>NZ_JALJWE010000001.1:0-4845000 GCF_024168685.1 Pseudomonas sp. S3E17
CCGACCATGGACATGTTGCCCAGCAGCACGTTGAACAACTGCGGCAGCTCGTCGATGCTGGTCTTGCGGATAATGCGCCCCACCCGGGTAATGCGCGGGTCCTGGCGGGTGGTCTGGCGTTCGGCGGTGAAGTCGCTCTGGTCGGTGTACATCGAGCGGAACTTGAACACGCGGATTTCGTTGTCGTTGTAGCCAAAGCGGTTCTGGCGAAACAGGATCGGCCCTTTGGAGTCGAGCTTTATCGCAATTGCCGTCGCGACCATCACAGGGGACAGTGTCACCAGCGCCAGGCTGGCCAGCAGCACATCCTCCAGGCGCTTGATCACCGGTGACCAGCCACGCAACGGCAATTGCGAGGTGTTGAACATCAGGATCCCGCCCACATCGGTGATGCGGCTATGGCCGTAGCGCAGGGCGGCCATGTCGGGCACCAGCATCACGTTCACCGACATCTGCCGCAGGCGATTGACCAGCCCGTGGATGCGCTGCTCCGCGGCCCAGGGCAGGCAGATCATCACTTGGTTGACCTGCTCGGCGCGGATGAGTTTTTCCAGCTCGCGGGTGTTGCCCAGCAGGGGCAGGTTGCTCAATTCCTTGGGGATCCGCTCGGTGCGATCGTCGATAAAGCCGATCAGGCCGGAGCGGATATCACCGTTGCGTTGCAGGTGGTCGGCGACGTGCATGGCGGTGTCGGTAAAGCCCAGGATCACCGTACGTTGCAGGTATTTGCCCTTGCGCATCAGGCTGCGGTACAGGCGCAGCATCAGCAGGCGCTCAAGGCAGAACAACCCGAGGCTGGCGACGTACCACGCCACCAGGTTACGCGGGGTCAATTGCGGGAAAAACTGCAGGATCTGGTACATGAACAACAGGATGCAAAACGCCGCCGACCAGGCCTTGACCTTGGTTTTCAGGCGCAGCCGGTTGCTGAACAGTTCTTCGGAATAGATGCCCAGGGCCTGGAACAGAATGATCGTCAGGACCGCGAAAAATACCAGCAGGCCGAGGAAGTGCCCGCGCAGTTCGGGGTCCATCGGGTCGATGAACATCACCAGGATCAGCGGGGGCAAAATGGCACTCAGGCCATGTATGAACTTGACGAAAACAACAAAGAACTCAACAAAACCGGCGCGCGTTAAAAACAGGCTGTCGACGGACGACTTCTCTCGCATAAAACATCCCTCATTGCACGCCAGAGCTATTGTTTGGATGTTTGTTCAATAAAGCAGCGAACTGCTTTAGAGGGCACTTCCAACTATGGCTACTCTGGGTAATACGCAACTATCAATTCAAATGCGGCTATCCATTTGAAGGGAATTTGCGGGGGTAGTGACTACAGGAGTGTTCCCTTAATCAATTTGTCAATGAATTGACGATGGTGCGGAGGTGGCAGGGCAGACAGGTTTATCAGTGTTTTGTTCGGCATTTTATTGACATTCCTTGTCCGGGTACGCGGTGATTGGGTGTGTTTTTGAGTGTAGAAACAAATGCAGGATTTTTCCTGCATAAAGGAAAAACCTTTTTTCAAAGGCGGTAGGAAGGGGGGACAAAGAGGGGGTGGCAGGGCGCACGAAGTGCCCTGCCTGCGGGACTTTCGCCAGATCAGAAGTTGCCTTTCAAACTCACCGTAAAATTTCGTGGCTCGCCATAAAAGTTACCCCAGGAGGCTGTACCCACCGTGTTGTAGTAACTTTTATCGAACAGATTGTTGCCGTTGAGTGCGACGGTCCAAGTGTCGTCGATACGGTACGCCACACGGGCACTCCAGGTTGCGTAACCGGCCTGTTCGAGCTTGATGGTCTGCACGCGGTAATTGCTGCTCTGAGCGTTGACGCCGGTGCCCACGCTCCATTTCGACAGGGCGCCGTCGAGCTGGTAGTCGCCCCACATGCGCAGCATGTGTCGAGGTACGTAGGTGTTGGACGTACCGCCCTCCAGGGCGGTATCGATGTTCTTCAGGGACTTGGTCTGGGTGTAGGTGTAGCCGCCGGATACCTGCAGGCGCTCGAGCACTTCACCGCTGATTTCCGCCTCCACGCCCTGGGCGCGCACCTTGCCGCTGTCGGTGTAGCAATAGCCGTCGGCGGAGGTCGGGCACTGGGCGATGTAATCGGATTCGGCCGCGTTTTTCTCGACCGCGCGGAACAGCGCCAGGGAGCTGTTGAGGCGCCCGTCGAACCATTCGCCCTTGATACCCAGCTCGTAGTTGTCACCGATCTTCGGCTTGAGCGCGGCGCCATCGAGCGTGGCATAGGAACTTTGCGGCTGGAAGATATCCGCGTAGCTGGCGTACACCGACAGGTGCTCATTAAGGTCGTAGATCAGTGCGGCAAACGGCGTCACTTCACCGGTTTCCCGGGTGCGGGCATCCTGCAAGGCCCACTCGCCCCAGGCCAGGTTGTTGGACTGGCGACGGTTCTCGTACCAGCTCACGCGGCTGCCTACGATAAACATCAACGGCTCGGCCAGGCGCAGGCGCAAGGTGGTGTAGGCGCCGTACTGGGTGGCGGTTTCCTTCACCGTGCCGCCGCGATACATGTTCGGCCAGAAGGTGCTGTTGGCCGGCTCCGGGAAATGGTGGTCGGGTTGGTAGATGCTTTGGCGTCTGGGCAGGTTCTGGATCGCGTACACATCGTCCTGGGTACCACGGCTGCCATTGGCACCGAGGATCAGTTCGTGTTCCAGCCCGAAGGCTTCGAACTTGCCGTCCACATAGGCGTCGAGGCCGAAGTCCTTGTGGTCGTAGTCCATCAGCGCCGCATAGGAGTTGGCCGTAGGCGTCGGGTTGCCGTAGGCAATGGTGCCTTCGCTGGCGGCGTATTTGGTGTCTTGCAGGTTGCGGCTGTGCACGGCCGTAACCTTGAGTTTCCAGTCATCGTTGAAGTGATGGGTGAGGTCGGCGAAGAAGGTGGTGCGCCGGCTTTGCCAGTCGTTCCAGGATTGGCCCAGGCAGGTGGAGCGGCTGAGGTGGGCGCTTTTGCCGTCGGCATAGCGCGGCAGGCCGCCCCAGCACGGTGTGGCGTCGACGTCTTCATGGCTGGCGCCGAAGCCCAGGGTGGTGTCGGCGCTGAGATCGACATCCAGGGCGCCATAGAAAGCCTGGTCCTGGCGCTTGGAAATATCCATGTAGGAACCGCGATTCTGCTGGCTGATCGCCGCGCGGCCGCGCACCGTACCGCTGTCATTCAGCGGGCCGCCGGTGTCGACGTCGGCGCGGTAGTTGTCCCAGGTGCCGGCGGACAGCGACAGGCTGGTGGTGGGCTTGGCCTGGGGCCGCTTGCGCACGAAGTTCACCGCGCCGCTGGCGGTGCCGGCGCCCTTGAGCATGCCCGCCGCGCCCTTGAGCACTTCGACGCGGTCGTAGATCGCCATGTTCGCGCTGAAGCTGTCGGCCTGCACGTAGTCCTTGCCCATGTCCAGGGGCACGCCATCGTACTGGTACTGGCCGAGCATCTTGAAACCACGGGAATAAAAATATTTGCCGCCCATGGGTGATTCGTAAGTGGTGATCCCGGGCGTGCGTTCCATCACGTCATCGATGGTGGTGAGGTTCTGGTCGTCCATCAATTGGCGGGTCATCACACTCACCGATTGCGGCGTTTCCCGCAGGCTGTGTTCGCCCTTGCCGATCGTCACCGCACCCGTGGTGTAGGCCCCGGTGCCATCGGTGGTGGCGCCCAACCGCTCACCGGTGACCGTGGTGGCGCCCAGGTTCAGCGCGCCGCTGTCGGCCACTTGCGGCAACAGCAGCCAGGTACTGTTGCCCTGGCGCTGGGCTTGCAGGCCCTGGCCACGCAGCAACTGGCCGAGCGCCTGCTCGCGGTCCAGGCGAGCACTCAGGCCCTGGCTGGTCTTGCCGGCGACGCTGGTGGCGTCATACGACAGGCTGATGCCGGCCTGGCGGGCGAACTGGTCCAGGGCCGTGGCCAGGGAACCGGCGGCGATGTTCCAGTCGCGGGCCTGGGTGTCGCTGGCCGGCGTTTCGGCCCATGCGAACGGCGGCGCGGTTGCGCAGCTCAGGCAGGCGCCGAGCAAGGCGGCGTGCACCGCGTGCTTGAGGGGTGAACGTGGGAAGGGGAACGCTTGCATGACCGCGGGATGCTCCTGAAGGAAGTGAACAGAACCGGCCTGTTGATCGGCCTTTCCTTACAGGTCGAGCGGCAATGAGAATTCACCTCATTTATTTTCGAATGTTAAACGCGGGCGGTGACGGTCACCCAGTAGCGGCTGCGGTAAGTGACATCGAGCTTGAGTGAGTGGGCTACCAGGCCCAGCACCTCATCGGTGTCGTCCAACTGATAAGTGCCCGACACCCGCAATCCGGCCACCGCTTCGCTGCAGCGCAGCAGGCCGTTGCGGTAGCGGCCCAGCTCGGCGAGGAAAGCATCCAGGCGCATGTCCCGGGCGCTGATCACGCCTTCGCTCCAGGCCCAAGGGTCCAGGCCATTGGCGGCGAGAGAACGAATGCCACTGCGGTCGAACAGCACCTGTTCGCCGGGGTTGATCACTTGGCGCGCGCCGGCGACGTGGTTGTCGGCAAACACCGCCACCGTGCCCTGCTGCACGGCGAGCATGGTGCCTTGGGGCTCTTCGCGCACCAGGAAGCGCGTGCCGAGGGCGCGCAGGTAACCGTCACGGGTCTGTACCCAGAAGGGCCGGTTGTCGGCACCGGGATTGACCAGTATTTCACCCTGGCGCAACTGCACCAGGCGCCGTTCCTGAGTCAATACCGCGTCGAATGCGCTGGCGCTGTTCAGTTGGATACGGCTGCCGTCGTTCAACGCCACCCAACGCCGTTCGCCGGTGGCAGTGCGGTAGTCGGCCATCAAGGCGGGCAGCGGGGTGTAGTCGCGGCCAAACCAGGTCAGGCCGGCCGCACCAGCCACCAGGCCGAGCAGCTTCAACCCTTCGCGACGGCTGATACGTCGACGTGCACCGTGCAGGGCGTGGCGGCCGACCTGCGCGGGCAGGTGGCTGAACTCATCATTCATCGCCGCCACCCGCTGCCAGACCTGCTGGTGTTCGGCGCTGGTGTGCAGCCAGCGCTCGAACGCAGCGGTGCTGGCGTCGTCGGCGACGTTGAAGCGCAGCTTGATCATCCACTGGATGGCCTGGTCGAGCAGGCGCGGGTCAGAGGTCGGCATAGCGCAACCGATAGCAGGCATGCAGCGCCTTGGACAGGTCACGCTCCACCGTAGCCTTGGACACCCCGAGGCGCAGGGCGATCTGCGCGCAGGTCAGGCCGTCCAGTTGCGCCAGCAGGAACGCTTCACGCACCCGCGGCTTGAGCTGGTCGAGCAGGCGGTCGATACGTTCCAGGCTGTCGAGAATCAGCAGGCGGGTTTCTTCCGACGGCACGTCGGCCTGGGGGAAATGCGCAAGGCTTTCGAGGTAGGCGCGCTCCAATTCCCGGCGCCGGTACTGGTCGATCATCAAGCTGCGGGCGATGCTGCTCAGGTACGCGCGCGGCTGCAACACGGCCTGCTGTTTGCGTGCGTTGAGCAGGCGCACAAAGGTTTCCTGCGCGAGGTCGGCGGCACGTTCACGGCAACCGGTACGTCGGCTCAACCAGCCGCGCAGCCAGGAGTGATGGGTGTGGTAAAGCTGGCCGATGGCGGCATGGTCCAGTGGGTGATCGCTCGACATGGGCATCCTGGCGCAGCAGTCTTAATTGATAATGTTTCGCATTCTAGACGCTGGTCGTGGCCATTCGCAATTGCCGATGAACAATGTATCCAGCACAATTTTTTGTTCGCCCCAGGCCCACGCACTAATGTGCAGGTTTTTCCCGGTGGAGGGCTTGAGCATGATCGACCTTGGGACCCTGGCGGTTTTTTCAGGTGCTGTGCTGTTGCTGCTGTTATCCCCGGGGCCGAACATGGCCTTTGTGATCAGTCATGGCGTCACCCACGGCTGGCGTGGGGGAGTGGCCTCGGCCCTGGGCATCGGTGTGGCTGACGTGTTACTGACCGCATTGACCGCCACCGGGGTGACGGCGTTGGTCGCCAGTTGGCCGCCATCCTTTGACGTGATTCGCTATGCGGGTGTGGTCTACCTGCTGTGGCTGGTGTTCAAGACGCTGCAGAAAAAAACTGGGCTGGAGACTGCCCGCCCGCACCGTGTGTCCCTTGGCCGGGTGTTTCTGCAGGCCATGCTGAACAGCCTGCTCAACCCCAAGGCGTTGCTGTTTTTTGTGGTGTTTTTGCCGCAGTTCGTACGGCCGCAGGCCGGCTCCATCGCCGTGCAGTTGATGCTGTTGGGGGGCGTGCTGACCTTGATCGCTGGGGTGTTTCACCTGCTGCTGGGCATTTTCGGCGGGGTGCTGAGCCGCTTCTTCGCCAGGCGCCCAAGAGGCGCCTGGCTACAGAAATGGGGCCTGGCGACGGTGCTGACCGTGCTGGCGGTGCGCCTGGCGGTGATGTCGCGCCCAACCTGACCCCATGGGGTGAAGGGGTTGTGCGGTGAGCAAGCTGTCTGTGGCCAAACGAGCTTGTTGTGGTGAACGAGCTTCTTATTGTGAGCAAGCTCGCTCACCACAGGTACAGGCTCAGCCCAGCCGTGCTGCTGCGCGCGCGACGATTTCACCGCGCACCCTGCGCGATTCGGCGGTGCGTTTGTTGGCTTCTTCCCGCACATGCGCAGGCGCTGTGTCCGGGCGACCCGAATCGAACGGCGGTGCTGGCGCGTATTCGATCTGCAACTGCACCAGTTGCGCCGCCGCTTCGCTGTACAGCTCCGCCGCCAGCACCAGGGCAAAGTCGATACCGGCGGTAATGCCACCGCCGGTGAACAGGTTGCCGTCACGCACCACGCGTTCCTGTACCGGGATGGCGCCGAGCGGGGCGAGCATGTCGTGGTAGGCCCAGTGCGTCGTCGCCTTGCGCCCGCGCAGCAACCCCGCCGCGCCGAGCACCAGCGAGCCGGTGCACACCGAGGTCACGTAGCGTGCGGTCTGCGCCTGGGCCTTGAGGAAGTCCAGGGTCTGCGGGTCTTCCATCAATGGGCCCACGCCGGAACCGCCGGGCACGCAGATCACATCCAGCGTCGGGCAGTCGGCATAGGTCATGGTCGGCGTGAACACCAGGCCCGTGCTGGAGGTGACCGGCGCCAGGTCCTTCCATATCAGGTGCAGTTTCACGTCCGGCAGCGAACCCAATACGTCGTAGGGGCCGGTCAGGTCCAGTTGCTGAATGCCGGGGAACAACAGAAAGCCGATCTGCAAGGTCATGAATGAAGCTCCGAGAAAGGGGTAGACGACCTCACTCTAGCGGCCTAGTCTTTGGCGAATACGCCATTGAACCCACGAATCACGCCAACCATGCCCAGAATTGTCCACGTACTCGCTTTCGATAATGCCCAGGTGCTCGACGTCACCGGGCCGTTGCAGGTGTTTGCATCGGCCAATGACCTGGCGCGCCAGCGTGGCGTGCCGTTGCCTTACGCGGTCACGGTGATCGCCGACCAGGCCGGCCCGGTGATGACCTCCGCCGGCCTGGCGCTGGTGGCCGAGCCCTTGCCGGCGGTCGACCAGCCCTGCGACACCCTGGTGATCGCGGGTGGCTGGGGCGTGTACGGCGCCGCTGAAAAGCCTGCGCTGGTGGATTGGGTGCGCGAAAAAGCCCGGCACAGTCGGCGCATGGCCTCGGTGTGCACCGGTGCGTTTTTGCTGGCGGCCAGTGGCTTGCTCGATGGTTGCCGCGTCGCCACCCACTGGACCCGTTGCGAAGAACTGGCGCGCAAGTTTCCGGCGCTGACCGTGGAGCCCAACCCGATCTTTATCCAGCAGGGCGCGGTGTGGACCTCCGCCGGTGTGACCGCCGGCATCGACCTGTGCCTGGCTCTGGTGGAAGAAGACCTGGGCCGCGCCGTGGCCCTGGAAGTGGCGCGGCACCTGGTGGTGTTCCTGAAGCGCCCCGGCGGCCAGTCGCAATTCAGCGTGACCCTGTCCTTGCAAAAGGGCGGCAGCCGTTTCACCGAGCTGCATGCCTGGATAGCCGAGCATCTGACCCTCGACCTGAGTATCCCGACCCTGGCCGCCCAGGCCGGCATGAGCGAGCGCAGCTTCGTGCGCCATTACCGCGCCGAAACCGGGCAGACGCCCGCGCGCGCGGTGGAGCTGATTCGTGTCGAAAGTGCGCGCCGGCAACTGGCCGACAGCACCACGTCGATCAAGCGCATCGCCGTGCAGTGTGGTTTCGGCTGCGAAGAAACCTTGCGCCGCAGCTTTATGCGGGCCTTGTCGGTGACGCCCCAGGCCTACCGCGAGCGGTTCTCGCCGGTGGCCTAGGCGAGCAATTCAAACAGGGCGTCGAGGGTGGCCTGCGGTGCTTCCTGGGGAATATTGTGGCCCACGCCCGGCAATACCTCCCGCCGGTAAAAAGCGCTGAAATGCTCCACGTCGTCATCCTCTTGAGGCGGCGGGCCCACGCCGTCGTCGGCACCGCACAGCGAAATGCTCGGCACCGCAATCACCGGTTGCCGCGCCAGGGCCTGCTCGATGGCTTCCAGCGCCGGATCGCCAGGCGCATACATGAAACGATGGCGATAGGAGTGAATCACCACCTCGACAAAGTCCGGGTTGTCGAATGACGGCGCCGTCTGCCCATACAGCCCCGGCCCTTCGGCCCAGGACGGCGACCACAGCGACCACAGCAACTCACACAGTTCGCGGCGATTGGCCGTCAGCCCGTCCACACCGCGCTGGGTATGGAAGTAGAACTGATACCACAACCGATGCTCCGTCGCCGGCGCCCGTGGTTGGAGCGACCTGGCAATGTCCTGGATGTTATAGCCATCGCCGGTCACCAGCCCGCGTACCCGTTCGGGCCACAGCGCCGCGACGATACACGCCGCGCGCCCGCCCCAGTCATACCCGGCCAGGGTGGCGTGCGGGATCGACAGCGCATCCATGAAATCCAGCAGATCCTTGCCCAGCGCTGCCTGTTGGCCGGAGCGCATCACCTGCGCGTTGATAAACCTCGTAGGGCCATAACCGCGCAGGTACGGCACCAGCACCCGGTAGCCGCGTTCGGCCAGCACCGGCGCAATCTCGTCATAGCCGCGCGGGTCGTAAGGGAAACCATGCAGCAGTATCACAGGCTCGCCGTCAATGGGACCGTGGGTTTCATACGCCGCATCGAGCATGGAGGTGCGCACGTAGAGGAGTGGGGCGGTGATGGTCATGGTGGGCTCCTGTCAGGTGTTGAAACTCTAGTCGAAAGACATGACGGGATGCCCTGCCTGTAAAGGCAGGGCAGGGCGCCTCAGGGCTGCCAGGTCGTCTTCTCGCCACTGAGCTTGCGGTCCAGGAACGTCGCCGCGCTGATCAACGCCAGATGGCTCAACGCCTGGGGCGTATTGCCCAGGTGGCGGGCCTGGCTGTTGAACTCTTCGGCATACAGGCCCAGCGGGTTGGCGTAGCGCAGCAGTTGTTCGAATTCCAGGTGGGCCTTCTCCAATTGCCCGGCGCGAGCCAGGCATTCGACGTACCAGAACGAGCAGGCGGCAAATGCGCCTTCGGTGCCTTGCAGGCCGTCGATCGCGTTGTCGTCGTTGCGGTAGCGGTAGACCATGCCGTCGCGCACCAGGCTTTTCTGGATCGCCTGCAACGTGCTCAGCCAGCGCGGGTCGGTGGCGGCGACAAAACGCACCAGCGGCATCAGCAGCATCGAACCGTCCAGGGCGGTGCTGCCGATGTGCTGCACGAAATGCCCGCGTTCTTCGTTCCAGAAGTTGCTCCAGATATCGGCATAGATCGCCTGGCGGGTCTGGTCCCAACGTGCAAACGGCGCCGGCAACGAGCGCTTGGAGGCCAGGCGGATCGCACGGTCCAGGGCCACCCAGCACATCAGCCGCGAATGCAGGAAGTGATGCTGCTCGCCGCGCATTTCCCAGATGCCCACGTCTTTCTGGTTCCAGATTTCACAAACCTGGTCAGCGACTTCCACCGTGTGTTTCCAGCCCTCGTGGGAGATGGCTTCGCCGTACTTGTTGACCAGGTACACCGCGTCCATCAACTCGCCATAGATATCCAGCTGGACCTGGTCGACCGCGCCATTGCCGATGCGCACCGGCTTGGCGCCGCCGTGGCCGCTGAGGTGCTCCAGCGTGGTTTCGGGCAGCTCCTGGCGGCCGTCGATGCCGTAGAGGATATGGATCTTGGTCGGCTGGCCACAGCAATCGCTGACCCGGCCCTTGAGCCAGCGCATATAGGCGTTGGCCTCGTCGACAAAACCCAGGCGCATAAACGCGTAGACGGTAAACGAGGCGTCGCGGATCCAGGTGTAGCGGTAGTCCCAGTTGCGTTCGCCCGCAGGCGTTTCCGGCAAACCGAAGGTGGCCGCGGCGATGATTGCGCCGTGTTTGCGCGAGGTCAGTAGCTTGAGGGCCAGGGCCGAGCGGTTGACCATTTCGCGCCAGCGCCCGCGGTAGTTCGACTGCGCGATCCAGCCGCGCCAGAACTTCAAGGTATGGGCCAGGGCCAGGTCGGTGCAGACACTGCCCACACGCTCATCGTCCTGGCCGCCGAGTACAAACTCGGCGCCTTCTTCCTGATCCAGGGTGAAGCGGGCCACGGCGGCGTTATCTTCGATCTGCAACGGATGGCTGCCGCACAGGCGCATGCCCGGCTGGCCATCGGCGTTGAAACAGGCGCTGGCGTTATCCAGGCTCGCCTCGGTGGCGGCGCGCGCATAGTCATGGCGCACGGCGCAGCGCAGATGGAGGGTGGCCGTGCCGCTGACCACGCGTACGCGGCGAATCAGCAGGGGCAAGTCGTCGATTTCTTCGCTGATGACCAGCAGGTCGGTGATTTCCACCACGGCGTCATCGCTGAGCCAGCGGGTTTGCAGCACATTGGTGTCGGGCAGGTAGATCTGTTCGCGGCGGGCGTTGGGCAGGTCCGGGGTGAGTTGAAACGTGCCGGCATCGGGGGTGTCGAGCAGTGAGCAGAAGATCGACGGGCTGTCGAACTCCGGCCAACAGAAGAAATCGATGCTGCCTTTATCGTTCACCAGCGCCGCGCTGCGCATGTCGCCGATGATGCCGTGGGCATCGATGGCGCTTTGTGGTTCGTTTTTCAAATCAACCATTGTCACGAAACTCCGGGTAAAGGCTCATGCCGCCATCAATGAACAGGGTGCTGCCGACCACGTAATCCGAGGCGTCACTGGCCAGCCATACCACGGCGTTGGCCACGTCCTCCACATCGCCGACCCGGCCATAGGGGATCAACTTGAGCAGCGCCTGTTCCGCCGCACCTTCGGTGGCGGCACGGTTGATCGCCGTACGAATCGCCCCCGGCGCAATGCCATTGATGCGAATGCGCTGTTCACTCACTTCCTGGGCGAGGGTGCGCATCAGCATGTCAACGCCGCCCTTGGACGCCGCGTAATTCACATGCCCGGCCCAGGGGATCAACTGGTGCACCGAGCTCATGTGGATGATTTTGCCGGCGGCGCGGGATACGCCTTCACGGATGCCCTGGCGCTTGAAGAGACGCACGGCCGCACGGGCACAGAGGAACTGGCCGGTGAGGTTGACGCCGATCACGGCGTTCCAGTCGTCGAGGGTCATGTCGACCACGGCGGCGTCCTTCTGCATACCGGAGTTGGCCACCAGGATGTCCAGATGGCCGAACGCCTCGAGGGTCTTTGCGAACAGGCGTTCCACATCGGCTTCTTTCGACACGTCGGCGCCGATGGCAATCGCCCGGCCGCCCTCGGCGTTGATCTGCTCTGCCAAGGCCTCGGCGGGGGCGGCCTGGCTGTTGTAATTGAGCACCACCGCAGCGCCGGCTTGCGCCAGGGCCCTGGCCGCACCGGCGCCGATACCGGAACTGGCGCCCGTTATCAGCGCCACTTGTTGCTCCAACGAGATATGCATTGCCCACCCGACCTTGAATTCGTGAGTTCAAGTAGCTGACTGGCGGCGCGCAACGGAAGTTCAGCCGTGTGAAATTAGCGACTACAACCATGGTGAAAAATGGAATAACAGAAGAATAAAAAATAACCATAAGATACTAAAAAACCGCTAAAAAGCGTTTGACAGGGTTTTTTGCCCCGTGTCTTATAAGCACACCTCAACCCGTTCCGCTGGTAGTTCGGAAGTCATGCGGAGTCACCTATAAGAGATGCCTATGTATTTATCGGCAGCTATAGGGGAACTACCAGAGCAGGGAGCTACGCCGTTGCCTAAGTTAGTTATTTTCGATTGCGACGGTGTACTTGTCCAAAGCGAAGAGATCACCTTGTCTGTATTGATCGGCATGCTTAATGCTCACGCACAGGACGGCAAGACACTGGACAGTGTGTATTTCATTGAGCACTTTCGTGGAAGAAAGATTGCCGATTGTCTGCGCGAAGTAGAACCGTTATTGGGTGTTTTTTTGCCCCCTCAGTTTGAAGAGGACTTCCGAGTTCGAGCGCTGGAAGCATTGACGCTTAATGTGAAAGCGACTGATGGGATACTTGACGTATTGGAAGTGCTGGACATTCCCTATTGCGTAGCCTCGAGTGCGCCGCGCAATAAGATCGAACAGTGTTTGCGCGTTGTGGGGTTGTGGCCTTATTTCGAAGGGCGAATATTCAGTTGTTATGAATTGGGGCGTTGGAAGCCTGATCCGCTGGTGTTTTTAACGGCGTGTGAAACTTACAACGTCGAACCCTGTGATGCGCTGGTGATTGAAGACAGTGTCACAGGGATTCAAGCCGCCGTTGCAGCCAGTATAAAAGTCCTGGGTTTTGGTCCGTTGTCTCGACATCGAATATTGGCCGAAGCCGGTGCGTTACCTTTTGCCGATATGCGTGAGTTACCGACCCTCATTGATCACGTTACTCAAGGAGCAAGTGTTGTGGGCACACTGGGTTATATAGAGCGACTTAAACGTAATGATCCCTGTTCGGAAGTGTGGTGGGATTCGTCGCCCGTGGTGTACGCACCGTATAAACAGCATTTGTTGGACAAGTACCCGGCAGCCGCCGCCCATATCGAACAGTTGATGCCGCAGGATTTCTCCCAGCCCTGGGGCTTCAGCAGTGTGACCACCAACCCCCGGCTGGTGACGGCGGCAATCCTCGACAAGAAAGAGTATTGGTCGTCGCGTTTTAATCTGGCCAGCCTGTCTCCCGGGGAATTGCGCAAGCAGCTCTACAACGAAGTGATTGCAGAAGGCGCCTCGATGCTCAAGCCGCTGTGGGTGCAATCGGCCCAGGCCGATGGTTGGCTATGCGCCCAGGTCGACCCGTCGGACGTGCGGTGCAGCGAACGCATGACCGCGCGGGGCCTGGAGCTGCATCGCCTGGCCGCGAATGTGATGGTGAAAGTGCCGGGCAGCCTGGAGGGTTTTGCGACGATCGAACACCTGGTGGCCCAAGGCGTTTCCGTCAACATCACGTTCTGCTTCACCGTTTCGCAGTTCCAGGCCGGTATCCAGGCGATAGAGCGGGGCATCGCCTGCGCCCTCCGCAATGGTGTCGACACCGGCCGTTGCAAGTATGTGATCACCTTTATGATCGGGCGTTTTTCCTGCCAGCCCGAGTTCGCCTTGCAGGCCGCAGAGCGTGGCCTGGCGCTGGGCCCGGAGGACATGCGCTGGGCCGAGCTGATGATTTACCAGCAGATCCAGGCCCTGGTCGCGGCCTCGAAGGTGCCGGTCAAGACCCTGCTTTCCAGCATCAAGGTCGACGTTGACGAACGTGGTCACAAGCACTGCTGGCACCTGGAAAAGACCGGGCTGACCACCACGTGCTACACGCTGACGCCGGATGTGGTGGAGTTTCTGATCGAGCGTGAAAGCCACGGCAAACCGGTGGCGCCCGCCCGTGAACCCCAGCAGGCGCCGGCTGAGACGTTCGCCCGGCTCATCCGCATTCCGTACTTCTGCGAAGCCTATTTCATCGACAGCATCGAGCCCTACGACTTTGGCAATCATGAGGCGTTTATCAACGCCTGCAACGAAGCCAACAGTGCGCATCGGCGCCTGACCGACTACTGCGTGCGCCTGTGTCCGGTCGCGAAGCCTTTCGCACGCTCGCTCAACGCCATCCTGGCCGCTGAATACGGGGTGCTGGCATGAACAAGATGGTCGGGTTGTGGGCGCACCCGCGTTCCCGTTCCACGGTGTTGGAGCGGGTGTTTATCGAGCGAGGGGATTTTGAGGTTTTCCATGAGCCGTTTGCCCATATGGCATTTTCCGCAGATTCAATGATTCCTTCGGATGAATGGGACCACAGTTTGCCCACTACGTATCAAGGTATAAAAGAGCAACTTCTCAAGGCCCGTGAAAGTACCAATGTCTTTCACAAAGACATGTGTTACCACTGCCTGGATGACTTGAAAGTTGACCGGGACTTCCTGGCGCAACAACACAATATTTTTATTATTCGCGAACCTGCCAGCAGCATTATTTCCCATCACCGGGTACACCCCGATATGCCCATGGAAGCCATCGGGCATAAAGCCTTGTACGAGATTTTTTGTGTGGTCACCAAACTCATCGGAAAAGTGCCTTATGTGATTAATGCCGATGATCTTGCCGCGCAGCCGGAGGGTGTTATTCGAAAACTGTGTGACTACTTGCAGATTGAATTTCTGCCCCGCGCCATGACATGGAAACGCGAATGCCCGCGACAGTGGAAAACCTGGAGAAGTTGGCATGTGGCGGCCGAGAACAGTGAACGCATTGCTCTGCCGGATAAACCTGCTATCGATATGGACGCTTTCGATCGGTCACCAAAATTAAAAGCCTTTTACGAATACCACCGACCCTTCTACGCACGCATGAATGAATTTTGCCAATAAGGATTGTTGTATGAAAAAGTTGATTGTCACCGGTGCGGCCAATGGGATCGGCCGGGCTGTTGTGGAAAAGGCTATCCAGGCAGGTTATTTCGTTATCGGTGCGGACAAGGATGCCGAAGGCCTGCGTGCGTTACAGCGCACTTACACGGCGGATGTATTGGAGACCCATGTCGCGGACTTTTCGGATAATGCGCTGATCAAGGGGTTTATCCCTGCGCTGTACGAGCGCCACGCAACTATTCATGCATTAATCAATAACGCCGGTATTTACCACGGCAAAAGTATCTATGCCTATTCCGATGCCGAAGTGGACGAAATCCTGACTGTGAACCTCAAGGCCTTGGTCTATCTCTCCAAAGACTTCGCCGAACGGGAGATGAAACACGAGGCGCCGCGCAGCATCGTCAATATCGCCTCGGTGGCGGGCGAAGTGGGCAGTTGCGATGCCTTGTACGGCGCCACCAAGGCGGCGGTGATCGGCCTGACCAAAGCCAATGCCTGGAATTTTGCGCCGTTCGTGCGGGTTAACGCAGTGTCGCCGGCGCTGATCCATGACACCGCCATCTACGACACCATCCCTGAATACCGCCGCGCCGAGTACGCGCGCCAGGAAATCCTCAAGGATCCGATCCTGCCCGGCGGCGTTGCCGAGGTCATTTTGCTGGTGATCAGCGATGCCATGCGGCATGTCACCGGCAAGGTCATTCCGGTAGACAACGGAGCCTACCCACGATGAGCCCATCAGCCCCCAAGAAGAAACTGCTGCTGGTGGGCGCAGGCAACCTGTGTCTGCAGATCCTGAAGATTCTCGGGCCGAGAAATGCCTTTGAATTCGTGGTGCTGGGGCGCAATGAAGACGCGACCGTGCGGCTGTGCAACCTGGTGGCCCTGTCGTGTGCACAGTTGGGGCAAGACATCACGATCAAGCCGGTGATCGCCGACCTCACCGATATCGACCGGGTCACCCAGGTGCTGCGTGCAGAGGCGCCGGACCTGGTGGTGAACTGCGCGTCGTTGCAGTCGTGGCGGGTGATCACCGGGTTGCCCAGGCTCTCGTTCGAGCAACTCGACCAGGCGCAGTTCGGCCCCTGGCTGCCCATGCACCTGACGCTGATGCATCACTTGATGCAGGCGGTGAAAGCCTCCGGTATCGCGGCCAGGACGATCAACGCGGCCTTTCCCGATGCGGTCAACCCGATCCTGGCCAGGGTCGGGCTGGCGCCGGATATTGGCGTGGGCAATGTGGCCAACCTGGTCCCGGCAGTGCGATTTTCCATCGCGCGGCTGCTGGAGTGTGCGCCTGCCGATGTGCAGGTGCGCTTGTATGCCCAGCACTATTTCAGCCACTACGTGCCACGCGGCGGCTTGCCCCCGCGTGCCAGCTACCGCTTGTTGTATGAGGTGCGCGACCGGCCGGCTGCGGCCCACCTGCCGGCCGAAGCGATTTTTTCCACGGTTAAATCCGAGTTCCGCCGCCTGGGCGGTATCGATGGGCAGTTCCTCACGGCGTGCTCGGCCGTCACCGTGATCGAAGGGCTGTTTTCGCCCACGCCGGTGCTGGTGCACGCGCCCGGCCCGCTGGGGTTGCCGGGCGGCTATCCGGTGTGGCTGCAGGAAGGGCAGATCAAGGTGCAGTTCAGCGCCGACTGCCCCCAGGACGAAGCGGTGCGCATCAATACCATCTGCCAGAGCCAGGATGGTATCGATGAAATTCATTGCGATGGTTCGGTCACCTATAACCCGCAATGCATGGCCGTGATGCAGGCGATGCTGGGGTACTCGAAGAAAACCATGTCCATCGAACAGTCCGCCGAATTTGCCCGCGAGCTGTCGAGCAAATACCTGTCTTTCAAACATTCAACCTGGTAGGTGTGTGATGAATCGGATGTCGGTGCACAAGCGCGGCGAAGTCGCCAGTTACGCCACGCAATACTCGAAAAAATTCGTCGAGCGCTGGGATGACTTGATCGATTGGGAAAAAAGAAAGGCGGGGGAGAATGGGTTCTTTGAAAACCTGCTGAAGCAGCACGGCGTGAAGTCGGTGATCGACGTCTCCACGGGCAGCGGTTTTCATGCGGTCCAGCTTAAGCAGGCGGGGTTCGATGTCGTCGCCACGGACGGCAGCAGCACGATGTTGACCAAGGCTCGGGAGAATTTTCGGCAACGCGGGTTGGTGATCGAATCGCACTACCGGGATTGGCAGTCCCTCGATCCCGCCGAACTGGGGCGCTTCGATGCCGTGGTGTGCCTGGGCAGTTCGTTGTGCCATGTGTTTGCCGCCCATGAACGGCTGGAGGTGCTGGAGAGATTCAGGGCATTGCTCAATCCGGGCGGCTTGCTGATTGTGGATCAACGTAACTTCTTTGCCATTCGCGCAGGCAAGTTCAAATCCAGCGGTCATTACTATTACTGCGGCACGCAGGCATCCGTCGGCCTGGGGCAGGTGGATGAGCACGTGTGTGAGTTCATCTACTCCTTTGATGACGCCGAGCAGTACCGGTTGCAGGTCTATCCGCTGTTGCCGGGTGAGTTGAAGGGGGAGGTGCTCAAGTCCGGATTTTGCGCCCATGAGAGTTACGGGGATTTCCAGCGTGACTACGACATGATGAATTGTGATTTTGTCATCCACACCGCACGCGCCGTTTAAGGAGTACCTGATGAGCACACTGGTACACAGTAGCGCGCGCCCGTTGGACAGCGTCGTGCTGGCGGTGGTGTTGACCGGGTTCGTGGCCAGTACCTACGGGTTTGGCGTCTACCTGTTCGCCAACCTGGTGGTGGACATGCGCCGCGATATCGGTTTCGACTACACCACGGTGGGCCTGATCACCGGCGGCGCGCAGATCGGCTTCCTGCTGTTTTCATCGGTCACCAGTTATATCAGCCGTTTTTTCGAAGGCTGGAAAATCAGCCTGGTGTCGACGCTGATGACCTCCCTGGCGCTGTTGGGGCTGAGTGTCAGCAACAGTATCTGGCTGTCCGGGGCGTTGTTGATTTTGCTCGGCGGCTGCTCGGCCTCTGTGTACATCCCGTTGGCGGAGATTGTCACCAAGGGCTTCAGCCCGGGGAATCGCTCGCGGGTCATGGGGCTGATTTCCAGTGGCACCAGCTACGGCGTGTTCATCAATGGCTTGCTGGTGTCGTTCCTCACCCTGCAGGGTGGCTGGCGCTCGATCTGGCTCACCGCGGGCCTGATCTCGGTGGCCCTGTGCATGGTGGCCTGGTTTCTGCTGCGCAACCTGGTGGCGGACAAGGACGCCGGTTTTTCCGGGCCGCGTTCGACGGCGTTCGAGAGTCATGCACCTTGGTTGAGTCGCTCGCTGTACCTGACCTGGGCCATTGCCTTTTTGAACGGGATGGCGCTGTTGCCGTTCCAGACTTACCTGGCTCCGTTCCTGCGGGACGAGTTGGGAGTGTCGGTGCAGGACGCCGGGTTTGTCTGGACCACCATCGGTGCGGTGGGCATGGCCTCGGGCTTTCTGGTGGGGTGGATCGCCGACAAGGTGGGCGTCAGGGCGTCGCTGGCCATGTGCTTTTTGAGTGCGGGGCTGGCCGCCACCCTGGTGTTCAGTTTCAACAGCCTCCCGCTGTTCTACCTGGCCGCGTTTTTGTTTGCCCTGGCGTTCTACCCCATCTTCGGGCTTGTCCCCAGCTACATCGGGCAAATCGTGCCGGTCAGCCGACTGACCCAGGCATTCGGCATTGCCAATGTGCTGATCGGCCTGGGGGGCGTGTGCGGTAACTTCCTGGGCGGTTTTTCCAAGGACCTGACCGGCTCGTTCGCGACCGTCTACTGGGTGGTTGCGCTGTTGCTGTTCGTGCAATGCGTGATGGTGTTCCTGTTGGGTAAACCGCCTGTGGCGGTGACGGAGGGTGAGCGGCCATGAGTCATTTTGCGGAACGTCCAGAGCGGAATCTGCATGCGTTTGCGTTCAGCCATCACGGCGCGGAACGCTCGCGTATGGGGCAGAAGCCCTTGGTCATCTGGATGACGGGCCTCTCGGCGGCCGGCAAGTCGACGATTGCCGATGCGCTGGACAGGGCCTTGCAGGCGCAGGGGCGCTTGACCTGCATCATTGACGGCGACTCGGTGCGCGGCGGCCTGTGCCGCGACCTGGGTTTTACCGACAGCGACCGCGACGAGAATATCCGGCGGGTCGCGGAGGTCGCGCGCTTGATGCTGGACGCGGGGCTGGTGGTAATCGTGGCGCTGATCTCACCGTCGGCGGCCAGCCGGCATTACGCGCGCGCCATTGTCGGCAATGAGCATTTTGTCGAGGTGCATGTGGACGCGCCGCTGGAAACGGCGGAGCAACGTGACCCTAAAGGCTTGTATAAAAAAGCCCGCCTGGGGCTGATCCAACATTTCACCGGGATTGATTCGAACTACGACGTGCCGATCTTTCCGGAAGTGCACCTGGACACCCAGGCGCTGTCGGTCGAACAGTCTGTCGCGACTATTCTCGATTGGATGGCCCGCAACGACGGGCGCACATAGCCGCTGGTCTTTGCGCCGCGGTGGCGGTGCCTGCACCTTCAGAAAACAAGGTAATCTGCGCCATCGCAGGCATACCGCGTTTTTTCAGGAGCAGGCATGACGCATTTCACCGGCACTGCAAAATCCATCCGTCTGATCGGCGGGGCCCAGGTGTTGGACTTCATCAATACCACCAACGGCCGCCGCCCTGGGTCGCCGCTCAAGGTCATGGAAGAGCGGCTTACCAGTTTTCAGTTTTTCTTTGAATGGGCGCTGCACGCCTCGTTGATCTCCGCCCAGGAGTTCGCTGAATACAAGGCCATGGTGTTTGAGTCGCCTATTTCCTACCAGCCGGATCTGGACGCCATCATTGCGTTCCGCGAATGCCTGTATGCCGTGTTTTACCCGTTGTCCTTGCGCCAGGCTGCGGCCGATGACGCCTTGCAGCAGATCAACCTGAATTTCCAGCAAGGCACCACCTGGCGGGTGCTGCGCATGGTTGATGGGACACCGGCCTGGGCGTGGAAAACCTGCACCTCTGCCCAGGAACTGAGTGCAATGTTGATCGGGCGCCTGGCGATCGAGGCCACGCAGTTGCTGGTGTCCGGTGATCTTCGCGTGCTGAAGTGCTGCACGGCCACCGACTGTGATTGGCTATTCCTGGATATCTCCAAGAACAAACTGCGCAAATGGTGCCAGATGAGCGTGTGCGGCAGCCGGGAGAAATTGAGTCGCCTTAAACAGGCGCTTTAGTTTCCAGGCAGTGGCGCGGTCGACGGGTAGCAATTGCTCCACTTAATAGGAAGCATTACTATTCACGCCCGCCTCCCCAGTGCCCTCGCGATGATCCCTCAGCCGCCCCGCAGAACAGGCTTTTTCGAGCACTACGAAGAGTTGATCGGCACCTGGACACGCCGCCTGAGAAACCGTCAGCAGGCCGAGGACCTGGCCCATGACACCTTTGTGAGAGTGCTGGAGACAAGCGCCTCCCAGGTAGAGCAACCGCGCGCTTATCTGCATCAAACTGCGCGAAATATCGCCGTGGACGCCTACCGACGCGAAGACCGGCGGGAAGCCATGGCGTTGGAAGCCGTTGATCAGAGCCAGCCCCACGGCGGTGACCCGGAGCATTTCATGCACGCGATCCAGCTGGCGGACTCCATCGAGCGGGCATTGGCCGAGTTGCCGCTCAACTGCCGCAGGATCTTTATCTGGCAGAAGATCGAGGGCCTCACCCAGCAGGAGATCGCCGAGCGCCTGGGCTTGTCCAAGAACATGGTGGAAAAGTATATGATCCGCACCCTGCGGCATTTGCGTGACCGCCTGGACGCGATGGCCCCATGACACACGCTCGCTCTGAAACAGGACCTTCCATGATGGATAACCGTGCCCGCGACGAAGCCGCGCAATGGTTTGTACGCCTGCAAGACGCTGGGTTGGACGCCACCGAGCGCGAGCGTTTCGATGCGTGGCGCAGTGAAAAGCCCGAGCACCAATATGAATTCGATGTGCTGCAAGGCCTGTGGAGCGCCGCCGACCTGGTGCCCAAGGCCCGCTTGCAGGCGTTGGGCGAGGCGCCGGCCGAGCGTCCACAACGTCGTGGCGTGTTGCGTTACGCCGTCGCGGCCAGTGTGGTTGCCGTGGCCTTGGGGCTCGGCTTGTTCAGCGGCCTTGATCATCCGAAGCCCTACCGGGCCGATTTCAGCACGCGCCTGGGTGAGCATCGCCAGGTGGCATTGCCCGACGGCTCGACGATGGATTTGAACAGCCGCAGTGTTGTCTCGGTGCACTACGAAAAAGGCCGCCGCAGTGTTGAACTCAAGCAGGGCGAGGCCATGTTCAGTGTCGAGCATGACACCCGCCGTCCCTTTGTGGTCGCCGCCGGTGCAGGGCAGGTGACGGTCACCGGCACGCGCTTTGATGTGCGTCGCGATGACGACCAGACCCGTGTGGTGGTCGAGGCCGGTACGGTGAAGGTGCAAGGGCGCTCACCGAACGAGGGGGTGACGCTGACGGCGGGGCTGGGGACCCATATCAATGACCAAGGCCTGGTGGCAGCGTCCTACGCAGTGAATGCCGAGGAACTGACGGCCTGGCGCAGCGGCAAACTGGTGTTCAACAACGCATCCCTGGGTGAAGTCGCCCGTGAGGTGTCGCGTTATCGCGAGCGCCCGTTGCGCGTCAGCACACCCGCCGTTGGCAACCTGCGACTGACCAGCGTGTTCAAGGCCAATGACACCGATGCCTTGCTCAAGGCCTTGCCCCATATCCTGCCCGTGGCCCTGCGGACCTTGCCGGACGGCAGCCAGGAAATTATTTCACGCTGAGATTCAGGTTTTTTCCGAGTTCTTCGTCTTCTCCTGCAACTGCAACTGGTTTGTATTAACAGCCGTGCACTCTTGCGATCACAGGACTAGGTTCGACGTGAAAAAACTTGCCGCCCATCACAATAAAATCTCCCACTGGGTGCCTCTGGCGCTGGTGCTCGCTGTCAGCGCCTCCCTGCCTCTGGCCTACGCTGCCGAGGGTATTCATATCCAGGCCCAACCCTTGGGCGCGGCGCTGAGCCAGTTGGGCCAGCAGACTTCCCTGCAAGTGTTCTTCAGCCCCGAGTTGGTCGCCGGCAAGCAGGCGCCGGCGGTAGACGGCAACCTTTCTCCAGAACAGGCCCTGCGCCAGCTCTTGCAAGGTAGCGGCTTGGACTATCAGATCGATGCGGGCTCCGTGACCCTGCGCCCGCTGGGCAACGGTACCGGCGAGGCCGGCGCGCCTCTGGAACTGGGCACCACCGATATCAAGGTGGTCGGTGACTGGCTCGGCGATGCCGACGCCGAAGTGGTGCAGAACCACCCCGGCGCGCGCACGGTGATCCGCCGCGAAGCCATGGTCGAGCAGGGCGCAATGAACGTCGGCGACGTACTGCGCCGCGTGCCCGGCGTGCAGGTGCAGGAAGCCAACGGCACTGGCGGCAGTGATATTTCCCTCAACGTTGGCGTACGCGGCCTGACGTCGCGCCTGTCGCCACGCTCCACTGTGCTGATCGACGGCGTACCGGCGGCGTTCGCCCCGTATGGCCAGCCACAATTGTCGATGGCGCCGATTTCCGCCGGTAACCTGGACAGCATCGACGTGGTACGCGGCGCCGGCTCCGTGCGTTATGGGCCACAGAACGTCGGTGGCGTGATCAACTTTGTGACCCGTGCGATCCCCGAGAAATTCTCCGGCGAAGTCGGCAGCACCCTGCAAACCTCGGCCCACGGCGGCTGGAAGCACATCGACAACGCTTTTCTCGGCGGCACGGCCGAGAACGGCATCGGCGCGGCCTTGCTGTACTCCGGGGTCAATGGCAACGGCTATCGCAACAGCAACAACGGCAACGATATCGACGACGTGATCTTCAAGACCCACTGGGCGCCGACCGACCAGGACGACTTCTCGCTGAACTTCCACTATTACGACGCCAGCGCCGACATGCCTGGTGGCCTGACCCAGAAGCAGTTCGACGCCAACCCCTACCAATCGGTGCGTGACTGGGACAATTTCAGCGGCCGCCGCAAGGACGTGTCCTTCAAGTACATCCGGCAGATCGACGACCGTACCCAGGCCGAAGTGCTGACCTACTATTCCGACAGTTTCCGTGGCAGCAACATCGCCAACCGCGACCTGAAAACCCTCGGCTCCTACCCGCGCACCTACTACACCTTCGGCATTGAACCACGGGTGTCCCGTGTGTTCGATGTAGGCCCCAGCACCCAGGAAGTCAGCGTCGGTTATCGCTACCTCAAGGAAGGCATGCACGAGCAGGCCACCAGCCTCAACCTGGTTAATAACGTACCGACACCGGGCGGGCAGAGTGATGGTCATGTCTACCAGGACCGCACCGGTGGCACCGAGGCCAACGCCTTTTATATCGATAACAAAGTCGATATCGGCAAGTGGACCATCACCCCGGGTATTCGCTTCGAAGACATCCGCACCGAATGGCACGACCGCCCGGTGGTTGCGTTGAACGGCACTCGCACTCAGGAAAAACGCCGCGAGATCCACAACAACGAACCGCTGCCGGCACTGAGCGTGATGTACCACGTGTCCGATGCCTGGAAACTGTTCGCCAACTACGAGACCTCGTTTGGCAGCCTGCAATACTTCCAGCTCGGGCAGGGCGGCACCGGCGACCAGACCGCCAACGGCCTGAACCCGGAAAAAGCCAAGACCTACGAGGTGGGGACACGCTACAACGACAGCGTGTGGGGCGGCGAGCTGACCTTCTTCTACATCGACTTCTCGGATGAGCTGCAATACGTCAGCAACGATGTGGGCTGGACCAACCTCGGCGCTACCCAACACACGGGTATCGAAGCCTCGGCCCACTACGACCTGTCGAACCTGGACCCGCGCCTCGACGGCCTCACGGCGAATGCCGGCTTCACCTACACCAAAGCCACCTCCGAAGGCGACGTACCCTTCAAGGGGCGTGACCTGCCGCTGTACTCCCGTGAGGTGGCCACCCTGGGCCTGCGCTACGACATCAATCACTGGACCCACAACCTGGATGTGTACGCCCAGTCCGGCCAACGCGCACCGGGTACCACCAGCACTTACGTCACCCAAGGCTCGGCGGACGGGCAGTTCGGCGATATTCCAGGTTATGTTTCGGTCAATGTGCGCAGCGGTTATGACTTCGGCGAACAGTTGTCGAACCTGAAGGTGGGCGTCGGCGTGAAAAACATCTTCGACCAGCAGCACTACACCCGTTCCAGTGATAACAATGCCGGCTTGTACCTGGGCGAGCCGCGTACGTTCTTCGTTCAGGCCAGCGTCGGGTTCTGATTCGTCCCGGTTTGGAAATATCGCAGTCCTTGGCC
Source organism: Pseudomonas sp. S3E17 (assembly GCF_024168685.1). Classification (NCBI taxonomy): domain Bacteria; kingdom Pseudomonadati; phylum Pseudomonadota; class Gammaproteobacteria; order Pseudomonadales; family Pseudomonadaceae; genus Pseudomonas; species Pseudomonas sp. S3E17. The sequence goes on from NZ_JALJWE010000001.1 coordinate 24,142, forward strand.
GGGCTGCGATTCTTCTGCCCATTTCCTACACTGTTTCGGCGCATCTTGCTGCTTGATCAGGAACCAATTCCGACAAAAAACCACACATGGGCTAGCTGACAAGCTTCGACTTCATGGTTGGAGCGCCAGGCTGAAGATTGCGCTCACCGTATTGGAGAAATTTATGTCGGTATCGATGCTCGATACACCCGTACCCACTTCATCAAACCCTGATCCCTCGCAGGTCAAATCCAGCCCTGCGGCAAACAACAGCCGTGCGGCACCGGCCGCACCCTCCTTCAGCGGTCAAAACGCTGCAAACGTCAGCTTCCCGTCCCGGGAAAGCGTGGCCGGGCCAGTGTTCGGCAGTCAATCGCCAGCGACAGCGCGTAATAGCGTTGCAGATCCGGTGGCCCATCAGAAAACCGCTCCTGAGCAGCCAGGTTTACAGGATCGATTGAGACATATTTTTGGGTTTGGGCGACCACCGCACCGTCCAGGCCCGAGCAACCCTCCGCCGCGCCCTTTCCCTACCGTGCCAGGCAGGCCTGATCCACATTATTCCCTCAAGAACAATGAACAATTGGCCGCGCAGTTGCGTGACAACTTCAATGCCTTCAGGGACCCCAGGAACCCTGGGTATATCAGCACCGACAGCATTCGAGCGATGGCGAATAAAGGGTGGTCTCCGTTTCCCAGCGTCAACGAGAACATTCGACTGGCCAAAGAACTGCTGCGACGTCCGGAACTGATGAGCGCGCTTGACCGGCACACCTCGACCGGTGCACTCGATGGTCTGATCGACCGGAATAATGTGAACGCGGTTATCTACGGACAAAACTACTTCAAATACAAGACTGACAAGGAATTGGCCGGTGAAATGCTCAAGTATTTCGAGAAGTTGAAAGGCCCCTACTCGAACCGAGAACTGCACGTCAACGACTTGAAAAACCTGGCTGACGAAAACCTGACGGGCGACTCTGACAGGGATTACCTGATCCAGTTGTCCAAGGAAATTGTAAAACGCAGTGATGTACTGAGGCAGATGGATGACCTGCTCAGCAGGCCGGGTGACGATAGGATCAGTTGGGCTGGGCTTTACTTTCTGTTCCGCTGAGCGACACCCAGGCGCCGCGAATCGGATGCGGCGCCTGCATCCATCCTTTCAGGAACTGTTTACGCCAATTCACCACATAGGTTTTATCTACCGGAATCAATCAACTCCGGCGGTTTTCAGATTCTGAGTGAGGGCTAACCAATGACTTCAACCTCGTTTCCTTCATCCCAGCCCAGTTGCCAAGAGCATTTTCGCAACCCCCCTGCAGAGGACACCACAGTGATGGAGAGGGATGCCGCCTCGCGTGATCCCTTTGCCCCTTCGAATGTACATGCGGCCGAAGCCCAGCGGATGAAGGCTTTTGTCGGCCAGCACAAATTCCAGGCGCCCGTAGCGGGTGACTTTTTCCGCGGCCTGCCGGTGGAGGAAAAGAGCTCCCATGACAATACGACTGCACTGAAAAACGCCGGTCTGCTCAATGGCCTGACCGCTTGGTGGCGCAAGCAGAAACTGGGTTGATGCTGCCGTGCGGTTACAAACACTCAAATTTTACTGGAGTCCATTTGGTCTCTCTCCGGAACCACTGTTTTCCGAGAGCCACTTAATCGCTGGCTTCCACGGAATCTAACTATGCTGGAGATGAACTATGACTGACCGGATCAATAATCTAGAGCGCTTTCCGCCTGGGTTAAATATAGCGACGGGGAACGGCCATGCCCGATACGGGGTAGATGCCCGCGCGCTGGGGAAATCGCTCCCCACGCAGCAGCCTTCATTTGATGGTAGGTTTGCGAACGGTGCCCAGCGGCATTTCGACGGTCAAAACCTCTACGGGGGCATGGCGAATGTGGGGAACCCCTATGTCAGTTCGGACGACCACCTGCTGGCGACCCAACTGAACAACGTCTTTTCCATGCTGGGTGATTTCACGAAAGATGGCCGCCTGACCCTGAGGTCATTGACGGACATCGCTAAAGAGCAACCCAGCGAGAGCAAGGTCCCCGAACGTACAATCATGCTTGCCAGGGAGATACTCAATCGCCCACGACTGGGCGACTCGATTGTTGGCAAGGGCGGTGAAATCACCCCGGACAGCCTGGAAAAAGCCGCCAGTTTGATGATTGGCAATACCAACCCCAACACTCAGAGCGCCGACCCCTACCATGCGAAAACCGACGCACAGGTGGTCCAGGCGTTCAGGGGCATGTTTGATGACTTGCGGGACACGTCGGAAGACCGCACCTTTTTTTTCGAGAAGCACCGGTATGTGAAGAAAGAGACGATTGTCGAGATGAGCAAGGACCCTGACGAAACAGACAAAAATGGTCAGGTTGTGCGAGATATGGCAACTGGGTTCCCCAAGAAGAAATACAGCGAGCAGCAGGTATACATGGCCAAGAACCTGGTCGAACGCCCCGGGCTGCTGGCTTCGCTGGACAGCACCAAGGCTAACGGAACCGACATTTTCGGCAGCCACAACGATGATGGCTGGTTAAAGAACTACAGCATTGATCGCTGGTTGCAAAACGATAAGGAAGAGAAGGGGAGATAAATCGCCCAGGCGTGAATGAGCTTCTTGAACGATTCAAGAGGCTCATGGTGTTCTTGGTTCATACCCGCAGTATTTTTCCGCTGACCGCCACCGCTACCAGCAGAACTCCGATCAACAGGAAGGCGGTTGCCAGGCTGCTGCCATGGGCAATGAACCCGATTACGGCAGGCCCGGTCAGAATGCCGGCATACCCCAGGGTGGTAATGGCGGGTACGGCAATGTGTTCCGGCATGACGTTTTGCTTGCCGACGGCGGTGTAAAGCACCGGAACAATATTCGAGCAGCCGGCCCCTACGAGGGCGTAACCCAACAGCGCCATTTCCCAGGCGGGTGATAGCGTGGCGAGGAAGATACCGGCCGCAGCCAGCGCGCCACCGGCCACGATTACCCAGGTAGCGCCCAGGCGCCGTACGATGGCATCACCGGTCAATCGCCCCGCCGTCATGGTCAAGGCGAACGCCGCGTAGCCCAGCCCGGCGTAGGCTTCATCCAGGTCGCGCTCGGCGCTGAGGAACACCGCGCTCCAATCGAGTACCGCGCCTTCGGCCAAAAACACAATAAAACACAGGCAGCCGATAAACAGCACCACGCCATGGGGAACCGCAAAGGCTGGCCCTGAGCTTTCACTGCCATAAGGCAACAGGTGGGGGCCGGCCTTGAGCAGCGCCACCACCATGACAGCGATCACCACCAGGGTCGCCTGCAGTGGCGACAGGCCCAGCCCCAGAAGCCCGGCGACACCCGCCGCGCCGACAATCCCCCCCAGGCTGAACAACCCGTGAAACCCCGACATCATGGTTTTTCCGCTGGCTCGCTCGACAATCACCGCCTGCAAGTTGACCGTGGAATCCACTGTGCCCAGGCCGGCACCGAACAGGAACAAACCGGCCATCAGCAGCGGAATCGAACTGACCGTGGCCAACATCGGCAAGGCCAGGCAGATCATGATCGTGCCGGCGGTCAGCACCCGCCGGCAGCCAAAGCGCGACGCCAATGCGCCCGCCGCTGGCATGGCGATGATCGAACCCACCCCCAGGCACAATAGCAACAGACCCAGCGTGCCCTCACTCAGGTCTGCGCGCGCCTTGGCATAGGGCACCAAGGGCGCCCAGGCGGCGATACCGAAGCCGGCGATGAAGAAAGCGATGCGGGTCGACATTTGCTCCAGGCGCCCGGGAACCACGGGCGCAGAGGTGGGGATGGCAGTCATGAAAAATCCTTGGTTTAGCGTTCAACGAACGATGTCCGGCGCGACATCCTTGCACATCAGGCCTTGAGGGGCGAGCCGGGTTCCCCTCAAGATAAGCGGCGCTGAATTTTTTTTACAATTCGGGAACGCTATAGGCGTGTGTAACCACACATGGGTTGTCGCGGGAGGCGTTCTGGAAGGTGTGTAATTGCCGTGGGAACTGGTGAACCCCGGGTTTCTCACGGTGGATTACCACCTTCCAGACCGCCTCCCACACACCCTGCATGGTGTAATACGCCGCTGGCCCAATCCTGTAGGCAACCGAGCGGACGCATCGATGAAGAGTGCAAGGCAAGTGGCGCCATGACCCAGTTCTATGACGCACGTGGCAACATTTACGGGGTCGCCAGCCCGGCTTTTTTACGACAACAGGGTATCGAGGTGCCCAACAGCGCGGCGCAGGCCGCGAGGACTCGCGAGGCGTGGGCTGCATCGGCTATAAGCTCCGAATGCGAGTGGGGTTTGACGCCGCGCGCGGTTGATGCCAAGGCCCACCGCTGTGATGGCTTGCTGGTGGGCCCGTTCCAGGCCGAGCCGCCGTTTGACCTGTTGATCGTGAACACCGACGGCTCCCTGGCCGAGCGCAGTGGCAATGGGTTGACGATTTTTGCCCAGGCGCTTACTGACCAGGGCTTGATGACCGAGGCCTGTGATTTGCGCGTGCATCATGACCAGCCTGACGGGGGGTCGCCGTTGGTGACTCGGGTCGAACCTGCCATCTATGAGTACCGCTCTGGATTCTGGCTGGCATTGGGGTTGCCCGGGTTCGGGCCGTCGGCCGTGGGTGCTCAGGGGGTTGGGCAGGTGTTCCAGGACGGCATTGAACTGAGCCATGTGAAGGCGTTGGCGGCAATCAACCCACAATGGGCGCACAGTCAGTTTGTGCGTGTGGGCAATCCTCATTGTGTGACCCTGGTCGAACACCTGTCAGCCTTGCCGGACAATCTGCAGATGCAACAGCCTGCGCTGTTTGAACCGTTGCAGGCGATTGCCTTCGCCCCCCCGGCAGGAAGCGGCGAGCCATGCTTGGCCGGAGTCAATTTGCAATGGGTCGCCAGGCAATCCGGCAACCGGGTGGTTGCCCGGGTGTTCGAGCGGGGAGAGGGCCCCACGGCATCCTCCGGCACCAGCGCCAGTGCCGTGGCCTGTGCGGCGTGGCGAGCGGGTTGGGTTGAGGGTGGTGAAGTTGCGGTGGTGATGCCGGGTGGCACTGCGCCGGTACGTTTGCATACCCAGGTCGATACGCTGCTGAGCGTCAGTCTGTTCGGGATTGCACGGCCTCAGACATGAAGTCTTTTGAACAGTTGGCGCCCTGAGTGGGTGTCAGCTGTTTCGCTATTAATTAATTGATCAGATAAAAGTTGGTGTAGGGCATTTCTTATGTTTAAGAAGTGGCTCATTGATTCGATTTATTATTTTGTAAAAGACACTTCAATCTCAGTCGTACGAAACTTCTTTTTTATTTTTTCGGGGCCGATTTTTTCCTGAAATCGCTAAGCTTCAAGGTATTCAGGCGCTTTTTCTCGGCAACTTATTTCATGTTTGGCGGGGGAAGTATCTCAGTCCGGTAATAACTATCGATATTGGCGGGTAACAACGGATGGTTAACGCGTTTGTTTCGTCACGTTTCAAATTAATCCTTCCAGGCATAAAGACTGACTTTCAAGTATTGGCGTTCAACGGTCAGGAGGTGCTTGATCAGCCGTTTTTCATCCAGGTGCAGGTGGTCAGCGAAAACCCTTCACTGGATCTGGAGTCACTGCTCCACCAGCCCGCCTACCTGGCGTTTGGCGACGCCGACGAAGGCCTGCACGGGCAGGTTTACGCGATTGGCCGCGATGATCCCGGGCGGCGGCTCACCCGTTATCACCTGACGTTGGCGCCGCATCTCGCCTACCTTGCCCATCGATGCGACCAGCGGATTTTCCAGCAGCGCAGTGTTCCGCAGATCATCGCGGCAGTCCTCGAACACCACGGCATCCTGGCCGACCGCTATGCCTTTGAGTTGGGGCCTGTGGTCTACCCGCCGCGTACGTTCTGCGTGCAATACGCGGAAACCGACCTGCATTTCATCCAGCGGCTGTGTGAAGAGGAGGGCATTCACTACCACTTCCGTCACAGCGAGCACCAGCATGTGCTGGTGTTTGGCGACGACCAGACCGTATTTCAGCGCCTGCCTGCGCAGCGTTATTCAGCTGCCGGCGGCCCGCTGGCCGAGACACGGGTTATCCAGCGTTTCGACGTACGCCTGGCGACCCGCAGCCAGCGAACGGTGCGTCGTGATCATGACTTCGAGCATCCGTCCTTATGCCTGCAAGACACCGCGGGTTCTGCCTCAGCGCAACTTGAGGACTACCGCTATCCGGCTGGGTTTACCGGCCATGCACGGGGGGCTCGCCTGGCGCGCAGGGGGTTGGAGCGCCTTCAGATCGGCGGATATCGGGCATTGGGCAAGAGCGACCAAGCGGTGCTGCGCAGTGGGCATTTTCTTGAGCTGCACGACCATCCGGATCCGGCCTGCAATGATTTATGGTTGATCACTTCGGTCCGTCACGAGGGTTATCAACCGCAGGTGCTGGAGGATGCGACTGGTGAGGTGGATACATTCCAGGGGTATCGCAACCGTTTCACCGCGACACCTTGGAGTGCACCGTATCGCCCCCCTCTCAAGCACCCCAAGCCGACCCTCCACGGCACCCAGACCGCCACGGTGACCGGGCCTGTCGGTGAGGAGGTGCATTGCGATGCATACGGCCGGGTGAAAGTACGGTTTCACTGGGACCGACTGGACAAGAGCGATGACAAAAGCAGTTGTTGGGTGCGGGTGGCATCTGGCTGGGCCGGAGACGGGTTTGGCGCAACGATGATCCCGCGGGTGGGCATGGAAGTGCTGGTGACGTTCCTGGAGGGCGACCCGGACCAGCCGCTGATCAACGGTTGCCTGCCCGATGCGTTGCACATGCCGACCTATTCCTTGCCGCAACACAAGACCCGCAGCGTCTTGCGCAGTCGCAGCACCCCGGGCGGAGGTGGCGGCAACGAATTGCACCTGGAAGACCGCCGTGGCAAGGAACTCATCTACCTTCGTGCCCAGCGGGACCTGGAGCAGCAGGTGGGGCATGACAGTCGCCTGGAAGTGGCCGGTGAGCGGCGTGAAATCATCCGAGGGTTAAGTACGGTGCACCTGGAAAGCGAGGAGCATCGTCACGTCACCGGTGACCGCAAGGTTGTGCTCAAGGCCAGCGACCATCTGGACGTTCAAGGCGACAGCCGGACCTATGTCGGGCAAACCCTGGTGATTGAAGCCGGGCAACAGGTACATCTCAAGGCCGGCGCCAGCCTGGTGATCGACGCGGGCGTACAACTGAGTTTCAAGGCCGGCGGAGAGCACCTGGTGATCCAGGCAGGCGGCATTTTCAGCAGTCGGCCCATCACCCTCGGTGGAACCCCGTCCGCGATCGGGTCGGCGAACGCCCTGTTGGTTGCGCAGAGCCCGAAAATCTCCGCCACACAGGGCGCCATCATGTACTTGGCCAGGCAACTGGATGCGGACTTCTGTCCGGTATGCGAGGACTGCCGCGAAGGCCTCTGCACCGTCGGCGGGAGGGCAGCCTGATGGAAAACCTTCCAAACCGATGGATGACCCAACAGCAGCAGGCGGGGCACAGGCTGTGCCTGATGCTTGAGGGAAAAAACGCAGCCTGTCAGCCAATGTTGGCGGCACGCGGTTTTCCAGCGTACTGCCACCTCTACGCACAAACCCCACTGGCGGAAATGGCCACGGCTGGCCCCGTGATCCTGTTGCTGGATCAGGTAGGGGAGCCCGCGTTGCTCGATCTTCTGCAAGAACCAGAGATGAATTGGGGGTGGCTGGGCAGCTTGCCGGATGCGGACCTGACGGACATGTCCCGGCATTGGCGCGACCGGCTGCTGGTCGGACCGGAGAATAACCGGACGCTATACCGCCTTCACGACAATCGTACGTTGGCGCGCGCACTGAACCATCTGGGCCTTGAACACTGGCCAGCATTCCTCGGCCCACTGATCAGTGTGTGCTACTGGCATGAAGGCAGTTGGCACCGTGGCGACAACCCAGCCCCCGGTGACTATCCGGTGCCCGAGCCGGCCCCGTGGCTGAACACGCCCAACCCGAATGCCAGCGCCATCCTGCACGCCAATATCCTGCGTTACCTGCTGGCTGAACACAGTGAAGACCTGGCGGCATTGGTTGAATTCCAAGACCCCAGGGTTTGGCTGACCCAGGTCCTTGAACAGGCTCGCGCCTGGCGATGGAGCGGCCCGGAACAACTGGAGTTCCTGGTCGTGCGACGGCTGGAAGAGGCCACCTGCAGCAGTGTGATTCGTTGGCAGCCGATGGTTGGAGAAACACCGCAGGATCACTTTGAACGAGTTAAGCAGCAGTGGCACATGTTGGAGAACAAGGATGAGTAAGCGTGTATGGGGCGTGCTGCTTGCACTGGCGATGGCGGGACTTTCGGGGTGTGCGATGAAACCGGTAGATCACTTTACGTTGGAGGTGGATTTACCTGCGGAATTTAAACTTAAAACGGCCGCCAACTATGGGCCCGCAACGGGTGAGACCTGCACCTTGCCAAGGCGCCGAGGCAAGAGGCCGGAGCGGAAGGTCTTTTTTACTGAGTACGTGCCGGTGGCGAGTCGTGCGAGTTATGAGTTGCCTCTGAGTGAAACGGTACAGGGGTGTCCGTTGGTGCTGCGAAGTGTGGATTTTGATCTTTATGCGAAGTGGGGCAAGCGGGATTCGGACGTTGGGGGGGATATAGGGGGGATTTCCATTAGGGATCATCTGGAGGGGGATAGGCCTGGAATGCCGGAGTCGGGAGTTCAGGAGCTGTCTTGGCAATGTCAGTGGTTGTTTCGGACTGCAGGTCGGAAGCACGTAATCATAAAGGTCCTTAAATGTGGATATTTGAGTGACAGTGGGGCGCTATCTAACGCTGGTACGAGAGGTGGTTTGCTGCGAGATGAACTGGGAGGACAAAAGGTACTGATAAAAGTAGGACTCAATCCCGAAGAGCGACCTTACATGGGCGATAACTGGATTCGTTTTCCTGGTGGGTGGAAGCGTTGTCTAGGGACGGATTTTGATGATCTTTATGCGTTCTGTAACGGGAATACTACCGACTTCAAGCCCATCACAATGCCCGATGGGCGTATATGCGACATCTATCCAACTTGTACTGAATAAGGATATCCAGGCATGACGATGGAAGAATGGAAGCACCCTTTTTTTGATGAAAGTATGCCTGCTTGCGCATTGCATGGAGGTTGGCTGAGTTTTTGTCTGGTGGATGAATCAGGTGATGGGAAAGCCTATGGAGGGCTTAGATATGAGGTTGTTGACAGCGCAGGGCAGCGGTACAAAGGCCATTTGAATGGAGAAGGGTTTGCACGGTTGGAGGGGCAGTGTCGCGGTCCTGTCGTGCTGGTTTTAGATGCTCCATATGAGGCACGGAGGGGCTACTATTCAACATTGCAGCAGCGAGACAGCTATCCATTACCGATCACCGATCTTCAAGTCCGAGCTGAACAAACCCGTTTTTCAAGCGTCGATGGTCGGCGAACTGAAAGCAATCCAGGACGACAGAGCTCAGATCGGTTTTACCAAGTTGAAGTAAGCGATCTGGTTCGCCATATCGCCCATCTTCCCCCCGTGGAAAAAACACCCCACCGCCCCCAGCGCCACGCATTAAAAATGATGGCCGACCTGGGCTTTGGCCCGCCCCAGCCAACCTTGTCGGGTATCGTGCTGTTCCCCAGCCAGCATACCGTTCTCGAAGTTCGACCGCTGCGAGCCCTGCGCCCGATGCTCTCCACTGAAGATGAGTTCTGTGCTTTGAACCTGTATCAGTTGGCTTTGTTTGCCGCGTTGAGTTACTGCGATTTTGGGCAGGAACCCTCAAAGAAACCCGTTGATAAAGTCCATTTCCCGCTGGACCCCAGCGTTGGGAATCTGTTTGGCAAGCAACTGTCTGGATACCGTGAAGCCTGGCGAGTTGATCCCGAGCAAACCCGGCGATTTCTCCCTCTTTATGAAGATGTCCCTTATTCCAGGCGCTTCGAAATCCTGCCCTTCGACCCTGAGTTGTACCTGCAAAATCGCCCGGAGTTGGGCGAGAAACAGGAACATCCCGCAAGCTTGCACTTCTTTGATGACGAAAAAGACGGCACTGACACCCAGGCGTTCATCACCCATCACGATGAGGTGATCCTGATTTCAGTGCGCGGAACGTTCAGCACGGCCGACGCACTACGGGATGCAAACGCCCATCAGGTTGCATTCGCCGACGGGGTCGGCAAGGCACACGAAGGTTTCTATCAGGCTTACCGGGCTGTGCGTGACTTCGTACTGCGTTACCTCAGTCAATTTCACATAGGCCAACGAATAGTCATTTGCGGTCATAGCTTGGGCGGCGCAATTGCGTTGTTACTGGCAGAAGCGTTACGTCGTATTCCTGAGCGTAACTACAACATCCTCCTCTACACCTACGGCGCCCCCCGCGCCGCCGATGCCGAGTTCACTGCCGGCGCTTCCACGTTGGTCCACCACCGCATCGTCAACCACAACGACCCGATCCCCAGCGTCCCGGCCCCTTGGATGAACACCACCGCCAAACTCTGGATCCCCGGTGCCGTCACGCTATTCAGCGCCCCCACGGCCGGGGGCCTGTTGTTCGCCGCCGGCCTGGTGCGTATTGGCGGCAACCCCTACCAACACCACGGCGATCAACAGCACTTCATGCCGATCGTGCTCCCGGACGGTACGCATTCGTCCGTGCTGTGGAAGCCGGGCTGCGAGTCCATTGAAGAAGCTGGCCGCAACCGGGCATGGCAAACGCGCGGTGACATGCCCGATCGCGAAGGCCTGATCAAACAGTTGGTGCAATACAAGCAGCATTTCATGACCGCCAGCTACATCCCCGCCGCCTGGGCGACGTTGCGTCGCTGGCAACAAGCCGTGGATAGCAACGGTCCTCTGGTGACCCAACGGGAGTTTGAACTGCTCGACCACGCCCTTGCGACCATGCGCAAGCAACTGCAAGACAAGCGGCGTGAACTGACTCGACAGCGCCCGGCCAACGACCGTGCCTATGAATACCATGAGCCGCTGAACGCTGAGATCGACCGCCTGCACACCAGTCGCGAACGCCTGCAAGCCCTGCGCTGGCGTCGTCTTGAAGCGCGTGATGTCTACGGCAGCCATAGCCATTCCTCCAACCTGCAACCCAGTCTCAAGCGCTGGTTCCGCCATCGTGAAAACCAGGCGTTGCCTCAGGTCGCGAGCATCCCTCCCGCTGCGCAGAGTGAGCTGGGGAGGGCGCAACCGCTGGATCTCGACTCGATCGTCTGACCTGGGTGCTTAGACAAACTCCACCTGCGCTGGCTGGCGTTTCATCAACACCTTGCCGTGGCGAATCGAGTACAGCGGCAGCCCTTGGCTGCGAATCACCTCGTAGTCGCTGTCGGCCGAGAGGATCAACAGGTTGGCCGGGCGCCCGGCTTCTAGGCCGTAACGGTCACCCAGGGCCATGGCCTTGGCGCTGTTGTCGGTCACCAGGTCGAGGGCGCTTTGCAGGTTGCGGTAGCCGAGCATATGGCAGATGTGCAAACCGGCTTCCAGCACGCGCAGGATGTTGCCGTTGCCCAGCGGGTACCAGGGATCGACGATGGAGTCCTGGCCAAAGCATACGTTCATGCCGGCCTCCAGCAGCTCGTTGACCCGGGTGACGCCGCGGCGTTTCGGGAAGCTGTCGAAGCGGCCCTGCAGGTGGATGCTTTCGGTGGGACAAGAGACGAAGCTGATCCCGGAGTGCCCCAGCAGGCGGAACAGTTTGGCGCAGTAGGCATTGTCGTAGGAACCCATGGCCGTGGTGTGGCTGGCGGTGACGCGGGCGCCCATGTCGCGGCTGCGGGCTTCTTCGGCGAGTACTTCGAGGAAGCGTGAGTGCGGGTCGTCGGTTTCGTCGCAGTGCACATCCACCAGGCAGCCGGTGCGTTCGGCCAGATCCATCAGGAACTTCACCGAACTCACGCCTTGGTCGCGGGTGTATTCGAAGTGGGGGATGCCACCGATCACATCGGCGCCCAGGCGAATGGCTTCTTCCATCAGTTCGCGGCCGTTGCGGTACGACTCGATGCCTTCCTGGGGAAAGGCGACGATTTGCAGGTCGATCAGGTGCGAGCTTTCTTCGCGCACTTGCAGCATGGCCTTGAGCGCCGTGAGGTCGGGGTCGGTGACATCGACATGGGTGCGTACATGCTGGATGCCGTGGGCGGCGAGGGCCTGGATGGTCTTTTTGGCGCGTGTCCTGGTGTCTTCCTCGGTGATGGTGGCCTTGCGTTCGCCCCAGCACTCGATGCCTTCGAACAGGGTGCCGCTCATGTTCCAGCGTGGTTCGCCGGCGGTGAGGGTGGCATCGAGGTGAATGTGCGGTTCGACGAAGGGCGGTATCACCAGGTTGCCGGCTGCGTCCAGATCATTGGGCCCCACTGCCGGCGCTGTTGTTTGTGGGGTGATGCTGGCGATCCGGCCGTGTTCCAGGTGCAGATCATGCAGGCCTTCACGGTTGCGCAGGCGGGCGTTGATGATGTGCATGGGCAAGTTCCTCTTGGCTAAAAACAATCAGGCAGACAGCCGCCAGATCATCAGGGCGATGCCGATGTCCAGGCGGTCATAAGCGTTATCCAGTGTCAGACCGCACAGGGCTTCGATGCGCTGGACACGGTGCGTCAGGGTATTGCGGTGCAAGGCCAGGCGCTGGGCGGCAGCCACAAGGTTACCATTCTCGTGAAACCAGGCTTCCAGGGTCGGCATCAGGCTGGGCCCGTGGTGCAGGTCGTGACGCAGCAGCGGGCCCAGGCGTTCATTGAGGAACTGGTCGAGCAGGGCGCGATCACGCACACCGCTGAGCAGCTTGAGCACGCCCAGTTCGTCATACACGCATAGCCCGGCACGCTCGCTGAAGCGTCGTGCCGCCACCAATGCCTGGCGTGCTTCGTCCTGCGCCTGGGCCAGGCGCGCGGGTGGGTGTGCAGCGGCGCTCAGGCCGATAAACAATTTCAGCGGCGCCAGGCGCAGGTTGAGCGGGTTCAGCCAGTTGGCCAGTTGCTGGCGGTTGGCCAAGGCCGTGACGGCATCCGGTGCCGGCAGCAGCAGGGTCCATTGTCCGGCGCGCCCCAGTACCGGCAGCACCGCCGATAATTGACGCAAGCGCCGACTGATAGCGTCGTGTTGCCGCGCCAGCTGCGCCTCCACCTGTGCCGCGTCCCCCTGGGCAAACAGCAGCTCACTGCCTTCCAATTGCAGTTGGGCGACCTGCCAATGCCCGGCCAGTGGCATATTCAATTGCACGGCCCGATGCAGCAGCAAATCCAGGGATTGATAATCCCCGGTCAGCAAGCGCTCCAGCACGTCGTGCCGCGAGCGTCCCAGTTGCTCGGACTGGATCAGCGCCGAACCAATCGCCTGGGTCACCAGCACCATTTTCAGCGAGTAGGGCTGCTCGATCAGCGGCATGCCGGCGGCTTCGGCGGCGTCGAGCAATCGCTGGGGAATCGCCTGGATATACGCCGCTCCCGTCAGGATCACCAACCCGGCCACTTGACGCTGGCAGGCTTCGTCCAGCAGTTGCAGGAGGTTGGCCTCATCCCGAGGATGATTAATGCCGGTGACGAACACCAGTTCACCGCCCAGCACCCACTCGGCGATCCCGCTGTTTTCCGCCACATAAGGCCAACGCACGACGTTATCCAGGGCGGCAGCGCCGGCGCGCAGGCGCATGGATTCCAGGCCCGGCAGCGCCAGCACATCCGCAATCGTCAGGCTCATGCCCGGGCATCAGCCAAAGGTACACGCAGCACGGCGGTGAGCGCGACGTAGGTCAGCGACGCGGCAGCGATGCCCACCAACGGCGCGACCCACGGCGAGTTGAACGCCAGCACGGTACCCACCGCGTACGCCACCAGCCCGGCCCAGTTGAAGGCTGGCAGGCGCGCATCCGCCAGGCGCGGGTAGTGGCCGCGCCAGCGGTAGAAGAAGTCCGCCATGATCACCCCGCCAATCGGCGGAATCACCGTGCCCAGCAGGATCAGGTACGGCACCAGCATGTCGTACATGCCCAGCAACGCCAGCAAGGTGCCGATCACCGCACCCGCCAAGGTCACGGTTTTGCGGCGCTTGGTGCGCAGCAGGTTGCAACCGGCCACGGCGAAGTTGTAGATGGTGTTGTCCTGGGTGCTCCAGATATTGAGCAGCAACATGGCCATTGCCGCCATGGCGAAGCCTTGCAGCAGCAACACTTCGACCACGTCGGGCTGTTGGTAGACGATCGCGCCATAGGCGCCGATCAGCACCATCAAACCATTGCCGATAAAGAACCCGATCAGGCTGGCCAGCACCGCGACCTTGGCCGAGCGGGAAAACCGCGTCCAGTTGGTGGCCTGGGTGGCGCCGCTGACAAACGTGCCGAACACCAGGGTGATCGCCGTGGACAAATCCAGCTCGCCGGTCGGCACCACCGCCAGCAGCCCGTCCAGCCCGCCGACTTTCACCGTGGCGACCCACATCGACAGCAACAGCAACAGGCCCATGGCCGGCACCGCAATGTAGGAAAGAATCTCCAGCCCGCGATAGCCCACGTAGGCCGTGGCGCAAAACACCAGGCCGAACAGCACCATCAACGCCAGCACGCTGCCCTGGCTCAGCTCGAAATACTTGCCCAGCACCACGGCCGCCGTGGCGGTGCCCCAGGCGTACCAGCCGATCTGGGTGAACCCGAGGATCAAGTCACTGAGCTTGCTGCCCACCTCGCCAAAGCAGAAACGGCCCATCAACACCGAGTTCAACCCGCTCTTGAACGCGATGTAACCCAGGCCTGCGGCGTAGATACCCAACAGCAGGTTACCCAGGGCCACCACGCCGAGCATCTCGGTGAAACTGAACGCCACCCCGAGCTTGCCGCCGGCAAACATGGTCGCGGTAAAAAAGGTAAAGCCCAGCAGCACCATGGCGGTCGACGCCAGGCCTTTGCGCGCATGCATGGGGACTTCGCTTAAGGGGTAATCGTTGCCCGGTTCTTGCTGCGTCATGTGCGTGCTCCCTGAATGAGTGACGCAGGCCCGTTGCACCGGGCGTGCCAAATCACCGGCAGTGACAGGCGCACGGTCGCCACTGTGCACCGTGCACAGTATTTATAGCCAAACAGGTGGGGAATGCAGGCGGGAGTGTTCGTTGTGCCCAGGCGGGCACGAAAGCGGTGCAGCAGTGATACAAATTGGATCAGTCGAACAGCGTCTGCGTGGTCTCGCCGCGATGAAAGGCGAACGCCGCCTCCAGATCACTTTCGATGGTGCGCCCACGGGACAGCGGCGGCAGCTCGTCCAGGCTGAAAAAGCCCACCTCGGTGGTCTCGAACCCGGCCACCGGCGCCAGTTGATCCACCCGTTCACACAGGAAATACAACTTGTAGAAATCCCGCACGTCCGGCCGGTACAGCCCCTTGGCCTTGTGGGTGACGCTATACAGTGCACGCGCAGTAACGCTCAGGCCGGCTTCCTCGCGAATTTCCTTGATGATGTTTTCCGCCGCCGACAACCCGATATCGGCATAACCACCGGGCAGCGCCCAGCAACCGTCGGTGGCCTCGCGCACCAGCAGAATCCGCTCACCCTCGATCACCGCGCCACGCACGTCGATCATCGGCGTCGAATAGCGCTGGGCGAAATCCGACACCAGCCCGGTGATACGCTCCAGGGGCACATTGCCTAACTGCGCCAGCATGCTGTGGGCAATCTCGGCGATTTCTTCCAGGCGTTCGCGCTCGAAATCATCGGTGCAAAAGTGCAGCCCCGTGGAGGCCAATGCTTGCAAGCGTTTGGCCTGGGCCAGCCAGGTAGTTTCCATGGACATCTCCTCGGTCGCGAAGAAGGGCAAGGGTGGAAGGGTGCTACGGGAGGCACAAAAAAACCACCGCGAGGGTGGTTTTTTAACAGCGCAGGCTTACTCGCCGCGATAGATGCAGCCACTGGTGCAGGTCTCGTGGATACGGATCGCACTGAGCTCCGGCAGCAGCGGCTTGAGTTCAGTCCAGATCCACTTGGCCAGCACTTCGCTGGTGGGGTTTTCCAGGCCTGGGATGTCATTGAGGTAGTTGTGGTCGAGGCGTTCGTAGAGCGGCTTGAAAATCGCCTTGATCTCCGAGAAGTCACGAATCCAGCCGGTATGGGGATCCAGGTCGCCACTCAGGTGGATCGCCACCTTGAACGAATGCCCATGCAGGCGCCCGCACTTGTGGCCTTCCGGTACGTGGGGCAGGCGGTGGGCGGACTCGAAGGTAAACTCTTTGAAGATTTCCACAGTATTTTCAGCTCGGTCAGGTATCTGGCAGGCGGCGAGTTTAACAGCTTGATCCCATGCCGCGCATACCGCTGGGTCAAAGCGCCTGCAAGCGCTCGCCCAGGCCACCGTTATCGGCCAGTTGCAGAAACTCATCCCCCAGTCGCCGGCTCTCGCTCATCGCGGTTTGCCAGTACTTGTTGCGGCTCGGGTCGTCGCCCATGAAGCGCTTGAAGTCGCTGCGGTCCGGCAGTTTGCCGTGGGGCAGGCGGGCCAGGTAGTCCTTGGACGGTGCCAGCAGCAACACATCCTGCAAGCCTTGCGGGTTGCTGCGCCGCCATGGCAGGCCCTTGTCGAACCAGCCGGGGATGACCCGGTCGGTGAAGTGCGGGTACAGCACGATGTCGTCGCCGTGGTAGGGCAGGTCGAGGTGGTAGTCCAGCAGGCCGCCGTCGCGGTAAGTGCCGGTGCCGGCTCCGGGCAGGTCGCGCACGCCTTGCATCACCATGGGGATCGATCCGGACGCCAGCAGCGCCTGGCGCAGGTTGCCCATGTCCAGCGCAAGGAAGCGCGAGGGGAAATCCTTCAGCGGGTGCACCGGCGGTGCCTGGCGTGGGTCGTGGATGATCAGCCGCTCGAAATGCCGCGCCAGCCGTGCACGGCCGCGCAGGTTGTCGGCAATCACCGAGGACAGGCCCAAACCCAGGCGCCCGCGGTGGTCATCGGCGAGCAGGCCGTGGCTCTTGACCACCATGATGTTCAGTCGGTAGTCGGGGTTGTCCAGCACCCGCGCATCGCGGCCGGCCAGCAGGTCGTCGAGCATGCGCTGGCAGCTGTGGCTGACTTCGGCCATGGTCACGCCTTTGGCAAAGCGTTGTTCGTTGTACAGGCGGCCGAGGTCCAGCAGGCCTTGCACCGGGTCGGGCAAGCAGGCGCTGGCAAACCGCCAGGAACCGATCGATGCACCGATCAGCGCCCGCTCCCGTGGCGCACGCGGCAGCCAGTCGCCGAACAGCGCCAGGTCCAGGCCCTGGATCCCCAGCGCCTTGGGGCCGCCGGCCGCTCCGGGGAGTATGCCGACATCCGCAGGCTTGAGGCCCTGTTCGCGAATGCGCGCAAAGGCGCGTTTGCCGGCCTTGAGGGTCAGGGCGGGGAACTTGATGTGGATGGCTGTCATACCGGTCTCTGTTGAAGCGAGGTGCAGGCGCAAGCGTGCTCGCGAAAAACGTTAACGATACCGCGTGAATCCTGAATAAGCATCGTAGCCTGTCGCACGTGCTGGAAATTGCCATGGTGGCAATTCAGTTTCAGTTAAGTTGCAGCCGCTACCGTGGCCGGTGTAGGAAAAACATCGTGTAACGGAGACTCATCATGAAACGCCTCACTGCTCTGGTCGCCGCCGCTATCATCGCCTCCACGGCGACCCACGCCGGAGCCGTGGAACCCGACAAACCACTGACCGTGCCCGCCACTGTTACAATTGTTGCGTTCGACCAGCTCGAAGCCACAGCCCTGGCCCTGCACCCCGGTTCAACACTGCTGGACACCGACCTGGACGAGGCTTACGGCAAGTATGTCTATGAAGTCGAACTGCAAGATGCCGACGGCATTGAATGGGAGGTCGAATTGGACGCGCTCACCGGGCAGGTTCTCAAGAATCATCAGGATACGTAATGAAGGTAAATTTACGCGCCGGCAGTCGAGTGGCGTTGGTGCTGGTGGTGTTCTGCTCAGGCTTGCAGGCCCGCGACCTCAACCAGGACGAAGCCTTGGCGCTGCGCCAGCAGGGGGTGATCCTGCCTCTGGAGCACCTGTTGCAGCAGGCCATGGCGCGGTATCCCGGCTCGCGCCTGCTGGAAGCCGAGCTTGAGAAAAAGCACGGCCAATATGCCTACGAAGTGGAACTGGTGACCACCGACGGCGTGGTGCGCGAGATCAAACTCGACGCCACCAACGGTGTACTGATCAAAGATGAGGAAGACTGATGCGCCTGCTCCTGGTGGAAGACAACGTACCCCTGGCCGATGAACTGCTGGCCGGCCTGCAGCGCCAGGGTTATGCGGTCGACTGGCTGGCCGACGGCCGTGACGCCGCGTATCAGGGCCGCAGCGAACCCTACGACCTGATCATCCTCGACCTCGGCCTGCCCGGTTTGCCCGGCCTTGAGGTGCTGGCGCAATGGCGCGCCGCCGCGTTGGCCACCCCGGTGTTGATCCTCACCGCCCGTGATTCCTGGGCCGAGCGTATCGAAGGGCTCAAAGCCGGTGCCGACGATTACCTGAGCAAACCCTTTCACCCCGAAGAGCTGCACCTGCGCATCCAGGCACTGCTGCGCCGCTCCCACGGGCAGGCCAACCAACCCACCTTGCAGGCTGCCGGCCTGCACCTGGACGAAGGCCGCCAGTGCGTGCTGCGCGATGGCGACGAGATCCAACTGACCGCCGCAGAATTTCGCCTGTTGCGCTACTTCATGCTGCACCCCGAACAGATCCTCTCGAAAAGCCACCTGGCCGAGCACCTGTACGACGGCGAGACCGAGCGCGACTCCAACGTGCTGGAAGTGCACGTCAACCACCTGCGCCGCAAACTCGGGCGTAGCGTGATAGAAACCCGGCGCGGCCAGGGTTACCGGTTTGGCGCCAGCCCTGCATGAAGTCGATTCAGCGCCGCCTGAGCCTGGGCCTGATCAGCGTGATGGTGATCGTCGGCGTGGTGCTGGCGCAAACCAGCCTGTGGTTGTTCGAGGCCGGTTTGCAACGCTACCTGGAAGCCGGGTTGCGCAACGATGCCGAGAACCTGCTGGTCGCCCTGGTACGCGGGCCCAACGGTGTGCAACTGGATGAGCAGCGCCTGTCGCCGGCCTACCAGCGGCCGTTTTCCGGGCATTACTTCCGTATCGATTTTGCCGACACTCACTGGCGCTCCCGTTCGCTGTGGGACCAGGAATTGCCCCGACTGCCGGAGGCCGGGCTCAAGGGCAACCTGCAATTGGGGCCCGAAGGCCAGCAATTGCTGGTGCTGCGTTCGGACTACAAGCGCTTTGGCCAATCGATTTCCATCAGCGTGGCCCAGGACTACACCCCGGTGCGGGAAAGTTTTCGCCTGATGCGTCGGATCGGCCTGGTGCTGGGGCTGGCGGCACTGCTGCTGGTGTTGTTTTTGCAGCGAGTCACCGTACGTCGCGCCTTGCGCCCGCTGGAAAACGCGCGTAACCAGATCGCCCAACTGCAACAAGGCCAACGCTCGCAACTCGACACCCAGGTGCCGCTGGAACTGGAACCACTGGTCGCCCAGATCAACCACCTGCTGGCCCACACCGAAGACAGTCTCAAACGTTCGCGCAATGCTCTCGGCAACCTTGGGCATGCGCTGAAAACCCCGCTGGCGGTGCTGTTGAGCGCCGCCTCGAGCGAGGCGCTCAAGGATCACCCCGAACTGAGCAAACTGCTGCGCGAACAATTGGAGCAGGTGCAGCAACGCCTCAACCGTGAACTCAATCGCGCCCGGCTGGCCGGCGAAACCCTGCCGGGTGCCTTGTTCGACTGTGAACAAGAACTGCCCGGCCTGCTTGCCACCTTGAACATGATCCATGGCGAACACCTGGACCTCAGCTACCACGTCGCGCCGGGGCTGCAATTGCCCTGGGACCGCGAGGATTTGCTGGAGCTGCTCGGCAACCTGCTGGACAACGCCTGCAAATGGGCGGATGCCGAGGTGCGCTTGACGGTCGCCGAGACGCCGCACAGTTACTTACTGACGGTGGAAGATGACGGCCCCGGCATTCCGGAGGCCCAACGGGACCAGGTCTTCAGCCGGGGCGCACGCCTGGACGAACAGATCGACGGCCATGGCCTGGGGTTGGGGATCGTGCGCGATATTGCCGAGGTGTGGGGCGGGGTGTTGCAGTTGCAGGACAGCGAACTGGGCGGGCTCAAGGCGCTGATCGAATTACCCAAGCGCCATGGCTGAGACACCGTAGATCAACATGTGGGAAGGGGCTTTCTGTGGCCCCCCCCACATTGGAATGCCTGCGACCCTCAGACGCGGAACTGGTCCATCAACCCCTGCTGCTGATTCGCCAGGCTGTTCAACGCCTGGCTCACCCGCGCCGACTCATTGGCCTGTTCCGACAACGACTCGGTCACATCGCGAATGGTCGCCACATTGTGGTTGATCTCTTCGGCCACCGCGCTTTGCTCTTCGGCGGCGCTGGCGATTTGCAGGTTCATGTCGCTGATGACCGTGACCGCATCGCCGATCTGGCGCAGGGCGGTAACGGCCTCGCCGACCTGTTCGACACTGCCCTGGGCCTGGCGATAGCTGTTGCCCATGGAGCCGACGACCTCTTCGGTGCCGCTTTGCAATTGTTCGATCACCAGGCGGGTTTCTTCCACCGACTCCTGGGTACGCCGTGCCAGGTTGCGTACCTCGTCGGCGACCACGGCAAACCCTCGGCCGGCCTCACCGGCGCGGGCGGCTTCGATTGCCGCGTTGAGCGCCAGCAGGTTGGTTTGCTCGGCGATGCCGCGAATCACTTCGAGCACGGAGCCGATCTTCTCGCTGTTGGCGGACAAGCCTTCGACCTGGGCCATGGCGGTGCTCATATCGGCCGCCAGTTGGCCGATGTTGGTGGTGGTGCGGTCGATCACTGTCAGGCCGTCGCGGGTAGCCTGGTCGGCATCCCGCGCGGCCTGGGCCGCCTGGGCTGCGCTGCGGGCCACGTCCTGGGCGGTGGCGCTCATTTCGTGGGAGGCGGTGGCCACCTGGTCGACCTGGCGGTACTGCTGCTCCATGCCGGCGCTGGTTTGCGTCGCAATCGCGGCGGACTGGTCGGCGGTGCCACGGGCGTCCTGCACCGAGCGTTTGACTTCGGCAATGATGGGTTGCAGCTTGTCGAGGAAACGGTTGAACCAGCCGGCGAGCTGGCCCAGTTCGTCCTGTTTGTCATACGCCAGGCGGCGGGTCAGGTCGCCTTCGCCGCTGGCGATGTCTTCAAGCATATGGGCCACGCCGAGGATCGGTCGGGTCACGCTGCGGGCCATCAGCCAGACCAGGATCAGGCCGATCACGGCGGCCAGCAGGCCCAAGCCCAATTCCAGCAGGGTGCCGCGGGTATTATCGGCGTCCATCTGGGTCTTCAGTGCTTCAGCCGGCCCCACCAGGACTTTTTCCGGCACATCCAGCAACACCCCCCATGGCTTGCCGTCGGGAATCGGCGCGAACGGCGCCAGCACCTTGAGTTGATGGTCGGTACGCAGGCTGCGGGTCTGTGTCCCGCCGGCCAGGGCGCTGATCAACTGCGCGCCGCTTTGCGTATCGACCTGATCCAGGCGTTTGCTCAACTGGCTGGCGTCCGCGCTGTAGCCGGCAAGCAAACCGGTGGGGCTGAGGATGCTGACCTGGGTCTGGCCGTCATACAGCTTCTGGCTGGCCTGCTGGCTCACGGCCTGCAGGCTGTTGAGGTTGATGTCCACCGACAGCGAAGCGATCACCTTGCCATTGACCGTCAACGGAAACACGATGCTGGTCATCAGCACGTTTTGCCCGTCGATCACATAAAAGTACGGTTCGATCACACACGGCTTGAGGGTGCTGCGCGGGCAGGTGAACCAGGCGTTGGCCGGTTCGCCGCTGGGGCCGACGCGGGTGTCGGACATGTCGCTTTCCGGCAGTGCCATCGACGTCAGCGTGCCCGGCGTCGGCTGCGACCAGTACAGGGCGAAGCGGCCCTTGTCGTTGCTGCCCAGTTCGGCCTGGCCGGCGAACAACTCATCCTTGCCATCCAGCGCATTGGCTTCGAATACCAGGGACAGCCCCAGCAGTTCCGGGTTGGCCTGCAGGGCGGCCTTGACCTGGCGGGTCAGGTCTTCGCGGGTGTCGAAGGCGTCGAGGAAGCGTTTTTCGGCTTGCTCACGCAGGAACAGGACCTGGCGGGAAAACCCATGCCCATATTGGTAGGCGTCCATGAATTGCCGGCGGATGCCCGCGGCCTGCACCTCACCTTGGGCCTCGATGCGAGCCTGGGCCGCTTCATCGAGCATCTGCATGCTGGAAGCCTTGACCTGCTCGGAACTCTGCGCCATGCGGTACAACGACAAACCCACCAGCAGGGTCACGATCCCCAGCAGGCACAGGCCGGCGAGCAGGGTGATTTTCCATTGAATGGAGAGCTGTCTGAGGGACATCGGCACATCCTTACCTGAAAACACATAGAGCCCGGTTATCGGCCGATCTGGCATTTTCTTTATTCATACGATCAATTTAAACCTGAAAGCGGCGCCGCTTTTTGACATGGGGCGCGACCTGCTGCACAGTGCGCGCCCTCTAATAAGACCTCCTTCAAGCCTGCACGCCAGCTGCCATCCGATGGCCGCCCGGGCGCGGGCATGCCTGTTTTTATGTTTCTGCTTGAGGTAACCATGATTAACGCAGTCATCGCCGCGGTCGGCACCATGCTGGTGCTCAGCCTGTCCCGCGTGCATGTGGTCATCGCCATCATTGTCGGCGCCCTGGTGGGCGGCCTGACCGGTGGCCTGGGCATCGAGGCCACGCTCAAGGCGTTCAACGGTGGCTTGGGAGGGGGGGCGACCGTGGCCTTGTCCTACGCCTTGCTCGGCGCTTTCGCCGTGGCGATTGCCAAGTCCGGCCTGGCCCACGCCCTGGCGGACAAGGCCTTGCTGCTGGTCGACCGTCAGGAAGCCAGCGGCGGCAACCACGTCAAATGGCTGCTGATCGGCCTGCTGTGGGTGGTCGCGATTGCGTCGCAGAACATCCTGCCGATCCATATCGCGTTTATCCCGTTGCTGGTGCCGCCCCTGTTGTATGTGCTGACCAAATTGCAGTTGGACCGCCGCCTGATCGCCTGCGTGATGACCTTCGGCCTGATCACGCCGTACATGTTCCTGCCGGTGGGCTTCGGCAATATCTTCCTCAACCAGATCCTGTTGGCCAACGTGGCCAAGAGCGGCGTGGACATCAGCCAGGTCAACGTCACCCACGCCATGAGCCTGCCGGCGCTGGGCATGGTGGTCGGGCTGCTGGTGGCGGTGTTTATCAGCTACCGCAAGAAGCGCGTGTATGACCTGGAGAAAATCGAGCGGGTCGAGCAAGTGGCGGTGCAGTACAACCCGCTGACCCTGCTGGTGGCGGGCCTGGCGATTGCCTCGGCGTTCATCATCCAGTTGTGGCTGGACTCGATGATTATCGGTGCCCTGGCCGGGTTCTTGATCTTCTCGATCTCGGGCATCGTGCGCTGGCGCGACACCGACGATCTGTTCACCGAAGGCATGAAGATGATGGCGATGATCGGCTTCATCATGATCGCCTCGTCAGGCTTTGCCGAAGTGCTCAAGGCTACCGGCGACGTGCGTTCGCTGGTGGAAACCTCGGCAGCGTTCATCGGCCATAGCCGTGGGGTGGGGGCGTTGTTGATGTTGCTGGTGGGGCTGCTGGTGACCATGGGCATCGGCTCGTCGTTTTCCACGGTGCCGATCCTGGCGGCGATTTTCGTGCCGCTGTGTGTGCAATTGGGCTTCAGCCCGCTGGCCATCGTGTGCATCGTCGGCACCGCCGGGGCGCTGGGTGATGCCGGTTCGCCCGCCTCGGACTCCACCCTCGGCCCGACCTCCGGCCTGAATATCGACGGCCAGCATCACCATATCTGGGACACCGTGGTGCCGACGTTCCTGCACTACAACCTCCCATTGCTGGCGTTTGGCTGGTTGGCGGCGATGACGCTCTGATCTACAGATTCACCGGCGCTGGCCGATAACCTCTCAAGTCGCCCAATAAGAGAGAAAAGCCATGCGTCTGAGCCTGAAGGCCAAAGTCCTGTCCCTCGCCGTTGTGCCGGTGTTGCTGTTCGCCGTGGTCATCAGCCTGACCACCGTGTGGATCCTCCAGGGCCAGGCGCGCAACGAGGTGGATGAAACCCGCCAGCGTCTGCTCAACGACGCCAAGGCCACCCTGCAAAGTTATGTGGAAGTGGCCATGACCACCATCAAGCCGCTCTATGACGCCGCCGCCCCGGGCGATACGGCGGCGCGGGCCGAGGTGGTCAAGCTGCTGTCCAACACCCGCTATGGCAAGGACGGTTACTTCTTCGGCTACGACTCCGAGACCATCCGCCTGTTCAAGGGCAACAGCCCCGACGGCGTGGGCAAGAGCTTCAAGGACAACCGTGATCCCAACGGTGTCTACGTCAACCGCGACCTGGTCAAGGTCGGCAAGGACGGCACCCACTACCTGCAATACAGCTCGACCCAGCCCGGCCAGACCGAACTGGTGCCCAAGATGGGCTACACCGAATACCTGCCCAAGTGGGACATGGTTATCGGCACCTCGGTGAACCTGGATGGCATCGAAGCCCAGGTGTCGGTGGTCGAAGCCAAAGTGAAAACACGCATGGAAGGCGTGCTGCTGAGCATCCTCGGCGTGGCCGTGGTGGTGTTGCTGGTGATCGCCGCCGTCGGCATGCTGCTGGCCAACACCATTTTGCGCCCGCTGCATTTGATGAAAGCCAACCTCGACGACATCGCTGCCGGAGAAGGCGATTTGACCCGCCGCCTGGCCATCACCAGCCAGGACGAACTGGGCGACCTGGCCGGCGCGTTCAACCGCTTTGTCGACAAGATCCACGGCCTGGTACGCCAGATCACCGAGATGACCACCCAACTCACCGGCCTGGTCAGCCAGGTGTCCGACCAGGCCCAGCGTTCTGAGCAGGCCATGGAACGCCAGCGTCACGAGACCGACCAGGTGGCCACCGCCATCAACCAGATGTCCTCCGCAGCGCAAGAAGTGGCGCGCAGTGCCCAGGGCGCCTCCGTGGCCGCGCAACAGACCGACGCCGAAGGCCAGGCCGCCAAGCGGGTGGTGGACGGCAGCATCGCGCAGATCCATGCGCTGGTGAATGACATCCGCAGCAGCGGTGTGTCCCTCGACAGCCTGCAGCAGGATGTGTCGTCGATTGTCAGCGTGCTCGGCGTGATCCGCTCGATTGCCGAACAAACCAACCTGCTGGCCCTCAACGCGGCGATCGAGGCCGCGCGGGCAGGGGAGGCCGGGCGCGGTTTTGCCGTGGTCGCCGACGAGGTGCGCGCCCTGGCCAGCCGCACGCAAACCAGCACCCAGGAAATCCAGGGCATGATCGACCGCCTGCAAAAAGGCACCGAGGCGGCCGTGGATGCCATGCGCCGCTCCAGCGATGCCGGCGACGGCACCTCGGCCAAGGCCAACGAAGCCGGGGCGTCCCTGGACACCATGGCCCAGTTGATCGGCACCATCAACTCGATGAACGCGCAGATTGCCAGCGCTGCCGAAGAACAGACTGCCGTTGCCGAAGAGATCAACCGCAGCGTGCATCAGATCGCCGTGGCGGTGGACAGCGTGGCCGATGAAACTCAGCTGGGCGCCCAGACGTCGCGCAGTCTGGCGGACCTGGGTCAACGCTTGGGCCAATTGGTCGGCCAGTTCAGGATCTGATTCTCATAGGTTGAGCGTATGGTTATCCACCGTTAATACGAATATACCTATCAACGCCCCTCAGTGAGACTTGAGCCCCACTCACCACAGGGGCTCACCTCATGCCACTTCCCGACCCGCTTCAGCGCCTGGCTGAACTCGACACCAATACGGTCTCCGACGCACTGGATTTCCTGCAACTGCCGGGGGCGGTGGTGGGCATCCGCCCGTTGTGGGACTGCCCCAAGGTGGTGGGCCGGGCCAGCACGGTCAAGCTGGCGCCCAAGACTGACGCCGCGCCCGCCGTGCACCTGATTTCCCCGGTGATCGACGCGATCACCACCGACGACCGTGTGCTGGTGATCGCCGGTGGGCTGGAGGGTATCTCCTGCTGGGGCGACATCATCGCCAATGCCGCCGTGGCCAGGTGCATTCGTGGCTCGGTGATCGACGGTTGCAGTCGCGATATCGACGGCAGTGCGTCCATCGGCTACCCGGTCTATGGCCGTGGGGTCACCATGATCAGCGCGCGCAATCGGGTGGTGCAGGTCGATTCCGGCGTCACTGTCAGCGTGGGCGGTGTGAACGTGTCGGAGGACGACTTCGTGATTGCCGACCGCTGCGGCACGGTGTTCATCCCCACTTCCGTTATCGAGCAGGTGTTGGACCTGGGTGAGCGCATCGCCGCCCGTGAAGCCGGCATGGTCGAGGCCGTGCGCAGCGGCCGTTCGGTGGCCGATGTGATGCACGACAGCCACTTCGAAGCCATCCGCGTGGAGCCTGCCCGATGAACGATCAACACCTTGTCGCCCTGTTTGCCGGGCTCGATACACCGGGTGTGTCGGATGCCATGGATAAACTCGGGATTGCCGGCCAATGTCTGGGCATCGCACCGCTGGATAACTACCGGGGCACCGTGGTGGGCCCGGCGTTTACCGTGCAATACGTCCCGGCGAGCATGCCGCCGGGCTCGGTCGGTGACTTTATCGAAGACGTGCTGCCGGGGGATGTGGTGGTTATCGCCAACGCCGGGCGCAGCGATTGCACGGTGTGGGGCGACATCATGACCCAGTACGCAGGCAGCCGGGGCATTGCCGCTACGGTGATCGACGGGGTGTGCCGGGATGTCAGCAAAGCCCTCGGCGACGGCTATCCGTTGTTCACCAAGGGCCGCTATATGCGCACCGGCAAGGACCGTGTGGAAGTGCTGGCGGTGAACCAGCCGGTGGCGATCAGCGGCGCGCGTGTGTGTGCAAGGGATATCGTGGTGGCCGACGCCAATGGCGTACTGGTGGTGCCGCGTGCCCGTGCCGAGGAGGTCGCGCGTACGGCCCGGCAGATCGAGGCGGTGGAAGCCCGGATCCGCGCGCAGATCGAGGCCGGCAGGACACTCAGGCAGGCGCGTGAGTCCCTGGGCTATCACACCTTGCAGAGGAAGGACGCATGACCATTGAACGCCTGAACATGCGCCTGGCCCAGGCCCGACCGTCTGCCACCTACCGTATCATCGACCGCGTGGCCGCACGCCGCGCCGAGGGCGCAAGCCTCATCTCGTTGTGTGCCGGGGAGCCGGATTTCGACACCCCGGAACACATCCGCCAGGCAGGTATCGATGCGATCCGTAACGGCCATACGCGTTACACCCAGGTCGCCGGAGTGCGTGCATTGCGTGAAGCGGTGGCGCAGAAGTTCCGTCGCGAAAACGGCTTGGACGTCACCTGGCAGGACACCCTGGTCAGCAACGGCGGCAAGCATGTGATCTACAACGCCCTGGCCGCCACCTTGAATGCAGGCGACGAGGTGATCGTGCCCGCGCCGTATTGGGTCAGCTACCCGGAAATGGTCGAACTGTGCGGCGGTACCGCAAGGATTTTGCCGTGCGCCGCCCAGCAGGGGTTCAAGCTGACCGCGGCGGCGCTGGAGCAGGCGATCACCCCCCGCACGCGCTGGCTGATCCTCAACTCACCGTCCAACCCGACCGGCGCCGTCTACAGCCGGCTGGAGTTGCAGGCCCTGGCGCAGGTGCTGTTGAAACATCCCCATGTGCTGGTGCTGGCGGACGATATCTACGAGCACTTGCTGTTCGGCGGGCAAACCTTCCACACCCTGGCGCACGTCGAGCCGCGCCTGGCGCCACGGGTGCTGACCATGAATGGCGTGTCCAAGGCTTACGCCATGACCGGCTGGCGCATCGGCTTCGCCACCGGCCCGCGCTGGTTGCTGGCCGCCATGGAAAAACTCCAGGGCCAGCAGACGTCGGGGGCCAGTGCGATTTCCCAGCAGGCCGCGATTGCTGCATTGACCGGCCCGCAGGACTTTATCCAGCAGTCACGGGCGGTATTCGAGCAGCGCCGTGACCTGGTAGTGGCCTTGCTGAACGCCAGCCCGGGGCTGGAATGTATGAACCCGGACGGTGCGTTCTATGCCTTTGCGTCCTGCGCCGGTCTGCTGGGCCGCACCACGCGCGCCGGCAAGCGGCTGCACACCGACGAAGACGTGGCCGATGCCTTGCTCGACGAAGCCCACGTGGCCGTGGTGCCCGGCAGTGCGTTCGGGCTGGCGCCGTACCTGCGTATCGCCTACGCGTTGGACGATGCCTCGTTGCGCCAGGCCTGCGAGGCGATCCACCGGTTCTGTGCTGCGACCCGTTAGACGTCGCGCATCAGCAAACCGAAGCGCAGGTCCATCTCGGCCGGCAGGGGCACATACACCGTGTGCCCATCCCCCGGCGCCACATCGATGGCTTCACCCTTGGCGTTGTGCAGGCTGGCCAGGTCAAAGTGGAAGTTGCCGGCGGGGGTCATCAGTTCCAGGTGATGACCCACGGCAAAGCGGTTCTTCACCTTGACCTCGGCCAGTTCGCCGCGGCGCTCGCCGGTCAATTCGCCGACAAACTGCTGGCGCTCGGACACTGAGCTGCCGTTCTGGTAATTCTGGTATTCGTCGTGCACGTGGCGGCGCAGGAAACCTTCGGTGTAGCCGCGTTGGGCCAGGGATTCCAGGTCGGTCATCAGGTTGCGGTCAAACGCACGGCCGGCCACGGCATCATCGATTGCCTGGCGGTACACCTGGGTCGTGCGGGCGCAGTAGAAATGCGATTTGGTGCGGCCTTCGATCTTCAGCGAATGCACGCCCATGTGGGTCAGGCGCTCCACATGCTGCACGGCGCGCAGGTCCTTGGCGTTCATGATGTAGGTGCCGTGTTCATCCTCGAAGGCGGGCATCTGCTCGTCGGGGCGGTTGGCTTCCTGCAGCAGGAACACCTGGTCGGTGGGCGCGCCGATCCCCAGTGTGGGTTCCGGTTGATACACCTGGACTATATCGCCCGTGGCGTTTTCCATCGCCGGGGTGGCCTGGTATTTCCAGCGGCAGGCATTGGTGCAGGTACCCTGGTTGGCGTCACGTTTGTTCATGTAGCCCGAGAGCAGGCAGCGCCCGGAATAGGCCATGCACAAGGCACCGTGGACGAACACTTCCAGCTCCATGGCCGGCACCTGCTGGCGAATCTCGCCGATTTCTTCCAGGGACAGCTCCCGCGACAGGATCACCCGGCAAATCCCTTGCTGCTGCCAGAACTCCACGCTGGCCCAGTTCACCGTATTGGCCTGCACCGACAGATGGATCGGCATCATCGGGAAGTGCCGGCGCACCAGCATGATCAGGCCCGGGTCGGACATGATCAGCGCATCCGGGCCCATGGCGATCACCGGGGCGAGGTCCTTGAGGAAGGTCTTGAGCTTGGCATTGTGTGGCGCGATGTTTACCACCACGTAGAACCGCTTGCCCAGCGCGTGGGCTTCCTGAATGCCGAGCGCCAGGTTGGCGTGGTCGAACTCGTTGTTGCGCACCCGCAGGCTGTAGCGCGGCTGGCCGGCGTAGACCGCATCGGCGCCGTAGGCGAAGGCGTAGCGCATGTTTTTCAGGGTGCCGGCGGGGGCGAGCAGTTCGGGGGCAAGGACGAGAGGCATGGGGATCGGATCGCAAAAGGCCGCGAGGGTAGCCCAACATGTGCCGGGCTTTATTGATCTGGGTCTACGCTTACCGCAACAAAGATGGCACTCCCGGGATTTGCGGTGGACTAAGCAGCTGGACGTACACGCGCGGCCTGCTTTTCTGACATGGATCGGACATGAATCAAACCAACCTGCAATTCAAGACCCTGCTGCTACTGCTGGCCCTGGTGACCGTCGCCTTTATCTGGATATTGCTGCCGTTCTACGGTGCAGTGTTCTGGGCGGTGATCCTCGGCATCATCTTTGCGCCGATGCAGCGTCGCCTGCAGCAGCGCTTCGGCTGGAACCGCAACCTGACGTCCCTGGCCACCTTGATGGTGTGCCTGGTGATCGCGATCCTGCCGGTGATCATTACCAGCGCATTGCTGGTGCAAGAGGGCGCCACGCTCTACAAAAACGTCGAGAGCGGCAAGCTGGACGTGGCCGGCTATATCGAGCAGTTCAAGAACTTCCTGCCGCCGTACTTCCAGCACCTGCTGGACCGCTTCGGCATGGGCAACCTGGAAGGGCTGCGCGAGAAGATCGTCAAGAGCGCCATGCAGGGCAGCCAGTTCTTTGCGACCCAGGCGTTCAGCTTCGGTCAGGGCACGTTTGATTTCCTGGTGAGTTTTTTCATCATGCTGTACCTGCTGTTCTTCCTGCTGCGCGACGGCCCGGAACTGGTGCGCAAGGTCCGCACGGCGGTGCCGCTGGCCGAGCCGCAGAAGCGTCGGTTGCAGCTCAAGTTCAATCGGGTGGTGCGCGCCACGGTCAAGGGCAACGTACTGGTGGCCGTGACCCAGGGGGCGCTGGGTGGTTTGATTTTCTGGTTCCTGGACATTCCCAGTGCGTTGCTCTGGGCGGTGCTGATGGCGTTTCTGTCACTGCTGCCGGCCGTGGGCGCGGGCATTGTGTGGGGGCCGGTGGCCGCCTACTTCCTGTTGAGCGGTTCGATCTGGCAGGGTGTGGTGCTGGGCCTGTTCGGCGTGTTTGTGATCGGCCTGGTGGACAACGTATTACGCCCGATCCTGGTGGGCAAGGACACCAAGATGCCGGACTACCTGATCCTGATCTCGACCCTGGGCGGCCTGTCGGTATTCGGCCTCAACGGGTTCGTGATCGGGCCGCTGGTGGCGGCGCTGTTCATGTCCAGCTGGGCGTTGTTTGTCGAGAGCAAGCCGCGGGTTAAGTTGCCGTTGCCTTGAGTCTCAGGCGTGCAGGCGGAAGTTCGAGGCTTGCTGCAGTTGTTTTTCGGCGTCAGACAGGGACGTCAGCGGGCCGCTGATGGCTTCGCCGTCGCGCACCACATACCAGCAGGCCAGCAAACCCAGTTCCCGAAGCGGGGCGGGTACGGCGCTGCCGATGACGGACATGATTTGAACAGTGGGCATAAGGACCTCCAATCGCTATGGAGGTCACCTTACGGGGCACAGGCGCTCAGGAAAAATCATCCGGCTCGATAGTCGACATCAACAAAAGGCCTCAGTCGACCACTTGATCGAGCATGCTCACCACTTCCTGCTCATTAAGCAGGCCTTTGTGCACCAGGTTTTCCGCCAGCAGCGCGAGGAACTTGGCGCTGCGGTGGCCTTCCAGGTGCTTGAGCTCCGTGAGCGCGCTGTAGACCTTGCTGGACGTACACAGGCCAGCGGTGCGGTGCGGATTTTGTGTGGGCATGGTCAGTCGTCCTTGTTGTTATGGAGTGGACAGGATTGATAGTGGGAGTGTGGCGTGACACAAACATGACAGCGTGAGCCCCGTTCGGGCAAGTAGACTTTCGACCTTAAGCATGTGGGATTGCAGCCTGGCCATTGTCCTCAGAGCGACCTTGGCAGGATAAATCCGGACGTTACCCACAAGAAAAGGCCCCGCGGGTGGGCGAGGCCTGTTGCATAGCTGACGGTTGAGACTTACCAGCCGCGGCGGTAATAACCGTGGGGCGGGCCATAGTAGCCACGCGGTGGGCCGTAGTAGACCGGCGCAGGGCGGTAATAGACCTCCTGCTGCACGTACACCGGCGGCGGTGGTGCGTAGTAGACGGGCGGCGGCGCGGCATACACCGGCTGCGGTTGCACGTAGACCGGCTGCTGCACATAGACCTCACGGGGCTGGCTGGCCACCACGGAGCCCACTACGGCGGCGCCGACCAGGGCACCCAAGACGGCTGGGCCACCCCATCCACCACCATGGGCGGAGGCTTGGCCTGCCATAGCGAGTGCACCTACCAGCAAGGCGATCTTGGGGATTGTACGAATCATGGTCATTCCTCGGTTAGCCCCTGCGCTTGTGGTCTGCAATCAATAGACTCAAGTAATGTCGCGGGGATACTTTTAAGACAACGTATTTCTGAAAAACAGCACGGCCGCTAGGTAAAGGTTGTGTAAGGTCTGTACCGATTTGCTTACTCAAAGGAGTTATCCATGCAGATGCACCCCAACAAGGACACCCAACTGTGCATGTCGCTGTCGGCCCGCCCTGGGAATTTTGGCTTGCGTTTTCATAACCACCTGTACGAACAGCTGGGGCTGAACTTCTACTATAAAGCCTTCAGCAGCCAGGATTTACCCGGCGCGATAGGTGGTATCCGCGCGTTGGGCATCCGGGGTTGCGGGGTGTCCATGCCCTTCAAGGAGGCCGCCATTGCCTTAGTGGACGAACTGGACGATTCGGTTCAAGCCATCGACTCCCTGAATACCATCGTCAATACCAATGGCCATCTCAAGGCCTACAACACCGACTACATCGCCGTCGAACAATTGCTCAAGACACACGCCGTGCCGCAGGATTCGACCTTCGCCCTGCGTGGCAGCGGCGGTATGGCCAAGGCCGTGGCGAGCGCCTTGCGGGATGGCGGTTACGCCCATGGTGTGATCGTGGCACGTAACGAAGCGGCGGGCCGGGCGCTGGCGCAGAACCTGGGGTATGAGTGGCAGGCTGAACTGGGCGATTTGCGCCCGCAGATGCTGATCAACGTCACCCCCATCGGCATGACCGGCGGGGCCGAGGCGGATGCCCTGGCGTTCGACGCGGATGCCGTGGATGCAGCGGACACTGTCTTCGATGTAGTAGCGATCCCCGCCGAAACACCCCTGATCGTGCGCGGGCGGGCCAAAGGCAAGCGGGTGATCACCGGGTTGGAGGTGATTGCGATCCAGGCGTTGGAGCAATTCGTTCTGTACACCGGCGTGCGGCCTACGGATGAACAGTTCCAGGCAGCAGTAGCCTTCGCCCGCAACTGAAGGCCGCTGCTGCTCTAAATGTGGGAGGGGGCTTGCTCCCGATAGCGCTGGGTCAGTCAACACTTTCATTGCCTGATACACCGCTATCGGGAGCAAGCCCCCTCCCACATTTTTACCGAGTCATGCCTGTTCCAGCTGTGCCAATCGCTCTTCCAGAGCTGCAATTCGTGCTTCAAGCTCTTCGATACGATCCAGCGAGACTGCGCCGGCAGAGCGCTCCACCGGGCTTCCCCGCGCCGCGATAATCACCTCGATGTCCGCCGGATCCCCCAGCGCATGGGTATAGCGATCTTCCCGCTGCCCTGCCTGGCGCGGCACCAGCAGCGCCAGCCCGCGGGCAATCAGGCGCTCCAGCTGGTGCACCACCTGCTCGGCATCCTCGAAGTCATGCATGCGCCCGCTGCGGGTCAGCAGTTCGTTGACCGTCTGCGGCCCACGCAAGAACAGCAGCCCGGTCAGGATCACCTGGGCCGGTACCAGTTCCAGCGCCTTATCCACGCGATGCTCCCACCGGTCGGCGCGGCTGCCCATCACCAGGCGCGTGAAGCCTTGGCCTTCCAGCGCACGCAGACTCTGGCCAACCTGGCCCTGGCTCAGGTTCATCACCGGCTCGCGGCTGGTCTTCTGGTTGCAGGCCAGGACCAGGGCGTTGAGGGTCAGGGGATAGGTTTCCGGGTTGGTGGCCTGCTTTTCGATCAGGCAACCCAGGACGCGAATTTCCGTGCTGTTCAGGCGCGGCTCAGGGGTGTCGGTGTCGTGCTCGGCGGTCATCGCGCTTTCCCTATGCAGTGAATGGGTGCGCTCTCAATTAGTTTCCCCAGCGCGGCGAGGAAACTAATTGAAAACGCCCCCGCCTAGCCTAAGCCGGAAAAAATAAAAGACAAGCGCCTGGCGTGTCTATAATCGCCGCTGGTTCCAACCCTGCCACTACCCATGAGACTGCCATGACTATTTCCCTGTACGCCGCCTCCATCCCCGTCTTCAAGCAAATGCTCACCGCCCTGAGCGATGTGCTGAACAAAGCCGAAGCCCACGCCACCGCCAGGAACATCGAACCCAACGCCTTGCTGCAAGCACGCCTGTTCCCGGACATGTTCCAACTGGTGCGCCAGGTGCAGATCGCCGTCGACTTCGCCAAGGGCGTTTCCGCACGCCTGGCTGAGATCGAAGTACCGAAATACGAAGATACCGAAGTCACCTTCGCCGATCTGCAAGCGCTGATCGCCAAGGTGCTGGCGTTTGTCGACACCATCAAGCCCGAGCAAGTCGACGGCAAGGAAGGCATCGAGATCATTACCCGCCCAGGCACGCCGAAAGAGAAGCGCTTCAGCGGCCAGTCCTACCTGCTGACCTACGGCCTGCCGCAGTTCTTCTTCCACGTCACCACCGCATACGCATTGCTGCGTCACAACGGTGTGGAAGTGGGCAAGCGTGACTACATGGGCGCTTTCTAAGCCCAGGCATCGGAAAACGCCCGGAGCCGTTCTTCGCCGAATGACCCTGGGCGTTTTTTATTCCATCCCGGTGTGGACAAAC
The DNA here is from genome assembly GCF_024168685.1 of Pseudomonas sp. S3E17. Classification (NCBI taxonomy): domain Bacteria; kingdom Pseudomonadati; phylum Pseudomonadota; class Gammaproteobacteria; order Pseudomonadales; family Pseudomonadaceae; genus Pseudomonas; species Pseudomonas sp. S3E17. The sequence continues at coordinate 58,581 of NZ_JALJWE010000001.1, forward strand.
ACCCCCGCAATTTTCTCCGGCAGCGGGGTAGACGAGATCAGCACAAGCCGTTGGCCTGCGCGAGTCATCGCCATATACAGCTTGCGAGCATTCTGTTCCAGCTCGTCCGCCGTGATGCCAGCCTTCTGCTCGATAATCCTGAGCAATTTTTCCAGCCCAACCAGAAACACTACGTTGGCTTCCAGTCCGGTTGCACTTTCAACCGTCGCGATTCGCAGCGTTTCATCATGACCGGGTACGACGTCTGGATCATTCATGTCCCAGATTCGCTCGGTGCCGAAACTCTTCTTCAGGGTTTTCATTAACAACGCTTTGTCTATGCCCTTGCCATACAGCAGCAACATTGCCGACAACGGTAATTCATAGCTGTTCCGATGCGCTCCAATTTCATTGCAGGCCTGGACAACGGCATCCTGTGGAGAGGGCGACAGAACAAACAGCGGCGGTGTACCTGCTTCCATACCGTCGAAGTCTGGTTGCAGATACTCGTCCGGATCGGTCTGTGTAATATCGGCCAGCATCTGGCTGGCAGCGCTTAGTATGGCCTGGGTGGTGCGATACGATTTGCGCAGCTTTTTGGTCTTGCCCGCCACATCCAGGCCGACTCGTTTCCAGCTAAGGCGGCTCTTCAGAAAGCCCTGATTCGGATCAGCGCATAAAAACAGCGTCCCCTCGGTTTTTTCCAGGGTGAGTTTGATCAGTTGGAACCACGACGGTGCGAAGAACTGCGCCTCGTCCACCAGAATGTGCTGATAGGCTTCCAGCGTGTCTGGGCGATTGGCCAGGCACAGATCACGGGGCAGAGAGCTCCATAAACGCAGCCCATGCTGATTGAACAGGGCTTTGGTCACCCGTTCGTACAGCGCCCAGACCTGTTGTCGCTCCTCTTTGCGCAGCGCAAAGCCCTGGCCTGCACGTTCTGCCTTGAGATAATCAGGCTCGTCGATGACGACGTTGTCGTTTATAAAGTTGAACTCATCAAGTAACTGGTTATTGTCCGGTTTCAGTTCCCGGTATTCCGTGTCGCGAAAATGCTGAATAAGGCCTATGGCTTCGGTAGTGAACTTAGGCATCTTCAGTGTTTCTTTAAACAGCGCCCTCCATTGCCTTGAGATCCAGCCCAGCGCCGTCATGATGGTGAGGTTCTTGGGGATTTCCCCATAGACGCGCTGCAGGCGGTGTTTCAGATCTTTCACGACAGGAACGTTGTGAATCAGCATGAGAACCTGCTGGTCAGGGAATTTCCTGGCCAGGATATAGGCGCGACTGGCAGCAATAAGCGTTTTGCCGCTGCCCGCTACACCATTGATCAGCCGCACGGAAAAATCCCCCGCCATTTCCGTTTGCTCATCCGGAAGGTCCAGGTCGAGCTTGCTGGCCCACTCTTGCTGAGGGTCCAGAAAGTAGCGCAGCGTGCGGGCACTGTTGTCGCGCGAAAACTGACGGCGTGTTGAGCGGAGCCCGGCTATTTCGGCCTCGGAAAAGTAACGGCCCATAAGGGTCTGCCGGGTTTCCGAAGACAGTGCCTTGAGCAGCTTGGGCAGTTGTTCTGCACCGGACTCAAGGAACGTCTTCTTCGACATCAGCCAGATTCCCCGACCTTCGCAATGCCGTGACCAGAGGATTTTACTTTGCTCGGAGTCACAGCCCCACATCACCACCATCTTGCGCATGGCCGGGATACCGGCCTGGGTTTCGAATGTTCCCAGTTTCTCCAGCATCTGGCTGAATGCTGTCTGCTCTGCGGTCAAAAACAGCTGGTCCGGGTCCAGCGTATCGTACGGCAACTCGCACACCATCAGCGCCAGCCACTCAAGCTCACCGCGCTGCAGGAAAAAATCCGGTGCCCAGCTGTCTTGGGTCAGGCATTTGCGGACGACGTAGTCATCCTCAAGCTTCTTGAGTACCCGCTTGCACTGTTGCTGGGAGCCGCTGCTGCGCTGCCATTCAGGTATGAAAAGAGTCATAGCGGGACATTTACCTTATGGCATTGGCTGATCAACTGGCGGTATTGCTCAGCCCAGGCCTGTGCGGCTTCGCTGGAACAGATGATCCCGTGCTGCAGCTCCGGCCCGATGATGATCAGCTTGGTCATCGCGCGTGTGATGGAAACGTTGAGGCGCTCAGGCTGAAAGAAAAATGTCCCGATTGCACTGATAAACGCTTCGTCGCCACTGCACAGGGACAGGATCACCAACTCCCGCTCCTGACCCTGCATACGCTCGACGGTATCCGCGACGATTGTACTGGCGGCCTCGCTGCCGAACTGTTTGGCCAGCGCCTTGCGAATGGCTCGACCCTGAGCACGGTAGGGCGTCACGATCCCGATTTCATGGAGTGGCAGCCCCATGTCGTGCGCTTGCCGGCACAACTGGACGACGCATCTGGCGTCTGCCGGGTTGCGGTTCCGCGCTTTTGCGTCCTGCGTCGGGATGAACACCGCGCAGGTTTGCGGGTCAAGCGCTTCGCTGACATCTACCTGATGAATAGGCGACAGGAGACGGTCCCTGTTTCGCCCGGCGGCGCGTAATCGCCCGCCGTAATACATTTGGCTGGGCCACTGGGTCAGCCAGCGATTCATCCGGTAGGTTTCTTCAAGCATTACCGTGTGATCGGCATCCTGAGCCGTCAGGCGGGCGAACACAGACATGGATTCTTTTGACAGAACCGAGCGAGAAAGCAGTACGGGGGGAAGTTGTTTCTGGTCGCCGATGAAAATAAAGCGTTTGCCCTTGCGCATCGCCATCAGGGCGAGAGGTACGGTGATCTGACTGGCCTCGTCGAAGATCACCGTGTCGAAATTGTAATTGGACAACGAGGAACACGTTGCAAAAGGCGTGGCGCCAATCACATAACCTTGACCTGCCTCTGGCATCCCTTCCCATCTGGCCGGTTCGGCTGCCCAATCCACGTGTTTGTCGAGGTCTTCCCGGCGGCCACCGACCTTGACGGTCGGCACATCGCGCGCAGCAATCTTACTCAAGGCGTTGTTGATGGCCATGTGTGTATGCGAAGTGACGAACACCCGTTCGCCGCGCTCGACCAGCAACTGAGCGATCAGGGCCAGGGCTCTGGTCTTGCCGGTACCGGGTGGACCTTGAATGCAGGCGACCTGTTCAGCACCGAAGGCAAAACCCACGGCCTCGGCTTGTTTCTGGTTGCAGCCCTCTTTGAGCGCGATCTGCTCGGCGTATTCGAGGTCCGCGTCATGGAAGCCGATATTGGGAGCATCGCCGAGCAAAGGAAGAATCGCGTTGTTACCGTGTACGTCGCTCTCAATATCCTGCAAGGTTTGAAGGTATTTCGGCGTCAGGTCCATGCCATCAGGGTCCGCGTAGCAAACACCTTGCTGATAGCTCTCCCAGATGAGCATTGCCTGATCCGAACTGAGAAGCCAGCGATCGTCCTCTTCCTTTTCGAACTTCATGGCCTGGCATAGCAGCGGGCCTTGGGCATCGCCCAGATGCAGACGCAGCAAGTCACCTGCACGAAAGCGCGATTCGTTGTCGTCGAGGTAGGCCCACAGTAATTTGGCTGTATCGCCTCGTTCGAGTCGAACGAAGCCCTGTGTCCAGCCCTGCAGCAACTTGTCCTTCAAGGGACGTTCCCATACCTCTTGAAGTTTTTGCCAGTTGGCGGCCTGTTCGGCGTATACGAAGTCGTACAGTTTTTGAATCAGAGGGTGCTGTCCGAGCATGGCGGTGAACAATCCTTATCGACCGAGGCATCTGTTGGCAGTGTTACATAATGTTTGTCGTGGTTGCGAGCCAACACGTGGCACGGAAAGCCCAATGAGCCATTACCAAAAAGCCCGGCGCCGTTCTTCATTGAAGAACGGCGCCGGGCTTTTTTACGTTGGCGGTTTTAAACCGGCTGAGTTTCCTTGCCCAGGCACGCGGCCGCGGTAAACAACACATCGGTGGACGAATTGAGCGCGGTTTCCGCCGAATCCTGCAGCACACCGATGATGAAGCCTACGGCCACCACCTGCATGGCGATTTCGCTGGGGATACCGAACAGGCTGCATGCCAGGGGAATCAGCAGCAGCGAGCCGCCGGCTACACCCGACGCACCGCAGGCACAGATCGCCGCGACCACGCTGAGCAGCACGGCGGTCGGCAGGTCCACGGCAATGCCTAAGGTGTGCACGGCCGCCAGGGTCAACACGGTGATGGTGATCGCAGCGCCGGCCATGTTGATCGTAGCGCCCAGTGGAATCGACACCGAGTAGGTGTCTTCATGCAGGCCCAGGCGTTTGCTCAAGGCCAGGTTCACCGGGATATTCGCCGCCGAACTGCGGGTGAAAAACGCGGTGATGCCGCTTTCGCGCAGGCACATCAGCACCAACGGGAACGGGTTGCGGCGCAGTTTCCAGAACACGATGGCCGGGTTTACCACCAGTGCCACGAACAGCATGCAGCCGATCAGCACCACCAGCAGGTGGGCGTAGCCGAGCAGGGCGCCGAAGCCCGAAGTGGCGAGTGTCGAAGCTACCAGGCCGAAGATACCCAGCGGGGCGAAGCGGATCACCACGCGCACGATCAGGGTCACGCCGTTGGACAGGTCGTCGAGCACCGTGCGGGTGGTTTCGCCGGCATGGCGAATGGCAATGCCCATGCCGATGGCCCAGGCCAGGATGCCGATGAAGTTGGCGTTCATCAGTGCGCTGATGGGGTTGTCCACCACGCTCAACAGCAGGCTTTGCAAGACCTCGCCGATGCCGCCGGGAGCGCTCACGGTGGCGTCATGGGTAGCGAGCACCAGCGATGAGGGAAACCACATGCTGGCAATCACCGCCACCACGGCGGCGGCAAAGGTGCCCAGCAGGTACAGGAACAGGATCGGCTTGATATGGGTTTCCTGGCCGTGTTTATGGTTGGCGATCGACGCCATCACCAGTACAAACACCAGGATCGGCGCCACGGCCTTGAGCGCGGCAACAAATACCTTGCCGATAAACCCGGTGGCCTTGGCCGCCTCCGGCAAGAGAAGGGCCAGCAGGATGCCGGCGATCAAGCCGATGACGATTTGCGTGACCAGGCTGATGCGGGCCAGGCGTTGGAAAAGGGAAGGGGCAGCAGTCATATAAAGGTTGTCTCTAGTTTTTTTAAGGGCGCGGCAATGCAGGCAGAAAGGTCTGTAGGAAGCAGGTCGCGAAGTCTAGCATGCCGCTGGACCTGTCCCGGCCGCTGCGGCATTGGGTCACCGGGGCTTCGCAAAAGCCGGACATACTCTGTTAAGATTCTCCCCTCTCACCTTTCCTCTCCGTCAGCGGGCCCTTCGGGCTGTCGTTGATGTCGCCGTTTCTGGAGTTTTCATGCTGTTTCCCATCCTGCTGCTGTCGGCCGCCGGTTTTACCGTGCTGACCACAGAATTCGTTATCGTCGGCCTGTTGCCGTCCATTGCCCGGGACCTCAACGTCAGCGTGTCCCAGGCCGGCCTGCTGGTGACCTTGTTTGCGTTTACCGTGGCGGCCTTTGGTCCGTTTCTGACGGCGTACTGCGCCCGTTTCCCACGCAAGCGTCTGTTTATCAGCATCCTGCTCCTGTTCGGCGTGGCCAATACCGTGGCCGCATTGGCGCCGAACATCTGGGTGATGGCGTTGGCGCGCTTGATCCCGGCCCTGGGCCTGCCGGTGTTCTGGGCCCTGGCCAGTGAAACCGCGGTGGATATTGTCGGCCCCGAATACGCCGGGCGCGCCATCGAGAAGATCGGCTTCGGCATCGTCTGCGCCACGGTGTTCGGGATTCCAGTGGGCACGCTGATTTCCGATATGTTCGGCTGGCGCGCCGCGTTTGCGATCCTCGCCGTGGTCGCACTGGCCAAGGCCTTGCTGCTGTTTATCTACCTGCCGGTGACCCAGCCGAAGAACGACCAGGTGTCGTTGCGCTCGCAGTTCAAGATCCTGCGCAACCCGCTGATGCAAGGCCATATCCTGTTGTCGGTCCTGGTATTCAGCGGCATGTTCACGGCGTATACCTACCTGGCGGATATCCTTGAGCGCCTGGCCGGTTTCGACGGCACGCTGGTGGGCTGGTGCCTGATGGGCTTTGGCGCAGTGGGGCTGATCGGCAACTCCCTGGGCGGGCGTGCGGTGGATCGTCACCCGCTGATCGCTTCCATGGTGTTCTGCGGTTTCATGATCGCCGGCATGGTCGCGCTGGTACCGGCGATCCATTCCACGGTCGGCCTGGCGGCGGCGATGGCGGTGTGGGGCGTGACCCAGGCGGCGCTGTTCCTGGTCAGCCATGTGCGGTTGATGAAGGCTGCACCTCATGCGCCGGCGTTTGCGGCGTCGTTGAATATCGCCGGGGCCAACCTGGGCATTGGCCTGGGGGCCATGGTCGGCGGGCATGTGATCGACACCCTCGGCCTCGGCAGCCTGGGTTTTGCCGCTTCCGGGTTTATCCTGGTGTCGATCCTGCTGGCGCTGTGGCTGATGACCGCCAGGCCGCCGGTCGCGTCCAACGCCTGAACGCTCAGGGCAGGGCGGTAAACAACTCTCGCCGTGCACCTTCGGTAATCGCCACGATGCCGGGGTGCTTGACTTTGCGTTCCACCGAGATCGCGTAGAACGACTCGGTGACGGCATCGGTCTGGCCAATCAACGCTACCCCGTACTGGCGCACCACCTCATCGGCGATCACGCTGGGCGCGATAAAGATCCCGCTGCCGGATTGGCCAAAGGCCTGCATCAAGGCGCTGTCATCGAACTCGCCGATGATCCTGGGCAGGATCTGCTGCTCGGCAAACCAGCGCTGCAAACGGCTGCGTACTACGGTTTCCGCGCCGGGGATCAACAGGGGCGCGCCGTGCAGGCACTGTGGGAAGTCACCGGCGTACCTGTCAGCCAATGCCTGGGTGGCGAAAAAACTGATGCCACATTCCCCCAGTTTCTGGCTGTAGCCCTTGATGTCCAGGTGCGAGGGCATGGGGCTGTCGGAGATCACCAGGTCCAGGCGCTGGATCGCCAGGTCGGCCAGTAAACGTTCGAGTTTGTCTTCCCGGCAGGTAATGCGCAGCGGCTCGCTCAATTCCATGGTCGGTGCGATCAGCCGGTACACGATGGACTTGGGCACCACATCCGCCACACCGACCCGAAACAGGATCTGTTGCTCATTGGGCTGCGCGCGCAGCATCGCCTCCAGTTCATTGCCGGTCTGGAACATCTGTTCGGCATAGGGCAGGGCCTGGCGCCCGGCTTCGGTGAGTTCAAGCTGGCGGCCTACCCGCTGAAACAGCGCAATCCCGTAGGTTTGCTCCAGCAGGCTGATCTGCCCGCTGATGGTCTGGGGCGTGAGGTTCAGCTGCTCGCAGGCGCGCACGATGCTGCCGGTCTTGGCTACTACCCAGAAGTAATGCAACTGTCGGTAATTGAGCACGATGATCGTCACTTCGTAAAAACCGAAGTATACGCGAGAAAAATACGAATTTTCCTGAACTGTTTGCCTGCATAGAATGCCTCGCTATCGCGGGGCCACTATTTGGACCCAATGGTTCTAACGAGGAAGACATGATGAAACTCAATTCCCTGGGCGCGGCATCGTTGCTTGCGCTTTCATTGGTGATGATCAGCGGTTGCGATCAGGTCGAAAAAAGCGCGCAACAGGTCATGGGCAAAGCCACCGAGTCGGCCAAGCAAGCCATCGATGACACCCAGAAAGCGGCCGAGCAGGCATTGAGTGAAGCGACAAACGGCCTGATCAATCCACAAAAAAAGGATGATCAGGAAGAAAACGAGTCTGAATCGAACACCAAAGAAACCTAATCTCCCCAGCACAACGTCAGGACTGACCTATGGATTACCTTTTACAACTGGCCGCCAGCCCCACCGCCTGGATTGCCCTGGCCACCTTGATCGTGATGGAAATCGTGCTGGGCATCGATAACCTGATCTTTATCTCGATCCTCACCAACAAATTGCCCGAGAAGCATCGGGCCAAGGCGCGGCGCATCGGTATCAGCATGGCGCTGGTGTTGCGCCTGGGCCTGTTGAGCACCATTGCGTTTATCGTGCAATTGACTACGCCGGTGTTCGAAGTGCTCGGCCAGGCGTTCTCGTGGAAGGACATGATCCTGATCGCCGGTGGCCTGTTCCTGGTCTGGAAGGCCACTACCGAGATCCATCACAGCATGGACCCGGAGCCTGAAGAGAAGACCAGTACCGGTAATGTCGTAGCCATCGGCTTTGCTGCGGCCATCGGGCAGATCCTGTTGCTTGACCTGGTGTTTTCCATCGACAGCATCATTACCGCAGTGGGCATGACCGAGCACTTGCCGATCATGATCATCGCCGTGGTGACCTCGGTGATCGTGATGCTGGTGGCGGCCGAGCCGTTGGCCAAGTTCATCAACGACAACCCGACCGTGGTGATGCTGGCCCTGGGCTTCTTGATCATGATCGGCATGACGCTGATCGCCGAAGGCTTCGGCGCCCATGTGCCTAAAGGCTACGTCTACGCGGCCATGGCCTTCTCGGCGGCCATCGAGTGCCTGAACATCGCTCGGCGCAACCGTCACAAGCGTCTGCTCGCTGCCCGGCAGTAACGCTGCAACCCCAAAGGCCGGCTGTGCTCACAAGAGCCCAGCCGGCCTTTTGCTGTCTGTTAGAATCCGCCCACTTGATAGCTTGAGGTCCACCATGAACGAGCCGATTCGCCTTACCCAGTACAGCCACGGCGCGGGTTGTGGCTGCAAGATTTCGCCCCAGGTGCTGGAAGTGATCCTGGCGGGCAGCGGTGCGCAGAACCTCGACCCGAACCTGTGGGTGGGCAACGCCTCCCGCGACGACGCGGCGGTGTATGCCATCGACGATGAGCGCGGCGTGGTCTCCACCACTGACTTTTTCATGCCGATTGTCGATGATCCCTTCGATTTCGGCCGCATCGCTGCCACCAATGCCATCAGTGACATCTACGCCATGGGCGGCGACCCGTTGATGGCCATCGCCATTCTTGGCTGGCCGGTGAACGTGCTGGCGCCGGAGATCGCCCGTGAAGTGATCCGTGGTGGCCGCTCGGTGTGCGACGAAGCCGGCATTCCGTTGGCGGGCGGGCACTCCATTGACGCGCCCGAGCCGATCTTCGGCCTGGCCGTCACCGGCATCGTGCAAAAGCGCCATATGAAGCGCAACGACACCGCCACCGTGGGCTGCCGTCTGTATCTGACCAAACCGTTGGGCATCGGCATCCTCACCACCGCCGAAAAGAAGGGCAAGTTGCGTGAGGCGGATATCGGCCTGGCCCGTGACTGGATGTGCACCCTCAACAAACCCGGCAGCCGTTTCGGCAAGCTGGCCGGTGTGACGGCAATGACGGATGTCACCGGTTTCGGTCTGTTGGGCCATTTGGTGGAGATGGCGGACGGTAGCGCCGTGACCGCACGCATCGAATACGACAAAGTCCCACGTCTGCCCGGGATCGAGGACTACCTGGACCAGGGTTGCTTGCCGGGTGGCACCTTGCGCAACTTCGACAGCTACTCGAGCAAGGTCGGGCGCCTGCAGGAATTGCACAAACGCGTGCTGTGCGACCCGCAGACCAGCGGCGGCCTGCTGATCGCGGTCACCCCTGAAGGCGACGCCGAGTTCCGCGCGACGGCGGCTGAATTGGGCTTGAGCCTTGAGCCGATCGGCCAATTGGTTGAGCGACAGACCCACGCGGTAGAGGTGGTTTGATGGCAACTGACATCACCGATTACCGCGACATTTTCCTCAACGACCGGCCGATGATGGACACCCGCGCGCCGGTCGAGTTCGCCAAGGGCGCGTTCCCCGGCGTGATCAACCTGCCGCTGATGACCGATGACGAGCGTCAACGCGTCGGCACCTGCTACAAGCAGCAGGGCCAGCAAGCCGCGATTGTGCTGGGGCATGAGTTGGTGTCGGGGGCGATCAAGGCTGAGCGTATCGAACAATGGGCACGGTTTGCCCAGGCCAATCCTGATGGTTACTTGTATTGCTTCCGGGGCGGGCTGCGTTCGCAGATCGTGCAGCAATGGTTGAAGACCGAAGCCGGCATCGAGTACCCGCGGGTCGGCGGTGGCTACAAGGCCATGCGGACCTTCCTGCTGGATACCCTTGACCAGGCGGCAGCTCAATGTGATTTCGTGTTGCTGGGCGGCATGACCGGCACCGGCAAGACCGAGGTGCTGGGCCAGTTGCGCAACGCCCTGGACCTGGAAGGCCATGCCAACCACCGCGGTTCCAGCTTCGGCAAACGCGCCACGGCGCAACCCTCCACTATCGACTTCGAAAACCGCCTGGCGGTGGACCTGCTGAAAAAACGCGCGGGCGGTATCGAGCAGTTCGTGGTCGAGGATGAAAGCCGCATGATCGGCAGCTGCGCGCTGCCGTTGCCGTTGCACAAGGGCATGCAGACCTTTCCGATGGTGTGGCTGGAAGACAGCGTCGAAGGCCGTGTCGAGCGCATCCTGCGCGATTACGTGATTGACCTTTGTGCAGAATTTATCGCGGTGTTTGGTGAACAGGGCCAGGCGTTGTTTGCCGAACGCCTGACCCAGGGCCTGGCCAATATCCACAAGCGCCTGGGCGGCGAGCGTTTCCAGCGGTTACAGGCGATCATGCAGGATGCCCTGGCGGAACAGCTGCGCAGCGGCGCCGTGGACCTGCATCGCGCCTGGATTGAAGGGCTGTTGCGCGAGTATTACGACCCGATGTACGCCTTCCAGCGTGAAAGCAAAGGCGCACGCATCGAGTTTGCGGGAGAGCAGGGCGCAGTCACGGCCTATCTGCGCGAGCGCGCCCTCAGAGGATAAGCGCGCCGATCAACCCGCACACCACGCCCACCAGCATGGTCAGCCCGGCCACCGTCACCAGTACCCGCGCATCGAAATCCTTGCGCAGCATCAACAGCGACGGCAGGCTCACGCTGGGCAGGGTCATCAGCAAGGCCACGGCCGGGCCGGTGCCCATGCCCAGGGTCATCATGGTTTGTACGATGGGGATCTCTGCCGCTGTAGGAATCACAAACAGCGTGCCGACAATCGCCAGGGGCACCAGCCACACCAGGCTGTTGGCCATGGCGCCGTCCACGTGGGGGAACAGCCACACCCGTGCGGCACCGAGCACCAGCACCGCCAGGATATAGATCGGTATCGTGCTCCAGAACAGCTGCCACAGGGTACGCAGCCAGCGACTGAAGAAGGGTTGTGCTTCGACCTGGCTGGCCTCGGCCACCGCGTCCAAGGCAACTTCCGGCACCTGGTCCGGCCGTGCGATGCGTTGTGCCACCAGTGACACGCCGACCACCAGCACAATGCCCGCCACCAGCCGCAAGGCGGTAAAGCCCCAGCCCAGCACAAAGCCCATGAACACCAGCGTGGCCGGGTTCAGCACCGGGTTGGCAATCCAGAAGGCCAGTGCCGCGCCCACCGACACCTGCTGGCGGCGCATACCTGCCGCGACGGGCGCCGCGCAGCAACTGCACATCATCCCCGGCAAGGCAAACAGCCCGCCGCGCAAGGTCGAGCCGAGGCCGGCACGACCAAACAGGCGCAGCAACCAGTCGCGGGGGATCAGCACTTGCAGCAATGAGCCGAGGATCACCGCCAGTACGGCAGCCTTCCAGATCGCCAGGAAATACACCTGGGCGTAGGCCAGCGCTGCCGCCAATGGCGAACTTTGTTGATCGTTGAGGATCGAGGCGCCGATGCTGTGGTTGTCAGCGGCAACAAACGCTTTGAAGTAGTAGGGCGACCACTTCACGTAGTAGAGGCCGACACAGGCTACCAGTAGGAACAGGGCAGGTTTCCACCAGAACGACCAGCCCCGGACGGGCTGGGTGGAGGCGAGGTTGGGCATGGGGGAGGGTCCGCAGATGAGTCAATAGCGGTGCATCATACGCCCTCAGCTATCGGCACTCACCTGTGTTGGCTGCGGGCAGGTTTCTTCACCGTCGTTCAGGCCCTGCTTGTAGTTGCGGCTGAGCAGGGAGGCTTTGCCGTTGTGCCAGGTCAGCGTCAGTACGTACAGCGTGTCGTAGTCGCTGCCGGACCAGTCGTCGGTAATCGTGTGTTTTTCGCCGGAGGCCTCACTGGCCACCTTGTTGATCAGCTCCGGCAGGTAGCCGTGGGACCACGCGGTGTAGATGGTGGCATTGTGGTATTTGTCTTCCACCAGCTCGTCGGCCAGGTCGCTGGTGTCGTTGGCCGAGAACTTGATGTTCACCGGCAGGCCCAACTTGATGGCGCTGGGGCTGATGGTCATCAACGGGCGAATATAGCTGTAGGAGTTGTCCAGCTCACCTTCCTCGACATTTCGCGTCGGGTTGGCGGCAAACACGAAGTTGGCCTTGCCGAATTTTTCCGGCAGCAGGGTGGCCAGGTTCATTGCTCGGTTCAACCCCTGGCAATTGAGTTGGCCCAGGCCGCCGGCCGGTTTCTCGGCGTGGCGCAGGAACACCAGGGTTTGCACGCCGTCCACCGGTTGGGCACGGCTTTCCCGGGCGTCGAGGGCGGCAACCATGGCGCCGCTCACCAGCAAAAGGGGCAACAGGATGTAGGCGTAGTGTTTCAGTCGTTGCACAAGGCGCAGAGGCTTGATCGTCATTATGGGTTCGAGTCTTCGTGCGTCACGTTAAGGCGGACAAGCCTGGCCCCAATGACGCCTGGGGCGTCCTGCGGGTGTTCCGTGTCGGTATAGCGAGGTGCCTCCATTCACCGTTTGAGCGCACTTAAGAGTGCACGCGGGCGTATTGGTTCGCCCACGGGGGATAATAGCCCGCTGATGTTGCGCATTGATGACCCATGCAGGACGTGGGACAGATGATTATCATGGGGGCTTTCCGCCAGGGAGTTTCCCGATGAACCCGATCGCCGCGTTCCCGATCAACAGCAAATGGCCCGCCCGGCATCCGGAGCGCCTGCAACTGTACTCGTTGCCCACGCCCAACGGGGTAAAAGTCTCGATCATGCTCGAAGAGCTGGGCCTGCCTTATGAGGCGCACAAGGTCAGTTTCGAGACCCAGGACCAGTTTTCCCCCGAGTTCCTGTCCCTGAATCCCAACAACAAAATCCCCGCGATCATCGACCCCGACGGCCCGGCGGGCCAGCCGTTGGCGCTGTTCGAGTCAGGCGCAATCCTGATCTACCTGGCGGAAAAATCCAGCCAGTTGCTTTCCGAAGATCCGGCGACACGTTATGAAACGATTCAATGGCTGATGTTCCAGATGGGGGGCATCGGTCCGATGTTTGGCCAACTGGGCTTCTTCAATAAGTTCGCCGGTAAGGACTACGAAGACAAGCGCCCCCGCGACCGTTACGCCGCCGAATCCCGTCGCCTGCTGGAGGTGCTGGAAAAACGCCTGCTCGGCCGCACCTGGATCATGGGCGACGACTACAGCATCGCCGACATCGCCACCTTCCCCTGGATTCGCAACCTGATCGGTTTCTATGAGTCGGGCGATCTGGTCGGCATTGCCGACTTCCCTAACGTACTGCGCGCGCTGGACGGCTTTGTCGCCCGGCCGGCGGTCATCCGTGGCCTGAATATTCCGAGCTGACACATGCCGACTTTCGATTTCAAACAACTGGATGTATTCAGCAGCGTGTCGCTCAAGGGCAATCCGCTGGCCGTCGTGCTGGGCGCCGACAGCCTCAGCGACCAACAGATGGCTGACTTCGCCAAATGGACAAACCTCAGTGAAACCACGTTTTTGCTGACACCACGCGATGCTCGGGCGGACTACCGGGTAAGGATCTTTACCACCTTGCAGGAGCTGCCATTCGCCGGGCACCCGACGCTGGGCAGTTGCCATGCGTGGCTCAAGGCGGGTGGGGTACCCCAAGGCGAGGAGATTATCCAGGAGTGTGAAATCGGCCTGGTGCGTATTCGTCGTCAAGGCGATGAACTGGCGTTTATTGCACCGCCGTTGATGCGCGCCGGCGCCGTGGACTCCGCGTTGCTGGAGCGTGTTCGCCTGGGATTGGGCCTGGCGCCGGGGGCCATTGTGCGCAGCCAGTGGGTTGACAATGGCGCGGGGTGGCTCGCGGTGATGCTGGCTGACCGTGATCAGGTCCTGGCCTTGCAGCCGGACTATTCGCAGCTGCTGGGGCTGGCCGTCGGCGTGATTGCTCCTTGCAACCCGGCTGACGACGTGGACGCGCAGTTTGAGGTGCGTGCCTTTGTCGCAGGCGACGGGGCCCAGGAAGACCCGGCCACCGGCAGCCTGAATGCCGGCGTCGCGCAATGGCTGCTCAGCGAAGGACTCGCACCTGAGTGCTACGTGGTCAGCCAGGGCACGGCCATGGGGCGTGCGGGGCGGATTCGCGTCGAACGTCAAGGTGATGAAATCTGGGTCGGCGGCGCCGTTGCGGTGTGCATCGAAGGGCGTCTACAGCTCTAGATCAATACATTATTACGGCCCCCGCAATACACTGTTGGCCCCTGGGCATTTGTGCTGCCGGGGCCTTGGGGCATAAGCTTTCGCCCCAAAGATTTCCCGCCACTTTTTCAGGACAGCCATGACCAGCCAGTTCCCCCAAGCCCGTCCACGCCGCCTGCGCCGCTCCCCGGAGCTGCGTGGCTTGTTCCAGGAAACCGAGTTCACCCTCAACGACCTGGTGCTGCCGATTTTCGTCGAAGAAGAAATCGACGACTTCGTGCCGATCACCAGCATGCCCGGCGTGCAACGCATCCCGGAAAAGAAGCTGGCTGCCGAGATCGAGCGCTATGCCCGTGCCGGTATCAAGTCGGTGATGACCTTCGGCGTGTCCCATCATCTGGACGCCAACGGCAGCGACACCTGGAAGGAACGCGGCCTGGTCTCGCGGATGTCCTCGATCATCAAGGACGCGGTGCCGGACATGGTCGTAATGTCCGACACGTGCTTCTGCGAATACACCGACCACGGCCATTGCGGCGTGATGCACGGTGCCCATGTCGACAACGATGCGACCCTGGTCAACCTCGGCAAGCAAGCCGTTGCCGCTGCCCGCGCCGGGGCCGACGTGATCGCCCCCTCGGCCGCCATGGACGGCCAGGTCCAGGCCATCCGCCGTGCGCTGGATGAAGCCGGTTTCACTCACATCCCGATCATGGCCTACTCCACCAAATTCGCCTCGGCCCTCTACGGCCCCTTCCGCGAAGCCGGCGGCAGCGCGCTCAAGGGCGACCGCAAAAGCTACCAGATGAACCCGATGAACCGCCGCGAAGCCGTGCGCGAATCGCTGCTGGACGAACAGGAAGGCGCGGACGCACTGATGGTCAAACCGGCCGGTGCCTACCTCGACATCATCCGCGACATCCGCGAAGCCTCGCGCCTGCCAGTGGCGGCGTACCAGGTCAGCGGCGAATACGCGATGATCAAGTTCGGCGCCCAGGCGGGAGCGATCGATGAGGCTCGGGTTGTGCGGGAAACGTTGGGATCGATCAAGCGTGCGGGGGCGGATTTGATCTTTACTTACTTTGCTATGGACTTGGCGTTGGCTGGGATTTAGAACAGCACAAACCGTGTGGTGAGCGAACGCTCGCCACAGGTTTTGTATGATCACTAGCAGGTAGGCATCTGCTCATATTAAATTAGATACTTAGTTAAAATTCTCATAGTCTTGCGCTCCTAAGGATGCCAGCCAAATCTTATAAAAATTGATCTGTTCTTGTGGGTCGTTAGTGAGGTTATGTTCTTCATAATCAAATATGTGAACAATGTCCTCTCGAGTTGCTTGTTTTTCCAATGTCAATTCATATGCAACAAGCCCAGCACTCATTTGAGATGCCATTCTTGAGGGTGTGACGTTTATTTTTGCACCCTTACAGAGAAACGTAATATGAGGGAAGTCGGCTCTGATGTTTGCCAGACAAACATATATGTCTTTCCCGTGGTAGGTTTTTTTGAAGTTTTCAGCTTCGGAGAATGTCATTGTAAGTTTTTCTAGGTCGTACCTTACCATTACCTCAGTCTTCTGGTTATCTATGAGCACCTTTATTATTTGCGTGTCCATTTTATTTCCTGTTCGGATTTGGAATTGAATACCCTACATAGCTTCCGTCACGTTTTAAAGGTGTTACACCTAAAATATCCTCTGGATGTATTTTATGGTGAATGGCAAATTCTTTTTCGTTTGAAAAAGGAGTCATTTTTCCTAGTTCTAAATTGACATCATGTCCGGGTATGTTTTTTAAAATGTACAAGTAACCTTTCCTTGTTCCGTAGCTTGTTGCGAAATCTATGCCGGTGAGCCTGGAGGGAGAGGTGCTTATAAAGTTGCTTGGTGGGTCGTTGCTGTCTAGTGCGTGCAGGTAAAGGTCATTGCTTTCTCCTTTGCTCTTGAAACCATATTTAAATATTTCATCATGGTGTCTTTTATCCCCACGAAATAAATAGTCCTCTTCATCGTTTGCTTTTGGCAGTTCAGGTTCGGATTTTTTAACCGTTGCATTTGTCAACGGGTCATCAGGGATAGCTACAGACTTACAATTGTTGCCACCAGGGCAATCAGCGTTCAGTCCTAATGGATCAACCCAACCTGTCGGATTGGGCACGTACTGGTAGGCATTAATTCCACCCGCCAACTTCACCGGGTCAGGCGTCAGGTAACACCCAATATCCGGATTGTAGTAGCGATGACGGTTGTAGTGCAGTCCGCTTTCCTGATCAAAGTACTGACCCTGAAAACGTAGCGGGTTGTCGATTGTGCCTTTGTCGAGTCGGCTGATCTGGCCGTAGGCGCGGTAGTGGGCGGACCAGACGATTTCGCCTTCTGGGTCTGTCAGTTCCTGTGGCGTGCCGAGGTGGTCGAGTTGGTAGTGGTAGGGCTTGGTATCTTTTGGGCCGAATCCTTCCAGCAGGGCGAGTGGCCTAAAACTATCGGGTTCGTAGAGATAGCTGCGGTGGCGATCCGCATGGTGTTCGGCAATCAGCCTGTCGCCTTGCCAGAAAAACTCCGTCGTTAGGCCGTCCACGGTTTTGCTGATGCGCCGCCCAAACGGGTCGTAGCGATAGCTCGCGGTTTGGCCGTTGGGTTGGGTGATGGCGATCAGCCGGTGCTGGCAGTCGTAGCGGTATTCGGTGACGAGTTGATGGCCTTTGCCACGCCGCTCGCGGATGAGGTTGCCGAAGGCGTCATAGTCGTAGTGGCGGTCGCCCTGGATCATCAGGCGGTTGCCGGCAACGATGTCGGGGCCGGGGCGATCTTGCATCAGCAGGTTGCCGGCCGGGGTGTGGCCGAAGCGTTCCTGCAGGTCTTGGGAGTGGTCTGCGCGGGTGAGGCGGCCTAAGGGGTCGTAGTGGTAGTGGTGTTCGCCTTTGCACGTGTCGAGCAGGTGGGTGAGGTTGCCGGTTTTGTCGTAGTCGTATTGGCGTTGGTAGAGGAGGTCTTGTTGCTGGGTGATTGCGTGGGCGTGCAGGCGGTGTTGGTCGTCGTAGTGGTAGTGGCTGAGGAGTTGGCCTTGTTGGCGTTGGTGTTCCTGGCCGGCTTTGAACAGATGAGAGGTCAGCAGCGCGCCGTTTAATTCGACGGTGGCGAGGTGGCCGCCTTTCGCGTGATTAAAAACCAGCCGGTTGTTATCGGGCAGGCGCAGGTGTTGAACCTGGCCGCAGGCGTCGTAGCCGTAGCGCAAGGTGCCCCAGCCCTGATGTTCGGCGGTGAGGCGGTTTTGGCGGTCGTATTCGTAGGCCAGCGCCCAGTGGCCGTCGTCGACGCTGAGGAGGTTGCCCTGGCGGTCGTAGGCATATTCAACAAGACTGCCATCGGGCAGGGTTTTTCGTACGAGGCGTCCGGCGTGATCGCGCTCGTAGCGAGTAACGAGCTGACTGCCGTCGTCACCGTATTCGGTCTTTTCCTGCAGGTTGCCGTTGAGGTCGTAGACGTAGGCGGTGCGCTGCCCGTCAAAGCCGACTTCCTGCTGGATCAGGCCATTGGTGTGGTAATCAAGTCGGTAGGTCTCGCCGACCTCGTTTTCGATCTCGGTCAGCAGTAACCGCACGTTGTCGTAGCGGTAGTTGACCTGAGTGCCATCAGCGTTGATGCGCCGACTGATCAGGTGCAACCCGTCGGCGTATTCGTAGCGGGTGACGTGGCCCAGTTCGTCGCGTTCGGCGGTGATTTTTCCGTAGGGGTTGTAGCTGTATTCCCGACATGCACCGCCTGGTAATACGACGCGAACCAACCGACCCACGCTGTCCCACTGATACTGGGTCAGCGCGCCATGCTCATCCTCTCGCGCCACCTGCCGGCCAAGATCGTCATAGCGATAACGCTTGATCCCGCCATTGGGCAGTTGCTCTTCAAGCAACTGTCCGCGCTCATTCCACACCAGCCGCTGACAACTGTGATCCGGGTACCAAACCCCAACCAGTTGCCCGTATTGGTCGTAGCTGTAATCCGTAACATGACCATCGGGATCGGTCTTGCGGATGACATCGCCCTGGTCGTTACGCTCGTACTTCCAGACCGCCAGACCCCGCCTTACAACCCGTACGAACCCGTTGTCATGCTCGTAGGACGTCGGCTCATCATCCCCCGGAAACAACGCCACCAAGCGTCCGGCTTCGTCATACTGATACGCCGTCACCGCCCCCAGCGGATCCTGCTCAACCGTCAGCCGGCCTTTGGCATCGTAGGATTTGAAGTGCTGCGCACCGTCCGGATCAATCCGCTGCACCAGTCGCGCCCGGTCGTCATGGACGTACACTTCCTGACTGCCATCGGCGTTATGCAGCGTGACCCGGCCGTCATCCCCCCAGGCATACCGCGTATCCATCTGGGAAAAACTGGCCCAATGCCGGACACATCGCGCGGCCTTGCCAGCCCGTTCCCATTCCCAGAAGAAACTCGCCCCACCGGCCAGTCCGCGCTCAAGAATCACGTGCTGATCGTCGTAGCGATAAACCTCGCTTTCGCCTACCGCATTGGTCGCCGAGACCAGTCGTCCCAGGTCGTCATAGGCGTAGGAAACAACGTTCTGCTCGGTCACCCACTCGAAGGGTTCATACCCCTTGGCACGCTGAACCTGATAGTCCACCGCCACGATGTGGCCGAACGCATAGCGCAGGAACAGCGAACGCCCGACACCGTTATCCAGCCGCTCAATCCGCCCCAGAAAATCCCGAGAAATCCGCAGCCGGTTGTCGTACGCATCGCTGATGGAGACCAGCACACCGTCGCGAAAGTGATAGAACCGTGATGCCTGGGCCAGCACCAGTTCATCCGGCGAAGACCCTAAATAGATCGCCGCTTCGGCCAAACTATTGGTGATTGCAGGTCGAGCAACAGTCGGCAGTGGAAACTCAATCGAGCGGTTCTCATGGTCCGTCCACACCACCGAATCGCCCGACACCGCAAGCCGATGCGCCAGCGAATGACTCCAGCCAAACCCCAACCCGCCATCCACTTCCACCGCACTGGTGCGGTACAACCGCGTCCACTCGAATGGCAAG
Organism: Pseudomonas sp. S3E17; assembly: GCF_024168685.1. Classification (NCBI taxonomy): domain Bacteria; kingdom Pseudomonadati; phylum Pseudomonadota; class Gammaproteobacteria; order Pseudomonadales; family Pseudomonadaceae; genus Pseudomonas; species Pseudomonas sp. S3E17. The sequence goes on from NZ_JALJWE010000001.1 coordinate 77,978, forward strand.
ATCCCATCCAACGTGCCGTCGGTGAGGGTGAGCAATTCCTCCCCGGTAACCATCGACACCGGGCAGCCGTTGGTGACGGTCTTATCCGAAGAAGCCGCCGCATCCCCGTTCGGGTTCTTCCCTGAAACCGGCACATCATCGACAGGCTCCTGCCTGACCAACACGGTCTTCTGTGTCTTGTTGCGAACCGCCGGCACGGGGTTCGAAACCACATGCTCCCCCGCCTTCAACGGCACAGCCGGTACGGTCTTGATCGCTGTCGCCGGGCCACCGAGCAGCAAAGGCTTCACCGCTTCGACATGCGGCGCCAACCCCGGCTCTACAAGCTGCCTGGCCAGCAACTCCAATAACTCCCGCGCGCGCTTGGATTTGATAGCGCTCAGCACTTGGGCCCCCAGCCGCGCCGCCACCCCCATCGCCCCCAATACACGAATCAACAGCAAATTGATCAGGATCTCGCCAGTGATCTCACCCCACAGTTCATTCATCTGCGGCGGTGGCAGCAGGCGCATCCAACTGACCATCGCCGACAGGTAGATAAACAAAAGCTGCTCATCGCTGAGCACCAGCAAACCATTGGCAATCGTGTCGTTGCCGAGCTTCAGCAGTTCATCGAGTTCGGCCTGGGAGAGGTAGGCCAACAGCTTTTCGCTGTTGGGCTTGAGGTCCGCCAGCAGGTCATACAGCTGCGTAACGCTGTCCCACAAATTGAAGAGGGCTTTTCCAAGGCCGCTGAAAAACGCTGCTTCCAGCATTCGGCGCCGATCGAGGGGCTTGGCTTCGGCATAGTCTTTCCACTGATCCTGGAAAGTGCGGGCCCACTCTTCACGCAGGCGCGCCTCCAACCCCGCGATCACCGACTGATAAGACCCATACAGCGCCTGGACGTGATCCCTGGAAACGTTGGGGTAGAAACTGATTCGGTACGGCTGGTTGCGATCACACTCGGTGATTTCGAGAAGGCCGCTGGGGCCGATGGTCTTGTGGATCGGCTCGCCCAATGGGCCGCCATTGGGATCGACGCGCTGCAGCATCACCGGCGTGTTGCCGATGGGCACGAAGCGCGTGCTTTGGAACATATGCACCAGCGTCAGGGTGCCATTGGCCGGGCACGTGGCGACGGTGCTGCTGGGGATGATTGAGCGATTGATCGGAGCGACCAGCGCCACCTCATCGCCGACCTTGAAGACCTGCTCGACCTCCAGCGCCGAGAAGCGCCAGAAGCTTTGCGCCCAGTCATCGAACGTATTCAGGCATTCGCGAAAGTCACGGAAGACGCTTTCAACGTCGACCGTCTTCACATCCATCGGGGTCAGGGCCAGCCTGCCAATGGCCGGGTTCAAGAGGCCGCCCCTTCAACCAGGGCTTTAACGAAAACCACCATCTGCAATCCCTCGCACTGTGTATTCAGGCGAGGGACTTTGCAGCGGTTTTCAGGTTGGGGCTGTAGAGCTTATCTTGCCGTTACGTGGGAGCTTTCAGCGGCTATCGTCCCTTTTTGGCGACGTATCAAAAAGCCTTCAGCGCTGCGCGAACGCCAGGTTCAACCCCAGCCCTGCAAACGCCGCCGCAAAACTGCGGCGCAGCCAGTTCTGCACCCGCGGCGACTCGATTACCGCGCGGCGAAACCCGTTGGCCAGCAGGCCGTAGATCACAAACACTGCAAATGTCATTGCCATGAACACCGCGCTCAGCACCAGCATTTGCACGGCGGGTGCCGTGCTGCCGGGTGTGACGAACTGTGGCAGGAAGGCCAGGAAGAAAATGGTCAGTTTGGGGTTGAGAATATTCAGCAGGAAACCGCGCAGCATCAAACTGCACGCGGTGGCGACTGCCGGTGCGTCATTCATGGCGAAGGCCGAGCGATCACGCCAGGTGGCGTACGCCAGATACAGCAGATAGGCGACGCCAGCGTATTTCAGGACTTCGAAGGCCAGCGCGCTGGTATGCAGCAGTGCGGAAAGGCCGAGCACGGATGCCAGCAAGTGCGGGAGGATACCGGCCGTACAACCCAGCGCGGCGAACACACTCGCGCGCTTGCCAGCGGTGAGGCCTGTGGACACGGTAAAGATCACGCCGGTGCCGGGGATCAGTACGACAATCAGGCAGGTGACGAGGAAGTTCAGGCTGAGCATGGCATTCAAACTCCGTGTACGAATGAGGGATGACAGATCCTGTCACGTTCGGCCTCGGCTGGCGAGAAGGCGAATCGTCGAACCCGCGTTAGACTTACCGGTCCATATCCGCAACGCCTGGCCCATCGTCCTCAAGGAAGCCCCATGTCCCCACGCTGCCTGATCCTCTGCCTCACCTCATTGGTGGTGCTGGCCGGCTGTTCCACGTCACGCGGCCCGCAGCAACCAGCGCGCAGCGAAGCCGAGGTGAAGGCCGAGATCGTGCGTTTGCTCCCGGCGAAGGTTCCAGACCGCAACGGCTGGGCCCAGGACATCTACACCGCCTTTGACACTCAAAAGATCTACCCCAGTACCGAGAATATCTGTGCCGTATTGGCGGTGACCGAGCAGGAGTCCACCTATCAGGTCGACCCGCCCGTGCCCAACATGGGCAAGATCGCCCAGGATGAAATCCTGCGCCGTGCCGCCAAGGTGCATGTGCCCGCTTTTGTGGTGCGCAGCGCCCTGCAACTGCGCTCGCCCACCGGCAAGTCCTATGCCGACCGCTTGAGTGCCGCGCGCACGGAGAAGGACCTGAGTGGCATCTTCGATGACTTCATCAGCGTGGTGCCTCTGGGCAACACCCTGTTTGGCGGTTTCAATCCGGTGCACACCGCCGGTCCCATGCAGGTCAGTATCGACTTCGCCCAGAAACAGGCGCGGGGTTATCCCTACACGGTGGATGGCACGATTCGTCGGGAAGTCTTCACCCGGCGCGGCGGCATGTACTTCGGTATCGCCCATTTGCTCGGTTACCCGGTGAGCTATGACCAGCCGCTGTACCGCTTTGCCGACTTCAATGCGGGTTGGTACGCCAGCCGTAATGCGGCGTTCCAGGCGGCGGTCAGCCGCGCGTCGGGCACTGAGTTGGCGCTGGACGGGGATTTGATTCGCTACGGCTCATTGCTGCCCGGCACCACCGAACTGGCGGTGCGCTCATTGGGCGCGAAGCTGGACATGCGCAACCCCAGCATTCGCAGCCAGCTGGAACAGGGCGAACAGCTGGATTTTGAAGACACCGCCCTCTACAAGCGCGTGTTTGCCCTGGCCGACCAGGCCGCCGGCAAGCCGATGCCCCGTTCGATCCTGCCGGGCATCGTGCTCAAAAGCCCGAAGATCACCCGCAACCTGACCACGGCGTGGTTTGCCAAGCGCGTGGATGAGCGATACCAGCGCTGCATGAAGCGCTGATCAGCTGCGGCGCCGGACAAATTTGCGCCACAGCCACACCCACAACCACACCACCGGAAACGCCAGGATCACGAACGGCAGCACATAGCTGGCGCGTTCCAGGGCGTCTGCGGTGCCGTCCACCAGGTTGGTCCCCAGGTTGCTGAACATCCGGCTGAAGCGTGACGGTTGGTTGGCGCCGTCGGAAGAGCGGAAGTTGAGGGTGACGCGGTTGGTATCCAGGCGACGCTGCTGGCCGGCGGCAACCTGGGCGAGTTCCTGCAGTTCGTTTTCAATGCCCGCCTGCTCCTTGCTCAGGGCGATCAGGTCGCTGATGCTGATGTCCTTGCGCTTGGCCAGTTCATCGAGGCGCTGTTGCTGGGCTTGCAGGCGATCCTGGCGGCGACGCACATCGGCGACCGCGTCGGCCAGGTCTTCGGCGGTGGTGATGCGCTGGCCGAGTTTGCCGCCTTCAGCGGCCATGGCGACCATCGGTTCGACCCCGTTGGGCGCGATCCGCAGGATGATCTCGCCGCCGTTGCTGTCTTCGGTGATGCCAAGGATATTGCACACGCCAAACCGCGCCGACTCACAGGCCTCGCGTGTGGCCTGCATGCGCGGCGCGAGCAGGGCGCCGGGCAGGGCCAGGGTCAGTTCGTGCTCATAGGCCAGTTGCGCACCGGCCCGGCCTTGTTCGCCATTGATCACCGTGGCGCGGGAGTGGTCCTTGGGTGAACAGCCGACCAGGGCCAGGCCGGCCAACAGGATCAACAGGGGCGCGCGAAGCGATTGAAGGTTGCCGTCCGGATGGCGCATTGCAGTTCCTTGAGGTGTGCGGGGGACATTGGCGGCGATTAAAGCGGGTCCGGCGAATTAACGCAAAGTATCGTGCAGGATTTACAGGGCTGATGGTGGTCGCGGAGTGGATTACCGTGCGCCTAAAGAAGAACGCGGTGTATCAGACACTCTGTAGAGGCTGGTTTTGGGGCTGCTTCGCAGCCCAACGCGGGACAAGCCCGCTCGCCACAAAAGCCCTTTCTGCCGGGGGAGGCAGCGTTTAGACAAAGTTGTGTTGATACCCATGCTCATCGGGGGCAAGCCCCCACATTTGGACTGTGTTTGTTCAGGGAAACCGCATAAAGAAAAGGCCTGGCTTTTCGTGGAGCCGGGCCTTTTCCGTGTTGCTCGTTTATCAGCTGCGTTCGAGGGCCAGGGCTACGCCCTGGCCGCCACCGATGCACAGGGTCGCCAGGCCTTTCCTGGCATCGCGCCTGATCATTTCGTGCAGCAGGGTGACCAGCACGCGGCAGCCTGAGGCGCCGATGGGGTGGCCGATGGCGATGGCGCCGCCGTTGACATTGACCTTGTCCGCATCCCACTCCAGCTCTTTACCTACCGCCAGGGATTGCGCGGCAAAGGCTTCGTTGGCTTCGATCAGGTCCAGGTCGGCCAGGCTCCAACCGGCTTTGTCCAGGCAGCGGCGGGTGGCTGAGACCGGGCCGATGCCCATGATTGCTGGGTCGACGCCCGCGTTGGCGTAGCTCGCGATACGGGCCAATACCGGCAAGCCGAGGGCCTTGGCCTTGTCGGCACTCATCAGCAGCACCGCAGCGGCGCCGTCATTCAGGCTGGAAGCATTACCGGCGGTGACGCTGCCGTCTTTCTTGAACGCCGGCTTGAGCTTGGCCAGGGATTCGGCGGTGGTGCCGGCGCGAGGTTGCTCATCGACGGCGAAGGCAATCGGGTCGCCCTTGCGCTGGGGAATCAGGATCGGTGTGATTTCGTCGACAAAACGCCCGGCCTCGATGGCGGCGGTGGCTTTCTGCTGGGACGCGGCGGCGAAAGCATCCTGGGCTTCACGGCTGATGCCGTATTTGTCCACGAGGTTCTCGGCGGTGATGCCCATGTGATAGTCGTTGAACGCATCCCAGAGGCCGTCGGTGATCATGCTGTCGATCATCTTGGCGTGGCCCATGCGCAAGCCCGTGCGCGCAGCAGGCAGTACGTAGGGTGCCAGGCTCATGTTCTCCATGCCGCCGGCGATGATGACCTCGGCGTCACCGCAACGGATGGCCTGGGCGCCCAGGTGCAGGGCTTTCAGGCCCGAGCCGCAGACCTTGTTCAGGGTCAGGCTCGGCACGGCGTGGGGCAGGCCGGCGAGGATCGAGGCCTGGCGTGCGGGGTTCTGGCCGGAACCCGCGGTGAGTACCTGGCCGAGGATGACTTCATCCACTTCGGCCGGGTCCAGACCGGTCTGCTCCAGCAGGCGACGGATCACGGCGGCGCCCAGCTCCGGTGCCGGAATGGTGGCCAGTGAACCTTGAAAGCTGCCCACGGCGGTGCGGGTGGCAGCAACAATCACGACGTCTTGCATGGAATCTGTCCTCACTGGAAGTGCATTTCTGGAACGTGGTCCGGGACGATCAGTTTACCGGCGGTCTTGCTCACAATCTCTTCAACGCTGACGCCAGGTGCGCGTTCCTTGAGGACAAAAGCGCCATTTTCGATTTCCAGGTACGCCAGGTCCGTCAGTACGCGCTTGATGCAATTGGCGCCGGTCAGCGGCAGGCTGCATTGGCTGAGCAACTTGGACTCACCGTCCTTGGAGGCGTGGGTCATGATCACGATGATGTTTTCCGCACCGGCCACCAGGTCCATGGCGCCGCCCATGCCCTTGACCAGTTTGCCGGGGATCATCCACGAGGCGATGTTGCCGTGTACGTCCACTTCAAAGGCGCCGAGCACGGTGAGGTCGACGTGGCCGCCGCGAATCATCGCGAAGGATTCGGCGGAGGAGAAGATCGAGGCGCCGATGCGCGCCGTCACGGTCTGTTTGCCGGCGTTGATCATGTCGGCATCGATGGTTTCTTCGGTAGGAAACGGGCCCATGCCGAGCAGGCCGTTCTCCGATTGCAGCATGACTTCCATGCCTTCGGGGATGTAGTTGGCCACCAGGGTCGGAATGCCGATGCCCAGGTTGACGTAGAAACCGTCCTGCATTTCGCGGGCGACGCGTTGAGCCATTTGTTCGCGGGTAAGAGCCATTTTAGGAGTCCTTATTGTTCGGGCTGGGAGCGGATTATTTGCGCACGGTGCGCTGTTCGATGCGCTTCTCGAACGTGCCGCAGATGATCCGGTCGACGTAGATGCCAGGGGTGTGGATCTGCGCCGGGTCCAGCTCGCCCGGTTCGACGATTTCCTCGACTTCGACCACGGTGATCTTGCCGGCGGTGGCGGCCAGCGGGTTGAAGTTCTGGGCGGTGTGGCGATAGATGACGTTGCCGAAGTGGTCGGCTTTCCAGCCTTTGACGATGGCGAAGTCGCCGGTGATGGATTCTTCCATCAGGTACGGGCGACCGTTGAATTCGCGGGTTTCCTTGCCTTCGGCCACCGGAGTACCGACGCCGGTGGCGGTGAAGAAGGCGGGGATACCGGCGCCGCCTGCGCGCATTTTTTCCGCCAGGGTGCCTTGGGGGGTGAGGACCACTTCGATTTCGCCGCTGAGCAACTGCTTCTCGAACAGGGCGTTCTCACCGACGTAGGAAGCGATCACCTTGCTGATCTGCTTTTCTTCCAGCAGCACGCCCAGGCCAAAGCCGTCGACGCCGCAGTTATTGGAAACCACGGTGAGGTCACGGGTGCCTTTGCGCTTGATCTCATTGATGAGGTTTTCCGGAATGCCGCACAGGCCGAAACCACCGGAGAGCACGGTCATGCCGTCTTCCAGGCCTGCCAGTGCTTCCTCGTAGGACGCCACGCGCTTATCGAAACCTGCCATATGCACCTCTTTTATTGTTTGTGGGCCAGCCAATGAATCGAGTGTTGCGCCGGCGGATTGATTTGTTAAGTTGTTTTTTAAGGTTGATTGATTTAGAAAACAGCATAGTCGACCCGCCGCCCGGAGTAGCGCCATGACCGTTAAACAGATGCGTGCCTTTCTGGCCGTGGCCCAAAGCCTGAGTTTTGCCGCCGCCTGCGAGCGCCTGCACCTCTCTCAATCGGCGTTGAGCCTGACCATCAAAGGCTTGGAGGAAGGGCTGGGCGGCCGCTTGTTCAGCCGCAATACGCGCAACGTGGCGCTCACGCCCGAGGGCGAATCCCTGCTGCCCCTGGCCCGTCGGCTGATGGCCGATTGGGACAATGCCGAGGACGAGCTGCGTCAGCTGTTCACCCTGCAACGCGGGCGGGTGACCGTGGCGGCGATGCCGTCGTTTGCCGGCAACCTGCTGCCGCCGATCCTGAAGATATTCCGCGCCCGTTACCCCCAGGTGAACGTGACGGTGCATGACTTGATCAACGAGCAAGTGCTGGAGATGGTTCGCGACCGCCATGTGGAACTGGGAGTGGCGTTTGAACCCTCGGAAGGCTCGTCGCTGGCCTTTACGCCGTTGTACCTGGACCGCTTCATTGCGGTGGTGCCCGGTGATTCACTGCTGGCACAGTGTGCCGAGGTCGACTGGAAAACCTTGCTGGAGCATCCGTTTATCACGTTGCAGCGGCCTTCCACGGTGCGGGTGATGCTGGAGGAGCACCTGGGGGCCTTGAAGATGAAGTTGCCGGTGGCCTTGGAAAGCCATCAATTGGCAACCGTGGGCAAGATGGTCGCCAGCGGCCTGGGTGTCAGCGCCGTACCCGCCTTGTGTGCGCAGCAGATGCAGGAGGCGGGGGCGCATTGCATCACTTTGACCGATCCGGTGATCGAGCGGCCGATTGGCGTGCTGACCAAGCCTGGGCATGAACTGTCAGCGGCGGCGCAGGTGTTGTTTGATATTTTTCGGGATGAGGCGGGGAAGGGCAGGTTTCCGGCGGTGTTATAAAACAGGTATTAAAAAGCCCGCTCGAATAAACCAGCGGGCTTAAATTTAAAGGTGCACTGTTATCAGCAGTATCTATCAATCACTTTAACGTGCGATTGGCCTTTGAGGTTCTGCCATTCGGTATTAAGTGTGTGGAATACTTGCTCGATAAAGTTGCGATCGGCCGCGGCCTTCTTGCCGACATAACCCTGGCCACGGCGGTACATCTTCAGGCGCGCCGCCAGCTCACGGTTATTGCGGTCGAACTCGGCTTCTTCGGTGTGGGGCGCCAGGCAGTCGATTTGCACTTCGCCCGACTTGCCAATCCACAGGATATGGTCATCGAGTGTGTCTTTCTGCGCTGCGAACATCTCAGCCAATTCATCGATAGTTGGTTGGTTGTTCAGATTCATGTGTAAGCCCCTTGACCAGTTGGCGATCTATCAGTTGATTCCGTTAAAACTGCTTAGTTGTCTCCGGCTTGGAAAACCGGGCGTCAGTGACGGTCTGCCGAATACGGGCAGGGTCTTGAACCTGATGCATGTAGTCTTGCTGATGAACTGCTACGCAATGGTTTCATAACGAAGACAAGCCGCATTTGAGCGCCTTGTACCGATCCTTACGGGTCGGTCAGCTTCATCAATCTGCCTTGTGGGCAGTGCACATCCGGAAAAAACAGCTCGGCGGTCAGACGAGCTTGTTCAAAACGCTTGTTACCAACGCTCCCGATCCGGGAGACGTCTAGATCATGCAAGGACAAAAAGGCTACGTCAACGATTATGTAGTGATTATTTTTGATCACTACATAATTCGTCGTGGCTATGGGGAGATACGGCAAATGCGTGACTTGAGCGTCATTTTTTGCGCTGGACGGTCGCTATGGCTGAGAAGGGGTTGACTGCAGGCGGTCTGCCAACAAGGGCAGAAGCTGTTCGCACGAGGTTTCGATCTTTACCTGCAACAACTCATCACCCCGGGTCTTGCCCAGGTTGATGGCGATCACCGGTTTGCCCTGTTCGACCATTGCCTTGCACAGGCGAAATGCGGAGTAAGCCATCAGCGATGAACCCACCACCAGCAGCCCCTCGGCATGCGCTACCGCCGCCATCGCCCTGGCTGCCGTCGCCGGTGCGACGTTCTCGCCAAAAAACACCACGTCCGGTTTCAGTCGCTCCCCCTGACAATGGGGGCAGCGGGGGACCTGGAAGCGCTCTTCAAACGCGGGATCAAGCAGGGTGTCACCATCAGGCGCCTGTACCGCATGGACTTGCGCCAGGTATGGGTTATCGATTTCCATCTGGCGCTGGATCAGGTCGCGCGTGCTGTGCAACTGGCAATCCAGGCACAGCACTCGGTGCAGGCTGCCGTGCAATTCAATCACGTCATGGCTGCCGGCCTGGTCATGCAAGGTGTCGACGTTTTGCGTGATCAGGCCGCTGATGTGCTGGCGTTGTTGCAAGGTCGCCAGTGCCCTGTGAGCGTTGTTCGGCTGGGCGATACGTACCCTCGGCCATCCCAGCATCGCCCGTGCCCAATAGCGGCGCCGCGCCTGAGCGGTGGCGAGGAACTCCTGGTACATCATCGGCGCCTTGCCCCGGCGCACGCCTTCGCTGTCGCGGTAGTCGGGGATTCCCGACGACGTGCTGATGCCCGCACCGGTCAATACCAGGAAGCGCCGTTCGGCCATGGCGCGGTGCAGGGTGTCGAGGTGGTCCTGTTGATGTTTCAGGGTGTCGAGCATGGGGTCCCCTATTCGCCGCGGATGTACTGCTCCAACTGCTTGATCAGGTCTGCCTGTTCTGCGATGGCTTCCTTGACCAGGTCACCGATGGAGAGCAGGCCCAGCAGTTTGCCGTCTTCGACCACCGGCAGGTGGCGCAGGTGACTGTCGGTCATGATGTTCATGCACGCTTCGACACTTTTATGGGTATCGACGGTGATCACCGGCGAGCTCATGACCTCATGGACCTTTGTAGTGACCGACGACAGGCCCTTGAGCATTATTTTGCGTGCGTAATCGCGTTCGCTGATGATCCCCACCACCGTGCCTTCCTTGACCACCGGCAAGGCGCCGACGTTTTTCTCCGACATCCGCACCAGCGCCTCAAACACAGTGTGGTCCCATTGGATGGTGTGGACGTCCTGGTTTTTCTGGTCCTTGGCTTTGAGCAATTGTGCGACGGTTTTCATGGCGGCCACTCCGGTGTTGTTGTTATCCCCTACAGAATCCTAGACGGCACTCGCCGGGGCAAGGTCCAATGCGGCGTTAAACCCGTCGAAAAACGTCATTCGCCGGTTTTTTTTGCCTTTCACCCGGTTTTTTTCGGTTTGCTGGCGCGCTCTGGGCCAGTGGCGGTCTTGCGAGGGGCCGCCTTGCGCTTCTTTTTCCACGGCGCAGCACCTCGGCCTGCCGGGCTGGCCGGCCCGGTGATGGTCATGCGCATGCCGTTGCAACGCGCCACTTGCTTGCTCATCCACGCCGCCTGCTTGGCGACGAATTCTTCCAGGCTCATCTCACCGCTTTGCACCATGTCCAACGCCTGCTCCCAGATCGCGGTGGTGCCGGGGTCGGCGATAGCGCGGGGCACCGCGTCGATCAGGCTGAAGGCTGCCGGGGTGGCCGACAGCGCCTTGCCGTTCTTCACCAGGTAACCGCGGTCGAGCAACCCCTGGATAATCCCCGCACGGGTGGCTTCGGTGCCGATGCCGGTGGTGTCCTTGAGCTTTTGCTTGAGCAGCGGGTCTTCCACCAGCTTGGCGACGTTTTTCATCGCCTTGATCAGGTCACCTTCGGTAAAGGGCTTGGGTGGTTGGGTCCACAGGTCCTTGAGGTTGACCTTGGCCACGGCGTAATCCTGGCCCTGCACCAGTGTCGGCAAGGCCTGGGGTGCCGGTGCTTCACGGCCCTTTGCCGGTGCCAGGGCTTCGGGCAAGGCACGTTTCCAGCCCGGTTCGATCACCACTTTGCCCACCGCACGCAACGCCTGGCCCGCACAGTCGAAATCCGCCTGGGTGCGATCGTATTCATGGTTGGGCAGGAACTGCGCCAGGTAACGCGCGCGAATCAAGGTGTAGACCGCACGGTGCTTGCCGGTGAGTTGGCCGACGTCCTTGCCGGCACCGGTCGGAATGATGCCGTGGTGCGCGCTGACCTTGGCATCGTTCCAGGCCCGTGAGCGGCGCTGGGGATCGATATGCGGCATCAGCTCATTGACTGCCGCATCCCCACGGCCCAATGCGGCGAGAATCTTCGGCGCCTCGCTGTGCTGGCTCAATGGCAGGTAACCACAGTCACTGCGGGGGTAGGTGATGACCTTGTGGGTTTCGTAGAGGGATTGGGCGATATCCAGGGTTTCCTGGGCGCCGAGGCCGAGCTTCTTCGAGCAGATTTCCTGCAGGGTGCCGAGGTCGAAAGGCAGGGGGGCCACCTCGCGCATGCGTTCGGTGCGCAGCTTGATCAGGCGTGCGCCGGCGGCGTTGCTCATGGCGTCGGCAGCGTCCCGGGCCAGCTGCGGGTTAAGGCAGCGACCCTGGTCGTCACAGGCATCCTCGGTCGCGCGCCATTGTGCGGTAAACGTCATGGATTGGTGGCGCAGGTCCACATCAATGGCCCAGTACGCCACGGGCACGAAGTCGGCGATGCTGCGGTCGCGGTCCACCACCAGGCGCAAGGTCGGTGTTTGCACCCGGCCCACCGGCAGCACGCCCTGATAGCCGGATTGACGCCCCAGCAGGGTAAACAGGCGACTCATGTTCATGCCGATCAGCCAGTCGGCGCGGGAGCGGCCCAGGGCCGAGTGGTACAGGCTGAAGGTTTCGGCGCCGGGCTTGAGCGCCGCCAGGGCCTTGCGGATGGAGGCATCGTCCAGCGCCGACAGCCATAACCGCTGGATCGGCCCGCGATAGCGGCAATGCTCGACCAGTTCGCGGGCGATCATCTCGCCTTCACGGTCGGCGTCGGTGGCGATCACCAGTTCCTGGGCTTCCCCCAGCAGGCGCTTGACGGCCTTGAACTGGCTGGCGGTCTTGGGCTTGACCAGCATCTTCCATTTTTCCGGGACGATCGGCAGGTCGGCCAGTACCCAGCGTTTGTATTTGGCGTCGTAGGCGTCGGGCGGCGCGGTTTCCAGCAGGTGGCCGATGCACCAGGTGACGGTGACCCCATTGCCCAACCAGCAACCGTCGCCGCGGCGACTGGCGCCGAGCACGGCCGCAATGTCCTTGGCCTGGGAGGGTTTTTCACAGAGGTACAGCCGCATGGTCATCACATCAGATCGGGTTGATGCTTTGCAGGATGCTCAGTCAGAGGAATTTGAGCAACTATTATCTGTATGGATGTACAGCAATTCGTGTAAGCGTTGCGGAAATAAATGTGGGAGGGGGCTTGCTCCCGATAGCGCCATATCAGTCAACGCAACTGTGACTGAACCACCGCTATCGGGAGCAAGCCCCCTCCCACAAGGGATCTCCTGTGTTCAGGCGATCGGTTTAATTGTTGTCGAGATCCACATGCCGCGTTTCTTTAAGGCAAAACAATCCGACAATCAGGCTCACTCCCGTCACCACCACCGGGTACCACAAGCCATAGAAGATATCCCCGGTGTACACCACCAGCGCAAACGACACGGTCGGCAGGAACCCGCCAAACCAGCCGTTACCGATGTGGTAGGGCAGGGACATCGAGGTGTAGCGAATACGCGTTGGAAACAGCTCCACCATCAGCGCCGCCAGCGGGCCATAGCACATGGCGGCGATCAGGATCAGCACCACGATCAGCACTACCACCATGACCTTGTTGACCTGGGCCACATCCGCAGAAGTCGGGTAACCGGCCAGGGTCACTGCACCGCGCAGCGCTGCCTCGTCGAAGCCGTCGATGCGCACTTCACCCACGCTGACCTGCACCGGGCTGCCGGCCGGGGCGGCGGCGCTGCTGTAGGGCAGGCCTTGCTTGACCAGGAAGGTCTTGACCTTGTCGCAGGGGCTGTCAAATTTCGCCTTGCCCACCGGGTCGAACTGGAAGGTGCAGGTCGCCGGGTCAGCCAATACGGTGATCGGTGCCTGGCGGCTGGCCTGGTCCATCGCCGGGTTGGTGTAGTGCGCCAGGCCTTTGAAGATCGGGAAGTACAGTGCGGTGGCCAGCAGCAGGCCGAGCATCAGCACCGGCTTGCGCCCGACCTTGTCCGACAGCCAGCCAAAGAAGACGAAGAACGGCGCGCCAATCACCACGCTGATGATCAGCAGCATATTGGCCAGGGCCGGGTCCATCTTCAGGAACTGCGTGAGGAAAAACAGCACATAGAACTGTGACGCGTAGAACGTCACCGCTTGCCCACCGTTGATGCTGAACAGCGCGATCAGCACCACCTTGAGGTTTTCCCATTTACCGAAGGACTCACGGATCGGCGCCTTGCTGGCCTTGCCTTCCTCTTTCATTTTCAGGAATGCCGGCGACTCGTGCAGGCTCATGCGGATCCAAGTGGAAATACCCAGCAGCACAATGGAAAACAGGAACGGAATACGCCAGCCCCAGACTTCGAACTGATCGCCGGTGAAGTACCGGCATGCCAGTACCACCAGCAACGACAGCAACAAGCCCAGGGTCGCGGTGGATTGAATCCAGCTGGTGTTGAGGCCGCGTTTGCCGGCCGGCGCATGTTCGGCCACATAGGTGGCCGCACCGCCATACTCGCCGCCCAATGCCAGGCCTTGCAGCATGCGCAGCACGATCAGGATGATCGGCGCCGCGATGCCGATGCTGGCGTAGGTTGGCAGCAGGCCGACGCAGAAGGTTGCCACGCCCATCAGGATGATGGTCACCAGGAACGTGTACTTGCGCCCGATCATGTCGCCCAGGCGGCCGAACACCAGCGCACCGAACGGGCGCACCACAAAGCCGGCCGCGAAGGCCATCAAGGCAAAGATAAACGCCGTGGTGTCGTTGACCCCGGCAAAGAACTGCTTGCTGATCACCGCCGCCAGGGCGCCGTAGAGGAAAAAGTCATACCACTCGAACACCGTCCCCAGGGACGAGGCGAAGATGACTTTTCTTGATTCGTTACCGGTGCTCGCGTTGGTGGCCGAGCCCAGGGTTTGAGCATGTTCTGACATCGGGAAGCCCTCACAGTGATTATTTATTGTTGTTCCACTGTCGGCGCCAGGCTCAGCGCCGCTATTTCTCAGTTCCTTGCAGGAGCGAGCTTGCTCGCGAACGTTGTCAACAATTACGCGGGAAACCCGGAGGGCAGCGGCGCTTTTGCGTTTTTCGCGAGCAAGCTCGCTCCTACAGTGTTCGGCGAAAGGATCAGCTGCGCGGCTTTTTCCGCGATCATCAGCGTGGGTGAACAGGTATTGCCGGAGGTAATGCGCGGCATGACCGAGGCATCGGCGATACGCAGGCCGGGCACGCCATGCACGCGCAACTGGGCGTCGACCACCGCGTCTTTATCGCTGCCCATGCGGCAGGTGCCGACCGGATGGAAGATCGTCGTGCCGATACGCGCAGCGGCTTCGTGCAGTTGCTCTTCGGTTTGCAGCGAATCACCCGGCAGGTATTCCACCGGCTTGAACTGGCTCAGGGCCGGTGCGGCGACGATGCGTCGGGTCAGGCGAATCGCGTCGGCGGCCACCCGCAGGTCCTCCGGGTGGCTGAGGTAGTTGGGCCGGATCAGCGGCGCATCCGCCGGGTTGGCCGAGCGTATATCGATGCGGCCACGGCTTTGCGGGCGCAGGTCGCAGACCGAGGCGGTAAACGCCGGGAACCCATGCAGCGGTTCACCAAAGCGCTCCAGGGACAGCGGCTGTACGTGGTATTCGAGGTTGGCCGAGGTCTGTTCCGGGCCCGAGCGGGCAAACGCGCCGAGCTGGCTGGGCGCCATCGACAGCGGGCCGCTGCGGTCATACAGGTAGCGCAGGCCCATGCCCATCTTGCCCCATACGGTACCAGCGATCTGGTTCAGGGTGCGGGCGTTTTCCAGCTTGTAGATCAGCCGCAGTTGCAGGTGATCCTGCAGGTTGCCGCCGACGCCCGGCAGTTCATGCCGCACATCGATGCCCAGCGGCTTGAGCACGCTGGACGGGCCGATCCCCGAGCGTTGCAGGATGCCCGGCGAGCCCACGGAGCCGGCGCACAGCACGATTTCCTTGCGCGCCTTCCAGCTCACGTGCTGGCCGTTTTGACGGCCGATCACGGCTGAGGCGCGGCCGTTTTCCAGGACCACGCGGTCTACCTCGACCTCGGTCAGCACGGTGAGATTGGGCCGCTGGCGGATCGGCTTGAGAAACGCCTTGGCCGCGTTCCAGCGCACCCCGGCCTTCTGGTTGACCTGGAAGTAGCCGCAGCCTTCGTTATCGCCCTGGTTGAAGTCGCTGATCGTGGCAATGCCGCTTTGCGCTGCGGCGTCCCGAAAGGCGTCCAGGATCGGCCAATGCAGCCGCTGCTGCTCGACTCGCCATTCGCCGCCGTCACTGTGGAATTCCGAGCTGCCGGCAAAATGGTTTTCGCTCTGCTTGAACAGTGGCAGCACGTCTTTCCAGGCCCAGCCACCGTTGCCTGCCGCCGCCCAGCCATCGTAGTCCTGGGCCTGGCCGCGCATGTAGATCATGCCGTTGATGGACGAGCAGCCGCCGAGCACCTTGCCCCGTGGGTAGCTCAGCGCACGGCCTTGCAGGCCTTCCTGTGCTTCGGTCTTGAAGCACCAGTCGGTGCGCGGGTTACCGATACAGAACAGGTAGCCGACGGGGATATGGATCCAGGGGTAGTTGTCGCGGCCACCGGCTTCAAGCAGCAGCACGCGGTGGGCAGGGTTGGCGGACAGTCGATTGGCGAGCAGGCAGCCTGCGGGGCCGGCGCCTACTACCACATAATCGTATTCAGCAGCTGCAATGGGCATCTGAGGTCTCGCTTGTTTTTCTTATTGGCTCCATCCTAGTTGTTAGTTTTCGTCTTAAAAATGTTAGTTTTTACCCAGCTGCTGTGCGTTTTTAAACAGCGCTATCCGGGCCATGCAATGGAGGCGACATGTTCGACTGGAATGACCTGCGGTATTTTCTGGAGTTGCAGCGCAGCGGCCGCCTGCTCACCGCCGCGCAGCGCCTGAAAACCACGCACGCCACGGTGGCCCGGCATATCGAAGCCATCGAGAAGAGCCTCGGCACCGCGCTGTTCGTGCAGCACGCCCAGGGCTACGAACTGACCCCCGCCGGCGAAGCCCTGCTCAAACACGCCGAGGCCATGGAAAACGTCGCGTTGCTGGCCGAGGACGAACTGACCCACGCCGCTGCGCCCTTGGGCAAGATCCGCCTCGGGGTGGCCGAAGGGTTGGGAGTGATGTTCCTCGCCGGCCGCATGGGCGGGCTGTTCGAACGTTATCCCGGCCTGGAAGTGGAACTGCTCGCCGTGCCGCGCTTCGTCAGCATCCTCAACCGCGAAGCGGAAATCAGCATCCACCTCGAACGCCCCAGCGTCGATCAACTGGTCACGCGCAAACTCACCGATTACCGCCTGGCGCTCTATGCCAGCCGTGCCTACCTGGCGCGCACCCCTCCGATTGAAAAACGCGAAGACCTCGCCGCCCACGCCTGGATCGACTATGTCGACGACCTGCTGTTCAGCCAGGAGCTGAAGTTCCTCAGCAGTTTCTGCCGCAACCCCAAGGTGGTGTTCCATAGCACCAGCGTCATCGCCCAACACCAGGCCGCGCGCTCCGGATTGGGGATTGCGGTGTTGCCGTGCTTCATGGCGTCGGGTGACCCGCAACTGGTGCCGTTGCTGCCGGGGGAGGGGATCCAGCGCAGCTACTGGATCAGCTCGCGCCGGGAGTTGCACAAGTCGGTGCGGTTGCGGGTGCTGTGGGATTACGTGGTGGAATTGTGCGCGCGGGAGCAGCCACTGTTGCTCGGCGAATCCAACGGATGAAACCCTTCCACAGTGATCTGTGGTGTGGGTGACATCGGGTTAATCGCGCAATTCGAATTCGGCACTGCCCAATCGCTCTCCATTCACCAGCACATGCACCGCATGCCTGCCGGGATAGTGCTTGCGCGTGGTCAACGCGCGAATATGCTGCTCGCGGCGGATGTTCTGCCGTTCACCCGCGCCCAGCGTAAACGCCTTGAGCTTGAACACCTTGGCCGTGCTGTGCCCGGCGCTTTTGACGTAATCGATGGCATAGTCCACCACCAGTTTCTGTGCAGTGGCAGCGGTGGATTCCAGGCTGAACGACAGGGTGATCCGCTCGCCCAGGGTGATCACCGCCGGCGTCACACTCAGGTGATGGAGCTTCACCTCGGCCTTGGCGCCTGCGCCCATGATCGTCAGCGCGCGGGTGTTGCCCTGCTTGATCAGGCTGCGCAGCGCATGGCGGGCGATCCAGGCGGTGTGCGGGTTATCCAGGTTCCAGCCTTCGATCAGGCCGAGCACCCAATCCGGGTGGTCCTTGGTGATGTCGTTGAGGTGGTTGGCCACGGATTTACGTACGTAGAGGCTGCTGTCGGCCTTTAGGTTGTCGAGGATCGGCGCACACAGTTCGGGGTTGGCCTGCACCTTGGCCAGGCGAAACGACCACGGCAGGCGCGGGCGCGAGCCTTCGCTGGCGAGGCGGCGCACGTGATCGTTGTCATCCAGCGACCAGGTTTGCATGACCGCCAGGGTGCGTTCGAAGTCGTGGAGCAAGAAGGGTCTTATGGCGAACTCAGCCGAGCCAAAGGGGGTGAAGTATTTGAGCGCGGCCATGGAGCGCTTGAAGTCATCCAGGCCGTAGCTCGCCACGTAGTGCGGCAGGCACAGGCTGACAAACCCGCTGTTCAGGCGCGGCGCCAGGGCGTAAAGCAGCTTGAGGGTCTGGGCATAGTCCAGCGGGATCACCGCGTGCAGGCTTTCGCTGACTCGCGCCACACGCTGCATCACCGATAACTCGGCGAGCCCGGCCTTGGCGTGCTTGAGAAACCCCTTGGCGTCGAACGCCGGGTACACCGCTGTCATTTCGCTGGCGATGTGCTGCAGGCGTTCGAGGTTGAAGATTTCCTTGAGGGCCGGGGCGCTTTGGTCGGTCATCGGTTATTCCGTCGTTAGAGAAACCAGCGGTATTCCCGCGCATGGATTTCTTGTTGAAAGGCCAGGTGATCCTGGCGTTTGTTCTCGCAGTACACGTCGACAAATTCGGCGCCCAGCTTATCGCGCACTACCGGCTGATGCTGCATGGCGCGCACGGCATCGAGCATTTCCACGGGGAAGTCGGTGCCGCTGCTGCGGTCCTCGTTCAGTGGCGCGATAGGTTCTTGCCTGGCTTCAAGGCCATGTTCAAGGCCGACCAGGATCGCCGCCAGCACTAGGTACGGGTTGGCGTCGGCACTGGCCAGGCGATGTTCGATCCTCAGGTTGCGCGGGTCGGAATCGGGAATGCGCACGCACGCGTCGCGGTCTTCAAACCCCCAGCAGGCGCGGGTGGCTGCGTTGACCGTACCGCCCAGGCGGCGGAAGGCGTTGTGGTTGGGCGAGAAGATTGGCATGCAGTGGGGCAGCAACTCCAGGCAACCGGCTACGGCGTGGCGCAGGGGTTGCTGCTGGTGCGCCGCGAGCACATTGTTGCCCGCACCGTCGTACAGGCTGACATGCACATGCATGCCGCTGCCGGGGAATTGCAGGTAAGGCTTGGCCATGAAGCTGGCGCGGTAGCCGTGCTTGAGTGCCACGCCGCGGGTGCTGCGGCAGAACAGGGCCGCCCAGTCGGCGGCGCGCAGGCCGTCGTCGAGGTGACCGAAATTGATCTCGAACTGACCGGGGCCGAGTTCGGCGGTGATCACCGTGATGTCGATGCCTTGGTCCTTGGCGGTCTGCGCCATGTCGTCCAGCACCTCGCTGAAGCGCGACAGCCGTTCGATATGCAGGTTGGGCTGGTCGTCGGTGTCATCGCTGAGCGGGTCGCGGGCGAATTGCGGCAGGCCGTTGTCGAGCTTTTTGTCGAACAGGTAGAACTCCAGTTCGAAGGCCACCACCGGGTGAATGCCTTTGTGGTGCAGGCGCTCCAGCACCTTGGCCAGGACTTCGCGAGGTTCGAATTCGATCGGCGCCTCGGTACCGTCCGAGGTGATCAACATCTGCCCCAGCGGCTGCGACTCCCAGCTCACCGGCTTGAGCGTGCCCGGCACCAGGCGGCGGTTGGCATCCGGGTCGCCGTCGTGGAAGCAGTAGTCGCCGATCTTGAACAGCCCGCCCTGAACCCCCAGCAGCACGGCGTTCTGCGGCAGCTTCAAGGGGCTGCCGGCGGCGACCTTTTCCAGCATCTCGATGGGGTAGCGCTTGCCGTAGAAATGCCCGGGAATGTCCAGGGCGATCAGGTCGACATAGCGCACGTCGGGATGGTTCTGGCGAAAGGTCCGTACTTCGGCCAGTAACGTGGAGGCTTGGCTTTTCACGGGTGTTGCTCCTAGTTGTAAACCCACAACACGCGGGCGGGCAGGTCGGTGAGGTTGGCGTAGCGGCAGTGGGCGAAACTGGCCAGGTGGAAGCTGTCACCGGGGCCGAGGGTGACCGAATCGGCCTCGCCCTCTACCCACAGGGTCAGTTCGCCTTCCAGTACAAATCCGGCCTGCTCGGCGCGGTCGCTCATGGTCTGTTCACCGCTGTTGGCACCGGGTGCCAGGAGGCTGTCGAGCATCGAGAAGGCGCCATTCATGCTGGGGGACACCAGGATGTCGGTGATGCCGTTGGCGTAGTACACCGTGCGGCGTTCGTTGGGGCGGGTGACCCAGCTCACGGCCTTGGGTTTGGACAGGCTGTAGAAATAGGTGGTGGGCACGTCGAGGGCATGGCTGATGGCGGTAAGATCCGCCACGGTCGGACGCGACAAGCCCCGTTCCACCTGGGACAGGAAGCCCACCGAACGCTCGATTTTCTGTGCGAGTTGGGCGAGGGTGAGTTTCTTGTACTTGCGCAGGTCGTGGATGAGGATCGCCAGGGCGTCGAGTTCTTCTTGCTGGTTCATGAAATTTATATCTAATAATTTCATGAAAAATTACAGGATTAATTTCATAAGGGCAATGGGGGCACGCGTAAGCCAGTGAATACCCTGTGGGGAGCGGGCTTGTCCCGCGTTGGGCTGCGTAGCAGCCCCATTAAAGAAGACGCGGTGTATCAGACACTCTGTAGCGGCTGGTTTTGGGTCTGCTTCGCAGCCCAACGCGGGACAAGCCCGCTCACCACAGGGAGATTTGTCAGGGTCTGAAAAGTTGTGTAGATACCTATGCTCATCACAGGGGATCAAGGTTCAACAGGCTGAATGATTTCATGCGCCTGCGGTCGGAACCTGGGTACGCATCATTCATTGAAGGAGCACCCATGAAGTCCAAAACCCTCGCTGCCTGTGTCCTGGTCGCCGCCAGCCTGTCCACCGCCAGCTTTGTCGTGCAGGCCGGCGATACCCCTCAGGAAACCGTGCAGCCTTCGAACATCAATACCCGTGATTTGAAAGAAGGCGACCGCGCCCCGGACATCCTGATGCGCAAGGAGTCGGCGGTCAGCGACTGGAAGAAACGCGGTCTCAAGCAGCCTGAAGCCGACAGCCAGTGGGCCCGTGTGGGCGACAGGTTCGTGCTGCTCAAAACCACCAACGGCACCATCCTGGAGATCACACCCGTCAAGAAATGACCCGCGTTTTTTTTCGGCTCTTGCGGTAAGGTAACCGGCCATCAAGGCCGTGTTACCTTCAAAGAAAGAGAGCAGGATGCTTGCCACAATAAGAAACTACCCCCGCGCCGTGAACCTGCTGTTGTCCGCCACGTTGCTGCTGACGCTGGCCAAGGCGATTACCTTTCCCTACCTGGTGATCTACCTCACCCGCCAATTTGACCTCGACATCACCCAGGTCGGGCTGGTGATCGGCAGCTCGTTGATCCTTGGCTCGCTGCTCAGCGTATATGGCGGTTTTCTGGTCGACCGCATCAACAGTTATCGGCTGTTGCTGGGGTTGAGCGTGCTGTTTGGGCTGGGGTTTATCGGTACGGTGCTGGCGCAGAACATCTGGGCGTTCTACAGCTGCCTGATCCTGATCAACCTGGCCTACGCGGTCATCGATATTGCGGTAAAGGCCGGTTTTGCCAGCTTGCTGCCGGAAGATGCACGCAGCGAAGTGTTTTCCATCAAGTACACGCTGACCAATATCGGCTATGCCGCGGGGCCGTTCTTTGGGGCGATGGTGGCCAAGCTGGACATCAGCCTGCCGTTCATCCTGTCGGCGTTGTTGGGGGCCGGTTTTTTCCTGCTGTACTGGCGCTGGGGCGATCGCACCCTGGCGACCATCGATGTGACGCAAAAGCCGGTGCCGTTCTTGGCCGTAGGCCGCGTGCTGCTGCGTGACCATCGCCTGGTGTGCTTCACCCTTGGGGGTGTGCTCAGCGCCGTGGTGTTCGGCCAGTTCACCGCCTACCTCTCGCAGTACCTGGTCACCACCACCAGTGCTGAATACACCTACACCGTCATCAGTGCCGTGCTCACCACCAACGCCGTGCTGGTGATCGCCTTGCAGTACGTGATTGGTCGACGTATTTCCCACCGTTACCTCAGCCAATGGCTGATCGCCGGCCTGGGCATGTTCATGCTGGGCTTGATTGGTTTTGCGCTGTCCACCAGCGTGCTCTGGTGGGTGTTGGCGATGGCGGTATTTACCGTGGGGGAAATCATCGTGTTCCCGGCCGAATACATGTTTATCGACCGGATCGCCCCGGATCACCTGCGGGGCATGTATTACGGGGCGCAGAACCTGTCCAACCTGGGGGCTGCGCTGGGGCCGGTGTTGTGCGGGCTGGTGCTGGCCAGCCTGCCGGCCCACTACATGTTCTACATGCTGGGGGCGTTCATTGTCGCGGGCGGGGTGTTCTATTTCATTGGTTCGTCGTTGAAGGCGCGTCTTCCAGCGTGACCTTGCCCATGTTGTTGCTTTGCAGTTCGTAGCGCAGTTCTTCCACCATCTTTTCCACGTCTTGCGGGGTCTGCAGCCGGTTGGTGCTGATCCCCGTCACCACCAGGTCCACCCGGCCGGTGTCGGCGTCGTAGACCTTGAGGGTCAGCGACGCATCCCGGCACAGGGTGAACTCGCATGTCAGCGGCGCGAGGCCTTCTTCGATGCAATTTCGCAGTTGAGAGAGCGTAAACATGTGGGTTCCTTCAAGGTGTCGTTTTACGACGGCACAGGTAGAAAGCCCTGTACTCACACCTTGAAGGTTAGGGATTGGGACTGCGCGGGATAAGGCGAATTCGCACTAGCCGCACTAGTGCATTTGCACTTTCATCGGGTTTTCTTAACCCGCAGTTCACCGGCAAACAGCCCGCGTTCACGGGCCCAGACAATCGCTGCACTACGGCTATGCACCCCCAGTTTCGAGTACACCGTGGCCACATGGTTACGCACCGTGTTGGGCGCCAATTTCAGGCGTGAGGCAATCTCCTTGTCGGCCAGGCCCTCGCAGATCAGGCCGAGTACATCGCGCTCGCGGGCGGTCAGGTCGGTGAAGGCCACGTTCGGCAGGTTGGGGCTGTTGACGCTCTTGGCATTGGCCAGTTTCTCGATCAGGGTCTGGCTGAACCAGGACGCGTCCTGCATCACTTCCTCGATGGCCGCCACCAACTCCAGCTCCGAGCGCTTGCGTTCGGTGATGTTCATCATCACCAGCAGGTAGCAGGGCACATCCTCAATGATCACCGTGTCTGCCGAGACCACGCAGTCGATGACCTCGTTGCCTTTCTTGCGCACCTTGAGGTCCTGGCCATCGAGGTTGCCGGCTTTCTCCAGGGTGGCGAACAACTGCGCGGCCGCCTCCTGGTTGTCGATGAAGTTGATGTCTTCGATGGATTTACCGATCAGCTCTTCGCTGGTGTACCCGGTAATGGTCATGAACGCTTCGTTGACATCCACCACCTGGCGGTTGGCGGCGCTGCACACCAAGGTGGGCACCGGCGTCAGGCGAAACGACTTGGCGAAGCGCTCTTCACTCTGGCGCAGGGCGATTTCGGCCTTGCGGCGTGGCTCCAGGTCGGTGAAGGAAAACAGCATGCAGTCTTCCTCGTTCATGTCCAGCGGCTGGCCGGCGACGATCACCAGTTTGCTGCCGCCTCCGGGCAGTTTCAGCTCGGCCTGCATCTGCGGGATGGTCGCGCCTTCCCCCAGGCGCTGAACGGCCAGCTCCCTGCGCTCGGCATGCTCCAGCACGTCCAGTTCATATACGGAGCGGCCGATCACCTGGTCACGGGTGTAGCCGGTCATCTCCAGGAAGCCCTGGTTCACTTTGATATAGCGCAGGTCGCTCAGGCGGCAGATCACCGCCGGCGCCGGGTTGGCGTTGAAGGTTTTCTCGAAGCGCTGTTCGGCGCTGGCCCATTCGGTGGCGTCGCTGAGGATCAGCACCAGCAATTCAGGCGTGCCATGGGAATCGCTGATGACCAGGCTGCGCAGGCGGTGCACCCAGGTTTTTTCTTCATCGGCGGTGGGCATGACCTCCACTACCACGTCACTGAATTCATCGCCTGCCGCCGCGCGGGCGAGGGGGTAATTCTCCAAGGGCAAGGGATGATTATTGCGATAGCGCAGGCTGAAGCGTTCGGCGTATTCCTGGGTATTGGCACCCAGTGCCGTGACGTCCTCCACACCGTGCATGGCCAGTGCGGCCTCATTGGCCCAGAGAATGGTCTGGTCGACTTCGGCCAGGATGATCCCGTCGGACAGCCCGGAGATAATCTGCTGCAGCTGGCGGCGATTGGTTTCTTTGGC
Organism: Pseudomonas sp. S3E17; assembly: GCF_024168685.1. Lineage (NCBI taxonomy): Bacteria > Pseudomonadati > Pseudomonadota > Gammaproteobacteria > Pseudomonadales > Pseudomonadaceae > Pseudomonas > Pseudomonas sp. S3E17. Next base: position 101,879 of record NZ_JALJWE010000001.1, read on the forward strand.
GAGGACATCCTGGGTCATGGTTTCTCCGGGTTTTAGACGCATGAAAGTACGACAGCCCGGTGTCAGGATAGTGCAGGGTAATTGCGCGGCGTGGGGTGCGAATGCACCAGGTGGCCTGGTGCCTTTGCGCGAGGATGAGGAGTTGAAGCAACAGGCCGAGTATAAAACCCGTGAAGTGGCGCCCAAGCAGCTGTCGCGTGTGGCGTTGAGTTTCTTTGTGGGGCGAATGGCACTGACGATGCGTCGGGTGCCGTTGGCTTGATCGATTATTGTTGTGTTCAAAAGTGGTTAGGGGGGCCCTAACCACACCTTTCAAGTTGCCAGCCAACCTACGATCGGCACAATCATCAACGTACTCAACGCCATTGAAACTACATTGCCAATGTACGGATGAAAATGGGCAGGCAGTCTCGCTGCAACTGCACAGGCCAACGGCGGTGCGATCAGGGCGCCCAGCAATGCACTTGAAGTCACCACCATCCAACTGCCACCGTGGGTCAACACTGCTGCCGGTACCACAGATACCAACGGTACATAGGTGGGATACCAACCCCGCTTTATCCATTGATGGCGCCAGATCACTACGCCAAAAGCCGACGTCAGTGCCTGTGCTCCTACCATGTGCAAAAGCAGGCCGGAGCCATAAGCCGGGCTCATGGGGTTGAGGGCATAGGCAAGCAACACGCCTGCCAACAGTCCGAGACTGGCCAGCTCATTTCCAAAAAAGGGTGCTTCGGAAAAGTCCGCCAGCACTCGGCGCAGGCTCCAGAACACTCCGTAACTGGGCGGGGTAACAGGTATCGGTCGGTCTGGAGCGATAGAGTCCGAACGCACCAGCGAGGGCACCCGACGACACAGTGCAAATGCGATGACGCTTCCGATAGCCATGCCCAGCACATTACCGACCACGGCTGGTAAACCCAGTGGCACACACACCAGATTGACGATCAACAAGCACAGTGGAGTAACCAGTAAAGCTCCCAGCATTGCACCATTGAGGGCGACCTTCCAACCGCTGCCAAACATGAGCACCATCGCTGCTGGCAATGAAACAAACGCCGCAAACGTAGGCTGCCAGGTTTCGGCGGTAACGCTCCAACCCCACAGCAGGTTGCTCAGCAACAGCCCGATCAACGAACTGGTCACCACCCAAGGCCACAATCCGGTGCCATAGCAAATGGAAAAGCCCTGCCAGGCTTTGCCACGTTTGTTTGCCCACCATGCCAGATAGGCACCACTCAATAGGCCCAATGACGCGAGTTCATGCTTGTAAAAGGCAACTTCGCTTATATCCCCCACTACCCACCGCAACCACGCTACGGGTTGGGGGAGGGCCGTCACCATCTCGTTGTATCCTGGCCATGAACCTTGATGACTGGATACAACCCATACCGCGAGCAAGGTAGCGACGAGTCCCAGTACAACAACTGTGATATCCGCTCGTGAGCGGGTTGGCGTTTTCCTGGCAAACAACGTTTCCATAGATTGCCCTCCTCTCAGCGAGGCAGGGCAGGGTGCTGGGAATACCCGAGCATCTGATCATAAAGATCATTGCGACGGTCCCGTTGCAGATCATTGAGGCTGTTCCAGATCGGCGCGCTGCGGGCGCTGGTGATGTCAATGTCGGCGAACAGGATCTCCTGGCGATTGGCCGAAGCCACGGCGCCGATTGGCCAGCCATTTGTCCCTGCAATCAAGGAGCATCCGAGATAACGGGCATCCCGCTCTTCACCAATGCGGCTCGCGGCCGCGATAAATACGTTGTTCACATGTGCAGCGGTCATCGTCAGGTACGACGCCATGCACTTTCCTGCCTCATCGAACAACGGTGGGGGTGTCCACACCCAATTGTTCAAGCTGCAAATGATATCGGCGCCTTGCTGGCTCAAAATGCGCGGTACCTCCGGAAACCAGATGTCCCAGCAGATCAGCAGGCCGATACGACCGATCGGCGTTTCAAACACTGGAAAGCCAGAATTCCCCGGGGTGAACCAAAGCTTTTCCAAGTTCCATAAATGGGCTTTTCGGTATTTGCCTATGAACCCGTCGGGCCCCAGCAATACCGCTGTGTTGAACAGCTGCATACCATCGATTTCGCCAAGACCGGCGACCAGATACACCTGGTGCTTGCAGGCAAAATCGATCCATTCCCGCACACTCGGTCCGTTCGGCACTGCCTCTGCATGATCAAACGCGTCCTGGCGGCTGCTGAAGAAATAGCCGCAGTTGGAAAGCTCCGGCAGCACGATCAGATTGGCGCCGCCGTTTGCTGCTTCAGTCGCCAGTAGAAGACTTTGATGCAGGTTGTCGCTTCGGTTGGCTATGCCGACCTGTGGGTTGAACTGAATGACGGCGACGCGGGCAGGGCTTGTTGGTTCGCTCATGGGGATGACCTCTTATTGTTATGCAACCGGATTTTGGTTGGATGTTTATAAGAGGTGAAGAAATGTTTAAAGAAAAGTCAGATAATTCCTGTTGTGATGTAGCCGGATTCTCTCGATGTAGTTTAAGTCTCTGTCTTGTACTCTGGATAATCTTGCATGCAAAAATCTCCATTGAATTTTGCTTGGGTCTTGTTGCAGATATTGATCACAGTATCAACTGCGCCTCTGAAGCAAGGTTCTGTCCAGCCAGCATCCACAGAAAAAGATTCACCACAAAGATAAAGCCCGGATGTGAGAGAAAAGTCCCTATTGTATTTCATCAGGCCTACGGCGTCGTAGTAGGTGCCAGGGCGATAGAGTTTTGCACAACCAAGGGCGTGTTTATCGTTCATCCAGCGCTGAACGATTGCTTGGTCACGTCCTATATAGGGAGAAATGCGTTTTTTAATATTTGTTGACTTCAAAAGTATCCTGTCCAGCTCCTCTATGCATTTGTCGACCAGTTCTTCGTCGCTGAACAGCGAAAGCTTTGTTGCATCATCCTCCCACGTGTAGCTTAAGAGGATACAGTCGTAAGTGTGGTTTCCATTGTAGCGATAAGTGTAGATGTCATGTATGAAGCTGTCGGTTACAATAGCTTGAGGTATGTTTTTATTGGATGAGAGGAAGGACTTTTTGAGGGGGGCGTACACCTTGCAGCTGGTTTCCCAATGAGCCGTTTTGTAGGCTGCGATTGTTTCGAAGGGAAGCATGTCTTGGCTGAAATTCTCGATGAGAATTTGTGTTTCTATCAGCCATGATGGAAGGGTAATTACAAGTGAATCGACATCGATAAATTCACTTTTTGTTTTACTCGGCTGTGTAGTATTCCAGTCGTAGTAAATCCTTGTTTTTCCATTCTCAAGTTTTTTTATTTTCGTTGCAGCACTGTTGGTCAGCAAACCGTACGGGCTTTTCAGTAAGTGTTCATATAATGATTCGGTGGTCTCTTGCGCTTTTATAAAAAGCAGGGATTCGGCCAGTGAGCCAAGACCAATGTAATTTGGTTTATTAAATTTTAGGCCTCTCGAGTCAACTGTCTCTGTGACGTCAAGATAAGGTGACGCCATGGGGGCACCTTCTGAATTCACACGGCCGTGGATCAGTTGCAAATGACTGCTAAAACCAAATATCGCCGTGCGTATTGGGTAAATCGAGCAGACGTCATAGAACGCTCCCCAACTGCCATCACCAATGCCTATTGAGTAAAAAACAGCCGACTCCTGTGCGGTCATCCCCATTCCGCCAAAGTTGCCAGGATCACTTTGCCGCCAGTGATCGATAGTTGGCATCTTCACCAAGTCACGAAATGACGTGCCTTCATATTTTTTTACTATGGCATCCCACATGTCTTCCCAACCGTCAGAGCCGAAATGCTCGGAAACGTGCAGCGTCATCCGTTCAGCGAATGCCTTCCACTTCGCAAAAACGGACCTTAAGATTTTACCGGGTGGTGCTGTTTTTCCGTTTGGGTTTTTCCAGATAAGCATTGTGGGTTCACTGTCTCCTTCCAGGCTCCCTTCTCTCAGGTAGATTCCAGTTGAGTGGACGCTGGGGCTGCCGGGGTTTGGAAAGTCGGAGCAGACTAATTCAAATTCATTTGCGTAATACGCCATAAGCGAACGACCATCTTTGGGCTGCTCATTTGATCTATTGAAGAACGGCATTCTCATTGCGCCCATCTCAAAAGGAGGGCGACCGACAGTGTTCGTATTATTACTACCAAGAGCTGTCAGGTGTCGACCGCCTATACGCTTTGACTTTTCTATTAGTGTAATATTTTTGAAACCGCACCTATGCAGCTCGCGTGCAGTTGTTAAACCTGTAATTCCCGCACCAATAATGCAAATTTTGTGAGCAATGTCGGTCGCTTGGGCAACGCCGTTTTCTTGCTCTACCAATGCTCGGTAATCGAAACACAAATCTGGCGGGCTAGGGAATCGTGCCCTCCATTTATTCTTTACAGTGCGCTTTTTACGATGACTTTGTTGGGCTATATCTGCTGGGTAATTAAAGTTTGAACCGATGGTCATTTTTGATCTTTCTCGTTCAGAATTGATTTTCTACTTATAGGTTGAATATAGGTTCTGGAAGAGACAATAAGCAGGATGTGATTTTTGGCTAGGGTATGTCGTGTTCTGTTGTAGGTGAAGGGGAACTGGCCCGAGTATTTGATTGTTCCACGCTCCGCGTGAGAGCGATCCAGAGCACAAAGATTGATATTACTTCACTGGCGTAAGGGATTTACCCACCGTCATCATCAAGCCGCAAGATTTTTTATCCGTGTGTCTCGTGTGTGCAAAAAACGCATTACCATTTGGTGGGGGGTATATACACACCCAAGGGTAAGGCGATGAGAAGTCGAGCAGGTGATTGACCTGCTGGTTGCGGATGGTTGGTTTGAGGTGGCAGTGAAGGGCAGTCATCATCAGTTCAAGCACCCCGTGAAGCGGGGAAGAGTCACCGTCCCTCATCCCAAGTCAGAGATTGCCAAGGGCACTCTGCACAGTATTTTCAAATCAGCCGGTCTCAAATAATTGCCTGCTGGATGAATTGGGCGAGCTCCCACGGGCTCGGTCAGAGGAGGAGCAATGAAATTCCCAGTGGTAGTACACAAAGATGCTGATTCGGATTACAGCGTGACCGTCCCTGATGTGCCGGGGTGTTTCTCGGCGGGCGGGTCTTTTTCCGAAGCGCTGGACAATATACGTGAGGCATTGGCTCTGCACCTTGAAGGCCTGGTTGCCGATCAGGAACAGCTTCCTCAGGCGCTGGAGGTTGATGCCCATTTGGGTAATCCGGATTTTGCCGGTGGTGTCTGGGCGATAGTCGACTTTGATCTCACGCCTTATCTGGGGAAATCAGTGCGGTTCAATGCCTCTCTGCCGGAACACCTCTTGCAGCGGATTGACGAGCGTGTGCAAAAGGATCATCGCTATGCATCGCGGTCAGGTTTTTTGGCGACGGCAGCGCTGCGTGAGCTCTCTGCGTAAGTAAGCACAAGCGAGCACTCTGTATCGGCTTATGGCGTGTTCAAGTCGGGCCGACGCTATATCTACGGGATTTTTGTGGGGGCAGTAGTAAAGCAACGGGGCCGCTGCGCAGCCCTGCGGGAGCAAGCTCCCTCGCCACAGAGACCCACTGTGCTTTTAACGTGGCTGCACGCACTCCAGCGACCGGTCCACCATCACACTGGCCATGTCCACCAAGTGCATGACCGAAAGCACCAGCGTGCGCGAAGGACCGTCCAGTTGATCACCTGCCGTCTGTGCGGCAACGGCGGCGCAACGCAGCACACTGCTGGCGTGGGCCAGGGCGTCTTCGAAGCTGAGGTCTGGGGTGGTCGTGAAGAATTTCAGTTCTGGGGCGGGTGGGGCGGGGACGAGTTTGTCCATTTTGAAGCTCCTCTAGTCAGTAGGAGCCGACACCATCGCTGCTAAACGATTTGGGGTGGCGGCCATGCGCAGGTTAGCAGACCGGTGACTAGGAACCCGGTGCACCCGAAGGTGCCCTGCGCACGGCCACCATGAAGCACGGGCCGAAAAAAAGCGCCCTGCAAAAGGTGGCGCTTTGCGCCTAGTCATATCGGCGGGCTGCTAAACCCGGTCACTGAATTGGCAGTGACCGCCGAAGACTAGCCACGTGATTTGAGCGGCGCAAGCGCTTGGGATTCTCTCGGAAACGTCCTGCAAGTTAAAGGGAAATGTCACGGCAGCGACTGTTCCTGCACTTGCCAAACCCCATCGATTCTGGGAAAACCCCAGCCTTTACGCCTTCAACGAGAACCCCATGAGCCCCGACGAACTCCAGATCACCGACACTCGCCCAGGCACCGGCAAAGCCGTGGTCAAGGGCGCACTGATCACCACCCAGTACACCGGCACTCTGGAAGACGGTACGGTCTTCGATTCGTCCTGGGAGCGGGGCAAGCCGTTCCAGTGTGTGATCGGCACCGGGCGGGTGATCAAGGGCTGGGACCAGGGGTTGATGGGCATGCAGGTCGGCGGGGTGCGCAGGTTGTTTGTGCCGGCGCACCTGGCCTATGGCGAACGGTCCATGGGTGCGCATATCAAGCCCAACAGCAATCTGCGTTTTGAGATTGAGTTGTTGGAAGTGCTGACGCGGGATGATTGAGTCGTTTCGACGCAAGGAGGCTGCATGAACATACTTCACGCAATACGCGACAGCTGGGGTTGGGCGGGCATTGACCCTGTTGAGGTCGTAGGCGCTACGGCGTTTGGCAATTTGATGGTCGAGGACGAACAGGGTCGCTACTGGCGAGTGTGCCCCGAGGCACTTTCCTGCGAAGTGATCGCCCAGACCCGTGAAGCCTTGGACGAGGTCTCCAGGGATCAGGCCTTTCTGCACGACTGGTACCTGCAATCGATGGTGGATCAGGCCGAGGAGATGCTGGGGCCGTTAGCGCAGGGCGAGGTTTACCATTTCGTTATTTCGCCGGTTTTGGGCGGCGAGTACGCCATCGACAATGTGCGTCAACTTGATCATATCGAGCAGCTTCGGTTCTGCGGTGATTTGGCACGTGAGATCAAGGATTTGCCCGACGGCGCGCAAGTGAAACTCAAGATTGTGGATTAGTCGCTTGTAAGGACAGCACCTCATGGATGTGGATTGCATGACTCAACTTCCTCTGAGCACCTTCCCCGATATTCGTGTCGTGGCGCTTACCCTGGCTGACGAAGCTGAGCTACAGCAGTTTTTTGAGCAGGCGCCGGATTACTTCATCGCGGTCAACGGCGAGCCTGCCACGCTGACCGAAGCGTGCGACGAATTGCAGGTGCAATTGCCGGCGGGGTGGGCGTGCAGTCGGATGCACTGGCTGGGTTATCGCGGTACGGACGAGGCGCTGGTCGCCGTGGTGAATATCGCGGCGGATCTGCTGGCTGATGGGGTGTGGCATATCGGTTTGCTGCTGGTCGATTCGCGCTGGCATGGCACCGGGCTTGCCCAGCAGCTGCATTCAGACATTGAACGTTGGGCCGTGGAAAATGGCGCCCAGTGGCTGCGGCTGTCGGTCGTGGTCGGCAATACCAAAGCCGAACGCTTCTGGCCCAAGCTTGGGTATGTATCCGTGCGCACGCGGGACGGGATCACGATGGGGCGGCAGGTGAACAGGGTGTCGATTCAGGTTAAGGCGTTGGCGGGTGGACAGGTTAAGGATTACCTGGCGTTGGTTGAGCGGGATCGACCCTGTACACCGTAAGTGTGGGATGCCCCGCTCGCCACAGGAATGCGGTCGACTGAAATGGCTGACCCTCCTTTGATCTTCGCCAGGTTCAGGATGACCGCTTCCTGAACCCTCCCTGAAGAATCTTCTTATTCACCATATGGAAACTTTCCTACGGTTTACTCTCCTTAAATCGGGGCGTAAGCTTCGCGCGTTTTCATCAATAGCGGAGACCCTCAGTGGGTACTTGTTCGAGTGACAGTTGTCGGCCGGTCTCGGTAACCGGCACATACTTGGCAAGATAACGCGCATTTTTTTCGATGCCGTTGTCTCGCCACCTAGCGAGAAGCGGCATCCTGACAGTGGCCAGTCCTGGCCCCTGTGCGATCCCTCTCATCGACGCTGACCAGCACCCGGTTAACCTCGGGATGCTACGGACGCGCCTGTCTTTTACGGCGGGCGGGCCGGGCTGACTGTGCCTATGAAAGGGCGCGGTGGGACAGGCAGTACCTGCTCGACGGTTTTTCCTCGCGCAGGAGTAACACACCATGAACCTCACTCTGTTGAAAGAGTTCTTCGCCGGCTTCCTGCGGACCCGGCATATCGCCCGGCATTTCCGCCGCCTGGCGATGCTCGAAACCGTCACCGATGCCAGCGTCAGCCGCGAAGTGCCGCCCACCCTGGCGCAAACCCTGGTGGTCGCGGCCAATAGCAGTGCCGTGCAATTGCTCGGTACGTTGGGCAGCCATACCGAGGGCTTGAGCAGCCTGGAAGCCGATGCCCTGCGCGTGCAATACGGCCTCAATGAAGTCGAGCACGAGCAGCCGCTGCCGTGGTGGGTGCACCTGTGGCATTGCTACAAGAACCCGTTCAACCTGCTGCTGACCTTGCTGGCGGTGATCTCCTGGCTGACCGAAGACATGAAGGCCGCCACGGTGATTTTCTCCATGGTGGTGCTCTCGACCCTGCTGCGCTTCTGGCAGGAGGCCAAGTCCAACAAGGCCGCCGATGCCTTGAAAGCCATGGTGAGCAACACCGCCACGGTGCTGCGCCGCGATGATGCCAAACGCGTCGAATTGCCCATCAAGCAGTTGGTGCCAGGCGACCTGATCGTGCTCTCGGCCGGGGACATGATCCCCGCCGACTGCCGCGTGCTCAGCGCCAAGGACCTGTTCGTCAGCCAGGCGGCGATGACCGGTGAATCGATGCCGGTGGAGAAGTTCGCCCAGCAGCACGACACCAACACCCGCAACCCGCTGGACCTGGAGAACATCCTGTTCATGGGCACCAACGTGGTGTCCGGCGCCGCGACGGCGGTGATTCTGACCACCGGCAACAGCACCTATTTCGGCGCATTGGCTCAACGCGTGACGGCCACCGACCGTGCGACCACCTCGTTCCAGCACGGCGTCAACAAGGTCAGCTGGTTGCTGATCCGCTTTATGTTCGTGATGGCGCCGCTGGTGTTGTTCATCAACGGTTTCACCAAGGGCGACTGGACCGAAGCGCTGCTGTTCGCGCTGTCGATTGCCGTGGGCCTGACCCCGGAAATGCTGCCGATGATTGTCACGTCCACCCTTGCCAAGGGCGCGGTGTTCCTGTCGCGCAAGAAGGTCATCGTCAAGCGCCTGGATGCGATCCAGAACTTTGGCGCGATGGATGTGCTGTGCACCGACAAGACCGGCACCCTGACCCAGGACCGGATTTTCCTGGCGCGTCATGTGGACGTGTGGGGCGAGGAGTCCGACGATGTGCTGGAGATGGCTTACCTCAACAGCTACTACCAGACCGGACTGAAAAACCTGCTGGACGTGGCGGTGCTGGAGCACGTGGAGGTGCATCGCGAACTGAAGGTCGGCACCGCGTTCCAGAAGGTGGATGAAATCCCGTTCGACTTCAACCGCCGCCGCATGTCGGTGGTGGTGGCCGAGCAGGGCCGGCCGCATCTGCTGATCTGCAAAGGTGCGGTGGAGGAGATCCTCTCGGTGTGCAACAACGTGCGTCATGGTGATGTCAACGAAGCGCTGACCGACGAGCTGCTGGCGCGCATTCGCCAGGTCACTGCCGCGTTCAACGAAGAAGGCCTGCGGGTGGTGGCGGTGGCCGCGCAACCGATGGCCCCGGGGCGCGACACTTACAGCCTGGCGGATGAAAACAACCTCACGCTGATCGGCTACGTCGCGTTCCTCGACCCGCCCAAGGAAAGCACTGCGCCCGCTCTCAAGGCGCTGAAAGCCCATGGTGTGGCGGTCAAAGTGCTGACCGGCGACAACGAGCTGGTCACCGCCAAGATCTGCCGTGAAGTGGGTCTGGAGCAACAGGGCCTGTTGATGGGCAACGACATCGAGGACATGACCGACGCCCAGTTGGCCAAGGCCGTGGAAACCACCAATGTGTTCGCCCGCCTGACGCCCAGCCACAAGGAACGCATCGTGCGCCTGCTAAAGGCGAACGGGCATGTGGTGGGCTTTATGGGGGACGGCATCAATGACGCACCGGCGCTGCGGACGGCGGATATCGGGATTTCGGTGGACAGCGCGGTGGATATCGCTAAGGAAGCCGCCGACATCATCCTGCTGGAAAAGAGCCTGATGATCCTGGAGGAGGGCGTGCTGGAGGGCCGGCGCACCTTCGCCAATATGCTCAAGTACATCAAGATGACCGCCAGTTCCAACTTCGGCAACGTGTTCTCGGTGCTGGTGGCCAGTGCGTTTATCCCGTTCCTGCCGATGCTGCCGATGCACCTGCTGGTGCAAAACCTGCTGTATGACATCTCGCAGATCGCGATCCCGTTCGATCACGTCGACGAGGAAATGCTCGCCAAACCACAACGCTGGCAGCCAGGGGATGTGGGGCGCTTCATGCTGTTTTTCGGGCCGATCAGTTCGATTTTCGACATCACCACGTTCGCACTCATGTGGTACGTCTTCGATGCCAACACCCCTGACCACCAGACGCTGTTCCAGTCCGGCTGGTTCGTGGTAGGGCTGCTGACCCAGACGCTGATCGTGCACATGATCCGCACCCCGAAAATCCCGTTCCTGCAAAGCCGCGCGGCGCTGCCGTTGATGGTGATGACCGCTGTGATCATGGCTGTGGGGATCTTCCTGCCGATGGGGCCGCTGGCGCATTACTTCAAATTGCAGGCGCTGCCGTCGCTGTACTTTGTGTTCCTGCCGGTGATCCTGCTGGCGTACATGGCGCTGACCCAGGCGGTGAAGGGCTACTACATCCGTAAGTTTGGCTGGCAATGAACAGGGACGGTTTCCCATGCAAGCAATCGACAACATCAACCTCAACTCCCTGGTCGATACCCTGGTCAGCCTCACCGCCGCGTTTATCCTCGGTGGCCTGATCGGCTTCGAGCGCCAGTACCGCCAACGCACGGCGGGCCTGCGCACCAACGTACTGGTGGCGGTGGGCGCGGCGATTTTCGTTGACATGGCCAACCGCCTCGGCGGTGCGGAAGGCGCCGTGCGGGTGGTGGCGTATGTGGTGTCGGGCATCGGCTTTCTGGGGGCCGGTGTGATCATGCGTGAAGAAGGCAATGTGCGCGGTCTCAACACCGCCGCCACGCTCTGGGCGTCGGCGGCGGTGGGGGCGTGCGCCGGTGCCGACCTGGTCCTCGAGGCGTTGCTGGGCACGCTGTTTGTGCTGGCGGCCAATACCCTGCTGCGGCCCATCGTCAATAACATCAACCGCCAACCCCTGGATGTGGTGTCGGCGGAGGTTACCAACATCCTCTATGTGATTGCCCGGCGTACCCAGCAAACCGCGGTATTGGCGTTGCTGGAAGCTGAACTGGCGCGCTGTAACTACCCTGCCAGCGATGTCGATGTACGACCGTTCGGCGCCGAGGAGGTTGAAATCGAAGCCACACTGGCGGTGACCTCGGTAGACGGTGACGAGTTGGACGCCCTGGTGGCGCGAATTTCCCGGTCGACCCTGGTGGTACAGGCGTTCTGGAGCCCCAGCACCACCGAGTAGCCTTTGGAAGATTCTGAGGAAAAGTCCTACATTTAGTCGAGATTATCCCTTCATTGGAAAAAGCACGCGGTTGCTAAGGTTGCGCGCTTGCGCCTGTTCAGGAATCAAGGCGTGGCTGCACATGTTTATCGTGTTTTGCAAAAGGAGGGGCCTGTAGTGCCTGAGGTGTTGTACAGAGTAATCAGTGCCGCTTGTCGGAACTGTTACTTTTCACAGGTAGTGGGGTCTCGCGTGATATGTAAGCGTACTGATCTTCCCAGGGGAGTCTTATGAGCAACAAAGCTTTAATCGTGGATGATCACCCTTTTATACGCGCCACCGTGAAGTATCTGTTGAAGCAGGAAGGCTTCGATACCATCTACGAAGCGGGGAACGGCGCTGACGCCATGCAGATTGCTCGTGAAGAACGTCCGGACCTGGTCATTCTCGACCTGGCGATGCCCAAGCTCGGTGGGTTGGAGGTGATCAGCCGGATCAAGGCACTGGAGTTGCCCTGCAGGATCCTGGTGCTGACCTCGTATCTGGCGGTGTTTTTTTCCACTCGCTGCATGCGCGCCGGGGCGATGGGGTTTGTCGCCAAGACCGGTGAGCTGGATGAGCTGCAAAAGGCGATCAGGGCGATCAGGTCCGGCTACAGTTGCTTCCCCAGCCTGCCCACCAGTTCGGTGCGTCGCGACGACCTGCAATCGACCGAGCAGGAGTTGGTGGATGCGCTATCAGATCGCGAATTGACCGTCCTGCAAAAGCTGGCGCTGGGCCTGGGCAACAAGGATATTGCCGACGACATGCTGTTGAGCCACAAGACTATCAGTACCTACAAGACGCGGCTCAAGGAGAAGTTGCGTATGTCGTCGGTGGTGCATCTGTCCAAGTTCGCCCAGCGCAATCATCTGATCTGAAATGGTCACCTCCCGGCGTGTGAAACGTGCGGCCATCCTGCTGATGGGGCTGTTGCCGTGGGCGGTGATGGCCCTGGAGGAACCGCACGATCTGAAACTTCTGGGCCACTCCACCCTTGAAAACTCTTCCCTGGTGTTGGACGAAGCCGACTGGCGCTGGTTGCGCGAGCGCCGCACACTCACGATGGGGGTGTCGGCGCCCGACTACGCGCCCTTTGACCTGAGTAACAACCAGGAGCTTGAAGGCATCACGGCCGATTTTGCGGCACTGGTTGCCCAGGCGCTGAATATCACCATCGACGTGAAGCGCTACGACACCCGCGATGAGGTGATCGACGCGCTCAAGGCGGGCGCAGTGGATTTCGTGGGGTCGGCCAACGGGTTCGAGGCGGCCGACCCGGAGTTGGTGCTGTCCCGATCCTACGCCAACGACCAACCCGCATTGGTGACGCGTGCGGGAGAAAACCAGGCGCTGAGGGCTGACCTTTCAGGCAAGCGCCTGGCGATGCTTTACCACTACATGCAGCCTGAGGCCGTCCAGGCCTTTTACCCCGATGCGCAATTGCTCCTGTTTGCCTCGACCTTCGAAGCGCTAGGTGCCGTTGCGTTCGGCCAGGCGGATGTGTACCTGGGTGACGCCATCAGCACCCGCTATCTGATCAACAAGAACTACCTTAATAATGTGCGTATGGCGGATTTTTCCGCATTGGAGGTCAACCCTTTCGGGTTCGCATTCGCCAAGGACAATACCCGCCTGTTGGGTATCATCAACACCGCGCTGGCTGCCGTTACGGCCAGTGAGCAAATGGAAATCCTGCGCCGTTGGAGTGCCGGTGGCAGCGGATTCCTGGAGGCGGAGCAACTGCGCTTGAGCGCAAGTGAACAGCGCTGGCTGGAGAAGCATCCGCGGGTGAAAGTGGCGGTGCTCGACAAGTTCGTGCCGTTGTCTTTTTTCAACGAACAAGCGCAATTCGAAGGGTTGAGCGCCGAGGTGCTGTCGCGCATCAGTTTGCGCACAGGTTTGAAGTTTGATGTGGAGCGGGGCAGTTCGCTGCCTCGGCAAATTGAACAGGCCAGTGCCGGTCGCGTGGACATGCTGGCGGTCGTCACGCCGAGTGTCGAACGGTCTGAAAAGATCCGTTTTACCCGACCTTATCTATCCAGTCCCTATGTCTTGGTGGTGCGCACCGACGACGAGCATCTGGTTACCCTGGAAGATATGACCGGTAAGCGCCTGGCGGTTCTTCGCGGCAACAGCCTGGCCGCGCAAATCAGCCGGGACTACCCAGGCATCGGGTTTGTCGAGGTGGAGAACCCCGAGCAGGCCATGGAATTGGTGGTCAACGGCAGTGTCGATGCGACTGCGGTTTCACTGATGAGCGCGCGCTACATGATCGCCCGCAATTACCGCAAACGGCTGCGCATCACCAGCACCGTAGGGAGTGAACCTGCGCGCATTACCTTTGGTGTAAACCGCAGCCAACTGGAGCTGTACTCGATCCTCGACAAGGCGTTGTTGAGCATTACGCCAGAAGAAATGGACGAGCTGACCAACCATTGGCGCAGCGAGATCATCATCGAAGACAACTACTGGACACGTCACCGCAACATCATCCTCCAGGGGTTTGGCTTGGCTGCGCTGCTGCTGCTGGTCACGCTGGGATGGGTGTTCTACCTGCGCAGCCTGATTCGCAAGCGCGCCCAGGCCGAGCGTGCGTTGAGCGACCAGATGCGGTTCATGAGTGTGTTGATCGACGGCACGCCGCACCCGATCTATGTGCGCGATCGCCTGGGCCGCCTGATGGCCTGCAATAACGCCTACCTGGATGTGTTCGGCTTCAAGTTGGAAGACGTCATCGGTAAGACCGTGGTGGAAACCGACACGGGTAACGCGCCCCAGGCCCAGTCGTTCCATGCCGATTATTTGCGTTTGATGGAGTTGGGCGAGCCGCAGGTTCATGACCGTGTGCTCAAGGTGCCCGGCGGCCAGGTGTTGACCATCTACCAATGGATGCTCCCGTACCGTGACAGCAATGGCAGCGTCGTGGGCATGATCGCCGGCTGGGTGGATGTCAGCGAGCGCCAGCGCTTGCTGGGGCAGTTGCAGGTGGCCAAGGAGGAGGCCGACACTGCAAACCGTGCCAAGACCACTTTCCTGGCGACCATGAGCCATGAGATTCGCACGCCCATGAATGCGGTGATCGGCATGATCGAACTGGCCCTGAAGAACGCCGAGCAGGGCGTGGCTGACCGCGATGCGTTGGAGGTTGCGTCGGTGGCGTCCCGGAGCATGCTGGAGTTGATCGGCGATATTCTCGACATTGCGCGAATCGAATCCGGCCACCTGTCCCTGAGCCTGGAGCCGGCCAATCTGTACGAACTGCTGGCCTCAGTGGCGCGGGTGTTCGAGGGGCTGGCGCGGGACAAGGGCCTGGTGCTGCAGGTGGAGCTCGACCCGTTGATCGACCGGCCGGTGCTGGTTGACCCGCTGCGCTTCAAGCAGGTGGTGTCCAATGTGTTGGGTAACGCGATCAAGTTCACCGCCTCGGGCCAGGTGCGCCTGGGCGCCCAGGGTGCACCGGTGTTGGCCGACGACCAGTTGCACCTGCGGTTGTGGGTGGAGGACACGGGTATTGGCATCAGTGCCGAAGATCAGCAGCGTTTGTTCAACCCCTTTATCCAGGGCAGCAACAACGAACAGCCGGCGCGAAGCGGATCGGGCCTGGGGTTGGTGATCAGTCGTAACCTGTGCGAGATGATGGGCGGTCAATTGCACTTGAGCAGTGTGCTGGGCAAGGGCACGCGGGTGGATGTGACATTGACGCTGGCGCTGACAACGGCGGCGCCGGTCAGTGTCCCGGTCCCGCACATTCCGCCAGCGCGCGGGTTGAATATCCTGGTGGTGGATGACTACCCGGCCAACCGCTTGTTGCTGGCGCGACAGCTGATTTTCCTGGGGCATCGCATCACCTTGGCCGAGGACGGCGCCCAAGGATTGTCACTGTGGCAGGCCGGGCATTTTGACGGCGTGATCACCGATTGCAATATGCCCTTCAAGGACGGTTATGCGTTGGCGCGTGATATTCGCGCACAGGAACGCCAGCGTGGGCTGGCGCCGTGCCTGATCCTCGGGTTCACCGCTAATGCCTTGTCGCAGGAAGCCGAACGCTGCCGGCAAGCAGGCATGGACGGTTGCCTGTTCAAGCCGACCGGGCTTGAGGACTTGCGCCTGGCCCTGGCATCACGGACCGCTGGCGCGCTAACGGATGAAGTGGAAGTGGCGTTTGATTTAAGTTCACTGATCATGCTGACGCAGGGTGATAAGGATGCTCTCAACGAGCTGCTGATGCCGTTGCTCAAGAGCCTCGAGGAAGACCGTGCGCTGTTGCCGTCCCTGAAATCGCCGGCTGATTTCGCCAAGCTCCATGACTTGGCTCACCGCGTTAAAGGGGGCGCGCGCATGGTCAAGGCTCAGGTGTTGATCACGTGCTGCGAGACATTGGAAAGCGTGTGTGAGCGGCATGACAGCGATGCATCGGACGCTGCGGTAGAGGCGGTAGCTTCGGCCATCGAACAGTTGCATCACAGCCTGGGCCGGTATGGCAATCAGGCTTGACTGCGGGAGCTGGCCATTCGGTTGATTTGGGAGAACTCCTACGCGAAGGGGGAACATGCCTGATTTTGTCTTCGGTATATGTCTGGAAAATGGGTCTCGCTCACTGACGAGCGCTGCCTGCCCAGGGGTTTGCCATGCCGAACAAAGCACTGACCATCCTGATTGCCGATGAACAGCACCTGCAACGGTTGTACATCGAAAAAATGCTCAATCAGTTGGGGTACCACCGGATCGTGCCGGTACAAACCTTCGAGGAAGTCCAGATACTCACGGCTATCCCGGCCGAACCTTTCGACGTGCTGATCATCAATGCGGGGCTGACGGCCCAGGCCTGTGGGCCCCAGCCCCAGGTGCGCCATGTATTGGTCTACGATCACCTGGATGTGGGCGCGCATCCCGGTGTAACGCCGGCGGTGCTAGTGCGGCTGCCCGGTGTGCCGGACAACGTCAATCTCGAACACTTCATGGACATCATCGACCCACCCGAGGCCACTGCCGGCCTGCGGGTGTTGCCATGGCTGCGCGAGTTATCCCGCACACCGGTGGCGGGGGTTTAGTCCCACTTCGGCGCGATGCCCTTGGGGCTGGTCAAGCGCTGGCCCCGTTCCAGCCCGGCAATGTGCGCCATGTCAGCAGCGCTCAAGGTCAGTTGCAGGGCCTTGAGGTTGCTTTGCAGGTTGGCACGCTTGGTTGAGGACGGGATGACCGCATAGCCCAATTGCATGGCCCAGGCCAAGGTCACTTGCGCCGGGGTGGCCTGATGGCGCTCGGCGATCTGCTGGATCACCGGATCCTCGAGTACTTCACCGTAGGCCAGGGTCATGTATGAGGTGATCTGGATACCGTTGGCGGTGGCGAAATCCACAACCTGCCGGTTTTGCAGATAAGGGTGCAATTCGATCTGATTGGTGGCTATGTGTTCGGCACCCACGACTGCGATGGCCTGCTTCATCAGGGCGATGGTGAAGTTGGAAACACCGATCTGGCGTGTCAGGCCCAGGCGTTTGGCTTCCAGCAACTGCTCCATGAATTCGGTGACGGGCACCTGGTCTTCCGGCGATGGCCAGTGGATCAGGGTCAGGTCCAGGTAATCGGTCTCGAGCTTGCGCAGGCTTTCCTTGAGGCTTGGGATCAGTTGGCCTTCAGCAAGGTTGGCAATCCAGATCTTGCTGGTGATAAACAGCTCGTCCCGCGGGATGCCGCTGGCGGCGATGGCCCGGCCAACGTCTGCTTCATTTTCGTAGATCTGCGCGGTGTCGATGACACGGTAGCCCAGTTCCAGGCCGGTGCTGACGGAATCGATCACCACCTGGCCTTGCAGACGAAAGGTGCCGAGGCCGAAGGCAGGGACTTTTGGCGTGAGGGTAGACATCGGTAACTCCAATAGGGTCGTAGGCAGTGGTGTTGAGTATCCCCTCGTCGTTGCTTCGGAAACACCGTCGACGCCGAAAAGGACTCTTGCCCGCACGTCACGAATGGCCCGTGTGCTGGGCGCTGTCATGCATGAGGCGCTGTACCTGCGGCAGCAGCGCCTCGATCGATCAGCCTTAAGCGCGCAGGCGCTCGGCAGCCGCACGCAGCAACTGCTCGGTGGCGGTCCAGCCCAGGCAGCCATCGGTCACCGACACCCCGTATTTCATCGACGGGCTCAATGGCTGGCAGCCTTCGAACAAATGGCTTTCGAGCATCATGCCGATCAGCGAGGTATCGCCCTGCAAGCGTTGCTCCAGCACATCGTTGAACACGGCCGGTTGGCGCAGCGGGTCCTTGTTGCTGTTGGCATGGCTGCAGTCGACCATGATCCGCGGGGTGACCTTGGACTTGGTCAGGTCGTGTCTTACCCGCGCCACGCTCTGCACATCGTAGTTCGGCCCGTGATGCCCGCCGCGCAGCACCAGGTGGGTGTCGGGGTTGCCCGGGGTCTGGATGATCGCCGGATGGCCTTGGCTGTCGACGCCGAAGTGGCGGTGCGGGTGGGACGCCGAGCGCATGGCGTCACAGGCAATCGCGACGCCGCCATCGGTGCCGTTCTTGAAACCCACGGGCATGCCCAGGCCGCTGGCCATCTCGCGGTGGATCTGCGACTCGGTGGTACGCGCGCCAATCGCCACCCAACTGAGCAGGTCATCGAAGTAACCGGCGGCCATGGGTTGCAGCAACTCGGTGGCGACCGGCAGGCCCAGGCGCAGCATTTCGCGCATCAGCTCGCGGGACAGGGTCAGGCCGGCGGCCATGTCATCGCTGCCATCCAGGCGAGGGTCGTAGGCCAGGCCTTTCCAGCCGATCGTCGTGCGGGGTTTTTCGACGTAGGCGCGGATCACCAGCAGCATCTGGTCGCCGACGTCGAGGGCCAGCTTCTTCAGGTTGCGGGCGTATTCCATGGCCGATTCCGGGTCATGGATCGAGCACGGACCGACAATGACCAGCAAGCGTGAATCTTCGCCATTGAGGATGGCGCGCACGGCTTGGCGGTGGGCGTGGATCTGTTCGTTGAGGAACGGGCTGAGGGGCAACTGGTGCTTGAGCTCAAGTGAGCTGGGCAGGCGCTGGGTCAGGGCTTCATTGGCACTGTTCAAGGCAGAGAGGGGCAGAGCGGCGACGGAGGAGTTCATATTCAAGGTTTCCTGGGCAAGCGGCGGGCTATTCCCGCGCGCTCGGCCTACTGGGGTGTTCGACAATTCGCCGTATCGGCGATGTGTGTTGGTTTGCCACCGATAGGTGACCGATCGGAGGCGGCAGGCTGTCCCGAGCGGAGCTGGCTAAATCGCCACGCAGTGCACAAGTCGTAGCGGTAATAGGTGGCGTAGTTCATGTCGTGATTCCCTTAAGTGTTCTTGATCAAGTTGAAAGGTTTATGGAGACCTGAAAAAACAAAACCCCCGGTCGGGGAGCCGACCGGGGGTTAGATTTCTCTGGTAGGCGACCCCTTGGTAAGTGGGCGCCGATTTCAGGTATCAGGCGCGCCAGTGGCTAAACCAATACCCAAAATAAAAGCTGACCAGTGTGCTCGAACCGTTCACACGGGTAGCCGACACCGAGCGCTGGGCGCTGGCAGCAGGGCAAACCTGAGTGTGGGTGAGTTGCAACATGGTGTGTCTCCAAATGTATGGAGGGAGCTTACTCGAGGCACGCAGGCAGATTCAATCAGTAATTTCTATTGCGGTGGGGGACTTACGACTATGGGGGGAGTGCCGATATGCTGTTTGCACTTTGATACTGATTGCTTGGACGCGACCATGACTGCCTTCACCCTTGCTGCTGCTCAATCCATTTCCATCGCGGGCGATGTCCCAGCCAATATTGAACGGCACCTCGCATTTATGCGCACGGCGGCGGAGCAAGGTGTGCAATTACTGGTGTTCCCCGAGTTGTCGTTGACGGGGTATGAGCCGTCGCTGGCCGCTGAATTGGCGATTGCGCCGGAGGACAAGGTGCTGGCGCCCCTGCGCGAGATGGCGCGTGAGCTGCGACTGACGGCGGTGGTGGGAATGCCGATCCGACTGACGCCAGAGGCGGGCGTGCTGATCGGTGCGTTGGTGCTGGGAGCGGATGGCTCCCTGGCGGTCTACACCAAGCAGCATCTGCATGCCGGCGAAGAGGCTGTGTTTGTCCCAGGGCAGGGCGGTGCGGTCCTTGAGCGAGGGAATGAGCGGATTGCGCTGGCGGTGTGCGCAGATTTTTCCCAGGCCAGCCATCCCCGTGCCGCGGCGCGAGCGGGCGCCACGGTGTATGCCGCCGGGGTGTTGATCAGTGAGGGGGGGTACGCCACGGACAGTGCGCTGCTTCAAGCCTATGCCGCTGAACATTGCCTGCTGGTATTGATGGCCAATCATGGCGGCCCGTCGGGTGGCTGGGCCTGCGCCGGTCGCAGTGCGATCTGGGCCGCCAATGGCACTTTGCTTGCTGCTGTACCTGGCGTGGGGGATGCGTTGCTGATTGCCCGTCGCGATGGCGGGGGTTGGGTCAGCCACGTGATGGCTCTCTAATGGCTTTTCACCTGCGCGCTGCAACGGACCAGGACCTGCCCTTTGCGCGGAAGTTGACCCACGAGGCCATGGCCCGCTACTACGTGCAGTACGGATTGTGGTGGTCCAACGAAGGCTTTGATACGGCCTGGGCCGGTCGGGAAAACTGGCTGATTTGCCGGGACGACAGGGTCTTGGGTTTTATCAGCCTGAGCCGCGATAGCCGGGCCCTTTATATTCGCGAGTTGCATCTGCTCGAGGCGTATCGCGGGTTGGGCGCGGGTGGCTGGGTGTTGGAACAGATGGCGCTCAAGGCGCAATCGTTGGGACTGTTGCGTTTGACCGTATTCAAGACCAACCCGGCCAGGAGGCTCTATCAGCGCATGGGGCTCAGCATCGTAGGTGAAGAAGACTGCTTCTGGCGTATGGAGCGTGTTTGTCGCTCAAGCTAAAACGTGCACCCACTCCTTATAAGCGCATACTGGCCTCAGGAGCCGATTTCCTGATCGTTGTTCAGGTCTCCCGTCTCAGCAAGGATGATCCCTTCTTTCATGCCCAAAAGGACCGCTACCTTATGGGCTTCCCCACGCCGTCCCTTTTTGCGCCCAGCGAGCACTTGATAGGTGGTTGCCGGATCTACGCCATGTTCACGGGCGAACGCTTGAACTGACTTTCCTTGATGTTCCAGCCAGGCCTTGGCTTGTGCAGCGGTACGGATTCCGGGCATAGTTCAAAACCGTTCAAGTTTGTTTAATAAGAGATGAATGTGTCACCTCTTGGGGTGTGCCAAATAGGATCATACATCCAAATGAGTGGAATCGGTTCGCGTTTACGGCAAGAAAGGGAGCGACTTGGCCTGTCGCAAAAAGTGTTTGGTGAAATCGGCGGCGTTGAAGCCAACGCACAAGGTAAATATGAAAGTGGAGGGCGTGCGCCTAAAGCGGATTACCTGTCTCGTGTCGCCCAAAGAGGCGTGGATGTACTTTACGTGTTGACCGGCGCAGCCACGCCGATTCAATTGGAAAATCTGAGCCAGATCGAAGAGAAAGTCCTCGGGGACTATCGCGCGATGCTCAAGGAAGACCAGGCTGCGATCCGTCGCCTGACCTCGACGTTGGCCGAGCACTCGATTGCGATGAATGGAAAACCCAAGCCCCAGCCCCAGGATTCCTGACCCTTCGCCCAGCAAATTGAGCCATCCGCCGCCCGGCGGATGGCTGTCGCTCAATCAATCTCTCTCTATATGACGCGTGCTATTAGGTCTGTGCCTTGGTTTTTTGCTAAGGTGTTCAGCAACCTATAAGACCATTTCGCGAGGTGTCTGCTTGATTAGGGTGCTAGTAGTCGATGACCATGATCTCGTTCGTACAGGCATTACACGAATGCTGGCTGACATCGATGGCCTGCAAGTAGTCGGTCAGGCCGAGTCAGGCGAGGAATCCCTGATCAAGGCCCGGGAGTTGAAACCCGATGTGGTGTTGATGGACGTCAAGATGCCTGGCATCGGCGGTCTTGGCGCGACGACCAAATTGCTGCGCAGCCATCCGGACATCAAGGTCGTGGTGGTGACTGTGTGCGAGGAAGACCCGTTTCCGACACGCCTGCTGCAGGCTGGCGCTGCCGGTTACCTCACCAAAGGTGCGGGCCTGGCGGAAATGGTCCAGGCCATTCGCCTGGTGTTTGCCGGCCAGCGCTATATCAGTCCGCAGATCGCCCAGCAATTGGCCATCAAGTCCTTCCAGCCCACCAGCGACTCGCCGTTTGATGCGCTGTCGGAGCGGGAAATCCAGATTGCCCTGATGATCGTCGGTTGCCAGAAGGTACAGACGATCTCCGACAAGCTGTGCCTGTCGCCCAAGACCGTCAACACCTACCGATATCGCATCTTCGAGAAGCTCGCCATCAGCAGTGATGTTGAATTGACCCTGCTCGCGGTGCGCCACGGCATGGTGGACGCCAGCGCCTGACATGACCACACCGTTTGATCCGAGTGCCTTTCTCTCAACCTGCAGTGGCCGCCCCGGCGTGTACCGCATGTTCGACAGCGAGGCACGCCTGCTTTATGTCGGCAAAGCCAAAAACCTCAAGAGCCGTCTGGCGAGCTACTTTCGCAAGACCGGTCTCGCGCCGAAAACCGCCGCCCTGGTGGCGCGTATCGCCCAGGTCGAAACCACCATCACCGCCAACGAAACCGAAGCGCTGCTGCTTGAGCAGACGCTGATCAAGGAATGGCGACCGCCCTACAACATTCTGCTGCGTGACGATAAATCCTATCCCTATGTGTTTTTATCCGACGGCAACTTCCCACGCCTGAGCATTCACCGTGGGGCAAAGAAGGCGAAGGGCAAGTACTTCGGGCCTTATCCCAGCGCCGGGGCCATTCGGGAAAGCCTGAGCCTGCTGCAAAAAACCTTTTTTGTGCGTCAGTGCGAGGACAGCTTCTATAAGAACCGCACCCGGCCCTGTCTCCAGTACCAGATCAAGCGCTGCAAGGCGCCCTGTGTGGGGTTAGTTGAGCCGGCCGAATACGCCGAGGATGTGCGCCATTCGGTGATGTTCCTTGAAGGGCGCAGCAATGCCCTCACCGATGAGCTTTCCACCGCCATGGAGCAGGCGGCCAGCACCCTGGATTTTGAGCGGGCCGCTGAGCTGCGCGACCAGATTTCGCTGCTGCGCCGTGTCCAGGATCAGCAAAGCATGGAAGGCGGTACCGGCGACGTCGACGTGATCGCGGCCTTCGTCAATCCGGGGGGGGCCTGTGTGCACCTGATCAGCGTGCGCGGTGGGCGAGTGCTGGGCAGCAAGAACTTCTTTCCGCAGACCGGTATTGACGAGGAGGTCGCCGAAGTCATGGCCGCTTTCCTGGGCCAATACTACGTGAGCAGCCCCGAGCGCGACCTGCCGTCGGAGTTGATCGTCAATGTGGTACACGAAGACTTCCCCGCGTTGATCGAAGCCATCCACGAACTGCGCGGCCGCGAGCTGGACATCAGCCACCGCGTGCGTGGCACCCGCGCACGCTGGCAGCAACTGGCGGTGACCAACGCCGAGCAAGCCCTGAGCGCCCGCCTGGCCAACCGACAGCACGTCGCCGCACGCTTTGACGCCCTGGCTGAAGTTCTTAACCTGGAGGAGCCGCCCCAGCGCCTGGAGTGCTACGACATCAGCCACTCCAGTGGCGAGGCCACGGTGGCATCCTGCGTGGTGTTCGGGCCGGAAGGGCCGATCAAGTCCGATTACCGGCGCTACAACATCGAAGGCGTCACCGCCGGCGATGACTACGCCGCCATGCACCAGGCCCTCACGCGCCGCTTCAGCAAGTTGAAGGACGGCGAGGGCAAGTTGCCAGATATCCTCCTGGTCGACGGCGGCAAGGGCCAGCTGTCCATGGCCCGCGACGTGCTCAATGAGCTGGCGGTGCCTGACCTGATCCTGTTGGGCGTGGCCAAGGGCACGACGCGCAAGGCGGGTTTCGAGACGTTGTACTTGAATGATGCCGCCCATGAGTTCACTTTGAAGGGCGACTCACCCGCGTTGCATTTGATTCAACAGATTCGCGACGAAGCCCACCGTTTCGCCATTACCGGCCACCGCGCCCGCCGTGGTAAAACCCGGCGAACCTCAACCCTGGAAGGGGTGGCAGGGGTAGGCCCGACGCGGCGTCGCGACTTGCTTAAACATTTTGGTGGCTTGCAGGAGCTGTCCCGTGCCAGCATTGACGAGATAGCCAAAGCACCCGGTATCAGTAAAAAGCTCGCTGAGCTGATTTATGCGAATCTGCATAGCGAATAGAATGCCTTTCCACCTCGTAGCCAGTTGTGCCGATGAATATCCCTAATCTGATCACCGTTCTACGCGTCCTGCTCATCCCTATTTTCATTTTGTTGTTCTATTTGCCGTACGAATGGAGTTATCTGGCTTCCAGTTCAGTGTTTGCCTTTGCCGCCGCCACCGACTGGCTCGACGGCTACCTGGCGCGCCGCCTGGAACAAAGCACGCCTTTCGGCGCGTTCCTCGACCCCGTGGCCGACAAGCTTATGGTGGCCGTCGCTTTGGTCCTGCTGGTGCAGGAACACGGCAACCTGTGGCTGACCCTGCCGGCCGCGGTCATCATCGGCCGCGAGATCGTCGTCTCGGCCCTGCGCGAATGGATGGCCGAAATCGGCGCCCGCGCCCACGTGGCCGTGTCCAATATGGGCAAATGGAAAACCGCCGCGCAAATGCTCGCGCTGGTTATCCTGCTGGCCAACCCGTCGGACTTCTCGTTCTGGGTCCTCACGGGTTATGCCTTGCTGCTGATCGCCGCGGGCCTGACCCTGTGGTCGATGCTCCAATATCTTCGCGCCGCCTGGCCGCATCTGCGCACCACCGTTGAAAAGAAATAAAACTTTTTTGAATCAAGGGGTTGACGGGTGCTGAGGATTCTATAGAATGCGCATCACCAAGCGGGAATAGCTCAGTTGGTAGAGCACGACCTTGCCAAGGTCGGGGTCGCGAGTTCGAGTCTCGTTTCCCGCTCCAAGATTCAGAAAAAGCCACTCATATGAGTGGCTTTTTTTGTGCCTGGAAAATGCCCCAGCGTTTGGATGCCTGTGCTAGATGGCCTGCAAGGCTTTTTGGTGCTCGGGCGTATCGGTAAATGCCAAGCACAAGGAGGCAATTTCAAGTGCTGGTGGAGTAAAGCCATCAATCCGAGACGATATTGGGCTACGGGATGATCAAGGCCCGCTGTACGGGGCTGGGCTATTTCTTTTGCGGCGTATGCATCGCCGCGTCAGGCTGGCGTGGTGGGTATAAGAGGGCGGGCTTTGAAGCGGCCTCTTGGCCGGCGGCGTTGTATGGACTCTTTTGGCCGATTCTGTTGAAAAAAATCGGCCATGGTTTTATCAAGGCTCGCTCCTACCTGGCACTAGGCGTGTCACTCTATCGCGCGTGATGTGCTCTGCGACGACTGCCTTAAGCTCAATGGGCTCATGTCGCTCCAGTTCTTTTCTATGTAGGCGAGGCAGTCCGTTTTGGTGCCTTGGAACTCAACGGTGCGCCACCCATTCGGGATTTCCTTGACGATTGGCCATAGGGAGTACTGTCCTTCTGCGTTGACGACTACGTGAAACTGAGTGTCTTCGTTATCCCACAACATGATATACCTTCATAATGAGCACTGTTTTATTCGCTTCTCGCGTTTGAAAACGGAGGAAAAGATCTGGAGGGCTTAATAGGCGTCAACCAATGCACTTCTGATATTTTCTACTCGGGTAGAAATAACCGACAGAAGTGTATCGCTCAGGCCATGAGTGTCCTCGCAGGCTCCTTGCAGGAAAACAGCAGGTTTGAAGTTTTCCGTCGAGCCTAGGCGGTATTGACGGTCTGCACGCAAGTCGCCCAGATAGGGCAGGAGCGGAGCGAGCAGCGTTTCGTGTTGGTTTCGCACATACCCCGTTGCCAGGATGACGGCGTCGTAGGTATGCCCTTGAGTTGAATTGCCAACCATATCGTATGTGTTGATGTGGACACCCTCGGCGTGCGCTTGGGCGCTAGTCACTGTATGGCTTTTCAGGAAGCGATGTTTGTACTGACTTTTGATTTTCTGGTTGTAGAAAATCTCAAACATCTTTTCTGCCAGTTCAACATCGGGTGCTGAGTAGTTGGTGTGCCAGAACTCTTTGATGAGTGCCTGGCTTTTATCCGGATGATGATAAACAAAGTCGACAAAGTCACTGTTGAATATTTCATTCACGAAGGGGCTGTTATCGGAGACCCTCAGCGTATGCCCGCGCATGATGATATCAATGTTGGGTGAGTCCGGGTGCTTCTGGAGGTCCATGAATATTTCGGCCGCGCTTTGTCCCGAGCCTATGATCGCAACGTTGCGGATGTTGGATCTGCACCTGATATCTTGTAGGTAAGAACTGGAGTGGAACACCCGGGCATCCGCTTTCAATGACAAAAAAGCCTCGGGGATATGTGGGGCGCCACCAATGCTGACGACGAGGTTGCGGGTCAGGCGTTCATGGGGCGTTCCGTCGCTATTGATGGATTGCACGCGAAGCGCGCTCACCTCATCTCCCGTTTTTTCAGGAGTGATGCTGACTACCTCTTCACCATAGCGGCAATGGTCTTCGAAGTGACTGGCTGCCCAGTTGAGGTAATCATTGAATTCATATCGACTTGGGTAAAAGGTCTTGAGGTTAATGAAGTCCTGAAGACGCTGTTTTTGGTGCAGATAGTTGACGAAAGTAAAATGGCTTTTCGGGTTGCGCAGTGACACCAGATCTTTCAGAAACGAGATCTGCATTCTAGTGTCTTCCAGCATCATATGTTTGTGCCAGGCGAACACTGGCTGACGCTCAAGAAAGAGGGTGTTGAGCGGACGCTCCTTCTGGGGCTTTTCATTTAGTGCAATGGCCAGCGCCAGATTTGAGGGGCCAAAACCGATGCCGATGAGATCGTGAACTTCCATGTTTTGACGTCCATTGAAATAAGAAAGTTGAATCAGTTTGCCTTTGGAATCCAAAGGCTTTCCTCAAAGAATCGCTCTCGTGATATTACACACAAGGCCGCTCGCTTGTGGGGAAAAGAGAACTCTTTAAGGAGGGCGTAGCCGCACTTGGATAAGTTGCCGATCATCTTCAGGTTGTCCACACGGGGTTCTACCACGACCCGTTCTGTACGGCAATCGTCGAGAAAAAGATAATGCGCAAGAGAAGGCAGCCACGCTGACAGATAGGCTCGGCCCCTGTATGTGGGCTCTCCCACCAAGGCGTGCCAGCCGCGGTCATGGTCGCCTGGATTGCAGAACGGGGCGATACGGTCTTCTTTGGCCCAGTACGTTTCGAAGTAGCCGAAGGGGACGTCATCGAAGCAGCCTACGACGCTTTGCTGATGTGGCATGCCTTGTAAAGTTTGGATGTAGGTTTTGTGTTGTTCTAGATCGCCTTCCTCCTGCCAGAAATGTGCAACACGCGGGTCATTCATCCATTTATGGAAGAGCGGCAGATCATCCTTAGGATCGAGTGTTCGAAAGCTCAGGGTTTTGTTCAGCCACGGCACATGGCGTTGGTACAGAACCCCGGATGTTTTGGGGCGGCGAAGGGGGTGTCGCGTGCCTTGGGCATTGACGTATCGGGTCGGATAGGGAGCGGGATTGGTGCTGTGCCAGATTCTTGGTGATTGCCAGAAGGCTTCCCGTGCAACGACCGCACCATGGTCGCCCTGGGGGACAGCAACGCCGGTATGCAGCAGATGTTCCACATGGTGTGGCGAGCCAGAAAAGTGAACGTGGCCGATGCCAGGGTTGCATGCAAACACGGCATCGATGACAGCCAGTGAATGTCGACCCTCATGTGAGGCCTCAACGTCGGTTGAGGACTCCAATTGCACCAGATGATTCTCGCCAGTCAATCGCCAATGGCTGTGCGTAGAACAGTCATGACTGTTCACTGTAAATGCCCTGCCGTTTTGCGAAATCTCCAGCAATTGCGCGTCGATGAAGGAGCGGAAGTGTTGGACATTATTCTCGATTTCGGAAGCACATCCTATTGCTTGCATGTTGTAATCTTCTGTAATGTAATATTAGCGAAACACGGTTCGAGCTATGGTAGCAGCAGTTCTTCCCGCAACGCACGCGAGTGACTGTCAAGATCATGAAGCATCAATGCTCGCTCTGGCTCACGTAGTAGCCGATTTTGGGCAGTAAGATCCATTCAAAAAAGGCGGCGAGCAGTTTCTTTCTAACTAATTTTTCCTCAAGCCTCCGTGTGTGTCAGCTGAAATGACTGGCCGCGCCAGTGCCGTGACAACGGCTCTGGCGTTCGAGCGGGTGCGCAGAATACCTACCGTTTGCAATAAGGATGTTGTGATGATCTGCGGCGATTACATCGAAATCACCCACAAGTTTTATTCCATTGAAGATATCAGCAAGGCAGCTGCGAGTGGGCTGCCTATTCGCCTATCGCCCGAGGTCGCTCGCAAGATTGATGAGGGCCGCGACTACGTGTTGAAAATCGCTTCGTCGGAAGATTTCGCCTACGGTATCAATACTGGTTTCGGTTCGTTGTGCACGACGAAAGTGGATCAGTCCGAACTGTCCGCTTTGCAGCATAATCACCTGCTTTCGCATGCCTGTGGCGTCGGGATGATCGTTCCGGAGTTGCTCAGCCGTATCGTGGTGCTGGTCAAATTGCTGACCTTCCGCAGCGGCAATAGTGGTATTGGTCGCGAAACCCTTGATCGGGTCATTGACCTCTGGAATCAAGGCGTGGTGGGTGCCATTCCTCAAAAAGGTTCTGTAGGGGCCAGTGGAGACCTGGCGCCGTTGGCGCATCTTGCACTACCCCTGATCGGCCAAGGTGAAGTCTGGATGGATGGTCATTTGATCCCGGCATCCGAGGCTTTGAATCGCTTGGGTATGGCGCCCGTCCAGCTCGGACCCAAGGAAGGGTTATGCTTGACCAACGGCGTGCAGTACATCAACGGTTACGGCGTGATGTCTTTGGTCCGGGCGCAGCGCTTGCTGAGGCTCGCAGACCTGTGTGCAGCCATGAGTATTCAGGGGTTTTGCACGGCAAACACCTTCTACGATGCGCTTATTCACCGCACGAGCCATCATCCGGAGCGCAGTGTTTGTGCTTCAAACATCACGGCACTTACCCAGGGCAGCAATCATTACGCATTGCCTCAATGTAACGCCGCCAAGGAAGATCCATACTCCTTCCGATGCGCGCCTCAAGTACATGGCGCAGTACGCCAGGTCATCGATTTCGCAACGTCGAGTATCGCCAAGGAATGCAACAGCGTCTCGGATAATCCATTAGTGTTTCCTGAGGCTGGCAAGCTTTTGACTGGCGGTAACCTGCACGGCCAGGCAACAGCGTTCGCCTTGGACTTTGCCGCGATTTCCATGTCCGAGCTGGCGAACATTTCGGAACGGCGCACTTATCAATTGCTATCGGGGCAGAACGGTCTTCCTGACTTCCTGATCAGCCGTCCTGGCGTAAACTCGGGCTTCATGGTGGTTCAGTACACTTCGGCGGCGCTGGTCAACGAGAACAAGGTGCTGTCGACTCCCGCCTCGATCGATACGATTCCGACCTGCCATCTACAGGAGGACCATGTCAGCATGGGCGGCACCTCCGCCTATAAGCTAGTCACGGTGCTTGATAACTGCGAAATCATCTTGGCTATCGAGTTTCTATGTGCCTGCCAAGCAACGCAGTTGAACGAAGGCCTGGTGCTTTCCGAGCCGGCAGAGCGTTTGCTCAACGCGTTTCGCAAGACGGTACCTTTCCTCGAGCACGATCTGTTGATGAGTGACCTTATCAATAAAACCCGTGTATTCCTGGCTTCTTCACCTGAAGTCAATGCAGTTCTCGAGACCCTAGAGTAGTCGATCATGGCTGGCATCAATGATGCAGCCGAGCCGGGTATCGAATTGATGGCTATCCCCGTTCCCGTATCGTCCGGGCCTGCATCGTTGATGCAGGAAGGGGTGTGGTTTGTCGAGTCGATGCGTCAGCAGCAGGGTGCTTATAACGAGAGTGTGGTCTTGCATCTTCGCGGTTCACTCGATGTGGCTGTGCTTGAGCGTGCGTTATCACACGTGATCGCGCGTCACGCCGCACTGCGCACTTGTTTTGTAGAGAGTCGGGGAGGACTCGTGCAATGCGTTGCGTCCTTACCGTCGGTAGTGCTGTCAGTCGCGCCCGCGTTGCAGGATGACGAGCAATCGTTGGCCAGTTGGATCAAAGGTGTCACGCTCCCAGGGTTCAATCTGCGAACAGGGCCTTTGTTTCGTGCAGAGCTCGGCACGTTAGCAAGTGACCATCACGTATTGGTCATTGCTGTGCATCACATCGTCGTCGATGGGTGGTCGCTTGGAATATTCAGGCGCGATCTCTCAGCATTTTACGGTGCTTTGGTGCGACAGGTGGATGTCCAATTACCTGAAATACTTACCACGCCAAGTGCCTATTCGGCACGGCAGCGGGCTTTTGTGGCCAGCGCCGCCGGGGAGGCCGCAGGTCGTTTCTGGTGCAGCCAACTGCGTGATCGTCCGCTGCGTCCGTTGCTGGTACAGCGCGCCGGGATGGCCGATCACGCCGTCCATGAGCGACTGGCTCCGCCACAGGCTTTGATCGACGGCGCTTCAGCCTTGGCTCGGCAGGCGAGAACGAGCGTGTTCGTGGTCATGCTGTCAGCGGTCGCTGTCGCCTTGGCCAAAATGACTGGAGAGAAGGACCTGGTGATTGCGACCGACTTCAGCGATCGGGGCCTGCCCGAGCTGGAGCCAATGATCGGATTGCTGGTGAATCAATTGCCCTTGCGCCTGAACATTGGTCATGTGAAGACGACGCAGGCGTTACTTGCCCATGTCCATGGAGTTTGTATCGCTGCTCTAACACACAAGGACTTGCCGTACCCGATGATTGCGCGTGCGTGCAAGGATGTGCCGGGAGCGGGCGCTGAGTTCGCGGTAAAGTTTGTGCTTCATAGCATGCCGATGCATACATTGGATATGCCAGGTCTGGCCGTCGAGCAGGTTGAGATCGAGCCCATGCGGGCGAAGTTCCCGTTGCTCATCGAGCTTTGGGATGCGCAGGCCGGCATGCGTGGCGATATGGTCGGTTCTGCGCATTACACCGATTCAGCTTGGTTGGGAGCACTGCACCGCGGTCTTTTCTCCACGCTTGAACAGATGGTCGCCGACCCTGGCGCCTCGATTTTCCCCGATGAGGCTGGTGTGCCTCCACCCGTGGTCGCCCCGGCAGCCTTTATCGCTCGGCGGGTACCGGTTGCCGTTGGAGCCTTGGCCCGTATCGTACGCAATGACGTCCCCGGGGCACTACCCGCGACGGTCATTGCCAGTCATGCCAAGGTTGATGCGCGAGCATGGGTTCGACAATCAGCTGTTGAACTCAACAACCTGCTGGTTGAAACCGGAGCTGTGTTATTGCGCGGATTCCATGTCGACAGTGCTCAGCATTTCAGTGACATCGTGCGCGCCTTTAACACCGATGTAATGGACTATGTGCAGTGCTCGACTCCTCGCATTGCCGTGCTCGATAAGGTCTATACGTCCACCGAGTACCCGGCGGATCAGGAGATTTTTTTCCATAATGAAAACTCATACGCCTCCGTTTGGCCTGAGCAGATTGCATTTTGGTGTGACCAGCCTGCTGCCGCAGGTGGCAGGACACCGATTGCCGATGGCCGCAAAGTCCTCGCAAGCTTACCTGGCTATGTGAAAGAGGCTTTCGAATCACGTGGGCTGTTGTATCGCCGCCAGTTCAGCCCCGGGATGGGGATTGCCTGGGAGCAAACATTCGGTGTTCGCAACCGGAGCGAACTCCAAGAGCGATTCGGGCCTCAGGGTTATCAATTTGAATGGCTGGGTGAACATACCTTGGTCGCGCGCTTTCGGGCTCCCGCCGTAGTGACTCATCCCGTCAGCGGCGACAGGAGCTGGTTCAACCATGCCAGTCTGTTCCACCGGGCGGCTTTGCCAGAGATGCTGCGCCGACACTTCCAGGATCATGATCCCGATGGGATGGCAACCTCGACATTCTTCGGTGATGGCGAGCCCATACCCGACTCGTGGATTGAAATAATCCGTGATACCTACCGGCGCAATGCCGTGCATTTCGACTGGCAGCAGGGTGACATTCTGTTGCTGGATAACCGACTTATGGCTCACGGCCGCGAAACCTACACCCCACCTCGACGAATACTCGTCAGCATGGCAGGTGGTTCGCGTCACTGAGCAAGACCAGATAAAAGGGAATTTATACATGGCGTCACATTTCGAGCCTGCGCCTCATCAAGTGCATTTCTGGGCGGTCGACCAGCAAACCGGGGACGATCAAGTGTCCACGGTAAGTGCATATGCTCGCATTCAAGGGGCCAGTAGCGACCTTAAACAGCTGCATGCGCATCTGCTGACCGTCTGGGATCTGCACCAGGGGTTGCGTTCCAGGCTTGAAGTGCCGGAAGGGTTTTCCGAGCCCCTGCTCGCTGTGGACGAATCGGCGGCACCCTGCATCGTCTCGTTGTCGCTGGAGGCAGTGGACAGTGAAGAGTGGTTGCGTGGTTTCCACGAACAAGTGGGAGAGGCCGAGCGAAACACTGCGAATCAGCATTGGCTTCAAGGCGGTGCGGTGCTTGCGGTCGCACCGGACGGTCTGATTCATGTGTCACTGCACCACCGCGCCGAGGTGGTCGATACCGCCAGCCTCGTCATGATTCTTGAGGATGTGGCACGGCGAATCGACGCTCTGCCCGAAGTCCACAGAATCCCCTTTGCTGACGTCGCGGGCTGGTTGTTGACGTCGATGCCTTCTGGCGAAACCTCCGTACCGACCAGGGTTGGGCAGCGTCCGGCACGCTGCTCGATGCAACTGAAGGTCGCGAGGGAACCCCTGGTCTCATTGTTTCCGGACGCTTGCGTGGAGGCGGTCCTGCTCGCCGCATGGGCTTCATTGGTGGCCCGCATGAACACCGTTCATGCTATCTCGGTGGAGGTCTGCACCGACGTTCGAACAGTGGTCGGCGACAGCGCGGGCGTCGGGCCGTATTCGATGCCGAGGGTCCAGTGTGTATCGGTCGAAGAGCAGGTGTCGTTCCAGGACGTGGTGCGCCAGGTGCACCTGGATATCTGCGAGCCCGTGGATGTTACGACCTTCATGCTCCCGGCACAGGCGTGCAACTACTCGTTCTTATATACCCGGATCGAGAAGAGGATCGAGATCGGACGGGTCAGCATTGAAGTCGGCGAGTTGCAATATTCGGCATCCGGCGTGCCATTGGTCCTTTCATGTGTGGATTCAGGCACATCCCTGCAAGTGAATATCAGCGCCGACCCGTCGTTGTATGACGTGCAATTGCTTGAGCATATAGTCCAGGGTTACTCCGCGATTTTGGCGACCATCCTGCAACAGCCCGATGCGATCGCTTTGCAGATGCCTCTGACTGCAGACCCGAAGCAGCTCGCTGCGCAGATGCAAGTGTCGGGGCCGGCATCTACTCAATACCTGCCATTTCCCCTGTTGTTGCAACGCACCTTGGGCTGGGCCAGCGAGCGGATTGCTTTGCGTTGCGGCGGGCAAGCCTGGAGTTACAAAACCCTTGATGCCGTGGCGAGTGGCATGCGCGTGCAGCTCGAGGCCGCGGGTGGCCGACGAGGTGACGTCATCGCGTTGATGATGCCACGCTCGCCGGAGCTGATCGCCGCAATGGTGGCGGTGATGCGCATGGGCGGCGTGTTTCTGCCGCTCGATATCAGCGCGCCGGCCCGACGCTTGGGTTACGTGCTTGATAATGCCGAAGTGGCGTTGGTCATGGTCGACCCGACAAGGCACGAACATCCGGCATTGGCGAACCGCCGCTGTGTCTTGGTACAGGATGAGGCCTTGCCGGTTGACCCCGCAGCCCAAGACGAGCCGGTGCTGCTCGAGCCGGATGACTTGGCGTATGTGCTCTACACCTCGGGTTCCACCGGACAGCCCAAGGGCGTCGAACTGACTCACGGTGGATTGTCCAATTACCTCCAGTACGCCGCTCATGCTTATGAACTCGATAAGGGGCGTGGGGCTGTCGTTCAATCGCCAGTGACCTTTGACCTGACCCTGACTGCCTTGCTCGGCCCCTTGCTGGTCGGGCAGACGGTGATCCTCATCGAAGACGATGCGGTCAACGGTGCTGGAGCGCAGATTGAAACTGTGCGTGATGAGTTGATCGCCGGGAACTTGACCCTGCTCAAGGCAACCCCTTCGTACTTGCAATTGATCAATGAAATCCTCCCCGAGAAGCATTTCAAGGGTGCAGTACATAGCCTGGTAGTTGGCGGTGAAATGTTGCACTGGGATGTCATTGCGCCTTGGCTGGCCGACGGTGTCACCACAAGAATTTTCAACGAGTACGGGCCGACGGAAACCGTGGTGGGTTCGATTTGTCACGAGGCGACCCGTGACGATGTTCGCATGGGGCATGTGCCGATTGGTATGCCCGTCGACTACACGCATATTCTGGTGTTGGATTCCCAGGGGAACCCGGTGCCGTCCGATGTGTTCGGTGAAATTTGTATTGGCGGCAGGGGTGTCGGTCGTGGCTATCGTAACCTGCCCGAATTGACGCAAAGGTCGTTCGTGACGCTGCCCTGGTTTGACACGCCACAGCGCTTCTACCGTACAGGAGACCTGGGACGGGTGCGGGCCAGTGGCGAAATTGAGTTGGTTGGCCGGATTGATGCGCAAATGAAGGTCAACGGTGTGCGTATCGAGCCAGGGGAAATTGAAGCCTTGCTGTTGGCGCATTGCCGAATCAGTGCAGCGGCGGTGATGAAAATCAGCGAAGGGGCCAGTGAGACGCTCAAGGCATATGTGGTCCCGGGTAATTCTGACCTGCCTGATTTGCTCGGTATGCAGGCTTGTCTCATGGAGCATTTGCCCGCGGCCATGGTGCCGGGGCAGATCGTAGCGGTTGCCGGCTTTCCACTGACGCGTCACGGAAAACTCGATCGCGAGGCATTGCTGGCAATGGCGCACATCGACTCGCTCAAGGTCGGCGCAGTCGAAAGCAAGACTCGGCCCGTCACGCCCTTGGAGAGCCTTCTGGTGGATGTCTGGTGCCGAACCCTGGGGCTGACCGATGTCGGTACCGATGAAGACTTTTTCAGTTTGGGGGGCGATTCGATACGCAGTATTGCGTTGGTCGGTGAAGCTCGTCTGCAGGGCGTGGAAATCACGGTCGCCGAGGTGTTTGCCAACCGCACGATTCAAGCCCTTGCCCAAGCCTGCCAAGCTCAAAAGGTAAGCCCTGAACAACCCGTGGAGCGCTTTGCACTGCTTGACGAACAGGATATGCGCCGGCTGCCCCAGGGGCTTGAAGATGCCTATCCAATGGCCACATTGCAGCTGGCAATGGTCTACCACAACGAACACGGCGGCAGCGATGCGCTGTACCACGACATATTCAGCTACCATCTGCGATTTGCGCCGGATGTGGCGCTACTGACTCTGGCGGCGCGCCAGCTTGTGCAAAACTACGAAGTCCTGCGTACTACGTTCGACTTGGTGTCGTACAGCCAGCCGCTGCAACTGGTTCACCCCCATGGGCCGGACATGCTGATTGTCGAAGATATCAGCCAGCTGTCGCTTGAGCAGCAGTCGGCCGTCGTTGAACGGTACATGGCTGAGGAAAAGAGTCGTCGTTTCGATATCGAAGCCCTGCCGATGATGCGCTTGATGCTGCACATCCGTGGTGATGGAACGGTGCAGTTGACCATGAGTTTCCATCATGCGCTGATCGATGGCTGGAGCGATGTGGTCATCCTCACAGAACTGTTCGAGCTGTATTTTGCACTGCTTGCCGACACGCTCCCTACGCCAGCCCCCAAGGCCCGATACGCAGAGTTCGTCAAGCTGGAACAAGCCACCATCGCCGACCCCGTCGCCCGCGAGTTCTGGCGCAAAGAACTTGAAGGTTATCGGTTCGTGCCGCTGCCCCGTGCCGTGGCAGTGAAACAGGGTGTCCATGTACATCCTATATCGCTGCCTACCCCGGTGGCAGAGCGACTGAAGCAAATCGCGCAGGACAACGACCTGCCCCTCAAGAGCCTTTTGTTTGCCGTCCACTTGAAGGTAATGGCCCTTCTTCGCCAGCAGGACGACTGTGCGTCATCGATTGTAGTCAACGGTCGGCCCGAAACCCTGGACGGCGATCGTATGGTCGGCCTGTTCATCAATAGCATTCCGGTCCGAATCCAGCTGGAAGACGAAAGCTGGATAGACTTGGCCCGCCGTGTCGTTTCCCGCGAGCGTGACTTGCTCGTTTATCGACGCCTGCCGTTCGCCGAAATCAAAACCCTGGCTGGCGGGGATGCGATCAGCGAAACGCTGTTCTATTTCACCAACTACTACATTGCCCGCAAGCTCAAGCAAGAACATGGAGTGGAGCTGCTCAAGCTGTCCGGACATGAGGCTTCGAGCTTCAAACTGGTGGCGAATTTCTGGGTGGAACCCTTCACTGAGGAAGTCAAGGCATCACTGGCCGTCGACCGAAGTGTGGTGGATGAGACGCTGTTGATGAAGCTCAGTGAGTGCTACGAACGTGCCCTGTCTTCCATCGCAGAGACTCCCTATGCACACCACAGTGATCTGAAGCTCCGGGACAGCAGCGATGTACAAGCGCATGCCGATTTCACGGTAGAACGCGCGATTGTATCGCGCGCGACGCTCAGCCCCGGCTCTAATGCGCTGATACATCGCAATACGCACGTATCGTTTGCCGAGCTCGCGCAGCGCGTACAGGCTTGTGCCCAACGCTTGCGCAGTCAGGGGGTAATGCCGGGGGACCGGGTGGGGCTGTGCGCGACAATGACACCGGCGTTCGTCATCGCCATGCTGGCGACCATGCGTTGCGGGGCGGT
The DNA here is from genome assembly GCF_024168685.1 of Pseudomonas sp. S3E17. Lineage (NCBI taxonomy): Bacteria > Pseudomonadati > Pseudomonadota > Gammaproteobacteria > Pseudomonadales > Pseudomonadaceae > Pseudomonas > Pseudomonas sp. S3E17. Next base: position 138,374 of record NZ_JALJWE010000001.1, read on the forward strand.
GTATGTGCCATTGGCGACTAACCAGCCGCCTGCTCGCCTGAGGCTGATCCTGGAGGACTCACAACCCAGCCTGGTACTGACGGACCTGCGGGGGCGCACACTATTGCCTGAAGCAACCCCGTGTGCCGACCTGATTGAAATGACACAGGTCTCTGCCGATCTGGCGGCTCTGGACGTGTCCCTGAGTAAGGCCGAGGGCTTGGCCTATCTTTCCTATACATCGGGCTCGACGGGTAAACCCAAGGGCGTCGCGGTTTCGCAAGCCAGCCTGTCGAGTTTCTGCGCGGCGATGAGCGATCTCTTGTCATCTGACTCTGCGTCAGTGTGGCTGTCGGGGACCAGTGTCGGGTTTGATATTTCGCTGCTCGAACTGCTGTTTCCGTTGACTGAAGGCCACACCGTTGTCCTTCATGACGATACTCAAGCGTTGCTGCCAAGTGTTTCATCTGGCAGGAAGAACCCGCGGTCCGGCCCGGACATGAGTTTGTTTTTCTTTGCCAGTGAAGCGCCTGACGACGCTTATCGGCTTCTGCTTGAGTCTGCCCGGCGCGCCGACGCGATGGGCTTTAACGCAATCTGGACTCCCGAGCGGCATTTCAACGCTTTTGGTGGGCCATTCCCCAACCCATCCATAACCAGTGCAGCGCTGGCCATGGTCACCCAGCGTCTGCAGATTCGTGCGGGCAGCCTGGTAATGCCTTTGCATGATCCCGTGCGAGTGGCTGAAGATTGGGCGATGGTGGACCAGCTTTCCTCCGGTCGTGTGGGTTTGTCCATCGGCTCGGGCTGGCATCCTGACGATTTTGTCCTGGCCAGAGAGCCGCATGCGCAACGACGCCAGAGCATGGAGGAGGGGATCGATGTACTCACACGTCTTTGGCGGGGTGAGGCTGTTTCGGTTCGTGACAGTGATGGTTCGACGCGATCGGTCAGTACCCTGCCTAGACCGGTTCAGGCCCAACTGCCTATCTGGCTTTCCGCCGCCGGCGGTCGTGAAACGTTTGAACTGGCGGGTTATTCCGGTTTCGGCGTACTGACGCACTTGTTGGCTCAGGATGTCGAAGGGCTCACGGAGAACATCGCGAGTTACCGTCGTGCCTCCCGCGAGAAAACTCATGTGGCCTTGATGCTCCATAGCTATGTAGGTACCTCTGCGCAACAGGCGCTGGATGTCGCCGGTGGCCCATTGCGTCAATACCTTGATGGGGCGATGAATCTGGCCAGCCCGGCGACGGGGCGCGAGGGTGACTCCCGTGCGCGTGACGCGCTGTTGGAGCAGGCGGTTCAGCGCTATCTGGAAAGCGCCAGCCTCATCGGTTCTGTCGAGGAGTGCGTCGAGCGCGCACGCGATCTCCATCGACGCGGTGTGGATGAGCTGGCGTGCCTGATTGACTTCGGGATCGATGCCAACCAGGTGCTTGAGAACCTTGAGCGTCTCGACGAAGTGCGGGCCAGGGCCGGTGAGATCGCCTCAGTGAGTGACGACCATTCCCTCGCCGCGCTGATTGAGCGCCATGGTGTCACGCACTTCCAATGCACACCGACCCTACTGCGCGAACTGATGGCCAACCCGCGTACAGGCCGTGCTCTGCGCAGTCTCGACGTACTGCTGGTAGGCGGGGAAGTCTTGCCTGAAACCCTGGCTCAACGCCTGCGCCGGGAAGGGCCGTCGAGAGTCCTACACATGTATGGGCCTACGGAAGCGACCATCTGGGTCAGCGGCAGCGAGTTAAGCGATGCAGTGCTGACGTTGGGGCAACCGTTGAGCAACAGCAGCTTGCATGTCCTGGATGACGAGGGTCAGCCGGTGCGGGACGAGGAACCAGGGGAGATTCACATCGCCGGTGCCTGCTTGGCCAATGGTTACTGGAACAATGCGCCACTGACCGCCACCGCATTCGTCGACGGTCTGGTGCCGAACCAGGGGCGGCTGTATCGCACCGGTGACATCGGTATGCGACTGGCCGATGGCAAGATCAAGTTTCTCGGCCGCAAGGACCGGCAGCTCAAGATCATGGGCCAACGTATCGAACCCGGTGAGATTGAGCATGTCTTGATGACCCATCCGGCGGTTGCCGACTGTGCCGTGGTACTGGAAGCTGATCAGTTGGTTGCCGCCATCGTGCCGGCCACCGGTCAAGTGCTGTCGGAGGACGCGCTGCGGCATTTCGCCCTGGATCACCTGCCGCTGGGTATGGTGCCCGTCCGTTTTCTCGTGATGCCGCGCCTGCCGCGTACGCCGAATGGCAAGCTGGATGCGTCCGGCATTCTCAGTCTGGTTGGCACATCGTCGGCCTCCACCGTGCCGGTTATCGAGCCAGCACCGGAAACGGCACTGAGCACACGCATTTCACAGCTATGGGCGCGAACATTGGGTGCGGCGCCAGCCAGTGCGGATGCGCATTTCTTTCGTTCCGGTGGCAACTCATTGAAGGCGATGTTGTTCGCCAAACATTTGAGCGAAGCACTGAGCGTCGATGTCACGGTGCGCACTGTCTTCGAAAACGCCACGGTCGAAGCGTTGACTCGCTGGATTTCGCAGCAGGCGCCGGTGACGCTGGAGGCTCGCACGGCCACTGTAGAGCAGCCTCATTCAGTTCATCCGCTGAGCTTCTCCCAAAGCAGCTTGTGGGCGATGGTGCAGTTGGCGCCGCAGTCGATGGCGTATAACGATGCGATGTTGGTGGAGGCCTGTGGCTCCCTATCGATCGAGCGTGTACGCGCAGCGGTCGAGTGCGTTATCGCTCGGCATGAGTGCCTGCGCAGCCGCTTCTTCGAAGAGCATGGCGTTGGCCGCGTCAGGTATGTGCAGTCGTGCGCTTTTGATTTCGAAACGGTCGACCTGCGCGAGCTCGACCAATCCCAGCGCATCGACGCGGGTATCGCCCTGGCGCGTGAGGTGGCGCGCAAGGGCTTCGATCTGGAGCAAGGGCCTTTGCTGCGTATGCTGGTCACCCGTTTGGGGGAGGAGCACTACCAGTTGCTGCTGGTGGTGCACCATATCGTTTCCGATGGCTGGTCACTGGCGTTGTTCATGCGCGAGATAGCGGCCAAGTACGCCGAGCCGGAGCGCGCGCTCCCACCGCTTGCGTTGACATACTCTGAGTTCGTTCGTCGCCAGCAGGACCATTTGGCGCCGGCGCTCAAGTCGGAACAGTTGCGATATTGGCGGGAACAGCTGGCGGACCTGCCGGTTCCGTTCGAACTGCCCCTGGATTACTCGCGGTCCCATGCTCTGGACAATCAGGGCGCGATTACCAGCCTGTTCATCGTACAGCCGCTGCTGAAGGCGCTCGACGAACTGGCAGTGCAGCAAGGTACTTCGACTCATATTCTGTTGGTTTCAGCACTGGCTGTTGTGTTGATGCGCATGTCGGGTCGTACCGACATCGTTGTAGGTTCGGACAGTGCCAATCGCTTGTCGCCTGACACCCAGGAGCTGGGCGGGTTGCTGGTCAACCAACTGGCGATCCGTTGCGATCTGTCGGCAGACCCGTCGTTCGCGCAGCTCCTGGCGCGTGTGCATGGCACTGCACTGGATGCCTACGATCACCAGGACCTGCCGTTCCAGATGATCGTCAACGATCTCAGCCCACAACGGGAGGTGTTCAGGAACCCGATTTTCCAGGTTGCTTTCACCCTGCAAGAGACGTTCGATTTCACGGTGGACAGCCTGTCGCAATTGACACTCAAGCCCTTGCCGTTCGACATTGGCATTGCGCGCCTGGATCTGGAATTCAACGCCCACAGAACCAGCCAGGGCCTGACGTTGCAGGCCATCTATAACAACCAGCTGTACAAAGTCGAGACGGTCGACCGACTGCTTGATTGTTTGTTGCGGTTGCTGCAGGGCGTGTTGCTCGAGCCTGGCCGACCTATCAGCCAGATCGATATCATTGGCGACGCCGAAAAAGACCGCCTGCTTAATCAGTTTAACCAGACAGCGGTGGCGTGGGAGCAACGGTCGTTTCTTGAGATCTTTGCCGATTGGGTGACGCGTACTCCCGATGCCCAAGCCGTGGTAGGCGAATCGGGCGCCTTGAGCTACCTCGAACTGGACGAGCAGGCCCGTTTGCTTGCGCTGCGTTTGCGGACGGAGGGTGTGCAGTCCGGTGACGTGGTGGCCGTTATCTGCCATCGAGATGTGCCATTGCTGGTGTCGATGCTGGCGTTATGGCGAGTGTCGGCGGTTTACCTGCCGCTGGACCCCAACTGGCCATCGCGACGCATTGGTGAATTGTTGCTGGAGTCGAGCGTCAGGCATGTGCTGTGTACCGATGACCTGACGCCCAGCGTTGGTGATGCCTGCTTGGTGGCGCGCCAGGCAGGCCAGGAAGTCGGGATTATCGACCTGCCTGTTCGCTTGGTGGTGCCCCTCGCGGGGGGGGAGGACATCAAACCTAATGAGGATGTTGCTGACGCTGCAGCGTATGTGATGTTCACGTCTGGCTCCACCGGCAGGCCCAAAGGGGCTATCGTGCAGCACCGCGGCATGATGAATCACCTGTGGGCCAAGATCAGCGACCTGTCGTTGCAGGCCGGGGACTGCGTAGCACAGACAGCACCGCAGACCTTCGATATCTGCGTGTGGCAGATGTTGTCGGCGCTGGTCGTTGGTGGGCGTGTGCGGATCTACGATGATGAAATGGCGCAAAACCCCCGTGCGCTCATCGATGCCATCGACCATGAGGCGGTCACCGTCTTGCAGGTGGTGCCCAGCTTCCTCGACTTGGCGATCACCGCCGCCAGTGCGGCCGGTGCGTCGACGCTGTTTGCGAAGCTGCGTTGGCTGATCTCCACTGGCGAGCCGTTGACCGTGGCGCTGTGTCGTCGCTGGTTTGTGGTGTTCCCGAATATTCCGCTAATGAACGCCTATGGCCCGGCAGAATGTTCGGATGATGTGACCCATCACGTCATCACGCACATGCCGGAGGTCGATGCCGTATCCATTCCTATCGGGCGTCCGGTCGGTAACGTACGCATCTACCTGGTGGACGAGCACCTGAACATCGTGCCAATGGGGGCTGCCGGCGAGTTATGTGTCACTGGCATCGCCGTGGGCGCGGGGTATCTGAACAACCCGCAAGCGACCCAGCGGCAGTTCCTCGAAGACCCTTTCAATGCGGGCAGCCCGTATGGGCTGTACCGGACCGGTGATCTGGCACGCTGGCGCCCCGATGGCGTGCTCGAGTTTCTCGGACGCGTCGACAATCAGGTCAAGATCCGTGGATGCCGTATCGAGTTGGGTGAGGTCGAAGCGGTGCTCAATGAAGATGCCCTGGTACGCCAGAGTGTCGTGATTGCGGCGGGGGAAACGCACACGCGATTGGTCGGTTACGTGGCCGCAGACTGGCCGCAAGTGGAGGCCTTCATCGCCGATCATGCCAACCATGATCGCACTGCGGAATGGCAGTCGATCTACGAATTTTACTATCAGGACGGTGATGAGCGTGCGGTTGAGCCGGCACACCCACAAGCGCCGATTGACCCGACTTTCGATACCCGAGGCTGGGTAGATAGTTTCACCTCCGACGCTATCCCCGCGCAGCAGATGCGTTCCTGGCTGGACCAGACCGTCGAGCGGATCCAGTCATTGAAGCCGCGCAGAATTCTGGAGATCGGCTGCGGTACCGGCATGCTGCTGTTCCGGCTCGCTGAGGGCTGCGAGCGTTATCGCGGGATCGACTTGTCTGCAGTGGTCATTTCCCAATTGCAAGTGTCGCTGGCCGAGCGACATCCGGATTGGGACCACGTGGAGGTCAGCCAATGCGCGGCCCATGAACTCGAGCTTATCGACGAGACAGGGTTTGACTGCATCATCCTCAACTCGGTGGTCCAGTACTTCCCAGGTGAGTCGTACCTGCGCAATGTATTGGAGGCGGCCAGCCGCAAGTTGGTGAAGGGCGGTCATATATTCCTGGGTGACATCCGTGCACTGGAAATGCTCGAACCGTTCCACCAAGCAGTGCAGTTGACCGGCAGTGAGGATGAGTTGTCGTTGGCCGAGTTGGCGGAGCGCACGCGTGTAGCGATCACCCGCGACAAGGAGCTATTGCTGTCCAATCGTTTCTTCAACGGGCTGCTGGCCGAAAGTGGCCTCGACGGTCGACCTGTCGGGGTGCGCAAGTGGCTCAAGCGCGGGCCGTTTGACAACGAGTTGGTGCGTTACAGACTGGATATCGTGCTGATGCTGGATACGCGCGCCAGCAACGTGATCGACAGCGTCACTTGGCAGGACGTGGCGGGATCGGGGATTGTGCAGCGACTGCGTGACAGTCGCGTCGAGACTCTGCTGATCACGGGCGTTCCGAATCTGCGGCTGGAGGCTGAGTGCCGAGCGGCCAGTTGCCTGGCCGCCAATGAATCGCTCAGGACTGTCGGTGAACTGCGTGAGCAGATGCGTCTGTTGGCGATGCCGACGAGGGTCTGCCCCGATGAGCTGATTCACGAGCTCGCTGTGCAAGGCTATGTGGTGCAGACGGGGTTCAGTTCCGTCAGCCAAGCAGCCTTCGGGTTCGATCTGCTGGTCAGTCGCCAGGAAATCTCCTGGCCGGTCGTGGAAGACATTGATACCGATGCCATCGCGTTGTCGAGCAATCCCCTGCGTAACCGTGCCCAACAGGTCCTATTGCAACGGCTGCGGGAAAAACTGGCTGAGCGCCTACCTAGCTATATGGTGCCTGGAACCCTGGTTGTATTGGACGACTTTCCACTGCTGCGCAACGGCAAAGTCAACCGGCGAGCGTTGCCGAAAGTGCAGTTGGTACAAGAAGAAACCCCGCTTGATGAGCCTCGTACCCAAGCCGAGCGCATTCTGTGCCAGATCTGGGGGGAGTTGCTCGGCGTCAAACGGGTAGGCATTCGAGCCAACTTCTTTGCGTTGGGCGGCGATTCGATTCTGGCAATCCAAATGGTTTCGATGGCGGCCAAGCAGGGCCTGAAACTTAAGACTCGGCAAGTGTTTCGTCATCAGACCATTGGCGACCTGGCCGCTGCCACTATCGGGCAGTTCAGTGAGGACAATCGAGACGAGCCGCTTCACGGTGACTTTGCGCTGGCGCCCAACCAAATGGATTTTTTTGTCGCGGGGCACGCGAACATCAACCATTGGAACCAGGCCGTCGTGCTGCACTGTAGCGAAGCGCTCAACGAGCCGCTCTTGCGCGACGCCTTGCGGCATCTGCTGCATCGCAACGACGCGCTGCGCATGCGTTTCGTCAATGAGCACGGGCGCTGGCATCAGGTGTATTCGCCGGTGGCAGAGTGTCCGGATATTCCGTTGACGCTTATCGCTCATGACAACACTGAAGCCTTCCAGGCTGCTGAAGCCCAACTCAACGCGGGCCTTTCGCTCGAGCACGGACCGATTATGCGAGTGGCCGTACAACCGGCTGGCGATGGCGGCACCTGCAAGATATTGCTGGTGGCACACCATTTGGTGATTGATGCGGTGTCGTGGCGGATTATCGTGGATCAACTGTCGCACTTGCTCCAGGCTCTGGCGGCGCAGCGTTCACCGATGTTACCGAGCAAAGGCGCGAGCTACAGGGAGTGGGTAGAGCGTCATATCGCCCTGGCGGAGTCCCAAGTACTGCGTGACCAATGGCCATTTTGGGTGGAGCAGGCGCGTGTGGGCCAGGCTCATCCGATTGCCGGATCGCCAGGAGGCGAACCGGCGGGTACCGCGATCATCACCACGATGATCGACTCGCACAGCGCTCACCGTTTGACCCAGCCAGCGCCGCGCCTGGCAGGTGCCAGCGTCGAAGAGGTGTTATTGACCGCCTTGATCCTTGGATTGAAACAGCGGTTTGGCAACAACGATGTGATCGTCCTCATGGAGGGGCATGGCCGGGATCTGTTTGATGAGCTGGACCTGAGCCAGACCGTTGGCTGGTTTGCGACGGAGTACCCCATGCGCCTGCGCGTCAACGAGCATGCGAATGTGGATCGGCAAATTGAGGGGCTGCTGGAGCAGATACGGTTCGCCAAAAGGCATCAGGTCGGTTTCGGCGTGCTCAAGCATTTCAGCCCTGACGCTTCGATGCGTCAGGCTTTGTCAGAGTTGCCACCTGCGGAAATCGCGTTCAACTATTTCGGCCGCGTTTCCCGGGCCGGTGGTGTTCCAGGCCCACTCAGCTTCATCGAGGCGGGCGGCGGAACGGTTCGCGACAGTATGAGTGTCAACCCTTGCGCGGTACAACTGGATGTCCTGGTGCGTGAGCAGGCGGTAGAGCTGCACTGGACACTTGACCTGGCACGGATCTCACGAGAGCGGGTGCTTGAAGTCGCCCGGGCGTTCGAGTCTCAATTGACCAAGGCGCTGGATATCCTTGAAGGCCGTGACGACACCACTCAGGAGCGGGTATCCGACCGCTTCGACTCAGTCGCCATTGAAGATCTTGGCGCTGCAATTTCAGAGATCAGTCAATAATGAATGTTGCTATGAGCAGACTATCGGCAGCCGCTCCCCGGAAGTTGGCAAGGCAGCCCCAAGACCTGATCTTTCGCGATCTGTTTTATGAGCTTGAGGGGTTCAGCGAGCGTGCACGAGTGATTGCCAAGCTCGAGGGCTTCAACATCACCGGGTCCATCAAGATCAAGACCGCGCTCGCGTTGCTCGATGACGCCGAAAGGCTGGGAGGGGCAGTGCCGGGCAAAACCACTATTGTGGAGTCGTCCTCCGGCAACCTAGGCGTGGCCCTCAGTTGCGCATGTCAGCAGCGCGGTTACCGTTTCATTTGTGCCACCGATCCATCCATGTCGCGCAGCAACCTGTTGGCAATGCGTGCCTATGGCGCGCAGATAGTCTCGGTGTCTGAACCTCACCCGGTTGAAGGTTTTGTGGGTGCCCGAATTGCCAGGGTACGGCAGATAGTGCTCGAAGAGCCCGATTGCCTGTGGTTAAACCAGTATGCAAACCCGGCAAACAAAGGGGTGCATGCCCGGGAAACGGCGCGTGAAATCCTGGCGCACATCCCACGTCCCGACTGGCTGGTGTTGGGGGTCGGCACCTCTGGCACGTTCATGGGGTGCGCCGAGGTATTTCGCCGCGAGTCGCCCTCTACCCGCCTGGTTGCCGTCGATCCCGTTGGTTCCGTGATTTTCGGCGGGCCGGCGGGAGTTCGCAGGATCCCCGGGCTGGGAGGCGGCCGAGTGCCTGAGTTGTTGGATACCACTTTGCCAGATCAGGTCATACAGGTTGAGGAACGGGAGACCATACGGGCCTGTCGGCACATTGCCCGCAATTACAGTCTGCTGCTGGGTGGTTCTTCAGGCACGGTGTTGGCTGCGGTGCGTGCACTTGAGTCGCAGTTCCAGGACGGGCAGACCGTGGTTGTGATCGCTCCGGATACCGGTGACAAGTACCTGGATACCATTTATGACGATGACTGGGTCATCGACCATTACGGCGCGTTGCCGACCGGTTACTGAATTTTTATTCAAGGAGCATGTTTTTTGAACGTTACCCCTTCATTCACCCTGGTTCCGGGTGTCGCCGTGACCGACGTCCTGGCCCGCGCCCACGATGCGATCGCCGAGGTTGTCGAGCAGGCCTATCTGTTGCATGCGCAGGGCCAGTCCGAGAACCCGGACAGTTACTTCCTGCGGTTTGCCGAAAAGCCTTCGGCGCGCATTATCGCGTTGCCAGCTTACCTGGGAGGTGCGTTCGATTGCGCCGGGCTTAAATGGATCTCCAGCTTTCCGACCAACGCCGCATTGGACCTGCCCCGGGCTTCTGCCGTGCTGGTTCTCAACGACTACACGACCGGGTTTCCAAGGGCCTGCCTGGAAGCCTCACAGATCAGTGCACATCGCACGGCGGCTTCGGCAGTGCTGGCGGCCGAGAGGTTGTCTGGACGTGGCCGTAGCAGTCAGCGTCTGGCGATTGTGGGGGCCGGCTTGATTGCACGGCATGTGGTCGAGTACCTCATCGGCCGCAACTGGTCACTGGGGGAGGTTGTGGTGCATGACCATCACGCTGATAGCGCCGACCGATTCTGTGGCTGGCTGGAGGGCAAATGCACATCTGCCCAACGCGCGGTAGACCTGGAGCAGGCTTGCCGCGACGCGGATCTGGTGGTGTTTGCCACCACTGCTGCCACGCCCTATGTTCACGATGCCGGTGTGTTTGCACAGGCGCCGACAGTGCTGCATTTGTCCTTGCGTGACCTGGCACCGGAAGTCATCGCCTCTGTGCAGAACATTACCGATGATGTGGAACACAGTATGAAGGCAAATACCTCGTTGCACCTGGCCGAGCAACAATTGGGTTCCAGGGCATTTGTCGCCGGTACGTTTGCCGATCTGGCGAGCGGCACGCTGCAACCGGATTTCTCCAGACCTCGAGTGTTTTCACCGTTCGGCCTGGGCGTACTGGATCTGGCCGTGGCGAGCCTGGTGCTCGAAGCGGCGACCAAGGCCGGTACAGCCATGGAGATCCCGGGTTTTCATATTCCCAATCTGTCCTGGTCAAGCTGAGGCGCCTGGGAGCGCTGAGTACAGGTGCGCGCTCAGGTGCTTGTGGCCATTTCCCGTTTCAGGCAGGCGATGACCGCATCCAGCTGGGTGTTGATGAAAAAGTGGTCACCTTCAAAGCTGTGGGTGCGGCACGGGCTCGCTGTTTCTTCAGCCCAGCGGTTGGTTTTATCAGGGCTGACCTGAAAATCCCCGGTTCCGTTCAACACGATGATCGGGCACTGCAACGCAGGGCCTGGGCGGTAGGTGTAGCTGCGAGCCATGTGCAGGTCGGCGCGGATAAGGGGGATGAGCAACTCCATGAACTCGCGATTTTCAAGGACGTCGGTGGGGGTGCCATTGTTTTTTCGCAGCCATATGGTCAGCGAGTGGTCATCCAGAGCCATCGTGCCTCGGTCCAGATTGAAGAGTGGTGGTGCATTACAGCCAGAGACAAACAGTTTCTCTGGTGGCAAGCCCCAAGCCTGCAGCTTTCGGCTGACTTCGAATGCCACCAGAGCGCCCAGGCTATGGCCAAAGAAAAAGAACGGGCCTCTGACGTCCTGTGCGATGCATTCGGCCAAGGGGGTCACGACGTGATCCATGCTGACCAGCGGGGGCTCCGAGAACCGCGTTCCTCGGCCTGGCAGTTGTACGCCGTAAACATCGGCAAGGGCGCCCAGGTGCTTTTGCCAGTTGGCGAAGCTCGATGCGCTGCCGCCCGCGTAGGGGAAGCAATACAGCTGTCGGCTACGTACTGCAGGCACTGGATGTATGAGCCAGGGAGAAGAACTGTACGATGGGGTCACAAGATTCATCCATCAGGGTGTCATGAAAAAGCGTGGGAGGTGCAGCCTATGGTGGACCTGTCCCGCGCAGTGTTTGGAACGCATTGGCGCATTGTGCATGACCGGTGAGCGCTTCCCAAGGTTTGCATGGTGTCCTGAAGACCACCGGGTCATAGGCATTGATATGAAAGGATTCAGTTCTTGAGCAAGAAATTTCCACTGTTGACGCGCGTCATCTTGATCATCGTCATTCCATTGCTGGTCGTGTTGGGGCTGATCGTTCATCAATTGCGCTCGGCGCTTCCCGAGCAGGACACGCAGCTGTTGCAGGGCGACGTTTCGAGCAACCCTGTGGCGCATATCCTGCGTGACGAACAGGGAGTGCCGCATATCGAAGCTGGTAATGATCGAGAGGTCTTCTATGCCCTGGGCTATGCCCACGCTCAAGACCGTTTATGGCAGCTTGAGCGACAGCGGCGCATTGCCCAGGGACGCTTGAGTGAGCTGTTCGGGCAAGGCATGCTCAAGCAGGACGCCTGGTTCCGGACATTGGGGCTGTACCGGGCCGCTCAGGCGGCCGTGCCCGCCCTGAGCGCCGAAGCCCGGGATTCGCTTGACGCCTATGCCGAGGGCATCAATGCCTGGATTGGCAGCCATCCCACGTTGCCGGTGGAGTTCACTGCGCTGGGCATCAAGCCGGAGCCCTGGACGCCTGCAGACTCATTGGCCTGGATCAAAGTGTTCTCCTTGAACCTGTCGGGCAACTTCAGTGAAGAAATCGAGCGCTACATCAGCAACCAGTACCTTTCCAAAGAGGAGATGACCTTCCTCTATCGGGATCGCGGCCAGGGGCAACCCGTTATCGTGGACACCCAGGCGCAAGCCAGGGCGAAGGCCTTGACATCGGTCATGGGGCTTACGCAGAGCGTTCAGGATGAATTGCATTTGGGTGGCAAATGGCTGGGTAGCAATGCCTGGGCTGTGGCAGGGCGATTGTCCACAGACGGGCATGCAATTCTCGCCAATGATCCGCACCTGGGGCTGAGCATGCCATCGTGGTGGTATCCGGTCGTGCTCAAAGGCTCACGCTTGAGGAGTTCTGGCATGAGTCTGGTGGGGCTTCCCATCGTGGTGCTCGGGCGTAATGCGGACCTGGCTTGGGCGGCGACCAGCATGACGGCGGATGTGCAGGACCTGTATTTCGAAACCACCGATACACGCAGGCCCGGGCAGTACTTGAGTAACGGTCACTGGGAAAACTTTGCGAGTCGAACGGAAAGTATTCAAGTGCGGTCGGATTTCCCGTCCAGTTTGCGCCCGCCGCTCCAGCCGGTAGACATCCGGGTGCGCTCCACCCGCCATGGCCCCGTGATTACTGACAGCGAAACGGCGCTGGACGCAACCGCATCGTTGCGTTGGGTGGCCCTGGATCCCGGGGACACGACGTATGAGGCGTTGCTGAAACTGAACTACGCCCAGGATTGGGCGACGTTTCAGTCGGCCCTGGCCTTGTTCGTGTCCCCGGCGATGAATTTCCTGTATGCAGATACCAAGGGTAATATCGGCTACCTGGGGGCAGGGCGAATCCCGATTCGCCAGCAAGGCGAGGGAAGCTTGCCCGTTGCCGGCGAAACAGACGCCTATGCATGGAAGGGATACATCCCTGCAAGCGAAATGCCCCGCAGCTACAACCCGCCCAGCGGCTACCTGGTGTCGGCCAATAACCGGGTAGTAGGGCCCGAGTACCCGTATTTCATTTCCAACGACTGGGCGCCGCCGGGGCGCGCGCAACGCATTACCCAGTTGCTGGACCTGTACAAAGCAAACGGGACAGGGATAGGCATTGAATCCCATCAGAAGATTCAGCTGGATGTGCTGAGCTTGCCTGCAGTCAAGATGCAGGCCGTACTGAAAAAGGTCGAGGGCCGAACGGCGCGTCAGCAGTCGGCCCTGAAGTACATTGAACAGTGGGACGGCCAGATGGCCATGGACAGCCAGGCGGCGTCGATCTTCAATGTGTGGATGCGCCATCTTGCCACCCAGTTGTACGGCCAAAGAATCAAGGCACCGTGGAACTCCAAGGGTCATAACACCTATTTGAACGCATTGATGGCGCGTACCACGACGGATGATTTGTACGCTTCGCTGACTGAACCTGCCAGCCCCTGGTGTGATCAGGCACAGTCGCCGCTACCGTGCGCCGATGCGCTGTCACGTTCGCTGGACGCAGCTCTGGATGAACTCGGTAAGCTGAAGGGCGATGACATGAGCAACTGGAAGTGGGGTGAGATCCAGCGTGCGTTTTATGAGCATATTCCCTTCAGCAATGTTAAACCGCTCAATGCGTTATTCGAACGCAAGGTCGGCACACCGGGCTCGACGGACACCATCAACATCGCCTATTCGGTGTTCAAGAATTCCGAGGGCTACCTCAAATACTCCGGTGCCGGCTTCCGCCAGATCATGCAAATGGGCCCTGAGCACAGCGAGCACGTCTACATGAACTCCACAGGGCAGTCTGGAAACGTATTGAGCCCGCACTACGCCGACATGGTGGTGCCTTTCGAGCAAGGTCATTACGTGAAACTCGACGATGCCGAGCCCTCTGCCAGATAAGCCATCTGGCTTGAAACCCATGCTGCAACAACGGTAATCGACATGCTGATCAGTGAATTCGGGCGCCAGGCGCCCAACCGACTCTTTGCCGCCGTGGTACTAGGGTGCCTGGCAGGCGTGTGCTATGCCTTTCTCATACCGATTGTGCTGAGCAGCCTGCGCGGCGCAGGCGAAGGGGAGACTGTTGCGGACAGCCAACCCTTTACGCTGTTTTCCATCGAAATTGCGGATCACAGGCTGGCGGCGGTGTTCCTCGCCTTGTGCCTTTTCATTCTAGTGGCTCGCACGGCCTCACGGGTGATGTTGACGCGCATTTCGGTGGAAATGACCGTGAGCCTGCGCAGCCGTTTGTATGCGCGAATCCTCTCGGCAGACCTGCACAATCTTGAGCGTGTGGGCGCGCCACGGTTGATGGCGACAATGACCGAAGACGTCAAGCGCATCATCCTCGGCGGGCAACTGCTGCCTGACCTGCTGATGAACTGCGTGACCCTGCTGGGGATATTGGGTTTTCTCGCTTTTCTCAATGGTCCAGCGTTTGTTTTTGTGCTCCAGGCCATTCTGTTCGGCGTGGTCACCCACCAGGTGCCGGTGTTCTTGAGCACCCGCAGTTTTCGCAAATCGCGCCAGATATTCGGCAAACTCCAGGAGTCCATTACAGGGCTGGTGTATGGCGCGAAGGAGCTCAAGCTCAACTCGGCAAGCCGACGCACTTATCTGGATGAAGTCGTCATGGGCCATGAGCGGGATTTGCTGCAGTCGGACAAAGCGACCTACACCACGCTGGTTGCCGCCAATGCCTATGGCGACCTGCTGAGTTTCTTCGTGATCGGCGTGGTCGCCTTCGTATTTATCAACTATCACGCGGTGAGCACCACAGAGTTGGTCGGTATCGTGATGGCGCTGCTCTATGTATCCGGCCCCGTGGCGGTGATCATGGATGTGATCGCACCGATCGCGATGGCCAAGAGCGCCGTCGCCAGTATGGAGCGCGTGTTCGCGGAGCTGTCCGAGGACCCCTCCCAAAATGCCCTTGAGGCGGTACAACCCTGGCGCCATATTACATTCGAGGACTTGGTCTACGAGCATCCTCGCAGCTCGCGCAAGGATGGTTTCAGCGTCGGCCCGGTGGGTTTTGAAATCAGGCGCGGGCAATTGACCTTCATCGTGGGTGGCAATGGCTCTGGAAAATCCACGTTGTGCAAAATGATCTCGCTGCATTATCTACCCATGAAGGGCAGGATTCATTTTGGCGAGCACCCCGTGACCGATAGGTCTCGAGAGAGTTTTCGTCAGGAGGTCTCGGCTATCTATTCCGACTACCACCTGTTCGAGCGTCTGCTGTGTCCGTTGGACGACCGCGTCCTGGCGCAAGCGCGCATGCACCTTGTCGACCTGGGGCTGGAAGACAAAGTCTCTATCGAGGATGGGCAGTTTTCGACCCTGGCTCTCTCTGACGGTCAACGCAAACGTCTGGCCTTGATGGTTGCGCTGATGGAGGATCGATCGCTGTATGTCTTCGATGAATGGGCGGCCGACCAGGATCCTGCCTTCAAGGAGGTTTTCTATCGCAAGATTCTTCCGTCGTTACGCGCGCGGGACAAGGCGGTCGTGATCATCAGTCACGACGATCGTTATTTCGATATCGCTGATCAGATCCTGGTGATGGAGTCCGGCAAGTTGGTTGATAGCCGCACGCCTGTAAAAGTGCCGTATCGCGAAGGGTAACAGGGCCTTTGCTGCGCCGCGATCAATGTCGGGCGCAGCAAGAGCGCCGGCCTACGTCAGGGCGGCGTTGGCTGCGGCGCAAGCGCTGAACGTTTTGCTGGCCAACGCTTCCACGGTTGGATTGGCAAGGAACTCGCCAATTGCAACTTGAGTGCCTGTGCGCCGCATCACTTCGTTGAGCAGTTGCATGGCAATGATCGAGTTGCCTCCCACTGCAAAGAAGTTGCTGGTGATATCAATCGTTTCCTCAGGGAAAAAACTGCTCCAGATCTCAATCATCAAGCGTTCGTTGGCACTGAGCTTGGTGGTGGCAGACGTCGGTGGTGTGACCGATCGCTTGGTTCGTTCCAGTCGCGTGCGGTCCAGTTTGCCGTTGAGCAGCCGCGGCAGGCTGGACACCCGGCGCAACTCGCCAGGAACGTGGGTATGCGGCAGCGCTTCGAGGCAGAAGCGGCGCAACTCGGTGGCATCCAGCGCAGTGCTGCCGACCACCAGGGCGATCAATGTCGCATCGGCGCCTTCTTCGCGGTCAAGGGTGACCAGACACTGCTCGACGTGTTCATGACGTAGCAGGGCCGCTTCCACCTCGCCCAGTTCGATACGCACACCTCGCAGCTTCACCTGATTGTCCCGACGGCCCGCCAGCTCCAGCACACCGTCGCTCAACCAGCGCCCACAGTCACCGGTGCGGTAACGCCCTTTGATAGCGCGCACAGGGTCAGGTTTGCGCACGAAACCGTTGCCGACGGCGGGCGCGCCAAAAGCGTAGTCCTGGGGCATGTCCCACGTCTCTACCCAGATATCACCTTCGATGCCCACGGGCACAGGTTCACCTTCATTGTTCAGAACCAGCAACGTGCGTTCATGGATCGGACGACCTACCGGGATCTTGGGGCGGCGAAGGTCCATTGCTGTCACATGATGGTAGGTGGCGGCGACGACCTCGCTGGGACCATAGAGGTTCAGCAGGTCCAGCGGCGCCTGGCTGCGCCCCAGGATCTCGCTCGCCAGTGCTGGCGTCAGTGCCTCACCGACATTGGCCAGGGTGCGCAGGTGCGAAGGCCATGGGCCCGGGCTGAAGCGCAGCACTTCGCTGACGAACGATGAAATGAGCTGTACGCAGTGGATACGGTCACGCTCGAGCCAGGCCATGAAATTACCCGGCGCCAGATCGGTATCGCGATTGGGCAAGCAAAGGGTTGCACCAAAACAGAGGGCGCCGAGTATTTCGCAGAAGCTGACATCGAAGCCGGCCACTGCGACTTGTGCCACCCGGGTGCCTGGCTGAATGGACAAGGCGTGGGCCTGCCACTTGAGGAACCGGTAGAAGGCCGCGTGGCTTTGCTCGATACCCTTGGGTGTGCCGGTTGAACCGGAGGTGAATACCAGGTAGGCGGGCGCTGTGCTATCGACCTCTCTACAGCGTGGAGATTGGGGCCTATCGCCGGGTACCGTGACATCGACCAGGGCAGTGCAACGGTGCCCCAGAAGAGGGGGCTGGTCGCCATCGGTCAGCAACAGTGCCGGATTGGCCGCTGCAATCCGTGCGCCCAGATAATCTTCGGGCGCCTGGTGGTTGAGTGCCATGGCGATCCCGCCCGCCTGCAAGGTGCCGAGCAGGGCTGCCACCTGCAAAACCGGATCTTTTATCAGCAGGCCTATACGTGGGTTGTGCCTTCCATGGGTTGCCCCGAGGATCTGGTCACGGATGCGCGCGGCCATGGCATCGAGTTGTTCATAGCTACAGGACCGAGTGCCAAGCAGCAGGGCGGTGTTCTGTGGCGTGTTGCGCACCCAATGATCAATCTGCGTATGCAGGCAGGTCGAGTTGGTTGCCTGGGAGGCGGGTTGGCCCCATACCAGGGCATTGTGGGTGTCGCTGGCCGAACGCGGGATATGTGGACTGATGAGTTCTTCCGGCGCATCGACGAGGTGTTGCAGGCATTCGGATACGCGAGCGGCAAAGCGCTCGGCGCTGGCCTTGGATAACACGTCAGCGTCCAGGCGGAGCAGCGCGTGCAGCGTGCCCGCACACTCGGCTGAAATCAGTTCGACGGTTTGTTCAAGCCGCGTGACGGGCAGCGCAGACAGTGAATAAGGCCCAGCCTCGATCGACGTATGGCTGTTGCGCAAACCCAGGCCTGCCCACTCGTGGGACAAGCCGGGCGGCAATGACAGATGAATGGCCGCCTTGTCCAGCACCAGTGATTGGTGAGCGTGGCCACTGCGGCGCAATGCACTCAGGATCGGACCGAGTGTCAGCGAGCGGTGATCGATTGCAGAAAAGATCGCCTGGCCGACGGCTTTCACCGCGTCGACATGGCTCATTCGCTCGTTCAGTGAGAGCCTGAGTGGCAGTGGGTTCACCTGGTAATCGACGCTGGTCGGGTCCTGGGCGTCATCGCGAACCGAGATGGGCACGGCAATGACGACATCGTTGTCTGGCGAGTAGCGCCAGAGTGTGATGGCGTACGCCGTCAGCAATACGGCGAAGGGAGTGTGCCCCCAATCGCTGGCACGCTGGTACACCGCTGTCGAAGGCACCGAAACAGATGCCTCATGGGGCGGATGTCGATAGTCCGGTAAGTTGTGAAAGTCTGTAGGGAAAGTGCTCCAGGTGCAGTCACGCAGGTTGTCCACCCAGTACGTTTCGTCGCGGCTGTCCGATTCGTCGCGAGAGCGGGCCAACGCTGGGCGAACCTCCAGGGGCGATGGCTCGTGCGGCTGCGGCGTCAGGGTGTTGAGCAGGTCGTTGGCCAGGAGCGCCAATGAAGTAAAGTCCGCGACGATGTGATGCACCATGACCAGTACGCTGTATATGCCACCGGATTGTTCGCCATGGACCAACCGGAGTGCACCTTGCTCCAGGTCCATGGGCGTTTCAAGTGCGTTGGAGAGCTCATCGCGCCACTGGGCTTCGTCATGTACACCCGTCAGATGCAGCTCTGCCGGTTGCGCTTGAGGTTGCTCGAGTATCACGGCAATGCCAGCCTGTTCCGCGAACCTGCGGGCCAAGGCCCTATGGCGCAGGGGCAACGCACGGGCCGCTGCGATCAGTGTCGTTGAATGTGACGCCTTGCATCGGACCTGAAAGGCCAGCAAAAACGCGGCATCGCCGATTTCTTTGCGGCGTATCCATATAGCCTGGGAATCCGGCCCGAGCTTTTGTTCCGCATGCACAGATAACGGCAGCGGGCTGGGCGCGGCAGGCGCCTCGGCAGGCATCGCGCGGGTGGACTGAAGGGTGGTGGCCAGATCCAGAACAGTGGCGTTGCCATAGAGCAAGCCCATGGGCAGCCTTACGCCGGTTTGTGCGCGGATGCACGAGAGCAACCGCATGGCATGCAAGCTGGGTAAACCGAGGTCTGTCAGTGGGGTTTGCGCAACAATTGGGTTAGTTGAGGTTGCCCAGTACCCACATAGCTGGCAAAGCGCTTCGATCATGGCCTCAGGTGCCTGTCGACGGTACGCCAGCCTCAGGGCTTCAAGCGCGGTAGAGGTTGGCTCGGCAGGCTGTTCGGCAGGGCGAGTCCAGCGTGCGAGCATTTTCAGTTGCTGATGAACCAACTGATGGCGCATCTGTGCCCGCCGGACCTTGCCGCTGGTGGTGAGCTCCACGCCACCTTGGTGAACGATCACGACAGCGGCGACGGCGATACCGTGTTCTTGCGCGATGGCCTGCCGTAGCGCAAGCATGGCGATGTCGATCTGATCCGCCGGGGTATGTCGGCCGACCTCATGTACGACCACCACGCTGTCGTTGGTTTCTCGCTCCGCGGACTCGATACCGAACGCCGCCTGCATTTCCTCCGGGCTCAGCGCCAGGGCCGCGCCGAGCCCAGGTGTCAGTAGGGCATGGGCAGCGCGCACGGTCTCTTCGATATCCTGGGAGTGATGATTGCTCCCGGCGATGATCAACAGGTCTTTCTGGCGCCCGACGATAAACAGCTCACCATCGATCAGGCAACCCAGATCGCCGGTGCGCAGAAAGCGGTGGTCGTGTGAGGTGTGATAATTCGACAGGTCATCGCGATCTTGCGGCCAGTATCCAGGGGTGATGTTCGGCCCACGGAGGCATACTTCACCAATCTGGCCGGGTAGCACGGCGGCATCGGTGTCGACCTGGGCAATGGCAATGTCGCAGACGGGAGGGCCGAGGGAAACCAGGGTCTTGGCGTCTTCATCGTGCGGCGAAACAGTCACCAGCCGATCTGTGCGCATGGCCGCTTGAGACAGGTGAACTTGGCGCGGCACGCTGTCACGACTCTTTCCGGAGCACAACAGTGTCGCTTCTGCCAGGCCATAGCAGGGCAGGAATGATTCTTGACGGAAACCGACGTTGCTGAAGGCGTCTGCAAAGGCTTGCAAGGTGGTCGCGCGCACAGGCTCGGCGCCGTTGAAGGCGACTTTCCAGGCGCTCAGATCGATGTTGCGCAGGGCTCGCGCCTCAGTGTCGCGCGCGCATAGCAGGTAGGCCGAATCAGGCGCACCGCTGGTGTGTGCGCGATAGTCGGAAACCATCTGCAGCCATCGAGATGGCTGTTCAACAAAGCCCGCCGTGGGTAGCAGGATGGATTCGGCACCGAGAAAAAGCGGCTGCAGTACCGTGCCCACCAAGCCCATGTCGTGAAACAGTGGAAGCCAGTTGGCAAAGCGACTGCGGGCGTCATGCCCGAACGCGGCGCGAATCATGCGTGCGTTGGCCAGCCAGCCCTCATGCGTGACGATCACCCCCTTGGGTTGCCCCGTGGAGCCTGAGGTGTACTGCAAGAAGGCAGCTTGGGTGGCCGGTACGCTGGCGGTGGTAAAACCTTGGCCAGGTTCTACATCGGCCATTGTCAGCAGGTTGATTTCAGGGTGGATGACGCTCGGGGTGGTCGCCGTGCTGGCGTCCATGATCCATGCCGTCGGCGAGCAATCGGCGACAATGGCATTGATCCGCTCACGGCGGCGTCCCCGGTTGACGGGCGCAGGAACTGGGATGGCACCCAGCAGGGACGTGCCCAGGAACGCGCAGACGAAATCGGCCGGGCTGGAGCACGAAACGACGACGCGATCACCTGCGCGCGTTCCACATCCTTGCAGTGCGCTGGCGACATCTGCGCAGCGTTGATACAGCTGGGCATAGTCCAGCTGTGTTCGCTCCTGGCCATCCTTGTCGAGAAAGCGAAAGGCCGGCTTATCGGCATCGTGCACGGCACGCCATGTGAGGATTTCACCCAGGGTAGACAGGCCGTCAAATGTGTTGGTCTGGAAATTCATCGGGTGGTGCGTTCCCTATAGGTTCGGCATGTCGAAGAGGTCGAGGAAAATGCCGAAGGTCAAGGCCAGCAGCACCGCGTCATCTTCGATATGAGGGTTCAGGGTCCGCCCGGTCTTGCGGCTGTCATCGATCATTCGGGTGATCCACTCGACATTGAGATAACCCTGGCGCTTGAGCGTTTCCGGTGCCAGCAATTCTTCGATCCAGGGCTCGTTGAGGCTGAGCAGATAGGGGCTGCCTGGCGCCCGGAACCCAAATTTTTCGCGGTTGAGGATGCGCTCTGGAACCAGGCCCTTGGCGGCCTGTTTAAGCAGGTATTTTTCTTCCAGGCCACGCAGTTTCAAGGACGGCGGTACTTTGATGAGAAAGTCGCACAGCGAGCGATCAAGAAATGGATATCGGCCTTCAATCGAGTACGCCATGTTCATCCGGTCGCCATGATCGCCCAACAGGTGATCGCCAAGACGCGCTTTGACGTCGATGTAGGAGCGCTGGTGCAGCCGATGGCGGCCCTTGAGCTGCTCAATGTCCAGGATAGGTGCGCCCAGGCAGCCCTGTTCGCCCAGTTCATGCAGTGCATCGGCGGAGAACAGGTTGCGTCGCCACTGGCTGAACTGACCGTATTGGCGTTCATAGCGAATGTCCGGCGCGCCCCACAGCCGCTGGTTGGCCACCTGCTCCTCGGGCGAGGCCATGCTTGGGTTGCTCGCGGCGAACTGGTCGAATCGATAGCCGGGATATCCGCCCAGCAGTTCATCGGCACCTTCTCCGCCCAGGACCACGGGGACTCCGCTGGCCCTGGCGGCTTCAGCGAGCGCCATGGTGCAGGTGTTGTAGGTTTCCTTGATCGGGCATTCAGAGTGCCATACGGAGTCTCTGAGCCGAGAGGCGATCTGCTCGCGGGAAAAGGCGATTTCGTGATGATCGAATTTCAAGGTCTGAGCAACCAGGCGCTGGTACTTGCGCTCGTCGATCAATGTCGAGTCGGGAAAAGTGATCGAGAAGGAAGGAATGCTTCTATCCGGTTGGAGCTCACGCATGACGGCGGCGACAATCGATGAGTCGAGCCCGCCGCTGAGATAGACACCCACCGGCGTGTCCGCGCGCAGTCTCAGCGCCACGGCATTCTTGAACCGGTAGCTGAACTCTTCGACGGCCTCGTCTTCGGTCATGACGTTTTCGGCCACGCCATCGGCGGGGTAATTCAAGTCCCAGTAACGGGTGGCGGTCACTTTCTGATTTGTCACGCTCAGGCAATGGCCTGGCGGCAAAGCGCTGATGCCCTTGAACATCGAGCGGGGACTGGTCAGGCCTGGAAAGCAGAGAATCTGGTCAAGGCCGGCCAGGTCCACGCGACGGGGCACCGCCGGGTGGCACAGCATCGCCTTGATTTCCGAAGCGAACACCAGCACGCCATCAAAGACCCCATAGTGCACCGGAGTGATGCCGAAATGGTCGCGAACGATGTGCAGCGCCTGGGTACGTTTGTCGAAGAGCGCCAGGGAAAACTGCCCGTTGAGCTGATGCACGAATGAGGTGCCCATTTCCTCGTACAGGTGCACCACGACCTCCAGGTCTCCTTCGGTCTTGAAGCAATGGCCGCGCGCCTGGAGTTGCTGGCGCAGCTCGCGGTAGTTGAAGATTTCGCCATTGCCGACAAGGATGATGTCGCCGCTCTCATTGAACAGCGGTTGCGCGCTGCCTTGAGCGTCGATAATCGAGAGCCTGCGCATGCCCATTGCCACGGGACCGTTGATATAGGTCCCGGTGCCGTCCGGTCCACGGTGCCAAATCTTGTCAAGCATTGCTGCCAATACGTTTGCGTCTGCCGGGTGTCTTCCCGAGAGATCAATGAAACCTGCTATTCCACACATGACGATCAACCAAAGCGGGGACGACGAATCTGCGGAATGATCTCCAGATCGTCATTGAAATCCTGGGCCTCCAGAGGAGGGTTCGTGGGTATATCGATCTGATTCAAGGGTTTGTCGGGAAACTCGCAGACGGCCAAAACCAGTTTTGTGAACGCATCGGCAAAACGCGTCATGGTGCCTTCGTCAAACAGGTCCATTCGATAACCCAGCCAGCCGGTGAGGCCTTCGCCGCTCTCGGCAAACTCGAACAGCATGTCGAACTTCACCGAAGTACTGCCTGCCGCCAATAGCTTGATATCTATCTGTGGCAATGACAGGGCAGGCTTGCGGGTGTTTTGCAGGATGAACATCACTTGGAACAGCGGGTTGCGCCCCGGTGGGCGCTCTGGCTGTAGCATTTCCACCAGCATTTCGACGGGTGTGTCTTCCTGTTCGAATGCGTCCAACGATGAATTGCGCACGCGTTCCGTCAGTTCCTTGAACGTCGGGCTTCCACCCAGGTTTGTACGGATGACGGCGGTATTGGCGAAAAAGCCGATCAGGTCTTCCGTGCTGGGGTGGGTGCGCCCGGCGACCGGCACGCCGACGGTGATGTCTTCCTGCATTGAGTAGAGGTGCAGAAGACCTTTGAAGGCGGCGAGCAGCGCCATGAATACCGTGGCGCCCCATTGCTCGGCCAACACCTTGAGGCGTGCAGTGGTTTGGGCGTCGAAGTGTACGTAGCGGTACCCCCCGCGGTCAGTGACCGCCGAAGTCGGCGTCCGGTCAAAGGGCAAGCGTAGTGGCTCGACGCCGGCAAGGCGGTCACGCCAGAACCTGCGCAGCGTGTCCAGCCTTGCGCTCGTCATGTGTTCTTGTTGCCAGCGTACGAAGTCGGCGAACTCGATGGCCAGCGGTTTCAACCGGTGGGGACGGTTTTCCACGCGCGCTCGATAGCATTCGCTGAAGTCGGCGACGAATACCCCTGTTGACCAACCATCACTGATGATGTGGTGCATGTTCACCACCAGGTAATGCAAGTGCTCGCCAACGCGGATCAAGGTCATTCGAACCAGCGGTCCGTTCTCCAGATCAAAGGAGCGATTGGATAGGTCGGTGAGCATCTGCGTCACCCGCTCCTCCCTGTTGGGGTCGCCTTCGGCGAAGGGGGCCTGGACGACTTCTACGGCCTGGTTCGTGACCGGCAGGATCGTCTGTGCGGGGCCGTGCTCGGTATCGGTAAAGACCGTACGCAGGCTGGAATGGCGCTCGAGCACATCATTGAATGCGCCGTTGAAGTGTTCCAGCTCGATGGGGCCGGTCAGTCGTGCGCACTCCGGCATGTTGTACATCGCACTGTCAGGTGTGATGCGAAACAGAAACCACAGCCTGCGCTGAGTGTATGACTGGGGGATGAAGGCGCTGTGGTCATAGCGCGGTATGGGCGCAATGGCGGTTTTCGCCTTGGCACGCATGGCCTCAACCAGTATTTGCCGCTGATGCGGTGTGAGGTCCTGGAAACGTTGGCTCAGGGATTGTTCAGGCTGCTTGCTCATGAGGTGGTCCACCGTTCGTTGAACACATTGGCCATGCGTTGATCTTCGCCATGGCGTAAATCGATGCTGGCGATCTGTACGTTGGCGTCATCGACCACAACGTCCAGCAAGCGCTGGAACCGTTGGGCAAAAGTTTCAATGTCTACCAGGTCGAACAGGTCAGTGTCATAGGTGAAGCGTAAGGTCAGGCCGCGATCGAGTTCGAACATCTCGATCAGCAAGTCGGTCTCTGCGGTGGCGCTATCCACTGCCTGCGTCTTGATGGGGATGCCGGCGATATGGCATCCGGGCGCTGGCATGTTTTGCATGACAATCATGATTCTGAACAGCTGACTGATACCGTCATGGCGATCCAGGCGCTGGACCAACTGCTGGAAAGGTACGGCCCGGTGACGATGCGCATCGAGGAATACCTGTTGTACGGTCGCCAGCAAAGTCTTGAATGAATCATCGGGGCAGACGGGTATACGCATCACCAGCGGGCGTGAGAGTGGCCCCACGACGGATTCGAGCCATGGCTCATCGCGACCGGCATCCATCGTGCCCAGACAGATGTCTTTATCCGCGTGGTAAAGGTGCAGCAGGACGCTGAAAGCACTCATCAGCGCAGCAAAGCGGGTCGCGGAGGCCAAGGTGGCTACGGTTCCCAGGCGAGTCATGGTGGCCGGCGAGATCGTCAGGGTGTGATGCCCGCCCACAAAACTGGGTACTGCCGGCCGTGGTCGGCGCAACGCCAGTGTCGTCGGGCGTACACCGCTCAGGTGTCGGCTCCAGTATCTGAGGGCTTCGTTGAAATGGCCTTCGCGCACGTGTTGCTGTTCCAGCGCTGCATATTGGGCGAATTCGGGACGCACTGTATCGGGTAGTGCGAGCGCAGGGTCTATTGCCGCTTCATAGCATCTGCCCAGATCGTCAATCAGCAACTTCAAGGACCATTCATCTACAAGGATGTGATGGATGATCAGCAGCAGGGTGGCGCTGGCTGTCTGCTCCATAAAAATGCAGCGAACCGGCACGCGCTCTTCGAGCAGCAGTGGGCCACTGATTTCCGAGCGCATCCGGCGCTCCAGTTCGTTCGGCGCAGCGTCGCGCAAGTCGATGACTTCCAGCGCCACTGTCGGGAGTCCGAACACCTTTTGCTTAAGGCTGTCGCCTTGCTTGACGAATGTCGTCCTCAGGATAGCGTTGCGTTGTTGCAATGTTTCCACGGCCTGGCGCAGCGCCAGCAAGTCCACTGAGCCTTCGAAGCGAACAGCGGCACTCAACTGGTAAGGATGGTTCGCCGGGGATATCTGCGTGACGTAATACAGGCGCTCCTGGGTGGCCGATGCGGGTTGAAGTTGCGCAAGATCTACCGGCGGCAGGGTGTCCTGTACGGCGCCGGGCGAGCGCAATGCCTGTTCGATAGCTGTGACGAACTGCCCGGCGCCAGGGTTTTCGAAGATGGTCGCCAGTGGCAGTGAAACGTGACAGGTCCTATTGATGGCCGACATCAGAGAGATGGCCTTGAGCGAGTGGCCACCGAGCGCAAAGAAATTGTCGTCGCGCTGGAAGGTTGCGACGCCCAGGATGGAGCACCAGATTTCTCCCACCGCATCCTGCAAGAGTGTGCGCGGGCCCGTCGCAGCAATTTCGGTATTGACGAGGGGGGTGGGCAAGGCTTTCCGATCGACCTTGCCGTTACTGCTGACGGGCAGTGCATCCAGATGCACTAATTTTGCAGGAATGGCAGCGCTGGACAGATGCGGCTTGAGGAACTCGATGAGCTGAATGTCCGCTTGCTTCAACCCGGCGCTGACGACATAGGCAACAAGCGTGTCATGTCCTTGCAGCGATACCACCTTGACCGCGACAGCGCTGACCTGCGGATGTTGGCTCAGTAACGCTTCGATTTCTCCGAGTTCGATTCGCACGCCTCGTAGTTTGACCTGCGTATCACTGCGGCCAATGAAGCAGATACGCCCATGCGCGTCCACGCGCGCCAGGTCGCCGGTGCGGTACATACGCTGGCCAGGGTGGTCCGGCATCGGGTTTGCGATGAAGGCATTGGCAGTTGCACCTGGATTGCCGGCATAACCCTGCGCCAGGCACGCTCCGGCGAAGTACAGCTCGCCGGCCACGCCATCCGGAACCGCTCTCAGCCATTGATCGAGGATGTAGCAATCGACGTTACTGATGGGGCGGCCCAGCTCTATTGGCGCGGGGCCAGGCTGGACCTGTGCAACCATGGTCCAGATCGTGGTTTCGGTAGGACCGTATAAATTCCACAGAGAGGCGGTGCACGCCAGGAGGCGGTCAGCGAGATCACGAGACAGGGCCTCCCCCCCACACCATGCCCGCAAGCACGAGCGGCCTTGCCAGCCACTCTCCAACAGCATGCGCCATGAGGTAGGCGTCGCTTGCATCACGGTGATGTCGAACTGTTCGATAGCCTTGGCCAGCAAATCAGCGTCACGCACCATGTTTTCTGCCGCGATCACCAGGCGTCCTCCGGACATGACGGGCAGCAGCAGTTCAAGTACCGAGATGTCGAACGACACGGTGGTGACGGCGAGCATGACATCTTCGGCACTGAAGCCTGGGTGTAATGCCATGGCGTGCAGCACGTTCTCCAGGGCGCTATGGGGGACTGAAACTGCCTTGGGCATACCTGTGGTGCCCGAAGTGAACATCAGGTATGCGATGCGTTCATCACCGCCTCGCAGGGTGTTCAGCGCTGGAGCTCCGATACTGGAAATCACCCCCGACTGATCAAGGGCTATAGTGGGGAAACCATTGGACGGTGGTTCCCAGGCGACAGCGATGCGCGCGCCACTGGCCTTGAGCATATGATGCTTGCGGGCTAAGGGAAGCATCGGGTCAATTGGCAGGAGCGTGGCTTTCAATTGCAAGATGCCGAGCATCGCTACCACCAATGCAGGTGAGCGCGGCAGGTGGATCGCCACGACATCACCGGCCTCAATGCCGGCCTGCGTCAGCGCCTGCGCGAACGAGCGGCTGCGTTGCGCCAGTTGTGCATAGGTCAGTCGGCAGTCGTCGTCAGCCCCTGACACTATCGCTATCCGGTGGGGCTGCGAGTCGGCAAGGGCAAGGATAGTCTTGGCGATGCCCGTCGCTGGAGCCGCACGGGCAGGGCCACGCACAACCGTGCAGGCGCCGCTGCCGAATGAAGCACCGTCCAGCAGTTGCTGTACGGTCTGGGGGGCTTGAAGAGCGCTGGATACGAGGCGTTCCAGTTGCTCCAGGATTCGCTCGATGCCGTCAGTGGAAAAGCGGCCACTGTCAAAAGAAAACTCAAGCTTGAGTCTATGCCCGGGGGCGATCATCAGCGACAACGGGTAGTTGGTCTGCCAGTGAGTACGCCGGTCTTCGATCATCAACTCACCCTCGGAGGAGGGCTTGAGGGCAGTTGGCAGGTTCTCGAAAATCATCACCGACTCGAACAGCTCCTGCCGAGGATCTATCGAAGCGACACGCTTGATCTCTGCAAGCGAAAGGTGTCCGTACTCATTCGCTTCTACAGAGCGCAGCGCGACTTGTGTGTAGAGGTCTTTCAGTGTTTGCGACGGTTCGACACTGACCAGCAGGGGAACGGTCGCGATCATCAAGCCCACCATCTCGGAGGCTTGTGCAAGGTCGTGCGGGCGAACCGACATTACCCAACCAAAGCAGATCTCACTTGCGTTGCTGTAGCGATGCAGGGCAACCGCCCACATTGACTGCATGAAGTGCGCCAGGGTCATTTGCCGGGTGCGTACATACGTTTCGACTGCGTGTGAGAGCTCAGGTGACAGCAAGCGCACTTGCTTGGTGATCTGTGTGGCGCCTGGGGGCGACGGCTCGGGCAACTGCATTGTGCCCGCGCTGTTGTGATTGGCCAGCAGAGATGACCAATACTGGCGTGCGCGATTGCCATCCTGGTGCTCTAGCCATCTTGCGAAATCCTTGAACCGGGGCGCGTTGCGTGTCGTTTGCTCAACGGGGTGCTGGTACATCTTCATGACGTCTGACATGACGATCAGGGCAGACCAGCCATCGAGGATCAAATGGTGATAGGTCCAGACAAACTGATACTCGTGTTCGCTCAGGCGAACCAGCGTCATTCTCATCAGGGGAGCGCTGGAAAGGTTGAGACCTCGGGCCCGATCCTGCGCCAGGAAATCTGTCAGGTTGAACGCTGTTGCATCCGGTAGGCGAGCATCGATCTCGTTCCATTCAGGAGCTGCGTTGGCGGCAATGACTTGTACGGCTCGCTTGACTTTCTTCCAGCTGAAACCGGCCCGCAGGATTTCATGATGGGCAATCACACTGTTCCACGCTCGCCTCCAACGATCGGTTTCCAGCCGGGTCAGCTTGCATGAAACTTGGACGATGTACTCATTCGCCTCCTCATCCTGCAAAGAGTGGAAGAGAATGCCTTCCTGCATCGAGGTCAGATGATAGGCATCGAAGATGTTCGAATTTCGATTCACTGAGGTTGCTTCGCACTGATTTCAAGAATGAGGAGACGGGCATGACGCTCCCCTTGATCGTATGACGATGTATGGGCGAGACAGGGTCGAGATAACGCCCGACACGAGTCGTACGTCAGCAAGGTGCCGACGTAAAAAGCATCAGGTCATTAAGCTGCCAGGCTGGCCAATCGTTGCGAGAAAGGCATCGAGAGGTCGCTGGTGAGAAGTCAGGGTCACCCCGGTATTGGTCACGGGGTTCCATCGACGATATTCGATTGTACTTTGCATAATCCTCCCTGATTCGCTCATGTGCAGTGGGGTGTGGCAAAAACTCCCCGCTGCTTGGGGCCGGCACGGCGATCGAATTCCCGGTGCTTGCCGAGTTCATCCGATGCCACTTGGGTATTGGCTACCACGCGCACGCGCAACGCGTTGTGTTTGCAATAAGCAAACCAGCAGTTGCGGATGTGTGAAGTGATTTTTGATGCCGTCGCTCGGATGAACGGATAAGATCTAAGCGCAAATGAGGCGTGCATTGCAAGAAACTTCTAATGGCGTCGCTGCGCTGAACGTTAAGTGCGAAGCGAACACTACCTATTGAATTTGGTGCGATGAGTAGTGCCTGCGAAGCGACGTCACGCTATGTTTCGCTTGCGCGGCAAGGATCAACTGAAACAAACTATTCATACATCGTCACTTCATATTCACACAACACTCGCACATTCTGTTTAGTCGAATGCTTTCGAGGGGATCCCGTGTGAGTAGGCAAGGCCTTTTTAATGAGATTTGTTATCAGTTCCCGTGAAAGGTCGCTCGGATAAAAAACATTGATAAGGCGTTTCTGGCGGACAATCACGTCTGCAGGCAAGTCGGTTAGCGTGCTGTTTCTGGTCAACTATTTCAGGGAGGAAATCTAGTGTCATCGAACATATCCGAAACGATCGCCCAGGTAATTACGGCATTGCCCGATCACGTGGCGATCAGCACGCCAGACCAGGATCTCAGCTATCGCGAACTCGGACATTGGGCTGCAGGTATTCAGCAGCAAGTGGCGCAGTTGGCCACCGACACTGAGGCTGCCGTACTCATTCTGAGCGCCGATGCGATGGGGGCCGCGGTCTCGATGATCAGCTTGATGGCCAGCGCCAAAGTCATGGTGCCGTTGGATATGGACCAGTCGCCCCACCGCTTGTCTCAGATCGTTGAACAGGTTAAGCCTCAGTTGGTACTGCATGACACCGAGGCTGCCAGGGTGTTGGATGCCGTCCCCGCGCTGGCTACAGTGCCCCGCTTGAATATTCAGCGCGATCAGTTATCGATCACCTCCTGCGGACAGTTTCAAGTCACCCCGCGTGATCCCGATGCGCCTTGCTACATCTACTTCACGTCCGGCTCCACCGGTCAACCCAAAGGTATCCTGGGTCGACTCAAGGGGGTCGCTCATTTTATCGACTGGGAAGTGGACGAACTGCAGCTTGAGGAGGGCGTACGTGTCTCACAGATCACGTCGCCTTCTTTTGATGCCGTGCTTCGCGACCTGTACACGCCACTCACATTGGGTGGCACCGTCTGTGTGCCATCCTCTCGCAAGATCGTGGGTGATGGCGCCGCCTTTGCCACTTGGCTTGGTAAGGCGCACGTAAGCGTTCTTCATTGCGTGCCGTCGGTGTTGCGCGTGTTGCTTCAGGCCATCAAGGCGAACGGCGCCCTGCGCCCTGCGTCGCTGCAGCATGTGTGTGTCGCGGGTGAAGTCCTGTTTCCCGCGGACGTGCAGGTGTTCAAGGAAACATTGGGCGACACGGTGTCGCTGATCAACCTGTATGGCCCTTCCGAAACGACCATGGTCAAGTTGTTCCATCGTGTGGACATGCACGCCGACTCGCGCGTATCGGTGCCGGTGGGCAAGGCGATGCCCGGTGCTCGCGCGTTGGTGATCGACTCGCGCGACAAACCCTGCGGCATTGGCATGGTTGGGGAGATCTACATCCGTACGCCTTACCGCAGCCTGGGTTACTTCAATCGCCCGGACCTGACCGCCGAAGTGTTTGTGCCTAACCCGTTGAGTGGTGATCCACTGGACCTGGTGTATCGCACCGGCGACTTGGGGCGCATGCTGGATTCCGGTGACATCGAGTTCGTAGGCCGGCGTGATCGCCAGGTCAAAATCAACGGCGTTCGTATTGAGCTGGCTGAAATTGAGAGCCTCATCCGTCTGGCCCCTGGTGTCACTGACGTTGCCGTGGTCGAGCGCCAGTTGCCTGAGCGTACGAGTGAATTGGTTGCCTATATCGTGATAGCCGAAGGCGCTGATATCGAACAGGTCCGCAGCTTTGTGCTGGAACAGGGTTCAGCCGTGATGCTGCCCCATCACTTGCTGCTTATGCCGGTTCTGCCGCGTACGGTCACAGGCAAGATCGACTATGCGAACCTTCCAGCCGTCGAATTGCTGGCAAGCGATAGTGGTGATGATGGTCCTCAGCCCGGGACGCCTCTGGAGATCGCGGTGGCAGAGTTGTGGCAGGAATTGCTGGAAGTGCCCGAACTACCGGGCATCGATGCGCGCTTTTTCTCCAAGGGCGGGCACTCGCTGCTGGCCATGCAGTTGCTGTCGCGGATCGAGGCGACGTTCGGGGTCAGCGTATCCATTCGCAACTTCCTGGACTCGCCCACCGTTCGTCATCTTGCTCAATTGGTCGAAACCGCGTTCCTTGAGGCCAGTGCGGACGACGACTTGTTCGCGCTAATGGACGAGGGGGCGTAAATGGAGTTGATCTCTGTATTTCCGACGACCTCGATGACCTCTGGCGCTTGGGTCTCGCGGATGCAGTCCGAAGGGCTGGCGACTGATGCCGTCCTGTTGAGGGCGTCCCAGCCCAAGGGCTGCCGTTGTGCGCGTTGTGGGATTTCCGATTTCGTGGACGGCATCGTGCTGGACGCGGCTGGAGTCTGTAGCGAGTGCCTGCGTTACGACACCTATCGGGATCGCCTGGCGGCCTATTTTCGGACACCTGCCCAATTGTCGGAAGTGTTCAGCGAAAACCGCGCCGTAAAGCGCGGGCCATACGATTGCCTCCTGCTGTACAGCGGTGGCAAGGACTCGACCTATGTGCTTTATCAGCTGCTGAAGATGGGGTTGAAAGTCCATACGTTCACCTTTGATAACGGCTTCATCTCAAAGCAGGCACTGACCAACATCAGCAACATCACGCAGAAGCTGGGTGTTGAACATACGACGCTTACCCATGCAAACATGCACGAGGTGTTCCGCGAGAGCCTCACCCGTCACAGCACGGTCTGTAAGGGCTGCTTCAAGGCATTGCTGGACCTGAGCCTGGAGTTTGCCGAGCAACAGGGGATCAATCTGATCGTCAATGGTTTGTCCAGAGGGCAGATCGTCGAGGAGCGGCTGAAAAAATTCTACGAACAGGACACTTTCGATTCGGGCACCATCGAGCAAGGGCTCAAGGATGGGCGACGGATCTACCACACTGTCGAAGCGTACAGCGGTTTGAATGGCGCCCGTTTCAAGGATGACAGTATCTTTGATCGCATCACGCTCATTGATTACTTCAGATACTCCGATGCTTCGAAGGAAGATATCTATCGCTGCCTGACCGATCACGACAGCTTGTGGAAAGAACCGGAAGATACCGGTTTCTGCTCATCCAACTGCCTGATCAATGACGTGGGCGTCTACGTGCATGGCAAAGAGAAGGGCTACTCCAATTATGAGGTGCCAACTTCATGGGAGGTACGCTTGGGCCATCTCAAGCGTGAAGCGGCGTTGGCAGAGTTGGCGCCAATCCAGAACGAGCGACCTGTGCTCGGCATTCTAAGACGTATCAACTATGCACCTCGCACCGGACACGCTGTAGCGGCTTCGGTTCTTTATTGCGTGCTGGCGCCCGGCAAGACGCTGGCGCAGGCGCAACAGGCGGTGAATGCCGTGCACACCGATGGTGTGCCTCCGCATGTCGTGGCCGTTTCGCATATTCCTCGCGACACCGATGCGAACGTTCAGGAAGATGCTTTGCGCCTGTTGGCCGCGGTCGTCAAGGAATCTAAGCCGGCAGTTGGCGATAAATCCACAGAGCCAGCCTTGGCGTCCGAATGGCTTGAGGCCCCGCCGCCTGCGGATTTATGGTTGCAACGCAAGATCGAATCCAGCCTGATCCTGGATAAGGCCGCATTCCGCCGCGTGATGTTGCAGTTGTTCATTCAGCACCCGGCACTGCGCAGCTCGCTGGTGGAAGTAGAAGGGCGCTGGCGCCGCGACTTTCCAATGCCTGCTGCCGGGTTGCCCTTGCAGTGGCTCGACCTGAGTCAAATCGCTGTGGACCGACGCGCAGCGGTAACGGCGGCGGCGATGGGCAAAGTGCTTGAAAAGGCCCGTGCTGGCTCCGGTGGCCCACTGGTGAACTTCCTGGTGCTTACCCATGATGAAAACGCAGGCAGCAGTCTTGTGATCACGACTCACGGGATGGTGGCTGATGATTGTGCGTGGGCGCTGTACCTGTCGGATTTCCAGGCGGCTTATGTCGCGGCGACAGAGGGCGCAACCGCTGTTCGTTCTGGCCCCGTTCGGCAGCGAGTTGAGACGCTGGCACCGCTTCAGGTCCCGCCTGGGGGGATAGCTTCTGCTGCGCGCCGCGCTGAGAGGGTTGCTACCGCGTGGCTGCCGTTCGCCGAGCCTGCGCAGTTGCTGGACGTCTTGCGCAAGCACGTTCCGGGGCACTGGTCATGGGCCTCGGATCAACTGGAGTGCAAGCGCGCTGACGACGGCCAGATCGTGGGGTCCCATTCACGGTTTGTGCCGATGAGCGTATTGCCCGGCAACGTCGGCGCCGAGCAATCGGGTGAGCAGGATTTTTGTGTACTGCTCTTCTCGGATGAAATACAGGGCAGCACGGCGCTGTTTCCCGATACGACCCAGGTCTACCGACCATTTTTCGTGGGGCAGGCCTCCTGGCTGACGATTCAGCCGGCTGACGGTGGCTTGAGCCTGATGTGGAGTGCCAACACAGACCGCGCAGATGACAGCGCACTGATGCAGGCCTTGGCCCGTCTCGTGCAGTGATGAGTGAGCGTCGCCGGTGCCTGCGATTGCGCAGTCATCGGCCTGGGCAACGTGGTTGCGTCGATAAAACGTACAAGGAAGGCAAGGATGGAATCAGGCGTCGAGGAGGCCGCCCGCGTAGCTCGGGAACAACGCAAGCAATTGTTGGATGCCATGCTGGCGAAGGGTGCATTCAAAAGAAAGCAGCTGATCCAGCCTCGTCCCGCAGGCCAAGATAAAATCCCATTGTCATTGGCTCAGCAGCGTATCTGGTTTCTCGATCAGCTTGCATCGGATCCTGCGGTTCATAATGTGCCCAATGCAACCCGGTTCTACACCGCCCTGGATATGTCAGCGCTCGGCCTTGCGATCAACGAAGTGATCAAGCGCCATGAAGTGCTGCGCACCGTTTTTGATATGCACGATGCCCAGCTCTGCCAAGTGGTTTTACCAGCATTGACGGTCGAGCCTGTGTTGGTAGATCTGACCCAGCAGCTATCCACCGAGCCCGGTAGCGCGGTGCTGTTTGAGCGTATTGACCGGGACGTGGCCAGCCCATTCGATTTGCGCACAGGGCCGCTCATCAGGGCGCATGTCTACCATTGCGGTCATGATGATTTTGTTCTGTTGATGACTGTGCATCACATTGTGTTCGATGCGTGGTCGATTGGGCTCTTGTATAAGGAAATGCTGACGATCTACCGCGCACTGCTCGAGGGCAGGGCTCACGGGTTGCCGGCGCTATCGCTGCAATATGGCGACTTTGCCCGCTGGCAAGCTGAACAGTTGGGCGGCCAATCCTGGTCCGGGCAGTTGGCCTACTGGCGTGATCAACTGGTGCAAATGCCTGAACCGCTTGAGTTGCCCTTCGACTTGTCCTCTTATGCCATGGCGGACAGCGCGGGTGCTGTGTTGCCGTTTGCTGTGGACGAGCGTGTGGCAACCCGCCTGAAACAGTTGGCTGCTGCCAACGACGCGACCTTGTTCATGGTGCTGGCCACTGCGTTTTATGTGGTGCTGCACCAATATTCCGGCCAGAGCGACATCTGCATCGGCGTTCCCGTGGCGGGCCGAGGGCGGTTGGAGTTGGAGCCGGTTATCGGACTGTTCACCAACATGCTGGTTATCAGGACTCAAATACCCGTCGATGAGACGTTCGCAGGGTTGTTGAAGGTCGTTAAAAAGAACTTGCTCAGGGCCTATGAGCATCAGGATGTCCCCTACGAAAAGCTCATGGAGTTAGCCAGCGCAGAGCGAGCCGTTGGCCCGCTTTTTCAGGTGGTATTCTCGATGCAGGGGACCGCGGAAAATGCGGCGCGCGCGCGTGTGTCTGAAAGTCAGGTGGCGTCGGTCAATTGGCATGGCAACCGGTATTCGAAATATCCCTTTTCCCTCTTCATGCAAGACACTGCCGAAGGGCTGGTAGGGTCTTTCGAGTACCAGACGTCGCTGTTTCATAAAGAGACGATGCACAACCTGTCGAGCAACTTCCTTCACCTGCTTGCGCAGATTGCCGAGTGTTAAGGGGTGCTGTGTCCTGTTGCTTGCATGGCGAGGTCAAGGATGGATATGGACAAAAAAGGAGTGTCGTGTGCGTTTAGGTGATTTGGATGTGCTCGCTCCCGCGCAGCGACAGCTTCAATTGACCGCCTGGAACGATACCTCGCGCCCCTATCCGCAAGGGTTGCGTCTGCATGAGGTGTTCGAGCGCCAGGCCAGTCAGTTTGCCGATTCGATAATCGTGGAGCACGGCGACGTTCGGCTGACTTACGCCCAGCTCAACGGTAAGGCCAACCAATTGGCTCACCGCTTGATCGAAGACGGCTGTGGTGCCGGCAGCATGGTCGGTATCAAGCTGGAGCGCAGCCTGCAGATGATCATTGCATTGCTGGCGGTCTTGAAGAGTGGTGCGGCGTATGTCCCGCTTGACCCGGCGTATCCGAGGGCGCGTCTGGACCACCTGTTGCGCCAATCCGGCGCAGCAACGGTGATCACGTCTGCCGCGCTTGCCGACAGCGACGACACCACGCTGCAGTGGGTTATCTATGACGATGACCAGCTTGGCGGCTATAGCGAGGACAACCCTGAAGTCGTTGGCGGGGAGCTCGCCTATGTGATATTCACGTCCGGCTCTACGGGACTTCCCAAAGGGGTTGCAGGCTTGCACGGTAGCATCCTCAATCGTCTTCAATGGATGTGGGAAAAGTATCCGTACGCAGTCGATGAAGTCTGCTGCCAGAAAACGGCGCTTAATTTTACCGATTCGATCACTGAGATTTTCGGGCCGTTGCTGAGTAACGTGCCTTTGGTGCTGATCAGCGATGCGCAGTTGAAGGAGCCTTTGACTTTTTTGTCACTGGTGCAGCAGAAGGCAATTACCCGCATTGTGCTGGTGCCTTCGTTGTTGAAGGTGTTACTGGCGGTGGGCGGTGCGGTGCGCCAGCAGTTCGCCGGACTCAGGTTGTGCGTGGTCAGTGGCGAGGCGCTGGATGGACAGACGCGAAATGAGTTTCTGCGTTTGCTGCCCCATGTCCTGCTGCTCAACCTCTACGGTTCCACTGAGGTCTCGGGTGATGTGTTGTTCGCCGAGGTGAATCAGATGCAGCCAGTATCCGTGCCCGTTCCCATTGGTCGTCCGATGGCGAATGTCAGGGCTTATGTCCTCGATGTGAACATGAGCCTGTTACCGCAGGGCGCGCGGGGTGAGCTGTATGTG
Organism: Pseudomonas sp. S3E17; assembly: GCF_024168685.1. Taxonomy (NCBI): domain Bacteria; kingdom Pseudomonadati; phylum Pseudomonadota; class Gammaproteobacteria; order Pseudomonadales; family Pseudomonadaceae; genus Pseudomonas; species Pseudomonas sp. S3E17. The sequence continues at coordinate 174,862 of NZ_JALJWE010000001.1, forward strand.
GCGGGGAGTAATCTTGCGCTGGGCTACTTTGCCGACCCGGCGGCGACAGCCTGGAGCTTCGTGCCTGATCCTTTCTCGACAGTGCCCGGCCAGCGACTTTTCAGAACGGGCGACATGGCGCGGCTGCGAGCCGACGGGCAAATCGAATACCTGGGGCGCCGCGACTCGCAGGTCAAGGTGCTTGGCATGCGCGTGGGGCTGGGCGAGATTGAGGAATGTCTGCGCCAGTTGAGTGGCATCAGGGATGTCGTGATCGTAGCGCGGTCAAGGGAAGATGGGCATGACCTGGCGGCTTACTACACCCTCGGCGGACCATGGCCTGACAGTGTCAGCGTGCGACGCCACTTGCTCGACAGGCTGCCTTCGCACATGGTCCCCAGGTTTCTGAGTGAGTTGGAAACCATGCCTTTGCAAATCAACGGCAAGATAGATCGACATGCTTTGCCGGAACCCAGCCTGGCGCTCGCTACCCTCGATGATGGGGTTCGGCTGCCCCCGGTGGGTGAGACTCAGGTATGGCTCTGTGAGCTCTGGTCCAGGGCCCTGGGTCTTGACACGGTGGGAGTACGTGACGACTTCTTCATGCTGGGCGGTAACTCTCTGGATGCAATGAGGCTCGTCGCAGCTATCAACACGCACTGGCGTCACGCGAATATCGGGGTTCGGGATATTCTCGAACTCAGGACTGTCGAAGGGCTTTGCGCGTCAATCGAGTCGAGGTTGGCGCTTGATCCAGAGAATACTCAAAGTCAGGCCGACGAGGATGAAGAGATCCTCTGGGTACTCGATGATCTTGCTCAATGAACGCTTCACTGCCCGCCGGAAAGTGTCATGACTAATTCAGTTCTTCCTGTTGATATGGGCTCAATCGAGTTTTGCGAAGGGCAATACCTCGCTGCACGCGTCCGTGCTCTGTCTGCCCTGGCTGGAAATCCCTATGGCGCGAGTGTTCGTGAATTGGGGGAGTTGTCGGGGTGTAAGGTGATGGCGACCAAAAGCCCGATGTTGAACCGGGTTTGCGGCGATGCGGTGAAGTCGCCAGATCACTTCGCTGCGCTGGCACGTTGGTTTGCAAATGATGGCAGGGAGGTCGCTGTGCCCCTTGTGTCCGCCCGCAAGCCGGGTGGTGAGGCGCTGCAGGTCGGAGAGTGCCGGCTTACGAAAATGCGCGGTTGGACTCATGCCCAGATGGCCGCATCGGTCGATGAGTTGAAAGCGATCAAGCCCGGCGTGCAGATCGAAGAGTTGGACGTAGCGAAATTGGGCTCGTTTCTTGATATCCATGCCGCGGCATTTCATACCCCACCTGAGGAGCGCGAGATGTCACTGGCCTCGTTCGTCGGGTTGTACGAGTCGGGGCGTGCCGGTTTTTTCGTGGCTCAGATCGACGGGCGAGTGGCGGGTGCGGCACTTGTCTATTTTGCCACCAACGGCATGGCCTATCTGGGGACCGCTGCCACGGCCAAAGCATTTCGTGGGCAAGGTTGTCACGCTGCTCTGATTGCAGCGAGGATCGCAGCAGCGCGTCGGTTCGGATGTCATGGTGTGGCGGCGACTGCGCTGATGAATTCGCAAAGCCGGCGCAACCTGGAGCGCTTCGGCCTAGGCTTTTCCCATGTTCAGACGCTTTACACGGCCGCGCAAGACTGAAGCGGCCTGGGCCGTCAGTCCGCGGCCAATGCATTGACTGGGTTCAACTTGGCTGCTTTTCGCGCCGGCATGAACCCGAAGACCAGGCCGGTCAGAACGGCACAGCCGAAGGCGCTGGCGCACGCCGCCAGCGACTGCACCACCGGTACCTTCAGCCACTCCAGGGCCACAACCACGCTCGTCCCGATGATCACACCGGCGGTTCCCCCTATGGAGGTAACCAGTACGGCTTCGGTCAGGAATTGGTACAGGATATCGCGCTGTCGGGCCCCCGTAGCCATGCGCACGCCGATCTCGCGCATTCGCTCGCGGATACTCATGAGCATCACGTTCATCACCCCGATACCGCCGACGATCAGGGAGACTGCCGCCACCAGCCCGAGCATCCTGGTCATGGATTGGGAGGCAGCGGCTTGAGCCTGCATGGCGTCGATCCTGTTCCACACCTGCACATCCCACACATGACGCTGTTCGGCCAGCAGCGCCTCTATGGCTTCGGCGGTCTCCCAGGATTGCCCCATGTCCCGGATCTTCACGGCTATCCAGGATGGGTTGGGGCGGCCAAACAAGCGGGCGGCGGCAGCCGAGAAAGGCACGGTGACACGATCATCGAGATCCTGGCCACCGCTGGCGCCCTTGGGGGCAAAGACGCCGATGACTTGAAAGGGCACCTGATCTACCAGGATGTTCTGCCCAACAGGGTTTGAACCGTCCGCGAAAAGTGCCTTTTTGACCGTCTGGCCGATCATCGCGACTTTCTCGACACGGCGATCATCCTGCGCATCGATCATCGTGCCTTCAGCCATCTTCCAGTTCATGACTGAAGCGAAGCTCGGGGTGGCGCCACCCCCGTAGGTTACATGGTCCACATTGCCACGTCTGACGACTACCCGATCTTCGATATACGGGGCCACGGCTTCGACATTAGGCAGCGACTGGATAGCCTTGGCATCCTCCAGGGTCAGTGGCGCCCCTTGGGTGCGGGTGCCGGCCGCCTTGACCGACACAAACATCGTCTGAATGCCCAGGGTTTCGAACTGTGCCATGACCTGGCGTTGCGTTCCGCTCCCCACGGCGAGCATGACGATGACGGAAGCGATGCCTATCACGATACCCAGCAAGGTCAATCCGGTGCGAAACCGGTTGGTTTGCATGACACGCCAGGCGGAGCGGGCCATTTCGCCCAGATCGGCCGGCACTCGTCTGGACCGCGTCGCGTTGAGCTGCGGGCTAGGTGCGGCCGACTCGGTTTCTAAGGCGCTGGGTGGGGTATCGAGTGTATGTGCGTCGCCCGAATCTGCAACGATTTGGCCGTCATGGATTTCAATGATACGACGCGCTTGTGCGGCGATGTCACGGTCATGGGTGACGAGAATAATGGTATGGCCCGCTTCGGCCAGTTCATGCAGCAGCGCCATCACTTCTGCTCCGCTGCTGCTGTCCAGCGCACCGGTCGGTTCGTCGGCGAGGATGATACGTCCGCCATTCATCAGGGCGCGGGCAATCGCGACGCGCTGCTGCTGACCCCCCGATAATTGGCTGGGGCGATGCGCCAGGTGTGCACCCATGCCCAGCCGCTGAAGCAGGTTGGTGGATTGCTCCCGGCGTTTTTCGCGCAATTGCCCGGCGTACAGGGCCGGAACCTCTACGTTCTCCCTGGCTGTTTCGGTGGCCAACAAATGGTAGCCCTGAAACACGAAGCCAAAGCCGTCGCGTCGAAGCTGAGCCAGCTCGTCGGCGCTCAAGCCAAGGGTATCGCGCCCTTCAAATAAATAGTCTCCGGAGCTGGGCTTATCCAGGCAGCCGAGAATGTGCATCAGGGTGGATTTACCTGAGCCCGACGCGCCGACGATGGCGACAAATTCTCCCGGGTATATCTTCAGGGAGACGCCGCGCAGCACTTCGGCACAGGCAAGGCCCTGGGCATTTCGCTTCGGCGAGTCGCCATAGGTCTTGCGTATGTCGCGCAGCTCGATCAACGGTTGCGCGCGGTTACCAAGGTGCCCATCCATGGAGGTCATCCTTTTGCACCATTTTGGATAAGGCTGCCGGTGACAACACGCTCACCAGGCTGCAGTCCCTCGAGGACCTGAGCGAAAAAGCGATTGCGCGTCCCGATACGTACCTGGCGCGTTTCAGTGTTGCCATCGGCTTTCACCACCTGCGCCAGGAACAGATCAGCAGAGCCCTCTACCGGAAACAGCGCGGCAAGAGGTACCGACAATGCGTCCTTGGCCGAGGTCTCGACGAAGGTTACCTGCGCTGTCATCTGGGGCATGAGTTCGGCATCTGTGTTGCTGACGTCGAACAGCACGGTATACACCACCACCTTGTTCGCGGCGCTTGGGGTGCCCGTGGCAGCACCTGCCGCTGCAGCAGGCGGCGCGGGCAATACTTGGCGAACCTTGCTTTCCCAGCGGCGCTGGTCATTGCCGAGTGTGGTGAAGTAGGCGGCCATCCCGGGTTTGACTCTTCCCACATCCGCCTCGGAGACTTCGGACCACACTGTCATGGACGTCAAGTCTGCGATGCGCAGCACGTTGGGAGTCTGGTAGGTGGCGTTGAGCGTCTGTCCTTCGCGGGCATCCACCGACACAACCGTGCCAGCCATGGGGGCGTAGATGCGGGTGTAGCCCAGTCGCGCCTCATCGGCCTTGAGTGTGGCTTGAGTCTGGGTGATCTGCGCTTGCAACTGTTGAATGCGAGCGCCCGAGGAGGTGAGCGTGGCTTGCGCGTCTTGCAGTTCGTCAAGGCTTGAGGCACCGTCGCTGGCCAATGGCCGAAGGCGCGCATGCCGCTGAGTAGCCAGCCAGTACTGCGCGTTCTGATCGATCAGTTGGGCTTTCTGGGCTTTGAGCGAGGCGCGTCCCGCGTCAACCGAGGCTTGTTGGACACTCGGGTCGATCTCAACCAGCAGTTGTCCCTTGGTCACGACATCCCCGGCCTGGGCATGCAAGTGCATGATCTGTCCCGACACCTGTGCACCGACATCGACATACCGATGTGGCTGCAAGGTGCCTAAGGCAGTGACGCTGGTTTCGATGGTCGAGCGCGTCACGGCGACGGATGCTGGAGGGTTCGACGCTCGCTGATCCCAAGGGTGCCATGCCGCACCGCCAACCAGCAGAAGGACAAGTACGAAACCGCATGCAAACCAGCGCGCCAAGCGTGAATGACGTGGCGTGCCGACAGAAGTTCTAGAGGACATAGTGGTGGACTGCCAATGACGGCGGCGAAGAATCACGGCCGGCTTCCTTGTTCGGATGGACCCCCATCTTGAGGGCTGTTTTCTTAGTGGACACTCAGTATACTCGGCGCGACCTTTGAGCGCTCCCCACGAAGCTTATTGCAGGGAGTGCAAAAATCGAAAACGTCACATCGATATCATGGGTTTGGCCGTAGTATCTGCATGTTGCGCACGCGCAAATTATACGTCTTTTATGGCGCTGCACATTACTTTGGCTTTTTACTTCACAGGTTTTTCTATCAGAGCAAGGAGGCGCGATGGCTGCAAGTCGATTGACCAGGAAACTGCGTGGTGTTGATGAGGATCAGACTGCTGTTGCATCGGATCTTATCGCTCTAATTCGCAGCGCAAATACAGAGGGGATCGAGAATCTCGATCTAGTGGGCATGGAATTTCCTGAGGTGGTGCTCGATGGCATCAGCCTGAAGTTTGCCGATCTGTCGTCTTCCAATCTGGAGGGTGCGCTTTTCTCTGGTGCCGTCCTCAGCGGCGCCTGGCTCGAGAAGGCAAGGCTCGCTCATGCCAATCTTTCCGGCGGACAATTTCTCGGGACCAGTTTCCAGGGCGCAGACCTTCGCGGGGCGACGCTGGAAGGCGTCTCGCTGGAAGGTGGAAACTTCATCAATGCCGTTCTTGTTGATGCACGTGCCAAGCGCGGCGAGTTCAATGTGACCAACTTCAAGGATGCCGATCTGTCCGGCGCCGATTTCAGTTTTTGCACATTGAACAATTGCAATCTAGGTGGGGCTGATCTTCGCGGTGCCAACTTTGAAGGCGCTCGATTGAGCAATACCAACGTTCAGGGAAAAACACTGGATGGGGCGATCTTTGAGAATGCCTATCTGGGGGAGTGCCTGGCGTCAGATGTGGATTTCAGAAAGGTCAATCTCAAAGGGGTCGACTTCAGTTATGCCAACCTTGCAAATGCCAACTTCTCAGGGGTAGACCTGACAGGCGCCAAGTTTATCGAAGCCTCATTGAAGGGCGCGGATCTGCGTGGTGCGATATTGACCGATGCGGACTTCACGCATGCGTCGATGAAAGGTGCATTGAAAGACGACTGAGTCTGGACCTGTCACCAGGCGGCTTAAATGCCCAGGCGCGCCGCGCTGGTGATGCCGACACCAAGGTTGGAGGCATGGCAAATGGATGAGCATAGGAAAAGCACTTTGGACTCAGGGTTGATGGGCCCGTTGTTGACACCCGACTGGATCGCAGCCTGCGAGGAACTCGACGTACAGTTGGCCGACGTTGCCGAACCGGATCTGGCCAGGCTGGCTTTCAGGTTGATGGCTGCAATGTATTGTCGGGATCTCAAGACACTGCCTTCGTGTGCTCCGACTCAGGCATTGGTCGAGCAGTGTGCTCAGTTGGTAACACCGTTGTATCGGCCAGAACCAGATCTGGTTCGCACTATCTACTTTCCCACGCGTCCCGGTGATGTACCGCAGTTCTATGGAATTATCGCGTTTTGCGCGTTCTGGGCGTTGATAAGCCGTTACGAAGGGCCGGTTGCCTGGTTGTCATTTCCCCTTGGTTTACTCGGTGACAAGGTGCATGGGGAAGTGTGTGAACTCATTGCCTGTGTGGAGCGCACCCGACTTCGGGCTGGAGCGCTGGCAGGGTCCAACAGGCCCGTGACGATCAGCTTCGAAGATGAGTCGGCCTCCCTGAGCATGTTTCATCTGGGGCGTCGCTGCCCTCCTGCCTGGGAGGTGCTGGCAAACGAGCCTATGGCGACGGCGTTCGGGCTCCCGCTTGTCTGTGTGCCAAGCCGCTCGGTGGCTCAGATGAGAGTGTCGCGGACGTCTTGGGGAAATGTCGTCGGGGTATTCTGACGGTGGTAGGTTGTATTGCAGCGTAGTCTGGCAAGGATGCATGAATGACGATTTCAAATCAGGATATTTTCGATGCCGAGTTGCGACTTGAGGGTGTTGTCCGGAAGACGCCGGTCCTGCGCAGCAGCAGCCTTGATCGAATGATCCATGGTAACGCCTTCATCAAGGCAGACTCGCTGCAATGGGGAGGCGCGCTCAAATATCGCGGCGTGATGAACAAGTTGTTTGCCTGCCCAGTGCCACCCGGCACTACGATAGTGGCGTATTCCTCAGGTAATCATGCTGTCTCTGTGGCGATTGCTGCTCGCCAACACGGTCTCGTAGCGATACTCGTGATGCCCCATGATGCGCCTGCAATCAAGATCGAACGGGCGAGAGAGCAGGGTGCAGAGATTGTTTTCTACGACCGGACCCATACCGATCGAGTCGCTCTGGCACAACGCTTGTGCAACGACGCCCAAGGCGTGCTGTTCCCGCCTTTCGATGATGAGGACATTATCTGTGGCCAGGCAACGGCAACGCTCGAACTGATCCGTCAGTGTCGAGAGCAGGGGAGTGAGCTGGATCACATCCTGATCCCATGCGGTGGAGGCGGGTTGCTCTCGGGAGCCGTGCTGGCCGTCCGGGCCGCTCGCTCGAATGCCAGGATATGGGCGGTTGAGCCCGAGGGGTTCGACTGCATGCGTCGATCCATGGAGGCCGGGTGCAAGATCGAAAACCGCTTGGGCGAAGGGTCAATTTGTGACGCGCTCATGGCCCGCGCACCTGCCGATATCACGCTTGAATTGGCCTTGGAAGGCCGGTGTGGATCGTTAAGACCAGATGATGAGACGGTACGCAAGGCAGTTGCCCATGCGTTCTCCGAGCTTAAGCTGGTCGTTGAGCCGAGCGGTGCGATTGCGCTGGCGGCGGTCATGTCTGCTCCCGAATTGTTTACGGGAGCCTCGGTAGGTGTGGTCCTGTCGGGCGGAAATGTCGATGCGTCGGCATTCGCTGAAATCATTGCGCTTGAGGCGCATCTCTCATCAAGCTGACGTGCTCCGGATCCGTGATTGACGCCGCTGCTGGTGCGTGCTGACAACTACGCGTTGGCAAATTTCTCGTTTTTTTGGCCTGTCGGCCATTCTCTTTTTGTCTGGAGTCCCCTGTGCCTGCTGAAGGTTCAAACCGCCCGCACGGTTCGCCGCTGGATATCTTGCGTGTGCTTGAAGCCGCCAATATACGGCTCACACTCACCCCTGCTGGCCAGCTCAAGGTGCAGGCGCCAAGCGATGCCATGACCGAGCCTATGCGGGAGCTGATCGTGACCAGCAAGCGGGCATTGATCGATCTGCTGAAGAGTTTCAACGGCGCAGGGACAATCCCAAGAGTGGCGGATAAGGAGCGGATGCTTCCTGCTGTTTTGTCCTTTGGTCAGGAGCGGTTGTGGTTCCTCGATCGCTACGAATCCGGCAGTGCCCAATACAATATTCCGGCGGCCGTTCGCCTGAGCGGTGAGGCATTCAGTTTGCCGATATTGCAGTGCGCGCTGGACGATCTTTTGATGCGGCACGAGTCACTCAGGACGGTATTCGTGGAGCGCGAAGGCCGGCCATATCAGGTCGTTCTGCCACAGGCTCGATCACTCATCGACATGATCGATCTAAGTGCTGTGCCAATGGTTGAGCGAGAGGCTCGGTTGATGGCACTGCTAGCACAGGAGTCGGCCAGGCTGTTTGACCTGACCAGTGGCCCCATGCTCAGAGCAACGGTGGTTCGCATGGGCGAGCGCGAGCATGTGTTGTTGGTGACGTTGCACCACATCGCCTCGGATGCCTGGTCCATGTCGGTGCTAATCCAGGATGTACTCAGCCTTTACAACGCGCACTTGTCCGGTCTTCCGTCGCAGTTGCCTGAGTTGCCGTTGCAGTACTTGGATTATTCGGTGTGGCAGCGCCAACGGTTGCAAGGTGAATTACTTCAGGAGCAGGTGACTTATTGGCGTCGTCAGATGGCCGGTGCTCCCGCTTTGCTCGACTTGCCCACGGACCGACCCAGGCCGCCCATCCAGACGTACCAAGGGGCGAGCCTGGACTTCATGTTGTCCAAACAGACCACCGCCAGGCTGAGGGAACTGGGGAAAATCCATGGCGCAACATTGTTCATGGTGCTACAGGCAGCTTTTTGCGTGTTGATGCACCGCTACAGTAACCAGGAAGATATCAGCCTGGGAACACCGACTGCCGGCCGCAGCCGCACCGAGTTAGAGCCGCTGATCGGTTTCTTCGTCAATACGCTGGTGCTGCGTACGCGTATCGATCCCCAGGCACGCTTTCTTGACCTGCTGGCGCAAGTCAAGGAAACCGCTTTGCAGGCTTACGCCCATCAAGACTTGCCTTTCGAACAGTTGGTCAATGAACTCAAGCCCACGCGCAGCCTCAGTCATTCGCCGTTGTTTCAGGTGATGTTCATTGTGCAGAACGCGCCACGCGGCACCCTGAATATTCCCGGCTTGCATTTCGAAACGCTGGAAAGCCCTGTCCAACTAAGTAAGTACGACCTGACCTGTGCCATTGTGGAAAACGCCCACCCTCATCAATTGCTGGGGAGTCTGGAGTACAACACTGCACTGTTTGACGAGTCGACGATGCGCCGGTTGGTGCAGCACTTTGAGGTGCTCCTGGAGGACGTCGGCGAACGCCCTGAGGCGCGTGTTGAAACGCTACGGTTGCTCTGTGCTCAGGAGCTGCACAAGGTGGTGGTCGAATGGAATGACACAGCGACCAGCCAGGCGAATGTCGAGTCGATACATCAGTTGTTCGAGCGACAGGCGAGCCTGGTGCCCGACGCCGTTGCTGTGGTTTTCGAAGGGCAAGAGCTGACTTATGCAGAGCTAGATGCCAGGGCCAGCCGCCTTGCTGCCGGGCTGTTGGCGCTTGGGGTGCAGGCCGGCACGCGGGTGGTGTTACTGGCGGAGCGTGGGCTTGAAATGATGGTTGGGCTGTTGGGCATCTTGAAGGCCGAAGCGGCTTATGTACCGCTGGATCCTGGGTATCCCGTAGAACGCCTGGCATTCATGTGCGAAGACTCAGGTGCGAAGGTGATGTTGACCCAGGCACATCTGGTTAGTGTATTGCCCGAGAGTGCTCACTGCCTCACCCATATCCTGCAGGAAGACTGGAACGTACCCCCAGAATCTCGCTGGTCAGGGCTAAGGCACGCAGGTCGCCCGGAAGATCTGGCCTATGTGATTTACACCTCGGGCTCGACCGGTGTACCCAAAGGGGTAATGGTCGAGCACCGCAATGTCATCAACCTGCTGGGCGCCATTGGCCGGCGCATCCCCTTGGCAGCGGGAGAGGGGTGGCTGGCGGTCACCACAATTTCCTTCGACATCGCTGTACTGGAACTGTTTTTACCTTTGGTATGCGGCGCGCGCATTGTGCTGGCAAGCCGTGAAGCCGCTGCCAACCCCGGGATGCTGACGCAGCTCATGGAGGACCATGAGGTGTCGATCATGCAGGCAACACCTTCAACCTGGAAGATGCTTGCCGAGCATGGCTGGCCTGGCAGGAAAGTGCGGGTATTGTCGGGTGGCGAACCATTGCTGCCAGGATTGGCGCAGGGCTTGCTGGCGTACTCGGGAGAACTCTGGAACCTCTATGGGCCTACGGAGACCACCATATGGTCGACGTGCCAGCATCTGGTGGGCGACGTCGTGGCAGAGGTCACGCTTGGCCGGCCGCTGGACAATACCCAGGTGTACGTCCTTGACCCCTCTGGCACACCAGTTCCTGTGGGGGCCGTGGGTGAAATTCACATCGGTGGGGCAGGCGTTGCACGGGGCTATATCGGCCGTCCGGAGCTGACCGCCGAACGCTTTGTCCGGGACCCCTTCAGTGGCGGGCAGGGGCGCCTGTACAAGACCGGTGACATGGGACGATGGTTATCCGATGGTCGCCTGCAGTATCTGGGGCGCAACGATTTCCAGGTCAAGATTCGCGGCGCTCGGATCGAGCTAGGTGAAATTGATACTTGTCTGATCAGTCATCCCGAGGTACGTGATGCGGTAGTGGTCGCCGGCAATGATGTCAGCGGCAATGCTCGTCTGGTGGCCTATGTCGTTCCCCGGGGGAAACATTCGGAACATTTGCCCGGGCTGTTACGCGAGTATTTGATCCAGCGATTACCTAGGCACATGGTTGTCAGTGGCTTCGTTTTTCTTGATTCAATGCCGTTGACGTTCAACGGCAAGATCGACCGTAAGGCGTTGCCCAGCGCGGATCAGGCCGGTGCGGCGAGCGCCGCCTATGAGGCGCCCATCGAAACCGGCGAGTGGGTGTTGGCCTCCATTTGGCAAGAGCTGCTGACCCTGGAGAGGGTTGGTCGCAACGATCACTTCTTCGAGCTGGGCGGGCACTCGTTGATGGCGGTGTCTATGGTTGCGAAATTGCGCGCCCAAGGGCTCGACCTGGAGGTGCATTCGGTGTTTGCTGCACCGAGGTTGGCAGACATGGCCAAGGCGCTTTACGAAAAACGAGAAGCCCAGGTTCCGCCCAACCTGATTGGGCACGATGACACCCTTATCACACCGCTTATGCTGCCGCTGGCAACGTTGGTCCAGGCCGATATCGACCAGGTCGTTGCCCGGGTCCGTGGTGGACGGGCCAACGTCCAGGACATCTACGCGTTGTCGCCCTTGCAAAGCGGCATTTTGTTTCATCACTTGATGGCATCGCAGGGCGATCCTTATTTGCTGGCGCACCAGTTGGCCTTTCAGGATCGAGGGCGACTCGACCGCTACCTGGCCGGCATTTCGTCTGTCATCGAGCGCCACGATATCCTGCGTACCGGGTTTGTCTGGAAAGACTTGTCAGTACCTGTGCAGGTGGTCTGGCGCGAGGCACCGCTACACATCGAAGAGGTGCATCTGGATCCCGCACAAGGAGCGATCAGCGAGCAATTGCATGCGCGTTTCGACCCTCGGTATCGGAGCATCGATGTCACGGAAGCTGGATTGCTGCGTGCGGCCATCGCTTATGATTCTGAGCACGACAGGTGGCTGTTGCTGCTGCTTCAGCACCACTTGATTGGCGACCATTCCACGCTGGAGATGTTGCACGAAGAAGTCACCCAGATCCTTGCTGGAAACGCACGTACGCTGGGAACGGCTCGCCCGTTTCGCAATTTGATCGCGCAGACCTTCCTTGAGGAAGACTCTGAGCGCCACGAAGTGTTTTTTCGCGAGCAGTTGGCCGATATCCACGAACCTGCCTTGCCGTATGGCATCGCGCAGTTGAAAACCCAGGACATTGCAGAGTTCCGTCTGGCGCTGGAGCCCGCACTTTTAGAGCGACTGAGCCTTCAGGCCCGGCGTCTTGGAGTTGGCTTGAGCAGCCTCTGCCATTTGGCGTGGGGGCTGGTCGTGGCCCGCACCAGTGGGTCTGACACAGTGGTATTTGGCACCGTATTGCTGGGGCGTTTGTCCACTCAAGAGCATTCTGAGCGCACCATGGGGCTGTTCATCAATACCTTGCCACTGCGTCTCGAGTTGCAGGATATGGCGGTGGATGCGGCTGTTCGTCAAGCCCATGCCAACCTGACTGCACTCTTGCGTCATGAGCACGCGCCGTTAGCCTTGGCTCAAAGTTGCAGTGGTATCGCTGTACCCGCACCATTGTTCAGTGCGTTGCTCAATTACCGACACGGGGCGATGACTGCAACGGGTAACGACTCAGGCGTACCAGACGTCGAGTGGCTTGGCTCCTCTGCCGGGGCAACGTATCCATTCTGTCTGACGATCGAGGACTATGGGCAGTCGTTGGAGCTTATTGCACACGTTGCCAGCCCGATCTCGCCAGCGCGTACGTGTGAGCACATGCGCAGCGCCTTGGAGCAACTGGCCGATGCCTTGGGCCATGGCGAGCCAACTCGTATGGACCAATTGCATATCCTCCAGGATCATGAACGCGTGCAGGTACTGCAGGCGTGGAACGACACAGCTACGCAGTTCGATGCCAAGAACTTGGTGACGTTGTTCGAAGACCAGGTGCTGCGCACACCCCACGCCACCGCCGTACAGCACGGCAGCCGTCATCTGAGCTACGAACAACTCAATCAGCAAGCCAACAGGCTGGCCGATGCCTTGCTGGCCGAAGGCATCGGCGCGCAGGACCTGGTTGCGCTCGCCTTGCCGCGTTCGCTGGAGTTTGTGGTGGCGGTATGGGGCGTGCTCAAGGCAGGCGCGGCCTACTTGCCGCTGGACCTGTTGCACCCTCGCGAGCGTATCGAGTGGATGCTGGAAGATGCCAAGCCGGTTCTGGCCCTGTGCCTGGAGTCGGCGTTGGCGGATTTCCCGGCAAGCGTACCGGCACGGGCGTTGGATGCCGAGCAGTGGTTGGCGGGGCGTCGTTCATCAGCCCCGCTAAACCCTGTACAAAGTGCCGAGCAGTTGGCCTACGTGGTCTATACCTCGGGCTCGACCGGTCAGCCCAAGGGCGTGATGGTGAGCCACGCAGCGATCGCCAACAAGATCGCAAGCCTTGCCGGTTTCCTGGAGATCGGTGCTGACGACCGCGTGTCGCTGCTCAGCGGCGTGTCGTTTGATGCGCTGATCGTGCAACTGGCAGTACCGCTGATTTGCGGTGGTTGCACCGTGGTGATCGACGACGCGACGCGCGACGACCTCGCACGTTTCTGGGAATACGTGCACACCCAGGGCATCAGCGTGCTGAGCTGCGTGCCCTCTTATCTGGCCCATGCCCTGTCGGCAGCGCCTCAGGGGCTGGTGGTGCGGCAGGTGCTTTTAGGGGGTGAAGCGTTATCGGCCAGTGTGTGCCAAGCCATCTACCATACCCTGAGCGCGCAACGCATCACCAACCTGTATGGCCCCACGGAAACCACCTGTGATGCCACTGCCTACCGGGTGACGCAGGAGGACATGGACGATGGCACGCTGCCGATTGGCCGGCCGTTGCCGAACTACCAGGTGTTTATCCTGGACGACTACCTGGAGCCGGTGCCCGTCGGCGTGGTGGGGGAGGTGTACCTTGCAGGTGTTGGACTGGCGCGAGGTTACCTGCACCAACCGGGGCTGACGGCGCAACGCTTTATCGCCAACCCGTACGGCGAAGCCGGCAGCCGCATGTACCGCACCGGCGACCTCGGCAGTTGGCGCGACGACGGCACTCTCGTCTACCGCGGCCGTGCCGATCAGCAGATGAAACTCAACGGCGTGCGGATCGAGCCGGGAGAGATCGAAGCGGTGTTGTTGCAGCACGAAGCGGTGTCGCAGGCGACCGTGATCCTGCGTGACGAGCCTCGGCAACTGGTCGGGTATGCGGTGCTGCACGAGGCCGAGGCGGTCACTCCCGAGGCGCTCAAGAACTACCTGGCGGAGCGGTTGCCCGGTTACATGGTGCCGGCGGCGATGATGCTGCTGGATGACCTGCCACGCACGGTCAATGGCAAGCTAGATACGCGGGCCTTGCCGGCACCGCAGCGGCTTGCCAGCGGCCGGCGAGCGAGCACGCCGCAGGAAGTGGTGCTGTGCCAACTGTTCGGCGAAGTGCTGGGCCTGGAAGAGGTGGGACTGGACGACAGCTTCTTCGAATTGGGCGGCCACTCGCTGTTGGCCATGCGCCTGATCAACCGGATCCGGGGAACCCTGCACGTCGACGTCACGATCCGCAGTTTGTTTGAAGCGCCTACGGTGGCGCAGTTGGAAGCGCACCTGGAGCCTGCCCGTTTGCAGCGCCCGCTGCTTGAAGCACTGCCACGGCCGCCAATCATTCCCTTGTCGTTTGCTCAGCAGCGGCTGTGGTTCCTGGCGCAACTGGAAGGCGCGACGTCGACGTACAACGTGCCCTTTGCCTTGCGGTTGCGCGGCCCACTGGACCAACAGGCGTTGGTCGCGGCGCTGGCCGATCTGGCGCAGCGCCATGAGAGCTTGCGCACCGGTTTTGCCTTGCACGATGGCGAACCTTCCCAGGTGGTGCTGACGGATCTGCAGCCGGCCTTACGCACTGTGGCCGTGACCGAGGCCACACTGCCTCAGACTTTGACGGCACACGCCAACGAACCGTTTGTGCTGGACCCGTCGCCGCCTTGGCGGGCGAGCCTGTTGGTGTTGGGGCCGCAGGAGCATGTGTTGCTGGTGGTGCTGCATCACATCGTCACTGACGGCGCCTCGCAATGGCCGCTGGTGCGTGACCTGGCCCAGGCTTATCAAGCCCGAAAGGCCGGGCACGCACCCGGTTGGTCACGCCTGCCGATTCAATACGCCGATTACAGCCTCTGGCAGCGCCAGTGGCTGGGCGAAGAGGGGGACGAACACAGTGCGTTAGCTCATCAATTGGCGTACTGGCGTACAGCGTTGCAAGACCTGCCGGTACAGATCGCTTTGCCGACGGATCGCAGTCGCCCTGCGCTCGCCACAGCGCGGGGAGGCAGTGTCGAGTTTCGCCTGAGCGCGACGCTGCACCAGCGTTTGCTGGCGGTAGGGAGAGCGCGTCAGGCCACGTTGTTCATGGTGTTGCAAGCCGGGTTCTGCGCGCTGTTGAGTCGCTTGGGCGCAGGTACCGATATTCCCATCGGCAGCCCGACGGCAGGGCGTGTCGACGACGCACTTGAGCCTTTGGTCGGCTTTTTTGTCAACACCTTGGTCCTGCGCACAGACACCCAAGGCAATCCGGATTTCAACACCCTGGTCGACCGCGTGCGAGCCACGGACCTGGAGGCCTACTCGAACCAGGACTTACCGTTCGAGCGCCTGGTGGAAGCCCTGAACCCGGTGCGTTCGTTGTCGCACCATGCGCTGTTTCAGGTGGCCATGAGCCTGGAAGCCAACCTGGTGGGGCAGTCCGAACAGTTGGCCTTCACCGGTTTGGACATTGCACCGGTGACGCTGAGCAACTCGTCCGTCAAGTTTGATCTGTCACTGTTGTTCAGTGAAGAGCATGACAGCGATGGCCTCCCGGCAGGCCTGAGTGGGGTGATGGAGTATCGGTTGGACTTGTTCGACCCTGCCACGGTCGAGCGCTTGGTGGCGCGCCTGGTGATGTTGTTGGAGGCAGCTGCACTGGCCCCTGACACAGCACTGGCCGCGTTGCCTCTGCTTGAGGATCATGAACGCGTGCAGGTACTGCAGGCGTGGAACGACACGGCTACGCAGTTCGATGCCAAGAACTTGGTGACGTTGTTCGAAGACCAGGTGCTGCGCACACCCCACGCCACCGCCGTACAGCACGGCAGCCGTCATCTGAGCTACGAGCAACTCAATCAGCAAGCCAACAGGCTGGCCGATGCCTTGCTGGCCGAAGGCATCGGCGCGCAGGACCTGGTTGCGCTCGCCTTGCCGCGTTCGCTGGAGTTTGTGGTGGCGGTATGGGGCGTGCTCAAGGCAGGAGCGGCCTACTTGCCGCTGGACCTGTTGCACCCTCGCGAGCGTATCGAGTGGATGCTGGAAGATGCCAAGCCGGTTCTGGCCCTGTGCCTGGAGTCGGCGCTGGCGGATTTCCCGGCAAGCGTACCGGCACGGGCGTTGGATGCCGAGCAGTGGTTGGCTGGGCGTCGTTCATCAGCTCCGCTAAACCCTGTACAAAGTGCCGAGCAGTTGGCCTACGTGGTCTATACCTCGGGCTCGACCGGTCAGCCCAAGGGCGTGATGGTGAGCCACGCAGCGATCGCCAACAAGATCGCAAGCCTTGCCGGTTTCCTGGAGATCGGTGCTGACGACCGCGTGTCGCTGCTCAGCGGCGTGTCGTTTGATGCGCTGATCGTGCAACTGGCAGTACCGCTGATTTGCGGTGGTTGCACCGTGGTGATCGACGATGCGACGCGCGACGACCTCGCACGTTTCTGGGAATACGTGCACACCCAGGGCATCAGCGTGCTGAGCTGCGTGCCCTCTTATCTGGCCCATGCCCTGTCGGCAGCGCCCCAGGGGCTGGTGGTGCGGCAGGTGCTTTTAGGGGGCGAAGCGTTATCGGCCAGTGTGTGCCAAGCCATCTACCATACCCTGAGCGCGCAACGCATCACCAACCTGTATGGCCCCACGGAAACCACCTGTGATGCCACTGCCTACCGGGTGACGCTGGAGGACATGGACGATGGCACGCTGCCGATTGGCCGGCCGTTGCCGAACTACCAGGTGTTTATCCTGGACGACTACCTGGAGCCGGTGCCCGTCGGCGTGGTGGGGGAGGTGTACCTTGCAGGTGTTGGACTGGCGCGAGGTTACCTGCACCAACCGGGGCTGACGGCGCAACGCTTTATCGCCAACCCGTACGGCGAAGCCGGCAGCCGCATGTACCGCACCGGCGACCTCGGCAGTTGGCGCGACGACGGCACTCTCGTCTACCGCGGCCGTGCCGATCAGCAGATGAAACTCAACGGCGTGCGGATCGAGCCGGGAGAGATCGAAGCGGTGTTGTTGCAGCACGAAGCGGTGTCGCAGGCGACCGTGATCCTGCGTGACGAGCCTCGGCAACTGGTCGGGTATGCGGTGCTGCACGAGGCCGAGGCGGTCACTCCCGAGGCGCTCAAGAACTACCTGGCGGAGCGGTTGCCCGGTTACATGGTGCCGGCGGCGATGATGCTGCTGGATGACCTGCCACGCACGGTCAATGGCAAGCTAGATACGCGGGCCTTGCCGGCACCGCAGCGGCTTGCCAGCGGCCGGCGAGCGAGCACGCCGCAGGAAGTGGTGCTGTGCCAACTGTTCGGCGAAGTGCTGGGCCTGGAAGAGGTGGGACTGGACGACAGCTTCTTCGAACTGGGCGGCCACTCGCTGTTGGCCATGCGCCTGATCAACCGGATCCGGGGAACCCTGCACGTCGACGTCACGATCCGCAGTTTGTTTGAAGCGCCTACGGTGGCACAGTTGGAAGCGCACCTGGAGCCTGCCCGTTTGCAGCGCCCGCTGCTTGAAGCACTGCCACGGCCGCCAATCATTCCCTTGTCGTTTGCTCAGCAGCGGCTGTGGTTCCTGGCGCAACTGGAAGGCGCGACGTCGACGTACAACGTGCCCTTTGCCTTGCGGTTGCGCGGCCCACTGGACCAACAGGCGTTGGTCGCGGCGCTGGCCGATCTGGCGCAGCGCCATGAGAGCTTGCGCACCGGTTTTGCCCTGCACGATGGCGAACCTTCCCAGGTGGTGCTGACGGATCTGCAGCCGGCCTTACGCACTGTGGCCGTGACCGAGGCCACACTGCCTCAGACTTTGGCGGCACACGCCAACGAACCGTTTGTGCTGGACTCGTCGCCGCCTTGGCGGGCGAGCCTGTTGGTGTTGGGGCCGCAGGAGCATGTGTTGCTGGTGGTGCTGCATCACATCGTCACTGACGGCGCCTCGCAATGGCCGCTGGTGCGTGACCTGGCCCAGGCTTATCAAGCCCGAAAGGCCGGGCACGCGCCCGGTTGGTCACGCCTGCCGATTCAATACGCCGATTACAGCCTCTGGCAGCGCCAGTGGCTGGGCGACGAGGGGGACGAACACAGTGCGTTAGCTCATCAGTTGGCGTACTGGCGTACCGCGTTGCAAGACCTGCCGGTACAGATCGCTTTGCCGACGGATCGCAGTCGCCCTGCGCTCGCCACAGCGCGGGGAGGCAGTGTCGAGTTTCGCCTGAGCGCGACGCTGCACCAGCGTTTGCTGGCGGTAGGGAGAGCGCGTCAGGCCACGTTGTTCATGGTGTTGCAAGCCGGGTTCTGCGCGCTGTTGAGTCGCTTGGGCGCAGGTACCGATATTCCCATCGGCAGCCCGACGGCAGGGCGTGTCGACGACGCACTTGAGCCGTTGGTCGGCTTTTTTGTCAACACCTTGGTCCTGCGCACAGACACCCAAGGCAATCCGGATTTCAACACCCTGGTCGACCGCGTGCGAGCCACGGACCTGGAGGCCTACTCGAACCAGGACTTACCGTTCGAGCGTCTGGTGGAAGCCCTGAACCCGGTGCGTTCGTTGTCGCACCATGCGCTGTTTCAGGTGGCCATGAGCCTGGAAGCCAACCTGGTGGGGCAGTCCGAACAGTTGGCCTTCACCGGTTTGGACATTGCACCGGTGACGCTGAGCAACTCGTCCGTCAAGTTTGATCTGTCACTGTTGTTCAGTGAAGAGCATGACAGCGATGGCCTCCCGGCAGGCCTGAGTGGGGTGATGGAGTATCGGTTGGACTTGTTCGACCCTGCCACGGTCGAGCGCTTGGTGGCGCGCCTGGTGATGTTGTTGGAGGCAGCTGCACTGGCCCCTGACACAGCACTGGCCGCGTTGCCTCTGCTTGAGGATCATGAACGCGTGCAGGTACTGCAGGCGTGGAACGACACGGCTACGCAGTTCGATGCCAAGAACTTGGTGACGTTGTTCGAAGACCAGGTGCTGCGCACACCCCACGCCACCGCCGTACAGCACGGCAGCCGTCATCTGAGCTACGAGCAACTCAATCAGCAAGCCAACAGGCTGGCCGATGCCTTGCTGGCCGAAGGCATCGGCGCGCAGGACCTGGTTGCGCTCGCCTTGCCGCGTTCGCTGGAGTTTGTGGTGGCGGTATGGGGCGTGCTCAAGGCAGGAGCGGCCTACTTGCCGCTGGACCTGTTGCACCCTCGCGAGCGTATCGAGTGGATGCTGGAAGATGCCAAGCCGGTTCTGGCCCTGTGCCTGGAGTCGGCGCTGGCGGATTTCCCGGCAAGCGTACCGGCACGGGCGTTGGATGCCGAGCAGTGGTTGGCTGGGCGTCGTTCATCAGCTCCGCTAAACCCTGTACAAAGTGCCGAGCAGTTGGCCTACGTGGTCTATACCTCGGGCTCGACCGGTCAGCCCAAGGGCGTGATGGTGAGCCACGCAGCGATCGCCAACAAGATCGCAAGCCTTGCCGGTTTCCTGGAGATCGGTGCTGACGACCGCGTGTCGCTGCTCAGCGGCGTGTCGTTTGATGCGCTGATCGTGCAACTGGCAGTACCGCTGATTTGCGGTGGTTGCACCGTGGTGATCGACGATGCGACGCGCGACGACCTCGCACGTTTCTGGGAATACGTGCACACCCAGGGCATCAGCGTGCTGAGCTGCGTGCCCTCTTATCTGGCCCATGCCCTGTCGGCAGCGCCCCAGGGGCTGGTGGTGCGGCAGGTGCTTTTAGGGGGCGAAGCGTTATCGGCCAGTGTGTGCCAAGCCATCTACCATACCCTGAGCGCGCAACGCATCACCAACCTGTATGGCCCCACGGAAACCACCTGTGATGCCACTGCCTACCGGGTGACGCTGGAGGACATGGACGATGGCACGCTGCCGATTGGCCGGCCGTTGCCGAACTACCAGGTGTTTATCCTGGACGACTACCTGGAGCCGGTGCCCGTCGGCGTGGTGGGGGAGGTGTACCTTGCAGGTGTTGGACTGGCGCGAGGTTACCTGCACCAACCGGGGCTGACGGCGCAACGCTTTATCGCCAACCCGTACGGCGAAGCCGGCAGCCGCATGTACCGCACCGGCGACCTCGGCAGTTGGCGCGACGACGGCACTCTCGTCTACCGCGGCCGTGCCGATCAGCAGATGAAACTCAACGGCGTGCGGATCGAGCCGGGAGAGATCGAAGCGGTGTTGTTGCAGCACGAAGCGGTGTCGCAGGCGACCGTGATCCTGCGTGACGAGCCTCGGCAACTGGTCGGGTATGCGGTGCTGCACGAGGCCGAGGCGGTCACTCCCGAGGCGCTCAAGAACTACCTGGCGGAGCGGTTGCCCGGTTACATGGTGCCGGCGGCGATGATGCTGCTGGATGACCTGCCACGCACGGTCAATGGCAAGCTAGATACGCGGGCCTTGCCGGCACCGCAGCGGCTTGCCAGCGGCCGGCGAGCGAGCACGCCGCAGGAAGTGGTGCTGTGCCAACTGTTCGGCGAAGTGCTGGGCCTGGAAGAGGTGGGACTGGACGACAGCTTCTTCGAATTGGGCGGCCACTCGCTGTTGGCCATGCGCCTGATCAACCGGATCCGGGGAACCCTGCACGTCGACGTCACGATCCGCAGTTTGTTTGAAGCGCCTACAGTGGCGCAACTGCAAAGCGGTCTTGCTCAAGATCAAGGTTCTTCTTTCAGCGTAATTTTGCCGCTGCGATCAGTCGAGAATGCCCCAACCTTGTACTGCATTCATCCGGGAAGAGGATTGTCATGGTCCTATTCAGCGTTTATCAGACGCCTGCCTGACATTTCCTTGATGGGGATTCAGGCCCGTGGTATCGAGGGCGAAGAACCTTTCGCCGAGTCCTTAGCTGTTATGGTCGAGGACTATAAAACGCAGATTCTGGAGCGGCAGCCGCAAGGTCCTTACCATCTGTTGGGATGGTCTTTTGGAGGCCGCGTTGCGTTTGAGCTGGCTTGCGCACTGGAGCGAGGGGGACATGAAGTGGGAGAAGTTATTCTTCTTGATCCGCGTGTGCCTTTTGAATGGCTCAAAAACGAAAATATCACAGAGAAGGTGGTCTTCGGCGCGATACTTTCAGAAGCCGGTATCGCCCCAGAAGATTTTGCAACAGCGTCGAGAAGTTTGTTTGCGTGCCACACTGCCCTGCGCGCATTGCATAACCCGCTGGGGTCGATTGATATTGAAAACTTCGAAAGGATAGTGGAAGTCTCCATTAATAATACCCACCTGGGTCAGGAACCGATGCTGAGTCGATATAACGGTAATGTCACTTACTTTACGGCCAGCCAGGAAGTTGATCCGCAGGCCCCCCAATGCGAACAATGGCGTCCTTACATTGATGGTGTTCTTGACAACATTACAGTCGACAGCATGCATGACGATCTTCTCAAGGAGCCGTCGATAAGTTTAATCAGTGGAATTATCAACAATGCCATCGGCAAAAAAAACAAACCCTTGTAGCTTTTTGAATGAGCCCACCAAGGGGGTGGGCTTTCAAGAAAAATAGTTTCTTGTGGTTTGTAAAATCAATAGGCCTCCTTCTGGCCCTTGATTGGGCGTTTCACTGTACCAGGCGTGGGTTTTGCATTCGCCAAAGAGGGACGGATGGATGTGATACCCGCGACCTGACACCATCGTCGTCGGCCGCGATCCGGAAATCGTCGAACCGCGTCCACCGAGGCGCAGCTGGAGAGGATTGCCGCCGCTGGCTTCGATGGGATCACCGACCATTTCTGGATCGCGCCACAGGCCGAACGTCTGCATGTCGCTGCCAAGCCGCAAGGCCTGAACTGGCCGAGCAGTTGCGATCGCACACCGGTTGAGACGTTTACGGATGAAAAAAACTGGCAGGCCAAAATGATCAACTGAATTTGACCTGACAGTCACGACCGCAAATTCAATAACTGTCAGATTAAGTCTGAGTTTCTACATGGTATGCAATTAGAATTTAACCCTTCATAACTACACGTATTTTGTTCCTTGCTGCGAATACATTAAGCAGCGCAACTTCTGAAGTTTCACCTTCAGCCAAAAGTATTCCGATACTAGCTCGTTGGTCGACAATGGTGCTTATTGACTTTCCACTGTAAGCCGTTGGATAAAAGCGTGGGCTTCCGGGATGAGCACTCAACCTGTCGAGTCCTTCGATATGGGAAAACTCGCCCGTTTCCGTGGCATAAATAATTAACTGGCCAATCCCCTTGTGAATATTAAGTGGTACATCCATAAGAGCTGGCCTTTTATTTAACGCCATCTCAATCCAAGCTTCATAAATATTAATATCAAGAGATTGACACAGCGCCTCACCGATTTGCACGCCGCCCAGACGAGGATTGATTTCGATCACCTCAAAACCCGTATCGGTTATCATGAACTCCGTATGCGCAAAGCCATTACCGTATCCGATACTTTTCAAGACATTATCAATCCATACCTCCAGCGCTGCGCTTATTGAATGGTTGATAGTTACCGGTGATGAGAAAGCCTCCTCGCGGAAATAAGGTTCCTGAGAGGTAATCCGGCTCGTCAACGCAATTACACGTGTCTCACCCTTCCAACTAAGCGTTTCAAGACTATAGAGCGTACCCGAAAAGAAGGGTTCAATGGCGATCTGGCCGCGAAGGACTTCTTGAGCAGCCTTATCAAGAGTTTGTAGCAAGTCCTCCTTGTCATAAGCGATCCATACGTTCTGGCTGCCAGTTCCAGCAGTATCTTTAACTATGCACGGATAGCTGATGTCTTTAATTACTGACTCATTATCAAATTTTCTAGGATCCACCAATTGACTTTTGGCAGAAGACAGGCCAGCCTCATAGAGGCGATTACGCAGCTGGTATTTGTCTCGGGCTATTCGGACTGCATCTGCGTTCTGAGCGGGTAATCCTAGACTTTTACTCACGTCAAGGCAATGCAAACTCCAAGTATCCGTTGAACTGAGTAATGCTACGACGTCCTTCTCATTTCTGATCATCTCAACGACGGCATGATCATCGAATGTGTCGATTTCTACAACCTTGATATTCTGCTCGTCGAGCAAGGATAACTCATAGTCATATACTGTTTTGTCACGTGTGAAAAGCGTTAGCGAACAGCCATGTTTTCGTGAGGCCGCAGCCAAACGGCCGAGGCCAAAGGTTAATGCTTCAAGTGCTATGATATTCATCATTATCTCCTTCTGTTAATGCGATGAGCTGTAAACGGTGAGAGAAAGACCTTTTTCATAATTGTCACGGGAATATAACGGTAGCCCCTCATCGCTTGAAATAAGGGTTAGCGCGTACATTTGGTTCTGTTGAGCGACAGAAGTGATGGTCGCCAGTAAATAGGAGGCAAGTCCTTTTCTGCGAAAGTCCGGGTGTGTTTGAACGTCATCAACAACCAAGAAGGTTCCGACACGAATCGCTCTCGCATGAGACGTCATAATG
Source organism: Pseudomonas sp. S3E17 (assembly GCF_024168685.1). Classification (NCBI taxonomy): domain Bacteria; kingdom Pseudomonadati; phylum Pseudomonadota; class Gammaproteobacteria; order Pseudomonadales; family Pseudomonadaceae; genus Pseudomonas; species Pseudomonas sp. S3E17. The sequence continues at coordinate 198,412 of NZ_JALJWE010000001.1, forward strand.
CCCCGTTCACGGGTATAAAAGTCGTACACGTCCGGATCAGCAATATGCTCAGGCTGGATAAATATCGATCCTTTTTGAGCGTTATACCAGTCAGCCTCCTCCTGACTGAGGACTCGATTGACAGCACAGCAAGGGGAGGGCGCATTCTTCGAGATCGACTTATACATATGCGTTTCCCGCGCAACGATATCATATCCCTTCATCAGAAGGCGCTCATGGGTTTTCACGTCAATACCGAAAACACTAAGGAAATGATGTTTGCTCTGATGAAACTCAGTAACAGAGTCGACAAGTTCAAGCCCTCCCCAACAAAATGTTTCCCTGTCACGGGCTCTTTTGCCTATAGGGTATTCAAAAATGCAATGAGATATTCCACTCCCGTGCGTGACCGAAACATGCGATCCTCCCCGAGATTTAGCCCACCCTGTGATAAGGGCTTGCATGATTGCATCACGTTCCGGGTTACTTTGAAAAGGCTCAAATGTCATGATCAATCAACACTTGGCGAATGAACTCGGCGTATGCTTGTTCAACAAGCGTATCGGCTCCTGGAATATATCGACTAATTTTAATCGCGGGGCAGGTATTTATTTCAATGATAAAAGGGGCTCCTGACGAGTCCATAGCTATATCAACACCACAAAAGAGTGACTTTGCTGCGATAGAGCTTTTCTCCGCCATGAGAACAAGCTCCTGAGGCAATGTGTCAATAGTGAACGTCTTGCCAGTACCGTCCTTCATGAGATTAGTAATCCAGCTACCGTTCGCACCACGTCGCGAGTATGCATATTTAGCGACATGGTTAACAACTACCACTCTAAAGTCTTCGTTGTTTTTCTTTTTAATGTAGGGCTGAACATAGTAGTCCTTTATAAGATGTTCATGCTCCTTGAACCAATCGCAAAATTCTAAATATGAATCAAGCTTAAATAATCCGCGTCCACAGGCGCCGTTCACAGGTTTAGCAACCAATGGAAAGCCAATAGAATGAAGTGCTTTTTCTGAAGGTAACTCGAGGAATTTATAATATGGCAAGTGCCGTACTTCTGCGTTGCTGTTAAGCATTGCCGACGATAAATCCTTGTTTTGGCCGCAAAATAGTGTTTCGGCATCGTTTAGGACTGTAACGCCCATCATCTGCCATAACTTCATTAACTTCATTGCTGTAATCAAATCATCTTCATACGCGTACCCGACCACGAGGTTTGGTTGCAGGGGGGCGCCGCGAAAAAGAAAAGAAGACCCTTCGGCTCCATTTGTTATACAGATTTCACGTGGCTTAGCTGTAATGCCTCTGATGCCCCATTTCGAGAGGACTTCAAATACCGCTTGATATTCAATTTCGTCTTCGTAGTCGGACAAAAATACAACAGTTTTCATAATGAAGCTTCCTTGTGAATGGAGTTCTGCGCCCAAACCCTGGAGATAATAAATGCTAAGGCTATACAGGATGTACTAATTGGCAATATCATCGCAGTGTCTTCACCGAACGCAACACTGGCAATGCCCAAGCCAACATTAGAAGCAATAACACCAATATCTGCAGAGGCAGCAACGACGGAGGATGAGGTTCCAACCAACGGCTGATCTACGCTACAGACAACGTATGACATGACCGCAGGGTAGATAAGCCCAAGAGCCGCTCCACAAAAAACTGCCCCGATGTACACAAGACTGCTGCCCGCCAACAGGTAATTCGAAAACGTTCCGAATATGGCAGAAGCCACGCAAACCGTTAGAATTTGCGTTGGGAATCGGCTGTCCTTTGGTAGATATTTATTCAAAAAAAGTCTAGGCAACATCATACAGATGGTGAACGCTAGAAAATACCAAGAGGGATCTTTCATGCCTTTTTTAATAAGAAAAAATGGCAAGAAAGTAACCGTGGTTCCGCTTATGACGTATATCAGTGCCAATATAATAACTGCTGTTCTTATGTTTTGGTCTGCAATGACATGTGTTATTCCTTTTGGTGGTAAGGTTCTGTCAGCGGCTGAAGGCACGTCAACAGAGTTCTGTTGAATATCCAAGACAAATGTAAACAACAGGCAGGTCAAAAATAGCACTAATCCAGCCAGTGAAACGCTCCCCCCTCCCCAAGTCTGGGTGATTTTAAGCGCTACAAATGGTGCAAGGCACGTAGGTAGAACATTGAAAAATGTGATCATCGAAACATTTTTTGATTTCTCAACTGCATTATTACTGAATGCAATTGAATAATACATGAGTAGTGTAGACATCCCTCCCAAGAGAGCCCCTTGTGCCAGCCGCCCCATGATAACCGATGAAACCCAGTTAAAATTTATGAGGAGCAAAGAGCCACAGTACAGAAGCGCAGTAATAAATAATGCCCATCTCGGCCTAATGCGATCTATGAGTACACCTGACACGAGCCTCATTATCAGGGTAAGGACAGTCGCACCTCCCACAATTAACCCGACCACCCCATTTTCTATGCCTAATTCCTCTAGCTTGAAAGGGTAGCTGTAGAAAATCATAAAGTTAACAAATGACAGGATAAAGCTCACGGCGAAGACAATATGATTATTCATGTGCTCAATTTCGGCCTTCCAGCATGCTAAAATGAGTTATAGTCGTGTCAGGGACTTCCAGGATGCTGATCAAATCATCCCTGTAATTACTCTCTATATCAGGTGATTCTATAGGTCTGTCCATGGTTTCAACGAGCGCCTGTAATTTATGGAGTTCAAGCCCTGTATCAATATTATTGTCTTTAAGCCAGGCGTCATTGTAAAGAGTATCCAAATATCTTTCCCCGCTATCGCCCAAAATGGCCACAACAGGTTTATGGCTCCCGATGCGTAAAGATAAATTAAGTGCCGCCAGAAGAACGGCTCCCGAGGAGACTCCGACCAAAATCCCTTCATGGCGACACAGTAGGCGGGCAGCTATGTAGGAGGATTCATCTCTTGCTCGATAAAAGTAATCGATCTTTGAAACGTCGTTTATGTTCCTTGGTGTCCAGCCAAGTCCAACTCCAGGGATTTTATAAGCATGGCATGGCCCGCCGAATACGGAGGAACCATATGCGTCCACGCAGGTAACCTTGACGTCAGGAAGGCACTCGTTGAAGTATTCCGAAATGCCTCCAATCTGGCCTCCTGTACTGACGGCGCAAACGACGCCTCCGATTTGCCCATATGTTTGTTCATGGATCTCTTTTGCAGTTGAGTGGTAATGCGCTAACGAACTGAGGACATTAAAACACTGATCAGGTCGATAGCTACCAGGAATTTCCCTTGATAAATCATTGGCTAATTTGATTCTGGTTTTATGATAAGAGCCTGTATCGTCTTTTTCCGTTACAGTAATGACCTCAGCTCCGTAAGCTTTCATGAGCGCTTTATTGGTTTCGGTGGCCTTAGGGTCTACAAGCGCAATAACCCGATATCCACTCACTGCACCGATCATAGCCAGGCTGATTGCAAAGTTACCTGAAGACGACTCAATGATCGTGCCTCCAGGCTTGAGTTGGCCCTTTTTCTCGGCCTCCTCGATAATATAAGCAGCGGCTCTATCCTTGATGCTTCCACCAGGGTTATTTTTTTCCAGTTTGACAATGACGTTTGTACCCATTGCTTTGTTGATTTTTGAAAGTGTGACGAGCGGAGTGACAGTTAGTCCATCAATAATGTTCTTTTTAGCAAACGACATAGATAACCTCGTGATTTCCATATGCTTCGGGGTCTTTAAAGTCTAGACGGTTCAATAATCATAGTGTCAAATGACCTGATTATTCATGGTAAGTGTTTATAGTTACTAAGTTGTTGCGCTCGGGCAGTCGTCATTACGCCTTTCTGCGTTACCAGATGCCTAATACAGCCGTGTTAGTTCGATGTTCACTGTGGCAAATTGTTCAGAAAAATCGTGGCGAGTGGTTTTAGGAGGAAAAATCTTTCCAGACTCGACAGATTTAAAGATTTGTTGGTACGCAAAAGGGAGGCCGGTTTTCCAGTCATACACCCTTACCTTTTCTGACGAGTATGACATTTCATAACATGGAACCCGGGATAAACCCGACGTAAGAGCGAAATTATAGCGATGGTGCCCATCCATAATTATCCCACTTTCCTTATCAATGATTATGGGAGTATCCCAGGCGCCATTTTTATGGATCTTCTCTGTAAGAGATGTGAGGTTGGCTTCGTCAATGTCTTCATGCGGGCGTAAAAAATTTATATCCACGAGTTTTACATCTGTAACAATCATTCCATGATTTCCTTTCGCAAGCATCTAGTGCAAGTATTTTTTATTAGCATTTCGCGCACGTGTAAGCGCGATTGATATTATCAGATCCACCTCAACTGGCTTTGGCTTGGAGCAGAGAGTGATACTGGGTATGGACAGACGCTTCTCTCTTAGCTTCCTATGCTGCCAATCTATTAATTGGATTTTACGCCATGAAATAACCATGACTGCAACAGATTTAAGGGTTTTAATATGTGTGGGCAATAAATCGCCGGCGCCGAAAAAGTTGAGTGTTTCTGATCCTCTAAGATGTTACAAAGGAAAAGCGACACAAACCGCTGCTAAGAATTTATGGCGCCGAAATAAGACAACGAAGCCTTTTTGCTGCAAAGGAGGGGAGGCAAACAAGATCTGTTTCCTCGTAAGGGGTATGAAGCTTGGAGAGAGGATTTATAGTTGATGCGGTCATTTTCCGACGTCCATTTCAGGTACCTATATCAGAGATAAAAGGTCTTTAAGTTGACATTCCATGTCTACAAAAAATCAATGCTATTTAAAAATTAAATATGGCTGCCATGCTTTCGCAAGATTATTGGCTGAGCGCTTCAAGGACGGGGGCCAATTAAGGAAACCCGGATCAAGTAGCTGCTATCGCGTGGCAAGGCGAGAATCTCGCCAAGACCATGGCGATTTACCGCAAAGCGTCGCATGCACAGAACAGTGGCGGGCTTTTCGCCCGACTCTCCGGGTTGCACGCGTACGACACAGCTAATTAAACTCCATAAGCTGCGAGGTCTTATCGTTTTTGGCTTTGCACATATCCTAATAGTTTATATTTATAACCATATATAAGTAAAAAATTATTACGTTAGGTAGGAGGCTAATCATCGATAATTATTTTGTCAAGAAAATATTTTCTCGGGGATAAGCTCTCCAGTAAATACACACCAGAGCCGCCTGTAGTGGTCAACTCATCCCGGACACGGTTTTGAGTTTTTCTTCCGTTTTCGTGGGGGCCAATCCATCGTTAAATTGATGAGGTCGGATCCAGTTGTAGTGATGCATCAGGTACTGGCTAATGTCTCTCTGAGCCTGGTGGCCGGTCATGTAGCCAGTGGTTGGCATCCACTCTGTTTTCAAGCTGCTAAAAACCCGCTCCATCGGCGCATTATCCCAGCAGTTTCCTCGGCGGCTCATACTCTGACGCATGCGATAACGCCACAGCCGCTATCGAAAGTTGCGGCTGCCCAGTACAGCAGCTCCGATTGGCGCAGTTTTTTGAAAGCGAACAATTTGGTTGCCAGCATGAGTCGCCGAGGCAACTGTCATGACAACGCCGTGGCCGAGAGCTTTTTCCAGCTTCTAAGGCGGGAACGGATCAAGCGGAAAATCTATTCCACGCGCGAAGATGCTCGTAGTGATGTGTTCGATTACATCGAGATGTTCTACAACGCAAAACGCCGGCATGGTTTCAACAATCAACTGTCAACTTTCACCGGTAGAGTTTGAAAAGCGTTACGCAATTGGCCGGACGGTTACAAACCTATTTCAGGACTAGACAGTGATTTACGTGATAGACGCTTCGGCGTCTTTTTTCGTTTCTGCGCAAACCCATTGGAGGACGGGCGGCACCAAGTGTCTGGCGACAGGCTGCGTGACTGATCAGCGGCTATGAGCTATCCGGTTATCCCGTCGATCAAGATATGCCGTTGTCCCCGACTGCACTGCTCGATCCGCGCCTCAACCTGGTATACCTCGCGCAGCATGCGTTCGGTGATCACCTCATGACTCGCGCCGCTGCCCTGGGCGGTGCCGTCGGCAATCACCAATACCTGGTCGGCAAAGCGCAACGCCTGGTTCAGGTCATGCAGGGCAATAAACACGATGACCTGCTGTTGGCGGGCCAGTGCGCCCATGAAGTTCAACACTTGCACCTGGCGATGCATGTCGAGGGCGCTGGTGGGTTCGTCCATCAGCAGGATTTCCGGTTCGCGCACCAAGGTCTGGGCGATGGACACCAGTTGCTGCTGGCCGCCGCTGAGTTCGCCCAAGTTGCGAAAGGACAAGTCGCTGATGCCAAGGGCCTCGAGCATTTCGTCCACCAGGTTCAACTCGTCATCGTGGACGGTCCATTGCGGCGACAGTTGCTTGCGGGCCAGGAGTACCGATTCATAGACCGTCAACCGCGCACTGGCATTCAAGCCCTGGGGCATGTAGCAGATGCCCTGCCGGCCCTTTTTCGAGTCCTGCAGGATCACCTGTCCAGGCCCGTCGATCAGCCCGGCCATGCGTTTGAACAGGGTGGACTTGCCCGCCGCATTGGGCCCCACCACCGCGACCACTTGGCCGCCGGTGAACGCGGCGGTGGTAACGCCACGGATGATCGTGCGCTGGCCATAGCGGGCACCCAGGTCTTGCAGCTGAATCTTCACCATGTGTTTTTCTTCCCGCTGAGGATCAGTGATATGAAGAACGGCACGCCGATCAGCGAAGTGACCACGCCGATCGGGAAGATGGCGCCGGGGATCAGGGTTTTGCTCACCACTGAACTGGCGGACAGAATCAGTGCGCCGGTCAGCAGCGAGGCCGGCAGGAAGAAGCGTTGGTCCTCGCCGATCAACATCCGCGCAATATGCGGGCCGACCAGCCCGATAAAGCCGATGGTGCCTACAAAGGCCACGGGGAACGAGGCGAGCAGGCTGACCATGATCAGCGTCTGAAAACGCAGGCTGCGTACGTTGATCCCGAAGCTGGCGGCCTTGTCGTCACCCAGTCGCAGTGCGGTCAGGGCCCAGGCGCGCTTGGCAAAGATCGGCAGGGTGATCACGATCACCAGGCAGATCACCCCGAGTTTGGGCCAGGTGGCTTTGGTCAGGCTGCCCATGGTCCAGAACACCACGGCCGCCACGGCTTGCTCGGTGGCGAAAAACTGCACCAGGGCCAATAACGCGTTAAACGTGAAGACCAGGGCGATCCCCAGCAGCACGATGGTTTCCGCAGTGACCCCGCGACGCATGCTCAGGAAGTGAATCAGCAACGCCGACAGCATGGCCATGATGAACGCGTTGACCGGCACCATGTACTGCGCCGCCAACGGAAACAGCGCCACACCAAACGCCAGCCCCATGGCTGCACCAAAACTTGCGGCGGCGGAAATGCCCAGGGTGAAGGGGCTGGCCAGCGGGTTGTTGAGGATGGTCTGCATCTGCGCGCCGGCCAGTGACAACGCCGCACCCACGGCAACCGCCATCAGCGCGATCGGCAGGCGGATGTCCCACATCACCACGCGAACCTGTGCCGGCGCACTGTCCGGCGCAAACAGTGCACCGAGTACTTCATTGAAGCTGTAGCGCGCCGGCCCCAGGGCCAGGTCAAGCAGCACACTGCACAACAGCAGCAAGAGCAGGCCACCGAGGATCAGGCGTTTGCGCAGCACCAGGGCCCGGTAGGTGTCGCGTTGGATCACGGCACTCATGGCTTGAGGCTCACGAAGTAACCCGGCTCATAGGGCACCGGCAGGAATCGCTCGTGCAATTCGCGAAACGAGGCTTCAGGGTCCAGGTCGGTAAACAGTGTCGGATGAAACCACTTGGCCAACTGCTGGATGGCCACGAACTGATAAGGGCTGTTGTAGAACTGGTGCCAGATGGCATGGAACGCCTGGTCATCCTGGGCCTTGATCCCGGCATAGGCCGGGCGTTGGGTATACCAGGCCAGTTTGCGCCGGGCTTGGGCCATGTCGGCACCGGGACCCACCCCGACCCAGTGGCCACCGGGGGCAAAGGCTTCCCAGTTGGCACTGGTGACCACCACCTGTTCCGGGTTGGCGACGATCACTTGCTCGGGATTCAGCTGGCCAAAGGTGGTGGGAATAACGCCTCTGGCGATGTTATTGCCACCCGCCATATCGACGAACAGACCAAAGTTTTCATTGCCGAAACTCAAGCAGCAATCGTCGGTGTAGCCACCGATACGCTCGATGAACACGCTGGGGCGCGAAGGGTGCTGCGCGTTGATCACGTCGGTGACGCGGCGGATCTGCTGGTTGCGAAAGTCGATAAACGCTTCGGCACGCGCCTCTTTGCCGAACAACTGGCCGAACAGGCGCATGGTCGGTTCGGTGTTCTGCATCGGGTGGTTGCGAAAGTCGACGTACACCACCGGAATCCCCAGGGCATCGAGCTTTTCGATATAGCGGGCGTCCTCGGTCGCGTGCTGGGCCTCGATATTGAGGATGATCACGTCCGGGCGCTGGGAGATGGCCTGCTCGATATCGAAAGTGCCGTCTTCAAAGCCGCCAAAGGTGGGGATGTTGGCGATGGCGGGAAATTTACGCAGGTAAGCGTCATAGGTGTCCGGGTCGGACTGGATCAGGTCCTTGCGCCAGCCGACGATTCGCTCGATGGGGTTTTGCGTATCCAGCGCGGCAACCAGGTACAACTGACGGCCTTCCCCGAGAATCACCCGCCGGACCGGCAGGTGCACCTTGACCTGGCGCCCGAGCAAATCGGTGACGGTGCTGCGTGGTGCCTGCGGCTCGGCGGCCGTTGACGGCAGCGCCCATCCCAACAAACCCGCAAGCAGCAGCCCGGCTAAGGCGTGGCTGCGTCGAACAATGGTAACCATGGTTAAAGCCTTTGCAATGGTCGGGCCGGGTGGCGGTGCAGCTTGCCGTGCCGGGCCGAAGGTTTCAGAAATCGACCGTGGTCGACAGTAGAAGGGTGCGTGGCGAGCCTTGAGAGAACGCACCGTAGGAGGCGACGCCCGACCAATATTCACGGTCGAACACGTTCTGTACCGTGGCGCGGAAGGTCGTCGGCCGCTGGGCGATGCGCGTGCTGTAGCGCACGCCCATGTCGAAGCGGGTCCAGGGGGCCAACTGCTGGGTGTTGGCCTGGTTCACATATTGGCTGCCGGTGTACAACGCCCCGCTGGTTAGCGTCAGCCCCTCGACCCAGGGCACGTCCCACTCGGCCCAGAGGTTGGCTTGCACCTTCGGCACCCCCACCGGGGTATTGCCCCGGTTGGCCGCAACCGCGCTTTTGGTCAGTTGTGCATCCAGCAGCGTCACCCCGCCGAGCAGGCGTATGCCTTGGCCGGCCTCACCGGATACGTTGAGTTCGAGACCCCGGTTGCGCTGTTCGCCTTGTACCGCAAAGGTGGTGCCTGACAGCTCGCCACTGGGTTTGGTGATCTGGAACAGCGCGAGTGTGGACATGACCGTGCCGTAGTCGAGCTTGACCCCGACCTCATGCTGGCGTGAGACGTAGGGGGCAAAGATCTGGCCCGCGTTCGAGGCCGTGGCGGGGGCGATATCGCCTTTGCTCAAGCCTTCCAGGTAGTTGTAGTAAAACGACACATGCTCCCAGGGCCGGACAACTGCGCCGAACAGCGGCGTGGTCCTGCCGTCGTCGTAAGCCGTGGTCACCGCGCCTGCCGCGTTGTAGTTGTTGGAGCGGATGGTCTGTTTGCGCAGGCCGGCCGTCACCTGCAGGCGTTGATCGAGCATCGACAAGGTGTCGGCAACCGCGACGCCGGACAATTCGGTCGCCGAGACTTTCGGCGTGGCCGGCGTGGCAATGTCGGCCTCGGGTCGTGAGACAGGATGGTAAATGTTCGACAGGATCGGCGGGCCGGAAATAATGCCGCGCGACAACTCATCGCGATAGCGCGTGACTTGCAGCGTGGTGCTGTGGCTGATCGGCCCGGTGTCGAAACGCAGTCGGGCACCGCTGTCGACCGTGTAGCGCCGTACTTTAAATTTGTAATAGCCGGGGATCGACGAGGTGTCGCCGGCGGTGTTGATGATAGTCGGGGTCTGGTCGGAAAGGCGTGCCACGTTCGACTTCCCACCGCCGGCATGGGCAAACAGGGTCAGTGCGTCGCTCACGTCATACTCGCCACCCAGCAATGCCGACTCGTCGCGAGTCTTGGACCAGCCCCACGCCTGGCTGACGTTGGTACGCCCGTTGGCGGCGTGGGGAATCGGCACGCCGGGCGCGATCAGGAAGGGCCGTGACGCCGCGTCGAATTGCTCTTGCTGGTTGATCAGGTCCAGGCTGGTGCGCAGGCGATCGCCCTGGTAATCCAGGGCGATGGCACTGACCCCGACATCCCGCGATTGCTTGTCGATGACAGTGTCACCCTGCTGCACGCGGCCGTTGACGCGCATGCCGAATCGCCGGTCCTCGCCAAACCGCCGACTTAGATCGATATGGGTGCCCAGTTGCAGGTCCTGGGCATAGGAGGCCGTGACGCGGGTCAGGTCCTCGTCCAGGGCGCGCTTGGGGACCACGTTGATCACGCCACCGACGGCGCTGTTGGGTGACATGCCGTAGAGGAGGGCGCCAGGGCCTTTGACCACTTCGATGCGTTCGGCGTAGTCGGTGAATACCCGGTAATTGGAGGCCACGCCGTACACACCGTCGAACGCCAGTTCCCCGAGGTTGCCTTCGCCCACCGGAAAGCCGCGGATAAAGAATGAGTCGACGATCCCTCCCGTCTGGCCGGTGGAGCGGACTGAAGAGTCGCGCTCCAGCACGTCGCCCACGGTGGTCGCCTGCTGGTCTTTGATCAATGACGCGGTATAGGTGCTGATGCTGAACGGCGCGTCCATCACATCCGTATTGCCGAGCAGGCCGAGACGCCCGCCCTCGGCCACCTGGCCGCCCGGGTACACCGGCGGCAGGCTATCGGTGTGTTTTTGCGCCGCCTCCACCGTGGTCGCCGACAGCGTCAGCCGGCGCAGTACCAGGGTGTAGCTGCCATCGCTGCGCAATACCATCTCCAGGCCGCTGCCTTCGAGCAAACGCGTGACGGCTTCCTGCGTGGAGTAGGTGCCGTTCAGTTCGGGGCTGATCAGGCCCTCCGTGATCGACGGCTGGAACGACAGGGCAATACCGGCGTCCACGGCAAAGCTCGAGAGCGTCGCGCCGAGCGGGCCGGGGGCGATGTGGTAGGCCTGCACAGCGACCGAATCCAATTGGGCCGGTGCCTCCGCCAATGCCAACGGGCACATGGCACCGGCCAGCAGCAGGCTGAGCACGACGCCGTGCACCATCGGTTTGAGCGGACGAGCCGGACGCAGGGGCCGTGCTACGAGCATGAAAGGATGACCCATGGACGAGAGGAAAAGGCTGTTCCTGTCTTTGCCAGTCGAGATCGAAAAAAGTATCACCCCGGCCGCCGTTTATTTTTGCGTGGGATCAGGCGGGCGACAGGGTGACCCAGTAACCGCGCAAATGACTGTTCGCCAGCACGGGATAAGTGTGCACCAGCATGCTCAAGGTGCGATCGGTATCACTGATCGGAAAGGCTCCGGAAATGCGCAAATCGGCGATGGCCGGATCACAGCGCAGGAAGCCTCGGCGGTAGCGCGTCAGTTCCGCGACGAAATCCGCCAGGCGCATCTTGTCGGCCATCAACATGCCTTGGGTCCATGAGCCGATGTAGCGATCGGTCGGCGCCAGGTCACCAAAGGTCTGTGAGGAGAAGTCGGTGCGTTGTCCGGCGTTGACGATCAGCGGCGGGGTCTGGCGGTTATCGGCCAATATCACCCGCACCGCGCCGTCGATGACCGCAAGATGGGTGCGAGGGCTGACTTCACGCACGGTAAACCGTGTGCCCAGCGCCTGCATGCTTCCCTGGCGGGTGCTGATCAGGAACGGCCGGGGCAGGGGGGCTGTGTCCACGGCGGTCTGCACCAGGATTTCGCCTTCGCGCAGGTGAATAAGCCGTTGGCGGTCGTCGAATACGACGTCGATGGCGGTAGCGGTGTTCAGGGTGATGCGCGAGCCATCGGCCAGGGTCAGTTCGCGGCGCTGGCCAACGTCGGTGCGGTAGTCCGCTGACCATTGCTGCGATTGCGCCAGTTTCCAGCTCCCCCAACCCGCGGGCGCCAGCGCCAGCAGGATCGCCAGCTTGCCCAGTGCTGCACGACGTTCAGGGCTGTCTGGCCGGTCCAGCGCCGACATCGCCAGGGCGGGCGGCAGGCCGCCGAACTTGCTCTGCAGCAATTGCGCACGGGACCAGGCGCGATCCCGCTCCGGGCTGCTGACCTTCCAGCGCTCCCATTCGGCGCGCTCGTGCTCGCTCAGTTCGCGTTCGCTCAAGCGCATCAGCCACTCGGCGGCTTCTTCGAGTACCTGCGGGTCCAGCGGCGGCTCCTTGCGCAGACCGAGCATTCACTCCACCAGCATCAGGCACTGTACGAAGGCCTGTTTCATGTAGCGCTTGACGGTGATCAGCGATACACCCAGCTGCTCGGCGATGTCGTCGTACTTGAGGCCGTTGATCTGCGACAGCAGGAAAGCGCGCTTGACCAGGGGCGCCAGGGTATCGAGCATGGCGTCGATTTCGTGCAGGGTTTCCAGCACCATGAAGTGCGCCTCGGGCGACGGCGCTTCGTGGGTGGGCACGTTCGCCAGCGCATCCAGGTAGGCGCGTTCCAGTGCCTTGCGCTGCTGGTACCAGTTGACCAGGATGCCCTTGGCCACGCAGCTCAGGTACGCCCGTGGCTGGTCAATCACCGTGACCTGTGAGGCCAGGATCCGAGTGAAGGTGTCCTGGGCCAGATCCGCCGCATCCATCGCGTTACCCAGTTTTCTCTTCAGCGTGGCATACAGCCAGCCGTGATGCCCGCTGTACAGGGCCTCGATGGCGCGCAGGTGATTGAGGTGATTCGCGGAAGAGGTTTCGCTCATGGCGGCAGATTTGTTTGTAATTGAGAAGTATTCCCAATGCTAGTTGACAAACCAGCTTGAGCGCAAGCGCCATCGTGTCCTGTGATCAGGCGTGTGACAGGCGTATCAAGGCGTTAATCAGCAAATCGATTTCAGCTTCGGTGTTGTAAGCGTGAACCGATGCACGGCTGACCTCAAGCAAGCCCCTATGCTGCATGTCGAGCAGGGTCGAGCCTGCTGTCGAAGTGCTCACGTTGATGCGTTTGGGTTGCGCTGCGAGCCACTGCTGCACCTGTGGGGCGTTGTGGTGGCGATGACTGAAGGTGACGATGCCGGACTTTACAGGGCCCAGGTCCTGCGAGGTGATACCGGCCACGTCGGTCAGTCGATGGCGTAAGTAACCCGCCAGGTGCTGGATGCGCTGCCATATCGGTTCGATACCCTGCGCCAACGCATACTCCGCTGCGGCCCCCAGGCCCAGCTTGGCCGCAACGTTGCATTCCCAATTTTCAAAGCGTCGCGCATCCGCACGAATTTCAAAGCTGTCTGCCGTGAGCAAGGACGCCGCATGCAGGTCCAGAAAAACCGGCTCCAGGCGTTGGCACAGGGATTGTTCTACGTACAGGAACCCCACGCCCCTCGGCCCGCGCAGGTATTTTCGACTGGTGGCGGCGAGCATATGGCAGCCGATCTTTTGCACATCGATCGGCACCTGGCCCACCCCCTGGCAAGCGTCCAGCAGGAACAACACACCCGCCGCCCGGGCGAGGGCACCGATCTGCTCGACGGGTTGCACAGGCCCGCCGTTGGTGGCGATCATCGGCAGCGATACCAGGGCGACGCGCTCGTCTTCAAGCATGGCCGCCAAGGCTGCGAGGCACACCTGGCCGTGTTCATCGTTGGGGATGATCCGGATCTCGATCCCGCGCTGCTGCCTCAATTGCAGGTATGGGATGTAGTTGCCGGCGTATTCGGTCATGGAGGTCAGCACGGCGTCGCCGGGCTTGAGCGCCAGTGAATAGAAGGCCATGTCCCAGGCTCGGGTGGCGTTTTCGACCACTGCGATTTCAGTGGGGTGCGCATTGATCAGGCGCCCGATGGCGGTGTAGACATTGTCCAGTTCAGGCGCGCATCGGGCGGCCGCTTCATACCCGCCGAGGCGGGCCTCCTGTTGCAGGTGCCCGGTCATGACCTGGACCACCGGCTCAGGCATCAGCGCCGCACCGGCATTATTGAAATGGATCAGATGCTCGACACCCGGTGTATCGGCACGCAGTTGTTCAATGTTCAAACCCTTACTCCTTGTTCAGTCGCTGCCTGCAACGCCATTGGAAGGCGCGGACACCGACCAGTACCGCAGCGCGACCATGGGAATCAGCGCCACTGCATAGGCCAGGCACACGAAAAGATAGGTGTATTGCAGGCCGTAGACCTGGCTCAGCAAGCCACCGATGGAGATGCCGGCAATCGAGGCGAACTGCGCAGTGCTTTGGGCAATACCCAGTACGTAGCCTTGTCGCGAGCTGTCGGCGGTTTTCGAGACCAGCGCCATCAGCACGGGGGTGGTCGCCCCCAGCAGCACCCCCCAAATGAAGTAGGTGACGATAAATACCACGGGGCTGCGCGTTACGCCCGCCACGGCGGTCAGGGCGATGCAGCCCATGACGACATATGTGATGCGTTGCAGGGTTTCTGCCTGGGAACGATGCTCGAAGTAGCGCGACCATGCCGTTGCCGACAGGATGAAGCCCAGCGCCAGCAACCCGTAGCACAAGCCGACGACGGAGTTGTTGACCTCGAACGTCGAGCTCACGTACAGCGAGAACGAGGTCTGCGGCAGCATGCGCGCGAGCAGCAGGATGCCCATGACGCACAGCAGCGACAGCAGGGGAGAGCTGCGCCATACGCTGTCGGTGCCGGCGACCGGCGTGCGGGTGGCCGCCGTCGGTTTTTTTGGTACGGGAGGCACATCCGGCAAGGTCACGGCGGCGATGACGGTACAGAGTGCACAGAGCACCGAGGCGACGATGTTGATCCAGAAAAACGTCGCGTAATCGAGGATCAGGCCGCCTACGACCGCACCGAGCAGTGAGCCGACATTGGTCGAGATCTGCAGGATCGCGAATAACCGCGCCCGCCGCGACGGCGCTTCGATACTGACCCCGTAAGCCTGCGCCGGGGCTATATAGCCGGCAAAGGCGCCCTGCAGAAAACGCAGGATCAGGATGACCCAGATGTCACTGAAAAAGGCCAGCCCGAGCTGGGTCAGGGACAACCCCGCGAGTGCGCGGATCATCATCAGTTTGTGGCCGTAGCGATCGCCGATACGGCCCCAGAATGCACTGGTCAGCATGATGCCCAGCATCGGCCCGACGTACACGGCGATGCTGGCGAAGCTGAATACCGACTCCGAGGACGCCAGCCCGCGCAGGTGCACGGGCCAGAACGGCCCGCTCATTTCCATCGCGCCCATGGAGACCAGCTGGATCGCGAACAGAAGATAAATGAGGATTCTTACACGCGAACCCTGGATGGCACCTGCTTGGGACATGAGACGGCCTCGGTGATTAAACGGCAGCTAGCGGGTTGGTCAGGGTGTGCTGCAAACGGTAGTTGGAATACTGCATCAAATGCATACGCAGTAACGAACGGGTAGGCCATGGATCCTCGACAAAGGCCTGGCGCTCGACCTCCCACACCTGCGGCGAGACCCGCTCGCGTACGGCAGCAAAGGCGTTTTCGGTTTCCTCGCGCAATATTGCCCACAAGCGTGTGTTGTCCATGCCGTACTCCTTGGTCAGCCACAGGGCCATTTCATGCAAGTGGGTGAGGAACGCGGCGTCCAGTACAAACATGCGCACCGGCTCGATATCGCCGCTAAATACCGTAGGCAGAATGCCAGGCTGCACATGCGGCTGTAACGTATAACCGCGTTCTTCCAGCAGGGGGGCGTAGGTTCTGCCATCGCCAAAATCGCGGATCAGCAGGCTGCGCGGCACGCCATCGGGTGAGAACAGCACCATGGTGTTCTGCTGGTGCGCTTCGAGCCCGATCCCGTACAGCAGATAGATTGCCACCACGGGGTGGGTGACGACCTTGGCATAGTGGCGAAACCACTGTTCTACGCTGGCGGCGTCGGCACGCACCCCGTCGCGTTCGATCAGGTCGGTAAACAGCGGCCGACCGCTGCCCGGTAAACGGGTGAACAACGAAGCCACCGTGATCGGCAGACGCTCATCGCTGCGTTCGAACGCTTGCCGGCTGGCACGAAACACCACGGACAGGTGTTTTCCCGGTACGTCGTCCTGGGTGATTGCGTGGCGATAGCGCACGCCGATTTCTTCCGGGAAAATTTCCAGTTGCTGGTCGAAACCGTTTTCGGCTTCCAGGATTTGCGTAATCACCGTGCTGATGCGCGGCCCCATATGGATCGACTTGGCTTGCAGGCTGCGCAACTCGCTGGTCATCCACAACGCGATGGGCAATTTGATCAGCGGTGCAGCGTGGTCCAGGACCGGCATCATCGTGCGGTATGACATGGTCGGCAGCGTCTGAATATCCGGCCCCTCAGTGATCAGCAGGCCTTCTTCGATTTCCGCAGCAAACGTCTTGAGCACATAGGCCTGCAAGTGCCAGGCATGAATCGGCAGAGGCAGCCATTGCGTTTCATCCAGGCCTTTGGCGTTGAGCGCCGCTTTCCATTGCTCCCAGTGTGCCGGGAAATTGCTGGCGAACCAGGCGGGGTAGTTGGTCACGTGAGGCATGCTTTCGCTTTTGGCCATGTCGGCACGCAAGGCGGCTATCCGCAGGGGCACCTGGGCGTTGAATTCCGGAGACAGTTGCTCGACCTCAGCGTCATTCAGCCCGGGGCGGGCTTTCCAGGTCGGGTAGTAGGGGTGGCCTTCCAGCGAGCCCCACTGATCCAGCAAGATCGCGGCGTCCTTGGTGCTCGCATGCCGACGCAGGTAATCGGTGAGGCTGCTGAGGCCCTGGCGTTGAGCGGCCTGCGCCAGGCGCGCGTTCCAGTGTTGGCGAAACTGACGGGCGTGGGCGTCGTTCCGCAGGCTGTTTTCCATATCCGACTTGAGACCGGCCACACCTTCGTCGCTGGGCTCGAAGTCGAAACTGTCGCGCAGTACATCCAGCAGGTCCTGATGGCGGGTGATCACCTGGCGCACGCCTTCGGCCGTCAGCAGTACCACGTCGCCGTCATTGACCAGCGTGTCGGCCGGGCCCAGCGCAATCTCGGAGAAAAACAGCTGCGCGCCTTTCTGCTTGAGCGGGTAGGTGGCCTGCTGGCCGTCGTGGGTAAACGCCAGCGCCGAACGATCCAGGATATTTTCCGCAAACAAGCAACGAATCAGCCGGCGCAGGGCGTTCTTGCGGGAGTAGGCGATCAAGGTGTTGAGGTCATCCATATCAGCTCTCTGCTCGTTGAATCATTCATTAAAAGGGTTATGCCGTGCGAGGCCATTGGCTCGGGAAGTAATCCAGCGCCGAGTCGCGCAGGCCTTGCATGTAGGCAACGCTCCAGTGCAGGACTTCTTCGATATAGGGCACTTTCAGTTCAAAACGCCTGGCCATTTCCACCAGCAGCACCAGGCCATAGGCGACGTCTTCGTTAAACGCACGGCTCTCACGCTCGATCACATACCCGGCGCGGTTATCACCGGCTGGCACCATGGGCGCGAGGATGTCGTTGTAGGCCTGGTTGGTGCGCAGAATGGACAACATGCTGCTCTGGTCGCGAATCTGATCGCCGTACGCCTCGACGATTTCCTGTTTCAAGGATTTGACGGACGACAGGTCGACGCCCATGCGCGCACTGATGACCGCGCACAGTTCCTGGCTCTCCTGATCCATGCGTTCCAGGAAGTAGGCGCCCAGTTCGGGGCACTCCGTCCACCAGCACAGGCGCTGGGGAAAGATCTTGCGGTGCCATTGCCCGTAGGGGCCGATCAACCCGTAGATCACCGAGCTGTGCATGATCGGGTTGCCGGGCGTCAGGGTGATCTCCAGATAGTGATCGAGCAGCGTGACGCAAGGGCCGTAGAGGCGTGTGAGGATGTCGTGCAACTGCTGGCGCGACGCCTGGGATTCGCGGGCATGGGTCGCGACATATAACTGGCTTTTGCCGCCGCCCATTTTTATCGACCGACCGGGGGTGAGGTCGAAGGCGGTATGAGGTACGTCCTTCATGCCCCAGATCACCAGGTTCGGGTGGTTTGCCAGTGTGGCCTCGGCCAGCCAGTCGAATCCGCAGAAGCCCGGAATCGCACCGATGTACACCGGTTTGCTCGTGCTCAAATGCGGGGCGATGGCCTGCAAAGTTTTGGCGCGGGCATGGGCTGGCACCGTGATGATGACGATGTCGGCGTCTTCGACGGCGGGCCTGGCCTCGGCGGTCACCCGATCCAGCCGGGCGTTCAATGTGGAGCCGTCCGGCAGCAGGGCCTGGAGCGGCACTTGCCGCGTGTGGTGGTCGACGACTTCCAGGTTGCTGGTCAGCAGCGAAACCTGGACGTCAGGCAGTTGCTTGAACAGGATGGCGTTGAGATGACCTGTTCGGCCACCGCCGCAAATGGCGACTTTCAGCGGTTTCATTCAGAGGCGCTCCTTGGTCGAAAGAGGGTCATGCGACGCTCAGTTGCAGCGGGGCGGAGCTGGACTCCTGCCAGTGGTTCTTGCCCAGCCAGGCATCCAGTTGCGACGCGACGCCGGGGTCGAGCAAGTCGCGTTCCTCCAGCCACTTATCATCGAAGACCGTGTGCAGGTATTTTTCGCCGCCATCGGCAATCGGCACCACTACATTGCCGCTCAGTACACCTTTGTGAATCAGCTCCAGGGCCTTGAAAATTGCGCCACCGGTCGAGCCGCCTACCAGCAGGGCGAGGTGGCGGGCGATATAGCGCGAGGTCTCGAAGGCTTGTGAGTCGGTGACCTGCACGCCCAGGTCGATGCAGCTGTAATCGAGCACCAGCCCCACTGTGTCCCCGGCAGGCGTGCCGGTACCGGACTGATAGTACGGATAGCCGGGATGCCCGAAAACGATGGAACCCGCGGGCTCCACCGCCACGGTCACAATGTCGGGGTTGTGCTGTTTAAGGCCTCGGGCAATCCCGGTCATCGACCCGCCGGTACCGACGCAACCGACATACGCGCCGATCACACCTTCGGCCTGAACGATGGTTTCCCGCACAAAGTCGCTGTAGCCGCCGGCGTTGGCCGCGTTGTCGGACTGGTTCATGAACACGGCCCCCGGGATCTGCTCGGCGAGTTCGGCCGCCAGGCGCTGGCGCTCTACCACCGCGACTTCATCTTCACGATAAGTTCCCGCGACAAACCGAATATCGGCGCCCAGTGCCTTCATCACCGCGATCTTGTCCTGCGCCGCGTGATGGTCGACCACGGCGATAAATTGCAGGCCGAATTCGACGGCGGCCATGGCCAGGCCGATGCCGGTATTGCCCGACGACGACTCGACCACCACGCCACCTGGTTTCAAGCGTCCGGACTTGAGCGCGGCGAGTACCATGTTGCGCGCCATGCGGTCTTTGATACTGCCGCCGGGATTGTTTTTCTCTATCTTTAATAACAGCCGGGCATCAGTGCCCGGAATATAAATACCCAACATAGGCGTATTGCCGATCAGCTCGGAAACTTTAGTCAGTATCATATGAAGTACTTCCTTTAGTCGTCAGGTGAAAACGCGTAGTTACCGTACGTGCAACAGGTCGCCACCATTCGCCGGGGCAGGGGGTGACGATGGAACTCGTTCTCCAATAAGTCCATTTGATAGCCGGCGGTGTTGGCATAAATTAATAAGTCGCCGGCCTTGGGGGAAGTCGTAAAGTTGATCAGGCGGTGGGTGATGACGTCATCATCCAGGCAACTATGTCCGGCAATATAGGCTTGCATCGGTGTGGCGGATGTTGGCGCTGCGCTGATTAAAATCGGGTCGACCAGATATTCCGACGCGAACCATGTTTCGCAGGCACTGAAGCTGCTGCCTTCAACAAATAACACCGTTTTGTTATTGGCCAGTTTTTTGCTGCGTGTAATGCGAAATACCGAAATTGCGGCTTGGTCCACCAGACTTCGGCCCGGCTCCAATGCCAGGGTGATGCTGTTGGCCTTCAAGTACTGGGCAATGTTTTGCCGCGGCGAGAAGGCACTTTCAAGAAACAACGTCAACCATTGGCTCGCCGTCAAGTTGCTGCCGTAAGGGTAATAAGACTTGGGCACTGACTGGTTGTAATAGTGATTGGGTGTATTGTCGTTTTGTAGAAAGCGCTCGTAGGCGTGTGGCTCGACATAGCGGATGGGCAAACCTCCGCCGATATCGATCATGGTCGGCGCCAACCCCATCGTCCGAGCAACATCGACGAAATCGGTCACTTCACGAAAGGCCTGTGCTCGAGATTCGAACCCATAGCCACCGAGGTGGAAATGGAAACCCTCGAAGTCAAAAAATGCCCTGAGTCCGGTCAGTAAGTGCAAGCACACCAGCAGGTCTGCGGCCCCCATTCCGAAGCGGCTGGTCCCACAGGCTTTAGGCCTGTAACGCAGTAAAACCCTGGCTTTTATGGCCTCGCTGCTGGCTTCGACCAGTGTTTTCAAATGGTCGAACTCTTCCAGCGAATCCACGCAGATCAGTGCACCGGCATGGACCAGCGCCCGATGAAAATCCTCGGTTTTCGCCGGGCCGGTGGCACACAACTGAGCGGCCGGCACACCGGCGCGCAGTGCTGCTTGCATCTCGTAAATACTGGAAACGTCGACGCCGATACCGGACGCCTTCGCTGCGCCGAGTAAACATTGTGACTTGTTGGCTTTGGCGCCATAGAAGATCGCATGTCGGACTTCATGCTGTTCCAGCACGGATTGCAATGCGCCGGTGTTCAGTGCAAAGGCGTGTGGCCATACAAGATTCAGGGGGGAGCCATGTTGCGCAACGAGTTCAAGCAGTTTGTCGGGTTGGTTATGTAACAGCTGTGCGATGCATGCGTCCAATAATGGATTAAGCATTTTCGAAAGATGAACTTCTGTACACGCTTCATTGAGGCGCGTTATTGCAATAGACATAACTATCCCCTGGCGCTTATAGCGTCGTCATTCATATTTAAATCTCTGGAAGAGATCGATGAATGTGGTCTTGTCGTTCGTCGTGTTTTTAACGCTTATGCGTTTGGCGGTGGATGCCACACGAATCCTGCAGGCGAAACTGTGGCTTTGATGGTAATAATCGGTTCATAAAACAATTGCATAAGAACCCCATTCCATAAGGTTTATACGAGTGTAGCGATCGGCCACTAACTGCCGTTTTTCTTAATCTGACTCACCGCTGAGTGATGGTTAAATGATGTCGCGAGGCCATACTTTCGGTGAGCGTTAAGACTTGCCTAGGGTCATGAAAAGTTTCTCTTGGCGGCGTGAACAATATTGCTACCGAGAACGATTATCAAGTAAGGTTTTCAAATATTTCTAATTGATCCCGGCCGAACAGCGTTGCGCGAACGTGTATTTGCACGCTCTTGCGGGCGTTCGTCCCAAGTTTGAAAGCGTTGTTAATTCATTGATCAATAAGGGGTTAAACGTTGATCGGCGAGGGCGCTGACAGAGGCGCAATTCAGCCGTCCCGAGGCCCCTGAAAATTTTGCAAAAACCACGACTGATGCACGCCAAGGAGAACTGCTATGAACACTGATCGTCCGATCACGACTGCCCTGCTTCCCATCAGCTACCTGTTCGTTCCGGGGAACCGTCCGGAGCGCTTTGCCAAAGCGGCTGAGGCCGGAGCGGATGCAATCATCCTGGACCTTGAGGATGCGGTTCATCCCGATAGCAAAGCCGCTGCTCGAGCTGCCATCTGGGCGTGGCAGGAGAGTGCGCCAAGTGTGGCGTGCCAGCGGTTTATCCGGCTCAACAGCGTCGGCAGCGCGTTGTTCCGCCAGGACCTGACGTGGTTGGGCGACATGCGTTACCCCGAGCGTTGCACCGGGGTATTCCTGCCCAAGGCCGAGGCGCCGCAAGCGTTGGCGCGGGTGGTCGAGCAGATGCTGGCGTGGCAACCCCAATTGCACATTGTCGCGATCATCGAGACGGCCAGAGGCTTGCAGCAGGTGGAGGCGATTGCTGCGGTTCCCGGCCTGGCACGCCTGGCCTTTGGCTCGCTGGATTTTTCCCTGGATATCAATTGCGGCCAGGTGCCTGAGGCGTTTGTGTACGCACGCAACCGCATCGTGCTGGCCTCTCGCACTGCGGGTTTGCCGGCACCGATCGACGGAGTCACGCCGGCGATCAACGACCTGGCGGTGGTCGCCCAGGACTCGCTTTACGCTCGCTCCCTCGGGTTCGGGGCCAAGCTGTGCATCCATCCCGCGCAGCTGGCGACGGTGCAGCGCGCATTTCTACCCGATGCGCAGCAATTGGCCTGGGCCGGTCGGGTGATGAGTGCCGTGGCCGGGGGCAGCCATGCGGTGCAAGTTGACGGCGAAATGGTCGACCTGCCGCTGATCGAACAGGCGCAACGCCTGTTGGACATGGGCCGCCGACACGCAGCGGTCGCCAAGACCGGAGCTTGCTGAGCATGCTGCCAGGACAGGAAGGGGCTATTGAGCAGACCTATCAGATTGCGCTGCGACCGGTGTGCGAAGTGCTGCAATCGGAACAGGTGGACCCGGCGAATGTGCAGTGGCTATGCGACTCGATTATCCGCGCAGGGCATTGGCTGGAACCGATCATTGTCGAGCGCTCGCAAGGCATCGTGATGGACGGTAACCATCGCCTGAATGCAGCGTTGCAGTTGGGTCTGTGTCGGGTGCCGTGCATCCAGCTCGACTACGCGGACCCACGGGTGTGCGTACGGCACTGGCACACGGGGCACGCGTTCGAGGTCGCGCGGATTTTCAACACCATCGCTCGCGGCGAGATCTTTCCGTACAAGACCACACGGCATGTGTTTGATCCGGCGCTACCGGTCATCGCGATCCCGCTGGACCGCCTGTACGAATGAGTCGTGTAAAAAAATCAAGTGAGTGGGTGATACTTTTTCGCACGTCGACTGGCATTAGGAGTGATTCCCATTTTCTCTCGTTGAAAGGATCCTCTCGTCATGCCTGTTGCCAGTCGGCCTTGCGGTGAACGCGCGTTAACCCTCGCTATTCGAACCGCCCTGTTGAATTTCGTCATGGTCGCAGCGGGCGCCAACGCCTGGGCTGAGACACCAACGCCTGCCGCCACGGATGACAGCACGCCCAGCCTGACCCTCGACACCACCACGATCGACGGCCGCTACAACGGCCCGACGGCGTTGCCCGAGGTGCTTGCCGGTGGGCAGGTGGCGCGCGGCGCGCGGCTGGGCATGATGGGCAACAAAGACGTGATGGACACGCCGTTCAGCGTCACCAGCTACACCGCCAAAACCCTCGCCGACCTGCAAACCGTCACCGTTGCCGATGCCTTGGAACGCGACCCGTCGGTGCGCTCGACCGGCCAGACCGGCGGTATCGTCGATTCGTTTTTCATTCGCGGTTTTGCCATCGGCGAAGGCAACCTGGGTGAGCTGGCCTACGACGGCGTGTATGGCGTAGCCCCCAATTACCGGGCGTTTACCGAGTACGCCGAGCGTGTCGAAGTGCTCAAGGGGCCGGGTGCCTTGATGTATGGCATCTCGCCCAACAGTGGCGTGGGTGGGGTCATCAACATTGTTCCCAAACGGCCGCTGGAGGAAGACCTGACCCGGTTCACCGGCAGCTACGCGTCAGACTCCCAGGCGGGCGGGCACCTGGATATCAGTCGGCGTTTTGGTGAGGAAAACCAGTTCGGCGTGCGCTTTAACGGCAGCCTGCAGGGCGGCGACACGGCGGTGAACGACCAGCATCGCGACGTAGGGATCGGTGCGATTGCCCTGGATTATCGTGGCGAGCGGCTGCGCCTGAACCTGGACTACATCAGCCAGAAAGAAAGCTTCGACGGTGCCTCACGCCCGTTCACCATCGCGCCGGGCGTTGACGTGCCATCCGCCCCCAATGGCCGTACCAGCCTGCCGCAAAAGTGGGGTTGGTCGGATACCAAGGAACAGTCCGCATTGCTCGGCGGTGAATATGATCTGAGCGACAACCTCACCGTGTTCGCCCATGCAGGGGGCGGCAGGTCGGATGTGAAACGCATGTCCGACCAGGTGCCGCGCATCCTCAATGACGCGGGCGACACCAGCAACGTCCCGGGCTATTACAAATTCAACGTCGACCGTTCTACCGCCGATGTGGGGATGCGCGGGCTCTTCGCCACCGGCCCGGTAACCCATACCACCACGCTGATGGCGACCCGTTACCAGGATGAGCTGTCGCGGGGCATCAACAACGGCACCACAATCCTCTCCAATATCTACCACCCGGTGGACACGCCCAAGCAATACATCAACACGCCCAAGGTGCTGCGAATCTCCGAGTCGGAGCTGTCCGGCGTGGCGTTGACCGACACCTTGGGGATGCTGGATGACCGTCTCCAACTGAGCCTGGGCGTACGCCGGCAGTTTATCGAGTCGCGTAACTACAATGCCGCCGGCACCGTCAGCTCTCGTTACAGCGCCAACGCCACCACGCCGTTGCTGGGGGTGGTGGTCAAGCCCTGGGAGGACGTCTCCCTCTACTACAACTACGTCGAAGGGCTGAGCAAAGGCGATGCGGCACCGGGCACGGCGAGCAATGCCGGGGAAACCTTTGCGCCGTATGAGTCCAAGCAGCACGAACTGGGGGTGAAGTATGAACACGGCACCTTCATGACCACGCTGGCGTTGTTCCAGATCGAGAAACCTGCCGGCGAACTGGGCGCCAATGGCGTGTATTCGGTGCAGGCCGAACAGCGCAACCGTGGCCTGGAACTCAGCGTGTTCGGCGAAGTGGCCACCGGCACCCGTTTGATGGGGGGCGTGACCTTCCTCGATGGCGAGCTGACCAAGTCGGCGACTGCCGCTAACCAGGGCAACAAGCCGGTCGGCGTGCCCGATATCCAGGCCAACCTGTGGGCGGAATACGACACCCCCTGGCTGGAAGGTTTCACCCTCACGGGGGGGGCGATCTACACCGACAGCCAATACGTCAACCAGGCCAACACCCAGGAACTCGACGCCTGGACCCGCATTGACGCCGGTGCGCGTTACGCCACCAAGATAGAAGGGCGGCCGACGACATTCCGCGCCACGGTACAGAACGTGTTCGACCGTGAGTACTGGTCCGGCGTGGCCTCTTATGGTGCGTTTTCCCCGGGGTATCCGCGGACCTTGCAACTATCGGCGACCGTCGATTTTTGACGGGCGCCGGTATGGAGCAATCATGCACCAGCAATAACCTTCAGCCTTGCTGGTCGCCTGATCGTCAATGACCCGAATTCGCCATTGCTCAACGGTGCGCAGGGGGTTTACAGCCCTTGCGCTCTTTGTTGACGTGGTTGCTCGGGTGATCGTTCTGCGAACAGGCGGCGCCACGGTGTCCTGCGATCATTGCCCTTTGAGAGCGATTGCCACTGCTGCTGAAAGTGAAGTCGTGGCCCTGCCGATCAGCGTCGAAAGCTGATGGCTATCATCGAAAAGTGCGCCTTGGGATGCGTTGACATCGTAGCCAGCCAGGGCCTGTGCGAGTGGCTCCGGGAGGCCGAAATTGATTAACGCAGAGGCGTAGTCAGTTTCAGGCAAGTTCTTGTAGGGAATGTTCCTGCCCGTTTGCCGAGAAACCTCGGCTGCGAGTTCCGATAACGTCCAGGCGCTGTCACCCGCCAACTCGTAGACCTTCCCCTCTTGATCGTCGCGGGTGAGCACGACGGCAGCGGCCTGGGCGAAATCTTCCCGTGTCGCCGCAGAAATCTTTCCGTCACCTGCGCTGCCGATAAATTCACCGGCCGATAACGCGCCAGCGATAAAGCCGGTGTAGTTCTCGGTATACCAACCATGACGCAATATCGTGAATGCCAACCCCGATGCTGTGAGCTCGGCTTCCGTTTGCCGATGCTCCTCGGCGAGGCTCAATGAAGAGGTATCCGCGTGCAGTACACTGGTATAAACGACGCGACTCACACCGGCCTGCCTTGCGGCGTTGATGACATTTCGATGCTGTGAGAGTCGCTTACCTATTTCGCTTGAGGAAATGAGTAGAAGCGTGTCGACTCCGCTGAGCGCCGCGACCAGGGTTTGCGGATTGTCATAGTCGGCAACACGTGCCTCCACGCCTAGATCACTCGCCTTGTCAGGGCTGCGCACCAGCGCGACCAGGTTGGACGCGGGTACTTTTTGCTTGAGTTGCTGGACAACGAGGCGGCCAAGTTGGCCGGTGGCTCCGGTGACGGCGATCATGAGGGGTTCCTTTTACAAAAAGTGATAGAGCTGGCAGAGTAGGGCCTTAACTAACTTTTCGTAAGTACGTACCTAAAGGTAAGTAAGCATGCCGGATTTCGAGCCCTCTGGAGCAACCCGTCCCGCAACAGTGGCCGACCGACTGCGCAGCGGTGAATTATTCGACCCGGATTGTCCCTCGAGGGTCGTGCTCCAGCACGTCAGCAGCCGCTGGGGAGTATTAGTATTGGTGGCCTTGCTCGCGGGTACGCATCGCTTCAGCGATCTGCGTCGCAAGATTGGAGGCGTCAGCGAAAAGATGCTTGCGCAGACCCTCCAGTTTTTGGAACTCGATGGTTTCGTCCTGCGCAAATCCTATCCGGTCGTGCCACCCCACGTTGAGTACAGCCTCACCCCTATGGGAACTGAAGTAGCCCGCCATGTCGAAGGCCTGGTTGACTGGATCGAAGGCAATCTGCCAAAGATTCTGGAGGAACAACGCTCTCGCCAGATTTCATAACGGGCTTGCGAGCTACAGGTAAGGCTATGCGTGAGGAAGAACTGGCCGCTTTGCCGTGGTCGGCAAGCGTTGCAGTTACGCGCAATGCCCAAGCGGGTCTTTATCTTCACGTCGGATGACTGAGCGACGGAGGTTTTCTGGTTCCCGCGGCAGAGTTTAACCAGAGCAGCATTGCGGCGAGAGAGGCGGCGACTATCAGCGTAAGCCACATGATGACCAGCAGGGTGAAGGTGACACTGTTGTTTAACTCACGAAAAATGCCGAAGGCAAAAGCCGTGTACCAAGACACCCCCGAAACTGCACCGGATGCGAGAAACAAGGCCGCTCTTTTGCGGGACACGCCAAAGAGCAGGGGGCGACTCAGGTCGCGTAGGGCTTCTGGCAGCACAAGCGCGTGGATGATTATTCCGTTGATGGTCAGGACGATCACCACAATGACTTTCGCCCAGAGTTTGGGGTTTTCAAACTTTTCCGGCGACTCCATCGCGTAAAGGGCAAGGAAACCAAGGCCTGAAAGCCACAGGAGGCAGAGTCCAATAGTGACCGCGTCGCTGATGAAGTGAAAGGTGCGTCCGATTTCAACCGGGAGGCTGCCCCGGCGCATCCAACGCAAGATCCAGAGGTCCAGCATCGTCGCCCCACCGAGACCGAAGCACATGCCGAGCAGGTGTATACCTATAAGGAGTGTCAGCACCTTTAGCTGTGGGAGTGGAGCCGGCAATGGAACGCTCAGCGCGAGTGTGTCGGCGAGTAAGTAGCCACTGCCGGACAGCGCAAGCAGGCCGCCTAAAATCATGAAAGACGTGCGTATCTTCATTTATTACGGCCTTGGACGAGTGTTTTTAGTTGGACGCGTGTGCAGTTTGTTTACTGGAATAGGCTGATCAAGCGGCTGCTACCCGCAGCGTTGCTGCAACCAGGAGGATAAGTGTCGGGTCTAGCGCCACATCAGCAGGTTGCACGGGCGTAGGCCTTGCTCAGGAAGGGACCGGTGCTTGGGCATCGATCAGGTTCCGGCTCTTGAGTTCCTCCCAAAAGGCTGCCGGGATACCGACCTTCATCGCCTGCACATTGGAAACGATCTGCCCCGGCGTGCGGGCACCCGGAATGATCGCTGACACTTGCGGATGTGCTGCCGCGAACTGCAGGGCGGCAGTATGAATGTCGATGCCATGTCGTTTGGCAACCGCCATGATTCGCGCGCGCTTTTCCACCGCTCCGGCAGGCAGATCCAAACTGAAGTTGTATCGGCTGCGTCCTCCCAGGAATCCATCGTTCAGTGGTGTTCCAACCACAACGCTGGTGCCCTTCCTGCTCAACGCCGGAAAGGTGTTGCGCAACGCATCGCCGTGCTCGAGCAGGGAATACTGGCAGGCAAGCAACACGATATCGGGAGTCGGGTCATCACCGGCCATCGCCTGGACCACAGCATTCGGCGTATTGACGCCGAAGCCCCAAGTCTTGATGAGGCCCTCGTCACGCATCTTTTCAAGTTCGACCATCGCCCCTGTGCGCGCAATGCGATACGCCGCTTCCCAACCGCCTTCCAGTTCGCTGTTATCGGGCGAGATGTCATGGATAAACACGATATCGATACGCGGCAGCCCCAGCCGCTGCAGGCTGTCTTCCACGGAACGCCGTGCGCCTGCCGCGGTGTAGTCATACCGGTAGTTGAAGGGCGCGGGTGACTTCCAGATGGCATGGTCCGCGCGCGGGCCACCCGCGGCAGTCAAAACCCGTCCTACCTTGGTGGAGACCACATAGTCGTTCGGATTTTTGCCGTGCAGAAAGCGGCCTACCCGATATTCACTCAAACCAAACCCGTAGAACGGCGACGTGTCGTAAAGCCTTACACCCGCGTCCCAGGCGGCCTGTAGAACCAGGCCCGCCTGCTCGTCGCTGAGCGGCGCAAAGATATTGCCAATCTGTGTCCCGCCCATGCCAAAGCGTTGAGGCGTCATGTATCGCAGGGTAGGCGAAGGTGAATTGAGGGGCAGGCCTGTGCGCACTAGCCGGCCTTCCGTACGCATCACGCTCCCGCGCTCTGTCAGTAAAGAGGGCGCTGGGGCTGCCGGACTGGCGACACTCGAGGCTGGCAGCAAAGCGGCTGTAACAGTACCCACTGCCGAGTAAGTAAGAAAATCTCGTCTGTCCATCCAACGTTCCTTTCGCGACCGAGGTTTCACGGGATCATCGAAGCCGGTATTCGTACTGGAAGTTAGAACAACGAGGGTTGGCCGGGTGACCCTAATACGCCATATTTTTTGCACAATCCTGCCGATGCGCTTGTGTTGGTCACGCACTCTCAGCAGACTCGAACATTCCGTAAACAGGGGCGCATGTGATGACGAGCGGTTCCTTCTCGCAGTTCGGTTCCGGCCACCTGCATTCTCTGACGTTGCGCGATCCCATACAGCCCAACGAGCGTCTCCAGGCACTCAGGCGGCTGATCGAAAAAGTCACCCGGCAGATTGGTTTGAACGAGGTGTGCAAAACATCCATTCCAGGCCTGGCCTTTTATCGAATGGCTGACCTGGGTACGCCCACTTACTGCATTTATGAGCCTTGCGTGGCCATCATTCTGCAGGGGGCGAAGGAGATCACGTTCGGCGAGGAGGCCTGTGAGTTCGGGCCGGGGGCGTTCTTCGTCACGTCGGTCGACATCCCCACATTGGCCCGCGTTACCGCCGCCAGCGAGGCAACCCCCTATTTATCCGTGGTGTTGAAGCTCAACCTTTCCATGCTCAACGAGGTGATCCAGACCTTGGACCCCCCCACGCAGGAAATGGCTACTCAAGCGCGGGGCTTCGTATCCGGTGCGGCGTCGAGTGAGATGCTCGATGCATTCGCTCGACTCGCTACGCTGATCGAACGGCCGCTTGAAGCAGGCTTGATGTCGGATCTGATCAAGCGGGAAATATGCGTTCGGCTGTTGTTAAGTGGTGCAGGGCAGTGGTTGCGCAGCGTCACCCGCGACGGTTACCGAGACAAGGGCATCGTGAGAGCCATTGAATGGCTGAAACATCACTACGACAAACCGCTGCACGTGGCCGATCTCGCCGAACGATCAGGAATGGCCAGCTCTACGCTGCATCACAGTTTTCGCAAGCTGACAGGCACCAGCCCTGTTCAGTATCAAAAGGCGTTACGGCTGCAAGCCGCACGCAGCCTGATGTTGACCGATCGGGTTGACGTGAACACCGCCGCGTTGCGCGTCGGCTATGAAAGTGTCGCTCAATTCAGCCGTGAATATGCCCGGCGTTTCGGAGCCCCGCCCTCGAGAGACATCAAGCACGTACGGGAGCAGGGCGGACTGCTCGACTAGCGACGCTTCAAAGGGGAATGTGGGTGGTCGACACGACCTGACGCAACCCCATGAACGATCGAATCTGGCGAACCCCAGGCAGGTAAAGCAACTGCTCCGCGTGGAGCCGGTTGAAACTGTTGCTGTCCTTGGTTCGTATCAACATGAAGTAGTCGAACTCCCCCGTCACCACATGGCACTCCATACAGCCGGACACTTTTTGTGCGGCTGCCTCGAATGCGGCGAAGGATTCCGGTGTGGAGCGGTCCAGCACCACGCCGATCAACACCACCATCCCCGCATCCAGCGCGACATTGTCGAGCAGCGCGACTATGCCTTTGATCAGGCCGACTTGCTTGAGCCGCTCGACGCGCCTGAGGCACGCCGGTGCACTCAATTTCACCTTCTCTGCCAGCGCCACATTGGAGATGGAGGCATCTCGCTGCAGGGCCTTGAGAATGGCGCGGTCGGTTCGATCCAGCGGCTGCGGCACCGGGGCTGATACGCCTGGCTTCTTGCGAGTGTTTATTGCGTTCATGAATGTTTATTCGCAATTAAAGTATGTTCGCTATTTATAGCGAGAAATTATAGTTCTTCAAGTGCTAGAAGTTTGCAACACATCTTTTTGGAAATCTTCTTAATATTGAACTCATCGAAGCCCGTCTGAAAGAACCTGGAAGGCAACCTTTGCCTTTCGGTCTGGCGCTTTGATGTCCAGTAATCAAGGAGCCGCGTCATGAACCTGAATCGTTTTAAACGTTATCCGTTGACCTTCGGTCCTTCTCCCATCACGCCCTTGAAGCGCCTCAGTGAACACCTGGGTGGCAAGGTCGAGCTGTATGCCAAACGTGAAGACTGCAACAGTGGCCTGGCCTTCGGCGGGAACAAAACGCGCAAGCTCGAATATTTGATTCCCGAAGCACTCGAGCAAGGCTGCGATACCTTGGTTTCCATCGGCGGCATCCAGTCGAACCAGACTCGCCAGGTGGCCGCCGTTGCCGCTCACCTGGGCATGAAGTGCGTGCTGGTGCAGGAAAACTGGGTGAACTACTCCGATGCGGTATATGACCGCGTTGGCAATATCGAAATGTCTCGCATCATGGGCGCCGAGGTACGACTGGACGCCGCCGGGTTCGATATCGGCATTCGGCCCAGCTGGGAGAAGGCCATGGACGATGTGGTGGCGCGGGGTGGCAAGCCGTTCCCGATACCGGCGGGTTGTTCCGAACACCCCTACGGCGGCCTTGGGTTCGTCGGCTTTGCCGAGGAAGTGCGAGCGCAGGAAAAACAACTGGGGTTCACGTTCGACTACATCGTGGTCTGCTCTGTGACCGGCAGTACCCAGGCCGGCATGGTCGTCGGTTTCGCCGCGGACGGCCGTTCGAAGAACGTTATCGGCATTGATGCCTCGGCCAAGCCGGAGCAAACCAAGGCGCAGATCCTGCGTATCGCCCGGCACACCGCAGAGTTGGTGGAACTGGGCCGTGAGATCACCGAAGACGACGTGGTGCTCGATACACGTTTTGCCTACCCGGAATACGGTTTGCCCAACGAAGGCACGCTGGAAGCCATTCGTTTGTGCGGGAGCCTGGAAGGTGTGCTGACCGATCCGGTGTACGAGGGCAAATCCATGCACGGGATGATTGAAATGGTCCGCCGTGGTGAGTTCCCCGAAGGCTCCAAAGTGCTGTATGCGCACTTGGGTGGGGTGCCTGCGCTGAATGCCTACAGCTTCCTGTTTCGCAACGGTTGATTAACGCCAAAACCAGGGAGCTCACGAAGCGATGGGTGAGTCGGCATCAATATTGAATGTCACGATCCCATCGTCGAATCGTCACCCGGAGCACGTTGCTCCTATCCAACCGCCGGGAGTACCGCCATGCATGCGATAACGCAATCCGCAGTCTGGATCAAGGAGCCTTCGGCGGATGCCGGAGTGGTGATCGTTACCAGCGCCGCGTTGCCCCCGTACATGATCGACAAGCTGCATGTGGCGATAGATGAGTGGGACCAGGTGGCTTATCTAGCCATCAAACAGTCCGAGGCGTTGAGGCTCGATTGGTTGCAGGTCGGGTCCAGCCCGGAGCCGTCCGACGGGGCCTACGCGTGCCATGCCAGTCAACTGTTGCGCGGCGTCTCCCACGGCAGCTTTTTACTGGATGTCGAAACTGGCACGGATTCCGGCATGACGTGGCTGGGGTCCGTCTTTGGTCATCCGCTGCGCGTGGTCGAGCTTGGAAAAGCAGCCTCCACCACTGCACAGATGGATCAACAGGTGGAGGCGGTGTTAGCGGCGACCCGAAGCCTGGCGAAAAGCGTGTTGCAGGCACGCGGCGTCATTTAACCAATGACCTGGTCCATTCGCCGGTTGGAACCATAAAGGCATCGCTTATGAGCCAAACTGTCGATTGTCGTCCCAACGCAATGAGGTGGATGCGCGAGCCATCAAGTTGCACGCGCATCGTGGTCATCGTGTGCGGACTTGATAGCGCTCATATTGACTTGATTCATCAAGGGTTCAGCTGTTTTGACAATGTTGCGCTGCTCCATGTCGATGATGTGGACACCGTGCCTGGCAAGCGCGTTGATGTGCAAGTGACCAGGAGTGACTGTTCTTTTGTCGTGCTCGGTGAACTGGATGAACGTGTATTGCATAGCCTTTCCATGGGTAAGCGATGCCTTTACTCCATAGCGCCAGACGGGTCGGCCGAATGTTCGGTGATTGCAGCAGTAGAACAGGTCAAAAACTTCGCCCGAGTGAGCCATTCCCGTCACCTTGAAACGATACCCGACAGCGCCAGGCGCTGCCTGTGAACCTGTCGGAGACCTCACGTAGAAAACCATGACCTCAAACGCTGTCGCCGACCGCCAGAATGGTCGCCACCAGGGCCAGGGCGCGAGGCACCAGGGTGTCCAGCTCCAGGTATTCACGATCGGTGTGGACCTTGCCGCCCACCGGGCCGAGCCCGCACAGGGTTGGAACGCCCAGGCTGGCGGTAAAGCCGGAGTCGGCGCAACCGCCGGTGAATTCGCCTTCGACGCTGAAACCCAATGCCAGTGCTTTTTGTTGGTAGAGGTGCAGCAGTCGTTCGCTGTGGAGTGCTTCCATCGGTAGAAAGGTCGTCGCTTCCTTGAGGACGGCGCGGGTGCCGATCAGTTCTTCTTCGGCGACGATGGCCTGGATTGCGCTGAAGATCCGATCCCAGTGCTTGAGTTCGATGAAGCGCACGTCCAGCCGCGCGCAGGCGCTGGGCGCGACGGTGTTGCTCGACGTACCACCGGATATCAGCCCAACGTTAGTGGTGATGCCGGCCGGGTAATCGGTCAAGGCATGCAGCTTGACGATCTTGCGTGCCAGGGCCTCGATGGCGCTGGCCCCGTCGGCATGGTTGACCCCGGCATGCGCCGCGCGGCCGCTGACTTCGATGATCAGCGTAGCCCCGCCTTTGCGTGCGCTGACCACGTTGCCGCTGGCCCGGCCAGGTTCGGTGTTGAGCACGGCGCGGGCGGCACGGGCGGCGTTTTCGATATGGGGCCTGGCGCTGCCGGAGCCGATTTCTTCGTCGCCGGTGTACAGGACCTGCACCGGATAGGGCAACCGGCCGGCGCGCTTGAGTGCTTTGAGCGCGAAGCAATTGAGCACCAGGCCGCCTTTCATGTCGGCGACGCCGGGGCCGTAGGCGAGGTTGGCGTCGCGGCTGTAGCCGCGAGTCGTGGTGGTGCCCCTGGGGAAGACCGTGTCGCGATGGCCCAGCAGCAACACCGGCTTTCCAGAATCGCCTGGCACTTCGGCGAGCAGCACGTCACCAAAACCCTCGACCGGTATGCGCTTGAGCAGGATGCCGTCGGCCTCCAGTTCAGCCGCGAGCAGGGCGCCCACGGCGTCGACACCCGCCTTGTCATAGCTGTTGGAGTCGGTGTCGACGATGCGCCGCAGCAACGCTTCCATGGCTTGGCGCTGGTCGGCAAGCCAGTCCAGGGCCTGTTGTGGCGTGGCGCTCATTGCGCCTGCTCCCGTAACTGATGTTCCCGGGTCAGGCGTGCCGCGTCGTTGCCCAGGTCCCAGAACAGCCCGGCCATGATTTGCAGGCTTTCCTTGACCACCGGCGCCAGCAAGTGCTCGTTCGGCGCATGTTGTGAACAGGCCGGGTACGAGTGCGGCACCCACAATGTCGGCAGGCCGAGCACGTCCGCGAACACGTCGTTGGGCAGCGAACCACCGAGGTTTGGCAGCAGCGCAGGTTTTTTGCCGGTGGTCTGTGCCAGGGAGCCGA
This sequence comes from Pseudomonas sp. S3E17, assembly GCF_024168685.1. Lineage (NCBI taxonomy): Bacteria > Pseudomonadati > Pseudomonadota > Gammaproteobacteria > Pseudomonadales > Pseudomonadaceae > Pseudomonas > Pseudomonas sp. S3E17. The sequence continues at coordinate 232,727 of NZ_JALJWE010000001.1, forward strand.
GCGCCCAATCGACCCAAGGGCTCTGCGGGTCCAGCCGAGTGGCATGCATCACATCGATGCGGCTTTGCTTGACCTCGACATTGCTGAAGCCATGCGCATCCAGGTGGGTACGTACCGCCGGGATAAAGGTCGTGTAGTCGCTGTCGACCACGAAACGGATATGGCAGTGGGCGTTAGCCTTGCCAGGAATCGCATGCACCGGGGCGTCTGGGTTGCCGGTCTTGAAGGCGATGACGTCGAGGGTGTTCCAGCCGAACACCTTTTCGCTCAGCGAAAGCGCCGGGTTACCCCAGTTGGCGTCGATGTCCGGATCGCCCGGTCCGCCACCCACGGCAATATCGGCCAGCGCCTGCCGAACCGGCTCCGGCAGTGTCTCGGGCATCAGGCCCGCCACTTTCACCCGACCGTGTTCATCGACCATGCTCGCGATGGCATTGGCCAGGATGATGCCGGGATTGGCCAGCAACCCGCCCCAGTTGCCGGAGTGGTGGGCGCCTTCACGTAAATTGACCACCAGCTCGAAGTTGAAGACCCCGCGCGAGCCGAGAAAAATCGTCGGGCGTGATGCCGCCAGGCGCGGGCCGTCCGAGGCGATGAAGATATCCGCCGCAAGCTCTTTACTGTGGGCGGCACAGAATGCGTTCAAGCCCGGCGAGCCTTCTTCTTCGCCCATTTCCAGTAGCAGCTTGACGTTGAAACCCAGTTGGCCATCGCGCGCCTTGAGCGTTTGTTCCAGGGCGGTCAGGTTGATCAGGTGCTGGCCTTTGTTATCCGCCGTGCCGCGGCCGTACCAGCGATCGCCTTCGGCAATGACGTGCCACGGCGACAGGCCTTCGCGCCATTGCGCCTCATAGCCGCGCACCACATCACCGTGGCCGTAGCTGAGCACGGTCGGCAGGTCCGGGTGTTCAATGCGCGTGGCGATCATGAAGGGGCCGCGCTCGGCCACCGGGTTGTCATAGATCTTGACGCTGAAACCCATCGCCTCGACATGCGGGGTGATGAACTCATTGAGGTAGCGATACAGCTCGGGCTGGCTGTCCGCTGCCTGGCTTTCGGTGTGCAGGGCGACGCTGCGTTGGAGCAGATTGAAGAATTCGCCGTTGTCGAATTGCGCTGTGGTGTTGCTGATAGCCAGTGAACGACTCATGAGTGGACAAGCTCCAGTGTTTGGGCAGAAGTATCGTGAAGGTGGCAACGCACGTTGCCGCCGATAAGCGGACCATTGGCCGGGTAGGCCGTTTTGCAGGGGGCGAAGCAGCTCGGGCAGCGCGGATGGAAAGCGCAGCCGGACGGCGGTGACATGGGGTTGGGGAAGGTGCCGTGCAGGCCGATCTCGGGAATGCCCAGGCGCGGATCGGGCGTGAGCACCGAATCCAGCAAGGCGCGGGTATATGGGTGACCGGGTTGAGCGAACAACGATTCGCGCGTGCGTTCTTCGACGATGCGCCCCAGGTACATCACGGCGACCCGGTCGGCGAGGTGTTCGATGACCGCCAGGTTATGGCTGATCAGCAGATAGGTCAGGCCGAATTCACGCTTGAGGTCCTGCAGCAGATTGAGAATCTGCGCCTGCACCGACACATCCAGCGCTGAGGTGGGCTCGTCGCAGATCAACACGTCAGGGCGCATGATCAGCGCCCGGGCAATCGCCACCCGCTGGCGTTGCCCGCCGGACAGCTGGCTCGGGTAGCTGTCGATTACCCGCTTGGGGAGGCCGACCACATCAAGCATTGCTTCGGTCTTCCTGCGTCGTTCTGCGGTGCTGCCGATGTCATGCACGATCAGCGGCAGGGTAACGATTTCGCGCAGGGTCTTGCGTGGATTCAGCGAGGAATACGGGTCCTGGAAAATCGGCTGGATATGCCGGGACATTTCCTTGCGATCAGTCGCCGCCAGGTGTTTGCCATTGACCAACACGTCGCCGCTGGTGGGCGGCAACAGACCGAGCAGCATCTTGGCCAGGGTACTTTTGCCGCAACCGGACTCGCCCACCAGACCGAGGGTCTCGCCACGCATCAGGCGCAGGGAAACGCCATCCACGGCCTTCAGGGTGGCGGCGGGTTTGAAAAAGCCCTGGTTGATCCGAAACTCACGGCGGATGTCACACAGCTCCAAAGCGATGTCTTTTTTCATGACCTTGCCCGCTCCTGAAGGCGAATCGGTGCCGGTGCCGGGGCAGCGAACAGGCAGCGCGCCATGTGCCCGTCCTGTTCGACTTCGGGGATGTGTTGCGCGCAGGCCGGGATCGCCTGACCGCAACGATTGCGGAACGCACACCCTTGCTGTTCGCCGACCAGACTCGGCACCAGGCCTGGAATCGAACCCAGCGCCTCACCCGGTTTGGTCCGGCCAGGGATTGGAATACTCGCCAGCAGCCCCCGTGTGTACGGATGCTGCGGATTCTCGAACAGTTGCAGGGCAGGGGCGGTTTCGACGATTTCCCCGGCATACATCACGGCGACCCGGTCGGCGATCCGTGCCACCAGCCCAAGGTCGTGGGTGATGAAGATCACCGCCAGGCCGAGTTCTTTCTGGATGTCGCGGATCAAGCGCAGGATCTGCGCTTGAATGGTCACGTCCAGGGCCGTGGTGGGCTCATCAGCGATGATCAGGTCCGGTTCGCACATCAAGGCCATGGCGATGATCACCCGCTGGCGCAGCCCGCCGGAAAGTTGATGCGGATACTGGCGCAAGCGCTCGGTGGCATTGCTGATCCCGACCTTTTCCAGCATCTGCGCGGCGCGCCCCAGGGCCTCCTTGCGTGAGACCTTGCGATGCTGGGTCAGTACCTCGCTGAGTTGATCGCCAATGCTGTAGGCGGGGTTCAGCGAGGTCATCGGCTCCTGGAAGATCATCGCCAGGCGGTTGCCGCGCAGGTCGCACATGCGCCGCTCGCTCTGGCCGAGCATGTCGATGCCGTCCAGCGTCAGCCGGGACGCGGTGCGTTTGGCCTTGCGTGGCAACAGGTCCATCAACGCCAGCGAGGTCAGGGATTTGCCGCAGCCGGATTCCCCGACGATGCACAGCATTTCACCGCGCTCGACTTCAAAACTCAGGCCGCGTACGGCATGCAGCATGTCATCCGGCGTCGGGCTGTTGCCCATGGGGATGTCCACGCGCAGGTTTTCTACGTGGAGTAGTGCCATGTTCGGTTCCCTCTATCAGTTACGGCGGTCTCTCAGTTACGGCCGTCGGGCAGGATCAGATCGCGCAAGCCATCGCCGACGAGGTTGATGCCCAGCACCAGAATCATCAGGGCGACGCCGGGAATGGCGATGACCCACGGGGAAAAGAACATGTAGGGCTTGCCTTCCGCGATCATCAGGCCCCAGGACGGCGTCGGTGGCTGCACGCCAACCCCGAGGAACGAGAGGGCCGACTCCAGCAGGATCGCGTGGGCCATTTCCAGCGTCGCGACAACGATCAGTGCGCCGACCAGATTGGGCAGGATTTCACTGACCAGAATGCGTAGGGTCGAGCAGCCGAGCGCCTGGGCCGACGCCACATATTCAGCATCGCGAATCTGTTGCACCGAGGCCCTGACCACCACCGCGAAGCGATCCCATAACAGGCAGCCGAGCAGCACGATCACCACTTTCAGTGAGCCGCCCATCAGCGAGGCCGAGGCCAGCGCGACCATCACCACCGGCATCGCCAGCCGGGTGGTGATCAGGTAGCTGATAAACCCATCGACCTTGCCGCCGTAGTAGCCCGCCAACAGCCCCATGAGCGTGCCGATAAAGCCGGAAATCAGCGCCGCTGCAATGCCGATGAACAGCGAAATACGTGCGCCGTAGAGCAGCCTCGACAGGTAGTCACGGCCCAGCTTGTCGGTGCCGAGCACGTATTCCCAGGTGCCGTTGGCCATCCATACCGGTGGTTTCATGCGCAGCATCACGTCTTGCGCATAAGGGTCGTAAGGTGCCAGCCACGGCGCGAACAGTGCACCCGCGAAGATAATCAGCAACAACACTGCGCCGATGGCGAAACCCCGGTGCCGCAAGCTCTTGCCAAGCACTCGGCTCAGGCTGCTCGGTGGTGGCAGGTAGTCATTGATCACGAGGGTAGTGGGGGTGCTCATGTAGGCCTCCTAGCGCACGCGAATACGCGGGTCGAGCAGTGCGTTGAGCACATCGGCCAGCAACGTGAGGATGATGTAGATCACCGCAATCAACAGGACCACGGCCTGTACCACCGGAAAGTCATCACGGGCGATGGCGTCCCAGGCAAGTTGCCCGATGCCCTGCAGGGAGAACACGGTTTCGATCACCACCGAGCCGCCGAGCATGAAGCCGAACTCCACCGCCGCCAGCGCGACGACCGGAATCAGCGCGTTGCGCAGTGCATGCTTGAACAACACGCGGGCAGGGCGCAGGCCTTTGGCGCGGGCGGTGCGGATGTAATCGGAACTGAGCACATCAAGCATGCCGGCGCGGGTCAGGCGCATGATTGCCGGCGTCGCGTAGTAGCCCAGGGCAATGGCCGGCATGACGAAGTGCAGCAGGGTCGCGTTGCCGGACACCGGCAGCCACTTGAGCGTCACCGCGAACACCACGATCAGCATCAGCGCAAACCAGAAACTTGGCATCGCCTGACCCAGCACCGCGATGCTCAAGGCCAGCCGGTCAACCCAGGTGTCGCGTTTGACCGCGGCCAGCACGCCCAGTGGAATGGCCACCAGCAAGGCGATCCCCAGCGCCATGGCACCTAGCCCCAGGGTAATCGGCAAGCGGCTGGCGACGAGGTTGTAGACCGATTCCTGAAAGAAAAACGAGTTGCCCAGGTCCAGCCGCAGCAAATCGCCCAGCCAGTTGAAGTACTGGGTCGGCAGCGGTTTGTTCAAGCCGTACTGCACGCGAATCTGTTCGATCTGTTCGCTGGTGGCTTCCGGTCCGCCAATGGCAGTGGCGAGGTCGCCGGACAGGTGCAAAAGAGAAAAGCTGATCACCGACACGGTAATGGCAACGCAAATGGCGATGCCCAGGCGGCGCAGAAGGAATCCAAGCATGGCAAGTTTCCTCATATCCAATGGATGACAAGTGTGAGGACGTGTCCGTGGCGCACGAGAGTCCGTGCGCCCGGTTACGTATTACTTCCACGTGGACTCGACGAAACGCGGCAGCTCATCCGGGTACGGTGTGAACGCGAGTTCCGAGGTGTAGGCGTAGTTCATCGAGTAGTTGAACAGCGGCGCCCAGTAGGCCTGTTCGCTGATGCGCTGCAAGGCCTTGCGGTAGTTGTCCTTGCGCACTTGCGGGTCGAGGGCATTGTCGGCGGTCTGCAACCAGCCCTGGACTTGTGGGTCCTTGATGTTGTCGTCCGGATTGCCCTTGAACCAGGTACCGGCCGACGCCGAGGTGTCGAGGATCGAGAACGAGCCCCAGGCCTGAAACGACATGGGCACCTTGCCGCCACGTTGCTGATCGCGCAGGGCGGCGTACTTCAAGTAGCGCAGCTTGGCGTTGATGCCCACTGCGCGCAGGTTGCCGATGATGGCTTCGACGTAATCACGGTCGCGATAAGCGAAGATTTCTGTCTCGAAGCCATTTGGGTAACCGGCTTCGGCGAGCAGCGCCTTGGCCTTGGCGGGGTCATAGTCGTAGACCGTGGCCGCAGTGGTATCGCAACCGAACTGGCCGGGATAACAGGCAACCTGCAAGGGCTTGGCTTCGCCCCCCACCAATTGCGTGGCCAGCGCATTGCGGTTGATCGCATGGTTGATGGCCTGGCGCACCTTGAGGTTCTTCATCGGTGAGTTTTCAGTGGAGGTGCCCCGTGCATCAAGAATCAGGAAACCGATGCGCATGGTTTCGCCACTGGTCACGGTCAGGTTCGGCATACCCTTGAGGTCGACCGCCTGATCCGAGGTCACACGCCAGGTCCAGTCGACACCGTCGGTCATCAACTCGGCCAGACGGGTTTCTGCATCCGGGATCACGCGGAACTTGAGGTGGCTGATATGGGGCTTGCCTTGTGGGCTGTCCGGGAAGTAGTCCTTGTTGATCTCCATGGTCACGCCTTCGCCGGCCACCACCGACACGGCTTTATACGGCCCGGTGCCAATGGGCTTGCGACTGAATTCGGCCAGGCCGACCTTCTCGAAGTACTGCTTGGGAAACATCGGAACGGCGTTGGACAGGTATTCCAGTGCCGGCGGGAAAGGCTTCTTCAAATACAGGCGGACGCTGTAGTCGCCGGTTTTTTCGGCGCCCTTGATCCAGTCTACGTTTTGCACGGTAACGACTTTCGCTTCGGGCGACACCACGTAGTTGAGGGTGAACACCACGTCGTCGGCGGTGAAGGCGTCGCCGTTGTGAAATTTGACGCCTTTGCGCAGCTCAAAGTCGAGGGTGGTGTCGTCGACCTGCTTCCAGCTGGTGGCCAGCATGGGTTTGTATTCGCCGCTTTTGGGGTCGCGGTAGATCAGGTTGTCCCAGATCAGCCGGCCGAGAATCACGCCTTCGCGTAAATCGTTGTGATAGGGGCTGATGTTTTCAGGCTCGCTGTCGGAAGCGTAAACCAGGGTGTCGTTGGCTTTGCCGGCATGTGCCGGAAAGCTGCTGATAAGGCCCATCAGCGCGATACTGCAGGCGAAACCTTTGATGCCCATGCCGTCGTCTCCGTTGGCGAGAGTGGTTGAATCAAAGGGCAGCGAATCGCAAATGCGTAGAAGGAGGAGGAAAAGGTCGGGCGCTGTTTTTTTTGGTCTGGACACGAATGTAGGGAAGGGCTATCAATGCCGCAAGCACAATATTTCGATACTTCCTTTGCCAAAAAGGCAATCCTTGGGGGCTCCGATGCAGCTGTATGGCGTGCAGTCCACGGCACTGCGCTATTTTCTTGAGGTCGCGCGATGCGGATCGATCAGCGAGGCCTCAATGCGGCTGAATGTGGCGGCATCAGCGGTGAGCCGGCAAATTTCCAAGCTTGAGTTGGCCCTGGATGCCAGCCTGTTTGAGCGTCGTGCCCGCGGCATGGTGCTCAGCGAGGCGGGGGCGCGACTGGCGGCTTATGCGCGCAAGTCGCAGCTTGAGGCCGAGCAGGTGGTGCTGGAAATTACCGAGTTGCATGGCTTGCAACGCGGCCATGTGCATGTTGCTTGTTCGGAAGGATTTGCCTTGGAATACATGCCCAGGAGCATCAGCGCGTTCAGGCGTGAGTATCAGGGCATTCATTTTACGCTGGAGGTCTGTGCGCCCGCTGAAGCGACCGAGAAGGTTCGCTCCGGTGAAGCCGATCTGGCAATGACGTTCAGCCTGACGCCGCAAAAGGAAATCAAGGTCGAACATGTCCTGAGCGGGGCGATTTTTGCCGTGGTCTCCAATGCCCATCCCTTGGCCGGGCGGGAGTCTGTCAACCTCGCCGAGTTGCAACCCTGGCCCATTGCGTTACCCAAGGCCGACACTACGATACGGCAACTGTTCGACATCTGTTGCGGCGTCCAGGGGTTGTTGTTCGACCCGGTATTGACCACCAATTACGTTGCCGCGCTCTACAGTTTCGTCCGTGAAGAGGGAGGCATCAGCCTGGCCAGCGAAATGACCTTGCACCAACAGGTGGCGGACAAGCAGTTGCAATGCTTGCCGATCCTTGATGAAGGCATGCAGGCGCGGCGCATCGAACTGCAAAGCATGGCTGGGCGCAATCTACCGGCGGCGGTTTCGGCGTTCAGGGATTTTCTGATCGCTGAGCTGGCGAAGGCGAAGCGGCTTTGAAAAGATGAGGTTATTGCAGCGGCCCCACCACTTGCCGATAGCGTTCTTCCCCCTGCGGCGTCTGGCGGGTCAGGCTGATTTCCAGGCCGATGGGATCGGCCTTACGGTTGCCGGCCAGCTGACGCCAGCCCTGGCCCGCTTCCCAGATGCGCACCTGCAGGTCACTGATGCCGGACAAGACAGCCACCGCTTTTTTTGGGGGCGGCAACGGGTATCGATCACTGGCCGCTGATGTGGCGCGGTACAGCGTGTCACCCTCCAGCCACCAGCGCACCCGTTGCAGACCGTTTTCGGGAAGGGCTGCGTTACGAATCACGTTCAGTTGAAAATCATGCTGGTCGGAGCTGCGAACGCTGATTGCGGCGAGCCCGTCGGGCTGTTCGTCATCGTTCAAGGCTGGCGTTCTCAGTTCAACGCTGGCGCGCAGGGCCAGGTCGCGGTCCAACTGGTTGAGTGTGCGCAATAACGCTTCGGTTTGCTCGGTGCTGGCCTGCAGATGGCTGTCGGCACGGCTCACGCTGTCGAGGCCGCGCCAGGCAATCAGGCTGACAATGGCCATCAGCATGATTGCTACCATGACTTCAATGAGGGTAAAACCGTGCTGGTCTGTTTTCATGGTTGGTTCGCCACGCGTATTTGTCCTGTCGCGGTGCGTTGAATGTCGAGGCGGTGCTGGCCATCCGAAAGCTGCAGTTGCAAGGGCGAGGCAAACCATTCGGCATTCAGTACCACCGGTTGCCTGGGGGTTACACGAACGCTCATCGAGGGTGTTTCCCAGGCACGGGGACGCAGTTGCGGATCGCTCATGAAGTGATCCCAACCCTGGCCAGGCGCGTTGCGCCGACTGAAGCGAAACCCTTTAGTGTCGGCCTGCCACGTGATGGGGCGGCCGTCGGCCCGGGCTTCGGCCTGGGCGATCTGCAGCATCTGGACCACGCGGTTGGCGTCCTTGCGCAGCAATTGCAACGGGTCGGGTTTGATGCTCAGGCTGATCGCCGCCGAGGCGATGCCGATGATCACCAGCACCACCATTAATTCGATCAGGGTGAAGCCTTGCTGATTGGCCTTGGTCATGACACAACGCTCCTTCGTCGTGGGTCTCTCCTGTAGACTGCCCGGCAGGACAACAAGGAGGTTTTGTCTTGGTCGCTATTCTTCGTTTGACCGCGCCGCGAGTGGTGGAGGCAGTGGCATTGGCCACGGCGCTCGCGGGTGTGCTGGTCTGGTCTTCCGTGTTGCTGACATCGGCCGAGTCCCAGGTGCCGCCGGTCGAGCCGCCGGTTTTGGCCGCGCGCCCGGATACACCGGCGTTGCATTGGTTTTCCAACCAGCCGGCAGTGGTGGACATCAAGGTCTCTGGCCTGATGGCCGGCGCGCGCGGGGCGGTGGCGATCCTGAGCCTGAACGAGGGGCCGCCGCGCAGTTTTCGGGTGGGCGAGTCATTGGCCCAAGGGGTGCGCCTGGCGGCGATCGAGGGCGATGCAGTAGTGATTGAGCGGGGCACGCAGCACACCCGCATTAAGGTCAGCACGCTGCCGGACTCGGTGGTGCTACCGCGATTGACCCGACCCTGAACGCTCATTGGGGCGTTGTCTTCGGCGGGTTGAGCAGCGTTTCCACCCGCGCCAGCGGCGGCGCCTCGCGCTTGCGCTCCGACACCAGCAGGGTGACGCGCATCAGGCGTCCATCGGCGCTCGGTGCGATGCTCTGCTCGCAACGCAACTGCAAACGCCCCTGATCACAGTCAAACGCTTTGTGCCCTCTGGGCAGGCGTCCCTCCAGGCGCAGTTCGGCGAGCCTGCCCTGGGCCGACAGCAGCGCCATCGAGCGGTCGCGCAGCAACCCATTGCTCTGGGTCATCAAGCCTGCAACGCGGACCGCCGCCGCCATCGCCACGGCAATGATCGCCAAGGCCACGAGCACCTCGATCAATGTAAAACCCTGCTCCTTGCGCGACAGCTCCATGGGTCACTCTTGGCGTAAAAACACGCCGTAGAGTAGCACTCAGAGAGCCGTGGGCAGCGGCCAATTATTTTTGCTATCCAGATAGTTAGTTTTGTTACACTGCGCGCCGAATTAGGATCGAGCCAAGGATGGTGGATATGGATTTCGCGCGCATCAAATATGGGCCTCGCGCCCGCCACGCTCAGCAAGGGTTCACGCTGATCGAGATCATGGTGGTGGTGGTCATCCTCGGCATTCTGGCGGCGATTGTCGTGCCTAAAGTGCTGGACCGTCCGGACCAGGCCAGGGCGATTGCGGCCAAGCAGGACGTCGCCGGCCTGATGCAGGCGCTCAAGCTTTATCGCCTCGACCATGGCACCTATCCCAACATGAACCAGGGCCTCAAGGTATTGGTCGAGCGCCCGGCAGATGCAAAAAATACCAACTGGCGTTCTTATCTGGAGCGCCTGCCCAACGACCCCTGGGGCCGTCCTTACCATTACTTGAATCCCGGCGCGAACGGCGAAGTCGACATCTTCTCCCTCGGTGCCGACGGACAGCCTGATGGCGACGGTGTGAATGCCGATATCGGATCCTGGCAGCTCTAAGCGCGGCCATGAAATCACACTCGCCCACAGGGGCGAAACAGCGCGGCATGGCGATTATCAGCGCGATGCTGATCGCGGCAGTGGTCGCCGTGCTCGCCGCCGGCATGCTCACCCGCCAGAGCGTTTTTACCCGTTCGCTTGAGGCCGAGCAGGCGCGAGTGCAGGGCAGTGCATCACTGCTGGGCGGCCTGGAAGTCAGCCGACGATTGCTCCGGGACGCCCGCGAGCAGGATGTGCTGACGCGGCTTGACCAGCCATGGGCCCGGCCGATCAACACCGCTCAGGACGGCGAATTCGAAGGCCGCCTTGAGGACCTGCAAGGCAAGTTCAACCTGCGCAATTTAATCGCCCAAGAGTCTGTTGATCTCGGGCAGATGCGCAGCTTTGAGCGGTTGTGCGAGATGATCGGTGTCGAGGCCCGCCTGGCGCAGCGCATCAGCCAACGCGTGATTGCGGCCTACCCACACAGGCCGGTTGCCTCAACAGTGGGGCAGCCGCCCCCGCCATTACCCGCCACCCAGCCGATGCTGCGCAGTCTTGATCAATTACGCGGTATCGAAGGCCTCAATGAGCGGGTCCTGGCGCGGCTCGAGCGCTACGTCAGCATTCTTCCGGTCAACACCTGGGTCAACGGCAATACGGCCAGCGCCGAGGTGCTGGCCGCGGTGGTGCCGGGTTTGTCCTGGGCGCAGGCCAAGGCGTTGGTCGCCGAGCGCGATCGCGGCCAGTGGTTTATCAATCGCGGCGACTTCGTTAACCGTGCGCGATTGCCCAACTTGAACGTGGATCACCTCAACGTCGGGATCACCAGTGAGTGGTTCCTGCTCCAGGGGCAGGCCCGTCGCAACCAGCGCCGTGTTCACCTGGCTGCGCTGCTGCATCGTCCGGAAGACGCAATGCCCAGGGTGATCTGGTCGAGGCTGGGCGTATGACGCGCCTGCGCCTTGCCTTGCCGCCGCTGGAGTCCTTGACGTCGGACACCGAGCTTGAGTTCGCGCAACTGGACCGCAAGGGGCACGTCAGCCATACCGGCATCAGCACCCTTGGCCAGCTGGGACAACAGGCCAAGTCTCAGGCCGTCGAGTGTTTCCTTCACCCCATGGACACGGTACTTACGCGCATTGAACTTCCGCCTCTGTCAGCGTCCCGTATCGATGCGGCCGTTACCTGCGCTGCGCAGGCCTTGATCCTGGGGCCCTGCGAGCAGATGCATGTGGCGCACAGCGCTCGAGATGCCGATGGACAGGTGCACCTGAGCTGGCTGCCCAAGGCTTTACTGGATCGCCTCGGTCAGTTGCTTGACCTGCACCGATTGAAGCTGAGCGGCCTGTATCCAGCGCCTTACCGCTTAGCCGTGCCAGCGGCCGGGCAGGTCAATGGGTGTGTGGTTGAGGGCCAGTTGCTGCTGCGTTTCAGCCTCTCCCATGGGGCGATGGAACCGTTGGTTGAGGACCGTCTGGAAGCGCTCGCCGCCACCGGCGAAAGTGTGCTGTGGCCCGTGGGCCATCAGCGCTGGAACGGCGCTGCCCCTGGCTGGGGATTGCACGCCGGGGTCGGCCGGCGCACTGCACCGGCGGCCGGTTGGGGGCGGGCGTTGGGCTGTTGTGCGTTGGCCGTGGGTGTCTGGGTGGCCGGGCTCAACCTTTACGCCGCCCGCGAGGTTGCGCAAGGGCAGCAGCTCAAGCAGCAGATGAGCCAGCGCGTGAAGCACGCATTTCCCGAGCTGCCGGTGATTCTCAACCCTCTGCAACAGGCCCGCCAGCAGTTGGCGATCCGGCAAGGGGGCGGGCCCGCGCAGCTCAATCACGACTTTGCTTACCTGGTGCAGCAAGCCGCCATGGCGCTGCCGTTCATGGCTGGCAGCGTCCAGCAGCTGACCTTCAGCGAGCGCCAGTTGCAGCTGCAGATGACCGCCGAAGCCACTCCCGCTGCCGACGGCGCTGTACAGGCTGCGCTGAGCCAGGCGGGACTTTCCGCCCACCGCAACGAGCGCATCTGGACGCTGAGTGCGATGGCCGAACCCGCGTCGGGAGAGGGTGATTCCAGCGTGGAAAACGACGATGAATAATCCGAGGTTGATGGCATTCAGAGGACGCTGGAAAGCGCTGGCCCCGCGGGAAAAAACCATGCTCAGCGGTGCGGCGGTGTTTCTTGCCAGCCTGTTGGTCTGGCTGTCGCTGATCCAGCCGGCGCTCAAGAGCATTGACTATTGGCAAGCCGAAACCCCGAAGCTGCGCGCCCAGAGCCAGGCACTGGCGCTGTTGCTTCGCGAGGTCACCACGCCTGTCGGGCTGGACCTTGAACACTCCTTGCGGCAATCCCTCGACGCTGCCGGACTGGCGGGGCACTACCGGTTACAGGCCCAGGATGCGTCCTGGCAACTGACACTGGACTCGGCCCCCGCCGATGCGGTGCTCGGCTGGTTATTGAGTGACCCGAGGCAATTTTCGCTGGACGTGGTGGAGGCCCGTTTGCAACGCGCCAGCGAAGCCTCGGCCGACAACACGGCAGGCACTCTCACAGGAACCGTCCGTATGGATCGGATGCACGGCGCTAAGGAAGCATCATGAAGTGGTCAGGTTCCCATTATGTACGCACGGCTGCGCCGTTTCTGTTGCTCGCACTGAGTGCGTGCAGCGCGCAGCCCACTGCGGATTTACCCCAGGACAGTGAGCTCGGGCTGCCCCTGGCCACCACCCAGCGCAGCGGCGATGCCCTGGTAGACCGGCAGCGTGCGCAAGTGCAGATCGAACGGCAGTCGCGGCCCTTGCACAAGGTTACCAACCCCGGACGTGGCGGCGGTGCCGGTCACAGCGGCGTGGCGCCGAACAAACCCTTGGGCGATCAACCGGTCACGCTGAATTTCGTCGAGGCCGACATTCAAGCCGTGGTGCGGGCGTTGTCCCGTGCGACGGGGCAGCAGTTCCTGGTCGACCCGCGTGTCAAGGGCTCCCTCACGCTGGTTTCCGAAGGGCAGGTGCCGGCGCATCAGGCCTACGATATGCTGCTGGCGGCATTGCGCATGCAGGGCTTCAGCGTGGTGGATGTGGGCGGTATCGCGCACGTGGTGCCCGAGGCCGATGCCAAGCTGCTCGGCGGGCCGATCTACAGTGCCGACAAGCCGGGCGGCAGCGGCATGCTCACCCGCACCTTCCGCCTGCAATACGAAAATGCGGTGAACCTGATCCCGGTGCTGCGCCCGATCGTTTCGCCGAACAACCCGATCAACGCCTACCCGGGCAACAACACCATCGTTGTCACCGACTACGCCGAGAACCTGGCGCGGGTGGCGCAGCTTATCGACGGTATCGATACCCCGAGCGCCATCGATACCGACGTGGTGCAGGTTCAAAACGGGATCGCCGTGGATATCGCCGAAATGGTCTCGCAACTGCTGGAGCAGCCGGGCAGCGATCCGACGCAGAAAATCACGGTGGTGGGCGACCCGCGCTCCAACGCGATCGTGATTCGTGCCGGCAGCCCGGAGCGGACCGAGTTGGCGCGTAACTTGATCTACAAGCTGGATAACGCCCAAGCCAACCCAAGCAATTTGCACGTGGTGTACCTGCGCAACGCCCAGGCCGCGAAACTGGCGCAGTCGTTACGCGGTTTGCTGACCGGTGAAAGCGACAGCGGTGGCGGTGACAATGCGCGGTCGGCCCTCAGCACAATGGGTGCCAATATCTCCGGCAGCCAGACCGGGCAGGGCAGTGGCCAAGGCAGTACCACCAGCGCCAATGAGTCGGCGCAGACGACCGGCAGCTCGAGCAGCCAGCCCGGCGGGCAAACGAATGAGCAAAACGTTGCCTTCACCGCCGGTGGCGTGACCCTCCAGGCCGACTCGACCACCAACACCTTGCTGATTTCTGCCCCGGAGCCGCTGTACCGCAACCTGCGTGAAGTCATCGACATGCTCGACCAGCGCCGCGCCCAAGTGGTGATTGAAAGCCTTATCGTTGAAGTCGGCGAGGACGATGCCAATGAGTTCGGCGTGCAGTGGCAGAGCGGCGACCTGGCCGGCAAAGGCGTGATCGGCGGGACTAACCTGGGCGGCGCGGGGTTCAATCTGAATGGCAAGACCAGCGTTGACGTGCTGCCCGGCGGACTCAGCCTCGGCTTCATCAACGGTACCGTGGATGTGCCCGGCATTGGCAAGGTCATGGACCTCAAGGTGTTGGCCCGCGCGCTTAAAAGCAAAGGCGGCAGCAACGTCCTGTCGACGCCGAACCTGCTGACCCTGGATAACGAGGCGGCCAGTATTTTTGTGGGCCAGACTATTCCGTTTGTCAGTGGCAGCTACGTGACCGGTGGCGGCGGTACCAGCAATAATCCGTTCCAGACGGTCACCCGTGAAGAGGTCGGCTTGAAGCTGAATGTACGCCCACAAATCTCTGAGGGTGGCACGGTCAAACTCGATATCTACCAGGAAGTCAGCAGCATCGATGAGCGCGCGTCCAGCAGCGCCGCGTCGGCCGGCATCGTTACCAACAAGCGCGCGATCGACACCAGTATTTTGCTCGACGACGGGCAGATCATGGTCCTCGGTGGCCTGCTCCAGGACGGTTACAGCCAGAGCAATGAAGCCGTGCCGTGGCTGTCGAGCATTCCGGGGCTGGGTGTGCTGTTTCGCAATGAGCGCCGGGCGGTCACCAAGACCAACCTGATGGTGTTCCTGCGCCCGTATATCATCCGCGACAGTGGTGCCGGGCGCGCGATCACCCTGAACCGCTATGACTACATGCGCCGTGCCCAGGGCCATTCCCAGCCGGAACACAGCTGGGCGATGCCGGATGTGCAGGCGCCGCAATTGCCGTCGGTGGAGAAGGCGATTCCGGGCGGGCAGCAGCAGGGGCCGAGGGCGGTGATTCGGGCGGTGCCTGTAGGTGCACGACCGTGAGCCTGTTGTACGCAGGACCAAATGTGTATTCCTGTGGGAGAGGGGTATGAGCCTGCTGCCCTACGCCTGGGCCAAATCCCAACGCATCCTCCTGCGTCCCGGTGACGACGGCATGCTGCTGACCGTCTGCCCCTCCACCCCCGGCTGGTCGATCAGCGAAGTGCGGCGCCAGTTCGGCCAGTCGCGGGTTGAGCAGGTACGCGATGACGAGCTCGACGGCCTCCTGGCCAGTGCCTACGCCGACACCGGCAGCGCCGCCGCCGTGGTGGGTGCAGCGGAAAACGAGGTCGACCTCGACCGCCTGATGCAGGACATGCCCGAGATCACCGACCTGCTCGACACCCAGGACGGCGCGCCGGTGATCCGCATGATCAACGCCTTGCTCACTCAGGCCGCGCGGGACGAGGCCAGTGATATCCATATCGAGCCCTATGAAAGCCATTCGGTGGTGCGCTACCGCGTCGACGGCACGTTGCGGGATGTGGTGTCGCCGCGCAAGGCGCTGCATGGCGCGCTGGTGTCGCGGATCAAGATCATGGCCCAGCTCGACATCGCCGAAAAACGCCTGCCCCAGGACGGCCGTATCGCCTTGCGCGTGGCGGGTCGGCCGATTGATATTCGTGTGTCGACCGTGCCCACCGGGCATGGCGAGCGCGTGGTGATGCGCTTGCTCGACAAGCAGGCCGGGCGTTTGCAACTGGAGACCCTGGGCATGGAGCCGCAGCTGCTGGCGCGCCTCGACACCTTGATCCGCCAGCCCCACGGCATCGTGCTGGTCACCGGGCCTACGGGCAGCGGTAAGACCACCAGCCTGTACGCGGCGCTGGCTCGGTTGGATGCGAGCACCAGCAATATCCTTACCGTGGAAGACCCGGTGGAATACGACCTGCCGGGCATCAGCCAGATCCAGGTCAATGCCAAGATCGACATGACCTTCGCACTGGCGCTGCGAGCGATCCTGCGCCAGGACCCGGACGTCATCATGATCGGTGAAATCCGCGACCTGGAGACCGCGCAAATCGCGGTGCAGGCCTCGCTCACGGGGCATTTGGTACTCGCTACGTTGCACACCAACGACGCGGTCTCCGCCGTCAACCGCCTGCTGGACATGGGCGTCGAGCCGTTTTTGCTGGCGTCTTCAATGCTTGGGGTTCTGGCGCAACGCCTCGTGCGTCGTCTCTGCCCGCAATGCAAGGAAGAAGACCCGGCCAGCCCGGGCACCTGGCGTCCACTGGGGTGTTTGGCGTGTAACCACACCGGCTATAGCGGTCGCACCGGCATTCATGAACTGTTCTGCATTGACGACGCGATTCGCGCGCTGATTCACCAGGGCGCCGGTGAGCAGGCGCTCAGGGCCGCAGCCCGCAGCGCCGGTATGTGCAGCATGCGTGAGGATGGCGAACGCTGGGTCAACAGCGGCGTGACGGCACCCGAAGAAGTGCTCCGCGTGACACGGGACGCCTGATGAATCGCTACCGTTTTGAAGCCGCCGACGCCATGGGCAAGATCGAGAGTGGACACCTGGAAGCCGACAGTCAGCGCGAGGCGTTCGGGATTCTGCGCCGGCGTGGCTTGACAGCCTTGTCGGTGCACTTTGAGCAAAATACGGCCTCGGGGGCTGGCGCGGGCCTGTTCAGCGCCAAGCTGTCGGACAACGACCTGGCCTGGGCCACGCGGCAACTGGCCAGCCTGCTCAGCGCCAGCCTGCCGCTGGAGGCCGCGTTGAGTGCCACGGTGGAGCAGGCCGAGCGTAAACACATCGTCCAGGCCCTGAGTGCGGTGCGTGCCGATGTACGCAGCGGCATGCGCCTGGCGGATGCCTTGGCTGCACGGCCACGGGACTTTCCGGAGATCTACCGCGCGCTGATTGCGGCGGGGGAGGAGTCCGGCGACCTCGCCCAGGTGATGGAGCGGTTGGCCGACTACATCGAAGAACGCAATAACCTGCGCAGTAAAATCCTCACCGCGTTTATCTATCCTGGGGTGGTAGGGCTGGTCTCGATCGCCATCGTGATCTTCCTGCTCAGCTACGTGGTGCCCCAGGTGGTCAGTGCGTTTTCCCAGGCGCGCCAGGACTTGCCCGGGCTGACATTGGCGATGCTCAATGCCAGTGATTTCATTCGCGGTTGGGGTTGGCTGTGCCTCAGTGCTTTGATCGCGGGTTTCTGGGGCTGGCGTGTGTACCTGCGCAACCCGCTGGCGCGTCTGGGTTGGCATCGTCGCGTGTTGCGCCTGCCGCTGATCGGGCGTTTTGTACTCGGGCTCAATACCGCACGGTTTGCCTCGACCCTGGCGATTCTCGGCGGCGCCGGGGTGCCGCTGTTGCGTGCACTGGAAGCGGCACGCCAGACCTTGTCCAACGACTGCCTGAGCCAAAGCGTCAGCGACGCCACCGCCAAGGTACGCGAAGGCGTCAGCCTGGCCACGGCGCTGGCGGCGGAGAAAGTATTTCCGCCCCTGCTGATCCACCTGATAGCCAGCGGCGAAAAGACCGGCTCGCTGCCGCCGATGCTCGATCGCGCCGCGCAGACACTGTCCCGCGATATCGAGCGCCGGGCGATGGGCATGACCGCACTGCTGGAGCCACTGATGATCGTGGTGATGGGCGCGGTGGTGCTGGTGATCGTGATGGCGGTGCTGTTGCCGATCATCGAGATCAACCAACTGGTGCAATAGCTGCACAAAAAAGCCCTCGTCACCGAGGGCTTTTCATTTCACGAAGGTGACACCGCTGCTTAGAGCTTACCGGCGCCGGCCTTGGCCTTGACGTCGGCGGCGACCTTATCGGCAGCCAGCGGAGTGTAGCTGTACGGCGGGGTCCAGCCGATGCTCGAACTCCACGAGCAGCTCAATGCGCTGCCGTTGAGGGTCGAGCCGGTGTCGCGGTAGACGCTGCCACCGTAGTCGCCGGCGATCTTGTCGCAACCGCTGATACCGGCGATTTCGAAGGCGTTACGCTCGGAGAAGATCTTCGAGTTCTTGCCCACACCGTGAGCGTACGAGAACGGGTACACCTTATGGCTGGTGCTGCCCACATGGTAGTTGTTGTACAGATGCACCTGGCCGAAACGCACGCGCGGCGCACGGGCAGAGATATTCTCAAACAGGCTGTTGTGGATGGTGACCTTGAGCTTGCCGTCGTCGGTGGTGCGGCTGTCGCTGGAACCGATCAGGTTGTTCTTCTCGTGCGACTTGAATGCCGAGTACGAGATGGTCACGTAGTTGGCGCCGTTTTTAACATCCAGCGCGCCGTCGTGATGCTGCTTCGGACGGCCGTTGGCGCTGCCGTTCTGGTCATCGGTACGGCGGCCATCGGTAAAGGTCACGTGATCGACCCACACGTTATTGGCGCCCTCGATGGTCAG
Organism: Pseudomonas sp. S3E17; assembly: GCF_024168685.1. Lineage (NCBI taxonomy): Bacteria > Pseudomonadati > Pseudomonadota > Gammaproteobacteria > Pseudomonadales > Pseudomonadaceae > Pseudomonas > Pseudomonas sp. S3E17. The sequence continues at coordinate 251,259 of NZ_JALJWE010000001.1, forward strand.
GCCATCGTATTCCGAGTTCCAGTTGCCGGCGCTGCCGTCCGTGGGGTCCCACTTCGGCTCGGGATCCCAAGGGTTTTCGATGGTGATGTTGCGGATGATGACGTCGTTTTCCTTGGCATAGAAGAAACCCTCACGGATCTCGGCATTGCTGGTGGTACCGACGATGGTGGTTTTGCCAGGAATATCCAGGCGACCGCGTACCTTCATATCAGCAGTCGTCGTATAAGCCTTGCCTTCGCTGATATCGATGATGCCGGTGATTTTGATGATGCGACCATTGGTGCCCACCGACGCGCTCAGTGCGGTTTTCAGCTCAGCCGCGTTTTTTGCCGTGTAGATATTATTCGCCGCAGCTCGCGAGCCGCCCTTGGTGCCGCCGTTCTGAGTGGCCCAGCCGGTGGTGGCCGAATCCAGCCAGATGTCCGCGGCATGCGCAGGGACGCTGGAAAACAGCAGGGCACCGATAACGGCACTGGCCAGTGTTGAGGCAGTGAAGGTTGAGGGGGTTGTCATGAGTAATCAGATCCTTGATTAACTTGAGTGTTTAAACGCGCACAGGCATGCGCGTTTCTCGAGCGGACGTCCTTGCCACTGGTGCAGCGAATCGAACGTCCGCTGCATGAGAAATCCTATCATATGGAATTGCGTTGTCGTACAACTGATTTCTAGGTTAATGAGTAAAAAGTTTTATTGACTAAAATAAAATATCGGATAATTATTCCTGTGCATCTGCTCCCATGCAGAGTCATTTTCAGGGTTATCCCGATGAGTGTTAAAACCCCGTCTGTACTGGCGACTCTTTACGTCGAGGCCAATGAGTCGTGCTTTGCAACCCCCGTGGCACCTGCGCTGATGCAGGGCTTCCCGGCCGAGCCGAAACACCGGGTAACGTGGCACAACTGGATGCGCGCGCCCTTCAGCCAGTGGGGGTTCCGTCATCTGGCGCGGCTGCGTCCCACCATTGATGTGGCGGCGGGTTCAAGGCCTGCCGGGCAGCTCAAGGAAGCGCCCACAGCGCTGGACCCGCTGTGTTTCGACAGCGAATGCGGGCTCAGCATCAGCGTGATCGAACACCTTGTGGCCAGCCAGACCGACGCTTTTTTAGTGATGCAGGGCGACACGGTGTTGTTCGAGCGCTACTTCAACGGCCAGCGCGCGGATGACCGGCACATCATGTTCTCGGTGACCAAGTCGCTGATCGGCACCCTCGGCGAACAACTGGTTTCCAACGGCATGCTCAAGCCCGAGCTGTCTGCCGCGTACTACGTGCCTGAACTGGTGGGCAGTGCGTTTGGCGATGCTACGGTGCGCCAGTTGTTCGATATGGCCGTGGGCATCGACTACAACGAGGTGTATGACGATCCCGCCTCCGAGAGTTCGCAGTACGGTTATGCCTGCGGTTTCCAGCCGGCACCGGCGCAATATGCCCAGTTTGAATCGCTGTACCAATACCTGCCGTCACTGAAAAAACGTGGCGCACACGGCGGCTTTTTCCATTACGTGACCGCCACCACCGAAGTCCTGGCATGGGTCATGGAACGTGCCTCGGGCCAGGCGTGCAGTCAGATGCTGGAACAGATCTGGGGGCGCTTGGGCTGCGAGCGCGACGGTTATTTCATGGCCGATCCCTGGGGCCGTAACGTTGCCGGGGCGGGCTTCAGTGCCACCTTGAGAGACATGGCGCGCTTCGGTCGCCTGCTCGCCAATGACGGTCGCCAGGACGGGGTCGAGCTGCTGTCGCCCGAGACCGTAGCGCGTATCGCCGCCGGTTCTGATCCGGCGATCTACGCGCAAAATGCCGAGTTCTCCAGCTGGACGCCGGGTGCGTCCTATCGCAGCCAGTGGTACGTGTTCAACGACCACAGCCAAGCCCTGATGGCCGGAGGGATCCACGGCCAATACCTGTTCATCGACAAACCGTCCGGCGTGGTGATCGTCAAGCAATCGTCGCTCACCGATGCGGTCAGCCCGTTCGATAACGACAGCGTGCGCATGCTGCGTGCAATCGCCGCCCACCTGAGTCGTTGATCCACGCCAAACAATAAGAGTCTTGCGTTCTATTCACCTGGCTTGCCCAGGTGTTGGCGGCGCCCTGCGTCGCCATTGACTGCCCTGTAACAACAATAATTCCACAGGAGCTTCTTATGGTTTTCACCAAGCGTTTCTCTCGAGCGCTGTTAGCGCTCGGCTTACCCTTGACCACCCACGTCGCGCTGGCGGGCTACACCTTTGAGGACGGCGATCTCAAGGGTGAAGTCAATCTCACCGTGGGCGGGGCGACGCTGTTTACCCGTGGCGTCAACTTCGGCAGCGGCCAGGTCGATGCACGCAACGGTAAAAACGGCGGCGCCCGCATCAACTGGCAAGAGGTCTACGTAAAGCCGGGGGTCAAGCTCGAGTATGCGTTGCAAGCGGATTTCAGCCTGCTGGCCGGCGGTTCCCTGGTGGCGGCGAGCACCTTCGGCGATGGCGATGCGGGAGGCTTCAGCCGCAGCTCCGACGGCAAGGTCGCAGCCGAAGAACTCTACGGCGGTTTTCGCGCCGGCGAATGGAAATTCACCGCCGGCCGCCAGAACTACATGATCGGTACGGGGTTCATCGTCATGGACGGTAACCTCGACCAGTACAAGGACGGCGCCTACTGGCTCGGACCGCGAACCGCCTTCAAGGATTCAGCGATCCTGACCTGGGATCATGGCGCGCTGAAGTCCCAGGTATTCACCCTGCGCACAGATGATGACCTGGGCGATTTCCGCATGACCGGCGTCAACCTCGACTACAACTTCGATGACCAGGTGACGCTCGGTGCCATGGCCATGAAGGTCAATGCCCTCGGCCCCAGGGGCAGCACGCTGCCACGCCGTCGGGACGGGATGCAGGTGTACAACGTCAGGGCGCTCAACGCCAAGGTGCCCGGCGTCCAGGCGCTGACCCTGAATGCCGAGTACGCGCTGGAGCGCGGCAGCGGCGAGGGTGTCGACTACGATGCCAACGCCTGGTATGCCCAGGCCGACTATGCCTTCGCTACCTTGCCGCTGACGCCGATCATTGGCTACCGCTACGCGAGCTTTTCCGGCGACGACAACCTCACCGACAACCGCCAGAAAGCCTGGGATCCACTGAGCAAAGGCTTTGTCGACTGGAGCACGTGGCTGGTCGGGGATGTGGTCGGCAACTACCTGCTGTTCAACAGCAACGAAAACGTCCAGCAGTTCTCCCTCAAGACCCACCTCAACGACACCCTGACCCTCGGCGCGATTCACTACCAGTTCTGGCTGGACGAGAAAAACTACATGGGCGCGCCGGTCAGCGATCGGCGCTTTGCTGACGAAAGTGTGGTTTTCGTCGACTGGACGCCCACGCCGTCGTTCTATACGTCGCTGTCCTACAACTGGGTCAAGCCGCTGGCCGCCGCCAAACAGGTGTTCGGTAACGACCAGATGTTCAGTGCGCTGGAACTGTATTTCACCTACCGCTATTAAGTGCTGCGAGCCATCGCGGCCGCGCTGGAGTGTTTTGATCATGAACAGATTTTTGCGTAACACCGTGCTGGGCACTATCGCCTCGTTGCTCATCAGTGGTTTTTGCCTGGCTGAAGAACGCACCGTACGGATCTACAACTGGATCGAATACCTGCCACCCGAAGTGCTCAAGACTTTCCAGGAAGAAACCGGCATTCGCCCGATTTACGATGTGTTCGACAGTGCCGAAACCATGGAGTCCAAGCTGCTGACGGGCAACTCCGGGTATGACGTGGTGTTCCCCGGCACCGCCAACCTGGGGCACTTGATCACGGCCGGAGCCGTGCAGCCGCTGGACCGCCAGCAGTTGCCGAACTGGCAGCACCTGGACCCGCAGTTCATGCAATCCCTGGAAGCCGTGGGTGACACCGGCAACCGCTACGCCGTGCCTTACCTATGGGGCACCACATTGATCGGCTACAACGTCGACAAGGTGCGCAAGGCCCTGGGGCCCGACGTGCAGATGAACAGCTGGGACATCATCTTCAAGGAAGAAAACCTCGCCAAGCTCGCCAGTTGTGGCGTGGGTTTCCTCGACGCCGGCAACGAGATCCTGCCGATTGCCCTGCACTACAAGGGCCTCGACCCCAATAGCCAGAAGCGTGAGGACTATGTGCAAGCCCAGGCCGTGATGATGAAGATTCGCCCTTACGTCACTTACTTCAACTCGTCGCGCTACGGCATGGACCTGGCCAACGGTGATATCTGTGTGGGCGTGGGCTGGTCCGGCGGTGTCGCATTGGCCACGCGACTGGCGGATGCCGCCGGCAAGGGGGTCAAGGTCGAGATGGCACTGCCCAAGGAAGGCGCGCCGATGTGGGCGGACGTGATGATGATCCCGGCCAAGGCACCCGATCTGGCGGAGGCCCATGCGTTCATCAATTACATCCTGCGCCCGGACGTGATTGCGCGCATCAGCAACAAGATCGGCTACCCCAACCCGAACAAGGACGCCACTGCGCTGGTGGACGCCAGCATCCGCAACGACCCCAACATGTATGTGCCGCAGGAAGCGCGCAAGACCCTGTTCGCCCTGGAGCCGATTCCGGCCGCCGTGGAGCGCATCCGTACCCGCACCTGGACGGCCATCAAGAGCAACCGCTGATCAGTGTGGCCTGACCCTGCAACGGGTCAGGCCTGCATGCCGTAAAACAGCAGCTCGGTGATGCGCCTGACCTGGGTCGAGTGCGCGTCGATATCCGGCTGTTCCTGGTTCACCAGCCTGAACAGTTGCAGGTGCGAATAGTCGTTCAACAGGAACGCGGCCAACTCCACATCGAGTTGCGGGCGCAGCTTGCCGGCCCGTTGCAGTTCCCGCAGCAGTTCGCTGATTTCCGCCCTGAGCGCATCGTTCATGGCGCGATAACCGGCCGGCAGTTCATTGTTGCCGCCGAACAGGATCAGCGGCAGCAGTTCACGCCACAGGCTGGGGTGCATGACTTCCAGGGCATAGCCGGTGAGCAGGCTTTCCAGGTGGCACAGCGCTTCGACCGGATCGTCCATTGTGTGGATCTCGCGGCGGGTGTCGCTGATTGCGCGCTGATCGGCGTGATGCAGGATTTCCAGGATGATTTCCTGCTTGTTGCCGAAGTACTTGAACACCGTCGGCGGCGACACCCCGGCCTGGCTGGCGATCTGCTCGATGGTGGTGTTCTGGAAACCCTGGCGCTCAAACAGCTCGATCGCGGCCTGGCTGATAGCTTGCCGGCGTTCGGCTTTCTGACGTTCACGCAGTCCGCTCACAGGAGATCCTTGTCACGAGTAAAAAGAGGGGCGCTTATCGCCCCGGTATCCCTGCAAAATACTTAATTGGGTAAAGCTTTTAAAGCACTAATTGCCCGTCAAGGGTTTTGCCGCTGATGCTTCTTCAACCGGTAGGCAAATTGAGCGCGGCTGAGCCCCACAAGCCTGGCGGCGGCGGCCAGGTTGCCGGCGTTGCGTTGCAGGGCTTCGTTGAGCAGGCGCGACTCAAGGCCTTCGATGGAAAACCCCGGTTCCAGTTGGCCAAGGGTGTCGAACAGTGCCAGGCACGGCGGCGGTGCGCTGTTGGACAGGCTGCCGTGGTCGTCGAGGCCGTAGGGATCGGCCGGCATCGGTTCGTTGCGAAACAGGTGCACCAGGTCAATGGGTTGGCCTTCGTCGCTGGCGATCAGGCCGCGTTCGATCAGGTTTTGCAGCTCGCGCACATTGCCCGCGAAGTCATAGCGCAGCAACACCTTCAGGGCGCGCATGGTCAGGCCCGCCGGTGTTCGCGCGTATTCCTGGCAGAAGCGCGTGAGGAACGCATTGATCAACAGCGGGATGTCGTCCCGGCGTTCGCGCAGCGGGGGCAGGGCGATGGGGTAGACATTCAGGCGGTAGAACAGGTCTTCACGAAAGCTGCCGTCAGCCACGGCTTTACGCAGGTCGATATTGGTGGCGGCCACCACGCGCACATCCACCTTGATCCCGCGCACCCCGCCGACCCTTTCGATTTCCCGTTCCTGCAAGGCCCGCAGCAACTTGCTTTGCCCGGCCAGGCTGAGGCTGGTGATTTCATCCAGAAACAGCGTGCCGCCCTGGGCCCGTTCGAAACGTCCAGGCCGCGAGTGCGTGGCGCCGGTATAGGCGCCGCGTTCGACACCGAACAGTTCGGCCTCGATCAGGTTGTCCGGAATGGCGGCGCAATTGAGTGCCACGAACGGGCTGTCCTGGCGGCGGCTGAGCTGGTGCAACTGGCGCGCAAACATCTCCTTGCCGACCCCGGACTCGCCGCTGATCAGCACGGTCGCGGGCGTCAATGCGACCCGTTGCAAAGCTTGCATCGCGGCGTTGAAGGCTGCGCTGGCGCCCACCAACGGTTGCGGCTGAGTGACTCCGCCATTGCTGCGCAGCGGGCTGGCGGGCGTGGGGGCGACAGGGCCGGCGACGGCCTGGGACACATTCAGGTAACGCAGGTCCTGCTCGACGTCACCCCATTGCTCCGCGGTCTTGCCGATCACCCGGCAACAGCGGTGGCCCATGCCCCGGCATTCCACCTCGCGGAAAATCACCATTTGCCCGAACAGGCCACTGACAAAACCGATGGCATAGCCGGTTTCAGTCCAGCACACCGGGTCCTGGCCGATGCCGTAGGCACCCACGTGTTCATCGGCCTCGCAGGAGTGGTGCCAGAGGAACTCGCCTTCATAGAACCCCGAGTCGGCATCGAACTTGAAGTGCAGCGGTTCAACCTTGGTCATGCCTTCCAGGGTGTGCAGGTGGGTCCCGGCGCGAAACACGGCGGCGGCATCGGCCTGTGGCCAGCGCTCGCGGATCAACCGCGCGTCCCGCGCGCCGGAGACATAACCGGTGCGGGTGAACAGGCCACGCGCCTGCTCCAGCCCCAGGCGTTCGATGACCTCCGCGCGCAGGGCACCGAACGACGAACCGTGCAGCAACACCATGCGTTGATCGTTGAGCCAGATACGCCCGTCTTCGGGCGAGAAGAACAGGCAATCGGTCAGTTCCGCCGGGGTGGGCGAACTGCTGTCACTGAGTTGGCGGCTGTCGCCGCGCGGATGGTAGGGCGCGCTGGCCACCCGGTCGTCGGGCAGCGCGCTGTGGGGATTAGTCATTGTTATGCCCCTGCAAAGCGAGTGATCGATATGAGTAACTGCTCAGATAGTTATTAAACATAACCTTATCAATTGAACAAGTGGCGGTGCCGCGGTTTTTGCAGCCGATGGGGCGGTGAGGCGTGGGCGCCCCGTGGCAGGCCTCGTCCCAGAGCCCTCGGTCCTTTATGTCTGCGTCGTTGGGTGCAAGCGGCACAGCCTTTGCTCAAGGCTTGATGCGGCGTTTGCACCCTGTGCAGGCGATGACAATTACAAGAACCGGGAGTTGCCATGTCAGTACCTGAAACCACCCACTTGCTACAGCGGGCCATTGCGTCCGAATGCCTGTTCAACGGCGATTGGATACCCGCCTCGGGGTCCGTGATCGCGGTGATCGAACCCGCCACCGGCGAACCCCTGATGCGCTGCGCCATGGCCAACCCGGCCGACATCGCCGTGGCCTGCCGCAGCGCGGCCCTGGCGCAGCCGGCCTGGGCAGCACTCGGCCCACGGGAGCGCGCCGAGGTGTTTCGCAAGGCGGCGGACCTGGCCCAGCAGTCCTTTGCCGAACTGGCGCTGTACGTCGCGCGGGAAACCGGCGGCGCGTTGTTCAAGGGCGAGCACGAAGTGCGCGAGGCGATTGTGCTGCTGCATCAGGCGGCGGGGCTGTTGTCCCAACCTCACGGGCTGGTGCTGCCCAGTGCGGCAGGTCGCCTGTCCTATGCCCGGCGTCAGCCCCATGGCGTGGTCGGGGTGATTTCACCGTTCAATTTTCCGCTGGTGCTCTCACTGCGCTCGGTGGCCCCGGCCCTGGCGGCGGGCAATGCGGTGGTGCTCAAGCCCGACCCGCAGACCCCGGTCAGCGGTGGTTTTCTGATCGCCCGGTTGTTCGAGGAGGCGGGCTTGCCCAAGGGCCTGCTGCAGGTGTTGCCCGGCGCCGCACCGGCGGGTGAGGCGCTGTGCCGCGATCCGAATGTGCAGATGATTGCGTTCACCGGGTCGACGGCGGCAGGGCGCAAAGTCGCCGAAGTGGCCGGACGCCACCTGAAAAAAGTCGCGCTGGAACTGGGCGGCAAGAACCCGCTGATCATTCTCGAAGACGCCGACCTCGACCTGGCCGCGAGCAATGCCGCCTGGGGCGCCTGGCTGCACCAGGGGCAAATCTGCATGGCCACCGGCTTGATTCTCGCCCATGAATCCATCGCCGAACGCCTCACGCGCAAGTTGGTGGACAAGGCCCGGGCGCTCACCGTGGGCAATGCCGCCCGCGGTGAAGCCGCGCTCGGCCCATTGATCAACCAACGGCAATTGCAGCGCGTGCACGAGATCGTCAGCGACAGCCTGCAAGCGGGCGCACGGTTGGAGGCGGGTGGCGAATACGACCAATTGTTCTACCAGCCCACCGTGCTCAGCGGTGTGCGGCCTGGGATGCGCGCGTTTGAGGATGAAATCTTCGGCCCGGTGGCCACGGTGGTCAGTTTTGCCACGGACGAGGAGGCCATCGAACTGGCCAACCGCACCGAGTACGGCCTCTCGGCCGCGATCATCTCGCCTTCGGTCGGGCGTGCCATGGCCATCGGCGAGCGGCTTGACTGCGGCCTGCTGCACATCAATGACCAGACCGTCGCCGACGAATGCATCAACCCCTTTGGTGGGCGCGGCGCTTCCGGTAATGGCGGCAGCGTAGGCGGGCCGGCCGACTGGGACGAGTACAGCCAGTGGCAATGGGTCACGGTGAAGAACACTGCGCCTGCCTATCCGTTTTGATCCACCTATGCCTATACAAAAACAAGAGGGCTTGAACATGAACCTGCACAACAAAACCCTGGTCGTCACCGGCGTCGCCTCCGGCATTGGCGCCGAGCTGGCGCGGCTCGCGCGCTTCCAGGGCGCCACGGTGATCGGCGTTGATCGCCATGCACCGCAACTGACCCTGGATGGCTTCTTCCAGGCTGACCTGGGCGACCCGGCCAGCATCGATGCCCTGGTGGCACGCCTGCCGGCGCGGGTCGACGGGCTGTGCAACATTGCCGGCGTGCCCGGTACCGCGCCCGTGCAAGCGGTGGCCACGGTCAACTACCTGGGGTTGCGGCACCTGACTCAAGCGCTGCTGCCACGCATGGCGGCGGGCGGCAGCATCGTCAATGTCGCTTCGGTGCTCGGTGCGCAGTGGCCGCAACGCCTGGAGCTGCACAAGGCCCTGGCCGCGACGCACAGCTTCGAGGCCGGGCAGCAGTGGCTGGCGGCCAATCCGGTGGAGCAGGCCAGCTGTTATCAGTACTTCAAGGAAGCGCTGATCGTGTGGAGCTTCCAGCAATCCCAGGCCTGGTTTCGCGATCACTCGGTGCGTATCAACTGCGTGGCGCCGGGGCCGGTGTTTACCCCGATTCTCGACGATTTTGTCAGCATGCTCGGGCCTGAGCGGGTGGCGGCGGACAGCCAGCGCATGACCCGTCCGGCCCTGGCCGATGAGGTGGCGGCGGTGATCGCCTTCCTGTGCTCCGACGCCGCGCGCTGGGTCAACGGGGTCAATCTGCCGGTGGACGGTGGGTTGGCCGCCACCTACGTGTAGGGGTTGCAACAGCGGTAAGCCCCGGTGCGGATCCACCGTGCCGGGGGTCTTGAACAACAACAAAAATACAGGACATACAAGATGCTCAAGCCTATCTTGCGGGCGGCTGCGGCCGGGACCTTTATCGCACTGTCATCGACTGCACATGCTTACGACTTGCCCGGCCTCAACCTGGGCAGTACCAGTTTCTACGACGGCTCACCGGCACCCGCCGGCCCTGGTTGGTACCTGGAGGAATACCTGACGTATTCCCGGGCCAACCGTTTCAATGATGCCAACGGCCACAAGCTGGCACTGCCCAACCAGGACGTGGAAGTGGTGGCGCCCACCACGCAGATCATCTACCTCGGCCAACCCTTGGCGAATGGCGCGATGCCCGGATTCACCCTGATCAACACCTCCCTGGCCCATGTGGATGTCGACGACGGGTTGAACAATGCGGCCCTGAGTTCTCGCGCCGGTTTTGGTGATGTGATTGTGGGGCCCTTCCTGCAACTGCCGACCCTGAGCCGTGCCGATGGCAGCCCGCTGTTGACCCAGCGTATCGAAGCCGATATCTCGGTGCCGGTGGGCGCCTATGACCGCAAGCGCTCGATCAACCCAGGCAGTAATTTCTGGTCATTCAACCCGTATTACGCGGCGACTTACTGGTTCAGCCCGAAGTGGTCGACGAGCGGGCGGTTCATGTACCTGTGGAATGGCAAGAACGATGATCCGCAGGCAGGTTTTGGAGATGTTTCCGATACCCAGGCCGGCCAGGCGTTGCATGCCAACCTGACCCTGCAATATGCCGTGAGCCAGCAACTGAGCGTGGGGGTTAACGGCTACTGGTTGAAGCAGATCACCGACACCCAGGTCGATGGGCACGCCGTGAGCGGGCGTCGGGAGAAGGTCTGGGCCATCGGCCCAGGCCTGGTCTACGGGTTCAGCAAGGAAGACGTGCTATCGGTAAATGCCTACTTCGAGCAGCAGGCGGAGAACCGCACGCAGGGCAACAAACTGGTGCTCAATTGGCTGCATAAGTTCTAGTGGGCGCCGTACGCACCATCACGCTGATGATGGTCAGTGCGGCAATCACCACCCCGGGGGAGGTCGCCAGCAGTACCCCGGCGGTGCCGGCGCCGGCGGCGAGCAGTTGCCCGGCCGCCAGCGGCCCGGCCACCGAACCCAGGCGGCCGACGGCCACCGCAGCACCGACACCGGTGGCGCGCACCGAGGTCGGGTAGGAGGGCGGTGCCGATGCATACAGCACCAACTGCGCGGCCATCACGAACAGGCCGGCGGCAAAACCGGCAATGGCCATGGGCACGATGCCTACCGACAACCCGACTCCGGCCAATGCCGCCAGCAATCCGGCATACACACCCAGGACCACTTTGACGGCATTGCAGCGATCCAGCAGCACGCCGCCGAGCAGCGAGCCGAGGGCGCCGCCGATATTGAAGAGCATCTGCACCATGCCCGCCTGGGGTTTGCTGAAACCCTGCTCCAGCAACAGCGACGGCAGCCAGTTAAGCAGCATGTACATCACGGTCAGGGTGAAGAAGTAGCTGAGCCACAAGGCCAGTGTGGTGCGGGCGCGACCTTCGCCGAACAGCGCCTGGCCGGTAGAAGGGCGGGCGCCGTGCGTAGTGTCGCGCTGTTGGCGAAAGGCGCTGGACTCCGGCAGCAGCAGGATCATCAACGGCACGGCGAGCAACGGCGCCAGGCCACCGATGATAAAGGTGGTCTGCCAGTGCTCACTGGAAAACATCGCCACCACCGCGGCCAATGCGCCACCCAGCGGCACCCCGCAGTACATCACGCTGATGGCCGTGCCCCGGTTGCGTTCGCTCACCGCTTCGGCGCACAGCGCGATCAGGTTGGGCAGTGCGGCGCCCAGGCCCAGGCCGGTGAGAAAGCGCACCAGCAACAGGCTGGCGTAGCTGTCGACAAACGCGGTGCTCAGGGAAAACAGCCCGAACAGCAGCACGGCGCCCACCAGGATTTTCTTGCGTCCGATGCGGTCGGCGACCCAGCCGCCGAAGAACGCCCCCGGCAGCAGGCCGATGATGCCTACGCTGAACACCCAGCCGAGCATCTTCGGATCCAGGGCGAACGTTTGACGTAACCCGGCGGCGGCAGTGCCGGCGGCCTGCAGATCGAACCCTTCGATCAGCGCAACGATAAAGCACAACGCAATAGTCAGCGTCGAACGACGCGATGGACTGTCCATGGGCAAACCTCATTGTTGTTTTTGTTGTAGTGACGAGCGCGAGTGGCTGCTGGTGATTAAGATAACAAAGATAACTAAAAAATGAATCGTGGATTAATCCGCCCATAAAACATGAATAAATCCATGTAATTCATTGGCTTGCTATGTTGATCCATATGCAACTAAAAAATAGATAGCTTTATTAATGTTCGATTATCGCTCAGTTGCGGTTGACGGGCACCGCCGGCTGTTTCCATTCTTGGCTCGCGAAGCCGACCGGGCCGAGCGTGTGCCACCCCAAAAACAACAACAAAAAATGGACATCGAACATGCCAGAACTCCCTATGGAGCACGCCGTTGCAGCGGCGCCCGTCGCCTGTGTGTCGAACAATACCCCACGCCTGCTCATGGCATGCCTGGCCTTGAGCGTGCTGCCCACTTCGCTGTGGGCCGCCGGTTTTATCGATGACAGCCACGGCACCTTGACCTTGCGCAATTACTACCTGGACCGCGACTACAAGGACGACGGGGCGAAGACCGCCGCGCGGGAGTGGGCCCAGGCGTTCATCCTCAACCTGGAATCGGGCTACACCCCGGGCCCGGTGGGCTTCGGCCTGGATGTGCGCGGGTTGATGGGGGTCAAGCTCGACTCGTCGCCGGACCGCAGCGGCACCGAGTTGCTGCCGGTGTCGGCCAGCGACAAGCGCGCCGCCGATGAGTACTCGCGCCTGGCCCCGACTGCCAAGCTGCGGTTTGCGCAAACGACAGTGAAGGCCGGCGATGTGTCGATCTTCCTGCCGTTCGCCTTTGCCAGCCCGTCGCGCCTGTTGCCGCAAACCTTTCGCGGCACCACCTTGAGCTCCAAGGACATCGAGGGCCTGACCTTCAACACCGGCTACATCGACCGCATCAACAAGCGCGACTCCACCGACTACCAGGCCATGACCATCGCCTCGCCCAACCGGCGTTTCAACGCCACCGCCACCACGTCGCACCTGGCGTATGTGGGCGGTGACTATCAGGTCAACAAAGACCTCAGCCTGCGCCTCTATCACTCCCAGGTCGCCGACCTCTACCAGCAGGACACCCTGGCGCTGCTGCACAACCTGCCGCTGGGCGAGGGTGTGTTCACCAGCGACCTGCGCAGTTTTTTCAGCCGCGAGGATGGCAGTGCCAAGGCGGGCAAGGTGGATAACCGCAACCTCTCGGCGCTGTTCGGCTACCGCCTCGGCGGTCATCGCGTAAGCCTTGGCTATATGCACTCAAGCGGGGAGACGGCCACACCCTATATCTCCGGCACCGAGTTGATGGGCATGAGCGAACTGACCATGAGCTCGGACTTTCTCAACGCCAAGGAGCGCACCTGGCAGGCCATCTACGACTATGACTTCGCTGCGGCGGGTGTGCCGGGGTTGAAGACTCGGCTGCGCTATGTGCGCGGCGACAACATCGAACTGGCCGCTTTCAATGCCGAGGACCGCAAGGAGCGCGAGTTCCAGATGGAGTTGGGGTATGTGATCCAGGACGGCCCGCTGAAGAACGTAGGGTTCATGGCGCGCAAGTCGATCTACCGCAATGACTTCCCCGGCGGCGCGGCCTTTCGCGATGAAAACCAGACCCGTTTCCTGGTGCTCTACACCGTGGCGCTCTGGTAAGCCGCTCAGTCCTGGTAGACCTTCTTCAGCAGGCGCAGCAGCTCTTCGCGTTCCTGGGCGTCAAGGGCGGCCGTGGCGTCCAGGTCACTCTGGGCGGCGATGGCCTTGAGTTCCTTGAGCAGGGTTTCGCCGCTCTTGCTGAGGAAAATCCCATAGGAGCGCTTGTCCGGTTTGCAGCGCACCCGCACGGCGAGGGCGCGGCTTTCCAGCTTGTTCAGCAACGGCACTACTTGGGGCGGCTCGATGGCCAGGGCGCGGGCCAGATCGGCCTGCATCAGCCCGGGGTTCTGCTCGATGATTGCCAGGGCGGAGAACTGTGCGGGGCGCAGGTCGTGGTCCGACAGCCGGCCGATCAGGTTCTGGAACAACTTGAGCTGGGCGCGGCGCATGGCGTAGCCGATCAGGTCGTCCAGGGCTGAATCCAGCGGCGGCCGTACCTCGTCGTTGTCGGGCAAGGCCTGGCTGGCGGCGGCGATGGTGGAAGGCTTGGCCATTGGCAGTGCAATCCTCAGAAGGTGGAGGTTAAGAAGGCTATCTAGTTTGCCGGGGTTGGCGCGCCATGGCTATGCCGGCTTTTCACAACGCCTGGAAAACGCAGGTTTCATCGCGTAAAAATATTGGTTATCCGGATTAATAGTTAATTGACATAACTATATTTGCGGTTTAATTTCGAATCATCTTCAAACCCAGAACAAGAGCGTACCGCCATGAGCAATTACGAAGGCCGTTGGACCACCGTCAAGGTTGAGATCGAAGAAGGCATCGCCTGGGTCATTCTCAATCGTCCGGAAAAACGCAACGCCATGAGCCCGACCCTGAACCGGGAAATGATCGACGTCCTCGAAACCCTCGAGCAGGACCCTGCCGCCGGCGTGCTGGTGCTGACCGGCGCCGGCGAAGCCTGGACCGCCGGCATGGACCTCAAGGAATACTTCCGCGAGGTGGACGCCGGCCCGGAAATCCTCCAGGAAAAAATCCGCCGCGAAGCCTCGCAATGGCAATGGAAACTGCTGCGCATGTACGCCAAGCCGACCATCGCCATGGTCAATGGCTGGTGCTTCGGCGGTGGTTTCAGCCCATTGGTGGCCTGCGACCTGGCGATCTGTGCGGACGAAGCGACCTTCGGCCTCTCGGAAATCAACTGGGGCATCCCGCCGGGCAACCTGGTGAGCAAGGCCATGGCCGACACCGTGGGCCATCGCCAATCGCTGTACTACATCATGACCGGCAAGACCTTTGGCGGGCAGAAAGCCGCCGAAATGGGCCTGGTCAACGAAAGCGTGCCGCTGGCTCAACTGCGCGAGGTGACCATCGAACTGGCGCGCAACCTGCTGGAGAAAAACCCGGTGGTGCTGCGTGCCGCCAAGCATGGCTTCAAGCGCTGCCGCGAATTGACCTGGGAGCAGAACGAGGATTACCTCTACGCCAAGCTCGATCAGTCGCGCCTGCTCGACACCGAAGGCGGTCGCGAGCAGGGCATGAAACAGTTCCTCGACGACAAGAGCATCAAGCCTGGCCTGCAGGCGTATAAACGCTGAAGGGCGCGGCCGCCTGGCCGCGCCGTTGTACCCTGCTTGAACGTATTCCCGATAAAGACAATAAAGAGGAATCACCATGCTGGACGTGCCCCTGTTGATCGGCGGCCAGTCGTGCCCCGCCCGTGACGGTCGAACCTTCGAACGTCGCAACCCGGTGACCGGTGAAGTGGTCTCGCGGGTGGCCGCCGCCGCCCTGGAAGATGCCGACGCCGCCGTAGCGGCCGCCCACGCCGCGTTCCCCGCATGGGCGGCGCTGGCGCCCAACGAACGCCGTACCCGCTTGCTCAAGGCTGCCGAGCAATTGCAGGCGCGCAGCGCCGAATTCATTGCCGCCGCCGGCGAGACCGGCGCCATGGCCAACTGGTATGGCTTCAACGTGCGCCTGGCGGCCAATATGCTGCGCGAAGCGGCGTCGATGACCACCCAGATCACCGGTGAAGTGATCCCCTCCGATGTTCCCGGCAGTTTCGCCATGGCCTTGCGTCAGCCTTGCGGCGTGGTACTGGGCATCGCGCCGTGGAATGCCCCGGTGATCCTCGCCACCCGCGCCATCGCCATGCCGCTGGCCTGCGGCAATACCGTGGTGCTCAAGGCCTCGGAGTTGAGCCCGGCGGTGCACCGCCTGATTGGCCAGGTGTTGCAGGACACCGGCCTGGGCGATGGCGTGGTCAATGTCATCAGCAATGCCCCGGCGGATGCCGCTGCGATTGTCGAGCGCCTGATCGCCAACCCGGCCGTGCGCCGGGTCAACTTCACCGGCTCGACCCATGTGGGGCGGATTGTCGGCGAGCTCTCGGCGCGTCACCTCAAGCCGGCCTTGCTGGAACTGGGCGGCAAGGCGCCGTTGCTGGTGCTCGACGACGCCGACCTCGACGCGGCGGTGGCAGCGGCGGCCTTTGGCGCCTATTTCAACCAGGGCCAGATTTGCATGTCCACCGAGCGCCTGATTGTCGATGCCAAGGTCGCCGATGCCTTCACCGCCAAGCTGGCGGCCAAGGTCGCGACCCTGCGCGCGGGCGATCCCGTGGCGGCGGATTCGGTCCTGGGCTCCCTGGTGGACGCCGGCGCCGGCACACGCATCAAGGCCCTGATCGACGATGCCCTCGCCAAGGGCGCGCGGCTGGTGGTGGGTGGCCAACTGGACGGCAGCATCCTGCAGCCTACCCTGATCGATGGCGTCACCGAGCACATGCGTTTGTACCGCGAAGAGTCCTTCGGCCCGGTGGCGGTGCTGCTGCGCGGTGACGGGGATGAAGCCTTGTTGCGCCTGGCCAACGACTCCGAGTTCGGCCTCTCGGCGGCGATCTTCAGCCGTGACACCGGGCGTGCACTGGCCCTGGCCCAGCGGGTCGAGTCGGGCATTTGCCATATCAACGGCCCGACCGTGCATGACGAGGCGCAGATGCCGTTTGGCGGGGTCAAGTCCAGCGGCTACGGCAGCTTCGGCGGCAAGGCCTCGATCGAGCACTTCACGCAATTGCGCTGGGTGACCTTGCAGAACGGGCCACGGCATTACCCGATCTGATCAGGCGTCGCGACATAACAATAACAAGGCGGCGTTGATCCGCCTTGCTGGAGGACACCCTTGTGAGTTCCGAATTCAGACCGCAACCCCAGCCCGCACCGCGATACCGCGAGGTCTCCATTGGCCACGCAGCGGTGGCGGTCACTGAAGAACACGGCGTGCTGCATATGCGCTCCCTGGAGCCCCTGGCCGAGTTGCCGGCGCGCCTGCTCGATCGCCTGGTGCATTGGGCCCGGGTGCGGCCCGAGCAGACGTTTATCGCGGCACGCCAGGCCGGCGGTGATTGGCGCCGGGTCAGCTACCGCGAGATGCTCGACAGCGTGCGTGCGATTGCCCAGGGCCTGTTGCGTTACGGGTTGTCGGCGGATAAGCCGCTGGCCTTGCTGTCGGGCAACGACATCGAGCATTTGCAGGTCGCCCTCGGCGCGATGTACGCCGGTATTCCTTACTGCCCGGTATCGCCGGCGTATTCGTTGTTGTCCCAGGATTTCGCCAAGCTGCGGCATGTGTGCGACCTGCTGCAACCGGGGCTGGTGTTCGTCAGCGATGCGGCGGCTTACCAGCGCGCCATCGACGCCGTCCTGCCGGCCGAAACTCCGCTGCTCAGCGTACGCGGCCATGTGCCTGGGCGCACTCAGGCCAGCTTCGCCAGCCTGCTGCAAACGCCGGGCGGCGCCGAGGCCGACGCGGCGTTCCAGGCCACCGGCCCCGACAGCATCGCCAAGTTTCTGTTCACCTCGGGTTCGACCAAGTTGCCCAAGGCGGTGATCACCACCCAGCGCATGCTCTGTGCCAACCAGCAAATGCTGTTGCAGACGTTCCCGGTGTTCGGTGAGGAACCGCCGGTGCTGGTGGACTGGCTGCCGTGGAACCACACCTTCGGTGGCAGCCATAACGTCGGCATCGTGCTCTACAACGGCGGCACCTTTTACCTCGACGACGGCAAGCCCACGGCCCAGGGCTTTGCCGAGACCCTGCGCAACCTCAAGGAGGTTTCGCCCACGGCCTATTTGACGGTGCCCAAGGGATGGGAAGAATTGGTCAACGCCCTGGAACAGGACGCCGCGTTGCGTGAACGCTTTTTTGCGCGGATGAAACTGTTCTTCTTCGCCGCCGCCGGCCTGTCGCAAAGTATCTGGGATCGCCTCGACCGCGTGGCCGAACAGCACTGCGGTGAACGCATCCGCATGATGGCCGGGCTGGGCATGACCGAAGCCGCGCCGTCCTGCACCTTCACCACCGGGCCGTTGTCCATGGCCGGCTATATCGGCTTGCCTGCGCCGGGTTGCGAGGTGCGCCTGGTGCCGTTGGACGGCAAGTTCGAAGGGCGCTTTCGCGGGCCGCACATCATGCCGGGGTACTGGCGGGCGCCCGAGCAAACCGCCGAGGTGTTCGACGACCAGGGTTTCTACTGTTCAGGTGACGCGATCAAGCTCGCCGACCCGCACCAGCCGCAACTGGGGCTGATGTTCGACGGGCGGATTGCCGAGGATTTCAAGTTGTCTTCCGGGGTGTTTGTCAGTGTCGGCCCGTTGCGCAATCGCGCCGTGCTCGACGGCGCGCCCTATGTGCAAGACCTGGTGATTGCTGCGCCGGACCGCGAATGCCTGGGCGCCCTGGTATTCCCCCGGCTCTACGAGTGCCGTCGGCTGGCCGGCTTGAGCGCCGACGCCAGCGACGCCGAGGTGCTGGCCAGCGCGCCGGTACGCCAGTGGTTCGCCGACTGGTTGCAGCGCCTCAACCGCGAGGCCACCGGCAATGCCAGTCGCCTGGAATGGATTGCCCTGCTCGACGAGCCAGCGTCCATCGATCGCGGGGAAATCACCGACAAGGGTTCGATCAACCAGCGCGCCGTGCTGCAATGGCGCGCGGCCAGGGTCGAGGCGCTGTATCGCGGTGAAGACCCTGCGATCCTGCGCGCCGGGCCCAAGCCTTGAACAGCATCGGGCAGTACTCGGCGTTTGCCGATGCGGCGATTTTCGCGGCGGTGCGCACGCCGTGGGTCGACCTTGGCGGTGCACTGTCCCAGGTGTCGCCTATCGATTTGGGGATCAAGGTCGGCCGCGAAGTGCTGGCCCGGGCCGGCATCGAGCCACAGGCCGTGGACAGCGTGCTGGCCGGCTCCATGGCCCAGGCCAGTTTCGATGCCTACTTGCTGCCCCGGCATATCGGCCTGTACAGCGGGGTGGCGCAAACAGTCCCGGCACTGGGGGTGCAGCGCATCTGCGCCACCGGTTTCGAGCTGCTGCGCCAGGCCGCTGAACAACTGCGCGACGAGGTGCAACTGGCGCTGTGCGTGGCCAGTGAATCCATGTCGCGCAACCCGATTGCGGCCTACACCCATCGGGATGGGTTTCGCCTCGGCGGCGAGGTGCAATTCAAGGATTTTCTCTGGGAGGCCCTGTACGACCCGGCCCCCGGCCTGGACATGATCGCCACCGCCGACAATCTGGCGCGCCGTTATGGCCTGAGCCGCAAGGCCGTGGACCGCTACGCCTGCGACAGCCATCAGCGTGCCTTGCAGGCGCAACGTGAGGGCGCGTGGGCGGAAGAAATCGTCACGGTCGATAACCAGGTGTTCGAGCTTGAAGGGTACCAGCCCAGGGGCATCAGCCTGGCGCGTCGGGCGAGTGCCGTCAGCGCCGACAGCCACCCACGTCCTACCGACCTTGAAGCCCTGACGCGCTTGCGCGCCGTGCATCCAGGCGGCGTGCAAACCGCCGGCAACAGTTGTGCGGTGGTCGATGGCGCGGCGGCGGCTTTGGTGGGGCGTGCCTCGGCCTGCACGCGTCCGGCCCTGGCGCGGCTGCTGGCCAGCGCGGTGGTTGGTGTGGCCCCCGAGTTCATGGGCATCGGCCCGGCACCGGCGATTCGCCTGCTGCTGCAACGCAGCGGCTTGGACCTGGGCGACATCGGCCGCTTCGAGATCAACGAAGCCCAGGCCGCTCAAGTGTTGGCGGTGGCCCAGGAACTGGAACTGGACAGCACCCGCCTCAACGTCCAGGGCGGCTCCCTTGCCCTGGGGCATCCCCTGGCCGCCACCGGCCTGCGTCTGGTGATGACCCTGGCCCGACAACTGCGTCAGCACAACCTGCGCTACGGGATTGCCGCGGCGTGCGTGGGTGGCGGGCAGGGCATGGCGTTGCTGATCGAGAACCCTGCCTACCGGGCTTGAAGCGCACGATTCTTTTTTGTCGATGAGGTGTTCCGATGTGGAGCTATGAGGCGCCCCTGGGCGATATGCAATTTGTCCTGGAACACTGGTTGCAGGCGCCCGACACCTGGCAGCGCCAACCGGCGTTCGCGGCCCTGGACCTGCCGCTGGCGCTACAGGTGCTGGAGGAGGCGGCACGCTTCAGTCAGGGCGTGCTGGCGCCGTTGAATAGCAGCGGTGATCGCCAGGGCTGCCGCTGGCAGGCGGGCCGGGTCAGCACCCCGGACGGCTTCGTCGAGGCCTATCGCGCCTATGTCGAAGGGGGCTGGCCGGCGCTGGCGTGTGCCGAGGAGCAGGGCGGGCAGGGCTTGCCGCAACTGCTCGATGCGGCGCTGCAAGAGATGCTTTACGCCAGTAACCACGCCTGGGCCATGTACACCGGGATCGCCCACGGCGCCTACCTGTGCCTCAAGACCCACGCCGCCCCTTGGTTGCAGGCACGCTACCTGCCCGACATCGTCAGTGGCCAGGCCTTGCCCACCATGTGCCTGACCGAGTCCCAGGCCGGCAGCGATGTCGGCTTGCTGCGTTGTCGCGCGCAGCCCCAGGCGGATGGCAGTTATCGCCTCAGCGGCAGCAAGCTGTTTATCTCCGGCGGCGAGCACGACCTCACGGCGAATATCCTGCACCTGGTGCTGGCGCGCCTGCCCGATGCGCCGCCGGGCAGCCGTGGCATTTCACTGTTCCTGGTGCCCAAGCAACTGGACGATGGCCAGGCCAATGGCGTGCACTGCGACGGCATCGAGCACAAGATGGGCATCAAGGGCAGCGCCACCTGCTCCCTGGTGTTCGACGCCGCCCAGGGCTGGCTGGTCGGCGAGCCCAATCGCGGCCTGGCGGCGATGTTTGTGATGATGAATTCGGCGCGCCTGCATGTAGGCCTGCAAGGCCTGGGGCATGTCGAGGCGGCCTGGCAGAACGCCCGCCAGCACGCCGCCGAGCGCTTGCAGATGCGTGCGCCGTCAAGGCCGGAAGAGGTGGTGGCCCAGGCGGCTGACCCGATCCGTTATCACCCGGCCATGCGCCGCGTGTTGCTGGAGCTGCGCACCACCAGCGAGGGCATGCGCGCCATCGGCTATTGGGCGGCGCACCTGCTTGATCAGGCCGAGCATGACCAGGACTCGTCGGCCGCCCGCTTGGCGCCGTTGCTGACGCCCATCATCAAGGCGTTTTTCACCGAACAGGGCTTTCGCCAGGCCAGCCATGGGCTGCAGGTGTTCGGCGGTTATGGCTACGTCACCGAGTTCGCCATCGAGCAAACCCTGCGGGACAGTCGTATCGCGATGATCTACGAGGGCAGTAACGAGATCCAGGCCAATGACCTGTTGCTGCGCAAGGTGCTGGGGGATGACGGCCGAGCCTTTGGCCTGCTGCTGGTTGAGTTGCGCGCCGAGGCCGGGCAGGGCGCGCAGTATGAGGAATGCGCAGGCTTTTCCGGCGCGTTGTCCAACCTCTGCGACGCGTTGGCCAGTGTGGTGCACGCCATTCGTGAACGCGCGCACGAAGACAGTGAATACCCCTATCGGGCGGCGCCGGATTTCCTCCAGCTCTGTGGCGTGGCGTTGCTGGCCTTTGCCTGGGCGCGGGCCGCGCGGGTCTCCAGGGCCCTGCGCGAAGACGATCCGCTGCGTGCCGCCAAGCTGCAAAGCGCCGGTTTCTTTTTCGATTACCTGCCCTCGCGGCTGGCGCAGCACCTGGGCGCCATAGACGGGGCACGGGCAGCGCTGGCGTTCATCTGACGCGGCCAGGTGCTTGCGGTACTACTTGCGGTACCATGGCGGCTCACGTTTTCTGGAAGTTGCCTGGATGAGTAAACCCGGTCAATTGGTGCTGGTTGCACTGCGCAAGATGATTGCCAGCGGGGAGTTGGCGGCGGGCGAGCGGCTGATGGAGATTCCCACGGCGCAGCTGTTCGGCGTGTCGCGCATGCCGGTGCGCATGGCCTTTCGTACCCTTGAGCAGGAAGGACTGCTGGTGCCGTTTGGCGGGCGCGGCTATCAGGTGCGCTCGGTCAGCCCCAGCGACATTGCCGGCGCCGTCGAAGTGCGCGGTGTCCTGGAAGGCCTGGCGGCACGGCAAGCCGCCGAGCAGGGCTTGTCCACTGCGGCGCGTGCGGCGCTGGAGCGCTGCCTGGTGGAAGGCGATCAACTGTTCGAAAAGGGCTACGTGACCGAGGATGACCTTGAGGTCTATCACGACCTGAACATGCGCTTTCACCAGGTCATCGTCGAAGGCAGCCACAACCCGGCGATCGCCGACGCGCTGGCCCGCAATGATCACCTGCCGTTCGCCTCGGTGACCGCGCTGGCGGTGGATCGCGAGGACATGGCCCGCGAGTACCGACGCTTCAACTATGCCCACATGCAGCATCATTCGGTTTTCGATGCCCTGGTCAATCGCCAGGGCGCGCGGGCCGAAGCCATCATGCGCGAACACGCCAATGCGACGTTGCGCTATGCCGAGATCTTCAGCTCAGCCACCGCCGCCGCGCGCATGAAGGTGATTTTGCCCGCGTCGTGAACCCTGTCAGATATCGAGTACCAGCAGCGGGGTTTTCGAGCGCGAGCAGCAGGGGGTGAACTGGTCATTCAGGGCCTGTTCCTGTTCGGTGAGGAACAGGTCGCGGTGCTCCGGTATGCCCTCCAGCACACGGGTCAGGCAGGTGCCGCAAATCCCCTGTTCGCAGGACACGGCAATCTCTATGCCGTGGCTTTCCAGGACCTGGACCACGGTCTTGTCGGCGGGAATTTCAAAGACCTGGCCGCTGCTGCCGAGCTTCACCGAAAAGCCGCCGTCGCGGCTGCTGTCCACCGGTGCCGCGCTGAAGTATTCGCGGTGCAGGCAGTCTTCCTGCCAGCCCTGTGCGCGTGCGCTGTCGAGCACATGCCGCATGAACCCGCCGGGGCCGCAGACATACAGGTGCACGTCATCGGCGGGCGCTGCCAGCACTTCGGCGATGTTCAGCGCGGTGTGGGGCTGCTCGTCGAAATGCAGGAACACCCGCGCGGCAAACGGCGACGCCTCGAGCCGCTGCACAAACGCCGCACGCTCACGGGCGCGGGCGCAGTAATGCAGCTCGAAGTCGGCACCCGCATGGGCCAGGCGCTCGGCCATGCACAGGATCGGGGTGATGCCGATGCCGCCGGCAAACAGCAGGCTGCGTCGCGCGTTGTCGGCCAGGGGAAACAGGTTGCGCGGTGCGCTGATGGTCAGGCGGGCGCCCTCGTGAACCTGCTCGTGCAGGCTGCGCGAGCCACCCCGGGACGCCGGGTCCTTGAGCACGCCGATCAGGTAGCGATGACGTTCCTCGGGGTGATTGCACAGGGAATATTGCCGGATCACCCCATCGGGCAGCTGCACGTCAATATGCGCGCCGGCACTGAAGGCCGGCAGCGGCTGGCCATCGACACTGGCCAGTTCATAGCTGCAAATGTCCTGGGCTTCGTTGTTACGGGATACCACCACCACATCGATCATGTTCAGTCCTCGCAAAGTTGTCGCGCTGTTCAGGCGGTGGTGGTGGCGATCAGTTGCGGTTCGAGGGCGCGTTCCTTGGCAATCAGTCGCTCCAGGATCTTGCGCGATTGCACGCCACCCGCGTCGATATTCAACTTGAGCAGGTTGCGCTGCGGATGGGCCAGCAGGTTCTGTTGCTGGCGTTCGAGCATCTCCAGGTCCTCGCTGAAAATCTTGCCCTGGCCCTCGCGAATGCTTGCGGTCAGTGCCTCATCATGGGGGTTGAAGTTGCGCGCCATGCCCCAGAAGTACCAGATCGAGGTCTCGGTTTGCGGGGTGATGAAGTCGACCACGATGCTCGCAGCCTTGTGTTCGGGGGCGGCGTTATAGCCACCTTTGCCGGCGTGGGCCACGCCGACTTCGATCAATACATGGCTGGGCGGGGTGAAGCGGCAGATCTGCCAGCGGTCCACCGGCACGTCATCGGCAAGGTTATTGCCGCGCAGGGCCATGCGCCAGAACGGTGGGGCCATGATGTTTTCCATGTGCCGGGCAGTGACCACTTCATCGCCGTCTACCGTGGTCACGGGCGGTGCCTCGTCGATTTCTTTCTGGCCGATGCTGGAGGCGTGCACGTAGGTTTCGTGGGTCAGGTCCATCAGGTTGTCGATCATCAGGCGGTAGTCGCACTGGATATCGAACAGCCCGCCGCCATAGGCCCACTGGTCACTCACGGCCCATTCCAGGTGGTGGATCAGCGCCGGGTCGGCCTGGGCCTGATCGCCGGGCCATACCCAGATGAAGCCGTAGCGTTCAACGGCGGCAAAGGTCTTGTTGCAGGGAAAACCACGTACCCGCTGGCCGGGCATTTCCACGGTCTTGCCGTCGCCGCCCATGACCAGGCCGTGGTAGCCGCAGACCAGGTTGCCGTTCTCGACATACCCCAGTGAAAGCGGCGCGCCGCGATGGGGGCAGAAGTCCTCGACCGCCACCACGGCGCCTTCCTGGCCACGATAAAACACCATCTTTTCGCCGCAGATCTGTCGACCCAGGGGCTTGTGTGCGATTTCATCGGGGGTGCAGGCGACATACCAGGTGTTCTTGGGGTACATGATGACTCTCCAGGCGGCGGATTGTTTTTATTTAATGGATCCATTAAATGACTGGCCTGATGGAGAGTCAATCTGGTTCGGCTGTTTTATTGGGCGATTATCGAACGATTACATATCAATGGATCCACTGGTTGGGTTCAGTAGCGAATCATCACCGACTTCAACTCGGTGTAGTCCTCGATGAAGGCGCTGCCGAACTCCCGGCCTATCCCCGAGGACTTGTTGCCGCCAAACGGCACCGCCGGGTCCAGCATCGTGTGCATGTTCACCCACACCGTGCCGGCCTCGATGGCGGGCACCATGCGCAGGGCCTTGCCCAGGTCGTTGGTCCACAGGCTGGCGCTCAAGCCGTAGGGGGTGTTGTTCATCAAGGCCAGCAGTTCTTCTTCGCTGTCGTACGGCAAGAACGTGGCAATGGGGCCGAAGGTCTCTTCGTTGAGCAAGGTGTCGTTGACGCTGTTGGCGAGGATGATCGTCGGCTCGACGTAACAGCCCGGCCGGTCGATCAGGTTGCCACCGTGAATGATGCGGTTGTTTTCGGCACGGGCCTTGGCGAAGAATTCGCCGAGTTTGAGCTGGTGCTGGCGGTTGGTGACCGGGCCGAATTCGGTGCGCTCGTCCAGGGGCGAGCCGATGTTCAGCGTGCTCAGGCGCTGGGCCAGTTTGCCCATCACCGTTTCGATCTGCGAACGATGCACAAAGAAGCGTTCGGCGGCGGCGCAGATTTGCCCGGAGTGCAAAAAGCCCGCTTCGATGATGCCGTTGACGGCCTTGTCCAGGTCCACATCGGGCAGGAACCCGGCCGAGTTTTTCCCGCCCAGTTCAAGGGTGGCCCGGGTCAGCCCGGCGCCCATGGCACTCTGGCCCACCGCAATCCCGGTCGGCACGGAGCCGGTGAACGACACCTTGTCGGTACCGGGGTGTTCGATCAGGCCTTTGCCGACGCTGCCGCCGCCGGTCAAGACGTTCAGCGCACCGGCGGGAAGGCCGGCGGTAATCGCCAGTTCGGCGATGCGCAGGATGGTCAGCGGCGTGAACTCGCTGGGCTTGATGATGATGCTGCAACCGGTCACCAGCGCCGAGGCGAGTTTCCAGATGGCGATCATGGTCGAGAAATTCCACGGCACGATGCCGACCACCACTCCGACCGGCTCGCGCAGGGTGAACGCGGTGTAGCGCTCGCCGGCGAAGGAGGGCAACGATGGGGTGATGGTCTGGCCGCTGATCTTGGTGGCCCAGCCGGCGTAGTAACGCAGGAAGTGCGCGGCCTGGTCGACTTCGAAGGCGCGGGAAATCTGGATGATCTTGCCTGACTGGCAGGTTTCGATCTGTGCCAGTTCTTCGCGGTGTTGCTCCAGCAGGTCGGCCAGTTTGAACAGCACGTTGCCGCGCACCGCCGGTGCGACCTGCGACCACTGTTTGAAGCCGCGGCTCGCGGACGCCACGGCCGCGGCAATGTCGGCCGGGTCGGCGTCGGCGACATCGGCGATGACCTGGCCGGTGGCCGGGTTGATCACCTCCAACCGCTGGCTGGAATGGCTCTCGACGTAGCCACCGTCAATGAACAACCCATGGGTTCGACGGAGGAAGGCTTCAACCTGGGGCAGCAGTGGAATATCGCTCATGGGGTTTTTCCTGGTGGCAGAGATTGAAAAGCCCGAGGTTAATCCCAGTGGCCGGAACGGGCTTGACTGTGGCTGCCCAGTGGCATGTCTGTGGCTGCCAGCGCCTGTACACGGCGGATCAGCCTGAGCCTTTGAAAAGTACAATCTTGACTCTGGAAGGTGCATGTCCTGCCAGGAAGGCACGCTCCATACTGGCCCTGCATCCGGCGCCGCGCCTTGATTTCTGGCGCTGCCCGGACATCCAATAATAAGCAGGGCCATCCATGAAAAAGCCAAACCCGCTTCTTGAAGACCTCAAGTCCATCCTGCCGACCATCGCCGCCAATGCCTTCGTGGCCGAGCAGGACCGCCAAGTGCCCGCCGAGAATATTGCGCTGCTCAAGAGCATCGGCATGCACCGTGTGTTTCAGCCGAAAGTGTTCGGCGGCATGGAGTTGTCGCTGCCGCAGTTTGCCGACTGCATCGCCTTGCTCGCCGGGGCCTGCGCCAGCACGGCCTGGGCCATGAGCCTGTTGTGTACCCACAGCCATCAATTGGCACTGTTCTCGGCCCAACTGCAGCAGGAGGTCTGGGGCACTGACCCGGATGCCACTGCGAGCAGCAGCATCGCGCCGTTCGGGCGCACCGAGGAAGTCGAGGGCGGCGTGCTGTTCAGCGGGGAAATGGGCTGGAGCAGCGGCTGTGATCACGCCGAGTGGGCGATCGTGGGGTTCCGCCGCAACAACTCCCAGGGCTCCCAGGATTACTGCTTCGCGGTGCTGCCGCGCAGTGACTACCAGATTCGCGATGACTGGTTTGCCGCCGGCATGAAGGGCAGCGGCACCAAGACCCTGATCATCGACAAGGCCTGGGTGCCGGAACACCGCATCCAGAAAGCCAAGGACATGATGGAAGGCAAGTCCGCCGGCTTTGGGCTGTACCCCGACAGCAAGATTTTCTATTCGCCGTACCGGCCGTATTTTGCCAGTGGTTTTTCCACCGTCAGCCTGGGCGTCGCCGAGCGGATGCTGGAGGTGTTCCGCGAAAAGACCAGGACCCGCGTGCGCGCCTACACCGGGGCGGCAGTCGGTGCCGCGACCCCGGCGTTGATGCGCCTGGCCGAGTCGACGCACCAGGTGGCCGCCGCGCGCGCCTTCCTCGAGAAAACCTGGGACGAACACGCCGAACACAGTGAGCAGCAGCGCTACCCCAGCCGCGAGACCCTGGCGTTCTGGCGCACCAACCAGGCCTACGCGACCAAGATGTGCATCCAGGCGGTAGACCGTCTGTTCGAAGCCGCCGGCGGCAACGCCTGGTTCGAGCACAACGAGATGCAGCGCCTGTTCCGCGACTCGCACATGACCGGCGCCCATGCCTACACCGACTACGACGTCTGTGCACAGATCCTCGGCCGCGAGTTGATGGGCCTGGAGCCCGATCCGAGCATGATCTGAACGCGTTTTTGAAAACAACAATCAGGGCTGCGCCTGACGCAGCCCGGGAGTCTTGCATGTCTGAATCGACCTTCGACCCACGCGCCTTTCGCCGGGCCCTGGGCAACTTTGCCACGGGCGTGACCGTGGTCACCGCCGCCGACGCCTCCGGCCGCAAGGTGGGCGTTACCGCCAACAGCTTCAACTCGGTGTCCCTGGACCCACCGCTGGTGCTGTGGAGCATCGACAAACGCTCCAGCAGCCACGGGGTGTTCGAGGAGGCCAGCCACTTCGCGGTCAACGTGCTGGCGGCGGACCAGATCGACCTGTCGAACAATTTTGCCCGGCCCAAGGACGACCGCTTCGCCGAGATCGCCTATGCACCGGGGGAGGGCGGGGCGCCGGTGTTCGCCGATTGTGCGGCACGTTTTCACTGCGAGAAATACCAGCAGGTGGATGGCGGCGATCACTGGATCATGATCGGCAAGGTGGTGGCCTTCGACGATTTCGGACGCTCGCCGCTGCTCTACCACCAGGGCGCCTACTCCATGGTCCTGCCCCATACGCGCATGACCAGGCGCGACGAAAGCCAACCGCCGAGCAGCCACTTCCAGGGGCGCCTGAGCCATAACCTGTATTACCTGATGACCCAGGCGGTTCGCGCCTACCAGTCCAGCTACCAGCCCCGGCAACTGTCCACCGGCCTGCGTACCAACGAGGCGCGGATGCTGATGGTGCTGGAGAACGACGCTCGCCTCAGTACCAGCGACCTGCTGCGTGAAGTGGCGATGCCGGTGCGGGAAATCGACGACGCCGTTGCCAACCTCAAGCGCAAGGGGCTGGTCGATGACGACGAGCACGGCGTGCGCCTGACCGCGGCGGGTATCGAACAGACCGAAGACCTCTGGGCCATTGCACGGGAACAGCAGGACAAGGTGTTCGCCGAGTTCAGCCAGGACCAGATCGACACCTTCAAGACGGTGTTGCAGCGACTGATCAGCCACTGCTGACTGGCCAAGATCCGATGCCGGCAACGGCATCGGATTTTTTTGCGTCACGCTCAGCGGGCTTCGGCCAACTCATCAATCAAGCGCAACTGAAACGCCGCCAGCGCCGCGTTCGGTTGCTGCAACTGCACAAACTCCAGCATCGGGTCGCCGACCTGTGTCCTCACACCCACCAATTCCTCAATGGTCGCCAGCCCGCAAAACGGTACATAGGCTTCGGAGTAGCCGCCTTCGTGCACCAGCACCAGACGGCCCTGGCACAGGCGTTCGGCTGCTTGGCGTACAAGACGGGTCATGTGCCGGAACGAGTCACTGTGCAACAGCATTCGCGCCAGTGGGTCGACGGCGTTGGCGTCGTAGCCGCAGGCAACAATGATCAATTCCGGCTCGAAGCGCTCCAGCGCCGGAATCACGATACGCTCCATCGCGTGCAGATACGCCTCATGACCGCTGCCGGGAGGCAGCGGGATATTGATATTCGCGCCCAGCCCCGCGCCGCGCCCGCGATCGGCTTCACCGCTGTAACCTGCCGGGAAACAGCCGTCCTGATGCAGGGAAATCGTCAGCACGTCGCCGCGCTCTTCGAAGATCGATTGGGTGCCGTTGCCATGGTGCACGTCCCAGTCGATCACCGCGACGTTGCCCAGGCCACGCCGTGCTTTTGCGGCTTCGATGGCGATGGCGATGTTGGCCAGGAAGCAGAAACCCATGGCGTTGTCGGCGAGGCAGTGGTGGCCGGGTGGGCGTGACAGAGAATAGGCATTGTCGACTTCGCCGCACAGCACCGCATCCACTGCCGCCATGGCCAGCCCGGCGGAGAGCCTGGCTATTTCATAACTGCCTGGCCCGATGGGCGCGTGGGGCCCCAATTCGCCGCCCCCGGCATCGCTCATCGCCTTGAAGCGTTGCAGGTAGTTGGGCGTGTGCACCCGCAGCAGGTCTTCAGCGGTGGCCGCGTTGGCACTGCGCACCTGTAAGTGGCGGGTCAGGCCGGAAACGTCCAGCAGGCTCTTCAAGCGACGCTTGGTTTCCGGTGACTCGGCGTGGCCGGCGGCGGCAGGCGGCTGCACCCACCCGCCCACCGGTAAGGTCAAGGCGTGCAACCCGGCGCTGTGCCAGAGGCTGAGTTCGTCGAAGAAAAATGCACTTTTTCGGCTCATCGTCTTTCCATTTTCGTTGGGGTAAAAGGGCCCGTCAGGCATTCGGGCGGCTGCTCAGCATCAACACCAGGGACAGCACGGTGACGCACGCCCCTGCGATCAGCAGTGATTGGAAGCCGCCGCTGGCTTCGATCATCCGGCCAGCCACGGTCGGGCCGATGGCCAGGCCGCCACCGATCACCAGGTTGGAGGTGTTCATCAATTTTCCGGAGCGGTCGAGGTCGGCCAGGCAGGCCAGGACCAGCGGCAGGATGAAGGTCCAGGTGAACTTGAAAAGCAGCGCCGCCAAGGCAAAACGCAGCATGTCGGGCTGGCCCAGCAGCAACAGCACGGCGCCTGCCATCAACGCGTACCCCAGCAGTAACAGCAACAGGCGTGGCAGACGGTCGCCGATCAGCGAGGTACAACCGGCCCCGACGATGCCCATCACCGTGGCGAGCGCCAGAATCTCGCCACTGGCCTCGGCAGATAGGCCGGCGTGGCTGCTGATGGAACCGATAAAGGTCCAGACACCGCTCAGGCTGACGTAGAAACTCAGCAGGCCCAGAATGCCCAGTGCGGCTTTCCACCGGGAGGCGAGGGCGATGCGCTCGGCGGCTTTTTCAGGCGCCGGGCTGCCCTGGGGAAAGTGCCGTGCCAGGGGCAGAAAGAGCGTCATCAAGGCGGCGAGGATCAGGTAGCAGGCTGACAGCCCGTAGTGCTCGAACAGTCGGGGCAGGATGCTCAGACCGATCGCCCCGACCACCAGTTGCCCCATCACCCATAACCCGTAGACACGCCCGGGATTGGCCGTGGAGGCCGCACTGGACAGGCAGATGATCATCAACGAGCCACCGGCCAGGGCGCTGCAAAAGCGCAGTGCCAGGAGTATCGGGTAGTCGTGGGCCAGCATTGAAAGCAGGTTGGCGGCGATGAACAGCAACCCGGCCAGCAAGGCGGCGCGGCGCCAGTCGACACGCTTGAGCCACCACAGTGCGGGCAGGGTGGCCAGGCTCATGGCGCCGAGTTCGGTGGAGAACAGGTCCCCGATCTGTGACGGGCTCAACTGCCATTGCGTCGCCAGTTGCGCAGCCACGGCCGGTGCGGTCATGAGAATGGTCGGTGTGATGGCAGCGAACAGCACAATGGCGGCCAGCAATGCCAATGGGGATGAGGCGTGGGCGCGTTCATCGGTCAGCGGTTGGGTCTGGGTGTTCATGGGCAAGCTCCGATGAGGGGATTCAGAACACATGGACCAGGCGCAGCAGCGCGTCGGTACCGTGATAGCCGTTGTCGGTGGCGACGTTCTGCGAGAGGCCGAACATCAACTGGTTCTGTTTATCCAGCCAGTGACCAACCTCGAAGCCCACTTGGGTGTAGCGCTTGTGGGTGTTGTCGATGCGCTGGTCATTGATCCGCAATTCGCCGCCATCGGCGTGGATCAGTCGCAGTGCGCCGTAGGTGCTGGATGTGAAGTCGTAGGAGGCAAAGGCTTGCAGGCGGTACAGCGGGTCCTGTTTCAGGTCGCTGCCGAAGTAGTTGTCGTTCTTGCCGTAGAGCTGGGCTTCGAGGTTGGCTTCCAGCACCCACTTTTCGCCGATGCCCTGGGTGTAGTTGTAGACAAAGGTGGTGCCCCAGCGATTGGCACCGGGCGATACATCGGGATTGTTACCGTGGTATTCGCCCACAGGCAGGGTGATCAGGGTCAGTAGGCCGCTGTAGGTGCGCGAGGCCGGATCGTTGATGAAAAACACCGTGCCGCCGACCTGGGGATCACCGAAACCGCTTTCTGCGCTGCGTTGGCCGGCACCCGGCAGGCGGGCGTTGATGTCGGCGAAAGGTACGATGAACTGTGGGGTGCAGAGGGTGCCGCAGAGGTCGGTGAAGAACACTTGGCGGTACGCCACGGCGTTGACCTTCAGGTCGGCCTTGCCGGTGCTGTCGGCCGGGCCGTGGAAGTCACTGGCGCGGCTTGCCGGCAGGTACAGCACGCCCAGGCTGGTGCCCGAGGGGGCGCCGAAAAAGTCCCGGGCGTTGAGGTCGGCCGCACTGGCGTGCAGGCTCGACAGGCCGCCAAGCAGGGCCAGTGTGGTGGTGCGGGTGAAGGTGTGGATCATGGGCATGGCATCTCTTCTTTGAGGTGTTGTGTGGCGAACGGCTCGCCCGTGGGTGGCAGAGGGGACAAAAAAAGCGCAAAGGTGTCCCGTGGCCGTCAAAACGACAGCGAAAAAGTCAGCGCGGGTCAGTGGTGCCGATCAATCAGGCGGGGCGTGCAGCAGGTGGGCGATTCGGGCTTTGTCCTTGACCCCGAGTTTGCTGTAGATGGCGCGGATGTGATGGCGCACGGTATTGGGCGACATGCCCAGGTCGCGGGCGACTTCCTTGTAGGTCTTGCCTTCGCCGAAACCCTGGGCCACCGCATTCTCCCGAGGGCTCAGTTGCATCAGCACCGTACGGCTGCGGGCAGCCAGCAGGAGCAGGTCGCCGACCGTCGAGGCCTCGACCTGCAGGTGCTTGCCGTCATAGCCCCCGGCGTCCATCGCGACCGGCAGGCAAGGGCCGCTCCAGTCCGGCCATTCGCTCAGCAGCAAGTCGACGAAGCCACGTTCCGCGCAGTGCAGGGTGCCGCGCTGGTCGCACACGGCAAGCGCGAGATTGCGCGGGTGGGTCAGCGCTTCGCGCATGGCCACCAGGGTACGAATCTGATTGGCCGAGACCGCCGCCACCAGGTGCCGCATGAGGTTGTTCAGCAGCAGGCAGTCCTGCTCGGTAAAGCGTGGGGCGTCGGGCGCACGGTAGAGCGCGAGGTGATCGCTGAGGTGGGTTTGCGGGTCGATGTACACCACGCACAGCAATTCACCAATCGCGTAGCACGTGCCGAGCCAGTTGAGCCCGGGCCCGTTGGCGGGATTGCGCATGTCGACGATGACCGCCTGCCCCGGCACGTCGTGGACCCTGGCGATGGTCACATCGATATGGCGAATCGATTGCCAATCGGCCAGGTAGCTGCGGGGCAGGTTGTAGAGGTACGAGCTGTGTTCTTCCGGCAGGCCGTCAATCAGCGCAGCCCGGCCCCACCAGGCGCTGTCGAAGGGCAGCAACTGGCGGATGCAGCTCAGCGCCGCTTCGTGGAAGTGTTCTATGTCTTTGTCCTGCGCCAGGCGTTGGAGCTCCAGTGTCATCGCGCTGAACGCCTCCAGGAGGCTGGCGTGACCATGATCATGACGGCTCATTCGTATGTACCTCTGTGCGACATTCTTATTGTTTTCGTCACGAAGTCATTAAGGGCCGGAACGTCGTTTGGACGTGGGCAGGGCCTGGGGACAAGTATCGACGGGTTGAAAGCCGATCACCATCCTACAGATGCACGATAGCGCCCGACGCAGGGCTTTTTTGGATGGCAGCCACGCGCAAAGGCCTTGCAGGCTCGTACAAGCAATCACGCTCGGTTTGCGATCAGATCCGGGGTTTCGACTCGATCAGAAAGGGCCAGGCCGATGTTCTTCAAGAAAAAACAGCCGATGCAGGACCTTGCCGCCGTCCTCAAGCAACTGCTCGCGGGGGAGGTGTTGGGAACCCCGGCACTGCACGCCTATCCGTCGGTGCAGGCCGACCTGGAGCAACTCGCCACACAACGTGCGCAGGCTGCGCGGCAGTTGCTGTTGCTCGAGGAATCAGCCCACGATCAGGCTGCCGAAGGGGCGCGCAGCGAACA
This sequence comes from Pseudomonas sp. S3E17, assembly GCF_024168685.1. Classification (NCBI taxonomy): domain Bacteria; kingdom Pseudomonadati; phylum Pseudomonadota; class Gammaproteobacteria; order Pseudomonadales; family Pseudomonadaceae; genus Pseudomonas; species Pseudomonas sp. S3E17. The sequence goes on from NZ_JALJWE010000001.1 coordinate 284,519, forward strand.
GGCACTTGCCGTGCTTCGCCGGCAATTGGAGCAGGCCGGGCAGCGTGAACAGGCGCTGGAAGCCGAGTTGCGTGAGCATGCGCAGCGCGCCCTTGCGCATCAACACGAGACGCAGATCTGGGAGCTGCTGCTCTGCACCATGACCGAAGGCTGCTGGGACATCACCGTGGTCAACGGTGACGTGCAGGATCCCGCCAGCCGCATGCGGATTTTCAATCAGTTCCGCCTGCTCCTGGGCTACGCGCCCCATGAGCTGCCCGATGGCTGGGACGCGCAGGTCAGCATCACCCACCCCGATGACCTGCCGAAGATCATGGCGATCTTCGATCGGGAAATCCTTGCGCCCCAGGGCAGCGGTGAGTACGTGTTTGAATACCGGATGCGCCACAAGACCCGTGACTACATCTGGTGCAGGGAGCGCGGGCGAGCGCTGCGTGACGCGCAAGGTCGTTTGATGCGGGTGGTCGGCGCGGTGCGTGACATCAGCGATGAGCAGTCGGCGAAGACCACCCATCAACAGCTGCTCGCACACAATCAGGCCACCTACGGCCAGATCGCCACGGTGGTGAGTGTGATCAAGGGCATTGCCGACCAGACCAACCTGCTGGCCTTGAATGCCGCCATTGAAGCGGCCAGGGCCGGCGAGGTCGGGCGTGGGTTTTCGGTGGTGGCCGATGAGGTGCGCAAGCTGGCGGAAAGCACCCGTCAGGCGACCCATCAGATCCAGACGATGCTGCATCAGCACGAACGTTAGGACGGAGCTGCGTCGCGCAGCTCCTGAAACGGGGTCAGAAGGGCACGGCCACGGTCAGCTGGCTGTAGAGGTTGGTGCCGTTGCCACCCACCTGGTTACCACCGGTGTCGGCATCCTTCTTGGGTTGGTAGATGCCCACCAGCGGGCTGATGATCAGGTGGCTGTTGACCGCCCATTCGGCGTACAGGTCCAGCTCCCGGGCGTCGAGGTTCAGCGCGTCGTGTTTGCGCAGGGTATTGAAGTCGAAGTACAGCGCGCCGACCGTCAGGTTCTCCAGGGGCGTCGCCTTGAGGCCGACGTGATGGATGCCGGTATTGCTGTTGAACGGGCCGGCATAGTTGGAGGCGACTTCACCCTGGAACCAGGTGCCGTAGCCGGTGCTGAGCCCGGTGAACAGCGGGTCCCATTTTTGCGAGTAGCGCGTGTAGCGGTAGGTCACTTTTGGCGACCAACCGACATCGGCAAAGGTGTAGCCGGCCTCGGCGTACCAGGCTTTTTCCGGCCCCGCGTCCTTGTCTTGCCAGGCGTATTCGAAGGCGAAGCTGGCGTTGTCGATACCGGCGCTGCCTTCGCCGCGCACACTGTAAGTGTCCAGGCCCTCGCGCTGTTTCTGGAAGTCGCTGGCCCACTGGTCGGTGACGTTCATGCCGTGGACCCAGGTCAGCCCCAGCGTGCCGGCGGCGGCCGTGTAGTCGAGGGTGCCCGCCGCCAGTTCGGTTTCGGCCTGGGCGCGGTTGTCCGACTTGAGCCACAGCACCGAGCCGTGCAGGCCCTCTTGCCCGCCCAGGCGCAGCACCGCCGTGCGGTCGAACGCGTGGCGTGCCGCCAGGTAATAGGCGCCGCCACGGTTCAGCGCGCCGTCAGCCGGGCCCTTGCCGAGGTTGGGGCCGTCGTCGTTGATCAGGAAACCCCGGCCGATCTTCACCACCTGGCGCCCGACGGAAAAATCCACACCGTCCTTGCCCAGCGCCGGGAACAGGTCGGCCGAGCGCCATCCCAGGTAGGCGTCTTCGATTTTGGTGGTGCGTTCGCTGCCAGCGGTGTTGCCCGCCGCGTCGCCATCGCCCCAGGTGCCGGAGCTGACCCAATTGAGCGCGCCATACGCGGTGCCGTGCCCGGCCAGGCCCTGGTCGCCGCTCACCCCGTACTTGATGAAACCCTCGCGCCAGGTCGAGCCGCCCGCTGTGCCGTCGTAGTTGTGACGGCTGTTGAACAGGCCGTAGACCGCCAGGAAGTCCGCATTCAGGTGGGTGTCCTCGTCGGCGTACAGCTCATAGGCCTGGGCCGGTGAATGGCCGATCAACAGCGCGATACCCAGGCCGACGGCCAAGGATTGCGTGCGTATTTTCAAGGTGTGCTCCATTGTTATAGTCCCCAGCTTGGTTAAGTCGAGGGCGCATTAAGATGACCTCAGGCGGAGGAAGTCTTTCACCTGCCTGCCACGCAATTGATCCTGCCCGCCAAGCCGCATGCCTTGGCAGGCAGCAACAAAAGCCACGGCAGACATGGGCAAGACGCTCGGTGCTCGGGAAGTGCACAGTGATTTTGCGCACGATGCCGTTTCGATCAGGGACTGGCTGGGGAGGGCTTTATCGCCGGCTCCTTGAACGGCTCGATGCATCCACTCAGAAATCCGCTTTCGAGGATCCGCACCATGTCGATCAATGACCGGCTCACACAGCATTTGAAACGCGGCAGCGTCGGGTTTCCGACCGCGCTGGCCAGCACCATTGGCCTGATCATGGCCAGCCCGGTGATTCTCACCGCGACCATGGGCTTCGGTATCGGCGGCAGCGCCTTCGCGGTGGCCATGCTGATTGCGGTGGTAATGATGCTGGCCCAGGCGACCACCTTCGCCGAGGCCGCCTCGATCCTGCCGACCACCGGCTCGGTCTACGACTACATCAATTGCGGCATGGGCCGTTTCTTTGCGATCACCGGCACCCTGTCGGCGTACCTGATCGTGCACGTGTTCGCCGGCACGGCCGAGACGATTCTGTCCGGGGTCATGGCCCTGGTGAACTTCGAACACCTCAATACCCTGGCGGAGTCCGCCGGTGGCTCCTGGTTGCTGGGGGTGGGGTTTGTCGTGGTGTTCGGCATTCTCAATGCCTTTGGCGTCAGCGCCTTCGGCAGGGCCGAGATCATCCTGACTTTCGGCATGTGGACCACCCTGATGGTGTTCGGCGTGCTCGGCCTGATCGCCGCACCGGCGGTGCAGCTGGAGGGCTGGTTCGGCGTATCGCTGGTGGGTACCGACCTGGTCACCATTCTGTCGCTGGTGGGCATGGCCATGTTCATGTTCGTCGGTTGCGAGTTCGTCACGCCGTTGGCCCCGGACCTGCGCAATTCGGCCAAGGTCATGCCCAAGGCCATGATTTTCGGCTTGATGAGCGTGGCGACCTGCATGTTTATCTACGGCGCGGCGATGAAGCGCCAGGTGGAAAACGTGGTGCTGGATGCCGCCACCGGCGTGCACCTGCTCGACACGCCCATGGCAATCCCACGCTTTGCCCAGCAGGTCATGGGGGATATTGGCCCGTTGTGGCTGGGGATCGGCTTCCTGTTCGCCGGTGCCGCCACCATCAATACGCTGATGGCGGGCGTGCCGAGGATTCTCTACGGCATGGCGGTGGACGGCGCGTTGCCCAAGGTCTTCACTTATTTGCACCCGCGCTTCAAGACGCCGCTGCTGTGCATCCTGGTGGCGATGCTGATTCCGTGCCTGTATGCCCTGTGGTTGGGCGGTAACACTGACAACATCATGCATCTGGTGCTGGCGGCGGTGTGTGCGTGGAGTTTCTCTTACCTGCTGGTGACGCTGTCGGTGGTGATCCTGCGCATTCGTCGTCCGGACCTGCCACGGGCCTATCGCTCGCCGTTCTTCCCGTTGCCACAGATTCTTTCCAGCGTCGGCATCTTGCTGGGCATGTGGTTCATTACCCCGCCGGGCATGAACCCTGCGGACATCTATGTGCCGTTCGGGGTGATGCTCGGGATCACGGCTTCATACGCGCTGTTCTGGACACTGGTGGTACAGAAGGTCAATCCATTCAAGCCGGCTTCGGTAGAAGAAGTGCTGGCCAAGGAGTTTTCCCATGAGCCTGGCAACCCTCACGACCCTTATCTCGAGCAGGCTGCAAAAGCTGTCTGAGCTGTTCAGCGCCCAACGGGCCCCGTCCGGTTACCGGCCTGGGGTCACGCTTGAGTACGTGCGGCGCAACCTCGGGCTGGCGAGTTTCACCTCGACGGGGCCCGCCCAGGCAAGATTTTGCCTGGATGATATCGGCCTTCAGGTGGACGTGGCCGAGCGCACCGAAGCGCAATTGCTGATGCACCTGGTCATGACCGAATTCAGGTTCACGGTGCCTGCCTCAGAGCAGGGCAGTGCGCGCTTTGAACTGCACCACAGCGGGTCGATCCGGCGCACGGGACTGGCCTGCCGGCAACGGGCGGGCGCGCCGGATTTACGGGCCAGGCTCCAGGCGGCCTTGAACGATGACCCCGACCTGCATCAAGCGTTGATGGGGCTGGACTTCAAGCGCCTGCACCTCGATTTGAGCGAGCAGCAATGGCACGTACGGCTTGAACACATGGGCGGCAGCGAGGTGGTCAACCGCATGCCGGCGTTCCGGCGCTACATCCCCTTGAGCGGCGCGCAACGTGCTGGGCTGTTGACGGTGCTGGCGGGTTTGCAGCGGGTATTGGGCGCGCTCTGAGTCGAGGAATTGGCATCATTAGTGCTTCTACAGTCGGTATCACGGACTTGTTGCGCCTATATAGATAACATGTTAACTATTAGCCAACAAAAACAAGAAACCATTGTGGAGATGCCATGAGCACCTATCAGTCTGCGCACTATGGGTTGGAAACCTGGACTCGGGATCTGCGAGCGGCCTGCGGCCATTTCGACACGGAACTGGCCTTCAACCGCTCACTGTTCATCGGTGAGGTGTCCAAGCACTCCCGGGGCGGCCTGTCACTGGCCAACCTGCGCACCAACGCCGGCCTGATCAAACGCGAGCGGCCCAATGCCGATCACGATATGGACCAGCATTGCTTCCTGGTCAGCCAGCGCAGTGGCTATTGCCAGATCACCCAGAACGGCCAGGTCATTCAGTTGGCCCCCGGCGATATGTTGCTGATGGACTCCACGGGTTCGATCGAGATCAGCCCCTTTGGCCTTATCGAACATGCCTCGCTGTCACTCTCGCGCAACGAAGTGTGCAAGCAACTGGGCAGCGCCTCGAAAACCTTCGGCAAGATCTCTTCGAGCAAGGCCTGCGGGCGCATGCTCCACGTGTTGATGGACCAGCTGTGCCGCGAGGGCCTGGAGGGGCAGGATTCGATTGAAGAGGCCGAGGCGCTGCAAGCGGCGTTTGTTTCCCTGCTCGGTTCAGCCTTTGAACTGCATGACGCTCCAGGCGACAGCGCCACATCCTTGCACGGCAGTAACCTGCGCAGTTATGTACAGAAAGTCATCGACGAGTCCCTGACCCAACCCGGCCTGAGTCCGGTGGGCCTGGCCAGCCGCCTGAACATCTCGGTGCGGCATTTGTACCGTTTGTTTGAAGAGCAGGACGACAGCGTCTGCCGCTACATCCAGCGTGCGCGGCTTAAGCGCAGCGCGGACGATCTGACCAACCCGTTCCTCAAGAGCGAGTCGATCACCTCGATTGCCTACAAGTGGGGCTTCACCGATTCCGCGCACTTCAGCCGCTCGTTCAAGAAGCAATTCGAACTGTCGCCCAAGGATTTTCGTTCCACTCATCTGCAGCAAGCGGTCGGTGCGGCGTAGGGTATCGATGGATCAATGAAACCGCTCACCCTGTCGGCCCATAACATTTGCGCAGTTGCGGTCGAACACTTTGCCGCTTATGGCTACGACGCTTCATCGCTGAACGAAATCGCGGTCGGGGCGGGCATGCGCAAGGCCTCGCTGTACGCGCACTTTGTCAGTAAGGACGCGCTGTTTCAGACAGTCTTCGAGATTGCCCTGGCCCATGAACACCAGTACATCGCGCAGTGCTTCAAGGAAGAGGCCGGGCACCCCGGCGTGCCTGGGCAATTACACCTTGAGCGATTGCGCGGGCGCTATGCAGGGTCGGCGCACCTGCGCTTCCTGTTGCGCACGGCCTACTTTCCGCCGGCGGATATTCGCAGGGTCATTACGGCAGGATTTGAGGGGTACCTGGCGAGCATTCGCGAGGATTTCCGGCGTGCCGCGCAAGGGCGGTACAGGATGGTACGGCCCGAGGCGCTTGAGGTGTTTTGTGACGCTTACCTGGGTATCGTCGACAGCCTGCATGTGGAGCTGATCTATTCGACGCCCCAGGGTTACGTCAAACGGCTTGCAGCGTTGTCGCGGGTGTTCAGTGATTCACTGTCGCTGCTTGAAGGGGCGAGCGCTATTCAACGGATACACCGCCCCTCCCAGATTTGATCCGGTTTACATCCCGACAGAGGTCATTTCACCTCAGGCAGCGTCGACCCGCCGTCCACCACGATGGTCTGCCCGGTGATGTAGGTCGCCAGGTCGGAGGCCAGGAACAGCATGGCCCCGGCAATATCCTGAGCGGCACCGAGGCGTCCCAGGGGCACGCGGCTGGCGATGTCGGCATTGACCTGGCTGTCGCCCAGGTTATCCATGGCCGGCGTGGCAATCATCCCTGGCTCGACGCCGTTGACGCGCACCTGGTAAGTCGCCAGCTCCAGCGCGGCATTGCGGATAAAACCGTTGACCCCGGCCTTGGACGCCGCGTAGTGGCTGAGCCCCGCATAGGCGACCCGTGGCCCGGTGACCGATGAGGTGACCAGCACGCAGCCACCGCCCTGGCGTTGAAACATCGGCAAGGCGGCCTGGGTCAGCCAGAACAGGGCCGAGAGATTCACCGCCAGCGTGCGTTCAAGCATGGCCGGGGTGATCTGCGCGAACGCTGTCAACGGAAAGTAGCCGGCGTTGTGCACCAGGATATCCAGGCGGCCCCAGGCCAGCTCTATGCCCTTGATGCCTTCGAACACCGCCGTCGCCTCGGCCAGGTCCAGCGCGATGGCCTCGACCCGGCAGCCGCGCGCACGCAAGCCCTCGGCCAATGCCTGGGCTTGTGCCAGGCGCAGGTCGGCGATCATGACGCGGGCGCCACGCCAGGCGAACGCCTCGACGATGGCCTGGCCGATACCCTGGGCGCCGCCGGTGACCAGCACGGTCTTGCCGCTGAAATCCAAGTCTTCAGGCATGTGCACGCTCCATATGGACGTAAGCCAGCGTGGGTACATCGACAATGCTCGAACCGCCATCGGCGACCACGCTGGCGCCGGTGATGATCGCGGCATCCGGGCTGGCCAGGAAGCGGCACACCTTGGCGATTTCCTCGGCGCTGGCGGGGCGCCGTAACGGCACGTCGGCGCATACGCGGGCATAGGCTTGCGGCAGGGTGTCGCCATGGAAGCTCATCAACGGCTGCATTTCCACGTCGGCCATGGGCGTGGTAACCCAGCCGGGACACACCGCGTTCACGCGCACGCCGCGTGGGCCGTAATCCCGCGCCAGGGAGCGATTGAGCCCGAGCAGCGCATGCTTGGCGGTGGTGTAGCCGCATACGTCGGGCCCGGCGGCCAGCGAGGCGATGGAGCCGAGCAGCACGATATTGCCGGCGCTTTCGATCAGCAGCGGCAGGCAGGCGCGGGCGCTGTAGAACGCACTGTCCAGATTGCTGCGCAAGGCCGCCTCCCAGGTGTGCGGGCTGGTCTGGGTGGCGCTGCCCACGCCATGCCCGCCGGCGCAGGCCAGCAGCACATCGAGGCGGCCGTAGCGCTCACCGATCTGCGCAACGAAACCCTCCCAGGTGGCCGGGCAGGCCGCATCGCCGACCAGCATCAGGCCGCCGGTGTCTTGCGCAACCTGCTCCAGCGGCTCGCGGCGACGGCCGATGAGCACCAGGTTGGCGCCTTCGGCGGCGTATAAGCGCGCGCAGGCGGCACCGATGCCCGTGCCGGCACCGGTGATGACAACGGTGCGTGGATCAGGCATCGGGATACTCCGTGCGGTTGAGCACTTGGCAGTAGGAGCTGACTGGAAAGTTCGACAGCTCATCGAACGACGCGCCGGCATAGCCGAAGATCTTGCCGTCGCTGCGGTGCTGTTGCAGGTCGATCAGCACCAGGCCGAGGGTCGGGATGATTTTTTCGCGCCAGACGAACAGGTACAGCTGATCGGCGATCTTGTAGTAGTGGCAGCGATCTGTATCGCACAGGCCTTGCTCCACGCCCTTGAGGCATTGCCAGGCATAGAACTGATCGTTCAGGTAGATGTGCTCGTAGACTTCGCTGGGGCTGTAGCGATACAGGTTGCGCAGGCCGGTCAGTTCCTGGGTGGGCGCGTGCGGGCATTGGCCCGGCTGCCAGGGTTGATCCAGGCTGCCGTGCAGGAAGTCCACGTCCACCGAGGTCAGGGCCTTGCCGGCCAGGGCGCGGCTGTAGAGGCCTTGCTCGGTTTGTTCGCGGTCCGGCATGCGCCCGATCACGGCGGTGAACGACGACGTGGTGGTGTCCAGCACCAGGCTGATCGACCAAGCCTGGCCGGCTTCATGCTTGATGAAGTCGACCAGGTACAGGCCCGGGCGGACCGAGGTGGCGCGGTAGGCGGCCGAACCGCTGGAGTGACCGTCGGCGGCGTGCCAGTGCAACTGCTCGGTGTCGAAGCGATGCTCGATCTGCCAGCCGTTGGCGAAGTGCAGGGTGAAGGCCTTGCCGTTGAGGTCGGCAAGGTTGGGCAGGATAAACGCGTCGGGGGCAAACCCGTCGGCGAGAGCGCCTACGGTGATCCAGTCGGATGAAGTGGTCATTGCATGGCTCCGGTTGAGGGAATGGACACCCCGGATCATGCGGTTGGCAACCTGGCGTGCCTATCAACCAAAGGGTTGAGGCAACTTAAAGAAACAGCGCGGCGACCAGTTCGGTACGGCTGCTCACACCGGTTTTGCGAAACAGGTGGATCAAGTGCGTCTTGATGGTCGGCAGGCCGACATCCAGCTCCAGGGCCAGTTGCTTGTTGCTCGCACCCTGGCGTAATAACCAGGCAATCTCGCGCTCTTTGGGCGTGAGCCCGGCCAATGCATCGTCGCAGGGCTGCATATTGGCCACGGCCATTTGCAGCAACGCCTGCAAGGCATTGAGCTGAGCCAGTTGGTCGGGGGTAAACACCCCTTGCTCCGCCGTGCGCAGCAAGGAGATGGCCGCCTGGGGCTGGTCGGCGCGATGGGCGACGATCTCCACCACATCGACCACACCATAGCGTTGCAGGAAGTCTTGATAGCGGCGGCTGTCACGCAGGGGCTGGCGGGCCATGGCGAACCCCAGCGGCACCACCGCCAGCCCGCTGGACAGGCAATTGCGCGGTTGCAACGGGTCGAATTGGCGGTAGTTGTCGAGGTAGTCGCGGTGCATCTCACCGCTCATGCCTTGCAGCCTGAAATCACGGGCCTGCAACTGGCGGTCGACACAATAGAACGCTGCCTGGCTGGCGGGCACCAGTTGAGTGAAAGCCTGCAGGCAATGGCCGGCGACTTCCTGAGCGGGGATGGCGTGCATGGTCAGTCACCTGCGCCGGAACAAACGCTGCCGGCCGAAGCCGGCAGAGGGGAGCGATCAGACTACCGCGAAATAGTGCTTCACAAAACTCTCGCTTACCACCTCCCACAGCACCGGCGTGCCCTGGGTCACGAACCAGCTGTCGCCGGCTTTGTAGCGGGTACTCTGGCCAGTACTTTCGTCGGTCAGCACCACTTCACCGGTGACCACCGTGGCCTGTTCGGCGAACGGGTAGACCATGCGGAACTTGCCTTGGGTGGTGCCGAAATAGGCGCTGCTGATGGCGTCGGTCGGGGCGCCGAAGGTCATTTTGCCAAAGGCTTTGACTTCGCCCTCGAGGATCTCGGAACCGAGGTCGGCAACGGTGCCCCAGGCATCGAGGTCCGATAATTGGATGTCTTTCTTCAGGGTGGTAACGGGCATGGCAGTTCTCCTGTGAATGAAACAGCGGGGCTCAACGGCGACCGTTGAAGTAGCCCGAAAGTTGATGAAGGCTTTTGCCGGCCGTGAGCAGCAGCGGGCGGATATGGTCCTTGCCCAGGATCTGCGCATGCTTGACCGCGCTGATCAGGTCGTAGCGCGACGAGCCTTCGCTCATGCCTTCGGCCAGGACCTTGCAGATGATGTGGCTGGGCGTGACCCCGAAGCCGGCGTAGCCCTGCACATAAAAGGCATTCGGGCGCCCGCTGAGCGTGCCGATCTGCGGGAACAGGTTGGCCCCGGTCGCCATCGGCCCGCCCCACGCCAGGTCGATCTTCACGTCCTTGAGGTAGGGGAAAATCTTCAGCATCAGGTTGCGGTTCCAGGCCTTGAGGTCCAGCGGGATGTGCTCGACGAAAGGCGTGGCGGCACCGAACAGCAAACGGTTTTCGTTGGTGACCCGGTAGTAGTCGATCACCGGGCGGATATCGCTGTAGGCGCCGCGTATCGGGCTGATGCGGTTGATCAGCTCGTCGGATAGCGGTTCGGTCATCAACTGAAAGGCGTAGGTATTGACCGTGGTCTTGTGCAGTTCCGGTTCCAGCTTGTTGAGAAAACTGTCGCAGGCCCACAGCAACTTGGAGGCTTTGACCGAGCCTCGGCCGGTGCGCACGGTGATGCGTTCGCCATAACTGACTTCCAGGGCCGGGCTGTGCTCAAAAATGCGCACGCCGTGGCCGGCCAGGGCCTTGGCTTCGCCCAGCAGCAGGTTCAGCGAGTGCACGTGCCCGCCGCCCATGTGCAGCAGCGCGCTGGTGTAGGCGTCGGAACCGATGATCTGCTTGACCTCGGACCCCGCCATAAAGCGGATTTCGTCCTTGGTGTTGATTGACTTGAAGTCCTTCTCCCAGGCGCGCAGGGTTTTTTCCTGGCGGGCGTTGAAGCCCATGTAGCCGTAGCCGTGGCAGAAGTCGGCGTCGATCGCGTACTTGGCGATGCGATCCTTGATGATGCCGGCGCCCAGCTCGCTGATTTCAAAGATCTGGCGCAGGCCTTCGTCGCCGACCTGGTTCTTGATTTTCTCCAGGTCATGGCCGATCCCCGCCATGATCTGCCCGCCATTGCGGCCCGTGCCGCCGAAGCCCAGGTAGCGCGCTTCGAGCACCACAATATTGGTGATGCCTTTTTCGGCGAGTTCCAGTGCGGTGTTGATGCCGGAGAAACCGCCGCCAATCACCACCACATCGGCTTCCACGTCCTGTTCGAGGGTGGGGAAGCTGAGGTTGTATTTCTTGGTTGCCGAGTAGTAGGTCGGCGTTTCGATATTGATCATGGCGCAGCCTGGAAAAGTGAAGGGAAACTCACTGCAGAGCCGACACGAAGCTCTGTGCCTGTTGGGGTGTATTAGGTGCCTTCCGAGCGGTAGGTGTCTTGATTCTGTGTGCCGCCGCTCTTGACCGTGGCTGCCAATCATCAACCTTGAATCCGGCCGCGCGGTAAAGCCGCACACGGGCAACAATCGCCAATGCTAGAATGTTGTTAATCTGTTAACCAATTGCGACGCCGCCATCCATGTCCAAACCGCGCCAATCCCTGACCCTCACTTTGCTCCATGCGCGTGAAGCCGCCATGGGGTTTTTTCGCCCTTCGCTCAATCAACACGGACTGACCGAGCAGCAATGGCGGGTCATTCGGATCCTCAGCCAGCATGAGGAGCTTGAGATCAATCGCCTGGCCGAGCTGGCGTGCATCCTCAAGCCGAGCATGACCGGAGTGCTGGTGCGCATGGAAGCGGCAGGCATGGTTGAGCGGCGCAAGGCGCAACAGGACCAACGCCGCGTGCTGGTGCGGCTGGCCGAGAAGGGCCAAGCCTGTTTCGACTCCATGAGCCAGAGCATGGAAGCCAATTACCAGCGCTTGCAGGCGGGGTTTGGCGAAGAGAAGTTGCAGACCTTGCTGACCTTGCTCAACGAACTGAAAACCCTCAAGCGCTAGTTAAGCTAGCCCCACAGCTGCCGCGCGCAAGCGAGGCTGCGTCAGTAGACGCCGCCGGCCGCGCTGGCAGGCGCCGGTGAGTCCTTGAAGGCCGCCGCCAGGCTTTGCAGCCCGCGCATCAGCACCGTGGTGTCCACGCCCACCGCCACGAACGCCGCGCCCAGTTCGATGTAGCGCCGCGCCAGTGCCTGGTCGGCGCTGAGAATGCCGGCGGCTTTGCCGGCGTTGCGGATGCGCGCGATGGCGTCTTCGATGGCGGCCTGCACCTCGGGGTGGCCGGGGTTGCCGCGATGGCCCATCGACGCGCTCAGGTCCGCCGGCCCGATAAACACCCCGTCGACGCCTTCCACCGCCGCAATCGCCTCCAGGTTGGCCAGGCCCTCGCGGTTTTCGATCTGCACCAGCAGGCACATCTGCTCATCGGCGTGGTCGAGGTAACCGGCAATGCTGTTCCAGCGTGAAGCCCTGGCCAGCGCACTGCCGACGCCGCGCACGCCCTTGGGCGGATAATGGATGGCTTTCACCAGCGTACGCGCCTGTTCTGCGCTCTCCACCATGGGCACCAGCAAGGTCTGTACGCCAATGTCGAGGACTTGCTTGATCAACGCGGTGTCGCCGATCACCGGGCGAATCACCGGCTGGCTGGGGTAGGGCGCCACGGCCTGGAGCTGGCCGAGCAGGCCGCGCAGGTCGTTGGGCGCATGTTCGCCGTCGATCAGCAGCCAATCGAAACCGGCGTTGGCGGCCAGTTCCGCGCAATAGGCATCGGCCAGGCCCAGCCACAGGCCGATCTGGGTTTCACCGCTGCGCAGGCGATGTTTGAAGGTGTTGACAGGCATGTCCATGAGCACTCTCCCGTTAAACGAATCGGCAGGCAATCGAACCCAGCATGTCGTAGTCGACATGGAAGGTATCGCCAGGGTTGGCCGCCACCGGGCGGGTGAAGGAGCCACCCAGGATGATTTGCCCGGGTTGCAGGGTGACGTCATAGGCGGCCAGTTTATTCGCGAGCCAGGCCACGCCCTTGGCCGGGTGATTGAGCACGGCGGCGGAGACGCCGGACTCTTCGATCACACCATTGCGGTAAAGCACCGCCGGCACCTTGCGCAAGTCGATCTCGGTGGGCCGCACGGCCCGCCCGCCCATGACCACGCCGGCGTTGGCGGCGTTGTCGGAGATGGTGTCGAACACCTTGCGGGTCGCCTTGGTGTGCGGGTCGACCTGCTGGATGCGCGCATCGATGATCTCCAGCGCCGGGATCACCCATTCGGTGGCGTCGAGTACGTCGAACACCGTCACGTTCGGGCCTTTCAGCGGTTTGCCCAGGATAAACGCCAGCTCCACCTCGACGCGCGGCACGATAAAGCGCTCGAAGGGGATGTCGGTGCCTTCATCGAAGAACATGTCGTCCAGCAACGCGCCGTAATCCGGCTCGGTGATATTGGACGAGACCTGCATGGCCCGGGAGGTCAGGCCGATCTTGTGGCCGACCAGCTTGCGCCCGTCCTTGATTTTTTGCGCGACCCAGGCGCGCTGGATGGCATAGGCGTCGTCGAGGGTGATCGCCGGGTGATCGAGGGAAAACTGACGCACCTGTTCGCGTGAACGTTCGGCCTGGTCGAGGCGCGCGGCGGCTTGCAAAATGAGCGATTGATCAAGCATGGCAAGAGTCTCTTATTGAGGGTTGACGATGGCCGCCCGGGTGCGCAGCACCAGCAGGCCGCCGAGAGCAATCAGCAGCGCCAGGACGTACAGGGCCAGGCTGGCGCTCTGGGTGGTGTCGCGCATCCAGCCGATCAGGTAGGGCGCGAAGAATGACGCGATGCTGCCGAACGAGCTGATCAGGGCGATCCCGGCGGCCTGGGTGTTATTGGAGAGGAACGCGGGAGGCAGTTGCCAGAACATCGGCAACGCCGCGCTGGCGCCCATGCCGGCGACGATCAGGCCGCCCAGCACCACGGCCGGGTTGGCGGGGGCGAGCCCGGCGATGGCAATGCCGGCGGCCGACATCAGCAAGGGCACGCACAGGTGCCAGCGGCGTTCACGCTGGCGGTCGGATGAACGCCCGCAGCCGATCATGAAAAAACACCCGGCCAGGTACGGCACCGCACTCAGCAGGCCGACCTTGCCGTCGCTGCCGATGCCGGCGCCGTGGATCAGCGTCGGCATCCAGAACGCCAGGGTGTTGACCGCCAGCATCACCGCGAAGTACACCGCCACCAGCAGCCACACCTGTGGGTTGCTGAGAATGGCGGAAAACGAGGTGATCGATTTGCGGTGTTCTTCCCGGTGCAGTTGCTCGCGCAGGTGTTGCTTCTGTTCCGGCGCCAGCCACTTGACCGTCTCGAAGCTGTCCGGCAGGCACTTGAGCACCACCAGCCCGAGCAGAATCACGGGGGCGCCTTCGATGACGAACATCCATTGCCAGCCGCGCAGGCCGCCCAGGTCGTGGAAGTGTTCAAGGATGCCGCCGGAAAGCGGGCCGCCGATCACCCCGGCCATCGGCACTGCGATGGCAAACAGGGCGGTGACTTGCGCGCGACGCCCGGCCGGGTACCAGCGGTTCAGAAACACCAGGATGCCCGGGAAGAAACCGGCCTCGGCCACCCCCAGCAAAAAGCGCAGCACATAGAAGCCCATGGCGCTGTCGATCAGGAACATGCAGGTCGACAGCACGCCCCACACCACCATCAGCGTGGCAATCCAACGTCTTGGGCCGACACGGTCCAGGGCCATGTTGCTGGGCACGCCGAACAGCGCGTAGGCCACGAAGAACAGGCCGGCGCCGAAGCCATAGACCGTGTCGCTGAAGTTCAAGTCCGCGCTCATCTGCATCTTGGCGAAGCCGATGTTGATGCGGTCGAGATGGGCGAAGAGGTAGCAGATCAGCAACAACGGCATCAGCCGCCAGGTGATGGTGCTGTGGGTACGGTCGCGTGCGACCTGGCCGAGGTTGTCGGCGGTATGGGCTGTGCTCATGGTTTTATACTTTTTATCTGAGAGGCCGAGGGTGTGAACGGGCAGGGTGCTTTAGCCGACCTGCGCCTTGAGGAACGCATGCACGTTGTTCTGCTTGAAATTGAGCTGCTCGTGCAGTTCGAGCATTTCAAACGACAAGGCCAGCAGGCGCCGGGCCTGAAGCGCGGCGAAGTGCTGGGTGATGACCTCGAACAGGCGCTCGGCGACTTGCTGGCGTGTGGTCAGGTCGCGGCCATGGCCGACCTTCAACGTCATGTGCACGAACGCGTAGTCATGCTTGCCATCGGCCATGCGCCAGGTGTCCAGGCGCACGCCACGGCTGCGGATGCCGCCCAGGGGAAACACGCCGCTGTCGCCCAGGCTGGCGTGGACTTTTTCAAACAGGCCCGGCAGGTCTGCCTGCTGTTCGATGTTGTCGGTGTATTCAGCGATGAAGTGGGGCATGAACGGCTCCTTCAGGCCGCGCGGGGATGCCGCGCGGCCATGCGGTCAAACAGGGAAAATGGCGTTGATCTGCCCGGTGCCCGAGCTGCCGAAGGGTTCGGTGATGATCTCGGCCGGCTTGTCGTAGTCCGGCCCGCCGAGCAAACCGAGAAGCATGGCGGTGTCGTGCATCTTGCCTTCGCCAAAGCAATGCTCGGCGTAGTCCGGGAGCATGGCGCAGAACTCTTTCCAGCGGCCCTGGCGCCACAGTTCCACCACATGCAGGTCGACCTGCTTGTCGAATTCACGGGTCCAGTTATGAATATTGGCTTCGGCATTGCGGTCGTCGGAGAAGCGGTGCGACAGCGACCCCGAGGCCAGCACCACGACTTTGCGATCGCTCTTCTCGATGGCCCGGCGCACGGCGGCGCCGAAGGTGAAGCTGTCTTGCAGGCGATGCCAGGCACACCAGGCGGCAATCGAAACGACGTTGAAGGTCTGCTCGTCCGGTACGCCCATGTGCATGTAGCGCATCGGCACCAGGGTGCCGTACTCCAGCTCCAGGCTCGGGATGTTGTGGGCCAGGGTGCGCACGTCGGCGGCGTTGGCCTCGGCGGCGATCAGCTCGCCCAGCTCCGGGCAGCCGGGGTATTCGTAGGCCATGTTCTTGATGAAGTGCGGCAGTTCGTTACTGGTGTAGATGCCCTTGAAGTGCTCGCCGCTGTTGACGTGATAGGCGCTGTTGACCAGCCAGTGCACGTCGAACACCACGGCGGTATCGGCGCCCAGCTCGCGGGCGCGCCGACCGATTTCCTTGTGCCCGGCAATCGCCGCTTCGCGGCAGCCATGGTGCTTGCCAGGCAGCTCCGACAAGTACATCGAGGGTACGTGGCAGATCTTTGCTGCCAGAACTACTTCGCCCATGATCATTCTCCTGAGTATTTATTCTTTTGTAGGAGCGAGCTTGCTCGCGAAAAACATCAACGATAACGCAGCATTTCCGTTAGCCGGCGGCGCCTGCGGATTCTTCGCGAGCAAGCTCGCTCCTACAGGACGCGTTGTTGTGTCCGGCTTACACGCCCCAGCGCGGGATGTGATGACTTCCCATGGAAATGCACACGTTCTTGATCTCGGCGAACACTTCGAAGCTGTACTGGCCGCCTTCACGGCCGGTGCCGGAGCCCTTCACGCCGCCGAACGGTTGGCGCAGGTCGCGCACGTTCTGGCTGTTGATGAACACCATGCCCGCTTCGATGCCATAGGCCAGACGATGCGCCTTGCCGATGTCCTGGGTCCAGATGTAAGACGCCAGGCCGTATTCGGTATCGTTGGCCAGTTTCAAGGCTTCGGCTTCGTCCTTGAACGGAATCAGGCACACCACCGGGCCGAAGATTTCTTCCTGGGCGATACGCATATTGTTGTTCACGTCAGCGAACACCGTGGGCTGGATGAACTGGCCCTTGCTCAGGTGCGCCGCCAGGTTGGCCGGGCGCTCCAGGCCACCGGCGAGGAGGGTGGCGCCTTCTTCCATACCGATCTTGATGTAGCCGGTGACCTTGTCGTAGTGGGCCTGGGTGATCATCGAGCCGACCTGGGTTTTCGGGTCTTGTGGGTCGCCGACGATCAGGCGCTTGGCGCGCGCGGCAAACTCGGCGACGAACTGCGGGTACACGCTTTCCTGGATAAAGATCCGGCTGCCGGCGGTGCAGCGTTCGCCGTTGAGCGAGAAGATGGTGAACAGCGCGGCGTCGAGGGCGCGTTCCAGGTCGGCATCTTCGAAGATCAGCACCGGCGACTTGCCGCCCAGTTCCATGGAGTACTTTTTCAGCCCGGCGGTCTGCATGATTTTCTTGCCGGTGGCGGTGCCGCCGGTGAAGGAAATCGCGCGGACATCGGGGTGACGCACCAGGGCATCGCCAGCGGTGGCGCCGTAACCCTGGATGACATTGAGCACGCCCTTTGGAATCCCGGCCTCCACCGCCAGGCGCCCCAGTTCGTTGGCGGTCAGCGGCGACAGCTCGGACATTTTCAGCACCGCGGTATTGCCCAGGGCCAGGCACGGCGCGGTCTTCCAGGTGGCCGTCATGAACGGCACGTTCCACGGCGACACCAGCGCGCAGACACCCACCGGCTGGTACAGGGTGTAGTTGAGCATCTGGTCATCGACCGGGTAGCTATGGCCGTCCATGCGCGTGCAGACTTCGGCGAAAAAGTCGAAGTTGTGCGAGGCGCGGGGAATCAATACGTTTTTGGTCTGGTGAATCGGCAGGCCGGTGTCGAGGGTTTCCAGTTCGGCCAGGTGCGGCACGTTCTGTTCGATCAGTTCGCCGAGCTTGCGCATCAAGCGCGCCCGTTCCTTGGCCGGGGTGCCCGCCCATTTCGGGAAGGCTTCCTTGGCCGCCGCCACGGCTTGCGCGACTTCCTCGGCGCCGCCGCTGGCGACTTCACCGATGGCTTCGCCGGTGGCCGGGTTGTAGTTGACGAACACGTCTTTGCTTTCGACCTCACGGCCATTGATCCAATGTTTGATCATGCTGCTCAAGCCTCTTTACGGGCGTTGAAGAACGCCGCTTCGCTGACAATTCGGTTAACCAGGCGGCCTACGCCTTCGACTTCCACAATCACTTCATCGCCCGGCACGACGTCGGCCAGGCCTTCGGGCGTGCCGGTGGCGATCATGTCGCCGGGTTGCAGGGTCATGAAGCTGGACAGGTATTCGATCAGGTAGGGAATGTCGAAAATCATGTCCCTGGTGCTGCCTTCCTGGCGCAACTCGCCGTTGATCCAGGTGCGCAGTTTCAGGTTGCTCGGGTCCGGCACATCGGCCACATCGACGATCCATGGGCCGACGGGCGTGGTGGCGTCGCGGTTCTTCACGCGCAGGTTGGGGCGGTAGTAGTTTTCCAGGTAGTCGCGAATCGCGTAGTCGTTGCACACCGTGTAGCCCGCCAGGTAATCCAGGGCGTCTTCGCGCTTGACGTTGCGCGCCGGCTTGCCGATGACGGCCACCAGTTCGCACTCGTAGTGCATGTAGGCGACGTTATCCGGGCGCCAGGTCACCTGGTTGTGGCCGGTGTAGGTGCCCACGGACTTGATAAACGCCAGGGGTTCGGTCGGCGGCTTGAACGCCAGTTCAGCGGCGTGGTCGGCATAGTTCAGGCCCAGGGCGAACATGCTGCCGGTGGCCGGTGGCAGCCATTGCACCTGGTCTTCGGCCAACAGGCGACCGTCGGCCAGGCGCACGGCGTTTTCAGCTTCGACCTGTACCGAATGGACTTCACCTTCAAAGCGAATACGGGCGTGTTTCATGGGAGCTCCTCTGCCTTGATGTGGTTGACCAGGCGGCCGAGGCCGCTGATCTCGACCTCCACGGTGTCGCCGGGCTGCACATCCACCCGGCCTTCAGGCGTGCCGGTGATCAGCACGTCGCCTGCGTGCAGGGTCATGAATTCGCTGATCTCGGCGATCAACAATGGAATGTTGCGCACGAAGTTGGCCGTGGTGTTGTGCTGGCGAACCTCGCCGTTGACGTACAGCGTGATCGCGAGATTGTGCGGGTTCGAGACCTGTGCGGTGGGTATCAGCTCGGGCCCGATGGCACAGAACCCATCGCGGCATTTGGCTTTGACGGCGGGGCGGTAGTAGCTGTCTTCCGGCAGGCTGAACTCATTGACCAGGGTGTAGCCGGCCACGTAGTCGAGGGCTTCGGCCGCGCTGACGCGACTGGCGCTCTTGCCCATCACCACCCCCAATGCCGGCCCAGGTTGCAGGCGCTCGCCCTGGCCGGGATGCACCACCTCGGCGCCGTGCTGGTTGCGGGTGTTGGGCGTCTTGATGAACAGCACCGGCTTGACCGGCGGTTTCTGGTACGGCGGCTGTTCGAATTCGGCGAGGCGCTGCTTGAGCAACCCCTGGTAGTTCAGCGCGACACCGAAAAGGGTGCCGGTCGCGATGTCATGCAAGGCACGGCTCATGGGTTCTCCTGGCAGGGCCATGGCGGCCTTGCATTTAGTTAATGTGTTAACAGTTATAATTAAGATGTTAACTATCGTCAAGGGTGTAGACTGTCCACGGGGTGCTTGCAGGGTGAGCACCGCTGCATCAGGGCAATCACAATAAAAACGAGTAGCGTGCGATGAGCGACCGTCAACCCATCCCGAACATCAACATTGGCCAGGTGTACGACCAGCGCTACAGCGACGCCGAAGTCCATTACGACAAGCTGGCCAACCTGGCGGATTTCTTCGGGCGCAACATGCCCGTTCACCGGCATGACCGGTTCTTCCAGGTTCACTACGTAAAAAGCGGCACCGTGCGCGTGTACCTGGACGACCAGCAATACGTCGAGTCCGGGCCGATGTTCTTCCTCACGCCACCCACGGTGCCGCACTCGTTTGTGACCGAGGCCGACAGTGACGGGCATGTGCTCACGGTGCGTCAGCAATTGGTGTGGCAACTGATCGAAGCCGACGCCAGCCTGGCGCCGGCCGGTGTGCAATTGCCGGCCGCGTGTGTCGCCCTGACGCAGTTGGCGCCGCAATACGCGGGCGATATCCGCCGCCTGGATTATCTGTTCGAGGAACTGCGCGAAGAGGTAAAAGCCCAGCGTTCCGGGCGCAGCGCAGCCCTGGACAGCCTGACGCGGTTGATCATGATCAGCCTGTTGCGGCTGTGTTCGAACTCGTTGAAAGCCACGCCCGCCCGTCACGAAGACTTGAAAATCTTCCACCGCTTCAACGAGCTGATCGAAGCGCACTACCAGCAACACTGGCCGTTGTCGCGGTATGCCCAGGGCATTGGGGTGACAGAAGCACGGCTCAACGACGTGTGCCGGCGTATTGCCGACCTGCCGTCCAAGCGCCTGATCCTGGAGCGCCTGATGCAGGAAGCCAAGCGCCTGCTGCTGTTTACCGGCAGCTCGGCCAACGAGATCTGCTATCAGCTGGGGTTCAAGGACCCGGCCTATTTCAGTCGTTTTTTCCAGCGTTACGCCCAGCTCACTCCGGGGGAGTACCGCCAGCGCCAATCGGGATTGCGTTGAGCCAGGCATAAGGGGGGTCTTGTTGATCTTGTGCGGATCATCATGAGCATCGCCACGGTGCAACAGAATGGCTTTTACGCCGAACCGATTGTACTTTTCACAGCCCCCAGGCCGCTTGCAGCGGTTGGCCGGCGACACTAAGCTGCCGACTCGCCCATCCAATTGGTGCCGATATGGCCAACCCCAGACCTTCGCTGACCCTGACCCTGCTGCAAGCCCGTGAAGCCGCAATGGCGTTCTTCCGCCCGGCACTGAACAAGCATGCACTGACCGAGCAACAGTGGCGGGTCATTCGGATCCTGCGCCAGCAGGGCGAACTCGAAAGCCATCAACTCGCCCAGCAGGCCTGCATCCTGAAACCGAGCATGACCGGAGTGTTGACCCGCCTGGAGCGCGACGGCCTGGTGCGCCGGCAGAAGTCCAGCCAGGATCAGCGCCGGGTGTTCGTGGGCCTCACCGAGCGCGGCCAGCAGTGTTTCGTCTCCATGAGCGAGGGCATGGAAAGCAACTACCAGAAAATCGAAGCGCAGTTTGGCGCGGAGAAAATGCAGCAGTTGCTGGACTTGCTCAATGAGCTGAAAAACATCAAGCCTTGAAGGTGAAAAAATTCATTAACAGGTGAACGTTTTTGCCCGAGGCTGGCATCGCGGGCGCACATCCTCACTATCCATTTTCGGCACACATGCACGCGCTGCCCCGGGTTCGGAATGGAACTTGCGTGCGATACGACCTGTAAGCCTTGCAACTGAAAAAGGTTAGGTCAATGAACAATAATAATGTGCAGATGCCTGCGGCCTCGGTGGTGCTTCCACCGGCGTTACCCCTCCAGCGTTTCCTGACCAGCGACATCGACGAGCACGCTCGCAATATGGGCGGCTGGCAGGTTCGCTACGATCAGTTGTCACCCGGCTCCTTTGCCGGTGAGTTGCTGGAGTTCCGCTCGGACTGGATGCAACTGGTGCGCGACCGCTCTAATCAGGCCATGGTCAAGAGTGGTGTGGCCTGGAAAGGTGCGATCACCTTCAGCATTCCCTTGAGTGCCGACGGCCCGGTGTATTGCTCGGGGCATCCGATCCACGAGCCCAGCCTGTTGGTGGCCCACGGTGAAAACCTGCCCGAGCTGCACACTCCACAGCACCTGGACCTGCTCGGCGTGGCCATCGAAGAGCACGCCCTGGAACATGTGCTGGAGTGCCAGGGCATTCAATTTCGAATTACCGATCTTCCCAGGTGTTACCGCTTGGGTGATTCATCCGTGCAACGTGACCTCGCGGCGTTGTTCGACGAGCTGGCGGGCTGTGATGCCGTGCTCGGGCATGACTCGATCCGCCGCGGCATCCGCGATGCGGTGATGCTGCATATGCTGGAGTTGATCGCCCCGGACCAGGCGCCACCCCTCAACCCCACGGCGCGCAAAAGGATGGTCGATCGCGCCCGCGAATATGCGTTGAGTCACCTCGACGAGCCGCTGTCGATCCTCGACCTGTGCAACCACATCGGCGCCAGCCGGCGCAAACTCCAGTACTGTTTTCAGGAGACCCTGGGCATCAACCCGGTGGCCTATCTGCGGGCACTGCGCCTCAATGCGGTGCGCCGCGAACTGCGAACCAGCACCCAAGCCCACGGCGTACAGGAAGTCGCGGCGCGCTGGGGCTTCTGGCATTTGAGCCGGTTCGCAAGCGATTACCGCACCATGTTTGGCGAAAGCCCTTCCCAGACCCTGCGTCGCACACAACTCTGCTGAAAACGGATAACCGCCGCACTCTGCGCGTTACTAGGATGGCCCACACCACTTGATGGGAGGGGCATTCGATGATTCACCACAATAATGCAAGCGCCACACGCATGACGCTGTTCACCCTGGGGCTGCTGGGTTGCTGCGCCAGTGTCCAGGCCACCGAGAACGGTGCGCCGACCACCGCTGTCGGCGTTTACGATTTCGGCGCGGGGATGATGCCGCCGGCCACGCCGTTCGGGACCGTAGGGCTGCGCACGGCGTTTTACTCGGCCAATGTGCAGAAGGACCGTAACGGTCGCTCCGTCGACAACCGCTTCTCACTGGATGTGTTGTCCATCGGCGTCGCCTACATGCGCATGACCGATCACACGGTGCTGGGCGCCAACTATGGTTTCGGCGTGGTGGTACCGTTCTTCAAGATGGACGCTTCCGTCAAGGTACCGACCCCGGCCGGCCCGCTGAGCCTGGAGGCCGATCCGTTTCGAATGGCCGACATGCAGTTTCTGCCGGTGATCCTGCAATGGAACCTGTCGCCGAACCTGTTTATCAACACGCAGTTGCAGATCCAGGCGCCCACCGGTGACTACGACAAGAATCGTTTGATCTCCCCAGGGCTCAATCACTGGACGTTCTCGCCGATCGTCAACGCCACCTACATCACCGACGGTGGCTTCGAGGTTTCCTCAAGCGTTGAGGTGGACGTCAATACCCGCAACCCCGCGACCGACTACAAGAACGGTGTCGAGTACCGCCACGAATTTGCCGTGGGCCAGCATGTAGGGCCGTGGACCCTGGGCCTGGGGGGTTACTACTACCGCCAGTTCAGCGATGACGACGCGCCCGGCCTGCAATCGGGCAACCGGGCGCGGGTGCTGGCTGTCGGGCCGGCCGTGAGTTACTTCAAGCCCGGTCTGCCGCCCATTTGGCTGCACGCCTACAAGGAAACCGATGCCCGCAACCGTGCCGAGGGTTACACCGTGGCACTGCGCATTTCTCAAAGTTTCTAAGGGGCTGGCCATGAACTCATCACATTCCGATTCCCCCTCGCCGCGGCAAGCCACCGGGCGCCGTGAAGGGCTGGTGCTGATGCTGGGCAGCAGCCTGACCATCATGGGCGCGGCCATGGTCGCGCCGATCCTGCCCAAGCTGGGAGCCGAGTTCGGTGCGCTGGAACCGCGCGCCGCCCTGCTGGTGCCCTTGGCGGTCACCGGGCCGGCACTCGCGATTGCGCTGTGCGCCCCCCTGGCCGGCTGGTTGGCCGACCGGGTCGGGCGCAAGGCGTTGCTGGTAATCGCCACGCTGTTGTATGCCGTGCTCGGGGCCATCCCGGCGCTGCTGGATAACTTGCCCGCCATCGTCGGTGTACGCCTGCTGTTCGGCGCGGCGGAGGCGGCGGTGATGACCTGTTGCGCGACGCTGATTGCCGACTATTGGCACGGCGAGGAACGGCTGCGCTACATCAATCGGCAAGTGGTCACCATCGGTTTGGTCGGCTCGCTGTTCTATGTCGTGGGCGGCGCGTTGGGCGAACACTCCTGGCGCCTGCCATTCCTGCTGTACCTGCTGCCACTGCTGTTGGTGCCGATGATGATCAAGGTGCTGTGGGAACCCGCCGCCGCCCGCCAGCCCGTCGAGGTGGCTGAACAGGGCAGGGTGGCCGTGCTGCCGTTGGTGCTCGGTTATCTGCTGATCCTCAGTGGGATGGTGCTGAGTTTTATCGTGCCGATCCAGGCGCCGGTTTTACTCGTCAGCCTCGGCATCACTTCAAGCACGATGATCGGGCTGTCGGCGGGGGGCAGTCTGCTGGCGACCCTGGGCGGTTCGTTAGCCTGGCCGCTGCTGCGCCGGCGCATCGGCATCCCCGGTTGCAATGCGCTGTTGCTGAGCCTGCTGGGCTTGGGGTTGTGGCTGCTGATGCGCGCACCGAGCTACAGCATGGTGCTGGTGGCCGTGCTGATCCATGGCCTGGGCGCCGGGCTGCTGGTGCCCAACGCGATGGCGCCGGTGATGAATGCCCTGAGCGCGAAAACCCGCGGGCGCGGCTTGGGTGGGTTCACGGCGTTTCTGTATTTCGGTCAATTTGTCAGCCCGCTGGTGGTGGCCGTGCTCAGCGTTTACTCGGGTGACGTGCGTCGTTCAATCCTGTGGCTGGCCTGTGCCAGTTTTGCCTCGGCCCTGGCCTGGGCACTGGCAGGCCTGCAAGCACGGCGCAAAGCGCTGACCCAGGCATTCGGATCAAGTCATTCGTAATCAAGAGGAGATAAGCATGGACATCCACAACCTGCTGGACAGCGAAGACGCCACCGGTTTGGCCGAATGGGTCAGGCGCGGTGAGGTGCAGCCCGGCGAGCTGCTGGAAGCGGTGATCGAGCGTATCGAACGGGTCGAACCGCAGCTGAATGCGGTGGCCGAGCGGCTTTACGATTCGGCCCGCCACTCGGTGCGCGCGTCGCGCCCCGGCCACGCTGTGTTTGCCGGGGTGCCGACCCTGATCAAGGACCTGTTTTCGCCGGTCAACGGCGCGGCGATGACCAATGGCTCGCAGGCGTTGGGAGGCGCTCGCGCTGACGTTGAAGCCGAACACGTCAGCCGTATCCGCCGTGCCGGGTGCGTGATTGTCGGTACCAGCACCTCACCCGAATTCGGCACCTCGTATTCCACCGAGTCCAACCGCTTTGGCGCCACGCGCAACCCCTGGAACATCGCCCACAGTGCCGGCGGCTCCAGTGGCGGCGCGGCAGCCTTGGTGGCGGCGCGCGTCGTACCGTTTGCCCATGGCAACGATGGCGGCGGTTCCTTGCGTGTGCCGGCGTCCTGCTGTGGGGTGTTCGGCCTCAAGCCCAGCCGTGGGCTGTTGCCTTCCGGGCCGATGATCGGCGAGGGCTGGGCCGGGATGGGCAGCCCCCATGCGATTACCTTGTCGGTACGTGACAGCGCCGCGCTGCTGGATGCCACGGCCGGGATCGACCTGGGCGCACCCTATGCCGCGCCGCTGCAGGCGCAGCCCTATGTCACCGCGCTGCAGCAGGACCCTCGGCCGCTGCGGATCGCCCTGGTCGAGCAGCTCGGGCCTTGGCCGACCTCCGGCGAAAGTGTGCAAGCCGTACGCCAGGCCGCCAGGTTGTGCGAATCCCTGGGCCACCGCGTTGAACCGGTCAATTTGCCGGTGGCGCTGCCGGCATTTCTCGATCAGGTCTTCACCATCATCGGTGCGAGCACGCGTCACTACGTCGATGTGTTGGGGCAGATGCGCGGTTCCGCCGTGCAGCCTGAGGAGCTGGAAGCCCGCACCCGCATTATCCTGCGCTGCAAAGGGGCTGTCAGCGGTGCGCAGTACGCCGGTGCCGTGGAATGGATTCATGCCTTGGGCCGGCAGTTGGCGGTATTCATGCAGGATTACGACCTGATCCTCACGCCGACCCTGGCCCGCGAGCCGGTACCGATCGGGGAGCTGGACCTGCAAGACGACCGCTTGAGCCTGGAGGAACTGATCGAACGGTTCCACAGCTACTCACCGTTCACGGCGCTGTTCAATGCCAGCGGGCAACCGGCGATGTCGGTACCGTTGTACTGGAGCGCTGCCGGCCTGCCGATGGGCGCCCACTTCGCCGCGCGCTTTGGCGAAGAAAGTACCCTGCTGGCCCTTGCGGGGCAGTTGGAGCGGGCCCAGCCCTGGCGCGGTCGGGTTCCGCCGGTCAACGCCTGTCGGTTGTGAGCGTCTGAGGGCTTCTGCATCGGGCGGGTGGACCGACCTGCCTGATGCAAAACGCCTTCTGGTCATTCAGCCGCGAATCGCTGCCTTTTTATCCGGTACATATCACCGTCCGCATGGCTGAGCAGGGTATCGGCATCTTCCCCGTCCTGGGGATAAACCGCCACGCCGATGCTGCAGGACGGCATCCTTACCCCACCAAACTCGGGCCCCAGCGGCTCGGCCATGACCGCGAGTATCTGCACCACCCTGGCAGAAATAGCCTCCCGCGACGGGATGTCGGTCAACAGCACCGTGAACTCATCACCGCCCATCCGCGCCACCAGGTCGCTGTCGAGTACGCAGCGTTCCAGGCGTCGGGCGATCGCACACAGCACGCGATCGCCCATGGCATGGCCATGTACATCGTTGATGCCCTTGAAGTCATTGATGTCCAGGAACAGCAACGCCAGGCCGCGGTTGTGGGACTGCGCACTGTGCAGGGCCTGGTCCAGCCGATCATTGAACAGTGAGCGGTTGGTCAGGCCCGTCAGCGGATCATGGTGGGCAAGGAAGCGCAGTTCTTCTTCGGCCTGGGTAAGCGCCGTCACGTCCCGTGCGACGCCGATTCGTGCGCCCACCTCTTTGGACCAGAAGGCCGCCCACAGGATGTGCACCACACTGCCGTCCTTGCGTAGATAGCGGTTGCGGAAGTCGACATGGGATTGGCCATTCATGACCCGCACAATCGAGGCTCGGGTGCGCGCCAGGTCTTCCGGGTGCATGTAGTGGGTGATCAGGGTGCCGACCAGTTCGTCGGCCCGGTAGCCGAGCAGGGCCTCGCAGCCATCGCTGACGAAGACAATCTGGCTGTCGCCGTCGACGACAAATACCGTATCCAGCATCAGGTGGATCAGTTTCGGGTACAGCGCTTGCAGGTCAACGGGCATGGGGTATCGGGCGTCCGGTTCATATCGGTCGATCATAGCCCGATCATGAGCAGGGGCGTCGAGCAATCCTGCACATTTTTAGTCCGCTCGGCAGCCGCTGAGAGCGGCCTGGCAGAGGCTTTTCGCGTAGGGGGAGGCGCTGGGAGCCACAGGGAGGGTTGTCGTACAACCGAATGCGCTATGATGCGCGTTCCTCCGCCAACCGAGATACACGTTCTTGATGGACAACCCGAACGTCCAGCCCACCGTTCGCCGCCGGCACCGCAGCCTGGCCGAAGAACTGGTCACCGAGCTTTCCCGGCGCATCTGTTCCGGTGAGCTGCCGCGTGCCACCAAGCTGCCCACCGAATCCGAAGTGATGGCCGAACATGGGGTGAGCCGCACGGTGGTGCGCGAGGCCATTTCGCGCCTGCAGGCCTCGGGCCTGGTGGAAACCCGGCACGGCGTCGGCACCTTTGTGAAGGATATCCCGAGCCCCAGCGGGTTTCGCATCGACCCGGACAGCATCGTGACCTTGCAGGATGTGCTGGCCGTGCTGGAATTGCGCATCAGCCTGGAGGTGGAGGCTGCCGGCCTGGCGTGCGTGGGGCGCACCGATGAGCAATTGCAGGTGATGCGCGACTCGCTGGATGCGCTCAACTCACGGGCGGTGAGTGCCGACTACGCGGTGTCGGCAGACTTTCAGTTCCATCAGCAGATCGCGCTGGCCACGGGCAATCGCTATTTCACCGACATCATGTTGCACCTGGGGCTCAACATCCTGCCGCGTACACGCCTGCACTCCAAACGTCTGGCCAAGGACAACAAGGAGCCCTTCCTGGAGCGCTTGAGCCGTGAGCATGAGGACATCTACAAAGCCATCCTGCGCCGTGACGCCGATGCGGCTCGGGCGGCGATGCGCCTGCACCTGTCCAACAGCCGCGAGCGCATGCGCCAGGCCTATGAAGCCGCCGCCGCCGAATTGTCGAACGGCCCGGCCGCGGTGAACGCGCCGCCCTGAAGCCGGCTGCCCGGTTCATCGGCCGCCGCTGGCGGTTGCTGCTCGACCTTGGCGCGAAACGCTTCCGAACTGTCCTTGGGCGCAAAGCCCAGGTGCTCGGTGTGCCGGGTGCTCCACCAGCGATCGCGATTGGCCGAGACGCCATACACCACACTGTGTCCCACATCCTTGGCCAGCAGGGCGCGCGCCACCAGGTGGTCCAGGTCGGCGTAACTCAGCCAGGTCGACAGCATCCGCCGGTTGCGCGGCTCGGGGAACGACGAGCCGATGCGCAAGCTCACGGTTTCAATCCCATAGCGATGAAAGTAGAACGCCGCCAGGTCTTCGCCGTAGGCCTTGGAGAGGGCGTAGTAGCCATCCGGACGGCGCGGTGAGTGCACGTCCAGTTCAACGTCCTGGGGATAGAAACCGGTGACGTGGTTGGAGCTGGCAAACACAATCCGCTTGACCCCCTGCTGTCGCGCCGCCTCATAAATGTGGAACGTGCCGCGAATATTGGCGTCGAGAATCTCCTCGAACGGCCGCTCCACGGAAATCCCGCCCAGGTGAACGATGGCGTCGACGCCGTTGACCAGCGCCGCCACGGCGGCCTTGTCGGCCAGGTTGCAGGTGATCACTTCGTCATGCTCTCCACGGCTGGGGGCCATGGGGCTGATGTCCGAGGCGCGGACGCTGTCGGCATGGGCGTGCAAGGTGTTCCGCAGGATTTGCCCCAGGCCGCCGGCGGCGCCGGTGAGCAAGATGCGCGTGAAGGGTTTGGGTGGTGTGGTCATGGTCAGGTCTTCCATTGAACGCTGGATGCAGGTGGCTTGCCTGTCGAGCGATGCGCACTCGCCAGGCAAGTCGTGGGTGCTT
Organism: Pseudomonas sp. S3E17; assembly: GCF_024168685.1. Classification (NCBI taxonomy): domain Bacteria; kingdom Pseudomonadati; phylum Pseudomonadota; class Gammaproteobacteria; order Pseudomonadales; family Pseudomonadaceae; genus Pseudomonas; species Pseudomonas sp. S3E17. Next base: position 312,954 of record NZ_JALJWE010000001.1, read on the forward strand.
TACATGAAGTTGTACTGGATGCCCAGGCGCCACCGCGCCTGGCGGTCTTCGGACGTGGCGTTGACCTTCACATCGCCAATCTCCATGAACGGGGCCCATTCCTTGGTGAGCTTGTATTTGACGATCAGGTTCTGTTCGTAATCGCTCTTCTTGTTGTCGTAGCGGATGTAGTCAGTCTTGAAGTAGATGAACTGATATTCGTACGCCCACTTACTGGCCGGCGTGTAGCCGAGCCAGCCCTCGAAACGATGGGTGGTCTGGTCATCCTTGATGTGGTCGGGCAAGTCCTCGTCGACCTGGTCGCGGTCCAGCTTCTTGGCGTCCAGGCGATAGCGCGTGGCGGCGTAGAAGGCGTCGTTGATCTTGTAGTTGTACTTGAGGCCGAACTTGTAGGTGGTCGAGTCTTTCGAGCTGTCCATCTGGAACGCCGGGGTCAACGTCGATTGCGCGCTGAGTTTGTAGTTGTAGCTCACGGTGAACTCGTGCCCGTTGTTGACCATGTTGTCGTAGGCGACGTCTTCACGGTCGCCGGCGGTGCGGTATTTCATTTCCGCTTCAAATCCCAGGCCACTGTCCAGGCGGTAGTTGAGCTTGATTCGGTCAGCGTGGGCGCTGTCCTCCTCGGTGAACTGGTGGCGGTAGTTGATGCTGGCAGAGTCAGCGCTGACATACAGCGGCAGGCCGAGGGTCAGGGCAGTAACGAGCGTGCGTAGGGTGGTGTTCATACGGTCTTCTTTTTTGTTTTTGTTAGGGTCGTTTGACGGTTGCTACGGCAGTGGGTTGTTGCGTATGGCTCTCATCTAAGGTGCCGATATACGTTATCGTACGACAAGATGACTCGTCTATGGGTTATCGGTGGTTTTGAAACATCTTGAAATATATGTGCCCAGTGAATAGGGCTTTACAGCAATCCAGGTTATTCCTTGGTTGTCTTTAAAAATAAGGGTTTTGTCGGGATTTATTGAAAATGCATGCAGAAGAGGGGCGGGTTATTGGGTCTTTTCAAGTGTTGTACGATGACCTATGATCGGTCGCAACAGACGACACTTCCGTCACAAATCCAATAAGAAGGCTTACGACGTCCATGAGAATCACAGCAGTCAACGTCCAGGTATTTTCCTACCCGACCCGCCGCGCAGTGGACAGTGCCGGCCATGCGCACCCCGGTGATGTCAGCCAGGCGCAGATGGCTTTGCTGCGCATCCAGACCGAAGACGGCCACGAGGGTTATGCCTTCGGCGCCCCTGAACTGATTCGCCCGTATGTACTCGATGGTTTCGTGCGCAAAGTGCTGGTGGGGCAGAACGCTTTCGATCGCGAAAAGATCTGGCACGACCTCGCGCACTGGCAGCGCGGCAGTGCCAGTCAGTTGACCGACCGCGCCCTGGCGCTGGTGGAGCAGGCCCTGTGGGATTGGGCCGGGCGCAAACTGGGTGTGCCGGTGCACAAGTTGATTGGCGGTTTCCGCGACAAGGTGCCGGCCTACGGCTCCACCATGTGTGGCGACGAACTGCCCGGAGGCCTGGCGACCCCGGAAGACTACGGGCGTTTTGCCGAGACCCTGGTGCAGCGTGGCTACAAGGCTATCAAGCTGCACACCTGGATGCCGCCGGTGTCCTTCGCCCCGAGCCCGCGCATCGACGTGCAGGCTTGTGCGGCGGTACGCGAAGCGGTCGGCCCGGACATCGCCCTGATGCTGGACGGTTATCACTGGTACAGCCGCACCGAAGCGCTGTACATCGGGCGTGAGCTGGAGAAGCTCGACTTCGCCTGGTTCGAAGAGCCGATGATGGAAGAGTCCGCCGAGTCCTATGCCTGGCTGGCGGGGCAATTGGACATTCCGGTGCTGGGCCCGGAAACCCTGTCCGGCAAACACCTGAGCCGCGCCAGTTGGGTCAAGCACGATGTGTGCGATATCTTGCGCGCCGGTGTGGCGGGCGTCGGCGGCATTGCGCCGTGCCTGAAGGTTGCGCACCTGGCTGAATCCTTCGGCATGGATTGCGAGATTCATGGCAACGGTGCGGCCAACCTTGCCGTGGTCGGCGCGATCAAGAACTGCACCTGGTATGAGCGTGGCCTGTTGCACCCGTACCTGGATTACGACGAAGTACCGGCCTACCTCAAGCGTCTGGTAGACCCGATGGACAACGACGGTTTTGTGCACCTGTCCGACTTGCCGGGCCTGGGTGAAGACATCGATTTCAACTTCATCGAGACCCATACGCTTAAAAGCTTCTGACGTGTACAGGATCAGCCCGGCATCCGTCGGGCTGATCAAGAGCCCTATAAATATAAAAAAGGCACTCTTGTTATGAGCATTTTCCCTTCGCTGTGGGCGCGGGTGTTCGTCGCCGCGCTGGCTGTCACCGCTGTACCTGCAAGTTTCGCAAAAACCCCGGCCGATCAATTGATCGTCGGCATGAGCATGATCAATCTGCTGTCCCTCGACCCGGCGGCGGCCACCGGCCTGGACGTGTCGGAGATCAACGCCAACCTCTATGACATGTTGCTGGTGCAGGATGTCGCCCAGCCGGATCGCCTGGTACCGGCGCTGGCCGAGCGTTGGCAGGTCAGTGATGACCGCAAGACCCTGACCTTCAACCTGCGCACCGGCGTGAAGTTCCAGTCCGGCAATGACCTGAGTGCCGAAGACGTTGCCTGGTCGTTGCAGCGCGTGCTCAAGCTCAACCTCGCACTGGCCTCCACCTGGAAGGCCTACGGCTTTACCGCCGAGAACGTCGAGCGCTACATGCGTGCCACGGATGCCACGACCTTCGTGATCGAGCTGCCCCGGCCCACCGACCCGCTGCTGGTGCTCAACACCCTGGCGACCTCGCCGAGTGCCTTTATCCTCGATCGCAAGAAAGTCCTCGAACACCAGAAAAACAACGACATGGGCGCCGCCTGGCTGGTGACTCACGCCGCCGGCAGCGGTGCGTTTGTGCTCAATGACTGGCGCGCCAACGACGTGATCCTGATGAGCCGCTTCGACGGGTACTGGGGCGGCCCGGCCAAGCTCAAGCGCATCGTCATGCGCAACATGACCGAGTCGCAGTCGTTGCGCCTGATGATCGAGCGCGGCGACCTGGACATCGCCAAAGGCATGTCTGCGCCGGACATCGAAGCCCTGCAGAAAAGCGCCAAGGTCCGCACCCAGACCTTGCAGCGCGGCACCCTCTACTACGTCGCCCTGAGTGTGAAGCAACCGATGTTCGCCGATGCGCGTGTGCGCAAGGCCGTGCGTGCGCTGATCGATTACCAGGGCATCAACCAGACCGTCATGCCCCATTACGGCGTGATCAATCAACGGCCGCTGCCCCTGGGCCTGGCCGCGCGCCTGCCGGATCCCGGCTACACGCTCAACGTCGAGCAGGCCAAGGCCTGGCTGGCCGAGGCCGGTTACCCGAACGGTTTCAAGACCACCATTCGCGTGCTCGCCGAACCGCCGTTTATCAACATTGCCTCCAACCTGCAGTCGACCCTGGCCCAGGCCGGTATCGACGCCAGCATCATCACCGGCACGGGCAACCAGATCTACGGTGCGATGCGTGAGCGCAGCTTCGACATCATCGTCGGCCGCGGCGGTGGCGGGGCGGAACGGCATCCGCACTCCAGCCTGCGCACGCTGGTGTACAACCCGGATAACCGCGATGAGGCCAAGCTCACCAATTTCCAGGGCTGGCGCACATCCTTCTACAGCCCTGAGCTGAACCAGCTGATCGAGCGCGCGGAAGTCGAGCCTGACACAGGCAAGCAACTGGCCCAATACCGCGACATCCAGGAGCAGGTCGACCGGCAGGTCGGGGCCATTTTGCCGGTCTCGCAAATGACCGACACCGTGGTGGTGTACGAAGACGTGGCCGACTTCCAGGGCCATACCGCCGCGACCACGCGCTACAAAGACGTCTACAAGAAGCGCTGACCGATTATCAGGAGCTCACTATGTTTGTTATGACTGCCTCTGTCATGGGCGCTCGCGCGTCCAACACGGCCCGGCGCGCGGGTACGGTGCTGGTGACCTTGCTCGGCCTGCTGGCCCTGACGTTCATCATCGGCCGGGTCATGCCGCTCGACCCCGTGCTGGCGGTCGTCGGGCCGGATGCCGACAGTTCCACCTACGATCAGGTGTACCGGTCGATGGGCCTGGACAAGCCGATCTGGACCCAATTCGGTCTTTACCTCAATGACCTGCTCCACGGTGACTTCGGCAATGCGCTGTTGACCGGCCACCCGGTACTGGACGACATCCTGCGCGTCTTCCCCGCGACGATCGAACTGGCCACCCTGGCGATCCTGTTCGGCGTGCTGATCGGTTTGCCCCTGGGCGTCTGTGCCGCCAGCAACCAGGGGCGCCTCGGCGATCACGTGGCGCGGGTGATCACCTTGTTCGGCTACTCCACGCCGATTTTCTGGCTGGGCATGATGGGGTTGCTGGTGTTCTACGCCTGGCTCGGCTGGGCCGGTGGAGCGGGGCGCATCGACCTGGCCTATGACGGCATGGTGCCCGAGGTCACCGGCCTGCTGCTGATCGACTCGACCCTGGCACGTGACTGGGATGCCTTCGCCAGCGCCCTGCGCCACATCGTGTTGCCGGCGCTGATCCTCGGCCTGAACTCGGTGGCGTATATCAGCCGCATGACCCGCAGCTTCATGCTCGAGCAGCTGTCCCAGGAGTACATCATCACCGCGCGGGTCAAGGGCCTTTCCCGGCGCCAGGTGGTGTGGGGGCATGCGTTTCGCAACATCCTCGTGCAGTTGCTGACGGTGGTTGCGCTGGCCTACGGCTCGTTGCTGGAGGGCGCGGTGCTGATCGAAACCGTGTTTGCCTGGCCGGGGTTCGGCCAGTACCTGACCAGCAGCCTGATGCTCGGCGACATGAACGCGGTGATGGGCTGCGTGTTGGTGATCGGCTTGATTTTCGTTGCGCTCAACCTGATCAGCGACGCCTTGTACAAGGTGTTCGACCCCCGTACCCGTTAACGCACGGCGCCGTACCGATAAAACTATAAAAAGAAGGAATTTTGCATGAAGACGGTATTTTCAACACTGCACCTTGGCTTGTTGACGGCGATGCTCGCCCTTGGGCCGATGACAACGGCCAGCGCCAAGACCCCCGCCGATCAATTGATCGTCGGCATGAGCATGGTCAACCTGTTTTCCATCGACCCGGCCAATGCGCCCGGCCTGGATGCCTCCGGCGTCAACGCCAACCTCTACGACACCCTGATCAAGCGTGACCAGGGCAACCCGGAAAAACACCTGCCGCAATTGGCCGAACGCTGGGACATCAGCGAAGACGGCAAGCAGGTGACCTTTCATCTGCGCCAGGATGTGAAATTCCATTCGGGCAACCCGCTGACCGCCGAGGACGTGGCGTGGTCGCTGTACCGGGTGATGAAGCTCAATTTCGGCCTGGCCACCACCTGGAAGGCCTACGGCTACAGCGTCGAGAATATCCAGTCGCTGATCCGCGCCACGGACGCCCACACCCTGGTCGTCGACCTGCCGCAGACCGTGGACCCGCTGCTGCTGGTGGACTCCCTGGCGATCTCGCCGAGCGCTGTGGTAGTGGACCGCAAGACGGCCCTGGCCCATGAGAAAAACGGCGACCTCGGCGCCGGCTGGCTGGTGACCAACGAGGCCGGCAGTGGCCCCTTCGTGCTGACCAAGTGGAGCGCCAACGATTCGCTGCTGCTGACCCGTTTCGACGGCTACTGGGGCGGGGCGGCGAAGCTCAAGCGCGTGGTGGTGCGGCACATGACCGAATCCCAATCCTTGCGCCTGATGCTCGAACGCGGCGACCTCGACCTGGCCTACGGCATGGCGGCGCCGGACATTCGCGCCATCGACGGCTCGGACAAAATCCAAGTGCAGTCATTGCCACGCGGCACTATGTACTACGTGGCAATGAGCATGAAGCAACCCGAGTTTGCCAAGACTCAGGTGCGTGAAGCCGTGCGCAACCTGATCGACTACAAGGGCCTGGATGAACAGGTGATGCCGTATTACGGCAAGCTCAATCAGCAGCCGATGCAGTTGGGGCTGGAAGCGCGCTTGCCGGATCCGGGTTATCACATGGACGTGGCCAAGGCGAAAAAGCTGCTGGCCGAGGCGGGTTACCCCGACGGTTTCAACACCACCATTCGTACATTGTCGGAGCCGCCGTTCATTGACATCGCCGCGCGCCTGCAAGCGACCCTGGCCGAAGGCGGGATCAAGGCCAGCATCGTCACCGGCACCGGCAACCAGGTCTACGGCGCCATGCGCGCGCGCAATTTCGAGATCATCGTGGCTCGTGGCGCCGAGCGCTATCCCCATCCGTATTTCAGCCTGCGCACCTTCGCCTACAACCCCGACAACAGCGATGACGCCGGCTTGCCGAACTTCCAGGGCTGGCGCGCTTCATTCTTCAATCCGCAGCTCAACAGCCTGATCGACCAGGCGGGCGTGACGCGCGATTCGGCACAGCGGGTCAGCCTGTATCACCAGGCGCAGACGCTCTATGACCAGCAGGTGGGGCCGATCCTGATGATCTCGCAGATGACCGACACCGTGGTCAGCGCTGCCGACGTCAAGGGTTTCAGTGGTGACGATGCCGAGGCCACCCGTTACCTGGGTGTCTACAAGCAGCGTTGAGTAGGGCTGCGGCCCTTCAGAATTCACACAGAGAAGATGCTTATGAATGCCAATCTGTCTTCCATCGACACGGCGGCGAAGCGGCCGGTGGATCGCTCGCCGGGCTCCAGCTTCGATGCCTTCTGCAAGAGCGGCCTGCGGGTGCTGCGTCACCTGTTGCGCAACCCCATGACCCTGGCGGGCCTGCTGGTTGCGTTGCTATTGGTGGTGGTCGCGGCCTTTGCGCCATGGATCGCCACCCATGACCCGGTCGCGCAAAACCTTGCCACAGCCTTGCAGGCGCCGGGTTCGGCGCACTGGTTCGGTACCGACGAATACGGTCGGGATATTTTCAGTCGGCTGGTCTATGGCTCGCGGATCACGCTGTACATCATTGCCCTGGTAACCGTGATCGTCGGTCCCATCGGGCTGTTTATCGGCACCGTCTCGGGCTACTTCGGCGGGGCGGTCGACACTGTGTTCATGCGCCTGACCGATATCTTTATTTCCTTTCCCAGCCTGGTCCTGGCACTGGCCTTTATCGCCGCCCTGGGCCCTGGCCTGGAGCATGCGGTGGTGGCGATTGCCTTGACCTCATGGCCACCGATTGCGCGGCTCGCGCGGGCTGAAACCCTGTCCCTGCGCAACGCCGACTTTGTCGTCGCCGTGGAGCTGCAAGGCGCGTCGCCGGCGCGGATTATCCTGCGCCATATCGTGCCGATGTGCCTGTCCTCGGTGATCATCCGCCTGACCATGAACATGGCCGGGATCATCCTCACCGCCGCTGCTTTGGGCTTTCTCGGCCTGGGTGCCCAGGCGCCGCTGCCGGAGTGGGGCGCGATGATTTCCACCGGGCGCCGCTACATGCTCGAGTGCTGGTGGCTGGTGGCGGTTCCCGGGGCGGCGATCATGTTGGTCAGCCTGGCCTTCAACCTGTTGGGCGATGGCCTGCGGGACATCCTTGATCCGCGCAGCGAATAATCGGAGAACTCCTTATGTCTGCCATCAAGCTGAATGTCGAAGGGCTGAATGTGCGCTTCGTCAGTGGCCAGAAAGAAACCCACGCCGTGCGCGATGTGTCCTTTACCTTGGGGCGGGAGAAGCTGGCGATTGTCGGTGAGTCCGGCTCAGGCAAGTCCACCGTCGGGCGCAGCCTGCTCAAGCTGCATCCGCCCAGCGCCAGAATCACCGCCAAGGCCATGGCGTTTGGCGAGGTCGACCTGCTCTCGGCCACTGAAAAAGCGATGCAGAAGATTCGCGGCCAGCGCATCTCGATGATCATGCAAGACCCCAAATACTCGCTGAACCCGGTGGTCAAGGTGGGCGACCAGATTGCCGAAGCCTACCTGGCCCACCACAAGGCCAGTCGCAGTGATGCGCGCGAACGAGTCATGCAGATGCTCGAGCAGGTGCATATCCGCGATCCGAAGCGGGTCTACAACCTGTACCCCCACGAGGTGTCCGGCGGTATGGGCCAGCGCATCATGATCGCGATGATGGTGATCACGCGTCCGGAAGTGATCATTGCCGATGAGCCTACGTCGGCGCTGGATGTCTCGGTGCGCCAGCAAGTGCTCAGCGTGCTGGAAGAACTGGTCGACCAGCAGCAGATGGGGCTGATTTTTGTCAGTCACGACCTCAACCTGGTGCGCAACTACTGTGACCGCGTGCTGGTGATGTACGCCGGGCGCGTGGTCGAATCCCTGGCTGCCTGCGACCTGCAATACGCCGAGCATCCCTACACCCGTGGCCTGCTGGCCGCGCTGCCGAGCATGGATAACCGTCGCGTGCACCTGCCGGTGCTCAAGCGCGATCCACTCTGGCTGACTCAATAAGGAACCTGACCATGCCCATGATCCAAGCGCACGCCTTGAACCTGAGTTTCGGCACCGGCGCTGCCATCAACCAGGTGCTGCACGATGTGAGCCTGAGTGTCGCCGACGGCGAATCGTTCGGCCTGGTGGGGGAGTCCGGCTCGGGCAAGACCACCGTGCTGCGCTGCCTGGCCGGGCAATACCGGCATTGGAATGGCGAGCTGAGCATCGCCGGCGCGCCGTTGCAGCACAAGATTCCCAAGGAGCACTTTCGCAAAGTGCAGATGGTCTTCCAGGACCCCTACGGCTCCCTGCACCCCAGGCACACCATCGACACCGCCCTGCGCGAACCGCTGATTATCCACGGGGTAGGGGACAAGGACGACCGGATCAACGAGATCCTGCTTAAGGTCGGCCTGAACGACAGCTTCCGCTTTCGCTATCCCCATCAGCTGTCCGGTGGGCAGCGCCAACGGGTGGCGATTGCGCGCGCGTTGATCCTTGAGCCCCGCGTGCTGTTGCTGGATGAACCGACCTCGGCCCTGGATGTGTCGGTCCAGGCCGAGATCCTCAACCTGCTGGCGGACCTGCGCCAGCGCGAGAAACTCACCTATCTGCTGGTCACCCATGACCTGGGGGTGGTCACTCACTTGTGCGACCGGGTGGCGGTGATGCAGCACGGCCGGATCGTCGAGTTGCTCGACTGCCAGGCTTTGAGCCAGGACCAGGCCGTGCACGACTACACGCGAATGCTGGTGCAGGCCAGTCGTGACTTCAGCCAGGAGTCTGAACGACGGCGGGTCGGGTGATTTCTGTGGTCATCGTATGACTATGCTTGATTGGTAATGCGCTAATTCCTATGAAGTGCAATTAATATGCTGTTTTTATTGAATTAAATCTAAAGGTGCGAACAAAGGTACTTAGGGCTAGCTAACAATCATTTGTAGTTGTACGATGACGTACCTCTTAAGGTATCCCTTTATTTTTTGATTTGAGGTTTGCGAACATGACGCCACAAGAACTAAAAACAGTCCTGTCTTCCGGCTTGCTCTCGTTCCCGGTTACCGACTTTGACGCGGCCGGTGACTTCCGTGCCGACACCTATGCCCGCCGCCTGGAATGGCTGGCACCCTACGGCGCCAGCGCGTTGTTCGCGGCCGGGGGCACCGGGGAATTCTTCTCCCTGGAAGCCAAGGAATACACGCAGATCATCAAGACTGCGGTGGACACCTGCAAAGGCCAGGTGCCCATCCTCGCCGGGGCAGGGGGCCCGACTCGTCAGGCCATCGCCTACGCCCAGGAGGCCGAGCGCCTCGGTGCCGCCGGTATTCTGCTGATGCCTCACTACCTCACCGAAGCCAGTCAGAAAGGCCTGGTGGCCCACGTTGAGCAGGTGTGCAATTCGGTGGATTTCGGCGTGGTGGTGTACAACCGCAACCTGTGCCGTCTCAATGCCGACAGCCTCGAGCAGTTGGCCGAGCGCTGCCCGAACCTGATCGGCTTCAAGGATGGCATTGGTGAAGTCGAATCGATGGTGTCGATCCGCCGTCGCCTCGGCGACCGCCTGACCTACCTCGGCGGGCTGCCGACCGCCGAAGTCTATGCCGCGGCCTACAAGGCCCTGGGCGTGCCGGTGTATTCCTCGGCGGTGTTCAACTTCATCCCGAAAACCGCGATGGATTTCTACCGCGCCGTGGCCGCCGACGACCACCCCACCGTGGGCCGCTTGATCGATGATTTCTTCCTGCCGTACCTGGCGATCCGCAACCGCTGCGAAGGTTATGGCGTGAGTATCGTCAAGGCCGGTGCACGCCTGGTCGGCCACGACGCCGGCCCGGTGCGCGCGCCGTTGACCGACTTGCTGCCTCAAGAAGTGGAGCAGTTGGACGTGCTGATCAAGGCATTGGGCGCCCAGTAAGCCCCTTGTAGGAGCGAGCTTGCTCGCGAAAAAACCACAGACGACTCGGGCCACCCGGTAACGCGTGTGTTCGTTGACGCGTTTCGCGGGCAAGCCCGCTCCTGCAACCGCCTTATCAACTACCTCGAAAAAACCGGGCGGCAGATGTAGCGCCCCTCGGTGTGAATACCGGCAAAAACAAGGAGAACAACATGCCGTATCAACCCTCGAAAAAAAGACCGGTGCGTTGCGCGCTGGCCCTGGTGGTCCTCGGTTGCAGCCCGCTGTCATGGGCGCTGCAAGCCCCGTCAAAACTGCAGGTACCGACGCTGGCCTTTGATGACCGGCAAATCATCCTGGTATGGGAAAAACCTGCCGAGCATGCCGGCATCAAGGATTACCGGGTCTACGCCAACGGCACGCTGCTGGGCAGCGCGAATGCCAACAATGATCAGGTGTCACCGGCCAAACCCTACATCGACCAGTTTTATCGGCAAGACACCGCCAACTTTCATCATCGCATCGGCATTCACAGCTTCACCGCCCAGGGCCTGAAGCCTGACACGGCGTACCGCTTCACTGTGCGTTCGGTGGACGGCAACGGCAAAGAGTCCGCCGACAGCGCCCCGGTGCTGCAACGCACCACCCCGGTTGCGGCGGTATTTGACGTGAAAAAATACGGCGCCAAAGGCGACGGCAGCCATCTCGATACCCTGGCGATCCAGAACGCCATCGATGCCTGCACCGTCGGTTGCAAAGTCTTGCTGCCTGAAGGCACCTACAAAAGCGGCGCGCTCTACCTCAAGAGCAACATGACCCTGGAGATCGCCGAAGGCGCGACCCTGCTCGGCTCCGAGCGCGCCGAAGATTACCCGCTGGCCGGCTACATCCAGTACCCGTATTCCACCACTGTGCGCCCGGCCTCGCTGATCAACGCGTTGCCCCGCGATCCACGCCAGCATCAGTCATTCGAAAACATCCGCATCGTCGGCCAGGGCACCCTCGATGGCAATGGCTGGAAGCGCAACGCCGATGTCGTCGACGAACGTGGCCAGGCACTGCCGTTCTACCTGCCCAGTGACAATACCCGCTATGCCCGGGACGGCATCCTCGCCAAGGCGCAGGTGGAACAGGCCGTGGCACGCGGCATGAACGTCAAGGACGCCTACGGGCAGATGCGCTCCTCGCTGATTACCCTGCGCAATGTGAAGAACGTCTTCTACGGCGGCTTCACCGTGGTCAACCCGGCATTCCACGGCATCATGAACCTGGAGACCGAAAACGTGGTGCTGGCCAACACCACCCACACGACCTACGACGCCAACAACGGCGACGGCATCGAGTTCGCCAACAGCAAGGGTGCGATGGTGTTCAACAACTTCTTCGACACCGGCGATGACTGCGTGAATTTTGCGGCGGGCACCGGTGCCGACGCCGTGCACCAGCCGCCGCAGGAAGACGCGTGGATCTTCAACAACTACTTCCGCAAGGGCCATGGCATGGTGGTCGCCGGCAGCCACACCGGCGCCTGGATCCAGAACATCCTGGCCGAAGACAACGTGTCGGACGGCACCGATGCCGGGCTGCGCATGAAAAGCACCAACTTCATGGGCGGCGGCGCGCGCAACGTCACATTCCGCGACTCGGCGATCCGCAATACCGTCAAGCAGGCGTTCATTTTTACCCTCGACTACAACGACCCGAACGCCAAGCTCGACTATCAGCGCTCAACCATCGCGGGGCAGTTCAAGGATATCCGCGTCAGCGACGTGAGCGTCGAGAATGCCCAGGGGGCTGCGATTGAGGTCAAGGGTGATGCCTTGCACAACGCCTACCATCAGGGCCTGGTGTTCGAGCGCGTGCGCTTTCGCGGCGCGGCCAAGGCGCGTATCGATGGACTGAAAGACTCACGCTTCGACCACGTGGTCTTCAGCCAGACCGGCGCTGCCAACCCATGGCAGGTCAGCGATAGCCAAGGGCTGGTGTTCAAGGAGGTGGAGCCGGCACCGTAAGCGCAAACGTTATGGCGAATGGACCCTTGTAGTGAGCGGGCTTGCCCCGCGCCGGGCTGCGCAGCAGCCCCAAAACACAGCCCGGACTGTCTGGCACACTGCGGCGTTCTTATTGGGGCTGCTACGCAGCCCAGCGCGGGGCAAGCCCGCTCACCACAAGTACGGTGTTCGCTCTTAACTACCCCTGGGTGATAGCCAAGGGCTGGTGTTCAAGGAGGTGGAGCCGGCACCGTAAGCGCAAACGTTATGGCGAATGGACCCTCGTAGTGAGCGGGCTTGCCCCGCGCTGGGCTGCGCAGCAGCCCCAAAACAACAGCCCCGGAACTGTCTGGCACACTGCAGCGTTCTTATTGGGGCTGCTACGCGGCCCAGCGCGGGGCAAGCCCGCTCACCACAAGTACGGTGTTCGCTCTTAACTACCCCTGGGTGATAGCCAAGGGCTGGTGTTCAAGGAGGTGGAGCCGGCACCGTAAGCGCAAACGTTCTGGCGAATGGACCCTTGTAGTGAGCGGGCTTGCCCCGCGCTGGGCTGCGCAGCAGCCCCAAAACAACAGCCCCGGAACTGTCTGGCACACTGCAGCGTTCTTATTGGGGCTGCTACGCAGCCCAGCGCGGGGCAAGCCCGCTCACCACAAGTACGGTGTTCGCTCTTAACTACCCCTGGGGAATTTATTGCGTCCTGCGTTAATAGACCTGCGGCACGATGATAGCCAAGGGTTGGTGTTCAAGGATGTGGAGTCGGCACCGTAAGTGCAAACGTTATGGCGAATGGACCCTTGTAGTGAGCGGGCTTGCCCCGCGCTGGGCTGCGCAGCAGCCCCAAAACACAGCCCGGACTGTCTGGCACACTGCGGCGTTCTTATTGGGGCTGCTGCGCAGCCCAGCGCGGGGCAAGCCCGCTCACCACAAGTACGGTGTTCGCTCTTAACTACCCCTGGGGAATTTATTGCGTCCTGCGTTAATAGACCTGTGGCACGATGATAGCCAAGGGCTGGTGTTCAAGGAGGTGGAGCCGGCACCGTAAGCGCAAACGTTATGGCGAATGGGCCGTTGCACTGTAGGAGCGAGCTTGCTCGCGAAAAACGTCCAGGCAACGCGTTCATTCTCGATAAGCGCGGTGGCCCTGAGTTCTTCGCGAGCAAGCTCGCTCCTACAAAAAGCTTTAGTTCCCTCGCCACAGGTCGGTCGGACTGCCCATAAAGTTGGGTAGATGCCCATGCCCGCTCACCACTGGGGAATCTATTGCGTCCTGCGTTAATAGACCTGAGGCACGATGATTTCCACCGGCGTCGGATTGCGCGAGTAGTCCTCCTGCCTGACCCGTTGCGGCAGCTCGATCACCGGCAGTTCCACTTCCTCATAAGGCATCTGCCCGAGCAGGTGGTGGATGCAGTTGAGGCGGGCTTTCTTTTTGTCGTCGGCCTGCACCACCCACCATGGCGCTTCGGCGATGTGGGTGCGCTCGAGCATGACTTCCTTGGCCTTGGTGTACGCCTCCCAGCGCCGGCGCGACTCCAGGTCCATGGGGCTGAGTTTCCACTGTTTGAGCGGATCGTGAATGCGGCTGAGAAAGCGCAGGTGCTGTTCCTGATCGGAAATGGAGAACCAGTATTTGATCAACTGGATGCCGGAGCGGGCGAGCATGCGTTCGAACTCCGGTACGGTGCGGAAGAATTCCTCGTACTGGTCTTCGTTGCAAAAGCCCATGACTTGTTCGACACCCGCGCGGTTGTACCAGCTGCGGTCGAACAGCACGATTTCACCCGCGGCCGGCAGGTGCGAGACATAACGCTGGAAGTACCACTGCGTCTGTTCGCGGTCGTTGGGGGCGGGCAGGGCGGCGACGCGGCAGACCCGCGGGTTGAGGCGCTGGGTAATGCGCTTGATCACACCGCCTTTGCCGGCGGCATCGCGCCCCTCGAACAGGATCACCACCTTGGCGCCGGTCTTGACCACCCAGCTTTGCAGCTTCACCAGTTCACCTTGCAGGCGGAACAGTTCGCTGAAGTAAATCCTGCGCGCGGCCTTCTCGGGGCTTTCCTCGACGTGCTCGTCGAACAGTGCGTTGAGATCGTGCCCGTCTTCGGATAATTCCAGTTCCAGCTCTTCGTCACTGTGATCCAGGAGCTCTCGGTGGATGCGCTGGATCAAGGCGTCGTCTACTGCAGACATGGGAGGCACTCGCGTCGTGGGGGAGATGGCAAAGTCTTAGTCGCATTTTGTTACCAACCAATTACATCGAAATACGTGGCTGTGGCGGAAAGACGGGACGAAATAGCGGTTTGCCACCCAATTTTCATAAAAGCGTAACAAAGCTGCTGCAAAGTTCCGGGAGCCCGTAATCACAAGGATTTCCCTGAATGAAACGTCTGATGAAGTCAGCTGCACTCGCCGTTGCGGTTTCTCTAAGTGCCACCTCGGTATTTGCTGCCGAGAACGTCCGTCTGACAGGTTCTGGCGCCAGTTTCCCAGCGCCGATCTACCTCACCTGGTTCAAGGATTTCAGCAAGAAGACCGAAGGCGTCACGGTTGACTACCAGTCCAAAGGCAGTGGCGCGGGTGTACAGGACTTCCTGAACAAAACCGTGGACTTCGCCGCCAGTGACTCGGCCATGAAGGACGAAGACATCGCCAAGGTCGCCGAAGGCGTGCAGCTGCTGCCGATGACCGCAGGCGAAATCGTCCTGGCGTTCAACCTGCCGGGCAATCCTAAAGAGCTGAAGTTGCCACGGGATGTGTACTCCAACATCTTCCTGGGCAAGATCACCAAGTGGAACGATCCGCAGATCGTCGCCGCCAACCCTGGCCTGAAACTGCCGGACATGCCGATCACCGTGGTCGTGCGTGCAGACTCCAGCGGCACCACGGCCGTATTCACCAAGCACTTGGCGGCCATCAACCCGCAATTCCAGAAAGACTTGGGTGAAGGCAACACCGTCAACTGGCCGGCCAGCGACAAATTCATCAAGTCGCCGAAGAACGATGGTGTGACCGCCACCGTACGCCAGACCCCAGGCGCGATTGGCTACATCGAATACGGCTTCGCCAAGCTGGCCAAGGTTGACTTTGCCCAGCTGCAGAACAAGGCCGGCAAGTACGTGGTACCTAACGCCGAAAGCGGTGCCGAAGCCCTGGCCGCGGTGAAAATGCCGGAAAGCCTGGTGGCCTGGCTGCCGGACCCGGACGGCGCCAAGTCCTACCCGATCACGTCCTACACCTGGATGATCTTCCGCAAGGACAACGGCAACCCGGCCAAGGCCAAGGCCATGCGTGAAATGGTCGAGTACAGCCTGACCGAAGGGCAGAAAATCGCCGATTCGATGGGCTATATCCCGCTGCCGAAGTCGGTGGTCGATCAGGTTCGTAAAGCGTCCGCCAACATTCAGTAACGCTTGTGAGGCCTCTCTCGGCGGGCGCTGTCAGCCCGGCCGGGAGGGTTACCCCCCTGTTCCGGAATCAGCCAATGAACACACCGTTTGTCGTACCGGGTAACCCGGATTCTGCCTGCCAGCCACCTTCTGCGAAGGATTTCCTGGTTGACCGCACCTTCCGTGCGCTTGCACGAATAGGCGTGGTTCTGGTGCTGGCGTTGGTGTTTGCCCTGGTGTTCGAAGTCGGGCGCAAGGCCCTTCCAGGCATGGAAAAGCACGGGTTTGACGTGCTGCTGGGCAGCGTCTGGGATGTCAACCAAGGCAAGTACGGCATTCTGCCGGCCATCTGGGGCACGCTCTACAGTGCCTTTATCGCGTTGCTGATCGCAGGTGTTTTCGGCGTCAGCATGGCGATTTTCCTCACCCAGGATTTTTTGCCGGCGAAGCTGGCGGCGGTGTTTCGTACCATCGTCGAACTGCTCGCGGCCATCCCCAGCGTCGTTTACGGCCTCTGGGGCATTTACGTGGTCATCCCGGCGATCCGGCCGTTGACCGCATGGTTGAACACTGAACTTGGCTGGATCCCCTTTTTCGGCACGTCCCTGAGCGGGCCGGGGTTGCTCCCGGCGGCGCTGGTACTGGCCATCATGATTTTGCCGACCATCGCCGCCGTGTCGCAGGATGCGCTCACCGCCGTGCCGATGAAAACCAAGCAGGCCGCCTACGGCATGGGGACCACCCACTGGGAAGCGATTCTCAAGGTGATGGTGCCGTCCGCCGCCACCGGCATCTTCGGTTCCCTGGTCTTGGGCCTGGGCCGCGCACTCGGTGAAACCATGGCCCTGGCCATGCTGGTGGGCAACGCCAACAACATCTCGCTGTCGCTGTTCGCCCCGGCCAACACCCTGGCAGCCTTGCTGGCGCTGAACTTCCCCGAAGCCGGGCCGAACGAGATCGAAGTATTGATGTACGCCGCACTGGTGCTGATGTTGATCACGCTGATCGTCAACATCTTCGGCTCCATGATCATGATGTACGCCCAACGGGGTAATAAGTGATGACTGACCTCACTGCTGCAACCGACCTGACGTCCCCCGCAGGCGCAATGCCCAGCCTGCAGCGCCGGTTCGAAGGCCGTGCCCTGCGAAGCCTGGTGTTGACGACCCTGGTCTGGGCGGGCGCGCTGCTGGCCAGCGTACCGCTGATTTCCGTGCTCTACATGCTCATCACCCGCGGCGGTGCGCGCCTGAGCCTTGAAGTGTTCACTGAGCTGCCACCCACCGGTTTCGAGACCGGCGGCGGTTTCGGCAACGCGATGGCCGGTACCTTCGTGATGGTCGGCATTGCCGCTGCCATCGCCGTGCCGGTCGGCATCATGGCGGCGATCTTCCTCGCCGAACTGGGCCCGGACAGCAAGCTGGCGAACGCCGCGCGTTTTGCCGCGAAGATGCTCACCGGCCTGCCTTCCATCCTGGCGGGTGTATTCGCCTACGCCCTGGTGGTGATGACCACCGGCACCTACTCGGCCCCGGCCGGTGGCGTGGCACTGGCGGTGCTGATGCTGCCGATCGTGGTGCTGACGGCTGAAGAGTCGATGCGCATGGTGCCCAAGATCATGAAGGACGCCGCCTACGGCATGGGTTGCACCCGCTCCCAGGTGATCTGGAAAATCGTCCTGCCCACCGGCCTGCCGGCAATCCTTACCGGCGTGATGCTCGCCGTGGCCCGCGCCGCCGGCGAAACCGCGCCGTTGTTGTTTACCGCGCTGTTCAGCAACTACTGGATCTACCACGACGGCAGCCTGGCGGTGATGAACCCGACGGCCTCCCTGGCCGTGCTGATCTACAACTTCTCCGGCATGCCCTTCGACAACCAGCTTGAACTCGCATGGGCGGCGTCGCTGGTACTGGTAATGATCGTGCTGGTCGTGAATATCGTGAGCCGTATCTTCGGCAAGCCAAAGTATTGAAAACGGGAGCACCTGAATCTTGAACGTATCAACTGCGCAAATAGCCGCTCCGTTTGTCACCCAGGCGCCTGTGGTCATGGACTGCAAGCTGGACAAGATCTTCTACGGCAACTTCATGGCCGTGCGTGACAGCCATGTGCCGATCGAAAAGAACAAGATCACCGGCTTCATCGGCCCTTCCGGCTGCGGTAAAAGTACCGTGCTGCGTAGCCTCAACCGCATGAACGACCTGGTCAAGGGCTTCCGTTTCGAGGGCCATGTGCACTTCCTCGGCCAGGACGTCTACGGCAAGGGCGTGGACCCGGTGGTCGTGCGCCGCTACATCGGCATGGTGTTCCAGCAGCCGAACCCGTTCTCGATGAGCATCTTCGACAACGTCGCCTTCGGCCTGCGCCTGAACCGCTACAAGGGCGACCTGGGCGACCGCGTCAAGCACGCCCTGCAAGGCGCCGCGCTGTGGGATGAGGTCAAGGACAAGCTCAAGGTCAGCGGCCTGTCGCTGTCCGGTGGCCAGCAGCAACGCCTGTGCATCGCCCGCGCCATCGCCACCGAGCCGGAAGTGCTGTTGCTCGACGAGCCGTGCTCGGCGCTGGACCCGATCGCCACCCGCCGGGTCGAGGAGCTGATGGTCGAGTTGAAGAAGGACTACACCATCGCCCTGGTGACCCACAACATGCAGCAGGCCATCCGCGTGGCCGACACCACGGCGTTTTTCTCGGTGGATATTTCCCAGGGCACGCGCACCGGCTACCTGGTGGAGATGGGCCCGACGGCGCAGATCTTCGAGAACCCGCGTGAACAAATGACCGGGGACTACATCAGCGGCAAGTTCAGCTGATGCCCCTGCGGGAGCTGGGATGCTCCCGTATTTTCAACTGCTTATGGGAATGCCGATGCCTGCAACACGACGCCTTGATTTGCCCGCGATTGAACGCGCACTGCGTGAGGTGCAACAGCGCTTTGCCGAGCTCAGCCGGGACTTTACCGAGCCGCGCGACCCGTTGACCGACGAAGTGCTGCACAACGTGCTTGAAGGCTACGCGCTGATTGACGACTATGTGGCGCGGGGCGTCGACCTGTTCGACCTGCAGCAACTGGACCTGATGCTGGAGATCAACGCCACCGTGCTCTGTGGCAGCGACCCGGCACGGCGCCTGGAATACGCACACCACCTGGCGGCGACCGAAGAACACTTCTTCAACAATGTCGAAGGTGGCATCAAGGACTTGTACAACTGGTACTGCGCGTACCGCAGTGAATCAGTCTGGAAGCGCGCCGCCGGGGTGTATGTACGCATCCTCAGCAAGCCGCAGCTGTTCATTGAAGGCAACAACCGCAGCGGTTCGCTGATCGTCAGCTATTTGCTGATGCGTGCAGGCCTGCCGCCGTTCGTGCTGACGCTGGAGAACGCCGAGGGCTACTTCAACCCTTCGTCGGTGATCCGCAACTCAGCCAAACATGGAGTCAAGGCGTTGTACGAATTGCCCAAGATCAAGAAAAAATACGCCGCCTTCCTGGAAGAACAGGCGCCGGATCCGAACAAGTTTTTTCTCAAGGATCCGGGCCAAGCCGTTTTTCAAGGAGGCTATTGATGAGCGGTTCTCCCCTATTCGCCAGGGCAGGGCGGGCCCTCCAGCGCATCCTGCCGATGCAGCAGCGTCCGCGCATCCGCATTTCCTTCGATATCGATGACACCCTGGCCTGCCAGCTCCACCACTGCGACGTCGAGCCGAGCCGGCTGCCGGCCTGCGTGCATCGTTGGCTGGGTGAGCCCTTGCGGATCGGCACGCGTTCCCTGACCCGCGAACTACGCCGCCAGGGCTGCAGCATCTGGGTCTACACCTCGTCCGGTCGCACGCCGTCGTATATCCGCCGCTGGCTGATGCTCTACGGCATCCGCGTCGACGGCGTGGTCAACAGCGTGCTGCACAACCATGCCCTGACGGCACGCGGGCTGTCGAACGCACCCTCGAAATTCCCCCCGGCCTTCGACATCGACCTGCATGTGGATGACTCCGAAGGTGTGCGCAGTGAAGGCCATGACCATGGTTTTCGCGTGGTAGTGGTGGACCCTCAGGACGAAAACTGGGCGCAGCGGGTGTTGGAGGCCGTAGCACAGGTCCAGGCGCAGTTGGCTTGGCAGCAGCCGCTCCGGTACAAAAAGACAACACGGCAGCGCGCGGAGGTTTTTTCTTCCTGAGGCGCTGTGAAAATCCAGAAAAGCCACTCGAACGAGTAGTTTTTTTGTCTTGCCGCAGCGCCCCGAGCGGCCTCAGTCGGAGCGCGCAGCCTCCATGCCGCGCCGGATCCGCATCAGGTCCTGATACGCCTCGGTGCGCTTTGCATCGGCTATCTGTTTCGCTTCGGTAAAGCGCAGCCAGTCACCGGCGTCGGCCAGGCTGCTGCCTATGATGGCGTAGGCCTGTGTTTCCAGGCGGTCGGCCTCGTAGAAGAGTTCGGTGTTTGTGGCCAGCTCAATTTCCCAGCCGGCTTGTTTCGACGCGTCACGCATATTCGCTGCCATGGCCTTCACCCCAAGGTCGTCATGTGCGAGCGAAGAGAGCAGGGGCCTGGTCGAGGCCGCCGGGTTCGTAGCTCGCGTAGGAGCGACACGAGCCGTTCTCGTGTCTGATAGGTCCTTCAGTGTTGATGGATAAACGTGGGGGTTCGTTCAAATTAGTTCGGGGTGCGGGCCGCACCCTCGGCTCGATCTATGTGATACCGGCAGCAGGTTTGGTGCTGGTACTGGGCGTCTACCGGTTTATCTCCGAAGGCGGCGCACTGATCAATGTGATCGGCAACGGCGTGGCCACTCTGTTCATTGCCCGCTGGGATGGGGAGCTGGACCGTTAGCCACTCAAGCGGGAGTTGGGGTAGGTCGCAGAAAACCTTGGTCAATCGGCCGGTTTGGCTGTGCCCAGCACGCGATTCAACTCGCCAGCGACGGCGATGAGTTGTTGTTCCAGTGCTTCAACCTCAGAAAGGCTAATGCCATTGTTGATAACTTGCAGGGTTTTAGCCCGCTTCTTTGGGGCGGGCGCCAGATTGTGTGCTTGTTGCGAAATCAACGCCTGACGCAACAGATTGTTGATCACGGTTTGATAGCCCGTACCGGCGCTTTCTGCGCGTTCACGGGCGGCATCGATTACCGCATCGTCAAGCATGATGGTGATGCGGGTCTTGCCTTTGTTGCTGGCGACAGCACCGCGTTTGCTGTGGGTGAAATCGTATTCGTCTTTCATTGTTCAAGCCTCCAGATAACGGCGCCGTTCATTTTTTGATGCGAGCCTGGCGCTGATAACGCGTACGAAATTCGGATCGCGGTAAGTGTATGTCACTACCAAAATTCGTCCCCTCGCGTCAGTGCCCATGGTCACCCAGCGCTCTTCATCGTGATCGTGGTCTTGTATCGTCAGGGCGATCTCATCGTTGAACACCGGCTCTGCCTCCGCCAGGCTTATGCCCTTGTGCTTCTGCTGATTGGCGATGTTTTTTGCCTCATCGTATTGAATCCTGAACGTCTTCATTATGCATACTTTATATGTATGAAAAAGCGGTTGAAGGAACCGTCAGTCAGGAAGATGGCCAGCCATAAATAGCGGTAGTATGAATTTGCCATGTTCCGCTCGGTCAGTTGGGTCTCGATCTTGCTGAGGTTGCCAACATATTTCCGTGCGTAATGGTTAATCCGTTACGTAGAAGGATTCTGTTTTGATTGTCGGAAGAGGCGAGCTTGAACAGGTGAGTAATCGGACAGATCAACGTTCGCGGGGCCGGATCAATACTAAGTTTGTTCACATCAACCCTTATTCCCCCGGCATGCTCATTTCACTGCCCACGCCGGGGAAAAGGTCGGGACGCTACCTTCAACGCATATGCAAAATAATCGGACTGCTGCTGGCCGGGTCGGTATGCCCGCGCAGCTTGCCGACTGCCTTGGCGTCGACCGCCTCCCCGTGGTTGCCCCAGGTGCTGCGCACGTAGGTCAGCACCTGGGCGATTTCCGCATCGGACAGTTGCTCACGAAACGCCGGCATGCGGTAGGCGTCCGGTACGCCGGCGGCGACTACTCGCTGCGAGCCGTTGAGGGTGATGTTGATCGCCGAGGCGCTTTCCTTGGCCAATGCCGAGGTGGCGCCGGCCAGGGGTGGCATCCATTCGGGCTGGCCCTTGCCGTCAAGGCCATGGCAGGAGGCGCAGCGGGTCGCGTAGGTGTAGGCGCCGGGGACGTCCTGGCGTGTATCGGCGGCTACGTATTGCCAGGGCGTGCCGTCACGCTGTGGGTCGCCGGGCAGTGACTTGAGGTAACGGGCGATGGCGGCCAGGTCGGCGTCTTCCATGAACTGCGTGGAGTTGTTGAAGGCTTCGGTCATCGAGCCATAGACCACCGCATGGGCGTTGCGCCCGGTCTTGAGGAATTGCACGATCTGCGGCTCGCTCCAGCGCCCCAGGCCGGTGTTGGGGTCCTGGCGCAGGCTCGGAGCGTACCAGCCGTCGAGCAGGGCGCCGGCGAGGAACGGCTTGCCGGACTCGTCCAGGGCTTTTTCGTTGAAGGCCAGGCCGCGCGGCGTGTGGCAGCTGCCGCAGTGACCAGGGCCTTGGACGATGTAGGCGCCACGGTTCCACAGTGCGTCCTGGTCGGGTTTGGCGGCGTAAGTGGCGGTCGGCGCGAAGAGGCCGTTCCACAAGGCGATGGGCCAGCGCAGATTGAGCGGCCAGGGAATATCGCTGGGGATGTTGGGCTCGTTGGCCGGTTGTACGCCTTGCGTGAAGAACGCATACATCGCGCGGATATCGTCGTCGCTGAGCTTGGCGTAAGACGGGTAGGGCATCGCCGGGTAGAGCCGGCGGCCGCCCGGTGCAACGCCGTGGCGCACTGCACGGTCGAAGTCGGCGAGGCTGTAGGTGCCGATGCCGTGGGTGCGGTCCGGGGTGATGTTGGTGGCGTGAATGGCGCCCAGCGGCGTGGCCATTTCCAGGCCCCCGGCGAAGGGCGCCTTGCCCGGCAGGCTGTGGCAGGCGACGCAGTCACTGAGGCGGGCGACATACTCGCCGCGACTGACCTGTGCGGGGTCGACGCTGGCGGCCTGTTCCTGCTCAAACGGTGTGGCGGGCTGGCGGGTGACGTACCAGGCCAGCAGGCCGGCGGCGACCAGGCAGGGCAGCACCAGCCAGCCTGCGGTTCTTGCGAATCGACGGTTGTTCATGGGCGGTCTCGCTCGGTTAGCTGAAGGTGTGTCGGCTTAATGGCAGGCTGCGAACACGCTGGCCGGTCAACTGCGCTACCGCATTGACCACGGCTGGCGCCACAGCGGGGAGCGGAGGCTCACCGATGCCGCCCATCTTCTCGCCACTCTCGACGATCTTTACGTGCACCTGCGCCATCCGTGAGGGCGGCAGGATCGGGTAAAGGTCGTAGTTGCGTGCCCGTGGCTTACCGTCCACGTACACCGCTTCCTCCAGCAATGTCTGCGATAAGCCCAAGGCCACCGCGCCATTGACCTGAGCTTGCACAATCGCCGGGTTGACGATGCTGCCGGGGTCGATGGCTTCCCAGATGTGGTGAACCTTGACCTGGCCGTTTTCAAGCGACACTTCGGCGATCACCGCCGCGTGGGAGCCGAACGGCGAAGCCATGGCCACGCCACGGGCGCGCCGGGTGCCGTCTTCGGCAGTGTAGGGGCCCCGTTTCCAGCCACCGGACAACTCGCCCACGGCCTTGAGCAGGGTGGTCAGCCGTGGGTTGTCGCGCAGCAGGTGCAGGCGCAGCTCATAGGGATCGCGGCCGCCTTTGTCCGCCAGCTCATCAAGGAACGCTTCGTAGAAGAAGTCATTCAGCGAATTGCCCACAGAACGCCAGTAGCCGAGCATGGCCGGGCCCTTGACGTAGATCTGCGCGATGCGTTTGTTGGGGATGGCGTAGCTCTTGCCCGACAACCCTTCGAGGGCGGTGGGGTCGAGTTTTTCGCCCTGCTTGCCGGCGATGGCCTCGGTAGGGCCTTCGGTGGCGCTCACCGCTTCGATCGCCACCGGCAGTCCGTCGGCGTCCAGCGCGGCGCGGAACTTGACCACCGCCACCGGGCGCAACACGTCGCGCAGGAACTCTTCCTCACGGCTCCAGATCAACTTGACCGGACGGCCCACCGCCTTGGCCAATGCAATCGCCTGGGGGTAGGGGCTGGCCGAGTCATACAGGAAGTGCCGGCCGAAAAAACCGCCCAGCAGCGGCGAGTGCAGGGTCACCTGCGTGGGGTCGAGCCCGGCGCGCTTGGCGATGTCGGCGCGGAACAGATCGGGCGCCTGGTTGGGCAGCCAGATCTCCAGCGAGCCGTCGGGGTTGAAGCGCGCCAGGGCTGACGGTGGCTCCAGTTGCCCATGGTTGAGGTACTGGTTGTGGTAGGTGGCTTCGACCTGGGTCTTGGCGTTTTTCAACGCGCCGGCCACATCGCCTTCGTTCTCGTCGTCACGCGCCGGGCCTTGCTGGGCCGCGAGGAAATCGCGAAAGCCGTCGCTGGAAAAATCAGCGGGCATGCCACGCACTTTTGAGTCGGCCGTCGGTTCCTGCCAGTCGACCTGGATCGCCTCCACCGCACGCTTGGCGTGCCACCAGCGTTCGGCCACCACGGCCACAGCGCCGGGCAGCACGTGCACGGAGTGCACGCCTTTCATGGCTTCGACCTGGGATTGGTTACGCAGGCTGCCTACGGTCATGCCCAGGCGCGGTGCGTGCTGCACGGCGGCGTGGAGCATGCCGTCGACCTTGATGTCGATGCTGTACTGCGCCTTGCCGGTGGATTTGTCATAGGCATCCAGGCGCTTGACCGGCTTGCCGATCCAGCGGAACTGGCTCGGGTCGCGCAGGGTGATGCCGGCCGGGTCGGGCACCGGCATGTCCAGGGCGCGGCCGGCCAACTCGCCGTAGCCCAGGGAGCGCCCGGAGGCGGTGTGCACCACGCGGCCGGGTTGGGTGGTCAGTTGGGCCACCGGCACACCGAGCTGCTCGGCGCCGGCCTGCAACAGCATGGCGCGGGCTAGGGCGCCCAGGCGGCGCATGACCGGGTAGCTCATGCGCACCGACATGCTGCCGCCGGTTATGCGCATGCCGTTCTCCATCACCACGTAGGCCTCACCGGGTGGTGCGGCTTCGACGATAAAGGTGGCGGGGTCGGCATCCAGCTCTTCGCCGACGATCTGCGCCATGGCGGTGTGGGTACCTTGGCCGCCTTCCATAAAGGGGCTGAGCAGGCGCACCGTACCGTCCGGGCGAATCTCCAGGAACGCCGGCACCTGGGTGCCGCGTTCTGTGGCGGCAGCGGCCTGCACCCGGGCCGAACCCAGTGGCAGGCCAAAACCGATGACCAGTGCACCCACCGCCGTGCTAGCGAGGAAGCGGCGACGCGACAGGTTGATCGGCTCGCCCAGGGTGAGGCCGGGGATGACGGATGGCGTGTTCATCAGGCGCTCTCCTTCCCGGCGGCCAGGTCATGCATGGCGGCATGGATGGCGTTGTAGGTGCCGCAGCGGCACAGGTTGACCATGGCCGCGTCGATCTGCGCAGTGGTCGGCGCGGGGGTGTGCTTGAGCAGCGCGGTGGCTGCCACCACCTGCCCGGACTGGCAGTAACCGCATTGCGCCACCTGATGTTCGACCCAGGCACTGACCACCCGCTTGCCCACTGCATCGGCTTCGATGGCCTCGATGGTAGTGATCTCACGCCCGACCACCCCGGCCACCGGCGTGACGCACGAACGCACGACATTGCCGTCCACCAGCACCGAGCAGGCGCCGCATTGGGCCAGGCCGCAGCCGTACTTGGTGCCGGTCAGCCCCAGGTCATCGCGGATCACCCACAGCAGCGGCGTGTCGGCGTCGGCGTCGACCTGATAGGTCTTTTGATTGATGCGTAATTCCATGGCTGGCTCACCTGCTGATCATCGGTCGGGATAGCGTGTTTCTTATAAGAAAGGCGATGGGCGCCCATTGTCGAACTCTAGATCAGGGCACAAGGGCCATCTACGAAAAAACCGAACATTCGGAGGATCAGGCAAGTATTCGAGAGGATTGAGTCAGTCAGGCAAGGTGCTCGATCAACACAGGGGCCGGCAGCCGATTGGTTTGTGAGGGTTTATTGATCTGGGTCAGTACAACCCCCTATTGGCTCCAGATGGCCGTCCGAGAGCGGTAGCGCCGTTTTCATGGATGATATTATGGCGCCACTATCTTGGCGTGACAGGCGCCAGTCTGATCCATGGACATGAGGCTTTAGGGAAATGCTTAAGAACGCTCCGCTGCGTCTGAAACTGTTGTTGATTCTGCTGCTGCCCATGCTCGGGTTCCTGACCCTGGCCGGCGTGTTTGTGGTGGACAACTACAAAACGCTGCGTGACATGAACACCACGGTGATGGCCAGTGCCACTGCGCAGAAGTTGAGCCAATTGATTACCACCTTGCAGCGCGAGCGCGGTGCCAGTGGCGTGTTCCTCGGCAGTGGCGGCAAGTCCATGGGCGAGCGGATGGTGCAGATGCGCAGGGACTCCAGCGCGGCCGTCGAGGTGGTGCGCGGTTTGTCCACCTCCGGTGGTGCGAACCTGGACAACGTCCTGCGGGCCCTGGACCAGTTGCCGGCGATGCGTGGGCAGGTCGATAAGCTGAGTATCAACAGCACCGAATCCGGCGCACGGTATACCGAGATCATTCAAGTGCTGACCGGTTACACCCATTCCCTGGAAGCGAGCGTCAACAACGCGACCATCGTCTACGCCCTGGGGGCCCTGAATCAATTTATCGAAATGAAAGAGCGGGCCGGGCGCGAGCGCGTGGTGCTGGGCCTGGTCTTCGCCCAGGGGCATTTCGATGAAGCGCTGTTGTCGCGCTTCAGCCGCAACCTGGGCGAGTTCGGCGCCTATTACGATGCATTCCGGCGCAAGGCACCCGCGGCGTCGCTTGCGCAGTTCGATACGCAAATGCAGCAACCTGCCGCCGTCGAAGTCGCCAAGTTGCAGCGCCTGGCGTTTGAGGTGCCGATGGGGCAGGCGCTGGGGATCAAACCCGAAGCCTGGTTTGAAACCTCTACCCAACGCATTGACCTGATGAGCCAAGTGGAGGAAGCCCTGGGCCAAAGTGTCAGCAGCCTGGCGATGCACGAGCGGGATGACGCCCGCCGCGCCCTGTGGCTGACAGTTGGCGCGGTGATCGTGTCCCTGCTGGCGGTGGCGGTGTTGTCCTGGCTGATCATCCGCATGATCGATTCGGCGGTGCGCGACCTCAACCGCGTGCTCAATGACCTGGCACAGCGCGATCTCAGCGCGCGGGCGACTTATGACAGCAAGGATGAATTCGGTCAGATCTCTCGCAACCTCAACCGCATGGCGCAAGAGATCAGTGGCGTGGTGCAGGAAATCGGCAACGCCACCGCACAGGTTGCAACGGCGGCGGAGGAGTCTTCCACGGTGACGATGCAGACCAGCCAAAGCGTCGAGCAGCAGCGCCAAAGCACTGAACTGGTGGCCACGGCGATCAACCAGATGAGCGCCACCGTGCGCGAGGTGGCGCACAGCACCAACGATGCGGCGCAACTGTCGCAACGGGTCAATACCAGCACCACCCAAGGACGTGCCGAGATCGAAGGCACCATCACCCTGATCCGCCAGCTCTCCGGGCAGGCCGAGGACACCGCGCTGATCATTGGCGAGCTCAAACAGGAGAGCGATGGGATCTCCTCCGTGCTCGACGTCATTCGCGGCATTGCCGAGCAAACCAACCTGCTGGCCTTGAACGCGGCCATCGAAGCGGCGCGGGCAGGGGATCATGGGCGCGGATTTGCCGTGGTGGCGTCCGAGGTACGGGTACTTGCGCAGAAGACCCAGGAGTCCACGGGGAATATTCAGCAGATGATCAGCAATCTGCAAAGTGGTTCCGATCGGGCGAGTTCGTCCATGCAGGAGACCTTGGGCAAGGCCCAGGACGGCGCGCGCAAGGTCGAGCGTGCGGGTGAATTGTTGTTGGAGATCGCCGAAGGTGTGGCCAGTATCAGTGATCGCAACCTGCAGATCGCCTCGGCGGCTGAAGAGCAGAGTGCGGTTTCAGAAGACATCAACCGTAACGTCAACGAGATCAACGACCTGGTCATCCAGGTCAGTGCCGGCGCCGAGCAAACCGCAATCACCAGCCAGGAACTGGCACGCCTGGCCGAGCACCAGCAGCGGCTGGTCAATCGGTTCAAGGTGGCGTGAGGCGAGGGCGGCCTGCTCCGACGGCGGTGGGTCAGTCGACCTCTACAGTGACTGACACTCCGCTATCGGAAGCAAGCCCACAGTTGTTTGGTGGCGATGGGTGGATTGCAGCAAGGCCTTGATGTCGTCCAAGCCTGCTCCTGCAGTCAGTCCGCCCAGCCGTCACGCACCGCACTGCGAATCCCCTCCAGCAACATCGCGAACGCCGGGTTGTCATTGTTCTCGCGCCAGATCAGGTGCAGTTCACTCTGTGCGCCTTCGCCCAGGTCGATATCGCGAAACACCACGTTCTTGAACACCACGCTGCTGGCGCAACGCGGTACCAGCGCCAAGCCCATGCCCGCGTTGACCAGGGCCAGGATGGTCAGGGACGAGCCCAGCCACTGTACGTATTCGGGGGCGACACGGGCCGAGCGCAGCAGGCCGGTGAGCAGTTCATTGAACGGCGGGTAGGCCGCATGGGCATACATCAGGAACGGCTGGGCGTCGAGGTCGTGGACGCTGACGCTGTCGGCACTGGCCAGTCGATGGCTGCTCGGTACCGCCAGCACAAAGGGCTCGCGCACCAGGCATTCGGTGGCATAACCGGGTTCCAGCAAGGGCGCGCGGACGATACCCAGGTCGATGCGCCGCGCACGCAGGGCTTCGTATTGCTGGTAGGTGTTCATCTCCGAGAGGTCGATCCTGACCTGGGGCTGCTTGAGCCGTGCCTCGGCGATGACCCTGGGCAAAAACTCATACACCGCGCTGCCGACGAAGCTGATATTCACCGTGCCGATATCGCCCTCGGCAAAACGCCGTGCGGTCACGGCTGCCTGCTGGGCGCGCTCCAGCAGGTTCTGGGCCTCGATGAAAAATGCGCGCCCGGCGGCGGTGAGGGCCACGCTGCGGGTGGTGCGGGTAAACAGCTCCACGCCCAGGTGATGTTCGAGCAATTGGATCTGCCGGCTGAGGGGCGGCTGGGTCATGTTCAGGCGTTCGGCGGCGCGGCGAAAATTCAGCTCGGTGGCCACGGTTGTGAAGCAGCGCAGTTGCGTCAGTTCGAACATTGATCTAATCCAGGTATCAATCGAATGCCAAGTTAGATTAGACGGGAACAATCCCCGGCGTCCATCATCGGTGCGTCCCTAAAAAAAACAATGAGTGGGAGTTGCCCTTGGATACCGTCCAGAATCCGCCCGACCCGAGCGTGCTCGCCCGCGCAGCCGCCAAGGTCAAGCGCCATGTACTGCCGTTGTTCGTGGTGATGTTCATCGTCAATTACATCGACCGGGTCAATATCGGCTTTGTGCGCAGCCATATGGAGACCGACCTGGGCATTGGCGCCGCCGCCTATGGTTTGGGCGCCGGGCTGTTCTTCATCGGTTACGCGATCTTCGAAGTACCGTCCAACCTGTTGCTGCAGCGCTACGGCGCACGAGCCTGGTTGACGCGCATCATGTTCACCTGGGGCGCGGCCGCGATGGCCATGGCCTTTGTCCAAGGCGAAACCAGCTTCTATATCCTGCGCTTCGTGCTCGGCGCGGCCGAAGCCGGTTTTTTCCCCGGCATCATCTACTACTTCACCCAATGGTTGCCGGCCGCCGAGCGCGGCAAGGCGATGGCGATTTTCCTCAGCGGTTCGGCCATCGCCTCGGTGATTTCCGGGCCGGTGTCGGGGGCGTTGCTCAACGTCAGCGGCTTGAGCCTGCATGGCTGGCAGTGGATGTTCCTGATCGAGGGCTTTGCCTCCATCCTGTTGTGCGGGTTTGTGTGGTTCTGGTTGCAGTCCCATCCCCATCAGGCCAAGTGGCTCAGCGCCGAAGAAAAACACGCGCTGGTGACGGCCATCGCGCTTGAGCAAACGGCCCGCGAAGCCACCCGGAGCGTGCGGCCGTCGATGTTCAAGCTGCTGGCCGACAAACAGATCGCGCTGTTCTGCTTTATCTACTTTTCCATCGCCCTGACCATCTACGGCGCCACGTTCTGGCTGCCGAGCATGATCAAGAAAATGGGCAACCTGGGCGACTTCCAGGTGGGGTTGTTCAACTCGATCCCGTGGTTGATTTCCATCGTCGCCATGTATGGGTTCGCTGCCCTGGCGAGCAAGTGGAAACACCAGCAGGCGTGGGTGGCGCTGATGCTGGTGATCGCCGCCGTCGGCATGTTCATGTCCACCACCGGCGGGCCGGTGTTTGCGTTTGTCGCCATCTGTTTTGCCGCGATTGGCTTCAAGGCCGCCTCGGCGCTGTTCTGGCCGATCCCCCAGGGTTACCTGGATGCGCGCATCGCCGCGGCGGTGATTGCCTTGATCAATTCGGTCGGCAACCTCGGCGGTTTTGTTGCACCCACCACCTTCGGCCTGCTGGAGCAGACCACCGGTTCGATTGAAGGCGGGCTGTACGGCCTGGCCGCGACCTCGCTGGTGGCCGCGGTGGTGGTGTTCTTTGCGCGCACCGCACCACGGCCCGGTGTGCCGCCCACCTCCAAACCGACTACTCATCATCACGCCTTGCGTCCAGGCCCACAGGGAGCCGCCTCTTGAAAATCGTCCGCGTCACCGTCACCCCCATCGCGTTTCGCGACCCGCCGCTGCTCAACGCCAGCGGTATCCACGAAGCCTTTGCGCTGCGCTCGATCATCGAAATCGAGAGCGACACCGGCTACATCGGCCTTGGCGAGAGCTACGGCGATGCCCCGGCGCTGGCGATCCAGCAACAGGTCAAGGACCAACTGATCGGCCTCGATCCGTTCAACCTCAACCACCTGCGCGCCATCGTGCAGGCCACCGTGGCGGCGCACAAACCCGCAAGCATTGCCGGCGCCGAACTGGCCCCCGGTTCCCATGCGAGCAAGGCGGTGAGCAATGCCTATTCGGCGTTTGAGGTGGCGTTTCTCGACCTGCAGGCGCACTCATTGAATGTGCCGCTGGTGGACCTGCTGGGCGGCGCGATCCGCGACCGGATCCCGTTCAGCGCCTACCTGTTCTTCAAGTATGCCGAGCACATCGACTCGCCCTATAAACCCGACAGTTGGGGCGAAGCCCTCAACGAAGTACAGATCGTCGCCCAGGCGCGGCGGATGATCGACACCTATGGTTTCAAAAGCATCAAGCTCAAGGCCGGTGCGCTGGACCCTGAGCATGAAGTGGCATGCATCAAGGCCTTGAAAAAGGCCTTCCCCGGTGTGCCGCTGCGCATTGACCCGAATGGCAACTGGTCCCTGGAAACCTCGATTCGCATGGCCGAACTGCTCGGCGATGACCTGCAGTATTACGAAGACCCGACCCCCGGCCTGGAAGGCATGGCCGAGCTGCACACACGCACCGGCCTGCCCCTGGCGACCAACATGGTGGTCACCGATTTTGACGAGTTCCGCCGCAGCGTGGCCCTGGACAGCGTGCAGATCGTGCTCGCCGACCATCATTACTGGGGCGGCCTGCGCGACACCCAGGTATTGGCGAAGATGTGCCAGACCTTTGGCCTGGGTGTGTCGATGCACTCCAACTCACACCTGGGCATCAGCCTGATGGCCATGGCCCACGTGGCCGCGTCGGTGCCCAACCTCGACTATGCCTGCGACACCCACTACCCCTGGCAAGAACCGGACGAAGAAGTGATCAAGGGCGGCAAACTGCCAATCGTCGACGGCTGCGTGAAGATCATCCGCGCACCGGGGCTGGGCCTGGAGCTGGACCCTGATCAACTGGGCAAGCTGCATGACCAATACCTCAGCTGCGGCATTCGCCAGCGCGACGACGTGAAGCAGATGCAGCGCTACCAACCGGATTGGAAGACCGTCAAACCGCGTTTCTGAAGCTGGTCGCTTCGTTTTGCCCGGTGATTTGCGTCACCGGGCTTTTTTTAGCTGAAATCTTCTTCGAAGTGCTCCTGTTCACCCCGTGTGCCGCTCTGGCGCCGCACCACCTCCATCTGTCGCAACTCCACCCGGCGGATTTTGCCGGAAATGGTCTTGGGCAATTCGCTGACAAACTCGATCCGCCGCACCCGCTTGTAGGGCGCCAGATGCTCGCGGGCGAACTCAAGGATGTGGCGTGCCAGCGCGGCACTGCCCGGGGCGTCATGGGCCAGGATCAGGAACGCCTTGGGCACCGCCAGGCGCAACGGATCTGGGCTGGGTACCACGGCCAC
Organism: Pseudomonas sp. S3E17; assembly: GCF_024168685.1. Classification (NCBI taxonomy): domain Bacteria; kingdom Pseudomonadati; phylum Pseudomonadota; class Gammaproteobacteria; order Pseudomonadales; family Pseudomonadaceae; genus Pseudomonas; species Pseudomonas sp. S3E17. The sequence goes on from NZ_JALJWE010000001.1 coordinate 344,994, forward strand.
TTCCATCACTGCCGGGTGTTCGATCAGTGCGCTTTCCAGCTCGAAGGGACTGATCCGGTAGTCGGAGGCCTTGAACACGTCGTCGGCGCGCCCCACGAAGGTGATGTAGCCGTCGGCGTCGATCTGCGCGGTGTCGCCGGTGCGGTAGTAACCGTCGCGCATCACCTCGGCGGTTTTCTCCGGACTGTCTTCGTAGCAGAGCATCAGGCCCAGTGGGCGTATATCCAGGGGCAGGGCGACTTCACCCTCGGTGCCCGGCACGCCGTCGGCGTCCAGCAGAGCCACCTGGTAGCCCGGCAACGGGCGGCCCATGGAGCCTGGCTTGAGCAACTGGCCCGGCGTATTGCCGACCAGGGCGGTGGTTTCCGACTGGCCGAAGCCGTCGCGCAGGGGCAGGCCCCAGGCCTGTTGGATCTGCTCGATGATCTCCGGGTTCAGCGGTTCACCGGCGCCCACCAGTTCGCGCAGGTTCAGGCGCGATTTGTAGCTGGCCAGGTCTTCCTGGATCAACATGCGCCACACCGTGGGCGGCGCGCACAGGCTGGTCACCCGGTACTGCTCCAGCGCGCCGAGCAACGCCTGGGCACTGAACCGCGCGACGTTATGGATAAAGATGCAGGCGCCGGCATTCCACGGTGCGAACAGGCAGCTCCAGGCATGCTTGGCCCAGCCCGGCGAGGAGATGTTCAGGTGCAGGTCGCCGGGTTGCAGGCCGATCCAGTACATGGTCGACAGATGGCCGACCGGGTAGCTCTGGTGGCTGTGCAGCACCATCTTCGGTTTTGAAGTGGTGCCGGAGGTGAAATACAGCAGCATTGGGTCGGTGGCCAAGGTACGGCCCTCGACCTCGAACCGCTCGGGGTATTCGAAGGCGGCGCTGTGCGCGACCCAGCCAGTCGGCGCCGCCCCCACGCATACGCGGCTGCAACCCTCGCCCAGGCCCTCGAACTTGCCGACATGCGCCGCGCCGACCACCAGGTGGCGGACCTGGCCCCGCTCGATGCGGTCGTGCAGGTCGACGGGGTTGAGCAGGGCGGTGGCGGGGATCACCACGGCGCCGAGCTTGAAGGCCGCCAGCATGGTTTCCCACAGCGCCACATCGTTGCCGAGCATCAGCAGCACGCGCTCGCCACGCCGCACACCGAGGGCGCGCAGGTGGTTGGCCACCTGGTTGGAACGCGCGGCCAGTTGCTGGAAGCTGTAGCGCTGCTCGCTGCCGTCCTCTTCGACGATCCACAGCGCGTCGGCGGCATTGCCCTCGGCCATGGCGTCGAAGTAGTCCAGGGCCCAATTGAATTCGCTCAGCTGTGGCCAACGAAAATCCCGGGCGGCGGTGGCGTAGTCGGTGCGGTGCGCGAGCAGGAAATCCCGGGCAGCCAGGAAGGACTGGGTCATGGTCGGTGTCCTTAATTATTGTTGTGGGGACTGACCCCTCGGGTGCATCGAGAGGCTGGACCGAGTATAGGCACGCATAAATAAGAGCAAAACGCTCAAAAACACCGGAGCGTTGTGCAAAAAAATCATGGGCGATAAGGGCTGGCGAGTGGTGATTGACGGGTGATACGTAAAAGTCCAGTATGGACTTATAAGTACAAAAGATCCCGTTCCAGCTTTTTCTTCACGCTTGCCAAAACCAATAACAACTCGCGAGACACGACCATGAAGAAACTCCCTCTCATCACCGCCCTGGCCTTGGGCCTGATCGCCTCCAGCCCCCTGCTGGCCGCCGAGAAAACCCTGCGCATCGGCATCGAAGCGGCTTACCCACCGTTTGCGTCCAAGACCGAAGAGGGCAAGATCGTCGGCTTCGACTACGACATCGGCAATGCGCTGTGTGCGCAGATGAAGGTCAAGTGTGTGTGGGTCGAAGGTGAATTCGACGGTCTGATTCCTTCCCTCAAGGTGAAGAAAATCGACATGGCGTTGTCGTCCATGACCATCAATGACGATCGCAGGAAGTCGGTGGATTTCTCCCGCAAGTACTACTTCACCTCGTCGCGCCTGGTGATGAAGGACGGTGCCGTGGTGGATGACCAGTACGCCAGCCTCAAGGGCAAGACCGTGGGTGTGCAGCGCGCCACCACCACCGACCGTTACGCCACCGAGGTGTTCGAACCCAAGGGCATCAACGTCAAGCGCTACAGCAATAACGAAGAGATCTACATGGACCTGGCGGCAGGCCGGCTGGACGCGATCTTCGCCGACACCATTCCCTTGAATGACTTTTTGCAGATGCCTCGGGGCAAGGGCTATGGGTTTGTCGGCCCGGAACTCAAGGACCCGAAATACGTGGGCGAGGGCGCCGGGATCGCGGTGCGCAAAGGCAATACTGCGCTGGTCAGCGAACTGAACAGCGCCATCGACGGCATTCGTGCCAGTGGGGAATACCAGAAGATTTCACAGCAGTACTTCAAGGCCGACATCTACGGCGATTGAGCGTCCTGCGCGGGCAAAATGTGGTGGGAGAGGGCAAGCCCCCTCCCACATTTGATCAGCCCTTGAGCTCCTTCAAATGCTTGTAGACCGTGGCCCGCCCCATGCCCAGCACATTGGCCACATAGTTCGAGGCGCTCTTGCCCTTGAATGCGCCTTCGGCATGCAGCGCCAGTACCAGCTCACGCTTGTGGTCACGGGTGAGCAGGTTCAGGCTCAGCTGGCGCTCGCGCATCCAGGCATGCAGGAACGTGTTGATACGCTCCTGCCAGTCATCGCGAAACAGCGAGTCCGGTTGCGGGATCAGCTTGCTCGGCGACAGGAACAGGTCCAGCGCGGCCTTGGCGTTTTCGAACAGTGAGATATTCAGGTTGATGCACAGCACCGCCAGCCGCCGACCTGTGTGGTCATGCAGCACGGTGCTCAGGCTGCGGATTTTCTGGCCATCCCAATTGAGCTTTTCGTAGGGGCCGATATTCACGTCGCTGACGTCGGCGCTGAGCATGTCCTCCAGCGCCGAGTCGTCGCCAATGCCTCGTTTGGACAGGTTATTGGCGATGTAATCGACTTTTTGCGTGCGCAGGTCATGCAGCACCACTTCGGCGTGGGGGAAGAACAACGTGGCGATTGCATCGGCAATCGCACGGAAATTCTGCAGGACTTTTTCGTGTTCGGCGCTGTTCATCAATGGGGCTCCAGGCGGGCGAGGGAGAGCATACCAGCGTCCAGGCCGAACCGTGTCAGTGCCTCCGGCAACGCTTCACCGCGCACCAGCGCCGCACTGGCCTGGCCCATGGCGGGGGAGGTCTGGATCCCATAACCGCCTTGCGCCGCGACCCAGAACAGGCCGGGCACCAGCGGGTCGAAGCCGCTGAGCAAATCACCATCGTGCACAAAGCTGCGCAGGCCGGCCCAGGTGCGCGTCGGGCGGCGGATGCTCAGGGTGGTGGCTTCTTCGATCTGGTAGATGCCCATGGCGATGTCCAGCTCTTCGGGCTGTACATCCTGGGGCTCCACCGGGTCGGCATTCGCCGGCGAGCCGAGGAACATGCCGGCGTCGGGCTTCATGTAGAAGGCTTCGTCGAGGGCCACCAGCATCGGCCAGGCATGGCTGTCCACGCCTTCGGGGCCGGCGAAGATAAATGCCGAGCGCCGCTTGGGTTGCAGGCCGATGGACGCGGCGCCCGCCAGCCCGCCGATATGATCGGCCCAGGCGCCGGCGGCGTTGATGATGATCGGCGCGGTGTAGGTCCCGTCCTGGGTGTTTACGTGCCAGAGTCCCGCGCTGTCACGGCTCAAGCCCAGTACATGGCTGTCGGTGCGCACTTCGCCCTGATTGCGTCGGATACCGCGCAGATAGCCCTGGTGCAGGGCGTCGGTGTCGATGTCGCTGGCGGTCGGGTCATACAGCGCGCCATGGACTTTTTCCCGGCGCAGGATCGGCAGGCGCGCGCAGGCTTCATCCGCCGTAAGCCGTTCGACCTGGGGCACCGTGGCCTTGGCGCTCAGGTACTGGGCCTGCAATTCGGCAGCGTCGCCGTTGAAGTCCACGGTCATTTCGCCGCGCGGCGTCAGCAGGGGATGCTCGCAGAAACCTGGCGGCGGGTTATCGAAAAACGCGCGGCTGGCCTGGGTCAACGCACGCACCTGCGGGGTGCCATACGCCGCCGTGTAGAGCGCGGCCGAGCGTCCGGTGGAGTGATAGGCCGGGTGGGATTCACGCTCCAGTACCAGCACCTTGGCATGGGGCGACAACCAGAAACCCGTGGACGCGCCGGCAATGCCGCCGCCGATGATGATGAAGTCGGCATGGCTCATAACAGTCTCCAGAGGGCATTGGCCAGGGCGATGTCTTCCAGGCCCAGGCCGATGGAACGGAAAAATACGTGGCGGTCACAGGCCGGGCGCTGTACCTGCTCACTGAGCAGTTCGGGCAGGTCGCCGACGATCGCGTTCTTGTCCCAGCCGTGCTGTTCAGCGGCAATCAGCATCTCGCCGGCCGAGCCGGGGGTGGTCTGGCGATAGTCGCAGAACACCTGCATGGCGTTGAGGCTCTGGGGCGGCACTTCATGGGCACGCGGGGCGTTGGTGCTGATCGAGGTGATCAGCGCCGGCTTGCTCAAGCGCGACGGGTCGATCACCGGGCCGGCCGATGAGGTGCACAGCAGGATCACATCGGCGTCGGCCACCGCCGCATCGCAGCTGTCGGCGACGCTCAAGCGTGGATCCAGGCGTTTGATGGCGTCGGTATTGGCAGTGGCCAGGCTGGGCGAAAACACATTGATGCTCTGCCAGTCCCGCAGGTTTTTCACGTAGTGCAGATGCGCCTGGGCCACCTTGCCGTTGCCGATGATCGCCAGGCGCCGTGCCGCCTGCGGGGCCAACGCCTCCACCGCCAGCGCAGTGGTCGCGGCGGTGCGCGCGGTGGTCAACTCGGCGGCATCGCACAGCAACAGGGGCTCGCCGGTTTGCATCGACATCAACAGCGTCCAGGCCGTTACCAGCGGCCCTTGCTCGCGCACGATATACGGCGAGGTCTTGACCCCGTACACCCCCTCTTCAGCCAGCACGCCGAGGTAATTGATGAAGTCGCCCGCGCCGTGGGGGAACGCCACTAACTGCTGCGCCGGTTGCACCGCATGCCCGGCGGCCAGGGCGCGGAACAGCGTGCGCAGGATCTGCGGTACATCGACTTGGGCGAGCAATTCGCGGGCCTGGGCCTGGTTGATGACAAAAGGGGGGCTGGACATGGAGAACTTCCAAATTAAACTAATTTGTCCATTATGGACTTTTAGTTTTATTGGGCAACCACTGGGCGCAAAAAATCTGCAGACCTTCCCCCTACGTTAGAAGCAACGGTGGTCAGTTTGTCACTGAACTCACCTTGGCGACCACGGCCCCGCGAGTTTCGACCCATCCTCCTCCAAGCACTTTGTAGAAGGTCACCAGGTTGGTCAGGCGCGACAACTGCGTGCCGATCAGGTCCTGTTGCGCGGTGTAGAGCGAACGTTGCGAGTCCAATACCGTGAGGTAACTGTCGATCCCCTGACTGAAGCGCGCCTGTGACAGCCGATAGCTTCTGGCGGTCGCCTCTACCAGCGCTTGCTGTGCATCAAGCTGGCGCCCCAGTGTGCCGCGTTGCGCGAGCGCATCGCTGACTTCGCGAAACGCCGTTTGAATCGCCTTCTCGTAGTCCGCTACATAGATGTCTCGATCCGCTGTGGCGCTGGCCAGGTTGGCTTGGTTGGTACCGCCATCGAAGATCGGCAGCGAGAGTTGCGGCGCGAAACTCCAGGTTCCCGAACCGCCTTTGAACATGTTCGATAAACTCGCGCTTGAAGTCCCCGCCGAAGCCGTGAGGGTAATGCTTGGGTAAAACGCCGCACGGGCGGCGCCGATGTAGGCATTGGCGGCCTTCAGGTCGCGCTCGGCCTTGAGTATGTCGGGGCGGCGTTGCAGAAGGTCCGAGGTCAAGCCGGGCGGGATGTTGGCCAAAGGGCTCGCTTCGGCTGTCGAGCGTTCGGGCAGGGTCTTGGGCAGCAGCGCGGCTGGCAGATCGGCACCGACCACCAGGCGCAGTGCGTTCAGGTCCTCGGCGACTTGAGCGGTATATTTTTCCACATCGACGCGTGCCGTTTCGACGCTGGTCTGTGCCTGGCTCAGGGTGAGGGCGGAAGAGGAACCCAGGTCGAACATGCGCTGGTCGAGTGCATAGCTGTCTTGCTGGCTGGTGAGCGTATCGTGCGCCAGCTTGAGCCGGTCCTGGTCGGACGCCAGGGTGAGGTAGTCCGTGGCGACTTCCGCGATCAGGCTGATTTGAGTGCTTCGGCGATTCTCAGCCGTGGAGAAGAATTGCTCGAGTGCCTGCGCGCTGAGGCTGCGCAAGCGACCAAACAGGTCCAGTTCGTAGGCACTGAAGCCCAGCGTCGCGCTGTAGCTGTGCGTGACCATGGCCTGGCCGGTCTGGGATTGATCGGCCGGTGTGCGGCTGGCGCTGGAGCTGCCGCTGGCATCGACGCTGGGAAATAACGCTGCGTCTTGAACGCGGTAGGTGGCGCGAGCCTTTTCGATATTGAGCACCGCCACCCTCAGATCGCGGTTGTTGGCCAGGGCCAGCTCGATGACTTTTTGCAGGGACGGGTCGGTGAACACATCGCGCCAGCCCAGGTCAGCGACCGGCACGGTGGGCACTACGCCCTGGTCTTCGGGAAACGTCGCCGGGACGGGCGAGGGTGGAGGCTGGTAGGCCGGCATCAGGCTGCAACCGCTCAACAGAGCCCCCACTACCAGTACAGAACGTGTAAACCGTTGCATATCAGAGACCTTGTGCAGGGGCTGGTTGGGCAGGGGATTGCGTGGATGTCGGCGCAACGGTTTTTGGGTTGAACAGGCGCATCACCAGTACAAAAAACAGTGGAACAAAGACAATCGCCAGGAGCGTGCCGGAGAGCATGCCGCCGATCACTGCGCTGCCCAACGCATGCTGTGCACCGGCCCCCGCGCCGCTGCCCAATACCATCGGTAACACGCCAAGAATGAATGCCAGGGACGTCATGAGTACCGGACGCAAGCGCATGCGCGCGGCTTCGAGTGCTGAATCCACCAGGCTCTTACCGCCGGCGTAGAGGTCTTTGGCGAACTCCACGATCAGGATGGCGTTTTTCGAGGCGAGGCCAATGGTGGTCAATATCCCGACCTGGAAGTACACGTCGTTCATTTTCCACGTCAGGATTGCGCCGACCAGGGCCCCCAGCACCCCCAGCGGTACCACCAGCACCACTGACAATGGAATCGCCCAGCTCTCATACAGTGCGGCCAGGCACAGGAACACGAACAGGATCGACAGGCTGTACAGCAAGCCGGTCTGGCCGGTCGAGGCTTTTTCCTGGCGCGACAGGCCAGTCCATTCGTAGCCGATGCCGGTCGGCAACTTGGCAACGGCGTCTTGCACGATCGCCAGTGCTTCGCCGCTGGACGCGGCTCCAGGCATGGCCATGCCCAATATCTCTACGGACGGGACGCCGTTATAGCGTTCAAGCCGTGGCGACCCCGAGGCCCACACCGCCTTTGAAAAGGCAGAGAAGGGCACCATGCCGCTGTCACTGTTGCGGATGTACCAGCGATTGATGTCATCGGGGAGCATGCGGTAGGTGGCATCCGCCTGCAGCATGACCTTTTTGACCCGGCCCTTGTCGATGAAGTCATTGATGTAACTGCTGCCCCAGGCAGCCGAGAAGTTGTCATTGATATCGGCGATCGACACACCCAATGCCTGGGCCTTGTCCGGGTCAATCTCGAGCTGCAGTTCAGGCGTGTCTTCCTGGCCGTTGGGCCGCACCGCCACCAGGCGCTTGTCTTTTGCGAGCTCGGCGAGCAGTTGGTTACGCGCACTCATCAAGGCTGCGTGGCCAAGGTTGGCGCGGTCTTGCAGCATCAGGTCGAAGCCGGTGGCATTGCCCAACTCCGCCACGGCCGGCGGGGCGAACGCAAATACCCGTGCGTCCCTGAGCGTCGAAAAGTAAGCCATGGCTTTGCTGGACACACCAGACACACTGAGCGCGTCACCCTTGCGCTCATCCCAGGGCCTGAGTTTGACGAACGCCAGGCCGGTGTTCTGGCCACTGCCGGCAAAGCTGAAGCCGGACACTGTGAACACGCCGGAGACCGCATCTTTCTGATCGACCAGGAAGTGTTGCTCGACCTGATGAATGACTTCATCGGTACGCGCGCCTGTCGCACCGGGTGGCAATTGCACCAGTACGAACAGGGTGCCCTGGTCTTCATCGGGCAGGAAGCCGACCGGCAACTTCATGAAGCCGAAGACCACCGCGCCCAGCACCACGGCGTACACCAGCATGTACCGCCAACCCTTGCCCACGATGTGGCGCACGATGCCTTGGTAGCCAAGGTTGCCTCGGTCAAACGAACGGTTGAACCAGCCGAAGAAACCGGTGGTAGCAGCGCCATGGCCTTGCTCAATGGGTTTGAGTAACGTTGCGCACAGGGCGGGTGTGAGCACCAGCGCTACCAGTACCGACAGCGTCATGGCCGAGACGATGGTGATGGAAAACTGTCGGTAGATCACGCCGCTGGAACCACTGAAAAACGCCATCGGCACAAATACGGCGGCCAGCACCAGGGCGACGCCCACCAAGGCTCCGGTGATCTGGCCCATTGACTTGCGAGTGGCCTCCTTCGGCGATAGCCCTTCCTGGGCCATGATCCGTTCGACGTTTTCCACCACGACAATGGCATCGTCCACCAGCAGACCGATGGCCAGTACCATGGCAAACATGGTCAGCGTATTGATCGTGAAACCGAACGTCGCGAGCACGCCGAAGGTGCCGAGCAGCACCACAGGTACAGCTATCGTCGGAATCAGCGTGGCCCTGAAGTTTTGCAGGAACAGGTACATCACCAGGAAAACCAGTGCCACGGCTTCAACCAGGGTGCGTACGACCTCCTCGATCGAAATACGCACGAAGGGCGTGGTGTCATAGGGCTTTTGCACGGCCATGCCGGGCGGGAAGAATTGCTCAAGCTCTGCCACCCGGGCGTCTATCGCCTTGACGGTGTCCAGGGCGTTGGCACCCGCGGCGAGCTTGATAGCCAGGCCCGCAGCGGGTTTGGCGTTGTAACGTCCGGCACTGGTGTAGCTTTCACTGCCCAGTTCTATGCGCGCAACGTCACGCAGGCGCACTTGAGAGCCATCAGTCTGGGTGCGCAGCAGGATGTCCTCGAATTCTTTCGCCGTTCTCAGGCGTGTCTGCGAGGTGATCGTCGCGTTGATCTGCTGGTTGCTGGTAGCGGGGAGAGCGCCCAACTGCCCGGCGGAGACCTGGACGTTCTGCGCCTGGATCGCCGTTTTCACATCGGTTGGCGTAAGGCTGAAGTTGGCCAACTGGTCGGGGTTGAGCCAGATGCGCATGGCGTACTGTGAGCCAAACAGCGTGGTGTCGCCTACCCCTTCAACCCGACTGATTGCATCCTGCACGTTGGCGGCCACGTAGTCCGAGAGGTCGGAGCCGCTCATGCTGCCGTCCTCGGAAGTAAACGCCAGGACATTGAGGAAGTTCGTCGCCGACTTTGTCACCGTCAGGCCCTGGTTCTGCACCTCTTGCGGCAACAGCGGTGTCGCCAGCGCGAGCTTGTTCTGAACCTGCACCTGCGCGGTATCGGGGTTGGTGCCGTTCTCGAACGTGAGTGTGATGGTGGCCGAACCGGAGGACTCACTGGTGGATGACATGTAGCTCAACCGGTCCAGCCCCTTCATCTTCTGCTCGATGATCTGGGTGACCGTGTCTTCCAGTGTCTTGGCCGACGCGCCGGGATAGGTGGCAGTAATTGCCACGGCGGGAGGCGCGATATCCGGGTACTGCGCGATCGGCAGCGTGAGGATCGAAAGGATGCCGGCCAGCATCACGAGAATAGCCAGCACCCATGCGAACACCGGGCGATCAATAAAAAAACGTGCCATGAGTAGCTCTCTCGCAGGTCAGTTTGACGCGGTGGCCTTGATGGCTGGCGCAGGGGGGGCAACGTGGGAGGCGTCGTCAGCCGGTTTGGTTACCCACGGTGTGACATTCACCTCCAGGCCCGGCGCGGCGTTTTGCTGGCCATCGACTACAAGCTGGTCCCCCGGCTCAAGTCCGGCCTGCACCAACCACTGATCGCCTACTGCCCGCTCGGTCTGTAGTGGTCGACGCTGCAGTTTTTTCTCGCTGTCGACGACATAGGCGAACGGCTTGCCGGCACCATCCCTGGAGACCGCTTGCTGGGGCACCAACAGGGCGTTTTCCTTGACGGCCTCCTGCAGTACCGCACGCACATACATGCCGGGCAGCAGGTCGCCGTCGGGGTTGGGAAATACCGCCCGCAAGGTGATCGTGCCGGTGTTCTGGTCCACGGTGACATCCGAGAATTCCAGGGTGCCCTCGTGCGGATAAGCGCTGCCATCTTCAAGCAGCAATTGCACCTTCGCCGAGTTGGCGCCGCTCTTTTGCAGTTCGCCTCGGGCCATCGCGTGTTTGAGTTGCAGCAGCGCGGTGCTGGATTGGGAGAGGTCGACGTACAGGGGATCCAGCTGTTGGACCGTCGCCAGTTCCGTGGTCTGGCTGGCGGTCACCAGTGTGCCGGGGGTGACGCTCGACTTGCCGATGCGCCCGGAGATCGGTGAATCCACGCGGGCGTAGGACAGATTGATACGGCTGCTTTCAACGTCAGCCTTGGCTGATGCTACTTGGGCTTCGTCCTCGCCGAGGGAGGCGCTTGCATCATCGTAGTCCTGTTGGCTGACCGCCTGGACGGCCAGCAATTGCTTGTAGCGTTCGGCCTTGAGCCGCGCGGTCTTGAGGGTGGCTTGTGCTTTGGCGAGCGCGGCAAGGTTGCTGTCGTGGGTGGCCTTGTAGGTGGCCGGGTCGATTTGGTACAGCGCCTGGCCTGCAGTGACATCGCTGCCTTCCTTGAACAGGCGTGTCTTGATGATCCCGGCAACTTGCGGGCGTACCTGCGCGACCAGGTACGCTGAGGTGCGGCCGGGGAGTTGTGTCGTCAGCGCCAGATGCCGGGGTTGCACGGTGATCACCCCCACGGTCGGTTTGCCCTGTGCGGGCGGAGGACCACCCGGCGGCTTGCCGCAGGCGGTGAGAAAGCAAGCAGCAGTACAGGCTGCGAAGAAGCTTAAGAAGTAAGTCAGGGGCGGGCGCAAGGCATTCTCCAGGGCGGGAAGGAGGAAGCGGATTAGTTATTTAAATACCGTACCGTACGGTAATGTATTGAGGTAAATTTGCGCCGTCAACCGGGATGAACGCCCCTGGGGTATCATCCGGGCGTTTGTGGAAGCAGTGGAGCAAGGGTTATGCGAGTCAAGACTGAAGCCAAACGCGAGTCCATCGTCGAGGCTGCAGCGCAGGTTTTTCTGGAGTTCGGCTTTGATGGTGCGTCCATGACGCAGATCGCCACGCGAGTGGGCGGATCAAAGGGGACGTTGTACGGGTACTTCAGCAGTAAGGAGGAGTTGTTTGTCGAGGTCATGCATGGCATGGCCAAGCGTTTCCTGGAGCCCATCTTCGAAGCGTTGCAGAAGGACCATGATGACTTGCGGCATGCATTGCAGCAGTTCGGCGAGCGCACCCTGGCCGTGTTGTGCCTGGAAGCTTCCATTCAGGCACGCCGCGCGATCATCGCGCAGTCGGGTCGCAGTGACATCGGCTTGCGGTTCTACGAGCGGGGCCCGAAAAAAGGCATGCGCGAAGTGGCCAGTTTCCTGACACGCCGGATCGAGGCGGGCCAGCTCAGGCCGTGCGACCCGGAGGTCGCAGCCTGCCACCTGATGGCACTGTTGGATTCGGAGACCGTCACTCCTTGTCTGTTGGGCGTCAACCGCAAGCCTTCGACCGCCCATATACGAGCAGCGGTAAGTCGTGCGCTGGATACCTTTCTGGCGGGCTATGCGCTCGGGCCTCACAGAGTTGTCCCCTAGGGAAACGCGGCCTGGCTCATTGGGCGGCGCTGGCCGTTTCACGGTAGAGCCTGGGCGGCATGCCGAATGCTGCCTTGAAATGGCGACTGAAGTGAGCGCTGCTGCCATAGCCCCAGGCGTAAGCAATGTCGGTGAGCGAGCGATGGCTGAGGTCACGGTTGCGTAGGTCTTGCGCGCAGCGCGCCACGCGGCGTTGCCAGATGTACTCGCTGACGCTGCAACCGAATTCGTCCTGGAATGCCCGATGCAGACTGCGCACGGAGCAGTGTTCGGCAAACGCGATGCGCTCGATGCTCAGGTCGCGGTCGGCCAGGTGAAGTTCGATATAGCGCTTGAGGCGGTTCTGCTTGTAGTGACGGAAGTCGTGTTCGAGCTTCTTCTCTTCCTGCTTGTTGCCCAGCGCATTGTTCAAAAGCCCGACGATACTGTCGCCGACCAGCGCCGCCGACTGGCTGTTCAGCAACGGATATTGGCTGTAGGCGTCAACGATCAGGTGCATCAACATCCGCCCAAGCCCGTTGCGTGCGCTGATATGCAGGTCGTCAGCGTCCAGTGCCTGCCCGGCGCCTTCGTTGAACAACAGGATGAAGTGCTCACAGCCTTGTGGGCTGCTGACGTTGAATGGTTGGGCGCAGTCAACCACCAGCAACTCGTCGGGCGCCAAGGCGTTGCTGTGCTTGCCTTGCTGGAAATGACTGACGCCGGCGGTTTGCAGAATCAACATGCGTGACGTATCGGGTGCCTCGACTGCTTTGCTCAGGTGACGGGAGTAGCGGTGCGCGCTGGCGGTCATGCGGCAAAAACGCAGTTTTCCAAGATCGCCGTATTCCAGGCGGCCCTGGAAATCGGCATCGTGCAAAGGTTCGATGTAGGTGGACTCGAGGCGCTTGATGTACTCCGGCGTGCGGCCGAGGTTGTCACTCATAAACTCCTTCCACTTCATCAGGCGGTCGGAGCGCATCACTTGATCGGTAGAAACGCAGGCTAGATTGCTCATGGTTCGCCTCTTTTTATTGTGATGGGGTGGGCCACACCGGGTGGGCCCACCCTGTTTCCTAGAAGGGGTAGTGGTGGCTCCCGGCTTGCCAGGTCACCCAGTGCGCACGTGTGAATTCATCCAGGGCATAGTGACCGTTGAAGCGTCCCAGCCCGGAGTTCTTTTCGCCACCGAACGGGGCATTGGGCTGGTCGTCCACAGTGATGTCGTTAATGTGCGTCATCCCAGCCACGATGCCACGGGAAAAATTCAGCGCGCGGGCCATATCTTTACTGAACACGGCGCTGGACAGCCCATATTCGCTGGCGTTGGCCAGGGTCAGGGCATGTGCCTCATTGTCGGCGATCAATATTGGCAGCAAGGGCCCGAAGGTTTCATCGTGCGCCAGTTCGTGGTCGAAAGGGACATCCCCGTATACATGGGGCGGCAGCACCAGCCCGGACGCCGGGCCACCGTGCAGTTTCTTCAGGCTCGCGCTGTCGGCGGCATTGACCTTGCGCAGCAGGCCGTCCAACTGGCTGCGGTTGATCACCGGGCCAATCACTGTATCGGCGAGGTTAGGGTTGCCGGTTTTCAAGTTGCGCACGCGCTCCACCACCAACGCGCTGAAGTCGGCGTAGAGCGAACGGTCCACAATCACCCGGTTGACGCTCATGCAGATCTGGCCCTGATGCAGGAAGCGTCCGACCACTGCTGCATGCGCGGCAAGGTCGATATCCGCATCATCGAGCACCACCAGCGGCGCGTTGCCGCCAAGCTCCAGGGCGACCCGCTTGATGTACTGGCCGCCGGTGGCGATGCGCCCGACATTGCGCCCGACATCGGTAGACCCGGTAAATGAGATCAGGCTGGGAACGGGGTGCCCCACAAAGGCATCGCCGATTTCCGAGCCGGCGCCGACCACTACATTGAGCGTGCCCTCGGGAAAACCCGCTTCTTCGAACAGGTGCGCAATCAGCAGGCCGCCGGTCACGGCCGTGTCGCTGGCCGGTTTAAGGACCACCGTATTGCCCAGTGCCAACGCCGGAACCACCGAACGCATGCTCAAGTACAGGGGGAAGTTCCAGGGGCTGATGACCCCAATCACCCCGAGCGGCTCACGGAACACGAAGCTTTGTTCGCCGGGCTTGTAGCTGCTCAGGATGCGCCCCTCCACCTGCATGGGCAGCGCAATGCATTCACGCACCAGGTTCAGGGTGAATTGCCACTCCATGGTCGCCTTGATACGGGTACTGCCGGACTCGCGAATCAGCCAGTCGATGATCTCTTCGCGGCGTTGCTGGATGACGTGAGCGAGCTTTTCCAGCTGGGCGCCGCGTGTGGTTGGATGCAACTGCGCCCACGGGGTTTGTGCACGTTGGGCTGCTGCGTAGGCCGCGTCGAGGTCGGCAACGCTGGCCAGGGGCATTTCGAGCAATGTCTCGCCGTTGAAAGGATTGCGATCGTCCAGCCGTGCTGAGGAACGACCGGTGTGCCAGGTGCCGTCGATGAACTGGTCGCCATTGAGGGCGTAAGGGGTTGGGCGTTGGGCAGTCATGGTTTTACCTTTGGGTCAGTGGGGCGCGTGGTTTCAGAGCAAGACGGGCTCAGGTTCTGATCCACGCGCGGCCCCAGGAGTTGAGGGTGTGTTCTTCTTGCGGCCAAGTGCCAGGAGGGTCGCTCGCTTCGGTGATTTGCAGCTCCGCCGAGAACTCCAGCCGGTTGCGATCGGCATCCACTACCATGAAGAACAGGTTGTCGCCCGGCCCATGACGGCCGGGGCCAAAGAAAATGCTGATGCGCTCCTTGGCAAAGCGATCACCCCAGTCTCGAATGTCATTCCATTCATTGGTTTCGTAACAGTGATGATCCCACTCGTTTTTCGAGCCGCGGAAGAACGCCAGCGAATGGTGCTCATCGTCCGAACGCAGGAAGCACACCATCAACAGGCCGCTCTGTTGGTCGACCACGCTGTCGGACACCGTGAAGCCAACGGTGTTGACGTAGAACTCAATCATCGCTTCCAGCTCGGTGGTCTGGAACACCACATGCTGCAGGCGGCCGGGCATGCCGGGTGGGGTGGCATGGGTGTGTGCCTGGGATACGCCAAAAATCGTCTGGCGACCTTGAGGATCGCGTATTGCAAAGGCGCCCGGGGCGAGCAGTGGCGAGCTGATGTCTTCGGTGGTGCAGTTGCGCTCGCGCAGGCGACGGTGCAGCGTGGCAAGTTTCTCTGGGCTCGCCAGGTCATACGCCGCCGCCAGCAGGCCGCTGTGCTCGGCCGGGGAGAGCAGCATGGCGCGATTAGGCCCCCTGAGTAGCCAGTGGCCGTCGGCTTGAGGCTGGCCCTGCATGTCCATCATGCGTTGATAGAAGTCGATCTGCCGTTGCGGGTCTTTGCTCGCCAGGTGCAAGTAGCACAGGCGAGCCGGGGTGGACGTTTGCAATGTGTTCATACGCACCTCTCGAGCGTGACGGGTGTTGTGATGGACGGTCGGGGCGCGCGATCGCCCGCGGGCACGGCACCCAGCAAGGACTGCAAGGCCTCGGCAGTGATTGTCTCGGTGGCGCTGTGGAAAATCGCGGCGATGTAGCGATCAGGCCGCAGCAGGAAGAAGCTGGCGCTGGCGCCGAGCAATGCCTCGAGCGCCCCGGCGTGATCGTGCAATACCGTGCAGCCCGGCAGGGCAGGCGGCTTGCTGACGGAACCTGGCAGGATCAGAATCCGCTTCACCTCCAAGTGCGCCCAGAGCGGGTGCTGCAATTGATCCAGGCGTTCGCGGTGAGGGGCGCCGTATTGGATCAGGGCGAAACCTGCGCCGATGTAATCGTCGAGCAGGCGTTCAGTGCCCTGGCTGTCGGTGAGGCTGGGCTGGGGGAACATTTGCCCGCTGGACACGCTGCCCGCGGCACCGGCGGTGAGCACCAGGCCTTGGCGCAGCCGTGGTTTTGGCTTGAAGCGCATCTGCAGGAAGTAGTCACGCAGCGGCGGTACCCGCCCGATCAGCGAGAATGCACCACTGATCAATCGCGCCCGCAGCACGGTAGCGGGCGCCATCACCACCCCGAGGTTCAGCGCGAGCTTGATCAATGCCCACGCGTGATCGCGGCGCTCGCTTTCGTAGGTGAGCAAAACGGCCGGGGCCATTTTCCCGGTCAGTACGCCGATCAGTTTCCAGGCCAGGTTATGGGCATCGCGCACGCCGCTGTTCATGCCTTGTCCGGCATAGGGCGGCGTGAGGTGTGCCGCGTCACCGGCGAGCAACACACGGTTGACTTGCCAGCGTTCGGCGATGCGGGCGTGAAAGGTGTACACGGTTTTACGCACGATGGAGAGCGGTGCATCGCCCTTGAACGGGCGTAGCAAAGCTTGCAATCGCGCTTGGCTGAGCATCTGCGCGTCGCTTTCGCCGTCCTTGAGCATGAACTCGAAGCGCCGCGTGCGATGCGGGCCGGGGACCTCGACGATCGGGCGGCGCGCATTGCAGTACACGCGGGTTTGCCAGAACGGGTCATCGTCCTGATCGGTGTCCACCACCAGCCAGCGCGAGGCGAAGCTGGAGCCGACCATATTGATCCCAAGCTGTTTACGCACCGGACTGCGCCCACCATCACAGGCGATCAGGTAGTCGGCCTGCACTTCCAGCAGTTCCTTGTTGGCGTCCACGACCAGCGCGCGCACGCCGTGCTCGTCCTGGGTGAACTCCAGCAGTTCGTGGCTGAAGCGTGCAGTCAGGCAAGCGAAACGCTGCAGGCCGGCCCTCAACGTGCTTTCGAACAGCGGTTGGCGGAACGCATTGCGCTTGGGAAAACCATACAGCTTGCCGCTGGGTTCGACCTTGCCGAAGCACCGCCCGCCAGGGCGCGTAAAGTAATGCACGCCATAGCCGGCCACCACGTCCGCCAGCACCGCCTGGCTCAATCCCATGGCCTGCATGGTGCGCAACGACTCATCGTCGATCGAGACCGCGCGAGGCTCGGTGACGGTGCCCGGTTTGCTGTCGATAATCCAGGCATCCACGCCGGCCTGGCCCAGCAGGTTGGCCAGGGTCAGCCCGGTAGGGCCGGCACCGACGATCAGGACACGGGTATTGATACTGTTCAGGGTTGTCATTGTTGTTCCCCTACGACTGCATCAGTCCAATGGCTTGGAGGATGGGTTGGCGCTGTGGGTCAGCGCGAGCATGTGCCGCGAGAGGGTGTGGGCCAGCGCGACCATCTGCTCACCCTGTTCCTGCTCCAGCGCCTTGTGCCGCTCGGCTGCCGGGCGCACGCAACTGAGGCTGCCCACCACCTTGCCGTCGCCGTCGAATATCGGTGCGGCCAGGCCGTACACGCCGGGGTCGACTTCGCCTGCACTGGCCACATAGCCCTGGCGCCGCAAGCGTTGCAGCGAGCGGCGGAAGTCTTCCCAGGTGGCGCCCAGGTTGCTGGCGCGCACCTCGTCAGGGTGCTCGAGAAACAGCTGGCTGTGCTGGCGGGCGTTCATGTGCGCAAGGATGGCTTTTGAGGTCGCGCCCATGAACAACGGCCGTGGCGAACCACGGGAATAGCTGACGGTGCTGGCCAATTCACCGCACTGGTGAACACACACCACTTGGTCCTTGAACAACCGGCAGATCAGCCAGACTTGTTGCTCACTCCAGCCTGGCAGGTTGGCCTCCAGCTGCTGAGCGGCGCGTACCAGCGGGTCGCTGAGCCGCAGTTGACGGTCCCAGGTAATGATCCTGGCTCCCAGTGCATAGCGCCCGGCCTCGACCTGGAACAACAGATTGGTCTCGGCCAGTTCACGCACGTAGCGGTAGGCGGTGGAGCGGGTAAACCCCAGCGCGCTGACCATGTCGTCGACCGCCCAGATCGGCTGCGTCTCGGTAAACAGATCCAGCACGCGCAGCATGCGCTCCAGGCTGGAACCCTTGGTGTCGCGCTCTGGCGGTTGGGATGATTCATCGATCAGGGTCATGGTTTATTGCTCGTCGACGATGGTGTTACGCAGGGTGCCGATGCGCGAGATCTCCACTTCCACCACATCACCGGGCTGCATCCACACCGGCGGCTCGCGGAAGGCTCCAACCCCGCCGGTGGTGCCGCTGACAATCACGTCACCGGGGGCGAGTTCGGTAAAGGTGGAGCAGTATTCGATCAGTGCGCCGACGTCGAAGATCATGTCGCGCGTGGACGTGTGCTGCATGACCTCGCCGTTGAGCCGGGTGGTCAATTCGAGGTTCTGCGGGTCGCTGATTTCGTCACGGGTGACCAGCCACGGGCCAAACCCGCCGGTGCTCGGGAAGTTCTTGCCGGGGACGAATTGAAGGGTGTGCTTTTGCCAATCGCGCACGCTGCCATCGTTGTAGCAGGCGTAGCCGGCGACGTAATCGAGGGCGTCGGCTTTGCGGATGTGGCGCGCGGTCTTGCCAATGATGATGGCGAGTTCGCCCTCGAAATCCAGCTTGTGCGAGACCGTCGGCCGCACGATGGGTTGCAGGTGAGCGGTCTGGCTGTCGGCAAATCGCGTGAAAATCATTGGGTAAACCGGCATGTCACGCCCGGTTTCGCGCACGTGGGTCGCGTAGTTGATGCCGATGCACAGCACCTTGCCGGGGTTTGGAATGACCGGCAGCAGCGTCACGCCGGCCAGTGCCCGGCGCGGCAGGCTCGACACCTGCTCATCGCTCACCGACCCCAGGCGGCCGAGGGCAAGCGCCTGCTTGAGATCCGCGCCGAGGGTATTTTTCATCGATTCCAGATCAGCCACCTGGTCGCCTTCGACGATGCCATAGGTGGGACGGCCTTCAACGGTGAAGCTTGCAAGTTTCATTCGATAGTCCTTGTTGGCGAGGGAAGCGTGGACAGAATTTCACTCTATTCGCGCTTAAAAATCCTGTAAAGCGGGATTTTTCTTAAATCCCAAATTGCAGGAAAAATGTATATTTTTTGCCTTCGCGCAGCCGCGTGCCTGCCTTCGGGAGCAGGCCATTCGGTGTGCTGGCGGTCGGGTCTAGCCCAGGGTTATCCCTGTGCCCAGCAGCCGTGCAGGGACATGCGCATCCGTAACGGAACCTTGATCCGCGCAATGGGCCCGCTGGCCATGTCTCGCGAATCCAGGATCACCAGTTCGCTGCGCGCCTGGTCCAGCACATTCAGCAGTGCGACCACGTAACCGTCGGCCTCTTCGGCATCCGCGGAACGAGGGATGAATATGGGCTCCTGGAAACAACTGTTGTCCCCTGGGAACCAGGCGTCGGTGCTGCCCGTCTTGAGGTTCAGATGGGCCAACTGGTTGAAAAACTGAAAGGGCATGGGGCCGTTTGCGGGGTTATAGGGCAGTGTCGGATCAAAGGCGAGCACAAAGCCGTGCTCGTACGGGCGACCCAGATAGCGCTCATCGCAGCGGGGAAACTCACACATGTAGTCGGTCAACGGTTGCGGCTCGACGTCATCCCGCGCGTCGTTCAGATCAAACGTCCAGCGCATCAGGCTCGAAGGCAGGTCCTCGGGGGCAGGCACCGCACCGTCCGCCTGGGGGAAGAAATAAAACACGTTGCCGCCAGTAACCGGCATGTCCACGTACACTTTGCCGTCTTGATCAAAGGCATTGAGGGTGTGGCCTTGAAAGCTGTCCTTGGGGCCTTTGAACCAGCGGATAGCCTGCGCGTTGCCATTGCGCGGCAGCACGGCAAACAACTGCGGCAGATCAGGTTGCCACTGAAAATGCGGCCCGCCGTTTTTCATGCGTTCTACATCGACGGTCAGCGGAATCAGTGGGAACACGACGTAGTGCTCGGTGACCGCAAAGTCATGCACCATCGCCGCATAAGGTGCCTGGAACCAGATCTCTTTGAGCAGATTGCCGTCGGGTGAGAGTTCGAAATACGCCATATCCGGCGTGCCGTCACCTTTGGCTTCATAACTGAAGGCCAGCAGGTTGCCGGTGACGGGGTCGATCTTGGGGTGGGCGGTAAAGGTCGCCGACTTGATTTGCCCGGCAAAATCCCATTCGCCCAGGGTTTCCAGGGTTTGCAGGTCCATGGCCCAGGGCAGGGCGTCCTCCTTGAGTGCGAGCAGCCTGCCGTTGTGAGGGATCACCGACGTATTGGCGGTGGTGTTGTTTTTGGCCGCCAGTGGGTCATTGGTGTACGCGTTTCGATAGACGCCATTGAGGGAACGGCCTTCACGGCGCTGCGCGAGCAAGCGATCGGTCTGCACGTAACGTCGTCGCAGGGACACCTTGCCGTCAGCAAAATAGAAACCGCTGACCATCCCGTCACCGTTGAAAAACATATCGCTGCCCAGCATGGGCGGGTATTGCGGGTCGGGGGCCACCTGATAGAAGACGCCTAGGATGGACGCGGGAAGGGTGCCTTCGACCTCAAGGTCCAGCACCTCGGCTTCGACACGACTGGGGCTATACAGCGCCCCGGAAAATTCAGGGGTTTGCGGGAATCGGGTACTCATGGCTACGACCTCATGTGTGCAGTATTTATTTATCGAGCAGGCCGGCGGGCAGCGCAGGCGCGTCGGGTGTTGAAGGGCCGGACGCGCGGCGAAAACGGGCAACCATCCAGCAGGATATGACCAGGGCGACGATATACGCCGAGGCCGCCAGCCAGCCGACCGCACGGAAGTGTCCGTCACCGACGACCAGGGCCGCGCCAAACGGGCCGAGGCCCTGGCCCACGAAGATCGCAGCATTGCCCAGGCCTGCGAGTCGACCGCTCGCGTCCAACTCGGCTGCCATCGAGAGCAGGTAGGGGAGGCTGAAGAACCAGACCATATGGATCAGGCATGCCGTGGTGGCGAACGCCATGGGGCTGTCGCCGTAGACCATGATCAGCGTGGCCATCACCGCCGTGCCGAACCCCATCAACTGCGGAAACAGCAGCCCCAGGCGTCGCCCGATAAGGCCCGCCAGTGCAGCACCGAGTGCCCCGGCAAGAATACTGCCACCCAGGATGGCGCCGATCTGCTGGGGCTCCAGGTCGATACTTTTGCCGATGCGTTCCTGATACACCCACAGCGCAGAATGGCCAAAAAACAACAGCGCAAACAGCCCGATCAACAAGAGTGACGTCAGGCCGAACGGCTGGGCCAGCTGCGCCGGCGTACCGTCGGCGGGGGTGTACTGCGCAGGCACGCGCCCGCAGCCGAGCAGGGCCAAGGCACTGGCGCCGGCCAGCAGGTAAAACGCGCCGTTGACGCCAAAGGCCATGAGCACCGCTGGCATCGAGGTCACCAGCAACATGCCCCAGAACAGATTGCCGATATTGATCACCGCGAACGTCGCGTCCTTGGATGTGCGCAGTGCCGCCGAGGCATACACCACCGCCATCACCGCGCCGCCGCTGGCGCCAGAGACGATGCGGCACAGCAGCAGCGATGTTTCGCTGTGGAACCGGGTACTCGCCAGATTGGCGCAGACCAGCACCAGCAAGGCGAGCTGCGCCACCCAGCGGCGATTGACGCGGGTCATCAACAGGGCAAACACCCCGCAGGTGAGCGCCATGGCAATCAGTTCGCCTGCGAAAATCCTACCGATGGCATTGAGCGGGATACCGAGCTGATCGATAAAAGCCCCGCCCAGAATCGGTTGAATCTGCAAGGTGCCAAGGGACGTGACCATCATCAGGCAAATAGCCGCCAGGGATGTTTTGCTGTCGATGCCAGCGGATGCATTCATGAATGCAGTACCTCGATAGGGTGAGCGAGCGCTTGTCGGTCAGAAGGTGTGGGCGTAACGAACCTGCACGGCATAGTCCTGCCGGGAGCGGTTCTCGACACCGGTTTCCTTGTAAGTGTTGAGCCAGAAGCCTTGGCCTTCACTGATTTTCCAGAACATGCCGGGGCCTATGCCCAGCACTTTTTCCCGCGAGTCGCTCAGCCGGTCGCCGTTGATCTGGTCGTCGGTGATCTGCCGGAAGTAATAGCCGTTGATCCCCACCGACACGTTGGGGATGACTTCATAGGACGCCGTGAAGTTGGCCCAGGCCGACTGCCCGGCGCGGCTGTCGCTCACCGGTTTGCCCTCGAAGGAATCCTGCGAGCTGCTGGCCGGATCGCGGTTCTTGAAGTTGTACAGGTAATGCAGGCGCCAACTGACTTCCCAGCGCGGTGCCGGCATCCAGGTTGCGGCCCAGTAGGGGTTCAGGGAGTAATAGTTCGACCCTGGGTTGAGGTCTTTGTGTTTGTCGTATTTACCGGTCGGCAGGATCGTGTCAAAGGCCACCCGCTGCACAAACACCGGGCGCCCGTGCGCATCGACGATAGGATCGAATTGGATCTGCGGCCCGACGGTGACATCGCCAAGCCCCGTGGCGTTGTCTTGCAGCGCCGGTCCATTACTGCCAAAGGTGGCATCCAGTGACACGACGGGCACCAGCAAGCTCCAGCCCAGGTGGGCCCCGCCGCCAATGGTGTCGGGCGAGTAGTAGCTGAGTTGGTTGATCAGCGTGATCACGTTGATTTTGGGATTGTCGAAGGCGCCGTTGGCCTTGCCGCTGTTGGTCCTGACACTGCTGGCGGTGCTGAACTTCAAGTAGGTGAGATGGGACAGGCCGGGCGGCCCGGCAAAACCATCGTAGAAACTGGTGCCGCCGAGGTTGATGCCACTGGGCTCGGTCACCGAGGGCGCTGGCGGCCCATCGGCGGCGAATACAATTGACGAGGCGAAGCTGAGCACCAGGCACGCTGGCAAGTATTTGAGTGGGCTCATTGACGTGGCTCTATTATTGGAATTGTGAGCAGAGGGAACTCCCTCGCACAATCACCCTAAGCCAAACCCCGCCGGCGTACTTGCGCGGTACCGCCAGAGTTGACTGATAGCGCCACGGGGCTCGTTTTAACGCCGGCGCTGTCAGCCCTCGTAGCGAAACCCACCCGACAACGTGCCCTTCAAATACCCCACCAACGCACTCACCGACTTCGGCACATGGGGCGAATATGGCCTGATCAGGTAGATCTCATCGGCAAACGCGCCCTTGAGTGTCCAGCCCTTGAGCACCTGCACCAGCTTGCCGCTGGCCAGCGCGGCTTGGGCGCTGAAGTCCGGGAGCAGGGCGATGCCCAAGTGGTTGAGCGCCGAATCACGCAGGGCTTCGCTGTTGTTGGTGGCGAAGCTGCCGGCGATGGGCACGGTGAGGCGTTCGGCCTTTTTGCCGCCGCGTTCGAAGGTCCATGCGGGCTGGTCGCTGCCGCGCGGGTAGAACAGGCAGTTGTGGGCGGACAGGTCGCCGGGTTCGCGGGGGTCGCCGTGGCGTTGCAGGTAATCGCGGCTGGCGACCAGCACCGAACCGGTGTCGCACAGTTTCCACGCCACATGGGTTTCCGGCACCTGGAAGCCGTGGCGCACAGCGAGGTCGTAGCCTTCGGCCGCCAGCGAACTCAGGGCATCCGACACATCCAGCTGGATACGCACCTGCGGGTACTGCTGCAGGAATTCCGCCAAGTGCGGCACCAGCTGTTGTCGGGCGAATGCCACGGGAGCGGTCAAGCGCACCAGGCCACGAATCTCCCCGGCGGAATCGCGCACCGACGAGAAGCTGCGCGCGATTTGCTCATAGGCACCGCGCACTTCACGGGTCAGCGACAACCCGGCATCGGTCAAGCGCACGCTGCGCGTGGTGCGGGTCACCAGCCGTGTGCCGGTGGCTTTCTCGAGGTCGGAAATGCGCTGGCTGACCGCGGATTTACTCACCCCCAGGCGCGCGGCGGCGGCGGTGTAGGTGCCGTGTTCCTCCAGCACTGAGAGCCAGTGAATGTGGGTCCACAGCCCTTCGATCTCGGATTTTTCCATGGGTTTATTGTTCGCTTGTGAGGACAATCAGTTCTTGATTCTGCTCTGGTTTGGAACAAACCGAAAGCCTATCGTGTGTCCCAACGCAACCCACCTGGGATCTACTGCCATGACTGCAACCATCGAGCACTACATCAACGACCAGCGCGTCAGCCGCGATGATCGCTATCAGGACGTCTACAACCCGGCCACCGGCGAAATCACCGGCCGCGTTGCCCTGGCCAGCAGCCAGACCGTGTCGGAAGCCGTCGCCGCTGCCCAGGCCGCTTTTGCCGGTTGGGCCGACACCCCGCCCATCCGCCGTGCCCGCGTGCTGTTCGAATACCTGCACCTGCTGCGTGAGCGCAAGGACGACCTGGCGCGCATCATCGTCGCCGAACACGGCAAGGTCTTCACCGATGCCCAGGGCGAAGTCGACCGTGGCATCGACATTCTCGAATTCGCCTGCGGCATCCCCAACCTGCTCAAGGGCGAACACTCCGACCAGGTCTCCCGTGGCATGGACAACTGGACGATGCGCCAACCCCTGGGCGTCGTGGCCGGCGTCACGCCGTTCAACTTCCCGGTGATGGTACCGATGTGGATGTACCCGATCGCCATCGCGGCGGGCAACACCTTCATCCTCAAGCCAAGCCCGACCGATCCAAGTGCTTCGCTGTTCATGGCCGAACTGCTGCGTGAAGCCGGCCTGCCCAAGGGCGTGTTCAACGTGGTGCAGGGCGACAAGGAATCGGTGGACGCGCTGATCGCGCACCCGGACGTCAAGGCTGTGAGCTTCGTAGGCTCCACGCCGATTGCGCAGTACATCTACGAAACCGGTGCGCGCAACGGCAAGCGTGTGCAAGGCCTGGGCGGCGCGAAGAACCATATGGTGGTGATGCCCGACGCGGATATCGAAAAAACCGTCGATGCCTTGATGGGCGCCGCCTACGGCAGTGCCGGCGAACGCTGCATGGCCATTTCCGTAGCGGTGCTGGTCGGCGATGTCGGTGACAAGGTCATCGCCGCCCTGACCGAACGCGCCAGGCACCTGCGCATCACCGACGGCCGCGACCTCAAGGCCGAGATGGGCCCGATTGTGTCCCGTGCCGCACTGGAGCGCATCAGCGGCTACATCGAGCAAGGCGTGCAGGCCGGCGCGCAACTGCTGCTCGACGGACGTGACTATGTACCCACCGAGGCTGGCCTGGAAAACGGCTTCTGGCTCGGCGCGACCCTGTTCGACCACGTGACCCAGGAGATGAGCATCTACCGCGAAGAAATCTTCGGCCCGGTACTGGCCTGCGTGCGCGTGAATGACTTCGCCGAGGCGGTGAAGCTGGTCAACGACCACGAATTCGGCAACGGCGTCAGCTGCTTTACCCGCGACGGCAACATTGCCCGCGAGTTTGCCCGGCGTATCGAAGTGGGCATGGTCGGTATCAACGTGCCGATCCCGGTGCCGATGGCCTGGCACGGGTTCGGTGGCTGGAAGAAGAGCCTGTTCGGCGACATGCATGCCTACGGCACTGAGGGTGTGCGCTTCTACACCAAGCAGAAATCGATCATGCAGCGCTGGTCGGAGAGCATCGAGCAGGGCGCGGAGTTTGCGATGCCGGTGTCCAAATAACGTTGGAAGAACACCGTAGGGCAAAAGTGGGAGGGGGTTAGCCCCCTCCCACTTTTGGTTGTTTTTCACTTGAGGGTTGACGGCCAGGCGAATGACGAATAC
This sequence comes from Pseudomonas sp. S3E17, assembly GCF_024168685.1. Classification (NCBI taxonomy): domain Bacteria; kingdom Pseudomonadati; phylum Pseudomonadota; class Gammaproteobacteria; order Pseudomonadales; family Pseudomonadaceae; genus Pseudomonas; species Pseudomonas sp. S3E17. The sequence continues at coordinate 370,384 of NZ_JALJWE010000001.1, forward strand.
TGTACATAAACACAGTGTTTAAGCGCTGATCAACCAGGATGGCAACATCAGCCACGCCAAACACTGTGTGCAAGTTAATGGATTAACTTAATGCACAGGCTCGTTATACCGAGCCGTTTTTATTGATAGAGAGGGAACTCATGTCCTATCCAGAAAGCAAACTCACCGGCTTGACCGGTTTCGCCCTCGCGGCAAAAGTCACTGGCGGCTGGTCCGGCCCTGTGGTCAGCATTACCAGCCTGGATCAACTCAAGGCTAATATCGGCGACACCACCCCACGGGTATTGGTGATCAACGGTAATATCTCGGCGTCGAGCCTGACCAAAGTCAACTTGGGTGCCAACAAGACCCTGATCGGTTCGTTCCAGAACCGCACGTTGGAGAATATTCACCTGCGTGCAACCGCGCAGTCGCAGAACATCATTCTGCAGAATATTATCTTCAAACATTCGGCGAGCATTAAGGCCAATGACGATATTCAGGTGTACCTGAACTACGGCAGCAAATACTGGATTGACCATTGCTCGTTTGTCGGGCACAGCTGGTCCACCACTGACGGCAGTGAAGACAAACTGCTGTATATCGGTGAAAAAGCCGATTATGCCACCATCAGCAACTGCTTCTTTGGCAGCCACAAGTATGGGCTGATCTTCGGTCACCCGGCGGATGATAATAAGGCAGAGTTCAACGGTTATCCGCGCCTGACGTTGTGCCATAACCGCTTCGACAACATGGAAGTGCGTGCGCCTGGCTTGATGCGCTACGGTTACTTTCATGTGTACAACAACTACATCAATAACTTCCACCTCGGTTTTACCCTGGCACAGAACGCCAATATCCTGTCTGAAAGCAACTATTTTGGCGAAGGCAGCCAGAATAAAGGCATGTTGGATGACAAAGGCACCGGGACGTTCACTGATATAAACAGTGTGCCGCCGATCACCAACCAGAAGTCGCCCAAAGCACAATGGACGGCCAGTTCCAACTACGCCTATACCTTGAAGACCGCGGCGCAAGCCAAGGACTTCACCCAGAAGAATGCCGGTGCCCAGGCTGCGGCGCTGGTATTTGGTAGTTGATTAGCTAGCGTTCTACTGAGCTGTCATTTATTGCAAGTGCCACTGTATTTATATCAAGGATATAAACACAGTGATGGCCTTTGTAATATAAATAATTCTTCATGTTGCGATAAGCAAGTGCCCATGTTAAACCTTGGTGCGCACTTGCAGAGCCAACTATCTCTTGCTCTTTCAGTCAGTATTAAGTTGCTGGCTGTCAGGTGCTATTTAATCTTCGCTTGTCATTTAAGCGTCAGCAAAAGGACATCATCATGAAACATGCGAATCACGCACCCACTCGCTGGACACGGGCCGATGCGCTGAAAGTTAATGAAAATGACCCGACGACGACACAGCCGTTAGTGAGTCCTGACTTTCCTGTCATGAGTGACACGGTCTTTATCTGGGACACCATGCCCTTGCGTGAACTCGATGGCACGGTGGTATCGGTGGATGGCTGGTCGGTGATCTTCACCCTGACCGCCGACCGTCGCCCCCATGATCCACAATTCATCAATGCCGATGGCCGTTACGACATCAAGCGCGATTGGGAAGACCGCCATGGTCATGCGCGGATCTGCTACTGGTATTCGCGTACCGGCAAGGACTGGATCTTCGGCGGCCGGGTCATGGCCGAAGGGGTTTCACCGACCACCCGTGAATGGGCGGGTACGCCGATCCTGCTGAACAACAACGGCGATATCGACCTGTACTACACCTGTGTCACGCCGGGCGCCACGATTGCCAAAGTCCGGGGCCAGGTCATTACGTCCGACACCGGTGTCACTCTCCAGGGCTTTGATCAGGTCAAGTCGTTGTTCGACGCCGACGGCACCTATTATCAAACCGAAGCGCAGAATGCGACCTGGAACTTTCGCGATCCCAGCCCCTTTATCGATCCCGTCGATGGCAAGTTGTACATGGTGTTCGAAGGCAATGTGGCCGGCGAGCGCGGGACTCACGAAGTGGGCCCGAACGAGCTGGGCCTGGTGCCGCCGGGGCACGAGGACGTGGGCGGTGCCCGCTACCAGGTGGGCTGCATCGGCATCGCCGTGGCCAAGGACCTCAACGGTGACGAGTGGGAAATCCTGCCGCCCCTGGTCACGGCCGTTGGCGTGAACGACCAGACCGAACGGCCGCACTATGTGTTCCAGGACAACAAATACTACCTGTTCACCATCAGCCACAAGTTCACCTATGCCGATGGCGTGACGGGGCCGGATGGCGTCTATGGGTTTGTCAGCGATCATCTGTTCGGGCCTTATACGCCGATGAACGCGTCCGGGCTGGTCCTCGGCAATCCGCCGTCGCAGCCGTTCCAGACGTATTCCCACTGCGTGATGCCCAACGGCCTGGTGACGTCGTTTATCGACAGCGTGCCCACCACCGGCGATGACTACCGCATCGGCGGCACCGAAGCGCCGACGGTCAGGATCGTGTTGAAGGGCGATCGTTCGTTTGTGCAGGAGGCTTATGACTATGGCTATATTTCGGCGATGCGGGATGTGGTGTTGAGCCAGTGACCGCAGTGCAAAACCCAGCCTGATTCACCAGGTGTAAACCGATCCAAATGTGGGAGGGGGCTTACCCCGATGGCGGAGTGTCAGTCACCGTAGATGTCGACTGACCCACCGCTATCGGGAGCAAGCCCCCTCCCACTTTTTTTGATCGCGTTTCAGGCCATCTTTAACGCTCAAGTCCCCGCTCTGAAGGCCGATACAGGCACTAGCACCACGAGTGATCCCGAACTCGTAGGTGCACGCCTGGTCGTCGCTCAGGTCAACGAATAAAAATCAAAAGGGGTGGCCATGACCATATTGCAGCGTGTGATCGGCGGGTTTGCGGTGTTGGTGCTGTTACTGCTAGTCATGGCGGGGATCAGTTATCAGAACACCCAGTCCATCAGCAGTCGCTTGAACATTATCACCGGCGAGTCGGCACCCTTGAGCCGGGCCGCCAGTGAGCTATACGTGCACATTCTGCGCGCCAACCAGGCGTTGCTGGCCATTCAGATCAGCACCGACCCCAAGCAGATCGAGGACGGCAAGCGACCGTTCACCGAGAGCATCGCCCAGTTCAATCAATTGCTCGACAGCACCGTTGCCTATACGGGCGAGCATGAGGCGCTGCGCGCGAACCTGGCGCAGCAGCGCCAACAGGTAGCGGCCTACGCCAAACAGGCGCAGGCGCTGATGGCGTCCCACGTGCAACACGTGCAGCAATTGGCGCTGACGCGGCAACTGCAAGGCTACAGCAGTGCGCAGGCGATACAGCTGACCAGCTATCTGCGCGATTACATTGCCCATGCACGCAGTGTCGGCGAACCGCAACAGGTGGCCGCAGCGGAAAAGCTGCTGTTGGAAGTCAACAAGTCCTACGATGGCTTCGCGGCTCATACCGTCACGCCGGCCATTGATAAATTACAGCGTGTGCTCAATCTCCAGGACGAAGTGATCAGCACCCGGGCCCAGGCCCTGGCGGCGATTGACCCCAGGGTCGGGCGGATTGCCGGCGTCATGGTCAATCGCCTGCTGACTGACCTGACCGCCCCTGACGGCCTGTTCCAGGCTTATCAGGTGGAGGCAAAACTGGCCGCGCAGGTGCAGCAGCAACGCAGTGCGGTTGACGCGGCGCTGAAAGCCACCCTGGACAGGATTGGCGAGTTCGGCAGCCAGTCCCTGGAGGTCGCCAACCAGGCCAGCCAGTCTGCCAATGCGACCATCGGCACCAGCCGCAGCTTGCTGTTGATCGCGTGTGTGCTGGCGGTGCTGGCCGCGGTGGCGATTGGTACCTGGGTCGCCTTCAGTCTGCGGCGTCCGCTGGCGGCGTTTCGCGAAGTCCTCAAGACGCTTACTGCGGGAGACATGCGGGTCAGTTTCGATGTCAGCCGTAAAGACGAGTTCGGTGAGTTGGGCGGTTACCTGAACGAACTGACCACGGCCCTGCGCAAAACCTTTCGTGAATTGATCGGCTCTGCCGATGCGCTGGCGGTTACCGCGGGCAGCAACGCCTTGAACAGCGAGCAGACCACCCGGGTGGTGGATGAGCAGAAGGATCGCTTGCAATCGGCGGCTTCGGCCATGACGCAGATGGAAAGCACGGTCGAAGAGGTGGCCCGGCGTGCGCAGGACACCCGCCAGGCCGTGGACGACACAAGTGAGCTCACGCACAAGGTGCAGGCGCGTGTGGCCGAGACCATCGTCAACATCCGCCAGCAGGCCGACCAGGTGAACAAGGCCACGCAGGTGACCGATGAGTTGCAGAAGTACGGGCAGAATATCGAAGGCATTGTTGTCGCCATTCGCACCATTGCCGAACAGACCAACCTGCTCGCCCTGAATGCGGCCATCGAAGCGGCCCGTGCCGGCGAGCAGGGACGCGGTTTTGCGGTGGTGGCCGATGAAGTGCGCTCCCTGGCCAGCCGTACCCAGACCTCGACCAGCGAAATCCAGGACATGATCGGGCTCATGCAGGAAAAGATTCACTCGGTGGTGCACGTGATGAACGAAAGCCAGGCGCAGTCCACCCAATGCGTGTCCCTGGCCTCGGGCGCGGGTGACTTGCTGCTGTCGATGAGCGACTCGGTCGACAGTATCCGCGACATGAATATCCAGATCGCCGCCGCCACCGAGGAGCAGAGCGCTACGGTGCAGGAAACCAGTCGGATGGTCATCCAGATCAACGATTCGGCCCAGCAGACGGCAGACGGCGCCGAGCAGTCCGCCATCAGCAGCCACGAGCTGGCGGACATGGCCAAGGTGCAGCGCGAGCTGCTCCATCATTTCAGCGTTTGAGCCGCGGGAGTCAGAACATGAAAGCATGGTTAATCCTCGCCTTGGGGGCGACGCTGTTCATTCCGGGCCCGGCCCAGGCCGCCACGCCCTTGCTGGGTGTGGGCATGGCAAAGTACGACGATAACTTCCAGACCCTGCTGCGCAACGGGGTGCAGCAACAGGCCAGCGTCATGAACGCCGACATCTTTATGGAGAACGGGCAGGACAGCGTCGATCTGCAGATGCGTCAATTCCGCAACCTGGTCAACTCCAAGGTGGATGCGATCATCGTCGCGATGGTCGACGGCAAAAGTGCGGCGCAGATGATGCAGCTGGCTTCGGACGCAAAGATCCCGCTGGTGTTCGTCAACCGCAACCCGAACCCGCAAACGTGGCCGGCGCAGACCGCGTTTGTCGGCTCCAACGAGCTGGAGTCGGGTACTTTGCAGATGGAAGAGCTGGCGCGCCGTGCCGGTTACAAGGGCAACGTGGTGATTCTGGTGGGCGACCCGGCCAACGCGTCCTCCTTGATGCGCACCGAGGATGTGGAAAAAGTCGTCGCCAAATACCCCGGTATGAAAGTCGTACAGAAAAAAGTCGGCAACTGGGAGCGTAGCCAGGCCGCCACGATTGTCATTGACTGGGTCAAGCAGGGCGTCGATTTCTCGATCATTGCGGCCAATAACGATGAAATGGCGATTGGCGCGATCATGGGCCTGGAAAAGGCCGGCAAGCAGGCCAAGGACTATTGGGTCGGCGGCATCGACGGCACACCGGACGGCTTGAAGTTGATGGCTGAGGGCAAGATGGCGGTCAGCGTGTTCCAGGATGCCGCTGGCCAGGCCGGCGGCGCAGTGGACACCGCACTGCGCCTGGTACGCGGCGAGGTGCTGGAGTCGGCGGTGGTCTGGGTGCCGTTCAAGTTGATCACGCCCGAGAATCGCCAGGCGTTTGAATAGCACTGAGCACCTCGATCCAACCTTGGAATGCAGTCAAATGTGCTCAGGCAGGGGGATTGGTGAGCTTGGCATGCTACTGACCGATCATGCGAACCACCCGCCTGGCAATCAGAACACCCACCACGGGCGCCAGTGCAAACACCCCAAACAGCCACACCGCAGCGCTTGCGGTGCCTTCGACACCGCCGGGCTCACTGAGGCCGGCGACGTTTGCGACCATGCCCGCCAGTGCCGCGCCAAACGCGGTAGCGAACAGCTGCACGGTGGTAATCGACGCGCTCGCGAGGTCCTGCTCACCCGCCGGCGCCACCTGGAACACCCGGGTCAGCAAGTGCGGCCATGCCAGCCCCACGCCCAACCCAATCAGGATAAGCGCCAGGCAGATCGGTGTGAGTGTCTGCGCGCTGCCGTTGCTTTCGACGGGCATCAAGATGGCCAGCGCCACCATGCCCACCACGCCCAGGATCGGCCCGGCCAGGATCGCCCGTCGAATGTTGCTGCCCGTCACGCCCGCGCTGGCGATTGACCCCAGCGTCCAGCCAGCCGCCATCAATGCCGCCAGATAACCGGCCACCAGCGGCGACTGGTGGTGCAGGACTTGAAGAAACAACGGCACGAAGATTTCGCCACTGGTCACCGCCACCGCCAGCAGTGACATCGTCGCGTACAGCGCGCCGAGTGCCGTGGTGATCCGAAACGCTCCGGCGGGCAACAGTCGATGGCGGGCGCGGCTTTCCGTGACGATCAGCAGCGCGGTAAACACCGCCGCCACGGCCAGCCCCAGCAGGTTCAGGGGCAGGGTGGACGAGACACTGCCGGCCGACACCGCCAGTACCGCCGCCGTCAGCAGTACCAGTTGGGCGAGTGGCAGCGGTGTCGGCTCAACACTATCGGTGCCGCGCTTGGGCAGGACCGCCGCCGCCAGCACCGCGAACAACCCGGCCACCGGAATCAACGACCAGAACGCCGCGCGCCATATACCCAGCTCGGCAAACACTCCGCCCACCGCTGGCCCGACCAGCGTCGCCACGCCCCACATCCCCGACACCAACGCCATCGCGCGCGGCCACAGGCTTTCATCGAACACCAACCGAATCATCGCGTAGGACAGCGCGAACAAGAACCCACCGCCCAATCCCTGCACCAACCGCCCCACGAGCATCACCGGCATGGACGGCGCAAACGCACAGGCCAAGGCCCCGCCGGCGAACACCAGGCTGGCGACCAGGTACGCCGCACGCGGCCCGAGGCTGCCAAGCAGGCGCGCCGACAATGCCGAGCCGAGGATCGAGGCGGCGACAAATAACGTGGTGTTCCATGCGTAGTAGTCGATGCCGCCGATGTCCTGGACCACTGACGGCAGAATCGTGGTGGCGATGTACACGTTGATCGCATGCAGCACCACGCCGCCTGCCAGTGCGAGCGAACGTACGCCGTTGGCACCGGACAACAGCGCGGCCCAGTTGGAGGGGGAGGGTTGAGGTGTGTCCATGCAGGCTCCGATTCAAAGGACTGAAGGCTTGCCAAGGCAAGCCGACACCCTTTATAAAACCTCATGTTTAGATGAGGTCAAGAGCTGGATGGAAGCGAAAATCGATGTGCGCATCCCCCTCGGCGTGGGCGAATTGGCCCGGCGCAGCGGCGTGACCGTGGCCACGGTGCATTTCTACGAAGCCAAGGGGTTGATTCACGCACAACGCAGCGCGGGCAATCAGCGTCGTTATCAGCGTGACGTACTGCGCCGGATCGCGGTGATCAAGGTCGCGCAGCGCGCGGGCATTCCGTTGGCGACTATCAAGGACGCGTTGGACGAACTGCCTTCAGGACGGCCGTTGACGGCCAAGGACTGGACCCAACTCTCCACGCACTGGCGCGACCTGTTGAGTGAGCGTATCAACAGCCTCACTCAACTGCGCGACCAACTCGATGGCTGTATCGGCTGTGGTTGCCTGTCCCTGGATGATTGCCCGTTGCGCAATCCGGGGGATCAGTTGGGACGGCTGGGGGATGGGGCCGTGTTGCTCGGAAAGTGAGGCAGTCAGCGCCGACCCGTGCGTGTACTCACATCCACCCACACCGCCAATACCAGGATGCTGCCCTTCACAATCATCTGCCAGTAACTGTCCACGTCCAGCATCGACATGCCGTTATCCAGGCTGGTAATCACCAGTGCCCCGAGCAACGCGCCATACACCGTGCCCGAGCCGCCGCGCATCGACGTGCCGCCGATGAAGCACGCCGCGATAGCGTCGAGCTCACCCATGTTGCCTGCTGACGGTGAGCCGGCAGCCAAGCGTGCGGTATTGACCAGGCCGGCGAGGGCGCACATCACGCCCATGATCCCGAAGATACACAGTTTCACCGCCTGCACGTTGATGCCCGACAGGCGCGTGGCTTCCATATTGCTGCCCACCGCGTACACGCGGCGGCCGAACACGGTCTGGCTGGTGACGTAGCTGAACACGCCGAGCAGCACCAGCAACAGCAGCACCGGCACGGGGATGCCGTCGTAGCTGTTGAGGGTGGTGACGAACCCGGCGAGCACCGCGCCGATCACCCCCACGCGCAGCACATCGCGCATCAGGGCGTGCGGCGCCAAGCCATGCAGCGCGCGGTTGCGCCGTTGTTTCCAGGTCAAAAACAGAGTCAGGGCAAACAGCAAGACCCCAAGGCCAACCCCCACCGAATGCGGCAAATACCCCTGGCCTACATACACCAGCGACGGCGACACCGGCGCGATGGTGGTGCCGCCGGTGATCCCCAGCAGGATCCCGCGAAACGCGAGCATGCCGCCGAGGCCAACGATAAACGACGGAATGCGCAGGTAAGCGGTCATGTAGCCGTTGGCCAAACCGATCATCAAGCCGCACAACGCCACCAGGCTGAGGTTGGCCAGCAGCGGAATGTGATAGACCACATCCAGGATCGCCGCGAGCCCGCCCAACAGTCCCAGCAACGAACCCACCGACAAATCGATCTCGCCGCTGATGATCACCAGCACCATGCCGCACGCCAGGATGCCGGTGATCGACATCTGCCGCAGCAGGTTGGACAGGTTGCGCGGGGTGAGGAAGCCGCCCTCGGTCTGCCAGCTGAAAAACAGCCAGATAAACGCCACGGCGATCACCAGGGCGAGCATTTTGTAGCGAGTGAACAGCTGTTTGACCTGATTCATCTACGCGGTTTTCCGATTGTTATTGTTTTGGCTGAGCGCGGCGGCGAGCACCTCTTCCTGGGTGAGCCCCTCGTTGATGAAGTCGCCACGCAACTGGCCGTCGCCGATCACCAGCACGCGGTTGGACACGCCGAGCACTTCGGCCAATTCCGAGGAAACCATGATGATCGACACGCCTTCGGCCGCCAGCGCGCCCATCAGTTTGTAGATCTCATACTTGGCGCCCACATCCACCCCGCGCGTGGGTTCGTCGAGGATCAGCACCTTGGGCTTGGTCATCAGCATTTTCGCCAGCACGGCCTTTTGCTGGTTGCCGCCGGACAGGCTGGTGATCGGCAGGAACGGGCTGGCGGTCTTGAGGTGCATGCGCGCGATCTGCTGGTCGATGCTGCCCAGTTCGGCCTCGGCATCGATGCGAGTCAGGTGGGCATAGCTGTCGAGCACCGCCAGGGTGATGTTCTGGCCCACGCCCAGGTCAGGGATGATGCCCTGGCGCTTGCGGTCCTCGGGCACCATGCACAGTCCGGCGCGGATCGATTTGAGCGGCGTGCGCGTGTCGATCACCTGGCCGTCGAGCCACACCTCGGCGCTGTAGCGGCCGGGGTAGGCGCCGAACAACGCCGACACCAACTCCGTACGCCCGGCGCCCACCAGCCCGGCAATCCCGAGGATTTCGCCGCGCTTGAGCACGAAGGAAACATCGTCGACGCGCTTGCGCCTGGGGTTGTCGACGTCATAGCAGGTGACGTTGCGCGCTTCGAAAATCACCTCGCCGATGGCGTGGGGCTCGGTGGGGTAGAGGTTGCTCATTTCGCGGCCGACCATCTGCGTGATGATCTGCGGGATGTCCATGTCGGCCATGGCCGTGGTCGCGATGTGCTTGCCATCGCGAATCACCGTGATGGTGTCGCACACGGCCGCCACTTCATCGAGCTTGTGGGAGATGTACACGCAGGCCACGCCCTTGGCCTTGAGGCCGCGGATGATGTCCAGCAGCACTTCGATTTCCGAGCGGGTCAGGGCCGAGGAGGGTTCGTCGAGAATCAGCAGGCGCGCCTGTTTGTTCAGGGCCTTGGCGATTTCCACCAGTTGCTGGTAGCCGCCGCCGTACTGCGACACCGGCAGCGCGACGTTCATGTCCGGCACCTTGAGCTCGCGCATCAACGCTTCGGCGCGATGGAGCATCGCCGGGTAGTTCATGCGCCCGCCGGGCAACGTCAGCTCGTGGCCCATGAAGATGTTCTCGGCCACCGACAGGTCGGGCACCAGTGTCAGTTCCTGGTGAATGATGACGATGCCGGCGGCCTCGGTTTCGCTGATGGACTGGGCCCTGAGCGGTTGCCCGTCCCAGAGGATTTCCCCCTCCCAGGTGCCATGGGGGTAGACCGCCGACAGCACCTTCATCAGGGTGGATTTACCGGCACCGTTCTCGCCGCACAGGCCGACACATTCCCCCGGCCGTACCTTGATGTCGATGCCGTTCAGCGCGTGGACCCCGCCAAAGGTTTTGACGATGCCGTTCATTTGCAGCAGGTAGTCGGCCATGGCGGTCACTGCCCGCCGATCTGCTCTTTGGTATAGAACCCGTCCTTCTCCAACAGGTCGATATTGGCCTTGGTCAGCGGGGTCGGGGTGAGCAGGATGGTGTCGACTTTCTTGCTGCCATTGTCGTACTGCGAGCTGTAGGTGGGCTTCTCGTTACGCGCCAGTTGCACCGAGAGCTTGGCGGCTTCGGTGGCGATCAGCTTGAGCGGCTTGTATACGGTCATGGTCTGGGTACCGTCGATCACGCGCTTGACGGCGGCGAGGTCGGCGTCCTGGCCGGAGATCGGTACCTTGCCCGCCAGCTTCTGGGCGGCCAGGGCCTGGATCGCACCGCCGGCGGTGGCGTCATTGGAGGCGACGATGGCGTCGATCTTGTTGCTGTTGCGGGTCAGAGCGTTCTCGACGATGCTCAGGGCTTCGGTGGGGTTCCATTCCTTGACCCACTGCTGGCCGACAATCTTGATGTCGCCCTTGTCGATGGCCGGTTGCAGCACCTTCATCTGGCCTTCGCGCAGTACCTTGGCGTTGTTGTCGGTGGGCGCGCCGCCGAGCAGGAAGTAATTGCCCTTGGGCGCCGCCTGCAGCACGCCGTTGGCCTGCATCTCACCGACTTTTTCGTTATCGAAGGAGATGTAGGCATCGATGTCCGCGTTGAGAATCAGGCGGTCGTATGACACCACCTTGATCCCGGCTTTCTTGGCTTCGGCGACCGCGTTGGTCAGCACCGTGGCGTTGAACGGCACGATCACGATCACATCGACACCCCGGGAGATCAGGTTTTCGATCTGCGAAATCTGCTTCTGCTCGTTGGCATCGGCGGACTGCACAAAGACCTTGGCATCGAGTTTTTCTGCGGCGGCGACGAAGTAGTCACGGTCACGGGACCAGCGTTCCAGGCGCAGGTCGTCGATGGAAAAACCGATTTTCGGGTGGGCGGAATCGGCCATCACCGGCAGTGCGAACAGGGCCAGGGCGGTGGCGAGCAGGGTACGTTTGAATGACTTCATGGTGGTGCGTCCTTTTATTGTTGTTGGAAAGACACTGGGTGAAGACTCTAGGCGAACACTGTAGGTGTGGCTAACCGGCGTGTTGTGGCAAGCCGGGCTTTTGTGGTGAACAGGACTTTTGTGGTGAATGGGCTTGTCGTGGTGAATGGGTTTAGTGTGGTGAGCGGGCTTATTGTGGTGAATGGGTTTGGTGTGGTGAGCAGGCTTATTGTGGTGAGCGGGCTTGCCCCGCGCTGGGCTGCGAAGCAGCCCCAAACCCAGGCACCTCGGTGTGTCAGCTAAAAACACATCGCCTGCAATGGGGCCGCTTCGCGCCCCAGCGCGGGGCAAGCCCGCTCACCACACCAACCCCGCTCATCACAACAAACCCGCTCACCACGCTGTCACCGATAAATAAACCGGTTGACCACCCCCTCCAGCATCTCCTGCCGACCACTCACGGCCTGCGGGTTCAGTTCGTGGGTAAACGCGTGTTCGGCCAGGGACTCCAGGCTGAACTCACCGGCCAGCACGGCCTGGCCCAGCGGCTGCTGCCAGCCGGCATAGCGCTGGTCCTTGAACTGCTGCAACTGGTCGTTCTGCACCATGGCCGCCGCACGTTCCAACGCCAGGGCGAGTACATCCATGGCGGCGACATGGCCGTGGAACAGGTCGACCTCGTCCAGGCTCTGGCGGCGTACCTTGGAGTCGAAATTGTAGCCGCCATTCTTGAAGCCACCGGCCTTGAGGATTTCATAGGTGGCGAGGGTCATCTCCTCGACGCTGTTGGGGAATTGGTCGGTGTCCCAGCCGTTCTGCGGGTCGCCCCGGTTGGCGTCGATGCTGCCGAAGATGCCCAACGACACGGCTGTGGCAATCTCGTGATGGAAGCTGTGCCCGGCCAGGGTGGCGTGGTTGGCCTCGATATTCACCTTGATCTCATGCTCCAGGCCGTACTCATGCAAAAAGCCGAACACCGTGGCGCTGTCGTAATCGTACTGGTGCTTGGTCGGCTCCTGGGGCTTGGGCTCGATCAGCAGGTCGCCCTTGAAGCCGATCTTGTGCTTGTGCTCCACCACCATGCGCATAAAACGCCCGAGCTGTTCGCGCTCGCGCTTGAGGTCGGTGTTGAGCAGGGTTTCATAGCCTTCACGGCCGCCCCACAACACATAGTTGGCGCCCTTGAGCCGCAGCGTGGCGTTCATCGCGCTGAACACCTGGGCAGCGGCGTAGGCAAACACCTCCGGGTCCGGGTTACTGGCGGCACCGGCGGCAAAACGCGGGTTGCTGAAGCAGTTGGCGGTGCCCCACAGCAACTTGATGCCGGTCTGTTCCTGATGGCGCTCCAGGTGGTCGACCATCTGCGCAAAGTGGTTGCGGTACTCCTTGAGCGAACTGCCTTCCGGCGCCACATCGGTGTCGTGAAAACTGTAGTAGTCGATACCCAGCTTGGAAAAAAACTCGAAGGCCGCCTCTGCCTTGCCGATGGCCACGTCCATCGGCTCGCCACTGCGCTGCCACGGGCGCTTGAAGGTGCCCATGCCGAACATATCGGCGCCGGGCCACACGAAGGTGTGCCAGTAACACGCGGCCATGCGCAGGTGCTCGCGCATCGGTTTGCCGAGGATCAGCTTGTTGGCGTCGTAATGGCGAAAGGCGAGGGGGGCATCGCTGCTGGGACCTTCGAAGCGAACCTTGTCGACACCGGGGAAGTACGGCATGGCGTTTTCCTTATTGTTCTTGGCGGTGTCTGGATACTAGCAACGGCACCGGGCCCGCTGATTATGAAAATCACCAAGGGGTGGTGCGATTTTGAGTGGTGGGGGCTAGTCTGTTGCCACAGGCCCCAGGATAAAAACAATGAAAACCCTACCGCCCGTCCACCGCATCGCCCTGTTGTTCAACGGCAGCAAAATCTACGACCGCGGCATCATCGCCGGCATCGGCAATTACTTGAGCAGCACCCGCGCGTCTTGGGACTTGTTCCTGGAAGAGGACTTTCTATGCCGGCTCAAAGGCATCGAGCGCTGGCAGGGCGACGGCATCATTGCCGACTTCGACGACCCGCTGATCGGCGAAGCGTTGGCCGACAGCACGTTGCCGGTGGTGGCGGTGGGTGGCTCCTATGAAGACGCGCGCGCCTATCCCAAGGGCATTCCCTATGTGGCGACCGATAACCACGCATTGATGAAGTTGGCTTACGAACACTTGATCGAAGCTGGCCTGACTCGGTTCGCCTGTTTCAGCCTGCCCGAGGCCCAAGCCAATCGCTGGGCCCAGGAGCGTGAAAAAGCCTTTCGCCACCTGCTGCAACGGGATGGTTTGCACGTCGAGGTGTATCGCGGCCTGGGCACCAGTGCGCCGTTGTGGGACAGCGCGGTGGAACAGCAGATTGCCTGGCTGCACAGCCTGCCCAAGCCTATCGGCATCATCGCCGTCACCGACGCCCGCGCCCGGCAATTGCTGCAAGCCTGCCTGACTGCCGGCATCGCCGTGCCGGAGCAAGTGGCGTTGATCGGCATCGACAACGACCCCCTGACCCGCACCCTCACGCGGGTGCCGCTGAGTTCGGTGATCCAGGGCACGGAAACCATGGGACGCACCGCCGCCGCCTTGCTGCACCAGATGCTGCACGGCAAACCGTGCGTGGGCACGCAGGTCCTGGTGCCGCCGGAGGCCATCAACGTTCAGGCCTCCAGCCTGCATCAACCCTTGGGTAACCCTTACGTGATGCAGGCGCTGCTGTTTATCCGCCAGTACGCCTGCCAGGGCATCAAGACCGCGCAGGTGGCGGCCTATGTCGGCGTGTCGCGTTCATCCCTGGAAGCGCACTTTCGCAAGGTGCGCGGCTGCAGCGTGCATGACGAGATCCTGCGCTTCAAACTCGCCGCCGCCGCCAAGGGCCTGGAAAGCCACGAGCTGGCGATTGCCGATATTGCCGCCAAGTGCGGGTTCAAATCGGCGCAGTACCTGCATACGGTGTTTCGCCGCGAGTTTGGTTGCACGCCCCGCGAGTATCAGCAGGGCTAAAAGAGTCATCCCAGCAAGGAGGCTTTGACGGCAGCTGGGTTTTGTTGTTGGCCTGGCGTTTGCGCACGGGCGAGTCAGAACGTCGCCTTAACCTGCAATCCCAGCACCAGCGCATTGTCGATGTTATCTCCCGAAAACGCCCCCGGCTCGACGATGTATTGCACATCCGGGCGCAGGTTCAGCCACGGCGTGGCCTGGTAGCCGTAGCTGAGTTCGATCAGTTGTTCGGCGTTGTCGAGGTTGGGGTAGGTCGAGCCGGCGTTGAAGGCGGCCAGTTCCTGCACGTCACGGCTGCGCGGGTTGGGCACGGCGCGCCCGTACCCCAGGGACAGGGTGTCGCGCGGCCGGCCTTCGAAGGGTTTGTACAACACCACGCCTGCGCCGTACCACTTGCTGAACGGCGAGGCCGCTTCGCTGGCAGCGGAGTATTGGCCGAAGGCATGCAGGCTGCGACCGGCGGATGCGTCGGAAGCCCATACGGCCTGGTCGATCAGCAGGTAGTGGCCGCCGCGACCGCTGACCTTGTCATCGCTGCCGATGCGCTTGACGTCGGAGCTGTCGTAGTAATAGCCCAGTTTGTATTCACCCGGCAGGGGGCCTGCGTGTTTGTACACCAACTCGATCGGCACCACGGTGCCGGTGGTGTGCTTGGGGCTCAGCTTCCAGGCGCGGCTGGAATCGCCATTGCTGTCGGGGTCGACATTGAAGGCGGCCACGCGCAGTTGCCAGGCAGGTGACAAGTCGTATTTCACCCGGGCGCCCAGGCGTGCGTTCGGGTAGTTGGTCCAGCCGCTGCCGCCGGACATGTTCAGCGGATGCCCGCAGAACCCGGCGTTCATGAAGGTGCACAGGATGCCGCTGTCCAGTCCGCCGAGGTCATTGCCCATGGCCATATAGCCAAGCTTGAGGTTCAGCGCCGGGGTGAACAACGTGCGCTCGTAGCTCAGCTCGGTGAGACGGGTGTAGAGGCCGCCGTAGTTTTCCTGGATCGGCAGGCGGTTGCCCACCAGGTCTTCGGAGGCGCTGTTGCCGCGGCGGTCGTTGAGGGTCAGTTGGATGCGGTCGCCATTGTTGAAACCGTAGAGTTTGCCCAGGTCGAACTGCACGCCCAGCTTGAGGTTTTGCGAGTAGCGCGCCGAACGGTGCTGGCCGCCGTGGGCGTTATAGGCGGTCTCGCCGCTGTAGTCGCCGGTAAAGCGGATGCCTTGCTCGTCGAGCTCGCGGCGCAGGCCGCCCCAGTCGCCGGTCAGGGTGGTGTCGTCGGCTTGAGCGGGCAGGGCGGCGCCCAGGGCCAGGCCGAGCAACAGACGCCCAAGGGAAAGATGAGAAGAGGGGGTCATGCGGAGTCTTCCAAAGCAGAAGGCGCGGTACCGGGGCACCGCGCCAGGAGGGGGTTATGGCAGGGCGTAGGCGATCACGTAGTCGCCACGGTCGGTGGACTGGCGCGCACCGCCGGCGGTGATCACGATGTACTGCTTGCCGGTTTTCGGCGACACGTAGGTCATCGGGCCACCCTGGCTGCCGACGGGCAGGCGGGCCTTCCAGATTTCATCGCCGTTGCCGCTGTTGAAGGCGCGCAGGTAGAAGTCCTGGGTGCCGGCGATAAAGATCAGGCCGCCCTGGGTCGACAGCGTGCCGCCGAGGGTCGGCAGGCCGATCTTGATCGGCAGGTGCATGCGGATGCCCAGGGGGCCGGTGTCTTCAACGGTGCCGACCGGCACTTGCCACGCGACTTTCTGGGTCTTCATGTCGATGGCGGTGAGGGTGCCGAACGGCGGCGCCTGGCACGGGATGCCGGCCACCGACAGGAAGCGGTTTTTGTTCACCGCATACGGCGTGCCCTTGAGCGGGACCGCGCCCATGCCGGTGTTCAGCGCTTCGCCACCGGACGAAGACTGGGCCTTGTTCTGCGACGGCAGCATCTGGATCCACAGGCCCAGGCGCATGTCGTTGACGAAGATAAAGCCATGCACCGGGTCGGTGGAAATACTGCCCCAGTTCATGCCGCCCAGGGAGCCGGGGAAACTCAGGGATTTATCCGTGCCTGGCGCGGTGTACAGGCCGTCGTAGCGCATGCCCTTGAAGTCGATGCGGCACAGCAACTGGTCGTACGGGGTGGCGCCCCACATGTCCGACTCGCTCAGGGTTTGCGCGCCGATCTGCGGCATGCCCACGGACTTGGGCTGGGTCGGCGAATAAGGCTCGTTCGGAATGTTGGCGGCCTTGACCGGTACTTCCTTGACCTCTGTCAGCGGCGTGCCGGTGGCGCGGTCGAGTACATAGATCTGCCCGGCCTTGGTGCCGATCACCACCGCCGGTACCGCCTTGTCGCTGCCCGGTGGGGTGAAGTCGATCAGGCTCGGCTGCATCGGCAGGTCGAAGTCCCACAGGTCATTGTGGACGGTCTGGTACACCCACTTTTCAGCCCCGGTCGAGGCATCCAGCGCCAGCACGGACGCGCCGTATTTATGGTTGAGCGGGGTGCGTTCCACGCCGTAGATGTCGGTGGACGAGCTGCCCATCGGCAGGAAGACCGTGTTCATCAACGGGTCGTAGGACATCGGCGCCCAGCTGTTGGGCGTGCTGCGCACGTAGGTGCTGCCGGCGGCTGGTGCTTGTTTGTCTTCAGGGTTGCCCGGGTCGAAGGCCCAGCGCATTTGCCCGCTGATCACATCGAAGCCACGGATCACACCGCCGGGCATATCGGTCTGGACGTTATCCGCGACGCGGCCGCCCACCACCACGGTAGTCCCGGCGATCAACGGCGCGGAAGACAGTTGGTAGTAGCTGTCCGGCACATTGCCCAGGCCGGCTTTCAGGTCCACCTGGCCATGGATGCCGAAGTCTTCGCAGAATTTGCCGGTGTCGGCATCCACGGCGATCAGGCGCGCATCGATGGTGTTGGTCAGCAAGCGACGCTGGCACTGCGCACCGGCGGGAACACTGGCGGCGATGATCGGCGAGCTGTTGGGCTGGGTCGGTTGGGCAATCGGCGCGGTGGCGTCGAAATACGCCATGCCCCGGCAACGCTGCCACACCGCCGACTTGGCGTTGACTTCGTTCTTCCACAGCTCTTTGCCGGTGTCGGCGTCGAGGGCGATCAGGTTGTTGTGGGGCGTGCAGATAAACACCTTGTTGCCGATCTGCAGGGGCGTGAGCTGGTCTTCGGCGCCGTTGCCGTCGCTGAGGGCCACGTCACCGGTGTGATACGTCCAGGCCACCTTGAGCTTGTCGACAGTGTCGCGGTTGATCTGGTCCAGCGCGGCGAAGCGGCTGCCCCCTTCGGTGTTGCCGTAGTGGGCCCAGTCCTTCTGCGCGTCGGCTGCGGCCACGGGCGTGATGCCTGGGCCCGCACCGGTCGGCGCGACGCTGGGATGGGCGACAAACATATTGCCCGCCGCCACCGCCACGCCCACCGCCAACACGGCGGCGACGCCATAGGCACCGCGCGCAGGTCGGCCCGCCAACAGCGGATACACCAGCGCCACCACCAGGCCGATAACCGCGAACATGAACAGCCGCGAGAACAGCGGCCAGAACACCAGGCCCACATCCGCCACCGCCCAGATGGCCGTGCCGATCAGGAACGCCGCGAACAACCATGCACCGGCGGTGTTGCGCCGGGCAATCAACAGGCCGGAAACCGCCATGGCCACGCCGCCGACCAGGAAGTACCAGGAACCACCAAGGCTGACCAGTTTGGCGCCGCCAACGGCCAGCGCGAGGCCGAGCAGGGCGATGATTACGCCCAGGCCCAAGAGTAGGAATCTAGAGACGCCAGTGGCGCGCGATGCTCGTTTCATGTCGAAAGGACTCGAGTGAGAGAGGGCAAAGACGCGATTTTAGCAAGATAAGTAACCAGGTAGTACATTTTGCCGTGTGCACAGCGATCCAATCCTCTTTCTGTCCGGTCAATCAGCACTCAAGGGGGCGCCCGCCAGGAAACATTTATTAATACATACCCACCCTGATTGGTTATACGACGTCATATCAATTGTGTTCGACTATCCCCGCTCTCACAAAAAAAACAACGGAGACTTCCCCTATGACCGATTTCCCTTCAATAGAAGGCAAGTCTGCCGCACCCGTAAGCGGCCATGTTGTACGACTACTCAAGTTATTAGGCCCAGGCGTGATCGCCGTTCTGTCTTGGCTGGGGGCAGGCGATTTGATTACTTCCTCCGTTGCCGGCGCCAATTACGGCTACGCCATGATGTGGGTGCTGGCAGTTTCTCTGCTGCTCAGGTACCTGATCGTCAACATCATTGCGCGCTTTCAGCTGTGCAATAACCAAGGCATGACGATCCTTCAGGGTTATGCCCAGTTGAACCCGTTCTTCGCCTGGTTCCTGCTGGTGTATGCGCTGCTGATGGGGCATTTGATGAATGCCTATATGATTAAGGGTGCGGGTGAAGCTTTGGCCATGCTGTTCAAGACCGACTACGCGCTGCTGTGTTCGGTGGCGGTGGTGCTGGCGGTGTGGCTGCTGGTGGGGCGCAATATCTATTCGATGATCGAAGGCGTGATGAAAGGCCTGCTGGCAATCATGACCCTGGCGTTCATTGCCTTGGCGGTGATGTCCGGGCCGGATATGGCAGGCATTGTCAAAGGGACTATCGGTTTCAGCATTCCGCCGGATGAGGGCGTACACGGGGCGTTGCTGGTGGCGGTCTCGGTGATCGGCGCGGTGGCGGGCTCGATTGCCAACTTCGTGCACCCTTATGTCATGCGCCAGAAAGGCTGGGTCGGCCCACAGCACAAGCGCATCCAGCGTAACGACCTGCTATTCGCCGTGTTCGTCGGCATTGTGATCAATCTGGCGATCTGGATTGTGGGCGCCGAGATCCTGCGGCCCAACGGTATTGAAGTGAAGACCTTGGGCGACCTGGGCAAGGCGCTCGAAATCTTCTTTGGGCCGATCGGCTGGTACATTTTCTTTATCGGTGTATTCGCTACGCTGTTTGCCAGCATCTCCGGCAAAACCACGGCCTTTCCGATGCTGATCACCGATGCCTTCCAGCACGTACGGCCTGGACGCCGGGAGCGTTACGGCAAAGAGTTCCACCATGACCCGATGCACAAGTGGTTCATGTTGTTCATCCTGGTGACTCCGCTGATGTGGTCGCTGCCGGGCATGCCGGACTTTGTCACGCTGACCATCGGCGTCAGCGCGTTGAACATCATTGGCTTGCCGGTAATTTCCCTCGGCTTGCTGATTATGTCCAACCAGAAGTCGCTGCTGAGCAAGGAATACCGCAATAACCTGTTCGAAAATATCGCGCTGCTTTTCGCCACGGGGCTGGCGCTGTGGGTCGCGTTCCAATTGGGTGTCGAACTGTTCAGTTGATGACCGGGCGGGCAGGCGTCGCACTTGTTTGGTGCGACGCCTGCAAGCAATCAACGAAACGCCGGCACCACCTGCTCGATAAACAGCGCCAACGACTTCTTCTTCTCGGCATGGGGCAGGCTGTTGTCGCACCAGAAGCTGAACTCATCCACCCCCAGTTCCTGGTAGTAGCGGATGCGCGGGATGATTTCTTCGGCGGTGCCGATCATCGCGGTCTTGTGCAGGCTGTCCAGTTCGAACTCCGGGCGGGCGGCGAATTTTTCTTCCGGGCTCGGTGCCAGGAAGCCATTCACCGGCACCTCTTTATTACCGAACCAGGCATCGAAGGTGCGATAGAACTTCGAGATCGCCTTGGCCCCGACTTTCCAGCCGTCCGGATCATCGGCGGCATGCACATGGGTGTGGCGCAGCACCATCAGTTGCGGGCGTGGTACGCCGGGGTTGTTGTCGAGGGCGGCCTGGAATTTGTTTTTCAGGTCGAGGACTTCCTCGTCGCCCTTCATCAGCGGCGTGACCATCACGTTGCAGCCGTTGGCCACCGCAAAGTTGTGCGAGTCCGGGTCGCGGGCGGCAATCCACATCGGCGGATTAGGCTGCTGGATCGGCTTGGGCACGCTGGTGGAGGTGGGGAATTTCCAGATGTCGCCGTCGTGGGCGTAGTCGCCTTTCCACAACGCACGCACCACCGGCACCATCTCGCGCAGCGCCTGGCCGCCGCTGGAAGCGGGCATGCCGCCGGCCATGCGGTCGAACTCCACCTGGTAAGCGCCACGGGCCAGGCCGACTTCCATGCGCCCGTTGCTGATCACGTCGAGCAAGGCGCATTCGCCCGCCACCCGCAACGGGTGCCAGAACGGCGCGATGATGGTGCCGGCGCCCAGGCGAATGGTGGTGGTCTTGGCCGCGAGGTAAGCCAGCAGCGGCATCGGGCTTGGCGAGATGGTGTATTCCATGGCGTGGTGTTCGCCAATCCATACGGTGCTGAAACCGCCAGCCTCGGCCATCAGGGTCAGTTCAGTCAGGTCTTCGAACAACTGACGGTGGCTGACACTTTCGTCCCAACGTTCCATGTGTACGAACAGGGAAAACTTCATGACGCTTACCTCGGATCTATTGTGATCGGCCTGTCGACTGCGGGCCCTTAAGTGCTCTCGCCAATGTGAAGCCTGCCAGTGATGACGGCTGTTCGGCGGATTGATTGTTGGTATACCATAATACTGAATGTCCGCAAAATTTTTCTCTCAACCGGTTACCGGGCTGACACCCGCAATCAAACTGTGGGAGGGGCTCAGGCCGGCAGCGGCAGGGCGCCCATCTTGCCGTGGCAATACACCAGTGGCCCGGCGTTCTGCCGGGGCACGATCAGGTTCTTCACTGCGCCGACCATGATCGCGTGATCGCCGCCTTCGTATTCGCGCCACAACTCGCACTCGATCACCGCCGTGGCATTCGCCAGGATCGGGTTGCCCAACTCACTGAGGGTCCATTCAATGCCCTGGGCCTTGTCCTTGCCCTTGCGCGCAAAGGCATAGGCTTCTGTTTGCTGCCCACCGGAAAGCACATGAATGGCAAAGCGTTTGTTCTTGATCAACACCGGGTACGAGTCGGAGCTGTAGTTGGGGCAGAACAGCACCAGCGCCGGGTCCATGGACAACGAGCTGAAGGCACTGGCGGTCAACCCGACGATTTGCCCGTCGTCATCGAGCGTGGTGATCACGGTGACCCCGGACGGAAACGAACCCATCACTTGTTTGTAGATAGCGGCATCGATCATGGGGCGGTCCTCTGCGGGTAAAGCGGTTTTTATGGGTTTGTAGGTCTGATGGTATACCGTAATACAATCGATGCAACCGCTTTTTCAGTCGCCCGATGAACGTCAAGGCTGGGTCTTACAGCCAATAAATACGGGCACCATGGCAGGAAACAACAGATTGCGCTGTGGCACACTTGCGGATCAGATGGGCGCTGAAACTAAGGATCAGTCTTGTGAAAATGTTGGAATACCATAATATGGTGTTCATCTGAGGGGCGGCCAGAGAGCTCCCCCGGTTTGGCGTCAAACAACTATAAGATCAGACAAACGCGAGTTCATTTCCATGCCCCAGATGTCCCGGCAAGACCCCCTGATCGAGCATCACACGGTCGATTACGTCCCCCTCGCAGAGCGCCATGGAAAGGCCCGCGACCTGTTCACCTTATGGTTCAGCACCAACATCGCACCGCTGCCGATCGTCACCGGTGCCATGGTGGCCCAGGTGTTCCATCTCAATCTGGCGTGGGGGCTGCTGGCGATTGCCCTCGGGCATCTGCTCGGTGGCATCGTGATTGCCCTCGCTTCGGCCCAGGGCCCGCGCATGGGCATACCGCAGATGGTGCAGAGTCGTGGCCAGTTCGGCCGTTACGGCGCGTTGCTGATCGTGTTCTTCGCCGCACTGATCTACATCGGCTTTTTCATCTCCAATATCGTCCTGGCCGGCAAGTCCATCGTTGGCATTGTGCCGTCGGTGCCGGTGCCGGCGAGCATCCTGATCGGCGCCCTCAGCGCCACCGCCATCGGCGTGATCGGCTACCGCTTTATCCATAGCCTCAACCGCATCGGCACCTGGGTGATGGGCAGCGCGTTGCTGGCCGGTTTTATCTACATCTTCGCCCATGACCTGCCGGCAGATTTCCTGACCCGTGGCGGCTTCAACGCCGCTGGCTGGTTGGCCACCGTGTCGCTGGGGGTGATCTGGCAGATCAGTTTTTCGCCCTACACCAGCGACTACTCGCGCTACCTGCCGGCGGATATCGGCATCACCCGGCCGTTCATTGCGACCTACCTGGGCGCCACCCTCGGCACCATCCTGTCCTTCGCCTTTGGCCTGGTAGCCGCACTGGCCACGCCCGAAGGCACCGAGGCCATGGTCGCGGTCAAGCAAGCCACCGGCTGGCTGGGGCCGATCCTGATGGTGCTGTTCCTGCTCAATATCATCAGCCACAACGCCTTGAATCTGTACGGCGCGGTGCTGTCGATCATCACCTCGGTGCAGACCTTCGCCAGCCACTGGACCCCGAGCATCAAGGTGCGCGTGCTGCTGTCGGGCGTGGTCCTGGCCGGTTGCTGCGTGGTGGCGTTGGGCGCCTCGGCGGACTTCATCTCGCAATTTATCGGCCTGATCCTCGCGCTGTTGCTGGTGCTGGTGCCGTGGGCGTCGATCAACCTGATCGACTTCTACATCATCAAGCGCGGGGTCTATGACATTGCCTCGATCTTCCGGGCGGATGGCGGGGTGTATGGGCGTTTCAACCTGCATGCGATCGTGGCGTACTTCATCGGCATCATCGTGCAACTGCCGTTTGCCAATACGTCGCTGTATGTGGGGCCGTGGGCCAACCTGGTGGAAGGCGCGGACCTGTCGTGGCTGGTGGGACTGGTGGTGACGTGCCCGTTGTATTACTGCCTGGCGACACGTCAACACACCCGGAAGATCAGGGCGGCGCGGTTGGGCTACACCGACTGAGCCACTCCGCCGAACTCCTCCAACGCATCCCGCAACGCGCCTTCGAAGTATTCCTTCGAGGCGCGATCCCAGAGGATATGAAACGCCGGCAGCTCCACACTCCCTGTGTGGATGACAATCGCATTGACCCGCGCCACCGACGTCTGCGCCACCATCCCGGGCTTGAACGCCGGGTCGCTCAAGTCAACCCCGCACAGCTTGGCCATCACCTGCGCAATCACGCCCCCGCTGAGTCGCACACAGGCATGGCTGTCCTGGCGCGGCAGCAGGTAATTGGCGCGGTGGTCCAGTTCCCAACGCGCTTCTTCATCGGCAATGCGCTGCCCCTGATCCTGCGGGCTGCCCAGCACCAGGTATTCGTTCTGCGACAGGCGCGCCACCCAACTGCCGTCCGCTTGCGCGCTGGCTTGGTTGGGCGCGCCCGGCAATGTGAAGCCGCGCGCCGTGAGGTACTCGGCGCTTTGTGCGCCGCGAAAGCCGACCCGGGGCAGGTCGGTCTGGTCCTGCAGCTGGCAGGGCGGCGTAAACAATTCGTGGGCTTTCAGACTGGTCATGGCTTAACCCTCCTGGCGTTGGTGGGTGGGGTCGAAGAACGGCAGTTGCACCACCTCGGCCTGGACGACGATGCCGCCCTCGACGCGAATCGGAATGCGCTGCCCCGGTGTGCTCTGGTCGATCCCGGCGTAGGCCAGGCCGATGATGCGGCCCAGGCTGGTGGAGTATTCGCAGGAGGTGACGTTGCCGCTGATGTCCGCGCCGTTGAGCACCAGGTGGCCTTCCAGCGGTTGCACGCTGCCCTTGGGCAGGGTGAAGCCCACCAGTTTGCGTTTCAGCGGCTGGGCTTCGAGGATGTCCACCGAGCGGCGACCGACGAAGAACGGCTTGTTGCGGCTGACCGCCCAGCCCATGTCGATTTCTGCCGGGTGAGTCATGCCGTCGGTGTCCTGGCTGATGATCACGTGGCCTTTTTCCAGGCGCAGCAGGCGTTGGGTTTCGACGCCGAAGGGGCGAATGTCAAAGGCCTTGCCGGCCGTCATCAACGCGTCCCACAACGCCAGTCCGTGGCGTGCCGGTACGTGGATTTCATAGCCCAGTTCGCCGACGAACCCGACCCGCAGCAAGCGCGCCTTGATCCCGGCCACCGTGCCCTGGCGCACGCCCAGGTAGGGGAAGCCTTCGGCACTGAGGTCGAGGTCGTTGCACACCTGCTCCAGCACCTTGCGCGAATCCGGCCCGGCCACGTTCACCGCACAGATCGCTGCCGTGACGTTGGTCACGTCCACGTCCAGGCGCCACTGTGCGTTCCACTTGAGCATCTGCTGGTAGATGCGGTCGACGCCGCTGGTGGTGGCGGTGACGTAGAAATGCTTGTCGGCCAGCCGCGCGCACACGCCGTCGTCGATCACCACGCCGTGTTCGTTGGTCATCAGCGCATAACGCGAACGGCCCACCGGCTGCTTGAGGAACGCGAAGGTGTACATACGGTTGAGCAATTCGGCGGCGTCCGGGCCGCGCACGTCCAGGCCACCGAGTGTGGACACATCGATCAGCCCGACCTTGTTGCGCACGTGCAGCGCTTCGGCCTGCATGCACGCTTCGCGGTCCTGGGGCTTGCCGTAATAGGCCGGGCGCTGCCAGATACCGGCGGGCATCATCTTCGCCCCGGCTTGCACATGGCGCGCGTGCATCGGCGTTTGGCGGTAGGGGTCGAAGGCCCGTCCGGCGACATGCGCAAGTTTCTCCGCCACGAACGGCGGCCGTGCGGTGGTGACCCCGGTTCCGCTGATCGTGCGCTGGGTCGCCCAGGCCACCAGCCGTGCGGTCGGCAGCGCCGAGTGGCGTCCCTGGGACGGGCCCATGCCGACCGTGGAGTAACGCTTGACCAACTGCACATCGCGGTAGCCGATGCGGGTGGCGTTGACGATGTCTGCCACTTGCAGGTCTTCGTCGAAGTCGATGAAGTCCTTGCCCTTGGGGTGCGGGAAGATCGGCCAGTGGAAGTTGACCTGGGCTTCGCTGCGCAGCGCTGCAGGCGGGCTCGGGCTGTTCAAACCGAGGGCGCGCAGGCTGTTGGCGGCGGCGTTGGTCCCATCCGCCAGCACATTGTCCAGTTGATGCCGACCGTGTACGGAACCGGCCACGCCCAGGTTGCGCGGCAGGCCACTGAGGCTGAACTCCGCCCGCGAGTCGTCATAGGCCAGCTTGCCACCGGCCTGGCATAGCAATTGATAGACCGGCATATAGCCGGCCGACATGCACAGCAGGTCGCAGTCGATCACCTGCCCGCTGGCGCTGACCTGGCCCTGGCCGGTGATCTGGCGCACGTCGACGCCCTTCACATGGCGCAGGCCTTTTTCATGCAGGGCCTCGAATACAGTGCTGTTGCTCAGGCACGGGATCTTGCGCTGGGCCAGCGCGCCCGGCAGGGCTTTGTCCGCCGGGGCATTACGCAGGTCGATCACGGCGGCCACGTCCACGCCCTGGTCATGCAGGTCGAGGGCGGCGAGGTAGCCGTCATCGTTGCCGGTGAGCACCACCGCGCGCTTGCCGGGCTTGACCGCATACAGCTTCATCAGGCGTTGCGCCGCGCTGGTGAGCATCACCCCCGGCAGGTCATTGTTACGGAAGACCACCGGTTGGTCGAACGAACCGCTGCACACCAGGCACTGCTGCGCGCGCACTTTGTACAGGCGCTTGCCCTGGATCACCGGCAGGTAGTTGTCGGTGAACCAGGCATTGCAGGTGGCGTCGGTGAGTACCTGGATATTCGCGTGTTGCTGCACCGCGCCCAGCAACTCGCGGCGCAAGGTGTCGGCACGGGTGCCGGCAATATCGAAGCGCGCGTAGGTCAGCGACCCGCCGAGGATCGGTTGCTGCTCGATCAGCAGCACCTTGGCGCCGGCATTCGCGGCGGTCAGCGCGGCCTGCAAGCCAGCGGGGCCGGCGCCGATCACCGCGAGGTCGGTAAACAGGTAGGCCTTGTCGTAGTACTCGGGTTGGAACGTCAGGTCGAGCACGCCCAGGCCGGCCTTTTTGCGGATGATCGGTTCCCAGACTTTCCACATGCCCTTGGGCTTGTAGAACGAACGGTAGTAGAAACCTACCGGCATGAACCTGGAGAACTTGCCCAGGTAGGCGTCCTTGTCGTTGTCCAGCGAGCCGTTGACGTTCTGCGCCGTCACCGCCAGGCCGGCGGACAGCGCGTGGGCATCGGCCAATACGTTGGGTTCGCGGGGCAGTTGCACCAGGCTGTTGGCGTCATGGCCGGCCATGGTCAGCGGGCCGCGTGGGCGGTGGTACTTGAACGAACGCGACATCAGGAAGCGCCCGTTGGCGAGCAGCGCGCTGGCGATGCTGTCGCCCTGCAAACCTTGGTAGGGCAGGCCGTCGAAACTGAAATCGAGTGGCTGGTCACGCTGGATCAGCAAACCCATGGGGGCGGGGAGGCGGTTCATCCGGCGATCTCCTTGGCGGTGGTGAAGTCGACGCGGGTGGTGAACACTTCGCGCGGATCGAAGGTGCGCACGATCTCGTCGGTGACCGTGTGGCGCTCGGCGAGGAACCAGTAACTGGACGGCGTGTGCATCCACCATTCGCGCACCACACCGGCGAGGTTATCGGTGTTGAACACGTAGTCGGCCCATTCGGCATCGCTGCAGGTCAGCGGATCGGGCATCGGTTTGAATTCACCGCCGTAGGTGAACTCGCTGATATTGCGCGGCCCGTTGAGCGGGCAAATCATGATTTTCATCGTCTGCTCTCCGTCAGTGGCTGGCCGCTGTGGCGCCCATTTCGTTGACTTGCTGGAAGGTCGAAAAGCGCTCGAGGCCGAAGGGCTTGATCAAGTCCGGCACCTTGCCGCCGCTGGCGACCAGCTCGGCCATGGTCTTGCCGCAGATCGGCGTGGCCTTGAAGCCCCAGGTGCCCCAGCCGGCGTCGAGGTAATAATTCTTCAGCGGCGACAGGCCCATGATCGGGCTGTAGTCGGGAGTCATGTCGGTGATCCCGGCCCACTGGCGCATCAACTTGGCGTTGGCCAGGAACGGAAACATCTCGATGGCATGGGCCAACAGGCTTTCCTTGAGGTCCAGAGTCGAGCGCGTGTTGAACAGCGGGTACGGGTCGGAACCGCCACCGAACACCACTTCGCCACGGCTGGTTTGCTGCACGTAGCAGTGCAGGGCCGAGGAACTCACCAACGGGTCGAGGAACGGCTTGAACGGCTGGGTGACCATGGCCTGCAACGGGAAGGTCTGGATCGGCGAACGGATACCGGCCTTGGCCATCAGCAGCGAGCTGTGCCCGGCAATCGCCTGCACCGCGCAGCCGCATCGGATGGTGCCGCGATTGGTTTTCACCGCGGTGATGGCGCCGTTCTCGATCACCAGGTCCTGCACTTCAGTGAGCTGATGGATTTCCACGCCGCGCTTGGCCGCCTGCTTGGCGTAGCCCCAGGCCACGGCATCGTGACGCGCGGTGGCGCCGTCGATATGCCAGAGCCCGGCGATTACCGGCAAGTGGCCGGGGTCGAGGTTGAGGCTGGGCACCAGCTCGCGGATCTGCTGGCGGTCGATCATCTCGGTACGCCCGCCGAAGTGCTTGTTGACCTCGGCGCGCTGGCGGAACGAACGCACGGTGGCGTCGGTATGGGCCAGGGTCAGTTGGCCGCGCTCGGAGTACATGATGTTGAAATCGAATTCGTTGGACAGCGACTGGAACATCTTCACCGACTCGGCGTAGAAACGAACGCCTTCGCTGGTGAGGTAGTTGGAGCGGATCACCGCCGTATTGCGCGCGGTATTGCCGCCGCCCAGGTAGGCCTTTTCCAGCACCGCGATATTGGTGATGCCGTGGTACTTGGCCAGGTAGTAGGCCGTCGCCAGGCCATGGCCACCGGCGCCGATGATCACCACGTCGTAACTCGACTTGAGTTCCTTGGGCGGTGGCAGGTCCACCTCCACCGGGTACTCCGAACTCAGCCCGTATTTCAATAGATTGAATGGCATACGGCCTCCGATTGGCTGCGTAGGGCGTGGTGTTGCGCCAGGGCGGCGGCCACGGTGTTTTTCATCAGGAAGGCAATGGTCATCGGCCCGACACCGCCGGGCACCGGGGTGATGGCGGCGACATGGGGCAGGGCGCTGTCGAAGTCGACATCACCCACCAGGCGGCTGCGGCCGTCGTCGTCGATGCGGTTGATGCCGACATCGATCACCACCGCGCCGGGCTTCAACCAGCTCGCGTCAATCAAGCGGGCGCGGCCCACGGCGGCGATCACGATATCGGCCTGGCGACACAGGGCCTGGGCGTCGTGGCTGCGTGAATGCAGCACGGTCACCGTGCAATCCGCCTTGAGCAGCAGCGCTGCCATGGGCTTGCCGACGATGTTCGAACGGCCGATCACCACCGCGTGTTTGCCACGCAGGTCGCCGCAGGTTTGCTCCAACAGATACAGGCAACCGCTCGGGGTGCACGGCGTGAGCACTGCGCGGCCCTGGCTGAGGCCGCCGACGTTCTGGCTGTGAAACCCGTCGACGTCCTTCTCCGGCGCGATGGCCTCCAGGGCGCGCAGTTCGTCCATCTGCGCCGGCAACGGCAATTGCAGGAGGATGCCGTGGATCGCCGGGTCGGCATTCAATTGGCCGATCAGGATCAACAAGTGTTCGGTGCTGGTATCGCTGGGCAGGCGATGCTCCACGGAGCGGATGCCCACCTCTTCGGCGCGCAGGATCTTGTTGCGCACATAGACCTGGCTGGCCGGGTCGCTGCCCACCAGGATCACCGCCAGCGCCGGTTGAATAGCCTGCCCATGCAGCCGCGCCACGTCCTCGCGCACTTGCAGCAGCACGCGCGCCGCGGCGGCTTTGCCGTCGATCAGCTTATGCGCGCTCACCGGAACACCACCGTTCTGTCCTGATTGAGGAAGACCCGGTGCTCCAGGTGGTACTTGACCGCCTTGGACAGGGCCACGGTTTCGGTGTCGCGGCCGATGGCGACCAGATCGTCGGGCTTGTACACGTGGTCGACGCGCTGCACTTCCTGCTCGATGATCGGGCCCTCATCCAGGTCGCTGGTCACATAGTGCGCGGTGGCACCGATCAACTTCACGCCGCGTTGATACGCCTGGTGATAGGGCTTGGCACCCTTGAAACCGGGCAGGAACGAATGGTGGATATTGATCGCCCGTCCCGACAGTTGCCGGCACAGGTCGTCGGAAAGGATCTGCATGTAGCGCGCCAACACCACCAGCTCGGTGCGGGTGTCGTCGACGATCTTCATCAGCTCGGCTTCCTGCGCGGCCTTGTTGTCCCTGGACACCGGCAGGTAGATAAAGCGAATGCCCTCGCGCTCGGCCATCGGCCGCAGGTCGAGGTGGTTGGAGACGATGGCGGTGATGGTCATGTCCATCTCGCCCTTGTGGTAGCGGTAGAGCAGGTCGGTGAGGCAGTGGTCGAACTTGCTCACCATCAGCATCACGCGCATCGGCTCGCGGGTGTCGTACAGCTCCCACTGCATGTCGAAGGCCTGGGCGACATCGGCGAAACCGTCTCTGATCGCTTGCAGGTCGCCTGTGTGGCCATCGTTGAAACGGAACACCGCACGCATGAAGAAGCGGCCGCTGAAGTCATCGTCGAACTGCGCCATTTCCCCGATGTAGCACGCCTTGTCCGCCAGGTAAGTGGTGACGGCAGCGACGATGCCGGACACGGCGGGGCACGTCACCTTGATGATGAAATGGTTTTTTTCGTGTTGCATGACACGTCCTCGGGATGATGGCGGCAGCTCATCGCATAGCGAAAAAATGTCTGAGGACAGCAGGCTCATTCCTTGAGCGCGTTTTCTTGTGGGGAATAAAATATTCCTGAAGTGGCTTTATAGGGGAATGGGGGCGGGGCGTCCAGGGGTTTTGGGAAAGTTTTTTAACTGAGGGGAAATTTTTAGCGGGCAGGACGGCATCGAATGCAGTCAAAAATGTGGAAGGGGGCTTGCTCCCGATAAGGGTGGGTCAATGACAAATGCATTCACTGACATTCCCTTATCGGGAGCAAGCCCCCTCCCACAGTTGAATCTCTGTGCTTCAGGTGTATCGCGAGTTCGGATTATTCCTTGTCGTTGCCGTAGTTCATGATCGACAACAACCGAATCGGCACCTGCACCAACTGCTCCGGGCCGTGGGGAATCTCGCCTTCAAACGTCAAGCTGTCCCCGGCCTCCATCCGATACAGCTGGTTGCCATGCCGGTAAATCAACTCCCCCTCCAGCAAATGCAGAAACTCCGTCCCCGGATGGGCAAAGGTCGGGAACTCCTCGCTGGCGTCATCCATGCTGACCATGTACGCCTCGAAGCTCTTCTTCGGACCGCGCGTGTGGTTGAGCAGGTGATAGGTATGCCCTTTCTCGGTCCCCCGGCGCACCACTTCCATGCCCTGGTCGGCCTTGACCAGCAAGGCGCTGCCATCCTGCTGGTCGTATTCGCTGAATAACTTCGACAGCGGCAGCCCGAGCACATCGCACAGGCGGCTCAAGGTATCGAGGCTGGTGGAGACCTGGGCGTTCTCGATCTTGCTCAACATGCCCTGGCTGATATCGGCAATCTTCGCCACGTCGGACAGCTTCAGGTCCTGGGCCTGGCGCTGGCGTTTGATCTGCAGCCCCAGGTATTGCTCGAGCTTGAGGCGCGGGGCGGTTTCGGTGGACATGATCATCGGCTCCTGCACGGTTTCCGTTCAGTAATATTATTTTCGCACTGGGAAAGTGCAAGGTCTGGCGCTTGAAGGCCACCCCGCTGTGCGTATTCCTGCGGGGAAAAGAATTTTCCCATATATACAGCACAAAAGCGCAGCTCCACCCACTTCGATGTGTCGATCGCGATTCTGGCAAGGGTATTGCATTCCTGTAGGGAAACTAACTTTCTTTTTAGGAATAAAAAGACAGCCTAGGCCCACCCACACGGTTTTGCCTTTCGCGAGGAGTGACACGCAATGTTGCCAGCAGAAACCCAGCGCATCATCGACAAGCACGGGATCAAATACGTGCTTGCGCAGTTTGTGGATATACACGGTGCGGCCAAGACCAAGTCGGTGCCCATCTGCGGGCTCAAGACCGTGGCCGAAGAGGGCGCAGGGTTTGCCGGGTTTGCCATCAGCGGCATGGGCATGGAACCCCATGGCCCGGACTTCATGGCGCGCGGCGATCTGTCGACCTTGACCCCGGTACCCTGGCAGCCGGGTTATGGGCGCGTGGTGTGCGTCGGGCATGTCGACGGCAAGCCCCATCCCTACGACAGCCGCTACGTGTTGCAGCAACAAGTGCAGCGCCTGCAGGACAAGGGCTGGACGCTGAACACTGGCCTGGAGCCCGAGTTCAACCTGATGCGCCGCGACGAGCAGGGCAAGCTGCAACTGGTGGACCCCAGCGACAACCTCGACAAGCCTTGCTACGACTACAAGGGCCTGTCGCGTTCGCGGGTGTTCCTCGAGCGCCTGACCGAAGCCTTGCAGGCGGTGGATTTCGAGGTCTATCAAATCGACCACGAGGACGCCAACGGCCAGTTCGAGATCAATTACACCTACAGCGACGCCTTGACCTCCGCCGACCGTTTCACCTTCTTCCGCATGGCCGCCGGCGAGATCGCCAATGACCTGGGCATGATCTGCTCCTTCATGCCCAAGCCCGACCCGAAACGCGCCGGCAACGGCATGCACTTTCACCTGTCGATCAGCAGCGCCGAGAACAAAAACCTGTTCCATGACGCCAGCGACCCGAGCGGCATGGGCCTGTCGAAACTCGCCTATCACTTCGCCGCCGGCTTGCTCGCCCATGGCCCGGCGCTGTGTGCGTTCGCCGCGCCCACGGTCAACTCCTACAAGCGCCTGGTGGTCGGCAACTCGTTGTCCGGCGCCACCTGGGCCCCGGCCTTTATTGCGTTTGGCGCCAACAACCGCTCGGCCATGGTGCGCGTGCCGTATGGCCGCCTGGAGTTCCGCCTGCCGGATGCCGGCTGCAACCCCTACCTGGTCAGCGCCGCGATCATCGCCGCGGGCCTGGACGGTATCGATCGCCAGCTGGAAATCGACCACGTCTGCAACGAAAACCTCTACAGCCTGAGCCTCGAGCAGATCGCCGAGCGCGGCATCAAGACCCTGCCGCAATCCCTCAAGGAGGCCTGCGACGCGCTGGAAGCCGACGCGCTGTTCGCCGAAATGCTCGGCCCGCAGATCGTGGGCGAGTTCATCAAGCTCAAGCGCATGGAGTGGGTGGAGTACAGCCGCCATGTGAGCGACTGGGAAATCCAGCGCTATACCGAATTTTTCTGACACCGTGTGACGGAGACTTGTTATGTGTGGAATCGTAGGCCTGTACCTGAAGAATCCGCAGCTGGAACCCCAGCTCGGCCAGCTGTTTGAACCCATGCTGCAAGCCATGACCGACCGTGGCCCGGACAGCGCCGGTTTCGCCATCTACGGCGATGAAGTCGCCGATGGCTGGGTCAAGCTGACCCTGCAAGCCACCACCGAAGCCTTCGATTGGAAAGGCTTGATGGGCGAGCTGGAAGGGCGCCTCGGCTGTTCCCTGGACTGGTTCCAGAACGCCAGCGCCGCCGTATTGAAGATCCACACCGACGAAGCCCCGGTGCGCCTGGCCCTGGCCGAACTGGCGCCGAGCGTGCGCATCATGAGCGCCGGGCAGAGCATCGAGATCCTCAAGGGCATGGGCCTGCCCCAGGAAATTTCCCAACGCTTCGGCCTGGCAAACATGCAGGGCAGCCACGTCATCGGCCACACGCGCATGGCCACCGAAAGCGCAGTGACCATGGAAGGCAGCCACCCGTTCTCCACCGGCGCCGACCTGTGCCTGGTGCACAACGGCTCGCTGTCCAACCACTTCCGCCTGCGCCAGGAACTCAAGCGCGAAGGCATCCACTTCGAAACCGACAACGACACCGAAGTCGCCGCCGGCTACCTGACCTGGCGCCTGCAACAGGGCGACTCGCTCAAAGAGGCGCTGGACCATGCCCTGGAAGACCTCGACGGCTTCTTCACCTTCGCCATCGGCACGCGCAACGGCTTTGCGGTGATCCGCGACCCGATTGCGTGCAAGCCGGCGATCTTGGCCGAGACCGACGACTACGTCGCCATGGCCTCCGAGTACCAGGCGCTGTCGAGCCTGCCGGGCATCGAGAACGCGCGGATCTGGGAGCCGGCACCGGCCACGTTGTACATCTGGGAACGCCCGTCAGCTTAAGGAGCGCACACATGAAAACCATCGATCTTTCCACCGCCACCGTGCGTGACCTCAACCAGGCGCTGCACGCCCAGGCCATCGACAACGAATGGCGCGTGACCCATTCCAACGGCAAGCACAACCTCGCGGTGGGGGTGAACCAGGCCGTGTCCATCGATATCGAGGGCCACGCCGGCTACTACTGCGCGGGCATGAACCAGCAGGCCTCGATCACCGTGCACGGCAATGTCGGCGTGGGCTGCGCCGAGAACATGATGTCCGGTTCGGTGCGTGTCAAAGGCAGCGCGTCCCAGGCGGCCGGGGCCACGGCCCATGGCGGTCTGCTGGTGATCGAGGGCGATGCGGGCGCGCGTTGCGGGATTTCCATGAAGGGCATCGACATCGTCGTCGGCGGCAGCATTGGCCATATGAGCTGCTTCATGGGCCAGGCCGGGCGCCTGGTGGTGTGCGGCGACGCCGGCGATGCGCTGGGGGATTCGCTCTACGAAACCCATATCTACGTGAAAGGCACGGTGGAGTCCCTGGGCTCGGACTGCGTCGAAAAAGAGATGCGCAGCGAGCACCTGCAAGAGTTGCAGGAACTGCTCGACCGCGCCGGCTTCGCCCACCAGGCGGCGGATTTCAAGCGCTACGGCTCGGCCCGTCAACTCTACAACTTCAAAGTCGATAACGCCTCCGCGTACTGATCAGGAGCTTCACCATGACTGAACAAACCCCTCCGGTCCTGCGCGAGTCGGCCACCTTCGACCGCCTGACCATCCAGGAAATCCAGCGTGCCGCCGAAACCGGCATCTACGACATTCGCGGTGGCGGCACCAAGCGCAAGCTGCCGCACTTCGATGACTTGCTGCTGCTCGGCGCCAGCGTGTCGCGCTACCCGCTCGAAGGCTATCGCGAGAAGTGCGGCACCGATGTGATCCTCGGCAACCGCTTCGCCAAGAAGCCGATCCACCTGAAGATCCCGGTGACCATCGCCGGCATGAGTTTCGGTGCGTTGTCGGCCAACGCCAAGGAAGCCCTGGGCCGCGGCGCGACCATCGCCGGCACCAGCACCACCACCGGTGACGGCGGCATGACCCCTGAAGAGCGCGGCCAGTCCCAGCACCTGGTGTATCAGTACCTGCCATCACGCTACGGCATGAACCCGGATGATTTGCGCAAGGCCGACGCCATCGAAATCGTCCTCGGCCAGGGCGCCAAGCCCGGCGGTGGCGGCATGTTGCTCGGCATGAAAGTCACCGAGCGTGTGGCCGGCATGCGCACCTTGCCCATCGGCGTGGACCAGCGCAGCGCCTGCCGCCACCCGGACTGGACCGGCCCCGACGACCTGGCGATCAAGATTGCCGAGCTGCGCGAAATCACCGATTGGGAAAAACCGATCTACGTGAAAATCGGTGCGAGCCGGCCGTATTACGACGTGAAGCTGGCGGTCAAGGCCGGTGCCGATGTGATCGTGCTCGACGGCATGCAAGGCGGGACTGCCGCGACCCAGGAAGTGTTTATCGAGCATGTGGGCATCCCGATTTTGTCGGCCATCCCGCAAGCGGTACAGGCTTTGCAAGAGATGGGCATGCACCGCAAGGTCCAGTTGATCGTGTCGGGCGGGATTCGCAACGGTGCCGATGTGGCCAAGGCCATGGCGATGGGCGCGGATGCGGTCGCCATCGGCACGGCGGCGCTGATTGCCCTGGGCGACAACCACCCACGGCTGGACGCGGAACTGAAAAAAATCGGCTCGGCCGCTGGTTTCTACGACGACTGGCAGAACGGCCGCGACCCGGCCGGCATTACCACGCAAGACCCGGAGCTGTCCAAGCGCCTCGATCCGGTGGAAGGCGGGCGGCGGTTGGCCAACTACCTGCGGGTGATGGTGCTGGAAGCGCAGACCATGGCCCGTGCGTGCGGCAAATCGCACCTGCACAACCTCGACCCCGAGGACCTGGTGGCGCTGACGGTGGAATCGGCCGCCATGGCCCGGGTGCCGCTGGCGGGGACCAGTTGGGTGCCAGGTTCCGGTTACTAGCGGGCCCCTGTAGTGAGCGGGCTTGCCCCGCGCCGGGTGGCGAAGCCACCCCAATAAAGCCGCCGCATTCATTGAGGTAGAAATGCGGCGGTTGGTTTACGGGCGGCTTCGCCACCCAGCGCGGGGCAAGCCCGCTCACTCCACCCAGGTACTTCCCATTTCTTTTGCAGGAGCTTTGAACATGGTCAATCGTCTTCTTGGCAAATCCCTCTTCGGTTTATTAGTGGCCGGTGCCTTTGCACCCTTGGCGTACGCCGCCGACGCCCCCACCTTGAACACCGGCAGCACCGCCTGGATGGTCACCGCCGCCGTGCTGGTGCTGTTCATGTGCTTGCCGGGGCTCGCGTTGTTCTACGGTGGCCTGGTCCGTGCGAAAAACATGCTTTCGCTGTTCACCCAGTGCTTCGGCATTGCCGGCCTGGTGGGCGTGCTGTGGGTGATCTACGGCTACAGCATGGTGGTCGACACCACCGGCATGGTCGAAGGGCAGGTGACCTTCAACAGTTTTGTCGGCGGCCTGAGCCGCGCCTTTCTGGCGGGCATGACCCCGGAGAGCCTGGTGGGGGATATTCCGGAAGGGGTGTTCGTGACCTTCCAGATGACCTTCGCCATCATCACCCCGGCCCTGATCGCCGGCGCCTTTGCCGAACGCATGAAGTTCTCGGCGGCGCTGCTGTTCATGGCCCTCTGGTTCACCCTGGTCTATGCCCCGGTGGCGCATATGGTCTGGGGCGGTTCGGGGGCCTTGATGCATAACTGGGGCGTGCTCGACTTTGCCGGCGGCACCGCCGTGCACATCAACGCCGGTGTGGCCGCGCTCGCTGCGTGCCTGATTCTCGGCAAGCGCAAGGGCTACCAGAACACGCCGATGCCGGCGCATAACCTCAGCCTGACCATGGCTGGCGCGGCGATGCTCTGGGTCGGCTGGTTCGGCTTCAATATCGGCTCCGGCGGCGGCCTCAGCGGCACCTCGGGCATCGTCATGCTCAACACTCAGTTGGGCGCCTGCGCCGGGATCCTGGGCTGGATGTTCACCGAGTGGTTCAAGGTCGGCAAGCCCAGTGCCCTCGGCCTGGCCAGCGGCGCGTTGGCCGGCCTGGTGGGGATTACCCCGGCGTGTGCCTACGTGGGCGTCGGCGGTGCGTTGGCCATCGGCTTGTTGTGCGGGGTGTTCTGTTACTTGAGCGTGACGGTGTTGAAGCGCCGTTTCGGCTACGACGACAGCCTCGATGTGTTCGGCCTGCACGGCATTGGCGGGATGATTGGCGCGGTGTTGACTGGCGTGTTCTGTGTACCGTCCATGGGGGGCCTGGTGGAAGGTGTGACCATGGGCGGGCAGGTGGTTGCCCAGCTCAAGGGTGTGCTGCTGACTACGGTGTACTGCTTTGTGATCAGTTGGATCATCCTCAAGGGGGTCAATGCCCTGGTCGGCTTGCGTGCCCATGAGTCGGTGGAGGAGATGGGGCTGGACCTGGCCGAGCATAATGAGCGGGCCTACAACCACTGATCATTCCGCCTGAGTAAACGCAGCTCAAAATGTGGGAGGGGCGGTGCGACGATTCGACTTGCCCCTTGGCGGCTCGGGAGCCGACGACTCTCTAACTGGTGCCACGGGACTGAAATGTGGGAGGGGGCTTGCCCCCGATGGCGGCCTGACAGCCGACCAGGATGTTGGATCAGATCGAGTACATATCCGTTGCTGCGGTAACGGCTGCTTATGGTTTCGCTCTTACAGCGACTCACTTTTGGAGGGACCCAAAAGTAAGCAAAAAGTCCTCGCCCCACCACTCGGCACCTCGCCCAGGCTCGGTGTGCCCGTAATCCGACAGTGATTCGGGGGGCCGCCGCCACGCGCCATCCATGGCGCGGGGCGGCTAAACCGGCATCCCTGCCGGTTTACCCCCCAAATCACTATCGGATTCCGGCCAGCGTGGTTAACGGGGCGCCTGAGATCAAGATCAAGATCTAAAGCAAGATCAAGAGCGGCTCGCTTCGCATCGTGGTTACCGTTGTGGATACCTATGCGCTGACAGCGGTCTGCCAGTCAGCTGGGTTGTAGCTGAGCCACGGCCACGGGGGGCAAGTCCCCTCCCGCATTTGCCTTGCTGCGTTGCAGCTGGCTCGCCACTAGGGTGTTCTTCAGCAGGTAGGCAATCGTCATCGGTCCCACACCGCCGGGCACCGGCGTGATCGCGCTGGCTACGGTGCGTGCGCTGGCGTAATCCACATCCCCCACCAACCGTGTGCCGGCCTCGGTCGTGATGCGGTTGATCCCCACATCAATGACCACTGCGCCGGGCTTGAGCCAACTGGCGTCGATCAGCTGCGGCCGGCCTACGGCGGCGACGACGATGTCGGCCAAACGGCACAGCGCCGGTGCATCGACGCTGCGCGAGTGCACCACGCTGACCGAGCAGTTGGCCTGCAGCAGCAGGGTTGCCATGGGTTTGCCGACAATGTTCGAACGACCGATCACCACCGCGTGCAAGCCGCTCAAGTCGCCGCAGGTTTCGTGCAGCAGGCGCATGCAGCCGCTGGGCGTGCAGGGCGTGAGCACCTCGATGCCTTGCACCAGGCCACCGACGTTTTCGCGGTGGAAGCCATCCACGTCCTTGATCGGGTCGATCGCGTGGATCACTGCCGCCTCGTCGATATGCGCCGGCAGCGGCAACTGCACCAGGATGCCGTTGACCGTCGCATCGGCATTCAGCTGGGCAAGCAGGTCGAGCACCTGCGTCTGGCTGGCATCCTCCGGCAGCCGGTATTCCAGGGAGCGAATCCCGACTTCCTTGGCCCGCAGCAGCTTATTGCGCACGTAGACGTGGCTGGCCGGGTCATCGCCCACCAGCAATACCGCCAGGGCCGGGTAGATTTGCTGCGAGGCAAGCAGCAGGACCTCTTCGCGAACCTCGTCGAGCACCTGGGCAGAGATGGCCTTGCCGTCGATATCGCGGGCAGGCGTGGGGAGAGAGCTGGTCAAAAGCGTCACCGTTGTCTGGGGAAATAAGGCGCTGAGGGATAAGAATCCCTCAGCCATAGGCAGGCCGGAAGGCTCAGGCTACCAGTTGATGGCAGGCATACACCACCAGCACACCGGCGACCAGCGTGGCATAGGGCAGCCAGCCGGCGCGGCGCTGGCCGTCATCGGCCTGGATATACAGGTCGGTGAGCATGGCGGCGGGGAAGCGGCCCTTGTCCTGTACATAGTGGCGGTAGCAGAACACCGGCAGGATCAGCAGCGCCAACAGCAGGCCGGTGACCAGCGTGCCTGCGCCCCAGATGTCCGCGCCCAGGCCCATGCAGGCCAGGTTGACGAAGCTCAGCACGGCGCCGGCTGCCAGCAGCACGGTGGGGGCTTTGTACGGACGCACCCAGTCGGGGCGGTCCAGGCGGTGGATCCAGCCGGCATTGAGGTTGAGGAAGTTGAAGATGATGTAGCTGACGTTGGACGCCGCAAGCACGAACACGTAGTCCGACATCAGCAACAGCAGCAGGTTGAACGACAGGTCGGTCCACATTGCCGCTGTCGGCGCGCCATGTTCGTTGGTGCGCCCCAGGTACTTGGGCAGCCAGCCATCCACCGAGGCCTGGTACAGGGTGCGCGACGAACCGGACATCGAGGTCATGATCGCCAGCAACGTCGCCAGCACCAGCATGATCAGCACGATATTGGCCACCACCTTGCCGCCGCCGATGCTGTCGGCCAACACCTGGCCAACGCCCATGCCGCTGTAGATCGCCGGCGAGAGCAGGCCGCTGTACACCGCGGGCGTCACGATTGCGCCACTGGCGTCGAGCACCGCCGGCGTCACCAGTTGGCCCAGCCCGAGGCTGCCTTGAAATGCCAGCGGCACCAGGGTGAACACCAGGATGCACAGCAGGCCGGCGTAGAAGATTGCCTTGAAGGTGTCGCGCTTGGGGTCCTTGAACTCACGGGTGTAGCACACCGCCGTTTCAAAGCCGTAGGTGGACCACGCCGCCATGAACAGCCCACCGGCCATCAGTGACCAGCCGGACATATCCCACGGCCCATCGATGACTTGACCGGCCGCGTCATGGGCCAGGGGGTACAGCGGCAGGAAGTTGGCCTGGGTCGCATCCCCGGTGAACAACGGCACCACGCCCACCAGCAGCAGCGGAATCAACGAGGTGACGCCGAGCACCAGGGTCAGGCGCGCCGACCGCAGGATGCCGCCGTGCTGCACGGCAAACACCGTGAGCAAAATCAACAAGCCAATGGCGAACGTCGCGTTGATGCGCAACGACAGGCCGCTCTTGACCCAGCCCAGGTCCAGCAGGGTCAGTTGCCAGGTGTTGATCAACGCATCGGCGGGAAACAGCGCCGTGAGGATATACCCCGCCGCCAGCCCCGAACCGATGGACAGCACCGGCGACCAGGCCAGCCAGTTGCACCACACCGACACCGGTGCGATCAGCTTGCTGTAGCGCACCCAGGCCACCGCGCCGTACACCGAGGCGCCGCCGGATTTGTGCGGGAACAGCCCGGCGATCTCGGCGTAGGTGAAGGCCTGGATA
Source organism: Pseudomonas sp. S3E17 (assembly GCF_024168685.1). NCBI lineage: Bacteria > Pseudomonadati > Pseudomonadota > Gammaproteobacteria > Pseudomonadales > Pseudomonadaceae > Pseudomonas > Pseudomonas sp. S3E17. Next base: position 410,564 of record NZ_JALJWE010000001.1, read on the forward strand.
AACCCGAACAGGATCGACACGATCCACACGATCCATGCCGGTTTGCCCACCGTGGCGGCAATCGCACCGATGGAGAACAACACCAGCGCGGGCACACCACTGGCGACCCAGAAGGCCCCGCGCCAGTCGATCTTGCGGTGCAGGCTGCCCACCGAGCCGGCAGCCTGCGGTACAGCCTCGAACGTCGTCGCTTCCATCTTCGTATTCCCATGTCTGAATAGCGGTTAGGTTGGGGCAGTCAAAATGGGGTGGCACACACGTTTCGGGACGATCAGCTGCGCACCCGGCTTTTGTCCGGGTCGTAGAAAATCGCTGCGCTGACCGTGGCGCTGATGCGCTTCTGCAGGCCATCGACTTTGCCAATCTCAAGTTCAGTGCCGGGCTCGGCGCAGCTCACGTCGACCCGGCACAGTGCGATATTGCTGGCCAGCAGCGGTGACCGGCAGGCACTGGTGATCACCCCGACCTGGGCCCGGCCCTGGTACACCGGGTCGCCATGGTGGGCGGTCTCGTTGCCGCTCAGGTGCAGGCCAACGAGCTTGTGGCTGGGATGGGCACTGCGCCGCAGCAGGGCGTCACGCCCGATAAAGTCGTCGGTCTTGCTCTTGAGCGGCACGCTGAAACCGATACCGGCCTCGAACGGATCGGTCTGGTCGCTGAACTCGTACCCGGCGAAAATCAGCCCGGCTTCGATGCGCAGCAGGTCCAGGGCTTCCAGGCCCAGGGGCACCAGGCCCAAGGGTTGGCCGAGTTGCCAGATGCGGTCCCAGACCCGTTCGGCGTCTTCGGGCTGGCACCACACCTCAAAGCCCAGTTCGCCGGTGTAGCCGGTGCGCGAAATCATCAACGGGCAGCCGTCGAAACCGTCCAGCCGACCGACCAGGAAGCGAAACCAGCCGAGGGTTTCCACACTCGGTTGCGTGGGCGGGGTCCAGACCATCTGCTTGAGCAGCTCACGACTCAGCGGCCCCTGCACCGCCAGGTTGTGAATCTGCTCGCTGGCGGACTTGACCCACACCTTCATGCCCAGTTTCTGTGCCTGCTCGCGCAACCACACGCCGGCATAGTCTTCGCCGCAGATCCAGCGGAAGTTGTCCGGGCCCAGGCGCAGCAGGGTACCGTCGTCGAGCATGCCGCCGTGGGCGTGGCACATCGCCGAATACACCACCTGGCCCACCGCCAGGCGCCGTATGTCGCGGGTCAGGCAGTACTGCAACAGGGCTTCGGCGTCGGGGCCGATGATTTCGAATTTGCGCAGGGCAGTCAGGTCCATCACCGCCACCCGTTCGCGGCAACCGAGGTATTCCTCGGTGACGCCGTAACCGTCGTAGCGCAATGGCAGCCACCAGTTGCGGTAGTCGGTGAAGCTGCCGGTGAGGGCGCGGGTACGTGAGTGAAACGCGGACTCACGGGTGAGGATCGGGTCGGCATCCGCCGTGGTTCGAGTGCTCATGGCGATGGAAAAACGCTCCTTCTCGCTGTAGATGCGGACATGGATGTCGGTCGGGTTCCAGCCATTGGCCGGGTCAATGTCATCCGGGCACGAGGTACTGCCACACAGCAGGTCGGTCATGGCCCGCAGCAGCACGTAATCGCCGGGCCGTGACCAGGGTTCATCCAGGGTCATCTGCTGGTGCGCATCGATACCGGTGTTGAAGAAGAAATTGATCGCCGGCCAGCCGTTGCGCGCCTGCACGCCATGGGGGGCGAGGACGCGGCTGAGGTTGTCGCTGCAGTTGTCGTGCCCGAAATAACCATGGGTTTCGTAGTAGCGCGCCGCGCAGGCCAGGGCGAATGAATCGTGGCGCCCGACGGTGTCTTGCACCACCTCCAGCATCGGTTGCATATGGCGGTCGAAAAACTTCGAGAACAGCCCCGGTGCCGGGTAGGCGCTGCCGTTCAGGGTGCGCGTGACGGTCTGGTCCAGGTCCAGCTCGACGCCGCGATCCAGGGCGCGCCGGTCGAGGGCGACGAAGTCCGAACACTGGCGGCCCGCGACGTCCAGCACCTGGATGTACTGCCCTTTGGCGACGGTATAGCTGTGGGCGGTGCCCGCGCGCAGGGTGAATTCGTCGAGTACGTCGCCCAACGGCTCGGGCAGGGCCGGCAGCAGCAGCGGCGACGGATTGGCCCGCGTCACTATCAGACGCAGCTCGCTGGGCCGGTATTGCCGGTCCACGGCGGTGGCCTCGGCGGTGGCCTCGGCGGGGGCGGCGACGATCACCAGCAGCGCGTCCTCGGCGACAAACTGTCGGCTGTGGCCGGGCGGGCTGTCGGCGTCCCATAGCGAGGCCGCCAGCGGCAAGGCCTGTGCATCGATGCCGCGCCGCTGGAGCGCCTGGCCGATACGCCCAGGCACGCTGCACGCCGTCGACCCGCTCAGGCCCCAGCTCGCCAGGGCGCTGCGGCCGCCGGCGTCGAGGGCCAGCAGTGCGCAGGTTTGCCGGCCTTCGACGTCGATCACTTGCAGGCCGTCGCCGGGCTGCAAGTCGACCAGGGTCACGCCGCCGGCGGCCACACGGTAGCGTTCCAGGTTCGGCGCGCGGGCAAACAGCCCGGGTTCGCGGGGATGGGAAACACGCGGTGCATTCATCATCAGCCGACCGACTTGATGGGGGTCGCGGGCTCGCCCAAGTACGCCGCCATCGAGTCATCCAGGGCCTGCAACCACGGCGTGTGGTGCGGCGGCGACTGGGTGCCGGTCATCAGCGAGCGATAGGACTTGTCGCGATAGCCCATGATGTTTTCCGCCTTGTCGTGCTTCCAGTGCAGGAAGGTTTCGTTGACGGCGGCGATGTCGAAATTCGGGTAGTCGGTGGCGTCCACCAGTTGCTGGATATAGGCGCCCTGGTACTCGAACATCTGCTGGTTGGTTTCCAGGGCCTGCTCCCGTGCGTGCCATGCTTGGCTGTCGGCGACCATGTCGGCGTGGCCGGGCAACTTAATGCGCCCGAGGATCACGTCGCGGGCATACCAGGCCTGGGCGTCGAACATGTTGAAGGAGTACCACTGGTCCTGCATGCCGAGGTAGATCAGGCGGGGGTTGGGTTCCCAGAACACGCCCTTGTAGAGGTTCATCGGCCACAGGCGGTTGTCGGTCTTGAGGCTCAGTTCATCGGGCAGGAACGGGAAGTGGTGCTTGTAGCCGGTGCACAGGATCACCGCGTCGATGTGCTTGCTGCTGCCGTCGATAAAGTACGCGCGGTTGTTTTCCAGGCGCTGGAGCAGCGGTTTTTCTTCCCAGTTATCCGGCCAGGCATAGCCCATGGGCGCGCTGCGGTAGCAACTGGTGATGCTGCGCGCACCGTATTTGTAGCATTGCGAGCCGATGTCTTCGGCTGAATAGCTGCTGCCGACGATCAGCAGGTCCTTGTCCTTGAACTCCAGCGCCTCGCGGAAATCGTGGGCATGCAGGATGCGTCCGGCGAACTGTTCGAAGCCTTCGAAGTACGGCACCTTAGGCGTGGAGAAGTGGCCGCAGGCGTTGATCACGTAGTCGAATGTTTCGCAGGTCAAGGTGTCGCTGGTGTAGTCGTGGGCGTAGAGGGTGAAGTGCTGGCTCTGTTCGTCGAAGGTGACTTGGCGCACCACATTGTTGAAGCGGATGTAGTCGCGCACGCCGGCCTTTTCCACGCGGCCCTTGATGTAGTCCCACAGCACTTCACGCGGCGGGTAGGAACCGATGGGCCGGCCGAAATGCTCTTCGAAGGTGTAGTCGGCGAACTCCAGGCATTCCTTGGGGCCGTTGGACCACAGGTAGCGGTACATGCTGCCGTGCACCGGCTCGCCGTTCTCGTCGAGGCCGGTGCGCCAGGTGTAGTTCCACATGCCGCCCCAGTCCTGCTGTTTTTCGAAGCACACCAGCTCAGGGATGGCGGCGCCTTTGTCGCGGGCCGACTGGAACGCGCGAAGTTGCGCCAGGCCGCATGGGCCGGCACCGATGATTGCAACACGTAGGGTCATGAGCGTGCCTCCTGAAGGTTTCAGCGAAAGATCACTGTCTTGTCCTGGTTGATGAACACCCGGTGTTCCAGGTGGTATTTCAGGGCTTTGGAAAGGGCCACGGTTTCGGTGTCACGGCCGATGGCGACCAGCGAGTCGGGCAGGTGGGTATGGTCGACGCGCTGGATTTCCTGCTCGATGATCGGGCCCTCATCCAGGTCGCTGGTGACGTAGTGGGCGGTGGCGCCGATCAGCTTGACGCCGCGGTCATAGGCCTGGTGATACGGCTTGGCGCCCTTGAACCCTGGGAGGAACGAGTGATGGATATTGATCGCCCGGCCCGACAGTTGCTGGCACAGCCCGTCGGACAGGATCTGCATGTAGCGCGCGAGCACCACCAGGTCGGTCTGGGTGTCTTCGACGATGCGCATCAGCTCGGCTTCCTGGCCGGCCTTGGTGTCCTGGGTGATCGGCAGGTAGATGAAGCGGATGCCTTCGCGCTCGGCCATCGCCCGCAGGTCCAGGTGGTTGGAGACCACGGCGGTGATGTGCATGTCCATCTCGCCCTTGCGGTGGCGGTAGAGCAGGTCGGTGAGGCAGTGGTCGAACTTGCTGACCATCAGCAGCACGCGGGTCGGTTGGCGTGAGCTGAACAACTGCCAGTGCATGTCGAAACCACCGGCCAGGTCGCCGAGGCCTTTGCGCAGGGCGCCGATGTCGCCGCTCACGCCGGTGTTGAAACGGAACACCGCGCGCATGAAAAACTGCCCGGTGAACTCATCGTCGAACTGCGCCAGCTCGCTGATGTAGCACTGCTGTTGGGCCAGGCACGCGCTGATCGCGGCGACAATCCCGGACGCCGCCGGGCAGGTGATCTTGAGGATGTAATGTTCGCGGGAGGCGTCCATCGAAAGCTCCTGAGTTCAGTGAAGGAAGGCTCAGCCCTTGGCCGTGCGCTTGGTTTTCTGCGGGTCGTCGAAGGGCAGGGCGTGGGTGCTGGCGCTGGCCTCGAGGCTGCCGCGAACCTGCAAGGCAATACCGGGTTCGGAACAGGCGACGCTCATGCGCGCGATGGCCATCGAGCGTTTGCTCAGGCGCGAATACATGCCGCAGGTGATCACGCCGACTTGCTGGTTGCCCTGCCACACGGTGTCGCCGGCCTCGGCGGCGCGGACGCCCTCAAGCAGCACGCCGGTGATCTTGAAGCGCTCCTGGCCGCGCAGGCGCAGGTGTTCTTCGGCGCCACGGAAGGCGTTCTTGCCAGGTGAAACAGTGAAATCCAGGCCCATTTCCCAGAGCGTGTCGCCGGCCTTCTGGTCGGCGAAGGGGTACATCTGCGAGTTGTCGTAGGGGAAAAACATCAGCGAACTTTCCACCCGCAACCAGTCCAGGGCGGTGAAGGCGCAGGGAATGATCCCCAGGCTCGCGCCTTGTTCGAGGATGCTGTCCCACAGGAACGGCGCATCGGCGGCCTTGCAGAAAATCTCATAGCCACGTTCGCCGGTGTAGCCGGTGCGCGAGATCATCACCGGGCGGTCGAACAGGCGGGTTTGCAGGTGGTGGAAGTACGCCAGTTGGCGGATGCCGGGCACGTGTTCGGCGAGGAAATCCACCGCCAGCGGACCTTGCAGCGACAGGTCGTGCAGGTCGTCATCGAACAGCACCGCCACTTGCCGGCCCTGGGCCGAGCGCACGAGCATTTCATGCCCGGTGCCGGCGCCATGCACCACCATGAACGCGTTGGGGCCGGTGCGGTAGACGATGCAGTCATCGACGAACTTGCCGTCCTCGTCGAGCATCGAGGCGTACACCGATTTGCCGGGGTAGAGCTTGGCGATGTCGCGGGTGGTAGCCCACTGCAACAGGCTCTCGGCGTGGGGGCCCACGTAATGGACTTTTTTCAGGCCGGACACGTCCATCAGGCCGGCGCGGGTGCGGATCGCCTGGTGGTGGTCGGCGAGGTCACTGCTGTAGGTCCAGGCAGTGCCCATGCCGTTCCAGTCTTCGAGGTGGGAGCCGAGGGCGCGGTGCCGGTCGGCCAATGCAGAAATACGCCATGAGTGGGTCATGTGAGGTTCCTTGTCGTAGAAGAAGGGGCGTCAGGCCTGTGGGTCGAACTGGCTCAGCCACTCGACCAGCGTATGGCGGTAGCGGGTCATGCCCTTGTAGTCGGCGATGGGGTCGGGCAGGTCGCGCAGCACGCGGTGCAGGCGACAGCCCCAGCCGGGTTGCGTGACCAGCTCGTCCAGGCTGATCAGGTAGGTGCGGATGCTGAACATCACCGCGTGGCTGCGCGGCAGGCGCGCCATCACTTGCAGCTCGACCCGCAGGTGCACCTGCTGGCCGACGTTCTGCGCGGTGATCCGGCCGCGATCGGCGCCCCATTCATGGAAGGTTTCCGGCGACGAATCCAGGCGCGGGTTGATGGTCAGGGTCCAGTTCAAGCGCCGTACCGGCTGGCCGACCTGCAGGTTGAGCAGGTACTTCAGCGCCCGTTCGAACACGCCCATCTGATGGGCCATGGGCACCGGTGCGTGCCATTGCTTGAAACTCATGCCGGCGTCGAACGCCAGCGACCAGTCGGCCGGGCTGGTGACCAGGCCGGCGTCCATGTACAGGTCGCCGTCGCGCTGGTCGAGCAGGGCGAAATCCCCCTGCACCTGGCGGCCGATGTACTCCAGCGGCGCGCAGGGCAGGCTGCTGGCATCGCCGAAGATGAAGGCTTGGTCGATGTCCAGCAGGTGGTTGCGCCACTGCCAGCGCTCGCCGTTTTGCGTCAGGCTGAACGCCTGCGGGTAGTCGGCGGCCAGGTGCTCCATGATCATCTGCAGCGCATCCCAGGCCGCCACTTGCATGTGGGGCATCACCAGGTAGCGGCGTGGGTCCTTGTCCAGCACCAGGGCGCGCTCGGCCATTTCTGAGCGGTAGTGCTCGTCGATGTCGAAGGCGTGCTCATAGATCGAGCCGGGGTCGCGGGAGATGGCCGGTTCGATGTTCACCGAGTACAGGTAGCTGTCCTCGATAAAGGGAAAGGGAAAACGCCGGATCGCGGCCGGGCTGTTGCGAAAGCTGAAATCGTCGCGATAGCTCAGCACGGGGCTCGTTTGCAGGGGCATGGCACTCACTCCTATAGGTCCAGCGAAACGCAGGGGCCGCTGCCGCGCGAGACGCAGGGCATCAGAAAGTCGGCCTGCTCGGCCGGGCTGAGGAAGCTGTCGCGGTGTTCGATGGCGCCGCCCTGGTGGCGCGTGATGCACTGGCCGCAGACCCCGCCACGGCACAGGTTGGGCACCTGTAGTCCGGCGTGTTCCAGGGCTTCGAGCAGGCTTTGCTCGGCCTCGACCCGCAGGCGTCGGCCGCTGCGCAGCAGGTGCAGGTCGAATGGCTGGCCGGGTTGTGCGCCCTTGAAGGCTTCCGAATGCACACGCCTGCTCGGCCAACCGAGGCGTGCAGCGTGTTGCTCAACCGCCTCGAGCAAGGGCTGCGGACCGCAGGTGTAGACGTGGCTGCCCAGCGGCCGGTTGCCGAGGATTGGGTTAAGGTCCGGGCGTCGGTCGTAGGTGTGCAGGTGCGGGCCGAGGCGCTGTTGCAGCTCGTCGAGGTAGGCGTCGCTGAGGCCCCGGCGGAACAGGTAATGCAGTTCGAAGTCGGCCTGCTGTTGTTCCATCGCGGCGATATAGGCCATGAACGGCGTGATCCCGATCCCGGCGGCGATGAGGATATGCAGGCGCGCGGTGCCGTGGGGGGCGAACAGATTGGCCGGTGGTGAAATCTGCAAGGTGTCGCCGACCTGCACCTGCCTGTGCAGGTACTGCGAGCCACCGCGCGACGCGTCTTGCAGGCGCACGGCGATGCGGTAGTGCTGGGGCTGCGCCGGGTCGCTGGTGAGTGAATAGGCATTGCGCACCGTGCCCTCGGCCAGCGGCAGGTGCACCTGCACATGGCTGCCGGGCGAGAAGCCGGGCAGGCTGCCCGTGGCGGGCGTCAGGGTGAATTCGCGCACCACCGGCGTGAGCATGCGTGCGGCGCTGACCTGGACGTTGAGGGCCGCGCTCATGGCTGGAACCCCGCGTAGGGCTGGTCGGGGTTGATGCACACGCCGAGATACGCCCCCAGGCGCCGGGAAAAATGCGTGCGGACCTCCAGCCCGACGTGGCAGCCGCTGCAGTTCAACAGCGGCTCCGGCCCGGCCGCCTGGGTCAGGCCACAGTGTGCGCAATACACCTGGCGCAGGCCGGGGATGCAGGTCATGTCGATCTCGTCGTCTTCCATACCCGCGGCACGCGCCTCGCCGTGCACACGCCAGATAAAGGCTTCGTCGCCCAGCAGGTAGAGCCGGCAGCCCACGGTGGCGCTGGCCAGCGCCTGTTGCAGGCGCCGCGCAAAGTCGGGATGTTCGCCGTTCAGCAGCACGGGCATGTGCAGTTCGTTGATGAACGCTGCGCTGGCGGCGGCTGATTGCATCACCACGATAGGGCGGCTGCGGGTGTGGGTCATGGGGGCTCTCCACGCTGGGTTTTGTTTCCTGTTGGGAGAGATACTTTCCTATGGGGAAAATCTTCTCAATCTGGAAAAAGGGCTATGCCTTTGGAGATAAGCCTTGCGCGCCGGCCATTCGGGGCATGGAAGTTGCTGGGCCTTTCGACCATGCAGAGCAACCGGACGGGGAGTTATCAAAGAGTGCTGACACGACCAAAAGGCTGGCCGCTCTGGTTGGGGCCCGTGCGCCCCGAACAGGCGCGCAGCGTGCGCAGGTTGTTGGCCGGGTTGCCCCTGCACGCTGACGGTGCCTTGTCGGGTTTCCTGGACCGTTTCGACGCACTGCTGCCGCCTGCCCGGCTCAACCTGATCCTCGGCGGCGAAGACCTGGGCCCGACGCGACGAGGGTGGGTCGACGGCTGCCAGGAGGTCGCGCGTTGCCCCTGGCGCGACGCCAGCGTGACGGACGCCCCCCAAGCCTGCGGACCGTGCCGGCAACGGGGCGTGCACCGTCTGGTGTGCGCCTTGCCCGAGGGTGAAAAGGGCGCATTGCTGCTCGACACTCCCCGGCGCGCCGGTGGCAGTTGGCGCCAGCTACTGGAAGAGGCGGCGCAGGCGGTAGGTGTGAGCGTGCGCCTGCGCAGTCAAACCCGTGAACAGCAGCGCAAACAGGCGACCTCCCGCCACGGTGCCCTGGCCCGTGAGCTGCACGATTCGGTGGCGCAGCAGTTGGGTTACCTGTCGTTCCAGGCCCATGGCTTGCAGTCGCAACTGGGCGAGCCGGCACTGCAGGACCTGTGCACCGGCCTGAGCCAACTGCAACGCCAGGTGCGCGAGCTGATCACCAGTGCGCGCCTGACCATGGACGGGCGCTCGCTGCGCCAGGCCCTGGCCGATTCGGTCGCGGAGTTCTCGCGGCGCTGCATCATTGTCTTCGAACTCGACAACCGCCTGGCCGACGACGCCCTGAGCCCGGAAACCGAATTGCAGATCCTGCAGATCATTCGCGAGGCCCTGGCCAATGCGGTGCGGCATTCCCACGCGCGCCACGTGCGCATCGAACTGCGCCAGACCCAGGACGGCGACGCCTCGGTGTCGGTGGAAGACGATGGCATCGGCTTGATCCCGGCCTGCGACGAGCACAACCATTTCGGCCTGGCGATTATCCGCGAGCGCGCCGCCAGCATCGGCGCACGGCTGAGCATAGAAGCGATCCGCCCGCACGGGGTGCGCGTGCACCTTGGCCTGCGTCGCCACCACGATCTGCCACAGGGGAGTCTCGATGGACTGCACGACCTTATTACTGATCGATGATCACCCGTTGTTTCGCAAGGGCCTGGCGCAGTTGTTCGATGCCAGCGGCGACTTCGAAGTGGTGGGGCAGGCGGCCAGCGGCCGCGAGGGCATCAACCTGGCCGTGAGCCTGACGCCGCAACAGGTGCTGCTGGATTTGCACATGCCTGGCCTCAGCGGATTACAGGTGCTGGATGAACTGCGCCAGTTGCGCCTGGATTGCCAGGTGGTGGTGCTCACCGCCTCCATGGACCGCGCCGAGTTGCTCACGGCCTTGCGCCTGGGCGCCAGCGGTTATGTGCTCAAGGAAACCGAGCCGGATGCGTTGCTGGCGTATATGCGCAACTGCCACAAGGGCGCGATCGTGCTGGACTCGAGCCTGATTGCCTTGCTCGCCGACCAGGCCGAGCCCACGCAAGCGTGTGAGGCTGCGGGCAGCGAAAACCTTACCGAGCGCGAAGGCCAGACCCTGGCGCTGATCGCCGCCGGCATGAGCAACAAACAGATCGGCCGGGAACTGGGGATCAGCGACGGCACGGTGAAAATCTACGTGCGCAGCCTGTTGCAGAAGCTCGGCCTGCATTCCCGCCTGGAGCTGGCGGCCTGGGTGCACAGCGGTGCCTTGATGAAACACGAGGAGCGCCACTAGATGAGGGACAGCCCCGAAGCGTTTGCGCCGCCGCCGATTGACCTGATGGATTGCTTTCCCGCCGCCTTATTGCAACTGCGCGACAACGGCCAGATCGCCCACTTCAACCTGGCCTGGGCCGAGTTGATGGGCGCGCCGGGCGCGGAGCGCAACCTGATGGACTACGTGCACCAGGAAGACCGCCCGCTATGGCGCCAGGCCCTGAATGAACTGCGTCGCCGCCCCGACACCTCATTCAACCAGCGCCTGCGCTTTGTGCACCCCAGCGGCGAATTGCGCTGGTTCGAGATCAGCCTCAAGCGCGGCCCCCAAGGCTTCTACCTGGTGGCCGGGGACGTTACTGCCCACAAGCGCCGCGAAATCGCCTGGCAGGCCAGCCAGCGCAGCAGCATGAGCTTGCTCGACAGCATGCCGGGCCTGATCTATCGCGGCCGCAACAACCGCGACTGGACCATGGAATTCGTCAGCGCCGGCTGCCTGCAACTCACCGGCTACCCCGCCGAGCGACTGGTGGACAACCATGAGTTCACCTACAACAGCCTGATCCTGGCGCAGGATGCCGACTATGTGTGGCGCGAGGTGCAATATGCGTTGTCACGGCAGGAGCCGTTCGAGCTCAATTACCGGATTCGCTGCGCCGACCGCTCGATCAAGCATGTGTGGGAGAAGGGCGTGGGGATTTATGCGGATACCCGTGAGGTGTTGGGGATCGAGGGGGCGATTTTCGAGCGCAAGAGTTGACGGATAAACGCACTTCAAATGTGGGAGGGGGCAAGCCCCCTCCCACATGGGATTCAATGCGCGCCTGCGGCCTTGTTCAGATCACTCTCCGACCACTGCGTATACACACACGCATCCGCCGTCGCCCAGCGCACACGCACCGGGTCGCCGGCCTTGAGCGGCATGCCCGCAGCGGACAGCGCCTTGACCGTCATCGAGGTGCCGCCGAGGGTTTTCACTGTGCAGGTCTGGCTTTCGCCGAGGAACAGCATTTCACCCACAATCGCCGACACTTCATTCCAGCCCGCCGCCAACGGTTGCTCAGCGGCCTGTTCGACACTCAGCGCCAGGGCTTTTTCCGGGCGTACCATCAGCAGTACATCCTGCTCGGTGTGCAACCCGCTGGTCAGGCGGATCGACACGGATTGGCCTTCGAACGCCGCTACGGCATTGCCCTGGGCCTTGAGCTTGAGGAAGTTGGAGTTGCCGAGGAACGACGCCACGAACGCGTTCGGCGGGTTCTGGTAGAGGTCGAAGCCGCTGCCCAGGCCGACGATCTTGCCGTGGCTGAAAATCGCGATGCGCTGTGACAGGCGCATGGCTTCTTCCTGGTCGTGGGTCACGTAGACGATGGTGATGCCCAGGCGCCGGTGCAGTTGGCGCAGTTCGTCTTGCAGGTCTTCACGCAGCTTCTTGTCGAGGGCGCCGAGGGGTTCGTCCATCAACAGGATGCGTGGCTCGTACACCAGCGCGCGGGCGATGGCGACCCGTTGCTGTTGGCCGCCAGATAATTGCGAAGGGCGGCGATGGGCGAACTGTTCCAACTGCACCAGCTTGAGCATGGCGTCGACGCGCTTTTCGCGTTCGGCGCTGGCCAGTTTGCGAATCGCCAGGGGGAAGGCGATGTTGTCGCGTACCGACAAATGCGGGAACAGCGAGTAACGCTGGAACACCATGCCGATGTCGCGCTTGTGCGGCGGCACATTGACCAGTGATTGGCCGCTGACCAGGATCTCGCCGCTGCTCGGCGTTTCGAAGCCGGCCAGCATCGACAGCGTGGTGCTTTTGCCCGAGCCGCTGGAGCCGAGGAAGGTGAGGAATTCGCCGTCCTGGATGTCCAGCGAGATGTTGTCCACGGCAGCGAATTCACCGTAGTGCTTGTTCAGGTTGCGCAGGCTGACCAGGGGTTGGCCGTGGCTCTGCGCGACATCGTTGATCACTGCACTCATGTTCTTCTCCTCGGCGCTCAAGCGCGGGTTTCGGTACGCCGGCGAACGGCGGCGGCAATCAGCATGACCAGCACCGAGAGGCCGATCAGCAGCGTCGACGCGACGGCGATCACAGGCGTCAGGTCCTGGCGCAGGGTGGTCCACATTTTTACGGGAAGGGTTTGCAGGGTCGGGCTGGCCATCATCACGCTGAGCACCACTTCGTCCCACGAGACCAGGAAGGCGAACAGCGCACCGGCGACCATCCCCGGACGAATCGCCGGGAAGGTCACCTTGAACACCGCCTGCAACCGCGAGGCGCCGCAGATCACCGCCGCGTCTTCGATCGACTGGTCGAACAGTTTCAGCGAGTTGATGATCGAGATGATGGTGAACGGCAGCGCCACGATCACATGGCTGACCACAAAGGCGAACATCGTGCCGGTGTAGCCCAGCTTGAGGAACAACGCGTACACCGCCACGGCGATGATCACCAGCGGCACGATCATCGGCAGGGTGAACAGGCCGTAGAGCAATTCACGGCCGGGGAAGCGCCCGCGCACCAGGGCAAAGGCGGTGGGCAGGCCGAGGGCGACGGCGAATACGGTGGTCAGCACGGCCACCTTGAGGCTGGCCATGGCCGCGTTCATCCAGTCGGCGTTGGAGAAGAACTGGCCGTACCATTTCAGCGTCCAGCCCGGCGGCGGGAACACCAGCCATTGCGACGAGCCGAACGACAGCAGCACGATGAACACGATCGGCAGCAGCAGGAACAGGCCGATCAACCCGGTGGTGGTGTAGAGGCCCAAGCGCATCCTGCGGCTCATGGCATTGGGAGTCAGGAGCATGACGGCTTACCTCGCGTTGCTGGCGCCAACCGGGGATTCCGGCTGAAGCTTCAGGTAGAAGTAGAACAGCACCAGGGTGATGAAGATCAGCAACGCCGCGCCGGCACTGGCCAGGCCCCAGTTAAGGAACGATTGCACCTGCTGGATGATGAACTCGGGCAGCATCATGTTCTGCGCACCGCCGAGCAGTGCCGGGGTGACGTAGTAACCGAGGGACATCACGAACACCATCAGGCCGCCGGAGAACAACCCCGGCCGGCACAGCGGCAGGAACACGCGCAAGAAGTTGGTCCACGGGCTCGCGCCGCAGATCGAGCCGGCCTGCAGGATCATCGGGTCGATGGCCTGCATGGTCGCCTGCAATGGCAGCACGATGAACGGAATCATGATGTAGCTCATGCCGATCACCACGCCGGTGAGGTTATGCACCATCTCCAGGGGCACATCGATGATGCCCATGGCCATCAGCGCCTTGTTGATCACCCCGGAGGCTTGCAGCAAGACCAGCCACGAGTAAGTGCGGGCGAGCAGGCTGGTCCACATCGACAGCAGCACAATATTCAGGATCCAGCGTCCCCAGCCGCGCGGCACAAGGGTGATCGCCCAGGCCAGCGGAAAGCCCAGCAACAGGCTGAACAGGGTCACCAGGCCCGCCACCGAAAAGGTGTTGAGCAGCACCCGTGCATAGGCCGAGTTGGCGAACAGCTGTTCATAGTTGCCCAGGCCCGGCACTGGCTCCAGCACACCGCGCAGCAGCAGGCCGATCAGCGGCGCCAGGAAGAACAGGCCGAGGAACAGCAGGGCCGGGATCAGGTTGCTCGAGCCCCGCCAGCGCTGTGCCAGGGACGGCGCCCCAGCCTTGGGCGAAACCGCGCCGGCAGCGCCGAGGGCGCTCCCGGTCGGTGTGGTTGCCGTCATTTTCATTTGACTAGCCATTCATTCCACCGTGTCGCAATGGCCGGACCGTTCTTGGCCCAGTAGGCGAAATCGAGGGTGATCTGGTCCTTGACGTAGGCGGTCGGCAGGTTCGGCGCGAGCACCGAATCCAGGCGCTGCACACTGTCGATGTTCACCGGCGCATAGGCGGTCAGGTTGGAGAAATCCGCCTGGCCCTTGGCGCTGCTGGCGTTGGCGAGGAATTTCATCGCCGCCGCTTTGTTTTTCGAACCTTTAGGCACGACGAGGATATCGGCCATGACCAGGTTCTGCTTCCAGCTCACGCCCACGGGCGCGCCGTCTTCCTGCAGGGCGTGGATGCGACCGTTCCAGAACTGGCCCATGCTGACTTCGCCGGACGCCAGCAACTGTTGCGACTGCGCACCGCCGCCCCACCAGACGATGTCTTTCTTGATGGTGTCGAGTTTCTTGAAGGCGCGGTCCAGGTCCAGGGGGTAGAGCTTGTCGGCCGGGACGCCGTCGGCCAGCAGCGCCAGTTCGAGCACGCCGGGGCTTGGCCATTTGTAGAGGGCGCGTTTGCCGGGGTAGGTCTTGGTGTCGAACAACGCGGTCCAGTCCTGGGGCTTGCCGGCGCCGAGCTTGCCTTCGTTGTAGCCGAGCACGAAGGAGAAGAAGAACGAGCCCACGCCATGGTCGGAGACGAAGCGCGGGTCGATCTTGTCGCGCTGGATCACTGAGAAGTCGAGGGGTTCGAGCAGGCCTTCGGCGGCGGCGCGCAAGGCGAAGTCGGCCTCGACATCCACCACGTCCCACTGCACGTTGCCGCTTTCGACCATGGCCTTGAGTTTGCCGTAGTCGGTGGGGCCATCCTGGACCACGGTAATGCCGCTGGCCTTGCTGAACGGGTCGGCCCAGGCCTGCTTCTGCGCATCCTGGGTGCTACCGCCCCAGCTCACGAAATTGACGCTTTCGGCCGCCATGGCCGCGTGAGTGGCCGTGGCCAATAAACCCGCGAACAGCACCGCGGTTGCACGTTTGTTCAACACCATTTTCACGCCCTCATTTGTTTTGTTATTGAGCGGGCTTGGTAATGCCCGCCTATCGGGAGCAGTAGGTCCATCGGGGGCCTCTAATCGAGACCCCAAAAGGCGACCGTGCCAAGGGCTGTTATTGGTGCTCTCCCTGGCGGGCGCACTTGGCGGAAGCGTTCGGTCTATGGAATATCATATTATGGTATTCCAAACTTTGTGCAAGCATTTTGCCTTACCGGTTATCCGTCATTCGGTGAAGGGAATGCTCTCGACCACCTCCAGGTCGTAGCCGGTCAGCCCGGCATATTTGAGGGGCGGGCCGAGGTGACGCAGCTTGCCGACGCCGAGGTCTTGCAAGATCTGCGCCCCGGTGCCCACTTCGGAATAGATGCGCGACTGCGAACGGTTGAACTGGCGCGGTGCCTGGGTCAGTTGCGGCACGCGTTCGAGCAGCGCCTGGGACGACTCATGGTTGGCCAGCACCACCACCACGCCGCTGCCTTCAGCGGCGACACGTTGCAAGGCCGCCCACAGCGTCCAGTTGGACGGGCCGCTGTAGTCGGCACCGACCAGGTCGCGCAGCGGGTCGATCACATGCACGCGCACCAGCGCCGGGGTATCGCGGCGCAACTGGCCCATCACCATTGCCATGTGCACGCCGCCGTCGATGCGGTCTTCAAAGGTGATCAGGCGGAACGTGCCGTGCACCGTGGGCAGGTCGCGTTCACCGATGCGCACCACGGTGCGTTCGGTGCTGAGGCGGTAGTGGATCAGGTCGGCGATGGTGCCGATCTTGATGCCGTGCTTGCGCGCGAAGATTTCCAGGTCGGGGCGGCGGGCCATGGTGCCGTCATCGTTCATCACTTCGACGATCACCGATGCCGGGGTGTGCCCGGCCAGGCGCGCCAGGTCGCAGCCGGCTTCGGTGTGGCCGGCGCGGGTCAACACGCCGCCGTCCTTGGCGCGCAACGGGAAGATATGCCCCGGCTGCACGATGTCGGCCGGTCCGGCATTGATATCGACGGCCGCTGCCACGGTGCGTGCGCGGTCGGCGGCGGAGATACCGGTAGTCACGCCGCTGGCGGCTTCGATGGACACGGTAAACGCGGTGCTGAACACGCTGCCGTTGCTCGGCACCATCTGTTCCAGGCCGAGGCGCTGGCAGTGTTCGTCGGTGAGGGTCAGGCAGATCAGGCCACGGGCTTCGCGGGCCATGAAACTGATAGTCTCGGCGGTGCAGCAGGCCGCAGGCAGCAACAGGTCGCCTTCGTTTTCCCGGTCTTCGTCGTCCACCAGGAGCACCATCTTGCCTTGGCGGTAGTCTTCGATGATGTCTGCGATGCTGTTGAAGGACATGGAGAGTGCTCGATTTGTTGGTTGTATGTATTATGGTATACCACAAAAACTCAACAAGAGGATGTCACGATGAAGGCCTACTGGATTGCCCATGTGGATGTGTCCGATGCCGAGCAATACACGCAGTACACCCAGCGCGCGCCGGCGGCGTTTGCAAAGTTTGGCGGGCGGTTCCTGGCCAGGGGCGGGCGCAGCGAGGCGATGGAAGGCGGGCCGGCACGGCAGCGTAATGTGGTGATTGAGTTTGAGAGCTATGAGCAGGCGGTGGCGTGTTATGAGTCCGCTGAATATCAGGAGGCGAAGGCGCACCGTGAAGGGGCGGGGGTGGCGCAGATCATCATCGTGGAAGGGCTGGCGCCCTAGGTCATCAGGCCGAACATGGGCCAAATGTGGGAGGGGGCTTGCTCCCGATAGAGGTCTGTCAGCTACAAGGATGCTGACTGATACACCGCTATCGGGAGCAAGCCCCCTCCCACATTTTGATCCGTGTTTGGCCGTGCGGTCAGCGGATGAAATGAATCTTGCCGCTGTCATCGTTCCCGATATAGATGCCATACACCCCAGCCTGGCGTTCCTCGATATACCGTTCGAGAATCTGCCGGATCGCCGGGTAGTAGATGCTCTCCCAGGGAATCTCCTCGGGCGCGAAGAACGTGTAGTCGAGGGTTTCCGGGCCGAACTGGCCGGTGATCTCCAGCGCGATGGCGCGGAAGATGATGTACACCTCGCTGATTTTCGGCACGCTGAAGATCGAGTAGGGCGAGAGGATCTCGGCGCGTACGCCGCTTTCTTCCCAGACTTCACGCAACGCCGCCTGCTCAGTGGTTTCGCCACCTTCCATAAAGCCGGCAGGCAAGGTCCAGGTGCCCGGGCGGGGTGGGATCGCCCGTTGGCATAGCAGGTATTTGCCGTCCTGCTCGATGATGCAGCCGGCGATGATCTTGGGATTGATGTAGTGGATATAGCCGCAGCCCCGGCACATCAGGCGCTCATGGGTATCGCCCGGTGGCAGCTGGTGACCGAGGTCACTGCCGCCGCATGTCGGGCAAAAGCTGGGGCTGGCCAAGGTCAGTGACCTATGCGCGGTTCTTTCAGCGCGATGGGCAGGGTGATTTCCGGAATCTTGCCGGTTTCTTCCTGTTTGCGCTTGAGGTAGTCCAGGGCCACGGCGGCGGCCGCACGCACGTGATCGACGCAGGCCTGGTGGGCCGCCAGCGGGTCGCCGCTCTTGATCGCCTGGACCATGCGTTCCATTTCCTGGTTACTGGTGCCGCGACGGTTTTCCTGGGACACCGAGGTGGCGCGCAGGTAGCTGATGCGCGCTTGCAGCTGGCGCAACTGGGTGGCCGCCACATGGTTGCCCGAACCTTCGAGCAGCACGTCGTAGAAGCCCTGGACCGAGTCGATGACCTGTTGCAGTTCACCGTCCTTGAGGGCCTTGCGGTTTTCTTCCAGGGCTTTTTCCAGGGCCTTGATGTCCTTGGCCTTGGCGCGCAGGGTGAACAATTGCACGATCAAGCCTTCGAGTACGCAGCGCAGTTCATAGATGTCGACGGCGTCGGCCAGGGTGATGATTGCCACCTGCGGGCCCTTGGCATCGGCGAATTCCACCAGGCCTTCGGACTCCAGGTGACGCAAGGCTTCGCGTACCGAGGTGCGGCTGACGCCGAGGCGGTCGCACAGGTCGCGCTCCACCAGGCGGTCACCGGGCAGCAGTTGGAAGTTCATGATGGCGCTGCGCAGTTTTTCCAGCACGATTTCGCGCAGGGTGACCGGGTTGTGATTGACCTTGAAGCTGTCGTCGAGGGGCGCGCGTTTCATGGGGTCTGCTCTGAATTTGGCGGTTAACTGGAGGCCTCGGCCGGCCGGGGCCGATTGAGGGCCGAAAATCGTGCCCAAGTTTATCATGCTGCGTTCCTTAAGCGACAAACCCTCACGGCCCCCGCGCGCCTCAGGCCAGGGCCGGCAGCGGGCCCAGCTTGCCCTTGTGGTAGATCATCGGCGTGACCGGTTCCTTGGGCAGGATCAGGTTCTTTACCGCGCCGACGATGATCGCGTGATCGCCGCCGTCGTATTCGCGCCACAGTTCGCACTCGATGATCGCCGTGGCCTTGGCCAGCAGCGGGTTGCCCAACTCGCTCAGGTGCCACTCGATGCCCTTGGCCTTTTCTTTGCCTTTGCTGGCGAAAGCATAGGCCTCGGCGGTCTGGTCGGCGGACAGCAAGTGGATCGCGAAGCGCTTGCTGTCGCGCAGGATCGGGTAGGTGTCCGACCCATAGTTGGGGCAGAACAGCACCAGCGCCGGGTCGATCGACAGCGCGCTGAACGCACTGGCGGTGATGCCGACGATGCCGCCGTCCGGGTCGAGGGTGGTGACCACCGTGACGCCGGAAGGGAAGGAGCTCATGACGTCTTTGTAAATGCCGGGTTCGATCATGGTCGGGGTCTCTTAACGCATCACGAAAGGGTCAGGCATGGGCGCCTGGGAGAGGTTGATCCACACCGTCTTCAGCTCGGTGTAGGCGAGCACCGAATCGATGCCGCTTTCACGTCCGTAGCCGCTGTTCTTGAAGCCGCCGATAGGCGCCATTGCCGACACGGCGCGGTAGGTGTTGACCCAGATGATCCCCGAGCGCACGTCCCGCGCCAGGCGGTGGGCGCGGCCAAGGTCGCGGGTCCAGATGCCGGCGGCGAGGCCGAATTGCGAGTCGTTGGCGATGGCCAGCGCTTCGGCTTCGTCCTTGAAACGGATGACCGAGGCCACCGGGCCGAACACTTCTTCCTGCATGATCTTCATCGAGTTGCTGTCGCACTCGAACAAGGTCGGCTCATAGAACCAGCCCTCACCGAGGTTCTGCGGGCGTTTGCCGCCGGTGCGCAGGCGCGCGCCTTCGGCGATGGCGTCCGCGACCAGGCCTTCGACCACGGCCAGTTGCTGCGCGGTGGCCATGGGCCCCATTTCGCTGGCGTCGTCCTGGGGGTTGCCGATGCGGATGCGCTGGGCGCGTGCCACCAGGCGCTCGACGAATTCGTCGTAGATTTCATCCTGCACCAGCAGGCGCGAACCGGAGACACAGCTTTGCCCGGACGCCGCATAGATCCCGGCAATCGCACCGTTGATGGCGCTGTCGAGGTCGGCGTCGGCAAAGATGATATTGGGTGACTTGCCGCCCAGTTCCAGGGACAGCCTGGCGAAGTTCTCCGCACTGCTGCGTACCACATGGCGGGCCGTGGCCGCGCCGCCGGTGAAGGCGATCTTGCGTACCAGTGGGTGGCGGGTCAGGGCGGCGCCGGTGCTTGGGCCGTAGCCGGTGACCACGTTGACCACGCCCGGCGGGATCCCGGCTTCAAGGGCCAGGCGCGCGAGTTCGAGGATGGTCGCCGAGGCGTGTTCCGACGGTTTGATCACGATGGTATTGCCCGCCGCCAGGGCCGGCGCGAGTTTGATCGCGGTCAGGTACAGCGGGCTGTTCCACGGAATGATCGCGGCGACCACGCCCATGGCTTCGTGCACGGTGTAGGCGAACAGGTCGGGCTTGTCCAGCGGCAGGGTGCCGCCTTCGAGCTTGTCGGCCAGGCCGGCGGTGTAGTGGAAGAACTCCGGCAGGTAGCTGACCTGGCCACGGGTTTCGCGGATCAACTTGCCGTTGTCGCGGCTTTCCAGCTGGGCCAGTTGCTCCTTGTTCTCGGCGATCAGCTCACCCAGGCGGCGCAGCAATTTGCCCCGTGCGGTGGCGGTGAGGCCACGCCAGGCCGGGCTGTCGAAGGCGCTTTGCGCGGCCTGCACGGCGCGCTCCACATCGGCTTCATCGGCGTCGGGCAGTTGCGCCCAGGGTTCGGCCAGCGCCGGGTTGAGGCTGTCGAAAGTCTTGCCGGACAGGGCATCGACCCATTCACCGCCGATGCACATCTGGAAGCGTGCGAGTGTCATGCAACGATCCCCTTGATTGGATTGTTTTGGGCGTACACCGTGTCGAGGAAGCCCAGCAGCAGCTGGTTGACCAGGCGTGGCGATTCTACCGGCATCATATGCCGTTGCTCGGCCAGTACCGCAACGGTGGCGCCGGGAATACGATCGGCCAGTTGCCGGGCCATTTCCGGGGTTGAACCGGGGTCGAGTTCGCCGGTGGCGACCAGGGTCGGTACGCGCAAGCCCTTGAGGTCGTCGGCGCGGTACATGTCCTGGGTCGCAAACAGTTCGTAGGTGGTCAGGTAGCCCTGGGGGTCGTTGCCCGCCAGGGTTTCACGCAGGGCGGCGATCTGCGCCGGGTTGGCCGCCTGGTATTCACGGCTGAACCAGCGCGACAGCGCGGCTTCGGCATTCGCATCCGGGCCGTGTTCGGCGGCCTGGGCGGTGCGTGCGATCACGCCGGCGCGCTGTTCCGGGCTGCGATTGAACACACTGTTGAGCACTACCAGGGATGTGAGGCGCTCGGGATAGTGCAGGGCAAACGCCCGGGCGACCAGGCCGCCCATGGAAAAACCGATCACCGTGGCCTGGGGCAATTGCAGGTGGTCGAGCAGCTCCAGTAACTGGTCGGCATACCCCAGCAGCGGCGTGCCGGCGGCCGGACGCGGGCTGGCGCCATGGCCGAGCATGTCATAGGTGATCACGCGGTAATTCGTGGCCAGGCCAACGACTTGCCCGCCCCACATTTCTTTATTCAGGCCCACGCCGTGGATCAAAACCACAGGCTGGCCTTGGCCGGTCGCCAGATAACTGGTGCCAGCCGGGGTGCGTTCAGCGGTGAGCCGAATCATGGAGCGCTCCTGCATGCTTTTTGTTTTGGCCGGTCTTGCTTACTGGGCTTTTTCAGCGGCCAGCTCTTCCAGGTCGATATAGCGGTTGCCGATACGAGGGTGCAGGCGGCCGCCATCGGCGCAGCCCAATACCACGACGATTTCATCGGCGCGCGGCGAATCCTCGATGTGCATTTCCAGGGTGATGTAGTGCGAACGCAGGCCTTCGTCGTCCTTGTGCATCATCGGGATCTGGATCGAGGTGCCAGGGCCGCCGCGCTTGTTGGTGAAGCTCAGGTAGCTCTTGGCCTTGACCGCTTCACGGTAGTGATTGCCGAAGCGCAGGGTATGGATGATCGCGCTCGCGTGTTCGATCTCGCCATCGGCCCCGACCACGGCAGCCTTGCCATACGCCTCGATGTTTTCGGCGCCGCCAATAATGCCCACCAGGCGCTCGACCATCAGCGCGCCGAGGTCGGAGCAATTGGCCCGGATCTCGGGCTTCAAGTCTTCGACGAAGCCACGACCCAGCCATGGGTTCTTCAGCACCACGGCGAGGCCGACCATCTTCACCGGGGTGTCCGCGGCCTTGCCGCCTTCGATAAAGGTTTCTTCTACGTAGCTGACGATCTTGCGGATTTCGAAACTCATGAGCGGCTCCATCAGGTGTGGGGGAGTGGATTGCGTATGATGGTATACCATAATACGCAAAGCACAAGGGTCGCAAATGAGTTTGCGTGGGGGACGGCGATAAGGGGTGAGGCTGAGGTTTTCTCGGATCAATGTTAAAAAATGTCAGATTGAAAAAATAATTAACATGATCCGTTCATTGGTGAGTGATCGATCCCAGCTCAAACGCGGCTCGCCGGTGTGGTGTCAGCCGCCGTTTTCCTCATGAGTACCCCATGAATAGTGGCGGGCTGGCTATGTCCCATATCAACGATGTCGGCTACTGGATCTTCATCAAACTTGCCGGGCTTAACGTGGCCGACGGTTTGCGCACGTGGGCGGTGATCACCACCTTGCTCGGCACCTTGGGTTTCGTGATTACATTGTTGATCTGGCCTTTTGTCTGATTTCCAGGAGTTCCTATGCCTCGTTTTGCTGCCAACCTGAGCATGCTGTACCCGCAACATGACTTTCTCGAGCGTTTCAGTGCCGCGAAGGCCGATGGTTTTGAAGCGGTGGAGTACCTGTTTCCCTACGAGTACGACGCGCAGGTGCTCAAGCAGCGCTTGAGTGATAACGACCTGGTGCAGGCGTTGTTCAACGCGCCGCCCGGTGACTGGGCGGCGGGGGAGCGGGGCATCGCGAGCCTGCCGGGGCGTGAAGCCGAGTTTCGCAGTGGCTTCGAGCGCGCGTTGGAATACGCCGCCGTGCTCGGCAACCACCGCGTGCATGTCATGGCGGGGCTGTTGCCATCGGAATCCCTGCGTGAGCGCCATCACGCCGTGTACCTGGAAAACCTCGCCTACGCCAGCACGGCGGCGGCCAAGGTCGGCGTCACCGTGTTGCTGGAACCGATCAACACCCGCGACATGCCGGGGTTTTTCCTCAGCCGCCAGGACCAGGCCCACGCCATCTGCCGAGAGGTCGGCGCGAGCAACCTCAAGGTGCAGTTCGACTGCTACCACTGCCAGATCGTCGAAGGCGACTTGGCCACCAAGCTGCGCCGCGACTTCGACGGCATTGGCCATATCCAGATTGCCGGGGTGCCGGACCGTCACGAGCCTGACCTGGGCGAGCTGAACTACAGGTTCCTGTTCGAACTGATGGACCAGTTGGGTTACGACGGCTGGGTCGGCTGCGAATACCGGCCAAAGGCCGATACCTCAGCGGGCCTGCAATGGTTGCGGGATTGGAAAGCGGCTCGGTAGTCGACAGAGCCTCTGTGTCGGTTCGGTTCAAATGTGGGAGGGGCGGTGCGACGATTCGACTTGCCCCCGATAGCTGTGTGTCAGCCAACACACCTGCCAACCCTGCCGCCGCCATCGAAGCCTCACTAAAGCTCGACATCTCCCACAGGGGACCAGCGGTGACCATGAGATCTACAGCCGGGCAACTTCCCACCTGCCAACCTCAATCAAATGTGGGAGGGGGCTTGCCCCCGATAGCTGTGCGTCAGCCAAGACACCTGCCAACCGTGCCACCGCCATCGAAGCCTCGCTAAAGCTCGACATCTCCCACAGGGGACCAGCGGTGATCATGAGATCTACAGCCGGGCAACTTCCCACCTGCCAACCTCAATCAAATGTGGGAGGGGGCTTGCCCCGATAGCTGTGTGTCAGCCAGACACCTGCCAACCGTGCCGCCGCCGTCGAAGCCTCGCTAAAGCTCGACATCTCCCACAGGGGACCAGCGGTGACCATGAGATCTACAGCCGGGCAACTTCCCACCTGCCGACCTCAATCAAATGTGGGAGGGGGCTTGCCCCCGATAGCTGTGCGTCAGCCAAGACACCTGCCAACCGTGCCACCGCCATCGAAGCCTCGCTAAAGCTCGACATCTCCCACAAAGGAAGGGCATCAGGCCGGCAACGGATTACCCGGCAGCATCCATTCAATCCCGCGCGTGCGGATGCCATCTGCCGCTGCCGGCGCCAGGGCGTCGTCGCTGATGATCACGTCGAACGGTTCCAGCCCGGCGATGCGGTACATGCTGAAGGTGCAATATTTGGAGCTGCTCGCCACCAACACCACCTGGGACGCCGATTGCATCGCCACTTGCTTGACCTCGACTTTCAGCGCCGAGGGGGTGGTGATGCCTCGGTGCAAGTCCCAGGAGCTGATGGACACAAAGGCGATGTCCGTTACCACCTGGCGCAGGGTCGCCACGGCCAGCCCGCCGACGGAAGAATGGTTGTCATGGTCCAGTTGGCCGCCGGTGTGGATCACCGTGATCTGCGTCGCATCCATCAGGGCCTGCACGATCCCGAAGTCGTTGGTGACTACCGTCATCCCCGATAGCGCCTTAATAGCAGTGGTTGGGTAAGAGGCGGGGAGTGCGAGGCTATCAGTAGCCAATACACGTCCCCGCAGGCGACCCTAGAACTTGAACCGCCCCACCAACCCCTTGAGCTGACCGGAAATATCCGTCAACCGTCCTGATCCGGTCTGCGCCGAGTGGGCAAAGCCTTCGACCAGTTGCGCATCGGCATGGATCTGCGCGATGTGCCGGTTGATCTCTTCGGCCACCTGGTGCTGTTCTTCGGCCGCGGTGGCGATCTGGGTGTTCTGGTCGCGGATCGAGTCCACCGAGCCTTGGATCTTGTCGAAGCTGTCGCGGGCCTGCTGGATGCGTTCCACGCTGGTGTGGGATACGAGCAGGCTGCCCTGCATCTGCTGGGTGACTTCCTGGGTGCGGCGGGCGAGGTTGCCCAGCAGGCTGTCGATTTCACCGGTGGAGTCGGCCGTGCGGCGTGCCAGGGCGCGGACTTCGTCGGCGACCACGGCAAAACCGCGGCCCTGGTCACCGGCGCGCGCGGCTTCAATCGCGGCGTTGAGCGCCAGCAGGTTGGTTTGTTCGGCGATCGAGCGGATGGTGTCGAGGATGGTGTTGATGTTCTGGCTGTCCTGCTCCAGCAACTGCATGGTCTGGGTCGACTTTTGCAGGTCTTCGCTGAGCTTGAGCACGCTGCCGGTGGCTTCGCCGATGTGTTGCTGGCCATTGTGCACGTCGCGGTAGCCTTCGTCGGCACTCGCGGCGGCGGCGCTGCAGGAACGCGCGACCTCGTTGGCGGTGGCCACCATTTCGTTGAACGCGGTGCTTACCAGCTCCACGGCTTCACGTTGGCGCCCGGCGGCCTGGTTCATGTTGTTGGCGACTTCGCTGGTGTCGGCGGCGGCGGTTTGCAGGTCGGAAGAGGCGTTGCCGATGCGTTGCACCAGTTGCGCGATCATGCTCAGGAACTGGTTGAACCAGCCCGCCAGGCTGGCGGTTTCGTCCTTGCCTTGCACCTTGAGTTGGCGCGTCAGGTCGCCTTCGCCTTCGGCAATCTCCTGCAGGCCGTCGGCCACCCCGCGAATCGGGCGCACGATCACGCTGGCAAAGCTGGCGCCGACAATCGCGAACACCACGGCCAGGACGGCGGCAATCGCGGCGATCAACCACGTGAGGCTGGTGGCGCCGGCCATGACTTCATCGCGTTTGATCAGGCCGATAAAGCGCCAGCCCAGATCCTTGGAGCTGACCACGTTGGCCATGTAGGCCACGCCGTTGATGTCGACCTGGGTCACGCCGTCGCCGCGCTTGGCCAGTTCGGCGTAGTTGGGGCCCAGGTCGGCCATCGGCTTGAAGTTGTGTTTGGCATCGCTGGGGTCCACCAGCACGTTGCCGTTGGCTTCCACCAGCATCAGGTAGCCGCTGTCGCCCAGCTTGATGTTGCGCACCAGCTCGGTGAGCTGCTTGAGCGACACGTCCAGGCCGACCACGCCGAGGATATTGCCGGTGGCATCGGCAACGGTGTGCACGGTGCCGATCAGCACCACGTCGTCCGGTGCCCAGTAATAGGCGCCGGTGCGCACGGTAGCGCCTGGGGCGGCGATAGCGGCCTTGTACCAGGGGCGTACGCGTGGGTCGTAGTTGTTCAGTTTGGTGTCGTCAGGCCAGCTGGCATAACCGCCGTCGGCGAGGCCCAAGGACAAGTAGGCGGTGCTCGGGTGGCTCTTGGCGAACTGATCGAAAATCGCCAGCAGGTCTTTGTTGGTCTGGGTCAGGGGGATTTGCGCGGCGTCGGCGCCGGCGTAGTTCTTGAGGTCCTTGGCCGCGACAACGCGCGGGTCCTTGGCGACGAAGTCGACGTTCTGGCTGATGCCATCGAAAAACTGCTTCATGCCGTTGTCGATCTGACGGATCTCGCGACCGCTGCTGTCGAGGAAATTGGCCAGGGCCCCCTCGCGCAAGTTCAGCACAACCATAACGGCCACCAGGATGACTGGCAGGCACGCGATAGCGGCAAACGCCCAGGTCAACTTTTGCTTGATATTCATGACTTCACCCGCGGGTATTTATATTTTTGGCAAGGAGAAAACAGTGGCGTCGAGCGTCGCATGTGTTGTTTTGAGGGGATGTGGCCCATGCGTACTCCCTTTGTATCGACTGCGGGAGCACGCACTTTAGGCCGAAGGGCGTGTTTATCCGATGCGCTCGCCACCCAGCGCATCACGCTGCATCGATTGCAGGTTTTTCTCGATGGTTTCGCAGATGGCTTCCATCTGGATCTGGTGTTCGCTGGAGCGGAACGGGCTTTGCAGGTCGGTGCCGATGCGTTCGATGGCCAGCAGCATAAAGCCCACCACGGTGGACGCCAGCGGGGTGAACCAGCCCAGGGATTCCACCAGGCCCACGGGCACGATCAGGCAGAACAGCGAGATAAACAGGCGCGGGAAATACACGTAGGGGTAGGGCAGTGGCGTGTTGGCAATCCGCTCCATGCCGCCCTGGGCATTGGACAAATCCACCAGGGTCGACTCCAGCCGTGCCAGGCGAATGCTGTCCAGGTGCCCTGCCTTGTATTCCCTGGCCAGCAACGCCGCCGAGCCGGTGAGGATGTCATTGGCAAAGTTGTTGGTGGCGCCGTTGCGGGCGAATTCCTCGGCGGGGATAAAGGCGCGTACTTCATCAGGGCACGGCTCGCCCTTGAGGTGCGCGGCCAGGCAATTCACATAGGCCACATGGCGGCGCAGCAGGGTGGCCTTGACCGGGTTCACTTCGCCGTCGGGGTCGTCCAGCAGGGTCAATACCTGCCGCGCGAAGCTGCGTGAATTGTTGACCATCGCGCCCCATAGCGTACGGGCCTCCCACCAGCGGTTATAGGCGCTGCTGTTACGAAAGCTGATGAGCACGATCAGTGCCGAGCCCAGCAGGGTGAGGGGCATCAGCGGCAAATTGATCTTGGCGGTGAGGAACAGCATGAAGTCCACGGTGACGGCGACGTCCCACAGCAACAGCCAGAACAGCGACCAGCCCACATAGCCCATGGTCTTGATGATCAGGCGGTACTTTTTGATGATGGCGGCTTTCAAACGACAACCTCGCGGCGAGCGGTAGGCAACAGTGCCTTAGCTCGGACGCCGGCTTGCGGGGAAGGTTCGCCGCGGCGACTGAAACGGTTAAGCCGCCTGGGTTTTTTGGAACAATTTTGGTAACGACGATGTCCCCTGAGCTAATCACGATAGATTGCGCTCAAGGCAAAACGCCATTACCGGTGCTGCAATTGAGATCAGTGAATCCAAGTTGTTTGATCAGGGCTCTTTCTCATGTGCAGTGGTTCGTTGAAGCTGGCGATTGAACAGTCGGCGCGGGCGTTTGAGCGCCATGTGGATTTTGACGGGTGTATTCGTACCCATTATTCGGCTCTGCTGGAGTGCTATTCAAAAAGACCGTTTTTCTACAAGACGGCACTGAAGTTCAGTCGCTTGATGGTGTCCTTTACGTTATTGAGCACGTATTTCGCCAAGCCGGTCCCCTTGCTGTCCGAGGTGAAAGCGTTTTGTGTGGCGCGCGGGTTCTGTTCGCGAAACAGCCTGGAGTCGATCTTCCTGCTGTTCAGGGCGCTGGGGTTCATGACGGTGTCGAGGCATCCGGACGACAGCCGTCTGCGGCTGTTCAGCCCATCGTCCCAAGCCTGCGCGGAGATCCGGCCGATGCTCACGTCCATGGTCGAGCCGCTGGGCGTGATGTGCCCGGAACCCGCGGTTTGCGGTTCAATGGCCGGTTTGGATGATCGCGCCTATCTGGCCCGTTATTTCAAAGGGTTTTCGGTGCTTCTCTGCCGTAACCTGAGCATTGACCTGTTGATACCGGATTGTTATTGGCTGGTAAAACGCGATGCCGGGCATATGTTGATGCTGGCGATCTATAACGATGCGTGTGCGCGGGATAATCAGGGCGCAAGTTTCAGGTCTTCGTCCTACCTTTCCATCGCTGAGCAACTTTCGGTGTCCAAGACCCACGTCATTCGTCTGGTGCAAGAGGGGGCCGAGCGGGGCTATTTCAAGATTCATTCCAAGACGCAGCTTGAAGTCCTGCCACCTTTTGTCGTGCTGGTAAGACGGTTCATGGCCTATTCGTTTGCGATTTGCCTGCACAGTCTTCAACTGAGTCATGCCGATGACACACCGGCCACGCATTCACAGGGAGTGACGGGATGCCGGCAAATGTGAAACTCAGGCCACGGATGCAGAGGCTGTTGTCGCCTGCCATCGCCCAGGCCGAACTGATCGGGATTTTCGCCTGGCTGGCGGTGTTGCTGGTGGATCGTGGGGGGATGTTCGGCTGGCCGGTGGTGCTGGTCACGCTGGGGCTGTGCGTGGTGTATGGGGCTCACCGGGTGGTGACGCATTATGTGCTGTGGCGGGCGCTGGGCGGGTTCTACATGGTGCTGCTGTCCGCAGGTTTTGCCTATGTGGTGCACACCCGCCCCGCGTTGCAGGTGTTCGCCTTGCCGCTGGCCGTGACCTTGGTGATGAGCAGCGCAATCCTGTTTATCGTGGTCCAGGATTTTCTGGTCTGCGCCGCCCTGGTCTGGTTACTGACGTGGCCCAACATTCAGCTGAGCCTTTATGACGGCGTCGACACCTATGTGTTTATTTTTTGTGCGGCGTCGGTGTCGATCGGCTTTATCTTGAATGTCTACTACCTGAAAAACCTGCGCTCCGTGTTACTGGTCGAGAGTGAGTTTCGGGAATTGGCCGAGACGGATTACTTGACCTCCATCCTGAACCGGCGCGCCTTTATGGAGGGCTTCGCCAAACTGATTGCCGCCGGTGATAGCGGTTACTTCATGATGTTGGATATCGACAGTTTCAAATTGAAGAATGACCAGTTCGGCCATGATGTCGGCGACCGGATTCTCTGCGCCATGGCCGCGTGCCTGAAATCCACCCCCGGCAGCCACAGTTTCGGCAGGATTGGCGGCGAGGAATTCGGCGTGCTGCTGCTGGTCGATGACCCCGATCTCGCCACCGATTACGCGCTGCGCCTGCTGCAAGCGATCCGCTGCAGTGTCGCGCCGCCCCATCACTACACCTGCAGTGCGGGCATGACGTGCTTTACGGCCGGGGCCGATATGTCGGCGGTCCTCAAGCGTGCCGACCGCAATCTCTACGCCTCCAAGGGCAATGGCAAGGACCGCGTATATTTGGATGGCGCGCCGGTGTTTCACCGTTCGATGTCCACCCCGGAGGCCCTATGAAAGTTGGCGTGATTTCCGACACCCACGGCCTGCTGCGCCCTGAGGCTGTCGCAGCCTTGCAGGGATGCGAGCAGATCATCCATGCCGGTCATATCGGCAGCCCTGAGATTCTTCAGCAATTGGCACAGATCGCGCCCCTGCACGTGGTGCGTGGCAACAATGACCAGGACGCGGCGTGGGCGGAGCTGGTGCCCGACCATCTGATGCTGGAGGTGGACGGATGGCGGACGTTGGTGGTGCATGATATCGCCGACGTACCCGCCTTACTCGACACGTCTACTCGGCTGGTGATCACCGGCCATTCGCACAAGCCCCTGATCGAATGGCGGGGCGCAACACTGTACGTAAACCCCGGCAGTGCAGGGCGGCGGCGTTTCAAGTTGCCGGTGACGTTGGCGGTGCTGGACGTGCGGGACATGACGATCGAGTCGCGGCTGATCGCGCTGCTGGACTGATCCGGCTTTTATCGTTGCGTCAGGATGCTCTGCAGCAATCCCGGAAACCGTTCCTCAAGCACCTCGCCGCGCAATGAATTCATATGGGTAGTGCCCACGCTGCGGGTGTGGACCAGGCCGGCATCGCGCAGGACCCGGAAGTGGTGGGACATGCTGGACTTGGGGCGCCCGCCGTCCAGTTCGCCGCAACTGGCCTCGGGCACGCCGGCCAGGCAGCGGACAATCTCCAGGCGCACCGGATCACTCAGCGCGTACAGCAGGCGCTCGAGGGTCAGGTCTTCCGGGGTGGGGTGTTTAAAGGCTCGCATGGAACGAATCATAACAGGGGGCTATCATCGAATACCATAGTTCGATTACCATCGAACTATCGAATCATCCACTCGCTCCCGGAGTTCTCAATGTCCGCTTTGTTCGAACCGTTCACACTCAAAGACGTCACCCTGCGCAATCGCATCGCCATCCCGCCGATGTGCCAATACATGGCCGATGACGGCATCGTCAACGACTGGCACCTCGTGCACCTGGCCAGTATGGCCCGGGGCGGCGCCGGTTTGCTGGTGGTCGAAGCCACCGCTGTCGCGCCTGAGGGGCGTATCACCCCAGGTTGCGCAGGTCTCTGGAGCGACGCCCATGCCGAAGCGTTCGTGCCCATGGTCAAGGCCATCAAGGCCGCCGGCTCGGTGCCAGGCATCCAGATCGGCCACGCCGGTCGCAAAGCCAGCGCCAACCGCCCGTGGGAAGGGGACGACCACATACCTGCCTCCGATGCGCGCAGCTGGGAAACCATCGCGCCGTCGGCCATCGCCTTCGGTGCCAACCTGCCGCAAGTACCACGCGCCATGACCCTGGACGACATCGCTCGGGTCAAGCAGGACTTCGTCGACGCCGCCCGCCGTGCCCGTGACGTCGGTTTCGAGTGGATCGAGCTGCACTTCGCCCATGGCTACCTGGGCCAGAGCTTCTTCTCCGAGCATTCCAACCAGCGCACCGACGCCTACGGTGGCAGCTTCGACAACCGCAGCCGTTTCCTCCTGGAAACCCTCGCTGCCGTGCGCGAGGTCTGGCCGGAAAACCTGCCGCTGACCGCACGTTTTGGCGTGATCGAATACGACGGCCGTGACGAACAGACCCTGACCGAATCCATCGAACTGGCCCGCAACTTCAAGGCCGGCGGCCTGGACCTGCTGAGCGTCAGCGTCGGTTTCACCATCCCCGACACGAATATCCCGTGGGGTCCGGCCTTCATGGGGCCGATCGCCGAGCGCGTGCGCCGCGAAGCCGGCATCCCGGTGACCTCGGCCTGGGGCTTTGGCACGCCGCAACTGGCGGAAGGTGCGTTGCAGGCTGGGCACCTGGACCTGGTCTCGGTCGGTCGTGCGCACCTGGCTGACCCGCATTGGGCGTACTTTGCGGCCAAGGAGCTGGGCGTGGAGAAATCCTCCTGGACCTTGCCGGCGCCTTACGCCCATTGGTTGGAGCGGTATCGCTGATCGGATCCACTTCTAACGTTGTATAAAAATCCAAGTGTGGGAGGGGGCTTGCCCCCGATAGCGGTAGACCAGTCGATGTTGCTGTGATTGATACACCGATATCGGGGGCAAGCCCCCTCCCACATTTGCCTCGCGTCCAATTTCCTACAGATCGATACAAAGCTGTTACCTGAAAAATAGTGAATGAGAATAGATGTCAAACGCGAATGACTTGGTATACCATTCCCGCGTTTTTTGGCAGGTTTGCCGCCCCATCTGGCTCATTCACTAGGTTCAACATCCATGCGTCGTACCCTGATTTCCCTCTGCGTGCTTCAGGCGTTTTCCCCGTTTACCTGGGCCGAGGTTGTCCCTGCCGACAAGGCCAGTCTTGAGCTGCAAGCCACCAATGTCACCGGCGAGGCGGACTACGAGACGGCGCAAGGGCCGGTCAAGGGCTACCACGCCACACGTTCCGCGAGTGCGACGCGCACCGACACCTCGATTCATGAAACCCCGCAGTCCATCAGCGTCGTGTCCAAGGATGTGGTCGAAGACATCGGCGCCACCCGTTTGCAGGACGCCCTGGACTACGCCGGCGGCGTCGGCCGTGCCAACAACTTTGGCGGGCAGGGGCTCACCACCTTCACCGTACGTGGCTTTACCACCGGCGAGTTCTACCGCAACGGTTTCCCGATCAACCGGGGCTACCCGAACATGCCCGACGCCAACACCATCGAACGCCTCGAAGTGCTGCGCGGCCCGGCGACCATGCTGTATGGCCGTGGCGATCCCGGCGGCACCTTCAACGTGGTGTCCAAGCAACCGCTGGCCGAGCCGACCGTGACCCTCGGCAGCCAACTGGATGACCAGGGCATGCAGCGCGCCACCCTCGACGCTTCCGGCCCGCTGGATGAACAAGGTCGCCTGGCCTATCGCCTGAACGTGGTGGGCGAGGGCGGTGACACCTTCCGTGACCATGTCGAAACCGAACGCTACGGCGTGACCCCGGTGATCACCTGGCAGGCCAGCGATGACACCAAGGTGATCTTCGAGGGCGACTTCATGCGCAACAACCACCCGCTGGACCGTGGCCTGACGCGCTACCCCAATCAAAAAGGCACCGCCTCGCGCGACACCTTCTGGGGTGAAAAAGACGCCGGCAAACTGCACAACGACAACAGCATGGCCCAGCTGCGTTTCGAGCACCTGCTCAATGACAGCTGGACCCTGGGCGGTGGTTTCCAATGGCTGGACGGCACCTTGCAAGGCAATGCCATTGAAGCCAACGGCCTGGCCGCCGACGGTCGCACCCTGGGCCGCAACTTCAACTACCGCAAACTGGAGTGGACCGACAAGGACACCCAGCTCAACCTCACCGGGCATTTCTCCACCGGTGGTTTCGACCACACCTTGCTCACCGGCGTCGAATTCGAAGACTACGACTACAAGTCGATCATCCAGCGCTCCAGCGGCGCAGTGGGTGCTTATTCAATCGACATCTTCAACCCGGTCTACGGCCAGGCGCGCCCGAACCTCACGCGCACGCCGACCCACGACAAGGAAAACCTCAAGACCTACGCGGCCTTCGTGCAGGATCAGGTGGCCCTGACCGAGCGCCTTAAAGTGCTCGCCGGCGCACGCTTCGAGCGTTTCGAACACGACTACCACACCTACGTGCCGGGCGGTAAAAGCTGGGACGCCAGCGACAACGCCGTCACCCCACGCGTGGGCGTGATCTACGACCTCACCGACACCGTCGCGGTCTACGCCGACGCCGCGCGTTCGTTCAAGCCCAACACCGGCGCCAGTCGCCAGGGCGGTGGTTTTGAGCCGGAGAAAGGCAAATCCTACGAGATGGGCATCAAGTGGGAAGCCCTGGACCGTCAACTCAGTGTCGACGCCGCGATCTACCAGATCGAGAAGAAAAACGTGCTCACCACCGACCCTCTCGACTCCACCTTCAGCGTCGCCGCCGGCCAGGTGCGCAGCCGTGGTTTCGACCTGAACGTGGCGGGCAATATCACCCCCGAGTGGCGTGTGATCGGTGGCTACGCCTACGTGGATGCCGAAGTGACCAAGGACAACACCCTGCGCAGCGGCACGCGTTTGCTGAACATCCCGCGTAACAGCTTCAGCCTGCTCAACGTTTACGAGTTCCAGGACGGCGCCCTCAAGGGCCTGGGCCTCGGCGCGGGTGGCAAGTATGTGGATGAACGGGCCGGGCAAACCTCCAACAACGCCTTCTCGATGGACGCCTATACCGTGGTCGACCTGCTCAGCTACTACAAGGTCAACGACAAGGTGCGGCTGAATCTGGACGTGAAGAACCTGTTCAATCGCGAGTATGAAGAAGGTGCGTTCGGCAACGTGTACGCCTACCCAGGCGAACCGCGCACGGTGCAGGTGGGCATTTCCTATACTTTATAGAGACGCGTGCATAACCGTACGCGTGAGCGCGTACGGTTTTCAGCTATGACTTTCTATGAATATGAGTGTTGTGATACTCGATATAGCATGCGTTGATCGAATGCCCCTCCATTGAGCGTAGGTTGGCGTGCTCTAGTGGGCGAGCGCCATAGTCAAGTTCGGCGTGGTGATTGGGGCATACACACACGATATTTTCGAAAACATCTGGCCCGTTATGAGGTGCGCCGAGAGGCTGGATATGGTGTGCCTCGGCATATCGACGCCCGTCTTGCAGCTCAATGGTATGACCGCAAAGTTGACATTCGTAGTTATGGAGCTGTTTTGCTCGGCGTGCTAACAAAGTGTCGCGGATTACGCGGTAGGTCGTGACTTCCTCACGTGCGGCTGGGCCTTCGATGTTGATGTCTACGGCTAGAGGTGTTTCAGGAGGTGGGGGCGCTGAAATGAAGGGCGACCAGTCAAACTGCTTGGACTTATCGATTTCTTCTTTCCACCATTTAAAGTCATCTCGTTCTTTTTTGAACAAGTCAAAATATCCGGGACCAGGCATCAAAGAGGTCCGGTCAATCACCAGGCCAGTGATTGCAGGTTTTCCAGTTTCATAAGTCCATTGAGCGAGTGACACAAGCCCTTGGTCTTTAAGGCTGTCGCCCCACTTTTCACGGAGCTTTGGAAGGCCAAGTTTGTCGTGTACATCTTTGTAGCCAAGGAAGGTTTGAGGATTTGCCGCCCTTGCGTTTGGCAATCTATTGACGAGTAGCGCGAGCAAGCGTTGAGCTTGGTTATCTAGCCGTGACGGGACAGACATCTCTGAGTTCCTTCTCTGTATTCAGACCGAATTTCGTTGAATTTTGAATGATGGCACTTTAGCATCTTTCAGGGTTGTAGATCCATGATGCCGTTTCGTGCCTTCACTCAGGATGCGCTCTGACAGGCTTGACGAGTCTCGTAAGGCTCGTGAAGACCAACTGGCGGATGAGTGTTCGGATATCGATTCATCGGATGATGGGTGTTTTTTCATTGATAAGGAATGTTGGTGAGCATGAGTATCCCTAAAAGACAGCACTATGTTTCTCAGACCTATTTGGAATACTGGCTGGCTGCTCGTGAGGCGAAAGCGGGCGAGAAAAGTATGGGGGTACGAACCTTCAATAAGGTACGCAATCAAGCCATGTTTGCGACTGATTTGAACTCAATTTCCCAAGTCAGATATTTCAATCGGCTGGATGTCGATCAAGATGTGTATGACATGCTTGCTTATAAATACAGTGAGCAGGCTGGTGTAGCTGCTCTTGTGGTCAAAGAGTTTCAGATATTGATTGGAATCGATGAGTATAAAAAGCGAGGCGAGCCTCACGCCGATCAATTGGATGATATTAATAAGCGCTTTTTGGAAGATAAATTTACAGCGTTAGAATCTCGGTTTTCGAAAACACTAAATTTAATAAGTGCTGATGTAGGTTTGTATATTAAAAGCTTGGTTGAACGCCAGAATGATATAAGGGATTTGCTTGGTATTTTTGCGGTTCAGTTGTTCAGGACAAAGCATGCAAGGGATGTGGTCACTTCTGAGGTGAAAAAACTTGTGATTGTTCGGGAGGATGGTGAAAAACAGCTATCAGAGCAGCAGGCTGGCAACGTACTGAAGTCAATTTTATTTATCGACTCGTTGCTCTTTGGTGAAAGGTTGGGGGCGGGTGATTATTCGGTTGAACTTCTCGTGGCGCAAGGTCAGGAAAAGTTTATCACCTCAAGTTCGCCCGCCATAATTCTAAGTAAGAGTGATGAGGGACAAAAAGATTTATCTGATTTTGAGGGCTTTATGCCACTCACCCCTTCAGTGGCGTTAGTTGTCAGAGGTCGTCGGCCTCTTGGTAAGAATTTGATGTTTCGGGGCGTGAGTAAGGGGGAAGTGTCGATCTTTAATAAGAAGACCTATGATGCCTCAAGTTACGATGTATATGCATCCTATGACTATAATGGGTTATTTGGTTATTAATGTGCGCAGTGACGTTTGTGTGTGGTTCTTAGGTTGGTGGCTCTTAAAGTGACTTTGTTTTAAAGAAGAGAGGGAGCGAAACTTGGTTCGCTCTTTTTTCGCCTTTCCTCGCACTGTATGACTAAGTCATATCCCTCTCAAATTTGATCTGGCTGACACAATTGGCGGGCTAAAGCGGCGTGAGCACATTCATCACCGTATCCAACGCCACTCGCGTGTCATCCAACTGCACCAGCGACGCATGCCGCGCGCCGAGGGCGTCGCGGTTCTGGATCGCGGTGAGGATCGCCTTGTGCCGGGGCAGGCTCAGGCCCTGGATGTCCGGGCGGCGGTTGGTGATGTTGATCGACTCGCGCAGCGGCAACGACAGCATATTGCACATATAGGCGAGCAGGTCGTTGCGGGTGGCGTCGGCAATGGCGCGGTGGAAGTCCAGGTCGGCCTGCAGCAGCTGTTCGTGGGTCTGCGCGGTTTCCATGCCCTGGTAGGCTTTTTCGATGGTGGCGATGTCTTCATCGGTGGCGGTGGTCGCGGCCATGGCGGCGATCTCCGGCTCGAGGATGCGCCGCACACCGGCCAGGGTATTGAAGAACTCACTGTGGGGCGTGGACTGCATCAACCAGGACAATACGTCCGGGTCG
Source organism: Pseudomonas sp. S3E17 (assembly GCF_024168685.1). Taxonomy (NCBI): domain Bacteria; kingdom Pseudomonadati; phylum Pseudomonadota; class Gammaproteobacteria; order Pseudomonadales; family Pseudomonadaceae; genus Pseudomonas; species Pseudomonas sp. S3E17. Next base: position 446,915 of record NZ_JALJWE010000001.1, read on the forward strand.
AGCAGGTGCCACTTCAAGCGCGGCCGCACCACCGCGCCCACCCGCGGCTTGGAATACACCAGGCCCTTGGCGCTGAGCACCCGGGTCGCCTCGCGCAACACCGAACGGCTGACCTTGTACTCCTCGCACAGCGTGGCCTCCATGGGCAGCCGTTCTTCGGGCTTGAAGCGACCTGAAACGATGTGCATGCCCAAGTCCTGAACGATCTGGGCATGCATGCTCTTGCGCGGCTTGGACGGCTGGTGATCCATAACGACAGGGATGCTCCGACTTAAATTCGCGGCATCATAGCATCCCAATTAGTGGGAATGCCGGGGGACTTCAGCCCCACGGCAACCCACCAGGAAGTCAAAGTCGCAACCCTGGTCGGCCTGCAGCACATGGTCGATGTACAACTGGCGGTAGCCGCCGACGATCAGGTTCTGCGGCGGCTTCAGGTCGGCCATGCGCGCCGCCAGCTCTGCGTCGGGGATGTCCAGGTGCAGGCGGCCGTTGGCGCAGTCGAGTTCGATCCAGTCACCTTCCTTCACCGTGGCCAACGGTCCGCCGGCTGCGGCTTCCGGCGCCACATGCAAGACCACGGTGCCGTAGGCGGTGCCGCTCATGCGCGCATCGGAGATCCGCACCATATCGGTCACGCCCTGGGCCAGCAGCTTGGCCGGCAAGCCCATGTTGCCGACTTCGGCCATGCCTGGGTAACCCTTGGGCCCGCAGTTTTTCATGACCAGGATCGAGTTGGCGTCCACGTCCAGTTCCGGGTCGTTGATGCGCGCCTTGTACATGTCGAAGTTCTCGAACACCACCGCGCGCCCGCGATGCTGCATCAGCTCGGCGCTGGCGGCCGACGGCTTGAGCACCGCACCGAGTGGCGCCAGGTTACCGCGCAACACGCAAATGCCACCGTCGGCGCGGATCGGGTTGTCGAGGGTGCGGATCACTTCGTCCTGGCCGTAGATCGGCGAGTCCTTGGTGTTCTCGCCGAGGGTCTTGCCGTTGACGGTCAAGGCGTTCGGGTGCGGGATCAGGTTGGCTTCACCGAGGCGGCGCAGCACGGCGGGCAGGCCACCGGCGTAGTAGAACTCTTCCATCAGGAAGCGCCCGGACGGTTGCAGGTCGACGATGGTCGGCATGCCGCGACCGATGCGGGTCCAGTCGTCCAGGTCGAGCTCGACACCGATGCGCCCGGCGATGGCTTTCAAGTGGATCACGGCGTTGGTCGAACCACCGATGGCGGCGTTCACGCGGATGGCGTTTTCAAACGCTTCCTTGGTGAGGATCTTCGACAGCTTCAAGTCTTCGCGCACCATCTCCACCGCACGCATGCCGGACATATGGGCCAACACATAACGCCGCGCATCCACCGCCGGGATCGCCGCGTTGTGGGGCAGGGACGTGCCCAGTGCCTCGGCCATGCAGGCCATGGTCGACGCAGTACCCATGGTGTTGCAGGTGCCCGCCGAACGCGACATGCCGCCTTCGGCCGCGAGGAAATCGTCCAGGGTAATGGTGCCGGCCTTGACCTGTTCGCTGAGCTGCCACACCACGGTGCCCGAGCCGATGTCCTGGCCCTTGTGCTTGCCGTTGAGCATCGGCCCACCGGTGACCACGATGGCCGGCACGTCGCAACTGGCGGCGCCCATCAGCAGGGCCGGGGTGGTCTTGTCGCAGCCGGTCAGCAGTACCACACCGTCAATCGGGTTGCCGCGAATCGCTTCCTCCACATCCATGCTCGCCAGGTTGCGGGTGAGCATGGCGGTGGGGCGCAGGTTGGATTCGCCGTTGGAGAACACCGGGAACTCCACCGGGAAGCCACCGGCCTCGATCACGCCACGTTTGACGTGCTCGGCGATCTGGCGGAAATGCGCGTTGCACGGGGTCAGCTCCGACCAGGTATTGCAGATACCGATGATCGGCTTGCCATGGAACTGATGGTCGGCGATGCCCTGGTTCTTCATCCAGCTGCGGTACATGAAGCCGTTTTTGTCGGCGGTACCAAACCACTGGGCGGAGCGTAGGCCGGGCTTTTTATCAGACATGATCGATTCTCTTATTGTATGACTATATGTTCTATGCGTGCTTAAACATAAGCGCAAAATCGATGCTTTGGAAGAGTTGTTTTGTAAATAGTCCTACTATATAGTCTGGCTTAACTGAGGTATGACCCTGGCGGATTTCCGCGAGAGGCGTCCCCCGAGCTTCTATAAAAACAACAATCGGAGATCGACCCCCATGAGCCAGGAACTGCGGCTTATCCGGCGCATCACGCTGAAACTGATTCCCTTCCTGATCCTGCTGTACCTGATCGCCTACGTGGACCGTTCCGCCGTGGGGTTTGCCAAGCTGCACATGGGCGCCGACGTCGGTATCGGCGATGCGGCCTATGGCCTGGGCGCGGGGTTGTTCTTTATTGGCTACTTCCTCTTCGAGATCCCCAGCAACCTGATGCTCGACCGCTTCGGCGCACGGCGCTGGTTCGCGCGGATCATGATCACCTGGGGCGCGATCACCATCGGCATGGCCTTCGTGCAAGGGCCGCACAGCTTCTATGTAATGCGCTTCCTGCTCGGCGCGGCCGAAGCCGGATTCTTTCCCGGCGTCCTGTACTACATCACCCAATGGTTCCCGGTGCGCCATCGCGGCAAGATCCTCGGGCTGTTCATCCTCTCCCAACCGATTGCGATGATGATCACCGGCCCGGTGTCCGGCGGCCTGCTGGGCATGGACGGCATCCTCGGCCTGCATGGCTGGCAGTGGCTGTTTATCGTGATCGGCACCCCGGCGATCCTGCTGACCTGGCCAGTGCTGCGCTACCTGCCGGATGGCCCCAGGCAGGTCAAATGGATGAGCGACGACGAAAAGGCCTGGCTCACCGGCGAGCTGGACAAAGACCTGCAAGCCTACGGCCAGACCCGCCACGGCAACCCGCTGCATGCCCTTAAGGACAAACGTGTGCTGCTGCTGGCGCTGTTCTACCTGCCGGTGACCCTGAGCATTTACGGCTTGGGCCTGTGGCTGCCGACCCTGATCAAGCAGTTCGGCGGCACCGACCTGGTCACCGGCTTTATCTCCGCCGTGCCGTACATCTTCGGCATCATCGGCCTGCTGATCATCCCGCGCAGTTCGGACCGCCTGAATGATCGCTACGGCCACCTGGCGGTGCTGTATGTGCTCGGCGCCATCGGCTTGTTCTTCAGCGCCTGGCTGAGTGTGCCGGTGCTGCAAATGGCCGCGCTGTGCCTGGCGGCGTTTGCACTGTTTTCCTGCACCGCAGTGTTCTGGACCTTGCCGGGGCGCTTCTTTGCCGGCGCCAGTGCGGCGGCGGGCATTGCCTTGATCAACTCGGTGGGCAACCTCGGCGGCTATATCGGTCCGTTCGTGATCGGTGCGCTCAAGGAATACACCGGCAACCTCGCCTCGGGCTTGTACTTCCTGTCCGGGGTCATGGTGTTCGGGCTGGTCTTGACCGGCGTGGTCTACCGCGTGCTGGAGCGCAAGCACGTACTGCCCGCCGATCAATTCGCCGCCAGCGCCCGTGGCGCCACACGTACTTAATCTGGGAGAAGTCTGATGCGTTTAGTTCAGTTCGAGTCAAGCAACGGTGAACGCCGGGTCGGCGTTGTAGAAGGCGCCACAGTGCGCGAAGTGCGTACCGCGCGCAGCGTGCGCGAACTGGCGCTGGCCGCCATCGAGGCGGGCGTCAAGTTGCAGCAGCAGGTCGAAAGCCTGGGCCTGGGCGACAGCCATGACTACGCCGCACTGTTGGCCGACCTGAAGATTTTGCCGCCGCTGGACCACCCGGACCCGGCCCATATGCTTATCAGCGGCACCGGCCTGACCCACCTGGGCAGTGCCTCGGCGCGGGACAAAATGCACCAGCAGGCCGGCGATGAGAGCGCCTTGACCGACACCATGCGCATCTTCAAATGGGGCGTGGAGGGCGGCAAGCCCGCTGCTGGCCAGGCCGGTGTGCAACCGGAATGGTTCTACAAGGGCGACGGCAGCATCGTCGTGCGCCCAGGCGAAGCCTTCCCGGTGCCCCCGTTTGCCGAAGACGCCGGTGAAGAACCGGAAATCGGCGGCCTGTATGTGATCGGCCCGGACAGCAAGCCCTATCGCCTGGGTTTTGCAGTGGGCAACGAGTTCTCCGACCACGTCATGGAGCGCAAGAACTACCTGTACCTGGCCCATTCCAAGCTGCGCAGTTGCAGCTACGGCCCCGAACTGCGCGTGGGCGAGTTGCCCCAGCACCTGGCCGGCACCAGCCGCATCCTGCGTAACGGCGAGGAAATCTGGCGGAACGAATTCCTCAGTGGCGAGGCCAATATGTGCCACAGCCTGGAAAACCTCGAGTATCACCACTTCAAATACCGCCAGTTCCTCAAGCCGGGCGATGTGCACATTCACTTCTTCGGCACCGCCACGCTGTCATTCGCCGATGGTATACGTACCCAACCGGGCGATGTGTTCGAGATCAGCCAGGCTGAGTTCGGTGCGCCGTTGGTCAATGGCGTCGGCAGCAGCGAGGCGGCCTTTGAACCCGGCCAAGTCACCCCCCTTTAAGGAGATCAACATGACCCAGTTCCTCGGCCACAACTACATCGGCGGCCTGCGCAGCGCCAGCGGCAGCGTCAAGCTGCACAGCGTCGATGCCAGCACGGGCGAAACCTTGCCGCAGGATTTCTACCAGGCCACTCCGGAAGAAGTCGACGCCGCCGCCAAGGCCGCCGCCGCGGCGTATCCCGCGTACCGTGCGTTGAGTGCCGCGCGCCGTGCGCAGTTCCTGGATGCGATCGCCGACGAGCTGGATGGCCTGAGCGATAACTTCATCGAGTTGGTCTGCCGCGAAACCGCGCTGCCTGCCGCACGTATCAAAGGCGAGCGCGGGCGTACCAGCGGCCAGATGCGCCTGTTCGCTACGGTGCTGCGTCGCGGTGATTTCTACGGCGCACGCATCGACAAGGCGTTACCCGATCGCCAGCCACTGCCACGCCCGGACCTGCGCCAATACCGCATCGGCCTGGGCCCGGTCGCCGTGTTTGGCGCGAGCAACTTCCCCCTGGCGTTTTCCACCGCCGGCGGCGATACCGCAGCGGCGCTGGCGGCCGGTTGCCCGGTGGTGTTCAAGGCCCACAGCGGGCATATGGCCACGGCTGAGCAGGTGGCCAATGCAATCATTCGCGCGGCAGAAGCGACCGAGATGCCGGCGGGCGTGTTCAATATGATCTTCGGTGGCGGCGTCGGCGAGGCGCTGGTCAAGCACCCGGCGATCCAGGCAGTGGGCTTTACCGGCTCGCTCAAGGGCGGTCGCGCCTTGTGCGATATGGCAGCGGCGCGCCCGCAGCCGATCCCGGTGTTTGCCGAAATGTCGAGCATCAACCCGGTGATCGTGCTGCCCCAGGCCCTGCAGGTACGGGCGGAAACTGTCGCGCGGGACCTGACCGCGTCGGTGGTGCAGGGCTGCGGTCAGTTCTGCACCAACCCTGGCCTGGTGATCGGTATCGCCTCGCCGCAGTTCACCGCGTTTACCCAACAGGTCGCCCAACTGATCGGTGAGCAACCGGCACAAACCATGCTCAATGCCGGCACCCTGAGCAGCTACGGCAAAGGCCTGGAAAAACTCCTGGCTCACTCGGGCATTCAGCATTTGGCCGGTAGTACCCAGGCGGGCAATCAGGCGCAACCGCAGCTGTTCAAGGCCGATGTGCGCTTGTTGCTCGAGGGCGATGAAGTGCTCCAGGAAGAAGTCTTCGGCCCTACCACGGTGTTTGTCGAAGTGGCTGATCAAGCCCAGCTCAGCGCCGCCTTGCACGGCCTGCACGGCCAGCTCACGGCGACGATCATTGGCGAACCGGCAGACTTTCAACAGTTCGCCGAACTCACGCCGCTGCTGGAACAGAAAGTCGGGCGCATCCTGCTCAACGGCTACCCGACCGGCGTCGAAGTCTGCGATTCGATGGTGCATGGCGGCCCGTACCCGGCTACCTCCGATGCCCGTGGCACCTCGGTCGGCACCTTGGCCATCGACCGTTTCCTGCGCCCGGTGTGCTTCCAGAACTACCCGGATAGCCTGCTGCCCGACGCGTTAAAAAACGCCAACCCGTTGCGCATCCAGCGTCTGGTGGATGGCACGCCATCCCGCGATTCGCTGTAAACACTCATCAGGAGGCGTCATGTCGTGTACCGCTGTCACTGAGCACCGTGCGCAACTGGGGGAAGGCCCGTTCTGGGACGTGCCGACCCAGGCGCTGTACTGGGTCAATATCGCCGGCAAACAGGCCCTGCGCCTGATGGGCGGACAGCTGCAGATCTGGCAGTTGCCCGAGCACGTTTCGGCGTTTATCCCGTGTGAACGCGGTGATGCGCTGGTGACCTTGAGCAGCGGTGTCTACCGCCTGGACCTGGCCACCGAAGCCCTGACCCTGCTGTGCGTGGCCGACCCGCAACCGGGCAACCGTGGCAATGAAGCGCGCTGCGATGCCCAGGGCCGCCTGTGGCTGGGCACGATGCAGAACAACATCGGCGAACACGGCGAAGACTTGCCGATCACGCGGCGCTCCGGCGGTCTGTTTCGCATCGATGTCGATGCCCGGGTCACGCCGTTGCTCCACGGCCTGGGCATTCCCAATACCTTGCTGTGGAGCGAGGACGGCCGCCAGGTGCATTTCGGCGACAGCCTGGACGCCACGCTCTACCAGTATTCGATCCAGGCCGACGGCCAACTCGAGCCCGCAACGCCGTGGTTCGGGCCGCACTTGCGCGGCGGGCCGGATGGCTCTGCCATGGACAGTCAAGGCTACATCTGGAACGCCCGTTGGGACGGCAGTTGCCTGCTGCGCCTGACGCCCGAGGGGGAGGTGGACCGCATTATCGAGTTGCCCGTGAGTCGCCCCACCAGTTGCGTATTCGGTGGCCCCAACCTCACCACTTTGTATATCACCAGCGCCGCCAGCCCATTGGATCACCCTCTGGACGGCGCGGTGCTGGCCATTGAAGTCGATGTCCCCGGCATGCCTTGCCATCGCTTTGCCGGTTAGCTGCACCGCTTCACTGTAGGAGCGAGCTTGCTCGCGAAAGGCCTGAGCGCGCCGTGTGCATTCAGGATGTACGCGTCATCGTTAACGTTTTTCGCGAGCAAGCTCGCTCCTACAAAAAACAGCAAACAAAAAACAACAACAAGGAGTCACCCGTATGAATCATCGTCGTCGTGGTATCCGTTCCCTGTGCTGCGCCGCTGTGGCGGTCTCGGCCATGAGCTTGAGCGGGCTGTTGCTGGCCGCTGAAGAAGTGAAGATCGGCTTCCTGGTCAAACAGGCCGAGGAACCGTGGTTCCAGACCGAATGGGCCTTTGCCGAAAAAGCCGGCAAGGAACATGGCTTTACCGTGATCAAGATCGCCGTGCCCGATGGCGAGAAAACCCTCTCGGCCATCGACAGCCTGGCCGCCAACGGCGCCAAGGGCTTTGTGATCTGCCCGCCGGACGTGTCCCTGGGCCCGGCGATCGTCGCCAAGGCCAAGGCCAACGGCTTGAAAGTGATTGCCGTGGATGACCGTTTTGTCGACGCCAAGGGCAACTTCATGGAGGACGTGCCGTACCTGGGCATGGCCGCGTTTGAAGTGGGCCAGAAGCAAGGCGCCGCCATGGCCGCCGAAGCGAAAAAACGTGGTTGGGTCTGGAAGGACACCTACGCGGTGATCAACACCTTCAATGAACTCGACACCGGCAAGAAACGCACCGACGGCTCGATCAAATCCCTCGAAGAAGCCGGTATTCCCAAGGACCACATCCTGACGGCTGCACTGAAAACCCTCGACGTCCCCGGCAGTATGGACGCCACCAACTCGGCCCTGGTCAAGCTGCCCAGCGGCGCGAAAAACCTGATCATCGGCGGCATGAACGACAACACCGTGCTCGGCGGCGTGCGCGCCACCGAAAGCGCCGGTTTCGCTGCGGCCAATGTGATCGGTATCGGTATCAATGGCACCGACGCCATCGGCGAATTGAAGAAAGCCAACAGCGGCTTCTTCGGCTCGATGCTGCCGAGCCCGCACATCGAGGGCTACAACACTGCGCTGATGATGTACGAGTGGGTCACCAAGGGCACCGAGCCGCCTAAATACACGGCCATGGATGAAGTGACCCTGATCACCCGCGCCAACTTCCAGGAAGAACTGACCAAGATCGGGCTGTGGAAATGACGGCGGCGGCCCTGCGTTTTGACGCTATCGGCAAAACCTTTCCCGGGGTCAAGGCGCTGGACGGCATCAGCTTCACCGCCCACCCGGGGCAGGTGCACGCCTTGATGGGCGAGAACGGTGCCGGTAAGTCGACGCTGCTGAAGATCCTCGGCGGCGCCTATATTCCCAGCAGCGGCAGCGTGCAGATCGGTGCGCAGACCATGGCGTTCAAATGCGCCGCCGACAGCATCGCCAGTGGCGTGGCGGTGATCCACCAGGAACTGCATCTGGTGCCGGAAATGACCGTCGCCGAAAACCTGTTCCTCGGGCATTTGCCCTCGCGCTTCGGCGTAGTCAACCGGGGCCTGCTGCGCAAGCAGGCCCTGGCTTGCCTCAAGGGCCTGGCGGATGAAATCGACCCCGAGGAAAAACTCGGGCGCCTGTCCCTGGGCCAGCGCCAACTGGTGGAAATCGCCAAGGCGCTGTCCCGTGGCGCCCATGTGATTGCCTTCGACGAACCCACCAGCAGCCTGTCGGCGCGGGAGATCGACCGGCTGATGGCGATCATCGCGCGCCTGCGGGACGAGGGCAAAGTGGTGCTCTATGTGTCGCACCGCATGGAAGAAGTGTTCCGCATCTGCAACGCGGTCACCGTGTTCAAGGACGGCCGCTACGTGCGCACCTTCGATGACATGAGCGCGCTGACCCACGACCAGTTGGTGACCTGCATGGTCGGCCGCGACATCCAGGACATCTACGACTACCGCCCGCGCGAGCACGGCGAGGTGGCGCTCAAGGTCGACGGTTTGTTGGGCCCGGGTTTGCGTGAGCCGGTCAGTTTTGAGGTGCGCAAAGGCGAAATCCTTGGCCTGTTCGGGCTGGTGGGGGCAGGGCGCACGGAGCTGTTCCGTTTGCTCAGCGGTTTGGAGCGCGCCAGCGCCGGCAGCCTTGAGTTATGTGGGGAGGCCCTGCAACTGCGCTCGCCCCGCGACGCCATCGCCGCCGGTGTACTGCTGTGCCCGGAAGACCGCAAGAAGGAAGGCATCATTCCGCTGTCCAGCGTCGCCGAGAACATCAATATCAGTGCCCGTGGCGCCCATGCGTCGTTTGGCTGGCTGTTGCGCGACGGTTGGGAGAAGGGCAACGCCGACCAGCAGATCAAGGCGATGAAGGTTAAAACCCCGACTGCCGCGCAAAAGATCATGTACCTGTCCGGCGGCAACCAGCAGAAAGCCATTCTCGGCCGCTGGCTGTCGATGCCGATGAAGGTCCTGCTGCTCGACGAACCGACTCGCGGCATCGACATCGGCGCCAAGGCCGAGATCTACCAGATTATCCATAACCTCGCGGCCCAAGGCATTGCGGTGATCGTGGTGTCCAGCGACCTCATGGAAGTGATGGGCATCTCCGACCGCATCCTGGTGCTGTGCGAAGGCGCGATGCGCGGCGAACAGACCCGCGAACACGCGACCGAATCCAACCTGCTGCAACTGGCCCTGCCGCGCGGCCTGGCGAACTGAGAGAAGACCATGACCACTCAAAACAACGCGCTGCCGACGGCACGCAAACCCCTCGATATGCGCGCACTGCTCGACAACTGGGCGATGCTGCTGGCGGCGGTGGGCATCTTTGTCCTGTGCGCTTTGCTCATCGATAACTTCCTTTCGCCGTTGAACATGCGCGGCCTGGGCCTGGCGATTTCCACGGTGGGCATCGCCGCCTGCACCATGCTGTTCTGCCTGGCATCGGGGCACTTCGACTTGTCGGTAGGCTCGGTGATTGCCTGCGCCGGTGTGGTGGCGGCGATTGTGATGCGCGATACCGACAGCGTCATGCTGGGCATCGGCGCGGCGCTGCTGATGGGCCTGGTCGTGGGGCTGATCAACGGCATCGTGATCGCCAAGCTGCGGGTCAATGCGTTGATCACCACCCTGGCGACCATGCAGATCGTGCGCGGCCTGGCCTATATCTTTGCCGACGGCAAGGCGGTAGGGGTATCCCAGGATCAGTTCTTTATCTTCGGTAACGGCCAACTGCTGGGCGTGCCGGTGCCGATCCTGATCACCATCGTGTGCTTCCTGTTTTTCGGCTGGCTGCTCAACTACACCACCTACGGGCGCAACACCATGGCCATCGGCGGCAACCCGGAAGCGGCGTTGCTGGCGGGGGTGAATGTCGACCGCACCAAGATCCTGATCTTCGCCGTGCACGGCCTGATCGGCGCATTGGCCGGGGTGATCCTCGCCTCGCGCATGACCTCGGGTCAGCCGATGATCGGCCAGGGTTTCGAACTGACGGTGATTTCTGCCTGCGTGCTGGGTGGGGTGTCGCTGAGCGGCGGCATCGGCATGATCCGCCATGTGATTGCAGGTGTGCTGATCCTAGCGATCATCGAGAACGCGATGAACCTGAAGAACATCGACACCTTCTACCAGTATGTGATCCGCGGTTCGATCCTGCTGCTGGCGGTGGTCATCGACCGCATGAAACAACGTTGATGGTGGTAAGCAAGCCCGTTGTCGTTGGGCTGCGAAGCGGCCCCAACACAGTCACTGCATTCTTCCAGGCTGAACCGGGTTGCGGGTTTCAGGGCCGCTTCGCGCCCCAGCGCGGGGCAAGCCCGCTCACCACAACGGTTTGATCCTGCTGCTGGCGATGGTCATCGACCGCATGCAACAACGCTGATGGTGGTAAGCAAGCCCGCTCACCACAAAAAAAGCCCGCTTCGTTAACCGAAGCGGGTTGATGTCAGGTTAATCAGCGGAGAACTTGAAGACGGTGTTCTGGGTATACGTCTGCCCTGGATTCAAACGGGTCGAGGCAAACGTCGGTTGGTTAGGCGCATCCGGAAAGTGCTGGGTCTCCAAGGTGAAACCACTCCAGTGCAGGTAGGTCTTGCCACCTTTGCCCTTCACCGAACCATCAAGGAAGTTGCTGGTATAGAACTGCACCCCCGGTTCGCTGGTGTAGAGCTGCAAGCGCCGGCCTGACGCCGGGTCGTGCACCTCGGCGGCGAGTTGCTTGACGTCGCCCTTGGTGTCCAGCGCCCAGTTGAAGTCAAACCCGCCCTGTTTCGGCTCGGCAAACTTGAGCTGCGGGTGATCTTCCTTGATGTGCTGGCCGATCGGGGTGGGCTTGAGGAAGTCCATCGGCGTGCCCTTGACCGGCGCGAGTTCGCCGGTGGGAATCAAGGTGGCATTCACCGGGGTGTAATGGCTGGCATGCAATGTAGCGACGTGCTTGAGGATGTCGCCGTTACCCGCACCGGCCAGGTTGAAGTAGCTGTGGTTGGTGAGGTTGAGTACCGTCGGCTTGTCGGTGGTGGCCTTGTAGTCGATGTGCAGTTCGTTCTTGTCGTTGAGGCGGTAGGTGACTTCGGTTTTCAAATTACCGGGAAAGCCCATCTCGCCGTCCTTGGACAGGTAGCTCAGCTTCACGCCGACTGAGTCCTTGTCCTTGACCTGCTCGGCCTTCCACACCTGCTTGTCGAAGCCCTGGGCGCCGCCATGCAGTGAGTTGGGGCCGTCGTTGAGCGGCACCTGGAAGCGCTTGCCGTCGAGTTCAAAGGCGCCGCCGGCCAGGCGATTGCCGAAGCGGCCGATGGTTGCGCCGAAAAACGCCGTACCGGCTTGATAGCCTTGTACGTCGTCAAAGCCCAGCACCACGTCGTCGACCGTGCCGTTTTTGTCCGGCACTTTCAGCGACTGCAACACGCCGCCGTAGGTGATCACCGTGGCTTGCATGCCGTGGCTGTTGCGCAGGATGTACTGTTCGACGGCAGTGCCGTCGTTGGTTTTACCGAAAGGTTTTTGCTCGCTGCTCAGGCCGGCCGCCTGGGCGCCGCCGCTGGCGATCATCATGGACAGCGCCAGGCCGGACAGCAGGTATCGAGGGTGCTTCATGGTCGAACTTCCTTTTGTTGTTTTGAGTGGAATAGTTCTACTAATAGCGATATTTTGTCGGTTGGACAGCGAATTTATAGCCTTTAAAGCCGATTTCGTAAAATAAAATAAGACTAATTGATCGAGGCATCCTTTTATGAGTACTGAACACGCCGTTTATCCCGACCTCAAGGGCAAGACCGTACTGATTTCCGGGGGCGCCTCGGGGATCGGCGAATTCATGGTGCGCGCCTTCGCCGTGCAGGGTGCCAAGGTCGGGTTTGTGGACCGCGCGCAAAGCCAGGGCGAACGCCTGGCGGCGTTGTTGAGTTCCCAGGGGCATGCCGTGGAGTTCGTGTGCTGCGACATCACCGATGAAATCGCCTACAAGGCGGCCATAGGGCGCTTCGAGCATTCCCTGGGGCCGATCAGCGTACTGGTGAACAACGCCGCCAATGACGTGCGCCACACCCTGGAAGAAGTCGATTCGGAAACCTTCGACAAGCTGATCTCAGTCAACCTCAAACACGCCTTCTTTGCCGCCAAGGCCGTCGTGCCGATGATGAAACGCGCCGGCAGCGGCTCGATCATCAACCTCGGCTCCGTCGGCTGGATGATGGCCTCCGCCGGCTACCCGGTATACGCCGCCAGTAAGGCCGCCGCCCACGGCATGACCCGCGCGCTGGCACGGGAGCTGGGGCCGAACCGTATCCGGGTGAACACGCTGGTGCCCGGTTGGGTGATGACCGAAAAACAGCTGGCCATGTGGGTGGATGACGCCGCCAAGGAACTGATCAGCCGCAGCCAGTGCCTGCCCGGCAGCGTACTGCCGGAACACATCGCCAATATGGCGCTGTTTCTCGCGTCCGATGCCTCGGCGATGTGTTCGGCGCAGAACTTCATCGTTGACGGCGGGTGGGTCTGAACCGAACACTCTCGTTCAGATAACACAGACCAGTGTGGGAGGAGGCTTGCCTCCTCCCACATTTGAAACTGTGTCGCTTATTCGATGGGATAACGCTTGAACGCCGGATGCCGCTCCAGCCGCTCGGCATGCCGTTGCAGGTTGGGAAATGCATCCGCCTTGACCACCGATGCCACGGTGAACTGGCTGAACGACCAGGCCACCGCCGCCGTAATCGACGCCTGGGTCAGTGCTTCGCTGTCGCCCAGCTGCTTGTCCAGCAACCCATAGGCCGCGAGCAATTGCCCGCTCACGCGCTCAAGCCACGGTGCATGCAGCTTCTCGGCCGGGCGCAGGTTATGTTCATAGACGATCTGCACGCTCTTCTCACAGGCCGCCAGCGCCAGTCCCAGAACGTGCAAGTCCTTGGCCAGTGCCGCAGGTTGCCGGGGCAACAGCTTCCTGTCAGCCGGGGCCAGGGTTTCGAGGTACTCCAGGATCAGGCTGGAGTCCATCAACACCGTGCCATCGTCCAGCACCAGGGTAGGGGCCTTGACCACCGGGTTGATCTGCGCAAATTCGTCGAAGGTGCGGAACACGGACAGGGGTTCATGCATGAAATCCACCCCGTACAGGTCCAGGGAAATGGCCACGCGGCGCACGTAGGGCGAGTCCAGCATGCCGATCAGTTTCATGAAGCCTCCATTGCTGTCAGGGTGACGAGCCCAAGAGATTAAGGGCACTCGGTCGCCCGGCGCAATTGTTGATACGCCTGCACCAACTGCTCCAGGCTGAACGCCAGGTTGCGTCCGCTGGGATTGGGCAGTACCCACACTGACGCGCCGCCCAGCGCCTTTGGCTGCAAGCCCCAGTCGATCTCGCGTTGGCCGCTCAACGCGCTGTAGCCGGGCTTGCCCAGGAACGCCACGAAGCGCGGCGCGCAGTGGCGGATCTTGTGTTCGAAGCCCGTCGCGGCCTGGGTGAACTCATGCCGTGCCAATTCGCCCGCGCTGGCCGTGGGACGTTCCACCAACGTGGTCAGGCCGCAGTGGTAGTGCAGCAGCGTACGCCCGTGTTCGGGGCGGATTTCATGGGGCGTGAAGCCGGCCAGGTGTAGGGTGCGCCAGAAGCGGTTGCTGCGGTTGGCGAAATGCAGGCCGAGGGCGGCGGAACCCTTGCCGGGGTTGATGCCGCAGAACACGACCTTCAGGTGATTGGCGAGAATATCTTCAAGTCTGTCGGCCATGTGGGGTATCTGAATGTGAGCCAATCGGTAAGATGCGCTTTGAATTCATCCATCCCAAGCGCCTCAGGAGCAGTGAGCATGACCGATTCATCCAGCTATGTCCCACCCAAGGTCTGGACCTGGGACGCCGAAAGTGGCGGCACCTTCGCCAGCATCAACCGGCCCATCGCCGGCGCCACCCATGAAAAGCAATTGCCGGTCGGCAAGCATCCGCTGCAGCTGTATTCCCTGGCCACGCCCAATGGGCAGAAGGTCACCATCCTGCTCGAGGAACTGCTGGCCCTGGGGCACAGCGGCGCGGAATACGACGCCTGGCTGATCAAGATCGGCGACGGCGACCAGTTCGGCAGCGGCTTTGTCGGGGTCAACCCGAACTCGAAGATCCCGGCCTTGATGGACCACAGCGGCGCCCAGCCGATTCGCGTGTTCGAGTCCGGCGCGATCCTGCAGTACCTGGCCGAGAAGTTCGGCGCCTTCTTCCCCACCGAGCCGGCGGCCCGCGCGGAATGCCTGTCGTGGTTGTTCTGGCAGATGGGCAGTGCGCCCTACCTGGGCGGCGGCTTCGGGCATTTCTATGCCTATGCGCAGAGCAAGATGGAATACCCGATCAACCGCTTTGCCATGGAAACCAAGCGCCAACTGGATGTGCTGGACCAGCGCCTGGCCGTGAGCGAATACATCGCCGGGGATGAATACACCATCGCCGATATCGCCATCTGGCCGTGGTACGGCGGGTTGGTCAAAGGTCGCTTGTATGGGGCGGCCGAGTTTCTCTCGGTGCACGAGTACAAGCACGTACAGCGCTGGGCGGACGCGATTGAGGCGCGGCCGGCGGTGCAGCGTGGGCGGCGGGTGAATCGGGTGTCGGGCGAGGAACAGTTGCCCGAGCGCCATGATGCAAGTGACCTGGACTGATTGAGATCCAAGTGTGGGAGGGGGCTTGCCCCCGATGGCAGTGGATCAGTCACGGATGTATCAACTGACCCACTGCCATCGGGGGCAAGCCCCTCCCACATTTTGATCGCCTTATCTTCGATTTACTTGTAGCGCTGTTCGAACACCGCCACCTGTTCGGGCTTGATGAGCTCGAACGGCACCCACACCTCGGACTCGATCGGCTCGCCCTTGATCATCCTGATCGCCGACTGTACCGCTTGCGTGGCCTGGGCCTTGGGGTCCTGGAATACCGACGCCGTGAGCATGCCGCGCTTGATCGCCGCCAGACCATCGGGCAAGCCGTCGATGCCGATAATCGCGATCTCGCCCTTGGCCTTGCCCGCCTGTTGCAAGGCCATGGCCGCGCCAATCGCCATTTCATCGTTATTGGCCACAATCGCATCGAACTGCGTGCCGGCCAGCAGCCAGTTGCTGGTCAGGTCCATGCCCTTGTTGCGTTGCCACTCGGCGCTTTGCTGCTCCACCACCTTGATGCCGGGAAAGTCCTTGAGCACCTGCTTGACGCCTTCGGTGCGGTCATGGGTGGCGTTCTGCGCGAGGTCGCCCATGATGATCGCCACATTGCCCTTGCCGCCGAGTTTTTCCGCGAGGTAGCGCATCTGCAGTTGCCCGGCCTCGATATCGTTGGACGCCACGGTGACCACACCCTTGGGCAAGGTGCGCTCATCCGGGTGGCGGTTGACGTACACCAGTGGCGTTTTGGCCGCCACGGCGGCGCGGGTCATGTTGGCGGTGGCGGCGGTGTCCACCGGCAGCACGATCACGGCGTCGACTTTCTGGTTGAGAAAGCCTTCGACCTGGTTGAGCTGGCGCACCACGTCGCCCTGGGCGTCTTCGAACTGGATCTGCACGTCCTGTTGCTTGGCGGCATTTTCCAGGCCGGTGCGCACGTAGGTCATGAAGTTATCGTCGACCCGCGCGATGCTCACGCCGATGCGATACGCGGCGAAGGTCCATTGGCTGAACAGCAGTAAAAACGCAGCAACAAGCAATGAATAGCGATGCATGAGGGTGTTCCTTTTATTGTTATAGGGTGAACGCTTGACGGAAACGCTCCAGGGCCAACTCGCTGTCGCCGCTGGCCCAGCCTTCGAGGCCGACCACGCCGTTGTAACCCATGGCGTGCAGGGCCCTGGCTATGGCCGGGTAGTGGATTTCGCCGGTGCCGGGCTCCTGGCGTCCGGGCACGTCGGCCACCTGGATTTCACCGATGGCGCTGCCTGCGCGCTGGATCAGCTCGATCAGGTTTCCTTCGCCGATCTGCGCGTGGTACAGGTCCAGGTTCATCTTCAGGTGCGGGCTGCCCACGGCTTCGATCAGTGCCAGGGTGTCGTCGGCGCGGGCGAACGGGGTGCCGGGGTGGTCGACCTCGGTGTTGAGATTTTCCAGCAGGAACACGCGGCCTGCGTCTTCGCCCAGGCGCGCGATTTTTTCCAGCGCCTTGCACGCGCTCAGCCACATGCGTCCGGTGGTCTGGCTCACGGGCTGCACCGGCAGGCCGCCGTCACCCAGTCCGGTGCCATGCAGGTTGAGGCTGGGGCAGTTCAGGCGCTCGGCAACGCCGATGGATTCGCGCGCGCTGTCGAGCAGTTGGCGGATACCGTCGGGGTCGGTGAGGGTGCCGCTGATATAGCCGGTCATCGAAGTGAAATCGGCGCCGGTGGCGGCCAGGGCGCTGATGTCTTTATTGGTCCAGTTCCAGATTTCGGCACTGAAACCCAGTGCATGGATGCGCTTCACGCGCTCGACGAAGGGCAGGTCGAGAAACACCATCTCGGCACTGATCGCCAGTTTGAACGGGCTCATCAGCGGGCTCCCTGCACGGCCACGGCCTTGCCGGTCTCGAACGACTCGATACAGGCGCGGGCGATCGCCAGGGCGGCGCGCGCGTCTTCACCACTGGCCATGGGCTTGGCGCCACTGCGCAGGCAGTCGACAAAGTGGTTGAGTTCGGCGATGTAGGCGTCGCGCAGCAGGTCGGTGTCCATGCGCTGGGTGTCGGCCTGGATGCCCTCGGCCAGGTAGCGCACCAGGTCGGAGTCGTTGAGGCTGCCCATGCTCAGCATGCCGGCGCTGCCGAACACTTCGCCGCGCACGTCGTAGCCATACACCGCCTGGAAGTTGGCCTCCGCGGTGGCGATGGCGCCGTTGTCGAAGCGGATCGCGACCACGGCGGTGTCGAGGAAGCCTTTGCTTTTGTATTCCGGTGCGATCAGTGCGTCGGCCATCACATACACCTGCACCGCTTCGGCACCGGGGTTGAGGTAGCGCAGGGTGTCGAAGTCGTGGATCAGGGTTTCCAGGAAGATCACCCATTGCGGCGAATTGGCCGGGTTGTTGAGTGCCGGGTCGCGGGTCAGCGAGCGCAACAACTGCGGCGTGCCGATGCGGCCGGCCGCCACGTCGAGGTGGGCCGTGCGGAAGCTCTTGGCGAAACGCCGATTGAAACCGACCTGCAGCGGCACGCGCGCATCGGCCGCGGCGGCAATGGCGCGGTCGGCTTCGTCGAGGGTGATGGCCATGGGTTTTTCGCAGAAGATCCCCTTGCCGGCACGGGCGGCGCTGATCACCAGTTCGGCGTGGCTGCGGGCGGGGGCGGCGATGAGGACGCCGTCGATGTCCGGGTCGTCGAGCAGCTGTTGCGGGTCGGTGTAGACCTTGCCTACCCCCAGTTCGGCCGCCAGGCGTGCGGCTTGGCCGGGAGTGGGGTCGGCGATGGCGGCGAGGGTTGCGCCGGGGATGTGTCGCGCAGCGGTCAGGCCGTGGAAGCTGCCCATGCGACCTGCACCGATCAAGCCCAGGCGGATGTTCTGTGTACTCATGAAATGACCCCTTTTTATTGTTGGCCGCAGGACAGCCCTGACTGGCAAAGGGGCAGGAGCAAAGGTTATGCCAATTTATAACTGTCTGATAACTAAGGATTTATAAAATACAATAAACAAAATGTGTTCATTCTGATGACATGCCTATACTGACATGTCAAAAACATGAACATGGATACCGCCCGATGAGCATGGCGTTCAGCGTACAAGACCTCGACTACCTGACGGCCCTGGGGCCTGCGGCGCTGAACGACGGCCCCGTGGCTGCGCTGGAACAGGCGTGGCGCGCGTGCCTGGCCGGGCAGGTGCAGCGCCCGGCCGAGGTGCGGCAGGTGATCTGGGATTCCTGGCGCCGCAGCGTAGAGGCGGGTATCGACCCCACTGACAGCCGGTACCGCTTCGTGGCACCCCACGACCTTTCCGCCACTCTGGCCACCCACCGCGTCCTGATCGCCGCCGCTGCGCAGGTCATGCATGGTTTGCTGGCCTATAACCCGCGAGGGCATATCAACCTCACCGACGCCGACGGCACCACCCTGTATTTCTGCGGGCTGGACATCACCCCCGTCGGCAGCCGCCTGCTCGAATCGGTCCAGGGCACCAACTTCACCGGCCTGGCCCTGGCCGAAGACCGCTTGGTGTACGTGCTGGCCGAGGAGAACTTCGGCAGCGGCCTGCGCCAACGCCGCATGCACTGCGCCGCCGCGCCGATCAGGAATGCCCAGGGCCAGACCCTGGCGATGCTGACCCTCACCGCCGAACCCGGCTGGTTTCACTTTCACACCCTCGGCACCGTGCAAGCGGCTGCCGAAGCGGTCTCCCGCCAAATGGCCCTGCAAGCGCTGTTGGAAGAGCAGCAAACCGTGCTCGAAGTGCTTAACGAAGGCCTGGTGGTGCTCGATGAGCGTGGCTGCATCAAGGCGCTTAACCGTTATGCCCGGCAACTGTTCGGGGTGGGGCTGGAGCTGATCGGCAGCCCCTTCCAGCGCCTGGGCCGCAGTGAGCTGAGTGACGCCATGCTTCTACGCGGCGGTGAGCCGGTGCGTGACCTCGATTGCACCTTCCACCTGCACGACCGCAGCCAGCTCGCCTGCCTGGTCTCGGTGTGCCCGCTGGAGCAGGGCGGGGTGATCGTGTCCCTGCGCGAGAACCGCCGCATCCGTGAAATCACCCGGCGCATCATCAGCACCCAGGCGCGCTACACCTTCGACACTATCCAGGGCACGTCGCGGGCGATCCAGGACGCACTGCACCTGGGACGCATCGCCAGTCGCAGTGAATCCACCACCCTGATCCTCGGCGAAAGCGGCACCGGCAAGGAGCTGTTCGCCCAGGCCATCCACAACGCCAGCGACCGCGCCAACGGCCCGTTCGTGGCGGTCAACTGCGGCGCGATCCCACGGGACCTGGTGCAGAGCGAGCTGTTCGGGCATGTCGAGGGCGCGTTTACCGGCTCGGCCCGGGGCGGGTCGGCGGGCAAGTTTGAACTGGCGGATGGCGGCACCATCTTTCTGGATGAGATTGGCGATATGTCCTTCGATGCTCAGGTCAGCCTGCTGCGGGTGTTGCAGGAAGGCGAGATCACCCGCGTCGGCGCGAAAAACTCACGGCCAGTGGACGTACGCATCATCGCCGCTACCCACCGCAACCTCAGCCAGGCGGTGGTCGAAGGGGCGTTCCGTGAAGACCTCTACTACCGCCTCAACGTACTGAACCTGACCGTGCCGCCGCTGCGCATGCGCCGTGAAGACATCCCGTTGCTGGCGCGGCACTTCCTCACGCGCTGCGCCCGTTCGCTGCGCAAAGCGGTGCAGGGCTTTGCCCCGGATGCGCTGGAAGTGCTCTCGGCCTACGCCTGGCCAGGCAATGTGCGCGAGCTGGAAAACAGCATCGAACGCGCCACCAACCTGGCGACGGGCGAACTGATCCAGGCGGCCGATCTACCCCTGGAAACCAGACCGCGCGCTACGCTGCGCCACCACGAACCTCAGCCCGCCCAGGACCTGAGCAGCCACGAAATGCACGCCATCGTCGCCGCCCTCAAAAGCACCGGCGGCAACATCCGCCTGGCCGCCCGGCAACTGAACGTATCGCGGGGTGGGCTGTACAACAAGATGAGTCGGTTCGGGTTGAGTGCCGCAGATTTTCGCGGCGCATAGGGTCGAAATGTGGGAGGGGTTTTGCCCCCGATAGCCATAGGTATCTACCCAACGTTGGCTCAACGCTGAAAGCGCGGCAGATAGGGCTGTCGTGGTGAGCGGGCTTGTCCCGCGCTGGGCTGCGCAGCAGCCCCAAAACCAGCCTCTACAGAGTGTCTGATACACCGCGATCTTCTTGACTGGGGCTGCTGTGCAGCCCAGCGCGGGACAAGCCCGCTCGCCACAGGGAGATTTGTCAGGGTCTGAAAAGTTGCGTAGATACCCTTGCCCCGATAGCGGAGTGTCAGACATCCACTTAACTGATCCGCCGCCATCGGGAGCAAGCCCCCTCCCACATTTTGATCTCCATGTATCAGGCACACATGTTCTCCGACGTCACAATCTGCGGCGCGATATGCACCCGATGCCGCCCCGGATCAAACCCCTCGGCACTCTGCAATTCCACCAGCAACTGCACCAGCGCGTTCGCTGTCTGCCTGGGCTGTGAATCCATCACCACATCGATCAACCCCTGGCTCAGCGCCTGGCGTGACAGCTGCGTGGACTCCTGCAAAATGCAGCACAACGCCGGGCGCTTGGGCAGTTGCGCCAGGGCGCTGATGATGCCGTCGCCGCCACCGCCCACCACGCACAGGCCACGCAGGTGGGTGTGGCGGGTGAGCAGGTCAAGGGTGGCTTCTTCGGTGATGTCGCAGTTGTCCAGGTTGATCAGCGGCTCCAGCGGTTTGAGCCCTGGGGCGTGTTCGGCGAGGTAGCTGTGCAGGCCTTCGACCCGTGCCTGGTGACCGAGGAAGCGATGGCCGCCGAGCAGGATCCCCACGCTGCCTTTGCGTGCGCCGCAGGTGCGGGCGAGCAGCCAGCCCATGGTGCGCCCGACTACGTGGTTGTCCTGGCCCACGTAGGGTTCAAGGGCTTGCTCGTGAATATCCGAGAGCAGCGCCACCACCGGCACACCGGCCTCGCGGATCTGCGCCAGGCAGGCGTTGATCAGCGGGTGGGCGAAGCTGACCACCGCCAGGCCGTCGCACTGCACGGCCAGTTGCTCGATCTGCGCGACGATGGCGCTGGGTGTGCGGTCGTTGATGTAGTCGAATTGGCAGGTCAGGTTGGCGCTGGCGTGATGCTGCGCCGCCTCGCTGATCGACTGCGCCAGGTGGGCATAGAACGCCTGGGCGGTGCCCAGCAGCAGGATGCCGAAGCGATAGGTCGGCCGGCGTTCGCGTATGCGTTGGCCGATCAACCGCGCCGCAAAATAGCCCACCGCTTCGGCAGCCTGGAACACCTGCTCGGCCGTTTGCGGATTGACCGGCGCGCGCGCATTCAGCACGCGGTCGACGGTGGCCACGCTGAGGCCCGCATGGGCGGCGACGGTGGCGATGGTCGGGCGTTTATTGTTGTTCATGACAGCCCCCTTGAGCGTCTTGATAGAAAACTATCAAGCCCCGCTGGGCCTGGATGATAGCTTGATAGGGAATGGATTCAAGGCCTTGAGGGTGATTTAGCCGCGCTCTATCGTTGGTTTCGCAAAGCACCTGAAACCTCTCGCTTGCGGAGAACAATAACAATGCCTGAACACACCGCTCACACCGCTCGGCGCGACTACAGCCTCACCGGCCCCGAAGCCGCCCGCGCGGCGGAAAAAGGCCTGGTCTCGGCCAGTTGGTACCAATCGCCGATTTCCCGTAAACGCATGAAAGAACTGATGCAACGCCGCGACGGCCCGGCCTTGCTCGACACTGCTATTTGGGCGGCCGCGCTGTTGGCCACCGGCTTCGGCGGCTACTGGTTCTGGGGCACGTGGGCCTGCGTACCGTTCTTCCTCGCCTATGGCGTGCTGTACGGCACCGCATCCAACCCGCGCTGGCACGAAACCGGCCACGGCACCGCGTTCAAGACCCGCTGGATGAACGACGTGCTGTACCAGGTCGCGAGCTTCATGTGCATCTTCGAACCCCACGTGTGGCGCTGGAGCCATGCCCGGCACCACACCGACACCATCGTCGTCGGCCGCGACCCGGAGATCGTCGAGCCTCGCCCGCCGAGCCTGCCGATGATGTTTCTCAGCCTGTTCAACCTGCCCCTGGCCTGGAAGACCTTCAGCGGTGTGGCGCGCCATGCCATCGGCCAGATGAGTGCCCAGGAGGCGGACTTCATCCCCGAATCCGAGTGGCCCAAGGTGTTCCGCGCCGCGCGTATCTGGGTGGGCATTTATGCGCTGGTCATCGGCACCGCGTTGTACCTGCACAGCTGGTTGCCGCTGATGCTGGTTGGGCTGCCCAGTATTTACGGCGCCTGGCTCGGCTACGTGTTCGGCCTCACCCAGCATGTGGGCCTGGCCGAAGATGTGCTCGACCACCGCAGCAACTGCCGCACGATCTACATGAACCGCGTGCTGCGCTTTATCTACATGGACATGAACTACCACCTTGAGCACCACATGTACCCGATGGTGCCGTACCACGCCTTGGCGCAATTGCACGACGAGATCCGCAGCGACTGCCCGCCGCCGTACGCCAACCTGTTCGAGGCGTACAGGGAAATCATCCCGACGATCTGGAAGCAGCGCAGCGATCCGACTTACTTCGTCCAGCGTCCCATCCGCCCCAGTGCTGAACCGGCCGCCAGGGCCCCGATGCATGCAGAAGCCACTGCCGGCTGAATCCCACCCAAGAACAAGAGAAAACGCCATGAACGATCAATGGATCGACGTCTGCGCCGTGGGCGAAATAGACGCGGAAGACGTGCTGCGCTTCGACCACGGGGCGCACACCTACGCGGTGTTCCGCTCGGCGGACAATGAGTTTTTCGCCACCGCCGGCCTGTGCACCCACGAGAAAATCCACCTCGCCGACGGCCTGGTGATGGACCATGTGATCGAGTGCCCCAAGCACAACGGGCGCTTCGATTATCGCTCGGGCAAGGCCTTGGGCGCGCCGGTGTGCGTCAACCTCAAGACCTACCCGGTACGGGTCGAAGCGGGGCGGGTTTTGCTCGCCGTCACGGCTTGATGATGAACGCAGCCCTGATCATCGTCGGCGCCGGCCATGCCGGTGGCCGCGCGGCATTGACCCTGCGTGAAGAAGGCTACAGCGGGCGCCTCATCCTGATCGGCGACGAACCGCACGTGCCCTACGAGCGGCCGCCCCTGTCCAAGGGCCTGTTGCAGGGCAATATGGACCTGGCCGGCTGCAGCCTGTGCGACAGCGCCCGGCTCGCCGAGTTGGGCATCGAACATATCGCCGGTAACCCGGTCCGCGAACTGGACCCGCCGCAGCACCGCCTGCAATTGGCCGACGGCCAGTGGCTGTCCTACGCCGGCCTGTTGCTGGCCACCGGGGGCAGGGCGCGGCGTCTGCCCCAGGCGCAGGCCAACGTGTTGTACCTGCGCACCCACGATGAAGCGCTGGCGCTGAAATCCGCGTTGCGGCCCGGAGCGCGGCTGGTGATTGTCGGCGGCGGGTTTATCGGCCTGGAAGTCGCGGCGACCGCTCGTGGCCTGGGCTGTGAGGTGACGGTGCTCGAAGCCGGGCCACGCTTGGCGGGCCGGGTGCTGGCGCCGGTCATCTCCGAAGCGCTGCTGCAGGTGCATCGCCAACACGGTGTCGACGTGCGCTTGAATGTGGCGTTGGAGTCGATCCATGCAGAGGCGGTGCAACTGGTGGACGGGCAGTTACTGCCCTGCGACCGGGTTGTGGTCGGCATCGGCATGCAACCGAATATCGAGCTGGCCGTGGCGGCGGGGCTGGAGGTGGGGCAGGGCATTCGCGTCGACGCGCACCTGCGCACCAGCGCGCCGGACATCTACGCGGCAGGTGACGTGTGCGAGTTTCGCCTCGGCGGCGAGTACCAGCGCCAGGAAACCTGGCGCAATGCCGAGGCCCAAGGGCGGCATGCCGCACTGAACATGCTCGGGCGTGATGAGCCGTTCGAAGCGCTGCCCGGCTTCTGGTCCGACCAGTACGACTGGGGCTTGCAGACCGTGGGCGTGATCACGCCGCTGACCGTCAGCCGTGCCTTGCCGGGCGCGGGTCTGTTGCTGTTCTACCTCGACGCCGACCAACGTTTGCAAGGCGCCTGCGGCTGGGGCCCCGGCAACAGCGTGGCCAAGGACGTCAAGCTGTGCGAACGCCTGATCAGCGCGCGCATCGCCCTGAACGCGGCCAGCCTGGCCGACCCCGACGTGTCCCTCAAACACCTGCTGCGAGGCTGATATGCGCCAATTCCTGGTATTCCAATCCCTCTGGGCGATGCACACCGAGCCCGGCCCCATGGAGGCCCAACTCGACCGCATCAAGGCCGCCGGTTTCGACGGCATTACCGATCACTATTGGCAAGCCGCCGATGTCGCGCGCCTGCACGCCGCCGCCACGGCGCGGGGCTTGCAGATCGAAGGCCAGTTGTTCCCGCAAAGCGTCGACGACCTGGCGGCCGCACTGGATGTGATCAGCCGCCATGGCTGCCACCACCTCACCCTGCAAGCCGATGTGCGCCCGCGCAGCCAAACCGAAGCCGCCCGCTTGATCGAAGGCTGGCAACGCCTGGCCGAGCAGGTGGATTTTCCGGTGCTGCTGGAAACCCACCGCTATCGCCTCACCAACGACCTGTTGTTCACCCTCGACCTGCTGGCGCAGATGCCCGATTTGAAGCTGCTGGCGGACCTTTCTCACTACGTGGTCGGCCGCGAGCTGCCCGAGCCCGGCGCCGTTGAAGACGATGAACAGATCCGCACGATCCTGCGCCACAGCTGGGGCTTTCATGGCCGTGTGGCCAGCAGTGAACAGGTGCAGGTGTCGCTGGCGTTCCCCCAGCACCAGGCCTGGGTGCAACGCTTTACCCAGTGGTGGCGCTATGCGATCGAGGACTGGCTGGCCCGCCCCGACACCCCGCACAGCCTGTCCTTCACCTGCGAACTGGGCCCGCCGCCCTATGCCATCACCGGTGCCGATGGGCGTGAAATCAGTGACCGCTGGGCCGAGGCGTTGCAGCTCAAGGCGTTGATTCGCGACGTGTGGCAGGCGTGCCGGAAATGATCTGCTAACCTGCGCGGGTTCACTCCCGCCCTTAGCCTGGATTTGCCCCATGCCGACTTCCTCCGTTCAGCCGCCTCTTGAACCGCAGTCCGTCTGCCACCCGATCACCAGCAGCGCGATCTTTATGGTCGCCACCGTCGCCCCTGGCAGTGAAGACAGCGTGCGCGCCTGGTGCGCAGACATCGCCGGGCTGGTGCGTTCGGTGGGCAAACGCGTGCCGGCGGGCAACCTCACCTGCGTCTGCGGCTTTGGCTCGCAGGCCTGGGACCGCTTGTTCGGCACGCCGCGCCCGGCGGCGTTGCACCCGTTTCGCGAATTCGGTGTAGAAGGGCGCATGGCGGTGTCGACGCCCGGCGACATCCTCCTGCATATCCGCGCCGAGCAGATGGACCTGTGCTTTGAACTCGCCACCCAGCTGATGACAGCGTTGGGCGATAGCGTGAAGGTGGTGGATGAAGTCCAGGGTTTCCGCTACTTCGACATGCGCAGCATCATCGGCTTTGTCGACGGCACCGAGAACCCGGTGGGGCGCAAGGCCGTGGGCTTCACCATCGTCGGCGACGAAGACCCCGAATTCGAAGGCGGCAGCTACGTGCTGGTGCAGAAATACCTGCACAACATGACCGCCTGGAACGGCCTGACGGTGGAAGCCCAGGAGAAGGTGATCGGGCGTACCAAACTGTCGGATATCGAGTTAGGCGAAGACGCCAAGCCGAGCAATGCCCACAGCGCCCTGACCGTGATCACCGACGAGAACGGCGAAGAAGTCAAAATCCTGCGCGACAACATGCCCTTCGGCCGCCCCGGTGCCGGGGAGTTCGGCACCTACTTCATCGGCTACGCACGCTCGCCGCAGCCGCTGGAGCAGATGCTGGAAAACATGTTCGTCGGTCGCCCGGCAGGCAACTACGACCGCTTGCTAGACTTCAGCACGGCGGTCACCGGCGGGTTGTTTTTCGTGCCGTCGGCTGACCTGCTCGAAGCACTGGCGGAACGTACGGGCGGGCTGTAAAGCAAAGCAGTTCAAATGTGGGAGGGGGCTTGCTCCCGATGGCGGTGGGTCAGTTAAAGATGCATTAACTGACACGCCCTCATCGGGGGCAAGCCCCCTCCCACATGAGATTCATGTTGGGTTGAGACGCGGGTTTATATCAACTCAGCAGCCCGGTACTGACTGCCACAATCAGGAATACCCCCAGCAGCGCGCGATAGATCACAAACGGCCAGGTGGAGAACTGCTCCAGGAACTTCATCAGGCCCCAGATCGCGAAGAATGCCGAGACGCTGGCCACCACCAGCCCGAACAACAAATGCGGCCAGGCATGGGCGGGCATATCGGCATGCAGCAGCACCCACAGCTCCTTCAAGCCGGCGAGGGCGATGGCGGGCAGGCCCAGCAGGAAGGAGAAGCGTGCGGCTTCTTCGCGTTTGAAGTTGAGGAACAGGGCCGCGGTGAGGGTCGAGCCGGAACGCGATACGCCCGGAATCAACGCGCCGATCTGGGCGACACCGACGATCAGCGCATCGCGCAGGCGCATCTGGCTGACCTCGCGTGTATGCCGGGCGCGCAGCTCGGCCGCCGCCAGCAGCACCGCCATTCCCACGCAGGAAATACCGATCACCAGCAGCCCGCGCAGCGGCGAATTGCAGGCGTTCAGGGTCGACGACAAGGCCAGGCCGGCAATTCCGATCGGAATGGTCGCCAACACAATCGCCACCGCGAGCTTGAACCATGGATCGTTGTAGTCGCCCCGGCGCACCGCGCCGATGCTGCCCGTGGTCACTTGGCGCACATCGCGCCAGAAGTAACTGACCACCGCCGCCAGTGCCGCCAGCTGCATGGCCGCCGAAAACGCCGAACCGGGGTCTTGCCAGCCGAGCAGGGCGGGCACCACACGCATATGGGCGGTGGAGGAGACCGGCAACAATTCGGTAATGCCCTGGATCACGCCCAGGATAAAGATCTGCAGGTAATCCAGGGAGGCGAAGCCCACATCCAGGCCGGCGGTACAGACGTTGGTCAAAGTGCGTGTCCTTGAAAAAGTGGCGAGCCGGCGGAGTTTATTCGAAATGTTTCAGCGCTTCGGCAGGGCTCGTCGCTATTTGCAATCGGTTCAGCAAGTAGAAAGGTTCGCGGCGCTATTGGACTGCGTCGAGGTTTTGTGAACAATGGCGCCCTGCGTTTTTTGACCGAGAGCCCCATGCCTGAAACCACCGTGGAATTGATCCAGACCGGCCCCGAAGAAGCCGAGTTGATCCGCAATCTCTACCAGTACTACGCCTATGAATCGTCGGACTGGGAGCAGGAAGATGTCGAGGCGGACGGCCGTTTCTACATCCATGACCAGCACCTGAACCGCTACTGGCAAGACCCGCACTGGAGCGCCAACCTGTTGCTGGTGGACGGCTATATCGCCGGCTTCCTGCTGATCGAAGGCAGCGAGTTGCCGGGTGTCGACGCCCTGGAACTGGCCGACCTGTTTATCCTCAAGCGTTATCGTCGCAAAGGCATCGGCCGCGCCATCGCCACCCAGGTGTTGTGCAGCGGCGAGGCAGATTGGCTGGTGCGGTTTTATGATCAGGACGAAGTGTCCCAGGCGTTCTGGCGTACGGTGCTGGATAACCTGCCGCGCCCGGTGCACGCCCTTGAGCTGGCGGATGACCCGCAGTTGATGAGTTACCTGGTTACGCGGGCGGTGTTGCATTAAAGGTGTGCTGCATCGCCTGGGGCGGCTGCCCGAACGCCCTTAAAAACGCCTGGCGCATGCGCTCGCGATCACCGAAGCCGGTTTCGCGGGCCACCACTTCCACCGGGTGGCGGCTGGTTTCCATCATCGCCCGTGCGGCTTCAACCCGCAGGGATTCGATGGCCTTGGCCGGCGTCTGCCCGGTTTCTTCGCGAAATACCCGGCTGAACTGGCGCGGGCTCAGCCGGGCCACCTCGGCCAGGGCGTCCACCGACAAGTCATGGGTGAGGTTTTCGCGGGCGTAGGCCAGGGCCAGTTGCACACGGTCGGACTTGGGGTCCAACTCCAACAGTGCAGACAACTGCGATTGCTCGCTGCCCCGGCGCTGGGCGATCACCAGCTTGCGCGCAATGCGCCGGGCGAGGTCGCTGCCCAGGTCGCTCTCCACCATGGCCAGCGCCATGTCCACCCCGGCACTCATGCCGGCGCCGGTCCATACCTGGCCGTCAACGATAAACAGCTTGTCTTCTTCCAGGCGGATGTCCGGGTAGCGCTTGCGAAAGGCCGGCGCGTGGATCCAGTGGGTGGTGGTGCGCTTGCCGTCGAGCAAGCCGGCTTCGGCCAGCACGAAGATGCCCATGCACAACGAGGCGACACGCCGCGATTGAGCCGAGGCGGCCTTGACCAGTGCCAGCAGGTTGGCCTCGGGCAGGCGAAACTCCAGGTAACCGCTGACGATCAGCGTGTCATAGCCTTGGGGCCGCAGGGGCGAGGTGTTCACGGAGAAGCCCTGGGACGTCATCACCGCGCCGCCGCTTTCCGACACCAGGTGAAACTCATAGGCAGGCTCACCGCGCAGCAGGTTCGCGCACTCGAACACCGAGCCCAGGCTGAGGCTCAGGGATTGGAAGTTCGGGTAAACCATCAGCGCAACGCTGTGCATCGCATGTCTCCAGGGGCGTGGGAGGGTGGATTGTCGGCGGCTGCCGGGAAAACGGCAACCGACTTCGGGTCATGTCCGGAATCCTTGCGCATATGACATTGTGAGGGGTTGGCGTGGCCCCTAACATTCCCTCAACGAACTAGACGACTGGTCTAATCGGACGGAGTGAAGCATGAACAGCCCAACCAAAGGTGCACGGCAGACCATTCTTGATACGGCGCAATCCATTGTCGGCCGCAAAGGTTTTTCTGCGGTGGGCTTGAACGAAATACTGCAAGCCGCCGAGGTGCCTAAAGGCTCGTTCTATCACTACTTCAACTCCAAGGATGGCTTCGGTGTCGTGTTGCTCGACACCTACTTCGACAACTACGTGCACGGCATGCAGCAACTGTTCGACCAACCCGGTCTATCCCAGCACGCCAAGTTGATGCGTTATTGGCAGGCCTGGATCGACAATCAGACCGGCTGCACCGACGCGGGCAAATGCCTTGCCGTCAAACTGGGTGCGGAGGTGTCAGACCTTTCAGAGCCCATGCGCCTGGCGCTGGAACGTGGCACGTCGCGCACCATCGATTTACTTGCCATCGCCATACAGCGCGGCCTTGAGGACGGTTCCCTGACCGTCGTTCAAGCCCCTGCAAGCCTGGCCAGGCGCCTGTACGCGCTGTGGCTGGGGACCAGCGTCATGAGCAAGATCACCCGTACATCCGCGCCCTTTGATGAGGCGTTGCTGCTGACCCGACAGCTGTTGGGTTGCCCTGGACACACAGACATTCACTGATCGAGGCACTGGAAAATGAAAGTATTAATGGTACTGACCTCTCACGACCAGCTTGGCGACACCGGCCGCAAGACCGGCTTCTGGCTCGAAGAATTTGCCGCACCCTATTACGTGTTCAAGGACGCCGGCGCCGAACTGGTGCTGGCGTCCCCGGCCGGTGGCCAGCCGCCCCTGGACCCGGTGAGTGACGCGCCCGACGCGCAAACCGAGCAGACTCGCCGCTTTGCCGCCGACCCTGCCGCGCAACAGGCCCTGGCCAGCACGGTCAAGCTGGACACGGTCAACGCCGCCGACTTCGACACGGTGTTCTACCCAGGTGGCCACGGCCCGCTGTGGGACCTGGCAGAGTCGCCGGTGTCCATCGCCCTGATCGAGTCCTTCGAGCGTGCCGGCAAGCCCATTGGTTTTGTCTGCCACGCACCGGGCGCCTTGCGTCACGTCAAGGCCGTCAATGGCGAGCCGCTGGTCAAGGGCCGTCGTGTCACCGGCTTCTCCAACTCGGAAGAAGCGGCGGTGGGCCTGACCGATGTGGTGCCGTTCCTGATTGAAGATGATTTCAAGGCACTGGGGGGCAACTATCAGAAGGGCGCCGACTGGCAATCCTTCGTGCTCGAAGATGGTTTGCTGATCACTGGGCAGAACCCTGCCAGTTCCAGTGACGTGGCCAAGGCACTGCTCAAACTCACCGCGTAAGTTAATTAACCCTTTCATTCATTGGCGACTTGCAACAGTCGCCAATGCATTTGCTCGTCCCGAATTTGGATTACCCCAATGACTAACAGCGTTTTAAGTACCCCGGTCAAACTGGGTCATCACACCTTGAACAACCGTGTTGTGCTGCCACCGTTGACGCGCCAGCGCAGCGCGCAGCCCGGCGACATCGCCACCGACCTGATGGCCGAGTATTACCGCCAGCGCGCTACGGCCGGTTTCATGGTCAGCGAAGGCACGCAGATCGAACCCCGTGGCCAGGGTTACGCCTGGACGCCGGGCATCTACACCCCGGCGCAGATCGACGGCTGGCGCAAGGTCACCGACGCGGTGCATGCCGAAGGCGGGGTGATCTTTGCCCAGCTGTGGCATGTGGGCCGTGTGTCCCATAACGCCTTGCAGCCTGACGGCGCCGCACCGGTGGCACCGTCGGCTATTCAGGCCCAGCAAGCCAAGGCCTTTATCGAAACCGCGCCTGGCGCGGGTGAATTGAAGCAACCGCCGGTGCCTCGCGCCTTGAGCGTGCTCGAGATTGAAGAACTGGTCGGGCACTACGCCCAGGCCGCACGCAATGCCCTGGACGCCGGGTTCGACGGCGTGGAAATTCACTCGGCCAACGGTTACCTGGTCAACCAGTTTATCTCGGCCCATGCCAACCAGCGCGACGATGAGTACGGTGGTTCGCTGCACAATCGCCTGCGTTTTTTGCGCGAGATCGTCGAAGCCGTCAGCAAGGTGGTCGGGCCGGAGCGCCTGGGCGTGCGATTCTCGCCGTTGTTCAGCGGCACCGACCAGGACCGTGTGTACATCGGCCTGGTGGAAGAAGACCCGCACCACACCTACATCGAAGCGATCAAGGTGCTGGAACAGTCGGGCATCGCCTACGTGTCCATCGCCGAAGCCGACTGGGACAACGCCCCCGTGCTGCCCGACAGCTTCCGTGAAGCCGTGCGCAGCACCTTCAGCGGTCGCATTATCTACGCCGGTCGCTACACCGCTGAACGCGGCGCGAAACTGGTGGACGCCGGTCTGGCGGATTTGATTGCGTTCGGACGGCCGTTCATTGCCAACCCGGACCTGCCGCAACGGCTATTCAAGGGCTGGCCGTTGAACCCGCTGCGGGAAGAGGGGATGTATGGTGGCGGTGAGGTGGGCTACATCGACTACCCCACCTATTCCGAGTAAGAACCCGGTCAATGTGGGAGGGGGCCTGCCCTGATGCCAGCCATTTAAGAAGGAACACTGTAACTGTGGTGAGCGGGCTTTTTGTGGTGAGCGGGCTTGCCCCGCGCTGGGCTGCGCAGCAGTCCCAAACACAGCCCCGGAGCTGCCTGACACACTGCAGCGCTCTTATTGGGGCTGCTGCGCAGCCCAGCGCGGGGCAAGCCCGCTCACTACAGGTTGCTGCTTGCGCCTCACACATTTGCTTTGTGTTGCCTGCTGGTTACTCCACCCGCAACACAATCTTGCCGATATGGTCCCCACCTTCCATCCGCGCATGGGCCTGGGCGGCGTCGGTGTATGCGTAGACCTTGTCGATGATCGGCAGGCAACGCCCGGCTTCCAGTACCGGCCAGATGTACTCGCGCAACTGTTCGGCAATCGCGGCTTTTTCATCCTTGCTGCGCGCACGCAACAGTGAGCCGGTAATCACCGCGCGCTTGCCGAGGATGCTCAGCAGGTCGACGTCGTTGGCCTTGGCGCCGCCGAGGAAACCCAGCATCACCAGGTGGCCGTCCATGGCCAGGGCCTTGAGGTTGTTGTTCAAATACGAGCCGCCCATGATGTCGAGGATCACATCCACACCCTGGCCGTTGGTCTGTTGCACGATGACCTCGGCAAAATCCTGCTCGCGATAATTGATCGGCTCGCCGCCCAGCTGGGCGATGGCCGCGCACTTGTCGGCGCTGCCGGCGGTGGCGAAGGCCTGGATGCCGAATTCGCGGCACAGCATCAGCGCGGTCGTACCGATGCCGCTGGTGCCGCCGTGGATCAGCACGCGCTGGCCGGTGTGGGCATCGCCGAGGCCGAACAGGTTGGCCCACACGGTGAAGAAGGTTTCCGGCACGGCGGCGGCTTGAATCCAGTCCATGCCTTCAGGAATCGGCAGCGCCTGGCTGGCGGGCACCGTGCAGAACTGCGCATAGCCGCCGCCATTGGTCAGGGCGCAGACCTTATCGCCCACGGCGAATTCGCTCACGCCGTCGCCCAACGCAGCCACTTCGCCTGCCACTTCCAGGCCAGGCAGCGGGTTCATGCCGGGTTTCATCGGGTACTTGCCGGCGCGTTGCAGGGCGTCGGGGCGATTCACACCGGCCGCATGCACGCGAATCAGGATCTCGCCGGGGCCCGCCACCGGTACCTCTGCCCGGCGTGGTTGCAGCACCTCGGGGCCACCGGGGGTGGTGATTTCGATCAGGGTCATTTCTTTGGGAAGCGTCATTTCAGATTACCTGCAGCGATGAGCGTATGGGGTGGGACCGCGTCGGACGGCCGGCGGTTCAGCAGGCGCATGCCCGGTTCCAGGGCCAGGGCGACCACTATCGCCCCGGCGGCGATCAGGAACAACAGCGCATGCTGGCCTCCGCTGACGTTGAACAGGGCGGAATAGGCAAACCCCGAGAGCGCCTGGAAAGTCGCAAAGGACACCGTGGCACGGCTCCACGCGACCTGCTGCTGATGATGGTCGGGAATCAGTTCGTGCACCCGCGCCAGCGCCAACGGCACGATGCCCGGCGGGAAAGAACCGAGGATCACCGCGAGCACCGCCAGGCCAGTCAACGAGCCGGCAAACGGCAACGCACCGACGGCAATTGCCTGCACCACCAGCACCACACGGATGCTCAAGCGCGCCCCCAGTTTATCTGCCAGGAACCCGTAGGTGACCGGCCCCACAATCGACCCCAGGCCGTACATCACCCAGATCATCGCGCCGATATGCGCCCCGGCCCCCAGGCCACGGGCCACGTAATCCACCAGGAACACCATCGCCGGTACCAGCCCGGCGGCCATGAAGGCGTATTGGGCGAACAGCAGGTACACGCCGGAAGGCGTTGCTACGGCCGAGTCGGATGGCGGCGCGTCTTCATGCAGCGTGCCCGCAGGCCAGGCGAACCAGCTGGCGGCGGTCAGCACCAGGGCCAACAGGCCGAGGCCGAACCAGGTCTGCTGCAAACCCAGGCTCAGCAGCGGCGGCACAAGGGTGCCGGAGCCGGCGATGCCCAGGCCGATGCCGAGGAAGATCGCCCCACTGGCCAGACCCCGGCGTGCGGCCGGTACATGGGGCAACACGGTCGCTGCTACCAGCACCATGATTGCGCCACCGGCAATCCCCGACAGCAGCCGCCAAGCGAAGAACCACACCACCGACAGCGGGAAGCCACAGGCGAAGAACGCCAGGGTCACCGCCACCATCATGAGGCGCAGCGCGGTTCTGTTCGAGGTGCGCTGGGCGATGGGCCGCCCGATCAGCGCGCCGATCAGGTAACCCACCAGGTTGGCGGCACCGAGGTACACCACGTCATTGGCGCTGAACCAGTGGGCCTGGATCAGCGACGGAATCAATGGCGTATAGGCAAAACGTGCCAGGCCGATGCTGACCAGGCTGGCGCACAGGCCGGCAAAGATCGGCAGCCACACGGAGTGGCGGGGTGGGGCATGAGTGTCGAGCATGATGGCGGTCCTGGGTATTTTTCTCTGGTGCCCAGCTTATCCAGGTTTTTGGATGCAATAATGCAGCGAATAAGCGTCGCTGTGATGCATATATGCAGCATAAGGAGGCCGCATGAATTGGGATGATGCACGGGTGTTCCTGGCGGTTTGCCGCGAGTCGACGCTGCGCGGGGCCGCACGGGTATTGGGGGTCGACCAGGCCACAGTCGGGCGGCGGGTCAACGCCCTGGAAAAGTCCCTGGGTGCCACGCTGTTCCTGCGCACCTCCGAAGGCTACGCCCTGACCGCCGTCGGCGAGGCCGCCCTGCACTCGGTGGAAAAAATGGAACGCTCGGCGCTCGATCTGGAGCGCCAGATCCAGGGCCTGGATGACCGCCTGACCGGCACCGTACGGGTCAGCACCACCGACTCCCTGGCCATCGACTTCCTGATCCCGGCGATTGCGCGCCTGCACATCCAGCACCCGGATGTGCGCGTGCAGCTCGACGCTTCTACCCAGTTCCTGAGCCTGGCCAAACGCGAGACCGACATCGCCGTGCGCAACACCCGCCCGGACAGCCCCGACCTGATCGCCCGGCGTCTCGCACGCTGGCCGGTGGGGTTGTTTGCGTCCCAGGCCTATATCGATCGTCAGGGTACGCCGGAGCCGGGCAGCCTGTTTGAAGGGCATGATCTTGTGGTCTATCAACCGTACCTGCAAACCCAGAAGGACATGACCCTGGTCTCGGAACCCCTGGGCCGTGGGCGCATCGTCGCCGCCCTGAGTTCCAGCCTGTTGGTGCGCCGCTCCATCGCCGCCGGGATCGGCATCGGCGAAATCCCGATCCTCACCGGCGAGCGCGACGGGCTGGTGCGCCTGTGGCCGGAGCGCACGCGGCCGTTGCCCTACGACGTCTGGCTGGTGACCCACGCCGACCTGCGCCACACCGCACGGGTGCGGGCGGTGATCGATGAAATCGTCGCTGGATTTGCCGGAACGGGGGATTAGTCAGCACAGGCTTGCAAGCGTGCGTACCGCGCCGTGGACACAATCGACGTCGATAACGTGTCAACCCACCGGAGCGCATATGAACGAATCAAGACACCAGGACCTGGGGCTGTTGTTTCTGCGAGGCAGCGGGGCGCTGTTCCTGCTTTGGGTGCATGGCCTGCCCAAGTTGCTCAATTACAGCGAGCAGTTGAAGCAGATCGAAGACCCGTTTCACCTCGGTGCCCATGTCACCTTGCTGCTGGCGATTTTCGCCGAAGTGCTGTGCCCGCTGCTGATCATCGCCGGGGTGCTGGTGCGCCTGGCGTGCCTGCCGATTCTGGCGGTGCTGTTGATTGCGATGGTGGTGGTGCATCCGGAGTGGACGCTGCTGGAAGGGCAATTCGGCTGGCTGCTGTTGATCATTTTCACCAGCATCCTGATTGCCGGACCAGGGCGCCTGGCACTGGAAAAAAAGGCCGGGTAAACCAACCCCCTGTAGGAGCGAGCTTGCTCGCGAAGAACTCTAGAGCGACGCGTGAAATCTGATTTACTGCGTCATCGTTGACGATCTTCGCGAGCAAGCTCGCTCCTACAGGGGAGTGGCGTGCCGGCCAAAGGAGCGGGTGTTTCAGCGATTCAGGAACGCCAGCAGGTCTTCGTTCAGGGCCTGAGCGTGGGTCACGGCGAAACCGTGGGGCGCATCCTTGTACACCTTCAGCTCGGCGCCCTTGATCATCTCGGCTGCCACCTTGCCGGTGGTCTCGAACGGCACGATCTGGTCACCGTCACCGTGGATCACCAGGGTCGGCACGTCGATCCTGGCCATGTCCGGGCGGAAGTCGGTTTCCGAGAACGCCGTGACGCAATCGACCGTGGACTTGAGGGAGGCGAGCAGGGCGACTTGCAGGGTCTGGGTCTGCACGCCAGCGGAGACCTTCTGGCCTTTGTTGATGCCATAGAACGGCGTGTTGAAATCGCTGAGGAATTGCGCGCGATCCTTCAGCAGCTCGGCCTTGAAGCCTGCGAATACGTCGAGTGGCACGCCCTGCGGATAATCCGCCTGCTGGCCGAAGATCGGCGTCACTGCGCCCAGCAGCACCAGGCCGGCCACGCGTGCGCTGCCGTGGCGTGCGATGTAGCGGGCGACGTCGCCGCCGCCCATGGAGAAGCCCACCAGGGTCACGTCCTTGAGGTCCAGGTGTTCGATCAACTGCGCGATGTCGTCGGCGAAGGTGTCGTAGTCGTTGCCCGTCCACGGCTGATCCGAGCGGCCAAAGCCTCGGCGGTCGAACGCGATGGTGCGAAAGCCACGACTGCTGAGGTATTCCATTTGGTATTCCCACATGTCGGCATCCAGCGGCCAGCCGTGGCTGAACAGCACGGGCTTACCGCTGCCCCAATCCTTGAAGTAGATCTGGGTACCGTCTTTGGCAACGAATGTGCTCATGGAAAACTCCTTGATTGAGGGACTGAAAAACCAGCCTCACTATTGCCCGAAACCGGGCCGGGGGCTTGTACGGGTGTGCTTGCCTGGGGTCACCAACTGAACTTGAGCTCGACCCCCAGGTAATTGCTGTCATCGCCGCCGGCATCGCGCAAGGTGCGGCCGACCGCGTAGTGCACCGCTTCAACCGCGCCGGTGAGGTTCGGCGTAAACACATAGTCGGTACGCAGCTGACCATAGGCACCGGTCCAGCGTTCACCCTGACCTGCGGTGCCGGCGACCGGTAGGTTCGGCTGGGTGTACACCGCGTCGCTGGTGGTCTGGCGCCACAGCAGGCCGACGGCGGTCTGCACGCTGAGCTTGTCGATGGGCTTGACGGTGATCGACGGTTTGACGTGGATCAGGTTGCTGTAGCCCGTATAGCCGGCCAGGGAAAAATAGTAGCCGTTGGGGAACAGCGGGTTGAACGTGCCGACGGTGCCGTCACCGGTCTTGCGGTCGCCCGAGGCGATGTCCAGTTGCAGGCCGATGCGCGGTTTCCACGCCAGGCTCTCGAAGGTGTACCCCGTGCGGCTGCCGCCGGCCCAGGCGCGAATATCCTTGCTGCCCACCGAGCCGCTTTGCAGCATGGCTTCGATGTCCCAGTCGAACCCCAGGGCCGCACCGCCCAGGCGTGCGTCGAACAGGTGGCGGGTTTCATCGCCGTCCGCATCCAGATAGTGCGCGGCACTGCGTTCGTACACGCCGTAGTAGGCCGACAGCTCATTCTTGCCGCCCACCAGCCGCTCGACCCGCAGCATGTGGAAGCGCGCGTCACGGGTGGATGTGTCATCGAAGTGCCGCTCGTCCTGATACTGCACCGGCTGGCTGGCAATCCCGATAAAGCGCCAGTTGGACGTTTCCCAATCGGCCCACAGCGCATCGAAGGATTGCCGCACATTCGGGCCATCCCGCGATGAAATGAAACGCTGCAAGTCGAAGGCGAAGTCCTGGCGCCCGACACGCGCCTTGAGGGTGCCGCTACCGAAGACATTGACGTATTCGGCGAAGGCCAGGCGCAGATCGACGCGGTTCTGATCGGCGCCGCCGACCGTGGTCTTGTCGTAGGCGCGTACGTCTTCGAGTTGGGTGAAGAGCCGCCAGTGTTCGTTCAAGTGCAGGTCGGCGTGCACCTGGAAGCGCTGGATCAGGTAGCGATCTCGCTTCACGTCCTTCACCCCAAAACCACTGGCATCGTTCATCTCGAAGCGCTCACGCAACGTCGCCCCCAATGACAAATAGGTGAACGGGTTGGCGTTGGACAGCGGGATGTACTTCAAGCTGTCCAGCGGCTGCATGCGTAACTCCGGATCACGCAGCACCGACCAGTCCTCCTGCCAGCGGTTGGCCTTGATGGCCGGTCGTGCCGGTTGCTCGTCGGCGTGGGCGCTGCCGACCAGCAGCGGCCACAGCACGGCCAGGCCCCAGCCTGTGCGGCGAATCATTTTGCGGCGTGGAGCTGGTGAATTTCCGCGACGTAGCCGCCGGGGAATTCCACCACGGCGCTGCGACGACCCTTGCTGTCAAAGGCCGGCACCAAGACCTTGACGCCCGAGCCGGTGGCCTTGCCCAACGTTGCCGTCAGGTCAGGCATTTGATAACCGGTGGTCTCGTGGCCGAAGGGATAGGGCAGTTGGCCGTTGGTGACCAGCACCGCCATGCGCCCGAATGGCGACTCGATATCGACGCGACGGTAAGTGCCAGTGGTTTGACCCACATCGACGCCAGGCGCGTGTTTGTCATCGGCCAGGACCTTGCCGTGGGAGAAGCCCAGGAACGATTTGATAAAGGCGTCAGCGCGATCGGTGGACAGGTACACGCGGTTTTCCGGCACGGTCTGGAATGCCGCGTAGTCCGGGGTCTTGGTGTGCCAGTAGAGCTGCATGTTCACGCCACCCGGCCATTGCACCACGGCGTCACGCCCGATCGGGTCCGGGAAGTCGCTGACGATAACGGCGGCGCCGTTTTCTCGCGCGGCTTTGAGCGCCGCGTCCATGTCCTTGACCAGGTAGCCGTTGCGTTCCTGGCCGAAGGGGTGCGGGATGGGCGTGGTGAAACCGAACAGCGACACCGTGCCCGCCGGCGTCTGCAGCAGTTGCGAGGTGGTACTGCTCGGCACCGGCAGCACGTTCACCACCACCTGGGGCGTGCTCTTGCCGCCAAAGGTGGCGAGGAAACTCTGGGCGAAACGGTCCACATCCGCCGGGGCCACATACACGTGGCTGGTGTCGTATTGCGGCGCCACGGCCACGCTTGGGGTTGCCGCAAAGGCATTGCCCATCATTGCGCTCGCCAGCAGCGTCAGTGCCACAGATACCTTGATTGCTTTGCTGCCCATGCCCACTCTCCAGCACTTCTACGGGATTGAAAGCCGTGAGGTTAGGGGCAGCGACGCGATGGAAATTGTACAGGCGTGCTCGGTTGAACGGTTCAGCGTCTATGCTGGTCCACTGACCTCTACCGTCAGATCACACAGGTGAACGAAATGGCCAAGACCTACAGCTACGCCGCCCAGAACGCCACGGATGCCCTCAAGCCCTTTACCTTCGAGCGCCGGGCGCCGGGGGCGGACGACGTACAGATCGACATCCTCTACTGCGGCGTGTGCCACTCCGATTTGCACACCGCGCGCAACGAGTGGAACAACACCCTGTACCCGTCGGTACCCGGCCACGAAATCGTCGGCCGCGTGACGGCGGTGGGGGGCAATGTGAAGAAATTCAAGGTCGGCGACCTCGCCGGTGTCGGCTGCATGGTCGACAGCTGCCAGCACTGCGCCTCTTGCGCCGAGGGCGAGGAGCAATACTGCGAGAGCGGTTTTACCGGCACCTACAACGGCCCGGTATTCGGCGGTGAAAATACCTTTGGCGGCTACTCGGACAGCATCGTGGTCAAGGAGAAGTTCGTGCTGCGCATCTCCCACGACGATTCCAACCTGGCCGCCGTCGCGCCGCTGTTGTGTGCGGGCATCACCACCTACTCGCCGCTGCATCACTGGAAGGTCGGGCCCGGCAAGAAGGTCGGTGTGGTGGGCCTGGGCGGCCTGGGGCACATGGCGGTGAAGATCGCCCACGCCATGGGCGCCCATGTCACGCTGTTCACCACCTCGCCCAACAAGCGCGAAGACGGCCTGCGCCTGGGCGCCGACCAGGTGGTGGTATCGAAGAACCCGGACGAAATGGCCAAGGTCGCCAACAGCCTGGACTTCATCCTCAACACCGTCGCCGCGCCGCATAACCTCGACGCGTTCCTCAACCTGCTCAAGCGCGACGGCACCATGACCCTGGTCGGCGCCCCGGACAGCCCGCACCCGTCGCCAACCGTTTTCAACCTGATCTTCAAGCGCCGCAGCCTGGCCGGCTCGCTGATCGGCGGGATCCAGGAGACCCAGGACATGCTCGACTTCTGCGCCAGGCACGGGATTGTCTCGGACGTGGAGATGATCGACATCCAGGGCATCAACGAGGCGTATGAGCGCATGCTCAAGGGCGATGTGAAGTACCGGTTCGTGATCGATATGGACAGCTTGAAAAAGGAACGCCACGCGGCTTGAAAACTGCTCCGGGAAACACTGGGGGCAATGTGGGAGGGGGCTTGCCCTGATGCCCGTCAGTTAAGGAGGAACACTGTAACTGTGGTGGTGGTGGTGGTGGTGAGCGGGCTTGTCGAATCGTCGCACCGCCCGCGCTGGGCTGCGAAGCAGCCCCAAAACCAGCCTCTACAGAGTGTCTGATACACCGCGTTCTTCTTTCCTGGGGCTGCTTCGCAGCCCAGCGCGGGGCAAGCCCGCTCACCACAACAGCTCTATCTGCCGGGGGGACAGCGTTTAGACAAAGTTGTGTAGATACCTATGCCCCTCCCACATGGGTGCTGTGTTGCTCAAACGGTCATCGAACACCTCAAGGCCGCTGCGGCTTCACCGAGGTGCCGAAGGTATTGCCCATGCGCACGCTGGTCGCCGCCGGGGTGGCCAGGCCGACCTTGTTCGGCTGGCGTTTTTCCACGGCAATGCCTTGCGCCTCGCGGTTTTTCTTCGCGGCTTTGGCCGCATTCGTGTCGTTGCCCATCTGCTGGCTCAAGCAGCCATAGTCGGGCGCCTTGTAGCCATCCACCGAGACTTCGGCGCAGTTGCCGGCATGGGCGTGCAAGGGCAGGGCCGTGCACAGCAACAGGCTGGCGAGGAGCGGTAAGCGTTTCATCAAGGCCTCCTGGCGGGCCCGAGGGGGTGGGCCGGTCGGTGTGCAAGTCTAGTGCAGCGGGCCTCTCGTCACCGTGATGTTTTTTTTGCTATCACCGTAACATCAGGTTCATAAATTGGCCTCAGGATGACGGTTTTCTAGGGCGCGTCGGCCGTGCAGCGATGCAGAGCAGGGGGTGAACAGGGGGGCTGGAGGCGCGCCGTATGCGCCCTGGTCTTGCTGTTGCTGCTGGCCGGTGGTCGCGTCGCGCAGGCGGAGTCACCGCTGCTGCTGTTGAACCTGCCGGCGCAGGACCTGGAACATGCACTGCAAGCGTACAGCCGCGCCACCGGAATGGCAGTGCTGGTCGACCGCGAACTGACGCGGGGCCGGCGTTCCATCAGTGTGCGCGGACGTTTTACGGCGCAGGAGGCTCTGGCGATGTTGCTGACGGGGAGTGGCCTGATGGCGCGTTATGCACGCGATGATGCGTTCACCTTGCAGTTGCCCGCGGTCAGCCAGCCGCCTGCCGCCCGTGGTGCGGCGGCACGCAACGCCGCACGGATCAACAACAGCTACGCCACGGCCTTGCAGCAGGCCATCGAGACCAGCCTGTGCCGCTCGCCGCTGACCCGGCCCGGCAGCTTCCGCGCGCTGGTACAGGTGTGGGTCAACCCCCAAGGGCTGATCGAGCACAGTCGGTTGGTCAGCTCCACCGGCGACGAACAACGCGATGAAGCACTGGTACGCAACCTGGGCACCACGCGGGTCGAACGACCGGCGCCGAGCTCGCTGCGCCAACCGGTGACTTTACTTTTGATGCCCGACACCACAGGAATGCGCATGGAATGCACAGCAGCAAACGGAGCCTGGGGCGGATGAAAAATACCGGGCACAGTACGATGGTCGGCTTGTTCCTGGCCTCCTACGACGACTTCAAGGTGCGTTTGCGCAAGCGCCTGGGCTCGGAGGACCTGGCCAACGATGTGCTGCACGAAACCTACCTGCGGGTCGACCGCATGGAAGTGCCGCCCAACCTGGCGCAACCCAATGCCTACCTGTACCGCATGGCCTTGAACATCGCCGCCGACCGCCGCCAGGCCGACGCGCGCCTGCTCACCGGCAGCGAGGTGGAAGAACTGCTGCAAAGCGCCGACGAAGCCCAGGACCCGTCACGGGTGGTGGGCGGCCAGAAAGAAATCCAGTCCCTGGTCAAGGCGCTCTACGAACTGCCGGCCCGCCGCCGCAAGATCCTTATCGCCGCCCGCCTGGAAGAAGCCCCGCACCTGGAAATCTCCCAGCGTTTCGGCATTTCCACGCGCATGGTCGAGAAGGAAATCAAGGCCGCCCTGGGCCACTGCGCCAAGCGCCTGGAAAGAAAAGTGATCCAGCGGTTCGGTCCCGGGGCCGGAAAACCGTCTTAGAGTCGAGTCCCTGATAAAACCGTGAGTATTTGCGCGCTTGAACATTTTTAACCTCAGTGCCACTCGGCAATCCGCCGCCAGCCCCCTGCACGACGAAGCCCGCGACTGGCTGGTCCTGCTGACCTCGGGCCGCGCCACCGTGGCCGATGCCAAGGCGCTCAAGGCCTGGTGTGCGCAAAGCCCCGAGCATGCCCAGGCGTTCGAGCAGGCCAAGGCGATGTGGCAGCAACTGGCGCCGGCGCTTGAGCAAGTCTCGCAGCCGCGCAGCTTTGGGCGCCGGGCGTTCCTGGGCGGCGCGATTGCCGCATCGGCCGCCATGCTCATGGTGCAGGTCGGCTCCCCCGGTGGTTTTGCCGGCCTCACGGCGGACTATCGCACCGAAGTCGGCGAACAGCGCCAAGTGCTGTTAAGCGACGGCGTCAGCCTCGAACTCAACACCCAGACGCGCGTCAGCCGCGTGGGCCAGGGGCTTGAATTGCTCGAAGGCGAAGTCGAGGTGATCGCCCATTCCGCACAACCGCTCAAGGTGCTGGCGGGCGAAGGCTGGGTGAGCGCGGCGCAGGCACGTTTCAACCTGCGCAACACCGACCGCACGGTGTGCGTGACCTGTATCGAGGGCTGGCTGTCGGTGGCCGTGGCCGGGCGCAGCGTGCGCCTGGAAAGCGGCCGGCAACTGAGCTACGACGCGGCCGGCCTGGGCGAACCGGTGGTGGTGGACACCCAGGCGGTCGTGGCCTGGCGCGAACAGGTGCTGGTCTTCAACAACGCCACCCTGGCCACGGTGGTGGACGAAATCAACCGCTACCGCCCGGGGATGCTGGTGCTGCTCAACAAGCAACTCGGCCAACGGCGCGTCCAGGCGCGGTTCAGCCTGCAGCAGTTGGCAGGGGTGGCGTTGTTGATTCGGGATGCGTATGGGGCCAAGTGTACGGAGTTGCCGGGTGGGGTGGTGTTGTTGAGTTGAGGCCTGCCGCTCGTCGGGTAACTCCGATTTTTACGCGGTAAAAGAGCCGCGATCATGCGTTGTTCTACGCCTGTCGCTTTCAGGTATGCCCGTGTGCTCATGGGCTGAGCGACCGGTCTTTCTCCTCTGACAGACCTCCTTACTCATCTTCTCTGAATTTTCTCTTTCGTTTGTAGGGGAAGGGATTTTTAATGTATGAAAAAACCAGGAAACACGCTTTTCACGTCTCACTGCCTATCCGATTTCTTCCTTCGACTTACATTGTTCGGAAGCCTCTGACAGTCCTCAAACGGCTGTGTGACAGGCAGGGCGACGCCGTCAAAAACGCCGAACTTTTTGTAACTTTTCCTCTTTTCCTTAAGCGTTTCAGCCTCGGCAGCATGGGTGCTCTTTCCATTTGAGTACCTGTGTGAGGGTGAAGGGATGCCAGCTGTTTTCCGACCTGCGCTGCTGGGGATGGCGCTGCTTTCAGGTCCGCTTTTTGCCGCGTCCACCGTGTCGCCCGGCGACCGTGAACTGGCCCGTGAGCGTCAGCAAAAAGTGTTGGAGGAACAGCGTCGCCGCCTTGAAGAGTTGCAACACCTGCCGGGCCAGATCACTGCACCAACCGCCCCCGCGCCGCTGGACGACGGCCAGTGCATCACCCTCACGCGCATCAATGTCGAAGGCGCTGCGTTGCTGTCGGCGGCCCAGCGGCAGGCGCTGCTGGAACCCTGGCAGGGGCGGTGCATGGGGGTGCCTCAACTCAACGCAGTGCTCAAAAGCCTCACTGATCATTACCTGCATCGCGGCTACGTCACCACCCGCGCCTACCTGCCGCAGCAGGACCTGAAAAATGGCGAGCTGACCATCATTGTGGTGGAAGGGCGCCTTGAAGGACTCGACAGCTCATCGCTGGCCAGCCCGCTGGAGTCCGCCATGACCTTCCCCGGCACCGT
The DNA here is from genome assembly GCF_024168685.1 of Pseudomonas sp. S3E17. Taxonomy (NCBI): domain Bacteria; kingdom Pseudomonadati; phylum Pseudomonadota; class Gammaproteobacteria; order Pseudomonadales; family Pseudomonadaceae; genus Pseudomonas; species Pseudomonas sp. S3E17. Next base: position 490,840 of record NZ_JALJWE010000001.1, read on the forward strand.
GGGTGAGGTGCTCGACCTGCGTGAGCTGGAGCAATGGGTGGATCAACTGTCGCGCTTGCCCTCGCGCCAGCCGCAGCTTGAGGTCCTGCCGGGGCAGGCGGTGGGCGGCAGTCGCGTGACGCTTAAAGGCGAGCGCCTCAAACCCTGGCGCGTCTCGGCCAACCGTAACAACCATGGCGATACCAGCACCGGTCGCCAGCAGGCCGGTATCGGCCTGGATTGGGACAGCCCCCTGGGCCTGGCGGATCAGTTGAACCTGCGGGCCAACCGCGACACCGTCAGCGACCGCTGGCGCCATTCCCACAGCCAGAGCCTGTTCTACAGCCTGCCGTATGGTTGGTGGACCTTCAATTTCAGCCACGGCCAAAGCTACTACCGCACGCGTAACGACCTCTCCGGGTTTGCCTTTGCGCTGTCAGGTGAAACCTCCAGCCAGCAGTTGCGCGCCGAACGCGTGCTGCACCGCGATAACCTGGGCAAGACGGCATTTAACCTGGGCCTGAGCCACCTGCGCACCCGCAACTACTTGGAAGACGCGTTGCTGCGCACCTCCAGCCATCGCATCACTGAGCGTCAACTGGGCTTCAACCATGGCCGCCGAATCGGCAATGCCTTTCTCAATCTCGATGCCGGTTGGCAACAGGGCATCGGGGCCCTGGACGCCCAGCGCGATCTCTCCAGGCAGCGCGGCGCGCCTACTTCGCGCTATCAAAAATACACCCTGACCCTCAGCTATTTGCAGTCCTTTCGCTGGCTGGGCCAGTACTGGAGTGTCGACAGCCTTGCTACCGGCCAACACGCCGAAGACGAACTCTATGGACCACAACGCCTGAGCGTCGGCGGCCTTGGTGCTGTGCGCGGGTTTCAGCAACAGAACCTGTCGGGCAACAGCGGCGGCTACTGGCGCAGCCAGGTGCGCTGGCGCCAACCGGTTGCCTGGGATGCGCTGCGCCCCTGGGTGCACGAAGTGGGCGTGGGCTTTGGCTACGACGTCGGTGTGATCAGCCGCGGCCCGCATAACCCTGAGGTGGCCGGGCGCCTTACCGGCCATGCCTGGGAGTTCAGCGCACGCGGCACTCACCTTGCGGCGTCGCTGGTGCTCGCCCGTTCCCTGGAGCGCCCGGCCGTCGTTGAGCGCCGCGAACACCCGATCTACGCCCGAATCGAGCTGTTTTTCTAATAACAACAAGGAACCTTGCCTATGGACGTGCGCAGCCCGTTTCACCAGTGCCTGGCCCTGAGCCTGGCGGGAATTATCTTCCTCAACCCCATTGTTGCCGCCGCCGCAGAGCTGAGCGTGGACCCGGCCAGCCCTGGCACCAGCGTCGGCCATGCACCTAATGGCGTGCCGGTGGTGAATATCGCCGGGCCCAATGGCAGCGGGCTGTCCCATAACCTGTTCACCGACTACAACGTCGGCAGCCAGGGGCTGATCCTCAACAACGCCACCCAGGCCACGCAACACACCCAACTGGGGGGTGTGATCCTCGGCAACCCAGGCCTGCAAGGGCGAGCCGCCAGCGTGATCCTCAACGAAGTTACCGGTGGCAACCGCAGCCACTTGGGGGGCTACACCGAGGTGGCCGGGCAGGCCGCGCGGGTGATCGTCGCCAATCCTCATGGCATCACCTGCAATGGCTGCGGATTTATCAATACGTCTCGCGCGACATTGACCACCGGCAAGCCAGTGATCGAGGGTGGGCGGCTGGATCACTTTCGCGTAGAGGGCGGCGATATTGCAGTGGAGGGCGCCGGGCTCAATGCACGCAATGTCAGCCAGTTCGACCTGATCACCCGTACAGCCAAGCTCAATGCGCAGTTGCATGCCGACCACCTCACCGTCATCACCGGCCGTAACGATGTCAGCGCCGACAGTTTGCAGGCCCACGCCCATGCCGAGGATGGCCGGGACAAACCGCAACTGGCCATCGACGCCAGCGCACTCGGCGGGATGTACGCCGGGACGATTCGCCTGGTGGGCACTGAACAGGGCGTAGGCGTAAGGCTGGCGGGCGATATGGCCAGCACCGCCGGCGACATTGTGATCAACGCCAATGGCGGCCTGAGCCTGTCCCACACCACCAGCGTCGGCGCACTCACTGCCAAGGCCGAGTCGATTGACTTGCAGGGCCCGACCTTTGCGATGGGGGATGTCGACCTGCAGGCCCAGGGCGACCTGGTGGTGCGGCAAACCCTGGCCAGTGCCGGGAATGTGAGCGTGGAAGGCACCTCGGTCAGCAACCAGGGCAAGGTTGTCAGCGGCATCCTGGAAGATCGGCGTATCGCGGGCAAACAGCTGACCATCCAGGCCCAGCGCCTGGATAACCAGGGTGAACTCAACGCCAGTGGCCATCTGGAAATCACCAGCGGCAGCCTCGATAACAACGGCCGGATCGCCGCCGGCAGCGCCAGGGTCGACGCACGCCAGACCCTGAGAAACAACGGCCAGGTCGTCACCGCCCGCGAACTGGACATTGTCGCCCATCATGCCGTCAACCACGCCGGGACGATTCATGCCGAAGGCGATCTGAGCCTGGTCGCCGACACCGTCGACAACAGCGGCAAGATCGTGGGGGCGGGCAATGAGCTGAGTATTACGGCCGGCACGTTCACCAACGCTGGCGAACTGCTCAGCGACCACCGTCTGCAACTGCAGATCGATGGCGATCTGAAGAACACCGGCCTCATCGCCGCCAAAGGCGCTGCCGTCATCAGCGCATCAAACCTCACCCAAGACCACGGCCAGATCCTCAGCGGTCAAGACATCCAACTGCGCGTGCGCGATGTACTGCACAACCTCGGCGTGCTCAGCGCAGCGCGGCATATGCAGATCAATGCCGCTCAGTTGAATAACCATGGGAGCGTCGGCAGCCAAGGTCATTTCCTGCTCACTGCCAACGTCTCCAACACCGGCCTGCTGTTCAGCGGCGGCGACCTGCACGTGCGCGGCGAGCATTTCAGCAACCTCGAAGGTGATCTCTACAGCGTCGGTGATTTCAGTTTCACCGGCACGCGCTTCAGTAACCTCTCCGGCAGCGTGGAAACCGAAGGCAACCTGCATATCAACGCCCGCGAGTTCGAAAACGCCCGCACCCACCTTGCCCTCGAACGCGAACTGGTCGGCGGCAGCATCCAGTGGGTCTGCGGCCAGCACTGCGACGGCGACGACAGCTTCAAGCGCGGCACCATCTATATCAACGAAACCTGGCGCGAAACCGCCGCGCCCAACTCCACCCAGGCCGCGCGACTGGTGGCCGGCAAACACCTGAGTATCGACGCGCATACCCTGGAAAACCGCTACAGCCTGCTCGCCGCCAATGGCGACATGCACCTCGCCGCCCACCGCCTTATCAACCAGGGCGCGGCCTCCCAGACCGGTACTTCCAGCACCATCATCGGCACCCCCGGGCGCATCGACAAAGCCCTGTGGGACCAGATGGAGTTCCACGACCTGCCGGCCTTCAACAATGCGCCGTTCGACCCGGTGCGCTTTGCCGAACTCAAGGCGCGCTCGACAGGGGAGGGCTTCAGCAACCCCGGCACACTCACGACCTGGCGCGAGGATGGCCGCGCAGTCTATGCCGCCACCCTGCAAGCCGGCGGCATCCTCAACCTGCAGGCCAGCGAGTACCTGCAAAACGGCACCCTGCGTGAAAACACCCTGGCGCAACTGACGGGCGAAACAGGCCACAACCCCAACGACCTCGAACTGAGCCCTGATCGCCTCAGCGAAGACCTGACCCAACCGCCGGAATTCCAACTGCCCAGCGGTGAATACGGGCTGTTTATCCCCAGCAGGAATCCGGGCAGCCCCTACCTGATTGAGACCAATCCACTCTTCACCCACCTTGCCAACTTCCTCAGTTCCCAGTACCTGCTCGACAAGATCGGCTACAACAACGACGAAGCCTGGCGGCGCCTGGGGGACGGCTATTACGAAAGCCGCCTGATCCGTGACGCCGTGCTGGCGAAGACCGGGCAACGCTTTCTCGCCGGGCTGGAGAGCGACGAGGAACAGTTCCGCTACCTGATGGACAACGGCCTCAGCGCCCGTGACAGCCTGCAACTGAGTGTCGGCGTCGGCCTCACCGCGCAGCAGGTGGCGGCCCTGACCCACGACATCGTGTGGATGGAAAAACGCCAGGTGCAGGGCGAAGACGTGCTGGTGCCGGTGCTGTACCTGGCAACGGTCGATGCCCATAACCTGCGGGGCGGCAACCTGGTGCAAGGCCGGGATGTCAACCTGGTCAGCGGTGGCGATATCGTCAGCGTGGGCACCTTGAAAGCCTCGCAGGATGTGACCGCCATCAGCGATGGCAGCCTGCTCAATGGCGGCACGATCAGCGCCGGTGACCGCATCAGCCTGCTGGCCAGCGACAGTATCCGCAATGCGATGGCCGGTGAGATCCGTGGCAGTCACATCGATCTCACCAGCGTGAGCGGCGACATCCTCAACGAACGCATCGCCCACGCCAGGCATCAGGGCGACGGCACCCTCGTCACCCATCTCGACACCGCCAGCCGGATCAGTGCCGGACAGCAACTCACGCTCAATGCCGGTCGCGACATCACCAACCGTGGTGATATCAACAGCGCTGGCGATGCCAGCCTGAGTGCGGGGCGCGACATCAACCTCATCGCCGTCACCGACACCCAGCAGGTCCGCACCACGGAAAACGGCGGCCACCGCGTCACCCAACACAGCCGCACTGAACAGCTCGGCGCCAACCTCAACGCCACCGGTAACCTGAGCCTGCACGCCGGGCGCGACATCACGCTATTGGCCAGCCAGGCCAACGCCGGCAAAGACCTGACCGTCGCCGCCGGTGGCAACCTCCACCTATTGGCCGCCGCCAACGAAACCGATCATGAGGTCAACAGCAAACGCGGCGGCGCCAGGGTCCATGAGCAAACCACCCAGGTCCGCCACGTGGGCAGCCAGCTCACTGCCGGCGGCACCCTTACCGCCAGTGCGGGGCAAGACATCGTGCTGCACGCCAGTCAGGTTCGCAGCGGCAAGGATGCGTATCTGGTGGCCGGTGGGCAGTTGCAGCTGCTGAGTGCCAATGACAGCGACTACAGCCTGTATGACTACAAGAAAAAAGGCAGCTTCGGCGCACTCAAGACCCAACGCAACGAAGTCACCGACCTGCGCGCGGTGGGCAGCCAGGTCACCACAGGCGGCAACCTCAACCTGATCAGCGGCGGCGATCAGCTGTATCAAGGGGCCAGGCTGGAAAGTGCTGCGGATATCGCCATCACCAGTGGTGGAGCGGTGACCTTCGAAGCGGTGAAGGACCTGCATCAGGAGAGCCACGAGAAGACCAACAACAACGCATTCTGGGTGTCATCCAAGGGCAAGGGCAGCACTGACGAGACGCTGCGCCAGAGTCAGCTGGTTGCCGGGGGCAACATTGCGATCAAAGCCGTCGACGGTTTGAAGATCGACATCAAGCAGGTCAACCAGCAGAGCGTCACCCAGTCCATCGATGCGATGGTCAAGGCCGACCCGCAATTGGCTTGGCTCAAGGACGCAGAGCAACGCGGGGACGTGGACTGGCGTCAGGTCAGGGAAGTCCACGACAGCTTCAAGTACAGCCACTCCGGGCTGGGCCCCGCCTCGCAAATGATCATTGCCATCGTGATGTCGGCAGTCATCGGACCCATGGCGGCGGCTGCCGCGGGGGGCGGCGTAGGCGGCGCCATGGTCGGTGCAGTAGCCACCGGCGCGTCGACCAATGCCGGCGTCAGCGTGGTCAATAACCGGGGCAATCTCGGTGCGGTTCTCAAGGATGTGACGGCGTCCGATGCCATCAAGGGCTATGGGATCTCGGCGATCACTGCCGGGCTGACGGTGGGCCATTTCGATCGATGGACCGGCACCCACACCCAGACCGACATAGGCAAAATTGTTACATCCGGCTCGCTGGGCACCTGGAGCGGTGTCGGCCAATTCGCAGCCAACCAGGCGCTGCAGAACGGCACCTCTGTGTTGCTGAACAAAGCCCTGGGGCAGGGCGGCAGTGTCAGTGACGCGCTGAAAAATGCCTTGTTCAACACCTTGGCGGCCGCCAGCTTCAACCTGGTCGGGGATTACACGAAAAACCTCCTGGCGGACGGCTCGGCCCCGAAGGTGGTGATTCACGCCATGGTCGGTGGGTTGCTGGCGGAAGCCACCGGCGGCGACTTCAAAACCGGCGCATTGGCTGCGGCGGCGAGCGAAGCGCTGGTTGGCCACCTGGATGACTTGGTCAAGGGCAACGACAACCTGCTCACCATGAGCTCGCAGATCGTCGGCGTGCTCGCGGCTGCGGCGCAGAGCGATACGGACGCAGCCAAGCTGGAGACCGGCAGTTGGGTGGCGAAGAACGCCACGCAATACAACTACTTGTCACACAACCAACTGGAGCGAGCCGCCAAGCAGATAACGCGATGCACCGACGCCTCCTGCATCGAAGACACGACGCGCAAATTCATAGAACTGAGCCTGCAGCAGGACATTGACGCGATAGTCAGCTGCCAGGCCGACCCCGACTCTTGCGCCGCACGCTCCATGGAAGTCGCCAACACCCAGGCGAACCTCAACGCCATCCGCGATATCGCTGACGACGCCTCGCCTGAGGCCCGGGCAGCAGTACAGAACCTCATCAACGGCAACTACGAATTCCAGGAAATGTTAGCGACCGCCACGACCGAGCACTCGGTGGGTGCGATGGTCGATTCGCTCAAGGCGAAATGGGAACTGAGCGACGCTCAGGCGCAGGACATTGCGGACAATTTGAAGATCGCGCTGGCGGTTGGGGTGGGGACTGCGGCGGGGGTGGTGGCTTATAGGCGGGCTGTGGCGGCGGGGGCAAAAGGAACTGCGAGCGGCTTGCCGTCTGGTGAAACGAAATTAGTCGATAACGGTACACCAGCGGCTGATGATGCGAGTTTTACAGCAACATCCACATCAGGATGGACGAGCATCTCGAGTGACGCTCGCGCGGTGGTCCGGGACGTCGAGTACTATTCAGGTGTGCCGATGCCCTCTAATCAGCGCACGCAACTTGCAGATGAGTTGCGTCAGGTGGATCACACTTATGTCGCGCCCAGAAGCGACTATCAAGCCTTACAGCGTGAATACAATAGCCAGCGAAATAATCTCAAGCGTGAGTGGGAGTTGAATACTGGCTTGATATGGCCGAAGACGGAGAGTGGTGTGGATTTCCAAGCGCACCATGTGATACCACAGCAGTATGGTGGACCTAACCAATGGTGGAATTTGCATCCGGTGCCGGGTGGAAGTGCTCACCAAGGTGGCGTTCATGCCCCAGCAAGTCCAACAACTACAGCATTTCCGCAGAACCCTCCGAGGCGACCATGACCATGTACGAAAAATTAGAAGCCTTCAATGCACTCGCATGCGTGCTATTAGAGCGTCTGACCCCTGTTTCTTCTGGTGACGTGAGTGGGATGCGACAGCAGTGGCCAGCAGCTCCCGATGATTACTTTACTTTTATGCAGGAGCGGGGGCATGGTGAGATAAAGGAGGACGACTGCGCGCTGTCGCTTTTGACTATTCAACCCATATTGTGTCCTGCGGCAGACTACTTTGGTGATGATGGGTTTTATAAAGACGGACCCTATGAATCGGGTGCTAAGGGCGAGGTGTGGCTGTTCGGCTGGGATAGCACCGGGACTGCTTTCGGTTTCGACAGTGGAGACAGCTGGCGATTGTTGGAAATCGACAATATGCGTTGGATAACGCGACTTGACTTGTCGTTTCGTCAGTTCGTCGAAGGGTTGTTGGTTTGTTATCCGCAGCGGCCGATAAGCTTTGCGAATGGAGTTTGGCGCGACTCGGGAGATGTTTCTTACACCCTGTCGGAGCTTCGTTGGTTGTAATGGTGGCTATGAGCTAACCGGTGACTGGGGGCGAGTAGCTATTAAGGGAGAAGCTGTAGATGTAATTGTGGAATATTAGTTGGTCAAAAAGCCATGGATGGAACAGTTCTTCTAAAGTTTGCATGGAGTCGACTTCTAGGAGGTGGCGAAAAATTAATATACTCCTCGAAAAAGATTGCGTTCATTAAAGGTAGACGAGGCCTGATCCCAAGTGGTCCTAAGACGTTAATTACCATGGATAAAGAGTCTAGGATAACTCTTGTTTCGCCAGAGTTTAAGGCGTGTGCCGAATGCTATGTAAAATTAATGATATGTCCTGGGGGTATGAGTCTGGAAGAAATCACTCGTCTTATGACGGTTGTGCTGACTCCAATTGATGTTACGGGGAGTAGTGTTGCTAATAGTCGTGGAGTAACAAGGAGAGTGAAAGAATCAGGTTGGTTTCTATCTACTGAGGGATATTTTCTTTAAAAAGATATTAGGGAGCATGTTGATTGGTTGGTAAAAAATCACTCCCCATCGAGAATGGTTAAGACTGATTCAGCAGTGGAATGGCGTTAAGGTTACATTAAGGTGTGTCTGGTTTTCCTCGCTGGGCCATAGTAGTCCCGTCCTCTGGCCGGAGTAAATGAGGGCTTTGGCGGATTTGGATTTAGAATGTTCTTTTGATATTTATTCTGTCGGTGACTAGTTTTTGAAGTGAATTGCAAAGCCATGATTTGTTGTTTGTCGCGGGGCTGGCCCTGAGTGACCAATTTTCACAAAAATAGCCCAGCAGTAGTCTAGTATGACTTGAGAAGTACAAAAAGCTCGAGTATTTGTTCTCACTAATAATTGGAATAATAAATGAATGATAGTGCTAAATTAGAATGCTGGAATTTTCAGGTGTTAATGCTTAGTCAAGCATTGTTGGGTGGGATAACTCCAAATTTCCGGATGGTGGTTTTATCCCGTGAAAGTGGTGTTTGGCTGATTAAGTTTTATCTTGAAAAGCATATTGCGGATGATATTTCTGAGATAGAGGATCTCATGTGTCAATACACTGCATATCAAGGGGTGAGTCTGAAGTGCAGGTCGGAAATTTTCGTTGGGAGTGAAAGTCTACCTAGTATGTCTGGGGTTGATAGGGCCGTTTACCGTCGCAAAGAATGATTTCGCAAGGTCAAGGGAGTATCTATTTAGTGTGGGCGTCGAAAGTAATTTCGACTCGAGCCTTTCACTGGGAAAATAATTTGGTAAAAACGTCCTATAACGACATCTGAAAAATATTGCGCAGCAAATTTTACCGATAAGGCAGGCAGTTTGATAACAGCTTTCCCAGCTAAGGCAGCGAACTAATGCGATCTCTCCCAGTGTATGTATGGCGTGAACTTCAATTGGCTATGACGCTGCTGGATGAGAATTCATCTTTAAGGGAGGTTTTTGTGGTGGTTCTTTCGTGGATTAGGGGGAACTACAAATGCTTCCCGGTTGAGCCGTTTCGACCTATAGGTTTGATGAATTTTCGCACATTGATGAGAATTTTATCCCGGTTGAATTTTCATCATTTCTACCTAGCGATATAGCTCATTTGAAGAAATTGATTTTTGGGTATCAAGCTAATTAGGCAGAGGCTATTGCGAGATTTCTACGTGACACACTGGAACAGTTGATAACTGTTGAGGTCGATAGGAAATGCCCTAGGTGTCTATCCGACGGGATGCGAATTTTTATCGGTAGATATAACGGGTTGCTTGCTTTCCAGTGTAACGTCTGTGGTCATTCCACTTACTCAGATAGTTATAAGGTGGGTAGTGGAGAGTTGGAGTTTGTGAACGAGAAAAAACTACGAGAACTCAACATGATTTAATGGTGCAAAAGCGGCGGGGGTTGCGGACGAAACTGCCGGTTCAATAAGGAACGTCAATCCAGGTTATCCAGGCGCTGGGCGAACTCATAACTGCATTAATTGTTCAATTGCTACTGATGCAACACTGGCAGGTAATCCAGCATCTGCATTGCCGATAAACTCCACCAAGGGTGTTCCGTTGACCGTGCTGGAGAAGCAATATGGAGCTAAGTTTAGCGGTGTGTCTTCACCCGAAACCATCACCCAGCACATGATTGGTGGTGGGGACGGCGCACGTGGGATTGTGTTTGGCTCCTATGGTCCAGGTCAGCCAGGCCTTGTATTCAACGTGGTTAATCAGAATGGGGCTATTCGTTATCTCGATGGGCAGACTGGAAAGCCGGCAAATATGAGTGATTTTAAGACATTGCAGCTACTGAGAACTAACTAATGATTACCTACGAATACGCTTTGGAAAGAGCTCAGGAATATTTGAAAGACTCTGAGATTGCTTTGCAGCTAACACATGAGGGCGAGTTCTCTGAGGGATGGTTTTTTTGCTATCAATCTAAAGAGTATTTGGAGACAGGGAGTCTGTCGGCTCAACTGGCTGGAAACGGACCATTCCTGATTGATAAGGAAACTGGAGAGCTTCATATTTTAGGGACCGCCAAGCCGCTGAAAGAATATCTTGATCACTATGTAATCAGTAAGTCAAAAAAATAAGATTGGTTTTTCGGTGCAAAAGCAACAGTCAGTTCTCCGTTAAAACTTGGCGAAACCAAGGTAATCAACGATTTCAGCACGACTCGTGTAGGAAGGTGGATGTCTCCTGATGAGCGGGTGCAGATGCAAAATACAAATAAAGTGGTGCAAGGCGCTGGAGTACAAACCTTTATTTCGACTAATGGCATCTCCGACCTTAAAGAAGCTGCACCCAGAGGCTCTGTCTATGTTGAGTTTGATTTTCCAGCTAACAGCTTGCTTCAGGGCGGGAAAGATGGCTGGTTTAAAATGATTGGCCCTGATGAAGGTAAGTCTCAGCAGTTCTTGCTTAATAAGCAGGGCGGCGAGCATCTTCCGACGGTCAAGAACATTGAAATTCTAGATAAGAAGTGAGAAGTCTTATGGATGGCTCCTGGTTTAATGAAAGCGTAAAACCACTTTTGAAGGGGTTTTCTCTAGAGTGCTCATTATTTGCTGATGGGGATTTTGGTGACCTTGAAAGGATAGAGCTGGAAGGTTTTAACAAGCTAGGAACTGTCGAATTTTGGTCTAAAGGTTGGGTGGGTATTGATATATATGACTGTGCTCTTGATGAGCAGGTTATGAATGTGTTGCTTTCTCCAGAAGAGGAAGAATCTGTTTCTCAGGCATTTGAGAGTTTTGTAAGGATATTGACGCAAGATAGTTGATGGTGCAAAAGGCGCAGTAACGGCTCTAGAGACAACCAGTCCTGTTGTCGTGACTGGGAAGTGCGCAATTGATAAGGTACAAAGTTACGAGGGGGCTCTTCGAGACGTATAGATGGCCCATCTGTTTCACGCTGTCATATATCACGGTGATATTGACGGCTGGAGAAAGGATATTAAAGCCGGTGCCGAAGGCCTCGGGTTGCTGCTGGCTCGAATCGAAGGTAATCAATTTGTTATTACCGATGGCCGCTCCATTCCTCTTTCAGAGTGAAAAATAGAGTTCTCTTAAACTTACTCCACTGACACCGGCCTTGCGCCGGTGTTTTTGCACCCTACCTGCACACTTTCTGCAGTTAAGTGGGGGGTAAACGGGGTCTGACCGAGTGATCCCCAGATCACCCAACAGGTGTTCCAACGCTAATCTCAGAGACAAAGTTGACTCAAGGCGCAGGAAGATATAACTATGTCGTTCTTCAGGATGGTCAGTTAGTGAATCGACTGCTCTGCAATGGCTTGCGCTCGACAACTACATGAGAAGCGCGAGTGGGGGACGGCTATCTCAGTGGCCCCACCACCTGCCGATACCTCTCCACCCCCTGCGGCGTCTCCCGCACCAAACTGATCTCCAACCCCAACGGATCCTCGCGCCGATTCCCGCTCAACTGCCGCCAGCCCTTATCCGCCTCCCACACCCGCACCTGCAGGTCACGGACCCCGCTCAACACCACCACCCCATCCTTCGCCGCCGGCAGCGGATAGCGATCCCGCGCGGGTGCGGCAGCGCGATACAAACTGTCGCCCTTGAGCCACCAGCGCACCCGTTGCAGGCCATCGCCGGCGACGGGCGCGCTGCGAATGATGTCCAGCCGAAAGCCTTTGCTGTCGGAACTGCGCACGGTGACCGCCGCCAGTCCATCGAGCTTTTCTGCACTGTTCTTTGAGGGCTCCGGGGCGTTCAGTTCGACGCCGGCGCGCAGGCTGATGTCGCGCTGCAGTTGGTTGAGGGCGCGCAGCAGCACTTCGGTCTGTTCGCTGCTCGCCTGCAGGTGCTGGTCGGCGCGGGTGACGCTGTCCAGGCCGCGCCAGGCGATCACGCTGACTACGGCCATGAGCATGATCGCGACCATCACTTCGATCAGGGTGAAGCCTTGTTCGGAGCGCTTCATGGCTGGCTCACCACGCGCATCAAGCCGGCGGTGTCGCGTTGCAGGCTGAGGCTGTGTTGGCCGTCGGACAGCACGATGCGCACGGGTGGGTTGATCCATTCGGCGTCGAGCACCAGGGTTTGCCGGGGTTCGATATTGATGTGCATCGGCGTGCTTTCCCACAGGCGCGGACGCAGTTGGGTGTCGCCCTGGAACGCTTCGACGCCACTGCCATCGTCGGTGCGACGGTTGAAGCGAAAGCCCTTGGCGTCGGCGCGCCAGGTGATCGGGCGGCCGTCCGCGCGGGCTTCGGCCTGGGCCACTTGCAGCAGTTGGCTCAGGCGCTCGGCGTCTTTGCGCAACAGGTGCAGCGGGTCGGGCTTGATGGTCAGGCTGATGGCGGCGCTGGCAATGCCGATGATCACCAGCACCACCATCAACTCGATCAGGGTGAAGCCTTGCTGTTTCATCGGTAGGCCCCTCGAAAGCTGGTGAGCTTGTGAAATAAAAACGTGCGAATTGGCCTGTAGGCTGGTGCCATGGACAAACAGGAGGTCCTTCCCATGGCATTCACCCTGCGTTTCTCACCGGCCCACGGTGTGCAGATCGTGGCGTTGCTGGCGGCATTGGCCGGTGTGGCGGTCTGGACGCCGCTGCTGCTGACGTCCGCCGAGTCCCATACGCCCCAGGCCGCGCCCCAGGTGCTGGCGGCGCGCAGCGATAACCCGGCGCTGCAATGGTTTTCCAATGCGCCGGCGGCGTTGCAGGTCAAGGTCTCTGGCGTGCTGGCCGGGGCGCGCGGTGCGGTGGCGATCCTCAGTCTCAACGACGGCCCGCCGCGCAGTTTCCTGTTGGGCGAGCGCCTCAGCCCGGGCGTGCGGCTCACGGCCATCGAAGGCGACGGGGTCGAGATCGAGCGCGGCGGCGAGAAGCTGCGCGTCAACCTCGACAAATTGCCCGATGGGCCGGCCTTGCCGCGGCTCACTCGGCCCTGACCTGTGTCTCCACGCGGGCCAGCGGCGGCGCCTCGCGGCTGGCGTCGAGCACCTGCACGTTGACTTGAAACAGACGGCCATCGCGACTGATGGTCTGCTCGCACCGCAGTTTCAAGCGCCCCTGGTCACAGCTGAAGGTCTTTGTGCCGTCGCGCAAATGCCCCTCCAGGCGCAACTCCGCCAGGCGACTCTGCGCCGCCAGCAACCCCATGGATTTGTCCCGCAGCAGGCCGTTGCCCTGGGTCATCAACCCGGCCACGCGGATGGCGGCGGCCATGGCCACGGCGATGATCGCCAGCGCCACCAGCACCTCGATCAGGGTAAAACCTTGCTCCTTGCGACGGCCGTACATGGCGTTCTCAAAGCCGGGAAACAGGCCCGCAGACTAGCGCCGGCAGTTGACCGATTGGCGACCGAAACTCCCGAGGATTTTCAATACGACTGACATGTGTTCTTGCAACACTGCGCCACGAAATGTACCCAAGCCAAGGAATGTCGAGATGGATATCGCGCGCCTAACATCCCCATTGCCAGGCCTTCGCGGCCAGCGTGGCTTCACCTTGATCGAGATCATGGTGGTGGTGGTCATCCTCGGGATCCTCGCGGCGATGGTGGTGCCCAAGGTCCTCGATCGCCCGGACCAGGCGCGGGCCACCGCCGCGAAACAGGACATCGGCGGGTTGATGCAGGCGTTGAAGCTGTATCGCCTCGACCACGGCACTTACCCGAGCATGAACCAGGGCCTGAAAGTGCTGGTGGAGCGCCCGGCGGATGCCAAGAACAGCAACTGGCGCGCCTACCTCGAGCGCTTGCCCAACGACCCCTGGGGCCACCCTTACCACTACCTCAATCCGGGCGCCAACGGTGAAGTCGATGTGTTCTCCCTGGGCGCCGACGGCCAACCGGATGGCGATGGCGTGAATGCCGATATCGGCTCCTGGCAGTTGTAAGGCGCGCCATGAAAGGGTATTCGCCCCCAGCGGCGAAGCAGCGCGGCATGGCGATTATCAGTGCCTTGCTGATCGCGGCGGTGGTGGCGGTGATCGCCGGCGGCATGCTCACGCGCCAGACCGTATTCACCCGCAGCCTGGAAGCCGAACAGTCGCGCGTGCAGGGCCAATGGCTGTTGCTCGGTGGCCTTGAACGCAGCCGGCAGATGCTCTGGGAAGCGCGCCAGAAGGACGTGCTGACCCGCCTTGACCAACCTTGGGCGCGGGCCCAGGTCGGCGTGTTCGAGGGGCGGATCGACGATGAACAGGGCAAGTTCAACCTGCGCAACCTGGTTAACCGCCAGCAGCCCGACGCCGAGCAATTGCAGAGCTTCGAGCGCTTGTGCCGCACCCTGGGCGTGGCCCCGGCCGTGAGCCGGCGCATCAGCCAGCGGGTGATTGCCTCCTACGAACAGAACGGGTTGCCCGCCAAATACCCGATGCTGCGCAGCCTCGACGACCTCAGTGGCCTCGAAGGCCTGACCCCGGAGGTGTTGCAGCGCCTGCAGGCGTACGTCAGCGTGCTGCCCGGCAATACCTGGGTCAACGGCAACACCGCCAGCGCCGAAGTGCTCAGCGCGGTGGTGCCGCAGCTCAGCCTGTCCCAGGCCCACGGGCTGGTGGCCGAGCGCGACAACGGGCATTGGTTTATCAACCGTGGGGATTTCGTCAACCGTCTGCACTTGCCCCAGGTGGAGTTGGAAGCGGTGCAAGTTGGCATTACCAGCGAGTGGTTTCGCCTGCAGGGCCAGGCGCGACGCGAGCGCCGGCGGGTGACGATCGACGCGTTGCTGCACCGCCCCGAAGACCGTGAGCCCAAGGTGATCTGGTCGCGGGTGGGCGTATGAAACGCTTGCGCATTGCCTTGCCGCCGCTGGATCAGGTCAGTGTTGAAAGCCAGGTGAAATTTGCCTGGCTCCAGCGTGGCGTGGTGGTGTCCGAGGGGCAGGAAAGCTTGGCGCAATTGGGCAAGCGCCGGCAGGCGGTGGACTGCTTTCTGCACCCGCGTGACAGCCTGCTCACCAGCCTGGAGCTGCCGCCATTGCCCGCAGCAAAAAACCAGGCGGCGGTGGCGTGTGCGGCCCAGGCGCTGATCCTCGGGCCGGTGGAACAGATGCACGTGGCCCACGGCCCGCGCGAAAGCGATGGGCGCGTGCAGGTGGGCTGGGTGCCCAAGGCCGGGCTGGAACGGCTGGGTCAGGTCTTGGCCCAGGTGCAGCTCAAGCTGCGCGGCCTGTACCCGGCGCCCTATGCGTTGCCGGTGGGGGCGGCGGCGTTGGACGACGGCTATCTGTTGACCCGCGACAGCCTGCAGCAGGGCGCTGTGCACCCGCTGGGGTTGCAGGCGCTCGACGTGCCGCTGGTGGCGGAGGCGCAGCGTTGGAGCGGCGCGGTGCCTGGCTGGGGCTTGCACGCTCGCCTCGGTCAAGCCTCCGGCGCCGGATGGGGCAGGGCGCTGGCTTGTGTGGCGCTGGCCGCTGCCATCTGGACCGTCGGCCTCAACCTGTATGCCGCGCGCCAGGTCGACGAAGGCCAACGGCTCAAGGCGTTGATGAACCAACAGGTGCGCCAGGCGTTTCCTGAATTACCCGTGGTGCTCAACCCCTTGCAGCAGGCCCGTCAACAGTTGGCCGCGCGCCAGACCGGCGCGGCCGCCGATTCGGGCCAACGCTTCAGCAGCCTGCTGCAACTGGCAGGCAGCAACCTGCCCTTTATGGTGGGCAGCGTCGACAACCTCAATTTTGAACAGGGCACCTTGCACCTGGCGTTACTCGCCGACAGCCGCAACCCGGCGGCCGAGGGCGAGTGGCAGGCCGCGTTGGCCCAGGCCGGTTTTGCCGCCACGCGCGATGAGCAGGGCTGGAGCATCGGCCCGGCGCCGGCCACGGAAAAACCGGAGGCCGGCGATGAATAGGTGGCTGCGCCTGCGCACCCAGGCCCAGGTGTTCTGGAGCGGCCTGGCCCTGCGCGAGAAACGCCTGCTGATCGGCGCCGGGCTGGTGTTGGCAAGCCTGCTGACCTGGCTGGTGCTGGTGCAGCCGGCGTTGAAAAAGATCGACTACTGGCAGGCCGAAACCCCCAGGCTGCGCGCCCAGGCCGAAGCCTTGCGGGTGCTGTTGCAG
Organism: Pseudomonas sp. S3E17; assembly: GCF_024168685.1. Classification (NCBI taxonomy): domain Bacteria; kingdom Pseudomonadati; phylum Pseudomonadota; class Gammaproteobacteria; order Pseudomonadales; family Pseudomonadaceae; genus Pseudomonas; species Pseudomonas sp. S3E17. The sequence continues at coordinate 507,222 of NZ_JALJWE010000001.1, forward strand.
GATGTCGCCGCGCCGCGCCAGGCCGACGAAGCCGCGTTGCGCCAGGCCCTGGACAGTGCCGGCCTGCAAGGGCATTACCAGGTGCAGGCGCTGGACGCCGGCGGTTGGCGCCTGACCTTCGACAACGCCCCGGCCGACGCCGTGGTGGCCTGGCTGCTGGGTAATCCCCGTTCATTTTCCCTGGAGGTGTCCGAGGCGCGTTTGCAACGTGCTGCGGATGCCGTCGATAACTCGGCCGGCACTGTGTCCGGGACCGTTCGCATGGATCAGGCGCCTGGCGCTAAGGAAGCTTCATGAAGTGGTCAGTCCTCCCTTTTCGCAAGGCCGCGCCGTTGCTGTTGCTGGCCTTGAGTGCGTGCAGCAGCCCGTCAACCACGCCGTTACTGGTGGACAGTGAGCTTGGCCAACCCCTGGCCGATACCCGTCGCAGCGGCGATACCCTGCTGGATCGCCAGCGCGACGAAGCGCCGAAACCGCGGGTCCAGCACCCGGTGACTAACAGCGTCCGTGGCCAGGCCCCGGCGCCGATCAAGGCGCGCAACCCGCTGGGTGACCAGCCGGTGCAGCTCAACTTTGTCGATGCCGATATCCAGGCGGTGGTGCGCGCGCTGTCCCGTGCCACCGGCCAGCAGTTCCTGGTGGACCCACGGGTAAAGGGCAAGCTCACCCTGGTCAGCGAAGGCCAGGTGCCGGCCCATCAGGCCTACGACATGCTGCTGGCGGCGCTGCGCATGCAGGGTTTCAGTGTGGTGGATGTGGGTGGCGTGGCCCAGGTGGTGCCGGAGGCCGATGCCAAGTTGCTCGGCGGGCCGATCTACAGTGCCGGCAGCAGTGGCATGCAGACACGCACCTTCCGTCTGCAATATGAAAATGCGGTGAACCTGATCCCGGTGCTGCGCCCCATCGTGTCGCCGAACAACCCGATCAACGCCTACCCCGGCAACAACAGCATCGTCATCACCGACTATGCGGAAAACCTCGCGCGGGTCGCCCAGATCATCAGCGGCATCGACACCCCCAGCGCCATCGACACCGATGTGGTGCAGATTCAGAACGGCATTGCCGTGGACATCGCCGCCATGGTTTCCGAGCTGCTGGAAACCCAGGGCGCCGATCAGACCCAGAAGATCAACGTGGTCGGTGACCCGCGCTCCAATTCGATCATCATCCGTTCCGGCAGCCCCGAACGTACGGAGCTGGCGCGCAACCTCATCTACAAGCTCGACAATGCCCAGAGCAACCCCAGCAATATGCACGTGGTGTACCTGCGCAACGCCCAGGCGGCCAAGCTGGCCCAGTCGCTGCGCGGGCTGCTCACCGGCGAGAGCGATTCCGGGGTGAGCGACGATGGGCGTGGCAAGCTCAGCGCCATGGGCGGCAATGGCAATAACAGCCAGGGCACGAGTAATGCCCAGAACAGCAGCGGCACCCCCACCGGCAGTGGCGTGCAGTCGGGCTATGGGCAAGCCACCGGCTCCAGCACCGGCACCGGTACTGGCAGCGGCAATACCGCCAACGAGCAGGACACCGCGTTCAGCGCCGGCGGCGTGACCATCCAGGCCGACGCCACCACCAACACCCTGCTGATCTCCGCGCCGGACCCGCTGTACCGCAACCTGCGGGAAGTGATCGACATGCTCGACCAGCGCCGCGCCCAGGTGGTGATCGAAAGCCTGATCGTGGAAGTGGGCGAGGACGATGCCACCGAGTTCGGTGTGCAATGGCAGGCCGGCAACCTGGCGGGCAGAGGGGGCTTCGGCGGGGTGAACCTGGGGGGCAGCGGTGTCGTGGGCACGCCCGCCAGTCCCACCAGCATCGACGTACTGCCCAAGGGCCTGAATATCGGCGTGGTCAACGGCACCGTGGATATTCCGGGGATCGGCAAGGTGCTCGACCTCAAGGTCCTGGCCCGTGCCTTGAAGAGCAAGGGCGGCACCAACGTGCTGTCCACGCCGAACCTGCTGACCCTGGACAACGAAGCGGCGAGCATTTTCGTCGGGCAGACCATTCCATTCGTTACCGGCAGTTATGTGACCGGTGGCGGCGGTACCAGCAATAACCCGTTCCAGACCGTGCAGCGCGAAGAGGTGGGGCTCAAGCTGAATGTACGCCCGCAGATCTCCGAGGGCGGCACGGTGAAGCTGGATATCTACCAGGAGGTCAGCACCGTGGACACACGGGCGTCGGTGTCGGCGGGCACGGTGACCAACAAGCGCGCGATCGATACCAGCATCCTGCTCGACGACGGGCAGATCATGGTGCTCGGCGGGCTGTTGCAGGACGGCTACAGCCAGAGCAATGACGCGGTGCCGTGGCTCTCGGATATTCCGGGGTTGGGGGCGTTGTTTCGCAACGAGAAGCGCAGTGTGAGCAAGACCAACCTGATGGTGTTTTTGCGGCCTTACATCATTCGCGACAGTGGCGCGGGGCGTAGCATTACCTTGAACCGCTATGAATTCATGCGTCGTGCCCAGGGTGGGTTGCAGCCGGAACACAGCTGGGCGATGCCGGATGTGCAGGCGCCGCAATTGCCGGCGGTGGAGAAGGCGATTCCGGGGGGGCAGCAGCAGGGGCCGAGGGCAGTCATTCGCGCGGTGCCTGTAGGTGCACGACCATGAGCCTGCTGTACGCAGGACCAAATGTGGGAGGGGGCTTGCCCCCGATGAGGGTGTGTCAGCCACAGATGTACAAACTGACCCACCGCTATCGGGGGCAAGTCGAATCGTCGCACCGCCCCTCCCACATTTGGACCGCGCTCGGTCAGGAAGATGTCTTGTGAGCCTTCTCCCTTATGCCTGGGCCAAATCCCAACGCATCCTCCTGCGTCCCGGCGACGACGGCATGCTGCTGACCGTCTGCCCCTCCACCCCCGGCTGGTCCATCAGCGAAGTACGGCGCCAGTTCGGCCAGGCCCACCTCGAGCAGGTACGCGACGACGAACTCGACGGCCTCCTCGCCAGTGCTTATGCCGATACGGGCAGCGCCGCCGCCGTGGTTGGCGCGGCAGAGAACGAGGTCGACCTCGACCGCCTGATGCAGGACATGCCCGAGATCACCGACCTGCTCGACACCCAGGACGGCGCGCCGGTGATCCGCATGATCAACGCCTTGCTCACTCAGGCCGCGCGGGACGAGGCCAGTGATATCCATATCGAGCCCTATGAAAGCCATTCGGTGGTGCGCTACCGCGTCGACGGCACGTTGCGGGATGTGGTGTCGCCGCGCAAGGCGCTGCATGGCGCGCTGGTGTCGCGGATCAAGATCATGGCCCAGCTCGACATCGCCGAAAAACGCCTGCCCCAGGACGGCCGTATCGCCCTGCGCGTGGCCGGGCGGCCGATTGATATTCGCGTGTCGACGGTGCCCACCGGGCATGGCGAGCGCGTGGTGATGCGCTTGCTCGATAAGCAGGCCGGGCGTTTGCAGCTGGAGACCCTGGGCATGGAGCCGCAGTTGCTGGCGCGCCTCGACACCTTGATCCGCCAGCCCCACGGCATTGTGCTGGTCACCGGGCCTACGGGCAGCGGCAAGACCACCAGCCTGTACGCGGCGCTCGCTCGGTTGGATGCGAGCACCAGCAATATCCTCACCGTGGAGGACCCGGTGGAATACGACCTGCCGGGCATCAGCCAGATCCAGGTCAATGCCAAGATCGACATGACCTTCGGCCTGGCACTGCGGGCGATCCTGCGTCAGGACCCGGACATCATCATGATCGGTGAAATCCGCGACCTGGAGACCGCGCAAATCGCGGTACAGGCCTCGCTCACCGGACATTTGGTACTCGCTACATTGCACACCAACGATGCGGTGTCAGCGGTCAACCGCCTGATCGATATGGGCGTCGAACCATTTCTGTTGGCCTCGTCGTTATTGGGGGTTCTGGCGCAACGCCTGGTCCGCCGCCTGTGCCCGCATTGCAAACAGGAAGACCCGGCCGCGCCCGGCACCTGGCGCCCGGTGGGCTGCGCGCAGTGCAACCAGATCGGCTACAGCGGACGTACCGGTATCCATGAATTGTTTTGCGTCGACGACGAGGTGCGCAGCCTGATCCACCAGGGCGCCGGCGAGCAGGATCTGCGCGTGGCGGCGCGCCGTGCGGGGATGTTCAGCATGCGTGAAGACGGAGAGCGTTGGGTACGCAGCGGCGCCACCGCGCCGGAAGAAATCCTGCGCGTGACACGGGACGCCTGATGAATCGCTATCGCTATGAAGCCGCCGATGCCAGCGGCAAAGTCGAGGCCGGGCACCTGGAGGCCGACAGCCAGAGCGGGGCGTTTGCCCTGTTGCGCAGCCGTGGCCTGACCGCGCTGCTGGTGCAGGTCGAGGGCGGCCAGCAAAGCGCCGCCGGCAGCAGCCTGTTCAGCGCCAAGCTCTCGGACAACGACCTGGCCTGGGCCACGCGGCAACTGGCGAGCCTGCTCGGCGCCAGCCTGCCCCTGGAGGCGGCATTAAGCGCCACGGTGGAACAGGCGGAGAAAAAACACATCGCCCAGACCCTGGCCGCCGTGCGTGCCGATGTACGCGGCGGCATGCGTCTGGCGGATGCGTTGGCCGCACGGCCTCGGGACTTTCCGTCGATCTACCGCGCACTGATCGCGGCGGGGGAGGAGTCCGGCGACCTGGCCCAGGTGATGGAACGCCTGGCCGACTACATCGAGGAACGCAACAACCTGCGCGGCAAGATCCTCACCGCGTTTATCTACCCCGGTGTGGTCGGGCTGGTGTCCATCGGTATCGTGATTTTTTTGCTCAGCTACGTGGTGCCCCAGGTGGTCAGCGCGTTTTCCCAGGCGCGTCAGGATCTGCCCGGGCTGACATTGGCGATGCTCAACGCCAGCGACTTTATCCGCGCCTGGGGCTGGCTGTGTTTCGGCGGGATTGTCGGTGGGTTCTGGGGCTGGCGCCTGTACCTGCGCAACCCGGTGGCGCGCTTGAACTGGCACAGCCGCGTGCTGCGCCTGCCGCTGATCGGGCGTTTTGTGCTGGGCCTGAACACCGCGCGCTTTGCATCGACCCTGGCGATTCTCGGCGGTGCTGGGGTGCCGCTGTTGCGGGCCCTGGAAGCGGCGCGGCAAACCCTGTCCAACGAGCGCCTGAGCCAGTGCGTCAACGATGCCACGGCCAAGGTGCGCGAAGGCGTCAACCTGGCCCCGGCACTGGCGGTGGAAAAGGTCTTCCCGCCGGTGCTGATCCACCTGATCGCCAGTGGCGAAAAAACCGGCTCGCTGCCACCGATGCTGGAGCGGGCGGCGCAGACCTTGTCGCGGGATATCGAACGGCGGGCCATGGGCATGACCGCGTTGCTGGAGCCACTGATGATCGTGGTGATGGGCGCAGTGGTGCTGGTGATCGTGATGGCGGTGCTGTTGCCGATCATCGAGATCAACCAACTCGTTACCTGAATGCATGCAGTTGAGAAATGTGGGAGGGGGGTTGCCCCTGATAGCCATGGGTATTTACACAACTTTCAGAGAAGGGTGAGTTCCTCTGTGGTGAGCGGGCTTGCCCCGCGTCGGGCTGCGAAGCAGCCCCAGTAAAGCAGAATGCGGTGTATCAGAAACTCTGCTGAGGCTGGTTTTGGGGCAGGCCGATATCGCCGGCTCCCAACCTCGGGTTCCTCATTCCGTCACATCCAGGCCCTGCGCCACAGCCCGCGCCGCCTTGGCGAAACCCACGCTGAAACCTCGCTGTCACCTGCCGCCAAACCGCTCACAATCATGACCAAAACACCCGAGAATCTTTTTAAAAATCAAGCCCTTCCTCCCGAGGTTTTTTCCTTTTGCTGTCATCGGAAGCTGCGAAATTTCCTACCCATGGCCTCACCCCTTGCCACCCCCGAGACACGGCTCGGGACCGAAGCCATGGCGTCATGCAAGAGCCATCTACCCCAACGTACAAACACGACGAAAGGAGATTCTTCATGTTTAAGCGCAACGTTCTCGCGGTATCCATGACCCTCGCTGCACTGTGCTCGGCACAGGCTGCATTCGCTGACGTAAACGGCGGTGGCGCGACTCTGCCACAGCCGCTGTACCAGACCGCCGGCGTCCTGACCGCTGGCTTCGCCCCTTACATCGGTGTGGGCAGCGGCAAAGGTAAGTTGGCGTTCCTGAACAACGACTATAGCCAGTTCGGCACTGGCACCAAGAACGTGCACTGGGCTGGCAGCGACTCCAAACTGTCGGCGGCCGAGCTGCTGGCTTACAAAAATGACCACCAAGCGGCCTGGGGCAAATTGATCCAGGTGCCATCGGTTGCCACGTCGGTTGCCATTCCGTTCAACAAGGCCGGTACCGCGGCGGTTAACCTGAGCGTTAACCAGCTGTGCGGCGTGTTCTCGGGTCGCCTGACCAACTGGAACCAGATCACCGGTTCCGGCCGCACAGGTGTGATCAAAGTTGTTTACCGCAGTGAATCCAGCGGTACCACTGAACTCTTCACCCGCTTCCTGAACGCCAAGTGCAGCGAAGCCAAAACGTTCGCCATCACCACCACCTTCTCGTCGAGCTACGGCAACGTGGCCAATAGCGTGCCGGCCGGTTCCGTGGCCGCGACCGGCAGCCAAGGCGTGATGACTGCGCTGAACGCTACGGACGGTGGTATCACCTACATGAGCCCGGATTACGCCGCGACTACTTTGGCCGGTCTGGATGACGCCACCAAAGTCGCCAAGGTTGCCGGTGTTTCGCCTGCGCCTGCCAACGTGTCGGCCGCTATCGGTCAGATCCTTGCTCCAACCCAAGCCCGCCCTAATGGCACGTTCATCGACGCCACCAACCAAGACAACTGGGTCCCAGTATTTGCTGCCACCGCGAGCGGCTCAGCTACCTTTGCTTACCCAACTACCGGCTACCCGATCCTGGGCTTCACCAACGTGATCTTCAGCCAGTGCTACGCCGACGCTAATCAAACCACTCAAGTGCAAGACTTCTTCCTGCGTCACTACGACAGCGTTGATAACAACGACGCTGCCATCAGCGCCAACCGCTTCGTACCACTGCCAAGCAACTGGAAACAAGCGATCACCGACACCTTCGCTACCGCTTCCAGCGCGCAAGGCATCGGCAACACCAGCGTCTGCAACGGCATCGGTCGTCCGCTGTAACCCAAGCGTTCAACGACCCGCAACACCTGATCAGCAACGGCCTATGCCGTTGCTGATTTTTTTGCGTTAGCAGCCGTATGTGAACTTTGCATGACAGAAGTTCAGTCGCGCCCCTCGCCAACCGCCTAACCCTCATACGTGAGCGTGTCTTGCTCCCTGCGTGATAACAAAGAAGGAAGATCCCCGATGGTCCGCTGCAAATCACCGGTTAACCTGAAAGCCCAAGAGACGATCCTGCGCCTCAAGCCACTGGCCCAGGCCATCGCCCTGTTGATGGTGGCGGGCAATGCCCATGCGGCTACGGCGTTCAGTTCCAGTTGGTTTGCCGACAAGGGCGCGACCCAGGCGGCGACGGCGGCGCGGCTCAGTGCCGGGCAGGTGCCAGGGGTTCCGACGCTGAACCAGCAGGCACGGGTCAACCAACAGTTGGCGCGTTCCATCAGCACGCTGAACACCAGTGTCGCGGCGATTGCCGCGCAACAGGCCGCGCAAGCGGCGGGGCGCCAGGCAGCGTTCGGCCAGGTGTCGACGATTCCCGATGGCTTGGGCAAGGGCGGCTTGCAGGTGGACAACAGCCTGACCCAGGGCTGGACCAACGCCAAGGCGCCGACCCAGACCCAGGCCGGCGGCAAGACCACGGTGAGCATCGAGCAGACCGCCGACAAGGCGATCCTCAACTGGGAGACGTTTAACGTCGGGCGCAACACCACGGTGGACTTCCAGCAGCAATCCAACTGGGCCGTGCTCAACCGCGTCAACGACCCCGATGCCCGGCCCAGCGAGATCCAGGGCCAGATCAACGGCGCCGGCACGGTGATGATCATGAACCGCAACGGCGTGGTGTTCAGCGGCACCAGCCAGGTCAATGTGCGCAACCTGGTGGCAGCGGCGGCGAACATCACCGATGAGCAGTTCACCCAGCGTGGCCTCTACGTCGATACCACCGGTACGCAACCGACCTTCACCGACGCGGCAGGCAAGGTCGAGGTGCAACGTGGCGCCCTGATCCAGACCCACAACGCCGCCACGTCTACCGATGCCGGCGGCTATGCCTTGCTGCTCGGCACCGAGGTTGAAAACGCCGGTACGCTCATCACTGCCAAAGGCCAGACGACCCTGGCGGCCGGCGACAGCTTCTATATCCGCAAAGGCGTCGGCACCGCCGGCAACGAGCGCTCCACCACCCGTGGCAATGAAGTCGCGACGGCCCTCAACGCCGACAGCACTGCGGGCAAGGTCACCAACAGCGGCCTGATCATGGCCTCCAGCGGCGACATCACCCTGACCGGCCACCAGGTCCAGCAAAACGGTGTGGCCCTGACCAGCACCTCGGTGGACACACGCGGCACCCTCCACTTGCTCAACGCGGCCAGTGACACCACTGGCAGCGTCACCCTGGGCGAGGGCAGCACCACCGCGATCCTGCTGGACGCCAGCGGCAGCAGCGCCCTCAATTCCCAGAAAAACAATGGTCTGACCTCGTTCGATGGCAAGCCCGCCAACCTGATCACCGAGCAATTCAACCACTTGAGCGCCGTGGCCGATCGTACCGACCAGTCGCGTATCGAGATCGTCAGCGGCGGCACCGTGGACTTCCAGAAAGGCTCGATCACCCTGGCGACCGGTGGCCAGGTCGCGGTCAGCGCGGGCGGGCGCAGCCTGGTGCGCGATGGGGCGATGATCGACGTGTCCGGCGCGGTGGGCGTCAAGGTGTCGATGGAAGCCAACAACATCAAGATCAACGTACAGGGCAACGAGCAACGCGACGCACCGGTCAACCGTGAAGACGGGAAGCTGATCAACAACGATGTGTGGGTCGACCTGCGCGAACTGGTGTTTGTGCCGGCCGGTACCAACGGCTATGCCACGGACCGCTGGTACACCGCCGGCGGCGTGCTGGAGGTTGGCGGTTACCTCGGCACCCAGGGCCACTCGGTGGGCGAGTGGATGGCCCAGGGCGGTACCGTGACCTTTACCGGCCAGGACGTGGTGACTCAAAAGGGTGCGCAGATCAACCTGTCGGGCGGCACCGTGGATGTGCAGGCCGGGTATATCCAGCAGACCTGGCTCAAGGGCCCGGACGGGCGTTTGTATGAGCTGTCCAACGCGCCCGGCGACATTCTCTATTCCGGGCTCTATAAGGGCTATGAAGACACCAGCAAGCGCTGGGGCCAGACCGATTTCTACTACAACCCGATGATCGCCAAGCAGCGCCGTTACGAGAACGGTTATACCGTGGGCCGCGATGCCGGCAAGCTGGTGGTCGGTACCACCAGTGCGGTGCTGGAAGGCCAGGTGGTCAGCGATGTGTTCCAGGGCGATCGCCAGACCCAGGCACCGAACATCAACCTTGACGGTTACCAGCAGTCGCAGAAGGCCATGGCCCAGCGCGCGCAGTTGATCATTGGCGGCTACACGCCGGTCTACAACAAGACCACCGGCACCCTGCGCTATGCGCTGACCGGCAGCACCGAGCAGGTGCTGATCGACAGCAATACACAGAAAATCGCCGATGGCCTGGACCTCACGACGGCGCTGCCAGCGGATCGCCAAGGGCAGATCGTGCTCGACAGTGACCAGCTCAACGGTTTCCAGTTGGGCGCAATCAAGGTCGCCGCCAACCAGCAGGTCAGCGTCAACGGTGCACTCAACGTGGCGGACGGTGGTGCTATCACCCTGCTCGGGCCTGGCGTCACCATCAATGCCAACCTGACGGCCCACGGTGGCAGCCTCCAGGCCGGGAACATCCTCAGCCAGGTCGATCCGACCAAGGACGGCGCTGTCGAGGACACGATCCTGCCGGGCGACGGCAGTGTGACGGTCGCCGCCGGGGTCAAGCTGGATGCCAGCGGGCGCTGGAATAACCTGCTGCTGGACGCGGCCAACAGCACCGGCGTGGCCTATGTGAACGGTGGCAATGTGTCGCTGCGCAGCACGGGCAACGTGCACCTGATGGCCGGCAGCGTGGTGGACGCCTCTTCCGGCGGCACCCTCGGCGTGGATGGCCGGCTCACCGGCGGCAAGGGCGGCAACGTGACCCTGGGCGCACTCGGCGCCCTGGGACTGGACGGCGAGGTGCGCGGCTATGGCGTCACCGGCGGCGGCACCCTGGCGTTGCAGGCGCGCAAGGTGCAGATCGGCGACAGCCCCCTTGCGGCGGATGCCGACACCCTGAAACTGGCCGCTGACTTCTTCAATAAAGGTTTTTCGGCCTACGACATCACCGGCAACGAGGGCTTGATCGTCACCGACGGTACCCAAGTCGATGTCACGGTCCCGGTGTATCGGTTGGGCGCACAGGCGTCGTCGATCGCCACCGGCAGCGATCCGGTCAGTGCGTTGGAGCGCTGGACGCCCATGCTCTATCAGGAAGATCCGACCAGGAGCCTGCTGACCCAGCGCCGTGGCGCCGGCTTGAGCCTGAACGCGGGCTACGTCGACTCCACCGCCGAACAACTGGCAACCACTGCCCTGACGGTGGGCCAGGGCGCGGTCATCAATGTCGACCCCGGCCAGGCCATCAGCCTGCGCAGCGTTGGCCAATTGAACATGGACGGCACGCTGAACGCCTGGGGTGGCAGCGTGACCCTGGGGGGCATCAAGGCTGGGTCTGCCGAGGATGTGAATGCGGCTGGCCATGGTCGCTCCATCTGGGTCGGAGAGCATGCGCTGATCGATGTCGCAGCGCGTGCTGCCACGGCGGTTGACAACCTTGGCCGCGCGTATGGCCTGGTCCGCGACGGCGGTACCATCACTATCGGCGGCACGCTCGATCTGCAGACCGGGGTGGCCACGGCCAGTGACGTGTTTGTGGTGGTGCGTGAAGGTGCGCGCCTGGATGCCTCCGGCACCGAGGCCCTGCTGAATGTTCCAGGGCAGGGCATGGTGCGCCAGGCCAGCAATGGCGGCAGTATCAGCCTGGCGTCCAATAACGGCCTGTACCTGGACGGCAGCTTTGTCGCCAGGGCGGGGGGCGCCGGTGCTGCGGGCGGCAGTCTCGCGGTCGCATTGGACAGCCCGCTCTACACACTTAATACCGTGGTTGATCAGGTGCTCAAAGGCCGTGAATTGCTGATCAGCCAGACGCACCAGCGCCACGACCTGGCGGGTACGCCGCAGGAGGCTGCCGGCAGCCTGGAGTACGGCCATGGGCGTCTGGGAGTGGACCAGGTCAGCGCGGGCGGTTTTGACAACCTGGCCTTGATGAGCAACGGGCTCATCAGTGCCGATGGCGATGTTTCGCTGACGCTGGGCCAGAGTCTGCGGCTGTTCGGTACGGCCTTCGGCCTCAGTGAAAATGCCGCTGACAACACCCGGGTCAACCTGGCTGCACCGTATCTATTGCTGGCTGGCGTCAACACGCCAGGCCGGGACGGGTATGTGCGTCCGGCGATTGTGCTGCCTGTCCCGTCCCAGCGTGAAACCGCCGCTCAGTTCAACGCCCGCGCTAACCTGATCGATGTGCGCGGCAGCGTGTTGTTTGGCGTCAAGGGTAGCCTGCGCCAGGCGGATGGCAGCCTGCTGGATATGGAACGGCGTGGCTTTGACCAGGTCAACCTGACCAGCGAGGGTGACCTGCGGTTTCTGGCAGGGGCCAATGAGAACGGAGTCGCCCTGGGTATCAGCACCCAATTGCTGACCCAGGGCGACATGACCTTGCGCGCGGCGCAGTTGTACCCCGGCACACAGGTCGGCGCGCGGGTGATCGCGGGCTACCTGGGTGAGGCAGGTATCAACGATATCCTGTTCGACCCGTTGCGTACGTTGACCATTGGCCGTACCGGCACGGCCGACGCCGCCATTCCCTATTCGGCGTTCGGCCGCCTGCAACTGGGCGCCGCCACGGTTCGCCAGGGCGGTGTGGTGCGGGCGCCGCTGGGGCTGATCGATATCGGCAGCATGGGCAGTAACCTGGTGCAACTGTTGCCGGGCAGTATCACCTCGGTCAGTGGCAAGGGGCTGGTGCTGCCCTATGGCGGCACGCTGGATGGCCAGGAGTACCGCTACAACGGTCAAAAGGTCACGTTTATCGGCCAGGGCGGGGTGGCCAACCTGAACAGCGACTTGAGCGTCGGCGTCATTCTGGGCGGTACCACCGTCGCCGTGCAGCCGGATGCCACGCTGGACCTCTCCGGCGGTGGCGAACTGCTGGGCGCCGGCTTCATCTCCGGGCGCGGCGGTTCCACCGATGCGCGCTACAACCCGCTGGTGCAGTTCGGCGCCAACGGCGGGTTTGTGCTGCCGGGGCTGTCCACTAACCCGATCTATGCGATTGTGCCCGGGGTACAGCCAGGCGCGGCGCCGGTGGCGGCGGAGGGCGGTGCCGTGGCGCCGTTGATCGGCCAGCAGATCACCATCGGCGCTGGTGTGCCGGGGTTACCGGCGGGCACCTACACCCTGATGCCGTCGACCTATGCCCTGATGCCGGGGGCCTTCCGCGTCGAAATCAATGGGCTGGCCGGGCTTGGCGGCGATGGTGCGACCACGCTGATGCGCAATGGCTCGTGGGCCACCTCGGGGCAGCTGTCGATTGCCCACACGGGGATCAGCAACAGCGTCGCCAGCCAATTGATCCTGACCTCGGCCGATACCCTGCGCCGTTACTCCCAATACAACGAAACCAGCTACGCCCAGTTTGCCAGGGCCGATGCAGCCCGGATCGGCGTGCCCCGGCCGATGCTGGAAGCCGACGCCAAAACCTTGAAACTGTCGCTGCGCCCCGGTGCGGGTGCGGATGCCTTCTCGTTCGAGGGCATCGGCCGTTTCGATGCCGCCCCAGGCGGCTACGGCGGTACGGTGGCAGTGCTGGACCCAACCCGGCAGGGTATCGAAGTGATCGGCGCGGGCAAGTCCGCCACTACAGACTTCGCCGGCATCACGCTCAAGGCCGACACCCTCAATGCCTTGGGTGCATCGCGGCTGGTGGTGGGCGGCATGACGGTGGTGGAGTACGGCCAGTCCGGGAACTTTATCAACCTGGCATCCGGCGCGAATGGTGCCAACAGCACGGTGACGCTGCGCGAAGGGGCAACACTGGCGGCCCCTGAAGTCTTTCTGGTGAGCGACACCGGCGCAATCGTGGTGGAGCAGGGCGCCTCGATCAACACCCTGGGCCGCGGCAAGGCCAGTTACGACGCACGTGACGGGTTTATCTATCGGGTTGCCAACATGCTGGCGGTGTCCAACGGGCTGCTCAATGTGGTCAGTGCGCCGTCGCCAGACGGGGTCAGCGGCGGGATTAACATCGGCGCCTGCGACGGCGGCACGTGCAGCGGCCAGACCGGCCTGTACTCCGATGGCAGCATCGTGGCGCTGACCAACAGTACCTTCCAGCTGGGCGACCAGGTGCGCTATGGCACGCGTCACCTCAACCTGGGTGTCAGCACCATCAACCTGGGCAGCGCCGAAGCCCTCGCCGCTGCCGGAAACCGCGTGCCGGCCGGCCTGACCCTGACCCAGGCGCTGCTCGACCGCCTGCTGCGCGGTGACACGCAATTCGGCGCGCCTGCCCTGGAAACCCTGCAACTGTCGGCCCGTGACAGTTTCAATTTCTACGGCACCACGTCCCTGGACACCTATGACCCCGTCACCGGCAAATCACTGCTGAACAACCTGATGCTATCCACCCCGGCGATGTATGGCGCCGGGGCGGCCAACGATGTGGCGACGATCCACACCGCCAACCTGATCTGGCTGGGCGCCACCAACGCCCCTGGCGCGGTGGTGACGGGCGGCGCGGGCACCGGCAGTGGACGCCTGGACATCAACGCCGAGCGTATCGAATTCGGCTATGGCGAGTTCGGCCAGACGAGCAAGGTGAAGCGTTTCGACCGCCTGGCCTTGGGGTTCGCCAACGTCAACCTCAACGCCAGCGAACGCATCACCGCCAACCACAAGGGCAGCCTGTCGGTGTACCAGCGCCAGGGCGCGTATGACCCGGTCAACGGCTTCCAGTACAGCGGCGGCAACCTGACGATCCGTACACCGTTGATGACCGGTGAGGCCGGCTCGGTGAACACGATCAAAGCCGGCGGTGCGATTGATATCGGCGCGTCGGCCGGCCCTCGTGGCACGGCCAACGGCCAGGGGGCCGAGCTGTCCCTGCAAGGCGACAGCATTCGCGTGGCCGCTGCGGTGGTGTTGCCCAGCGGCAAGGTCAGCCTCAGCGCCAGGGGCGATGTGGTCTTGACCGATGACGCCTTGATCGACGTGGCCGGCCGCGCCATTGCCTTCAACGATGTGACCCAGTACGGCTGGGGCGGCGATGTGTTGCTGGACAGCCGCAGCGGTAATATCCGCCAGGCGGCGGGCTCGACCATCGACCTGTCGGCCCAGCACAACCAGGCGGGTAAATTGCGGGCCGTGGCCACGGATGCGGCGGCCGGGACCGTCGACCTGCAAGGCAGGATCCTTGGCAGCAGCAGCGGTTATTACGCGGCTGGCGGCACCTCGATGCCCTACCAGGCCGCTACCGTGGAACTCCAGGCCCAGCACCTGGGCGGCAGCGGTTCCCTGGACCAGCAGTTCGCCGACCTTAACCAGCGCCTCAACCAGGGCGCGGTCTTCGGTGCCCGCAGCTTCCAGCTCAAGCAGGGCGACTTGACCATCGGCAACGGGCTCAAGGCCGGCACCATCAGCGTGTCGATGGATAACGGCAGCCTGCGTGTGAATGGCCTGGTGGACGCCAGCGGTGAGCGGGTCGGCAGCATCAACCTGGCCGGCAAGCACGGCCTGACTCTCGACGGCACGGCGGTGCTAGACGCCCATGGCAGCAAACTGCGGGTGGACAGCTACGGCAAGATCATCGACTCGCCCAACCGCGCCATGGTGGTGCTGGGCTCCGGTGACGGCCAGCTGACCCTCGCCGAGGGGGCACGTATCGACCTGCGTCACGGTACTGCTGCGACCGGCAATGACGGGCGCAGCCGCGGTACGCTGGAGCTCAACGCGCCGCGAGTGGGCGGCAATGACATCGCCATCGACGCCCGTGGGCAGTTGACTATCCAAGGCGCGCGTTCGATTGCGCTCAACGGCATGATCACCTACGACGACGCCCCGGAAAAAACCGACCCTACCGCCAGCGGCAAGCCGTATCAGGAAATCACCCAGGGTTACCTGGATGGCAAGCACGCCTTGAGCGACGCCTTTATCAAGGCGGCGTTGCAGAACAGCAACCTGCTGCAAAACAAACTCGCCGGATTGAACAACGCCACTTACGCCGATGCTTTCCACCTGCGCCCTGGCGTGGAAATCGTCAGCAAGACGGCGGACGGCGACCTGGTCGTGCAGGGCGACGTGGACCTGTCCCGCTACCGTTACGCCAGCCTCAACCCCCATAGCCAGCAGGATAATGCCGTCTACGGCTCGGGTGAATCCGGCAGCCTGACCCTGCGCGCCGGGGGTGACCTGAATATCTATGGCAGCATCAACGACGGCTTCGCACCGCCGTCGGCGTCTGCCGATGACAAGGGCTGGGTGCTGTTGCCGGGTATCGACTACCGTGGCGGCACGGTGGTGGTGCCTGGCAACGGCGTGACCCTGGCCGACGGCACCGCCTTCCCGGCCGGCGCGACCCTTAACTATGACCTGCCGATCAAGGGCCTGACCGTAGCCGCCAATACGCGTTTGCCAGTGGCCGCGACGTTGGGCCAGGACCTGGTATTGCCTGCGGGCAGCGTCGTCGCGGCCGATGTGCGCGATGCCGGCGGCACTCTGTTGTTTGCCGCCGGTACCTTGCTCGGCGAGGCGCAGACCTTGGTGGCGGGTACGCAACTGGGCGCCGGTACGCTGTTGACCGAGGGTACCGTGCTGCAAAGCATGACCTGGCCAAAGGGCGTACCGCTGCCAAGCGTGGACCAGGCAGGCCTGACCACTAACATTGTGCTGCTCGATGGCCTCAAGGCCTTGCCCAAAGGTGCGTTGATCCCTGCCGGCACGGATGTCAAGTTGCCTGCCGGGGTCCAGTCGGTGGCGTTGCGCGCCGGTGCGGCCGGGCAGCTTTGGGCGATCTCGCCGATGCTTGCCGAAGGCACCCAGTCGTGGTCGCTGCGCCTGGTCGCGGGCGCCGATACCGAGGCTGCCGACAGTCGCATCCTGCAAGCGCACCCGCGCAGCGGCGACCTGCATCTGGCGGACACTCACTACGGCATGTTCGCCAAGGCATTACCACCCCGTGGCGTGGAAACCTGGACGGCTGCCGGGGTCACGTACCTGGCGGGCGTCGGGGTGACCGTCAAGGCCGGTGATCCGATCGACCAGCGTGTGCTCGACGGCCTCAATAAGGGCTCAATCGATGATTTCTGCGGTGCATCCCCGCAATTCTGCAAGACCACGGGTGCTTACATATTCACTCCGGCGGCAGTCGCTCGATTCGCGAGGAAGGGCATCATCGTAAAGGCGGGGGACGAGGTCACCGAGGCGCTGGCGTTCAGTTTCAGTCAAATTACCGTGGAGCAACTGTGCGCGAGCCCCACGTATTGCCAGATGAAAAACCCGCAGGAATACGCCGCTGCACCGGCAAGCACGCGCTTGAGCGTGATCCGCACCGGGACCGGCGATCTGGAGTTGCTGAGCGCGGGCAACCTGAGCATGGACTCGTTGTATGGGGTGTACACCGCCGGTACGTCTTCTGCCGGCACCTTCCAGGGCGACCCCTACAATCAGCCCAAGGCGAAGCAGGGGGCCACCGTGCTGGGTGATCCTGGCAGCCTGTTCGAGCAGTTCGTCAACGGCTCGTCCACGAGCTTGTACCGGGCCTGGTATCCAGAGGCCGGGGGCAATCTGACGATTAATACCGGGGGTGACTTGACCGGTGATATCACCAGCATCGCCCAGAGCAACATCGGGCGACCCAACCCCAAGGATCTCGGGTTCGATTCGGCGGCAATCGGCAACTGGCTATGGCGCCAGGGCAGCAGCGATGTGGCGACGGGTGGCCAGGCTCAACCGAGCGCCTGGTGGATCAATTTCGGCAGTTACACCGCAGCGGCTGCAGGCGCGGACAAAATGCTGGGTTTCACCGGCTTCGGCACCCTGGGCGGTGGCGACCTGGCTGTCAATGTCGGCGGCGACGCCGGGGTCTTGAACACCCTGGGTTATGGCTTCGGCAACGATGCCGTAAACCCCCATAGCCAAGGCCTGGTCCTGGCAGTGGGCAGCACGGGCAGGGTCGCCAGCGATGGCAGCCTGCAAGTGACCGGTGGGGGCGATCTGCGGGTGCGCATCGGTGGCAGCATGAACCCTGCCAGTGTTGTCGTTGCCAATGCGGACCATCGTGACGGCATGCTGGTCAATCTTCGTGGTGATGTGCAGTTGCGCAGCGCCAGTGTGGGCAGCGTCGATTTGCTGTACGGGGCAACCTCTACCGAACAGAGCCCGGGCGAGACCCGTGCCTTCGACCCGCTGGTCTCGACCCGTGGCGTGGCGCGCGGTGGGCTGACCCTGGTGCCGGGTGACGCCACGTTCAACGTGCAGACCCTGGGTGACCAGGTGGTGAAAACCGTCGAAGACCCGGGCCGGGTGCCGGTTAGCCATTCTTCGCCTTTTGCACAAGGCACCACCCTCGGCACCGGCAGCAGTTGGTTTACCCTGTGGACCAAGGACACGGCTATTGATCTGTTTTCCTTGGGCGGTAACCTGACCCCCGTCAGCCTGCCCGACACGCCGGCTGACCTGGCTGTGGCCTACCCGTCAATCGTCAGGGCAACGGCGGCCGGCGGCAGTCTGTATTACGGTAAAGCGGCCCGTGCGCAGGAGAACTCTGACCTCAACTACACAGACCCCCTGATGTTGGCTCCCGGGCCGGCCGGCCAGTTGCAGTTCCTCGCCCAGGGCTCGATCTACGCCGGTGGCATGGCCGTGAGCCAGTCCGGGGCGGCGCCGAGTGCGATGGCAACCCCTTGGAACCCTGCGTACCAGGCCCGTATTGGCAATGCTGTAGTGGTCAGCAACCTGCCGCCCACGGGTAGCCTGGTCAGCCTGTCGCTGTTGGCGTTCGGTTCCGGCACGGCAGCCGCGTCATCCGCTGGCAGTGCTGAGCCGGCGCGTTTTTATGCGATAGACGGGGACCTGGTCGGGGTGAGCAGTGGTCGGATAATCACGTTCAGCAGTGACCCTGGATCCCTGCATGAGGGCGAGACCTGGTATGAAGGGAATGGCCCGGTCCGGATGATGGCCGGACGGGATATCGTCAGCAGTGGGCGTAGTTTTGGTGTGGACAGGACGGACGCGCCTTCGAGCAATAATCTGTTCCTGCACAAAAACGCCAACGATATCTCCATCGTGTCGGCCGGTCGCGACATTCTCTACAGCAACTTCGAGGTGGCCGGGCCTGGCCTGCTGGACGTGTCGGCAGGCCGCAATATCCTGATGACGGGACCTGCGGGCGAGTACAGCGTGACCAGCCTCGGTGGGGTATTGCCAGGCGATAGCCGCCCCGGCGCGAGCATTGTGATGCAGGCCGGTGTCGGTGCCAACGGGCCGGATTACCAGCGTTTTGTCGAGCGCTACCTGAACCCTGTCAACCAGGCACAAGCGGGCGAGTCGTTGCAGGGGGCCAAGGTCGCCAAGACGTACGAAAACGAACTGGTTGCCTGGCTCGCCGAGCGCTTCGGTTTTGTCGGCGACAGCGAGCAGGCCCGCGCCTACTACGCGGCGCTGCCCGCCGAGCAGCAACGAATATTTGCCCGCGACGTGTACTTCGCCGAACTCAAGGCCGCCGGCCGCGAGTACAACCAGGACGGCAGCGTGCGCCAGGGCAGTTACCTGCGCGGTCGCGCGGCGATTGCGGCGCTGTTCCCGGACAAGGACGTGGCCGGTAACGCGATCACCTACCAAGGCGACATCACACTGTTCAACGGCTCGGGCGTACACACCAATGCCGGTGGCTCGATCCAGATGCTCACCCCTGGCGGCAGCCAGACCTTCGGCATCGAAGGCGCGGCGCCGCCGTCGACAGCGGGTCTGATCACCCAGGGTTCGGGGGATATCCAGCTGTATTCCCTGGGCAGCATCCTGCTCGGCCAGAGCCGCATCATGACCACCTTCGGCGGCTCGATCCTGGCCTGGACCGCCCAGGGCGACATCAACGCCGGTCGCGGCTCCAAGACTACCGTGGTGTACACCCCGCCCAAGCGCGTCTATGACAACTGGGGCAACGTGAGCCTGTCGCCGTCGGTGCCGAGCACCGGTGCGGGGATCGCCACGCTGAATCCGATCCCGGAAGTGCCGGCGGGGGATATCGACCTGATCGCGCCGATGGGCACCATCGATGCGGGGGAGGCGGGCATTCGGGTATCGGGTAACGTCAACATCGCCGCCCTGCGGGTGGTGAACGCGGCGAACATCCAGACCCAGGGCAAGTCGTCCGGGGTGCCGGTGTCGGCCGCCGTCAACACCGGCGCCATGAGCTCGGCCAGCGCGGCGGGAGCGGCGGCGTCCCAGGCCGCAGAAGACGCGGCGCGCAGCCAGCAGGCGGCGGCCAAACAGGGCCGGCCGTCGATCATGACCGTGGAGGTGCTGAGCCTGGGCACCGAGCCGTTGCCGCGTGAACCGGAACCTCGCAAAACCTCGGGCTACAACCCCGACAGCCCGGTGCAGGTGCTGGGCGCGGGGCCGCTGAGTGAACAGGCGCGGGCGCGGTTGACGGATGAGGAGCGCAAGCAGATCAGTTTGTAGAACTTCAGAAGGACCTCTCGATGTACCGTTCGGGGCGATCAGTGATCGCCCCATTTTTTTGGCGGATCAGAGGGGCGGCGACCTGATAATCGACCGGTGTTGTGGGGTGTGATTCGGTCAAAACTGTGGGAGGGGGCTTGCTCCCGATAGCGGTGGGTCAGCCAGCCCCTCTATCAACTGTGCCGCCGTCATCGAAGCCTCGCTAAAACTCGACATCTCCCACAGGGGATCAGCGGTGCCCACGAGATCTACAGCCGGGCAACTTCCCACCTGCCAACCGAGCTCAAATGTGGGAGGGGGCTTGCTCCCGATAGCGGCGGGTCAGCCAGCCCCTCTATCAACTGTGCCGCCGCCATCGAAGCCTCGCTAAAGCTCGACATCTCCCACAGGGGATTAGCGGTGCCCACGAGATCTACAGCCGGGCAACTTCCCACCTGCCAACCGAGCTCAAATGTGGGAGGGGGCTTGCTCCCGATCGCGGTGGGTCAGCCAGCCCCTCTATCAACTGTGCCGCCGCCATCGAAGCCTCGCTGAAGCTCGACATCTCCCACAGGGGATTAGCGGTGCCCACGAGATCTACAGCCGGGCAACTTCCCACATTTCCAACCGAGTACACCGGGCACAACTCGCTCAGCTCTAGGGCCGCCATTGCAGCCCCCGGAAAAATTGCCCCCCTCACAATCCAAAATGAAGCTTTCATGACAAAAGTTCGGTAGCTCATCGCCACTTCCGTCTTGCCTATGTAACGCGCTGGAGGCCGCCACGAGCCGCCTCCCCAGCCGTCAGCGGGACGCCAGGAGTGGGGCAATGGGAACTATGGAACGTTACTCGAAAGTAGGCATGCAGGAGCTCGACCAGCGCCTGTCGAAGATCGTTGAGGCTGCGCGCAAGAAGCCGGTTTCGGTGTACCGCTACGGCGCGCCGTGGGTGTGGATCGTCTCCCAGGACGACTGGCAGGGCGCCTTGAAGGAAGTGTCCAGCTACATCCCGGCGGGGCATTCGCTGGTGTTGTTGCGCCCGCAGATCGACGAGGTGCTCGAGCAGCATCGCGACCTGCTCCAGGTCGCGCCGGGCATGTCGATCGCGCCGCAGACCGTGGTGCAGATCCTGCTGCTGCAACTGCTGTATTCGGTGCCCAGCGAACAGCAGCTGCACGAGCAACTGAACTACAACCTGCTGTTCCGCTGGTTCGTCGGCCTGGAGCTGAACCAGAAGGTGTGGAGCATCCACGCTTTGCAGCGCGACATCGCCAGCCTGTTGAACAACCCGCAGGCCGTGCAGTTGATCCAGACCATCATCGGTGAAGTGTTCTGTGGCGCCTTGCTGCACATGCCGGAGTTCTCCCTGAACTTCGCCTTGCTGCACACCTGGCTGGCGCGGCACAGCCATCTTTCGACCAGCAGCAATTGAGCAGGCCAGACGCCGTGCAATCGGCGACGGCGCAAAATCTTAGACAGTTAGGGGGCGGTGTGGAGCATCTGTTCAAATCAACGCTGGCGTTGTGCTGCCTGACGCTGGGCGTCCTGGCGCAAGCGGTGTGGGCCGAGGAGGGCGATGAGGCCCCGGCGCGCAAGGTGGACGTCAACGAGTACTTCGTGCGCGGCAATACCGTGCTCGATGCGGCGACGATCGAGGAGGCGGTGTACCCGTTTCTCGGCCCGCAAAAGACCCTGGACGATATCGAAGGCGCGCGCGATGCGTTGCAGAAGATCTACCAGGCGCGTGGCTACCAGTCGGTGTTTGTCGAGCTGCCGGAACAGAAGGTCGATGACGGCATCGTCTATCTGCAGGTCAGCGAGACGAAGGTCGGCCGCGTGCGTGTGGTCGGCGCCAAGCACTACTCGCCGGTGGAGATCCGCGAGGAAGTGCCGGGGCTCAAGGAAGGCGCGGTGCCGGATTTCACCACGGTGCAAACCCAGTTGGTCGGGCTCAACCGCAGTGCCGGTCGGCAGGTCACGCCACTGGTCCGCGAAGGCCAGCGCCCGGGCACCATGGACGTGGATCTGCAGGTCGAAGACCAGAACCCCTGGCACGCCAGCCTCGGCCTGAACAACGACTACAGCGCCGACACCGAAAAGCTGCGCTCGGTCGCCACCCTGGGCTACGACAACCTCTGGCAACTGGGCCACAGCATTTCCCTGACCTACTTCACCGCGCCCCAGGACACCGAGAATGCCAAGGTCTGGTCGGGCTCCTACAGTGCGCCGCTGAACGAACGCTGGACCTTGCAGTTCTCCGGTTACCAGTCCGACAGCAACATCGCCACCATCGGCGGCAGCAACGTCTTGGGCAAGGGCCATTCCTACGGCGTGTCCGCCATCTACAGCTTGCCGGCGACGGGCAACTGGGCCAATTCGTTTTCGTTCGGTGTGGACTTCAAGGATTTCGACGAGCAGATGAAGTTCGGCGCCAGCAGCGACCAGGTGCCGCTCAAGTACGCGCCGTTCACCCTGGGCTACAACGGCTATCGCTACACCGAGCAATCCCAGCTGGGGTTGGGCTTGAACCTGGTGGTTGGTACGCGCGCATTCTTTGGCTACGGCAGCGACGCCGAAGAATTCGATTACAAGCGCTACAAGGCCAGTGCCAGTTTTGCCGTGCTCAAGGGCGACCTGAATTACACCTACACCTTCGCCAACGATTGGCAGTCGGCCTCCAAGGGCGCTTTCCAGCTGGCCTCCGGGCCGCTGGTGTCCAACGAGCAGTATTCCGCCGGCGGCGCCACCTCGGTGCGCGGCTACCTGGCGGCCGAGCGCACCGGGGACGAGGGCTATTTGCTCTCCCAGGAACTGCGCACGCCGTCCCTGGCCAAGTTCCTCGGCA
Source organism: Pseudomonas sp. S3E17 (assembly GCF_024168685.1). Taxonomy (NCBI): domain Bacteria; kingdom Pseudomonadati; phylum Pseudomonadota; class Gammaproteobacteria; order Pseudomonadales; family Pseudomonadaceae; genus Pseudomonas; species Pseudomonas sp. S3E17. The sequence continues at coordinate 529,828 of NZ_JALJWE010000001.1, forward strand.
GTTATGTGCAGGAGTGGCGCTTCTATGCGTTCGCCGAAGGCGCGCGCATGCGCCTGCACGACCCGCTGCCCGAGCAGGAAGACGAATACAGCCTGGCCAGTGTCGGCCTGGGCACCCGCGCCAGTTTGAGCAAGTGGTTGTCCGGCAGCCTGGATTGGGGTTACCCGCTGCTCGATGGACCGAACACCCAGAAACAGGACTCGCGACTGCACTTCAGTGTGCAGGCGACTTTCTGACTTTTTCTTCCGGAGACTTCACCCATGCAACGCCTATTCCTGAGCCTGTTGATCTGCCTGGGCTTCGCGCTCCCGGCCACTGCCCATGCCTGGTGGCAGGACGATTGGCACTACCGCAAACAGATTTCGGTGGACACCACCGCCCAGGGCGCCGCGATCAGCCAGGCCCTGGGCCGCACCGCACTGTTAGTGCGCCTGCACACCGGCAACTTCACCTTTGACGGGGTCAAGGACGACGGCGCCGACCTGCGCTTTGTGAGTGCCGATGACAAGACCGTGTTCAATCACCAGATCGAAAGCTTCGACCCGTTGATGGGCATGGCGTTGATCTGGGTCGATGTGCCCAAGGTCGAAGGCGGCCAGCGCCAGGACTTCTGGATGTACTACGGCAACCAGAAGGCCCCGGCCACCGCCAATGGCCAACTGACGTTCGATCCGAATTACACCGCGCTCTATCACTTCGATGGCGCCAACGCGACGCCACCACGGGACACCACGGCCTACGCCAACACCGCGTTGAACGCCACCGGCGCGAGCATCGACGGCGTGATCGGCCGTGCCTTGCAGTTCGGCGGCCAGCCGCTGTTGTTGCCGGCCAGCCCGTCGCTGCAACACGCCGCCGGCGCTGCCTTCACGTTCAGCGCCTGGCTGCGCCTGGACCAGGCCAGTGGCGAGCAAATCGTGCTGGCCCGGCGTGACGGCGCCCACAGCCTGTTGCTGGGCCTGAACCAGGGCTCGCCGTTTGTGGAGATCGACGGCCAGCGCGCGGTGTCGACCCAACCGCTGAACCCAGGCCAATGGCAGCACCTGGCGTTCACCGCCGAGGGCGACAAGGTCACGCTGTATGTGAATGGCCGTGAAAGCGCCACGCTTGCCGTGGCCATGCCTGGGTTCAACACGCAGCTGGCGGTCGGCGCCGACCTGCCGGAAGCCGGCAGCGCGCACCTGCCGTTCGCCGGGGCCATGGATGAGCTGCGCCTGTCCAAGGTGGCGCGCCCGGCTGCGCTGTTGCTGGCTGACGCGAGCGCCCAGGGCGCCGAGTCGAAACTGGTGGCCTACGGCGTGGATGAAGAACAGTCCGGCTTCGGCTTCGGCAGCCTGGGCTTTTTGCTCAACGCCGTGCCGGTGGACGCCTGGGTGATCATCCTGGTGCTGGTGGCGATGATGTTCCAGTCGTGGGTCATCATGTTGCGCAAGAACCGCCAGGTCAGCCGCCTCAGCAGTGCCAACGAAGTGTTCCGCGAGCACTTCGCCCAGATCGGCACGCGCCTGGAGATGTATGCCGACGATGCGCAGTTGGCTGAGCGCCTGAGCCATTCTTCGTTGTGGCGCCTGTACCTGGTGGCGGTCAAGGAGATCCGTACCCGCCGTGCCCAGGGCGCCGACACTTCGTCGGTGTCGGCGGCCACCATCGAAGCGATCCGCTGCTCCATGGACGGTGTGCGCACCCGTGAGAACCAGGCCCTGAGTTCCAAATTGTCGACCCTGTCCAACGCCATCGCCGGCGGCCCGTACATCGGCCTGCTCGGTACGGTGCTGGGGATCATGGTGGTGTTCCTCGGCACGGCCATGGCCGGCGACGTGAACATCAACGCCATCGCCCCCGGCATGGCGGCGGCGTTGCTGGCCACGGCCATGGGCCTGTTCGTCGCGATCCCCGCGTTGTTTGGCTACAACCGCCTGATCACGCGCAACAAGGAAGTCAGCGCCGACATGCGCGTGTTCGTCGACGAGTTCATCACCCGTCTGGCGGAGATGCACGGCGAGAGCCAGCACAGTGAAACCGCGCACCGCCGCGACCATCACGCATCGGTTCCGGCCTGAGGAGAATCGCCATGGCTTCCGTAAATACCTCCCACGACGATGACGATGATGCAGCCGTCGACAGCATCAACATCACGCCCCTGGTGGACGTGCTGATGGTGGTGCTGGTGATGTTTATCCTCACCGCCACCGCCCAGGTCTCGGGGATCCAGATCCACCTGCCCAAGGCCAGCGCCTCGGTGTCGCTGTCGGAGGCCAAGACCAAGGCCATCTCCGTGAATGACGGCGGCCAGGTGTTCCTCGACGCGTACCCGGTGACCCTCGGCGAACTGGAAGAACGCCTGCGCATCGAGAAAGCGCTGAACCCGGACTTCCCGGTGATCGTGCGCGGCGATGCGATGGTGCAGTACCAGAAGGTCATCGAGGTGCTCGACCTGCTGCGCCGGCTGGAGCTGTCCCAGGTCGGGCTGGTCACCGGCAAACCGAGCCAGGGCTGAGTGATGACCGCACAGATCCCGATCGCGCCATTGCCGGTGAAGAACAAACCGCCGTTGCGCCCGTTGAAGTGGGGCGCCGGGCTGTTGCTGGGCGCCGTGGCGGCCTGGTTTCTCTGGCAGTGGGCCAATGACATGAGTGGCGTACGCCGTGAAGCGCCGAAGGTGCCGACGATTATTCCGTTGCCGCCACCGCCGCCGCCACCCCCGGAAAAACCCAAGGAGCCCGAGCCCCAGGTTGAAGAGAAAGTCCCGGAGCCGGTGCCCAGCCCCGAGCCCGAAGAGGTCAAGCCGGCCGAGGAAGCACCGCCTTCACCAAATGAAGACCTGGCCAACCCGATGCAGATCGACGGCGACGCGCAGTCCGGTAACGACGGCTTCAACATCGGTGCCGGCAAGGGCGGCGGCATGGCCGGCAGTGGCGGCGGCGGGCTGGGGACCGGCACGTACAAGCAGTACCTGGCCGGTACCTATCAACGCCTGATGCGCGAAGACCCGGAGCTGCGCAAGAAGGCCTTTGCGATACAGATCGACCTGTGGCTGGGCGCCGACGGCCAGGTGACGAAGGCGCTGGTGGCCAAGTCCAGCGGGGATGCCGACACCGACGCGCAGATGCTGGCGCTGATCCGTGCGCCTCGCGCCACCCAGAAACCTCCGGCGTCGCTGACGCTGCCCATGCGCCTGTCCCTCAAGGGCCGGCGCCCGGATTGATTGCACGAAACCTCTTACCTACGGTTTTTTACAGGAGTTGCGTACACATGATTTCCCCCGTGAATCGACTGACCCTGGCGGTTGGCATGGTCATCGCGACCCTGGTCGGGCAGGCGGCGGCCGCCCCGGTTGCGCCTTCGGAAAACGTCACCATCAACCTGATCCGCCTGCTGGTGCAGCAAGGTGTGCTGACCCAGGATACCGCCAATGGGCTGATCGCCCAGGCCGAAAAGGAAGCCCAGCAGGCCCGCCAGGCCAATGCCGCGCCGGTGGTTGCCAGCGGCCCGGCGACCGCGCCTGGGGATGTGCGCGTGCAGTACGTGCCGCAGGCGGTGCGCGACCAGATCCGCGACCAGGTCAAAGCCGAAGTCATGTCCACCGCCAAGCAGGAAAACTGGGCGCAGCCCAATACGTTCCCCGACTGGATCTCGCGCATCAGCTTTGATGGCGATATTCGTCTGCGCGACGAGTCGCGCTACTTCTCGGGCAATAACAGCAACAACATCACTGATTTTGCCAAGCTCAATGACACCGGCCCGTACGACGTCAACAAAAACTCCAACACCAAGTTCCCACCGCTGCTCAACACCCGCGAGGACCGCGAGAACCTGTTCCGCCTGCGTGCACGCCTGGGCATGAAAGCGGTGATTTCGCCGGAATGGACCGCCGGCATTCGCATCGCCACCGGCTCCGACAATAACCCGGTGTCCACCACCCAGACCCTGGGCGGCGGCTTTGGCAAAAAGGACATCTGGCTCGACCAGGGTTACCTGAGCTGGAAAACCACCGATTACATGACGTTGACCGCCGGGCGCATCGGCAACCCGTTCTATTCCACCGACATGATGTATTCCAACGACCTCAACTTCGACGGCGTGGCGGCGATCTTCAACCACAGCCTCAACAGCGAGTGGGGCCTGTTCGGTACCCTTGGCGCCTTCCCGGTGGAGTACACCTCCGACACCGCCAGCACCAATGGTATCGACAAGGAAGACAGCGACACCAAATGGCTGTTTGGCGGGCAGATCGGCGCGGATTGGAAGATCAACCGCAGCAACCGCCTCAAACTCGCGGCCGCTTACTACCAGTTCCAGGACATCGAAGGCGAGCGCTCCAGCCCTTGCTCCACCTGGCAGGGCGCGGCAGGTTGCGACACCGACGGCACGCGCGTGGCCTTCATGCAAAAAGGCAACACGGTGTTCAACCTGCGCAACAACACCACCAACCCGGCTGATCCTGTCCGCACGCCCGACCCGCAATACGTAGGCCTGGCGTCCAAGTTCGATGTGCTGGACCTCAACCTGGTGTGGGACAGCGACCTGCCCAGCGACTTCAAGCTGCGCAGCCAGGCCAACTTCATCCACAACCTGGCCTACGACAAGGGCGAGATGCTCAAGCGCAGCGAAGGCGAGATCGTCAACAACATCAACAGCAACGGCCAGTTTGAAAGTGGCGGCAATGCGCTGATGGTCTCGTTCACCCTCGGCAGCGCCTTGGAGATGCGCAAGCGCGGCGACTGGAACCTGTTGGCCGGCTACAAGTACATCCAGCCCGACGCCTTGCCCGACGGCTTCAACGACTCGTCGTTCCACCTGGGCGGCACCAACGCCAAGGGCTATTTCATCGGCGGCAACTACGGTATCGACAAGAACATCTACGCCAGTGCGCGTTGGTTGAGCGCCTCCGAAGTGTATGGCCAGCCGTTCGAAGTCGATGTGATGCAACTGGAACTCAACACGCGCTTTTAATGCGCAGGGAGACGCCACATGAACACACGAATCTGCGCGCTGTTACTGCTGCTGGTGAGTACCGGCGCGTCGGCCGAAGGCATGGAGGAACGCCTGCGCACGCAATTGCGCAGCACCACCCAGCAATTGCAGGCGCTGCAAAGCGAACAGGCCCAGGCCAGTGCCGCACGGCTGGCCGCCGAAAACCAGGCCAAACAGGCCCAGGCGCAAATCAAGCAACTGACGGCCGAGCTGGAAAAGGCCCGTGGCACCGCCGAGCAACTGGCCGGTCAGCAACAGAGCCTGCACAGCCAGGCGCAAGCCCAGGTGGCGGCGAGCAACGAGCAGATCGGCAAGTTCAAGAAGGCCTATGACGAACTGCTGATGCTGGCCAAGGGCAAGGAAGTCGAGCGTGCGCGCCTGCAGGCGGCCTTAAGTGAACGTGACACACAAGTGCAGCAATGTTCAGTCAAGAATCAACAGATGTACGGCGTGGCCCAGCAGTTGCTCGCGGCCTACGAAAAAATCGATGTGGCCGAGGTGATGAGCATTCGCCAGCCGTTCGCCAGCAGCGTACGGGTCAAGTTCGAGGAACTGGCCCAGGGTTTTGGCGACGACCTGTACAAGAGCCGTTTTGATGCGCCCCAGGCAGCCGCCAATCACTGATAGACAAGGAAGAGATCACCATGAGCGAATTGATCACCAGCGTCACCGTCCAGAGCCTCACCGACCTGTTGCAGGACGCCGGCTACCGGGTTAACCAGAGCGAACAGAACGGCATCGTGCAGTTGCTCAGCGCCAGCCAGGGCATCGGCTTCGCCGTGCGCTTCGGCAACCCGGCGGCGGAGCAGGGCAGCTATGTGGACTTCACCTACAGCTGCGCGCTGCGGGTGCAGGGCGAGTTGCCCGAAGGCCTGGCCCCGGTATGGAACGCCTCGCGGCGCTTTGCGCGGTTGTCGGTGCAGGGCGAGTTCCTGCTGATGGAAATGGACGTGGTGGTGGCCGGGGTTGGCGTCACGCACCTGCGCAGCCAGTTGGAGTTGTGGGACCGCCTGTTGCAGGAGTTTATCGTTTACTTGCGTGAGTACAGCCAGCAGGCCGCGCAGTTGCAGGCCGCCGTGGTGGGTGAAGAGGCGGCGGTGCTGTGAAAAAGCCAACCCTGATGCTCGGCGCGGGGGCGCTGGCTGTGCTGGTGGTGGCCGTGGCGTTGAGCCTGCGGCCGGGCAGCGACCCGGTGGCGGCGCAGCAACCGGCGCCGGTGATCAATCCCGCGCCGAGCGGGCCAGCGGTGGCGCGCCTGGGCAATCAGCAGATCGACCTGGCGGAGTTGAAAAGCGTGCTGGCCAGCCTGCCGGCCGAATCCCGCGAGCAACTGCGCGGCAACCGTGGCGCCCTGGAAACCTGGATTCGCTCGAGGCTGGCGCAAAAAGCCGTGCTTGAACAGGCCGATGCCCAGGGCTGGCGCCAGCGCCCGGAGGTGGAGCAGCAGACCCGCGCCGCCGCCGAGCAGATCGTGTTTCGCGACTACATGCTCTCGGTCAGCCAGGTACCGGCCGACTACCCCAGCGCCGCCGAACTGCAACAGGCCTACGACAGCGGCAAGGCGCAATGGGTGACGCCGCCGTTGTACCAGGTGAGCCAGATTTTCCTCGCGGTGAATGACCCGCAAAACCTCGATGCCGTACGGCGCCAGGCCCAGGAACTGAGCCGTAAGGCCCAGGCCGCGCCGGCTGATTTTGCCGCCCTGGCCACGCAGTTTTCCCAGGACCCCGACAGTGCCGCGCGCGGTGGCGATTCGGGGATGCAGCCGTTGCAGCAACTGGTGCCGGAGGTGCGCGGCGCGGTGGCGCGGCTCAAGGTCGGCGCGGTCTCGGATGTGGTGCAGAGCCCGGCCGGGTTCCATGTGCTCAAGCTCATCGGCCAGCAGCCGGCGCGTACCGCCACCCTGGACGAGCTGCGTGAACGCTTGACCCAGGCCCTGCGCGCCCAGCGCCAGGAACAGATCGCCAAGGCCTACCTGGAAGGCATGCTCAACACCGCGACCTTGAGTATCGACGGCGCCGAGTTGAACAAAGTGCTGGAGTAACACGCCTCAACCCGCATTGGATGCACAGACCAACCAGACAGGGAGTCTCCCATGGCATTTCTTGAACCGTCTGCCCCACAGGGGCCCACTGCTTACCGTGCACCTACCGAGCCACGCAGTGCCTGGCTGGCCCTGGCCAGCGAGATCGACCCGGAGGTGGCCCGCTACTTTCTGGTGAGTGCGCGCTGCGGCTGTTTCATGCAGGCCGCGCGCAGCCTGAATATCAAGGCAACCCTGTTGCGCAAGCGCCTGGCCCAGCTGGAGGAACACCTGCGCCATGCGTTGTTCAGCTACCAGGGCAACGGCCTGGTGCTCAGCCGCGACGGCCAGCAATTGCAGGCCCAACTGATCGCCCTGGCCCACGAACGGCGCCTGCCGGTACTGGAACAGCCGCTGATTCGCCTGGCGGTGGCCGAGCCGATCCTGCACGACATCCTCGGCCGCGACCTGATCGCCTTGCTGCGCCGCAATGCCAGCGTGCGCCTGGAGATCATCTCCCTCGACAGCCACCTGTCCCTGCAAGCGGTGGACGTGGATGTGGTGCTGTGGCTGGCGGACACCGACGGCCCGGTGCCCGGCCCGAGCTTTGTCACCGAACCGCCGCGGGCGCTGGCGCGATTGCGGTACCTGCCGCATATCGCCAAGCGCTATTCACGCCTGACCACGCGCCCGGACAGCGTGGAAGACCTGGCTGACTACATGCTGGTGCAATGGCAGCCGGACGCCCAGGTCGAGGCCCTGCAGCCGTGGAACCAGGTGGTGCAACAACGCCAGGCGGCGGTGGTGCAGGTGCATGCCTATTCGCTGATGCTGGAGATGATCCGCTGCGGCGCCTGCATCGGTTTGCTGCCGCACTACATGAGCAGCTTCGACCGGGGGCTGGTGGCGTTGCCGGGGTTGTTGGCCGAGGACAGCATGCAGCGCCAGGTGTGGCTGGCGGTGAATGCGCAGGTGCGCCATCCCGAGGCGGTGCAGATGATCGTCGAGTTGATCGTCGGTACGTTCGAGGGGCGGCGGGAGTGGTTTGACTAGCGCTGCAGTGCGCGGCCAATGATCGTTCCCTTGCTCCGCGTGGGAACGAAGGCGTTGCGTCATCGGGTTAACTGCGCCAGGCTTGGACGCCTCGATCTCTGCGTATCAGCGACCCGCAATGCAAGCCACCCGCCTGACCTTGATCTGCCATGCCGCAACGTCCCTGCAAAAACAGGGGCGCTTTGCTGATGACGAGTGCGTTGCAATGGACTGGCAAGGCGCGGCGTTATCGCTGGCCAATCGCTATCCAAAAAACACACATTTGCTCTGTGCACCTGAGTTACGTGCCCGGCAGACGGCGGGTTTGTATGGCCGTGAGGCGGTCATTGACGACGCGCTGCGTGATGGCGATTTGGGACGGTGGAAAGGCCAACGCCTTAGTCATGTCGACAGCGACGAATTACAGGTCTGGCTGACCAACAGTGCCAGCGCGCCCCATGGCGGCGAGTCGGTCGATCAGGTGTGCAGGCGGGTGGCGCAGTGGATGCAAACCCTGGAGGCCCAACCGGGGCACATCGTGGCCATCACCCATCCCTTTGTCATCCGCGCCGCGTTGCTGCATGTCATGCAGTGCCCGGTGTCGATGTTCTACCGGATCGACGTCGAGCCGCTGTCCGCCACCGAGCTGCGCTTCAACACGGTGTGGCGCCTGCGCCTGGAAACTCACGCCTGAGTGCGTGAACATGGCAAAATCCACGCCCCGCAATGAGAGCAACCCATGAAACGCATCCTGATCATCGGCATTGGCGCCGGCAACCCTGACTACATCACGATGCAGGCCGTGAAGGCGCTGAACCGCACCGACGTGTTTTTCCTGATGGACAAGGGCCAGAGCAAGGACAAGCTGATCGACCTGCGCCGTGAGATCTGCGAGACCTATATCACCGAACCCGGCTACCGCTTTGTCGAGGCCGACTGCCCCGAGCGCGTGCGCGGTGAGATCGACTACACCACCGCCGTGCAGGACCTCAACCGCGACAAGCAGGCCACCTTCGAACGCATGATCAACGAGGAGATGGCCGACGATGAAGTGGGCGCTTTCCTGGCCTGGGGCGACCCGGCGCTGTACGACAGCACCATTCGCATCCTGCAGGCGATCCTGGCCAGTGGCCGCTGCGTCTTTGAATTCGAGGTGATTCCCGGCATTACCAGTGTGCAGGCCCTGGCGGCCCAGCATAAGGTGGCGTTGAACCGTATCGGCAAGTCCATCGAGATCACCACCGGGCGTCGCCTGGCGGCGGGGCAGGCCAGCGAGGCCGATACCCTGGTGGTCATGCTCGACGCTGAAGATTCCTACCGCACGGTGGCCCATCAGGACCTGGAGATTTACTGGGGCGCCTACCTGGGCACGCCGGATCAGATATTGATCAGCGGCAAGGTCAGTGAAGTGGCGGAACAGATCGAACGGGTGCGCAAGGCGGCGCGCCTGGAGAATGGCTGGATCATGGACACTTACTTGTTGCGCAAACCATGAGGTCACGTCCCATGCTCAAACTGCTTGCCCTCGCGCTGGCCCTGGTGGCCGGCGTTGCCCACGCCGATTCCGAGTTGCACACCGATTTGCCGCTGGCGTATCTGGAACAGACCCAGGGCGATGCGCGCAACGAGCCGCTGGTGATTTTCCTGCACGGGTTCGGCAGCAATGAGGAAGACCTGTTCGGCATCAAGGACGCACTGCCGTCCACCTGGACCTACTTGTCGGCCCGCGCGCCGACACCGGTGCAGCCAAGTGGCTTTCGCTGGTTTACCAAGGCCCCGGGTGACGGCGATTACGATGGTGTGACCGCCGATTTGCACAGCAGCGCCAAGCTGATCAAGGACTTTGTCGGCCAGGCCACCGCCAAGTATCACACCCAGCCTGACCGGGTATTCCTGGTGGGGTTCAGCCAGGGCGCGATCATGGCGTATGAGGTGGCTTTACGTGACCCGCAGCTGGTGCGTGGCATTGCCGCGCTGAGTGGCAGCGTGCTGCCGGTGCTCAAGGCTGAGCTCAAGCCGGATGAGCGCTTGAACAAACTGGCGATCTTTATCGGCCACGGCACCCTGGACCAGGCACTGCCCTATGCCTCGGCGACGCGGGCAAATGAGGTGTTGGTGGGGCTTGGATTGAAGCCGGAGTTTCATGGCTATCCGGGGATGAACCACACGGTCAGTGAGGCGGAGGTGCAGGACTTGAAAGCGTGGCTGGAAACGAATTTGAAGTGAGCACGCTGAATGAAGGTGGGAAGGGGCTTGCCCTAATGCCCGTCAGTTAAGGCTTTTTGTAGGAGCGAGCTTGCTCGCGAAAAACTCACAGGCGCCGCGTTTATTCAGGAGGCACGCGTTATCGTTGACGTTTTTCGCGAGCAAGCTCGCTCCTACAGGAGGCGATGTACGCTTAACTGACTGGCATTAGGGTAAGCTCCCTCCGACCTTTGATGGGTGTTGTCAGGACTCTTTGTTATTTGCCGCCGGTAATCTGCTTCACCAGCTCTGCATGCCCCTTCGCATCATCGGCCCGCGAGATCGCCTGGATTACCAACAAGTGGTTGCCGGAGCCGCCGAGGAACGTGGAGTTCAAGGTCTTGCCGCCGCCCTGGGTGGCGGTGCTGTCCACCTGACGCAGGCCGAGGCCCTTGAAGGTCAGTTTCTTCTCGCTCAGCTTCTTGAAGTCGGGCAGGGCTGCACTCTGGTCCTTGACGAAACCGGCCACGGCACCATCGAGGAACTGCGGGTCGTTGTCCTTGATGGTTACGCCGTCGTTGCGCACGGTTTCGGCGACGATCACCACACTTTTCGTGCTCTGGTTGGCGTACATCGTGCCTTGGGTATCAGCGGTGCCGTCCTCGGCCTTGCCGGTCGGGAGGGTGTCGGCGGCGTAGGCCTTGGGCAGATTGAAGTTGAACTTACCGCCCAAGGTGGAAATGGTTTGCGTGGCCGGCTTGGCGGCGGCGAAGACGCTGCCGGCGGTCAGCGCGAGGGCCAGCAGGATAGCGGTCTTGGTGAACGTGGCCATGAAGCGCTCCAGGGGTGAACGAAATTGCGGCACATTCTGTCAGAAAATTCGCAATATCGTTCGCCCTTAGCCTCACACCTTGTCGGACTCTTCCTCAAGTCGATCCATCTCAAACAGTCGCGCCAGTTCCGCCCGGGCTTCCTGGGCGGTTTGCATCACCTTGGCCGCATCGTCGTACACCGCGTGCTGGGCAGCGAGCACTTGCAGGTCGTGGTGCTTGAAGCGGGTGATGCGGGCGTCGGCCTGGGCCTGGGTCAACCCAAGGCCCACCAGGGTGCGACGGCTCATTTCCAGGCTGGAGTAGAAGGTCTCGCGAACCGGCGAGGCGTCGAGGTCCACCAGGCGGTGCACGTGCTGGCGGTTACGCGCACGGGCGATGATCTGCATATGCGGGTAGAGGTTGCGCACCAGTTCGGCGGTCTTGATATTGATCTCCGGGTCGTCCATGGCGATCACGAAGAACTCCGCCTGGTCGACCTTGGCGGCGTGCAGGATCTCCGGACGTTGCGGATCACCGTAGAACACCGGCATGCCGCCGAAACTGCGGGTCAGCTCGATGGTTTCCACCGACGTGTCGAGGGCGATGAAGGAGATGTTCTGCGCGCGCAGGATACGCGCGACGATCTGGCCCATACGGCCCATGCCGGCGATCACCACGCGCGGCGCATCGCTTTCGATGGTGCGATATTCCTCCGGTACTTCCACCGGCTTGACCTTGGGCTTGAACAGCTTGGGGCAGACCAGCAGCAACAGCGGGGTGACGGCCATGGACAGGGTGATGGTCAGCACCAGCACGTCGTAGAGGTGCGGTTCGAACAGGCCCTGGTCGCGGCCGATTTTGAACACCACAAAGGCGAACTCACCGCCCGCCGCCAGCACCACACCCAGGCGCAGGGCGCTTTCGCGGTTGAGATCACCCACCATACGACCCACGGCGTACAGCAGCGGCAGCTTCAAACCGATCAACAGCAGGGTCAGGCCGATCACCACCAGCGGCGAACTGAGCAGCAGGCTGAGGTTGGCGCCCATGCCCACGCTGATAAAGAACAGCCCCAGCAGCAGGCCCTTGAACGGTTCGATCTGGGATTCCAGTTCGTGGCGGTACTCCGAGTCCGCCAGCAGCAGGCCGGCGAGGAAGGCACCGAGGGCCATGGACACACCCACCAGTTCCATCAGCCAGGCGGTGCCGATCACCACCAGCAAGGCGGTGGCGGTGGACACTTCGCGCAGGCCGGTCTTGGCGACGATGCGAAACACCGGCCGCAGCAGGTAGCGCCCGCCGATGATCACCACGGCAATACTGCCGAGGATCTGCAGGACGTGTTGCAGGCCCTGGGCTTCGGTGGCCGGATGATCGCTGCCGGCCAGCAGCGGCACCATGGCAATCAACGGGATCGCGGCGATGTCCTGGAACAGCAGGATCGCAAACGCCAGGCGCCCGTGGGGCTGGTTCAGCTCCTTGCGCTCGGCCAGGCTTTGCAGGCCGAACGCGGTGGAGGACAGCGCCAGGCCAAGGCCGAGCACGATGGCGCTGTTCCACGACTGGCCAAACAGCCACAACGCCACCACCCCCATGACCAGGCCGGTGAGCAGCACCTGGGCCAGGCCCACGCCAAATACCGCCTTGCGCATCACCCATAAACGCTTGGGCGACAGCTCCAGGCCGATGATAAACAGCAGCAACACCACGCCCAGTTCGGAGAACTGCGCGACGCTTTGCGGGTTACCGATCAGGCCCAATACCGACGGGCCGATGATCACACCGGCAAACAGATAACCCAGCACTGCGCCCAATTGCAGGCGCTTGGCCAGGGGCACGGTCAGCACGGCGGCGAGCAGGAACACCACGGCTGCTTGTAACAGATTGCCTTCATGGGGCATTGCGAACTCCAGGATCTTTAAAACCAATCGACAGGAGGGTATTAGAGCGCTTTTTACATTTCGAAAATTGTGTTTTTGAGGTGAATGCCAATAAATACTGGACGAAACTCCCATTTATAGGGCGCCAGAAAAATATTAAGGGCCTTCCATTCATGAGTTTTTGAGGGCTACTGCTGTTTCGTCTAACAAGGTCTGCCGCCGTATGTGTAAGGTATTTCCTACATGGAAAGTGGTGAACATTTGACTAGTGGCAATTTGCAATGTGTTAGAGAATCGATTTTCACTCAGAGTAGGATAGACAATCGTACAGCTGGAGTGGAAAATGCCAATTCGAGAACGGATTTTTCTGATTTGCGCTGGTCGCGCTTTTTGTGCGTATCGAATTTGAACTTTACGCTAGAGAAACAGCTCGAAAGTATTCTCGGCTTGTGAAACGCAAATTTTTATTGCTATCGGCACTGATACTTGGATTTTGGGGATTTACGAAACGTGACTGTAAACAGGATTTCAATAGGCTTAGATCCCGATCACGTACCAATGGATGGTGTGGGCTTGGCTGCTACTGCTTCTGTCGCCGTATTGTTGTGCACACGAGATGGTGAACGCTTCCTCGAAGAGCAAATAGCTTCAATTTCTCGTCAAACCCATCAGAACTTTAAAATCTATGTTTCTGACGATGGCTCCAGTGATTCTACACGAGCCATCGTTACAGCTCACGTTGAGCGCTTGGGGCATGAGTGCATTGAACTGACTCACGGCCCAGTTGAGGGATTTGCCCGGAATTTTTTATCCGTTAGTTGTCGAGCTGATGTAAATGCCGACTATTATGCATGGTGCGATCAGGATGATATTTGGAATGAGGATAAACTCCAGATAGCTGTAGATAAGCTTGCCGGTGGCGATAGTTCTGTGCCGGCACTCTATTGTTCGCGCACTGAGCTAATTGATGAGCATGGCCAGAGTATCGGTTTTTCCTCATTTTTTTCAAAGCCTGCAACATTTCAGAACGCACTCGTTCAAAATATTGCAGGTGGAAATACCATGGTTTTCAACCAGGCACTGATGGATCTGATCCGTGAGGCGGGTGATCGTGTGCCTGCGGCGTCTCACGATTGGTGGGCTTACATGATTGTCAGCGGTTGTAATGGTCGAATTTATTATGACTCAACGCCCACTGTGCGTTATCGCCAGCACAGTTTGAATTGCATCGGTACCAATCGTGGGTTTCGTAACAACAGTAAACGTGCAAAGGAACTTTGGCGTGGACGTTATCAGCGCTGGATTGATAACAATATTGTTTCGTTGCAGGTAATCAGCCATCGGTTCACCGCGGAAAACAGAAAGATCCTTGAGCGATTTTCCGAGGCGAGAAAGAATAGGTTTTTTGGGCGGCTTTGGGGTTTTATGCGCTCAGGAGTCTATCGTCAGACGCTGATCGGGAATCTCGGTCTGGTGGTCGCGGTAATTATGCGCCGCGTATAGAACAAAGGCGGCGCGAGCCGGTTGGCAAGCGCCTGATAGTTGTATGTCTATGTCAGAAGATGAAGTCAGCTGGGGTGAGTTCTTCTTTCTTTATATTGAGCAGCAAGATTGAATCATCTGCGTTCAGCGTAATAAGCAAGTCGTCGCCCACCTCTACCGAGGCATCCAGTACGTCTTCGAAGGTAGCTAAAATACCTGCAAGGTCAATTCTGTCTTGCTCACCGGCACTACCTGAAAAGTCTCCAATGATAGTTTCTCCGCCACCGCTGCCTTTCCAGAAAATAAAAGTGTCAGCGCCAGGGCCACCCCACAGGATATCGTTGCCTTCACCCCCATCCAGAACATCATCACCTGGACCGCCAAAAAGCTCGTCGTCTCCATCATCACCATAGAGATAGTCATTTCCTTCCCCGCCTTCAATACGATCGTTGCCACCTCCGCCAGCCAGCAAGTTGTCGTGGGCATCGCCGAGGATCACGTCGTTGTAGGGCGAACCCTGGGCGCCTCGAATGTTGATCAGACGATCGTTACCACCGCCGCCAGACGCTCGTCCTGCGGCCAGATCAATGAATACGGGGTTGTCGGGCTTGCTTGGGTCGATCGGGGACCAGTAATCGACCATATTCCGCTCGCCGATTCCAATGATGATGTCGTCACCATTGGATGGATTCGGTCGAGGAAGAAAGGCCGGGTTGGAGCGACGGTGCAGCGGTGAAAGGTAGGTCAGGTAAGGGGGCTCCACGGTTTCGATTTGGCCGGGTGTTGCCCGGCCCGGTTTCAAATCAAGAGTCTCTTCATCCGAAGTATTCTGCCCTAGATCTGCCACTCTTGTTCTGTCGTGATTGTCGGGGAGGTAATAAGGGATAAACGCATTGGTGACCCGGTTGCCAAGAAAAGAGCCCGACTCGGATCGCTTAAACGTTATTCCTTGCTTGAAGTTGTTGACCCGATTGTTGCTGATGACGACATCCCTGATGCCATCGCCACCTACCCATATGCCGTAAGTAGACCTTGATCTGCTTTTCCAGGCGGGAGATGTGCTGCTTATTTCGAGCTCCCGATTGGCGACGCGATTATTGTCTACGACACTGCCTTCGCCATAGCGCGAGAGTGAAATGCCTACTCCCTCACTGATGTCCTGAATGCCTTGGCCTCTTACTTCCATGATGCTGTTGTTTTGAATGAGGACCTCTTTGCCATAAGTTTCGATGCCCATGGCATAAGCGTTGTCAGTAGTCGTGTCGCCACCGATGTCCGAGACCATATTGTCAGAAATGACTGAATTCTCACCCTCAACCCGAATGCCTCTGAATGTACTGAAGCGAATATTCATGCCTTCGACTAAATGATCGCGTCCTTCCAGCATTGAAGAGTGAGTGGCGAGATCGGAGAGGCCGGAAAGATATACTCCGTACTGGAAACCGCGAATACGTCCATTTTTTATGGTGATATTGCTTTGGCCGAACGAAAAAATACCGAATCCGGTATTGTCGCCGTCAGTCGGTCCGGTGATTGTATTTTGATTAAGGTCGATGGTGACATTGCTGGCAAGGATTTCAATGCCGTTACGATCGCTGTTCAATGACCGCTCAAGCCTATAGTTTCCTGGCCGACTGATGGTGTAGGGAATGCTTTCAATAATAGTAGCGTCGTCGTAAGTCTCCTTGTGCAGGGAAATGATCAGCGTTGCAACGCTGAGGACTATCAGTGCAGCAATAAATATGGGAGTAGCGGCTTTTATATTGAGACGGAGCATTATTTAATTCTTAGAGGTGTTGGGCGAAGTGGTGCTGAGGTCTGTCTGGTGTTTTTTAGTATTTTTTCGTTGGCCAGAGTCATATATTCTTTGTGGGCGGGCCTGAAGAACTTATCAATGTTTTGCGCAGTCAGTGCGTGAATAAGATGGGGGGCTTGCAATAAACTCAGTAGCGCTGATGCGGATGAAACGGAAATAATGCCGCAAGATTCGAGTACGTGACCTAGGAACTCGATCGGCAGGCAATCCAGGCTGTCAGGCAGTTTTTTTGCATTATAGTTATCAAGTTGCTGTATTAGCTGCGCAATGAATGTGGCAGGCGTTCCGGCGTGTTTTTTAATAAATAGGGTGCTGCCCGGCGTCACGTATTTTCTGCAGATTTGTACATACAGTTCAAGCTCGTCAGACTCATCAGTCAGTTTACTGCTCGTGAAGTTGCTGAGGATGAGTAACCAGGATGGCTCTGTTTTTGATCTTGTGGCAATTTCCTGTTCAAGCTGGAGTACGGGTGCAAAAAATCTTTTCAGGGTGCTGAGCGTCTGGACGAGGATTTCGGTAGGTATGATGCTGTGTTCGGGGCCGGGAAGGGTGCGGTCCAGGTCGTCAAAATCGATGACGGTCAACGCTCTCTCTGCTGCAAGCCATTCGCTGTCGATGTTGACACGGCTGAACCAAAACAAATGTTTAAGCCCACGAAGGCTTACATCAAAGGCCGGGGCAGGGGGTTTTGTGGGTGGATAGAGAAAGCCAGGCGAGTCTCCATAACAGATGTTCCGTTTTGCTGCTAAAGCCTGCATGAACGCCTGCGCAGTATGTTCTGAACTGGCATCGTGTGCGTAGTAGAACGCGGGGCATTCTCCGGGAGTGATATTCAAGTACTCACGGAGCCACTCAGAGCGTTTTGACAATTTTCGGTACGGTGACAGAGGCCCTTTTCGTTCTTTCAGGGATGGCAGCACTGCGGTGACGAACGGGAAACTTTTAAGAGCAGCATCAAAGAATTGCCGGCTTTGTGAGTGTGGTGAGTGGTCCATTAGTTGATAGGACCAGAGCACGAGAGTGGCGGGGCTTTCTCTTGCAATATTCCTGGATTCTCTATCGAAGCGTAGCGCGCAGAGAGCATGTAAAAGTTGATGTGGAGACGAGATCAAAATTACCTCTTTCCCCCGAGAGGCGGGGGAAAGGGCGTGCGCATTGTCCGCGACCACTGACTATCGCGCCTGACGGTTTACGGGCATATCTACGTCCCAGGACAGGTGAGGCCGCACCATGCAGTTGGGCCATGCGTTGGGCCAGTTCCCACGAACCCCGGTCGCCTCACTGTCATCGGCAACGGTAAAGCTGATAACGGCCTGTTTGATGATCCGGTGGTCGATTTCAGCGCCAGGCCACAGTTCGACATCGATGCGATAGTCCCCAACATTGAGCAGCGGCGACTTCACGGTGCAGCGCTCGACATATTGTCCCACGGCCCGGATTTCGCTTCCTGTGTACAGGTTGTCCATGCTCACCAGGACATAATGGCCCGCCAGGTCTTTCAGGTGAAGGTGCACATTAATCGGCCACTTCGCCTCAAGTACCGTGAACTTGACTTCGATGACAAACTCTTCCTTTACGTCAAATTCGGGGCTCGGATTGCCGTTGTGATCAAGCACCATGATCGAATCGAGCCTTACACAGTCGTCAAACATCGGCGCGCTGGCCTCAGCCCAAGTGACTGCCGGCGTCAGTTGAATGCCTGAACGTATATAAGAACGGGTGATGTCTGAAACGCTTTGTGTAGAAAGTTGCGGGTCTTCGTCGCTTTTTGGCAGTTCGATTTTGCTGTCGTTGATGATACGGCCGTGAGCCATATGTACGGCTCTATTGCAGATACGGTTGACGGCATCCATATCGTGGCTGACGAACAGCAGTGTGCGTCCCTGGTCGGCTACTTGAAGCATTTTTTCGGTACAGCGTCTCTGGAACGCGGCATCACCGACCGCCAGAACTTCATCGACGATGAGAATCTCGGATTCAAGGTGCGCTGCCACGGAAAAGGCGAGGCGCACATACATGCCTGAGGAATAACGCTTCACCGGCGTGTCAATCAGTTCGCCGAGTTCTGAGAACTCGATGATTTCCTCGATACGGCGGCTGATTTCCTGAGGTTTCATGCCCATGATCGAGCCGTTCAGGTAGATGTTTTCGCGACCGCTGAGATCGCCGTGAAATCCTGTGCCGATCTCCAACAGGCTGATCAAGCGTCCACGGAAACGAAAGCCACCATGGGAGGGGGATGTGATTCTGGACAGGATTTTCAGCAGTGTACTTTTGCCGCAACCGTTGGGACCGATAATACCGACTCGATCACCTTGTTTTATCTCCAGGTCCACATCCTTCAGAGACCAGAAGTGATTGGGGGGCGCGTCTTGGGTCTGCGTGGCGTCGAGAATGGTGTGCGATTCGTGAGTGGTTTCCACCGGTTTCGCAGTTTTCGACTTTTGCATCGGGTTAATGACTCGACCGAGCATCCACCGAATACGCATATTGATCATTTCGGCGGCTGTAACGTTAGACTTGCCGATCCGATAAAGTTTGGAAACGTTCTCGCAACGAATAGCCCACGTCATAGGGTGTCTACCACATTTTTATCGAAGTGCTGGAATATAAAGACGCCAACCGAGAAGCAAGTCACCGCAATGGCAATGAGCGTAAGCAGGGTGGATTGTGCTGGCCAATGCCCGTGCATGGCATCACGGTAACCGGTAATTACCAGAGAGAGAGGGTTGACTGCATACCAGGGTTTAGCCCAAGGCGGGACAGCCGAGACCGGGTAAATGGCAGGTGTTGAGTAATAAAAAAGTTGTAATGCCAGCGGGACCAAATGCTTCACGTCTCGATACTTGGCATTTAACGGTGCGAGCATCAGACCTATGCCCAGGCCTGTCATGAGTGTGCAGGCCAGCAGGAGCGGCATGATGAGCAGCAATTGAATCGTCCAGACGTCATAGATAATGGCGAACGGCGTAATCAGTAACGTGTAGGCGATCAGGAAGTCAACGGCCGCGCCTACGGCGTAGGCGCCGCCAATGAGCAGGCGAGGGAAGTAGACCTTGGTGATCAGGCCTGCGTTGCCTTCGATCATCTGGACCGAGGGGTTAAGGACGTTCATGAAGGCGTACCAGGGTATGACCGCCACCAGGTAAAACATAATGGTGGGGAGCCCATCGGTCGGCACCTTGACCATGATGCCGAACACGATAACGAATACGCCAACGGTAATGAGTGGGGTCAGAACGACCCAGCCCAAGCCGAATATCGTTTGCGTATAACGCCCCTTCAGATCCCGCTTGCAGAATACCCACAACAGTAATCGAAAATCCCATAGGGTTCTGATCAGTCCGCGCAGGTCGAAACGGCGGGAATTGTTGACGACCGTTTCCTTGAGAGGCGGGCGGATTTTTTCTTCGGTACTCATGAGGGTCAGGTTCTGGTTGAGGGGGTGGAAAGAGGCTGAGCGCTGGTCAGTTCGTCGAACAGGTCGATAATTCTCGCCATCGATTTACCGTCATGCAGGCCCCATTCATGAGCGCATTCAATTTGATTGGCTCGGGCCTCGGCGTACGCTTCCTTGTTGTCGGTCAATTGCTCCAGGGTCGATTGGAAGACGCTGTAGCGGTTGGTCGTAACAAGGCCTTTGGCGTTATCGAAGTCGGTATAGCCGTAGTCGTAGCAGTCATAGTTGATAGCTGGAATTCCACACGCCGTGGCCCAGCGCAGAGTGGACGACACGCACGCGACAAACAGGTCGCACGCGGGAACGAGTTCAAGTGTGTCGATATCGGTCACCCGGTGATGCAGGCGATAGGGCCTGAGGACTTCACTCAACAGTTCGGGGTCGGTGACGGGGTGTGGACGAATTACCACATTGAAATCAGTAAAGCGACTGACGCTTGCGAGGGCTTTAGCCCAGGCCTTGCACAGTGCCTTGTAGTCCTGGAACTCCATTGGGATGCTGCGTGAGCCATATTGGTCGGTGGGCCAGGCACAGACGAGCAAAGGCTTTGCAGGATCCAGGCGCAGTCGTCGGAAAATACGCTCTCGGGCGGTTTGCGACTCTCTTGCGGCATGCATGACGTCGTCGTATGCGGCCCCCGTCAAGCGCAACTGTTTCTCCGGGAAGCGCATGCGGCGATAGTAACGCTCCATTTCCGGGCTTTCGACGGCGATGCAGGTCACGCTGCTGTTATTGGGGATCCAGGGGTGTTCCGGTGCAAAACCGAAGGCTTCCAGCAAGAATATGCGCTGGCCGGGCAGACGAAGGAGTTTCTTCGAGGCGTAGTAGTTGACCCAGTGCGGAAACAGAAACGCCGCCAGTTTGTTAAGGATATTCCTGTCCGCTTCGTACATCGGTTTGTCGGAAAGGCTTTCGACCATTTCCTTGGCCGTGCCTACGGCGAACGGGACGATCAGTGTTGGGACGTTATCTTTGTTGCAGATTTTCGTCAGCAGGGTATTCACCGAGCCCGGGAATTCCTGGCCGAAAACCACCATTGAAGGCTTGAGGACTTTATATAACTGACGCGCGTAGTTAAACGGTTGGAAGTTTTTGCTGTTGGCTTTTTCCGTGCGCTTTTGCTTGGTGCGCGTGGCGAAGTCGTGCAGCTTGAAAAATGGACTGAGCACTGTCGTCAGAATCAGGCCGGCCCATGTGAATGCTCGACCTTTGGGATTGGCCTTTTGCACCAAGGAGTGAGGGATATAACCGTTTTCAAGCTCCTTCGCGATCTTTTCGTACTTCATCGACAATAGAGAGCGTTTCAACGGACGCCCCGGGTAGTAAGCACCGAAGCCGTTCATGCGGCAAAACGCACGGTCAGGCTTGAGGTTGATATAGCCCGCTTGTACGAAAAGGAAGCTGACGTCGTAGCCTGCCATCTTGGCAGCTACTGCGACACGGCGAAGCTCGACGAACTCCCCGGCTTCGTTTACGACAAAAAGCACATTTTTGCCAGGGAGTGGAGAGCCCAATTTCATTCCTCACCTTTTGTTGCGTGCATCGTCCTGACATCTCCGTCGCTAAGCTAATGAAGTCGTTATGTGTTGGAAAACTAGGATAGAAATTCTTTCGCAAAAAACGCGGCTCGCAGGTCTCTGAGTGTTGCCGTCGACCGTTGCACAGTTCATGGAGCGGTCGAAACGTGAGTTACTCGTGGTAACGACTCGCCCGCCACACTTTTTGGTAAGGTTGCTATCTATTTAGCATCCTTGATTGCCGCTGTGGCACGCAATTTGGCGCTCTTGGCCTTTTGGGCTGCGTCTTTCGCAACTTGTGACTGCGGGGCTGCTGCAGAAGCGGCCGATGCAAGCTGCACGTAGGCATCAAGCCTCAGCATTGCCGACTCCGGCGAGGACTTGATTTCAGAGAGCGCCTTTTCAGACGCTTGCATTGCCGCGACGGCAACGGTTTCCGGGGATTTTGCAGCCAATTGTGCAGCGCCTTCAGGCGAAGACAGTGCAAGTTCAAGCGCCTGATTTTCAAGGGTTACCGCAGGGGTCGCTTTGGCGGGGCGGCCAAGAGCCTGTCCTTGTTTGTCGGACGATTGATCGCAGCCAGCAATGCTGCCAGCGGTAGCGGTCAAAATAGTCAGAAGCAAAAGCATTTTTTTCATGGAAAATTCACTGTGCTGTTTGGCGTTAGTTTGCAGGCTGCCTTTCGGTTTTTTGCGCAGACCATTCATGTTGTGCTCGTTCGAATTCTTCGATGCGACCAATGTCAAGCCAGTACTCGCGCAGAGGAAATGCCGTAGTGGCTCTTTTGGCCGCGATCAAGTCCTCGAACATTGTCGGCATGTCGTAAAAAGTGCCAGAAGGAATCTGGTCGAGCACTGAAGGCGAAATGGCGTAGATGCCCGCGTTGACATAAAAGCTGTGTATCGGTTTTTCATCAATGCCAGTAATGGTCGAGCCATCGACCTTCACTACCCCGTAGGGCACCTGAAAGTCGTACTCGCGTACTGTCATCGTGGCTTCGGCGTTGTGATCTTCATGAAACTGCAACAAATCGTCGAAGCGTGCATGGGTCAAGAGATCGCCATTCATTACCAGAATAGGGTGATCCGGGCGTTTGGGCAGTAGCGACAACGCACCTGCTGTGCCTAGCCGTTTGTTTTCTTCCAGATAGCGAATTCGCACACCCCATTTGCTGCCATCCCCGAAGTGATTGCGTACTACTTCGGCGAGGTAGTTGACGGAGAGAAAGAAGTTGCGAAACCCTTGCTCGATGAAACTCTCCAGAATGCACTCCAATATGGGCTTTCCGGCAATCATCAGCATCGGTTTTGGACAGTGTTCTGTCAGGGGGCGCAGCCGTTGTCCCAGGCCGCCAGCCATCAATACCACCCAGTTTGGGCGTTCAAGTATGCCCGTCAGGGCATCGAGAGTGGCTAAGCCGACGACGCGCTGTTCGTCATCCAGAAGTGGCAGGTGGTGCAGAACCCCACGGCGCATCAGGTTCAATTGTTCGTTACTGGAAGATGTCGCGTGCGCAGTTTGCGGCGCATGATTCATCACCTCGGCAACAGGCGTTTCCAAGTGGACTTCCTTGAGGATTGCCCGGCGCACGTCACCGTCGCTGAGTAGTCCGACCAGTTTTTCCTCATCATCCAACACCAGCGCCATTTGCATCCCACAGGCGTCGATGCGGACAATCGCTTCGCGCAACGGAGTGTTCGGCGAGACTACGGTATCTCTCCAATCCTTCACTTTATCGACTTCCTAATCTGACTGGAGTACTTCGAAGCAGAGCTTCCCTATTTACTTCTTTATAACGCTCCGAATCTTTTGAACAGCCGAACTGTTGTGCAGCCGCAGCTGATAAACAGGGGCGCACCAAGCGTACACGAGAGGTCTGGTAAGTCAACAAAAGTGATTGATGGGCGGCTTGGGCATGTGGAGGATCAACGACTTAGACCGGTTTTTGCACCAAGAGTGGCCTGGGGATGTTTTTCGACGCTCTTTGAGCTGCTATGATCGGCGCCTATTTTGTGCAGGGATGCATTCTCACCGATTTTTTGCCAGGCGCCTCTCAGGCGGCTCGCAATTGATCCTGGCAAAGCTCCCTTGACGTAAAGTGACGGGAGCATCCCTCCCTGTTTGATTTTCAACACCTTTGGTTTCGCTGGATGGCGGGCCGTGCCATGTCGTCGTCGCTGCCCCAGGGTTACTGGTGGGCAAGCTGATGGCGCCAGCCGGGCTGTTCGGTGCAAGATATGTGCCTGCGGATGGCCTTGCCTTGTGCTTTGCCAATCAGGTTATCTATGTGCAGCCTGGTGCAATGAGGGATGTGCGTCTTTTGGCGCGTATCGCAATTTTTAAAGCAGGATCCGTTTGTAGGACTCTTGCGTAACTGGATTTTTGTGTCTTGGGCTCTGGAGCTTCGGGGCAAGTACGTTAAGGGTTGAACGATGACTACAGTTTTAGTGACCGGTGCGGATGGGTTCATTGGCTCGCATTTGACCGAGCTGCTCGTGCGTGAAGGTTATAGTGTCAAGGCGCTGTCTCAGTATAACTCCTTCAACTATTGGGGATGGCTTGAGGACGTCGATTGCCTGTCGCGAATCGAGGTGCTCAATGGCGATGTGCGTGACCCGCACTATTGCAAGCACATCACTAAAGGCGTCGATATCGTTTTTCACTTGGCAGCGCTGATTGCCATTCCTTATTCGTATGTCGCGCCAGACAGTTATGTGGACACCAATGTCAAAGGCACTTTGAATATTTGTCAGGCCGCCTTGGAAAACGGCGTAAAGCGCATTATCCATACATCCACCAGTGAGGTGTACGGCACTGCCCAGTATGTGCCTATCGATGAGAAGCACCCGCTTCAGGCACAATCACCGTACAGCGCTTCAAAAATTGGCGCTGATGCAATGGCGATGAGTTTTTTCAACGCATTTGATCTGCCATTGACGATTGCCCGGCCGTTTAACACCTATGGCCCTCGCCAGTCTGCTCGCGCAGTTATCCCGACGATTATCAGCCAGATCGCCGCCGGGCAGAAACAGATCAAGTTGGGTGATGTAACCCCGACTCGCGACTTCAACTATGTCGCCGATACCTGCCGTGGCTTCCTAGAGTTGGCCCGCTGCGAGCAAGCCATCGGTGAAACAGTAAACATCGGTTCGAATTTTGAAATTTCGGTAGGTGATACGCTCAATCTTATTCGCGAGTTGATGAATAGCGATGTTGAGTTTCTGACAGACGATCAGCGTCTGCGTCCCGAGAAGTCAGAAGTTTTCCGCTTGTGGTGTGATAACTCAAAGATCCACGGTCTTACCGGTTTCGAACCTGAGTATTCGATTCGCCAAGGCTTGGAAAAAACGGTTGAGTGGTTCTCCCAGCCTCAAAATCTCAGCAAATATAAAGCCAATATTTATAACGTTTGAGGCTCGAAATGTTTGATGCCCTGGTTCGGTTTGTACGCGATCAATATGGAACAAATGAGTTCATTCCGTTGCATGCCCCCGTGTTCTCCGGTAACGAGAAAAAGTATGTAGCAGATACGATCGAATCAACCTTCGTCTCCAGTGTGGGTGCCTTTGTAGATCGTTTCGAGCGGGACATGCAGGTTTACACGGGCAGTGAACGCGCAGTCGCTACCGTAAACGGTACTGCTGCGTTGCACGTAGCGCTTTTGTTGGCGGGAGTGAAACCGGGTGACCTGGTCATTACTCAGTCCCTGACTTTTGTCGCTACATGCAATGCCATTGCCTACTGTGGCGCTCAACCGGTTTTCGTCGATGTCGATCGCGAGACCTTGGGCCTTTCGCCGTCAGCCCTGGATGCATGGCTTGAGTCCGAAGCGTTTATCGACGCCGATGGCCTTTGCCGCTTGCGAAGTGACGACCGTGTGGTCAGGGTCTGCCTGCCAATGCATACATTTGGCCATCCCGTAGCGCTTGATGCGCTCATGGAGGTCTGTACTCGCTGGGGGCTGGCGTTGGTGGAAGATGCTGCCGAGTCTCTAGGCAGTACTTACAAAGAGCGTCATACCGGCACCTTCGGGCTGATTGGCACCCTCAGTTTCAATGGCAACAAGATCATTACCACTGGCGGTGGCGGCATGCTGCTGACCAACGAGGTACTGGGCGTTAAAGCCAAGCATCTGACGACTACTGCCAAACAGCCTCATGCCTACGAATATGTACATGACGAAGTGGGGTATAACTACCGGTTGCCGAACCTCAATGCGGCCCTGGGTTGTGCGCAGCTGGAACAGTTGGATTCGTTCCTGGTATCCAAGCGACAGCTTGCGATGAATTACAAGCATGAGTTGGCACAAACCGACTTGCAGTTTTTTACCGAGCCGGCGCATGGCAAATCCAACTACTGGTTGAACGCAGTCATTTGCAATGACAAGACGCAGCGTGACGAACTCCTGAAAGCGACCAACGACAGTGGAGTCATGACTCGCCCCATCTGGAAATTGATGAACCATTTGCCGGCTTACGAGCATTGCTTGAAGGGTGATCTCAGTAACTCGCATTGGTTGGAGGCGCGTATCGTCAACCTGCCAAGCAGCGTGCCGCCTGCGGGACGCTCATGAAACGTCGCGTCGCCGTCTTTACCGGTACTCGGGCTGAGTACGGCTTGCTGTATTGGCTGATGAAAGGCATTCAGGCCAGCGAGCTGCTTGAGCTGCAAACCATCGTCAGTTGCATGCACCTTTCTCCTGAGTTTGGAGAGACTTGGCGACAAATCGAGCTCGATGGTTTTGCCATCGACGCCAAGGTCGAGATGCTGCTGTCTTCCAATACCGACGTCGGCGTAGCCAAGTCCATGGGGTTGGGGACGCTGGGATTCGCTGATGCTCTGGATCGGTTGCGTCCGCAGATGCTGGTGGTGCTGGGGGATCGATTCGAGGCGCTGAGCATTGTTCAGGCTGCGTTGGTCATGCGCATTCCTGTGGTTCATTTGCATGGTGGGGAGCTGACGGAAGGTGCCTACGATGACGCCATTCGCCATGCAATCACGAAAATGGCTTATCTGCATTTCGTGGCGGCCGAGCCCTATCGGCAGCGTGTCATTCAGATGGGTGAAAGCCCCGAGCGGGTCTTCAATGTCGGAGCGGTGGGGCTTGATCACATCAGGCGCACGCCGCTTATGTCGGCACAGGAGTTGAGCGAGAGCCTGCAGTTTGCCGTGGATGCACCGCTCATCCTGGTCACTTACCACCCGGTCACGGCACTGGCCGAGGACCCGGTGCAGAGCTTCAGCGCCCTGTTGCTGGCCTTGGAGGAGTTCGCGGATTATCGTGTCATTCTGACCTACCCGAACGCCGACAATGGTGGTCGCGCTATTATTCCGCTGCTTGAGGATTTTGCTGCCCGTCACGCTGATCGGGTATTGGCGATCCCTTCGTTGGGTTTTCGGCGTTATCTCAGTGTCGTAGCACGCTCCTCAGCGGTTGTCGGCAACTCTTCCAGTGGGATCATCGAAGTGCCGTCTCTTGGCGTGCCAACCGTCAATATTGGTATGCGTCAGGCTGGCCGGCTTTGTGCGGACTCTGTATTAGCCTGCCCGCCGGATAAAGACGCCATCGTCGCGGCGCTTGCGTTGGCACTGAGTGCGCCATTTGCCCAATCTTGCAGGGACACAACCAACCCGTACGGGCAGGGCGAAGTCGCCGAGGCTATCGTGGCCGTTCTTGAAACTTGTGACCTATCGAGTCACAAAACATTTCATGATTTGAGTTGACGTATGAAACTACCCAAAAAAGATGCGGTGTACGTTATTGCTGAGGCCGGTGTAAACCATAATGGTGAGCGCGAGTTGGCGTTCGAACTGGTCGACATGGCCGCGAGCGCCGGAGCGGATGCGGTAAAGTTCCAGACTTTTGATGCCCGTAAATTGGCTTCCGCAAGCGCGCCCAAGGCCTTGTATCAGCAGGAAACTACCGACGCGGCTGAAAGTCAGTTAGCGATGCTGCAGAAGCTTGAGCTGCCTCGTGCCTGGCACGCCGATTTGCAACGCCATGCCAAAGCCCGTGGCATTGAATTTATTAGCACGGCTTTTGATAGCGATAGCCTGGACTTTCTCTGTTCGCTGGGTATTCCGTTCTTCAAGGTTCCTTCTGGGGAATTGACCAATGGGCCGCTGCTTTGGCAGTTTGCCAAGACCGGGAAGGCGCTCATCCTGTCGACGGGCATGGCCACGCTGAGTGAGGTCGAGCAAGGTCTGGCTATTGTTGCGCACGCACTGTGCAATGACGCCGAACCGGCACATATGGACGAGGTTTGGCGGTGCTGGAGTGATGATGAGGCAAGAGGCCGTTTGGCTGGTCATGTCACCTTGTTGCACTGTACGTCGCAATACCCTACGCCGATGGCGGAAGTAAACCTTCGGGCCATGGATACGTTGAAAGAAGCATTCGGACTTGAAGTAGGGTACTCGGACCATACGGAAGGATTATTGGTGCCTGTTGCCGCGGTTGCCCGTGGCGCGACCGTGATCGAAAAACATTTTACGTTGGATCGCTCCATGCCTGGCCCCGATCACAAGGCCTCGTTGGAACCGTCGGAATTGGCTGACATGGTGAGGCAGATAAGAGCGCTGGAATTGGCTCTTGGAAAACCGGGAAAATCCCCACAACCCAGTGAGTGGGACACTCGCAAGGCTGCTCGTCAGCAGGTAGTGGCAGCCCGCGAAATCACGTCGGGGCAGCCGTTCGCCCGCGCCGACCTCACCACCGCGCGCTCGGGCAGCGGCTTGCCTGCGACGCAGTTGTGGCAGCGCGTTGGAGCGATAGCTTCTCGTAACTATCGTGCCGGCGAGATCATCGAATGACTGGGTCAGGTCGCGACGTTTCCCTGCTGCCATTTGTCATTCTCGGCGCTGGGGGGCATGCGAAAGTGTTATTGGCGCTGCTTCAGTCGATGGGGGCGGTAGTGAAGGGGGTCTGCGATCCTGGCCTGGCGCAGAGCGGTATCGAATGCTGGCGTGGCGTAAGGGTGCTGGGGGGGGATGAGGCACTTGATGGGCTGGATCCAACCCAAGTGTCATTGGTCAATGGCCTGGGACAGGTCATCGGCAGCGATCGCAGGATGCAGGTATTTCTGGAATTGACGGCCAAGGGCTTTACCTTTGCGCCGCTTGTGCATTCGGCAGCTTGGATCGACTCCACTGTGGTGCTGGAGGCGGGTGCCCAAGTCATGGCGGGGGCAGTGATTCAGCCCGACTCCGTCATAGGCGCCAACACGATAATAAATACCGGGGCCAGAATCGATCACGACTGTATAATCGCAAGCCATGTACACATTGCTCCCGCGGCAGTTCTATGCGGTGGAGTAAAAGTGGCGACTCGCGCATTTGTGGGTGCAGGTTCAACTACGCTACAAGGCCTCAGCATTGGCGAGAGTGCCATAGTGGCAGCGGGAAGTACGTTGGTCAGGGACCTGCAGGCGGGGCATTTGGTGGTGAGCTCTCCAATGCGGATCCGTGAGTCGAAATTTAAAGTTCAGTCCAAAAGATCATGAGCTCAGTTGAACGATGCCCCTTAAAAAATGCGCCTGTCAGGCCCTTGGTCGCAATCCATGAAATGGGACTGCGCAAGGCTTGTGCGTCTGAGCGCGTCAATAGAACTCAGTTTTCAGATGATGTCAGGCAGTACTGAAGGAAAAAACGTTATCCGACTGAAGCGACAAGGAATGTCGGCCTCAATGAGCGGCTGATAAACCGAATACACGTAAGCGCTGGTATCTACGTGTGGGCCCCGAGGTACTCGATGAATTCGTCTATTGGGGGGCAGAGCGATATACCAATGTTGTTCGAGCGCGTGCAGCACGCGGGGCGGTAGCGATGCAGGCCCAACGATCCGCTGTTGGCACGTACAAGTACACTGTTCAATAAATAATTTCGTGATTGGAGATTGGTTTTGAAAATTGCCCCGGGTTCATCTATAGATCTTTCAAGGTTCAGCAAGCCAAAAAGTGAACTGGAAGTTTATTACGGGTTGCCGCGCGACGTTAAGTTCTGCAAAAAATGCAACATGTCGAACCAGCAGCCGATGTCGAGTAATGAATACGCGCACAGCAATGGCTCGACCAAGACAACCTTGAGTTTCGACGAGGAGGGTGTATGTCACGCTTGCCGTTTCAACATTCTCAAGGAAGACGGCGAAATCGATTGGGATGAGCGCGAGCGTGAACTCGTCGAGTTGTGCAATCAACATCGCAAGACCGACGGCACCTATGACTGCATCGTCGGTGGTAGCGGTGGTAAGGACAGCGCGATGCAGTCTCACCTGCTGAAATACAAATACGGCATGAACCCTCTGACCGTGACCTGGTCGCCGCATCTGTATACCGATATCGGTTGGAAAAACTTCCAGCAGTGGCTGCATGTGGGTGGCTTCGATAACTATCTGTATACCCCCAATGGCAAGATTCACCGCCTGCTGACCCGCAATGCAACAATCAACCTGCTGCACCCGTTCCAGCCATTCATCCTGGGGCAGAAGACGTTCGTTGCCAAAATGGCAGCACAACTGAATATTCCGTTGATCTTCTACGGAGAAATGCCCGGCGAATATGGCGAAAAGATTTCCCATAAAACCTCCAGCTACGCGGCAGCCAACGAAGTAGCGGAAAGCGAGGGTTTTTCGCTGGATTATTTCGGTGGCAAAGACGTACGCGACGTTTATCTGGGCGGCAAGAAAATCGGCGAATACCTGGATGAAGGCGTTCCTCTGGTTGACTTGAAAAGCTACCTGCCAATGCCCGCCGAAGTGCTTGAGCGCAAGGGTATCGATTTCAAATACCTGGGTTACTACAAGAAATGGGTACCGCAGGAAGCCTACTACTACGCCGTAGAGAATACCGGCTTCGAAGCCAACCCTGTTCGCACTGAGGGGACGTACTCCAAGTACAACAGCCTCGATGACAAGGTCGACGGTTTCTTCTACTTCACCCGTTGGATCAAGTTCGGCGTAGGCCGCTCGATGATGGACTCCGCTCAGGAAATTCGTAACCACCACATCGACAAGGACGAAGCAATTGCGTTGATGCAGCGTTATGAGGGTGAATATCCATCGCGCTACGAAAAGGAATTCCTCGACTACATCAGCATGACCCGTGAAGAGTTCCTGGAAACGTGCGATCGTTTCCGCTCCCCGCACCTTTGGCATGTGGTGGATGGCGAGTGGAAGCTGCGTTACACGCCCTGGAATCCTCAGGTTAACGCTGAATGAGCAACACGCGACTGATTGCCCGCCTTGATGTGAAAGGTGCCAATCTCATTAAAGGCATTCATCTTGAGGGGCTCCGCGTTGTCGGCTCCCCTAACGAACATGCCCTGCGTTACTACGAGCAGGGCATTGATGAATTGATCTATATGGATTGCGTCGCGAGTCTGTACGGGCGCAACAGCCTGAGCGAGCTGATCAAGCAGGCGGCAGAGAATGTCTTCATTCCCCTGACCGTCGGCGGAGGTGTGCGATCGGCCGACGATGTTGCTCATCTGTTGAGATGTGGCGCTGATAAGGTGGCGGTCAATACCGCTGCCGTAAGCAACCCGCAGTTGATCACCGAGATCGCTCGACGTTTTGGCAGCCAATGCATGGTTTTGTCTATTGAGGCAAAAAGCGTCTCGCCGGAACGTTGGGAGGTTTTCACCGACAATGGCCGTGAAAGCACGGGCATTGACGTCGTTGACTGGGCAAAACAGGCCGCAGCGCTGGGGGCCGGAGAAATTTTGCTGACTTCAGTCGACCGCGAAGGAACTCGCAAAGGTTTCGATCTGGCGCTTGTTCAAGCGGTGAGCGAGTCAGTCAATATTCCTGTTATAGCCAGCGGCGGCATGGGTAAAGCCCAGGATGCGGTCGAGGTGGTCAGGAAGGGCGCGGATGCGGTCGCCATGGCTGACATTCTTCACTTTAAGCGAGCATCGTTGGCTGACATCCGAACAGAAGCATCTGCTGGCGGGATCCGGGTTCGAACCTATGAGTAATGTAGTTACTGTTATCGATTATGGCGTAGGTAACCTGTTCAGCGTCCGCCGGGCGCTCGAACACTGTGGTGCGACGGTAAACCTGGTTTCCGATCCCGATGCGTTGAAAGACGCCACCAAGGTTCTATTGCCGGGTGTGGGCGCATTTTCCAATGCAATGACGATGTTGTCGGCAAACGGAATGGATCAGGCAATCAAAGAGTACGCGTCATCAGGTGCGCCACTTTTCGGTATTTGCCTGGGCATGCAGTTGTTGCTCGATTGCAGTCACGAGTTTGGCCTTATCAACGGGTTGGGGTTGATCCCGGGTACGGTAGAACCCATACCTGCCGTTGATAGCAGCGGTGCTCGTCTGAAAATCCCGCATATCGGTTGGTCCAACCTGGTGTGTGCCGCAGGGCGCGAATCCTGGGACGGGACATTGCTGGCCTCGATAGAACCGCATAACAGCGCGGTCTATTTTGTGCACTCTTACATGGCTGTGCCTGACGATGGTGCTCATCGCGTTGCGGATTGCTTGTACGGCGATACTGCGGTGGCGGCTGTCATCGGGCGCGACAATGTGTGGGGCGCTCAATTCCATCCTGAAAAAAGTGGCAAGGTCGGATTGTCGATGTTGAGCGACTTTGTGGCGCTGAAATGAAAATCCTTGCAATCGTACCCGCAAGGGGCGGATCCAAGCGGCTGCCCGGAAAGAACATCAAGGTTCTGGGTGGGCGGCCGTTGATTGCATGGACAATTGAAGCTGCGCTGCAAAGTGGCGTTGTTACCGATGTGGTGATTTCCACGGACGACCTGGCTATTGCAGACGTTGCCCGCGCCTTTGGTGGCAATGTTCTCAGTATGAGGCCCGCGCATCTGGCCACTGATACTGCTGGCAGTTTTGATGTGGTGGTGCAGGTGCTGGATGAGTATGAAGCGGTTCATGGCGCGGTAGAGGCTGTCATGTTGCTTCAGCCGACGTCGCCCTTTCGTTCGGCAGAATCCATTCGGCGCGCGGTAGTGCAGTTCCAGCAAGACGTTTCCCGCTCCGTGGTCAGTGTGACTGCTGCCAGTTCCCATCCTGCTTGGTGTTTCAGGCTGGATGGGGACACGATGACGCCATTCCTCGGCTGGGAGAGCCTGTCGAGGCGGTCTCAGGATCTGGAACCGGCCTACACGCTGGACGGTTCGATTTACCTGCTGGCGCCAGACGTGCTTCGTGAGCAGAAGCGTTTTGTAGGCCCCGGTACGGTGCCGTTAGTCATGACGGACAGTCGCGAGTCGCTGGATATTGATACGCCAGAGGATTGGGACATCGCGGTACGTCTGCTGGAGCGGGCATCGACATGAGCGGACGCCCGCCTGAAACGGCCAATCTTGAACAAACCGTCATTCTCGTTTGAATGACGGTTTTTTGTTTTTTGCGCGGTGTGGTGTTCTTTGTGCGTCAGTGCCATCCGCTGATGGTTGCACGATTATATGGCGGAGACGCGTTTATCTCTGCATGTCAACTCCGTTGAATATAGATGTTTTTTTCGAAGAATAATGAATAAGGGATATATTCGTGACTAATAGATTATCCATCGGCCAGTCGACCATGCTCGACGCAATACGCGCGCTGGCAGCGTTTGTGGTGCTGGTGGGGCATACCTTTTCAGTGGTGGTACCTGACAGTTGGTTCGGCAATGTAATGCCATTTCAAAGCCTGGCGGTTGTTGTGTTTTTCTGGCTTTCAGGCTTTCTTATTGCCTATCAATGCCTGAGTAAAGCCAAGTACAGCTTTGGCGAATACATGATTGACCGCTTTAGCCGGATATATGTTTTATATGTTCCGGGGCTGATAATCACCTTTCTGGTTTGTATTGTTTTATTGGGTCGGGCGCCGCCAACGGCCTGGGATTCTGTCGGGCATCTTTTTCAGCTTCAGCACACGCCTTTTGCCAGGATGATAGAGGGCGTGCCGCCTATAAGGATTTATGGGGGCAACAGTGTTCTTTGGACAATCGCCATTGAGTGGTGGCTTTACGTCTTTTTCGGCATTGCCTTTTTTTGGCGATCGATGGGAAAAATTGAGAAAGCGTTTGCAATGCTGCTGGCAGGTCCTGCGACGTTCGTGGTTGGGTATTTCACCGTGTGGGAGTCGGTGGCATGGGAGTGGTTTGTGGGGGCTGCCTGCGCGACTATATTTGTTTATGCGCCCCAGATCGGTTGGCGGCAGGTTGTTATTCCCCTGATGGCTGTTGTGGCCGGGATCCTCTGGCGATTCCAGAAACTCTCGCTTGCCAGTCAAGTAAATATGTATGACTTGCAACTGTTGATCTTTTCAGGTGCAGGACTGATGCTGGTGATACTGGCATGCAAAGATCTTCATATTCCCTCGCCGCTCAAGTGGGTGGCTGCGAAGGGCGCTTTTGTGTCCTATGCGCTGTACCTGACACATGAACCTATTCGCGTCCTGGTGGGGCAATATATAGATTCATCGCGCGTACCTAATGCCTGGCTGTCGGTGTTTATATGCATACTGTTCGCAACCTTGCTCGCGTGGTTGCTGGAAGATAAGCACGTCAATCTACGTGTCTGGCTGAAAGGAAAGTTGATCGCCCCCAAGGATGGGGTGGCCAAGGTTCAGGCGACGAAACTGACCTAGGCTGATCGCGAAAGCCTGCCGCAACTGCAGGGCGTTGAATTTACTCATGGGGTGGCGCCGATTGTTTTCGGGGGACCTCCAACAGGATATTTAATGAAGCTTATTCATATTGGCCTGCCCAAG
This sequence comes from Pseudomonas sp. S3E17, assembly GCF_024168685.1. Lineage (NCBI taxonomy): Bacteria > Pseudomonadati > Pseudomonadota > Gammaproteobacteria > Pseudomonadales > Pseudomonadaceae > Pseudomonas > Pseudomonas sp. S3E17. The sequence continues at coordinate 563,732 of NZ_JALJWE010000001.1, forward strand.
TCAGCGTCGACCTACATACAGGCCGCGGCACAGCAACGGGGCGACGTGCAGGTGTTGCAGTGGCACAACTACGCACAAAATATAGTTCAGGGTGCTTCGCTGGGCGCTTATCTGAGCGGGCCGGGGGAATCGACGATAGCGCCACATGTTCCACTGGCCGACACCCCTGTTTTTGTGAGCAGTGAAGAACTCTGCGGTTGGGCGCCGAGGCCGGTAACGACAGATGAAATTCAAACCTACCAAGGCCTGGTAGCGGCTGCGCTGAAACACGAGTTATCCGACGCGAAAGTATTGATTGTGACAAGAAGTCCGTTGTCGTTTTTGGACAGCTATTACAATCAGGCGGTAAAGGAAGGCGCCTCTGAAAATCCTCGCGTGTTTGCCGAGCGCTGGCATGCGATGTTGCTCGAACTTCTGAATTACACAAGGTTGTGCAGTCTGTACGCTTCACTGTTTGGTGCCTCAAATGTGCTGGTTATTCCCGTAGAGTTACTACGTGACGACCCCGATCGTTTCTACAATATGATTGAGGGGCACGCAGGCTTTACCTTGAGGCCTCGCTCTCCGCAGAGCATTCAGCACAACCGCTCTCTGACCGGCCATGAGCTGCAGGCTATGAGAGTGCTGAATCGAATGCTGAAAGTACTGTCAGCCGATCAACGGGGGAAACCCGAGCAGTTCCTGCTACCTCACTTGAACTCGATAAAGCGCAGTTTCCTATCGTATTACATTGAAAACGACCCGAACTCCAAGCGGCGAAGCCGACGGTTGCTGCACACGGCCGGAGTTAGTGTTGATAAGCGCAAGGTCTCGACGGTATTTCTTGAAAAATGGCGTGAGGCAATTGTTTGCGGTTTGAGCGGATTGGAACAGTACGCCTTTCCCCGTGAATATTTATCCACCTACCTGGCAGAAGTTGGGAGGTGATCGTCTCTTGATATACTCATGTCTGAAGTGCCCAAGACGATTGGCCATAATCGAACGGTGCTGAGTAGAATGCTCCGCACCGTCTAACTCATGCGTTGAGAGATGCTGGATCTAACTTATGAAGTCGCCTTTCAAAACCCCTAACTTGACGTCTGTCAGCCACCATGTGACCCAGGCTGAGCGCGCCCATTATATGGGGGCACAAGGTGCTGTACTTTGGTTTACGGGCCTTTCTGCGTCCGGAAAGTCGAGTTTGGCGATGGCCTTGGAAGCGCATCTGTTGAGGTCCGGTTATGCGTGCTACACGCTGGACGGAGACAATGTTCGCAAAGGGCTTAATGCCAACCTCGGATTTTCAGAAGACGATAGAACAGAGAACATCCGCCGGGTCAGTGAGGTAGCCGCACTGTTCGCCGATGCAGGCATGATTTGCATCACGGCATTCATCTCCCCCTATCGTGAAGGACGCGCTCGTGCCCGCGCCGCTGCCAGCAACACGTCTTTCCACGAAATCTATATCGCAGCAGACCTGGCAACGTGTGAGCTGCGTGACCCCAAGGGCTTGTATCGCAAGGCTCGGGCCGGGGAAATTCTCGATTTCACTGGTATAGATGCACCGTACCAGCCGCCCTTGAACCCGGACCTGGTCATTGATACGGCTAACCAGACGTTCGAGCAAAGCCTGAGTCAACTGGTTGAATATGTTGTTGAGCACATCCCAACCAGAACTGATCGCTGAACGGCGACTTTTTGCTCGAAGATTATTTTGGGTTTTTTCCCAGGCTCGGTCTGTAGCCAGGCACTAATCCCACTGCCAAGCCCGCGATGATCACCGCAATGCAGATCAGGTTCGTAGTGGAGAGGTGCTCGCCGGTGATCAGCATTGAACCGGCGATTCCGAATACCGGAATCAGCAATGACAGCGGCGCCACCGTAGACACGGGATACAGCCTGAGCAACGAGTTCCAGCCCCAATAGGCAAAGTGTGTGGCCAGGTAGACCTGAAAAAGGATGGACCCGGTGGCCCTCAGGTCGAGACTAGCGGTTAAGTGTTCGAATGGCGCGCCACCGTGCATCCACCAAGCCATGAGGAACAGTGGAATCGGTGGAAACAGGCTGGCCCACACCATGAACGAAAAGATCTCTTTGACGCCCGATTGCTTGATGATGACGTTGCCGATGCTCCAGGCCAGGGCACTGAGCACGATCAGCAGGACACCCAACAGCGCGTGGTCGCCGGTTTGAGTCGAGATAATCCCGAGCAGGCCGGCCAACACGAGGACCGCGCCGGCTATCTGCGGACCTCGGATTCGCTCATTGAACAACACACAACCCCAGCCCATGGTGAAAAACACGCTGAGTTGAATGATCAATGACGCGATGCCGGGGCTCACACCCCTTTCGATTCCATAGTTGATCACGCCCCACATACCCAGCCCGAAGATAAAGCCGTAGGCGGCCACGTAGCTGAACTTGATGGCGGGCCGCTTGATGAAGAACACCAGCGGCAGGGCGGCGAGGGCAAAGCGAATACCCGTGAGAATAAACGGGTCAACCGTGCGCAGGCCCAATTTGGTGATAGGGAAATTCAACCCCCACACCAGGGTGACGAGCACAGCTAACGCCAGGTGTTTTTTCAGCATGGAGTATTCCCTTGGTCATTACACTTTTCTAAGACAGTGAATGTTAGGGAGTGAGTGATTGGCCCGCTTGCCATGCAGGGCCAAATTTTGACAAAATCGGGCCATGATTCCGACCTTTGATTCCGCCAGTCCAGAAGCCGTGGTAACGCTGCGCGAATACCCCAGCGGTACCGTCTTTGAGCGGCACACCCATTCACGTGGCCAGTTCGCCTATGCCTCCACCGGCGCGCTGAAAATGTTCACCGATCTCGGCAATTGGGTGGTACCGCCGCAGCGGGCGATCTGGGTGCCGGGTGGTGTGCCCCATGAAATGCAGATGCGCGGGGATGTGGTGATGCTCAATACCTATCTGGACGCCGATGCCGCTAAGCGGGCGCGGTTGCAGGAGCGCTGCCAGGTGTTTGAAGTGTCGCCCCTGCTCAGGCATTTACTGGAGGCGGCGCTGGCTATCGACTCCTCGGCATTACCCAGCGTGAGGCATCACTGCGTGCTGACGCTGTTGATTGATGAAATCGCAGCCATGCTCGAGCTGCCCCTCAGCGCGCCATTGCCTGGCGAGCCACGGCTGGCACGAGCCTGTCAGCGTTTCCTGGATGCACCCACGCAAAAAATCACCCTCGACGAGATGGCTCATTGGTCGAACATGAGCCGACGCACCTTCACTCGCCATTTCTACGAGGGCACGGGGATGACGTTCGTGTCCTGGCGCCAGCAGGTGTGCCTGTTGGAGGCCACCGCACGGCTAAGCCAGGGCGCGACCATCACCGATGTTGCGTTCGAATTGGGGTTCAGCAGTTCCAGTGCATTCACCTCCGTGTTCCGGCGCAACCTGGGGGATTCGCCGGCGCGCTACCTGGCCAGAACAAAGGCTGCGTCGCAGTTCTGATCCTTCGCGACCGCCACGCCGGTCAGGATTCACCGTTCTACGGGCCTCCCTTTGTTATTATCGCCGTCCCTCGTCACCAGGAGTCACCGGCCCATGCAGCACCAGTGGGATGAAATGCACCGCACCCGCAAGCCCACGTTCGTATTGTGCGGCGAGCCTCAGGGCGATGTGCTCAATCTCTATGTTCACGGTTACTCGGCGTTCTTTAACCGGCAACAGCTGGGCAATTTCAAGCAACAGCTGGCGGGTATCGAGGGTTCGACCAACCTGATGCTGTTCTGGCCGGCGGGGCATTTCCTGGAAAACCTGTTTGCGCCCTTCAAGGAGGTGATCGCCGCGATGCTGGGTGGTGGCAGCATCGGTGCCGCGACCGTAGGCGTGGGCAAGGCGATTGCCTATTTTCTCGACCACTACAAAAGCGTCGAGGCGCGGGTGGACGAAGTGGCCAGGAGCTTGCTGCCGGAGCTGGCCAGCTACCTGCATTGCGAGGCGCTGGAGGTGCGGCGTATCAACCTGATCGGGCATTCCCTGGGGGCGCGGATTCTGGTCAAGAGCCTGCTGGCCAGCCCTGAAACTGCACGGGAACTGCCGTTGGACAACCTGCTGTTGATGGGCGGGGCGATCTGTACGTCCAGCCCTTGGGATGAGGTGTGCGCGCCGCTCAAGGGGCGGGTGATCAATTGCCATTCCAGCAAGGACTGGGCCCTGGCCATGAAGCCGGACACCGAGCGGTGCATCGGCCGGTATGCGATCCCGGTGACGCCGGTGCTCAAGGCCAAGGTTACCAATGTGCACCTGGCCACCTTCGATCACGCCGCTTATTGGCCGCAGTTGCAGACCGTGGTGCAGTACACCGACCTGTTGCATGAGCGGCGCGGCCTGATCCGCGCCGACCAGCGCAGCAGCGAGGTACGCTTTGCCGAAGAGGACACCGACTTGTTGGCGGCCCTGGTGCAGGCGCGGCCGGAGGAGCTGGCGTTCCTGGCCGAATTGATGGCGCAAAAGCGCAGTGCGTCGATTGACGCCACGGTGCGCGAGCCGCTCAAGCTGGCCATCGAGTTGCAGCGCATGGGCGGCGACAGCTTTATGAACCTGGCCCGCGGCCACGGCGTGAGTTATCGCCAGATTGCCGAAGAGGTGGCGCAGCGACTGGGAATCAAGTTTGCCGAGCCCGTTGAAACGGTGGCACTGGCTGACCTCGAAGCCCAGGTCGCGGAAAAACTGCTCGAGCAGTACAAGGACAAACTCAGCCACGCCGACCGCCAGGTATTCGATGCTGAACTCAAGGCGGCCGCGCAAAAGGAGCAGGGTCTGTTCAGCCGTTTCGATCTCGGCCGAACAGCCACTACGGCGTTGAGCGGCACGGCGCTGGCCGGGTTGACCGGGTTTATCCTGCGTCGTGGTGCGGCCTCCGCGATCCCGGTGGTCGGCCAGGCGTTGGCGGCGGCGATGCTGCTGGTGAGCGGTGTACGGGCGTTTTCCGGCCCGGCGTACTCGATCACCACCCTGGCCGTGCTGGTGATCGGGGTGATTCGCCAGCGCATGGAGCGTGAAGCCTTGAACCAGGAGATGGACCTGGTGGTGCAGGTCGTGGAGGCGTTTGACCTGCCTCGGGACACGGTGATGCGCACGGTTGCGTCCGACTGATAAGCTGAGCCTCTGTCGAGTGTGTTTGCCTGGGATACCGTGTGAAATTCAGCCTGCCGAAAATCGCTACCGCTCCATTCTGCCCGCCGGAAGTGGCCGGCTCCGTTGTCGTTGACCCCAAGGCGTCGTTCTTCAAACGCATCCTGATGTTCGCCGGGCCCGGCCTGCTGATCTCTATCGGCTACATGGACCCGGGCAACTGGGCCACGGCTATCGAAGCCGGATCGCGCTACGGCTACAGCCTGTTGTTCGTGGTGCTGCTGGCCAGCCTGGCGGGGATGGCGGTGCAGTGCCTGTGCTCGCGCTTGGGTATCGCTACCGGCAAGGACTTGGCGCAACTGTGCCGTGAGCGCTACAGCAAACGCTCCGCACGCACCCAGTGGGTGCTGGCGGAAATCTCCATCATCGCCACCGACCTCGCCGAAGTGCTCGGCTGCGCCCTGGCGTTTCACCTGCTGCTGGGCGTTTCCCTGACCACCGGCATTGTCATCACCGCCTTCGATACGCTGTTGGTGCTGGCTCTGCAGAACCGTGGTTTTCGCCGCCTGGAAGCGATCATGCTGGCGCTGGTGGCGACCATCGGTGTGTGTTTCTTCATTGAGCTGGTGCTGATCAAACCGTATTGGCCGGATGTGCTCAGCGGCTTTACCCCATCACTGTCGGCCATCAGCGATGCCGCGCCGTTGTACCTGGCCATCGGTATTCTCGGCGCCACGGTGATGCCCCATAACCTCTACCTGCACAGCTCGGTCGTGCAAACCCGTCTGATCGGCAAAGACCTCGCCAGCAAACAGGATGCGATCAAGCTGGCCCGGATCGACACCATCGGCTCCCTGGCCCTGGCCCTGCTGGTCAACGCTGCGATCCTGATACTCGCCGCCTCCGCCTTCTACAAGACCGGGCACACTGAGGTGGTGGAGATCCAGGACGCCTACCGCTTGCTCGACCCGTTGGTGGGCGGCGCCTTCGCCAGCATCCTGTTCGGCATCGCCTTGCTGGCGTCCGGGCAAAGCTCGACCTTTACCGGCACCATCGCCGGGCAAGTGATCATGGAGGGGTATCTCAACCTGCGCATTCCCTGCTGGCAACGCCGCCTGATCACCCGTGGGCTGGCGCTGATCCCGGCGTTTCTCGGGGTGTGGCTGATGGGCGACCAGGCCATTGGCAAGCTGCTGATCCTCAGCCAGGTGGTGCTCAGCCTGCAACTGCCGTTTGCCTTGTACCCGTTGATCCGCATGACCGGCGACAAGCAGCTGATGGGGCCGTTCGTCAATCGCCTGCACACCCGGGTGCTGGCGTGGTTTCTGTTTGCGCTGATCAGTGGGGCCAATGCGTGGTTGATCGGGCAGTGGGTGTTCTGAGTTCCAGGCCGTGGGTGCGGGCTATACCAGGATTGCCAAGGATGTGTACTGGGCAATCTGCGTGTCGGCGGTCAATAGCCTCATCGGTTCACTGATGGCTGTCGCTACGATAAGCCGATCAAAAGGGTCTTTGTGATGAGGCTCAAGGTCCTTTACGGCAATCGCGTGTTCCGAGGTGATGGGCAGTTCGACGAAACCGCTTTCAAGGCAATATCCCCGGATTTCGTCCAGGTCTGCATCGAGTTTTCCAAGGCCGACCTTGATCGCCATTTCCCAGAAGGTTGCCGCGCTGACGTAAATCTCTACGGCATTCTCGATCAGTCGTCGGGCTTTGCTGGATAGCTTCGGGTCGTCAGTCAGTGCCCAGAGCAGAACATGGGTATCCAGCAGCACTCTCATGGATGGCTGCCCTCAAACGCATCCAGCAGGTCGCCTGGCAGGGGCGCATCAAAGTCCTCGGGGACAACGAGCTTTCCTTTCATCGCGCCAATTCGCTGACCTTTGGATTTCCCCACGGGAACGAGTTGTGCCATCGCACGTCCATGCTTGGCAATGGTGATAATTTTGCCGGCGGCGGCGTCATCCACCAGTTTTGACAGGTTATTCTTTGCTTCGCCCAAGGGTACGGTAATCATGAGGTGCTCCGCGTATTTTGGCCAAATATAGCCAAAACTGGGTGAGCTATCCAAGACGAGCCGACCGCTGGTTGCCGCCGCACGTTCAGCGCGCGACGGCTTTGGGTACATGAAAACCATGGCATCTCTCCAAAAAGACATCGCCAAAGTCTGCCCCAATGCACCCTGTCCAAAATAGAGTGGCCCGTTAAATCAGACCGAGACTACTTTTACTACTCGGAAAATTCCTCAACCGCTCATCGATCCCAATACGGCACCGTCCCAAAACACTCCACAAAATAATCGATCACCGTGCGCACCTTCAGCGACAGCCTGCGGCTCCCCGGCCATAGCGCCGCGATCTGCTGCGGCTCCAGCGTGGTCGCCACTTCGTATTCCGTCAGTACGGCTTGCAGGGTGCCAGCGCGCAGGCCTTCGCCGATCAGCCAGGACGGAAACACCACCAGGCCCAGGCCTTGTTCGGCGGCGTGGGTGAGGGTGTCGGCGTGGTTACCGGTGATCGGGCCCTTGACGCTGTAGGGCGTCCAGTCGCCCTGGCCTTTGCGGAAGAACCAGCGTTGCTGGCCGGTGATGCCCTTGTAGGCCAGGCACTGGTGATGGAGTAGTTCCTCGGGGTGCTGGGGCGTGCCCTGGCGGGCCAGGTAGGCGGGGCTGGCGGCAAGGCGAAAACGCTGGGGGGCGAAGATGCGCGCCTGCATGCTGGAGTCGTTGAGCACGCCGATACGGAACAGCAGGTCGGTGCCGTCTTGCAGCGGGTCGACGTATGTATCGGTTTGCTGGATGTCCAGTTGCAGCTTCGGGTAGCGCCGGCATAACTCTCCCAGCCACGGTGACAGGTGACGCTGGCCGAACACCATCGGCGCGTTGATGCGCACCAGGCCGCTGGGTTCGCTTTCCTGTTCCTGCAGGGCCTGGCCGGCGGCTTCCAGCTGTTCGAGCATCAAGCGTGCGTGTCGCCCCAGCAGGCGCCCGGCCTCGGTGGGGCTCACCGCGCGGGTGTGGCGGTAGAGCAACTGCTGGCCGAGGGCCTGTTCCATCAGTTGGATCTGCCGGGAGATGGAAGAGGGCGCCAGGCCTTCGCGGCGAGCTACTTCGGAAAAGCTGCCGTGGTCCAGCACCGCGACGAACAGGCGCAGTGCCTTGAAACTCAATTCATTCAAGCCCTGCATCAGGCCTCCAGGTTGTGCGTATTGCGCAAAGGTGTTGTCGGCATGCTCCCATTTATCGCACAGGACGGCCACCGGATAATGCGCGTCATCCAATCCTTTGTTGACGTGCAGGTGATGTATGCAAGCAAGTTCCATCGAGGCCGTGGCGCAAGCCACGCCCAAGAAAAACCTTCTACGGCTGCTGTTGTTGCCGCTGGTGATCCTGGCCGGCATGGGCTTGTCGGTCGAGGCGGGATTGCTCGGGCCGCTGGGCATGCAAGTGGGGCACCTCTGGGCAACCTTGAGCATCTTCGGCGTCGGCTCGGCGATTCTGTTTTTGCTGCTGCTGTTCAGCGGCCCGCAAAAGGGCCCGGCGTTGTCCGAGTTGCCGCGCTGGCAACTGATCGGTGGGTTCCTGGGGCCGATGTATGTGGTGGTGCTGACCCTGGCCACGCCGCACATCGGTATTGCCATGACCATGATCGCGATTTTGTCCGGCCAGGTGGGCAAGAGCGTGCTGATCGACCATTTCGGCTGGTTCGGCACTGCACGCAAACGGGTCAATGGCGAGCGCTGGATAGCCCTGGCGTTGATTGTGGCGGCACTTGTTCTGATTGCACGAGGGTAAGGCGATGAATCTGATTCTGTTATTGGTGCTGGTGATTGCTGCCGGTGCGGTGCTGAGTGTGCAGGCTGCAATCAATGGTCGCCTCGGCCAGGCGGTGGGCGTGTTGCGCAGCAGTCTGCTGACGTTTGCGGTGGGCGCGCTGACCACCGCTCTGCTGATTTTCTTTTTCGAGCCGGCCCAGTCCGTGAGCTTGCTCGACGTACCCAAATGGCAATTGACCGGCGCCCTGTTCGGCGTGGTGTACATGATGGTGATGGTCGGGGCCGTGCCGGTGGTCGGTACTGCGGTGGCAACCGTGGCCGTGATCACCGGGCAATTGGGCATGGGCATGCTGATCGATAACTTCGGGTGGCTGGGCAACCCGGCCGTCGAACTGTCGAGCAGCCGCATCCTGGCGATGGTGTGCCTGGCTCTGGCCCTGGTGTTCATGTACCGCAGCAATACACGCACGGACTGATGGTTTGAACCATCGCCGACGCCTGGCAGTCACTGCTTAAGGTGCCGGCAACCGCCGCACCGGACGACCATGAAGAAGGAGTCTGGCCATGCCTGATCAAACCTGTGCCTGCCCGCATTGCAAGTGTGTGCTGGGCGTCGATGCGGTAATGAAGGACGGTAAGGGCTATTGCTGCCAGGGCTGTGCCGAGCACCATGCCCATGGCGAGCCTTGTGCGGCGGCGACGGGGTGCGAGTGCGCCAAGTCGGCTAAAGGCTGAATACGTTCGCAGGGAGCGTCAATAGCGCGCTCCCTGCGTATCGCTTACTGGGGTTCCAGCTCCAGGCGCAGGCTGTGGTCAGACAAGCGCCGGCTGTCTTTTACCACGCCGCTGGTTCGTCGACCTTCGAAGGCCAGCACCAGGGTCTGCGCATCATGCAAATCGTCCGGCAGCGGCTGGAAGACCTTCAGCACCAGCCAGCCGGGTTTGCGCTGCAAGCTGACCTGGCACTCGACATGCCTGGCCAGCGGCCCGAACAAGGTGTCGCGCGTGTAATCAATGCGCGCCTTGCCGTTGATTGAATCCATGGTTATCTCTCCCTGATCAAGCCTGGGCGCGCACATCCGAGCGGCGCCATTGCACGTTTTTTATGCCGAATTTCTCGGCCTGTTCCTGGCTGGTTTTCTTCACCCGCTCGCGGGCAAACCGGCCGATACGGCCCACGCCGGCGTCACAGCTTGCCCAATGCCAGGCCTCCAAGGTATCGAGCCTTTCCAGACGAATGATGAATGACTTGGCTTCGCCATGAAGGGTGTAGTCGATCACAAACAGTTTTGCGTTATTCATTGGCCCCTCAACCCTGGTGGTGTAAGCAAGTGATCGCCCTCGGCGGTAAAAATTCACTCGGATTGTCGGACGGTGGTCTTTACCATGGCGGCTGACTCCCGATAGATGTGCTCCCCATGGCCCTGGCTGCACCCCCCGACCTCAGTGATCACGCCGTCCCCGTGCAACCCTTGGCGCGCACCTACCCGCGTGGCCTGTACGTGGAGCCCCATCGCCACGACTGGGGCCAATTGCTCTATGCCATGAGCGGCGTGATGTGGGTCGAGACGCCTCGTGAAGCCCTGGTGGTGCCGCCCCAGCGCGCGGTCTGGCTGCCGCCGGGCGTGGAGCACGGCATTCGGGTGGTGTCGGATTTGCAGATGCGCAACATCTACTTGCGTCCGGCCCTGGCGGCGACATTGGACAGCCAGGTGCAGGTGATTGAAGTCGGTGGGCTGCTGCGTGAGTTGATCGTCACGCTGGTGGAACAGGGCGACAGCGGTGACGCGGGGTATTACGCCGCCTTGGTCGGCCTGGCCCTGCTGGAGTTGCAACGGGCGCGGCGCTCGCAGATTCGTATCGCCATGCCGGTGGAGGCTGACCGCCGGCTGATCAGCGCGTGCCAGGCGGTCATGGCGGCGCCGTCCCTGGAGATTCCTTTCGAGCAGCATGCCGAAGCGGCCGGTGCCAGCGTGCGCACCTTGGCGCGACTGTTCCAGTACCACCTGGGCATGGGCTTTGCCGAATGGCGCCGCCAGGTGCAATTGGCCACGGCGGTGGCCGAGCTGATCCAGGGCCAGTCGGTTAGTGCTGTCGCGCGTTCCCTGGGCTATTCGCCGAGCAGTTTCAGCGACATGTTCCGGCGTGAACTGGGGATGGCGCCTTCCCAGTACGTGAGTTGGCCGAAATCCTGAAGCCCTTGGCCGATGCTGCCGGGATGGGCTCCCTACACTAAGCCCATCAACCCAACAGGCGTCGCCCCCATGAGTTACCTGATCTCCCTTGGCATTGGCCTTTTTGTCGGCGTGATCTACGGCGCCCTGGACTTCCGCTCGCCCGCACCGCCCGCCATTGCGCTGGTAGGGCTGATGGGCATGCTGCTCGGCGAAAAAATCTGGCCCATGGGGCGGCAGTTGCTCAGCGGTTGGTGGTCCTGATTCCTTTTCTCCCTTCGATGGATACTGGCAATGAAAGCACTGCAATTTTCCACCACTGGCGACCTCGGCGCCCTGAGCTTCGTCGACGTCGCCACGCCGGTACCGGCCGCCGATGAAGTGCTGGTACGGATCAAGGCGGCGGGCCTCAACCCCAGTGACGTGAAGAACGTACTCGGGCGTTTTCCCTACACCACCGTGCCGCGCATACCTGGCCGCGACTTCGCAGGCGTGGTGGTGCAAGGTCCGCAGGCGCTGGTGGGGCAGGAGGTCTGGGGCACCGGTCGCGACCTGGGCTTTTTCGCCGACGGTTCCCACGCCCAATACCTCACCGTGTCGGCCAAAGGCGTGGCGCATAAACCTGCCCACCTGAGTTTTGCCCAGGCCGCCAGCCTGGGTGTGCCCTACACCACGGCCTGGGATGCGCTGCAGCGCAGTGGCGTGGACAAAGGCACGCGCTTGCTGGTGATCGGCGCCAATGGGGCGGTGGGCGGTGCGGCATTAGCCTTGGGAAGAGTCCTGGGTGCCCAGGTGTTGGCGGCGGTGCGCAAGGTTGACCAGGTCAAGGTATTACAGGCGCAAGGGTACGACGCGATTGCGTTGGGCAAGCCCGAAGCGCTGGGCGCGCAGGTGAATGCGGTGTTCAAGGGTGGCGCCGATGTGATCTTCGACACCACCGGTTTCTGGCTGCCGGCGGCCGTGGCAGGCCTGGCGCCGTTCGGTCGCATCGCGATCATTGCCGCGCCGGTGGACGGTCACGTACAACTGCCGGCCCTGGCCCTGTATCGCAAGGGCGGCTCGGTGGTGGGGATCAATTCATTGCTCTACAACTGTGAGCAGTGCGCGGTGATGCTGGAGCAGTTCGGACGTTTTTTCGACGAGGGCTTGTTGCCGCTGCCCACCGGCCTGCGCGAGGTGGCGCTGGCCGATGGGGTGCAGTGCTATGGGGAGGTGAACCAAGGCAGTGCGGACAAAATCATCTTCCTGCCTTGACACTTTTTGGGCTGCACTAGGCTTCTGGAACGCCTTTTTCCCAGGCCGACCAGTTGTTGAGGATCGCCTGTACCAGCGGGTTCCCCGTGCGGTACAGGTTTTCCAGCGCTGGTACGAACCCGCCCTGGTCGGCGTATTTGAGCAGGTTGTCGACTTCGCTGTAGCCGGGGTATGGGCGGTCGAAGTCCGAACCGGCACGTACGACGGCCAGGCGCTGGATGTCCACCAACCCCTCGCGGCTGGCGCGCAGCAAGGCTTCGTAGGTGGAGTTGTCTTCCTGTTGGGTGGTGCAGTACTCGCCTTTGTTATCCGTGAGCAACTTGGTCCACACCTCGGCGCGTTCGCTCAGACGCGTACCGGAGAACCAGGTATTGCCCGCCAGGGTGTCGCAGCGGGTGACTCGCGGCGGCTGGTTGGCGGGCGCGGCGGGGTAGTGTTTGCGCCAGGCGGCGGACTCTTTGCTTTCCGTAAGTTCGACTGTGTGCGACAGGGCGAACGCCTTGGCCTGCAGCTTGGGGTTCAGCTCAAACACTTCGGTCTTGTAGTCCAGCGGCGGCTTTTCGTTGGGCCCCTTGGTGTTGATGCCAAGGTAGCCGGTCGGCCAATCCTTGGGCGCATCCCGCGAATCCAGCTCCCACTGGGTGCCGAACTCCACCAGGTAGTGGGCCCAGGCGGCAGTGCCGATGGTGCCGTGTTTCGGGCTGATCCCGGCAATCCCGGCGATCAGGAAATAGCTCTGGCGCAGGTCGAACTTGGGCGACAACGCCAGGGCCAGGGTGGACGCGGCGGCGTTGGTCTGGCCCATGCCGGTCACCAGCAGGCACACGTCCCGGGTGTTGCAACGGATCACTGGGTATTCGGCAGACAGGCCGGGCACGCGCACTTCCTGCTTGAGTTCCAGGCGGTCGATCCAGGTTTGCGCCTCGGGGGCGAACATGGTGATCAGCATCACCTTGGGCTTGATGGGGGCAGCAGAATCAGCCAGCACCACATGGGGCAGCAGCGCCAGGCCGACGGCCAGCGAAAGACGGGTAAATGTATTCATCTAATACTCCTTGATCAGAATTGGTAGCCCACGCCGGCGTAATAACCCCAGCCGTCGGAGCGGGCGCGGAAGTTACCCTCGCCGAAGTTCAACTCACTGCCATCTTCCCAGTTGCCGCCGTTATGAAAATAACGACCGACCAGGGTGAAGCGCAGGTGGGTGAAGGAATACAGCAGCACGTTGGTCGCCACCAGGGCGTTGGCGGTGCGCGCCGGGTTGTCCTTGTGCAGGTCCGAGCCGAAATCGTAGTTGGTGAAACCGATATAGGTCAGCGACGCACCGTTATCGAACTTGCCGATGGGCACGATGTATTTCATCTGCGCGCGGTAGCCATCCCAGGAATACTCATTGCTGGCGCCGTAGTTTTCCCACTGGTAACGCCCGTAGAAGTTCGCCGACAAATTGACTCGCGAGTGGGTGTCGATGTCCGTACCGAGGCCGCTGTACAGGGTGTTGGCACGGTTGGCTTTGTTGCTGCCGTGGTCGTAGATCCAGTCGAACGCCACATACCATTCCTTGAACGGGCCGATGGCCAGGCTGCGTCCGGCCAGGTAGTCGATGGAGATACGCGGCTCGTGCTCCATGAACACCGGCGAGCCATGGTCCCACGCGCCTTTGTCGTTACTGTTGCCGATGCCGAGGATCTTCGGCACGTCGATGTAGCCGTACAACTCGAAGGGCCCCTTGCGGCCGAAGTACTCGTATTCCAGGTAGACATCATCCTGGGGCTTGGGGCCGAAGCTGATGTCTTTACTGCCGATCAGTGTCAGATCCTGGTTGAACCATTCCGACAGATAGACACCTTTTTTCGCCGGGCTGGCCTCAGGGCTCAGGGTTTCGCCCTGTGCTGAGTCATCCACGGGTTTTTCCTGCGCCAAAATGGGTGCGCTGAGTACTCCCGTTACGGCGGCCAGTAGCAAGGAAACACCAAAGCAGGCACGGGGCCTTGAGGTGGGGTGCATTGAAAGTCCCTATTCGTACGCGGTTTGAACCCGATTCATCGGGTCGTGGTGAACTTGGCGGTCAAGTTCGTACCGCAAACGGTTGCACAGGCTGTACCAACTTTTCCCAATGGATTGAATGCCATGGAAAAAACATAAATTAATCGACCTTTTGATCAGGAATGGCTGGGTGTCATTATTTTTCCGGGGGGGAACAGGTGCATCGCCGTTTCGCGGCGATATTCACTGGGCGTCTGGTGCATCTCGATCCGGAAGTGCCGGTTGAAGTTGGACAGGTTGGCGTAGCCCACTTCAAAACAGATATCCGCCACCGACATCTCGCTTTGCAGCAGTAACCGACAGGCGCGTTGCACGCGGAATTTGCGCATCAGGTCGATAAACCCATGGCCCGTGTTGCGCTTGAAGAAACGTGAGAAGCCCGGTTCGCTCATGTCCAACTGTTGGGCGATGACCGAGAGGCGCACGTCGCCGGTGAGTTCGCGCATCAGGTAGTCGAAGGCCTTGTTGATGCGCTCGGCGCTGCGTGCGTCCAGGGTCGGGGCGTAACAGGGGCTGGCCAGGGCCTTTACCTGCTGCGCCGGGGCGTTTTTCAGGCTGTCTAGCAATTGCAGGAACAGGATCAGCCGTTGCAGGCCGTGGGCGTTGCCGATGGCCTCCATCAAGCGTGCGGCCTGCACGGCGGTGTCGCCGCTGAACTCCAGGCCACGTCGGGCTTGTTCGAACAACGGTTGCAGGTCGCCGAGTTCCGGCAGGGTCTTGCGCAGGGCGAGCAGGGCGGCGCCGTCGAATTGCAGCACCACGTCGCGCCCGCTCAAGTGTTCGCCGGGGGCCAGTTCGCCGATCCAGTCGTGGGGCAGGTCCGGGCCGATCAGCGCCACATGCCCGGCGTCGAACGCACCGATATAATCGCCCGCCACCAACTTGCCGCTGCCTTGGCGGATCAGGTGGATTTCAAATTCGGGATGGTGATTCCAGCGTGCCAGATCGTAGGGGTAGTCATGTTCGAACCAGCGAAAGCAGTGCTGCGGCTCGGGCAGGATCACCTCAAGCTCGGCGGGGCGATGTTCGAACAGCTTGGCGCGGCTGACGGGCATGGTGCTGCCTCTTCTATGGGTGCAGTCGCCTCAAAATACGCGGGTGGCACTACCTGCGCTACCCCCGGTTTCGCCCGGCACTGATACTTTTTTGCGCCCTATTCAGCGGTTAAAAAAGTATCAGCCAGGCATGCGTCAGGCGTTTGTGAGGGCCTGGCCCAAGCTGCTGTAATCGGCCCTCAACAACAAAAACAACAGGTGGAAACCGCTATGTCCAAGATTCCGCAAGCGTTGTTCCTGCTTTCCGGCCTGGCCTTGGCCATGCCGAGCCAGGCTGCCGATACCGTGACCATCGCCACGGTTAATAACAGCGACATGATCCGCATGCAGCGCCTCTCCAAGGTGTTCGAGCAGCAGCACCCGGACATCCGGCTCAACTGGGTGGTGCTGGAAGAAAACGTGCTGCGCCAGCGCCTCACCACCGATATCGCCACCCAGGGCGGCCAGTTCGATGTGCTCACCATCGGCACCTACGAAACCCCGCTGTGGGGCGCCAAGCACTGGCTGGAACCGCTGACCCAATTGCCGGCCGATTACGACGCCGACGATATCTTCCCCTCGGTCCGCCAGGGCCTGTCGGTTAACGGCACCTTGTATGCCTTGCCGTTCTACGGTGAAAGCACAGTCACCTACTACCGCACCGACCTGTTCAAGCAGGCCGGTCTGAGCATGCCCACGCACCCGACCTGGACCCAGCTCGGTGACTTCGCCGCCCAGCTCACCGCCAAGGACAAAGGCCAATACGGCATGTGCCTGCGCGGCAAGGCCGGTTGGGGCGAGAACATTGCGCTGCTGAGTACCATGGCCAACGCCTTCGGTGCGCGCTGGTTCGATGAGCAGTGGAAGCCGGAATTGACCAGCCCCGAGTGGACCGCCGCCGCCAACTTCTACGTCAACACCCTCAAGCAATACGGCCCGCCCGGCGTGTCCAGCAACGGCTTCAACGAAACCCTGGCGCTGTTCAACAGCGGCAAGTGCGCGATCTGGGTCGATGCCAGCGTCGCCGGCTCCTTCACCACCGACAAGAGCCAGAGCAAAGTCGCCGACAGCGTAGGCTTCGCCGCAGCCCCCACCGAAGTCACCGACAAAGGCTCCTCCTGGCTGTACGCCTGGTCGCTGGCCATCCCGGCCACGTCCAAGCACAAGGACGCCGCCAAGGCCTTTATCGCCTGGGCCACGTCCAAGGACTACATCCAGCTGGTCGCCGATAAAGAAGGCATCACCAACGTACCGCCTGGCACCCGCCAGTCCACCTACAACGCGGCGTACCTCCAGGCCGCACCGTTTGCCCAGGTGACCCTGGAGATGATGCGGCACGCCGACCCCGCGCACCCGTCGGCCAAACCCGTGCCGTACGTGGGCATCCAGTACGTGACCATTCCCGAGTTCCAGGCCATCGGCACGTCCGTCGGCAAGCTGTTCTCGGCGGCGCTGACGGGGGGCATGTCGGTCGAGCAGGCGTTGCTCCAGGCGCAGTCCACCACCGAGCGCGAAATGAAACGCGCCGGCTATCCCAAATAATGTTCAAAGGACAGATGCCTTATGAAACGACTCGAAGGTAAGAGCGCGCTGATCACCGGCTCGGCGCGCGGGATTGGCCGCGCGTTTGCCCAGGCCTATATCCATGAAGGCGCGACCGTCGCCATCGCCGACATCAACCTGCAACGGGCTCAGGCCACCGCCGCCGAGCTTGGCCCACAGGCCTACGCGGTGGCGATGGACGTCACCGACCAGGCCTCCATCGACAGCGCGATTGCCGCCGTGGTCGCCCAGGCCGGCAAGCTCGACATCCTGGTCAACAACGCGGCGCTGTTCGACCTGGCGCCCATCGTCGACATCACCCGCGACAGCTTTGATCGGCTGTTCTCGATCAACGTCGCCGGCACGCTGTTCACCCTGCAAGCCGCCGCGCGGCAGATGATCCGCCAGGGCCATGGCGGCAAGATCATCAACATGGCCAGCCAGGCCGGGCGGCGCGGCGAGCCATTGGTGGCGATCTACTGCGCGACCAAGGCGGCAGTGATCAGCCTCACGCAATCGGCGGGGCTCAACCTGATCAAGCAGGGCATCAACGTCAACGCCATCGCCCCCGGCGTGGTGGATGGCGAGCATTGGGACGGGGTGGATGCGCTGTTCGCCAGGCATGAAGGGCTGGCACCTGGCGAGAAGAAGCGGCGGGTAGGGGCCGAGGTGCCGTTTGGGCGGATGGGTACGGCTGAAGACCTCACCGGAATGGCAATCTTCCTGGCGTCGAAGGAGGCGGATTATGTGGTGGCCCAGACCTACAACGTCGACGGCGGCAACTGGATGAGCTAAAGCCATACCCCAATCCAAACTGTGGGAGGGGGCTTGCTCCCGATAGCGGTGGATCAGTCACTTTATTTGCTGACTGTCACACTGCTATCGGGAGCAAGCCCCCTCCCACATTTGAACGTCATCGTTCTTGAAAAGGCTGCTTAGTCGGCAAAACTTCGATCAAAGAAGTAAACCGCCCCGGGCTTCAGGTTCTCCACCGTCGCCTGGGGCCTGCCGCCTTCACCCTGCTTCTTGCGCCCCGTCTCGCGCAAATACCCTGCCTCCGTCAGCTTCAACAGGCGCTGGCGAATACTGGTCTTGAGCACCGGCCGCTCCAGCACCAGGGAAAAGATCGTGGTCGCCTCCGGCGCGCTGAATTCATTGCCCAGGAACATCAGCGGCAAGTTGCTGTACAGCGACTTGGAAAACAGCCGTTCCTGCACGGCCGCGACGATGCTGTTGTGATCGAACGGCAACTTGATGTTGCCATCAGCCACCGCCTTCAGCGCGAACCAGCCTTGATACTCACTCGGCGCCACCTCATCCGCGACGATCGCCAGGTAGTACGTGGACGAGGACCAGCAACGCGGATCGCGAAACGCATCGCCCACCGTGCCCACTTGCTCGCTCCAGGCCAGCTCCAGGCCGACCTTGCTGCTGGCGCGCAAGCGTTCCACCGCATCCTGGAGGCTCAGATCTTGCACGTCGCCATTCACCACCACCCCCGGCAGCGCCCAATGCCCGGCGAAGGGTTCGGCTTCGCGCTTGTTCAGCAACAACTTGAGTTCCCCGGCGGCGCGGCAGTAGCACAGCACGCACAGGTCGACGGTATGGAGGTAGGGGCTAAGGGGCATGTGACGTCCTTCTGAACAGCGGTGGGGCACAGTCTAACGGATCGAACAGATATGTCATGTACCTGCGTCAGGATAGATAGATAAATGTTTCTTGCAATGAAAGTACATGACGTGTACTTTTGTTTCCAGGCCTCAGGAGAACTGCCATGACCCTTGCGAAAACTGCCATTGCTTCATTCGACGTCGATGCCCAGAAGAGCTTCACGCCGTTGTGTCCCAACGAGTTGCCGGTGGCCGGCGGTGACCGGATCGGTGCCGAACTCAACTACATGGCCAGCCTCGCCGGCTACCGCGTCGGCAGCAAGGACGCCCACACCCCCCATGCACCCTGGGTGGTCACGCAGCACAGCGAGATGCTCCAGCCCACTGGCCTGGTACACGCCGATGTGACCTGGGTCAGCCACTGCGTGCCGGGCACCGAAGGCTTTACCTTGCTCGACGAGTTGCCCACGCCCTATGACTACGACTACTTCATCTGGAAGGGCGTCGAACCTGACCTGCACCCCTATGGCGCCTGCTATCACGACCTGCACGACAAACTCTCCACCGGCGTGATCGAGTACCTCAGGGCCCAGGGCGTAAGCCGCGTGATCGTCGGCGGCCTGGCCCTGGACTACTGCGTCAAGACCACCGCCTTGCAACTGCTCAAGGCCGGCCTGGAGGTGGTCCTGCACCTGCCGGCGTGCCGGGGGATCAGCGAGGAGGGCGGTGTACAGGCTATCAATGAGTTGCTCAAGGCCGGTGCCGTCATCAGCAGCACCCGCGAAGAACTGGCCGCGATGGCCACGCGTTAAGGAGATACACCATGGAAAGTGCCTACGACTACGAAGCCTCAGTGATCCAGGGCTTGCTCGACACCGACTACTACACCTTCACCATGATGCAGGCGGTGTTGCACCAGCACCCGAATGTCGATGTGGAATACAACTTCATCGTGCGCGCCAAGGAAAAGCTCGGCCACCTGATCCCCGAGTTGCGCGCCGAGCTTGAAAAAATGGCCGGCCTGCAGATGCGCGAGGGCGAGTTGCGCTTTCTGTTCAACCCACGCTTTCGCGAATACCTGACCCCCGACTACGAACGCTTCCTCGGCCTGTTCCGCTTCAACCTGCGCTATATCCACGTCAGCGAAGTCGACGGCCAACTGAACATCCGTGTGGTCGGGCCGATGCTGCACTGCATCATGTTCGAACAACCGCTACTGGCGCTGGTCAGCGAACTGCGCAACCGCGCCAAATACCCCGACGTGACCCTGGAAGACGTCACCCGCAAGCTCTACCAGAAGTTCGACTGGCTGGAGAAAAACCTCAGCCGCGACGAGTTGGCCGACCTGCGCGTCTCCGATTTTTCCACGCGCCGGCGCCTGTCGTTCAAGGCCCAGCGCGAAGTAGTGGACATCATGCGCCGCGACTTCCCCGGCCAGTTCGTCGGCACCAGCAATGCGCACCTGGCCTACGAATTCGACCTGCCGCTGATCGGCACCATGGCTCACCAGTGGATGATGGTGCACCAGCAACTGGGGCGGTTGCGCGAAAGCCAGAACGCCGGCCTGGAAAACTGGGTGCGTGAATACCGCGGCCGCCTGGGCATTGCCTTGACCGACACCATCAGCACCGACTTTTTCCTCAAGGATTTCGACCTGTACTTCGCCAAGCTCTACGACGGCCTGCGCCAGGACTCCGGTGACCCTATCGCCTGGGCCGACAAGGTGCTGGCCCGCTACAAACAGCTGGGTATCGACCCGATGACCAAGGACCTGATGTTCTCCGACGGCCTGAACTTCGAAAAATGCCTGCCGATCCTGCGGCACGTGCGTGGCAAGGCCAAGTTCGGTTTCGGCATGGGCACCAGCCTGGCTTGCGATGTGGAAGGCGTCGAGCCGCTGAGCATCGTCATGAAACTGGTGCGCGTGCACGGCGAACCGGTGGTGAAGTTCTCCGATGACCCGGTGAAGAACGTCTGCGAAGACCCCTCGTTTTTGCAGTACGCGGCGAAGGTATTCAATGTCGGCAACGTGGAGGTGTGACATGCAGGAACGTATCGCGCAGGAACTCAATATCGATCGCACATTGGTGAAGGGCGGTGAAGCCCAGGAAATCCAACGGCGTCTCGACTTCATCAAGACCACCTTGCGCCAGTCAGGCTGCAAGGCCCTGGTGCTGGGCATCAGCGGCGGCGTCGATTCCCTCACCGCCGGCCGCCTGTGCCAGCTCGCGGTGGAGCAATTGCGCACCGAGGGCTACGCCGCGCGCTTTATCGCCATGCGCCTGCCCTACAAGACCCAGGCCGATGAGAGCGATGCCCAGGCCTCGCTGGATTTCATCACCCCGGACCACATCGACACCCTGAACATCGCCGCCAGCGTTGACGGCCTGATGGCCAGCCTCACCGCCACCGAAGCCAGCGCCGCCCAGGTCGACTTCATCAAGGGCAACGTCAAGGCCCGCACCCGCATGATCGCCCAGTACGCCGTGGCCAACCTGCACAACGGCCTGGTGGTCGGCACCGACCATGGCGCCGAAGCATTGATGGGCTTCTTCACCAAATTCGGCGACGGCGCCTGCGACCTGGCGCCACTGTCGGGCTTGACCAAGACCCAGGTGCGCCTGCTCGCCAGTACCCTTGGGGCCCCGGCGAACCTGGTGCACAAGCAACCCACGGCCGACCTCGAAGAGCTTGCACCGGGCAAGCTGGATGAGCATGCCTATGGCTGCACGTATGAGGAGATCGATGCGTACCTGATGGGTGAGCCGGTGAGTGAGCGGGTGAG
Source organism: Pseudomonas sp. S3E17 (assembly GCF_024168685.1). NCBI lineage: Bacteria > Pseudomonadati > Pseudomonadota > Gammaproteobacteria > Pseudomonadales > Pseudomonadaceae > Pseudomonas > Pseudomonas sp. S3E17. The sequence continues at coordinate 585,033 of NZ_JALJWE010000001.1, forward strand.
GGACATCGTGGAACGCGCCTACCTGAAGACCGCCCACAAACGCGCGCAACCCATCGTCCCATGATCGTTTCTATGCTCAACGCTCAATCGACCGACTCCACCGCGCATTCCACTCCGGCCGCGCCTGGTTCACCTGGTCCCAATCAATCGAAATCGCCGTCTGCAAATACCCCTGCATCGCTTCCACCCGTGCACGGGTCTTGTCGGTGGTCGGTGTGGTTGGGTTCGACGGGATCTGGTCGCCTTCTTCCAGTGCCGGGGCCTGGGCCTCGGCGGTCAGCAGGAAGGCGGCGAGTTTCTGCGCCAGTTCCGGCTGGTCATTACGCGCAATCACGCATTCGGCGACGTTGAGCACCACCGCGCCTTCCTTGGGCTGTGCATATTCCATCGGCACGCCGAGCAGTTTCTGGGTGGCGACCTGGGTTGGGGTGAGGGGGAAGATCGCGGCTTCGTCGGTCTGCACCATCTCGGAGATCTTCGCCGAGCTGGCGATGTATTCCAGCACATTGGGGCCGACGGTTTTTGGCCAGGCCTTGAAGCCGGGCTCCACGTTGGTTTCGTCGCCGCCCTGCAGGCGGTTGAACATCAGGAAACCGTGCAGGCCGAAGGTGGAGGAAGCCAGGGATTGGAACACGACTTTTTCCTTGAAGCGTGGGTCGGCCAGGTCCATCCATGAGGTCGGCGCGGCCCAGCCTTTTTCCTTGAACATGCGGGCGTTGTAGCCCAGGCCGGTGACGCCCAGGGTCACGGCCACGGCTTGGTCCTTGATCTTCGCCTTGTCCGGGATCTGCGCCAGGGTCGGGCTTGGCGCCAGTTTGTCGCACAGGCCCATGGAGATGGCGCGGTACATGATGCCGTCGTCGAGGAACATCACATGCATCTGTGGGTTGTCTTTGTTGGCCTGGACCTTGGCGAGGATGTCCGACGAGGTGCCGGGGACGATCACCACCTTGACGTTATTGGCCTTCTCGAACGCGGGCAACACCTTGTCGGCGTACACCCGTTCCATGGTGCCGCCGTTCATGCCCAGGTACAGCGTCGGTGCGGCGTGGGCGGTGGAGGCGAGCAACGTGAGGGACAAGCAGGACAGCGCGATACGTGGGTTCATGGATGTTTTTCCTCTCAGGCTTGGAAACGACGGATGGAAAACGCTTCGATGGGTTGGCGGCTGGCCCCGTTGCAGACGATCTCTGCCAAGGCTTCACCGACCGCAGGACCGAGCTGGAACCCGGCGCCGGCAAAGCCGAAACCGTGAAGCAAGCCCGGTTGGGTGCTGCTGGGGCCGATCACCGGTTCATGATCGGGTAGATAACCTTCGGTGCCGCTCCAGGTGCGAATCGCCTGGGCACCCTGGAGGAACGGGTACAGCTCGCCGGCATTGCGCAGGATCTCCAGCACTGCCGCTTGCCCCGGACGCGCCTGTTTAGGCCCGAGGGCAAAGCCGCGACCGCCGCCGAGTATGCAATTGCCCCGGGCCACTTGCCGCGCATAAATCCCGCCGCCTTCAACACCGGTGCTCACGTTCATTACCACCGGCAGCGGTTCGGTGACCAACATGGCCGGGTGCGCCGACATGATCGGCACTGGCTCGCCAAATTGCGCGGCCAGGGTGCCGGCCCAGGCGCCGGTGCAGTTCAATAACCAGGGGGCCTGCAGGTGCAGGCCGTTGGCGCAGTGCACGTGGAAATGACGGCTGTCATGTTCGATCCGCACCACGTCGGCCTGCTCGTATACCGATGCGCCAAGGCGTTGCGCGGCGCGGGCGAAGGCAGGCGATACCAGGCGCGGGTTGGCGTGGCCGTCTTCGGGGCACAGTGAGGCGCCCACCGCGATATCGCCGACCCAGGGGAAACGTGCGCGCAGTTCGGCGTGATCGAGCAACTGCAAGCCCAGGCCAAAGCCTCGGGTGTGCTCGGCATACGCCTGCAACGCGGCGAAATCCTCCTGGCTGCGCGCCAGTTTCAAATGGCCGGAGCGCACGTATTCGCCATCGATACCGATCAACCTCGGCAAGTCGGCCCACAGCTGATGGGCGCGCTGCGACAACGGCAACTGACGCAACGGCCGACCCTGGCGCCTGACGCCGCCGTAGTTCACCCCGCTGGAATGCGAGCCACAAAAGTCGCGCTCCACCAGGGCCACGCGCTGGCCTTTCTGCGCCAGCATCAAGGCCGCTGAAGCACCGACGATCCCGCCGCCCAACACGATGACATCGATCATGGCAGCACCTCCACGCCAAACGGCAGCGGCTTGATCGGTGCCTGGCCACGCAAGCGGCCGACGTTTTCAATCCCGCGACCACTGCGCTCGGCGACTATTTCCGCCGCCGCCAGCCCGCACATGCGGCCCTGGCAGCGGCCCATGCCGACCCGGCAATGGGCCTTGACCCGGTTGATCTCCCAGTGACCCTCATCCACCACGGCGCGTATATCGCCGACACTGACTTCTTCACAGCGGCACACAATCAATTCATCCGGTGCCTGCGTCGCCCAGTCTTCGGGGAAGGGGAACGCCGTTTCCAAACCCTGGCGAAAGCGCTGGATGCCTGCCAGTTGCTGCTCCAGCACAGCGGGGCGGCGATGATCGATGGCCATGCCCGCATCTTCCAGCACCGCCAGCGCCGCCCGCTCGCCGGCCATCTGTGCGGCATCCGCGCCCATGATCCCGGCGCCGTCGCCTGCCAGGTACACGCCTTCGCGGCTGCTGCGCCCTGCACTGTCCCGTCGTGGCAACCAGGCACGGTTCAAGGCATTCCATTCAAATTCACAGCCGAGCAGATCCGCCAGCTGGGTTTCGCTGCGCAGGGCATGGGCGAAGGCCACGGCGTCACAGGCCAGCCCCTGCGTATCCCAACGAATACCGTTGACCCGTTGCTCACCGTCGATCTGCCGCAGCGTCGCGCCCTGATGCACCGGCACCCCATGGGCGCTCAGCCAGGCGCGGTAATACATGCCCTTGGCCAAGGTCGCCGGTTGCCCGAGCAGCGCCGGCAACGCGCGGCACTGTGCACTGAACGGCGCGCTGTCGAGCACCGCCACCACCTTGGCCCCGGCCTTCGCGTATTGATAGGCCACCAGGTACAGCAACGGCCCGCTGCCACAAAACGCCACGCGCTCGCCGATGGCGCAGCCCTGATACTTCAAGGCGATCTGCGCCGCGCCCAGGCTGTAGACGCCGGGCAAGGTCCAACCCGGCACTGGCAGGATGCGGTCGGTGGCGCCGGTGGCGACGATGATCCTCGAATACTCGACGCTTTCGGCACGGCCGTTATTGAGCATATCCAGACGATCATCCTCGGCATTCCACACCAGGGTTTCCGGCCGGTAGTCGATCAACGGCGCCAACTCGTCCAGGGTGCGGTGCACGGCTTCAGCGTTGCTCGCCTCAAAACCGTATACCTGCTTGGCCGTACGCTGGAATCCCAGGGGTTGGCGCCGATAGATCTGCCCACCACCGCGCAGGCTCTCATCCACCAGGCACGCCTGGATGCCATGGTCGAGCAGGGTGCGCGCCGCGCTGATTCCCGCTGGACCGGCGCCCACGATCACGACTGGCTTCATGCTTGGCGCCCCGGTTCGCGGCTGATCGCCAGGCCTTCTTCGAGCAGCGTCGAACAGGCGCGCACACGGCGCCCATCCGCCAGCCGCACCCAGCAATCCTGGCAGGCGCCCATCAGGCAGAAACCGGCGCGGCGCTCGGCGCTGAAATCGCTGCCGCGCAGGTGCTCGGCGCAGGTCAGTACGGCGGTCAGCAGGGTGTCGCCGAGCAAGCCGGTGGCCGGTTGCCCGTCGAGGGTGAAGGCCAGGGCAGGGCGCTCGGTTTCGGCTAATCGTTTGAACAAGGCCATCAATGTTTTCCCACCAGCACGCGGTCCAGGCCGTAGACGCGGTCGAGCAGAATCATGGTCGCCGCCGTCAGCGCGATCACCAGCGCCGACACCGCCGCCATCATCGGATCGATGGACTCGGTGGCGTACACATACATGCGCACCGGTAGGGTTTGGGTGGCTGGCGAGCTGACAAAGATCGACAGTGTCACTTCGTCGAAACTGTTGATGAACGCCAGCAACCAGCCCCCGGCCACGCCGGGCAGAATCATCGGCAGGGTGATCTGGCGAAACAGCGTAAAACGCCCGGCGCCGAGGGATTCGGCAGCCTGCTCGGCGCTGCGATCAATGCCGATGGCCGCTGCCAATACCAGGCGCAGCAAATACGGCGTGATGATCACCACATGCGCGAGCATCAACCAGGTAAAACTGCCGTTGACCCCCATCAGTGCAAACAGGCGCAGCATTGCCACCCCCAGCACCAGGTGCGGGATGATGATCGGCGACAGGAACAGCGCGCTGAAAAAGTTGCGGCCGAGGAACTGATAGCGACTGATCGCCAACGCCGCCGGCACCGCAATCAGCGTCGCCAGCGTGGCGGCGGTAAACGCCAGGACCAGGCTGTTGTAGAACGCCTGGATAAAATCGGCGCGCTCGAACACCGCGCGAAACCAGCGCAACGAGAAGCCCGAGGTGGGCAGGCTCAAGGTGTTCTCTGGCGTGAACGCCACCAGGCACACCACCACCAGCGGCGCCATCATGAACAGCACCACCAAACTGTGGAAACCAAGGGCCAAAGGACCGTTTCTGGACATGCGCTTAAACCCCCAGGGACTTTTTGTAGCGGCTTTCGAGCATGCGGTTCCAGCTCAGCATGATCAGCAGGTTGACCAACAGCAGCACCACCGCGATGGTCGCCCCCATGGGCCAGTTGAGTTCCGAGAGGTATTGGTCGTACACCACGGTGGCGACCATTTTCAGGCGCCGCCCGCCCAGCAGGCCGGGGATCGCAAACGAGCTGGCGGCCAGGCCGAACACGATCAGGGTGCCGGACAACACCCCCGGCATGACCTGGGGCAACACGATTTTTCGCATCACCGTGGCCTGGCTCGCCCCCAGCGACAAGGCTGCCTGTTCGGCCGATGGGTCAAGCTTTTGCAGGGAGGTCCACACCGGAATGATCATGAACGGCAGCATCACATGCACCAGCGCGATAATCACTGCGAACGGGGTGTACAGCAGCTTCACCGGGCGCCCGCCGAGTGCCTGGATCACCTGGTTCACCAGGCCGTCGGCGCCGAGCAGCAGGCTCCAGCCGAAGGCGCGCACCACCACCGAAATCAGCAGCGGCGTGAGGATCAGGATCAGGAAGATAGAGCGCCACGGCGTGCCCATGCGGCTGAGGATGTAGGCCTCAGGCACGCCGATCACCACGCACAGCAGGGTCACCAGCGCGCTGATCCAGAAGGTGCGCCAGAAGATCTCGTAAAAGTATGAGTCGCTGAACAACGCCAGGTAATGGGCCAGGGTCCACTCATCTCCCTTTATGCCCACCTGGTAGTCGAACACGTTGAACGACAGCACCAGGGTTAGGCCCAGCGGCAGGAGCAACAGGCCGGCAAACAGCAGCAGCGCCGGCAGCGAGAGCCAGTAACCCCGGCTCATGGGTGCACCTCATCCGCTGCCAGCACCCGCAGCAGCCCGGCTTGCCAGTCCAGGCCGACCGCTGTGCCGTTGCCCATTGGTGCGCTGCCATCGTTGCTGCGCACCACGGTGATTTCGCCGAGAGGGGTGTGGACGCGGTACAGCCATTGGCTGCCGAAGAAGTAGCGGTCGAGCACTGTGCCTTGCAGGCGACCCGAACCTGCGTCTACCAGGCTGATTTTTTCCGGGCGCAGGCTCAGCGTCAGCTCGCCGTGGCCGCTTTCGTGGCGGACTTGCGGCGTGCCCAGTTGGTCGTAGTCGCCCGGCAGCAGGTTGGCCTTGCCGACGAAGTCCGAGATAAAACGGGTGCGCGGATGTTCGTAGAGCGTGTACGGCGCATCGATCTGGGTCACGCGCCCGGCCTGCATCACCACCACACGGTCGCTGATGGACAGTGCTTCGGCCTGGTCGTGGGTGACCATCAAGGTGGTGATGCCCACGGCGCACTGGATGCGGCGGATCTCGAACTGCATCTCTTCGCGCAGGTTGGCGTCCAGGTTCGACAGCGGTTCATCCAGCAGCAGTACCGGCGGTTCGATCACCAAGGCGCGAGCCAGGGCCACGCGCTGGCGTTGGCCACCGGACAACTCCCGTGGGTAGCGCTCTGCGTGGGGGGCAAGTCGCACCAGGTCGAGCACGGTCTTGACCTTGGCGGCGATCTCCACGGCCGGCACTTTGCGCATCTTCAGGCCGAAGGCGACGTTGTCGCGCACGCTCATGTGCGGGAACAGCGCATAGCTCTGGAACACCACGCCCAGGCCACGGCTGGCGGGCTTGGCGTGGGTGATGTCGCGGCCGTCGAGCAGGATTTGCCCGCCGCTCACGTCGACGAAGCCGGCGATCATTTGCAGGGTGGTGGTCTTGCCGCAGCCCGAGGGGCCGAGCAGGGAAACGAACTCGCCTTTTTCCACCGCAAGGTCGGTGGCGACCACCGCGTCGACGGCGCCGTAGCGTTTGCTCAAGGCGTTGAGTTGGAGAAATGCCATGTCTGCGTTCCACCTTTTTGAGTCGCGTCGAAACGCGCTTTTTTGTTTTGGGCAGATGCGAAAAGGGTATTGCGGGTGCGTTGGCGCTCGATCTGGGTCGGCTGCCGTTAGTTGTTCATTTCGCCCCTGTGGACGCAGATTAGGACGAAGACTAGGATGGGCGGAAGATAGAATTTCACTGGGCGGACTACTATTTTCAGTTTTATTCATTCATCAGAATTAGAAGTGAGATTGAGTGTTATGAATTCCACTGATCGGAATGAAACTCATAAGGAAGTCGGCGCTGGCGGGGTGTCTCGGCTGTTTGCGCTGCTGCGGGCCTTGGGTGAAGTGCCCGAGGGCGGCGAGCGCGTGACCCAGCTCGCGCAACAGGTCGGTTTGTCCCAGCCGACCACCCACCGCCTCCTGCGCAGCCTCATGGATGAAGGCATGGTCGAGCAGGACGCGCGCAGCAAACGCTACCGCCTGAGCCTGGAGTTCTTCGCCCTGGCGGCCAACGCGGGCAAGACCGGCAACCTGCGCGACCTGGTGCGGCCAAGCCTGTTGCGCCTGAGCGCTTCACTGGGGGATTCGTTGTTCCTGCTGGCGCGCAGCGGCTTCGATGCGATCTGCCTGGATCGCAGCGAAGGCCCGTACCCGATCCGCACCTTCACCGGCGATATCGGCGGCCGCGTCGCGCTGGGCGTGGGGCAGGGCAGCCTGGCGATCCTGGCGTTTTTGCCGGAGGAAGAGCGCGAGACGGTGATCCGCTACAACCTGCCACGGCTCAAGGACTTCCACCTGTACGACGAAGTGCTGCTGCGCTCGGAGGTCGAGAACGTGCGCACCCTGGGCTACGCGGCGCGCAATACCGGGGTGCTGGAAGGCATGGCGGGGTTGGCGGTGCCGATCCTCAATCGCGATGGGCATGCGGTGGCGGCGTTGAGTGTGGCGACCATCAGTGATCGATTGGGGCCGAGCCGGTTGCCGATGGTGGTGGAGTTGCTCAAGCGCGAAGCGGCGGCGATCGGGCCGCGCATCAATCCATTTGACCCGACCTTGCGCCGGCCTTCGATGGCTTTTGGCGATTGACCTGGGCGGCGTTGAACCAGAAGGCGATGCCTACTTGGTCGTGAGGGTTTTTCTCTAAGTGGTACGGGGCTTGGTCTGAACATGGAAATATCATGTTCGTGCAGTCGATTGTCCTTTTATCCCGGATCATGGGAACCGTTAAGTTGCAGGCCGCCACACATGGAGCGTTGATCCAGGGCGGGGGTGTCCTGGGCTGGCAGTGAAGGATCCATTACCGAGGTACGACTATGAGCATGTTTTGTCCGCCTGCGCCAAATTGCATGAAAAATGAACCTGCCTTTTCCCCTATGCCAGTCAGCAATGGCCAATGGCGTGGCGCAGGTCAGCCTGCACATAGTGGTGCAGGCTTGCCTCCCGCGCGTATTTTGGGAGAGTTTGCAAACAACTTCGATTACTTCAGAACGCCAGGATCTCCCTTCGTTTCCCGTGACTCGCTTGAGCACGCGGGCAATCGTCCAATGAGCGGAGATACCTACCATGATCGGATGACAATGCTCGCCCGGGAGATCACCCGTAATCCTGAAATGGCTAACGTGCTGGACGGTATCACCAACGGCGGCGAGCAAGATGGCCTTATCAGCCCAGGGGACGTGCAAGAGACCATGGCTCTGTATGCCGCGCAAAATGTGTTCTCCAACTCGCGGGGCATGCAAACCGGCCTGGGTAGCATGTTCGGCGGTATGCGCCAACTACGCATGAATCAAGATTACTTTGCGCCGCAGCCTTCTTACACAGGGGGCGCCTACGGCGGTCAGGCTCCGAGGTCTGAATTCAGACCCTATGCCAACGACAGCAAGGAAGACTTTTCCAATAAAGTACTGGCCCGTTTCGGCTCGCTGGAAGATCCGAATAAGCCAGGATTCATCACTGACAAGTCCCTGAGTTCAGTCGCGGGCGGATATCACCTGGATGGTCGGCCAGCTACTCAAGATGAGATGGAGATTGCTCAGGAAATGCTGTCACGGGGCGATCAATTCAAACAACTGGACCAAGGCCGTAGCGGAAAGTTGGACGGTGCGTTTTCCAGGGATGATCTAGGTGACGCATCGAACAAATTCAGGGCTGTCAGCGATCACGATCTTGTTCAAGTCATAAAAGATAATTTCAGGCAGTACACCGCTGGCGCTAACGACGGCTACGTTAATGTCAATGAGTTGAAAGAAGCCGCAGGCGTGATTCCGTCGGATCGAACATTCAACCCCGACGCGCGTGAAGCGGCGGCTGAGATGCTGCTGCGTCCAGGACTTCTACGGGAGTTGGATATTGGCATTAGCGACTCTGGGCGCGGGGTTGAGGACGGTCGGTTTGATATACACAACCTTGACTATATGCTCAGGAATACTAAGTAGACCGGATAAGGTTTGACTTACAGGGCCATGCAAAAACGGATGGGCGAAAACCTTTTTATGGTGCGTTTCCCACGCGTCACGTCCATCCGGATGGCCGCCGGTACGATCTATCGGAACAGATCAGGTGCGACCGGCAAGCGTATCGCCTGATGGCTTGCCAGGTCACGGGCCTGCAACCGGATAAAGCACGGGAAGATGGGATCCAAGTACGGTATAACCCTCGGACGCTTTAGTTCTCCGAGGCCCCGTTTTTCATGCAAAGCCCTTTGCAACGCCCGCTGTGGCAGATTTACCTGATCTTTCTGGCACCGATGGTGCTGTCCAATTTCCTGCAAAGTTTTTCCGGCACCCTCAACGGCATTTATGTCGGGCAAATGCTCGGCACCCAGGCGTTGGCGGCGGTGTCGGGGATGTTCCCTATCGTGTTCTTCTTCATTGCCCTGGTGATCGGCCTGGGGGCGGGCGCCTCGGTGCTGATCGGCCAGGCCTGGGGCGCCCAGGAAACCGGGATGGTCAAGGCGATTACCGGTGCCACCCTGACCCTTGGCGCACTGGTGGGCCTGATCGCAGCGGTGCTGGGCAGCCTGTTTGCGCGCCCGGCGTTGCAGGCATTGGGTACGCCGATCGATGTACTCGATGATGCCGTGGGCTATGCCCAGATGATGATGTTGATCATGCCGCTGCTGCTGGTATTTATCCTCTACACCCAGCTGTTGCGCGGGGTCAGCGACACGATCTCGCCGCTGCTGGCGCTGATGGTCTCGACCCTGGTCGGCCTGCTGCTGACGCCGGCGCTGATTCGCGGCTGGATCGGCCTGCCGCCCCTGGGTATCCAGAGTGCGGTGTACGCAGGCCTGGTGGGGAATGCTTCGGCGATGCTGTTTCTGATCCTGCGCCTGCGCCATAAAAACCATGTGATGGCGCCGGACCGCGAGCTGCTCGCGGCCTTGCGCCTGGATCGCGTGATTTTGGGAAAGGTCCTACGCATCGGCTTACCTACTGGCCTACAGATGGTGGTGTTGTCGCTCTCGGAGCTGGTCATCCTGGCGTTGGTCAATGGCCATGGGTCCCAAGCCACGGCGGCCTATGGCGCGGTGACGCAGATCGTCAATTATGTGCAGTTTCCGGCCTTGTCGATTGCCATCACCGCGTCGATCCTTGGCGCCCAGGCGATTGGCGCCGGGCGGCTGGAGCGTATCGGGCCGATCCTGCGTACCGGGCTGTTGATCAATACGTGCCTGACCGGGGGCCTGATTGTGCTGGGCTATCTGTTGTCGCACTGGTTGCTCGGGTTGTTCATCACCGATGACGCTGCGCGCGTGAATGCCGAGCACCTGCTGCACATCATGTTGTGGAGCATCCTCGTGTTCGGCTTCCAGGCCGTGATCGGTGGGATCATGCGCGCCAGCGGCGTGGTGCTGATGCCGGTGGCGATTTCGATCTTCTGCGTGTTGTGTGTCGAGCTACCGATGGCGTACCTGCTGAATGCGCACTTCGGCCTGGAAGGCGTCTGGATGGCGTTCCCGGTGACGTACCTGGCGATGCTGGGGTTGCAGGCCGCGTACTACCGGCTGGTGTGGCGGCATAAGCAGATCAAGCGGTTGGTGTGAGTTTCAGGCCGCGCAGCAGGAGTTCCAGGCCCTGCAAACCTTGCTCCAGACGCTCCTCCGGATGTCCAGACCGGGCGATCCACAGGGCGGTGTTGACCAGACTGCCATTGATCAACTGCGCCAGCGCCAGGCTCGGTGCATCAGGGACGATGCCTGCCTGCATCAGGGCTTCCAGCAGTTGGCGCAACGACTCGACACAGTGTTGCTGGGAGCCGGTATCGCCCAATACAGCCGGCGCATCCTGCAGCACAACGCGTTGGATTTCGCCGTCCTGGGCCATGCGCAAATAAGCGCGGCAACGTTCGCAAAAACCGCTCCATGGGTCTTGGGCTTCGTCTGAAATACGCTGCAAACATGCGTCCATCTCACGATCGAGTTGAGCAACCACGGCGGCCAGCAGCCCCTTCTTGTCACCAAAGTGATGGTACAGCGCGCCGCGCGTCAGACCGGCGTGGGCCGTGAAATCGTCCATCGATGTGTTGGCATAGCCTTGCGTGGCGAAGGCCTGCCGTGCGCTGGCAAGCAGCCGGGCGCGGGTGTCTTCGATCATTTCGGCACGGGCTCGGCTCATGGGTAGGGCTCACAATGGGCAAGTGAAAGATTGACATACGCCGCGTATGTTACGCATGATTCGCCACATACGCACCGTATGTATTTTGCCTTGATCACTGTGGATAGCAAGTTCCAGGGCATCAGGAAGAGGTTGAGCAGGATGGCAAACCCTTACGCCGAGTTGTTCCAGGTTCCCGGCTCGCGGGCCTTCGTATTGGCCGGCATGCTGGCACGCATGCCGGTGTCCATGGCCGGTATTGGCTTGATCACCATGCTTTCCCAGGTGCACGGCGGCTATGGCCTGGCCGGTTCGGTGGCGGCGGTGTTCGCCCTGGCCACGGCGTTTTGCGCGCCGCAGGTGTCACGCTTGGTGGACCGGTACAGCCAGGGCCGGGTGCTGCCGATTGCCGCCTTGATCGGCGGCGGGGCGCTGTTGCTGCTGTTGCTGTGCACGCGGTTGCAGGCGCCGACCTGGACGCTGTTCCTGTTTGCTGCCCTGGCGGGCTGTATGCCGAATATGTCCGCCATGGTGCGGGCGCGCTGGACCGAGCTGTACCGCGGCCAGCCCAGGCTGCAAACCGCATTCGCCCTGGAATCGGTGCTGGATGAGGTGTGCTTTATCATCGGCCCACCCATTTCGGTGGGCTTGAGCGTGGTGCTGTTCCCCGAGGCCGGGCCGCTGGTGGCCGCGCTGCTGCTGGCGGTTGGGGTTACCACGTTTGTGCTGCAACGCGCGACCGAACCCCCGGTGCATGAACACCACGCTCATCATCGGGGCTGGCTGATCGCCTCACCGTCGGTGCTGATCCTGATGATCCTGCTGCTGGCCATGGGGGTGATCGTGGGCGTGGTGGATGTGGTCAGCGTGGCCTTTGCCCAGCAGCAGGGCCAGCCAGCGGCGGCAAGCATCGTGCTCTCGGTGTACGCCATCGGCTCGTGCCTGGCGGGGCTGGCCTTTGGCACCCTCAAGCTCAAGGCGCCGCTGCCCCGGCAGTTCCTGTTCTGCGGCGTGGCCACGGCGTTGACCACCTTGCCGTTGCTGCTGGTCACCCACATTCCGGGCCTGGCAGTGGCCATCTTCATTTCCGGACTGTTCTTTGCCCCCACCCTGATCGTGTCCATGGCCCTGGTGGAAAAGAGCGTGCCCGCGAGCCGCCTGACCGAAGGCATGACCTGGCTGATCACCGGCCTGAGCATCGGCGTGGCCATCGGTGCCGCCAGCTCCGGCTGGATGATCGATCACTTCGGGGCAGCCAGCGGGTTCTGGGTCGCGCTGGCGGCGGGGGCGGTGGTGATGGGGTCAGCGGTGTTGGGGTATCGGCGGTTGGGTTGAGCATTACAACCCACAATGAAACGTCAGCCAGTCACGGGGCAGGAATCCCCTCGGTGGTGTTGCAGGAATTCGTTCAGCGCCTGGCGCGTCAGGTCATTCAGGGTCACCTTTTTACGTGTCGCTTCAAGGGCGGCGGCAAGATGAAGGTCGTGGCCGACGCGCACGTTGAAAGAGCCTTTGCACGGTTTCTCCGGTGTTTGCCCAAGGGCCTGGCAGGTAGCGAGGTAGTCGTCCACCGCTTCGCGAAATGCAGCGTCCAGTTCCGCGACGGTTTTGCCTTCGTAACTCACCAGTGCCTTGATGAACAGGATCTTGCCGAACAGGCAATTGTCTTCGAGGCTGGCTTCGATAGAGCCGATGTAGCCATTGTGTTTCAGTTGGTTGTTCACTGAATCAGTTCTCCTGATTTCAATTGTTCGATGATCTGGCGTCGAATGTAGTGTTTCAGTTCGTTGCCGGGATGAGGCTTGTGCAAGGTGATCATTGCGCTCGGATCGCCGATGTCGAACTTGACGCGGCTTCCAGCCCCCTCAATCTGTGTGTAGCCGAGACGACGCAGCAGCGTGACGAGCTCTGGCCAGGTAAATGCCATCTGCTCGTTGAGCAATTTGGCGAGCAGCTTTTCATTTTTGGACACGGCGCTCCCTGCGTGTAACTAAATGTAGTTGCAAAAAGTGGTGTTCGTCAATGCTAGCTGGGGTTCGTGGGTGTTTCCCGAGGATTGATGTAACCCTTGATGACAGCTCGCTCTACGCCGCCCATCCCCCGCTAATTTTTCCCTGTCCGGTTCGTTTTATAGGGACGACGTGCCTTTGTGCTTCCTGCCTATTGCTCCGGACTCCAACAAATGAATGCTGAAGACTCCTTGAAACTTGCTCGCCGGTTTATCGGGTTGCCCCTGGAAAAACGCCAGCTGTTCCTGCAGGCACTGCAGAAAGAAGGGGTGGATTTTTCGCGGTTTCCGATTCCGGCCGGCGTGGAGGCAGAGGACCGCCAGGCGCTGTCCTATGCGCAACAGCGCATGTGGTTTCTCTGGCAACTGGACCCGAGCAGCGGCGCCTATAACCTGCCGGGCGCGGTGCGCCTCAAGGGTGCGCTGAACCTGGGCGCCATGGAGCAGGCGTTTGCCAGCCTGGTGGATCGGCATGAAACCCTGCGCACGGTGTTCCAGCGCCAGGCCGATGAGCGCCTGATGCAGGTGGCCGTAGCGCCGTCGCTGGCCATTGAACAGCTCGATCTAACGGCGTTGACCCCGGGCGAACGCGAACACGCCGTCAACGATGCGGCCACCCGCCAATCGCTGCTGCCGTTCGACCTGGAACACGGCCCGCTGCTGCGTGTGCAACTGCTCAAGCTCGATGCCCAGGAACACGTATTGCTGCTGACCCTGCACCATATCGTCTCCGATGGCTGGTCGATGAACGTGTTGATCGACGAGTTCATTCGTTTCTACGATGCCCATGAGCGCAACGAAGCGCCGCCATTGCCGGCGCTGCCGATCCAGTACAGCGATTACGCCCTGTGGCAGCGCCGCTGGCTGGAAGCCGGGGAGCAGGCCCGTCAATTGGAATACTGGCAGGCGCGCCTGGGTGATGAGCATCCGGTGCTGGAACTGCCAACGGACCGCCCGCGCCCGGCCATGCCCAGCTATCAGGGCACCCGCCACGCCTTCGCGATTGAGCCGGCATTGGCCGCGCAGTTGCGCACCTGCGCGCAACAGCACAACGTCACCCTGTTCATGCTGCTGCTCGGCGCCTTCAATGTGTTGCTGCATCGCTACACCGGCCAGGGCGATATCCGCGTCGGCGTGCCGATCGCCAACCGCAACCGTACGGAAGTCGAGGGGCTGATCGGCTTCTTCGTCAACACGCAAGTCCTGCGCACTGAGCTGAGCGGGCAAACCCGGGTCGCCGAGTTGCTGCAAGGTATCAAGGAGCACGCCCTTGGCGCCCAGGCGCACCAGGAATTGCCCTTTGAACGCCTGGTGGAAGCCCTGAAGGTCGAGCGCAGCCTCAGCCATACGCCGCTGTTCCAGGTGATGTACAACCATCAGCCGGTGGTGGCCGACATCGCCTCGGTCAGCACCGCCTCCGGCCTGGAATTGGCCCTGGTGGAGTGGCAAGGCCGCACCACCCAGTTCGACCTGACCCTCGACACCTATGAAAAATCCGGCACCTTGCACGCCGCGCTGACCTACGCCAATGACCTGTTCGACGCGCCGTCCATCGCGCGGATGGCGCGTCACTGGATCAGCCTGTTGCAGGCCATGGTGGCCGATGGCGAACAGCGTATCGGCGAGTTGCCGATGCTGGCCGTCGATGAGCAACAGAGGCTGGTGCACGCCTGGAACCAGACCGCGCAAGCGTATCCCACCGAGCGTGGCATTCATCACCTGATCGAAGACCAGGTACAGCGCACCCCGGATGCGCCGGCGCTGGTGTTCGGCGCGACCACGCTGACCTACGCGCAACTCGACGCCCGTGCCAACCAGCTGGCCCATGCCTTGCGCGACCACGGGGTCGGTCCTGATGCGCTGGTGGGTATCTGCGTTGAGCGTTCCATCGAGATGGTCATCGGCCTGCTGGCGGTGCTCAAGGCCGGCGGCGCCTACGTCCCCCTCGATCCCGAGTATCCCCAGGAACGCCTGGCCTACATGATCGAAGACAGCGGTATCCAGTTGCTGCTCAGCCAGCACAGCCTGCTGCCACTGCTGCCTGTCGAAGGCATTCGGGTGATGCGCCTCGACCAGGCGCCCGGCTGGCTCGACGCTTACAGCGTCGCAGCGCCCGCCGTTGACATCCACGCGCTGAACCTGGCCTATGTGATCTACACCTCCGGTTCCACCGGCAAGCCCAAGGGCGCCGGCAACAGCCATCGCGCACTGGTCAACCGTTTGTGCTGGATGCAGCAGGCCTACGGCCTGGATGCCAGTGACGCGGTGCTGCAGAAAACCCCATTCAGCTTTGATGTGTCGGTGTGGGAGTTCTTCTGGCCGCTGATGACCGGCGCCCGCCTGGTGGTCGCCGCCCCTGGCGAACACCGCGAGCCGGCGCGCCTGATCGAGACCATCGGCGAGCACGGGATCACCACCTTGCACTTCGTGCCGTCCATGCTCCAGGCGTTTATCCATGAGCCGGGCGTGCCGCGCTGCGCCAGCCTCAAGCGTATCGTGTGCAGCGGCGAAGCCTTGCCCCTGGACGCGCAACTGCAGGTGTTCGCCAAGCTGCCCCAGGCCGGTTTGTTCAACCTCTACGGCCCGACCGAAGCGGCCATCGACGTGACCCACTGGACCTGCATCGACGAAGGCCGTGACGCCGTGCCCATCGGCCGCCCGATCGCCAACCTTGGCACCTACGTACTCGACGCGCAGCTCAACCCGGTGCCTGCCGGCGTGGCCGGCGAGCTGTACCTGGGCGGTACCGGCCTGGCGCGCAGCTACCACCGCCGTCCGGCGCTGACCGCCGAACGTTTTGTGCCCAGCCCCTTTGGTGACGGCGCGCGCCTGTACCGTACCGGTGACCGGGTGCGCCAGCGTGACGACGGTGTGATCGACTACCTTGGCCGTCTCGACCACCAGGTCAAGCTGCGTGGCTTGCGCATCGAATTGGGTGAAATCGAGACACGCCTGATGCAGCACCCAGCGGTGCGTGAGGCGGTGGTGCTGGTACACGGCGGTAAACAACTGGTGGCCTACCTGGTGCTGGAGGGCGAGGTGCCCACCGACCTCAAGGCCTGGCTGCTCGGCAGCCTGCCGGAATACATGGTACCGACCCATATGGTGCCCCTGGCCAAGCTGCCGGTGACCGCCAACGGCAAGCTCGACCGCAAGGCCCTGCCGTTACCGGATGCAACGCCACAACAGGCCTATATCGCGCCGCAAGACGACCTGCAAAAAGCCCTGGCGGCGATCTGGAGCGATGTGCTCGGCGTCGAGCAGGTGGGCCTGGACGACAACTTTTTCGAACTGGGCGGCGATTCGATCATCTCCATCCAGGTGGTCAGCCGCGCGCGCCAGGCGGGGATTCGCCTCAGCCCGCGCGACCTGTTCCAGTACCAGAGCGTGCGCAGCCTGGCCTTGGTAGCCGGCTTCGAGCCCGCTACCGTGATCGACCAGGGACCTGCCCGCGGCGAGGTGATCCTCACCCCGGTGCAGCAAGGCTTTTTCGCCCAGGCGATCCCCGCGCGTCACCACTGGAACCAATCGTTGTTGTTGACCCCGCGCGAGCGCTTGGAACCGGCGCGCCTGGAAGCCGCCCTGACCCAGGTGATCAACCATCACGACGCCTTGCGCCTGCGTTTTGTGCAACAGGCCGACACCTGGCAGCAAGCCTATGCCGCGCCGGTCACCGCGCCGGGCCTGTGGCAAGCACAAGCCAGCAGCGACGATGAGCTGTCGGCGCTGTGCGATGAGGCCCAGCGCAGCCTCGACCTGGCGCAAGGCCCGCTGCTGCGTGCCGCGTTGGTGAGCATGGCCGATGGCAGCCAGCGCCTTCTGCTGGTGATCCATCACCTGGCGGTCGATGGCGTGTCCTGGCGCATCGTCCTGGAAGACCTGCAACAGGCTTACCGGCAGGCAGCGTTGCCGACCAAGACCAGCGCCTACCAGCTATGGGCCGAACAGTTGCAAGCCCATGCCCGCACGCTGGACGATCAGTTGGCGTACTGGCAGGCGCAGTCGGCGGACGCGGATTTGCCGTGCGACAATCCCCAGGGCGGCCTGCAAAACCGCTTGGGCAGCAAGCTCGAAATCCGCCTTGACGCCGAGCACACCCGTCAACTGCTCCAGGACGCACCAGCGGCCTACCGCACCCAGGTCAATGACCTGCTGCTGACGGCCCTGGCGCGGGTGGTCAGCCGTTGGAGCGGCCAGGCCGCCGCACTGATCCAGCTGGAAGGCCATGGCCGCGAAGACCTGTTCGACAATGTCGACCTGACCCGCACCGTGGGCTGGTTCACCAGCCTGTTCCCGGTGCGCCTGCAAGCCGGCGGCGAGCTGTCGGCTGCGATCAAGGCGGTCAAGGAGCAACTGCGTGCCGTGCCCGCCAAAGGCATCGGCTACGGTCTGCTGCGCTACCTCGGCCCGCCTGCGGCCCGCGAAGCCCTGGCGGACCTGGCCGCGCCACGCATTACCTTCAACTACCTGGGCCAGTTCGACCGCCAGTTCAACGAATCCGCGTTGTTTGTACCGTCTACCCAGGGCAGCGGCCAGGCCCAGGATGCCGAGGCGCCGCTGGCCAACTGGTTGACCGTGGAAGGGCAGGTGTACGGCGGTGAGCTGACCCTGCAATGGGGCTTCAGCCGCGAGATGTTCGAGGTGGCGACGGTGCAGCGCCTGGCGGATGACTATCGGCAAGAGCTGTTGGCGCTGATCGCCCATTGCATCGATCCGCAACAGGGCGGCCTGACCCCGGCCGACGTGACCCTGGCGCAACTGACCCAGGCGCAGCTGGACGACCTCGCGCTGCCCGCCCGTGACGTACAGGACGTGTACCCGTTGTCGCCGATGCAGCAGGGCATGCTGTTCCATAGCCTCTATCAACAGGGTGAGGACGACGTCTACGTCAGCCAGTTGCGCGCGGATGTGCAAGGCGTCGACGTGCAGCTGTTCCAGCGTGCCTGGGCACAGGTGCTGGCGCGGCACGACATGCTGCGCACCGGGTTTGTCTGGCAGGACGACCAGGGCCAGGCCCTGCAGGTGGTGCATCGCCAGGTCAGCCTGCCGTTCGACGCATTGGACTGGCGCGGGCATCAAGACCCCGGCGCGGCGCTCGACGACCTGGCGGCCGAACACCAGCGCCAGGGCTTCGAATTGGCCCGTCCGCCGTTGCTGCGGGTGGCGCTGGTGCGGGTCAGCGAAGAGCGCTGGCACTTGATCTACACCAGCCACCACATCTTGATGGATGGCTGGAGCAATGCCCTGGTCCTCAATGAGGTGCTGCAAGCCTGCCAGGGCCTGGCATTGCCGCCGACAGGCGCGGCGTTTTCCGCGCATATTGCCTGGCTGCAACAGCAGGATCCGGCGCTGGGCGAGGCGTTCTGGCGCGAGCGCCTGGCGCAGTTGGACGCGCCCACGCATCTGGCTCGCAGCATCGCCAGGACAGCGCCACACAGCGGCGACGGCTATGGGCAGATCCTGTGGGAATGGGATGAAACCCGAACCCGCCATCTGGCCGCGTTCGCCCGTGCACATCAAGTAACCCTCAACACCCTGGTGCAATCGGCGTGGTTGCTGCTGCTGCAGCGCTACACCGGCCAGGCCAGCGTCGCCTGCGGCGTCACCGTGTCAGGGCGCCCGGCGCAGCTGGCGAATGTCGAGCAACAGGTCGGCTTGTTTATCAACACCTTGCCACTGATCGCCGCGGCGAATCCGTCACAAAGCGTCGGCGACTGGGTGCGTAGCGTCCAGGCGCTCAATGTGGAAATGCGCGAGTACGAGCACACGCCGCTGTTCGATATTCAACGCTGGGGTGGTTCGGCCGGCGAGGCGCTGTTCGACACCCTGGTGGTGTTCGAAAACTTCCCGGTGGCCAAGAGCCTGGAGCCGTCGGGCGAGGATGGCCTGCGCTTCAGTGGCGTCAGCCATCAGGAACGCACCAACTACCCGCTGACCCTCACGATTCACGGCGGCCAACACTTGAGCCTGCACGTGGAATACCAGCGGGCAGACTTCGACGACGACGCAGTACAGCACATTGGTGCGTACCTGCAGGCGCTGTTGCAGCAGTTCGCCGATGCCCCCGGGCAGGCATTGGGCGCGGTGCCCTTGCTGCGGCCCCATGAACACCTGCGTGTGCTCCAGGAATGGAACCCGCGCGATGTCGCACGCCCGGCCCAGGCGAGCGTGTTGCAGCGCTTCGAACAACAGGCGGCGCTGTGTCCGCATAACGTCGCGCTGATCCTCGACGAGCAGCGCATGAGCTACGCCGAACTCAACCTGCGCGCCAACCGCCTGGCCCATCGCCTGGTTGAACTGGGCGTCGCCGCCGACACCCTGGTGGGCGTCGCGGTGGACCGTTCCCTGGCGATGGTCGTTGGCCTGCTGGCGGTGCTCAAGGCCGGTGGCGCCTATGTGCCGCTGGACCCGAAATACCCCGCCGAGCGCCTGCAATGCATGATCGAGGACAGCGGCCTGCACCTGCTGCTGACCCAGCAGGCGCTGCTGGAGCAACTGCCGCTGACCGCCGACCTGGCGTTGGTCTGCCTGGAAGATGGCGCCGGCTGGCTGGCCGACTACAGCGGGGAAAACCCCGCGCCACGGGCGTTGCCGAGCAACCTGGCCTACGTGATGTTTACGTCCGGCTCCACCGGCCGCCCGAAAGGCGTAGGCATCGACCAGGCCTCCCTGGCGCGGCATGTGGAAGTCTTTACCGAGCTGTTCGCGCTGCAGCCCCATGATCGCGTGCTGCAATTCGGCACCTTCAACTTCGACGGTTTCGTCGAGCAGTTATACCCGGCGCTGTGCTGCGGTGCCGCGGTGGTGGTGCGTGGTGGCGAGCTGTGGGACAGCGACACGTTCTACCGGCAATTGCTCGACCACGATATTTCCGTGGTCGACCTGACAACCGCCTACTGGCTGGCGTTGGTACGTGACTTTGCCGAGCGTGGCCCGCGCGACTACGGGCGTTTGCGGCAGTTGCACATCGGTGGCGAAGCCATGCCGCCCGAAGGCCTGAGCGCCTGGCGTGAAGCCGGTCTGCACCACGTGCGCCTGCTCAATACCTATGGCCCCACCGAGGCCACGGTTACCGCCACCGCCCTGGACTGCGCCGCGTACGTCGACGGGCGCGAAGCCTTGCCGTCGATGATGCCGATCGGTCGTGTGCTGGACGGCCGCGCCATTTACCTGCTGGACGCCAACCTCAACCCGGTACCGGTGGGGGTCGCGGGCGAGCTGGTGATCGGCGGGCCGCTGTTGGCGCGGGGGTATTTCAACCGCCCCGACCTGACGGCGGAACGCTTCGTGCCTGATCCGTTCTGCGCCGACGGTGCGGGCCGGCTGTACCGCACGGGTGACCTGGCGCGCTATCGCGCCGACGGCATGATCGAGTATGTGGGGCGTATCGACCACCAGGTCAAAGTCCGTGGTTTCCGCATCGAGCTGGGCGAAATCGAAGCGCGCCTGCTGGCCCAGGCCAGTGTGCGCGAGGCGTTGGTGATCGCGGCCGACAACCAACTGGTCGGCTACATCGTCGCCAACCGGCCACTGTCCGAAGTGCAACAAGCGCAATGGCGTACCCAGCTCAAGGCCGCGCTGCGCGACGAGCTGCCGGACTACATGGTCCCGGCGCACCTGCTGGTGTTGGACCGCCTGCCACTGAGCCCCAACGGCAAGCTGGACCGTGCCGCACTGCCCACGCCCGACGCCAGCCAATCCCAGGTTGACTGGATCGCGCCGATCACAGAGCTGGAGCAACAGGTCGCGGCCATCTGGGCCCAGGTGCTGGGGGCCGAGCGGGTAGGGCTCAACGATCACTTCTTCGACATGGGCGGGCATTCGTTGCTCGCCACACAGATGGTGTCCCGTGTACGTCATGGCCTGGGGGTCGAGGTCAGCCTCAAGGCGTTGTTCGAGCACCCGCTGCTGGCGGATTTTGTCCGGGCGCTGGGTACCGAGGGTGATTCGACGCCGGCGTTGGTAAGCGTCCAACGTGACCAGCCACTGTTGCTGTCCTACGCCCAGGAGCGTCAGTGGTTCCTTTGGCAACTGGACCCGCACAGTGCGGCCTACCATGTGCCGAGTGCATTGCGTCTGAAAGGCCGCCTGGACACATCGGCATTGCAGCGCGCCTTCGACACGCTCGTGGCGCGCCACGAAAGCCTGCGTACGCACCTGCAACAGGAGGGCGAGCGCACCGTGCAGGTGATCAAGCCACAAGGGCGCCTCGAGCTTGCTTCGCTCCAAACCCACGAGGGCGGCCTGAAAGCCCTGGTGGAAACCCTGATCACCCAGCCGTTCGATCTACGCCAGGGGCCGCTGATGCGTGTCAGCTTGTTGCGGTTGGCCGAGGATGAGCACGTGCTCGTGCTGGTGCAGCATCACATCATCTCCGACGGCTGGTCGATGCAGGTGATGGTGGACGAGCTGGTCCAGCTCTATGCCGCCTACAGCCAGGGCCAACCGCTGCAATTGCCTGACCTGCCCATCCAATACGTGGACTACGCCCTCTGGCAGCGCAGCTGGATGGAAGCGGGGGAGAAGGCGCGGCAGCTGGATTACTGGCGCGGTCAGCTTGGCGGCGAGCAACCGGTGCTGGAACTGCCGTTCGATCACCAGCGCCCGGCGGTACCGACCCATCGAGGGGCGCGTTTGAACATCCCACTGGCGGCGCCGTTGCTGGATGAACTCAAGACGCTCGCCCAGCGTGAGGGCGTGACGTTGTTCATGCTGTTGCTGGCGTCTTACCAGGTGTTGTTGCACCGCTACAGCGGGCAGCAGGACATTCGCGTCGGCGTGCCCATCGCCAACCGCAACCGGATCGAGACCGAGCGCCTGATCGGCTTTTTCGTCAACACCCAGGTACTCAAGGCGGAGATTGACGGGCACACCACCGTGCGCGCGTTACTGGCCCAGGTCAAACAGCGTGCCCTGGAGGCCCAGGCCCATCAGGACCTGCCTTTCGAGCAACTGGTCGAGGCGTTGCAGCCCGAGCGCAGCCTGAGCCTGAGCCCGTTGTTCCAGGTCGCATTCAACCACCATGTCAGCCTGGCAGGCGGGCATCTCCAGCGCCTCGAGCACTTGCAACTCAGCCCGGTCAGTTGGGATGAGACGGTTGCGCAGTTCGATTTGACCCTCGATATCGAGGAGACCCAGGCGCAATTGCGCGCGTCGCTGAGCTATGCCACCGACCTGTTTGACACCACCACCATCGAGCGCATGGCCTGCCATTGGCAGAACCTGTTGCAGGCGATGGTTGCCGATCAGCAGCAGCTCGTCAGCCAACTGAACCTGCTGGACCAGGATGAGCAACGGCACATCCTTCAACTGTGGAACCAGGCCGACGCCGGCTTTTCGGCCGAGCGCTTTGTTCACGAGTTGGTGGCCGACCGCGCCGTCGAAAATCCCGCTGCGGTGGCGGTCAAGTTCGATACGCAAACCCTGAGTTATGGCGAGCTGGACCGCCAGGCCAACCGCCTGGCCCATGCCCTGATAGCCGGTGGCATCGGCCCCGAAGTGCGGGTGGCGATTGCCATGCCGCGCAGTGCCGAGAGCCTGGTGGCGTTCCTAGCGGTGATGAAAGCCGGCGGTGTGTATGTGCCGCTGGATATCGAATACCCGCGTGATCGCCTGCTGTACATGATGCAGGACAGCCGTGCGCAACTGCTGCTGACCCATTCCAGTGCCTTGCAGCAACTGCCGATTCCCGACGGCATGCAGACGCTGGCTATCGATCGCACCGAGGCGTGGGCCGACTACAGCGACACCGCGCCGGCGGTAAAACTGCACGGCGACAACCTCGCCTACGTGATCTACACCTCCGGCTCCACCGGCCTGCCCAAGGGCGTGGCGGTGTCCCACGGGCCGTTGGTGGCGCACATCATCGCCACCGGCGAGCGTTATGAAACATCGCCGGCCGATTGCGAACTGCACTTCATGTCGTTCGCCTTCGACGGCTCCCACGAAGGCTGGATGCACCCGCTGATCAACGGCGCCAGCGTGCTGGTCCGTGATGACAGCCTGTGGCTGCCCGAGTACACCTACGCGCAGATGCACCGTCACAACGTGACCATGGCGGTGTTCCCGCCGGTGTACCTGCAACAACTGGCTGAGCATGCCGAGCGCGACGGTAATCCACCGAAAGTGCGGGTCTACTGCTTCGGTGGTGATGCCGTGGCCCAGGCCAGCTACGACCTGGCCTGGCGCGCGCTCAAACCGACCTACCTGTTCAACGGCTACGGCCCGACCGAAACCGTGGTCACGCCGTTGCTGTGGAAAGCGCGCAAGGGAGACCCTTGCGGCGCCGTCTACGCGCCAATCGGCACGCTGCTGGGCAACCGCAGCGGCTATGTACTCGATGCTCAGCTCAACCTGCAACCCATCGGCGTCGCCGGTGAGCTGTACCTGGGCGGCGAGGGCGTGGCCCGTGGATACCTGGAACGCCCGGCGCTGACCGCCGAACGCTTCGTGCCGGACCCGTTCGGCAAGCCGGGCAGCCGCGTGTATCGCAGCGGCGACCTGACCCGTGGTCGTCCGGATGGCGTGGTGGATTACCTCGGGCGTGTCGACCACCAGGTGAAGATCCGTGGTTTCCGTATCGAGCTGGGGGAGATCGAAGCGCGCCTGCGTGAACAGGACAGCGTCGGTGAAACGGTGGTCGTGGCCCAGGACGGCCCGACCGGAAAACAGCTGGTGGCCTATGTGGTTCCGGTGTCCGCCCCGTCCAACGAAGCCGAGTTCCGTGACGCGTTGCGTCGCGCACTCAAGGCCCGCTTGCCGGACTACATGGTCCCGGCGCATTTCATCTTCCTGGCGCAAATGCCGTTGACCCCCAACGGCAAGCTCGACCGCAAGGGCCTGCCGCAGCCGGATGCGAGCCTTATGCAACAGGCCTATGTGGCGCCCGAGACCGAGCTGGAACAGCAGATCGCCACGATCTGGGCCGACGTGCTGCGCCTGCCGCAGGTCGGCTTGAACGACAACTTCTTTGAAGTGGGCGGCCACTCCCTGCTGGCCATCCAGATCACCTCCAGGGTCCAGGCCGAGCTGGGCCTGGAAGTGCCGCTGGTGGAAGTGTTCCAGACTGAAACGCTGCGCGCCTATGTGCAGGCGGCTGCCACCTTCCGCGCCGGCAGCGCGGAAGACTTTGATGATCTTCGTGACTTTTTGAGCGAACTAGAGGCGATTTGACCCATGCTTTCCAACCCTAATATCGATCTGGTTTCGCGCTTTCTTCGCCTGCCTCTGGAACAGCGCCAGCAGTTTTACCAGCGCCTGCAAAGCCGGGGCATGAGCTTCGCCCAGTTGCCGATTGCCTCGATCCGCGAGGACGGCCGGAAACTGCCGTTGTCCTACGCCCAGGAACGGCAGTGGTTTCTCTGGCAGTTGGACCCGGACAGTGACGCTTATCACGTCCCCGGCGCCCTGCGTCTGAGCGGCCAGCTGGACAAGGCCGCCCTGCAGCGCAGTTTCGACACCTTGGTGGCGCGCCATGAAAGCCTGCGCACACGCCTGCACCTGGACGCCGAGGCACGTACTCAGGAGGTGCTGGCCCACGGGGTGGTCGAGATCGCCGAAAGCGCAGTCGACGAAGCGCAGCTCAAGGCCTGTGTCGAAGCCGAAATCGCCCGTCCCTTCGACTTGCAGCAAGGCCCGTTGCTGCGGGTCAGTTTGCTCGCTGTGAGTGAAGAGGAGCATGTACTGGTGCTGGTGCAGCACCATATCGTCTCCGATGGCTGGTCGATGGGTGTGATGGTGCAGGAGTTGATGCAACTCTATGCTGCCTACAGCCAGGGCCAGGACTGTGCATTGGCGCCGCTGCCGATCCAGTACGCCGACTATGCGCTGTGGCAACGCAGCTGGATGGAAGCGGGGGAGAAGGCCCGTCAACTGGCGTATTGGCGCGAATTGCTCAGCGGCACGCAGCCGGTGCTGGAATTGCCGTTCGATCAACCCCGCCCGGCGCAACAGAGCTTCCGTGGCGCGCGTCTGGACATCGCGCTCGAACCGCCACTGGTGGCAGGGTTGAAAGCCCTGGCCCAGGGCGAAGGCGTGACGATGTTCATGCTGTTGCTGGCCTCGTTCCAGGCGTTTCTGTATCGCTACAGCGGCCAGCAGGATATTCGCATCGGCGTGCCGATTGCCAACCGCAACCGGGTCGAGACCGAATCGCTGATCGGCTTCTTCGTCAATACCCAAGTGCTCAAGGCCGACCTCGATGGTCACATGAGCTTCGCCCAGCTGCTGCAGCAGGCCAAGCGCCGTGCGCTGGAGGCCCAGGCCCATCAGGACTTGCCGTTCGAGCAGTTGGTGGAAGCCCTGCAACCGGAGCGCAGCCTGAGCCATAACCCGCTGTTCCAGGTGATGTTCAACCACCAGGCCGATTCCCCCGCCGCCGCGCCGCAATTGCCGGGCCTGCGCGTGGCCAACCTGGAATGGGACAGCCACAGCGCCCAGTTCGACCTGAGCCTGGATACCCAGGAAAGCGGCGACGCGATCTGGGCGTCCCTGACCTACGCCACCGACCTGTTCGGCGCCGCCACCGTCGCGCGCATGGCCGAACATTGGCTGAGCCTGTTGCGGGCAGCCGTGGCGAATCCTGCATCGCCCTTGCACGACCTGGCGACACTCAACGCCGCTGAGCGCGAGCAAATACTCGCTCAATGGAACGCCACCGCGCGCGACTACCCCCAAGGGCAGTGGGTGCATCAGTTGATCGAGGCCCAGGTGCAGGCGCAGCCGGATGCACCGGCGTTGCGTTTCAATGAGGTGTCGCTCAGTTATGCCGAGCTCAACCGCCGCGCCAACCGCCTGGCCCATCGCCTGATCGAAGCCGGCGTAGGGCCGGACGTGCTGGTGGGCCTGGCGGTGGAGCGTTCCATCGACATGGTCGTCGGCCTGCTCGCGGTGCTCAAGGCCGGTGGCGCCTATGTGCCGCTGGACCCGGAATACCCGCGCGAACGCCTGGCCTACATGCTGGACGACAGCGGGGTGAAACTGCTGTTGACCCAGGCACATTTGCGTGAACAGTTGCCGATTCCCCAAGGCCTGGAAACCCTGGTGCTGGGCGAGTCTGCCTTCGAGGACTACAGCGACGCCAACCCAGGCATCGCCCTAGATGGTGAGAACCTCGCCTACGTGATCTACACCTCGGGCTCCACCGGCCAGCCCAAAGGGGCAGGCAACCGTCATTCGGCATTGCTGAACCGCCTGCAATGGATGCAGGAAGCCTACTGCCTCGACGCCAGCGACACGGTGCTGCAGAAGACCCCGTTCAGCTTCGACGTGTCGGTGTGGGAGTTCTTCTGGCCGCTGATGACCGGCTCGCGCCTGGTGGTTGCAGCGCCCGGTGATCACCGTGATCCGGCCAGGCTGATCAACCTGATCAATCAACAGCAGGTCACCACGCTGCACTTCGTGCCGTCGATGCTGCAGGCCTTCCTGCAGGATCCGGCGGTGTCGACCTGCCAAAGCCTGCAGCGCATCGTGTGCAGCGGCGAGGCCCTGCCGGTGGATGCCCAGCAGCAGGTTTTCGCCAAGCTGCCCCAGGCCGGTCTCTACAACCTGTACGGCCCGACCGAAGCCGCCATCGACGTAACCCACTGGACCTGCGTGGACGAAGGCCGCGATGCCGTGCCAATTGGCCGCCCGATCGCCAACCTCGGCTGCTACATCCTCGACAGCCACTTCGAACCCATACCGGTCGGCGTGCTCGGCGAGTTGTACCTCGGCGGCATCGGCCTGGCCCGGGGTTACCACCGCCGCCCGGCACTCACTGCCGAACGTTTTGTCGCCCACCCGTTCATCCAGGGCGAGCGCCTGTACCGCACCGGCGACCTGGCACGCTATCGCACAGACGGCGTGATCGAATACGCCGGGCGTATCGACCATCAAGTCAAACTGCGCGGCCTGCGCATCGAGCTGGGAGAAATCGAAGCGCGCCTGCTGGAACACGCGTGGGTCCGCGAGACCGCCGTGCTGGCGGTCGATGGTAAATACCTGGTGGGCTACCTGGTGCTGCAGGACGCTGGCGATGATTGGCGCGAAGTCCTCGGCGCCCACCTGGCCCAGCACCTGCCGGACTACATGGTCCCGGCACAGTGGGTGCTGCTGGAGCAAATGCCCCTGAGCCCCAATGGCAAACTCGACCGCAAGGCGCTGCCCAAACCCGAAGCCACCCACCACTACGAAGCCCCGCAAAGTGCCCTGGAACAGCAGGTCGCGGCGATCTGGGCCGAAGTGCTGGGCGTCGATCAGGTAGGCTTGAACGACAACTTCTTCGAGCGCGGCGGTGACTCGATCATCTCGATCCAGGTGGTCAGCCGCGCCCGCGCCGCCGGTATCCATTTCACCGCCAAGGCGTTGTTCCAGCACCAGACCGTGCGCAGCCTGGCGCGGGTGGCGCAGTTGCAGGTTGCCCAGGTGTTTGACCAGGGCCCGGTGCAGGGCGAGACGCCGTTGCTGCCGTTCCAGCAGCTGTTCTTCGAGATGGACCTGCCGGACCGCCACCACTGGAACCAGTCCTTGCTGCTGAGGCCACGCGAGCCGGTGCGGGCAGATCGGCTGCAAGCGGCCTTGCACGCCATCGTCCACCACCACGATGTGCTGCGCCTGAGCTTCAGCCAGGCCGCCGAAGGGTGGCGGGCCGAGCATGCAGCCGCCAGCCCTGAGGTGCTGTGGCAGGCCACGGTGGCGGATGCCGACGAGCTGGCCGCGCTGTGCGAAAAAGCCCAGCGCAGCCTCGACCTGCAACACGGGCCCTTGTTGCGTGCGGTGCTTGCCGAACTGGCCGATGGTTCCCAACGCCTGTTGCTGGTCATGCACCACCTGGTGGTGGACGGCGTGTCCTGGCGGGTGTTCCTCGAGGACCTGCAAAGCCTCTACCGCCAACAGCCGTTACCGGCCAAGACCTCGTCGTTCAAGGCCTGGGCCGAGCGTTTGCAGGCCCATGCCCGCAGCGAAGCGGTACAGCCGCAAAAAGACTTCTGGCTGCAACAGCTCCAGGACGTGCCTACCGATCTGCCCTGCCGTGATCCCCATGGGGCGCGTCCTGGCCGCCTGGCGCAGACAGTGGTCAGCCGACTGGACGCCGAGCACACCCGGCAATTACTGCAACAGGCGCCTGCGGCCTATCGCACCCAGATCAACGATCTGCTGCTGACCGCCCTGGCGCGTGTCATCTGCCAGTGGACCGGGCAGGCTTCCAGCCTGATCCAACTGGAAGGCCATGGCCGCGAAGACCTGTTCGAGGATATCGACCTGACCCGCACCCTGGGCTGGTTCACCAGCCTGTTCCCGGTGCGCCTGACCCCGGCCGAATCCCTTGGCGCCTCGATCAAGCAGATCAAGGAGCAACTGCGCGCCGTGCCGGACAAGGGCCTGGGCTTCGGCGCGCTGCGCTACCTCGGCGACGAGGCCACGCGCCAGGCATTCAGGGCATTGCCGGTGCCGCGCATCACCTTCAATTACCTGGGTCAGATCGACGCCAGCTTTGACCAGCCGGACGGTTTGTTTGTACTCGCAGCGGAAAGCGCCGGAGCCGAGCAGAGCCCGGAGGCGCCGCTGGGCAACTGGTTGACCCTCAACGGCCAGGTATTCGGCGGTGAACTGCACATGGGCTGGACCTTCAGCCCGCTGATGTTCGAGGCCGCGCAGATCGACGCCTTGAGCCAGGCTTTCAGCCGTGAGCTGACGGCATTGGTGGAGCATTGCTGCACCCCCGGCAATCACGGCGTGACGGCCTCGGACTTCCCGTTGTCACGCCTGAACCAGCAGCAGCTTGAGTCCTTGCCGCTGGCCGCCGACGGGATTGACGACATCTACACCTTGTCGCCCATGCAGCAAGGCATGCTGTTCCACACCCTGTACGAACAGGCTGCCGGCGACTACATCAACCAGATCCGCGTGACGGCCGAGGGCCTGGATGTGGCGCGCTTCCAGCAGGCCTGGGATGCCACGGTGCAGGCCCATGACGTGCTGCGCAGCGGGTTTTTCTGGGAGGGCCAGCTGGAGTGGCCCTGCCAGGTGGTGTACCGCGAGGCCCGGCTGCCCATCGAACTGCTCGACTGGCGCGCAATGCCGGAGCCGGAGCTGGCGTTGCAAGACCTGCAGCAAGCCCAGCGTCGCCAGGGATTTGAGCTGGCCAAGGCGCCCCTGGTCCGTCTGGTGCTGGTGCGCACCGACGAGCAACGCCATGAGCTGATCTACACAAGCCATCACATCCTGATGGACGGTTGGAGCAATTCGCGCCTGTTCGGTGAAGTGCTGCAACGTTACGCCGGTGTGGCGGTGCCCGACGCGGCCGGACGCTATCGCGATTACATCGGTTGGTTGCAGCAGCGTGATGCCGGTGCGACCGAAACCTTCTGGCGCGAGCAGTTGAGTGCACTGCAAGCGCCGACTCGCCTGGGCCGCAGCCAGCCCATGGCGGCGGACGGGCATGGCGAGCACGCGCTGAGCCTGGATCGTCCGCTGACGGGGCGCCTCGAGGCCTTCGCCCGCAGCCATAAGGTCACGCTCAACACCCTGGTCCAGGCGGCGTGGCTGGTCCTGTTGCAGCGCCATAGCGGGCAGGCGGTGGTGTCGTTCGGTGCCACCGTGGCCGGGCGCCCGGCAGACCTCGTGGGGGTGGAGCAGCAGATTGGCCTGTTCATCAATACCCTGCCGGTGATCTGCGCAGTGGAGGGCGAGCAAACCGTGGCCGACTGGTTGCAAAGGGTGCAGGCGCAGAACCTCGCCTTGCGCGAGCATGAACACACCGGGCTGTACGATATCCAGCGTTGGGCCGGGCAGGGCGGTGAAGCCCTGTTCGACAATATCCTGGTGTTCGAGAACTACCCGGTGTCCAAGGCCCTGGAACAGAGTGGCGGCAGCGGTATCCGTTTTGGCCTGCCGGAGTCCCGCGAGCAGACCAACTTCCCGCTGACGGTGCTGGTGGACGTCGGTGACACGCTGTCGGTGCAGTTCAGCTTTGCGCGTGCGCATTTCGACCCGGACACGGTGCAAACCTACGGCCGCCATCTGCTCAACCTGCTGCAAGCCATGCTCGAGGGCGACCAGCAGCGCCTGGGCGAACTGGCGATGCTCGATGTGGCCGAACGCCAACAAGTGGTACAGGACTGGAACGCCACGGCGCGGGACTACCCGTTGCAGCACGGCGTGCATCAGCTGATTGAACAGCAGGTGACGCGTACGCCGGACGCCACGGCACTGGTGTTCGCCGAGCAGCGCTTGAGCTATGTCGAGCTGAACTGCCGCGCCAACCGCCTGGCCCATCGCCTGATCGAGGCCGGCGTCGGGCCGGACGTATTGGTGGGCCTGGCGGTAGAGCGTTCCATCGAGATGGTGGTCGGCTTGCTTGCGGTGCTCAAGGCCGGTGGCGCCTACGTGCCGCTGGACCCGGAATACCCGCGCGAACGCCTGGCCTACATGCTGGACGACAGCGGGGTGAAACTGCTTTTGACCCAGGCGCATTTGCGTGAGCAGCTGCCGATTCCCCAAGGCCTGGAAACCCTGGTGCTGGGCGAGTCTGCCTTCGAGAGCTACAGCGACGCCAACCCAGGCATCGCCCTGGACGGCGAAAACCTCGCCTACGTGATCTACACCTCGGGTTCCACCGGCCAACCCAAAGGCGCCGGCAACCGCCATTCAGCCCTGGCCAACCGCCTGCAATGGATGCAGGAAGCCTACGGCCTTGACGTCAGCGACACGGTGCTGCAAAAGACCCCGTTCAGCTTCGACGTGTCGGTGTGGGAGTTCTTCTGGCCGCTGATGACCGGTTCGCGCCTGGTGGTCGCCGCGCCGGGGGATCATCGCGATCCGAGCAAACTGGTGCGCCTGATCAATGCCGAGCAGGTCACCACGCTGCACTTTGTCCCGTCGATGTTGCAGGCCTTCCTGCAGGAGTCGACGGTTGCGACTTGCCATACCCTGCACCGCATCGTGTGCAGCGGCGAGGCCCTGCCGGTGGATGCCCAGCAGCAGGTCTTCGCCAAGCTGCCCCAGGCCGGGCTCTACAACCTGTACGGCCCGACCGAAGCCGCCATCGACGTAACCCACTGGACCTGCGTGGACGAAGGTCGCGATGCGGTGCCGATTGGCCGCCCGATCGCCAACCTCGGCTGCTATATCCTCGACAGCCACTTTGAACCCGTACCGGTCGGCGTGCTCGGCGAGTTGTACCTCGGCGGCATCGGCCTGGCCCGGGGTTACCACCGCCGTCCGGCACTCACCGCCGAACGTTTTGTCGCCCACCCGTTCATCCAGGGCGAGCGCCTGTACCGCACCGGCGATCTGGCACGTTACCGGGCAGACGGCGTGATCGAATACGCCGGGCGTATCGATCACCAGGTCAAGCTGCGCGGCCTGCGCATCGAGCTGGGAGAAATCGAAGCGCGCCTGCTGGAACACGCGTGGGTCCGCGAGACCGCCGTGCTGGCGGTCGACGGTAAATACCTGGTGGGCTACCTGGTGCTGCAAAACGCCGGGGACGACTGGCGCGATGTGCTCAGCGCCCATCTCGCCCAGCAGTTGCCGGACTACATGGTGCCCGCCCAATGGGTGCTGCTGGAGCAGATGCCTCTGAGCCCCAACGGCAAACTGGATCGCAAGGCTTTGCCCAAGGCGGACGCGAGCTTGCACGCGCGGGCGTACGTCGCGCCGCAGAGCGAGCTGGAACAGCAGATCGCCGCGATCTGGGCCGAAGTCCTGGCGGTACCGCGCGTGGGGTTGAACGACAACTTCTTCGAACTGGGCGGCCACTCGCTGCTGGCTACCCAGGTGGTGGTGCGCCTGCGCGAGCAGCTGCACGCCGAATTCGACGTCAAATCGATCTTCACCACCCCGACCCTGGCCGATTTCAGCGCCTATGTGGCAGGCCAGCAGACAAATAATTCGCCGGTGCAGGACGCATTGGCTAAATCCTTGGAGGCTCTCAAACGTCTATCAGCAGAAGATTTGGATAAATTGACTTCCTGAGGGGCGTGGCGTGCAAGCATTAATCGAGTCGGTAGGGTCACTTTCGGCGCAGCAAAAGAAAGCGTTGGCGGTAATGCTCAAGCAGCAAGGCATCAACCTGTTTGAGATTGCCCCGGTTTTCAAGCGCCAGGAAGGTGAGCCTCTTCGGCTCTCTTATGCCCAGGAGCGGCAGTGGTTTTTGTGGCAGTTGGAGCCGCAGAGCCCGGCCTACCATCTGCCGCGCGCCTTGCGCTTGAAAGGCCGCCTGGACCGGGCGGCCTTGCAGCGCAGCTTCGATAGCCTGATCGCCCGCCATGAAAGCCTGCGTACTCACTTGCAGCAGGATGCCGACCAGTTGCTACAGGTGGTCAGCCCCGAGTTGGCGCTGGAAATCGCCTTTGAAAAGGCTGACGCGGCGCAGCTTGAGGCGCTGGTGCAGGCCGAAGTCGCCAAGCCCTTCGATCTGCAACAAGGCCCGTTGCTGCGGGTCAAGTTGCTGCAATTGGCAGCCGATGAGCACGTATTGGTGCTGGTGCTGCATCACATCGTCTCCGATGGCTGGTCGATGCAGGTCATGGTCGACGAGTGGGTGCAGTTTTACGTCGCGTACAGCCAGGGCCATGCTGTGCGCCTGCCGGACCTGTCGATTCAATACCCGGACTACGCCTTGTGGCAGCGCAGTTGGATGGAAGCCGGCGAGAAAGAACGTCAGCTGGGCTATTGGCGCGAGCAGTTGGGCGGTGAGCAGCCGGTGCTGGAGTTGCCGCTGGATTACCCGCGACCGGCGGTACAGAGCTATCGCGGTGCACGGCTCGACATGGGCCTGGATGCGGCGCTGGTCACCGGTCTCAAGGCGTTGGCCCAGCGCGAAGGCGTGACACTGTTCATGCTGTTGCTGGCCTCCTTCCAGACCTTGTTGTATCGCTACAGCGGGCAGTCGGATATCCGCGTCGGCGTGCCGATTGCCAACCGCAATCGGGCGGAAACCGAAGGGTTGATTGGGTTTTTCGTCAATACCCAGGTGCTCAAGGCCGACGTCGATGGGCACATGACCTTCAGTGCGTTGCTGGCCCAGGTCAAGCAGCGTGCATTGGAGGCCCAGAGTCATCAGGACTTGCCCTTCGAACAGTTGGTCGAGGCGTTGCAGCCCGAGCGTAGCCTGAGCCATAACCCGTTGTTCCAGGTGATGTTCAACCACCAGACCGAAGGCCGCGGACCGCGCGGCGAGCAGCAGTTGCCGGGCCTGGACGTAGAGGCCCTGGAGTGGGGCAGCCAGAGTGCGCAGTTCGACCTGAGCCTGGATACCCAGGAATCGCCTGACGGCATCTGGGCCTCGCTGACCTATGCCACCGACCTGTTCGAAGCGGCGACCGTGCAACGCATGGCCGAGCATTGGCAACGGGTGTTGCGGGCGGTGGTGGGGCGCGCCGGCACTCGTATTGCCCAGCTTGGGATGCTGGTTGACGGTGAACAACGCAGCCTGCTGCAAGACTGGAACCGCAGCACGGCGGCGTTTGAAGACGTCGCGGGTGTGCACGGCTTGTTCCAGGCCCAGGCCCGGCAGCGGCCTGACGCGGTTGCCCTGTGCCTGGATGACCGGTCCATCAGCTATGTCGAGCTGAACCGCCAGGCCAACCGCCTGGCCCATCACCTCATCGGCCAGGGTGTTGGCCCGGAAGTGCTGGTGGGGGTGGCGGTCGAGCGTTCGTTCGATATGGTGGTCAGCCTGTTGGCGGTGCTCAAGGCCGGTGGCGCCTACGTGCCGCTGGACCCGCAATACCCGCGCGAACGCCTGTTGCATATGCTCGAAGACAGCGGCGTGCGCCTGGTGCTCACCCACGCCCATGTGGCGATGCCATTGCCCGAGGGCATGGCGACGGTCGACCTGGCGGATGCACGCCTGGCGCTGTGCCCCGAGAGCGATCCGCGGGTGTCCGTTGCCGCGCAAAACCTGGCCTACGTGATCTACACCTCCGGTTCCACCGGCAAGCCCAAGGGCGTAGCGATCAACCATGGGGCGCTGACCGAATTCTCCAGTATTGCCGCCGGTTACTCGCGGTTGACCGCCGACGATCGCGTGCTTCAATTCGCTACCCTGAATTTCGATGGGTTTGTCGAGCAGTTGTACCCGGCGCTGACCCATGGCGCCACCGTTGTCCTGCGCGGCCCGGAGCTGTGGGACAGCGCGCGGCTCTACGACGAGATCATTACCCAGGGCATCACCCTGGCCGACTTGCCGACCGCCTATTGGCACCTGTTCCTGCTGGACTGCCTGGCCGCCGGCCCACGCGCCTACGGCGCACTTCGCCAGGTCCATATCGGCGGTGAAGCCATGCCGCTGGACGGTCCGCAGCAGTGGCTCAAGGCCGGGCTCGGTCATGTGCGTTTGCTCAATACCTATGGCCCCACGGAGGCCACTGTTGTATCCAGCGTTCTGGACTGCACGGCAGGCACCGAGCTGATGGGCGCCAGCGCCAGCCCGATTGGCCGTTCGCTGCCAGGTCGAGCGCTGTATGTGCTGGATCGCGATTTGAACCTGGCGCCGCTGGGTGCTGTGGGCGAGCTGTACATCGGCAGCCGCTGCGGTTTGGCGCGTGCCTATCTGAACCGTGCAGTGCTGACGGCCGAGCGCTTTGTACCGGACCCTTTCGGTGAAACCGGCGAGCGCCTGTACCGCACCGGAGACCTGGCGCGCTACCGCGCTGATGGTGTGATCGAGTACGTCGGCCGGGTCGACCATCAGGTGAAGATCCGGGGTTTCCGCATCGAACTGGGCGAGATCGAAACCCTGCTGCTGGCCCAGGAGGGTGTGCGCGAAGCCCTGGTGTTGGCGGCCGAAAACCAGCTCGTGGCGTATCTGGTGTGCGAGCACCACGACGTCGAGGCGCTGAAATCGATTCTGCGTGAACAGTTGCCGGACTACATGGTGCCTGCGCACCTGATCTTCCTTGAGCGTATGCCCCTGAACCCGAACGGCAAGCTGGATCGCCAGGCGCTGCCCAAACCCGACGCCAGCCAAGCGCAACAGGTATGGGTGGCGCCCGTCACGGAGCTGGAGCAACAGGTCGCCGCCGTCTGGGCAGATATTCTCGGGGCTGAACGGGTAGGGCTGGCCGATCACTTCTTCGAGATGGGCGGCCACTCGCTGCTGGCCATGCAGGTGGTCTCGCGCCTGCGCCAGGTATTGGGCCGTGAAGTGCCACTGAAACTGGTCTTCGAGCAACCGCGTCTCGAAGGTTTCGCCACTGCCCTGCAAGCGCTGGAGGCGCGCGAAGGTGAGCAGGCACCCGCGTTGCTCGCGGTCGGTCGCGAACAGCCGCTGCCGCTGTCCTATGCCCAGGAACGCCAGTGGTTTCTCTGGCAACTGGACCCCTCCAGTGCCGCTTACCATATCCCCAGCGCCTTGCGCCTCAAGGGGGCCTTGGATATCTCGGCCCTGCAACGCAGTTTTGACGCCCTGGTGGCCCGTCATGAAAGCCTGCGCACGTGTGTGCAAGAGCACGCGGACGGTGCGCGGCAAGTGATTCGGCCCGACGCCACTGTGCCGATCCGGCTGGGCAAGGTCGACGAGGCGGATCTGCAGGCGCAGGTCGAAGCCGAGATCGCCCGTCCATTTGATTTACAGCAAGGTCCGTTGCTGCGTTTGACCTTGCTGCGCCTGGCCGAGGACGATCATGTGCTGGTGCTGGTGCAGCACCACATTGTGTCCGATGGTTGGTCGATGCAGGTGATGGTGGACGAACTGGTGCAGTTGTATGCCGCGTTCAGCCAAGGCCGGGCCCCGCAACTGCCCGGGATGCCGATCCAGTATGCGGACTATGCCGTGTGGCAGCGTGCCTGGATGGAGGCCGGTGAAAAGGCCCGTCAGCTGGATTACTGGCGTGACCTGCTCGGCGGTGAACAGCCGGTGCTCGAGCTGCCGTTCGATCGTCAGCGTCCGGCGCAACAGAGTCATCGCGGCGCGCGCCTGGACGTGCCGCTGCCGGCCACCCTGGCCGCCGAACTCAAGGCCCTGGCCCAGGCACAGGGCGTGACCCTGTTCATGTTGCTGCTGGCCTCGTTCCAGACGTTGTTGTACCGCTACAGCGGCCAGCAGGATATTCGGGTCGGTGTACCGGTCGCCAACCGCAATCGCGTCGAAACCGAGCGGCTGATCGGCTTCTTCGTCAACACCCAGGTGCTCAAGGCCGATATCGATGGGCAGACCACCGTTGCCCAGTTGCTGGCCCAGGTCAAACAGCGCGCGCTGGACGCCCAGGCCCATCAGGACCTGCCTTTCGAGCAACTGGTCGAGGCGTTGCAGCCCGAGCGCAGCCTGAGTCTCAACCCGCTGTTCCAGGTGATGTTCAATCACCAGGTCGAAGGGCGTCCAGGGGATGAGCCACAATCCCTGGCCCACCTGCGTATCGAGGGCTTGGCGTGGGACCGGCGTACCGCACACTTCGACCTTGACCTGGATGTTCAGGAAGGTTCGGGCGGGCTCTGGGCGTCACTGGGGTATGCGACCGATCTGTTCGAGGCCTCTACCATCGAGCGCATGGCCTGCCATTGGCAGAACCTGTTGCAGGCGATGGTTGCCGATCAGCAGCAGCTCGTCAGCCAACTGAACCTGCTGGACCAGAATGAGCAACGGCACATCCTTGCACTATGGAATCAGACCGGCGCCGGCTTCAGCGCCGAGCGCC
Source organism: Pseudomonas sp. S3E17 (assembly GCF_024168685.1). NCBI lineage: Bacteria > Pseudomonadati > Pseudomonadota > Gammaproteobacteria > Pseudomonadales > Pseudomonadaceae > Pseudomonas > Pseudomonas sp. S3E17. Next base: position 621,758 of record NZ_JALJWE010000001.1, read on the forward strand.
TGGTGCATGAGTTGGTGGCCGACCGTGCGCGGGAAAACCCCGCTGCGGTAGCAGTCAAGTTCGATGCGCAAACCCTGAGCTATGGCGAGCTGGACCGCCAGGCCAACCGCCTGGCCCATGCCTTGATCGCCCGTGGCATCGGCCCCGAAGTGCGGGTGGCGATTGCCATGCCGCGCAGTGCCGAGAGCCTGGTGGCGTTCCTGGCGGTGATGAAAGCCGGCGGTGTGTATGTGCCGCTGGATATCGAATACCCGCGTGATCGCCTGCTGTACATGATGCAGGACAGCCGTGCGCAACTGCTGCTGACCCATTCCAGTGCCTTGCAGCAACTGCCGATTCCCGACGGCATGCAGACGCTGGCTATCGATCGCACCGAGGCGTGGGCCGACTACAGCGACACCGCGCCGGCGGTAAAACTGCACGGCGACAACCTCGCCTACGTGATCTACACCTCCGGCTCCACCGGCATGCCCAAGGGCGTGGCGGTGTCTCACGGGCCGTTGGTGGCGCACATCATCGCCACCGGCGAGCGTTATGAAACATCGCCGGCCGATTGCGAACTGCACTTCATGTCGTTCGCCTTCGACGGCTCCCACGAAGGCTGGATGCACCCGCTGATCAACGGCGCCAGTGTGCTGATCCGTGACGACAGCCTGTGGCTGCCCGAGTACACCTACGCGCAGATGCACCGTCACAACGTGACCATGGCGGTGTTTCCGCCGGTGTACCTGCAACAACTGGCCGAGCATGCCGAGCGCGACGGTAATCCACCGAAGGTGCGTGTGTACTGCTTTGGCGGCGACGCAGTGGCCCAGGCCAGCTATGACCTGGCCTGGCGCGCGCTCAAGCCGACCTACCTGTTCAACGGCTACGGCCCGACCGAAACCGTGGTCACGCCGTTGCTGTGGAAGGCGCGCAAGGGCGACCCCTGCGGCGCCGTCTACGCGCCAATCGGCACGCTGCTGGGCAACCGCAGCGGCTACGTGCTCGACGCGCAACTCAACCTGCAACCCATCGGCGTCGCCGGTGAGCTGTACCTGGGCGGCGAGGGCGTGGCCCGTGGTTACCTGGAACGCCCGGCGCTGACCGCCGAGCGCTTCGTGCCGGACCCGTTCGGCAAACCGGGCAGTCGCGTATATCGCAGCGGCGACCTGACCCGTGGCCGCCCGGATGGCGTGGTGGATTACCTCGGGCGTGTCGACCACCAGGTGAAGATCCGTGGTTTCCGCATCGAACTGGGGGAGATCGAAGCGCGCCTGCGTGAGCAGGACGGCGTCGGTGAAACCGTGGTCGTCGCCCAGGATGGGCCGACCGGCAAGCAACTGGTGGCGTATGTCGTGCCGGCCGATGGTTCGCTGGCCAACGACACCGAGTTTCGCGAAACCCTGCGCCGTGGATTGAAAACCCATCTGCCGGACTACATGGTCCCGGCGCACTTCATGTTCCTGGCCCGGATGCCGCTGACCCCCAACGGCAAGCTCGACCGCAAAGGCCTGCCGCAACCGGATACGGCGCAGTCGCAAGGCGCCTGGGTGGAGCCGGTGACGCCGTTGCAGCAGCAGGTCGCGGCGATCTGGGCACAGGTGCTGGGGGCCGAGCGTATTGGCCTGAACGATCACTTCTTCGAGCTGGGCGGGCATTCGTTGCTGGCCATGCAGGTGATCTCCCGTGTGCGTCAGTTGCTTGAGCGGGAAGTGGCCCTGCGCACCTTGTTCGAACAACCGCAGTTGGAAAGTTTCGTGCTGGCCTTGCAGGCGACAGATCAGGCGCTGGCGCCGCCGATGCTGGCGATCGGGCGTGAGCAACCGTTGGCGTTGTCCTTCGCCCAGGAGCGCCAGTGGTTCCTTTGGCAACTGGATCCGCGCAGTGCGGCTTACCATATTCCCAGCGTGCTACGCCTGACCGGGCGCCTCGACCAGCAGGCCTTGCAGCGCAGCTTCGACGCTCTGGTGGCGCGGCATGAGAGCTTGCGTACCCAGGTGTATCAGGACGGCGAGCGCGCGTTTCAGTTGATTCGCCCAGCGACCGCCCTGGTGATCGCGCGGGTGGAGGCCGACGCCGAGAACCTTCAACAGCAGGTCGAAACCGAGATTGCCCGGCCATTCGATTTGCAGGCGGGCCCACTGCTGCGCGTTACCTTGCTGCGCCTGGCCGACGATGAGCATGTGCTGGTGCTGGTGCAGCACCACATCGTGACCGACGGCTGGTCGATGCAAGTGATGGTCGACGAACTGGTGCAGCTGTACGCCGCCCACTGCCAGGGCCAGGCGCCGCAATTGCCGGAACTGGCGCTGCAATACGCCGATTACGCGCACTGGCAGCGCCAATGGATGGCGGCGGGCGAGCGCGAGCGTCAACTGGCGTATTGGCGGCAATTGCTCGGCGGCGAACAGCCGATGCTGGAACTGCCTACCGCGAACGCGCGGCCAGCGGTGCAAAGCTATCGCGGTGCAAGCCTGCAACTCGAACTGCCCCAAGCGCTGGCAACCGGGCTCAAGGCCTTGGCCCAGCGTGAGGACGTGACGTTGTTCATGGTGTTGCTGGCGTCTTTCCAGAGCCTGTTGTACCGCTACAGTGGTCAGCAGGACATCCGCATCGGGGTTCCGATTGCCAACCGCAACCGGGTTGAGGTGGAGCGCGTCGTCGGTTTCTTCGTCAACACTCAAGTGCTCAAGGCCGATATCGACGGGCAGATCACCGTCGGCCAGTTGTTGCAGCAGGTCAAGCGCCGCAGCCTGGATGCCCAGGGCCATCAGGACCTGCCGTTCGAACAGTTGGTGGAAGCCCTGCAACCGGAGCGCAGCCTGAGCCACAACCCCTTATTCCAGGTGATGTTCAACCACCAAAGCGATGCCGGCCTGATGACCTCGGGGCACTCACTGCCAAACCTGCGTGTAGAAGGGCTGGATTGGGGCAGCCACACCGCACAGTTCGACCTGAGCCTGGACACCCAGGCCTCGGCGGATGGCATCCACGCCACCCTGACTTACGCGACCGACCTGTTTGACCCTATCGTGCTCGAGCGCATGCTTGCCCATTGGCAGAACCTGCTGCAGGGCATGCTCAATGACCCGCAGCAGCGTGTCAGCCAGTTGCCGTTGCTGGACCCTTGCGAACAGCAGGTGTTGGTAGCGCAATGGAATGCCACCGCTCGCGATTATTCGTGCCAGCCGGTGCATCATTTGATCGAGGCTCAGGCGGCGCAGACCCCGGACGCTCCGGCACTGGTCTTCGCTGCCCAGCGCCTGGACTATGCCGAGCTGAACCGGCGCGCCAATCGCCTGGCCCACCGCCTGATCCGTGCGGGCGTCGGCCCGGATGTGTTGGTCGGCCTGGTCGTGGAGCGTTCCGTCGAAATGGTCGTCGGCCTGCTGGCCGTGCTCAAGGCGGGCGGCGCCTATGTGCCGATGGACCCGGACTACCCGCGTGAGCGCCTGGCGTACATGCTCGAAGACAGTGGCGTGAAACTGCTGCTGACCCAATCCCATCTGCTGCAACAGCTGCCGATTGCCCAAGGCGTCGAATGCCTGGTGCTGGGGGAGTCGGCGTTCGAGGATTACCCCGACACCAATCCTGACATTGTGCTGGACGCTGAAAACCTCGCGTATGTGATCTACACCTCCGGCTCCACCGGCCAGCCCAAGGGCGCGGGCAACCGTCATTCGGCACTGGCCAACCGCTTGTGCTGGATGCAGGAAGCCTACGCCTTGAGCGCCAGCGATACGGTCTTGCAAAAGACACCGTTCAGTTTCGACGTCTCGGTGTGGGAGTTTTTCTGGCCACTGATGACCGGCGCGCGGCTGGTCGTTGCGGCGCCGGGTGATCACCGTGACCCCGCCAGGCTGGTGGCGCTGATCAACGCCGAACACGTGACGACGTTGCATTTTGTGCCTTCGATGTTGCAGGCGTTCATGCAGGATGCGGCAGTGTCCAGTTGCCACAGCGTGCAACGCATTGTATGCAGCGGTGAAGCACTGCCGGTGGATGCCCAGCAACAGGTATTTGCCAAATTACCCGCAGCCGGCTTGTACAACCTGTACGGGCCGACGGAAGCCGCCATCGACGTGACCCATTGGACCTGCATCGATGAACGGCGTGACACGGTGCCCATCGGCCAGCCCATAGCCAATCTGCAGACCTATGTGCTGGATGCCCAGTTGCAAGTGGTGCCCGCAGGCGTCGCGGGCGAGTTGTACCTGGGCGGCAAGGGGTTGGCGCGTGGCTACCATCGCCGTCCCGGGATGACCGCCGAGCGTTTCATTGCCTCGCCGTTCGAGTCGGGTGCCCGCTTGTATCGTACCGGTGACCGCGTGCGCCAGCGCAGCGACGGTGTGATCGAATACCTCGGGCGCCTGGATCACCAGGTCAAGTTGCGGGGCCTGCGGATTGAACTGGGTGAAATTGAAGCGCGCCTCCTCGAAACCGCTGAAGTGCAGGAGGCGTCGGTGCAGGTTGTCGATGGCAAGCACTTGGTCGGCTATCTGGTGTTGCAGGCGCCCGGTGAACACTGGCGCGAAGCGCTCAGTGCGCACCTGGCTGCGCATTTGCCCGACTACATGGTGCCGGCCCAGTGGGTGCTGTTGGAGCAGATGCCTCTGAGCCCCAACGGCAAGTTGGACCGTAAGGCACTGCCCAAGCCCGATGCGCGCCAGCACGAGCAGGTGTTCCGCGCCCCGCAGAGCGAGTTGGAGCAACGGCTCGCGACGATCTGGGGCGAGGTGCTGGACGTCGAGCGCGTTGGCCTGGATGACAATTTCTTTGAACTGGGCGGTCATTCGCTGTTGGTGTTGATGCTCAGGGAGCGCATCCGCAAGGCCACCGGCAGGGTGCTGTCGGTCAGCCAATTGATGCTTAACCCGACGGTTGCCGGGCAGGTGAATTGCCTGGGTAACGGCGCGGGGCCTTCGTTGATCGTCAAGCTCAACAGCCAGACGCAAGGGACGCCGTTGTTCCTGTTCCACCCCAGCTATGGCTCGGTGCATTGCTATAAGGCCATTGGCTTGGCGCTGCGCGAGCAACGGCCGGTGATGGGCGTGATCTGCCGTGCACTGGCCGAGGAGGGCAGTGCGGTACCGAGCTGGCAAGCGATGGTCGAGGATTACACCGGGCAATTGCTCGCTGCCTGGCCCGAAGGCCCTTATCGCCTGGCTGGCTGGTCAATGGGCGGCAACCTGGCCATGGAAGTCGCTTATGCGCTGGAGCAAGCCGGGCGCGAGGTGGAAGTGGTCGGTTGGATCGACGCCTCGCCACCGTATTGGCTCAAGGCCTACTGGGACGCGGCGGTGACGGCGGATGACGATGAACTGTCGGTCAACCAGCGGCGTGTAGAACTGTTGCAGGTCATGTTTCCTGCCTCGAGCCAGCAGATCCACGGGGCGTGGCAGGACAGCCAGGCGCTCTTCAGCGATGAAGTGCAGCAATGGCAGGCGCTGGGTGCCTGGGCTGAAGACGCGTTGGGTGAGACGTTCCGGGAGATCAAGGCAAGCTTGCTTGAGGGTGACGAGGCGCAGATTTCCTGGGAACTGGACCGCACCCTGGGCCAGCGCCTCAAGGATGCCGACTTCAAGCCGCTCAAGGCGCCGATCAGGTGCTGGTGGGCCGCCGCGAGCCGTGCGGGACAGCATCGCCGGTTGATCGAAGCGACCATGGAGCAGGTGGTGGGCCGCGCGTGCGTACAGCAGTCAGTGATGATCGACTCCACCCACGACCGCATCATCGATAACGCCGCGTTCGTACAGAGCTTCGCCGATGCCATGAAGTAACTGTCCGCGTTATCCAACGCCCCTGGCCCAACGGCCAGGGGCGTTTTTTTTTGCCTTGCCTGCGTGTTGTGCGGGCAGCAAAAAGCCCCTGGTCATTGCGCATGGCCAGGGGCTTGGGGCGGTGCGTCTAGCGTCTATGCGTCAGAAGTTCCAGCGAGTGCTGAGCATGATGTTACGCGGGTCACCGTAGTAAACCGAGTTGTAGAAGCCGATGTTGGTGTAGTACTTCTTGTCGAAGACGTTGTTGACATTGAGGCTGGCCGATACGTTCTCGGTGACCTGGTAGCGAGCCATCAGGTCCACCAGCCACAGGGGATCCTGGGAGAAGTTATCCTGGCTGCCGGTGGTGTAGTTGTTGGTCAGCAGCTTCCAGCCCGTACCCTGCCAGCGCACGCCGCTGCCCAGGGTGAGTTTGTCCAGGGCGCCGGTCAGCTTGTAGCTGGTGTAGATATTGACCTGGTCTTCCGGTTCCCAGGTGGAGAGTTTTTCACCCTCTTTGTCACGCATGATCTTATGCGTATAACCCGCCTGCAGCTGCCAGCCGGGGGCCAGCTCGCCGGAGATTTCCGCTTCGTAGCCCTTGGTCTTGGCCTTGGTGCCCTTGGACGCATAGTCGAGGCCCGGGTAGCTGTCGGGAATGTAGTCGCTATCGTCGATGGCGCGGTTTTTCTCGTGCACTTCGAAGTAGGCGAGGCTGGCGTTGAGGCGTCCATCGAAGAATTCGCCTTTGAAGCCGACCTCGTAGTTCTTGCCTTCATCCGGCTCGATCGGCTTGTTGTTGCGGTCGCGGTAGTCGTCCTGTGGCAGGTAGATCTCGGTGAAGCTGGCATAGGCCGAGAGGTTTTCGGTGAAGTCGTAGGTAAGGCCGGCGTAAGGCACGACCTTGCCGGTGTCCTTGACCTGGCTGGTGCCGCTGACCTCGTAGTTGTTGACCCGGGTACCCAGGATCAGGTGCCAGTCATCAGCCAGGCTGAAGCGGCCGGTGATGTACTGGGCGCTCTGGCGGGTGAGCTCGTCGTTGCGTTTGGTCTGCGGGCCACGGTCAGGTTTGGGAACCTCGCCGTTCCAATTGAAATAGTCGTAGTTGTTGTTGATGGCGCGGGTGTAGTCGCGGCCCAGCCAGCGGGAGCGCGAGACCGAGGCGCCGATCACCAGTTCATGGTCACGTCCGAACAGGCTGAAAGGCCCGGTGGCATAAAGGTCGCCGGTGTCGCTGGTGGTCTCGCCATTGTAGGTCCGCGTGAGCAACATGGACTGACCGGTGGTGACGTTGGGCGCCAGCAGGGCGGACAGCGGTGCCTTGTAGCCATTGATCTGGTGGTTGTACTGGGCCTTGCCGACCCAGCCGTTATCGAAGGTGTGTTCCAGGGTCGCGAAACCGGTACGGGTGTACTGCGCCCACTTGCTGAACTTGGCGCCATTGTTGAACGAACGCGAGGTGCTGATGCGGTTGCCGGCGCTGTCATACAGCGAGGCCGAGCCCGACCAGCTGGAGCCTTGCGGGTCGCTGTCCTGGTAGTCGCCGCCGACGGTCAGCAGTGTGTCCGGTGACAGGTCGAACTCCAGGATGCCGTAGTACACGTTGGTCTTGCGCTGGTAATGATCGAGGAACGTGTGCTTGTCCTGGTAGGCGGCCACAGCCCGACCGCGCACGTTACCGGTCTCGGTGAGCGGACCGCCGACGTCGACTTCCGAGCGGTAGTTGTCCCAGGAACCGGCGCCCAGGTCGACGTAGCCCTTGAATTCCGAGGTTGGCTTCTTGCGCACCATGTTGATGGTGCCGCCAGGGCCGCCGGCACCGGTCAGCAGGCCGGTAGCGCCCTTGAGGATCTCGACGCGGTCGTAGATCACCGTGTCGGTCAGGGTGTGGCCGGACGAATACTGGGCATCCTGCAGGATCGGAATGCCGTCGTACTGGAAGTTCTGGATGGCGAAGCCACGGGAGTAGTAGCTGGTCCGCTCACTGTCGTACGCGGCAACGGTGATGCCGGGGGTATGGCGCATCACGTCGTCGATCGACTTGAGGTTGAAGTCATCCATGGCCTGGCGCGTCACCACCGAGATCGATTGAGGCGTCTCCCGGGGCGTCAGCACCATTCGGGTCGCGGTCGCGATGGTGCCGGGAGTATACGAGCCGGAGCCCTCGGTAATGGTGCCGAGCTGGTTGGCGGTCACCTGGGTGGCGCCCAGCTCCAGGGCGGACGAACGCCCGGCCGTGAGCGTCATGGTGTTGCCCTGCAGGTCGTAATCGACCCCCGTCCCGGTCAGCAAGGTGGTCATGGCCTGGCCAGGTTGCATCTTGCCCTTGACCTTGTGACTGCGTTTGCCTTCTACGTCGGACGGGCTGTACAGCACTTGCAGGTTGGCCTGCCGACCAAATTCTTGAAGAGCGCTCCCCAGTGACTGGGCGGGGACATTCAGCTCGATCTCCTGCGCCTGAACATAACCTGCGACTGGCAGGGTCAGCGCAACGGCAATGGCGCCAGGGAGCACGTGGGTGTTCAAGAGGCGGCGCATGGAGAGTGCCTTGCTCAAGGGACTCAGACCAAATGTTGCTGGCATGGGTGAATTCTCTTCTAGGTATTTAGTGGGCAGATTATAAATATTTGTTGTGGTTGGTTCTCATTACCACTAGTGAGACGTTCCTACCTGTGGAAACCGGAAAAGAATTTTCAGGCCGGCTCCATTTCGTGCACCACCTGGCCCGCACGTAGCCGTACCAACTGGTCGGCGATATCGAAGTAGCGGTCGTCGTGGCTGATCACGATGATGGTCTTGCCCAGGCGCTTGAGGTCCGGCAGCAGTTCGGTATAGAACACGCGGCGGAAGGCCGGGTCCTGGTCGGCGGCCCATTCGTCGAACACCAGCACCGGGCGCTCTTCCAGCCAGGCGTTGACCAGTGCCAGGCGCTTGCGCTGGCCGGTGGACAGGTCGGTGGTGCTGAATACGCCGTCCTTGACGCTGACCTTGTGCGCGATTTCCAGGCGCTCCAGGTACTTGGCGGCGCTGTCCAGGGACTGGGTGGCGCTGCCCTGGACCAGGTCGTCGAACAGGTAGTAGTCGGCGAACACCGTGGTGAACAGCTGGCGATAGTCATCGCGCGCCGGGTCGGTCACCGTTTCGCCATTGAGGCGGATTTCCCCGGCCTCGGGTTGATACAGGCCCAGCAGCAGCTTGATCAGGGTGGTCTTGCCGCAGCCGTTCTCGCCGACGATAAACACGATATCACCCTGCTTGATGCTCAGGTTGATCGGCCCCAGGTGGAACGGTTGGCTGCCTTCCACCGGCGGCGGGCTGTAGCTCACGCCGCGCAGCTCCAGGCTGTGCACCACCGGTGTCGGCGCTTCGCTGCCGTCCATCAGCAGGTGCGGTTCGGGGGAAGAGAAGCGTTCGGACAGTTCGGTGATGCGCGCAAACGCAATGCGCGCCTTGCCGATGATCGGCAGGTAACCCACCACGTGTTCCAGCGGGCCCTTCATGTACAGCAGCACCAGCACAAAACCGGTGATCACCGCCGGGTCCGGGTTCGGGTTGTAGGCCTGCATCGCCAGCGCCAGGCCGATGACCACAAAGAACAGCATCGAGCCGAAGGTCTTGGCGACGATATAGATGTTCACCGAACGCACCTGGATATCGCTGATACGGTCGGCGGTTTCCTGGATGCGGTGGGTGTTCATACGGTAGCGGCGGGGCCGGTGGATGCGCAACTCCTTGGCGCCGGAAGCGATTGCCGAGTAGTAGCGTTGCAACTCGTCTTCCTGGTCGCGGGCCTCGTCGAAGCCGCGAATGCCCTTGGCGCCGGCAATGAATTGCACGCTGCTGCCGATGACGATCGCCACCACCATCATCAGGAACATCGGCACCGACAGGTACGCCAGGTACCCCAGGCAGCCCAGGGTCACGGTGGTGGCGATGGCCAACGGGGTGAAGGCAAAGGAGAAGTCGCTGATGGTGTCGACGTCATGGGTCAGCACCGGGATCAGGCGGTGGGAGCGATACTGTTCGATCTGCTCGATGGGCGCCGACAGCACCTTTTCGCCGAGATCCTTGCGCAGGGCGGCAATGATCCGCTGGCCCACATAGTTGGTGCCGATATCGGAGACGATCGAACTGGTCAGCGCCAGCACACACAGCGCCGCAAAGCTCAGGATCACACCCTGGGTCATACCCGTGGAAGAATGCAGCGCGTTATTGATGGTCGCCAGCAACAGCGTGATGGCCAGGCCGCCGGCCATGCCCAGGGCGATGGAGACCGTCACGATGGTGCGAAACGGCCTGAGCAATGCAAGCAAACCTGTGAAGGCGCCGCGCTTGGGATCGGTCATAAGTACTTCCCGGAAAGTGAAAAAGAGGGGGCTGGGCACACAGACCCTTACCCATGACAAACGAAGGATTGGCGTGACTATTTAGCTCGGCGTGCCCGGCGGTGGCGGTGGCGGATAAATTGCGCGTGGGCTGGTTCGTTCTTGTGGTGTAGGCGCACGCGTATTGGCGCGTGCCTGATCTTTCCAGCGAGAGCGAAACAATGACGAAAAAGAACCTGGTGTACGTGTGGTCCCTGCGCAATGCCGCTGCCGACAAGGCCGGCCAGCCGGTGGCCTACAAGGACCACGAACGCTACATGAAGTCGGTGCTGGAGTTTCTGGTGGGGTCGCTCAACGACACGCCACTGGGCGAGGCCTACAACCTGGTGGGCGTGGTGTATGACGACGATGAGCAGAACCCGCGGGACCAGCAGTTGGTGGCCGACTACGGCTTTGCCTATAAGCCCGGCCGCCAGTGGCTGTACCCGGCCGACCTGCGGGTGCAGGGGCGCCTGGTCAACGATCTGCTGCTGAGCGTGCCGTCCACCTATCGGCGCCTGCCGCGGGGCAGCGCCGAGCATATTGCCGGCAAGCAGGATTTCGAACGCCGCCTGCATGACACGTTGGTGGAGCTGAAGGCCGATATCGTGGTGCTCGATGGCCTGCTGGTGATCCTGGACGAGCTGGTGCGCCCTGGTGCGCCGTTTGCCCGTCGCATCATGAACATCCACCCCGGTATCACCCGTATCGAATCGCCCTATGAGCGCCGGGGTGCCTACGCCACCTGGAATGCCTTGTACGGTGCCCGTGGACAAGCCGTGGTGGATTGGGCGACCAGGGAGACGCAGCCGTGTGAACCGCTGTACCTCACCGGCGCCTCGTTCCACTACGTGGATAACGGCATCGACTCCGGCGAAGTGTTCCACGACGTGCTCAAGACCGAGATCTCGCCGGACGACACCATCCTGGAGTTGCGTTGGAACAACTTCAATAACAGCCTGTTCCCGGCGTTGCATGAAGGCCTGGAGTTGTTGGCGCAGAAGGGGGTCTAAGCCGCGCACGATTTGACTGTGGGAGGGGGCTTGCTCCCGATGGCGGAGTGTCAGTCAATGGCGATGTCGACTGCCGCACCATCGGGAGCAAGCCCCCTCCCAGATTAAATCCCGTCAGCTTCAGAGATCGCGCACGACCCTGAAGCCGATCCAGTCACCCCGCGTCTGCGGATAGATCGTGTTGCGGTTCCCTGAGCGCGAAAACACCGGCGCCTCGCCCCAGTCATTGCCGCGAATCATGTAGCCCTCGCAGTTTGGCTCCATCCATGCGCTGCCGTCGGTGGGCGCGCCGATGTAGCTGGAGTGCTCGCAGTCGGCCACCCGCTCATAGACATTGCCATGCATGTCGTACATGCCAAACGCATTCGGCGGGTAGCTGCCTACCGGCGAAGAATAGCTGTAGCCGTCCGCCGGCCCGTAGGTGTTGGCATGCTTGGCGATGCTGTAGCCCTTGCCCTCGTCGAACGGGAACGGGAATGGCCCGGTGGAGCCGGCGCGCGCGGCGTATTCGCGCTGGGCCTCGCTGACCATGTGGTACTGCTGGCCGGTCTTTTTCGACAGCCAGGCCACGTAGTGCTTGATGTCGTCCATGTCCATGCACACCGCCGGCTGGCGCGGGCCCTGGGGATAGCGCGGCTTGCTGGCGATGCATTCGCGGCCGGGGCGGGTGTCGCCGTCGGCGATCTTCACCCCGGTCTGGCGGATATAGCTGTCCCATTCGCCGGCGGTGATGTGGAAGCGGCTCATGGCGAACGGCTTGGCGAAGGTCACCTCATGCATCGGGCCTTCGTCCGGTTCGCGGCCGACTTCGTCTTCCGGCGTCCCCATGGTGAAGGTTCCGGCGGGCAGTACCACCATTTCCGGGCAGTCCTTGCAGTCCTTGAACACTTTGCCCGGTTGCGGCGTGGCAGCCTGGGCCAGGCCCGGCAGCAGCGCGCCGCACAGGGCGGTCAGTGCCAGGGTCGTCAGGGGTTTGAGTCGCAGTGGCGTCATAGGGGCCTCTCGTGCAAAGGGAAAAAGTCGCGTCACAACCGCTGGCTGAGCAGGGTCATGAAGCGCTGGATTTCGTCGGAGTTGTTGAGCAGGCCGGGCGCCGTGCGGATCACCGCGTCGATCACCACGCGGTTCTTCTGCATGTAGGTCGCCACCCGATCACTGTCCTGGCCCTTGACCCGGAAGAAGGTAAAGCCGGCAGACAGTTCGGGGCTGCGCGGCGTGACCAGTTCGATCTGCGGGTGCGCCAGCAATTGCTCCTTGAGTTCGGCGTTCAGTCCATGGATGCGCGCCTGGACCGGCGCCTTGCCCAGTTGCAGGTGCAGCTTGAAGGCCTCATCCGCCGCCCAGCGATGCTCGAAGGCGTGATAGCCGCCGGGGGTCATGATGGTGGCGAAGTCCTTGTCTTCGGAGAAGGTCGGCACCATGGGCGTGACGTAGGTGTTTTCAGGGTTGCGCGCGCACACCAGCCCGGTACCGCGCGGACCGAACATCCATTTATGGGTGCCGGCGATAAAGAAGTCGCAATGCATGTCGGGGAAGTCGAGGTTTTCCACGCCGAAACCATGCACGCCATCCACCACATAGAGGAGGCGGTCCTTGTCGTCGCGGTTGCGGTTGTGCGCCGCCACCAGCTTGCCGATCTCGCCGATGGGCAGTTTCACGCCGCTGCCGGACTGTACCCAGGTCATGCCCAGCACCCGGGTATTGGGGCGGATATTGCGCTGGATATTGCCCAGCACCTCGTCGGCAGAGACCTGGCTGGCCCGCTCGAACAGCTTGATCCGGCGCACCTGGGTGCCTTCCTTGAGCACGCGAAAATCCAGCACGTTCTGGGTCGCGTAATGCTCATGCACGGTGGTGAGGACTTCCTGGTCCGGGTGCACCTTGATGCCGCCATAGATCATCGTCAGGCCTTCGGACGTGCTGCCGGTCAGGGCGATCTGCGCCGGGGTGGCCTTGAGGTAGCGGCCGGCCCATTCGCGTACCTGGCCTTCGCGTTTCCAGGTTTGCTCCAGGTCCCAGTCCATGGCGAGCCCTGGGTTGCGGTCGATCTGGGCGCGGTAGCGCTCGATGGCCTCGCGTACCGGTCTGGGGTGCGAGGCCACCAGGAAGTTGGAGAAGTGCAGGTAATCCGGGTCCTGGTTGAACAGCTGCTTGAACCCCGTCCATGGGTCATCCGTGGTGGTGGCAGCCAGTGCCTGCGGGATGAGTGCAGCGCCCAATGGCAGGCTGGCGGCGAATACCCCGGCCTGCTTGAGAAACGTACGGCGGTCAGTCATGGACTTGCTTCTAGGTGATTAGCGGTTGGCCAAGGGTTTGGCGGCTTTTTGTACCTGGTCCCACACCCGCAGGAAGTTGCCTCCCCACAGCTTGGCGATGTCGGCTTCGGAGTAGCCGCGCTGGATCAGTTCGGCGGTGACGTTGCGGATTTCGCCGACGTTGTTCCAGCCGTCGATACCGCCGCCGTCGTTGAAGTCCGAAGCGATGCCGACGTGATCGATCCCGATCTTGCGCACGGTGTAGTCGACGGCGTCGCCCCAGTCCTTGAGCGTGGCCTTGGGTTCCTCCTCAAGAATCCCGTACAGCCCTTGGGCGTACTGGCCGAACTTCTGCTCCGGCCATGCCGCGATGATCGCGTCCCCCGGCATCAGGGCCATGGCCAGGTTGGGCAGTGGCGGCAGGTCGAAACGCGCGCGCAGGGTGTTGAGCTTGTCCTGGGTCGGCTGGCTCAGGGGGCGTATGTAGGCCGGGAAGCCCACCACCTGCACCACGCCGCCGCTGTTCTTGATCAGTTGCAGTTCCTTGTCGCTGAGGTTGCGCGGGATGTCCACCGACGCGCGCGGTGCCGAGTGGGACGCCACCATCGGCGTGCGACTCAGGTGCGCGACTTGCTCCAGGGCCTTGGTCGACATCTGCGACACGTCAATGATCACCCCCAGGTCATTGAGGCGCTGCACCGCTTGCTTGCCGATGTCCGACAGGCCTTCGAGGGCATCGACGGAATCATTGAAAAACGGCAGTGGGCGCGATGAGTCGGACCAGGCGTTATTGCCGATATAACTGAAACCGAACATACGCATGCCCCGGGCGGCCCACAGGTCCAGCTGGTTCAGGTCATTGCCCAGGGGGTAGGCGTTGAGCATGCTGATAAAGATCGCGAACTTGCCTTCGCCATGCAGACGTCGAAAGTCATCCGGGGTATAGGCGATGCCGACTTGATTGGGAAAGTCACGCACCATGCCGGAGATGATCTTGTAGCGCACCTCCTGCTCGTGGCGGGCTTCCTCGACAAAGCCGTCAGTGGGCTTGTGCGGGGCATTGGGGCCATTCCAGATTTCCGGCCAGCCGAAGATCGTCAGGGCTGCGCCGGACAAGCGACCGCGTGCCGCCTTGGCCAGGTCGAACTGTCCGCTGCCGTCCTTGTCCGCCTCGTTGCCGGCGGTGCCGAAGTCCATAGGCACGGTGATGTGGCTGTCGAACGACAGCAGGCGGTCCTGCAGTTCATTGGCCTGCTTGATCACGGCGAGCGGGTAGCCGGCATTGCCCTTGAACCAGTGATCCCAGGCCAGGAAGCCTGCGCTGGCACCGATGGCCAGTGCCAGCGGCAAGCCGATGTACAGCGCCTTTTTCGAACGTGGTTTTGTCATTGCCATCTCAGTCAGTTGAGGCCTTCGCTATCAGGGGAGAACGAGTGGTGCGCGGGGAAATTTAGGCGGCGCGGGCAGGGCGGTAAATTTCCCCGGCCTGCAAACGTTCTAGCTCTGATAAAGCCGTTTCCTAAGGTAGACAATGACCATCTCTCGACGTGGGTTCATCGCAGGCCTGGCGCTGACCGGCGCGGCTGTGCCGGCCGCTTTCTATGCCCATCGCGAGTTGACGCGCGAAGAAGAATTCCCCATCACCCCCGGCGAAGCCACCGTGGACCTGGCCGACACCGCCGGGCAGCACCTGGCCAATACCTTGCGCGGGGTGTGGCGCCTGCGCCTGGAAGGCCGCGACGCCGGCCTCAAGGGCCTACCGCTGCAAGGCCTGGAACTGTTGCTCGACATCGCCCCCCGTGGCCGTGGCCTGCGCGGCTACCTGGACACCGCCGCCAACCTGCGCAGCGAAGGCGAACCGCGCTACCGCGTGCTGGGTGACCTGCTGACGGGCGAGGGCGCCTTGCTCTACTGGCGCCTGATCGATCGTGATGCCGTCGACGGCAGGCCCGCCTATGAGTTCAAGATGACGCTCGATGAAGTCTGGTCCGACTTCGCCAACGCCGGCAGCGGCACCCTCAGCGGGCACATCCTCGACCTGGATCGCCCCCTGGCCTTGACCGAACGTGACAACCGCTTTATCGCCCACAAACAGCTGTTTCCCGAAGCCCGCCAACGCATCGGCCTCAACCCGACCCTGCTGGCCTGGCTGATTGCTCCGGAGCACCGCCTGTTTCACCAGCTGTGGCACGCCACCCGTGACCAGTGGCACAAACTCTCCGAAGAAAAACGCGACGCCCTGCGCGGTATCGGCTGGCAACCCGGCCCGCGCGGCAAGGAGCGTGACGCCCGTGGCAAACACAAAGACCGCAACGGCTCGGGCATCGATTTCTTCTTCATGCACCGGCATATGCTCGGCACCGCGCGTTCCATGCAGGATCTGCCCTCGTGGCCCGCATTCCCCGAACCGCAACCGGCGCTGGAGCGCGATCGCCTAGGCTTCCTGCGCTACTTCGACAACCACGACGGCTTCGCGCTGCCGCCCACCTGGTCAGCCCCGGACGACAGCGAATACACCCAGTGGGTCAGCGACATCAAGGCCGCCGAGACCTACCACAGCAACTTCCAGGTCTGGGAATCGCAGTACCGCGACCCGCGCTACCTGGCCAGACTGACCTTGGGCCAACTCGGCTCCGAAATGGAGCTGGGCCTGCACGACTGGCTGCACATGCGCTGGGCCTCGGTGCCCCGCGACCCGTCTAACGGCGCGCCGGTCCCCCTGGCCCGCGACCCGGCAGATTTTGCCCCGCGCTGGTACGCGGCGGAAAACGACTTCCTCGGCGACCCGTTTTCATCCCATGTAAACCCGGTGTTCTGGCACTTCCACGGCTGGATCGACGACCGTATCGAAGACTGGTACCGCGCCCACGAACGCTTCAACCCCGGCGAAGTCAGGCGCCTGGACGTCAACGGCGTGGCCTGGTTCGCCCCGGGGCGTTGGGTCGAAGTCGACGACCCGTGGCTGGGCCCGGACACCCATGGCTGCAGTACCACCCCGGGGTTGCAGATGGGCAAGTCGATGGAGATGGACCCGGAGACCATGAAGCTCGCCTTGCGCATTACCTTTGGCGAGGACGAGCACCTGTTGCAGGGCCTGTTCAAGCGCGTGCCGAAGCGGCCCTGGTATGCGCGGCATTTGAAGGTGAAGACCGTCTAGCGACGTTCTCGCTCCCGTTCGGGAGCGATTACCTGCTCTGAAAAAAAACCTTGAACCCTCGCTGCCTCCCTCTTGTCCCCGCTTCCCATGTCACCCCCCAGCGCCCAAATCCCTTAATTTTCAAACCCTGCCGGAAGCCCCTCCAGGCCTGCGGCTGCGCCTGCATTTTTTTCACCGGGCGCTCCAGCACACCCGATTCCAAACGGCAGCTGAAAACGGACTTTCTTCTCCACCGTGACTTATCAGGCAGGTTACCCCCATGCAGTTCAGCGAATTATTGGCAGCGATTTCCACCCACGCGATCCGTCTGCAAAGGGAAGAAGACGACCTGATTGTCCTGGGTGACGATGAGGCATTGGACGATGCGTTGTGGGATCAACTGATCGCCCACAAACCTCGCTTGCTTACGCTGGTGACCGAGCATGGCGGGGACTGGTTGAGCCCGGCCTATCGCATCACGCCGGACATGGTGCCGCTGGTCAATCTCGACCAGCTGGCGATTGACCGTATCGTCGCGGCGATCCCCGGTGGGGCGGCGAATGTGCAGGATATCTACCCGCTGGCGCCGTTGCAGGAAGGCATGCTCTATCACCATCTTTCGGCAGCGCAGGGCGATCCCTATGTGTTGCACGCGCAGTTTGTGTTCGACAGCCGTGCACGTTTGGCGGCCTTTGTCGAAGCCTTGCAATGGGTGATCGATCGCCACGACATCCTGCGCACCTCCATGGCCTGGGAACGCCTCGATGAACCACTGCAAGTGGTGTGGCGCAAGGCAACCCTGGCCTGTGAAGAGGCGCACTTCAGCGGTGGCGATGCCCTCGACCGCCTGTTGACGCGCTACGACGCGCGCACTTACCGCATGGACCTGGGCCAGGCACCGCTGCTGCGCCTGGTATTTGCCGATGACCCGGCCAACCAGCGTGTGGTTGCCATGCTGTTGTTCCACCACACCATCCTCGATCACACCGCCCTGGATGTGGTACGCCATGAAATCCAGCTGTACTTGGCCGGCCAGCAAGACCAGGCCCCTGAGCCCGTAGCGTTTCGCCGTTATATCGCCCAGGTGCGCCACGGAGTCAGCGAGCAGGCCCATGAGGCGTTTTTCCGCGAGATGCTGGCGGACATCGACGAGCCGACCTTGCCGTTCGGCTTGCAGGACGTACAGGGCGATGGGCTGGGCATCGACGAGGCGCGTATTTCCGTCGACAGCGATCTGAGTCGCCGCCTGCGCAGCCTGGCGCGGCCGCTGGGGGTGAGCGTGGCCAGCCTGCTGCATCTGGCCATGGCCCGTGTCCTGGGCGTGGCTTCCGGGCGCGATGCGGTGGTGTTCGGTACGGTGATGCTCGGGCGCATGGGGGCGGGTGAGGGCGGTGAGCGGGCCTTGGGCATGTTCATCAACACCTTGCCGTTGCGGGTGGATGTGGGCGCGCAGGGCGTGCGCGCCGGGGTGCAGGCAACCCATGCGCGACTCACCGCGTTGCTCGAGCATGAACATGCCTCCCTGGCACTGGCCCAGCGTTGCAGTGGTGTGGCCGCGCCGACGCCGCTGTTCAGTGCGATGCTCAACTACCGGCACAGCGCCGCGGGCGACATGGCCGCGGTGATTGAGGTCGCTGAGGGCATCCAGGTACTGGGTGCCGAAGAACGTACCAATTACCCGCTGACGGTCAATGTGGATGACCTGGGCGAAGACTTTGCGCTGACGGTGATGGTCGATGGGCACATCGGCGCGCAGCGTGTCGCCGGCTACCTGCACACGGCGCTGGAGAGCCTGGCCCAGGCCCTGGAACACCATCCGGACACGCCCCTCGACCGCCTGGCGATCCTGCCCGATGAAGAGCGCCACCACCTGCTGCACAGCCTCAACCCTAGCCCTCGCACCTACGCCGACAGCGCCTTGATCCACCAGCAGGTCGAACTCCAAGCCGCCGCCCAGCCGGAGGCCATTGCCCTGCGGTTCGACCAGCAGCGTCTGAGCTATCGCCAGCTCAACGAGCGCGCCAACCAGGTCGCCCATCGTCTGCTGGCTCAAGGCATCCGCCCCGACGACCGCGTGGCCATCTGCGTCGAGCGTGGCCCGGAGATGATCATCGGCCTGCTGGGCATCCTCAAGGCCGGCGCCGGCTATGTCCCCATCGACCCGGCCTACCCGCTGGAACGCATTGCTTACACCCTGCGCGACAGCCAACCCCTGGCCGTGCTGGTGCAAGCCAACACCCGTCACCTGGTGGGCGAGCTGGCGCCGATCGACCTCAACGGCCTGCGCGGCGAGTCCATCGTCAATCCGCATGTGATGCTCGACCCCCACAACCTGGCCTATGTGATTTACACCTCCGGCTCAACCGGCCAGCCCAAGGGCGTGATGGTCGAGCATCGCCAGGTGGCGCGGCTGTTCAGCGCTACCGAGCACTGGTTCGGCTTCAACCGCAACGACGTGTGGGCGTTGTTTCATTCCTTCGCGTTCGATTTTTCGGTGTGGGAAATCTGGGGGGCGCTGCTGCACGGCGGCCAGTTACTGATCGTGCCGCAACTGCTCAGCCGTTCGCCGGAAGAGTGCTACACGCTGCTCTGCGAAGCGGGCGTCAGCATCCTCAACCAGACCCCCAGCGCCTTCCGCCAACTGCTCGCGGCCCAGGGCGACAGCCCCCAGGCCCATTCCCTGCGCCAGGTGATTTTCGGCGGCGAGGCCCTGGAGCCGGCAATGCTCAAGCCATGGTACGCACGGGCGATCAACGCCGGTACGCAGTTGGTGAACATGTATGGCATCACCGAAACCACCGTGCACGTGACGTACCGCGCGCTGGAAGCGGCGGACGCGCAGTTGGTCGGCGTCAGCCCGATTGGCGGGCCTATTCCCGACCTGCAACTGTATGTGCTGGACGCCCACCACGAGCCGCTGCCGGTTGGCGTGGTCGGCGAGTTGTACGTCGGCGGTGCCGGTGTGGCGCGGGGGTACCTCAACCGGGATGGGTTGACCGCCGAGCGCTTCCTCAGCGATCCGGCCACCGGACTGCGGATGTACAGGACCGGCGACCTTGGACGCCGGTTGGCCGACGGCAGCGTGGAGTACCTGGGGCGCAATGACGACCAGGTGAAGATCCGCGGCTTCCGGATCGAACTGGGCGAAATCCAGGCGCGCCTGGCCAGCGCCCAAGGGGTGCGCGACGCGGTGGTGATCGCCCGTGAAGATCAACCGGGGGACAAACGCCTAGTGGCCTACGTGATTGCCGAGGGCGACACCCGCATCGCGGCGCTGCGTGATCACCTGCTGCTGAGCCTGGCCGAACACATGGTGCCCAGTGCCTTCGTGCTGCTGGAGCGTTTTCCGCTGACCACCAACGGCAAGCTCGACCGCAAGGCCTTGCCTGCACCCGACGCCGATGCCGTGGCCCGGCGCAGCTACGAGGCCCCCCGGGGCCACGTGGAAACCGCCATCGCCGGCATCTGGCAAGACCTGCTCAAGCTCGATCGCATTGGCCGCGATGACCATTTCTTCGAACTGGGTGGCCATTCCCTGCTGGCGGTCAAGCTGATCGAACGCATGCGCCAGGTGAACCTCAGCGCCGACGTGCGCGTGTTGTTTGGCCAACCCACCCTGGCAGCACTCGCGGCGGCGGTGGGCGGGCAAGCGCAGGTGCAGGTGCCGGCCAACCCGATCCATGCCCACAGCCAGGTCATCACCCCGGACATGTTGCCGCTGATCGATCTCGACCAGGCCGCCATCGATCACATCCTCCACAACGTGCCCGGCGGTATCGGCAATGTGCAGGACATCTACGCCCTGGCGCCCTTGCAGGCAGGCATTCTCTATCACCACCTGGCGACCACCGACGGTGACCCCTATGTGCTGCAGGTGCAGTTGGGCTTTGACGATCAAGCTGCGGTGGATGCCTTTATCCTGGCGCTGCAGAGCGTGATCGAACGCAATGACATCCTGCGCACCGCGATCCTCTGGGAAGGCCTGGACGTGCCGGCACAGGTGGTCTGCCGCCAGGCGCCGCTGGCCGTGGAGCGCATTGAAGCCCCGGGCGTCGATGCCCTGGCGCACCTGCAACAGCGCTTTGACCCACGCCACTATCGCCTCGACCTGTCCCGCGCTTCACTGATGCGCCTGGCCTACGCCGAGGACCAGAGGCGTTTCGTCGGCATTCTGCTGCTGCACCATATCCTGCTCGACCACACCGCCCTGCAAGTGCTGGTGCAGGAAATGAGTGCCAGCCTGGCCGGGTGCAGCGCGCAACTGCCGGATGCGGTGCAGTACCGCAACTATGTGGCCCAGGCGCGCCTTGGGGTCAGCCAGGCCCGGCACGAAGCGTTCTTCAGCGAAATGTTGGGCGATATCGACGCGCCGACCCTGGCCTTCGGCTTGCAGGACGTGAATGGCGACGGCAGCGGCATTGTCGAAGCGCACTTGCCGCTGGAGCCGGCATTGAGCCTGGGCCTGCGCGAGCAGGCGCGGCAATTGGGCGTGAGTACGGCGAGCCTGGTGCACCTGGCCTGGGCGCACGTGCTGGGGCAAGTCTCCGGGCAGCAGGAGGTGGTGTTCGGCACCGTGCTGCTTGGGCGCATGCAGGGTGGCGAAGGTGCCGACCGCGCCCTGGGGATGTTTATCAACACCTTGCCGCTGCGGGTCAGCGTCGGCACCGTCGGCGTGCAGGCCGCGGTGCGCGCCACCCACGCGCGCCTGGCAGACTTGCTCGTGCATGAGCACGCGCCGCTGTCCCTGGCCCAGCGGTGCAGTGGCGTACCGGGTTCGTTGCCGTTGTTCAGCACGCTGCTCAACTACCGTCACAGCGCGCCGGCGGACGCGCCGGGAGACAGTCCGTTTGCCGCTTCAGGCATCCGGATCCTCAGTTCCGAAGAGCGCAGCAATTACCCGCTGGTGCTTAACGTCGATGACCTCGGCAGCGGCTTCGCCCTCACGGTGCAAGGCGTGGCCAGCCTGGACGCGCGGCGTGTCGGCGACTATATGCTCACCGCCTTGCGTCACCTGGTGACCGCGCTGCAACAGGCGCCCACCACGCCGATGCTGGCCGTGTCGATCGTGCCGCCGGCCGAACGTAACCAACTGCTGGTGGACTTCAATGCCACCGCCCGGGACTACCCGTCGCAGCTCACCGTGCCGCAACTGTTCGAAGCCCAGGTCCTGGCGCGCCCCGAAGCGGTGGCGGCAGTGCAGGGGCCGTTGTCCCTGAGCTACCGCGACCTTAACCGCCGTGCCAACCGCCTGGCCCATCACCTGATCAGCCAGGGCGTGCAGCCAGGGGAAAGCGTGGCGATTGCGTTGCCGCGCAGCCTCGACTTGCTGATCTGCCAACTGGCGATCCTCAAGTGCGGCGCCGTGTATGTGCCGTTGGACATCAATGCGCCGCTCGAGCGCCAGGCGCTTATCGTGCAGGACAGTGGTGCGCAGCGGGTGCTCAATACCTTGGCCGACCTGAATCTGGAGGCGCAGTCGCCGCACAACCCGCAAGTGTTGCAGTCATCGGAAAGCGTGGCGTACATCCTGTACACCTCCGGCTCCACAGGCGCACCGAAAGGCGTGCAAGTGCCCCACCGCGCCATCTCGCGCCTGGTGCTCAACAACGGCTATGCCGAGTTCAACCCGCGCGACCGCGTGGCCTTTGCCTCCAACCCCGCGTTCGATGCCAGTACCCTTGAGGTGTGGGCACCGTTGCTCAACGGCGGCTGTGTGGTGGTGGTCGAACAGGCGGTGTTGTTGTCCCAGGCGGCGCTGGCGTCGTTGCTGCAGGAGCAGGCCATCAGTGTGTTGTGGATGACCGCCGGGCTGTTCCACCAATACGCCGATGCACTGATGCCGGTATTGGCGCAGTTGCGTTACCTGATCGTCGGCGGCGATGTGCTCGACCCGCTGGTGATCGACCGCGTGCTCAAGCACGGCAAGCCCCGGCACCTGCTCAACGGCTACGGGCCGACCGAAGCCACCACCTTTGCCACCACCCATGAAATTACCCAGGTGGGCGAGGGCGGTATTCCGATTGGCCGGCCGATTGCCAATGCCCAGGCCTACGTCCTGGATGCGCACCGTCAACTGCTGCCGTTGGGCGTGGTCGGCGAGCTGTATATTGGCGGCGCGGGCGTGGCCAAGGGGTACCTGAACCAGCCGCAACTGACCGCCGAAACGTTTATCCCGAACCCGTTCGGCGCGGGCCTGCTGTACCGCACCGGCGATCTGGTGTGCTGGCAGGCCGACGGCACCTTGCTGTACCGGGGGCGCAATGACCTGCAAGTGAAAATCCGTGGTTTCCGCATCGAACCCGGCGAAATCGAAGCCTGCCTGGCCGCCTTCCCTCAGGTGGACCACGCCGTGGTGCTGGTCCGTGAAGACGAGCCTGGCGACAAGCGCCTGGTGGCTTACTACACCGCTGACGCGCCGCTGCCGATCGAAGCGCTGCGTGCCCATCTGCAGGGCCGGCTGCCGGACTACATGGTGCCGTCGGCCTATGTCTGGCTGGCACTGTTGCCCCTCACGGCCAATGGCAAACTGGACCGCAAGGGCCTGCCGGTACCGGATGCAGGCGCGCTGCTCAGCCGTGGGTATGAGGCGCCGGAAGGCGAGGTGGAAACCCTGCTGGCGCAGATCTGGCAGGATGTGCTCAAGCTTGATCGCGTCGGCCGTCATGACCATTTCTTTGAGCTGGGCGGGCACTCGCTGCTGGCGGTCAGCCTGATCGAGCGCATGCGCCAGGCCGGTCTGAGCACCGATGTGCGTGTGCTGTTCAATCAGCCGAGCCTGGCGGCACTCGCGGCGGCAGTCGGCAGCGGCCGTGAGATTGCGGTGCCGGCCAATGGCATTCCTGCGGGCTGTACCCGGATAGTGCCGTCGATGCTGACCCTGGTGAGCCTTGATCAAGCGGCCATTGACCGGGTCGTCGCCAGCGTCCCTGGCGGTGCGGCGAATGTGCAGGATATCTACCCGCTGGCGCCGCTGCAGGAAGGCATTCTGTACCACCATATCAGCGCCGAGCAGGGCGATCCGTACCTGCTGCAATCGCGCATGGCCTTCGACAGCCTTGAGCGGTTGCAACGGTTCATGGGCGCGCTGCAACAGGTGGCGGCCCGTCACGACATCCTGCGCACCAGCGTGGTCTGGGAAGGCCTCGACAGCCCGGTCCAGGTGGTCTGGCGTGAGGCGCCGCTGGTGGTTCAGGCGATTGACCTTGACCCGGCGCACGGCGATATCCTCGAACAACTGCATGGGCGTTTCGATGCGCGCCACTATCGCCTGGACATTACCCAGGCGCCGTTGCTGCGTATGGTCTACGCCCCGGACCCGGCCAACCGGCGGGTGGCGGCGATCCTGCTGTTCCACCACCTGGCGCTGGATCACACGGCGATGGCGGTGGTGGGTCGGGAGATGGACGCGTTCCTGTTCAACCAGGCACAGGACTTGCCGCTGGCCGCACCGTTCCGTAACTATGTGGCCCAGGCGCGTCTTGGCGTGAGTGTGGACGAACACGAGCAGTTCTTCCGCGCGATGCTCGCCGAGGTCGATGAGCCCACCTTGCCGTTCGGCGTGCAGGATGTGCAGGGTGACGGGCGCGCTATCGAAGAGGCCGAGCAGGCCGTGGACGCCGCGTTGGCCAAGCGCCTGCGGGAACAGGCGCGATTGCGCGGCGTCAGTGCGGCGAGCCTGATGCACCTGGCGTGGGCGCTGGTGCTGGGGCGTGTCTGTGGGCGTGACGAGGTGGTATTCGGCACCGTCCTGATGGGCCGCATGCAGGCGGGCGACGGCGCCGACCGTGCCTTGGGGATGTTCATCAACACCTTGCCGCTGAAGGTGGACGTGGCCGCCGACGCGGTGGCCGCGCTCAAGGCCACCCATGGGCGCTTGAGCGCCTTGCTCGGTCACGAACACGCCTCCCTGGCCCTGGCCCAGCGCTGCAGTGGCGTGGCGGCTTCCACGCCGCTGTTCAGCGCCTTGCTCAACTACCGTCACAGCCACCCCGGTGAGATGGCCCGCGACGGCCATGGCATTTGGGAAGGTGTGCAGCTGTTGGGCGGTGAAGAGCGCAGCAACTACCCGTTGACCCTCAGTGTCGACGACCTGGGTGAAGGCTTCGGCCTGAGCGTGTTGGCGCTGCCGCGCATCGGCGCGGGGCGCGTGTGCGCTTACATGGCCAATGCCATCGAGCAACTGGTCGACACTCTGGAAAATACCCCGCACACCGCGCTGGACCAGCTGGATATCCTCCCGGTCAGCGAACGCGAAACCCTGCTGCGCGAGTTCAATGCCACGGTGGCGGATTTCCCCACCGGGCACACCGTACATGGCGCCTTTGAAATCCAGGCCGAGCGCCAGCCCCATGCCATTGCCGTGGTGCAGGACGGCACATCCCTGACCTATCGCCAGCTCAACCAGCGCGCCAACCAGTTGGCCCATCACCTGCTGGCGCAGGGGGTGCAACCGGATGACCGCGTCGCCCTGTGCTGCCGGCGTGGGCCGCAGATGCTGGTGGGATTGCTGGGTATTCTCAAGGCGGGCGCAGGTTATGTGCCGATTGACCCGGCCTATCCCGCTGCACGCATTGCTTACTTGTTGCAGGACAGCGCTCCTGTGGCGGTGCTGGCGGAAGCGAGCACCCGCGAGCTGCTGGGTAATGTCGCCAGCATCGACCTGCATGAGCGCCACCACACCGACGTGAGCAATCCGCAAATCGCCGACCTGACCCCGGCGCACCTGGCCTACGTGATCTACACCTCAGGCTCCACCGGCCAGCCCAAGGGCGTGATGGTGGAGCACCGCAGCGTGGAAAACCTGGTGCATTGGCACTGCGAAGCCTTTGGCCTGAGCGCCATCAGTCACACCAGCAGCGTCGCCGGTTTTGGTTTTGACGCAATGGCCTGGGAGGTGTGGCCGGCATTGTGCGTGGGCGCTACCCTGCACCTGCCGCCTTCCGAGCTGGGCAATGAACAGATTGATGACCTGCTTGCCTGGTGGCTGGCGCAGCCCCTGGACGTCAGCTTCCTGCCCACGCCGGTGGCCGAATATGCGTTCAGCCAGGACCTGCACCACCCCACCTTGCGCCTGCTGCTGATCGGCGGCGACCGCTTGCGCCAGTTCAGCCAGGAGCGGCGCTTTGCCGTGATCAACAACTACGGGCCTACCGAGGCCACGGTGGTCGCCACCTCCGGCCGCGTGCGTGCCGGGCAGGCGCTGCATATCGGCCGGCCCATCGCCAATGCCTGCGTCTACGTGCTGGATGAGCACTTGCGGCCGGTGCCGGTGGGTGTCGCCGGTGAACTGTATGTGGGCGGCAGCGGCGTGGCTCGCGGGTATCTGAACCGTGCGCAGATGACGGCCGAACGCTTCCTGCAGGACCCGTTCAACGCCGGTCGCATGTACCGCACCGGCGATCAGGTGCGCTGGTCGCCCGACGGCAATCTTGAGTACCTGGGACGCAACGACGAGCAGGTGAAAATCCGTGGTGTGCGCGTCGAGCTGGGCGAAATCGAAAGCTGCCTGGCGGCGTTGCCAGGGGTGGGCGAAGCGGTGGTGCTGGTGCGCGAGGGGCGCATGGTGGCCTGGTTCACCGAACACCACCCGCTGTCCATCGAAAGCCTGCGTGAGCAACTGCAGGCGCACTTGCCGCAGGCCTTGGTGCCGGTGGCCTACGTGCGGCTCGACGTACTGCCCTTGACCGCCAACGGCAAGCTCGACCGCCAGGCCTTGCCGGCACCGGACCAGGCCGCCGTGCTGAGCCGTGAGTACGAAGCTGCGCAAGGCGCCGTGGAAACCACCCTGGCAAGGCTCTGGGCCGAAGTGCTGCAGGTCGAGCAGGTGGGGCGCCACGATCACTTCTTTGAACTGGGGGGCCATTCGTTGCTGGCGGTCAGCCTGATCGAGCGCATGCGCCAGGTTGGCCTGAGCGCCGACGTGCGCGTGCTGTTCAGCCAGCCGACCCTGGCCGCCCTGGCCGCGGCGGTGGGCAGTGGTCGCGAAGTCCAGGTGCCGGCCAACCGCATCCCGGCTGATTGCCAGCGCATCACCCCGGACCTGCTGTCCCTGGTGACACTCGATCAATCGAGCCTGGACCAGATTGTCAGTTGCGTGCCCGGCGGCGCCGCGAATGTGCAGGACATCTACCCCCTGGCACCCTTGCAGGAAGGCATTCTGTACCACCACCTCACGGCCGGGCAGGGCGACCCCTACCTGCTGCAGTCGCACCTGGCGTTTGACCGTATCGAGCGTCTGCACGCCTTCGCCCAGGCGCTGCAGCAGGTGATCGATCGCCACGATATCCTGCGCACCGGGGTGGTCTGGGAGGGCCTGGTGCAACCGCTGCAAGTGGTGTGGCGCAAGGCCCGATTGCCACTTGAACACTTGCACCTGCAAGGCGATGTACTGGCCGGCCTGCATGAACGCTTCGATGCCCGGCGCTACCGCCTGGACATCAGCCAGGCGCCCCTGATCCGCCTGGCCTATGCCGAAGACCCGGCCAACCAGCGCGTGGTGGCGGTGTTGCTCTATCACCATATCGCCCTCGACCACACCGCCTTCGACGTGGTGCTGCGGGAAATGCAGGGCTACCTGCTCGGCCACCCGGCGCCCACCGCCGCGCCGATGCCGTACCGCAACTACGTGGCCCAGGCGCGTCTGGGTGTCAGCGAGCAGGAACACGAGGCGTTCTTCCGCGACATGCTTGGCGATGTCGATGAACCCACCTTGCCCTTCGGCCTGCAGGATGTCCGCGGCGACGGCAGCGCTATCGAAGCGCACAGCCTGCAATTGGACAGCGACCTTAACCGCCGCCTGCGGGCCCAGGCCCGTTTGCTCGGCGTGAGTACGGCGAGCCTGTTCCACCTGGCCTGGGGCCAGGTCCTGGCGGCCACCTCCGGGCGGCACAGCGTGGTCTTCGGCACGGTGCTGGTGGGGCGCCTGCAAGGCGGCGAGGGCGCCGACCGTGCCCTCGGCGTCTTTATCAACACCTTGCCCCTGCGCCTGGATATCGACGCCCAAGGTGTGCGTGCAGCCGTGCGCACCACCCACGCACGGCTCAGCGCGTTGCTCGGCCACGAGCATGCCTCCCTGGCCCTGGCTCAGCGTTGCAGCGGTGTGGCGGCACCGACGCCGTTGTTCAGTTCGATGCTCAACTATCGCCATCGCGGCGCCGCCACCCGTTCCCAGGACGCGCAACACGCCTGGGAGGGCATGCAGACCCTGGTCAACGACGGGCGCACCAACTACCCGCTGACCTTGAATGTGGACGACTTGGGCGATGGCTACGACGTGACGGCATTGGCCCACGTCGATGCGCAACGGATCTGCGGTTATATGCAAGTGGCCTTGGCCGGGCTGGTCGAGGCCCTGGAGCAGGCGCCGCACCAGGCGCTCCATCGGCTGCCGATCCTGGGGGCCGAGGAGCGGCAAAAACTGCTGGTTGAATTCAACGCCACCGAGGTGAATTACCCCCTCGACCAGACCCTGCACGGGCTGTTCGAGGCCCAGGTCATGCGCACGCCGGATGCCGTTGCCGTGAAAGCGCACGAGCAACAGCTCACCTACCGGCAACTCAACGAACGCGCCAACCGCCTGGCCCATCATCTGCGTGAATGGGGTGTCCAGCCGGAGTCGCGGGTGGGGATTTGCCTGGAGCGCGGCCTGGACATGCTCATTGGCCTGTTCGCCATCCTCAAGGCCGGTGGCGGTTATGTGCCGCTCGACCCGGCGTACCCGCTGGAGCGTATCGCCTACATGCTGGACGACAGCGCGCCGGTGGTGGTGCTGGCGCAACGTGCGACTCGTGGTGTGCTCGGCGAGGTGCCGGTGATCGACCTCGACCAGCCCACCTGGCAGCACCAGAGTGCGAGCAACCCCGAGGTGCCGGGCCTCACCGCCCGTAACCAGGCCTACGTGATCTACACCTCCGGCTCCACCGGTCAGCCCAAAGGCGTGATCAACGAGCACGCCGGGGTGGTCAACCGATTGCTGTGGATGCAGGACGCCTACGGCCTCAAGGCCCATGACGCAGTGCTGCAGAAAACCCCGTTCAGCTTCGACGTGTCGGTGTGGGAGTTCTTCTGGCCGTTGTTCACCGGCGCCCGCCTGGTGATGGCGCGTCCCGGCGGGCATAAAGACCCGGCCTACCTGTGCGATGTGATCGAAGCTGAGCAGATCACCACCTTGCACTTTGTGCCGTCGATGCTCGATGTGTTCCTGGCCCACGGCGATGTCGGCCAGGCGGCGGGGTTGCAACGGGTGATCTGCAGCGGCGAAGCCCTGCCGGGCAGCCTGGTGCGCCGCTTCAAGCAGCAGTTGCCGGGGATCGGCCTGTACAACCTGTACGGCCCCACCGAAGCCGCGGTGGACGTGACCGCCTGGAACTGCGCGCGCCCCGATGCAGCGGACAACACCCCGATCGGCAAACCCATCGCCAACACGCGCCTGTATGTGCTGGATGGGCAGTTGCAACCGGTGCCGCTGGGCGTGGTCGGCGAGCTGTTTATCGGCGGCGTGCAGGTGGCGCGGGGTTACCTGAACCGTCCCGAGTTGACGGCCGAACGTTTCCTCAAGGACCCCTTCACCCCCGGTCGCCTGTACCGCACCGGTGATCTGGGGCGCTACCTGCCGGACGGCAATATCGAGTACCTGGGCCGCAATGATGATCAGGTCAAGATCCGTGGCCTGCGCATCGAACTCGGGGAAATCCAGGCGCGCCTGCTTGAGCATCCGCAGGTCAACGAAGCGGCGGTGGTCGCCCGTGAAGACCGGCTCGTCGCGTACTACACCGGTACCCCTGCCGATATCGAGCAACTGCGTGCCCACCTGTTGCAGCACCTGCCGGACTTTATGGTACCCGCGCTGTTCGTGCACCTCGACGCGCTGCCCCTGAGCCCCAACGGCAAGCTCGACCGCAAGGCGCTGCCGGCGCCTGGCATGCAGGCGCTGCAGGGGCGTGAGTACCAGGCGCCGGAAGGTGATACCGAGATCCTGCTGGCCCGGCTGTGGGCCGAGCTGCTGAACGTGGAGCGGGTAGGGCGCCTGGATAATTTCTTTGAACTGGGCGGGCACTCGCTGCTCGCCGTGAGCTTGATCGGGCGCCTGCGCCAGGAAGGCATGGAAGCCGATGTGCGGGCGCTGTTCGAACAGCCGACGCTGGCCGGCTACGCCGCAATGACCGAACGAATGGAGATCGTCCTGTGAGCCTCTTTGAGCTGCTGGCAACCCTGAAAACCAAGGACATCCAACTGGCGCTCAAGGGCGAACAGTTGTCGGTGCAAGGCAACAAGCAGGCCTTGAGTGACCCGGCGATCCTGGCCGCGTTGCGTGAGCACAAACCGGGGCTGATCGAGCTGATCAAGGCCGGCGAATACGCGCCGGCCAAGGCCGGTGAAGTCGCGGTGCCGGCCAATGGCATTGCGCCGGGCACCGAACGCATCACGCCGGACATGCTGACGTTGTCATGCCTTGACCAGGACGAGATCGACCGCATTGTCGCCACCGTCGACGGCGGCGTGGCGAATATCCAGGACATCTACCCGCTCGCGCCGCTGCAGGAAGGCATTCTGTTTCACCATGCCAGCGCCGGACAGGGCGACCCGTATGTGATGCAGTCGCAGTTCGCGTTCGACAGCCTGGCGCGGTTCGACGCGTTCGCCCAGGCCCTGCAAACCGTCATGGATCGCCATGACATCCTGCGCACCGGCGTGGTCTGGGATGGCCTGCAACAGCCGTCGCAAGTGGTGTGGCGCCGGGCGTGCCTGCCGGTGCAGGCCCTTGAGCTGGACCCTGCCGACGGCGACATCGGCGCACAACTGCATGCGTTGTTCGATGCCCGTCACTATCGGCTCGACGTCACCCAGGCGCCGCTCCTGCGCCTGGTGCGCGCCGATGATCCGGCCAACCAGCGCATTGTCGCCACCTTGCTGTTCCACCATATGGCCCTGGACCACAGTGCCCTGGAGGTGGTGTGCCATGAAATGCAAGCGTGCCTGCAGGGGCAGGGCGCGACGCTGGGCCAGGCGGTGCCGTTTCGCAACTATGTGGCGCAGGCACGGTTGGGCATCAGCGAGCAGGAACACGAGCAGTTCTTCCGCCAGATGCTGGGCGACATCAGTGAGCCAACCTTGCCCTTCGGTTTGCAGGACGTGCAGGGCGATGCACGGGGCATCCGCGAACTCAGCCTGCCCTTGGCGGCGCCGTTGAGCCGACGCCTGCGCACTCAGGCACGGCAGCTGGGCGTCAGCGCGGCAAGCCTGTTTCACCTGGGCTGGGCGCAGGTGTTGAGCGCATTGTCCGGCAAGCAACAGGTGGTCTTCGGCACGGTCTTGATGGGCCGCCTGCAGGGCAGTCATGACACGGAACGGGCCCTGGGGATTTTCATCAACACCCTGCCGTTGCGCGTGGATGTGGACGCCCAGGATGTAGGCACCGGGGTTAAGGCCACCCATGCGCGGCTCACCACATTGCTGCGCCATGAGCATGCGCCGCTGGCCCTGGCCCAGCGTTGCAGTGCCGTGATTGCCCCCACGCCCTTGTTCAGCGCGCTGCTCAACTATCGTCACAGCGCACCCGCCGCCAGCGCCGAGGCCGTGTCGGCATGGCAGGGCATCGTCGCCCTGAGTGCCGAGGAGCGTACCAACTACCCGCTGACCTTGAGTGTCGATGACCTCGGCGAGGACTTTGGCTTGAGCCTGCTGGCCAGTGCCCAGGTGGACCCGCAGCGTGTGTGCGCCTACCTGCAAACCGCCCTGGAACACCTGGTGACTGCGCTGGAACAGGCACCGACCACCGCGTTGAACCAGGTGACGGTCGTCCCCGTTGCGGAGCAACGCCTGGTGCTTGAGCAGTTCAACGCGACCTCGGTGAGTTTTCCCCAAGGCACCACCCTGCATGGGCGTATCGAAGCCCAGGCCGCGCTGACGCCCGATGCCATCGCCGCCGTGCACCTCGAGCGCACACTGACCTACGCCGAGCTGAACCAGCAAGCCAACTTGTTGGCCCATCATCTGTTGGCGTTGGGGGTCAAGCCCGATGACCGCGTGGCCATCGTCGCGCGCCGGGGCCTCGATACCCTGGCCGGGTTGCTGGCGATCCTTAAATCCGGTGCCTGCTACGTACCGGTGGACCCCTCCCACCCGGCCGAACGCCTGGCCTACCTGCTCAGCGACAGCGCCCCGGTGGCGGTGCTGGCCCAACACGCCTTGCTCGAACGCCTGCCTCCGCTGGACGTGCCGGTGATCAACCTCGATCGCTACACCTGGCACCATCATTCGGCGAGCAATCCCGTGGTCGCCGTCACACCGAGCCATCTTGCCTATGTGATCTACACCTCCGGTTCCACCGGCCTGCCCAAAGGCGTGATGGTGGAGCACCACACCGTGGCCAACCTGGTGGACTGGCATTGCAACGCCTTCGACCTCTGCGCCGGGCGGCATACCGCCAGCGTTGCGGGGTTCGGCTTCGATGCCATGGCCTGGGAAGTGTGGCCGGCGCTGTGTGTCGGGGCGACGCTGCACCTGCCACCGGCCCACGACGGCCCCGAAGACATTGATGCACTGCTGGCCTGGTGGTGCGCGCAGCCGCTGGATGTGGCTTTCCTGCCGACACCGGTGGCCGAGTACGCCTTCAGCCAGAACATCGAACATCCCACCCTGCGCACGTTGCTGATCGGCGGCGACCGCCTGCGTCAGTTCGGGCGCGCGCAGCGGTTTGAGCTGATCAACAACTACGGCCCTACCGAAGCCACGGTGGTCGCCACGTCCGGCAAGGTCGAGGCGGGACAGGCGTTGCATATCGGCAAGCCCATCGCCAATGCCACGGTCTACCTGCTGGACGCACAGCAGCGTCCGGTACCATTGGGTGTGGCGGGTGAGGTGTACGTGGGCGGCAAGGGTGTGGCACGCGGCTATCTGAACCGGCCTGAATTGAGCGCCGAACGCTTCCTGCACGATCCCTTCAATCCCGGCCGCATGTACCGCACCGGCGACCTGGCGCGCTGGCTGCCGGACGGCAACCTCGAGTACCTGGGGCGCAACGACGACCAGGTGAAAATCCGCGGCGTGCGCATCGAACTGGGTGAAATCGAAACCCAGCTCAACCTGTTGCCCAGCCTCCAGGAAGCCGTGGTGGTGGTGCGTGAAGACCGGCTGGTGGCCTATTACACGGAAAGTCCGCAGTTCGACCCGCTGGTCGTCGGCGATATCCGCGCCCATCTGCTGGCGCACTTGCCGGACTCTATGGTCCCGGTGGCCTTCGTGAAGCTGGATGCGCTGCCCTTGACCGCCAATGGCAAGATCGACCGCAACGCCCTGCCGGCGCCGGACATGACGGCAGTGTTCAGCCGTGAATACGCAGCCCCTCAAGGCGAGATCGAAAGCCTGCTGGCGCAGATCTGGGCCGATGTGCTGCAGGTAGAACGGGTCGGGCGCCATGACCACTTCTTCGAATTGGGCGGGCATTCGTTGCTGGCGATGCGCATGGTGTCGCAGATTCGCCAGCGCCTGGGCGTGGAACTGTTGCTCAGCGAGCTGTTTGCCAATGCCGAACTGACGGCTGTCGCCCAGGTGCTGGCCCAGGCGGGTCGCAGCACCTTGCCGGATATCCTGCCGGCCAACCGCGATGAGCCCGTGCCGCTGTCGTTCGCCCAGCAGCGCCTGTGGTTCCTGGCGTTGATGGAAGGCGCCAACACCGCCTACAACATTCCCATCGGCCTGCGCCTGCGTGGGCAGCTGCATGTGCAAGCGTTGCAACGGGCGCTGGCGCGCATCGTCGCGCGCCATGCCACCCTGCGCAGCCGTTTCGCCCAGCACGGCGACGAAGCCCAGGTGCTGATCGTCGCCGCCGAAGACGTGTTGCCGCTGCAAGTGCAGGACTTGCGTCGCCACCCGCAGCCGCAACAGGCCCTGGATGCGCTGATCCATGGCGAAGCCTCGGCACCCTTTGACCTGGAGCGTGGCCCGCTGCTGCGCGGGCGTCTGGTGGTGATGGCTGACGAGCACCATGTGCTGCTGCTGACCCTGCACCATATCGTTTCCGACGGTTGGTCCATGGGCGTGCTTACCCGTGAGCTGATGGCGCTGTACCGCGCGTTCAGCCATGGCCAGCCCGACCCGCTGCCGCCGCTGGCGATCCAGTACGGTGACTTTGCCGTGTGGCAGCGCTTATGGCTCAGCGGTGAAGTGCTGCAACGCCAGAGCCACTATTGGCAACAGGCCCTGGCCGGTGCGCCGGCGTTGCTCTCCTTGCCCACCGACCGCCCGCGCCCGGCCCGCCAGGACTACGCCGGCAGCAGCGTCGAGGTGCGCCTGGACGAACGTCTCACCGCCGGGCTCAAGGCCTTGAGCCAGCGCCATGGCTGCACGGTGTACATGACCTTGATGACGGCCTGGGCCGCATTGCTGGCGCGGCTGTCCGGGCAGCAGGATGTGGTGATCGGCTCACCGGTGGCCAACCGTACGCGCAGCGAGGTGGAAGGGCTGATCGGCCTGTTCGTCAACACCCTGGCGGTGCGCATCGATACCTCGGGCGGGCTGAGCACCGAGGCGTTGCTGGCGCGGGTCAAGGCGCTGACATTGGCGGCCCAGGCCCACCAGGACCTGCCCTTCGAGCAAGTGGTGGAAATCATCCGCCCGACGCGCAGCCTGGCCCATAGCCCGTTGTTCCAGACCCTGCTGAGCTGGCAGGACAGCAGCGCGCCGACCCTGGCCCTGGGCGACCTCGCCCTGGAAGGCATCGTCGAGAACAGCCACTTCGCCAAGTTCGACCTGTCGCTGAACCTGGGGGAAGTGCAGGGCACGATCCTCGGCGCGCTGGAGTACGCGGTGGCGCTGTTCGATGAGTCGACCGTGCAGCGTTACGTCGGCTACTTCACACGGTTATTGCAGGCCATGGTCGATAACGACCAGGCGGTGCTGGAGCATGTGCCGCTGGTGGACGCGCGCGAGCGCGAGCGTTTGCTGTTCGACTTCAACGCCACCCGGGCGGACTACAACCTTGACCAGACCGTGCACGGGATGTTCGAAGCCCAAGTGATACGTACGCCGGAGGCGATTGCGGTCAAGGCCGGCGAGCAGCAACTGACCTATGCCGAACTGAACGCACAGGCCAACCAACTGGCCCATCACCTGCACGCGCTGGGCGTGCAGCCGGACTCGCGGGTGGCAATCTGTGTGGAGCGCAGCCTGGCGATGGTGGTCGGCCTGTACGCGATCCTCAAGGCCGGCGCTGCCTATGTGCCGTTGGACCCGGCGTATCCACGCGAGCGCCTGGCCTACATGCTTGAAGACAGCGCCCCCGTTGCCGTGCTGGCCCAGGCTTCGACCCGCGATCTGCTGGGCGCGGTACCGCTAGTGGATCTGGACCAGCCGTGCTGGCAGCACCATTGCATCGACAACCCCCCATTCGCGGGCCTGGCTGCCTATGTGATCTATACCTCCGGTTCCACCGGCCAACCCAAGGGCGTGATCAACGACCACGCCGGGGTGGTCAACCGCCTGTTGTGGATGCAGGACGAATATGGGTTGACCGCTCAAGACCGCGTCTTGCAGAAAACCCCGTTCAGCTTCGACGTGTCGGTGTGGGAGTTCTTCTGGCCGCTGTTCACCGGCGCGTGCCTGGTGATGGCGCGTCCCGGTGGGCATAAAGACCCGGCGTACCTGTGCGACGTGATCGAGGCTGAACGGATCAGCACCGTGCACTTCGTGCCCTCGATGCTCGATGTGTTCCTGGCCCATGGCGATGTGAGCCAGGCCGCCGGGCTGGCGCGGGTGATATGCAGCGGCGAGGCCTTGCCCGGCAGCCTGGTACGGCGCTTCAAGCAGCAGTTGCCCGGCAGCGAACTGCATAACCTGTACGGCCCTACCGAAGCCGCCGTGGATGTGACCGCGTGGAACTGCGCAGGCGCGGTGACACCGGATAACACCCCCATCGGCAAGCCGATTGCCAATACGCGCATGTACCTGCTGGATGGGCAGTTGCAGCCGGTGCCGCTGGGCGTGGTCGGCGAATTGTTTATCGGCGGCGTGCAAGTAGCTCGCGGTTACCTGAACCGCCCGGAACTGACCGCCGAACGTTTCCTCAAGGACCCGTTCAGCGCCGGACGGATGTACCGCACCGGCGACGTCGGACGTTATTTGCCCGATGGCACTATCGAATACCTGGGTCGCAACGATGATCAGGTGAAGGTTCGCGGCCTGCGTATCGAACTGGGGGAAATCCAGGCGCGCCTCACCGAGTATGCCGCCGTCAACGAAGCTGCCGTGGTCGCCCGCGACGATCACCTGGTGGCGTACTACACCGGTGTACGCAGCGAGATCGAAGCCCTGCGCGGCCATCTGCTGCAGCACCTGCCGGAGTTCATGGTGCCGGCGATTTTCGTCCACCTCGAGGCGTTGCCCCTGAGCCCTAACGGCAAGCTCGACCGCAAGGCCCTGCCTGCACCGGGTGCGGATTCGGTGAGGGTGCGCGAGTACGAGGCGCCCCAGGGTGATACGGAAGTCACCCTGGCCAGCCTGTGGGCGGAGTTGCTCAATGTGGAGCGCGTGGGACGTCACGACAACTTCTTCGAGTTGGGTGGGCACTCACTGTTGGCCGTCAGCCTGATAGGGCGTATGCGTCGCCTCGGGTTGTCGGCGGATGTGAAGGTGCTGTTCGGCCAGCCGACCCTGTGTGCACTGGTGGCAGCGCTGGGTGGCGGGCGTGGCGTGGCGGTGCCGGTCAATGGCATTGCCGAGGGGGCCACGGCGATCACGCCGGACCAGTTGCCCCTGATTCAACTGGATCAGGCCGACATCGATCGTATTGTCGCCGGCATCCCCGGTGGTGCGGCGAATGTGCAGGATATCTACCCGCTGGCGCCGCTGCAGGCCGGCATGCTCTATCACCATCGCGCGGTGCAGGGCGACGATGCCTACGTGCTGCAGGCGCAGTTCGCCTTTGATTCCCGCCAGCGCCTGGATGCGTTCGCCCGGGCGTTGCAGGCGGTGATCCAGCGCCACGACATTCTGCGCTCGTCGTTTCACTGGGACGGCCTGGAAGAACCGCTGCAAGTGGTGTGGCGCAAGGCGTCACTGCGCGTCGAAAGCGGCCCGTTGCCCCAGCGCCTGGACCTGGCCCAGGCGCCTTTGATGCGCCTGGTCTACACCGAGGAGCCCCAGCGCGTGGTGGCCACGCTGCTGTTCCATCACCTGGTCATGGACCACTTGGCCCTGGATATCCTGCAGCGCGACATGCAGGCCTTCCTGCTGGGCGAGCAGGATTCGTTAGGTGCAGCGGTCCCGTATCGCAACTATGTGGCCCAGACCCGCAGCGGTGTCGATGCACACGAAGGGTTCTTCCGCGAGATGCTCGGTGACATCGACGAGCCCACGGCAGTCCCCGGCCTGGGCGCCGATGAGCCGGCCCAGTTGAGCGTGGATCCCGCACTGAGCCAGCGCCTGCGGACCCAGGCGCGCCAGGCGGGTGTCAGTGCCGCAAGCCTGATGCACCTGGCCTGGGCCCATGTACTGGGCAAGGTGTCCGGCCGCGAGCAGGTGGTGTTCGGTACGGTCATGCTGGGTCGCCTGCAAGGTGGCGAGGGGGCCGAGCGGGCCATGGGGGTGTTTATCAATACCTTGCCGCTGCGGGTCGACCTGGGCGAACGCGCGGTACGCAGTGCACTGCGTGCTACCCACGCCCGACTTACCCAGCTGCTCAGCCATGAACACGCGCCATTGGCCCTGGCTCAGCGTTGCAGCGCAGTGCCTGTGGCGACGCCGTTGTTCAGCGTGTTGTTCAACTATCGCCACAGTGCGCCGCACGCCGGTGGTGTGGCCGACGCGTGGCAGGGCATTCAATTGCTCAAGACTCACGAGCACAGCACCTTTGGCCTGTCGATGAGCGTGGATGACCTGGGCGCCGGTTTCAGCCTCAAGGCCAGGGGACCGGGTGCCCGGCGTCTATGCGAGTACCTGCATATCGCACTGGAGCAGCTGGTGCAGGCGTTGGAACACAACAGTGACCTCGCCATCGGCCGCTTGCCGATCCTGCCCGACGCCGAACGTCGCCGGCTGCTGGAATTCAATGCGACCCGGCGCCCATTCCCGCGCGAGCACACGGTGCAACGTCTGTTCGAAGCCCAGGCCCAGGCAACGCCCGACGCACTGGCGGCGGTGCAGGGCGAGCAGGCCTGGAGTTACGGTGAACTGAACCAGCGCGCCAACCGCCTGGCCCATCACCTGCTGGGGCTTGGGGTGCGCCCCGCCGATAACGTTGCGATCCTGCTGCCACGCTCCCTGGACCTGTTGGTGGGCCAACTGGCGGTGCTCAAGTGCGCCGCCGCCTATGTGCCGCTGGACAGCAACGCTCCGGCCGAACGCCAGGGCTTTATGCTGCAGGACAGCGGCGCGGCGTGGCTGCTGAGCCGCAGTGAAATGGCTGCCGATTACCCCGCACAGCGCCTGGACCTCGACACCCTGGCCCTCGATTCGCAACCGAGCCACAACCCGGCGCTGTCGCAATCGAGCGACAGCGTGGCGTACATCATGTACACCTCCGGCTCCACCGGTACGCCGAAGGGGGTGCGGGTGCCCCATCGCGGCATCACGCGGCTGGTGATCAATAACGGCTATGCCGACTTCCAGGCCGGCGACCGCGTGGCCTTCGCTTCCAACCCGGCGTTCGACGCCAGCACCATGGACGTCTGGGGCGCGCTGCTCAATGGCGGCCAAGTGCAGGTGATCGAGCACACCACGTTGCTCGATCCGGTCGCCTTTGGCCGGGCGCTGCAAGGCGTGACGGTGCTGTTTGTGACCACGGCGCTGTTCAACCAATACGTGCAACTGATCCCTGACGCCCTGGCCGGCCTGCGCATCCTGTTGTGCGGCGGCGAGCGTGCCGACCCGGCGGCCTTCCGCAGCCTGTTGGCCCGGGCGCCCGCACTGCGCCTGGTGCATTGCTATGGGCCGACGGAAACCACCACCTACGCCACCACCTATGAAGTGCGCGCGGTTGCCGACGACGCGGACAGCGTGCCGGTGGGCCGGCCCATCTCCAACACCCAGGTGCACGTGCTGGATGCGCACTTGCAGGAGGTGCCGCTGGGCGTGACCGGTGAAATCTGCATCGGCGGCGACGGCGTGGCCACCGGGTACCTGAATCGCCCGGACCTGAGCGCGGAAAAATTCGTGCAGGACCCCTTCAATGAGGGCGCCTTGATGTACCGCACCGGCGACCTCGGCCGCTGGAACGCTGAGGGTCTGCTGGAGTGCATCGGCCGTAATGACGACCAGGTCAAGGTCCGTGGCTTCCGTATCGAGCTGGGTGAAATTGAAGCGCGCCTGGCGACCCACGGAAGCATTCAGGACGTGGTAGTACTGGCCCGTGAGGACGCCCCGGGCGACAAGCGCCTGGTGGCCTATTTCACTTGGGTGGCCGAGCCCGTCGCTATCGACAGCGTACGCGCCCATCTGCAGGGGCAGCTGCCGGACTACATGCTGCCGTCGGCCTATGTGCCGCTGGAGCGCTTGCCGTTGACGGCCAATGGCAAGGTCGACCGCAAAGCCTTGCCGGCCCCGGCCCTGGACGCGTTGTGCTGCCGCGAATTCGAAGCGCCGGCCGATGCACTGGAGCAGACCCTGGCCCAGCTGTGGGCCGAGGTGTTGAAGCTGGCGCAGGTGGGCCGGCATGACAGCTTCTTCGAATTGGGTGGGCATTCATTGTTGGCGATTCGCCTGGTCAACCTGATGGAGGAGGCGGGGTTGCAGGTGTCCCTGGCCGAGCTGTTCCAGCACGCCAGCGTCGCCTCGGTGGCCGCCATGCTGCGCCAGCGCACCCAGGCGCCGGAGCGTGATACTGCGGTGATCACGGTACGCAGCAGCGGCTCGCAGGCGCCGTTGTTCCTGGTCCATGAGTTCAGTGGCATGGACGTGTATTTCCCGGCGCTGGGCCAGCACCTGCCCGGTGACTATCCGATCTACGGCCTGCCTGGCGTGGCACTCGGTGAGGCGCATCTCAACACCATGGAAGGCTTGGCGGCGCGCATGGTCGGCCTGATTCGCGGCATCCAGCCCCACGGGCCTTACCGGGTCGCCGGCTGGTCGTTTGGCGGAGTGCTGGCCTACGAAGTGGCGATGCAATTGCTCGGGCAGGATGAGCCGGTGGCGTTCCTTGGCCTGATCGACAGTTACGTACCGCGCATGACCGACCAGGGCAAGGCGCGCTGGAGCGGGCCGGATGCCCTCAAGCGGCATTTGCTGTTGCAATGCACGGCTTATTGGAACGCACAGGGAGGTGTGGATGAGCTGGCGAGGATTGAGCAACTTGAGGCACAGCTTGGACAGTTGGACTTTGCGGGTCTGCTGCAACGCTGTCGCGATCAAGGTCTGTTGTACGCGCAAATGGCGGCAGCGGCGGACGCGGACCTCTTGAGCTTTATCGAGCGCGAAGTGGGGCATGGGCATGCGCTGGCGCACTACAGCCTGTTTCCGTTGCCGATGGCGGTGCATCTGTTCAGCGCCCAGGAGCGCCCGACCGAGTTGGCGCGGCGCAGCGAGTCCCTGGGTTGGAACGACGCCCTGGCCCCCGGGAAACTGCAGCGAGTTGAGGTGCCTGGGGATCACCAGAGCATGATGCAGGCGCCCCATATCCAAGGCTTGGGTCGCGCCATGAGCGCGGCGTTGCTGGCAAGTACGCCGGTGAGCCAGGCGCCGCACCAGCCGCTGTTGCGAATTCAAAGCGGCCGCGCCGGGTATGCGCCGCTGTTCTGCGTGCCGGGTGCGGGGGACAGCGTGACCGGGTTTGTCGGCTTGAGCGAAGCGCTGGGGCGTGACTGGCCGCTGTTCGGCCTGCAGCATCGGGGCCTGGATGGCGAGGCGGTGCCCCACAGCCAGGTCGAGGCAGCCGCGCGCTGTTACCTGACGGCGCTGGAGCACGAGTGCCCGCGTGGGCCGGTGCATCTGGTCGGGCATTCCTTTGGTGGCTGGATCGCATTGGAAATGGCCCTGCGCTTGCAGGCGGCCGGGCGCGAAGTGGCATCGTTGACGGTAATCGACAGTGAGGCACCGGCTGGCGCGGGGCGGCCCTACACCACCACGGCGGCGTTGGTGCGATTGATCGAGGCCATGCAGTTGGCCGCGGGCAAGGCGTTTGGCATTGATCTCGTGGACTTTGCCGGGCTCGATGAGCGCGCGCAGCGGCAGGCGTTGCATGGGGGCATGGTCGACGTGGGGTTGTTGCCGGCCCGTGCCAGTGTGGACGCGATGACGGGGCCGGCGCGTACCTATGGCGCGGCGTTGCGCACGGTGTATCGGCCTTTGCGGCGCTATGAAGGTGCAGTGCGCCTGGTGCTGGCCGAGGACCCGGCGCTGGACGCGGCGGGGAATCAGCGGGAGCAGGGGAGGATGATCGAGGGGTGGCGCAAGCAGGGCAGCGCCTTGGAGGTCTGGTATGGGGCGGGGAACCACTTCACCTTGCTCAAGGTACCGAATGTTCACAGGCTGGCGCGCTGGTGGTTGGACGGCGTGGTGATTGGGGAGGTGGTTTCGTGAAGAGGGTCTACCCCCTCCCGCCTATGGACTCCCTCAAAAAAGCCCAACCACTTTTCATGGTCATTTATGCAAACTTCTAAGCTCCGCAAAACCGGCCTGCTTGCAGTCCTGGCCGTCGCCATCGGCCTCATTGTCTACACGGTCCAGGCGCCCGCCGACGCCCCGCAATACCTCACGGCCAGCGTCGAACGCGGCGATATCGAAAACGCCGTGCTGGCCACCGGCGTGCTCGAAGGCATCAAGCAAGTGGATGTCGGTGCCCAGGTTTCCGGGCAGTTGAAGTCGCTCAAGGTCAAGGTCGGCGATAAGGTGAAGCAGGGCCAGTGGCTCGCCGAAATCGACCCGTTGATCCTGCAAAATACCCTGCGCAAGGCCCAGGTGGATGAGGAAAACCTCCAGGCCCAGCGCCGGGCCACGGCGGCGCAGCTCAAGCAGGCCAGGTCGGTGTATGAACGCTACAAGGGCTTGCAGGATGACGAGTCGGTGTCGCGCCAGGACTTCGAAGACGCCGAGTCGACGTTCCAGGTGCAGCAGGCCAACCTGCTGTCCCTGGATGCGCAGATCAAGAGTGCGCATATCCAGATCGACACCGCCAAGGTCAACCTGGCTTACACCCGCATCGTTGCGCCCATCGATGGCGACGTGGTGGGCATCGTCACCCAGGAAGGCCAGACCGTGATCGCCAGCCAGCTGGCACCGGTGCTGTTGAAGCTGGCGGACCTGGATACCATGACGGTCAAGGCCCAGGTGTCGGAGGCCGATGTGATTCATATCAGCCCCGGCCAGCAGGTGTACTTCACCATCCTCGGCGAAGCCGACAAGCGCTACTACGCCAAGCTGCGCGGTACGGAACCGGCGCCGCAGAACTTCCTCGAAACCCAGACTGCCGGCACCCCCAAGCAGAACACGGCGGTGTTCTATAACGCGCTGTTCGACGTGCCCAACCCCGACCATCGCCTGCGCATCGCCATGACTGCCCAGGTGCGCATCGTGCTCGACACCGCCCAGGCGGCGTTGATGGTGCCGGTGGCCGCGCTCGGCCCGCGCAACAACGATGGCCGCTACTCGCTGCGGGTGCTGGACGCCAAGGGCAAGGCGGTGGCGCGGGAGGTGAAGACCGGTATCAATAACAACGTCAAGGTGCAGGTCCTGGAGGGCCTGGCCGAGGGTGAGAAGGTGGTGATCGGTGACGCGTCGCCCACCGTGGCGGGGAACTGACGGATGACCCAGCCACTGTTGGAACTCAAGGGCATCACCCGCAGTTTCATGGCCGGCGAGCGTGAATTCATTGCGCTCAAGGGCATCGACCTGACCATCCATGCCGGGGAAATGCTGGCGATTATTGGCGCCTCGGGTTCCGGCAAATCGACCCTGATGAATATCCTCGGCGGCCTGGACTACGCCACCGCCGGCAGCTACAGGATCAACGGCATCGAAACCCGCTCGCTGGGCAATGACCAACTGGCGGAGCTGCGCCGCGATTACTTCGGGTTTATCTTCCAGCGCTACCACTTGCTGGCGCACCTCAGCGCGTTGCACAACGTGGAAATGCCGGCGATCTACGCGGGCACCCCGCAGACCCAGCGCCACAGCCGCGCACGTGAGCTGCTGGAACGACTGGGCCTGGCCAGCCACACCAGCCATCGGCCCAGCCAGCTGTCGGGCGGCCAGCAGCAACGGGTGAGTATTGCCCGGGCCTTGATGAACGGCGGTGAAGTGATCCTCGCCGACGAACCCACCGGCGCCCTCGACACCCACAGCGGCAAGGAGGTGATGCGCATCCTGGCCGAACTGCACGCGGCCGGGCACACGGTGATTATTGTCACCCATGACCCGAAAGTGGCGGCCAATGCCCAACGCATCGTCGAGGTCAGCGACGGCGAGATCATCAGTGACAAGGCCAATGCCAGCAGTGGCCTGGACCTGCCTGCCGAGGCGCCGCTCGAGGCCAGGCGCAGCGGCGCGCGCCGATTGGTGGCGAGCCTGGGGCTGTTCAAGGAGGCGTTCAACATGGCCTGGGTCGCGCTGGTGTCCCATCGCATGCGCACCTTGCTGACCATGCTGGGTATCGTCATCGGCATCACCTCGGTGGTGTCGATCTCGGCCATCGGCGAAGGCGCAAAACGCTATGTGCTCAAGGACATCCAGGCGATAGGCAGTAACACCATCGACATTTTCTCCGGCACCAGTTTCGGCGACAGCCGCGCCTCGGCCATCGAGACGCTGATGCCCTCGGATGTGGAGGCCCTGAACCGGCTCTACTACGTCGACAGCGCCACCCCGGTGGTGGGCCGCAACCTCTTGCTGCGTTTCGGCAATATCGACCTGGACGCCCAGGTCAATGGCGTGAGCGACCGCTACTTCAAGGTGAAGGGGCTGAAACTCGAAGCCGGCATCGCCTTCAGCGAAAGCGATGCACGGCGCCAGGCCCAGGTGGTGGTGATCGACCACAATACCCGGCAACGCCTGTTCGGGCCGAATGTGGATCCGCTGGGCCAGGTGATCCTGGTGGGCAACCTGCCGTGCACGGTGATCGGCGTGACGGCGGACAATAAGAACATGTTCGCCGCGAGCAAGGCACTCAACGTGTGGGTGCCGTATGAGACAGCGGCAGGGCGTCTCTTAGGCCAGCGCCATCTGGACAGCATCACCGTGCGCATCAAGGACGGCCAGCCGAGCAAGGTGGTGGAAGACAACGTCAATGCGCTCATGCTGCAACGCCACGGCACCAAGGATTTCTTCACCAATAACCTCGACAGCATCATGCAGACGGTGCAGAAAACCAGCCGTTCCCTGGCGCTGCTGTTGTCGTTGATCGCGGTGATCTCCTTGCTGGTGGGGGGCATTGGCGTGATGAATATCATGCTGGTGTCGGTCACTGAGCGCACCCGCGAGATCGGTATTCGCATGGCGGTGGGCGCGCGACAGTCGGATATTCGCCAGCAGTTTTTGGTGGAAGCGGTGATGGTGTGCTTGATCGGCGGGATGATTGGCATCGCGCTGTCCTTCGCCATCGGCTATCTGTTTTCGCTGTTTGTGAAAGAGTGGGAGATGGTGTTTTCCCTGGGGTCGATCATCATGGCGTTTGGCTGCTCGACACTGATCGGCATTGTGTTCGGCTTCGTGCCGGCGAGGAACGCGGCACGGCTGGACCCGATTGAAGCGTTGGCACGGGATTGACCTCCCGGCAGCTGCCGAACCTCGGCGAGGCAGCTGCGGGGAGAGGGCTTAGAGCGCGGTATCGTCGGTGGAGTACATCCACCGCAACAACGAATGCCGTCCGCTGATCCCCAGCTTGATCGCCGCCCGCTTTAGGTAGCTTTCAATGGTGTTGACCTTCAGTGCCAGTTGCTCCGCCAACTCCGGCGCCGTGCGCCCGGCCAGCAGGCCCACGCACACCTCCAGCTCGCGGTTGGAAAGGCTCAGCCCCGATTGCACCAGGCGTTCCTGAATACGTCGACGCAGGGTGTCGATGCCCTGGTTCT
Organism: Pseudomonas sp. S3E17; assembly: GCF_024168685.1. NCBI lineage: Bacteria > Pseudomonadati > Pseudomonadota > Gammaproteobacteria > Pseudomonadales > Pseudomonadaceae > Pseudomonas > Pseudomonas sp. S3E17. Next base: position 666,259 of record NZ_JALJWE010000001.1, read on the forward strand.
GCGATAGGTGCGGGTCGCTGTCACCGCGGCATGGCTGAATCGCGGTGATGTGTTTTTCCACCAAAGGCAACAGCAGCGTGGAGAAGTCCTGCAACATGCTGCGTTCCTGGGGCGAAAAGCTTTCTGACTGGTGGGAGCGGTACACCGACAGCACGTAGCGCACATCATCCTTGTGGCGTGTGAGGTGCAATTGTGCGGCCGGTTGCGCATCGCCCAGGGCCGCCACCGAATCGGTGTAGACCGGGCTGATCTTGCGGCGGGTGTGACCTTCGGGGCTCACGCGCAATTGGGTGATATGGGTGGCGTCCACTGCCAGTTGGGTGAGGATCAGGTCATGCAGCATGCGTGGGAAATCGCGACTGCCGGTGCTGGCGATGACCTTGCCTATATGTGGGAACAGGTGTGAATTCATCAGTTCGTCCATGAGTGTCGAATGCAGGACGTATGCTAGTACAGCCTGGCGGCGGCAGGGGGATCCAATCGGCAAAAAACCGCATTAAGCCCGGCCAACGGTGGTCGGATCCGTCCGGCCACCGTCGTGGGAAAGCACAACCGAGGGCCTGGGGCTTATCGCGCCGACTGTACCGCCATCGGCGTTTCGCGCGGTACGGCGCGGGTGCACTTGGCCAGCGCCTGCTGCACGTCCGCCAACAGGTCGGCGACGTCCTCAAGCCCCACTGATAAACGCACCAGGCCTTCGCTGATACCGTGATGCGCGCGTTCTTCAGGGGTGTAGGTGCTATGGGTCATGCTCGCCGGGTGCTGGGCCAGTGACTCGGCGTCGCCCAGGCTCACCGCGCGGGTGAACAATGTGAGGGCGTTCATGAAGCGTCGTCCGCTGTCGATCCCGCCCTTGAGTTCGAAGGCGATCATGCCGCCGGCCTGGCTCATCTGCCGCGCCGCCAATGCGTGTTGCGCGAAGCCGCGCAGCCCCGGATACGTCACCCACTCCACGGCGGGATGCGCCTGCAAGGCTTCGGCCACGGCCTGGGCGTTGCTGCAATGGCGGTCCATGCGCAGGGCCAACGTCTTGAGGCCGCGCATCAACAGGGAGGCGTCCTGGGGCGACATCACCGCGCCGGTCAAGTCCTTGAGGCCTTGCAGGCGAATGCGCTGGGCCAGGGCCTGGTTGCTCACGGCGATGCCGGCGGTGATGTCGCCATGGCCGCTGAGGTACTTGGTGGCCGAGTGCACCACCACATCGGCGCCCAGTTCCAGCGGCCGTTGCAGGTACGGCGTGCAGTAGGTGTTATCCACCACCACGGTCACGTTCGGCTGTTGATGGGCGAGGGCGGCCACGGCGGCGATGTCCACCAGTTGCAGGGTGGGATTGGCCGGGGTTTCGCAGTAGACCATGCGCGTGGCGGGGCTCAGCGCCGCTTGCAGGGCCGCCAGGTCGGTGAGGTCCACGTGGCGCACCTTGATGCCGAATTCGCCGATACCGTGATGCAACAGGGCGAAGGTGCAGCCGTAGAGCGTCTGGCTGACGATCACCTCATCGCCTGGGCGCAGCAGGGTCCAGAACGTCGCGGCAATCGCGCCCATGCCGGAACTGAACGCCACCGCCGCCTCGCCGTTTTCCAGGCTGGCCATGCGGGACTCCAGCAGTGCCAGGGTCGGGTTGGAAATGCGCGTGTAGAAATGGCCACCGGCCTCGCCGGCGAAACAGGCGGCGCCGTATTCGGCGGTGGGGAAGGCAAACGTGGCCGACAGGTAGATCGGCGGCACGAGTGCGCCGTGGTGGTCCTTGGGGTCGTAGCCGTGGTGGATGGCACGGGTGGAAAAGCCGAATGCATTGTGTTTAGTGTTCATGTCGGGCGCTCCTTATTTCCTACAATGCTATGCTTATAACCACGGCTGTATTTTGCAAACTTTGCCGACAAATCCCGTGTCCTGGGATGAAAACTCGCTAAAAACAATAAACAGAGGCACATCATGCCCATCACGCTGGATCGCACCGACAAAGCGTTATTAAACGCCCTGCAAGGCAATGCCCGTTTAACCGTGGCCGAGCTGGCCGACCGCGTGTCCCTGACCACGTCACCGTGCTGGCGGCGGGTCAGGAACCTGGAGGAGAGCGGAGTGATCAGCGGCTACCAGGCGATCCTCTCGCCCAAGGCGTTGGGGTATGGGGTGACGGCGTTTGTCAGCATCATGATGGAGAGCCACACCCAGGAAATCGCTCGGGCGTTCGAGCAACGCCTGTTGGATATTCCGGAAATCGTGGCCTGTCATAACGTGTCGGGGCGCTATGACTTCTTGCTCGAGGTGGTGGCCAGGGATCTGGAGTCGTTCGGCGAGTTTGCGCGGGAGGTGTTGCAGACGCTGCCGTGCGTCAAGGAGATCTATTCGAGTTTTTCCTATAAATCGGTGCGCCCGTTGCGGGTGATTCCATTACCAGGTTGATCGCACCATTGGTCACCTGTTCTTCCCCGCAATTGGCTATTTCTCCCCTACGGCCCGGTGGCTAACCTAGCCACCACTTCCCACCGTTCCGGAGTTCCGCATGCAAGCCCGTACCGATTTCTACACCGCTTCCCCAGACGCCATGAAAGCCATGCTCGCCCTGGAAGCCGCCGTCGGCAAACTCTCCATCGAACTGCCATTGCTGGAGCTGATCCGCCTGCGGGTCTCACAGATCAACGGCTGTGCCTTCTGCCTGGACATGCACACCGCCGATGCCCGCAAGGGTGGCGAGACCGAGCGTCGCCTGTACACCTTGTCGGCCTGGCGCGAAACGCCGTTCTTCACCCCGCGTGAACGCGCGGCATTGGCCTGGGCCGAGAGCCTGACGCTGCTGAGCCAGACCCACGCCCCGGACGCAGACTTCACCGCGCTCGCCGCCGAGTTCAGCCCCCGGGAGCAAGTCGACCTGAGCGTGGCCATCGCCACGATCAACAGCTGGAACCGCCTCGCGGTAGGTTTCCGCAAGATGCCTGAATAGGCGGTTGAAGACGGCTCTTTTGTGGTGAGCGGGCTTGTCCCGCGCTGGGCTGCGCAGCAGCCCCAAAACCAGGCGCAGAGGAGTGCCTGATATACCCCATTCGTCTTCATCAGGGGCGCTTCGCACCCCAACGCGGGCGGTGCGACGATTCGCCAAGCCCGCTCGCCACAGCAGTAAGTGTCAGAAGTTCACCGAAGCACTCAGGCGCGCCGTCAGCGGCGCGCCCTGGAACAGATAGTCATCGCCCATGTACTCGCCCGCGTCGCGCCAGTAGCGCTTGTCGAACAGGTTGTCGACGCTCAGGCGCAGCACCGTCTCGTAGCCGTCGACCCGGGTGGTGTAGCGGCTGCCGACGTTGACCACTGCGTAATCCCCCACCTCCACATTGCCGCTGCGATTGGCGTACTTCTTGGCGCTGTATTGCACGCCGCCGAGCACCGCCAGGCCATTGACCCACGGCAACGCATAATCGGCATACACACTGGCGCGCAGCTTGGGCACGTTGATCGCCTGGTGGTCTTCGTATGCCGGTGTGCCGCTGCCGCTGACCCGTGCACGAATCGCCGCCACGCTGGTGGAAATCTGCAGACGGTCGGTGGCCCAGCCGTTGGCCGACAGTTCCACGCCGGTGTTCTTCTGCTCGCCCTGTTGCACATAGGTAAAGGTAGCGGCGCCATCCGGCTTGGCGTACTGATAGGCCTGGCGTGTCTGGAACACGGCGGCGGCGAAGCTGATGCGGCGCCAGTCGTATTTCACCCCGGCCTCGATTTGCCGCGAGGTGGTCGGGGCCAGGGTTTCATCGGCGTTGCTGGCAAACCACGGCGCGGTGCCGCCCAGGGACAGGCCTTTGCTGTAGCTGGTGTACAGCGAGATGTTTTCCACCGGTTTGTAGATCAACGATGCCTGGGGCAGAAACACGTATTGCTGGGTATGGCGGGCCTGGTTGCCAGTGACACCGTCGAAGGCTTTTTCATCCAGGCGCACTTCGCGGCCACCGAGGAGGGTTTGCCATTGCTCGTTGAGGCGGATGCGGTCGGTGACGAACAGGCCATACTGGCGGCTGTCGAGGGTGCGATGGCTGTCGTTCAACGGCTTGTCGGTGGGCGTGAACGTCGGCGCGTCAGCGTCGATATTGGCCGTGCCGATGTACTCGTTGACGGACTTGCGCTTGTCGATCACCCGGCGAAACGCGCTGGTGCCGAAGGTCAGTTCATGGCCGATGCCTGCGGTGTCGAACAGGCCGGTCATCGCCGCCTGGACTTCATCGTCACGGCGGGTATCGTCGGGGCTGCGGTAGTCGTAGACGTCGTAGTTGCCTTCGGGCGTGAAGTGGTTGCCGACACCGTTGGTGTCGCCGCCCCAGGCAAACGAACTGTAGTCATCGATCACCACCTTGCTGCGCGCGGCGCTGACGCTGCCTTTCCACTGGTTGCTGAAGCGGTATTCGAACGTGCCGTTGAGGTTCAGCGAATCGATGCCGACCTGCCTGGAACCGCTCTGGTGGCCCAGCAGTTTTTTCGGCGAGGCGTCGTGGGGCACCTCGGTGCCGCCCAGCAACTGGTAGCCCGGTACCGAGCGCTGTTGCTTGTTCTGGTATTCCGCGTCCAGTTGCAGCACCGCGTCGGGGCTGATGTTCCAGTCGAAGGCCAGGGAGACAAAGTCGCGCTGGCCGTTGGCGTGCTCCACATAGGAATTGAGGTCTTCATGGGCGACGTTGGCGCGCAGGCCGAATTGCTGCTCGCTGCCAAACCAGCCACCCACGTCGGTGGCGATATAGCCACTGCCGCGGTCATCGGTGGACACCGTCACCGAGCGCACATCCTCCGGGCGCTTGGTCACGTAGTTGATCACGCCGCTGGGCTCGGAAATCCCGCTCTGCAAACCGGCCAGGCCCTTGAGCACTTCCACCTGCTGTTTGTTTTCCAGGGCGACGTTCTGCTCGCCGGTGATGGTGCGCCCGTTGATCTTGTAGCTGCTCGCCGCATTCAGCGAGAAGCCACGCACCACGAAATTTTCGTAGTAGCCGATGGGGGCGTAGCTATCGCCCACCGAAGCGTCGTTGCGCAGCACTTCACTGAGCAGGCGCGCTTGCTGGTCCTTGATCAGCGCCGCATTGATCACCGTGATCGAGGCCGGAGTGTCCAGCAGCGGCGCCTCGTTGAAGCCACCGACCGAGGCGGTGTCTGCGCGATAGCCGGACGCGTCCTGGCCCTGGACCTGCACTGCCGGCAGCTCGAGTTGTGCCGCCCAACTGTTGCCGATCCCGCCGCTGAGCAGCAGGCCGAGGGCGAAACGTGTACTGACGACAGGACGAAAACGCAAAACCATGGGGGAGGGCCTTAAAGCGCAGGGCGGGGGGCGCATAAGCTAGGCATAACCGCTCGGTTTTACAAGTGAGACGTCCCGTCTCAGCCCTCCCGCTGAATGACGTGCCTCTCGACAGCCTGAGTGCCCACCTGCGATAGACAGGACTTCTCTAACCCTTGCAGGAGATCATCATGGGTATCGCTGGAAAAGTTGCACTGGTGACCGGCGCCGGGCAGGGCATTGGCCGGGCCATCGCCCTGCGCCTGGCACAGGACGGTGCCGACATCGCCCTGGTCGACATCAATGGCGCCAAGCTCGAGGCCGTGGCCGCCGAAGTCGTGGCCCTGGGGCGCAAGGCCTCGGTGTTTATCGCCGACGTGTCCAAGCGCGACCAGGTGGTGGCGGCGGTCGAACACGCACACCAGACCCTCGGCGGCTTCGACATTATCGTCAACAACGCCGGGGTCGCGCAGATCGACGCGCTGCTGGACGTCAGCCCGGAACAGGTCGAGCGCACCCTGGGCATCAACGTGCAGGGCGTGTTGTGGGGCATCCAGGCGGCCGGCAGGAAATTCAAGGCGCTCAAGCAAAAGGGCAAGATCATCAATGCCTGTTCCATCGCCGGCCACGAAGGCTTTGCGCTGCTGGGCGTGTACTCGGCCACCAAGTTCGCCGTGCGCGCCTTGACCCAGGCGGCGGCCAAGGAACTGGCGAGCGCCGGGATCACGGTCAACGCCTATTGCCCGGGCGTGGTCGGCACCGACATGTGGGTGGAGATCGACAAGCGCATGGCCGAGATTACCGGTGCCGAAGTGGGGGCGACCTACAAGCAGTATGTGGATGGGATTGCCCTGGGCCGTGCGGAAACGCCGGAGGATGTGGCGGGGTTGGTGGCCTACCTGGCCGGGCCGGACGCGGATTACATGACCGGACAGGCGCCGTTGATCGACGGTGGGCTGGTTTATCGCTGATCTCCCAAGGCCTAGGGTGTTAAATGTGGGAGGGGGCAAGCCCCTCCCACATGGTTGCCCCCGTTGTGTCAGTGCTTGCCGGGCATGTCGATGCCCAACTGGTTGACTCGGCGGTACAGGGTGGCCCGGGAAATCCCCAGCGCCTGCGCCGTCGGCAACGGCTTCCAGCGATGCCGGATCAAGGCATCCAGTACCACTTGGCGTTCCGGGCTGACGCTGTGCTCGGCCAGCGTCTCGACCTGCTCCCCACGCACTTCCACCGGCAAGTCCGCCAGCTGAATCGTGCCGCCTTCACACACTGCACAGGCATACGCCAGCACATGGTGCAGTTGGCGCACATTGCCCGGCCAGGCATAGCCCAGCAGGCGTTCCAGCGCGGCCTGGCCGATGCCCACCGCGACGCCGCTGCCGCGCGCTTGCTGCTCCACCAGTCGGTTGATCAATGCCAGCTTGTCACTGCGCTCGCGCAGCGGCGGCAGGCAGAAGCGTGCGCAGCCGAGGCGGAAGTACAGGTCTTCGCGAAAGCGCCCGTCGCTGACCAGCACGGCCAGGTCGCGGTGGCTGGCGCAGATCACCTGGATGTCTACCGTGCGGGTCTTGGCCCCGCCCAGGGGCGCCACTTCACCCTCGGCCATCACCCGCAGCAGGCGCGTCTGCAACGCCAGCGGCATATCGCCGATTTCATCGAGGAACAGGGTGCCGCCATCGGCCTGCACCAACAGCCCCGGCATGCCTTTGCTGGAGGCCCCGGTAAAGGCGCCGGCCACGTAGCCGAACAGCTCGCTTTCAATCAGGTTTTCGGGGATCGCCGCGCAGTTCACCGCGACAAAGGGGCCTGTTCGCCGGGCGCTGCGTTCGTGCAGCTGGCGGGCGAAAACCTCCTTGCCGGCGCCGGTTTCCCCCTGCACCAGCACCGGCAGGTTGCGGTCCTTGACGCGCACGGCCAGGCGCAGGTGTTCTTCCACCCGTGGGTCGACCTGGGTGTGCGCAACGGGCCGTGCCGGTCTGCGGCGCGGGGCGTTGACCCGCACGTGCAGTACGCCAGGCTCGCCCAGCCATTGCAGGTGTTGGGTCGATTGATCGGTGGCCGAGCGCAATGCATCCAGGTCGAACACCTCGCCGATATGCGCCGGCACCTGGCCGAAACGCCGGCGCAGTGCCTGGCGCGCCTTGCTGTTCAGGGCGTGCAGGCGCCCGTCCTGGTCCCAGGCCAGCAGCAGGTCGGGCTGGCTGTCCACGTAGCCTGGTGTGCTGTGGGCCTGGAGCACCCAGTGCTCGCGGGCGCTGTGCATGAAGAAGGCGTTTTCGATGGCCTGGGCACTCTGGGCCACCATCTGCCGCACCAGGTGCTGGCTGCGCCGGTCATCCGGGGATTTGAGCGCTGAGGCATCCATCACCCCCAGCAGGTTGCCCTGGGGGTCGAAGATCGGCGCGGCGGAGCAGGTCAAACTGATGAAGGCGGCGCGGAAGTGGTCGCGCTTGTGCACGGTCACTGCGGCCTTGCTGGTCAGCACCGTGGCCACGCCGCAGGTGCCTTCCTCGGCTTCCGACCAGCAGGTGCCGAGGTACAGGCCGGCTTTGCGGCAGTCGCTGCGAATGGTGGTGTCGACGCGGTGGTCGATGGTCTGGCCCTGGGCGTCGGTGAGCATCACGCAGTAGTCGGCGTGGCGCACCCGGTGGTGCAGTTGCCCGACTTCCTCGCCGGCGATGCGCATGAACAGCTCGGCGCGTTCGCGGCATTCCTTGAGCAAGGGTTCGGTAAGGATGCGGGGCCCCTGCAGCGAGCCGGGGTCGAGGTGGTGTTGTTCCATGGAGCGCCGCCATGAATCGAAAATCAGCGACGGCACCGGCGCCTGGGGCAGGCGATCGGCATTGCGGACCACGCGACTGACGCAGTCGACGTGTTCCCTGGAGTTCGCGGCGAGCATAAGGCCTCCGGTTCTCGATCTTTGTTGTTATGCCCGCCATTAAGCGCCCGTGGGCGCGAGGGGACAAGGGCGACCTGACCAACAGCCCCGCGTGAGACGCGGCGTCTCATTTCGGCCGAGACGCCGCCTGCACAGTGCAATGCACCGTCTCATTCTGCACAGGCATACCGTCCCGGCACAACCGCACGGCACTGCTCTGGATCAAGGCTTTGCCAGGTTTCATCGCACCTTGGCACAGGCTGTGCTGAACCGCTTACAGCTGGCCGCAGCCAGCCTTTTGTGTGTCGAGACAACCTGGAGAACAACAAGATGTCCACCCACCTGTCCACCGATCAATTGCTGCATGCCTACACCGTGATGCGCACCATCCGTGATTTCGAAGAACGCCTGCATGTGGAATTCGCCACCGGCGAGATCCCCGGTTTCGTGCACCTGTATGCCGGCCAGGAAGCCAGCGCAGCGGGGGTCATGGCCCACCTCAACGATGAAGATTGCATCGCCTCCAACCACCGTGGCCATGGCCATTGCATCGCCAAGGGCGTGGATGTGTTCGGCATGATGGCCGAGATCTACGGCAAGAAAACCGGCGTGTGCGGCGGCAAGGGCGGCTCCATGCACATCGCCGACCAGGAGAAGGGCATGCTCGGCGCCAACGGCATTGTCGGGGCCGGTGCGCCGTTGGCGGCGGGCGCTGCGCTGGCCTCCAAGCTCAAGGGCAGCCAGGGCGTGGCGGTCGCATTTTTCGGCGACGGCGGCTCCAACGAGGGCGCGGTGTTCGAGGCGATGAACCTGGCGTCGATCATGAAACTGCCGTGCCTGTTCGTCGCCGAGAACAACGGCTATGCCGAGGCCACCGGTTCCGGCTGGTCCGTGGCGTGCAAGGACATTGCCGAGCGGGCGGTGGGTTTCGGCATGCCGGGGGTGATTGTCGATGGCAATGATTTCTTTGCCGTACACGCGGCGCTGGGCGTGGCGGTGGAGCGTGCACGCAAAGGCGACGGGCCGACCTTGGTGGAAGTCAAGCTGAGTCGCTTCTACGGCCACTTCGAAGGCGATGCACAAACCTATCGTGGCCCGGACGAGGTGAAGAACCTGCGCGAATCCCACGACTGCCTCGCACTGTTCCGCCAGCGCTGCAATGCCGAAGGCTGGCTTGACGCGGCCCAGTTCGAACGTATCGACGGTGAGGTCGCGCAGTTGATCGACGACGCCGTGCGCCTGGCCAAGTCCGATCCCAAGCCCCAGGCCGCCGACCTGCTCAGCGATGTCTACGTCGCCTACCGCTAATAACTACAAGACTCGGAGAGAATTTCATGGCTCGCAAAATCAGCTATCAGCAGGCAATCAACGAAGCCCTGGCCCAGGAAATGCGCCGGGACCAGAGCGTGTTCATTATCGGCCAGGACGTCTCCGGCGGCACCGGTTCCCCCGGCGAGCAGGACGCCTGGGGCGGTGTGCTGGGCGTGACCAAGGGCCTGTACCCGGAGTTTCCGGATCGGGTACTCGATGCGCCGTTGTCCGAAGTCGGCTACGTCGGCATGGCCGTCGGCGCCGCCACCCGTGGCATGCGCCCGGTGTGCGAGTTGATGTTCGTCGACTTTATCGGCTGCTGCCTCGACCAGTTGCTCAACCAGGCCGCCAAGTTTCGCTACATGTTCGGCGGCAAGACCACCACGCCGCTGGTGGTGCGCGCCATGTACGGTGCCGGCCTGCGTGCCGCCGCCCAGCATTCGCAGATGCTCACCTCGATGTGGACGCACATTCCCGGGCTCAAGGTGGTGTGCCCGGCCACGCCCTATGACGCCAAGGGCATGCTGATCCAGGCGATCCGCGACAACGACCCGGTGATCTTCCTCGAACACAAGATGCTCTACAGCCTGCAGGGCGAAGTGCCGGAAGAGCTGTACACCGTGCCGTTCGGCGAAGCCAACTTTGTGCGCGAAGGCCGCGACGTGACCCTGGTGACCTACGGGCGCATGGTGCATATCGCCCTGGAAGCCGCGGCCAACCTGGCACGCCAGGGCATCGACTGCGAAGTGCTGGACCTGCGCACCACCAGCCCGCTGGACGACGACAGCATCCTCGAGAGCGTGGAGAAAACCGGGCGCCTGGTGGTGATCGACGAGTCCAACCCGCGCTGTTCCATCGCCACCGACATCAGTGCGTTGGTGGCCCAGCAGGGCTTCTCGTTCCTGCGCGCGCCGATCGAGATGGTCACCGCGCCGCACACGCCGGTGCCGTTTTCCGATGCGCTGGAAGACCTGTACATCCCCAACGCCGTGAAGATCGAGGCCGCGGTGCTGAAGATCGCCGACAAGAGGAACGCCGCATGATCCATACCTTGACCATGCCCAAGTGGGGGCTGTCGATGACCGAAGGCCGCATCGACGTCTGGCTCAAGCAGCCCGGCGACCGGGTGGAGAAGGGCGAAGAAGTGCTGGACGTCGAGACCGACAAGATCTCCAGCAGCGTCGAGGCGCCGTTCAGCGGTGTGTTGCGCCGCGTACTGGCGCTGAGCGACGAGACCTTGCCGGTGGGCGCGCTGCTGGGGGTCGTGGTGGAAGGTGAGGCCAGCGAGGCGGAGATCGATGCGGTGATCGAAAGCTTCAACGCCGGGTTCGTCTCAAGCAGCGCCGAAGCCCAATCCACCGGGCCGAGTGCGCAGAAGGTCGAGGTGGGCGGGCGTTTGCTGCGTTATCTCGACCTGGGCGAGGGCGGTACGCCGCTGGTGCTGGTGCATGGCTTTGGCGGCGACTTGAACAACTGGCTGTTCAACCAACCGGCCCTGGCCGCCGAGCGCCGGGTGATCGCCGTGGATTTGCCGGGGCATGGCGAGTCGGGCAAGCCTCTGCAAACCGGTGACGCCGAAGAGCTGAGCCAGGCGGTGCTGGCCTTGCTCGATCACCTCAAGCTCGACCGCGTGCACCTGGCCGGGCACTCCATGGGCGGCTTGGTCAGCCTGACGGTCGCCCGTCAGGCTCCGGCGCGCGTTGCCTCACTGACCCTGATCGCCAGCGCCGGGCTGGGGGCGGACATCAACGGCGATTACTTGCAAGGTTTCACCGAAGCCAATAACCGCAACGCGCTCAAGCCGCAACTGGTGCAACTGTTCAGCGACCCGGCGCTGGTGACGCGGCAGATGCTGGAGGACATGCTCAAGTTCAAGCGGTTGGAAGGGGTGGATCAGGCGCTTCGTCAGCTCAATGCCCAGTTGTTTGAGGGTGGGCGCCAGCGCCTGGATTTGCGCAACGTGGTGGGGCGGCAACCGAGCCTGGTGATCTGGGGCAGTGACGATGCAATCATCCCGGTCGACCATGCCCAGGGGCTGGAGGCCCAGGTGGAGATTCTGCCGGGGCAGGGGCATATGGTGCAGTTGGAAGCGGCGGAGCGGGTTAACCAACTAATCTCAACCTTCCTAAAATCCCAACCTTGAAATGCAATTCAATGTGGGAGGAGGCAAGCCCCTCCCACATTTTCAGATGCATTCAAAGTGAGTGCTTGAGGGTTTCGCTCGGCAGCTCTTTGAACAACGCGCGGTAGCTGTTGGAGAACCGCCCCAAATGCCAGAACGACCAATTCATCGCCACCTCGGCCACGGTCGTTCCGGCACCGCTCAACAATTCCCGCCGTGCCCCGTTCAACCGGCGCAGGCGCAACCACTGCGCCGGGCTCATCCCGGTGTAGGTCTTGAACCCTTGCTGCAACTGGCGCAGCGGTACGCCGGCAATCCGCGCCAGTTCCAACAGGTTGACGGTTTCGTCCGGTGTATCCGCCGCCCACTCGCCTATGCGCGCCATCAACCGGCGTTCTTCACTGCGCTTTTGCAATGAGCTGCGATCCAGGCACACGCAAGCGTTGTCGAGGATGAACAGGCAGTCGTCGAGCAACTGCCGGGTGAGGGACACCGGGTCGATGTCCGTGGACAAGCGCGTCAGGGTGCCACTGAGCCAACGGCTGAACAGCGCGTTCTGCTGGCAGGCCAGCGGCGCCATGAACAGGCCTTCCAGTGTGGCCACGTCCAGGCCATGGTGCTGCACGAACTGCGGGCCGAACACCACCGCCACTTCGCGGTAGTTCTCTGGGGTGATCCAGGTGTTGCGGCTTTCGCCATTGAGCAGATACAGCGCGTTGTCGCTGCCATCGAAACAGAACGCCAGCGCGCCCGGCGGTGCGTTGAAGTGCTGCTCCACACGGGTGTTCATGCTCTCTTCGTAGACCTGCACACCGTGCAGGTCGAGGTAGCGGACGCGCCCGGCAAAATGCCCCGGGGACATCTGCTGGTACTGCTGCACCCAGCCGGGTGTCGCACGGCATTGGGTGGCCACATCAGCAGTGGTGAAGGCCTGTACGCGTAAAGCGGTTGCCTGGGTCATGGGTGATCCGTGCGCACTCTATTGGTGCGTTGTGCTGCGTGCAAAGTGGATAGATGGCCTGTGAAGGCTGGCCCAAGATAGACCTCAATGCGCCGCGAGTACAAGGCGGCGCAGCACCCACCCCATGACGAGGTCCTTATGAACGCCCCCTTCGATCAGCTGTACACCTGGCTGAAAGAACACAAGATTACCGAAGTCGAATGCGTGATCAGTGATTTGACTGGCATCGCACGCGGCAAGATTGCGCCCACCAACAAGTTCCTGCATGAGCGAGGCATGCGCCTGCCGGAGAGTGTGTTGCTGCAAACGGTAACCGGGGACTTTGTCGACGACGAGATCTACTACGACCTGCTGGATCCGGCCGATATCGATATGGTCTGCCGCCCGGTGGCCAACGCGACCTACGTGGTGCCGTGGGCCATCGAGCCCACCGCCATAGTGATCCACGACACCTTCGACAAGCACGGCAACCCCATCGAACTGTCGCCGCGCAATGTGCTGAAGAAAGTCCTGCAGCTCTACACCGACCGGGGCTGGCAGCCGATTGTCGCGCCGGAAATGGAGTTCTACCTGACCCAACGCTGCGAAGACCCGGACCTGCCGCTGAAAACCCCTATCGGCCGTTCCGGCCGTGCGGAAACCGGGCGCCAGTCGTTCTCCATCGATGCGGCCAACGAGTTCGACCCGCTGTTCGAAGACGTCTACGACTGGTGCGAAGCCCAGGGCCTGGACCTCGATACGCTGATCCATGAAGACGGCCCGGCGCAGATGGAAATCAACTTCCGCCACGGCGATGCCCTCGACCTGGCCGACCAGATCACCGTGTTCAAGCGCACCCTGCGCGAAGCCGCGCTCAAGCACAATGTGGCCGCCACCTTCATGGCCAAGCCGGTGGCCGACGAGCCGGGCAGCGCCATGCACCTGCACCAGAGCGTGGTGGAGATCGCCACGGGCAAACCGGTGTTCGTCGACGCCGACGGCAACATGAGCCCGCTGTTCCTGCACCATATCGGCGGATTGCAGAAGTACATTCCCAAGCTGTTGCCGATGTTCGCGCCCAACGTGAATTCGTTCCGCCGCTTCCTGCCGGACACCTCGGCGCCGGTCAATGTGGAGTGGGGCGAAGAAAACCGTACCGTCGGCCTGCGCGTGCCCACCTCGAGCCCGGATGCGATGCGCGTGGAAAACCGCCTGCCGGGCGCCGATGCCAATCCCTACCTGGCCATTGCCGCCAGCCTGCTGTGTGGCTACCTGGGGATGATCGAACAGATCGAACCCAGCGCCCCGGTAGAAGGCCGCGCCTATGAGCGCCGTAACCTGCGCCTGCCGTTCACCCTCGAAGACGCCCTGGCGCGGATGGAGGACTGCGACACGGTCAAGCAGTACCTGGGCGACAAGTTCGTGCGCGGCTACGTCGCGGTCAAGCGCGCCGAGCACGAGAATTTCAAGCGGGTGATCAGTTCCTGGGAGCGTGAGTTCCTGCTGTTGAGCGTCTAAAAAACACAAAAGAGGTGTCGATATGCGTCTTGTGAACAAGCTTCTCCCGCTGGCCCTGGTGGCCGCGTTCAGCGGTGCCGGGCAAGCTGCGCCGACGGTGAGCGTCTACAACTGGACCGACTATATCGGCGAGACCACCTTGGCCGATTTCCAGGCCAAGACGGGGATCAAGGTGATCTACGACGTGTTCGACTCCAACGAAACCCTGGAGGGCAAGTTGCTCGCCGGTCGCACCGGCTATGACGTGGTGGTGCCGTCCAACCACTTCCTGGCGCGGCAGGTAAAGGCCGGCGCATTCCTCAAGCTTGACCGTTCGCAGTTGCCCAACTTCAAGAACCTCGACCCCAAGCTGCTCAAGCTGCTGGAGAAAAACGACCCGGGCAATGCGCACTCGGTGCCGTACCTGTGGGGTACCAACGGCATCGGTTACAACGTCGACAAGGTCAAGCAGGTGTTGGGTATCGACCATATCGATTCATGGGCGGTGCTGTTCGAGCCGGAGAACATCAAGAAGCTCAACCAGTGCGGCGTGGCCTTCCTCGACTCGGCGGATGAGCTGTTCCCGGCGATCCTCAACTACATGGGCAAGGACCCGCGCAGTGAGAACCCCGAGGACTACCAGCAGGCCGAGGCCAAGCTGTTGACGCTGCGGCCGTACATCACCTACTTCCATTCCTCCAAGTACATTTCGGACCTGGCCAACGGCGATATCTGCGTGGCGTTCGGCTATTCCGGCGATGTATTCCAGGCGGCCAACCGCGCCAAGGAAGCCAAGAACGGCGTGAATATCGCCTACTCGATTCCCAAGGAAGGCTCCAACCTGTGGTTCGACCTGCTGGCGATTCCGGCCGATGCGAGTCACCCAAAAGAAGCCCATGCCTTCATTAACTACCTGCTCGACCCTGAAGTGATCGCCAAGGTCAGCGCCTCGGTCGGTTACGCCAATGCCAACCCGGCGGCGAAGGCGTTCATGGCCCCGGAACTGGTGAACAACCCCGAGGTGTACCCGTCCCAGGCCGTGCTCGACAAACTCTATATTTCCACCACGCCGACCCCGGCGACCATGCGCCTGATGACGCGCGCCTGGAGCAAAGTGAAGACCAACAAATGACCCTATCCAGCGACCACGCCCGCTCCTACTACCTTGCGTCGGCGAATGCCATGCCGGAGCGCCCGGCACTGGGCGCCGACCTGAGCGCCGATGTGTGTGTGATCGGCGCTGGTTTTACCGGGGTCAACACCGCTATCGAACTGGCCCAACGCGGGCTCTCGGTGATCCTGCTGGAGGCCCGGCGTATCGGCTGGGGCGCCAGCGGGCGCAATGGCGGGCAGTTGATTCGCGGGATCGGCCACGATGTGTCGGGGTTCGCCAGGTACGTGGGCGAGGAGGGCGTGCGTTACCTGGAACGGGCCGGGATCGAGTCGGTGGCCCTGGTGGGCGAGCGCATTCGCGAGCATGGGATCGACTGCGACTTGCGCTGGGGGTTTGCCGAGCTGGCCAACACCCCGGCGCAGTTCGCTGCGTTCAAGGGCGAGCAGGACAGCCTGGCGCGCCTGGGTTATGTGCATGAAACCCGCCTGGTGGGCCCGCAGGACATCCGCGACGTGGTGGATTCGACGCAGTATGCCGGCGCCTTGGTGGACATGGGCTCCGGGCACCTGCACCCGCTGAACCTGGTGCTCGGCGAGGCGCAGGTGGCCGAGTCCCTTGGGGTGCGGATCTTTGAGCACACCGAAGTGCTGGAACTGATCCACGGCGACACGGTGCAGGTGCGTTGCGCTGGCGGCACGGTACGCGCCGCCAGCCTGGTACTGGCCTGCAATGCGCACCTGGAGGAACTGGAACCGCGCCTGAGCGGCAAGGTGCTGCCGGCGGGCAGCTACATCATCGCCACCGAGCCGCTGTCGGTTGCACAGGCCAATCAGTTGATCCCGCAGAACCTGGCGCTGTGCGACCAGAAAGTCGGCCTGGATTACTACCGGTTATCCGCCGACCGTCGCCTGTTGTTCGGCGGTGCCTGCCATTACTCGGGGCGCGATCCCAAAGACATCGCGGCCTATATGCAGCCCAAGATGCTCAAGGTGTTCCCGCAATTGGCCGACACCGCCATCGCGTTCCAGTGGGGCGGCAGGATCGGCATCACCGCCAATCGCTTCCCCCAGGTCGGGCGGCTCAAGCAATACCCGAATGTGTTCTACGCCCAGGGCTATTCCGGGCATGGGCTCAACGTGACCCACTGGTGCGCGCGGCTGCTGGCCGAAGGCATACACGCGGGCCACAGCCAGGGCCTGGATATTTTCAGCCGGGTGCCGCACATGACCTTTCCGGGTGGCAAGGCCTTGCGCTCGCCGCTGCTGGCGTTGGGAATGGCGTGGCATCGCTTGCGGGAATTGATGCATTGAAGCCCGGGGCGTGGCAGGCTGTGCACGACGTTTTACTACGACTTTTGGAGATTTAGCGTGCCAACAGCATCTGCAGTGATTGAAATCCCGGTATCGGCCGAGACGGTCTGGCACTTGGTGGGTGGCTTCAACAGCCTGCCGGACTGGCTTCCGTTTATCGCCAAGAGCGAGCCCGGTGAAGGTGGCCGCGTGCGCCATCTGACGACCGCCGACGGCGGTGTGATCGTCGAGCGTTTGCAGACCTTCGATAACGTCGGGCGTACTTACAGCTACACCATTGAAGAGTCGCCGTTTCCGGTGAGTGCTTACCTGGCGACGTTGCAGGTTGAGGCGCTGACGGAGTCGTCGGCGAAGGTGACGTGGTCCGGTGTGTTTACCCCGGCGGCGGGTACTACGGAGGCGGCGGTGGAAGAGCTGTTTGCCGGGGTGTACAAAGGCGGGGTCGAGGCGTTGCGCGCCAACTTCCCGGCCTGATTCGATCTACCCGGCAATGCAAGGTATCTACACAACTTTCAGAGACTGGCGAGTTCCCCTGTGGCGAGCGGGCTTGCCCTAATGCCCGTCAGTTAAGGCTTTTTGTAGGAGCGAGCTTGCTCGCGAAAAACTCACAGGCGCCGCGTTTATTCAGGAGGCACGCGTTATCGTTGACGTTTTTCGCGAGCAAGCTCGCTCCTACAGGAGGCGATGTACGCTTACTGACTGGCATTTGGGCTTGCCCCCTCCCACAGTTTGACCTCACTGGCTTATGGATCAGGCTTCGGGCATCAGTTGCTGGCGGCACTCCAGCACCAGGCGCGCGCCGCCTTGCTCGCTGGTGCCCACTTCCAGCTTGAACCCATGCAAGTTGATGATCGCGGCCACAATCGACAGGCCCAACCCAAACCCGCCTTGCTGATCGCCTTCATCCACCCGATAAAACCGCTGGAACACCGCATCGCGTTCTGCCGCCGGTATGCCGGGCCCGGAGTCGTGCACTTCGATGCGCGTGCTGCCGGCATCGTTGAGCCCCCGCAGGATCACTGCGCCGCCCGCTGGAGAGAACTTGATGGAGTTGCTCAGCAGGTTGGCCAGGGCTTCGAACAACAGGGCGCGGTCGCCGGTGATCCATGGCAGGGACTCGGGGACTTCGAGTCGCAACTGCAATTCGCCTTCCTCGGCCAGGGGCAGGTAGAAGTCATGCAACTCGCGCAGCAGCGGCAGTGGGTCCATGACCAGGAAACCGGAGCGGCGCTGGTGGTCTTCCAGCTCGGAGATACGCAGCAGCCCGCGAAAGCGCGCCATCAGGGTGTCGGTCTCGGCGATGGCATCGTCCAGTTTCACCGCGTAGCCGGAGTCCTGCTCGGCCTCCTGGCGGATGCGGTAGAGCTGCGCGCGCAGGCGGGTCAATGGGGTGCGCAGGTCGTGGGCGATGTTGTCGCACACGCCCTTGACCTCGTTCATCAGTTTCTCGATGCGGTCGAGCATGGCGTTGACGATGGCCGCGAGCATGTCCAGTTCGTCACGCCGGTTGGACAGCGGCAAGCGGTGGGTGAGGTCGCCGGCGACGATGGCTTCGGCGCTGGCCTGGATCCCGCGGATCCGGCGCAGCGGGCGGCGGCGCAACAGATGCCAGCCGGCGGCGCCGGGGATAATGGTCAGGGACAGCGCCCACAGCAGGGCATGCCAGATGATCCGTGTCACACCGAACAGCGAGCCATTGGCGCGCACCAGTACCAGCCAGCGGCCGTCGTCGGTATGGCTGGCGACGGCGTCGCAGCTGTCCTTGGGCAGTTTGGGGTCGTCGGAGTCGACGCAATTGGCCAGGGTGTGGATCTTGCCGTCCAGCGGCAGGTCGGAGGGAATCGCGCGGATCGGCCCACTCAAGGGGCGGAACTGCTCATCGAACAGGCCGTAGGCGTCCACGCCCTTCATGTCGAAGGTCATGCTGGTGGTCAACGCTTCCACCAGTTCTTCGCCGTCGAAGCGCTGGAACAGGTGCTGGCGTTGCATCAGCGAATGGCGCGACAGGTCACTCAGGTAACCCGAGACCTCGTAATACAGCACCCCCATGAGGATGCAGCTCCAGGCCACGAACAACGAACTGTACAGCGCCAGCAAGCGGCTGCTGGACGAACGCCAGCCCTTAGAGGGGTTCAGCAATGACATAACCGGAACCTCGTACCGTGCGGATCAGCGGCGGGAGGCCCGGTGGATCGATTTTCTTGCGCAGGCGGCCGATGTGCACGTCGATCAGGTTGGTGCCCGGGTCGAAGTGATAACCCCAGACTTCCTCGAAGATCATCATCCGCGACAGGATCTGGCCGGTGTTGCGCATCAGGAATTCCAGCAGTTTGTATTCGGTGGGCAGCAGGCTCAGGGGCTGGTCGGCGCGGCTGGCTTCGCGGCTGATCAGGTTCAGTTCCAGGTCGGCCACGCGCAGGGCCGTCTCGAATTCCTTGACCGTGCTTTTGCGGCGCAGCAACACTTCGACGCGGGCGGCCATTTCGTCCGAGGCGAAAGGCTTGGTCAGGTAGTCATCACCGCCGGCGCGCAGGCCACGCACGCGCTCGTCGACGTCGGAGAGGGCGCTGATCATCAGGATCGGCGTCGATACGCCGATGGTGCGCAGGGTGGTGACGATGGCCAGGCCATCGAGTTCCGGCAGCATGCGGTCGAGGGTGATCAGATCGTAATCACCACTCACGGCGCGGACCAGGCCTTCGCGGCCGTTGTCCACCCAATCTACGTCCAGTCCATGGCTACTCAGCTCGGCGACGATCTCGCGGGCCGTTACGGCGTCATCCTCGATGGTCAAAATGCGGGTCATAGGATTACCTGGTGAGCGATTCACACTAGAAGTGGGGGCATTTTGCCAAGAAATGGCTGAACGCTTCCTAAATAAAACTTCATGTTGGCAAAACTGACACAACTTTCATGGCGGGTACCGGCCGGAGAGCAATCTCATCCCACAGGGAATGCATTACGCCCGCCTGCACCAGCCATTTCTTGCAAGTTGCATGGTTCAGGCAAGTTCAATTTACTTAACTTGTTGAAATACAACGGATTTAATTTTAAGCGCGACTGGCATGCTGCCTGCACTGTCCCTTTTGAGACTTGTAACACTATTTTTCCTGCCGGGAGCACCATAACAATGATCACATCGTCATCCACGCTGCAAGAGTCGAGCGCGCGCTCCGGGGTTTCCTGGGGGGCTATCTTTGCCGGGGCCGCTGCGGCGGCTGCGTTATCCCTGATTCTGGTATTGCTGGGCTTCGGCCTGGGTTTCTCGGCGGTGTCGCCGTGGGCCGACAGCGGCATCAGCGCCAAGGGGCTTGGCATTTCCACGATTGTCTGGCTGGCCTTTACCCAGATCGTTGCCTCGGGCCTGGGCGGTTACATCGCCGGCCGGTTGCGAGTGAAGTGGGCCAATATGCATGGCGATGAAGTGTACTTTCGCGACACCGCCCATGGTTTCCTGGCCTGGGCAGTCGCCACGCTGATCACTGCCGTGCTGGTGGTCGGTTCGGTCAGCAGTGTGGTCACCGGCGGCGTGAAAGCCGGTGCCAGCGTGGCAGCCGGTGCGGCCAGCGGTATCACCCAGGCCGCAGGCAGCGCAGCCAAAGGCGTCAACGGTGGCGATTTTGACTACTACGTCGACAGCCTGTTTCGTGACGATCGCCCGGTTGCCGTCAGTGATGACGCTGCCCATGGCGTGGTTGCGCGCATTTTCACCCGCACCCTGAGCAATGACGGCCAACTCGCCGCTGAAGACCGTGCCTACCTGGCCCAGTTGATCAGCCAGCGCACCAACCTCAGCCAGGCCGATGCCGAAGCGCGTATCGACAAAGTCTACGGCGATGCGCGTAAAGCGGTGGAAGACGCCAAGCTCAAGGCCAAGCAAGCCGCTGAAACGGCCGCCAAAGTCGCCGCCTATACCTCGCTGTGGACCTTTGTCGCCCTGTTGATCGGCGCTTTCTTTGCCAGTTTCGCTGCAACCTTCGGCGGTCGTCGTCGGGATGCCGTGGTGTACGTCGAAACCGAAACCTACGTTCGTTAATTCAAGGAGAACAACATGCGCTCATTACTGCTTTGGTTCCTCGGCGTGCCGATCCCGGTGATCATCCTGATCGCAATTTTCATGCACTGATCCCGAGTTCAGCTCGGCCTGATGTGGGAGGGGACAAGTTCCCTCCCACATTTGGGTTTGTGGAGTGTCAGCCAGGTTGCTGCCAACAGTGCGCTGGCAACGGCGGTCATGATCACCAGCGGCTGCGACGTACCGTCGGACAGCAGCCCGGTGGCCCAACTGCTCACGGCAGTGAGGAACATCTGGGTAAAGAAGAACAACCCCGATGCGGTTCCCGCAATCGCACCGTACGGCTGCAACACCGACAGTTGGCACGCCGGAATCACCATCCCCACCGACACCATGATCACCACCATCGGCAGCACGATCGCCAGCCATTGTCCCGGCATGGCGGTGGTGGCCGCCGCAAGTACCACACTGCCCAGCACGTTCAAACCGATAGCGGCATGGATCAACCGGTCCGGCTCGAAGCGCTGCACCAGCCTGCGGAACAGGTTTGCGCCGAGCATGTAGCCGCTGATGGTCGCCGCGAACACCAGTGCATAGGCCGTGGCCGACAAGTGAAAGCCCCGCTGCAGCAGCGCTGACGACTCACTGATAAACGGAAAATAGGTGCTGTACACGCAGCCGATCGCCAGGGAATAGCGCAGGAAATAGCGGTCGCGCAGTAACTGGCCATAGAGGCGCAGCAGGTTGCCCGGCGGCGCGGCGGCGACATCGGCCGGGCGGGTTTCGGGCAGGCGACGGTACACCACCACGTAGAGCACTGCACCGATCACGCCGAGCAGTACAAACAGGCCGCGCCAGTCGATGAAGGGCAACATCAGGCTGCCCAGCACCGGCGCGGCCATCGGTGACACGGCCATGGCCATGGAAATCAGGCCGAGCAAGCGTGCCTGTTCATCGCGGTCGAAATAGTCGCGCACGATCACCCGACCGATCACCGTGGTGCAGCACCCGCCGAGGGCCTGGAACAGGCGGGCGATGATCAGCACGGCGATGCTGTCGGCGAGGGCGCAGGCCACGGTGGCCAGCACATACAGGAACAGTCCCGCCAACAACACCGGACGGCGGCCGAAGCGGTCGGTCAACGGGCCGCTGATCAGCAGGGAGATCGCCGAACCGAAGGTGTACAGCGTGAGGGTCAGTTGCAACTGGCTGTCGCTGGTCTGGAAGTAGTCGGCCATAGCGGGCAGGGCAGGCAGGTGCATGTCCAGGGTGATACGTGGCAGGCCGATCAGCACGGTCAGCAGTATCAGCCAGAACCACGGGGAGAGGGCGCGTTGCGTCATGGGAGGCTTCTGTGCAAGGAGTAGAGCCCGGACTCTAGCGGCTTTGTGGTTTAATCCTCAGAGCCGCTTGTGGCAAAAATGATTGGACCACTATGAGCCGAGGAAAAACCCCTTCCGCCCTGGACCTGCCGCGCCCCGACAGTTTGGACAGGGGAAAGCAGCAAGAGGCCTACGAGGCCCTGCGTGCAGCGATCCTGAACCGACAGCTGCCGGCGGGCAGTCGCTTGCCATCCACCCGCAGCCTCGCCGAACGCTGGCAGTTATCCCGTGGCACCCTGGAGGCGGCATTCGACCGTCTGCACAGCGAGGGCTATGTGCAGCGCGTGGCCGGCTCCGGTACGCGGGTGTGCGCGGTGATCCCCGAGCAATTCATTGCGGCACCTGCACCGCACGCGATGCCTCGTCGCGAAGTGGCGGTTGATCGCCCCGAGTCCGGGGTGCAGAGCCATGTGCCTTTTGTCGCGCGGCGCCCGGACGCCAGCCTGTTTGATCTGAAGGCCTGGGCCCGCTGTATTTCCCGGGGACTGCTATCAGCAGGGCCGGGGGCGCTGGAAGCGGGCCATCCCGCCGGGCTGCCGGAACTGCGCGCACAGATCGCCGACTACCTGCGCAGCTATCGCGGCATGCACTGCGAGGCGGATGAAGTGATCGTCACCAGCGGCATTCGCCACGCCCTTGACCTGATCGCGCGCACGCTGCTCAAGCCCGGTGACACCGCCTGCGTCGAAGACCCCGGCTATCCACCCGCGCGCCGCCTGTTCGGGCTGGCGGGGGCGCAGGTCCAGGCGATTGCGGTCACGGCCGAAGGGCTGGATACCGCGCAACTCCCCGACACGGCGCGCCTGGCCTACGTCACCCCGGCCCACCAGGCACCGCTGGGCATGACCCTGTCGGTGTCGCGCCGCCTGGCGCTGCTGGACTGGGCTGCCCGTGCCGAGGCCTGGGTGGTGGAAGACGACTACGACAGCGAATACAACTACCACAGCGCACCGCTGGCGGCGCTCAAATCCCTGGACGCCCATGACCGGGTGATCTACTGCGGCAGCTTCAACAAAAACCTGTTCCCCGGTTTGCGCGTCGGCTTCATGGTGGTGCCCAAGGCACTGCGCCCGGCCTTGCTGCGCACCCTGCAACTCACCGGGCAGTCGGTGGGCGCCAGTGATCAGTTGGGGTTGCTGGAGTTTCTCGGCAGCGGCGCTTTCGTGCGCCACTTGCGGGCTTCGCGCCAGGCCTATCAGGCGCGGCGCGATGTGTTGCTCGACTGCCTTGGCGCGCACTGTACGATCAGTGGGCAACAGGCCGGTCTGCACTTTGTATTGTGGTTGCCGAGCGGTGTCGAGGAGGGCGAGTTCTGTTCCCGTGCTGCTGCCGTCGGGTTGACGTTACAGCCCCTGGGCACGTTCTGCGTCGAGGCGATCCTGCCGCCGGCGGTCATCATCGGCTACACCGCGTTGACCCTGGCGCAGATCCGCTTTCATGGGCGCGCGTTAGCCCAATTACTGCCGGTCAGTCATCAAACCCGACCTGCTCGTGAATCTCATCCACCTTCAACTCCAGCCGGTACGCCACGGCAATAAACAACGCCTGGCACAGGCACAAGGTGGCGCTCAACGAACGGAAGGCAAACGACGAGCCTTCATTCACCAACAGCACCGCGTTGGCCCGCTTGGCCAGGGGCGACAGGTTGCTGTCGGTGATGATCAGGGTCTTGGCCTGATGGTGCTGGGCGATCCGCAGGCAGTGCTGGGTCTCTTTGCCGTAGGGCGTGAAGCTGATGGCGATCACCAGGTCATTGGCACGCACGCTGCGCATCTGCTCGCGATAGCTGCCGCCCAAACCGGAAATCAGGTGGATGCGTTTGTTGGTGTGCTGCAGGTTGTAGACCAGGTAGTCGGCCACCGCGAACGACCGGCGCACCCCAACCACGTAGATGTTGTCGGCGTTGACCACCAGGTCCACGGCCTTGTCGAAGGCCACGTCATCGAGCTCCAGCCCCAGGCGCTCGATACCCGACAGGGTCGCGTTGACGCACTCGCGGGCCAGGTCGCCGCCGCTGGCTTTCTGTGACTTGTTGGCGATCATGCTGCGGATGCGCTGCTGGTAGTTCTGCACCGGTGTGGTCTTGTGGGTGTAGGCCTCGCGAAACAGCGCCTGCATCTCACTGAACCCACTGAAGCCGAAACGCTGGGAAAACCGCACGATCGCCGAAGGATGCACTTCGCATTCGCGGGCGATGTCGCTGATGCGGTCGACCATGATCCGGTCGCTCTGCTGGCTCATGTAGCTGGCGATGCGCTTGAGCTGGCGCGGCAGGCTTTCGTATTCGTCGGTGATCAGCTGCAACAGGCGTTCGGCGTTGATCGGAGGGCTGGCGATGGTGTCTTCCAGGGTGGTCTCGGGATCGGTGCGGGACATGGGCAATCCTTCTGGCGTGTTCTTCTGATGCGCTGATGGGTGGCGCAAGTCTACAGGGTAGGCGCAAAAAAATACCCCGGCATCACGGCCCGCGTGGCCTGCTGAAACGATGCACGGTGGCTGGCGTGCCCCTATGCTGACGTATTGGAAAAAATATTCCACTAAAAATAATTCTGGAATAAATATTGATTGCTGCCGCCGGACGTTCTAGTCTGCTCCCACCAAGAGCGTTTGCCGTCGTCACGGCGGCACAACGCAGGCTGATAAAAATAACAGGAGCCAGCATGGGCCAGACTCGTTTTGCCAGTGGGCGTCAATTGGATCTGATTTGCCTCGGGCGCCTGGGCGTCGACCTCTACGCACAGCAAGTAGGTGCGCGGCTTGAGGACGTGTCCAGCTTCGCCAAATACCTCGGCGGTTCCTCCGCCAATATCGCGTTCGGCACTGCCCGGCTGGGGCTCAAGTCGGCGATGTTGAGCCGGGTGGGGGACGACCATATGGGCCGCTTCCTGGTGGAGTCCCTGGCCCGCGAAGGCTGCGATGTCAGCGGCATCAAGGTCGACCCGGAACGCCTCACCGCCATGGTGCTGCTGGGCCTCAAGGACCGCGAAACCTTCCCGCTGGTGTTCTACCGCGAAAACTGCGCCGACATGGCCCTGCGCGCCGAAGACGTCAACGAAGCCTTTATTGCCTCGAGCAAGGCCTTGCTGATCACCGGCACGCATTTCTCCACCGACGGCGTGTACAAGGCCAGCCTCCAGGCCCTGGACTATGCGGCCAAGCACAACGTCAAGCGCGTGCTGGATATCGACTACCGCCCCGTGTTGTGGGGCCTGGCGGGCAAGGCCGACGGTGAAACCCGGTTTGTCGCCGACCAGAACGTCAGCCAGCATGTGCAGAAAATCCTGCCGCGTTTCGACCTGATCGTCGGCACCGAAGAAGAATTCCTGATCGCCGGCGGCAGCGAAGATCTGCTCACCGCCCTGCGCACCGTGCGTGACCTGACCCCGGCGACCCTGGTGGTCAAGCTCGGCCCGCAAGGCTGCACGGTGATCCACGGTGCAATTCCGGCGCGACTGGAAGAGGGCGCCATCTATCCTGGCGTGCGGGTTGAAGTGCTTAACGTGCTGGGCGCCGGCGATGCCTTTATGTCGGGCTTCCTCAGCGGCTGGATCAATGACGCCAGCGATGAGCGTTGCAGCCAGTTGGCCAACGCCTGCGGTGGTCTCGTGGTCTCGCGCCACGCCTGTGCGCCGGCCATGCCGACCCCGGCCGAACTGGATTACCTGTTCAACAGCCCGGTGCCGATCACCCGGCCTGACCAGGACGCGACCCTGCAACGCCTGCACCGCGTCACCGTGCCGCGCAAGGCCTGGAAGCAACTGTTCATCTTTGCCTTCGACCACCGCTGGCAACTGGTGGACCTGGCGCAACGCGGCGGCCAGGACCTGACCCGCATCAGCGAGATCAAGCAGCTGTTTATCCAGGCCATCGAACGTGTGGAGAAAAAGCTCGCCGAGCAGGGCGTCGAGGCCGATGTGGGCCTGTTGGCCGACCAGCGCTTCGGCCAGGACGCGTTGAATGCCGCCAGCGGCCGCGGCTGGTGGATCGCGCGTCCGGTGGAAGTGCAGAACTCGCGGCCCCTGGCGTTCGAACATGGCCGCTCGATCGGCAGCAACCTGATTGCCTGGCCCCAGGAGCAGGTCATCAAGTGCCTGGTGCAATACCACCCCGACGACGAGCCCATGTTGCGCCTGGAACAGGAAGCGCAACTCAAGGCGGTGTACGAGGCGTCGGTGACCAGCGGCCATGAGCTGCTGCTGGAGGTCATCCCGCCCAAGGATCATCCGTCCACTTACCCGGACGTGCTCTACCGCAGCCTCAAGCGCCTGTACAACCTGGGCATCTACCCGGCGTGGTGGAAGATCGAGGCACAGTCGGCCGAGGATTGGAAAAAGCTCGACGAACTGATCCAGGAACGCGACCCGTACTGCCGTGGCGTGGTGTTGCTGGGCCTGAATGCCTCGGCCGAATGCCTGGCCGCCGGCTTCCAGCAAGCCAGCCAGAGCAGCACCTGCCGTGGGTTTGCCGTGGGCCGCACGATCTTCCAGGAACCGAGCCGTTTGTGGATGGCGGGGGAGATCGATGATGAGACGTTGATCCAGCAGGTCCAGGCGACCTTTGAGCAGTTGATCAACGCCTGGCGCAGTGCCCGAGGCTGAACCCAGTCCTAAATGTGCAATGCAATCAAATGTGGGAGGGGGCTTGCCCCCTCCCATAGAAAGCAGATCTCAGTGATACCAGAAAATAATAAAGGTGCAGCCATGCCCGCAATCCGAATTGGCATCAACCCGATCTCCTGGAGCAACGACGACCTTCCGGCCCTCGGTGGTGAAACCCCGCTGAGCACCGCCCTGAGCGAAGGCAAGGAAATCGGCTACGAAGGTTTCGAGCTCAACGGCAAATTCCCCAAGGACGCCAAGGGCGTCGGCGACGTCCTGCGCCCCTATGACCTGGCGCTGGTCTCCGGCTGGTACTCCAGTCGCCTGGCCCGTCGTTCGGTGGCCGAAGAAATCGAGGCCATCGCCGGCCACGTCGAACTGCTGAAACAAAACGGCGCCAAGGTGCTGGTGTACGGCGAGGTGGCCGATTCGATCCAGGGCTCGCGCATTCGCCTGATCGAACGTCCGCGGTTCCACAGTGAACAGGCCTGGCAGGACTACGCCGACAAACTCACGGAGCTGGCGCGTTTCACCCTGTCCCAGGGCGTGCGCCTGGCCTACCACCACCATATGGGCGCTTACGTCGAATCGCCTGAAGACATCGATCAGTTGATGGGCCGTACCGGGCCGGAAGTCGGCCTGCTGTTCGATTCGGGCCACTGCTACATGGGCGGCGGCGACCCCATCGAGGTGTTGCGCAAGCATATCGACCGCGTCTGCCACGTGCATTTCAAGGACGTGCGCAAAGCCGTGGTGCAACTGGCGCGCAACCAGATGTGGAGCTTCCCCGATTGCATCGTCAACGGCACCTTCACCGTGCCCGGTGACGGCAATATCGACTTTGCCGAGTTGCTCGATGTGCTGCTGGCCGCGAAATACGCGGGCTGGCTGGTGGTGGAAGCAGAGCAGGACCCGGCCGTGGCGCCCAGCTATGTCTATGCAAAAAAGGGCTATGACACGTTGCGTGCGCTTCTCGACGAGAGGACCCAGCCATGAGCTTGCTGGTAAAGAGCAGTAAACGTGGGCAGACCATGGTCGCCCTGGAAGAGGGCCGCCTGGAGTACGTAGGCTTTGCCGCCTACCGCCTGAGCCTGGGTGAAACCCTGCCGGTCACCGCCGGTGATCAGGAGTTGTGCCTGGTGCTGCTCAGCGGTCGGGTCAATATCGAAGGCGAGGGCTTCAACTGGCAGAACCTCGGTGATCGCCAGTCGGTGTTCGAGGACAAATCGCCGTTCGCCGCGTATCTGCCGCCGGGTACCGACGCCCAGGTCACCGCGTTGAGCGACGTGCAGATTGCCGTCTGCGCCGCGCCGGGTGCGCCGGGTTTCGAGCCACGCCTGATCCGCCCCGAACAGTGCAAGCGCAGCGTCCGCGGCAAAGGCGCCAATACCCGTTACGTGTGCGACATCCTGCCGGATACCGACCCGGCCCATTCGCTGCTGGTGGTGGAAGTGCGCACGCCGTCCGGGCATTCGTCGAGCTACCCGCCGCACAAGCACGACACCGACGACCTGCCGCACCAGAGCTTTCTCGAAGAGACCTACTACCACCAGATCAACCCGCCCCAGGGTTTCGTGTTCCAGCGGGTGTACACCGACGACCGCAGCATCGACCAGGCCATGGCCGTGGAAAACAGCGACCTGGTGGTGGTGCCCAAGGGCTATCACCCGGTCAGCGTGCCGTATGGCTACGAGTCTTACTACCTGAACGTGATGGCCGGCCCCAAGCGCGCCTGGCATTTCCACAATGACCCGCAGCACAGCTGGCTGCTGGACCTTTAAACGGTGTTGGACGGAGAACAACAATGAAGTCGCCTCTACGCTTTGCCCTCAACCGTATGGTCGCGCCCAACCTGTCCCTGCCGGATTTCATCCAGCTGGCCGTGGCCTTGAAATGCGATGCCATCGAGATTCGCAACGACCTCAAGGATCGCCAGATCGAATACGGCACCCCGGCCGGCCGCGTGCGCGAATTGTGCGCGGCCCAGGGCATCACGGTGCTGTCGATCAACGCGCTGTACCCCTTTGACGTGTGGAATGACGAGCGCCGCGCCCAGGCGATAGCGCTCGCCACCTATGCCCGCGAATGTGGTGCGCAAGGCTTGGTGATGTGCCCGTTCAATGAACCCGGCGACACCCGCAACGAAGCCCAGCGCGCCGCCGGTTTGCGCACCGCGTTGAGCCAGCTGGCGCCGATCCTGCGCGAGTACGGGATTCTCGGGTTTATCGAGCCCCTGGGCTTCGAAGAATGCGCCATGCGCCGCAAGCGCGTGGCGGTGGACGCGATCCAGTCCATCGGCGGCCTGGATGTATTCCGCCTGGTGCACGACACCTTCCACCACCACCTGGCCAGCGAGCATGAGTTCTTCCCGGAGCTGACCGGGCTGGTGCATATCTCCGGCGTGGAAGATGCCGAGGCGCCGCTCAATTCGATCCGCGACGGCCACCGCGTGCTGGTGGGCGAGGGCGATATCCTCGGCAATACCGCGCAGATCGACACCTTGCTCAGCAGCGGTTACAGCGGCTACCTGTCGTTCGAGCCGTTTGCGACAAGCGTGCACGAGCTGGCGGATATCCAGCAGGCCTTGGGGGCAAGCATCGCCCACCTGCAGAAACGATAAGGGGCGCGACATGACCACCACCCGACTGACCATGGCCCAGGCCCTGGTGAAGTTTTTGGATAACCAGTACATCGAAGTCGATGGCGTGCAGAGCAAGTTCGTCGCCGGCGTGTTCACCATTTTCGGCCATGGCAACGTGCTGGGCCTGGGTCAGGCCCTGGAACAGGACAGCGGCGACCTGATGGTGCATCAGGGCCGTAACGAGCAGGGCATGGCCCATGCCGCCATCGGTTTTGCCAAGCAGCACCTGCGCCGCAAGATCTACGCCTGCACCGCCTCCGTCGGCCCGGGTGCGGCGAATATGCTCACCGCTGCTGCGACCGCCACCGCCAACCGTATCCCGTTGCTGTTGCTGCCCGGCGATGTCTACGCCAGCCGCCAGCCTGACCCGGTGCTGCAACAGATCGAGCAGTTCCACGACCTCAGCATCAGCACCAACGATGCCTTCCGTTCCGTGAGCAAGTACTGGGACCGCATCAACCGCCCCGAGCAACTGATGACGGCGGCGATTCATGCCATGCGCGTGCTCACCGATCCCGCCGAAACCGGTGCGGTGACCCTGGCGCTGCCCCAGGACGTGCAGGCCGAGGCCTGGGACTACCCCGATTACTTCCTGCAAAAACGGGTGCACCGTATCGACCGCCGCCCGGCCACCGCCGCGATGATCGGCGATGGGTTGGCCGCCTTCCGGGGCAAGCGCAAACCGCTGATCATCTGCGGTGGCGGCGTGAAGTACTCTGGTGCGAATGCTGCCTTGCAAGCCTTTGCCGAGCGCTTTGATATTCCTTTCGCCGAAACCCAGGCGGGCAAGAGCGCGGTGGTCTCCAGCCATCCACTCAACGTGGGCGGTATCGGCGAGACAGGCTGCCTGGCCGCCAACCTGCTGGCGCCCGAAGCAGACCTGATCATCGGCATCGGTACCCGTTACACCGACTTCACCACCTCGTCGAAATCGCTGTTCAAGCATGCCGAGGTGAAGTTTCTCAACCTCAATATCAGCCCCTGCGACGCCTTGAAACTCGACGGCGTGCAGGTGCTGGCCGACGCCAAGGTCGCCCTCGAAGCGCTGGCCGATGCCCTTGGTGATTACCGTTCCGGCTGGGGCGAGCAGATCGCCGACGCCAAGGCGCAGCTGGACGCCGAAGTGGACCGTGTCCATCAGGTCGAGTACCACGGCGATGATTTCGTACCGGAAGTCGACGACCACCTGGACCGCGCCGTGCTGCGTGAATTTATCGAACTGACCGGCTCGTGCCTGACCCAGAGCCGGGTGCTCGGCGTGCTCAACCAGACCCTGGCCGACGACGCGATCATCGTCGCCGCGGCCGGTAGCCTGCCCGGCGACCTGCAGCGTGCCTGGCGCAGCAAGGGCGTCAACACCTACCACGTCGAGTACGGTTATTCGTGCATGGGCTATGAGATCAACGCCGCCCTCGGCGTGAAGCTCGCCGAGCCCTCCAAGGAGGTCTATGCCCTGGTCGGCGATGGCTCCTACATGATGCTGCACTCGGAGCTGGCCACCTCGATCCAGGAACGCCGCAAGATCAACGTGGTGCTGCTCGACAACATGGCCTTCGGTTGCATCAACAACCTGCAGATCGGCAACGGCATGGACAGCTTCGGCACCGAGTTCCGTTACCGCAACCCCGAGAGCGGCAAGCTCGACGGCGGCCTGGTGCCGGTGGATTTCGCCATGAGTGCGGCGGCCTATGGCTGCAAGACCTACAAGGTCAGCAGCGTGGAGCAGCTGGAAGCGGCCCTGGCCGATGCGCGCACGCAAAGCGTCTCGACCCTGATCGACATCAAGGTGTTGCCCAAGACCATGGTCCACGGCTACCTGTCGTGGTGGCGGGTGGGGGTGGCGCAGGTGTCCACCAGCGAACGCACCAACGCGGCGGCGAAAAAACTCAATGAACACCTGGCCAAGGCCCGGCAGTACTAATAACAAGAGGAGCGTTTGTATGTCTTTGAAGCTTGGTGTAATCGGTACCGGCGCCATCGGCCGCGATCATATTCGTCGTTGCAGCCAGACCCTGCTCAACAGCCAGGTGGTGGCGGTGACCGACATCAACCTTGAGCAGGCCGCCAAGGTGGTCGCGGAGTTGAAGCTGGACGCCGAGGTGTACGCGGATGGCCATGGGCTGATCAACTCGCCGCAGGTCGAGGCGATTCTGGTCACGTCCTGGGGCCCGAGCCACGAGGAGTTCGTGCTCGCCGCCATCGCCGCCGGCAAACCGGTGTTCTGTGAGAAGCCCCTGGCGGTGACGGCCGAAGGCTGCCGCAAGATCGTCGACGCCGAAGTGGCCTACGGCAAGCGCCTGGTGCAAGTGGGCTTTATGCGTCCCTATGACGAAGGTTATCGCGCCCTCAAGGCGGTGATCGACAGCGGCCAGATCGGCGAGCCGTTGATGCTGCACTGCGCGCACCGCAACCCGACAGTGGGCGAGAACTACAAGACCGACATGGCGATTACCGACACCCTGATTCACGAGCTGGATGTCCTGCGCTGGCTGCTCAACGACGACTACGTGTCGGTGCAGGTGGTGTTCCCGCGCAAGACCAGCAAGGCCCTGGCCCATCTGCGCGACCCGCAGATCGTGCTGCTGGAAACCGCCAAGGGCACCCGTATCGACGTGGAAGTGTTTGTGAACTGCCAGTACGGCTACGACATCCAGTGCGAAGTGGTGGGGGAGACCGGCATCGCCAAACTGCCGGAGCCATCCCAGGTGCAGCTGCGCAGTGGGGCCAAGCTGTCGAATGCGATCCTGATGGATTGGAAGGACCGGTTTATAGGTGCGTATGACGTGGAGTTGCAGGCCTTTATTGACAGCGTACGCGCCGGTCAGGTCGGCGGGCCCTCGGCGTGGGATGGCTTTGCGGCGGCGGTGGCGGCGGATGCGTGTATCGAGGCCCAGGGCAGTGAGCAGATCGTCAAGGTCAGCCTGCCGGATCGTCCGAACTTCTACGGCTAAATCACTGAAGGAACTCTGTTAAAAATGTGGGAGGGGGCTTGCCCCCGATGGCAGTGTGTCAGTCAACCAGTTGTTATCTGACCCACCGCTATCGGGGGCAAGCCCCCTCCCACAGTTGATTGGTTTCCAATTCAATTCAGGAGTTGATCATGCGAATCGGACTAGTCGGCTACGGCCACGGAGGGCGCTTTTTTCATGCGCCGCTGATTGCAACTTTGCCGGGGGCGACGTTTGTCGGCGTGGTGACGCGCTCACCCGAGCGCCGCCAGCAATTAAGTACCGATCTTCCAGGTGTGAAAGCCTTTGACAGCATCGGCCAGATCGTCGAAGCCGGTGTCGATGCCCTGGTGATTTCCACCACCCTCAAGGGCCGTCCGGCGTTGGTGCTGGAAGCCATCGAGCACGGCGTGGCGGTGGTCAGCGACAAACCCTTTGCCGCCAACGCCGAGCAGGCCCAGGCACTGATCACGGCCGCCGAGCGCCATGAGGTGTTGCTCAGCGTCTACCAGAACCGGCGCTGGGACTCGGACTACCTGACCCTGCGCAAATTGATCGACGCCGGTGCCCTGGGCGAGATCACCCGCTTTGAATCCCGCGTCGAGCGCTACACCCCGCAGGCCGTGGGCAATGCCAGCGGCGGCGGCTGGCTGCGCGACCTGGGCAGCCATCTGGTGGACCAGGCGCTGCAACTGTTCGGTCCGGTGGAGCGGGTCTTTGCGCAGTTACAGTTCACCCCTGAATACCCCACTGTCGACCACGGTTTCTTCGTCTCCCTGACCCACGCCAACGGGGTGGTTTCCCATTTGTGGGGCAACGCCCTGCAGAACAGCCAGGCCCCGCGTTTTCGCGTCAGTGGCACCTCGGGTTGCTACACCGTGGACGGGCTGGATGGCCAGGAAGAGGCGCTGATGGCCGGCAAGTCGCCGAAAACCGAGGGCGAGCACTGGGGCGCAGAAGAACATCGCCGCTGGGGCTGGTTCGAACAGGGGCCGGAACGTGAGCGAGTGCCGTCGGAGAAGGGCTGCTGGACCCAGTTCTATCGCCAGTTGCAAGCGGCGGTGCAAGGGAATGGCCCGTTGCCCGTGGACGCTTATGACGCGCTGGAAACCACGCGTATATTGGACGCCGCACGCCTCAGCGCCGAGCGCCAGCAGGTGGTTTCAACAAAAATAGAATAAAATTCTAAAACAGGTTGATATGGAAATTATTTTCCAATAAAGTCTTTTCCAGGTTGCATAAAGTACGTTCGAACTCGATTCGCACGACTCAACAAAAACAAGATCAAAAACAACCAGGTACCGTCAGATGAAAATCTTCAACGCTGTACTGCGAGTTTTACGCCCTGCCCATACGCCCCGCGGCCTGCCCCGCGCCCGGCCGTTCTACTTCTCCTTCCTTAATGTGCTGTGCGTCGAAAACCAGGGCGCGCTGGTCTGCTGCATTCCAGGCGCACCGGTCGTACGCGTGCCTGCCGAGCTCTGATAAACGCAACGTCCAAAAAACCAACAAGAAAGTGGAGACAGACCGTTCATGAAGACCCCGATCCGTTTTACCGCGCTGGCTTTATCCATGCTGCTGGCCAGCGGTGTTGCCAGTGCCGCCGACATCAAGGTCGGCGTGAGCATGTCCGCCTTCGATGACACCTTCCTCACTTACCTGCGCGAAGACATGGACAAGCAGGCCAAGTCCTATCCCAAGGGTGACGGCGTGCAGCTGCAGTTCGAAGACGCCCGCGCCGATGTGGTCAAGCAGCTGAGCCAGGTGGAGAACTTCATCAGCCAGAAAGTCGACGCCATTATCGTCAACCCGGTCGACACGGCCTCTACCAAGAACATCATCAATGCCGCGACCAAGGCCGGCATCCCGCTGGTGTTCGTCAACCGCCGTCCCGACCAGAAGGACTTGCCCAAGGACGTGGTGGCCGTGACCTCCGATGACGTCGAGGCCGGCAAGCTGCAAATGCAATACATCGCTGAGAAGCTCGGCGGCAAGGGCAAGATCGTGATCCTGCTGGGCGACCTGGCGAACAATTCCACCACCAACCGCACCAAGGGCGTGAAGGAAGTGTTGGCCAAGTACCCGGACATCAAGATCGAACAGGAACAGACCGGCATCTGGCTGCGGGACAAGGGCATGACCCTGGTCAACGATTGGCTGACCCAAGGCCGCGAGTTCAACGCGGTGCTGGCCAACAACGATGAGATGGCCATCGGCGCGTCCATGGCGCTGAAATCGGCCGGCAAGGAAAAGGGCAGTGTGCTGATCGCGGGGGTCGACGGTACGCCGGATGGCTTGAATGCGATCACCAAGGGTGACATGGCCGCCTCCGCGTTCCAGGACGCCAAGGGCCAGGCAGTGGGTTCGGTGGAAGCGGCGCGCAAAATGGCCAGGAAGGAACCGGTCGAGCAGAACGTGATCATCCCGTTCCAGCTGATCACCCCGGAAAACGTCGCCACGTTCAAGTAGCCCTGACATAACAACAATGAACCGGCAGGGCGGTCGTGCCCGCCCTGCTGATGGAGTACCGTCTTATGCTCGCTCAAGCCACTGTCTCGCAGCCTCCCGGGATCCAGCCGTTGCCGCTGGACGAACCCTACCTGTTGGAAATCGTCAACATCAGCAAAGGCTTTCCCGGCGTCGTGGCCCTGGCCGACGTACAACTGCGTGTTCGCCCCGGTACGGTGCTGGCGCTGATGGGCGAGAACGGTGCGGGCAAGTCGACCTTGATGAAAATCATCGCCGGCATCTACCAGCCCGACGCCGGTGAAATCCGCCTGCGCGGCAAGCCCATCGTGTTTGACACACCGCTGGCGGCGCAGAAAGCCGGGATCGCGATGATCCACCAGGAGCTCAACCTGATGCCGCACATGAGCATCGCCGAGAATATCTGGATCGGCCGCGAGCAGCTCAACAGCCTGCACATGGTCAACCACCGCGAAATGCACCGCTGCACCGCCGAGTTGCTGGCGCGCCTGCGCATCAACCTGGACCCCGAGGAACACGTGGGCAACCTGAGCATCGCCGAGCGGCAGATGGTCGAGATTGCCAAGGCTGTGTCCTATGACTCCGACATCCTGATCATGGATGAACCGACATCGGCCATTACCGAGAAGGAAGTGGCCCACCTGTTTTCGATCATTGCCGACCTCAAGGCCCAGGGCAAAGGCATCGTCTACATCACGCACAAAATGAACGAAGTGTTCGCCATTGCCGATGAAGTGGCGGTGTTCCGCGACGGCCAGTACATCGGCCTGCAACGCGCCGACAGCATGAACAGCGACAGCCTGATCTCGATGATGGTGGGTCGCGAGCTGAGCCAGTTGTTCCCGGTGCGCGAGACGCCCATCGGCGAACTGCTGCTGTCGGTGCGCGACCTGCGCCTGGACGGGGTGTTCCAGGGCGTGTCGTTCGACCTGCATGCCGGTGAGATCCTCGGCATCGCCGGGCTGATGGGCTCGGGGCGCACCAATGTGGCGGAAACCATTTTCGGCATCACCCCCAGCAGCGGTGGGCAGATCACCCTGGATGGCGAGGCGGTGCGCATCAGCGACCCGCACATGGCCATCGAAAAAGGCTTTGCGCTGTTGACCGAGGACCGCAAGCTCAGTGGCCTGTTCCCCTGCCTGTCGGTGCTGGAAAACATGGAAATGGCCGTGCTGCCGCACTATTCGGGCAACGGTTTTATCCAGCAGAAAGCCCTGCGCGCCCTGTGCGAGGACATGTGCAAGAAACTGCGGGTGAAGACGCCGTCCCTGGAGCAGTGCATCGACACCCTGTCCGGCGGCAACCAGCAGAAAGCCTTGCTGGCGCGCTGGTTGATGACCAACCCACGCTTGCTGATCCTCGATGAACCGACCCGGGGCATCGACGTGGGGGCCAAGGCCGAGATCTATCGCTTGATCGCCTTCCTCGCCAGCGAAGGCATGGCGGTGATCATGATTTCCTCCGAGCTGCCTGAAGTGCTGGGCATGAGCGACCGGGTGATGGTGATGCACGAAGGCGAACTGATGGGCACCCTGGACCGCGCCGATGCGACCCAGGAAAAAGTCATGCAGCTGGCCTCCGGTATGACCGCGGTCCACTGACGAACAGCCGCGCGGGCCTGCGGTTGGCCCGTGCCATAGAATAAGAAGGTGATTGGCTATGAACGCAATAACGGACAACAAGCCTGCCACGGCCCCGGTCAAGCACCGTCGGCGCTTGCCCACCGAGCTGAGCATCTTCCTGGTGCTGATCGGCATCGGCCTGGTGTTTGAGCTGTTTGGCTGGATCGTGCGGGACCAGAGCTTCCTGATGAACTCCCAGCGCCTGGTGCTGATGATCCTGCAAGTGTCCATCATCGGCCTGCTGGCGATCGGGGTGACCCAGGTGATCATCACCACGGGGATCGACCTGTCGTCGGGCTCGGTGCTGGCGCTGTCGGCGATGATTGCCGCCAGTTTGGCGCAAACTTCCGACTTTTCCCGGGCGGTGTTCCCTTCGCTGACGGACTTGCCGGTGTGGATTCCGGTGGCGATGGGGTTGGGTGTGGGACTGCTGGCGGGGGCGATCAACGGCAGCATCATCGCCGTCACGGGTATTCCGCCGTTTATCGCGACCCTGGGCATGATGGTCTCGGCCCGTGGCCTGGCGCGCTACTACACCGAAGGCCAGCCGGTGAGCATGCTCTCGGATTCGTACACGGCCATCGGCCATGGCGCGATGCCGGTGATCATCTTCCTGGTGGTGGCGGTGATTTTCCATATCGCCCTGCGCTACACCAAGTACGGCAAGTACACCTACGCCATTGGCGGCAATATGCAGGCGGCGCGGACGTCGGGGATTAACGTCAAGCGGCACCTGATCATCGTCTACAGCATTGCCGGCCTCCTGGCAGGCCTGGCGGGTGTGGTGGCCTCGGCACGCGCCGCCACCGGCCAGGCGGGCATGGGCATGTCCTATGAGCTGGATGCGATTGCCGCCGCGGTGATCGGCGGCACCAGCCTGGCGGGCGGGGTAGGGCGTATCACCGGTACCGTGATCGGCGCGCTGATCCTCGGGGTGATGGCCAGCGGGTTTACCTTTGTCGGGGTGGATGCGTATATCCAGGACATCATCAAGGGCCTGATCATTGTGGTGGCGGTGGTGATCGACCAGTACCGCAACAAGCGCAAGCTCAAGCGCTGAGCTTCAAGCTGCAAGCTGCAAGTCCGATGAGCTCTACAGCTTGTCGCTTGCAGCTTGCGGCTTATAGCTGCTGTACGAACTTTCCTGCTATAAACGCACTCCGATGACCATTCGCCAAGCCCGTCCTGGTGCCTTTGGGGGTTATATCGGAAAAAATGCCTGTCATTTCAGTTGCTGTGCCCTCAAGTCGGCCTTAGACTGCCGCCCCTCGTAAATTGAGTGCCGGGTGGCGCTTGGAATGGATGGCGCCTTTCCGAGACCTGCAGAGGTCGACCGGAACGCTCCCTTATTCGCCTTAATGCACGTATTTTTTATAGAGAAATCAATGACAAAGGAAAAGTTGCTGGCCATGCCGGCGGATGACTACATGAATGCCGAACAGCACGCTTTTTTCGAGAAGTTGCTGCAGGACATGAAGGTGGAACACCACGAGCGCATTGAGCAGAACCGCATCGCCATTGAAAGCCTGGACACCCCGGCCGACCCGGCCGACGCCGCGTCCGTTGAAGAAGAGCGCACCTGGCTGGTCAACGCCATCGACCGCGACCAGCGCATGCTGCCGCAGCTCGAGCGTGCACTGGAACGCATCAAGGAAGATTCCTTCGGCTGGTGCGATGACAGCGGCGAGCCTATCGGCCTCAAGCGCCTGCTGATCAGCCCGACCACCAAGTACTGCATCGAAGCGCAAGAGCGCCACGAGCAGATCGACAAGCACCAGCGCCAAGCCTGATGCGCTGAAGCTGGGGGATCGCCTGGGCGGTTCCCCGGAGAAAGACCCGTTACGCCCCGTCTATTGATCTGCTGCAGGCTACCCCACTAAAGGCCCATGGATAATGGCTGGATAGTGGCGTTTAATGCAGGGACAAAAATGACAAACAGTGGGGTAACGACAATGGCTGGAGACGGAGCTCTGATGGGCACAGCAGTGCCACCGCAACCGGTGGTGCGCGGGGTGCCCGGCTGGTTGATGCCGCTCCTGCAGAGCGCCGCCCTGGTGCTGGTACTGCTGGGCCTGACGTTTGCCAGTCTGCCGATCTACCTCTGCCTGCCCATTGCCTTGCTGGTGATCTGGCTGCCAGGCCTTATGAACCGCACCTCCCGCCCGGCACCGCCCGCCACTGCCGATGCCATTGGCGAGCTGACCCGCGATCTGTCCTATACCACCAGCCACAACGCACTGTCCGCTGCCGGCGTCGCCTATTCGGTCAAGCAACTGGCGGCTCGAGTGCAATCGCAATTGGGCGCGGCCAAGCAGATCGTCAGCAGTGCCGAAGTGATGATCAGCACTGAAAAGGTCACCTCCCAACTCAGTCGCGAGGCCCTGCAGGCGGCCAGCCAGGCCCATCAGCGCAGCACTGAAGGCCGTGAAGTGCTGGCCCAGTCGATCATTCGTATGCATCAGCTCAGCCAGCGCGCCAACGCCAGTCGGGAGTTGATTGAAGCCCTGAGCCAACGCAGTGAAGAAATCCAGCGGGTGACCCTGGTGATTCAGTCCATCGCCAGCCAGACCAACCTGTTGGCGCTCAACGCCGCGATTGAAGCGGCGCGGGCCGGTGAGCACGGTCGCGGGTTCGCCGTGGTGGCGGATGAAGTGCGTGGGCTGGCGGGCCGCACGGCCACGGCCACCGATGAAGTCGGGGTGATGGTGGCGGATATCCAGCAACGCACTGCCCAGGTGGTTGAGCAGATTCGCCAGCTCTCGGCAGACTTGCACACCGGTGTCGAGCAGGTGGAGCACGCCGGCGAGCACCTGGAGAACATTGCCGGCCTGGCGGCGGGTGTGGAAGGCCAGGTCAATGAAATCGCCCAGGGCACCGACAACAACCGCGCCCAACTCGACAGCCTGTTCCATGCCGTGGAGCAAATGCGCAGCGATCTTATCGTGAGCGACCAGCAGACCCGCCAGTTGGCCGATGCCGCTGTGCAGATGGAAGGGCAGGCCGAAACGATCAGCGAGCGCCTGGCGGAAGTCGGGCTGGATGACTATCACCAGCGCATCTACGACCTGGCGCGCGAAGGCGCGAGCCGGATTGCCGCGCAATTCGAAGCCGATGTACAGCAGAACCGCATCAGCCTGGATGACTTGTTCGACCGCAGCTACACCTTGATCCCCAACACCAGCCCGAGCAAGTACCACAGCCGGTTCGATGGCTACACCGACCAGGTGCTGCCGGCCATCCAGGAAGCACTGCTGCCACGCCATGAAGGCTTGGTATTTGCCATTGCCTGCACGCCCCAGGGCTATGTGCCGACGCACAACAAGGCGTTTTCCCAGGCGCTGACCGGCGATGCCCAGGTCGATGCGGTGCAGAACCGCACCAAGCGCAAGTTCGAAGACCGCACTGGCATCCGCTGCGGCAGCCACCAGCAAGCGGTGTTATTGCAGACCTACACCCGCGATACCGGCGAGTTGATGCACGATTTGTCGGTGCCGATCATGGTCCGGGGGCGGCATTGGGGTGGCCTGCGCCTGGGGTATAAGCCGGAGGGAGCGAAGGCTGCGGGCTAGGGCGTGTTGTTGTCTGTGAGGCGGGGAAATACCAGCTGCCTGGCAAGCGCTATTGCGCCCAGGCAGCCGGCATTGTGTGGATTACTGCGGTTGATGCAGGCGCTGGTTCAGCTCATCCACCGCCATGGCCCAATCGGCGTCTTCACGCAGTTCTTCCTTGAGGAACTGTGCCTGTTGCGGCGTCCAGAACGGCGCGTCGATCAACTTGACGTCGTCACTCAGCGGGTGCGCGACAATGAAGGCGTCGATAGCTTCGGGGGTTGAGTCCAGGCCCAGTTGTTCAAATAAGGTTTCGAGTGTCGGTATTGGCGCGTCCATGTCAGTCTCCGTGCGGGTTTCGGGATCGTTATGCATGGGAGGCTTGTGGCGCGGTAGAGTTCGATCGGATTGTCAGGAGGTCAGTGCCCCTGAATCCACTGCTGCCTTGAGTGCCTGGGCGGATTCTTTTCCGGCGCTGGCGGCAGTATCGAGGGTCTTGAACCAACGGTCTTTTTCGACCTGGTGCGTGGTAACGGTGGTCAACGGCGGCTTGGCGCGCATCACGATCACTGCTTGAAACTCACCGTCTACTTCCCTTGCGTCGCCATGGATGAAAAATTCGCCAATATCAAATTCCGTCACGTATCGCCTTCCCTTCGAGGTAACCAACAGCACTGATGAAACCTGGCCCGTGCGGGGGCAAATTCCAATGGACAGGCCAGTATGGCAGTTGTTGAAGGGCGGCGGCGCAGTAAAGTCATCCGGGTGACGAAACGATTCCGCCGTGCAGTGAGGCCTCCAGCCGCTTGGCCAGTTCGCAGGCCTTGATGTGGTCGCTGCGAAAGCCTTTGATCCTGCCACTGGTGACTTCGCGGATATGGAAGAAGTTTCTTCCGGCGGGTACAACTTGGTAAAGAACCGAATTGGGGTACCCGTTGGGACTGCGTAAGCAGTAGTATTGCTGTTCGTCCTGACATGATGAGCGAGTGCGGGAAGACGTAGCGTCGTATTGGCGTCGTTGCATGGTCAGCTCCTGTCGATCGATCTTGTTGACCCACCAGCAGCGTTACAGGTGGTTTTGACCCGTGTCGCTGTTTTAGTATTGTTGTCGGCAGTCGGCGTCTGGTTCCACGCCGAGATGTTTTTGTTTATATGAGCTGTCGGAAACTGCGTTTTTAATAGTGTTATTCTCTGAAGCGGGTCGACCGGTATTCTCCGGTTATTGAACCTGTGATTTCCTGCGATGCCTGATGTCCCTGCACAAGGCCCATCGTGCATGCCTGTCCGGGGCTTTGGGCGCAGCAACGGGGTCTTCTTCAGTTTTTCAATGAATGTGTTGTGTGATCGTGCCGAGATGGCCGTTTCTTTGTGCTGCCCGCTCTGGCGGTCAGTGCTTTATTTCGATGTGGGGGCGTTTCCTTGGCAGTCAGTAATCTGGATATGCACGCGTTGTTCGTGCTGGGTGATTTGCGCGCAAAGTTGGTCAAGCAGTTTCAATCCCGTTTTGTTTACATCACCGAGCAGACGCCGGAAGGTATCTATATCGCCGAAATCGATACCGAAGCGGCAATGGTTGTGGATGACAAACCCCGTCTGGAGCTCAAGGTGGGCGACCACTTCCGTGCTGCGGTATTGCCCAGTCGCGAAGGTGGCAAGTTCGAACTCAAGTTCCGCGACATCAAGTTGACGGTGTATGGCTTGGGCGACTATGCCTTTGTGTCCTCGCCCGAGGGCCAGGGCATCGTCTTCAAGGAAGGCCACAGTGTGATGCTGGTGTTTGCCGCCAATGAACAACTGCAGGAAGGCCTGACCAAGACCCTCAAGGCCGTGACCGGCAAGGCCGCCAAATGGCGCAAGGGTGAGCTGGTGACGTTCAAGGCCAGTGAATAATCGGTAAATACTGCGAACATCTCCTATCTCCCGGAACCTCTACTACAGTTGAGTTGACTTAACTATTCAGAGGCTTCGCGCATAGACAGCAAAGCCGTTCGTTGTTTGCTGCGACATCGCGAGGTGCAAGGGCATGAAAGGATTGAGAACGCTGTTGGCTGCATCGCTGACGACCCTGGGTCTATCGGTGGCTTCACTGTCAGTTTCGGCCGCGCCAGCGCCGGTGCACTTTGCCGACCTGAACTGGGAAAGCGGCAGCCTGATCACCGAAATACTGCGGGTCATCGTCGAGAAGGGCTACGACTTGCCCACCGACACCTTGCCCGGTACCACCATCACCCTGGAAACCGCCCTGGCCAAGAACGACATCCAGGTCATCGGTGAAGAGTGGGCCGGCCGCAGCCCGGTGTGGGTCAAGGCCGAGGCCGAAGGCAAAGTGGTGGGCCTGGGGGATACGGTCAAGGGGGCGACCGAAGGGTGGTGGGTGCCCGAATACGTGGTCAAGGGTGATCCGTCCAAAGGTATCAAGCCCCTGGCACCGGACCTCAAGAGCGTGAAGGACCTTGCGCGCTACAAGGACGTGTTCAAGGACCCGGAGTCTCCCGGTAAGGGGCGCTTCCTCAACAGCCCCATCGGCTGGACCTCGGAAGTGGTCAACAAACAGAAGCTCAAGGCCTATGGCCTGGATGACAGCTACGTGAACT
The DNA here is from genome assembly GCF_024168685.1 of Pseudomonas sp. S3E17. Lineage (NCBI taxonomy): Bacteria > Pseudomonadati > Pseudomonadota > Gammaproteobacteria > Pseudomonadales > Pseudomonadaceae > Pseudomonas > Pseudomonas sp. S3E17. The sequence goes on from NZ_JALJWE010000001.1 coordinate 708,517, forward strand.
TCCGCAGCGGTTCGGGAGCTGCACTGGATGCCGAAATTGCCTCGTCCATCCGTCGCGGCAAACCGGTGTTGTTCTACTACTGGTCGCCGACGCCGTTGATGGGGCGCTACAAGTTGATCCAGCTGGAAGAGCCACCGTTCGATGCCGAGGCCTGGAAGACCCTGACGGATGCGGATAACCCCGATCCGAAGCCCACTCGGTCGTTGGCATCCAAGCTGAGTATTGGCGTGTCCACGCCGTTCCAGAAGGAACATCCGCAGATTGCGGGGTTTTTCGAGAAGGTCGAGTTTCCGATCGAGCCGCTGAATAAAGCCCTGGCGACCATGAGCGAGAACCACACCGCGCCCCGGGAGGTGGCCCAGACATTCCTCAAGGAGCATCCGGAGGTGTGGAAGGCCTGGTTGACCGAGGATGTGGCGCAGAAGGTCGAAGCCAGCTTGAAGTAAGCACGGCGCTTATTGCCGAGCGGAGATCAAAAATAATGTGGGAGAGGGCTTGCCCCCTCCCACATGTTGTTTGCAGTGTCGCTTCAGAATCTGGTTTGCACCGCCAGCTCGAATGTCCGTGGCGCTCCCAGGTAATACGCCGGGGACACATGGGCAAACTCGGCATACACCTCATTGGTCAGGTTGCGCACCCGGCCGGTCACCGAGGTGTGTGAATCCACCTGGTAGCGCAGGAACGTCCCGAACAGCGTGTAGGCCGGCACCGTCTGGGTGTTGGCATTGTCCGCATACACCTCGGCGACATAGCGTGCATCCACGCCGCCTTGCCAGTCCTCGGCAAAGTCATAGGTCAACCACAGGTTGCCGACGCGCCTGGGCACGTTGGTCGGTGTATTGCCCTTGCGCGAGACCACCGCGCCACTGGCGATCTTCTCGTTGAACTCATCGTATTCGGCATCCACCCAGGCGACGTTGCCTTCCGCCAGCAGCCTGGGCGTGATGCGCAATGAACTGGCCAGCTCGATGCCCTTCGATGACTGCGCGCCGACCGGGATGCTCGTGGTCGGGTCCTGCGGGTCGGTTACGGCAAAGTCCTTGCGTTCGATCTTATAGACAGCAACGGTGGCCGAGCCACGGCCGTCCAGGTAGTCGAACTTGCTGCCCACCTCCCATTGTTTGCCGGTCGAGACATCGAACACCTGGGTGGTTGTACTCGGTTGTTCGGCGGCGGTGCTGTATTGCACGTAGACATTGGCCGATGGGATGAACTGGTAAGTCAGGCCGACGCGACCGGTCACCGGTTCCCAATGGCGCTTGAAGTGCCGTGGGTTGGTGGCCGTGATCGCGCGGTGGTTGGTCACATCCAGGTCGATGGCGTCGTAACGCAGGCCGCTCAGCAGCGAGAGTTTTTCGGTAAGGCCCAGGCGGTTTTCCACGAACAACGCCTTGGTGGTGACCTCACTGGTCTTGTCCTTGCCAAAGTTCTCCCGAGTACGCGGGATGTCGTAGAAGTGCCCGGGGTTGAAGCCGTTCGGGTCCACGGTGCTGTTACCCGGCACATTCAGCGGCGTGTTGGTGGTGCTGTTGACCTTGTACTCAAAACCACCGGACCAGGTGGTCGACAGGCCGAACAGACGGTCGTCATGGCGCAGTTCGAACTGGTTGCCGTGCTGTTCGCCCTGGTGGCGCACCTGGTAGGCGGTCGAGCGGTTTACCGCACTGTTGTCGGCGTTGTATTGGTAGGTTTCGAGGTTGCGGTAATCACGCTGGCTATCGAGGTGGTAGAGCGTATTTTTCAGCGTCGTGCTGTCGTTGATCCGGTAGTCGATGATCGAGCGCGCCCAGATCGTGCGCTGCTCGTAACGGCCGTCGGCGACGTTGTAGTTATTGAAACGGTTGTGCTTGTCGATCTTCAGCTCGCCGGCCTTGGGATTGAGCACCGGCGTGCCCCAGTAAGGGCTGTCTTCCTGTTCATCCTGGTATTCCAGGGCCAGGGTATGGGACAGGTCGGGGGTGAGGTCGCTGAGCAGGGAAAACGCCAGGCTCCAGGCCTCACGCTGGTCGCGGTCGATGTAGCTGTGGTTGGTGTTGCGGCTCACATCCAGGCGCGCGTAATGCTGCACGTCGGCGCCGGGCTCGGTCAGCGCGTGATTGACGCCGAATGCCATGCCGGTGGTGTCGTAGCTGCCATAGGTGAGCTGACCTTCGGCGGCCTGCTCCTCACGGGTGGCCAGCTTCGTCACATAGTTGAGCGAGCCGCCGACGGAGCCGGCACCGTTGATCAAGGAGGAGGGGCCACCGACCAGCTCCACCCGGTCATAGATCCAGGCGTCCACTGGCCGGGCCAGGCCTGTGGCGACATTGATACCGTTGAACATCTGGGTGATCTGGCTGCTGGTAAACCCACGGTAAGAGACAAACCCGCCAAAACCCGGTGGCGCGCTGGCGTTGACGCCGGGCAGGGTGTTGGCGGCATCGCGAAACGTCTTGGCGCCATGGCGTTCGATGTCATTGCGGTTGGCAATGGCAACCGACGCTGGGGTTTCCCGCACGCTCAGTCCCAGCCGCGAAGCGACGCCGCTGGATTGATCCAGGGTAAGACCGGATTCGGCAGTTGATTCGCCATCAATGGTGGTCGGGGCCAACTCGAGGGCCCAGGCGCAGACAGGCAGGCAGCCGAACAGGCCCGCCAACAGGGGTAGATGTTTCATGGTTGAATCCTGAAAAACTTGGCTTGAAAACAACGCACGGCCGTCCGTCATTCCGTGTGGAACCGGCGGTCAGTGCAGATGGGAAAGCAAAGGGATCAGGCGAAGGCGGGTGGCGCGCGCGGGTTAGCCGTGGGCCAGGTGAAGCGGGCAGGGATGTCAGCAGCCAGCACCACGGCCGGCGGTGGTGCATGGGGTTGTGGCAACACCGCCACATTCAGGCTGGAACTGAGCGCCGGGCCCATGCCGCCGGTTGAGCACAGCGGGCAACCGAACGCCTTGGACAGCGTCGGCAGGCTCTCATCGGTGGAGTTGGACGGCTTGGGCGCCTGGGTACGCGGGTCGACGGTGCAGAACTGCCCGCCGATGCCATTAAGCTGCATCCCCACCATCTGCCCGTGACCGATACTGCAGGCGAACACATTGAACAGGACGCAGCAATAGAGCATCCAGGCAATGAGCGAGCGGTCGGCGCGGGCGAGTTTCATGGGGCGGCACTTTACCATCAGCCGCCGACGAAATGCCTGCAAAAAATCCCAGGGCGACTATCCTGTCTCGCACCTTTCAGGGAGAACCCGCCATGAGCTTTGTCATCGCACGATGCATCGTCGGCGTTTTTACCTGCATCAGCATGGTGCACCTGTACTGGGCTGCCGGCGGCAAACTCGGCAGCCTCGCCGCCATCCCCCAACTGCCCGGCGAATTCGCCAGCGGGCCTCGCCCTGCATTCAAGCCCTCGGCGCTGGGTACCTTTCTGGTGGCGATGGGCTTGGTCGGCATTGCGCTGCTGGTGTGCCTGCGGGCCGGGCTGTACTTTTCGGCGGTCTCCCATGCGGCGCTGCAATGGGGAATCAGCGCGATCGCCCTGCTGATGTTTGCCAGGGCGATTGGGGATTCGGAGTTGGTGGGGTTTTTCAAGAAGGTCGGCGGGTCACGGTTTGCGCGGTGGGATACGTGGTTCTATTCGCCGTTGTGCCTGGCGTTGGGGGTGGGGTTGTTGGTGGTGGCGTGGGGTTAATGAGGGAAACACAACACACCGATCTACGCCGCTCAAATAAAAACTGCTCTCATCCTTGCCCGATTTGCCGACCTGGCCGTCATGGTTAATAGAACCTCTATTACCCAGGATTTCCCATGTCGCGCCTTGCTCGCCCCTTGCACCCACTGGCCCTGTCAGTGGCGTTGGCTTTTGCCGCCGTGCCGTTGCTGAACGTCCAATCCGCCTTCGCCGAAGAAAGCCGCAGTGCTGTACGCGGCTTCCAGATTCCGGCCGGTGACTTGAGCCAGGCGCTCAACAGCCTGGCCGAGCAGGCGGGCCTGGTATTGGCGTTTGATGCGAGCCTGGCACGCGGCAAACGCAGCAACGGCTTGAGCGGGCAGTACGCCACCGACGTGGCGCTGACCCAGTTGCTCGCCGGCAGCGGCCTGCAGGCGCTGAAGCTCTCGGCCGACCGCTACCGCCTGGAAGCCATCCCGGATAACGGCGGTGCCATGGAGCTGCAGGCCACCACCATCAGCGGCGCGTACCAGGCCGAAAGCCCTACCGGGCCGGTGTCCGGTTATGTGGCTACGCGCAGTTTGTCGGGCACCAAGACCGATACCGCGCTGATCGAAACCCCGCAGTCGATTTCCATCGTCACCAAAGACCAGATGCGTGCGCAGAACGCCGAGAGCCTCAACCAGATCCTGCGCTACAGTGCCGCGGTCATCCCGGAAACCCGCGGTGCCACGGCGTCGCGTCTCGACCAATTGACCATTCGTGGGTTTGCCCCGGCCACTTACCTCGACGGCCTGCGCATGCCGTCGAGCCGTGATGCCTTGCCGCAAAAGGATGCCTTTGACCTGGAGCGCGTCGAAGTGCTGCGCGGCCCGGCGTCGGTGCTGTACGGGCAGGGCACGCCGAGCGGGGTGATCAATATGGTCAGCAAGCGCCCGCTGGATACGCCCTTCCATGAAGTGGGCGTCGAATACGGCACCTTTAACAAAAAGCGCACCACCTTCGATTTGAGCGGGCCGATTGACGATCAAGGCGTGTATTCCTACCGCGTGGCGGGGCTGTTCGACGATGCCGATGGCCAGGTCGAACACACCGAAACCCGTCGCCAGTCGTTGTCCAGCGCGTTCACCTGGCGGCCGGACGAAGACACCTCGCTGACCTTGCTCGGGCATTTCCAGAAGGACCCCAAGGGCGCGTCCTACGGTTCGGTGCCGGCCTGGGGCTCGGTATTGCACAGCCCGACCGGGCGCAGCATCGACGTGGACTTCTACGACGGCGAAAAGAACTTCGAGAAAAGCGATCGCGAGTACTACTCCATCGGCTGGGCCTTCGAGCATCACGTCAACGATGTGTGGACGGTGCGCCAGAACGCGCGTTACCTGCGCAGCGAAGGACGGTATCGCAGCCTCTACAGCAACTACCTGATGGCGGATTACCGCACCATTCGACGTTCCACCATTGCCAGTGATGTCGACATGGATGCCTACACCCTCGATAACCAGGTGCAGGCCAGATTCGACACGGGCCCACTGCAACACACCCTGCTGATGGGGCTCGACTACCAGAACACCAGCACCGATACCTTGTCCGGCTCAGGGACGTATACCGCCGGGCCGACCCTGGATATTTTCAACCCGGTGTATGGCGCGGCCGTGCCGGTACCGGCGTACACCACCGACGGTACGTCACGCAGCGAACAGACCGGTGTCTATCTGCAAGAGCAGATGAAGTGGGACAAATGGGTGCTGTTGCTCGGCGGTCGTTATGACTGGGCCAGCACCGACAGCACCACCAAGACCTTGCGCACCGGGGCCAAGAGCCAGTCCTCCCTGGACAGCAAGGCCTTTACCGGGCGTATTGGCCTGGTCTATCTCTTCGATAACGGCCTGGCGCCCTATGCCAGCTATGCGGAGTCGTTCAACCCGCAGTCGGGCACCGGTTACGGCGGATCGGTATTCAAACCGACAGAAGGCAAGCAGTATGAAATCGGCATCAAGTACCAGCCGCCGGGCAGCAACAGCTTTATCACCGCGGCGATCTTCGACCTGCGCCAGACCAACGTCCTCACCACCGACCCGGACCCCACCCATCTGTGCGGCAGCGGTCGCTGCCAGAGCCAGGACGGCGAAGTGCAATCCCGTGGTTTTGAACTGGAAGGCAAGGCCAGCCTCAATGACAACCTGGACATCACGGCGGCCTATGCCTACCTGGATAACCGCATCAGCAAATCCAATAACACCGTGCGTTACGCTCCCATCAGCGATATCGGCGTAGGCCCGGCCATCAACGCCGAGGGCACCACCACCTATGCGGTACCGCGCCACACGGCGTCGGCGTGGGCTGACTACACCTTCCATGATGGCAACCTCAAGGGCTTCGGTGCCGGCGCGGGTGCGCGGTATGTCGGTTCGTCCTGGGGCGATACCGCCAACACCCTGAAGGTGCCGGGCTACACCCTGTTCGATGCGGCGGTGCACTACGACATTCCGAACATCGCCAACCTCAAGGACAACCTGCGCCTGGCCCTGAACGCCACCAACCTGGCGAACAAAGAGTACGTCGCGTCGTGCTATTCCTACTCGTGGTGCTGGTACGGCTCGCAGCGCACCGTGCAGGCGAGTGCGACCTACCAATGGTGATGGCACGACGATAAGGCAATTTAATGGCCCCTTTGTAACAAAATTCTCGCCAGAATCGCTTTTATTTTCAGGTGGTTAGGTGAGGAAGCAAATGCGCACTGTTGGAATCATGCTGATCGCCTGCTCCCTGGCCGGCGGCGCGGCTGCCGTGCAGGCACGGGAGCTGCGCGAGGGTGACAAGTACATGTGCAGTTGGGGCGCCGGCACCGCCGCCAGGGCCCAGGAGCTCAAGCTGTCGGGGGTGTCGCTGTACGCCGCGCGGCAGAAGATCCAGACCATCAAGTTCAGTAAATCCTGGATGCGCATGATGGCCATGGGCATCACCGAACAGACCTATGACAGTCGTTCACGGCTCAAGCCCGAAGCGATTCGCCAGAGTTTCTATCAGGATTGCGTGCGTTACAAAGTGGCACGCAAGTAATCGAGTGCAGGCTTTACAAAACCACGACAAACCGATGTTTCTATTTGCATACAATTGCTCCCTTGGTAGAGGAGGCAGGTATGCACACGCTTATTCGCGCCGCGACGCCGGTCCCGGGAGGGGGCTGCCCGAGGCGCTCCAGGTTTGCTGTCAAAACAGAGCCGGGCAGGGTAAGCCCGTGACCCCGGCCCCCCCCCCTTTATCCAACAGCCTGCGCTATTTTGCGCTTGGCGTGCTGTGTGTCGCGATGTTGCTCGGGGGCTATTTCATGCAGCTCAACGCCAAGGCGGATCGCCAGCGCGAAGAAGCGGCCGAGCGTTTGGCACTTTGCCGGCAGGTTGAGCGGGTCGCCAGTGTGGCCACCTCCGCGGGTCTGGAACTTCGCGATACCTGCAAGCAATTGGGGGAGAACGGGTCGAAGAGTGCCACGCCGCCTTAACTAATAACCCTTTTTTATAAGTGGAAATATCGGCGGTAGTTGCACCAAAAAGTGGCACTTATATGCTTCGCCACCTTAAAAAACATGTGGTTATTGAAGGACTTACAATGCTTTTAATCCGACGAAAGGATATAAAATTTTCTTGTTACAGCTTTTTACACTGGTTACTATAGCCGGGCGTTCACCTCCCACGGTTTATGCATTTTTAAATCCCAAGTTTCCATCAGCTACTTGGGATTTTTTTTGCCTGGAATTTAACCCCCGGCGTCAAACTTCACCTTCTGCAAACTCCGCACGCATCCGCCCGTTGCGTTTGGCCCGGTAGAGCAACTTGTCGACATCTTCGACAAAACCCAGCATCGGGCTGTCGGGTTTGACGATGCGCGTACCTACGCCCAGGCTCAGGGTCAGCAGGTTCGACACCGCTGAAAAGCCATGATCGATCTGTTGTTGGCGGATCAGGTGCAGGCAACGTACGGCGACCTGTTTGGCCGACGCCGCGTCGGTTTCCGGCAACAACCACACAAACTCCTCACCGCCGATGCGAGCGATGAAGTCCCGCGGCCGGTTGGCGGCCAGTGACAGGGTATGCGCGACCTGGCGCAGGCATTCGTCGCCCTTGATGTGGCCATAGTGATCGTTGTACTGCTTGAAAAAATCGATATCCAGGATGATCAATGACAGTGGCAACTGGCTGCGCTGGGCGCTGGTCCATTCGCGCTCGAGCACGGTGTCGAACATGCGCCGGTTGGCAATGCCGGTCAGGCCATCCTGGTAGGAATATTCCTCGAGTTGTTTTTGCAGGCGCACCAGGTGTTCTTCGGTCTTCTTGCGTTCGCTGATATCGAACATAAAGCCAATCAGCGCCTCGACTTCACCGTCCTTGCGCACCACATGCACCACGTCGCGGATCCATACATAGTCGCCGTTCACCGTCAGAGCCCGGTAATCCGCTTCATGGTCCACCCCGGCACGGGATTGCGACACGCAGAAATTCACCACGTATTCGCGGTCATCGGGGTGCATGCGCGAGACCCAGTCGTCGACGCTGACCCAGCTTTGCGGGGTCCAGCCCAACAGCGTTTCGATCTGCGGGCCGATATAGCTGAAGGTCATGCTCTGCCAGTCGATACGCCACGGGATGGCCTTGGTCGATTCCAGCAGCGTGCGGTATACGTCGCTGTCGGGCTGGCTCGGAGGGGCAATGCTCATGGTGGACGGCTCGAATGATGGCTAAGTGCCCAGAGCGTCGTGTGATCGACGGTGGGAGTCAAGCGCTTGCCGAGGCAGCAGACGAGAGGTCGTGTGACGAGCATGGTGGTGGCCAGCTAGCCGATGACAGCATGGCTTGGCGCGTCCACTGCGCCGTAGTAACGCCAGCAGCAATGACGGTGTTCCGGCACGATCACGCAGCCGCTGAGGCTGACGATCAGCACAGCGGCAACCAGCAGGGTAAGTCGACGGTACATGGTGTTTCCTCTTGGGTTGGCCGGGGTTAATCCTTCAACGCGGCGACCGGCGAAAATCCGTCGCACGCCTTTCAAACATTTCATCAAGCCCCGCCAACCCCTGAGCAATACTGGTCTCGCCCCCTGCTGAAAAAATCTGCGCAGCCGGCGACGGATTTTTGTGCACGCGCCGTTCAACCCATCAGCAACCTGCACTTTCGCGGGTTGCATGGAGGAGTTGCCATGAGAGCCCTGGCCACATTGCGTTTAACCGTGCTTGTTCCGCTGGTTTTCGCCGCGTTTGTCAGCACCCCGACGTTTGCCCAGACCGACATCATCATCCAGCAGGCGCCGCCGCCTCAACGTGTGGAAATGATCCCGGCCGAGCGCCCCGGCTATGCCTGGGACCCTGGCCACTGGCGCTGGGAAGGGCGCGGTTACGGCTGGGTGCCGGGCCACTGGCAGCCCGTGATGCGTCATGCACGCTGGGAGCCTGGCCATTGGGAAGCCCATGGCCCGAACTGGTACTGGCGCGAAGGGCATTGGATCCGCTGAACCCTGACCCTTGGCCCTGAGAACTGCCCGATTGAACGAAACTGATCCGGACGTTGAGCTGCTGGCGCGTATCGGCAATAACGAACCTGCCGCCGTCAACGAAATGGTGACGCGCAAGCTCCCGCGTTTGCTGGCGCTCGCCAGTCGGATCCTGGGGGACGCCGACGAGGCCAAGGACGTGGCCCAGGAAAGTTTCCTGCGCATCTGGCGCCAGGCCGCCCACTGGCGCAGTGGCGAGGCGCGTTTCGACACCTGGTTGCATCGGGTCGCGCTGAACCTGTGCCACGACCGCTTGCGGCGACGCAAGGAGCGCCCACTGAGCGATGAGGCGGCGGTGGAAGTGGCGGACAGCTCGCCATCGCCTGAAGAGCAACTGGAGACCCAGGACCGCAGTGCACGCATGGCCGCCGCGTTGGCGGCTTTGCCCGAACGCCAGCGCGAAGCCATCGTGTTGCAGTACTACCAGGAGCTGTCGAACATCGACGCCGCGGCCCTGATGAATATCAGCGTCGAGGCACTGGAGAGCCTGCTGTCGCGGGCCCGACGCCAGTTGCGCAGCCAACTTGCCGATACACCCGGGCTCGCCCGCCCAGGAAGGGGAACATCATGACACCCGAACGCTTTGTGTACCTGGCCGACGTCTATGGGGCGGACCTGCGTCGCTGGCCCGCGGCAGAACGGGCAACGGCCCAGGCGCTGCTCGACAACGGCAACGTCCATGCCCGTGTAGCCTTGCAGCAGGCACGTTGGCTCGACAGCCAGTTGGACAGCCATCAACTGGCGTTCCCCGACCCGGCGCTGGTCCGGCAGATACGCCAATCCGCCCCACGCTCATTCTGGTCACGCTATGCCAACTGGTTATCGCCCGCCGGCCTTGTCGGTGCGGGCATTGCCGGCATCGTCACCGGGATGCTGGTGGCGTCCATGAGCGTGCCGCTGCCGATGTTGTCCTCCGACGTGCTGCCCAGTGTCTTTGATCAAGGCGACGCGGAAGTCGTCTTCAGCGTCAACGCCGAGGAAACCGAACAATGACCGCCAGATCCCTGAAACCGTGGTTGTTTGTCTCGATCCTGCTCAACGTATTTTTGATCGGTGGGGTGGGCGGCGGTCTCTACCACTGGATGGCCAACGCCCGGCCTGCCGAAGTGGTGGTTAACCAGCACGGCCTGCGCCAGGCGATGGTCAAGTTGCCGCCGGAGCGGCGCAGGGAACTGCGCCAACTGCTGCGCCGCAATCGCGACGACAGCCAGCCGCTGATCATGGCCGGGCGTGAGGCGCGGCTGGGGGTGATCAAGCAATTGGAAGCGCCGACGTTGAAGCGTGATGTGTTGGAGGCGCAATTAGCCAAGGCGCGTGAGGCCGACGCGGCGCTCAGGGCCTTGGTGGACGGCACATTGGCGCAGTTTGCCGAAACCTTGACGTGGGACGAGCGGCAAAGGCTGGTGGAAGCGTTGTACTTGCGGGGGCAGGCAAACACACCGCGAACCGGAAGGAAGCAAGCCGCCATTGCGAGGGATTAAATCAATCGAGAGCGTAAGCAAGAGCCCTTTCATGGAACTGGATATTCTGACAAGCCACAGAGATAGCGCTCAAAGAAACCCCACATTCCGTTGGGTAGAGTAAGAAGGTAGGAACGATGACCGATATCTCTAAATTAGCTGGCTCGCAGTCACCTGTTGCACAGTCCAATTCTTTAGACGCGATTGCAGATTTCGGAGGCGCGCAAACGGACGGCATGGCTGAGCACATACGAGTGAAACGCCCGGAAGCAGAATCCGCAGCGGCAAACGCTCCGTCTCAGATCTCTTACTGAGTTTTGCTTTCAGCGGCGTGACGAAGCTGCCACGTTCGTCAAATCCTAAGCGAATGGCGGGGTCAAGCTAGAATTGCGCCATCGCGGGCAGCGTGCTGAATTACAGGCGACGCAGAAAGGATTTGACGATGTGCCGCGTGGCGTCGGTGGTGTCCAGTTCGTCCACGGCGCTATAGGCGTGCCACTGGCAGTCGACGATTTCGTTCAGCGGCCGTGCATCCGCGATATTCACTACCGAGGCTTCAAACACATGGTGCACGGTGTCGCGGGCTTTAAGCTCCTGCAAGTACAGCAGCCCGTCCACGTTCAATCCGGTTTCTTCTTCCAGCTCCCGTTCGGCCGCACCGACCGGGCGCTCGTCCCGTTCCACCTTGCCGCCCGGCAAGGCCCATTTTGACCTGGCCTTGCGCACGAAGAGGATATGCCCCTCGTGTTCGCAAATGACCGTTGCGCGTATTTTCATCGTCTGTGCCCCCGCAGCGGGATGAGTGTCATAAAAGTGTAATGCAATTGTCATGCTAAGTGGTTATGGCGCGCCGCGGTGGGGATGTGGATACTTGCCCGATTGATGAAAACGGGCGAGGAAAACAGATGAGCAGCGTACGTTGGGGCATGATCGGGTGTGGCAGTGTCACTGAGTTGAAGAGTGGACCCGCTTTCTACAAAGCGCCAGGTTCGGCGCTGGTGGCCGTGATGGGGCGGCGCGAGGAGGCCGTGCGCGATTATGCATCGCGCCATGGGATTGCCCGTTACTACACCGACGCCCAGGCACTGATCAACGACCCCGAAGTGGACGCGGTGTACATCGCCACGCCGCCCGACAGCCACCTGGAATACAGCCTGATGGTGGCGGCGGCCGGCAAGCATTGCTGTGTCGAGAAGCCGATGGCGCTGAATGCCGAACAGAGCGCGCTGATGCAGCGCACCTTCGAGCGTGCCGGGCTGCACCTGTTTGTTTCCTACTACCGGCGCTCGCTGCCACGCTTCCAGCAGGTGCGCGCGTGGCTGCAGGACGGGCGCATCGGCACGTTACGCCAGCTGACCTGGACCCTGTGCAACCCCCCGGCCGCCGAGGATGCCAGCGCCGCCAACTGGCGCACCGACCCGGCCATTGCCGGTGGTGGCTACTTTGCCGACCTGGCCAGCCACGGTTTCGACCTGTTCCAGTACCTGGCCGGGGATATTGTCGAGGTCGCGGGCTTTACCGCACGACAGGCCGGGCACTATGCCGCCGAGGATGCCGTGACGGCCTGCTGGACCTTCAGTTCGGGCGCGCTGGGCATGGGCTGCTGGAACTTCGTCGCCGACCGCCGTGAGGACCGGGTCGAGTTGATCGGCAGCCGTGGGCGCATCCAGTTCTCGGTCTTCGAAGACCAGCCGCTCCACCTGGAGGGCGAGACCAACGAGGTGCTGGAAGTGCCATGCCACCCGCATATCCAATGGCACCACGTAGTGGCCATGAACGCGCATATTCGCGGCGAAGCCGAGCATCCTTCGCTGGCCATCGAGGCGTTGAAGACCGATCGGATCCTGGACAAGGTTCTGCAACGTAACCCCAATCTGCCGGGATGATTTTCCAAGGAATAGCGGAATGAAATACTGGATGGTCCTGTGGCTGGCACTTGCCACCACGGCGATGGCGGCCCCGCGTAGCCAAGGGACGCCTGGGGAATTTGATTTTTATGTATTGTCGCTGTCATGGTCGCCGACCTTCTGCCTGACGCACCCGGACAACGAGCAGTGTTCGGGCAAGGGCTACGGCTTTGTGCTGCACGGCTTGTGGCCGCAATACGCGCGGGGAGGGTGGCCGGCGACCTGCGCGCCGCAATCGCGCTTGAGCCGCGAAGAGATGGACAAGGGCGCGGCGCTGTTCCCGACGCGCTCGCTGCTCACCCACGAATGGGCCAAGCACGGCACCTGCAGCGGGCTGGAACCCTTGGCGTACCTGGAGAAAACCGATGCGGCGCTGGGCGTGGTTGCCATCCCTGCGCAACTGCAACCGTTCAACACGCCACCGTCGTTATCGGCCCGCGAGATCGAGGCGCTGTTTCGCGAAAGCAACCCGCGCATGGGCAACCATGGGCTGGCGGTGATCTGCAAAGGCAAGGAGTTGTCGGAAGTGCGTGTGTGCCTGACCAAGGACCTGGCCTTCGCCGGTTGCCCGCGCAGTGTGAAAACCCAATGCCGTGATGGCGACATCCGCATCCCCACGCAGCGTTGAACGCCGGCATCCACACACCTTTGCCCAAGCCACTGCACTAGGTCGAGATCCTGGCTGAGGATGGACGGGGGTGTGACGTCGAAGACTGTGTGATCCACGTCCCAGGGTGATTTTGTTCAATACCTATTTGACCCGGCCTTATACCGTGGAACCCTGTTTACGCCTCATCATAAAAAGGGAACCGCAATGAGTTTGATCATTTCCATGGCCGCCTTCGCCCTGGCCACGTCCATCACGCCGGGACCGGTCAACGTGGTCGCCCTGAGTTCAGGCGCGCGCTTCGGTTTTGTCGCCAGCCAGAAGCATGTGTTCGGCGCTGCCGTTGGCTTTACCTTGCTGTTGGTGCTGATCGGCCTGGGGCTGCACGAGGTGCTGGTGCGCTGGCCCATCCTGACCCAGTTGATCCAGTGGGGCGGGGTCGCGTTCCTGCTGTACATGGCCTGGAAACTGGCGGTGGATAACGGCGAGCTCGACGCGGAGGGCAGCGCGACGGCGCCATCCATGCTCTACGGCGCGATCATGCAATGGCTCAACCCCAAGGCCTGGCTGGCCTGTGTGGCGGGCATGGGCCTGTTTGTGGCCGACGGGGATGGGCGGCAAGTCTGGCTGTTTGCCAGTCTCTACCTGGTGATCTGCTACCTGTCGGTGGCGTGCTGGGCCTATGCCGGGACTTTTCTGCGCCGTTACCTGGACAATCCCCAAGGCGTGCGCCTGTTCAACCGCTCGATGGCCGCGTTGCTGGTGGCCAGTGTGGGTTATTTGCTGATGGCTTGAGCACCTCGCGGTATTGCCCCGGGGTGGCGGCGAAATGCTGTTTGAAGGTGCGCTGGAAGTGCGCCTGGTCGGCAAAGCCCGCGGCGAGCGCCACGTCGGCGATCAACTCGCCCTTGCGCAGCTGGGTGCGGGCAAACTGGATGCGCTGGTTGACCAGGAACGCGTGGGGCGTCAGCCCGTAGTACTGCTTGAAGGCGCGGATCAGGTACGACGGCGACAGTTCGGCCGCCAGGCAGATGTCTTCGAGTTTCAACGCCTCGGTGCAGTGCGCACGGATGTACTCGGCGGCCCGCTCCAGCTTGTGGTTGACCTCGCGCATCGGTGTGGGTGAAGGGTTCAGGCGCTGCTGGACTTCGCTGAAGTAACTCACCAGCGCACTCTGTTTTTGCAGCAATTCGGCCTGCTCGTTCACCAGCATCCGGTACAACGCCAGCAAGCCGCTGTACAGCAGCGGGTCACGGGTATGCGGCGTATTGAACGGGCGATAACCCTGGTCGGTGCTGAAGCCCAATTGGTACTGCAGCTCGGTCAGCCAGGGCGTGTCGAGGTACAGCATATGATAGGACCAGGGCTGGTCGTGGATAGGGTTGCAGGCATGCACATCGCCGGGGTTCATCAACACCACGGTGCCGGCGCTGATCTGGAATGTATCGGTGCCGTAATGGTAATAGCTGCGCCCGGTGGTGATTGCGCCGATGGAGAAATGCTCATGGGCGTGACGGGTGTAAGTGACCTTGCGCCCGTCGGCGATGGTGCGCGCTTCGATGAACGGCAGGCGCTCGTCGCGCCAGAAGCGCGGTGCGGCGGGGAAAGGGGCGGGCGGTGTCATGGGCGCGACTCCAGGGCAGTCAAGATCAGAAACGGATCGTTGCACAGACCCTGGCGTTTGGGTAGCCGATGACTTAATAGGGTTTGAGATTGTGCAAACGCTCGTTTCGGCGTTTGTTGATCATCAGGACCTTTTCCACATTGTTGAGGTTCTGCGTGGACTCGCTCAGATCCCGGTGGTTACTGAGCAGGCATTGGTCAACGACCATCCTGGCAATCGCTTCGAGTCGTGCCGATTGCCAGGACTTCGGTATGGGGGCGGGGTCACCCTGGGTATCCGTTATGAGGGTGGTGTCCAGGGGATGGAGCAGGACCTGCGAACTGGCGTCCGCCACGGGTTCGGAACCGTTGAGATAAGCGCTCCAATCGATCTGCAACTGAACAGGGCCTGGGGCGACCGGGTCATTCAGCAGGCCGGATGGCGGGTTGGCCAGCTGCGTGACCAGCATCTGCCTGGGAAGCAGTTGCAGCAGGTAGCGATCCCGCTGGTAGCGAACACGCAACAGGCATCCAAAATGTGCGGTGATCATCGTGTCCCGCGCAGAGGGAGATGGTTTGCGCAGCAGGTACAGCTCGATGTTTCCCTGCTCCAGGCTGACGCGCCTGGGCAGCGGCAGGCAGGACAGCAGGTAGGCAATGTACACGACATAGCTCTCACGTAGGGATTCGAGCGCGGCATGGAAGTTTTCATCGGCGTTGTGGTCCTTGAGCGTTCTCAAGGGTGGCGAAAACCTGTTGACACGTACCTGTGGCTGAATCGCCCTCCAGCGTTCCATGTGCTTTAACTCACCGGCCAGATACAGTTCGGCCAGGGAAAAGGAAATATCCTGGGTGCTGACTTGCGGATAGCGAATACCGGGCGGAAGGAAGGGCGCCGGCATGAACACGGTTTTGTCCAGGTGAGCGTTATCCGGATAGACCTCACGCAGGTACCTCAATGCCGCCTCCTTCTGATCCGGATAGGGAGTGTGCAGCGATCCGAAGGCATCGTTGAGTGTGCGCTTCTGTTTCTCATAGGTGCGCACGGCGAGCTCGCCTTTAAAGGGCAGGTCCGTGTCCGTCGTATCCACCACGCCATTGGCACGCGCCCAGTCGAGGACGGGATCGACCGTAGGAGGCAGCGCCCAGAATTCCCGGTTGAGCGTCGTGGCAGGGTTATGGACCAGAGTCATGATGTTCTCAAGTGTCATGTACCGGCTGGCGCCAGGGGTTTTCAACTCGATGAAATCAACGAACTGCTTGAACACGACCCAGTTCTGGTTACACAGGTAAGGCAGGGTTTCGGGGATGTTGCGCACCAGCAATTGTGGCGCGCTGCCACTGAGCAGCAAATGCGCGGCCAATGGGGCACCCTCCAGAAGGGTCTGGCGCAGGAGGGCTTCCAGATTGCTGCGCACCAGTGCGCAGTTGTCACCCCAGTAGTAATCGGTGTCGATGGCCAGCCCGCCGACCAGGTTGCGTTGTGTGCCGGCCTGTTCGTCCAGGCTCAGAATCAGTGCGCTGAGCAGCAGTGTTTGTCGACGCTGTTGTGGCGTTGTACCGTGCAGTGCGGCATCGGACCAGATGACGAGGGTGTTCAGGCGCTCGACCAATAGCTGGCTGCGCGAGCTCTGCACCATCTGGTTCAGCAGCATGTCCGCTTCGGCGCGGATCCTGGGGGCGCTCTTGCCCGCCCAACAAGGTTCGCCGAGCCACTTGAACAGGGGCGCTCCCTGCGCCTGTGCAAACGCCTGTTGCGCTTCGTATACCTGTCGGCGTTGTGCGCTGGATAAGGTCAGCAATGACGGCTGCGGCTGGCCCAGGCCCTGCCAGTAGTTGCCCAGCCGTGGTGTAGCAGCCCTGACGGCCCTCAGGTAGTGCGCTGCCTGTTGGGCCTGGTCCGCTGTCTTCACTTCGGTCATGCGCAGGAACTTCATCAACTGCTTGAGGGTGGCCTTCATATCACTGCGCAGCTCGCCACCCAAGTGTTTGGCCAGCTCCTGCAAGGGCGTGAGATAGCGCTTGAGCGCTGGACTGGAGACGATATCGTCCGTGAGGCTTCTGCGCATGCCGTCCCTGTCGTCCGCGCCTACATACCCCTCTTCAGTCAGCAGTACCAGCGCCTTTTCGTCGTCGATACCGCGTTTCACGCAAATGGCGACAAATGATCTGTGCTTGATCATCATCAGCAGTTTTTCGGCGCTCTCCTCCAGCAACTGGTAGAACATCGAGTCAGTGTCCAGCTCGACCGTATCGTCGAGCTCAACCTTTTCATCGGGTTGTTTGCCAGCGCTGACGCGCTCCAACTCTGTCTGCAGGCGATTAAAGTTGTTCAGGGCGCTCAGGCTGTTTTGTTTGCGCTTGAGCCATTGCGCATCCTGGGCCGCTTCACTGCAGTACGGCTGCCCAGGCACGGATGACTGGCGCAGGCGCGTGATCAGGGCGTGCACATCGCTGGCCTGGAGGGGGACCTCGATGGCGTAGAAGTGCATGAGCTCTGCCAGGCTCAGGCTGTTATTGGAGGCTACCTGTTCTCCCAGCAACGATGCATATTGCGCCAGGCGAATCAGCCGACCCGCCACTGGCGCACCACCCAGGTGTGTACGCAGGCTGATGCTGATCCCCTGGAGTTCTGCGGATGAGGCACGCAGGGAATGATCCTCGCCGGAATAAATAAAGTATTCATCGGGGCCCAACGCAGTCGGGAACGTTTGCGTGAACTCGATCGAATTGATCACGCTCTGCAGTAATTGCGCGGCCTCTTTCAAGGTGTGGGCTACGAAAGAGTCAGACCTCAGCGTGAGGCGGTGGCGGTAAGCGAGATAGCTGTCATGGGGTTCATCCGCGGCTGCCGCGCTGGCCATGCATTGCTCGAGGTTATCGGCCAGTTGCAGCAAATCCAGGTGCTGGGCGTGCATTTCATGGCGTGTCGCCGACTGCGCGTGGCCATTGTCACCCATCGTTGGAAAGGCATGGTAGGCCTGCAGCTCATCGACAATCATCCGTGCCTGGATCTGGTTTTTGGGCAACGTGTAGCCGTAGAACGCCAGCGTCAACTCGAGTGGCAATTCAAACGTACTGTGGCCGTTTGGCAAGTCGATATAGGGCACGCCCAGTTGGTTGGGATCAATGATCTCGGAGATGCCCAGGATCGGCGCGGACACTTCCAGCCAGCCTGGGTCGTCATGAAGATGAAAGGCCCTGGAAGTCAGTTGGTCCTCGTGAATGACATTGGCGTGCAGGGAGCCTCCCATGACCTTGATGCTTCGATACTCCAAGTGCTGCGCGTCGGCCCATGCCAGGAACACGCTCTGGTTGATAGCCTTGCCGAACAGCACCATCCATTGGCCAAGCCTGGAATTGCGGTCGACCGCGATCAACGGGGGAGGCCCCAGCAGAGTCCAATTGTGCGGTACGGCGGGTGACAGCAGTGCAACCAGGCTGTTGATCAGCTTCAGATCATCCTGGGTGGCAAACAAGACGGGGCTGGCAGGCAGTGGCTCGGTCGCCGCAGCGGCAATCAGCGGGGCAAATTCGTACATGAATGAAGTTCCGTTTCAAGGTTGCCCAAGAAAACGCTCTTGAGCGGAGCTTCATGGTCGAGGTTTTTTACCTGCGCTTGATAGCCTGCGTCATCCCGAGTTGCTGTAGGTCGAGTAGGCGGCCACGGTGATCCAATGGCGAGGCATGCCCACGCAAGAGGTGGGCGTGCTCATCGCTCAGAGGCGCTCCGGGCAGGGCACCAGAAAGGCCGCTTCCAGCAGTTGACGCGTATACCCATGCTGCGGATCAGCGAAAATCGCTCGCGCATCGCCTTGCTCCACCACCTGCCCCTGCTTGACCACCATCAGTTGGTGACTGAGCGCCTTCACCACCGCCAGGTCATGGCTGATAAACAGGTAGGTCAGGTTGTACTTGGCCTGCAGGCTGCGCAGCAATTCCACCACTTGCCGTTGCACGGTGCGATCCAGCGCCGAGGTCGGTTCGTCCAGCAGGATCAGGCGCGGCTTGAGCACCAGTGCGCGGGCGATGGCGATGCGTTGGCGTTGGCCGCCGGAGAACTCATGGGGGTAGCGATGACGGGACTCAGGGTCCAGGCCCACCTCCTTGAGCGCCGCGATAATCGCCGCTTCCTGCTCGGCCGGAGTGCCCATCCTGTGAATGCGCAGGCCTTCGCCGACGATCTCGCTGACGCACATGCGTGGGCTCAGGCTGCCGAACGGGTCCTGGAACACCACCTGCATTTCCCGGCGCAACGGGCGCACCTGTTGCTGGGTCAGCGTGTCCAGCTGCTGGCCTTCGAAACGAATCCCGCCCTTGCTGGCAATCAAGCGCAAAATCGCCAGGCCCAGGGTGGATTTGCCCGAGCCGCTTTCGCCGACGATGCCCAGGGTCTGGCCCTGGGGCAGGCTGAAGTTGATCCCGTCCACCGCCTTGACGTAATCGACGGTGTTGCGCAGGAAGCCCTTCTTGATCGGGAACCAGACTTTCAGGTCATCGACTTCCAGCAACGGCGGGCCGACTTCGTTGCTGGCCGGGCCACCGCTGGGTTCCGCCGCCAGCAGTTCCTGGGTGTAAGGGTGTCGGGGCGACTGGAACAGCGTCTCGCACTCGGCCTGCTCGACGATGCAGCCCTGCTGCATCACGCACACGCGGTGAGCAATGCGTCGCACCAGGTTCAGGTCGTGGCTGATCAACAGCAAGGCCATGCCCAAACGCGCCTGCAACTCCTTGAGCAGTTCCAGGATCTTCAGCTGCACGGTGACGTCGAGGGCGGTGGTCGGCTCATCCGCGATCAACAACTCCGGCTCATTGGCCAGGGCCATCGCGATCATCACCCGCTGGCGCTGGCCGCCCGACAGTTCGTGGGGCAGGGCCTTGAGCCGTTTGTACGGCTCGGGGATGCCCACCAGTTCCAGCAGTTCCAGGGTGCGCCGGGTCGCGACCTTGCCGGTCAGGCCCTTGTGCAGCCCGAGCACTTCATTGATCTGCTTCTCGATGCAGTGCAGCGGGTTCAACGACGTCATCGGCTCCTGGAAGATCATCGCGATGCGGTTGCCGCGAATATGCCGCAGGGTCTTTTCCTTGAGGGTCAGCAGGTCCTGGCCGGAATAGGTGATGGTGCCGGACGGATGCCGGGCCAGCGGGTAGGGCAGCAGGCGCAGGATCGAGTGGGCGGTCACCGATTTGCCTGAGCCGCTTTCGCCGACCAGGGCCAGGGTTTCGCCGCGCTTGATATCGAAGCTGACGTTGTTGACCACACGGTGGTGATGCTCGCCCGTGACGAACTCGACGGAGAGGTCGCGGATTTCGATCAGATTGTCCTGATTCATCTCATTTCCTCGGGTCGAAGGCATCGCGAGCGGACTCGCCGATAAACACCAGCAAACTCAGCATGATCGCCAGCACGGCAAACGCGCTCATGCCCAGCCACGGTGCCTGCAGGTTGGATTTGCCCTGGGCCACCAGTTCGCCCAGGGACGGCGAACCGGCCGGCAGGCCAAAGCCGAGGAAGTCCAGGGCGGTCAGGGTGCCAATGGCGCCGGTGAGGATGAACGGCATGAAGGTCATGGTCGAGACCATGGCATTGGGCAGGATATGGCGGAACATGATCGCGCCGTTCTGCATCCCCAGTGCCCGCGCCGCGCGCACGTATTCGAGGTTACGCCCGCGCAGGAACTCGGCGCGCACCACGTCCACCAGGCTCATCCAGGAAAACAGCAGCATGATCCCCAGCAGCCACCAGAAGTTCGGCTGCACGAAGCTGGCGAGGATGATCAGCAGGTACAGCACCGGCAAGCCCGACCAGATTTCCAGGAAACGCTGCCCGGCCAGGTCGACCCAGCCGCCATAGAAGCCCTGCAAGGCGCCGGCGATCACGCCGATGATCGAACTGAGCACCGTCAACGTCAGGGCAAACAGCACCGACACACGGAAGCCATAGATCACCCGCGCGAGCACATCGCGGCCCTGGTCATCGGTACCCAGCAGGTTGACGCGCGAAGGCGGCGCCGGGGCCGGTACCTTCAGGTCGTAGTTGATGCTCTGGTAGCTGAACGGGATCGGCGCCCACAGGGTCCAGGCGTCCTTGGCCTTGAGCAGTTCCTGGATATACGGGCTCTTGTAGTTGGCTTCCAGGGGGAATTCGCCGCCGAAGGTGGTTTCCGGGTAGCGCTTGAGCGCCGGGAAATACCAGTCGCCGTCGTAGTGCACCGCCAGTGGCTTGTCGTTGGCGATCAGCTCCGCGCCCAGGCTCAGCCCGAACAGGATCAGGAACAGCCACAGCGACCACCAGCCACGCTTGTTGGCCTTGAACCGCTCGAACCGGCGGCGATTGAGGGGGGACAGGTTCATCTCAATGCTCCCGGCTGGCGAAGTCGATACGCGGATCGACCAGGGTGTAGGTGAGGTCGCCGATCAGTTTCACCACCAGCCCCAACAGGGTGAAGATAAACAGCGTGCCGAACACCACCGGGTAGTCGCGGTTGATCGCCGCTTCAAAGCTCATCAGGCCCAGGCCGTCGAGGGAGAAGATCACTTCCACCAGCAACGAGCCGGTGAAGAAAATCCCGATGAACGCCGACGGGAAGCCGGCGATCACCAGCAGCATCGCGTTACGGAACACATGGCCGTAGAGCACCCGGTGGTTGGTCAGGCCCTTGGCCTTGGCGGTGATCACGTATTGCTTGTTGATCTCGTCGAGAAAGCTGTTCTTGGTCAGCAGGGTCATGGTCGCGAAGTTGCCGATCACCAGCGCGGTGATGGGCAGCGCCAGGTGCCAGAAGTAGTCGAGCACCTTGCCGCCCCAGCTCAACTCATCGAAGTTGTTGGACGTCAGCCCACGCAAGGGGAACCAGTCGAAATAGCTGCCGCCGGCAAACACCACGATCAGCAGGATCGCAAACAGGAACGCCGGGATCGCATAGCCGACGATGATTGCCGAGCTGGTCCACACATCGAAGTGGCTGCCATGTCGCGTGGCTTTGGCGATCCCCAGCGGGATCGACACCAGGTACATGATCAGCGTGCTCCATAACCCCAGGGAGATGGACACCGGCATCTTTTCCTTGATCAGGTCGATCACCTTGGCGTCACGGAAGAAGCTGTCGCCGAAATCCAGCCGGGCGTAGTTCTTGACCATGATCCACAAGCGTTCCGGCGCCGACTTGTCGAAGCCGTACATCTTTTCGATTTCCTTGATCAACGCCGGGTCCAGGCCCTGGGCGCCACGGTAGCTGCTGGAACCGGCCACCGAGACTTCGGCGCCGCCGCCGGCAATGCGGCTGGTGGCGCCTTCAAAGCCCTCGAGCTTGGCGATCATCTGCTCCACCGGCCCCCCGGGGGCGGCCTGGATGATGATGAAGTTGATCAGCAGGATCCCGAACAACGTCGGGATGATCAGCAACAGGCGGCGAACAATATAGGCCAGCATTTAATCGCCTCCGCTCGCCGCATCGGCGCTCGTGTCGGTAGCCGTTTCCAGGGGGACGGCAGGTTTTACGTTGGGCTTTGCCCACCAGGTGGCGGTGCCCACGTCATAGCGTGGCGGGGTTTTCGGATGGCCGAGGTGGTCCCAGTACGCCACGCGGAAGGTCTTGATGTGCCAATTGGGGATCACGTAGTAACCGAACTGCAGCACACGGTCCAGGGCCTTGGCATGGGCGATCAGGCTGTTGCGCGAGTCGGCGTCGATCAGTTCTTCCACCAACTGGTCGACCGCCGGATCCTTGAGGCCCATGTAGTTGCGGCTGCCGGGTTTGTCGGCACTGGAGGACTTCCAGAATTCCCGTTGTTCGTTACCCGGTGAGGTGGATTGCGGGAAGCTGCCCACCATCATGTCGAAGTCCCGGGAACGCACACGGTTGACGAACTGCGAAACGTCCACCCGGCGGATCACCAGGTCGATGCCCAGGTCCGCCAGGTTGCGTTTGAACGGCAGCAGGATGCGCTCGAACTCGGTCTGGGCCAGCAGGAACTCGATGGTCACGGGTTTGCCCGTGGTGTCGACCATCTTGTCGTCGACGATGCGCCAGCCGGCCTCCTGCAGCAGTTGGTAGGCCTCGCGTTGCTGGGTGCGGATCATGCCGCTGCCGTCGGTTTTGGCCGGCTCGAAGGCCTGGGTGAAGACTTCGGCGGGGATCTTGTCGCGCAGGGGTTCGAGGATTTTCAGCTCATCCGGGCCGGGCAGGCCGGTGGCGGCCATTTCGGAGTTTTCGAAGTAGCTGCGGGTGCGAGTGTAGGCGCCGTTGAACAGCTGTTTGTTGCTCCACTCGAAGTCCAGCAACAGGCTGATGGCCTTGCGCACACGCACATCCTGGAACATCGGCTTGCGCGTATTGAACACAAAACCCTGCATGCCGGTGGGATTGCCGTTGGGGATTTCTTCCTTGATCAACCGGCCCTCGGTCACGGCCGGAATGTTGTAGGCATTGGCCCAGTTCTTGGCGCTGAATTCCAGCCAGTAGTCGAACTGCCCGGCCTTCAACGCTTCCAGGGACACGGTGCTGTCGCGGTAGTAGTCGGTGATGCGGTTGTCGAAATTGTAGAAACCCTTGGTGATCGGCAGGTCCTTGGCCCAGTAGTCCTTGACCCGCTCGTAGCGGATCATGCGCCCGGCCTTGACCTCGGCCACCTTGTACGGCCCGCTGCCCAGGGGCACCTCGAGGTTGCCCTTGGCAAAGTCCCGCGTGGCCCACCAATGTTTGGGCAGCACCGGCAGTTGCCCGAGGATCAGCGGCAATTCGCGGTTGTTGGTGCGCTTGAACTTGAACAGCACCCGCAGTGGGTCTTCGGCGACCACTTCATCCACATCGGCGTAGTAGGTGCGGTAGATCGGCGAGCCTTCCTTCATCAGTTCCTGGAAGGTGAACACCACGTCTTCGGCGCGGATCGGGTGGCCGTCGTGGAACCGCGCTTCGGGGCGCAGGTAGAAACGCACCCAGCTGTTGTCCGGGGCTTTTTCGATCTTGCCGGCGACCAGGCCGTATTCGGTGATCGGTTCGTCCAGGCTCTGCATGGCCAGGGTGTCGTAGATCAGGCTGACGTTGTCGGCCGGCACGCCCTTGCTGATAAACGGGTTGAGGCTGTCAAAGCCGCCCATGCTCGACTCGCGGAAGGTACCGCCCTTGGGCGCGTCCGGGTTGACGTAGTCGAAGTGCTTGAAGTCGGCGGGGTATTTCGGCGGCTCGTTGTACAGCGTCAGTGCGTGTTGCGGGGCGGCGTGGGCCGTGGTGCACAGCAACAGGCTGCCGAGCAGTACGTTGCGCAAATACATCATTGGGCTTTCTCCGAAGCTTTCAGCCACCACGCGCTCAGGCCCAGGCTGTAGGGCGGCGTGGTGACAAAGGCGAACCGGTTGCGGTACGCCAGGCGATGATAGTTGAGGTACCAGTTGGGAATGCTGTAGTGCTGCCACAGCAGCACCCGGTCCAGGGCGCGGCCGGCGGCCAGTTGTTCTTCGCGGGTCTGCGCCGCCAGCAGTTGTTCCAGCAGGTGATCGACAACGGGGTTGGTGATGCCCGCATAGTTCTTGCTGCCCTTGATCGCAGCCTGGCTGGAGTGGAAGTACTGCCACTGTTCGAGGCCGGGGCTCAAGGTCTGGTTGAGGGTGATCAGGATCATGTCGAAATCGAATTGATCCAGGCGTTGCTTGTACTGGGCGCGGTCGACGGTGCGCAGGCGTGCGTCGATGCCGATGCTGATCAGGTTCTCGACATAGGGCTGGAGGATGCGCTCCAGGTTCGGGTTGACCAGCAGGATCTCGAAGCGCAGAGGTTGCCCGTCCTTGTTGAGCAGGCGTTGGCCCGACAACTTCCACCCGGCTTCGCCCAGCAGCGCCAGGGCGCGGCGCAGGGTTTCGCGGGGGATGCCGCGCCCGTCGGTCTGGGGCAGGCTGAAGGCTTGGGTAAACAGGTTGGGCGGCAGCTGGTCGCGGTAGGGGGAGAGCATCAGCCATTCATGGCCGGTTGGCACCCCGGTAGCGG
Source organism: Pseudomonas sp. S3E17 (assembly GCF_024168685.1). NCBI lineage: Bacteria > Pseudomonadati > Pseudomonadota > Gammaproteobacteria > Pseudomonadales > Pseudomonadaceae > Pseudomonas > Pseudomonas sp. S3E17. The sequence goes on from NZ_JALJWE010000001.1 coordinate 733,267, forward strand.
CGAATTCGCTGTTGGGGTAATAGCTGAGCGTGCGTTTGTAGGCGCTGCTGAACAGGGTGCGGTTGGTCCACTCGAAGTCGAACATCAACCCCAGGGCTTCGCGCACCTTGGTCTGGCTGAAGGTCGGGCGCCGGGTGTTCATGAACAGGCCCTGGCTTTGGGTCGGGATCTGGTGGGCGATCTGCGCCTTGATCACTTCGCCACGGTTCACCGCCGGGAAGTTGTAGCCATTGGCCCAGTTCTTGGCCTGGTGCTCGATATAAATGTCGAACTCGCCGGCCTTGAACGCTTCGAAGGCCACATCGCTGTCGCGGTAGAACTCCACCTCGACCTTGTCGTAGTTATAGAAGCCCTGGTTGACCGGCAAGTCCTTGCCCCAGTAATCCTTGACCCGTTCGAACACCAGCTGGCGTCCAGGGGTGATCTTGCTGATGCGGTACGGCCCGCTGCCCAGGGGCGGTTCGAAGGTGGTCGCCTTGAAGTCGCGGTTTTTCCAATAGTGCTGAGGCAATACCGGCAATTCGCCCAGGCGCAGGATCAGCAATGGGTTGCCGGCACGCTTGAACACAAAGCGGATGCGGTGAGGGTTGAGGATGTCCACCCGCGCCACTTCCTGCAGGTTGGTGCGGTATTGGGGGTGGCCTTCGGTCAGCAGGGTACGATAGGAAAATGCCACGTCATAGGCCGTGATCGGCTTGCCATCGTGGAAGCGCGCCTGCGGACGCAGGTTGAATACGACCCAGCTGCGGTCCTCGCTGTATTCCACCGACTGGGCAATCAGCCCGTAGCTGGAGGTGGGCTCGTCGCCGGACGGCGCGTACTGACCGGTGCCGACCATCAACGGCTCATTCAGCTCATTGACGCCGTATTGCAGGAAGTTGGGGGTGGAAACCGGGCTTGAACCCTTGAACGTGTAGGGGTTGAGGGTATCGAAGGTGCCAAATGCCATGACCCGCAAGGTCCCGCCTTTCGGCGCTGCAGGGTTTACCCAATCGAAGTGGGTGAATTTGGCCGGGTACTTGAGCGTGCCGAACTGCGTGTAACCGTGGCTCTCGGTTATTGTCGCGTTCGCACCAAAGCTCAAGGCCAGACTTATTAGTAGAAGGAGGGGACGCTTCAAGTCAGGGATCCGATCCAGGCGGCTTGGGCTTTATGATCGGTACAGTAACAGCTTGTTCCGGATGGAAAAAGCCAGTCGGGATGATGTAGAACCAATGTGGGAGCAAGCCCCCTCCCACATTGGTTCTCCGGGGTTCTTGAAACCTTAGCGCGGCCCGGAAACCACCAGCATCTGCCCCGGCTTCAGCGCCTGGCCAGTACGGGGGTTCCAACGCTTGAGATGTTGCATCTCGACGTTGAAGCGCTTGGCGACGATGTACAGCGAGTCGCCTTTCTTGACCTTGTACTGCACCGGCTTCTTGCTGTCGGCCTTGGCCACCAGCTTGCGGGTGTCCTGCATCACCAGGGTCTGGCCGACCTTGAGGGCCTGGCCGTTGAGTTTGTTCCAGCGCTGCAGGTCATGTACATCGACCTTGTTCGCCTTGGCGATCAGCGTGAGGTTGTCGCCACTGCGCACCTTGTAGCTGCGGGTGCGGCCGGCCACCCGGGCGGTCTCGACTTCGTCGAACACCTGCTTTTTCGGGCGCATCGCCAGCAATTCTTCCGGCTTCATCGTCGAAAGGGTGCTGGTGAGCAATTGTGCCTTGGAACTCGGCACCAGCAGGTGCTGCGGGCCATCCAGGGTGGTGCGTTGCTTGAGCGCCGGGTTGAGCTGGAACAGTTCGTCTTCATCGATCTCGGCCAGCGCGGCAACCCGCGACAGGTCCATGCTTTGCTTGACCTCGACCACCTCGAAGTACGGCGTATTGGCAATCGGGTTCAGGTTGACGCCATAGGCCTCGGGGGCCAGCACCACCTGGGACAGCGCCAGGAACTTGGGCACATAGTCCTTGGTTTCCTGGGGCAGGGGCAGGTTCCAGTAGTCGGTGGGCAGGCCGAGCTTCTCGTTGCGCTCGATGGCCCGGCTCACCGTGCCTTCGCCGGCGTTATAGGCGGCCAGGGCCAGCAGCCAGTCGCCGTTGAACATGTCGTGCAGACGGGTCAGGTAGTCCAGGGCGGCGGTGGTGGAGGCTGTGATGTCGCGGCGGCCGTCGTAGGCGCGGGTCTGGCGCAGGTTGAAGTAGCGCCCGGTGGAGGGGATGAACTGCCACAGGCCGACGGCATCGCTGCGCGAATACGCCATCGGGTTGTAGGCACTTTCGATCACCGGCAGCAGCGCCAGCTCCAGGGGCATGTTGCGTTCTTCAAGGCGTTCGACGATGTAATGAATGTAGAGGCTGCCGCGTTCACCGGCGTTCTCCAGGAAGGACGGGTTGCTGGCGAACCACAGGCGCTGTTGCTCGATGCGCGGGTTGACGCCCACGTTGTCCTGCAATTGAAAGCCCCGGCGCATGCGTTCCCACACGTCCTGGGGCACTTCTGGAGCAGGTTTCTCTGAAAGCCAGATGACGGGTTTCTGTTTGATCTTGGCGGCAAGGTTGGGCTTGGGTTGCACGGTGGATTGTGCGGCGAAATTTGTCGATTGGCAGCCCGCCAGCGTGGCGGACACAGCCACCGCCACAGCTTGAGCCAGGCGGGTCAATGCGTCTGAATGGTTGGCTTTACGAATAGATGACGACATTGGCTGGAAGTAAGTTCCGGGCAAAAATGTCGGGCGATTCTAGAAAGCACTTTGGTTCCGGTCAACCATTCAGAAATTACGTATCAGATTGCATCCCTTTAGAACTTATCTTTCCACGCCCTCAAGCTAGCAAATACCTCGGCCCCAGAGCGGTTGTCACGACCATTCCGTTCGTCCGCTTTTTGTTTAACGGATGTTTCAGAGGTACGCAGGAAGGGGTTGGTACGCTTTTCCAGGGCCAGGTTGGAAGGCAGCGTCATCTCGCCGCGGGCCCGCAGCTGCCGGACGTTTTCCACCCGTTCGGAGATGTCGGCATTCTGCGGTTCCACCGCCTGGGCAAACTTGAGGTTACTTTGTGTGTATTCGTGGGTGCAGTACACCAGGGTATCGGCGGGCAGGGCGGCCAGGCGCTCGAGGGAGGTGTGCATCTGTTCCGGCGTGCCTTCGAACAGGCGGCCACAACCGGCGGCGAACAGGGTGTCGCCACAGAACAGCACGCCCTGGTGGTAGAAGGCGATATGGCCTAGGGTGTGGCCGGGCACGGCATAGACATCGAAATCCCGGCCCAGCACGCTGATGCGGTCGTTATCCTGCAGGGCGATGTCCCGCGCCGGGATCGTCTCGTTGGCCGGGCCGTACACCTTGGCGTCGGTCACCCGCTTGAGTTGCTCGACACCACCGACATGATCGTGGTGATGGTGGGTAATCAGGATGTCGCTGAGGGTCCACGTCGGGTTTTGCTCGAGCCAGGCCAGTACCGGCGCGGCATCGCCGGGATCGACCACGGCACAACGTTGGGTCTGCGGGTCCTGCAGCAACCAGATGTAGTTATCGGTGAAGGCGGGCAGGGCACTGATCTGTATCATTCTTCGATTCGCCAAGCTGAACACATTGGTGCATCTTAGAACGTCTAGGCGAGTTGGAGAATGCAATGACTGATAAAGCGTTCGCCCAGGCCGATCCTGAGTGGCTGGCCCTGATCGGCGCAGCCCGTGAATGGCTGTCCGGGCCCATCGGGCAATTTCTGCTGGATGAAGAACGGCGCATGCTCGAAGACGAGCTGGGCCGTTTCTTTGGCGGCTACCTGGTGCATTACGGCCCGTCGGCCCAGACCCCGCCCGCGGCGCCCCAGGTGCAACGCAATGTGCGCCTGGGCGCGCCGTTGCCGGGGGTGGAGATTGTCTGCGAAGAACAGGCCTGGCCATTGAGCGAGCACGCCGCCGATGTGGTGGTGTTGCAGCATGGCCTGGATTTTTGCCTGTCGCCCCACGGTCTGCTACGTGAAGCGGCGAGCAGCGTGCGCCCTGGTGGTCATTTGCTGATTATCGGCATCAACCCTTGGAGCAGTTGGGGCCTGCGCCATGTGTTCGCCCATGATGGCCTGCGCCAGGCGCGCTGCATCTCGCCATCACGGGTCGGGGACTGGCTCAACCTGCTGGGCTTCGCGCTGGAGAAACGCCGCTTCGGGTGCTATCGTCCGCCGCTTGCCTCGGCCAAGTGGCAAGGTCGCCTGGCCGGTTGGGAACGCCGCGCAGGGGCCTGGCAACTGTCGGGTGGCGGCTTCTATTTATTGGTGGCGCGCAAGATCGTGGTCGGGCTGCGGCCGGTGCGCCAGGTGTTGCGCCAGCCCATGGGCAAACTGGTGCCGATGCCGATGGCCAAGGTCAACCGCAAGCAAAGCGAACCGTAGAACTTTTTTGATTTCAGACCTGCCCGTTTTGATGGATGTAACCGATGACCGATAGCGTAGAACTCTTCACCGATGGCGCCTGCAAGGGCAACCCCGGCCCCGGCGGCTGGGGCGCCTTGCTGGTGTGCAAGGGCGTAGAGAAGGAGTTGTGGGGCGGCGAAGCCAACACCACCAACAACCGCATGGAGCTGATGGGCGCCATTCGCGGCCTGGAAGAACTCAAGCGCCGCTGCAACGTGCTGCTGGTCACCGACTCGCAATACGTGATGAAAGGCATCAACGAGTGGATGGTCAACTGGAAGAAGCGCGGCTGGAAGACCGCGGCCAAGGAGCCGGTCAAGAATGCCGACCTGTGGCAATTGCTCGATGAGCAATGCAACCGCCATGACATCACCTGGAAATGGGTGCGCGGGCACATCGGCCATCCGGGTAACGAGCGCGCCGACCAGCTTGCCAATAGAGGTGTGGACGAAGTGCGGGGCTACAAGCAGAGCTGATGCTGGCTGACGTGTTAACATCGCGCTCCTTGACTCACACCACACTGCACACCACACCGTTGAGAGCTGAACCCTGATGGCGATCCGATCTGTTGTACTCGATACCGAAACCACCGGCATGCCGGTGACCGACGGCCACCGGATCATTGAAATCGGCTGTGTCGAACTCATGGGTCGGCGCCTCACCGGTCGTCACTTCCACGTCTACCTGCAACCGGACCGCGACAGTGACGAAGGCGCCATCGGCGTCCACGGCATCACCGACGAGTTCCTCAAGGGCAAGCCGCGTTTCGCCGAAGTGGCCGATGAGTTCTTCGAATTCATCAACGGCGCCCAGTTGATCATCCATAACGCGGCGTTCGACGTCGGCTTCATCAATAACGAGTTTGCCCTGATGGGGCAGATGGATCGCGCGGACATTTCCCGGCACTGCTCGATCCTCGACACCCTGATGATGGCCCGTGAGCGTCACCCGGGCCAGCGCAACAGCCTCGATGCCTTGTGCAAGCGTTATGGCGTCGACAACTCCGGCCGTGAACTCCACGGTGCCTTGCTCGACTCCGAGATTCTCGCCGACGTTTACCTGACCATGACCGGCGGGCAGACCAGCCTGTCCCTGGCCGGCAACGCCTCCGACGGCAGTGGCTCGGCGGAAGGTTCGGGCAACCGCCCTTCGGAAATCCGCCGCCTGCCGGCCGATCGCAAGCCCACCACCATCATTCGCGCCAGCGAGCAGGATCTGGCCGAGCATGCGGCGCGGTTGGAGGCGATTGCCAAGTCGGCGGGTGCGCCGGCGTTGTGGACCCAGCTAACACAACAATAGCCCTGCGTAGGTATGATCAAAATGTGGGAGGGGGCTACACCCTGATGGCGGTGTATCAGCCAATCAAATATGAGCTGGCATACCGTCATCGGGAGCAAGCCCCCTCCCAGGGTTGACCTCCATTGCTTTCAGAATCTTCATTCGCGTCATCGTCCCCGAGCTTCTACCCTTGAGTGCATAGCCCTCAGGACTACACGCCCTCATGTACAAAGACCTGAAGTTCCCCGTGCTTATCGTGCACCGCGACATCAAGGCCGACACCGTTGCCGGTGACCGGGTTCGGGGCATCGCCCGGGAGTTGGAACAAGAGGGCTTCAGTATCTTTTCCGCCGTGGACTACGCCGAAGGCCGGCTGGTGGCGTCGACCCATCACGGCCTGGCGTGCATGCTGATCGCGGCCGAAGGCGCCGGTGAGAATACCCACCTGCTGCAAAACATGGTCGAGCTGATCCGCCTGGCGCGCCTGCGAGCGCCGAACCTGCCGATCTTTGCCCTGGGCGAGCAGGTCACCCTGGAAAACGCCCCGGCCGATGCCATGAGCGAACTCAACCAGTTGCGCGGCATTCTCTACCTGTTCGAAGACACCGTACCGTTTCTCGCCCGCCAGGTGGCCCGTGCTGCCCGCACTTACCTGGATGGCCTGTTGCCGCCCTTTTTCAAGGCGCTGGTGCAACACACCGCCGACTCCAACTATTCCTGGCACACCCCCGGACACGGCGGTGGCGTGGCCTATCGCAAAAGTCCGGTGGGGCAGGCGTTTCATCAGTTCTTCGGGGAGAACACCCTGCGCTCGGACTTGTCGGTCTCGGTGCCCGAACTGGGCTCGCTGCTGGATCACACCGGGCCCCTGGCCGAAGCCGAAGCCCGCGCCGCGCGCAACTTCGGCGCCGACCATACCTTTTTCGTGATCAACGGCACGTCCACCGCCAACAAGATCGTCTGGCACTCCATGGTCGGGCGCGATGACCTGGTGCTGGTGGACCGCAACTGCCACAAGTCGGTGTTGCATTCCATCATCATGACCGGTGCCATCCCGCTGTACCTGTGCCCGGAGCGCAACGAACTGGGCATCATCGGTCCGATTCCCCTGAGCGAGTTCAGCCCGGAATCGATCCGCGCCAAGATCGACGCCAGCCCCTTGACCCGCGGCCGGCCCCCCAAGGTGAAGCTGGCCGTGGTCACCAACTCCACCTACGACGGGCTGTGCTACAACGCCGAGCTGATCAAGCAGCAATTGGGCAACAGTGTCGAGGTGCTGCACTTCGATGAAGCCTGGTACGCCTACGCGGCGTTCCACGAGTTCTTTGCCGGGCGCTACGGCATGGGCACCTCCCGTACCCCGGACAGCCCGCTGGTGTTCACCACCCACTCCACCCACAAGTTGCTGGCGGCGTTCAGCCAGGCCTCGATGATCCATGTGCAGGATGGCGGCGCGCGCCAACTGGACCGCGACCGTTTCAATGAAGCCTTCATGATGCACATCTCCACGTCGCCGCAGTACAGCATCATCGCCTCCCTGGACGTCGCCTCGGCGATGATGGAAGGCCCGGCCGGGCGCTCGCTGCTGCAGGAAATGTTCGACGAGGCCCTGAGTTTTCGCCGGGCCCTGGCCAACCTGCGCCAGCATATTGCCGCCGAAGATTGGTGGTTCTCCATCTGGCAGCCGCCGTCGGTGGCGGGCATCGACCGCGTCGCCACCGCGGATTGGCTGTTGCAGCCGCAGGATGACTGGCACGGCTTTGGTGACGTGGTCGAAGACTACGTGCTGCTGGACCCGATCAAAGTGACCCTGGTCATGCCCGGTCTCACCGCCGGCGGTGCCTTGAGCGATTGCGGGATTCCCGCCGCGGTGGTCAGCAAATTCCTCTGGGAGCGTGGGCTGGTGGTGGAAAAGACCGGGCTGTATTCGTTCCTCGTGTTGTTTTCCATGGGCATTACCAAGGGCAAATGGAGTACCTTGCTCACCGAGTTGCTGGAGTTCAAGCGCAGTTACGACGGGAATGTCAGCCTCGCCAGTTGTTTGCCATCGGTGTTTGCCCAGGGCCCGGCGCGTTATCAAGGCTTGGGTTTGCGCGACTTGTGCGACCAATTGCACAGCTGCTACCGCAGCAACGCCACCGCCAGGCACCTCAAGCGCATGTACACGGTGTTGCCGGAAATCGCGATGAAACCCGCCGACGCCTACGACCAATTGGTAAGGGGAGAGGTAGAGGCCGTGTCCATTGATGCCTTGCCAGGACGCATTGCAGCCGTGATGCTGGTGCCTTATCCACCGGGCATTCCGTTGATCATGCCGGGCGAGCGCTTTACCGAGTCGACCCGGTCGATCATTGACTACCTGGCGTTTGCCCGGACGTTCGATAGCAGTTTTCCCGGTTTTGTTGCCGATGTTCACGGGTTACAACACGAAGACGACGGCAGTGGTCGTTGTTACACCGTCGATTGCATCAAGGGTTAAGGATGTTTATGCAAGCTGTAATGAACCCGAAGTATCCAGGGCTCAGTGTGCGGGTCGCCGACGAGGGCTTCGACGCCTACGTGTGGGGCAATGATTTCAGCTTTGAGGTCAGTGCCTATGGCGTGCCGGAGATGGACAGGCGGGTCGATCAATGGCCCGTGGAGCGCATCGTGCCGTACCGCAAGTGCTATGGCATCGACCCGGAAGAATTCGCCAGTTTTCGCGATGCGCCGGACAGTGCGATCTTCATGGCCTACCTGGATGATCGTGCGGTCGGGCATATCGTGGTCAGCACCAACTGGAACGGCTTTGCCCACGTTGACGAGCTGGCGGTGGCCTTGCCTGCCCGGCGGCATGGGGTGGCCAAGGCGCTGCTGGATGTGGCGCAGTTCTGGAGCCGCAAGAAAAACCTGCCGGGCATGATGCTGGAAACCCAGAACAACAACCTGGGCGCCTGCCGACTGTATGAGCGTTGCGGCTACGTGATGGGCGGGATCGACCACCTGCGCTATCGCGGCATCGACCCGCAAACCCGTGAAGTGGCGATTTTCTGGTATCGGTTGTTCAAGACCGACGCCGAGCGGCGTTAACTTTCCAGCAGGCCCTGGGCCTTTTGCGTGACGATCTCCAGTAACGCATTCAGCGCAGGCGAGGTCACGCCATCCTTGAGTGTCAGCGCATACAGGCTGACCAGGATCGGCGGCGACACCGGGCATGTATCCAGGCCCGCCTCGCGTGCGCCAAAGGCGGTGAACGGGTCGACAATCGCCAGGCCTTCTCCGGCTTCCACCATGCTGCGCATCATCTGGTAGGTCTGCACCCGCGTCTGCACCACCGGCAGCGGGCGCAAGGCTTGCAGCTTGGCGTCCAGCAGGCGGCTGAGCGGGTCGTGTCCTTCGAGCCCGATCATCGCTTGCCCGGCCAGGTCCGGCAGCGCAATGTACTTCTGCTTGGGCTTGAGCCAGCCGTGGGGCGCCAGCAATTGCAATTTGCCTTGGGCCAGCACCGTGCTGTGGATTTGTGGGTGTTCCGGGTCATGCAGGCTCAGGCCCACCTCGGCCTCGTGCAGCAACAGGCTGCGCACGATTTCCCGGGTTGGCTGGCTCGACAGGTTGCACGGCGTGTCCTGGAAGCGCCGGCGCAGCAGCGCGATGCTCTGGGGCAGCAGTTGATTGGCCAGGGGCGGCGTGCACAAGGCGCGCAGGGTGGGGGCGTGATGGTGTTTCAAGCGGCTGGCCAGGCGTTGCACCGGTTCCAGGGCTTCGTACACATGGGCGATTTCTGCCTGCAACTCCAGGGTTTCCCGTGTCGCCTGCAAACGCCCGCGCACACTGGCAAACAGCATGAAGCCCAATTGCCGCTCGGCCTCCTTGAGGGCCGCGTCTACATCGCCCACAGGAAGTTGCAACCATTCGGCGGCGGTGCCGAGGTGTCCGGTCTGCAGGATGGCCTGAATCACTTCGATATGACGTAAACGCATGGCCGGAGTCTATGTGCAGCGCCGTGGGGATTCAATGGTGCATGCCGTCGTGCGCAAAAAAGACGGTGTGGGTCGTGTACATCGCTGGCGTTCAGCCAGGACCTCACTAGAATGGCGAGTCTGATCATCAACGACCAATGCCGGTTACCGGCACATACAACAAAAACAGGTCTGGTCTCATATGTCTCTCCCCTCGACAGTTTTCGGGGTAACGGTCAAGCAACTGCTGGTCCTGGTGACCGTAGGGTGCGTGGCTGCTTATCTCTTCAGCAATCACGAAGAATCAGCCCCGGAAAACCTCACGCTTGAGGCATTTATCCGTGCCCAGGAGCAAGTCGCCGCGCAGGTCGGCACGGTGCTGGGCATGACGCAGGTCAAGCAGGTGGTGGCGTATCCGGGGTACAACTCGCCGGGCTACAGGCGGGTGATGTACGCGGTGGAAGGCGAGCGGGGCCGGTTGATGGTGACGCTCAAGCAAGTGGACGGTGAGTCGGGGCTTGAAGTGACGGAGATTCGCCGCCCGTGACCGCCCGGCCCAGTCGATGCCGTCAACGGCCGGGACTGAGCAGGTACGCCTGGGCGATCAAGCTTATGAGGCGAGGACGGTCTGCGATTCGCGGACGATAATGGTCCCCGACTGAATCAGCTTGAACTCATCGCCTTCGAGTTTTTCTACCCGGTCGCCAATGGCCAGCTTGTAGGTGGTGGTGGGTGCCGAGCCAGCCAGGTCGCCTTGCGCCGGGTTGGATTCCTGGAACTCATGCACCGAATACACGCGTCCTTCTGCGTCTCTGGCATGAAACTGTCCGACTAGTACTGCTGCCATCTGTTTAGAACCTCTGGAGATAAACACTCAATTCGCGGTGCTGTAGACCGTCATAAAGAGGGGGAGTTTACCTATTGAAAAAAAATACTATTCGCTGACATTTTCAGACGGTTCCTACGCATCAAATCGCGGGCCAAACGTCTGGAGGATTATCAAAACCTTCTGGTGAACGCACTGCGAAGCCTTTATAACTACAAGCTCCCTTAGTCAGACGTCGAGAAACCCAATGAGCAAGGTCTACACGATTGCCGTCCTGGTTGGCAGCCTGAGAAAAGACTCGATCAACCGCAAGGTCGCCCTGGCACTGGCCGAACTGGCCCCCGCCAACCTGAAGTTGAACATTGTGGAAATTGGCGATTTGCCGCTCTACAACGAGGACATCGACGGGGCATCACCGCCCGCAGCCTACAGTACTTTCCGTCAGCAGGTACGTTCATCCGACGCGGTGTTGTTTGTGACGCCGGAGTACAACCGCTCCGTCCCCGCGCCGTTGAAGAATGCGATTGACGTCGGCTCCCGTCCGTATGGCCAAAGCGCCTGGAGCGGCAAGCCGGGGGCGATCATCAGCGTATCGCCGGGCGCCGTTGGCGGTTTTGGCGCCAACCACCATTTGCGTCAGTCCCTGGTGTTCCTCGATGTGCCATGCATGCAGCAGCCGGAAGCCTACCTGGGCGGAGCGGGCAGCGTGTTCGACGACGCCGGCAAGGTGTCGGAAAAGACCAGGCCGTTCCTGCAGGCATTTATTGATGCCTACGGCAAATGGGTAGAAAAGCAGACAGCTTGAATCGGCTCTCGCCGTTCAGTTAAGGCTTTTGTAGGAGCGAGCTTGCTCGCGAAAAACTCACAGGCGCCGCGTTCATTCAGGAAGCACGCGTTATCGTTGACGTTTTTCGCGAGCAAGCTCGCTCCTACAGGAGGCGATGTTCGCTTAACTGACTGGTATTAGGGCAAGCCCCTCCCACAGTATTGGATCAGCGCAACCAGTTAGTCCGCGCCAATTCGATCACTTCATCCCCACGCCCACTCATCACCGCCTTGAGCATATACAGGCTGAAGCCCTTGGCCTGTTCCAGCTTGATGCTCGGCGGCATCACCAGTTCCTGGGTGGCCGTCACCACATCCACCAGCACTGGGCCATCATGGGCCAGGGCGCGGCGCAGGGCCGGTTCCAGGTCTTCGGATTGCTCCACGCGAATGCCGAGGATGCCCATGGCGTTGGACATGGCGGCGAAGTCCGGGTTTTTCAGCTCGGTGCCGGCATCCAGGTAGCCCGCGGCCTTCATTTCCATGGCGACAAAGCCCAGGGACGAGTTATCGAACACGATGACTTTGACGGGCAGGTTCAACTGCGCCAGTGAAATGAAATCCCCCATCAGCATGGCAAACCCGCCGTCGCCGGACATCGAGATCACCTGGCGCCCAGGAAAGGCCGCCTGCGCACCGATCGCCTGGGGCATGGCATTGGCCATGGAGCCGTGGTTGAACGAGCCGATCAGGCGGCGCTTGCCATTCATCTTCAGGTAGCGCGCCGCCCACACCGTCGGCGAGCCCACGTCGGCGGTGAAGATTGCATCGTCGTCCGCCAGTTCGCTGAGCAGGCGCGCCACGTATTGCGGGTGGATCGGCCGGTTGGCCTTTGACGGTTGCGCCAGGTCGTCCAGGCCTTGGCGGGCTTTTTCGTAGTGCTTCAGTGAGGTCTCGAGGAAGCTGCGGTCGGTCTTGCGGGTCAGGCGTGGCAGCAAGGCGCCGATGGTCTCGCTCACATCGGCAGCGATGCCCAGGTCCAGCGTGGCGCGACGGCCGAGCGCCTGCGGGTTGCGGTCAACCTGGATGATCTTGGCATCGGTAGGGTAGAACTGGCGGTACGGAAAGTCCGTGCCGAGCATGATCAGCGTGTCGCAGTCGAGCATGGCGTGGTAGCCGGAGCTGAAGCCGATCAGGCCGGTCATGCCCACGTCGAATGGGTTGTCCCATTCCACATGCTCCTTGCCGCGCAGGGCGTGCACCACCGGCGCACCCAGCGTGTCGGCCAGGGCCACCACTTGATCGTGGGCACCGGCGCAGCCACTGCCGCACAGCAGGGTGACTCTTTCGCTGCTTTCAAGGATCTCGGTCAGGCGCTGCAGGTCCTGTTCCGCCGGCAGGGTACGCGGTGCGTGCAGGGCCGGCCAGGGCTTGAGCTTGTCTTCCACTTCCAGCAACGATACGTCCCCCGGAATCACCACCACCGCCACGCCGCGGTTGAGGATCGCCGAACGCATGGCACGGTGCAGCACGTGCGGCATCTGTTCGGGGTTAGTGACCAGCTCGATAAAGTGGCTGCACTCCTTGAACAGTTCCTGGGGATGGGTCTCCTGGAAGTAGTTCAGGCCGATCTCGGAGGAGGGGATTTGTGCTGCGATCGCCAGCACCGGCACATGGTTGCGATGGCAATCGAACAGGCCATTGATCAAGTGCAGGTTGCCCGGCCCGCAGCTGCCGGCGCATACCGTCAGTTCACCCGTGGCCGCCGCTTCGGCACCAGCGGCGAAGGCGGCGACTTCTTCGTGGCGCACGTGCATCCACTCGATGCTGTCCATGGTACGCAGGGCGTCGGTGAGGCCGTTGAGGCTGTCGCCGGTCAGGCCCCAGATACGCTTGATGCCCGCCTGTTCAAGGGTGGTCGCCAATTGCTGGGCCAGGTTGATTTTCGCCATGAAGAACTCCAATCGTCAGTGAGGTTAAAAGCTGCTGATCAATAGGGGACAGTTCGATCACGGCGAATGCTCCGCTTTTAATGTGAAGATTGCGTCATGGTTGCGCGGTATTGCCGGGTGCGCCGGGCGATAAACCATTGGTCACACGCCAGCGCCAGCCATGGCACGACATTGGGTTTAGGCAGGCGACCGCGACTCAGGCGGCGCATCTGGTCCCGCACCACGGCCAGGGTGGCGAGGGCGGCCAAGGGTTTGCGTTTCCAACTGATCGGCTTGAGTTGCGGGTTGAGGTCGCGACCCTCGTGCCAGTGCTTGATCAGTTGCGGTTCCAGGGTCAGGGCGGTAGCGATGCCGGCCATGGCGATGCCGCTGTCCAGCACTTGTTGCACGATGGGCAGGCGACGAATGCCGCCGGTGACCATCAGCGGCATCTTGGCGATGGTCGCCAGTTCCTTGGCAAACTCCAGGAAATACGCTTCGCGGGCCAGGGTACGGCCGTCCCGTGCTTCGCCTTGCATGGCCGGGGCTTCGTAGCTGCCGCCGGATAATTCCAGCAGGTCGATGGGCAGCGGGTTGAGCATCTCGACCACGGCGCGCGCGTCGTTGGCGTCGAAGCCGCCGCGCTGGAAGTCGGCCGAATTGAGTTTTACCGCCACACAGAATGAAGGACTGACGCTGGCACGCACGGCGTGGATCACTTCCAGCAGCAGGCGTGCGCGGTTTTCCAGGGGGCCGCCCCAGCGGTCAGTGCGTTGGTTGCTGAGTGGGGAGAGAAACTGGCTGAGCAGGTAGCCGTGCGCGCCGTGGATCTGCACCCCGGTGAACCCGGCTTTCTCGGCCAGGCGTGCGCTGGTGGCGAAGCGTTTGATCACGTCTTGAATGTCGTCTTCGGTCATGGCCCTGGGCTTGGCGAACATCTTCGAAAAGCTGCCGAGGTCCAATGCAATCGCGGAGGGCGCCAGGGCCTGCTGGCCGAGGTTGGCCATGGTCTGGCGCCCCGGATGGCTGAGCTGTACCCAAAAGTGCACGCCCTTGTCGCGGGCCACGGCGGCCCACTCGCGAAAGCTGTCCAGGTGCTGTTCGTCTTCGAGGGCAACGCCGCCGGGGCCGGTCATGGCGCGGCGGTCGATCATCACATTGCCGGTCAGCAGCAGGCCGGGCTCGCCGTCCGCCCAGGTCTTGTACAACTGCTTCAATTCGCGGGAGGGCGCCTGTTGCGCATCCGCCATGTTTTCTTCCATCGCCGCCTTGGCGATACGGTTGCCGAGGACTTGGCCATTGGGCAGTTGCAAGGGTTCAAAGGGTGACATGGGTTGACTCCTGAGCAGGGGAGGCCTCAGGCTAAGCTTAAAGTTAACTTTAATGTCAAGCAGGCGTTTTGATGAATATTGGAGAGCTGGCAAAACAGAGCGGGCTGGCGGCGTCGCGTATCCGCTTCTATGAAGCAGAAGGGTTGATCAGCCAGGTGGGGCGCCAGGCCAATGGCTATCGCCGTTATGCACCGGAGGCCTTGCAGACGCTGCGCTTGATTCAGAGCGCGCAGCAGGCCGGTTTCACCTTGCAGGAACTCAAGGCGCTGATGCCGGCCCCCGGCGAGCACAAGCGCGCCGAGCTGATCGAGGCGCTCGAGCGCAAGGTCGAGCAGATTGAAGCGATGCAGGCGCAACTGGCGCACAGCAAGGCGCAGTTAGTCGGGGTGATCGACGCGGTACGCGCGCAACCGGAAGGTGTGCCGTGTTCGATGGGGCAGAAGCAGGTGCTGGCGTCGATCAAGCTCAACTCATAAAAAAGCCCTGGCATGCCAGGGCTTTTTCATTTGTGCAGACTCAGCGACGACGGAACAGCGGCAGCGGTTCATCCGTTGCAGCCTGGTACGTCACCGAGAAGTCCTTGAGGCTTTCCAGTGCTTCGTACGGATCTTTGTCGGCGCGCAAGGCGAAGGCATCGAACCCGCAACGGCGCAGGTAGAACAACTGGTCGCGCAGCACGTCGCCAATGGCCCGCAGCTCGCCTTTGTAACCGTAGCGGTCACGCAGCAGGCGTGCGTTGGAATAGTTGCGACCGTCGGTGAAGGCCGGGAAGTTCAGGGCGATGACCTGGAAGTGCTCCACGTCAGCGCCGATCTCTTCGGCTTCTTCATCGGCGTCTAGCCATACACCCAGGCCGCCGTCGCGCGCCTTGAGGGCGTGGCCATGTTCGCGCCACAGCGCCAGCGGCACGATCAGGTCGTCGCAGTTGGAGATGCCGTCGAAGCTCGCGTCCTTGGGCAGCAGGTGCCAGGTTTCGTCGAGGACTTCGTTGTTCTTAATGATTCGCTGCATAGACGCGCTCCTTGAACAGGTCAATGCCGATGCGCTGGTAGGTGTCGATGAAACGCTCATCTTCGGTGCGCTGTTCGATGTACACGTCGATCAGCTTGCCGATCACCTCGGGCATGGCTTCCTGGGCGAAGGACGGGCCGAGGATCTTGCCCAGGCTCGCATCGCGGCTGGCGCTGCCACCCAGGGACACTTGGTAGAATTCTTCGCCTTTCTTGTCCACGCCCAGGATGCCGATGTGGCCGACATGGTGGTGACCACAGGCGTTCATGCAACCGGAGATGTTCAGGTCCAGCTCGCCGATGTCGAACAGGTAGTCCAGGTCGTCGAAACGGCGCTGGATCGATTCGGCGATCGGGATCGACTTGGCGTTCGCCAGGGAGCAGAAGTCGCCGCCCGGGCAGCAGATGATGTCGGTCAACAGGCCGATGTTCGGCGTGGCGAAACCGCCTTCGCGCAGTTCGCCCCACAGGGTGAACAGTTGGCTCTGCTCAACGTCCGCGAGGATGATGTTCTGCTCGTGGGAGGTGCGCAGTTGGCCGAAGCTGTAGCGCTCGGCCAGGTCGGCGACGGCGTCCAGCTGCTTGTCGGTGATATCGCCCGGTGCAACACCGGTCGGTTTCAGCGAGAGGGTCACGGCCACATAGCCCGGCTTTTTGTGCGCCAGGGTGTTGCGGGTGCGCCAGCGCGCAAAGCCCGGGTGCTGCTGGTCGAGCGCTGCGAGCTCGGCATCCTGATTGCTCAGGGCCTTGTACTCAGGATCGACGAAGTGCTTGGCCACACGGTGCACTTCGGCGTCGGTCAGGGTGGTCTGGCCGCCGCGCAGGTGCTCCATCTCGGCGTCGACTTTCTGGGCGAACACCTCAGGGGTCAGCGCCTTGACGAGGATCTTGATCCGCGCCTTGTATTTGTTGTCACGACGGCCGTAGCGGTTGTAGACCCGCAGGATGGCGTCGAGGTAGCTCAACAGGTCCTGCCACGGCAGGAACTCGTTGATGAACGCACCGACCACCGGGGTACGGCCCAGGCCGCCACCCACCAGGACACGGAAACCCAGCTCGCCGGCCGCGTTGTACACCGGCTCCAGGCCGATATCGTGTACTTCGATGGCGGCACGGTCCGAGGTCGAGCCATTGATGGCGATCTTGAACTTGCGCGGCAGGTAGGCGAATTCGGGATGGAAGGTGGTCCACTGGCGGACGATTTCACACCACGGGCGTGGGTCGATCAGCTCGTCGGCGGCAACCCCGGCGAATTGGTCGGTGGTCACGTTGCGCAGGCAGTTACCGCTGGTCTGAATGGCGTGCATCTGCACGGTGGCCAGTTCAGCCAGGATGTCCGGCACATCTTCCAGGGCCGGCCAGTTGAACTGCACGTTCTGGCGGGTACTGATGTGGGCATAGCCTTTGTCGAAGTCGCGGGCAATCTTGGCCATCATGCGGGTCTGGCGCGAAGTCAGTTGGCCATACGGCACGGCCACCCGCAGCATCGGCGCAAAGCGCTGAACATAAAGGCCATTTTGCAGGCGCAGAGGGCGGAACTCTTCTTCGCTCAGTTCACCTGCTAGGTAGCGTCGGGTCTGATCACGGAACTGCTTGACGCGGTCCTCGATGATGCGCTGATCGTATTCGTCGTATACGTACATATAGGTCCTGTTCTCGGCAAATCTGCGCGCACGGCCGCGCACTCCCAACGGAGCCGGCGCACGATACCAGTTTGCGTTTATGCGCAAAAGTGATGTTTGAGTATATGCACATAACCAAAATGACTAATGAGAAGGGTTATCGTGATACCCACATTTGTCATGCGGGCAATCGTGAACTTTACTGTGAGCGTGTTTGAGTGCAATCACCTATAAAACCGACAAGAGGCGATGCAATGAGCAATCCGACCAAAGCCCGTAAACCTGACAGTACCGTTGATGCCTGGGCCATTCTGTTCCTGATCATTCTGGTGGTGGGAACGGCCGTTTTCTGGGTCAGCCACCAATAAAGGACGTTGATTGAGCCTCGATTGGTTAAGGCATTGCCACTATCATGGCGGCCTATTTTCGAGGCTCAAGCATCCATGTTGAAGGTGTTGATTACGTGTGTCTGGTTGCTGGGATCGACGTGTGGGGCGATGGCTCATGCAACGTCGGTGGTGTTTCTCAACCCGGGCATGTCGACGGAAACCTTCTGGGTCAGCTATGCGCAATTCATGCAGGCCGCCGCCAAGGACCTCGGCCTGGACTTGCGCGTGCGTTATGGCGAGCGTGATGCCGGCAACACGCTGGCCCAGGCGCGTGAGGTGCTGCAAGGCAGCCAGCGGCCTGATTACCTGGTGCTGGTGAATGAGCAGTACGTTGCACCGCAGATCCTGCGCATGGCCGAGGGCAGTGGCGTCAAGCTGCTGCTGGTGAACAGCGCGCTGACCTCCGATCAGGTGCAATTGCTGGGAACCCGCCGTGGCATCCGTTTGATCGGCAGCCTGGTGGCTGACGATGAACAGGCTGGTTACCTGATGCTCCGTGACCTGTTGCGCCAGCACGGTCCGGTTGCGCCGGGAGAGCCCCTCGACCTGTTGGCGTTTTCCGGCACCAAGTCCACCCCGGGGGCGCAATTGCGTGAGCGCGGCATGCGTCGCGCGCTGGCCGAGCATCCCGAGGTGCGCCTGCGTCAGTTGGTCTACGGCGAATGGAACCGCGAACGCGCCTTCGAACAAGCGACGCAACTGTTCAAGCGCTACCCGCAGACGGCGCTGGTGTGGTCGGCCAACGATCAGATGGCGCTGGGCGCCATGCAGGCGCTGGAGGGCAGTGGGCGGTTACCGGGCAGGGACGTGCTGTTCAGCGCGCTCAACAGCTCGCCGGAGATCCTGCAGGCACGCCTGGATGGACGCTTGTCGTCCCTGGTCGCCGGGCATTTCACCGTAGGCGGCTGGGCCATGGTGTTGGTCCATGACGATGCCAAGGGCCTGGACATTGGCGCCTATGGTGGACGCGACCGGCAGTTGGCGTTGTTCCAATTGATCGATGCCGGCCAGGCGCGGCGCTTGCTGGGGCCGACACCGTCGGTGAATTTTCGCGCGTTGTCCGCCCAGGACAAGCCCGTGTCCTATCGTTACCCGTTCAGCCTGCATCTGCTGCTGCGCTAGACGCCGGCCAGGTGCAGCACCAGCTTGACGATGCCGAACAGCGTCAAGGCGAATACTGCTGTGAACAGAATGCCCAGGATCACGAAATGGCTGGGCTTGCCGTGGGTGAAGTCGCGGGCGCGATTCTTGCCGCTCTGCACGCCAAACGCAGCGGCCATGACGCTGTGGAGCATCTGCCAGAAGGTCGGCGGCTTGTTGTTGACTGGATCGTCCATACATCCCTCGACACAAGGTGTGTGAGGGACAGCATAGACAATCCAGGCCGGCTTAGTTGTCGTAGCCCAGGTTTGGCGCCAGCCAGCGCTCGGTCACGGCCAGGTCCTGGCCCTTGCGCGCGGTGTAGCTGGTCACCTGGTCCTTGTCGACCTTGCCCACGGCAAAGTACTGCGCCTGCGGGTGGGCGAAGTACCAGCCGCTGACCGCCGCCGCCGGGAACATCGCGTAGTGCTCGGTGAGGAACACGCCGCTGCGCCCAGCGTGCATTTCGCGGGCCTCGGGGTCGAGCAGTTGGAACAACTGGGCTTTCTCGGTGTGGTCCGGGCACGCCGGGTAACCGGGGGCAGGGCGGATGCCGCTGTACTGCTCCTTGATCAGCGCCTCGTTGTCCAGTTGCTCGTCCTTGGCGTAGCCCCAGTGTTCCTTGCGCACCTGCTGGTGCAGCCACTCGGCACAGGCCTCAGCCAGGCGGTCGGCCAGGGCCTTGACCATGATCGAGTTGTAGTCGTCGCCCGCGTCCTGGTAAGCCTTGGCCACGTCTTCGGCACCGATGCCGGCGGTGGTGATGAAGCCACCGATGTAGTCGGTCACGCCGCTGTCCTTGGGCGCGACGAAGTCGGCCAGGGAGAAGTTCGGCTTGCCGTCGGTCTTGATGATCTGCTGGCGCAGGTGGTGCAGCCTGGCAATCGGCTGGCCGTCTTCGCCGTAGACTTCCAGGTCATCGTCCTGCACCTGGTTGGTCGGCCAGAAACCGAACACCGCACGGGCGCTGATGAGTTTTTCGTCGATCAGTTTCCTGAGCATTTCCTGGGCGTCGGCGTACAGCGCGGTGGCGGCTTCACCCACCACTTCATCGGTCAGGATGCGCGGGAACTTGCCGGCCAGGTCCCAGGAGATAAAGAACGGGGTCCAGTCGATGTACTCGGCCAGGACGTTGAGGTCGATATTGTCCAACACCCTTGAGCCGGTGAAGGTTGGCTTGACCGGCGTGTAGGTGCTCCAGTCGAACTGCGGCTTCTTGGCGATGGCCGCCGGGTAGCTCAGGCGTTCGGTGCGCGCGCTGCGGTTGGAGGTGCGTTCACGCACGTCGATGTATTCCAGGCGGGTCTTCTCGACGAAGCCGGCCTTCAATTCCTTGGACAGCAGCTGCGTGGCCACGCCCACCGCACGGGAGGCGTCGGTGACGTAGATCACTGCATCGTTGCTGTACTTGGGCTCGATCTTCACCGCCGTGTGCGCCTTGGAGGTGGTCGCACCGCCGATCATCAGCGGCAGGTGGAAATCCTGGCGCTGCATCTCGCGGGCCACATGCACCATCTCGTCCAGGGACGGCGTGATCAGGCCGGACAGCCCGATAATGTCGCACTTCTGCTCCTTGGCCACTTGCAGGATCTTCTCGGCCGGCACCATCACGCCGAGGTCGACGATGTCATAGCCGTTGCAACCAAGCACCACGCCGACGATGTTCTTGCCGATGTCATGCACGTCGCCCTTCACCGTGGCCATCAGGATCTTGCCCTTGGCTTCCGGCTTGTCGCCTTTTTCCAGCTCGATGAACGGGATCAAGTGGGCCACGGCCTGCTTCATCACGCGGGCGGATTTCACCACCTGGGGCAGGAACATTTTGCCGGCGCCGAACAGGTCGCCAACGATGTTCATGCCGGACATCAGTGGGCCTTCGATCACCTCGATAGGGCGGGCGAACGACAGCCGCGATTCTTCGGTGTCTTCGACGATATGGGTGGTGATGCCCTTGACCAGCGCGTGTTCCAGGCGCTTGTTGACCGGCCAGCCGCGCCACTCTTCGGTTTCGGCTTCTTTTACGCTGCCGTCGCCCTTGTACTTGTCGGCGATGGCGAGGAGGGCGTCGGTGCCTTCCGGGGTGCGGTTGAGCACCACGTCTTCCACGGCATCGCGCAGCTCGGCCGGGATCTGGTCGTAGATCTCCAGCTGGCCGGCGTTGACGATGCCCATGGTCAGGCCGTTGCGGATCGCATACAGCAGGAACACCGAGTGGATCGCCTCCCGCACCGGGTTGTTGCCGCGGAACGAGAACGACACGTTGGACACGCCACCGGAGGTCAGCGCATACGGCAGCTCGTCGCGGATATAGGCGCAGGCGTTGATGAAATCGACAGCGTAGTTGTTGTGCTCTTCGATGCCGGTGGCGACCGCGAAGATGTTCGGGTCGAAGATGATGTCTTCGGGTGGGAAGCCGACTTCATCCACCAGGATGTCGTAGGAGCGCTTGCAGATTTCCTTCTTGCGCGCTTCGGTGTCGGCCTGGCCGGCCTCGTCGAAGGCCATCACCACCACGGCGGCGCCGTAGCGTTTGCACAGCTTGGCGTGGTGAATGAACTGCTCGACGCCTTCCTTCATGCTGATGGAGTTGACGATGCCCTTGCCCTGGATGCACTTGAGGCCGGCTTCGATCACTTCCCACTTGGAGGAGTCGATCATGATCGGTACGCGGGAGATGTCCGGCTCGCCGGCAATCAGATTGAGGAAGGTCACCATGGCCTTCTTCGAATCGAGCATGCCCTCGTCCATGTTGATGTCGATCACCTGGGCGCCGGCTTCCACCTGTTGCAGGGCGACTTCCAGGGCTTCGGTGTAGTTGTCCTCGCGGATCAGGCGGGCGAAACGCGCAGAACCGGTGATATTGGTGCGCTCGCCGACGTTGACGAACAACGAGCTGCGATCAATGGTGAACGGCTCCAGGCCCGACAGGCGACAGGCCTTGGGGATGTCCGGGATAGTACGCGGCGCGTAGCCGGCCACGGCCTTGGCGATGGCTTCGATATGGCCCGGGGTGGTGCCGCAGCAACCGCCGACGATATTGAGGAAGCCGCTCTGGGCGAATTCTTCGATGACCTTGGCGGTTTCCGACGGCAGTTCGTCGTACTCGCCGAATTCATTGGGCAGCCCGGCGTTGGGGTGCGCGGACACATGGGTATTGGCTTTGTTGGACAGCTCTTCCAGGTACGGGCGCAGCTCGCTGGCGCCGAGGGCGCAGTTCAGGCCCACGGAAATCGGCTTGGCGTGAGCCACCGAGTTCCAGAAGGCTTCGGTGGTCTGGCCCGACAGCGTGCGGCCGGAGGCGTCGGTGATGGTGCCGGAGATCATGATCGGCAATTCGATACCAAGCGTTTCGAACACACCCTGCACGGCGAAGATCGCGGCCTTGGCGTTGAGGGTGTCGAAGATGGTCTCGATCAGGATCAGGTCGGCACCGCCCTCGATCAGGCCTTGGGTGGCCTCGGTGTAGTTCTCCACCAGTTCATCGAAGGTGACGTTGCGGTAGCCGGGGTTGTTCACATCGGGCGACAGCGAGCAGGTGCGGCTGGTCGGGCCGAGGACGCCGGCGACGAAACGCGGCTTGGCCGGGTTCTCGGCGGTCTTGGCATCGGCGATCCTGCGTGCCAGGCGTGCGCCTTCGACGTTCAGTTCATAGGCCAGTTCTTCCATGCCGTAGTCGGCCATTGAGATGCGGGTGGCGTTGAAGGTGTTGGTTTCGAGGATGTCGGCACCGGCATCCAGGTAGGCCTTCTCGATCCCGCCGATCACGTCCGGGCGGGTGAGCACCAGCAGGTCGTTGTTGCCCTTGACGTCGCTCGGCCAGTCGGCGAAGCGTTTGCCGCGGTAGTCGTGTTCTTCCAGTTTATAGCTCTGGATCATCGTGCCCATGCCGCCGTCGAGGATCAGGATGCGTTCCTTGAGGGCGTGGTGAAGGGCTTGCAGACGAGCGCTACGATCGGACATGGGACTACTCTGGTCAGGCATTACGGAGGGCGTGGATCATAACAAACCTGTGCGGATTTGCGGCATGTCCGGGTTTTGCATGAATATCGCTCATGTTGAGCGGGGGCATGGCCCGGTAGAATCACCGCCACTTTAAACCGCACGCATTGAATCGGGACCGGATACATGTCACTTCGTCTTATCGTCAGCGCCGTCCTGGCATTGATAGCCAGCAGCGCTCTGGCAGAAGGTCCCGCTCCGGCGATCTCGTATACCCGCGACATCCAGCCGATCTTCACCGAGAAGTGCGTGGCCTGCCATGCGTGCTATGACTCCGCGTGCCAGCTCAACCTGGGCAGCGCCGAGGGTGCGGCGCGCGGTGCGACCAAAGTGCCGGTCTACGACGGCGAGCGCAGCCAGGCCACACCCACCACGCGCTTGTTCTATGACGCCTTCGGCAAGCAGGCCTGGCAGCAGAAGGGCTTTTATTCGGTACTCGACGCCCAGGGCAGCCAGGCCGCGTTGATGGCGCGCATGCTGGAGCTGGGGCATACCGCAGCCCTGAAGCCCAATGCCAGGTTGCCTGAAGAGATCGTATTGGGCCTGAACCGCGAAAACATGTGCGCCACCCCGGGCGAGTTCAACGCCTATGCCGGTGCCCATCCCAAGGAAGGCATGCCGTTGGCGGTCACCGGCCTGAGTGACCAGCAGTACCAGACCCTGCAACGCTGGCTGGCCTCCGGTGCACCGATTGACCAGCAAGGCGTGGCCCCCAGTGCTCGGGAAGCCGCGCAAGTGCTGCAATGGGAAAACCTGCTCAACGCCCCCGGCGCGCGGGAAAGCCTGGTGGCCCGCTGGTTGTTCGAGCACCTGTTCATTGCGCATCTGTATTTCGAAGACGGTGAGCCTGGGCATTTCTTCCAGTGGGTGCGCTCGCGTACCCCCAGCGGCCAGCCGATTGACCTGATCAATAGCCGCCGCCCCAATGACGATCCCGGCACCCGCGTGTACTACCGCCTGTGGCCCGTGGAAGGGGTGATCGTCCACAAGACCCACATCACCTACCCCCTCAGCGCGGAAAAAATGGCGCGGGTCAAATCCCTGTTCTACAGCGGCGACTGGCAGGTCAGTGCCTTGCCCGGCTACGGTCCCGGCCGGCGGGCCAACCCTTTCGAGACGTTCGAGGCGATTCCGGCCCAGGCGCGTTACCAGTTCATGCTGGATAACGCCGAATACTTTGTGCGCACGTTTATTCGCGGGCCGGTGTGTCGCGGGCAAATTGCCACGGACGTGATCCGCGACAATTTCTGGGCGTTGTTCCAGGCGCCCGACCACGACCTGTACATCACCGATGCTCGCTATCGCGGCCAGGCCACGCCGTTGCTGGCGATGCCAGGGCAGAATGATGACGTGGGCAGTGTGCTCAGCCTGTGGCTCGAATACCGCGATAAGCGCAACCAGTACGAAGCCCTGCGGCGAGACAGCTATGCCGAGTTGCCGGCACCCAGTTGGTCGACCCTGTGGGCCGGCAACGACAATGCCCTGTTAAGCATCTTCCGTCACTTCGACAGCGCCTCGGTGAATAAGGGCCTGATCGGTGAAGTCCCGCAGACACTGTGGTTGTTCGACTATCCGTTGCTCGAACGCACCTACTACCAACTGGTGGTCAATTTCGATGTGTTCGGCAACGTATCGCACCAGGCCCAGACCCGGCTGTACTTCGACCTGATCCGCAACGGTGCCGAGCAGAACTTCCTGCGTCTGATGCCGGCCAATAGCCGCGATGCGTTTATGGATGATTGGTACCAGAACAGCGGCAAGATCAAGCTGTGGCTGGATTACGAAGCCATCGACGACGACACGCCTACCGGTTTGCACCTGGATAAAAAGGACCCCAAGCGCGACTTCGCCAACCAGTTGCTTGCCCGCTACGGCGACCTGAATGCCAGCCCGGATCCGATCAACCGTTGCGGGGGCGCGTTTTGTTCGCGCGACGGTATCGACCCGGCGCTGCAGGACGCCGAACAGGCGCTCAGCCGCCTGACTTCACGCCCGGCGGCGGGGCTCAAGGTGATTGACCAGTTACCCGAAGCGACGATGCTGCGCGTCGAAACCGCCAGCGGCAAGCGCGTGGTCTACAGCCTGCTGCGCAATCGCGCTCACAGTAACGTGGCATTTCTGCTGGGTGAGGCTTATCGCTATCAGCCGGGCCTGGACACACTGACCCTTTACCCTGGAGTGCTCAGCAGTTACCCGAACTTCATGTTCAACATCCCTGCCCAGGAAGTGCCCGAATTCGTCGCCGAAATGGAGCGGGCCAAGGACGCCAATCGCTTTGAGAAAATTGTCGACCGCTGGGGCGTGCGCCGCAGCCACCCGTTGTTCTGGCAGTATTTCCACGATTTGTCCCAGTACATCCGCGAGACGACGCCGGTGGAAGAAGGGGTGCTGGATATGAACCGTTATGAAAACCTCTGACAGAGGCCAGTGTCTTTTCCGACAAAATTACTCGGACTTTGTACCTGCGTAATATTTTGGCGTAAACTGCCGTCAAGCCTGTGAGGAGTTTCCATGACTGCCATAACCATTACCGACGCCGCCCACGATTACCTGGCTGACCTGCTGTCCAAGCAGAACACCCCGGGAATCGGCATCCGCGTCTTTATCACCCAGCCTGGCACCCAGTACGCCGAGACGTGCATCGCCTACTGCAAGCCCGGTGAAGAGAAACCTGAAGACACCGCCCTGGGGCTGAAAAGCTTCACCGCGTATATCGACAACTTCAGCGAAGCCTTCCTGGACGATGCCGTGGTCGACTACGCCACCGACCGCATGGGCGGCCAATTGACCATCAAGGCGCCCAACGCCAAGGTGCCTAATGTCAATGCCGACAGCCCGGTCAACGAGCGTATCAACTACTACCTGCAAACCGAGATCAACCCGGGGCTCGCGAGCCACGGCGGTCAGGTCAGCCTGATCGACGTCGTCGATGACGGCATTGCCGTATTGAAGTTCGGTGGCGGCTGCCAGGGCTGCGGCCAGGCAGACGTGACCCTGCGCGAGGGCATCGAGCGGACCTTGCTCGAGCGTATTCCGGAGCTCAAGGGCGTCCGTGATGTGACGGACCACACGCAGAAAGAAAACGCCTACTACTGAGTAAGGTGTTCACTGCGAACAAAAAAACGGCGCCCGTGAGCGTCGTTTTTTATTATTAAAATTCAAACAGTTATACCATCTATCTAACAAGTAGGATTAAGTGTGGGAGGGGACAAGCCCCCCCCTTCCACATTTTTTGCATTTATTCAGTTAAATCAGTGTGTTGTTGATGGTTTGTGAATTAAAAAATCAAATTCGAATGTTGACTCTATCTCCCTGACAAGGAAGGTCAAATGTGGGAGGGGGCTTGCTCCCGATAGCGGTGCCTCAGTCGACTCATGAGGAAGCTGACACACCGCCATCGGGAGCAAGCCCCCTCCCACATTTTGTTTTGTATTTAGCTATTCAAATCAATGGATTGCTTTGATTTTTTGAAGTAAATAATCAAGGCCGATAAAGGTGCGCATGCCCCGCCCGATACAACGACGACTCACTGAAACTGTCACTCGCCAGTACTCGCCCCACCACAATCAACGCCGTACGCCGAAAGCCCTTGGCGGCGACTTTGTCGGCAATATCGCTGAGGGTGCCCACGGCCCAATCCTGATCCGGCCATGTCGCCCGGTGTACCACGGCAATCGGGCAGTCTGCGCCATAGTGCGGCAGCAGTTCGGCGACGATCTTCTCCAAATGGTTGACCCCCAGATGAATCGCCATGGTCGTGCCATGGCGGGCCAGGCTGTCGAAGTCTTCGCCGGCCGGCATGCGGGTTTTATCGGCGTAGCGGGTCAGGATCACGCTTTGGGCGATGTCCGGCAAGGTCAGTTCGGTCTCCAGCAACGCTGCGCAGGCGGCCACTGCGGTGACGCCGGGAATGATCTGGAAGGGGATGCCCAACTCGCGCAGGTAACGGATCTGCTCGCCAATCGCGCCATACAGGCTCGGGTCGCCGGAGTGCACGCGGGCCACATCCTGGCCGTTGGCGTGGGCAGCCTTGAACAGTTCGATGATCTGTTCCAGGTGCAGTTCGGCGCTGTTGACCACCTGCTGCGCCTGATGACCTTCCAGTACCGCCGCCGGCACCAGCGAGCCGGCATAGATGATCACCGGGCAACTGCGGATCAGGCGTTGGCCTTTGACGGTGATCAATTCCGGATCGCCGGGGCCGGCGCCGATGAAGTAGACGGTCATGGAGAATTCCTGTGGAAAAACGGGCGAGCATGAAGATTGCTCATGATCGGGACTGACGATTATCGGGATTTTAGCCGGCGCAGGCCAATGCAAAGGTGGCCTGGGCGGTTTTCTGGCGGGTGATCAACAAGCGGGCAGGGCCGCCGCAGAGCTGTTCGGCCAGGGCCAGGGCGGCACTTTCGGCGACGCCGTAACAGCCGGTATGGGCAAACGCGACCGCCGATTTGTGGCTCAGCCGGTCTTCGTAAACGGCCAGTTGCCCGGCGTTGAAGCATTGCAAGGGCAGGTCGAGCAGTCGGGCCAGGGCGAGTAACCCTGGCTCGTCCTGTTTACGGTCGATGCTGGCCAGTGCCGTGACACGCTGGCGCTCGATCCCGCCCTCGGCCAGGGCGCTGTCCAACAGGCCCAGCAGGGTGTCGACATCACAACCCCGCTGGCAACCCAGGCCGACCACCAGGGTCATGCCGAGTATTGATCGTCACGGTTACGGCGGAACAACCAGGCACTGATCAGGCCAAGGGCCAGCCAGAACGCCACGTTGGTCAACTGCGAAGCGATTTTGAACTGCGCTTCGAGGGCTTCCGGCGCCAGCATCGAATGGGTTTCCGGCTGCGGTGCACCGATCACATGCGGCACCACCAGGATCGCCACGCCCAGGACTTTCAGCAGCCAGTTGCGACCAAACACGATCAGGGCAATACCCACAGCCGTCGAGGCAGCGGTGCCTATCCACCAGATCTGCCGTTGCGCCAGGTCAGCGGCGGCAGTGCCCGGCAGCTCCGGTGGCAGGCCCAGGGTGGGCGCCAGCACAAAGGTCGCGTAGCCGGCCAGGCCCCACAGCAAGCCTTGGGCCGTGCGGGTAGGGGCGCGCAGGGTATAGAGGCCGGCGAGCATCAAGGCGAAGCCGACGGCGACCACCAGGTTGCCGCCGGTGGTCGACAGCACGCGCTGCCAGCCGTCTTCCGGCTCCCAGGCTTCGGCGTCGTGGGTGTGTGCAGCGGCGCCAGCGGCGTGCTCATGCACGACTTCCGTTGTGGCAGGGGCTTTTTCAAAGGTTTCCGCCTGCAGAATCAGCGGGGCGACCCAGAAGCTTTGCAGCAGGGTCAGCAGCAGGGCGGCCAGCAGGCCGGTGAACCCTGCGGTTTGCGCAATACGCTTGATCATGTCGGCAGGCCTCAGTGGCACGGGAACGCGGCGCTGTGGCGGGTGTCGTGGGCAGCATTGTGCACCGCCTCGATATGGGAGAAACCGGCGAAGTACACCAGGCACGCGCCGAGGATCGACGCACCGATGGCGGCGGTCAGGCGTTGGCTGAGGGTGGCGGAGCTGCTGGCGGTGTGCGAGGTGCTGCTGACGATCGACATGGCGCGTCCCTTTCAGGTGTCAGGGTGACACGAGCGCATGCAAACCTCGCGAGCCAGGCACGCAGGATTTTAACAGCGCCCGCCCACCGCGGGTTTGTTATTCGATGTTATTCGGGCCGGTCTCCGGGCTTGCGAGGGACACTGGGTCTATAAAACGTCGCCTTCCCATGCCGTACAGGCACAGTGGATCTGACGCTTCACTCGCTTACCGTTGCGGGGGCAGCACCGGACTCGTCATAAGGCTATGACTCACCGGTTTCCCGTTTCACCCTGTGAAGGGCACCCGAAACAAGATGTGTAGGAGAGCATGGGCCGGGGACGGTAGTCAAATGCGGCGAGCCCCTGTAGCCTTGCACCCTCGAGGTTCTTCGGCCCAGGTCGAAGCTAAGAAGGGAACGCGGTCAAAGCCGCGGCTGCCCCCGCAACTGTGAAGGGTTTATCTGACTGCCACGCCACTGCCACTGCGGCGGGAAGGCGCAGTCGGCGCCGGTCGCAAGACCCGCAAGCCCCAAGCCAGGAGACCTGCCTCGCCACCGATTTTCCAATTCAACCGGGCGGGGTGATCCGGTGACGAAATCCGCTTCTGCGCGCCGCAGGGCCCATCGTCCCGTATGCCCGCCCCAAAGGGCATCCGATGAAAACACTGGCCAAACTCCCCGTCACCATCGTTACCGGCTTCCTCGGCTCGGGCAAGACCACCTTGCTGCGCCATATGCTCGACAACGCCCAGGGCCGTCGCATTGCGGTGATCGTCAACGAATTCGGCGAACTGGGCATCGACGGTGAGATCCTCAAGCAGTGCTCCATCGGTTGCACCGAAGAAGAGGCCAACGGCCGCGTGTACGAGCTGGCCAACGGCTGCCTGTGCTGCACGGTGCAGGAGGAGTTCTTCCCGGTGATGCGCGAACTCGTCGCCCGTCGCGGCGACCTCGACCATATCCTTATCGAAACCTCGGGCCTGGCCCTGCCGAAACCCTTGGTGCAGGCCTTCCAGTGGCCGGAAATCCGCAGCGCCTGCACGGTTGATGCGGTCATCACCGTGGTCGACAGCCCGGCCGTGGCCGCCGGCACCTTTGCGGCGTTCCCGGATCAGGTCGACGCCCAACGCAAGCTCGACCCGAACCTGGACCATGAATCGCCGCTGCACGAGCTGTTTGCCGACCAGTTGGCCAGCGCCGACCTGGTGATCCTCAACAAATCCGACCTGATCAGCGCCGAAGACCTGGCCCGTGTGCGCCTGGAAGTCGCCGAAGAGCTGCCGCCGGCGGTGAAGATCATCGAAGCCAGCAGCGGTCGCCTGCCGTTGGACGTGTTGATCGGCCTGGGCGCGGGGTCCGAAGAACATATCGACGCTCGCCATAGCCACCACGATCATCACCACGAAGGTGAGGAAGATCACGATCACGACGCCTTCGATTCCATCTCCATCGACCTGCCCCAAGCCGACGAAGCGCTGCTGCTCGACGCCCTGAACCAATTGGTGGTTCAGCACGGCATCCTGCGGGTCAAGGGTTTCGCCGCCATCCCGAACAAGCCGATGCGCCTGCTGATCCAGGGTGTGGGTACGCGTTTCGACAAGCACTTCGACCGTGCCTGGGGCGCCGACGAAGCGCGCATCACGCGGCTGGTGCTGATCGGCCAAGAGCTGGACGCGGCGGGCCTCGAAGCGCAACTGCGCGCCGCCCTCAGCGTTTAACCCATGCACCTGCTCAGGACTCAGCCCGGTGGTTTCGTCGCGGACGACAATATTGCCGACCTTGGCCAAACCCCCGCCGAACTGGTGATCCTGTGCAGCGGCGATTCCAGCCTGGCGCTGCTGGCCGAAGCGGCCCAGCAGTTGCCCGAGGATTACCCCAGCCTGCGCCTCGCCAACCCGATGCAGGTGCAGAACCACGCATCGGTCGACCTGTACGTGGACGAAGTGCTGCGCCACGCCAAGGTCATCCTGATTTCCCTGCACGGCGGCATCGGTTATTGGCGCTACGGCATCGAGCGCCTGGTGGAGCTGGCCGAGCGCGGCGTTACGCTGATCCTGGTGCCGGGGGATGACCGCCCGGACCCGGAACTCAGCGGCCTGAGCACGGTGAGTGCCGAACAACGCGACCGCCTGTGGCACTTCCTGCGCCAGGGCGGGCTCGCTAACGCGCTGGATTTCTTCCGCTGCCTGGCCAGCGGCTACCTGGACCGCGATTACCCGTGGGCCGAGCCGCAGACCTTGCCGCGCACCGCGATCTATCACCCGCACAAAGCCAACCCTCGCCTCAATGACTGGCAGACCGATTGGCACGCGGATTGGCCCGTGGCGGCGGTGCTGTTCTACCGCTCCCACTTGCAGGCGGCCAATACCGGTTTTATCGATGTGTTCTGCCAGCGTTTGCAGGCGGCAGGCCTCAACCCGTTGCCGATGGCGGTGGCCAGTTTGAAAGAGCCCGGCTGCCTGACGGTGGTCGAGGACCTGCTGGATGAGGTCGGCGCGGCGGTGATCCTGAACACCACCGGTTTTGCCCAATCCAGCCCCGAAGCCCCGCATCTGCGGCCGTTTCGCCGCAATATCCCGGTGATCCAGGCGATCTGCGCCCAGGATAACCAGCCGGGCTGGCAGGCCAGCGAGCAAGGCCTGGGCCCGCGCGACCTGGCGATGCACATTGCCTTGCCCGAGTTGGACGGGCGGATTATCAGCCGGCCGATCAGCTTCAAGGATCTGGCCTGGCGCAGCGAGCGCAGCCAGTCGGACGTGGTGTGCTACCGCGCAGCGCCCGAACGCATGGATTTCGTCGCCGAGCTGGCGCGCCGTTGGGTCGAGCTGGCACGGGTGCCGAATGGGGATAAACGCATCGCCCTGATCCTTGCCAACTACCCGACCCGCGATGGTCGTATCGGTAATGGCGTGGGCCTGGACACCCCGGCTGCCGCACTGAATATCCTGCGTGCCCTGCAAGCCGAAGGCTATCCGGTGCCGGAGCAACTACCCGAAAGCGGTACCGCGCTGATCCATGAGCTGCTCGGCGGCGTCACCAACGACCTCGACAGCCTCGACCTGCGCCCCTGTCATCAAAGCCTGGGCCTGGACGACTACGAGGCGATGTTCAATCGCTTGCCTGAATCCAACCGCCAGGCGGTGCTGGAGCGATGGGGCGCGCCGCACAACGATCCAATGTTCCGTGACGGCCGCCTGATGATCGCCGGCCTGCGCCTGGGCCAGACCTTCGTCGGCATCCAGCCGGCCCGGGGTTACCAGGTGGATGCCAGCGCGGTGTACCATGACCCGGACCTGGTGCCGCCCCATGGCTACCTGGCGTTCTACTTCTGGTTGCGCCACACCTACGGCGCCCATGGCGTGATCCATGTGGGCAAGCACGGCAACCTCGAATGGCTGCCGGGCAAGGGCGTGGGGCTCTCGGAAAACTGCTGGCCGGATGCGCTGCTGGGGCCGCTGCCGAACATCTACCCGTTTATCGTCAACGACCCGGGCGAGGGCGCCCAGGCCAAGCGGCGTACCCAGGCGGTGATCATCGACCACCTGATGCCGCCACTGACCCGCGCCGAAACCTACGGGCCGCTGCGGGACCTTGAGCTGTTGGCGGACGAATACTACGAAGCCCAACTGCTCGACCCGCGCCGGGCCCGCGAGCTGCAAAAAGACATCCTCAAGCTGGTGCGCGAAACTCGCATCGACCAGGAGCTTGAGCTGGATGGCGACGCCGATGCTGCTATCTGGCTGCCGCGCCTCGACACCTACCTGTGCGACTTGAAGGAGTCGCAGATCCGCGACGGCCTGCACATCTTTGGCGAATCCCCCGTGGGCCGCTTGCGCATCGACACCTTGCTGGCCTTGCTGCGCATCCCGCGTGGCGACGGCCGTGGCCCGCAATCGAGCCTGCTGCGCGTGTTGGCCAAGGCGTTCGCGCTGGGTTTTGACCCGCTGGACTGTGCCCTGGCCGAGCCCTGGACCGGGCGACGCCCGGCGGTGTTGCAGAAGATCGATGGGCAGCAGTGGCGCACCGCCGGGGATACCCGCGAGCGCTTGGAGTTGTATGCGGCGCGAATGATCGAGCAGGCGTTGGAAGGGCCGCTGGAACAGTTGGAAGAGCCTGGCTGGGAAGAGGTGAAGGCGGTGATCGAAAGCCTGCGCATCGTCGTGGCGCCACGCCTGGACGCCTGCGGCCCGGCGGAAATGCGCGGCTTGCTGGAGGCCCTCGGCGGGCGCTTTGTCCCGGCCGGCCCGAGCGGTGCGCCAAGCCGTGGGCGCCTGGATGTGCTGCCGACCGGGCGCAATTTCTTCACCGTTGACGTGCGCAACCTGCCCACCACCACCGCGTGGCGCATCGGCTTCCAGTCCGCCAACCTGATACTTGAACGGCACCTGCAGGACCACGGCGATCACCTGCGCCAGCTCGGCCTGTCGGTGTGGGGCACGGCCACCATGCGCACCGGTGGCGACGACATCGCCCAGGCCATGGCGCTGATGGGCGTACGGCCGGTGTGGGCCACCGGCAGTCAACGGGTGGATGATTTTGAAGTCCTGCCCATCAGCCTGCTGGACCGCCCGCGCGTGGACGTCACCTTGCGCGTGTCCGGGTTTTTCCGCGATGCCTTCGCCAACCTGATCCGCCTGTTCGACGCGGCGGTACAGGCGGTGGCGGCCCTGGATGAGCCGGACGACATGAACCCGCTGGCCGCCAAGGTGCGCAATGAGCGCGCGGCGTTGCTGGCCTCCGGCCTGGATGCGGAGGCCGCAGCGAAACAGGCCGGCTGGCGCATCTTCGGGGCCAAGCCCGGTGCCTATGGCGCGGGCGTGCAGGGCGCCATTGACGGGCGCCTGTGGCAAAGCCGCGAGGACCTGGCCGAGGTCTACCTGAATTGGGGCGGCTACGCCTATGGCGGCTCCGACGAAGGCACCGCTGCCCGCGCACAGTTTGCCCAGCGCCTGAGCCAGGTGCAGGCGGTGTTGCAGAACCAGGATAACCGCGAGCACGACCTGCTCGACTCCAACGACTACTACCAATTCCAGGGCGGCATGCTCGCCGCCGTGGAAACCCTGAGCGGCGACAAGGCCGCCAGCTATCACGGCGATCATAGCCAGCCGGACCTGCCGAGGATTCGCACCTTGAAGGAAGAGCTGAACCGGGTGATCCGTTCCCGCGCCGCCAACCCCAAGTGGATCGACGGCGTGAAGCGCCATGGCTATAAAGGTGCGTTTGAAATGGCCGCGACCGTGGACAATCTGTTCGCCTTCGACGCCACCACTGCGCTGATCGACGATCATCAATATGCATTGCTCGCCGACGCCTACCTGCTGGACCCTGACACCCGGGCCTTTGTGCAGCAGCACAACCCCGCGGCGCTGCGTGATATGACCGAGCGCATGCTCGAAGCCCAGCAGCGTGGCCTGTGGCAGGAGCCCGGGGCTTATCGCGAGGCGTTGGAAAACCTGTTGCTGGATATAGAAGAAGACAGCTGATGACTGATACTCCGCATTTCCCACTGTCCGCCGTGGTCGGCGCCGACGACCTGAAACTGGCGCTGTGCCTGACCGCCATCGACCCGAAGATCGGCGGCGTGCTGATCGAAGGCCCGCGTGGCATGGCCAAATCCACCTTGGCCCGTGGTTTGGCGGATCTGCTGGCCAGCGGCCAATTCGTCACCTTGCCGTTGGGCGCCACCGAAGAGCGCCTGGTGGGTACCCTGGATCTGGATGCCGCGCTGGGGGAAGGCCGCGCGCAGTTTTCCCCTGGGGTACTGGCCAAGGCCGACGGCGGCGTGTTGTATGTGGATGAAGTCAACCTGCTGCCCGATCACCTGGTGGACCTGTTGCTCGACGTCGCCGCCAGCGGCACCAACCTGATCGAACGCGACGGCATTTCCCATCGCCACTCGGCGCGCTTTGTGCTGATCGGCACCATGAACCCGGAGGAGGGCGAGTTGCGCCCGCAACTGCTGGACCGCTTCGGTTTCAACGTGGCGCTGAGCGGGCAGACGCTGCCGGCCGAGCGCGGGCAGATCATCCGGCGGCGCCTGGATTTCGACAGCGATCCCGCCGCTTTCTGCACCCAGTGGGCCGAACAGCAGGCGGCGCTGCGCCAGCGCTGCACCCACGCGCGGGCGCGGCTGGACAGTATCGAGCTGGATGATCAGGCCCTGGCGCAGATCACCGAGCGTTGCTTTGCTGCCGGTGTCGACGGCTTGCGCGCCGACCTGGTCTGGCTGCGGGGCGCCCGGGCCCACGCGGCGTGGCGGGGCGCGGATACCATTGCCGAAGAAGACATCGAAGCGGTGGCGGAATTTGCCTTGCGCCACCGTCGCCAAGAGCAATCCCCACCGGCCAGCCCACCCAATCAAGGGCCGTCGCCGACACCCTCGGACACCTCGCCCGGCCAAGGCCAATGGGGCGATATGCCCGCACCGGCCCTGCCCACGGGTACGCGCCGAGACGTGCCCGCCTGGCCAAAAAAGCCCTAGGCATTCGCCCCCGACCTGACGCGGGGGCGGATGCCCGGCCCAAGGCGGGGCGACTGGACAACGGCAGGCAGGGCAAGGCACGCAGCGCACAGCAGGGTTCGATCAACTGGCCGGGCACCTTGCTCGGCGGCCGGCCGCACTCCCGTGGAGACCTGCGCTACCACCTGCGCAGCCGCTCGGCCCATGAGTTGTGGCTGGTGATCGTGGATGCGTCGGCGTCCACCCGGCGGCATCGTGCATTAACCGATGCGAAGGGCTTGCTCGCCCAGCTGTTTGACGACGCCTACCGGCAAAGGGCGCGCATGGCGTTGTTGACCGCCAGCGGCCAGGCACCGAAGTGGCAGGTACAGGGGTTGAAAGCTGCGAAAGGCCTGGCTGGCTGGCTGGATCAGCTGGGCGCCGGCGGTGGCACGCCGTTGCTGGCGGCGCTGACCGAGGCCGCGCATTGGCTGGTGGCGCGCCGCAAGCGTTATCCGGCCGAGCAGCAGCGTGTACTGGTGATCACGGATGGGCGCCTCAAGGACATCGGCGGGTTGCCGTTATTGGCGTGTGCGGGGTTGCTGGTGGATATCGAGCGCGGGCCGATCAGGCTGGGGCGGGCCCAGGAGCTGGCGGTGGGGTTGCAGTTGGATTATCGGCATATCGATGAGTTGTAGTGGCGGTACCACCGCCATCGGGGGCAAGCCCCCTCCCACATTTGATCGAGTACACCCATTTGGAATGCGGTCAGTGTGGGAGGGGGCTTGCCCCCGATGAGGCCCTCACATACACCACACCCTCCATCAGCCAGCCCCCGGCACATTCGGCCAAAGATCCGCCACCAGGAACAAACGCTCGGCCTCCTCCCAATCCTCGCCGTTCTGCACCATGCGCACCAGCAGCTGCGCAGGCGCCATCGGATCAAGGTCTGCCAGCCAGGCCTGCATCTGTTCTTCGCTCCACACCTCATCCGCCGGGTAATGCGCCGGCGCCAGCCACGCATGCCGGGGCAACGGTTGCCAGCGGCCTGACGCACTGGCGCTGACAAAATCCCGCCAGTCCCGCTGATGCAACCAGCGCCCGCGCAGATGCTGCGGGTGTGCGCCTTGGGGCGGTTCGGCCAGTCCAGGCCAGGGATAGAGCAAATACCCGCCGAGCCACAGGTGCGCATCAAACTGCTGAATATCCAGGGCCGCCAACACCTCGCGGCTTTCTGCCCGCGCCGAGATCGGCAGTTGATGCTGGGCCAGGTGCGCCAGCTTGCGGTCCAGCCGATCGTGGCAGCCTGGGCCCAGCCACTGCGCGGTGTCCTGGCCGTTGCCGTCCTGCGGGCCCAGGTAGAGTTTGATCGCCAATTCCAGGTGATGCACGCCATCGCGGTCGCGCAGCAGCATGTCCAGTTCGCCCAGGGTGTGCCCGGCGCGGCGGATCGGCAGGTTGGCGGCGAGCAACTCCACCCCCGGCGCATGCTGCACGGCGAACTGCCACAGGCGTTCGTAGTACAGGCCCAGGCGCCGGGTGCGTGACAGGCTCAACCAGTGCTGCAAGGCGCGGCTGTCCTGGTCGAGTGCGCGTAGCCAGTGTTCAAGACGGTCGGGCGCCTGCACCCAGTCGCTGCCCGCCAGCGGGTGGCGCTGTGGCCACGGCGTCTGCGCGAGCATCGGCGGGGCGAGCATCACCCACGCCAGGTCGCGCACCTCGGGGTGGCGCAGCTGGCGGGGCAGGTTGTGCAAATCCGGGAACACAGTCATGGTCCGAGCATAGCCTTTTAACCGTTGCGCAGGGGGCTGAGAACCGTTGTCATCAAGGCTTCACGGCGACAAAGGATTTTGCCTGAGCCAGCCTTTCGCCCATAATCGTTTCTTTTTTGCCCCACCCCCAATCCCGCAGGAGCCCCATGGAGCAATTTCGCAATATCGGCATTATCGGTCGCCTGGGCAGTACCCAGGTGTTGGACACCGTCCGCCGGCTGAAAAAATTCCTGCTGGAACGCCACCTGCATGTGATCCTCGAAGACACCATCGCCGAAATCCTTCCCGGCCACGGCCTGCAAACCTCGTCGCGCAAGATGCTCGGCGAAGTCTGCGACATGGTCATCGTGGTCGGCGGCGACGGCAGCCTGCTCGGCGCGGCCCGGGCCCTGGCGCGGCATAACGTGCCGGTGCTGGGGATCAACCGTGGCAGCCTGGGGTTTCTCACCGATATCCGCCCCGATGAGCTGGAAGTCGAAGTGGCCAAGGTGCTCGACGGCCATTACCTGGTGGAAAACCGCTTCCTGCTGCAGGCCGAAGTGCGCCGCCACGGCGAAGCCATCGGCCAGGGCGATGCGCTCAATGATGTGGTGTTGCACCCGGGCAAATCCACGCGGATGATCGAATTCGAGCTGTATATCGACGGCCAGTTCGTGTGCAGCCAGAAGGCCGACGGCCTGATCGTCGCCACGCCCACCGGCTCCACCGCCTACGCGCTGTCGGCCGGTGGCCCGATCATGCACCCCAAGCTCGATGCCATTGTGATCGTGCCGATGTACCCCCATATGTTGTCCAGCCGGCCGATTGTGGTCGATGGCAACAGTGAGCTGAAAATCGTGGTGTCCAAAGACATGCAGATCTACCCGCAAGTTTCATGCGACGGGCAGAACCATTTCACCTGCGCCCCCGGTGACACCATCACCGTGAGCAAGAAGGCGCAGAAGTTGCGCTTGATCCACCCGCTGGATCACAACTACTACGAAGTGTGCCGCACCAAGTTGGGCTGGGGCAGCCGCTTGGGGGGTGGAGGCGACTGATGCTCGATCCCGCGCGTAGCTACGACCTGATTGGTGACGTGCACGGTTGCGCTCATACCCTTGAGCACTTGCTCGACCAGATGGGTTACCACAAGCAGGGCGGCACCTGGCGCCATCCTTCGCGCATGGCGGTGTTCCTCGGCGATATCATCGACCGTGGCCCACGCATTCGCGAGGCGCTGCATATCGTCCACGACATGGCCGAGGCCGGCCAGGCGCTGTGCATCATGGGCAACCACGAGTTCAATGCCCTGGGTTGGGCCACGCCGGCGCCGCCGGGCAGTGGCCGGCAGTTCGTGCGCGAGCACACCCCACGGCATGAGCGGCTGATCCACGAGACCCTGACCCAGTTCGAGCAGCACCCGGCCGACTGGCACGACTTTCTCGCCTGGTTCTACGACATGCCGCTGTTTGTCGATGCCGGGCGTTTCCGCGTGGTGCATGCGTGCTGGGACGACGGCTTTATCCAGCCGCTGCGCGCGACGTTCCCGGATGGCTGCATCGACCAGCACTTCCTGCAGGCCGCCGCCGTGCCCGGCAGCTTTGCCTGCAACGCCTTCGACCGCCTGTTGCGCGGCACCGATATGCGCCTGCCGGATGGCCTGACGCTGACCGGTGGCGATGGCCTGACGCGCTCGTTCTTCCGCACCAAGTTCTGGGAGGACGACCCTAAGACCTACGGCGACATCGTATTCCAGCCCGACGCACTGCCGGAGCCGGTGGCGCGCACGCCATTGTCGCCCCATGAAAAAAACTCCCTGCTGCGCTACGGCGCCGACGAACCCTTGCTGTTCGTCGGCCATTACTGGCGCAGCGGCAAACCGGCGCCGATCCGCCCGAACCTGGCGTGCCTGGACTACAGCGCGGTGCTGTACGGCAAGCTGGTGGCGTACCGCCTGGACCAGGAAACCCGCCTGGATCCGCGTAAATTCGTATGGGTCGACGTTGAGCGCCCCGAGGTGATTGTATGAGTGCCGTGCCCGTATTGCGCTTGCCGTTGAGCGTCGACCTGGGCGGTTTCGTGAAACTGCTGCAACGCATGCAAGTGCCCCATCGCGTCAGCGAGGAAGCCGGCGAGCAGGTGTTGTGGGTGCCCGAGACCCTCAGCGATGACGTGCGCGTGCTGTACCAGCGCTTTCCGGCCGGTGATCCGGACCGGCAACTGGATATTCCCGAACAGGCGCCGGTCACGCGTCCCGGCTTTGCCCAGCAGGTGCGCCATAGCCCGGTCACGGCGCTGGTGCTGCTGGCGAGCATCATCGTCGGCGCCGTGACCTTGCTCGGGGAAAACCTGCAGGCCATGAGCTGGCTGACCTTCCTGCCGTTCCGGGTGATGGGCGAGTACATCCAGTTCACGCCGTTCGCCGACATGTTGGCTTCCGGCCAATGGTGGCGGCTGTTCACGCCGATGCTGATCCACTTCGGCATCCTGCACCTGGCCATGAACGGCATGTGGTACTGGGAGCTGGGCCGGCGTATCGAAGTGCGCCAGGGCAGCATCAACCTGCTGGGCCTGACCCTGTTGTTCAGCCTGGTCTCCAACTACGCGCAATATGCCTACGGGGGCCCCGGCCTGTTCGGTGGCTTGTCCGGGGTGCTGTATGGCCTGCTCGGGCATTGCTGGATCTTTCAACTGCTCTCGCCCAACCCGGCCTATCGCTTGCCCCGTGGGGTGCTGGTGATGATGCTGGTGTGGCTGGTGTTGTGCCTGTCGGGGCTGGTGTCGATGATCGGCTTCGGCGAAATCGCCAACGCTGCCCATGTCGGCGGCCTGGTTATCGGTTGCCTTACCGGTTTGCTCGGCGGTTTGTATAACCGTCGCAAATCCTCTCTTTGATAAGGAAGAGCCTTATGTCCTCTTTTGCTGAAATGATCGAAAACATCACCCCGGACATCTACGCGAGCCTCAAGCTCGCCGTGGAAATCGGCAAGTGGTCCGATGGCCGCAAGCTCAGTGCAGAGCAGCGCGAACTGTCCCTGCAGGCCATGATCGCCTGGGAGATCCAGAACATGCCGGAAGACCAGCGCACCGGCTATATGGGCCCGCAGGAATGCCAGTCGAAATCGACCACCGTGCCGAACATCCTGTTCAAATCGGATGCGATCCATTGATTGAAATTGGTCGCGGTGCAGTCAGCAAAATGTCGGCGCAACTCGGTGAGCCGACCGTTCAATACGCGTTTCGCCTGGGCGATACCGAGGTGCCGGTCAATCCCCTGATCGGCACCCATGTACGCCTGGAATACCTCGGCGCCATCCATTGCAGCCATTGCGGCCGCAAGACCAAGACCAGCTTCAGCCAGGGCTATTGCTACCCGTGCATGACCAAGCTGGCCCAGTGTGACCTGTGCATCATGAGCCCCGAGCGTTGCCATTACGACGCCGGCACCTGCCGCGATCCGGGCTGGGGCGAGACATTCTGCATGACCGATCACGTGGTGTACCTGGCCAATTCGTCGGGCATCAAGGTCGGCATCACCCGTGCCACCCAATTGCCGACGCGTTGGCTGGACCAGGGCGCCAGCCAGGCGCTGCCGATCATGCGCGTGGCGACACGCCAGCAATCCGGGTTTGTCGAGGATGTATTGCGCAGCCAGGTGGCGGACAAGACCAACTGGCGTGCGTTGCTCAAGGGCGACGCGGCGGCGGTGGACCTCAAGCAGGTGCGCGACGAGTTGTTCGCCTCCTGTGCCGATGGCCTGCTGCAATTGCAGGAACGCTTCGGCCTGCAGGCCATCCAACCGGTAACCGACCTCGAACCGTTGGAAATCCGCTACCCGGTGGAGCAGTATCCAGCCAAGATCGTCAGCTTCAACCTGGACAAGAACCCGATTGCCGAAGGCACGCTGCTGGGGATCAAGGGCCAATACCTGATCTTCGACACCGGCGTTATCAATATTCGTAAGTACACGGCCTACCAGCTCGCCGTGCATCAGTAGAAGGATGCCACCCATGCGCACCGAACAACCGAAGATGATTTACCTGAAGGACTATCAGGCGCCGGACTACCTGATCGAAGAGACGCACCTGACCTTCGAGTTGTTCGAGGACCACAGCCTGGTCCACGCGCAGCTGGTAATGCGCCGTAACCCCGAGCGTGGCGCCGGCCTGCCGCCGCTGGTACTCGACGGCCAGCAACTGGAGTTGCTGACCGTCAACCTCGGCGACCAGGAACTGAGCGAGGCTGACTACCAACTGACGGACAGCCACCTGACCCTGCATCCGACCCGCGAGACCTTCACGGTCGACACCAGCGTGCGCATCCACCCGGAAACCAACACCGCCCTGGAAGGCCTGTACAAATCCGGCAGCATGTTCTGCACCCAGTGCGAGGCCGAGGGCTTCCGCAAGATTACCTATTACCTCGACCGCCCCGACGTGATGAGCACCTTCACCACCACGGTGATCGCCGAGCAACACCGCTACCCGGTGCTGCTCTCCAACGGCAACCCGATTGCCAGCGGTCCGGGTGAAGACGGCCGTCACTGGGCAACCTGGGAAGACCCGTTCAAGAAACCCGCCTACCTGTTCGCGCTGGTGGCCGGTGACTTGTGGTGTGTCGAAGACAGCTTTACCACCATGACCCAGCGTGAAGTGGCACTGCGCATCTACGTCGAGCCGGAAAATATCGACAAGTGCCAGCACGCCATGACCAGCCTGAAAAAATCCATGCGCTGGGACGAAGAAACCTACGGCCGCGAGTATGACCTCGACATCTTCATGATCGTGGCGGTCAACGATTTCAACATGGGCGCCATGGAGAACAAGGGCCTCAATATCTTCAACTCCAGCGCCGTGCTGGCCCGCGCCGAAACCGCCACCGACGCCGCGCACCAGCGAGTCGAGGCCATCGTTGCCCACGAATACTTCCACAACTGGTCGGGCAACCGCGTGACCTGCCGCGACTGGTTCCAGCTGTCGCTTAAGGAAGGCTTTACCGTGTTCCGTGATTCGGGCTTCTCCGCCGACATGAACTCCGCCACGGTCAAGCGCATCCAGGACGTGGCCTACCTGCGTACCCACCAGTTCGCCGAAGACGCCGGCCCCATGGCCCATGCGGTGCGCCCGGACAGCTTTATCGAGATCTCCAACTTCTACACCTTGACCGTGTACGAAAAAGGCTCGGAAGTGGTCGGTATGATCCATACCTTGCTCGGCGCCGAAGGCTTCCGTAAAGGCAGCGACCTGTACTTCGAACGCCATGACGGCCAGGCCGTGACCTGCGACGACTTTATCAAGGCCATGGAAGACGCCAACGGCGCCGACCTCAGCCAGTTCAAGCGCTGGTACAGCCAGGCCGGCACGCCACGCCTGGCGGTGAGCGAGTCCTACGACGCTGCGGCCAAGACCTACAGCCTGACCTTCCGCCAGAGCTGCCCGGAAACCCCGGACCGGGTCGAGAAACTGCCGTTCGTGATCCCGGTCGAGCTGGGCCTGCTGGACGGGCAGGGCGCGGGCATGGCCTTGCGCCTGGCCGGTGAAGCCACGGCCGGCGCCACGTCCCGTGTGATCTCGGTGACCGAAGCCGAGCAGACCTTCACCTTCGTCGACATCGCCGAACAGCCGTTGCCGTCGCTGCTGCGCGGCTTCTCGGCGCCGGTGAAACTGAGCTTCCCGTACAACCGCGATCAGTTGATGTTCCTGATGCAGCACGACAGCGACGGCTTCAATCGCTGGGATGCGGGCCAGCAGCTGTCGGTGCAGGTGTTGCAGGAACTGATCGGCCAGCATCAGCAGGGCCAGGCGTTGCAGATGGACCAGCGCCTGATCACGGCCTTGCGCAGTGTGTTGAGCGACGAAAGCCTGGATCAGGCCATGGTTGCGGAAATGCTGTCGTTGCCGGGCGAAGCCTACCTGACGGAAATCAGCGACGTCGCGGACGTGGATGCCATCCACGCCGCGCGTGAGTTTGCGCGCAGGCAACTGGCTGACAACCTGCATGAGCCGCTGTGGTTGCGTTACCAGGCCAACCGCGAACTGTCCAAGCAGACGCCTTATGTGGCGGCGGCCGAGCACTTCGCCCGGCGTGCCTTGCAGAACATCGCGCTGTCGTACCTGATGCTCAGCGGCAAGCCCGAAGTGCTGGCGGCGACCCTTGAGCAGTTCGACACCAGCGACAACATGACCGAGCGCCTGACCGCGCTGGCGGTGCTGGTGAACTCGCCGTTCGAAGCGGAGAAGGCCCAGGCGCTGGCGGTATTTGCCGAGAACTTCAAGGACAACCCGTTGGTCATGGACCAGTGGTTCAGCGTGCAGGCCGGCAGCCCGTTGCCGGGCGGGCTGGAGCGGGTCAAGGCGTTGATGGAGCACCCGGCGTTCACGCTCAAGAACCCGAACAAGGTGCGTGCACTGATCGGCGCGTTTGCCGGGCAGAACCTGATCAACTTCCACGCCGCGGACGGTTCGGGCTACCGCTTCCTGGCGGACCTGGTGATCCAGTTGAATGCGTTCAACCCGCAGATCGCTTCGCGCCAGTTGGCGCCGCTGACCCGCTGGCGTAAATACGACAGCGCGCGCCAGGCGTTGATGAAGGCGGAGCTGGAGCGCATTCGTGGGTCGGGTGAGTTGTCCAGCGATGTGTTCGAGGTGGTGAGCAAGAGTCTTGCTTAAATAAACCGCTTCGGTAAAAAAAAACGGCCTGTTCAGGCCGTTTTTTTTGCCTCGCAGCTTCGTTCAAGGAGCGCTTTTTTGCTGCTGACGTTTCCTGGCAGAAGGCTCTGCTAAGCTGCGGCACTTTTCCTTATTCGGTGGGATCAACGTGTCGCGTACCACTCGTTTACTGACGTTGTTGCAGGCCCTGCGGGGCAAGAAACGCCCGGTGACCGCCGCCGTGCTGGCGGCGCAATTGGAAGTGTCCGAGCGCACGCTGTACCGCGACATTGCCGAGTTGACCGCCCTGGGCGCGCCGATTTTCGGCGAGGCCGGGGTAGGGTATGTGCTGCGCAGCGGCCTGTTTTTGCCGCCCTTGATGCTCAACGCCGAAGAAACCGAAGCGATCGTACTGGGCTTGCGTTATGTGGACCAGCGCGGCGATGACGTGCTCAGCCGAGCCGCCGCCAACGCTTTGGCGAAAATCGCCGATGTGCTCGACCCGGCGGCGCAGGAAGCCTTGCGCAACCCGACGTTGCTGCCCGGCCCGCCAGG
Source organism: Pseudomonas sp. S3E17 (assembly GCF_024168685.1). NCBI lineage: Bacteria > Pseudomonadati > Pseudomonadota > Gammaproteobacteria > Pseudomonadales > Pseudomonadaceae > Pseudomonas > Pseudomonas sp. S3E17. Next base: position 776,848 of record NZ_JALJWE010000001.1, read on the forward strand.
GTTTGGCTACCCGGAAAACCGCGTGCCGCTGGATGTATTTCGCGAAGCGATTCGGCATCAGGACAAGTTGCAGATCGACTACGCGGATGCCAGCCAGACCCAGAGTCAACGCCTGATCTGGCCCCTGGCCCTGGGGTTTCTCAATGAAGTGCGGGTGATCGTGGCCTGGTGTGAGCTGCGCGGCGCGTATCGCACCTTTCGCACCGACCGCGTGGCGAGTGCCGAGGTCGTCGGCGAACATTATCCGGGGCGGCGCAGCGACTGGCTGCGGGCCTGGCGCAAGCTGATGGAGCAGAATGAATCCGGGCCCTTCACTCCTGACAAAAACTGACACACCCCTGGCTTAGCATGCTGCTACAACCACCTGAAAAGGAGCTTTGCCATGTCCCAGCCTGAATTGGCCCCCGCCATCGCCGCCTATATCGCGGCGACCAATACCCGCGACACCTCGGTCATTGCCCAGTGTTTTGCCGACGATGCCAATGTGTTCGATGAAGGCCAGCACCAGGTGGGCACCGCCGCCATTGCACGCTGGATGGAAGACACCGGGCGCCGCTACCAGCCGCGTGTCGAGGTGCTCAAGGTGCAGCACCGTACCGGCAAGGTGCTGGTCAGCAATGTGGTCTCCGGCAATTTTCCCGGCAGTCCGCTGGAGTTGCGCTACACCTTTCGCCTGGACGCGCAGGGCAAGATTTCACGGCTGGATATCTCCCTGTAGGTCATAATCGCGGGCATGACTTTCGACTCGCCCCTCGCTGCTTACCAACACGCCATTACCCAACAGGGTTTCGTTGCCGACGACGCCCAGCGCCGGGCGGTGGATGCCCTGCAAGCCTGCCATGCGGCCCTGCATCAGGGCCGTTCGCCCGTGGCTGGCGTTTACCTGTGGGGGCCGGTGGGCCGCGGCAAGACCTGGTTGATGGATCAGTTCTACCAAAGCCTGCGGGTGCCCGCACGGCGTCAGCATTTTCACCACTTCATGGGCTGGGTGCATCAGCGACTGTTCCAGCTCACCGGCACCCATGACCCGTTGCAGGCCCTGGCGCGGGAGCTGAGCCGGGAGGTGCGGGTATTGTGTTTCGATGAGCTGTTCGTCAGTGACATCGGTGACGCGATCATCCTCGGCGGGCTGTTCCAGGTCATGTTCGAGGAAGGTGTGGTGATGGTCTGCACCTCCAATCAACCACCGGCCCAGCTGTATGCCGATGGCTTCAATCGGGAGCGCTTCCTGCCGGGCATTGCGGCGATTGAGCGGCATATGCACGTGGTGGCGGTCGACGGTGGCGAGGATCATCGCTTGCATCCAGGTGTGGGCCGGCAGCGCTATTGGGTGAACCAGCCTGAAGCGCTGGCGAACGTGTTCGCACAATTGGCCGAAAGCCAGGCGGTGAGTCGTGGTCCGGTCACCGTCGGCCATCGTTCCATCGTGTGCGTGCAGGCCAGTGACAGCGTGCTGTGGTGCCGCTATGCCGACCTCTGCGAACACCCCCTGGCGGCAATGGATTTCATCCTGCTGTGCGACCGCTTCAAGGCGATCCTGCTGGGGGAGGTGCCCAACCTGAGTGCGCAACAGCGCCCAGGCCGGATTGCCCGCGGCACCGAGGATGGGGTCGAGCGCGTGGTGGCCGGTGATCGTGAGTTGCCGCAGTTGTCGGTGCACGACGACAGTGTGCGTCGCTTCATCGCCCTGGTGGACGAGTGCTACGACCGCAAGGTGCCATTGTTCATCGACGCCCAGGTGCCGCTGGAGCGCCTGTATACCGACGGTTACCTGGCGTTTCCTTTCCGTCGCACCTTGAGCCGCTTGCAAGAAATGCAGCTGCAGCGCTTCGGCTGAGGCCTGTACGAAAAAAGCCCTGAATGGACACTTTGGGTTTTTTTAGTGCCAAAGCCTTCGCGCTTTCGGGCGCACATTTGTAGTTAATCTCCTTCATCTGGTGCTGACTCCACGCTTACAATCGTGCCCCTCAAAGGGAACCGGTTCCCTAGTAGTCGTGATCGAGGACGGAAATGGACACCCCAGATATCCTGGTGCTGCAAGCCAGCTACACCAATCCTGTACATGCCGAAGCCATTGCCAAGGTGCTTAACCATTACGCCGAAGACCCCATGGGCGGCGGCCATAGCCTGCCAGCCGACCTGCTGGAGCAACTGCCGGCCGAGTTGGCCAAGCGCCCCCATGCGTTCAGTGTGCTGGCGTTTGTCGGCGGTGAGCCGGCGGGTCTGGTGAATTGCTTTGAAGGGTTTTCCACCTTTGCCTGCCGCCCCTTGGTCAACGTTCACGACGTGGTGGTGATGAATGAGTTTCGCGGCTTGGGGCTGAGCCAGAAGATGCTGCTGAAGGTCGAGGACATCGCCCGCCAGCGTGGTTGCTGCAAGATCACCCTGGAGGTGCTGGAAGGTAATGCCGTCGCCCAGTCGGCGTATCGCAAGTTTGGTTTTGATGATGCGAAGTTTGATCCGGCCCATGGGCGCATGTTGTTCTGGAACAAGCCGCTTTAATAAATAACCGGCGAAAAAAAGGGGCGCCAGCAGAGGGCGCCCAATAAACCTTTGCCAACGGAGCGGTATGGCCCAGGGTGTTGCGGATTAACTAACGATTAACTTAACTCTTGGGTTGTTCCTGTTCGGTCGTATTGGTGTTCGGTGTCTTGCCGTCGGCGGATGCCGTTTGTTCAGTCGTGCCGTGAAGCGTCTGCTGCGTGAAGGTGAAGCTGTTGTAGAACTCCTTCGAGCGCTCCGAGCCGCCTTCGGCAAACGCGGCGGCGGAGCCCAGGGTCATCAGGCTGGCAAGCATCAAGGTCGAGAGTTTCATCTGTGTTTACTCATTAAGTGTGATCGGTTATCTGCTCTGTCCTTGATCAGAATCGTGGGGCGATTCTGGTGCGATCTTATTAAGTGGGAATTAACGCGAGAAACATCCGAAGTTAACAATATCGTTAACTTCGGATGGCCGTCTTTAAAGCTTCCAGTCCAAGGCCAGCGTAATGGCGCGTGGGTCGCCCCAATACACGCCGTTATAAAACCCCACGCGTTCGTAATACTTTTTATCGAACAGGTTGTTGACGTTAAGCGACGCTGAGACGTGCTCGTCGAATTGATAGCGGGACATCAGGTTGACCACGGTGTAGGCCTGTTGTGTGATCTTCGCCCGTTCGGTCACCGGTGTGTTGCCGACGCGTACCCCCGTAGGTCGATTGCTCCAATCGTAAATGTCGCTCTGCCAGTTCACCGCGCCGCCGACCGTGAGGTTGCGCCACGCCCCCGGCAAGCGGTAGGCGCTGGAGACTTTCAGCAGGTTCAGCGGCTGCCCGGTGTTGTTGCGTTTACCCGAGCCGTTGACCGAATGGGTGTAGGTATAACCGGCCGTCAGGTTCCAATCGGGCATGATTTCTCCGGCAGCTTCCAATTCGAAGCCGTTGACCTTGTTACCTTTGCCGCCGGACTTGTAGTACTCCTCCCCGGTGATGGGATTTGGTGGCACTGAATCGTCCCGCTCTGCGACGTTGTCCTGGGTGCTCCAGAAATACGCCGCCGCCAGGTTCAGGCGCTCCTCCAGCACGCTGCCCTTGAGGCCCACCTCGTAGTTGCTGCCGACCACGGGCTCCAGGTACTTCTTGTTGGCATCGCGCAGGCTCTGGGGTTTGAAAATGTCGGTATAGCTCGCGTAGACCGTGTACTCCGGCGTCAGGTCGTAGAGCAGGCCGGCGTAGGGCGTCCACATATCGTTGTGGGTCTGGGAGGTCTTGTTGGCGGCCGTCAATTGGTCGTTGGCGTTGTATTCGGGGGCCGCGCTTTTCAGTTCCCAACTGCCATAGCGGCTGCCCAGCACCGCATGCAAGCGGTCGGTGAGGCTCAGTCGCGTGGCCAGGTAGCCGGCCTTTTGTTGCTTGCTGCTGTGTTCGCCCTTGAGGTCGGTGACGGTGTCGCCGAACTTGGTGATCCCGCCCATGTATTTCCAGTCTTCGATGGTGTAGTAGCTGGCGGGTAGGTTGCTGCGCATCACGGGGGAAACGTCCCGCTGCGTGGCCTCGCCATAGCCCATCATCAGTGCATGTTCGCGGCCCAGCAGTGCATAGCTGCCAGCGAGGTTGAGGTCGACGGCCTCCATTCTCGATGTGCCGCGCATGTGGCTGGCCCAGGCGGTCATGCCGCTGCGGTCATCGTTGGGGAAGCCCGCGCCGCCGTAGTACACCTTGCCGTCCGTGTCGCTCTGGCGATGGGTGTAGGCGGCCTTCACGTGCCAGTCGCCGCCCAGCCGATGGTCGAGGGTTGCGAAGGTGGTCTTGTCCGTCAGCGGCCATGAACTCCAGTGCGCCGCCATATTGGTGGAGCGCGACAGACCGGCCTTGCCGCCCTCGCTGTTCCAGTACGGCACAGTGCCCCAGGAGGTGCCTTGGACCTGCTTATTCTGGTAGTCGAAACCTACAGCCAGCACGGTATCGTCGGAAAGATCGCCTTCCAGGATGCCGTAGCCGACCGCCCGCTGCAGGCCATAGTTGTCGCGGAACGATTGGCTGTCACGATAGGCCAGCACCGTGCGCCCGCGCAGCTTGCCGTCGAACGCCAGCGGGCCGCCCACGTCCACGTAGCTGTAATAGTTGTCATGGCTGCCGGCGCTGACGCCGGTTTTCGCCTGCCATTGGACCGTCGGGCGCTTGCGCACCATATTGATGGTGGCCGAGGGGTCGCCGGCGCCGGTGGTCAAGCCCGTGGCACCGCGTACCACCTCGATGTGGTCATAGATGATGGTATCGGCGTCGGACTTCATGTAGCCGAAGGTATTGAGCATCCCGTCAATCTGGAAGTTGGTGATGCCGTAGCCGCGGGAGGAATAGGACACGCGGTCGGAGTCGTTGTGCTGGACGTTGATCCCGGTGGTCTGGCGCAGCACGTCGGTCAGCGTGTTGAGATTGAAGTCATCCATCTGCTGGCGAGTGATCACCGAGATCGATTGTGGGGTTTCCTTGACCGACAGGTTCAGGCGGGTGGCGGTGCTCATCGAGCCGGTGGTGTAGGCACCGGTGTGTTCGGTGGTGGCACCCAGGCCTTCGGCGGAGATGTTGGTCGCGCCGAGTTCGAGCGGGGTGTGTTCGGGGTCGGTTTCAGCCAGCAGGTCCGGGCTTAGGGCGGCGCCGCACAGGCCGAGCGTGAGGGTCATGGAACGGGTAAAAGGCGCGAACATCGCGGAAGACTCCTTGTCGTCTTTGCGGCCACCCCGGAAAGGGAAGGCCTTGGCTCAAAGACGAAAGGAGCGGGGGAACTTTAGGGCTAAACGAGAATGATTGTTATCTTTCTGTTACAAGGCCGGCGGTTCCTGCAGGACCACATCGGTCGGATTGGCCTTTTTCGGCTTGATCAGGCTGAAGTCGATCAACGCCTTCTGCTGGCGCATATAGGGGTTGCCGATCAGTTGCGGGCGGGGTTTGAAGCTGTCGCTCACCAGGCTTTTGCTGCGGTCGAGCTCGTTGAAACTGAGCCCGGCCAAGTCGGCCCAGGTGTGGATCAACTGCGAGCTGGTGTAAGGGCGTTGCAGGTCGCCGGCGAAACTCCAGTCGTGGGTTTCACGCCATTTCGGTGATGCGTAGGCCATGAACGGAATGGTGTACATCGGTGCCGTCGGCTTGCCTTCGTTACGCCCCAGAGTGGCGTGGCCGGCGGAATCGAACACGTCTTCGCCGTGGTCCGACAGGTACAGCAAAAAGCCGTTGGGATCGGTCTTGGCGTAGTCCTTGATCAGGCTCGACACCACGAAATCGTTGTACAGCACCGCATTGTCGTAGCTGTTGTAGGTGGGCAGTTGATCGTCACTGATCCCGGCAGGTACACCCTGGCGGTCGGTGAATTTGTCGAAGGTCGGCGGATAGCGGTACTGGTAGCTCATGTGGGTGCCGAGCAGGTGCACCACGATGAACTTGCGCTCGGCCGGGTCGGCCAGGGCCTTGGAGAATGGCGCCAATACATCGCCGTCGTATTGGCGGGCGTTCTGGTTGCGGTTGTTGTTCAGGTACACCTGCTCGTCGGCCTGTTCGGAAAAGGTCGTGAGCATGGTGTTGCGCTTGGTCATGGTCTGCTGGTTGGTAATCCAGTAGGTCTTGTACCCGGCCTGTTTCATCACGCTGACGATCGACGGTGTCTTGAGGTAAAGATCGGGGTTCTCCTCGTCGGCGAACGTCAGTACCTGTTGCAGGGCTTCGATGGTATAGGGGCGCGGGGTGATGACGTTGTCGAACACCGCCAGTTGATCGCGCAGCTTGTCCAGCTCCGGCGTGGTGTTGCGCGGATAACCGTAGAGACTCATGCGTTGACGGTTGGTGGACTCGCCGATCACCAGCACCAGGGTCGACGGCTGGCCGGCCATGGTGTCCTTGAGGTTGGTCAAGGGCGCGATCTGGCTGGCGCTGTCGAGCATGCCTTGCATGTTGTCCAGCTGTTCGGTGTAGCGGCGGTAGGCAACGATCATCTGCCAGGGCACGGCCGGTTCGATGCGCGATTCGAAGCGGTCGATGGCGTCGTCCAGGGTGTCGCTGCGGGCAATCTGCTTGACCAGCGGGTAACCGATGATCGCCACCAGGATTGCCGTTGCCGCCACCAGGGCCTGGCCGCGCGGCAAATACACCGGGCGTACCCGGGTCCACAGGAAAATAGCCACGGCGGTGTGGGCAATGAACGCCAGCACGATCCACCAGGCGAAGTATTGGGTGGCGTACTCGCCGGCTTCGGAGATGTTCGATTCGAACATGATGAAGATGACGCTTTGGGAAAATTCCTGCTGGTAGATGAAGAAATAACCCAGGCTGGCCATGGAACAGGCCCACAGCACCACGCCGATCAGGGCAGCAAGCAAGCGCGTACGGCGGGGGAACACCAGCAGGGGCGCGAGCCATATCGCACTCATGAAGAAGGCTTGGCGAAAACCACTGAAGCCTGAAGTGCCGCTGAGTTGGATCAGCAGTTGGGTAATGCCGGAGAAGTACCAGAAAAACACGAATAGCCAGGCAAGACCGGCCCAATCAAAGCCTTTCGCAGACGTGGTGCTGCGTTCGAACATCGCCATCCAGCGCTCCAACCCGGTAATTTTTCAGTCGACGCGCAGGGCTGCACGCAACAGAGGCCACCCTTGCATGGGATGGCCCTTGGGGGCGGGAGTATCGGGAAGGGCATGTGAAAACTTTGTGAGATTTATGTAGCCGTTATCTTACAAAGTGATGACGGGCTCAGCAGAGCGCGGGCTGCGCACCGGAAGGCTGGTCCAGCTGGGCCTGAATGATATGGGCACGCAGGCGCATGACCTCAAGCTGCAACTGATCGCGTTCGTCTTTCAACTGGCGCAATTCATCGCGACGGAGTGTGACGTAGAGGGTCTGTGGAGGACGGGTCATCTGTGCTGTGCTCATTGCTTGCCTCGCAAATAGCCGGTGTGTCGCGGTGTGCCAGAACGCTTGAGTCGAGGTTCTCGGCAACAGTCGGAAGCAATTCTGAATTCTTTTTCACCTCAATGGAACTTTTTTATTTTTGGTGGTCGTGTGACTTTCGGGGGCGTGATGGTGAAATGATGGCAACTTTTTCCCATGAAACTACACGGATCTGCCCTGGACTAACCCTCATTAGCCTCATTGCGCTATAAACTATGTCACACATTTATTCAGTAGTTGGGAGCATCAGCACATGCAACTGGGGATTATCGGACTAGGCCGCATGGGCGGGAATATTGCACGGCGCCTGATGCTCAATGGGCATACCACCGTTGTTTACGACCGTAACGAAGCATTTGTCAAAGGTTTGAGCGAAGAGGGCGCCACCGGCGTTGCCGACTTGAAGGCCCTGGTGGCCGGGCTGCAGAAACCGCGTGCTGTCTGGGTGATGTTGCCGGCAGGCGACCCCACCGAAAACACCATCAATGAACTCAGTGAGCTGCTGGAAGACGGTGACGTGATCATCGACGGCGGCAACACCAACTATAAGGATGACGTACGTCGCGGCAAGGCCCTGGCGCAAAAGGGCCTGCACTATGTCGATGTCGGTACCTCCGGCGGCGTCTGGGGCCTGGAGCGTGGCTACTGCATGATGATCGGCGGCGACACCGAGACGGTGCAGCGCCTCGACCCGATCTTCGCCAGCCTGGCACCGGGCCTGGGCAACATCCCGCGCACCAAGGACCGTTCCGCGTCGGCTGACAAGCGTGCCGAGCAGGGCTACATCCACGCCGGCCCGGCGGGCTCCGGGCATTTCGTCAAGATGATCCACAACGGCATCGAGTACGGGATGATGCAGGCGTTTGCCGAAGGTTTTGACATCCTTAAGACCAAGAACTCGGAAAACCTGCCCGAAGACCAGCGCTTCGACCTCAACGTTGCCGATATCGCCGAAGTCTGGCGCCGTGGCAGCGTGGTCTCGTCCTGGTTGCTGGACCTGACCGCCGACGCCCTGGCCACCGACCCCAAGCTGGACGGTTACTCCGGTTCCGTGGCCGACAGTGGCGAAGGCCGCTGGACCATCGAAGCCGCCATGGAGCAAGCCGTGCCGGTGCCGGTATTGTCCACGTCGTTATTCGCGCGGTTCCGCTCGCGCCAGCAGAGCACCTACGGTGACAAGATGCTGTCTGCCATGCGCTTTGGCTTTGGCGGCCACGTGGAGACTTCCAAAAAATGACCGCCAACGGCAAGAAACTCAAGGCCGAACCTGCTCCACCCACCACCCTGTTCCTGTTTGGCGCCCATGGCGACCTGGTCAAGCGCCTGCTCATGCCGGCGCTGTACAACCTCAGTCGTGATGGCTTGCTGGGCGATGGCCTGCGTATCGTTGGCGTTGATCACAACGCCATCAGCGATGCCGACTTCGCCAAGAAACTCGAGGACTTTATCCGCACCGAGGCCGCGAGCAAGGTCAAGGGCAATGGGGATAACGCCCTCGATCCGGCATTGTGGGCGCAACTGGCCAAAGGCATCAGCTACGTCGAGGGCGATTTCCTCGATGACAGCACCTACGCCGACATCGGCAAGAAGATCGCCGGCAGCGGCACCGGCAACGCGGTGTTCTACCTGGCCACCGCACCACGCTTCTTCAGTGACGTGGTGCAGCGCCTGGGCAGTGCCGGCCTGTTGACGGAAACCGATGACAGTTTCCGGCGCGTGGTGATCGAGAAGCCCTTCGGCTCCGACCTGGCCACCGCCGAAGCGTTGAACGCCAGCCTGCTCAAGGTGATGAGCGAGAAGCAGATCTATCGCATCGACCATTACCTGGGTAAGGAAACGGTCCAGAACATCCTCATCAGCCGTTTCTCCAACGTGCTGTTCGAAGCGTTCTGGAACAACCATTACATCGACCACGTGCAAATCACCGCCGCCGAAACCGTCGGCGTGGAGACGCGAGGCAATTTCTTCGAAAAAACCGGCACCCTGCGCGATATGGTGCCCAACCACCTGTTCCAGCTGCTGGCGATGGTGGCCATGGAGCCCCCGGCTGCCTTTGGTGCTGATGCGGTGCGCGGTGAAAAGGCCAAGGTCATCGGTGCGGTACGCCCGTGGTCCCTGGAAGACGCGCGGGCCAACTCGGTGCGCGGGCAATATACCGCGGGCGAAATCGCCGGCAAGCCACTGTCCGGCTACCGCGAGGAAGCCAACGTCGCTCCCGACAGCAGCACCGAGACCTTCGTCGCCCTCAAGGTGATGATCGATAACTGGCGCTGGGTCGGCGTGCCGTTCTACCTGCGTACCGGCAAGCGCATGAGCGTGCGCGACACCGAGATCGTGATTTGCTTCAAGCCGGCGCCCTATGCGCAATTCCGTGACACCGAGGTGGACGAGATCAAGCCCACCTACTTGAAGATCCAGATCCAGCCCAACGAAGGCATGTGGTTTGACCTGCTGGCGAAAAAGCCCGGGCCGACCCTCGACATGGCCAACATCCAGCTGGGCTTTGCCTACAAGGACTTCTTCGAAATGCAACCGTCGACCGGGTACGAAACCCTGATCTACGACTGCATGACAGGCGACCAGACCTTGTTCCAGCGCGCCGACAACATCGAAAACGGCTGGCGTGCAGTGCAACCGTTCCTCGATGCGTGGAAGGAGGACGACGGGATCCAGACCTACAAGGCCGGTGAAGACGGGCCTGCAGCGGCTGACGAATTGCTGGCGCGCGATGGCCGCACCTGGCACTCGCTCGGATGAGTGATGCAGCGATTCATCCCATCCGTTTTATCCTCAGCGACGTGGACGGCACCTTGCTGCATCCGGATCACAGCCTGAGCCAGCGCACCGCCGATGCGGTGAGCGCCCTGCGCGCGGCCGGGGTGTTTTTCAGCCTGGCCAGTGGGCGACCACCCAAGGCCATGCTGCACCTGATCGAGACATTCGGGATCGATGTGCCGGTCGCAGGCTTCAACGGTGGCACCTTGATCAACCCGGATGGCAGCATCCTGGTTGCCCACCATCTGCCGGCGGAGGCGGCGCTGGTGACCTTGGCGCTGTTCTCGGCCGAGCCGGATGTGGAAGTGTGGGTGTTTGCCGACGGTGACTGGCTGCGCCGTGGTCCGCCAGGGCCGGTGGAACCGCGCGAAGTCCATGGCCTGGGGTACGGGCCGGTAGTGGTGGAGAGTTTCGAGCCCTACCTGGAGCGTATCGATAAGATCGTCGCCGCGAGCAACAACACCCCATTGCTGGTGACGTTGGAAGCGCAATTGCAGCCCAAGGTCCAGGGCTTGGCCCAGGTGTCGCGTTCGCAGCCGATTTATTTGGATGTGACGGCCATGCTGGCCAACAAGGGCGAGGCGTTGAAGACGCTGGCGGCGCACCTTGGGGTGCCGCTGGAGCAGACGGCGGCCATCGGGGATGGGGGCAATGACCCGGCGATGTTTCAAGTGGCGGGGTTGTCGATTGCCATGGGGCAGGCGGAAGAAGCCGTCAAGCGCCAGGCCAGCGTGGTCACCGGCAGCAATGTCGAGGAGGGCGCTGCGGAAGCAATCGAACGGTTTATTCTCGCGGCGCGATAAGCGTCTTAAGTTCGATTGTGCAACTTGCGACCACTGTTTTGCAGTGATCGCAAGTTAGCCGCGATTTACTTCGGCATGGCCCAGGACTGCAACTGGTAGCCATCTTTGTCGAGCTCGGCGCGGGCTTGCAACAGCAAGTCTTCCAATTGCGCCGGGTCGCTATAGGTGTTCGACGACAATTGTTTGCTGCCGATACGGGTATTGGTGCGGTCGATGACACTCAGGCTCAGGGCGCCGTTGCCGTCGTGCCAGGCCACGCATTGAAAGGGCTGGAAAGCACGGTCTGCGATCAAAAGAGCTTCGTTGATGCGGAGCGGGGCGTTCATGTGGGTCTCTCTCTAAATGCCCATTCAAGTGATTGCCGGCGGTTGGGCTGACCGTGCGGCGGGTTACTTGTACTGATGCGCGATGACGGGGTGCGGGTCACATGTTAGAGCAACAAATTTCAACTTTTCCTGATTGATGTCATGTAAGCGGCTGTTTTGAAAGCTGAATGAAAGTTTCAGCGCGGCGCAACTTTTCAGCTCAATGCATTGTTTGATGGCTTTTTACCCGCTGTTATAGCGAAATGGTACAAGGCCTGCGTCAAGATCTTGCTAGTGTTAGCGCTGGTCGTCACAACACATTGTTTCTAAATAACTTTAACAATTTTGACGCCAAGGAATAGTCATGGTTGTTACACCCGTGCAGCGCCGCTTACTCGTGGTTGACCCCTGTGACGACTGCCATGGCTTATTACCCGGTTTGCGCACGGCAGGCTGGGAGGTCGACAGCTGTGCCCTGGAGGCGGTAGGTGACCGATCCTGTGATGTCGGTTTGCTGCGGCTGCAGCCTTACCATCTGGAGCGTCCGGAAGCGGTCAAGGAACTGATTGGCCGCAGCGGCACCGAATGGATTGCTGTGCTCAGCCAGGATGTACTGCGCTTGCAAAATGTCGGTGATTTTGTCTGCGAGTGGTTTTTCGACTTTCATACCTTGCCTTTCGACGTGTCTCGGGTCCAGGTCACCTTGGGCCGGGCGTTCGGCATGGCGCGCCTGCGTGGCAAGGGACACACTCCGGTCGATGAGCCCGAGCATGAGCTGCTCGGTGACAGCCGCCCGATTCGCGAATTGCGCAAGTTGTTGTCCAAGCTGGCGCCCACGGAGTCCCCGGTGCTGATCCGTGGCGACAGCGGCACCGGCAAGGAGCTGGTGGCCAAGACCCTGCACCGCCAATCCCAGCGCCATGCCAGGCCCTTTGTCGCGATCAACTGCGGCGCCATTCCCGAACACCTGATCCAATCCGAGCTGTTTGGCCATGAGAAGGGCGCGTTTACCGGTGCCCATCAGCGCAAGGTCGGGCGCATCGAAGCGGCCCATGGCGGCACCCTGTTCCTCGATGAAATCGGCGATTTGCCCATGGAACTGCAAGCCAACCTGCTGCGCTTTCTCCAGGAAAAGCAGGTCGAGCGGGTCGGCGGCAGCCAGCCGATTCCGGTGGACGTGCGGGTGTTGGCGGCCACCCACGTCGACCTTGAAGCGGCCGTCGCCAAGGGCGCTTTCCGCGAAGACTTGTACTACCGGCTCAATGTGCTGCAGGTGGTCACTGCGCCCTTGCGCGAGCGCCATGGTGATGTGGCGATGCTGGCCAACCACTTTTCACGCTTCTACAGCCAGGAAACCGGCCGCCGCCCCCGCAGCTTCAGCGATGACGCCCTGGTGGCCATGGGGCAACACCCGTGGCCGGGCAATGTGCGCGAACTGGCCAACCGCGTGCGCCGCGGCCTGGTACTCGCCGAAGGGCGCCAGATCGAGGCCGCCGATCTGGGATTGCTGGGCGAACAGGCAATTTCGCCACCCATGGCTACACTGGAAGACTATAAGCACCGTGCTGAACGCCAGGCGCTGTGCGATGTGCTCAACCGGCACAGCGACAACCTGAGTGTCGCGGCCCGTGTGCTGGGGATTTCCCGGCCGACGTTCTACCGGTTGCTGCACAAACACCAGATCCGCTAGGGCGGGTAAACCGAAAAGCCCCGCAACGACCCTTATCGTTGCGGGGCTTTTCCTTGTGCGCCGGATTCTGTAGCGGTCGGGTTAGAAGTAATACGGGAATTTCAGGCTGAACGTGAAGTCCGGCGCATCGTCTGTCATGCCGATTGCCAGGTTCGGCACGATGGTCAGGTTATCCGACGCGGCAATGGTCATCCCCACGTTGAAATAACCGGCGTTGGCATCGCTGGAAACCACCGATTGCCAGTCGCCGCCGTTGGGTTTGAGCCTGCTCTTGCGCTGCACCAGGTCGGACACCGAGAACGACATGCTCATTTTCTCGTTGAGGGCAAAGGCCACGCCGACCCCGAACTGGAAGCTGTCGCCCAGGCTGACCTTGCCGCCGACCTTCTGGTTGACGTCACTGCTGATGTCATCGAAGGATTCTTCGAAGTTATGGGTGTAGGACAGCGAGCCAAACAACACGGCAGGATCGAAGGTCTTGACCAGGGAAATGCCCGGCGTGATCGACCACACGCCATTGCCCGTAGGCAGGCTTTCCGGCACGAACAGGTTGTCATTGCCGGGTGTATTGATCAGCTTGATACCAAACGGTTCTTTGCCGGTGGGCGCCTTGACCCGCACCGACACCACGGCATCCGGCAGGGTGGGGGTTTCGTCGAGGAACTTGTAGGCCACGCCGAAGTTGACGTCGCCGATGGTCGGGTCGCGGGTGACCGACTGTTCCGATGTGGCGGTGCCGTTGTTGCCGGCACCGGCAGACTGGTAAGTCGACTCGCGGTACACCACCGGCACGTTCACGTCGAACTGCCAACGGTTATCGACGTTGTAGCGCCCGGTCAGGTCCAGGGTCCAGTTATCGGACTTGATCCGGTCCAGGTTGATGTTGCCGAGGAAAATCGAGTCCAGCGCCAGGAAGCCGTTGAGGGTCAGCTGACGGGCGTCGTAACGGGCATAGGTAACGCCGGTTTCGAAGCTGAACTTGCCGTTGCCGAAAAAGCCGCTGGCTTCGTTATAGAGGTTACTGACGCTTTGTGCCGGGGCCGAATCATCCTTGAGAGACTGGCCGTAGGAACTGCCGCCGCCCCCCGCACCACCGGAAGCCGCCGCGGCCCCCGTGCCCGCGACAGTGGTGCCGTTGGCTTTCTGAAAGTCTGCCGGCGACTTGGCCAGGCGTTTGGGGGCCGGGGTGGCCGGTTGGTCTTCGACCTGACGCACGCGCTGCTCCAGCACGGCCAGCGCTTTTTGCTGCACTTCGTACCGCTGCTTGAGTTCCAGAAGTTCCTGTTTGAGGGTTTCGATGTCGCTATCTGGCGCTGCATACAGAACGGATGCGGGCAAGAGCGTACTTAAACAGATCACAGCACGGAGCGATAACGATCGATGCATGAAATAAGCCGTCCTTTTCTAATGCGTAAGTGTCGACGGTCAGCGTAGTTCAATAACCGAGCGTGCGTAGGGCTTTGAGTTGATCCAGATTGCAGTTCAATGCACCGTTGTTCAAACCGTTATTGTTCATCACGACGTTAAGTTGGGTCATGTTGTTGACGAAGTTAGTGTTGCCGGTCAGCACCGTGCCTTGCAGCACATTCCCGCCGCCGATCTGCTGCAGGCTGTTGCCCTGGTTGTGATTGGCCTGGATCGCCATCTGCAAGCCGCCGTTGTTGGCCGACACGCTCACGCGGCCTGCCGCGCTGTCACCGGTAACGGTGCCGCCGGCCACCAGTACTTGCCCTGATTGCACGATGTTGGAGGGCGCAAAGCCGTTCTCGACGGTGATGCCTACATTGTTGTAGGCGGTGTTGCCATCGCCGGCGGTGCGCACACTTTGTGTCACACCCTGGCCGCTGCCCAGGCCTGCCCCGCCGGTAACCGTGCCGGTGCCGGTATTCGGGTTCGTGCCGTTGCCGGTCGAGCCGGTGGTTTGTACATAGAATTGCGGGGTGATGGTCGACGAATCGATCTGCATGCTGGCCTTGCCGGTGATGCTGTCACCCACGGCGTTGGTCCAGGTGCTGCTCATGACAATGCCGAAGCTGATGATCCGCCCCGGCATTACGTAACGACCGCGCAGGTCGGCCATTTCCGAATCCTTGAGTTCGATGGGTTTGAACCCCGACGAAGCATAAGCGGGCATTGAGGCTGCCAGACACAAGACCGTCAGCCAACGGGAAGTGTTCATCTTTTGCTCCTGGAGCGTCCTGCCCCTTATTGCGCTTCTTAGAAGAAGTCGCTCTGGATAAAACCGAAATCCATCAGCTCGGCATCGCCTACGGGCCTGAACTCATTCATCTGGCTCTTGGCGGTCAGCGGTGTGGGCGGGTCGAGCAGGGCATTGGCCTTGTCGTAACCTTCACCCAGCACGGCGAACACGATGCCGTTCCAGCCCTTGACGAAGTCATCATGGGAATAGCGCTTATGGCCCAGTACCGGGTCGCCGATATAGACCCAGTCCTTGTCGGCCCGCTGCATCACCACGAAGTGCTTGTAGCCACGAATTTCCAGCAGGACCACCACGGGGATCTTTACGGTGACCAGTGTTTCTGGCGCGATTTTGTAGCCCCGGGCACGCATGCCGATGCTTTCGAGGTAGCGCTTCATGTCCAGCATGGAAAAGCCCTGGGTACGCACCAGGTCCTGGTCGGCATTGACCAGCATGCCTTTGATGACGTGATCTTCGTCTACGTCCAGCCAATAACCCTGGCGCAGAATGGTAGCGAGTGCCGCAGCACCGCAGCTGAAATCGGTTTTCTGTTCCACCAGGTTAGCGAACCGGCGCTCACGAATACTCTCGACCTTCTTGTAGATCACTGCACCGCCAGGCAGGGCGGAGATCGCCATGTTGCCTGCCCAGGTCGGGCCGGTGAGCAGCATCAGGAGGGTGAGGGTCGCGAGGCGCATGATCGTGTGACCTGCTGGACACTGGAATAAAAAAGGGCCTTGTTGCCAAGGCCCCGTTGGATCAGAAGCGCACGCCGCTGGCGCAGACGCTGCAACCTTGACCGATCGACAGGCTGTTGCTGCCTTGGTTGCCCGAGCCGGATTGCAGGTTCACACCCACGTTGCCGGAGTTGCGGTTAACCGAGTTGTCGAGGCTGGAGTTGTTCGACACGTATTGTGGTTTGCCGCCATGGTGGCCATACCCGGTAGCCGCGGCGTTGAGGTAGTTGTTGGCGAGCGAGTTTTGCTCGGTGTTGGCGGCCGCTGCGATGTTTTTGCCATCAGCGGTGGTGATTGCCAGGTTGTTTTTACCCTGGTTGCCTTGACCGGCCTGGCCGTTGTAACCCAGGTTGCCGGAGTTGCCGTTAGCCGAGTTATCCAACGAGGCGTTGTTCTGGGTGCCTTTGTTGACGAAGTTGTTCAGCCCGCTGTTTTGATTGACATCGACGACAGCGAATACCGTTGCAAAGTCACCTTTGGCACTGGAGATGGCGCCGGAGTTGTCGGCCTGGTTACCGCTGCCCGCCTGTACGTTGACCCCGGTGTTACCGCTGTTGCTGGTGACCGAGCCGTCGGCAGAGGCGTTGTTTTCGGTTTTGGTGTCATCGAATTTGTTGCCCACGCTGTTCTGCACATCGGTCACCACAGAGGCAACCACACCGGTGGGTTGAGGTGCAGGGTGCCAGCCACCACCTGCTTGAGCAGCAGCAGCCATGAGTGCGGCCAGAGCGAAAACCAGTGGTTTCAGAGCCATTTGAGGTTTCATGGTGTTTCTCCTTGCTTCTAATTAGTTGGTTAAGTGTTGGTACGGTCTAACTAGTGCTACCAAGCGTTTACTTGATAGTAATGCCTAGGGTGTTAGCCACTCGGTTCCCCACCCCGGCACTCTGGTTCACCTGAATCACTCCTCGGCTGCCTGTGAAGGCCTGGTCGCTTGTAACGACAAGGCGGCTGCCAGTGGTGGGGGTGAGCCCTGAGTCGGTTGCCAGCGTCGTCGTGTTCTGTTGCAACAGGACGCTGTCATCGATGCTTTGCGGGCCAGGATTGATGCTGATCCGCACGGCGTTGATTGATTGGTTATTGGCCCCGGCCGACTGGTTGATGCCTAGTACACCGTTGCCGTTGGTAAATGAGCTGCCCTGGATCGCCGCCTTGGCGTTCAGGGACGGGTCGACACTGCCGTCGAGGCGCTGGATGTTGACGTTGGTGGCCTGGCCACCGAGCGCGATGGCGCGGCTGTTGGACATTTGCTGCTGGTTGCCGGCTGCCTGGTTGATCGACACGACACCTTGGTATTGTTGGCCGCTGTTGTGGATCACCGCCGTGTCGTCGGCGAATGCCGGGGCGCTGGCCAGCAGGGCGAGAACGAGCAGGGAACGATTCATCACTTGCCCCCCAGCATGCTGCCGATGTTGTTCAACGGCGCCATGCCGCGCTGGACCGAGTCGCTGATCTGCCCGCCCATGCTGCTGCCCGCACCGTGGCCCGCGGCGGAGCCGGCCCCCAGGGTGGACATGCTGTTCTGTGTGGCGTGCAGGCCGGTCAAGGTGCCGTTGGTCTGAACTGCGCGGACAATGCTTGAACCGCTGCTGATGCCGCCGATATCCATATCACTGAGCTCGCCGGTGGCACCGATGATGTCCCGGCTGGGGTTGGCGTTGGCGGTGGTGGGGTAGGGGTCTTTACCGAAGGCGGCGCGGCCGTACATATGAGCCTGCACGTTGCGCCCTGTCACAATCACACCATCCTCTCCAAAGCTGGGAACACTGATGCCGACGCTGAGTACACAGCTGATCAGCAGCACGTTCATCGAACCTTGAGTGAGTGTGACCATGGCGGCATTCCTTATTCGTCGCGCTGACCCTAAACAGCGCTGTAAGGGATAGAGCAGAAGCCGTGCCGCTTTTTATTTATTGTTGTTATTCAATAGGTTGGAGTTATTTGTGGGCAAAGTGATGTCAGTGCTGTTTCAGCGCTGAGACACCTGCTGCCCAGGTATACACACAGCGCCGTACCACAAACGATTCACCCCGCTGTATCAGCGCTGTAACACCGCGTATGACAAAACGATGAATCCGCACGGCACGGGCGGTCCAGAGGCGTCGAGTGTTTCAAAAATGGACACTTCAGGCGCAACGACGCCCGAGCCGGGGGGGGGCAAGCTCAGCCTTTGGGGGATTTACGCGGGATGGAATTGAGTACGGGGTTGCCATCCTGGTTCTGGGTCAGGTAGACCGGCAAAACCTTGGGCAAGGAGGGGATGAGGTTATTGACCTCGGTGATGTTGTAGATGCCGCCGATGCGAATTGTGCCGGTGTTGGCGTCTGCCAGCATCACCGGTTTGTTCAGGTAGCGGTTGATCAACGGCAACGCATCCACCAGCGCCAGGTTGTCGAGCACCAGCTTGCCCTGGCGCCAGGCCAGGGCACGGTCATTGGTGGTGATTGCCTGTACGCGCGGCGTTGCATCGCCCTGTTGGTAGCTGGCCTGCATGCCCGGCGTCAGGGGTACGCTGCCGTGAATCCGGTCGCTGGTAATCTGCACCGAGCCTTCGAGCAACATCACCCGCACCTGGTCTTCATACTTCCAGACGTTGAACTGGGTGCCCGTGACGCGCACCTGGCCTTCGCCTGCGTGCACGATAAACGGATGGGCGCTGTCATGGCTGACTTTGAAGAACGCCTCGCCCTTGTTCAACGTGACGCGGCGCTGATCCTTGTAGTTGCTGTAGACCAGCTCGGTGCCCAGGTTGAGTTCCACCTCGCTGCCGTCGCCCAGGGTGACCTGGCGTAAGCCATTGGCGGCCTGGAAGCGCTCATAGGAACTCGGCAGCCAGCCGGCTTCCCAGCCAGTGAAGGCGGCCAGGGGCAAGGCGACCAGGCAGATCGCGGCCGCTACCGCGTAGGTGCGCAGCCGGCTGCGTGGCTTGAACGGCACCACCACCGACGGGATTTCGTGGCGGGGCAGGTGGTCGGCGACGTCCCAGATTTCCAGCATGGCCGCGTATTCAAAGGCGTGCAGTGGATGGGAGTCATGCCATTGCGCAAAAGCCTGACGTTCATCCGCGGTGCAATCACTGGCGTGCAGGCGCATGCACCAATGCGCGGCAGCGTCGGTGATGGCGTCATATTCGGCTTCTGAAACGGACTTTTCGCTCATTAACTCATCCTGATTTCGCACATTCTAACCTCCCGAGGTGGACCGCGAGAACAGGCGTCATGGCGATTGCACATCAATTGGAACTTATTCTTATTTGCCAGGACCTAAAAAATTCAGGACATTCCCACAATGGAGTACGAATATGCTGAAGAAAACCTTAGCCGCCCTGTGTGCAACCACCGCGCTGCTCAGTGCTGGCGCCGCTATGGCCGATAAGCCCGGTGCGGGCTGGATCACCATCGAAAAGGCGATTGAAGTGGCCAAGACCAAGGCCGGCTACATCGAAGTCTACGCGGCCGAAGCCGATGACAACGGCTATTGGGAAGTTAAGGGCCGCAAGTCAGACGGCACCGTGTATGAAGCGCGCATCGATGGCGCTTCGGGCAATATCCTGCGTGACCAGAAAGACTGATAGACCCGCCGGGAGCCTGTTCAGGCTCCCGCATCCAGTTCCCGGCCGAGTTGGCTGATCATGTAGGTCACCGAGTCGGCATTCGCCAGAATGGTATCGATACGTTTATCGGCGTCGCTCATGAAGATGGCACGGGCATCACTGAGGGTGCGAGTGCCGGTGGTGCTCAGCACCTTGTCCTTGGCCGGTGTGGTCCCGCGATTGCTGCCGAAGTCTTCCCATGCCTGGGAAAAATCGTCCCAGGTCTTGAAAAGCAGGGCGGCGGGCGTGAGGGTGGACAAGGCGGTCTCGCGCAGGTCGGCCAGGTCGGTCTGCATCGGCCTGGCGCCGCGGATGCTGACATTGATCAGGTCGTGGAACGGCCGCATGCTGTCCAGGTAGGCCAGGTCTTCGGTCAAGGATTTGATGTGGGTGATTTCGTGAATCAGCACCGTTGCCCGTGCATGGGCAGAGAGGTTGAAGGGCGTGTTCAGACGGTTTTGGTAGATATCCATGTGCGGGTCGAAGAAGCGATCGAGCAAATAGATTTTCTGCTCTGTGTCATTGGGCAGCACGAAGGCAAACGTGTCGTGTGGGCTATAGCGATGGGTGCCGGCGACAAAACGCTGTGAGTCGGGACCGATCAGGGTGTGATTGGTCAATTCATCGAGCAGTTCGTCGACGCGTCGCTCGACTCTTTGCACTTGATCGGAGGTCAGCGTGACCACGCCGAATAACTCGCTGAAAAACCGCCCGGCGCGGCTGTTGGGGTCCAGGTGTGTGGCAAAGTGCAGGAGGTTGCGCTTGCAGTTGACCGCATAGTACGTCGCGACATTGAGCGCTTCATCGATGCATTGGGCTTTCCAACCGGACAGTGCGGCAATTTCCCGCATGCCCGCCGCTTCGATATTGATGGCATCGCGCTCGGCCGCCCGTGTTTGCACTCTGCCTGTGTAACGACTCAAGGTTTTTCCGTAGCGTGGATGATGTCGATCCAGGTCCAATGTCCAGCCGCCCTGGGCATGGTGTTGTACATAAGGGCCGTGCAATTCGCCGTTGCTCAGGCGCCAGCGTTGCCCGGCTTTTTTCACCGGGTAGACCTTGCCTGCCACCGCGACAAAATCGCGGGTGCCGGTCTCATCTCGATAGGGGCTGTTGGGTGAAACTTGCTTCAAATCAGCCAAGGCCACCCCATGGTTTTCAAACGCTTGCAGATGGGTACGCCCGGGAGCGGTCAGGTCCAGGTCGGCCAAAGTGCCTGGGGCAGGCGGCGCAGCCTGCAGCCATTGCTCCAGGTCGGCCGGCCTGACGGGTGAGGGCGGCGCAAAGGCCTTGTCCATGTCCCTGCGCAAGGAGGCCAGCTCGGCCACCCCGGCGGCAAAGGTCTTGAGCGCGTGTTGCCAGCGATGTTGCTGCAGGTCTTCAGCGGAGGCCTTGAACAATTCATAGCTGCGCCACACCACCAGCGGATAGGCGAGCTTGCCGGCGAGCAATTGCAGGCCCTTGGGGATTTCCTCGCTGAACAGGCTGGTGATCGCGTCCCATTGGGTGCTGCCCAATCGCTCGAACTGGCGGGCCAGCATCCGCAGCAGCATCTCGCTATTGTCATCGAACAACTGGTTCAGCAGGTTGCCGCCGATGGGCGATACGCCAAGACGAATCTCGGACAATCCCTGGCTCCAACGCTCTCCCAGCAAGTTGCGGTAAGTCGCTTGATGGGGCGCGTCCAGCTGCCCGACTATCCAATCCTGCAGTGCGCCCGGGGTGGTGAACTCATGGAGCAGCGCGGCTTCATCCGCGTATTCGCGCAATAGATGCCTGGGGCTGTAGGGCGCGTACAGGACCAGTGGGCCGCGGGCGCCGGCGGCCGGCCCGATCAGGTAGCAGCCCAGCGCCTTGACCCGCGCCGCGCCCTCGGTGGCGATCAACTCAAGCGGACGAACGATCGCGGTCGCACCACGCACGGCGGCCCGCGCCACCGCATCGGGCATGTCGAAGGCTTGCTGGATAAAGCGCCAGGCCGAGGCGGACAGCCGCTCATCGAGGGTTTGCCCATGGGCGTATTGCAGCAATTGCCAGGGCAATTGCCGGCAGAATAATCGACGACGTTCGCGGGCCTCTTCGGTCTGGCCCTTGAGAAGGGGGGAGAGCCGGGCCTGGTAGAGGCGTTTCAAATCCAGTTGGCGTACCAGTTGCACGATGGCATTGCCGTCCAACGCCGCCGGCAGCGGCGTGGCGGTAAGCGAACGTGGCCGTATGGCGTCGCCACTGAGTTCGGGCAAGTGCCGCAAGGCAAAGTCCGTGAGGGTCTGGGTGTTGCCTTTCAGGTCGATACGGCCGGGTATCAATACGTTATCCGGATTGACCACCTGCCCCGGAAAACGCGCGTTGAGCAGTTCTGCAAGCACACGCCGGGCTTCATTGCGCATCGGCGTGATGCTGTGCAGGTAGTCACGTGCGTCCGGTGCGCTGATGCGGTATTGCTCCAGCAGTTCGGCGTGGAGGATTTGCTCGTGGGGTGGCGCCATGCCCAGCCCTACCGGCAGCGCTTGCTGGCGGACCAGCGCGTGCGCGATGACGATGGCCCTGGGCAGGTTGCTCGGTGGCGGGCGACGGATCAGGTTGTCCATGCCGGTCTGGAAACGCGCGGCCTTCAGTCCCATCGAGAACACATGATCGATCTCGTCACGGGTGAAGTCGCTGTAGGTCTGTTGCCGGTTATGCAGCAGGTGATCGTCGATACGTTGCAGTGGGCCGAGCTGACAGGCCTGATGGGGCACGCGCTTGGAGACGCGCAGGTTTTCCATCAGGGGCAGTCGCCGCCGGGGATCCTGCAGGCGCTGCTCCAGGTCATCGCGCAGGGCCTTGATCGATGCAAAGGCTTCATAGCCGCCACGGGGCGTCCACAACAGCGCCATGCCCGAATGCACGTTGTCCAGGCCGCCACGTTCGGTCAATACAAAACAATTGGCCAGGGCGTGGGGTGTGGCATCCGAGCCGATGCGGACAGTCAGGCCGAACGCATCCGGGATAAAGCCGTTCAAGCCATGGCGGGTGAGGCGGGTCATGCTGTCGGCCTGGAGCGTGCTGTCCAGCAACGCCAGGCCGGCGGGCGACAGGCTCTTGTTCAGCGCCCGCAGTTGCGCTTCGCCGTTCAGGCCTTGCAGCATGCCCTGGCTCAGGTGTGCCTGGTTATTCTCCAGCAGCACATTCGGCAAGGTGCGCAGGTCATTGCGGGCAAACGTGCTTAAGACCTGGTCGATGATCGCGTTGAAGGTCGCGAGGGTCAGGTTGTTCAGTTTGTAGGCGGCACCGTCGCTGCGCTTGCCGTAGAACCAGGTGAGGTAGGACGCGCGCAGGGCATCGGCTTGCCTGGCCAGGCGGGCGATAAAGTGCTCGACCATGCTCGAAGACGCCTGGGGCAAGCGCTCTTCGCGCTCCTGGGCCTGGGTGGGGTAGGTATTGATGTAGACGTCTTCGGGCTGCAGGTCCAGGTTTCGTCTGCTCAACTCCACCTGCAGGGCATGGGCGGCCAGGGTGCGCAGAGTTGGAAGTTGGCTGCGCTCCCGTGCCATTGCCGCCTCGACCGCCTGCAGGCGTTGCAGGTGCAGCCTGGCTTTTTCTGCCTGGACGGTGGAGGGGCGGCCATTGCCACTGCTAATCGGATGGACGGACCAGCGCCCGTCGCTTTCCTGCTCCAGCAACCGAGTGTCGAGCATGCTGCGTATGTCCAGGGCGCTGTCGAGCAGGGCGGCCAGATCGACGTTGCCTGCGCTGCGTCGATAAAGCCCGAGCGCATGCTCAAGGTTGCCGAGCTGTTTGGCGACGATGTCTTCGACCGTTTCCTGGAACACATCGCCGGCGACAGGTGTTCCGGTCACCTGGATGTGATCCATGCCGACGAACACGCTGCGCTCATCCATGGACAGGAAATTGAGCAGTTCGTCTTCGTGCCCCGCGGTCTTGAGCATGGCCAGCAGGGTGTCGTTGAGGTCCTTGAGGTCGGCGAGTACCTGCAAGCCACGGGATTGGGTGTAGAGGTACGCGTGGGTAGTGCTGATCATCAGGGTGCTGGCCAGCTCGACGTAATGCTGAAAAGGCGCATGCACCCGCACTTTTTCGATGTTCAGCTGGCTGTCAACGGCTTTGCGCGCGGCCTGGTCCGGAAGGAATACCGTGCGCAGCCGCAGGCTTTCAGCGCTGCTGAGGATCGTTGCCTGGTGCTTGAACAACAGGTCGGCGCGAAACTTGTCAGCCATGACCCGGCTGAAGAAGCGCACGCGCGACTGGCCATCCTTGAAGTCTTCGTTCCAGTAGGTCTGCAGCAGGCTGTTCAATAACGTTGAAAGAATGCTGGCGGTTTGCTCGACCACGCTGTCCCAGCGCTGTTGCTCTTGGGCCAGTTGCTCGGCGCTGAAGGCGCGGGTGTCATGCCCGATGTTGAAATACGTGTGGGTCTGGTCCGTGGGCCAGGCCTGCTGCACGTAGAAGCGCAACAGCGCATCCCGCAACGGCTCGGAGGCGACCCAGTGCATGTCCTCGGCCATGGCCGCACGGCGGAAAAAGTTCACGCGGGTGTTGCTCTGGTTCACCCCTGGAAAATAGGTGCGGGCCATGATGCCGAGCAAGGTGTCGAGCATCTCGCGCAGGCTGGGGAGTTGGCGCAGCTCGGCGAGCATCGCCAGCACATTTTTCTGCTGGGCCGCGAGGATCACGCGTTCCTGGTCCTCCATCACTGCGCCCTGGATCACGGCGGTGGTGACTGTCAGTCGTGTGTCCGCCCCAAGCCCATCCCGCTCGTCGATCGACAGGAAACTCAGCAGGTCGGCGCGGTGCTGCGGTTGCGCCAGGCGGTCGCCGAGTGCATGGAGCAGCCCGGCGTGGCTCGCGAACAGCTCCAGGCCGCCATAGGGCGTATAGAGCACGGCCTTGGCCTCGTCAGGTGTCGGGCTCATCATGAAGGCGCCGGCCAATGGGATGGCAGGTTGGCCGGCGAGGCCCACCAGCAGCCTTTCCACCCGCATGGGATAGCCGTTTTCCGTCGGTGCCATGCGTATCGCGTCAGTGGCGTAATACAGCGTGTTCAGCCAATCAAGGTCCTTGACGGTGAACCCGAGCGCACGCTCCCGTTCCGTCGGCTCCTTGCGTCGGTCCGGGCGCAACAGCTCTTCGAAGAAATAGGGCGGGGTGACGTTTGCCATGCTGCACTCTCCATCTGTATGGCGCGTAGGAGGCTCCAAAGTAGGTGCAGGCATCACGTGGAGGGCGGTAGATAACTGGTGCAGATCGCAAGCGCCCGTTGACAGCAGGCACGGCAGGCGTTGTTTAATCATCGGCCTGGATTCTTGTTGTCTCTTCCAATTATAAAATCGGAGCTACAGATGCCTGCCCAGTCCCCGATAGTCGACAACGCCACAACCCTCATCGGTTTCAACGACCTGGTGAGGTTGCTGAGTGCGGTATTCGTGAAGCACGGCACCGCGCCGGAAGTGGCCGAAATCCTGGCGCGCAATTGCGCCAGTGCCGAGCGCGACGGCGCCCATAGCCACGGCATTTTCCGCATCCCCGGTTACCTCAGCACGTTGGCCAGTGGCTGGGTCAATGGCAAGGCGGTGCCGGTGGTCACCGACGTGGCGTCCGGCTTTGTACGGGTGGACGCCGGCAACGGATTTGCCCAGCCGGCCCTTGAAGCGGCGCGCGCGCTGCTGGTGGATAAGGCTCGCAGTGCCGGTATCGCACTGCTGGCGATCCACAATTCCCATCACTTCGCGGCCTTGTGGCCGGATGTCGAACCCTTCGCCGAGCAAGGATTGGTGGCGCTGAGCGTGGTCAACAGCATGACCTGCGTGGTGCCCCATGGCGCCGACCGGCCGCTGTTCGGCACCAACCCCATCGCCTTTGCCGCGCCGCGTGCCGACGGCTTGCCGATTGTGTTCGACCTGGCCACCAGCGCCATCGCCCACGGCGACGTGCAGATTGCCGCGCGCAAGGGTGAGCGCTTGCCGCCGGGCATGGGGGTCGACAGCCTCGGCCAGCCCACCACCGACCCCAAGGCTGTGCTGGAAGGTGGCGCGTTGTTGCCCTTTGGCGGGCACAAGGGCTCGGCGTTGTCGATGATGGTCGAATTGCTGGCGGCGGCCCTGACGGGGGGTAACTTCTCCTTCGAGTTCAACTGGGCCGATCACCCCGGCGCACGTACGCCCTGGACCGGGCAATTGCTGATTGTGATCGATCCGAGCAAAACCGCCGGGCAAAGCTTCGCCGAGCGCAGCCAGGAACTGGTGCGGCAGATGCATGCGGCGGGATTGCGGCGCTTGCCGGGGGATCGACGTCATCGCACGCGGGCGAAGTCGTTGGAGGAGGGTGTGGTGGTGGATCTGGAAGCGCTGAACCAACTGCGGGACTGGGCTACGTAGCAGTTGACGAGGCTCGTCAGCTGCTACGGGTATGTGTCGGTCAGTTACGGCGACCCAGCAGCAGGCCAACCACCAGGCCAAAGCCCGCGGAGATCGCCACGGTCTGCCATGGATGGCCACCGATATAGGTTTCGGTGGCATCGACCACCGGCTTGCTGCGCTCGCGCACGTTGGATACCGAGTCCAGTGCCTGCTTGAGTTTGATGGCGACCTGTTCGCGCAGGGTTTCGCCTTCTTCGCCCACCAGGGCAGCGCTGCTTTTGAGCAGCTTGTCCGATTCTTCGATCAGGGCCGTCAGTTCACTGAATGCTTGATCCTTGATTTGATCTTCAACAGCTTGGGCGGCAGTTTTGCGGGCCATGGGTGTGACTCCTTGCAGGTGAATGTGACAGTGAACAATGGAGTGCCGGGCGGTGGCAAAAGTTGCAGTTTTTTTGCCGGGTCGGCACTGGCGAACGAAATCCGAATCCGGAAAATTCGGCCTACAGTGTAAGATGTCGTCTATTTGTGCAGCAGGTATTTCAACATGAGCTTCAATCTCGCCAACAAGACCCTCGCCGAACGCGCCGAGCTGGAAGATGAAAAGTCCCGCCTCTACGACCTGTGGCAAACCAACCTGGGCAAGGCCAAGGGCGAAGCCGCGCGGTTGTTCGGTGAGCGCGCCAAGCGCAAGGGCAAGTGGGCCGAATGGGTCCGCGCCGAACTGGACGGCATGTCGCCGCCTGAGTTTTCCAACATGGTGCGCAGCGAAGTCAACAAGTTGATGGCGGCGGCGAAGTAAAACCGGCGGCAATCGCTTCGCGTACTTTAAGCAACATCGGATCAAGCTGGGCCTGGGTGCGCCAACCCAGTTCCACCGGGTAGCGCGGCAGCGCCAGCGGGCAGGGCAGGACCCGTAGGCCGGTCATCTCGGCAATGGCCTGCGCCGCATGCCCGGGAATGGTCGCCACCGCCTGGCTGCCCTTGAGCAGAAACGGCAGTGCGGCAAAATGACTGGTCGAGGCGCACACCTGGCGGCTCAGGCCTTGCGCCGCCAGCCCTTCGTCGGTGATGCCGATGAACCCGCCTGACGACACCAGCACATGCTCGCGGGTAACAAATTCATCCAGGCTGAGGCTTTCCTGGCCCGGCGCCAAACTGTGTGGGTCCACGACGCAGCGATAATCCCCCTCTCCCAGTACCTGCCGACTCAACCGGCTTTGCGCAAAGCCGCCTGCGGTAATCGCCAGGTCCAGGCTGCGGTCGAGCAGGGCGCCGGCGACGATCTGGCTGTGGGTCTGGCGAAAGATCACCCGCAGCTTCGGCAGGCGCTGTGCGATGGCGTCCATCAGCGGACGGCCATAGGCAATCTCGAAATCGTCGGACAGGCCCACCACCACCGAGCGGCCTTGATAGTTCGGGTTGTCCGGATTGACCATCGCCAGGCTTTGCCGACAACGCTCCAGCGCCTCGCTGATCACCGGTTTCAATTGGTTGGCCCGCAGCGTCGGCGCCAGGCCACGGCCGGTACGCACAAACAGTTGGTCACCATAGACGTCGCGCAGACGTCGCAGGCCTGCACTGATGGCCGACTGCGTGACACCCAGGCGCAACGCCGCGCGGCTGGCGCTGGACTCATCGTGGAGGGCTTCGAAGGTTTTCAGCAGGTTCAGGTCGACCTGGGCGATATTCATCTGGCTCATATCATTCAGCACTGAGGTGGTCTTTATTCATGATCGAGCCTGGCGAGAGAATGGGCAACCCCCCTTATCTGGAGTGATCGTGATGCCCGTTTCTACTGTGGCGGCCCTGCAAATCGGTTCCCTGCCTGGCGGCAAGGCCGACACCCTGGCGCAAATCCTCGCCTATGAAGACGAAATCTTGCGCAGCGGCGCGCAATTAGTGGTGATGCCCGAAGCGCTGCTCGGCGGCTATCCCAAGGGTGAAGGATTCGGCACCCAATTGGGCTATCGCCTGCCCGAAGGCCGCGAAGCCTTTGCCCGCTATTTTGCCAACGCCATCGATGTGCCGGGCGCCGAGACCGAGGCCCTGGCCGGCCTGTCGGCACGTACCGGCGCCAGCCTGGTGCTGGGTGTGATCGAGCGCAGTGGCAGCAGCCTGTATTGCACCGTGCTGTATGTCGAACCCACGGGCGGCCTGGTGGCTAAGCACCGCAAACTGATGCCCACCGGCACCGAACGGCTGATCTGGGGCAAGGGCGACGGCTCGACCTTGCCGGTGATCGACGCGGCGGCAGGACGCATCGGCGGTGCGGTGTGCTGGGAAAACATGATGCCGCTGCTGCGCACCGCGATGTACGCCAAGGGCGTCGAGGTATGGTGCGCGCCAACGGTGGATGAGCGCGAGATGTGGCAGGTGAGCATGCGCCATGTGGCGCATGAAGGGCGCTGCTTTGTGGTCAGTGCGTGCCAGGTGCAGGCCTCGCCCCAGGCACTGGGCATCGAGGTCGCCAACTGGCCTGCAGAACGCCCGTTGATCGCCGGCGGCAGCGTGATTGTCGGCCCAATGGGCGACATCCTGGCCGGGCCGTTGCTGGGGGAGGCCGGGCTGCTGACGGCGCAGATCGACACCGATGACCTGGTACGCGCACGGTATGACTATGACGTGGTGGGGCATTACGCCCGGCCGGATGTGTTCGAGCTGGTGGTGGATGAGCGGGCCAAGCCAGGCGTGCGCTATATCACTGACTGATAGGCGGCCGCATTCACACTGAAGTCTTGAGTCCTGCATGAATAATTTCAGGCGAGCGCATTCTTGTGGTGAGCGGGCTTGTCCCGCGCTGGGCTGCGCAGCAGCCCCAAAACCAGGCGCAGAGGAGTGTCTGATACACCACATTTGTCTTCATCAGGGGCGCTTCGCACCCCAACGCGGGCGGTGCGACGATTCGACAAGCCCGCTTGCCACAGAGGTCCCGGTTTGCTGCGCGCCAGTGCTACGTCGAAGAGGGAGTGGGACCTCCCACCTTTGGGGCTCAGCGTTTAGAGGATTGGTTTTCCAGCCATTCCTCGCGGGTCATTTCCCAGATATCCCGTGGGAAAGTACCTGCCACAAACTCACCTTCATCCGTCCTGATCAAACGCATGCCTGTACGTTCGGAAATACGCCGCGAGCCCAGGTTGGGTGCGGCCTTGGGCACCCGCAGCACAGGGCGCTTGAGCACGCCGAACCAGTAGTCGGTCACCGCCGCGCTGGCTTCGGCCATCAACCCTTGCCCCTGCCATTGCGGCCCCAGCCAGAACCCGCGGTTGTTATCCTGCTCGTCCATCAAGCTGACGTTACCAATCAACTGTCCAGGCGCGCTTTTCAGGCGCAGGGACCAATGCCATTCCTCGCCACGGGCCATGGCGGGCAGGGCGATGTGCTCCAGGTAGGTGCGCGCGCCGTCGGCCGGGTAGGGCCACGGCACCAGGGCGTTGAGGTAACGCACCACGTCCCAATGCGCGAATTGCTGCTGGATCCCTTCGGCATCGTCCAGGGTCAGCGGGCGCAGGATCAGGCGTTCGGTAAAGAGTGTCGGTTGCATGGTGTCGTTACCAGGTCGCGGTATTCGGCAAGTCCAGCGTGCCACGGTCCACAAAGCGCATCGTGCCGAACAGCCCGCCCGCCAGTTTGCCCCGCAGCACGTAGGGCAGGTTGTTCAAGCTCTGGGTCTGGCTCAGGCCCAAGGTCTGGCGCAGTACGGAAAACGCCGAAACACTCACCGGCACCATCAGCACGGTCTCGGAAAAACGCGGGATGCTGCCGCGCTGGTCACTCACCCCCGATGCCAGCGGCCGACCATTGACCTCCAGATCCAGGGCCACGCCGTTGTAGTCGATCGCCGTTTCATTGGGGTTCTGCACCCGCAGTTTCACGGCGAAGCGCACTTCCAGGTCCTGGCTTTGCAGCGGCTCGATGCCCACCACATTGATATTCACCGGGTCGCGGTTGGGGAACAGCGCACAGGCGCTCAAGCTCAGCAGTAGCAGCGATAGAACCATGAGCCTGCGCATGCAAAGGGTGCTCCTATTTCGTGACGTCCGGGTCCTGCATCACTTTGAGGGTAGAGGACTCCGGATCAAATTCATCTTCTTCCAGCTCTATGAACGCTTCCGGCAGGAAAATGTTCAGCAGGATTGCACAGAACGCGCCCACGGTGATCGGCGATTCGAAGATGTTGTGCAGCGCCTTGGGCAGGTCGCGCAACACTTCCGGCACGGCGGCCACGCCCAGGCCCATGCCCAGGGAGATCGCCACGATCAGCACATTGCGGCGGTGCAGCCCGGCTTCGGCGAGGATCTTGATGCCGGCCACGGCGACGGTGCCGAACATGATCAGGGTCGCGCCGCCCAGCACCGGCTTGGGCATCAGTTGCAGCACCGCGCCGATCATCGGGAACAGCCCCAACAGCACCAGCAGGCCGGCAATGAAGTACGCCACGTAGCGGCTGGCCACGCCGGTCAACTGGATCACGCCGTTGTTCTGGGCGAACGTCACCATCGGCAGGCTGTTGAAAGTTGCCGCCATCGCCGAGTTGAGGCCGTCGGCCAACAGGCCCGACTTGATGCGCTTGATGTACAGCGGGCCCTTGACCGGCTGTTGGGAAATCATCGAGTTGGCCGTCAGGTCACCGGCTGCTTCCAGGGGCGAAATCAGGAAAATCACCGCCACCGGGATAAACGCCACCCAGTCGAACGAGAAACCGTACTTGAACGGCACCGGCACGCTGATCAGCGGCACCTGGGGCAATGCCGCCATATCGACGCGGCCCAGGTACCAGGCCACCACAAAGCCCAGGGCCAGGCCGATCACGATCGAACCCAGGCGCAGGAACGGGTTATTGAAGCGGTTGAGCACCACGATGGTCAGCAGCACCAGGGCCGCCAGGCCCATGTTGCTCGCCGCGCCCAGGTCGCTGGCGCCAAAGCCGCCGGCCATGTCGGTAACGGCCACCTTGATCAGCGACAGGCCCATCAGGGTAATGATGGTGCCGGTCACCACCGGGGTGATCAGTTTACGCAGCTTGCCGATGAACTGGCTGAGCACCACTTCGATAAACGCCGCGAAAAAGCAGATGCCAAAGATCGTCGAGAGGATCTCATCGGTGCCGCCGCCCCGGGCCTTGACCATGAACCCTGCGCTGAGAATCACGCTGATAAACGAGAAACTGGTGCCTTGCAGGCACAGCAGCCCCGAACCGATAGGGCCGAACGTGCGCGCCTGCACAAAGGTGCCGAGCCCCGACACAAACAGCGCCATGCTCACCAGATAGGGCACTTCGCTTTCCAGGCCGAGCACACCACCGACGATCAGCGTCGGGGTGATGATGCCGACAAAACTGGCCAGCACGTGCTGCAGCGCGGCAAATATCGCCGCACTGAAATGCGGGCGGTCCTCCAGGCCGTAGATCAGGTCGGATTTATAGCGGGGGCGGGGGGCTTGAGCGTCAGACAAAATGAGGGCTCGGGTCAGAAAATGGAGGCGCAGGATGCCAGAAACGGCCCAGCGTCAGAAGTGTAAAAAAATATTTATAAAGACCCTGCATAAAACCCCGATTCCTGCCGATACTGCTTATAGGCCCATCTATCAAAAACAACAGTGATGGCCGGTGTCAGGCAGTGCGTTGACGCTGGCTGATCGTTTCGTGGCATGGACGCGCGCCGCCACTCTATTTCGAGATCGCCCTTATGTCGCTCCGTCACCTGAATATCGCCCCTCGCGCTTCCCTCGGTTTCGCCTTCATCGCCCTGTTAGTGGTGGTGTTGGGTGGGTTTGCGGCCAACCGCATGACGTTGATCCGCCAGGCCTCGGTGGACATGAGCAGCAACCAGCTGCCCAGCGTGACGTACCTGGGCCAGATGACGGAGAACGTCCTGCGCATGCGTATCCTGTCATTTCGGGTGCTGGTCAACCGCGAGCCGGCCGGCCTGCAGGAAGCCGAAACCCGTATCGGCGTGCTGGTCGACAAGGTCAAGACGGCCCAGGCCGGCTACGCGGCATTACCCGCCGGTACGGAGGAAGCGGCGTTGTACAAGACGTTTGTCAGCACCCTGGATAACTACTTCAAGGCCCAGGCGGACATGCTGGCGCTGTCCAAGCAAGGCGACGTCGAGCAGATGCGTACCCTGATCAATACCCGGATCAAGGAAGGCACCGATCAGATGGGCGAGCAGTTGAACAAGCTGATTGCGATCAATGCCGCCAACGCCAAGCAAGCCAGCGACGCGGCAGGGCACAGTTACACCAGCGCCATCACCGGGATTATCGTGGTCTCGGTCAGTGCTGCACTACTGACGGTGCTGCTGGCCTGGCTGCTGACCCGCAGCATTGTCACGCCGTTGCGCAAAGCCGTTCAGGTGGCTGAAACCATCGCCGGTGGCAACCTGACCAGCGTCGTTGAAGATAATGGCAACGATGAACCCGCGCGCCTGATCAACGCCCTGTCGACCATGCAAACCAACCTGCGCCAGACTATCCAGCACATTGCCGGTTCGGCCACGCAGCTGGCCTCGGCGGCGACAGAGTTGAGCGCCGTGACCGAGGAAGCGTCCCGGGGCCTGCAGCAACAGAACAATGAAATCGACCAGGCCGCCACGGCGGTCAACGAGATGACCGCGGCGGTGGAAGAAGTGGCGCGCAATGCGGTGTCCACCTCCGAGGCCTCCAACCAGTCCAACCAGGCCGCGCGGTCGGGTCGCGACCGGGTGATGGAGACCGTCGGCGCGATCCAGACCATGACCCAGGACGTCCAAAACACTGCCGCGATGATCGAAGGCCTGGCCACCCAGGGCCGTGACATCGGCAAAGTACTGGACGTGATCCGCGCGATTGCCGAGCAGACCAACCTGCTGGCGCTCAACGCCGCCATCGAAGCGGCCCGCGCCGGTGAAGCCGGACGTGGCTTTGCGGTGGTCGCGGATGAGGTGCGGGCCCTGGCCCATCGCACGGCGCAGTCGACCCAGGAAATCGAGAAGATGGTCGCCGGCATCCAGAACGGTACCGGTGAAGCGGTGCAGTCGATGCAACAGAGCAACCAGCGCACCCAGGACACCCTGGAAATGGCCCGCGCCGCCGGCGTGGCCCTGGAGCAGATCACCCAGTCCATCAGCCTGATCAACGAACGCAACCTGGTGATCGCCAGCGCGTCGGAAGAACAGGCCCAGGTCTCCCGCGAAGTGGACCGCAACCTGGTCAACATCCGCGACCTGGCGACCCAGTCGGCGGCGGGGGCCAACCAGACCAGCGCGGCCAGCCACGAGCTGTCGCGTCTGGCGGTGGATTTGAATGGGATGGTGGCGAGGTTCGTTATCTGACCCACTTTTTGCAATGCAATCAAATGTGGGAGGGGGCAAGCCCCCTCCCACATGTGTTCTGTGTGGTGTCAGAAGCTATTGCTTCCAGGCCCCTGGGTTCACCAGATTCTTGGGTTTTTCACCCGCCAACGCCTGCAACAGATTATCCACCGCACACTTGGCCATCGCCTCCCGCGTCTCATGGGTCGCCGAGCCGATATGCGGCGTCGCCACCACGTTGTTCAGACGCAGCAACGGTGAGCCGTGATCAAGCGGTTCCTTTTCGAACACGTCCAACCCCGCCGCCCGAATCGTACGTTGCTGCAAGGCCTCGACCAACGCCGCCTCGTCCACCACCTTGCCCCGCGAGATATTGATAAAGATCGTCTCCGGACCCATCAGAGCAAACTGCTCGGCGCCGATCAGCTTTTCGGTTTCAGCCGTGAGCGGCAAGGTCAGGCAGACAAAATCGGCCTGTTGCAGCAAGTCGTTGAGGCTGCGGTACTGCGCGCCAAAGCGCTGTTCCACCGCCGGCTTGGGCGAATGGCTGTGGTAGATCACCGGCATGCCAAAACCGAAATGCCCGCGCTGGGCCAAGGCTTCGCCAATGCGGCCCATGCCGATGATGCCCAGGGTCTTGCCATGCACGTCGCTGCCGAAGTGTGACGGGCCGATATTCTTGTTCCACTGGCCGGCGCGCACCATGTCGGCCAGCTCCACCACACGCCGGGCAGTGGCCAGGATCAGCGCGAAGCCGGTGTCGGCGGTGGTTTCGGTGAGCACGTCCGGGGTGTTGCTGAGCAGGATGCCGCGCCGGGTCAGGTAGTCGATAGCGTAGTTGTCGACCCCCACGGATACGCTGGCCACGGCCTCCAGTTGCGGTGCGAGGTCGAGCAACCCGGCATCCAGGCGCAGGCTGGCACCCAGCAGGCCGTGGGCGGTAGGCAGTGCATCGCGCAGCTTGGCCAGGCCGGTCTCGTCCAGTGCGTCTATCAGGGTGACGTCGCACTGTTCATGCAGGCGCGCCATCAACGGTGCGGAGAGCTTCTTGTACAGAACCACAGACTTTTTCATGGGGTTTTCACCTTCAATTCGAGGGTCGAGATGGGCGCGCGTTCACGGTCACTGGCGCCGGGCTTGAGGAAAATCGTCAGCACCACCGACAGCATCAGCGCGCCGCTCATCAGCAGGTACGAGGCGCCGGGCGAGCCGGTGCTGCTATTGAGGTAACCCACCAGGTAGGAGCCGCCGAACGAGCCGAGGGCGCCCATGCTGTTGATCAGCGCCATGGCGCCACCGGCGACGTTGGCGGGGAGGATTTCCGGGACGATGGCAAAAAACGGCCCGTACGGCGCATACATGCAGGCTCCGGCAATGACCAGCAGGGTGTAGGACCACCAGAAATGTTCGGCGCCCAGGGCGTAGGAAGCGTAGAACGCGATGGAGGCAATCAGCAGCGGCGGCCACACGAAGCGCTTGCGTTTTTGCAGTTTGTCCGAGCCCCAGGACACCGCCAGCATGGCGATCACGGCGGCGAGATAGGGCAGGGCCGAGAGCCAGCCGGCTTCGACCATGTCCATCTGCAGGCCTTTCTTGAGGATCGACGGCAGCCACAAGACGAAGCCGTACACGCCGATGCTCCAGCAGAAAAACTGCAGCGCCAGGATGATCACCTTGGGCGAGCGGAACGCTTCGGCGTAATTTTTCACCGCCTTGATGCCGACCTGTTCGGCGGCCAGCGCGCTTTCCAGGTCTTTTTTGTGCTGCTCGCTCAGCCACTTGGCGTCTGCGGGTTTTTCATCCGCCAGCTTCCACCAGATAAATGCCCACAGCACCGCCGGCAGGCCTTCGATGATAAACATCCAGCGCCAGCTGAAATGCTGCACCAGGTAGCCGGACACCACCGACATCCACAGCATGGTCACCGGGTTGCCGAGGATCAGGAAGGTATTGGCCCGCGAGCGCTCGGCACGGGTGAACCAGTGGCACAGGTACACCAGCATGGCCGGCATCACGGCGGCCTCGACCACGCCGAGCATGAAGCGAATGACGATCAGCATGTAGGCGTTGGACACCACGCCGGTCAGGGTGGCCAGCCCGCCCCAGAGGATCAGGCTGACGAAAATCAGATTCTTGACGCTGCGCTTTTGCGCGTAGATCGCACCCGGCACCTGGAAGAAGAAGTAGCCAAGAAAAAACAGTGCACCCAGCAATGACGACATGCCGGGGGTGATCATCAGATCCTCGGCCATCCCGGAGGCGGCGGCAAAACCGTAGTTGGCGCGGTCCAGGTACGCCAGGCTGTAGGTGATAAAGACGATGGGCATGATGTACCACCAACGGCGGGTGGCGAGTTTCACGGTGTCCATAAGGTTGCTCCTGAGCTTGTTGTAGTTGTGGCAACAGGGTGTGGGTCAAGCGACGGATCGGGTGGGTAATTCAGAGCGGGTGGGCAAGCCTTCCATATCGCCGCGACTTTGCACGGCGCGGCTGCCGATCCAGTTACCGCGCTGCACCGCCTCGGGGAAGCTGAGGTTTTCCAGCAGGGCGCTGATCATGCCCACCGCAAAGCCGTCGCCGGCGCCAACGGTGTCCACCACCTTGTCCACGCGCACGGCGGCGACAAAGCCCTGGTCCAGTTGGGTGCGGAAGTAGGCGCCGTCCGGGCCGAGCTTGATCGCCACGGCTTCGGCGCCCTGGTCGAGGTAGAACGCGGCAATATCCGCCGGGTCGTCGAAACCGGTGAGCAAACGGCCTTCGCCCAGGCCCGGCAGGACCCAGTCGGCGAGGCCGGCGAGGGCGTTGATTTCGCGGATCATCTGCTCCTGGCTGGTCCACAGCGACGGACGCAGGTTTGGGTCGAACGACACGCTGCCACCGGCTTTGCGCATCTGCGTCATCAGCTCTACGGACAGCTCGCGGGTGGCCTCGGACAAGGCCGGCGGAATGCCGGTGGCATGCAGATGGCGGGCCTGCAACAGCGCCGGGCTGATGGCCGCAGTGGACAAATGGCTGGCGGCCGAACCCTTGCGGAAGTACTCCACCTGCGGGTCATCGCCGGCTTCTTCGCGGGACTTGAGTTGAAAGCCGGTGGGGTGCAACGGGTCGACCGCCACGTGCCGGCAATCCAGGCCTTCTTTTTTCAGCGTGTCGACCACAAAACGCCCGAGGGAATCATTGCCTACCCGGCTCAGCCAGGCGACGTTGAAGCCCAGGCGCGACAGGCCGATGGCAACATTGCTGTCGGCGCCGGCAATGCGTTTGTGAAACTGCGCCACCTGGGCCAGGTCGCCGGTCTGCTCGGCGACAAACATCGCCATGGTTTCGCCAAACGAGAGGATATCGATCTCAGACATGGGCATTCTCCCCACGGGGTTGGCCAAGGAGGGCGAGGGCAGCCACCTGTTGCGCGGTGACGTCGACCAGGTCATCGCCCTGCAACGGGAATTCCACCGCCCGTGTAATGCCTTGAGTCATGTGGGTGAGCAGTTGTTCCCACAGATGCAGGTCGGTTGCGCCGGGCGGCAGCGCCACCAGCTTGCCGTCCGCGCGACGGGCCACGGCCTTGCAGTGCAGGTAGTCGACGTGCCGGCCGAGCAGGCGCGCGGCGGTCAGGGCGGATTGGTCCTGCCACTGCCAGTTGCCGATATCGAAGGTCATCTTCACCGGCAGGCCCAGGCGTTCGACTTCAGTGAAGAAGCGCTGCATCGGCTCGATCCGGCCGCCGTGCAGGGTCTGGTCGTTTTCTACCAAGAGCTTGACCGGATGGCGGGCGAGCAGGGCGTGCAGGCTTTCCAGGTCGTTGGTGTCGGTGAAATAACCGAGGGAGACTTTCAGCCAGCGCGCACCAAAGGCCTGGGCACGGTCCAGGGTTGCGTTGAGGTCGGCATTCGGCTGGGCGCGGCCGGCGATCCACAATTCCAGGGGCGATGAGAACACGCACTCCAGGCCTTGCTCGGCGGCAGCCTGGGCCAGTTGTGCAGGTTGCTCGCTGGTCAGCAGTTCTTCGCGCCACTCGATGCGCCGGGCACCGGCGGCGGCCAGCAATCCGACAAAACTCAATTGGCCTTGCTGGCGGACCAGGTCGGCGCCGTAGCTGGAAAGGCTGATGGAAACGGGGTATTTGTGCATTGTTGTTTACCTCTGAAACCGGTTTCATTTTTTCACGTTATAAAGGTTGAATCGACTCTGCTACGTGTAAGGACGCTGGGTCGAACCTCGAATGATCAACTGGGGCAAAAAATCCAGGGTGCGGGTCGGTTCGGTGTCACCGCGCAAGCGCTTGAGCAGGCAGTCGAACGCACTGGCGCCAATCGCTTCGGTGGGTTGGGCGAGGGCGGTGATGCCGTTGCCCACCAGCGGGTACCAGTCCAGGTCATCCAGGGCGATCAGCCCCACGTCGTCGAACAGCTTGCAGTCCAGCGCCTTGAGCGCATGGGTGCAGGCCAGTGTGGCGACGCCGTTGGCACAGAACACCGCCTTGGGGCCGGGTTTGGCAAGAAAGCCTTGCAGGCGTTGTTCCAGCCCGTCATCGAGCGCCAGCACCGCGCCGGTCAGCGCCGGGCGCCGGGCGATTTCGCCCTTGAAGCTGTCCAGGCGTTCCTGCCGTGAACTGGTGCCATCGCAGGCTTCGCTCACCAGCAATACATCGCGGTAACCCTGCTGTTCCAGGTGTTCCACCGCCATGCGCACCGCCGCCGGGTTATCCAGCCCCACCAGGTCGCTGTGCAGCGGCTCGACCTTGCGGTCCACCAGCACCAGGGGCATTTCCCGTTGCAGTTCCAGCAATTGGTCGAGGTGATGGCCGAGGGTGTTCACGATCAGCCCTTCGATGTTGTACGAGCGTAGCGCCGCCAAATGCTGGCGTTCCTGCTCGTCATCGCGGTCGGTGTTGCACACCACCAGGCTGTAGCCGTGCCGGCGGCAGGCGGTTTCGACGCCGTGCATCACGGCAATGGAGTAGGGGTTGCGGATATCGGCCACCAGCATGCCGATCAGGCGCGTGCGGCCACGTTTCAACCCGCGGGCCATCTGGTTGGGGCGGTAGCCGAGCTGTTCGATGGCCTGTTCGATGCGCAGGGCGATGGCATCGGAGAGCAGGTCGCGGTCGTCGCCGATAAAGCGCGACACGCTGGCCTTGGAGACGCCGGCGTGCTGGGCGACGTCGAGCATGGTCACGCGGCTGCGCTGGGCGGCAGAAAAGTTGTTCACGGTCATCGACCTTCTATTTTTATTGGAATGACTGAAACCGGTTTCAGGAAACCACTAAAATAGGAAAGTCGTCAAGAAGCTGTAGGACAAAGATAGATGATCGGTGTGTTCAGACGATCATGCCCAACCACGTCGCCGCCAACAACAGCAGGGCCATGCTTCGGTTGACACGCTGCATGGCCTTGGGCGAACGAAACACCCGCGCAGACCCCACCCCTAACAGCGCCCAGGTGCCCAGGCAGGGCATCGATATCAGGAAAAACACCAGGGACAGGTACACCACCTGGCTTTGGTGCTGCTCGCCCTTACCGGCAAATACGCTGACCACCGCCAACGCCATCATCCACGTCTTGGGGTTGATCAATTGCAGGCTGGCCGCGCCGATCAGACCCAGGGGCTTTTGGCCTGTATCCGCTTCGATGACCTGGGGCGGTGCACGGAAGATCTGCCAGGCCAGGTAACTCAACCAGGCGACGCCGGCCCACTGCATGGCGCTTTGTACCTTGGGCAGGTGTACCAGCGACTGGCCAAACCCGGCCCCCACCAGAAGCACGAGCCCGGCCGCCCCGGTGCAGGCTCCGAGGATGATTGGCAGGGCGGCCTTGAGCCCGTAGCGGGCGCTGTTGCTCAGCACCAGAATGTTAGTGGGGCCGGGTGTGATGGAGGCGACGAAGGCGAACAGCATGAACGGCAGCAAGGTGGACAGCATGGCGGGGCACTCCGGTAAATCAATCGATGGAGTCGATCTTTACAAGCCGGCGCCTTACCTGTCTGGAAGATTTGAGCAGCGCTTGCGGTACGCGGCGGGCGTGAGGCCGTAAGCGCGGATGAACCAGCGGCCCAGATGGCTCTGGTCGGCAAAGCCCAGGGCAATCGCCACGTCTGCCGGTTGTTCGCCCTTGGCCAGCAAATACCGGGCGCGGGCCAGGCGCAGTTGCACCAGGTAGGCGTGGGGCGGCAGGCCGAAGGCGCTCTTGAAGGCGCGGGTCAGGCGAAAGCGGTCGACGCCGCACGTGAAGGCCAGTTCGTCCATGCCCACGTCTTGCTGCAGGTGGGCATGCAGATAGTCCCGCGCCCTATAGGCCACCCGCGGCAAGCGCGGGTCTTCACGGTAGCGGGTGCGCCATTGGAGTTGGGCGGTAAGGCACTCCAGCAATTGGTCCATGGCGCGCTGGCGCACGATGCGCAGTTCGCCGCTGTGCAGGGTCTGGAACGCACGGCTGGTGGCCAGCGCCAGGCGCGGGTCGCTGGTCAAGGTGCTGGTAAACCCCAGTTGACTGTTGAGGGGCGCCTCTTCGAACACCACACTCACTTCCCGCGCCAGCCACTGCGGGTCGAGGTACAGCATGTGGTAGGTAAAGCCGTCCGCCGTGGGGGCGTCGCCGTCATGCAACTCGCCAGGTTCCACCAGGAACACCTGGCCGGGTACGCTGTTGTGGCGGGTGCGGCGGCAGTTGAATTGCTGCACCCCTTGTTCGGTGACGCCGACCAGGTAGCTGTCATGCCAGTGGGGGTCATAGGCGTGACCCTCGAAATGCGCGCGCAGGGTCTCGATGCCGGTGTCGGCGTCCTGGGACAAGTCGATCCAATTGTGCGCGGCCATAAAACACCAGCATGCATGTGTAAGGGTATTAGCGCCTGCCGGCTCCCTGGCGTCTAGAAGGTTTGTGCAGCCTAGCCGAACAGCCCGGCGGCGATGTTGATCGAGAACCCCAGGATCGCCGTATTGAACAGAAAACCGATCAGCGATTGCCCCAGCACCACCTTGCGCATGCCACGGGTGGCGACGCCGACGTCAGAGGTTTGCACCGCCACGCCGATGGTGAAGGAGAAATACAGGAAGTCCCAGTAGTTCGGCGTCAACAGCCCTTCGGCAAACCGCAACGCCGGTTCCTTGCCATTCCAGGTGTAATACAGGCGGGCGTAATGCACGCTGAAAATCACCCCGATCAACAGCCATGAACCGATCACCGTCAGCCCGGTAAACCCGTAGTGCAACAGGCGCTCGGAGGTGGCCAGGTCTTTGCTGCCCACCAGTTCGAAGGTGATGGTGGCCAGGCTCGCGATGGCGGCAATGCACACGGTGAACAGCACCAGCCCGGCGTTTTCGTCCTCGATTTCGGCGATACGCTTCACATCGTCGGCCCTGGCACGGCTGGTCAGCCACAGCATCAGCACGAGGTAAGTCCAGACCCCGGCGTTCCAGCCGATGAGGATTTTGCTGGCGAGGGTGTCGGCCGGTGCCAGGATGCCGACGGCAAGGCCAAGTACGGCGGCGGCGGAGAGGCGCGGGTGGGTGCGGGCGAGGAAGGGCATAGAGGCTCCCCGAGAGAAAGGTGAGCCACTATAGCGTATTCACACAAAAACAGAGTGAGCGCCCTAATACTGTGTGAATGCCGCAGGTAGCGCTCCGAAGCGGTTATTTGGCGGGATGAACTAAGAACTCCAGATTTTCAAATTTGTACCCTGGGTCCACGTCATTAGGTTGAACCTCGAAGTAGCCACTGCCACTCACTGTACTGTTTTGCTTATCATATTCAAATTTGATTTTCCCGCTATGCGCGTATCTGCGCACAGGATCTTCCCCACCTAAATAACGATTAAAGTGAATGGTAGCTTTGTCGGCCACATGACGTTCGGATACTTCAAGTGTCCCTGAAGTCTTCTCATGGACTGGTATGAAAACGACGAGAAAATTTTCATTCCAGTCAGCATCATCGCCCTTCACCGCCAACAAATCACCATCTTGTGATATGTACCGCGTTATCTTGACTTTCGTCGCGCTGAATTTTTTTTTATCTAGCGTGGTGGTGGCGGTCATGCTGCCCTCATATTCGATAATGCTGTCCTTACATTCGGTAAGGCTCCTCTCATATTCATAGTTGTCAGTCGCCATTTTAAAACCCTCTACTTGGTTTTGAATGAGTGACGTAACTGGACCAGCATGGCACTGGCTTATTACGCGCCAGAGCAGCTTAGCGCAACGTTAAACATCTCAAAACTGTCAAATATGACAGTCATGAAATGTGCTTATTCAGACCGAAAAGATATAAGTGATTCAGGACTTGTTGATCGCAACCTTACGTTTTGTCAACTTCATCACCACCACAAAGAACACCGGCACAAACACCACCGCCAGGGTCGCGGTGATCATCCCGCCGATTACCCCGGTACCAATCGCCTGCTGGCTCGCCGAACTGGCACCGGTGGCAATCGCCAGCGGCACCACGCCGAGGATAAACGCCAGCGAGGTCATGATGATCGGGCGCAACCGGAGTCGTGCGGCTTTCAGGGTGGCGTCGATCAGGTCTTCGCCCTGGTCATACAGGTCCTTGGCGAACTCGATGATCAGGATCGCGTTCTTCGCCGACAAACCGATGATGGTGATCAGGCCGACCTTGAAAAACACATCGTTGGGCATGCCCCGCAAGGTCACCGCCAGCACTGCGCCGAGCACGCCCAGCGGCACCACCAGCAGCACCGACGTCGGGATCGACCAGCTTTCATACAGCGCCGCCAGGCACAGGAACACGATCAGCAGCGACAGCCCCAACAGTATGGGCGCCTGTGAGCCGGACAAACGTTCCTGCAGCGACAACCCGGTCCACTCCTGGCCCAGGCCTGCCGGCAATTGGCTGACCAGGCGCTGGATTTCCTCCATCGCCTCGCCGGTGCTGTGGCCGGGTGCGGCCTCGCCGGAAATGGCGATGGCAGGGTAGCCGTTATAGCGCGTCAGTTGCGCCGGGCCCTGGGTCCATTTGGCGACGACAAACGCCGACAGCGGCACCATCGCGCCCGCCTTGTTGCGCACGTGGATCTTCATCAAATCCGCCACCTGGCTGCGCTGGTCGCCTTCGGCCTGCACCACCACGCGCTGCATGCGGCCCTGGTTGGGGAAGTCGTTGACATAGGCCGAACCGATGGCCGAAGACAGCACATTGCCCACATCCGCAAACGAGACGCCCAGCGCGTTGGCCTGCTTGCGGTCGACTTCCAGCTGCACTTGCGGCGCCTCGGCCAGGGCGCTTTCGCGCACGTTGGCCAGGATCGGGCTTTTTCCGGCGGCGTCGAGCAGTTCGGTACGCGCCGCCATCAAGGCTGCATGGCCTACACCGCCGCGGTCCTGCAAGCGGAACTCGAAACCGCTGGAGGTGCCCAGGCCGTCCACCGGGGGCGGCAGGATCGCATAGGCAATCGCGTCCTTGAGTTCGCTGAAGGCCATGTTGGCGCGGTCGGCAATCGAGGCGGCGGAGTCATCGCTGCCGCGTTGCGACCAATCCTTGAGCGTGGTAAACGCCAACGCCGCGTTTTGCCCGGAGCCGGAGAAGCTGAAGCCCATGATCATGGTGGTATCGCCCACCCCAGGCTCGCCGGCGTTGTGCGCCTCGATCTGTTCGGCCACCTGCACCGTGCGGTTCTTGCTCGCACCCGGCGGCAGCTGGATATCGGTGATGGTATAGCCCTGGTCTTC
Source organism: Pseudomonas sp. S3E17 (assembly GCF_024168685.1). NCBI lineage: Bacteria > Pseudomonadati > Pseudomonadota > Gammaproteobacteria > Pseudomonadales > Pseudomonadaceae > Pseudomonas > Pseudomonas sp. S3E17. The sequence continues at coordinate 819,692 of NZ_JALJWE010000001.1, forward strand.
CACCGGCAGGAACGAGGAGGGCAGGCGGCTGAACATCAACCCCAGGCCCACCAGCAGCACCAGGTAGATCAGCAGGTAACGGCCGCTGCGCTTGAGGGCATAGGCGACCCAGCCTTCGTAACGGTCGGTGAGCTGCTCGAAGCGCTTGTTGAACCAGCCGAAGAACCCGCCCTTGGCATGGTGCTCGCCCTTGGCAATCGGTTTGAGCAGCGTGGCGCATAGGGCTGGGGTCAGGGTCAGGGCAAGGAACGCCGAGAACAGGATCGAGGTGGCCATCGACAGCGAGAACTGCTGATAGATCACCCCCACCGAGCCGGCCATGAACGCCATCGGCAGGAACACCGCGACCAGCACCAGGGTAATGCCGACGATGGCGCCCGTGATCTGGCCCATGGCTTTCTTCGTCGCGTCCTTGGGCGACAGGCCCTCGGTGGCCATGATCCGCTCGACGTTCTCCACCACCACGATGGCGTCATCCACCAGGATGCCGATGGCCAGCACCATGCCGAACATGGTCAGCACGTTGATCGAGAAGCCCAGCAACAGCATGGTGGCGAAGGTGCCCATCAGCGCGATCGGCACCACCAGCGTCGGGATCAGGGTGTAGCGCACGTTCTGCAGGAACAGGAACATCACCGCGAACACCAGGGCCATGGCTTCGAGCAGGGTATAGACCACCTTGGTGATCGAGACCTTGACGAACGGCGAGGTGTCGTACGGGATCTTGTATTCCACGTTGGCCGGGAAATAGCGCGACAGCTCGTCCATCTTCGCCCGCACCAGGGTCGCGGTGTTCAGCGCATTGGCCCCCGGCGCCAGTTGCACGCTGACGGCGGTGGACGGCTTGCCGTTCAGGCGCGTGGAAAACTGGTATTCCTGACTGCCCACTTCTACCCGCGCCACATCGCCGATGCGCACGGTGGAGCCGTCCGGGTTGGCCTTGAGCACGATATCGGCGAATTCCGCCGGCGTGGACAGCTGGCCCTTGACCAGGATCGCGGCGGTGATTTCCTGGGTCCTGGTACCCGGCAGATCGCCGATGCTACCGGCCGAGACCTGGGCGTTCTGTGCGCTGATCGCGGCATTCACGTCGGCCGGCGTGAGGTTGAAGCCGATCAGTTTCTGCGGGTCGATCCAGATGCGCATGGCGCGTTCGGCACCATACAGCTGGGCCTTGCCGACCCCGTCCAGGCGCTTGAGTTCGTTCATCACGTTGCGCGCCAGGTAATCGCTGAGCGCCACGTCGTCGAGCTTGCCGTCGCTGGAGGTGAGGGTCACCAGCAGCAGGAAGCCGGCGGAGACTTTCTCCACCTGCAAACCCTGCTGGGTCACGGCCTGGGGCAGGCGCGGCTCCACCGCCTTGAGGCGGTTTTGCACATCGACCTGGGCCATTTCCGGGTTAGTGCCGGGCTGGAACGTGGCGGTAATCGTCGCCGAGCCGAGGCTGCTCTGGGATTCGAAATACAGCAAGTGATCGGCGCCGTTGAGCTCCTGCTCGATCAGGCTGACCACGCTTTCATCCAGGGTCTGGGCCGAGGCGCCCGGGTACACCGCGTAGATTTCCACCTTCGGTGGCGCGACGTTGGGGTACTGGGCCACCGGCAACTGCGGGATGGCCAGCAAGCCGGCCAGCAGGATAAACAGGGCGACCACCCAGGCGAAGATCGGGCGGTCAATAAAGAACTGCGGCATTGTCAAAGATCCTTATTGGCCGGAAGCCTGGGCAACGGGTGTGGGGCTGTCATCGACCTCGACTTTTTCACCGGGGCGCGCGTGCTGCAGGCCTTCGACGACGATACGGTCGCCGGGCTTGAGGCCATGGCTGACCACCCAGCGGTCGTCGATCACCGCACCCAGTTCCACCGGCTGCTGGCTGACGGTCTGCTCGGCGTCGAGCAGCAGCACCATGGGGATGCCGGCGCTGTCGCGGGTGATGGCGCGTTGCGGCACGCTGATGGCCTGTTTGTCGACGGCCTGCTCCAGGCGGACCCGCACGAAGCTGCCGGGCAACAGGTCGAGGTCCGGGTTGGGGAACTCGCTGCGCAGGATGATCTGCCCGGTGCCCGGGTCGACGCTGATCTCGGCGAACAGCAACTTGCCCGGCAACGGGTAGAGGCTGCCATCGTCCTGGATCAACGTGGCCTTGGCCTGGTCCTGGCCGACCTGCTTCAAGCTGCCGGCGCGGAAGGCGCGGCGCAGGTCGTTGAGCTCGCGGGTGGACTGGGTGAGGTCGGCGTGGATCGGGTCCAGTTGCTGGATGATCGCCAGGGGCGTGGCTTCGTTCTGGCCCACCAGTGCCCCTTCGGTCACCAGGGCGCGGCCGATGCGTCCGGAAATCGGCGCGGTCACGGTGGCATAGCCCAGGTTCAACCTGGCGCGCTCGACGGCGGCCTTGTTGGCGGCGACTTCGGCGTTGGTCTGGCGCAGGTTGGCGCGGGCGTTGTCGTAGTCCTGGCCGCTGATGGCATTGCCTTCCACCAGTTGGCTGTAGCGCTGCTCCTGCAGGCGCGCCTGGAACGCATTGGCCTCGGCCTTGCTCAGGTTGGCCTGGGCGCTGTCCAGGTCAGCCTTGAACGGTGCCGGATCGATGCGAAACAACACGTCGCCCTGTTTGACGTCATGGCCTTCCTTGAACACCCGTTGCATCACCACCCCGGCCACCCGTGCGCGCACTTCGGCGATGCGCGGCGCGGCGATGCGTCCGCTCAATTCGCTGGTGATGGAGAGGGGTTTGGCCTCAAGGGTTTCGATGCGCACTTTGGCCAGGGGCATTTGCGGCGCTTCGTCGGCCGATTGGTCACAGGCGCTCAGGGCCAGCGTCAGGGCCAACAGGCAAAATGGCGCAAACAGATTCTTCGACATGCTCTTATCCCAATATTGACTGGCGCATCCTAAAGGCACCTGCGCCGTGGTGCTGTGAAGCTGTGTAGGTCGTCTGTGAAGAAATGTAAGGTGCGGCGCGCGGGGCGCCGAGGGCGTATATCCTTGCACAATCCTGCAACACACCAACAAACCGCATTATTTGGAAACACCATGCCCAACATCCTCCTGGTGGAAGACGACGCCGCACTCTCCGAGCTGATTGCCAGCTACCTGGAACGCAACGGCTACCACGTCAGTGTGCTCAGCCGTGGCGACCACGTCCGCGAACGCGCGCGCCTCAACCCGCCGGACCTGGTGATCCTCGACCTGATGCTACCCGGCCTCGACGGCCTGCAAGTGTGCCGCCTGCTGCGCGCCGATTCGGCGGGCCTGCCGATCCTGATGCTCACCGCCCGCGACGACAGCCACGACCAGGTGCTGGGCCTGGAAATGGGCGCCGACGACTACGTGACCAAACCCTGCGAGCCGCGTGTACTGCTGGCGCGGGTGCGCACCTTGCTGCGGCGCAGCAGTCTGTCCGAGCCCCAGGTGGCCAATGACCAGATCCTGATGGGCAACCTGTGCATCGACCTGTCGGAACGCACCGTGACCTGGCGCGAGCAGGCGGTGGAGTTGTCCAGCGGCGAATACAACCTGCTGGTGGTACTGGCCCGGCATGCCGGCGAAGTCCTCAGCCGCGACCAGATCCTGCAACGCCTGCGCGGTATCGAGTTCAACGGCACCGACCGCTCGGTGGACGTGGCCATTTCCAAGCTGCGGCGCAAGTTCGACGACCACGCCGGTGAAGCGCGCAAGATCAAGACCGTATGGGGCAAAGGCTACCTGTTCAGCCGTTCCGAGTGGGAATGCTGACCGATGTTTCGTGTACTGCTACGCCTTTACCTGATCACCATCATCACCTACAGCGCCGCGATCTTCCTGATTCCCAAGCTGGTGATCCAACTGTTCGAACACCGCTACCTGGACTACAACGTCGAGCAGTCCCGGGGCATGCAGAAGCTGATCGTCAAGCAGTACCTGCGTGCGCCGGTGGAGCGCTGGTCCCAGGTGACCGAGCAACTGGGACGTGACTTCGCCCCCCTCAAAGTGCAATTGCTGTTGCGCCAGGACGCCAGCTACAGTGCACAGGAAGCCAAACTGCTGGAGCAGGGTAAACCCGTGATTCACCTGGGGGAGTGGGGCTGGATGGAGGACATCAGCTCGCCGCTCAACGAGCAGTTCGTGGTCAAGCTCACCGTTCCGCCGGACCCGCTGGACATGAACCTGTTGTACTGGTCGATGAATGTGCTGATCGGCGCCGCGTTGCTGGCCTGCCTGCTGTTCTGGCTGCGCCCGCACTGGCGCGATCTCGAACGCCTGAAAAGCACCGCCACGCAACTGGGCAGGGGCAACCTGGCCGAGCGCACGCACATCCCGGCCAGCTCCAACATCGGCAGCCTGGCGGCGGTGTTCGATACCATGGCCGACGACATCGAACACCTGCTCAACCAACAGCGCGACCTGCTCAACGCGGTCTCCCACGAACTGCGCACGCCCCTTACGCGCCTGGATTTCGGCTTGGCCCTGGCGCTGTCGGAAGACTTGCCGGAGGCCAGTCGCGAGCGCTTGCATGGCCTGGTTGCGCATATTCGCGAGCTGGATGAATTGGTGCTGGAGTTGTTGTCCTACAGCCGTCTGCAAAACCCGGCGCAATTGCCGGAGCGTGTGGAGGTGGTGCTCGATGAGTTTATCGACAGCGTGCTGGGCAGTGTCGATGACGAACTGGAAAACCCCGAGATCGTCATCGATGTAGCACTCGACTGCGCTGTGGAACGCTTCAGCCTCGACCCGCGCCTCACCGCCCGTGCCCTGCAGAACCTGCTGCGCAATGCCACGCGTTACTGCGACAAGCGCATTCAGGTGGGCGTCAAGGTCTGCGCCAAAGGCTGTGAAATCTGGGTGGATGACGATGGCATCGGCATTCCGCTGGACCAGCGCGAGCGTATCTTCGAGCCTTTTTACCGCCTCGACCGCAGCCGCGACCGCGCCACCGGTGGCTTTGGCCTGGGCCTGGCCATCAGCCGGCGAGCCCTCGAGGCCCAAGGCGGCACCCTGAGCGCACTGGCCTCGCCGTTGGGCGGCGCACGGTTCCGGGTGTGGTTGCCCACGGCTGCCGATTAGAAAATCTCCCGGGGAAGGCGCACACTGTGCCCCCGCTTTACCCGAGGAGAGATTGGCAATGACTGGTGTCCACGCGTCTGCTCAACAAGGTTTCTCTACCCAGGCCGCCACCTACGCCCAGGGCCGGCCGAATTATCCCAGGCAACTCACGGGCTGGCTCACGGATGTTCTCGGCGTCGATGGGCACTCACGGGTGATCGACCTGGGCGCCGGCACCGGCAAGTTCACGCGCCTGCTCAGCACCCTGGCACCGACGTTGATCGCCGTCGAACCGGTGCAGGCCATGGGTGCGCAGTTGACCCGGCTGTTGCCGGATGTGCGCCTGGTCAACGGCACCGCCGAAGCCATCCCCCTGGAAACCGCCAGCGCCGACGCCGTGGTCTGCGCGCAAGCCTTTCACTGGTTCTCCACCCAGGCCGCGCTGGCGGAAATCCACCGCGTGCTCAAGCCCGAAGGGCGCCTCGGGCTGGTGTGGAATGTGCGCGATGAGTCGGTGGACTGGGTGGCGGCGATCACTGCGATCATTACGCCCTATGAGGGTGACACCCCGCGTTTTCACTCCGGACGCTGGCGTGAAGCCTTCGACGGCAAGTACTTTTCCGACCCCGAAATGACCTGTTTCCCCTATAGCCACGTCGGCAGCCCCCAGGAAGTGATCATGGATCGCTTCCTCTCCGTGAGCTTTATTGCTGCGTTGCCCGAGGCTGAAAAAGCCCTTGTGAGCGAGCAGTTGCGTGGCTTGATCGCCAGCCATCCGGCCCTGAAGGGCCGCGACACGGTGGCGTTTCCTTATCAGACCCAGGCGTATGTCTGTCGTCGACTGCCATAAAAGGCATAAAGTCAGATCATATTGATATAAGTCGTTATAAGAAAAATCGCTATCCTGCGGCCAGAAATTTATAAGGCCGCGGGTAGCGTTGATGGAAGTGGGTAACTTTGGTTTTGTAATTGCGGGCCTGATCGTTGGTTTTATCGTCGGCATGACCGGTGTAGGCGGGGGCTCGCTGATGACCCCAATCCTGTTGTGGTTCGGCATCAACCCGGCCACGGCCGTAGGCACTGACCTGCTGTACGCGGCCATCACCAAATCCGGTGGCGTGCTGGTCCACAGCAAGAACAAGAACATCGACTGGACCATCACCGGCTGGCTCACCCTGGGCAGCGTGCCTGCGGTGTTGCTGACCCTGTGGTTCCTCGCCAGCCTGCACACCGACCCCAGCGCCATGAACGCAGTGATCAAGCAGGCCCTCGGCGTGGTGCTGCTGCTGACCGCCCTGGCGATCCTGTTCAAGCAACGCCTGCTGGCGTTCGCCCAGCGCCATGCGGGCGATCACTACCATATGAACCCGCGCAACCTGAATGCCCTGACCGTGGTGACCGGGGCGGTGCTGGGGACCATGGTAGCGCTCACCTCCATCGGCGCCGGCGCCCTTGGCACGGTCGCGTTGTTTATCCTCTATCCGTTCCTGGCCACGCGCCGCCTGGTCGGCACCGAGATCGCCCACGCCGTGCCCCTGACCCTGGTGGCGGGCCTGGGCCATGCCGGCATGGGCAATATGGACTGGCACCTGCTGGGCTTTCTGTTGATGGGGTCGCTGCCGGGCATTTACTTCGGCAGCCACATGACCGGCAAGGTCCCGGACGGCGTACTGCGCCCGTGCCTGGCGATCATGTTGATGACCATCGGCTACAAATTGGCCTTTTGAACCCGCCCAGCCTCAGGCTTTCGCCGGGCCATTGCCGATCTGCCACACAAACGGCGGCTCGGTGCCATTGATCACCCAGTCCCCCACGATCCGCGCCTTGTAGATCACCGGGTTGTGCGACGACACGGTCCGCGCATTGCGCCAATGGCGGTCGAGGGACTTGCCCTGGCGCACATCCGACGCCCCCAGGGCGTTGAACAACTCACTGGTGGCGCGCTGGATCAGCTCCGACACCACCACTTGCGCGGTGGCTGACTCGATTTCGGCCGCGACGTTGGCTTCGCGCTCGGCGACTTCATCCCCACCGAACCGTGCCAGGTACGCCCGTTGTGCTGGCACCGCAGCCTTCAACGCGCTGGCTTCGGCGGCGTAGACCAACGCGGCGACTTCGCCCACCACCTGCTGGATCTGGGCATCCTGGCTGACGTGCTGGGCATTGCCATGGCTGTAGATGCGCTTGCGGCTGCGCACCTGGTGGGCCACATCGCGCAACGCGGCACGGCCGATACCGGCGAGGCTGGCCAGCAGGACAAGTTGGTAGAACGCGGTCTGGTATTTGAAGCGGGTTGCAAAGTCGATGACGTTTTCCGCCTCCACCACCGCATCGGTAAAGCGCGAGGTGCCGCTGCCGGTGGTGCGCTGGCCAAAGCCATCCCAGTCATCGCTGTGTTCCACGCCGGGTTGGCGTGCGCGGGTGGCGGCGATCACATCGCCGCCGGTGTCGCTGCGCTGGGCGTACACGTCGATCCAGTCGGAGAAAATACTGCCGGTGCTGTAGAACTTTTCACCGTTGAGTTTCCACCGATCGCCGTCCGGGCTGACCTTGGTGACAACCTCGCCGATGGACACGGTGCCGATTTCGGTCCAGGCGCAGCCGACGATATCGCCGTCGACAAAGCGCTTGAACCACAGGTCGCGGCCGGCACTGGGCGGCGCATTCAGGCGGTCCTCGGCAAAGGCGAAATGCCCGCGCAGGGCCTGGGGCACGTTGGAGTCGGCCTCGGCCAGTTCGATCAGCAGTTCGAACAACTGCGGCAGCGACGCACCGCCACCGCCATATTCCACCGGCACCCGCACCGCACCGAAGCCGGCCTCCTTGAGCCACTGGATCGGCTCATGGGGCAGGGCGCGGGTTTGTTCGCGCTCCACCGCGCCAGCGGCGATGCGCTGGAAAATCGGGCGAAAGCGTGCCGCCAACGTGGGGTAGTCGACGCCGACAGACAACGGGTTGATAACGTGGTGTTCGGTCATGAGCAAGGCTCCGGGGCAGTGATCGGTGCTGGGAGTGATTGCACACTCCGTGCCGGGTGCCAGGCCCAATGTTTACGGGGGGATGCACGCTGTTTACTGTTGCTCCAGCAACAGCAAACCGACAAAGCGTTGCAATCCCTGACATTGGCATTCCAAGCTTCCCAGCCCCGAATTCGTGTCGCAACCCTTGTGGCGTGGGCGTTTGCCCGCGCCTGGCACGCTTGCTGCTCAACCCCTCAGTACATTCCTTAGTGCGAGGTACCGTTCGATGAGTCAGCAAGCCGTGAAATTTGCCTATTGGGTGCCCAACGTCAGCGGTGGGCTGGTGGTCAGCAAGATCGAACAACGCACCCACTGGGGCATCGACTACAACCGCAAACTGGCGCAATTGGCCGAGGAAGCCGGCTTCGAATACGGCCTGACCCAGATCCGCTTCACCGCCGGCTACGGCGCCGAGAACCAGCATGAGTCCGTGGCGTTCAGCCATGCCTTGCTGGCCGCGACCACCAAACTCAAGGTCATCGCCGCGATCCTGCCCGGCCCGTGGCAACCGGCGCTGGCGGCCAAGCAACTGGCGACCATCGACCAGCTCACCAATGGCCGCATTGCGGTGAACATCGTCAGTGGCTGGTTCAAGGGCGAGTTCCAGGCCATCGGCGAACACTGGCTGGAGCACGACGAGCGCTATCGCCGTTCCGAGGAATTCATCCGCGCCCTCAAAGGCATCTGGACCCAGGACGACTTTACCTTCAAGGGCGACTTCTACCGCTTCAACAACTACACCCTCAAGCCCAAGCCCCTGGGCCAGCCGGAAGTGTTCCAGGGCGGCAGTTCGCGGGCCGCGCGAGACATGGCGGCCCGCGTGTCGGACTGGTACTTCACCAACGGCAACACCCCGGAAGGCATCAAGGCCCAGGTCGATGACATTCGCGCCAAGGCCGCCGCCAACAACCATTCGGTCAAGGTCGGCGTGAATGCGTTCATCATCGCCCGCGACACCGAGGAAGAAGCCCGCGCCGTGCTCGCAGAGATCATCGACAAGGCCGACCCGGAAGCCGTGAATGCCTTTGGCGACGCCGCCAGGCAGGCCGGCAAGGCATCACCCGAAGGCGAGGGCAACTGGGCCAAGTCCAGCTTTGAAGACCTGGTGCAGTACAACGATGGCTTCAAGACCAACCTGATCGGCACCCCGCAGCAGATTGCCGAGCGCATTGTCGCGCTCAAGGCGGTGGGGGTAGACCTGGTGCTGGCGGGCTTCCTGCACTTCCAGGAAGAAGTGGAGTACTTCGGCAAGCGCGTGTTGCCGCTGGTGCGCGAGCTGGAAGCCAAGGCCGGGATCAAGCAGGTGGCCTGACCAGGGTTTTCTCCAGGCGCAGGGCCGGGGTGTGGTCTGCGTAGTAGTCGTTGACCTGGGCGAAACGCCGGTAGCCGTTGCGTTCATACAGCGCCAGGGCGCCGGGGTTGTCGGTGCGCACCTCCAGGCGCAGGTGGGTGCAACCGTGCGTCACCGCGCCGGCCTCGGCATGGCTGAGCAACTGCTTGCCCAGCCCGAGGCCGCGTGCGTGCTCGGCAATGGCGATGGAATACAGGCGCGCGAACACGCTGCCACGACGAAACAGCACCAGCGCATAACCGAGCAACTGCCCATCCTGTTCCGCCACCCGCAACTGGCCGTGGGCGCGGCTGATCATCCAGTGAAAACTGCGCGATGAGAGCCGGTCGCTGCTGAAACACTGGTGTTCCAATGCGACTAATGCCGGTATATCACCGGGTAATGCAACGCGAGAGAAAAGAGCCATATAACCGCCGTAAAAGTTGCGTAACGAAACGGGACTTCCCTGAAAGATCGTGCTTAATAGAAAAGGTCGAGTTCTCTAAAGCGGATCAAATATTATGTCGGCGGTACAAGGTCATTGGCGTGAAGTATCCGAGCAAATCGTCGCGGCGACAATAACATCGAAGGGCTTTTTTTCGACGCCGCCTCGAAGTAACAGTCAAGTGGTGATCATTGTTGAACGCAAGGAAGATTGGGCTTCCTACTTTCCCAGCGAAGACATCGTCACCGCCCAGGAGTACCTGGAGCAAGCCCGTCAGAACGAATCAGGCAAGCGGGTGCAGGTGATCAACCTGTGCCGCAGCTACAAGTACCTGGGGCACGGCTACTACTGCTCGTTGCTGGCCGAAGCGCGCGGACACAAGGTGATTCCTTCGGTGCGCACCATCAGTGAGCTGACCAGGAAGTCGCTGTACGGCCTGGCGCTGGACGACTTGGATAAAACCCTTGATAAAGCCTTGAGTCATCACCTCTACAGTAATACCGAAGGGTTTACCCTGACACTTTACTTCGGCAGGACCACTATAGAACCGTTGCAGGAATTGGCCCGCCAGTTGTTTGAAACATTCCCATGTCCGATCTTGTTAGTTGAGTTCAGAAAACATAACGGTTGGCATATCGTAGGGGTCAAGTCCGGCGTATTGCACAAGTTACGCGACGATCAGGAAGATCAATTCGCCCACGCCCTCGATAACTTCAGCCGCAGGATCTGGCGCCAACCCCGTTCACGGCGCCTGGCCCGTTATGACCTGGCGATCCTCCATGATCCCCAGGAGCAATTGCCGCCGTCCAATGCCAAGGCTTTGGATAACTTCATCCGCGTCGGCAAGGGCCTGGGCATCGATGTGGAACTGATCGAGCGCAAGGACTACGCGCGCCTGGCCGAATACGACGCCTTGCTGATCCGCGAGACCACCAGTGTCGACAACCATACCTACCGCTTCGCGAAGAAAGCCGAAAGCGAAGGCCTGGTGGTGATGGACGACCCGGCGTCGATCCTGCGTTGTACCAACAAGGTCTACCTTACCGACCTGCTCAACAGCCATCAGTTAGGTATGCCTGCCACCGAGATTCTCTACAAGGAACGACCGCAGGACTTCGAACGGGTCGGCGAGCGCCTCGGGTTTCCGCTGGTGTTGAAGATTCCCGATGGATGCTTCTCCCGTGGCGTGATCAAGGTCGAAAGCCAGGCAGCCTTGCTCAAGGCCACCGCCGAGTTGTTCGAGCATTCGGTGCTGCTGCTGGCCCAGGAATTCTTCTACACCGAGTACGACTGGCGCATCGGCGTACTCAACCGCAAACCGATCTTTGCCTGCCAGTACTTCATGTCCAAGGGCCATTGGCAGATCTATAACCACAAGGCCATCGGCCAGGCCATCAACGGCGAATGCCGCACCCTGGCCGTGCATGAAGCGCCCAGGGCGGTGGTGGAACTGGCGGTGAAGACCGCCAACCTGATCGGCGACGGCCTCTACGGTGTGGACCTCAAGCAGTCCGGCGACAAGGTGGTGGTGATCGAGGTCAACGACAACCCCAACCTCGATGCCGGCATCGAAGATGCCTACTTGCAGGACGACCTGTACAGCCTGGTGCTGGAAGAGTTCGTGCGGCGCCTGGAGTTGAAACGCCAGGGCCAGGTCTGGTGAGGTTCAAGGCAGTATCTATGGCGATGGGTGAATCAAGGGCGGGTTTGCAAGGTCAGCACTTCAAAGCCATCCGCCGTCACCGCCACCGTATGCTCCCACTGCGCCGACAGGCTGTTGTCCTTGGTCACCACCGTCCAGCCGTCTTTCAGGCTGCGCACCTTGGCGCCGCCTTGGTTGAGCATCGGTTCGATGGTGAACACCATGCCTTCACGCAGTTCCAGCCCGGTGCCAGGGCGGCCGAAGTGGAGGATCTGCGGTTCTTCATGCATCTGCTTGCCGATGCCGTGGCCGCAGTATTCACGCACTACGCTGTAGCCGTTGGCCTGTGCATGGCTTTGGATCGCATGGCCGATATCCCCCAGGCGCGCGCCGGGCTTGACCTGGCGGATCCCGGCCCACATCGCCTCGAAGGTCATGTCCACCAGGCGCCGCGCCTTGGGCGCGACGGTGCCGATCATGTACATCTTGCTGGAGTCGGCGATAAAACCGCCTTTTTCCAGGGTGATGTCGATGTTGACGATGTCGCCGTCCTTGAGGATTTCCTTGGCGCTGGGCATGCCATGGCACACCACCTCGTTGATCGAGGTGTTGATGGAGAAGGGGTAGTCGTATTGCCCGAGGCTGGCGGGGCGGGCTTTCAATTCGTTGCGGATAAAGGCTTCGACGGCGCTGTCCAGTTCCAGGGTGGAACGGCCGGCGGCGACAAATCCGTCGAGCATGTCGAATACCTGGGCTAGCAGGCGTCCGGATTCACGCATTACAGCCAGTTGGGCGGTGGTCTTGATCATTGGCTGCGCCCCCGGATCAGGTCGGGCTTGTCCAGCAGCAGTTTGTTGATCAAGTCGTGGTAGGGCAGGCTGGGGTTCAACTCGGCGAGCAGGCCGACCTTGATCCAGAATTCGGCCTGGGCGTTGATGGAACGGTCCATGGCCGCACTGGCCAGGCGGAGTTGTTCGTGCAGTTGGTCGCTGATCTTGACGATGCCCATGAGGTTCACTGTAGTGGCTGGATATACGAATCGTATATGTTTCGTATGTTGTCAGTAAACATGATGTTGACTTGATCCGGATGGCCGGTTAATTTCCAGGCATGACCTATCCAGCCTTCCGCAGCCAGCCAAGCATTATTACCGCCATTCCTCATTTGGCGGGATAGCACACGGCTGCACCCCAACCCGCCTTAGAGGCGGGTTTTGTTTGTTCCGTCTCCAGGGCCTTTAAAAACCAGGAGACACCCATGAGCACGTGCCCCGCACCGCCTACCGCTGATACGGCATTGCTTGAACACTATGTGAAAAAGATCCTTGCCGCGCCGGTCTACGATCTCGCGGTGCGCACGCCCCTGCAAGCCGCGCCGGCACTCTCGGCAATGCTCGGCAACCAGGTGCTGCTCAAGCGCGAAGACCTGCAACCGACCTTTTCCTTCAAGATTCGCGGCGCCTACAACAAGCTGGTGCAGCTTACTGGCGAGCAGAAAGCGCGCGGTGTGGTGACGGCGTCGGCGGGTAACCATGCGCAAGGCGTGGCACTGGCGGCGAAGACGCTGGGGCTCCAGGCGCGGATCGTGATGCCGTGCAGTACGCCGGAATTGAAGGTGCTGGGCGTGCGCTCCCGGGGCGCCGAAGCGGTGCTGCACGGCGAGAGCTTCCCGTTTGCCCTGGCCCATGCGCTGCAACTGGCCGAGATGTCCGGCTGCACCTTCGTTTCGCCCTTCGATGACCCGGAGGTGATCGCCGGCCAGGGCACGGTGGCCATGGAAATCCTGCGCCAGCAACAAGGTCCGTTGGACGCGATCTTCGTGCCCGTGGGCGGCGGTGGCCTGATCGCCGGCATTGCGGCCTACGTCAAATACCTGCGGCCCGAGGTGCGCATCATCGGGGTCGAACCCGAAGGCTCCAGTTGCCTGCTCGCCGCACTGCGGGCCGGGGAGCGGGTGGTGTTGCCGAGTGTCGACGGGTTCGCCGATGGCACCGCGGTCGCGCAGATCGGCGCCTATGGCTTTGAGATCTGCCGCGATTGGGTCGACGAAGTGATCACCGTCAGCAATGACGAACTGTGCAGCGCAATGAAGTTGATCTATGACGATACGCGTTCCATCACCGAACCTTCCGGTGCGCTGGCGGTGGCGGGGGTTCGCAAGTACGTGGCCAGTCGTGGGGTGAGTGGACAGACCTTGGTCGCGGTTAACTCAGGTGCAAATATCAACTTTGATAGTTTGCGATATGTTGCTGAAAGAGTGGCGGCACAAGCTGCAGTTTAATTCGAAGCGTGGGGTTAAACGATTAATCGAAGCGGTTCGACGATGATTTAACTGGGGTGACCTAAGCTATATAAATTCCTACATTGCTTATGAAGAAAAGTTACAACAAAAACGGAATTTGCCGAGTAGGCTGGTAAAGGTAAGCGTCTTCCAGGGCTGGCGAGACGTGGCAGGCACGGGCCTGCAGATCTATAACAATCGATTGGCAAGTCTCAAAAAAGGAGAGGTTGGCCATGCTTTCGGAATTAGAACTTCGCAGCATTATTGAAGGAAGTTTCCTGCCTAAACGGTGCGAATGCACCAAAGCCGAAGATGCTTCGCTGACGATCAAGGTCTATGACGACCGCGACCGTGACCGGGTGGATTTGGAAGTCAAAGGTATAAACGCTGACAAACTCGACAGCAGTCGAGCTATTTGCAACCTGATCACCGGGTTGCGTGAAGACCTCAAGCACAGCCATGCACCTGTCCAGCAGCGGGCTGGAGGGCGCGGTTACTACTGATCGTTGGTCATGAACGGTGGGCCTGGTAAATGCCAGGCCCAATGCTGTTTACGTTCGCCCATCAATTCTGGAAATCGCAGGCTTCGGACATTTTCCGGTAGCTCACGTCTTCCACTTTGCCCGCTTTGTCCAGGAACTTGATATCCGCCTTGATGACTTTGCAGTCGTCAGTGGGGGTTTCGTTCATGGCCAGGACCTTGGCAATGTTCATCGGCATGCCGTAATGATAAGGCACGGGTTTGACCGCCTGGGGTTGATCGTCAGCCTGGGCCAGGCCCGACACTGCCGCCAGCGCCAGGGCGCCGCCGAGCATTAAGGTGTGCAGTTTCATGGTGGTGCTCCGCAAGTGAGTGGAACTTCACTCTCGACTTGCGGGATTAACCATCGATTAATTTTGTCCTGGCTGACAAAACCTTCATCCAAGCTGCTGGCGATACGGCAAGTCCGGCCCGGTCTTGCCGCACGTCAGTGCCGCAGCGCGGATGGCGAAGCCGAGCATGGCGTCGATCTGCGCGCGGGTCAGTTGTTGCAGGCCTTGCACCGAGTCCAATTGGTGCTCGGTCAGCCAGGCAATCAATGCGGCCTGGAAGGTATCCCCGGCACCCACGGTATCCGCCATCACCACGCGCTGTGCCGGTTGCGACCAGGTGCCATGCTGACGGCTGAACACACTGGCGCCATCGCCGCCACGGGTGAGGAACACCAGTTGGCAACGGTGTTGCAGCCAGCCTTGCAGCACGCTTTCCGGCGACTGGCCGGGGTAGAGCAGGTGCAGGTCTTCGTCGCTGACCTTGATCAGGTCGGCATGCTGGGCCAGCTCGGCGACGCGGTCGCGCCACAGTTGAATATCCGGCTGCGGATTGAGGCGTACGTTGGGGTCGAGGCTGATCAGGCGCTTGCCGCTTTCGCGCTTGACCATTGCCAGCAGGGTGTCGCCAATCGGCTGCACCACCAGGGAGAACGAGCCGACATGCAGCCCGCGAATATCAGGCCCCAGCGCCGGCAGGTGGGCCACTTCCAGCAGTCGGTCGGCGCAGCCTTCACCCCGGAAGTTGTACTGCGGTGAGCCATCGGCGCCCACCGCGACCATCGACAAGGTGGTCGGCGCGGCAAACTCCACCAGGAACTGCTCGCTGACGCCTTCATCCTTGAGCACGTGCAACAGCCGGCGCCCGAGGAAGTCGCTGGACAGGCCGCCGAACAGCCCGGCCTCGACGCCCAGGCGGCGCAAACCCACCGCGACGTTGAACGGTGAACCACCGGCAATTGCCTTGTAAGTGACCTTGGAGGCCTGCCCGCTGGCATCTTCCTCGCTGAAAAAATCAAACAGCGCTTCACCACACACCAGATACATAGTCGTTCGCTCTTAAAGGGTTGCCACGTGCTGTTGATAGCGCTCGTAAGCCAGTTGGTAGGCGCTGACATTGGCCGCCACCGGCAGGGTACGGCTGGCCGGGTCGACGCTCACGCATTTGTCGCACAAGCTGGCCAGGGACTCGCCGGACTGGCTCCACGCCGCCTGGATCGCCGCGCCCAGGGCGGCGGCTTCGCTTTGTTCGGTGCAGATCACTTCGGTATTCATGATATCGGCGACCATCTGCCGCCACACCGGGCTTTTCGAGCCGCCGCCGATCAGGCGGATGCTCTGGCTTTGCAGGCCGGTGTGGCGTAGCAGGTCGAGGCCGTAGCGCAGGCCGAAGGTGGTGCCTTCGACTACGGCGCGGCACAGGTTGGCACGGGTCAGGTTGGTCATGGTCAGCCCATGCAGGCTGCCGGTGGCGTGGGGCAGGGCGGGTACGCGTTCGCCGTTGAGGAACGGCAGCATGCTGACGCCATCGGCGCCAATCGGGGCTTGCTCGACCAATGCGTTGAAAGCGTTGAGGTCCAGCTCGAACAACTCGCGAATCACCCCGGTAGCGTTGGTCAGGTTCATGGTGCAGATCAACGGCAGCCAGCCGCCGCTGGATGAGCAGAACGTGGCCACCGACGCCTGCGGGCTGACATTGGGCTGGTCGGCGAAGGCATACACGGTGCCGGATGAGCCCAGGCTCATGGTGATCACGCCGGGGGCGATATTGCCCGTGCCGATGGCGCCCATCATGTTGTCGCCGCCGCCGCTGGACACCCTGGCATTGGGGTTGATGCCCAGGCGTTCGGCGATGGCCGGCAGGATCGTGCCTACGCTTTGATCGGCCTCGATCAATGTCGGCAGTGCAGCTTCGAGGCGGCCGCTGGGGTCGATGTGCTTGAGCAGCGCCACGTCCCAGGTGCGGGTGCGCACGTTGAAGTAACCGGTGCCCGAGGCATCGCCGTATTCCGCGACCGCGTGGCCGGTGAGCCAGTAGTTGAGGTAGTCGTGGGGCAGCAGCACATGGGCGATGCGCGCGAACACATCCGGGTGCTGCTCGCGGGTCCACAGCAGTTTCGACACGGTGTAGCCCGGCGCAATCGCCACGCCCAGGCGTTCCAGCGAGCCGCTCTCGCCGCCCAGGTAGGCCAGCAGGCGCTCGTTCTCCGGCGCGGTTTCGGTGTCACACCACAGCTTGGCCGGGCGCAGCACCTGGCCGCTTTCATCCAGCAACACCAGGCCGTGCTGCTGGCCGGATACGCCGATGCCGAGGATGTCCTGGCCGTCCACGCCGGCCTGTTGCAGGGCGCGGTGGGTGGCTTCGGTAAAGGCGTCCAGCCATTCCTGGGTGTGCTGCTCGCGACGGCCATTGGCGCCGCTGATCAGGGTGTGCGCGGCGGCGCCCAGGCCCAGCACCTTGCCGCTGGACGCGTCGAGGACGATGGCCTTGGTGCCTTGGGTGCCGCAGTCGATGCCGAGGAACAGGTTTTGCTGGGTCATGAGGGTGTGCTCAGCGGTGTTATTTTTTTGGATTGGCAACCCGGTCCAGTGTGGGAGGGGGCTTGGCCCCTCCCACACTTAAATCGGTTTCTTCAGGAGGTGCTTCAGGGTAGCGGTTACGCCTTTGTCACGCAGGCTTCCATAGCACCGCTCGAACGCTGCCACAAACCCAGGCGAGTTGGGAATAGCCGTGCCAAAAATCTCTTCCACCCCCAGCAACCGCTGGCTGATCAGTGCATCGTCACTCACCAGCCCCTGGCAGAACTCGGCGCGAGGGTCGGGGATCGTGTAGCTCACGCCATTCTCATCCACGCCCTTCAAATACAAGGCCCAGGCCGCAACGACCAGCGCCGCACGCTCGGTCTCACGGCCGTCGGCAATCAGGCGGTTGATGGTCGGCACGGTGAACTTGGGAAACTTCGACGAGCCATCCGAACACACCCGTTCCAGCTGGTCGGCAATCGCCTGGTTGGAGAAGCGGTCCACCAGGGTCTGCTTGTAGTCGGTCAGGTCGATGCCCGGTACCGGCGCCAGGTTCGGCGTGACGTCGAGGTCCATGTAGGCGCGCATGTAGGCCACGAACAGCGGGTCGTTCATGGTCTCGTGTACAAACCGATAACCCTTGAGAAACCCCAGGTAGGTCAGGGCCAGGTGGCTGCCGTTGAGCAAGCCGATCTTCATCTCTTCATAGGGCGTCACATCGTCGGTGAACTGCACGCCGACCTTTTCCCACGCCGGGCGGCCGTTGACGAATTTGTCTTCCAGCACCCACTGCACAAAGGGTTCGCAGACAACTGGCCAGGCATCGTCGATGCCGTGTTCATCGTGCAGTTGCAGGCGGTGGGCGGTGCTGGTCATCGGCGTGATGCGGTCGACCATGGCGTTCGGGAAGCTCACATGGGCCTTGATCCAGTCATGCAGCTCGGCATCGTGCAGGGCGGCGAACGCCAGCAGTGCCTTGCGCGTGACAGCGCCATTGTGGGGCAGGTTATCGCAGGACATCACGGTAAACGCCGGGATGCCGGCCGCGCGGCGCTGGGTCAATGCCGCGCAGATAAAACCGAACACGGTTTTTGGCGACGACGGATGAGCCAGGTCGTGCTGGATCTGCGGCAGGTGGGCCATGAATTCGCCGTTGCTGTCGTCGATGCAGTAGCCGCCTTCGGTGATGGTCAGCGAGACGATACGAATGGCGGGGCTGGCCAGTTTGTCGATCAATGCCTGGGCGCCGTCTTCGGCCAGCAGCATGTCGCTGATCGAACCGATCACGCGCACTTCGGTGTCGTCGGTGTCGCCCAGTTCGTACAGGGTGAACAGGTAGTCCTGGCCGGCCAGGTCATCGCGGGCCTTGCGGTCCTCGCTGCGCAGGCCGACGCCGCAGATGCTCCAGTCCAGGCCCTCGCCGGTGTTCATCAGTGCATCGGTGTAATACGCCTGGTGCGCGCGGTGGAAGCCGCCGACGCCGATATGGGCGATACCCTGGGAGGTACTCGCAATGGCGTAGGCCGGCAGTTTAATTTCCGGCGCCAGTTGGGTGAGGTTCTGTTTATTCAGTTTCATCACAAATCTCGCAAATCAGGCGGCAGCGCGCAGTGGACGGGCCACAGCCACGCCGTCGGTGTCGAACAGATGGCAGTGCGCCGGATCCAGGTGCAGGTGCAGCGTCTCGCCATACTGGCTGGCCATATCACCGCGAATCCGCATGGTCAGCGGCTCGCCATTCGAGGTGATGACGTGGCAGAAGGTGTCGCTGCCCAGGCGCTCGCCGACGTCGGCCGTCACCGTAAGGGTGGTTTGCCCAGGCGACGCGATTTCCAGGTGCTCCGGACGAATGCCCAGGGTCACCGCGCTGCCCACGCTCAGGCTGGCGCCGCTGAGCGGCAGGCTGATCAGGGTGCCGGCGTCCAGCTGCACCTCACTGCCCTGGCCGTCGACGCGGGTGACCTTGCCCTTGAGGAAGCCCATTTTCGGCGTGCCGAGAAAACCCGCCACAAACAGGTTGGCCGGCTGGTGATAGAGCTCCAGCGGCGAGCCGACCTGCTCGATGCGGCCGCTGTTGAGCACCACTACCTTGTCGGCCAGGGTCATGGCTTCGACCTGGTCATGGGTCACGTAGATCATGGTCGCTTGCAGCTCTTTGTGCAGGCGCGCCAGTTCCAGGCGCATCTGCACGCGCAGGGCGGCGTCGAGGTTGGACAGCGGTTCGTCGAACAGGAAAATCTTCGGGTTGCGCACGATGGCGCGGCCGATCGCCACGCGCTGGCGCTGGCCACCGGAGAGTTGCTTGGGCTTGCGCTCCAGCAGCGGGCCCAGTTCGAGGATGCGCGCCGCTTCGTTGACCTTGCTCTCCACCAGCTGCTTGTCGACGCCGGCCAGGTCCAGGGCAAACGACATGTTTTTGCGCACGCTCATATGTGGATACAGCGCGTAAGTCTGGAACACCATGGCCAGGTCGCGTTTGGCTGGGGTCACTTCGGTGATGTCGCGGCCATCCAGTTCGATGGTGCCTTCGGTGACTTCTTCCAGGCCGGCGATCAGGCGCAGCAGGGTGGATTTACCGCAGCCCGAGGGGCCGACGAACACCACGAATTCCTTGTCGTTCACTTCCAGGTCGATGCCCTTGATGATCGAGAAACCTTCGAAGCCTTTTTGCAGATTCTTGATTTTGAGGTTGGCCATGATGGGCCCTCCGCTAGAAATTATTATTTAACTGCGCCGAAGGACAAACCGCGCACCAGCTGTTTCTGGCTGATCCAGCCAAAGATCAGGATCGGCGCACAGGCCAGGGTCGAGACGGCAGACAATTTGGCCCAGAACAAGCCTTCGGGGCTGGAGTAGGAGGCGATCAGCGCGGTCAGGGGCGCGGCGTTGGACGAGGTCAGGTTCAGCGACCAGAAGGCCTCGTTCCAGCACAGGATCAGCGACAGCAGCACCGTGGAGGCCAGGCCGCCTTTGGCGATCGGCAGCAGCACCCGGACCATTTCCTGCCACAGCGTGGCGCCGTCCAGGCGCGCGGCTTCGAGGATGTCCTTGGGGATGTCCTTGAAATAGGTGTAAACCATCCAGACCACGATCGGCAGGTTGATCAGGGTGTAGATGATGATCAGCGCGATGCGCGTATCCAGCAGGCCAAAGCTCTTGGCCAGCAGGTAGATGGGCATCAGCACGCCCACGGGCGGCAGCATCTTGGTGGAGAGCATCCACAGCAGCGTGCTCTTGGTGCGTTTGGTTTCGTAGAACGCCATGGAGTAGGCGGCCGGCACCGAAATCAGCAGGCACAGGGCGGTGGCGCTGAATGAAATCAGCACCGAGTTCCAGGCATAGCTGAAGTAGTTGCTGCGCTCGTTGATGTGCAGGTAGTTCTCCAGGGTCGGCGTGAAGATGAACTGCGGCGGCGTGGCGAACGCGTCGATTTCGGTCTTGAAGCTGGTCAGCACCATCCAGAAGATCGGGAAGAAAATCAGGATCGCGATGGCCCAGGCCAGGGTGCCGAGCAACAGGCTTTGCAGGCGGCGGGATTGTTGAAGCGTCATGGCGCGGCCCTCAAGGTTTGTCAGTCAGGTTTTTGCCGATCATCCGCACCAGGATGATCGCCGCGATATTGGCGATGACCACGGCGATCAAGCCGCCGGCCGAGGCCATGCCCACGTCGAACTGCACCAATGCCTGGTTGTAGATCAGGTAGGCGAGGTTGGTCGAGGCGTAGCCGGGGCCACCGTTGGTGGTGGTGAAGATTTCGGCGAATACCGAGAGCAGGAAGATGGTCTCGATCATCACCACCACGGCAATCGGGCGGGCCAGGTGGGGCAGGGTCAAGTGCCAGAAAATCGCGATGGCGCCGGCACCGTCCAGGCGTGCGGCTTCCTTCTGTTCCTGGTCGAGGGACTGCATGGCGGTCATCAGCAGCAGGATGGCGAACGGCAGCCATTGCCACGACACAATGATGATGATCGACAGCAACGGGTAGTGCGCCAGCCAGTCCACCGGCTCGGCGCCGAAGAACTTCCACACGGCGGCGAGAATCCCCGACACCGGGTGGAAAATCAGGTTCTTCCAGATCAGCGCACCGACGGTGGGCATGATGAAGAACGGCGAAATCAACAGCACCCGGACGATGCCGCGCCCCAGAAACTCACTGGCCTCCAGCAGGGCACTGATCAACACGCCGAACACCACGCTGATCAGCAGCACGCTGCCCACCAGCAACAACGTATTGGTGGCGCCGGGCAGGAAACCCGAGTCGGTGATGAAGTAGGTGAAGTTCTCCAGCCCCACGAATTGGTTCTCGCCGGGGTAGAGCAGGTTGTAGCGGATCAGTGAAAAGTACAGGGTCATGCCCAGCGGCACGATCATCCACAGCAGCAGCAGGGCGACCGAGGGCGTGACGAGGAACCAGCCGGGGTTGGCCAGGCGGTTTTTGGCGGATGTATTCATGATAATCAAGGCCAGTCAGGTACAGGTGCGCAAAACCCCTGTAGGAGCGAGCTTGCTCGCGAAGGTATTTCAGGCGCATTGCGGCGTCGGATGTACCTTTTTCGCGAGCAAGCTCGCTCCTACAGGATCGGGGGTTACTTGGGGTAACCGGCCCGCTTCATTTCCCGCTCGGTGGTGGTCTGCGCCGCAGTCAATGCCGCATCGACCGTCTGCTGACCGGTCAGCGCACCCGAGAAGAACTTGCCGACCTGGGTCCCAATCGCCTGGAACTCGGGAATGGTCACCAACTGGATACCGATATACGGCACCGGCTTGAGGGTCGGCTTGGTCGGGTCGGCGACTTTCAGCGATTCCAGGGTCACCTTGGCGAACGGCGCGGCCTTCATGTACTCGTCGCTGTAGGTCGACTTGCGCGTACCTGGCGGCACGTTGGCAACGCCGTCGGTCTTGGCGACCAAGGCACCGTATTCCTTGGAGGTGGCCCAACTGGTGAACACCTTGGCGGCGTCCTTGGCCTTGGAGCTGGTCGGGATCGCCAGGCTCCAGGAGTACAGCCACGACGTGCCTTTGTCGGTTTTTTCGTGGGGGGCAAAGGTGAAGCCCACATGGTCGGCCACTTTGCTTTGGGTCTTGTCGGTGACGAACGATCCGGCGACGCTGGCATCGACCCAGATCGCGCACTTGCCGCTGTTGAACAGCGCCAGGTTTTCGTTGAAACCGTTGCTGGAAGCACCCGGCGGGCCGGATTTCTTCATGTTGTCGACGTAGAAGTTCAGCGCGTCCTTCCACTCGGGGCCGTTGAATTCAGGCTGCCACTTTTCATCGAACCAGCGCGCACCGTAGCCGTTGGCCAGGGTGGTGATCAGCGCCATGTTCTCGCCCCAACCGGCTTTGCCGCGCAGGCACAGGCCGTATTGCTCTTTGCTCTTGTCGGTGAGTTTGGCCGCGAATTCGCCGATCTGGCTCCAGGTCGGGTGCTCGGGCATGCTCAGCCCGGCGTCCTTGAACAGGTCGGTGCGGTAGTAGGTGATCGAGCTTTCCGCATAGAACGGCAGGGCGTACAGCGAACCCTTGACCGACAAACCGTCACGCACGGAAGGGAATACGTCGTCGAGGTCGTAGGACGCCGGCAGGTCCTTCATCGGTTCCAGCCAACCCTTGGCGCCCCAGAGTGCGGCTTCGTACATGCCGATGGTCAACACATCGAACTGCCCGCCCTGGGTGGCGATGTCAGTGGTCAGGCGTTGGCGCAGCACGTTTTCTTCCAGCACCACCCAGTTCAGCTTGATTTCCGGATGCTCGGCCTCGAAGGTTTTCGAGAGCTTCTGCATGCGGATCATGTCGCTGTTGTTGACGGTGGCAATGGTCAGGGTTTGCGCGCCAAGGCTGACGGCGCTGAGGGTCATACAGGTACAGGCAAGCAGAGCTTTTGCTGTGAACTTCATCGCGCACTCCATTTCCGCGCCCAGGGGCTACGGAAGGACAGTTATTGTTGTTGTGTCTTCCTACAGGGAGTCAGGAAGAGTGTGCGTTGATTACAGCCTTCAAATGGGGTTGTGACAAATCCTTGGGAACACTTGGACTGATACTTTTTTGCACTCGGTGATCGTGCCCATGCTTACCTGGGAACGATCTCCATTAGGCCAGGTTCTGCTCGGTCAAGCGTTGTACCGCCAGGCGGCGGTAGTGAGAGGGGGTCATACCCTTGAGTTGCTGAAAGCGCCGGTTGAAGTTGGAGATGTTGTTGAAGCCCGACTCGAAACACACGTCCGTCACGGCTTTATCACCGTCAGCCAGCAATTCGCAGGATTTGCTGATGCGCAGCCGATTGACGAATTCGATAAACGTGCGCCCGGTCGCCTGCTTGAACACCCGGGAAAAGTACGTCGGCTTCATCCCCAGGTGTTCCGCCACTTCCTCCAGGGGCAACTCGCGCGCGTAGTGGGCGAAAATGTAGTCCACCGCGCGGTTGGTGCGGTCGATGCTGTGTTCATCCGCCAGTTGTGGCGTGGTGACGCCGGACAGCAGCTGGTAGTCCTCACAGCTGCTCAACACTTCCAGCAGGATAAAGAAATGCCCCAGGCGCGCCATACCCCGGGCGTCTTCGATACGTTGCATCAGGGTCATGGCCTGGGCGATGGTTTTTTTGCAGCGAAACTCAATGCCGGACTGCGCGCGCTCCAGCAACGGTGCCAGCATTTTCAGTTCGGTAAAAATGTGGCTGCCCTGCTCGAACAGCTCATCGGTGAAGTTCACCAGCATGTCGCGCTTGGGCACCACTTCGTCTTCCTCCACCTGGCTGATCCAGTTGTGGGGCAGGTTGGGCCCTGTGAGGAACAGGCTTTCCGGATAGAAGTTGCCGATATAGTCGCCAATAAACACCTTGCCGGAACTGGCGACGATCAGGTGCAGTTCGTATTCCTTGTGGAAATGCCAGCGCACCAGCGGGCAGGGGAAACCATGCTGGCGATAGATGATGGACAGGCCGTTGTGATCGTCCATCAGTTCGTAGGAAGGGTCGGTGATTCGCGTTGCTCGGGTCATGCTGCCGTCGCTTTATTGTGGTTGCTGCTGGGGATAATGCCCCCTCACGCACGACCTCGCCAGCGCCACGGTTTACAGGCTACGGTTTTTCGCCTCGATCCACTGGGACATGTACTGCGTACTTTTATGCGCATGGTGGCGCAGCATGCTGCCGGTGAAGTTGCTGCGGCGATGGGCGCCGAGGTGGCTGCGGCAGTGTTGCAGGCACTCCACCAGTGCCGGCCCGTGGACAGTGCGGTCATAACGGCCGGCAATCAGTTGGCGCCCATCCTGCTGGGCCTGGGTCCAGCGTTCGCGATCCTGGTAGAGCGCCACGGCCGCCGCCGCCAGGGTGTCGGCGCATTGCTCGATGGCGCCGGGCCATGGCCGCTCGTCGCCCATGGCCTCGGCGCCGATGGGGGTGGTGATATTGGGGGTGCCGCACAGCATCGCATCGGCCAGCTTGCCCTTGATACCCGCGCCAAAGCGCAGGGGGGCCAGGCAGATGCGCGCGGCGCTCATCACTTGCAGGGCATCTTCGGCCCAGTTCATCACATGAAAGCCCTGCGCCGGGTTGTGCAGGGCGGTGGCCTTGGGCGGGGTGTAGGCGCCGTAGATATGCAGCTGGGCGCCCGGCAATTGCTGGCGAATCAATGGCCAGACGCTGTTCTTCATCCACAGTACGGCGTCCCAGTTCGGCGCATGGCGGAAGTTACCGATGCTGAGGAAGTGCGCACGCTCTTCGAACGGCACCAAGGCCTCGGTTGGCGGCGTCATCATCAGCGGGCACCAGTGGAGCAGGGCGGCGGGCAGCTTGAACTGTTCGGTGAGCAGGCGGATTTCCACGTCGGAGATCATCAGGCTGATGTCGCAGCGGTAAATCGCGGCGATTTCGCGCTTGGCCAGGTCGGTGTCGGCCATCAGTTGGAATTCCTCCTCCAGGGCCGGGGCGAACAGCGCGCTGAAGTCGTCGCTGCCCGGGTGGGCCTTGAGGTGCGCCTTGAGGCGCTGCTGACGGGCGTCGCGCAGGCTTTGCAGGTCGGAGGTTTCCAGCACGCGCAGGGCGTCGGGGCAACACTTCTCTACGCGCCAGCCAAACTGTTCTTCCATCATGAAACGGTCGAACAGCACGATGTCCGGGGCCAACTCGCGGACAAAATCGTCAAAGCTGCTGTCATTGAGCTCGATCGCGCATTCGGCGATGCCCAGCGCCAGCAGGTCGGCCTTGTGCTCGCCCAGTGCTGCCGGGCTGCTGAAGGTAATATCCCAACCTTGTGTAAGAAAAGTTTCGAGAATCTGCATCATGTGCCCACCCGCGGCCGAGGAACGGGGCTCCGGCCAGACATAACCAATGACCAGGAGTTTGGTGGCGGGCTGATTCATCGACAACGGTTTCCTTGGAGGGCAGGCGCAAAGCGCGCAATTAAACCACAACCGTGTGGCATGACAATTTGTGTCTGGCGGTAGGTAGCCACGGTACTTTGTGGTTAACTTCCGCCTCTCGAATTCGTTTAACCAAAACCCAGCATAAGGATTCTGTTCATGGCTCAAGTCACTCTTCGCGGTAACCCTGTCCAGGTTGAAGGCGAATTGCCGAAAGTCGGCTCTGAAGCAGCAGACTTCACCCTGACCGCCGGCGACCTGTCGGATGCAACCCTGGCTACCTTTGCCGGCAAGCGCAAAGTGCTGAACATCTTCCCAAGCGTCGACACCCCGACCTGCGCCACGTCGGTACGCAAGTTCAACGCCCAGGCCAACGAGCTGAACAACGCCGTCGTACTGTGCATCTCCACCGACCTGCCATTCGCCCAGGCGCGTTTCTGCGGCGCCGAAGGCCTGGAAAACGTGAAGAACCTGTCGGACTTCCGTGACCCTGGTTTCGCCGTCGATTACGGCGTAGCGATTACCGATGGCCCGCTCAAGGGCCTGACCGCCCGTGCGGTCGTGGTGCTGGACGAAAACAACACCGTGCTGCACAGCGAACTGGTTTCGGAAATCGGCCAGGAGCCGAACTACGAAGCGGCCCTGGCTGTTTTGAAGTAACTGTTGCGGCGCGTTACTGTCGTTTTGCAGTAACACCCGTAAGACATGATTGCGGCCTGGCCTAGTCCAGGCCGTTTTCATTTGTGGCTCAGACGTTTAGCGAAATAGCCTGCAGACTAAGCCGCAGAAGTTAAAAGTTGTAAGCCCAAGGTAAATAGCCGGTAAAGGCGCTTTTCTTAACGCGCTCCAGTGCTTATCTTTCAGCCTCCCGAAGAAGAAGCTCTCGCGCCCAATGGTTGATCACTCCATGCAATCCTCCCCCCGCAACTCCCGCCGCTGGCTGTTCGGCCTGCTCGTGCTGCTGGTTATCGCCGGCCTGTGCTGGAAATTCTGGCCAGGCGGCGCCGCCCACAAAGACGCACCGGCCGGGCATACCGGTAAAACCGGCATGGCGCGCCCGGGGTTCGGCGGGTCCACCGGCCCGGTGCCGGTGCGTGTAGCGCCGGCGGTACTGGGGGAGTTCCCGGTGTACTACAAGGCCTTGGGCACGGTCACCGCGCTCAATACCATCAATGTGCGCAGCCGGGTGGGGGGCGAACTGGTCAAGATCGCCTTTGAAGAAGGGCAGATGGTCAAGGCCGGCGACCTGCTGGCCGAGATCGACCCGCGCAGCTACCAGAATGCCTTGCTCCAGGCCCAGGGCACGCTGATGCAGAACCAGGCCCAGTTGAAAAACGCCCAGGTCGACGTGCAGCGTTATCGCGACCTCTACGCCCAGGACAGTATCGCCAAGCAGACCCTGGACACCGCCGAAGCGCTGGTCCTGCAATACCAGGGCACGGTCAAGACCAACCAGGGCGCGGTGGACGATGCCAAGCTCAACCTCGAGTTCACCAAGATCCGCGCGCCTATCAGTGGTCGCGTCGGCTTGCGCCAGGTCGATGTGGGCAACCTGGTGGCGGCCAACGACACCACATTCCTCGCGGTGATCACCCAGACCCAACCGATCAGCGTGGCCTTCACTCTGCCGGAAAACACCCTGGAAACCGTGCTCGCCCGTTATCACGCCGGCAATAAGCTGCCCGTGGAAGCCTGGGACCGTGGCGACGTCAAGCGGCAGGCCACCGGCGTGCTGCAAAGCCTGGACAACCAGATCGACGTCACCACCGGCACCCTGAAATTCAAGGCGCGTTTCGATAACAAGGACCAGGCGCTGTTCCCCAACCAGTTCGTCAATGTGCATCTGCTCGCCGATACCTTGCACAACGTGGTGCTGGCGCCGTCCGCCGCGATTCAGTTCGGCAACACCGGCACCTTTGTCTACAAGCTCGATGGCGACAAGAAGGTCAAGGTCCAGCCGCTGGTGGTGGGTGACACCGATGGTGACAACACCGTGATCAAGGAAGGCCTGGTCGCCGGCGACCGTGTGGTGCTGGAGGGCACCGACCGCCTCAAGGACGGCAGCGAGATCGAAGTGGTCAACGACAGCAGCGAAGTGCCGACCACCCCCACCGAACACCTGCAAGGCAAGCCTGCGGCTAAAGGGGAGACCGGCACCACCGCCGGCAAGGCGCAAAAGGTCGGTTCATGAACCTGTCGCGGCTGTTTATCCTTCGCCCGGTCGCCACCACGCTGAGCATGCTGGCGATTGTTTTGGCCGGCATTATTTCCTACCGCTTGTTGCCGGTCTCGGCGCTGCCCCAGGTGGATTACCCGACGATCCGGGTGATGACCCTGTACCCCGGTGCCAGCCCCGATGTGATGACCAGCGCGGTCACCGCGCCCCTTGAGCGCCAGTTCGGACAGATGCCCGGCCTGACCCAGATGGCGTCCACCAGTTCCGGCGGCGCCTCGGTGCTGACCCTGCGTTTCAACCTCGACATCAATATGGATGTCGCCGAGCAACAGGTGCAGGCTGCAATCAATGCCGCCACCAACCTGCTGCCCAAGGATTTGCCGGCGCCGCCGGTGTACAACAAGGTCAACCCGGCGGATACCCCGGTGCTGACCCTGGCCATTACCTCCAAGACCATGCTGCTGCCCAAGCTCAATGACCTGGTCGACACACGCATGGCGCAGAAGATCGCGCAGATCAGCGGCGTCGGCATGGTCAGCATCGCCGGTGGCCAGCGCCAGGCCGTGCGCATCAAGGTCAACCCCGAAGCCCTGGCGGCCAACGGCTTGAACCTCTCCGATGTGCGCACCCTGATCGCCGCGTCCAACGTCAACCAGCCCAAGGGCAACTTCGACGGCCCCACGCGGGTGTCGATGCTCGATGCCAACGACCAGTTGGTGTCGCCCCAGCAATACGCCGAGCTGATCCTGGCCTACAACAATGGCGCGCCTCTGCGCCTCAAGGATGTGGCACAGATCGTCGACGGCGCCGAAAACGAACGCCTTGCCGCCTGGGCCAATGAAAACCAGGCCGTACTCCTCAATATCCAGCGCCAGCCGGGCGCCAACGTGATCGAGGTGGTCGACCGCATCAAGGCGCTGCTGCCGAGCATCACCGACAACCTGCCGGCCGGCCTCGACGTGACGGTGCTTACCGACCGCACCCAGACCATCCGCGCCTCGGTCACCGATGTGCAGCACGAATTGCTGATCGCCATCGCTCTGGTGGTGATGGTGACGTTCCTGTTCCTGCGGCGGGTCAGCGCCACGATCATTCCGTCGATTGCCGTGCCGCTGTCGCTGGTGGGCACCTTCGGGGTGATGTACCTGGCCGGGTTCTCCATCAATAACCTGACGCTGATGGCCCTGACCATTGCCACCGGTTTCGTGGTGGACGATGCCATCGTGATGCTGGAGAACATTTCCCGCTACATCGAGGAAGGCGAGACGCCGCTGGCCGCTGCGCTCAAGGGCGCCAGGCAGATCGGCTTCACCCTGATTTCCCTGACCCTGTCACTGATCGCCGTATTGATCCCGCTGCTGTTCATGGCTGACGTGGTGGGACGGCTGTTCCGCGAATTTGCCATCACCCTGGCGGTGGCGATCCTGATTTCCCTGGTGGTGTCCCTGACGCTCACGCCGATGATGTGCGCGCGTTTGCTCAAGCGCGAGCCCAAGGAAGAAGAGCAGAGCCGGTTCTACAAGGCCAGCGGCGCCTGGATCGATTGGCTGATCGAAGCCTACGGGCGCAAGTTGCAATGGGTGCTCAGGCACCAGCCGCTGACCCTGTTGGTGGCCATTGCGACCCTGGGCCTTACGGTGGTGCTGTACCTGGTGGTGCCCAAGGGCTTTTTCCCGGTGCAGGACACCGGGGTGATCCAGGGGATCTCCGAGGCGCCGCAGTCTATTTCATTCGCCGCCATGAGCCAGCGCCAGCAGGAACTGGCGCAGATCATCCTCACCGACCCGGCGGTGGAAAGCCTGTCGTCCTATATCGGCGTGGATGGCGATAACGCCACCCTCAACAGCGGCCGCTTGCTGATCAACCTCAAGCCCCACGGCCAGCGCGACTTGAGCGCAGCCCAGGTGATCACGCGCCTGCAACCGCAGATCGACAAGCTGGTGGGCATCCGCCTGTTCATGCAGCCGGTGCAGGACCTGACCATCGAAGACCGTGTCAGCCGCACCCAGTACCAGTTCAGCATGTCCTCGCCGGACGCCGACCTGTTGGCCCTGTGGAGCGGCAAGCTGGTGCACGCACTGAGCCAGATGCCGGAACTCACCGACGTCGCCAGCGACCTGCAGGACAAGGGCCTGCAGGTGTACCTGGTGATCGACCGCGATGCGGCCTCGCGCCTCGGGGTGAGTGTGTCGACCATCACCGACGCACTGTATGACGCGTTCGGCCAGCGGCAGATTTCCACCATCTACACCCAGGCCAGCCAGTACCGCGTGGTCTTGCAGGCCCAGTCGGGGGAAACCCTCGGCCCGGCGGCGCTGAACCAGATCCATGTGAAGACCACCGACGGCGGCCAGGTGCGCCTGTCCAGCCTGGCCCATGTTGAGCAGCGCCAGGCGCAGTTGGCGATTGCGCACATCGGCCAGTTCCCGGCGGTAATGATGTCGTTCAACCTGGCCCCCGGCGTTGCGCTGGGCAAAGGCGTGGAGCTGATCAACCAGGCGCAGAAGGACATCGGCATGCCGGTGGGCGTGCAGACCCAGTTCCAGGGCGCTGCCCAGGCGTTCGAAGCGTCGCTGTCGAGCACCTTGCTGCTGATCCTGGCGGCGGTGGTCACCATGTACATCGTGCTGGGTGTGCTCTACGAGAGCTATATCCACCCGATCACCATTCTCTCGACCTTGCCCTCGGCCGCGGTGGGGGCCTTGCTGGCCTTGCTGCTCAGTGGCAACGACCTGGGCATGATCGCGATCATCGGCATCATCCTGCTGATCGGTATCGTCAAGAAGAACGCGATCATGATGATCGACTTCGCCCTTGACGCCGAACGCAACCAGGGCCTGGACCCGCAGACCGCGATCTACCAGGCGGCGCTGCTGCGCTTCCGGCCGATCCTGATGACCACCCTGGCCGCCCTGTTCGGTGCAGTGCCATTGATGCTGGCCACCGGCTCCGGTGCCGAACTTCGCCAGCCCCTGGGCCTGGTGATGGTCGGCGGCCTGCTGGTGAGCCAGGTGTTGACGCTGTTCACCACGCCGGTGATCTACCTGTATTTCGATCGCCTCGGCCGCCGCTGGCGCAAAGAGCCGCAAAGCCTGGAGCCGGTTGAGTCATGAACCTGTCCGGACCTTTCATTCGCCGGCCGGTAGCGACCCTGCTGCTGAGCCTGGCGATCATGTTGCTGGGCGGGGTCAGCTTCAACCTGCTGCCGGTGTCGCCGCTGCCACAGATCGATTTTCCGGTGATCGTGGTCTCGGCCAGCTTGCCCGGCGCCAGCCCCGAGGTGATGGCGTCCACCGTGGCGACGCCGCTGGAGCGCTCCTTCGGCGCGATTGCCGGCATCACCACCATGAGCAGTTCGTCGAGCCAGGGTTCCACCCGGGTCATCCTGGCATTCGATTCAGACCGTGATATCAACGGTGCCGCGCGGGAAGTGCAAGCAGCCATCAATGCCTCGCGCAACCTGCTGCCCAGCGGCATGCGCAGCATGCCCACCTACAAGAAGATCAACCCGTCCCAGGCGCCGATCATGGTGCTGTCGCTGACCTCGGACGTGTTGCAGAAGGGCCAGTTGTACGACCTGGCCTCGACCATCCTCTCCCAAAGCCTGTCCCAGGTGCCGGGTGTGGGCGAAGTGCAGATCGGCGGCAGCTCCCTGCCGGCGGTGCGTATCGAGCTGGAACCCAAGGCCCTCGACCAGTACGGCGTGGCCCTGGACGACGTACGCAACACCATCGCCAATGCCAACCAGCGCCGGCCCAAGGGCTCCCTGGAAGACAGTGAGCGCAACTGGCAGATCCAGGCCAACGACCAGCTGGAAAAGGCCAAGGACTACGAGCCGCTGCTGATTCGTTATCAGGACGGCGCCGCCCTGCGCCTCAAGGATGTGGCGAAGATCAGCGACGGCGTGGAAGACCGCTACAACAGTGGCTTCTTCAACAATGATTCGGCGGTGCTGCTGGTGATCAACCGCCAGTCCGGCGCCAACATCATCGAGACCGTCAGGCAGATCAAGGCACAACTGCCGGCGTTGCAGGCGGTGCTGCCGTCCAGCGTCAAGCTCAGCCTGGCCATGGACCGCTCGCCGGTGATCACCGCGACCCTGCATGAAGCCGAGATGACCCTGCTGATTGCGGTGGGGCTGGTGATCCTGGTGGTGTACCTGTTCCTCGGCAACTTCCGCGCCTCGCTGATTCCAACCCTGGCGGTGCCGGTGTCGCTGGTGGGCACGTTCGCGATCATGTACCTGTACGGTTTCTCGCTGAACAACTTCTCGCTGATGGCGCTGATCCTGGCCACCGGCCTGGTGGTGGACGATGCCATCGTGGTGCTGGAGAACATTTCCCGGCATATCGACGCGGGCGTGCCTCCGATGAAGGCCGCCTACCTGGGTGCCGAGGAAGTCGGGTTTACCTTACTGTCGATGAACGTATCGCTGGTGGCGGTGTTCCTCTCGATCCTGTTCATGGGCGGGATCGTCACCAACCTGTTCCGCGAGTTTTCCATCACCTTGTCGGCGGCGATCATCGTGTCGCTGATCGTGTCGCTGACGTTGACGCCGATGCTCTGCGCCCGTTGGCTCAAGCCCCACGTGAAAGGGCAGATGACCGGCCTGCAGCGTTGGAGCCAGAAGATCAACGACCGCATGGTGGCCGGCTACGCCACCAGCCTGGACTGGGTGCTGCGCCATCGCCGCCTGACCTTGCTCAGCCTGCTGCTGACCATTGGCGTGAACGTGGCGCTGTACGTGGTGGTCCCGAAAACCTTTATGCCGCAACAGGACACCGGCCAATTGATCGGCTTTGTGCGCGGGGATGACGGCCTGTCGTTCAGCGTCATGCAGCCGAAGATGGAAATCTTCCGCAAGGCGGTGCTCAACGACCCGGCAGTGCTCAGCGTGGCCGGCTTTATCGGCGGCAACAACGGTACCAACAACGCGGTGATGCTGGTCCGCCTCAAGCCCATCAGCGAACGCAAGGTGTCCGCCCAGGCGGTGATCGAGCGCCTGCGCAAGGATGTGCCGCTGGTGCCGGGCGGGCGCCTGTTCCTGATGGCCGACCAGGACCTGCAATTTGGCGGCAGCCGTGACCAGACCAGCGCGCAGTATTCGTACATCCTGCAAAGCGGCGACCTGGCCGCGCTGCGCCTGTGGTACCCGAAAGTGGTCGCGGCGCTGCGTGAGCTGCCGGAGCTGACCGCCATCGACGCCCGCGAAGGCCGGGGCGCGGCCCAGGTCACGCTGATTGTCGACCGTGACCAGGCCAAGCGCCTGGGCATCGACATGGACATGGTCACCGCGGTGCTCAACAACGCCTACAGCCAGCGGCAGATTTCCACCATCTACGACAGCCTCAACCAGTACCAGGTGGTGATGGAGGTCAACCCCAAATATGCCCAGGACCCGATCACCCTCAACCAGATGCAGGTGATCACCTCCAGCGGCGCACGGGTGCCGTTGTCGACCATTGCCCATTACGAGAACAGCCTGGCGGACGACCGCGTCAGCCACGAAGGCCAGTTCGCCTCGGAAAACATCGCCTTCGACATGGCCCCCGGGGTCACGGTGGAGCAGGGCACGGCGGCCATCGAGCGGGCGATTGCCAAGGTTGGCCTGCCGGAAGATGTGATTGCCAAGATGGCCGGCACCGCCGATGCCTTTGCGGCCACGCAGAAGGGCCAGCCGTTCATGATCCTCGGCGCGCTGGTGGCGGTGTACCTGGTGCTGGGCATTCTGTATGAGAGCTACATTCATCCGCTGACGATCCTCTCGACCCTGCCGTCGGCCGGCGTCGGCGCGATGCTTGCCATCTACCTGACGGGAGGGGAGTTCAGCCTGATTTCCCTGCTCGGCCTGTTCCTGTTGATCGGGGTGGTGAAGAAGAACGCGATCCTGATGATCGACCTGGCGTTGCAGCTGGAACGCAACGATGGGCTGGGCCCGCTGGAATCGATTCGCAGCGCCTGCCTGTTGCGTCTGCGACCGATCCTGATGACCACCCTGGCGGCCATCCTCGGCGCCTTGCCGTTGCTGCTGGGCACCGGCGATGGCGCGGAAATGCGCCATCCCCTGGGCCTGACCATCATTGGCGGCCTGATTTTCAGCCAGGTCCTGACCCTCTACACCACCCCGGTGGTTTACCTCTATCTCGACCGCGCGCGCCACCGTTTCAATGCCTGGCGCGGCGTGCGTACCGATGCTGCCCTGGACACTGCGCTATGACCGATTCAACCTTTGCCAATGCACTGCTGGCTTCCGACACGGCACTTGTCCCTGTAGGAGGGAGCTTGCTCGCGAAAAAACGGCAGGCACCGCGTTCATTCAGGCTCGGCGCGTTATCGTTAACGACCTTCGCGAGCAAGCTCGCTCCTACAGTAGGGTTGGCGTTGTTGCTCAGCGCCTGTGCCGTCGGCCCGGATTACAAGCGCCCGGAAGTCACTGAACCCGCGCAGTTCAAGGAAGCCCAAGGCTGGCGCCAGGCCGCGCCGAGTGATTCCCTGGCCCGTGGTGCCTGGTGGGAGCTGTACGGCGACCGCCAACTCAACGACCTGGTGCTGCGCCTGAATAATTCCAACCAGACCGTGGCCCAGGCCGAAGCGCGTTTTCGCCAGGCCCAGGCCCTGGTGCGCAGCTCACGCGGGGCGTTTTACCCCACCGTCGACCTGAGCGCCGGTAAAACCCGCGCCAGCCAGGGCACCGGCAGCAGCAGCGCCAGCCTCAGCAGTTCCAGCAGCGGGATCCGTGACACCCTCAATGCGCAGCTCGGCGTGAGCTGGGAAGCCGATATCTGGGGCAAGTTGCGCCGTGGCCTGGAGGCCAACGAGGCCAGTGCCGAAGCCAGCTCGGCGGATCTGGCCGCGATGCGCCTGAGCCAACAGTCGGAACTGGTGCAAAGCTACCTGCAACTGCGGGTCATGGACGAGCAGACCCGCCTGCTGCAAGCCACGCTGGACACCTACCAGCGCTCCCTGCAAATGACCGAAAACCAGTACCGCGCCGGGGTTTCCGGCAAGGACGCGGTGGCCCAGGCGCAAACCCAGCTCAAGACCACCCAGGCCAGCCTGATCGACCTGATCTGGCAACGCGCTCAACTGGAAAATGCCATCGCCGTGTTGATCGGCGAGGCACCGGCCAACTTCAACCTGGCGGTGAGCAAGGACATCCCGGCCCTGCCGCAGATTCCGGTCAGCCTGCCGTCGCAATTGCTTGAACGGCGCCCGGACATCGCCTCGGCCGAACGTTCGGTGATCGCCGCCAACGCCAATATCGGCGTAGCCAAGGCCGCCTATTACCCGGACCTGACGCTGAGCCTGGCCGGTGGCTATTCCAGCAGCACCTATGCCGACTGGATCAGCCTGCCGAACCGCTTCTGGTCGGTAGGGCCGAAACTGGCCATGACCCTGTTCGACGGCGGCCAGCGCTCGGCGGAAGTCGACCGTACCGTGGCGTCCTACGACGAAACCGTGGCCAAGTACCGCCAGACCGTGCTCGACGGCTTCCGTGAAGTGGAAAACTACATGGTCCAGCTTAAGGTGCTGGAAGACGAGGCGGTGGTCAGCAACGAAGCCCTCGAGGCCGCCCGAGAATCGCTGCGCTTGACCCAGAACCAGTACAAGGCCGGGCTGATTGCCTATCTGGATGTGGTGACTGTCCAGGCCACGGCGCTGAGCAACGAGCGCACCGTATTGACCCTGTTGCAGAGTCGCCTGGTGGCCAGCGTGCAACTGATCGCCGCGCTGGGCGGTGGCTGGGATGGGCAGACGCCGATTGCCGAGGAGGATTGATCTCGAGGGAGACGCGGATTCCTAGGCAGGGAGCTTGCTTCGCTGATATGGCAGCCCCCCATACTTATTGATATACAAGGCGGCATCATACAATTCTGATAGATGTCAAATTAGCAAATTTATATGCCGTGAATATCTCCGGGTCTTTAGTGCCCAGTGTGAGGCATTCATGATCAAATGCTGTTAGCTCCCCTCCCGAAGAAAGGGGGGGTGTATTGGCATATATAAGAAGATTAGAGTTCAAAGGCACGTATTTTAGAATTTCTGCTATCTTACCGGAGACTCTGAATTTTAAAATTCGAGTGTCCGAGTCTTTAATCTCGTACTCTTTACCGGCTCGAGAACAATAGGTTACGACCTTGTCTTCAAAGCCATCGATTCTCCCCCACACCTCATACTCTTCTCGGTTGTAGCATAGATGAGTACCCATTACATATTCGCCATCTTCAATTTTCAATGAGCCGTGTTCTGCAACGACTTTCTCGACAAAGGGTTTTATCTCGGTGACCGTTGTGGCCTCACCAATCGCCTCAATTCTATAAGCGTTAATTTTTCCACCCTGCTCTCGGATACTTTGCGTTCCTTTCAGGGGGCCAATATTTTCATGGTTCATGGGGTACAAAATCGCTATGACAGCCATTTTTTGAAACTCCGGCAGAATATACCCATAAGCTTCACCCAAGCAGTCTCAATAAACACCTGTAAGAAATGACAGTTTTCTAGAATTATGTGGAATTAAAAATCCATTTTTGTATGGGGTAAGTCTCGGTGCAGTTTTGCTGTGTGCCCATTCAGCGTAAGCCATAGCCACCTCTAAGCTGATGGATTCGACGCCGTGGGGATAGGCTTGCTAAAGGCGCATGGTTTGCATCTGTTTGCTCAGTGATCCGAAGTGGGATAGCACTTGGGCGTACCTGAAAACGCATGGGCCTTTGAGCCAGGAGATTGACGTCAAATTGCCACTAGTGGCCCTCTGATAATTAATCAACTGTCCAAGAATTATTCTCGCTACAATCGCCCGCTTTGCCACTTGGCACGGGCGTTTCGGGTCCGTTGCCCACGAGAAGTCCCATGCTTATCGGTAGCTATTCCCCCTCGCTGGTCGCGATCTCGCTGTTTGTCGCGATCCTCGCTTCCTACACCGCCCTGGACCTCACCGGCCGCATCGCGACCGCCAAGGGGCGCGCTGTGTATTTATGGATAGCCGGCGGGGCCATGGCGATGGGGGTAGGCGTCTGGTCCATGCACTTTATCGGCATGCTGGCGTTGCGCCTGCCGTTTGCCTTGGGCTTCGACATCGGTATCACCGCGCTGTCGTTGTTGATCGCGGTATTGTCCTGCGGCTTTGCATTATGGCTGGTCAGCCAAGCGCGTTTGCCTGCCTGGCAACTGGCGTTTGGCGCGCTGGTCATGGGCAGCGGTATTGCCAGCATGCACTACACCGGCATGGCCGCGATGCGCATGACGCCGGGCATCGACTATGACCCCACGCTATTTGGCCTGTCGTTGCTGATCGCGGTGGTGGCGTCCGGAGCCGCGCTGTTGATTGCGTTCAACCTGCGCCGTAACACGCCTTACGTACGCCTGGCCCGTGGTGGTGCGGCGGTGGTGATGGGCTTTGCAATCGTCGGCATGCATTACACCGGCATGGCGGCCGCACGCTTTGCCGACGAGAGTTACTGCGCCGCCGTGCTGGACGGTTTGAGCGGCAAGGGCCTGGATAACCTGGTGTTGGTGACGACCCTGGCGGTACTGGCCATCGCGTTGCTGACGTCGTTGCTCGACGCGCGCCTGGAAGCCCGCACTGCGGTGCTCGCCGACTCGTTGACCCAAGCCAACCAGGAACTGACCCACCTGGCCCTGCACGATATGCTCACCGGCCTGCCCAATCGCACCTTGCTGGCCGATCGTATTCAACAGGCCATCGAGGCGGTAAAGGAGCAGGGCGGTTGCTTTGCCCTGATGTTCATCGACCTGGATGGCTTCAAGCCGGTCAACGATGCCTTTGGCCACCACATGGGCGACCAGTTGTTGCGCGAAGTCGGCCTGCGCCTGCGCGAAGACCTGCGCAGTCACGACACCCTGGCGCGCATCGGCGGCGATGAGTTTGTATTGCTGGTGCAGTTGACCCAGCCCGATGATGCCCTCGGCCTTGCCGAGCGCCAGGTGGTGCTGATCAACCGCGCGTTCCAGGTGGCCGAGCATGAGCTGAAGATTTCTGCCAGCGTCGGCATCGCCATGTTCCCGGGCAATGGCAACACCCCCCAGGAACTGCTGATGAACGCCGACGCCGCCATGTACCATGCCAAGGGCATGGGCAAGAACGGCTACAGCTTCTTTGATGTGTCGATGAACACCAATGCGCGCAAGCAATTGCAACTGCTGCAAGACCTGCGCAATGCCCTTGAGCACGAGCAGTTCCGGCTGTATTACCAGCCCAAGTTTGATGCGATCAGTGGGATCCCGGTGGGCGCCGAAGCGTTGGTGCGCTGGGAGCATCCGCAACAAGGCGTGTTGTTGCCGGCGACCTTTATCGACCTGGCGGAAAAAACCGGCCTGATCATCCCCATCGGCGAATGGGTGCTCAATGAAGCCTGTCGCCAAATGAGCCTGTGGTACGCCCAGGGTTATGAGCACTGGCGCATCGCGGTGAACTTGTCGGCGTTGCAGTTTTGCCACGCCGGGCTGGTCAACAGCGTGGCCGGCGCCCTGGCGCGGCACCGGTTGCCGGCCAACAGCCTGACCCTGGAAATCACCGAGACCACCGCGATGAGCGATGCCGATGCGAGCATGACGGTGTTGCAGCAGCTGTCGGACATGGGCGTGGACCTCTCCATCGACGATTTCGGTACCGGCTACTCCAGCCTGATGTACCTCAAGCGCCTGCCGGCCAACGAGTTGAAGATCGACCGTGGTTTTGTGCGTGACCTGGAGCATGACAGCGACGACGCCGCCATCGTGTCTGCCATTGTTGCCTTGGGCCAGGCGCTGGGGCTGCGAATCGTCGCTGAAGGTGTGGAAACCGATGTGCAGCAGAGTTTTCTCACACGGTTGGGGTGTAACTCCCTGCAAGGCTACCTGCTCGGCCACCCGTTGCCGGCGGACGGTTTCATGGACCATATCCAGCGCGGTGAAGACGCAGCGGCGCCTGACAAAAGCCGTGCGTGACGGTTAGTATCGGATCCAACCCTAAACACCAGGTTGGATCAGGAGACCGCACGCATGGACAAAGTCCTCATCATCACCGGGGGGAGCCGTGGTATCGGCGCCGAGACGGCATTGCTGGCTGCCCGCGAGGGCTATCGCCTCTGCATCAACTATCACTCCGATGAAAAAGCCGCCCACAGCGTGCTCGAGCAGGTTCGCGGCCTCGGTGCCCAGGCGATTGCGGTGCGCGCGGATGTCAGTATCGAAGATGAAGTGATTGCGCTGTTTCATCGTGTGGACGCCGAACTGGGCCGCGTCACCGCGTTGGTGAACAATGCCGGCACCGTGGGGCACAAGTCGCGGGTGGATGAGATGTCCGAGTTCCGCATCCTGAACATTCTCAAGACCAATGTGCTCGGTCCGATCCTGTGTGCCAAGCACGCGCTGCTGCGGATGTCGCCCAAGCATGGCGGGCAGGGCGGCAGTATCGTCAACGTGTCTTCGGTGGCCGCACGCCTGGGTTCGCCGGGTGAGTACGTCGACTACGCCGCATCCAAGGGCGCACTCGACACCTTCACCCTCGGCCTGTCGAAAGAAGTGGCGGGCGAGGGCATCCGCGTCAACGCGGTGCGCCCCGGCTACATCTTCACCGACTTCCACGCCCTGAGCGGCGACCCGGACCGGGTCAGCAAGCTCGAGTCCGGTATTCCCATGGCCCGTGGCGGGCGGCCCGATGAAGTGGCGGAAGCGATTATCTGGTTGCTGTCGGACAAGGCTTCGTATGCTACCGGTACCTTCCTGGATCTGGGCGGTGGCCGATGAAACGCTGCACTATCATGTCTTGAGATAACGCAACACGTCATAGCCCCCGGTTGAAAAGTCTTTGAGCAGGCTGGCTTCGGAGTTTCGCACGACGCCGTAGCCATCGTCATAAAAACCATCGATTCGCCCATTGCGGGTCGTGCTGCCGCTCAGGTTTCCGTTGTCCACGTTGTCAATGAATCGCAGTACTTTGTCCAGGTTATAGGCAGCATTAGCGCGAGCGTCTGGGTCGGGATTGGTGCTGTCCCAGTTACCGACCTGGCGCTTGAGGTCGTCAGAAACCGGATAGTGGTCCCGGCTTTCCAGAAAGCTCATCAGGACGCGGCTCTGCTCGATAATTTGCTCTGCTGATCGATGATCACCGGCGGGGCGCACTGTAGGCCCCTCCATTTCCCGGACTTGCTTTTGTTCGTTTACGCGCATGTAGTTAGGAGGAACAGGGAGCGGCTTAATGCCTTCGGGTGTAATCGTACTCATGGAAACCTCAGCGATGAATGTGTGAAGGGGTATTGTTTTATGTAAGAACAATGGCCCCCCCTATGTGGTCCATCCTGCGATTTGGTTCCTGCTCAAAACGAACGCACAATCCGCCCCAGCGTCTCCATGGCTTGTTCCGACGCTTCAGTCCACGGGCTGCCGTAGTTCAGGCGAATACAGTTGCGAAAGCGCTGGGTCGCCGAAAAGATCGGCCCCGGCGCAATGCTGATGCCTTGCGCCAGCGCCATCTGGAACAACTTCAACGAATCGGTCTGCTCCGGCAATTCCAGCCACAGGAAATACCCGCCGGCCGGTTGGCTCACCCGTGTCTGCGCCGGGAAGTAGCGGGCGATCGCCGCCAGCATGGCGCTTTGCTGTTCTTCCAGGGCATAGCGCAGTTTACGTAAGTGGCGGTCATAGCCTCCGTGTTGCAGGTAGTCGGCAATCGCCGCTTGCGCCGGCATCGAGGGGCACAGCGAGGTCATCAGCTTCAAGCGCTCGACCTTCTGCGCATAGCGCCCGGCCGCCACCCAGCCGACGCGATAGCCCGGCGCCAGGCTCTTGGCGAAGGAGCCGCAGTGCATCACCAGGCCTTCGGTGTCGAAGGCCTTGGCCGGCTTGGGTGCCTGCTGCCCGTAGTACAGCTCGGCGTACACGTCGTCCTCGATCAACGGCACTTGGTGGCTACGCAGCAATTCCACCAGCGCCTGCTTCTTTGCTTCCGGCAATGTGGCGCCCATGGGGTTCTGGAAGCTGGTCATGGTCCAGCAGGCCTTGATCGGGTAGCGCTCCAGGGTTTGCGCCAGGGCACCCAGGTCAATGCCGTCGCGCGGGTGCACGGGGATTTCCACCGCCTTGAGCTTCAGGCGTTCCAGCACTTGCAGGCAGGCGTAGAACGCCGGGGCCTCGATGGCCACCAGGTCGCCCGGTTCGGTGACCGCTTGCAGGCACAGGTTCAGCGCTTCCAGGGCGCCGTTGGTGATCAGCAGCTCCTCCATGGGCAGCATCAGGCCGCCGACCATATAGCGCAGGGCAATCTGCCGACGCAGTTGCGGGTTGCCCGGCGACATATCGGTGACCACCAGGCGCGGGTCCATCTCGCGGCTGGCGCTGGCCAGGGAGCGGGCCAGGCGCGGCAGCGGGAACAGCATGGGGCTGGGAAAGGCCGAGCCGAAGGGTACGGTGTTGGGGTCTTTGATCGAATCGAGTACCGAGAACACCAGTTCGCTGACATCGACTTCGGTGGACTCATGCACCTGCTCGCTCACCACCGGCTCGGAGAACGGGCTGGGTGCATGGGTGTTGACGAAGTAGCCGGAGCGCGGCCGTGCCCGGATCAACCCGCGACGCTCCAACAGGTAGTAGGCCTGGAACACCGTGGACGGGCTGACGCCATAGGTCTGGCTGGCATAGCGCACCGACGGCACACGCTGGCCGGGGCCGAGCACGCCGGAGCGGATCAGTTCTGCGATGTCGTCGGCGAATTTTTCGTAGCGTTTCATGTTGGCCTTAAACAAATAGGTAATATGAGTGCAGCCCCTCCCACATTTGATCTGCATCATTTTCGATAGCGAGGTCTCAGCGGTTGAGCGGTGCCACAAAGCGGCTGTCGGCGGCGCTGTAGATCCACGGCTCGTCCACATCCGAAACCTTGAAGCGCACTGTCTGCGAACTGCTCGCCGGCTTGTCGGCCAGCAACGCCACCGACACCGGCACATCGACGATTTCCCCCGGTGCCAGGCTGATCTCGGTCTTGCCTTGCAGTTGGAAACCCTCTGCATCCAGCAGCTCCACCTGGTATTCCTGGCGCTGCTGTGTCTTGTTGATGACCTTGAGGCTGTAGATGTTTTCGATCTGGCCCTGGGCGTTCTCGCGGAACATGCCACGGTCCTTGGTCACGTCCAGCGACACCATTGGCCGCTCCACCAATGCCACCACCAACGCCGCAATCATCACCAGCAGCACCGCACTGTAGCCGATCAGGCGCGGCCTGAGCAGGTGGGTCTTGCCGCCTTGGAGTTGATGCTCGGAGGTGTAGCTCACCAAGCCCCGCGCATAGCCCATCTTGTCCATGATCGAATCACAGGCGTCGATGCACGCCGCGCAGCCGATGCACTCCATTTGCAGGCCGTCGCGGATGTCGATGCCGGTGGGGCAGACCTGCACGCACAGCTGGCAGTCGATACAGTCGCCCAGGCCGACATCGGCCGGCGTGACCTCGCGTTTGCGCGGGCCGCGATGCTCGCCACGGGCGCTATCGTAGGAAATGGTCAGGGTGTCTTTATCGAACATCACGCTCTGGAACCGCGCATACGGACACATGTGCATGCACACCGCTTCACGCAGCCAGCCGGCGTTGATGTAGGTGGCGGCGGTAAAAAACAGCACCCAGAACAGACTCACGCCCCCCATCTGCCAGGTCAGCAGTTCGGCGGCCAGGGGGCGGATCGGCGTGAAGTAGCCGACAAAGGTCAGCCCGGTGAGGACGCTGATGCCCAGCCACAACGTGTGTTTGGCCGAGCGCCGCGCGAGTTTGTTCAGACTCCAGGGCGCCGCTTGCAGCTTGATACGCTGGTTGCGCTCGCCCTCGGTGACCTTTTCGCACCACATGAACAGCCAGGTAAACGAGCTTTGCGGGCAGGTGTAGCCACACCACACGCGGCCGGCGAACACCGTAATCGCAAACAGGCCGAAGGCACAGATGATCAGCAAAGCCGATAACAGGATGAAATCCTGGGGCCAGAAGGTGGCGCCGAAAATATGGAATTTGCTTTCCGCCAAATCCCACAGCACGGCTTGCCGCCCACCCCAGTTCAGCCACACCGTGCCGAAGAACGCCAGGAACAGAAAGCCCGCGCCAGCCACGCGCAAGGTGCGGAACAGGCCGGTGAAACTGCGGGTATGGATCAGGTTGTCGCTGGATTTGGCCTTCACCTTCTTTGGGTGTATCGGCTCAAAGGTTTCCACGGTTGGGATTCGTTCGCTCATGGTCGTTCGCTCATCAGCCTCCATCAGGCCGATGAACTATGCGCGCCGGTCTGTTTGCGTAACAGACTCAGGTATGGCGATAAAAAGCGGATCAGATGGGCTTTGGCCAGGGGCCTGCGTCAATGTGCTGCACCCCATGGCGCTTGAGGTGCAGCCAGATATGGCGCGTGCTGATAAAGATCAATTAAATCAGCGAACCAGGTTCTTCAGCCTTTACATGCTGGCGCCCATCATGGGCACCTGCCACCGTCAGGGC
Source organism: Pseudomonas sp. S3E17 (assembly GCF_024168685.1). Taxonomy (NCBI): domain Bacteria; kingdom Pseudomonadati; phylum Pseudomonadota; class Gammaproteobacteria; order Pseudomonadales; family Pseudomonadaceae; genus Pseudomonas; species Pseudomonas sp. S3E17. Next base: position 862,767 of record NZ_JALJWE010000001.1, read on the forward strand.
GTCGGCCTCGGCTTCGGTGATGTAGATCCGCTCGGCGGCCAGTTCCACGTACGACATGGATTTGTCGGTGTCGGTAACGATATTGACCCGGGTCGCCGGCACACTCTGTTCCTGTCCGTTCTCATCGAGCATGAAGTAGCACAACTGGTTTTCGATACGTATTGTCATGTCGATCTCCTTTTCATGGGCTGTGTAAGGTTAGGGTTCGGCGATGCCGGCGCGTTCAAGGCAACTGACTGGCGGTCGCCGCTGTCCATCCTTTATCAATAAAGACAAAGGACAGTGTTCATGGACGCCTGGTGGCATGAAGTGTGGCAAACCCTGCAGGCCGAATTTGCCGATATCGGCGACGCCCGGCAGCTCACCCAGATCACCGTGCGCCTGGTGATCGCCGCGATCCTGGGCGGCATTCTCGGGTTCGAACGCGAGAGCAAGGGCAAGGCCGCCGGCGTGCGCACCCACATGCTGGTGGCCTTGGGCGCAGCGTTGTTTGTCATGGTGCCGCAGATGTCCGGCAATCAGGCAGATGCCATGAGCCGCGTGGTGCAGGGTGTGATTGCCGGGATTGGGTTCCTGGGCGCCGGCACCATCATCAAGGGCAAGGATGATGACGAGGGGCATGTGAAGGGCCTGACGACGGCTGCCGGTTTGTGGATGACCGCTGCGATTGGGGTCTCGGCCGGATTGGGTCGGGAATCGACAGCGGTGCTGAGTACCTTGCTGGCCTTGGCGGTGTTCAGCGTGATGCCAAAAATCGTCAAGCGGTTTGAGAAGGACTGACGATCACCGGCGGCATGGTCGTCGGCGGTTCCTCTACCGGTGGCGGTTCATTTTCCGGCGGTTCCTTCTCGGGAATCGGCTCCGGCTCCGTGGGGGGCAAGGTCGGGTTGTCGATATTCGGGTCCGGGGTTTCTGCCGGGATCGGGATATTCATCGGTGTGGCCTCCTTTGTGCTTTGCTCCAGTGGTGGACATCCGCCGGGGCCAATTGATTCCCCGCCCAGTGGCGGTACATCCAGCTGAACTTTTAACCCAGGCCCAAGCTCGGACCTATAGCGGCCCTGCTCAGGGAGAGCGCGGCCGTATCGGAATTCGGATCAAGCAAAGAGCGTCCACAGGGCGTAAGGGGAAGATGCTCGATGACTGCTGAAACACTGGCTCCAGAAGACTCCATATTGCCGCTGTCCCAGGCGCTGTTGCTGCCCAGGATCGCGATCGAAAGCACTTCACCCGTGATCGACGGCGGCGAATTTGCCGTCAAGGCCGTGGTGGGCCAACGCGTCAACGTCACCAGCAAGGTATTCGCCGATGGCCACGACAAGCTGGCCGTATTGATCCGTTGGCGTGCGCTGCATGAAGAAAGCTGGCACAGCGTGGTCATGAACGACGTGGGCAACAATGGCTGGGAAGGGGCGTTTACCGTCACCGTCCAGGGCCCTCACGAATACTGCATCGAAGCCTGGATCGATACCTTCGCCAGCTTCTGCTATGAACTGCGCAAAAAACATGAAGCCGGGGTGCCGGTCAGCCTGGAGTTGCAGGAAGGCCGCAGCCTGGTGCTGCAGGCCGCCGAACGCAGCGACAACGAACTGCGCGACCGCCTGATGCTGTTGCACCACGAACTCTCCGGTTTGCTGGAAACCGAGCAGGTCGCGCTGTTTTTGCACGAAGACAGTGCACACCTGATGACCCAGGCCGACCACCGCGCCTACTTGAGCATCAGCACCGTCTACCCGATTGATGTGGAGCGCGAGGCGGCGCAGTTTGCCAGTTGGTACGAGCTGTTTCCCCGTTCGATCACCGACGATCCGGCCCGCCACGGTACGTTCAACGACGTGCACTCGCGCCTGTCGATGATCCATGACATGGGGTTTGACGTGCTGTACTTCCCGCCGATCCACCCGATCGGGCGCAGCCACCGCAAAGGCAAGAACAATTCCCTGACCGCAGGCCCCGATGATCCGGGCAGCCCCTATGCCATCGGCAGCGAGGAGGGCGGCCACGAGGCCATCCACCCGCAGTTGGGCAGCCGTGATGACTTCAGGCGCCTGGTCAAGGCCGCCGCCGAGCATGGTCTGGAGATCGCCCTGGATTTCGCCATCCAGTGCTCCCAGGACCACCCGTGGCTCAAAGAACACCCAGGCTGGTTCAATTGGCGCCCGGACGGCACGATCAAATATGCCGAGAACCCGCCAAAGAAGTACCAGGACATCGTCAACGTCGACTTCTATGCCGCGGATGCGATCCCAGGCCTGTGGACCGAGCTGCGCGACATCGTGGTGGGCTGGGTGGAAGAGGGCGTGAAGACCTTTCGCGTCGACAACCCCCACACCAAGCCGCTGCCCTTTTGGCAGTGGCTGATCGCCGATGTACGGGCAAAGCATCCCGAGGTGATTTTCCTCGCCGAGGCGTTCACCACCCCGGCGATGATGGCGCGCCTGGGTAAGGTCGGTTACTCCCAGAGCTACACCTACTTCACCTGGCGCAATACCAAGGCCGAACTGGCCGAATACCTGGCGCAATTGAACGAGTCGCCGTGGCGCGAATGCTACCGGCCGAACTTCTTCGTCAACACGCCGGATATCAACCCAGGCTTCCTGCATGAGTCCGGGCGCCCAGGTTTCTTGATCCGCGCCGCGCTGGCCACTATGGGTTCGGGCCTGTGGGGCATGTATTCGGGGTTTGAGCTGTGTGAGGCGGCACCGGTGCCGGGCAAAGAGGAATACCTGGACTCGGAGAAATACGAGATTCGCCCTCGGGACTTTACCGCACCCGGCAATATCATCGCCGAGATCGCCCAGCTCAACCGCATCCGCCGCCAAAACCCGGCCTTGCAGACCCACCTGGGGCTGAAGCTCTACAACGCCTGGAACGACAATATCCTGTACTTCGGCAAGCGCAGCGAGGACGGCAGCAACTTCATTCTCGTAGCCGTCAACCTCGACCCGTTCAATGCCCAGGAGGCCCACTTCGAGTTGCCGTTGTGGGAATTGGGCCTGCCGGAAGATGCGCAGACCCAGGGTGAAGACCTGATGAACGGCCATCGCTGGACTTGGTATGGCAAGACCCAGTGGACGCGGCTGGAGCCGCAGATGCCGTTCGGGATCTGGCGCATCAGCACCTCCTGAGCCTGGTGAAGATCAACATGTGGGAGGGGGCTTGCCCCCTCCCACATTGACCCGGTTCAGTCTGCACGATTTTCGAGTATTTCAGGAGTTTCCAATGGCGAAGAAACCCAAGGCTGCCACCTTCATCAAAGACCCGCTCTGGTACAAGGACGCGGTGATCTACCAGGTTCACGTCAAATCCTATTTCGACTCCAACAACGACGGCATCGGTGACTTTCCCGGCCTGATCGCCAAGCTCGACTACATCGCCGACCTGGGTGTCAACACCATCTGGCTGCTGCCGTTCTACCCCTCGCCACGCCGCGATGACGGCTATGACATTGCCGAATACAGGGGCGTGCACAGCGACTACGGAACCATGGCCGATGCCCGGCGCTTTATCGCCGAAGCCCACAAGCGCGGGTTGCGGGTCATCACTGAACTGGTGATCAACCACACCTCCGACCAGCACCCGTGGTTCCAGAGGGCACGCAAGGCCAAGCCGGGCTCGGCGGCGCGGGATTTCTACGTGTGGTCCGATGACGATCAGAAATACGACGGCACCCGCATCATTTTCCTCGACACCGAAAAGTCCAACTGGACTTGGGACCCGGTCGCCGGCCAGTACTTCTGGCACCGCTTCTATTCCCACCAGCCGGACCTCAATTTCGACAACCCGCAGGTGATGAAAGCCGTGCTGTCGGTGATGCGCTACTGGCTTGACATGGGCATCGACGGCCTGCGCCTGGACGCCATCCCCTACCTGATCGAGCGCGATGGCACCAACAACGAAAACCTGCCGGAAACCCACGACGTCCTCAAGCAGATCCGCGCCGAGATCGACGCCCATTACCCCGACCGCATGCTGCTCGCCGAGGCCAACCAGTGGCCGGAAGACACGCAGCTGTATTTCGGCGACCGCAAGGGCGATGACGGCGATGAGTGCCACATGGCGTTCCACTTCCCGCTGATGCCGCGCATGTACATGGCGCTGGCCCAGGAGGATCGCTTCCCCATCACCGATATCCTGCGCCAGACCCCGGAGATCCCCGCCAATTGCCAATGGGCGATCTTCCTGCGCAACCACGATGAACTGACCCTGGAAATGGTCACCGATAAAGAGCGCGACTACCTGTGGAACTACTACGCCGCTGACCGCCGCGCACGCATCAACCTGGGCATTCGCCGGCGCCTGGCGCCCCTGATGGAGCGTGATCGCCGCCGTGTCGAGTTGCTCAACAGCCTGCTGCTGTCGATGCCCGGCACGCCGACCCTGTATTACGGCGACGAAATCGGCATGGGCGACAATATCTACCTCGGCGACCGCGATGGCGTGCGCACGCCGATGCAATGGTCCATCGACCGCAACGGCGGTTTCTCCCGCGCCGACCCGGCCAGCCTGGTGCTGCCACCGATCATGGATCCGCAATACGGCTACCTGTCGGTCAACGTCGAAACCCAGGCCCAGGACCCGCACTCGCTGTTGAACTGGACCCGCCGCATGCTGGCGGTGCGCAAGCAGTCCAAGGCGTTTGGGCGCGGCAGCCTGAAAATGCTCTCGCCAAGCAACCGCCGCATCCTGGCGTATACCCGCGAATTCACCGGCGAAGACGGGCGCAACGAAATCATCCTGTGTGTGGCCAATGTCTCGCGCAGCGCCCAGGCGGCCGAGCTGGACCTGTCGGCCTTTGCCGGCATGGTTCCGGTGGAGATGCTCGGCGGCAATGCGTTCCCGCCCATCGGCCAACTGAATTTCCTGCTGACCCTGGCGCCGTATGGCTTCTATTGGTTCGTGCTGGCGGCGGAAAACCAGATGCCCAGCTGGCACGTGGAGCCGGCGCAAAGCATGCCGGACTTCACCACCCTGGTGCTGAAAAAACGCATGGAAGAGCTGCTCGACGAACCGTGTCGCACCACCCTCGAACAGACCTCGCTGCCCGCCTGGCTGCCCAAGCGCCGTTGGTTTGCGGGCAAGGACACCGCCATCGACAGCGTACGCATCGCCTACGGTGTGCGCTTTGGCGACCCGCAGCACCCGGTCTTGCTCAGCGAGCTTGAGGTGACCGCCGGTGGCCAGGTCAGCCGTTATCAGCTGCCGTTCGGTTTTCTTGGCGAAGACCAGTTCACCAGCGCCTTGCCGCAACAGTTGGCCCTGGCCCGCGTACGGCGGGTGCGCCAGGTCGGCCTGGTGACGGACGCCTTCAGCCTGGAGCACTTTATCCGCGCGGTGATCCAAGGTCTGCAGGCCGGTACCGTGTTGAACGGCAGCGACGGCGACCTGCGTTTTGAAGCCACGCCACACTTGGACACGCTGCAACTGACGGACGAGTCGCCGGTGCGTTACTTGTCTGCCGAGCAGTCCAACAGCTCGGTGGTGGTGGGCGAGAGCCTGGTGCTCAAGCTGATCCGCAAAGTCAGCGCCGGGGTGCACCCGGAGCTGGAGATGAGCGCCTACCTGACGCAGGCGGGTTACCCGAATATCTCGCCGCTGATGGGCTCGGTGATTCGCCGTGATGGCGCCGGCGAGGACAACCTGCTGATGATCGCCCAGGGCTACTTGAGCAACCAGGGCGACGCCTGGAGCTGGACCCAGAACAACCTGGAGCGTGCGATTCGCGATGAACTGGCCGAGGCCATCTCCGAACAGGAACAGCATTACAACGCATTGGGCGAGCTGGCGGACTTCGCCGGGCTGCTCGGCCAGCGCCTGGGTGAAATGCACGGGGTACTGGGCGCCAAAACGACCAATAAGGACTTCAAGCCCGAACCGACCAGCGCCAAGGATACCCAAGCCTGGGCCAAGGACGTTGGCGCGCAGATCGACCGTGCATTGCAATTGCTCAAGCTGCATCAAAGCCAATTGAACCCTGCCGATCAGGCGCTGGTCAGTGAATTGCTGGCGCAGAAAAAAGCCATCGGCACGCATGTCCAGGCGCTGGCGAAAGCCACCTTGGGCGGGCTGCGCATTCGGGTTCATGGTGACTTGCACCTGGGCCAGGTGCTGGTGGTGAAGGGCGATGCCTACCTGATCGACTTTGAAGGCGAACCCGCGCGGCCGCTGCATGAACGGCGCGGCAAGCACAGCCCGTATAAAGATGTGAGCGGCGTGTTGCGCTCCTTTGACTATGCGGCGGCCATGGCCTTGAACGTACAAGGGGTGGATCACTCGCCCGCAGCGGACCAGGCGCGCAGACGCGTGACCGATCGCTACCTGAAAGAGGCCCGCCAGGCATTTATCCAGGCTTATCAGGCCGCTGCGTCTACACTGGCGCATGACTGGCAGGATGCCAAGGGCCAGGACGCCGCGCTGACGTTGTTCAGCCTGGAGAAGGCCGCGTATGAGGTAGCGTACGAAGCGGAAAACCGTCCGACCTGGTTGCCGGTGCCCTTGCAGGGCTTGCACGGGTTGTTGAGCGGGATTACATCTAAATCGAACACTGCACGCGGTGGGGAGACGTCATGAGCTTTACGAATAAAGAACCGCTGCAACCTAAGTTGACAGCCATGCCGGCGTCCAAGGACGTCGAAGCGCTGGTGCGCGCCGAGCACCACGACCCGTTTTCCATTCTCGGGCCACACGATGACGAGCAGGGCGGGCAATTTATCCGCGCGTTCCTGCCGGAAGCCTTGAGTGTCCAGGTGCTGAGCCGCGATGGCGGTGAACAGATCGGCAGCCTGGATGCGACCCAGGTGCCGGGCCTGTTCGTCGGGCAGTTCAACACCCGCCAGGCGTACTTGCTGAAAATCCAGTGGGCCGGTGGCGAGCAGATCACCGAAGACCCTTACAGCTTCCAGCAACTGTTGCTGGGGGAGATGGACCTGTACCTGTTCGCCGAAGGTAACCACCGTGACCTCAGCAGTTGCCTGGGGGCTCAGGTGACCAGCGTCGATGGCGTAGACGGCGTGCGTTTTGCCGTGTGGGCGCCGAATGCGCGGCGGGTCTCGGTGGTGGGGGACTTCAATATCTGGGACGGCCGCCGCCACCCGATGCGCCTGCGGCATCCGTCGGGCGTGTGGGAAATCTTCATTCCACGCCTGCAACCTGGCGCCGCCTACAAGTACGAAATCCTCGGTGCCCACGGGATTCTGCCGCTCAAGGCCGACCCGATGGCGCTGGCGACCCAGTTGCCACCCGATACCGCCTCGAAAGTCGCCGCGCCGTTGCAGGTGGACTGGCAGGACCATGAGTGGATGCAAGCGCGGGTCGAGCGCCAGAAGGCCACGGCGCCGCTGTCGATCTACGAGCTGCATGTGGGTTCCTGGCAGTGCGAGCTGGATGAGGCCGGCGAAGTGGCGCGCCAATACACCTGGCGCGAGCTGGCCGAGCGGTTGGTGCCGTATGTGCAGCAACTGGGCTTCACCCACGTTGAATTGATGCCGATCATGGAACACCCGTTCGGCGGGTCGTGGGGTTACCAGGCGCTGTCGCAGTTCGCACCGACGGCGCGTTTTGGCTCGCCGGAGGACTTCGCCTATTTCATCGACGCGCTCCATCAGGCCGATATCGGCGTGATCCTCGACTGGGTGCCGGCGCATTTCCCCACCGACACCCACGGCCTGGCGCAATTCGATGGCACTGCGTTGTATGAATACGCCAACCCGCTGGAAGGCTTCCACCAGGACTGGGACACGTTGATCTACAACCTGGGCCGCACTGAGGTGCACGGCTTCATGCTGGCCTCGGCGCTGCATTGGCTCAAACACTTCCATATTGACGGGCTGCGCGTGGATGCGGTGGCGTCAATGCTGTACCGCGACTATTCGCGCAAGGCCGGTGAATGGGTGCCCAACCGCCATGGCGGGCGCGAGAACCTGGAAGCCATCGACTTCCTGCGCCACTTGAACGACGTGGTGGCACTGGAAGCGCCCGGCGCCCTGGTGATCGCCGAAGAGTCCACTGCCTGGCCCGGCGTCAGCCAGCCCACCCAACAGGGCGGCCTGGGCTTCAACTACAAGTGGAACATGGGCTGGATGCACGATTCTTTGCATTACATCCAGCAAGACCCGGTCTACCGCGCCCACCACCATAACGAGCTGAGCTTCGGCCTGGTGTATGCGTGGTCCGAGCGTTTCATCCTGCCGATTTCCCACGATGAAGTGGTGCACGGCAAGCACTCGCTGATCGACAAGATGCCCGGCGACCGCTGGCAGAAGTTCGCCAACCTGCGCGCCTACCTGACATTCATGTGGATGCATCCGGGCAAGAAGCTGCTGTTCATGGGCTGTGAATTCGGCCAGTGGCGCGAGTGGAACCACGACCAGCAACTGGACTGGTACTTGCTGCAGTACGCCGAGCACAAAGGCGTGCAAAAGCTGGTGGGTGACTTGAATCGCCTGTATCGCGAGGAGCCGGCCCTGCACGAGCAGGACGATGCGCCCCAGGGTTTCCAGTGGCTGATCGGCGACGACGCGATCAACAGCGTCTACGCCTGGCTGCGCTGGAGCAAGGACGGCAAGCCGGTGCTGGTGGTGGCCAATTTCACCCCGGTGCCCCGTGAGGCCTACAAGGTGGGCGTACCGTTCGGTGGGCGTTGGAGCGAGGTGATCAACAGCGACGCCGACACCTATGCGGGTTCCAATTATGGCAATGGCGGTGGCGTGTTCACCGAGGATGAACCACGCCATGGGCAACCGGTGTCGCTGTCGTTGAACCTGCCACCGTTGGGGGTGCTGATTTTGCGACCTGAGGCGAGTTAAAGGCTCTACCTTGCTGGATTCAGTTGTCCACGCTGCTGGCAGGGTGCCACAATGGCGCCTTTGTCATGGCAGTCGAATCAGGCGAATTTCATGAATGGCCTTGGGCATGGGCAGGACCAGGATTGCTTTATAGAGGCACAGGTGCGAACCGACCGTTTGCACCAGTTGTTTCGCCAGTCATTTGCAGCCATTTTCGGCAGCTACATGGCGGCCGCCATGCTCTGCTGGCTGTGCTGGGAGCGCTTCGATCACACGTCCATGCTGGTGTGGCTGGTGCTGCTGGGCGCCTCGTCGCTGCTGCGGGTCAAGATGTTCCTGGACTGGTTTCGCTGCCCCAACAGCGAACGCACCCCGGACCGCTGGGAGCGCCGCTACTGGGTCACGCTGGTATTGTCCGCGAGCATTTGGGGGGCTGGGGCACTCGCGCTGATGCCCCCCGATGATCGGTTGTCCCAGGCGCTGGTGATGCTGTTCACCGTGGGGATGTCGGTCAGTGCGGTGTCGTGTTATTCGGCCTATCGCTATATGACCCTGGTGTCCATCGGCCTGGTGTTGCTGCCGTGCACCCTGTGGCTGTTGTTCCAGCCGACATCGATGCAGGTGGGTATCGGTATCGCGGTCCTGGTGTTTTCCACGTTTGTGGCCAGTGCCACGCGCAAGTTGTCCGATGCACTGGAGAAAGCCTTTCGCCTGACCCGGCAAATGGAACGGGCCCATAACATCTCGACCCGTGCCGCACAGACCGATGAGCTGACCGGCCTGATGAACCGCCGGGCATTTTTCGAACATGCGCAATTGCTGTATGCGCAATGCCGTCATAACCAGCAGCCGCTGTGCGCGCTGATGATGGACATGGACCACTTCAAGCAAATCAACGACACCTATGGGCACCAGGCCGGCGATCAGGTGTTACGCCAGATTGGCGGGGTGATCAGTGCGTCGTTCCGCAAGGCCGATGTGTATGGCCGTTTGGGCGGCGAAGAGTTTGCCGTGTTGTTGCCCAATACGTCGTTGGACACCGCGCGCACTATCGCCGAGGGCCTGATCAAGGCTATCGCCGGTTTGGCCGCCGAGCCGGTCAAGGGGCTGTCAGCCAGCCTTGGGGTGGCGTTCACCCATGCCGTGGACGAGGACCTGCACGGCCTGATGAACAGCGCCGACAAAGCGCTGTACCGGGCCAAGGCGCTGGGCCGCAACCAGGTGGCCGTGGCGGAGTAGGGCGCGGCTCAGTCCTTGTGCATGGCCTTGATCAATACCCGCGAAACCTGCTCGGCAGAGTAAGGCTTGGGCAGGAACTCGAAGCCGTCATAGCCATTATCGGCCAGCTCTTCGCTGTAGCCCGAGGTCAGTATCACTGGCAGGTCCGCCCGACGCTGGCGCAACAACTTGGCCATGGCGACGCCGGTGATACCGGGCATGACCACGTCGGAGAAGATTACATCGAAAGCCCTCCCATCGTGCCCGGCAAGGGTCAGGGCCTGTTCGGCATCGGTCACCCAGGTGGCCTGGTAGCCCAGGTCTTGAAGAATCTGGCTGGCAAACCGCCCGATCTCCAGGTTGTCCTCCACAATCAGCACCCGGCACTGTGATGTGTCGTGGGACGAAGCCGGCGCTTCCTCGCAGGGGGGCGGCAGTGCTGCTTCGGCTTCGACCTGGGGCAGATACAAGGTGAATACGCTGCCTTGGCCGGGCGTGCTGGTCACATCGATATTGCCCCCCGACTGCTTGGCGAAGCCGAAGACTTGCGACAGGCCCAGGCCGGTGCCTTTACCCACCGCCTTGGTGGTGAAGAACGGCTCGAAAATGCGTTCGACGGTGTCTTCGGGAATGCCGGGGCCGGTATCGGCGAGCGAAATGGCGACATACGCCTTACCCGACCCGGCGTCGCCGCGAATGTGGGGCAACGGCTGTGCCCCGAGGACCTTCAGGGTCAGGGTGCCCTGGCCCTCCATTGCGTCCCGTGCATTGAGGGCGATGTTGATCAGTGCGGTTTCAAACTGGCTGGCATCAATCCGCGCAAAACACGGCTGCGAAGGCATCTCGACACGTACATGAATACGCGCGCCTGTGACGCTCTCCAGCATCTCGCCGATGTTCTGTACGCGCTGGCCCACGTCGAAGACTTCCGGGTTCAGCGGTTGGCGGCGGGCAAAGGCGAGCAATTGGCTGGTTAACTTGCTCGCCCGCTCTACGGTATCCGCCACTGCGCCCATATAGCGCTGGCGACGCTGTTCCGGCAGGTCTGGCTGACGCAGGAAGTCCACCGATGAGCGAATGATGGTCAGCAGGTTGTTGAAGTCATGGGCCACGCCGCCGGTGAGTTGGCCGATGGCTTCGAGTTTCTGCGACTGGCGCAGCGCGGCTTCGGCCTTGGCCAGCGCCAGGGTGCGTTCTTCGACGCGCTGTTCGAGAGTGGTGTTCAGTTCGGCATAGGCCGCCAGGCCCTTGCGCACATCGGCATCGGCACGCACGCGCTCGATATGCGCCCATGAGCGCTCGGTGACTTCCCGCAACAGGGCCAGGTCGTAGGGTGACCAGGGGCGTGGGTTTTTGTCATGGACGGCCATCAGGGCCGTCAGGCGACCGTTCTTGATCAGCGGCATGCAGATCGTCGCCGTCACCCCCAGGGCCTGGAAGGTGGCGGACTCTGCGGGCGGCAACTCGCGCAGATTGTCGTGGATCACCAGGGGCTCGCCGGCGCGCAGGCAGTTGACGGCCATCTCGCCGAACGCCGCCAGGCTGTAGCGGCCGATGATGCTGGGCGAGCCGGGCGCGGTCCAATTGTCTCGAATGGTAAAGCCGTCTTCATCGGCGTCCATGTCGGCGTAGGCGCAATTGCTCACCTGCAGGTGTTCGGCCAGCAACCGGGTGGTGCTGGTCATGATGGCTTCGGCATCGGCGGCGTTGGCCACCGCGTTGCCGATGGCGTCCAGCACCGCCAGGCGGCGTGCCAGGAACACCGTGGCGGTGGTCTCGGTGACGGTGTCGAGCATGCCGACCACCTTGCCTTGGGGATCGCGGATCGGGCTGTAGCAGAAGGTGAAGTACGCCTGCTCCCGCCTCGGGCCGCGTTCAATCACCAGGGGAAAGTTTTCGATATAGGTGGCGTGGCCCTCGAAGGCGGCGTTGGCGATGGGGCTGACGTCATCCCACACCTCGGCCCACACTTCGTTGAACGGGCGCCCCAACGCATAGGGCTTGCTGCCCAGGATCGGGATAAACGCATCGTTGTAGAGCGTGATCAACTGGGGGCCCCAGACAATCGCCTGGGGAAAGCTCGACGCGAAACACAGCGCGACCGTCGTCTTCAAAACGTCTGGCCACTGCTCCAATGGACCGAGAGGTGAATTGGCCCAATCATGCTGGCGCACCTGTTCGGCCATGTCGCTGCTGCTTTGCAGCCAATTCATCATTCGGGAAACACCTTGTTTTTCAGAATCTTCGGCGCGCCTGTCAGGATCCGGCGCAAAGCTACAGACCCGCTTGAGCGCTACCAGTTCAGCCGAATTATCCGATAGATGGCAATTTGATTCTCCGCTCGCTTGAATAGCCCGAGTTCAGCGCTATCGGACGATTACCCCACCTTATTGCGCGCCGAATAAACCCGTCCAGTAAATGCCCGCGTCACTCTTCGGGTCCATGGCATAGGCTGCGCCCAATTCGCGAAATTGCGGGTTCATCAGGTTGGCGCAATGACCCGGGCTGGCGAGCCAGCCGTCGACCACCTTGCGCGGGGTGTCCAGGCCGGCGGCGATGTTTTCGCCGATGTTCTTCGCGATATACCCGGCCAGTTCGGCGCGGTCGCCAGGCGTGCGGCCGTCGTGGTCCAGGTGGTCGAAGAAATTGCCGTTGGCCATGTTGCGCGTGTGGCTGTTGGCGGCCCCGGCCAACGCCTCGTTCCACGACAATGGTGTGGTCGCGGTAAACGCCTGGGTGCCGCACTGGCGCGGTTGTGTACGGGCGGCATTGATCAGGTCGAGCAGCTTGCGGCCTTCGGTTTGCCAATCGCCCAGGCCGCTGGACAGCAACGGGCGGGCCAGCACGATGCGCCAATCCTGGCCGCTGTTGCTCACGCCGATGTCGACGAATTGCGGGTCCAGCACCACCCTGCAGAAACTCTCGCGCACGGCTTTCATGGCTGCCTGGGCGTCCTTGGGCCCGGACAGGCTGATGGCCTGCACATTGACCATCGGGTAAGCGGCCCGCGCTAGGGCCTGCTGCAGGTCGCCGACGTTACTGGCCGGCAGCACCAGCCGTGTATCGTTGGCCAGCGGTGGCAGTTCCTGGGAACCCTGGTCGCCGCAGCGCTGCACCTGGCTGCGGTACTCGTTGATCTGTTGCACCAACTGACTTTCTTCATTCGCCATCGCGCTGGCGCAGAACACCGTACTGGCGGCCAGCGTCGTAAGACCCATCATCAATGACAGAACGCGCATGGACGTTACCCTTGAGCTTGAAAGTGCCCATGATGCGCGATGTAACCCCGTCTGGCGCAACGCCTTTTTTGTTTTTTTGCCTCAACGGGCATTCTGTGGGGCATTCACGGCGCGGATGCGGCCCGCTGCCATCGCGGTGGCCAGCAGGATCAAGCCCACGGCGACGGTGAAAGTCGCATGCAGGCCACTGGTCACGGATTGCGCGGTGGCGCGGGTGACATCCGGGGTCGCCCAGGCGAACACCGCCCCCAGGGCCGAGGTACCGAAGATCAGCCCGATATTGCGTGACAGGTTGAGCAAGCCTGCGACCGTACCTCGGCGCGCACCGTCTACATCGCACATCACCGCAGTGTTGTTGGCGGCCTGGAACAGACTATAGCCCGCCGTCAGAATCACCAGTCCCGCCAGGTAGGCGATCAATCCCGAAGCCAACGACAACAGTAAGGCCCCGCAAAACAGGATGCTCAGCCCGGCAAAAGTCATAAGGCGCCAGCCCTGGCGGTCGGTGAGACGCCCCGCCGGTACACCGCTGAGCGCCGCGACACAGGGCCCGACGGCCATGGCCAGGCCCATCCCTTGCGGGTCCAGCCCCAGCCCCTTGGACAGGTAGAACGGGCCGACCACAAAGGTCGCCATGATCACCGCCGCTACTAACGCACTCATCGCGAGACTCGTGCGCAATGACGCTTCCTTTAACGGTGACCAGACGCTGGAAGGTGAGCCTGCTTGGCGTCGATCAACCGGCAAGTAGCGCCACGCGAGGCTGGCTGTGAGTAATCCCAAGGGCATGCCCACCAGAAACAGCGCGCGCCAGCCCCACACACTGAGCAATAACCCGCCAGCGGCGGGGCCCATGGCGGTACCGACGGCTGACATCGTGCCCAGCAGGCCCATCACCCGGCCGGTGCGTTCCTTGGGCACCGTGTCGCCGACCATCCCCAGCGCCATGGCCATCATGCTCGCCGCGCCCAAGCCCTGCAGGAGGCGTGCGGCAATCAGCCAGCCCAGCGAGGGCGCGCCTGCACACAGCCCACTGCCCAGCGCAAACAGCAGCAGTCCGGCGAGCAACAGCCGGCGACGGCCCAGGCGATCGCCCATTCGGCCGGCCATGACAATCACTGCCGTGATCGCCATCAGGTAGGCGAGCACCACCCACTGCACGGCATGAAACGACGCATCGAACGCCTGTACCAAGCTGGGCAGGCCGACATTGGCGATGCTGGTGCCGAGGGCGGCGAGCAACATGGACAGCGACAGGCTGGCAAGGCCGCCCCGTGAAGACGTATGCATGGAAGATTCCTTGGGTGGACGCAACTGTCACAAATCTACGACCTCGCCTAACATGGCGGAAGACGCAGGGTTTGCAGTTAATACCTGCGTCAAACGCCTGCTAAGGAGCGCCCATGCCCGACTTTAATCTGCTGATCACCCTGGATGTCTTGCTGGCCGAAGGCAGTGTCGCCCGAGCGGCCAAGCGCTTGCAGTTGAGCCCCTCAGCCATGAGCCGGGCGCTGGCGCGCTTGCGCGAGACCACCGGCGATCCGCTGTTGGTCCGCGCCGGGCGCGGGCTGGTACCGACGCCGCGGGCGCAGGCATTGCGTGAGCAGGTCAGCCGCCTGGTGCAGGACGCCCATGCGGTGCTGCGCCCGGCACACGTCCTGGACCTGGCCCAGGTGGAGCGCACCTTCACCTTGCGCACCAGTGAAGAGTTCGTCGAAAACTTCGGTCCCGCGTTGCTGGCGCGCATCGCACGGGAGGCGCCTGGTGTACGCCTGCGTTTCGTCAGCAAGACCGACAAGGACAGCACGTTGCTGCGCGAAGGCAGCGTCGACTTGGAGACCGGTGTGGTCGACCCCGACGCCAGCCCCGAAGTGCTGACCCAGGCGCTGTTTCGCGACCGTTTGATTGGCGTGGTGCGCAGCGGCCACCCCCTGAGCCAGGGCGACATCAGTGCCGAGCGGTTTGCCCAGGGGCGGCACGTCTACGTCTCGCGGCGCGGGCAGGAGCGCGGCCAGATCGACGATGGGCTTGAAGCCCTGGGCTTGACGCGGCAGATCGGCACCATCGTCGCCGGGTTCGCCACGGCCATCGCCCTGGCCCGCGACACCGACCTGATTGCCTGCGTGCCCGAACGCTACACTGCCCATCAGCGCGAAGGCCTGTACAACTTTGCGTTGCCGTTGACGCTGGCACCGTTCACCGTGGCGATGCTCTGGCATCCACGGCTGGATGCCGACCTGGCCCACCGCTGGTTGCGCGGGTGCGTGCGTGAGGTGTGCGGGCACTGAACGGCCTGCAACAGGTACAATCGCCGCTGCCTTGACGCGAAACCCAGGAATCTGCATGTTCAGCCTTACCCGCTACACCACTCCGTGCCCCGAGCCCATCAATGCCCAGATCCTGCAGATGGTGGTGGACAACCTCACCGACATCAGCAGCGTCGCGCTGCCGCCGAGCAACCTGCTCTACAACATTTACCAATACGCTATCGGCTTTGAGGTGCACCTGTATCTGGAGGCATTGGGCGGGTCGAAGGGGATTGCCGTTGAGTTGATCGTGGCGATGCTCGAGGAGCAGGTGATTGGCTTTTGCCTGTACCTGCCGGTGAAAGACGATCCTGAAGCCTGTGGCATCGCCTTTATGGCGGTGCAGGCCGGTTTCCGGCGCCAGGGTGTGGCGCGCGGGATGATGGCGGACGTGCTGGCGCGCTATCCCCATGCGGAGTTGGCCTGTGCCGTGGAGAAGGTAGCGGCCTTCGAGGCCATGGGGTTTCAAGTGCGGGGTGCGCGGGGCACCCAGGTGTTGATGAATACCCGGGACTACGGCACCGATGGCCTGATGGGCGTGTTGGATGTGGCGGCGATCTACAGTTCGCTGGAGGTACGCCAGATCCATACCTACCTGCTGCAAAAACACGGCAAGCGGGCGATGGTGGATGCCGAGAAACAGCGGGACCGGCACCTCGATCAACTGGCCCGCAAGGTCCAGCTGTTTGTGGCAGGGCGTTAGCCTGGCCTGGTTGGCTTTTTTTGTGGTGAGCGGACTTCTGTGGTGAGCTTGCCTCTGTGGTGAACAGGCTTGTTGTGGTGAGCGGGCTTGCCCCGCGCTGGGCTGCGAAGCGGCCCCAGAAACAGGCCCGGAGCTGCCTGGCACACTGCAGCGCTCTTGTTGGGGCTGCTTCGCAGCCCAGCGCGGGGCAAGCCCGCTCACCACAGAAGCCCGCTCACCACAACAAGCCTGTTCACCACAACAAGTGTGCTCACCACAACGAGCCCCGCTTACCACAGAAGTTTCTTCAGCCTTCAACGCCGTGCGCGGTTGACCATTGCCAGGATGGTCGCCAACAACTCATCTTGCGCCTCTTCGCGGCTGATCTCGCCACTGGCCGCAGCGTAGGACAACGCTTCCGCAGCGCCCAGCATCGCCCGTAATCCTGGCTGTGAAACCTGGCCAAAGGGCCCCAGCGCGTCGCGGCATTTGTCGAGAAAAATCGCCTCGTACTTACGCTTGAGCGCTTCCAGCTCCGGCGAGCTGCTCAGTGCGGCAATCACCCCCGGAATTTCCCGGCCCTGCAATAACACGCAATCGACATAGCACGAGGCGATCACCCCGGCGCGTTCTTCCAAGGTCGCGCGGCTGGCGTCGAGGGCTTCGGCAAACACCTGGGTCTGACGCGCGTCGAAGTCTTCATACAGCGCGGCGAGCAGCCCGGCACGGGTGACGAAATGGTCGTAGACCACCGGTTTGGTGACGCCGGCCAGTTCCGCCAGGCGGCCCAGGGTCAGGGCTTCGGTGCCTTCCTCGCGCACCAGCTGCCAGGCCACTTCCAGTAATTGACGCAGGCGATCTTCACGGGACAGGCGACGACGTGGGGCAGGGGATTCAGGGCTTGACATGCTTATATACCAAAAGTAACTTGCTGGCGTTAACTTACCAAAAGTAGCTTAAACCCAAAGGGAGTCAAAGTCATGCACGCACTCATCGTCGTTGCCCATCACGACCCACAATCCCTCACCCACGCCGTGGCCGCGCAGGTGGCTGCCGGCCTGACTGCTGCGGGCCACACCTTTGAAATCGCCGACCTCGCCGCCGAAGGCTTCGACCCGCGCTACACCGCCGCCGATCACCGGGTACACCGCACCCAGGCCACGCCCCCGGCCGACGTGCTGGCGGAACAGGCGCGCATCGAGCGCGCCGATGCCCTGGTGCTGGCGTTCCCGATCTACTGGTGGTCGCTGCCGGGCCTGCTCAAGGGTTGGGTCGACCGCGTGTTCGTCAACGGCTGGGCAATCGACTACGGCCCGGATACCCCGGTGGTGAAAAAACTGCGGCACTTGCAGGTGCACTTGCTGGCCCTCGGCGGTGCGGATGACAGCGCGTTTGACCGTCATGGCTACGCCAAGGCGATGCGCACCCAGATCGACTACGGCATCTTCGATTACTGCGGGGCGAAGGTGGTGACGTCCGAGCTGTTGCTGGATTCGGAAGGCGGCGCGGCCCCGGCGCATCTGAAGACGGCGAAGGCGGTCGGGCAGAGGCTGTTCGAGGCCGAGACGGTTGCCGGTTGATTCAACCTTCGCGAAACAGGTCGTGGGCGTCCAGCAGGCGGTAGGCAATTTCCGGGTTTTTCTCCAGGCCCCGGCGAATCGCCGCCGGGATCGCTTGCCGGGTCTTGCGGCACATGCCTGGCAGCTCGTCGATGACGATCTGGATGCCGCGCATGCTCTTGACCTCGGTGTGCCCCGGCGCGATATGCACGCGGATGCCCAATAGCTCGTGCATCCGCTGCTGCATGCGCTCCAGGTCTTGCAGGCTTTGCAGGTTTTCCAGGCGCTCGACCAGGCGTTTTTCTTCCTGGCGCGTCAGGCTGAGGATACGCAGGTCGGCGCCGGGCGCCTCCAGCAGTTGTTCACGGTCGCAGACGCAGGCGCCGGGCGGGCAGGGTTGGCGAATGGTCATGATCCTTACCTCCCCATTCCGGCGCGGGTGAGTCAGTCGCTCAACGCGACCCCCAGGCTGCCCAGGGCCTTCCAGTACCCAGGATAGGTCTTGGCCACGCAGTCCGGGTCCTGAATGCGGATACCCGCGATTTTCAACCCCGCCAGGGCAAAGCACATGGCGATGCGGTGGTCGGCATGGGTGTCGATCAGGGCGTCGCACGACGTGCCGGCCAGCGCCGGGTCGGCCGCGACCAGCAGGTCATCGCCTTCAATGCTGGCGAGGCCCGGACGGATCGCATTGAGGCCGTCATGCAGGGCCTGTACGCGATCGCATTCCTTGACCCGCAGGTTGGCCAGCTCCGTGAAGCGCACCGGGGTGTTGTTGAAGGCAGCCAGGACCGCCAGGGTCGGGATCGCGTCCTGCATCTGCGACCCCACCACGGTGGCCTGCATATTCGGGAACTGCGCGATCACCGCCTGGGCCTTGGCGTCCGGTTGGGTGAAGGCCTGGGCGGCCACGCCGATGTCGATACGGCCGCCGGTCAACACTTCGGCAGCCCACAAGTAGGTGGCGGCGGACGCGTCGGGTTCGATCTGGTAATCATGGGCGGTGTAGCCGGTGGGGGCCACGCGCCAGGTGGTGTCGTCGACCACCTCGACCTGGGCGCCGAAGGCCCGCATGCAGTCCAGGGTCAGGTCCACGTAGCCACGGGCACCGATGTCCTTGCCGGTCAGTGCCACTTCAATCGGCGCTTCGCCGCAGGCGGCGAGCATCAACAGGGCCGATACATACTGGCTGGACAAGCCGCCGTCGATCTCGAAGCGCTTGGCCTGGACCTTGCCCACGCCGTGCACCGTCACCGGCGGGCAACCGGTCGGGCTGTCGACCTGGATACCGTTCCGGCCGAGGGTCGCCAGCAGCGGGCCGATCGGACGTTTCTGCATATACTCGTCGCCGTCCAGTACCACGGTGCCTTGCACGGTAGCCACGGCGGCCGTCAGGAAGCGCATCGCGGTGCCGGCATTGCCGAGGAACAACGGCTGCGCCGGCAATTGCAGCTTGCCGGTGCCGGTGACCACGAAGGTGGTGTCGTCCGGCTCGTCGATGGTCACGCCCATCTGGCGCAGGGCCACCGACATATGCCGGGTGTCATCGCTCTTCAGGGCGCCGCTCAGGCGGCTGGTGCCCTTGGCCAGGGCCGCCAGCAGCAGGGCGCGGTTGGTAATGGATTTGGAGCCGGGGGGCGCGACCTTGCCATTCAGGGGGAAGTTGGGCGGTGTAACGGTCACGGTTTTCTGCGAACTCAAGGTGCAAGGCTCCTGGTCAAGGCAAGGTGGCTGGCGCGGCCAACGGGCGGACCCGAATAATCGGGCATAGATGCAGTGCTTGTCGAGCGGGGAATCAACCACCGTGGGTTGTTACAGGACAAGGCCTGTAGGCAGATGGCCCTTGCCTAGGTAGGCGTACGCCCGAACCAGGCGCAGGACAACTGCGTCCCCTTAATGAAATGCAGGAGGCGTGCAGCGTTGCCCGCATAGCAGCCTGCTGGACAAGCCTGGGTGATGGGGTAAGTTCAGAACGTTCCCCACCCGGGGCGTTTTCAATCATGGAGTGAATGAAATGAACAAACCTCAGACACAACTTCGGCACGGACGTGTCGTCACCCCCGCCAGCCGAGGCTCGGTTGCAGTAGAGCGCGGGTTGCTGGGCAATTGGCAAGTCAATGAAATGGAAGGTGGCAAGAACTTCCCCGCGCTCGCGGCCGGGCCGTTTCCTGCGCCGTATGAAACCGACGATCAAAGCGTCACGCCGCCTGCCGATGGGCATATTCTCAGTGGCGGCAAGACCGACGAGCGCGACTGCATCAACTTCACCGACGAGGAAATGAGCAAAAAGCTCAACACACCGTTCACCTGGCCACTCCTGAATGTAGAGGCCGGCCAAGTGTTCAAGGTGCAATGGGAATACACCGCCGCCCACGTCACCCGTGGTTATCGCTGGTTCATCACCAAGGACGGCTGGGACGCCAGACAGCGCATCAGCCGTGCCCAACTCGAAGCCTCGCCGTTCTACGAGGACTTCTACCCCCAGGTGCCGTACTACCAGCATGCCGACGAATTGAAGGCCAAGGTCGAGCATCAAGTAACACTGCCCAAGGGCAAGAAGGGGCGGCATGTGGTGGTGTTGCTGTGGATCGTCGCCAACACCGGTAACGCGTTCTATCAGGCGTTTGACCTGGACTTCAAATAAGCCCGGATCAACGCCGGCTCAGCCAGTAATCATGTAGCGCCCGTGCAGCGGGTTCGATTTCTCGGGCTCGCTGCTGATGGGCGTCTACATCCAGGTCGGCCGGCAACTCGAAGTTGTCCTGCTCGGCACACCAGGAGATTTTCTCCAGCTGTGCGGCCTGTTCTGCGGGCAGTTGCGGCCAGTTGCCGATCGCCGCACCACGGATATAACCAAAGCACCATTCCTCGGCGAGGATCACGTTCTGGCCCTGGTGTTCGGTTGCATCGAAGCGTGCCTTGAAACCCTGGGCGTCAGTCGCCAGTTGACCGGCCAGCAGGTTGATATGACGCACGCACAGGTCGAGGAACTGCCGGGCCTCTTCGGCGCTTTCCCACTCCGGGTTCTGCCCGCCCCAGATCGCCGGGAACCACTCGGCGATGTCCACCTGTGCCGGGCTGGACACCAGCGCGGTGAAGTAGCCGTCGAGTTCGGCCAGGTTCAGCACCGAATGGTCGTCGCCGTATTTCAACAGGGTTTCTTCGATGAATTCGAAATCGGCGGGGGCGAGGGGTTGGGCGTGCATGGGCATATCCTTTAAACGTCGAACGCCGCTGATGGGGCGGCTCAAAGCGCGAAGGATGGCGTGTGCCGGGGCTTTTATCCAGCGTCTTTTCCATCGCCGTTGCCAGTCCTGCTTTTGGCCGATGCGCCGTCACGTACCCTTGTTATAGTTCGGGCCTTATCACTCGCCAGCCAGGGATCACTGCCATGTCCGAATACCAAGCTTTCGTCGTCGAACTCACCGACAACGTTGCCCATGTGCAGATCAACCGCCCGGAAAAGATCAACGCGATGAACGCCGCGTTCTGGACCGAGATCATCGACATTTTCCAATGGATCGAAGACACCGATGCCGTACGCGCCGTGGTGCTCAGCGGTGCGGGCAAGCATTTTTCCTCCGGCATCGACCTGATGATGCTGGCGTCGGTGGCCAATGACTTCGGCAAGGATGTGGGCCGCAATGCACGCCTGCTGCGGCGCAAGATCCTCGAGCTGCAAGCCTCGTTCAGCGCCGTCGACAACTGCCGCAAGCCGGTACTGGCGGCGATCCAGGGTTACTGCATCGGTGGCGCCATCGACCTGATCAGCGCCTGCGACATGCGCTATGCCGCCGAGGACGCGCAATTCTCGATCAAGGAAATCGACATCGGCATGGCCGCCGACGTCGGTACCCTGCAGCGCCTGCCACGCATCATCGGCGACGGCATGCTGCGTGAGCTGGCCTACACCGGTCGCACGTTCGGCGCCGAGGAAGCGCGCAGCATCGGCCTGGTCAATCGCGTGTACGCCGACCAGGACAGCCTGTTGGCCGGGGTGTTCGAGATCGCCCATGCTATCGCGGCCAAGTCGCCGATTGCAGTCACCGGCACCAAGGCCATGATCAGCTACATGCGTGACCATACGGTCAATGACGGTCTGGAATACGTTGCCACCTGGAACTCGGCTATGTTGCAATCCAACGACCTGCGCGTGGCCATCGCGGCCCATATGAGCAAGCAGAAACCCGAATTCGTGGATTGACTGACATGACCCCAGGCTGGATTACCACAACGCTGCTGGACAACGACGCCCCCGGCGGCTGGGCCGTCGCCCGCAGCCGCGACGGCTTTTTGCATGATGCCAACGGCCCGCTGTTCCCTCGGGAATGGCTCAAGCGCCAGGACCTATCGGTGTTTGCCGAACACGGCATCGGCCACCTCGACGGTGAGCCTGTGTACCTGCTGGAACTCGATTCGGCGGGCGAAGTGCCGGGTTGCAGCTGGCAGGGCCTGCGCGGCTTCATGCTGCAAGGTGATCACACCCTCTACAAAGTGCTGGGCTACGCCGCGCAGATCGGCACCTGGGCGCGGGAGCATCGATTCTGCGGCAGTTGCGGCCAGGCCATGGTCCAGGTGCCACGGGAGCGGGCGATGTATTGCCAGGCCTGCGACCTGCGCAGCTACCCACGGATTTCGCCGAGCATGATCGTGCTGGTGACCCGTGGCGACGAGATCCTGCTGGCGCGCTCGCCGCGTTTTGTCACCGGGGTCTACAGCACCTTGGCCGGCTTTGCCGAGCCGGGCGAGTCGGCCGAGGACTGCCTGATCCGCGAGGTGCGCGAAGAAGTGCAGGTGGAGGTCAGGAACATCCAGTACATGGGCAGCCAGTGCTGGCCGTTCCCCCATTCGATGATGCTGGGCTTCCATGCCGAGTACGCCGGTGGCGACATCGTGCCCCAGGCCGACGAGATCGAGGACGCGCAGTGGTTCAGCATCCACGACCTGCCGCCGCTGCCGGCTTCACGCTCGATTGCGCGCTACCTGATCGACCTCTACGTGGCCCGTCGCCTAGGCCACGCTGAACCAGTGCTGCCAGGCTAGGCGCACGGTCAGGCCAAGAACCACGGTGATAAACACCGGGCGAATGAATTTGGCGCCGCCGCTGATCGCGCTGCGGGCGCCAAAGAATGCGCCACCCATCACCGAAATCCCCATCGCCAGGCCGACAATCCAATCCACCGAGCCGTTGAAGATAAACACCGACAGCGCCGCCGCGTTGCTGACGAAGTTCATGCTGCGCGCCACGCCGCTGGCCTTCACCAGGTCGATGGGGTGCAACAGCAGGGTGCTCACGGTCCAGAACGCACCGGTACCGGGGCCCGCCACGCCGTCGTAGAAGCCCAGGCCGAAACCCTGGGTGCCTTGCCATTTCTTCTTGATCGGCGCGTCGGCGTCCAGCGGTGCCTTGGGCGTGCCACCGAACAGCAAATACACGCCGCAAGCGAATACGATCACCGGCAGCATCTTGTTCAGGGTTTCGGCGGGCAGGTAGTGGGCAACCACCGCACCGGCCAGCGCACCGATCAACGTGCCGACGATGGCATGCACCCACTGGCGCGGGTGGAACAGCTTGCGACGGTAGAAGGTGAAACTGGCCGTGGCCGAACCGAAGGTGGAGCTGAGCTTGTTGGTGCCCAGTACCAGGTGGGGCGGCATCCCGGCGGTGAGCAGCGCCGGGGTGGTAAGCAGGCCGCCGCCACCGGCGATGGCGTCGATAAAACCGGCGATAAAGGCCACGACGGCGAGAATGGCGAGGGTGGTGAGGTCTACGCTGAGTTCGAAAGGCATGGGAGGGCTTATGGTTGGCAGGGCGCTGTGCGAAGGGGCGCCATCTTACCTGCCGAATGTACCCAGGACCAAATGTGGGGGGCATGCCTTCTCCCACATTTGTTTTCGCTATACCCCGGAACGGCATTTCATGCGATCTTCCCGTCATTCGCCCTGGAGTCGCCTGGATGCCCTCATTTATCGCTGATCACCCGATGCTGTGCGCCGTGGCGCTGATCTTTATCGACATCGCCGTGTGGCGCCTGATCTCTGCCGACCTGGCCAATTGGAAGCTGGCTGCGCGACTGGCGATTTTTGCCGTGTTCAGTGCCGTGCTGTTCAACGACGGCATGAACCCCATGCAACTTGCGCCCTATGCCGACAGTACCGCCTTGCACCTGGCCGCCACGGCCTTGCAGATCGGCTGGTGGCTGTTTGCGGCGCGCACGCTGACGGTGTTGCTGGGCGCGGTGATGATGCAGCGGGTGGGTCACACCGGGCGATTGTTGCAGGACCTGATGGGCGCGGTGATTTTCCTCATCGCGATCATCGCCGCCATGGCCTACGTGCTCGACCTGCCGGTCAAGGGCGTGCTGGCCACCTCAGGCGCGGTGGCGATCATCGTCGGCCTGGCGTTGCAAAGTACCCTCAGCGATGTGTTTTCCGGGATCGTGCTCAACACCACCAAGCCGTATCAGATCGATGACTGGATCTCCATCGACGGTACCGAAGGGCGGGTCACCGACATCGACTGGCGCGCCACGCGCCTGCAAACCTCCCAGGGCAGCCTGGCGGTGATTCCCAACTCCCTGGCGGCCAAGGCCAAGATCATCAACTTTTCACGCCCGGCGGATATGTTCGGCCTGGCGGTCAGCCTGCAGGTCAGCCCCCATGCACGTCCGCAAACCGTGATCGAGGCGCTGGAGCGTGCGATGCAGGGGTGCCGGCCCCTGTTGGCCACGCCGGCGCCGAGCGTGGCATTCAAGACCTCCGCCAGTGGCGGTGTGGAGTATGAAATCAGCGGCTTCGTGCCGGCCATGGCCCTCAAGCGCGAGGTGCGCAACCAGCTCTATGACCTGGCGTTCCGGCACCTGCAAGCGGCGGGCGTGGCTGTGCTGTCCGCCACCGAAAGCAGCGCGCCGCCAGCCATGTCCGCCGCGCGGGCGTTGCTGGAGCGTTCGTCGATTTTCTCCACCCTGCGCCAGGAAGAGAAAGACACCTTCAGCCAGAACATGACCCTGCACACCTACCGCGCTGGCGAGATGATCCTGCCGGCGGGGGAGGTCAGCGATCATTTGTTTATTGTCGAGTCCGGCGTGGTTTCGGTGATGTTGACCAAGGGCGGCCATGTATTCGAAGCCGGGCGCATGGGGCCGGGAGAAGTGATTGGCGAGGCCGGGATTCTGTCCGACCAGGCTGCGCTGGCGGATTTTTCCGCCAAGACCTTCTGCACGCTGTACCGCATCGAGAATGAATACTTGAAACCGTGCCTGGACGCGCGCCACGACATCGGTGAGGCGATGAAGGCGCTGCTGGATTTCCGCCTGCACGCCGCTCAGGTCCTGACCCAGGAAGCGCCGGTGGTGCCGGTGAAGACGGGCTTTTTGCAGTGGTTGCGCAAGCGCGGTCTGTGAGAGGCGAGGGCCTGGAAGTGCTGTACTCGAGGTCGAATGATCGCCAATGTGGGGTTTCTTGACTGTCTCTGACCACGTGAGGGCTTGACCTTGATTCGACTCACCGACTACATCGCCAACCTTGCTCAATCTCCCCTGGCTCCGTGGGCCGGCTTCGCGCCCTGGGCCCTGGTCGCCCAGGCGCCGGCCGTTGTTCGCCAGATGCTCGCCGAACTGCCGGCCGACGAGTACAGCGTGAAGGACGAAGTCGCCATCCACCGTACCGCCATCGTCGAACCCGGTGCCTTGCTCAAGCCGCCCCTGATCATCGGCGCCCATTGCTTTATCGCCAGCGGCTCGCTGCTGCGCGGTGGGTGCTGGGTGGGTGAGCACTGCATCATCGGCCCCGGCGCCGAACTGAAAACCACCTTCATGTTCAGCGGCAGCAAACTGGCCCACTTCAACTTTGTCGGTGATTCAGTGCTGGGCCATGGGGTCAACCTCGAGGCGGGAAGTATCGTCGCCAACTACCGCAACGAGCGGGACGACAAGGAAGTGCTGGTACGGGTTGACGGGGTATTGCAGCGCAGCGGCTGCGACAAGTTCGGCGCGTTGCTGGGGGATCAATGCCGGATCGGCGCTAACGCGGTGCTGGCGCCTGGGGCGCTGTTGGTGCCAGGCAGTGTCGTGGGGCGTGGGCGGGTGTTTGATGCCGAGGCGTCCGTATAAACGCGAAGTTGAAAAGATCATGGTGTCCCGGCACGATATTAAATAGAATGAATCTCATTTGAGACTCAATCGCGCCGTGCAGGTTGTTGCCATGAATGATGCTGTTGTCCCCACGCACGCTCCTGAACTGACGCTATCGAGCTTGTACCGTGACCATCGCAGTTGGCTGGAAAGCTGGCTGCGGCGGCGCCTGGGCAATGCCTGGGATGCGGCCGACCTGAGCCAGGATACGTTCCTGCGGGTGCTTGCCAGTGCGCAGCCGATTGCGCAGATGCAGGAACCCCGGGCGTACCTGGTGACGGTGGGCAAGCGCCTGCTGGTGAATTTTCATCAGCGCCGCAGCCTCGAACAGGCGTATCTGAATGCCCTGGCCACCTTGCCCGACGCCTGTGTGCCGTCGCCCGAACAGCGCTGGCTGGTGCTGGAAACCCTGCAAGCCCTGGATGAATTGCTCGACGGCTTGCCCGTGCTGGTGCGCCGTGCGTTTCTATGGAGCCAGCTGGAAGGCCTGGGTTACCGCGAGATTGCCGAGCGTCTTGACGTGTCCGAACGTACGGTGAAGCGTTACATGGCCCAGGCCTACGAGCATTGTTTGCTGGTGGAGCTGTGAGCCGCGACGTCGCGCGTGCCGCCGCCCAGTGGCTGGCGCTGCTCGAATCCGGCGCGGCCACCGAGCGCGATCACGCCGCCTTGCAGCACTGGCGCGACAGCCATCCCCAGCATGAACAAACCTGGCAAAGAGCCCAAACCCTGCGCCAGCGTTTCAGCGATTTGCCCCAGGCGCTCGCCATGGCCAGCCTCGACCGCCCGCAACCGGGGCGACGTGCCGTGCTCAAGCGCGCCCTGGGGGTGGCGGCGCTGGTGCCGGCGGCCTGGCTGATCAGCCGCCAGTTGCCCATCGAAGCCTGGCGTGCCGACTTGCACACTGCCACTGGCGAGCGCAAACGAATGCCGTTGGCCGAGGGTGGCAGCCTGCAACTCAATACCGCCACAGCCGTAGACGTGGACCTGGCACAACGGCGCATCACCCTGGTCGACGGTGAGCTGGCGCTGAACGTTCCGGGCACGGCGGCGATGACGGTGCAAACCCGCTACGGCCAATTGCTCGTCAGCCAGGCCGAGGTGTGCGTGCGGCAACTGCCTTCCGGCTGCCTGGTGTCGGTGCTCAAGGGCGCGGTGCAGGTGCGTGATTTGAGCGCAAACTTGACTACATTGCAGGGGGGCCAGCAAGCGCCGTTGAAAGCCGCCGGGCTTGGCACCTCGGTGCCCTTCGATGTGCTGCAATTAGGCTGGCGCGACGGCGTGTTGACCGCACAGAACCAGTTGCTGGGGGATTTTCTGCGCGAGCTGGAACGCTATCGCCCCGGCGTATTGCGCTGGGATCCCAGCCTGGAAACGCTGCGGGTGACCGGCAGTTTTCGCCTGGATGACACCGACCGCATCCTCAACCTGCTGGCCTCGACCCTGGGGCTGGAGGTGCAAGCTCGAACCCGCTATTGGGTGAGCCTGCGCAAGGCGGCATGATGCGGTTTTGTGGCCTGCCTGCTTGTTGTGGTGAACAGGCTTATTGTGGTGAGTGGGCTTGCTGTGGTGAGCGGGCTTGCCCCGCGCTGGGCTCGCCACAGGTTACGAGTAGTCCTCAGATCACGTGGGCACGCTGCAACTCGGTCAAGGCCAGCGCCTTGAGCCGGGCCAGCAGCGGGTCACGCCGATCCCTCGGATGCGGCAGGTCGACCGTCAGCTCCTGGCGAATGCTGCTGGGCCGGTTGTCCATCACCAGTACCCGGTCACTCAGGTACAGCGCTTCGTCCACATCATGGGTCACCAGCAACAGGGCGATGGCGTGGTGCGTAGCCAGTTGCAGCAGCAAGTCCTGGAGCTTCATGCGGGTGAAGGCATCCACCGCACTGAACGGTTCATCCAGCAACAGCACCTGCGGACGTGAATACAGGCCGCGTGCGATCGCCACCCGCTGTGCCATGCCGCCGGACAACGCCTTGGGCAGCGCCTGGGCGAAGCCCTTGAGGCCGACTTCCTCGATCAATTGTGTGACCCAGGCCTTGTCGTAGCGGTTGTCATCGCTGAAACCAATGTTCTGCTCCACCGTGAGCCAGGGCATCAGGCGCGGTTCCTGGAACACGAACGCCACGTCGCCGTCAGGGCTGCGCAGTTCGCCCTGGAAGTCCTTTTCCAACCCGGCGACGATCCGCAGCAGGGTACTTTTGCCACAGCCACTGGGGCCCAGCAGGCTGACCGCTTCGCACGGCTGCAAGGCCAGGCGCACGTCTTTCAGCACGGTGGTGCTGGCAAAGCTTTTACGCTCCACCCGAATGTCCAATAACGGCTGGGTACTCATTGTTCCGCTCCTTGGCCAGTGAAGGTGTCGCGCCAGGCCAGGCAGCGTTTCTCCACCGCCGCGAGCAGGCCGTCGCTGACCTTGCCCAGTAGCGCCAATACGATGATGGCGGCCAGCACAATGTCGGGCCGTGAGGTTTCCCGCCCATCGCTGAGCAGGTAACCCAGGCCCTTGGTCGCCGCGATCAGTTCGGCCGCCACGAGGAACATCCACGCCAGGCTCAAGCCACTGCGCAACCCTGTGAACAGGCCGGGCAGGGCGGCGGGCAGCAGGATCCGGCGCACCAGGCGGCGGCGACTGAAACCGTACATTTGCCCGACTTCCACCAGCTTGCGATCAATATCGCGAATCGCCGCGACGCCATTGAGGTACACCGGGAAAAACGCGCCAATGGCGATCAGCACAATCTTCGAGGTTTCATCGATGCCCAGCCAAAGCAGCAGCAAGGGCACCCAGGCCAGGCTCGGGATCGAACGCAGGCCGGCGAAGGTCGGCTCCAGATAGGCTTCGGCTTCACGGCTCAAACCGACCCAGGCGGCGAACACCAGGGCCAGGCTGGTGCCTATGGCAAAGCCCAGCAGCACGCGGGCGAGGCTGGCGCTGATGTGTTTCCACAAGGCGCCCTCGGCCAGGTCGGTGAGGGTCACGGCGATCTCGCTGGGCGCCGGCATCTGGTAGGACGGCAGCCAGCCCACCCGCACGACCCCTTCCAGGATCACCAGGATCAGCACCGGCAAGGCCAAGCCTTTGAACCGTCGTGGCCAGGCGCTGCGCTGGCTGACCGCGGGGACCGGAAGGGGCAATGCCTGGCTTTTGCTGGTCATCACGCGCCCCTTATTGCTTCGACAGGGTTTGGCCGAACGAAGGGTCGATCAGTTGATCGATCACTTGGTCCACATTCACCCCACGACGCACCAATTCCTCGGACACCAGGATCGGCGCCGCCGCCTTCGACGACTGCACATCCTTGGCGCTCAACAACGGCGCGCTCAGATCGGTGCGCGACAACTGCAGCTTGGCTACTTCCAGCG
This sequence comes from Pseudomonas sp. S3E17, assembly GCF_024168685.1. Lineage (NCBI taxonomy): Bacteria > Pseudomonadati > Pseudomonadota > Gammaproteobacteria > Pseudomonadales > Pseudomonadaceae > Pseudomonas > Pseudomonas sp. S3E17. The sequence goes on from NZ_JALJWE010000001.1 coordinate 892,051, forward strand.
GCAGGCCGGATTCATCCGCCAGCAACCTGGCGAATTCATCGGGGTGCTTCACCGCCCAATCCCGGGCTTTTTCATACGCCCCGAGCACCTTGGTGATGGTCTGTGGGTGCGCCTTGGCGAACTGCTCGGTGACGCTCACCACGCCGTAGCTGTTGAAATCCTTGTTGCGGTACAACAGCCGCGAACCGGCCTGGATTTCGCTCGCGGCCATGTGCGGGTCGAGGCCGGCCCAGGCATCCACGTCACCTTTTTCCAGGGCGGTGCGGCCGTCCGGGTGTTGCAGGTGCACCAGTTCCACGTCGTCTTTTTTCAGCCCGGCCTGTTGCAGGCTGCGCAGGGTGAACAGGTACGGGTCGGTGCCTTTGGTCGCGGCGATTTTCTTGCCCTTCAGGTCGCTGACGCTGTTGAGCGGCGAGTCCTTGCGCACCACCAGGGCGGTCCACTCGGCGCGGCTGTAGACGTACACCGATTTGATCGGGCTGCCATTGGCGCGGCTCAACACGGCGGACAAGCTGGCGGACGAAGCGAAATCCACGCCGCCGCTGTTGAGGTATTCCAGGGAGCGGTTGCTGCCCTGGCTGAGTACCCAGCCGACCTTGCTGTGGGGCAGGGCCTGTTCCAGCCAGCCGAAGTGCTTGAGCACCAGGCTGACCGGCGAGTAGTAGGCGTAGTCGAGGTTGACTTCGGCGGGATCGGTTTCGGCGGCATAGGCATGCGCTTGCAGGCTCAGGATGAGGGCGCAGGTGCCGAGTAGACGCTGGGTGAAGGGGTTCATGGAACAGCTCCGGACAAGGCGTTGAGAGAAGGCTTTTCTTATATTCAGAAGGATGATTTTTAATGTCTCATCATGCTTTAAAGGAATATGCAGTCTCTATGCCAAGGTCACCGCTACCCCGCGTAGATATCGTCTTAACCGTAAATATCGCCTTATCCAAATCCGCAGCTGCTACGGGGGGAGCAAATTGTTGATCGGCTGTTGGTGAGGCAACAGTGCGCATATGTTTTTATGGAATAAATAAAGAGTTATATATTCCTTTTAATGTTCTACGCGATAGCGCACTTTGAAGGCCTGCGCATTCGTGCGGATTGACCCAACAGCCAAAAGGAAAGCCGACATGACCATTAAAGCGATCAACGTGCGCAACCAGTTCAAGGGCGTGATCAAGGAAATCCTGCTGGGGGAGGTGGTGTCCGAAATTGACGTGCAAACCGCGTCCGGCATCGTCACCTCGGTGATCACCACCCGCTCGGTGCGTGACCTGGAATTGAAGGTGGGCAGCGAAGTGATTGCCTTCGTGAAGTCCACCGAAGTGTCCATCGCCAAGCTGTGACACCCACCGGATGTGGGAGCGCCGCTCCCCCATCCATAAAGCCTGCCTCAGCGCTGCTGCAGCGCACGCTCCATGCGTTGCAGACCCTCTTCCAGCAAAGCCCGTGGGCAGCCGAAGTTCAGGCGTACGAACTGCTGGCTGTCGTCACCGAATTCGATCCCCGCACTCAGCCCGACCTTGGCCTGCTCCAGGAAGAACTGCTGTGGGTCGTCCAGGCCCAGGGCGCTGCAGTCCAGCCAGGCGAGGAAGGTGCCTTGCGGCGCATGCATCACCACGCCGGGCAAGCGGGTTTGCACGGCGTCGAGCAGGTAATCGCGGTTGGCTTGCAGGTAGTGCTTCAGCGCGTCGAGCCATGCGCCGCAATGGCTGTAGGCGGCGCGGGTGGCTTCCAGGCCCAGGGGGCTGACGCTGTCGACCATGCCGCAGCGGGCCTGGTTGAAGCGCTCGCGGATCTCGGCGTTCTGGATCACCGCAAAGCAGGTCTTCAAACCGGCTACGTTGTAGGCCTTGCTCGCCGACATCAGTGTGATGGTGCGCTGGGCAATCTCGGGGCTGAGGCTGGCGGTGGGGATGTGGCGGCGGCCGTCGAAGCACAGTTCGGCGTGGATTTCGTCGCTGATGATCAGCGCGCCGTTTTCCAGGCAGGCAGTGGCCAGGGCCAGCAGTTCTTCACGGGGGAAGACCTTGCCGATGGGGTTGTGCGGGTTGCTCAGCAGCAGTGCGCCGGCGCCGGTCAGGGCCTCGCGCAGGGCGGGCATTGGCGTGATGTATTCAGCGCCGCGCAATTGGAATGGTACTTCGATACGCGGCAGGTTCCAGTGGCCGGGCGCCAGGCGAATCGGCCGGTAGTTGGGGGTTTGCAGCACCACCGGCTGGCCCGGTTGGACGAAGGCGTGCAGCGCCATATTGAAGCCAGGCTCAACGCCAGGCAGGAACAGCAGGTCGTCGGGCTGCACGCGCCAGGCGTACTTGGCCCACAGGTCGGCCACGATGGCCTCGCGTACATCCGGGCCGGCCACGCTGTAGCCGAGAATCTGCTGGTCGAGGCGCGCGTGCAGGGCCTGCAGCACGGCGGGCGGCGCGGCGATGTCCATGTCGGCGATCCACATCGGCAACACATCGGCCGGGTAGCGGTTCCACTTGGTGCTGCCGGTGCCGAGGCGGGGGTGGATCGTATCGAAATCAAAGCTCATGAAGGGGCTCGTGTCAGGGAGGGCAGGCGGGAATGGCGATGATTCTAACGGGATAAAATCCAGATGCCAGCCCCGTCTTTACAGGCCCTGGCTGCCCCGAATCAAGTCATACGCCTTGCGCGCAATGGGGTTCGCCGTATTCGGCCGAATCCACAGGTAATACGTGACCTCCGGCAACCTCGGCAACCCATCCGTTTCGCCCAGCACGCGCATGTCCGGGCCGAGCATTTCCATGCTGCGCGGCGTCACCCCCAGGCCCGCGCGAGTGGCCGCTTTAATCCCGATCAGGTTCGAGGCCAGGTACGCCTGGCGCCAGGGAATGTTCGCCCGTTCCAGCGCCTCCAGCGCGTAGCGCCGGTAGATGCTCGGCTCATCCACCAGGATCAGCGGCAGCGGCTCGCTCGGCTGGTGGATGTACTGCGCCGAACAGATCCACCACACCGGCGACGTACGCAGTGCAAAGCCTTCCAGGTTAGGGTCGGCGCGGGTGGAGATCACCATGTCCACCTTGCCCCGGTGCAGGTCGTCCATCAGGAACGGACTGCGGCCCACGTCGATCTCCAGGCGCAGGCGCGGCGCCGAGCGGGCGATATGACTGAGGATCGGCGGCAGGATGGTGTCGGCAATATCGTGGGGCGAGCCGATGCGCAGCACACCGCTCAGGCTGCTCTCGCGCAGGGAATTCAATGCATCGTCATTCAGCGCCAGCATCTGCCGCGCATGACGCAGCAGTTGCAGGCCGGGCTCGGTCAGTTGTTTTTGCCGGCCGCGCTTCTCGAACAGGCTGACCCCCACTTGCTGCTCCAGGCGCTGCATATGCTGGGTCACGGACGACTGGGTGCGCGCCAGGTGCGTGCCGGCTTCGGCGAAACTGTGGTGGTCGACCACGGCGATAAAGGTGCGCAGGAGTTCAAGGTCGAGGGTCGACATGGCCATTTCCAGGGGCGGTTTTATATCAAGGACGTGAAGTTAAACATTACAGATATTTATGCTTTTCTGAAGATTATTTTTGCGTGGATCAATAAATAAAGGGTTATGCCAAAAACGAAGGCGGGGCGGACACGGCAAGTTATAACGATATGAGATATTTGCATTTCCGTTGCCCGCGCACTCTCCCTAGCATGCCCCTCCATCAGGTCGGGGTACGCCGATCATTCGCCAGGGGGAAGTCCAATGATGTTGAAGAAATGGTTGCCGGTGGCCCTGGGGTCGATGATCGCCCTGGGCGGCAGTGTGGCGGCGCAGGCCGATGCGACCCTGGACAAGATCGAGCAGCGCCATGTGCTGGTGGTGGGCGTGTTGTTGTCCGGCGGGCCGTTTGGCAGCATCGATCCGGCCACGCAACAGCCCAAGGGCTTGAACGTCGACCTGGCCAATGAGCTGGGCCGTCAACTTAAGGCCGAGGTGCAGCTGGTGCCGGTATTGCCGGCCAATCGCGTGCAGTTCCTGCAACAGGGCAAGGTCGACCTGCTCATCGCCAATATGGAATGGACCGCCGAACGCGGTGAAATCCTTGGCTTCGTGCCGACGCCGTTCTACCGCGTCGGCGGTGCGGCTGCGGTGCTCAAAGACAGCAAGATCACCCGCTGGGAAGACCTCAAGGACCAGCCCGTGTGCACCTCCCAGGGCAGCAGCTACGTCAAGCCGCTGACCGAGTTCGGCGCGCAGCTCAAGGCGTTCAAGAGTTCGTCCGAATCGCTGCTGGCCCTGCGGGGCAACAACTGCGTCGCGGCGGTGCACGACTCTACCCTGATCAACCCATTGATCAACGACAGTGCCGAATGGAAGGACTACCGCGTCCTTGGTCCGGAGCTCAACCCGGCACCGTCGGTGATCTGGACCCGTCGCGGCGAGAATGACACCCAGGCCAGGCTCGATCCGATCGTCAAGGAACTGCACCGCAGCGGCTGGCTGATCGAGGCCCAGACCCGCAACCGCATCAGCCCGGCATCGCCGGCCCTGGTGGAGTTGCAGAAACAGTTCAAGGGCGCCTGAGCATGAACCTGAAAACCTTCACCGCACTCGGCCTGGCCCTGTGCGCGGGCTTCGCCCACGCCGACGCCACCCTCGACAAGGTCCAGCAACGCCACGTCATCAGCGTCGGCGTGATCCTCAGCGGCCCGCCGTTCGGCACCATTGATCCCAAGACCGGCGAACACCTGGGCTACAACGTCGAGCTGGCCAAAGGCATCGGCCAGGCGCTGGGTGTCGAGACCCAGACTGTCTCGGTGCTGGCGCCCAACCGCGTGCAGTTCCTGCAACAGGGCAAGGTCGACATCCTGATCGCCAATATGCAGTTCACCGAAGAGCGCGCCGAAATCCTCGACTACGTGCCCACGCCCTATGAAGAAGTCGGCGGCGCTGCGTTGATTCGCAAAGGCGCCGGCATCCAGCAGTGGGCCGACCTCAAGGGCCAGCCGGTGTGCGTGTCCCAGGGCAGCAACTTCATCAAGCCTTTGCAGGAGACCTACGGCGCGCAGATCAAGGCGTTCCGCAGCCAATCCGAATCGCTGCTCTCGCTGCGTGGCAATGGTTGCGTGGCCGCCGTACATGTCAGCCCGACCATGCATGCGCTGCTCAGCGATGCCGAGTGGGCCGGTTATGAAATCCCGTTGCCTGGCGATTTGATCCCGTCGAAATCGGTGATCTGGATTCGCAAGGGCGAGCACGACACCCAGGCCAGACTCGATGCCATCGTGAAGGGCTGGCATAAAAGCGGCTTCCTGATCGCCCTCGGCGAGCGCACCGGCATGGCCCCGTCCCAGGCCTTGCGCGACCTGCATGAGCAGTTCAGCCATGAGTGATGCGCTGTTCGCCACCTTGCAACAACTGCTCGGCGCGGCCCATGTACAAACCAGTGATGAGGCGGCGCACCGCCTCACCGATAAACAGGGCCGTTATAGCGGGCGGGTGGTAGCGGCGGTGCACCCAGGGAATACCGAAGAAGTTGCCGCGGTGGTGCGTGCCTGTGTGGCGTTGAAAGCGCCCATCGTGGTGCAGGGCGGCAACACCGGCCTGATGGCCGGCGCGACGCCGGATGCCAGCGGGCGCTCGGTGTTGCTGTTGCTCGACCGCATGAACCGTGTGCGCAATGTCGATACCGACAATGACACCCTCACGGTAGAAGCCGGCTGCATCCTGCAAAACATCCAGGACCTGGCCCGCGAGGCCGGTCGTCTGTTTCCGTTGAGCCTGGGCGCCGAAGGCAGTTGCACCCTCGGCGGCAACCTCGGTACCAATGCCGGCGGTACCGCCGTGCTGCGCTATGGCAACACCCGTGAGCTGACCCTGGGACTGGAGGTCGTCACCGCCGAAGGCGAGATCTGGCATGGCCTGCGCGGTTTGCGCAAGGACAATACCGGCTACGACCTGCGCGACCTGTACATCGGCAGCGAAGGCACCCTGGGCATTATTACTGCCGCCACCTTGAAGCTGTTCCCGCTGCCCAAGGCCCAGGCCACCGCATTGTTGGCCTTTGATGAGCTGGCCCAGGCGGTGGCGTTCCTGTCCCACGCCCGTGCCGGTTTTGGCGCCAATCTCACCGCTTTCGAATTGCTCAGCGCCGATTGCCTGGCCTTGCTGCGCGACCAGTTCCCTGACGGTCCCCAGCCGTTCAGCAGCGCGCGCCAACCCTGGTTTGCCTTGATCGAACTCTCGGATAACCATGGCGAAGGCCATGCCCGCGAGGCCTTTGAGCGCGTGCTCGGAGAAGCCTTCGAACACGCATTGATCGCCGACGCCCTGATCGCCGAGAGCCTGGCGCAAAGCGACGCCTTGTGGCTGCTGCGCGAGAACATGAGCGAGGCGCAGAAGCGTGCCGGGGGCAACATGAAGCACGACATCTCGGTGCCGATTTCTCAGGTGGTGGCCTTCGTTGCCCACACCGATGCAGTGCTCCAGGAACATTTCCCCGGCGTGCGCAACTTCACCTTCGGCCATCTGGGCGACGGCAACCTGCATTACAACGTGGCCCATCCGCTGGATTCGACGGTGGAAGCGCATATGGCCCATTACGCGCAATTGAGCGCGCTGGTGCATGACAGCGCCCACGCCCACGGCGGTTCGATCAGCGCCGAGCATGGCATCGGCCAGCGCAAGGTCGGCCTGCTCGGCCGCTATAAAAGCCCGGTGGAACTGGACCTGATGCGCCGCATCAAGCAGGCGCTGGATCCGCACAACCTGCTCAACCCCGGCAAAGTCCTCGAGGTTCAGCCATGACCGTACGCCTGTCCCGGCGCGTGCAGCGAGTGTCGCTGTCCGCCAACGCCGCGGCCAAATCCCGCGCGACTGAATTGCGCGATGCCGGTCGCGACATCCTTGACCTCACCACCGGCGAGCCGGATTTCGACACGCCCGAGCACATCAAGCAGGCCGCCTGCGCAGCCATCGCTGCCGGCGCGACCAAATACACACCGACGCCGGGCGTTAAAGCCTTGCGCGTCGCGGTGCAGCGCAAGCTGGCCGAAGAAAACCAACTCGACTACCCGCTGGCGTCCATCGTGATTGCCAATGGCGCCAAGCAGATCATCTTCAATGCCTTCGCCGCCACCCTGGATGACGGCGATGAAGTGCTGGTGCCGACGCCGTATTGGCCGTCTTTCCCGGACAGCGTGCGTTTCAATGGCGGCGAACCGGTGTTTATCGAATGCGGCCTGGAGCAGGGCTGCAAGCTGCTGCCCGCGCAATTGGAGCAGCACATCGGCGTACGCACACGCTGGCTGATCCTCAATGGCCCCGGCAACCCCAGTGGCGCGGTGTACAGCGAAGCCGAGCTGCAGGCGCTGGCCGAGGTGCTGCGGCGTCATTCCCACGTATTGATCCTGCTGGACGAGCTGTATGAGCACATCCGCTTCGATGGTCGCCCGGCGCAGAGCCTGTTGAATGTCGCGCCGGATTTGCAGGCGCGCTGCCTGCTGGTGGGCGGCGTGTCCAAGACCTATGCCATGACCGGCTGGCGCATCGGCTTTGGGGCGGGGCCGAAAACCCTCACCGACGCCATGGCGGTGGTGCAATCCCAATCCACTTCCGGCGCCTCATCGGTGGGGCAGGCCGCAGCGTTGGCGGCGTATACCGGCGGGTTGGACTTCCTCGCGGAGCAGGTCGCAGCCTATCAATTGCGCCGCGACATGCTGGTCGAGGCGCTGAAAAATATCGATGGACTGGATGTACTCGAGCCCCAAGGCGGCTTCTTCGTCTTCGTGCGTTGCGCCGGGCTGGTGGGGCGTTCTCGTCCGGACGGCCAGCGCATCGACAACGATGCCGATGTGGTGGCCTGGTTGCTGGAGGAAGGCGTGGCCGGCGTGGCGGGCGGTGCCTATGGCCTGTCGCCGTGGTTCCGCCTGTCCATCGCCACTGCGACCGACAGCGTTGCCGAAGCCGGGCGGCGTATCGCGACAGCCTGCGGAAAATTGCAATGATGGAGCTTTTCGTCGATTGGGCCGCGCGTATCGGCCTGAACTACACCTTCCTGCTGGACGCCTATCAGCGCGGCAGCCTGGTCCAGGGCGCGCTGACCACCGGCCTGCTGTGCCTGTTCACCATCCTCGGCAGCCTGCTGGCGGGGATCACACTGGCGGCGATGCTGACTTCAGGCAACCCGTGGCTGGCCAAGCCGGCGCGGGTGTTTGTGGAGGTCACGCGCAACACGCCGACGCTGGTGCAGCTGTACTGCGCGTTCCTGGTGTTGAACATGCTGCTGACCCAGGCGGTCGGCGCGGCCAACCCGCTCACGCCGTTCGCCTGGGTGGTGATCGTGATTTCCCTGCACAAGGGCGCGTTCCATGCCGAGGCCTTGCGCGCCGGCATCGAAGCGGTGCCTGCCGTGACCCTTGAGGCCGCCAGCTCCCTGGCCTTCAGCCGCCGCCAATTGCTGTGGAATGTGCAGTTGCCCCTGGCGCTGCGCTTCGCCTTGCCGTCGCTGATCAACAACCTGATTGACCTGGTGAAGATGACCGCCGTGGCCTCCGCGATTGCGGTGGGCGACATCACCTACGCGGCGATCATGATCTGGACCCAGAGTGACAACGTGCTGGAGCTGATGCTCCTGATCCTGGGTTTTTTCGGCCTGCTGAGTTTTATCGTCAATTGTGTGGGGCGCTGGCTTGAAGCGCGCCTGAGGATGCCCGGCTATGGCCATTGATTCATTTCCCGTGCTGTCGGCGTTGTGGCAGTGGTCGCCGGCGCTGGTCGCAGGCTTTGGCCAGAATATTCTGATCAGCCTGCTGGCGATCGGCATGGGTTCGGTGCTGGGCCTGTTGATCGGTGCATTGGCATTGTCGCCCCTGGGCTTTGTGGCGCGGCTGTGGGTGCAGGTGTTTCGCAATGCGCCATGGCTGGTGCTGATCTACTTCACCACCTATGTGTTCCCGTTCGAGATCCGGATCGGCAGCAGCTACGTGTCGTTCCCCGATTGGATCAAGGTCACCCTCGGCCTGGCCTTGCCGGCCAGCGCCAATGTCGCGGAAATCTTCCGGGGCGCCATCGGCTCGATCCCCAGCACCCAATGGGAGGCCGCGCGGTCCCTGGCATTCACCCGTGGCCAGCTGTTTCGCTCGATCATCCTGCCGCAGTGCTTCAAGCGCATGTTGCCGCCGTGGATGAACCTCTACGCGGTGGTCACCATGGGCACCGCGCTGGCCTCGCTGGTGGGTGTGCATGATGTGATCGACACCGCGCAGATCGCCAGCAACACCGTGAACATGACCGGCTTTACCGTGGTGATCTACCTGAGCCTGCTGGTGCTGTTCTTTGCCTACTGCTACCCGATTTCCCGCCTGACCCAACACCTGGAGCGCCGTTATGCCTTCTACTGAACCCTTGGTGAGCCTGCGGGATGTGCACCTGTCGTTCGGCGCCAACCCGGTGCTCAAGGGCATCGACCTCGACGTGCTGCGCGGGCAGGCCGTGTCGATCATCGGCCCGTCGGGCTCGGGCAAGTCGACGATCCTGCGCTGCATCACCGGGCTGTTGCAGCCCCAGCGCGGCAGCATTCGCGTGGACCAGACCCAGGTCGACACCCTGGTCCAGGAAGCCCAGCGCATCGAGCTGCGCAAGCGCGTCGGCTTTGTGTTCCAGCAATACAACCTGTTCCCGCACTTGTCGGTGCTGGAAAACCTGGTGATCGCCCCGCGCAAGGTGCTCGGTCGCAGCCGTGCCGATGCGGAAAAAGACGCGCGGGCGCTGCTGGCCAAGGTGCGCATGGAGCACAAGGCCGATGCGTACCCCGGCCAGTTATCCGGCGGCCAGCAGCAGCGCGTGGCGATTGCTCGCGCCCTGGCGATGCGCCCGGAGCTGATCCTGTTTGACGAAGTGACCTCGGCGCTCGACCCGGAAACCGTCGGCGAAGTGCTGACGGTGATCCGCGAGTTGACCGAAGAGGGCATGACCTGCGTGCTGGTCACCCATGAAATGCGCTTCGCCGAAGAGATCAGCGACGTCGTGTACTTCACCGAAAACGGCGTGATTGTCGAGCATGGCAGCGCCACGCAGATCTTCCAGAACCCGGGCAACGAACGCACCCAGACGTTCCTGCGCCATGCCTTGGGCGATTCGGGGCGCCGTGGCCCCATCCACCATGACCCGTACCTGTTGACCCATTTGAGCCGTTACAGCCTGTCAGTCTGATAAGAGGAAAACCGTGATGAGCAACGCAAACCGTGCCGCCGTGATCGAGGCGTTTTTGCAGCAGATCCGCGTCATCAACCAGCGCGGCGTAGACCGCGCGGCCCTGGTGGAAATCGTCGGCCTGCTGGAGCAATTGGCCGAGCGCCGCGACCTGTTCAACTTCGAGGCATTCCCCGCACCTGTGCCAGGGCAGGGCAGCACCGCATTCCGCTATCGCCTGAACGACGACGGCGATACGCCGACCCTGTACCTCAACTCGCTGTTGCCGGGCAAAAGCACGCTGCCGCACAACCATGAGACCTGGGCGATCATCAGCGCGGTGGAAGGCCAGGAGATCAACTACGTCTATGCACGCAATGACGAAGGTCGCGAGCCGGGCTTCACCACCCTGAGCCTTGAGAAGGAAGTGATCGTGCAGCCGGGCACGTCGATCTCGTTCCTCGGTGAAGACCTGCATGGCATCAAGGTTGAAGGTGAGCAGGCAACGTTGCATTTCCACCTGTATGGCTTGCCGCTGGAATCCCTCAATGGCCGCTACGGCGTGGACGCGGACGGCCGTATCCTCAACTACAACGCCTCGCAGATGGCGCCGTCGATCAAGGCTTATGCCTGAAGCGTTGCAGCCACTTTTCTCTTAATTGTTGGGACTTCCATGAGCCAGACCATCACCCCACGTCAACTGCAGCAATGGCTGTTCGACGGGCAGGAAATCGCCGTGTTCGACGTGCGCGAGCACGGGCAATACGGCGAAGCCCACCTGTTCCATGGGGTGAACCTGCCCTATAGCCGCCTGGAGCTGGAGGCACGCCGCCTGGCGCCCAACCCGCAGGTGCGGCTGGTGATCTATGACCAGGATGGCGGCGAGGTGGCGGCGCTGGTTGCCGCGCGTTTGCAGGCGCTGGGCTACCGCCGCGTGCATGTGCTGGAGGGCGGTGCCGAGGGTTGGCAGGCGGCGGGGTTGCAGCTGTTTGCCGGTGTGCATGTGCCGTCCAAGGCCTTTGGTGAGTTAGTGGAGGAGGCCAGTCACACGCCCCATGTCACTGCGCGCCAGCTGGCGGATTGGCAGGCGCGCGGCGAGCCGCTGGTGGTGCTGGACGGGCGACCGTTCGATGAATACCGCAAGATGACCATCCCCGGTTCCATCTGCTGCCCCAACGGTGAGTTGGGCTATCGCGTGCATGATCTGGTGCCGGATGACAGCACGCCCATCGTGGTCAATTGCGCCGGACGCACCCGCAGCATTATCGGCGCCCAGACCCTGATCAACCTGGGCTTGAAAAACCCCATCTATGCCCTGGAAAACGGTACCCAGGGCTGGTACCTGGAGGATTTCCAGCTGGAACATGGCAGTACGCGGCGCTATGCCGATCAGGTCAGCACTGACCTGGCTCGGCAGCGCCTGGCTGCGCGGCAATTGGCCGAGCGGGCAGGGGTGGTGACGGTATCGGCGGATCAGGTTCGACAATGGGCGGATGACGCGCAACGCAGCCTGTTCCTGTGTGATGTGCGCACCGCTGAAGAGTTTGCCCTTGGTTCGTTGCCAGGCGCGCAACATACACCGGGCGGGCAGTTGATCCAGGCCACCGACCTGTATATCGGCGTGCGCCAGGCGCGCATCGTGCTGGTGGACAGCGATGGCGTGCGTGCGCCGATTGTCGCCAGTTGGCTGCGTCAACTCGGGCACCAAGCCTATGTGCTGAGCGGTGGTATCGACAGCGGCCTGGTATTGCCGGTGTTGCCTCCAGTGGCGTATCAGCCGTTGCCGCTGATCAGCGCCCAGGCCCTGGCGCTGGAATTGAGTGATGTGAACCTGATCGACCTGCGCCCGAGCATGGCCTACCGCAAGGGCCATATTGCCGGTTCCCGCTGGTCGATTCGTGCGCGGCTCAAGACCGACCATCGTCCCTTGGTGCTGGTGGCGGATGACCCGGCATTGGCGGCCTTTGCTGCCGAAGGCCTGTCGGCCCGGTTGCTCGACGGTGGCTTCGCCGCGTGGGTCTCGGCCGGCCTGCCGGTCAACCAAGACCCGCAGACGCCGCCGGACGCCGAGTGTATCGACTTCCTGTTTTTCACCCACGACCGTCACAGCGGCAACAAGGACGCCGCGCGCCAGTACCTGGCCTGGGAGATCGGCCTGCTCGCACAAATGAGCGAAGCGGAAATCGCCAGCCTCAAGCCGCTGGTACCTGTGTCGCGGGTGCGCACGCGCTTGATCCATGCCGCGCGTACCGAAAAAGGTCATGGCGGCCGCGCCGTCAACGTACCCGTCACGCGCTTGAGCACCGTGCTGTTCGACAACCTGGCGCAGATGCGCGACGCCCGTGCCCGCCGCGACGGCGAGCGGGTGCTGACCTACGGCGCGCGTGGCAACCCGACCTCCCATGCGCTGGAAGACCTTGTCACCGAGCTGGAGGGCGGCTTTCGCACGCGGCTCTACGGCACGGGCCTGGCGGCAGCGGCCCAGGTGTTCCTGGCCTACCTGCGCCCCGGCGATCATGTGTTGATCACCGACGCGGTGTACTCCCCGGTGCGCAAGCTGGCACGGGAGTTCCTCCAGCCGTTCGGCATCGAGGTCAGCTACTTCGCGCCCGATGGCAAGGGGCTGGAAGCGCAACTGCAAGCCAATACCCGGCTGGTCTACGCCGAAGTACCGGGCTCACTGTTGTATGAGCTGTGCGATCTGCCGGCGATTGCCGCGTTGTGCAAGCCACGCGACATCCTGCTCGCCGTCGACAACACCTGGGGCTCGGGCTACCTGTACCGACCGCTGGCGTTGGGCGCGGATATTTCGATCATGGCCCTGACCAAGTACCTTGGCGGTCACAGCGACGTGATGATGGGCAGTGTGTGCACCACGCAGGCGGCCTGGCCGACGCTGGGCAGGATGAGCGACACCTTGGGCAACGCGGTGAGTGCCGACGACGCCTACCTGATCCTGCGCGGCGCCCGCACCCTGGCCTCGCGCCTGGATGTGCACGAACGCCAGGCCGTGGACATCGCCCTGTGGTTGCAGGCGCAACCGCAGGTCAAGCGCGTGTTCCACCCGGCCTTGCCCGGGCATCCGGGGCATGGGTTGTGGCGTCGGGACTTCACCGGCAGCAATGGCTTGGTGTCGTTTGAACTGGTGAATGCCGAGGCCGCTTACGTCGAGCGGTTTATCGACGGCTTGCAGCTGTTTGGCCTGGGCTCTTCGTGGGGCGGCTATGAAAGCCTGGTCATCGTGGCCGACACCCGCGACCGCGACAGTGCGGCCGACCGTGCGTTGAACCCGGTGGTGCGCCTGCATATCGGTCTGGAAGATGTGGCCGCGCTGATCGAGGATCTGCAACGCGGCTTTGCACGTGCCGTTCTGTGACCGACAGGTTCTGTAATAAAAACGCCATTGCGCTGGGGATTAAATTCGGGACGGGCTATTTTGGTGCATCTCAATAACTAGAGTAGCCATGGATGAAATACCAACCCTTCAGCCGCACCTTAATTGCCACCGCCCTGGTGTTGACCGTCAGCGGCGTACAGGCCGCTTCCCAGGCCCCGGTGGCCGGTGAAAATGGCATGGTGGTGACCGCCCAGCATTTGGCCACGCATGTCGGCGTGGATGTACTCAAGGCCGGCGGCAACGCGGTGGACGCGGCGGTGGCGGTCGGCTATGCGCTGGCGGTGGTGTACCCGGCGGCGGGTAACCTGGGCGGCGGTGGGTTCATGACCGTGCAACTGGCGGATGGGCGCAAGACCTTCCTCGACTTCCGCGAAAAAGCCCCGTTGGCGGCCACCGCCGATATGTACCTGGACAAGGCCGGCAATGTGGTCGAAGGCTTGAGTGCCAAGGGACACCTGGCGGTCGGTGTGCCTGGCACCGTGTCCGGCATGGAGCTGGCCCTGAGCAAGTACGGCACCCTCAAGCGCGCCCAGGTGATTGCCCCCGCGATCAAGCTGGCGGAAAACGGCTTTGCCCTGGAGCAGGGCGATATCGACCTGCTGCACACCGCCACCGGCGAGTTCGAAAAAGACAAGGATATGCGCGGGATTTTCCTGCACAACGGCCAGCCGCTGCAGGTCGGCCAGAAGCTGGTGCAGAAAGACCTGGCCAGGACCCTCAAGGAAATCTCCGCCAAGGGCAGCGACGGTTTCTATAAGGGTTGGGTCGCCAAGGCCCTGGTGGATTCCAGCCAGGCCGGCAAGGGCATCATCACCCAGGCCGACTTGGACAAGTACAAGACCCGCGAACTGGCGCCCATCGAGTGCGACTACCGCGGCTACCACGTGGTCTCGGCACCGCCGCCAAGCTCGGGCGGCGTGGTGATCTGCCAGATCATGAACATCCTCGAAGGCTACCCGATGGCCGACTTGGGCTATCACTCGGCCCAGGGCCTGCACTATCAGATCGAAGCCATGCGCCACGCCTACGTGGACCGTAACAGCTACCTGGGCGATCCGGATTTCGTGAAGAACCCGATCGAGCATCTGCTGGACAAGAACTACGCGGCCAAACTGCGTGACGCCATCGAGCCGCACAAGGCCGGGGATTCCCAGGCGATCAAGCCGGGTGTGTCACCGCACGAAGGCAACAACACCACGCACTACTCGATCGTCGACAAATGGGGCAACGCGGTCTCGGTCACCTACACCCTCAACGACTGGTTCGGTGCGGGCGTGATGGCGAGCAAGACCGGGGTGATCCTCAACGATGAAATGGACGACTTCACCGTCAAGGTCGGGGTGCCGAACATGTACGGCCTGGTGCAGGGGGAAGCCAACGCCATCGCACCGGGCAAGGCGCCGCTGTCGTCGATGAGCCCGACCATCGTGACCAAGGACGGCAAGGCCGTGATGGTCGTAGGTACGCCAGGTGGCAGCCGCATCATTACCGCGACCCTGCTGACCATCCTGAATGTCATCGACTACAAGATGAACATCCAGGAAGCCGTGGACGCGCCGCGTTTCCACCAGCAATGGATGCCGGAAACCACCAACCTGGAGACCTTCGCGGTCAGCCCGGACACCCAGAAGATTCTGGAAAGCTGGGGCCACAAGTTTGCCGGGCCGCAGGACGCCAACCACTTGGCGGCGATCCTGGTGGGCGCACCGTCCCTGGATGGCAAGCCGGTGGGCAACAACCGCTTCTATGGCGCGAATGACCCGCGGCGTAATACCGGCCTGTCGCTGGGCTACTAACCCCCCCCTAAAACCAAACACCGCGTCCTGTCTGGCAGGCTGCGGTGTTTTTTATTGGGGCGGCTTCGCCACCCAGCGCGGGGCAAGCCCGCTCACTACAACAGCTGTTCTACCGCAGCAAACGCCGCGGTGCGGCGCTCCTCCCAACTCCCCCTGATGACCACCACCGCCTGTCGATGCGCCTGCATCCACGCCAGACTGTCCTGGAAAAACGCCTGGCGGTCGGCCAGTTCCGGTTGGCAGCGCTGGCCGTCGGCGGTCCATTCCACATCATCCGGCGACAGCAGCAGGTGCAGGTCGTAATGCCGCGCCAGCAGTTCGTCGTCGAGCCATGCCGGGTAGTCGCCGAACAGGGTCTGGCTCCACAGTTTGTTGGTCAGCAGGTGCGTGTCGAGGACCAGCAGGCGCGGCTGCCGGGCGCGGGCGGCATCTTCCCAGGCCAGTTGGCCGTGGGCGATGGCCGGGATATCCCCCAGGTGGGTGTCGCGCTGGTGCCGGTCGATGAAATATCGCACGTACTCACCGACCATCAGCCCACCGAAATGCGCGTGCAGTTCGGCGGCCAGCCAGCTTTTACCGCTGGACTCGGGACCGGCGAGGACCACCACCTTCATGCGCGCAACGCCGGGTCGGCGCGCCATTCACGCCAGCCTTGCACGGCGATCACGGTGAACAGGGCATAGAGCGCAGCGGTGAGGTACAAGCCCTTGTAGAGGAACAGCCCGACGAAAATCACATCCACGGCGATCCACAGCGGCCAGCATTGCACGCGTTTTTGCGCCATCCACAGTTGCGCCACCAGGCTGAAGCCGGTAAGGGCGGCGTCGAGCCAGGGCTGGGCGGCATCGGTCCAGTGCGCCATCGCAGCGCCCAGCAGCAGGCTGCCGACCGCACCGATGGTCATGCTGGTCATGATTGCCGGCCAACCCAGGCGGGTGACCTGGCGCCCTTGCCTGACCTCGCCGGCGCGGGTCCACTGCCACCAGCCGTAGACTTGCAGGGCGGCGTAGACCACTTGCAGCAGCATGTCGGAATAAAGCTTCACGTCATAGAACACCCAGGTGTACAGCAACACCATCACCAGGCCGATGGGCCAGCACCAGGGGTTTTGCTTGACCGTCAGCCAGACAGCGATCACCCCCAGGGCGGCGGCGAACAGTTCAAGCCCGGACATGGCGGTTCCTTGGGAGAGTGGGAGAGGGCGGGGATTGTAACCAGAGGCCAGCAATCTTCAAAACACAGTAAGGCAAATGTGGGAGGGGGCTTGCCCCCGATAGCGGAGGGTCAGCTGCACATATGCAGACTGATGTATCGCCATCGGGGGCAAGCCCCCTCCCACATCTGGAGCAGTGTTAGACCTTGAACTGGCGCAAGAGGCCGTCGAGCTGCTCGCTCAGCCCGCGTAAATGCACGCTGGCCACGTTGGACTGCTCGGCCGCCATTGCGGTGCTGTGGGACAGGCTCGCAGCCTGGGTGACGTTCTGGTTGATGTCTTCCACCACATGGGCCTGTTGCAGGGTAGCGCTGGCAATCGAGGCATTCAAACCGTTGAGGTTGTGCAGCGCCTGGCCGATGGCAGTGAGGCTGGCACCCGCCTGGCCGGCTTGTTCGATGGTCAGTTGCGAGGCGCTGTGGCTGTCGCTGATCACCTTGACCGCGGCTTCCGAGTGACCTTGCAGGCGCTCGATCATCGCCTGGATCTCGGCGGTGGATTTCTGCGTGCGCTGGGCCAGCAGGCGGACTTCATCGGCCACCACGGCAAAACCACGGCCTTGTTCCCCGGCGCGTGCCGCTTCGATGGCGGCGTTGAGGGCCAGCAGGTTGGTCTGGTCGGCGATGGAGCGGATCACTTCCAACACACCACCGATCTGCGTGCTTTCGCTGGACAAGGTGCGGATCACTTCCACGGCCTGGCTGATGGTGGTGGAGAGCTGGTCGATCTGCTGCAGGCTGCTGTCGATATTGACCTGGCCTTGCTGGGCCTGGGCCTGGGCATCGCGCATTTCGCTGGCGGCGTGTTCGGCGTTCTTGGCCACGTCCTGCACGCCGTAGGTGACTTCATTGATGGCGGTGGCCACCAGTTCCATCTGCTGGGACTGTTGCTGGCTGCGGTCATGGGCCTGGGTCGCGTTGTTGCCCAGCTCCGTGGAGGACTGGCCCAGGGCGTTGGCGCACACCTGCAACTGGCTGACGACCTGGCGCAGCTTGGCCGTGAAGGTGTTGAAGTGCTGGGACAGCTGGGTGACTTCGTCGCGGCCGTGGGTATCGAGGCTGCGGGTCAGGTCGCTTTCGCCGCTGGCGATATTGCCCATGGCGTTCACCGCATCCTGCAAGGGGCGCACGATGCTACGGGCAATCAGCGAGACCAGCAGGGCCATCACCAGTGCGATGCCGAGGACGATAAGCGAGGCCTTCCACACTTGGCTGTTGAACTCGGCCTGCACATCGTCGACGTACACGCCGGAGCCGATGATCCAGCCCCACGGCTCGAACAACTGGATATACGAGGTTTTCGCCACCGGCGCCTCCGCACCCGGCTTCGGCCAGCGGTAGTTGATGATGCCGGCCCCCTTGGCCTTGGCCAGGATCACGAACTCGTTGAACACGGCAAACCCGTCGGGGTCACGGATGGCCGAGAGGTTCTGGCCGTCCAGCTTGGGGTTGGCCGGGTGCATGATCATCACGGGGGTGAGGTCATTGATCCAGAAGTAGTCGTCGTGGTCATAGCGCAAGCCGCGCACCGCGCTCAGGGCTTGTTTTTGCGCCGCTTCGCGGGTCATAACCCCGGTGGTTTCGAGGCTGTGATAAAACGTCAGGATCCCGCTGGCGGTCTGGACCACGTGCTGGGTCTGCTGGCGCTTGGCCTGGTACAGGTCGTCGTGGATCTGCTTGAGCATCAGCAAACCCAGGGCCATCAGCATCAGCACGGCGACGATCAGGATCATCCAGAGGCGTCGGCTGATCGACATATTGCGCAAACTGTTCATCGTCCTGTCACTCCGGGCTTTTTATAATTGTGGGCGTCGCATCGACTTTTACGCCTTGTCTGATAGGCTTTCGGCCTGAAATCGCAAAACCTGAGTACTGCCTGATTTTTCACAGAATTTTTGCAGGCCGGCATTGACCATGGTCAACACCGGGCACTTGAGTGCGCTCGTCAGTGAACCATTAAAAGATTGATAAGGCATGCCACAGCGCATGACCTTTGGGGGAAGCATGGATTTTTGGACCGCCATTCAGGCATTGATTCTTGGCGTCGTCGAGGGGCTTACCGAGTTCCTGCCGATCTCCAGCACCGGCCACCAGATTATCGTCGCCGATTTGCTCGACTTCGGCGGCGAACGCGCCATGGCGTTCAACATCATCATCCAGCTGGGTGCGATCCTCGCGGTGGTCTGGGAATTCCGGCGCAAGATCCTCGACGTGGTCACCGGCTTGCCGACCCAGCGCAATGCCCAGCGCTTCACGGTCAACCTGCTGATCGCGTTCCTGCCGGCCGTGGTGCTGGGGGTGATCTTTGCCGACCTGATTCACCATTACCTGTTCAACCCGATCACTGTGGCCACCGCGTTGGTGATCGGCGGCATCGTCATGCTGTGGGCCGAGCGCCGCGAGCATGAAGTGCACGCCGAAAGCGTCGATGACATCACCTGGAAAGACGCGCTCAAGGTCGGTTTTGCCCAGTGCCTGGCGATGATCCCGGGTACGTCGCGCTCCGGCTCGACCATCATCGGCGGCCTGCTGTTCGGCCTGTCGCGCAAGACCGCCACCGAGTTTTCGTTCTTCCTGGCCATGCCGACCATGGTCGGTGCGGCGGTGTACTCGGGCTACAAATACCGCGATCTGTTCCAGCCGGCGGACCTGCCGGTGTTCGCCATCGGCTTCGTCACCTCGTTCATCTTCGCGATGATCGCGGTCAAGGGCCTGCTCAAGTTCATCGCCAGCCATAGCTATGCGGCGTTCGCCTGGTACCGCATTGCGTTCGGCCTGTTGATCCTGGCGACCTGGCAATTCGGCTGGATCGACTGGGCGGCGGCCAAGGCATGATGGTTCAGCATCCGCGCTTGAAAGCGGCGATCTTTGTGCTGCTGTGCGCGGCGCCGCTGGTGGGATCGGTATTGGTGTGGCAACGCGGCGAAACCGTGATTCCGCTGGTGGCCTATGGGGTGGTCAGCGTGATCGCGTTTTTCCTGTATTGGAGCGACAAGCGCAAGGCCCGCACCGACAGTTGGCGCACCCCGGAAAACATCCTCCACGCCGTGGAACTGGCGGGCGGCTGGCCGGGGGCGCTGATTGCCCAGCAGGTGTTCCGGCACAAGACGCGCAAGGTGTCTTACCAGGTGCTGTTCTGGGTGATCGTGTTGTTGCACCAGGTGTTCTGGCTGGACCAGTTGTTCCTCGGTGGCACGCTACTGTCCGTTCTCTAGCAGCAACCCCACCTGCGTGCGCTTGGGCAGTTTGCTCACCACCAACTGGTGGGAGCGCTGCAACAGGCTACGCAGTTCCTCGGCCCCCAGCGGGTAGGGCGTGTTCATGATGATCCACTGCGCGCGTGCCAGGTACGGCGCCGGGTGGATGCCGGGACGGTCCACATGGCCGAGGAACAAGTCCTTGTCGACCTTGAACGCCAGTGAGTCGCCGCGCAGGTTTTGCAGGGCGAACATTTTGTTGCCGGCGATCGAGAACACCCGCACGCCGCCCCATTTGTAGTCTTCCCGCGCGCCGGGCAGGCTCAGGCAGAACGTCGCGACCTGTGCTTCGGTCATTTTCATAGCAGGCGGTCTCCGCAGCTTTTGAAGCCTTCTTCCAGGTAATCGATCCAGGCGCGAATCGCCGGCAGCACGCCGCGGCGATGCGGGTAGACGGCCTGCAGCCAGCCGCCCGGCAACGACCACTCCGGTAGCAATTGTACGAGCCGGCCGCTGGCCAGTTCTTCTTCGCAGTACATCATCGGCAGCACGGTAAAGCCCAGGCCCATGATGGCGCTGGCCTTGCGTACGTTGAAGTCATCGACGCCCAGGCGCGCTTCCATCACCAGGTCGTGGGCGTTGCCTTCGGGATCGAGGATGCGTTGGTGCACCATGCGGTCAGCTTCCAGCGCGCCGAGTATCGGCAGTTGCTTGAGGTCGTCGAGGGTGTTGATGTGCCGACCGTGCAAAAAGTTTGGGCTGGCGACCAGGGCCGTCTGGGCGGGGCGCAGGCGCTTGGTGACCAGCAGCGGGTCTTCATCGCCCAGTTCGCGCACGCGCAGCGCCACATCGATGCCTTCGGCTACCAGGTCGACACGGCGGTTGACCAGGGTCATTTCCAACTGCACCTGGGGGTGGGCAGCCAGGAAACCCGCGACCACATCCGGCATCATGTTTTGCGCCAGGCCCACCGGGCACGTCACCCTCAGGCGCCCACGGGGTTCGCTGGACATGCTGGCGACGGCCTCATCGGCCATTTCCGCTTCCAGCAGCATCGCCTGGCAGTGGCGCAGGTAGCGCTCGCCGACGGCGGTCAGGGTCAGTTGCCGCGTGGTGCGTTGCAGCAGGCGCGCGCCGAGGCGCTCTTCCAGCTCGGCAATGCGCCGCGACAGCCGCGATTTGGGAATCCCCAACAGCCGCCCGGCCGCCGCAAAGCCGCCGGCTTCGACGACTTTGGCAAAATAGTAGAGGTCGTTGAGGTCTTGCATGGTCAGCCTATTGTCCTGTCAGTGGGACAAACTATCGCATTTCAGGCGTCTTATCGACTATTGGTTTCATGCGTAGCATCCCCTCCATCTGATCGCCACTGTCGATCCCACACTCGGAGATCCACCATGAAACTGTTGCACATCGATTCCAGCATCCTCGGCGACAACTCGGCTTCCCGTCAGCTCAGCGCTGGCGTGGTCAAGGCCTGGCAAGCGGCCGAGCCAGGTGTGGAAGTGACCTATCGCGACCTCGCCAGCGAAGGCATCAACCACTTCTCCGGCGCGACCCTGGGCGCCCTGGGCACCGCCGCCGAATTGCGTGACACCGCGCAACAACACGAGGCCGACCTCAGTGCCAACAGCCTGGCCGAATTCCTCGCCGCCGACGCCGTGGTGATCGGTGCGCCGATGTACAACTTCACCATTCCAACCCAGTTGAAAGCCTGGATCGACCGCATCGCCGTTGCCGGCCAGACCTTCCGTTACACCGAAGCGGGCCCTGAAGGCCTGTGCGGTAACAAGAAAGTCGTCATTGTGTCCACCTCCGGCGGCATGCATGTCGGCCAGGCAACCGGTGTGGCCCACGAGGAATACCTCAAAGTGATGCTGGGCTTCCTCGGCATTACCGACATCGAATTCGTCCGCGCCCATGGCCTGGCCTACGGTGATGAAGTGCGCAGCAAATCCCTGAGCGACGCCAACGTGCTCATCAACGAACAATTGTTCGCCGCTGCGTAAGGCTTATGTAAATTTCGCCTCTGCTCGGTTTCAATCCGAAGCCGGGCGCCTAAACTCTGTATTCTTGTCGCCTGAAACGACCGGAATACGGAGTTTTTTTGTTTACCCGTTGTCATTACTTTGGCCCAGGTTATGCACGCATGGGTTTATCACCCGATGCGAGTGCCTTGAACCATGGACTTTTCATATAGACATGCCGCGGGTGTTGAACGTGGTCACGCAGCAAAGGTGGACATCCTCATGATGCGTCTTTGTGCTGTTATGGTTCTTTCCCTGCTCGGCGGCCTGATTTCAGTGCACGCTGCGCCCGCGCCGCACCCCCATTGGAGTGTGGGCTTCCACCGCATGAGCTTTCTCGACCCGCTGGACCAGCAGCCGATGAAAGCCGTGGCTTTCTACCCATCGACCGACGCTGAACACAGCACGCAACTGGGTCCCTATCACGTCGCCGCCAGCGAAGATTCCAAGATCGCCATTGGCCGCTTCCCGATGTTGATGCTGTCCCATGGCAACACCGGTACGCCGCTGGCCCTGCATGACCTGGCCACCTCCCTGGCGCGCAAAGGCTTTGTGGTGGTCGCGGTGTTGCATCCCGGCGATAACTATAAGGACCACAGCCGCCTGGGCACGGTGAGTAACCTGTACGGCCGGCCGATCCAGATTTCCGAAGCGATCACCGCGACCCTGGCCGACCCGATGTTGTCGCCGTTCGTCAACGTCGATCAGGTGGGCGTTATCGGCTATTCGGCCGGTGGCGAAACCGCGTTGATCCTGGCCGGTGCCAAGCCGGACTTCGACCGCCTGCGCCGTTATTGCCAGGAACGCCCCGAAGATCGTGATGCCTGCACCACCAAGGGCGAACTGGTGGTGGACCGTGACGACCTGCAACCGCAATCCGACCCACGCATTCATGCCTTGATGTTGATGGCGCCGTTGAGCCTGATGTTCGGCCGCCACACCCTGGCCGACGTGCATGTGCCGGTGCTGCTCTACAGCGGCGACGGCGACAAGCTGGTGGCGGTCGACAAGAACGCCGCCGCCCTGGCACGCAAACTGCCGGAGCCACCGGACTTCAAGCTGCTGGCGGGGGCAGGGCACTTCGTATTCATGGCGCCGTGCGACAGCGACCAACTGGCCGCGATGCCGGCCATCTGCACCGATGCCGACGGCGTCGACCGTGAAGGTATCCACCGCGACCTGATCTCCGAAGCCGGGCGTTTTTTCAGCCACACCCTCGGCCAGGCTACCCGCGCCGGTTTGCAGACCGCCGATCAGTAAGCGCGGCGCTTGAGCAGCAAGGTCACGCCCAGCGCCGTGACCGATAACAGCGCTGCGCAGAAGAAAATCCAGCTGTAACCCAGGTTCAGCGCCACGGCGCCCATCAACGGCCCGGCAATCGCCAGGGCCAGGTCGAAAAACACCGCATAGGCACTCAGGCCCGCACCGCGACTGCTGTTCGGCACCTGCTTGATGGCCTCCACGCCCAGCGCCGGGTACACCAGCGACAAGCCAAAGCCGGTCAGCCCTGCACCGATCAAGGCTACGCCGGTGGACGGTGCCAGCCACAGCAGCGTCAGACCCAGGGTCTCGATGATCATGCAGGCAATCGCCGCCCTGAAGCCGCCAAACCGGCTGATCGCGGAGATGAACAGCAGCCGCGAGAGGATAAAACACACGCCAAACACCGTGAGGCAGTACGCCGCGCCGGCCCAGCCGCGATTGAGGTAATACAGGGTGATAAAGGTGGTCAGGGTGCCGTAGCCGATGGATGCCAGGCACAGGCTGGCACCAAAGGGTGCAATGCGCCCGAACACCGCCCAGAACGGCAGGCGCTCGCCGCGCACTACCGGCACCGAGGGTTTATTGCGGATCAGCACCAGGCCCAGCGCCGCCAATACCGACAGCGCGATACCCAGGCTGGTGTAGCCATATTCGGCGACCATCACCACTCCGAGCGGCGCGCCGATGGCGATGGCGCCGTAGGAGGCAATGCCATTCCACGAAATCGACCGCGCCGTGTGCTCCGCCCCGACCTGGCCCATGCACCAACTGATGGTGCCCACGCCGATCAGGCCCTGGGCCACGCCCAGCAACAGCCGGCCGACGATCAGAATCCCCAGGCTCAGGCTGGGCAGGCTGTCCACCAGGGTGGCGAAGAACGTCAACACACCGCTGACCAGGATGCCCGCCAGCCCCAGCACAATCGCGCGCTTGGTGCCGACGTTGTCGGACATGCGCCCGGCCATGGGGCGGCTGAGCAGAGTTGCCAGGTACTGCGAGCCGATGGTAATCCCGGCCACCACCGCGCTGAAGCCCAGTTGCTCATGGACGTAGCCCGGGATTACCGCAATCGGCAGGCCGATGCAGATAAAGGCGATGAAGGTGTAGAAGACGATGGAGACGATCTGCAGGGTGATCGACAGTGAACTGGGGGCGGCGGCAGACATGGGCACTCGTTCGCGGGCGGGCGGTGAACGCATCATGGCAAGGGCTTGGGGGAAAAGGAAGCAGGCTAACTACTTTGACTGAGAAACCGGCTTACTGTGGCGAGCGGGCTTGTTGTGGTGAGCGGGCTTGCCCCGCGCTGGGCTGCGCAGCAGCCCCAATAAAAAACACCGCATTCTGCCAGGCAAAACGCGGTGTTTGTTTTCAGGGCCGCTGCGCAGCCCAGCGCGGGGCAAGCCCGCTCACCACAACAAGCTCTCTCGCTACAACGAGCCTGTTCCCCAGGGTTTCAGGTCGCCACTGTTAGAACACCACGCCCTGGCTGCGCAGGTAGTCGTCGTAGGTGCCGCTGAAGTCGATCACGCCGTTGGCGCTCAACTCGATGATGCGGGTGGCCAGGGACGATACGAACTCACGGTCGTGGCTGACGAAGATCAGCGTGCCCGGGTAGTTCTCCAGCGCCAGGTTCAGCGCCTCGATGGATTCCATGTCCAAGTGGTTGGTCGGTTCGTCCATGATCAGCACGTTCGGCTTTTGCAGGATCAGCTTGCCGAACAGCATGCGACCTTGCTCACCACCGGAGATCACCTTGACCGACTTGAGGATCTCGTCGTTGGAGAACAGCATGCGCCCCAGGGTGCCACGGATCACTTGCTCGCCTTGGGTCCACTGGCCCATCCAGTCGAACAGGCTCATGTCGTTTTCGAAGTCACTCGCGTGATCCTGGGCGTAGTAGCCCAGTTCTGCGGCGTCGGTCCACTTGATGCTGCCCGCATCCGGCGTCAGTTCGTTGACCAGGGTGCGCAGCAGGGTGGTCTTGCCGATACCGTTCGGGCCGATGATCGCCACGCGCTCGCCGGCTTCAACCTGGAAGCTGAAGTCCTTGAACAGCGGCTTGCCGTCGAAGCCTTTGGCCATGCGCTCGACGATGACCGCCTGGCGGTGCAGCTTTTTGGTTTGTTCGAAACGGATAAACGGGCTCACGCGGCTCGAAGGCTTGACCTCGGCCAGCTGGATCTTGTCGATCGCCTTGGCACGGGACGTCGCCTGCTTGGCTTTCGAGGCGTTGGCCGAGAAGCGGCTGACGAAGGATTGCAGCTCGGAGATCTGCGCTTTTTTCTTGGCGTTGTCCGACAGCAGTTGCTCGCGGGACTGGGTCGCCACGGTCATGTACTCGTCGTAGTTGCCCGGGAACAGGCGCAGCTCGCCGTAGTCCAGGTCAGCCATGTGGGTGCACACGCTGTTCAGGAAGTGACGGTCGTGAGAGATGATGATCATCAGGCTGGAGCGCTGGGTCAGGATGTTTTCCAGCCAGCGGATGGTGTTGATGTCCAGGTGGTTGGTCGGTTCGTCGAGCAACAGCACTTCCGGGTCCGAGAACAGCGCCTGGGCCAGCAACACACGCAGTTTCCAGCCGGGGGAGACTTCGCTCATCGGGCCGAAATGCTGTTCCAGGGGAATACCCAGGCCCAGCAGTAGTTCACCGGCACGAGATTCGGCGGTGTAGCCGTCCATCTCGGCGAATTCGGTTTCCAGCTCGGCCACGGCCATGCCGTCGTCTTCGCTCATTTCCGGCAGCGAGTAGATACGGTCGCGCTCGGCCTTGACCTTCCACAGCTCCTCGTGGCCCATGATCACGGTGTCGAGCACGGTGAATTCTTCGTAGGCGAACTGGTCCTGGCGCAGCTTACCCAGGCGCACATTCGGCTCCAGCATGACCTGGCCGCCGGACGGATCGAGGTCGCCGCCGAGGATTTTCATGAAGGTCGACTTGCCGCAACCGTTGGCACCGATCAGACCATACCGGTTGCCGGCGCCGAACTTGACCGAGACGTTCTCAAAGAGCGGCTTGGCGCCGAACTGCATGGTGATGTTAGCTGTGGAGATCAATTACTTTACCTATCAATGGGTTGCGAGCGTGGCGGCAGGAGCCTTCAGGCATGCATCAACAGCGACATCAAGGTGCGAAACCCGGTCGCTGAGCAAAAAATGGGGGATGTGTGTTGGAATTTGGCGCGCATTGTCGCATATGTGAGGCGACAGTTGTATGGCGGCCGACGACGGATGTTAAGAGCCTTCAATGTCGCGTGGTGCAGGGCTTCTCCACACTGGCGGGTTGTTCAGGCTGGATAGCGGAACGTATGATCGCAACGAGCCCGCTATCTGGGCGCCGAGACTCAACCCGTGAAGGACATGCGCATGGAAAAGCACTTCGGTAATTCAGGCCTGTTCAAGGCTGCTTCGTATCACTGCAACGAACTCCTGGGCTGCGGCATCGCCCGCTGGGAGCTGAAAAATATTGCGCTGAATACGAAGGAGTTTTTGATATGTCCAAAGAACTACTCGGAGTTTCTGCTCTAGGGTTGATGGTGGTCGGCGAGTTTTGTGCAATCTACAGTGAGGTGGTCACCGCCAAGCTTGCCCAGACAGGAAGTGGTTCATGGGAAGGGTTCGTACTTCCCGTTGCGCTGATGTGTTTTGCAGGGCTTTGTCTGCTGGGTGCATATTGGCTGGGGTACGTTGCTGTCGGTGATATCTGGGTCGTCACTGTGGTTTCCGTCACCTCGTTGTTGCTTCTTGAACCCGTGGTGGTCTGGTCTCTGTTTCATGAAGCACCAGGGCGAGGCGCGCTTATCGGGTTCGTCTTGGGAGCCCTTGGAATGCTGTCCACTGTACTGCTTTAACTTGGCCCGCTGGCCCGGCAATCAAACGCTGGGTCAGCTCACCGAAGGCGAGTGCGGCGCTTTTTTCATACCCGATAGCCGCTCAGTCTCATTTGTCCGTCAGCGCCCTAAGAACCATCGCTTAAAAACACCAGGTCAACGCCAGGTTCTGCCAAACCAAAGCGTAAACGTCTGCCGCCTCTCAGCAATTGAACACAGGCGCATAACGCTCTTCGCGTTTCTTGAAGTGAATCGGGGCCATAGGGACTTTTTCACCGTTGACGAATATGTCCGGGAAGGTGAGCGTGAAATCATCCATATCGCCTTGGCCCAACGCTGTTCCTTTGAACTCGCTGTGGAATGTTTTCCTGGGGTCGAAACCGGTTTTGAGTTGTTCAATGGTGACAGGATAGCTTTGCCCGTTAGCCAGGGTGACCGTGACAACGGGCGACGCTGCACTGACCCAAAGCGCCGGGTCGGCCTGTTTGACGGCTGCTGTGCTATTGGATGGGTAGAGCCGTCCGAACAGGCGCAGTTCAGCAGCGGTTGAGCGCTGGTTACCCGGCCAGCTGGATGTGCCGGGTGGCGCCACATAGACCAGCACATGAACCCAGTTGAGTTCTTCTGCCAGTGGGGCATAGCTCATCGCCGCTTTCGGGCCGGGGCAGGTGCGCGAAAGCAGGGCGTTGCTGCCCAACGTCGACTCCGGATGCAGATAGGGCCCCGTGCTGCAGCCTGCGAGCAGAAGCAGTAGCGGATACAGGATGTATTTCGTCATAGGGGCAACTCCATTTGCTGTTTGGGTTCGGCGCACAGTGTCGCTTATATCATGCGGCAGATGCGTGAGGGGCCAAGATGGGTTTGGCCAGCGTCTCCGGCATCGCCAGCCATAACAGCGCCAACGCGACGCCCGCCACCCCGGCCAGGGTGAGGAAGGCCGCATTGTAGCCGGCCTGCTGCACCACAAAACCGGCCAGGCTGCTGCTCAAGGCCGCGCCCAGCCCAAATACGGTGGACAGCGCCCCCAGGCTGACGTTGAAACGCCCGGTGCCCTGGGTCAGGTCCTTGACGATCACCGGGAACAGCGCACCGAAGATCCCTGCGCCGATACCGTCGAGCATCTGCACGGCCACCAGCCAGTAGGGATCGCTGGACAGGGTATAGAGCACGCCACGCAGCGGCAGGATCATGAAGCCGAACAGCAACAGCGGCTTGCGCCCCCACACGTCGGCCTTGCTGCCCACCAGCCAGGCCATCGGCACCATCACCAATTGTGCGGCGACAATACAGGCCGAGGTCAGCGGCGTGGCCATCTGCAGGTTGATCTGCGAGAGCTTCTGGCTGACCAGTGGCAGCATCGCCGCATTGGCCAGGTGGAAGAGCGCGCAGCAGACGGCAAACAGCAATAACGGCCGGTTGGCCAGCAAGACCGCAATGCCGGACGGCTGCTCATGGTCGCTGTGGTGGGCAGGGTCGAAGCCCCGGGCCACCTCATGGTCGATCGCTTTGGCGGAGACGCAACTGACCGCGACGACGCTGGCCACTGCCATAAAGGCCATCAGGTAGAACACCACCACGGGGCCGAACAGGTACGCCAGGCCACCGGCCAACAGCGCCGCCACAGCGTTGCCGGCGTGGTTGAAGGTTTCGTTGCGCCCGGTGCGCCGGGTGAACGCTCGTGGCCCGGTAATGCCCAGGGAAATCGCGGAGATCGCCGGCGCGAACACCGATGCGGCGATGGCACTGGCCGCCTGGGTCAAGGCAACCAGGCTGAATGAACTGACGAAGGGCAGCAACAGGCAACTGCCGGTCACCAGCAGGGCGGCAACGGCAATCACAGCGCGTTTGCTGCGCGTGCGGTCGATCAGGGCACCCGCCGGGCCCTGGGTGATCAGCGCGGCGATACCTGCCAGGGTCATGACTACGCCGATACTGGCCGGATCCCATTTGTGCACCGCCAGCAAGTAGATGGCCAGGTATGGACCGAGGCCGTCGCGCACATCCGCCAGGAAAAAATTCAGGCTGTCCAGGGACAGGGTATTACGCAGGTCGGCGTGTGTGGCCATGATCAGGACTTCGCAGGGGGCGTTCAAAGGCTGAACACTCATTGCGCTAGTGACCTGCGCGCAGTTCATTTAGTTTCGCCTGCTGCTGGGGTTTTAA
Source organism: Pseudomonas sp. S3E17 (assembly GCF_024168685.1). Classification (NCBI taxonomy): domain Bacteria; kingdom Pseudomonadati; phylum Pseudomonadota; class Gammaproteobacteria; order Pseudomonadales; family Pseudomonadaceae; genus Pseudomonas; species Pseudomonas sp. S3E17. The sequence goes on from NZ_JALJWE010000001.1 coordinate 921,056, forward strand.
TCTGTAGGCTTGTGGCTTATTTTCTTTGCCTCGCCGTATGACTTATCTGGAGACGCAATGGACATGCCCTCAGCTCAACAGGCGATTGCCTGCAACAAGGACGCCTGGGATCACTCCGCCGACCTGCACAAAACCACCGAGACCTGGAGCGCCCTGCTTAACGGGGTCCGCGACCCTGGGTTTTCGTGCCTGGACCCCACTCTTACCGGGCTGTTGCAAGACATCGGCGTTGCCGGCAAAGAGGTGGTGCAGGTGTGCTGCAATAACGGTCGCGAAAGCCTGTCGCTGTTTGGCCTGGGCGCGCGTTCGGTGGTCGGTGTGGACCAATCCCGGGCGTTCCTGCAGCAGGCCCGTGAGCTTGCCGACGTTTCGCCCCACCACCCGGAATTCATCGAAAGCGATATCCACCAGTTGCCATCACGCTTGCACGAGCGCTTCGACATCGCCTTGGTGACCATCGGCGTGCTGGGCTGGATGCCGGATGTGGCGCTGTTCATGCGCCATGTCGCCAGGACCTTGAAACCCGGTGGCACGCTGGTGATGTATGAAACCCACCCGTTTCTGGAAATGTTCGACCCGCGTGCGCCAGACCCACTGTTGCCGGCCAGTTCGTACTTCCAGCGTGAGCCTTTTGTGCTGCAGGAGTCGATTGTCTATGAGGGGCAGGGCGAAGTGGCGGGGCCGACCTCCTATTGGTATGTGCACACCCTGGGGGATGTGGTGAGCGCGGCGATTGCTGCGCAGTTGCAGATCGACCATCTGCAGGAATATGCCCACTCCAATCGCGAAGAACTTTACGACCAGTACGAGCACCAGCCTGCCCAGTTACCCCTGTGCTTCACGTTGGCCGCCACCAAGCGTCCCGCCTGAGCCGATTCGCACCAGGCAAAAAAAAGCCCCCGAACTGGCGGGCCAAGGGATTTACTGGAGTAGGTAGGCTTCACCCTATAGGGCTGAAAGTGAAGGCTTTGTGAAATTGCTGTCGCGCGTTCGGATGGCGCGCAGCATCACGCGCGGCGCACGAAAGTGCGCATGGTTTGGCCTGGGCCGGTACTGAACACGATAGGTCTGGGCATTCCTTCATCCGCCGCAATGAACACAAATGAATCCCCCTCCAGGCGATAACTGGCGGGCAAGTGCTTGCCGGCGTCATCGCCCAGGGCGTCCACCCAGGTAATGCTTTTGGGAACCGTGCTGCTGTCCAGGAAAAACCGACCCGCCAACAACACTTCGCCACTGACGGTCTTCACTTCGAAACGATCGCCGCTGATAGTGGTTAAAGCGCCCGGAGCGCTGTGGGCATCGATGGGATTGAGTACGCCACTGTCTTCAAGTGAGGTTTGCTCCCAAACGCCTTGAAGGGTTTGACTATCCGGATCTGAAAGGGCTGACATACAAATTCCTTTTTGCTGAGGGGGTAATTACCGGGCGTTGCCGGCGGTGCTGCCTTTTACCATCTTTCGCCGTTCGATGATCGGTGGTTGCCGTGCCCCAAGGCCGGCCGTCGAGGCGCCTGCCCGGCACATTCACTAGACAGGTTTTCACAATTCTTGATTAACTTTTGGTTACAAACTGTGGCTAAATAACTGCCACGGACCACGTATCGGGACATTACTCAGCCGGTCGTGCCAATTGTGTGAATTGTGATTTCAGACGCTGCTATCCATCCTCAGCCGTTGTGGGCGCGCAGGAGCAGCCTGTTTTCTTCTGACATGTGACGAAATCCCTTGAAACTCATCATTGTTGTTCTTTACGTTGCCTCCATTGCGTATGTACACCTGCGTGGTCGGGTGCGGCATAAGCTGGGTCGCCAACTCAGTGATCATTCGACCTTCCTGGCACCGATCAACTGCTTCCTTTACCTGTTCTCCAAACTGCCCGGCCGCCCTTATTTATCACCCAGCGATTTTCCCGAACTGAGCCCGCTGCAAGAGCACTGGGAGGAGATTCGCCGGGAAGGCCAGGCTCTGATGCGTGCGGGCGAAATCAAACGCTCCGACCAATACAACGACGTAGGTTTCAACTCGTTCTTCAAGTCCGGCTGGAAGCGGTTCTACCTGAAATGGTATGGCGACAGCCACCCCTCGGCGATGAAGCTGTGCCCGCGTACCACCGAGCTGGTGCAGGGCATCGGCTCGATCAAGGCGGCAATGTTCGCCGAGTTGCCGCCGGGCTCCAAGCTGGTGCGCCACCGTGACCCGTATGCCGGTTCCTACCGTTACCACCTGGGCCTGGACACGCCGAATGATCCGGGCTGCTACATCAATGTGGACGGCGAAAGTTACTACTGGCGTGATGGCGAGCCGGTGATGTTTGACGAGACGTATATTCACTACGCTGAAAACACTACACAACAGAACCGCATCATCCTGTTCTGCGATATCGAGCGCCCGATGAAATACCGTTGGGCCGCCGCCTTCAACCGCTGGTTCAGCCGCACTGTGATGGCGGCCGCAGGCTCGCCCAATGACGCCGGCGACAAGACGGGTGGGCTCAACCGCGCGTTTACTCGCCTGTACACGATCCGTCTGCGTGGCAAAGAACTGAAAAAGCGCAACCGCACGCGTTACTACCTGGAAAAGTGGGCGATCTTCGCTGCCCTGGCGGCTCTCTTCCTGCTGATCTGAACCGGTCCGGGCGCCACTCACTTCGGTGGCGTGGCGTCTAATTGATCCCACATCTTTCTGTTGATTTTTTGCCGATTGGCATAGCCCGCCCACGGGTCTTCCTTCAAGCCTTGCAAACGTTCCAGCAGATTGGCCACCGTCCATTGCTGGGCACTGCGCAAGCCTTTGAACTCTTCACGACTTACCGGTACCGACACGGGCAAGCCCGGCCGTGCGCGTACCGAATAGGCCGCCACTGTGCTGGCGCCACGGGCATTGCGCAGGTAATCGATGAAGATCTTGCCTACGCGGTTTTTTGGCCCGGAGGTGGCGGTAAAACGCTCGGGCAACTGCCGGGCCATGAACTGGGCGATGGCTTTGGCAAAGGCTTTTACCGTGTCCCAGCCATCCCGCCGCGCCAACGGTATGACCAGGTGCAAGCCTTTGCCGCCGCTGGTCTTGACGAAGGCTTCCAACCCCAGCTCGTCGAGTACCGACAAGGTGAGCTGAGCGGCTTCCAGCATGGTTTTCCAGGGCAGCGCCGGGTCCGGGTCAAGGTCCAGCACAAACAGGTCCGGGGTTTCGATCTTGTCCGAAGTGGCGCCCCAGGTATGCAGTTCGAGGGTGCCCATTTGCACGGCCCCAACCAGCGCTTTCGTCGTGTCGATCTCCATCAGGCGCGCATGGCCTGGGTCCAGTGCCGGGTCCAGTTGCTTGATGTTCGGAATCGCCAGGCGCTCCGAGTGCTTCTGGAAGAACTGCTCGCCCTCGATGCCTTCCGGAGCCCTGAGCAGGGACACGGGGCGATGGCGCAGGAAGGGCAGGATCCATTCGCTGATGCCTTCGTAGAACTGCGCCAATTGCTGTTTCTGCGTGCCGCTTTGCGGGTCGATGACGCGGTCGGGGTGAGTGATCGTCACCCCGCTGGCCTTGCATGCCGCCGATGCTTTCAGGGTTTTGGCCGCGCGGGGCTGCTCCTGAATGACCTGCGCGGCGGGTTTGTCCGTGCGCAAGCCCATGAACGCTGCCTGGCGTACCACACCCTCTCGGGTCCATTGGGCAAACTGCACCTCACCGACCAGCGTCGGCTCTACCCAATGCACGCCGCGCGCCTGGGTGCCGGTCAGCGGTTTTGCCAGGGGCGACGCCGTGCGTTCCAAAGGCTTGAGCCGGGCATGGATGTTTTTCAGTGAGGCCTGGTCGAACCCGGTACCCACGCGCCCGGCATAGACCAGCGCGCCATCGGCATGGACGGCCAGCAGCAGCGCACCAAAACCGCTGCGTGATCCCTGGGGGCGGGTGTAGCCGACGATCACGAACTCCTGGCGCAGGCGGCATTTGAGCTTGATCCAATCGGTACTTCGACTGGAGACGTAGGGGCTGCCCTTACGCTTGCCGATCACGCCTTCCAACGCCAGCTCGCATGCGCTTTCGACGATATCGCGCTGGTTGGCGGCAAATGCTTCGGAAAAACGCAGCAGTTTGCTGCGGCTGCCGGACAAGGCGTCTTTGAGCGCGGCGCGTCGCTCCTCCAGTGGCGCCTGGCGTTGATCGCTGCCGTTTAAAAACGGCGCGTCGAACAGGTAGTAGACGATGTCCAGGCTGCGGCCGAGCTCAAAGGCATTTTGCAGTGCCTGGAAGTCCGGCAGGCCGTCGTCATTAAGGCTGACCATCTCGCCATCGAGCCAGCTGTCCTTGAGCTTCAGGGCCTGCAGGGCCTTGACCTGGCGTGGCAGGCGCTCGGTCCAGTCATGGCCATTGCGGGTAAACAGGCGTACCTCGCCGCCGCGGATGCGGGCGAGCATGCGGTAACCATCGAACTTGATCTCGTAGTGCCAGTCGCCTTCGGGCGCACGGTCCACCAGGGTCGCCAGTTGCGGGGAAAATTGCTCGGGGAGGGCAGTTGCCCGCTTCTGTGGTTTGGCGCGAGGCTTGGCCTTGGGTTCACCGACCGAGGCGTCACTGAGGACGCTCTTTGGCTGGGCCTGGACAATATCGTATTCGGCGGCGGGGCGGGCCTGCTGGTCTTTTTCCTTGATCAGCATCCACTGCTCCTTGTCGCCGCTGCCCTTGAGGCGCGTACGTACCAGCGCCCAGTCACCGGAGAGCTTTTCACCGACCAGGGTAAATTTGAGTTTGCCGGCGGCATAGGCCTTGTGCGGGTCGTCATGGGGTTGCCAGATGCCGCGGTCCCACACGATCACATCGCCGGCGCCGTACTGGCCGGCCGGGATGCTGCCCTCGAAACCGCCATAGCTCAGGGGATGATCTTCAACGTGCACGGCCAGGCGTTTCTGGCTCGGGTCCAGGCTCGGCCCCTTGGGCACTGCCCAACTGAGCAGCACCCCGTCAAGCTCAAGACGGAAGTCATAGTGCAGGTTGCGCGCGTCGTGCTTCTGGATCACGAAGCTCAGGGCCGATGCCTTGGGCTTACGACCCGGTGCGCGGCCTGATGGCTCGGCGGTGACCTCGAAATCGCGTTTACGGTTGTATTCGCTCAGGGGCTTGGCCATGTGGTTCTCCCGCATAAGGCAGGCTCAGGAGGCCTTTTTGGTGGATTTTTTCGCGGCCGGTTTTTTCGTCGCCGGCTTGCCCGCCAGGCTGCGCTTGAGCAGCTCGGTCAAATCGATCACATCGGCGGACTTGCGCTCGTCGCTGCCTTCCTGGGATTCGACGTCTTCGATCTTGCCGGCCTTGGCTTTCTTCGCCACCAGCGCCATGATCTTTTCCTGGAAACTGTCGCGATAGTCCTCGGGCTGCCAGTCTGCGCTCATGTCTTCCACCAGGCGCTTGGCCATGTCCAGCTCGCCCTTGGCCAGGCTGGGTTTGGTCACCTCGCTGGGCAGTTCCAGTTCATCCAGGCTGCGCACTTCAGCCGGCCAGCGCAGCATCACCAGCACCAGCGCCGACTCCAGGGGCATCAGTGCCGCCAGGTGTTGCTTGGTGTGCAACACCACATTGGCCAGGGCGACCTTGCGGGTTTTCTTCAATGTTTCGCGCAGCAGTGCGTAGACTTTGCCACCACGTTTATCCGGGGCCAGGAAGTAGGGCGTGTCGATGTTCTGCAACGGAATCTGGTCGCTGGCGACAAACGCGATGATTTCGATGGTCTGGGTCGACTTGGGGTGGGCCGAGCGGATCTCATCTTCGCTGAGTACCACATAGCGGCCTTTCTCAAACGCTACGCCCTTGACGATATTCTCCTTGGTGACCTCCTTGCCGGTGGCCTTGTTGATGCGCTTGTAGCCCACCGGGTCCATGCTGCGCTTGTCCAGCCAGTCGAAGTCCACGCCCTGGGCGGAGGTGGCCGAGACCAGCGATACCGGAATATGAACCAGGCCGAAACTGATGGCGCCTTTCCAGATTGCCCGTGGCATACGTGCGATTCCTTAAGAAGAAGCTGTGTTCGGGTGACTCGACGGCAGCGTGAAAAGTTTCCCCGGGCAGATGCGCGGACAGATCGTGTTACACCTGATGAGAAACTATTTAGTTACGAAAGCCGAACCCAGGGCGTAGCGTGGTATCGAAAGCACGTACTCCTCGCCCCAGAGAGGCTTTGTCATGAACAGCTGTGTGCGTCATCTCGCGGTGCTGGTGCTAGGCCTGGCACTTGGGCCAGTTGCCCTCGCGCAAAACCTGCCCGGCAGAAGCGATTCCAATAACGGCCCGATCCACCGGGCCAATCCCAACAGCATGCAGGGCACCCAACCCAATACGCCGGCGGTGCGCGGTATTCAGACCGTGCCGACGCCGCGCACACCGACCCTGGAAAACGGTGGTATCGGCAATCGCTATCCGCAACGCGATGCGGCCCCCAGCCGTCCAGCCACCGACTCCAAAGCCCCCACCTATGATGCCAACGGCAATCGCCGGTAAGGACGCTGTCTTATGTTGATACGCAAAACCCTGCTCGCCACCCTGTGCGCCACCACGCTGCTTGCGCAGACGGCCGTTTATGCCGCCGATGGGCAGCAGTTCCCCAGTGAACAAGGCAGCATCACCGCGACCCCGATCGTCAAAGGCCTCGATCACCCGTGGGCCGTGGCGTTTTTACCCGACCAGCAAGGGTTCCTGGTGACCGAGCGTCCGGGGCGCCTGCGCTTTGTCAGTCCGGACGGCAAGCTGTCTGCGCCGTTGACCGGCGTGCCCGAGGTGTGGGCCAAGGGGCAGGGCGGTTTGCTCGATGTGGTGCTGTCGCCGGACTTCAAGCAGGACCGCATGGTCTACCTGACGTACGCCGAAGGCGGCGGCAAGGGCGGCACGGCCGGCACCGCTGTGGGTCGCGGGCGCCTGGCGCCGGACCTGAGTGGCTTGACCGATTTCAACGTGATCCTGCGCCAGGAGCCGAAACTCTCCACCGGCAACCACTTCGGTTCGCGCCTGGCCTTCGACCGCGATGGCTACCTGTTCGTGACCCTGGGGGAAAACAACGACCGCCCGACCGCCCAGGACCTGGACAAGCTGCAGGGCAAAGTCGTACGGATCTACCCGGATGGCCGCGTGCCCGATGACAACCCGTTTGTCGGTCAAGCCGGGGTACGTCCCGAGATCTGGTCCTACGGCCAGCGCAATCCGCAAGGGCTGGCGCTGAACCCATGGAGTGGCACGCTCTGGGAAAACGAACACGGGCCGCGCGGCGGTGATGAAATCAACATTATCGAGCGGGGCAAGAACTACGGCTGGCCGCTGGCGACTCACGGCATCAACTATTCGCTCACACCGATTCCCGAGGCCAAGGGCAAGACCGCAGAAGGCACCGTGGCGCCCCACCATGTGTGGGAGAAATCACCGGCTATCAGTGGCATGGCCTTCTACGACGCCGACCGGTTCAAGGCGTGGCAGCACAACGTGTTCATCGGTGCGCTGGCCAGCCAGGAACTGATTCGTCTGCAGTTCGATGGCGACAAGGTTATCCATGAGGAGCGCTTGCTGGGCGGCTTGAAGGCACGCATTCGCGATGTGCGGCAGGGGCCGGATGGCTTTCTTTATGTGCTGACGGATGAGGACGATGGCGTGCTGTATCGAGTGGGCCTCAATCAGGATTGAGCAATGAGCCGCAAGCTTGAAGTTTCAAGCTTGCGGCTTCAGTCAAAGCCCGAGTTCGGACAACCCCGGATGCTCATCCGGGCGCCGTCCCAGCGGCCAGTGGAACTTGCGTTCGCTCTCCTTGATCGGCAGGTCGTTGATGCAGGCAAAACGATTGGCCATCAGGCCATTCTCGTCGAACTCCCAGTTCTCATTGCCATAGGAGCGGAACCAGTTACCCGAGTCGTCGTGCCATTCGTAGGCATAGCGCACGGCGATGCGGTTGTCGGTAAAGGCCCATAGCTCCTTGATCAGCCGATAATCCAGCTCCCTGGCCCATTTGCGCGTGAGAAAGCCCTTGGCCTCTTCGCGGTTATGGGCGAATTCGGCACGGTTACGCCAGTGCGTGTCCAGGGTATAAGCCAGCGACACCCGGTGCGGGTCGCGGGAATTCCAGCCGTCTTCGGCCAGGCGCACTTTTTCAATCGCCGATTCACGGGTAAACGGCGGCAAGGGCGGACGTGTTTCTGCGGTAGATGACATCAGGCGGCTCCTCAAAACCATACAGCGTTATCGAAAGTTGCCAGGCGGGTGCGTTCACAGTCCCAATAACGTTCGCGCCATGCATTGCGCATTATCAGCGGCTGTTGAATCACCCATGACCAGGGCAACGGTAATGGCGCCATCGATCAGGATCAGCAGTTGCGCGGCCTGCCGTTCGGGGTCGGGGGTACCATGTGCTTGGCACAGTTCGAGTGCGTACTCGAACAGTTTCTGTTTATGGGCCTTGGCCAGCAGGCGAACCGGGTCGTGCGGGTCGCCGGTTTCGCCACTGGTGTTGATAAAGGCGCAGCCGCGAAAATCCGCCGAGCCGAACCAGGCCTTGAGCGCGTCGAACAGCGCGAGCAAGCGTGCGCCGCTGCCATCGACGCGCTCCACCTCGCCGCGCAGCCAGTGCATCCAGCGCTCGTCACGGCGCTGCAGGGCCGCGATCACCAGCTCATCTTTATTGGCGAAGTAACGGTAAATACTTTTTCGCGAGACGCCGGCGGTTTTCACCAGGAAGTCCATGCCGGTGGCGGCGATGCCGTGGCGATAGATCAACTTCTCGGTGACGTCGAGGATAATGTCGCGGGTTTCATTCTGGGTCATGTCGTTCATGGCTGCTAAAGTAGAACGATCGTTCTTCTTTGTCAACAGGAATTTTACTCTCTGCCACTGCGAGACCTGAGCACACCCATGGTGTAAGCTCGGGGCCTCTTCGGATTCGACCCATTGCGAGCCTTATGCCGTCGTTCTTCAAACGCTCCCTGTTGCCCAAACTGCGCGGTTTTCCCCTGACTCCCGACGCCATTGACGTGCTGTCCGGCGCTGATGCGTTCCGTCGCTGCCTGCTGGAGAACATTGCCCAGGCCACCCGCCGTATCTACATCGTCGCGTTGTACCTGCAGCAGGACGAGGCAGGGCAGGAGATCTACGACGCCCTGCACGCCGCCAAGGCTGCACGGCCGGAGTTGGACATCGTGGTGGTGGTCGACTGGCTGCGCGCCCAGCGCGGGCTGATCGGCGCCGGCAAGCAACCGGGCAACAGCGCCTGGTACCAGGCCATGACGCAGCGCCATGCCAGTGAAGTGCCGGTGTACGGCGTACCGGTGCAAACCCGCGAGCTGTTCGGCGTGCTGCACCTCAAGGGCTTTGTGATCGATGACAGTGTGCTGTACAGCGGTGCCAGCCTGAACAACGTGTACCTGCACAAGTTCGATAAATACCGCTTCGACCGTTACCACCTGATCCACAGCCAGCCCCTGGCGGATTCCATGCAGCACTTGGTGGAACACGGCCTGGTGGCCTCCAAGGCCGTGCACCGCCTCGACCTGCCGAACCCGCCGACCACCCGCAGCCTGCGCAACGACATCGGCGACCTGCGCAGCCGGCTCAAGCACGCGGCCTACGACACCACGGCAGGGCAGTTGCCCAACGGCCACCTGTCTGTCAGCCCGTTGCTCGGCGTGGGCAAGAACAACCCGTTGAACCGCGTGATCCTCGAACTGATCGCCAGTGCCCGGCATCAACTGACCATCTGCACGCCGTACTTCAACCTGCCGCTGCCGGTGACCCGCGAAATAAACCGCGCCCTGGCGCGCGGGGTGAAGGTCGACATCATCGTCGGCGACAAGACCGCCAACGATTTCTACATCCCGCCCAGCGAACCCTTCAAGGTGATCTCGGCACTGCCGTACCTGTACGAAATCAGCCTGCGCCGCTTTGCCAAGCGTCATCAACCGGTGATCGACAGCGGCCAGTTGAACCTGCATCTGTGGCGCGACGGCGACAACACCTACCACCTCAAGGGCATGTGGGTCGATCAGCGCTACACCTTGCTCACCGGCAACAACCTCAACCCACGGGCGTTTCGTCTCGACCTGGAAAACGCCTTGCTCGTCGATGACCCCCAAGGCCAGTGGCTGGAGCCGCGACGCACGGAGCTGGCGCAGATTTTCCAGCACACCACGCGGATCGAGCGTTACCAGGATTTGCAAACCCTGGTGGATTATCCCGAGGCCGTCGGCAAGTTTTTGCGCCGGGTCAGCCGTGTACGAATCGAGCGGTTGTTGTACCGAATTCTCTAGTAACGGGTGCGTTGCGGCAGGCTCGATGTGTTGAGACTTTGCCTCTGCAGCGTCTTTGGCGTGTGCTGTACGTTGTCTATTGACTGTTCTAAGGGACGAGAACTCTCGCCGTTCAATTGGCCAGGGGTTAATAGATATGTACACCACTCGATTCAGCAGTACTGTCCCGGCGCTCAGTGAGTTTCAGGCGCCCTCCCAGGCGGCGGTGTTGCACCCTGTCGCGGTCCCTGACAGCCGGTCCCAACGTGCTGTATCCGATACCGTAACGTCACGGCGCAATTTCCCCAGCGCCGCTGTCGCCGCTGTCGCGGATACCACGTTGCACAAACGGCTGGTTCAGTGGCTGACCACGGGCAGTCCGCCCGAAAACCTCATCCCGCCCAATGCGTCCATCGCCCCCTTTCTCCAGCTATACAACGCCGCAATCACTGAACCGGCCGTGCAAGCCTGGTTTGAAGCCAAGGGGTTGAAGCTATCGACCGTGCGCGTGTTTCGAGATTCGGTGGCAGGCATGGTGACGCGTGAGGGCAAGGATACCTTTGAGCGGTTTACATTAACGGATGGTTCGGGCTGGTGGGAGGTCAGTACCAAGATCCACGCCATCCAGCAGGTTCTTTCTCCCAATGACCTGGGGGTGCCAGTTGCTATGAGCCCGACTCAAAGTGCAGTGCCGCGTGACGTGGTGCTGGATTTCTACGGCGTAAGGCCGCCGCTCAATGAGCGGGCCGCGGCGGCATTGGGCACACAACTCAAGCGCGAGGGATGGCCCGCGATTTCTTCCTCCTTGCGTGATCAGTGGGAGAAACAGTTCAAGCGCCTGCTGCAACAGAACGATGACCAGGCAGTGCGCAGGCAATTGGTTGGCCAGTTGCAGCCGATGATCGAGGGCAAGGAGGGCGGTGAATCACTCAAGCTGGATGATCATACGGTCTCCATTGCGAGGGGATCGACCCTGGATCAACTCAGCCAAGAGCCACGAAAGCAGTTCAATGCCTTTCTGGCGACGCCGACCTTCCAGGATTTCCTGGCGAACGTGGGGGACGCGGGAGAGGGCCGCGCATACCGGTTGTCCGAGGGGGCCCTGCAGATGCGCAACGCTGCCGGTCAATGGCAATCGCTGCAGGCGTATTTCGACGAGGAAATCCAGAAAGCCCTGGCCACCGGCAGCGAAGAAGCACAACAGTCGGCTCGCCAGATGAACTCGAATCTCGATGATTTGCTGCGCATGAGTGGCAAGACCGGGAATGCCCTGTACAGCACTCGCACCTATGACGCGCGGCAGGCGTTGGCGTTTTATGCCCCTGATGCGCCGCAGACGGTGAGTGACGTGCGTGCCACATTGAGTTGGTTCAATACGTCGTTCCCGCCGCCGCTGTCGGCAGGCGATTATGCGGTCATGCTGCCCTATGAGCAGAGCGTGGGTGCCGCGTTGTCGGCCGATGATCGCGAGGTGTTGAAAGGCATGGCGCCAGCGGTGGTGGCACTGCTTGGACGCTTTACCGGCTCCAGTGTGGTCGAGCAATCGCCCCATGATCCGGACCGCCGTCTTGCCGACTTTTTCGATTCGCCACCCTGCATCGCCAAGGCCGACGAATTGGCCAAGCGCCTGAAGCTTTACGCCGTGGCCGACGGTCAGCCCTTGAGTAAAGCCAAGCGCCATCAACTCCTGGCGGCGGCGCTGAAGCTGAGTGTGAACGCTCCAGTGCCGGGCCGGCCAGGCGTAGTGGCCGGGTATTGGCTTTACCAGCCAGGCAACCTGGGCCGCACGCTCAAGGATGTGCGCCAGGACGTGGAAAAACACCTGGAAAGCAAGGGGGTCGATGCCACGCTGTCGTCCCTGTTCGCCCACCTGTTCCTGGCCCAGTCTGCACCGGAGATGCTGATCAAGGCCGATCCGGGTGTGCCGACGGAGGCCGCGCAGGCCTTCAACCGTGACCCGCAAAGCATCAAGATCGGCTCCACCGGCTGGCTGGAAATGCGCCTGGGCTGCGCAATAGCCGATGCACTGTCCGGCGCGGGCAGTTCGCGATTGATGAACCTTACGCAAATCATGGCACTCGCGCGCCTTGACGCGGGTGGTGCCACACAAGAGGCGCTGCTCAAGATCCTGGCGACCAGGCCCTTGTTGGACTGGGCGGTCATGACCGGCATTTTCCCCATGACCCACGACAACCAATATTCTCCAGGGGATTATCAGGCCGCGACACAGGCCTTTACCGCGCGGGAGAAGCAGATCCGCGAGGCCTTCAGCACACTGACGAAAGAACCGCCGACTCAGCGCAGCTTGCTGATCGAGCGGCTGCTGTCGTTGTTCCCGGAAATGACCGCCGATGAACTGCGTGGATTCAGGCTTGAACTGGACACGGACGTGCCTTTTGAACCTCGCCAGCATGCGCATCTGGAATCCCGTCGGCCGTTGCTGACCGATGTCATTCTGACGGAGCAGGTTCGCGATGACCCGTTGCTGGCCGTCGATCATTGGCTCAATGCACGGATTAATGGGGAGCGACGCTACCGGTTCATCCATCCCAGGATTTCCCAGGCAACGTTCGAGGCGCGCATCCGGCAGGTGCCAGAGATCGCCCCATTGGTGGCGGCCGCCGTCGATCAGCACATTGCCGATACCCGCGTGGCTCAGGCTACTGCGCTGAAACTGATGATTGCCCAGTTGCCCGCGCAGGAACGCCTGGCGCTTGAGTCAGGCAACATAGAGTTTTTCACCGTACGCCAGGAAACCGGGGAAGCCCTGGAGGACGATCAGGGCCCTGACTCCAAGGTCGACGAACACTGTGGCAAGCATGGCCTGCTGCTGCGTTATGAAACGGGCGCGGTCGAGCCAAGGTTCTGTTACTACGAGGTGTTCCCGCGATCAATGCAGATGGTCAAGCGCACCGATTTGCCTTATCGATTGAAACTCGATGGTGCCGTCGAAGAAGGCCGCAAGCCCCACGGGCCATTTGCTTATGTGCGCAGGCCGTTCCGGCTTGGGACTGAGCAAGCCTTCGATGTAGAGGCCTACCGTTCAGGTTCGCTGCCGCGTGCGGGTGCCAAATCGAAGGTGATTATCGAGAAAGTACCCACAGAACTGCCGCCGACGCCGCAGCTACGCCCTGGGGATAGGGCGATCCGGCGTGTGCCCGATACCTTTGCTTCAACCAAAACCCAGCAAATTGTCAGCGCTTTGCTGGCCCACAGCTTTGACGGCAAGCGTGCGACGCTGATTGAGTTTGCCAACCAGCCCCCGGGTTTACAGAGCCGACGCACCTATCCGTTTACCTCCGGCACTCAGCTGTTCAACGCCGAGAACGCCCGTATGATGCTGAGCCTGATCCCGTTTGTGGGGGCGATTTCAGATGTTGCACACGGCAATGTAAAGGATGGACTCAAGGGCTTGCTGATTGATTTCGCGTCGTTCGCCGCCACAGGGGGGCTGAGTGGGGTGAGCCGATTTTTGCGCGGCGTAAAAAAGCTGGTGCTGTTCAATGGCAAGTCATTCAGCCTGCCAGGGCTCAAAGGCACCGCACCGTTGCTGCGTAGCCTGTTCAATCCCCTGGACGGTACGATTGACGTGTTCAAATCCGGGTCGAAAACCGTTGATGCGCTACGCAAAATCAGGAACGGTGAAGTCGCTCGCCTGGCGCCCGGTCTCTATATGCCGACCACGGCATTCGAGAAGTGTCGTTGGGCGGTGGGCGTACAAGGTTGCCTCTTCCCGGGAGGCATTCGATCATTCAAGGCTGTGTCGGGCGCTCGAACAGGCAACGTGGGGGATCTTGAAGTCCAGGCGATCCAGAAAAACGCCGGGTGGTATGTGATCAATCCCAGCTCTGGCGAGCCTGAGGGTGCACCCTTGAAGCATTTCAGGGTTCGGGACTGATAGGGGCCGCCCAGGCTCGCTGCGAGCCTGGACAGCCACGGATCAGTTCAGGCCCAGCTTGCCACGCAGGGTCGACAGGTCTTCGGCCAGGGTGTTGACCGGACCCACCAGTGCCTTGCGGTCGTTTTCCTTGACCTTGTCATAGGTCTCGAAGCCGCCGTCCTTGGTCTTGTACTTGGCCAGGATCTTGTCCACGCTGGCGAAGTTCTTGTCGACCTTGGCCAGGAAGGCCTTGTCCTGTTTCTCGATCTGGCCACGGAACAGGTCGACGATTTTCTTCGCGCCGTCGATGTTGCCCTGGAAGTCATACAGGTCGGTGTGGCTATAGCGGTCTTCTTCACCGGAGATCTTGGTGGCGGCGACTTCTTCCAGCAGCGCCGCAGCACCGCCGACAACTTTCTCCGGCGGGAAAGTCAGGCCATCGACACGGGTTTTCAGGTCGTTGACGTCGGTGTTGAGCTTGGCCGTCAGGGCTTCCAGGCCTTTGGTAGTGTTCTGGGAGAACAGCGCGTACTCGATGCGGTGGAAACCGGTGAAGTCTTCGGCGGTCACGCCTTTTTCGTGGTCATCGACACGGGAGTCAATCGATGCGTCCAGGTCGCTGAACAGCTCGGCGATCGGCTCGATGGACTCATAGTGCACACGGGTCGGCGCGTAGAGCTTCTTGGCGGTGGCCAGGTCGCCTTGGTTGATGGCGTCGGTGAACGCCTGGGTCTGGGTGACCAGCTCGCCGATTTCTTCGGTGACGTAGATCTTGTAGTCCGACACCGGGCCTACCAGGTCCAACGGCGCGGTAGCGGCAAACGCTGCCAGCGGCGAAAGGGTCATTAACAACGACAACGCGATAGTCGACTTCTTCATGGGACGTTTTCCGCTCTGGTTTGTTTTAGGTGTGGGCAGTGGTTTGAGGAGGCGTAGCAGCGAGCAGCGTGCGCCCGATGAAATCCTTGGGTCCCGTGACCCCCGGCAAGGTGAAGAAGTACCCGCCGCCGACCGGCTTGAGGTATTCCTCCAGGGGTTCGCCGTTGAGCCGGGTTTGCACGCTGATAAAGCCTTTCTCCAGGTCAGCCTGGTAGCAGATGAACAACAGCCCCATGTCCAGCTGACCGTTTTTATTGACGCCGTTGGAGTAGTTGAACGGCCGACGCAGGATCAGGTTGGCCTGGGTCTGCGGGGTGCGCGGATTGGCCAGGCGGATATGGGCATCGAGCTTGGTCAGCTTGCCTTCCGGGTCCTTGCTGTAGTCGGGCACCTGGGATTCTTTCTGGCCATCCATGGGGGCGCCGCTGGTCTTCACGCGGCCGATGATGCTTTCCTGCTCCTGCAGGGGCGTGCGGTCCCAGCGCTCAACGAAGTTGCGGATGATGCGCACTGCCTGGTAGCTGCCATGGGCGGCCCAGCCGGGTTCGTCGCTGCCGGGTTGGACCCACACAATCTGGTCCATGGCCTTGTTGTCGTTGGAGTTCGGGTTGGCCGAGCCGTCGCGGAAACCCAGGAAGTTGCGCGCGCTTTGTGCCGGTTCGCCGGGCTTGGCCGGTGCCTGGGGCGGCACGCTGCCTTCCTGCTTCCAGCGCACCAGCAGCAGGTCGGGCAGGTTCTTCACGATGTCGCGCAGGGCGTGGATATTGGTGTCCGGGGTGTTGGAGCTGAATTGCAGGCTCAGGTCGCCGTGGCACTGCGCCGGTTCCAGCGCATCGTTGGGGAAGCCCACCATGCGGATCAGGCGCTTGGGTTTGACGGCGGCCAGACCGAAGCGCTCATCGAACAACGATGCGCCGACCGACACGGTGATGGTCAGGTTATCCGGCGTGACCACCGGGCCGAGGATGCCGGAATCGGTGGGCGGCAGCTTCGGGTCGACCTGGGGTACGGTGCCGCCAGTCATCAGGAAGCCGATGCGCTCGTTCAAGGTGCGGAACAGGCGCTCCAGGTCTTCGCGGTCGCTGGCCAGGACGTCGAACGCCACGACCATGCCGCAGGCCGGGCGTGGGGTGACGATGCCGCTCTGGTGCTGGCCGAAAAAATCGTGGTGGTCCTGGGTCTTGTCGCTGCGCGGTGCGGTGGTGACTTGCTCGGCGGCGGCCGCCATGGCCGGGCAGGTCAGGGTGCTGCCGGCGATGGCGGCACCGGTGGCAGCCATGCCCAGGAGGACACGGCGACGTTGGGCTGAAAACTGTTCTGAATCACTCATGTGTGCGGTCGTCTTCACTGCAGGCCGGAAAGGCCAAGGGCGGGGTCGATTCCATCGAGTGCGGCGGCCAGAGCCTTGGCCTTGTCGGCGATCTGCTTGCGCTGATCGGCGGTAACGCTGTCATACGTGGCATAGCCCTTGTCGAGCTTGAATCCCTGGAGCTCGGCATCGAAGGCGGCGAGGGCGCTGTCGACTGTCGGCAGCAGATCGGCGGCGGACTTGGTCAGCAGCGGACGCATCAGCTCGACCACCTTGCGCGCGACCTCCAGGTTGGCGACGAAACCATTCAGGTCGACATGGCTGTAGCGCTCCTCTTCACCGCTGATGGCGCGTACATCCGCCAGGCTGTTGAGGTTGCGCACCACGATGCTCACCAGTTGTTCCGGCGGCAGCGACTGCGCCAGCAACTGCTGTTTGAGGCGGGTGACATCGCTCACCAGGCGCTGCGCAATCGGCCCCAGGCCATCAAGGCTGCGTTGCTGGAACAGGCTGTATTCGAGGCGATGGAAGCCGCTGAAGGCTGGGTCTTGCTCACGTTTTTCAAAATAATCGGCACGGGCGTTGATGGCGTTGTCCAGCTCGGCCAGGCGCTGCGAGGCCGGGGCCAGACGTTGGTAAGCTTCACGGGCCGGCACATACAGCGCTTGTGCCTGAGCCAGGTCACCGGCGTCGATCGCCTGTTGCAGGGCGGTCACGGCCTTGACCAGGGCACTGCCCTGGCTGCTCAGGTACACACGAAACTCCGACAGCGGGCCGATAAACGCCACCATCGACGGCTTGGCCTTGGCCTGGGCGTCGGACTCAGCCGTCGGCGTCACGTGCAGGGTGCCGCGCGGGTTGCTCAGCAGGCCGCACGTGATCGCATAGTCGCCAGGCAGCAGGTTGGCGTTGATCACCTGGCTCAGGCCGGGGGCGATATTTTCGCGCTCTTCGACCACCAGCACGCCGTCGAGGATTTCCCACTCCACCGCCCGGTCAGAGCGGTTGATGATGCGAAAGCTCGCCCGGCCGGCCGGCACCGTCAGTGCATTGGGCTCGCAGGCGTGGCCATGGATGGTCACGGCGATTTCATCGTGGTTGGTCTGGCGCTTGCTGGCCGCCAGTTGCGAGGCGTAATAGAACAGGCCACCGGCGGCGATCATCACGACCACCGAGCCGGCTACCGCCCAGCGCAGGGCGCGGGGGGGCGAAGCGGGTTGAGGCGTTGGGTTGGACAAGAGACGGTCCTTACTGGCTGGAAACGGAAGAAGGGCGGGCGGCAGGCTTGGCCGGTGCCGCGGGCAGGAAAAACATCACCAGCGCCACCACCAGATAAACCAGATAGGCGCCCAAGGTGCTGATGGTCGGCGCTTCCTGGTAGCCGAACATGCCGGCCAGCACTGAGCCCAGGGGGCTGTCCATCGGCAATGCGGCGCTGAAATCGAACAGCACGGTCTGCCAGTGGTTCCACACGCCCGCTTCATGCAGGGCTTGCACCGAGTTGGCGAGGATGCCGGCGGCGACCACGAGGATGAACAGGCCGGTCCAGCGGAAAAACGCGCCGAGGTTCAGGCGCATGCTGCCGGTGTAGATCAGGAAGCCGACGATGATCGCCAGGACCAGGCCGAGCAGGGCGCCAATCGGTGCGCCTGGGCCCTCGCTCTGTTGGAACACGGCCAGCAGGAAGAACACGGTTTCCAGGCCTTCACGAGCGACGGCGAAGAACACCATGAGGATCAGTGCCGTGACCTGGTGTTTGGAGCCGGTCAACGCCTGATCAAGGGAGGCGTGCAGCGAATGCTTGATGGAACGCGCGACCTTGCGCATCCAGAACACCATGGAGCTGAGGATGCCCACGGCGACCAGGCCGACGATGCCTTCGAACAATTCCTGCTGTTTCTGCGGAAACTCGGCACTGACCAGTTCCAGGCCACCGCCCACCAGCAAGGCCAGGGCAGCGGCGAGGAACACGCCGATCCACACCGCCGGCATCCACTGGCCGCGGCCGGTTTGTTGCAGATAACTGGCGATGATGCCGACGATCAGCGCGGCTTCAATGCCTTCGCGCAGCATGATTAAAAAGGGAACAAGCATCGGGCACCGCAGCTTAAGTAGATAGGAAGCTAAGTTGTAACATAATGATACTCATTGCTAAACAGGAAAACTTGACGTTTGCTGAACAATGGCTGAACGGTGGTGGCGAATCGCAAGCCACCTTATGATGCGCGGCATCGATAGCGCCGCCGGATTGCCCAACCTCCCATGTCGGAAAAAGACACCATCTCCATCCATCTTGTGCGCGAAGCTTTGTTGCAGAGCTGCGCACTGGGGCCGGCCACCGTCGAAGCCTTGAGCAAGGTCGGGATCGATCCAGCATTGCTGGAGCAACCCGACGCCCGGGTTCCGGCTACTGCCTACGCACGTTTGTGGCGTCTGCTGGCCAGGCGCATGGACGATGAGTTCTTCGGCATGGACCCGCGCAAGCTCAAGTCCGGTAGCCTGGAGTTCCTCTGTCGCGCCGCCATTGCACAACCCAGCCTGGCAGCGGGCCTGCACACCGGCCTGGGGTTCCTCTCGCTGATGCTGGAACACCTGCCGGCCCAGTTGGTGCGCCAACAGAGCCTGGCGGAAATCGTGTTGCTCGAACCCGAGCCGGCGCCCAAGCGCGCATTCACCTATTTCACCTACTGGATGATCGTGCACGGCGTCGCCTGCTGGCTGGCAGGCCGGCGCATCCCGATCCTGGCCATCGAACTGCGCTGCCCGCAGCCGGATTTTTGCGATGACTACCAGGTGATGTTTTCCGACAACCTGCGTTTTGATCGGCCACGCACCCGCATGATCTTCTCCGCCGACTGCCTCGACCTGCCGATCAAGCGCAGCCCTGAAGAACTCAAGCGCTTCCTCGCCCACGCGCCGGCCAACATCCTGGTCAAATACCGCAACCCCGACAGCCTGGCTACGCGCATCAAGCACGACCTGCGGCAAATGCCTCCCGACACCTGGCCTGAGACCGAGGGCCTTGCGGCCACGCTGTGTATCTCCGCTTCCACGCTGCGCCGCCGCCTGGCGGAAGAAGGGCAGAGCTATCAGGGACTCAAGGACAGCGTGCGCAAGGAATTGGCGATTGTGTGGCTGGCCGAGCCGCAGATCAGCTTTGCCGAGATCGCGGCGCGGTTGGGGTTTGCCGATACCAGTTCGTTTTATAAGGCGTTTCGCAAGTGGGTGGGGTCCAATCCTGGGCATTACCGCAGTTTGATTCTTAACGATGCCGGATAAGCCTTCAGGGAGACAGGTAGTGCTTAAGTCATGGTTGATCTGTATTTGTTGTGCTCTGTTCCCGCTCACCGCCTGGTCGGCGCTGGGGATCGGTGATTTCACTCTGGGGATGCCTCGCTCGCAGGTCATGGACATCCTGCAGCGTTATTTTCCGAAGGTGGAACTGGAGAGCAACCTCTCCTATTCGGTGCCGATGCCTTACTACCGCGCGATTGAGCCTTCCAGCCGCTATCTTTTGGGCGATGTGCCGATCTATGTGGTGGGGGCCTATTTCGACGAAGCCGACCGGCTCAAGCAACTGAGTATCGCCTTCAATATCACCGACCCCGAGCGTCTCAAACCGCTGATACCGTTGATGCGTGAAGCACGCTTGGTTCCGGACACGAATGGGCGTTATGAGGTGATGAACGAGGAGGGGGAGCTGACTTATTGGGTCTCCAGGATGTTCGAGTGGACCACCGTAGAGATCGCCAACAAGGCCGCTTCGAAGGTCAATATTCCGATGCGCATGCACCGTGATCAGCAAATCAAGGCGGCCAGGTAGCCTTCCGGCCAGCCAAAAAAAGCCCCATGACCAATCGGACCACGGGGCTAAAAATTGGCTGGATGCGACCAACCAAAGGAGCTCTTTACGTTACTTCGCAGTCGCCACGACGGTGTCCGGCTTCCAGCCACCCCCCAGCGCCTTGTAGATCGCCACAATCCCGCGATACAGGTCCACTTCGGCCTGGGCCTGGGAGTCTTCGGCGGCCAGGCGTTCGCGTTGCGCGTCGAGCAGGACGAGGAAGTCCACGGTGCCTTCGCGGTAGCGGATCGCGGCGAGGTCGGCGGCGGCGCGGCTGGATTCGCTTTGGCGGATCAGCGAGACCAGGCGTTGCTGACGCTTGCCGTAATCGCTGAAGGCATTTTCGGACTCTTCCAGCGCCAGCAGCACTTGCTGCTCGTAGGTCGCCAGGGCGCCATCGGCTTCGGCGTCTGCACCCCGCAGGCGGGCGCGGACGCTGCCCAGGTCGAAGGCGGCCCAGGTGATGCTCGGGCCCAGGGCCCAGGCATTCGCGGCGGATGAGCCGATCTGCGAACCGCGCCCGGCGGTGAAGCCGAGGAACCCGCTGAGGCTGACCCGTGGGAACAGGTCGGCCTTGGCCACGCCGATACGCGCGGTGGCGGCGGCCAGTTTGCGTTCGGCGCTGAGGATGTCCGGGCGCCGTTGCAGCAGTTGCCCCGGGTCGCCGATCGGCAATGCCTTGGCAATCGCCGGCAGGTCTTTCGGGCCCAGGTCCACGGTCAGCTTGTCGGGACGCTGGCCGAGGAGGGTGGCGATGCGGTTGCGCTCACGCACCTGTTCGGCCTGCAGTTGCGGCACGCTGGCTTCCACTGCGGCGAGGCGTGCGTCGGCGCGCTCCACGTCGAGTTGGTCACCCACGCCGGCATCCCGCAGGCTGACGGTGATGGTGCGCGAGTCCTGCTGGTTCTTCAGGTTGTCGAGGGCGATGCGTTCACGCAGTTGCGCGCCGCGCAGTTGACCGTAGGCGTCCACCAGTTCTGCAATCAGGGTAACTTGCAGTTGGTACAGGTCGGCCTCGGCGGCTTGCTGGTCGGCATCGGTGGCCTCCAGGTTGCGCTGGATGCGCCCGAACAGGTCCAGTTCCCAGGCCATGTCCAGGCCCAGGTCGTACCGCTCGGTCTTGACCCGGCTGGTGGTCTGGCCGGGGATCTGACCCTTGCCCTGGTCGCTGCTGACGCGGCTGGTAATGGTCGGCATGGCGTCGTTGCTGGCGTCATCACGAATCGCCCGCGCGGCCCGCAGACGGGCAAACGCCACGCGCAGATCACGGTTACCTTGCAGCGATTGCGTGACCAGCTGGTTGAGGGTCGGGTCGTCGAACTGCTGCCACCAGATGCCTTCGAACTTGGCGTGGTCATACTGCTTGGCGTCCGCGGCGGCGGTGATGTTCGCCGCCTCCGGGGTCTGGGTCTTGTAGTCCGGGCCCACGGCACAGGCGCTCAGCGCCAGGACCAGCAAGCTCGGCAGGAATACTTTCACACTCATTGCTGTGTCTCCAGCTTCAAGGCCTTGGCCGCTTTGCGCGCTTCGCTGCGCTCCACATAGCGACGGATCAGTACGTAGAACACTGGTGTCAGCAACAGACCGAAGAAGGTCACCCCGATCATCCCGGAGAACACCGCCACGCCCATGGCATGACGCATCTCGGCACCGGCGCCGCTGGACAACACCAGTGGCACCACACCCATGATGAAGGCGAACGAGGTCATCAGGATCGGCCGCAGACGCAGGCGGCAGGCTTCCAGTACCGCAGCGAGCGGGTCGAGGCCTTCCTGCTGTTTGTCCTTGGCGAACTCGACGATCAGAATCGCGTTCTTGCACGCCAGGCCCACCAGTACGATCAGGCCGATCTGGGTGAAGATGTTGTTGTCGCTACCCGAGATGATCACCCCGGTAATGGCCGACAGCAGCGTCATCGGGACGATCAGGATCACCGCCAGCGGCAGGCTCCAGCTTTCGTATTGGGCGGCCAGGACCAGGAACGCCAGCAGTACGCAGAGCGGGAACACGAACAGCGCGGTGTTGCCCGAGAGGATTTGCTGATAGGTCAGGTCGGTCCACTCGTAGGTCATGCCGTTGGGCAGTTCATCCTTCAACAGTTTTTCAATCGCCGCCTGGGCCTGGCCGGAGCTGTAGCCCGGAGCCGCGTTGCCGTTGATTTCGGCAGTGATAAAGCCGTTGTAGTGCATCACGCGGTCCGGCCCCGAGGTGTCGCTGACCTTGATAAAGGTCGCCAGCGGGATCATCTCGCCCTTGTTGTTGCGTACTTTCAACTGGCCGATCTGGTCGGCGTCCTGGCGGAACTGTTGCTCAGCCTGCACGTTGACCTGGTAGGTACGCCCGAAGCGGTTGAAGTCGTTGGCATACAAGGAACCCAGGTAGACCTGCAGGGTGTCGAAGATGTCGCTGATCGCCACGCCATGGGTCTTGGCCTTTTCGCGGTCGATGGCGGCATCGACCTGGGGCACGTTGACCGTGTAGCTGGTGAACAGGCCGAACAACTCGGGCACGCCACGGCTCTTGGTGATGACGTTCTGCACTTCTTTGTACAGCTCGTCATAGCCGAGGTTGCCACGGTCTTCGATCTGCAGGCGGAACCCGCCGATGGTGCCCAGGCCTTGTACCGGCGGTGGAGGGAAGATCGCCATGTAGGCTTCTTCGATGTTGGCGTACTGGCCATTCAACGCACCGGCAATCGCCCCGGCGGACATGCTCGGGTCTTTACGTTCATCGAACGGCTTCAGGGTCACGAACACGATGCCGCTGTTCGGGCTGTTGGTGAACCCGTTGATGGACAGGCCGGGGAAGGCAATCGCAGCTTCCACACCGGGCTGCTTCAGGGCGATCTCCGACATGCGCTTCATCACGTTTTCGGTGCGGTCCAGGCTCGCAGCGTCGGGCAGTTGGGCGAAGGCCACCAGGTATTGCTTGTCCTGGGCCGGTACGAAGCCGGTCGGGGTGTGGGCAAACCCGAAGAAGGTCAGCACCATCAAGCCGGCGTACACGAACAGGGCAATGCCCGTGCCGCGAATCACCCGGCGTACGGTACTCACGTAGCCATGGCTGGACTTTTCGAAAAAGCGGTTGAAGGGACGGAACAGCCAGCCACCGAGGAGCTTGTCGAGGACCTTCGAGAAACGATCCTTCGGTGCGTCGTGACCGCGCAGCAACACGGCGGCCAGGGCAGGGGACAGGGTCAGCGAGTTGAACGCCGAGATCACCGTCGAGATCGCAATGGTCAAGGCGAACTGTTTGTAGAACTGCCCGGTCAAGCCACTGATAAACGCCGCTGGGATGAACACCGCACACAGCACCAGCGCCGTGGCGATGATCGGCCCGGTTACTTCGCTCATGGCTTTTTCAGTCGCCGGGAACGGCTCCAGGCCCAGCTCGATATTACGTTCGACGTTTTCCACCACCACGATGGCGTCGTCCACCACGATACCGATGGCCAGTACCAATCCGAACAGCGACAGCGCGTTGAGCGAGAACCCGAACAGGTGCATCACCGCAAAGGTCCCGATCAACGAGACCGGCACCGCCACCAACGGAATGATCGAGGCGCGCCAGGTCTGCAGGAACAGGATCACCACCAGCACCACAAGGATCAGCGCTTCGAACAGGGTGTGCACCACCGCTTCGATGGAACCGCGCACAAAGATCGTCGGGTCATAGGCGATGCGGTAATCCATGCCGGCCGGGAAGCTCTTTTTCAGCTCGGCCATCTTGGCGCGCACATCGTTGGAGATGTCGATGGCATTGGAGCCGGGGCGCTGGAATATCGGAATCGCGACGGCCGGCTGGTTGTCGATCAGCGAGCGCAGCGCGTATTGGCTCGACCCCAATTCGACCCGGGCAATGTCCCTGAGGCGCGTGATTTCACCGTTGGCGCCGGCGCGGATCACAATGTTCTCGAACTCTTCCTCGGTGACCAGGCGGCCCTGGGTGTTCACCGACAACTGGAAGCTGGTGTCAGACGGTGCAGGCTGGGCGCCCAGGGCACCGGCTGCCACCTGGCGGTTCTGTTCGCGGATCGCGGTGACCACATCGGTGGCGGTCAGGTTGCGCGAGGCGGTCTTGTTCGGATCCAGCCAGACACGCAGGGAGTAGTCGCCCATGCCGAACAGCTGCACGTCGCCGACGCCGCCCAGGCGGGCCAGCTCATCCTTGATATTGAGGATCGCGTAGTTGGACAGGTACAGCATGTCGTAGCGCTGATCCGGGGAGGTCAAGTGCACCACCATGGTCAGGTCGGGGGAGGCCTTGTCCACGGTGATACCGATGCGGGTCACTTCCTCAGGCAGTTTTGGCTGAGTTCGCGTCACCCGGTTTTGCACCTGCACCTGCGCATTGTCCAGGTCGGTGCCCAGGGCGAAGGTGATGGTCAGGGTCAGCTTGCCGTCGGCCGTCGATTGCGAGGACATGTACAGCATGCCCTCGACGCCGGTGATGGCTTGCTCCAGCGGCGCGGCCACGGTTTCACCGATGACTTTGGGGTTGGCGCCCGGGAAGTTGGCACGCACCACAACGGTCGGCGGCACGACTTCCGGGTATTCGCTGATCGGCAATTGGAACAGCGAGATCGCACCGGCGATCAGGATCAGCAGCGACAGCACCGCTGCGAAGATCGGCCGTGAAATGAAGAACTTGGAAAAATTCATCTTGAGTCGTATCCCTTAACCGCGTGGAGACGCAACGGCTGCGAGCTTGGGCGCGGTTTTTTCCGGCGCCACTTGCTCCAGGTTGCTGGCTTCAAGCGCTTGTCGTTGTTGGGCCAAGGCGGCGAGGGTTTCCTTGCTGGCCATCGGAATCGTTTCCGGGGCGACCGGCGAGCCGGGGCGCGCGCGTTGCAGGCCCTTGACGATAATGGTGTCGTCCTTGTTCAGGCCGCTGCGCACGATGCGCAGGCCTTCGATCTTCGGCCCCAGTTCCACCGCGCGATACGCCGGCTTGTCGCCTTCCATCACCAGCACGAACTTTTTGCCCAGGTCGGTGCCGACGGCCTCGTCGTTGATCAGCACGGCGGAGTAGGTGCCGCTGCCGACCAGCTTCAGGCGCGCATACAGGCCAGGGGTGTATTCGCCCTTGCTGTTATCGAACACGGCGCGCCCACGGATGGTGCCGGTGGCCGGGTTGACCTGGTTGTCGACGAAGTTCATCTGGCCCAGGTGCGGGTTGCCGGTTTCATTCGACAGGCCCAGGTACACCGGGGTGGTGGCGCCACGACGGCCTTGGCGAGCGAGTTCGGTGTACTTGAGGTACACACGTTCATCGGCGTCGAAGTAGGCGTAGACCTTGTCGGTGGAGACCACGCTGGTCAGCGCGGTGACGTCGGCGGTCACCAGGTTGCCGGCGGTGATTTCCGCACGGCTGACGCGGCCGCTGATCGGCGAAGTCACGCGGGTGAAGCTCAGGTTCAGCTTGGCCAGGTCCAACTGCGCCTGGATCCCGGCGACGGCGGCACGGGCTTCCTGGGCGGCGGTGGTGCGCGAGTCGGCCAGTTCGGCGGAGATCGCATTGCTCTGGCGCAGGCGTTCGCCGCGCTGGGCTTCGTTGTCGCTGCGGGTGGCGGCGGCTTTGGTTTGAGCCAGTTGGGCTTCCAGGCGGCGCACTTCGGCCTGGAACGGACGCGGGTCGATCTGGAACAGCAGGTCGCCTTTCTTGACCAAAGCGCCTTCGGTGAAAGCGACTTGGTCAATCTGGCCAGAGACCCGTGGACGAATCTGTACGGTTTCGGGCGCTTCCAGGCGACCGGTGAATTCATCCCACTCGTTGACCGGCTGCTCAAGCACCTTGGCCACGCTGACCTTCGCTGGTGGCATGGCGGCCGCTTGTTCCGGGGTCTTGCCGCACGCGCTCATCACCACCACGGCCAGGATCGCCAGGGGGAAGCGCAAATGTTTGAGTGACTGTTCCATGAGGTGCATCCGCCAATGTATTTGAGATGGGCGGATCATGCGCGGCGAGGCGGTATGTCACGAATCGAATGAAGCAAAGGTAACTATCATTCGGAATGATATAAGCGCGGGATTAGCCCTCTAGCATGGGGCTTTCGTTAGGGAGCTATCAATGGGCGTGATGACAACAGTGTGTTGCGCACCCTGCAATGAAGCCCGCGGCATCTACGTAACGCCTTCATCGGACAGCTGCGCAACAAGGCGCTCTATCAGCAGTTTCACGCGCCTGGGCTGGGCCCGCGTCGGTGGGTAGACAATATTCAGCGCGGTGCTGCCCAAGTCATAGTCTTTGAGCACTTCCACCAGGCGCCCCGCGTCGAGATCCGCGCGCACGTCCCATACCGACTTCAGGCAAAGGCCATGGCCGGCCAGGCACCACTGGCGCACCAGAGCGCCGTCGTTCGCGATCCTGCGGCCGGGGACCCTGATTCGATGGGTTCGGCCGTTTTTTTCGAAGCGCCACTCTCGGGCAATGTTGATGCCCAGGCGCATCACCAGGCATTCGTGGCGGGTCAGGTCCTCAGGTTCAAGTGGGGTGCCATTGAGGGTCAGGTAATGCGGGGACGCACATACCACGCGGCGGTTTTCACCCAACGCTCTGGCGTGCAATGTGCTGTCGGCCAGCGCGCCGTAGCGAACCGCGAAGTCGATGCCTTGGCTCACGGGGTCGACGTAGCCGTCACTGAGATCCAGGTCAATGCTGACGCCGGGATGCTCGTCCATGAACTGCGTCAGGATCGGCTCGATGTACTGGCGGCCGAGGTCCTGCGGGGCACTGAGGCGAATGGGGCCGCACAGCGTGTGGGCCCCCTGGCGAATGCGGTTGTGCAACTCATCGGCCTGGGCCAGCAGGCGGCGGGCACCCTCGACCAGCACACGGCCTTCATCCGTCAGATGGATGGCGCGGGTCGTGCGCTTGAGCAGGCTGGCGCCGTAGAAGTGCTCCAGCTGGGCCAGGCGTTCGGAAACGGAGGCAGGCGACAAACCCAACTCGCGGCCCGCCGCCGACAACCCACCTTTCTCGACAATCAGCAGAAACAACTCAAGATTCTTCAAGGGCATTGTTCGGGGTTTCCGAAGAGGGTTTTTGAAAATGGCTCAATTATCAAGCTAAACCAAAAGAACTAAGGTTGCATCCGTGCCTATTCAACGGAGTCAACGCGATGTCATTGATCAACCCACAACGGCGTACATTCCTGGCCCAGGCCGGCACAGGTGCAGCCGTCCTGGCAGCGGGATCGATACTCAACCCGGCCAGCGCGGCCACCGGGCCCGAGGGACGAGCGGGTACGCCCGCGTCGGCGCGGATTCAGCGAGGAGGGCGGTTCTGGCCAGGAGACACGCGCCTGGTGGTGTCGGTCTCCATGCAGTTCGAAGCCGGCGGCCAACCGCTCAAGGGCACCGACAGCCCGTTCCCCAAGGTGGACTTTCCCGACAGCGTTCCTGCCGACCTGGCCACCGCGACCTGGTTCGCCTACGGCTACCGGGAAGGCATTCCGAGAATGCTCGACCTCTGGGAACGCCATGGTGTGAAGGTGACGTGCCACATGATTGGTGACGCGGTAAAACGTCACCCTGAGTTGGCCCGCGAGATTGTCGCGCGCGGTCACGAAGCGTCCGGCCATGGCCCGCACTGGAGCTCGCAATTTGCCATGAGCCGCGACCAGGAACGCAGCTTCCTGCGCCAGGCCGCGAGCATGTTGCAGGACGTCACCGGCCAGCCGGTCGTGGGCTACAACTGCAACTGGCTGCGTCGTGGGCCCAATACCCTGTCGTTGCTGCAGGAGCTGGGCTACGTCTATCACATCGATGATGTCAGCCGCGACGAGCCTTTTATCGAACAGGTCAATGGCAAGGACTTTGTCGTGGTGCCCTACACCTTGCGCAACAACGACATCGTCCTGGTCGAAGGCCGCAACTACTCACCGTCGCAGTTTCTGGAACAGGTGAAGCAGGAATTCGACCAGCTCTACGAAGAGGCCGGCAGCCGGCGTCGCATGATGTCGATCAGCGCCCATGATCGCATCAGCGGTACACCGCAGATGGTGCGGGTGTGGGACCAGTTCCTGCGCTATGCCAACAGCCACCCCGGCGTGGCTTTCATGCGCAAGGACGCCATCGCCCGATACACCCTGGAAAATCCGCTCAGCCTAAGGGAAAGCGAGACGATCTGAACCGCCACGTGGCAGCCACTCAAGGACATGACTCAATGAAACGCCCAACCCTTTTTTTGCGCTTTGGCACGACCGCAATCGCCTTGGCGCTTTCCGGGGCCGCCATGGCGGCGAACACCGATCTGGTCAAGCCGGCTGTCCTGGTAGCCGACAAGAGCCTCACCCCGAGCCAGTTGGCGGTGATGGAAACCGTCGCACGTCGCTATGACACCTTCTGGCATACCGGTGAGGAGCGCCTGGCCCGTGAGGCGCTGGCTGCTGACTTTGTCGACAAGACACCCCCACAGGGCCGTCAACCAGGTCCGGAAGGCCCGTTGCTGGCGTCGCGCGCCTTTCGGGCCGCAGTACCTGACCTCGGCTGCGAGATCGAACAAATGATCATCGCTGGTGACCGCGCGGTGGTGCACCTGCATTTTCGCGGGCATTTCACCGGCACCTTTGGCCAACTCAAGGGCCGCGGCCAGGCCGTGGACTTTATTGCCACCGATATCTATCGGATCGAACACGGCAAGATTGCCGCCAACTGGCATATCGAGGACAACCTGACGCTCATGAGGCAGTTGGGCGCGCTTTAACCGTTTACATGTTTGGCGTGGATGTAGGTGCCGAACACATGGTCCCACAGCGGTGAAGACACCCCGAAGTTCTTCTCGATGCCTTTGCGATGGTGCAGGTCGTGATTGGCCACCAGCCCCGGAATAAAGGCGTAGGCCCAATGCCCGGGGCGGTGCATCACGTAATGCAGCGAGATGTAGACGAAATAGCCCGTCACCGCCCCGATAAACTCCGAGGTGAGGCCGGTGGACCAGGCGAGCAACAACAGCACGGCGAAGGTCGAGCTGGTTTTCCAGCTGGACACGCCGATGTAGGCCAGCACGTCGAGATGGTGGGTCCAATGCTCGCGGCGATACAGCGAGTGGAACAGAAAGCGGTGCGCCGAATACTCCACCAGCGTCCAGGCCAGTAGGCCCGACAGTGCCAGCCAGGGCTCAAATGGCGCCAGATAGAGGGCAGCTACCACAAACAGCGGAACGGTGAAGAAATCGAGGTAATAAGCAACCGATGACATCAGCCATTTATTGGAAGCAGCCATGCGCGGAATATCCCTGTAGGGCGAAATGGACGGGCGCGGGATTGTCCGGTGTCGGGCCGCCGTATACAACTGCCCGGCGCTGGCTACGTGGTGGATTTGTGAGCCAATCGTCCTAGCCGCGTCGAATAGCCGTTGAACCGCTACGTTGCAACAACTCAATCCGGTCCGCCGGCACCAGCGTACGCAAGGTCTTGTACAGCACCCGGGTTTCCAGCAGGTTCCATACCCGCAGCATGGTTTCCAGCGCGTCCAGGGGTTTGCTGATGAAGTCCCGGGCGCCCAGGGCCAGGGCACGCAGGCGCGTGTCACGGGTGGCGTCGGCGGTGAGCACCAGGATCGGCAGGTATTCGCCCTGGGGAATGCGCCGGTTGAGCTGTTCCAGCACCGCAAAGCCGTCGAACTCCGGCATGTGCAGGTCGAGGATCACCAGGTCCGGCTCGAAGCTGTTGAACAACTCCAAGGTGCGCAGCGGCTGGGTGCTGCTCAGCACGTTGGTCAGCCCTTCGCGCGCCAGCAGTTGCTCCACCAGGTCGAGGTTCGGGCGTTGGTCGTCGATGATCAGGATACGCAGGTCGAGGTTCACGCGGGCTCCGGAAAAGCTTGGTCGAGGTGGGCGAGAAACGCCGGCACGTTGATCGGTTTGTTCAATACCGCGGTGGCGCCGGCCTCCTGCAAGGCCTGGCGGGTAAGGTCGCTGGCGTCGGCGGTGATCATCAGCACCGGTGTGTCGCGGGTGATCGGTGACTGACGCAGGCGTTGCAGCACCTTCAAGCCATTGATATCCGGCAGCGACACATCCAGCAGAATCAGCTGTGGCGCATGCTGCGCGGCGAGGTCCAGGCCCAGTTGGCCTTGCATGCTCGACAGCAGGCGTATGCCGGGCCGACGTTGCAGCAGGGTTTCGATCAGCGCCAGGCTGGAGAGGTTGTCCTCGATGTACAACACCTTGCCCTCGAAGGTGCTGACGACGGGAGCAGGGCGCTTCAATTCGGTGTCGATGCCGGGCCTGGCGATGCTCTGGGCGTAGGCCACGCGCACGAAGGGCAGTTCCAGGGTAAAGCGCGAGCCGACGCCGGGTTGGCTCTGTACCTTGAGTCGGCCATCCATGTTTTCCAGCAGGCTTTTACTCAGTGCCAGGCCCAGGCCGCTGCCTTCCACATTCGAGTCGGCCCCCAGGCGTTCGAAAGGCTTGAACAGTTGCCCCATATGATCGGCGGCGATGCCGTTGCCGGTATCGCACACGGCCACGCTGATTCGTTGTCCACGGATATCGACCTCAAGGCTCACCTGGCCATCGCGCCGGTTGTATTTGATCGCATTGGACAGCAGGTTCAGCAGCACCTGGGTCAGGCGCTGGCGGTCGGCAACGATGCCCGTATCCGCCGCCAGTGCCGGCAGCGGCCGCAACTGCACGCCCGCGTCGGCAGCCATGGGCGACACCAGCGTCAGCGCCTCTTGCAAGGTGCCCGCCAGCGGGATCGGCACGATATTCAACGCCAGGCTTCCGGCCTCGATCTTGGCGATGTCCAGCACTTCGTTGATCAGCGTGAGCAGGTGCTGGCCGGCGCGCAGGATATGACCGACGTCGGCTTTTTGTGCCTTGGGTGCGTCCATGTCCAGCAGTTGTGCAAAGCCCAGGATCGAGTTGAGCGGGGTCCGTAGTTCGTGGCTCATGCGCGACAGGAATTGGCTTTTGGCGCGGCTGGCGCGTTCGGCTTCCTCGCGGGCGGTGCGCAGGGCGATCTCCGCCGCGCGGCGGTCGGTGATGTCGCGGGTGATCTTGGAAAACCCGCGCAGGGCGCCGGTGCCGTCGTACTGCGCCGTGATCACCACGCTGGCCCAGAACCGCGTGCCGTCCTTGCGGCAGCGCCAGCCTTCTTCGGTGTAATCGCCGTTGCGGGTGGCCTCGCGTAACGCCATGTCCGGGTGCTGCGGGCATTCCTGGGGCAGGTAGAACAGCGAGAAATGCTGGCCGATGATCTCCTGTTCGGTATAGCCCTTGATCCGCTCGGCGCCGTTGTTCCAGCTGGTGACATGGCCCGCTGTGTCGAGGGCGAAGATCCCGTAGTCCTTGACCCCATCGATGATCAGCCGCAAGCGTTCTTCGTTGTCGCGCAAGGCGCGTTCGCGTTCGGCCAGCAATAACCCGGCCTCCACCAGGCTGGTGCCCAACTGGCCGATTTCGTCTTTTTCCGGCGGCTGTGGCAGCAGCGGCGAGCCCAGGGCCAGGCGCTGGGCGTTGCGCTGCACATTCTGCACCCGGGCGACGATGCCCTTGGACAGAAACAGCACCGCGACAATCGCCCCGAACAACCCGCAGATCGCCGCCAGCCAGGTCGACAGCAACAAGCGTTGGCGGGTTTCGGAGGCGGCGGCGCTGCGCTCGGCCAGCAACGACGCCTCAAGGGTAAGCATGGTGCTGATGTGTTGGCGCAGGGCGTCGAGGATGTGCTTGTTGCTGATCAGGATGGCACTGATGGACTCCGGTGTGGCGCCGCTGTCCTTGAGCATTTCCTCCAGCCCGTCGACCTTGCCGTCGATCAGCGGCTTGATCGCGCTGAGCTGCTCGCGCACCCGTGGATCGCGTACGTTGCGGTCCAGTCGGCGCAGGGCCGACTCGATCTGGGGCTTGGCGTTCAGGTAGCTGGGCAGGAAGTCTTCGCGGCGGGTGAGCAGGTAACCGCGCACACTGGCGGCGGCTTCCGCGAGCAGGGTATGCACGGCCTGGATATCGCTTTGCACGCGTAAAACCCGGCGCACATCCTCTTCGGCCCGGGCGGTCTGGCGTTCGGTGGTGTAGATCAGCACCAGGGACAGCAACAGCACCACCAGTGGCAGTGAAATCACCACCAGCGCCTTGCCGCGCAGCGGCAGGTCGGCCCAGCGCTTTCTCATTTGGGCCGCCTCATGTGGGTGTCACCAGGCCCAAGGCGATGCCCCGCACGGCGGCCTGGGTACGGTCAGCCGCGCCGAGCTTGCCGATCACCCGCTCGACATGGGCCTTGGCCGTGCCGGTGGTAATGCCCAGGTGTTCGCCGATGGCGCGGTTGCTCATGCCGTTGGCGACCAGGCCGAGGACCTGGCGTTCCCGTGGGGTGAGCGGTTCGCCGGGGGCGGCACCGCTGGCCTGGCGTTCGGTCATGCGCCGCAACAGCCGGGCGCTGACCGCCGTGTTGAGCGCCTCGCCACCGGCGGCCACGTGTTGCAGCGCCTGGATCACCTCGGCGCGGCTGGCGTCTTTGAGCAAGTAGCCCACCGCACCGGCATTCATGGCCGCCTCCAGGTACTCGGGGCTGTCGTCCATGGTGAACATCACCACCTTCACCGTCGGCAGGCGTTGTTGCAGCAAGCGTGCGGCGCCCAGGCCGTTGAGCCCGGGCATGCGAATGTCGAGGATGACAATATCCGGCAGCAGTTGCTCACACAGCTCCACCGCTTGCAGGCCATCGCTGGCCTGGCCGACCACCTCGAACTGCGGATGGCCGGCCAGCAGGGAGACAAAGCCGGTGCGCGTGACTTCATGGTCGTCCGCTAGCACCAGGCGCAGGACGTGGTTCATTGTGGGACTCCAATCAAGTGCGCAGGCACGCGCGCGTGCAGCCGGGTACCGCCGTCGACGGTGCTGACGCAGGTGAAGCTGCCGCCCAGCAGGCTGGCGCGCTCCTGCATGGTGGCGAGGCCCAGATGCTGGGTGTCATCCGTTGATGGCTCTGCCTTGAAGCCTCGGCCATTGTCGTCCAGCCGCAGGGACGCCTCGTCGTCGTGCAGCACCAGGGCCAGTTGCACCTGGCTGGCGCGCGCATGCTTGAGCACATTGTTGATGGCTTCCTGGCCGATCCGGAACAAGGCGATTTCCACCTGGCTGGGTAAGCGCGCCTCACAGTGCGCCTGCCACACCACGTTGATGCCGGCGTCACGCAGGCGGTCGGCCTCCTTATCGAGGGCTTTGAACAAGCCGAAATCATCCAGCACCGTGGGACGCAGGCCCGCAATCAGTTGCCGACCCTCGCCAACCGAGTGTTGGGCCAGGGTAAGAATCGCCTCCAGGTCGGCGGCCAATGCCTCCGGCAGCGGCGGGCAGCGCCCGGCAAAGCCTTGCAGCCGCTGGTGCAGGCCCGCCAGGGTTTGCGCCAGGCCATCGTGGAGGTCGTAGGCGACGCGTTTGCGTTCGTCCTCCTGGGCGCGGAGCAAGCGGTTGACCAGGTCGGACAGGGTTTTGTCGCGCAGCTTGAGGGTGCTCAGCAGCCGGTCGTTTTCCAGGTGGGCGGCCAGCAGCGTGGCGAGCAGTTGCAGGGATTCGCTGTCTTCGTGCTCCGGCGCCCGCAGGCTGACGCTATTGCCCAGCACCAGTACACCAAAGGCATCGCCGTCACCGGCGCGCAACGGCACTTGCAAGACGCTCGGCACCTCCTCGGATGGCCGCTCCTGCCAACACGCCGTGCGCAGGCTGCGGTCGGCGAGGGCGGCCAGGCTGCCCTCGCGCGACGGGTTGCCATGGCGGGCGCTGGTATAGGCGATGCCCTCGGCGTCCCACTCCTGCAGCAGCCCGTGGTCCATGGCCAGAAACGCGCAGGCCCGCGCGAGCACGCGTTCGCGCATGGCGTCGGGGGCCAGTTGGCGCAATTCCTGGCCGGTATCCACCAACAGGCGCAGGCGCGCCGTACGACTTTGCGATTGGCGAAAGTGCGCGCGCATGGCCAGGGCGCTGCCGGAATCATGGGGCGTGTCATGCATGGGTGATGCTCCATTTTTTGCTGCGGGCGCGAGGGTAGCTATTAAACAGGGTCGGACACCTTGGGCGCTATCTGCCAAATGGCATAGGTAAATACCTCCGGTTGGCCGATGGCGGGCAGCGGGCAGGTTGGCAAAGTGGCCTCAACGACGACCACTGGAGTAACGCCATGAAATTCAAGATCGCCCCGATCGCCCTGATGTTTGCCCTGAGCGTACCGTTTGTTCACGCCGCCGAGACGGCCCCGTATGTCTACCGTGAAGTCGCCCAGGCGCCGGCCAATGTCAAAGACCGCGAGATTGCCGGTTTATTCGACCGCTGGAACAGCGCCCTGCAGACCGGCAACGTGAAATCCGTGGTCGATCTCTACGCGCCGGGCGCGGTGTTGCAGCCGACCGTGTCCAACCAGGTGCGCACGACGCCGGAGCAGATCACCGACTACTTCGACCACTTCCTGGCGCTCAAGCCGGTGGGCCAGATCAACTACCGCGAGATCCGCCAGCTGGGCAGCAACGTGGCCATGGACAGTGGCGTCTACACCTTCACCCTGACCGAGTCGGATGGCAAGGTGCGTCAGGTGCAGGCGCGCTACACCTTCGTCTATGAGCAGGTGGGTGGCCAGTGGAAAATTCTTAACCATCATTCTTCGGCGATGCCTGAAGTCCAGGCCAAGCACGCCAAGCAGTAATGGTTGGAGGGAAAATGCCCATCCCTTGCCGGGGGTGGGCATTTTTTTATTGGGGCGGGGAGATTGTTCTTGTGACGGCTCGGGATCCGGCGCCTCTCTAACTGATGGCCCGCGACCTAAATGTGGGAGGGCGCTTGTCCCCCCCGATGGCCATAGGTATCTACACAACTTTAAGCGGTCTGTGGCTTGCTTCAGTGGCGGCCTTCGGGCCGACCATGTCGTTGGATTTGACCGAGTACATATCCGTTGCTGTGGTAACGGCCACTTAGGGTTCCGCTCTTACAGCGGGTCACTTTTGGAAGAGCGCCAAAAGTAACCAATGGACTTGTTCCCTCGCAGCGGACGCCAAGAAGCGATATTTTAATCGCAACCTTGGAGGCACCTATGTCACAGCAAACCCGCCGCAGCTACACCGATGACTTCAAAGCTCAAGCAGTGACACTTGCTGAAAGTATTGGTCGAGGAGAAGCTGCCCGACAGTTGGATATCTCGGTCAAAACCCTAGGGAATTGGCTGGACGCCGCACGCAACGGGCGTCCTCTCAGTTCTCCCTCCCGGCATCCGGTTTCTGACC
This sequence comes from Pseudomonas sp. S3E17, assembly GCF_024168685.1. Lineage (NCBI taxonomy): Bacteria > Pseudomonadati > Pseudomonadota > Gammaproteobacteria > Pseudomonadales > Pseudomonadaceae > Pseudomonas > Pseudomonas sp. S3E17. The sequence continues at coordinate 956,426 of NZ_JALJWE010000001.1, forward strand.
TGGAAAGCGAGCTGGCCCGGCTTCGAGCTGAAAATGCCACGCTTAAAATGGAACGAGAAATCCTAAAAAAAGCGACGGCGTTCTTTGCCAGAGAGTCCAACTGAGATACGCCTTCGTCGCCCGTGAACGGACTCACTTTCCAGTCAGGCTGTTATGTCGAGTGATGGAGGTCTCGGTGTCGGGCTTTCACGACTATTTGAAGCGCCAGGAACGTCCTGATCCAGATGCGGCGATTCGCTTGGAAATTCGTGCGATTCATCGGGCAAACCGCGGCACTTATGGGCGACCACGTATGGTTAAGGCGCTTCATAACCGGTCGTACGCGATAGGACACAAGCGAGTAGCTCGTCTGATGAGAGAGGAGATGCTGCGAGGAAAAATCAAAGCACGGTTCAAACACTCGACGGATAACCGGTATATCCAACCCATTTCTGAGAACGTGTTGAAACGACGCTTTTCTGTGACAAGCCCGGCGCCCGCCTGGGTGGGGGATATCACGTATATTTCGACTCGCCAGGGTTGGTTGTACCTGGCTGTGGTGTTAAGTGTCCAAACCCGGCAGGTACTGGGTTACAGCCTGTCGGACCGTATGCCCGAGGGCTTGGTACAACAGGCGTTCATGAACGCCTGGACTAAAGCGCCAGTTGATCACGGTGTGATTTTTCACTCTGATCGAGGCCGGCAATACACCGGTAGCGGTTTTCGCAGCATGATCGCGGAAAGAGGCTTCGTGCAAAGCATGAGCCGTAAAGGAAATTGCTGGGATAACGCCGTGGCAGAGAGCTTTTTTGCCACACTCAAGAAGGAAGAAGCCACCGGTGTGTATCCCAGCAAAGCGCAGGCCCATACATCAATCGCAAGCTACATCCATGGGTTTTACAACGCGGCACGGCTGCACTCGGCGCTGGGATACAGCTCACCTAATGACTACGCAAAGCAACTGAAGCAAACTGCTTAACACTCGCTTCATGGCGTACGTTTTGAGGGAACAAGTCCATGGTTACTTTGGGGCTTTTCCAAAGTGACCCGCTGTAAGAGCGGAACCATAGGTGGTCGTTACCGCAGCAACGGATATGTACTCATTCCAACTCCAGCGCATGGTCGGCCCGAAGGCCGCCACGGAAGCAACCACCCTCACCACTCGGCACCTCGTCCAGGCTCGGTGTACCCGTCACCCGGTGAGTGCAGCAACGCTTTGGCGCCGTCCGGGCCATACCAGGCGTACTCGTAGTAGCGGTTGGTGAGGTTTTTCAGTTGCAGGTCGACGCTGACGACCGAGCGCAGTGTTGGTGGCGCAACAGCGGTTCAATAAAGTGTTCGATTCTCCTGGTCGTGAAGGGTGGCCGGTACAGCGCCAACCCTCGCATTTGAGGGCTTCCAGGCTTGGCATGAATTGTGTTGTGACCCGATTGGCGCTGACCCGACAACGGGAGGGAAACCTCACCTTTCATAAGAAACCACACCCATGCACAACGTCTTGCAACGCACAGTCATCGCCAGCCTGCTGGCACTCGGCGCCTTGGGCGGGCCGGTTGCCCAGGCCGCCAATGATCAACAGTTCATCCCGCTGGCCACCTACCGGGTCGGCGCCTATGCGTCCAGCGGCATTCCGTGGTGGGCGGGGGAGATTGATTACTTCCGCTACATCAACGAAGTCGAAGGCGGCGTGAACGGCGTCAAGCTGGTCTGGCAGGAATGCGAGACCGAGTGGAAGACCGATCGCATCATCGAATGCTATGAACGCTACAAAACCGGCCTGGACGGCGCACCCACCGGGTTCTTCTTCACCCACAGCACACCGGCCTCCTACGCGCTGATGGAGCGTGCCGCCATTGACCACATCCCGTTGATCGACGGCGCCGGCGGGCGTACCGAATCCACCGATGGCCGCGTGTTCCCCTACGCGTTCCCGCTGTTGCTCAACTACTACGGCCAGGCGTCGGTGGGCATCAACTACATCGCCCAGCGTGAAGGCGGCCTGGACAAGCTCAAGGGCAAGAAGATCGTCACCGTCTATCACGACTCCGCCTACGGCCGCGAAACCCAGGCGGCCATGCAATTGCTGGCGCAAAAGTACGGGTTCGAGAACATCCAGATCCCCGTGGCCGACCCCGGCAACGAGCAGTCGACCCAGTGGCGCCAGGTGCGGCAGATCAACCCGGACTGGGTGTTCCTGCGCACCTGGGGCGTGTCCACCCCCGTCGGCATCAAGACTGCCGTGCGCTTTGGCATCCCCGTGGACCGTCTGATCGGTGATGTGTGGGCCGGCTCCGAAGCCGACGTAATCCCCGCCGGCACCGCCGCCAAAGGCTACCAGGCGCTGGCGCCGTTCCCCGGTGGCGACAGCTTCGAGATCCATAAAAAGCTCAGGCAGTTCATCCTCGATCCCGGCAAGAGCAACCTCAAGGACCCCAGCTACTTCGGCAAGGTCTACTACAACATCGGCCTGATCAACGCCGCGATTGCCGTCGAAGCGCTGCGCACCGGCCAGGCCCAATTCGGCAACCGCGCGCTGAACGGCGAGGAAACCCGCTGGGCGTTCGAGCACCTGGACATCGACGCCGCGCGCCTCAAGGCCATGGGGTTCGAAGGTCTGCTGGCACCGTTGAAGCTGTCCTGCGCCGACCACGAAGGTGGCGGTTCCGCCCGAGTGCAGCAATGGGATGGGCAAAAGTGGGTGCTGGTGACCGACTGGCTGCAGGCCGACCGCGCCACCTTGCGTCCGTTGATCGAAGCCAAGTCGGCTGCGTATGCACAGGAAAAGGGCATTGTAGCGCGTGATTGTTCGGCTGAGTGAACTAATGACTTCAGTGGAAATGCACCGGCTTATAAATAATAACTCTATTGGCGTAATGGGCCGGCTGTCCTAGTTCAGCTATGTTAATGCTCATGGTTTTACCGTGATTTTTTTTGATTAGTGGTGTTATCTTGCCGATAAATTGATTTTGCAATAGCTTTTCTGCTGTTTGCTCGATGAGTGCAGTACTGACATTAGGATACACCTCTCGTGTCGCCTGCATTACCGCGTTTCGCTTATTGGTCATAACGGTAGATCCGTACTCCATAGTCACTTCACCCTCAAAAGCCTTGACCGGTCGCCGGATTTCTTGCTGGAGCAGTCGGCCAAAGGAATGACTTCCGCCCTCGCCGGAGTAGCAAATCAATAGTCTGATGTTGTTGTAGTTAGACGGATTCACACCCTTGGCCTGCAATAAAGAAATTAGTTCTTTGGCAGAGTAAAGCTTGTTGTCAATAACGACTTCGGTACCGCGCGCCAGTACTTTGTCAACGAAACCACGAGGGCGTCCATGGGCAACGATATTAAGGCGGTCAAGTTTTTTGTACTCATCAACATAAGTGTGTATTTCGTTGGCGATCATTCTAAGGTCTTTCATGGGGTTCACCTTAAGACGGTTGTCAGCCCCAAGGCTTTGATCAATCCTATTTGGCGGCGACGAAGGTGCGGAAGAGTTGGTTGAAACCGGACTGGGTGCTTGTACTGAAAAGTTATTAATCTTTTGACCGTAAGCGCGATCTTTGGCTGCATCATAATGAAACCAATCGCCTGTTTTTTCATCAAGTATGGCGGTCGTTTTGATCCGCTCACTGCTCGCGCCCACTTGATAACTGCCCTCAGCGATATCCGCTCTTTTGACGAACTCCCTGAACTGCGCATTGTTCATTCCACTTTGTTGCAACTGTCGGACGTTTGGAAATTTTGCGCCCGCCGCAGCGGGCCCATGACTGGCAGGCACGCCCGGCGCTTTGCGCAGCACACCACGGCCAAATGCCCGGCTCGCCGCGCCTGTCGCCCTGGCCCGCCCGGCCGCGCGGGCCGCCCCTGCGCCTTTGGAGAAGGCTGCACCTGTCAGGTAAGTGACACCGTCAGCAACCAGGTCGCCAAGTGCTGCCAGCAGGTCGCCGTTGATAATGTGCCTGACCGAGGACGCGCCCGGTATCAGGCCCAGGATGATATTGGAAATAACAGCTTCCTTGGCTTTCTCTTCATCGAATGTAGTGATTGCCTTGGTCAATTCAAACAATTCATTGAAGTCGGATGCAGGTTGGCAATGGATGGCAACCAGATCGCCGATATAGTTACTACGTGCGCTGGTGAACGAGTCCGGCGTGGTGACAGGCAACAGACTGGCTGCTTGTTTGACAGCCTGCTCCCGTGAAGGCGTTTTTTCATAAATTGCTGTGTTTTTCCAGGCCTCACCAACTTGACTGGGGATTTTGCGCCACTCGCCTTGCAGGCCTTCCTTGAACTTCTTTTTCAGGTCTTCGCGCTTGGTTATTTGCCCCTTCTGCGAGGATATTTCATAAAACTCCTTATTGCCGTCACGTTCGGTCTGGAAAATAAGTGCGCGCTTGTCCTTTGCTTGCCTTGGGACGCGATCTTGATCTTTTATTGTCCCGCCAGGATAGGAACTCTCCGACTTCCTGACTTCGCCCTCAATAAAGACGCGTATTTTTCCGAACTCGAGGTCTTTCCGGTCCTCCGAGGGAAGGCTGGCGATCTGGTTCTTTACAACAGTGGCATGTGCATCAGTGAACTGCTTTTTGTAGGTATTAAACGCTTGTTCCTGCTTGGCCTTAGGGTCGGGCAGGCTCGACAGTTGAGCGATCATGGAGGAGGGGAATCGGGGGTCATCGGATACCCAATTGGAGAATCCATTTAACTCAGGGTTGGAAAGGTAAAAATCCAAGAGCGAGAATTTCGGTTGCGTCGAACTGGAAAGATTTCCGTTGCCACGTCCTATCGGGCTGTTATCCCTGAAGCAAGGAAGGTTGTAAGGGCGTTCGGCGCCGAACTTTTTCTTGAGCTCCTCCAATGCAACATCTCGCTGGGTCGGTACCTTGGCGGCAAGGTGTTCGAGGGCGGTTTGCAACGCCGTTGTTTTGTCCTGAAACGCTTTTTGGGTCTGGTCAATTTCCGCTTGTGAATAGTCGCCGTTTTCTCGGGGCACGAGCGTACCGTGCAATTTCCCCCACTCGATCAACGCCAAGCGCGATGTCGAATTCTGAATCGCCTGGCCCGAAGAGGAAATCGGGTCCTTGGCATCCTGTGCAGATACCTGAGCAAAGGTCATCTGCGCCGTGACGCCCGGGCTGTAGGCTTCGATGCGCGCTACCGCCGCCTTCAATGCCACCCATGCGGCCGACCCATAAGTCACCTTATTGGGAATATCTTTTACCAGCAGTTCCGGCGCTGCACGTGCCAGCAGCAGGTGCGCGGCAACTGGGGCCATTTCTGCCGATACCCGCTTGAGCTTTATAAGGTGGTCGACGAGTCCCTGTTTGATCGTTTCAAGCGGTTTTCCATTGAAACGATCGTCTGCCAGGTTATATCCCGCCACATGATTGAGTTGCGGACGAAACATGCTCTCCTGGTCCAGGGTTGTCGTGATGGCGGTCAAGACCCAATCATGGGGCGAACTGGTTCGCCATTGTTCGCCCATCTTTTCTTGCAGGGCCGATTCGAGTTCACGGGCCTTGGGCGTATTGACTATTTTCTCGATGACCTTAAGAGGGTCGCGCAATTCGCTGGCCGAAAATTGCATATTTTTTACCAGGTAACCCAACGCCCCCTTTGGGTCCGGCCGTGATGTCCCATCGTTGATCAGGCCTGGCAGCTTCAGGTTGTAGCCGAAGTGACTGTAAACCGATTTTTGCTCGTATTGCTCCAGCGGCACTGGCCAGGACAGGGCGCCACCCAGATTGCCAAGCGTAGACGCGGGCAGCGGGAGGCTGTTGATGACATTTCTGAAGTTTTCGAGTTCTTCGGCTGTCTTCGGCAAGATCCAGTTATTGGCCAGAATAAACTGCTCGAGTGTAGGCGATGTCGAGTGACCCAACTCGCTCAGTTGGCCGTATGACGAGTCTGGATCCACAGTCATGGTCGTGCTCTTCAACGCGGCTTCGATTTGACGAGATCCGCTGCGCAACAGTTGCGTCAGCTTCCCTGACAATTCGTTGATATCCTGAAGATCTCCCAAGGCGGTTTTTTCGTTGCTGAGTTCGTCCAGAATGACGGCTGTCGCACCTTCACTTTCTGGAACGTTGGCGGCGTTTTTTCTGAAAGCCTGGGTCCGCTGCAACTCATCGGCTCGCGCGGCGCTTGTATTTCCGTCTTCGCCATAAAAATTCGCCACGACTTCAAAAGGCGCGGATGAGGGGCTGCCCGGCGTGACTTCCACGGGGTTCTTACCCGCCGCCACGATGCCTGTCGCACGCAGCAATGGCGCAACGACCATCTCCCATGACGGGTCCTTGTCCGCAGCCCTCAAGGTTTGGCGTCGACCACTGACCGTTGCGGTGAGGTGGCCGAAGGAACTGAGCGATAGAGGCTTGGACAGATCGATATTTTTGTGTCGTGCCCAATCCACGAACTGTGGATTTTTAAGCAGCTTGTGCAGGTGTGTCCACCACTGTCCGAAGGTCGATTCAGGCGGGATGTTGTCGAGCTTGTCGGTGCCGTCAAATGAAGGCCCGGTCTTCGCAATGTCATGCAGGGCCTTGGCGAAAACCAGCGCAAGGTCCTTGTCGCCCTTGGCTGCGGGTGTTTCGTCAGAGGCTTCGTCAGGCGTGGGTGTCGCAGCTCTGTCTTCGGCTGATGGGAGAAGCGTGGCGCCCCCCAGAAGAAGCGGCAGTCGGGTTTCGATATCCTGGCGTGCACCGGTTGCTGATAGGGTCATTAAGGTTTATCTCCCGGCCTTACTCAAACATGGGCGCCCGGCTCTGGCTCGATCGACCGGGCTCGTAGCCTGAGTGAGCAGTGGTGACGTTTGATTCCACACAAGAGTGTTATCAATTGCTTCCTTCCTGGGGCTGCGGGACGCAATCAGGCTCAGGCGGCGCTTGCCGTGACGTGACGGCCAGGGATGGCCGCAATCAGTTCGCGGGTGTAGTCGCTGGCCGGCTGGTTGAAGATGCGTTCCACCGAGCCCTGTTCAATCACGCGGCCATTGCGCAGCACCAGCACCTCATGGGCGAAATTGGCCACCACCGACAAGTCGTGGGACACCAGCACATAGGCGATGCCCATTTCCCGTTGCAGCTCTTCCAGCAGGTCAAGAATGCGCGCCTGCACCGACACGTCGAGGGCGCTGACCGGTTCATCCAGCAACAGCAGGTCGGGTTTCAACGCCAGGGCCCTGGCGATGGCGACCCGTTGGCACTGGCCACCCGACAGTTCACGAGGCAGACGATCGAGAAAGCTCACCGGCAGGTGCACACGGCTGATCAACGCCCGCGCCGCCTGTTCCAGGGCGGCGCCCTTGAGCAAGCCAAACGACACCAGCGGCTCCACGATGCTGTCGAACACGGTGAAGCGCGGGTCCAGCGCCGCGAAGGGGTTTTGTTGCACCAGTTGCAGGCGTTGGCGCAACGGGCGGAAGTCGCGCCAGCTCAGGTCGGTGACGTCTTGCTGCTCGAACCGCACCCGGCCCTGAGTCGGCTTCTCCAGGCCCAGGGCGATGCGCAGCGCGGTGCTCTTACCCGAGCCGGACTCGCCGACGATGGCCAGGGTCTGGCCGGGGTACACCTCCAGGCTCAGGTCCTCCAGGGCCACGAAGGTCGAGGCTTCGCCCTTGACCTTGGGCAGGGCAAACGTCTTGCCGACATTGTGCAGGCTCAGGATCGGCTCACGTCCCAGGTCGAGGTTGAGCAACGGTTCACGCCGCCTGGCGAAGGCGGGGGCGGCAGCGATCAGCGCACGGGTGTAGTCGTGGCTGGGCTTCGCGAGTATCTGCCGCGGCGGACCTTGCTCTACCACTTCACCCTGTTGCATCACCAGGATGCGGTCGGCACGGTCGAGCGCCACGCCCAGGTCATGGGTGATGATCAGCAGGGAAATGCCGCGTTCACTGACCAGGCGTTGCAAGTGGTCGAGGATCTTGCGCTGCACGGTCACGTCGAGGGCGCTGGTGGGCTCGTCGGCGATGATCAGGCGCGGGTTGCCGGCCAGGGCGATGGCGATCAGCACGCGCTGGCGCATGCCGCCGGAGAGTTCATGGGGGTACTGGCGCGCGCGCAATACCGGGTTGTCGATGCCCACCTGTTGCAGCAGCTCGACAATGTCGGCATCGACGCCGGGGTAGCGTTTGCCCTTGGCGAGTATCAGCGCCTCGGCGATCTGCTGGCCGATGCGCAGCGTGGGGTTGAGGCTGACCATCGGGTCCTGGGGCACCAGGCCGATGGTGCGCCCACGCAGCTTGCGTTTCTGGCGTTCGCTGGCGTGGGTCAGGTTGTGACCATCCACCCACAGTTCACCGGCGCTGATCTGTGCATTCTCGGGCAGCAGGCCTAGGATGGCGTTGGCCAGGGTGGATTTGCCCGAACCGGACTCGCCGACAATCGCCACGGTTTCGCCCTGGGTGAGTGAAAACGACAGGCTGCGCACCGCCGGATTGAGCTGGCCGCCGGAACGGTAGTCGACACTCAGTTGGCGCACATCGATTAAACGCGGTTGGGTATTCATCGCTGGATCTCCTCGAACGTGCGGGCGATATGGTTGAGGCTGAACACCACGGCCACCAGGAACAGGCCGGGTAGCAAGGACACCCACGGTGCTGTGATCAGGAAGTGTCGGCCGTTGGCAATCAACGTGCCCCATTCCGCCGCCGGTGGTGCTGCGCCGAAACCGAGAAAACTCAGGCCGGCGGTGGCAAGGATCGCCGCGCCGAAGTCCAGGGTGGCCAACACTGCCACCGGGCCCCAGGCGTTGGGCAGGATGTGCCGCAACAACGTACGGCCCCAGCTGGCACCGCCCAGGCGTGCGGCTTCGACATAGGGCAGGGTTTTCACCCGTAGCACTTCGGCGCGGGTGGTGCGGGCAAAACCCGGAATGATGCCGATGCCCACGGCAATCGCCACCGGCACCGTACCGAAGCCGATGGCCGTAACAATCGCCAGGGCCAGCAGCAGGCCGGGCAGGGCCAGCAGCACATCGACAAAGCGCATGATCAGCGCATCGATACGCCCACCGGCAAACCCGGACAAAATGCCCAGCCCCAACCCGCCCACCAGGGCGATGCCGACCGCCAGGGAGGCGGCCAGCACTGACAGGCTGGCGCCGTAGACCACGCGGGTGAACAGGTCGCGGCCCAGTTCATCGGTGCCGAACCAGTGGGTCAGGTTGGGGGCGCTGAGTTTGGCGGCCGGCGCGGTGGCGTAAGGGTCGAAGCTGCTCAGCAACTGCGGCGTCACGGCGGCAACCAGGGAGAACAGCACCACCAGCACCGCCAGGCTGAACCCTGGCCGGCGCAGCAATGGCAGGAGTGTCGCCGTCGCGCGTTGCCAGGGGCTGCGGCGGCGCCAGAGTGTTTCGCTGCGGATCAGTTTCCGGGTAAGCGTCGTCATGGTCTAGGACACCTTGGGCGTGTGGGAGATGCGCGGGTCGAGCCAGGGATAAAGCAGGTCCACCAGCAGGTTCACCAGGACAAATGCCGCCGCCGACACCGCGACGATGGCCAGCACCACCGGAATGTCCTGGCGCAACACCGCTTCCTGGGCCAGGCGACCGATGCCGGAGCGGGCAAAGATGGTTTCCACCAGCACTGCGCCGGACACCGTGTTACCCACCTGCAGGCCGATCAGGGTGAGGATCGGCAGCGCGGCGTTCCTGAACCCGTGGCGCGCCTGCACCTGGCCCCGGCTCAGGCCCTTGGCGTAGGCGGTGACGATATAGGACTCCTTCCACACGCCCTGGAAGCTGCGTTGCAGCACCTGGGCGTACACCGCGGCGCTCGGAATCGCCAGGGTGACCGCCGGCAGCACCAGGCTTTCAACCCCGCGGCTGCCGGTGGCGGGAAACCAACCCAGGCCAAACGCAAACACCTGGATCAACAGCAACCCCATCCAGAACACTGGCACCGAAAAGCCCAGGGACGGCAAGCGCGCCAATGCCTTTTTCAACGGTTGCCAGCGGATATACGCGGTGAGGTAAGCCAGGCCGATACCGCCGAGCAGCGAGAGCACAATCGCCAGGCCGGCCAGGGAAAGGGTCTGGGGAAGGCGCTCGGCGAGCAATTCGGCCACCGGGCGATTGAGCGACAGCGACTGCCCGAAGTCCCCGTGCAATGCCCCCAGCAGCAGGTCGATATATTGCTCGAACAGGCCTTTGTCCAACCCGTAGTAGACGCGCGCCTTGGCCAGGTCTTCCACCGACAGGGCGTCGGCTTCCATGCCGGACGCGCTGAGCATGATCGACAAGGTATCGCCCGGCAGCAGATAGAGGATGAAGTAGGTAATGCTATAGGCCCCCCATAGCACCAGCAGCGCCTGGCCGACCCGGCCGATCAGGTAGCGGCTCATGGCGTGCCGACCTCGATATCGCCCAGCAGGGCGAAGCCTTCGGCGGTCCAGCGGAAGTTTTTCACCTTGGGCGACGTCGCGGCCTGCCACACGCGCTCATACACCGGGAACGCCGAGCCTTCGTCGATCAGCAGGTCCTGCAGGTCGCCGTAGGCTGCCGCCCTTTGAGCGCTTTGGGTGGCGGTGATGCCGGCGTCAAAGAGGCCCTTGGCTTTTTCCAGGGTTGGCGCTGCGTAGAGATTGGTGGCCAGGGTCGAGCTGTTGGCGGTGCGAGGGTCGAGGATGGTCTGCAGGATGATCGGATCGGCGCGGGTCATGTAGGTGCTGGTCAGGTCATAGTTACCGGCCGAGTTGTTGGCTACCCATTCGGCGCGAGTGACCACATTGAGCTTGACCTCGATACCGACCTTGCGCAGCTGGTCCTGGAGCAGCACGTCCCCGGCAGTTTCCGCCGGGGTGATGTTGTAGCTCAGGCTCAGGCGCTTGCCGTCTTTGTGCCGGTAGCCATCGGTGCCCTTGGCCCAGCCGGCCTGGTCCAACAGGCGCTCGGCACCCGCCGGGTCGTAGGCCAGCTTGGCGCCCTGGCTTTTGAAGTAGGGCGTGGTGACGTCGTAGATACCGTCCACCACCGGGAATTCGGCGTTGTACACGGTGCTGGCGTAGCTCTTGCGGTCAATGGCCTTTTGCACCGCCAGCCGTACTTGCTTGTCGGCCAGTGCCCGCTCGCCGCGGGTGTTGGGATACAGGTTCAGCGCCGGCCCCGGCAGCGAGCGGCTCTGGATGGTGGCGCCCTTGGATTGGAACAGTTTCAGGTCGACTTCCGAGAACGGGTTGCGGGGCCACAGGATGTCGGCCTTGCCTTGCAGGAACAGGCCGTTACGCACGCTTTCCTCGGGGATGTAGGTGACGTCCACCGCCTCCAGGTGCGCTTCGCCCTGGTTTTTCATATTCGCCGACGCCCAGGCGTAACCCTTGCGCTTGGTCAGGTGCGCGCCGACTTCCGGGGTATAGCTGGCCAGTACGAACGGGCCGGTACCGATGATCTTGCCGAGTGAGCGTTCCTTGACGCTCAGCACGTAGGAGGCCGGCGCGAGAATGGCCAGGTTGGTGGTGGAGGTCGCCTGCAGGAAGCCCGCATTGGGCTTGGCGAGCACCAGCTTGACGGTGAAGTCGTCGACTACTTCCGCGCGATCAAAGCCCGCCAGGTACGTCGCGCCGAAGGTGGCCGGCAGCTCAGTCGCCAGTGCCTTGTTGCTGTCAAACGCGGTTTTCACGGCCTTGGCATCGAAGCGCTCGCCGTTGCTGAAGGTGACGTTGTCGCGCAAATGGAAGGTGTAGGTCAACGCGTCGTCGCTGACGTCCCAGCTTTTCGCCAGCCAGGGAATGATCCTGCCGGTCTGCGGATCCTGGTCGGTGAGGGATTCGGCGATATTGCGCAGCAGCACCCGGTGTTCGAGCCAATAGACCTGGAACGGGTCGACGCTGACCAGGGTGGTGTTGTCGCCGAAGAAGGCGATGTTCAAGGTCTTGCCGGCCTGGCTGTCAGTGCCCGCAGGCGAGCAGGCGGCCAGGCTCAATGCCAGGGCGCAAGGGGCCAATAGACGGCTCATCAAGTTGGAGGTGTTCAATGGGATGCCCTCGTATGGCGATTGGCTTAGAAGTCGTAGGCCAGCTTGGTGTACCAGTAGCCGCCGCCGGGGTAGAACGGCGGGTTACCGTAGGGCGCCAGGCCCAGGTTGCTGTACACGGCGTGCCGGTCGGGGCGCACGTCGAAGATGTTGGTGCCGCCGATGCTGACGATGATCTGGTCGACGAAGGTGTAGCTGACGTCCAGGTCGGTGATCCATTTCGCGCCGAAGCTGCGGTCGCCGGATGGGTTTACGGCCAGGGTCTTGACCGCGCCGTAGCGGCTGGTTTGCAGGTTCACTGCGAGGTCCTCGACTTTCCAGTTGGCGCCCAGGATCCATTTGGTCTTGGGCGAGGCTTGGGTGAGATCGCCTTCGCGGTCGCGGCCCACCAGGGTGACGCCGGAGTTGGCCAGCGCACTCGGGGTGTCCCGGGTGCCTTCGATAGTGGTCTTGTTCCAGTTGAAGCCCAGGCTCCAGCGCACATCGCCCCAGGCCTCCAGCGGCGTGGTGTGGTCGGCGACCACGTCCAGGCCACGGGTGCGGGTATCGAAGGCGTTGGTGTAGTAGTTGACCCAGGTCCCCGAGGGCACGCCTTGGGCGCTGAGGATGCCGTTGATCACGCCGTTGCCCTGGTCGTAGATATTGCTGGTCAGGGCGATACGGTCGTCGATGTCGATCAGGTAAGCGTCGGCGGTGATGCTGGTGCGCGGTGCCGGCTGCCAGGTCAAGCCCAGCCCGAGGTTGCGTGACTTTTCCGGCTTGAGGTCATCGCCACCCAAGGCCTTGGCCAGATTGCTGCCCGACGGGGTCAGGCGGGTCACGGCGGGCACCACGTTGCCGTTCACATCGGTAGCCACCCGGTTGTCGGCCACGGTGTAGCCGATCTGGGTCAGGGATGGCGCGCGGAAGCCGGTGCCGACGGTGCCGCGCACGGCCACACTGTCGGTCAGTTCGTAGCGCGAATTCACTTTGAGGCCGAAGGTGTTGCCTGAATCATCGTCGTAATGTTCGATCCGCCCGGCGACGTCGAGGAACCAGCGCTCGGTCAGGTCGAAGCCCAGGTCCAGGTAGCCGGCGTAGTTGTTGCGGATCAGGCTGACTTCATCCTCCGGGCGAATCGTCACCGCCGCCTGTGCGCCCGATGCCGTCGGGTAGGTGCCGGTGATATAGGCTTCGGGGTCACCGGCGAAGGTGCTGAAATGTTCCCAGCGATGCTCCAGGCCGGCCGACACCTGCACCGGCGAGGTCAGGTTGAACAGGCTGTCGTAGCGGCGGGTGACGTCCAGGTTGTTCACCCACTGCTCGAAACGGAAGGTAGCCAGGTTGTCGAACCTGGTCGGCGAGGCGGTGCCCAGGGACGGGTTGATATTCAGGTCGCTGGAATGGTGGACGTTGTTGCGTCCGTAGGTGGTGCTCAGGTCCCAGTTCCACTCGGCCGCCTGGCCCTTGCCGCCGAACAGCAGTTGGTAGTCGCGGTCCTTGATGTTGTTCAGCGGGTAGTAGCCGTCGGGGAACACCTCGGGCACGGCGGCCCGGCCGGTCGGCAGGCGGAAGTAGTTGGCGGCCTCGGCATCGCGCTCGCCGTAGGTGGAGAACGAGTAGAGCGTCAGGTCTTCCAGGGGCAGTTCGGCGTTGTAGGCGAGGTTGAAGGCTTTCAGGTCCGGGTCGCCGTTCTTGATTGCCACCCGGTCCCAGGCCGCTTCCCTGGCCGGATCGTTGAAGGCGCGCACGCTGCTGTCGGCCTTGTCGTTCCAAGAGGCCTCGCCGCGTTTGCGGGCGTCGGCGGAGAGGTGGAAAAAGCCGCCGTCGCCCAGCTTGAAACCCTGGTCGCCGGCCACCTTGATCGTTTCCCCCTGGCCGGAAAACAACTGGCCGTAGCTGGTTTCCAGGTGCCCGCCGCTGTTGCCGGCCTTGAGGATGATATTGATCACCCCGGCCACGGCATCCGAACCATACTGAGCCGCCGCGCTGTCTTTAAGCACCTCGATATGGTCCACCGAACTGACCGGGATCAGGTCGATGTCCACCGCATTGGCGCCGCTGTTGTCGATCGACCCGCGCTGGCCGGTGGCACCGTTGTGCCGGCGTTTGCCGTTGACCAGCACCAGGGTATAGGCCGGGCCGAGGCTGCGGTTGCTCAGCGGACGCGTCACCGAGTTGTAGCCGGCGATATTGGTGCCGAAGTTGAACGACGGCAGCAGCTTGGCAATCGCCTCGGACAACTCGGCGCGCCCGGTCTTGAGCAGCTGTTCGCTGTTGATCACGTCAATCGGCGCCGGGCTGTCGGCCACGGTACGTTGCTGGCCACGCAAACCGGTGGAGATCACGGTCACCGTATCGAGCTTGGCCTCGTCGGCGGCGGCTTCGGCGAAGGAGGGCGCGCCGGCCAGCAGCAGGGAACTGGTCAGCAGTGACAGGTGGAATCTTCTGCGGGGTAGGGGGGCGGCGATGTCTGGCATGTCGGAAAGGGTCCATGTAAGCCTGCTGAAGGCTCCTGGTGATCGGGGGTACGTCCTCCGCCAGGCATGGGGTCGGTGTGTGGAATGAAGATATCCCTATAAAAAACCGTGGGGAAAGTCTTTTTTGGAATAAGCTAATTATTAGATATTGTTATCTTTTGAATTTATAAGATCATCTATTTTTATTATGTGTAGAGCCTTGGCGTGGGCTGAGTGTTCGACATCCAAAACATCGACGTGGGGTGGCATGCCGGAGGCCGGCGTGAGGATTCCCTGCGGCTGAACGTAAATCTTTAGTCTGGCTGGCGCCGGCCGTAAATGAGACTACGATAGTCTCCATCAAGTGCCGGGCAACGCTATCCATAGGGTGTTGTTTTTGTGGGCACCCGTTGGGCATACATTCAATTGACTGGTTCGGTTACCGGCTTCGCCAGATACCCAGGCTTTCAGGGCGCGAACCAGCAACAACTTTTGAAGTATTTACGGTGGGGTCTTCATCGTAAGCGTGGACGTATGCAGGAGCGGTAATGGCAGTCAAGGAAGTGCTGCAAACCCTTAAAGGCGTATTTGCCTGCCTGTCGGGTGCGGTTGTGGTCCTGGATCGATCTGCACGGGTCGTGTTGGGCAACCCTGGGTTTTCAACATTGCAGTATCAGAACGGCGTCCCTCCCGAGACAAACACCGAGTTTCTCTCCTTGCTGCGCCCGCAAGACAGCCAGCTTTTTTATGCGGCGCTGGAAAAGGCCGATGGGCAATCCCGTGTGTGTTTCGAGGCGACCGCGAGGCAGTCCGGCCGGTTGAACCTGTCGATGACACCGTGGCGCGACGACTATTTTATCGTTGAAATCCTTCCCCTTCCTGAGCCCCCAACCGCGCATTCCCACAGCGAGCGCTTCTCCGAGATCCCCCTTGAAGCCATTTTCGACTCCTCCGGCACTGGCTTGGCCCTCGTGTCACTGGACGGTCGTTGGCTGAGGGCCAACAGCGTCATTTGCAGGTTGCTTGGCTACAGCGAGGCACAGCTGCAAAGCACCACGTTCATGGCCTTGACCCACCCCGAAGACCGCGAAGTGGGCAAGCAGCTGATAGAAGAATTGAAGGGCGGTGCACGGCAGGGCGCCACCTTGCATAAACGCTACATCCACCACGACGGCCAGGTTGTCTGGGTGCGCCTGACCGTGGGGCTGGTGCGGGACGACCAGGGGCAGCCGATCTGCTTTGTCTCCCAACTGGAAGACATCACCGAGAACTGGCAGCTTCGCGAAACCTTGCTGGGCAGCGAGCTGAAATTCCTCACCCTGGCGGAGAATTCACCCAACATCATTGTGCGCTACGATCGCAACCTGTTGCGTACGTACGTCAACCCGACGTTCCTGCTCTTGACCGGTATGTCTTATGACGAGGCCATAGGCGCCAGCCCCAGGGAGCAGCCCGGTGATTACCTCGATCATCTGCGTCATGTGGCATCCACAGGCCAGACCGCTCAATTCCTCAACAGTTGGCCGGCCGGCCCCGGTGGTGAAGCGGTGAGTTGTGTCGTCAGCCTGATGGCTGAACGCAGCCCATCCGGTGAGGTGGCAGGCGTGCTGGCACTGGCCCACGACATCACTGAGTTGCGCAAACAGCAAGTGCTTGAAGACGCACGTCTGCGCATCTTCGAAACAATGGCCACGGGCGCCTCGCTGGACGAAACCCTGGGATTGCTGGTGAGTTATCTTCAACTGGCCTTGCCTCACTGTTCCTGTGGCGTAGTGCTTGCTGAACCGCAAAGCCTCGATTCGTCGGTATTCAAGCCTTCTTCCGCCTGCTGGTACGAGCCCATCCTCGACAATCAGGGGCAGACCCTTGGGGCTTTCGCGTTGTCGCGCTCGCCCGGTTCTGCGCTGGATGAGAGCGACCTGCAGCGCGTGCGCCAGACCTGCCACATTGCCGCGATTGCCATTGAACGCTGGCGCTCCGAATCCTTGCTCAGGGAGCGCGAGCGCCGCTACCGGGATATTTTCGACCATACCTTGGACATGTTGTGCCTGCTGGAGGCTGCGCCATGGGGTGATCTGCGCTGTGTCGAGGTCAATCCGGCCCTGTTGCAGGTGCTTGGGAAACCCCATGGCGAGGTTATTGGCGAGGCGCTGGCGTCGATCTTTGGCCGGCTCAACGCGGAAAAAATCCAGGCCCTTCATGACCAATGCAGGGCCGCCGAGCGGGTGGTGGAGTCTGAGGAGAGCATGGTGCTGCGCAACGAAGTGCGCAACCTGCACTTTACCCTGGTTCCGGTCGCCGACTCGGGCAGCGTAGGCCCGCGGGTCTTGGTGATCGGTCGTGATGTGACCCATTTGACCCGGGCCCGGCAGAAAGAACTGGAACGCCAGCACGACATCAACGCCCTGGTGGAAAACAGCCCGGACGCCGTCGCGCGCTTGAGTGTTCTCGGGGAGGTGCTCTACGTCAATGCGCAGTTGCGAAAATGGGTGGGCGGGGCCTGGCCGGAACTGATGGGCATGCCCATGGATGAAGTGGTGCCGCTGAACGCCCAGTCCCAGCTTTTTCGAGAATTGGTGGCCCAGGTGATTCGCCAGAATAAAGCCACGGAACAGGAGTTCCTATTGTCGGGTTTGAAAACCGCGCCCAAGGTGGTGTTGATCCACTTTGTTCCCGAGGTCGACGGCCAGCGCGTCGTCAGCGTACTGGCCGTCGGGCGCGATATTTCCAAGCTGCGCGCGGCGGAGCGGCGCCTGGCCAATTCCAACGCGCAATTACGCGACCTGTCGACCCGCCGGGAAACGGCGCGGGAAGAGGAACGCAAACTGATTGCCCGGGAGATCCATGACGAACTGGGCCAGCACCTGACGGCGCTGCGCATGGGCATCTCGTTGCTGAGGTTTCAGTTCGGCACCGATACGCCTGAACTCACCCCTCAGGTCGAGCGCTTGATGGCGCTGACCGACAAGACCATTCAGGTCGTGCGCAATGTGTCCACGAGCCTGCGCCCCTCCGCGCTGAACCTGGGGCTGGTGTCCGGTCTTGAATGGCTGACAGCCGAATTCGTTACCTTGACCCAGGTTCCCTGTGCGTTGAACCTGCCGCTGATTCCTCTGACCCTTCCGGATACCCACGTGACCGCGGCGTTTCGCATCGTGCAGGAATCGCTGACCAATATCGCGCGTTATGCCGAAGCGACGCAGGTCAGCGTCACCCTGAGCCCGCAGGAGACGCACTGGGTGCTCGAGGTCCAGGACAACGGCAAGGGCTTTGACCCGGATGCCGTCGGTCGCCAGACCCTGGGCTTGGCCGGCATGCGTGAGCGCGGCCTGATGCTGGGCGGCAAAGTGATCATTTTCAGTCACCCTGGACAGGGCACTACGGTCCAGGCGTTCATTCCGATGCACAAGGATAGGTATTGATGATTCGCATGCTGATCGCCGATGACCACACCATCATGCGCGAAGGGCTCAAGCAACTGTTCTCGCTGGTCACCGACGTGCAGGTGGTGGCCGAAGCCGAGAGTGGCACGCAACTGATCGAACTGTTGCGCCAGGTCGAGATCGACCTGTTGCTGCTCGACATGAATATGCCGGGTATCAGCGGCGAGATTTTGATTGCGCGCCTGCATACCCAATACCCGAAACTGCCGATTCTGGTGTTGAGCATGCATAACGAAATCCATATCGCGCAACGGGCATTACGCGCCGGTGCACTCGGCTACCTGACCAAGGACCGCGATCCCGAAACCCTGTTGGTCGCGATGCGTCGAGTGGTCAGTGGCCAACGCTACCTCGACCCCGGGCTGGCGGAACAGATCGCGCTGCAAAGCAGTGGCTTGAAGCAGCAGACCTTTGTCGAGACTTTGTCCGATCGCGAGTTCCAGATCCTGCGCTTGTTGGCGCACGGCATGAGCGTCAACCAGATCGCCGAGCAGTTGGTCATCAGTAACAAGACGGTCAGTACCCATAAGACCCGGCTGATGGAAAAGATGGGGTTCTCCTCCACCGCCGACATTGTGCGTTTCGCCATGACCCTGGGTATTTCGTGAAGCGTGTACGGGGGTAGGGATTTTCCTAGGCGGTTTTCCAGGATCCCTACCCCAGAATAGGGATGCTCCGATGGTGGCAGTGCCATTATCGGGCCAGTATCTCTTTCAAGCAGTCGAATGGCCGGTCAGGCCGTGACGACAGGCCTTGACAGGGAGACAGACCGTGAGCGCACCGACACCACCCCCTTCCGCTGCTTTGACCCTGTTTCCGGTTGCGTTCGCGGGCCTGCTGGGCGGGCTTGCGATTGCCTGGAGCGAGCGCTTCAGCATGGGGTCGCTGGCCGCTGGCGGCGCGTTGTTTACGTTGTGTATCGGCATGGGCCTGTGGGCAAACAGCAGGTGCCAGGCGCAGTGGCGTGGCCTGCAACAGCAGCTCGATCAACCGGCATCCATTGCTCCGACGCTGGCCGTCGATAACGGCCTGGCGCAAGTGTGCTTCAG
Source organism: Pseudomonas sp. S3E17 (assembly GCF_024168685.1). Lineage (NCBI taxonomy): Bacteria > Pseudomonadati > Pseudomonadota > Gammaproteobacteria > Pseudomonadales > Pseudomonadaceae > Pseudomonas > Pseudomonas sp. S3E17. The sequence goes on from NZ_JALJWE010000001.1 coordinate 975,301, forward strand.
CGTGCTGCCGATCTGGTCGCGGCAGATAGAAGCGGCGCGTTCGATCAGTGAGACCTCGATTCTCAGCCTCAGCGAGCGTTTTGGCACGCTGTCATCCAACATCAGCCACAGTGTCTCCAGCAATGGCGGCCAGGACGCTTCGCAACAATTGGTCGACTTGCTGGAGGTCGGCCAGCGTGACCTCAATTCCATCGTCGTGGCCCTGCGCGCCGCGCTCACCAACAAGGAGAATGAGCTCAAGGAAGTCATGCAGCTCTCGGGCTTCACCGAGCAGCTTCAGCAGATGGCCAAGTTTGTCGGCGACATCGCCAGTCAAACCAACCTGCTTGCCCTCAACGCGGCTATCGAGGCTGCGCGAGCCGGGGAGGCGGGGCGAGGGTTTGCGGTGGTCGCCGATGAAGTGCGCAAGTTGTCGAGCATGTCCGGCGAGACCGGGCGCAAGATCAGCGAAACCGTGATCACCGTCAACGCCGCCATCGCCCGCACGGTGCAGATGTCCCGCCACCACGCCGAACAAGACACCCTGACCCTCGCCGATTCGGAGCGCGTGGTGTCGGAGGTTATCGAACATTTTCGCGCAACCGCCCAGACCATTGTGCGCAACAGCCATGACCTGCAGCAGCAGAGCGCCAACGTCGCCGACGAGATTGCCCAGGTGCTGGTTGCCCTGCAGTTCCAGGACCGCGTCAGCCAGATGCTGGCCTTGATTACCCGAGACCTGGACAAGTTGCAGCAGCAGTTGGACGAACGTCATGAGTCGAGCCTCAGCGGACAGTCCCTGGCGCCGATGAGCAGTGACCGTTGGCTGCAGGAGCTGTCAACGGCCTACACCATGCCGGAGCAGCACGCCATTCATGGCGGTAAAGCGCCTGCCCAGGCCGCTGCCAACGAAATCACGTTTTTCTAGAGGAGTTTTTCCGATGAGCAAAACCATTCTGATCGTCGACGACTCGGCCTCCATCCGCCAGGTGGTGAGCATCACCCTCAAAGGCGCCGGTTACGACGTGATCGAAGGCTGTGATGGCAAGGACGCCCTGAGCAAACTGGACGGCCGCAAAATCCACCTGATTGTCAGCGACGTGAACATGCCCAACATGGACGGCCTCAGTTTCGTCAAGGCCGCCAAGCTGTTGCCGGCCTACAAGTTCACGCCGGTCATCATGCTGACCACCGAAGCCAGCGATGCGATGAAGCAGCAAGGCCAGGCCTCCGGCGCCAAGGCCTGGATGGTCAAGCCCTTCCAGCCTGCGCAAATGCTGACCGCCGTCTCCAAGTTGATCCTGCCATAGCGATGACCAGCGACCGCTGGCCAGGAGGTTTACATGAAAAGCGCCGTCCCGATGCTACGTCGAATCCAGGTCATGGAGGGCCCCTTGACGATCTACACGGCTGCCGAGCAAAAGGACGTGCTGTTGTCGTTGTTTCCCCTGGCCCATGAAGTGGAGTTGGACCTGTCCAGTGTCGATGAACTCGACAGTGCCGGTTTGCAGCTGTTGATCCTCATCAAGCGCGAGTCTCTCAAGGAAGGCACCCAGTTGTTGCTGAGCAACCCCAGTTCGACGGTGAGCGAAGCCTTTCGCCTCAGCGGCCTTGACGACTACTTCACCAATGCGAGTTTCACCCAGTCGGTCGGAGCGTAAGCGTATGAACATGGATGACGTGCTGCAGACGTTCATTGCCGAAAGTCGCGAGCTTCTGTTGCAAATGGAAGATGCGCTGCTGCAGATCGAGAAGTCGCCCCAGGACCTGGACACCATCAACGGCCTGTTCCGCGTGGCCCACACCATCAAGGGGTCGGCCGGCCTGTTTGGCTTGATGCCGATCGTTGAGTTCACCCACGTCGCAGAAAGCGTGCTGGACCGGGTGCGCAGCCTGGAAGTGCGCGTCGACGAGGCGTTGAGTGCGTTGTTCCTCGACGCCCGTGACCATATCGGCCAATTGATCGACCTGCTGGCCGAGGACGGCAACCTGGATCGCCTGGACGAACCAGTGCGGGCTCAGGGTCAAGCGCTCATTGAGCGGCTGTCGCTGTATCTGGACGCGGCGGTCTCGACCCCGGCGCCGGCCCTTCAAGCGCCGGCGCCGGCGGATGAGCCAGGCGGCAGTCCCGGCCATTGGCATTTGTCGCTGCGCTTTGGCCCGGATGTGTTGCGCAATGGCATGGACCCCTTGGCGTTCCTGCGTTACCTGAGCACGCTGGGGCGCTTGCTGCATACCGTTACCTTGTTCGATGGGTTGCCGCCCATGACCGCCATGGACCCGGAGACCAATTACCTCGGGTTTGAACTCGCACTGGCCAGCGACGCTTCCCTGGAGGTCATCGACGGCGCCTTTGATTTTGTCCGCGAGGACGCGCTGGTTCGCATCCTTGCACCGAATGCCACGGTGCAGGCGTGTCGGACCCATCTCGACGGGTTGCCGGAAGACAACGCCACGCTGGTCGAGCTGCTGGTGCGTTGCGGCACATTGACCGAGGCCCAGGCCTTGCTTGTGACCCAGGACGCCGAGCAGGCGCCGGTCGAAACGCGCAGCGAGCCTGATGTCCAGGAGTCGACAACGCCGCCGGTCAAGGCCGGCAAAAGCGCGGCGAGCAATGAAGGCAACCTGATTCGGGTCGATGCCGCCAAGCTGGACCAACTGATCAACCTGGTCGGCGAGCTGATCATTGCCGGTGCCGGCGCCAACCTGGTGGCGGTACGCAGTGGGATTGGCGAGATGATCGAATCCACCAGCCTGTTATCGCGGCTGGTCGAGGAAGTCCGCGACTCGGCGCTGACCCTGCGCATGGTGCAGATCGGCGCAACGTTCACGCGGTTCCAGCGTGTGGTGCGGGACGTCTCCAAAGAGTTGGGCAAGGACATCGTGCTGCACATCGGCGGCGGTGAGACCGAGCTGGACAAGACCGTCGTCGAACGCATTGGCGACCCGCTGACCCATTTGGTGCGCAATGCCATGGACCACGGCATTGAGCCGGCGTCGACGCGCCTCCAGCGGGGCAAGCCGGCCCAGGGCACGGTCCGCCTGAATGCCTATCACGAATCCGGCAGCATCGTGATCGAGGTGTCCGACGACGGCGGTGGCCTGGCCAAGGACAAGATCCTGGCCAAGGCCCGTGAGCGTGGTCTGGTAGGAGAGGGCCCGCAGCCGTCGGACAAAGACATCCTGAATCTGATTTTCGAGCCGGGATTCTCCACCGCCGACCAGGTCAGCAACCTGTCCGGCCGTGGCGTAGGCATGGACGTCGTGAAGCGCAATATCACGGCGTTACGCGGCAGCGTCAGCCTCGAGAGTGAAGTCGGGCAGGGCACCACGGTGCGCATCCGCCTGCCGCTGACGCTGGCGATCATTGATGGTTTCCTGATCGGCGTGGGCAAGGCTTCTTATGTGATTCCGCTGAACATGGTGGAGGAGTGCATCGAGCTGGCACCTCAGCGGGGCACCGAAACCGGCTACCTGGACCTGCGGGGCGAGGTGCTGCCGATCCTGCGGCTGCGCGACATGTTTGATGTGCAAGAGCCTGGAGGCAGCCGGGAAAACGTGGTCGTCGTGCAATACGCAGGCTTGCGTGCCGGCCTGGTGGTTGACCGCCTGCAGGGGGAGTTCCAAACCGTGATCAAGCCACTGGGCAAAGTGTTTGGTGATGCCCATGGGCTGGGCGGGTTCACCATCCTCGGAAGTGGAGCCGTTGCGCTGATCCTGGATATCCCGAATTTGCTAGGACAGGTTGCCAAGGAAACCCCTCATCGTTCGATCCCAAGCCCTTTATCGACTCATTGAAGCGTCATCAGGAGTGCCTCGCCATGACTGTTATCAGAAATATCATGTTGCTGGTTTTCACAGCCATGCTGGGTGTCTTCGTGTTGGGTGGCACCAGCCTGTACCTGGCCGGTGAAATCAATACGAGCGCCAGCTATGCCAACGTCAATACAGTGCCCAGCCTGTTGGAGATCGACCGCGCCGCCGCGGCCTTCACCGACCTGCACGCCTTGCAATGGCAACGCTTGAACGAGACCGACAAAAACAGCGTGCCGGCTTACGCGGCCAGCGTGGCGCAGGATTTCAGTGCCGTTGGCAAAGCCCTGGATCGCTATCAGACCGAGTTGACCTCCGACGAGCGCGATGCGGCGTTGTTGAAACAACTGCGCGGCCACTTGGCTGAGTTTGCGGCGTTGCAGACCCACTTCGACAAGCTCATCGATGAAGGTGACCAGGCCTCGGCCCGTGCATTGATCGAGACGAGCCAGCCCCTGCAGACCGCCGTGCTCACGGCGATCGGCGAGCTGCGTGAATACAACCTGGAACTGGGGCGCAAGGGCCAGGTGCTCGCCACCACCATCGAGAAGAACGCACGCACCCTCATCCTGCTGGTGAGCGGCCTGACCTTGGTGGCTACCCTGCTGATCGGCGTCTTGCTGGGGCGCAATCTGATGCGCCGGCTCGGGGCGGAACCTACCGTGGTGCAAGCCTATGCGGCACGTCTATCGGCTGGCGAGTTGAATGCCAAGGCAACGCTCAAGGCGGGAGACACCACCAGCCTGATGGCGAGCATGCAGCAGTTGGGCGCGAACCTGCATGAATTGATCGTGGAGATGGACCGTATGTCCAGTGAGCACGACAAGGGCGAGATCGATGCACAGATCGATGCCGGCCGCTTTCATGGCAGTTACCGCTCCATGGCCCAGGGCATCAACGATATGGTCAACGGCCACATCGCGGTGAAGAAAAAAGCCATGGCCTGCATACGTTCCTTCGGTAACGGTGACCTGTCTGCACCCTTGGAGCAGTTTCCGGGCAAAAAAGCCTTTATCAACGACAACATCGAGCTGTTGCGCACCAACATCCTGGCGCTGATCAATCAAATGCAGCACATGTCCAGCGAGCATGAAAAAGGTGACATTGACGTGATGATCGATGTCGAGGGCTTCTCGGGTTCGTACCGGGATATCGGCCAGGGCATCAATGACATGGTCAACGGCCATATCAACGTGAAGAAAAAGGCCATGGCCTGTATTCGCGCGTTCGGCGAAGGGGATTTGTCCGCGCCCCTGGAGCGTTTCCCCGGCAAGAAAGCCTTTATCAATGAAAACGTCGAGCAACTGCGCGCCAATATCCTGGCCCTTGTGGAAGACACCAGCGAGATCAGCGACAGTGCGCTGATCGGCAAGCTGGACACCCGCCCTGACGCCGCCCGGCACCAGGGCGATTTCCGCCGCATCATCCTCGGTATCAACGGTTCTCTGGACGCGATCATCGTACCGATCACCGAGGCCATGGAGGTGCTGTCGGCGATGGCCGCCGGCGACCTGACCCGCAGCATTACCGGCGACTACCAGGGCAAGTTCCTGGAGCTGAAGCACTCGGTCAATGGCACCGTGGAAAAACTCTCGGAAATCATCGGCGAAGTGCGCGGCTCGGCGGACTCGCTGTCGAGTGCTTCGGAAGAGATCTCCGCCACCGCCCAAAGCATGGCCCAGTCGGCTTCCGAGCAGGCGGCATCGGTCGAACAGACCTCGGCGTCGATGGAGCAAATGTCGGCGTCCATTTCCCAGAACACCGAAAATGCCAAGGTCACCGACGGCATGGCGGGCAAAGCCAACAAGGAAGCCTCGGAAGGCGGTCGAGCCGTGAAGGACACCGTGGCGGCGATGAAAACCATTGCCGAAAAAATCGGCATCGTCGATTCCATTGCCTACCAGACCAACTTGCTGGCGCTCAACGCGGCGATCGAAGCGGCACGGGCCGGCGAGCACGGCAAAGGCTTTGCGGTGGTCGCGGCCGAAGTACGCAAACTGGCGGAGCGCAGCCAGATTGCCGCACAGGAAATCAGCGAAGTGGCCAAGAACAGCGTGGCCCTGGCCGAACGGGCGGGCAACCTGCTGGACGAGATTGTGCCGTCGATTGCCAAGACCTCCGACCTGGTGCAGGAAATTGCGGCTGCCTCGGAAGAACAATCCATCGGTTCCGAACAAATCAACAGCGCGATGTCGCAGATGAGCCAACTGACCCAGCAAAACGCGTCGGCCTCCGAGGAGCTGGCGGCGACGGCCGAGGAAATGAGTGGCCAGGCCGAGCAGCTGCAGGAACTCATGGGGTTTTTCACCGTGCAAAGCAAACGTGTCGGGCGCAATGTCTCGATGCCCCAGATCAGCCGAGCCATGTCCACCCAGGACCTGGACAGTCGCTCCTCGGACGGTGGTTTCGTCCGCTTCGGGAGTTGACCCATGGGCACCTCAGCGGGCATGCAGGGCGCTGTCGAAGCTGCGTCGCCAGTGGATGAACCCTTGCAGTACCTGACTTTCCTGGCGGCCGAGGAGATGTACGCGGTCAATACCCTGAGTGTTCGTGAAATCATCGAATACAACCAGGTGACCAGCGTACCGATGATGCCGGAATTCCTGCGGGGGGTTATCAACCTGCGCGGCTCGGTGGTGCCGGTCGTGGACCTCAAGGCGCGTTTCGGCAAGGGCACGACGGTACTGGGCAGTCGCACCTGCATCGTCATCCTTGAGGCGGCGAAGGAGGGCGAATCCCAGGTCCTGGGGGTGGTGGTGGACTCGGTCAGCGAAGTGATCGAGATACTCGAGATCGATATCAAGCCCGCTCCGGCGTTCGGCAATCACATTCGCACCGACTTCATCGGGGGGATGACCAAGGTGCGAGGCGAGTTCGTCACGCTCCTGCAGATCGAGCATGTGCTGTGTGTCGATGAGATAGCCGGCCTGATCGCTGTCTAGGTATCTCCCCGGCGGATAGAGCTGTTGTGGTGAGCGGGCTTGCCCCGCGCCGGGGTGCGAAGCGCCCCTGATGAAGACGAAAACGTATGTGACCCGAGGTGAATCATGGCCCTACCCATCGACAGTCCAGGCAATGCCAGCGTCTCGAGCCCGAGCCAGTACCTCACCTTTGTGCTGGGGGAGGAGATGTTCGCCGTGGGCACGCTCAACGTCCGGGAAATCATCGAATACGGGCCGATCACCAGCGTGCCGTTGCTGCCTCCCAGCATACGCGGGGTGATTAACCTGCGCGGCGCGGCGGTGCCCGTGCTCGACCTGGGGGTGCGCTTTCGCGGCGAACGCACGGTGCAGACTCCAAGGACCTGCGTTGTGATCCTTGAGGTACAGGCCAATGCCCAGCGCAAGCCGGTGGGCATCATTGTCGATGCGGTCAGCGAGGTCCTGGAAATCGCCGACCAGGACATCGAACCCTCGTTGAATTTTGGCACCGATGTCAGGGCCGATTTTTTACTGGGCATCGGCAAACTGGAGAGCGGTTTTGTGCTGTTGCTGGACATCGGCCGCGTGTTGTCCCTGGAACAGGTCGATGCGCTGGTCAACCTTGAGTCTTCGCTACCTTCGATCGCCTGAACAGGCTGGGGGAATGTCCTGATGAACGTGATCCTCTCTGACGCCGAGTTCGTGCAGTTTCGTGACCTCATTTATCAAATCGCCGGCATCAGCCTGTCCGATGCCAAGAAACAGTTGGTGAGCGCTCGCCTGGCCAAGCGGTTGCAGGTGTTCAAGCTCAATACCTACGGTGCGTACTACAAGGTGTTGATGAAGGACAGCGTGGAGTTGCAGGTCGCGGTGGACATGCTGACCACCAACGAAACCTACTTTTTCCGTGAGCCCAAGCATTTTGATTTCCTGCGCGATGTCGCGTTGCCCGAGCTGCGGGGCAGCGGGCCGTTGCGCATATGGAGTGGCGCCTGCTCGACCGGCGAAGAACCCTACACCTTGGCAATGGTGCTGGCGGACAACCTCGCCGGCCGGCCCTGGGAGATTGTCGCGTCGGACATCAGCAGCCGGGTATTGGAAAAAGCCCGCCTTGGGCGTTATCCCCTCGACGGCATACGCGGCATCCCCGAGGCGCTGTTGAACAAGTATTGCCTCAAGGGCGTGGGCGCCAACCACGGTTGTTTCATGGTCGACCCGGCGCTGGCGGCGAAGATCGATTTCCAGTCGATCAATCTGAATAACCCGTTGCCGAAACTGGGGATGTTCGATGTGATCTTCCTGCGCAACGTGATGATCTATTTTGACAACGACACCAAAGTGCAGGTGGTCAAGCGCCTGGTCAGTCACCTCAAGCCGGGCGGGTACTTTCTGGTCAGCCATTCGGAGAGCCTCAATGGCATCACCGATCAGCTGCGGCTGGTCAAGCCTTCCATCTACCGGAGGCCGCATGCCTGACAGTCGACCGCCCAACGAGGTGTTCCTGAATCCCGGCGAGTGGTTTTTCGGCTCGGGTGCGATTCGCCTGCGTACGGTGCTGGGATCCTGTGTTGCATTGGTGTTCTGGCATCCCCGGCGCTTGCTGGGGGGCATGTGTCACTACCTGCTGCCACAGCGCGCCGTGACCAAACAGGGCGTCCTGGATGGTCGCTACGGCAACGAAGCCTTTGAACTGTTGCTCGCTCGAATACAGTCGATCAAGGCCCTGCCGACGGAGTTCAGGATCAGCGTATTCGGCGGTGGCAACATGTTTCCCGGGCTTGTGCGCTCGGACAATGATTACGTCGGCCAACGCAATGTCGAACAGGCCATGCGTCTGCTCGATCTGCATCAGTTGCGGTGTCAACACTTCCATGTGGAAGGCGTGGGTTATCGGACGATTGTGTTCGATCTGGCCAACGGCGAAATCGAACTCAACTACCTGGCCTTGAAGTGAACCCCCAGCAGCCCTCATGGAGAACGTGCGACATGAGCCTTATCAAAGTGCTGATCATTGATGATTCCGCCGTGGTGCGTCAGGTACTCACGGCGACCCTGGGGCAAGACCCCGCTATTGAGGTTATCGGCGCGGCGGCAGACCCGGTGTTCGCCATGGACAAAATGAACAAGCAATGGCCGGATGTGATTGTGTTGGACGTGGAGATGCCACGGATGGATGGCATCACGTTCCTCAAGAAGTTGATGGCCGAACACCCCACGCCCGTGGTCATCTGCTCCACCCTGACCGAAAAGGGCGCGGCCACCACCATGCAGGCACTGGCGGCCGGCGCGGTCAGCATTGTGACCAAGCCACAACTCAACCTGCGCCAGTTTCTCACCGACAGTGCCGATGAATTGGCGGGGGCCGTCAAGGCCGCTGCGCGGGCCAACATGAAGCGCATGGTGCCTTCCAGCGAACGCGCTCCCGCCAGGCTGACGGCCGACGTCATATTGCCGGCGGGCACCCAGGCAATGGCGCGCACCACCGAGAACATTGTCGCCATTGGGACGTCCACGGGCGGCACCCAAGCCCTGGAGTTGGTGTTGACCGCCTTGCCCAGGGTCTGCCCGGGCATCGTCATCGTGCAGCACATGCCCGAACACTTCACCGCCGCGTTTGCCGAGCGCCTCAATCGACTGTGCGAGATCGAGGTCAGGGAGGCGAAGAACGGTGACCGGGTTATCCCCGGTTGTGCACTGATTGCCCCTGGTGGTCGGCACATGGTGCTCAAGCGCAGCGGCGCCCAATACCAGGTGGAAATTGTCGACGGACCTCCGGTCAGCCGGCATCGACCTTCCGTTGATGTACTGTTTCGTTCGGTGGCCCGCAGTGCCGGCGGTAACGCGCTGGGGATCATCATGACGGGGATGGGCGACGACGGCGCCCGGGGCCTGAAGGAAATGCACGACAACGGCGCCCGCACCCTGGGCCAGGACGAGGAGTCCTGCGTGGTGTATGGCATGCCCAAGGAGGCGTTCAAGCTGGGCGCGGTGGAGCGTGAGGTGCCCCTTGAGCAGATCTCGGCGGCGATTCTGCAATCCATGCACCAGCGGCGCTGACGGTTCGGGGTTCTGTGCTGATTGATGAGGCGTTCCAGCAACCCGCCTCGGGCCAGCCTGGCGTTTCAGTATGGGTCATGGTGGGCTCAGGGCAGGGAATCAATGGCCTGTAACACCGCACAGGCGATGGTCTTCGTAATCGTTCGCCGCTGGGCGTTATCGAGCATCGGGCTTAACCAGGTGGGTAGACTGTTCAGCATGGGCAAGATGGCCGTGAGCGCGCCCTCGCGCAACGGCCCGCCCGGTGGATGGCCTGCCTGGCCGATCAGATCCATTATTTCCGACTCATAGGCACGCCTCAGGCGCTGGACGCTTGCCTGCATCGAGTCGCCCAGGCAATTGGCGTCCATGACCGCCAGCTTGAAGTGTCCGGTCATGTGTTCATGCAATTGAAGGTGACAGTCGATCAGTTGGGCCAGGCGTTGATCGGGTGCCAATCGGCGATTCTTGATGCCGTGCACCTGGGACAACAGGGTTTGATACAGCTCCATCAGCAGTTCGTAAAGCAGCGCCTCCTTGCTTTCCACATGGTGATAGATCGCCCCCGGGCTTATGCCGACATGGGCGGCGAGTTCACGCATGCTGACCTGGTTGAAACTGCGCTCCTTGAATAACTCCGAGGCTTTGCGCTGGAAGTCTGATCGGTTCAGCACACGCTTTGCCTCGGATTGCGCGCACGCCTGGCGCTCCGGCACACCGGCCACGGGTTCATGTACCGGGCGCCTGCTGCCGGGCAATTTCCTGATTGCGCAGGATAAAGCGCTGCAACTTGCCACTGGGGGTCTTGGGGAGTTGCTCGACGAACTCCACTTCCCGCGGATAGGCATGGGCGGCCAGGCGCTGCCGTACATGCAGGCGCAGTACTTCGGCCAGCTCGGCGCTGGGCTGGTACTGGCTGTCGAGCACGACAAAGGCTTTGATCAGCTCGGTGCGTTGCGGGTCGGGTTTGCCGATCACCGCCGCTTCGATCACCGCCGGGTGTTCGATCAGCGCGCTCTCGACGTCGAACGGCCCGACGCGGTAGCCGGACGTGGTGATCACATCATCGTTGCGGCCGACGAAGCTGATACTGCCGTCGTCATTCAGCTCCACACTGTCGCCGCTCAGGTAATAGCGCCCCACAAAGGCCCGGGTGGGCATACCCAGGTAGCCATCGAACCAGCACAGGGGCGAGCGTTCGCGATCCACCGCCAGGACGCCCGGCTGACCCGCCGGCAATTCCCGATGCGCGTCGTCCAGTACGACGATGCGGTAGCCGGGCACCGCATAACCCGCCGAGCCCTCACGGACCGGGTGACGCAAACCATGGTGATTGCACAACACCATGCCGATTTCCGTCTGGCCGTAATGATCGTGAATGGTCACGCCGAGTTGCTCGGCAAACCAGCGGATCACGTGTGGGTTGAGCGGCTCGCCGGCACTGCTGACGGCACGCAGGCGGCCGCGCACGGCGTCGGCGAACGCTGCCCCCTCGGCGATCAGCAGGCGGTACGCCGTCGGGGAGCCGGCCAGATTGCTGATGGCGTACTTGGCAATGACTCGGCACGTACTCTCCACCGTAAAAGGGCCGTTGTAGAACAGCGTGGCATGACCACAGGCCAGCGGGCCGGTCACCGCGTAATACAGGCCATAGGCCCAGCCGGGATCGGCCAGGTTCCAGAACCGGTCGTCCTGCTGCAGGCCAATGGAGTCGCGCATATAACCCTTGAAGGCGAGAATGGCGCGCAACGGCACTTCCAGAGGCTTGGCCGGCCCCGTGGTACCCGATGTGCACATCAACAGGAATGGCGCGCTGGCGTCCAGCAGTACCGGTTCGCACTCGACGTCTTGGCCGTCGAGGATGCTCCAGAACGGGTAGTCGCCGGGGTTCTGCGGGCCCTCGCCGGTTATGATCACGCTTGGGCAGTTGCCGATCTCATCCAGCTTGGGACGGTTCTGCGCATCCGTCACGATCCAGCGCGCGTTGGAGCAGCCCAATCGTTGCTCGATCGCCTTGGGACCGAATGCGGTGAAGAGCGGTTGATAGACCGCGCCCACCCGCCAGGTCCCCAAGATGGCAATCAGCAGTTCAACCGTGCGCGGCATCAGGCCGGCGACGCGGTCGCCCGGTTTTACCCCTTGCTCGCGCAAAAAATGGCCGAAGCGGGCAGCGCTGGCCTGCAATTGGCTGAATGTGTATTGGGCGGCACTGCCATCCTGCGCTTCGCAATACAACGCCACGGCGTCGTCGTGGGCGTGCCGGTCGCAGCATTCGACGCAGGCGTTCAGGGCCGTCAGGTCGCCTTGCAAAGCCAGTTCGGCGGTCTGCTGGTAATTGAAGGATGAAGCCACAGCTTGATAATCACGCATAACGATACCTGGTTCTTATTGTTGGGTTTGTACTGCCACTGGTTGCGCTGCTCACGACTCGACCCGTGGCGCTAGCTGTCCATCATGTCGGCCGCTTGCTGGGTCGCCTGGCTGGTGCGGGTCGCCAGCTTGCGCACTTCATCGGCGACCACCGCGAACCCGCGTCCGGCGTCGCCAGCGCGGGCGGCTTCAATGGCGGCGTTCAAGGCCAACAGGTTGGTCTGGCTGGCGATGCCCTGGATGGTGGCGACAATGTGCGTCAGCTTGCGCAGGGTCTCCTGCATTACTCGGTGCTGGTGTTCCTGAGCCTCACGCATGCTGTTTTCTTCATGGTGGGCATGGATATCGGTGATGGCGCCCACCACCCTTTGCGGGGAACCGTCCTCTGCGCGGCGCGTCTGCCCACGGCCGCGAAACCAGCGGTAATTGCCACTGCTGTGCTTGAGCCGATAATCGACATCAAAGGGTGTTTTGCCGCTGCGGTCTTCGACGTGGGCGACAAACGCCGCGATTGCCCGCGCGCTGTCGTCTGGATGCAAGCGTGAGGTCCAGCTTTCCAATGTATTGGGAAATTCCTCAACCGTGGTGTACCCCAGCAGTCGCCGCATTTGCGAAGACCACCAGATGGTGTTGTTCGGGTTCGCCGGATCACCCGCCACCACCTCAATGTCCCAGAGCCCGTCATGGAGCATTTCACGGGAAATCTCGAAGCGTGTGGCCGCCAGTTCGAGTGACTCTTCGTGCAGGCGCTGTTCATGAATGTCACGCAGGCTTCCGCCGATGGCGACCGGTACCCCTTGCGCATCCCGGCGCGCGACGCCGCTGATCCTGCACCAGCGATAGTCACCGTCTGATGCAAGGGCCATGCGTACGTCCAGCGTAAAGGGCGTTCGCCCGCTGCGATCAGCCAGGTGCCGGGCCAGCGCGTCGAGCAGGCGTTGCCGGTCCGTCGCGTGCAGGTGCTCGTTCCAGCGGCCAAGTTGATCAATACCTTGGGTCGGGGTCGACGCGGACCCTGTCCACCTCATGGCCCACTCCGGTGCGGGTGCAGCAATACCTGCCGGTTGCAGTTCCCAAAACAGTTCACCTGCGCCTTGGGCGATAAGTGCCCAGCGCGCTTCCTGCTCCTGCAAAAGCGCGTCGCGGCGGGCCAGGTGTTCGGTCAATTGGGTGGCTTCCAATGCCAGCGCGTGTGTCTGTGCTTTCAGGGCTCGCCGCTCTTGCAGCAATGTCTCGACGCCCGCCAGGATGCGTCGCAATAACGGGTTGCTCGACGACAGCGGTGTACTCGCCTGGTCAGGCTCATCCAGTCTGTCGGCAAGCGGAGCCAATACCCAGCGGCTGGTTCGGCTGAAAAAGAGCATGGGGGCACCTCTATCTCGGATCAAATGGGGGCAATCGCCATGGGCTGTGTGGGGGTGCGGGCAAGGGCCTGTCGGTCAAAGGCGGTCGCCCCTGGCAGTGCCTGCCAGGCCAGTGGGCCGGCGGCGATTTCCTGGGCGCTCAGCAGGCAGTGGTCGAGTTCGCGCTGTAACGCGTCGGTGTCGAGGCCCTGGCCGATAAACACCAACTCCTGCCGGCAGTCGCCGACCACGCTGTCCCATTTGGCCCTGATGCCCTGCAGTCGGTATTCGTCCCGGGGCCATTGCGACGGCTCGATGAAGTTCCACCAGCGCCCGACATAGTCCCACTGGAACCGCTTGCCGCTCTGCACCAGCAGGCCGGTTTCCAGGTGGCGGCTGGCGAGCCAGAAGTAACCTTTGCTGCGCAGCAACCGCCCGTTGCTCCAGGGCTGCTGGAGAAAGTCGAGCAACCGTTGCGGGTGGAAAGGCGCGCGCTCACGGTACACCCAGGACGTCACGCCATAGGTGTCCGACTCGGCGGCCGGCGCGTCTGCCGCCTCCATTTTCCGCATCCAGCCCGGCGACGCCGCGAGGCTGGGTAAATCAAACAGATGGGTGCCGAGCAGGCTGGCTGACGGGATGTTACCGTGGGCCATCGGCATGATCCGCGCCGTCGGGTTAAGCCCCGTGAGGATCGCCTGCACGGCCTGATACTGCGCTGCATCGATCAGATCCAGCTTGTTGACGAGAATGACGTTGGCGTACTCCACCTGTTCGATCAGCAGATCGGCCAGGTGGCGCTTGGGCGTGTCCGGCGTAGCGTCATCCTGGGCCACGGTGTCCGGCGATTCGAGCAGTTCCTGGAAACGACTGCCATCGACCACCGTCACCAAGGTGTCCAGGCGCGCCAGTTCGCTGAGGCTGAAGCCATCAGCGTCAAGGAAGGCGAACGTCTCCGCGACCGGCATCGGCTCGGAGATCCCCGTGGACTCAATCAGCAGGTAATCGAAACGCTGCTGGCGTGCGAGCATGCTGATCTGCTCGAGCAAATCGGCGCGCAGGGTGCAGCAGATGCACCCGTTGCTCATCTCGATCAACTCATCGCGACCACGGTGCAGCGCGACATCGCGCTGCACTTCTTCGGCATCGATATTGACTTCGCTCATGTCATTGACGATGACGGCCACGCGCAGGCCTTCGCGATTGCGCAGGATGTGGTTGAGCAGGGTGGTTTTGCCGGCGCCGAGGAAGCCCGAAAGGACCGTCACCGGCAGTCGGCTTGCCTGGGCGCCGTCTGTCATGGGTTCACCGCGCGCGGGCCGGCGGCCTTGTCCAGGTAGCTTTCGAACAGGTCGACCACCACAAAACCCTCATCGGCGGCATCTCCCCACAGGTCCTTCACGGCGAACTCGACGTGGTAGGTGGGTTGATGGGCTGCGCTTACATCGCCATGCCCGATTGCGTCCGGGAACGGCCATTTCTCTGACGTGCGGTGCAGGACCACGCCTTCCTTGCCGCGCACGTAGGCGGGCATGCGGATGTGCCCAGCCACATATTCGTCTCGCACCACCACCCGATCCCCCACCTCGAAGGGCGGCCGCCCCGTGATCGCGGGGCGGCCCTCGGCATGGGCGGGATTCGCCAGCTTGAAGTGGGAGCCCAAGGCCTGATCAAGCTCCGCCTGGGTGATCACGCCGGTTTCGACCAGCAAGGTGGCGGTCGCGATGACGTAGCGTTCGTAGTACTGGGTGCCGACATGCTGGCGCACATCCAGGCGTTCGACGGCGTGACGCACTTCGTCCACGCTGAACTTTTTCAAGTGGTCGGCACCGATGAACATCAAGCTGTAGGCCAGATGCTCCCAGTCCTGCTTGAACACCTGTTTGTAGCTCAGGCTGTTGATGGTGTGAGGGACTTTTCCAAAGCCTTGGAAACCGCCGAGATCGTGAAAGCCATCCATAATCAAAACTCCGGGAGTGAACGATGATGAGGTGTTGTTTTCAGCCCACGCGGGGCAGGGCGACGCCGATCAGCACGTCTTTGGTCACCAGCGCTTGAAGCTGCTCTTCGCTCATGTGTTCTGAGCCTTCCGGCCTGACCGGCAGCACCAGGTAGCGGCTTTCGGCGCTGGTGTCCCAGACCTTGACCACCATGTCCCGGGGCAACTCCGTCCCCAGCTCGCGCAGTACCGTGCGCCCCTCCCGGACCAGGCGTGCGCGGAACTCGAAACCCTTGTACCACTCCGGTGGCAGGCCGAGGACCGGCCAGTTGGTGCAGGAGCACAGGCTGCAGACAATCACGTTCTTCAGCGTCGGCGTATCCTCCAGGGCAACGATGTATTCGCCCTGGGGGCCGGTGTAGCCGAACTGGGCGCAGGCCGCGGTGCCGTCCTTGAGCAACAGTGCCCGGAACTGCGGATCGACCCATGCCTTGGCCACCACACGGGCGCCGTTCTCGGGGCTCCAGCCGTGCTCCATCAATTGCGTGAGCTGCTCGACATAGCCCTCCGGGATGAGTTCCTTGCTCTTGAGGACTTGAAACAATGCCCAGGCTCTTTCGCCGGGCGTTGAAGTCGCTGTATTCATGGGGTCACTCCTATCAGTCAACACGGTGGTAAAGTCATTGGATTTCTTATTGTTCTACGGGCGCCGGCGGCGCCCGTAGACGGCTCAGAGCGTGCGCCAGTCCACGGAGGCTTCAAACGCCGCCGCAGCCTGGTAAAGGGTGCCTTCGGCATAGTGTCTGGCGACCAGCATCAGCCCGACGGGCAGGCCGTCTACCCGCCCGCATGGAATCGACAGGGCGGGATGCCCGGTGATGTCCTGTGGCGCGGTGTTGCCGATCATCTCCAGCGCGCGCGCCACGTACTCAGTGATCGAGCAATCCGCCGGTGGATGGGGTTGGGCAATGATCGGCGTGGTCGGCATCACCAGCAGGTCGTAGGTCTGCAGCGCCTTGTCATAGCCCTGCCGGGCGAAGCGCGCGAGGTTTTGCGCCTTGGCGTAATAACGTCCGTTGTAGTGGTTCAGCCCGTATTGGCCGACGAACATGCACAGCTTGAGCGACGCGGACAATTGGTCGGCCTGCTCGCGCCAGCCGACCTGTTTGTCCAGCAGGCCGACATCGTAGAGGCCTTTCCAGTTAAAGCCCGCGCCGTTGCCATGCATCATCTGCATGGTCAAGCCTTCGCAGCCGATGGGGTGCCACAACGAGCCCGCCAGGTTGTGCTCGGGAACGGACACCGCCTCGACCTGTGCGCCTAACGCCTCGAGACGGGCGATGGCGTCACGCACTTTCTCGGCGACGCGAGGGTCCTGGTTGGCCAGTGCGAAGCCCTCTTGCAACACACCGATTTTGAGCCCGCGCACGCCCCTCGTCAGGTAGCTGTGATAATCGTCGACTTGCGGCGCAGCCTGGCGCGGGTCAAGCCCATCCGCGCCGGCCATGGCTTGCAGCATCAGTGCGTTGTCGCGCACGTTGGCGGTAATGGGCCCGACATGGTCGATTGTGGCTTCAATCGCCATGACCCCGGAGTAGGGCACCAGGCCGTGGGTCGGCTTCATGCCGTAGGTGCCGCAGAAGGACGACGGGATTCGGATGGACCCGCCTTGATCACCGCCAACGGCCATGTCCACCTCTCCGGCCGCGACCAACGCCGCACTGCCCGAGGAAGATCCACCGGCGGCGTAACCGTGACGATGGGGGTTGTGCACGGGGGCAGGGTCAGAGGTGTGACTGCCGCCGGACAAACAGTAATGCTCACAGGTGGCCTTGCCCAGGATCGTTGCCCCGGCATCCAGCAGACGCGTGACCACGGTGGCGTCGAATGACGGCACGAAACCGGCCAGGGGCGCGGCGCCGTTCATGAGCGGCACGCCTGCCAGGGCGATGTTGTCTTTCAGCGCGACGGTTTTGCCGGCCAGCAGGCCCTCACGCGCCCCGTTCACTTCAGCCCGGTAGTACCAGGCGTTCAACGGGTTTTCCTTGTCCGAGGGCCGATAGCCCGAACTGCGCTCGTAGCGTACGGGCGGAACGAAATCAGGCATCTCGTCGACCAGGTCGTAGGCATCGAAACTCGGTTGCATCAGGTCCAGGTACTGCGCAGCCTGCTCCGGCGTCAGCTGCATGTGCAACTGGGTGGCGAGGTCCTGCAGTTGATCAAGCGTGGGTCGAATAATGGCCATGATTTTCCTTGATTTCATCGATGATCGGCGGGAAGACTTGAGGCTGTTCAAACACTTCCAGCACTTTCGGGGTCGGATCATTCCGGGTAGTAATGGAGAACAAATTAGGCCTCTTTTGCCACTGCGGCTTGGTTGAACAGGACACTCGCTTGGCTGAACAGGACAGCTCAGCCCGGTGCCACTTCATGGTCAGATGCCTGTCAAAAAGTGGCCCCGACCCCATGCGCTAGAGATGAGGGCCAAAAAATAATCGGGACGGATGGGGCGGTGCCGGGTGTCAGCTTTGCGTGACACCTGCATCACGCAACATGCCGGTCTGCGGGTGGCAGTTGATGTACTCGAACAGCTGGCTCTTGGCGTCCGAGACCGACACTTCGTGGTACAGCCGCAACTTCACCAGGCCGGCCGCCACGCGGAAGAAGGTGACGAAGATGCGCAGGTGGGTGGGATGGGATTCCGCCCAGCGTTCCAGTTTCTCGACCGAGCGCCAGTGGCCGATGTTGTAGCTCATGTCGAGGAAGTTGCCGTCGAGGTCGATATTGCGCACGAATCGATTGCTGTAGCAGCCCAGGGGGGCACCGTTATCGCGCAGGAAATCCATGCCGTCCTGCAATGTCGGCAAGATTTCGTCGAGGTACAGCGAGCGCTCGTCAGCCTCGGCGTCAGCCCAATCCTGGCCGGAGCGAATCAGCGCGATGTTGTCATGGCCCATGACGATGACGCGGCCACCTTTGGCCGGGTCTCCCAGCACCACCTTCAATTCGCCCGTGGGGCTCATCCAGTCGGTCTGGGACGCCGGGAAACGATCGCGCATCGAGCCCCAGTAACCGTGCTCTTCGATCTCGCCGCTGGTGGTGTCCATGATCGCGCCCACCCCCGGCAACTGCGTCTGGAACGCATAGAGGGTTTCGAACTGCTCGGCACGCGGCGCGGTGATTTCGCGAAAATAACCCAGGCCGTCGTTCAGGCGATCCGGCGATGCCCACCAATCATTGACGGGCGGTGATCGCAGCCAGCGGCAATAGGCTGCGGCTTCCTTCCAGTAGCCGACGATCATCAGGTTGTCGTAGCCACTGTTGTCCGTGTGATGGGTCAAGTCGTGGGTCTGCGGGCCGTCGGGCAGGCTGAAGCTGCCGACGATGTCGCGCATGGCCTTAATGGCACGCTCACGCTGCG
Organism: Pseudomonas sp. S3E17; assembly: GCF_024168685.1. NCBI lineage: Bacteria > Pseudomonadati > Pseudomonadota > Gammaproteobacteria > Pseudomonadales > Pseudomonadaceae > Pseudomonas > Pseudomonas sp. S3E17. The sequence goes on from NZ_JALJWE010000001.1 coordinate 994,123, forward strand.
CCTCACCGCGAAACTGCACGCCCAGGTAAGCCATCGCTACCTGCTTCAATTGTTCGCCAGCGCGGCCGACCCACATAGGGAAGGGCGGCTGGTAGTCCTCGGGCACCCGGCGGGATAACGTCCGTGGGCATCTAAGGTGTTTGTCGATCGCAGATTCCATGGGCGGCTCCTTGTTTTTTTCAGGTTCAGGCGTAGCGGGCTGTACAGGCCGTGAGGTCATAGTCAGGCAGGTACGAACCGCCTCGCTTTGTTCGCCAGGACAACCGTTTGGTTGGAAAAGACAGATGCCCGATGCCAGGGCTCAGGCGCGATAAAGGGGGCTGGGCGTGGTCTGAATTTTGCTTTCCAAGATCGACCGGCAGCGTGTCGCTGCTTCAAGTCGTTGCATTAAGGTGAGTGCCATGGCTCAGAACAATCACTATTCCACCCTTGCCGTTTCGCAACCGCGTCGCTTCGATTATTGGAAAGAAGTGGTGTGTCGCCATTGTCTTATGGCCGACAGCAAACCCTCGACCCAGAGCGATTTCAACGGAACGCTCCAGGTCTCCGGCGTAGGGGCGTTGGATGTCTCCAGGCTGTCGTCCCCGCTGCACCATTGGGTCCGTTCCGAGCGGCATTTACGCAGTGGTCCCGCCGACGACCTGTGGCTGGGCTTTACCCTCAATGGGTATGGCGAACTTGAGCAAGAGGGGCGCAAGGCCACACTGGGTGCGGGTAATTTGTTCCTTTATGACGCAACCCGACCGTTCCGATTCAGCTTGGGGGGGAGCGAAAACCACTTGATGCGCATCCCTCGGCAGTTGCTGACCGAGCGGTTGCCGCGTGTGGCGGAATGCACCGCAATGGTGCTGGATGACCGCCGCCCTGGCGTGGTGCCGCTACGCGAGATGCTGCGCCAGATGGCGAACACTCCCGTGCTTCTGGAGGATGGAGGCATTTGCAATCGTTACTCCAACACGATAATCGACCTGCTCGCGATCAGCCTGGAACTCCAGGACCTGAAGACGACTCATCAGGAGTTGGATCTTTACGCGCGGATAATGACCTACATCCAGCACCACTTGAGCGACCGAGAACTGTCGATCGAACTGATCGCCCAAGCCCACCACGTGTCCACCCGCACGGTGACCCGCGCATTCGCCCGTCATCAGAAAAGCCCGGTCGCGGAGATCTGGAAAGAACGGCTGAATGCCAGTCGCGCGGCTATCGAGTGCGGCCAGGTGCGCAGCGTTTCCCAAGCCGCACTGGACTTCGGTTTTTCCGATTTCTCCCACTTCAGTCATGCTTTTCGCAAGGCGTTTGGGGTTGCGCCGCACACGCTCTTGACGCGCAACTGATGGGCCCCCAAAAAAAAAGGCGGGGGTTATTGGCGTCCTGCTCGATAAAGTGGACGAGATGAAAGGGTTAAGTTGCTAGCGATCCCCTGCCCACCTCACGGACTTGCCCCTCGTAGCAGCTGCCGAGCGCAAGCGAGGCTGCGTTGGGCGCACTGCCGATTCAAGCCCGACGCGGCCGACGCCGCCTCGCCGGGGCTCGGCAGCTACGGGTTTGACAGGCGTCAAGGTGCTCCCACCTCAGGAATGCTCGATCACCATCACTGCCGTGGTGTTCGCCTCAAGTGCCTCGAACACATGCGGCACATTCGCCAGGTAGCTGATGTAGTCGCCGGCGTTGAGCAACACCGGGCCACTCGCCGGGCCGATACGTGCACTGCCACTGCACAGCACCACATGCTCTACGGTGCCCTGCGGGTGAGGCTGAGACAGACGAACTTCGCCGGGCTGCACCTTGAGTCGGTAGATGTCGCGCTGTACGCCGGCCGGGCAATCGGCAAGCAGGGTCGCTGCGTAATGGGCCGTCTCGGCATAGGCGGTCATGCCCTCGTTGGCGCGAATCACCCGCAGGGCCTGCCGGGGTTGCTCGAAGAACCGGGTGACTTGCAAGCCCATGGCCATCGCCAGCGACCACAAGGTTTCGATGCTGGGGTTACCGATGCCCGACTCCAATTGAGACAAGGTCGACTTCGCTACCCCGGCGCGCTTCGCCAGCTCGGTCAAGGAAAGCCCGGCGGCCAGGCGCTCGCGCTTGATTGACAGCGCCAGCAGATCGATTCGAGTCAGATTATTTTTCGGCAGGTCGTTCGTTATATCGTTCATTTGTTTTATAAACCATCCCTAAATGGGTTGACGCTCTTGGGTACCATGTTCAGTATATCGGCCATACGTTCATTATAAAGTTGTATTTGCCAGCCTATTTCCCCGCGAACGGTGGCTTGGGCCATGGCGATGTCGATAGCAAGGAAGCCGTGAGTGATGAAGTCGCAAACCCGTGGGACGCTCGAAATGATCTCGGCCATGGTCATCTCCGGCACAGTCGGCTGGTTCGTCGTCATGTCGGGGCAGAGCCCGGAGGCGGTGGTGTTCTGGCGTTGCCTGTTCGGCGCCCTGGCGATGCTGGTCGCGTGCCTGGCGCTTGGAGTGCTGCGTCGCTCCCGGATCACTGCCCGGCAATTCCTTCTGGTGTGCCTGGGCGGGGTGGCGCTGGTCCTCAACTGGGTGCTGCTGTTCGGTGCCTACACCCATTCCTCTATTGCCATTGCCACGGTGGTCTACCACGTTCAGCCGTTCATGCTGGTCGGCCTGGGTGTACTGTTTTTTGCCGAACGCCTCAGCATCGCCAAGGTCGGCTGGCTGCTGTTGGCCTTCGCCGGGCTGATGCTGATCGTGTCCGCCAAGGGCCGTGGGCAGGCCACCGGTGCCGACTACGTGCTGGGCGTCTGCCTGGCCTTGGCTTCAGCCTTCTTCTATGCCGTGGCGGCGGCGATCACCAAGCGTCTCAAGGATTTGCCCGCGCACCTGATCGTGCTGATCCAGATGGTGGTCGGCGTGCTGGTGCTGGCACCGTTCGTGGACTTCACTGGGGGCGAAACGCTCAAGGGCGCCTGGACTTACCTGATCATTATCGGGGTGGTCCATACCGGGCTGATGTCGACCCTGTTGTACAGCGCCATCCAGAAAATCCCCACGGCACTGGTCGGGGCGCTGTCGTTCATCTATCCGATTGTTGCCATCCTGGTCGACTGGGTAGCCTTCGCCCATCCCCTCAGCACCCTGCAGGTGATGGGCGCAGGCGCGATCCTGCTGGCGGCGGCGGGCATGAATTTTGGCTGGTCGCTGGGCCGCGCGGGGCGTCAGGACGTGACCTAAGGTCGGGCGCCCAACCGCCATCGAGTCAAAAGACGTCACGCCAACCACTGGCGACGACGCGTCTGGAAAGAACATCGATGAATGCGCGTGGTTCTGGTGTCACGGCCTGTCATAATCCGGGGCGCGCCTGGATCCGGGAGCGAGTGGCGCAGTGACCCGCCCATAGCCATGGCTCTCGGCCGTCCGGCCTGATTTCATCCCCCCTCAAGGAGTCCGTGCCATTCATGGTGCTGTTCAATCGATTGAGCACTTTTTCGACCCAGGCGCGCAGGGCACTGGGACTGGTGTGGGAAACCTCCCGGCCACTGTTCACGGGGCTGTTGCTGGCGACGATTGTCGCTGGACTGCTGCCCGCACTGGCGGCCTGGATTGGACAGCGCATTGTTGATGGCGTGGTCCACGCCATGCAGGTTCATGCGGCCGGCAGCCAGGCCCCCGTGTGGCCGGTGATGCGCTACGTGCTGGCCGAGGCCGGCGTGCTGGCTTTGTTGGCGGCGGCGCAACGGGCGCTGTCGATGCAGCAGTCGCTGTTGCGGGTGAAGCTGGGCGTGAAGGTCAACCTGATGGTCCTGGAGAAAGCCCAGACCCTTTCGCTGCTGCAATTTGAAGACGCCGAGTTCTACGACAAGCTGGTGCGCGTGCGCCAGGGGGCTTCGACGCGCCCGCTGAGCCTGGTGACCAAAGGACTGGGGTTGGTGCAGAACCTCATTTCGCTGGTCAGCTTTGCTGTCCTGCTGGTGCACTTTTCGCCGTGGGCCCTGTTGATTCTGGTGGTCGGTGCGTTGCCGGTGTTCTTCGCCGAGACGCATTTTTCCGGCAATGCGTTCCGCCTGTTCCACCGGCGTGCACCGGAGACGCGCCGGCAGAACTACCTGGAATCCTTGCTCTCCCACGAGTCCCATGCCAAGGAGGTCAAGCTGTTTGGCCTGGCACCGCTGTTCCTCCAGCGCTATCGCGACAACGCTCAGCGCTTGTATACGGAGGACCGCCAATTGACGCTGCGCCGCGACGCCTGGGGCTTTGCATTGGGCCTGTTGGGCACCGCAGCGTTTTACCTGGCCTACGCCTGGGTGGTACTCGACACCGTGCGTGGCCAGACAAGCCTGGGCCAGATGACCATGTACATCGTGCTGTTCAAGCAGGGGCAGGCCGCAATCACCGCCAGCCTCAGCGCCATTGCCGGGCTGTACGACGACAGCCTGTTCCTCTCGGACCTGTATGAATACCTTGAAACCCCCGTGATCACGCCGCGCGGCCGGCTCACCGAGGGCGCGCGCCCTGGCGATGGCCTGCGCTGCGAGCAGGTGGGGTTCACCTACCCAGGCGCCGGATCCGCCGCGCTGCGCAATATCAGCCTGCACCTGGCACCGGGGAAAAGCCTGGCCCTGGTGGGTGAAAATGGTTCCGGCAAGACCAGCCTGATCAAACTGCTGACCCGTCTGTATACCCCGGATGAAGGCCGCATCCTGCTCGACGGCAGCGACCTGCAGGAGTGGGACGAACACACCCTGCGCCAGCGCATCGGCGTTATTTTCCAGGACTACATCCGCTACCAGATGAGTGTCGGCGAGAACCTCGGCGTGGGGGACGTCGAGGCCCTGGACGACCAGGCCCGCTGGCGCAGCGCTGCCACTCAAGGCGTGGCGGCGGAATTTATCGAGCGCTTGAGCCATACCTATTCAACCCAGCTGGGACGCTGGTTCGGAGGCCAGGAACTGTCCGGGGGGCAGTGGCAGAAAGTGGCCTTGTCGCGGGCGTACATGCGTCAGGAGGCCGATCTGCTGATCCTCGATGAACCCACTGCCGCGCTGGATGCCGGGGCTGAAGCGGCGGTGTTCGAGCACTTCCGTGAGCATGCCAGGGGCCGCATGGCCCTGCTGATTTCCCACCGGTTTTCCAGTGTGCGCAGTGCGGATCACATTATCGTGCTGGAACGCGGGCAGATTCTGGAGGAGGGCAGCCATAACCAGCTGATGGCTGCGGGTGGACGTTATGCCGAGCTGTTCGACGTTCAGGCGCGAGGCTATCGCTAGGAAACCCAGCGCAGCGTATCTGCCGATCCCTTCAAGTGACTTGTACAGATTGCTATTTGGCAGATTTGAATACGCCGCTGAGGACAAACGCATAGCGTTCCGGACGGATAAAGAAGGTGGTGCGGTCGCAGCAACGGCCGTCGGCAAAGTAAGAGCTGCGCTCCATCACCAGCAGCGCGGCACCGCGTTTGACGTGCAGGGTGCTGGCCAGGCTTGCATCGGCTGCTTGCGCACGGATGGCCAGGTCGGCACGGGTGACGGCCTGGCCGGTGATCGATTCCAGGATCGAGTAGATCGGCTGATGCTCGACGTCCGTCCAGACCACGCCGGCCAACTCGGCCGGTAGATGGCTGCGGCCCAGGGCGATAGGTTCGTCATCCACGAAATGCAGGCGCTCCAGCAGCAGGCAATCGTGGGCGCCTTCAAACAACGCCATCAAGGCTTCCGGAACGGGCTGCAGCGTGTGGCCGATCACCTGCATGCTCGGTTTGAGCCCTTGCAATAACAAGGCTTCATGGAAACTGCGCAACGCATCCAGGCCATGCCGAACCTGCTTCGCGGCGACGAACGTGCCCTTGCCTTGCTTGCGCTCCACCACGCCGTCGTCGCTGAGTTTGCCCACTGCCAGGCGCACCGTGACGCGACTCACGCCAAAGCGTTCGCCCAGTTCGGCTTCTGACGGCAGTTTGCCGGTGGGTTCGAAATCGCCGCGCTGAATCTCTTCCAGCAAACGATGGGCGATCTGTTCGTAGAGCGAGGTGGTGCTGTCGCGCAGAATGGACGTGGACACGGTCGGCTTCCAGGGGCCTTGGAGTGGGGCGGTGCGCCTTCACTTCTAAGGTTATAAAAATAGGTTATTGGGATGACTTGTATTAGTACGTATTATGTCAGGCACTCCCATTGTAAACGACCTGACGATACTTGCCATGCCCGACTCCTTGCCTTACGCACCGCCGCAAGCCGACGCCCTGACGGTCGATCACATCAGTTTCAGCTACCCCAACGGCCATCGGGTGTTCAACGCTTTCAGCCTGAACGCCAAGCCGGGTGAATTCGTCGCGATCCTCGGGCCGTCCGGCTGCGGAAAAACCACGTTGCTGAATTTGTTGTCGGGTTTTCAGCAACCCCAGAGCGGCCGGATCAGCATCAACCAGACCGCCGTGCGCCCGGAGCGCTCGGAGTTGGGGTATGTGTTTCAGGCGCCGCAGCTGTTTCCCTGGCTGAGCGCGCTGGAGAACGTGCGTTTCGGCCTGCGGATGACGGCGCAGCTCAGCGAGGCGCAACAGCGTGCCCAGGCGTTGCAGTATTTGCGCCTGGTCGGCCTGGAGAACGCTGCACAGCGCTTGCCCCATCAGCTGTCGGGCGGCATGCAGCAGCGCGTCTCCCTGGCCAGGACCTTGGCATTGGAGCCCAGCGTATTGCTGATGGACGAACCCTTCGCCGCGCTGGATGCCATCAGCCGCAACAGCATGAATGAAGAGACGCTGCGGATCTGGGCCGAGCTGGGTCAGACCGTGCTGTTCATCACCCACGACATCGACGAAGCGGTGTTCCTGGCCGACCGGGTCATCGTGCTCAACATCGCCCCCGGCGGTATCCATAGCGAACTGGATATTCATTTGCCGCGCCCGCGTTCCAACCTGAAAACCCGTCGCCTGCCGGCCTTTCTCGATTACCGCAATGAGCTGATGGAGCGCATTTCCCAGGTCATGGGCGCGGCCGAAGCCATCCCTAACCCCACCCGCCAACCCGAGTTAACCCCATGATCAAACGTTCGCTGCTTGCTCTTTCCTTGTCTGTTGCCGCCTTGGCAAGCAGCACAGGTGCCGTGGCCACTGAAGAGAAACCCCTGCGTGTGGGGTATGTGTTCGCCATGGCCAACGCCCCGGCGCTGATCGCCGACAAGCAGGGTTACTACCGCGAGGAAGGCTTGAATGTCGACCTCAAGGCCTTGGGCGATGGCCCTGTGATCCAGCAGGCGCTGGCCGCCAATGAGCTGGACGTGGCCTATGTGGGCACGCCGCCGGTGTACCAATGGTTCTCCCGAGGCTTGCAAAGCCGGATTCTGGCCAAGGTCAATTACGGTCAGGCGGCGGTGATTGTCGATGCAAAAAGCCCGATCAACAGTCTGGAGCAGCTCAAGGGCAAAAAGCTCGCTGGGGTCAAGAAGGGCAGTGGGATGGACGTGCTATTGCGCGGCTATGTGCTGAAAGAAAAAGCCGGGCTCAACCCGGACAAGGACCTCGACATCATCGACATGCCACCCGGCAACATGAACGCGGCGCTGGAGCGCGGCATCGTCGATGCAGCGTTTTCCTGGGAACCCTTTGTCAGCCAATCGTTGCTGCGCGGGTCGAGCCGGGTTCTGCTCGACGTCAACCAGGCACTGCCGAACTACCCGTGGTACGTGGTGATCGCGCTGCCCAAAACCTTGCAGGAGCGACCGGACGATGTGGTCAAACTGCTGCGTGCGCACCGCAAGGCCATCGCGTTCCTCAACGAGCATCCCGACGAGTCGAATCGCATTATCGCCGAGGCGTTCAAGCTTGAAGCGGTCCAGGGTCCTGACGGCAAGACCATTGCCCCGGAGGCCATCGTCGCCCAGGCGCGCACGCGATTGGGCTGGTCGGCGGACTTGCTGCCTGCGGATATCGAATTCATCCAGCGCCTGATGAATTATTCCCACGACCTGGGCTTTATCGACACCACGCTCAAGACCGAGCAGATCGTGGATACCGCCTACCTGGAAAAAGCCTCGCGCTGAGTCTGAGCCTGTCATGTCCTTGCCAAAACCGAATTGGGGATGGGCTTCGCTGCCCTTCCTGCTGTTGATCTGGATGGCCCTGGCCAGCCGCTTTCCCACCTATATCCTGCCGCAGCCCTGGGATGTGGCGCGCGAAGCGCTGCGTTGGCTCAGCGACAGTTCGCTGTGGCAGCACCTCAGGGCGAGCGTCCTGGAGGAAGTCGGCGGCTTCTGCGCGGCGGTGCTTGTCGCGATTGTGCTGGGCACGGCCGGCGGCTTGTCTTCGCGCTTTCGCGATTTCATCTCGCCGCTCAACAGCCTGTTCATGGCGATCCCGCCGATTGCCTGGGCGCCGCTGATCATGATCATTTTCGGCCTGGGCTATGTCTCCATCGTGCTGGTGATTTTCATTGCCGCGATGTTCCCCATGGCGGTGACCATCCAGGAAGGCGTACAGAGCATTCGCGGTGGTGAAGTCCGCGCGGCGCGCACCTTGGGCGCCAACCCCTGGCAACTGCTGGCCCATGTTTACCTGCCGGCCTCATTGCCCTTCGTGACGGCGGCCTTGCGCATCGGGTTCAGCCAGGGCTGGCGGGCACTGGTCGCCGCAGAAATGATCGGCGCCTCCCAGGGCATCGGCTGGATGGTCTCCACCGGCGGGCAGATCGGCAACAGCAGCCAGGTGCTGCTGGGCATTGTGCTGATCGGCCTGATTGCCTGGCTGATGGAGAGTTTTGTGTTCCGGCGCATCGAGCGTCACTACCAGAAATGGCGCGTGCAGTAAGCATCGTCCTTTGCCTTCGAACCCTTTCAAACCTTCAGTGGACCACTGCACGAGGTGTCATGTGAGTAACGTATTCGATCCCCGCGAAGCCGGGCATTACATCGCCCCCCAAGGCCTCTACGAACGCAACAAGAAACGCCCGTTCCTCGGCAGCATCGACTGTGACCGAGATACGCTGATTGCCGGGCAGTGGGATGAAATCACCCTGGTCTACGAGGTCGGCGGCAGCGGCCTGGCGGATGGCGCCTGGTTGAAACTGGCGTTCAAGTTCTACTCCGATTGGGCACTGTTCCAGACCTCGAACCCGGCCGGCCCCAACTACGTCAGCGCCGAGTACCAGGCGGGCGAGTTGGTCCCCGGGCAGAGCCAGGCCACCGTGCAGCACCTGAAAGTGCGCTTCGACCAGAAGGGTCACGAACGGCCGTTCCAGAAAGCGATCATCATTGACATCATCGACGGCTACCTGAATCCCGGCGACAAGATCACTATTCGCCTGGGCGACCGTCGCCAGGGCGGGGCGGGCACGCGGGTGCAGAGTTTCGTCGAGAAAGACTTCCGTTTCCGGCTGTTTATCGACCCCTTGGGCAGCTCGAAATTTGCCGAGGTGCCAGGCGATCCGTTGCTGAACATCGTGCCGGGACCGGCGCAGAGTGTGCAGCTGATTGTGCCGCGCCTGATCAGCGCCGGTGAGGGGTTCGACGTGCTGCTGCGGGTCGACGATGCCTGGGGCAACACGTGCCGCAACCTGCCGCTCAACGGGGTACTGACCCTGGTTGATCCGGAAGGCGGCGAGCGCCAGCAAGGGTTTACCCTGGCCAATGAAGGGTGGGCGACGGTGCGGCTCGAGGGGTTTGACCTCGGCGCGGTGGGCGAGTGGCGTTTGTCCGCCCAGGTGCAGGCGCCCGGCGTGCGTGGCGCCCAGGCCTTCGTGACGGTTGATCCGGCCGGCAGCGCATTGCGCCCGCTGTACGCCGACTTGCATGTGCACTCCGATGACACCGTGGGCACCAACGACACGCTCTACAACCTCAGCTACGGCCGCGATGTCGCCGGCCTCGATGTGCTCGGCTACACCGCCAACGACTTCAATATCACCGAGCAACGCTGGGATCAGGCGGTGAAGCTGATTCACGAACTCAACGAGCCCGGCCGCTTCGTCTGCTACCCCGGCACCGAGTGGTGCGGCAACTCCTGCGCGGGCGGTGACCGTAATGTTGTCTTCCTGCACGATCGCAAGCCCGAGTTTCCGTTCGACAACCAAGGGCGCCTGGTGCGCTCTTTCGAGTGGAACGAGTTCACCGCCGGCACCATCAAACCGGGGGCCTGGCCGGTGGACGAGTTGTACGCGGCCTATGCGAAAGACCCGGAAGGTCACTTGATGATGCCCCATGTCGGCGGGCGCCGCTGCAACCTCGACTGGCACCATCCGGAGCTGGAACGCTTGATCGAAGTCGGCTCGGCCTGGGGCCAGTTCCATTGGGTCTACGCCGAAGCCCTTCAGCGTGGCTATCGGGTCGGCGCCGCGGCGAACAGTGATGAGCATCAGGGCCGTTGTGGCGGCGGGGTTCCGGCCACGGCCGTGTTTGGCTCTCGCGGCGGGCTGACCGGCGTGATTGCCGAGTCTTTCGACCGCTCGAGTGTCGGCAAGGCCCTTCGCGCCCGTCGCACCTTTGCCACGACGGGCGAGCGTGCATTTGCCAGCCTGCGCCAGGGCCAGCATTTCATGGGCGAGGTGTTCACGGCGGATTCGAATGCCACCCTGGACTATCGATTGCTGGGCGAGGCGGGCTGGGAGCAGGTGGACCTGTTCGACGGCGATAAACTGATCTGGTCGCGCAACCTGCATCAGGAGCTGGGGTTTTCCGCCCAACGCATCCGGTTGCGCCTGGGCGGCGCACGCATCAAGGACCGTTATCGCGGCGCTTACTGGACCGGCGAAATCCGGGTGACGGGCGCGGTGATCAATGGCTTTCGTGCCTTGGGCCTCGATCACCCGGAGCAAACCGTATGGCGCAAGGACGCCACGACCCTGGCCTTTCGCACCGACACCAACGGCGACACCGACAGCATCGAAATCGACCTGTCGCAATTGGCCGGCGCGACGTTGCAGGTCCGCAGCCGCATCGACAACTACATCAAGGTCGGCGATCCGTCCGAACCGCAGCCCTACGTGCATGCACCGACGGTGCTGATGGAGCTGTCCGGCGAAGAACTGCTGGCGCAATCCCAGGTGATCGAAGAGCTGCCAGGGGCGGAGCTGAAAGTCTCCCTGGAAAGGACCACCGCCGAAGCGCTGCCCCGTGAGCTGCAGGGGCAGATCGAGCTGGCGCCACTCAATTTGCACGCGGGGCGCGAGCATCCGCTGTTCATCTGCGCGCGCCAACGCGACCAGTCCCGGGTCTGGACCTCGGCGTTGTTCCTCACGCTTGCTTAAGGCCGCCGTGTTCGAACCCGTTCGAGAGCGCGCAAAGAACCCTGTGGCGAGCGGGCTTGTTGTGGCGAGCGGACTTGCCCCGCGTTGGGCTGCGCAGCAGCCCCAAAACCAGGCGCAGAGGCGTGCCTGATACACCGCATTCGTCTTCATCAGGGGCTGCTTCGCACCCCAGCGCGGGGCAAGCCCGCTCACCACAGGGGGCCGATTCAATCCAGGCATTGCGCCCCGGCTAGTTTGCTGTGGGCTTCGGTGCGTGCAGCCGCAAGGATTCTGCAGTACCTGGTGAGGGCAACGCGGCCTCGACCAGTTCGATCCAGTGCCTGACCGGGGTGCGTCCTGCGCCGTCGAGGTGGGACTGGCAGCCGATATTGGCGGTGACGATGACGTCGGGGTGGCCGCTTTCCAACGCATTCAGCTTGTTATCGCGCAGTTGCCGCGACAATTCGGGCTGGGTCAGCGAATAGGTGCCCGCCGAGCCGCAGCACAGATGGCCGTCGGGAACCGCGGTCAGGTTGAAGCCCAGGCTTGTCAGCAGGGTTTCAACGGCTCCGCCGAGTTTTTGCGCGTGCTGCAAGGTGCAGGGGCAGTGGAACGCCAGGCGCTGGTCGCTGTGTACGCCGAGCTTATCCAGTGGCTCGCCGCGCAGCACTTCAACCAGGTCCCTGGCCAGGGCACTGACCCTGTGCGCCTTGGCGGCATACGCCGGGTCGGTGCTGAGCAGGTGGCCGTAATTCTTGATAAAGGCCCCGCAGCCGCTGGCGGTTTGCACAATGGCCTCGGCCCCGTTTTCAATGCTCGGCCACCATGCATCAATGTTGCGGCGGGCGCGCTCAAGGCCCGCAGCCTGAGCGTCGAGGTGGTAATCCACCGCACCGCAGCAGCCTGCCTCGTGGGTGGATATGACGCTGATCCCCAGGCGATCCAGCACCCGTGCCGTGGCGGCGTTGGTATTGGGTGACAGGTGCGGTTGCACACAGCCCTCAAGCATCAATACCTGGCGGGCGTGGCGCGTGGTCGGGCGCGGTTTGGGCGGGTAGACGCGGCGAGGCAACTTGGCCTGCAAGGTGTTGGGCAACAAAGCTCGAAATAGCTGGCCACTGCCGATCAGCAGGTTGAACAGCGCGGGATTCGGAACGACGTTGCGCAACCCTTCGCGCAGCAAACGCTGACTGAGTGGGCGTTGCACTGCCGCGTCGACCACCGCCCGGCCGATGTCGAGCAAGTTGTGGTAATCGACGCCGGAGGGGCAGGTGCTTTCGCAGTTACGGCAAGACAGGCAACGGTCCAGATGCTCCTGGGTCTTGCGCGTGACTTCATTGCCTTCTAGCACCTGCTTGATCAGGTAGATGCGTCCCCTCGGGCCATCCAGTTCATCGCCCAGCAGTTGATAGGTCGGGCAGGTGGCATTGCAAAAACCGCAGTGCACGCAACTGCGCAGGATGCGTTCGGCTTCTTCGGCGCGCGGCAGTCGGCGGGCGTCTTCGCTCAAGGTGGTCTGCATGGTTCAAAGCTCCGCGTACAGGCGACCGGGGTTGAAGATGCCCCGTGGATCGAGTTGCTGCTTCAGGGTCCGGTGGTAGCGCATCAACGTGTCGGGCAGCGGTTGGAAGGGGCTGTCGATCAGGCCCGGGTGGTAGCAGGTCCCATGCCCGCCGGCTTTTTCGACCACCGCGCGAATGACCCTCGCGTCGGCGTCGGATTTGAGCCAGCGCTGGGCGCCGCCCCAGTCGATCAATTGGATGCCTGGCAGCGCCAGTCGGGGCGTGTTGTGCGGCAAGGACAGGCGCCAAAGGGGCAGTTCCTCATCGAAAAAACTCAACCGGTGTTCGTTCAGGTCTTGCCAGTAGGCAGCGTCCAGCCACTCGCCGCCCAAGCGCTCATGGGCCGCCGCCACCGAGCCTTCGCCCCCTTCGAGCCGCAGGTGCAGGCGCTGGCCATCGTGACACGCGGCGCTGATCGGCAGCGGTTGCTGCCCCCATTCCGCCAGGCGCAGCAAGGCACGGTCGGTGTCCATTTCCAGGCTGATACTCAAGGTTTGCCGTGGTTTGGGCAGGACCTTGAGGGACACTTCGGTCACCACCCCAAGCGCGCCGTAACTGCCGGCCATCAAGCGCGACAGATCGTAGCCGGCGACGTTCTTCATGACCTCGCCGCCGAAGCGCAAATGCTTGCCCTGTCCGGTGATGACCCGCGTCCCGAGGACAAAGTCGCGGACCGATCCTGACCAGGGGCGCCGTGGCCCCGAGAGCCCGCAGGCAATCATGCCGCCGACGGTGGCGTGCTCACCGAAGGAGGGCGGTTCGCAGGGCAGCATCTGGTGCGCGGCGTCCAGCACTTCTGCCAACTCCGCCAAGGGCGTGCCGCAACGGGCGGTGATTACCAGTTCCGTCGGGTCGTAGCTGACGATGCCCCGGTGGGCGCGGGTGTCGAGGATTTCCCCGGTGCCTGCGCGGCCGAGGAACGCCTTGCTGTTGGAGCCCTGGATACGCAGCGGCGTGGCGTCGTTCAGCGCCTGGTTGACCTGCTCCAGCAGCGCTGCGCTGGCGTCGATAGGGTGTCCGCTGCGCATCAGAAACGCTCCAGGTCGGGGAAGGGCATCTGACCCAGATGAACGTGCATGGCGCCAAACTCGGCGCATCGATGCAACGTCGGGATGTTCTTGCCGGGGTTGAGCAATCCGCCCGGGTCGAAGGCGGCTTTGACGGCGTGGAATACGGTCAGCTCATCGCTATTGAACTGGGCGCACATCTGGTTGATCTTCTCGCGGCCCACACCGTGTTCACCGGTAATGCTGCCGCCGACCTTCACGCACAATTCTAGGATCTTGCCGCCCAGGGCTTCGGCGCGGTCGAGTTCGCCCGGTTGATTGGCATCGAACAGGATCAGCGGGTGCATGTTGCCGTCGCCGGCGTGGAAAACATTCGCCACCCGCAGGCCGTACTCGGTCGATAACGCCGCGATAGCGTGCAGCACCCCAGGCAGTTCGCGGCGCGGGATCGTCCCGTCCATGCAGTAATAATCCGGTGAGAGGCGGCCCACCGCCGGAAACGCATTCTTGCGCCCGGCCCAGAAACCCACGCGTTCGGCCTCATCCCGAGCCTGGCGCACTTCGGTGGCGCCGGCCTGTTCCAGCACCTGGCGCACGCGGTGGCAGTCGTCGTGGACGTCGGCTTCCACGCCATCGAGTTCACACAACAGAATCGCTTCGGCGTCCACCGGGTAGCCGGCGTGAATGAAGTCTTCGGCGGCGCGAATGGCCAGGTTGTCCATCATTTCCAGGCCGCCCGGGATGATGCCGGCGGCAATGATGTCAGCCACCGCACGGCCAGCCTTTTCGACGCAATCGAAGGCGGCCAGCAGCACTTTGGCGGTTTGTGGTTTGGGCAGCAGCTTGACCGTGACCTCGGTGATCACCCCGAGCATGCCTTCGGAGCCGGTGAACAATGCCAGCAGATCGAAACCCGGAGCATCGAGGGCCTGGGAGCCCAGGCTCACGTGTTCGCCGTCGACGGTCAGGATGTCGACCTTGAGCAGGTTGTGCACGGTCAGCCCGTACTTCAGGCAATGCACGCCCCCGGCGTTTTCCGCCACATTACCGCCGATGGAACAGGCGATCTGCGAGGAAGGGTCCGGCGCGTAATACAAGCCAAAGGGCGTAGCCGCCTGGGAAATCGCCAGGTTGCGTACCCCCGGCTGAACCCGGGCGGTGCGGGCGGCGGGGTCGATGTGCAGAATGTTGTTGAAGCGCGCCATCACCAGCAGCACGCCTTTTTCCAGCGGCAGCGCACCGCCGGACAACCCAGTGCCCGCGCCGCGAGCCACCACCGGTACACGCCGCTCATGGCAGACTCGAAGCACGCCCTGGACCTGATCGATGTGGCGCGGCAGCACCACCAGCATGGGCGTGGTGCGATAAGCCGAGAGTCCGTCGCATTCGTACGGCTTGAGCGCTTCGTGCTGGTGCAGGATTTCCAGGTCAGGCAAGCGAGTCTGCAGGGCGTGCAGCAGCGCCTGTTTGTCGACGTCAGGCAGGACGCCGTCGACGCGTTCATCGTAGAGAATGTTCATAGTCGGTAGGCGACCCTCCGTTGTTTTTATTCGAGGTCTGTTCCGATGCAGCTGGCTTGCATCATTCGCCTGGGGCGATTTACTGTCCAGTCGATTAGTCGGATGTTTGGGCAGTCGTGAGTCGAACGCTGAAGCTGCTCATACCCGCTTGAGATTGCATGGGCAGCACAGGAACGGACAGTAACCGGGACTCGTCGAGCCGATTTTGCAAGCCCATTCCTCCCCCCTGTCGATTGTTATCCTCAGCGAGATATGCTCAGACGACCGGCGGTAGCAAACCGGGCCGGAAAAAATTAGACAGGGTGATGGCTCGTTGCTATACCCATTCAGCGGATACACCCGCCACACCGGTAATGGGGAGCGCCGCCCCCCAGCCGGGCATAAAAAGTTCTGATCTAGCATTCCAGTGTTAAGCAGTCGAGATTTTCAATCGCAATGGTTCTCTACCACTCCGGCCGAGAGCTCGGATCGCTGACCTAGGCCAAGGAGGCCGATGATGCGTTTGCCAATGATTCGCTCGAACTCATTTCCCTTCCTGCA
Organism: Pseudomonas sp. S3E17; assembly: GCF_024168685.1. Classification (NCBI taxonomy): domain Bacteria; kingdom Pseudomonadati; phylum Pseudomonadota; class Gammaproteobacteria; order Pseudomonadales; family Pseudomonadaceae; genus Pseudomonas; species Pseudomonas sp. S3E17. The sequence continues at coordinate 1,009,931 of NZ_JALJWE010000001.1, forward strand.
ACACCTGTCGAACGCCGACCGGCGCACGCTCGCCGTTCGTGTCGAACGCTACCCAATACCTCGATACCCGTAGACCGTTGCAAGTCACCTGATGTGATGTTGCATGGAGAAGGTTTAACCGGCGCATCCATCTAAGTTGTCATCATTCCGACTATCACTCTTTTAAAATGTGAGGCCTCATCATGGCTGTCAAAAATGATTTTCTGATTCGAAATAATCTGAGTGACACTGGTAAATTACCGCGCTCGGGGAGCTGGACCGGGAGCCCCGATATACTGGTCGCTGGCCAAAGTGCGCTGACGACCCAGGAAATGGTTTCGAAGTATGACCAAGCTTACGATCAGGACGTAAAAGAGTTCTTCAGCAATAACTTTTATGTCCGCGCGAAAAACGTCAGTGCGGCAAATGTCTCCCAAAACATCTATTTGTTTCAGGTGCCGCAGAATCTCTTCCTGGCCCCGAATGTCTGGTACAACCAAGACAGTCTGATGAACTACACCTCCGTCGTCGAGGACCCTAACGATCCGAGAAAAACCATTGAAGTGCGGCAGAACTATCAAACCCTGACTGCCGGTCCAGGAGAAGTAGTTGCCACTAATGCGTTCACCTGGAAGCCGCAAACCACCGAGCACCATTGCCTGATAGCGGTCGTCGCAGACAGTTTCGATGCGGTGAATGCGCAGTTCCCGTCGGGCGTCAATTCCAGCGTCGATCAATACGCGGCGTGGATCTACGCCAACCGCAACCTGGGCTGGCACAACGTGAATATCCAGGCGGTCTCGGCCTCGGATGTCTATGAGCAGCAGATCAGCATGAACCAGACTTGGGATGATGCGCTGTTCACCTGCTCTATCCAGATAACCAACGTGCCGGTCGGGGCGGTCGTCGGTTTCTCGTCAAACAACAACACCAAATGGGGCGACTCCATTGCCGTCGGGGACACCCCCGTACCGCAAAAACCCGGTGCTCCAGACCCCAACGTCAACCCCAACTTTATCGTCGGCACCAATGTGAAAATCCAGGGTGGTTATGCCGGCAAAGTCACCTTCTATGTCAACTTCAAAGGCAAGCCAAAGCCCGCAAACTTCACCATGCAGTTTGTTGTGACCAATGCACCTGAACTGTCGGCTGCAGTGCGTGCCAGCATCAGTGATTTGCTGGATGGGGATCAGAACCTGGAGAACCATTACAAGCGTTGCAACTTCGATGAACACAGTGTGTTTGTGGACTCGAAAAACGGCGAGCGGTACCTGGGCTACGAAGGCTACAGGACACTCCTGGATGTAGAGCCGACGCTGGTGACAATTGTCGGTTCCAATGGCGTTGTTCCCAACGGCGGCTTCCGTTAGGCCGAAACCTTTTAAGGAGGAATGCAACATGTCTAATGACTACAACTGGCTATTCGTGCGCAACAACCTGGCCCAGACATCGCCAGGCAAGACGCCGCCGAACGACGCCTCGCCGGACCTCATCACCCGCAGTGCGCCCGCCGGCCCCGCGGACCTCAGCAGTTTCGTGGAGTGCTACGACCAGGGCTTTTCGCAGGCTGTCGATTATCACGGCACCAACTACGTGTATGTCCGGGCCAAGAACCTGAGCACGGATGTCACTAAGACGGCCGTCGGCAGCGTTCAGCTGTGGTATTGCAGCGCGGATAACATCAACAAGAAGCTGCAGTGGGTCCGATTGAACACCCAGGACCAGAGCAACGTTGTCAGCATCAGCGCGCCAGGGCAGGGGGTGGCCGTCACCGACACGCCGTTCCTGTTCAGCAACGTGTCGCCACCCGTACAGGGTGCGCCGTACAACCTGATCGCCTTCATTACCGATGCCAACCATCCGGCACCTGCCGGCAGCGCGATTATCCCGCTGCAAGAGGCGATCGTGGAAGCGGGTAATGCGGCCTACGTTGCGCTGGCGATCCCGCCCAAGCCGCCGACTCCCGCCACAGGCTTCGGCTGGTCGAGCACAGTTGCACTGAATAACGCCAATCCGGTGGATGTGACGGTGGCGTTGTCGTCTTCCAGGTTTGATCCGGATGCCGAAATGTATTTCATCTTCGATACCCCGGATGCCAACGGCGAGATCATCTCGATCGGTAAGTCCCCGCTGGTCACCGGGCGAGTCTTTGCTACCAGTGCGACGTTGCCGGCCAACTACGTCAGCAAAGTCACCGCCTATTACAACGCCAAGGTCCCCGTCAGCGGCCAGCTCAGCGCAGATTTCGCGCTGCAGGTGATTCAGGCTCCCCCGCAGGGTGGGGGGGTACAGCCGTCGAAATTGCTCGAGCAGTTCAAGGTGTCGCTGACGCAACTCCTTGCGGTTGCCAAGTAAGGCCCTAGCCCAGCGCAGGGGACCGCGCAGGCGGTCTCCTGCAACAGCCACTCACTTGGATAACCGGGTCAGGAGTATTTATGGCGATTACCCTGCGCGTGAAAAGCAACTATGGCGGCAACCTGGTCAGTCAAAAGTATCAGCCGATTGAAACCCCGGTACTCGAAGATACCGACCAGAGCGATTGCCTGGAGTTGGTCAACGACAGGATCGATGTATTGCGCGACGCGGGAAAGCTGCCCCGGGCGCTGGACTTCTACACCAACGGCACCTCGGCCGCGATTCTGCTCGCCGAAAACAATGCTGCGTCCCTGCCGCCGCTGGTCGTCATTTCAAGCAATCGCAGCGACTGGATCGCCTCCGGTTTCGCACGCGGTGCGGATCTTCTGCAAGACCTGGGACAAACCCACTTCGCCAATGTGTCGGACCTGCAAGCTTTCAATGCACGCACCCAGCAAAACCCTAGCGGCCAAATCGTGCCAGACACGCGCCCGGTACCGGCCTGGTATTACCCGGGGCGGGTCAATGATGCCAATCGGCGCATCTATCTCATTGTTCACGCTCTCGAATACCCCAAGTACTGGAAAGTCTTGCACACCGTTCCCAACCTGCATGTCATCGGTTGGTCGTTCCATAACGATGCCGGCTGGCTGCTGGGTGGGAACTATCCCTATGTCGGTTTCGGCGCCAGCCGTTACGCGGCCATCGAGTTTTGCAAATGGCTGCGGCGCAGCTCCAACAATCGCTGGAACTACGCCTGGCTGGTGGATGACAACGTCTATCACCTTAATGCCTTCCGGGGGCTGGCCGCCGCCGAAGGCGCGATGCTCGCACGCGGCTTCATCGGGATGGGATTTGGCAGCGAAACGGCCACCGACACCACCGACAGCATCATTGCTGATCGCCAGGCGCATCGAAGGTTGCTGGGCAGCCCGGGTGGGGACTACCTGAACTCGGTGTTCAGGACAGACCGGGTACTCCAGCAGGCGGTGCTGTGGAACATCGACTGGCTTGACCAGAACAATCTGAACTTCAGCCCGTATTTCATCGCCTCGGCCGAGGACACCAGCCTCACCAACTATCTCGACATCAAGAGGCACGCCTTTGGCATCACCACTGAGTCGACCATCCTCAAGCAGACGAACAGCTATTTCGACAGCGACGAGAAGGGCAAGGTCCTCAACAGCATCCGGTACAACTACGAACGCTGGTATGCGATCACTGAAGGCACCAAGAGCGTCATCAATCAGGGCGCAGCCGCCACACCTGTCTCGCTGAAGGACTTCATCGTCAACAGCGTGTTCCCCGTTTCGCAGATCGCTTCCCAGGCCGGGAATGCCGAAGCTCGCAACCGTGCCATCTGCCAGGCCGTGGAATCGATCATCGCTGCCGGGGTGAAGAAGGCCGGCTTTATCCCCGACAAGTTGTTCCAGCCCAACGGTAATAACCAACAAGTGACCAATATCACTTGAGCAGGAGTCCACAGTGGATATCAATCAACTGGCAAGCGACCTACGCAAGCAGGCAGCGGACAACGGTAAGGTGGTGCTCGATAACCGCCTGCTGAGCGATGAGCAGGTAGCGGACATCGCCACCGCGTTCTTGTTGGAAAAAGGCACCAAGCTGACGGTCGAGGGCCTGCAGAGCAGCGATGTCAGCGGGCCCGACCAAGGCGTCGTGCGAGTCAACACCGGCACCGCTGCGCTGCTCAAGGTCAGCGAAGTCGGCGTCCAGCTGAGTTTTACCGCCAGTGATGGCAAGGTGGCTGTACTTATCGGTGCAACCTTGCCGCCGGGCTGGGAGCTTGCTTCCAGCTTCCCGGGGATGACGTTCTTCCCCTTCGAGCTGTTGAAACCAGCCAACCCGCGTTTCGTCTATACCTCGCTGGCACAGACGACCTATCGCTGGTCAAAGGACGATGCGACCTCCATTTGCCTGGCCCAAGGACAGAACTTCCTGTCCACGATCGGGCTGGAGAACATCAGCGGTGTCGGCGCGATTCTCGGCGATCTGGTGGGCAGTACGCCGTACAAGTTCTATGGGCCGTTCGCCCCGGCCGCAGATGCGCCGTACCCGACCGGGCGGCTTAGCGCCCCGGTTTCCGAAGGTGTGTTTTCCATTGGGGTAGGGGACTGGCGGTTGAGCCTGGCTGCGCCAGCGGTCGGGGTGAGCATCAGCGAGAAGGGCGATGAGCCCCAGCAGATCGGCTTCGCAATCTCCTCGCTGTTCGACGGCAAACTCGACTGCGGCGTGGAGATCACCCGGAGCCTCGATTCGCTGGTGATTTTCGCGCAACCGGCACCGGGTGCGACGTTCAGCGCGTCGGACCTGATCAAGAGCCTGCCGGGCGGGCAACACTACGACGAGTACATTCCAAGTGTGCTCAGCAAGGTGTTCGAGAACATCAGCCTGACGTTCTATCGCATGGTGCTGGCGAACAAATCGGCACCGGTCAGTTCGGTCACGCTCGCCATCCATACCGAGGCCCCCTGGACACTGATACCCAGCGTGCTGTCGCTGGAGTCGCTGACGCTGATGGTCAGGCTGACCGAGCCCGCCGGACCGAAGCCCACGACTAATGTCGAGATCCGGGCCTCGGCGCAGTTCCTGCCAACGATCTTCAACACCACGTTCGACTTTTCGATCGTGGTGGTCAAACAGGCGGCCGCTTGGAATATCGACCTGATCAGCGGGCAGATGACCGATAGCGTGTCGCTGGGCAGTATCGTCAAGGGTGTGGTCAGTGCGTCGGTGCCGGTGCCCGATGTGCTGAGCACCATCGTGTTCGACAGTTTCGGCGTGACAGTGGCAGGGGGCGAAAGCAATTATGCCTACACGGTGTTCGGGGCTGCCCGCACGGCGTTCACGCTCCTGGACACCAGCGTCGATGCACAGATGTCGGTGCTGTTCAAAAAGACCGGCGCGGACGCATCTGTAGCGCTGACAGGCAGCTTCGTGATCGGGCAGCAGAACTTCAGTTTCGCCCTGACGTTCGATTCCGGCACCCAGCCCGGCCTGAAGATCCAGGCGAACTGGAAAGCCCAGGACAACGACTACCTGCAGTTCGCAGATATCGCCGGGGCGCTGGGTTTCTCGATTCCCGCCATCCCCGCGGAACTTGACCTGGCCCTGTCGCAGGCGAGCTTCGTCTATGACATGAGCAACAACACCGTGCTGCTGTCGGCGACTTCGGCCCATTACGGCACAGGCACTTTCGTGGCGCTCAAATCCCTGGACCCGAAGACCGGGGCCAGTACCTCGAACTACGTGTTCCAGATGCTGCTCGGCTTTGAAGCGTCGCTGGCCGATCTGCCGCTCGTGGGCAAGATCTTCACCGACGATAACCTGGGCAGCATCAAGAACGTGCAGGCGCTGTTCGCCGCATCGCCCCTCAGCGCCGATGAGGTGCAAAAGCTCAACGCCTTGCTGACGCAGGCACAGGTGCCGTGCCGCTTGCCGTTACCTAAGGATGCCAAGGGCTCGACCACGGTTATTGCCGCAGGCTTTAACTTTGCCGCCGACATCGAACTGGGCGGCGTAGCGTTGCCGCTCTCGGCCGGTGGCGATACCGCACCCGTGAGCACGCAGACGGTGGCGGCCGTAGCGGCGAAACCACCGGCGGGCAATGCCGCCTGGTTGACGGTGGGAAAATCCATCGGCCCGGTGTCGCTCGCCCGCGTCGGTGTACGTTACGAAGACGGCCGTGTTTGGCTGCTGATCGATGCCGGGTTCAGCCTGGCGATGTTGTCCTTCGATCTGCAGGGCCTGGGGCTCGGCTTCAAGATCCCTGATAGCAAGGGCTCGGATCTGGACATCTCGGCCCAACTGGATGGCATGAGCCTGGCGTTGCAGACCGGTCCGCTGAGCATCGCCGGTGGCTTCCTGCGCTTTGACAAAGACTACCTGGGGGAAGCGCGGGTCAATGTGGCGACGTTCTCGCTCACCGCCATCGGTGGCTATGCGCCCGATGAAAGCTCCTTCTTTATCTTTGTTCGGCTTCAGCAACCGCTGGGTGGGCCGCCGTTTTTCTTCGTGACGGGGCTGGCTGGCGGTTTTGGCATCAACCGTAGCCTGGGGCTGCCGAGCATCGACCAACTGACCAGCTACCCGTTGCTGCCGCAGAACAACAAGCGCCCGGAAAACAGCTTTCCCACCACCCTGGGTACGAGCAATCCTGGGCAAGTGTTGCAACAAACGCTGGTCAAGACTGCAGCGTACATTCATCCACAGGCGGGCGAGTACTGGGTGGCGGCCGGCATCGATTTCACCTCGTTCGAAATGGTCGACGCCACCGCTTTGCTCACGGTGTCCTTCGGCGTCTCGCTGGAAGTGGCGCTGCTCGGAATCTGTCGAGTGACGGTGCCCAAGGGCGCGCCAAAGCCCATCGTCTACCTCGAAGTAGCGCTGGAGGCGCGTTTCGAGTCCAGCAGCGGACTGATCGCCGTCGATGGCCGTCTGACCCCGGCGTCGTTCATCTACGCCGGGCTCTGCCACGTCAGTGGCGGGTTTGCGTTCTACACCTGGTTCGCCGGTGAACACTCCGGGGAGTTTCTGGTCTCGATGGGCGGCTACAGCCCGCGGTTCAAGAAACCTGACTATTTCCCGACCGTGCCGCGCTTGCAGATGATCTATGAAACCGGGCCGCTGGTGCTCAAGGGCGAATGCTACTTCGCGCTGCTCTCGCACACGCTGATGGCGGGTTTCACGGTCCAGGCCACTTGGGAATCGGGGCCGATCAGCGCCTGGTTCAGCGTGGGAATCGATTTTCTGCTGGGCTGGCGGCCGTTCCATTACGAAGCCGCCGCGTATATTCACCTGGGCGCCTCGTTCAAGGCCAACCTGCTGTTTGTCACCGTCAAAATCACCATTCACGTGGGTGTCGACCTGAACATCTGGGGCCCCGAGTTCGGCGGTGTAGCCACGATTGACCTGGACATCATCAGTTTCAGCGTGCGCTTCGGCAGCGGCAGGGCCGAACCCGATCCCGTGACTTGGGAAGACTTCAAAACGTCGTTTCTGCCGGCGGCAAATGGCGACACAAAACGCCTGGAGATGTTCAGCCGCACCGACGCCGACAAGGCCGGTGACGTACAGCCAACCCAACTGGTCAGGGGCACGGTCCAGCAGGGTTTGATCAGCGACCTCAAGGCCAAGGACAGCACGGCCTTCTTCGACTGGGTACTCGACCCCAATCATTTCGCTATCGCCTCGAGCATGGTCATTCCCAGCAAGACGGCGCGGTTCAACGACTTCAAGGTCAATACGCCGTTCACCCCGGCGGGCGCGTTCACCTATGTCGGTAGCGGCACGCCCGCCGCGATGCCCACGGCCCATGGCGCGAATGACGATGGTGCGGGCTGGGCCGATGATTTCGGTGTCCTGCCCATGGCGCTGAAGGCTAGCCAGTTCAGCGTCGACCATCAGATGCAATTGACTCGCCTGCCAGCCGGCGAGGATTACACCAAACCTGAAAACTACAACGTGCCGGTCAACGAAGTGGCGGTCGGCATCGCCTTGCAGAACGCCCAGTCGGCCCTCTGGGCCGGGCAGGACCCTGGCATCAACGGGGCGCGGATGATCGCCAACACCCTGAGTGGCCTGGAACTCTCGCCAATGATCCGTCACCCGGCAATCACCGCGGACGCGGACCTTTGGGCGCTGCTTTTCGACACCACGAAGAAGATGCTCTGGCTGCTCGATACACCCACCGTCGCCACCCGCGACAGCTTCGCCGCCGTCATCAGCGAGGAGGGCACCGTGCTGACCTACACCCGTGCGACCGCCAGCATCCGCAACGTCAACTTCGAACTGGCCGACCTGGCGGCGGCAGCGGTCGCCGCCGAACGCAAGAAGATGGTCGATAGCCTCGACTCGCTCGGTTTCAACTTTGACAGCGCCGCACTCGATGTCAGCCGTCTGGCCCGTTACCCGCTCTGGGACTGGCCGCTGATTCGTGTGCTCGGCGAGGAAACGAGTGCAATTTGATCACTACGTGTTGGAGATAAGCAGTGACTGATAATCGAGAACACCCCATTCAAGGGACGGTCAAATTCATCCAGCACAACTTGCCCGGGCTGGAGGCGGGCGAGTACCAGTTCACGGTCTCCCAGCGCGTCTCGCAGGAGCAGCAGCACTATGCCAATCAGTATCACTTTGCGGTGCAGGCGCCGCGTTTCACCCTCGACAGCAACGATATCCAGACCGTGTTCCCGCCTGACCAGACCCAGGGCGAATACACCGATACGTTGGCGCATGTAGTGTTTACCAAACAGACGTTGCCCTGGATGCGCCGCCCGAGTCTTGCTGAGCCGGTGGTCAGTTTTCCCGACCAGGAGCACGATCACGACGTGCCCACCTGGATGGCTGTGCTGATTTTCGACGAAGATGACGAGCTGGCTTTCAAGCAACAGGGGTTCAGTGCCAGCCCGAGCGCCGGCAAGCTGCGCGACCTGTTCTTCAAGCGTCCGCAGACGCAGATCGCGCAGGGCTATTCGTACTTCTACGCCGCCGCAGACCTGGACAGTTCAAGCGATGCGGCACGGCTGGAGAAGTATCTGGATTACGGCCAGCACGCGGACGACGCCTGCAACTACATTGATGTCCCATTGGGGTTGTTCTGGAGCGTTGCGCCGTCACTGGACGACTTGAAAATGATGGCCCACGTGCGCAATGTCGAGATCATCCGCAAGGCGACACAGAACGGCGTCCCGGCCTCGCGCAACGACCTTTCGAAAGTGCCGGGCACTTCCAACTTCGCCATCGTCACCGGCAACCGCCTGCCGCAAACCGGCAAGCGTTGTATCGCACACCTTGTGTCGTTGGAGGCCATGGAGCCGTTCCTGCCGATCGACCCGGCCACTTCGGACAACGGTGGCGAAGTCAGCCGGCCACGCTCCGTGCAGGCGCCGAACGAACCGGCGTTTGCCATCGATGACAAAGGGTTCATGCGCCTGGTCTCGCTGACGAGTTGGTCCTTCACCTCCACCGGTACGGGCAAGCGGTTCGAGCAGTTGCTGCTCGAACTCAAGCCGAAGAACCCGCTGGCAGGTCAGGCGACGCCGTCTACCGTCGCCGCCAACTTTGCTCTGGGCTTGCCGGTCGCGGCGGTGGAGGAGGGCGACACGGACGAAACCCGGCGGGCCAAGAATGCGCTGCAAATGGGCTATACGGCGCTCAAGCACCACACCCGCGATGCGGGCAATACCGTGTCGTGGTACCGCGGACCGCTGACGCCGTATCAGATCAAGACCGACACCGTGCCGCCGACCTGGACCTCCGCCGATGCCGCGACCCAGTACGACCCCGACACCGGGCTGTTCGATATTTCCTATGCGGCGGCATGGCAAATGGGTCAGTTGCTGGCCTTGCAGAACAAGCATTTCTCGGTGTTGCTCTACAATTGGCGCCGGGACAACCTGCGCGATGTCGTGGCGCAGATGGAAGCTATCGTGCTGCAGCAGTCGCTTGATGAAATCCAGCAGCAATTGCAAAGCGACTCGCTGATCTATCCCTTGCTCAAGCCCTTCCTGCCAACCCCCGACGCACTCCTGGCCACCGGCAACCTGGCTGTTGCTCGCGCCGGACGCGTCAGGTACCAACGGGAGGTGCTTTCGGACGCGACGCAGTTGCTCGCCATCGGCGACGCTCGGTTCAGCGTGCCGCTGGAGATCTACACCTGGCTGGCCAAGCTCAAGCTGCTCGATGGCGTCCCGTTCAACTATCTGGTGCCGGACGAGCGCATGTTGCCGCCGGAGTCGATACGCTTCTTCTATCTGGACGAGAACTGGATTCAGAGCTTGCTGGACGGTGCGCTGAGTATCGGCCGGGCCGTGACCGGTAATGCCGCCGACCCGACCATCGCCCACGATGTTGCGATCAAGGCCAGGGTCAATTTGCACACCACCCGGCATGCCTCGATCAGCCGCAGCATCGCGCTGGGGTTGAAAGACCAGGCCGAGGAAAAAATCGACATGGACGTGGTGAGCGGTTTCATTCTGCGCTCGGACGTGGTGCAGGGCTGGCCGGGGCTTGAAGTGAACGCTTATACCCCGGACGGCAAGGCGATGGACATTGTGCGCTTCGAGCGCCTGGCCCCCGGCGTGCTGTTGTGCCTGTTTGACCTCGACGGTCAGACGCTGGGCTCGGTGGATATCCATGAGCCCGCCGAAGGCTTGCACTTTGGCGTCGCGGCTACTGAGCCCAAAGCCATCAACCTGCGCTACAACTTCACCAACGCCACCCAAACGAATACGGCGGGCGAGCAGGTGCCTGGCGTGTTCCAGAGCGTATCGTTCCGGGATGCGAGCGAACGGCGGCTGCTGCGTCTTTACCGGCTGTCAAAGAACCTGCACGACCCCAAGTACGGCGACTACATCCAGGGTATCTACAGCGGCTTCGACCATCTGCCGTCCTCCGAATTTGCCTTGCAAATGGTGAAGGGTGTCGGCCTCGTTTCGTTCGACCTCAGCGCAGGATCTGAATAATGACCTTGATCATCCCCGTCAACGTACAGGCATTGCGGGTCAGCCCGAACGACGCGAGCCTGGTGACCAAAAGCACTGAGCTGTTTTCCGGCGGCACGACCGCCTATGAGGGGCTGCCCTGGCGCGAACCGGGCCGTAACGGCGCCATCGTGCATAGCGGCACCTGGACCAAGGCCAACGTCAGCAGCAACACCTACAATCCCTTGAGCCAGAACGTGATCGAGCAGCTCAAGGCGGGCATCCACCTGCACTGGGCGCTGCCCGACACCATAGCCCAAGGGCGCCAGGCACCGGACGGCACGGTGGACTACCCGCCGGCACCCAACCGCTGGCTGGTGACGCGCATCCTCCAGGGGCAGCAGGGCACGCAAGTGAAACAGTGGGTGGTCGAGAGCGACTACCTGATGACGCCCGAGGAGTACGTCTCGGACTATTACCCCTCCAGCCAGCGCACCAGCATTTCCCTGCCGGTGGGCTGGGATGTACCACCTGGCTACGACATCGCCGGCAATGGCGGCGCCGCTTATTACCCGCCGTCGCGGCGCATGGGCCGGGTGTTCGAGCTGCAAACCTGGCAACCGGAGCCGGACTTGCCCGGTACAGCGCTGACGGATGTGCGCCACCTGCCAGCGTTCGTCCTGTCGGGTAGCAACTTCATGGCGCCTGGGCAAAGCCTGGGTGCGATCAGCGCGTTGGGCAACAGCGGCCCGACGTTCAGTGCCTATTACCCGGACTGCGCCAGTGCATTCGGCTTCCACGACACATTCCAGGATATAGGGCAGGGGTTTGACCTGGGCAATGCGCGTTTCGAGGTGTCGTACCAGGTCAGCGGCTGGCACAGCAGCGCGGCGGACGACCCCTTGCAGAGTACAGCTTTCGAACAGGCGCTCGCGCAGGCTCGTGTCGACAACGGCAAGGCGCCGCTCGACGAGCAACTGACCCCGGAGCAACTGCTCGCCCAGGTGGTGGAAGGGTTTTACCTGTGGCAGTACACGCCCACGCCCGCACAGCTTCCCTCGCGCTGTGTCTACACGGCGCAGGTGGCGAACGTCCCTTGGAATACCACCGGTCAGAACCCGGTGTTCCCCAATGCGAAGCCGGGATTTCCCAAGTGCTACCTGGTACCCGTGACCGACCGCGACGAATCAGTGCGCGCCGCCATGGGCAGTTCGAGTTCGTCGGCACTGGCCGCGCTGATCAAGGAGCAATGGCGCAACAGAAAACCCCAGGACCCCAAGGGCCAGCTTGACGGCGCCGGCCAGGAGATCGAAGACAACCTGGAATTTCTCCTGGACGCGCTGCAGATGGGTTTGCTGGAGCGGCTTGGCAGCTCGCTGACGCTGGTTCAGCTTGAGCAGGAAGTACATCAGAACGGCTTCGGCGCCCTGCAAGCCGGGCGCATCTGGATGATTCGGCAGAAGCAGACCGGTAGCGGCTCGCAGTACGCCGCGCCACAGGTGGTGCTGCCTGAGGATCACAATCAGTTGGGCGATAAGCTCAATGCGCTTAACCTGTACCAGCAGCGCCTGGATGCGTTGCTCAACATCATCGTGTCCTGCCGTCAGCAGATCTTCATGGATTGGTACAAGTACATCACCGGTCTCTACGACGATACCGGCTCAGTGCCTTTCGACGTCACGCAACTGAACACTTACCTGGCCGAGCAGATCCTCGATTTGTGGGCCAAGTTCGAAGCTGCCTTCGGCAAGGCCGCTGCCGCGTCCCCGGCCACCCAAAACATTCCGGTGTTTTACTGCGGGCCACAGGATTTTCTCAGTCAGGCCGCCGACGGCAGTTACGTCAGCAAGGCGTCCGCGCAGAGTCTGGTTGGGCAACTGGTGACGCAGGCCAATACGTTGGTGAGCCTGCTTGCCTCCTCCTACAGCCAGTTCGAATTGCAGACCACCAACGCCGCGCGCTTCTGGCAGCCCAACGAGCCGGTACTGGTGGTGACCGGCGACACGCTGCAACCGGCCCGGCGCAACGGTAACGTCAAACGTCTGCCGTGCCGGCTTGGTGCTCAATTGCTGAGCCAGGTCAGCGCCAACACCAGCGGCGCCAGCCTGACGGCCGCCGCCCTGCAAAGCGCGTTGACGCTCGGTGTGCCCAAGGTCAATCCGGCCGGCAGCCCTGAAGCACGCGACCTGCAGCCGATTCTCGACGATCTGAGCCGTCTGCTGGGGGAAAAGTGCCTGCTCGACCCGTTGCTGGTGCCGCAGATCGCCGGGGCGCTCAAAGGGACCCCACAGACGGACGTCGCGGCCGCACAGCAAGCGCTCGTCGCGCAGATCCAGCAAGCCTGGACGGAAAACGCGGCGGCCCCGTGGAAAAACCTACCGATCATCGAAAACCCCAGCGAAACCAGCAACGGCCTCACGCTCACCTGGAGTGGGCAAGCGCCGCAGGGGCTGGCCCTGAACCATGCGCTCGATTGGCAGGACCCGTTCCTGCCGCTGTTCCTGGTCTGGGAAGCCACCTACGTGCCTTTCGAGCACAGCACCAACGGATCGCAGGACTATGAGGCCAGCTATATCACCGAGCAGTTCCAGCTGGATGAACGAGAGATCGAACTGGTCTTCGGCAAGACCCCGCCGCAACCGGCCAAGGGGCGGGTGAAGCTGACCGACAGCATCCTGTTGTCGTCCAAGGTGGCCGAGCCGCTGATCGAACAGTTGCGCCGCTACCTGCAACACAACGACAACCCCGACCTGCAAGCGATCGTGCAGTACCTGGTGGACAAACCGCTGCTGGCGCAAGGGTTGGGCGGGGTCAACGCCGGGTTCATCACCCGAGCGGCGGGCTTGCAGCTCAATCCGTTCAACCCGTTCTACGACGAGGAGTCGACGCCGACGGCGCTGGTCGACAGCTTTGACAACACGCAGTACGTCAACAGCCTGACCCATTTCGTGGCTTGGGCGGCGGGCGAGCAGACCGGACAGGTGCCGATCAGCCAGGAGAGTCTGTACAACCTGATGCGGGCCGGTTATTTCACCTTATCGAAACTGCAACTTGTCGATGTGTTCGGGCGCAAACGCCTGCTGGTCGACACCGAGCAGTTCGAGGACAGCAAGAAGGTCTCGGTGTCCTGGCAGATGCAGGCGCCCGACGGTGTCACAGGTAAAGGCTACTTGGCGCCTCGCATTGCCCAGCCCAGTCGTTTGCTGTTCCGCTGGCTGAGTGCCGGGAACGACGAAGTGCAGATGAACCCGGTGCCCTCGACCTCCCCACTGTGTGGTTGGATTGTGCCGAACTACCTGGAAAACGCGCTGATGCTGTTCACCGGCACCGGCGAGGTATTGGGTTCGCTTGGGGTATTTGGTGCGCAGCAGGCCGTTGCCTGGCATTCGGCGCCTGGCAACGCCGCCCGTTCGATGCAGGAAGACCTCGCCGACGCCAACCCCCACCTTGTGAAGTTGGCCACATTCATCCTGGGTAAACCCAGGGCTTTTTTTGCCACCTTGCTAGGTACCATCGAAAATGCCCACACCTACATCCTGCCGGACGACAAACAGGCCGCTCAGGCCCAAGCAGTGCTGATGGGCCAGCCGCTGGCCCTGGTGCGCGCCGGCTTGCGTTGCGAGGTGCAGGGGCTGCCGGCGTTCGTGACCAGCAGCGACGAACTGGCGCGCTTGTTACCCGGCCAGAACGACAAGACTTATGACTGGACGCAACGCGACAGTGCCGACATACGCGGCATCGATATTCCGGTGCGCCTGGGTGATCGCGACCACCTCGAGGATGGATTGGTGGCGTACCTGCTCGACAGCGACACACCGTACACCACCCTCTATGCACCAGCGGCCCCCAGCCCGGGAGTCGCGGGGATCGAGCGGCCGACCGCGCAGACCATCACCCTGAATCTACACGCCAATATTGATCCGCCGACACACCCTTACGCCGATGCCAAGGCGCAGATTGACGATCTGCGAGATGTACGCATCCCGGCGCAGAAAACCCTGAGCCTGCTGGTCGACCCTCGGGCGATGGTGCATGCCACAACGGGCCTGTTGCCGGTGAAGGCCATCGGTATCCCACCGGACATCACGGCGGCGGCGCTGCGCAACATCGAAATGACCTTCTTTACCCATCCGATCCTGCGCAGCCAGCAGCGATTGAGCCTGCCGATACCGCCGGAATCGGGATTCGTCTGGGAATGGACCACTAGCGTGTTGCAGGACGGCCAGCAGGTTCCGCAGGACGAACCGTTACCGGCCAGCCAGGTGGGCGATCGGGCCGCGTTTTCCTATACACCGCAAACGGCCGAGGACGGCTGGCTCAAGCTGACGCCTGCGCCGCAAACCAAGTAGATACCGGGTAAACCAAAGGAGCCACGACATGGCTGTCAGCGCGACATTTTTGAACGACTCGACTCAAAAGCCCGAAATCTACATCGGGCGCTCGGACCTCGGCAGCTACACGCTAACCCTGCGCAGCCCCTCGGCGCTCACGGCCGTAGATATTCGCCTGCAATTCCCCGGCACCTTGTTCAATGCCGCGGATGTGGCGCAGATCAAGGTGCTCACTACCGGCTGGGCAGCGACAGTGCAGGGCAACATGCTGGTGCTCAAGGGGAGCCAGCTAATCGATGCGGGCGGCACTCTCATCATCAAGCTTGGCAGCGTTGTTTCAAGCCTCACCAGCCAGACCAACGCCGATCTCGGTGTGCGCGTTAACGGGCAGAACATCTCGCCGCCGTACAAGATCTTCCTGTTGCGTTACCCCGAGTTTGCCGGCGATCTGCGCCAGAACATGGCGGTGCAACTGTTGCCTGACAGCAGCGTTTATGTCACCCCGCTGGACAACGTCACCATCGAAAACCTGTTGGTGCTGCAGCTGACCAACCTCAAGCCCAGCGAGGACCTGGTCACCAAACCCTGGGTGGACACGCCGACTGTGCTGTTGTCCTTCGTCTATGGTGACAGCATCGGGGCGTTGACCCCGTCGGACCCCAAAGACCCGTTCTCGGCCTGGAACATCAAGACGTCGGTCGAGGCCACGTACCATGACGGCCATCAGACTTACGAATGGGATGCGACCAACCCCGACTCGGGTGCCGGTGCCAACGACCCGGTCTGGACGCTCAAGCCGGTCAACACTAACCGGGCCGTGCTGGGGCCCGCCAGCGGCGCGACGGCCGCTTTTGTCGTAGAGAAGATCACCACCCAGGCGCCCCGCGGGGCCACGGTGGCCTACCTGCAATACAGCGACTTCCCGGGTTATGACGATGGCTACTTCACCCTGGTGCTGCAAAAGCGCGAGCCGACGCCGAACATCATCTTTTTCAATGCCGTCCCTTCCAATTTGGCCAAGCTGGGGGACGAGGTCACTTTGCGTTGGCAGTGCTTCGACGTGCAGCAGGTCAAGCTGCAGTTCGGCGACACGACCCTCGACAGCGCCAAGGGGCAGATCGGCACTGGGGTGAGCGGCATTGACCAGTACAAGATCAAGCTCGACACCACCACCCAGTTCACGCTCAATGCCTACAAGACCCTCAATGCAGCCACCCCGGATTTCACCACGCAGTTCACTGTGAATGTGCCGCCGGTGGCGCTGGATGCCTTTGTCGCCACTGCCTACAGCGGCACGCTGCCGGCCAGGGTGAGCCTGACCTGGCAGACCCGCGCCGCCTTGTCGGCGGTTATCAGCGCACCGGGGCAAAGCGATTACGTGATTCCCCGGGGCGACCTTGTTTCGGGCAGTTATCCAGTGTTTCCGCAGAAGCCGATCACCTACACCCTGACTGTGCAAGGGCAGGGTGGACCGTTGAGCAAGTCCTTAGACCTGTTCTTCCTGAACCGGGGTTGGAACACCTTTAATAGCGGTACTGACTTCAAAGCGCTCAGTGGGGCCGTCCTGCTGGGTAACGCCAATACCTTGTGGCTGTTTTCGCCAGACACGGCCAAAGCGATCTTCAACACGCGTGACGGGCAGACCTGGACCCAGGTCGCGGGTTTCGACGACAGTTTTCCGGCGCGTTCGAATGCCGGCGGCGTGTACTGGAAAGGCAAGTTTTGGCTGATGGGTGGGGACACCGGAGCGCAGCGTCTGAATGACGTCTGGAGCAGCAATGACGGCATGCAATGGACCCAGGTGACCGCGAATGCGGCCTGGTCCGGGCGCAGTGATTTCGGCTGCGTGGTGTTCAAGGATAAACTGTGGGTGCTGGGGGGCTCTGGCCAGAGCTATCAGCCTCTCAATGATCTGTGGTGCTCAAGCGACGGCAGCAACTGGCAAAAGGTCGGTACGGCCGGCTGGGCGCCGCGTTCGCGGTTTGGGATCGCTGCATCGGACACCACCCTGTATGTCGTTGGCGGACAGACCGATATCAACACAGTCAGCAATGATGTGTGGACCAGCAGCCAGGGGAGCACGTGGGAAGAGCAGCCGCCGCTGCCGGCGTCGGCTCGCTCGTCTCCGACGGTGTTCACCCGCGGCGGTGGCGTGTTTGTCCTGGGCGGTGTCGCGCCGGATGGCTCGGCGCTGGGGGATCTCAATTGTTATTCGGACAATGGCTGGAGTGTGCTGCCGGGCTTGGCCTGGAGTATATCGCGCCCGGGCTCCACATCATTTCGCGGTGGCGTGTGGATTGCAGGTGGGACCACCGGGACCCATACCCCGAGTGCCGGGCCAAACAAGACGGTGTATGCGTTGATGCTCTAGGCTGGCTTTGTCGCCAGCCAACTGAACGAGTTGACAACCGCTGCCTGAGGCGCGGCGGGCAGAGGATGGGTTTTCGGGGTGAGCTGGCCCAGCGGTGAGGAGGTAGAGTGCACCGCCCGGATATCCTGTAGTGGTCCAGCCCCCCCTCGTTCACCTGACCAGTGGAAGTGAATGGCGCTACAGGGTTTGTGGAAAGGCAGAAATGATCAGATGAACAGTCTACCCGACGACGCCTAAAGACTCTCAGGGTCGCCAAAGAACATTTTGACAGGGCTCTAGGACAATATTTTCAGCTCAAAAAATCTAAAATATGCCCCCAGATTTGCCCCCACTCGCACCGGGTGTGCGAGCGATCGCGAATGGCGATTTCTGACACGGACCTCGGTGGCCGTGGCTGGTATTCAGTGCACCTCCGTATACTGGATGAGCAACCCGTCTCTGGCAAACCCTTGCTTGTTCGAAAGAGAACATGGGAAATGAGTCGATACCTTTAAGCGGTGTTGTCGGGTGTGTTTTTCAGCACCTATCCTTCGCTGTTCATGGCCAGTTAACCCTTTGGGCTAGCTCGGTGATCAGTCATTAGGCAAGTGCAACTGCACTTCCATGGCGTCATGAAGGAGTCTGACAACCTCGATCACGTCGTCGTTTGCCACACGATAGAACACGATATGGCGTGGGCTTTTGACCGTTCCATGGGTTTGTTTGGCCTGCTGGCGTGAATAGATGAGGTGATAGCTGCGAAGGCCCGGTGCAAGCTCATCGCGGTCGTGGCTGCCAATGCGATAAGGCGTGTCGGCAAGCGCTTGCAGCGCCGCGAGGATCAGTGCCTGGTAGCGCTGGCGTGCTTGATCGCCGAACTGTGTCTGGGAGAGCCTGAGGATGTCAACAATGTCGGCGCGCGCCGCGTTGGTAATCCGATACTGCGGCATACTCAATGCTTTTCTCTAGTGGGGATGGTGGCCTCCAGGCTCAAGCCCTCAAGAAAGTGCCCCAGATCCCCTTCGTTCAACTGAGTAAAGCGCCCGTGCTCGAGATCCATGATGCCGATTGAGGTCGCTTGACGCAGTGCCTCAATTTTGGCGGTGTCTTCGGCGACGCGCTGCTCCAATAAACGTAAACCTTCTCGCATCACTTCGCTGGCATTCTGATAACGGCCGGACTGCACCAGGTCATGGATAACTTGTTCCTGGTGAGGGGTGAGCACAACGTTTCGCGTCGCCATAACTAGCTCCAGTTCCATGCAAACAGGTACTTTAGATTGTTGGCATATTATGCCATTTTCGTTCAGGGGAATAGTTTGGGGCCGACATTCGGCGATCAGGTGATGGCTGACTCGGCGCTAATCAGCAAGATTCAAAGTGATCCACCCATTAATAAAACAACCTGTAGATTGATTTGAAGATTGATATGCCTGACTGTGCGTGGGAGGAGGCGCGCGATGTGTGCTTCTCGATCCGCCCTGAAATCGATCGGCATGTTCGATGCCCATCAATATTTGCGTTTAGAGGCATCAAGAGAGGTTCCAATGCCCTACGAGTTAGAAAATCGCCTGGTGATCGGCGTCGCTTCCAGCGCTGTGTTTGATTTGCTGGCATCGGACGCAGTATTTCAGAGCCAGGGGGAGGAGGAATACCGCAAGTTTCAGCAAGAAAATCTTCACGTACCGCTTCCTAAGGGGATAGCGTTCCCCTTCATCAAGCGCTTACTGTCAGTGAATGACCTTAGCGTCGATCCTACGAATCCGCTCGTCGAGGTAATACTTCTTTCGCGCAATGATCCCGACACTGGGCTGCGCGTACTGAAGACTATCGAGCACTACGGCCTTGGGATGACAAGGGCGATTTTCATGCAGGGAAAATCCCCTTATGAATACATACCAGCACTGAATATCGCTTTATTTTTGTCGGGTGACAAAAAAGACGTGGAAGCGGCAATCAAGGCCGGGTACCCGGCTGGCCAGGTGCTCGATTCAAAATTTGAAGACGACGAAGCTGATAAAACCCTACGTATCGCATTCGACTTTGACGGCGTACTCGCCGGCGATGAGTCCGAAACAATCATGCAGGCCTCTGGATTGTCTGAGTTCCATGCGCACGAAGTGAAAAACGTTATGCAGCCCCATAACCCGGGGCCGCTGAAGGAGTTCATGGTGCGGATATCCAAAATCCAGTCGGTCGAGGAGAAGCACAAAAAGCTCAATCCTAAATACGAAAACCGCATACGCGTCTCGATCGTCACAGCCCGCAATGCTCCGTCTCATGAGCGTGCGATGAATACACTCAAGAGTTGGGGGGTCATGGCCAATGACGCATTCTTCCTGGGTGGCATAGAGAAAGGCAAAATTTTAGGCGTATTGAAACCACACATCTTCTTTGATGACCAATCAGGGCACCTTAAATCGACTAGCGCCGTTGCTCCATCCGTGCACATTCCTTTCGGCATCACCAACCATGTCGCTACTGTGGGTGCGCTAGAGCCTGAAGCGGATCAGGTCCAGCAGGTGGTGTAACACGGTGGCTTGAGCGCGTAGTACTACAGGAACTCCTATCGGTTCTGTACTGCGTACCCGTTCCAGCACTCGATCATGCGGAATTCCGCAGCAAAGGCGAATTTACGCTTTTTCAGGAACTAGCGGCACTTGACGATGGGGTTGTCGTCATCCACTCGCTACCTTGGCTACGCGGCCGGACAAAGAGGGTGTACTCGCAGGATCAGCAGGACTACCTACGAGTTTCCTTAGATAGGAGGCACCTTGAGCTCCAAACGTTTGGCTCGTGCATCTGTCAGGCTGACAACAGGATAATTGCCGAAAGCCGTGAGTCCTTGCTTGCCATTGGATTTGGTATATCGAAAGCGCCATCCCTTTCGGCCGTTAGGCTGGATTAGCAGAAAAAGACCAGACCGTATGGGCGATCTTTAGGCTTGGCCGTACGGCAAGCAGCGTCACTGAGGGGAGCAGTGGTACGTGGCATAATTACACAACCCATTATCGAACTGGCTTGTATCTCTAAAGCTATACCTAAAAAGCCTGGAACTCGACAGAAACCGCCGGAACGCCATAAACGAAAAAACCCGCCAAGTGGCGGGTTTTAAAGGGTTCCATGGACTTTACTGGCTGTCAGTGGAACTAGAGATGGTGCCCGAACCCGGAATCGAACCGGGACGCCCTTACGAGCGGGGGATTTTAAGTCCCATGCGTCTACCAGTTTCGCCATTCGGGCGGTAGCGCGTTGTAACAGGGTTGGGAATATATAGATCCAGGCGCTTCGACGCAAGGTCGGTCTGCCGCTTTCTTGCATGGACTGCGCCTGAAAAAGCTTGGCAGATCAGTGGTCTACATCGGCTTTAACAGGCGAACCAGAGGATTCCTACGACACGGGAACAAGCGGCATAAATGACAGTCATAGCGATATGCCATCCCGGCAGTCTGGAAAGGAATCAGTTGATGCTCAGTGTTCGCAGGCGCTATTGGATGGTTATTGCAGGTGTCGTGGGACTGTTGGCCGGTACGGCACAGGCTGGGAGTGCGGTGAAGTGGGGGGATTTCAGCGCGTCAGGCGGTGATCGGTTGACGGGGGCTTCGCTGGAAGCGGGCAATCAGTATGTGTTGAAGGCGTCGAGCATTTCGGTGGGGGATATTGAACAGCTGCAGGCTGCGCAGAAACGTACCGAGAGTGAGGTACAAGGCCTGAAAGGCAAGCTGGAGGGGCAGGACCGCGCGTTCGATGAGTTCAAGCGCAGGGACGGTTCGAGCGCCAGTTCCAGTGACAGCCAGTTGGCGAGCCTCAAGCGCACGGTCGAGGATCAGAACAGCACGATCGAACGGCAGAAAAGCGATATCGACGGTTTGAAGCGCAGCCTGGATGATCTCAAGCGCAGCCTGGATACCTTGAGCAGTAAGGTCAAGTAGCCTGGCCGCCGCGACATGCGGTCGGTCATGAGCCTGGATGCGGGTGTAAGGTAGGGCGTGCAACGCTGGGAAATCTCAGGAAAGCGAGGTGACTATGAGCGCTCCACTGCTGAAGAAGCTGCATCTGAATGGGTACGACATCGTGCAGGTCAATTTCGGGCCATGGCGGGTGTGTACGCCCCAGGATCGGCTGGCGTCCTTCAATTCCCGTGAACAGGCACTGGCGTATGCCGCCACGTTGCCGGGTTACCAGGCACGCAACAGGCCGGTGTCCAATGATGATTGATTGAAAACGAAGCCCCGGTTTGTCCGGGGCTTCTGCGTTTGTGGCTTATACGAAAGGCTGTGCGCCGAAGCCGCGGGGCAGGCGTTGCCGCCCTGGCAGGTCGGTCAGGCGCTGCGCCCAGGCACTGCGCCAGTCGGTGCTGGTGTGGGTCTTGGCCTGGCGTGAAGCGCGGCGTGCGGCATTGCGCTGATTGCGGCGCGCTTGCTTGTAGGCATCGGTGTTGCGGCAGGTGCGGCACTTGACCCGATTCAGCTCGGTGCTGGAGGGCAGGTTATTGCCGTGACGGCCGCAGGCCAGATGCCCGGCAACCTTGAAGTGAATGACCATGTAAGCGTCTCCTTCTTATTGGGTACGCACATCGGTAAACCCACAATGCACGCGGGGAGGGCGGGGCTGAAAAATCCCGTCACCTGAGGTTACGACCCCATGGGCGCAGCAGCGTTCGGTTTTGCCCCTGGACCTGTTCAACACCCCTGCCTCGGCGCTACCCTGCCACGCCACTGATCATGAAAAGGAGTGTGTGATGAGCGTCGAAACCCTGCCCCTGGAAGGCAGTTGCCGTTGTAACCGGGTGCGCTTCAGCGTGAGCCAGGCGCCGGTGATTACCATGGCGTGCCACTGCACCGGCTGCCAGAAGATGACCGCCAGTGCGTTCTCCCTCAGTGCGCTGATTCCCGCCAGCGCGTTCACGGTGACCCAGGGTTGCCCGGTGGTGGGCGGCCTGCACGGGGTCGATCGTCACTATTACTGCCCGCACTGCATGAGCTGGCTGTTTACCCGCCCCCATGGCATCGATGAGTTCGTCAACGTGCGTGCGACGTTGTTGGATAATGCCGCGGAGTACGTGCCCTTTATGGAAACCTGGACCCGCGAAAAACTGGCCTGGGCTACCACGCCGGCAGTCGAAAGCTTCGAGCAGTTGCCGCAACCCGAGGACTTTGCACGGTTGCTGCAGGCCTATGCCGAGTTCAGCGCTCGCTGAGTTCAGTCAATCAAGGCGAGCAGGTCCGTATCGCCCACATCCTGCCCGGCCTGGGTCAGCAGCGTAGTGGCCTGGCCTCGATGGTGGGTCTGGTGATTGAAAAAATGCACCAGCAGGGCACCGAACGGCTTGCTGGCCGCCGCGCCGCGCATGTTGTGATAGTGCAGGCGATGGTCGAGGTCGGGTTCGCGCAGGGTGTGCACCCAATCGATGATCAATTGATCTAGCCAACGCCGCCGGGCGGCGAGTTCAGCCAGGTCGGCGAACGCCAGTTGCTTGAGGTCCGACGGCGCGGCGATGCTGTTCAGCGGCGCCAGCGCCGCGTAGCCGGCGGGGTGCAGGGCAAAGCGTTTGAGCCAGACAGTGTCGCCCAACGTGAGATGGTTGAGCGTGCCGAAGACCGAGCCGAAAAACGCTTGGCGGTCCACGCGCAACTCATCGTCCGTAAGCCTGGCAGCCGCGTCATAGACCTTGCGGTTCATCCACTGGTTGTAGGTCGCCAGCAGCGTCATTTGTTCGATACGGTCCACGTGCTTTAACCCTCGTTGGCAATGGTGCCGCCATCATAAGGCAATTACCTGGACGACCCGCCACGGCAACTGCACCTGGAGCAGCAGGCCAGGCCTAAAACCTGAGCGTTGCGCCGGTGGTCAGCCATTGATTGCGTTCACCGCCCAGGTCGCGCCCGAGCACCAGGTCGACGTCGACAGACTCCCCGAAGTGCAGGCGCGGCCCTGCTTGCCAGGCCTGGTCACCGCCTTCCTGGCCGTAACGTTCAGCGATCAGCGTGAGGGCATCCATCAGTTGATAATCGACGCCGGTGCCCCAGGTCAGGCGCGGGGTTGGCTCGCCGTCGTTGTAGGCATGGGCCCAGCCGGCATTCAGGTTCAAGCGCAGGGGCGCCAGCGGTTGCCAGGTCAAGGGGAGGGTGAAGTCGGCGCCGTCAAACCCGTGTCGTCGATCAAGGGCAAGATGCGCCCCGGCGGAGATCGCCATTTCCAGCCCCAGGTCTTGCCGTGACAGCACCTGTGCCTTGAGTTGCGGATTCACCTGGGTCTCGCCCCGGCCTGCGCTGTCGGCCCGTGACAGCGCCGCGCCCCACTGCACCGACGGCAGTGCGCTGAACGTGCACGCGGGAGACAGCGTTGCCGTGTGCGTGTTGCCGGCGTGCCGGTCGGCGCTGTACCAGGCGTCGAGATTGCAGACATCCGGTGCGTTGATTGCGCCGTCATCGACCACATAGGCGCCACCGGCGGCATGGGCCTTGGACACCAGGGCGATTAACAGGATCGACCCCAGGGTGATACCGATAAACAGCAGGTTGCGCCGCAGCGCTCGCTGTTTTGCCGGCGGCAACAGCAGCAGGGTCTGGCGCGCGCCGCGATAGTGCCGCGCACGGTATTTGGCAAACCCGTCCGGGCGCTTCGGGGTGTGTTTGTTGTGCATGATGCACCTCGCTTGAATGTCAGTTCTCTACGGTCAGCACCGAAATGCCGCTGGCCCTGGCCTGGCAGACCAGCTCCGACGTGTCGTCACCACCCGGCAGCGCGATGACCACATCCGTGCGGCTGTCGGTCAGCATGAAATGGTTGCGCTGGCGCTCCGCCTGCTTGCCGTGGCGTTGCCAGTTGGGCGGGTAGCGCACCACGTCGATGCCGAGTTCCCGCGCCCAGTCCTCGATGGCGCTGCCGAGGAACTGGTTGCCGCCGTGAATCAGCACCTGCACCGGGCGCAGGCGGTGGTAAGCGTCCAGCACTTGGCGGGACTTTTTGCAGTCGGCGTAATGACGACCGGCACAGATCAAGACGCGCATGATCCTATTCCTTGTAATGCACGGTGGCGGCCGGGCGACCGCCACCGTTTAAACGGCGGGGGAACTCAGTACCACTGCTTGAAGCGGCGGATGTAGAGGGTTTTCATCAGTTGGGCCACGCAGCAATAGCTGAGCAGCGTGCCGACCAGCCACGGGAAGTACGCCAGCGGCAGCGGTTGCAGCCCCACCAGGGTGCCCAGGGGCGAGAACGGTACGTAGATGCCCAGCGCAATCACCACGCCGGTCATCATCAGCACCGGCCATGCCGCCGTGCTCTGGAAGAACGGAATCTTGCGGGTGCGCAGCATATGCACCACGAGGGTTTGCGAGAGCAGGCCCTCGATAAACCAGCCGGACTGGAACAGGGTCTGCATTTCCACGCTGTTGGCGGCGAACACGTACCACATCAGAGCAAAGGTGGTGATGTCGAAGATCGACGAGGTCGGCCCGATCCAGATCATGAAGCGGCCGATGTTCTTTGCATCCCACTTGCGCGGTTTGGCCAGGTACTCCTTGTCCATCTTGTCCCACGGCAGGGCCAGCTGGGAGATGTCGTACATCAGGTTCTGCAGCAGCAGATGGATCGAGAGCATCGGCAGGAACGGGATGAATGCACTGGCCACCAGCACCGAAAACACGTTGCCGAAGTTGGAGCTGGCGGTCATGTTCAGGTACTTCATGATATTACCGAAGGTTTCGCGGCCTTTGAGCACGCCTTCTTCCAGCACCATCAGGCTTTTCTCGAGCAGGATGATGTCGGCCGATTCCTTGGCGATGTCCGTGCCGCTGTCCACCGAGATACCCACGTCGGCATCCCGCAATGCCGGTGCGTCGTTGATGCCGTCGCCGAGGAAGCCGACGGTGTGGCCGTTGGCTTGCAGGGCCTTGAGCACCCGGGATTTCTGCAGCGGCGTGAGCTTGGCAAATACCGTGCGCTCCTCCACATGGCGCGCCAGGGTGGCGTCGTCCATAAGCTCGATCTCCACCCCCAACAGCGGCCGGCCTGGCTCGAGGCCGACCTGGCGGCAGATCTTGCTGGTGACCACGGCGTTGTCGCCGGTAAGGACTTTGACCGCCACGCCGATCTGCTGCAGGGCTGCAATCGCCGGGCCGGCGGTTTCCTTGGGCGGATCGAGGAAGGTCAGGAAGCCCTGGATCACCAGGTTGCGCTCATCGGCGGTGGTGTACTGCTGGCGGGCCAGGGCCTTGGGAATGTTGCGCGTGGCCACCACCAACACGCGGAAGCCGTCTTCGTTGTAGTCATTGGCGATCGCCAGCAACTCCTCCCGGCGGCGCTCATCCAGAGGCACGGCACTGCCGGCCTCCATCACGTGGGTGGCAATGTCCAGCATCTCCTCGACGGCGCCTTTGCACACCAGCAGATGGTCGTGGGCAGCGTCCTTGACCACGATGGACAGGCGACGGCGTACAAAGTCGAAGGGCAATTCATCGACCTTGCTGTAGGCAAACGGCACCTGGAACCTGGGGTTCTGCTCCGAGAACTGCACCACGGCCTGGTCCATCAGGTTTTTCATGCCGCTCTGGTGGTAGCTGTTGAGCCAGGCCAGGGACAGCACCGCATCATCGCGCTGGCCGAAGGCGTTGACGTGATGCTCGAGGATGATCTTGTCCTGAGTCAGGGTGCCGGTCTTGTCGGTGCACAGCACGTCCATCGAGCCGAAGTTCTGGATCGCGTTGAGGCGCTTGACCACTACTTTGCGCTTGGCCATTGCCGTGGCGCCCTTGGCCAGGTTGGCGCTGACGATCATCGGCAGCATTTCCGGGGTCAGGCCCACGGCGACCGCCAGGGCGAACAAAAATGCATCGCCCCAGTCGCCCTTGGAGAAGCCGTTGAGGAAGAACACGATCGGCACCATCACCAGCATGAAGCGGATCAGCAGCCAGCTGACGCTGTTCACCCCGCGATCGAATGCGGTCTGTACCCGGGAGCCGACAATCGCGTTGGCCAGGGAGCCAAAGTAGGTGCGCGGCCCGGTCGCCACCACCACGGCTTTGGCGCGGCCGCTGACCACATTGGTGCCCATGAAGCAGATGTTCGGCAGGTCCAGCAGGTTGCCCTGGTCGGCGGCGACCGGCCCGGCGGATTTTTGCGTGACGTCGCCGAGGGTGTCGTACTTCTCCACCGGCAAGGCTTCGCCGGTGAGCACCGCCTGGCTGATAAACAGGTCCCGGGACTCGATCAGGCGGATGTCGGCAGGGATCATGTCACCGGCCGACAACTGCACGATATCGCCGGCCACCAGCTCGCGCATCGGCACTTCGCGCAGGGTGGGCTGGCTGCCCACTTGCTCACGGCGCAGCACCGTGGCAGTGGTGCGGACCATGGCTTTCAAGGCTTCGGCGGACTTGGCCGAACGGTGCTCCTGCCAGAAGCGCAGCAGGCTGCTGAGCAGGACCATGGTCATGATGATGACGACCTTGGTGGGGTCGGCTTCTTCACCGTCCTGCATCGGCAGCCAGCAGTCGGTGAAAAAGCTGATGCCGCCCAGGGTCAGCAACACGTAGATGAACGGGTTGTTCAGGGCCTGCAGGAATTGCACGATGGCGTGAGGCGGTTTGTCATGGGCCACTTCGTTGTGGCCTTCCCGTTGCAGGCGGGCAGTGGCGTCCAGTTCGGTCAGGCCATCCTGGGTGGCGCGTACGTTGGCCAGGGTGGCCGACAGGCCGTTGTGGGCTTCGCGGGCGGCACGCATCGACAGTTTGGTGTCGCTGGCGGTGCCGGTTTTCTTCTGCAGTGGCGTGTTTTTTACGGCGCTCATTGTCTGTGCTCCTGTCGCCAATTCTCGACAAAACATACCCGGTACTTACCTGAATACAGGCGAGCGAAAGCATGCCGAGTCGCTGACTTCGCGATCGGTTTAAATAAGGTGCTTGGATAACTTCTACTGGCGCGTTAGTTATAAGGCGCGCAGCGAACTACAACTGGAAAGTTTCATAAAAAACTCCAGGGACTTAATCAGGAAGTTATTGTTTCAGCGGGATTGAACGGCGTGGGCGCTCAGCACTATCCCAGGCTGAAAAGCGGCGGTCTCTGCGGGTCTTTGGGGGAGGGGGCATGGCAACGCTTGGCTCGCAAGGCTGCGGCCAGTGTGGGTACATCGGGCAAAGCAAGGGTTGGGAAGGTCATAACACACCTCGGGACCGGACGGGCGACCGGCGAGGCAGTTACGGCGGAGCATCAAGCTCCAGCGCAGCTTACCGGACCGGGGAGGCGAGTCCTGTCATGTTCTGGATTGGGCGCCCGATGCCCGCCAGGGCGGTGCTCGGACAGCGACTGGATACTGTGTCCATTGGCTTCTTTTGTGAGGGTTAAAAAAGGCCCCAGTTGCGGGCAGGGGCAATCTACTCAGGCAGTTACAAAATGTCAACGCATGATTAATTAAATAGCCCGGTGTTCAGAGTTCATTCAGACAAGAGGCGCTCGAAAGTTGCCCGATATATAACTTCATACACCCTGTGCGGCGAGAGCGGCCAAATAGATCAATACCAAACCGCAGGCGCCATAACTGATGCGTTGCCACATGGGCGATGCGTTCTTGCGCAGCAGGTTCACCAGTGCGGCGATCAGAAAGCATGACAGCACCGAAGCCAGCATGAAGCCGGCGAAAAACATCAGCGTCTGCCCATGGCTGGGCGTGGCGCCGACGATGCCTGACAGCGCGCTGCCCAGTGCCCCCCAGTAGACGATGTTTTTCGGGTTGGCCAGGGAAATCGCCGCACCCACGGCCAGCGCGTTTTGCCGAGTACTGGCCGGCGCATCATCGGCTTCGGGCAAGTGCCAGGCGTCGATCAGGCTGCGTACGCCCAGCCACGCCAGGTACAGCGCGCAAATGATCGTCAGCGGCACGCGCACGGCGTCATGCTGGATCAACAGTGCGATGCCGGTGAGGCCGATCACAGCCCACACGGCATCGCCTACCAGCGAGCCAAACTGCACCAGCAAGGCGGGTGTGAAGCCGTGGAGCAAGCCTCGGCGCAGGGTCTCCGCCAGCACCGCGCCGGGGGAGAGGCAAAACACAAAGCCGAATACCAGTGCGTAAAAAAAGATCGTCAGCATGCCCGCGTCCTTTCAGGAAAGTGCGAGAGCATACGCTGGCAGAGGGATGGGAATCCATATCGCCGCAGCGGATCCATCCAGCCGTTAGGAGGTGGTCATTTCCAGCAGCGCTATGCGCTCGAGTTCGACCTTCAGCTCGCCAGGGCTGAGGCGGGCAAAGGGCAGGGCGAAAAACGCCCGGCAACGGCTGGCGATAGTCTCCAGCGTGGCATCGAATGCCGCCTGGATGCTGGCCTGGTCACCTTGAACCTCCGAGGGATCTGCCAAGCCCCAATGCGCCTTCACCGCCGGCCCGAAATACACCGGGCAGGCTTCGCCCGCCGCCTTGTCGCAGACGGTGATGACCACATCCGGCGGGCTGCCTTTAAACGCGTCATTGCCCTTGCTGTACAAGCCTTCGGTGCGGATGCCCGCTGCCTGCAACGTGCTCAGGCTGCGCGGCAGGACCTGGCCCTTGGGGAAGCTGCCGGAGCTGACCGCGGTAAAACCCTGCGGGGCCAGGTGGTTGAACATCGCCTCGGACAAGATGCTGCGACAGCTGTTGGCGGTGCACATGAACAGGACTTTCATTGCGGTTTCTCCGTTAGATGCTCAGGCGCAACGCGAGGGCGGCGAGGGTGATCAGCAGCACCGGCAAGGTCAGCACAATCCCGACCTTGAAGTAGTAGCCCCAGGTGATGGTGATGCCCTTGCGCGCCAGGATATGCAGCCACAACAGGGTGGCCAGGCTGCCGATGGGGGTGATTTTCGGGCCCAGGTCGCTGCCGATCACGTTGGCGTAGATCATTGCGTCCTTGACCACGCCCACGGCATGGCTGGACTCGATGGACAGCGCGCCGATCAATACTGTCGGCAGGTTATTCATCGCCGAGGACAACAAGGCCGTCAGCACGCCGGTGCCCATGGCCGCACCCCACACGCCGTAAGTGGCAAAGGTATCGAGCCAGGTCGCCAGGTAGGTGGTGAGGCCGGCGTTACGCAAGCCGTAGACCACCAGGTACATCCCCAGGGAAAAGATCACGATCTGCCACGGGGCTTCCTTCAGCACCTTGCGCGTGGAGATCTTGTGGCCCTTGGCGGCGATCACCAACAGGAGCACGGCGCACACCGCGGAAATCGCGCTGATGGGAATGCCCAGGGGTTCCAGGGCAAAGCAGCCGATCAGCAGGATGCCGAGCACCCACCAACCGGCGCGGAAGGTGGCGCGGTCGTGGATCGCGCTGGCGGGGTCTGCCAGGTCGGCGGGGTCGTAGGTCTGCGGAATATCGCGGCGAAAGAACCACAGCAGCACCGCCAGGGTGGCGGCGACACTGACGACGTTGACCGGCACCATGACCGCGGCATATTCGTTGAAGCCGATCTTGAAATAGTCCGCCGAGACGATGTTCACCAGGTTCGACACCACCAGCGGCAGGCTCGCCGTGTCAGCGATAAACCCCGCGCCCATCACAAACGCCAGGGTCGCCGCCGGCGAAAAGCGCAGCGCCAGCAGCATCGACATCACGATGGGGGTGAGGATCAGCGCCGCGCCGTCGTTGGCAAACAGCGCCGACACCAGGGCGCCGAGCAGCACCATATAGGCAAACAAGCGCCGGCCACGCCCGCGCCCCCAGCGCGCCACATGCAGTGCCGTCCAGGCAAAGAACCCGGCTTCGTCCAACAGCAGGCTGATGATGATCAGTGCGACAAACGTCCCGGTGGCATTCCAGATGATGTGCCAGACCGCCGGGATATCCGCCAGGCTGATCACGCCACAGGCCAGGGCCAGGATCGCGCCCATCGTGGCGCTCCAGCCCACTCCGAGACCCTTGGGCTGCCAGATGACCAGGACGATGGTAAAGATAAAAATGGCGACTGCGACAAGCATGAATTAACGCTCCGGTGGCTCAGCAGCAGGTGCTGTCTCGTTGTGGTCTGTCGCCCATGGTATCCAGACGCTGTGTGTCGTTGTGCAGCCATGGCTGGTTGGCTTGCAGGGTGACGTCCAGCACCTGGGTCACCCAATCGGGCAGTGCCGGGTTGACGCGGTAGTAGATCCATTGGCCCTGGCGACGATCCAGCAGCACACCGCAACTGCGCAGTTGCGCCAGGTGACGGGAGATTTTGGGCTGGCTGTCGTCCAAGGCATGGATCAGTTCGCACACGCAAAGTTCGCCTTCACGCTGAATCAATAGCGTCAGGCGTGCGCGAGTGGCGTCGGCCAGGCATTTGAACAGGGTGGGCGGTGTAAGGGGATCCGACATGACCATTGCCTACATACATATGGAAATTCGAATATACGTATGTCCATATGTTTCGGTCAAATCCTGTTTCAATTGATATGGATCAAACCTCGGGAAAACCGCCACAAGTGATTGAAATTAAAATGAAACACGAATGTCCTAAAGTGCATCCCCATTGCTGATGAAGGAAGACACGCGTGACCCGTGCCACTCGCAACCTGCGCAAAACCCTGGATTCCGTAGCGGAAAATAACGAAACCGCGGCATTCGACCTGATGCGTGCCGTTGAAAAACTCGGTGATGAAGTGCTGCGCCAGCGCTTGCTCAACACCATTCACCGGCTCAACCAGGACGCTCACGAACTGCGTGAAGCGCGGGATTCGGTGGAGCAGGTGTCGGTCAGGCTCGCCTGAGCAAGATCGTTCAAGACAAGCTCCATCTTGCGCTGGCATGCTTGTGGACTGTCTGTCGATGAGCCGTTTCCATGCCTGCTGCCTTACCTCATTACGCCTTCGCTCGCGGTGCAATCGCCGTCATTCCCCTGTCCCTGGCCTGTGCACCCTGGGGACTGCTGGCCGGCTCCATGGCCATCGATGCGCAATTCACGCCACTGCAAGCCCAGGGCTTGTCCGCCATTGTGTTTGCCGGCGCTGCGCAGTTGGTCGCCATTGGCATGGTCAAGAGCGGTGCGAGCCTGATTTCCATCGTGTTGACCACCTTGCTGCTGACCTCCCAGCACCTGCTGTATGGCATGCACCTGCGCCCGATTCTTTCGCCGCTCAAGACCCGCTGGCGCATGAGCCTGGGCTTTCTGCTGACCGATGAGTTCTTTGCGCTGGTCAACCACTATGACCGTGAAACCTTCAATCGCTGGTACGCCCTGGGCGTTGGCCTGACGTTTTACATCGCCTGGAACCTGTTCACCCTGGCCGGTATCGTGCTTGGCAAAAGCATCCCAGGCCTTGATCAGTTAGGCCTGGAGTTCTCCATCGCCGCCACCTTTATCGCGCTGATCACCCCGGTGGTGCGCGATGTGCCGACGGTGGTCTGCGTGGCGGTGTCGTTGTTGTTTTCCGTATGGCTGAGCTTCCTGCACTGGGAGTCGGCGGTGGTGGTGTCGGGTGTGCTCGGCATGAGCGCAGGGTTTTTCTGCAAACGCCTGGGGGTTGGGCAGCGATGATTTACCTGATGATTGTGGCCATGGGCCTGGTGGTTTTTTTCAACCGCTATCTGTTTATCGAGCCGCGCCTGCCGCTGCGCCTCAACCGTGGGGCACGGGAGTTTCTCGGGTTTGCGGTGCCGGGCATGCTCACGGCGATTTGCGGGCCGATTATTTTTCTGGCTGATCACCAGCTCAACCTGAGCCCGGCCAATCCTTACCTGCTGGCCGGCATCTGCGCGGTGGCGCTGATGTTCTGGACGCGTAACGTATTGATGACCGTGCTGCTGAGCATGGCGTTGTTCTACCTGTTTCGCTGGTGGCTCTGAAGCGCAGGCGAAAAAAAGCCCGCGGGAGGGCGGGCAGAAGGACACTTCTAAAAATGAGCCTGCCCACTATAGGCGGCATATTCTCCCTCCACAGTGAAACAAAATTCATGGGGGCGTCAGTCAGCCTTGCGGCAATGGTACAGTCGCGTTTTTTCCAACGAGGCAATGGCATGCACAAGGTGGTAATGGGCGCATTGGTATTGACGGCACTGGCCGGTTGCGCGGGCTCGAAGATGAACGAGGCACGCCTGGGGGCTCCCTACAAGGCCATGGCATCGGACAAGGCCACGCTGGTGGTTGCCGAGTGCATCCAGTTCGGCTGGCAGGATGAAAGCGTGTTTGGTGTCGACGCCGGTGGCTTCAAGGAGCCGAACGGGGCCGGTGGTTTCACCGTCTATACCACGGGTGGCGATTACTTCGTCGACGTGCAAAGCGCCGGTGCCGGTTCGTCCGTCAAGTACTACGCCGTTGAAGATACGATGCCGGCCAAGCGTCGCTTGGCCGCACTTGCGACCTGTCTGTAATCCGTTGCCTTAGTCATTTCAGGAAACGCCCGGCGGGACAGCCGCCGGACATTCGCTTATGATTCAATCCGCCCGCCCGACATAATGGCTCTTTACCAGTACACGGACGTCGAGGCCTTACCGTCGGGCGGGCACCTTTAGTCCTTATCGCGGCATGAAACCCAAATGCCAGCGCCGGGGAATCTTCAGCGATACCAGCCCCAACACGCCCGCCAATACACCGCTGACCACCAGCGCCCTCAGCCCCATGTGCTGCTCCAGCAACGCGCCAATCACCGCGCCGACAAACATCCCCGCCCACGGAATCAGTTGCACCCGCCAGCCGTTACGGCGCTCCCCCAGCATCCAGCGCCCCAGTCCGCGCCCAAAGCGTGACAGTGCGCCGGTCACGTAGGTCAGCCCCACCGGCAAGCCGTTGACCTCTTCCACGGCTGCGTTGAGCATGCCCATCGCAATGATCGCCGCCAGCAGCGCCGGCAAGGTGTCGGCGAAGGGCAGTAAGGCTGCGCCGCAGAGCAAGGTGGCGATACACAGCAACAGGGGCAGGGCATGGCGCCGGCTGAGGCGACCGACCACTACGCCCAAGGCGTTACCGGCAACGAATGTGGCGACCAGCAATAGCAGGCGTGCGGTCAAGCCGAGATCCCCCACACTGATGGCCACTGCCAGGCGCGTGGTGTTGCCGCTCATGAATGAAACAAAGTCGCCGCTGGCCATGAAGCCGATGGCGTCAGTCATGCCCGCCAATACCGAAAGGCTGGCCACCAGCATCAGGCCGACGCGGCCGCGCCAGCGCTTTTGATGGGCCAGTGCGGCATTGGCATAAGGCTTGTTGGGCGAAGGCAGCATAGGGCCGGGTTCCTCGGTGAGATTATCCGGCCACTACCCTAGGACGCTTTGATTGCGCGCGCAATGACCTCAGACACACTCAAGGCGCCAACCCTCAGGTTGCCAGAGCAAACGGTGGGTTGGCCCGAACGCCTGGATGAACGCCTCATCATGGGATACAACCATCATTGCCCCGCTGAAGCCCTGCAGCGCCTGTTCAAAGGCGATCACCGATTCCAGGTCCAGGTGGTTGGTGGGCTCATCAAGCAACAGCAGTTGCGCGGGTGTTTCACCCCACAGGGCAATCGCCATCGCGGCTTTCAACCGCTCGCCGCCGCTGAGCTGCACGGTTGGTTGGGTGACCCGCCGGGCATCCAGTTGCAGCAAGGCCAGGCGCGTACGCAGTTCGGCTTCGGGCAGCGGTGTGTCGAGCAGGTTGAGCTGTTCGACGAGGGAGCGTCGGTCATCCAGCAGCGCCTGGTGCTGGTCGATATACGCGCAGGGCACCGGCACCGTGCACTCACCGCTGGCGGGCTGCAATTGGCCGGCCAGTACCTTGAGCAGGGTGGATTTGCCGCAGCCGTTCGGTCCCTGCACGGCCACGCGCACCGGCCCTGTGAAGTTGAGTGTGAGGGCGGGATGCTCCAGCCAGGGCAACCGGACCTCCGTCAAGGCCACCACCTGACGGCCATTGGGCACGATCGACCCCGGCAAGGCCAACAGAGTCGGCGTTTCATCCACCACGCGCTCGTAGGCTTGGCGCACCTGCTCATCCAGCGCGTGTTTGTACGCGTGATGGGCACTGCGCACGGTGCCGACGACTTCGGTGGCGGCGCTTTTCCAGCGCGCCTTGGTAAACCGATCCACATTGGCCGTCTCGGCGTGCTTGCGAGCGCGCGCCGCCTGGCGTTGCAGGCTGTCATGGTCTTTCTGCACGCGCCGGCGTTCGCGGTTGCGCTCAAGGCGTGCGTGCTCCAGCGCCGCGACGGCGGCGTGCTGTTCGGTGTCGCGCTGCAGGCGATAGGCATCATAGTTGCCGCCGTAGACGTGAGGGCCGAGAGGGGACAGTTCAATGATGCGCCCGAGGGTGTTGAGTATTTGCCGGTCGTGGCTCACGACCACCAGGCCGCCACGCCATTCCTGCAACAGGTGCAGCAGCCACCTGCGGCCGGCGCTGTCGAGGTGGTTGGTGGGTTCATCGAGCACCAGCAGTTGCGGTGCGGCCAGCACGGCGCCGATCAGCCTGAGCCGCGCCAGTTGCCCTCCACTGAGTTGATCGGCCGGCGCATCCACACCCAGCTGCGCAAGGCCTGCCGTATCCAGTGCGGCGCGCAAGCGTTCGGCAAGGTCCCAGCGATTGTCGATCAACTCAAGGTCATCGACCTGCGCCGTCCCTGCCGCCATGCGTGCCAGTGCCGCCAGCACGGGCGTGGTGCCCGTCAGGTCAGCGAGGGTGTCTCCCGCGGCAACTGCCATGTCCTGGGGGACATAGGCCACGCTGGCCGAGCGCTTGAGCGAGCCGGAGGAGGGGGACAACACGCCGGCGATCAATTGGGCGAGGATACTTTTGCCCCGTCCATTGCGTCCCACAATCCCGGTGGGCGTGTGGTCGATGGACAGGTTCAGATCGTCCAGCAAGGTCTCGCCATTGGCGAACTGGAAGCACAGGTGTTGCAGGGAAACCAATACGGGTAGCCGGTTGACGTCAGTCATCAGCACCTCCAAAAAAATGTCGGACAGGCCAACAAGCGCGCCAGGCGGCTTGTTGCAGGTACATTCTGGAAGGCTTAGTGATTCACGTCGGCGGTCGTCCCGGAAGTCAGAAGGGGGCCAGAGCCTAACCCGCCTTGGCATCGCCGGGCAAGTCGGCGGCCAGTTGTTCAAGGAACATCGCCAAGGCGACTTCCTCGGCCTTCAGGCCTTTGCGCACCCGCGGCTTGGGCAACCTGGACAATTCACCCAGGCTGAAATGCTCCAGTACGGCCGGGTGGATATAACACTTGCGGCACACCGCAGGCGTGTTGCCCAGTTGCCTGGCGACATCCTTGACCATCGCCACCACATGCCGCTTGGCGTCGGATTCCGGCTGCCATTCCAACTCCCGCAGCACCGCCAGCGCCATGGCGGTGCCGGCCCAGGTGCGGTAATCCTTGGCAGTGAAGTCGGCACCGGTAAGGTCGTGCAGGTAGGCGTTGACGTCATGGGAGCTGACGGTGTGCCGCTCGCCGTCTTCATCCAGGTACTGGAACAGGTTCTGCCCCGGTAACTCCAGGCAGCGCTTGACCACCGTGGCCAGGCGCCGGTCCTTGACGCTGACCTGGTGCTCCACGCCACTCTTGCCGCGAAACTGGAACTGGATCTCGCTGCCTTTGACATCCACATGGCGGTTGCGCAGGGTGGTCAGCCCGTAGGATTTGTTGTCTCGCGCATATTGGGTATTGCCGACGCGGATCAGCGTGGCGTCCAGCAGCATCACCACCGTGGCCAGGACTTTTTCGCGCGTGAAGCCGGGTTCGGCAATTTGCGCTTCGAGCTGTTTGCGCAGTTTCGGCAGGGCGTTGCCAAACTCTTGCAGCCGCGCGTACTTGTCGCTGTCACGCACCTCACGCCAGCGCGGGTGATAGCGGTATTGCTTGCGTCCACGGGCATCGCGGCCGGTGGCTTGCAGGTGCCCGCGCGGGTCGGCGCAGATCCATACATCGGTATACGCCGGAGGGATGGCGAGGGCGTTCAGGCGCTTGATCTCATCGGCATCCCGGATACGTTCGCCCTTGGCGTCGAAGTACTGGAACTTGCCGCGCACTCGCTTGCGGCGGATGCCGGGCTGGGTATCGTCAACGTAATGCAGGTCGCGGGGCAGGTCGGCGGGCAGCGCGGAGTCGGGCATGGTGCGGGTTCCTTGGCAACGGATCAGGCCGGTATTCCTGATTGACCGCAGCCGTGTGCGGTCGTGCCAAAAGGTTTCTTATGCCAGCACGGCCACCGCCTTGATCTGCGCCCACAGCGCCTGGCCGGGGTGCAATTGCAACTGGTCGCGGGAGAACCGCGTGATCCGCGCCAGCAACGGCGTGCCATCCGCGTCCAGGCGCACCAGCACATGGGCGCTGTTATCCGCCGCGATCTCCTGGGTAACCGTCACCGGCAGGCGGTTGAGGATGCTGCTGCGCTCTCCGGCTTGCAGGCTGAGGCTGACGTCGCGTGCCTGTACCTTGACCCGCAACGCCTTGCCCAACGCCAGCGGTGCATGGGCCACGCGCAGGTGCTGGGCACTGTCGGGCAGTTGCAGCGTGAGCAGATGGTAGTGATCGTCATAGGCGTTGACGCTGCCGTTGATCACCACGCCCGCGTCGTCCCCCAGCGCCAGGGGCAGGTCGAGACGCGCCAGGGTGTCGCCGATGGGACCACTGGCCAGGGCCTTGCCGTCGCTGAGCAACACGATGTGATCGGCCAGGCGCGCCACCTCATCCTGGGCATGGCTGACGTACAGCACGGGGATGTCCAGTTCGTCGTGCAGGCGTTCCAGGTAGGGCAGGATTTCGCCTTTGCGCTTGCTGTCGAGGGCGGCCAGGGGTTCATCCATCAACAGGAGTCTTGGGCTGGTGAGCAGGGCACGGGCGATACCGATGCGCTGGCGTTCACCGCCGGACAAGTGTTGGGGGTTGCGCTCCAGCAGATGGCCGATCCCCAGTAACTCTGTGGCCAGAGCCATGTCGACGCGGCGTTGCGGGCGCGGGATGCGCTTTAGGCCGAACTCCAGGTTGGCCCGCACCGATAGATGGGGGAACAGGCTGGGCTCCTGGAACACGTAGCCAAGCGCACGCTTGTGCGGCGGCACGAACAGGCCGTTGCGGCTGTCTTGCCAGACTTCATCGTTGATCTGGATAAACCCATCCTCGGCCCGCTCCAGCCCGGCAATGCAGCGCAGGCAGGTGGTCTTGCCGGAGCCCGAGTGACCGTACAGTGCGGTCACGCCACGACCGGGCATATGCAGGTCCACATCCAGGGCAAAGCCGGTGTAGTTCACGTTCAGGCGTACATTGATCATCGGCATCAGCTCCAGCCCATCTTGGTCTTGCGGCTGGAGTAAAGCGCCAGCAACACGAGGAACGCGAACACCACCATGGAGCCGGCCAGCCAATGGGCCTGGGCGTATTCCATGGCTTCGACATGGTCGTAGATCTGTACCGAGACGACGCGAGTCTTGTCGGGAATATTGCCGCCAATCATCAACACCACGCCGAACTCACCGACCGTATGGGCAAACCCCAGGATGGAGGCGGTGATAAACCCCGGGCGCGCCAGGGGCAGGATCACCGTGAAGAAGGTATCCCAAGGATTGGCGCGCAGGGTCGCGGCCACTTCCAATGGGCGCGTGCCGATGGCGGAGAAGGCGTTTTGCAACGGCTGCACCACAAAGGGCATGGAGTAGATCACCGAGCCGATCACCAGCCCGGCGAAGCTGAAGGTGAGGGTGCCCAGGCCCAGCCATTGGGTGAACTGGCCGAAGTAGCCGTGGGGGCCCATGGTCAACAGCAGGTAGAAACCGATGACGGTGGGTGGCAGCACCAATGGCAAGGCTACCACCGCGCCAATGGGGCCGCGCCACCATGAACGGGTGCGTGACAGCCACAGGGCAATCGGAGTGCCGATGACCAGCAGGATCACGGTGGTCAGTGACGCCAGTTTGAGGGTCAACCAGATTGCGGAAAAATCGGCACTCGACAGGGGCATTTACTTGCTCAGTTCATAACCGTAGGACTTGATGACGGCAGCGGCTTTCGGCCCTTTGAGGTAGTCGACCAGTGCCTTGGCTGCAGCGCTGTCCTTGCCCTTGTTGAGGATCACCGCGTCCTGTTTGATCGGGTCGTGCAGGGCGGCCGGGACGATCCAGGCCGAGCCGCTGGTGACTTTGCCGTCTTTATAGATCTGCGACAAGGCCACAAAACCCAACTCGGCGTTGCCGGTGGAAACGAACTGAAAGGCCTGGGTAATGTTCTGGCCTTCGACGAGTTTGTCCTTGACCTGCTCGGTCAACCCTTCCTTGGCCAATACCTGGGTGGCGGCTAGGCCGTAAGGCGCGGCTTTCGGGTTGGCGATGGACAGGTGCTTGAAGTCATTCTTCTTCAACACCTCGCCCTTGGCGTCTACATAACCTTCCTTGGCCGACCACAGCGCCAGGGTGCCCACGGCGTAGGTGAAGCGCGAGCCCTTGACCGTGTCGCCTTCGCTTTCGAGCTTTTGCGGGGTGGTGTCGTCGGCACTCAGGAACACTTCGAACGGCGCGCCGTTCTTGATCTGGGTGTAGAACTGCCCGGTGGCGCCGTAGGCTGCGACCAGTTTGTGGCCGGTGTCTTTTTCGAAGTCGGCGGCAATCGCCTGGATCGGTGCG
The DNA here is from genome assembly GCF_024168685.1 of Pseudomonas sp. S3E17. Classification (NCBI taxonomy): domain Bacteria; kingdom Pseudomonadati; phylum Pseudomonadota; class Gammaproteobacteria; order Pseudomonadales; family Pseudomonadaceae; genus Pseudomonas; species Pseudomonas sp. S3E17. The sequence continues at coordinate 1,048,928 of NZ_JALJWE010000001.1, forward strand.
GTGAAGTTGGCCGCTACGGCCACCTGGACTTCATCGGCGTGGGCCGCTGCGGTCGCGAGCAACGCAACCAATGCCGCCAGGCACGTGGGTACAAAGCGAGGGGTATTGAAAGTCATGAACGGCTCCGTTTGAGAAGGTGCAGAACCTGGTGCCGATTATAGGGACGGGCGCTGCCAGGCGCTGTATGTATAGGTATATAGCGTAAAAATGGCAAGCAGAAATCCATCTGCGGAATCAATGTCTGCGCGCGGTCGAGATTTCCTCCCGCCGATACCCCCATGGCTGACAGCCAGGCGCTGGTCGCAACGCGATAGTGAGCGGCGTATTGATCTGAAACGGAAGCACATCATGGGCAAGGAATACGCTTACATCGACGTTGGCGCGACAAACACCGAGAGCAGCGAGGCTTACACGCAGGCTTGGATAGAGCGTGTATTGGCTCAATCCACGCTGGAGCCCCAGGCCAAGGCACTGATCCGGGCGGACGCCCTGATCCCCGTCGAATTCTCGATATTCGATACCGATGACAGCCAGCGACAGCCGATCATCGTCGAACACGAGTCGTTGCCGCTGTGGCACATCCTCAACGATCGGTTTCCCTGGCAGGCATATGCAGGCAAACAGCAAAACACCGACAGCGTACAAACCAAAGTCCTGATGCCGTATTTCTATGGCGAGGTGGCACGGGAGCTGAATTTCACGCGATTTTTTCTCGGTCGCATCCAGGTCGGGGGGCAGATCCACGCGGGCTTTTGGGTGCAGCATGAGTTGATGATGCCTAACCAGGCGGTACTCAAGACCGAGGTGGTGGTGCTATCGGTGTGGAACACCCACGCCGAAATGATGGCGGAAATCTGGTTCGACCTGCCTCACACATCCCTGGGAGCCAACCAATGGCCCAAGGCGATCAGCCTGGAGTGGCCGGGCATGCGCATTGGTGCGCAATCAGGCAGCCGCTTCGATTATTCAGCCGATACGAGCCAGAACCGGCTGTGGCTCAAACCCTTCGAAGAGCCGGTGGGGGTTGCGATCTTGAGTATCCTTCCGCGGTGGACACTCAAGGACGTGCAGCTGCCAGACACTCACATAGAGCCCAATCAATTGCTCAAGGTGACCCTTGGCAATCTTCCAGGCGGTGCGCCAGCGCTGGAATACTCGATCACCGTCGCCCAGGAATATCGAGCGTCAGGACGCTGGCAATATTACCTTGCGGTCTATTTGAATCACCGTTGTCCTTGGGTGAACTGCGGGGTGATGGATGAAGAGGGGGTGATCCGCGCTCAAAGTGACCAGCAGAATTTCTGGTTCGTGCGCAGCGACGCCTCCCAGGCGTCTTTTTCGATACAGATACTGCCTGGGGACCTGGCACAGTGGCTGGAGGGCGTGCCGACGTCGATACAGCCGGTTACGCCCCCCAAGGCCTGGCAAAAATGGGACAACCTGCTGAGCAGTGTGTGGAACGCCGAACTCTCCAAGGACTATATCCAGAACCTTATCGAGCGCTGCCTGAACAAGTCCGGGCTGCCGCAACGTACCCAGGATCGGTTCAGGGACGAAAAACGATTTCGCTATAAATACCAGGTGGGCTACCCGGTCTATTCGGCGGGTATGACCGCCTATGCGCCACCGCGCTACAAGCACTTTTCGTTCCTGCAAGTGCTGACGGGCGAGCCGCAGCGCACGGCGTATTTCCAGGAAACCATCGCCAACATCCATGTCAGCGGGGAACCGCTGTCGAGCGTGGAAGTGCGCACCCTGGGCCGCTTGCGCGACATCCTGTATGAAACCTTTGTCGCCGATATCGACGAACTGGCGCGCAACACCGACTACAAACAACTGTTTGGCGAAACCTGCGAGGCCTTGGCCAAGGTCCGCGCAGCACAATTCCTGGTCGATGATGCTGAGCAGGATGTGTCCCTGCGTGAACTCGCCCATCGTTTTCTCAAAGGTGAAGTCAAGCCGCGCCTGCTGCTGTTCCGGGAAAAAGTGGTGCCCAATGCGTTGGTGCTCAAGCTCAGTTCACAGAAGGCGCTGCTCATCTCACTGAACATGGCAGAGCTCACTTGGGCGGTGTGGCAGCCCAGCGGCGTGGCGGGGCAACCCAGTGACGACTTGATGCGGTTTATCACGCACCACCTGCCATTTCCGGAAAAACTCAGCGTGGAGCGCTCGGATTTCTATCCGCAGAAAAAGCGCTACGGCTATCACTACCGCCGCGTGCCACCGCAGCCGGTGTCTTTCCGGGAGGTGACGAACATCAACGATGCTCTGTATGAGATCGGTATCAGCGAACTCAAGCACATGATGAATTACGCGGTATTTTCCTCCGATGAAGAGCGGCGCCTGGCGAAATGGGGCATGTTCAAGGTCGCTACCCGCGCGGTGTCCAGCCTGGTGATAGCGGCGGTCGGTCCCGCATCGGGCGTCGGGGCGTTGCTGTTGTCCGGCGGTGTCGGCCTGATCGCCAATGTCGCGGACGCAAGTTTCTCCTACCAACTGGCCCGCAGCATGGACCGACCCGAGGATTACGCCGCCTATGTGTATGAGTGCAAGTTGGGCGTATTGCTGGGCGTGGTGGAGCTGGTCGCCGACGTTACCCTGGCCAGGGGGCAACTGCGCACGCTGTTGAAACGGTCGGCACAGACCGGGAAGTTGCTGTTGCCGGCCTTGAGATCCCGTGAGCGCACGGACACCCCTGTTTCTTTGGAGCAGGCGAGCGCCTCCACGTTATTCCTGCCCACATCGGCGGACCTGCTGGGCATGCGCGGTCGTCTGGAAAAGCTGTATCGCGACGCCAATAAGCTGGCCGAATTGGCGGGCGACTCCGAGGCTTCGACTACGGGCGGCTTCGTTGAGTCCAAGCGCTGTGCGGACTACCTGTCAAGCCAGTCCTGGGACGTCCAGGCTATCGGCGTCTTGCTGTTCGCCGAACCGGACGACCCGCGTCCCCAGTGCCATTTTGCCCTGTCGGTTCGCAATGAAAGTGATGCGGCGGTGCTGGACACGGGGTTGGGGCGCCTGGACCCTTCGGCGCAGCAACTGGCCTATTTTGATTCCATCGCCGGCTGGGAGCAGCGCGTGCAGCAAGCACCGGCGTCAAGCGGCAAATTGGTGGTCTACAAGCTCTACGCCAATGTCATCGAGGCCAGTCATGAGCTCAACACGGTGTTCCGGCTGGGGGTGAGTTGGGGGCGTTTCTTCAATACCGGCAGCTATTCGGTCCTCGCGTGTCCGCAGCGCTTTATCACCGCCATCCAACGCCAACTGCCGAGGTTATGGGATGTGCTTTCCCGGGAGCTGCCAGGGGGCGCGTCGCAACTGACGACGGCGCTGCAAAACACGCCGCAGCCGTTCGATCACGCCGGCCTGTTGCTGCAGGTCAGTAACCTGCGAGGCTTGATCGATGAGTCCGAGGATATGTTGCGCCGTACCGTTGGAGTGCCGGTCGTTGGCAACCTCAGGGCGCAGCTGCTGGGGGCTTTCCGGAGCTGGCGCCACGAGTCGCTGGAAGAGTATGTAGAGCTGATGGACAGCGTTATCGCAGAAGAGGCGGAGTTGGTACGCGGAGCGTTGGCTCACCTGGACCAGTTGCAATCGGGCCTCGCCAGCCCGATTGCCACGGCGGAGAACGCCCTGGTCGATTGCGTCGACTGGATCGCACTGCGGGCCGGCCAGGAAGACGACGACTGGCGCAGTTTGCTGCGCAGCGAAATCGAACGCTATGTCACGGGGGATCGCGCCCGTGCGGACCTGTGTACAAGGGCGCAACTCGACTACCTGCACCAGATGTTGGCCGCCCATCGCGAAGTGCAGATACACCACGTCCTGGGGGCCAGCTACGAACGACTCTCCATGAGTACCGGCCAGGCGCTGTTTGCTATCGGGTTGAAGTTGATCAACGCCATGGCTACCCATCGGCAGTCCGATTGCTTTTTCGCCCTGATCATGACCTGCCAGCCCTACGAGAACAGTAACGAGCACTTCGCCCGGATCATCTACGGTATCCACGCCCTGCGGCAAAAGCGCTTCATGGTACTGACCCAGGCCCACGAAAACCGCTTGAGCGGGCTGCGACCTGCGGAACCTGTACCGCTCTAGTCCGGCGTGCGGGTAAGCGTCTTGAGGGCTTGCGCGGCCAGCAACGTGGTCAGTTCGCGCGTCGACAGTGCGTGCTTGAGCCCGACGGCCTGCCCGGCCCACTGAGAGCCAAAACCGGCTTCCTCCCTGGCCTTCAACGGCATCAGCGCGCCGCCTGCCAGAGGAAAGGCCGGCGCCGCCGGGTTCACCGGGCCCAGCTCACGCATCAGGCGATTCAAGAGGCCACGGGCAGGGCGCCCGGTGAACAGGTTGGTCAGCGCTGTGCCACTGGCCTGGGCCGTCAGCAAGGCCAGATGGTGGGCCCGGCTGAGCGTCGCCTCCGGGGTGAACAGGTACGCGGTGCCGATCTGCACCGCCGAGGCCCCGAGGACGAAGGCCGCGGCAATACCGCGCGCATCGCCGATTCCGCCGGCGGCGATTACCGGGACGCGCACTGCGTCCACCACTTGCGGGACCAGGGCCAGCGTGCCGACCTGGCTGCTCAGATCCGACGTCAGGAACATTCCCCGATGCCCGCCGGCCTCATACCCCATGGCGATAATCGCGTCGCAACCGTGCCGCTCCAACCAGATCGCTTCCTCGACTGTGGTGGCTGAGGACAGCACCTTGGCCCCGGTCGCCTTGACACGTTCCAGCAGGCTTTTTTCCGGCAGACCGAAATGAAAGCTCACGACCTCGGGGCGGTGTTGCTCCACCACTTCGCAACTGGCGACGTTGAACGGGGCGCGATTGGAGACCGGAGTCGGCGCATCAAAATCGGCGCCCAGTTCGCGGTAGTAGGGTTCCAGCAAGGCCATCCAGTGGCGATTGCGTTCCTCATCCGGCTCCGGCGGCTGGTGGCAGAAGAAATTGACGTTGATAGGCCCGCTGCTGGCATGGCGCACGGTGGCCAGGGTTTCGTGCAGTTGCTCGATGCTCAGCATCGCAGCAGGGATCGAACCCAGCGCGCCGGCCTGGTTGGCGGCAATCACCATGGCGGCGCTGGTCGCACCGGCCATCGGTGCCTGGATGATGGGCACGTCGATGCCCAGCAGGTCGAGAATACGGGTGTCTGGCCAGGTGCTCATGGGACGTGTCTCCAGTATCAGTGAGGCTTGTCGCTGTTTTAACAGGGCCCTTGGCACCCGGCCAGTCTGTTTTATTCACTGGACGAGGGACGTTTTTCATGCGCGTCAATGGTCTCTTTCCCGCTCCAGCAGCTGCCGCTTGCGTTCAACCCCCCAGCGATAGCCGGATAGATCGCCATTGCTGCGCACCACCCGATGACAGGGAATCGCCACGGCCAGGCTGTTCGCCCCGCACGCCTGGGCCACTGCGCGAAAGGCCTTGGGCGCGCCGATGCGTTGGGCGATCTGCCCATAGCTGGCCGTACTGCCCACCGGAATCTCGCGCAAGGCCTGCCACACCCGTTCCTGGAACGCGGTGCCACGCAAGTCCAGTGGCAAGTCCAGGCCCAGGGCCGGCGCCTCGATAAAGCCCACCACGTGCGCGATCAATTGTTCGAAACGGCGGTCGGCCCCCACCAGGTTGGCGTTGGGGAATTGGTCCTGCAGGTCGCGCACCAGTTTGTCCGGGTCATCCCCCAGCAGAATCGCACACACGCCACGGGCACTCTGCGCCACCAGGATTGCACCCAGCGAGCATTGCCCGACGGCAAACAGGATCTGGTTGTTGGTGCCGCCGGCCTTGTAGTCGCTGGGCGTCATGCCGAGCCGTTGGTTGGCCGATTCATAAAAGCGGCTGTTGGAGTTGAAGCCGGCTTCATACAACGCATCGGTTACCGAATGCGGGCCCTTGAGCCCCTCGCGGACCTTGCGTGAACGATGGGCGCTGGCGTAACCCTTGGGCGTCAGGCCGGTCACGCCTTTGAACACGCGGTGGAAATGGAACGGGCTCAGGCCGGCCCGGCTCGCCAGCGTGCTGAGGCTGGGCGCGGTGTCGGCGTGTTCGATCTGCCGGCACGCATCAGCCACCAATTGCGCATGCTGCGCAGCCAGTTGTGTCTGGTCACCGGCTGCGCGTTTGCTGGCGCGATAACCGGCGGCCTCGGCCTGTGCCGGGGTGTCGAAAAACTCGATATTTTCCGGGCGGGGCAATCGCGAGGCGCTGCTCGGGCGGCAATACACACCGGTGGTTTTCACGCCGTAGACGAACAGCCCATCGGCTTTCGGATCGCGGGCAAGAATCGCAGCCCAGCGCGGATCTTGTTCGGTAGTCATGGTTGGCACTCTTGACGGGTCCTGGCCAGATTAGCCGTGCTGCAGTGGCCTGGCACTCCGAAGCTTGCGGTCAAATCAGCCGGCGGTGCGAAAAGTGAGGTTGATACGTTGCGGGCCCATGATCGGGTGCATGCCTTCCTTGATCGGCATCACCCCATGAAAACGCAGCCGATCGACCCCGCCCCAGACCACCACGTCACCATGGAACAGCGAGACCTTGCGGGTCTTGTCGCTGCGGGCGTGGCCACCGAACAGGAAAACTGCCGGCAACCCAAGGGATATCGACACGACGGGCTCGCTGTAGCGACGTTCATTCTTGTCCTGGTGCAAGGACATTTTCGCGCCCGGAACATAACGATTGATCAGGCAGGCGTCGGGGGCAAAGTCGACAAACCCGGCGTCTGCCGCGGCTTCTATGGCCAGTCGGCGCAAGGTGTCCGGCAGCGCTGGCCAGGGTTGCCGGGTGCGAGGGTCCAGAGGCGTGTAGCGGTAGCCGCTGGTGTCGCTGGTCCAGCCCAGCGCGCCGCAACTGCTCAAGGCCGCCGACATGGTAAAGCCACCGGGCGTAACCATTTGCCGAAATGGCGATTGCGCCAGCACACGACGCAGTTCTGGCAGAAGGCGCTCAATCCAGGGCAGGGCATAGCCCCTTAGCACGTAGGACTGTTCGCCGATCTGCTCACGTGCTGCGGGTTGTTGCAGGGCGTCATCGGCGAACAGGTCATCAGTGGGGCCGGGCATTGCCTTACAGCGCCTTGCTCACGTTGATGTCGGTGATGACATCGCTGGCATCGTGGATTTTCGCCAAGGCCTGCAAGGCCTCTTCCACGCTATTGTTCGTCAGTTGGGCGAACTCGAAGCGGCGTTCGCCGTTGAGCTTGTACTTGATTACGTATTTGGTGGTAGCGGTCACGGTGATTTCCTGTGGCGTCTTCGAGTCAGCTCAGCTTGGTGCTGGTGCGACGTACGATGCGAATCTTGTGGGACAGCGCGGGCTTGCGGGTGACGCTGATTGCGCGGCGTGTCACCACGTCCAGGGTGATATTCCAGAACCCGGTGCTGGGGGCAGTGATCTTGGCGGGGAATTTGTCGAACGCGCCGCCGTGGTACGTGTGGCGGCCGCCATTCTTGAAACTGCGAAAATTTGCGTCGCTCATCAGGCGAATATTACAAGTCTGCGAGCACTCGATGACGACAATGTCCCCCTCGTTGAGGTGCTCGCGCTGGTGAATAAATTTCATGAGGGTGTCTCCAGAAGGGCTTTTTCTGAAAAATCAGAATGATACGTAGGTTAAGATGGAGTTTATCAGCCCCAGCGCGTTTATTATCGGCCCGTCTTCAACGGCGTCGACAATTTAAAACAGTTATTTACCGAGTTATCAGGGATAAATCCTACGTGGGCGGGAGAAAATTACCATCTCCGCTGTCGTAGGGTCTTTATTGGAGGTTTTGTATGAAGTGGAGTGTGTTGGTTCTGGCCTTGGCGATAGGTGGGTGTGCTTCGGTTGCAGATATCAAGCAGACCCCGCCGACGTTGGTCGTCATTTCCGGGAAAAAACCCCAGGAGTACGCGGCGTGTGTGGTAAGGAAGCTGTCGACCACCCGTCGGCCGCCGCAGATTGAACCGCATAAAGACGGTGTGCAGGTCATCGTACCGCAGAAGTTTTCCGCCGACCCTTCGGCTATTTTCGAAATTGAAGAGCGCTCCAGCGGTAGCAGCATCAAGCTCTACGAGAGCATGTCCAACGTGCCGATCCGCCCGGGAGATGTGAAAAAGGCCGGGGAAGAGTGCATTTCCGGTTGATGCCGCTGGGGAAAGCCGATATGAAGCGTGATCATGTGAAGGCCCGTCATGCCGAGGGTGAGATCTCGGCCACCCATGTCATCCAGAACCCCGCCGACCTGGGCGAGTGGATCGTCTTCTTCAAGAAAAGTGGCGGTCGCAGCTTTTTTCTGGTGGATGATCAGGATGAAGTCGAATCCTTTGCCAGTCTTGACGAGCTGAGCGAAATCCTTCGGGAGCTGGGGATCAAATTCGCCGAAATCCACCTGTAACGCGCGGGGTTACTTGCAGACGACCACCACGCTGCGACTTTTGTAGTTGCCCACGTCCTGGCCCAGGGTCTTGTCGCTTTCCTTCAGCGATGGCGTGCCTTCGGTGCCGACAATGCGATAGCCGGTGCCTGCGCAGGAGGCATCGGCTTTTTCGTAACAACTGGCCCAGGAGTTGGCTTCGCCTGAACAGTCGATAGTCAGGCCTTGTTCGCCGTTCTTGAGGTAGACATCGGAAGTGGTGGTGCAGCCGGCGAGTGCCAGTACCGCAGTCAGTGCCAGAAATTTGTTCATGTGTGTTCGTCGTCGAGGGTGTGGGAGGGGCGCTGACACTGTCGTGGGGCGTTTGTGGAAGATTATAGCGAACTGCCATCTAGGTACAGGCAAAACCAAAAAAGCCCCGTGAGTCGGGGCTTTTGGCGCAGGGCTGCCGGCTTACTTACCCTTCGGTCTCTTGCTCGACGCGTGGCCCGCTTCGTCAACAAACACTTCGGCGACCGCGATCGCCATGCTTTCGGTCTCGAAAACGCCCGCGACGCTGTCTCCGTGGAAGTTGATCAGGTGCCAGCCGTCTGCTCGCTTGGTGATCAGGTAGCCGTTCACGCCTTTTGGTTCTGACATCTATTAACAATCTCGTGGTCTGATTCAAGGGAGCAATGATAGCCCCAATTGTCCCGGTGCCGCGCAAGTTATTCCAGGTCAGTGTTCTGGCCTGAAAAGCGTGCTAAAAGGGTTGCAACCCCTTTTAAGCATGAGGAGATGACTTTTCTTAGCGTGGCGGTGAAGTCGCTCTTTGTAAGATCAGCGGAACTTACGCCGACATTTTTTCTCTATGATGACATCGCAACGCCAGCAGGACCCATTGTAAGGTGACTGCGGCCTGATTAGACTGCGCCGAATTCCGTACGCACAGCCCTTTGTAAGGACTTATATGATCAAGAAATGCTTGTTCCCAGCAGCCGGTTACGGCACTCGCTTCTTGCCAGCGACCAAGGCCATGCCCAAAGAGATGCTGCCGGTGGTAAACAAGCCACTGATTCAGTACGGCGTCGAAGAGGCATTGGATGCCGGTCTGAACGAAATCTCTATCGTCACCGGTCGCGGTAAGCGCGCACTGGAAGACCATTTCGACATCAGCTACGAGCTGGAAAACCAAATCAAGGGCACCGACAAGGAAAAATACCTGGTCGGCATCCGCAAGCTGTTGGACGAGTGCTCGTTCTCCTACACCCGCCAGACCCAGATGAAAGGTCTTGGTCACGCCATCCTGACCGGTCGCCCGTTGATCGGTGACGAGCCGTTCGCCGTAGTACTTGCGGACGACCTGTGTGTGAACCTGGAAGGCGACGGCGTACTGACCCAGATGGTCAAGCTGTACCAGAAATACCGCTGCACCATCGTTGCGGTTCAAGAGGTCGATCCTCAAGAGACCAACAAGTACGGCGTGATTGCCGGTGACGACATTGGCGATGGCCTGATCCGCGTACGCGACATGGTCGAGAAGCCGGCGCCTGAAGATGCACCGTCGAACCTGGCGATCATCGGTCGTTACATTCTGACCCCGGACATCTTCAAGTTGATCGAAGAAACCGAGCCAGGCAAGGGTGGCGAGATCCAGATCACCGACGCCCTGTTGAAGCAGGCCAAAGACGGTTGCGTGATCGCCTACAAGTTCAAGGGCCGTCGTTTTGACTGCGGTGGCGCTGAAGGCTACATCGAAGCCACCAATTTCTGCTACGAGCACTTCTACAAGACTGGCAAGGCTTACTGATTCACGCAGGCCTGCCTTTGAAAAAGCCACCTTCGGGTGGCTTTTTCGTTTTTCAGCCCCATGTAAGTCGGTATGCTGATGTCCTGCCGAGGAGAATGAAATGGCCTACGATTTTGACCTGTATGTAATTGGCGCCGGTTCCGGCGGTGTTCGCGCGGCGCGCTTTGCTGCGGGCTTTGGGGCCAAGGTGGCCGTGGCGGAAAGTCGCTACCTGGGTGGCACCTGCGTGAACGTTGGCTGCGTGCCGAAGAAACTCCTGGTGTACGGTGCGCATTTTGCCGAGGACTTCGAGCAAGCCAGTGGCTTTGGCTGGTCCCTGGGTGAAGCGAATTTTGATTGGGCGACCCTGATCGCCAACAAGGATCGCGAGATCAATCGTCTCAATGGCATCTACCGCAACCTGCTGGTCAACAGCGGCGTGACCCTGCATGAGGGACATGCGCGCCTGGTTGATCCGCACCAGGTGGAAATCAATGGCGAGCGCTTTACGGCCAGGCACATCCTGATCGCTACCGGGGGCTGGCCGCAGATTCCGGATATTCCGGGGCGTGAGCACGCCATAGGCTCCAATGAGGCGTTCTTCCTCAAAGAGTTGCCCAAGCGTGTGCTGGTGGTAGGTGGCGGCTATATCGCGGTTGAGTTCGCCGGGATTTTCCATGGCCTGGGCGCGCAGACGTCATTGCTGTATCGCGGCGACCTGTTCCTACGTGGCTTTGATGGTTCAGTGCGCACACACCTTAAGGAAGAGTTGACCAAGCGCGGCCTCGACCTGCAATTCAATGCGGACATCGAGCGCATTGAAAAGCAAGCCGATGGCAGCCTCAAGGCCACCTTGAAAGACGGGCGCGTGCTGGAGGCCGATTGCGTGTTCTATGCCACCGGCCGGCGTCCGATGCTGGATAACCTGGGCTTGGAAAATACCGGCGTGAAACTGGATGAGCGCGGTTTCGTCCAGGTGAACGACCAGTATGAGACCACCGAAGCGTCGATCCTGGCGATCGGTGATGTGATCGGCCGTGTGCAGCTGACGCCGGTGGCTCTCGCCGAAGGCATGGCCGTAGCACGTCGCTTGTTCAAGCCCGAGCAATACCGTCCGGTGGATTACGCGATGATTCCGACAGCGGTATTTAGCCTGCCGAATATCGGTACGGTCGGCCTGACGGAGGAGGAGGCAAAGAAGAGCGGGCACAGGGTGCAGATCTTCGAAAGCCGTTTCCGCCCGATGAAGCTGACCTTGACCGAGTGCCAGGAAAAAACCTTGATGAAGCTGGTGGTCGACGCGGACACCGACAAGGTATTGGGCTGCCACATGGTCGGTCCGGATGCGGGCGAGATCGTCCAGGGCCTGGCGATCGCGCTCAAGGCCGGCGCGACCAAGCAGCACTTCGATGAAACCATCGGCGTGCATCCCACGGCGGCGGAAGAGTTCGTCACCATGCGCACGCCTGTGGCCGACTGATCAGGCTGGCGGTGTTGCCTCTGGCGCCGTCGCAACGGCGGCTGCCAGCCGCAACGCTTCGATAGTGGCGTGGGCCTTCATAAGCTCCAGTTCCAGGCGCTTGTTGGTGTGCCCGTGCTCAGCCAGCGCTTGTTGGCGTGACTCGTTTTCAAGCAAGGCGACCCGCAGGCGCTCCTGAAGGAGAGTGCGCTCGCTGTCGATCCGGCTCACGTGTTCGCTCAGCTTCAGTTGCTGGGCCTGGCCTTTGCGGGTTTCCTCCTGCAGCGCAGCCAATTCCTTTGCCGTCACTCGGTGCTCGATCAGCAGGCGCTCGTTGTCGCGGTGCAACTGGGTGATTTCGTCCTGGCGAACCATTGCACTTTGCTGGGCTTGGCGCAGCTCTGCCTGTACTTGCTGCAGCTGGCCTTCGTGGCGCCGCTGTTCCTGCTCGCGCTGCTCCTTGATCGCATTACGGTAGTGCTCCAGCGCCTCGCGGGCGTGCAGGTGCTTTTCTTCCAGCGAGCGAATCTGCTCGTCCTTGTCGTTGATCCGCAGTTCGTAATCACTGCAGGCCTGGCTGAGCCCGGCGTTGCGCGTTTGCTCGGTTTGCAGACTGGTACTGGTGGTTTGCAGGGCAGCGCTTTCTTCTGCCAGTGCAGCCGCCTGAATATCGAATTGTTGCTTGAGTTCGCCGTGAGCTTCTTCAAGCGCCTCGATCTGGGTGAGCAGGGCGGATTTTTGCTGTTCGAACTGCGCCAGGGCCAGGTCAATCGGCTCTTGAGCCTTGTCTTTCAAGCGCTGCGCCAGGCGTGCAACCAGTTCACCCAGTTCGTCGTCAATCGGCGCTTCGGTGATGGTCAGGCGGGCTTCGCTGTCGTCCAGCTCCTTCAAGTAGCGGTGGATCGTGGTTTTCGAGCCGGTATTGCCCATCTCGATGCGTACCGCGTCGATGCTGGGGTTCTCGCCACGGGCAAGGATCGCCAAGCGTGCCGTTTGAACTACTGCTTTATTAATGCCGCCGCGAGCCATGGGGTCTCCGTCGATTTAGTACTGTGGTATGTATTATGTAGATACATACTGTATCATGAATAAAAACCTGTTCAAATTCATGATTTAACAGATGGGATATTGGCGTATTATCCCGTGTCATAGGCGTCTGGAGCGCTTATACCTCTGCCAGCAGTACGAATAGGCCTCCCATGAGCGATCTGGATCGTTACCTCAACGCCGCCACCCGCGATAACACGCGCCGCAGCTATCGTGCGGCCATCGAACACTTCGAAGTCAGTTGGGGCGGCTTTCTGCCGGCCACCAGCGATAGCGTGGCGCGTTACCTGGTGGCGCATGCTGGCGTGCTGGCGGTCAACACCCTGAAGCTGCGGCTATCGGCATTGGCGCAATGGCATACCAGCCAGGGCTTTCCCGATCCGACGAAAGCGCCGGTGGTGCGCAAGGTGCTCAAGGGGATTCGAGCGGTACACCCGGCGCAGGAGAAGCAGGCCGAGCCGTTGCAACTCAGGCATCTGGAGCAGGTCGTGGCCTCCCTCGAGGCTGAAGCGCGAGAGGCCGGTGATGCACATGACCAACCGCGATTGCTGCGCGCCAAACGTGACACTGCACTCATCCTGCTGGGCTTCTGGCGTGGTTTTCGCAGCGATGAGTTGTGTCGCTTGAGCATCGAACACGTACAGGCCACGCCCGGTGCCGGCATCCGCCTGTACCTGCCACGCAGCAAAAGTGACCGCGACAACCTCGGCAAGACCTATCACACGCCGGCGCTGCTGCGCCTGTGTCCGGTGCAGGCCTACAGCGAATGGCTCAGCGCCTCGGCCCTGGTGCGCGGTCCGGTATTCCGCGGTATCGATCGCTGGGGAAACCTTGGGGAGGAGGGTTTGCACCCCAACAGTGTGATCCCACTGCTGCGCCAGGCGCTTGAGCGCGCCGGCATCGCCGCCGAGCACTACACCAGTCACTCGCTGCGTCGGGGTTTTGCCACCTGGGCCCATTCCAGCGGCTGGGACCTGAAGTCGTTGATGAGTTACGTCGGCTGGAGCGACATGAAATCCGCCATGCGCTATGTTGAAGCGACGCCCTTTCTCGGCATGACATTGGCCACTCAACCGCTGCTTTGAGATTTCTTCTATTAATACCGTCACCTGATAGGGAAAACCAATCGTCAGCATCAGGTTTGCCAATGAGCCATCTGCCGAGAGAGTGGGTAGGATTCACCTCATCAACTTCTTAACCCCTGACGGAGAGTCAACGATGCCTATCATCAACAGCCAAGTAAAACCGTTCAAAGCAACTGCATACAAAAACGGCAACTTCGTAGATGTGACCGACGCTGACCTGAAAGGCAAATGGTCGGTAGTGTTCTTCTACCCAGCCGACTTCACCTTCGTTTGCCCAACCGAGCTGGAAGACCTGGCCGACAACTACGCCGAATTCCAGAAACTGGGCGTGGAAATCTACAGCGTGTCCACCGACACGCACTTTGCCCACGCTGCCTGGCACAACACCTCGCCAGCCATCGGCAAAATCCAGTACACCATGATCGGCGACCCGACCCTGACCATCTCCCGCAACTTCGACGTCCTGATCGAAGAAGCTGGCCTGGCTGACCGCGGTACCTTCGTGATCAACCCGGAAGGCCAGATCAAGATCGTTGAGCTGAACGACGGCGGTGTTGGCCGTGACGCTTCCGAGCTGCTGCGCAAGATCAAGGCTGCTCAATATGTAGCCGCTCACCCAGGCGAAGTGTGCCCGGCCAAGTGGAAAGAAGGCGAGGCCACTCTGGCGCCGTCCCTGGACCTGGTCGGCAAGATCTAAGTCTGTGAAGACGTATCAAGGGCGGAACTCCGCACTTAAGTAAGCTGCATCCGCCCTCAAAACGCCCGGGCGATAGTCGCTCGGGCGTTTTTTTGTCTGCAATAAACCGAATTAATAGGAAATCGCCCGTATGTTGGACGCCAATCTTAAAGCTCAGTTGAAGTCATACCTGGAACGGGTCACCCAGCCGATCGAGATCGTCGCCTCCCTCGACGACGGCGCGAAATCCCAGGAAATGCTCGCCCTTTTGCAGGACGTAACCAGCCTCACCACGCTGATTACCCTGAAGACCGATGGCGATGATGCGCGTAAGCCATCGTTCTCCATTAACCGCCCGGGTGCCGATATCAGCCTGCGTTTCGCCGGCATCCCCATGGGCCATGAATTCACTTCGTTGGTGCTGGCCCTGCTGCAAGTCGGTGGCCACCCGTCGAAGGCCAGTGTCGAAGTGATTGAACAGATCCGCGCCCTTAAGGGTGAGTTCAGCTTCGAGACTTACTTCTCGCTGTCCTGCCAGAACTGCCCGGACGTGGTCCAGGCGCTGAACCTGATGGCCGTGCTCAACCCGAATATCCGCCACGTCGCCATCGACGGCGCGCTGTTCCAGGCTGAAGTCGACGAGCGTCAGATCATGGCGGTGCCGAGCATCTACTTGAATGGTGTGAGCTTCGGCCAGGGCCGCATGGGCCTGGAAGAAATCCTCGCCAAGCTCGACACCAGCGGCATTGAAAAAGCCGCCGAGAAAATCAGCGCCAAGGAGGCCTTTGATGTGCTGGTCGTCGGCGGTGGCCCAGCCGGTTCCGCAGCCGCCATCTACGCCGCACGTAAGGGCATTCGCACCGGTGTTGCTGCCGAACGCTTTGGTGGCCAGGTGCTGGACACCATGTCCATCGAGAACTTTATCTCGGTCCAGGAAACCGAAGGGCCGAAACTGGCCAGCGCCCTGGAAGCGCACGTGCGTCAGTACGACGTGGACATCATGAACCTGCAGCGCGCCAGCAGCCTGATCCCAGCGAAAACCGCCGGTGACTTGCATGAAATTCGCTTTGAAAGCGGCGCGACCCTCAAGTCCAAGACCGTGATCCTGGCCACCGGCGCCCGCTGGCGCGAAATGGGTGTACCGGGCGAGCAGGAATACAAGGCCAAGGGCGTGTGCTTCTGCCCGCACTGCGATGGTCCGCTATTCAAGGGCAAGCGTGTGGCGGTGATCGGCGGCGGTAACTCCGGCGTTGAAGCGGCCATCGACCTGGCCGGTATCGTCAGCCATGTGACCTTGCTGGAGTTCGACAGCAAGCTGCGCGCCGATGCGGTATTGCAGCGCAAGCTGTACAGCCTGCCTAACGTTGACGTGATCACCAGCGCGCTGACCAGTGAAGTCAAAGGTGATGGCCAGAAAGTGACAGGCCTGGCCTACAAGGACCGCGATACCGGTGAGTTCAAGACCCTCGACCTGGAAGGCATCTTTGTACAGATCGGCTTGCTGCCCAACACCGACTGGCTTAAAGGCACTGTGGAACTGACCCCCCGTGGCGAGATCATTGTCGATGCCCGTGGCGAAACTTCACTGCCAGGGGTATTCGCCGCCGGTGACGTGACGACCGTGCCGTACAAGCAGATCGTGATTGCAGTAGGCGAGGGCGCCAAGGCTTCCCTGAGTGCTTTCGATCACTTGATCCGTACCTCAGCGCCCGCGTAAATACGAAGGCGCATAAAAAACCCCATGAGCGATCATGGGGTTTTTTCGTTACAGCGGCGCTGGCTGAATAATCTCAACCCAGTACCCATCCGGGTCCTTGATAAACGCCAGGCTTTTCATGCGGCCATCGGTCAGGCGTTTCTGGAAATCGCAGCCCAGTGCTTCGAAGCGTTCGCATGCGGCGACAATATCGGGCACCGAGATGCAGATATGGCCAAAACCACGCGGGTCGGTGTTGCCGTTGTGGTAGGCGAAGTCGGCATCGTTTTCGGTGCCGTGGTTGTGGGTCAGTTCCAGGATGCCTGGGATCGACTTCATCCATTGGGTGCGCGCGGCGGCGTCGGCCGGGATCTGGGATTTGTCCACCAGGGCCAGGAAGTACAGGCTGAATTCGGCTTCCGGGAAGTCGCGCTTTTCAACCAGGGAAAAACCCAGGACCCGGGTGTAGAAGTCCAGGGACTTGGTGATGTCCTTGACCCGCAGCATGGTGTGGTTGAACACGAAGTTCGAGGTGGCGGTATCGGGTTGGGCGGTGACGCCCGGGAAGGTGTTCAGTTCGTGCAGGCTCATGGGCCCTCCAGAAAAAAATGGGGCAAACGCGGCTCCAGGTGCGAGGAGCGTTCCCTTGGCTTGCGGCTGGCGTCCGTGCAGCCGGAGCATGATACGCAAGGCTCGCCTGCTGCGCCAAATGAAAAAGCGCGCGTAGGTCTTGCGACCGGCCGGTGGCGGGGCTCACACTTTGTCGCTTGAACCTTGGGTGTCTTTTGCAATGATCGAATGTCGTTTACCGCTGTTGAGCGCTCTGTGTTTGCTGTTGGCCAGCCCTTGGGCGTGGGCAGGCGACCCGGAAATTCATTGGCCCAGCGGCTGGCAGGTCGAGGAGGTGGTGCCCGACGGCGACGCGCCGGCCACGCCGCAGCCGGTCTCGCGGCAGCGTGCGATCAAGAACGACGAAAATGGCAACACGTTGATGGTGATGGAGTTGACGGGGGCGCCGATCGAAGCCGGGCATAACGTTAATCTTCAGGGCGTATTGTTGGAGATGCGCAAGTCCATCCAGAAGGATTTTGCCCAAGGCGGTTACCAGAGTGTGTGCAGCAAGATGCACTCGACAACACTGAGTCGTCTTGAAGCCGTGGAAACTACGTGTGTGATTACCGAGAATGGACGGCACGTGCTTTCACAAACATTGGTCGGGGCTGTTGATACCGAAAAAGCGTATGTTTTTTCATACGCGGGTCAAGCCGACGCTTACGAAGCAAGCAAGGACGAAGTCAGTTCGGTGCGCGCCAGCCTCAAACTTTAAGTGCGTTTCGCCCGTCGATTCCGAACAAAGTGAAATGTTATTTAAGTTCGGTTTCAAACCCTTGAATAAAAAAGCCCCGCATGTGCGGGGCTCTTTGTTAGTGCGTTGTGATCAGCCGCGAAGCCAGGAGTCTACAGTGGCGGCGCCATACTGTTCTTTCCAGGCCTTGAGGCCACGGTGGTTACCGCCCTTGGTTTCGATCAGTTCGCCAGTGTGCGGGTTGTGGTAAACCTTGACCACGCGCGCACGGCGCTGTTTGGGTGCGCTGGCGGCGGCAGCGCTGGTCTTGCCCGGGTTTGGATCAAGGATCAGGATGATGTCGCGCAGGCCTTTGCCGTAGGTTTTCATCAGTCCTTGAAGCTTTTCTTCGAATTCGATTTCTTTCTTCAGGCCGGCGTCGTTCTTCAGGGACTCCAGCTGGGCAAGCTGCTCTTGAAGGGCTTTTTCTGCTGCGCGAAATTCGGCGAGTCTGGACAAAATCTGTACTCCAATAGTGTATTTGGCTGATGTCAACTACAGACAAAGCTATAAGCCAATAGCGTTAAGGCGACTCACAGAAGAAGTCGTCCTGCGAGTTCTGCACAGGCAAGAAAAATTGTAGTAGTTAATCCGCCACGAGTAAATCACGTCTTTTGTCTTATTAACATTATTTCAACGCCGCTAGTGCATGGCTATTCAATGGCTGGCCAGATTTTTAATGAATTCATCGCTGGGTAATGGCTTTCCAAACAGGTAGCCCTGGAGGAAATCCACGCCGTGAGCGGCCAGGTACTCGCATTGCTCGGCGGTCTCTACACCTTCTGCAACGATGCCCAGGTCCAGCTTGCCGGATAATTCGATGATGCTGTCCAGAATATGCCGCGATAGTGCATCGGCCCCGATCATGGCGACAAAACTCTGGTCGATCTTCAAGTAATCCACATTGAAGTTGCGCAAATAGCCCAGGCTGGAATGGCCGGTACCAAAGTCATCGATGGCAATCATCACACCCAGTTGATGCAGGGCGTCGAACAGTCGGCGGGTAATATCCGTGGGCTCGATCAGTTCGCGCTCGGTCAGCTCCAGCACCAAGGTCACCTGGCCCGGTGCAAAGGCGGCGAGAAACTCACGGCAATCCTCCACCAGGGCAAGGTCGTGGCAATGGCGCGCGGTGATATTCACGCCGATATGGAAGCCCGGGCTGAACTGCGTCGCATGGGGCGCCAGTTGGGCGGCGGTCTGGCGCAGCAGGGCGCGGGTCATCGGCACGATCAGGCCGGAGTGTTCAGCCAGCGGGATAAACAGGTCGGGCCGGACCAGGCCTTCCTTGGGGTGTTGCCAGCGCATCAGCACCTCGCAGCCGGCCCACTCGCGGGTGTCACCGCGTACCACCGGCTGGAAGTACGGGATGAACTCATTGGCCCCCAAGGCCCGCTGCAGCTCATGGGTGGGCGCCGAGGAGCGCTTTTGCAGCCAGTGCGCAAGCAGGCCCGCGAGCACGCCAAAGAACACCACCAGGCTGAACAGCGCCGGGTAACGCGCCTGCATATAGCGCCACACCTCACCGGCCGGCATGCCGGCGTCGACGCTGTAGCGATAGCGCTCGGACGCCAGATGATGATGGGCCACGGCAAATACCGGGACGGCGGTGTCGTGCACGTTGCCGTCCGCGCCGAGCCAGTGAGGCCCGACTTGCAGCACAAGCTGGGCATAGCGGCTGATCAGGCGCAGGGCGTTGGTCAGGTGATAGCCGTCGATGGAGGCAAACGCCGCTTTGTCCCCGTCGACCAGGCGGTAGACCAGCAACGCGGTATCCGGCGTAACCGGGTTGCCGTTCATCAACCACAGGCGGCCATCGACGTAGTCATCCGGGTTTACCGGTGACTCGTAGTTGCTGCCGAACAGGGAGCTGCAATAGATGTTTTTCTGCCAGGACAAGGTCGTCGCCCGCACAAACGGCCGGCGCGTGACCTGTTCACGCAGCGCCAGTTGCGCTCCGCTGTCACACGGCTGTCCGGCCAGGGGCAGCAAGGCCTTGGCGGCGAGGGCGGTATTGTCGAGCATCAGGTCGAATTGACGGATGGCTTCCTGGGCGGTTTGCGCTGTGCTTTGTTCAAGGGTGCGCTCGGCCTGCCAATACAGGATGGCCGCACCCAGCAGGATCGGCAGCACACCCGCCAACAGGCTGATCGCATAGCGGCTGAGAAGTCTTCGCGGGCCTTTGACAGTGAGGGGCATGGGTTCAGGCCTGTTGCGCAGGGGGCGGGCTTTACCGGCAGGCCGGCGGGGAATGTTCCGATGATAGATGGCCCGTTTGGAATTTGCTCGCCCTGACAAGGTTTTGCGCAATCTCGATAAAGGCCAGGGTCGCCGGTGACGACTGCCGCCGATCCAGCACCGCCAGGCCGATCTGGCGCGGCACACGGGGCGAAAGCGGTCGCTTCACATAGCGCGGATCATATGCCTGTGGCAGAGACGCTTCGGCGACGATGCTCAGGCCATCGCCACGGCTGACCGCTTCCAGGGTGCTCAGCAATTGTGCACAGCGGTAACGAATCTTTGGCCGCAGTTGGCCGACGTCGAACAGGCGGGTGACCAACTCCGAGGAGCCGGCTTCCGTCAGGATAAAGGCATCGTCACACAGGTCCGGCAGGGCCAGCGTGTCCCGCGCAGCCAATGGATGATCAGCCGGCAGCAGCGCCACCATCTGGTCCTCGAACACGGCAAAGGTGTCGAAGCGCTCCTGTTCCAGCACCACAAAGCCTACATCGATCCGTCGCTCATCCAGCCACTGCAGCACCTGGCGGTCGGGGCCTTCGTCCACATGCACCTCAATTCCCGGATGGGCGCTGCGAAACTCGCTGAGGATCGTGGGCAGCAGGCGAATCGACGCGGTCGGCCCGAACGAGCCGATGCGCAAAGTACCGCGCCGCATGCCCCGGGCATCGGCCGCTTCTTGTTGCAGGGTGTTGGCCAGGCCGAGCATGGCACGGGCACGTCCGAGTAATTGCTGGCCGATGTCGCTGGGTTCTACCAGTGACTGGTGGCGCCGAAACAGCTCTACACCCAGCTCCTGCTCCAGGGCCTTGATGGCATGGGACACCGCCGATTGGCTGATGCCCAGGCGGTGGGCGGCACTGGTGAAGCCCTGCAGCTCGGCGACCAGCGAGAAGATTTCCAATTGGGTCAGGGTCATGAGTGAAAGCTCATTTTACGATGATCGGTTATTAGCTGAAGAATACGCGAATTCTCCCCCCCTTGAGCCCATCCCCATGCGCCTCGCCTCCGATCACCTGACTTATTGCAAACTCGCCGCCGTCACCATGATCTGGGGCGGTACCTTTGTCGCCGGGCGCTTCCTGGCCGACCACCTCAATCCGCTGCTGGCCGCCAGCCTGCGTTTTATCCTCGCCAGCCTGGCGTTGTTGCTGTTCATGGCCTGCGTGCGTATTCGACTGTTACGCCCGAACCTTCGGCAGTTCGCGCAACTGGCGGTGCTGGGGTTCTGCGGGATTTTTTTCTACAACCTTTGCTTCTTCTATGGCCTGCAGTACATCAATGCGTCGCGGGCTTCGTTGATCGTGGCGTTGAACCCGGCGGTGATCGGCCTGGCGAGCTGGCTGTTATTCAAGGAGCGGCTGAGTCGGATCAAGCTGCTGGGGATCCTGCTTTGCCTGGTCGGTGCCGGGACGGTCATTGTCAGTCGTAACCCGCAGTTGTTGCAGGACACCGCCGATGCCTGGATCGGCGACCTGCTGATCCTCGGCTGTGTGGCAGGGTGGGGCGTTTATTCGCTGTGTGCCCGTGGGCTCAACCAAAGCCTGGGGCCCTTGCAGACGGTCACCTGGTCGGTGCTGCTGGGTACGTTGATGTTGACCACCAGCGCGTTTGCCACCTCAAGCGTCAGCGTAGAAGCACTCGGCCGCTTGCAACTCACCCAGTGGCTCAGCCTGGTCTACCTCGGCGTGTTGGGCTCGGCGCTGGCGTATATCGGTTACTACGACGGCATCCGGCGCATTGGCGCGACGCGCTCCGGGGTGTTTATCGCACTCAACCCACTGACGGCGGTGATCTGCGGTGCCTTGCTGCTGGGGGAACAACTGACGGCGCCCATGCTGGCGGGCGGGGCCGTCATCCTGCTGGGCATCTACCTGTGCAACAAACCCCTTGCACAGGCCAGGGCAATGGGGATTTGATAAGAGTACGGACAAATACGGTTACGCTGTGTAGAATCGATTTACGCATACAAGAATATGGACTTGCGCTCACGCAAGCCTCGGCCGTCAGAGACTGATGTAACCATGAAGCTACTCGGCTCCCCCCTCATCTTTGGTGACTTCCTCGCCCGCAGTGTGCGAGGCCTATCCTGCGCGCCGCCCTCCGACCTCATCCTTGCTCGCACATAACCAATTGCTACCCACAAGAATGATGAGGCGCCGGCCATGACCGACCACTACGAAAACCCAATGGGCCTGATGGGCTTTGAATTTATCGAATTCGCATCGCCGACCCCGGGCACCCTGGAGCCGATCTTCGAGATCATGGGCTTCACCAAAGTCGCGAATCACCGCTCCAAGAACGTCCAGCTGTTCCGCCAGGGCGAGATCAATCTGATCCTCAATAACGAGCCCAACAGCATCGCCTCCTACTTCGCCGCCGAGCACGGCCCGTCGGTGTGCGGCATGGCGTTCCGCGTCAAGGACTCGCAAAAAGCCTACAACCGCGCCCTGGAACTGGGTGCCCAGCCCATCCATATCGAAACCGGCCCGATGGAGCTGAACCTGCCGGCCATCAAGGGCATCGGCGGCGCGCCGCTGTACCTGATCGACCGTTTCGGTGAGGGCAGCTCGATCTATGACATCGACTTCGTCTACCTCGACGGCGTCGAGCGCAACCCGCAAGGTGCCGGCCTGAAGGTCATCGACCACCTGACCCACAACGTCTACCGCGGGCGCATGGCCTACTGGGCCGGCTTTTACGAGAAACTGTTCAACTTCCGTGAAGCGCGCTACTTCGATATCAAGGGCGAATACACCGGCCTGACGTCCAAGGCCATGAGCGCCCCGGACGGCATGATCCGCATCCCGCTGAACGAAGAGTCGTCCAAGGGCGCCGGGCAGATCGAAGAGTTCCTGATGCAGTTCAATGGCGAGGGCATCCAGCACGTCGCGTTCCTCACCGACGACCTGGTCAAGACCTGGGACGCACTCAAGAAGATCGGCATGCGCTTCATGACCGCGCCGCCGGACACCTACTACGAAATGCTCGAAGGTCGCCTGCCGAACCACGGCGAACCGGTGGATCAATTGCAGGCGCGGGGCATCCTGCTGGACGGCTCGTCCATCGAAGGCGACAAGCGCCTGTTGCTGCAGATCTTCTCGGAAACCCTGATGGGCCCGGTGTTCTTCGAGTTCATCCAGCGCAAGGGCGATGATGGGTTTGGCGAGGGCAACTTCAAGGCGCTGTTCGAGTCCATCGAGCGGGACCAGGTACGTCGTGGTGTGTTGACCGCCGACTGAGCATGAAAAAAGCCCGACCGAGGGACGCCTCGGTCGGGCTTTTTGTCGCTTGGCATTCAGGCCCGGCGCTGGCGCACCAAATGCTTGAACCCTTCGAACACCAGGACCATGACCGCCATCCAGATCGGGATGTAAGTCAACCATTCGCCAGCCTTGATGCCTTCACCCAGCAGCAGCGCCACTACCAGCAACAGCACCGGCTCGACATAACTGAGCAGTCCGAACAGGCTGAACGCCAGCAGGCGGCTGGCGATGATATAGCTCACCAGCGCCGAGGCGCTGATCAGGCCCAGCATCGGGATCAACCCGTACAGCTTGGGGTGGGCATCCATCACCGCGAAGCCCTGTTCGCCGCTTTGCACAAACCACCAGGCCACCGGCAGCATCAGCGCCATGTCCAGCCACAGTCCGCCAAGATGGTCGGTCTTGAGGTATTTGCGCGCAATGAAATACAGCGGGTAGCCGATGATCACCACCAGCGTCGCCCAGGAAAAACCGCCGGCCTGGAACAGCTCGTTGATTACCCCAAGGCCGGCAAAAAACACTGCAAGCTTTTGCAGGTAGGACAGCTGTTCGCCCCATACCAGGCGCCCGGTCAGCACCATGGTCAGCGGCAGCAGGAAGTAACCCACCGATACATCCAGGCTGCGCCCGTTCAGCGGCGCCCACATGAACAACCACAACTGCACGCCCAGCAACGCCGACGACAGCACCACACCGCCGATCAGTCGCGGCTTGGCTGCGAGTACTTGCAGCAATTCCCACACCCGCCGCCATTCGCCGCTGACGATCATGAACACCGTCATGCACGGCACGGTCAGCAACATGCGCCAGCCGAAAATTTCCAGGCCGCTCAACGGCGTCAGCAATGACGTGAAGTAATACATCACGGCAAACAACACCGAGGCCGACACCGATAACACGACACCTTTAGACACGTTGTCCTCGCGAAAACCGATTTCAAACAAGTAGAGGGAGTTTCAACAGGGGATTATGGTGCTTTTGAAGCGGGAAGGGTGCGCTGTTTTGGGGCGCTTTTCAGGAAAATGTCTCGCTGCCGCTGTCTGGGTCTGCTTGGTTGGGGCAGTCGGGGTGTTGTTGTGGTGGTGGTTGTTGTGGTTGTTGTGGTTGTTGTTGTGGTTGTTGTGGTGAGCGGGCTTGCCCCGCGCTGGGCTGCGAAGCAGCCCCAATAACTGGCGACAAGGGTTTCCTGGAAAAACGCGACGGCTTTAAAGGGCTGCTGCGCAGCCCAGCGCGGGGCAAGCCCGCTCACCACAGCAAGGCCGCTGCGCAACCCTTACTTGGTCAATCAGGCTATGCGCGCGCCACTCGGCCCGAGACAAAATGGCCCACATCATTGAACCCCGGCGTAGAGGAATGCCCCGGCGTTACCAACGAATCAATGAACGCTTCATCCTCAGCCGTGATCTTCACGTCCAGCGCGCCGGTGTAGGCGTCCCACTGCGCCTCAGTGCGCGGCCCCACGATCGCCGAGCTCACCGCCGCGTTATTCAGCACCCAGGCGATGGCAAACTCGACAATCCCCACGCCACGGCCCTGGGTGTATTGCTGGATCTGCTGGGCGATGCGCAACGACTCCACGCGCCATTCGGTTTCCAGGATGCGCTTGTCCTGGCGTGCCGCACGGCTGCCGGCTTCGGGTGTCACGTCCGGTGCGTACTTGCCGCTGAGCACGCCGCGCGCCAGTGGGCTGTAAGGCACCACGCCCAGGCCGTACGCGGCAGCGGCGGTGATCTGTTCGACTTCAGCCTGGCGGTTGACGATGTTGTACAACGGCTGGCTGATCACCGGCCTGTCCACGCCCAGGCGCTCGGCGACGCGGATCACCTCGGCAATCCGCCAGCCGCGATAGTTGGACAGGCCCCAGTAGCGGATCTTGCCCTGGCGAATCAGGTCGCCGATGGCCGATACCGTCACCTCCAGCGGGGTGTCGTGATCTTCGCGGTGCAGGTAGTAGATGTCGAGGTAGTCGGTATCGAGGCGGGTGAGGCTGGCTTCCAGCGCGTTGAAGATGCGCTTGCGGCTCAGGCCACTGCGGTTGGGCAGGCCCTCGGTGGGGCCAATGGCGACTTTCGACGCCACCACCCAATCCTGACGATGGCGAGCGATGGCCTCGCCGACGATTTCCTCGGAGCGCCCGCCGGTGTAGACATCCGCCGTATCGATGAAATTGATGCCCTGGTCCCAGGCCTTGTCGATGATGCGCAGCGAGTCCTCGGTGTGGGTCTGTTCGCCAAACATCATGGTGCCCAGGGTCAAGGCGCTGACCTTCAAACCGGACTGGCCCAATGTGCGGTAAATCATGCAAAGCTCCTTGCGGCAGTGAGACGTGCCCTATGCAATACCAGACTCGCAGGCTCTGGAACAAGCCCTGCGCGCGTTTCTTCATGCACTCAGCAAGGCCTGGCAACGCACTTGCAGAAACCGGTGCAGCACTTTCACCCGCTCCGACACTTGCAGGCGGTGCGGGCACATCAGGTTGAACGGCGTGGGTTCGCCCTGCCAGTCCGGCAGCAGGTGCACCAGCCGTCCGGCCTTGAGGTCCCGGGCGATGTCGAGGTTGGCTTTGTAGGCAATGCCGTGGCCGGCCAGTGCCCAGCGCCGCACAATCTCGCCGTCATCGCTCAGGTAGTCGCCCGTCACTTCCACTTCCTGCAACGTGGTGCCCTGGCGAAAGTACCAGGTGCTGTTGGCCCGGCCCTGGCGCATGTACCGCAGCGTATTGTGTTGCGCCAACTCCGCCGGGGTGTGCGGCGTGCCGTGGCGCGCCAGGTAGTCGGGGCTGGCGCAGGGCAGGCGTTGGTGATCGGGCACCACCGGCAGCGCCACCAGGCTGGAATCCCGTGGGACGCCGAAGCGCAGGGCGATGTCGACGGTGTCGCGGAACAGGTCGGCATTGCTGTCGTTGAGCAGTAGTTGCAGGCGGATGTGCGGGTGTTCCAGCTTGAACTCATCCAGCCAGCCCAGTACCACATTGCGGCCGAAATCCGAGGGTGCGGCCAACTGCAACAAGCCGGTCAGGCCCTGGCTCTGCTGCTTGAGCGCTTGCTCGCCTTCGGCCAAGGCGGCCAGGGCCTCGCGCACGCTGTCGAGGTAACGCCGGCCTTCTTCGGTCAGGCGCATGCTGCGGGTGGAGCGTGCCAGCAGGCGGGTACCCAAGCGGGTTTCCAGGCGCTTGAGGGCAATGCTGGCCGCTGCGGGGGTCAGGCCGAGCCCGCGTGCGGCGGCAGACAGGCTGCCGGTGTCGGCGGTGCGCGCGAACACTTCAAGGTCGAGGATTGAGCTCATTTGTAAAAATCCTTTAAAGATCTTGTCGTTTTACCGGGATTTTTCGCCGATTGCCAAGCTGGGAAGATGAACGCTCACTTTCTGACCCAGGACACTACCCCATGAATTCCTCACTCAACGGCAAAACGGTCATCGTCATCGGCGGCAGCAGCGGCATCGGTGCAGCCGTGGCCAAGGCCGCTGCTGCACGCGGTGCCCAGGTGGTGCTGGCGGGGCGGCGGTTATCGTCAGGCCGCGACAACGGCCTGCGCAGCGAACCGGTGGACGTCACCGATGCCGCGTCCCTGCAACGGTTGTTCGAAACCGTCGGGCGGTTTGACCATCTGGTGTACACCTCCGGCCCCTCGGTACGCGCCAAGGCCCTGACCGAAACCGACCTGGGCGATGCTCAGGACAACTTCAACGTGAAACTCTGGGGCGCCTTGCGGGCGATCCAGCACGCGCTGCCTTTCCTCGATGAGCACGGCAGCATCAGCCTGACCTCCGGGCAACTGGGGCGTAAATGGGTGCCGGGGCAGTTCATCAAAGTCGGTATCAACGCCGCCACTGAAGCCCTGGGCAAGCAGTTGGCAAAAGAATTGGCACCGCGTCGGGTCAACGTGGTTAGCCCTGGTGTGATTGATACCCCGGCGTATGCGGGGTTGGCCGAGGACCAGCGCCTGGCGATGTTGGCCAAGGCGGGGGACGCGCTGCCGGTGGGGCGTGTGGGGCAGGCCGAGGACGTGGCGGCGGGGTATGTGCTGGCCATGGAAAATGGGTTTATGACCGGTGCTGTCATTGATATCAACGGCGGCGGCCTGCTGTAAACGCAGACCCATTGTGGGAGGGGGCAAGTCGAATCGACGCACCGCCCTCCCACATGGACCGCGTTATACCTTCAAGGTCCGCGTCATCCGCAACGCCAGCACACTGCCCGCCACAATCACCGCCGCCAGCAGGTACAGCGCCACATCCGTGGACCCGGTGGTATCCTTCACAAAACCGACGATATACGGGCTGAGGAAGCCGGCCATCTGGCCCATGGAGTTGATCAGCGCCAGGCCGCCGGCGGCTGCGCCTGCGCTGAGCATGGCGGTCGGCACCGGCCAGAACATCGGCAGGCCGGTGAGGGCGCCCATGGTGGCGATGGTCAGGCCGAGGATGGCGATGGCCGGCGTGGTGGCGAAGTTCACCGCGATCACCAGGCCGATGGCGCCCATCAGCATCGGCACCACCAAGTGCCAGCGACGCTCCTTGCGCAAGTCCGCCGAGCGGCCCACCAGCAACATGAACACCGCTGCCAGCAGGTACGGAATCGCACTGAGCCAGCCGATCACCAGGTTATCGCTGAAGCCCAGGTTCTTGATGATCGACGGCAGCCAGAAGTTGATGGCGTATACGCCACTCTGGATGCAGAAGTAGATCAGGCCGAACGCCCAGATCGCCGGGTTCTTGAACACTTCGGCGAGTGAATCGGTGGTGGTTTTCGGCTTGTTGGCCAGGTCGGTGGCCTGGTCGGCTTCCAGCACGGCGCGTTCGTGGGGCTTGAGCCACTTGGCATGGGCAAAGCTGTCGCTGAGCAGGAAGTAGGCGAGGGCGCCGAGGATCACGGTCGGGATGCCTTGCAGCAGGAACATCCATTGCCAGCCTGCCAGGCCGCCCTGGCCGGCGGCGAAGTGGTTGAGGATCCAGCCGGAAAACGGGCTGCCGAGCAAACCGGACACCGGGATCGCCGACATGAACAGCGCCATGATCCGCCCACGGCGAAACGTCGGGAACCACTGCGAGAGGTACAGCACCACACCCGGAAAGAAGCCGGCTTCAGCCGCACCGGTAAACAGGCGCAAGGTGTAAAAGTGCGTCGGCGTGGTGACGAACAACAGGCAGGTGGACAGCGTGCCCCAGACGATCATCATCAAGGCAATCCAGCGCCGTGGACCGAATCTGGTCAGCGCCAGGTTGCTCGGCACGCCACACAGCACGTAGCCGATAAAGAAGATCCCGGCACCCAGGCCGTACACGGTTTCGCTGAATTTCAGCGCATCGAGCATCTGCAACTTGGCAAAGCCAACGTTGACCCGGTCGAGGTAGTTGAACAGATAGCAGATGAAAATGAAGGGGATCAGGCGCAGGGTAATGCGCTTGTAGATGGCGTTTTTATCGTCATCGGTGGCCAGTGTGACAGCGGCGCTCTGTGACATGGGAGTCTCTCTTTATTATGATTTTTCGCGATGCGAAGGTAACGTTGATCGCCCAATGAGTCTCGGCCACGTGGCGGGGTGCTGTCTTTGTGCTTGCGCACAGTGATGCATGCTTTGCGCTGTGCCGATGAACAACCACGCTTTCAAGGACTTTCTTTCAAGGAGATGGCCGCATGTTCGAGCTGGATCATGACCTGGCGCAGGATATCGTCAATCGCACCATGGCGATCCTGCCCTATAACGTCAACGTCATGGACAGCCAGGGCCTGATCCTCGGCAGCGGCGAGCCCGAGCGCATCAACACCCGCCACGAAGGCGCACAATTGGTGCTGGCCAACGGTCGCGTGGTCGAGATCGACGGGCAGACCGCCAAGCACCTCAAGGGCGTGCAGCCGGGCATCAACCTGCCGCTGATGCACGATCAGCGCTTGATTGGCGTGCTGGGTATCACTGGCGAGCCGGAGGGCTTGCGCACGTACGCCGAGCTGGTGCGCATGACCGCCGAGATGCTGGTCAGTCACCGGCATCAGCAGGTCGAGCAACAGTGGCGGCGCCAGCGCTGCGACGATCTGTTGGCCTTGTTGCTGGCCGACGGTGGCGACTCACCGCGTCTGATTGATGAAGCCCGGCAATTGGGCCTCAAGCCGCAGCTGGCGCGCACGCCGTACCTGTTCGAACTGGGCGCGGGGCAATCAGCGGAGGCCTTGAGTACCTGGTTGACGTCGCGTTACCCGGACAGCTGGTGTGTCAGCTCGGCGCAGTTTTCCCTGTTGTGGTGCCGGCCTGCCGCCGTGCCCGTCGACAATCCGCGCCTGTTGGAAAAACTCGAAGGCCTGGGCTGGAATATCCTGCGTGTGGCGGTGGGCGGGCAGGCCGATGGGCTGGCGGGGCTGCGCCGTTGTTATCGTCGCGTCGGCGATTTGCTGGCCTACGGTCGCGATGTACTGCCGCACTCGCGGCTGTTGACCCTCAACCGCTACCGCCTGCCCGTGATGCTCTGGCGTCATCGCAACGACGATGCCCTCGACGAACTGCTCAACCCCTTGCGCAAGGTGCTGGCCAAGGACAGCAACGGCCAACTCCTGGCCACGCTGCGCAGTTGGTGCGAACACGACGGGCAAAGCCAGGCCTGTGCCGACGCCCTCGGCATTCACCGCAACAGCCTGCGTTATCGTATGGAGCGCATCGCCGAACTCAGCGGCGTCGACCCGCTGACCCTGGATGGCATGTTGGCGCTGTACCTCGGCGTGCAGCTATTGCCCCAGGCTTTGTCGGAATGAACAACAAACCTTACTCGTACTTGTGCATCGGACCGGCGTCAGCGGCGGTGCCAACTGGCAGCATGGGCGTGATAAAAACCGGAGAAAGCCCATGAAAGTCATCATCGCCCCCGACTCGTTCAAGGACAGCCTGAGTGCCGAGGGCGTCGCCCAGGCCATTGCCGCAGGGTTGGCGCAAGTCTGGCCGGACGCACAGCTGATCCAGTGCCCGATGGCGGACGGTGGTGAAGGCACGGTGGACGCGGTGCTCGCCGCCTGTAACGGCCAATTGCGCCGCCAGGCGGTGCGCGGGCCTTTGGGCACCGCGGTGGAAGCACGTTGGGGCTGGCTGGCCGACAGCCACACCGCGATCATCGAAATGGCCGAAGCCAGCGGCCTGCAATTGGTAGCGCCAGGCCAGCGCGATGCGTGCACCAGCAGCACCTACGGCACCGGCGAGCTGATTCGCGCGGCCCTGGACCTGGGTGCCCGGCGCATCATCCTGGCGATTGGCGGCAGCGCCACCAACGACGGCGGCGCGGGGGCGATGCAGGCCCTGGGCGTGCAACTGTTCGACGCTGCGGATCAGGCCTTGCCGCCGGGAGGCCTGGCCTTGTCACGACTGGCACGTATCAACCTGGAAAAACTCGACCCGCGCCTGGCCCAGGTACGCTTTGAAATCGCCGCCGATGTGAACAACCCGCTGTGCGGCCCCCACGGCGCCTCGGCGATATTCGGCCCGCAAAAAGGCGCCAACCCCGAGCAGGTACAACAACTGGACGCCGCCCTCGGCCACTTCGCCGATCACTGCGCCAACGTCCTGCCCAAGGACGTGCGCGACGAGCCCGGCAGCGGCGCCGCCGGCGGCCTGGGTTTCGCCGCCAAGGCGTTCCTCGGCGCGCAGTTCCGCGCGGGCGTGGAAGTCGTCGCCGAATTGGTGGGACTTGACGAAGCCGTACGCGGCGCCGACCTGGTCATCACCGGCGAAGGCCGCTTCGACGCCCAGACCCTGCGCGGCAAAACCCCCTTCGGCGTGGCCCGCATCGCCCGGCAACATGGCGTCCCGGTGGTCGTCATCGCCGGCACCCTGGGCGACGGCTACGAGCAGATGTATGCCCATGGCGTGGTAGCGGCGTTTGCCTTGCCGAGCGGCCCGATGGGCCTGGAGCAGGCCTGCAGCGAGGCACCGCGTTTGCTGCGCGAGCGCGCGGCGGATATTGCGCGGGTGTGGCGTGTGGCGGCCAAGCGCTGACGCATCACGTCGAACATGGGACAATCCGCGTCATTTTTCGACACGGAGAGTCCCCATGCTGCGCCCCGTACTCCTCGCCCTGCTGCTGACCGGCAGCGCCACCCAGGCCTTCGCTCAACCGCCCGCTGAAACCGTACCGCTGCTGCGGGAAATCAAGAACTGGGTCACCGGGTGCGATAACCTGCGCAATTGCCATGCCCTCAGCGCGCCCAGTGGCGTCGATGAAGAAGACTACAGCTCCCTGACCTTGCATATCTGGCATCAGGCCGGTCCCGAAGGGTATCTGCGCCTGCGCTTCGACCACCGCGGCGAAGCGCTGGATCTTTCGACCTTGCTGTTGGACGGCCAGCCGCTGGGCCTGGAGCTGACCCGGGATCTGCATGTGGAACTGGACGATCAGGGCGGCGATCCCGAAGTGCAGTCTTATGGCGTGATCGAGGACGCTGCGGCGCGGCGCTGGTTGCAGCGTTTGCGCAATGGCCAGCGCCTGCAATTGCCGGGCGATGAGCAGGCCCATGTGTCGCTGAGCGGCCTGAGCGCTTCGCTGCTGTTGATGGATGCGGTGCAGGGGCGGGTGGATAACGTGACGGCCCTGGCACGCCCCGGAAAAGCGCCGGCCCGTGAGGTGCCGCCACGTTTGCCGACACCGGTGCTGCGCAAGTTCCCTGCGCCGCCGGCGTTGACCGCGCAGGAACAGGCCGGCCTGGTGGCCGCCGCATTGCAGGCCGTGACGCCGGAGGAGGGTGAGCCCGAGGCAAAGGCCGGGGCGCTGACGGCGCAACAGGCGATGACGGTGGTGCGTTACGACTGCGCGGCCTACAACTGTGAGTTCGACGTGGTCAGCCGCCAGCGTCAGGCGCCCTATGCGCAAACGCCGCTGGCGCTTGAGCCCTTGCCGTTGGACGGCGCTGCGCTGCAAGGCTCGGTGGGCTATGACGAAGCCACCGGCACCTTGAGTTATTTCTACAAGCAGCGCGGCATCGGTGACTGTGGCGGTGGTGGTGTCTGGGTGTTTGACGGCAAGGCGTTCCAGCTCAGTGAGTTTCATAGGATGCCGCGCTGCACCGGTGTCGGTTACGGCGACTGGCCGTCGTTATGGACGACCGTGCCGGCGTCCTAGCCAGGGAGCAGGCATGGCCTCTACACTGGCCGGCCACGTGTCTTTCAAAGGATGAAACCCCATGCACGCACCTGAACCCCATATCGTGATCCAGCGCTTTACCGAGGCCCACCTTGAAGGTGTCGCGGCGCTCTATAACGAACCGGCCGTGTGCCGGCAGGTGCTGCAGATGCCGTTCCAGTCGGTCGAGGCGTGGCGCAAGCGCCTGGTGATGGACAACGAGCGGCGCCTTCAACTGGTGGCGGTGCACGGCGGCGAGGTGATCGGCCAACTGGGCCTGGAACAGTACCTGCGCGTACGCCAGGCCCATGTCGGTTCGTTCGGCATGGGTGTGGCGACGGCCTGGCAGGGCAAGGGCGTAGGCTCTCGGCTGTTGACGGCCGCGCTGGACGTGGCCGACAACTGGATGAACCTGCACCGGGTGGAACTCACGGTGTACGCCGACAACGAAGCCGCGCATCACCTGTACCGCAAGTTCGGCTTCGAGGTCGAAGGGCGCTTGCGTGACTACGCCCTGCGCGATGGGGTGTTTGTCGACACCCTGAGCATGGCGCGCCTGCGCCAGTCAGCTTAATCCGCGAGCGCAAACGCCACCGCAGCCTGCGCATGCAGCTCGGTGGTGTCCAGCAGCGGCAGGTCGCTGTGTTCGGGCTTGACCAGCAGGCTGATTTCCGTGCAGCCGAGGATGACCGCCTGGGCACCCCGTGCGGCCAGGGACTCGATGACCCGCAGGTAAACCTGGCGTGATGCATCGCTGATCACGCCGACGCACAACTCCTCATAGATGATCCGGTGCACGGCGCGGCGTTCCTCCGCGTCCGGCACCAGCACGGTGAGGCCCTGGGCGGCCAGGCGTGACGTGAGAAAATCCTGCTCCATGGTGAACGCGGTGCCGAGCAAGCCGACGGTCAGGGTGCCGGCTGCCACCGCCGCCGCAGCGGCCGCATCGGCGATATGCAGGAAGGGAATCGACACCGCCGCCTCGATACGCGGCGCCACCAAATGCATGGTGTTGGTACACAGCACTACACACTCGGCACCGCCGGCCTGCAAACGGCGCGCGGCGTCTTCCAGGATCAGCGCGGTGTCATCCCAGCGCCCGGCGTGCTGGGCCTGTTCCACCGGGCCGAAGTCCACGCTGTACATCAACAGCTGTGCCGAGCGCAGCGGGCCGAGCTGGTCGCGCACGCGTTGGTTGATGATGCGGTAGTACTCGGCGCTGGACTCCCAGCTCATGCCGCCGATAAGGCCGATGGTGCGCATGCGATGCTCCTGACAGGGAAGGTCGCTTCACCTTACCCATCGGCCGCTGAATAGTCATACGCAGTTGCCCGCCAAATGACCGGAGCAGTTTCACATGTCCAGGTTAACCCATCCCGGCCGGGGTTGCTCCGCGGCAATGGCGTGGATGGGTTTGCCCGTGGCCTGCTCCACGCGCCGCGCCACCTCCGGGTCGTCGGCGAACGGCAACATGCTGGCTTCGTCCAGGCTCGTCTCGGACTGCCCGCGCAGGCAATACTCCACCGCAGCGTACAGGCACACCACGATCAGCACGCTCCACATATCAGGCGATCCGCGCATCGAGCCGGGCCACGTTCAAGTCTGCGACCCGCACCGTGCGCCAAGTGTTGTAGGCCATCAGCAACATGCCCGTGAGGAAAAACACGCCCCCCGCAAACCGCACCACAAACCCCGGATGGCTGGCCTGCAAGGCTTCGACAAACGAGTAGGTGAGGGTGCCGTCGTCGTTCACCGCTCGCCACATCAGGCCTTGGGTAATGCCGTTGACCCACATCGACGCGATGTACAGCACCGTGCCGATGGTTGCCAGCCAGAAGTGCAGGTTGATCAGCGCCACGCTGTGCATCTGCTCGCGGCCGAACAGCTGGGGGATCATGTGGTACAGCGAGCCAAAGGTGATCATCGCCACCCAGCCCAGGGCGCCGGCGTGTACGTGGCCGATGGTCCAGTCGGTGTAGTGGGAGAGGGCGTTGACGGTCTTGATCGCCATCATCGGGCCTTCGAAGGTCGACATGCCATAGAACGCAAGGGACAGCACCAGGAAACGCAGGATCGGGTCGGTGCGCAGCTTATGCCAGGCACCGGACAAGGTCATCATGCCGTTGATCATGCCGCCCCAGCTCGGGGCCAGCAGGATCAGCGACATCGCCATGCCCAGTGACTGCGCCCAATCGGGCAAGGCGGTGTAGTGCAAATGGTGCGGGCCGGCCCAGATGTACAGGGTGATCAGCGCCCAGAAGTGCACGATGGACAGGCGATAGGAGTACACCGGCCGGCCCACCTGCTTGGGTACGAAGTAATACATCATCCCCAGGAAACCGGTGGTCAGGAAAAAGCCCACGGCGTTATGCCCGTACCACCACTGCACCATGGCATCGGTCGCGCCGGAATACACCGGGTAGGACTTGAACCAATCCACCGGGATCGCCAGGTGATTGACCACGTGCAACATGGCGATCACCAGGATAAACGCGCCGAAAAACCAGTTGCCCACATAGATATGTTGGGTCTTGCGCCTTACCACCGTGGTGAAGAACACAATGGCGTAGGCCACCCACACCACGGTCATCCACACCGCGCCGGAAAACTCGATCTCGGCGTATTCCTTGGTGGTGGTGTAGCCCAGGGGCAGGCTGACCAGCATGATCACGATCACCGACTGCCAGCCCCAGAAGGTAAACGCGGCGAGACGGTCGGAAAACAGGCGCACCTGGCAGGTCCGTTGCACCGCATAGTAGCTGGCGGCAAATTGCGCACTGCCGGCGAAGCCAAAGATCACCAGGCTGGTGTGCAACGGCCGCAACCGGCCGAACGTGGTCCAGGGCAGGTCCAGGTTCATCTGCGGCCAGACCAGTTGCGAAGCGATCCACACGCCCATGGCCATGCCCACCACGCCCCACACCAGGGTGGCGATCACGAATTGGCGGACGACTTTATAGTTGTAGGCCTGCCCGGTTGTTGCTGTGTTCATGCTCAGTCCTCCCACGGCTCCAAGTGGCGGGCACTGTAGGAAACGCGGGAAAAACAAAACAGGCTCAGAAAAAGCTCATTACAGCGGATCAGTCGACAAGCAGGCCCACTGGCCTGTCAGCGTTAATCGTACGGTGAGTGGCCGCATCTGCCATGATCGGGCATCGCAACCTGGCACACCCAAGGAAATCTGCAATGGACGATGTACAGCAACTGGGCGAGATGCTTCGTCATTACGCCGATAGCGAAGCGCACAAGAAGCAACAGTTCGATGTGCAGTCGGCGCGCTGGACGCACAAGCTCGACGAGCTGTTCGGGCAGATCGAGCAATGGCTGGAGCCGGTCAAGAGCGTCGGCCTGCTTGAGGTGCACCGTGAAGCCTATGTCGCCAGCGGGCCGGGCGTGCCGGTGGAAACCTCGACTTTCAAGACTGAAAAGCTGCTGGTGCAGATCACTGGCAAGACCGTGGAGTTCGTGCCTGAAGTCATGGGCGTGGGCGGCTTGATCTCCGTGTCGGTGATGGGCTTGACCGCTGCCCGCCACGGCAGCGTGTCGCTGGTGCTGCCGGCCGACAAAAACGACTGGCTGTGGAAGAAAACCAATGGCCTCAAAGACCCGGACACCTTTGGCTTCGACGCCAATTTCCTGGCCTCGCAGTTGCAGAGCCTGATTCCGCGCGAACGCGGCTGAGGGACTCCCGCTTCGCGCAACGTCGATGGGGACGCCGGTGTGTCAAACACTGGGTGGAAATACGCATTTTTTGCCCAGGATTGGCTATACCTACAGCTCCATGTTTCGATGATGATCGCCAGGGAGTTCAATGATGAAACTAAGGCTAATGATCAGTACGCTGTGCGTGGCTTCCATCGCAATGGCCGGCTGCGCCAGCAAGGTCACCCAACCGGACGAGTACTCAGGCTTTCTGTCCGACTACAGCCAACTCAAGGAAGCCAAGTCGCCTTCGGGGGTCGAAGTGATGCGCTGGGTAGACCCCCAACTTGACCTGAGCCGCTATACCGCGGTGTATATCGAACCGACGCAGTTCTACCCCAAGCCCCAGGCCACCACGAAAATCCCCGACAGCACCCTCAATGGCATCAACACCTACTTCAACCAGGCGCTCAAGCGTGAGCTGGGCAAATCACTGCCCCTGGCCAACGGGCCCGGCCCCGGTGTGATGGTGGTACGTGCGGCGATCACCGCCGTCAGCAGCAAGGCCGAAGGCCTCAAACCCTATGAATTCGTGCCCGTGGCCCTGGTGGCGGCAGCGGTGAGTACCGGTACCGGCATCCGCGACCAGGAAACCACCCTCGGCACCGAGGCGCAGTTCCTCGACGGTGCCAGTGGCAAGGTGCTCGCCCAAGTGGTGCGCAAGGGCACGGGCAAGCCGCTGTCCAACGACTCGCAGGTGATGAAGGCCGATGACGTGAAAGGCGTGATCGATGGCTGGGCGTCGGACTTGCATCAGTCGTATGTGAAGCTGAAAAAACACTAGGGACTAGAACGCATTCCTGGCGGGTTTGTTGTAGTAGCTGAGCAGGGCGTCGTAGCGACGGGTGATGACGTAGTAGTCGTCACTGAGTTGCTGCGGCGAGGCATGTTCCCGCCAGTGCTGATGCAGGGTGCGCAACGCCTGGAGGTACCCGTCGGCTGACGCGCGGGTGGCGTACCAGAGGTGAGTGGCTTCCTCCTCACGTTTGCTGCGCGGCATTTTTACCAGGAAGTCCCTGCTGGCATCGCTGGCCTGTTGCAGCGTCTCGATCAAGCTGAGCAGTTGCTGGGGCGTCAGGCTGGCGTCGCGGACACCCTGGTCAATCCGGTTCATCGCCTGGCGGGCCGCGATCATATGGTTGAGCAGGTGCCAATGCAGGTCCCGGCCGAAGCGCGATTCGATTCGCGCCAGTTGTACCGGACGCAGATGGATGTCTTCGTTTTCCAACTGGGTGCGTAACTCGGCGGATGCCCGCAGGTATTCTTCGCCCCGCTGAGCCAGTTTCCCTTCCAGACTCTTGTTCATGGCCTGCGCCACAAACTGGCGCATGTTCGACGGCATACCTTCGGTTTGTATCGGGTCAACCATGTCCGCCAGCGAGGTGAATTTATTCAGCTTGTCGGCATACACCGTGGCGAGAGTACCGAGGTGGCTTCCGGGCTGCTGGCGCTCCAGTTTGAGTGTGTACAGCTGCGAACAGACCGCCGCTTGGATAAGGCGTGGCTCGGGCTCGTCACGGTCGCCAAACTTATCCTGGGTGGGCGCTTCGGGCTGTGTCGAACGCATACGGTAGTACGCCAGGCGCGTATCGCGATCAATGCGGTTCACGCAGTCAATGATCGGGGCCAGTGCGCTGGCCGTTGCGGTGGAAGGGCTGTCCCGTTGGTCGAGCCATAATTGCACGCGTTGCAGGGGTTTGGTGGCGCCGGCCACACCGAGCAATCCCAGGCCCAATACCAGGCTGATGGGTAACAACCATTTCGGATTCATTGCGCGGCCTCCTGGCCATACCACTGTGCCTGGGTGGCGGGCGCCTGACAGTCGGGGGCGGAGCGAGGCATGCGGCTGCACAGGCGTTCGGGCCACTGTTGCAGGCCCTGGTTACGGGTCACGTATTGCTGGTTGTCGAGCACCGTCAAGCCGGCGCACAGCACAATCCCACTGGTGACCAACAGCACCATGCCCAGGGCCGTCCAGCGTGGGTGGCGGGCGGTCCAGGGGGTGTGGCTGTTCATGAAGGGCCGCTTGATCACGCCGATAACCGCCAGGGTCGCGACCAGCGCCAGGCTGGCAAACGGGCCGAACGCGTAACCCAGCGCTGCGGCAAGGGCCAGCCCTGGCAGCAGGTCCCGTATCGGCAACAACGGCAGGTGAGTAGGGCTGAACCAGCGCGGCAGGCGCTCACTGAGTCGTTCATCGAGCACGCGGTACTGATGAGCCAGCGGGCGCCAGACCTGCCAAGCCAATCCGGCACCTATCACGGCGCCCAACGACCACAGCAGGCCGTAGCCCAGGGACGGCAGCACATTGCCGGCCAGGGGCTCGGCATTCACCAGTACGCCCACCAGGCAGCTCAATACCAGTGCGACAATCCAGGGCCAGGTGTCCATGGCCGTGTCCCACCCTTGCCAGAAATACACGGTACCGCCGGGCATCGCTTCGGCTTCGGCCACATGGTCGGCGTAGATATCTGCGCTGAGTGCCTGGCAGGCTTTCCAGTCATGTTCATCGAAGCGTTGGGCGAAGGCACGGCGCTGACCCAGGCTCATCGGTGCCAATAGCAGCCGGGCGGCACGTTGTTGCGGGCTGTTGGGCGCTTCGGCTGCCAGTGCCCGTTGGCGTGCCATGAAGACCGGGCCTTGCTGGCGTTGCAACAGCCGCGCCCAATCTTGCGCCGGGCAGTCATGACCGGCGCCGCCATGCCAGTGCTGGCCGGCGCACACCGCGTCGAAGACCGTGCTCGACCAGTAGTGATTCTGCGCCAACAGGCGGGCCAGCCATTGGTTGAACCACTCGGCATGGGGATGATTGTTGACCCAGGGATGCTCGGCGCGCGCGGCATAGGCAGTCAGGAACGCGGCGTCGTCCTGTTGCTCCAGAGCCTGGCGCAACGGGTTCTGCAGGGCGCTGCGGTGCTTGCGCTCGAGCTTTTCGATCAGCTCGTCGGGCAACTCCAGGCGTTGCCACGCCGTCAGCCAGTTGAAGGTTTCAAAGGCCCAGCGGGCTTCTTCGGGGGTGAGATGCCCCTCGATAGCGCGCAGCAATAGATGGATTTCAAAGTGCAGCGCACTGCCATTGGTCATTGCCGCTTGATACTGCACGCCCAGGCTATCGCCCTGGGTTTCGATAACGACTTCGTCAGCGTCCTGCCGGCTTTGGCTCCACTCCAGCGCAGCCTCGTAGGCTTCGCGCAGGCGCTGGAAACCTTCGGGGTCGTCATCCGGCCGGGTTTTCTTCAGTAGCGCCGCATAGGTGCGCTTGATCGTGCGGCTATCGGCATCCGGCGCCAGGCCAAGGACATTCCAGCAAGTCATGCGCAGTGCAACTCCTTAGGCAATCGCGCGCACATTACCGGTTTTACGGGTTGATAAACCAGCGGTATCAGGGGGTAGCGCTCGCGGCAGGACAGGCCCGGTCCATCCCTGCGGCGACCGGGCACGTGGTGTTACTTCAGTGGCGTCAACGGCGGCAGCTTCCACTGGCCGTTACCCACTTCAGGCTTGGGCAGATAAATCCGCAGTACGGCGTAAAACGGACCCGGTGGGGCCGGCAGCCAGTTGCTCTGCTCGGCCTTCGGTGGCTCGTGGTGCTGCAAAGCCAGGGTCAGGCCACCGTCGGCGTCCCGCTTAAGGCTGGAGAGCATGCGCGAGTTGATCAGGTAGCGTTTCTTGTGGTTGGGCACCAGCTGCTTGGTCTTGGCGTCGTACATGGTCAGCGACCAGAACGCATCGGCTGGCGGCAACTGGTCCTTGGCGAAATGCACGGTGTAGCTGTGGCGTGCGCCGTTGGCAGGCTTGCCCTCGCTGTCGATGACGTAGCTCAGGTACGCGACCTCATCGCCGGAGTTACCGAAAATCCCCATGTCCGCACCGGCATAGCGGTACAGGTAGTTGTTGTTCAGGTGGTCGCGGCTGCCGTACAAATCGGCACTGGAGACCTGATGGGTGTCGACCTTGTCCTTTTTGAACGCGGCAAACTCGGCGCGGGCATCGGAGATACCGTCTTCCAGGGCCTTGCGCTGTTCAGCGGTCAACGCCTTGACCTTGAAGGGCGCGCCTGGGGCGATACCGATCCTGGCGAAGCGCGCCAGCAGGTCTTTCTCGCTGTCCTGGGGCGCGGCGAAGGCCAGCATGAAGTTCAGGTAGCGAAACAGTTGCGGGCCTTCGGTCATGGTCGCCATGGGCTTGGGCCACTCCACTTTCGGAGCCTTGGCCGGCGCGGCTTGCTTCACGTAGCTGCTCAGTGACTGTACTTTGTAGCCGTTCTGGATCTGCTTGACCTTGTTCAGGTCCTTCTCGTCGAACAACTGCGTACGGTAGAGGGCGTAGGCGATGTTGCTTTCGCTGTACACCACACGGTCCACGTTGACCGGCTGCTGACCTTTCCAGTCAGGGCCGGCGACCATGTAGTGGCCGCCGTTGTTGCCGGTGCTGCGGGTGCCCAGGTAGGCGATGTTCTGCGTATAGAGGTCGATCAACTGCACCGAGTAATAACGGTTGTCTTCGATCCTGGGCAGTGTCAGGACCTGAGGCTCGCTGCGCAGGTCCAGCCAGACAAAGGAGTAGGGCGTGTCCAGGTTCGGGGTGACGACCGCGGTGTCCTTGGGGGTGAACACCTGAGCTGTATTGCCGATATGGTTGAACGGCGCCTTGAAGTTGGCGCCGCCCTTGTCGACGGCCTGGGTGTAGAGCGTCTTGTACATCTCCACCACCGGGTAGCCATACAGGTAGGCTTCCTTGGCGATGGCCCGGGCTTCGCTGGGGGTGGCGGTGAAATCGGCCCAGGCGCCGGTACTCATGAGTATCGAGAGGCTCGCCAACAGCAGGCGCGTCGGTTTTCCAATCATGTTGTCGCGTCCTTCCAAAGTGCGTTTGACTGACGGGGAATAAAGGCGATGAGTTTCCTGTTTTATTTTCCGAACGTCACGTTAATCCCTGCGAATTATGCGAACTCGTCAATGCCGACCCGTACGGCGGCTTGAACCTGTGAGTAAAGACGCACAAAAAACCGCCTTGATGGGCGGCACTGTGTAAAAGAGGAGGGTCAGGCGGAAGGCAGCATCGATTTGACTTTATCGCGCAATTGATCGATGGAGAACGGCTTGGCGATCACCTGCATGCCGGCGGGTACATCGATGTTCTCGGCATAGCCGCTGGCAAACAGGATCGGCAGGGTGGGCCGCACTTCACGCACCTTGGCTGCCAATTGCTTGCCGTCCATGTCCGGCAGGCCGACGTCGGTCATCATCAGGTCGAGGTGCTGCGCGGCATTTTCGACAATCTTCAAGGCTTCTTCAGCGTCTGCAGCTTCAAGCACCAGGAACTCCAACTCTTCGAGCACATCAACGATCAACATGCGCACGATGGCATCGTCTTCGACGACAAGGAGGGTGGAGGGGGCTGAAGACATAATGAGGGTTCCCGAAAAAATGGAGGTGCAGGTCTTTAGCGGTTGAAAGACCATTCTCTAATGAGTCGCGTCAATCTCGGCAAGTTCCCACAGCAGGCGAGTATTGTGACGGCAACGGGCCAGAATGTCCCGTTTGGGAAAGAGAAGCAGGGGCATTTTTTGTCTGGTTGAGCACGGGGCCCATCAGTGTTGGCCGCGCACCTGAGCCTCACGCCTTCAAACGAGGCGAGGAGGCTCAGCGGACTCAATGCCCGAAACCGTACTTCATAGCGGCGTAAAGACCAGATGCGCTACGGCCAAGTCGTCAACCTTGTCGTAAACCACGTCGCGAGAATGGAACTCACTGACGTTGTACTCGATCGTCCCGCGTTTTGTGCCATAGGGATTTCGTGTTGGGGCAGTCAATCCGCTACTTAACACTTTATCCAATCCCTCTTGCATGGATTGCAATGTTTGAAACTTTACCAATCCCGCGTTTGGGTCGTAGAAAAACCAATCCGTAGTCCCATCCTTGACCCTGATGCCGGCAATTAATCCATGGTCTTTTTCACCGATTCTGAGTGTCTTCGATGTAGGGGAGTTGGTGAGATCCTCAATGATCTGCGCGACATTCAATTTCTTGAAGGGTTGATCTAAGTGATAACTTATCTTATGACCAGCGACGTCCTGGAAAGACCTCAGCGTCTTGATGAATTTTTGCGATTGCTGCGTGAGCGGAGAGGCCGCTGCGCGGTAAAGATTCGTCAGGAATAGATCCTCCTTTCCTTGCTCGATAGCCATGGCCATCGTATTTGCCATTGCGGCGCATTCGCCCCGTGACGCGGGGTCGACATGGGCGAGGTAGTGATGCTGTGAGGCAGGAGTCAACTGCACACCCGGAGCCTTGACGTCGGCATTAAGCAGTTGAGAGGCGTACTTGGCTTCCTCAATTGCCTTTAATTTTATTTGCTTGGCGAGTATGCCAATCTCCTCCGCTGTCAGGCTTGGGTCGGAAATCAGCTCGATGAGACCACTGCCGCTGATATTGGAATGGTAATTACGAAGTTTTGTCACTTCCCCATGGTCGTAGCCGCGATTTAAGTCGGAACGATTCTGCGGCTGTTGCGCCCGTTCCAGGTTTTGCTTGAACCCCTCATGATGAGACCCGTTCAGAGGGGTAGCATCGTTGATAGTTGTCACCCTGCCATTAATGGGGGTGAAGTCTTGCAAGGGGGCGCCAAAGGGTTGCTGCTTGACCGCGTCGTACGCATACCAGTTCCCGTCCCGGTGTACGGCGATCCCGTCGATATTACCCTCGGCAGCCTTGAACGATCCGATGGTTGCGGTGCCGTATTCCTTGTTTGCGGCCTTCAACAGGTCATAGCTTCCGGATGCGCCACGCACCTTGTTGATCAGTACCTGCCCGGAATCGCCGAGAAATCTTGCGCCGCGCGTGGCGAGCTTGGCGGCTCCCGTCGCCGCGCCCCTCACTCCGCTCAACGGGTTGAGCGAGCTGATAAGGCTACTGCCGATGATGCGACCCGCCTGCAATGCCTTTACGGCAGCGGACGCCGAGGATGCAGCCACCTTGGCGAGCTTTGCGGCAGCACCGTAACCCATGGTCAGCAGCCCGAGAGCATCCAGGCCGAGGTCGAAAAGCCCGGCTTCATAGTCACCGTCACGAAAGTTGACAATGGCCGATCTCAAGGGAATCAAGTTGAGAGAAAACTGCTTGAGTCGCTCATCACTTTCTTTCTGCTGATCGAGTGTCGTGCTTCCCCTGGCTTGCTGCCATTGGTTCCTGATACCAAGGTGCTCAAAAAAAGCGCCTGCCAGGTCGTGTGTTCGGGTAGAGGTGAAACTCGATGGGGGACGAGAAGGGTCCTCCGGCGGCTGTTCTCGCTCGAGCCGGTCCTTGTGCTCAGGGGCGAACTTTTCTACTTCGGTCGATATATTCGCGTCGCGCCATCCACCCCGCGTAATGGCTGCCTCACTCTGTCGCTTGACGATGCGTTTGTTCCGGATATCGATCTCATAAACATTGACCTGGGTTTCTCCGTCAACCTGCCTTTCGGTTCTTACCAGCAATTCATTGAGCCTGGATTGGAAGGTGGCCGGGTTTATGAAACCCCTTCCAATCTTGTATTGGTTGTATTGAAATAATTCGATTTTACCGAACTCCAGGTTTTTCCGATCGTCCAGTGGCAGCTCGGAAATCATGTGTTTTACCTGGGTCTGAATGCCTTCTTCGAGTGATTTGATCGCCGATTCGTATTGCTCTAGAAATATCCCATTGACGTTGAGCCGGGGTTGCTGATTGATCACATCGATCGGAAGGTCAGGGTCGTCGGTTTTCCAGTTGACGTTGATGCCCATCATGGCCATGTCCAGCATCGAGTACTTGCCATCCAGTTGCTTGGCTTTGTCATCGGTGACAGTTGAGAGACTTTTCGACTCAAAGTCCGTGCGCTCACCAAAATGCTCCTTGAGTTTTTCCAGGGCGATGGCTTTTCTACTTGGAATCTCGGCAGTGATTAATTGGGAGGCCTTGATTCTGGCGCTTAACTGCTCATTGAACGCGGTCCGGATGCTGTCCACTTCCTCAGGGGTGTAGAGGGCATCGTCCTTCTTTTCGACCAGACCATTGGACACTCCCCAATCCAGTAACAACGGCGTGATGGCGTGTTCCGCAGGACCATTCAAGGCTTGTGCGGCACTCATGACCTGGCCGTAGCTCATCTGCGATGCGGTCCCCGGCGCACTCGCTTCGACCTTGGCCACCGCAAGGCAGAAACTCACCCAGGCCTGGCTGCCGTTCACCAGTGTGTCGGGAATGTCCTTGACCAGGAACTGGGGCGCTATGCGTGACAGCAACAGGTGGGTGGCCAGCTTGGCTGTGGCCGTCGTGGCCCTGCCTTTAGTCACCAGATGTTTACTGAGCCCCTGGACGATGGCTGACGGTGGCAGGCCCCAATAGTCTTGATGGCCCAAGTCAAAGCCGGCGATTGAATTTCTCACAGGCAACCCGACGGACTCACGATCGAGACCGATGTGAAGGGCGGCCAACACGTAATCGCTGATACTGGCTGGCGTGGCGATACCATTCAGCCCGTCCTGGATCCCTTGCCCTATTGTCTGGGCCATCGGGGACTTGAGCAGGGTGTCCAGCGCCCTGGCCGGGTCTTGCAGTTCGACCTCCGAAAGAGCGCTGGCCTTGATAAGCGCACCCAGCGCCCCTTTGGCCAGCTCCGCCCGGAGTAAGGCGGGCTCGGTCCGGATATTGCCGCGCAGGATGCTGGACTCGACGATGACCCGTATCTTGTGCCGTTGTTCCAGGGTCAGGGGAAGGGGCCAGGATAAGCCCCCACCGAGATCACCCAGCGGCGGTTCCAGGGCGCGGGCGTTCGCGGCATCAGCCAAGTGAACCAGGTCGGCTCGGGTTTCAGGGATAGGTAAATCATGGTGCTTGATAAAGCTTTCCAGGTTGACAGTGGAGTCGCTGCCCGGCGCGCCGGACGCGTGAAAGGTCGAGTGTGGATCAATGACTGTTTGAGTGGTTTTCAAATGTGACAACACGGCTGCTGGAGTCGCGTCCTCTTCCAGGCTCTTCGTCACCTCGGTGAGCTGGTGCGCGAGGTTTTTCCAGTTCTGTGCGTTTGCCTGTGCGCGTGCTTGTGGTGAAAGAGGCAGCGACTCATCCGAGGAGCGTCGTGCAGGTGTGGAAGTTGGGTCGCTGT
Source organism: Pseudomonas sp. S3E17 (assembly GCF_024168685.1). NCBI lineage: Bacteria > Pseudomonadati > Pseudomonadota > Gammaproteobacteria > Pseudomonadales > Pseudomonadaceae > Pseudomonas > Pseudomonas sp. S3E17. The sequence continues at coordinate 1,093,783 of NZ_JALJWE010000001.1, forward strand.
GTATGGACAGGGTGTTACCAGGGGTGGCCTGCGACTGAGCAGGCGTCGATGCAATGGAGTGATCTATAACCTGGGGCCGTGGCTGGAGGCTCATTGAGGATGCCATCTTCATTACCTTTGGTTGTTGGTCCTCCCTGGACCCGACTCAGACCTCTGTTGAGTGTCGGGGACGCACCCAGGTGTTCCTCCGGCATTGGTTCCATAAATGTCGGGCATCGGCGGTGGCAAGTTTGAGGTGTTCATGTGTTTAAACCTTAATCCGCGTCAGAAACGTAGCCCTCTACCGGCACTTTGGGGCAAACTCCCGGTTTTTCCCTATTTGGCCAAGGCATGCCCATGACTCCCGCGTCGTCCGTCGATGAAAAGAGCTTTCGTACACTGCTCAGCCGAAACGTGGCATTGCCCCTGGGTGTGGGCGTGCTCAGCGCGGTGTTCTTCGTCTGTCTGATCAGCTATTTGCTCTCGGTGATCCAGTGGGTGGAACACACGGACCGGGTCATCAACAACCTCAACGAGTCGTCCAAGCTGACCGTCGATCTTGAAACCGGCATGCGTGGTTTCCTGATCACCGGGGACGAGCACTTCCTCGACCCGTACGAAGTGGCCAAGCCGCGCATCATTGCCGACCTGCGTAACCTGCAGGAGCTGGTGGCGGACAACCCGCAACAGGTGGACCGTCTGAAACGCCTGGAAGCCCTGCAAGCCGAATGGAACAAATACGCCCAGTCGATGATCGACCTGCAGCGCGAAAGCGGTGACTATCGCAACGCCGTCAAGTCCGGCCGGGGCAAGCGCCTGACCGACGAAATTCGCAAGGAATACGAAGACGCGGTGGCGATGGAGCAGCAGTTCCGGATCACTCGCAATGAACAAGTCACGCGCACCACGGTGATAAGCGTCACTCTCTATCTGTTGTTCGTTCTCGGCCTGAGCGGGATCCTGGCCTATATCGGTAGAAAAAATTTAATCGCCCTGTCAGTTAGTTACAGCGCAAACCTCGCGTCACAACAGAAGATCGCACAACGCCTGGAGCGGCAGGCATGGCTGCGTAACGGCCAGACCGAACTGGCCGAACAGGTGCTCGGCCAACTGACCTTGAACATGCTCGGGCGCAATATCCTGCAGTTCTTTGCCCAATACATGGGCTCGGCGGTGGCGGCGCTGTATGTGCGCGAAGAGCACGGCGGCCTCAAGCGTGTGGCCACCTATGGCTTCTCCCGCGAGCAGGAACAGCTGGAGCAGTCGATCTACAGCGATGAGGGCATCGTCGGGCAGGCCGCCCAGCTCGATCGCCTGATTCGCCTGGACGACGTGCCGGTGGACTACTTCAAGGTCAGCTCCGGCCTGGGGGAAGGCTCGACCCGCAGCGTGCTGGTGGTTCCCACCAGCGATGACGACCGCGTCAACGGTGTGATCGAACTGGGCTTTTTGCGCCCGCTGGAGGAGCGCGACGTCGAACTGCTGGAGCTGATCGCCGGCAATATCGGCACCTCCATCGAAGCCGCCCGTTATCGCCAACGCCTGCAGGAAGTGCTGGCCGAAACCCAGCAGCTCAACGAAGAACTGCAGGTCCAGCAGGAAGAACTCAAGACCGCCAACGAAGAACTCGAAGAACAGTCGCGCATCCTCAAGGAGTCCCAGGCGCACCTGGAAACCCAGCAGGCCGAGCTGGAGCAGACCAACGAGCAACTGGCCGAACAGACCCAGACCCTGGCTGAGCAGCGCGACGCCATGGACCGCAAGAACGTCGAACTCAACCAGGCCCAGCTGGAGCTGGAAGATCGCGCCGATGAATTGCAGCGCTCCAGCAAGTACAAGTCCGAATTCCTCGCCAATATGTCCCACGAATTGCGCACGCCGCTGAACAGTTCGTTGATCCTGGCCAAGTTGCTGGCGGAAAACCCCCAGGAAAACCTCAGCGCCGAACAGGTCAAGTTTGCCGAGTCGATCTATTCGGCGGGCAATGACCTGCTCAACCTGATCAACGACATCCTGGATATTTCCAAGGTGGAAGCCGGCAAGTTGGAAGTGCGCCCGGAAAACTCAAGCGTCACGCGCCTGGTCGATGGCCTGCGCGGGATGTTCGAACCGTTGGCCGCCGACCGTAAGCTGGGCTTCCAGGTACAGGTGCAGGCCGATGCACCGATCATGCTGTTCACCGACCGCCAGCGCCTGGAGCAGATCCTCAAGAACCTGCTCTCCAACGCGATCAAGTTCACCGAGCAAGGCGAGGTCAGCCTGTCGGTCTCCCGCGCGCCGGGGGAAGGCATCGCCTTTACCGTGCGCGATTCGGGCATCGGGATTGCCCCGGACCAGCAGGAAAGCATCTTCGAGGCGTTCCGCCAGGCCGATGGCACCACCAACCGCCGTTACGGCGGCACGGGCCTGGGCCTGTCGATTTCCCGCGACCTGGCCGCGTTGCTTGGCGGCTATATCAGCGTGACCAGTGAGCCCGGCAAAGGCAGCACCTTTACCCTGGTGCTGCCGGAGCAGTATGTCGAACGCGAGGAAGATGCCGCGCCGATCGAGCAACCGCGCCAGGTGATTACCGCGCCCGCACCCACGCCCGTCGCAATTTCGCCGCTGCCGGTGGCCGACACCAAGCAGATCCCGCGCTTCGCCGATGACCGCGACAAGGCGCCGTTCACCACCCGCTGCATCCTGGTGGTGGAGGACGAACCGAACTTCGCCCGCATCCTGTTCGACCTGGCCCATGAGTTGGGTTACCAGTGCCTGGTGGCCCACGGCGCGGACGAGGGCTACAGCCTGGCCGAGGAGTACATTCCCGATGCGATCCTGCTGGATATGCGCCTGCCGGACCATTCCGGGCTCACCGTGCTGCAACGCCTCAAGGAGCACGCCAACACGCGCCATATCCCGGTGCACGTGATTTCCGTGGAAGACCGTGTCGAAGCTGCCATGCATATGGGCGCCATCGGCTATGCGGTAAAACCGACGACGCGCGAAGAGCTCAAGGACGTGTTTGCACGCCTTGAGGCCAAGCTGACCCAGAAGGTCAAGCGCGTATTGCTGGTGGAGGACGATGACCTGCAGCGCGACAGCATTGCCCGCCTGATCGGCGACGATGACATCGAAATCACCGATGTCGGCTATGCCCAGGCCGCCCTGGAGCTGCTGCGCACCAACGTCTATGACTGCATGATCATCGACCTCAAGCTGCCGGACATGCTGGGCAACGAGTTGCTCAAGCGCATGGCCACCGAAGATATCTGCTCGTTCCCGCCGGTGATCGTCTACACCGGGCGCAACCTGACCCGCGATGAAGAGGCCGAACTGCGCAAGTATTCGCGCTCGATCATCATCAAGGGCGCCCGTTCGCCAGAGCGCCTGCTCGACGAAGTCACACTCTTTCTGCACAAAGTCGAATCCCAGCTGTCCCATGACCGCCAGAAGATGCTCAAGACCGCCCGCAGCCGCGACAAGGTCTTCGAGGGGCGCAAGATCCTGTTGGTGGACGACGATGTGCGTAACATCTTCGCCCTGACCAGCGCCCTGGAGCACAAAGGTGCCGTGGTGGTGATCGGGCGTAACGGCCGCGAAGCCATCGAGAGACTCAATGAAGTCGACGATATCGACCTGGTGCTGATGGACGTGATGATGCCGGAGATGGACGGCTACGAGGCCACCGCCTTGATCCGCCAGGACCCGCGCTGGAAGAAACTGCCGATCATCGCGGTGACGGCCAAGGCCATGAAAGACGACCAGGAGCGCTGCCTCGCGGCGGGTTCCAACGACTACCTGGCCAAGCCGATCGACCTGGATCGCCTGTTCTCGCTGATTCGCGTGTGGCTACCGAAGATGGAACGCATTTAAGTGGAGCAACGTTTTTTGGAGAAGAGCAGCGATATTGAGCTGCGCCTGTTGATCGAGGCGATTTACCTCAAGTACAGCTACGACTTTCGCGACTACTCCGGTGCGTCGGTCAAACGCCGCGTGGCCCATGCCTTGCGCCAGTTCGACTGCGCCACGATTTCAGCGCTGCAGGAGCGGGTGCTGCACGACCCGGCGGCGTTCATGCAGTTGCTGCAGTTCCTGACGATCCCGGTGAGCGAGATGTTTCGCGACCCGTCGCACTTCCTGGCCATTCGCCAGGAAGTGGTGCCGCTGCTCAAGACCTACCCGTCGATCAAGATCTGGATTGCCGGCTGCAGCACGGGGGAGGAGGTGTACTCCATGGCCATCCTGCTGCGTGAGGAAGGGCTGCTGGAACGTACGATCATCTATGCCACCGATATCAACCCCGCGTCCCTGGATAAAGCCAAGCAAGGCATCTTCTCCCTGGAGAACGTGCGGGCCTACACCGCCAATTATCAGCAGGCCGGGGGGCAGCGTTCATTTGCCGACTACTACACGGCGGCTTACGATTACGCGATCTTCGACAAATCGCTGCGGGAGAATGTGACGTTTGCCGACCACAGCCTGGCGACCGATAGTGTATTCTCAGAAACTCAATTAATTTCATGTCGTAACGTACTGATTTACTTCAATAAAAAATTGCAGGATCGAGCATTTGGGTTGTTTCACGAGTCGCTGTGCCATCGAGGCTTCCTGGTGCTCGGCAGCAAGGAAACCCTGGAGTTTTCGGGGTACAGCAAGCAATTCGAGCCCTTGGTCAAGCAGGAACGGATCTACCGCAAATCATGAACGACGTTGCCGCCAACCCGATTCGCGGGATTGAAGCCATCGTCGTCGGCGCCTCCGCCGGCGGCGTCGAGGCGTTGCTGAGTATTTTCAGCGAACTGCCCGACACCTTCGGCCTGCCGATCATTGCCGTATTGCACCTGCCGGATGAGCGTCGCAGCCAACTGGCGGAAGTCTTTGCGCGACGCCTGTCGATTCCGGTACGGGAAGGGCAGGACAAGGAAGCGATCCAGGCAGGCACGTTGTATTTCGCCGGTCCCGGTTACCACCTTTCGGTCGAGCATGACCGCAGCCTGTCCCTCAGCCAGGAAGAGCGGGTACACCATTCCCGGCCGGCGATCGACTACCTGTTTGCCTCCGCCGCCGATGCCTATGGCAAGGGCCTGCTGGCGATTTTGTTGACGGGGGCCAACCAGGACGGCGCCCACGGGCTGGCCCATGTCAAGCATTCGGGCGGCACCACGGTGGTCCAGGACCCCAGCGAAGCACGGATTGCCGTGATGCCGCGGGCGGCCCTGGCCCTGCACACCCCTGACCATATTCTGACCCTGAGCCGCATTGCCGCATTGCTGGCTTCCCTGGAATCCTCCCCATGTTAAGTACTGTCCAGGCCAAACTGCTGATCGTCGACGATCTGCCGGAAAACCTGCTGGCCCTCGAAGCGTTGATCAAGCGCGAGGACCGTCAGGTCTTCAAGGCATTGAGCGCCGATGAAGCCTTGTCCCTGTTGCTGGAGCACGAGTTCGCCATGGCGATTCTCGATGTGCAGATGCCCGGCATGAACGGGTTCGAACTGGCCGAGCTGATGCGCGGCACCGAGAAAACCAAGAACATCCCGATTGTGTTCGTCAGCGCCGCCGGCCGTGAACTCAACTATGCGTTCAAGGGCTATGAAAGTGGCGCCGTGGACTTCCTGCACAAGCCGCTGGATATCCACGCGGTCAAGAGCAAGGTCAATGTGTTTGTCGACCTGTACCGCCAGAGCAAGGCGATGAAGCAGCAAGTCGAAGCCCTGGAGCGCAGCCGCCGCGAGCAGGAGCTGTTGCTCACGCGCCTGCAGGCGACCCAGGCCGAGCTGGAGCAGGCGGTGCGCATGCGCGACGACTTCATGTCGATCGTCGCCCACGAGGTGCGTACGCCCCTTAACGGCCTGATCCTCGAAACCCAGCTGCGCAAGATGCACCTGGCCCGGGATAACGCCGCCGCGTTCACCCTGGACAAGATGCACGCCATGGTCGACCGCGATGAGCGCCAGATCCAGAGCCTGATCCGCCTGATCGAAGACATGCTCGACGTCTCGCGTATCCGCACCGGCAAGTTGTCTATACGCCCGGGGCGCTTCGACCTGGCGCAATTGGTGAGCAACCTGGTGGAGAATTTCGCACCGCAGGTGGCTGCCGCCGAATCGTCGATGCACCTGGCGGCCGAGGGGCCGGTGCTGGGCAATTGGGATGAGTTTCGTATCGAACAGGTGGTCACCAACCTGCTGACCAACGCCCTGCGCTACGGGGCCAAGAGCCCGGTGGAGGTGCGCGTGTATACCGAGCATGAGGAAGCCAGGGTAGAAGTGCGTGACCACGGGATCGGCATCAGTGAAGAGAACCAGAAGCGTATTTTCCAGCAGTTCGAACGGGTGTCAGCCAGCCAGGTTGCCGCGGGACTGGGCCTTGGGTTGTTTATTTCCGAGCAGATCGTGGCAGCCCATGGCGGCACCATCGAGGTCGAGAGCCAGATAGGCGAGGGCGCCTTGTTCCGGGTGTGCCTGCCCCTTGAACCGTCGGCATGAAATCAATCGTCACCCCGACGCAACCTCTACGTGACCCCATGGTCGTAATTGCAGCAATTGACCGGACAAAGGCTTCCCATGAGTGAAGATGCACAAGATGTCGTACTGATCGTCGAGGACGACGAATCCATTATGTTTGTGCTGGGTGAGTACCTGGCCGGCCTGGGTTATCGGGTATTGAAGGCGATCAATGGGGAGCAGGCCTTTGAAATCCTCGCCACCAAGCCGCACCTGGACCTGATGGTTACTGACTACCGTTTGCCCGGTGGGATTTCCGGCGTGCAGATCGCCGAGCCGGCCATCAAGTTGCGCCCGGAATTGAAAGTGATCTTTATCAGCGGCTACCCGCAGGAGATTCTCGACTGCAACAGCCCGATCACGCGCAATGCACCGATCCTGGCCAAGCCGTTTGATCTGGATACGTTGCAGGAGCATATTCAGCGGTTATTGGCCTGATGGCGGGGCGGCGTCGAAAGTCCGACGCCGCTGCTTTCGCTTTCATAGGTTCAAAGTGTCAGTTTTTTCCTATTGGTATTGAGCGTACCCTGAATGAGAGGTGCCTTAGCTCACCATAAATGCCGGCGGTATGTCCCCTTTGACATAAAAGACCTCTAACTCCTGCCCGTTCAATTTTTCAACGGCTTGCAGAAGGGTTGCTTTAGTGATTTTTTTATCCCTGACCAGTCTTTCCCCGTCTTTAAGAACGATATCGACCACCGTTCGAAATGCGTCCGGGTCTTGGGTTGTGTCGACAGTAAAGACGGGGACCTTCTTAGTGGGTGTTGAGTACTGAGTGGCAAAACTATTGGCTTTGGCCTTGCTCGCGCTGAATGACATGACTTCACCGCCACTGCCTGATGTTCTTGCCGTATGTTGGATAATCGCAGCCAGATAGTCGTCGCCGGAAGAGTCCGTTCCCGCTGCACGCCTGAGGCCGGTCGCGAGAGTATCCCCGATAGCTGTATGCCCTCGAAATATTTGGGTTGGGACAGCGAAGTCAAATTTCTTCAGTTCCTCAAGAGTTCGGACACTCGCCTTGCTCCCGGGCGTGGCAAGACGTTCATTGAGTAAACTAACCATGAACTTTTCAGCACTTCTTTCGCTGTCTGGTCGGATGGCGAGTTGTGCGTCATACAGCTTTTTAACATCCGTACTCAGCACACTGTTTGTTCGCTGCCACGCATCAGTATGATCGAAGACCTTGAACTCCAACTTAGCGGGGTCAGTACTATGAGTCACGTAGCCTGGCTTCAGTTTCTTGTCGCGAGTCAGTTTCTCCAGTGCCTTTTCCATGTCCTGCGCATTGGAAAATTTCGCAAGCCCATGATTAGGGTCATAGAAGTAGAAGCTCTTTCCTGTGTCATCAACCCTTACGCCAGCCGCCATGGCGTGACCAGGAGAGTCGATCATTATTGACTTGGATACGCTGGCATCGGCCAGCTCATTCACGATGCCTTGAACCGTCTCCTGACGCACCGTCTGTTGAGCATGAAAAGCACTTCGCGCGCCGACTTGGGTTTGGATCTTGCTCAGTTTGGCAGTAAATTCTCTGGAGGCCGGATCGGCCGGGTAGGCCGCTGCACTGAGCATGTTTTTGATCAATAACTGTTCTTTGCCTTCTGCCATGGCGTCCGCCATGACGCGTGATAGCGCGGCACATTGCCCATTGGAAAATTGCCCGGTCTTGGAAAGGTATATGACTTGAGGCACAGGTATTACGCTTCCGAGCCCTGGTTCTATGGCATCGATAAAACGAGCTGAGCCAACTCGACCGATTTGGTAAGAGAGATCGTCGAACCGCTTGAGCAGCATCCCGACCTCCTTGGCGGTAAGGTTTTTATTGCCAGCCAAGGTTATGATATCTGCAGGCTTCATGGAATTGGAGAACCCTGTGATAGTTTGGGGGGTTCCTGATTGGTACCCGCTTTCAAACTGAGCTTTTTGCGGTCCAGTGCGATGGTCGTTAACGGTCTTTTTCCAGCTTTTGACAACGGCCTCATCGAGTGTCTTTCGGGGGCTGTCCGCAGTCGCCCATTTCCCGAGTTCTGCCATTTGGGCCTGCAGCGAGGGCAAGAAATCCTCCAGCGGTGCGCCATAAGGCTTTAGTGACAAGGGATCAAGTGCGTACCACTTGTTATCTTTGAACGCTGCCGCACCCTCCATAACTTCGCCTTGATACTTGAAGGTACCCATCGACACGCCGTCCAGGCCGTTAGGAGCATTGAGCAAACTGCGGCCAGACATCTGTAGGGAATGAACACCGTCAGAGAGTGACGATGCTGCGGATCTCGCACCTTTCGTCAACAAGCGCGTCAGGTCCGCCACGTCAGCGAAAAGATTGGCGTCTTTAAGCACGGCGCCACCGAATTTCTTGACGCCTGTCAGTAGCCTCATAGCCGTTGTTTTACTGGTTCTGTTAACAATGCCGCTGCCTTTGGCGCCAGGATTATAAAGCGCTATCAGATCCAGCATTGCATCGCCGATGGCGTCATCCCATTTACCCTCAATCGCGTTTTCGATAGCGGATTTGAACGGAATAATTACATTCAGAATGTCATTGCTGAGTTTATTGTTTTTCCGGTACCGCTTCTCAAAGTTTGTTTCACCTGAAGCATTTGCCTCGAAACTGTCCTTGTCGCTGAAAAAATGCTCGCTGACGGTCTTGGCAATCGCATCGGTCTTCGCGGTAAAGAATGTCTTGAGGGGGGCAGTTGTCGAATTCGGTTCGTCGGCGCCGGAGGTGACTGACGCGGGCTGGATATTGACCCGATCAATGATGACGGGGACTTTTGGCGGTGGTAGGCCTCCATTCCCGATCCCATACTTATCCAGGTCGAACGGCAGCCGTTCAAACCCTTCGATATATTTATCGCCGTCTACCCCACGGAAGATACGGGTTGCACCGATGGGCAGATCGTCAGGCAGGTCGGTTTTTTTGCGAATAGTCTGATCGCTTACAGAAAACTCATAGTAGGTTGATTTATCGCCACGCACCGTTTTAAACAATATGCAATCGCGTCCAATTTTTTTGTATTGTTTTTGACTGATATCATTTTCTCCATCTTCATGCAGTGGTAGGCGAACGGAGTAAGCCGTTAACCCCCCGAATCCAAAATTTTTTCGGTCTTCTAAAGGGAGTCGTGAAATTTGATTCTTTATACGCGAGGTAAAGGCTTTTTTTACCCCGTCGAAATAAGGCGTGAACGTTTCTTTAAATACTTCTTTGATATCGGGAAGCTCATCGAATTTAGGCTCGAGTTTTTTTAGTAGCTCCTTGTCAAAATCAGACCTGAGTGTATCGGCCTTGAGCCGACCCGACATATATAGATCAATAATCGAGTATGCTGTGCCACCTCTGTTTTGGCGGCCCAGCTTGATGAATTCTTTCTCGAGAGGGACGTCATCGCCCAGTACTTTTTTGAGTTCGGCTTCTGCCAAGGCTTTTCTGGTCGGCAGCGGTGAGGAGAACACCGCGAGGCGTGTACTCAGTTCTGTTATCTGCTCGTTGAATTTGCCCCGCGTGTGCTCAATCGCTGCTGGATCGTAGTTGTCATCGTCATTCTTGATGAGAAAACCATTGACGATACCCCAGTCAACCATGGCGTTGCGTTCAGCAAGGGCGGCGTGCACCGCTTGGCGCTCGCTGACCGCAGAGGTGTTGCCGAACTCGATCACTTGGTCAAATGTCATAGTCGCCGCAGTACCGGGCGCCTGTTGCTCAATGCGCGAAACGGCAGCACTGAACACAGCCCACTCGTTGGAACCGTACACCAGGTTTTCGGGCAACTGTTTGACCAGAAACTGCGGTGCGACCCGCGAGAGCAGCAAATAACCCCTCACGTCAGGGACATTGGCGTTTTCACGTTCTAGATGGTCATTGACCGCCGCGATGATCGCCGAAGCGGGTTTGCCCCAATTGTCGGGCTGGTTCAGGTCATAGCCTGCGATACGGTTGCGTTGTGTTTCGGGCGTGATGCCCAGTTCCAGTGCCACCGCTGTCATCAACCATTCATTGACACTGGTTGTGGTTGAAATGCCCTGCAGTTCGGCTTCCAGTTTCTGACCCAGTGCCTGCGCCTGGGGGTTTGCGATCAACTGTTCGAGTACCTTGCGAGGGGTTACGGGTGATTCCGTGTTGGTGACAGCGTGTATGATCAAGGACTGAATGCTGGTATTAGCTGATTCGTCGACGATAGCGCGCACGCGATCTTGCTGGGATTGAGCCAGGGGTACCGTCCGACCCAGCAGCCCCCCGAAATCACCCAGCGCAGGCGGTGCGGGCAATGGCATGGCAATTTTCTGGGTCAATCGCAAGGTCTCTTGCCAACTGGTGGGTAACGGCAAGCCCAGCGCCTGGATGTATCGTTCGGCGCTCATGCTTTGCCCTTCGAGAAGGTTGTTCTTGCGCGCAATGTAAGATTCTGGTGGCAGTGTTATCTGCAGGGATCTAAGCCGCCGTTCAGTGCCATAGTATCGATGTTTCTGCAACTCACCTGTTTTAGTCAGGCCATCGATAAGTGCCTGTAGGCCAATGGCATCTGCTGGCGTCATCGAATTTTTTTGCGGAGGTGGTGGCAACTGATTCTGGACACTTTGTTGGGCGAGAAGCGATCTCTGCCCAATGCTCCGAATAGATCGTTGATTACGTATCGGATCGATGTCCCGCTCGGAAGAGGATTCAGCAAGAGGCGCATGGGACGAGGCGGAAGTTGATGTTAGCGGGGCGTTCTGAAGATGGTGGCGGGGAAGAGTAACGCTATCGGGTGAAATCATGAGGGGCATTCTCTGAGAGGCAAATGAACATACCCCGGGTTTTGTAACTGCGCCCGCGGTTAACACTTGGTATTGGCATTAGCCTCTAGCGTTCCAACTCTACTCTTTGCCGGAAGTTTCTAAATGCGCTGGGCGCCGATACAAAAGTGATTCACCCGACGGCATTTGAGTATTACTTCCTATATCTACAAGTAAAACTTTAGACATTGCAGGTCATTAACGAAGTTTGCAATGAGCCAAATTCGTCCCTTCAACGTAAATAGCCTGTCAGCGGGCCCGATCGAGCGCCAGCGTTTCGCTTGGCCTGCGCCTCATTCACTGGCCCTTATGCCCGAATCATCTCCCGCACCTTCGCCGTCAACAAATCAAACGTAAACGGCTTGGTGATCAACTGCATCCCCGGATCCAGGAATCCACCACGCACCGCCGCATGCTCGGCATACCCGGTAATGAACAGCACTTTCAAGTCCGGTCGAACTTGCCTACCGATCTCTGCCAGTTGTCGCCCATTCATGCCGGGCAAGCCGACGTCGCTGATCATCAGGTCAATGCGTTGGCTGGATTCGATAATCGGCAGTGCGCCATTGGCATCGCCCGCTTCAACAAAAGCGTAGCCCAGCTCACTCAACACCTGGCTGACGAGCACGCGCACCGCCGGGTCGTCCTCGACGATCAGCACGGTTTCCCCGCTGTTGGCAATCGGCAACAGGGCAGGGTCCACGGTCACATCGGGGGTGATTTCGCCGACGAAACGCGGCAGGAACAGGCTCACCGTGGTGCCTTTGCCTACCTCGCTGTGGAGTGTCACGTGCCCGCGCGACTGGCGCGCGAAACCGTAGATCATCGACAAGCCCAGGCCGGTGCCCTGGCCAATGGGCTTGGTGGTAAAGAAGGGGTCGAAGACCCGGCCCATCAGGCTTTCCGGAATGCCGCAGCCGGTGTCACTGACGCTCAGTTCCACGTAGTCGCCGGGCTTGAGCGTGCCGTAGGCGGCGGTGAAGACGCTGTCGAGGTGACGGTTGCAGGTTTCGACAACCAGGCGGCCCCCACTCGGCATGGCATCCCGGGCGTTGAGCGCCAGGTTGAGCAGGGCACTTTCCAGTTGATTGGGGTCGGCCTCGGCGGTCCACAACTGAGTGTCCAGGCGCATGTCCAAGGCGATGCTTTCGTTGAGGCTGCGTTGCAGCAGCTCGCCCATGGACGTCACCAGCTGGTTGATCTGTACCGGCTTGGAATCCAGCGATTGGCGCCGCGAGAACGCCAGCAGGCGGTGGGTGAGGCCGGCGGCGCGGTTGGCGGAGGTCACGCCGAGGTCGATCAGGCTGTCGAGATCGTCCAGCTTGCCGCGGGACACACGCCTTCGCAGCAGCTCCAGGCTGCCGATAATGCCGGTGAGCATATTGTTGAAGTCATGGGCGATACCGCCGGTCAATTGGCCGACGGCTTCCATCTTCTGGGATTGACGCAAAGCTTCTTCATTGCTGCGCAACTGCGCCGTGCGTTCCTCGACTTGCTGCTCCAGGGTCTCAAGGGTGCGCTGCAGACGCAGTTCGCTCTCGCTCAGGTCGATCAACCTGTCCCGTGCCTCATATTGCCGACGCCGCCCGCGCAGGGCGGCGCTCACCAGGCTGATCAAGGTCACGGGGTGGAAGGGGCGCTCCAGGAACGTCACGTTGCCCAGCAGGCCGCTGAGGTGGGAAGAACCGTTCTGCTCACTGCCGCCGTGATGGGTCATCAGCACGATGGGCAGGTCGGACCAGGCGGGCTGCTGGTGCAGGTATTCCAGCAGGGGCTCCAGGTCCGCGCCGCGCAGGGCTTCGGCTGCGATGATAAGCATGCCGGCGCCTTGCTCCACGGCCTCGCACAATGCGGGCAGGCTGCTGGCAATCACGCCAGTGTAGCCGGCTTCCTTGAGCATCATCAGCGCCAAAGAGCCATCACGGCCCATGGGCGCCAGGACGATTGCGCGTTCGGATACGGGTGAAAGGTTGGTCACACGGCCTCATCCTTGAGCAAAGGCGAACCGGCGCCCATGTAGGTCGGGATGCCGCGCAAAACTCCTTGGAAATTGTCCAGCGGTTCCCCGACGGTCATGCCGCGGCTGCTGATACGGTATTCACGGATAGTCGACTCGTGGGCGCCGGTGCGTTTCTTGATAATCGAGATGGCGCGGCGCACCTTGCCCAGCGCCTCGAAATAACGCAGCAGAATCACGGTGTCGGCCAGGTAAGTGATGTCGACAGGAGCCTGCATGTCGCCGACCAGTCCATGTTGCGCGACGGTCATGAACGTCGCCGCGCCACGGCGGTTGAGGTACAGCAGCAGTTCGTGCATATGCAGGATCAGCGCGTTTTCTTCCGGCATCGCCGCCTGGTAGCCATTGATACTGTCGATGACCACCGTCTTGATCCCACGCTCGTCCACGCAACGACGCACGCGGTGGGAAAACTCGCCGGGGGACAGCTCGGCTGCGTCCACCTGTTCGATCAGCAGGTTGCCGGTGGCCTGCAGGGCGGCGAGGTCGATGCCCATATTGTTCATGCGCTCGAACAGCAGGCCCAGTTCTTCATCGAAGATAAACAGCGCGGCCTTTTCGCCCCGGCCTACCGCCGCTGCGGCGAAGATCATCGAGATCAGCGATTTGCCGGTACCGGCCGGGCCGAGAATCAGGCTGCTGGAGCCGGTCTCGACGCCGCCGCCCATCAGGGCATCCAGCTCGCGAATGCCGCTGCTCAAGGTCTGGCGTATGTAACCGCCACGATGCTCGGCGGCCACCAGGCGCGGGAATACGTGGATGCCATCGTGCATGATGGTGAAGTCGTGAAACCCACCCCGATATTTCTGCCCACGATATTTCACCACCCGCACGCGACGGCGTTCGGCGCCGTAGTTGGGGGTCAGTTCTTCCAGGCGAATCACCCCGTGGGCCACGCTGTGCACGGTTTTGTCGAGGGATTCGGTGGTCAGGTCGTCGAGCAGCAGCACGGTGGCGTCGTAGCGCACGAAGTAATGCTTGATCGCCAGGATCTGGCGGCGATAGCGCAGCGAGCTTTGCGCGAGCAGGCGGATTTCCGAGAGGCTGTCGATGACCACGCGGGTCGGCTTGACCCGCTCCACCACTTCGAAGATCTGCCGGGTCGCTTCGCCTAGCTCCAGGTCCGAAGAGTACAACAGGCTCTGCTGATGCTCGGCATCCAGCAGGCTCTCCGGCGGGGTCAGTTCGAAGATATGAATATTGTCGTCCAGGTCCCAACCGTGGGACTCGGCGCCCTGGCGCAACTCACGCTCGGTTTCGGACAGTGTGATGTAGAGCGTTCGCTCACCCGCTTTCGCCCCGGCCTGCAGGAAGTGCAGGGCGACCGTGGTTTTACCGGTGCCAGGTTCACCTTCCAGCAGGAACAGGTGGCTGCGCGATAGCCCTCCGGCAAGAATGTCGTCGAGACCTTCGATGCCGATGGCTGCTTTTTCGGTTAACAACGCTTTGGATGTAGACAAGAAGTGCCCTCAGGTCACATACGAGTAGAGGATGCGCATCCAGGTGGACGCGCCATGTTCTCTTGACCGTAGCGCTTTGTGGCGGTTCAAACTGATGCGCGATTATTGTGCCTACAGGCCTTGCTGCAGTGCCGGATCGTCAGGGTTTTGCTGTTCGAGCTGGGCGAGCAGCACCTGCACATTCTGCAATTGGCCGCTTTCTTTCCAATAGTTGACCAGCAACACCCGCGCCTTGCGATTGGCCGGGTGACGCTGGACGATTTCCTCCAGCTGGCGCTGGGCCGCTTCCAATTCCTGCTGGGCATGCAGGGTCGTGGCGAGGTCGTAGCGGTAATCCTGATTGTCCGGTTCCAGCTCCACGGCCTTGGACAGGCCGAGCAGGGCATAGGTGCGCTCGCCATGGTGCAGCAGCCACATACCCAGGGCATGTTGCAGGTAGGCCGACTCAGGGTGCGCCGCCAGTTGCCGGGCCAGCAGTTGGCGGGACTCATCGGTCTTGCCCTGTTTATCCAGCAACTCGATCTGCGCGACCACCGCTTGCAGGTTGTCCGGTTGCAAACGCATGGCCTGTTCCAGGGCGTTTTGCGCTTCCGGCAGCAGGGCGCTGTGAATGTACAGGCGCGCCAGTTGAATCCAGCCTTCGGCCGTTTCCGGCTGGGCCTTGAGCTTTTTCACGAACTCGTCCAATACCTGCTGCAACGGCCCGAAGTACAGGCCCAAGGTGTCGGGCGACAGGCCGAGCAGGGCATTGGCGGCGGCAAAGCGTACGCTTTGTTCGGGATCGTCGAGCACCGGGCCCAGCAGCAGGGTGCGCTGGCCGCTGGGCACCAGGCCGACAATGCTGTGGATGGCCGCTTCGCGCACCTGCGGGGCGTCGCTGGTGAGGTCTTTGTCGGCGAGCTTCAAGGCCTGGGGGCTGGGGTAGTTGGGCAATTCGGCATGCAGCGCGGCGCGGCGTTCGGGTGACAGGTCCGGCCGGCCCAATTGCTGATACAACACGCGCGCGGCGCCCGGCTCACCGTTACGTGCCTGCTTCAAGGCTTTCGAATAACCGTGGGCAATGGCCGCAGGCACGGCCACCTGGGTGGTGCGGGAGAAATACCAGGTGATCAGCACAATCAACAACAGGGCGCACAGGCCGACGATGGAGTAACGGCGTGACTTTGACATGCAGGCGTCCGAAAAGCTGAAGAAGCAAAGCCGCAAGCTTCGGCCAGACCACGGCAGGTGTCAAACCCGCGTCAGGTCAGCACGTATTCCACCGGTTCCAGGGCCGGCGGCAGGTCGGTTTCGCCGAGGGCGGCGAGCAGCTCACGCTCCAGGGTGCGCAGGATCGCATTGCAGGGCAGGTCGTTTTCGTCAAAGCCGAAAGGGTCTTCCAGGTCGTCGCCGATCTCATCGAGGCCGAAGAAGGTGTAGCTGACAATGGCGGTAAACACCGGCGTCAGCCAGCCCAGGGGTTCTGCCATGGCGAACGGCAAGAGGATGCAGAACAGGTAAATGGTGCGGTGCAGCAGCAAGGTATAAGGGAAGGGCAGCGGCGTGCTTTTGATGCGCTCGCACGCGGCCTGTACTTGGCTGAGGCTGACCAGGCGGGTTTCCAACTGGGTGTAACGCCATTCGCTGAGGGCGCCTTGCTCGGCCAAGGCGGAAAATCCCGCGCCAATCTGTTGCAGCACCCGGTCAGGCAGGTTGGGATGACTCGCTTCCACACTGGCCCAGGGCTGGATCGCCCGGGCTTCGTCTTCGTGGCGCAAGCGCGCGACCAGCCCGTGGGCGAAGCCGCCCAGGCCCCGCAGCAGGCGCCCACGCTCCGTCGGGTCAGTGAGCACCTGGGTCTCGCGAATCAGCGAGCGCACCTCAATGATCATCTGCCCCAGTTGCTTGCGGCCTTCCCACCAGCGGTCATAGCAGGCGTTATTGCGAAAACTCATGAAGATCGACAGCGACAGCCCGAGCAACGTAAAGGGCGTGGCGTTGACCTTGGAGAAATAGGCCGGGTGCAGGGTTTCCACCAACACGATCACCGACGCCAGCAGCGTGACCAGCAGGCTGCGCAGAGCGATGCGCTTGGCAATCGAGCCCTTGAGGGAAAACAGGATGCCCAGCAGGTTCGGTTTGGGACGTACGATCATCGGGCGGAGGACTTCTTCGGTGGCGCAGGCCCTCAGGTTAGGAGCTTGCACGGCGCACGTCCAATCGCTTGGGCTGACCGGCCGATCAGCGCGGTCGATGATTGGCCAAACCAGTCAGCCATGTTGAAGGCTTTGACCATTGCTGCCGTGGCGTTGCAGAGCGACTATTTCGACGATCTCGACCGTTCAAGGAAACAATAATGCAGATTGAGAACAAGGTTTTTCTGGTCAGCGGCGGCGCGTCCGGCCTCGGTGCAGCCACCGCAGATATGCTGGTCGCGGCCGGCGCCAAGGTCATGCTGGTGGATTTGAATGCCGACGCCGTGGCGGCCAAGGCCAGGCAGCTCGGCGGCAACGCCCGCAGCGCAGTAGCGGATATCAGCCAGGAAGCGGCTGCCGAAGCCGCCGTGCAGGCAACCGTCGCGGTGTTTGGCGGTTTGCATGGCTTGGTCAATTGCGCGGGGGTGGTACGCGGTGAAAAGATCCTCGGCAAGACTGGCCCCCACGGGCTGGCCAGCTTTGCCCAGGTGATCAACGTCAACCTGATCGGCAGCTTTAACCTGCTGCGCCTGGCGGCAGCCGCCATCGCCGAAACTGAAGCGAACGCCGACGGCGAGCGCGGGGTGATCATCAACACCGCTTCGGTGGCTGCATTCGACGGGCAGATCGGCCAGGCCGCTTATGCGGCGTCCAAAGGCGCGATAGCCAGCCTGACCTTGCCCGCCGCACGGGAGCTGGCGCGCTTCGGCATTCGCGTGATGACCATCGCCCCGGGCATTTTCGAAACCCCGATGATGGCCGGCATGACCCCGGAAGTACGCGACTCCCTGGCCGCCGGCGTGCCGTTTCCACCACGCCTGGGCAAGCCTGCCGAATACGCCGCGCTGGTGCGGCACATCATTGAAAACAGCATGCTCAACGGCGAGGTGATCCGTCTCGACGGCGCCTTGCGCATGGCGGCCAAGTAAGGAGGATGAGCCATGAATGATCCCATCGTGATTGTCAGCGCCGTGCGCACCCCCATGGGCGGGTTCCAGGGCGACCTCAAGGGTCTCACCGCACCGCAACTGGGCTCTGCGGCTATCCGTGCGGCGGTCGAGCGTGCCGGCATCGCCGCCGACGCCGTGGATGAGGTGTTGTTTGGGTGCGTGCTGCCCGCCGGCCTGGGCCAGGCGCCTGCGCGTCAAGCCGCCTTGGGCGCCGGGTTGGATAAGTCCACGCGTTGCACCACCCTCAACAAGATGTGCGGCTCGGGCATGGAAGCGGCGATCCTCGCCCATGATTCGCTGCTGGCCGGCAGCGTCGACGTGGTGATCGCCGGCGGCATGGAAAGCATGTCCAACGCGCCCTACCTGCTGGACCGCGCCCGCAGCGGCTATCGCATGGGCCATGGCCGCGTCATCGACCACATGTTCCTTGACGGCCTGGAAGATGCGTATGAAAAGGGCCGCCTGATGGGCACCTTTGCCGAAGAGTGCGCGCAGCTCAACGGCTTCAGCCGTGAGGCGCAGGATGCGTTCGCCATCGCGTCGCTGACCCGTGCGCAGGAGGCGATCACCCATGGCAGCTTCGCCGCCGAAATTGTCCCGGTACAGGTCACCGTCGGCAAAGAGCAGAAAACCATCCTGCATGACGAACAACCCCCCAAGGCCAGGCCGGAAAAAATCCCCGGCCTCAAACCGGCGTTCCGCGAAGGCGGCACGGTGACGGCGGCCAATTCCAGCTCGATTTCCGACGGCGCGGCCGCATTGCTGCTGATGCGTGAGTCCGAGGCGCAAAAGCGTGGGCTCAAGCCGCTGGCGGTGATCCACGGGCATGCGGCGTTTGCCGATGAACCGGGGCTGTTTCCGGTGGCGCCGGTGGGCGCGATTCGCAAGCTGATGAGCAAGACCGGCTGGAGCCTCGACAACGTCGATCTGTTCGAAATCAACGAAGCCTTTGCCGTGGTCAGCCTGGTGACTATGAGCAAGCTGGAAATCCCCCACGCCAAGGTCAATGTCCACGGCGGTGCCTGCGCCCTGGGCCACCCGATTGGCGCGTCCGGCGCGCGGATCCTGGTTACCCTGCTCTCGGCCCTGCGCCAGAAAGGCCTCAAGCGGGGCGTCGCCGCCATTTGTATCGGCGGCGGTGAAGCCACGGCCATGGCCGTCGAATGCCTGTATTAAGGACTGAGCCCAATGCTGCCCAATGACGAACAACTGCAAATCAGCGACGCCGCCCGGCAATTTGCCCAGGAGCGGCTCAAACCGTTTGCCGCCGAGTGGGACCGTGAGCACCGCTTTCCCAAGGAAGCCATCGGCGAAATGGCCGAACTGGGCTTTTTCGGCATGCTGGTGCCGGAACAGTGGGGCGGGTGCGACACGGGTTACCTGGCCTACGCCATGGCCCTGGAAGAAATCGCCGCCGGTGACGGCGCCTGCTCCACCATCATGAGCGTGCACAACTCGGTGGGCTGCGTGCCGATCCTGAGCTTCGGCAACGATCAGCAGAAAGAGCAATTCCTCAAGCCCCTGGCCAGCGGCGCCATGCTCGGTGCTTTCGCCCTGACTGAGCCGCAAGCCGGTTCGGATGCCAGTGGCCTGAAAACCCGTGCACGCCGTGAAGGCGATCATTACGTGCTCAATGGCTGCAAGCAGTTCATCACCTCCGGCCAGAATGCCGGGGTAGTGATTGTGTTCGCGGTGACCGACCCCGCAGCGGGCAAGCGTGGCATCAGTGCGTTTATCGTGCCCACTGATTCGCCGGGTTACAGCGTGGCGCGGGTCGAGGACAAGCTCGGCCAGCATGCCTCCGATACCTGCCAGATCCTGTTCGAGAATGTAAAGGTCCCGGTGGCCAACCGTCTTGGGGAGGAGGGCGAGGGTTACAAGATCGCCCTGGCCAACCTTGAAGGCGGTCGCGTCGGCATCGCCTCGCAATCGGTGGGCATGGCCCGCGCCGCTTTCGAGGCTGCACGCGACTACGCCCGCGAGCGTGAAAGCTTCGGCAAGCCGATCATTGAGCATCAGGCCGTGGCCTTTCGCCTGGCGGACATGGCCACGCAAATCGCCGTGGCGCGGCAGATGGTGCACTACGCCGCCGCCCTGCGGGACAGCGGCAAGCCGGCGTTGGTCGAAGCTTCCATGGCCAAGCTGTTCGCCTCGGAAATGGCCGAAAAAGTCTGTTCCGCCGCCTTGCAAACCCTCGGCGGTTACGGTTACCTGAGCGACTTCCCCGTGGAGCGGATCTACCGCGATGTGCGGGTCTGCCAGATTTACGAAGGCACCAGCGATATTCAACGCATGGTCATCTCACGCAATCTCTAAGGAGCCGATACATGAGTTACGACACCATTTTGCTCGACGTTCAGGGCCGCGTCGGGTTGATTACCCTCAACCGCCCGCAAGCCCTGAATGCCCTGAATGCGCAGTTGGTCAGTGAGTTGAACCAGGCGCTGGATGGCCTGGAAGCCAACCCGGAAATCGGCTGCATCGTACTGACCGGCTCGAAAAAAGCCTTCGCCGCCGGCGCCGACATCAAGGAAATGGCCGAGCTGACCTACCCGCAGATCTACCTCGACGACCTGTTCAGCGACAGCGACCGCGTGGCCAACCGCCGCAAGCCGATCATCGCCGCGGTCAACGGTTTCGCCCTGGGCGGTGGCTGCGAGCTGGCGCTGATGTGCGACTTTATCCTGGCCGGTGACGGCGCCAAGTTCGGTCAGCCGGAAATCAACCTCGGCGTGCTGCCGGGCATGGGCGGCACCCAGCGCCTGACCCGCGCGGTGGGCAAGGCCAAGGCCATGGAAATGTGCCTGACCGGACGGTTTATCGATGCGGTGGAAGCCGAGCGCTGCGGGATCGTCGCGCGCATCGTGCCCGCCGATGAACTGCTCGACGAGGCGCTGAAAGTCGCCACGCTGATTGCCGGCAAATCGGTGCCGATCAGCATGATGGTCAAGGAAAGCGTGAACCGTGCGTTTGAAGTGAGCCTGTCGGAAGGCGTGCGCTTTGAGCGCCGGGTGTTCCATGCCGCGTTCGCCACGCAGGACCAGAAGGAAGGCATGGCGGCGTTTGTGGCCAAGCGCGCGCCTGAGTTCAAGGATAAGTAGTCGTTGCCAGCTGTATAGCTTCAAGCTGCAAGCTGCAAGTAATCGCCAATGCGCTTTTACTTGAAGCTTGCAGCTTAAGACTTGCAGCTCCTACAGCTGGTAGTTTTTGAGTTCCCGGGCAATCACCATCCGCTGTATCTCGCTGGTCCCTTCGTAAATCTGCGTGATCCGCGCGTCCCGGTAGTAACGCTCCACCGGGTAATCCTCCAAATATCCATAGCCGCCATGAATCTGCATTGCGCTGGAGCAGACTTTCTCGGCCATTTCCGAGGCGAACAGCTTGGCCTGGGACGCTTCCGAGAGGCAGGGCTTGCCGGCGCTGCGCAGGCGCGCCGCGTGCAGGATCAGTAAACGGGCAGCGTTCAAGCGGGTTTGCATGTCCGCCAGCAGGTTGGCCACGCTTTGGTGTTCGATGATCGCCTTGTCGAATTGCACCCGGTCGCGGGCATAGGCCAGCGCCGCCTCGAAGGCCGCACGGGCGATGCCCAGGGCTTGGGCGGCAATGCCGATGCGGCCGCCTTCGAGGTTGGACAGGGCGATGGCCAGGCCTTTGCCGCGCTCGCCGAGCAGGTTGGCCTCGGGCACGCTGCAGTGGTTGAGGGTCACCGCGCAGGTGTCCGAGGCTCGAATACCCATCTTGTGTTCGGTACGGTCGACCACAAACCCTGGGGTATCGGTGGGTACCAGGAACGCGGAAATGCCTTTCTTGCCCAGGTCCGGGTCGGTCACGGCAAATACAATCGCCAGCTTGGCGCGCTTGCCGTTGCTGACGAATTGCTTGGCGCCATTGATGACCCACTGGCCATCGCGCAGTTCGGCGCGCGTACGCAGGTTGTGGGCCTCGGAGCCGGCCTGGGGTTCGGTCAGGCAGAAGCAGCCAATCGCCTGGCCACTGGCGAGGTCGGCCAGCCAGGTGTGTTTCTGGGCATCGGTGCCGTAGTTGAGGATTGGCCCGCAACCCACTGAATTATGGATACTCATCAGTGCGCCGGTGGCGCCATCGCCGGCCGAGATCTCTTCCACGGCCAGGGCATACGCCACGTAGTCGACATAGGTGCCGCCCCATTCTTCCGGCACTACCATGCCCAACAGGCCCAGTTCACCCATCTTCGCCACCAGGGCGTCGTCGATCCAGCCGGCTTTTTCCCAGGCTTGGGCATGGGGGGCGATTTCGCCACGGGCGAAGTCGCGCGCCATGTCACGGATCATTACCTGTTCTTCAGTATATTCAATGTCTTGCATGGCTTATTTCGCAACCTGCTCGAAGTGATGGAAGAAGCTGTCGACATGGCTTTTGTCCAGGCCATGGAGCGTCGGCGGGTTCCAGCGAGGGTTCTTGTCCTTGTCGATGATCAGCGCGCGGACCCCTTCGATCAGGTCGCCGCGTTCGAACCATTGGCGGTCAAGGTGCAGCTCCAGGGCAAAGCACTGTTCCAACGGCAGGCGCCGGCCGCGTCGCAGCATTTCCAGGGTCACGGCCATGGCCAGGGGCGAGCGGGTTTGCATCAGGTGGACGGTGTTCAGTGCCCACTCATGGCTGTCGGCGACGGTGACTTCCTGGAGTTGCTCGACGATGCTCGGAATATCCGGCAGGCCGAAGAAGTGGTCGATAGCGGGGCGCAATGCGGCCAGCGGCGGGTCGGGCAGGCGCTGCACCGCCAGCTTGGCCAGCACGCCTTGCAGGTCTTTGAGGGGCGACTCATGCCATTGCAGGCTGTCGAGTTTCTCGTCGAGGCTGGCCAGCTTGGCGCTGTCCAGGTACCAGTTGGCCAACCCGCAATACAGGGCGTCTGCCGCGCGAACCTGCACGCCGGTCACACCGAGGTAAATGCCCAGCTCGCCGGGAATGCGCGGCAGGAAGTAGCTGCCACCGACGTCCGGGAAGTAACCGATCGCCACCTCCGGCATCGCCAGGCGGCTGCGTTCGGTGACGACGCGCAAATCCGCACCCTGCACCAGGCCCATGCCGCCGCCCAGGACAAACCCGTCCATCAGGGCCAATACGGGCTTGCGGTAATGGTGGATGGCCAGGTCCAGCGCGTACTCCTCGACGAAGAAGTCTTCGTGCAGGGTGTCGCCGCGTTTGAAACTGTCATACAGGCAGCGGATATCGCCGCCGGCACAAAATGCCTTTTCGCCCGCACCGCGCAGGACTACAGCATGCACCTGCGGGTCGTCTGACCAGGCTTGCAGCTGTTGCGACAGGCTGCGGACCATGTCCAGGGTGATGGCATTCAAGCCGGCGGGGCGATTGAGGGTGAGGTGACCGATATGGTTGCGTACTTCGGCCAGTACGTCGTCCTGACGCCTGTCGGCGCTGCTTGCTTCGCTTGAAACCTGAGCAGTCATCTGTAACTCCCTGCTTTTATTGTTCTTTATCAAGATGGTCGTGCGCAAACACTCCCGTGATCGTACCAGTGCAAATTTGCACAGTACAACCCGGAATCATGCAGGTCGTTTTTGCATTTATGCAGGGTGTCGGGCGCGGGTTCAGGTCACGCGGGTTGCCAGTACTTCACCGATGCTGCGGCGCCGCGCGTGGGTTTCTGCAGCGTGGATCAATTGTTCCAGCTCCGTCGGGGCCACGTCGTAGAATTGCTCCATGTCCGCCAGCGCCAGCTTCAAGTCGGCGGCCGTAATAGCGGGGTCTCGGGCGGCCCTGGGGTCAGGCAGGACAGACGTCGACGTCTCGACAGCTCCCTTGGGGTAGCGCGTTCGCGTCGCATTATTGTAGGCCAGTGCGCAGGCCAGCAAGGCGCCGGCACCGAGTAATACGGCCCCCAATTCGTGCCAGCCCAGGGCGGCGGAGGCAGGGTCGGCCAGGACCAGGCTCATGGCCAGTCCACCGGCGGGCGGGTGCAGGCACCGCAGCCAGCACATCAGCACCACGGCCATGCCGGCCGCCAGGCAGGCACCGCCCAGGGTGCGCCCCAGGACGCGGGCCACCAGCAATGCCACGACACCGGCGCACAGGTAGCTGCCGATGATCGACCAGGGTTGTGCCAGCGCACCGGACGAGACCGCAAACAACAACACTGCCGAAGCCCCCAGCGGGCCCAGCAGGTGCAGCGCCACCTCCATGCCAAAGACCTGGGCGCAGAGCCACACACTGAAGAATGTACCCAAGGCCATGCCAATCGCGGCACGGCTCCATTCGGTGGGGCGGGTGTTGATAGCAGCGGGAAACCAGCGAGAGCGCATTGAAAGGAAATCCATAAACGGCGGGCAAAAAAAAGGCTTGTCTGGTCGCCCGGAAAAGCCCTTTGAAAGTTCCTGCATTTGGGGGAGGAACCCGCGCAGTGTGCCGTGCCTGCCAGGGCACCGCCAATGCATATTAATGAGGGTTAAATACAAAAATAATGAGTTTATCAGGGCATGACGGGAGAATTGAGCTTGCCCAGCACACGAATATCGGTCTCTTCATTGAACAAATGTTTTTGCAGGTTTTCCTGCAACCCTGGCTCCCCGGCCAGTGGACCTTTGAGGGCCACCAGGGCATTGCGCAGCCACATCAGCCGATCCAGCGGCGCAATGGGCACGTAGCCAATATGGATTTCATTACGGGTCATTGAAGCTGGGGTATACGGTAAACGCTCATCCGGCACGGTTTGCCCTCTCACGAAGTAAGCCGCGGTGCTGGCTGCGGCTCCTGGCGTCCTTGTTGTTATCCATGGCCTGTGGCGGTAGACAGTTACCGCGCGTGGCCATCGAGTTTACAGTTGGGTTTCAGACGCGGGAAAGGGAAATGACACCAGCCATTACGCATAGCTGCGTAGGATCTTTCTGCGTCGCAACTCAAGGCTGAGGGGCTTTGGCCAGGTACAGCAGCACATAGGGGTTTCGGTCGAACTCACCGCTCAGGGTTGGACTAATTGCACGCAGGCGCGGGTCCTGCAAACCGTCGAAATCCGCCTGGCTCATCACCAGCCACGCCGGCCCTTGCAGCGGTGCCAGGTCAGAGGCTTGTTGGGTAAACAACGGCACCTGGTCGCAGTCGAGGTTGACCATGTATTTGATCGCCTTGGCGTCTTTGCCCAGGCCGTGCAATACCACGGGGGCGCGCTGTTGCTTGACCTGCTCATGCACTTGCAGGGTAAAGGTGCGGGTGTCGTAGACGCTGCGCTCGAGCGGTTCGACCACGGCAATATAGGTTGCCCACACCGCAAGCACGGCGGCAAGCGCCGGACCCAGCGGCCGCAGGCGAGCCCTGAACAACGCCAGCAATGCCAAGGCTTGCAACACGCCGAGAACGGCGAACACCGGCCCCAGCTCGCTCAACTGCTGCGGATAGCGTGGCCGCGCGAATACCACCCCGACGATCAGCAGGCATGGCAGCAGCGTCCATAGACCCAGCATCAGCCCACGCAACCCTGCAAACAACCGCCCCTCAGCGGCCTGGAACGGGTACGCCGCAATGATCGCCGCCATAGGCAACATCGGCAGCACATAGCGGGCCTTCTTTGCCTGGGGAATCGACAGGCCCAGCATCACCAGCAAGCCTGCGGCGGCGCAATACAGCACCAGTTGCAACGCCGGCGTCGGCACGCGGCGCCCACCGACCGCAACCGCCAGCAGCACCAGCAGCGCCACGGGATAGGCGAGCGCGTAGTTGCCCAGCGAGCTGGTGAAGTAATACAACGCGCCGCTGGAGCCTTCACTGCCGTCCATGCGCCCCAGGAACTGCATGCGGATCACATCCTGCATGAAGCTCTCGCCGCCACTGAGCTTGGCCATCAGCAACAGCAGGCCGACACAGGCCCCCAGCAGCGCCAGGGCCAGCAGGCCAAAACTGAACAGTTGGCGCCATTGCCGGTTGATCAGGTAGTAACTGCACAGCACGCCCGTGGGAATGACCAGCCCGATCGGCCCGCGAATCGCAAAGCCGAGGATCAGCAGCAGGTACAGCCAGTACAGGCGTCTGCCCGCACCGAAATGGTCATGGGCATAACCGAGGTAGAACACCGCCAGGGCGATGGCGGCGAGCATCTGGTCGAGGGATACCGCACGGGTTTCACTGACGAAGGTACTGCTCAGCAACAACAGGGCGATGCTCAGCAGGCCCCAACGCTGGGAGTAGGGCGCCGTCAGGCGATACACCAGGATGACGATCACTGCCGAGGCAATCGACGTGGGCAGCCAGGCCGTGAGGCTGGTGACCTGGCCCAGGGGCAGGGACAACAGCCAGGTCATCAGCGTCGAGGTGGCCAGGTAATCGGCATACGGCTGTCCGTAGGTGGTGGGGAAAAAGCCCGGCCCATGGCGCAGCATCTCCTGGGCAAACACCACGAAGCGTGAGTCGAAACCGATAATCGCCTGGTGCCAGCTGCCGGCGATGAACAACAACAGCGCCAGCAATCCCAAGCCGAGGGATTGGCGACGAATCGTCGGGCTGAGCAGGGACGGTTGAGCTTTGTTCACGACTCAGGCTTCCACGACCCGGGGCATCCACTGTTGCTGGGGGATCGGCAACTGGCAGGAATCGCCACGGCCGATCGGGTAGTACTGGAAGCCTTTGCGCGCCAGGCGCTCACCGTCATACAGGTTGCGGCCGTCGAAGATCACCGGGGTTTTCAGGCGCTGGTGGATCAGCTCGAAGTCGGGCGCCTTGAACTGCTGCCATTCGGTGCAGACGATCAGCGCATCGGCGCCGAGCAACGTAGATTCCGGCGTGCCCATCAGCATCAGCCGCTCCTCGTCAGCGTAGATGCGCTGGGTTTCCTGCATGGCTTCCGGGTCGAACGCCCGTACATTGGCGCCGGCGGCCCACAACGCTTCCATCAGCACGCGGCTGGGTGCATCGCGCATGTCGTCGGTGTTGGGCTTGAACGCCAGGCCCCACAGGGCAAAGGTCTTGCCGCGCAGGTTGCCCTGGAAGAACGCATTGATACGTTCGAACAGCTTGCTCTTCTGGCGCTGGTTGATGGCTTCCACGGCTTCCAGCAGGTCGCTGGAGCAGTTGGCCTGCTTGGCGCTGTGGATCAAGGCGCGCATGTCCTTGGGGAAGCACGAGCCGCCGTAGCCGCAGCCGGGGTAGATAAAGTGGTAGCCGATGCGCGAGTCGGCACCGATGCCCAGGCGCACGGCTTCGATATCGGCGCCCAGGTGTTCGGCCAGTTCGGCGATCTGGTTGATGAAGCTGATCTTGGTCGCCAGCATGCAGTTGGCGGCGTATTTGGTCAGCTCGGCGCTGCGCAGGTCCATGAAGATGATGCGGTCATGGTTGCGGTTGAACGGCGCGTACAGGTCGCGCATCACGTCGCGCACTTCTTCGCGCTCGCAGCCGATGATGATGCGGTCCGGGCGGCGGCAGTCGGAAACGGCCGAGCCCTCCTTGAGGAATTCCGGGTTGGAGACGATATCGAACTCCAGGTGCCGACCGGCCAGGTGCAGGGCTCTTTCGATATGGGCGCGCAGGGTGTCGCCGGTGCCCACCGGCACGGTGGATTTCTCCACCAGGATCACCGGTTCGATACGGTGGCGGGCTACTGCGTCGCCCACCGACAGCACGTACTTGAGGTCGGCCGAGCCGTCTTCATCCGACGGCGTACCCACCGCGATAAACAGCACTTCGCCGTGTTCGACGGCAAGCTTTTCGTCAAAGGTGAAGTGCAGTCGCCCGCTCTCCAGGTTTTCCTTGACCATGGCCGCCAGCCCCGGCTCGAAGATGCTCACATGGCCTTGCTGCAGGAGCTTGACCTTGTTCTGATCGACGTCCATGCAGATGACATCGTGACCGACTTCGGCTAATACGGTGGCCTGTACCAGACCGACGTAACCACTACCAAATACACTGATTTTCATGGGGCATTCCTGGCGCTTGCAGCGCTAGCACGGCGAGAGTTAATAACCAGCACACCAAGGATGACAAGCGCCACCCCCAGGGTTTTCGAGAGAGAAAAATGTTCGTTGAACACCGGCAGGCTGGCGGCCAGCAGGTACACCAGCGCGTAGCTGATGCTCAGCAGCGAATAGGCGCGGCCCAGGGGCAGGTGCTTGAGGGCGCCGAGCCAGCAGAGCATCGACAGCGCGTAGGCCAGGATCGCCAGGCTTACTACGCCCAACGCGGTGAAGTCGATGGCGTTGCTGTTGAACGCCGTCAGCCATTCGGTAGGCAAGGGCAGGCGCGTCATGCTCCAGCGCATGCCCAACTGGGCGGCGCTGACCAGGCCAACGCTGCCCAGGGCCAGGGCAAACCCACGCACGCGGCTCATACCTGGCGCCCCAGCAGCACCACACCGGCAATCACCAGCACCACACCCAGCCAATGCCGTGTGTCGATGGGCTCCTTGAATACACAGCGTGCCACCAGGGTGACCAGGACAAAATTGAGACTGAGCATCGGGTAGGCGATGCCGACTTCCAGGCGCTGCAACACCAGCAACCACACCAGCAAACCAAAACCCAGGCACAGCAGGGCCGACCACAACCACGGCGAGCGCAGTTTCAGCGCCCAACCGTCGGGCTGGCCGCGCCAGCCTTCTACGGCGAATTTCTGCGAGACCTGGCCCATGCATGTCAGCAGGCAGGCCGCCAATAACAGGAGCAGTGTGATCATGGCGCAACCTGCGGAAACACCAGGATCACGATATTGCCTTGCTCGTAGCGCTTGCCGTCCTTGGGCAGCAAGTCCACTTCGGCGATTTCGTCGTCACCCTTGACGCGCATCACCACACCGACCGCGCCGTGTTTGCGCGCGTCGCTCATCCATTGCTGGACCTGTGTGGTGTCGACCTTGTGATGGGCCGCATCGTCGAAGGCCAAGCCATATTTCACTTCGCCGACGGTGTTATAGAGGGTCACGTCCGGGCGCTTGACGCGCCACGCCAGGGCGGAGGCCGCGCCGAGGTCGTTGCTCAGCAACGCGCTGGTCTGGCTCAACTCCTGGAGGTGATCGATGATGAACTGGTCCGGGGTCTTGTTATAAACCACCGAATGGGGCAATGCGGCCGGGACCAGCGCCACCAGCAACCAGCTGCCGATCACCGGCGCTGCCCACAAGCGCAGCGGGCGCGAGGCCTGCAACAGGTTGGCAACGATCCAGCCGAACAGGAAGACAAACACCAGCACCAGGCTGAGGGTTTCACTGCCGTGCTCGTACACCGATTTTTTCAGTTGGAACCAGGTCAGGGCCAGTAACGCCACAACGCCAATCACCAGGTTCAGCCAGCCGTTGATGCGCAATACACGACCACGGGCCTGGGCCAGTTTGTCGGCCAAGGTGTGGCCCATCAGCAACGCCAGCGGCAGCAGGCACGGCATGATGTAGGAGGGCAACTTACCCTTGGCCAGGCTGAAAAACGCCAGGGGCATCAGCAGCCACAACAACAGGAAGGCGGTTTTCGCCGCGCGTTTTTCCTGCCACGCCTGTTTCAGGGTGGACGGCAACAGCGCCACCCACGGCAGGCAGAAGGCGATCAGCAGCGGCAGGTAGTACCAGAACGGTTCGGCGT
The DNA here is from genome assembly GCF_024168685.1 of Pseudomonas sp. S3E17. Classification (NCBI taxonomy): domain Bacteria; kingdom Pseudomonadati; phylum Pseudomonadota; class Gammaproteobacteria; order Pseudomonadales; family Pseudomonadaceae; genus Pseudomonas; species Pseudomonas sp. S3E17. Next base: position 1,123,174 of record NZ_JALJWE010000001.1, read on the forward strand.
GCTGGGCATCCTCGCCGGCAAAGCGCTGGATGTGCTCGTGCCAAAAGAAGAAGTTCCAGTAGTCCGGCTCCTGCAGGTGCACGGCCAGGGCCCACGGCAGGCTCACCGCAATGGCCACGACCACGGCGACCAGGCCGTAGCCGAGCAGTTCGCGAAAGCGCTTCTGCCAGATCGCGTAGGGCAGGGCGATCAATACCGGCAACAGCCACGCCAGGAAGCCCTTGGTCATAAAGCCCATGCCACAGGCGAAGCCGAGCAGCGCCCAGGCCCCCAGGCGGCCGTTGCGGGTGGTGCTGTCGAAGCAGAACCACAGGGCGACGCCGGTCAGGTTGACCCAGAACGTGAACTGCGGGTCGAGGTTGGCATAGCCACCCAAGGCCGCCACGCTGACAAAACTCATGTACAGCACACTGCTGACCAGGCTTTTTTGCGGGTCACTCCACAACCGGCGCGACACCAGGTACACCAGCAGGATGCTCAAGCCGGTGCTCAACGCCGATGCGAAGCGCACGCCAAACAGGTTTTGCCCGAAGATCGCCTGGCCCAGCGCGATCATCCAGTAACCGGCAGCGGGTTTTTCGAAGTAGCGGATCCCCATGAAGTGCGGCGAGGCCCACTTGCCGGTCAGCAGCATTTCCTGGCTGATCTGTGCATAGCGGGTTTCATCCGGAATCCACAGGCCGTGGGTGGCCAGCGGCAACAGGTAAAACACACCGAACGCCAGCAGGAGCAGGGGCAAGGCCCAACGCCGGATCATGCCTGCTGCACTCCGAGCCAACCCTCACGGCCGCTCAAGGCGCCGCGCACCAGGTGTTGCCGGGGCAGGGTGGTCAGGTCCGCAGGCAGCAAGTCGCCCAGGGGGTTGAAGTCGATGCCGCGCTGCCCTGCCTGGGCGAGCAACTGGCGAAAATCATTGGCCATCAGAATCCCTTCTACTTCTGCGTGGATCGTGTAGACGTTGAGCTTCGACTCGGCAAACCGGTCAAGAATGAAGCCGTTGAAGTCTTTGGCGGCCACCACCGGCCCGACGACTTCGTCGAAGGTCGGCAGGTCCACCGGAATTTGTGGCGTACCCGCGCTGCCATCTGCCAATGTCGGCCGAAACAGGCTGGTACCCCGGCAATCGCTGTTGTAGCGGAAGTTGAAACCTTGCTTGGCCTGCACCACCCGCTCATCGGCACGCCAACCGGCGGCCGCCGAACAGTCGATGCGCTCGCCGAGGATGTCGCTCAAGGTCTCCACGCCGCGTCGAATCTGCTCCACCAGCTGTGCATCGCTCCAACGCCCGGTGTTGGCCTGCCAGCCGTGGTGATCCCAGGCGTGCAGGCCGACTTCATGCCCCGCCGCCTTGGCCTGGCGCATCAAGTGCCCCAGGTCACGACCGATCGGCTTGCCTGGCCAGGCGGTGCCGGCCAGCAGGATGTCCCAGCCGTACAGGCCGGCCGCGTTGGAACGCAGCATCTTCCACAGGAACTGCGGGCGGATCAGGCGCCACAAGTGGCGCCCCATGTTGTCCGGCCCGACACTGAAGAAGAACGTCGCCTTGACCCCGGCCTCATCCAGGGATTCGAGCAACCGTGGCACGCCTTCGCGGGTGCCGCGGTAGGTATCGACGTCGATGCGCAAGCCTGCCTTCATTACTTTTTGTCCGCGATTTCGAGCATGGCTTCACGCAGGAAGAAGTCCAGCGTGTTGCCGATGGTTTCGCTCATCTCCACGGTCGGCTCCCAGTTCAGCAGGCGCTTGGCGTTTTCGATGCTTGGCTTGCGGTGCGCCACGTCCTGGTAACCGGTGCCGTAGAACGCCTTGCTCTCGACGTCGCGGAAACCGGCGAACGGTGGGAAGTTGCCGCGCAGCGGGTGCGCCTCGAACTGACGCAGCAGCTCTTCGCCCAACTGGCGGATGCTGGCTTCGTTTTCCGGGTTGCCGATGTTGATGATCTGGCCGTTGCAGGCATCGTTGTCGTTATCGATGATGCGCGCCAGGGCTTCGATACCGTCGGCGATGTCAGTGAAGCAACGCTTCTGCTCGCCACCGTCGAACAGGCGGATCGGCGTACCTTCCACCAGGTTCAGGATCAGCTGGGTGATCGCCCGGGAGCTGCCGATACGCGCCGAATCCAGGCGGTCCAGGCGCGGGCCCATCCAGTTGAACGGACGGAACAGGGTGAAGTTCAGGCCCTTGGCGCCGTAGGCCCAGATCACGCGGTCCAGCAGTTGCTTGGAGACCGAGTAGATCCAGCGCTGCTTGTTGACCGGGCCGACCACCAGGTTGGAGGTGTCTTCGTCGAAGTACTGGTCCTGGCACATGCCATAGACTTCGGAAGTCGACGGGAAGATCACGCGCTTGTTGTACTTGACGCAGTAGCGCACCAGCTTGAGGTTTTCTTCGAAGTCCAGCTCGAACACGCGCAGCGGGTTGCGGGTGTATTCGATCGGTGTGGCGATGGCCACCAGCGGCAGAACCACGTCGCACTTCTTGATGTGGTACTCGATCCACTCGGTGTGGATGCTGATGTCGCCTTCGACGTAATGGAAGTTCGGGTGGCTGCGCAGGCGCTCGATGGCGTCGGAGCCGATGTCCAGGCCGTAGACTTCATAACGGTCGTCACGCAGCAGGCGCTCGGACAGGTGGTTACCGATAAAGCCGTTCACACCCAGAATCAGCACGCGGGTCCGGCGCGGCTTGCGGCCGGACTCGGCACCGCGCAGTACGGAGCCGTCGACCAGGCCCAGTTCGTTGGCCAGTGACGGGCCGGCCAGGTACAGGCCGTTGTCGTTGCGCTGGCCGAACTTGACCACCAGAGAGTCTTCGCCGCAGGCGATGCGCAGCGGGTTGACGCTGATCACACGGCCCGGCGCCAGGCCTTCATTGCCCTTGACCACTTCGGCGTGCCAGACGATGAGCTTGTGCTCGCCGACGGCGCAGAACGCGCCTGGGTACGGTTGAGTCACCGCGCGCACCAGGTTGAACAGTTCTTCAGCGGGTTTTTTCCACTCCAGCTTGCCGTCGGCGGCCGTGCGGCGACCAAAGTAGGTGGCCTGGCTTTCGTCCTGGGCCGTCTCGGTCAGCTTGCCCGCAGCCAGTTGCGGCAGGGCGTCGCGCAGCAGGCTGGTGGCCGCATCACGCAGCTTGGCGTGCAGGGTCAGGCCGGTGTCGGTGCGCTCGATCCCGACTTTTTGCTGGGCCAGGATCGCCCCGGCATCGGCGCGCTTGACCATGCGGTGCAGGGTCACGCCGGTTTCGGTTTCGCCGTTGACCAGCACCCAGTTGGCCGGGGCACGGCCACGGTATTTAGGCAGCAACGAGCCGTGCAGGTTGAACGCGCCTTTGCTGGCGGTGGCCAACAGCGGCTCGCTCAGCAGATTGCGGTAGTAGAAAGAAAAAATGTAGTCCGGATTCAACTTGGCGATGCGCTCGATCCACAGCGGGTGGTTGGCGTCTTCCGGCGCGTGTACCGGGATGCCGTTGCGCGCGCAGAGTTGGGCGACGGAGCCGTAGAAATTGTTTTCCTTGGGGTCGTCGGCATGGGTGAACACGGCGGCAATGTCGTAGCCGGCAGTCAGCAGGGCTTCAATGCCCGCACAGCCAATATCGTGGTAAGCGAAGACAACGGCTTTTGAATTCATGACGAAACCTGATCGGAAGGAAAAGTAGTGGTGGAATGGGAAGACACCAGGCCGTCGACGACGACCACGGGTGCCGGTGCTGCCGGTTGGTTGCGCAGCACTTTTTCAATAAAGAAGCGGGGGCGGGCGCGCACATCGCTGTACATGCGGCCCAGGTATTCACCCAGCAGGCCCATGCCGATGAACTGGCCGCCGGTAAACACGAACAGCACCGCGAACAGTACGAACAGACCGTCACCGGCCCAGTCGGCGCCGAAGGCCAGGCGCATCACGATCAACGCAAAGGCGAAGAACACCCCCAGCGCCGCCAGGCTGAAGCCGACGATGGACAGCAAGCGCAGCGGCGTGGTGGTCATGCAGGTCAGCAGGTCGAACATCAGGCTGATCAGGCGCATGGCGCTGTATTTGGATTCGCCGTGTTCACGCTCGGCGTGGTGCACCAGGATCTCGGTGGTGTGACGGGCAAAGCCGTTGGCCAGGATCGGGATGAAGGTGCTGCGCTCGCGGCAGGCGAGCATGGCGTCGACGATGGTGCGCCGGTAAGCGCGCAGCATGCAGCCGTAGTCGCTCATGGCGACGCCGGTGGAGCGTTGCACGGCGAGGTTGATCAGCCGCGAAGGCCAGCGGCGAAAGGCCGAGTCCTGGCGATTGTTGCGTACCGTGGCGACCACGTCGTAGCCCAGGGCGGCTTGTTCCACCAGGCGCGGGATTTCTTCGGGAGGGTTCTGCAGGTCGGCGTCGAGGGTAATCACCACGTCGCCCCGGCACTGCTCGAAACCGGCCATGATCGCCGCGTGCTGCCCGTAGTTGCGATTGAGGATCACCGCCACCACGTTGCTGCCGTCTTGCGCGGCGGCGTCTTCGAGCAATTGGGCGGAGTTGTCGCGGCTACCGTCATCCACCAGGATGATTTCGTATTCGTAGGCCAGTTGCCTGCATGCGGCAGTGGTACGACGCAGCAGTTCAGGCAGGCTTTCTTGTTCGTTGTAGACCGGGATAACGATCGACACGCAATGAATAGGGTAGGGTTTCAAAGATTCATGACCTCGGGGCTAGAGCAACTTGGAGCGTGAAAACAGCAGTATTCATTGGGCAAGCGTAGGGCTCGCAGGTAAAAAGCGGCGTTAAAGGTGGAACGTAATCAACAGGTTAGCTGGTGTAATGTGATTTGCTCTGAAGTTTCACGTTCAAGATTAAGCGCAAAAATGTTGAACAGATATGAAAGGCAGATGAAAAACTCGTTTATTTGACAGGTAGACAGCTAGGGTTCAGCTACGTAATTAAGACATGGCCGAGCAGTGCTGACTGGCGAAACAGGCGTTGTCAGCAGGCGGGGTGCGTCAATCCCTGGGAGTAAGGCCGGCCCTTGGTCCTAATTGAAGAATCTTCTCTGCAATGCGCCTCAAGTGCCGGTAAAGTAAGCCATCTCTTGCCAGGGTACTCGGATGAATAGCGTGCAGCGTATAAGCGGCCAATGGCGGCCCGTTTTGATCGGATTATTGATGACGGCGGCCTGCGTCAGCGCCGTACGGGCAGATGATGGCGTGGCGCTCACCGCGCTCGCCCAAGTGCCTGAGGGTGTTGAAGTGCGCGGCAGGCAGGTCGCCGCCTATACCTGGGACGACCGCCAGGGCAAGAACCTGCTGGTGCTCTCCGAGCAGGTCAGCGAACGCGAGGATGACGGTACCCAGTCGGCGTTTGTCTATGCGGCCCAATACCTGATCGACGGTGACCGTCCCAAGCGCATGTGGATGCTCTACGACGACGTGCAGCATTGCCAATTCGATGCGGCGCTGCGCTTCGACATGGCCGCGACCAAGGTCACCGACCTCACTGGCGATGGCGTCACCCAGGCCACCGTGGGCTATTCGCGCACCTGCACCAGCGATGTCAGCCCCAACGAATTCAAGCTGATCATGCATGTCGGCAAGTCGCAGAAGTACCGCCTGCGGGGTGTCGATCGGGTCGGCGCAGCCTGGTGGGATGAAGAGGCCGGGGCCCTGCGTGGCATGCCGCTGCCCAAGGATTGCAGCGTGGCCGGGCAGCAGGCGCTGGTCAGCCAGTACAAGGAGCAGGGCACGGAGCTGCCGTTGCCGGGTTGCTATGGCGATGAGAAGGACTTTGCCAAGGCGCCGGAAGCTTACCTGGCCTTTATGCGTCAGCACTGGTTCGCCCTGATGCAGAAGCAGGATGCCGAATGGAGCCAGGCCCAGACCCAGCCCCAGGCGCCCACCGAGGATGAAGACACGGCACCGTGATTTTGTGCCAGGGCTTTTCCTGGGTTAGACTCGGTCTTCGCCAATTCACTAAATACCTCGATTAAACAATGAGTTGTTCGAGGTATTTAATCCAAAGGCTGATCTACCTTGACCGAGTCTATCCGCAACCCGTTGACCCTCTACCTCACCCGCCTGGCCCCCTCCAGCCAACTGACCATGCGCTACGTGCTGCAGGACGCCGCCGACCGCCTGGGCTTCGAAGACATCAACCTCGAAGACATCGACTGGCACCTGCTGCAACCCGAACATGTCATCGCCCTGGTCGCAGCATTGCGTGAAGACGGCTACGCACCGAATACCTCATCCTTGTACGTGAATGCCGTGCGCGGGGTGATGAACGAAGCCTGGCGCATGAGCCTGATCAGCCAGGAACATCTCCTGAAAATGCGCACGGTCAAGGCCACGCCCGGCACGCGCCTGGGCCAGGGCCGCAATCTGCGGCGCACGTTGATCCGGGAAATGATGGAAGTCTGCGCCGCCGACCCGCGCCCCCAGGGCCTGCGTGATGCAGCGGTCATCGGCATCCTGTACGGCTCGGGCATGCGCAAGTCCGAGTCGGTCAACCTCGACCTGGCGCAGGTCAACTTCGATGAACGCAGCTTGCGGGTAATCGGCAAGGGCAATAAGGAATTGGTCAAGTATGCGCCGGACTGGGCTTTCGCCAAGCTGCAGGCGTGGTTGGCGTTCAGGCGCGAGCAACTCAAGGAAGGCGAGCAGGACGACAGCTTCCTGTTCAACCGCATACGCCGGGGCAGCCATATCACCCGGGAACGTATCACCAAGCATGCGATTTACTACATCGCCCGCCAGCGGGGTGAGCAGGTCGGGGTGAAGATCATGCCCCACGACTTTCGCCGCTCGTTTATCACGCGGGTGATCGAGGAGCATGACCTGTCGATTGCACAGAAGCTGGCGCACCACACCAATATCCAGACCACCGCCAGCTATGACGTGCGTGACGACAACGAGCGGCGGCGGGCGGTGGATCGGTTTGATCTGTAGACGAACAGTTGCGGACCTACAGAATCGGTTTGCCGCCGGTGACCGCATAACGCGACCCCGAGATATAGCTGGCCTCGTCCGATGCCAGCAGCACATAAATCGGCGCCACTTCCACCGGTTGGCCGGGGCGGCCCAGTGGGGTTTCGCTGCCGAAGTTCTGCACGTCTTCATCAGTCATGGTCGCCACGATCAACGGCGTCCAGATCGGGCCGGGCGCGACGCTGTTGACGCGGATGCCCTTGCTGCCGAGTAATTGCGCCAAGCCACCGGTGAAGTTGGCGATTGCGCCCTTGGTGGCGGCATAGGCCAGCAGGGTCGGCTTGGGCATGTCGGAGTTCACCGAGCTGGTGTTGATGATCGAACTGCCGGCCTTCATATGCGGCAGCGCAGCCTTGCAGAGGCGAAACATCGCGGTGATGTTGATATCGAAGGTCTTGACCCATTCCTCATCCTCGATCTCTTCGAGCGTCTCGTGGGTCATCTGGAATGCCGCGTTATTGACCAGCACGTCAATGCGCCCGAACTGTTCCACGGTCTTGTCGACCAGCGTCTGGCAGGTGGCTTTTTGCGCGATGTCACCGGGCAGCAACAGGCATTGGCGGCCCGCTTCCTCGACCCAGCGTGCGGTTTCCCTGGCGTCTTCGTGTTCGTCCAGGTAGGCGATGGCCACATCGGCGCCTTCACGGGCGAAGGCGATGGCCACTGCGCGGCCAATGCCGCTGTCGGCGCCGGTGATCAAGGCGATCTTGTTGGCCAACCGGCCAGAACCCTTGTAACTCTGCTCCCCACAGTCCGGGTACGGGTCCATGGTGCGTTGGGTACCGGGCACGTTTTGCGCCTGGGGGGCGAAGGGCGGGCGTGGGTAGTCAGTCATTTCCAATCTCCATAGGTTTCGAACGGTGCTATGGGATTAGTAGTTTCATGGCCGGCGATAGTTGTAATGGATGCCGGCCAGGCCCGACGAGCGGTATCGCTCAGCCGTGGGGCGGGGCGCTCGCCAGGTGCGCCGGCAGGCGGCGCAAGGTCCATAGGGTGGTGAGCATCGCCGCGACGGCGCACAGCGCAATGCCGACCAGCATCGGCGCCGGAGTGTGGTCGGCGAACACTCCTACCAGGGTCATGGACACGGCAGCGGTGATCATCTGGATCGCGCCCAACAGGGCGGAGGCAGAGCCCGCCACAGCACCATGATCTTCCAGGGATAACACGCCCGCCGCCGGCAACAACAGGCCGAGGAAACCGAAGCCGATAAACAGCAACGCCATCATCAAGGCCAGGCTGTCGACCCACAGCGTGGTCGCGGCCAGCAGCACCATCACGGCGGCTACGGCGACCACCGACCAACGAATCAGTGGCGCCAGGCCAAAGCGCGCGCTCAAGCGTGCAGTGAGTTGGCTCATGGCGAAAAACGACGCGGCGTTCAGGGCGAAACACAGGCTGAACTGAGTAGGCGTGAGGCCGAAGTATTCGATATACACGAAGGGTGCACTGCCGATAAACACGAAGAACGTCGCCAGCCCGAACCCGCACACCACCGACAGACCGATGAAGACCGGGTCACGCAGCAGTGCGCCGTAGCTGCTGAACGCCGTGCCCAAGGTCTTGCCCAGCCGGCGCTCGGCGGGATGGGTTTCGGGCAGCTGCACAATTGTCATCACCAGGCACAGCACGGCCACCACCGCGAGCACGACGAACACTTCGCGCCAGCTCCACAACGAAATCACCAGGCTGCCGGCCAGCGGCGCGAGAATCGGCGACACACTCATCACCAGCATCAGCAACGCCATCAACCGCGCGGCTTCATGGCCGGTGTACAGGTCGCGCACGATCGCCCGAGGAATGACCATCCCGGCACAGGCGCCGAAGGCCTGCACGGCACGAAAGCCGATCAGCACTTCAATGGTGGGCGCCAGCGCGCAGCCGACGCTGCCCACGGCAAAGATCAGCAGACCGGCGTAAATCGGCGGCTTGCGCCCGAACACATCGCTGATCGGGCCGTAGAACAGCTGGCACACCCCAATGACCATGAAGAACACGGTGAGGCTCATCTGTACCGCCGCCGGCGAGGCGTGCAGGCTGGCGCCCAGGGTAGGCAGGGCGGGCAGGTAGATGTCGATGGCGAACGGGCCGACGGCGGTGATCAACCCCAGCAGCAACGCAAGGTGGGCAATACTTCGGGACATGGGCGGTTTCCGGCAGCGCAAAAGTCGATCAGCTTAAGGGATCCGCGCAGATCCGCAAACTTAGGCTTCACTAACAGGGATTGATGCCGATAACGGTAAGAACGTTGCTTCGACGGTTGGGTATGGGGATGTCAGCATGACGATCAAATTACGCTTGATGCTGTTGATTGCCACCGGGTTGCTCACGGCTCTGGTCATGAGTCTGGCCGGCTACCTGGGGAATGTTCGGATGAGCGAGGCCGTACAGGATAGCGAGGTGAGCATGACGGTCCTGCGCAATCATATGGAAGCCGACATGATGCATGACGCACTGCGTGCCGACGTGCTGTCTGCCATGCTCGTGGGGTTGGGCAAAAGTACCAGCGGCAAGGACGAGGTCAATGCCTCGCTGAAGGAACACGCTGAGCACTTCCGTCAGGTACTGGGGGATAACCTCAAGTTGCCGCTGGATGCCACGATCAAGACCGGCCTGGAAAAAATCAGACCCAGCCTGGACACCTATATCGGTGCCGGCGAGCGCATCGTCGCGCTGGCACTGGAGAATCCCGAGGCCGCTCGCGGAGAACTGGACACCTTCAACAAGGCGTTTTCCCAGCTGGAAGATCAAATGGCCGCATTGAGCGAGCTGATCGAAAGTCATACTCAGCAGACCAGCGCCAGTACGCGGCAGACCATCAGTCACGCCAATTTGACCTTGGGCGCGGTACTGATCGCCAGCCTGCTGTTGCTCCTGGCTCAGGGCCGCTGGGTCATCTTGAGCATCATGGGGCCGCTGCAGACCGCCAGCCGCATTGCTGCGAGTATCGCTCGTGGCAACTTGAGCGAGCCGATCGTCGAACCCGAGCGCAAGGACGAAGCCAGCTCATTGATCCGCAGCCTTGCCACCATGCAGCGAGATCTACGCGGCATGATCGAGGTGGTGCGCAGCAATGCCCACGGCGTCAATGGCATGAGCGAACGCTTGAGCCAGGGCTGCCATGACGTCGCCGGCAGCAGCCAGCAGCAAAGCGCGGCCGCCAGCACCATGGCGGCGGCGGCCAGTGAAATGACCGCCAGTATTGAAGAAATCACCCGGCATGCCGGACGCGCCCTGGACATGGCCAACCAAGCCGAAGCCCTGGCCAAGGACGGCGGCCGGGTGATCCATCAGGTGGTGAAGGACATGGATGGCATTGCCCGCTCAGCGCAGCAATCGGCCCAGGTCATTCGTACGCTGGACAAGGAGTCCGAGGCGATCTTCAGCATTATCCAAGTGATCAAGGGCATCGCTGACCAAACCAACCTGTTGGCCCTGAACGCCGCGATTGAAGCCGCCCGCGCCGGCGAACAGGGACGCGGGTTTGCGGTGGTCGCCGATGAAGTGCGCAGCCTGGCGGGCCGCACCAGCGCCTCGACCCAGGAAATTGCCAGCATGGTCGGGCGTATCCAGCAGAACACCCGGGAAGCGGTGACCAGCATGGAGGAGGGCGTCACCCAAGTGGACAAAGGCATGGCGGTGACTGCCGAGGTGGAGCGAGCGATCCGCGATATTCTGCAGGCCACCCTGAATACCACCGAGTTGGTGAACGACATCTCGCGCACCATCGGTGAACAGAGCCTGGCCAGCAACGAGATCTCCCACCAGGTGGAGATGATTGCGGGGATGTCGGAAAACAACAGCCGCATCATCGGCGAAACCGCCTCGACCACCGATGAACTGGCCGGTCTGGCCGGCAAGTTGTCGCAATCCGTGGATCGCTTCAGCCTGTAACACCGCACAGACCTGATACACGCTTTATGGACCGGCCCCCTGTGGGTCGGTTTTTTTTGCCCGGTCCACCGGCCCACCCGCAGCGCTCATTGACCGGGCCTTGCAAAAAAAGATTGAATATTCACACCTAATGTTATTTAAATAACAAAACAAGAGCGCCACGACCTGCCTGGTCGGGGTGCAACAAGGTGGAATTGCAATGAGCAAGATCGCAGTCATCGGCAGCAATATGGTGGATTTGATCACCTACATCGACCGCATGCCGGCCCAGGGCGAAACCCTGGAAGCGCCTGGTTTTGCCCTCGGGTGTGGCGGCAAGGGGGCGAACCAGGCGGTGGCGGCAGCCAAGCTTGGGGCGCAGGTGCTGATGTTGAGCAAGGTCGGCGACGACATGTTTGCCGACAACACCCTGGCCAACTTCCAGCGTTTTGGTATCGACACCCGTCATGTGCAGCGGGTGCCTGGGGTTTCCAGCGGTGTCGCGCCGATTTTTGTGCGGGCCGACTCCCACAACAGCATTCTGATCGTCAAAGGCGCCAATGCGCATTTGTTGCCGGCGGACATCGACGCGGCGGCCGCCGACCTGCGCGAGTGCACGCTGATCGTGCTGCAGTTGGAGATCAATCTGGAGACGGTCTACTACGCCATCGAATTTGCGCACCGGCACGGCATCGCGGTGCTGCTCAACCCGGCACCGGCCCTGGCCGGCCTGAGCGGGGAGCACCTGGCGCAGCTGGACTTCCTGATCCCCAATGAATCGGAACTGGCGTTGATCACCGGCCAGGTCGTGGACTCGCCGGACGCCGCCCAACGCGCCGCGCGCACGCTGGTGGCCAGCGGTATTCGCCACGTGATCGTCACCCTCGGTGAACACGGTGCGTTGTACGTGGGAGAGGAGGGCGAATTCCGGGTGCCGGGCCGAAAGGTCGTGGCACGGGACACCACAGGCGCCGGCGATGCCTTCATCGGTTGCTTCATTCAGCACTGGAGCCGCGACGGCGGTATCCGGCAGGCCATGGAACAGGCCGTGGCGTATTCCGCCTGCTCGGTCATGGCCCTGGGCACCCAGACGTCATATCCCGACAGCGAGGCGTTCGCCCGTTTCCAGCAACAGCCGTAACCCCCAAACCAGCCCGGAGAACAATAATGAACAAACCTGCGCTGCAACAGACACCCGATGGTTTCTACCTGAACCGCACGCCCTGGTTCGCCTTTATCCTGCTGTGCAGCATCTTTGCGCTGTGGGCGGCGGCGGCAAGCATGAATGACGTGCTGATCGCACACTTCAAGAAAGCGTTTCTGCTCAGTGATTTCCAGACCGCCTTTGTGCAGTCGGCGTTTTATCTGGGCTATTTTTTCGTGGCGATTCCGGCGGCGATGGTGGTGCGTCGTTTCAGCTACAAGAGCACGATCCTGATCGGGTTGCTGCTGTACATGTTCGGCTGCCTGCTGTTTTTCCCGGCGGCGTCGACGGCCAAGTACGGCATGTTCCTGCTGGCGCTGTTTGTGATTGCGGCCGGCCTGTCGTTCCTGGAAACCGCCTGCAACACCTACTCGACCCTGATGGGGCCACGGGAAACCGGGACGCGGCGCTTGAACATCTCACAGACGTTCCACCCCTTCGGTGCGATGGCCGGGGTGTACGTCGGCAGCTTCGTGATGTTCAAGGACACCGACGCGACCACGGAACAACTGACCCGGATGAGCGCCTCCGAGGCCGCCGTGCAGCAGTTGCAGATGATCCAGTCCACGCTGTTGCCCTACAAGTGGATGATCGCCGTGCTGGTGCTGATGTTTATCCTGGTCGCGATCACCCGGTTCCCGGCCTGCAAGGGCAATAAGCCGGCTGACAGCAAGCCTGGCAGCCTGCGCCACAGCCTGGGCCGGCTGTGGCGTAACCCGCGCTTTACCTTTGGCGTATTGGCGCAGTTTCTCTACGTGGGCGCCCAGGTCGGCGTGTGGAGTTTCACCATTCGCCTGGCGATGCAAATGGGCGGAATGAATGAGCGCAGCGCTTCATGGTTTTTGCTGACCACCTTTGCCGCCTACTTTGTCGGCAAGATGATCGCCAACCTGTTGATGCGCCGCCTGCATCCGGCCAAGGTCCTGGCGATCTACGGTGTGCTGTGCATTGTGCTGCTGGCCTACACCATTCTGGTGCCGAATATTTCGGCGGTTTACGCAGCGGTCGGCGTGAGTATTTTCCTCGGCCCGTGCTGGCCGACCATTTACGGCCTGACCATCGATGGCCTGGGTGAAGACACCGGCGTCGGCGGTTCATTGCTGGTGATGAGCATCGTCGGCGGCGGGGTGATTCCGATCTTCCAGGGCCTGTTGTCCGATGCCAGCGGCGGCAATATGCAGCTGGCCTACAGCGTGCCGTTGCTGTGCTTTATCGTGATCGTGATGTACGCGGTCAAGTGCATGCGCCAACCCGGCACGTTGCCGTCGAGCGCCGCGGCGGCGGTGGCCTCATGAATACGCGGATCCCGCTGTATCCAGCGGTGTTTGCCGAGCAGGAGAGAATCCTGTTGCAGTCCGAGGATTTCAAGGTCGGCGCCTGGATCTATCCGTCCGGCGTGCTGGCCGTGAGCCTGGAGAACAGCCGTGGACGCCTGGTGCTGCTGCCCTATCAAGGGCAGATGATCTGGTCGGCGATGTTCGACGGCTGCGACCTGACCATGAGCAACCTGTTCGAGCAACCCCGGCCCAGCCCGACGGTCATTGATACCTACGGCTGCTTCATGTTTCACAGTGGCCTGTTGCGCAACGGTTGCCCGGCGCCGGATGACACCCACGCCTTGCACGGCGAAATGCCTTGCGCCCCGATGGACTCGGCCTGGCTGGACATCGGCGAGGGCTTTGTGCGCCTGGGCGGTTGCTATCAGTACGCCAAGGGCTTCGGCGATCGCTACCGGGCGTGCCCCAGCGTGACCCTGCGCGCCGATTCGGCGGTGTTCGATATCGACATGGACGTGACCAACCTGGCCGGCAAGCCTATGGAACTGATGTACATGGCCCATATGAACTACGCCTTTGTGGCCGGTGCGCGGTTTGTCGAGCCATGGGGCATGCAGCGACTGCGCCTGCGCACCAGCATTCCGGGCCACGTCAAGCCGACGCCGGACTGGAGTGCCTACATGGCGCAACTGGCCGAACAACCCGGGCAATTGGCCTGTCTCGATCAGCCGGGGTTGTACGACCCTGAAATCGTGTTTTTCTTCGACGGCGTCGGCACGGACGCCACCGGCCAGGCGCACTTCCTGCTGGATCATCCAGGTGGCGCGGCGTTCTACACCCGCTATCGCCCCGAACAATTCGCCCACGCCGCACGCTGGATCCTGCATACGCCGGATCAGCAAGTGGCGGCGTTCGTGCTGCCATCGACGTGCGAACCCGAGGGCTATAACGCCGAGAAAGCCAAAGGCCACGTGCGTCTGCTGGCGGCGGGAGCCAGTGCTTCGTTCAGTGTCACCACCGGCTACCTGAGCGCGCAGGAACGCCAGCGGTTGCTGGGTTAAACCAGCAATTGCGCGCCGTGGGCCTGGATGGCGTCCTTGTAGCTGCGGGGGATTTTCTTGTCGCTGACCACGTACTGAAAGTCCTCCAGGGTGGCGAAGTGAGCGGTGCGCACCGTGTCGAACTTGCTGAAGTCGGCGAGCAACACACGTTGCTGGGCCTGGCGCATGACCTTTCGCTTGACCTCGACTTCATTGAAGTTGAAGCACGTCACGCCGAATGCCTGGCTGACGCCGGCGGCCGTCACGAAGGCCCATGTCAGGCGCACGCTGTCGAGGATGCTGCTTTCGGCACTGTTTTCAAACACCTGGTTCTTGCGGTGGAAGGTGCCGCCGCACAACACGATGTGGCAGTTGGGCTTGTTATGCAGCTTGAGCAGCACGTTCAAGGAGCTGCACACCGCCGTGAACTCCAGGTCCTCGGGGATGAAGTCGATCACAAACGGCGAGGTGGTACCGCAGTCGAAAAACACCGTGTCACCGGGCTGGATCAGGCTCGCGGCGAGTTTGCCGATGCGGCGCTTTTCCTCGACGTGGCGGGTGTCCTGCTCCGCAACCCGGTAATCGCTGACCTCGCTGCCGACCCGGGTGATGTAGCCACCCAGCAGGCGCAGGTGATCACTGAAGTGATTGAGATCGCGGCGCAGGGTCATCTCCGAAACCTCCAGCAGCGCCGCCATTTCCCTCAGGTGAATGGCGTTCTGGTCCTGCAAGGCTTGTTGGATAAGCTTGAGTCGCTCGGCTTTTCTACTGTCCACGAGTATTCCAGGGCTTGATTGTTTGTGTTAGATAAGTAACATTTAATGTTATTATTGTAACGCATTAGTGTGGGTGCTGTGACAAGCGGCACACGACCATTCGCAACATACAGGCAAGGGCACGTTAAATGAACACTCTTCAACCCGCAGCATTGGCCAAGTACATCGATCACACCTTACTGGCGCCCGACGCCTCCCGCGAGCAGATTCGCACCTTGTGCGAGGAAGCCCGGGAGCACGGTTTTTATTCGGTGTGCCTGAACTCAGGGCAGGTGCCTTACGCCGCTTCCTGCCTGACCGACGACAGCGTGGTGATTTGTGCCGTGGTGGGCTTTCCCCTGGGCGCCGGCCTGAGTGACACCAAGGCCTTCGAAGCCGAACGGGCGATTGCCGCCGGGGCAGGGGAGATCGACATGGTGCTCAATATCGGCTGGTTGAAGGACGGTTTGCTGGAGGCAGTGCGCGAAGACATTGCCTTGGTCCACAAGGCCTGCGGCGCCGTGCCGTTGAAGGTCATCCTGGAAACCTGCCTGCTGGACGACGAAGAGAAAGTCCAGGCCTGCGAAATCTGCCGGGACCTGGGTGTGGCGTTCGTCAAGACCTCCACGGGGTTCAGCCGAAGCGGTGCCACCGCCGAAGACGTGGCCCTGATGCGTAAAACCGTGGGCGCCGCGGTTGGGGTCAAGGCGTCGGGGGGGGTGCGCGATTATCCGACGGCACTGAAGATGATTGAAGCCGGGGCGACACGTTTGGGCAGCAGTTCGGGGATTTCGATTGTCGGCGGGGCGATGACGGCGGCCAGTGGTTACTGAGTTTCGGGCCGGCGCCTGGCAGCCTGTAGGGAAATCCCTACAGGCTGCGCAAATCATTAGAGCACTATCCGGATTTCTTCATGGCTCTTTGCTATATGTCACGCTAGAGTGATTGGAAGATTCAATGAAGTCTTGATTTCTCCGGCCTCGGCCGAGGCCGCAGGACACTTCATACCTGTGGAGTGCACCATGAAAGTTCTAATCGCCGATGATTCATCCATGTCCCGCAAGATGGTCTTGCGTTCCCTGCCGGAATCACTGACCGAAGATGTTCGCCAGGCCTGCAACGGTGCCGAGGTGATGGAGGCTTACCACGCCGGTTTGGTCGACCTGCTTTTTCTCGACCTCACCATGCCCGTCATGGACGGCTTCCAGACCCTGGAGGCACTCAAGCGCGAAGACGCCAATGTGGTCGTCGTGGTGATCAGCGCAGACATCCAACCCCTGGCCAGGCAACGGGTATTCGACCTGGGCGCTGCTGCATTCGTAGCCAAGCCGGTTACGGCTGAAGCTGTAGTCAATGCCTTGCACGTCATAGGAGTGCTTTGATGGAAACCTTGGCCGCACTCACCGAAGACCAACGTGATGCCCTGCAGGAACTGATGAACATCGCCATGGGACAGGCGGCCGAGCGACTGGCGCTGCTGACCGATACCATGGTGACGCTTTCGGTTCCCTTTATTCACCCGCTGATCCGGGAACAGAATAACCTGTTGATTCCGGAGCATCTGCGCCGGAGCTTCATGATCGTCACCCGCCAGTCTTTTCTGGGTGAGTTACGTGGCGAAGTGTTCGTGTGCTTTGGCTCCAAGGGGGCCGATGAACTGGCCGAACTGCTGGGCTACAAGGGCAGCGGCCTGGAGCAGCAGCACGAGTTGATGCTTGATGTCACCAACATCCTGACCGGCGCCTGCATCAGTGGCCTGGCAAGGCAGGTGGCGACTCAGGTGAGTTATGACGCACCGTCCATTCTCGTCCACACCGAACATGCGGCGAATGCACTGGATGAATTGAACCTGAATGAACACCTGGCGATGGTGCTGGAAATCCGTTTCGAGGTTCAGGCTCATCAGTTCTCCTGCGACTTGTTGATCTGCATCACTGAACGTACGGCTGGGGTTGTCGTTCGGGCCATCGATCGTTTGCTGGACGAACTTTGAAGGGGCCTCTTCATGACAGACAGCAAGGCAATTTCCCGGGAAACCCTTGAGTCGATGCTCAAGGCCATCAACATGGGCGTGCTGCTGGTCGACCAGGACTGCAAGGTGCTGTTCTCTAACCAATTCATGTCCATCAACAGTGGCCGCAGCGCGGAAGAACTGGTCGGCCGTACGCTGTTCGAAGCCTTTCCGGAGCTGCCGGAGGCCTGGACCCGGCAGAAGATCAACAGCGTCATTACCCTGCAAAACTTTGCGTTCACTTCATGGCAGCAGCGGCCGCACCTGTTCAATTTCGAGAGTACCCGGCCCATCAGTGGCATGGTCCGGCTCATGTATCAGAACTGCACCTTCTTCCCCGTGCAAGATGCCGATGGCAGCAATCTTGGCGTGGGCCTGGCCATCAGTGATACGACTGACACGGCTGCCCGCCAACTGGAGTTGACGCAACTTAACAAGTTGCTGGAAGAAGAGAAGGGTGCCCAGGCGCTGCTGATCGCGCGGCTTGAAGACGCACAGGCGCAGTTGCTGCAGTCCGAGAAGATGGCGGCGATAGGGCAACTTGCTGCAGGCGTGGCCCACGAGATCAATAACCCGATCGGGTTTGTCGGCTCCAACGTCAACAGCCTGCGTCGTTACCTGGTGGACATCTTCGCGCTGCTCGAAGCCCATGAACAGGCGACCGACGAGAGGCATGCCAGCGCTCATCCCGAGCTTGCGGTGATGCGGGACAAGATGGATTACACCTTCATGCGCCAGGACATCGACGACCTGCTGGCCGAGTCGGTCGACGGCCTTGACCGGGTCACTCGCATCGTCAAGGACCTGCGCGAGTTCTCCCACGTCGACAGTTACGAATGGCAGCTGGCCGACCTGCACAAGGGGCTCGACAGTACCCTCAACGTTATCTGGAACGAGATCAAGTTCAAGGCTCAGGTGATCAAGTGCTACGGCGATGTCGAGCCCATCGAATGCATGGGCTCACAGATCAACCAGGTCTTCCTGAACCTGCTCATCAATGCCAGCCATGCCGTGGGCGCCGACGGCGAAATCACCATCAGCAGCGGCAGGGAGGACGGTGGAGTCTTCGTCGAAATCGCCGACAATGGCCATGGCATTCCCCTTGAAATCCAGAACCGGATATTCGAACCGTTCTTCACAACCAAGCCGGTGGGCATGGGGTCGGGCCTTGGCCTGTCGTTGTCGTACAGCATCATGGTAAAGCACCATGGACGGCTCACCGTCGACAGTGAGCCGGGCAGGGGGAGTCGCTTCCGCGTCTGGTTACCCTTACGCCAGCCGGTAATCGAGGCTGTCTCTACCTGCGCCGTTGAAGGACGCTGATCATGGACACGCTGTCTTCCTGCGAAAAACGACACATCGTCATGCTGGTGGATGATGAGGAAAGCATCCTCAACAGCCTTCGACGCCTGCTGCGCGCAAAGCCTTACGACTTGCTGCTGGCCACGAGCGGGGCCCAGGCGCTGAGCCTTTTCGAACAACACGCGGTGGACCTGATCGTCTGCGACGCGCGCATGCCGTTCATGGACGGGCCGACCTTGCTGCGCGAGGTGCATAGGCGCGATCCGCACTGCGTGAATATCCTGCTGACCGGTTATGCCGATATGAGCATGATCACCCAGGCGATCAACGATGGGTATGTGTTCCGTTACATCAGCAAGCCCTGGAATGATGAAGAGCTCAAGCTCAGTCTCGATCAGGCGCTGGAAATGAAGAGAGCGCTCGCTGAGGGTAACCCTGCGACTTCGCCCCCACGTCTATAGCTCAACTAAATAGTCATTTAGTTGAGTTGGCTATCGGAGCAGGGCTCAGGCCTGGGCGAGGGCGCTGATACGCCGTTCGCTGATGCGTTCGACCGTGTCCATATGTTCGGTGCCCCACACGCACAACGCGCCCAGCGCAGTGGCCAGGGACTGCCCGAAGGGTGTCAGGGAATACTCGACCTTGGGCGGGATCTCCTGGAAGTCGATCCGCGCAATGATTTCGTCGCGTTCCAATTCCTTGAGTTGCTGGATCAACACCTTGTCGGTCACGCCGCCAATCGCACGCCTTAACTCGCCATACCGATGAACATGTCGCGCCAGGTTATACAGGACCAGCGGTTTCCATTTGCCGCCAATCACCGCCAGGGCAGCCTCGAGCCCGCAATTGAAGGTGTTGTTCGCCATGTGATAGGTGCTCCAAAGGGGTACTTACTAAAAGGTGCATACTATTCAAAATAATAGTCTGGATCTAGAGTTGGGCTTCAACATTCTTCGGAGTTAACCATGAGCAGGCTCGACGGAAAAATTGCAGTGATCACCGGTGGCAACAGCGGCATTGGCCTGGCAACCGCCATGCGCTTTGCAGCGGAAGGTGCACAGGTTGTGATTGTGGGACGCAGGCAGGAAGAACTGGACAAGGCGCTCGGGCTGATCGGGCCTGGAGCGCTCGCCATTCAAGGGGATATCTCGAGGCTGGACGACCTGGAGCGCATTTTCACCCACATCAAAAGCGTCAAAGGTCGCGTAGACGTGCTGTTCGCCAATGCAGGCCTGGGGGATTTCCAGCCGCTCGGGTCGATCACCGAAGAGTCGTTCGATCGCACGTTCGGCATCAACGTCAAAGGCACACTGTTCACCGTGCAAACAGCGCTGCCACTGATGCACGCCGGCGGTTCGGTGATCCTCACAGGTTCGACCACCGGCACCATGGGCACACCGGCATTCAGCGTGTACAGCGCCACGAAAGCCGCATTGCGTAATTTCGCCAGGAGCTGGGCGCTGGATTTGAAAGGCAGCGGTATTCGCGTCAACGTTCTTTCACCGGGGCCGATCTCGACACCGGGCCTGGACCTGGCGCTTTCAAGTACCGGCCAGAAGGATGCAATCATTGACGACATGACGGCGCAGTTGCCACTGGGCCGTATCGGCCAACCGGAAGAAGTTGCGGCGGCGGCATTGTTCCTGGCGTCGGACGACAGCAGTTTCATGACAGGCAGCGAAATGTTCGTGGATGGAGGGTTCGCTCAGGTTTGAACCAGAGAGGGGTTTTGCCTGTTGGAATCTGACGGGCACTGCCCCTCATTACGTAACATCGTATTACGCATAATGTATATTATGTTAAATCACGTGTCTGGCTCAGCCACTTCCAGCTCTCGTCGCCTACTGCGGTGCACCATCGCTCTCATAGGTGCTGGGTTCGTACCTGACGGCATTACTCATCGCCGGAGGGAACGCTAATGCTTGACTTACCTCGCGTCTAACACATGGTTTAAGTCGCTCGCTGGGACGACGTTCCGCCGCCCCTTAACCAAACGTTAGGCACTATGAACATACTTCTCAGCGAATCAAGATTCATGAGTGTGTTCCCGGAACGCTTACGTACTCGGCACCGTGAATCCGGCTTCACGTCGCGGACTTCACCCTTAATTTCATGCAGCAACTGGATATAACTCAGGTATCGCCATGATAGCGCTCGAAGCGTTTAAGGGAGAAAGACGAGAGATCCAAGTCGGTCGAACCGCGTATGCACCACTGTGCAAACGCCTCGCCCAACGCGGCGGAATGTTTGAAGCCGTGACCGGAACAGGCGGACACCACCAAGGTGTGCTGCCACGACGGATGCTCATCGATAATGAAATGGCGATCCGGCGTCACGGTGTAGGCGCAGACAGCAGACTTAACCACGCTCGAGGTAACACCGACGATGCGGCCGCGCACCTGGTGCTCATACATGTCCCGCTCTTCCGCCGGCGAGACCGTACGATCCATTGTTTGCGGCAACGAAGTCGTGTGGTATTGCGCGGTGGCGATTTTAAGGCTGCCCTCGCCGTGTAATGCGGGAAAGCCGTAGTTGATTTTGTCGTCGCCACGGCCGTGAGTGAGGATAAACGTCGGTGAGTGATCCACCCACTCGGCGCCCTCCTCCAACCCGAACCAGAACAGCTTCTGCCGGTAGACGCTGAGCAGGCTGTCAAACGGCTCGCCCAGCAAACCGCCGCTCCAGTTGCCGGCGCTAATCACAAGCTTGTTTGCAAAGAGCGTGCGCAGATTCGTAGTGACATGGACTCCCTGCTCATTCGAGCTAATCCCAGTGACGGTTTCGCCTTTGTAGAGGATTGCTCCGTGTTGCTCGGCCAACTTGAGCTGCACATCAATGCAACGTTCAGGACGTACAAAACCTCCACCTGGCTCGAAATAGCCGATGGCAGTGTCGTGTACGTTGGCAAATTGTGGAAAGCGCTGGCGAATCTGTTCGGCGGATAAAACGTCGTGCTCGATACCATAGGCCTGTGCTAGGCCGATGGTGCGCAATGTGAAGTCGGTTTTATCGTTGGGGTCAAACTCGGGACTCGAAGTCAGAACCAATAGACCCGACTGTTCGAACAGCGACTCCCCGGACAATTGCTCAAGCTCGCGCCAGATGCGGTGGGAATTGCGCACAATGGGAACGTACTGCGCGCCCTCACCCACCGAAAGCCGGGTAATACGCGTATCGCCATGGCTGGAGCCCAGGTTGTGAGGTGGGTGATGGCGGTCGATACCAACAACATTCGCACCCGCCTTCGCCAACTGATACACCGTAGCGGCCCCCATGGCCCCCAATCCCAGTACCACTACATCACACCGCTCGGACATCAACGCTCACCGGTCAAAAAGAAGCCAGTTGAAAGTGAAGCCGATTAAGAATCAACGACTAAAAGAGCATATGCATATTATCAACCGAGCATCACCGGCCGCTCTGCTGCTGCAATACTACGCAGTGCTGAGTCCAAACACGCGCCTCTCCCGGCAACACAGGAGAGGCCGTCTGCCTGCATACCGTTGAGCTATCAGAGGAATAGAAAAAACAACATCATAATGATGGCACTGTCTGATACCGTGCACATAAACACAGCCACTCCGAGGATTGTCATGGGCGCAGGCGCTCCTATTCCGCCGAATGAAATTGAACGGCTTAAAGAGGTCGCGAAATTTTGTCCAGCTGACAGCGAGTACGATACTGTCTTCGATAAAATCGTCGAGATGGTTTCTGCTTACTTCAACGCACCCATAGCGCTGATTTCGATCGTCGATGAGCATCAGCAATGGTTCAAGGCGCGCGTAGGGCTTAAAGAGACGCAGACACCACGAGAAGTGTCCTTCTGCGCTTACTCCACGCTGGAAAACGCCCCGCTGGAGGTATTGGACGCGACGCTTGATCCCCGTTTTAAAGACAATTCCCTGGTAACGGGGCCTCCGTATATTCGTTATTACACAGGCACCCCACTGATTACCGAAGAGGGTTTTACGCTGGGAAGCCTGTGCATCATTGATACAGTCTCACGCGCCGCTATGAGTGAGCGTGATAGCGCGATGCTCAGCGGTTTTGCTGAACTGGTGATGATGCGCATCCACAGCATGCGCGCTCGAAACTTCGTCGACCAACCCACAGGGTTATTTAATCGACTCCGGTTTGAGGAGGATATACGCCAAGCACTCAAGACCCACAGCGCGTGCCAAGCGTATGCGGTTGACATCATCTCGCCAAAGTTCCTCAACGATATCGTGAAGGCGCTGGGTTACAGTTTTGCCACGGACTTGGTCCTGGCAATCAAAGCGCGCCTACAAAAACTATTACCGCCACAGTGTCTACTTTATAAAATTAGCCCGACGCGGTTTGGTTTCCTCCTTGAGGAGGATCAAACGGCCGAGCACATTTGTGAAAACATCCTCAAGGACTTCAAAAAGCCTGTCGAATGCCACGCCATCCCCATACTCATGCAAGTCGGGATTGGCGTCCTGCCTATTCATAGCTCAGGGCTCCAGCAAGACTGGCTTCGCCTGGTGGTCAGCGCTGCGGATGAGGCGCGTGACCGCAGGCTGGGATGGTCGCGCTATGAACCCCATTTTGATGCGGCTCAACAACGCGCGTTCACGTTGTTGAGTTCGTTGCCGGAGGCGGTCAGCGCCGACAAACAGTTCAGCCTGGTGTACCAGCCAAAAATCAAACTGCCCTCAGGACGGTGTCATTCAGTAGAAGCACTATTACGTTGGACACATCCTTTACTGGGGCCCATCAGCCCTGCTGAATTCATACCCTTGGCTGAAAAAACCGCACTCATACCCTCTGTTGGATTGTGGGTGCTCAACGCAATCATCCAGCAAGCGGTTATTTGGAAAGCGCAAGGTGTGCGCCTGCGGATAGCGATGAACATTACCGTCAGCGATCTTGAAAGCGCCGAATTCGTCGACGCGATGATCCATGAGATTCAACAGCACGGCCTGGACCCCGCTGGCTTTGAACTTGAGTTTACCGAAAGCATGCTCATGACCAACCCTGAAGAAGTCATCCGGCAACTGGAGCGTGTCCGTAAGTTTGGCGTAGAGGTTGCTGTTGATGACTTTGGCACCGGCTACAGCAACTGGGCTTATTTGAAGGAGCTCCCGGCCAATACCGTCAAGCTTGACCAATCTCTGATCAGCGGGCTGGGCAGCAATCAAAATGACAAGCAACTGGTTAAAACCCTGATCGGACTGGCTAAGGGGCTCGGCTACCAGGTGGTTGCAGAAGGCGTAGAAAATCAAGAAATCCTGGACCTGTTAATACAGTGGGGATGTTCCGAAGCACAGGGTTATTTGATCGCCAAGCCTATGAGCGCCGAGGCATTAGAAGCCTGGATAGCACAAGGAATCGATGGAGGTCGGGGCCGGTAGAATGACTGCCGGGGACGCGCAAGCAAGGACTCTGTAGATCGCGGAGATCACCTGCATCGTTGCGTCTTCGATCGTTCCTTCATTACGGCATACAACCCAACCGTGATCTGCCATCGCTCGCTCGAATGCCTGGGTACAAGCGCTATGTTCTTCCAGCTTATGGATCACCGTGCTGCTCAGCCCACGCCGTCTTGCCGCTGCCCTCGCCCATGAAATCTCAGGGGCGGTGACAATCCCGACATGCAGGTCTGGCACTTGCACGTTTCGATCAATGTTCAACTGCAGGATCTCTGCAAACGGAATTATCCGGCGAAACGCGGCATCCGACGGGTACCAGCGATCGATCAGGATGATGCTGCCTGGTGGCTGTTTAGCCAGCACCTGCCGGGAAATCCAGGCACGGCTGTCAGCAAAGCGTTCACACACCCGCAGCTCCAACTCCCGGGAGGGACTTCTGACGAGCTGGTTAACAAGCGCCATTGTTCCCTCCCGGTACGGATCGCTTTTTCTCTCGCAAAGCCGGATCACCTTTTTGTTGTCTGCCCTCAGTGCTTTCGTAACGGCCTCCAACAGCGTGGTTTTGCCGGTGCCCTTGGGCCCATCCAGAGAAACAAACAGCGGACGATTCATTCTTCACTTAACAATTGAGATACCGTTTTTTTGCCCTGTCCGGACGCTGGAACTGCTCAGTGCGGTGACGCGAAGGCCCTTATGAACAGAAAGTGATGAACACTCTACCCTTGTTTCGGCTCACGGGGCCCAAATCCACGCTGACAACCGCTGATGAGCATCGGTTATCGCCCATCAGTCATGCGTGATGGCTCATTGCGGCCACTGTTCAAGCAGTATCGAGACGAATTTTTCCGCCGCCGGCGAAAGCGATGCTCCCCGGCGGTAAACCAAGCCCAAGGAGCGGTTCACAACCGGCTCGATCAACGGGACGCTGACCAAGGTTGGATGATCTTCAGCCGGCATGGCCAGGCTCGGCATTGCCGAAACCCCCAGGCCGGCCTCCACCAGGCCCAGCGAAGTCGAGAGGTGCTGGACTTCGTAGAACCATTGCGGCCGCCAACTCAGGCCAGACAACGCGTGATCGAGCAACATGCGGTTGCCGCTCAGGCGTCCTACCCCGATCAGGCGGTAATCGCTCAATTCGGACCAGGTGACCGAACTGCGTCCAGCCAACTCATGATCACGCCGGCACGCCAATACGAAAGGCTCGCTGACCAGGGGCACGAACTCAATGTCCGGATGCTGCCCGCTCATCATGTTGATCCCGAAGTCGGCCTCCCCCCGCAGCACCGCTTCAAGCCCCTCATTGGCACTCAAATCCAGCAGTCGGATGCGGATTTTTGGGTAGCGCTCGTTATACAGGCGAATGACTGACGGCAAGAAATAGAAAGCCGCAGTCGGGATACACGCCAGGGTTACCCGGCCAATCTGGCGTTCGGCCAGTTCACGGATATTGAGAATCGACTCATCGAAGTCATCGAGCAACCGACGTGCCTTCGGCAGAAAGTCACGACCGACACTCGTGAGGCTGACCTTACGCGTGGTGCGATCCAGCAACGAGGTGCCCAACCCCTCTTCCAGTTTTTTAATTCGGCGACTGAGTGCCGGTTGAGACAGGTGCAAGGCATCGGCTGCTTCGTGAAAACTGCCGAGTTCAGCGATTTTCACGAAGGATCGAATGTCATTCAGCTCATATTCCATGTCTTATCTCACCCGCACAAGGCGTCAAAAGGAAACTCAGCGTAAATTTATCATTCGCAAAACGCAATAATCTCTTCAATCTTTGCATTTGAAACATTTTTTAAAGCTTGAGACTCTTGCTCCAAGAACATCAATTACACCGATTGATCAACAAGAGTCAGTATCATGCAAAGAATTCCCTGTGTGCTGATGCGCGGCGGCACCTCGAAAGGTCCGGTTTTTCTCGACTGGGATTTGCCCGCCGCCGTGGAGGCCCGCGACGAACTGCTGCTCAACCTGATGGGCTCCGGTCATGAACTGGAGATCGACGGCATCGGCGGTGGCAGCCCGCAAACCAGCAAGGTTGCGATTGTCAGCCCTTCGCTGCACCCGGATGCGGACGTTGATTACCTGTTCGTTCAAGTGATGGTTTCACAACGCAGGGTCGACAGCGCACCCAACTGCGGCAACATGCTGTGCGCGGTGGGCCCGTTCGCCGTCGAGCAGGGTCTGGTCAAAGGCACCCCGGAGCGCACCCGTGTGCGTATTCGCAACGTAAACACCGGCACCTTTATTCACTCCGACGTGTACACGCCGGATGGCAAAGTCAGTTACGAGGGCGATACCGCCATTGATGGCGTGCCCGGTACGGCCGCACCGGTGCAACTGACGTTCCTCGACGCAGCCGGCAGCAAGACAGGCAAGCTCTTTCCCACCGGTAACACGCAGGACGTGATCGATGGCATTGCGGTGACCTGTATCGACATGGCGATGCCCATGGTGCTTGTCGAAGCCAGCCAACTGGGCAAGCGTGGCGATGAGAGCCCGGCGGAACTGGACACCGATAAGGAATTCCTGCGGCGCCTCGAGACACTGCGGCTTCAGGCCGGCCTGGCCATGGGCCTGGGCGATGTCAGCGACAAAGTGATTCCCAAGCCGGTACTGGTTTCGCCCGCGAAAGCCGGGGGCACGATCCAGGTTCGTTACTTCATGCCGCACAACTGCCACCGCGCGCTCGCCATTACCGGCTCGATTGGTTTGGCCACTGCGTGCGTGATCGAAGGCAGCATCGTTGCGCAGATGCTCGGCGGGATCAGTACGCCGCGCCTTGAAGCGGTGCGGATCGAACACCCGAGCGGCGGAATTGATGTCGTATTGTCCTACACCGGCGTGAACGGTGAGACAATTCAGGCCTCAGTCGTACGCACCGCCCGCAGGCTTTTTTCCGGCTACGTCTACGCCACTGACTCGCAGCGCCTTGCCGGATAAATTCCGATAGTCGTTGGCATTTTTGCATCCGCACAATTCTAAAAATGGGTGATGCCATGAAAGTTGTTAAATCGCTCTACTTCCAGATCCTCTGCGCCGTGGCGCTCGGCATCGTGGTCGGGCATTTCTGGGCCCAGCAGGCCATTGCACTCAAACCCCTGGGTGACGCGTTCATCAAACTGATCAAGATGATGATTGCGCCCGTGGTGTTCTGCACCATCGTCACCGGCATCGCCGGGATGAGCGACAAGCGCTCCCTCGGGCGCCTGCTGGGCAAAACCATGCTGTTGTTCTTCGTCCTCACGGTGATCAGCCTGGTGATTGGCCTGGTCGCGGTGTACGTGTTCCAGCCGGGCGCCGGCATGAACATCGATCCCAGCCAGCTGAGCACCAAAGGATTGGCCCAGTACACGGAGTCGGCCGCAAAGCTTGGGGTGGTGGAGTTTTTCATGCACATCATTCCCGAGACGTTTATCGGCGCCTTCAGTAAAGGTGAAGTGTTGCCGGTGCTGTTTATCGCGGTGTTGTCCGGCTTTGCCCTGTCGTCGCTGGGCGAGCGTGGCAAACCCGTGCTCGACGTGCTCGAATCCGCCTCGCAAATGGTCTTCAAGATCTTTTCCTACCTGATGCGTTTTGCACCGGTCGGCGCTTTCGGGGCCTTGGCGTTCACTGTCGGCCAGTACGGCATCACCTCGCTGGGTTCGCTGGCGAAGTTGATCATGACCTTGTACATCGCCTGCGGCTTTTTCGTCTTCGTGGTATTGGGCAGCATTTGCCGCGCCAACGGCTTCAGCCTGTGGAAGCTGCTGCGCTATTTTCGCGAAGAGTTCCTGGTGGTACTCGGCACCTCCTCCACGGAACCGGTGATGCCGCGCATGCTGGAGAAACTCGAGGCACTGGGTTGCAAAAAAGGCGTCGTCGGCCTGGTGCTGCCCACCGGCTACTCGTTCAACCTGGACGGCACGGCCATCTACCTGTCGTTGGCGGCGATTTTCATTGCCCAGGCCTGCAACATTGATCTGAGCCTGACGCAGATCATCACCATGCTGGCGATCATGCTGCTGTCCTCCAAAGGCGCCGCCGGAGTTACCGGCAGCGGGTTCGTGGCACTGGCCTCGACCCTGACGGTCATTCACGACATCCCATTGGCCGGCCTGGCATTGCTGATCGGCGTTGACCGCTTCATGTCTGAAGCACGCGCCCTGACCAGCCTGGCCAGTAACGCCGTAGCGACGGTGGTGA
This sequence comes from Pseudomonas sp. S3E17, assembly GCF_024168685.1. Lineage (NCBI taxonomy): Bacteria > Pseudomonadati > Pseudomonadota > Gammaproteobacteria > Pseudomonadales > Pseudomonadaceae > Pseudomonas > Pseudomonas sp. S3E17. The sequence continues at coordinate 1,151,163 of NZ_JALJWE010000001.1, forward strand.
TTTCGATGTCTGAAAATGCCTGCCACCGCGACACGTTGAACCGGATGCTCGACGCAAAATCTTCTGCCGCACCGGGAAAAGCCTGGGACGACCTGAAGGACGCCAAGCGCGTCTAGAGACAACCGGATAACGCTTCCCCCCTGACTTGACTGCCCCCCCCTCCCCGCCAGGCGCGTTGTGCCGCCCGGCGGGTCAGGGCGCGTGCGCCTCGGCGTCAGCCATTTTTACGATAACAACAAGAGAATCGTCCTATGCTCGCTTTCCTTGGCTTGGCCATGGTGGTCGTATTCACCTATCTCATCATGACGAAGCGCTTGTCGCCCATCGTCGCGCTCACCGTGGTTCCCATCGTCTTCGCGGTGATCGGCGGCTTTGGCGGCACCACCGGCAAGATGATGCTCGACGGCCTGAAAATGGTCGCCCCGTCTGCCGCGTTGCTGCTGTTTGCGATCCTGTTCTTCGGCCTGATGATCGACGCAGGCCTGTTCGACCCGCTGATCCGCAAAATCCTGAAGAGGGTCAATGGCGACCCGATGAAGATCGCCGTAGGCACGGCCCTGCTGTCGTTGCTGGTAGCGCTCGACGGCGACGGCACAACGACCTACATGATCACCTGCGCCGCAATGCTGCCGCTGTATAAACGCATCGGCATGAACCCGATGATCCTGGCAACCATCTCCATGCTGTCGCTGAGCATCATGAGTGGCATGACGCCCTGGGGCGGCCCCGCGACACGGGCTATTGCCGCGCTGGGCCTGGATGCCGGCGAGTACTTCGTGCCGTTGCTGCCGACGATGATCGGCGGTGCCCTGTGGGTGATCTTCACGGCCTTCATACTGGGTCGCGCAGAGCGCAAGCGTATCGGCAACGTGCAGCTGCAAAGCGGCGGCGGCGATTGCTACATCGAGGCGATTCTCGAGGACACGCCCCACAAACGTCCGAAGCTGGCCTATGTCAATCTGGTGCTGGTGATCGCGGTGATGGCGGCGCTGGTGATGGGGCTGATGCATTCTGCGATCCTGTTCCTGATCGGCTTCGTGCTCGCGCTGATGATCAACTACCCGCAATTGGACATTCAGAAAGAACGCATCCTGGCGCACTCGGGCAATGCCATGACCGTGGTGTTGCTGGTATTTGCCGCCGGGATCTTTGCCGGGATCTTTTCCGGTACAAAGATGGTGGATGCCCTGGCACAGACCCTTGTCGACTGGATCCCGCCATCCTGGGGGCACCTGTTTCCGCTGGTGGTTGCGATCACCAGCATGCCGCTGACCTTTGTGCTGTCCAATGACGCCTACTATTTTGGCGTGGTGCCGATCCTGGCCAATGCCGCCGCCGCTTATGGCATCGACCCGGTCGAAATCGCCCGCGCCTCGATCCTGGGCCAGCCTGTTCACCTCATGAGTCCGTTGGTGGCCTCGACCCTGCTGCTGGTGGGCATGGTCGATCGCGATATCGGCGACTTCCAGAAGGCCACCGTCAAATGGGCCGTGCTGACCTCCCTGGTCGTCACCGCCCTGGCCTTGTTGACCGGTGCCATCAGCCTGTTCACCTGATCCACCCATAACTCCTGCTGCCTTCCAGCGCGCCTCACTCACGAGGCGCGTGCCGACCTGTACCCCAAATAACAACAACGAGTCATTTGCCATGAACCCTATGTATACCCGTCGAGCTTTGTTTTGCGCGTTAGGCCTGGTACCCGTCGCGGCGGCCAACGGCGAAGGTTTTATTGATGACAGCAAGCTCAAGCTGCAACTGCGCAATGTGTATTTCAACGAGAACTTTCGCGACGAGCACGGCTTGAGTGCGCGGGCCGCCAGAACGGCAAAGAGCGAACGCACCGAGTGGGCCCAGGGATTTTTGCTGGACTATCAGTCCGGATTTACTGCGGGCACCCTCGGCTTCGGCGTGGACGCCCTGGGGCTCTATGGGGTAAAGCTCGATTCAGGGCGCGGGCGCAGCGGCACCGGGCTCATGCCGGTGCATGATGACGGGCGGGCGGCCGGCGAGTTTGCCAGCGCCGGCGCTACGGCAAAAGCCAGGTTCGCCAAAACCACGGTCAAGTACGGCACCTTGCTGCCCAAGACGCCGGTGCTGATTTACAACGATGCACGCTTGTTGCCCCAGACCTACCAGGGCACCCAGGTCAGCAGCAGCGACATCGAGAACCTGACCGTGACCGGCGGACATCTGGACCGTTTCAAACTGCGCGACTCCACCAACAGCGTGCCGATCGTGCCTGATGGCTACAGCGGGGAAAAATCCGGTGATTTCAACTACGCCGGGGCTGAGTACAAATGGGGCAAAAACCTGCGCTTGAGTTATTTCTACGGGGAGCTCGAGCACTTCTACCGACAGAACTTCGCTGGCATCCAGCACGACCTGCCGCTGGCCGGCGGTGTGCTGACCAGCGACCTGCGCTACTTCAACAGCGTTGATAGCGGCTCGGCCTATGCAGGCAAAATCGACAATGACATGTTCAGCGGCCAGTTGTCCTACGTGATTGCAGGCCATACCCTCGGTGGCGGCTACCAGGCCCTTCGCGGTGATGCCGGATTACCCTACATCAGCGGCGCGACCGTCTACTCGTTCAGCAATGCCGGCATCGGCAAATTCATTGAGGAGGACGAGAAGACCTGGATGCTCAACTATGGCTACAACTTCGCCGCCGTCGGCGTGCCCGGCTTGACCTTCTCAACGCGCTACCTGAGCGGCAATGACGGCAAGTCCGCGACCACGGTCAAGGAATGGGAGCGTGATACCGAGCTGGCTTACGTTGTGCAAGCCGGCACGTTCAAAGGGCTGGGCGTGCGCATGCGCAACTATGTCTACCGTTCTGAGTTCTCCCGCGGCCGCGACAGCAATCGCCTCTACCTCACCTATGACATTGCCCTTTGGTAAGTCGACGATCGCGGCCCTTGCGGCCGCTTTCCTACAGATTCAGGTGAGGAACCCCACGCATGCTGTTTAAAAACAAAGTACTGATGCTGGTGCTGGTCCCGGTGGTGCTGTTGTCCACGGTACTGGCGCTGACAACGAGCACCACCTTGCTGTCGAGCGCCGAACAGGAAGTCACGGCGACCCGGGAACGCCTGCTGGATGAAAGCCGGGAACGCTTGAAAGACTACGCCAACCTTGCCCGAACCTCGGTAGCGGAACTGTATGCGCAGGCCGAGACAGGGGGCACAGCAACGCGTGCGCTGGCGATCGCGCGGCTGTCCCGGATGAAGTATGGGGACGATGGCTATTTTATCGGCTACGACAGTCAGGTCGTGCGCCTGTTTCGTGGTGACAGCAGCGAAGGCGTCGGCACCAACATGAGTGAGCGCAAAGACAGGAACGGGCTTTACCTGAACCGGGAAATGGTTGCCGCCGCGAAGAACGACACCCATTTCGTCAACTATTCGGGGGCCCTGATCAATACGGATAAAGTCGTTCCCAAGCTGGCTTACAGCTTTTACCTGCCGGCCTGGGACATGGTCGTGGTCACCGCGATCAATCTCGACCGTATCGAAAGCCAGGTTGCTCAAGTACGAGGGGAAATCCATCAGCGTGTGCGCAGCCTGGTCTACGGGATAACCGTCATTGCCTTGATTGCACTCGGGATCACCGGCGTGCTCGCAGGGTTAATGGTTAAAAGCAGCCTGCGTCCCCTGTCGCGGATTCGCGAGCACCTTGATGAAATCGCAGCGGGCGAAGGGGATCTGACACGGCGCTTACCCATCAGCCGCGACGAGTTCGGCCAGGTGGCCGTGTCGTTCAATGCCTTCGCCGATAAGATTCATGGGCTGGTCGGCCAGATCGTCGGCATGGCCAGAGAATTGAATACATCCGTGACCCAGGTGGCCGAACAGAGCAAATGCATCGATCAGGTCATGGAACAGCAACGCCAGGAAACCGATCAAGTCGCTGCAGCAATCAATCAGATGTCATCTGCGGCGCAAGAGGTCGCCAACAGTGCCCAGAGCGCTTCAGAGGCAGCAGGCGAAACCGATGTGCAGGCCCAGCACGCCAGGCAGGTCGTCAATGAAAGCATCACCCGGTTGGGCAGCCTGACCGAGGACCTGTCCGCGGGAGGCGCCTCGCTGAAAAGCCTGCAAGGCGATGTAGCAGGCATTGTCACGGTGCTGGATGTGATTCGCTCGATCGCCGAGCAAACCAACCTTCTCGCACTCAATGCCGCGATCGAAGCCGCCCGGGCCGGGGATGCAGGTCGCGGATTTGCCGTGGTTGCCGACGAAGTACGCGCGCTGGCAAGCCGGACGCAACTCAGCACCCAGGAAATTCAAGCGATGATCGAGCGCCTTGACCAGGCCACCACCAAGGTCGTCACTGCAATGAATCACTCCGGCGCAGCAGGTCATGGCGCCAGCCTGCACGCGGAACAAGCCGGGCAGTCGCTGGGCAAGGCGGTCGAGTTGATCGTTACCATCAACACCATGAACGCGCACATCGCCAGCGCCGCGCAAGAGCAGACGTCGGTTGCCGAAGCCATCAATCGCAGCGTCCACCAGATAGCCCGCGCGATTGAAAACGTCGCAGACCAGACCCAAAGCGGCGTACACACGGTCGATGAGCTGTACGCCATCGGTCATCGCCTGGAAGGCCTGTTGAGGCAATTCAAGATTTAACCGGTGTGTTTTCGGTGCCCAGTGCGTTGAGGCATTGTCCGCGGCGCTCAAAGCGCGGAATCGGCAACCCCAGGCTTTCGCGCAGGGTCGTCCCTTCATACGCTTTGCGATACACGCCACGGGCCTGTAATAACGGTATGACGTCTTGGGTAAAACGCTTGAATTGCTCGGGGTGCCCGATGTAGATGTTGAAGCCATCCACGGCGCGGGCCTCGAACCAGTCGGCCATTTTCTGCGCGACCGTGTCAGCTGTGCCGACGAATGCGCCGGGACGCAGTTGTCGACCAAACTCTACGGCCTGGCGCAGCGTGAAACCTTTCTCGCGGGCCTGATCGGCAATCCGCTTGGCCGCAGTAAAAAAGCTGCTGCGCGCAGACTCGAGGCTTTCCTGGGGAAACGGCGCATCGAGGTCGTACTGGCTGAAATCATGCCAGCCAAAGTTACGTCCGAATTCCTTCAGCGCGAGTTCAAAGCTGTGGTCGACCTGATGGTAGTGCTGCTCGATTTCACGGGCGTGCTCATCCGTGTCGCCGACGTAAATTTCAGCGCCAGGCATGACCAGTATCTGCTCCGGGTCGCGCCCCCGTTGTGCTGCCCTGCCCTTTACATCCCGATAGAACGCCTGGCCCTGCTCGATACTGGCGGCATGGGTAAAGATCACATCGGCCGTGGCGGCACCCAACTCGCGCCCCTGGGGCGAATCACCGGCCTGGAATATCACCGGCTGGCCTTGGGGTGAGCGTTGGATATTCAGCGGGCCGACCACCGAAAAATGCTCGCCCTGGTGATTCAGGCGATGCAGTTTGCTCGGGTCGAGAAACTGCCCGCTCGCCCGGTCGCGCACGAAGGCATCTTCCTCGTAGGAGTTCCACAAGCCCTGCACAACCTGGACGTGTTCAGCCGCTCGGCCGTAGCGCGTGTCGTAATCGTAGTGTTCGTCCCGGCTGTAATTGCCGGCGGTACCGGCATCGCCGCTGGTCACCACGTTCCATCCCGCACGCCCTTTGCTGATCAGGTCCAGTGAGGCCAGGCGCCGCGCAACGTTGTAGGGCGAGTTGTAAGAGGTGGTCAGCGTACCGACCAAGCCTATATGGCGTGTGCTCACGGCCAGCGCCGAGAGCAGCGTCAGCGGTTCCAGCCGATTCAGGTAATGGGAGGGCGACCCCGGTGTGATGAACTGGCTGTCGACGATAAACATCAAGTCGAACAACGCCGCCTCGGCCTGACGCGCAATATCGATGTACCAATCGACGTTGACGCTGGCGTCAGCCGGTAATTGAGGATCGAGCCACAGGTTATGGCGACCCGGCCCGCCACTGCCCATCGTCAAGGCGCCCAGTTTGAGCTGTCTGCTGGTCATGTTCAGAGTCTTCCTTGGCGCCTTCACGGCTGGTTCTCAGCGACGGCCGGCTGCAGGGACGCCGCGAATGACTGATCGAACAGATTGGCTGCCGGGTACGACTTGACCAACCCTTGGCCGGCAAAAAAGTCCACAGTCTTTTGCGCCTCTACTGGCGACTGCGCCGTCACGGGCTCGACGGTCGTGCGCGCACGGGCAAACCAGGCCCGCGCTATACCAGCGTCCGCACGCGTACGCCTGGCCCACGCATCGGCATAAGCGTCGGTGTTGGCCGGGGTTTGGCGAGCCCAGTCACGCGCCTTTTTCAGGCGCTGGAGAAAATCGCTGATCTGCACACGCTTGGCTTCGACGGCACGGGCGTTGGCTGCAATGAAGCTCTGGGCCGGGATCAACCCGTCAGCCGTCGCGAGCACCCGCGCGCCTTGGCGTTCCTGCTGTGTAACGTAAGGTTCCCAGGTGGCGATAACGTCCACCGAGCCGCCTTCCAAGGCATGGGAGGCATCCAGCGCACTGAGGTAGCGCAACTCCAGTGAGTCCGATGGCACGCCGGCTTTATCCAGCGCAGTCAACAACAGTTGCTGGCTCCAGGAGCCTTTCCAGATGGCCGCACGCTTGCCTGCAAGATCCGCAAGGCTCCTGATCGGCGAATCGTTTTTCACCAGAATGGCCACGCCGTCGAGATTTTGCCGACTGACCGCAATCACCTTGATGGGCGCGCCCAATGCGCCCAGGAATAGCACGGGCGCATCACCCAGCAAGCCAATGTCCAGGCTGCCGACGTTGAGTGCTTCGGCCACCGGCGACCCGGCGGTGAACTGCTTCCATTCAAGCGTATAGGGCAGGTTTTCAAGCACCCCCGCCGCTTCCATCGCGGCCTGGGCGTTGTAGCTTTGGTCGCCCACCACCAGCGTTTGCGCATTCGCGGTCAGGCACAGCAATACGGCCGCCAACCCGGCCGCCAGTCTCGTCAGGTAACGCACGTTCGTCTCCAGATGCCTTGTCAGGCCGTTCAAGTCGATCCGCGCGTACGGTCTCGGTAGTGTTCACAGGAATAATCTGCCCACACCATAAGCACCGGATCGGCCGCTGTAAACTTCTTATAATGCATAACGTAATTCTATAATAATGCGTAATCAGCATTTTAAGGCCGGCGTGCACCATCTGTTTCCAGCATACCCCATGCTCAAACGTCATAATCCCCGCCCCGCCTGCATGGTAATCTCGCGCGACCACGAATAGACATAGATCGTCACGTGACGATGACCAGAGCCAGGAAAGAACATGCCCAAAAAATCTCATTCGACGCTGCGCCGCAACTTCCGCGAATTGCTGGCCAAGCCGAGCTGCGTTGAAACCGCTTCCGTATTCGACCCCATGTCCGCCCGTATCGCGGCAGACCTGGGGTTTGAGGTGGGTATCCTGGGAGGGTCAGTTGCGTCGTTGCAGGTATTGGCTGCGCCCGACTTTGCCTTGATCACGCTGAGTGAGTTCGTCGAGCAGGCCACCCGTATCGGCCGCGTCGCCCAGTTGCCTTTTATTGCCGATGCCGACCACGGTTACGGCAATGCACTCAACGTGATGCGCACCGTCGAAGAGCTTGAGCGCGCCGGCGTTGCGGCATTGACGATTGAAGACACGCTGCTGCCGGCACAGTTCGGGCGCAAATCCACCGACCTGATTTCCATCCAGGAAGGCATCGGCAAGGTCCGCGCCGCCCTGGAAGCCCGTGTCGATCCTGAACTGTCGATCATCGCCCGGACCAACGCCGGCGTATTGCCGACTGAAGCCGTTATCGAGCGTACCCTGGCCTATCAAAAGGCCGGTGCCGATGGGATTTGCATGGTTGGCATCAGCGACTTCGAGCATCTGGAAAAAATCGCCGAAAACCTCACGGTACCGCTGATGCTGGTGACCTACGGCAACCCCAAGCTCCATGACGCCCAACGCCTGGCCAGCCTAGGCGTGCGCGTGGTAGTTGCCGGTCATGGCGCGTATTTTGCGGCGATCAAGGCCACCTACGACAGCCTGCGTGCCCAGCGTCAGTTGACCCACAGCACCTCGAACCTCAGCGCTACCGAACTGACCCATACCTACACGTTGCCAGAGAGCTATGTGGCGTGGGCTGAAGAGTTCATGGATGTGAAAGAGTAATCCCGAACCATCACCCTCCTTGCCTGGGTTGACTGACCCATCCACCTGCCCAGGCTTGGGCCTGCCCTAAGCCTGGTCCTGCCTTCAATTCGCCCGCCTTGGCTGCCAATTCTGGCCATTTGCCTCTATGCTTGCCGGCTTGACCGCCACACCTATCGAAAAGGACTCCGATGTCGACTGAACACGCCCCTAATCAAGCCGTTGCGCTGTGGAATATCCTCGTGGCCTCCGGTCTCGCGTCTTCGCCTCAGGTCGCTGTCGAGCAAATTGCCTGCCTGATTCTGATCAAGTATCTGGAGCACCTACGGTTTGACCGGTCCTGGACCGCGCTGCTGGAGAGCGCCGACCCCGCTCCCCTCCTGGCGGGCAATGTCTTTCGGCGCCTGCGGGACTATGAAGCGATCCACGATGTGTCCGACAAGGTGCGCCTGGACTTGAATGGGCTGTTCAGCGACGCCTATTTCCAGTTGGAATCCTCCAAACCCGAAGCCTTGCTCATGCTGTTGAAGGCCGTGGACGGGCTGTTCAACTTCGTTGAAAAAAGAACGCTTACAGCCCCGTCGGCCGGCAAGGCGTTCGATGATCTGCTCAAGCTCGCCGCCGTGGGTGGAAATTCGCTGAATACCACGCCGCCGCGACTGTCGCGATTTATCGTGTCGTTGTTGGACCCCACACCCGGTGCCCGCTTGATCGATCCCGCTGTGGGCACGGCGCGGTTATTGCTCGACGCCGAGCACTACATGATGAATAGCGGCAGCAAAGCTTCGCGCAGGATCCCTGTGGGCATCGACGTAGACAAGTCAATGGCGCGCATCGGCTGGATGAGCATGCTCTTGCACAAGCTCAATCCCACCCAGTTGCACACCGGTAACAGTGTTTCCCGACTGCTCGACGGTCATGCCGTCAAAAGGTTGCTGCAAAGCGCTCATTACGATTATGTCCTGTGTGACCTGCCACTGGGCAACGTAGGTGATGATGCCCTGCCGGCCAGTGCGGGTTACCTGCCGCCTAGCGCATTCAGTGAAAAAGATAAACTCACCCGCCGGCTGGAGCTGCTGTTCATTTGGCGCTCCCTTGACTTGCTTAAAATCAAAGGCCGTGCCGCCTTGATCGTGCCCCAGGGCGTGCTCTACGGAACCACGCGAGCACAGCGCCGATTGCGCCACGAGTTGCTCGTGCGGCATGTCGTCGAGGGGGTGATTCTGCTGCCGCCCGGAACACTGCCACAAGTCTCTACCCCCGTCGCCTTGCTGATCTTCAAGAAAGTCCAGAGTTCGGAGCATGCCTCAGCGCTGGACACCCACACCGCACCCAAGACCGGCAGCGTGTGGTTTTACGAAGTCGGGGAAGACAAGAACGACCTGTACGACGCCATGGTGCACTTTCGGCGGCGAAATAAGCGGTTGGAAAGCGGTGTGTATTATCAGCCTCTGGATGGGACAAAACAGGCCACTCGCGACTACTTTGTGAACGAAGTCATCGCGCTGTCTACAAACGACCTGGATGGCAGTGCTCCGGGTCGTCAGTTCATGCAGTTCTTCCCAAGCCGGGCCAGCGTTACCAAGCAATGGCGAGTGCCTGTTCGCGAGTGGGTGCCCAACCCCGAATGGCAGGACCTTACCGGTCAAATCAAGGGTTCCCACGACGAGGCCCGACGCGTGCGTCCGGAATACGCGGCAGAGATGGCGCGGCAACTCTATGTCGACGGCGTCCTGCAGGAGGGTTTCCTGGCCCCCCACTGTATCGAGGCCAACCAATGGAGCCTGGATCTCAATGATTACCGCTGGCCTGAAGCGCCGAGGGTTCCTGAGGGCGCCAGCACGCTGGAGCTGCTTGATGAGCTTTGCGCGATAGAACAAAGCATTCTCGACCGGTTGGGCGACTTACGTGGGCTGCTGGAGGCGGGCCAATGAGTGCCGTTTCCCGTTGGCGGGAAGTGCCGTTGCTGCAGGTGTGCAAGCTCAACCCGAGGCACAGCCTGCCCGCCGATGAATTGTCGGTCGACTACGTCGACTACGCGGGCATTGACGATGAAACCGGCGAAATCCTGAACACCAACCAGCGCTTGTTGGCCGACGTCCCTGAAGGCACCGCCATGTTTTGCCAGGGCGATGTGTTGTTTGCCGGCGTCACGTCAGGGCGTTGGATTTCGGCGGTGGTCGGCGACTTGCCACAGGGGGTGGGATTCGGCCCCCAGATGAGCGTTCTACGCCCAGGCCCCCAACTCTCTGCCCACTATCTCTGGCATTTCTTCCAACAACCTTGGCTCCGGCAACTCGCCGCACGCAGTAACACCTCAACGCGCAGCCAGCCCACCTTGTCCCATGGCTTTTTTCGCAACCTGCACATTGCGTTGCCCTCAATCGACGAGCAGCGGTATATCGTCGACGCGCTTGAGCAAGCGAGTGTCCGTCCCTATCGCGAAGCCGTAAACAGAGCCCACCACCTCAAGCGCGAACTGACAACGCGGCTCATGTTGCCGCCTGCCGGGACAACAGGGCCAGGCTGGGCACTGCTGACGTTGGCTGACATCGTTTGGATCAACCCTCACGATGACGGGGCCAAGGCTGGGTACGCAGCGGATACCGAGGTGGCGTTCTTTGCCCACCGGGATCTTTTGATGTCCCACCTACGGCCAACCTTGGTGCGTTTACACGACATGCCCAATCCCGGCCGTGAAGTTCGCACCGGTGACCTGTTGCTCGGAGCACATCCCGACCGGGTTACCTATGGCCAAGTGGGCGTCGTGCCCAAGGGGGATATGCCGAAATTCGCCTCGCGCACATTGACTGTCTTGCGTCCAAAGGATGAGGTTTGCGCTGACTACCTCGCGTCGTTGTTCCGATCGGCCTGGTTCGGCCTGACCGTAACGACCGAACGGCCTCTCGTTGAAAAGTATCTGGGGCGCATGAAGGTTGCACTGCCAACTCGGGCCGAGCAGCGCCGCATCCTTGGAATACTTGACGCGGTGCCTGTGACCGCGCTTGCGCAGGCCAAGAAAAAGTCCCGTGTTCTCTATCATGCAATCGCTAGGGACGCCTTCGACGGCAAGTTGTCCGCACGTTGGCGCGCGCCTTCACCGCCGTATGTGGCGCTATCGGTACCCGACGATGAAATCGACGCCAGTGAGGTTTCACCGGTCTTATCCAGCGCATTCAGGCGTGCCTACCGCACCACGGCGACTGAACAACTCTCCTTGCTCCAACGCCTGGTATGGCGCGGCCTGCGTGGACGCCGCCAGGCGCTGATTGTCGACGACCCTGAAAGCTTCGACGCCTTCTGCACCTCGCACGCCTTGAACCCTCTGCATGAATACGTCAGTCCCAGCCAGATCCGCCGGACCTTGGAACAACTCTGCGCGCTGGGCTTGATCCAGCACATCAGCCTTCCGCCCCGTGGCCAGGGCGATGCGGCGCCCTATCTGGCAGCGTTCCGCGCCTATCGGCAGAGCGCGGACGGGCACGTAAAAGACGGCCTGGCATCACGGGATGCCAAAGCATTGAGAGCGAGCATTCTCGAAGCCGAGTTGGGGTTATAAATGCGCCTGCGTTATCTGAGTATCGACCGTTACCCTCCACTGTCCCACGTCAAGATCAGTTTCTCGAACAAGGCCCCTTGGCCGGTGCTGGGTGATGAAACCAACCGCTGCGGGATCCATTTCATCGCCGGGCTTAACGGAAGTGGCAAGAGCCATCTGCTCAGGGCGATTTCCGCAATCTTCCTGGCAATGGCGGACGGGCAGCTCCCGGGTTTTCCCTTTACGCTGATCTATGAGTTGGGCGCGGATGAACAGTTTTCCGAAATCGTCTTCGACAACCCTGGCAAAAAAAGCGAAGCCGCCATCTGGCAACGCACGGAGAATCCTTTTCCCAAGCATTGCGCCGAAGCCACGTTCACCCAGTGCCTTGCCGCGTTGCGCAAGGGTGAGCATGAGTCACTTGGATTCGTCACGCGGGTACCCAGGGGCAGCTTCCCCCAAGGCGTGAAAGATCTGCTGCCCAAAGTCCTGGCCTACACATCCGGGTCATGGAGGCCCTGGCAAGCCATCTGGCAGCCACCGCTCAGCGCCGATGCGCTCCCCGATATCAACGATCAGGAACTCTACGGCCAGGGCATGGAGCGCCCGGCCGGCTGGACTCATTACGACGAGACCAGCGTACGGCTCGCAGAGTTGCCGAGCCGGCAAAGCAGCCCCTTGGCGTATATCAACCGTGATGCAAGTGACCTGCTCAGTCGGCCTTTCCTGCTCAGCGATAATCGACCTGACGCCGCGCTGCTGGCGGTGGTGCTGCACGATAACCTGGTCGCCCGTAGCGGCCTGGGAGAGCACCGGTTGGCCGCACTGCTGCAAAAAACCGGCTGGCATCAATTGGTCAGTGTGAGCCTGCAGATTGACCTGGATAAAGTGAAAGCCGCGCAGCCGGCGTTCCAGAAAAAAATTCATGACCTGCTGCTGATGGCCGGTGATGTGATTGCCATCCCACATCCAACTCGCTCATTGCGCAGGGTTTATTTCGATATCGACGGCCTTGTGCCTGACACGCGCCAGTCCTGCTTCGACCAGCGCTTTCACCACCAGGGCGTTCAGTATCAAGGGGATGCGCTGGCACTGATGCTGGGGGAAGCCAGCCAAAGCCCATTCAGTCGCTTCCATGAGTTGATTCGCTGGATGGCCCTTGGCCTGGTTGACGATTTTGAGATGTGCATTCGTCGCGATGTAAAAAACCGTCGCGAGGACGCCCTTCAGGACAAAGGCGTCATGGCCTACAGCGAAATGTCGGACGGCGAACAGATGGTCCTGCGTCGCTGGGCCTTGTTTTATCTACTGGCGGGTGAGCCGGACGCGCTGTTGCTCCTGGATGAGCCCGAGACCCATTTCAATGACAGCTGGAAGCGCGAAATTGTCGGCATCATCGAACACGCCATGGGCAGGGACAACAGCGCTGTCCTGGTGGCCAGCCACTCGTCGATTGTGCTGTCCGACGTGTTTGACGAGGAAGTCATTCTGATCACCAAAGACAGCGCCGGCCACTCCAGCGCCGGCACCTTGAACACGCGCACATTCGGTACCGAGCCCGGCGCGTTGTTGATGAAGGTGTTCAAGGCCAAGGACAGCATCGGTTCGCGGGCCAAGGCTCGCATCGAAGCGTTCCTGGAAGAGGTGAAGAATATCGAAGTCCCTCAGCCAGGGGACGTTGCCCGAGTCGAAACCTTGATTGCGCACCTGGGTACGGGTTTCCACCGATCGGAACTGCGGGTGCTGTTGAACCGCTGGAAGGAAAACGACGAAGTCAGGGCGCTCAAGCAACTGCTGCCAACCCTGAAAGAGGGGGCGATGCGCGAAGGCGTTCTCGAGTTGCTCAAGCAACATTACGAGGGCAAACCGAATGTTTAAGACGATTCAATACAGCAAGTGGGCCCCAGCGTTGGCCGCCTGCCAAAAAATGATGCACACCTTTGCCTTATGGCTGTGTGAGCCCACCGTCAATAGCAGCCGACTCACTGAAGCAGAACTCATCAAGGCACTGGGCACGCGGATCGAGGGCGAATGGCTCTGGCACTTCCTGGGGCGAAAGGTCAGCGCAACAACACTGTTGACGCACGCGATTCGATTGGCCGATCTCAGCGTCAGCGACAAAAACCACTTGAAACAGTGGGTGATGAAAACCAGCGATGTGTCGGACTATTTTTCATTGGCGCCCAACACCCTCGTGCTTCCCATCACAAGCCCATTGCAGACCGAGGACGACTGGAAGGCCCTGCAAAAACTGATGGAAGCGTTCTACTCGCCGGGGTTGCGTGAGGGGCTGCCTTATGGTGTGACGGGCAATGTCACTGACGACAAGCCCAGCCAGGTTACCTACGAGTCCTTCAAGCAGGACTTTCTAGAGAGGCACAAAGTCGACCCCGACCCCGATGCTCGTGAGGCGTGTGTGGTGTGCGGGGCTGAGCTGGGCAAGGCACATGTGGATCACTGGGTAGCAAAAGCGCAATTCCCGCTGTTGTCAGTATGTGCACACAACCTCATCCCGATGTGCGACGACTGCAACGAAGCGCCCAATAAAGGACAGGAAAAGGTCCACACCCAGGGCTCGTTCCAGGAGTGGTTCCATCCCTACAAACGGCAACCGGCGGGGAAATTTGCGCTGAAGCTGCTCCCGGTCAGCCTTAAGGTTCAACTGGAAAGTATCGATCCGATTGATGCGCCCCGGGTTGTCAATCTGAACAGCGTGTTCAACCTGAGCGACCGCTGGAGCAAAGAAGTGCGCGCCGAATACCGTAAGGTCCAACGCTTGCTGGAGCGCTGGCAGGTCGATAGAAAGGCGGCCCTGACGTGTCAGGAACTCGACAGGATGGTGCATGACATGGCTAAAGGCCTCAGCGAGGCAGAACCCAATCACGCCGTGCATCAAGCACTGTTTCAAGTGATCTGCGATCCGGCTCGATTTCTGGGGTGGCAAGCCGAACTGGAGGCAGACTTCAATGAAAAAGTCGCACTGGGCCTGGTATGACCCTCGCCCACACGGGAACACCTTGAACGTGGGGCTTCGCGCCAGCCAGGGCCATGACTGACCGGCGCGCCCGGCTTAGCCTACCCAGCCGACAGCCGTCTTGGGAATAACCTCCGACTCATCCAGTTTCGACGCAAACATACTCACGGCCTGCACCGCATCACTGGTGCTGGTGCGGATCTGCAAAATCACCGAACCCGCCTGGTCCGCCAGGTTCACGCCACGTTGCGCGCCTTCCTGGGTGGCGCTCATGCTGGCCACCGCGTCGCGGGTTTCCGAAAGGATCATGCCGATCATTTCGGCGATTTCCGCAGTCGAGCGGCTGGTACGCCCCGCCAATTGCCTGACCTCATCGGCCACCACGGCAAAACCACGTCCTTGGTCGCCCGCACGGGCAGCCTCGATGGCCGCGTTGAGCGCCAACAGGTTGGTCTGGTCGGCGATGCCTCGAATGGTATTGACGATGGCGGTAATTTGCTCGGAGCGGTCGCCCAGCTGCCCGACCAGGCGCGCCGATGCGCCGATATTCTCGGCGATCCGGCGCATCTCTGTCGCCGTATCCTGGATCACCTGGGTACCGTGCTCGGCAAACCGCTCGGTCTCGGAGGAAATATGGTAGGCCCGGGAGGCGCCGCGTGAGTCTTCCTCGAACTTTTCCACGCGTTCAGTGATGTCACTGGCAAACTTGACGATCTTGATCAGCGTGCCGTCGCCGTCGTAGACCGGGTTGTAACTGGCCTCCAGCCACGCGACACGGCCATGCTTGCCGAGACGTTTGAACTGCCCGGTGAAAAATTCACCGTTGTTCAAGCGTCGCCAGAAGTCGGTGTACTCGCTGCTGTTGATCAGGCTGGGTTCGCAAAACAGGCGGTGGTGCTTGCCTTTGATTTCGGCCAGCGTATAGCCCATGACGTGCAGAAAGTTCTCGTTGGCGTCCAGCACCTGACCGTTCAAGTCGAACTCGATCACTGCCATTGCCCGATCCACTGCGGCCAGTTTGCTGCGGGTCGCCGCCTCCTGTTCGACTTTGGCGGTGACATCCAGGGCGTACTTGACCACTTTCAGCACTTGGCCACGCTCATCCAGTACCGGGTTGTAGCTGGCTTCCAGCCAGACGGTTTTGCCGTGGGCATCCACGCGCTTGAAGGTGCCCGATACGAACTTACCGGCCTTGAGCTCACCCCAGAACTGGCTGTAGGCGGGGCTGTTGGTCAGCGCCGGCAAGCAAAAGTCCCGGTGGGATTTGCTCGCCAATTGGTCGCGACTGTAGCCCAGGGTTTTCAGGAAGTTATCGTTGGCACGCAGGACCTTGCCGTTGAGGTCGAATTCGACGACCGCCATGGAGCGTTCCAGGGCGCTGATCAGTCCTTTGTACTCGGTGACTTCGGCCGTCCTGGCCGCCAGTTCGGTTTTGAGTGTTGTATTGAACATGACGAGCCCTCAGCCGTGCGGAAAAACCTGTGTCTTGACTCGCTATCGGCTGGGAAATACGCGACTTTAAGGGGTGCAGCAGGATTATTTTCTGGCGTCAAATTATTGCTTGAGCCCGCAGGATTCAAGGCTTTGCGGCAAGCGAAGCCAAGCGCTCCCGCATGCCGGTACTGGCCGCCGGGCCGGCCTGCAACACGCAGTTCTCCAACGGTACGATATGTCCCTCTGCACTCGCCAACATCGGCTGCACCGGCCGCCCCGTGTCTCGCTCGACCAACTCGACACTGGTGCCCTCTTCGGCGTAATGCCGGTTACCCCACGCCACCAGGGACATCAGCACCATGCGGAAATCCTCGCCCTTGGCGGTCGGCACATATTCATAACGCGGCGGCCGCTCACTGTAGGCCCTGCGCTCCAGCATCCCCGCCTCCACCAACGCTGTCAGGCGACGCGTGAGCATGTTCGGCGCGATGCCCAGGCTGCGCGAGAACTCATCGAAGCGGCGCAGCCCCTGCAACGCGTCGCGCATGATCAGGATGCTCCACCACTCCCCTACCCGGTCGAGGCTGCGGGCGATGGGGCATTCGTCGCGGGTCAGGGACTTGCGTTGCATAAGGATTCCTTGGGGCCGGTGCACAGTTGTGTGATGCCATGTTACTTTCATCATGATAGTGACGTCCATAAGGTCTGGACCCTCAACGCAACCGGAGTCGATTGATCATGAGTAAACGTATCGTTGTGACAGGCATGGGGGCGCTGACACCGTTGGGCGCCGATGTGGAGTCAACCTGGAAGCGCCTGTTGAACGGGCAGTCGGGCATTCGTCGCCTGCCTGAAGAACTGATCGGCGACCTGGCCATCAGCATCGGCGGCCAAGTGCAGAGCGTGCTGCAGGACCCTGAAGCCGGGTTCGATCCTGATCGCCTGTTGGCCGCAAAAGAGCAGCGCAAGATGGATCGTTTCATCCTGTTCGCCCTGGCGGCGGCCGACGAAGCCCTGAAGCAGGCCGGCTGGGCCCCGGACACCGTGGAGCAGCAGGAACGCACCGCCACCATCATCGCCTCGGGCGTCGGCGGTTTTCCGGCCATCGCCGAGGCGGTACGTACCACCGACAGCAAGGGGCCGCGACGCTTGTCGCCGTTCACCATTCCATCGTTCCTGAGCAACATGGCCGCCGGGCATGTGTCGATCAACTATGGCTTGAAAGGCCCGTTGGGAGCGCCGGTCACGGCCTGTGCGGCGGGTGTGCAGGCGATTGGCGACGCTGCGCGGATGATCCGTGCCGGTGAAGTGGACGTGGCGGTGTGCGGTGGCGCCGAAGCGGCGATCCACCGCGTCAGCCTGGGTGGCTTTGCGGCGGCGCGGGCCTTGTCCAGCGACTTCAACGACGCCCCCGAGCGCGCCTCGCGCCCGTTCGATCAAGCGCGGGACGGCTTTGTGATGGGCGAAGGTGCCGGCATCCTGGTGATCGAAGAACTGGAGCACGCCCTGGCACGCGGTGCCCGGCCTATTGCCGAATTGGTGGGCTACGGCACCAGTGCCGATGCGTACCACATGACCTCCGGCCCGGAAGACGGTGATGGCGCGCGCCGAGCGATGACGCAGGCGTTGCGTCAGGCGGGGATCGAGGCGTCCGCGGTGCAGTACCTGAATGCCCACGCCACCTCGACGCCGGTGGGCGACAAGGGCGAATTGGCAGCCATCAGGACCGTGTTCGGTGCCGGTGGCCAGCTGGCGATCAGCTCGACCAAGTCCGCCACCGGCCATTTGCTGGGGGCTGCAGGCGGGATCGAAGCGATCTTCACCGTACTTGCCCTGCGCGATCAGGTCGCACCGGTGACCCTCAACCTGGAACACCCGGATGACCTGGCCGAGGGGCTGGACATGGTGCGCGGTGATGCGCGGCCGATGGCGATTGAATACGCGCTGTCCAACGGCTTCGGGTTTGGTGGCGTGAATGCCAGCGTGTTGTTCCGCCGCTGGGTATAAGCCAGCGGTTTGCCCCTGGGATTGTTTTCGGGGACCATGGCGCCTTTCCGTTACTGCCAACAAGAGGCGCTCATGGCCAACCACGACCTGTCCTACACCCCCGATCCGGATGCCGACTCGATTTCCTCCGACGTTATCGGTTTCAACGGCATCCTGGTCTCCACCCAGATCCCGACCCGCGCCGACGGCAGCCTGGAACTGGGTGACATCACCCTGCAAAGCGAATGCACCCTGCAAGCGCTGAAAGTCGCGCTGGAAAAGGCCGGCAGCTCCATGGACCGGGTCATGCACCTGACCATTTATCTGACCGATATGGCCGACCGGGCCGCGTTCAATGAGGTCTACAAACGCTTTTTTGCCAAGCCATGGCCCGTGCGTGCGGCGGTTGGCGTGGCTGCGCTGGCGGTAGACGGCATGCGCGTGGAAGTCACCGCGATGGCCGCTCAAGCCTGAAGTAATGCCGGTCAGGCATTTCACAGCTACAATGCGCGCCTCAACCGTGACAAGCCTGACTAAAAAAACTATGTCCTTGCCCAAGCATCACCTGGAATTGCTCAGCCCTGCCCGCGATGTCGCCATCGCGCGCGAGGCCATCCTGCATGGCGCCGACGCCATCTACATTGGCGGCCCGAGCTTCGGCGCGCGCCATAACGCGTGCAACGAAGTGAGCGATATCGCTCAACTGGTGGAATTCGCCCGTCGTTACCACGCCCGCGTCTTCACGGCTATCAACACCATCTTGCATGACAACGAACTCGAAGCCGCGCGCAAGCTGATCCATCAGCTCTACGACGCCGGTGTCGACGCGCTGATCGTGCAGGACCTTGGGGTGATGGAGCTGGATATCCCGCCCATCGAGCTGCACGCCAGCACCCAGACCGACATCCGCACCCTGGGCCGCGCCAAGTTCCTCGACCAGGCCGGGTTCTCGCAGTTGGTGTTGGCCCGCGAGCTGAACCTGCAGGAAATCCGCGCCATCGCCGACGAGACCGATGCCGCCATCGAGTTCTTTATCCACGGTGCCCTGTGCGTGGCGTTCTCCGGGCAGTGCAATATCTCCCACGCGCAAAATGGCCGCAGCGCCAACCGTGGGGACTGCTCCCAGGCGTGCCGCCTGCCGTACACCTTGAAAGACGACCAGGGCCGCGTCGTGGCCTTTGAAAAGCACCTGCTGTCGATGAAAGACAACAACCAGAGCGCCAACCTGCGTGCGCTGGTGGAAGCCGGCGTGCGCTCCTTCAAGATCGAAGGCCGCTACAAGGACATGGGTTATGTGAAGAACATCACCGCCTATTACCGCCAGCGCCTCGACGAAATCCTCGAAGACCGTCCGGACCTGGCGCGCGCGTCCAGCGGCCGTACCGCGCACTTCTTCCTGCCCGACCCGGAAAAAACCTTCCACCGTGGCAGCACCGACTACTTTGTCAGCGACCGCAAGATCGACATCGGCGCCTTCGACACCCCGACTTTCACCGGTTTGCCGGTGGGCGTGGTGGAAAAAGCCGGCAAGCGTGACCTGCAAGTGATCACCCATGAGCCGCTGTCCAACGGCGACGGCCTCAATGTGCTGGTCAAGCGTGAAGTGGTGGGTTTCCGCGCCAACATCGCCGAGCCCAAGGGCGAGTTCGAGGAAGACGGCGAGAAGCGCTACCGCTACCGCGTCGAGCCGAATGAAATGCCGGCCGGCCTGCATCAGTTGCGCCCGAACCACCCGCTGAACCGCAACCTCGACCACAACTGGCAACAGGCGTTGCTCAAGACCTCGGCCGAACGCCGTATCGGCCTGTCATGGGTCGCACGTTTGCGTGAAGAGCAGTTGGACGTCACCGCCACCAGCGAAGAAGGCATCTGCGCCAGCGTCACCCTGCCCGGCCCGTTCGGCGTGGCCAACAAGCCGGAACAGGCGCTGGACACCCTGCGCGACCTGCTTGGCCAACTCGGTACCACCGAGTATCACGCCACCCGCATCGAACTGGATGCACCCCAGGCGTTCTTCATTCCCAACTCGCAGCTCAAGGCATTGCGCCGCGAAGTGATCGAAGCCCTGACCGCAGCCCGTGTTGCCGCCCACCCCCGTGGCGGGCGCAAGGCCGAAACCACGCCGCCGCCGGTGTACCCGGAAGCGCACCTGTCGTTCCTGGCCAACGTCTACAACCAGAAAGCCCGCGACTTCTACCACCGTCACGGGGTGAAGCTGATCGACGCAGCCTTTGAAGCCCATGAAGAGAAAGGCGAAGTGCCGGTGATGATCACCAAGCAC
Organism: Pseudomonas sp. S3E17; assembly: GCF_024168685.1. Taxonomy (NCBI): domain Bacteria; kingdom Pseudomonadati; phylum Pseudomonadota; class Gammaproteobacteria; order Pseudomonadales; family Pseudomonadaceae; genus Pseudomonas; species Pseudomonas sp. S3E17. The sequence continues at coordinate 1,171,497 of NZ_JALJWE010000001.1, forward strand.
TGCCTGCGTTTCTCCTTCAACCTCTGCCCTAAACAGGCCAAGGGTGTCACGGGCGTGAAGACCAAGGTCGCGCCGATGCAGTTGATTCACGGCGATGAAGTGCTGACGTTGAAGTTCGACTGCAAACCCTGCGAAATGCACGTGGTGGGCAAGATCAAGGGGCATATCCTTGGGTTGCCACAACCGGGCAGTGTGGTGGAGCATTTCAACCCGGAAAATATCATCTTTCAGGGCACGCACTGACCCTATGGGAGCGGGGCCACCACCAGCCCCGCTGCAACCCCGCCGCCGCCAGCAGGATCGCCGCCACCCCCAGCCATTGCAGCCAGCCCAGGCGATGCCCGAAGGCAATCCAATCGACGAAGATCGCCGCAATCGGGTAGATAAACGACAGAGCGCCAGTGATGGCTGTGGGCAGTTTCTGGATCGCGCCATAGAGCAACACATACATCAAACCGGTGTGCACCACGCCGAGCGTGACCAATGCAGCCCAGGCGTTGGTGGTGGCAGGCAAGCTGTTCCAAGGCACCAAGGGCGCCAGTAACACAGCGCCGGTGGTCACCTGGATCAACGCCATCAAATGCGGTGGTACGTCCTTCAAACGCTTGATGATCAGTGCGGCAATCGCGTACAGCAATGCCGCGCCCAGCGCCAGGGCAATGCCTGCAAGGTAATCGTCGCCGGTTGGCTGATTACCATGGGCGGTGACGATCGCCAGCATTCCCAGGAACGCCAGGCTCAGCCACGCCAGTTTCTGCACGGTGATCTTTTCTCCCAGGAACAGCGCCGCCAGCATCACCAACATGAACGGCTGCACGTTGTACACCGCCGTGCTGATGGCGATCGAGGCGCGGGAATAGGATTCGAACAGCAGCAACCAGTTGCCGACAATCGCCACGCCACTGAGCATCGCCAGGCCGAACGTGGCCCAACTGAGCAGGTCCAGGCGCAGGTAGCCGAGCACCGCGCACACCAGCAACAGGGTCAGGCCGCCGATCACGCAGCGCCAGAACACCACTTCGATCACCGATACGCCGGACACCAGCACGAACCAGCCGATGGTGCCCGAAATCAGCATGGCGGCGATCATTTCCCACGAACCGCGACGGATGGATGAATCCATGATTGATGCTCCTCAAGTGAGGCTCAATTATGGCAATCTGCTTGTGCGCGGCTCCAGTGACTAAAAAAGGCAAAATCCCGCAATCACCTTTTCTTATTAGGCGAACACCATGATCGACACCATCGACCAGCAACTGATCGCCGCCTTGATGGATGACTCGCGGCTGTCCCTCAAGGCCCTGGCGGGCATCACCGGGCTGTCCTCGCCCAGTGTGGGCGAACGCCTGCGCCGCCTGGAAGAACGCGGCGTGCTGACTCACTACACCGTCGACATCGACCCCAGGCACTTCGGTTACCTGCTGCAAGCCATCGTGCGCATCCGCCCCCTGCCCGGCAAATTGCAGGAGGTGGAGCGGCAGATCCAGGCGATCCCGGAGTTTACCGAATGCGACAAGGTCACCGGCGAAGACTGCTTTATCGCGCGCCTGCACGTGCGCACCATGGACCATCTCGACAGCCTGCTGGATCGGATCAATGCCTATGCCGAAACCAACACCGCCATCGTCAAGAAAACCCCGGTAAAGCGACGTTTGCCGCCGCTGACCAACGACTGAACCGCAACACACCGATTCTTGTGGAGAGTGGGCCGGGTGTGGTGAGCAGGCTTCCTGTGGCAGGCGGGCTTGTTGTGGCAAGCAGGCCTGTTGTAGTGAGCAGGCTTGCTGTAGTGAGCGGGCTTGCTGTGGTGAGCGGGCTTGCCCCGCGCTGGGGCGCGAAGCGGCCCCTAAACCTGACTACTCACTATGCCTGGATAAACGCGGTGCCTTTATTGGGGCTGCTTCGCAGCCCAGCGCGGGGCAAGCCCGCTCACCACAACAGCCCCGCTCGCCAAAGGAGCCTAGTCGTGAAGGGCCTTGGCGGCGGGCAGCAAACTTTGAAACTTGCGATAACGCGCCTCCAACACCGGCTGCTGCGTCAGGTCAGGTATGTACCGGGCTTTGACCGGCATCCCCGCCGCGAGCAGCTCCGCCCCCTGCCCCATCGCCACAAACCCGAGCTTCGCCGCGCCAATACACGCGCTCAATTCACTGCCCTGCAACGTGAAGATCTCCCGCTGCAGGATATTCGCCAGCAGCTGCGCCCAGTACTCACTGCGCGCACCGCCGCCCACCAGGGCAAAGGCTCCCACGTCGGCGCCGGTCGATTGCACCGCGCGCAACGCATCGAGCAAACCGAAACCCACCCCTTCCATCACCGCATAACCGAGCATCGCCGGTGTGCAGTCGTGGCCCAGGTTCATGAAGCCGCCGCGCAGCAAAGGATCGTTGTGGGGTGTGCGTTCGCCGGCCAGGTACGGCAGGAACAACGGCGTCCCCAAAGGCACGTGCTGCTCAATCGGCAACTGCGCCTGCACCTGCTCCAGCAACGTCTGTTCATCCGCCATACCCGTCAGCCGTGTGACCCAGCGCAGGCAACTGGCGCCGGCGAGCATGGCGCCCATGGTGTACCAGCGGTTGGGCAGCGCGTGGCAGAAGCTGTGCACTGCACTGGCCGGATTGCCTGCAGCGTGATCGGTGATCGCAACAATGGCGGCGCTGGTGCCAAGGGTAATAAAGCCATCACCGGCGTTGACCGCGCCGATGCCGACCGCCGCCACAGGGTTGTCACCGCCACCGCCGGCAATCACCACCTCAGCTGACAGGCCCAGTCCCGTGGCCGTCAACAACGCGCTCGCCGCACCACCCTCCACCAGCCTGGGCAATTGCCCGGGCGTAAGGCCTGTAGCGCGAACCATAGGGGTAAACCATGCCCGCCGCGCCACATCCAGCCACAACGTACCCGCCGCGTCGGACATCTCGCTGATGCGCTCGCCACTCAAGCGCAAGCGCAGGTAATCCTTGGGCGACAGCACGCAGTCAATCGCCTGGAACACCTCGGGCTCATGCCGTTGCAGCCACAGCAGTTTCGGCGCGGTCAGCCCGGCCATGGGCAGGCTGCCGGTGACGTCGGCGAAGCCGGGACCCAGTTGTTCGGCCTCGGCCACGGCACGGGAGTCGTCCCACAGGATCGCCGGGTACAACACGCGGTTGTCCGCCCCCAGCAACACCGCGCCGTGCATCTGCCCCGACAGGCCGATACAGGCCACGCGGGTAAACGCCTCGTGTCCGCGCAGTTGCGCAAACGCCTGCAAGCAGGCTTGCCACCAGTCTTCCGGCGCCTGTTCAGACCAGCCGCTGTGCCGGCGCGACACGCTCAAGCGCACGCCGGCATGGGCCAGCACCGCGCCCGTGGGGTCCATCAGGATGGCTTTGAGTTCCGACGTGCCCAGGTCAATGCCCAGGGAAACAGGACTGTTCATGCGTGTGTTATTCCCATCAATGACAGCCACAGGAGTTACGTAACTGCAGGGTCGGCGCCAGGCGCACGCTCTGGGCCGCTGCGTCAGGCGACGCCATGCGTTGCAGCAACAGGTCGACCGCGCGGGCGCCAAGGGCCTTGACCGGCTGTGCGATCAGGCTCAGGCGCGGCACGAAAAAATCCGCCCAGTCAAAATCATCAAAGCCCACCAGGGCCATTTGTCTCGGCACGTCGAGCTGCGCGTCACGCAGGGCGTGCATCGCGCCGAGGGTCATCAGGTTATTGCCGGCCATGATCGCCGTGGGTGGCGAAGCCAGGCCCAGCAACTGCACCGTGGCCTGGCGCGCCGGCTCGGTGTTGGAGCCGCCGTTGACCAGCAGCTGCGGATCGAAGGCCAGCCCCGCCGCGTGCAACGCCGCGCGGTAACCCGCTACCCGCTCATCCGTGGTGCTGAACCCCGTGCGCCCGGCGATAAAGCCGATGCGGCGGTGCCCGTGCCCGATCAGGTGTTCAATCAGGGCCTGGGTGGCCTGGGTATTCTCCACCCCGACCTGGTCAAACTGCTCGCTCATCATGCGGTCCACCAACACCGCCGGAATCTCGTTGGCGCGCATGTACTCCAGGGCCATCGAACCGTTCGACGGCGCCAGCACAATACCGTCGACCCGCCGATGATGCAGCGCCGTGACCACCCGCAGCTCCTGCTCCGGGTCGTCGTGGGTGTCGACAAACAGCATCATGTAGCCGTGTTTGGCGCACTCGGTTTCAATCGCGTGCACCGTCTCGCTGAAGTAATGGTTGGACAGCGCCGAAATCGCTACGCCAATCGTGTTGGTACTGGACCGCGCCAGCGAGCGCGCCAGGGTGTTGGGGATATACCCCAGTTCCTGGATCGCCCGCCGCACCGCCAGCACCGTGGCCGGGCTGACCTTGCGGGTGCCGTTCAACACGTGTGACACGGTCGACGTCGACACCCCCGCCCTGCTTGCCACGTCATCCATGGTCACCACGACGCTGTTCCTCTCACGCTATCAATGTTTACTCGACCAGCCACTGTACGTACCGACGTTGTCGCGGGTGATCAGTTTTGGCGTGAGCAGGGTCACCGCTTCGGCCGGGGCCTTGTCGTTGAGCAGGTCATTGCCGACATTCACCGCCGTCTGCGCCATAGCCCACGGGTCCTGGCTGGCTGACGCCTGGATCTGGGTGTCGGTCTTCAACGCGTTCTCGATATCCGGCGCGCCGTCCACCGACGTGATGATAATGCCGCTGCGCTTGAGCTGCTTGGCCGCCAGGTCGCTGCCGATGGCCTGGGGGTCGTTGATCGCAAACAGGCCGTCGATTTTCGGGAAGCGCGTGAGGTAGCCCTGCATCACGTTCAGGCCGCCTTCGCGGGAGCCTTTGCCGTCCTGGTCGTCGGACAGCACCTTGATCTCCGGCGCGCCGGCCAATGCGGCTTTACAGCCTTTGACGCGGTCGGTCACGGCGGTGACTTGCGGACCGTTCTGGATAATCACGTTGCCCTTGCCGGCAAGCTTGTCCACCAGGTATTGGCAGGCCAGCTTGCCGGCTTCGACGTTGTCGGTCTGCACGGTGGCATTCACGCCCTTGGCGTCCACATCCACCGCCACCACCACGATGCCGGCATCACGGGCTTTCTTGATCGCCGAGGCCATGGCTGAAGGGTCGACGGCGTTGATCAGGATCAGGTCGACCTTGGACGAGATAAAGTTATCGATCTGCGAAAACTGCTTGCTCAAGTCGTAGTCGGCGGACACCGAGGTGACCTTGACGTTGGGGTTCAGCTCCTTGGCCCGGGCCGTGGCGCCATCGGCCAGGGTCACGAAATACGGGTTGCCGAGCGAGCCCATGCTGATGCCCAGGGCCTTGAGTTCGCGGGCCTCTGCGGCTTGGGACATCAGGGCAGCCAAGGCAATGACGGGAAACATGCGTTTAAGGTTCATGCGGGTCTCTCTTGTGATTGTTGTATGAGTGAAATCAGGTCCGTGCACCGGACTGGCGGTAGCGATCCAGCGCGACCGCGCCGATGATCACGATGCCCTTGATGATGTATTGCCAGATGTCCGACACCCCCAGCAGCACCAGGCCGTTGGTGAGCACCGCGATAATCAGCGCGCCGATCAGCGTGCCGCCGATGGTGCCGACACCGCCGGTAAAACTGGTGCCGCCGAGGATCACCGCGGCAATCGCATCCAGCTCGTAGGATTGCCCCAGTTGCAGGCCGTTGGCGGCGAACAGGCGCGAGGCGCTCATCACCGCCCCCAGCCCGGCCAAGGCGCCGGACATGGCGTAGACGAACAGCAGCACCTTCCACACCTTGATCCCGGAGAGCCGCGCCGCTTCGGGGTTGCCGCCCACCGAATAGATCTGCACGCCCATCACCGTGCGGCGCAGGATGAACCACGACAGCGCCACCACCGCCACGGCGATCACCACCAGCCAGGGCACGCCGAGGATCGAGTCGTTGCCGATAAAGGCAAACGGCAGGTCGGGGTTGAACACGGTCTTGTCGTCCGCCAGCAGACGCGCCAGGCCGCGCATAGCGGTGAGTGCACCAAGGGTGACGATAAACGGCGGCAGGCGCATGAAGGCAATCAACCCACCGTTGACCAGGCCCAGCAACAGGCCAAAGCCAATACCGGCCGCAATGCCGAACATGCCGAACTGCGGCGACATCGACGCCTGCAACGCCACCACGGCCGACGCCGCCAGGATCGCCCCCACCGACAGGTCGATACCCGCCGTGAGGATCACAAACGTCATGCCCGCCGCCAGCACCACGTTGACCGAGGCCTGCTGGGTGATGATCGACAGGTTCTGCATGGTCAGGAAGTTCTCGCTGGCCAGGGCGAAGCCCACCAGCAGCAAAATCAGCACCGGCAACATGCCGACGGTGCGCATCAGTTCGCGGGCACGTTCGGCCTTGCCTGTTGTTGCAATCATCGAATCAGCCATGGGCAACCACCTGATCGCCACCGGTGGCGAGGTCAATAATACGTTCCTGGGAGATGACGTGGCCGGAGGCCCCGCCGACTTCGGCCACCAACTGGCCTTCGCGCATGATCAGCACCCGGTCGCAGGTGCCGATGATTTCCGGCAGCTCGCTGGAGATCACCACGATGCCCACGCCGGCCTGCGCCAGTTGATTGATGATGCGGTAGATCTCGGATTTGGAGCCGATGTCCACGCCGCGTGTGGGTTCGTCGAGGATCAGCACGTGGGGCTTGACCTCCAGCAGCCGCGCCAGCAGGACCTTCTGCTGGTTGCCGCCGGACAGCGTGCCGACATTGACCTTGCCCGACGCCACGCGAATCGACAGTGACTTGATTGCATCATTGGCACGTTTCAAGCCATGGCCACGGTCGAGCACACCACCGGCACGGGCATCCGGCACACAGGCGCAGACGTTGATGTTGTCGGCCACGCTCATGTCCAGGAACAGGCCCTGGGCCTTGCGGTCTTCGGTGAGGTACACCACGCCGGCACGAATCGCATCCGCCGGGTTGCGCAGTTGGGTCACGGTCTTGCCCACCACTTCCAGGGTGCCGCTGGTGCGCGGATCGGCGGCGAAGATCAGCCGCGCCAACTCGGTGCGCCCTGCCCCGACCAGCCCGGCGATCCCCAGCACTTCACCGGCATGCAGGTCGAAGCTGCAGTTACGCACGCGCTTGCCATCGGCCATGTCACGCACGCGCATCACCACCGCACCCGGGTCGTAGGCGGCGTGTTCCTTCTTGTAGAAACCGGACAGATCGCGGCCCACCATCATCTTCACGAGGACTTCGGCCGACAGCGCGTCGCGGCTCAGTTCGCCGATGTATTGGCCGTCGCGCAGCACAGAGACACGGTCCGACAGTTCATAGATCTCGGCCATGCGATGACTGATGTAGATGATCGCCAGGCCCTGGCTGCGCAGTTGCTTGATCAGCGCAAACAGGCGGTCGGTCTCGCGGGACGATAGCGGCGTGGTCGGTTCGTCCATCACCAGGATCCTGGCATGGGCGTGCAAGGCCCGGGCGATTTCCACCAGCTGGCGCTCGGCAATCGACAGGCTGCTGACCTTAGTGGCCGGGGTAAATTCGGCGCCCAGGCGTTGCAGCACTTCGACGCAACCGGCTTGCATGCCCTGGCGGTCGATGGTCCAGCCACGGCGCAGTTCGCGGCCCAGGTAGATGTTCTCGGCCACGCTCAGGTTCGGGCACAGGCTCAATTCCTGGTAGATCACGGCGATGCCGAGGGCTTTGGCGGTGGCGGGGGTAAAGGTGGCGACGGGCTGGCCGGCCATGCGGATTTCACCGCCGGGATCGGCCTGGTAAGCGCCGGAGAGGATTTTCATCAGGGTCGATTTGCCGGCGCCGTTCTCCCCCATCAAGGCGTGGATTTCGCCGGGGTAGACCTTCAGGCCGACATTCTTGAGCACGCGCAAACCGTTGAAGGTTTTGCTGATGCCCTGCATCTCAAGCAAGGGTTCAAGGCTCATCAATGAGCTCCTGGTTTTATTATTTTTGTCGTTCAGCCCCCTTTGATCAGAGCCGATTGCCACCGACTCTAATCAGATACATTTACTTACGCAAGCGCTTGCGCAGTCCGTTTGTCGCTAGAAGAAACGTTTCATCAAGCGCATAAAGTGCCATTTTGGCATTTTTAACGTTTTGGCAGCAGGTGCACCAGGGTGTTATCCGCGTGGGCTTTCAAGGCCATGGTCAACCCTTTGCCGCTGCACATGACCGAACGTCGCCTGCCCTGCCTGGCGGCCCGCCGCCCTTTGCCGGCGTACACTCGTTTGAGTGTATCCATACCGAAGTGCGGGCAGTATCTGCTATTGTCCGGGGACCTCATCTCCTCCTCATCGCGTCCACGCGATTTTCTGTGAGCATGCTCTGCGGCCCTGTCATCGACATGGCCGGGCCGATCTGCCTGGAAAACACCGCCATGGACAAACCCGTCACTGGACCACCGCTTGAAGCCCAATCACGGGCTGAAAAAATCGTCGAATTCAAACGCCAGAAAACCCTGCTGAAAACCGGTGCCCTGCAAGACGCAATCTTCAACAGCGCCTACTTCTCCAGCATCGCCACCGATGAAAAGGGCGTGATCCAGATCTTCAATGTCGGCGCCGAACGCATGCTCGGCTATGCCGCCGAGGATGTCCTCAACCGCATTACCCCCGCCAATATCTCCGACCCCGACGAACTGATCACCCGCGCCGCCGCCCTCAGCCTGGAGCTGGACACGCCGATCACGCCGGGCTTCGAAGCCCTGGTGTTCAAGGCCTCCCGCGGCATCGAGGATATTTACGAGCTGACCTATATCCGCAAGGACGGCAGCCGCCTGTCGGCCATGGTCTCGGTCACGGCGCTGCGCAACCGGCATGACACCATCATCGGTTACCTGCTGATCGGCACCGACAACACCGCACGCAAACAGGAAGAAGCCGAGCGTAAAGGCTTTGAGCGCGCGCTGGAGGAAAAGAACCTGGAGCTGGAACATGCCAGCCATATGAAATCCGAATTCCTCGCCACCATGTCCCACGAATTGCGCACACCGCTGAATGCGGTGATCGGTTTTTCCGAGGCGTTGAAGGACGGGCTGGTGGGCGACATGAGTGAGACCCAGCGCGAATACATCGGCGACATCTTTACCAGCGGCCAGCACCTGTTGTCGCTGATCAACGACATTCTCGACCTGTCCAAGGTCGAAGCCGGGATGATGGACCTGGAGTTGGAAGCCGTCGAGTTGGCGGGCCTGTTGTCCAACAGCCTGTTGATCGTGCGCGAAAAAGCCGCCCTGCAACGCATCCAGTTGAAGCTCGAAAGCCAGGGCGACTTCGGCACACTGGCGCTGGACCTGCGCAAGACCAAGCAGATCATCTACAACCTGCTGGCCAATGCGGTGAAGTTCAGCGCGCACGGCAGTTCCGTGACCCTGGCGGTGCGCCAGGTGGCCCGCGCACAGGTCGGGCGAGTGCCCGGCGATTGGCCGATGCACGGGTTTGCCCTGCAACCCAGCGCCCACCAGCAGTTCCTCGAATTGAGCGTCAGCGACACCGGTATCGGTATCGCCGAGGAGGACATGGGCAAGCTGTTCAAGGCGTTCAGCCAGATCGACAGCAGCCTGGCGCGCAAATTCGAAGGCACCGGCCTGGGCTTGGCCATGGTCAAGCAGCTGGTCGACCTGCACGGTGGCAGCGTTGCGGTGGCCAGCCGTGAAGGCCAGGGCGCCCGGTTTGTGGTGTGGCTGCCACTCCACCGCGGCACGGAGGCTGGATGGCCCATATCCTGATCGTCGAAGACAACGAGGCCAATATGCGCCTGGCCCGACTGCTGCTGGTCAACGTCGGGCACACGGTGGTGTGGGCCGCCGACGCCGAGAGCGGGCTGACCCTGGCCCGTGAAGCCCAACCGGCGCTGATCCTGATGGACATCCAGCTGCCGGGCATGGACGGCCTGGCCGCTACCGCGCTGCTCAAACAGGATCCGCACACCGCCCATATCCCGGTGATTGCCCTCACCGCCATGGCCATGAAGGAAGACCGTGAAAAGACCCGATTGGCCGGTTGCGATGCCTACATCAGCAAGCCGTTGCGCTACAAAGAGCTGTACCAGGTGATCGACACGCTGTTGCAACACACCACCCTCTCCCCCCTCAGATGAGTCCTCTCCATGGCCAGCCAACCCGCAACGCTGTTGATCGTTGATGACGAACCCCAGGTTCGCAAGCTGCTGGAAACCCTGTTGCAACATGAGGGCTACCAGACCCTGACGGCGGCCAGCGGCGAGGAAGCCTTGCAACTCGTGGCCAAACAGCCACCTGACCTGATCCTGCTGGACATCATGATGCCGGGCATGGACGGCTACGAAGTGGCCAGCCAGCTCAAGGGCGACGCAGCCACGGCGAGCATTCCGATCATCATGCTGTCGGCCCTCAGCGAGTCGAGTGCACGGGTCAGTGGCCTGGAAACCGGTGCCGAGGAGTTCATCAGCAAGCCGGTGGAGCGGGTCGAACTGTGGCTGCGCGTGCGCAACCTGCTGCGGCTCAAGAGCCACGGCGATCAACTCAAGCGCCATAGCCAGTTGCTTGAGCAGCAACTGCAACACCATGCCGGTGACAGCGCACGGATGAACGTGCACGACCTGGCCCGCCAGGACCTGGAAAACGCCCTGCGCCTGGCCGTGGAACGCGAGGAATTCACCCTGCACTACCAGCCAAAAATCGCGTTGGCCGATGGGCAGATCTGCGCCCTGGAGGCACTGCTGCGTTGGGAGCGCCCGGGTTACGGCGCGGTATCGCCAGGGATATTCGTGCCTATCCTTGAAAGCCTGGGCTTGATCGTGGAGGTGGGCCGCTGGGTGATCCGCAGCGTGTGCCAGCAGATTGCGACGTGGCGGCGCAGCGCGATTGGCGCCGTCGAGGTGTCGGTGAACGTCTCCGGCCACCAGTTGATCGAGGGCGACCTGATTGCCGATATCGCGCGTATTCTCAATGAGACCGGCGTCGAACCCCATTGGCTGGAAGTGGAACTGACCGAAGGCTCGCTGATGGAGAATACCCAGCACACCATCGACAGCCTGCAACGCCTGCACGCCATGGGGGTGAAGATCTCCATTGACGACTTCGGTACCGGCTATTCGAGCCTGGCCTACCTGCGACGCTTCCCCATCGACACGCTGAAGATCGACATTGCGTTTATTCGCGAAGTCACCAGCAACCCCCAGGATGCCGCGATCACCCGCACCATTATCGAGTTGGCCCACAGCCTGAGCCTGCGGGTGGTCGCCGAAGGTGTGGAAACCCAGGCGCAATTGGCGTTCCTCAAGGAGGCGGGGTGCGATCAGATCCAGGGCTACCTGTTCAGCCGGCCGCTGCCCACTGAAGACCTGGAGCGCCTGCTGATCAATCGCCAATGAATTCAAAGCGACGCAATCACATTGAACCTGCAGTCGGCGACACGCCTCGAACGTGAATAGACCACGGCCCTGGATACCCCTCCCGATGACTTTTATTCTATGGATGGCCGTCCTCGGTGCCGTGCTGCTGACCCTTGCCCTCACCTCCTCTTACCTGCGCTGGATGCCTGTGACCACCTCGGCGGTGTGCCTGTTGCTGGGCGTGGGCATCGGCCCCCTCGGCGTGGACCTGCTGCACCTGGATATCAAGCAGTCTGCGCGCTGGATGGAGCACCTCACCGAAGTCGCGGTGCTGTTTTCACTGTTCGTCAGCGGGCTCAAACTGCGCCTGCCCCTGGGCCATCGCACCTGGCGCATCGCGTTCGGCATGGCCGGGCCAGTCATGCTGTTGACCATCCTCGGCAGCTGCCTGGCGCTGCATTACGTGTTTGAACTGTCATGGGGGGTGTCGCTGCTGGTGGGTGCCATTCTCGCGCCGACCGACCCGGTGCTGGCGGGCCTGGTACAGGTCAATAATGCACAGGATTACGATGCGCTGCGCTTCGGTTTGTCCGGAGAAGCCGGGTTGAACGATGGCACGGCCTTTCCCTTTGTGATTTTTGCCTTGGTCTTCATGCAGCACGGCGGCTTTGACGGTGACTGGCTAGGCGGTTGGGCGTTGAAGAACCTGCTGTGGGCGGTGCCGGCAGGGCTGTTGATCGGTTACTGGATGGGCCGGGGCATTGGCCGCACGACCCTGTGGCTACGCGTCAACAACAGTGATAGTACGCTCTCTCCGAATGACTACCTGACCCTCGCCCTGATCGCCCTGGCCTATGTGGTGGCCGAAGCGGTGGGGGGGTACGGCTTTCTGTCAGTGTTCGCCGCCGGGCTCGGGCTGCGTCAGGCAGAGTTCAGGTCAACCGGCAACTCCCACACGCCATCGGAGCATTTGGCGCTGCCGGTGGTGGGTCATCTTGAGGTGGAACCGGAGCACGCCCTGCAAGGGGATGTGAGTGAGCTGGCCGAGACCCAGATCGCCGCCGGCGTAATGATGGGCGACATGCTCTCGTTCGGCAGCCTGGTGGAGCGCTCGATGGAAGTGTTCCTGGTCACGGTGCTCGGCATCGTGCTGGCCAGTCATTGGGATTGGCGGGCATTGCCGTTGGCGGCGTTGCTGTTCTGCGTGATTCGACCGGTCAGTGTGTTTGCAATGCCCTGGGGTCGCCTGGTCGATCGCCAGCAGCGCGGGCTGATGGGCTGGTTCGGGATTCGCGGAATCGGCAGCATCTACTACCTGTTCTACGCGCTCAACCATGGCCTTGTCGGCACCAGCAGCGCGGTGGCGGTGAACCTGACGTTGTCAGTGATCGCCTTGAGCATCGTCGTTCATGGCTTGAGTACCCAGCCGATGCTCGCGTGGTATGAACGACGTGCCCAGGCGAAAGCTCAGTCCTGACGCTCGGTATTACCCACATCCGCCGCGTCATCCAGATCATTGAGCGGTACTTCTGCATCATCCATCAGGGAACCCGGGTCTTCATTGCCCGGATCGTTGAGTTCTTCTTCCAGTTCTTTGGACATGACCGTCTCCTCTAACCGCCTTGGGTATCGATATCGGCATCGGTTTCAGGCTTGGGCTCGCGCTCAGGCTTGAAGTCTGGACTGTAGTCGTTTTCCCTGGCTTTGGGGTCGGCGGCGGGTTTCGGGTCTTTCGGTGCATCGGCCGCCGTGCCTGGGGCCGGTTCGCCGCCGTCGATTGCCGGGTCGTTACGGTTGCTGGTCTGGGGGTCTTTGTCTGTGCTCATGGCTCACCTCGTTTGAAAAACGCAGACTGCGTAAAGGTAAGGTCCCGTGCCGGCCACTGAAGTTCCAATTGCTTAAGAGCCCGGGTTATCCACCTGGATATAAAACGCGTACGCCCCCAGCAACACCCAGAACACCATGAACAACCACGGCGCACGCATGGAGAACAGCAGCGACTTGCGGTAGCCCTTATGGGACGACTCCATTTCGGAAAACAGCGGCGACTCATCGTAGGCCATGCCCATCACCGGCTCGCTGCGCAGCAGTTCGCTCTGCTTGTAGTGCCAGTGATCGATGATTTCGTACGCGGCGCGGATCCCCGGCCAGGCATTCAGGGAACTGAGTATGCCGAGCAGCGTCAGGAACACCGGCACCACCAGGGTGAACAACTTGCCCCATTCCGGGTTGAGGTTGCCCATGCCGGAGACAAAGGCAATCACCAGGAACGACTGCGCGGTCAGGTAGGCATCGGTACGGTTGGCGAGGATGGTGGTTTCGTATTGGATTTCGCGACGGTAGAAGTCCAGGCGGTCCTTGGGCGAGCCGAAGATCTTGGCGTTGTGCTCGCTGTGGTCGGCCAGGTTCGCTTCCGGGGTGTCGGGTGAAATGATTCTGGGCACATCCGTGCTCCCTGCTGGGCTTAAACCCCTTAGAAGAATCGGGCCGTGGCGAAGTTCAAGTTTGTTGTTGCACCATCGCGGTGCGCAAACCGCTCCCTTATGGTGAGCAGCCTTGTCATGGCCTGCCTTTTTTGTGTGATAAGCGGGCTTAATATGGTGATCGGGCTTGTTGTGGTGAGCGGGCTTGCCCCGCGTTGGGCTGCGCAGCGGCCCCAAAAAAACTTGGGAGCGCTTCGCACTCCAACGCGGGGCAAGCCCGCTCACCACAGCAAGCCCGCTCACCACAGCAGTCCGGCTCCCCCAGCAGTCCAGCTCACCACAACAGTCCAGCTCACCCCAGAAGCCTGGTAACCCCAGAAGGCCCGCTCACCACAATGGGAAATCAGCGCGGGATGCCCATTCCGGCACACGCATTGCTTTATCCATTCATCTGCCCGAATACAGGAACATTCGTTACCCCCCGACCCAGAGCCGACCCCATAAGAAAGTAAGGACCAGGCCCGGTGGCACCATCAGCCACGGGCTCATAAAAAAATGCGTTTTTTAAAGCGGCAGTGCCACCCAAGGCAACCCTCGGCACTGACAAGGTACTGGAATGGCTCGATCTTTCTTCGATGAAATGAATGACGCAAACGGCGTGTGCCGTGCGCACTATCAGGACTTCTCCCGCTGGCTGGCCAACACGCCGCCGGAATTGCTGGCCCAGCGCCGTCGCGAAGCCGATCTGCTCTTCCATCGCGCGGGAATCACCTTCACCCTTTATGGCGACGAGCAGGACACCGAGCGCCTGATCCCCTTCGACATCATCCCCCGCAGCATCCCCGCCAGTGAATGGAGCGTGATCGAACGCGGTTGTATCCAGCGCGTCAATGCACTGAACATGTTCCTCGCCGACATCTACCACGACCAGCGCATCATAAAGGCCGGGATCATTCCGGCCGACCAGGTGCTGGGCAACGAGGGTTACCAGAAGGCTATGGTCGGCCTGGACCTGCACCGCGATATTTATTCCCACATCTCGGGGGTGGACTTGGTACGCGATGGCGACGGCACCTACTACGTGCTCGAAGACAACCTGCGCACCCCCAGCGGCGTGAGCTACATGCTCGAAGACCGCAAGATGATGATGCGCCTGTTCCCCGAAGTGTTCGCCAAGCAGCGTATCGCGCCGGTGGACCACTACCCCAACCTGCTGCTCAAGACCCTGAAAAGCGCCAGTCGCCTGGACAACCCCAACGTGGTGGTGCTGACGCCCGGGCGCTTCAACAGCGCGTTCTTCGAACATGCGTTCCTGGCGCGGGAAATGGGCGTGGAGCTGGTGGAAGGCGCCGACCTGTTCGTGCACGACCTCAAGGTGTTCATGCGCACCACCGACGGGCCCAAGGCGGTGGACGTGATCTACCGGCGTATCGACGACGCGTTCCTCGACCCGCAGGCGTTCAACCCTGAATCCATGCTCGGCGTGCCAGGGCTGGTCGCGGCCTATTGCGCCGGCAATGTGGTGCTGGCCAATGCCATCGGCACCGGCGTGGCGGACGACAAATCGATCTATCCCTATGTACCGGCGATGATCAAGTTTTACCTGGATGAAGAGCCGATCCTGCAAAACGTGCCGACCTTCCAGTGCCGCAAGCCGGATGAACTGTCCCACGTACTGGCCAACCTCGCCGACCTGGTGGTCAAGGAAACCCAGGGCTCCGGCGGCTACGGCATGCTGGTAGGCCCCGCTTCCAGCGCCGCCGAGATCGAAGACTTCCGCCAACGCATCAAGGCCCGCCCCCATGCGTATATCGCCCAACCGACCCTGAGCCTGTCCACCTGCCCGACCTTTGTCGAAAACGGCATCGCGCCCCGGCATATCGACCTGCGGCCCTTTGTGCTCTCGGGCAAGGAAACCCGCCTGGTGCCGGGAGGCCTCACCCGTGTGGCGCTGAAGGAAGGCTCGTTGATCGTCAACTCGTCGCAAGGCGGCGGAACCAAGGACACCTGGGTGGTGGAGGGCTGAGTATGTTGAGTAGAACCGCCGCAGATCTGTATTGGATGTCCCGCTACCTGGAGCGCGCCGAGAACCTGGCGCGCATGCTCGAAGTCAGTTACTCGCTGTCGCTGATGCCCCAGGCCGGGCGTAGCGATGGCCTAGACGAACTGGCGATGTCGTTGCTCAGCAGCGGCACCCTGGACAGTTACCTGGAGCGCCACCAAACCCTGGATGCCGAGCGCATGCTGCACTTCTTCGCCCTCGACGAAGAAAACCCGGCCAGCATCTACAACTGCCTGCGCGCCGCGCGGGGCAATGCCCATGCGGTGCGCGGGCGCATCACCGCCGATATGTGGGAAAACCTCAACGCCACCTGGCTGGAAATGCGCAGCATCGCCGCCGGCGGCTTGGCACGCCATGGCATCAGCCACTTCTGTGACTGGGTCAAGCAGCGTTCGCACCTGTTCCGCGGCGCGACCTCGGGGACCATCATGCGCAACGACGCCTATCGCTTCATTCGCCTGGGCACCTTTGTCGAACGCGCGGACAACACCCTGCGCCTGCTGGACGCGCGCTACGAGATGTTCGGCGAAGAGTCGGAAGAAGTCAGCGACCTGTCGGCACGCGGGTATTACCAGTGGAGCGCCCTGCTCCGCGCGTTGTCGTCGTTCGAGGCGTATACGGAGCTGTATCCGAATGCGCTGAATGCGCGGTCGGTGTCGGAGTTGCTGTTATTACGCAGTGACGTGCCGCGTTCGTTGCATGCCTGTATCGAAGAGTTGAGTCATATCCTCGCGGACCTGCCCGGCAGTTACGGGCGCACCGCACAGCGCCTGGCGGCGGAGTTCGAGGCGCGGCTGAGGTATACCGGGATTGATGAGATTCTCGAAGACGGCCTGCATAGCCGTCTCACGGAGTTCATCGACACCGTGCGCGAGTTGGCGCGTGCGATCCACAGTTCCTACCTGGAAGTGGTCTGACGGTTCAGTGCCGGCCCAGGAAATCGAGCAGCAACGTGTTAACCCGCGCGCCCTGCTCGTTCTGGATCCAGTGCCCGCAGTTGGCCAACACGTGCAGCTCCAACTGCGGCACGCATTCGGGCATGCGTTTGAGCGTATGGGCCTCGAATACGCCCACCGGGTCGCGGTCGCCAATCAGGAACAAGGTCGGTTGCAACACCTGGCGGCCGACGAGGAACTCGGTGCGCTGCCAGTTGCGTTCGAAATTACGGTACCAGTTCAATGGGCCGCGAAAGCCCTGTCCGGCGAAGGTTTGTACGTACACGTCTAGGTCTGCCTGTGAACACCAACGCGGCAATGCACCGGGCGTTGAAGTGCCCTCAAGCAACGTGGCGGTGGCCGGTTTCTGCTGTAGAAACACATCCTGGTCTTGCATGAACAGGCGCAAGGTGCGTTCGATATCGGCATCCAGTTCCTGCTCAGCTACACCCGGTTCCTGGAAATACAGGATGTAATTGAAGCGGTCGGCATACAGCTCGCGCATGATGTCGATCACCGGCCGACGAGCACGCCCGGCAAAAGGCACAGACATCGTGATCAACCGAGTGACGCGCTCCGGCTCGAGCAACGCCAGGTGCCAGGCCACCACGGCGCCCCAGTCATGGCCGACCATGGTGACCTGATCATGACCGAAGTGATCCATGGCCTGCTGAATATCGCCACACAGGGTCAACAGGTCATAGTCGGCGATCTCGGCGGGCGAACTCGATGGCCCGTAACCGCGCATTTGTGGGACAAACACCCGATAACCTGCCGCGGCCAACGCCGGAATCTGTTCACGCCAGGAGTGCCAGCACTCGGGAAACCCATGGAGCAGCCAGATGGGGCGACCCTGTTCCGGCCCCGAGACATGCACCCATAGCTCAATACCGTTTACAGGGATCTTTTGCGGGGGCAGTTGGCTCATGGGCGGGGCCTTTCCTGGAGGTTTTGCCTAGCCTGGGGGATCCGTTGTGCAAGAACCAGCATTATTGATGGCAGGAATAGCTCAATAAACCGTCCACCATTCCGGCAACAACTGGCGGACCCGCGCCTCCCCGAACCGATCATCCATCAACATCACCACGCCCCGGTCGTGCTGGCTGCGGATCACCCTCCCCGCCGCCTGCACGACCTTTTGGATGCCGGGGTACAGGTAGGTGTAGTCGTACCCTGCGCCAAAAATCGCCGCCATGCGCAGTTTTATCTGCTCGTTGACCGGGTTGAGTTGCGGCAATCCCAGGGTGGCGATAAATGCGCCGATCAGGCGTGTGCCCGGCAAGTCGATGCCTTCACCGAACGCGCCGCCCAGCACGGCAAAGCCGACGCCTTGGCTGTGTTCGGTGAATTGATCGAGAAAGCCTTGGCGTTCGGCCTCGGCCATGCCCCGCGACTGTTGCCACAGCGGGATCTGCGGGTGAGTTTCGGCGAGCAGTTGCGCCACCTGCTGGAGGTAATCAAAGCTTGAGAAAAACGCCAGGTAGTTGCCCGGTTGCTGGGCAAACTGACGGGCGATCAGCTCGACAATCGGCGCCAGCGAGGCTTGGCGATGCACGAAGCGGGTGGAGATGTCGCCGACGATGCGCACGTGCAGTTGTTCGGCCTTGAACGGCGATTCCACGTCGACCCAGGCCGTGTCCGCTGGCAACCCCAGCAGGTCGGCGTAATAGTGGCGAGGGCTCAAGGTGGCGGAAAACAACACGCTGCTGCGGGCCGCCGTCAAGCGCGGCCGGATGAATTCGGCGGGTACCACGTTGCGCAGGCACAGGGTCGAGCTGCTGCGTTTGCCGCCGAGCTGGCGCTTGCTGATGTCGAAGATAAAGTGCTCGTTGAACAGCTCGGCGACCTTGGTAAATTGCAGGGCTTCGAAGTAGAAGGCTTGCAGGTCACCACTGAGGGCTTCGGGGTGGTCGTTGAAGTAATCGCCCAGGGCGCTGGTGCACAGGTTCAGGGCCTGGAGCAGTTTGTCCGGGCGCAAGCTGTAGGCCTGGTACGGCGCGAGCTGGTCCTTGTGCAGGGCGTTCCATTCGCGGTTGAGGCGCTGCAGGGGTTTCTTCAGCGGCTCGGGCGCGGTGTCGCGCAGGATCTTCAGGCTGTACTGGTCGAGGCTCGCGCTGTACATCGAACGGGCGCGCTCGACCAGGTTGTGGGCTTCGTCCACCAGCACGGCAGCGCGCCATTGGCTGAGTTGGGCCAGGCCGAAGAGCATGGCACCGAAGTCGAAATAGTAGTTGTAGTCGGCAACCACCAGGTCGGCCCAGCGTGCCATTTCCTGGCTCAGGTAATAGGGGCACACCCCGTGATCGAGGGCGACATCGCGAAGGTTGTGTTGGTCGAGCAGGCGGACCCTGGACGCGGCAAGGCGCGCGGCGGGCAAACGGTCGTAGAAGCCCTTGGCCAAGGGGCAGGCGTCGCCGTGACAGGCCTTGTCCAGGTGCTCGCAGGCCTTGTCCCGCGCCACCAGTTCGAGAACGCGCAGGGGCAGGTCGCTGCTGGCCTGCAGCACCTTGGCTGCATCGAGGGCGAGTTTGCGACCGGGGGTCTTGGCGGTGAGGAAAAACACCTTGTCCAGTTGCTGGGGCGCCAGGGCCTTGAGCAGCGGGAAGATCGTGCCGATGGTCTTGCCGATGCCCGTGGGGGCCTGGGCCATCAGGCAACGGCCGGTGCTGACAGCCTTGTACACCGACTCGGCCAGAGTGCGTTGGCCGGGGCGAAAATCGGCATGGGGGAAACCCAAGGTCTGCGCCGCAGCGTCGCGCGCCTCGCGGTGCTGCATTTCCTGGCGGGCCCAGCCGAGAAACAGTGCACATTGCTGGTTGAAGAACGCTTGCAGCTCGTCCGCCTGGAAACGTTGATTGAGCAGGGTTTCGCCTTCGCCGACGATATCGAAATACACCAGCGCTACGTCGATATCCGTGAGGCCAAGCTTCTGGCACATCAACCAGCCGTACACCTTGGCCTGGGCCCAATGCAGTTGCCGGTGGTTGGCGGGCTGGGCAGCCAGGTCGCCGCGATAGGTCTTCACTTCTTCCAGGCGGTTGGCGTCCGGGTCATAGCCGTCTGCCCTGCCCCGCACCTTCAGTTGCTGGTAGTCGCCTTCGAGGGCCACTTCGTTCTGGTAGTGCGCGCTGCGTCGCGAAGCAACGGTGCGATGGCCCGCTATACCTTCCTGGGCGCTGGGCGACGGGGTAAAGCGCAGGTCCAGGTCGCCCACCTTGGCGGTGAACTCACACAGCGCCCGCACGGCTACGCTGTAGCTCAAGCGGGGTGCTCCGCCCAGCGTACGTAGCAGACGGTGACGGGCATCTGGTATTCGCCGCAGAACTCCAGCCAACGCAGCTGGTTGTCTTGCAGGCGGTCGCCAGGCCCCTTGACCTCGATCATGCGGTAGGTCTTTTGCGCCGGCCAGAACTGGATCAGGTCCGGCATGCCGGCGCGGTTGGCGCGGATATCCAGCAGCAGCCGTTCGAACCAGTAGCGCAGGTGTTCGGCCGGCAGGCAGGCCAAGGCTTGTTCCAGCAGGTCCTCACTGAGCAGGTTCCAGAACACAAACGGCGACTGGATCCCCCACTTATCGAGGTAGCGTTGGCGGATGGTGGTCGTGTAGCGCCCGTCCTGCAGTTGCGCAAAACACGCGTCAAACAGGGGGACGCGGCGCGCGTGGAAGTCTTCGCTGTGCAGGTCCGCCGGCCCGCGCTGGAACGGGTGGAAGAACGCCCCCGGCAGCGGCGCGAAGATCGCATCCCAGCACAGCAGGCCGAACAGCGAATTGATCAGGCCGTTCTCGACATAGTGCACCGGTGCATCAGGTGCGCTCAGGTGGGCCTGGACACAGGACTCCACCGACATCAACGGCTCCGGCAGCGCAAGTTCCAGGTCCAGGCGCGTGACTTCACGGGATTTGAGCGTCGGCAGCCGGGGTTCGCCCAGCTTGCGGCGCAGGCGGGGCATGACGCGCAACAGGTGCTGCTGTTCGGCGGCACTTTCCGGTGCTTGTTGCGCGACGCTTGCCAGGGCCATGGCCTGGGCGTAATCCTCCTGGCGCTCCAGCACGCGAATCAGCCGCGCGCGGGCGCCGGGATAAGCGCAGGTGCGGTAGACCTGCTGCGCCAGGTCCAACTCGGCACTGCGCTCGCAATACTGGCCGAGCTGGAACAACAGCTTGGCCCGGCGCTTTTCCAGCCAGGGGTTGTCGGTGTTCAGCGTGGCCACTTCAGCCAGCACCTGCGCCAGCGCCTCACCGCGTTCAAACGCCTGCTGGCATTGGTGCAGGAACAGAAAACCGTGCACGTCGGCGCGGCTGCGCAACCCCCGCGATTCGGCGCAGAACTCGACTTTTTCATAGGTGTAGATGCCCAGGTCGGCGAGGACAAACTCGGACCAGTCCTGATGCAGGTTGCCGAAGAACATCAGCCGCAGGCGGTCGCATAACTCCATCACGGTGAGGCTGTACAGCGTGTCGGCGAGGTCCGGGCACCAGTCGGCGAAACGGCGCGTGTCGGTGAACTGCGCCGCCAACCCGTCCAGCCAATCGGCCTTCTTGCCCTTGGGCTGGTCGATCCAGGGGGCGAAGGTGCTGAGGATCTCGCCTTTTTGCAGCAAGGCGAATAATGCTTCAAATGCCAGAAGATGGTTGTCGTCCACCCATCCCAATTCCCGCAAAGGCGCGGCAGCGGCATGGGGGCAACCGATCTCCACGTAGTGCAGCTTGCCCGCGCGAAAATGCACGCCCTTGCGCATCACCATGCGCACCAACAGCGCCTGGGACGCTTGCGGCAACCTGTCGAATTGCTGAATGAAATGCTGTTCGTCAGGGTCGAGCAGATCGGCATAGCGTTGCCCCAGCCAATGCAGGACCTGGCGGAAGTTATGCAGGTAATAGAGCGGATCGTCGAGGGGATTGGGCATGGCGGGCGCAGGTCAAATACTGGTTATGCATACAGAGTGCCGTTCCCCATACTGTGTTGCAATCGGTAATAGATAAATGGCGCACGCAACTTTTTGTATAAAAGTGATCAGATGGGGGAGTCGATGGCGTAAAATTTATGGCCCGCAGCCTTGGCGCGGGACTTTTCAGGGTTAACGGTAAGGGTTATGAACATGAAGAATTTGGGGCTGCCACTGGTTGCACTCACTTTTCTGGTATTGGCCGGTTGCGCGACGCAAACCGTAGTGACGCTGCAAAATGGCACGCAGTATTTGACCAAAGACTCTCCAAAAACCAAGACGGCCGATGGTTTCTACGAGTTCACCGACATTGCCGGCAAACACATCCGTGTCAAAGCCGACGATGTGGCGACGGTGCGCAAGGAGGACTGATTTCCAGCGGCCCGCACTGATCAAATGTGGGAGAGGGCTTGGCCCCCTCCCACCGTTTTAACCGATCACAATCCCCTCCCCCGACAAGCCAACCACCCCCACCAACGTCACCGAGTCCGCGCCAAAACTGATCACCGTATCCCCGCCCACGACCTTGGCGTGATCACGGTAATCCGCACTCCCCTCAACGTCCCTGAACACCAGCTTGTCCGTTGCTTGATAGCCGATAATCCGGTCCTGGCCAAACGGCCCGCTGAACAAAAAGGTGTTATGCCCGCTGCTGTCGCGGATCGTGTCATTGCCCTTGCCGCCCTCGATGAAGTCCGCGCCCTTGCCGCCCTGGATCAGGTCATTGCCGTCGCTGCCAATGATGTAGGTATCGCCCTTGTGCGGTTCGGCATTGCGGTTGAGGTCCTGCACCCAGGTGGTGGCGCGTGCCGGGTCGGACAGGTTGGCGACGATAATCGTCGAGTCGCGGCTCATCTGCTCATAGAACCCGGACTCGAGGATGCGCGTCATCCCATCGCCATACCCCGTAGGCAAATGGGAGATCCAGGTCGGCAGGTTGGTGATGGAAAACGGCAGCACATTCCACAGCGTCGAAGCGTAGTGGTCGTTGAAGCTGACGATATTGTCGGTGGTCGATTCATGGGGTTTGTCATGCACGCCCAACGACGACCAATTGAAAGTCGAGCCGTCCAGCGCCCGGAACACCGGGTCGTTTTCGTAGCCGATGTTAAGCACCTTGTCGCCGGCGCTCTGGGTCGGCGAGGCGTAGGCCAGGTAGTTGGCGTCCTGGTAGAAACCTGCCCATTTGCTGCTGCTCAAGTCGGCCATGCTGTTGACCGCCAGGCCGCCCAGGCTGTGGCCGCTGACCACCACGTCGTGGCCGCTGAGGCCGTGGGCACTGGCGTAGTCGGCGACGTTCTTGAGCAGGCCGCCAAAGGCTTCGCCGGCGTAGTTCTTGGCGTAATCCTTGGGCCCCAAGGCCGCGAGCAGATCGCTGACCAGATCGCCAATGGAGTCGCTGACCAGCGTTTCCCGAGGGCCCGACGTACCGCGAAAACCGATACCGATTTCCAGCAACTTGCCGGCGTCATCGTACTTGCCCAGCACCTCGACCTGGGCCGTGGTGTAGCCGGCCTTTTCGCCGAAGAACGTGCCGCGGGCGTCGACCTTGCCGGTATAGCCCAGGGTGCTGGCGCTGATGGGCGTCCAGCCTGCAGCCTGTACGGCGTCCAGGGCGGCTTTTTCCGAATCCGGGTTCCAGGGAATGCCGGGAATCACGCCCTGGGAATCCGTGCTGCCCAGCAGTGCGCCCACCAGCGTGGCGGGCAAACCGAGCGCCAGGCCGTTGTGCTGGTAGCCCACGGCAAAGCCGTTATCCAGGTTGTGGTAGGTATACAGCGTGATCGCCATGGCATCGGCGAACAGCGCTTTGGAGCCTTCGGCCCCGAGGTTTTTATAGTCGAACACACCCATGGTCTTGCCTCTCTGTTGTTGGAATTGTCGAGAAAGTCAATTAATGCGGTGCCGGCCCGAACGCCTCATCCACCTTGGCCAAGTCGGTGTCGCGCAGGTTGCCGGCGTAGTAGTGCAATTTGGTCCAGGCCATCAGGTAGTCGTAACGCGCCTGGGCCAGGTCACGCCGCGTGCTGTAGAGCTGTTGCTCGGCGTTCAACGCATCGAGGTTGACCCGCTCGCCACCGAGGATGCTCTGTTTGGTCGACACCACCAGCGCTTGCGCCGAGGCCAGGGCCTTTTGATAGGCGCGCAGTTTGCTCACGCCGGAAAGGCACGCGCTGAACTGCCGACGCAGTTCGATCAGGGTCTCGCGGGTCTTGCCTTCCAGCTCATACTCGGCCTGTTCCATGGCGCGGCTGGCCTGGCGAGTGGACGCGGAGATGCCGCCACCGGCATACAACGGCAGGCTCACTTCGACGCCGATGGTGTTGGTGTCGTAGCGCTGGTTGTAGGTGTTGCCGCTGTCGGACTCCTGCTGGCGCGAACTGGCATACGCAGTGACCTTGGGCAGGTGCCCGGCGCGGTTGCGCTCCACTTCATAACGTGCGACTTCCAGGGCCTGGCGCTGGGACGCCAGCGTGGGGTTGTTGCTGATCGCCAGTTCATGCCAGGTGTCGTAGTTCGCCGGGGTCAAGGTGAACGCGGCAAAGCCTTCGTTCAACGGGGCGAGGTCGTGGATATTGACGCTTTGCACACCGATCAGCGCGCCCAGTTCTCTAAGCGAGGCATCCTGCTCATCCAGCGCCTGGATCTCTTCGGCGGTGGCCAGCTCATAGCGCGACTCGGCTTCGAGGATATCGGTGCGGGTGCCCTCGCCCTGCTGGAACAGGTGCCGGTTCTGCTGGAACTGCTGCTCGAAGGCCTTCTTCTTGGCCCGTGCGATGTCGATCTGGTCCTGGGCAAACAGCGCCTGGGTGTAATAGCTCAGCACCCGCACCAGCAAGGCCTGGCTCTTGTCGCGAAAGCTTTCGTCGGCGAACAGTGCCTGGGCCACGCCCTTGCGGTAGTTGGCGTAGGCCTCATAGTCGAACAGCGGCTGTTGTAGGCTGAAGGTCGAGCCGTAGCTGTTGTAGTTGCGGTCGTCGTGGTAATTGCCGCCGCGCCCGTCGGGCAAAGTGGCCTGGGAGTTGTTGCGGCCCTTGTTGTAGTTATACGACAGCTTGGGCAGCAAGCCGGCGCGGCCGATGGTGCGGTTTTCCAGGCCGGCGTCGCGCTCTTTGATCGCGCCGAGAAACACCGGATCGTTACGCAGGGCCTGCTCGTACACATCGAACGGGCCCATGGCGGCCTGGGCATGGACGCAGGTGAACAGCAAGGCGATGAACACAGCTTTCATGCTCATTCCTCGGTCAACGCGGAGCCGGCGCGGTCGAGCAGCGGCTTGAACAGGTAATTGAGCAACGAACGCTCGCCGGTGCGTACGAACATCTCGGCGGGCATGCCCGGCTTGATCACCAGGCCGTGGAGCGTCTCCAGTGCCGCCTCGCTGACGGTGGTGCGCAGCACGTAATACGGCGCGCCGGTTTTTTCGTCGAGCATCTGGTCGGCGGAAATCAGGCTGACCTCCCCCGGCACACGCGGGGTGCGGCTCTGGTTGAAGGCGGTGAACAGGATATCCACCGGCAGGTGCATGCCGACCTTGTCCACCAGGTGCACCGGCAAATGCCCTTCCACTTCCAGGCGCGTGCCCTGGGGCACGATTTCCAACAGGGTTTCACCGGCACGCACCACGGCGCCTTCGGTGTGCACGCTGAGGTTGACCGCAATGCCGTCGGCCGGTGCGTTGATCTCGCTGTGTTGCAGATCGAAGCCGGCCGATGTGAGCTGCTGCTCCAGGGTCAGGCTGCGCAATTGCGCGTCGGCCAACTGGCTGCGCACGTCCTTCTGGTATTCCTCGCTGTGCTGCTGCAATTTCAGGCGCGATTCAAGGATGCCCTGCTCCACCCGGCCGCTCTCTCCGGTGTTTTGCGCCAGGTCCTGTTGCACCTGGGACAGCTGGCGTTGGTACTCCATCAGCCGGTTGCGCGGGATATAGCCGTTGTCGGCCAGGGGTTGCAGGTTGCTCAGTTGGTCGCGCAGGGACTGGGCCTGGGCGGTCAGGTCGCTGCGGGCGCGGCGCATGCCGTTGAGCTGCGCGGTGGCGCCCTCGATATTCGCGCGGATGCCCGCCTGTTCACGAGCAAAGGCTTCGCGACGGCTGCTGAACAATTGGCGCTGGCCTTCCAGGACCAACGCCAGTGCCGGGTCGGGGTTGCTGCTCAGCTCGGCGGGAAAGGTGATAGCGGATTGGTTGTCGCGCTCGCTCTGCCACCGCGCGACGCTGGCCCAGGCCATGCGGTATTGGGCTTGCAGGGACTGCACGTCGGCCTGGTGCTGGGTCTGGTCGAGACGGAACAGCGGCTGGCCTTGCTTCACCAGTTCCCCCTCCTTGACCAGGATCCGACTGACCACGCCGGGGCTGAAGGTTTGCACCGCCTTGCGTTTGCCCGACACCACCACCGTGCCCTGCACCGGGATGCCCTGGTCCAGGGGCGCAAGGCTGGCCCAGAGGAAAAAGCCACCGGCACCGACCAGGGTCAGCAGCCAGCCCATGCGCGCAAAGAACCGGGCGTCGCGCTCTTTGAAACGTGGTTCAACAGTGATACTGCTCATGCGCCTGGATTCCTTCCGGCTTGATACTGACGGCTGAAACTCACACCGGGTTTATCCTTCGGTGCTTCCTGCTGGCCCGACAACGCCCGCAGCACGTCCTGGCTTGGCCCGAATGCCTGCAAACGCCCTTCGTTGAGCACCAGCAATTTATCGGCCTGGGCCAAGGCCGAAGAACGATGGGTCACCAGCACCACACTGCTGCCCTGAGCCTTCATCTGCACAATGGCGCTGGCCAGCGCGGCTTCGCCGACGGTGTCGAGGTTGGAATTGGGCTCATCCAGGACGATCAAGCGCGGCCCGCCGTACAGCGCACGTGCCAGGGCTACGCGTTGTTTCTGGCCGCCGGACAGGCCACCGCCGTTATCGCCGAGGACCGTGTCATAACCGTGGGGCAAGCGCAGGATCAACTCATGCACGCCGGCTTGCTGCGCAGCCTTCACTACCCGCTCGGGGTCGGCCTCGCGAAAACGTGCGATGTTGTCGGCGATGCTGCCGCTGAACAGTTCGATGTCCTGGGGCAGATAGCCGATGTGCGGGCCGAGATCGTCGCGGTCCCAGCGGTGAATATCCGCACCGTCCAGGCGCACGGTGCCGGCCAGGGTCGGCCACACGCCCACCAGCACGCGGGCCAGGGTAGATTTGCCGGAGCCGGAGGCGCCAAGCACGCCGAGCACTTCGCCGGCGCCAAGGGTGAAGCTGACCTGATGCAGGGTGGGCATGCGCCGCCCGGGCGGGCCCGCGCTGACCTGTTCGAAGCTGACCTGGCCCTTGGGTGCGGGCAATTTCATCTGCTCCACTTCCGGCGGGAACTCGCGCAGCAGTTCGTCCAGCCGCTGATAGGCCAGCTTGGCCGAACTCCATTGCTTCCAGACGGCAATCAACTGGTCGATGGGGCTGAGTACGCGGCCCATCAGGATCGAGCCCGCGATCATCATCCCGGCGGTCATGTCGCCCTTGATCACCAGCAGCGCGCCCAGGCCCAGCACCAGGGATTGCAGGCACAGGCGCAGGGATTTGCTCAAGGAGGTGATCACCGACCCGGTATCACTGGCTCTGTTCTGCAAACCCAGGAACTGCGAATGCACAGCAAACCAGCGGTGGCGCAACGCGCCGAGCATGCCCATGGCCTGGATGGTTTCGGCGTTGTGCAAATGGCTGGTGGCCAGCTGCGTCGACTGCTGGGAGAAGCCACTGGCCTCGCCCAAGGGTTTCTTGGTCAGGTATTCGTTGAGGCACGCAAGGCCGATCAACAGCACTGCGCCGGCGGTGGCCAACACCCCGAGCCACACGTTGAAGAGGAAAATCACAAACAAGTAGATGGGAAACCACGGCGCATCGAAGAACGCGAACAGCGCCGGCCCGGTGATGAATTGGCGGATATGGGTCAAGTCACCCAGGGATTGCCCGGCATGCCCCTGGCCGCGTTGCAGGTTGCGTTCGAACGCGGCCTTGTATACGCGCAAGTTGAAACGCCGCTCCAACTGGCTGCCGATGCGGATCACGATAAAACTGCGGATGACTTCGAGCAGGCCAATAAAGGCAAAGAAGCCCACCACCATCAGGGTCAACATCACCAGGGTGGTTTCATTCTGCGAGGAGAGCACACGGTCATACACTTGCAGCATGTAGATCGATGGCACCAGCATCAACAGGTTAATCAACGCGGTAAAACAACCGACGCTGATCAAGATGCTCTTGTATTCACCCAGCGCCTTGAATAAAGGCGCAACCGCATGGGGCCTGGCCATAGGTTCTGATCTTCCTTGAATCAAATTACGCGCATAAGTTTGCCGTCCTCCGCGATAGAGGCCGCTCAACTAATGAAATCGAGTTATAGGCTTATAACAACAACTAAGGCACTCGTTTTAATTCAACCACGGTGCCGGACTTCGTCCGTGCCTGGTACTCACCGTCTTTCTGACGATTCAGATGGGTGATCCCGCTGCCTTCGGCATTGAACAGCCAGATACCGTCGGGTGTGGGCGACCAGGTCAGGGGCTTGTCCCCCAGCCACTGCGCCACACAGGCCACATCGCCGCCTAGGGCATTGGCCTGCTCGAGCAGGTCCAGTGCACACACCTGATCCTGCTGGTGCAACTGCCAATGCCCGGCCAGTTGGGCGCTGGTGGGTAAAACAAGACTGCTCGCCATTGCGTGGGCTCCTGCCGACACGAACATCACCTGCAACACGCAGGCGATCACATTGTAAAAACGCTGCATCTGAACGCTCCAGCCTGGAGGCG
The DNA here is from genome assembly GCF_024168685.1 of Pseudomonas sp. S3E17. NCBI lineage: Bacteria > Pseudomonadati > Pseudomonadota > Gammaproteobacteria > Pseudomonadales > Pseudomonadaceae > Pseudomonas > Pseudomonas sp. S3E17. Next base: position 1,199,964 of record NZ_JALJWE010000001.1, read on the forward strand.
CGGCGCTTGCGCGCCGCGCCCGTGCATCATGCCACGATGTCGCTGACCGCTGCCTGGCCGACGGTGGTGACGAGGAAATCCGCCACGCCGTGCCCGGAGAAGTCGACCGCCAGCGTACCCAGGTTGGTACCTGCCGCGTAGCTCAATACCGCATCGCCGGCATGCCCGGTGAAGGCATTGACGAAGGTCAGGCCGGCCCCTTTGGTGATGCCGCTGAGGTCGATCTTGTCGGAGCCCGAGGTGAAGTCAAAGATCTTGTCCGCCGCCCCTGGCTTGGAGTCGGAACTGGCGCCGAACACAAACGTGTCGTTGCCCGCGCCGCCCCACAGTTGATCCGCGCCGCCAGCGCCGTAGATGAGGTCGTTGCCGGCCCCACCCTTGATCACGTTGGCCGCGTTGTTGCCGATGATCAGGTCGTTGCCCGCACCGCCGAACGCGTTCTCGACGGTCACGCCCTTGGCGATGGAGACGTTGCCCACCAGGCCGCCAACGTCGGAGAACGAGGCCTCATTGAGGTTGATCTTCTGGTTCTGGGTGAAGCCGGAGAAGTCCAGAGTGTCATTGCCGCCACCGTCCCAGACCGAGAACACCAGCTTGTCGGCGTTGGACGTGGCGCTGAGGAAATCACGCCCGGTGTTGGAGTTGAACCCGTAGGTGGTGTCGCCGGCACGGGTGTTGTAGTTGGCACCGTAGAGCTTCTGGATCGCGGCGATGTCGTCGATCAGCGGGCCGGAGGCGTAGGCTTCGACCCCGCCTTTACTGAAGTTCTGGTTGGTGTTGCTCTCGCTCCAGTAACTCATGAGGCTGTAGCCGCGCGTGTCCTGTCCATAGGTCGCGTCGTTGTAGGTCGGGGCGCCTTCGCCGGCGTTGTAGTCGCCAGGGTGAGCCAGGCCCAGGGTGTGCCCGATTTCGTGGGTCAGGGTCTGCCGGCCGTAGTTGTTCAGGTCCGGGGTCTTGTTCGGCGTGTAGCTGTTGTTGGTCAGGTACCACGAGGTGCCGTCGTAGCCTGCACCGGTGCCGGGCAGGTAGGCGAAGGCTGCCGCGCCGTCCTGGCCGCTGCTGTAGTTGCCGAATGTCATGTGGCCGTCACCGCCGCTGGCTTTTTCGGTAAAGGTGACGTTGGCCACGTCCGACCAGGATTGCATGGCCAGTGCGGCCTGTGCTTTCTGCTGGGCGTTGAACTGGCTGAAGCCCGAGATGCCATGTTTGTTCATGGTGCTCGAGGACGCCGAGGTCAGGAAGGTGTAGGTCAGGTCGATCTTGCCGTTGCCGTCAAAGTCCCGGTACGCGGCGCCGTCGCGCAGCAGCTGGGTGGCTGCCTGGTCAACGGAATAGGAGGGTTTGCCATTGACCGTGAGGTTGCCACCACGGTCATACAGATGGCTGAAGCTATCGATTTGCGAGTAAGCGGTGCTGGCTTGCGCCGCCGACACGATAGCCTTGTCTTTAACTTTTGACATAAACGTACTTCCTTGTTTGCAAGTTCATCAGTCTTTGATCGATAGGAATCTCGCGGGCGAGATCGTCCTATCACTCGCCTCTTTTGAAGGCGTCACGAAACTGACACAACTTGAAATCTTTCGTCTACATCTTTTCCAGCCTGAAAAGCGGACCCACAATAGCGCCAACAAGTTTGGCTCCGTATTTATTGGGTGGCGTTGCTTTTGTCTGACAAAACACACCGGGCACTTATTTAAATATTAAATAGCGTTAATGCCGCTCAAGTTGAGCGGCACACTTGATAATTGGATCCATAATATTGTCACGGTGTCATTGGCAACATTAAACAGCCACTATTTATATGTATATATCGGCGTTGTCCCCTATTACCGGGACACGCGCCAACCCGTGTCGTGCAATGCCTGTAACAAGGTCTCGCCTTTCAAACCCGGCACCTGTACGCCGTCGTCGGTCACCATGTCTTCGCCCGCCAGGATCGCGTTGATGATCGCTTCTTCTACCGCTTCCGCCGCAGCGCTGAACAGCGGGGAAATATGATCGTTATTCACCATCTGTAAGGTGCTGCTCAACGGCAGGCCCTTGCGCGCGTAGTCTGCTGGCGGCAGCTCCTGGTTGCCGGTGGCGAAGGCCAGGAACAGGTCGCCGCTGGAGTCCTCGGTGCCGCCGCCGGTGCGCGCGATGCCGATAGACGCGCGTTGTGCCAGGCGCTGGCATTGGTGCGGCAGCAGGGGCGCATCCGTGGCGATGATCACCACGATCGAGCCCATGCCCGGCGTGCCTCGTTCGGCGAAGGGTGACGGGATGTCCATCAAGCGGCGGCCCACCGGATAACCGTCGACCCGCAGCTCCTGGCGCTTGCCATGGTTGGCCTGCACCAGCACGCCGACGGTCCAGCCGCCCTGCTCTGCCGGCAAGCGCCGCGAAGCGCTGCCGATACCGCCCTTGAATTCATGGCAGATCATCCCCGTCCCACCGCCCACGGCGCCTTCTTGCACGGGGCCGCGTTCGGCGCTCTCCAGCGCCTGGCGCACATGCTCGGGGGTGACGTGCTGGCCCCAGATGTCGTTGAGCAGGCCGTCGTAGGTTTCCATCACCACCGGCATGCACCAGTACACCGCCGGATCCGCCAGGCGCTCGCGTTCCAGGGCAATCAACGTGTCGCGCACGATGCCGATGCTGTGGGTGTTGGTGATGGCCAGCGGCGTGGTCAACAGGCCTGCCTCGCTGATCCATTCCAGGCCGGTGGCGTCGCCATTGCCGTTCAGCACGTGATACCCGGCAAAGCACGGCTGCAACCGCGCTTCCCCGGCGCGGGGCTGGACCACGCTGACACCGGTACGCACCTGTTTGCCGTCGACACGGGTCTTGAGCGTACTGTGACCGACCCGAACCCCGGGAACATCGGTGATGGCATTCAACTCACCGGGTGTGCCCAGCCCCAACGTGATGCCCAATTGACGTGCACGCATAACCACTCCTTACAATTTCTGAAAGGCCGGACTCGACCGGCCGCTGATGCAATACAGAATCACCGACAGGGCCAGCAAGCCGATGATGATCATGATGTCGCGTACTGACGCCGCGTAGATCAAGGTCACCAGCAAGTAACCCGCGCCCAGCACAGCCAGCAGCGCCGGCAACGGCCACAGCGGCATGCGATAGGGATGCTCGCGGTCGCGCAGCAGCACGCGGCTCATCAGCGCGCTCAACGCCACCACCAGGTACACCAATATGATCAGTAATACGCTGAACGAGGTGAGGTCGGCCAGGTTGGAGCTGAAGCTCAGCAACGCCGACGGGATCGCCAGGAACAACGTGGCCAGCCAGGGTGAATCCCAGCGCGGATGAATGCGGGTGAACAGCTTGTTAATGGTAGGCGTCCACAATGCATCGCGCCCGCTGCTGAACACCACGCGGCCGATCTGGATAACGATGGCGACGATGGCATTGAACACCGACAGGAAGATGCCCGCGCTGACCAGGCGCGACAGGGTTTCATTGCCATGGCTGGTGAGCAGGTAGCCGATGGGGTCCGGGCTGCTGATCATCGCACTCAGTGACGGCGCGCCGATCAACAGCGCCGTGATCGGCACCAGCTCGATCACCACCACCAGGCCCAGGGACCACAGCACCGCCTTGTGTACGCCCTTGCCCCTGCATTTCATGTCTTCGGCCAGCAATACGGCGGGGCCGTAACCGTTGTAGGAAAACAGGCCAATGCCTACCGCGCCGATCACCAAAGCCCAAGGCGCCAGGTGCAATACACCGTTTTCGACGATCTGGGGTTGAAACAGCACGCTGGCGGGCTGCACCGGGTTACCGAAGCCGATGCACACGATCACCAGCAACGCCGCGACTTCCAGCAGCAGGCAGGTCCCGGTGATCCAGGCGTTGAGCTTGATATTGAGGATGCCCAGGGCGTAGCTGCACACCACGATCACCAGAGCCACGGTTTGCGCGTCGAAGGTGGTACCCAGGGCATTGTTGAGATAGGTTGCGGCACCGGTGGCCAATACCGGCGGAATAAACAACAGCATCACCAGCACGGTCAGGAACGTCGCGTAGCCGGCCATGCCACCGAACACGCGCTTGGCATACACATACTCGCCACCGGCGCTGTTATGGGCGCGGCCCAGTTCGGCGTAGCAAAACGCGAACATGAGCGCCAGCAGCCCTGCCATCACGAACGCCAGGAACACGCCGCTGCCGGCCTGCTGGATGGCAAAGGGCGCGATCACGAAGACGGAACTGGCGGGGGTCACCGCTGAAACGGTAATGGCCACCACATCGAAGACGCTCAGGGTGGGTTTCAGCACGCCATCGGGCGTGGGGGAAGTGCTCATATCGTTATCCTCTGTCGTTGTTCTTGGTGTGAGGCAGAAACGAAAGGTCTGAACGTGGCGGGATATGTTTCCCGCTGAATGCTGCCGACGTTAACGGTTGGGCTAGTGCCAGCCAATTCCCCTATTGGCGTACTCCCCTTGACGGAACCCGGCAAAAGCCGAACCCTTGGGACGATCTTTTGTTGGCGGGAGCCTGCTACATGAGCCTGTTTCGTGAAGTCGGCATGCACGCCGGCCTGGGCCGCACCGTTGCGCACATCGGCACCGAGCGTTTCTGGAAACAGCTGGTGCTGTTGTTGCACCAGTGCGTGCCCTTCGATAACGCGCTGGCGATCTTCTACCCCGTGGAGGGCCCGCCCCAGGCCCTGGAAGAATACGACGCCCAGCCGAGCAGCAAGCCGGCGTCGATGCTGGTGTACCTCAATGGCCTGTATTTGCTCGATCCGTTCTTCCAGGCCTGTCGCGAGGGTTATGCCAGCGGTGTGTATCGTCTTGAGGAAGTGGCGCCGGACCATTTTCGCCAGAGCGAATATTTCCTCAGTTACTTTCACGACAATGTGCTGGAAGACGAGGTGCAGTTGATCCTGCAATTGCCGGGCGCGGGGACGTTGTCGCTGTCACTGGGCATGCAGCGGCGATTCAGCGTTGAGGAGACCGGGTTGCTGACCACCCTGTCGGCCTGGGTGCTGCCGTTGATGCAGCAGCATTGGCAACAAAGCACCCGGCGCGTGCCGGCCATGGACAGCCAGATCAGGGATGCACTGAGCCAATTTGGTTGCGGCGTGCTTTCGGACCGCGAACTGGAAATCGCCCGCCTGGTACTGCGCGGGTTCTCGTCCAAGGCCATGGCCGAACGCCTGCATATCTCGCCGGACACGGTGAAGGTGCACCGCCGGCATCTGTACGCGAAGCTGGACATCTCGTCACAGCCGGAACTGTTTTCGTTGTTTATCCAGTCGTTGGGGCATGACCTGGAAAACCCGTGAAGCCCAGGATGTACTCAAACCAAATGTGGGAGGTCCCACAACCTCTTCGACCTAGCGCTGTCGCCCAGCAAACTGGGCCCCCTGTGGTGAGCGGGCTTGTCCCGCGTCGGGCTGCGCAGCAGCCCCAAAACCAGGCGCAGAGGAATACCTGATACACCGCATTCGTCTTCATAAGGGGCGCTTCGCACCCCAGCGCGGGACAAGTCCGCTCACCACAAGAATGCGGTCGCCTGAAATTGTTTATGCAAGACTCAGATTAATGGGGGGGCTTGCCCTCCCCCCGCATCAGACTTCTTCAGCGGCCCATACGAATGGTGTTCCACACCCGCGTGCGAATCCGGTCGATGTTCAGCGGCATCGCTTCCAGTGCGAATAACTTGCCCATCATTTCGTCGCTGGGGTAGATCTTGGTGTCCGCCTTGATCTCAGGGTCTACCAGGCTATCCGCTGCACGGTTGCCGTTGGCGTAGTGCACGGAGTTGGTGATGTCCGCCATCACCTGGGGCTCCAGCAGGTAGTTCATGAACGCGTAGCCGGCCTTTTCATCGGGGGCATCGGCGGGCATGGCGACCATGTCGAACCAGATTGCGGCGCCTTCCTTGGGAATCTCATAGCCGATCTTCACCCCATTTTTGGCCTCCTTGGCGCGGCTTTCGGCTTGCAGTACGTCGCCGGAGAAACCAACCGCCACACAGATGTCGCCATTGGCCAGGTCGCCGGTGTATTTCGAGGAGTGGAAGTACGCGACATACGGCCGCACTTTCATCAGCAGCGCCTCGGCCTTTTTGTAGTCCTCGGTTTTTTTACTGTGGGGTGGCAGCCCCAGGTAATTAAGGGCGATAGGCAGCAATTCCGGGCCGTTATCGAGGATCGCCACCCCGCACTTGCTGAGCTTTTCCATGTATTCGGGCTTGAAGATCAGGTCCCAGGAATCCACCGGGGCGTTATCCCCCAACACGGCCTTGACCTTGTCGATGTTGTAACCGATGCCGGTACTGCCCCACAGGTACGGGAAGCCATGGGCATTACCCGGGTCGTTGTTTTCCAAGGCCTTGAGCAGCACGGGGTTGAGGTTTTTCCAGTTGGGCAACTGACTCTTGTCGAGCTTCTTCAGGGCGCCGCCCTGGATCTGCCGTGCCATGAAGTGGTTGGACGGAAACACCACGTCGTAGCCGGAGTTACCCGTCATCAGCTTGCCGTCGAGGGTTTCGTTGCTGTCATACACGTCGTAGCTGAAACCGATGCCGGTTTGTTTCTGGAAATTCTTCGTGGTGTCCGGCGCGATATAGCTGGACCAGTTGTAGATCTTCACCGTCTCGGCGGCCTGGCTGATAGAGGCCACCAACATCAAGGGCAATAGGGCAATGGCTTTCATGGTTCGATTTCCTGGCGATTTTAGGGCTGTTTTTATGGCAGGCGATCAAGGATCAAAGCGTTACAAAATCAGTACGTAGGTTTTGCGCACGGTGTCCTGGATGTCCCAGATACCGGTGCTGTTGGCCGGCAACATCAGTGCGTCACCGGCTTGTATGTGAACGACTTCCCCGTTGTCAGGGGTGAAGGTGCAGCGCCCCTGGATAAAGTGGCAAAACTCCTGGGCCTTGATCTGCCGACGCCAGCGGCCCGGCGTGCATTCCCAGATACCGGTCTCGACGCCGTCGCTGCGTTCAACGCTCAAGGTCGAGGCCACGGCGATCGGCTCGCCCAGGGGCACGGCCACCGGCGATGAGTCCGGCAGGTGGGCATGCAGCGTGTCTTTGAATTGAGTGATGCTCATGGCGTTTTCTCGTGTAGGTGAAACGGCTCAGTGCATGAAACCTTCCATGAACCCGGCTATGCCGATCGCCAGCTTGCGGCGCCAAGGCGCGGTGTTGGGATTGGCCAGCACCTGGTCTTCATGGACGAAACTGCGAATGATCGCGTTGTAGCCAAGCCAGCGGCATGGCTCCGGCTCCCAGGCCTTGAGCGCGTGCAGGCCACGCTCGCGGATCACCCAGGGTTGGTGGATCAGCGGTGTGTCGCGACCAAGGATCAGGTCGGCCAAGGTGCGGCCACCCAGGTTGGTGGCACCGACGCCCTCCCCGCCGTAACCACCGGCCAGGGCGATGCCGGTCTTGTGATCGCAGAGCATGTGCGGGCGAAAACGCCGCGACATGCCAAGGTTGCCGCCCCAGGAATGGGTAATTCGCACCTTTTTCAGCTGTGGGAAGAGTTCGCCGAACAGGTAGCGGCGCAGTGCCACTTCGCTGTCAGTCAAATCAAAGTTGTGGCGCAATTTGCCGGCGAACTGGTAACCGCCGCGGGCGCCGAACACCAGGCGGTTATCCGCGGTACGCTGGCCATAGGTGACCTGGCGGCTGCTTTCGCCAAAAGCCTGGCCATGGCTCAGGCCGATTTCATCCCAGGTACCGGCGGGCAGCGGTTCGGTGGCAACGATCAGGCTTTGCACCGGCAACTGGTATCGGCCCAGGGGCGGCAAGGTATCCGCATAACCTTCGACAGCCGGCACCACCCAGGCAGCGCGTACACGGGCCTTGGCGGTGCGCACAGTGCCGGACTGCCAGTGGGTGACCGGACTGTTTTCATAAATCGTCACGCCCATGCTCTCCACCACCCGCGCAAGACCGCGCACCAGCTTGGCCGGGTTGATCGTGGCGACATGGGGGGCATGGATACCGCCATAGGGCTTGGCGATGCGGATCTGCTCAGCCAACTGTCGAGGGCTCAGCCAGCGGTAGTCGGCTTCGGTCAGGCCTTGGGCGTAGAGCTTGTCCAGGTAAGCGCGCAGGCTGCCTTCCTGTTCGGGATAGCGAGCGGCGCAGTACAGCGCGCCGCCCTTGCGGTAGTCGCAGTCGATGCCTTCACGGGCCAGGACCTGGGCCACTTCGTCGGGAATGCCATGCAGCAGGTCGAATGAGGCGCGGCGCTGTTCAGGCGCAAGGCCGGCCAGCAGGCGGTCTTCGCCCAGCAGATTGCCCATCAGCCAGCCGCCGTTACGACCCGAGGCGCCGAAGCCAGCGGTTTGCGCCTCGATAATCGCGATCTTCAGCTCAGGCGCCTGGCGTTTCAGGTAGTAGGCGGTCCACAGTCCGGTGTAGCCGGCACCGATAATGGCCACATCGACGTCCAGGTCATGCTCAAGGGCCGGCCGCGCCGACAGCGGGTCGTCCAGTTGGTCCATCCATAAACTGATAGTGCGCCAAGCCGGCATGCCAAGTTCCCCAACCACGTTTCGATGGGGGATCCTAGAACTGCGGGTTATTCGCTGTCTTGCGCGCGTGCACGCAGGGAAATTTGTTTGACGTAGGCCTTGGGCGACTGGCCAGTGTGCTGGCGGAAGGCGCTGTAGAACGCCGACAACGAATTGAAACCGGCGGCGAAGGCCAGGTCGTCGACCTTGATCGGTGGCTGCGCTGTATCCAGTGCGGCCAGCAGGTGCTGGAGCCGAGCCTGGTTGACGTAGCGGTAGAAACTTTGCCCCAGCACCTGGTTGAGCAGGTAGGAAATCTGATTGCGGCTGTAGCCACACTCCTTGGCGACGCGTTGCAGGTCCAGTTCCGGGTCCAGATAAGGCTGCCTGCGCTCGAAGTACTGCTGCAAGTCATTGGCCATATGCCCCAATTGCTGGGGTGACAGGCCCAGGCGGCTGACGCTGGGGCGCTGGGCCTGGGAGGGTTGTTCATGCACCAATGACGCGTACTCGTTGACGCGCCAGATCAACCCATCGCGGACGGTGATGGCCTCGCTGGTACGGAATGACACCAGCCCCTGACCGCCGCGCAAGGTGATGCGGTACTGGATGAATGCCGTGTCGCCATCGGCACGGATGCGGTCGGTATGTTCAATGGCTTCGTCGGCTTCGCGGGGCATGCTGGCTTGCAGGTACTCACGCAGTTCGGCGTAACCGACCACACGGTTCTGGAAAAAGTCGTGGTACTGGATGTCCGGGTGGTAGTAGGACATCACGCCGTCAAGGTCGCGATGACGCCAGCACAGGTGGTGGCGCAACACCAGCTCACGCGTGGCGTGGGTGTTATGGCAATCATCGTCTGGCGCGATGTCGGGCATGGAAGGCTCTGAGGCGGGTAAACCTCGGAGATTGCCGAATTTTGCCACTGCCGACAATGGCCAATTGGAACTTCGCATTAGTGGCATTGTGCCTAATCGTTAGTAAGAGATGACCCACATCAAGTGAATGGCTGAGAACCGCCGAACGGGGCAGAAAAAGTCACCTTGTACTTGCGAACGAATGCTATTTTTAGCTTCTACGACGCCACGACCAGTGACGGTCCTGGCCCCCTGCCGCGAGCTAAAGGAAGCGCTCAATGAACAAGGTGGGCAACATGAACAAAGTGACATTCCCCAACGCCTGCCAGCTGATGCGCTGGCATTTTCATCCGATGGGCTTCGAGGGCAGCATGGATGCGCCCGGCAGTATGGTCGCCCGCCTGTTCGACCGGGCCAGCGGCGAGACGCTGATTGCCATCGCCGGCATCCCCTGCGCCACCGTGATGAATGCTGCCGATGTGGAGCGGATTATCGAGGCGGTGGAGGATGAGTTGGAGTCGTTTGTGCCGCCGTTGTCGCTGAGGGCCTGATCCCGCAGTCAACAGAAAGATGGTCAACTGTGGGAGGGGGCTTGCTCCCGATAGCAGAGTGCCAGTCACCACCTACAGTGACTGAAACAACGCTATCGGGAGCAAGCCCCCTCCCACAGTTGGATTGCGTTCATTCTCTAGTGGCGCTGATCGTCGAAAAACGCTTTCCTGCCGTCGACCCGCTCCGAGGCCTTGGGCACATTCACCGCCTGGCCTTCGGTTTTTTCCACATACCAGTAGCAATGGCTCACGGCCCGGGTAATCCCGACGTAGGCCAGGCGCAGTACTTCGTCCTTTTGCGCAGTGTCGTAGGGTTCGCTGTCCCCGTCCTTGCCCAGGCCCGCCATGCGGTAGACCTGGTTCTTGTAGGGCGAGCTGGTCACATGCTGGCAATCCCCGAGCAGGAACACCGCATCCGCCTGCAGGCCCTTGGCGCTGTGGTACGTCAGCTGCTTCAACCTGCGCGTCGCTGCGGGCAAGCTAGAATCAACATTAACAATCGACTGAATATGCTCTTGAATCAGTAGCTTATCGCTACTTTTTCGATACAGCATTAATATCGAATCGCCCCGTTGATAATGCTCCAGCAGTTGCCGCCCCAACGCCGCATCGTCCCGCTCCAGTACCGTGACCGGCACCAAGGCTTTTGGCGTGCCGCTGGCCTTGGCCTTTTTCCCCGGGATAGCCGGTGCGGCGCGCACGATATGTTCTGCGGCGTCGATGATGTGCTGATGGCTGCGGTAGTTCTCGCCGAGCATGACGCGGGTAGTACTCGGCGCCGGGAATTCCTGGTTGAATTCCATGAAGTACTTGGGCGAACTGCCGCGCCAGCCGTAGATCGACTGCCAGTCATCACCCACGCACAGCAAGGACGAACGTTGCGCGCCACGGCCCACATGCATCGCCGGCCCACGACTGCGGATTTCCCGCAGGCTGGCGCGTATCCACGAAACGATCTGGGGCGATACGTCCTGGAATTCGTCAATCATCAGGTGCGACATCGGCCGCAGCAGCGGATCGCTGAGGAGCTTGAGGTTTTCCGGGGTGTTCTCGCCGAAGAGCGAGAACATGCGGTTATAGGTCATGATCGGCGGCGACTGATCCAGCAGGTGGTCTTCCAGGGCTTTCCAGAAAATGCTCAGGGCTTCGAAGAAGAAGCGGTCCGGGTCGTCCTTGGCGAAGCTCATCTGGCCGACGGCAGTCGGCACATCCAGCCCCAGGTTCTCGATAAAGCCGGCGGCCATCACGAAACTGTCCAGCAGCGGCGCCGACGCCAGCTCGCCCTTGACCTTGTAATCAAAGCCGGGACCTGCGCTGGCGTCCCCGGCAAGGCTGCTTAACAGACGCTTTGATGCATCATAGCTATCCAGCCATATCAATGGCTTACGACAGAAAGCTTGAAACAGGGTGCGCTTTACCGCCCACTCTGCACGGACCGACAGCTTCGAATTCGGCCGGCTGATCTGGGCATTTTCCCTGGAATCAAAGCCCAGCACTACCCACGCATCCAGCGCCGGGATATAGCCGTGGCAATGGAACTGCGCGCCATTGATTTCGAAGCGCTGGCGACTGGGCTCAATCCCCTTGATCGGCCAGGCGCCGGCACGAAACCACAGGTCCTCGATCACATCGCAGAGTTCTTCATCGCGCTTGGCCGCCAGTTCGGTCACCGCTATGCGCTTCTGTACATCCGGATGATCGCGCTCCAGTTCGCGCAGTTGCAGGCCGTGGCGTGCCAGCGGCGCAATCAGTTCACGAAACCGTGCATGTCGCCCCTGCAACTGGTGGTAGCAGGCATTCATCTGCTGGCGCTGGGCGTCGCTGATGCGCAGGTCGAACGGGTTGCTGTCAGCGTCTTCGAAACCGGCACTGAGGTTTTCGAACGCCTGCAGGCGTTCAAAACCCGGCAGGCTGCGGACCATCGGCAGAATGCGCGAGTGAAAGGTGCGCACCACCGCCTGGGCTTCTTTCATGCCAATGGGTTGGCCCCACAGGGTGAGAATGTCCATGAGCTTGTCGATGAAGTCTTTGCGTGACTCGCGGGTGAAGGTCACCACGGTCATCGAGCTCAATTCGAAGCCCAGGTAATGGGTGAGCAGCAAAATACGCAGCACCAGCGAGGTGGATTTACCCGCGCCGGCACCGGCGATCACCGAGGTTGACGGCGTATCGCTGAAGATCATCTTCCATTGCGCCGCGCTCGGCTGGGCATGGGCCGGCAGCAAGCGGGCCACATCAGCCTTGATGCGTTTCTTCACGTCAGCGGTCAAGGGCAGCCGCCAATCGTCGAACAGGCTGTCATCGACGCCGGGCGCGCGGTGCTCATCGGGACGGAAGTCGCGGATCAACAGGACTTGTCGGCCCTCCTCGAGGCCATCGGCCTTGCCCTCGCGATAGCCATACTCCACGCCGGCCTCGTGGCCACTGCGAAAACCATCGGCCTGCCCATGCAACCAGGAAAACCGGTGCTGTGCGCGCAAACGCGTCAGGCCATGGCCAAACAGGCGTGCGGCGAGGCGTTTGAGCAGCGGCATTTCCGCCAATGGGCGCAGTTCGGGGGGCAGATCAGGCTTGTGTTGCGGCACGCGGACTCCTGCGATGAGCTGGGTTTTGACAAGGGCACCATGGTCGCCGGAATCGGCGCTCAGTTCCAGCCAATTGCTTTACCGTCATGCAGTTAGGCGATGAAGTGAAAGTCAAAACACTGTTTACCCATCGAATCTGCTGATAGGAATAAGGCATTTTTTACGCTTTTTATCGATCATGGGCTCACGGATCATAGCGCCATCAACAGGAGACGATCATGCTTGAACTTCGACCTTTCAACGCCCTGGGCGGCGCCCACCACGGCTGGCTTGACGCCCATCACCACTTTTCATTTGCCGAATACCACGACCCCAAGCGCATGCACTGGGGCAACCTGCGGGTCTGGAACGACGACATCATCGCCCCCGGCACCGGCTTCCCGCAGCACGCCCATCGCGACATGGAGATCATTACCTATGTCCGTGAAGGCGCCATCAGCCACGCCGACAACCTGGGCAACAAGGGCCGCACCGAAGCCGGCGATGTGCAGGTGATGAGCGCAGGCACGGGGATCGCCCACAGCGAGTACAACCTGGAAGCGACGCCGACCAAGATCTTCCAGATCTGGATCATCCCTAACGAGGCCGGCCTGCCACCTTCCTGGGGCGCCAAGCCGTTTCCGAAAGGCGATCGCGAAGGGTTTGTGACCCTGGCCAGTGGCAAGGCCGGTGACAGGGAGAGCCTGCGCATCCGCGCGGATGCACGCCTGGTAGCGGCGAACCTGAAAGCCGGGGAAAGCGCGGAATACCGCTTGGACAGCGGGCGCCGAGCTTACCTGGTGCCGGCGACCGGCGTGATTGAAGTCAACGGCTTGCGTGCGCAGGCTCGAGACGGTGTAGCGGTTGAGGATGAGCAGGTGTTGCGGGTGACGGCGATTGAAGACAGCGAGATCGTGTTGGTCGACCTGGCCTGATCAACCCTGTGGGAGGAAGGCAATCCTCCTCCCACAGTGGTTTTGCGCTGTTACTGGGAGATGGCGCCGTCTACCAGTACCTGCGCCTCTTGCACCAGCTGCTTGAGGTGATCTTCACCAATAAAGCTCTCGGCGTAGATCTTGTAGATGTCCTCGGTGCCCGATGGCCGTGCGGCGAACCAGCCGTTTTCGGTCATCACTTTCAGGCCGCCAATCGCCTGGTCGTTGCCCGGCGCGTGGCTGAGGATCTGCTGGATGCTTTCCCCGGCCAGTTGCGTGGAGGTCACCTGCTCAGGCGACAGCTTGCCCAACAAAGCTTTCTGCGCCGGCGTGGCCTTGGCGTCGACACGAATGGCGAACGGCTCGCCCAAGGCATCGGTGAGGCCACGGTAGATCTGGCTCGGGTCCTGGCCTTTGCGCGAGGTCATTTCCGCCGCCAGCAAGGCCGGGATCAGGCCGTCCTTATCGGTGCTCCACACCGTGCCATCCTTGCGCAGGAACGACGCCCCGGCGCTTTCTTCGCCGCCAAAGCCCAATGAGCCCTCGAACAGGCCATCGGCAAACCACTTGAAGCCCACCGGCACTTCATACAGGCGCCGCCCCATGCGCGCGGCCACGCGATCGATCAGGCCGCTGCTGACCACGGTCTTGCCCACGGCCGCATCGGCGCGCCAGTCGGGACGGTTCTGGAACAGGTAGTCGATGGACACCGCCAGGTAGTTGTTCGGCGCCAACAGGCCGCCGGACGGGGTCACGATGCCATGGCGATCATGGTCCGGGTCGCAGGCGAACGCTACGTCAAAGCGCTCCTTGAGACCGATCAGGCCTTGCATGGCGTAGCTGGAGGACGGGTCCATGCGGATCTGGCCGTCCCAGTCGACGCTCATGAAGCGGAACGTGGCGTCGACTTCAGTGTTCACCACCTCCAGGTTCAGTCGATAGTGCTCGGCAATCGCCGACCAGTAGCGCACCCCTGCTCCGCCCAGCGGGTCCACGCCCAGGCGCAGGCCGGCACTGCGGATGGCGTCCATGTCGATCACGTTGATCAGGTCGGCCACGTAGCTGTTGAGGTAATCATGGCGATGGGTGGTGTCGGCCTTGAGCGCCTGCGCATGGGTGATGCGCTTGACCCCGGCCAGTTTATTGGCCAGCAGCTCGTTGGCCTTGGCTTCGATCCACTTGGTGACGTGGGTATCGGCCGGGCCGCCGTTGGGCGGGTTGTACTTGTAGCCACCACTTTGCGGCGGGTTGTGGGACGGCGTGATAACGATGCCGTCGGCCAGGCCGCTGGTACGGCCACGGTTGTAGCAGATGATGGCGTGGGAAATTGCCGGGGTTGGCGTGTATTCATCGCCTTCGGCCAGCATCACGTGCACACCGTTGGCAGCCAGCACTTCGAGTGCGCTGGCACCGGCCGGGGTCGACAGTGCATGGGTGTCCAGGCCGACGAATAGCGGGCCGTCGATACCCTGGGCTTCGCGATACAGGCAGATGGCCTGGCTGATGGCAAGTACATGCCATTCGTTGAAGCTCAGGTCGAACGAGCTGCCACGGTGCCCGGAGGTACCAAAGGCTACGCGCTGGGTAGAGATCGCTGCATCAGGCTGGCCGGTGTAATAGGCCGTGACCAGTCGCGGGATATCCACCAGCAACTGGGCCGGCGCCGGTTTGCCCGCAAAAGGACTGATTGTCATGCATAAACCTCGGATAGAAGGATTCGGAAAAAATGGCAGTTTACTGAGAGTTGGACTGCTGCGCGACGGTATCGATCCTACATCGTTAAGAGAAATTTCACCCAGTCTGCGCCTGGCGCAACGCGTCGCTCAATGCTTCCAGGGCAATGTCCAGATTGGGTTGCCCGTGAAAGGTGTGACTCACGCGCAGGTGCTGCTGGTGCAAGCCACTGACACTGAACAGCTCCCCGGGGGCGATCACCACTTGCCGTGCCAGCAGGCGCTGAAATGCCTGGCGCATGTCCACCGTACGGGTAGAGGCCAGCCAGAACGCAGCACCGGCGGCCGGCATCCGATAAGTCACCTGGTCGCCCAAATGCTGCTCCAGGCGCTGGCTCATGTGCGCCGCCTGCTCGCTCAAGCGTTGGCGCAGCGTGCGCAGGTGCTGGTCAATCCGCCTGCTTTGGTACAAACGGGCAATCGCGCGCTGACGGATCGACGATAAACGGAATGAGCGCAGCAGGAACTGACGCTGCAACTCATTGCTCATGTGCCGGCACAGCAGGTAGCCGTAGGGGGCTTCCGAGCCAAGCACCTTCTCGAACGAAGAAAACACGATCAGCCGCTCAGGGTTCACCCGTTCGCGCAATGCGGTGTGGGGGGCTTCGAAACCCAGCTCACCAAAGGTGTCGTTTTCAAGCAACCAGCAACCGGACTGCTCCAGCAGGTGTGCCACGTCGAGACGTTCGTCGATTGACATGGCCACCCCGCCGGGCAGGCTGACGGAAGACGAGAGCAACACCAGATGCACCGGCTCATCGCGCAACAGCTTCCCCAGCACGGTTCGATCCAGGCGACCCTCCGGCGTCCAGGGCAACTCGATGATGCGTACCCCGGCGTCCTGCAACAGGCGCAGGATCAGCCAGTCGCAGGGCGACTCGACAATCACGGTGGTGCCCCGCAGGCCCAGCACTTCGATCAGGATATCCAGCACGCCGCGCAGGTCGGCACCGATATACACATCGTCGGCATGCCAGCAGCGCGTGGGCGACGAGGTATAGCGCGCGGCCAGGGCTGCGCGTAATTCCCACACACCGTAGGGCTGGGACCAGGGCTGCAAATGCGACGGGTACTGGCGCACCAGTTCCCGCTCGAGCCGCAGCAGTGTTTCATCCAGGGAACCCAGCAATGCCGGCTCGTCACCACTGAGTACCAGCATGCCGGGGCGCCGGGCCGCCGCGTAGAGGCGATCAAGCAGGTCCCCGCCGGCCCACGCCAGCGGGTTTACCGACATCGGCCAGGCGTAATAGCCGGATTTGGCCACCGAATACACCCTGCCTTCCTTCTCCAGCAGCGCATAGGCGTATTGGATCGTCGAAATGGACACGTTCAGGCGTCCGGCCAGCTGCCGTAACGACGGCAGTTTTACCCGGGTGTCAGTACTGACCTCGTTGATCAGACTGATCATGTAGCGATAGACCGCCTGATACGCGAAATCCGCCTGACGCTCGCCACGCAGGGTCATCGCCCGAACAATGGCACGGCCTGCGCGGCGCCCTGGGCTGCAGCGGCGCGACACATGCCGTTTTCTCTGGCCTGCGGCCGTTTGCGGTACAGGTGCTGCAACAAAGGCATCGGCAAACCGCTGGTATCCGTTACCCACTGCTGCAGCATTTCGGCGGAACCGTTGCCCTGGAGGACTTTGTGCAACTCAGGCAACGCCACCAGCATGCCCGGGTGACATTGGCGCAGATAACCTTCCAGTCGCTCTCCGTGATGAACAAACGGTGAAAAAAGCAGGCAGGTCAGCTGGGTCTCATCCAAGCCGAAGAACTCCTGGGCGTAGGTACTCCAGAGCATGCGCCCTTCGCGGGTCCCGGCCTGAATAAGCAAGTCGTCGGGCATGCGCAGACGGCGCATGTACGCGGCGGCCTGCTGCACAAAGCCTTCGACGCCTTCTTCATAAGTCAGCGCACGCAGGCATTCGGCCTGCAACCCACGCAGATGAGCCATCAGCAACGGATTGGAATAGATCGGATGGCTGAAGTGAAAGCCGAGTGGATCGGGAGCGTAGGCCATGAACTCGGTCAGCAGGGAGGTCGACGCGATGTCGACATCTTCCAGCAGGTCGGCGATGCCGATGTAGGCCAAGTGACGATGCCCTGCCGTGCTGGGGTTATCGCTGGCTACGTAATGCTCACCGAACACATCCTGGTAATAACCGGTGCTCCACTCGTCCATGTGTGCGAACAACGCGTTGAGGGACATCGGATGGCCCTTGGGAACACGGACGCCTGCACCCTGGGCGGTTTTCTTGAGCCAGGTAAGAAACTGACTTTGCCTGCGCGGGGAGTCACCACTGACCAGCGCGTGGACGCCGCCATTGCACGTGGTGACACGCTGGTAAAAATCACCGACGGCCAGGTAAGTGTCGTTGCACAGGGTGGCGCGGCAGTCCCCGGCGCTCACATGGCCCACCATCAACATATTGCGCTGGCTGATCTTTCGCCCGATCGCTGAGGCCGGGCGCTGGTGATTGAAGGGGTGTACTTCCTGGTTTTCCACCATCAACAACTCGACACGCGGGTCATCGTGGAGAAACAGCCGGCCGTAGCCGCGATTCAGGGTATCGAGCTGCCCCTCTGTCATGCCCGCGTGCCGTAACGTCGCGACCCTCAGTTGAAAGGTACGTGGCGCGCGACCGGCAATGGTCAGTTGAGCCGCTCGCAGCAGCGCCAGGGTATAGCTGCTCACTTCACCGCCACCGTGGGCCACCAGTACCTTGAAGTCCCCCACCTGTTCCATCCCGCCTGCCGCGACAATGATTCGCTGGACCAATAACTGGAGAGCGGTACGCCCCGCGCGAGTGAAGTGCCCGATCAGACGTTGCAGAACTTGCTGGTAAACATGATTCATAGCCTGTTCGTGAATAGTGCTCATAGTTCTACTACCCGAGTTGAAATATCAGTTTCAAGCAACTGCTGACAGTGTTTGCTTGACCTATTTTGCGTGTAGGAAAATCGCGCCATGTAGTGTGCGTCGACGTTTAAACACTAGCACCGCGCAACAAAACGACATGAATTGCCGGGCAGCATTTCTTACCCGCGCAAGCGAACAACCCAATGAAAGTAATGGAAAAACCCTTTTAAAAAGCCTTCCTTAGGACTCTTCCGACAAGCTCCTACGCTTTTTTAGCCCGCTTTTTAAAGAAGCGTCCGACAATAGACTCAAACAACTTTTCCATTTGCAGGGTCGGTGCACTTTATGAAAGTAGCTGTCTTGCTGAGTACACATGTCTGCCGCGCCGATAGTTCGAATAACTATCTGCAGCCGAGTCAGAGATTCAATCATTGCTCAATCCTTGAGATGAAAGTGAAGGCGCAATTATCAGTGTTGGAATAATGATTCATAGATACAGAAACTGGCCGAAAACCAGTTCAGATGAACAACTGATGTCGCGTAAAAGGCGCACATGCAAGGACGCCGCGCTGGAATTCAGGGCGGCGTCAGGGAGAAAGGGCCGGATTTGTGGGCTAAAGCGCCAGGTCGGCAGCTTCTGGGGCGGGCGGGTTAAGCCCTGTCAAATGGCGCATTTGCCCCATTCAGTCAGGCGTCGGAGCACTCATTTACGAATACTCCTACAGCTCAAACAGCCGCAACCTGCAATGCAACCCGCTCGCGGCACGGGCATTCGTCCATGTAACGGTGGGCTTCGACAAACTGATTGAACGGAAACACCGTGGTTTTCAGAGGCACGAGCACACGATCGGCAGTCAGTTGGTTGATGTCACGCAACGCGCGCTGCAACGCCACATGATCCTGGATGATGCCCAGCTCCGGCTTGCCGGTGAAGTTGCCGATACAGTGCACGAAGAACTGAATGTTCTTCTGGAACGCCGCACACGCCGGGAACGGTGTCTGGTTACCACCCTGCAAGCCATACAGCACCAGGCTGCCACGGGGCGCCAGCACATCACCGAGCAGCGACATCTGCGGGCCACCCAAGCCATCGAACACCACGTCGACACCGCGGTTGTCAGTGAACTTGTTGATTTGCATCAGCAGGTCCTGTTCCTCGGTGACAATGACTTTTTCTGCGCCCAGAGAAAGCAGGTACTCGCGCTCAGCGCTGTCCTTGGTGGCGGCAATCACCCGCACACCCAGGGCCTTGCCCAGTTGCACAAACGAAGGGCCGGCGCAATGGCTGGCGTCGGTCACCAGGGCAAACTGCCCGGGCTTGACCCGTGCCAGGTCCACATACGCAAAGTAGGCAATCAGCAGCGGCGTGTAGTGCACGCTGGCTTCGATGGGGCTCAGGACGTCCGGATAGCGGGTCAGGGCCGAACGGGGCAGGACGATCTGCTCGCCATACACCGGGTAATCATTGGGGCTCTCGGCCGGAAAACTGGCCACTTTATCGCCCACTGCCAAGTCATCCACGCCCTCGCCCAAGGCTACGACCACCCCGGCCATCTCATGGCCAAGGCCGGATGGAAGGCGTGCGTGGGAAGACGCCAGGTTCTGGCGCCACAAAATGTCATACCAGCTGATGCCAATCGCCTCGACACGGACCTGCACTTCGCCCGGTGCGGGCTGCGCGGCTGCATGCTCTTCGCACTTGAGCACCTCGGCCGGACCAAACTTGTGAAAACGGATCGTGCGGGACATCGCAAACCTCGTCAAAGTAACCTCTATTGCCATGAACTCTATCTGGGCTTTCCGGCTAAGGCCACCGGTCGCCGTTAATAGTCGACATGTCTGTCATTGATTCCGCATCTGAGGAATAGACCTCAAGTATCGTAGGAAAACTCAATTAGCCGGTGCAGAGTACCAGCCTTTCCCCGTAAGATTCATACCGGTCACGCGTCTGAATGGACCTTCAGGGCTCTTATATCGCCGTTCTCGTCAAATAAAGCTGACTCTTCCAGGACACAAGATGAACCGTAACGACCTGCGTCGTGTCGACCTTAACCTCTTGATCGTATTCGAAACCTTGATGCATGAGCGCAGTGTGACCCGCGCCGCCGAGAAATTGTTCCTCGGCCAACCAGCCATCAGCGCCGCGTTGTCGCGCCTGCGTGGGCTGTTCGACGACCCCCTGTTCGTGCGCACCGGCCGCAGCATGGAACCCTCGGCCCGGGCCGTGGAAATCTTCGCCCTGCTCTCCCCGGCCCTGGACTCGATTTCCACCGCCGTCAGCCGCGCCGCCGAGTTCGACCCGGCCACCAGCACCGCGGTGTTCCGCATCGGCCTGTCCGACGACGTCGAATTCGCCCTGCTGCCCCAACTGCTCAAACGCCTGCGCGCCGAAGCGCCCGGCATCGTACTGGTAGTGCGCCGGGTCAATTACATCCTGATGCCCGGCCTGCTCGCCTCCGGCGAAATTTCCATCGGCGTCAGCTACACCGCCGACCTGCCGGCCAACGCCAAGCGCAAAGTACTGCGCCGCAGCCTGCCGAAGCTGCTGCGCGCCGACAGCGTGCCGGGCTCCCTGAGCCTGGACGACTTCTGCGCCCGTCCCCACGCGCTGGTGTCGTTCGCCGGCGACTTGAGCGGGTTCATCGATGAAGAACTGGAGAAACTCGACCGCAAGCGCCATGTGGTGCTGGCGGTGCCGCAGTTCAACGGGCTGGGCACCCTGCTCTCGGGCACCGACATTGTCGCCATCGTGCCAGACTATGCCGCCGAGGCACTGACCGCCGCAGGTGGTTTGCGCGCGGAAGAACCGCCGTTGCCGGTGCGCTCGTTCGAGCTGCATATGGCTTGGCGAGGGTCGCAGGACAATGATCCGGGGGAGCGGTGGTTGCGGTCGCGGATTCAGATGTTCTTTGGGGACCCCGAGAGTTTGTAACAGAATTCTACCATGATCTATAAATGTCTATAAAACATTAGCTTACAGCATCTCGAGTCCATGGACGCCCGTCCAATTCCAAGGAGTTCTGAGGCTTTTGGGGGCATAATTGGGGGCACATTTTTTATTTTTTAAAAAACGATGCCCCCAATTATGCAAGCCCGAGAAGGCGCTTTCCTCAAGCGAAAACTGACTGACGCTTTCGTACGCGCACTGACTACCCCTGGCAAACATGCCGATGGAGAAGTCCCCGGTCTTTACTTGGAGGTGAGCGCGTCACGAAAAATCGGAAACCCTCCTTCCAAGTTCTGGCGCTTGAAATATCGCCTTCATGGCAAGGAAAACCGGTTTTCGATCGGTACGTACCCTGATATTGGCCTTAAAGAGGCGCGCGACATTGCCCGCAGCGCACGCCGCGACGTGGCGAACAGCATCGCGCCGCTCAAGGCTAAAACTGCCAAGATCGAGGCACAGCGGCTCAATGAACAGCGCACCTTCGCCTACGTAGCCGAGCAGTGGATGGCTTTCAAGTCTGCCCAACTGGTGAGCAAATCCATTGCGGGTTTTCGCGGAGCATTGAGAAACCACATTCTGCCTGCAGTCGGCAGTAAACCGGTCAGCGAGATCAAGCTTGAGCACATCACCACCATCATCACGGAACTGCGCCAGCAACGTCTCATGGCTATGGCCCGGCGTGTACGCACAATCATCCGCTCCATCCTCGGCTTTGCTGAAGGCCGCGGCTGGGTGGAGCGCAACGTGGCGCTCAGTAATGTCGAGGAGTTGAGGATTCGCCACGTCGTAACCAGCAATCCGGCGATTGAAAGGCCAGCCGATCTGGGCAGGTTTCTTTTACGCCTGGATGAGTGCGACGACGGCAGTGTTGCCAACGCGATGCGTCTGCTGGTCATGTTGCCAGTGCGCCCTGGCGAGCTCGTGCGGATGCGCTGGGAAGATGTCGACTTGGTCGGCGCCGATTGGCGCTACGTAGTGAGCAAAACCAGGCATCTGGACAAAAGCAAACACATCGTGCCTTTACCTGAACAAGCATTGCTCCTGTTGCGCAAGCTAAGACAAACCCGCGTAGTGGATGACGAAGGTAAAGGTTGGGTGTTCGTCTCGCCGGTCTATCCAGGCCGCCCGATCAACCCGACGTCAATGCTCAAGTCGTTTCAGCATATCTGGCCAGAGTACGGCATCACTGCCCACGGCTTTCGTGCCACCTACCGGACTATTGCCCACGAACACTTGGGAATTGATCCCATCGTGCTCGAATTGTCGCTATCCCACCGGATGCCAGGTGCGCTGGGGGCTGTGTATGCACGTGCGCAACTGCTAGCGCAACGCCGGGAAGCGGCTCAACAATGGGCTGACTATCTGGACCTGTTGAGGCAGAACGCCGCGCGAGTGACGACAGATTGACGATGCTGGTTAAAAATCTAGATAGTGGAGCGGGAAACGAGACTCGCATCTAGCGTCCGACCCATTGAAATCTAAGGGGTTTATTTTCTTGCCGAAGCAGGAAAGGACTCAATTCTGGACTTATTATTGAGTCGTTTCAACAGCAAAAAGACCGATCGCCAGGAAGGGTTATTAGATTCTGCGCTCTGGCAGCTGAAAACTGTACCGAAGCGACGTTCGGCAGCCCTATCCTCAGCAAAGCAAATCCTTGGCAAACGGGTGAGTTCATTTACGTATTCATGAATACACAATCCGATCCGGATGAGCGGCGTGATTTCGGCTCACCAGAACAGCATCCTCAATGCCAACGTAACCACGACTATATTAAAAACGGACTCCATCCACTGGTCGCCTTTCTTTAACGCAAACTTCGCGCCGGCATTTGCACCCAATAACGTGCCAATAACTAGGCAACATCCGTACTGCCAGTTAATGATGCCGCTGACGCCGAAAATTATTAGTGAACCCACGGAGAGTACTAGCCCGCCGACTTTGCGGGTCCCAACCGATTCGCTGATGGTTTTTCTAAAAAAGATAATGAATAAATACGTCGAAAGCTTAGCTTGTCCACCGAATAACCCGCCGATCATGCCTACTGGTATAAAGAGGATATAACCAAATAGGCGCCTGATCGCTGAGGGAGGCGTTTCGCCGCTACGAGGTTTTTTTACAAGGGACAATGCGACGAGCAGCAATGTCAGCCCGCCAATTACTTTGTGCAACAGCGCAGGATCTATTTGAAGAAGAAGGCTCGCTCCTCCCAGGGCCCCAACCAACCCCAGTGCCGCAGCAGGAAAGGCCAGCGCATAATCGACCTTTCCCTGATTATGGAAGTGCCGCAGTCCGGCAACCATCGTGCCTAACGAGGCCAAACGCGCTGTGGCGATCGACGACTGAGGCGGAATCCCCAGCCAGATCATCACCGGAACGGTTAAAAACACACTCCCACCGGTGTTGGTCCCGACGAATCCCGTTATTATTCCGAGGAAAACCAGCCCGACGCCTGTCAACCACTCATGACTCATCATGTTCAAGCTCGCATAAGATTCAAGGCGCGGTTACTCGCTCAAGTAAGCAGGGTCTATCCAGTGATAACAATTTCTGTTTCGGGAATTGGCGGTCACATGAAGCTTTGCGGTATGCACGAAGCTGTACTCGCCGATGATCGGGCGCCGTCGGTCAAAGGCGTCGCTTAGCTCTTTCGAAACGATGTTGCTGAGCTTAAGAATTTTCGAGGCTTTACCACTGCAAGCTATTGAGTTGAAGTGAAAATTAGCAATCAGAAGGCATGTTTCGGTGATGCCGCATCGTTCGCCAATGCCATTGACCGTGCAAGAAACAAAAGTAGCACCCGCCTCAATGGAGGCCAAGGTATTTGCCATCGCCAAACCTCTGTCGTCATGGAAGTGAACTTCGAGGTCAATACCAGGTAATGATTGTCTAATTAGCTTAATAGTCGTCTGAACCTTGAAGGGTTCGCAAACCCCTAATGAATCTGCATAGTAAATTCGATCCGCTCCGGCAGCTTTAACAATTTTAAACGTCTCAATCAAATCATCAAACAGCGTTCTGGATGCGTCTTCAATAGTATAGCGAACTTTCAGACCCAGTGATTTTGCATACAGTACACTTTGTTCAATGAGATCTTGTATCTGTGTTTTTTTCTAATACGGTATTTCTGTGTCGTTTCATTGATGCCCGCAAATATGCCTATCCAGTTTGCCCCTGTCGCTGCAACAGCACCAATATCATCTTGATGAGCGCGGGAATGCGCAAGAACATTTTTGACGATTTTTGATTGCACAAGGGCCGTGACTCTGTCAAATTCTTGTTTCGACGCGTATGGGTGGCCTGCTTCGATAAAGTCGATACCCGCGTTCGCAAGTGCGTAGGCCATTGTCAAAGTAGACTTAGTTGTAAGTTTAACCCCAGGAGCTTGATTTCCTTCGCGCAGCGTAGAATCAACGAACGTTATAAAACGTCATAAAATAAATTCCATTGCCTTAAAAGGTTATACGGCTTTTGAGTGTTCAATCAGCTTATAGAGTGAGGTATATGAAAGTAGTTTTTCCTCGTCTACCTCTACCCCTAACCCTGGTTTATCGATTGATAAGCTTAACTTGCCCATCGCGAAATGAATAGCAACTCTCGTCAATTATATCGTCTGCGAATCTCTCAGTAGGGCACCCGTATCCTGTGGTTGCTACATTTTTTAGGGTAGAGACAAAATGATGAGGGGCCGCAGTACCAATACCAAATGGGTGCATACTACCGGTACTGACTTGCAAATCGGCGATTTCGGCTGCGGCACATAAGCGACGAGAGGCTAATATGCCACCCGACTTGAATGGTTTCAGGCAGATTACGTGCGCGGCGTTGAGATGAATTATCTCCTTTAAATCTCGGGCGTTGAAAACGCTTTCATCGGCAATGATAGGAGTGCAGACATTTCGTTTGACCTCGGCCAAGCCGGCGATATCATGGCCGGGTGTAGGTTGCTCGACAGCAAAAACTCCGTGCTGTTCTATACGCTTTATAAACTGAATCGCGTTGGAAATGTCATAGGCACAGTTGGGATCCACTTCCAATTCAAAATTGTCTCCTAAAGCCTGCCTTACAGATTTAAAACAAGCGTAATCATCTTTCAATACCCCGGACCCCTTGAGTGTCAGTCGCTCATAGCCGAGCCCCTGTAACTCAAGCGCACGCTCAGTGACCACTTTAGCGGAAGCAAACGGTAAGCTACGGCTTACCTTGTAGCTAAGTGCATACGCTCCTCCTAAGTTACAAACTGAAACGTCATATACTTTCCCGCAAGATCGAGAAGCGCATGATCTATCGCACACTTGGCAAACAGATGCTCCTTAATCAATAGGTCCAAATCACTCATTATTACTTCAAACAAATATGGGTTTTTACCAATTATTACAGGGCACAAGTAGGCTTCCAATACTGCCAGCATCGTTTCGGGAGTATCACCTTGAGCAGGATACCCTCTCGATATAATTCCCGACTCTCCCCATCCAATTAGTCCTGTGTCTGTAGTAAGCTTGAATACTACATGCCGGCCTTTGGCGGTTATATTAATTGCGGTTTGATAAGGATTCTTATATGGCATTTCTGTCAAGAACACTTCAGCTTTAGCAATGAGCATAGAGTAACTTCCTGTTGGCGACCATTGATGCTGGAGCTTAAGTGAAATGTACTGGGTTGATCGCAGCAATATCAAGCATTGTGACTCCCGCATCCCCGGCCAACAACATGAATAAAATTTCATGTCTTCACATATTGATTTTTTTCAAACCGTTGATTGATTTTTTTCTCTATTGAATTTAAAGCAATTTTATTTATGACACTTTTTCACACTATGCGGCTTGCCATCCGTCTTTCCCGCTCTTTATAACCACTACCGCCTCCGCACTCGCTAAATTATAGATATTTAATCTAAAAAACTGAGATAGGTTGGTGCTGATTAAAGACTGACCCCCACTCCATCTTAATTTGACAGGATCAATATTCGGCAGCAGAAGGTCTGGGCGGAGTTCGATGGTCGCTATAGAGACAACCGCGGAAATCGTAGCCGCTATTGGAAATCGCGCCCCAAGCCCCACTTGGCAGATAACATTCATAGCCAGCACCGCTCCAACTGAACCTAACCTGAAGCCACTCAGGATCGGGAATCAAACCGTTTGATAAATTTTGCTGGGTATTCAAATCATAGCTTGTCTCATTCACCAGGCCCCGCCGGCTTTTTGCGCCGTACTCAACGTTCAGGAGATGCACTTGAAGCCCAGCACTTGCCTCGTGCGCTGCTTGTCCGCGTCCATACTCTGTGCGGTTCTGATATCACCCCAGTGTGCACGGGCCGATGTTCATCCTGTGGGCTTTGCCAAGGGGGTCACCGGGGGCGGTAACGCCACGGTTGTGCGCCCCTCGACGCCCGATGAACTTAAAACGGCTCTGTGTGCGACCTACGACACCCGAGGTCAGTGCACAGATGACACGCCGCGCATCATTACCCTGGACCACACGTTCGATTTTCGCGGTTCGGTCATCACGAACGGCAGCGCCCAGGTCACAGAGGCCGGCTGCATGGCCAATGCCTGCGCCCATGGCGGCGGGCAATGGGCGATCGATGGCGCCAATCATTTTTGCCAGTCCAAGCCAACGGCCACCGTGACCTATGACAAGGCCGGGTTGCAGCGCCTTAAGATCGGTTCGAACAAGACGTTGATAGGTCTGGGCAATCATGCCGGTATCCAGGGAATGGGACTGTTCATCGGGGGCGGCACGCACAATGTCATTGTTCGTAACCTGACCCTATCTGACATCAACCCCCGGGTGGTCTGGGGCGGCGACGCGCTCACGCTGGACGATGCCGATGGCGTCTGGATCGACCATGACACGTTCGTACGCATTGGCCGGCAGATGGTGGTCACCGGTTGGGGCAGCGCGACACACGTGACGCTGTCCTACAACGAGTTCGATGGCCGCACGTCCTACTCCGCCACCTGTGACGGTCATCATTACTGGGTATGGTTGTTCTTGGGGCATCACGACACCCTCACGCTGGTCGGCAATTACGTGCATGACACCTCGGGACGCGCGCCTCATTCCGGCGGCATGGGCGATGCCGATATTCGCGCGCAACTGGTCAACAACGTGTTCGCACACCTGTCCTATCAGGGCGCTATCATGTCGCGCACCGCCACCTCGCACCTGCTGGTGGAAGGCAACGCCTTCGAGGACGTGTCGCATCCTTTGTTCAACGATACCCGGCAACCGGGTACGGCCTTCGCGCCCTTCGCCCCCCTAGCGCAAACGGCTGGGGATGCCTGCCGGGGCGCGATCGGCAGGCCTTGTGTGGTCAATCAACAACATCTGAGCGGCGACGATTACCGGCCCCAGGATGTGCCGGCGCTTACAGCGTTTAGCGCGTACCGTGAATACCTTATCACGCCACAGCCTGCTGAGATTGCGCTGGCCCAAGTGCCCAGAAACGCCGGAGCAGGCCACCTTAACGCGGGGACAAACTGATGCGACGTGCACTGCTGATGGTGTTGTGTGGCATGGCGGTTGTCGCTCACGCGCACGCCGCCAGTTTCGGGGCGACGCGCACGGGTACCCGGATGGTTGTCGATACCGGCGCCGATCTGGTCTTCAGCGTGGATACCCGTAACGGCGATCTGGTGTCCATTCGCTTTCACGGCCACGAGTTGCAGACAACCGAGCCCAAAGCCTCGCAAATCGCTTCCGGCCTGGGCACCGCGCAAGTGGACGCCCGCACGGTGGGCGACGTCATCGTGATCAGCGCACGGGCAGGTGATTTGATCCAGTACTACCTTGCCGATAAAGGGCGCAACGCGATTTACATGGCGACCTATGCCCCGACTTTGATGCCGGTGGGCGAATTGCGTTTTGTTGCGCGGCTCAACGTCAATACGTTGCCAAAGGCCACACGCGGGACCGACTCCAATGTCGGCACCGCGATCGAAGGCAAGGATGTATTCCTGCTGCCGGATGGGCGCACCAGTTCCAAGTTCTACTCGGCACAAGCGATGATCGACGACCCGCTGCACGGGGTTAAGGGCCCGGGCGTCGCGGTGTATATGCTGATGGGCAATCGGGAACTCAGTTCCGGGGGGCCGTTTTTCAAAGATATCGCCACCCAAAAGACCGCCGCCACTCATGAACTGTACAACTACATGTTTTCCAACCACACCCAGACCGAGCCCTATCGAGGCGGCTTGCACGGGGTGTATGGGCTGCTGTTCACTGACGGTGACGCGCCTTGCGAAGCGTTGACCAACCTGGCTTTCGTCAACAACTCCCTAGGGCTCGCAGGCTTCCTGGACAGTGCCGGACGCGGCGCGGTGACAGGTCGCGTTTCCGGGGTGGCCCCTACCCTGCCCGCCGTGGTGGGCCTGAGCAATACCAACGCCGAGTATTGGGCACCTGTCGATGGCAACGGCCAGTTTTATCTGACGGATGTACGCCCAGGGCAATACCGAATGACGCTTTATCAACGCGAACTGGAAGTGGTGCAAACCACTGTGGAGGTAAAGGCTGGCGGCACCGCGCAGACGCCCCTGAACGCACGGCCACCGACAGGCCAGGTGAAATGGCAAATCGGCGTACCCGATGGCACCCCGACGGGCTTTCGTAACGCCGGGCTGCTGTCATCGGCCCATCCAAGCGATACAAGAATGGCGTCATGGGCTCCTGCCACCTATACCGTCGGCAGCAGTCCTCTCGACGCGTTTCCCGCTGCGCAATGGCGCGACATCAACAGTCCCACTCGGATCGAGTTTGTCCTGGCCGCCGACGAGGTACGTGACTATCACCTGCGTGTGTTTATCCCGCTGGCTCAAGGCGGTGGTCGCCCACAAGTAAGCGTCAACCAGCATTGGACCGCACCCGTGCCTCCCGCCTCCACCCAACCCAACAGTCGCGGTATCACCCGAGGCACTTATCGAGGCAATAACACCGTGTTTGAGGTGAGCATTCCGGCCAGCGCATTACGACCGGGCACAAATACGCTGGAGATCGGCGTTGCATCGGGCCAAGCCGGAAGCGGTTTCCTGAGCCCCGGCTTTGTGTTTGATAGCGTGCAGTTGATGTAGACCCTATCTGTATGTTCGGACAGCAAGCCATGTAATCACGCTGGTAACTCAGCCCTGACCAGGGTCCCGCCTTGGGGGCAATTGCTTGCGGTAATCGTCCCACCATGGGCCTGGCAGATGGCACGGGCGATGGACAGGCCCAAGCCACTGCCACCGGAGTACCGGGCCCTGGAACGCTCTGCCCGCCAGAAACGGTCAAACACGCTGTCCAGGTGTTGCGCCTCGATGCCGGGGCCGCGGTCACCGATTTCAATCACGACCCGATCATGAATTTTATGCGCCATGACGTTCAGTTCGCCACCGCCACCCGCGTAGCGCAGCAGGTTATCGAACAGGATGTTCAGCACCTGCCCCAGGCGATCACGATCGGCATGGATATGAAGCCCATCTGCAATGCTGACGTGCGTTTGAATATGAGCCTCATCCAGTTGCGGCTGGAACCAGGCAAGCCGTTCCGCGAGCAAGGCGGCCAATGAAAAATCGCTGCGCTCCAGCACCAGCCGGCCCGCCCTGGCCATCGACAACAGATGCAGGTCATCCACCAGTTTTCTGAGTTGGTCGAGCTGGCGTTTGACCATGCTTAACTGCACGGCATCGCTCGGGAACACTTCATCAAGCATGCCCTGAACTCGGCCCATAGCCGCATTCAACGGCGTGCGCAGTTCGTGAGCAATGACCGCGCTAGACTCACGCACATCACGCTCGTAGCGCTCCAATTGCGTGGTCATGCTGTTGAAGTCGCTGACCAACCGTTGCAGCTCGTCGGGTGCTTGTTTGTGAGGTGGCAGGCGGGTGAAAAAATCCCCACCGGCAACGCGCCGTGCACCTTGGGCAATCGCAGAAAACTGGCTGGACAACGGTCGCGAAAACCACATGCCACAGACAATGATGATCGGGATGGCAGCCATCACCAGGCAGGCCAGAATCAGCCAGTCGCGGTTGGCTATGTCCGGCTGGAAGAACTCCACCGGATAGTATTCGGCAACCAGCTGGCGCAAGCGTGTCTCGTTGAGCTGCGGCTCGGCGCGCAGCTGCAGCAACTCCTCGCGCGCCGCCGGCGGCAAGTGCTGCAAAAAATTTCGGTCTGACAGCCTGAAGTTGATCCACATGCAGAGGGCGATCACCACCACGGCGCCGATCGCCAACAGGCTCATGCGCATGCCGACCCAGCGCCACAACGGTTTGTCGTTGCCCCGTGATTTCTCAAGCATGTTGCTCACCTGAACCGATAGCCAATGGAGCGCACCGTCACCAGCACACCCGCGATGCCCTGGCTTTCAAGCTTGCGCCGCAGGTTATGCACATGTGCGTCCACCACGCGGGCCAACGCTTCGCTGTCCGGCAGGCAGATTTCGAGCAGTTCATCGCGGGTGAAGGCTTTCGAGGGTGTCTTGAGCAACGTGACCAGCAGTTTGAATTCCGTGGGTGTCAGGTCCAACAGCTGCGGTTGCCCATCACCGCGTTCAATGGCAGCAGTAAAGGCAATGAGGTCGATCCGCAGGTTTTCATAACGCAGCAGTTGCTCCACCGGTTGGCTGCCCGCGGCACGCCGCAACACGGCGTGCACCCGCGCCACCACCTCGCGCGGACTGTAGGGCTTGACCACATAGTCGTCGGCGCCATAACGCAAGGCACCCAGTTTTTCCGGCTCGTCGCCCATGGCCGTGACCATGATCACCGGCGTGTCGCTGCTGCGACGCACGGCGGACAACACCTCGGTGCCACTCAAGCGCGGTAGCATCACATCCAGCAATATCAGGTCGGGCCGCCAGCTCTTGTGCAGGTCGAGACCGCGGTGGCCGTCTTCGGCCAACGCCACCTCAAAGCCGTCCCGCTGCAAATAGGCTTCCAGAATATTGGCGCTGTCGGCGTCGTCTTCGACGATAAGGATACGTTTTCCAGACACAAATACGCCTCTTGATGAAACCTTGATAATTCACGAACGGTTCATTGAAAGTCCGCTGCCAGTATTGCCTTACGCCTGACTTTCGCGAACCGATCCTATGCCGACCACTGCATCGCTGTCCAAGCCTATCAAGCTGTCTGAACGCGTAAGCACGGTTTTGCTGCTGGTCGGCATGTTGGCTGGTTGCTCACTGACTCCGGCGTACCAGGCCCCCGCGCTGCAGGTGCCGAACAACCTGCACGGCGGCCCCGAAACGGGCGCGCCATCGGTCATGACCAACGCGGTAGAGGTGCTTACCGAGGAAGAAAAACAGTTGCTGATCGGGCTGGATTCATCGGCGCAGCTACCCCGGTTGGTTGATCAGGCCCTGAACTACAATCGGGACCTGCGCCTGGCGTTATTGCGGGTCGAGCAGGCTCGCGCCCAGTATGGCATTTCCCGTGCCGATCGCTGGCCAACGGTGGCACTGGGGCTGCAACGCAACCGCCAGCACTTGCACGACAAGGCTGCCGACGAGCGTTATGGCCAGGACATCGCGGTCGCCTCCGTGGGCGTGTCGGACTTCGAGCTGGATTTTTTCGGCAGGGTTCGCAGCCTGGCCGACGCGGCGCAGCATGAATACCTGGCGACGCACTACGGCGCCCTGGCGGCGCGCAAGGCGCTGATCGTTGAAGTGGCACGTTTGTATTTGCAGGAGCGCTTGCAAGCAGGCGTGCAGGGCGACACGCAGTCCATTTCCGACGACCAAAACCAGCTGCTGAGCATGCTCGTCGGCCAGCAAAAGGAAGGCCAGGTAGCCCAGGACATGGTCGATACCCAAAGCATGGAGGTTCATCGAGCTACCCAGCAATTGCAGGATGCAAGCGCCGACCATGAGCGCGCATTGCAGGCGCTGGCATGGGTCACCGGTTATCAGGTCGCCCCTACGACGGAGGCCACACAAATCCCCGTCATCGACCTCGACACTCCGCCATGGCTGGTCGAACTGCCGTCACAGCGACTGTTGCAGCGGTTCGATGTGCGCCAATCTGAAGAAGCGCTGCGCGCAGCGAATGCCAACATCGGTGCCGCGCGTGCGGCGTTCTTCCCCTCGATCACGTTGAGCACTGGTGCAGGCATAGCCAGCCCACGCTTGAGCAGCTTGTTTTCATCCGGCAGCGGCGCGTGGCTGTTCACACCGCAACTGAACCTGCCGCTGTTCGACGGTGGCCGTAACCAGGCCAACCTTGATTTGGCCACTGCGCGCCAACAGTCAGCTGTCGCCCAATACGAAAAGACCGTACAGGACGCCTTCCGCGAAATCGCCGACCTGTTGAGCCAACGCCAACAAGCATTGGCCAACGCCACCACGCAAATCGATCTGGCGGCGTTGACCGCATTAAAAGCCAAGCGTATCGACCTGCAGATAGCCGCCGGTGCGGCTGCGCGTTCGGAGCACCCGGCGGCTGCAATTCGCCTGGCTGAATCGGCCATCGCATTACGCAAGGCCACGTATCAGTTGTTGCTCAACCGCTTGGCACTGTATCGCGCGCTGTCCGGCGCACCACTGTTTTCCTCCGCAGAAAGGGTTTCACCATGAACTTGACCACTCCCCCTAACCGCGCCGTGCTATGGGGTGCCGCGCTGCTTACATGCAGCACGCTCATGACCAACGCACAGGCGGCCGGTGCCAGCCCTGCTGCCGACGAGACCACGGCAACCCTGGGAATCGGCATGGGCGTCACGCCGCGCTACATGGGCGCCGACCGTTACCGCGCCCTCGTGTTGCCGATGTTCAGCATCCAGCGTGGCGTGCTGTTTGCCGACACCACCCGAGGCGTCGGCGTGCAGTTTCAATCCGACAGCGGCTTTGCCGCCAGCGCGGCAATCAACTACGACCTGGGCCGCAAGGACAAGGACAGCAACACACGCCCGGGCGATCGAGAGCTGCGCGGCATGGGCGATATCAACGGCGCCACCGTTGCCGACTTCACCCTCAGCCAGCAGTTGCTTGACTGGCTGTCGATCAGCGGCGAAGCCGAACTGCGCATGGCCGGCGAGAATCGCGGCAACCGCTACCGGTTCGGCCTGGAAGGCATCCTGTTCCACGCAGGCAGCGACACCCTGGCCCTGGATATCGACGCCCATGCCGGTGATGGCCGCTACAACCAGACCTTCTTCGGCGTCACCCAGGCACAGAGCCAACGCTCACTCTACGGGCGATACGACGCCGACGCCGGGATCTACGCCTACTCCGCCGCCTTGAACTGGCAGCACAGCCTGGACGCGCAATGGTCGACGCTGGTCAGCCTGACGCTGACCCAGTACGCCGACCAGGCACGAAACAGCCCGCTGGTGAGGCGTGAGAGCGCCGGCCTGGGCATGTTCGCTATCAACTACACCTTCTGATAACAAGGCGTCCAGCATGCAGGGTTTTGCTCAGTTGTTTCGTCCTTGGGGCCGTCCCCTGATGCTCGGTGCTGCCTGCCTGATGATGGCGGCCTGTTCGCGTGAGGAAGCTGTGCCGGAGCCCGCCGTAAGGTCGGTGAAAGTCGCCAGCGTGCGCGCCGCAGGGTCCGATACCGCGCCATTGACCGGTGTGGTTCGCCAACGCCAACGCGCTGCCTTGGCCTTCGAGGGTGCGGGCCGATTGATGGCGTTGAATGTCGACGTCGGCGATACAGTGAAACAAGGCCAGGTGCTGGCGAGGCTGGATACGGTGGCCGTCCGGTTACGCCTGAAACAAGCGCAGGCGGCCTTGTTCGCCAGCGTGGCGCAAACCGGCGAGCGCAAGCACAACAAGGTTCGCCAGCAGCAGCTGTATGCCCAGGGCAGCGTCGCGGCCAGTGCCATGGAGCAAGCCGAAACAGCGTGGCAGGCCGCTGTCGCACAGCAGGCCGCCGATGAAACGGCACTGGACCTGGTGCGGCGCGATCAGCGCCAGGGCCAGCTGATTGCGCCATTTGACGGCCGCGTTGTGGCAAGACCCGCGCAGCTGTACAGCGAGTTATCGGCAGGCCAAGTGGTGATGGAGCTCGAAGCCAGCGGCGCGTTGCAGGTCATCGTGCAAATCCCGGTGGAACAGGCCGCCGGCCTCAAACCTGGCGACCACGCCATCGCAGCCGACCCGGCCGCGCCTGGGTCCACCCTGCCGCTGGTGCTGGAAGGCTTGTCGACGCGTGCGCAGAACGGCCTGTTGCAAAGCGCACGTTTTCACCTGGACGCCCACGACCTCGCGCTCCCCAGCGGCGTGAGCCTCAATGTGCGGTTGGCGGACCCTGCCCCGCTCGCGCTGACCATCCCGGTCCAGGCCCTGCGCATGGGCGGTGATGCCAGCCAGGTGCAGGTATTCGTCTATGACCCAACCCGGGGCAAGGTCGCCCAACGTGATATCACGATCGGCCTGATCGACCAGGGCCGTGTCGCCATCGACAAAGGCCTCAAGGGCGGCGAACAAGTGGTTGTCACGGGCGTCGCGTTTCTCACTGACGGCCAGCCCGTCAACCTGCTCTCACCCTCCAGTCGTTTGAGCACACCCGAATGATCAACCTGACCCGTCACGCCTTGGGTGCGAGCCGCCTGACGTTGTTCACCGCCCTGCTGATCCTTCTTGCAGGCGTGGCAACATTCCTGAGCTTCCCGACCCAGGAAGAGCCCTCGGTGACCATCCGCGATGCGCTGGTGAGTATCCAGTTTCCTGGGTTGCCCAGCGAACGCGCCGAAGAGCTGCTGGCCCGCCCCACGGAAGAAAAACTGCGCGAGCTGTCGCAGATCAAAAACATCGTGACGACCATCCACCCCGGCAGCGTGGTGATCCAGGTGACGGCTCGCGATGAAATCAAGGACCTTGGGGTGCTGTGGCAACAGGTACGCAATAAAGTCGCCGAAGCGGGTGCCGGCTTTCCACCGGGCACCCAAGGCCCGTTTGTCGACGACAATTTCGGGCGCGTCGCTGTCGCCTCCATTGCCGTCACGGCGCCGGGCTACAGCATGAGCGAGATGCGCGGGCCGTTAAAGCGCCTGCGCGATCAATTGGGCGGATTACCCGGCATTGGCCAGGTCACCTTGCACGGTATCCAGGACCAACAGCTATCGATTGATTTCAACCCGCAGCGCCTGGCTGGCCTGGGTTTGTCTCCACACCAACTGTTCCAGCAATTGCAGCAACAGAATGTGCTGGCGCCAGGCGGTATCGCCGACATTGGCGGGCAGATCACCACACTCACCGTGACCGGTGAACTGCTCAGTGTGGATCAACTGCGCGCGTTGCCCATCCAACTGCCTGACTCGAGTGGCGGCGCACAAACCGTGACGCTAGGCGCCATGGCACAGGTATCAGTGATGGCTGCCGATCCACCCCAGACAGCCGCGGTGTACCAGGGTCAGGACGCGGTGGTGCTGGCCGTGTCCATGGCCGCCGGGCAGAACATTCATCAGTTCGGCGCAGCCCTGCGCGCGCGTTTGGCGCAGCTGGAACAGCAACTCCCGCTAGGCTTTTCGGCGCATATCGTGACGTTTCAAGCCGATGTGGTCGATCAGCAAATGGCCAAAATGAAGCATGTGATGATCGAGACTGTGGTCATCGTCATGGCCGTGGTCATGCTGTTCCTGGGCTGGCGCACCGGGCTGGTGGTAGGCGCCATCGTACCGCTGACCATTCTGGGTACGTTGATAGCCATGCGCATGCTGGGGGTGGAGCTGCAAACCGTGTCGATCGCCGCGATTATCCTCGCGCTCGGCTTGTTGGTGGACAACGGTATTGTGATTGCCGAGGACATCGAACGCCGGTTGCATGCCGGTGAAGAACGGCGCCAGGCCTGCGAAGAAGCTGGACGCACCCTGGCAATACCGTTGTTGACCTCATCGCTCGTGATTGTGCTGGCCTTCTCGCCATTCTTTCTTGGCCAGACCAGCACCAATGAATACCTGCGCTCATTGGCCATCGTGCTGGCACTTACCCTGCTCGGCTCATGGTTACTGAGCATCACGGTTACGCCGTTGTTGTGCCTGTATTTTGCCAAAGCTACGCGCCACGAGGCGTCAGAGGGCAACTACGACAGCGGTTTTTACCGTGGTTATCGGGCCATCATCTGCCGAGTGCTGCGGCACAAGACTCTGTTTCTGATGGCCATGCTGGTGCTACTGGTTGCCGCCCTCTTCGAACTGATGCGTGTGCCCTATGACTTTCTGCCCCAGTCGGACCGGTTGCAGTTTCAGGTGCCCATCACCCTGGAGCCCGGCAGCGGCTCGCGCAGAACCTTGCAAAGCGTACGCGAGATCAGCCTGTGGCTGAGCAAGGAACCGCAGGTGGTCGATAGCATCGGCTACGTGGGCGATGGCGGGCCGCGTATCGTGCTGGGCCTCAACCCGCCGTTGCCTGCACCGGAAACCGCTTACTTCACTGTCAGCGTCAAGGCGGGACCGGATATCGAAGCGGTCATGGACAATATGCGTCGCTATCTGCTCAAACAACACCCTGAGCTGCGCGCCGAGCCCAAACGGTTTTCCCTGGGAACCACCGAGGCCGGTGTCGCCATCTATCGTGTAATTGGCCCGGACGAGAACGTACTACGCTCGCTGGCCGGGCAGATTGAGAAGGCCCTGCGTAACGTGCCGGGCACACTGGATGTGCGCGATGACTGGAGCACGCGCCTGGCGCGCTACACCGTCGAGGTTGATCAGCACAGCGCGCGCCTTGCCGGAGTGGAAACCCAAGCCATCGCCCAGGCCTTGCAACTGCATTTCGGCGGCATTCAGGTATCGTCACTGCAGGATAACGAAACCCGCGTGCCCCTGGTGGTGCGCGAACCCGCTGCGACCAACCACGACTCGCCGGATCTGCGCGGCATTCTGGTCTACCCGGCCGACGGCTCGACGCCCTTGCCACTAACGGCCATTGCACACATCGGCGCATCCAGTGAACCCTCCACGCTGATACGCCGCAATCAGGAACGCAGCATCACCGTGGTCGGGCACAACCCTTCGCTGACGGCGACCTCCATTGTCGAGCAACTGGCGCCACAGTTGGCTGCGCTGGCCTTACCGCCGGGATACCGCATCGAGTTGGGGGGCGAAATTGAAGACTCTGCAGATGCCAACCAGGCGCTGTTGCAGTACCTGCCTCACGCATTGATCGCCATGCTGCTGTTGTTCGTCTGGCAATTCAATTCGTTCCGCAAGCTGCTGATCGTGGTCTCCGCAATCCCCTTTGTATTGATCGGCGTTGCGGTCGCGCTGTTGATCACCGGCTACCCGTTTGGCTTCATGGCCACGTTTGGCCTGTTATCCCTGGCGGGGATTATCGTGAATAACGCCGTGCTGTTGCTGGAACGTATCGAAGCGGAAATCCACGAGGGCCTGCCGGTGTACGAGGCTGTAGTGAACGCCGCCGTGAAACGCCTGCGCCCCATCGTCATGACCAAGTTGACCTGCATTATCGGGCTGATCCCGCTGATGCTGTTTGCCGGGCCACTGTGGGAAGGCATGGCGATCACGCTGATGGGCGGTCTGG
Organism: Pseudomonas sp. S3E17; assembly: GCF_024168685.1. Lineage (NCBI taxonomy): Bacteria > Pseudomonadati > Pseudomonadota > Gammaproteobacteria > Pseudomonadales > Pseudomonadaceae > Pseudomonas > Pseudomonas sp. S3E17. Next base: position 1,237,355 of record NZ_JALJWE010000001.1, read on the forward strand.
CGCTGGGGACACTGGTGACCCTGGGGCTGATTCCTGTGCTCTACGTTGTGTTGTTCAACAAAAAACTGGGAGCTTTTCGCCCAGGTAAATCAGGCAGCGCGCGTGGGTAATCATCACGCGCCGCTTACGACCAGCAAGGCGACTGCAATAGTCGATCCGACAAACTGCAGTCGCCTTGCTGGTCTATTCAGATGCACATTCTCATAGAACCTGTAAAACTCATCGACTGCTTTGTCCTGGGTGCTTTGTTCATGCTCCTTGGGTCATTTCAGGCGCCAGCCTTCACCTTCTCTGGTGATCAAACCCCGCTGTTCGAGCGATATGACGTAGTTTCGATGTCCCTTTTCACTCTTGCGGCGAAACAAGGGCAATACGTACGGTAGAACTCCGGGAACGAGCATCGCTAGACGCGCGGTCCATGATTCGCTGGGGCGAACGAACAGTTCAAGCCGAGGTTTTTCAAGCGCCTTGATGACCGCTTTAGCCACATCTTCGGGCATTTGAGGCGGGTCCATAAACTGCATCTTGTTGCCATCTTCAATGGCCTCGCGCATCAGCATCAGCGTTTCCGTCGCCGACGGGTTCACGATGGTGAATTTCACGCCTAAGCGTTTGCTGTCCAACCCCAAGCACAGCATGGCACCACGCAAGCCAAATTTGGTTGCCGAATAAATGCATGTTTCCGGCATGGGAAATAATCCTCCCAGGGAGACGATTGAAATAACCCGACCATCCCTGGCTGACTGCAACAACGGTAAAAAGGCCTGACATAGTTCCAAAGGGACCATCATGTTGAGCTGAACTTCACGTGCAATCGATTCGACTGGCCTGATTTCGAAAGGAATATTGCTCAATATCCCAGCGTTATTAACCAACAGGTCAAGGCGACCGATCTCGTTTTCCACATAGTTTACGAGCGCCCCAAGGGACTCGCGATCAGTAAGGTCTGCTCGATAGGTCAATGCCAGCGGCCCGAGTGCGGAAGCGGCTTGGGCCAAGCGGGCTGCATCGATATCGACCAGCACGCACTTGACGCCTCGCGCGATCAACGCAGCAGAGATAGCACGCCCCAGCCCACCGGCGCCCCCCGTAATCAGCGCTATCCAGCCTGTAAATGAAGTGTTACTTGCCATGCAGACTCTCCTCCAGCACGTCATGAATGACAGGCACAGCGCTCTCTGGAAACGGCCGATCGAGCTTGATTGCCGCATACACGTCTTCCGTCAATCGCGGCCAATACAAATCGGTTCGCAACTTCGCCAGGTAAGCGGTGAATGATCGAGCATCCAGATAGACCGCATGCCGATCCGATTTAATGAACTCAATACCTCCACTAAGATCCGGATCGTCGCTCTGAATCAATTGATCGAATTGGCGTGCCGTGTCGAGCCCATCCAATTGCGCGCGAAAATACGCCGCCAGGGTGAGCGCCTGGGTATCGAACAGTTTGAAAGCACTGGAATTCTGATCGAGGTAGCCGATGGCGCAGAGGTTACGGTGAGTGCGGCTGAACATCGAAAGATAAAGAAGAGGTCTGCCGTTCTTCCATTCGAAAAACTGCTCGGCACATTCCGCCCCCCATTTGAAACCCGTGGCACAGAGAATCAAATCGATTTTTTCCCGTGTGCCATCTTCAAAAATGACAAAATCGCCCTCCAGTCGGTCAATGTTTTTCCTGACTGCAATATTGCCGTGTTGAAGATGGTGCAGCAGTTGCGAATTCACAATAGGGTGCGTCTCGAACAAGCGATGGTCTGGCTTTGGTAAGCCCCAGCGTGTCAGATCTCCAACCAGCAGCTTCAGCAGAACCTTGAATACGGGCCTGGCCAACCACAATGGCAAGTGTGGCCCGTTTTCACCGAATACATCCGCAGGCATACCAAACACGTGTTTGGGGATGAAATAGTAACCACGCCGCATGCTAATAAAGGCTTGTTTTGCGTGAATAGCGGCTTCGCAGGAAATGTCCGCGCCGGAGTTACCCGCGCCCACCACTAACACGTTTTTACCGTGGAATTCCGACCCGGATTGAAACGAATTGGAATGACGTATTTCCCCATTGAACTCACCACGAAACAATGGGTGGTTAGGCTTCCAGTTTGTCCCGGTCGCTAACACGACCCAACGATATCGCCGTATTGAGCCATCACTGAGGGCGACGGACCAGCGACCCTCGGAATCTTTCTCGATCAGCGTTACCGTCGTATTGAATTGAATAGACTCACGTAGCCCGAACGTGGCGGCAAAACTTCTGAGGTAACGCGCTATTTGGCGATGGGATGGATACTCCGGAAAGTCCCTGGGCATTGGAAATCCGACGAAACCAGAAAGATCCCTGGATGAGATAAAGTGCGCCGAATCGTACATGGGCGTACCGATATTGGTGATGTCCCAAATCCCTCCTACATCCGAATGGCGCTCGAATTGGTCATAGGCGATTTTATTAGCTTTGAGTGCACGTGCGGCGCTCAGCCCGCCCGGCCCGGCGCCAATAATACAGGCGGTATTTCCGCGCTCGATAATCGCTGCGTCTTGTTCTGGGTTCATTAAGCTTTCCTTGGAAATTCAGTTCAGTGTCGAACCGGAATCTAAAGGGAAGTCGGTGCTTTCGATGAGCCTTTCACGGCCATTCAGGGGACCATTGCGGACAGATAAGCTGCGTGCGCAAGAAACTTATCCGACATGCCAGCAAGAGCAGTAAGTGAGGTGCTAGATTACCGGCGGTAGGGGTGACCTCCACCGGCCCCATCCGATGCAGAGAGTTCGACCCATGTTAAAACCCGCAGCCGCTGCCCAGCATTGGACGCAGCACCCCCAACAAGATGCAGCCGTGGTGGTTCCCAACGTCGCACGGGCCTTGTTCAGCCTGTTGATGGAAAGCGGACTGTCGACGGAACGCATTTGTCGTGGTCTAGGCTTCGGCTATACCGAGCTGCTTGATCTGGATATGCGCTTGTCTTATCGGCAGACCCGAATGCTGATTGTCCGAACGCAGCGCGCAGTCAAAGACCCTGCATTAGGGCTCGCTACCGGCATACGTCAGACACCGGTGTCCTGGGGGCTGGCAGGCCTGGCCATGCTGACCTGTCAAACCTTGGATGAAGCCATCACCTATGGACTTGAACATCAAGGTGATACCGGCGCGTTGCTGGAGCACCGTGCCAGCTTTCATCCTAACGAGTTCATCATTGAGGTCAAACCCAAAGTGTTTGATCTTGAAATTGAGCCCTTCTTGATCGAGGAAGCCTTTTCGAGCGCTGTGTCCGTGGTGCGGCGGCTTATAGGGCCAGCCTTCAACCCTCTCAGGGTGGAGTTATCGTATGCGCGCCCGGATTATGCCCAGGCCTATCGGCGGGTATTTCGTTGTCCGGTTAAATTCATGGCCGGGAAAAATCGCTTGATCTGCGAACCTCACTGGTTGAACACGCGTCTGCCGGACTATGACGACATGGCGTGTGGCCCGTTGCGAGCTAAATTGGATCAAATGATGAACCGACGCGACTCGCGCAACGATCTGGTTGAAACCCTCTCCAGTCATATTCGCCTCAACCTCGACGACCCTGAAGCCCTGCAGAGCTTTTCAAAGAAGCTCAACATGAGTGAACGTACGCTGCGTCGTCGCCTGACAGACCTGAGCGTGACGTACAGCGGCCTGCTGGATCGGATCAGGCACGAGCGAGCCTGCGACTTACTGCAAAACACCGCTATGTCGATAGCCGACATCGCCCACACCCTTGGCTTCAGCGATGCCCGCGGCTTCAGGCGCGCCTTCAAACGCTGGACGGGGGCGGTGCCGAATACGCAGCGCACCGCCTGACACGCTCTATGCCGAGGTGTCCTTGAAGACGATCATGGGTGAAGACACGCCGCTGTCATTGGCCAACACCGGCAACTCTCGACGCAATACCCAGAGCGTGATCGGTTTGGGCAGAACCCTGGCCAAACGGATCAGCCACCTCATTGGCCAAGGAAACAAGTAGTCCCAACGTTGGCTGCGCATCGCGTAGAGCATATGATCGACGGCGGCCGCTTCAGAAATTTCCAGCGGTGCCGGCATGCCATCGTTCGCGGTCTGCGCGGTGGCCACAAACCCTGGGTAGAGCGATAGAAAGCGAATACCTTGGTTACCAAACTCAATACGACAGGTATCGATCAACAGGCGCAGTGCCCCCTTGGCGGCGCTATAGGGCCCTTGCAACGTCACCCCCAGGAAACCCGCCAGGGAATTGGTGTGCACGACAAAACCATGCCCCTGGCGACTCATCTGCTCCAAGGCGGGGAATAGATAGTTGACTACCACATCGTAGTTCGAGCGCATATACGCAGTGACGTCGGCTGCTGTCATCTGCCGCATATCCAACGCGGGGGCACCGCCGGCGTTGAGCACGACCACATCCAGACGACCGTATAACTCGACAATTTCATCCACGAGACCGGCCGCCGCATCCTCATCCAAGGCATCCACTGCTGAAACCAGGCATTTCCCTCCCTGAAGCGTGATTTCCAGTTGAAGGTCATTTAACAGCTCCTTGCGCCGGGCCGTGGCCACTACCCAGGCGCCTTCCTGTGCCAGACGCACAGCCAGCCCTCGCCCCATACCGGAGGACGCCCCCACTACCAGCACGACTTTGCGCGCGAAGCTGACACGCTTGCTTGCCGGGCACTGGCGGAGCAAGCCGACCAGCGTCAATGCAAGCAGCGAGAACGCGGTACTGACCAGCAACACGTACTCGGCGTTCTCCCCCACTACCCACTGCGACGCCATTAAGGGGCCGAAGGCGCATCCCAGCAGTTGCATACCTGGCACCAGCGCCGCTATCCGCCCCGAGTGATCAAGTTGTAGCGCGATACGCACCTGGAAAGGCGTCAACATCAGCCAGATCAAGCCAAACGCGCCGCACAACATCAGGAATAGCCTGACGCCCATATCGGCAGAGAAATACATACCTAGTGCGATGCCGCCCAACAGCAACGCGGCAACTGCCAACAACGAAAAATCCGAGACCCGGCGTACCAGGACAATCCCCAGGCACCCACCCACCACTTGCATAAACAGGGTACCGGAGATGAGTAATTGTGAGTTCTGTGCACCAAGCCCCACGTATTTGCTTAACGGCTCAAGGTAAGCCCAAAGACCACCTATGGCGCTGAGTTGCATAAAGACCAGCCCCAGCAATAGCAGGTGATTAAGGCCCCAACTGAAACCACCCTCATTCGTTCGCAGTGCCTGCTGACTGGCAAGCCGGATAGGCTGCCACCGGACCAACAGCAAAGAAGCCGCCGTCAGCGCCCCCAAAAATACAAAACCATATGACGATGTGCCCTGAATGGGCAGTACCCAATAAGCCAGCACCGCAGCTACCAACGCCTGACCAAGGGTTTGCACCACCATGAACACACCCGCCACGCGGTCAGGTGCAGGGCCTTGGACGATCAGGTTCACGGTCCCCCACAACATCAAACCTTCGGCCAACCCGGCCAATGCCCGCGTCAGTGCGAGTGAGCTATCCCCAGTGGTATTGGCCGTGACCAGGTCCATGCCCGATGCAGCCAGAATGGCAACGACTGTAACCAGTCGCAGGCTAAACACAGAGCGTAATAAATCACCCAGGACGACGCCCAACCCCAGCGAGAGGATTTCGCCCATTGCGACCAAACCGACGCCCTCAAGTGACAGTCGGTTTTGCGCCAGTAATTCTCCCAGCAGCAAGGGTTGCAGCCCCACCATCAATACGGCGATAGAGCCCAGCGCCAAGGCCGAACCCAGGTGTATACGGGAAACAACGGACGACATGTGCATGGCGTTACACCTCTTGAAGGGTTTTCAGTAACCGCGGTTTTCCGGTGGAATCTCGCCTCGGGCAAAACATTGCGTCGCACGTTTTTCATCTTTCATCAGGCGGCTGTTGGCAACCCACACCACCCACCAAGGCAACAGCGTCATTCTGGCGCCGGACGCTTTGGCGAGGGTGAAGGCCTTGGCGCACTTTTCAAACAGTTGCGCATTCAGCGCCATCCGGGTGCCGGTTGTACCCAGGGTGACGGGCACGCCCTTGATCAACACTGCATTGCCGCCACGTTGCAGCGCGGCGGCAATGTCCTGGACTGAAGCAGCCGGTCCGTCCATATGGCCAATATGCCGAGCTTGCTCGTCAAATAAAATCGGCATCACCCCACCAAAGTCCCGCAGGCTCCTGGCGAAATCGCCACCGCCCAGCAGAACGGCCCCCACATCGGCCCGCGCTTGATAGATCGCATGATGGGTCTGGCTGTCACCTGTAACATGCACTGGCCAGTCGATACAGATGGGTGCCGCATCATCGAGCCGTCCCCACCACATGCGCTCCTTGCCCGGAATGCGCAAAGAAACGCTGCTTCTCGACTCCACCAGGCTGCTCAGCCGTTGCCGGAGCTCCAGCCACTGTTGTCTCAGTACATCTTGCATCGCGCTCACCTCACACCAATTGAAAAACGGCGTCGAAGCGCTCGAGCGCGTCGTCGATAACTTCGTCGGTATCGGCCAGGCTGGTATAGATCCTACTGCCCGCCAGCGTGATCAAACCGTGCGCCGTATACGCAGCGCCCATTTCTTCCATCATGTGCTTGCGCGACTTGGCTTCATTGCGTGCTCGCAGTAGCTTGAGCGGATTGCTGGTGTCCAGCAACAGCACGCCCGACGTTTGCAGATGCACGATTGAGCCCATGTTGTAGGCCACATAGGGCAACCCACGACGGTTGATAATTTCCTCAAGCCCCTTACGCATACGGTCGCCGGCACGTCCCGCAAGGGCAGGCGCATTCAGTTTGCGCGCCTCGATCAATGCGTAGTAGCCCGCCACGCAGGACAACGGGTTGGCCGACAGCGTGCCACCGACGAAGGCGCGCCGAGCCGATGTGCCAATGCCGCCCGCGAGCAGTTGCATGACATCTCTACGCCCACCGATCGCACCGGCCATGGGGTAGCCGCCGGTCAAACATTTCCCGAGCACGGTAATGTCGGGCATCACGTTGAAATAGCCTTGTGCGCCACCCAAGCCGGCGCGAAATCCGGTGACCACCTCGTCAAAAATAAGCAGCGTATCGAACTCGTCGCAGAGCTTGCGCAATTGACGATTGAAATCCGGATGCACCGGGCGTGTGCCGCTTTCCGGACCAAAGGGTTCCACCATGATCGCCGCCGTGCCGCCACGTAGTCGATTGATCTGCAAGCGCCGGCGCAACGCATCGAGGTTATTCGGTGGGCTCTCCTGAGTGTTGGCCGTGGCGCCCCGAGGAATACCGACAGCCTCCATACGGCCGGTACCCGGCAAACGCATGCCATACACCAACTGATCACTCCAGCCGTGATAGGCACCGCCGATCTTGATCACCCATTTCTTGCGGGTATAGGCACGCGCCAGGCGCACTGCTGCCATGACGGCCTCGGTGCCGGAACCCAGCAGGCGCACCATATCCACGCCAGGCATCACTTCGCAGACCAACTGCGCCAGCTTCACCTCATATTCATGTAGCAGGCCGGTAACCGGGCCGCAGTCGTCGAGAATCCGATTGACCTGCTCACGAATGGCCGGATGGTTGGAACCCAGCAAGGTCGGCCCCCCGGCTTGCAGGAAATCGATGTAGCGATTGCCGTCCACATCGGTAAGGTACGCGCCCTTGGCCTGGGCGACGGCGAGTGGAAATGGATGGTTGAACGCGAGGTTATGCTGAACGCCCCCCGGTATGAATTTTTTGGCCTCCTCAGCGAGCCGCCTCGAACCCTGACAACGCTCGTCGAAGTAGCCCATGACCTTGCTCAGCGCCTCGCGCTTCAAGGGGCGAATCGGCTGTTTGACCAGCGCATCGAAACGTCGATACAGCGAGTCAACATCAGGCCATTGCGAAACCGCTGAGTCTGCCGGCGAAGGCAATGTGGCTGGATCAAGAGGCTTGTTCATGATGGGGTCTCGGAAGAAGGGTGAGCATTGACAGCGCTGGAACGCACCAGGGCGTCGACCAGACGTGACAAGGCGGCAGGTGAATGCGCTTTATGACGGGACTGCTCGGTGATTTGCCTTAACAGATAGTCACGACAAAAGGTTTCAAGGAGCTCGAGGCGCGACAGGGTCGTCTCAACATTCGGACCGCAGCACAACACTCCGTGGTTGCGCATAAGGTAAGCGTTGTGATCCCAGCTAATCGCCCGCCCGAACTTACCGGCCAACCAATTGGAGCCCGAGGGTGCATACCCCACCAAAGGAATATATTTGCCCAAAGACTCCCACAACTCCGGGTCCTCCACATCCAGAGGCTCACCGAGCAAGGTGCAGGCACTGGCCACGGGCTGATGGGTGTGAATACTGCACTGCACATCAGGCCGCGCACGCAGGATTTTTGCATGCAGTCCGCTCTCGACCGAGGGCGCGCGCTCACCAGAGAGCTGCGTTAGATCCTTGAGGCGCAGCACACACACATCCTCCGGGCGCATGGTGAAATAGTCGGTGGCCGACGGCGTAACAGCGATGTGCTGCGCATCAATGCGCAACGCGAGATTACCGCCCGTCGCCGCAAAAAAACCGCGGTGACACAGATGCTGTGAAAGCTCGACGATTTGTTGTTGCACATGACTCATGAGGCACTCTCCTGTGTGGGATTCAGGCGCCGATACAGCGGCGCGAGGCGCTTGCGGACCTCCTGGAACGTGGCGAATTGGTCGTCATAAAGCGCGCGGGTGACCCGGGACGGTTCAAACAGGCGATGGGGACGTTTGAGACTCGGAAGGTCGTGAAACTGCAACTTGCCCAACGCTACCGCCGCAATAAATGCAGCCCCGCGGGCGTTAGTCTGGATCGCGTTCTGCGGTTGCTGGATAACACGCCCGCAGACGTCGGCAATGATCTGGCACCACACTTCCGATTGGGCACCGCCACCGGTAGCGACGATCACTTCGCTGGGCTGACCGAGAAAGCGCGAGAACGGCTCGAACATCCAACGCGTATTCAGCGCGACCCCTTCCATAAAGGCGCGAATGATGTCTTCGCGGGAGTGCTCCAGCTTCAGGTTGAACAAACCGGCGCGCAGGCTGGGATCACTGATTGGCGAGCGTTCGCCACACAACCAGGGCGTGTAGATCAACCCTCTCGAGCCCGGCGGCACCCGTGCGGCGATGCGGTCGAGCAAGGCGTAGACGTCCGGCTGCTGTTCATCACTGAGCAACTCATCCGGGTGGTACAGCACTTTGTCGCGCAGAAAAGACAGGTTCGCCCCCGCCGCCGACTGCATGGCCATGGCGAGGTAGCGGCCGTTGACGGCACTGGGCACCGCAGCAATATGGTGCCTCACGCTGGTTTTTTTGAACGGGACGTGTGCGCCCACCCACGACGAGGTCCCCAGATACAGGTGCGGGGCAAAGTCGCTGACGGTGGCGCCGACGGCCACCGCGGAGGTGTCGACGGCGCCCGCCACCACTTGCGTTGTGCGCGCAAGTCCGAGGGCCTCTGCAAGCTCCGGGCGTAACGTGCCGATAACATCGGTGGAACGGACCAGCTCAGGTAGTTTGCCGGCTTCAACACCCAGGGCCTTGACCAGGCCGTCGTCGTAGCGGATGCAATGAGGGTCGCGGTTATCGGTGATCCATGCTGTCAACATCGAGTCGCTGGTAGCGCAATAGCGACCTGACAGGCGCAAGTTCATATAGTCGAGCACATTGAGGAACTTGTGGGTTCGCTCATAGCGCTGCGGCTCGTGATCGAGGATGTAGGCCATGTGTCCCGCCGAATCCATACCGGACAACGAGGCCACACCACCGGTCAGGCGCAGTGAACGCCAGAGCTTGAGTGGCCCGTACCCAGCCAGGCTGAACCGCCCTCCTCCCATGCGTTTTTTAACCGCACCGGCCCCTCGTTTGTCCAGCCACAACATCGCGCGCCCAATCGCCACTCCGTCTCGATCCACGCACACCGTGCCTTCGCTCTGTGTCGAACAACACACGGCGATCACCTGGCGCCGCCGCACGGGATCAGCGCTCAACAGTTCGTTGGCGCCGCGCAGAAAGGCATTCCACCAATCCTGCGGCTCCTGCTCAACGCTCAACCCGTTCACATGCAACGGCACACTGTGAAATGCCCACGCACGAATCTCGCCCTCCAATGAGACCAGGGCACACTTGCAACCGGAGGTGCCGAGGTCCACCGCGAGGACGAGTTGCTCCAGACCGGTGGCCGCCTGAGGCGTCCGGGATAAGAAAAGCGAAGTCATAAGGGTCTACTCAGAAAGTACGCGAAATCGATGCAACCCAACGGTTGTCATCTGTGGAGCGCACATGCCCGTCGTCCTCGGCCATATACAACTCGCGTGCCCGCGTCTTGGCGGTCACCCAATCAAGCCCCCAGTCGAAGCCCCACAAGTGATGGATCAAGCCAATGTCGTAGTCGGCCGCGTTCGCTTCTGAGAAGTTAACGATTTGCTGATAACCGGCATGCAGCTTGAGCGTGGTATTCATCCCGAGCGGGTATTTATAGTCCAGGTCATAGAGCATGCTGCCACGGGAGTTGCGATCCCCCTTGGCGTAGCACTCCAAACCCTTGGTGGGATCGTCACGGAACTGCAACTGAGCTCCACACACACCGCCGGTATTGGCGCCACGGTAGGTTTTGGACAAGACCCGGGCAATTCGGCCTTCAAGCGCCCCGTAACCGATTTCCAACACGGCAAACTGGCTGTTGTAGTTGCTCCTACGCTCATCGGTGGGGGTGAAGGTTTCAAAATCGAATTTGTTCGGCGCTTTGAATTGCGAACCGGGGAAAATCTCCGCTGCCAGACCCATGCCGTAGTGCCAAGCCTCAGGATCGCCGAAACGATAACCGCCCGCGAGTAAGACACCAAGACCATCCCCTTCAAGAAATTGCTTCTTGTCGACGGTGGTGAATTCGGCCAGCGCCACCAAGCCTGATTCATGGGCGACCTGAATGGTGACTCTGGCACCCGGCCGGTTCAAGGAGTCCGACACGCCCCGGGTTCTGACATCGGACATGGCCCTAGCCGTGACATCGATTGCATAGCTGGCCATCTCGTCGGCGAGTGCCAAAGACGGGCTGACGATAGGCCACAGCAAAGCCGCCATCAGATAATGGTGTGTAATTGCACGCATGGGGCTCTCCCACAAGAAAGGTCGGACTTACAAAGTGCAAACCGGTGCAGGAGGCAGTGAGGCAACGCGTTCAAATTGCTCTGTCTTGCCGAGGATCTCGGTGCCGACAAAAGCGCGGACATTGAGGACCCCCTCTTTGACCCGAACGACGCCTTTATATTTTTTATGATCACGGGGATCAAACACCCAACCATCGCGCCACGCTTCCTGGTCGAACCGATCCAGTTGCATGATCTTCACGCCGCAATCGCTGGTGGTGGAGGCTACGTCCTTGACCCAGACTACCTTTCCACACAGCGCGCCGGGTTTGTCGGCACAATCATCGACCTTGACCACAGCATCCTTTTCCGACGTGAGCCACAGGCCCTTCGCCTCCTGTGGGCCCACCGCCGCATAGCCACTGGAAGAGCACATCAGTGCCAGTGAGAGGAAAAGCCATTGCCGCACGTTCTTCATAGTCATCACCTGTATTTTTTGTTTTAAGAGACCGTCACACTAATGACGCATCGGTTATGATAGTCATCGCTACACGATAGTTATAACTACCATTAACGGCCTCAGCAACACTTTTTTTCATTTTGATACGCTGAGTCTTAAACCTTTTTTTGCTAGGTACCTATGGCCAAGCTCAACACTGCCAGCACCCGCGCCTCCAACGCCGGGAAAACCAAGGAACACAAGAAGCCGCCTGCACAGCAGCGCAGTACTGAAACCTACGAACGGATACTGGTCGCGACCGCGCAAACTCTGTGCGATGTGGGAATCGAGCGTTTGTCCACCAACCTGGTTTGCGAATGTGCAGGGCTGACCCCGCCGGCGCTATATCGCTACTTTCCGAACAAATACGCGCTACTGACCGTGCTGGGTGAGCGCCTGCTGGAAAAACAGAACGGCCTGATTGACCATTGGATCACCCCGCAATTGTTGTCTGGCCCGCCCGAAGCCCTGGAATCTGCGCTAGCCGAATTGATCCTGGCCACCTATCGGGTCACTGACGCCACGTTGGGCGGCATGTGGATTCTCAAGGGGCTGCGCGCGGTACCCGCGCTGGAGCATGTAAGGATCGACTCCCACCGGCGAGTATCCGGCGCACAGGCAGAAATTCTCGCGCAGGTGTTCCCACAGGTAGATCCACAGCAGCTCGCTACAGCGGCCAGGGTGGCGGTGGAGATGATCCACGCAACCATTGAGCTGTTGTTTGATGAGTCGCTGAACCCCAAGAGCGTCTGTGCGATGGTCGCTTCTATGATTGTCAGTCATTTGGATCGGCTGGCGCCTGTACCAAATGCGTAAAACGAGGCGTCCCACGGCCCTCGCAAAAACGCAGTTCCACGACAGATGTACGAGACGCCATCACCTATTGCAACGATCCTTTAAAGATGATCTCAACCCACACTGAGTACTTCACTGGCAGGTTTAATCGGCAAGCGGTGTGGGGAGGTACGGCATCGCACATGCCTATAGCCTTGCTGCCGGCAGGTTCCAGGCCTGATTCGGCCCGGACTCACACTGCGTGGGGAACAGCCTGCTGCGGTGACCGAACACTCAATCCAATTTGCGTGTAACGACATAGCTGGAAATAATCCCGGTCAGTAACCTGGAAGGTGAAATACGCGCCAGCCAAATGATGATTTTATTGCTCAGCCCCGGCACCACAGACATATGTCCTGCCTGCATGGCTTGGTATCCAGCACGAGCAACCTCCTGCGGCTGACTGTAACCCAGCTTGGCGAGTCGACGATCATCGACCAGACCTGCATTAAAGAAGAAAGCGGTTTTCGTGGCACTGGGGGCGACATGGGTGCAGGTCACGCCCGTGCCGCGTAAATCGCACGAGAGCGCCTCGGAGAGGCTGATGACATAAGACTTAGAAGCGGCATACCCCGTTTCCAAGCCATGAGGAATGATATAGCCCGATGCCGCGCTGACATTGAGGATCCGGCCACGCCCCCGCGGGAGCATTTGTTTGACGTAATGCAACGTCAATTCAGACAACGTTACAACGTTGAGTTGAAGCATTGCGGTCATTTGAGCCTGGTCGTAGCCTTGAAATTCGATGCCGACAATACCGACGCCTGCATTGTTTACGAGATATTCGATGGGCAACCCCAGTTCATTGACTTGCTCGATAAGTGCGGCGGCGGCGCCAGGCAAAGAGAGGTCTTGGCAAAGTGCGTAGGCCTCCACTCCAAATACCGATTTTAGCTCCAGCACTTGGGCCTGGAGTTCATCCCAACCCCGCGGACTGGAACACAAAATAACGCCAACACCATCCCGAGCGAACAACTTGGCAAACTCCGCTCCGATACCTCTGGATGCCCCAGTAATCAACGCATACTTCATTCATCACGCTCCCAATTAAAGACGTTCTCGACGCCTCCAGTGTATGAGTGTGATCACGAAATTCGGGGCCGCCCAGAGGCCAGTTTGGAGTCCATGCAGGCCAGGCTCATCGAATGTCAATTGTGGCCTTTTCGGACCCCTAGATGGTCCTGACTCAACCTGTTTCAGTTCCTATCCGCCGATTACTCTCATTAAAACGAGGCGAGTTGCCCATTCCTTTACCTGATGATCCCACCGGAAAGCCTATGAGCTGCTTAGAGACAAAAATTCCCCTTGCGGGACCGGTACGAAACTACATCTATTACCGTGGGATTTTGGCTGACTATCAGTTGCCTGCTGCGTTCATAGATCTGGACCATTTGCTGATCAATCTGGAGCAACTGAGATTGCGTGCCGGCCCCTTGCCTATACGGCTGGTGACGAAGTCAGTACGCTGCGTCGAAATGATTCGTCGGATCATGGAGGCTGGCCCGTTCATGCAGGGCCTGCTGTGCTACTCCGCAGGCGAAGCCGCCTGGCTGGCCAGTCAGGGGTTCGACGATATCGTCGTAGCCTACCCCACCGTAGATGTACGCGAGATTCTCAAAGTGACTGCCCAACTGCGCAGGGGCCGATCTATCACCTTAATGGTCGACAACTTGGCACAAGTCGTGGCGATCAACGAAATCGCCCTTAGCGAAGACGTCGTAATTCCGCTGTCGATCGATCTGGACATGTCTTCCAATTTTCCTGGGCTTTATTTTGGAGTACATCGCTCGCCCATCAATGATGCTGTCAAGGCCCTGAAGTTGGCCAATCAGATTGTCGAGCGCCGAGGGGTGATGCTCGAAGGCCTCATGGGCTACGAAGGACAAATTGCCGGCCTGATGGACGCGGTGCCGGGGCAAGCCCTGAAGAATAAAATCATCCGCTATCTCAAGCGAAGGTCCATCCGGGAAGTTAACGCTCGGCGACAAGACGTTGTGAAGGCTTTGCTGGACGCCGGGCATAAGTTGCGCTTCGTAAACGGCGGCGGAACAGGCAGTTTCGAAAGTACCCGTGAAGACAAATCGGTCACTGAGCTGGCAGCGGGTTCCGGGCTCTATGCGCCCACGCTGTTCGACCATTACCAGGCGTTTGAACTGCTCCCGTCCGCAGGGTTTGCACTGACTGTCACGCGAACACAGGACGCTGGTGTAATGGTCTGTTCCGGCGGTGGCTACATCGCTTCCGGGCCGGCGGGAAAGGATCGCTTGCCAACCCCATGGTTGCCGGCTGGCTGCACCTTGATTGACAACGAGGCGGCCGGCGAGGTCCAGACACCGTTGCGCCATCCTTTGGCATCGGCGTTGAAGATCGGCGACCCCGTCTTGTTCCGTCATGCCAAAGCGGGCGAGCTCTGCGAGCGATTTAATGAGCTGCTTCTTATCCGCAACGGGCGAGTGGTGGATCGTGTTCTTACTTATCGTGGCGAAGGCAAGAGCTTTTTCTGACAGCGTCGAGCCAGCCCCGCTCCTTCTCTTTCCTCAAGGCACTACGCCAGGAACATAACGTAATGAACCATCCAGCGCGCATTCAAAGCCCTTCGATCCAGGATAACGACCCGCTCACAGCACTTTTCGACGCTCAGCAACAAGCTGTGCTCGTACACGGCGCGCCCAACTACAAGCAGCGTATGGCGGACTTGGAGGCCTTATTGCAGCTGATTAAGGCCAATCATGATGTGCTCATCGAGACGGTCTGCAAAGACTTCGGCAACCGCTCGTTCGCTGAAACCAAACTCAGCGAATTGATGCCCATCGTCAATGGCATCAAACATATTCGCGCCCATCTCAAAAGCTGGATGCGGCCCAGCAAACGTAAAGTGGGCATGGCGTTCAAGCCGGCCACTGCACGTGTGATGTACCAGCCGTTAGGCGTCGTAGGCATTTTGGCGCCCTGGAATTACCCGCTGACATTAACACTGATACCGCTTATGGAAGCGCTAGCCGCCGGCAACCGGGTAATGCTCAAACCGTCAGAGCTCACCCCGCATACGGCTGAGCTGCTCAAACGCCTGCTAGGCGAAATTTTTCCTGCCGAGCAAATCAGCGTGATCATAGGCGATGCCTCCCTGGCCAGCCGGTTCAGTGAACTGGCCTTCGATCACCTGGTATTCACCGGTTCAACGAATGTGGGTCGGCATGTTATGGCCGCCGCCGCACGTAACTTGACCCCGGTAACACTTGAGCTCGGAGGTAAGTCGCCAGTGGTCATCGGCTCGGATTTCCCCTTAAAGAAAGCTGCACGCCTGGTTGTAATAGGCAAACTCTTCAACGCCGGCCAAACCTGTGTAGCTCCCGACTACGCCATGGTACCGCGCCACTTGGTGGACACCTTCGCCGCAGAGTGTTTAAACGCCGCGAAACAGCTGTATCCGAGCATCCAAGGAAATAAGGACTACACCTCGATCATCTCGCCTAGACACTACGATCGACTGATGAAAATGATTGATCAGGCAGGAGCCGGTGGGGCGAGGATCTGGCAAAACGGTATGGTCCGCGGGACGGATGAGCGCAAAGTGCCCCCAACCATTCTGACCAATGTGCCCCTGGACGCCGACGTGATGTGCGAAGAAATCTTCGGGCCATTGTTACCCGTCATTGGCTACGACAATCTCGAACAAGCAATCGCCTTTATCAACGCTCGCCCCAAACCTCTTGCGCTCTATGGTTTTTCGAATGACAGCGCCTTCGTTGATCAGTTGCTTGAACAAACTCGCTCCGGCGGGGTGACGATCAACGGCACGATGCTGCACGCTACCCAGGACGACCTTCCTTTTGGAGGTGTCGGTAACAGTGGAACCGGCGCCTATCACGGCTATGAGGGGTTCATTCGCCTGTCTCACGCTCGAGGCGTATTCAAGCTGAGCCGCTTCAACATGTCCGACAAGGTTTCGGCCCCCTACGGAGCCATGACGCGTCTAGTGACCCGCTTAATGCTCGGCCAATAACAAGCTCCTCCCCTAAATAACAAAAATGAGGTGACTCAATGTCATCGGCATCATCTGAATTACCCACCTTGCGCTCTGAACTACGCGGAATCGCAGTGATCCGACTGGCTCTGGCCTACTCCCTCGCTACCGCGGGCCTCAGCCTGACACCTTTCCTAGTGGCCTCGGTCATGCTCAGGTTTCAGTTGGACGAGAGCGTCGCCACACAAATGGCTGGGGTCGAAATATTGGGGATAGCCATAAGTTGTGCACTGCTTCCACGCTGGATTACCCGCACTGCAGGCACTTTCACGCTATTGGGTACAGTGGGAATCGTGACGGGCCAGCTCTTCAGTGCAATGGCGACAACCGTGATTGGCGTCTGCATAGCACGAGGCCTGACAGGCTTATGTGAAGGAGCATTGTTTGTCATTGTGGGGGCGGCGATCTCCCAGCGCATGGGAACCGATCGGTTATGGGGCAAGATCAATCTGATTGCCGGCGGGATAAACGGCAGCGTCCTGATCATGATCTCAAACCTGCCGGAAGGCTGGCTGAGCCGTTGGCTGTTTCTCATGCTGACCGGCGTCGCCCTAGTGATTGCGCCTTGGATAACCACGATTGGCAAACTCACTCATAATGTAGTCCAGGTTTCCAGACGCATCAAACCGCCAAAAAAGTTGGTGTTGAGCGTTTGGGTCTGCACTGTCCTCATTTATGGCGTTCAGGCGTCTCAGTGGGCCGTGTCAACGCTTGTTGGAAGCCACGCCGGATTGACCGGCACCACAACCGGCGTGCTGCTCTCGATCTCGTCGTTTCTGGGGTTTGCTGGCGCGATCGTGCCCTCTATCCGCGGCTGCCACAATCACAGACTGAGTATTATCTGGTTTGCTCAATTGATGCTGGCAGGCTCGATTATCTGGTTTTTCCTGGAGGGCGACGCGTGGTCCTTTTTCTTGAGCCAAGTGATAATGAATACAGCATTTTTCATCATTATTCCCTTCCTCAGCGGGCTGCTTTCGGACGTTGATCCTGACGGTTCACTCATCGCAAGAACAGTCGTTATCACCTTCCTGGGAGCCGGAATTGGAACAGCTGTGGCGGGGTCGTTGTTCTCTCAGCTCGGTGCTATTCAGTTCGCCTGCGGCCTTGGCCTGGGCATTGCGTTTACGACGCCATTCGTCTGGCTTTCGCTTCGATCGGCTCGCCCCGCCAACGCCTACGCAACAATGCTACAACATTGAAAATGGGCCGTGACGTACCCACCACGTCCGGCAGCCCGACGATCAATTGATAACTAGGCCGCCCCGGGCAGTTGTCCTTAGCGCAACGGAAACATTTGAAGCATCCTTCACTTCCCCGTTGATTAGCCCAGACGATCATGTATTAATCATTCGGCGGCTACACTTCCTTTTGAGCGTCAAGCCAGCACCCTCAAATGGATAAAGGGAGATTCCTCGAATCTCCTTCCCGGATGCGTTTCCCCAACGCCAGGGAAGCCCTCAGACAGACATAAAAACCTCCCTTCCAAATTATAAGAGGTTACTGCAAATGATCGGATCATCTCGCTACGCAACAGCCGAATTACAAGTGAATCTCCTGCGCAGCTTGGCTGACGTAAGCGTGGATCTGGGGATAGATGCGAACCGGCTGTGTATCGGACTTGGCTTTGATGTTGCAGATCTATCCAATCCGCAGAGTCGTGTGTCTTTTCGGCAGGCTTGCCTGATGATCAGACGTGCACTGGACATGACCAAAGGCCGCAATCGTAGTCTCGGCCTGGACATGAGTGCCCATGAGAGCATTGCCTCCATGGGGCTGGTCGGTTATGCCATGTTGACCAGTGCTACGTTGGAGAGCGCCATCGACTTGGGCATTGCCATGCAGAAACATACCGGAGCGTTGTTGAACTTTGAAAAAGTAGAGAACGCCGGAAGCTTTTCAATCAGGGTTATCTGCGGCTTTCACGAACCCGATATCCAGACATTTCTGGTCGAAGAAGCCTTCGGGGTGTTCCTGAATATCGCACGCGCACTTCTTGGAGAAGAGTTCACACCGGCCTCCATTGAGCTGAGCCATCCAAGGCCTCTCTATGCCGCTCAATATGAACAACTGTTCAAGTGCCCTATACGCTTTGATCAAAAAGACAACACCTTTACGTGTGACGCCCGCTGGGCAAACAAACCCATCGCCACACATGATTCGCTGAGCAACCGGCAGGTCCTTGAATTGCTGAAAATCAGCGAGCATCAGAAATCCGGCGAAAGCGAATTCATCGAGTCAATAGAGCGCATAGTACGACGCGACCTGCGCCATACAATCAGCCTGTCATCCGTCGCATCGCAGTTGTGCATGAGCGACCGTACATTGCGCCGACGCTTGACCGAGCATGGCCTGTCTTACCAGGCAGTACTGGATGACTTACGCAAAAACCGTGCGTTATCCCTGTTGAACAACCCTCGACTGACACTTGACGAAATAGCTTACGAAGTCGGGTTCAGCGACGCTCACAACTTTCGCAGAGCGTTCAAGCGATGGACTGGGCATGGCCCCAGGCAAGCCATCGCCTGAACAGCCGACGGAATAAGACCTCCATCCCCTCGCAGACACGCCTCTGAGCCAGGTGAGTGGAGGTCACGCCGTTATAGTGCTCGCCGAGTACTCAAAAAACACGGGAAACGGAAAACACCCACTTGTTTTCGTCCGTGGGTCGCTGATGATCGCCATCCTGGGCAATGAACAACTCCCGAACCCGCGTTCTGGGTGAGACCCAGTCCAGACCCCAGTCGAACCCTAGATACTGATGGACAACGCCTACGCCGTAATCGTAGAAACTGGCTTCGGAAAAATTCTTGATCTGCTGATAACCCGCATGCAACTTCAAGGTCGTTGCAACGCCTAAGGCGTACTTATAGTCCAGGTCATACAACATGCTGCCCCGTGAGTTATGGTCTCCCCGAGCGTAGCACTTCAGTGCATCCGTGGGATCGCTCATATACTGCAGCATCGTGCCGCATACACCTGAAGTATTAGTACCGCGATAAGTTTTCGAAATAACTGTGGCGATCCGCGCCTCCAGCGCACCATACCCTAACTCCACAAAGGCAAACTGACCGTCATAGTTAGTGGTTCGCACGTCGGTCGGCACAAAATTTTCAAAATCAAAATGACTCGGCGCCTGATATTTCCCACCCGGGAAAAACTCAGCGGCCACGCCCACGCCATAATGCACGGCGTCAGGGTCGCCAAATCGATAACCACCAGCCACAAGCGCGTTGTATTTGTCACTGTTCAAATATTGTTTGTCGCTCACCGTTGTGAGTTCGACCAAACCGATGAGACCACTTTCATGTGCAAGCGTGAAAGACACCTTCGCACCCGGGCCATTCAACGAGTCAGATGTCCCTCGATTGCGTATGTCGGAGGCTAACTTTGCAGTCACATCCAGCGAATAGCTGGCAATATCATCATCTGCCTGTGCCGCTGAAGCAACAGAGCTCATTGAGATCAGCGTCAATACAGAGACGTTAATACTTCTAAGGGTTGATTTCTTCATGGGTACACCCTTTCATTGTTATTGAATTAAGAGAAAGGCAGTTAAGAAACGTCTAACGCAGTAGGCCCAGTGATAAAAATGCATGTTTTCTTATTGAGTAGAAGCGTCAGTGCCACTTGTACGAACAACTACAAACGGAAGTTCCCACTAAGCGTGACCCTTTACTCACGTGGTTTCTGGCTGAAGGATTCCAGTCTGAAGCCATGCCAGGCAATGGCCAGAAGCTGGAATCGGCGCGGCCGGTATAACGCATTGATAAAATGCTCAAAGCGACTGAACTTTCCTTGGGTATAGGGATACCAGTTGGCCTCGATCTTGGGCGTTGCTTTGTCGATCAACACAGCCTTGCTGCGGGTGAACCCCAACAACCCTTCCGGCCCTCGCAACTTTCCAAACCCACTCTTTTTGGCCCCACCGAAAGGCAAGCCTGGGTTCCCCTCACTCATGTTGACGTTATTTATCGAGACGCCACCTACGTCCATCGCCCGCGCAACGCGCAGTCCTCGCTCGCGATCAGACGTAAACACACTGGCACACAGGCCATAACTGGTGGCATTGGCCTCACGAATAGCCTGAGCCTCGCTGGAAAATTTCATAACGGGAAGCACAGGACCGAAAGTTTCGTCTTTCCACACGAGCATTTGCGGGGTGACCTGGTCGAGGATAATCGGCTGCACGATCAATGAGTCCCGCGTAGGCACTTGGCCAAAGCGCAAGCGCGCGCCGGAATCAAGTGCCTGTTGCACATGCTCGATAACCTTGTCTCTCTGAAAACCCACCGTCATTCGACCAATATCCGCATCGCCACTATCGTCAGGACACACGACAATTTTCCCTGCCTCTTTTACCAACTCATCGACAAAGGCGTCATGAAGGGTGTCCTGCACCAGCAGCCGCTCCACAGCGCTGCAGGATTGACCCGCGTTGGTAAAAGCGCCCCACAGTGCACCTGCGACCGAACGTGAGACCGGCGCATCTGCAAATACGATCATCGGGTCCTTGCCGCCCAGTTCGAGCTCGACAGGAATCAAGTCCTTGCTCGCCTGGGCCATTATCTTGCTGCCCGTTGACCCGCTGCCGGTAAAAAACACCTTGGCCGGTTGCTCATCTATAAGCGCCGCGCCCAAGCGTCCGTCGCCATACACAACTTGCACCAAACCTTGAAGCACCGGCGAACACGCCAAGACTTTTTCTATCAACCCCGTACAAGGGGCATGTTCGGAAGGCTTATAGACAACAGCGTTTCCGGTGGCAATAGCGGCTACGATACCCGTGATTGCATTGTGAAAAGGGTAATTCCACGGACAGATAATCAGCACAACACCCAGGGGTTCATGCAGCAATAGCGACTGTTTGCCCAACAGCGTGATCGGTGTCTTCACTTTTTCTGGACGGAGCAACCGTGCCGCATTTTTTTCAAGCCAGTTGATCCAATCGACTGTCCCTAAAATCTCAGCGATCAGCGCATCGGTCCGGCACTTTCCAACATCTTTCATAACACGCTCAATAATCATCGAACGGTTTGTAAGAATCGTTTCCTTTAACTTTGAAAGTTCAGCAACGCGCTCTTCGGTTGTGAGATTGGAATAGATTTCAAATCCAGCGCGGGCTGCATCGAAAGCCGCTTTGGCCAGGGCTAACTCAGGTGCATCTACTTTACTATTCATAGTTATTTAACTTCCAATCAAGACCATAAGTCATTATCAAAACGTGGCTTGTTAGTGTGGGAGATCACCCATCACCTTCGTGGCTCATGCGACGCATCCGCAAACAGGTGATTGATCTAAAATAACCAAGCGCACCCGCTGCAAGCAGGGGCGAGATGGACGAAAAAGGGTTGAAAACGGACTGCCACCAAGACGCTGATAAGCGTGTACATCTGCGCTTTCAAAAAAGTCACCAGCGGGTTTAGATAACCGTTTGACGCTTAGTTGCCAAGCGTATGCGATGGATGATGTGCGCCCTTCTTCCTGAACGAGGTTTTTATGCGAACGGTTAGAACGGGATCCTGCCGGTCAGAATATCCCACCACATCCGCCAATCGCCGATGAAACTATTGATGGGATGATTGAAGGTAGCAGGTCGATTTCGCTCATAAAAAAAATGACCGACCCAGGCGAAGGTATACGCTTGAACCATAGCGAGAATGAGCATCCATCCACTACCCGTAAAGACAGCGACGATCGTCAATAGAATAGCTATCGTCGAACCAATAAAATGCAGGCGACGTGACGTCCGGTTAGAATGCTCAGTCAGATAAAATGAGTAGAACGCTCTAAAATTATTAAACTTCACTGGCGCTGTCATTTGCATCTCCCGTAAATTAATTCAACAGCTTTATTGCGATAAGGAACGAGTTAGTCCTTGTAGGCGGCATTGAGGCGATCCAACTTTCTTAAGAGTGCTGGCCAGACAAACTCGCCCCCCAAACCTCCAGTCTGTAAGCGCGCTGCGTCTGCCACGCGTTCAAGGATGTGTGGATCAATGCAAAGCAAGTCACCACCTACCTGCGCAGAAACCTGGATCTGACAGGCACTTTCAAAGATATACATCGCTAAAAAAGCATCCGCGATAGTTCTCCCGACAGTCAGCAGCCCATGGTTGCGCAACATCAGAAAGTTGTTCGGACCCAAGCTGTCCTGCAAGCGCGGCTTCTCGTCATCACGCAGTGCGACACCTTCATAGTCGTGATAGCCAAGACCGGTGAGGACGAAAGACGCCTGCTGTGATACGGCAAGCAGACCGGCACGCTGGGCGCTGATCGCCACACCAGCCCGCGTGTGAGTATGCAATACACACTGGACATCCGTGCGCTTGGCATGAATTGCACTATGAATCACAAAGCCCGCTCGGTTCACATTGAACCCGGACTCACGAACCTGATTGCCCTCTTGGTCTACCAGCACCAAGGAAGAGGCTGTGATTTCTTCGAAAAGAAGCCCGTAGGGATTGATCAAAAAATGGTGGTCCGGCCCGGGAACACGGGCACTGATGTGAGTAAATACCAGGTCGGTCCAGCCGTACAAAGCAACCAGGCGATAGCAAGCCGCCAAATCACATCGCAGTTGCCACTCCTCCTCACTCACGTGTGCCTTAAGCGAAGGCATGTGCATTTTGAATCCCCTTATCAGAAGTTCTTTCTGTGCTATTTCTAAGTTATGCACGGCAAGCATAAGGTGAGACAAAGCACTTCTCTGTTGCTCAAAGGGACAGCTGTGAGTCATTTAGGGACAGCATCAACTGCGGGCTTAGACGATGTACGAAAGTTTGGAAGTTGACCGCCGAGCGCTGATCCACAGCGCTAGGCGCCAGCCTATTTACGAGGAAATTGAAAATGACTTACGATTTTGACCTTTATGTGATCGGTGCAGGTTCCGGAGGTGTTCGGGCTGCGCGCTTCTCCGCCGGTTTCGGCGCCAAAGTGGCTGTGGCCGAGAGCCGATATTTAGGTGGTACCTGTGTAAACGTTGGCTGTGTCCCGAAAAAACTGCTGGTTTACGGAGCGCACTTCTGCGACGAATTCGAGCACTCGAAAGGGTTCGGATGGACTCCAGGGGACACCAAGTTCGAGTGGGCAACACTGATCGCCAACAAGGATCGCGAGATCAATCGACTGAACGGTATCTATCGCGATCTGCTGGCCAACAGCGGCGTGACTTTGCATGAAGGCCACGCCAAGATCGTCGACCCGCATACGGTCGAGATTAATGGTGAGCGTCACACCGCCAGGAACATTTTGATCACTACCGGTGGCTGGCCGCAGACTCCGGAGATTCCGGGTCATGAGCATGCGATCAGTTCCAATCAGGCATTCTTCCTCAAAGAACTGCCAAAGCGTGTTCTGGTGGTGGGTGGTGGTTACATCGCTGTTGAATTCGCCGGTATCTTCCACGGGTTGGGCGCCGAGACCACATTGCTGTATCGCGGCGATTTGTTCCTGCGCGGCTTTGACGGTACGGTGCGCAAACATTTGCAGGAAGAGCTGAGCAAGCGCGGCATAAACCTGCAATTCAATGCCAACATCGAGCGCATCGACAAGCAAGCCGATGGCAGCCTGAAAGCAACCCTCAAGGATGGTCTTCAGCTTGAGGCGGACTGCGTGTTCTACGCTACCGGTCGGCGTCCGATGCTCGACAACCTTGGCTTGGAAAACACTGGCGTCAAACTCGACAAGAAAGGTTTTGTCGAGGTCGATGAACTGTATCAAACCGCTGAACCGTCGATCCTGGCTCTGGGCGATGTGATTGGTCGGGTGCAACTTACACCGGTCGCGCTGGCAGAAGGCATGGCCGTAGCGCGGCGCTTGTTCAAGCCCGAGCAGTATCGTCCTGTGGATTACAAGATGATCCCGACGGCGGTGTTCAGCCAGCCCGACATCGGCACTGTCGGGTTGACCGAAGAAGAGGCACGAGAGGCCGGGTACGAAGTGGTGATCTTTGAAAGCCGTTTCCGGCCGATGAAATTGTCGCTGACTGAATGCCAGGAGCGCACTTTGATGAAGTTGGTGGTGGACGCCAAGACCGACAAGGTCTTGGGCTGCCACATGGTCGGCCCGGAGGCCGGCGAGATCGTGCAGGGTTTGGCGATTGCGCTGAAGTCGGGCGCGACCAAGCGCGATTTCGATGACACCATCGCCGTGCATCCGACGTCCGCTGAAGAGTTCGTCACCATGCGCACACCGGTCGCGGGTTAACCGCTCTTCGGTTATCTGATGCGTCTAGCCCTGTCGCAACGACAGCAGCTAGACGCACGCTTTCACCATCATCACGAACTTGTTGGCTCCGCCTGTGAAAGTTGCTCACGGGCAAACTCAGCCACTGTGTTCAGCGCTTTGGCCGCTGAGCGCAGGTAAAAGGCTTGAAGCTGAAAAACGTGCCATCGTGCTGCGTACACCTCCAGCCAGCAATTCACCCCACTGTTGACTGCGTGTTCGGCCAAACGTATGGAATCGGATAACAGCAGTTCATGCTCGCCAACCTGAACCAGCATCGGAGGCAGTCCTTGCAGATCCACTCGCAATGGACTGGGCGTCGCCTCATCGGAGGCATACCAACCCAATCCCTGCTCAAGCCAATCGCGACGAATCATGGGGTCTTCCTTAAGTCGCGAGATCATTGAGGCGCCGGTCAAGTGCTCGTCGGTTACCGGTGACATCAGCAGCAGCCCAGCGGCAAAAAGCTCGTAACGATCTCGAAGCTTGAGGGCCAAGGCCAATACCAACGCAGCGCCCGCCGAATCGCCTGCGAGAAAAATCCGGTTGGCGGCATAACCTTGAGCGCGCAAGGCTTCATAGCATGCCAGCGCATCTTGCAGTGCTGCTGGACAGGGATGCTCTGGAGCCAATCGGTAATTCGCAACCCATACCGACATCCGGGATGCCTTGGCCAAGCGACTGGTGATGCTCCAGTGCGTGTCCGGGGAGCCGAGGCAAAACGCTCCGCCGTGCAGGTACAAAATGACACCGCCGCTCTCACCTTGCTTGGGAGCAACCACCTGTACGGGAACACCATTGACCTGCTGGCAATAACGGATCACGCCAGTGGTGCCGGGCATCAGCCGGGAAAGTCCCCTGACCACCCTTCTCTGCGCGACGACACCCAATCCCGGCCCGATCAACGACCGAAATGTGGTGCGCAAGAAGCCTCGCAAAAAACGAGTTTTCATCACCTCAAGCCAATCTGGTGATTCCGCTATCGTGGTGCCTCCTTCGAACTGACGGCTAAAGCGGTAGGCGTGCAAAGCCGAGAATCGCGTTAGCCAGCGATAGGTTAGGGTGAAGCCTGGCCAATTTGTGCTGTTGTTGCCGGCTTCATCGACGTACCAGCTCTTGCATCCGTTCCACACCGTGTTGGCCAGGCGGTTCTGGGTCTGTTGGTGGAAACGGTCATACGCGCTTTGATCGACCTCAACTGTGTTCGTCTCTGTTGCATTCAAAGTGCGCAAGCATCGCATGATGTGGGCAATCTGGCTTTCAAGCATATACACGATCGAGTTGTGGCCAAGATTGGTATTTGGGCCGTAGAGCATGAAGAAATTGGGGAAGTTCGGAACCGCTAGTCCAAGATAAGCCCGGGTACCGTCGCGCCAAGCCTGATTAAGGTTTATTCCGCCACGCCCGACAATGCGCATCGGAGACAAAAATTCAGTGGCCGCAAACCCGGTACCGTAGACGATCGCATCGACCTCATGCTGTCTGCCGTCAGCGGTTTCAATTCCGTTCTCCGTAATACGGACAATACCGTCGGTGACCAATTCCACGTTGGGCCGACTCATGGTCTTGAGGTATTCGCTAGACAGCAAAATGCGTTTGCAGCCGAACGGATAATCAGGAGTAAGTTTCTGCCGTAATTCGGGATCAGTCACTTGCTCGGTCAGCAGCTTGCGAAATGGAATACCGACCGCCCATTTCATCAAAGACTTGAACCGGGTAAATGCCAGAGCTCGTGATTCATACCGTAGATATATTGATGCACGGTAAGCCTTCATCAACCAGGGAACATTGCGTAGCAGGGCTTTTTCTCGTTCGGAGTAAGCGCGGTCGGGACGTGGCATCACGTGCGCTGGAGAGCGCTGGAAAACCTTCAAGTGCTCCACCTGTCCGGCAATGGCCGGGACAAACTGGATCGCAGAGGCCCCGGTGCCGACTACCGCTACCCGCTTACCAGCTAACGAGTAGCTGTGATCCCAAGTGGCCGAGTGAAAGATGTGGCCCTTGAAATTATCCATGCCCGCCAATTTTGGAAATGCCGGGCGGCTCAGCTGTCCGGTGCCGCTAATCAGCAACGAAGCACTCAGTACAGTTCCGTCCCTCTGAATGACCTGCCACAGCGAGGTCGCTTCATCGAATTCAGCGGAGGCGACTTCGACGCCAAAACGGATGTACTTACTCAACCCATATTTGTCGGTACAGCGTTGCAGGTAGTTATGAATTTCACCCTGCGGAGCGAACACTCGGCTCCAGCCCGGATTGGGCTCAAACGAAAACGAATATAAGTGCGAAGGTACGTCGCACGCTGCGCCGGGATATGTGTTGTCCCGCCAGACACCGCCTACGTCATGTTTTTTTTCCAGGATGACGAAGTCCTCGACGCCGGCCTTTTGCAACGCAACGGCCATGCCGATGCCAGCGAAGCCGGTTCCAATGATGATCGCGGTCAGAGGCATTGCGGACTGAAGGTCCACATCAAATTCATGCAACGACATAAGGTGCCTCATTCTTGTTATTGGCAATGGTCGAGTCTTCCGGCTCCACGGACAATTTCACCCGTTGAATACCCCGAATAAGATCAGCGGCTTTCTCAGCGATCATGATTGTCGGCGCGTTAGTATTGCCGCCGATGAGGGTTGGCATAATGGAAGCATCGACAATCCGTAAGCCCTGCAACCCATGTACGCGCAGCTTCGAGTCCACCACAGCAAGTGCGTCAACGCCCATCCGGCAGGTACCCACTGGGTGATAAACGCTGTCGGTGCGACGTTGCAGGATGGCGCGGATCTGCTCATCGGTGCCGATTTCTGCGGTATACAGATCTTGAGTGATCCAACTGGCAAGAGCGGGAGCCTGCATCAACTGACGGGTGATTTTGAACGCCGCGACCATGTCTTCAAGATCTTGTGGATCCTGAAGAAAGGCCGGATCAATCAATGGCGCCGTTTGCGGGTCATTGCTGGCCAGCGACACCGCACCGCGACTGCGTGGTCGCAGAAGGCAAAAATGGCAGGAAAGTCCATGGCCGAGTCGCAATTTGCGGGCATGATCCTCGACCGGCGCAACGACGAAGTGCAGTTGAATATCCGGTTTGTCCAAAGCCTCGCGAGTTTTAAGAAACGCCCCGCCTTCGGCAAAGTTCGAGGTCAACATACCCCGACGTTCATTTCGAAAACGGACTGCCTCTTTCAGCAGCTTGACACCGCCGCCCATGGAGACGCCCATTGCGTCGAGGCTGGGTGTTTTGTAAACGAAGACAAAATCCGGGTGATCCTGCAGGTTCTGGCCTACCCCTGGAAGATTCAGCAGGACTTTGATGCCGTGGCGTTGCAGTTCTGCCTCCGGCCCCACACCAGAAAGCATCAACAGTTGTGGCGTCTGAAAGGCTCCGGCGGCAAGGATTACTTCCCTATGTGCCCGTAACACGTGAATCTGGCCGTGTTGAAGAACTTCCACACCTACGGCGCGGGTACCTTCGAACAGGATGCGTTGAACCTGTGCCCGGGTTTCCACCGTTAGATTGTTGCGTACACCGATATGAGGAAGAAGATAGGCTCGCGCTGCACTGCAACGCTCACCATGCTTTTGCGTCACTTGGTAAATACCTACGCCTTCCTGCTCGACACCGTTGAAATCGTCGTTGAGCGGCAAACCGGTCTGACGGGCCGCGTCCAGGAATCGCTGCTGAAACGGGTTGTCGGAACGCAGATCGCTTACCCACAAAGGCCCGCCTCGACCGTGCCATTCGTTATCGATTCGCTCGTTGTGTTCGCTGAGGCGGAAGTAAGGCAGCACGTCTCTGAACGCCCAGCCGGTATTACCCAACGAAGCCCAATGGTCGTAATCCCATTGATGTCCCCGTACATAAATCATGGCGTTGATCGCTGATGAACCGCCCAATGTCTTACCGCGAGGCTGGTAGCCCTTGCGGCCAGCAAGAGATATTTGCGGAACGGTTTCGAACGACCAGTTGTTCACCGAAGTCGGCACCATGGACACCACGGCGGCTGGGATATTTATCAGACTTGATTGACCACCTCCCCCCGCCTCCAGCACACAAACGCTGACGTTCGGATCTTCGGTCAACCTGCTCGCAACCACACACCCACCGGAACCACCACCCACAACGATGTAATCGAAGGTCTTTTTCATTATTGTTTTCTCACGCACAGAACAGTGCGAAGTCCCAAACGTCTAATCAGAAACGTTTAAAAGCGATTTCTGATTCGCGCCAAGCACCGCGACAGCCTTTATTGTTGTTGAAACGGCTAGCCGAACACGGATGATGTTGACGCCTATCAGGGAAGAGACCAATGCTGGAAAGGGCCAACTGCTTTATTATTTGGGCCAATCTTTCGCAATAGGCAAAGAGTCATGAGCTTTCGGGATTTTACGCGCGGCCCCGCCAGCGCCTTGTTACAGCTCGAATTCGGTCGTGAGAAAGGCCTGTCGGCCACTAAAGTTCTTGCGGGCTCTGGGCTGACTCAGGCGCAATTGGGCGATCCGAACGTCGAGTTGACCGCCGATCAGGAGCTACGCGTGATCAGCAATTTGCTGACACTTCTAGGGAATCCATCCGGCTTGGGATTTGAAGTTGGTACACGCTATCACTTCTCCACTTATGGCCTGTTCGGTTACGGCTTGATTAGCAGTGCGACTACAGGTGATGCCTTGGCATTGGCGTTGCGCTTTCTGCCGCTCACCTACGCTTTCACCGTCATTTTGTATGAAGCGCAAGGCAATGACGGCGTGTTGACCTTTCAAGCGCCTGGGCTAGCGTCGGACTTGCGTGATTTTGTGCTGGCTCGGGATATGGCTGCAGCAGCAGTGCTCCTGAACGAGTTGGCTGGTGAACACTTCGCACTGTCGCGTTTTACCCTCAGAGCTACTGCACCAACGCTACCTGGCATCGATCATCTTTTGGGCACCACTCCGACCTACTCGGCCAACTGCAATAGCCTATCCTTCAATCGTGCATTCCTGTCACACCCCTTGCCCCAGGCCAATGCCGTCACGGTAAGCATGTGCGAACAGATGTGCACAAAGTTGATGCAAAGCAGAGTCGCCCGCTCGGGCATGACTGCCCTGGTGCAGCATTACCTAACTAGCTCCGAAAACACACCAAGGGATCTTTCCGAAATTGCCCGTCTGACCCATATCAGCACGCGCACCCTGAAGCGCCGACTGAGCGATGAAGGCACCACGTTTCGAACACTGCTGGCAGAAGCCCGCAGCAGCAGCGCCATCGAAATGATCAACGACTCCCGCCTGAGCCTGACCGAGATCGCCGAGCGACTAGGCTTCAGTGATTTATCGAGCTTCTCTCAAGCATTCAAGCGATGGCATGGGGTGGCACCGAGCAATTTCCAAAACTCAAAAAAACAAAAGTGATCACCGGAAAGGATTTTCGGGTTAATGAATCCCTGCTTTGCCAAATACAACCAATAGCGCTCACGCGCCCTTCACCAGAATAAGCGACTCGTATCAGCAGTGGGGTCTTGAGGCTGGTTGAAACGATCCTTGCGTTCGCCTAGGGACAGAAACTTCCATGTAGTAGAGGCAAAATCGCTCCCCGCCATCCAATTGGATAATACTTTTACTAGCGTCATATTTTTTAGAAGAAAATTCTAAATTTGATGTGTTTTCTGAAAAAGAACAGAAAATTTTCTGTTGGGAAATGCCCTATATTTTATTGAAGCCCATGTGTCGTAGATAGCTTGTAGCTAAGCACCACAATGAGTTTTTAGCCAAGTCGTGGGATGTCAAAACCATAGCAACTATGAGAGGTGATCATGGAACAAATACCATTGTTTATTGGCGGTGTATGGCGTAATACGCATCCCAGTGAATCGATCCCTGTAATAAATCCGGCAACAGAAGATCAGATCGGACTCATCGCGAAAGCGAGCTTGGCTGACATAGAAGACGCGGCAATCGCAGCTGAGAAAGGCTTTGCGACATGGAAGCAGGTTTCCGCGCTCGATCGTGCATCGATAATGCATAAAGCGGCAAATTTGATTCGTGAGCGTGCTGAAAATATCGCTCTGGTACTCACTGCCGAGCATGGAAAGCCCTTGGCGGAAGCAATGGGTGAAGTCGCAGCAACTGCAGACACCATCGATTGGCATGCTGAAGAAGGCAGACGTGCATATGGACGAGTCATACCTTCCCGCGCATTGGGTATTCATCAATTTACTCTGATGGAGCCAATCGGGCCTGTAGTGGGATTCGCGCCGTGGAACTTCCCCCTCATTCAAGCCGTAAAAAAAGTCGCTGGTGCCTTGGCGGCCGGCTGTTCGATCATTTTGAAAGGTGCTACCGAGGCACCGTCCTGTGCTGTCGAGCTCGTCAAAGCATTCGCTGACGCTGGCGTTTCTCCTGGAGCAGTCAACCTGCTTTTTGGCGACTCGGGCCAAATTTCTGAGCATTTGATTGCCCATCCCTCTATCCGGAAAGTAACCTTCACCGGATCTACGCCAGTGGGCAAAAAGCTTGCGAGCCTCGCAGGGTTGCACATGAAGCGATCCACGATGGAGCTGGGTGGCCACGCGCCCGTGATCGTAATGGACGACGCGGACATCGCCACCGCAGTCAAGATTTCTGTTGCAGCTAAATACCGCAATGCGGGCCAGGTCTGTGTCTCCCCTACTCGCTTCATCGTTCACTCGAAAGTATTCGACGAGTTTGTTTCCCGCTTCGTGGAAGGCGCACGCGCCATCAAGGTAGGTGACGGTCTTGATCCCAACGTAACCATGGGCCCAATGGCGCACGCTGGCCGGCTCAAGGCGACAGAAGAACTCGTGGCGGATGCGGTATCGCATGGAGCGAAGCTAGAGATCGGCGGAAATCGCGTAGGCAACAAAGGGTACTTCTTCGAACCAACGGTTCTGACGAATGTACCGGTAACTGCCCGCGCCATGGTTGATGAACCATTTGGGCCAATTGCATTGATCAATTCGTTTGACGACATCGAGGATGCCATCAAAGAAGCAAACAGACTGCCATATGGTCTCTCCGCATACGCCTATACCCGATCGCTTACCTCTGCAAATAAGCTGTTCAACGGAATCGAATCTGGCGCCATCTCGATTAACCATCACAGCGTTGCACTACCAGAGCATCCGTTTGGCGGCGTCAAAGATTCCGGATACGGAACCGAAGGTGGCCCCGGCGCACTCGACGCATTCATGACCACGAAGTTCGTTTCTCTCGCGAGCGTTCTTTAACTTTCGGCGAATATGATTTTTTAGTTCTGCTACCGAATACAGCTGAATTAGGAAATAACGCGTCGCTAACTATTGGAACTTATATGCTTACTCCGAATATTATCGAGCGTCTTGTCGGCGCAAATGAAAACTCTCCGCTCGCGATGGCCATTGCGGAGCGGGCAGAAATTATGGCACTCAGTCAAGCGAGCCATGATGCCGTGATCATTCCGAAAGATCCTGGCGGTCTGTCACATGCAGAGCGTGCAGCTCTTGCTGAACGAATCGCTCGGTTGAGCGATTCTGAAGAACTGGCTGATCACTACCATGCATGCCTTGAGTCAGCTGGTGGCGATGAAGGACTCTATGTCGCCGCCAATCCTCAGCAGACGGCATACGGTGATGAACGCTTCATGGCAATCATCCGATTTACTGATCTGGTCACTCAAAAGCCACGCGAAGCTACGAAGCAAGATATCGACACATTGAAGGCTGTCGGTATTACAGAGCCGGATATCGTCAGGCTCACCGAGGTTCTTGCTTTCGTTAACTATCAGCTCCGGGTCGTAGCTGGGTTTAAAATTGCAGGAGAAATGAAATGAGCCAGGTCGTGCATAATTTCACCGTATCGGTGCCTCACTGGTCGCCGTACATCAAGCCTGTCGAGTTAGAAAGCGCGAGCCAAGAGCAGCTCGATGCGATGAAAGTGACCCCATCGAGCAAAAAAATCTCGGAATATGTGCTCACTCTTGCTCATGACCCTGAATCGCTCGCGGTACGATCACCTTTGTTTAACGCCATCATGTATGGTCGCGCCGGCTTACCCCCTGCTGAGCGTGAACTAGGTGCGATAGGTTCTTCGATTGTTAACCGCTGTGTCTACTGCGCTGCAGTACACGGTGCCCGATACAATCAACTAACCAAAAGTACAGAGCTGGTCGCAAAAATCTTTGCAGACGAAACAGAAGCTCGGTTGGATGTGCGTTCTCAGGCTCTTTTCGACTTCGCCGTAGAGCTGGCTAAATCACCTCCATCATTGAAAGGACAGCATGCAGACGCGCTGAAAGACCTCGGTTTTGACACGCTTGGCGTTGTTGATCTGGTGTTGGCCACGGCCATCTTCGGATGGGCGAACCGCCTGATGCATGTTCTGGGCGAACCCGTAAAAATCTAATCCGATGTTTCGTAAAACGTGATGTCAGCATAGCGGGCAGCCCCAAACTGCCCGCTATCAAAATGCTTAATTTCCCCGCACTTCCCTTCCGCTTTCCTCCGAATTCCAGCCCGCCACGTTCATTTCGATACGAAATCGAAGCCATGGAATATCCCCTTCAGACGTGCTACACAGTCTGTCGTAACACTTCGCTGACCTTGAGCAACCGATTTGCAATACAGCGCCTGGTAAGGAGTTTCGTATGTTTCCAACCAACCAGACAATGCGCTGCGGCTAACGGACATAAAATGACCCGACCTCTCACCGTCAGTGCCACTTGGCTTGTAGGCGTCATCGAGGAGCTCACTCGGCAAGGTATCGACCCTTCCCGTTTGGGAGCTCCCTGGGCTCAACACCTGGAGGACGTGGCACCTACGCGGCAGCTGCAACTCGTGCAAGTGAGACGGCTTTGGCAGCGTGCGATGCAACTTTCCCAAGATCCGCTGCTAGGCTTGAAGGTTGGAGTAGCATTACCACTGCAATCAATGAACGTCGTGGCACTGGTGTTAATGCACAGCAGTTCATTACGCCAGGCGCTCGCCCACACGGTCAGGCTGCAGCAATTAGTTAGCAACTCTGGTCGCTTTTTAACTGAACCCACGTCCAACAACGGTGTTCAGCTGGTTTACCACGTAACACCTAGTCCCGTAGCCATGCATCCCGCCCAAATAGATTCTCTCTTTGCCGCGTACATGCGTCTTCTCTATAGCTGTATGCCGGCTGATCGTAGGCCATCCAGAATTGAGCTACCTGGAACTGACGCGTGTTTAGCAGACCGCTATCAAGTCTATTTTGAATGTCCGGTCATTCTCGGAGTCGAGCACGCTCGTGTCGTATTCGGCGCTGAACTGCTGGACTCCTCCTGGCAGGCTGCCGATCCAACCCTACTTCGCATCGTACTTGGTCGTGCAGAGGCGATGCTTAAAACCCAGGGTCGCTCCGACACGCTCGTTGATTACGTGACGGCAGCCATCGCTGCGCAGGGATTTTCAGAAGCGAATTGCGACAGCGTGGCGCACTCGCTGGATCTCAGCAGGCGTACTCTTCAGCGTCGATTGGCTGAACGCGGTTCATCCTTCCGCCAATTACTGGAAGCGGTGCGTATGAGCGAGGCATTGGAAGGCCTCGCTGATCCCGATCTGCCGCTTGTGATGCTGGCAGAAAGGCTGGGCTACGCTGAGCCCAGCGCGTTTTCGCATGCTGTGCGAGGTCACTTCGGTAAGGCACCTAGTGCACTGCGCCATGAATTGGCAAGCAGCTTACTTACTGGAGGAAAGCCCCTTTCAATCAACAACACTGTGAGTTCTGACCACCAAAGTGCGGCTTGTGGAGCCAATTCGCCCCAGTGCGAACTTGAGAGTTAAAGCTCTCGGAAAAGGTCACGTTCGAGAACAGCGCTCGCCGCGACAAGCCCACTGACCATCGCGCCACTGACTCCGGCAGCAGTCACATCCTGTCCCCCAAAGTACAAGCCTTTAACAGGGCCGTGCGCGCGCATCCATCGCTGTGCAAAACGTAGCGGCGTTTGCTCATAGCCCATGAAATTGCCGTGACTGCGGTTTAGAAAGTGATTGAAAGTGAGAGGTGTAGCCAACTCGGCATGAGCAATGCTTCCGCCGATTTGAGGATAATGTTTTAAGGCCACGCCCATCAGGTCTTCACTCAGTCTTGCCGTCATGTCCTCGTACTCTGCACCTCTATGCTTCCACTTCGTGCCAGTGAAGCGCTCGAACACCGCCCAATCAGTGAGGCCGCAAATATCCATAGTGCTTTGCTTAGGGTGACGGTCTGGCCAACTCGGATCCCGCAGCGATGGGTGGGCAATGAAATGTAAAGGCATGGGCTGTCCCTCTGGATCAGCTTTGTAACGTGCGAGGTTCGCCGGTAGATCATTGCTCGGGTGCACCCAAAGATTGGCTGGATGAATATTCAGATCCGCATTTGCGATGTCGATGCCAAGATTCAGCACAGCAAAACATTGAGTCGTACCCATCCGCTTAGTCATCTCGCCCAATGGCTGCGCTAGCTCAGGATCGGAATGAGCCAACAGTGGTAAGGTCTGAGAAATACCAATCGCACTCACGACTCTATCCGCACGAATCTGACTTCCGTCAGCGGTTTGTACGCCTACTACGCAACCAGCCCTAATTTCGATGCTCACAACCTCTGCCGCCACAAGGCAAGCTCCTCCAGCAGCACGTACAGTGTCGGCCATTGTTGTAGCGATGCGTTGTGAACCTCCAACGGGGTAGCTAGCACCATCGATGTAATGGCTGAAAACCATGGCGTGGATCGCAAAAGAAGCCTCCGCCGGAGAATTGCAGTAATCCCCGTAATTCCCGCACCAGACCGCCTTGAGGTCGGCGTTGTCCGTCAATTCGTCCAAAACGTCCTGTACCGTCCGCTGTGCAAGCGGCATGAATGCAGTCTGAGCCCTGGTGAACGCTGCCTCAGACGCTGAACGTGGCAAAGCACGCTCTCCAAAGAAGGATTTCGCAGCCCGGCTTGCCTCACCCACTAGCTCTACATAACGATCGATCGCGCGCGCATCCTTCGGAAAGTAGTCTTTGAGTCGATCCTTGTAGACTTGTGCACCAGCCATGTGATCGTAGCTATTGGCACCTACGATAATGCGATTGTAGTTCTCGGGCATGGGAGCCCATTCAAGTTGACCACCTGAGACTTTGTCGAAAAGGCGATAGAGTCCACTCGTCTTGCGGTGTACCTCCCCCATGTAGTGCAGGCCAACGTCCCACTCGAAGCCTTGGCGTTTGAAGGATTGCAAGCAACCGCCCAACACCGCGTGGCGCTCAAGCACCAAAACGCGCTGACCTTCCAGCGCTAACAATGCGGCTGTGCTTAGGCCGCCTGCGCCAGAACCTATAACGATCGTGTCGAACCTGCCGTCTAGCTCACCACGGGCCAACACACGCTTAAAACTCAGATCGTAATCGCTCACCGTTCGTCCCCTTCCCTGCCCTTTCCGGGATTTTTATTGATCATTGCCGAGCCGTCGCTGCGCAGCTTGGCTCAGTGTGGGTGAGAGGGAAATTTGAGTGAATGGCACCACGCGCCAAAGATTTGTGACGACACGACAGTTCAAAGGGTGGGAAAGCCAACGCCAAGGGTATTGGCATCTCAGATCAATTCTCTGTCGCACGGTAGCAACGACAGCAGTGGACTGGCATCAGAGAATCGCTCCACGGTCATCCTGTGATTTGTTTATAAAAACGAGAGAAGGGACTGCGATGATGGAGAGCAACTTCAGGCATATTCAGGTAGAACCCGAGGCGCACGGTTTTGGAGCCAGGGTTACTGGTATTTCGATTGATAAGCCACTCACGGCAGCTGTACTCGAAGAGGTAAAAGAGGCATGGGCCAGGCATTCGGTAATTTACTTTCCGGATCAGCCGCTCTCCCACACGCAACTGGAGGCATTCACGCTTCAATTTGGTGAGTTCGGAATAGACCCATATATCGTCCCGATGGAGGCCCATCCGCACATTCTCGAACTCAGGCGCGGGCCTGATGAGAAAGCGGTCAACTTCGGTGCCCAGTGGCATTCCGACTGGAGCTTCCAGGAACAGCCGCCGGCGGGAACCATCCTGCATTCCAAGATCACTCCGCCCGTGGGTGGCGATACCCTGTTTGCCGACGGCTATCGTGCCTACGATGACCTTTCCGAGACGATGAAGGGCTTACTGAGTCGTCTCGCCGCTATACATTCTGCGAGCATGCCCTATGGCAAAAATGGTCTCTTCGCAAAAGAAACAGAAGCGCGCTCGATGAAGATAGTGGTCAGTGAAGACGCGGACAAAACCTGGCCACACCCGCTGGTGCGTGTACATCCGGTAACAGGTCGAAATTCTTTATACGCAAGCCCTGTCTACACGCAGGGTATTCAGGGTTTGACTCATGGTGAATCATCGGCGCTGTTGAGCTATTTGTATCAGCACATGGTGCAGGACAAATATATCTACCGCCATCGGTGGGCGCCGAACATGCTCACCCTTTGGGACAACCGCTGTACGCTTCACAATGCAGAGGGTGGCTACGACGGTCACTTACGCGTCATGCATCGAACAACCATCTCTGGCGAACGCCCTGTTGGTATTGCCGCCGTTTAATCACTAAACCAGGAAATACACTCAATGATTGACGTAAGCATTCTTTACCCGAATGAAGCTGGCGCAACCTTCGACTTCGATTATTATCGTGATAACCATATGACGATGATTCAGCAGAAGATGGCCGGAGCATGCAGCCACTTCACTATTGAAAAAGGCCTTCAAGGCCCAATGCCCGGAAGCGATCCGACGTACCTTGCGATAGGCCACCTCTTCTTCGAATCGCTCGACGCATTTGCCGCTGCATTTGGGCCTCACGCTAAAGCCATCGGCGCGGACATCGCCAATTATACTAATCTCAAGCCCATCATTCAGATCAGCGAAGTGCTCGCTGGCTGATACATCCCAAGAGACGCAATTGGCGTATACCGAAAGGCACCTAGTATTGAAAATACCAGGTGCCTATTTGTTAGAGCTTGCATAAGAGGCGTTAGCTCAGCAATGGCTTATAACAAGCGGCAATCGACTACTCGCTTCGTACATTTTTACAGAGGTTGATCAGCGACACGTCTGAACCCTTTCCATCGAGGAATGCAT
Source organism: Pseudomonas sp. S3E17 (assembly GCF_024168685.1). Lineage (NCBI taxonomy): Bacteria > Pseudomonadati > Pseudomonadota > Gammaproteobacteria > Pseudomonadales > Pseudomonadaceae > Pseudomonas > Pseudomonas sp. S3E17. The sequence goes on from NZ_JALJWE010000001.1 coordinate 1,275,122, forward strand.
TCAAATATTTCTCATAAGGACTTATGTCAATGTTGGCTTCTTTAAGCCAGTCAGCATCGTAATACGTTGAGGCATAACGATCTCCTGAATCGCAAATAACCGATACTATCGACCCTGTCTGCTTCTGCGAGCACATATGCTCCGCGATGCAACAAACGCCAAAAAAATTCGTTCCGGTGGAACCACCAACACGGCGCGATAGCCGCTCCGAAAGAACGTGCATCGCAGCAAGTGAGGCAGCATCTGGAATCTTGATCATGTGATCAATGACATCAGGGATGAACGAAGGCTCTACTCTCGGCCTGCCAATACCTTCAATCCGAGAGGGAGTCGGACAAGTGCTTCCCTTATCCCCTGTGTCGAAGGATTCATAGAAAGCAGAATGTTCAACGTCAACTACACAAAGTCGAGTATTCAGATGCTTATACTTGATATACCTTCCGATTGTGGCGGACGTTCCTCCAGTGCCGGCACTCATAACCACCCAAGCCGGCTCAGGATCTCGCTCCATCGCCATTTGCGAAAATATGCTTTCAGCGATGTTATTGTTACCACGCCAGTCAGTAGCCCGCTCTGCATTTGTAAATTGATCTAAATAATGACCACCCGTTTCACGAGCAAGCTGTTCGGCGACCATGTAGATAGCCCCAGGATTGTCAACAAAGTGGCACTTTCCTCCTAATCGGATGATAGCGTCGATCTTCTGGCAGCTTGTGGATCGCTGCATTACTGCAGTAAATGGCAGATTTAAGAGCTTAGCGAAATACGCCTCGCTGACCGCAGTGGAACCAGAAGATGCCTCGATTAAACAAGTACTCTCTTTGATCCATCCGTTGCAGATGCCATACAGGAAAAGCGATCGTGCCAAGCGGTGCTTCAGACTGCCTGTAGGGTGAGTAGACTCATCCTTCAGATAAATCGATATCCCAGGCAGCCTGTTAAAATCTAAAGGAATCAGATGTGTATCGGCAGAGCGATTGGCATCCCCCTGCAACACGCCGATTGCCCAGCGAGTCCACTCTTTATCCTGATTACCGAGATTAAGATTCATAAATATCCTGTATTTGGCTACTGATTCAACATTCAGTCCAGCGCGACAATGGCATCTACTGCAACGAGGGCTCCTTTTGGTAGTGCGGAAACCTCGAATGTGGCGCGAGCAGGGAACGGAGAAGAGAAATAGGTAGCGTATACGTCATTCAACTTCGCAAAATCACTTAAATTCGTGACCATTATTGTTGTTTTGATAGTCTTTGAAATACCGGTACCCGCTGCTTCAGCAATCGCTGAGATATTACTGAGACACTGTTTCATTTGAAGCAAGGCATCGTCCGCGACCAACTCTCCCTTGGCAGGGTCAATGCCTAGTTGCCCCGAAACAAATAGATATTCGCCATGGCAGACTGCTTGGGAATAAGGGCCAACGGCAGCAGGCGCTAACAAAGTTGCAACATTTCGCATAAAATAATCCCTATCCATTATTAATGGATATCAACAATTTATAATTTTATGTCAGTAAAGGTATCGGTTACCGATACCTTTCATGGGCCAAGCAAGGACACTTAACTCAATCAGCGAAAACCTTGTTTGCTGGAGTTGAATTGCTAAATGGAACAACTCCTACGATCTCAAGCTCGGCATAATCGGTGAATTTATTATAAATCTCTTCAGCATCCTCAAGATAAAGCGATTTTGTGATACCACGTACCGCACGAGGAACCGAGTATCTAAACCCGCTGATGGCCGAGCCGGAAAGCCCCATACTTACAAGGGCGCTATAGGTAAAGTTGAATATATTCTTAATATAGGGGGCTTCCCCACGCTTTTTTTCGACAAACTCAAAATTCTCGCCAAGGTAGGGGTGGCTGGATATTTGAGCATCTTCCTCCCCATGGGCAGGACTATATTTGTCTCGCCATAGCGCTATGTCATTGGAAATACTTGAAAGCTCTGGGCGTAGTGAAAAATCGTTGACAAACCCAACAGCAACAATCAAGTAGTCGACCTTGAGCTTGTCTCCAGATGCAAGGGTAACCTCAACTTGTTCTTTTCCGTTATCAATGACGAGTTTCACCCTTTCCCAGGCCGCATTGGTACGAACGCTCGCACCTTCTAAACCTGACAATCGATTATAGGCGTCCTGCGGAGCTGGAATGTTGTACCTGAACATATGCCGCATGTATTTCCACTTCAGGGAATCATCCATATCAGCGTAATGATTAAGAAACCCTGCTTTTGCCATCCAGATCTGAGGATTAATACGCTGGATATCCTTGCGACGAATACAAACAGTCGCTTCTAACGCTCCCGCCTCAAGCGCGGTCGAAGCGTTATCGAATGCAGATGCGCCTGCACCGAGAACAGCAATCTTCTTCCCTACAAGCTTGGAAAAATCAATATGCTCTCCTGAAGAAGCATATCGATCTCTGGGCAATACCGATGAGATGAATTTGGGGACATGCCACGCCCCACTGCCATCAACGCCCGTCGCAACAACCACTCTGCGAGCATAAACAACGTCGCGAGACGATATTTCCCCTCGACCGTCGAATCTGTTCAGCTCTAGTCGAAAGAGTTTATCTTCTGGAATGATGTTGGAGACACCAGTAAGATTCTCGACTGGAATCTTTAGCGTATCGCGACACCATGTAAGATACTCTTGCCAATCGCCTTTCGGAATCTTGATCAGCTCTTCCCAGGCCTCTTCACCGTATTTGGCTGTGTACCAGGCTTGAGGTGCAAGGCTGGTTAAGGAAGCATCAATACCTGGCAAATGCTTTACGGTACGCAAAGTGCGCATCCGCGCCGTATTGTTCCATGGGCCTTCCAGTCCCTTGGGCTGCTGATCAAAAACAACGATGTTATCAACTCGTTCGCGCAAAAGACCTGCCGCGACTGCCAACCCGCCTTGCCCGCCCCCGATGATAGCAACGTCGTAGACATGCTTACCGCTAGGGTGCGCCTTAGGCAGTACCCAAGGGTCATGAGGAAAGCGTAGGACGTGGAGATCTGCCTGTACCCTGGACGCCAATTCATCTAGAGCACTATATTTTGTTGATTTAACACTCATTTTTCTTCACCTATCTACATAGATCCGAAATATAGGTCATCTCGTCGCAAACAGCCCAGAGGCTACTCATATTGCCATTTCGCTAATTGGGTTCGATAAGTCAGTGTATTCTTCCTTCATCAGAAGCTGCTTCCAATCTTCACCGCTAAAACCAAGCAAAAATGAATAAACTTCTAAAAAAATCAAAATCCTTGGAATTATTTTTCAAGGACTCGCAAAGATGCGAACGAAGATATCCAATAGCAATGCAAAACCCGCATTTTTTCGTTTTTATTACGTAAAAAGTAACGTATTACGATAGAAGCGAATTCCAGCGTCATATGCTTCTAACGCGATTTCACGCATTGGATATTTCGTAGAGTTTCTAAGTGGCAACGGAGTTATTACATCATCGCCAAGTGCGATTCTAGCTAGCATTTTTCCGAAATAAGCATTTGGCGCAATGCCTCGTCCGTTACATCCGATGGTCGCAAAGATGCCCGGGCGCGGTTCAACGAGATGCGGCAATCTGTCGACCGTTTGGCCGAGCGTGCCTGACCACCGATAGCCCCATTTGAATGTAGGCGCGAACGGGTAGACAAACTTCATTGCGCGATTTACCCAGCTATCCCCTTCCGAATGAATGGGAAGGAACCCAATAGATCCAACATGAAGACGCCCAACCGGGTCATATCTGAACCACAGCGGTATCTTATGGGTGTCCCACATGGCTATGTAGTGAGGCAAAATTCGCTTTCTCCACTCAGGAGGTAACGGGTCTGCTGTGGCGATACCAAAAGCACCAAGAGGCATTATTTCCTCTTTGAAACCTGGTACCAGATCATTGCTGTATGCGTTGGTTGAGAGAATGACTTTGTCGGCTTTTATTGTCGTATTGCCGGTGGTAGCAACCCATCCGGTACTTGAAGGTTCCAGGGATGTCACTTTAGACCCTGTAGAAATTCTAAGACCTCTGGCGACTGCGGCTCGCGCTAACCCGCGCACGTAGGCAAGCGGTTGAAGCGTAAATCCGCGATGATCGATCAGTGCTGCTTTATATCGGGTCGATCCGTTCATCTCTTCGAGTTCAGAGCCATAGACCATCTGAACATTCGCGCCCAAGGCTTGCCAATCCGAAGCCTGGGTTTCGAGTTCTCGTGTTTTTTGAGGAGACGTTGAACAGCGGATGATAGGCCTTTCGTCAGCGGCACAATCTATATCGTAATCGCGTATCAACTGACGGACGACGTCTGGGGCGCTACCCAATTCCATCAAGAAAAGCTGACCATAATCGGGGCCTAATGCGCGGAGGATTTGTTCGGGCGAGAGGAACTGGCCAGGATTCACTTGCCCCGCATTGCGACCGCTCGCACCAGAACCAATTTCTTGAGCCTCAACCAATATCGTCTTAGCACCGCGCTCCGCACAGTGGAGTCCTGCCGTCACACCATTAAAGCCGCCACCGATGATCAACACATCGCACGACTCTTGCCGTGAAAGGATCACGCTTTCTGGCTTTGCCCCACCAGTTGCAGACCACATTGAATGGTCGATCTCAGATTCTTGTCCGCTAATGAAAGGTCTATCGCCATTAAACATAGTCATCCTACTTCGCTACGAGCGCTTAAATTATTAACTGTTGTCAATCGCTACAAAGTGTTTCTTTCTTGCTTAACTAAATAGCCATGGTATGCAGGATTTTCCGTTCCAAGGCAGTAACTGCACGAGTAATAGGAAATGCAATAACAAAATAGATTACTGCCGCTGCTGTCAAAAGCTCCACCGGGTGCCCTGTTCGGTTCGATATGTTTTGACTAACGAACATCAAGTCAGCCATACCCACGGCGGAGACGAGTGCACTCTCCTTAAATAAGCTAGTGCAATTCGATAAAAGCGTGGGAGCCGCTCTGAGAAGCGCTTGTGGTAGAAGAACGTACAAAGTATGAACACGGTAAGTGAGCCCTAAAGCGACCCCCGCATCATGTTGTTCTTTACTGACGAAACTAAACGATGCACGGAACGTCTCACTCGTAATCGCCGCCATATACAACGTAAGCGCGATTATTCCGCAAGTCAGATTCGATAGCTCCATACCCAAGACCAGAGGCAAGCAGAAAAACATCCAAAACAACTGAATGAGCACTGGAGTACCGCGAAACAGCGCTACATAGACAGTGCTGACCCCATAGATAATCTTATTTTTTGAGCTCCTTGCAATCGCCACCAAAAAACCTAAAGCACACCCCAACACAACGCAGATTGCTGTGAGCTTTAGAGTTAACAGAAGGCCAAAAAGCAACGCAGCCTTGTAATCGAAGATTACTGAAAAATCTAGTTCCATGGCCGCGTCCTCATGAGTTTTCCGCTTTACGGCGTCGCTCTATGTATTCTACGAGCTGTGATACAGGGAACGATATTGCAAAATATATAAGAGCAATAACGGTAAACACCTCGATAGGTCGATAAGTGTCGGTGGCCAGTATTTTCCCCATATACATAAGGTCTTGCAAAGCGACTATCGCAACCAGCGCAGTTTGTTGGAATGCACCAATGCCGTTTGCAACCAATACTGGTAGCGCCGAGCGGAATGCTTGTGGGAGCACCACATACACCGTTCGTTGAAACGGAGAAAGTCCCAGAGCAACAGTTGCATCGTACTGATTGCTTTGAACTCCCTGCATGGCGGCCCTGTACGCTTCCGCGTTGAATGCAGCAAGGTTGAGTCCAATCGCCAAAATACCCATCGTCATTGCATCGATGTAAACATCGAAGATGATTGGTATGCAGTAGAAAAACCATACGATCTGGACAAGCGCAGGGGTACAGCGGAAAAATTCGATGAACAAGGTAAAAGGCCAACGGAGTATCGGATTTGGGCTCATAACCAATAGTGCAATGATGAAACCCAGAGTCAATCCGATGATATTAGCTGCGACAGTGAGTTCCAGGGTTACGACTAACCCTTTGAGCAGCGGCCAGAGACCGTTCGCGATGAAGAACAAATCAAATTGATAGTTCACGTCCGACTCCTACCGTCTCACCAATATGAAAGACTCGCTGTATGAACTCTCTCGTTCGAGCTTCCTTCGGCCTACCGAGTACCTGCTCGGGAGGCCCATCTTCGACTACAACGCCGCCAGCGCAGAAAATCACACGCGAAGCGATGTTTTTGGCGAAGTGCATATCGTGAGTCACTATCACCATTGGCATGGATTGTTCAGCCAAATGCATGATGACTTGCTCGACTTCAGCCACCAGCTCGGGATCGAGAGCAGAAGTCACTTCATCAAACAACATTAGTTTTGGATCGAGCATCAAGGCTCTAGCGATGGCGACGCGTTGCTTTTGCCCGCCGGAAAGATGGGCAGGATAAGCTTTTTCCTTTGCCTCCAACCCGAATCTCGTCAACAATCCGCGTGCTCGTAGTTCTGCTGATTGCTTAGACTCACCTCTCACTTTGATCGGTGCGAGTGTCAAATTCTGAAGAATATTGAGATGTGGGAACAATGTGTAATGCTGGAAAACCATACCAATGTTACGACGAATCTCCTTATCAATTACCGTCCTTCCATACTTATCAGTCGTAATATAATTTTTACCTTGAAACAGTAATTGGCCTTTATCAATATCCTCTAGGCCCATCAACACTCGTAGCAACGTACTTTTTCCACCACCACTCGGCCCAATCACGACGACACGATCACCAGGACACATGCTAATATCCAAGCCTTGCAGCACAGGCTTTACGCCGCCAGCATAGCTCTTGTGCAGCCCCTTCATTTCCACGAGATAGTTTGCATTTGCCATTAGCTTCTACTCCAAGTTCAGACAACCTCTAACACCTACCAAGACTAATCACTTAGTCTCGTGTGAGATTGCTTTTTTAATTAGCTCATCCATATGACCGGTCGTAACAGCGTCATTGATATAAAGGTCTAATACTTGAAGATCTGCGTATGAGGTATCACGTCGTAAGCCGAACGAAACGCCTTTTTTATCGATTGCCGGTACGGGCTTAAGTACCACGGCCCAGTCGGTATGCGAAGCAGCGAATAAGTCGTTAGCTGCTGACGTATCAAAAATCACATCAGCTCGTTTAGACATTACAGCCAAACGGATTTCGTCCGGGCCGGGCAACCGCATAATAGATGCGTTTTTGATGATGGCCGTCAGTGACTTATCTTGAGCAGTCCCAGACGAGACAGCGATAGTCACGCCAGGCTGGTCAATATCAGCAAGGCTTTTTGGCTGATTCGTCTTTGGGTTTTTCTGGTTGTAGATAAAGGTCGATTCAGTAGCTGAGAGATTTTTTGAGAAAACGATAGAGAGAGCACGTTGTGGCGTAGCCGTAAGCGCTGGGGCCAAATCCCATTTTCTGGATTGCAAGCCAGCAATCATGTTATCCCAACTGGTATCCACAAATACCGGCTTGACCTTTAAGATCTCAGCAAATTCTCGGCATGTATCCACGAAGAAACCCGAATACTCTCCAGTGGCCGGGTCTTTCATGATGTAGGGCGGAGCCTCAGCCGCGCCACATCGAATAGAACCAGATTTCTGAGCAGTAGCCCATACGCCATCCCCCTCACCCTCGGCGTAAACGCCTGTCGATCCGGAAACCACTCCTACTAGAACCAATGCCGGTAACAGACGCATGCCCATACGTTTGAAAATCATATCGGTATCTCCCAGTGATGCGCCGGCCAAGCGCAGATTCGAGGGGATGGCCCTCTGAGCCTCTTGTTATTTTCAGCGCGCCCGCTTTGGGGCTAGAACGCACCTCTTTTTTTCTCCCTGATGAAGCACTTTGCTCGATCCGTTTAGCTGATGAAAAAAGACTACCATTTGACAATAGGTAAACTATTGCAAAATTTCCACACCTCAACCTCTTGACATAGAAGCAACTTCCAATGTTCTCTATATCTGTGCAATATTTTTTCGAGGCTGTGTAAATGTCCACTTCTTCAAAGCTGCCGGATCGCTCATCCCGCCTAGACCGTATTGATCGTCGAATACTGGCAGGTCTCCAGCGAGACTCTACTCAGCCCGTCACCGAGCTCGCGGAGCAAGTCGGGCTCTCCATGACTCCGTGCTGGCGCAGAATTCAGCGCCTGGAACAACAAGGTTTCATCAAAAAACGTGTCGCCATCCTTGACAGAACGACGCTGAACGCAAAAGTGACAGTGTTCATAATGATCAAAACAAGGGAACACTCCATTGAATGGATAGATCGCTTCCATAAAGCCACCCGTGACATGACCGAAATTGTCGACATTTATCGGATGAGCGGTGAGGTTGACTATTTAATTCGGGCTTTCCTGCCTGATATCCAAGCGTACGATGCACTCTATAAAAAGATCATTAGTCAGCTACCGGTTGCGAATATGACTTCCATGTTTGCAATGGAAGAAATCAAGTCGACAAGCGAAGTACCGCTTGATTTTATTCCAGATTAAATCGGCTTCTGAGGCAGCTCGTTGTATCCAGACGAGCTGCCTGGTCTAAACGCTAACCATCGAAATTGGCAATGTTTTTCCGAATTCCGAACCGGGTTGGGCGTATTGCCACAGCAATGGATAGAACTCTAAGAAATCCGCACTCAGCGGCTCATACAGCGCAGTCAGCTCTTCGTATGCACCAAGCAAGCCGTCTGGTTGGGATAGGCGTAGGGAGATGACTTCCAGCCCATGGCCGATCATCGAAAAATCCCTATACGCTCCAAGCCAATCTTCCGTGATGATCAACGGCGCGATTTGAGCCAATCGTTCCGGCAACGCGGGCTCCCCCTCTAAAAGTCGATAGATTTTTTGAGAGAAAACGTCCAGGGGTAGATCGGCGTATCGCTCCCAATCTCGCGCTAAGCAGTGATCAAAAAACATGTCGAGCGCGATTCCTGCATAGCGACGTCTTGTTGCCGGGAATCGATCAAGCGCCCTTCTAACCAGTGGATGGGAATCCGTGAAGGCATCAATTCGACGATGCAGCCTGATTGCCTCCTCAGTCTGAGTAGAAAATTTTCCTAAAAGCGCACCCTTCACAAAATCTCCATAAAGACTCCCCAGCAGCTGTTGCGGCTCCTGTCCGCCTAAGTGGAGGTGTGCAAGGTAGTTCATAGTGATTCCTAGTAGCTGAATGGAGGCTGGCCACACTATTGAAGGAGAGTTCCAAGCGTAAAAAAATACCCTTAGCAGGAACACTACCAGTCAATAGGTAGGTCATCAACACCAGATTTCCCCTCCCCCAACACCGTCGTGTGGCAGACGACGGTCAACCGCCGACGCGTTCAAAGCGACATGATAAAATCGAATATTTAATCCATCGTTAATAGTCAACCAATTAGGTGGCGGCATGTAACAATATTCAAACCCCTTGCCGGTGAGCATCCGGGCTGTTAATTCCACGTAGGATGCTATGCAAGACGGTAAGCAAACTCGTGAAACCCTCAATGCTTGCTTGGCGCAGGTGAGTAGCCTGCCACCCCGAGACGTGAAGGGCATAGCATAGCTTTGGTCGCCCTACAAATCAGGCCCGGTTCAACCAAGTGTCCCATGTGGTGTGGAAAATGAGGATGGAATACCGGGCATCGCAGACTCTGTGAAATCTGCGCGGATGGTAATGGACGCAGGTTTTGGTGATATCGAAATCATGGCTGCCAATGACTTTCTGTTCGATTAGTTCCTAAGCAGCACGCCGAACATTCGAACGGACCAATACAGTGGCTCCGTTGAAAACCGTCAGCGCTTCCTGCTGGAGACTATTGATTCGGTTGCTGCTGAAATCGCTGGTTCCAAGACCGATGTAGGTTGCTCACCGTTTGGGCACCTGTATGACGCTTGCATATACGACGGTGAGAATAAATTTAGACGAGCGCGGCAGCAGCACTCAATGAGCGGGAACTAGAGTTTATTCAACTGAACTGCCTCGCCGCGCAGACACTTCAGGGTTTCAGTGGTGCATTCCTTGAATCCTACAGGCGCACCACTCGCGTTTCAAATAACGTCTAAATCAGGCATTAAAGCCGCCGACGAGTTTGCAGATGTCTAACATTCTACTGGACCAAAGAAAAATACTGGCACATTTCACTAGGTCGAGCACTCAAGAGGTCAATCGTGTTGTCAGTGCTCAATGTAGAAACTTGACCCAGCCAGCAACTGCAAGTGACGCAAAGCAAGTCCAGCCCGAGAACAGCCAGCGCCACGCGCGCGCGCGTGGCACAAACCCCACGCCCCGCACAAAGGCCACACTCATCGCCGTGAACAAGGCCATTGCCAGCCCATGATCAGCTTTGCCGTCCGGGGCGGCCATCAGGGGCGGATAGAGCGTACACACGAGCATGATCGCTACTGCGATAAGCAAGCTTAGCGGGTGAAGGCGTGAGGGTGCCGGGGCGTCGGCGACACGCGGCATCATGGCCGGGGCCCCTCACGGTCGCTCAGGGCGCGACCGGCTTCGTTCTCGCCCCACATCGCATTCAATATGGCCAGCAGCAAGGCAAAACCGACTCCCAGCATCCAGGCGAAATACCACATAGTCTTTACTCCTCTGATGGCGTTAGTAGGCCGAATGTTCGTTGGCTTCGATCTGTGCCACGGTGACCTTGCCGCGCATGACGCGATAGGCCCACGAGGTATAAATCACGATCAGCGGCATGAAGATCAACGTAGCCCAGAACATGATGGACAGGCTGAGATGACTGGACACGCTGTCCCACACGGTCAGGCTGGCCGCAGGCACGGTCGACGACGGCATGACGAAGGGGAACATCGACACGCCGGCCGTGCTGATCACCCCGATCACCGCGAGTGACGAGGCGACAAACGCGGCCAGTGTGCGGCGCATCATCATCAACAATGCGGCACCGACTGCGCCACCCAAGCCCAGCGCGGGCAGCAGCCACAACACAGGATAATGGCCATAGTTGGTCATCCAGGCCCCCGCCTCGCGTACCACGGTCTTGTTGAGAATGTCCGGCAGCCCGGCGGTATCCACTACCGAGGTAATGCGATAGCCGTTGATCGATTGCAACCACACACCGGCAATGACGAATGTAAACAGCAGCACCAGCGCCGCGCCAACCCCGCCCTTGATGGCACGGGCCTGGATCAAGCCTTCAGTGCGGTGCGCCAGATAGGTACCGCCTTGCAGGGTGATCATTGCACTGCTCACCACGCCGGTCAGCAGCGCGAAGGGGTTCAGCAGTTGCCAGAAACTCCCGGTGTAAGTCGATACCAGCATGTTATTGAAGTGGAACGGTACGCCTTGCAACAGGTTGCCGAACGCGATGCCGAACACCAGCGGCGGCACGGCCCCGCCGACAAACAGCCCCCAGTCCCAGGTGCTGCGCCATTTGGCGTTGTGAATCTTGCTGCGATAGTCAAACCCCACCGGGCGGAAGAACAGCGCCCACAGGACCAGAATCATCGCCCAGTAGAACCCGCTGAACGCGGTGGCATACACCACCGGCCACGCGGCGAACAGTGCGCCGCCCGCCGTGATGAACCACACCTGGTTGCCGTCCCAGTGCGGCCCCACCGTGTTGATCGCGACGCGGCGCTCCAGGTCCGTGCGGCCTACAAAGGGCAGCAGGGTGCCGACCCCCATGTCGTGGCCGTCCATGATGGCGAAGCCGATCAGCAGTACGCCGACCAGTGCCCACCAGATAATTTTCAGGGTGACGTAATCAAGCATGGTGGAGTTCCTTCAGGTTGGCATCGTGGGCATAACGGCCGGTTCCGAGGCTGCCGGGCCCTTGGCGGGCGAACTTGACCATCAGGAACATTTCAACCACCAGCAGCACGGTGTAGAAAGCGACGAATCCTGCCAGCGAGCCATAGAGGTTGTTGATGCTGAGCGTGGAGACGCTCATGTGGGTGGGCAGCACGCCGTAGATGGTCCAGGGTTGACGACCGTATTCAGCGACGAACCAGCCCAGCTCGCAGGCCAGCCAGGGCGCGGGGAGCATGCAGAGCGCCCAACGCAGCAGCCAGCGGCGACGTGTGCAGGCCGACTTCAAGGTGCTCCAGAAGGCCAGCCCGAACAGCAGGAGCATGGCGAAACCCAGCGCGACCATGGCCCGGAACGCCCAGAACATCGGGGTTACGCGCGGTACGGTATCGTTCACCGCCTTGTCGATAATGGCCGGGGTGGCCTGGTTGACATCCGCGACGTATTTTTTAAGCAGCAGGCCAAAGCCAAGGTCGGCCTTGTACGCTTCGAAGGTCTCGAACGCCGCCTTATCGGTGCGATCGGCGCGCAGGGCTTCCAGCGCATTGACCGCGGTAATGCCACGCAGGATGCGCGCGCGGTTTTTCTCTTTGATGTCATGAATGCCGGGAATCTGTTTGCTCACCGAGCGCGTGCCGATCAAGCCCATCACCCACGGCACGTCGACTTCCCAGTTGTTCCGGGATTCGGCTTCATTGATGCTGGCCAGCAAGGTCAGCCCCGCCGGCGCCGGTTTGGTTTCCCACATGGCCTCCATGGCCGCGAGCTTGGTTTGCTGCGCCTCACCCACCGTGTAACCCGACTCATCCCCCAGCACGATGACGCTCAGCACCGAGGCCAGGCCGAAGGCAGCCGCCACCCGAAAGCTGCGCTTGGCAAACTCGATGTCACGCCCCTTGAGCAAGTACCAACTGGAGATCGACAACACAAACATTGAGCCGGTGACATAACCGGCAGATACCGTGTGGACAAACTTGGCCTGGGCCACCGGGTTGAACACCACCGCCCAGAAATCCACCATCTCCATGCGCATGGTGATGTAGCTGAACTCCGAGCCCACCGGGTTCTGCATCCAGCCATTGGCGATCAATATCCACAACGCCGACAGGTTGGTACCGACGGCCATCAGCAGCGTGACCAGCAAGTGATGCTCTTTCTTCAGGCGATCCCAGCCAAAAAAGAACAGCCCGATCATGGTCGACTCGAGGAAAAACGCCATCAACCCCTCAATGGCCAGCGGGGCACCGAAGATGTCGCCCACGTAGTGGGAGTAGTACGCCCAGTTGGTGCCGAACTGAAATTCCAAGGTGATGCCGGTGGTCACCCCCAAGGCGAAGTTGATGCCGAATAACTTGCCCCAAAAGCGCGTCATATCTTTCCAGATGACATTCCCGGTCATCACATAGACGCTCTCCATGATGACCAGCAGCCACACCATGCCCACCGTCAGCGGCACGAAAAGAAAGTGGTATAGCGCAGTCGCCGCGAACTGCAGCCGTGACAAATCCACCAGTTGTTCTGAGATCACTTGCTTGCCCCTTGAGTCGAGGTGGGTACACCGAATCGGTTGCCGACAGTGTTCGGGTCGACAGTGACGTGCGAATCCCGGACGAACAGCCACCACAGCACGCTCAGCAGCACGAGCTTGATCAGCACCGCGGTGAGCAGATGGCGCAGCAGTCGTTTGTCGGAAATGGTCATGCCAGGCAATTAGCACAGGGTATGCCAAGGCCTGAGTCTGTATTTATATCGTTAAAAAACAGACAGTTACGATGTTATCGGGTTGGATTCAGCGGGAATTGGCAGGCCAGCACGCTGCCAATCTGCCAGGTTGGCAGTCATTGGCAGTCGTAGACTGCCTAGGCCAGGCCCTGTTCTTTCAGGCGTCGGTACAAGGTCCTGTCGCTGATCCCCAGGTGCTTGGCCAACTCGCTGCGGGTGCCTTTGAATGTCGCCAACACCTGCGCCAGCGTGTTGCTGTCTAACGGCGTCGAAGCCACAGCCTGAGGCGGCAGCGCCGCGCATGCCTGGGGTAAATGGACGGCACGGATGACGCCGTCGTCAGCGAACAGACTGGCTCTTTCCAGAGCATTGCGTAACTCACGGATATTGCCAGGCCAGGGGTATTGCTGGAGCCTTGCCAAGGCTTCAGGGTCGAGGGTCAGGCGGCGCGTGCCGGCACCGCCACGCTGTAGAAAGGAATTGGCCAGCAAGCCGATGTCTTCGACCCGGTTACGCAAGGGTGGCAAGTGAATCGGGAAGGCGCTGATGCGATAGTACAGGTCCTGCCTGAACTCGCCTGTTTCCATCATCTTTTCCAGCGGTTTGTGGGTGGCGGCAATCAATCTGAAATTGGCGTGACAGGTCTCGACACTGCCGACCCGGCGATAAGTCGAGGATTCGATCAGGCGCAACAGTTTCACCTGCATGGCCAACGGCACATCGCCAATTTCATCCAGAAATAATGTGCCGCCCTGGGCGGTTTCGACCAAGCCGGGCTTGCGCGTGATGGCGCCGGTAAAGGCGCCTTTTTCATGGCCGAACAACTCGCTCTCGAACAACGTTTCGGTCAAGCCCGAGCAATCCACCACGACAAACGGCCCGGCGGCCCGCTCGCTGGTTTCATGGACGGCGCGCGCGAACAGCTCTTTACCGGTGCCCGATTCCCCCAGAAGCAGCACCGGCAGCATGGATGGCGCCACCCGTTGCAACTCCGACAGGGCGAGGTTGAAAGCCGCTGAACAGCCGACCAACCCTTCGTCGCTGGGGCGCGCCGAGGCGCTGCGTACCAGTGTCAGGCGCTCCACATAGGCGGTAATCACCCCGTGCTCGTCGAGGATCGGGCGCAATTCCACGTCGACATGCTCCGGCCCCCGAGGCGTGTGGTGGATGTGCAAGACACGATCCGGCCCACGCATTTCCTGGGCTTTTTTCATCGGGCAATTCTCACCCGCCTGATCACAAGGGACGTCGTAATGGTGGGAGATCTGATAGCACTTATGCCCGATGAAGGGCTTGTCAGCGCTGCCGAACTGACGCTGATAGGCCGTGTTGGCCGCCAGGATGTTGTAGTCCGGATCAAGCACGATCATGGGGTTGGGTTCGTGTTCCAAAAACGAAACAAGCGACTGCACTTGATCCGGAGGGGGGACGGCGTTGGTGGGGGTCGGCTGAAAAGTCTTCATCATGGCTCCTGGAATCCATTCTTCTATCCTGTTGTGGCACTGCCACCTCTGTCAACAGGCACTGCCAATGGCAGAAAAACCCACCCGACAGAGGCCCTAACACGCCCATACAACAACAAAAAAACAAATAAAATCAATTAGATATTAGAAATTTTGGTGAGTGCCATCGCCTGGCAAACTTATTGCGCTGTCAGTCCTTAGTCTAAGTGGCTCGGTAAAAAAAGCCCTCTCAAGGAGACCGTTCATGCGCGTCAAACTTCACGTCGAAGGCTTCTTCGACTCTGCCACCAACACTGTCAGCTATCTGGTACTGGATGAAGCCAGCAGCCACTGCGCGATCATCGACAGCGTTTTGAATTACGACCCCAAATCAGGCCACACCGCCACCACGTCCGCTGACCGCCTGATAGCCCGGGTGAACGAGCTGAATGCGCAGGTCGAGTGGATTCTGGAGACCCACGTCCACGCCGACCACCTGACCGCCGCGCCCTACCTGAAAGAGAAAGTCGGCGGAAAAATAGGCATCGGCAGTCAGATTTCGACGGTGCAGAAGGTCTTCGGCACGCTGTTCAATACCGGTAGCGATATGCCCCGCGACGGCAGTCAGTTCGATCACCTGTTCGTCAGCGACGAGTCGTTCAGCATCGGCACGCTGCACTGCACCGCACTGCACACACCCGGCCATACGCCAGCCTGTATGACTTATGTGATCCGCAACGGCGGCGAAACGGCAGCCTTCGTCGGCGACACCTTGTTCATGCCCGACTACGGCACTGCCCGCTGTGACTTCCCCGGCGGAGACGCACGCACGCTGTTCCAGTCAATCAACAAAGTGTTGAGTCTGCCGGCAGAGACATTGCTTTATATGTGCCACGACTACCAACCGGGGGGCCGTGAAGTGCAGTTCGTCAGCACCGTTGCCGAACAGCGCGAGCACAACGTGCATGTGCGCAATGGCATCAGTGAGGAGGAGTTCGTGGCGATGCGTACCAAGCGGGATGCCTCGATGGACATGCCGACACTGATCCTGCCCTCGGTCCAGGTCAACATGCGAGCCGGGCATTTGCCCGAGCCTGAATCGAACGGGACCCGCTATCTGAAAATCCCGCTCAACGTCGCCTGACACTCATCCCCCCCCCAAAAAAATATAAGAAAAAATACCCATAACGGAGACACTTATGGATATCCGCCGCCTTGCACCTGCTTTATCGGTATCAGAACAGATTCTCCCCAGCCAATTGGCTGAACTGAAAGCCGCCGGCTTTCGTGCCATCATTTGTAACCGCCCCGATGGCGAAGGCAGCGACCAACCGTTGTTTGCCGAAATCAAACGCGCCGCCGACGCAGTCGGCATGGAGGCGCACTACCTTCCCGCCGAATCGGGCAAAGTCACCGACGAGCAAGGGGCTGCCTTCGGCAAGCTGTTGGAAACGCTGCCCAAGCCGGTGTTGGCCTATTGCCGCTCCGGTATGCGCTCGACAACGATGTGGGCGCTGTCACAAGCGGGTCAACACGACCTGCCGCACATCGTCGAGAGCGCCAAAAAAGCCGGGTTCGATATGAAGGGCGTGATTCGGCGGATTGCGAACCAGGGTCGCACGCCGGTCGAAGTGGCTGAGGCGCAGCACACCGTAGTCATCATTGGCGCCGGCGCGGCGGGTATCGCCACCGCCTCCAGCCTGCTGGCCCGCGCGCCGGGGCTCGACATTGCGATCGTCGACCCGGCCGATGTGCATTACTACCAGCCTGGCTGGACGCTGGTGGGCGGCGGTGTGTTCGACGCGCGTCAAACGGCTCACACGATGGGCACCACCCTGCCCCGCGGCGTGCATTGGATCAAGGCAGCGGTGGCGGCTTTCGAGCCCGAGCGAAATGCGGTCATTTTGGATGGCTGCCGGGTCGTCAAATACGAGCAACTGATCGTGTGCCCCGGCCTGAAGCTCGATTGGCATGCCGTCGAAGGCTTGTCGGAGACCCTGGGCCGCAACGGCGTGACCTCCAACTACCTGTATCACCTGGCACCTTATACCTGGGAAAGGGTGCAGCAACTGCGAGGTGGTCGGGCGATTTTCACGCAGCCGCCGATGCCGATCAAATGTGCCGGGGCGCCGCAAAAAGCCATGTACCTATCGGCCGATCATTGGAAACGCAGCGGCGTACTGGATGCCGTCGAGATCGAGTTCTACAGCGCCGGTGCGGTGCTGTTCGGGGTTTCCGACTATGTGCCGGCGCTGATGGAATACGTCACTGCTTACGGTATCGACCTGAATTTCGGCAACACCCTCACCCGCGTCGACGGCCCGGCACGGACGGCCACGTTCAGCGGGGTGAATCTGGATGGCAGCCCCCGTGTGGTGACCCGTGAGTTTGATTTACTGCATGTGGTACCGCCGCAGGTCGCGCCGGATTTCATTCGAGTGAGCCCGTTGGCTGACGCGGCCGGCTGGATTGATGTCGACCCCGCCACGCTGCGACATAAAACCTGGGCAAACATTCATGCGCTGGGCGACGCGGCCAATTCGAGCAACGCCAAGACCGCTGCCGCCGCCCGCAAGCAGGCGCCGGTGGTGGCCTATAACGTGTTGGCGGCCATGGGTAAGGCGAACGGTTGCGCGCAGTACGACGGTTACGGCTCCTGCCCGCTGACGGTGGAACGCGGCAAGATCGTCCTGGCGGAGTTCACCTATGGCGGCAAGGTCGCCCCCAGCTTCCCGTCATGGCTGATCGACGGCACCCGCCCGTCCCGGCTGGCCTGGCTGCTCAAAGAGCGGATTCTTCCACCGCTGTATTGGAAGGGCATGCTCAAGGGCCGCGAATGGCTGGCGAAACCCGAGTTGACCGACCAATGAAATCAGGGCTGAACGCAAGGAGACTGAAATGATCATCGTCTTACTGCTCGGATTGACAGTGGGCGTGATTCTGGCTCTGACCGGCGCCGGCGGTGGAATACTCGCGGTGCCGTTGCTGGTGTTCGGGGCGGGCTTGAGCATGGCCGAGGCCGGGCCCATTGGCCTGCTGGCCGTCGGCCTGGCCGCGACCCTGGGCGCGGTGATGGGCCTGAAAAACGGCACCGTCCGCTACAAGGCAGCGCTGTTAATTGCCGCCGCCGGGATCATCTGTTCGCCCCTGGGCCTTTGGTTGGCGCAGCGCACGCCGAATCGTCCGCTGACGATCCTGTTTGCCTGCGTGCTGATGTATGTGGCGGTCCGGGTATTCAAACGGTCGTTGCCGCCGTCCGCGGCGTCAAAGGCCGCTGTCGCGAGCAAGCCACCGCCCTGCGTATTGGACGCCCAACGAGGTAAGCTGAACTGGACGGCGCCGTGCGCCTGGGCACTCACGGTGTCGGGCGTGGTTGCGGGCGGGCTTTCGGGCTTGCTCGGCGTGGGCGGCGGCTTTGTGGTGGTGCCGGCGCTGCAGCGATACACCAATTTGACCGCGCAGTCGGTGCTGGCAACGTCCCTGGCGGTGATTGCACTGGTGTCGATGTCCGGCGTTGCCGCAAGCTCTGCGGCCGGCCACCTGCAGTGGGCGATTGCCCTGCCGTTCTCCCTGGGCGCATTGGTTGGAATGATGTGCGGGCGCCTGATCGCGGCCCGGCTAGCAGGTCCACACCTACAAAAAGGGTTTGCCGCTGTTTCTATGGCGGTTTCGGTGGCCTTGCTGGTGAAGGCTATTTAGTGATGTACATGAGCCATCCACTTCCAGGCCTGCCTAAGCCTCGCCTATAGCCCGTGACTTGCCCCCAGCTTTGTTCGGCTGAGCGCATGGGTGTAGTGAGTGTCACCGGCGGGCACTGCGTCGACCGCTTTTTTCAAATCGCGTTGTCAGTGGCGAAGTCCGAGTCACTTAATAAAATCCCTTGATGTAAGTGGCTGACGCTGACCCACATCAAGGGACGCCCGCAAAAAATTTGCTAAAACGATGCTGGGGCTGACCACGCCCCGGCTGTCTGCCTGATGACTCAATAAAAACGATTGCAGACCTGCGCCGAGGGGATCGCCCCAGGCCGGGTTATTAAAGGAATAGTGCGATGACTTTTCCCCTGTTACGTCTGTGCCTTGTGGGGGTGATGCTGTGTCTGTCTCATCCCTTACACGCCAACGAAGCTCCCCCCTCGCTGATCGAACAGGGTAAGTACGTTGCCCAACTGGGCGACTGCATCGCCTGCCACACCGCCAAACAAGGCGCGCCAATGGCCGGCGGGCTGGAGCTGAGCACGCCGATGGGCACGATTTATTCGAGCAACATCACCCCGGACCGCGACACTGGCATCGGCCAGTACACATTCGAGCAGTTCGACCGGTTGATGCGTGAAGGCGTGACGCCTGCCGGGCAGAACGTGTACCCGGCGATGCCCTATCCGTCATACGCGAAGATGAGCGAAGGCGATATGCGCGCCTTGTTCGCCTACCTGATGCAGGGCGTGGAGGCAGTGAAAAAACCGAACATGGAAGCGCAGATGGGCTTTCCGTTCAACCAACGCTGGGGCCTGGCGTTGTGGAATTTCGCGTTTCTCGACAAGCAGCCGTTCGTGCCTGACACGGCGAAGGATGAAGTGCTTAACCGTGGCGCTTACCTGGTCCAGGGCCTTGGCCACTGCGGCTCTTGCCACACCCCGCGCGGCTTCGCCTTCCAGGAAAAAGCCATGAGCGATGCGGACCGCAGCGGCCAGCATTACCTGGCCGGCGAGACCGTCGAACACTGGCGCGCGTTGAGCCTGCGCAACTTGTGGACGGTGGAGGACACCGTGCAACTGCTCAAAACCGGGCAGAACCGCTTTGCCACAGTCTCGGGCAACATGGCCGATGTGATTCACCACAGCACTCAGCACTTCACTGACACTGACTTGACGGCCATCGCGACCTACTTGAAATCCCTGCCGCCAGGTAAAGATGACCTGCCGATGCCTGCCGTGGCGCACGAGCCCGCAGCACCGCCCAAGGAACTGTTCAACAGCCGTGGCGGCCTGGGTTACATGCAGTTTTGCAGTGACTGCCACCGTAGCGATGGCGGCGGGGTGAAAGGCCTGTTTCCACAGTTGGCCGGTAACCCGAGTGTCGCCTCGAACGACCCGGCTTCACTGCTGCACATCACCCTCACCGGGTGGAAAACGGCTGAGACGGCAACCCATCCACGGGCCTACACCATGCCCGGGTTTGCTCGCCTGGCAGATCAGGAAATCGCCGAAATCCTCAGCTTCGTGCGCAGCAGTTGGAACAATGAAGGCACGCCCATCAGCGCAGCCCAAGTGAAGAAAATGCGGGACCAGCTCAACCCGATCACCACTGATTCTTCAGCCTTCGAAACCCCACGTTTGGCTGAGTTACTGACAGCCCCCAACGCCGAACAAGTTGTACGCGGCATGCGCCTACATCTGCAGACCAAGGAGCTGCTGCCCAATAACGTCGGCAACTCGCTCAATTGCACCAGTTGCCATCTCAACGCGGGCACTGTGGCGGACGGTTCGCCGTTTGTTGGCGTCTCGACGTTTTTCCCAGGTTATGCGCCACGTGCGGGCAAAGTGGTGACCCTGGAAGAACGGATCAACGGCTGCTTTCGCCGCTCCATGAATGGCAAGCCGCTGCCACCACAATCGACAGATATGCAGGCGATGGTGGCGTACTTCGACTGGATGAAAAACAACGTTAAGCTGGAAGATAGAGTGGCAGGGCGCGGGGTGGGCAAGGTCGACACGACGATCAAGCCTAATCTGGACAACGGCGAGCGGGTTTATGCCAAGCAATGTGCGGTGTGCCATGGCGACAATGGCCAAGGTCTGACGCGAGCGGACGGCGAACGGGTGTACCCACCGTTGTGGGGCGAACAGTCGTTCAATATTGGGGCGGGGATGGCGCGCGCATACACGGCCGCGGCATTTGTTAAACGCAACATGCCGATCGGGTTCCACGAGAAATTTCCATTGGGGCAGGGAGGGTTATCTGACCAAGAGGCGGTGGATGTGGCCGCGTACTTTACCCAGCAGCCAAGGCCGGATTTCCCGGACAAACTGAAGGATTGGCCGAAGGGTGGTAAGCCGGTGGATGCGCGGTATTAACCGCAGCCGCCCAAAGCGGGCGCTGTAAATAAGGGAGCGGCGGTCTTGGTAACTTTATATAAACTCCATCAAGGCCGCCAGACAAACTCCCACAGGTCACACCGTGCCATGGCTCACAACGGATTAAGTAGCTGAATGAGGCTACTTGATCTCACCCTGGTTTTTAAAGATGAGTAAACTTGCATGATGCAGGAAAAGTTCATCGCGCCTCCATTTTGGCTAGGAATGGCCTAAAGTAGACGGATATTTTCCGGCTACTTCAGCCCATTCCAAGCACCCATCTGCGGTATGCAATTGAAGCTGCTGACGGCTACATTGCACATTTGCTTACACACGGCGCCGCGGATAGCGCTAATCCGGTTGGTTGATACCTTGTCCCAGCATCACACCATTAACGGTCTCTCCGTATAAGTTTACGCCGTCGCCTTCGTGATACTTTTTTCGAGTCTTTTCAATGGAACCATCGACTAGACGAGGATCCTGAGGCCGCTCATGGCTATTGATGTACGCAGCCACATGCCAAGCTTCATCATCCTTCAGAGAACCGCCCTTACCCAGGGGCATATTTTGCTTGATAAAACCGGCGGCAGTATTGATGCGGTGCATCCCCGCCCCCCAGTTGTAAGATTCCCATCCCCAAAGCGGCGGAAATACGAATGCGCCCAAGGACTTTTGGCCCTGCCCCTCCACTCCATGGCAGATGGAACATTGTTCAACATATATTTGTTTCCCTTTAGCCAGATCAAAACCTTTTTCAGGTGCGGGGATAACAGGATAGAGGCGCCCTGGAAGGTTCTCGCCCACAGGTGCCTTGGTCGCGAGCCAATAGGCATAGGTGCCGAGCGCTTTCATTACATGACTATCACTGGAGGGAGCCTTGCCGTTCATGCTGAATTCGAAGCAACCCTGCATCCGTTCGGTAAACGTATTCACTTTGTTATTCTTTTTTCGATAGGCGGGGTACATGCCATAAGCTCCCCACAGAGGGGCAGAATCCGCCTTACGACCTTGATCGAGGTGACAATTACTGCAGTTAAGACCATTGCCAACATACCCAGGAGCATTTTTTTGAGTATTGACAAAAATATCACGGCCCTCCCTTACCAGCACCCCGAAGGCATTGTCTGGCAGGTCCATTTCTTGCGGTGGGGTAAATACAGAAGGCGAAACCGCATCAACCGCCATGATGGCGTGGCTTTGAGCATTCGCATCACGTTGAGATCCGACCGGCCCCTTGATTGTCGGAGCCATGTCGCGTTCTTCGTACAACGTTTTCGCAACCAGAAGTGGCACAGCTATGGCAATAGTGAGCAGTATTTTCGCTGGAAACTTCATTGCTTAACCTCACCGCTCAACCTGGGCAAATAGACTGACAAATCTTGAACTTCGGTATCGCTCAACGAACGTGCGATATGGATCATTAGTTCATTTGGGTCATTCTTTCGCGTTCCACTGCGCCAAGCATTTAACTGCGCCGCGATGTAGGCACTGGACTGGCCAACAAGCGGGGGAAAGCTTTCTCCCACGCCAGTGTTACTCACCCCGTGACAAGCCACACACGCAGGAATATTGCGACTCCAGTCTCCTTGCTTCACCAGTTTTTCAGCGACGCTGCCCAGACTACCGGTGGAATTCAACCCGACACTCGGAGCATCGACAACTAATGCATTTAAGTAGCGGGCAACAGCCTCACCTTCAGTATTTTTAAGCGCCAATGCGATAGGTTGCATCACGGCACTGGCCCGTTTTCCAGAGCGAAAATCTTCAAGTTGCTTGGCCAAATAACCCTGCGGCAAGCCCGCAAGACGGGGAAATCCTGCGCTGCTGTTGCCCATCCCATTGGTAGAATGGCAGGTAGCGCAAGCCACTGCTGCAGGTGACTCGCCTCCTTGAGTGTAGATTTTCTGACCTAGGGACTCGGCGTTTGCTCCGGTCGCCAGCACAACAACGCAGGCACTAATGCTGGTCTTGAGACAGAATCTTGTTGAAAGACTCACGATTTTTTGACTCCTTTTTTTATTGGCTCATTCACAGTGCGATCCAACTATTTATGCCCTAGGTTTATGCCCTAGGTGAAGGAGCTAGATAGCGACATACCGCGCTGTAATGATTTTTATGAATATACTTATGCCCAAAAAAAATATTGTCAATTTGTTCCCTCATAACTTTGAGGGCAGAGCCCCTCCTCCCATCCCCTTACTTGGAAGCGTCGCTCGGCCCCCGTCAGACCTGAAATCGCACGAGGAACTTCAGTGCGCATATCGGCAACATACGCTTCCCACTATTGCAGCGGCTTATATCAGTGATCGCTTGTGCTGCGCCTCTACTACCCGTAATTCCATCGAGACCAGTGCGCGCAGAGTCGAGCCGAATCTTCCACTCGCTCAGACGGGCAATCGCCAAAGCGAGTGCTCGCGATTCTGGATCGTCTTCACTGCGGTCCGCTCCAACGAGCCAAAGCTGCGGGTCCGGAACCTGCCCCGTACTAGGGCATGGATATCGTTGGCGCCTGCACAATAATCTAGGCAGCTTCACTTTGAAGGTCCTCAAGCACTGCATCACAGTGGTCACCGGCGTGTCCGGTTCAGGACATTCCTCGTTGGTGTTCGACATGATCGCGACTGAATCCCAACGCCAGCTCAACGAAAGCTACAGCCGCAAGCCCGTTTAACACCTAGACGCGATGCTTACTCATCAACCCGTTGCCCCGCGATGCAACTGGGCGGCTACATCGCGGGAATGCTTAACGATGGCCTTCAGGTCCGGCCTGGCACGACACTACTATTCAAAATCAAATTAAACCCAACCAGATCCGTCACCTTCTCACTGAGCGCCCATGCAACAAAACTACCGCCTTCCAGCACGCTCAATAGCGCCCTTGCCAGCACCTCGGGATCTAGCTCTGCTTTGATGACGTTTAACGACTGCCCGAGCGCCAAATTATTTTTTAACCAAGCAAGGTGCACTTCAAAAAATTGTCGGGTCAATTGTTTAAGGGCCTCCGGTAGTACCGACAGCTCAGCGGCAAGTGCGCCACACAGCGGTAATGCGCCACTGTTGGAGCTGTCAATAAAAAAATCAGAAAAATTTTTCAAGCGCGCCAGCACATCAGCGCTGTCTTCGTTAATTAATGTCAGCTTTTT
This sequence comes from Pseudomonas sp. S3E17, assembly GCF_024168685.1. NCBI lineage: Bacteria > Pseudomonadati > Pseudomonadota > Gammaproteobacteria > Pseudomonadales > Pseudomonadaceae > Pseudomonas > Pseudomonas sp. S3E17. The sequence goes on from NZ_JALJWE010000001.1 coordinate 1,299,278, forward strand.
TTTAAACCTAAAAAGATAACTCTCGATGACCGCGGCCCCCAAATGTTCTTTAGTCGGAAAATGATGATGAATACTGGCTTTTTTAATACCAATTTCATCGGCTAAATCGGCATAGCTGAATGAGGCATAGCCTTTTGTTCGCAACAATAACTCGGCAGTAACTAAAAGATCAGTTCGTGTGCTCATGGCGCTTACCTATATTTATTAGTGCGATAATACTCACTGCGCCGGCGCACTGGTTCAACTCATCACGATAAGAGGCCACCACGACTTCGGCCTCTTATCGTTCATTTCTTATACGCCTGCTTGATTAGGATGAGCATTGATATCTAATGATTCGTTTGTTCTGGAGCGGACCACCTTCCACCATCCCAACGACAGCGCGATCGCCACCAAGGGAATAGACAAGACAGTATAAGTCCCGTTTGGATAATCGAGTCCCAACAGCACCAACACCACACCGAGGAAAATAAGCGTCAGCCATGACGTAAATGGCGCGCCAGGCATTTTAAAAGACACCATTTCTACCTCCCCTCTTTTAACTGCTCGACGGTAGTTTATTTGTGACAAAACAATAAACGCCCACGTCGACAATATCCCCAGCGACACCAAGTTCAATAACAACTCGAAGAGTTGAGCAGGCATGAGAAAGTTCAACCCCACTCCAATGACGTTAATGACCATGGTGACCAGAATCCCCATATAAGGAACGCCCTGGGTGCTCATGCGTTTGAACATTTTCGGCGCAGACCCGCCCATGGCCAATGATCGCAACACCCGCCCTGTTGCATACAAACCGGAGTTTAGGCTTGAGAGCGCGGCAGTCATCACGACAATGTTCATGACGGAACCGATGCCAGGAATGCCGAGCGCCTCGAAAAAGGTGACAAAGGGGCTGACGTTAGCGCTGTAGGCAGTCCACGGTAAAACGGTCACCAGCAAAAATACCGAGCCCACGTAAAACAGGCCGATACGCCAGATCACGCCATTGATCGCCTTAGGAATTACGCGCCGTGCATCCGCCGTCTCACCTGCAGCGGTACCCACCAGTTCGATGCTCGCATACGCAAATATCACGCCTTGCACGATGATAATTGCCGGCAATAGCCCATGGGGGAATATCCCGCCATTCTCGGTAATCAAGTGCAAGCCTGGGATAGTGCCTCCCACCGCATGGCCGGTGGCAAAGAAAAACGAACCTATAACCAGGAAGACACTGATCGCCGCAACCTTTATGACCGCAAACCAGAATTCCATTTCGCCGAACCATTTCACTCCGACCATATTCATCACGGTCACCACACCCAGGGCACTCAATGCAAACACCCACTGTGGAACGTCAGAAAATACACTCCAGTACTTCATGTAAATAGCGATGGCGGTTATATCAACGACGCCCGTTAATGCCCACACCAGAAAATACATCCATCCTGCCACAAAAGAAGCGCCTTCTCCCATGAACTCTCGCGTGTATGAGACAAAACTGCCACAACTCGGGCGGTGCATTACCAACTCGCCCAAGGCTCGCAAGATGAAGAACGCAAAGATGCCACAGACCAAATAAACAACGGCCAGCGACGGACCAGCAATTTGTAGCCTGGCCCCTGCGCCCAAGAACAAACCGGTGCCAATAGCACCGCCCAATGCCATCATCTGTACATGGCGTTTTTTCAAATTTTTTGAGTAGCCACTTTCGTGGGCATCCAGCCAATCTGCCCGGTTCGCGGGCCTGCCTTTGAAACCACGGTCTTTTGGAAAGGTATTATTTTTTTTCATAATCCACCCGAGCGATTAATGTGCTTTTTTTTATTTATCGAAACGCCTACTTTTTGTGTACCTTAAAAAGTTCAGATAAAACGTTCCTCATCATCACTTTGTCAGGCGCCATGCCTCTCCCGCACGCCTCTTGTATAACTCCGACTCTCGCCTGGCCAAACAACCACTAGAAACGCCGGACAACAAAAAACCTACCATCCACATGATAGCCATGCAATAAATATTTAAAACACGCGACCATGCTATTGTTTTTTATGGCAAAAAAATAAATTGCCAACCAAGTGGTAGACATTTAAATATCGTGTGAATTACTCTGATATCGTCGCCTTAGCCGCGACCAGCCCCCCACCAGGACAAACATTGGACGGTCGTATGAAGCCTTATAAAAACGTACAAACGCTGCTCGCCCACGCATCAATCGAGCCCGACCAGCATCATGGTTTCGTGAACACGCCGGTTTATCGAGGTTCGACCGTCGTATTTCCTACCTGCGAGGACATGCGTGAAGGCCGTCAGAAATATATCTACGGCCGATGGAATAACCCCTCGACGCAGGCGCTGACCCAGGCCCTGACCCAACTTGAAGATGCGCAAGGCACTGTGCTTTGCCCTTCAGGTCTCAACGCATGTACGACAGCCATATTGTCTGTGGTCGGTACGGGGGATCACCTGCTGGTTGCCGACAATGTGTATTCGCCGATAAGAGCTTTTGCCGATGACGTGGGGCGGCGCCTTGGCATCGAAGTATCGTTCTACGACCCGATGATCGGCTCCGACATCGCGGCGCTCATCAAACCTAACACCAAGGCCATTTACCTCGAGTCGCCAGGGTCGTTGACCCTGGAAATACAGGACATCCCCGCCATCGCCAAGGTCGCCCATGCACATGACGTATTGGTGATCGCAGACAACACCTGGGGTACCCCGCTCTACCATCCTGCGCTGGAACTGGGTGTGGATCTTTCGATCATGGCCGCCACAAAGTACATCGTCGGCCACTCTGACGCGGTGCTGGGAACGGTCTCGGCCTCAGAGAGAGCCTGGGACCGCCTGAAAAAATACCACTTCAATATGGGCTTGTTCGTCAGCCCTGACGACGTGTCACTGGCGCTTCGCGGCATGCGAACCCTGGATGTAAGACTTGAACGACATTACAAAAACGCGATGATCGTGGCCCGCTGGCTGGAAAGCCATGGCGACGTTACGGCGGTTTACTACCCGGCCCTCGAATCCCACCCTCAGCATGAACTATGGAAAAGAGATTTCAAGGGCGCCTCCGGACTGTTGTCTTTTCTGACCAAGCCCGCGACCCAAGCAGCGGCCGATGCACTGCTGGACAACTTGTCGCTGTTTTCAATCGGTTACTCGTGGGGCGGCTATGAAAGCCTGGCGATGCTTACAGACCCTAAAGCAGTCAGAAGCGCGACAACCTGGGAGCATGATGGCCATCTTGTGCGACTGCACATTGGCCTGGAAGACCCGGAAGACCTTATCGCCGACCTGGAACAAGGCTTTGAGCGCTTCAACAGGTTAAACAGCTGACAGGCTGCTGGTTTTTCATGCACTTCTTTGGCTGCGCCTGACCAGCGCAGGCAAGGTTGCGAACAGCACTTCATACGGCACCGGAATCAGCCCGAACATCACCAGCGGACCCAACGAAAGCCCGCCCATGAGGGTGATCGCCATCCGTGCCCGCGAACAGCATCAACGGCGCAGGCCGATGATGCAGGTAAACTTTGCCAAGACGATAGGCCGCAGCCTCATCACTGCGGCCTTCAGCATTGGGCTCCAGACCTGCACTGCGCGAGGCTGAACATGCGATCAAATCCAAATGGATGGGGAGTGGCCGACTGGCTGGTTGGATCAACACCGGCCCTCTGCGCCTGGCAAGTTCGCGCGGTCCCACAAATCCACGACCAAAACAGTCGACCATTGAAGCGATCGGCGGCTGATCAATGGGCAGATTTGCAGTCGCGGCCGTTGAAGTCTGGGCACTTGACCATAGCACTCAACTTTCGACCGAAGAAACCGCAGCGATGACAAAGCGATCCAAAGCCAGTCGCCCCTCGCTGTGAGTGCGATGCAACTGAGTACCGACATGGCGACAAACTCGATTGCGGTGGCGCAGGCCTGCCAGAAAGGTGTACCGCAATCGGGTCAGCATCACCGATGCTTTCGACCCAAAGTGCAGCGGGAGCCAGCCAGGCGGCCAGCGCTTGCAGCGAGCTATCGAGCCTGGCAATAAACGTGAACAAACTGGTAGGCGGTTTCAAGGTTTAAACGTGCAGTGATACCAGCGGCTGCTCAAAAAACTGCGAGTTAAAACAAATCAATAACCTGCCGAAAACGCTCTCGACGGCTCAGGGCAAACGGTTAACGCTTCGGTCATGTCACTGCCTTACACTGTCTTTCAGCGCGTTTTCAACACCTTCGATTATACGGATAGTAAATATTTTCAGAATAAACGTTGCAAGCCTACCAACTGGATGGTAGCTTGTTACCATATTCCAAGAAGCCCGCCATCCACCACCCTACTTGTTTTGTGAGAATCCTATGAAAGACTGGACCCAAACCCGCAAAGACATCAACGCTCGCCTGGTAGAACTCAACGCTCTGTCTCCAGAAACCATGAAAGGCATGGCTGCACTCGGTGCCGCCGGTGGCAAGACCAACCACCTGGACGCCAAGACCCGCGAGCTGATCTCTCTGGCCGTGGCCGTGACCACTCGTTGCGACGGTTGTATCGCTTTTCACGCTGCCGAAGCCAAGAAGCTTGGCGTTACCAGTGAAGAAGTGGCCGAAGCCTTGAGCGTGGCAATCAACATGAATGCCGGCGCCGCACTCGTCTACAGCACTCACGTGCTGGACGCGTTCGATAAGTCGTAAGTAAACGCTGACTTTCAACCTTTAACACTGTCGAGATCAATCATGACTAAGCTGTTCACCCCTTACGATCTGTCGGGTACCGCGCTGAAAAACCGCGTGGTCATGGCGCCGATGACCCGTACCCGTACCCTGAACAACATCGCGAACGCGTTCACCGCGCAGTACTACGCACAACGCGCGTCCGCTGGCTTGCTCATCACCGAAGGCCTGCCGATTTCCGACGAGGCTCGTGGCTACCTGTACACCCCCGGGATTTATACCGAGGAACACCTGGCAGGCTGGCGCCCGGTAACTGACGCAGTGCATGCCAAGGGCGGGAAAATTTTCGCGCAACTGTGGCACGTTGGCCGTATGTCGCACATTTCGGTACATGGCATCGTTCCGGTTTCTTCGGGCACTCAGCCGGCGGTCGATACCACCGTGTACGCCTGGTCCACACCGGACCAAACCGGCCCGGTACAACCTAGCGTGCCGCGTGCGTTGGAAACCAACGAAGTGAAACGTGTCATCGCTGACTTTGTGAAGTCCGCACGCATCGCGATGGATGCCGGTTTCGACGGGATCGAAATCATGGCAGCTAATGGCTTTCTGTTCGATCAGTTCCTCAGCAGCGCTTTGAACACCCGTACCGACCAGTACGGCGGTTCAATTGCCAATCGCCAGCGTTTCCTGTTGGAAACCATTGACGCGATCGCTGCCGAAATTGGCGGCTCGAAAATTGGCGTACGTTTCTCCCCGTTTGGTCGCTTGTACGACTTCGGCGTCTACGAAGGTGAAGAAGAAACCTGGATGAGCATGGCGGCCGCGCTGAATGAACGCGAACTAGCGTTCGTTCACCTGAACTACCAGCCGACCATCGTCGCCGCGCAAACGCCACCGGGTTTCGGTGCCGCATTCCGTGAAGCGTATAAAGGTACCTTAATGGCCGCCGGCGGCTTTACCCAAACACTCGCCGAGTCTGAATTGGCCAAGGGTGAGCTCGACCTGATCGCCTTCGGCACCGCCTACATTGCTAACCCGGATCTGGTAGAGCGGATGCAAAACGGCTGGCCATTGGCTGAACCTGATCGTGCGACGTTCTACGCTGTCGGCGATCAAGTAGCCAAAGGCTACACGGACTACCCTGAGTATGCCGCAGCCAACGCTTGATGGCTCATTGCATCACTTTTTTTCACCACAACCGTTAAGGAGCAGACCATGCCACTCGTTACCATCAAAGGTATTGAAGGCGTTTTTACCGACCAGCAAAAAGCTGAAGTCATTCAGAAAGTGACGGACGCCATGGTATCCGTAGAAGGTGAAAGCATGCGTGGCATCACCTGGGTCATCTTTGAGGAAGTCAAGAGCGGCGATTGGGGCATTGGCGGCAAACCCATTACAGCTGAAGAAGTACTGAAACTGCAAAAAGGTCAGTAAGGGGTCTCATCCCTTAATAAACGACTCCCGGGTCGTTGGGCGTTATCACGCCCAACGACCCGGGAGTTTTTGCGTTCTATATGAACACTGATTTATCGTGGAATATTCAATGATTCTGATCATTTATGCTCACCCGTACCCGGACAAATCCACGGTAAACGCGGCTATGCTCAAGCAGGCAGCCACTCATCCTGATGTCGTCATCCGCTCTCTCTACGCGCTTTATCCCGACTTCAACATCGACGTCGAGGCCGAACAGCGGGCGGTTGAAAAGGCTGACCTGGTAGTGCTGCAACATCCAATGTACTGGTACAGCTACCCTCCCCTGATGAAATTGTGGATCGATAATGTATTCACCCATGGCTGGGCCTACGGCAAACACGCCCATGCGCTTAAAGACAAACCTCTGTTGTGGGCAGTTACGACCGGCGGCGACGAGGATCACTTCGGCATCGGTGCCCATCCCGGTTTTTCTGTACTGGCTCAGCCACTGCAAGCTACGGCTATCTATTGCCATATGCGCTGGCTGGAGCCTGTGGTTTTCCATGGTGCGTATACCGCGGACCCAACTGCCCTGCACACACACCTCGAGTACTACAGCGCACGCCTGACCGCTGGCAAGGAAGATTGATATGGAAACTCACAGCCTGATTGAAATGCTCATTTACCTGGGTGCGGCGGCATTGATAGTACCGATTGCCGTGCGACTGGGGCTGGGCCCTGTGCTCGGCTACCTGATTGCCGGCTGCCTGATCGGTCCATGGGGGCTGAAGCTGGTAACGGATGTGAAGTCCATTTTGGAGTTCGCCGAAATCGGCGTCGTACTGATGCTTTTCATCATCGGCCTGGAACTTGATCCCAAACGGCTCTGGGCTATGCGCCGAATGGTATTCGGCGGCGGCGCCTTGCAAATGCTGGTCTGTGGCGCGGCGATTGCGGTGTTTTGCGTCGCATTGGGCCTGAACTGGACGGCAGCGCTGTTGGTCGGCTTGACGCTGAGCCTGTCGTCGACCGCAATCGCCATGCAAGCCATGAACGAACGCAACATGACCTCGACCGCCGTGGGCCGTAGCAGTTTTGCCGTGCTGCTGTTCCAGGACATCGCGGCCATTCCGCTGGTGGCAATGATTCCGCTGCTGGCGGCACATGGTGGCACGCCGTCGGGTTCAGAACTGGCGATATCGGTCGCCAAAATCGTCGGGGCGATCGGCGCGGTCGTCGTGTTAGGCCAGTACGTTTCCCGCCCGGTGTTGCGCTTCGTGGCGCGCTCCGGATTGCGCGAAATCTTCAGCGCCGTGGCGCTGTTTCTGGTGTTCGGGTTCGGCTTTCTGCTGGAAGAAGCCGGTTTGTCGATGGCCATGGGCGCCTTTCTTGCCGGCGTGCTGTTGGCCAGCTCCGAATACCGGCACGCCCTGGAAAGCGACATCGAGCCGTTCAAGGGGCTACTGCTCGGCTTGTTCTTTATCGGCGTAGGTATGTCGATCGACTTCGGCACGCTGATCAATGCACCGCTGATGGTCTTGACCCTGACCCTGGGCTTTATAGTGATCAAGCTGCTGGTGATCAAACTGCTCGGGCGCTTCCTGAATGTTCCCGCTGACCAGCGCTCCTGGCAGGCGGTGTTTCTCGGCCAGGGCAGTGAATTTGCGTTCGTCGTGTTTGGCGCTGCAACGGTGGCCGGAATTCTGGTCGACCCGTGGGGGAAAAGCCTGACACTAGCTGTAGCCTTGTCCATGTGTGTCACGCCGTTGCTGATTCTGCTGCTTAACCGCCAGGAATCCTCCGGCAAACAGGCCGATGGGGACGCCGACACGATCGACCAGAAAAATCCGCGGGTGATCATCGCCGGCTTCGGGCGATTCGGCCAGGTCGCCGGTCGCTTGCTGATGTCTTGCGGCTTTGAGGTAGTGGTGCTGGATCACGACCCCGACCATATCGAGACGCTGCGCAAATTCGGCGTCAAGGTGTTTTACGGGGATGCTACTCGTCTGGATTTATTGCATGCCGCCGGCGCTGACCAGGCGGTGGTGCTGATCAACGCCATCGACGATCAGGCCGACAACTTGAGACTGACCCAACTGGCCCAGGAGCACTTTCCTGACTTGAGGTTGGTGGTGCGCGCGCGCGACATGGGCCACATCATTACCTTGCGCCAGATGGGCATCGAGGCCGTCGAGCGGGAAACCTTCGAAAGTGCGCTGTCCTTGGGACGCAGGGCGCTGGAGTACCTGGGCATTGGGCGATACGAAGCCCGCGAGCGAGCGGATCGATTCCGTCGGCTGAATCTTGAGATGCTTGAGGACATGGCCGCACAACCGGTGGAGGATACCGAATACAAGTACGACGCCTACAAACGGGCCAACGCACTGTTGACGGAAATCTTCAACGAAGACCGCGCGCATCCCATCGTTAACTGGATCGGCGCCAATCCACACCCAAGCGATGAACAGGACCGCAAGGCAGATCAACCATAGCGCTGAGGGACAGCCGGGTCAGGCCGCCTCTTCCAGCTCTGCGAGAATCGCTTTTTTCATGGCGCCGATCGACCGGGATCCGGCCATGACTCGCAACAATCGACCCTCATGGAAAACCGCCAGGGATGGCACCGCGCGGATACCGTACATTTGCGCAATGGTCGGAGACACCGCCACATCGATCTTGCCAAACGCAGCCAACGCATGAAGTTTTTCTTCCAAGGCATGGAAGACCGGTTTCATTTCTTGGCAAGGCTTGCACCAGGACGCCGAAAACAGCACGACGCTACTGCCTTTGGCCACAAAGCGGGCGAATTGTGGGGCACTCAACTCAACGATACGGCTCATTTTGACCTCGTGTTTAAGGCGATGGGCAGGCGGTCGGTTTAAGGGCCGCATGACCATTGCCAATCAAATTTTGCAACCATCGATCCCGCAGACCTGGCCAATGAACGCGTCATCGTTGACTCCGGCCTTTGTCTGCATTTTATTCAGCGCTTCGAGAAATGCGGCCTCAGGCTGAGCCCCCGATAACGAGAACGCATTATTGAAGACAAACATCGGAACGCCTGAACCCAGTTGCGCGGCGATTTGCTCGTCCTCTTCCATCTCCACACGCATCTCAACGGATGACTCCGCCAGTCGGATCGACTCATCCGATACACCGGCTGCCCGAGCAATGGCTTCCAGGCTGCCTTGATCAAACAGTGATTGCCCGTGAGTGGTGCTTTGCTCGTACAGCGCTTCCACCAGGTGTTTTTTAACGTCGGCGTCTGTGACGGCCTTGACCAGTACGTGGGCCTGCGTGGTATCGCCAAACAGCATGGTGTCAAAGCGGTAGTCCAAGCCGTCGGCCCGACCATATTGACTCACCGTGCTGATCATCGCCTCAACCAAACTGGGATTACCAAGCTTGCGTTTAAGCGCCGCAATCATCGGCTCTGGCGCGTAGTTTGCCGCCAGGCGATATGCTCGGATGTTGATCTGTACCTGGTCTTTCTCAGCAAACTGATCAAGCGCTTTCTCGAATCGACGCTTGGCAATCCAGCACCAGGGGCACACATAATCAGACCAGATATCGACTACATATTTTTTCGAAGGGGTTTGCATCATTTATCCTGTATTCAAAGAAATTGAGACCCGGCCAGCGCGTCAAGCAAATGGTCGAAGCCAGCCAACGGGTCGGCTGATCGGCCCAATGTCCAGTTGATAAGGCTTGCGCCTTCCAACGTGCTCAGCAACATGAAGGCGTACACTTGCACAGGCTTGTTCAACGACCAGCTGTGGTGCTGAGCCGCGTCATTGAGCGTGCTTTGCAGCCAGTCAAGCTGGGATTCAAAGAAGTCCCGAGTCAGCCCTTGCAACGACAATGGCAACGCCGCCATTTCTGCTGCCAGCGCACCGCATAGCGGTAACAGCCCGTCATTGGCGCTGATAACGAAAAGCCGGGAGAAGGCACGCAGGCGCTGCAGTGGATCGGCATGTATGGCTTCGATTGATGCTAGAGTCTCATTGAAGCGAGCGATATAGTCCTTGATCAACTCCGCGCCCAGGCACTCCTTGGTCGGGAAGTGATGATGGATACTGGCTTTTCTGATGCCAATTTGCATCGCAAGATCGGCGTAGCTGAACGCTGAATAGCCTTTGGAACGCATATGCGTTTCTGCGGCACTGAGTAACGCAGCTTTGGTCGTGATGGACATTTAAGACTCCTGCAGCCGGCCTTCAGCCGCCTTCACCGTTCATCGGTAAAGGCGTGAAACTCCCGCAATGGGAGCTTCACACGCTTTGCTTGCCGTTATGGTCAGGCACGAACGGCCATGATGCCGGCATCCACGTCCCAAATAGCACCCGTCACCCAGGACGTTTTGTCCGAGAGCAGGAACAGGATCGTATTTGCGACATCTTCGGGAACGCCGACGCGGCCCAGTGGGTGGAAATCGTTCAGCGACTTCATCGCCTCCGGGATCGCGTCCTTGTCCATGAACCCTTCGTAGATCGAGGTATGGACGATGCCTGGCGAAACGGCGTTCACGCGGATACCCGAGTGAGCCAATTCAATTGCCAGGTTACGTGTCATCGCATGCAGACCCGCCTTGGCCATGGAGTAAGCGGAAGCCGGCGAACTTGCCAGTGCAGCCTGTGCGCCGATGGAGCCGACGTTGACGATGGCACCTTCGCGCTTGGCCGCAAGCATGTTCTTGACCACGGCCTGGGTGATGAAAAAGGTCGCACGGTTGATCGACAGGTACATGTCGTACTCGGCCTCATCGTGCTCGGTAAAAGCCTTAGGAATGAAGATCCCGGCTGAGTTCACCATCAGACTGATGTCGGTGTGGTTGGCGTTGATTTCCGAGCGAACTGCGTTCATGCCCGCCTCAGTCATCAGGTTAGCAACGATCACCGACACAGAGCCAAGCGAGCTCAACTCTTTGCGGACGGCTTCGGCTTTGTCTTGCTTGCTGCCGGTGAGTACCACGCTGCCGCCGGCCTTGAGCACCATGCGGGCCGTTTCCAAGCCCATGCCACTGGTGCCGCCGACGACCAACAGCTTCTTGCCTTTAAAAAAGTTGTTCATTTCAGACTCCGGTTATCCAGAACTATTGAGGGTCGGCACCAGGGCAGTTGGCCGCTGGTGCACACAAGGATTGAATTAATTTGCCGTGGGCGAATCAGCCCTCACGCACTTCCAAAGTAGGGACCATACGGATGGCTCGCGAGAAGTTGGCGTAGTTGACCGAGGTTTTCAGCACAACTTTGTGCAACTCTTCAACACGTTCACGGGAGGCGTCGGTGTGCAGGCGCACCACCACGCTCACTTCGTCGTAGCCTGGGTTGATGCTCTCGTCGATACCCAGGAAGCCACGTAGATCGAGGGTGCCGTCTGTCTCGATTTCCAGGCTATGGATCTTGATGCCCATCATCGCGGCATTGGCGGCGTAACCAACTGACATGCAGGCGTTGAGAGCAGCCATCAGCAGTTCTTGCGGGTTTGGTGCAGAGTTCTGGCCGAGCAATTCGTTGGGCTCATCGGCGGCAATTTCAAAATTACGCGAGTGGGTCTCACCTGCCAGGCTGTAGCGGTTCACTTTGGCGACAGAACGCGTCTGGCCTTTCCACTCAGTCTTGACGTTGAAACTTGCATGGCGCTTGGTCGCATCCTCAGCTACACCTTGTGCAAACTGCTGGAGTGCGGCGACGTCGATACCGTTCAGGTTGTTGCTCATCTGCTTAATCCTCTTTGGATGGACCGGGCGTTTGGCCCGAAAGAGAAGCAACTCTACCAAGTAGTAGGTAGCTAATCAAGCTATTTTATAAACACCCCATAAACCGCTCAAACAATGCAAAAAAAAACGCCTCGATTATTCGAGGCGTTTATGAGGTGACGGGCGTGCAGTGCAATAGTTTTTAATGACGCATGGTGTCTGCACGTACCCCATTCAAAATCAAATCGAACCCGGTGGACTGCTCATAAGCGTCGCTCATTGCCCAGGAAACAAAACTGCCCCCTTCCAATGTATTGAGGATGAGCCGAGCAACGTGCATTGCATTGAGCTCGGCCTTAATCTCCCCTCTCGCCTGGCCCAGCACGACATTGGCTTGAAGCCATTCAAGATGGATCTCGAAAAAGCCTCGGGTCATTTCCTTGAGCCTGACCGGTAATGCCAACAGCTCCGCAGCCAGTGCGCCGCACAACGGTAACAATCCGTTTTCACTGCTCTGGGCGAACATCTGGGCAAATGCGTTCAGGCGCTCGACAATTTCCGTGTTTTCGTCATTTACCTGCTCCAATTGTTTTTTGAAGCGAAACAGATAGCTCTCGACGATGGCAATCGCAAGGCCTTCCTTGGTGGGAAAATGGTGATGGATACTCGCCTTTTTAATGCCGATATCCTCAGCCAGGTCGGCGTAGCTGAAGGCTGCATAGCCCTTGGTACGCAACAGGATTTCGGCGCTGCTCAGAAGATCGGAACGTGTACTCATGATGAAGCATCCAGATTTTATCAATCGGCCATCATAAATCAGTCATCCCTGAGTTGACAGTGCACAGCCCTCATGCATAACGCCCGATGCAAGCATCGGGCGTTATGGGTTTACCTATTGTCAGCAACAGCGCGGCTGGCCGTTACCGCCGCCGTAGCGGGCTTGTTGGCGCTCCCGAAAGAACGTCTCGTAATCCATCAGCGGTTTGTGCGGGTGTTTGGTCTGCATGTGTTCCACGTAAGTATCATAATCAGGCATGCCGACCATCAGTCGTGCGGCCTGACCCAGATATTTACCCAGACGGCTCAGGTCATTGAACATCGCGCGCTCCCCTCATGCATCCGGCACTGGCTGATAAGGCGCTTCCCTGTCGGTGCGTTCCTTCGTGCCCCATGCAGCAATACCTACCTTGAGTGCAAAGAACAGGATACTGAACACCACCGCCAGAAACAGCGCGGTCAACGTCGCGTTGGTATAAGCGTTGTAGATCACGTGCTGCATCTGATCGAGGCTTTTAGCCGGTGCCAGTACCTGCCCATTGGCAACCGCATCGCTGTACTTTCTGGCCAGGGCCAGGAAGCCGATCGCGGGGTTGGCGTCGAACAACTTGATGAAGCCCGCCGTAGTGGTGCAGATCAGCAGCCACACCGCTGGCAGCATGGTCACCCAGATATAGCGTTGGCGCTTCATTTTGATCAGCACAACCGTCGCCAGCATCAGCGCGATACCCGCCAGCATTTGGTTGGAGATACCGAACAGCGGCCACAAGGTGTTGATGCCACCCAGTGGGTCGATCACACCTTGGTACAGCAGGTAACCCCACATCGCCACACAACCGGCCGTTGCGATCAGGTTAGCGGTCCAGGACTCGGTACGTTTGAGCGCCGGCACGAAGGAACCCAGCAGGTCTTGCAGCATAAAGCGACCGGCACGGGTGCCCGCGTCGACGGCGGTCAGGATGAACAGTGCTTCGAACAGGATCGCAAAGTGATACCAGAACGCCATGGTGTTTTCACCCGGCAACAGTTGGTGAAGGATCTGCGCGATGCCAACAGCCAACGTCGGCGCGCCGCCGGCTCTGGCCAGAATCGTGGTTTCACCGATGTCATGGGCGACCGCCTGCAATGCTTCCGGCGTGATCGCAAAGCCCCAACTGCTAATGGTTTGCGCGACGGTTACCGCATCAGCACCCACGACGGCGGCCGGACTGTTCATGGCGAAATAAACGCCAGGCTCGATGACCGATGCCGCAACCATCGCCATGATCGCCACGAACGACTCCATCAACATGGCGCCGTAGCCGATGTAACGGGCGTGACCTTCGCTGGCAAGCAACTTGGGCGTGGTGCCCGAGGCAATCAGCGCATGAAAACCGGAGACCGCACCACACGCGATAGTGATAAACAGGAACGGGAACAGGCCGCCCTTCCACACTGGGCCAGTACCATCGGTAAACTGCGTCAACGCTGGCATTTTCAAATCAGGCATCGTAACCAAGATGCCGATTGCCAACGCCACAATGGTGCCGATCTTCAGGAACGTCGACAGGTAGTCACGCGGCGCCAGGATCAACCACACCGGCAGCACTGCGGCGACGAAGCCGTAACCTATCAGCATCCAGGTAATTTGGATGCCGGTGAAGGTAAAGGCCTTGGCCCAGACCGGATCAGCGGCAATCTGCCCGCCCAGCCAGATTGAACCCAGCAGCAATGCCACGCCGATGACAGAGATTTCACCGATGCGACCCGGGCGGATATAGCGCATGTAGATGCCCATGAACATCGCAATTGGGATGGTCGCCATTACCGTGAAGATGCCCCAAGGGCTCTCGGCCAGGGCTTTGACCACGATCAGCGCCAGCACCGCGAGGATGATGATCATGATCAGGAAACAGCCGAACAGGGCGATGGTGCCGGGAATACGGCCCATTTCTTCACGTACCATGTCGCCTAGCGAACGGCCATTGCGACGTGTCGACATGAACAGCACCATAAAGTCCTGCACCGCACCGGCCAGCACCACACCGGCGATCAGCCACAGCGTGCCAGGCAGATAACCCATCTGTGCCGCCAGCACCGGGCCCACCAATGGGCCTGCACCAGCAATTGCTGCGAAGTGGTGACCGAACAGTACGTGCTTATTGGTCGGCACGAAGTCCAGGCCATCGTTGTTCACCACGGCAGGGGTGGGGCGACCGGGATCGAGCTGCATCACCTTGTTGGCGATAAACAGGCTGTAGTAACGATAGGCAACCAGATAGATAGCGACTGCCGCGACGACGATCCACAGCGCGTTGATCGCTTCGCCGCGGCGCAAGGCCACGACACTCAGCGCAAACGCACCCAGGACAGCCACGGAAAACCAGGCGAGATGTTTAGCCAGACGGTTCATTGCGTGTCTCCTGTCACAGCCATTGAGCTGCGACGATAATTTTTATAATTGTGTCCGCTACGCGGCGCTGGCTAATATCCGCGTACACCGATAACAAATACATCCGCACTACTACGCAGGCGTCTACGTAGTTCTACTGAGACGCACGGGAGTCGCGATGCAACTCAAACATAAAATCGTCGCACTCGGGATACTGCCGTTAGTGTTGGCCATCGCAGTTATATGTGCGCTGGTCATTTCCTTGAATAGCCAATTAGGTGACCAACAAGCGCGCCTGATTGAAGACAGCATCCTGGCCAGCAAACGCGCAGAACTGAAAAACTACGTCGCCATGGCGCAAAGTCTGATCGCACCGCTGTATAACGACGGCGCGGGCGACGAGCAGGCGCAGCGCCAAGTACTCGAAGAGCTGCGCAAGCTGAGCTTTGGTATCAACGGCTACTTCTTCGTTTACGACCGCGAAGGCCGCAGCCTGATGCATGCGCGTCAGTCGGAGTTAGTGGGGCAGTATCTGTGGGAGATGAAAGATCCGCACGGGCTGCCCGTCATCCAGGCTCTGTTCAAAAGCGCCCGATCCGGCGAAGGTTTTCAGCGTTACGCCTGGAACAAGCCCTCCTCCGGCCAGGTCACCGATAAGCTCGCCTATGTGGTCATGCTGGACCGCTGGGGCTGGATGCTCGGCACCGGCATTTATCTGGAGGACGTCGAGCGCGCCACTCAGCAAGCTCGCGATGAAGTGGCCCTGGGCATCCGCAAAACCATGCTTGACATTGCCTTCGTGGCATTAGTCGCGGTGCTGCTGGTATTCGCCAGCGGCATGACACTCAACGTCAGTGAACACCGCCTGGCCGACAAAAAGCTGCAACGCCTGAACAGGCGTATCGTCAGCCTGCAGGAAGAAGAGCGTGCCCGCGTTTCCCGCGAGTTGCACGACGGGATCAGTCAGCTTCTGGTCTCGATCAAATTCCAGTTTGAGCTGGCCGGGCATGTGCTTGAGGGGCCGGAGTCGAGCAAGGGGCTGGTGATTCTTAGGGAGGCTACGCAACGGCTGGGTAGCGCGATTGGCGAAGTGCGCAGCATCTCCCATGACCTGCGCTCGTCACTGCTCGATACCTTGGGGCTGCCGGCCGCCATCGGTCAGCTCGCCAGTGAGTTTGAACAACGCAGCGGCCTGAAGGTGAGTTGTCAGTGCCAAGGCATCGATTACCCAATGCCGAGCGGCACGACAGATTCGTTGTTTCGGATCCTGCAGGAAGGCTTGATGAATGTTGAACGCCACGCTCACGCAGAGCATGTTTCTATCACGCTACTCGCGACGGATCAGGGATTGAGGTTGACGATTGTGGATGACGGCGCCGGGTTCAACGTTCTCCAAGTGCTACGCCGCCACAACGGCATTGGCCTGCGTAATATTCGCGAGCGCGCCGAACACTTGGAGGGACATCTGCAACTGACCTCAACGCCAGGCAAGACCATGTTGAACATACTGCTACCGATGGAAAAACCTGGCAAAGATGCCGTTTGATTTCCCCCACTCAACAGGAAGAACACGTCGATGAAGGTGCCAGGTCGCATACGTATTGGATTGGTCGACGACCATTCGCTGGTTCGCGACGGCATTAAATCGTTGCTGGCCATTGTGGATACCGTCGAGGTGATCGGTGAGGCCGAGAACGGTCACGAGGCGCTCCACCTGGTCGAGCAGTTCCAGCCGGATCTGTTGCTGGTGGATATTGGCTTGAAGGATATGAACGGCCTTGAACTGACCCGTCGGCTCAAACAGCATTCGCCCTTTCTCAAGATCCTGATACTCAGCATGTACGATAATTTCGAGTACGTGAGTGAATCCATTCGCAGTGGTGCCAGTGGTTACGTACTGAAAAACTCCCCGTCCAGGGAAATCATCGCGGCCATTGAAGCCATCGCCAGTGGCGGCACCTTTTACAGTGCGGACATCGCGCAAAAGCTCATCGCCGACAAGGACACCGACAAAGAACTGACACCTCGTGAGAGCGAGGTTTTGTACAAGATGGTTCAAGGCATGAACAACAAAGAGATGGCCCGCGACCTGGATATCAGCGTTCGCACCGTTGAAACCCATCGGCTCAGTATTCGTCGCAAACTCAACATCGACAAACCGGCAGCCCTGGCGAAATACGCACTGGATCACGGCCTCGTTTCGCGTAATCGAGAGTGACGGCCGAAGCGCAGACGCTATACGCCGACCGACGATGCGCGCACGTCGCTGGGCGTGCGTCCATAGTGCGCCTTGAACGCCCTGGCGAAATGCGCCTGGCTGGTGAACCCTTGGCGATAGGCGACTTCAGCAATGTCCAGTCCGCGGCTGTCCGTCTGGCTCAGCAGACGGAACGCTCCCTGTAAGCGCTTTTCCAGAATAAAACGATGGGGTTGCGTGTCTTCCAGCGCAAATAGCCTGGCCAGGTGTCGTGTGGAGACGCCGGTTTGAAGAGCCACCCGCTCACAACTCAATGCAGGATCGGACAGTTGCTCGAGGATGCATTGCTTGGCGGCCAACAAGTAGGACGCACTGAGTGCGTTGATCCGGCGATTGCCCATCTGACCCGCAATGATAGTCCCCAGCAGTTCAAGGGCATCCTCTTGATAGCTGTCTGCCCCTTGGCTGAGCGGCTGCTCGAAAAAACCGCCGGTGCGCTCACTCAATGTCCTTAACAGTAAACGCTGTGTGCCGGTGTGGGCGCTGATCTTCACGGCGTGATCAAAGCGGCGCAGGCAGCGGGATGCAAACACGTCCTGAGGGATATCGAAGATAAACTTGTGCATCGAAGCGGAGAAGCCGAACAGGTAGGGCTTGTCGGTGCGATACACCATCACCTCGCCCGGTTCCAGCAGATGGCAGTTGCCGTTCTGAAAGAAAAACGATGCACTGCCCATGACCAGCGATACGAATACCGACTCTTTTGGCACGGTGCGAATCATTGAACCATCACGCTCGATGACGTGTTGGTTACCGACAATATGGGCGACCCGTAGCTGGTCAAGGCTCAGGTTGTCTTCGCGGGCGCTGAACCCGGTTTCACTGAAGGACGAACACTTCAGACCAACCAGTGTCGATGCGTTGTACTGTTCCCAGAATGCTACGCGTTGCTCCGGCGGTAGGCCATCGGTACTGGCACACTGGGTATCAAGCATGGCGGCGGCTCGGATCATTTTTATTATTCTCGTTTTTATTGACTGCTCGGTCCCACACAAGGCGGATTACAGGGCCTGCAGCGCCCCATTAACCGCTGACCCAGACACGCTGTCAATCCGTAGCCGATACAAAACCACGGTAACCGATGAACTGAAAATATCCGTCCGATTCAGACAATAATGACGTCAGTTTCGATCAAACCCCAGAGTTCCTTTCACCCTAGAGTGCCCTCTGTATTCCAACAATCAGAGGCCCAACATGCCCGAATTAGCCAGTAACGAATTTTGGAAAGACCTGCAGCCTATCGCGAACTGCTTCAAACCCGATGCCAAGCCTGAGGTTTACCTGCCGAATGCCGCCAGTGATGATTTGCGGCTCTACGTACCCTTTACCGAGACCGTCTCTTCACGCCCCTTATGGATCTCCCCGAGCGAAAACCGCTGGTGCGACATCTTGATGTCCAGCAAGGCCGGCCTGGTCAATCGCCACTACCACCCCCATGAAGTGTTCGCCTACACGCTTTCGGGTAAATGGGGTTACCTGGAGCATGAGTGGACCGCCACGGCCGGCGACTTTGTCTACGAGACGCCCGGCGAGGGGCATACCCTGGTGGCGTATGAGCACGAGGAACCCATGCGCGTGTTCTTCATCGTCAAGGGGCCGCTTATCTGGCTCGACGATCAAGGCGAATCCACCGGTTACTTCGACGTGCACTCCTACATTGCGCTGTGCCGTGAACATTACGAAAAGGTCGGCCTCGGGGCTGATGCAGTGGACCGTCTGTTCCGTTAAACCTCGTGCTACGGAGAACCACAATGGCTCACAACAATAATAAAGCCAGTTATGAAAATGTTTTGCTCTGCGTGTTGTTCCTGACGTTTGGTTTTGTGTTTTTCGACCGTCTGGCGCTTTCGTTCCTGTTTCCGTTCATGGCTAAAGACCTGCAACTGAGCAACAGCCACCTCGGCATGTTGTCCTCGGTGCTAGCCTTGGCCTGGGCGATCTCCGGTACGCTGGTCGGCGCGTGGTCGGATCGCCGGGGGGTGCGCAAGCCGCTCCTGATTGCGGCGGTCATCCTGTTTTCCCTGTGCTCGGCCCTCTCGGGGCTGGTCGCGGGCTTCCTCAGCCTGTTGCTGTTTCGAGGCATCATGGGGTTGGCCGAGGGCCCCATTCTGCCATTGTCCCAATCAATGATGGTGGAGGCGTCATCGCCGCATCGGCGAGGCCTGAACATGGGCTTGCTGCAAGGTTCGGCAGCGGGTCTGTTGGGCGCGGTGATCGGCCCTCCGGTGTTGATTGCCCTGGCCGAAGCCTATGGCTGGCGGCATGCGTTCGTTGTGTCGCTGCTGCCAGGATTGCTGATTGCATGGTTCATCTGGCGTTACGTGCGTCAGGATGAACCTCGTCAGGCTGCGATGAGTAACGTCAAACTCACCGGGCATCGGCTGGCACTGCTTAAAAGCCGCAACATCGTGCTGTGCACCTTGATCAGTTGCGTGTTTTTAACCTGGTTCGTGATCCTGATCTCCTTTACCCCGACGTTTCTGGTCAGCGTCCGCGGTTACAGCGCGCCGAGCATGGGCACGATCATGAGTTGCCTGGGTGCGGCATGGGTTGTGTGGGGGTTTATGGTGCCCAGCATCTCCGACCGTATCGGCCGCCGTCCGACGCTGGTGCTGTTCTCACTGGTTGCTGCCTGCTGCCCGATAGCCCTGCTATTTGCCCCCTCGCCGATGATACTCGGCGTGCTGATGGTGCTCACCTTCACCGGGCTTGGCTGCTTCACGCTGTTCATGTCCACCATTCCGGCCGAAACCGTCCCGCGCGAGGTCATGGCTACGGCACTGGGCATGATCATGGGCATTGGCGAACTGGTGGGAGGGTTTGTGGCGCCGACCATCGCCGGGTTCGCCGCCGATCAGTTCGGACTGTCGATAGTGATGTGGATTTCCTGCGGCGGCGCCTTGCTGGCAGCAGGGCTGTCCCTGCTGCTCAAGGAAACCGCGCCTTCCGTGCTGCAACGCCGATCAATGCAAGCCTGCACACAGCGTGCGTGATCCAAGACCGCCACGCTGCTCCATTTGCTCATCACAACAACAATAAAATGAGTCCCCGACCATGCACCCTACTCTTCGTTTGTGCGCGTTTTTGTTCCTGGTGTTTACCTATCCCCAAGCCTGGGCACTGGACCGAGAAGGTCCACTGGCCGGCCTGGGCGAGCATTTGGCCGACTATGGCATCCAGCCCCATGTGCAATTCACGAGCCTGTCGATGAAAAACCTCGACACCGGCCCGCGCCCCTACAGCTTCGGCAACAGCGGTGACCTGTACATCGGCGCAGACGTTAACCTTGCCACGCTCAGTGGCCTGGACGGCGCAGCCCTGCATTTCGAACAAACCGTCTTTATCCTCGATAACGGTACCGGCCAACCGACCGGGAACAAATGGCAAGGTGCCGTCGGCAGCTATTTTGGCGGTGCGCCCTTGCACAATGACATCGCCAGCAATCAGTTAAGCGTGTTGACCTACGAGCAAAAATGGCTCGACGGTCAGCTCGACCTGCACGTCGGACGGACCAATGGCCGACGGTACTTCTACATCTATAACTGCGAAACGGGCGTCACCTGCACCGACCCGATCCTGGACGCTTCAAGTGGCATGTTGCCGCCGCCCTTCGGCGCCTGGGGTGGCTACCTGAAGTATCAAGTGAACCCGCGTTTTTACGTGCACGCGGGTGCGTTCGAATCCAACCCGGTGGATTACCTGAAAAAGCGCAAAGGCCTGGACTTCAGCACTGACGACGCGAGTGGCACCAGCTTTCTGCTAGGCATTGGCAGCAAGCCGGGCGATGACACCACCCAGTACGAACTGAATGCGTACTTCAACTCGTCCAATCAGGTCGACCCATTGACGGGTGCCAGCGACCACGGCACGGCCGGCGGCTTCTTCAAGTTCCGCCAGACGCTATGGCGCGGCGGGCAGCAAGGCGTTCAGGTATTCGGCTCGCTGTCGGCGGCGGCTGACGATAAACAACCCTTCAGCCATTTCGCCGAAGCCGGGCTGACCTACCTTGCCCCCTTTGATCGGGCGCAGGACAAGCTCAATCTCAAAGCCAGCTACCTGCAAGTCAACGACCATCAGTTGCAGTTCCAACAACGCCTGCGCACGGCGGCCGGTGGCGATCCTGAATTGGGTGAGCGCAATGTCTACGCCGTGGAAGCCAACGGCCATTTTGCCTTGACCCGCAACCTGGCGATCGAACCGAGCATCCAGTACATCATCAACCCGGACAACTTCTACAACCCGGGCGCGACGCAATTGAGCAACAACGGTTTCGTGGTTGGCCTGCTGGTGGTGCTGGATGTGGGTTCGGTACTGGGTCTGTAAGCCGGTGCCTTGAATAAAACGTTTAACTGACTCCATGAGGTAAAGATGACTATGTTCAGCAGCACTCTGTTTGAAGGCAAGGTCGCGCTCGTCAGCGGCGGCACCTCCGGGATTGGCCAAGCGACAGCCGAGTATCTGGCCCGGCATGGCGCCAGGGTCGTGGCGATCGGCTTGGGCGCCGACGCGACAATCGTCGCCGAGGGGGTTGAGCTCGATCTGCGCGAGGTTGACGTCACCGACGATGGTGCGCTTAAAGGCGTGATCCAAAGCCTGGACCGCCTGGATATTCTGGTACCGGCCGCGGGTGGCACCCTGGGCGAAAAGGAGATGGAGTGGGAGGCCTTCAACCAGGTGTTGTCGGTTCAACTCAATGCCGTTTACCGCCTCATCAACCTGGCGCATCCGCTGCTGGCCAGGCAAGGTGGGTCGATCATCAACATCGCGTCGATGTTCTCCTACTTCGGCGGGGGCAAACTCGTGGCTTACTCGGCAGCCAAAGGGGCGGTTGTCCAGATTACGAAGTCCCTGGCGGAGGCCTACGCCCCTGACAACATTCGCGTCAATGCCGTGGCGCCGGGGTGGATCACCACCCCCCTGCTGGCGAAAATCGATGATCAACCGAGGATAGATCGCCTGCTGTCTCGTACGCCCATGAAGCGCTTCGGCAGCGCCGAGGAGGTCGCCAAGGTGATTGCCTTTCTGGCTTCTGATGCGGCGTCATTCGTGACCGGTGTGGTTTTGCCCGTTGATGGGGGGTATCTGACTACCGCGATCTGAATCAACACTCGCTCGAACTCGGGCCTGCGTTGTCAGGCCCGTTTGGCTATCGGGTCTTAAGGGTCGACACGCCTTGCGCCATTGCTCGACTCAATTTTCTTAAATCAAACTCGCGCAATCAAACCACGGCAAACCAATCATCAACCAACTAAACGGTAGGTATTTGATCTAAATGCCTTTTAAGAAAGGCATAAACACCCCCTATGCAACTAAAGTATTTTTAAATTTTGTCGATAGTCATTCCATAGGTGAACGCCCCCACACGCCAAGGAATTGATATGCTCCTGCGAAAATTGAAACTCGCACCTCGATCCGCGCTCTGCTTCGGCTTTTTTTGCCTGATAATTGTTGCGATGGGGCTGCTAGCCCTGAGACAGGCAGGACAGCTGAAAACTGCCGAAAGGTACCTGGAAACAAACGTATTACCCAGCGTGATGCTGTTGGGGCAGTTAGACCGAGAATTCATCGGCATTAGAGGTAACAACGCTCGTGTACGTAATCCAATCGAACCTCAAGAGCGCAGAACCAAAGCGCTTAGTGACATTCAGCAGGCTCGGCAACTGATTGATCAATACCTGCAGTCTTTAAGAAAATTGATAGTCACTGTGCAAGGCAAGGAAGCGTTTGAGCGTCTGCGCGAAGCCCAAGATGAATATTCCAAGGCGCAGGATCAGTACCTTGCCTCAGTGGCAGCGCAACAATTGGACACTGCCGTTTCCATATCGAATGGAATGATGAAAGACGCGGCGGATCAAGTCGAAGTATCCCTCAAAAACCTCATCAGCGTTAACGAAGGCAAGGCCAAAAAAGCGGGACAGGACGCCGATGATATTTATCAGCAAACGGTGATGACGGTGAGCGTATTTTTGCTGGTTTCGGTGACAGCCTCGGTGTTACTGGCCTGGCTCTATACCCGAAGCCTGACGGTGCCCATTAATGAGTCATTGGTTATCGCACAACGTATTGCTGCGAATGACCTGAGCCAGGATTTCAACGTGGAAGGCTTTGATGAAGCAGCACTGCTGGTAAAAGCAATCGCCACGATGCAGTCAAATTTACGTGATGCCCTTGCGCTGATAGGTGATTCATCGACTCAGTTGGCAGCTACATCCGAAGAAATGCATGCCGTGACAGAGGGGGCTTCGCGCACCATCCAACGTCAAAACCATGAAATCGAAATGGCGGCGACCGCAGTGACTGAAATGAGTGCGGCGGTAGAAGAAGTCGCGGGTAATGCCGCGTCCACCTCTGAACTGACCTCACAATCGAGCTCGGCTGCTATCGCAGGCCGGAATCAGGTGAACGAAACAGTCACGGCCATCAACCTGATGGTCTCCAACGTTCAGACTACCTCGGTTGAAGTGCAAACCTTAGCGACCATGGCGACCGACATCAGCAAGGTGCTGGATGTAATCCGTGGTATTGCAGAGCAAACCAATCTGCTCGCATTGAATGCAGCCATCGAAGCTGCCCGCGCCGGTGAAGCCGGTCGTGGCTTTGCCGTCGTCGCCGATGAAGTCAGAGCCCTGGCCCATCGCACCCAGAAATCCACGCAAGAAATTGAGCATATGGTGAGTGCGATCCAGACGGGCACAGGCAACGCAGTAACATCGATGAGTCAAACCAGCCTGCAAGCCAGGCAGACCCTTGAAATGGCAAACGACGCAGGCAAAGTCCTAGGCGAAATTACCGATTCGTTGAGTCAAATCAACGAGCGAAACCTGATGATCGCTACGGCCGCAGAGGAACAGGCCCAGGTCGCTCGGGAAGTGGATAGAAACCTCGTCAGTATCAGGGACCTGTCCAGCGAGGCATCGGAAGGCTCAAGCCAAACGGCGATCGCCACCGCTGAGCTGACGAAGCTGGCAACCGATCTGAATCATTTGACCAAACAGTTCAAACTCTGAGAATCCACACCTCAATCATCCCGTCGACGTGCGCGGCACCGTCGACGAGACACCACGTCCAGTCACGTCGGTGATTATCGGGTTCAACTAGCCGATACGACCTTTTGCCGCTGCTCGCCAAGGCCGTCGATCCACAGGTGAATTTCATCACCCGGTGACAACCACTGTGGCAGCGGCTTCATGCCCATCCCCACACCAGGTGGCGTGCCCGTACAGATCACATCGCCCGGCTGCAACGTCATGTAGCGGCTGCAATACGCCACGATTTGAGCAACAGAGAAAATCATGGTTTTCGAATTCCCGGTCTGGCGGCGCTCACCGTTGACCTCCAGCCACATGTTCAGGTTTTGCGGGTCAGGGACCTCATCCCGGGTCACCAGCCAAGGCCCGATAGGACCGAATGTGTCACACCCTTTGCCTTTGTCCCACTGTGAACTTTGCATTTGGAATGCCCGCTCCGACACATCGTTCACAACGCAATAACCCGCAACATAGTTCAAGGCATCGGCTTCGTCCACATAGCGGGCTTCACTGCCGATCACTATGCCCAGCTCCAGCTCCCAATCCAACTGGGTGGAATCGCGTGGCTGCTGGATGTCGTCATCGGGGCCGTTCAGGCAACTGATGGCTTTATGAAAAATGATCGGCTCGCTTGGGATCGCCATGTGCGCCTCTTCTGCGTGGTCGCGATAATTGAGCCCGATGGCGATAAATTTGCGCACGTGAGCTACAGGTACACCATAACGAACCCCGCTTTCGACCAATGGCAAACTGGCTATATTCAAGGTCGCCAAATGTGCAAGTGACGGCGGCGCTAGCACCGATGCATTGAAATCGGTGACGTGCGCTGAGAGATCGCGAACGCGTCCGTCGGCATCTATCACCCCCGGACGCTCTTCGCCTCGTGGGCCAAAACGACAAAGCTTCATGACTACCTCGATTAGCAATAAAAGGGAAAATGAACTGCAACATCTAGAGGCAAACGCCAAAGCTGCAGAAGCAAATCGGCCGATTTGAATAAAACCATCATAAGGATTAAAATATATTTTTTGCAACAAAATATATTTATAAGGAATTACCATTCCATGATTGTTCAGCCCGCCAAAAGCCTCACGCAAGCGACCTACGAGCGCTTGCGCAATGACGTTTTATCTTGTGTTTTGCGCCCAGGGGACCGCGTTAACGTAAAGGTCTTGGCCGAACGCTATAACGCCAGTGCGGGCGCGCTTAGAGAGGCATTGTCTCGAATGGTCTCAGAGGGAATGGTGATTGCCGAGCCCCAGAAAGGCTTTCGCATTTCTGCCATCTCGCTGGCGGACCTGAACGACCTCACACGCGCTCGCATGGAGATAGAAGCCAGCTGTCTTCAGCATGCAGTGGACAACGGTACGCTTGCATGGGAAGCAGGACTGGTCGTCGCGCATCACTGTCTCTCAAGAATTGATCCGCGTGACGCGGATGAATGGGCTGCCGCCCATACGGCTTTTCATGAGGCGTTGGTCAACGCCTGCCCCAATACCTGGCTATTGCGCATTCGCTCAATGTTATTCGAGCAGACCGCTCGCTACCGCGCGATGTCGATTGCTATGACCGCCAGGGATCGGGACATTGGAAGTGAACACCAGGCGCTGCTCGATGCAGCGCTGGCCCGAGAAACAACCAAAGCCTGTGAGCTGTTGAAACAGCATATCCACACCACATCCTTGATGCTGGTTGAATGCTTGCAATCGGTTGAGCCGTTTATGAATCCCACGTAATGACGCTCACGACGCCCTTAAAGACTCATGGGGTTCAAGCATATTGACTGGATTGCGATGAAAATCGAGCGCTGGCAAACGGTCTTGTCTGACCAGACCCCCCAGACTACCCACTCCAACCCAAGAGGAGTCGGTATGAAAACTTCACGTGTCGCCGCGGGCCTGTTTGCCCTTTCACTCATCGCCGCCAACGCGCAAGCACAATCGTTCACGGTATCCAGCAGCAGTGTCCAGGACGGGCATTTTCAACAGCGCCAGTTTGCCGATGTGTTCGGCTGCACCGGCAAGAACCTTTCCCCTGAAATTTCCTGGAGCGGTGCCCCGCCTGACACCAAGAGCTTTGTGGTAACCCTGTACGATCCCGACGCTCCGACGGGTTCTGGATGGTGGCACTGGGTGCTGGCAAACGTGCCTGCAACGGTAAACGAACTGAAGGAAGGCGCCGGGAGCGCCGGAGGCAAACTACCCGCCGGTACGCTGCAAGTACACGGTGACAGCGGTATGCCCGGTTATCTAGGGGCCTGTCCACCCGAAGGGCAAACCCACCATTACGTCATCACGGTCTATGCCATGAACGTCGATACAATCAAATTACCGCTGACTGCCACTCCGGCCATGCTTGGATTCATGGTGCCAGGTAATTCGCTTGCCAAGGCAACCCTAACGGTACAAGGCGGCAGATAATGTCGTCACCGAACGCTTACGAGTCTCTGCGCATTATCCATCGACCCGGCGTCGGTTCGGCAGGCATCGTACTTCAGCAGGAAAGTCTGGAGTTCAAGCGTTTGTACATCGAGAGCCCCGTCTTCATCTACGTTGAGCGGGGCTCGAAAACCGTGCGATGGTCAGGCGGCGAGTACGTGATCAACCCAGGCGAGGCCATAGCTGTGGCAGGCGGCCTATCTCTGGATATCATCAACCGATTGGCGCAAGACGGCAGCTATCAGGCCCACTGGCTGGTGTTGGACGAAGCGTTGATTCAGTCTTACGCCGAAGCCAACATGCACCTTGCGGCCATCCGATATGCTCAGCCCATCACATGCGACGGAGAACATTTTGCCGAGTCCTTTGAGCGTGCCGTTGAGGCGGTAAAAGACACCACGATACCTAATCTGGTCGCTCGACATCGTGTACAGGAATTGCTGGTCTGGGCGGGTGTGCAGGGGGTGCGGTTCGAGCAACCGTGCCTGCCAACAATGGCGTTCAAGGTCCGGCAGTTGATCGCCAGCGACTTGGCGAACGAATGGAGCGCTCTCGACATTGCTTCCACCTTTGCGCTTAGTGAAGCCACCTTACGGCGCAGGCTGGCGGAAGAAGGCACCACCTTCAGTCGCTTATTGATTGATGCGCGCATGACCTTTGCCTTGCAGCTGTTGCAATCGTCCGCTCAGACCGTCATGCAGATAGCGCTTTGCGTTGGTTATCAAACGCCGTCGCAATTTGCCGTGCGCTTTCGAGACAGGTTCGGCTTCGCGCCTACGGCAATTCGGGGGCATCGGCGCTGATTGCCCCTTCCACCCAGACGCCCATGTTAGCGTCGCAGCGTAGAGGCCTCGACGCTGATGCTGACGACCCTGGGGTTATCAGGCCGGCTGCAGCCCCTTGATCGCAATCGTCATCCATTGCATCCATAGACGCTCCATCGCGTGTGTATCGACTGGGGTTGAGTCCGCGCGCCACGCCAAACTCAGAATGCCATTGGCGGCGGCCCACAACGAAAGCGCTGCCAAATGGGCGTCTACGCCCGCATCAATCGAGCCATCGGCGATTCCATCGGCAATAGCTGCTTCCATTTTACTGTTCTGGTGCCTGACCAGCTCGCTGACTCGAGAGAGCGCTTCGAGATCGTTCGGCGGATCGGCGAGCAATCGAAACGCCGTTGGGCGCTCCATCGCAAAGCGGAAATAGCCCCTCGCGGCCACCTCCAGGCGCTCCAATGGTGTACCTGCCGTTCGATAAGCAGCGTCCATATACGCCTTGTTTTCTTCAAAGGCTTTTTCAGCGACCGCCATCAATAAAGCCGACCGGCCGCCAATACGGTTGTAAATGGTCTGCACGGCAACATCAGCACGCTCAGCGACGATCTCAAGTGTCAATGCCATCGCGCCGTGCTCGAGAATGAACCTTTCGGCATGTTCGATAATGGCAGTTCGCGTGGCCTGGGCCTTGCGCTGCGTGCGAGTAGGGGATGTGATTTTGGTCATGTCGACAGTCTACACAAGGATAATTATTGTAAGTACTTCCAATTTTGGAATAGCATCAAAAAAACAACAAGGAATATCGCTATGTTCCAACGTATGGAAGTCTCGTTTCCCTCAGAAGATGTGCATTGCGCCGCTTGGCTCTATCTGCCTGACGCTGTAAGCGCTCCCCCCGTTATCGTTATGGCGCATGGACTGGGCGGCATACGGGAGATGCGCTTGGATGCCTTCGCAGAGCGATTCTGCGAAGCCGGCTACGCTTGCCTGGTCTTCGACTATCGCAACTTTGGCGCAAGCGAGGGCAAGCACCGACAGCTTCTCGATATTTCCAGCCAGCAAGAGGACTGGCGATCAGCAGTCGCTTATGTCCGTCGCCATCCAGCGTTGAACCCGGAAAAAATCATACTGTGGGGGTCATCCTTCAGCGGCGGACATGCACTGCATACCGCAGCAGCAGACAACGCCATAGCCGCCGTAATCGCGCAGTGTCCTTTCACCGACGGCCTCGCTTCGCTGCTTCAGGTCGACTTGCTGACTTTGCTCAAACTAACGATATTGGGTATTACAGACATGATCTGTGCGACGTTGGGCCTTGCGCCGGTGCGCGTAAAAATTGCCGGTCCCAAGGGTTCCGCTGCACTCATGACAGCACCCGATGCTGAATCCGGATACCTCAAACTGGTTCCCGATCAATACCCGTTCAAAAACTACGTCTGCGCGCGCTTTGCGCTGAAGATCGGTTTCTATCGCCCCGGTAAGAAAGCCTCGTCACTTTGCTGCCCCGTGATGTTCTGCGTGTGTGACAACGACAGCGTCGCCCCTGCCGCACCGACGTTGCGTTACGCAGGAATAACCAAAGATGCCGAGATTTACCGGTCTGCGGCGGGGCATTTCGGCATATATGTCGCACATGCTTTCGAGCAGGTTGTAGAGCAACAAATCTCGTTTCTAAAACGGCGCATTGACCCTCAAAGCCGCCTTCTTGATCACCATGCTCAGAGAAAGGTATGACAATGACCCCGAAACCGAGCGTATTCGTGACCGGTGCCGCCAAAGGCATAGGCGCTCAGATTGCATTGATGTTTGCCAGGCAGGGGTACCGAGTGGGCGCAACGGACGCCAATGAACACGACCTGCACGCCTTTGAGGCAATGCTCGGCCCTAATCATTTCTACCGTCGACTGGATGTCACACAAGCGGATGATTTCGCCACCGCACTCAAAGACTTTGCGGCTGGCAATCTGGGTGTTATCGATGTGCTGGTCAATAACGCAGGGATTGCCTTTATTGATGACTTCGAAAAAGTGCCACTTGAAAAACACCTCTCCGTCACTGAGGTCAACATCAAGGGGGTGCAAATAGGGTCCTATTACGCGCTGCCCTACCTGAAGAACAGCTCACAGCCCAGCCTGATCAATATGTGTTCCTTGAGTTCGGAATACGGCGTGCCCAGCGAAGCCTCTTATTCGGCGAGTAAATTCTGGGTTAAAGGCTTCACTGAGGCGCTCAATATTGAATGGGAACGTCATGGCATTTATGTATGCGACATCATGCCTAATTTTGTCGCGACGCCGATGATGCAGTGCGCCCATGGAAAAATTGTCGATTCGATCGGCATCCGACTCACTGCGGAAGATGTCAGTCGCACCCTTTGGCGAGCGTTACAGAATCGTCGGCGAGTTCACTGGGAAGTTGACACTTGGCGCCCTCGCCTGCTGCGCTCGCTCAATAAACGACTACCCGCCCCGCTACGCAGGGCTGCTATGAAATATTTGAGCGGCTACTGATTCCCCGATATGGATCGATTGTCGCTCGCACGCCGGTCCATTGCCTATTTGCGACCGTACGACTCACCGACGCTTGTCCACAACGGACTTAAATAACAAAGTCCAGACAGCGTATTCTCGTCCAGCTTCAAGGGTTGGAATTGGAAGGCCTGCTGAGCGGCGATATCGTCATCCGGCCGTTTGCCAACCCTGTTGGTCTGACCAGCAGATATTTGGCCAATTGCCGGAGCGTTTCAACCTGGCCAATGTTGAAGACTTCAATCGCAATGTCCCCAACATCAACGCCTGCCTGGAAACGGGGAACTGCTACATCTCCCCTAAACGTACCTCTTGCAACCGCCTGGTATGAAAAAACTCGCCAATTACAAAGCCGTCGCCGAAGGCATCGCGATGCTCTACTTCCCCCACGCAGAAGTGATCATTCACGATATAAAGACCCAAACCGTCGTTCATATCGCCAACAACCTCTCCAAGCGACAGCTCGGGGACGACTCAGCCCTGCACGAACTTCGTGGGAACGTCGAGGCCGTTGATAACCTCGGCCCTTATGAAAAACTCAGTTGGAATGGACAGCGCATCCGCTCAGTCACCAGTGTGATGAGAGATGATTCAGGCAAGCCGGAAGCGCTTCTGTGCATCAACATGAATTCAGCGTGTTGGAGATGGCACGAGATGCCTTGAATAATTTCTTTGAGCCTGGTCGGCTGCTTCCGCAACCCGAAGCCTTGTTTCGCGACGATTGGCAGGAGCGGATTAATACGTTCCTCCATGCCTGGCTCAAGGAATGCAATCTTGCACTACAGGGACTGAGGCGTATGACAAACGTCTACTGGTAGAGGCCCTGTTCGCGCAAGGTGCTTTTGAAGGACACAGCTCAGGCGACTACATCGCCAATGTCCTGTCGATAGGCAGAGCTGCGGTTTACAAGTATTTGAATACGTTTGCGCGAAGCGGCATGGTTGAGTCAAACCTATCACCGTAAACAGCCGAGTAGCACCTCTTGGAGCCAGTAAAGGCGGCGCTAGCCGCCCCCTTATTATTCAGGTAGCCATGGGTCAGGCGTCCAGCCAAACTTGCTCAGCGAACATAAACCCCATAAAGCCGCCCAACGGGTTGCTGCCGTAGCCTTTGACACGCCGATCAACGCCATCGATGTTACTGATAAAAACGGGGATGCCGATACCGCAGTGATCATGTACCAGCGTTTGCATATCCGCGTACATTTTACTGCGCTTGGCGTCATCGGTTTCACCTCGGGCAAGCAACAACAACTGATCGAACTGGTCGTTCTTCCAGGCCGATTCGTTCCAGGGTGCGCTCGACTGGAAAAACTGCGAGAACATAACGTCCGCGCTCGGCCGCGGATTGATATTGCCGAAGCTCAGGGGGTGCTTCATCCAATGATTGGACCAATAGCCGTCACTCGGCAGACGGCTGACATCGAGCTTGAGGCCGATCTGTTTCGCAGACTGTTGCAAGAGTACCGCCATGTCCACCGAACCAGTGGCGGCAGGCGATGCAATCAGCGGCATCGTGATGCTTTCCATCCCCGCCTTTTTAAGCAAGAACTTGGCTTTTTCTGGGTCGTACACGATCTGCGGCAGGTCGGCATTGTAATAGCGTGAGCCCGGGGAAATCGGGTGGTCATTGCCCACCACGGCGAAGCCACGGAAAACTGCGGATTTGACCTGTTCACGGTCTAGCAAGTATTTCATCGCCTGAGTAAATTCCGGGCTTTTGCCCGGCAGTTGATCCTGGCGAACAATCAGATCGGTGTAGTTGCCCGACGGCGCCGAAATCGCCTGGTGCTTGCTACTGGCATTGATGCGTACCGTAGAGCGTGGATCGACTTCGTTGGTGATCTGCACATCGCCCGATAGCAACGCGTTGATCCGTGAAGGTTCGTCGGCGATACCGATAAATTCGATTTCATCCAGGTAAGGCAAACCCGGCTTCCAATAGTTGGTATTGCGCACGGCAACGGAGCGCACACCAGGCTTGAACTCCTTGACCTTGAACGGTCCGGTGCCAATTCCCTGGTTAAAATCAGTGGTGCCTTCGGGAACGATCAGGAAATGCGACACCGCTAGAATCGATGGCAGCTCGGCATTCGGGCCATTGAGGCGAATCTGTACTTCGTGTTCACCGCTCGCTTTGATCTCGATGAACTGCTCCGCCAGCGGCAGAACCTTGGACCCGGTGATGGGATCCTTGTGGCGCAACAGCGAAAATACGACGTCGGCGGACGTCAGCGATTTTCCGTTGTGAAAGGTCACTTCTTTACGCAGACTGATCACCCAAAGCGTGGCATCGGAAGTATCGAATCGCTCGGCCAACTCTAGTTGCGGCACCATATGGTTGTCGAAACGGGTCAGTCCGTTATAAAACATGTATTGGCGCGTGTAGTCGGTGGAGCCGGCCCCCTTGGCGGGGTCGAGGGTATCGGCAGTAGAACTGTTCATGCCGGCGACGCGGATCCGCCCGCCGGGCTTACCTTTACCGGGGCTTGCCTGATCGTCGGCAAGCAATTTGCCGGCGGCACCGAACAGGCTACCGGCGCCTGCTGCGGCCACACCCGCCACCCCGAGCATTTGCAGTGCATGTCGGCGAGACATACCACGATTGAGGCTTTCGAAAATACGCAGACTTTCTTGGCCCTTGATCAGTTGAGTGTCGGCCTTGGTATCGGTCATATCAGTTGTACCTGTCGAGGATGCATAGGAGAAGATCACCGTCAGGATCTTGTAGGTGATCTACCGGCATGACGTGTAGAACAGTTGCAGCGCTCCACCCCCCCTGTGCGCTGACGCATCACAGAATGATTACAGCATCACAGGACCATCGAAAACTGGTTGAAATAGTGGCCTGGCTGGCACAAACCGCCGTTTTCAGCCTTGCCCTCAGCAGAGTTTGCGGAACGCACCACGCGCGCGCAACGGATGAAAAGTCGACAAAACGGTGCACAACGTGAACGACGCGCGCCTAGCGGTTGGGCTAACGCAAGCAACGCACCTGCATCGTCGCAGCGGTTTAGCGCACCAAGTCCTGAAAACGGTAGTAGGCACCCACCAACGGCAGAAACCACGGGTTTCCGAAATGCCCTGGGATGGCCGGCCAAGTGAAATCCCGCCAAGGATTCAGGTCGGCGCGGCCGTCAAGAACCTCTGCCATGATTGCGCCCATGTAAGTCGCCATATGGGTGCCGTGGCCGCTGTAGCCCATGGAGTAGAACAGTCCGTCGTGCTCGCCGGCCCGAGGCAGGCGGTCGCGGGTCATATCGACCATCCCGCCCCAGCAGTAATCAATGCGCGTACCGCTTAACTCCGGGAATACTTCGATCAGCGATTTCTGGAGGATGACGCCGCTTTTCATATCGGATGTGGGGTTTGATGTGGCGAAACGCGCACGCCCCCCAAACAACAAACGGTTGTCAGGAGTAACCCGAAAATAGTTAACGAAGTTTTTGGTATCGGTGGTCATGCGCCTGCGTGGCAACAGACGGTCCAGCACCTCGACAGACAAAGGCTCTGTAACGATTATAAAGGCCCCCACCGGAACGATACGCCGACGAAACCACGCCAGCGGCCCCACCGAGGACGTGCCGGTCGCCAACAGCACCTGCTTGGCACGCACTTCGCCGCGCGACGTCTTGACCTGGTGCACCGTGCCGGTCTGACGCGAAAGCGCTAGCACGGGCGCGTTCTCGTAGATGCGCACACCACGTCGGGCGGCCGCCTCGGCCAGGCCTTGACCATAGCGGCCGACATGCATACCAGCACTTTTACCGAAAACCAACCCGCCAAAATAGCGGTCTGAACCGATCTCACTGCTCAGTTGCTCACGCGTCAACATATAGGTGTCCGGATCACACTCCTTCTCCATCAGCGCCTGTGACCGAGCCAATTTGTCAAAATGCTCAGGCTTCGCCGCGAGCTTGAGTTTGCCTACCCGTTTGAAATTGCAGTCGATACCCTCTTGCTCTATCAGCGACTCTACCTTGCTCACCCCGGCGTCAAAGGCTTGATACAACAGATTCGCACGTTCGCGCCCAATGGCTGTCGAAAGAGCAAAATAATCCTGAGCAAAGCCGTTGTTACACATACCGCCATTACGGCCGGAGGCGGCATTGCCGACCAAACCTGCTTCAAACACAGCCACACTCGCGCCCTTTTTGGCTAGGGCAATGGCGGCGGACAATCCGGTAAAGCCGGCACCTACGATCGCTACATCAACCTCGCCACTGGGTGCGTCACGCTCACCAGCCGCAAATTTAGGCGCGGTATCCAGCCAATAGGGCATCAGTTTCATAAGGGGTTTCCATTAAGGTTGAGTAAGCAATTCGCGCATCGCCACATCTGGGCGTCCGCGTACGTCAACCGATCGACTGGTTGGACAGGGCAAACAAACGCACATTAGCTTCAGCGGAACGCACCTGCGATTGAGCAGCGCGCACCATTGGTATTGCATGACCGACGCAGGGTAGGCCCTGCTCTTTCAACCAAGGTGATAAGTCACTGCCCTCGTTCACATCGATACGCACGAACCGGCCTCGATGAGCGTCAGCAAGCGCCGCGATAAGCGCCCTGGCATCCTCTAACGCATCTGGCGCGCTGGCCACGACAGGGCCGATGACAACTCCACGCCCGAACTCCCGCACACAGCCGTAACCTGACACACCCGCACCGTGATCCACGACCAGAATGCTCCCGACTTCGAACAAAGCATTCAGCAACGCACCACGGTCACGTCCCGTGGCTGCCAGATCCAGTTGGCGCACCGCTTGTTCGTCACCCGCCCGCATAACGCGCAGGTGTGTCGAATGAGGGATGAAGTGATGCGCGAACTCCAGCACCGCCTGGTGCTGGTTAACCTGTCCACGGGCGATGAAACCGAGCCGTGTGTAAAGCCTCAAGCCCTCCTGGGTTGAGTTGAGGATCAGCGTTCGCTCCCCTGCCTGCTGCAACAACTGGTCCATCAGGGCCCGGCCAATGCCCTTGCCCTGCAGGGAGGGGGACACGATGATCATGCCCACTGAGGCATGGGTGCCGCCTTGCGGCCACCACAATGCCGTTGCCACCAATTGCCCCTCCACCTCAACGGCGAGTCCTTCCCCAAGGTCGAAGGCGAAGCGCCAGTCCGCATCACGGTATGGCCATCCCAATGCGGATGAGAGCCCGACTGCGTAGGGTAGATGATCTTCACGCAGCGGCATCATGCGCGGTCCCACCAGAACTGAAGACATGGCGTGACTTGAATGGGATAGAGCTTTCTCGTCGGTGTCCCGGGCGGAGTGTTTCGACATGAAAGGTGATACCTCTGTTTAGAATTGAGCGATGGAGGGCATACGGTTAAAAATCAGCAACCTTGCCCCAGGCTGACGTCTGAAAACGGTCAGGGTGATAAGGCCGTGGGTCGACGATGGGGGCGACGCCACTTACAATATCGGCAATCAAATGGCCTGCGCCTGGGCCAATACCGAAGCCATGCCCACTAAAGCCAGCCGCCAACACTAAGCCCGGGAGGCCGGCTATTTCACCGATGCCAGGAACACCGTCGGGCGTGCTGTCCACATAACCTGCCCATGACGCGCCCACCGACGAACTTTTCAGTATGGGGATCAACTCAACCGCACGCTTGTAGGTCAGTTCAACAATCGCGGCATCCACCTTCGGATCGAGAATGCGCATCCTCTCCATGGGTGTCGGCTGGTCAAGGCGCCAGCGCTTCCAGCTTTCATGGCCCGCGCGTACTCCTTCAAATCCTCCAGGCGCCAGGTTTCGCCACCTGCGCTGAAACATCGGCAGGAACTGTGGGGCGAAACCGATCAGTTGGGGTGTGATGTCAACCCGCCCTTTACCACTTATCGCGATCGTGTAGCTACCATCGAAGCGGCGCGTCATGGACACATCGGGCGTATGCAGCGCGCTCGGTATTTCCTGGCTTGGTGCAGAGACAGAGAGCACCGTTTGACGAATGGTGGCCTGTGGAAAGCGAATGCCGTATTGGCGGCAGAACGAGGACGCCCAGGCACCCGCCGCGAGGACCGCAATCGGGGTGCGGATAATGCCCTTTTCAGTAACGACCGACGACAACCGACCGGCTTGGGTCTCGATGCCACGGACGGCGCAGTTTTGATGCACAGTGCTGCCAAGCGCCATGATGGCGCGAGCTACCGCTGGTGCCGCGCGAGAGGGGTCGGCGATACCATCGGAAGGTGAAAAGACTCCGCCTTTCCACTGCTTGCCGGTCGCCCTACCGCGTTCGGCGGCCTGCTGCGCAGTGAGCATGTAGGTCTCGACGTTGACGGTACGGGCAAACTCTCCCCAACGAGCCCAACCTGTCAGTTCCTTCTCATTGTTGCTCAGGTACAACAGACCACACCGCGTAAAGCCCGTCTGCTCGCCAGTTTGCACACCGAACTGCTCCCACAGATCCAGGCTTTTAGTCGCCATCGGCAACTCACGTGCATCGCGATTCTGCTGACGGCACCAGCCCCAGTTGCGGCTTGATTGCTCAGCACCTATGCCGCCCTTTTCCACCAGCGCGACCTTCATGCCGCGCTTGGCCAGGTAATAGGCCGTAAACGCACCGATGATACCGCCGCCAATCACGACTACATCAGCGTCCAAGGGAAGATCGGGTGAGGTTTGTACAGAAGCTAAAGGAGCGGGCATGTTCTGAGTGTCCGTTAGGGGCGGTGGCAGTGTGAGCTTCTGTATTCACTGCGGCAAAAGCTTGCGCAGTGGCACTCGATCTTTTCAAAACGGCGATTTGTTAACGCCATTACTGACGCGGTAAATACGGGCTCTCGTGCCGTTGCTATCCAAAACCCAGCGTGACGCAGCCGGCCGCTAAGTGAGCGCATGCTGAACAGGTTATAACTTCACAAAAACAATCCACGCCGAAGTTAAGGCTCCAGACGTTCAGATCCACCGTTTTAGCCCCCGAAAACGGCAGATTCCTTCTCGACATTGAAACGACTACTTCCTATTGGTAACAGGAGCGTTATTCGACGACGTTACCAAGGCAAAAATTAGCTTTTTGAACGGGTTATTCCGGACACAGCGCTACAGTTGAGTACCCGTTCAATGTGATGGGCAATAGGAATTCGGAATGAAGCTTCGTTCGATGCACGATTACGAGTGCATCTGGACACATTCCATACCGCTATCACAGTAATCCGTGGGCGCAGGGTTACCTGACAGCTTGCTTTATATAAGGATCCAACAATGAAAATGCCTCTGCTTCAAGCTCACCGGAGCTTAGCCACTCAGGACACTCGATAACTGCTCGATGAGTGAGCGCTTCGATAGTCGTCTCAAGAATGAAAACGAGC
The DNA here is from genome assembly GCF_024168685.1 of Pseudomonas sp. S3E17. Lineage (NCBI taxonomy): Bacteria > Pseudomonadati > Pseudomonadota > Gammaproteobacteria > Pseudomonadales > Pseudomonadaceae > Pseudomonas > Pseudomonas sp. S3E17. The sequence continues at coordinate 1,336,529 of NZ_JALJWE010000001.1, forward strand.
ATCTGCAGTCGATGGGCAGACATGTGTGAACAGTGTTTTGCCAAGTGCCCACTGAGCAAAGAAGACAATTGCTCACTCAACTCGAGTGCCTGCACATAAAGTCCGACGCGTGGAATTTGTTCTATCAGGACTTTATGTAGCTCAGGCTGCAGTCGGTGTGCGTCCAGGCTCGAACGAATGATGGCGAGTAACAAAACGTCAAGTGTGGAGTCGCGATGGGTATGCAACGCAGACTCAACGATTGCAAACACCTCCTTAAAATGCCCCTTAATCACACTCGCTACCAACGACTCCTTGTTTGGAAAATATTGGTAAAGCGTTCCAATGCTCACCCCTGCGCGTTCGGCGATAGCGCCAGTCGTCGCACTCTCATAGCCACAGCGGACTAAAACCTGAGAGGCCGCCTGAAGAATGGTTTCAACAGTGCGTCTGGATCGGTCCTGGACAGGCACCTTTCTCTCGCTAGTAAAGGCTCCTCTACTGTTATTCGCCATGTAGTCTCCAAATGCGAGTTGTGAACCTGAGGAATCCCTCATATCGTAACGTAAACTCATGTTGAACAGCCAGGAAAATGAAAAAATGACACTTCCCCACTCACTTGGTGTTGACACTAAACGCCTCGCACTGCTCACAACAGCCATTCATGCTGATATTGAGGCCGATAGGTTCGACGGCGCAGTTGTGCTCGTCGCCCGTCGCGGCACAATCATCCTTCATGAGGCGTTCGGCTATGCCGATCGCGCAGCAAATAAGCCCGTCCAACGCGATTCCGTTTTCGTCACAATGTCAATCTTCAAGCAGATGGTAAATGCCGCCGTGCTCCAACGGATTGATCGCGGCGAGCTCAGCTTTACAACTCAAGTTCGCGAACTCATTCCCGAATATGCCGCCAACGGAAAAGGGACCACGACCGTCGCGGATTTGATGTTGCACAAAGCTGGCTTGCCGCTAGGAGCTCCAGGCATACCTCCCGAAAAAATCGGTAACATTCAAGCGGTAACCAGCGCAGTGAGCGCTATGGTGGCGCAATCCTTGCCAGGAAAGAGCATCAGCTACGCCGCGGTGCTCGGTCATGCAGTGCTCGCGGAAATCGTACGCCGACTTGATGGCGGAAACCGCACATTCGGTCAAATTCTGAAAGAGGACCTTATAGAACCACTCGCAATGACGGACACATCACTTGGCTTCGGGCTTCGGGAGGACCAGATAGATCGTGTTGTACCAGTAGTGGTGAAAAACCACGCCCCGGCACTTTTAGATCCTGTAATGCTCGAGGGCGCCGGTAAACATGCTGCGACGCCAGGGTTTGAAGTTCCTGCAGGAAGCGCATACACAACCGCGCATGACTGGTTCCGCTTCGCCGAAGCGTGCCGCCGCGGGGGGGAAATCGATGGCATTCGTGTCTTGAGCCCAGCAATTTTGCGCTTTTCCCGTACAATCGCTACCGGCGAACTGACTAATAGTCTCTGGGATTACGCACAGAATATGAGGGGGTGGCCAGCGCTTCCGGCAAATCTAAGTCCCGGCTTTTATGTTCGTGGAAGTGGGATAACTTCACATGCGTTCGGCCTGCTCTCCTCCCCGGAAACTTTTGGAGGCATCGGCACTGGTTCAAATTGTTTCTGGGTGGATCCCGAACGAGAACTCACCTATGTATTTCTTTCAGCAGGGTTAATGGAAGATTCATATAGCTGGGAAAGGCACCAATGTTACTCAGACCTAGTGCAGTCCTCATTAACGGATTGATGCCAGTTGACCGACCATCGTGCTGAGTCACTATAAAGATATGAGAGAACTAATAATCTCAACATGTAGAGCAATCACGCAAACACACGAGGTAGCTGTATATACCACTGAAATGAGATCGCAGGATCAAAAAGTGACTCAAAGCGATAATACGGGTTGTGGTCGACATTTTTAAATAGCGACCTAGTACGTTGTCGTGCAAGCCATTGAATCTCCGCACTGCAATAATCCAAAGGTGAAATTTCATTAGACAAATACGACCTAACTTATACAAAACTCTGTGAAAAGAATATTGCTATAGAATAAAAATAACTATTGCATCGCCAGTAGCTGTTGCGGCTAAGTGCCTTTGGGTTGCGCATTGTCTGTGGCGGTAGCAATTCCTCGAGTAAACAGGGGCATCCGATGATTCACAATAAAAATTCCAATATCAATCGTGTTACTGCTTTAGCGTTAGGTTTATTCGGCTTGTGTGCTGCCGCGCAAGCCGCTGAAAATGGGGCACATACTACGGCTGACGGGGTTTACGACTTCGGCGCCGGGATAATGCCCCCCGCCACACCGTTCGGTACTCTGAGCCTGCGTACCTCCTACTATTCAAGCAATGTGAAGAAAGACCAACAAGGGCGCTCCGTGGATAACCATTTATCCTTAGATGTGCTGGCGATCAGTGTCGCTTACCTGCATATGACAGACCAGACCGTATTAGGCGCCAGATATGGCTTCGGTACCGTAGTGCCGTTTTTCCAGATGGACGCCTCCATCCAGGTGCCGACGCCGAATGGTCCATTGACGCTGTCGGCAGATCCTTTTCGCATGTCGGATATGCTGATTTTCCCGGTCATCCTGCAGTGGGCTTTATCACCCAACCTGTTTATTAACACCCAGTTCCAGATCCAGATGCCCACAGGAGACTATGATAAGAACCGATTGGTCTCCCCTGGGTACAATCACTGGGCCTTTTCCCCTATCGTCAACGCAACTTACCTCAGCGATACCGGCTTCGAGGTGTCGTCGAGTTTCGAGCTTGATGTGAACACGCGCAACCCAGCAACCCACTACAAAAATGGTATGGAGTACCGCCATGAATTCGCCGTGGGTCAGCACCTCGGGCCCTGGACCGCAGGTATAGGCGGCTATTACTCCCGGCAGTTCTCGGACGACGATGCCCCTGGCTTGACCAGTGGCAATCGTGGCCGGGTATTGGCGCTGGGCCCGGCGATCAGCTACTTCAAGCATGGACTGCCGCCGATCTGGCTGCATTTTTACAAAGAGTACGATGCGGTTAATCGCACCGAAGGTTATAACATCGCCTTGCGCGTTTCACAAAGTTTCTGAGGGCAAGTTGATGAAAACTGTACATACCAACGCTCCCCACGTCAGTGTTAACGCGCAAAGCGACTTGATCGAAACAATGAAGCGGTTCTGTAAGGACGACTTTGCCTCATTATATTGTGACGTCTATATGTCGGCGTTGTCTGCACTGAATAAACAGCATCTGCAGAGGTGTCTCGCGCGCCTTGTACGCAGCCTGTAGCAGGCATATTGGAGGGGTGCCGGTAGCGCTGGTCGTGCTTATGTTCATTGGTTAGTTGGCGTTTGAGCCTGATTGTACTAGCCAATCTCCCACTAGTGCTCCTGGCTTCGACGCAGGCGCTGCACCTACTTGGCAACACCTTCAACATTATGACACTCGGAGGCCTGGTACTTGCGATAGGCATCGCTAGTCGATAACGCGGTGGTCGACTTAGAGAATACCAACCGGCACGTCGCGATGGGTAAGTCGGTACCCACCGCCCTTCTTGATAGCGCAGAAGAAGTGGTCGTCCCAGCGTTTGTATCCACGCTGTGCATTTGCAAAGCGCTCAAGTAGATCCTATTGCTGACAGGCCTTTCCTCCTGGGTCTTCGCCCATCTGACCATGGCGGTGTCTTCGCCATGCTCGCATCTTCCATGCTCTCGCAAACGCTGAGCCCCGTACTATGAATCTCACAATTGCTAGAACACTGTGGCGCACTCACCTTCGCGTACCGATCGAAGCCGGACCGACCTGCCCCATTTGCAACGCCCAATGCGCAGGTGAAAGGGGAAATCAGGGCAGTTCTGGTCATGCTCCCACTACACCGAATGTAAGGGAAAAATGCCGATCAGAAAAAATACGCGTCGTCCATGATGCGCCAATGGAGATCAACGTGAGCATTGGGGTCAATGAAGCGGTCAGTGCATCATCAACGGCGACTAATCCCTCTTTAAGTCGATTAAGGGTCGCAATACGTGATACATCACTCCTCGTAGCGAGGTCACGCGGAGCCTCAAAGGTAGTTGTCACATCCACCAGCAGCGCAGCAGAACTTAGGGCCGAAAATTGCATTTCAAAGGTGGAGACCTGAATTGGCCACAACCAATCAATGCCACGCAGCTCTAGTCAAAAACAAAGTTATTTACTGGATCGCCAGCAAGGTAAGCGCCACCCCAGCGGCCATAAAATTCGATTGCCTACACCAAAACTTAAACATCGATGTATATATATTAGATAACCGGTAGGAGTTAGCCCACAACAAACTGGGCGGCGCTGCAGGTCATCTCGCCCAATTCAACTCCTGATCAACTACCCAAACCTGAGCCTCTCCTGCGAAGTGCCCTCTATTCCTGCGCCGCTTCCAAAAAATCATAGAAAAAATGTAACTATTGGTATCAGCAGCATTTTTCCCGTAAACCCAGATGGCAGACATGCTAACTCAGTACTCCAGCCATCGCGCATGGGGAAAACTTGAATGTAAGTGTCAAACCACTTTCAAGTTGATTGCAATTACTCCCCCGAATCGACTCTATTTCATTGGATCATGTCAGCGACGGCTACCGGTATATGCCATCGCATTCCTATCACCCCGATGGCCGCCCAACCAAGGAACCCATTGATGACTTCACCACTCATGCGAGATATCGATCATGCGACAGCTACCTACTTCGTTGATAAAAGCCTACTACCACCCGATTGAGGCAGCGATACGCTGGAGTAATCTGCATCGCTTTGAAACCTCAATCCTGGACCAACTAGGCAAGCGTCTACGCCCGATGCAGGACGATTTTCCACGCTGGCCGAAGCTGTATTTGAACAGTGAGCGTATTTACTGCGCCCTTTGCAATGGCGATCTACCCTTCGGAAAAAACGGCGTCATCTGCCAGGACATAACTCTGCTTGATGATCCAGACCTGAGCATCTGTGAGCCGCATCTGAAAGCCTGGATGCAACGCGACTACCCGGAAGAAAAACCTAACTTTCTATACGGCCCAGCGGAGCGCCGCGGTCTTAGCTGGGCGGCGTTGCAGGAGATGTCAGCCAACCATGCTGCGCTGAAAGTGCAGCTTGATATGTGTGCACAGAAAGCTTCGCAATTACGAGAGCGCAACACCCTGCTAAAACGCGACCTGGCGGAATTCCAGCGCTTGTTGCCAACCGATGAAGACCTCAGTGATCGCGGTCGCTCAGCATTGTTAAACATTATCGGTGGCCTACTTACAGCCCTGCGCGGCATATCGCCCGGTGGCCAGCGATACAGCCAGTTCGACAGCGACGCGGCAATTATCCAAACGGTCATTTCCTACCATGGCGGACGGGTTGGGATCACCGAACGTACGATGCAAAAGCACTTCGCCGCTGCTCGCCGCAGCCTGAGCACTTAAGCCCCCCCTACATCGCACCGCAACTGCGGTCGTATACCCCGCAGTTGCGGTAGCCGTCGACAGAGATGGGCTATTGAATACCGATCACCCCAAACAAGCCTTCGGGAGTGATCACCATGACTGAGAACGCCTCCATAGACCTCCACGCCGAGCACCGTGTATTACGTCGGGTGGAAGTCGAGCACAAAACCGGCCTTAAGCGCGCGCATCTGTATGCATTGATGCGTGCTGGGCGTTTTCCCAAAAGCATTTCGCTCGGCACACGGGCAGTGGGCTGGGATTCGCTGGAAATCGAACAATGGATCGCTGAACGCCGTGCCGAGCGCGGCTGAAGGGAGACGACTATGCGAGTTGTATCCCTGATAGAGACCAAGGGCGGCGTCGGTAAAACCACCACGGCGGCAAACGTAGGCGGCTTTGTCGCCGATGCCGGGTTGCGCGTGCTGCTGCTGGATTTGGATGTGCAGCCCACGCTGTCCAGCTACTTCGAGTTAAATAAACTGGCGTCCGCCGGCAGCTACGAGTTGTTAGCGTTTAATGAACGTGACCTTGAGCAACTGGTTTCGCACACCACCATCCCCAACCTGGATCTGATTGCCTCCAACGATGATCAAGGCCATTTGGGCCCCCTACTGCTGCAAACGCCCGATAGCCGATTGCGCCTGCGCAATCTGTTGCCAATGTTTCAGCATCACTACGACCTGCTTTTGATCGACACACCAGGCACACGTAGTGTGCTGCTGGAGATGGCCGTAATTGCCTCAGACCTGGTGGTGTCACCGGTCACTCCGGAGATTCTGGCCGCGCGTGAATTTCGCCGGGGTACGCTGCAGTTACTTCAAGATATCCCTCTCTATCGCAATCTGGGTATTCAACCACCGCCCCTGCATCTGTTGATCAACCGCGTGCATCCTGTCTCCACCGATGCGCGGCAAATCCAGCAGGCACTGCGCCAGGTATTTGGCAGCGTCCGTGGAGTTCATGTGCTGTGTACTACGATCCCAGCGATCACTGCCTACCCTTGTGCCGCCACCCATCAATTACCAGTCCATCGATTTGAACGCCGCAAGCCCTCCCGACGAGTCGCCCCTGCGGGGCTGGAGACCATACGCGCATTGGCCTGCGAACTCTTCCCGGACTGGACAGAGCGCTTTGCCAAGGTCAACGGGAGCGGAGCGCGCCAACATGATCGATAGTCGTGTACCGAGACGATTGCGGCGCCTGATTGTTCTGGCGCTGCAAGAAGGCTGGCGGGTCGAGATCAGTCCTGACGTGCAGCTGACTTTGCGCAAACCGGGTTTCACGCCGATTCAGACCGGCCCTCGTGCCAACGATGCCCGAGTGCTGCAGCGCTCAAACGGCGATGAGCCCGATAATGGCTAAGTCACCCACCAGTGATGTGGCCGCCCATCTGCTCGCCGCATCGTTCAACCGTCGCAAGCAGGATACTTGTGATCCGCTGGTGGATACCCCAATGCAAGTGAGCCTGGAACAATTACGCCCGTATCAATTGAACCCACGCCGCGCGCTGAACCCTCAGCATCAGGCAATCAAGGCCTCAATCCGTCAGCGCGGCCTGGATCAGCCACCGAATATCACCCGCCGTCCCGGCGAAGAACACTTCATCATCCGCAACGGCGGCAACACTCGCCTGGCGATCCTGAACGAGCTTTGGCAGGAAACCGGCGACGAACGTTTCCACCGTTTTTTGTGCCTATTTCGTCCCTGGACCGCACGCGGCGAGATTCTTGCCCTAACTGGCCACCTGGCCGAGAACGATCTGCGCAGCGGCCTCACCTACATTGAGCGCAGCCAGGCAGTCGAGCAGGCGCGTCAGTTGTACGAGCAAGAGTATGGACAGCCTTTGAATCAACGCGAATTGGCTGAGCGCTTAAGTGAAGACGGCTACCCAGTGGATCAGCCCACAATCAGCCGCATGGGCGATACCCTGACCTTCCTACTGCCGGCGATTCCCGAGGCGCTTTACAGTGGGCTGGGGCGCCCTCAGATCCGAAAGTTGCTGAGCCTGCGCAAAGCCGCGCAACGGACCTGGCAACGTCATGTGCCCGATGCTGACGCAGACTTCGGCGCACTGTTTCAGCAGAGCCTGGCGCGCTGTGACGCCGAGACAAAGCAGTTTTCGGTGCCGCGCGTACGCGACGAACTGCTCGGTGATCTGGCTCAACAACTGACGCTGGACTACGGTGAATTGGCGCTGGATATTGGTGAGTCAGAAATACGCCGTGAAGTGTTGGGCCAATTGCTGGAGCCGGAAGTCCCACTCCCGCTAGCAGAGCGCGGTCCAGCATCAGGGCCGCTTACCGCACCGCCCGACCACGCCAAACCACCTACCGCCGAGCAACTGCGCACACGCATTGCCGAACTGGCGCGGAGCCTGGTTGATCAGCCCACTGAGGTACGCCCACAGCCTGAACACCTGGGTTTTCTCTGTTTCTGCACCAATGAACACGAACTTCCACCACCTCAGAAAGCGTTGATTGCGCTACTGCTGTCACTGACTGGGCAATCGCCAAACACCCGCCTAGGGCCACTGCTTTGCGGCACCGCCCACAGGGAGCCGGAACTGGACGACCCTGCATTTGCCCGACTAATCCGCCTGATCAAACTGGCTCGCCAACTCCCTCACAGCGGTGAATCACAATGAACACACCTCAGCCGTTAAACCAGGCCGTGATTACCCAGATCCTGCATGACTTGCGCAACGGTCAACTGCGCCGTGGCTTGGCGATGGGTTTTACCGAGCAACAACTGGGCGCACTCAAACGCCCCGAGTTGCTCAGCGTACTGGCTAATGCGCCCGTTTGCTGGTGCACGGTGAAGGTCAACGCCGCGATGGTACAAAGGGTTCTCAGCCAGGCCAACGCGGTGAAGGAAGAAGTCAACACCATCGACCGTCTGCTGCGCGCCGGCGCCAGCACCGAGATGATGAGCTTGTATCACGGTCTGACTCATCAGGAGGTTGCCATGCGCCGTGATGTACTGGGTCTGCCCAAGCGCCGCGGACGACACCCCGCACTGGACGAGGCGCAGGACACCGAGTTGTGGAAGCGCTGGAAGCCGCAGTTGGATGCACGCCAGATCGATGTGAACGATGAACCGAAAATGCTCGAACTGGCCCTGGACGTTGCCGAAGACATGGCACTCCCCTTATCGGTGGTCTGGGCAATGATTCAGGACTGGATCAAACAGCGATTGGTCTGAGCCATGGCTCATCCTCCGCTGCCCTGTGATGATTTTGTCTACAGTGGCCAACTGCACGACAGTGTGCCCCGCGCTCTGTTGCTGGATCGGCGCCTTTCTCCACTGGAGCGCAACGCCTGGCAAGTCATTCGCCTGCTGCTCAACGGGGACGGCATAACCTCCATGCCTACTTACGAGCATCTGCGTCCCTATCTGGCAACCTCTCCCTGCGCCCTACAGGCGTCCACCGAAACCGTGGCACGTGCACTCACCGTGCTGCGTTTATGTCGCTGGCTGAGCCTGGCGCGACGTCGACGCCCCGAAGGCAATGGGCGCTGGCAAGGCAATCTTTATGTACTGCACCAAGCGCCACTGACACCCAATGAAGCCCTACGCCTGGATGGCGAGTATCTGGAATTGCTCAGCCAATCACTGACCCATGCCAGCAAGGCCGTCCAGCGCGTGGCCTATGACGCCCTCCAGGCTCTGGCCGAAGATCCTCTGCTCACCACTCAGCCACTGCCCGAACACCTGAAACGGCTCGCTGAGTGGCTGGAAAGCACCACCGGCATTACGGTTTCACCATGCCCCATCATCACAGACTTTAGCGCTGCACCTACTTCGGAATCCGAAGGCCGCCCTACTTCGGATTCCGAAATCAACCCACCAGCTTCGGCTTCCGAAGTAGGTCGCCAGCCCAGTAAATCCGCCAGTCTTCGGAATCCGAAGCAGGGCCCTAGTACTGTATTAAGTATTAGTAAAAGCTTTTGTATACCGCGCGCGCGAAAATCGAATGCGCCCCACCTGCCGACCGGTTTCGCTCAACTGCGCCCGGAGGAACAAAGCGCAGCGTTGGCCACCCTACAGCGAATCGCGCCCGATCTGCGTCAGGCGGTGCTGAACGAATGGCAGGTTCGTTGCGAAACCGGCGACGTGCAACGCCCGGCCAATTACCTGTTCGGCATTCTGCAAAAAGCCCTGCGCGGGGACTTTCATCCGTGGGCAGCACAATCGTTCCAACCTGCAGCACCAACAACCGCGACACCCGAGCAGCAGGAAGCGCAACGCGCCCTCGCACACCAGCATCTGGCGCAACTGCGCAAACTACTCAAGATCCGCTGATCGTACCTAACCGACTTATGTCACTGACATAAATCCACAGCAGGTCGCCAACAAACCGGGATACGCCACCTACCCATTGTGCAAAGACAGTGCCTAACCAACCCGTCAGCCTGAAACCTCAACTTGCCCTTGAGCCCTTTGCCCATGGCCACGATCGAAGACGCCCCGCTCGGCAGCCTGCGCAGCCAAATGCGCCTGACCTTGCATACACTTCATGCGATCCGTCTGTGGAACGGCCGACTGCCGTCCGCTGACGCACCACGCATCCGCGGCCTGAATGATTTCGTCACCCTGGTCAACCGCGTCTACCGTGACGCCGCACGCGACGATCCCTACGCCGACACCCTGTTACTGCGTTTTGAAGCCAAGCTCGACAGCACCCGCACTGCCCTGCTCAACCTCCACGCACAACTCAACGCCGCCATGGCACAAGCCCCAGCTGCCTTCAGCTTGGGTGACAACCTGAACGTGGAACCGGTCCAACTGCCAGTCACTTTCAACGCCCCATTGGGGTTTCTGGCGCTCTACCTGCTGGCTGACTACGACGAATTGGCCCGTCGCGCACTGCTGGCTCAGCACACTGCCCTGATCGACCCACCCACCCTCGAATACTGGCTGGACGAGGGTGCCCACTGCTTGCGCAGCCTGTTCAGCCTGATCCAGACCTATCGCACCAGTGGTGCCTGTCGCGATGACTTCGCGGCCAACAATGCCAAGGCGCAACGGGCTCGCGAGCAGTTTGGTGAACTGCCGCAGAACATCCTCGATGGCAGGCTGCGTGCCAGACATGCGCCTGCCATTCGACAGAGTGAGCCAACCACTCTCAACAGTGCTGGGCCAACCAGCAACAACACCCACGGACTGCCCGAGGACTCTTGACCATGCCCACACCGATTGCAGACGAGGTCACCATCCTGCTGGAACAGTCCACCTCCCTAAAGGGCCTTTTAAGGGCTTTTAAAGGTAAGGGGGAATTGACCACGCTGGTCGATAGCTGCATCGCACTGCGCGACGAACTGATCCAGCAGACCCTGCCACACAAAGTAGCGCGTGCACGCGTCTCGCCACTGCATCTGCTGCCGGTGCAATTGAGCAGCCAGAGCACTGGCGCAGGCACCACGTTTCTGCGTTGGCGCCGCGTCGACCGTACCGCCATGGGGGTAGCGCAATGGCAGGCCCTGATACTGGCGCCGAGTACACCGGATGCGCTAGTACCAACGCTGTATCGACTGGAGCAGCAACGGGTGTTGCTCAACGCACAGATCAGCCTGACTCACACCCTGATGCACCTGGCACGCACGACGACCGACAAATTGGCCGTGGCCGAGCGCACCTATGAACAACGCCTGCAATCCATCAGTAAGGAGGTCGTATGAGCACCTACTTTGTCGGCGAGGGGAATATCGGTACTGCACCGGAATACCGTGAGTTCCCACGGGACAATGCCGAACCGCGGCGATTGTTGCGGCTTAACGTTTACTTCGACAACCCGGTATTGATTAAGGACGGTTATGAGGATCGCGGTGGGTTTTGGGCGCCCGTGGAGCTGTGGCATTCCGAAGCGGAACAATGGCAAGCGCTGTATCAGAAAGGCATGCGCGTACTGGTCGATGGCCGCACTGTGCGCGAGGAGTGGGAGGATCGGGAGGAGAATCTGCGCGTCACCTTCAAGGTCGAAGCGCGGCGGGTAGCAATTCTGCCGTATCGGATTGCCAAAATTACGCTTCAAACGCCTGTAGAACCGTTAGAAAAAACGACCTCCGAGCGAGACTGAATCGTTACATCTTTTTAACCAGAGAGCTTGCGCCAACAGCCTTGTACATACCCATTATGACGTCATTCGTCGAGAGCATGCTGATAAGCAAAGACACTGTTTTTAGTCTTTCTTATAGCCGAGCCGCAAGCCCGTCACCGAGTGGTGAGTTTATCTCTTGACCGCCTACTGCGCTCTCCGCTCGGGCCTTGTATTACGAGAGCCTCAAAGCGTTTCAGACGGACCTGCGTACGCGAACTAAATAGCCGGTATATTTTCAGCGTCAGAAATCACGCTCCCCTTTTCCTGACCATCAACGCTGACGTCTGGTTTGTGCGGAGCCGTACCTTCATGCTGAATTTGGACAGGCCGCAGTTTGAACAGTCGATTAGCTGTGTTCATACCAAACGCAAGCCATGTCGTGAACAGCAAACCTAAAATTGCGCCAAGTATCGCGAACACAGCCTCAAACCGCCCTTGGTCCGCAAGGTAGAAAAAAGTAATCATGAGCGCGCTGTACGGAACTAAGCCAGATAGAGCGATGTAGATGGGCCAATGACCGTAAGTTTTTTCGCTATTACCGTGTGCCATTCGCTGAAAACGACGGCCATCTTCAGAAATATTTACAAAAATCCGAGCGACCAAGTAGTACCTCAGTGCGGCAAAAGCATGGTCCTGGTAATCCAGGGCAAGGCGCAAGGCGCGTGGGTCAAGATTGATCCGTTGGCTGAACGCTTCACGCACATCCATCACCAGTACCATTGGGTGCACAGTGCGCCACGAACCAGAATGCACCAAGTCACGTAAACGCTGCGTTCGTTGATGAGAGATGCTAGCCGTGTTGTGCCGCCACGTAACGAACAGCGTCAACAACGCAATAGCGAGCGGCACAACTACAGCCTGCCATACCTGAAAATCCATTTGCGACTCCTTCATCAACATTAACGATATAAAGTCAAACACCATCTCACAATCAACACGCCTACGTCCGTTAGGTCGAACGTAATTTGCGATCTTCGACACATTGCGAAGTAACTCGAATCTCTATGTTTATAGACGCTCTCCCGGCATGATTGATAGCGTTCAACGCCCGCTACATAAGTATCGACATCCGAGGAGACGCATATGGCAGAGGCTGCCCACTTTTACGTATACAAAGACGTCAAAAACGAATGGCGTTGGCGATTCATCGCTAAAAACTCAAAGATCATCGCCGTCAGCTCCGAGAGTTATCACAACCTCAAGGACTGCGAACACTCTGTTGAATTAGTCAAAACACAGGACTCCGCCACCCGGGTTATTGGCGACGACTCCTTCATGCGATTACGTACACAGTAATCAGATTCGGCTCATGCAGTGCAGCACTGCATGGGCTATCTCACACAGTTCTTACGTTTGAGCCAGATAATCAACACCCGCCTATAGCGGGCTGCGCCCGTTGCCGATTGACGCTGCCCCGCCACCCACCATCCTCTCCAGGCTAACGCCCAGCGCTGCCGACTCGCTCGGCACCCGCCCAGGTCCAGGTAGTCCAGATCTTCAAGGCTACGGCGCAGTACCCGCTGCGTTGGTCCAACAGCCTGTTGCATGTCACAGGCCATCGTCCTTCCCACGGCCGACCCAGGCCGTCATTGTCTGGAGATTCATCCATGAAGCTACAGCCCACAAAACCTGAGGTCTCGGGCCAGATGATCGCTGATCACCCCGAGGCCCCTGCGACCCAGCAGTTCTTCCAAACCTGGCAACACGCCGTCCGGCTCGCAGGCCCACGTTACTTCGGTATTGAGCATCACAACGACATCAATCTAGCCCTCAGTAAATGGGATCTGTGCCCCGATGTCCCACTGATTGACACGGCCATCGGCGCCATGAGTCATGGTGAGCAGGTGTTCCTTGCTGCGCTGGTCAGTTTTTACAACGATGAAACCGGGGGACGCCTGTTGCAACGGGTTGGCGTCCACGGACTGGCTGACTTTGGTCTGCTGGACTCCCGGCGACGCTACCTCATCGCCAACCTGATCATCCACTACAACGGCTGGTAATCCAGCAACTCAGGCACCCGACGGGACACCTCCCGTCGGGGGTGGTGTCCCTCCTCATTTGCTTATAGGAGAGTAGCCATGCCTATCGACAATCATTCGTTCAACCCATTCGTCCGCGGCTTTAACGAACTGCGCATCCAGCGCCTGCTGGCCATCCTTTACGATGCCAAGGCGCCGCTGTGCTATCTGCCACCCCATCCTTCCCAGCAGCACCTGGATGACGAGCAACTCGAACGTCGGCCTTGTCTGTTCAATGACACCCATGCGCTGATCATTACCTCAAACGCTGCGTCGACGGTCGATGACGACAACCACCCAAATCCAGGAATCGTGGTGCAGGTGATCTACGGAGTATTTGCCCACGATCAATCACCGCCCCTCCTGGTGGGCGATCTCTATTCCCAGGCCCATGCCCAACAGAGAATTCAGCAACTGACGTTTGAGACCGGCCACTACAGCCGTTGCTGGGAGGTCAGCAGTGCCCACTTGCCGGAAACGGCCTGGAGCACGCTGGAAATGTTGACGTCTTTAAATGGCCTGCTGTTTGAGTCCTTTGTGCTACCGGCCAGCGCTGCTATCGGTTTCAAACTGATTGCCACACCCTGGACCGATGCGCATCTAAGCAAGGTCGGAAGCATCACAGCAGAACAGTTGCGCCAGGAACAACTCTGCAAAGGCGTGCCCAGAGAACTGGTCGAGGTGCTGCATTTGGCGGCACAGGCTGATGTTCGGGTACTGATATTCGACCCAAACGCTGCGTGCCTGGCAGGATTACCTACCTACGAAGACTTGCAATGATCCCACCACTCAGAAGCCCCGTTCGCGGGGCTTCCTCATACCTGCAGCCGCGAATTCGGGTGTCCGTGCACGGCGTATTCATACATGCCACAGGCAAGCAACAGGATCACGCTGAAAGCATGTTCCGCCGACCCGTTCGGCAACATGCCCAGGTGGTCTCGGTCTTCAAGGCCACGGCGCTCAGGCGCTGATCCGCGTCACGCACATCGCCAGTCCAACACTGGTAATCAACCCGTGGGACCACGTTCCGACGGGACGTCTCCCATGTTCATCTTCACTTTGAATTGAGGGAGACTGTCATGTCTCAATCGTCTTGCGTCTCTGAAGAGACGACCTACTTCGATCTGCACACCCAGGGCCTCGGTTACCTCAACCGAATTCGCGAGGTCACACCCAGCCGCGGCAAGTCATTCCTGGCCTGCACCATCGCCGCGCTCAATGGGCCCACACAGGCGCCTGAGTACCGCTACTTCGACGTCATTGTCTGCGGCGCTGAAGCGCAGCAATTGGTCAACCGCTACGCCAACGCCGTCAACCGCGGCCAAAAAGTCCTGATGGGATTTCGTCTCGGCGATCTGTGGACCGACCTATTTCGCTACAACCGTGGCGAAAAAGCCGGCAAAACCGGCGTCAGCTTGAAGGCGCGGTTGCTGTTTGTCAGTTGGGTCAAGGTCGACGGAAAGCTGGTCTATCAGGCACGACCCAAGGTTGAGTCCGAAGAGGCCGAAGCACCCTATCCTGCGGATGCACCGGCGACTGCCGAGTCCATTTAGAACCCGTGTTCCTTTCATCCATCCGACGGCGTCACGGTTTGCCGTGGCCTTGTCGTACGTTATGGAGGATTCCATCATGGAAACCGCATACGCTAACGCCCCGCGTTTTTCGCCGGGCATGATCGTCGCTACGGCCGGGGTTCAAGCCCTGATCGAAAGTAGTTCCTTCCAGCCCCTGCCCTACCTGCTGCGCCACCTCAACGGTGACTGGGGCGATATCTGTCCTGAAGACTGGGAGGAAAATCAGTCCGCGCTGGAGCTTGGCAACCGCCTGCTCTCGGTCTATCACGTCGCGCCGGAGCTGACATTGTGGATCATCACCGAGTGGGATCGGTCGGTGACGACGATGCTGCTGCCTGACGAGTATTGAGCCTGAAAAGCAACGGCCCCAATCGGGGCCGTTGTGCTGTTTGCCTTCAAGGCTTGACCCAATCCAGATCCACCGCGCCCTGGATACCCTCGACCTGGCCCTTACTGCTGTGCTGCCACCACTGCCAGCTTTTGCCGTGTTTGCTCCAGGTTTCCGGCACGGTGGGGGCGGCGACGTCCCAGTGGGCAATCCACAACGGGCATTCGCTGAAGTCATACTTGCGCCAGGCCACGCTGTTGCTCCAGATACTGGGCGAGGCATAAATATGCGGATACGCCCCCTCCAGCAGCGACACCCTGACCAGCGTCACCAGTTGGAACAAGGCATCAGCCATCTGATCCGGGGTGGCCTCTTCGTTGCGATGGGTCTCGACATCGATGGCCAGGATGTCCTGCCCGACCTTGAACCCCACCTCCGAGAGGCAGCCCTGGATATTGGCCAGTTGCTCGCACGGCGTGCTGCTCAACGCACGGAAATAGTGGTACACCCCGGCCTTCAGACCGTTCGCCTTCATGCCTTGGAAGTTCTCGACGAATTTGGGATCGGTGTAGTCGCCGCCCTCCGTCATCTTTGCTATCGCATGGGTAACGCCCGTGCCGGCCACACGCACCCAGTCAATATCGCCCTGCCAGCGCGACACGTCGATGCCGCGTGCACTTGCATCGTTGATCGGTCCTTCGCAACTCATATCTGCTCTCCTGCAATGGATATCTTGACGCTGCATCTTTTCATCGGCGACCGGCCGCCATGCACTATCGGGATACCGCACCTTGCCCATTCCAGATGGCAGCGGGCACATCAAGGCACGACGCTGCGCCATAACTGTCATGGAGCCCATCATGCTGATACGCCCAAATTGCTATCGCCCGATCATTGCCGCTTTGGCCGCGATGCTGGTCGGTGCATGTGCCTCAACCACAGAGGAAACAGCACTTTCCATCACACCGATGCCGGTGCCAACCGACGAGGATGTACGCGGGTTCCTGCGCCAAGGCCGCTACACCCTGGTCGAACTGCGCCCCGACGCCGGGCAGCAGAACCTGCTGCGGCAAATCATCGACCTACGCATTCCAGCGACCCACGCCACCACCGTCGGCGATGCCATACGCTATCTGCTGCGCCGCTCGGGCTACCAGCTGTGTGAGGGGGGCCCGGTACTGGCGACCTTGTGGGATCTACCCTTGCCGGCGGCACATTTACGGCTTGGCCCGCTGCCGTTGAACCAGACCCTGCAACTGCTGGCCGGTGATGCCTGGCGCCTGTCGATAGATGAACGCGCACGACAGGTCTGCTTTATCACCACCCAATCCAATGGCGAGGCTCAGCCATGATTTCAACGCCCCGCAATAGTTCGCGCCTGATCCGCGTGGCAGTGGTCGTATGGTTGACACTGATCAGCGTCGGCTTGGTCGCGCTGGCACTCTCCCTGACCCGTCTGGATGCACAGCGCCGCCAGGACGCACCTGATGCGCAGATTGCCGAACTGCAAACCCGCGCACTTGAACTGGAAGCGTTCCGGGCCTCGGTCGATGCAGCACCGGCCACAGTCACGGAAAGCGATTTCCAGCTGATGCGCGACCACTGGCAGCAACAGTGGGACACCCTCGACCAGCGTCAGCAGGATCTCGCCAGTGCCACAGACCTGATCGCCCTGCAAAGCCGTCTCAACGCCTTGGCTCAACAGATCGACACTGCCAAACCTATCGTAACCAAACCGTGCCCTCGCGCTGCCAAGCCACGCGCTGTTTCCACGGCCCCGACTTTCCAGTTACTGGGCATGGAGTTGCGTGGCGGCGAACCCTTCCTGGCAATCCAACCCAACGGCACCACCGACTTGGCCACCGTTCGCCTGCTCCAGCTCGGCGATGCCGCAGGCCGCTGGCAGTTGGAGGCCCTGGAACCACGCAGCGCGCTGTTCCGGAGTGGCCAACAGATGCAGCGCCTGCCGCTGCCCCAGGAGTAAGCCATGGCCTCGCAACTGCTCTCCCGTACCCAGCCCGCACTGGCCGTCGCGGTACTGGCGGCCCTGTTGATCGGTCTGGCCTCGGCATTGGCCGGTGGCGACGTCACCAGTGACACCCGCCTCAGCCAGTCACGCGACAGCCGCGAAGTTCGCACCGACGAACAACAGGCCAGGGAGTGGGGCCTGGGCGGTGAAGACTGGGCACGCTACCGGCAGTTGCAACAAGGCCCGCTGGGCGTCTACTCGCCCAACCTTGACCCGTTGACTGCACTGGGTATCGAAGCCCGCAATGACGAAGAACGCCGGCGCTTTGCCGAGCTACAGGTACGGGCCGAATCAGCCCGCGTCAGCAAGGAGCTGGCGTATCAACGCGCCTACGATCAGGCCTGGAAACGGCTGTACCCAACCCTGCAGGTGGTCACCCTGACCGCCGCCGCCAACAGCAGCCCGGCGCGCTTGCAAGGCAATGGCCGCCTGGCGCTGTTTATCGAGGACAACTGCATGGCCTGCAACCTGCAGGTCAAGAAGCTGCAAACCGCCGGCCGCGAGTTCGACCTGTACATGGTCGGCAGCGACAATGACGATGCCCGCCTGCGGCAATGGGCCCAGCGCATGGCACTGGACCCGCGCAGCGTGCGCGAACGCCGGGTCACCCTTAATCACGACGCCGGGCGCTGGGCCAGCTTGGGCGTGGCTGGTGAGCTGCCGGCTCTGGTGCGCGAGGTGGGCGGGCAATGGCAACGTCAATGATCGGCCACTGCACGGCACTGCTGCTGGTCCCGACACTGCTTGATCCATCCGCACTCACCGCGCGGGAACTGCCACCGCCAGCCTATCAACTGGCAGCCGCACAGGCCCGGGTGCCGCCGAATCTGCTCTACGCAGTGGCCCTGCAAGAAAGCGGACGCAACCTGCGTGGGCGGACCGTGCCCTGGCCCTGGACGCTGAATGTCGCCGGCCAATCCCGCCGTTACGGCACCCGCCGCGAGGCCTGCGCTGATCTACGCCAGGTCTTGCAGCTCACCCCCGCCACACGGGTGGATGTGGGTCTCGGGCAACTCAATGCCGGTTATCAACGCCACCGCGTGCGCCAACCCTGCGAGCTGCTGGAGCCGTACCGCAACCTGCGCCTGGCCGCGACCATTCTGCGCGAGCAGTACAACCCCGACCAAAGCTGGTTGATGGCCGCCGGGCGCTATCACCGCCCCGCCGGCGGCGCACCGGCCGTTCGCTATCGACAGCGAGTGGGCCAGCACCTGGCAAGGCTGGAGGTCGTAGCTTCGACCCGGAGAACGCCATGAAACACGTCGCCCTATTACTGGTGTTGTGGGTGCCCCGCCTTGTGCTGGGCGCAGCGTTCGATGACGCGCCAACGGCACCGTACAACGAAGCCGCGCTGCTACCGATCCGCTCACCCTCACTGCGCCCTGGCCCTGTAGAACCGCGAGCGATCAGCCTACCCGGCATCACCGCGCTCTTTCTCATCGGTGACGACCCGCGCTCCCACGCCTGGCTGCAAAAACGCCTGCCCGACCTGCAACGCCTCGGCGCCGCTGGGCTGGTGGTCAATATTGAGTCAGCCAAAGCACTGCAGGCCCTGCGCGAACGTGCCCCCGGCCTGAGCTTGACCCCAGTGCCGGGCGATGACCTGGCCCAGCGGCTGGGACTGAGCGGCTACCCGGTGCTGATCACCGCCACGGCCATCGAGCAATGACATGGCCCAGACCGTCGAAGTGCTGCTGCGCCCGGCGGTGGAGCTATACACCGTGGCGATCTGCGTCGGCAGTGCGCTGCTTTGCCTGACCGCCCCCTGGGCATTGGCGCTCAATCCGCAACTTGGGTTAGGGGCGGCGTTGGGGTTTATCGTGTTCGGCGCAATTCGTCTCCAACAGGCCTGGGTAATCCTGCGCTACCGCCGCAACATCCGCCGCCTGCCCCGCTACGCCCTGCGCGACAGCCAAATCCCGGTCAGCCAGGAGCGGCTGTTTCTCGGCCGCGGCTTTCGTTGGGAACCGCACCATACCCACCGCCTGCTGCAAACCTACCGCCCGGAGTTCCGGCACTACGTCGAGCCCCCTTGGCGGCTGCGCTATGCGCGCCGCCTGGAACAGCGCCTGGAATTTGCCCCCCCGCCCTTGCCGCAACTGGCGCGCGTCACGTGTTGGGACCATCCACTGAATCCAGTGCGTCCCTTGCCCGCAGTGGGCGGCCTGGCCCGCCTGCACGGTGTCGAACCTCATGAGGTCGAAGTCAGCCTGCCGCTGCGTGAGCGGGTCGGCCACACCCTGGTGCTCGGCACAACCCGCGTCGGCAAGACCCGTCTGGCTGAACAACTGATCGCCCAGGACATCCGCCGTGGCGAGACCTGCATCGTGTTCGACCCCAAGGGTGATGCCGACCTGCTCAAGCGTGTGTACCTGGAATGCCTGCGCAGCGGCCGGCTGGATGCCTTCTACCTGTTCCATCTGGGTTGGCCCGACAGTTCCGCGCGCTACAACGCCGTCGGCCGTTTTGGTCGCATCACCGAGGTGGCCAGCCGCATCGCAGGACAACTCTCCAATGAAGGCAACAGCGCCGCGTTCCGCGAATTCGCCTGGCGCTTCGTCAACATCATCGCCCGTGCCCTGGTCGAACTCGGCCACCGCCCGGACTACCTGCTGATCCAGCGCCATGTGGTCAACATTGACACCCTGTTCATCGAATACGCCCAACACCTGTTCGCTAAGCGCGCGCCCAAAGCCTGGGAAGCCATCGTGCAAATCGAAGGCGGCATCAACGAGCGCAATACCCCACGCCATATGCTCGGTCGCGACCGCCGGGTGGTGGCCATCGAGCAGTACCTGACCCAGGCGCCGCTGTTCGACCCGGTGCTCAAAGGCCTGCGCAGCGCCGTGCGTTACGAGCGCTCCTTCTTCGACAAGATTGTCGCCTCGCTGCTGCCACTGCTGGAAAAATTGACCAGTGGCCGCATCGCCCAGTTGCTGGCCCCGGACTACGCCGACCTGAATGACCCACGGCCGATCTTCGACTGGATGCAGGTGGTGCGCCAACGCGCGGTGGTCTATGTCGGCCTGGATGCCCTGTCCGATGCTGAGGTGGCCGCCGCTGTAGGCAACTCAATGTTCGCCGACCTGGTTTCGGTGGCCGGCCACCTATACAAATTCGGCCTGGACGACGGTTTGCCCGGTGTCGCAAACCACCCGATGGCCCCGATCAACGTCCACGCCGATGAATTCAGCGAACTGATGGGCGACGAGTTCATCCCCATGGTCAACAAAGCCGGTGGCGCGGGCGTACAAGTCACCGCCTACACCCAGACCCTCAGCGATATAGAAGCGCGCCTGGGCAACCGCGCCAAGGCCGCCCAAGTAGTGGGCAACTTCAACAACCTGATCATGCTGCGCGTACGCGAAACCGCCACCGCCGAACTGCTGACCCAGCAACTGCCCAAGGTCGATGTCGCCAGCGTCTCACCGCTCAGCGGCGCCACCGACAGCTCCGATCCCCACGGCCGCACCGCCTTCACCTCCAGCAGCATGGACCGTATCAACACCACCAGCGTGCCGTTGCTGGAGCCGGCACATATCGTCGCCCTGCCCAAGGGCCAAGCGTTTGCCCTGCTCGAAGGCGGCACCCTGTGGAAGTTGCGCATGCCACTGCCGATCCACGAACCCAACACCGGCCTGCCCGACGACTTGCGCGCCCTGGCCGAACAGATGCGTTGCCAGTACAACAACGACGCGCCGGCCTGGCACGCGCAAGCCTGCGGCAATGCGTGACCCGGCCAGCGCCGCCCAACAACAGCAGGCGCGGCAGCATGGGCTGGTCATGGGCCTTATCACCCTGCCGCTACGGTTTATCGGGGTGTTATTGGGCTCGTTGCTGCTGTGCCTGGTGATTGAGCTGATCGGTATGCACCTGTTCTGGCCGGAGCAAGGTTGGCGGCATGCACAAGGGATGATGAACTTCGAGCTGCAGCAGCTTTCGGCCCAGTTCATCCGCAGCGTGGTAATGCAGGAGCCGGGGCGCAGCGCCTACCGGCTGGTGAGCTGGTTGCATCAGACCCTGCTGCTCGACAGTGGGCTGCTCGACTGGTTGACAAGGATGAACGAACAGGCGAAAGCGGCTGATACCGCAAGAGGGTTCAACGCTAGCCTGGCTCAGGCCGTGGTGTATCTGGAGCGGCATCTGCTGGCGGCGTTCTACACCACGGTGACTTTTGTACTGCGCCTACTGGTGCTGGCTCTGACCCTGCCGCTGTTCGCCCTGACAGCCTTCACCGGGTTGGTGGATGGGCTGGTGCGGCGGGATCTACGCCGGTTCAGTGCTGGGCGGGAATCGGGGTTTCTGTACCACCGGGCAAGGGCGACAATTCTGCCATTGGCGGTGTTGCCATGGGTGACGTATCTGGCCTTGCCGGTGAGCGTGCATCCGTTGTGGGTGCTGCTGCCCGCAGCAGCGGCTTTGGGAATGGCGATGGATGTGACAGTCGGAAACTTTAAAAAGCACCTTTAAAACTAAGCGTTTGTGGCCGCTTATCCAGCCAGTCACTAGCCCGGTCAGTGAGCATCACTATTCAATACTGATTTTTACATCAGGCTCTGATTTCATCGTCGGGCGATGAAGTTCTGGATCACCGGCATCAAGACATCGGAATTGCAACTCAGCATTGGCGTAACGCCCATAGCCTGAATCTCGCGAAGTCTCCTTCACCGGCATCAGCTGCTTGCTCTTCCTCTCACAGAACGCATTTGCCTCTCGGTAAAGCTCGGCCTTTACCTGAGCACCTCCAAATGTCGTAAAACTGCCATCCTTCGCAACCATGTAGGTGTCCTGGCCCATTTGAACAACGCCCGTCGCAGAGCATCCAGCGGTGAGTATTAAAACGAGGATTGGAGCAAACAAAACGCGCATGAAAAGTTAGTCCCTTGTGATTTCGAGTAGGTATTTTCCCACTCTGCCACATCACCACCTCATACAGCCACTGGACTGAGTAGCCCCAAACAATGCAACTGACCATTCCAGAAGCATTAGTTGAGAACGCAACACTGCGGATGTTGCTACCTGCAATCGAACGTGAGAGGTTTGGTTACGCTCAAACGGGGCTGACACAGCACGGTGACACGGCATGTTGTACGCATGGGTTGATGGAGTAAAACGTTCGCCTACTACCAAGGGAGAGAGAACGACCTGCCGCGATTGCAGTGGCATGTTGACATCTGTCATTCCTGTCGAAAACGTGAACCATTGGAGGCACAAAGCCGGTGATTGTGACGTGTGGAGTGAACCAGAAGGCCCTTGGCACCTCGATTGGAAAGAAGCCTTCCCCGAAAGCTGCCGCGAGGTCGGCCTCATTGACCCTATGACGGGCGAGCGCCATAGAGCCGACGTCTTGTGCGGGGCCGGCGTATCCCCGGCGACTGTATTGGAGTTGCAATACTCCCCTATATCAGAAGATGAGCGGGTTGCACGCGAAGCTTTCTATCAGCAGGCCCACCGCATGTTTTGGCTTGTGCATGTGCATGACGGCCCTTCAAGCTTTACGGGCTGGAGCTTCGCCGCGTCGATTGATTGGCAATCAAAACCGGTTGATATCGACGGTCGCCATTTTGCGATCATGCAGTGGTACGGTCGTAGCAAACAGTTCATCGAGAAGTGGAAACGCGCGACTGCACATGTCTTTTTCGAGTGTCAAGGTCATATCTTCTTTCTCGCGGGTAACACTCTGTCGTTGCGCATCACGGGTGGCATAACACTTAAAAAAGGTCAGTACGCCTTGTGTCATCTGTCGCGTGAGCAGTTCATCCAAACCGTTCTAGCGAGTTAGGGACTATGACAGACAGTCCCACTCGCTTGGTAGTGCCCGGCGGAATCGACTATTACATGTCAATAGCTGACAAAACTGCACAAGAGCTGTTGGCTTCGGAAAACTTGATGGTAATGGTGCTGAGAGAGTACGACACCTATTTCCGTGAACGTCTTTGGCAAGCTGATCAACCGTCAGCCTTACCGCTCATGCTACAGATGAACGCCTATCAGTTGTTCCTCGCCAGTTCAAGAATGGCATTGAGCGGACATAGCGCCGCCGTTTTTCCTCTGTTACGCACTGCATTGGAGTCCGCAGCCTATGCTGGGTTGATGATACAAAATCCCGATCTGGAACAGGTTTGGTCCAGCCGACATCTGGGAGAGACAGATGCTGAGAAAAGGATTTTTCGTAAGGCTTGCAGTAAAGATTTCAACTTTCGCAAAGCAATCGAATCACTGAAAACACTGCAAGCGCATGCACCGAACATTCTCGAATACATCATGGACTGCTATGAGCACGCTATCGACCATGGTGCTCACCCCAATATCATAGGGGTATTCAGCCATGTGACTATCGACAATCAGCGTGCCGATGATGGACTTGTCGCCGCTAACTTCACCAGTCTTTACTCCACGTTTCACATCGAAACGATACGTGGACTCTGTGCCTGTCTCGATTACGGTTTTGCCATCATCAGCATAATTGCACTATCACGCTTGAGCATTAGTGACGCGCTGCTTGAAGAACTCGACCACCTCGTGGACGCCAAGGAAGAAGCCACCACCCCCTACTCTGCGGAGAGCTGAAACTTCGCGCTCACCAAAATTGCCTCAATGCTCCTTGGTTGCCGCTTTATGAACATTCCACTTTACGTTCGCTGCGAGCCAGGTGCCGGTTGAAAGTAGTCAGCGCAAATCTACCGTGCACCATTACGGGCGTGTGCCAGCCCCCATTCCGCACTGCACTGGACTCACGGGGCATGCAGCATTTACCTCCATGTATTGGAGGGCTGACCGATGCTACCCACCTATGTCTCTCGGCAGCCCTTGCTGCTGTTTCCCGCAACGTTGATGCTCTTCGTACCGTTCGCATTTTCATCCACAGCGGCATCCGAACCAGTAAGCCTGGCAGTCCTGCTCCGCCAACTCGACCTCATCGAACGCCAGGCCGAAGCCAGCGCACGCCTCCCCCACGACGACACCTCCCGCTACCACTTCGACTACACCCGTTTTCGCGATGACGTGCAGCGCATGCGCCAGGGCATCCGTGACCACCTGAGCCCGCAGCGCGCCCAGCCGCGCGATCCGCTGCCGTTGTCCGGGGACTACCGCCGTGAAACCGAGGCCAACCATGAGCCTGAGTAACGAACAAAGCATCGCCTTCCTGGCCCACGGCGGGTTCACGCCGGGTGCCAGTGCGGCGCTGTTGATTGCAGTGGTATTCGCGGTGCTGCTGGTGTGGGGCGTATGGGCGTTGCGCACGGCTTATGTCGGTTGGGCCGAGCACAAGCTGACCCAGCGTCAGTTGCTCGGAGTCGCGGTGCGTTTTGCCGCGATGTATGTGGTGTTGACCTATTTCCTGCTGTCATGAACGAGGTTGCCATGAAGCGTTGCCATCAGGTCTTTCCCGTTGCGCTAGCCGTAGCGTTCGGCGGCTGGTCGGCGGCGATGCTGTTATCACCGGCTCGGGCGCGGGGTGCGCTGCCCAGCCTGGAAGAGCCCTCGCGCGGGACAGGTGACGGCATTATCTCAACGATGCAGAACTACGGTTACGACATCGTGCTGCTGGTGGCGTTGCTGGTGATCGCCTCGATGTTCATTGGCGTCTGCTACCACGCCTACACCACCTATTCGGAGATCCACGCCGGGCGCAAAACCTGGGGCCAGTTCGGGCTGACCGTGGCGGTGGGTGCGCTGTTGCTGGTGGTCGGCATCTGGTTGCTGACCCAGGCCACCGGGATCTTGTAGGGAGAAGGCCGCCATGCTGAGCACATCGCGATCCGATCAGACCCTGACCTTTTTACCCCATCGCCTGAACCGCCAACCGGTGGTGGTGCGCGGACTGACGGCCGATGAGCTATGGGCCTGCACCGGGATCAGCGCCGCGCTGGGGGCGCTCGCCGGGTTGCCGTTGGCCTGGCTGAGCCGTAGCGTGGCGATGGTGCCCACGTTGATGCTGATCGCGGTGGTGTGCGGGGTGTTTTTCGGCGGTGGCTTGCTGCGCCGCCAGAAGCGCGGCCGGCCGGATGCCTGGTTGTATCGGCAGTTGCAATGGAGGCTGTGTCAGCGCTATCCGCTGCTGGCCCGCTACGTCGGCGGTGAAGGTTTGATTCTGCGCTCGGGCGCCTGGCGCACACGCCGGAGCCAAGCATGAGCCGCTTCAAGAACGAGGTCACGCACCTGCAAGCCCATGTGCGCAGCTTGCGCCTGGGCGGGTTGGCGTTGCTGGGGCTGACGGCGCTGTTGGCGGTTGGCTGGTGGAGTGCGCCGCGTGACTTGACCATCCACATTCCGCCAGATCTGCGCTCGGGCAGCGTGCGCAAGTGGTGGGAGGTGCCGCCCGGTACGGTGTACAGCTTTGCCTTCTACATCTTCCAGCAGCTCCACCGTTGGCCCACCAATGGCGAAGACGACTACCCACGCAATATCCGCGCGCTTTCCTCTTACCTGACCCCGGCCTGCCGGGCGTTTCTGCTCGACGAAGCCGGGCGCCGGCGCGACAGCGGCGAGCTGCGCCAGCGGGTGCGGGGGGTCTACGAGATTCCCGGCCGCGGCTACGGCGACAACCCGATGATGCGGGTCAAGGCCCTTTCCGATGATGACTGGATCGTCACCCTGGACCTGAGCGCCGATGAGTATTACGGCGCCGAGCAGGTCAAGCGGGCGCTGGTGCGCTATTCGCTGAAGGTGGTGCGGCTGGACATAGATCCCGAGCGCAACCCCTTCGGTCTGGCGCTGGACTGCTACAGCGAAGCGCCGCAACGCATTGGTCGTAGCCCCGATGACAACGGCGAGGAGTCCGCACCATGAAACGACGGCTGTGCAGTGCCCTGTTTTTGCTGGTTAGCCCACTGGCCACTGCGGTGGAGATCCTGCGTTGGGAGCGTTTGCCATTGGCGGTACCGTTGCAAGTCGGCCAGGAGCGGGTGGTGTTTATCGAACGCAATGTGCGGGTCGGCCTGCCTGCGTCACTGCAAGGCAAACTGCGCGTGCAAAGCGCCGGCGGCGCGCTGTACCTGCTGGCGAACGAAGCTATCGCGCCTAGTCGCCTGCATCTGCAGGACGCCGACGATGGGACGTTGATCCTGCTGGATATCGTTGCCGAGCCGGCCAAAACCGGCGAGCCGCCACTGGAGGCGGTGCGCATTGTCGAGGCCGAAAGATCGGCCCCCCGCGACGAGGTGGAGGCTACCGTTGCACGCCCTGCCCCACCAACACCGCTGCCCGTGGCACTGACTCGCTATGCTGCACAAAGCCTGTATGCGCCGCTGCGCACGCTCGAACCAGTACCCGGTTTGAGCACGGTGCCCCTGCGCGATGACCTGGTACTGGACACCTTGATCCCGGAGCTGCCGCTGGCCTATCGCGCACTGGCGGCCTGGCGGCTGGAAGACTTGTGGGTCACTGCGGTGCGACTGCACAACACCTCGCCGCGCTGGATTGAGCTGGATCCGCGCCGCCTGCAAGGGGATTTCGTCAGCGCCACCTTCCAGCATCTCGACCTTGGCCCCAAAGGCGACGCCACTGACACCAGCGTGGTGTATCTGGTCACTCGCGGCCACGGTTTGGCCGGATCGCTGCTGCCAAGTATCAGCCCAGTGGATGCGGTTCTGAACCTGCCCCGGAGCCACGACAATGAAGAGTAACGGCCTGCTCAAGTGGCTGATGCTGCCGCTGATTTTGTTGCTGTTGTACGCCGGCGTGAAGTGGGCCGGATCGTCGCGGGATAACGCGGGCGACAGCAATAGCGTCGAGCCGCTAAGCCGCGATGAAATGCAGGCGCTGGGTATCGAAGGCGATACCCCGCGCGATACGGTGGCCACGCTGGTTGCCCAGGTCAAACAGCTGCGCGGCGAGCTGCAGGGTGCGCTGAAAAGCAATCAACAGGAGAAGGCCGAGAACGAACGTCTGCGTCAGCGCGAAGGCGCCATTGAGCAGCGCGTCCAGAGCACCTTGCAGGACGGGCGCGAGCAGTTGGCCGAAACGCAACGTCAGACCCGTGGCCTGATCGAGGAGCTGCAGCAGCGTCTGGAATCGCTGGGCAATACCGACCTGCCGGTTGGTCTGGGTCTGGAGGACAGCGATAACCAAGGTCTGATGCGTGATCAACTGATCTGGATCGAACCCGAGGATGGCCGCGCCCCAGCAAACAAGCCCTCCAAACCACTGACCTTTCCCACCTCATTCGGCCCCGCCCAAAAACCACTGGAAGACACCTCCGCCCGGCTCGACAACGCAAGCAAGGCGTTGCGTGAAAAAACCGCACTGCAACCGGTGTATACCGTGCCGGCCAATGCCACGTTGATGGGCTCAGTGGCGATGACTGCGTTGATCGGCCGCGTGCCGGTAGACGGCACTGTCAATGATCCCTATCCGTTCAAGGTACTGATCGGCCCGGACAATCTCACCGCCAACGGCATCGACTTGCCGGAAGTGGCCGGCGCGGTGGTCAGCGGCAGCGCTTCAGGAGATTGGACGCTGTCGTGCGTGCGCGGCCAGATCCGCTCACTGACCTTTGTGTTCCGTGACGGTACGGTGCGCACGGTGCCGTCGAAAGGCGCCAAACGCGAAAATGACAACGATGAGCAGAGTAGCGACACCCGCCAGGGGTTGGGCTGGATCAGCGATCACTACGGCATCCCCTGCGTTGCCGGTGAGCGCCGCAGCAACGCCCAACAGTACCTGGGCTCACAGGCGCTGATCACTGCCGCCGGAGCGGGCGCCGCCTCGCTGATTCAGGGCAACAACAGCATGACCTACTCTAGCCCCGGCAATCCGCTGGGCACGGTGGGCATCACCACCAACGAGGCCTTGGGGCGGATTCTGGCCGGTGGGGTGCAGGAGATGGCGCAGTGGGTCAACAAGCTCTACGGGCAGGCTTTCGCGGCGGTATACGTGCAACCTGGCGCCAAGGTTGCGGTGCATATCGAGCGGGCGATCACGGTCGATTACAACCCCAGCGGGCGCCGTGTCGATCACAACCGAGGAGAGAGTGGCCATGTTGTTGAACTGGATTAAATCCGCGCTGTTGTCCGCCCTGGTGGTGCTGGGCGGCTGCGCCACCAACCCGGAGAAGATGCTGCCCCACGGCGATGCCACAATGCTGGATATCTGGAACCGGCAGACCGACGGCGGCGCTTCGATGCGCCGCCTGCTGGACGCCCGCCAAACGCTGCGCCGACCGTTGCAGCCGCCGGTGCCGATGGTCGATCAGAGCGGCTACACCCGCACCGCGCAAAACGAGATCTACCGCCAGTTCCAGCGCCTGCCCAACCCGGACCTGGTGATGTATATGTTCCCGCATTTGGCCGGCACAGAGTCGGTCCCGGTACCCGGCTACAGCACGGTATTCCCGCTGTATCAGCGGGTGCATTACGCCCTGCCCGGCGAGCGGGTCGAGGACTACTGATGAAACGCGTACAGCGTCGTCCGGGGAATGCCTGGCAACGCTATCTGGCTCGGCTGCGCGGCTTGGGCATCCCCGCACCGAGACGTGACGCCACTCGCCGTCCTGCGACCCGCGCCGACGAACAGCAGCTGTATGCCGCGCCGCGGTCCTTTGTCGATCTGCTGCCCTGGGTCGAATATTTGCCCGACTCGCAGAGCCTGCTGCTGGATGACAGTCAATCGGTCGCGGCGTTCTTTGAACTAAGCGCCATCGGCACCGAGGGCCGCGAGGCCGAGTGGTTGTGCAGCGTGCGCGATGCGCTGGAAAACGCCTTGCAAGACAGCTTTGATGAACTGGATCAGCAGCCGTGGGTGGTGCAGCTCTACGCCCAGGACGAGACCGATTGGGACGAGTATCTCGCCGGGCTGCGGGCTTATATGCAACCACGGGCGCAGGGCACGGCGTTCAGCGCGTTCTATTGGCGTTCCATGCAGCATCATCTGCAGGCCGTGGCCAAACCCGGCGGGCTGTTCGAGGACACAACCGTCAGCCACCTGCCCTGGCGCGGCCAACGCCGCCGCACGCGGCTGGTGGTGTACCGGCGCACAGCGGGCACCCCATCACGACGCGGCCTGCCACCGGAAGCGGCCTTGACGGCTGTTTGTGAGCGCCTGCTCGGCGGGCTCGCCAATGCTGGCGTCCACGCCCGCCGCCTGGAGGCGGCCGCGATCCATGCCTGGTTACTGCGCTGGTTCAATCCCGCCCCCGACTGGCTGGGCACAGACGCCGAGACGCGACGGAGTTTCTATCGACTGGCTGAGCTGCCCCCTACCCCGGATGCCGATGAACTGGAACTGGCCTGCGGCAGCGACTTCGCCCAACGCCTGTTCTTTCGCCAACCGCGCTCGGATACGCGGCATGGCGTGTGGTGGTTCGATGAACAACCGCACCGCGTCGTTACCCTGGACCGGCTGCGCAGTCCGCCCGGTATCGGCCATCTCACCGGCGAGACTGCCAAAGGCGGCGATGCGCTCAACGCGGTATTCGACCAATTGCCGGAAGACACCGTGCTGTGCCTGACCCTGCTCATCACCCCGCAGGATCGGCTGGAAGCCCAGCTCAATCACCTGAGCCATAAATCCGTGGGCGACACCCTGGATTCGCAACAGACCCGCGAAGATGTCGAACAAGCGCGCAGTTTGATTGGTCGCTCGCACAAGCTCTATCGGGGGTCGCTGGCGTTCTACCTGCGCGGCCGTGACCTGCCGGAACTGGACGCACGCGGCCTGCAACTGGCCAATGCCTTGCTCAATGCCGGGCTGCAACCGTTGCGAGAAGAGGATGAGGTGGCACCGCTCAACAGCTACCTGCGCTGGCTGCCGTGCGTGTTCGATCCTGAACTGGACAAGCGCCAGTGGTACACCCAACTGATGTTCGCCCAGCATGCCGCCAACCTGGCGCCGGTCTGGGGCCGCAGCGAAGGCACCGGCCACCCCGGTATTACCTTGTTCAACCGGGGCGGTGGGCTGATCACCTTCGACC
This sequence comes from Pseudomonas sp. S3E17, assembly GCF_024168685.1. Taxonomy (NCBI): domain Bacteria; kingdom Pseudomonadati; phylum Pseudomonadota; class Gammaproteobacteria; order Pseudomonadales; family Pseudomonadaceae; genus Pseudomonas; species Pseudomonas sp. S3E17. The sequence goes on from NZ_JALJWE010000001.1 coordinate 1,366,939, forward strand.
CGCTGAACCAATTGGATCGGCAGATGAACGCGCACCTGTTCCTGTTTGGCCCGACCGGCTCGGGCAAGTCGGCGACCTTGAACAATCTGCTCAATCAGGTCATGGCGATCTACCGGCCGCGGCTGTTTATCGTCGAAGCCGGCAACAGCTTTGGCCTGTTCGCCGACTTCGCCCAACGTCTGGGCCTGAGCGTGCATCGGCTTAAACTGGCCCCCGGTGCCGGGGTCAGCCTGGCGCCGTTCGCCGATGCTCGCAGGCTCGTGGACAACCCCTGCCAGGTCAAGACGCTGGATGCCGATGCCCTGGATGAGGACGGTTCCGAGCAGGAAGACGAGCGCGATGTGTTGGGCGAACTGGAAATTACCGCGCGGTTGATGATCACCGGCGGCGAGGACAAGGAAGAACAGCGCCTGACCCGCGCCGACCGCAGCCTAATTAGGCAAAGCATTCTGGATGCCGCCCATCACTGCGCCAGCCAGCAACGCACGGTGCTGACCGAAGACGTGCGCGACGCCCTGCGCGCCATGGGCCAGGATCTTGCTTTACCCGAATCGCGGCGTGTGCGCCTGTTGGAGATGGCCGATGCCATGGACCTGTTCTGCCAAGGCAGCGACGGCGAACTGTTCAACCGCGACGGCACGCCCTGGCCCGAAGCCGATGTGACCCTGGTCGACCTGGCCACCTATGCGCGCGAGGGCTACAACGCGCAGTTGTCGATCGCCTATATCTCGCTGATCAACGCGGTGAACAACCTGGCCGAACGCGACCAGATGCTCGGCCGCCCGATCATCAATGTCACCGACGAGGGGCACATCATCACCAAGAACCCGTTGCTGGCGCCCTATGTGGTCAAGATCACCAAGATGTGGCGCAAGCTCGGCGCCTGGTTCTGGCTGGCCACGCAGAACCTGGACGACCTGCCCAAGGCTGCCGAGCCGATGCTGAACATGATCGAATGGTGGATCTGCCTGAGCATGCCGCCGGATGAGGTGGAGAAGATCGCGCGTTTTCGTGCGCTGACGCCGGCGCAGAAAGCCTTGATGCGCAGTGCGCGCAAGGAGGCGGGCAAGTTCTCGGAGGGGGTCATTCTGTCCAAATCCATGGAGGTGCTGTTTCGTGCGGTGCCACCCAGCCTGTACTTGGCGATGGCGATGACCGAGCCGGAGGAAAAGCACCAGCGTCACCAGTTGATGCAGGCTCATGGCATTGATGAGCTGGCAGCGGCGTTCCGGGTCGCAGCCCAACTGGATGGCATCCGAGGGATCGAACCGCTGGTCATCGATCTGCCGGAAATGGGCTGAACGGCATGGAAATTGTCATTCAGTTGAATTACATTCTACCCAAGCCCACCCCAGGAACCTCAGCCATGGCCAGCAATGCCCTGATCCAGACCCGCATCGACCCGGACGTGAAAGACCGTGCCACGGCGGTCCTGCACAACCTCGGGCTTACGGTCTCCGACGCCGTGCGTATCCTGCTCACCCGCGTCGCCAATGAAGGCGCCCTGCCCTTTGGATTTGCCACCGACCCCGCCACCTATGACGCCTGGTTCCGCGCCAAAGTGCAGGAGGCACTGGACGACCCTCGCCCGGCGATTGCCGCCGAGGACGTCGAGGCTCACTTCGCCAAGCGCCGTGCCAAGGCCCAGCGCAAGCTGTCGGAAGGTGGTGAGGCGTGAAGTTGGAGTGGTCGCCTTGGGCTATGAAGGATCGCGATGCGATCTTCGATTTCATTGAGCAGGACAACCCGCGTGCGGCCATTGAGGTAGATAGCCGAATTGCCGAACAGATCCAGCGACTGGCTCAGTTCCCTGAGAGCGGTCGCCGTGGCCGTTGTCTCGGCACACGCGAGCTGGTGATCAATCGCACGCCTTACATCGTCGCCTACAGAATCCATGATGAGCGTGTGCGGATCTTGCGCGTGTTGCATGAGGCTCAGAGCTGGCCGGAAGATTTACCCACGCTGGTTGGCCAATGATCTAAATTCTTGATAGCGCACGCCTCTGCCATTCAATACCTAGTGTTGACTTACGATGACTCGGGAATAGGCTAACCGCGTCACAACGCTGTTGTGGCCGGGTGTCGCAACCTGCAATCGCACGAAGGCGCGGTTCAGCGCTATATGACAGTGGTCGACGCTTTTTCAAGCCGGCTACTGTCCTTTTATGGCAGGCCGTGCGGGGCAGGCTTCGGCCTGGCCGGTTTGCCTTCGTGTACCGGTTTGCGACCCTCGTACGGTCTGCCACCTTTTCCGTGTCGCAACGGCGGGTGGGAGTTCCTTAACCACACGTTGGAGATAAGGAGAATGGCCTATCCCCCTTTTACGCCAGGGCGCCGCCCGGTAAACATCGCTATCAGATCCAAACTGTCCAGAAGCAACCTCGCACGATGGTTTCGAGGTTCTGCGCCAGCGGAGGTTTTGTCATGAACAACGACCTCCCCATGAAGAGCGCGTCGTCCAATATATTCAATGTACGCCCTGGAATTAGCCCAGAAGATGCCTTGACCAATGCCAGTGAACTACTGGCCTCCGCAGTCAGCATAGGCTATCACGGCGCCTTCGAGTTGGTGGGTGCCCAGCGCGACAAGGCGCTGGGCATACTGCAGCTCGTAGAAATGGCGCAGATGCTGGTCAATCAGACCCTTGAGCAGCAATTTCCAGCGGCATGATTGCGTGACGCGAGCGCCAATGGCCGCTGCGGCACTTTCGCAGCGGCCTTATTGCTGTCTCTGCGCGATCGTAAAAATTTCCTACACGATTTTCAGAACACATCAAAAAATCGAATAGCCGACTTCGTGACTTGAAACCGCCGTATCAAACTATCTGCCTGGTAGGCCCACAGTCATCATGTTGCGCCACACCCAAACGTTCTGCTGATACATAAGATCACCGCCGCCAAGGGCCGCGTGTTCAACTGCTCAACGTTCATGACCCCTCGTATCCTGCTGTAACCGTCTAACTCCCACGAGTAAGCCCGACACCCGATGCAGGGCGCCGCGCGCCGGGCTATCCACATTATCGAATCTATGAACTACCAACATAGTAGGGGTGTAAGCCGCCCCGCTTTTCCTCGCGACATCGCCGGTAGCCGGCGCTCAACTACCTTCTGATCGTTCAACCGGTAGTTGCCTGATGGACCCACGTCAATGCTTGCGGCATGGCTCGTTGAGCCTCGCCCTGCTGGCCACAGCCGGCAGCGCCACCGCCATCGATAGCGCCACCCTGATCAGCTCCAGTCTGTCCACGGACTGCCTGGCCTACCGCGTTGTCGGCGTGTGCTACTGGCTGCGCTGCACGCCCTACGGCTGCAAGGTCAAAACCTCGGTGAAGGTGCGTCACTATGTGCCCGACGCCGTGGTGTCGAGCTATGCCGATACCGGGAAAAACCCGTGGCGCGAAGTCGCGTTGATGAGCCCGGCCAATCCTTCGGCTCAAGGCGGCGGCGACAGCACCACCAATCAGTCCAACGAAAACGCACTGCTCAAATTCAAGAATGCGGACGTGATCGGCCATCCGGGCACGCTGTTGTTCAATCGCTTCGCCAGCCAGTTCGGCTACAGCTGCACCGGTGCCAGCACCGCGTATAGGCCGTATTTTCTGAGTAGTTTCGACGTCCCCGCCTGGCGCTACAACGTTCCCGAGATGATCTATCCAGAGGCATTGACACCCGGTCAGCGTGAGGTAGGTGTCACCGGCGATATGTGGGGCAACGTGTATCCGCGCGGCGGTTTCCTGCAGCAGGCCGACGACTACAAGGCGGCGGCCGTGGTCGCCCAGCGCGCAGGCGATGTTGTCACCCGCAGCGGTCAGCCGCATCTGTATCAGTCCTTGCTGGCCCGGGCGCAACCGGGTTATTGGCCGGCCGGCGCACTGCGTGAGAACGATGCCGACAGCGGCAAGTGGCAGCGGCTGCAACCGGACATATCGATGAACTGCGCGGTGTTTCCCAATAGCGAGGCGTTGCCGCAGGCCGAGGACGGCGCGTATGCCTGGGGTTTGTGGCGCCCGTATAGCTGCTGCAAGCGCGAGGGCCAATTTTTTCTCGGCAGCACCGACACAGGGAGTTGAACAATGAAGACCCACTACCCCGCCGCCCTGCTGATCTTCGGGCTGCTGTGCTACCCGGCCTACGCCGACGCCCCCAACTTCGGTGCCAGCGGCAGTGTGATCGGCGACGACGTGCTGTACAGCATCGGTGGCGGCCGCGTCGTGCCGATGGGCCCAGGCGCAAACATGCGCAGCCTCGGCGTCGGCGTGGGCTGGAACAGCAATATGATCTGCGGCGACATGAGCCTGGAGACCACGTTGCAGAATCAGTTGAACGGCATCACCAATGGCTTTCAGTCGATCATGAGCAGCGTGATCCAGAATGCCACCAGCGCCGTCGCATCCTTGCCCGCCTTAATCATTCAGCGTGCCAACCCCGGCCTGTACAACCTGCTGACCAACGGGATTTTGCAGGCGCGGCTGGACTTTGACCGCTCCAAGACCACGTGCCGGGCGATTGCCAACCGCATGGCCAATATCGCTGGCAACCAGTCTGGCTGGGAGCAACTGGCCGAAGGCATGGCGCTGAAAGAAACCACCAGCAAGACCGATGCCGTGGCTGCGATTGAACAGACCGAGGCCAAGCGCGGCAACCGTGGCGTGCCTTGGGTCGGCGGCGAGCAAGCCGGTGGCAGTGGACAGGCGCCGATCAAGGTGGTCGGTGATGTGACCCGCGCCGGCTACAACCTGCTCAACGGCCGCAGCGCCACCGACACCTCCTCGATTCCCAGCACCAGTTGCGGCGGTCGCTTGAGCTGCCAGAGCTGGCCGTCGCCCCAGGCCGCAGCCGACTGGGCCAACCGCGTGTTGGGCGAACAGGTACAGCGCACCTGCGACGGTTGCAGCAAGACCGACAGCACGCCGGGCACCGGGCTGACTCCGCTGATTCAAGAGGAGTACGACGCCAAGCTCAAGGCCCTGCTGGATCTGGTCAGCAAGCGCGTGCCGACCACCCCGGCCAATCTGGACGCTGCCGGTAGCAACGCATTGCCGGTGACTCGGGGACTGATTGAGGCACTGCGAGAGGAACCCGATCAGGATCTGTTGGGCAAGCGCCTGGCTTCGGAAGTGGCATTGTCCAGCGTGCTGGAGAAAGCCCTGTTGTTGCAGCGTACGCTGCTGACCGGGCGCCAGGAGCCGAATGTGGCAGCCAACGACCTGGCGCAACAGGCAGTGGCCCAGGAGAGCGACATGCTGACCCTGGAAATCCAGAACCTGAAGACCGAACTGGAGCTGCGTCGCACCCTGGCGGCCAATGCAGCGAGCGAGATACTGCGGCGCAATCAACTGCGCATCGAAGGTTCGCGCGGCGTGTATCAGGGCGATCCGCAACGCAACCGTATCGAGCAGATCGAACAGCCAACCGAGGGAGGCCGCTGAGATGCGCTGGCCAGACGTCAAGTACCTGCGCCCGCTGGGTCGTGGTGCGGCGTGGGCCTTGGGCCTGGTCGTCGCGACCCTCCTGATCAATGTGCTCGCCATCCGCCTGCTGGGCGATGTGCAGGCCTGGAGCAACTGGTTGCGCCATCACACACTGGGCTTGTTGCTCTGGCGCCTGGGCCTGTACGCGGCACTCATTTACGGCTGGTGCTGGATGCGCGCACGTCTGCTGCAGCGCGAACCAGACGCCGCCGTGCATCTGCGCCGCGCCGAATGCGCTGGTGTGGCCGCACTGGTGTTGCTGGAAGTCAGCAATGCCCTCTCGGGACCGGAGGCCACATGACCCTGACCACCACCGACTATCTGGAGTATTACCTGACTTTGGTGGGCTGGATCGTCAACAACGGCTTATGGCAGGTGTTGGTGGCCAGCGGCGTATTTGCGCTGCCGTTTCTCGCGATCATCCTGCAGGAATGGCTGCGCGCCCGCGCCGAAGGGGCCGATGAAGGCAACAAGGGTGTGCTTTCGGCGATGCGTATCGAGAACCGGGTGTGGGTAGCCATCGTGGTGATTCTGTTCGCGGCCATTCCGTTTATCCCAGTGGACCTGAGCACCCTGAAGTTCGATGAAAGCCGCTCGCAGCAATGCCAGGTGCGCGTCGTCGCGCCCACGGAAACTGGTTGGGAAAGTGCCTTTACCACCCTCAACAACCAGAGCGCCGAGGTGCCAGTGTGGTGGTTTTTTATGCACTCACTGTCCAAAGCGGTGACCGGCGCGGCAGTAGCTTCGATCCCCTGTGGCGCGGACCTGCGGCAGATGCGCATGGCCATCGACAGCGCGCGGATCGATGATCTGCTGCTGGCCCAGGAAGTCGCCGACTTCACCCGCGATTGCTACGCCCGCGCCCGCGCACGGCTGTTCATGGACCGCCCGCAACTGAGCGACGAACAGATGAACGATGTGGGCTGGATCGGCTCACGCTACTTCCTCGACACCCCCGGTTTCTACGACCGCTACCGCTCCAACACCCCGCGCAGTGCTTGGCCGTATGACCCCAACCGCGATGCGGGACTGGCACAGGTGCCGGACGGTGGCGGCTATCCGGGTTGCCGGCAATGGTGGACAGATGCCGACAGCGGCTTACGCTCGCGCCTGTTGCAGCAAGTGGATGCGGACTTGGTGACGCGCCTGTCACGCTGGGCCAGTTTCATCCCGCGCGCGCAAGTCGATGACGCCGTGATCAGAGCGGTTGCTGCGCCTCGGCAGCAGGTGATGAACCAGGGCCAGGTGTACAACGACTATGGCGGACAGGTTGAAAAGAGCATCCCCAACCTCGTCACCCGCGCCACCGCCGACCTGGGCCTGACCGTGGGCTCGCTAGGCTTTTTCCCGGCGATGGATGTGGTGCGCCAGGCGCTGCCGATGGTGTTGTCATTCCTGAAGATGGCCTTGGTGATCTGTCTACCGTTGGTGCTGGTGATCGGCACCTATGATCTGAAGACCTTGGTGACCTCTACCTGTGTGCAGTTTGCGCTGTTTTTCGTGGATTTCTGGTTTCAGTTGGCACGCTGGATCGACAGCACCATTTTGGATGCGCTCTACGGCAACGGAGCACCGCACAGCAACTTCAATGTCCTGTTTGGGTTGAATAATTCGTTTGGAGATATGTTGCTGAATTTCGTCATGGCGATGATGTTCTTGGTACTGCCCACCTTCTGGATCGCGGCATTAACTTGGACTGGACTGCGAGCAGGCAACATTGTTGAAGGACTCGCTGGCGGGGTCAGCGGTGCTAAGGAGGCAGGGTCTAAAGGCAGCGACACAGCCATGAGAGCAGTGAAGTGAGTTTGTGCTCATGAATCCCCACTGTCGTGAGGGTCGATTCGCGTATCGTACTTGTCATAAAGACCGAAACCGGAAAGACCATATCGCCAAGTCGGATGATCCTTGTCCCAAGACAGGTCGCTTCGAGCAACACCTCGACCGATCAACCATAGCCCGCAAACAATCATCACTAGGACAAGTGAAAAGCTCAGCAGCAAGACAATCACGCTAAAGCGCAGGCACCAGGCGAAGACCCTGGCACCCGGTGCGGGAATCCCAAGCCCAACCAGCCACAAGCGCAACCGCTGTTCCTGTCGCAGCAGGCTTCTATAGGCTCTACCCAGCCAGCGCCCGACACGCTTGGCTTTACTGTTTGTTGAATGACCGCTCATGGCATTCACCTCTACGACAATGGGCTTTTCAGCACTCCAGTTCGAGGACGGACGAGTAACAATGGATACCACAGCATTCCTGGGATGTGCGTGCCGCCCGTCAGCAAAAAATGGCTTGAAACGGCGGGCGCAAGGGACGCAAAGGAAGGGTTCATCAATGGCAAAGGCTCTATCCAAAAAAGGCAAAAGGCACTCCCGCCATGCACACTTCGGAGTGTTGTCATGTTTCGATGGTTACGCCCCCGAAAAGGGGTAACTGAATCGTCCACTTCTGCTGACATCGAACTGCCCAGCGGTTGGCTGTATCCGCAGTCGGCAGCGGCATTGTTGGCTGTGCCCCATCGCCGAACACTGATGGAGCAAATCTGGCAACGCACCGCCGTCTCCCCAGCACAATTCGCCGTGTTGTACCGCGCCCCACTGGAACGCTATGCCGAACTGGTCCAGCACTTCCCCGCCTCACAAAGCCATCACCACGCCCATCCTGGCGGGCTGTTGGACCACGGCCTGGAAATCGTCGTCTGCGCTCTGAAGCTGCGCCAGTCACACCTGTTGCCGCTGGGTTCGCCACCCGAGATCCAAACCCAACAGGCCGAAGCCTGGACTGCCGGCATCGCCTATGCCGCCCTGCTGCACGACATCGGCAAGCTGATCACCGACCTGGTGGTGGAAGACCAGGCCAGTCATCGCTGGAATCCATGGCACGGCCCGCTGCGACAGCCCTACCGCTTCCGCCATAACCCGGACCGGCAGTACCGCCTGCATGGCGCCGCAGCCGAGCTGCTGGCCAGCTCCGTGCTTGGCCGCGAACCGCTGGACTGGCTCAGCGGCTTCCCGGCGCTGTGGGCCGCATTGCTGCACGCCCTGGCTGGGCAGTACGAACACGCCGGCCTCCTCGGCGAACTGGTGATCCGCGCCGACCAAGCCTCCGTCGCCCGCGCCCTTGGTGGCGATCCGGTGCAGGCGCTGGCCGCACCCCGCCACGCCCTGCAGCGCAAGCTGATCGACGGCCTACGCTACCTGCTGCACGAGGTGCTCAAGCTCAACCGACCCGAAGCCTCGGACGCCTGGCTCACCGACGATGCGCTATGGCTGGTGAGCAAAACCGTTTCAGACAAGCTGCGCGCTCACCTGCTGTCCCAAGGCATCAGCGGCATTCCCGAGCGCAATACCACCCTGTTCAACATCCTGCAGGAACACAGCCTGGTGCTGGATAACCCGGACGGCAAAGCCATCTGGCGCGCCACCGTGCAAAGCGACAGCGGCTGGACGCAGACGTTTACGCTGCTCAAACTGTCCCCCGCGTTGATCTGGGAACCGGACCAACGCCCAGCAGCCTTTGCCGGTCGGGTTCAGGTGGAGACGGCAGCGCACAACGACTCAAATGAACCAAACGATGTCCCTGACCTACCCAAGGGCGCAGCGCCGTTACCAGCGTCTGACGAAGCCACTCAACCGCCAGAAGACGCCCCAGCCCTGCCATTCATGCAGTGGTTGCGCGATGGAATACGCGAGCAGCGCCTCGCCATGAACGACAGCAAAGCCCTGTTGCACACCGTTGACGGCACACTGTTCCTGGTTAGCCCCGGTATCTTTCACCGCTATCTGCAGGAACACCCAGAAATCGCCAACAATGCGCACAGCAACAACCCGCGTGACTGGTCATGGCTGCAGAAGCAGTTCGAGCAACTGAAGCAACACCGCAAACGTCCGAACGACCTCAATCTGTGGGCCTGCGAAGTCTGCGGGCCTCGTCCAGGCAAACGCCTGCATGGGTATCTGTTGCTACGGCCGGAGTCGGTCTCGGCGCAGGTGTCGTTTGATAACCCTTATCTTCGTCTGATGACGAACGAACACACGGAATAGACCCGCTGATTGGCGGCAATGTTGGCTAGTAAATTCACGTCACGAGAGGATAAGAATGTAGTGTGGCCAGTTATTCTCAAACCGTCTTGATAGACGCTTTTCGGCACGGTAGGCTTTTCATGTCACAGCAGAGCTGTGACCGGGTGTCAGATCCCGACCAAACCAAGGCGCGGCCCCATGCGCCATAACTCAGCCGTTGGCGCTTTTTTCTGCCTTCTGCTGCTCCTTATGGCGGCCCGCGCGGGGCAGGCTTCGGCCTGGCCGGTCCCTTGGTTCCGGTATTCTGACCCCCGTGCGGTCCGCCACCCTATATCGGGTCAGAACGATGGGTGGTTGGTTCCTTAATCAAACCAAGGAGCTAAGGAGATGACTTATCCCCCTTTCACGCCAGGGCACCGCCCACTACGTCTAATCAATATGTCGTTACACATATCGGAACTTTCCGTCAGCGCGCTCAGTTGGTCAGTTATCAATCCGCAGCTGTTCAAATATCCCCGCAAAGGGAGGTTTGCGTATGAATGACCACGATAACCACGCAGATGCATCTCAGGGCCTTTTCAACGTACGCCCAGACATCACCAACGAAAAAGCCTTGGTGCATGCCAGCGAGTTTCTTCAATCAGCTACCGCACTGGCTTATGACTACATCGCCAAACTCGATGACGCGCAGCGTCAGAAAGCCTTTGGGGTTATTCAACTGATTGAGGATGCACAATTGCTGGTCAACATGGTGTTGGAGCGCGAAGCCCCATCTGCCAAATGAAAAATCAGCCCGGATGGCCACTCCCACAAGGAGTGGCTATCCGCTTTGCCGATAGCGGACTACAGATCCCACACCTATCCGTTCGGACAGTAGATCCTCATATCGCTCTCCCGACACAATCACGCTATCGCCAGGGTGGACTCGGAAAGCCGTCCATCTCACAGCACCGCTCACATCTTCCCGTATGGAATCGGCCTTTGCTATGTTGGAAGTCTTATGAAGCTCGAAATTGCGCTGTACCAGGCGTTAGCCTCAATCAACGTTCCCGAGCAAAAGATCAATGCGGTCATTGATGCGATGGAGTCCGACTTGAATACCTATCTCGCGACAAAGGCTGATATTGCCAATGTAAAAACGGAGCTTGCGAGTTTTCATGGTGAGCTCTCGAAACTCGAAGCGCGACTTACGATTCGCATGGGTGTCATGCTATCGGCCGCCGTTGGTGTGCTGATCGCGGTTATGAAGCTGATGCAGTAAGCGTTCAAGCGGTTTTCATCGCACGTACCGGCGGAGGGATTTTCATACGTACCATTGCTGCAAAACTGCATATCCATCAGACGCGTCTCTTCCATGGGGTGCCTCAAAACCTGGTCGAATTCCCCCATGGCCGAATCGTTCTAAAAATATGTTTTCACACAGCCTAGGCCAAAAGCGGACAGTGATCCGAATAAATAAAACTGTCCGCTTTTCTGTTAAAGGTACAGCTCAATCCTTACTTAAAAGCCAGCGAAGTGCATGCCATCAATTTAGATGGCAAGAAACTCAAGGCGACTCACACTTGGATCAGAAGAAAAACATGGGCCTCACGATACGGTTAATGGGCAGGTAAATAACGGTTAAATAGCGTGGCGAAATCTATGTCTTCGAGCTCCCGCCCAATGAAATAGCCTTTGTCCCGGGCGAGATTGAGCGCTGCTCCCCCTGGGGCGGCAACTGGCAGAATGAAAGCCATAGGATTGAGCCGCCTGAAGATATCGTATTCGACCTCAACACCGTCCATCCCGCCAATGAAAACTGCACCGACCAGATCTTCCCTAGAGAGCATCTGTTCGCGCATCAGTTGCAAACTACCTTGGATATCATCGAGAACGGGATCGGTGTAAATTACGTTGCCAAACCGTTGGTTCTCTTCCGGATAACGACCTTCGAAAAAGCGGCTTTGATACAGGATCACAGAGCTTGCGTAATCAACCCCGAGATCTTCGCAGATGCTCCAAATCATTGGGGTAATTGCAGGATGGCCGCCCCATACAATCTTGTGCCGGCGAACGGTAGCGATAGCTAGTTCACGAACGGCACACTGGATTAGAAACGGGTCAGCGGTCTCGTAGTACGTCCCTCGCCCGATCACGGGGATGCTTGCAGAGAGGAAAATTGCCCCCATTTCTACCCCCTCCAGTCTGCAAATTGCCAGCCAGCCTCGCAAGCCTTAACCCAGTGCGTCGCTTGGATGTATTGGCCCAGCCAATCCAAGTGACTCAGCCATTCGGGATGCAGACCTATATGGTCATAGAGTATGGCCACAGATTCGTCAGGAGAGTTCATTGAAGCTTCGTGCATTGTTGTCGAGGTCGGCACGCCCACCGTTGGGTAAACCACAACAATCCGGTCGTCGGGAAGACGTACTCGAATCCCGCGGCCGGTGCCCATGCCAATCACTTCGCCACCTATGGCCTCAATGCCTATTCGCAGATTGCTCACTAAGTTAACGGTTCGCACTGCATGGCTTTTGCTGCGAACTTCTTCAAGCTGAAGACAGATCCGGTCAATCGCGTGATCATTAATCCGTCCAGATATGACATCTATTTCACTCGCATCAAGTTCAGCGAGGCTTGCAGTTGCCAAGCGCGCGGACCGCTGGGCCTCAGGCCACCCTACTCGAAGAACGCTAATGCCCTTGGCAAGCGCCCTTCCGAACTCGGCTGCCGTCCATCGACTGTTGAAGTAGTCAGGCGTGTCGAGCATCAACAGCACGTCAGAGTCGCAAAGCCGATGCCACAGCATGGTCTGAAAATCTTCTGCCGGCGCGATGCTATGGGTATCTAGGAAAACATCGAAATGCCTGGCAGAGAGCGCCTCGAACATTTGCAGCGCTGCCTGCCTGGCCTCGTCTCGTCGATAACTGACAAAGACTCGACGTTGCTTCGGAAGCAGGCCTGCACATTCTAAAAGCGCAGTGGCGACACGTTTCGCCCCGCCATTGGCGTAAGACAAACAATTTAATGGGTGCAGAATTTCCGGGACGTCAGTCGCAACTCGATCTAGGTCAGACACGACCGGGACAACAGGAATGCCACCTCGAAGCAAGCTTGGTAGGCTGGGGTGATCCGCGCCTACTCCCCCAAAAAATACAACGGCAGCCGATCGTTGCTGATGAGGAGTAAAAGCAGCAGGAACTATCTCCCAGCCGATATCTTGGCCCAACCTCAAGCCAAACATGGAAACCGCATCTGCTACGGTGGTTTCAAGCTCAGAGATTTGCGAGGCCGTGGGTGCCCCCAAGACAGCTAGCTGATAGATGAATGACATGACAGCCTCGCTATCGGAGTTGATTAAGCGCCAATAATCAAACGAACGCCGAGAGATTGTCCCCCGAGCGCCCGCGCCTACTCAGAACCGCTCCCACACATCAACATGTTGGCCGTCGAAGAATCTGGAGCGCACCTCCGCAAAGTGTTCTTTGCCAGCCTCATTGCCACGTTGCGCCATATCCTGGATAGCCTCGGCGTCATCCATTTTGATTTCAACAGGGGTCTGCTGGTTAACGCGCACGTGACGTGTCGGGCCCAGAAAGCTCTCTGCGAGTACCAGAGCACCGTGCTCTTGGGCGGCGAAAAAAAGATCGACACTGTGAGGTGCCCAACCTGCCTTGCCCTTTCCGAGCTGATCGGTGAAGTCGCTTTCGCTACTGAGTGTGCCGATGCTCAGTACATCAATCCTATCTAGAGGGATTCTCAAGTATCGAACCGCTTCCGCCAGAGCCGGAAGGATGGGGTTATTGGCCCAGACGCCTCCATCCAGGAACGTCTCCAGTGCAATAGGCCCGTCGAAGGCAACTTCATCAAAATAGGTAGGTGCAGCGGATGAAGCCAATGCGGCGTCGACGGCTGAAATATCTCGATAAGCGGTGCGATCTGGGCTATGTGGGGTGACGATCGCCTCTGCTTGACCTTGCTTAGCCCGAACAGTGGGAATCACCAGACGACAGCGAGAATCTGCAGCCAACGTTTTGTCCCCGTACACCTCAGTCAACAGGTCGCGAAGTGTGGCAGAGTCGTGCTTGGATTTGAGCCAGTGCCGCAGTTTCCGATCCTTCGGAAAAATCTGAGGTCCCTTTTCCTCGTAAAACTCAAGGATTTCACGCGGCTTCAGGCCCATGGCGAGCCCAATAGCGAGAATTGCACCAGTGGATGTGCCAGCGACCAGGTCGAAGTGCGAAATCAGGTCATTTCCACCACCAGCCTTGAGCATGTCGTCCCACTTGGCTAAGACCGCTGCAGTGAAGATACCTCTCAGTCCTCCTCCGTCGAGCGCCAAAATGCGGAAGTTACGGCCCCGCGAGATGTTCCGGCGGGCAAGTGGTAGGTTCTTCAATTGCTCAACAATCAGCCCTACGACCTGATCAACCGATGTGCTGTTGGCAATGGTCGCATTCGCCTCGTGAGGTAGCCCGTTTCGCAGGCGAGATAACAACGAAGGGTCGTCTTTTAGATAACCCGCGATCGCTCCGCCAAAGCCAGCGACGACAAAGGCTGGCTTTCCGAGCTCAAGCATCGTATCCAGCTCATTGGGAACACCTGCTTTTGCTTTGTTCACGTCCCACCACGCACCACCCACGCAGATGACGGTGTCGGAACGATCAGCCATCCAATCACGCATCGGCGTCAGGCCGTCTGCGGCTGGACCATCGCTGTTATCGGCAGGCACGATCTCTACAGAAGCGAATGCTCTCTGCTCCTCAATTTCAGCAGTGTACTGGTCGGTTGAGTAGCTCCTCGCCCGCACCAGGGTAAGTGAACCCTTGCTCCCACCTGCCTGGATGAAGCCCTCTGCAGCTTTGCGCAGTGGTTCAGTGAACGAAGGATGGCTCCCATGGACAATAGTTCCCCCTTCACTGAAGACTTTCGCTGCGAATTTCTGTACGAAATCAGCGATGTCTGCTTGCAATTCTTTGTTCGACCCGGACAGGTGAATCCTAACGCCGGCCAGGCGCTGTGTGACTGCCATGTGTAATACCTGAGTGATCTGAAATGTCGATTTCTGAGGGCCACTACGGCTAGGATCGTATTTCTAGCGACCGGCCAAGCCCGCTGCGGTTTCGATCCAGCCAGCGATGTTTTCCCTGCCGTTTTGAGCGACGAAGTCGTATCTCATGCAGTGCTCGGACAGCTTGACAACCTTGTTGTCGCTGGTAGGGGCATCAAACCACAGATCAGAGGCAGGGATGGCGGCGGCGTAGTCCGAGTACTTCACCCATTTACCGTCCTTGAGCTCCGCGAAATAAATCTTTCCGCTGGAGAGATAGACACCCACTTCAGCCAGTGGGTCTTTGCCTTTCAATCCCAGCTCCTTCTCGTTGTTTTTTAGGCCATGGATATCGACGGTGAGCAGCCCATTGCCCTTCAAAACGCTGCGCACGATCTCATAACGTACCCACCGCCTGGCAGCGGTGTACTGACCGGCAAGCACGCAGGTCACGGAAGTGCTCTTGAGACCATTACGGAGGAAAGTCTTGAGCGCCTCATCGCCTTCCTTCTGGGAAGCTTCGAATACACTGCCGTCGAAAAACCCATCCGCCGCTTGATCGTTGCTGACAACCAAGCAATTCCTGACATTAAAGACTCGCCAAACGTCTTCTTGATAATGGAATGAAAAAAATGTTCTGCGTGCCATCCCTTGCCTCCGTTCGTTGACAACCCGCCGCCATTATTTCGGAGCGACTTCAGTTCACTCTGGCATGTGTAGTCTGTGGTCGCCCTGTAAAGTGAGACCGGCAGACATCAAGCGGGTTAGAAGTCAGCAAGATTACACCAAGCAATCGCCGGCGACATCACTATGATGGCCAGGTCTGAGTTATGGATTGGTTCACTGCTTAGAGATGTTGATTTGAGACAATGTTGGCAGCTTGAACAACGCTTCAAAAGATGGCACTTTGCTTGCAAAATGCTAGGAAAGCTTGCTTATGCCAATTCGCCAGTCAGATCTCCTCAACGCAGGCCAACGCCGCTCCATGCAAGGGCGATTCAGTAAGCGTTTCAGTCAACCCACAGCTTTTTTGAGCCATAGCCACAAGGACGCAACACTCGCTCTAGGCTTGCAGGAACTGCTCAACAGTCAAGGATGGGATGTCTACATCGACTGGCAGGATCAGACAATGCCCGACAAGCCAGATGCTGAAACGGCCTTCCATATCAAGGCCGCAATTATCCACGCCGACTGGTTCCTCTTTCTTGCAACGCAGAACTCGATGACGTCGCGCTGGTGCCCCTGGGAAATCGGCTTTGCGGATGGCAAAAAGCCCCATGATCGCATCGCGATCGTCCCCACCGTGGACAACGTTGGTCATTTTTATGGCAACGAGTACCTGAACCTCTATAACAAAATCGATGTGCCTAGTGGCGCTGCTGGTCTTGCCTTCTACGACACTCGAGGCAATGGCAAGTGGATAAACACTCTTTAATTCCAACCTACCTGTAGTGCCTACAACATGAAAAGGGAACATCTAGGATCTGTATTGCTTTTTGGTCGGGAACTGTGACTATGGCGTAATGGACAAGAATTAAAGCTTAGAAGAGTACCATCTATGTACAAGGACTGGAGGTGACCGATGGCGGAGAAAAGGAATGTATTTATCAGCCATGTCCACAAGGATGACCATGGGCTGCAGAAGCTCAAGAATTTGCTAGCCCCTAAAGGGCTGGAGGTAAGAGATTCCTCCATTCATACAGGGAAATTCAACGATGCCACTGATGAGCACTACATCAAGACACAGATTCTTGCGCCAGCTATCAACTGGGCTGGCGTTTTTATTTGCTACGTTTCCCCCCAGACCAAGGACAGTGATTGGGTTAACTGGGAAATTGAATATGCAGCCAAACAGGGAAAGCGCATTGTTGGTGTATGGGAGCATGGCGAGAAAGAATGTGACCTCCCAAGCGCCCTTAAAGAGTATGCCGACGCTTTGGTTGGATGGAGTGGTAATGCAATCGTTGATGCAATCAACGGGAAGGATTCTTGGGAGAAGCCTGATGGTGATGCCTGTGATCAGGTGCCGTTGAAGAGGCATCCGTGCTAATGGCTCGTATTCATTCTTATGTCGTGCGGTATGACAGTGGTTTCGCGCCTAATCCATTCTACGGTTACTGTTCGCTTGCAACCTGCAAACCCAGAATCCGTCAAACAGCTCATGTCGGGGATTGGGTAGTTGGTAGTGGTAGTAATGATCGAAGTATTCGTCTTGGTGGACATCTCGTTTATGCAATGCGTGTAACTGAAGCGATGACATTTGATCAATATTGTTTAGATCCTAGGTTTGAATCCAAGAAACCGTACCGTAGTGGTAGTCGGAAACAAAGCTGTGGAGACAATATATATTTCAGGGCTGCAGGTGGGGCCGATTGGCAGCAGCGCGACTCGTTTCACTCTCATCCAGATGGCTCATCCAACTCGGACCACGTGGCACGTGATACAGGTGTTAACAGAGTTCTGATTAGCGACGATTTTGTGTATTTCGGAGGCGAAGGCCCGGAATTTCCCGATGAGTTGAAAGACCAGCAAGGCCGCCACCTATGTAAAACAGGAATTGGGCTAACCACCTTTTCTGATGTGCAACTGATTGCAAACTTTGAAAAGTGGATTCGTAGTTTTGGTGTGCGCGGTTATCAGAGCGCACCATTCGAATGGCTGACTCTCCGCAGGTGACCTATGAAAAAAGAAGGCTCACTCTTACTGTCAGATTACGCTGCGGAAATCGCAGCTACAGACGTACTTGATTCGCATGACTTCAATCCAGTCCTCCAAGGACTATACGGAGAAGTTGGTGGAATAATGGCTACGGCCAAAAAAAATGTTCGCGAGAGAACGGCATACCCTGGTTTTAGGAAGGCGGCGGAAGAAGAATTTGGGGACACTCTTTGGTATTTAGCGGCAATCTGCAGACGCTTGCAGATCCCTCTTGAAGATATCTTCGCGGAAGCTGCGAATCACGGAAACTTCAGAAATTTAGGAGCTGCAAGTGATGTAGCCGAAGGTGCGTTAGCTTATATCGCTGTACCCGTAAACTCGACTACTACCTTGGATACCACATTGGTACTTCTTGGACAATCAGCAGCGGCTTTGCTGGGAAACACTCCTACCCGTACTAATTTGGTTTCTTTCGCACGAGCATACTTGGATGCAATGCACGCAGCCAAACTTGCGTTTTCGGAGGTAGCTCGCGGCAATCTTCGGAAGGCTCGTGGCGCGTTTTTGGAGCCTCAAGTAGATGATTTAGCTGGCCTTGATTTCGACTGTGAGTTTGGGATCGAAGAGCAGCTTCCTAGGGACTTTAGGATACGGGTAAATCAACGAGGAAGCGGTAAGAGTTATCTCCAATGGAAGGGGGTATTCATTGGAGATCCGCTGACTGACAACATTGCCGATAATGATGGCTATCGGTTCCATGATGTCTTTCACTTTGCTTACGCAGCAATCCTGCACTGGTCGCCTGTAACGCGGGCATTGATTAGACACAAGCGGAAGAGTCATCCGAGGTATGATGAAGAACAGGACAGTGGTCGGGCCATCGTCGTGGAAGAAGGGGTTTCGGCGTGGATATTCTCCAGAGCCAAGGAGCTGAATTTCTTCGAGGAACAAGAAAAAATTTCACTTGGGCTTCTCAAGACTATTGGCGAGTTCGTGGCTGGTTACGAAGTTGAGAAATGCCCGCTGAAGCTCTGGGAAAGAGCGATTCTGGATGGCTATGCTGTCTTTCGCCAGCTTAAGGCGAACCAAGGTGGTTGGATCATTGGAAACCGAGAACAACGCACCATCACATACATGCCGCTTGAGTCTGAAAAATGAAGATCCACCCATTTGTTGATGCAGTCGCTTCGCTGCAGTTTGAAGACTGCTTCAATCCGTATTCGGATCGTTGTGAAATTCATGACCGGCGCGATGCACCGCGTCGCCGTGCTGCCGCGCTGTCCGCCATGTTGCGTCGTGCAACTGAGGAGCCCGTAGATGCGATATGGATCGGACGAGACCTCGGATATCGCGGAGGACGCCGTACAGGCTTAGCCCTGACTGACGATGTTCACATAAGCCAGCACACTAGACGCTGGAATCTTGACCTAGCCTCCGAGCGACCGACGATAGGCAATGCTGTGGCCGAGCGAACCGCTGCGGTCATATGGGGGATGCTGGAAAACATTGATGCTCGCATCTTCTTGTGGAACGTCTTTCCTCTTCATCCGCATGAATCAGGAGATCCGTTCACAAACCGGCAGCACAACGCGAGTGAGAGACGCGCAGGTGAAGCGCTTCTACAGCAGCTCATTGACTTACTACGGCCCTCTCGCATCGTGGCCATTGGCAACGATGCTGCCGCTGCGGCACATCGCATTACAGATTCTGTACCCGTGGTTTGCGTAAGACATCCTAGCTACGGGGGGCAGACCCAGTTCCAGAAGCAGATATCGGAGCTCTATGGGCGTCGTATGAGCACTGGATCGTTGTTTTGACGGGCCTCGCTTCTTAGCGAGCGGTGATTGCCGTTTCAATCCCTCATGACAGTTGTCTCTGACGTAGTTGTAGGCCTGCACTAATGTTGAAGCTCGGTAGGGCGTGGAGCTTTTCGTCTAGCATCGGTCGCGGTATGGATGGCAGTTACCTGCCACCCCCCGCACAGATCCGTACGTGCGGAACTCCCGCATACGGCTCCTGCCTTGGGTTCGGGACGCGAAGCGATCCTTAGGATACGGGTGTGCGTTCTTTGAGCTCGGTATGTAGTGATCTGTGAGGTATGCGTCCGGGCATCACGTCTTGCGTGATTAAACCGGCTGCCACTATATGCGGAAGCAACTGCTCAATTTCACTCGCCCGCTGCGTCGGCAGACGCGTGAGAACATCCTTTAGATAGGCGTACGGATCGTGGCCATTCAGCCGCGCTAACTGGGTCAAACTCATGATCGCCGCAGATCGTTTTCCGCTGCGTAGCGACCCGGCGAAGAGCCAGTTCTTGCGCCCAAGAGCCCATGGCCTTATCTGATTTTCGATGTGGTTGTTGTCTATCGGTACCGTGCCGTCATCCAGATAGCGACTCAACGCCACCCAGCGCTTGAGGCTGTAGTCCAAGGCTTTGGTAATCCCCAACCGGCCGGTGAAGTCACTTACGTGATCCCAGCCATAAAGGCGATGTTCCCCACTTAAAAATACGTGGACACCATCGTCCTTATCGTCAGGATCGCAATGCGCCAACGAAGCTCTTATTCCAAATCTTTTAAAACCCAGGTCGTTCAGGAATGCTTGCAACCTGGAATTTCGATCGCCAGCGTAGCCTTACGGCACGGCATCAACGCCAATCTGGTTCGCAAATGGATACCTGTTTATCGAGATCATCAGGTACCGGCTTTACCCGCTTTCGTTCCGTTGAAGCTGGAGCCGAGCATCCAACCCGATCAGCAAATGTCTGTCATCATCGAAGTCCCTTTTGGCCAGCAGACGCTCACAGTAAAGTGGCCATCCTCAAATCCGAAGGGTGCACCCGATTCATCCGTGGGCTCACTCGATGATCCGCATAGACTCCATCTGGCTCGCCACCGACCCCATGGACATGCGTGCCGGCACCAAGACTGCGCTGGCCAGGGTGATCGCGGTGTTCGGTGCGGCGAAGCCTCACTGCGCTTATCTGTTTGCCAATCACCGCGCCACTCGAATGAAAGTGCTGGTGCATGATGGGTTTGGCATCTGGCTGGCGGCTCGCCGATTGAACCAAGGCCAAGTTCCACTGGCCAGGCATTCGTCAAGGCCTTGAACTCGAGTTGAATACCGAGCAACTTCAGGCCTTGGTGTTGGGTTTACCCTGGCAACGCATGGGCAGTGGCGGTGCGATCACACTGCTTTAAAAAAGCTGAAATTGGCGCCTTGGCCTACTGATGCAAGCGACCTGCTTTGGTGCAATCCAAGGTATGACTTTTTCTCCCAATCTCGACCAAATGTCCTCCGACCAACTGCGCGCCCTCGCGGCGAAGTTGCTGTCGCAAGTCGAGACCATGGACAAGAAGATCAACCGCGACCAAACGGTTATCGAGAAGCTGACCCACGAAATCGCGCAGCTCAAGCGTTTCAAGTTTGCCAAGCGCAGCGAGCAGCTGAATCCAGAGCAGGCCAGCCTGCTCGATGACTTGATCGATACCGATATCGTCGCGATTGAGGCTGAGCTTCAAGCCTTGCAAGCGGCTCCAACGCAGCCTGAGAAAAAGCAAAAGCCTAAGCGCGCGGCATTGCCAGCAGAGTTTCCACGCACGTTGATCCATCACGAACCAGACAACACTCACTGCCCATGTGGCTGCGCGCTAAACGCGCGTCGGCGCTAATGAGCCTTATCCAGTCGGCCAAACTCAACGGGCATGACCCATATGCTTACTTGAAAGACGTTCTGGCGCGACTACCAACGCAGCGTGCAAGTGAGATCGCCGAGTTGTTGCCGCATAACTGGGTACCGTTGCACAACCTGTGATCCCCGTTCGGTTACGTTGGGCGGACAGTTACGCAACACCAATCAGCGCCAAGGCAAAGCCGAGATGAGCGGGGAGCTCGTGATCATGAATTGGGAGCCTGCCGCGTTAGGGGGATTTTTCTAGCGACAACAATAGGTGTCATACATCCCCTCCATTTTTCCCAGACTACACAGGAGGGGATTTGTTGCATTTCGAAGATCTGGTGGTTTTTTTAATTTTACATATCTTGAATTTCTAATGGCGCCCCTAGAGCTATTGGCGGTGAAAGTGCAGTCAAAGTTTCACAGAGAGCAACGCCAAAGCTTATCAGTAGATTTAAGTCATTGATGATTTGGCCGGGGCCACTGGATTGGCCTGGATTTAGCGCGTGAGCAATCGCGTTGCGGCGCTCGAAAAACTCTTCAAGGTGTACCAGCAGTTTTCCATGGGCCTTGGCGGGGTCTGCGTCGCCAAATATTTCAAGTATCGTAGGTTTATCCGAAATTTTCTTGCAGGTGTCTCCTAGCCCGCTAACTTTAAAGAGTCCATTAATTTCGTTTGGACGCATATTGTTTTCGTTGTGGATTAGGTCTTTATATATATCTTGTGTTAAGTCTCCTTTGCAGAAATCGTGTATGACATTGAACTTTGCTTGAGCTATTCCGAATATATTTTCTTGTCCGCCGCCTATTTGGTTGCCATCAAACCTGACTTTCGAAAGGCCATCCATAGTTCTTTTCCAAGCTGTAGCTGCTAACTTGTTTGGAAGCTTATCGAAAGACTCTGTTGCGGAGACTACAGCACGCGCATATTCCCTTGCCATTTCTCTGACGTATTCTTCGAAAGTGGCCGCGAGCAGCAGAGTGGCAGAGTTGGCGGCGGCAATTCTTGCCTTAGCGGGTTTCTGGGGATCATTAAATGTTTCGACAAGGGAGCGGATGGCCTCCATGTCGTCTACGAACTCTTCAGTGACTATCTCAAAAGGAGTCGCCACATTAATTACTCCGGCCGCAGGATTGTTCGCATCAAAGTGATGCGAGCTTTCACGGCATTGGCAGTATTACCTTGTCCGGTAAGAGTGCTTATGCCTTCCGCATTATTAAGAGCGGCTGCCATCCGTTCTTGAATCGCTAGGCCATCGCTCCGAATGGAATCCCTGTGCTCCCACAGATCATTCATAGCTACCATTGCCGAGTCGAACATAGCTGCGGATACTCGTGATCTGCCCTTTTCGTCAGGGGGGAGTACGAAAGGATTGCCATTGAAAATCTTGTATAACAAGGTAAAACGCTCAATGAATTCTTGTTTCATCACTTCTCCTTCTTGCTCAGAGGTGACTCGTTCCATTGCTCTGTCTAACATTGATTTCATTGAGCCTCGAATATTTGCTTCGTCTCTGAGAGCAAAGTAGCGAAGCACAAGCTGGCAATCACCCATAGTGGAATAAAGGTTGTTTTTCTGACGTAGAGGATTTTCATAATACTCGTTCGGATCGGACTCAATATATGGCGGAATATCGAAAACCTCTGTAAAAAGATTAAATCTAGTCAAGTCAATAATGACTTTGTTGAAACTCCCGGCATTGAGTGCGTTGCGAATTTCTTGCGGATTTAGTTTGGTACCCCCAGTATTCAAACGATCGAAAATAAATCGTCGTATATCTGTTAGCGAAAGCCTACCTTGAGCTTTTTCAGGTTCGCTTTCTAGCAACAGCACAATTGCAGACAGACTTGCCCGATCCAGCGCTCGCTTGATTCGCGTCGGGCAGCGGTGATAGCGAAGCCCAATGAGGGGCTTGAGCACTGTAAGCCCAGTTAGTGCAAAGTCATTGGCAATAAACTCCCGGACGGTATTCAGGCGTTGCTGGCCATCCATCACTTCATATCGAGCGGCGTCGCTTTCATATAAAAATACTGGAGGCACTGGTATGTTTAGAAGTAATGATTCTATGAGCTTTGATTTTTGAGCAACGGACCATCTCAGGCGACGTTGATATTCAGGTCGAAGATTAAGCACTTCCCCTTTGTCGATAAGGTCGCGTATCTGCGGAAGAAAAAAATTGTTTGTTTGATAGATTATTCGAAATGCATTTTTTGCAAAGTATTCATCTGGGTCAACGTGTTGAGTCTCCGTAGTCATGCCCTCAGCCTCGTCTTCCGGATCACCCATCAAGATTTCGATATCCATCCTTCCTACCTCGATCATTTCAGTCGTCAATGTGTGGTAGCTATAGTGCCCTAGGCGCCAGTTCATTGCTCATTGCAGCATACAGGGTTTGGATCCAGTCCAGCTTTACTGCATAGTTTTAGGGCAAAATGGAGGCCTTTACCGGCCGCTCTAATGCGCTGGCGATATAGCCCCCCCATATTTCGCGGCCTATAGCGGTAGGTCGACCCATCGGTGGGGAATTCCTACCTACGCTCATTGTGGACTCTGGACGCCAATGTAGACCGGCCCCATCCTCTGCGATTCCAGAAAAAATGGGGGGCTGGTACCTGCAATGTTGCGGTTACATGTTGCGAATGTCGTCGTTTGCTTTAAGCACAAACTCAAACCGTCACCGTCCACCCAACACCCTCTCCTGAGAGCCCTCCCAATTCGCCAAGATAGTGGGCACCATTTTTTAGTGGACACTACTTTGGATACAGCTCCCCTTCGTTGCCCTGGTCGCCGCCCGAACTTCCCTCCCGCTTTCAAGCGCAAGGTCGTCGAAGCCTCATACCAACCTGGTGTCTCCGTGTCGTTGATCGCTCGCGAACACGACGTCAACGTCAACATGGTCTTTCGCTGGCGGCAGCAGTACCTAGATGGGGTGTTCGGCCCGGTCAGTCGGGGGGGGCAACACTGTTACCCGTTGAAGTTATTGACGCGCCTATTGAATTGTCGCCACCCGCGCCGCTGCCGCAAGAACCCATTCCGAGATCCTTATAGAAGTAGGAAAAGCCAAGCTACATATCACCGGCACGCCTGATCCGCAGACCTTGCAACTCACCTTGCAGCAGTTGCTGTGATGATTGCACCTCCCGCTGGAATCCGTATCTAGATCGCCGCCGGCGTCACTGAAATGCGCCGTGGCTTTGATGGATTGGCAGCGTTGGTACAAACACAGCTGGAAACCGATCCCTTCTCCGGCCAGATTTTTGCCTTTCGCGGACGGCGCGGTGATCGAATCAAATTGCTGTGGTGGGACGGCGACGGCTTATGTCTGTTCTGCAAACGCCTGGAACAAGGCCGCTTTGTCTGGCCCCAGGCAACCAGCGGCAGCGTGTCTGACGTTGGGTGGCGGTGCCTGAAAACATCACCTTGAGCAAGTTACATCGCGTGATCCAGGCCGTTTTTGGCTGGTGCGATACGCACCTGCATGAGTTTGAAATTGATGATGAAAGTTATGGTGTACCGGACGCGGAATGGGGCCCGCCAGTGATTTCGGAGCAGCGCAAAAAGCTGATCAGCATGTTGTACGGGAAGAAGACGTTTCGCTACGTCTATGACTTCGGCGATAACTGGGAACTGCGTATTAAAGTTGAGAACACTTTGCCTGCAATTATTTTCCCGCAAGTGCCATGTTGCATTGATGGGGCTAATGCACGCCCGCCGGAGGACATTGGTGGTGCGCCAGGATATGAAGATTTTCTGGCAGCGTTGGCGGATCCGAATCACCCTGAGCATGAGGCAATGTCGGAATGGTATGGGGATGATGGGTTCGATCCGACGGCGTTTGACTGCGAGCGGGTCAATCAATGGTTGAAGTAGGCGAAGGTCTGATCAGCAAGAGGGTGTCGGGCGGACGCTTACGTTTTATTAATGGGTGGATCACTTTAATCTTGCTGATTAGCGCCGAGTCGGCCATCACCTGATCGCCGAATGTCAGCCCCAAACTATTCCCCCCTGAACGAAAATGGCATAATATGCCAACAATCAAAAGTACCTGTTTGCATAGAACTGGAGCTAGTTATGGCGACGCGAAACGTTGTGCTCACCCCTCACCAGGAACAGGTTATCCATGACCTGGTGCAGTCCGGCCGCTATCAGAATGCCAGCGAAGTGATGCGAGAAGGTTTACGTTTATTGGAGCAGCGCGTCGCCGAAGACACCGCCAAAATTGAGGCACTGCGTCAGGCAACCTCAATCGGCATCATGGATCTTGAGCGCGGGCGCTTTACTCAGGTGAACGACGGAGATCTGGAGCACTACCTCGAGGGTTTGAGCATGGAGGCAACCCTCCCCGCGCGCGAGAAACACTGAGCATGCCGCAGTATCGGATTTCCAACCCGGCGCGCGCCGACATTGTCGACATCCTTAGGCTCTCCCAGACGCAGTTCGGCGATCAAGCACGCCAGCGCTACCAGGCGCTGATCCTCGCGGCGCTGCAAGCGCTTGCCGACACGCCTTATTGCATTGGCAGCCACGACCGCGACGAGCTTGCTCCGGGCCTTCGCAGCTATCACCTCATCTATTCACGCCAGCAGGCCAAACAAACCCATGGAACGGTCAAAAGCCCACGCCATATCGTGTTCTATCGTGTGGCAAACGACGACGTGATCGAGGTCGTCAGACTCCTTCATTACGCCATGGAAGTGCAGTTGCACTTGCCTAATGACTGATCACCGAGCTAGCCCAAAGGGCTAACTGGCCATGAACAGCGAAGGTAAGGTGCCCCCTCGCCCTCGCTGTCAGTCGACTCGGCAGCCAATTGAAGCGGGAGGTTTTGGACCTAACCTGACTATCGAGACCCAAGACCAGAAACACGATGTTCAACTTTGCGTACCACTTCAATGCTGAACAACCGCTTCTAAAGTGTTTTCGTGACCAGGCGCCTAACATTACGCTCCCGCTCTCGATGGGCACGTGTATCGATGCCCATGGCGACCAGCGCCTTGGCAACATCACGCAGAGCACGAACACTTCGCGTGCGAGTCAATTTCAGGATAGGTGCTGAAAAACACACCCGACAACACCGCTTAAAGGTATCGACTCATTACCCATGCACTCTTCCGAACAAGCAAGGGTTTGCCAGATACGGGTTGCTCATCCAGTATACGGAGGCACACTGAATACCAGCCACGGCCACCGAGGTCCGTGTCAGAAATCGCCATTCGCGATCGCTCGCACACCCGGTGCGAGCGGGGGCAAATCTGGGGGCATATTTTAGATTTTTTGAGCTGAAAATATTGTCCTAGAGCCCAGTCAAAATGTTCTTTGGCGACCCTGAGAGTCTTTAGACGTCGTCGGGCAGGCTGTTGATCTGATCATTTTTGCCTTTTCATAGACCATGGAGATCCATCCACTTCCAGAAAATTGCTACATTGGGGGCATATCTGAGGGCATGCTTTGGATGGTTTGAAAAGGATGCCCCCAGCCTAAGGCTCAACAATCTTCTTCTCGAAAAATCACCTGCGACAGTTCCCTATCGCCGTTGAATGCTATCGGATCACCTCAGCTCAAATACGCAGAGTGCTCATTGCCGTTGGAGCAGTCTGAGCGCTTGCTGGGTTGATGTCGCAGTGGCTGACACAGGCATCGCTTGCAGGACAACCGTCGCCCCACGATCACGCCGGTTTTCAAAAGCCCGTAAGGGCCCTTCTACCCCCGAAGATTGAAAATCCAAACGACCAACAAGTACTAACTCAATAGCAATCATTCATAGGTTGGGGCGATCTGAAATCGGCGTTGAGGTACGTGGAGCCCGCACAGCAGTTCGGCGGGCTAGCCAAGAAATTGGAAGGTTCCGCTTAACCTCTTGAGCTTCCTGGCGTTCCAACCATTTTTCATCTATGAAATGAGTACCGTAGGCAAACCAAGGAAGTGGTATGGAACTGGTTACCGTTGCATGCATCGTGCTCAATCGTATTGGCTCTGCCAACTCAGCAGGATTCGGCTTCGGAAGGCATCGCAGGCAGCAGTTTTTCACCGAAGTGATTGACGACGAAGTGGACACTCTCCGCCAGAAAGTGATTGAGGTTGCAGAGGCAAATGGAGAGAGGGAGGGAGCACTTCACAACCTGACGCGCGCCCAAAACCTAGGCTTTCCACCCGGCCAGATAGTGTTCGACGTCCAAGGAATATCCACTCAATACAGTGACCCCTACGCCGCTTGTGTTGTTTTCCCCGCCCTCAAGGTGGCTGGCCGTTTCTTCAAACTTGAAGAGGTGGCTGAGAGCGGGATGATCCTTCATATTTCTTCCAGCTAAGTACGCGAGGCGCGCCTGGCAGCCCTATGCCAGGCGCAAAGACAGACTATGACGACAGTTTACGCTTGAACTTGAACATCACGTCATCAAGCCATCGCCCATAAGCCGCAGGGGTAGCTGGGACGAGCAGCCGGCGTTCCTCCACCTCTTGCTCCGACCGGTGCGACATAGTGAAACTGCTGGTGGCAACCGCAGGCGGCTCAGCAAATACCTTGTATGAAACGCCATAGAGAGACAGTTGAAACCACCCTCCTCGGCCCTGGCAAAGAATCTCATGCGCAGCCTCTGCCAAGCGTCTCACTTGAGTTGGCGATATGTAGTACCCGTCAAAGTGGTTAGACGTGCGGACTGGGTTTGCCAAGGACATCGACAACCAGGACAGTCCACGATCGTGATGCCGCCAAATCAAGCCCGGAGCATCAATTCCAGTAAGCTCATCCCTGTCGAAGTCCACATAGCCGGCTTTGACCGTGCTGAGTCCAGCTTGGCAAAACTTCAAGAAATACGATTCATGCTCCGCGTGGATGGCACGCAGACTGCCAGGGCTAGCAGGCTGAGGGAGGAAGGCCAGCTCGATCCGTGTTTCGTGGTCTCTGCCACCCCACCGACCGGTGGCGTTCCGAATCTGAAGTTGTTTCTCAAATTCCTCCTCACTAACTGCACTTCGGTTCGTATTCAGCTGGTTTAATGCCCGGACGATACCATCCGAAAGCTCCTGCTCATTGGCGAATGTCGCGCGGAAAAGGCCGTCGACATAATCCGATACTTCCCAGCGAAACTCCTGCTGAGGCCCCTCCACGTCCACATCGTGCAGGAACGCGAGGATGGGCTTGTCTGCAGCACGAGCGCGCCGGAACTCTTGCTGTGTCACTGACTCCCCAGATGCAGTTCTGAATCCGAAATCTGCACCTAGCACCAGCACCACCACATCTGCCTGCTCGACCTCAGTCATGCAAGCTTCTTGAGAGGAATAAGGCCGCGCCCCAAAATCCTCGCACATCACTGGCACATGCCCCAGCAGCGTGACAGCTTTCTTGGCTGCCGCCCGATAGCTCTCAAAGTTTCGAACGACAGAGCTGATGAAAACGTTCATAAAACCCCCAATCACCCCAAGATTCGCCAAGCTCGCATGAGTTTGAGCAGCCAAAGCGCACGCCTTGTTAGCATGGCTACTGATCACTCTGACCAGAGGTTGACATTCTCATAATTATGCACAAAAATCCCGGTTGACACTACAGATTATTTGCACGCTTTTCGGAGAAATGCATGCCTGATTACCAGCATCCAAGCGAGCTTGAGCCGAAGCTCAGCCGCGCTCACCTTGATGTCGTCTGCAACAACCTCTTGGATGCTGCTTACAAGGCGCTCGAGGCTACCTCCACTGACGATGACACTAACTGGACTCGAGGGATCTTCCCTTACGGTCGCATTCATGGCCGCTTCAAGCGTTTACATCTCCAGGGTGACCTCCCTTGGTTCAAGCTCGTCAACAACACGCTGGATTTCACGGTCAGCATTGATGGGGTTTTGATGCAGGTGGTCACGGATGATCCCGACACTCGCAAAAAAGGCTATCGAGTGGAGAAGAACGTCGTTGAGCTTTACCACGACAGCCTTCTAGGGCCGGCTACTGACGGGAACGTAACGTGGCGGCTGTACGTAGACAGCGATCGAAATCCAGATGGCCCGACTCTCACCGTGTCTGTCCTGGGCTTCGACACCAACCGAAATGTCGTTAGCAAGTGGACACATAACTACGAACCTCTGGTTTCTGTCCGCGTCACCGAGCTTTCCCCTATTGTTGAAATTGATGATTCTCTGCCAGTTCGTCGCGATAAGGACGCTGCGCAGAAAGAAACGAAAGACGCTGACTTGAAAGATGAATGACACAACAGGCCTTCTGCCTCTGGGTGATGAGTTCTCACCCGACAAGCTCCGCCTTGCAAGGTGCGCCTCGGGGCGATCCCTTGCTGAAATCGGCGAGCTCCTTGGCGTGACCAGACAATACGCACACAAGCTTGAGATCAACTCAATTCCCAATCCTGGACAGTTGAAGCAGCTATGCGAAATCCTGAACGTCAAGGAGAGCTTCTTCTTCGTTCCGCGCAAAAGTGGTGTTGAGCTTGAACAATGCCACTTTCGTAGCGTGCGAGCCTCGACCCAAACGCTCAAGAAAACAATCGCAGCCCAAGTGGAGATCTTCGAGCTTCTCGTTGATGAGCTGGACAAGGAGGTAGCTTTTCCCTCCGTCGATTTCCATGCCATCGAGGAGCCAGTCACTGGTGCCGGAAAAATTGAACAGGTGGCCGAGCGTTTTAGGAGAGAGCAAGGAATAGGTTTGGGCCCACTTTCGAGCGTTACCAAGCTTGCGGAAAAGATTGGGGTGCTCGTCGTCAACCTGGCGGACGCGGACGATCGCGTTGACGCCTTTTCATTGTTCAACAAACGTCCATTGATCGTCCGGAATACCTCAAAGGTGAACCCTGGACGGCAGCGCTTCGATCTGGCCCACGAGCTAGGTCATCTTGTGATGCATCAAGGGGTGGAAACCGGCTGCCGGGAAACGGAAGAGCAAGCTAATCAATTCGCCAGCGCTTTACTCATGCCAAGGGCTAGCTTCGCCGCTGAGTTCCCAGCAATGCGAGGTAAGTATCTCAACTGGCCAGCGCTGAAAGACTTGAAGCTTCGCTGGAAGGTGAGTTTCAAGGCGCTGATTTATCGTGCACGGGCTTTGGATCTTCTCACCGCTGACCAAGCCAAGAGCGGCTTCACTTATCTCGCTCGGAAAGGGTTTACTAAGCACGAGGAGTTCGACGAGCTCATCCCAATGGAGTCTCCCCTGCTTGTGCAACGAGCAATCGATCTCCTGGATTTTTCTACTTGGAGCCGGGTTCTCGCAGGGGCTGGACTGACCAGTCAGATGGTCGAGAACCAGTTCATGCTCAAGGTGCCTGCTTCTCCGTTGAGGCTTATAAAGACTGGCGATTCCCAGGGGTAATCCCAAGCCACTCAACAGATGCCCTGCTTCCCCAGGGCATCTGCAGATAGTCAGAAGATCTCATCGTCATCTTCGCCCGCCGCGAAGTCGGCCAGATCAACGTCGAATGCTCTGTCGAGCCGCAACAGCGTTCGATCACTAGACGTATCGCCAGCGTCGATACAGCCTGAAGCATCAGCAAAAATAACGATCGCCTTGTTCCCAGTCTTCGAGCTCGGGTAGATGATCCCATCAATTTGATGATCGTCATCGGTACGGTAGACGTGCCTGAAATACTCGGTCACCACCTGGGTCGGAACATAGTCCGCGTGAGCTCGATCGCTTCGCTCGATCGGTTTGGTGAAATCCTCGACGAAGTCACACATGAAGCTGAAGTATGGCCTTAGCGTTTGCAGTTCAGGATCGAAAAGGCTCGGCACATAAAACGAGCGGGACAGATCAACCACTCGCAGATCCCTGATAGGCGAAAACTCGCCGGTGGCTGCCTTCTTAAGGGCTCCCTCAGCAGGATCGTAGGTTTCACGAATGGCGGTGTCTTGATCGAACGCCCCATAGAACATAGGGATTCCCACGGGGCTCATCCGGTTCGGCATGTTCGCATGCGCGGCTGGTGGCGGCCCAAGCTCACTAGCTCGGCTGAGGTGAACCTCAGGATCGACGATGCGAACGCGGAAGATTGACTGTCCTGTAGGCACTGTATCAATTAGGTCGAGCTTTTTCGCCACGCTCCCCAGCGTTTCAAGAATGTCGACCGGGTTCATCTCATCGTGCTGATCAGCCGCATATGAGGTGTTCACAGCTTTGTAAAACACGAATCGTGCTGTGTGAATGATGAAATGACTGAAGCTCTGCCATCCGTAGACCAGCGTTCGATCTATGGGTAACGAATACGGATCTCTCTCGCACCATGCCACGTCGTGTATGGATCCGGCGATAGTGTCGAACACTTCTTCCGAACACTCGGGGCCGTGGTAGTAGAGAAGCTCCCAAGTGCCGCATACGCGGCCCTGCCAGCCTCCTTCACGGGTTTCGTAAGCGAGCCCCTCATTCGTAGCTTCGCCCCACTCTATTGAGAGGCTGTTGAAAACGTGCTCAATCACGTCATTCATGTCAGCGACGCGTCGGCTTCCATCGCAATAGCTGCAGATTCCTCTCACCGAATTATCCTTGATGAAAGCTTTGAGGCCGTCATCTTCGACGCAGCGTAAGCACACGAACGTGTCCTCGACTCGCGAGAAACCTCGCTCCATGTCCTCTTCCATCATTCTCTTGACTCCGCCCATAGCAACGCCTCAGATGCATGCTCAAACATCTCAAAAGTACTGGATACGTAGCATCTTCAGAGATAGATCGTTCGGATTCGTACCGTCATGAGTAGCACATGATCAATGGAACTGGGACGGGAGCCTCGATCAACCTGGCGCTTTTCTCGACTACCCACGCGCCAAACGGCCACATCACCTGAAGCACAAGGAGAATAGTGAAGGTCAAAAAGGCCCGAAGCAGATACTCATGGGTCATTTTGATGCCGGTCACTTTTTCGTTGACTAGCGAGTAGTTATGCAGAACGGCGCGGGCGAGCTGTTTAGCTAAGCCCGCTTTAGGCGAGCTTTCTTTCCAGGTATTGGCTAGCTCTCCTGGGCCAAGCTGAGCGAACCCTGCGACTTTCAACGTTCTGAATGCCCACGCCCCTGCGCGTAGCAGAAAGGCTACTGCCAATCCGAACAGGACGAGACCAATGCAGCCTAGCCATTTGCTCGACTTGTCGCTCCACAGAGCGGGCAGCAGTGAGACTAGGACGGGTATCAGCGCCGTAATGGCGGCTAGGTAGATACCGGCTTTCGCGTCAGCTCCCTTCCGGCGGTCAACCTCTGCATCGAAAAGACGGCGTGACTCGTCCAACACCACGTCGCTGTCTGTCGACCAATCCCCCGCCTGAACAGACGCAGCAATGCCCTGCTTCCATTCCACATCTTCAGCCTGCTGAGTAGGCGACAACGGGATGAGGGTCGGCCATACCCAATGAAGCCAGTCTTTAAGTTTGAGCAATGGCGTTCACCGTCAGCTCGTCTACGATTGCAGCAGCGATTGGGTAACCCGTGAGATTCTCGATCCAGGCCCACTGCCCGTTCGGATTTATCTCCAAGAACCACAATTTGCCCGATTGATCGCAAACCAAATCGATTGCCCCGTAACGAAGACCTAGGCGCTGGACGAGATTCACGCACTGACGTTCAACGCGTCGATCAAGAACAATCTTTTCGTGGCGAAGATCAGGACGACTGCCCTTGCGCCAGTCAGTTATCGTTTCCTCGTTATCTTGTGACCAGATCGCCGTCGCAAAAACCCGCTCGCCCACGACGGTCACTCGGACATCGTATTGCTTCAAGATCTCTGATTGCACAATGAAGGGGGTCAGCCTGATGGCTTCCGCCTGTTCATCCTCAATCTCAGCGAGTCGAGAGGTGAAGATGACTCGCTCCGTTTCGCCTGCTAACACCGCTTGTCGAAGAGGCTTGCCAATGGCCTGGCCACGAGCAGAGATAGCCCTAGCGCATAAGATGTCGTTCGTCACAAATGCCTGTGGTACATGGAAGCCGATCTCCTGCGCGAGAAGGAGCTGCATCGGCTTGTCCTCAGCCATGAAGATCTTGGTGGGAGAGTTCAGCCACCGGCCTTCTAAACGGGAGTAAAGGCTTTTGAGGAAGCTACTCCACTCCGCTTCGATGTAGGCCCGCTCTCCAGGATCCATTGCCGTGTCCGGTACAACTGGAGCTCCCGGCCTACGGAAATAAGCTCCTGTTATCGCTGCCCCGCGGACTACTACCCCGTCTAGCGAAATAGACCACGCGTCCCGGGGAAACCCTGCCATCGAGCACAACGCTTGGGGCAACTGTTCGGTATTCAGCCGAAAAAAAGGCTGGCCACGTCGACGGAGCTCACCAACCACGTAGTCCATCGTGATGTCACGACAATTTGTAACCAACAACAACATGAAGCGCTTCCAGTTCAGTCCGTGTAGTAACGAGCATCTAGCCCAAAGGTAGGATCACCATTGTCGTCCCGCTCCAGCTCGACATTAGTCTTGGTGATCAGCTCCAGGATGTGATTGGCACTGCATTGATCATCGCGCTCAGTCGCCGCATCGGTTTTGGTAACCAGCTGCAGCAGGTGATTGCTCGAGTCGAATCGATGCGGGGAGCCTGAATCAGCCGATTGGCCTCGGTAAGGACTGGGATCGTCGTCATCGCTTTCGACTCTCTGGTAGGTTTTGGTCAACAGCTCGACCTGCCAGCACGCCTCGTCATCCTGCTCAGCGTTGACCTTGGTCTTGGTCATCAGCTCATTCAGCGCCCCGTCAGCGATGATTGGAACTACTCCATCAGGAGCCTCAACGGCCCACATCTGGAGCTCCGGGGAATAGAAGCCCGGGATACTGTCCTCTCCTGTTCTAGGCGTCGCAAATCTCGATAGAAAGGGCGACGATTTCTGCAGAGCTCCCAAGCTGGCGTCTCCTGTGCCGGCGAGTCGCGAAAGGCGACAATGCCCGGACAATACCAGATTCATAGCAATCTGCTAGCAACAAAAGCCATCAGGATTTAGGATCTGGGGCAGCCGATAAACATCGCCATGAGAACATGAATCCGTTTGGCTATTTGTAACGGCGCGGAAAACGCCCGACAGAACCCAGACGTTGATATGCTTGAGGACGACACCCCCCACATGGAGGGACAGCTCAAGGGACGTACCGACCTCCTCATTCTGGAGCACCGTAAGCGAGGCCTAGAACTACTGATTTTCATCGGGAAGCGAAGTACGAATACCTCATCCCTCCTTCCAGAAGATCGGCTTAGTTCTTGGAGAGCCGGCATTGCTGTGCCTAGCTAAGTGCTCATCCCATCAGAAATCTTATAAAGTGTTAGAAATACGTCTGCTTCGGTCACGCTGAGCAGGTCTTCAAAGATGGTCACAAGGACGGTCTATGGCCGCCAAGGATGAGCAAGTGATTGGTCGTGGGTCTGAATGGCGTCGCTGGGAACCGCACATCCATGCGCCGGGAACTGTCCTAAATAATCAGTTTGGCAGCGACTCCCCTTGGGATGTCTACCTCAAAAAACTTGAGACAGTCGCGCCGAAAATTGAGGCGCTGGCGGTGACTGACTATTACCTTACTGACACTTACGAAGAGGTGCTAAGGCAAAAGGCGGCTGGCCGTTTACAAGATGTGCAGCTCATTTTTCCCAATGTCGAATTGCGTTTAGATGTCGCTGCAAAGTCTGGCTTCGTCAATTTGCATCTCCTAGTCAGTCCTGAAGACCCGAACCACATCGCAGAACTGCACCGCATCCTTCAGCGCCTTCAGTTCCAGGCGCATGGCGATACCTTCAACTGCACCCGCCAAGATCTGATTTCGCTCGGGAAAAAAGCCGACACTAGCATTCTCGATGATCGTGCGGCGCTTTCGCACGGTGCCACGCAATTCAAGGTAAATTTTGACCAGCTTCGCCGCGTTATGCGAGAGAGCGATTGGGCGAAGACCAACATCCTCATCGCGGTCGCAGGCGCGACGGGCGACGGAACGTCGGGGTTGCGCCAAGCCGCAGACGCAACCATGCGTCAGGAGATCGAAAAGTTCGCCCACATCATCTTCTCAAGTAGTACGGCACAGCGCGAGTTCTGGTCTGGTCGTAAGGGCGTGACGCTCGACCAACTGAAGGAGCGATATGGCGGTTGCAAGCCCTGCCTCCACGGCAGCGACGCCCACGACCAGAAAACCGTAGGCCAGCCGGTTGAAGAGCGTTATTCGTGGATCAAGGGTGGTCTAGAGTTCGATGCCCTCCGCCAGGCTTGTATCGACCCCGAAGGTCGGGCTTATGTCGGCAGCGAATCGCCGTCCACGGCCATGCCTTCCCAAGTTATCTCGAACATAACTATTGGAGATGCCAGTTGGGCAGCAACTCCGGACATACCAGTTAATCCTGGGCTCGTCGCAATCATAGGCCCGCGCGGCTCAGGCAAGACCGCGCTTGCTGACATGATTGCCGCCGGCTGTGACGCAATCACGCCAGGCACTTGGAGTGCGAGCGCAAATATCAGCCCGTCATTTCTCGTCCGTGCCCGCCAGTTGCTTGGCCACGCGACTGCGACGCTGACATGGGGTGGAGGTGCTTCAGTCACACGCTTCCTCGACGGTCGCGATGCAAACGGTCATTTAGCCTTTCCCCGAGCGCGCTACTTGTCGCAGCAATTCGTAGAGGAGCTTTGCTCCTCTGCTGGCGTCTCCGATGGACTTATTGCGGAGATAGAGCGTGTGATCTTTGATGCCCACCCGCACGATGATCTTGACGGCGCTATCGACTTTGCCGAATTAAGGGATTTTCGCACCGCCCGTTTCCAGCAGGCCAGAGAACGGGAGGCTGAGGCAATCGCCGATTTATCCGAGCGCATTGCCACGGAGATTGAAAAGGAAGCTGCTGTCACAGGCCTAGCGCTGCAAGTCACGCAAAAGACCGGCCAGATCAAGAGTTACAACGAAGATCTCGCCAAGCTTGTCGTAAAGGGAACTGAGGCGCAGGCCATTCGCCACACCCAGCTCGGACAGGCCGTGCAGACGCTGCGCGGCACGATCCAGGCCTACGGAAATCAGCGCCGGACATTCGTTGCCCTGCAGGATGAGGTCGTCAGCACTCGCAATACCAAGGCCCCCGAGCTGCTTCGCCAAGCCAAGGAGCGGCATGTTCTCAGCGGCCTCAGTCAGGAGCAATGGGATGAATTCCTGCTGATCTATAAAGGCGATGTCGATACGAGTTTGACCAGCTATGTCACATGGTCCGATCAGCAAATCGCAGCGCTCACAGGTCCGGCCATTCCGGCCACTCCAACCAGCGACCCGAACACGCCGCTCTTCCCAGATACTACTGACCTCTCCAAATTAACCCTCAATACGCTGTTGGCTGAAATGGCCCGGCTGGAGGTCCTACTAAGCGCCGACAATATCATTCGCGGTCAGTACTCCACCCTGTCAAAGCGCATCGCCCAAGAGAACGCAGCGCTCATTACCCTTCAATCACGCCTAGCCGACGCTCAAGGAGCTGGCGCGCGTCGTAAGGAACTCCAAAGCGAGCGCGATGAGGCTTATGGCCGAGTATTTCAGGCGATCATCAATGAGCAGAATTCGCTCTCCGATCTTTATGGACCGCTGATGGCGCGCTTGAATGCGTCCACCGGCACACTTCGCAAGCTCGGGTTCTCGGTTCGCCGCGTCGTCGACGTTGCCACCTGGGGAGCTGTGGCTGAAGAAGACCTTCTCGACCGACGGAAGGCCGGGCCATTCCAAGGACGCGGTGCACTAATCGCTCTGGCGGACACAACCCTACGATCAGCATGGGAAACAGGGTCGGCTGCCGACGTACAGGCAGCGATGGCGAACTTCATTTCGCTATACATGCGCGACCTTCTGAGCCAGGCCCCCTTTGGCCAGAATCAACAAGCAGAGTTTCGTGGCTGGTTGAAGCAGTTCGCGCACTGGCTTTTCGCCACCGATCACATCTCGGTGCGATACGAAATAGTCTATGACGGAATGGATATCCGCAAACTGTCGCCTGGAACGCGGGGAATCGTACTTCTCCTTCTCTACTTGGCACTGGACGATGCTGACGATCGGCCACTCATCATCGATCAGCCAGAGGAGAACTTGGACCCCAAATCTGTGTTCGAGGAGTTGGTCGCCCTGTTTATCGCGGCCAAGGCCAAACGCCAGGTAATCATGGTCACGCACAATGCCAACCTCGTCATCAACACCGATGCGGACCAAATCATTGTCGCCGACGCCGGTCCGCATCCTGCTGGTGGTTTGCCCCCATTCAAATACACTTCTGGCGGCCTTGAGAACACTGCTATTCGCAAGGCGGTTTGCGACATTCTGGAGGGCGGCGAAGAGGCCTTCCGCGAACGCGCACGTCGATTGAGGGTTAGGCTGGATCGCTAACGGCTGCGGCATTGAGCTCTCGATGCGTAGATTGATTGTCCGATGTTTCGGAACAAACATCGGTTTTCCTCACCTTGATGCTGCGCACCGGTATGGACGCAAATTGCACCTGGGTGTGATCCCATCGACCAACGGAAGGATGCAACAGCTCCAATGACGGCCTCCGCTCCTATAGACACTACGGGCCTGCTCACCATATTGGGAGTCATCGCCGCGGTGTGGGCGCTCATCTCTCCCACTAACCGACTCCGGCTTCGCTTCTGCACGACCTGGGTGGATTGGGTCGTGGGTGGGTCAGTGCTTTGTCTTGTCCACTACTTGGTGTTCGCCCCGGCCTTGGTGCAACTTGGGCTGTACTACAGCTTGGGGCCTTGGAAATGGGGGCTCGACAGTTCCAGTGCGGTGTATCTGCTGCTGCTCTCGGTGGCGCTCTACTTCTTTTGGCGAACACGCTTTCCGACACTGGCCCGAGGGCGAGTTCACGTCTTTCGTGAGCTGATCGAAAATCTGCACCTGACGAAACGCTACGACGAGCTGGTGCTGCTGGTCGAACCCCAACTGCCGACACTCATTTCCCTGACCCAGCAACAGTCTTGGCTGGTGTGCTGGATCGAAAACCGGGGCAATTCCAAGAGTGAACTGGCTGCGCTCCTGCGTGGGGAAGCCCCTAAGTCCCCTTCAGCCTGGCGCAAACAGTGGCGCCGCGTGTTTCAAACATTGAAATCAAGATGCGCGGAGCGAGACCAGGCCAGCCTACATGCCCGGGAGATCCTGTTGAATCTGCTCACCTCACCTGACTTGATCGTTCACTTGGCACAGGCGCACCCACATTTCTGCCTAAAACTGCTGAAGACTGACGAAGCAATACGCTCCGACTTCATAGCGCATTACATCGAAGCATTGCTGGACGCGCCGGGAAGCCGTCTCTATGTCGAGCTGAAAAACAATCAAAATCTAAATGGTGGAAGCCGCTTGTATCTGCCGGAAAGCAATCGGTTACTTCGCTTTTTCTTCGCTGATGCAGCCATGGCGGTGAAGAACGGCTTGGAGG
Organism: Pseudomonas sp. S3E17; assembly: GCF_024168685.1. Classification (NCBI taxonomy): domain Bacteria; kingdom Pseudomonadati; phylum Pseudomonadota; class Gammaproteobacteria; order Pseudomonadales; family Pseudomonadaceae; genus Pseudomonas; species Pseudomonas sp. S3E17. The sequence continues at coordinate 1,405,136 of NZ_JALJWE010000001.1, forward strand.
CGGCAATAGGTGACTCAGTATGCCGCCGCTTGGATGAAGACCGGAATTTGGCCGAGAAGCTTAACCAGCCGCTGGGCTCCTACCAGCAGAGTGGGCGGTTTCGCTGTCCAATCAATTCCGGCATCACGCTCTTTGAGATCATGGTGCACGAAGGCATCCATCAGGGACTCCAAGACCATATGTGGCTGCACTACTTTGACGACTTCGCCGAAAAGATCCTCAAGCAAATGTCCGGGCCACCCGACGAAGATGCCTATCAGGAGTGGCCGACGCCCTTTCACTACATCCTCTATCGCCTCGTCAGCATCGCCACGGATTGGGCTGAGCAGTGCGCGCGGATGGATGACTCTGAAATCCCGCAGGCAACGCTTTCTGCCGGTAATTTTGATCGCCACTACATCTCCAAAGAAGCTACTAAGGTGCTTGGCGCAATGCTGCAAGACATCATTCCGAGTGAGAAGCTATCTGCTTCCTTCAAGACGTATCTGCTAGAAGTCGCCATTCGCAGCCATGTGCAACTCCAGAGCGATCCGAAGATGGCAGATGTTGCGGCGTCATTCCTGACCGCCGTGATCCAGGGGGCCAACTTGCCAACGAAGGTCGCCTACCGGCAAGAGCTTCGGAATGTATTCGGAAGTTTAGATCACGTTCTGAGGGGCAACGCATCTGCCTTCGAAACAGCGCTGGATGCCTCCCTGCCTTGACCCTCTACTGCGCTCAGGTGTCCGCCGCACGGGGGTGGGCCGTGATGGTGGATGACACCAGAGTTGAATCACTCATTCGGCATGTCGGACGTTGGCTGTAGCTACTACTTGATTGAGGCCATAGCCTCTTCGCTCATCGCCCTCGTCAATGAGTCGCATCATGGCCTCGCGCAGTTCGCTCGACACGGGTGTGCTGGCGTCCGTGTCGCGAAAGTAGCGCATCACGGTGCCCGCAACGATGTCGGCCAGCTGCACGCCGATGGCCTCATGCGATTGCGCAAACTCGATGCTGGCTTCTTCCTCGAACCGGTAGTCAGACTGCGGGGTGTAGGGCAGATCCACGGAGCGGCTCAGGTTTTCGGCCGTCATTTTTCCCAGGCGCAGAATGTTCTCCACCTCCAATTGCTGGTCGTGTACCAAGCGGATGCCGGCCAAGCGCTTGCTGTAATAGCGATTCATCCTGGCATAGATACTCGTAAATGACGTCAGGTTCGGCAACATCCAGACCTGTTTCGCATGTTTGTTGAGATCGGGGGGCGGAAGAAACCGCGACCAAGCCTCGCTACCGTTATCACGTTGCTCGCCGTATTCGGCTTCAGCCTCCTGCACCATGTGGGCAATGCCTTCCGCGATTTGCATGGCCGATCCGGTGTAGCCCAGATCTGTAGCCATGTCGCGCAGCACGGCGAATGAGGCGCGGAGCGTCGTGTCACCCGGCGCCAGGCACGAGGCGACCAATGTATCGAGGACGCGTTCGGACGCGTGAAAGTACAGGAAGTCTGCCACCGTGTTCTTGATGAAGTGGAGCTTTACCGACTCGGTATAGCCAAGGCATGCTGGCAAGAGTTGGAACGAGGTGATGCTGGTGCAGATAAAAAAACGCTTGTCGACCACCTCGATGAAAAGCGGAGCGCGCTGATCAAGCAATCCATGGATGACTTCGGCCGAAAATCTTGGCTTGGCTGTCAGCGACTTAGACTTGAGTTCGCCGGCAGAAATGCGGTGACGGCTTCGCAGCTCATTGATGCGATCGTCCCAGTCATGACCGTCCTCAAGACCAATGCCGGCCAGGGCGAAGTAGGGCTGGCCCTTGAAGTCGTAAGCATTGCCGCTGTTGATCATGTCCCCGCTGTGGCCGCTTTCATCAATATAGACGGTGGTCATTTTCTGTCCCTAAAATGATTCGCCTTTAGATATATAGCGCATTCTGAACGCGCGCTCGACCTAGTGTTAAGGATCGGGCGCGTCTGCGCCTTCCTTTGAGCTGGCGGCTTTGGGTGTCTTCCTGCCACCTCTGCAGAACGTCAATGTCCCGTTGCAGGGAAGAACGACTCTTTGATCAAAGTGCGCCAAAGTGCCTGCTGATCCGTTGATTCAACTGTCTTTGACCATGAGGTCGGTGCGCTGCCAATGCTAGAAATCTCCCCAATCAGCCAGCGCCAATTCGAGCTCTATGCCCTGTCGCTCGAACACGGTCCCAATTTCGACCCCGCGCATATTTTCAGTGCCTATCAGGCCGGAACTGGTGGCGTAACCGGCTGCATTCTTCTTGATCCGGACACAGGAGCTTTCACATATCTGGCCATGCGCCGCCGCATCGACCACTGTTGGATCAAAGTAGATGAAAGCGGGCCCTACTCCACACCCGAGGCTGCACTAGAGCGACTCACCGTCGCTATGCGTGCCAGTGATCCACCGGAACCATTGCCGCCAGGAGTCAGGCGTCGCCCGCATTTGCTGAAACCGGGGCCGCGTGGGACTTCTCCAGAGTTCCAGCTGCTGACAACCACGATCAACCATCTGCCGGCGCTCATGGCGGTCGGCGAATGCTACCTCGCGCTTCCCAACCCCGACGCCAATTTCGCCTCAGATTTTCAAACCAACAACTTCGCGTCCCGTCTGTTCGAGCTCTACCTTTTCAGCTGCTTTCGTGAGCAGGGTTTGAACGTCCGACAAGACCATGTCTCTCCCGACTTCTTGATCGAGAAGGAAGGTAACGCATGCTGGATTGAGGCAGTTACAGCAAACTCCGAGCTTCCACGCGCCGGCGGCATAGGGAAATGGGTTCATGCCCCAAAGGATCGCATTGAACGGCTCACAGGCAACCCGGCAGAACGATTCGCAAAGACGCTGCGCGGCAAGCTCCAGCGTAACTATCATGAACTGGGCCATGTAAAAGGACAGCCGTTCGCCTTAGCGATCGCCGACTTCCATGATTTCGGCTCCATGGTTTGGAGCCGCGAGGCTCTTCCCACCTACCTTTACGGCTTACGCGCGGACGTCACCGGAGATGGCACTGATCGTCGCTCGATTGGAGTGCCGATCTCAAATCTGACGGGCCAACACAGCATTCCTGCTGGGCTCTTCCGCGACCCAAATTTCGCACACCTCTCGGCCGTCATCTTCAGTAATTCTGCAACGCTTGCCAAATTCAACCGCATGGGTTTCTTGGCAGGATGGCGACCGCCCGGGCTGACGATGATCAGGCGCGGCATTCTCTTCGACCGAACTCCGGGCGCACTAGAGCCTATCGATTTCAACCTTGCCGTCGACAGTGCCGAATACCAAGCACTCTGGCCGTGGGGCGAAGCTTGGTGTCAGGAACTGGAAGTGTTTCACAACCCATTGGCAACACATCCCATCCCGTTTGATCTCATCCCCGGCGCGACCCACTGGTTTGAACGCGATGGCGACATCGAATGCAGCACGATTTGGGCGAACTCAGTCATCTCATCGGTCACTCATCTACAGATGGACGGCAAACCCGCTGTGACGAGCAAGCCGCGTGACCGTCGCCAACCACCTGCCCCCCACGAGCACAGAATAGACAACGACAATGACGAATGAGCCATCTGACCGGACGATCATCCTACATCTCCTCCGCGGCGCCGTGCCCGAGCGAGCCGATGAAATAAGCGGTCTTTGGAGCCAATACGGCCATGCCGTCGAGATCGCGCCAAGTAAAAAGGGCGTGACGATGAATGCCAACGAGAAACGTATCCAGTTCGACACTAAGACGATCGACTTGTTCTGGCTACTTGGTTTCAGCTCGTGGCGGGCCATCGAAGTGTACGCACCAGCCTTAGTTGTCGCGACATCCAACGGGTTACCGCTCGACCAAGCCCTCAGTGTCGATGAAGAACGCGGCCAATATGAATTCGACTACAAGCAGCGCATCGCCGCCGCCCAGTCGCTCATCACAGCCGAACAGACCTCAGACGTATCCTGGCCGATGGACATCCCCCTGCCGAGCGCCGACCGTGATGGCCTGGGCAACATTCAGCACATGGCGGCATTCGACCTTGTTGCGCTCGCCTTGGCCTTCGCCCTGCTACACGAATTCCAGCACGTAATGTTCTGCGCCGATAAACGCGCGCCCTCTACGCGACCTGAAGAGGAAATCGCCTGCGACACCTATGCCCGAACTTTCATGACAAGCGAGCTCGCCGCCTATGCGAAGGTACACGGACACGATTTCGCCCAGGTCCAGAACAAGCGCGCGATGGGCATCACGCTCGCCGCCGTTGTCGTTCATGCGATGACGCCGCCCCATGCACGTTGGGGCGATAGCGAATACCCACCGATCAACGAACGGCTGACAGCAATGATCCGTGGCTACACTTTGCCAGCCGATTCATCATTCTGGGCCTTCACGGCCTGTGTCCTAATCGCGCTAATGCGGCAGGAAAACCGTCCGCTCGACATTGTCGCCTACTCGAACAAAGAAATGGTCGAAATGCTGCTCGACCGGCTCGGTTGAAGGCCTAGGGGAAATAAGATGCCGGTCTATTTCATTGGTGAAGATGAAAACGGATGCTCTCCTATCAAGATCGGGGTCGCGAAGAACATCGAGGAGCGTAAGCGCAATCTCCAGACTGGTAACCCTCTTGATCTGAAACTGCTTGGATGGATCGAAGTAGCCGATGCCTTTCAGCTTGAACGCCAGCTTCATCAGCATTTCGAGTCGACCCATGTGCGCGGCGAGTGGTTCGCAATCGAGCCTGCAGAGATCTAGCCCATTCTCATGCGCGCTGGCCTAGACGGATTTGTCGCCAAGAACGCTGATGCGTTCCAGGTCATTGGCTATGACCGTGACGCTGTGCCGGAGTATCTTGGGGTATGGGAATGGGGCGACCTTGAGATCTATGAATGTTGCCCCTACTGCGGCTGCCTGTGCGGCATGCACTTTCAAGATGCATCACAGATGTACCACTGTCTGAACTGCGACACGCTAACGGACTTTTCGGACTTGGACCCACGCAACGAAGACTTGGACGACTGAGCCATGACTGACAAGGAACTTAGTGCAAGTGAACAATGGCTTGAAGCCCGAGCCCCCGGCTTTCGGCGCCTACCAGATCTTGATCGCCGCGTCATATTCGACTTCGCCTTTCTTTGGAGTCTTTTCGAGGCACAGATCATGGAGAACCACGCCCGGACTGATCGCATCCGCGATCGAATCGATGCCTGGACTTTGGACGGAACGCTAGGAGCTGAGCTCTACGAGGGGGAGCTTGCCTATTTTCGGAATCGTTACTATGCCGACGGTGAATTGACTCACCATTTCCCGCACTTGAAACTCCGGCCCTCAGACCACCTTGGTCTCGTTCAGGAGGTTGTTGAAGGGGTGAACGACACCCCACGCGACCGAATGTTAGCTCTCCTGATGATCGTCTGGCGCCTACGCAACAATCTCTTCCACGGCGAAAAATGGGCCTATGAGCTTCGCGATCAGCGCGAGAACTTCAGTCATGCGAACAGCGTTTTGATGCGAATACTCGAACGCCATGGCCGGCTCGGCTAACAGTCCAGCCGCCCTTGAAGACCGTTCCCTAGCCAAGTTGAACCGGTCCCTCGCGCTCGATCCAGGCTTCAGAATTCCCGAATGCGCAATGGGGAACCGTAAGCCTAGTGTGGCCTACGCGGCTATTTCGGGTCGCCCTTCTTAAATCCCCTGTCCCCTGCCATAAAGGCCTCCAGCATGTACGGAATGAGAGTCGCCGCATCGACGGTCTCGCCATACGCTTGACCGTATAATGCCGCATAGCGGTCCAAGTCGGCTTTCAATCTCGCTGGGCACATGATGGTCAGCTTGACGCTCTCGGTCTTGGGGAGCGGCCCCAGCCGCAGCTTGCGCGATGTGGTCATCTTGATATCCCCCCGATCGAAGAACAGAGGCTGATACGGCCTCAGAATCAGATCGCGATTGACGATGACGCGGACCGGCAATCCGGGACGCTCAGTCAGCGTTGGCTGGATGCTGAGGTTGCGTCGGGTCATCTCCTGCCCGACCTCATTCACGCTGTCCTGCATGCTGTCACGCCCTGCGACGATGACGCGATCACCGTTTTGGCGATTCTCCAGTGCGGCCAACTCCGCGCCAACACCCAGCAATGTCGTCAACGCGGCACCTGCAAAGATACGATCCCAGTGCCAATCGACACCATCCTCAAGGCCAGCGTAACCAGCCGGATCAGTGACCGCTAGGTTGTCGAGCGCGAGCGAAGAAGTGTCCGGCAAAATGATGCGACTCCATACCATCTGCACGCGGCTCGACCAACTCGGAATGTAGCGAGTCAGAAGGCACGATCACCAAGGCCGTGGCCATCCGCGTGACGAGCCGTAGTCCGAGCATGGCCTGATTCATTCCCACTCAACCGGCATGACTGTCGCGGCATTCGTAGCCGGTGCCAGCACTGTCACGAGCGCGACGCACAGCTCGCCTAGCTACGGCTCACGTAGACCAGCCGCCTGGGTTTGCCGAGCAGCGATCAAGTTGAAAATGATAGATGCGCAAGGACGCTGTACGGTCCTAAAGTGCGCTTGATGCCCTGCCCTGGGCAACCAATCATCAGGCATGCTCCGAACAAGCCGACTGGCGTACACTGAAAACCGTGGAAGTCCATCATGCTCCGCATCAGAAATCGCCATTCTCGATCGCTCGCGCACCCGGTTCGAATGGGGGCACAATTGGGGGCATAATTAGTTTTTTTCTGGTTGTAAATACCGTGTTAGAGCGGAGTCAAAATGTTCTTTGGCGATCCTGAAAGCCTTTAACGCCAGGTTACGCCGACGATTCACAAAGCCTGTACACGTGAATAAAACGCTGTCCTAACCAAGCCTCAATCGTCCATCAGCCCCGCGAAAGGACGTTCAACCTAACCCAGGTCGAGCAGCAAAACGACCTATCGAAGGAACTCTCCTGATGGAGCTCAGACAGCTTCAATACTTTCTTAAGATTGCCGAACACAGAAGCTTGAGCCGGGCTGCTGCTCAGCTTGGCCTGGGGGTTTCTGCCTTAAGCCAGCAAGTCAGTAAGCTGGAAAATGAACTGAGTACTCGGTTACTCAATCGCACGACCACTGGCGTGACACCGACCAGCGCCGGCATGGCGTTTCTTCACCATGCGCAACTTGCGGTAAGGCAGATAGGTAATGCGGTACATGCCGCTCAGCGAGGTCGCATGAGCGGATACGTCAGTGTGGGCCTGCCACCCACTACGGCCAGCGTTCTGGCGTTGCCTCTGATCGAGCGCATGCGCACCCGCTACCCTGACATTCAGCTGCACTTAGTGGAGATGTTATCCGGCCATCTCGCGAGCCAGCTTAACGCTCGGCAGTTAGATCTGGCGGTTGTGTTCCAAGCCGATGCCGGAAGGCGATGGCACGTCACTCCGTTGCTCGACGAAAAGCTGTTTGTCATAGCAGTCCCGACTCTGCTTGATATCCCTGAAGGCGATACCGTGCAAATTGATCAACTCGGGCATGTACCGTTGGTTATGCCCAGTGCACAGCACGGATTACGCACTAGCATAATCACGGCGTTTGAGCGCAGTGAGACCGTCCCTCACATCGTGATGGAGATCGATGGGCTAGCGACGCTGATGCAAGCAGTCAAAGCTGGACATGCGGCGACAATACAGCCAGGTGCCGCCGCCGCTCGCTTAGGGGATGCAGAACTTCGCATGGTCGAAATCTCTGACGACCACGTGGGGCGCCGCAACTTCCTAGCCAGCCTTTCGGACGACGAGCTGTCCCCTGCTGCGTTAGCCACGCGCGTCGTTCTTCTTGAGGTCAGCCGTGAGCTAGTGAATATGCACCTTTGGCCGGGGGCAAGCCTTCAACTGCCAGAGGCTCTCCATCAGGTAGGCCTTTAGTAAAAGTAAAGGCCCTGCTGCTAGCACGTTCTTTCGACCACTCAGACCTCGCATTAAGCTTCGCTCACTCACAAGGAGCACCGTGCTCCAGCCGGTTGTAGAGTCGAGTCGAGGAAAATAACAATGATTGATGTGTTAGTCATCGGAGGGGGTAATGCCGCCTTATGCGCTGCGCTGATGGCGCGGGAGGCTGGTGCGAGCGTCATGCTTCTGGAAGGCTCGCCCAAGATTTGGCGGGGTGGCAATTCGCAGCACACACGTAACCTTCGGTGTATGCATGATGCGCCGCAAGACGTTCTAGTAGACGCCTACCCAGAGGAAGAGTACTGGCAGGATTTGCTGAAGGTCACCGGCGGGATCACGAATGAAAAACTTGCCCGAATCACGATCCTTGCATCTTCCAACTGCCGAGACTGGATGCGCTCCCACGGCGTTCACTTCCAGGCGCCGCTCTCCGGCGCTCTCCATGTTGCAAGGACAAATGCCTTTTTCATGGGCGGTGGCAAAGCCTTGGTCAATGCTTATTTCCGAAGCGCTGAGCGAATAGGCGTTCAGATTCGCTATAACGCCCAGGTCACCGATATCGAGCTCAAGGACGGAAAGTTCATTGCTGCACATCTCCCTGAACGCGTGGTGGATGACGAGCATCTGCCGGCTGAACGGATCGAGGCCAAGTCCTGTGTGCTCGCTGCTGGCGGTTTTGAATCCAACCGTGAATGGTTGCGAGAAGCCTGGGGCCAGAACGAACGGGGTGAATGGCCCTCCGATAACTTTTTGATTCGCGGCACGCGTTTCAATACCGGAGTGCTACTTAAACGCATGATAGCGCTGGGCGCGGATGTCATCGGTGACCCGACTCAAGCCAACATGGTTGCGATTGATGCGCGGGCTCCTCTCTACGATGGAGGGATATGCACCCGTATCGACTGTGTGTCTCTTGGGGTCGTAGTCAATCGGGAAGGTGAGCGCTTCTACGATGAAGGCGAGGATTTCTGGCCCAAACGTTATGCCATCTGGGGTCGACTGGTCGCAGGGCAGCCCGGTCAGCAAGCGTATTCAATCATCGACCAGCAAGCTATAGGCAGATTCATGCCACCTGTGTTTCCAGGCACCACCGCTAACACACTGGCAGAGCTTGCCCGGAAACTAAACCTGCCCGTCGAGACCTTCGTTAAGACGGTGGAAGATTTCAATCAGGCATGCCAGGCAGGGACATTCGATCATACGGCGCTCGATGACTGCCACACTGAGGGCCTAACCCCTGCGAAGACTCACTGGGCGCGCCCTCTAGTTAACCCCCCTTTCTATGCATATCCGCTCAAGCCGGGGGTTACGTTCACATACTTGGGACTGGCGACTGACGAAACCTCTGCCGTTCATTTCAACGGCAAGCCTAGCCCCAACTTGTTCGTCGCAGGGGAGATGATGGCCGGGAACGTACTGGGAAAAGGTTACACAGCCGGGATTGGCATGGCCATCGGCACTGCTTTCGGTCGCGTTGCCGGGATCCAAGCCGCAGCCAGCGCAGACATTGCTTCCAAATCAGAGACAGGGGGATCTCGATATGCAGCTTTATGATCCCAAAACTGCCAACCCGTTGATTCCGGTTCTAAATGTCGATGAGACTGAAGTTCAGCGACAAATGACCATTTGCAACTCGTGCCGTTATTGCGAAGGGTTTTGCGCAGTTTTTCCAGCCATGACGCGCCGACTGGCGTTCGGGCAAGCAGACATCCATTACTTGGCCAACTTGTGTCACAACTGCGGCGCATGCTTGCATTCTTGTCAGTACGCAGCCCCGCACGAGTTTGCGGTCAATGTTCCAAAAGCCATGGCCAAGGTGAGGGTCGATACCTATGGGGAATACGCATGGCCTAGACCATTTGGCCAGCTTTATCAGCGTAATGGGCTGACCCTCGCTGTAGCCTCGGGTATTGGCCTGGCGCTGTTTTTGTGTCTGACGCTGGCCATCATGGGCAACCTGTTCCGTGAAATGCCGGGCGGTAATTTCTACGGCATTTTCCCTCATAACACCCTTGCATTGATGTTTGGCGCCGTGTTTGGTTTCTCCATATTGGCGTTAGGGATTGGCGTGAGGCGTTTCTGGAAAAATGTGTCACCCGCCCAAGTTCCTACTTCCCTGAAGGCATCGGCAGCCATCGAGGCGACAGCCAATGTCGCTAAGCTCAAGTACCTGGACGGCGGTCATGGTGAGGGGTGCAGCAACGCCGATGACAAATTCACGCTCTGGCGACGTCGCTTCCACCACTTGACGTTCTATGGCTTTCTGTTGTGCTTTGCAGCCACTTGTGTGGCCACGCTTTTCCACTACTTCCTCAACTGGTCCGCACCCTACCCTCTCTTCAGCCTTCCAGTGATTCTCGGCGTACTAGGCGGCGTCGGGTTGTTGGTGGGTCCTGCAGGCTTGTTGTGGTTGAACTTCCGGCGTGATCCCGAACACGGCGATGCGAACCAAAGGCCCATGGACCGTGGTTTCATAGCCCTGCTGTTTCTGGTCAGCCTTAGCGGTCTGGCGTTGCTAGCCTGGCGGGAGTTTCCAGCCATGCCGCTGCTGCTGGCGATCCACTTAGGATTCGTTATGGCCTTCTTCCTGACGATGCCTTACAGCAAATTCGCCCATGGGATTTTTCGATGTGCGGCGCTGCTTAAGTTCTCAATCGAGAAACGCCAACCAAATCCTATCAACGCCGGGAGCGATTGAATCCGGCCTTCACGATTAGAACTCGTTTTTTCACAGAAATAACTAATGCAAGGAGACGAAATTGAAAACTCTCGAGTTTCTCACCCATGTTCGTAGCAGCTGAAGCCAACGATGCCGGCGGCCTGGCGGTGGGGGACGATAAATGTAAGGTCTCAGTAAATACACCGCTGAGTGAGCTGCAGCCGCCGGCAACAACCCGGTGAGTCAAAATGAGTAGGTCTAGATAGACTGACAGGCATTGACGGTCGTTCCAAACATCGGCAGGTCAACGGCGCCAACGGTGGTCAAGCACGCGGCAGACCTAGCTCTCAATAGTTACGTATTGCGCAGGAAACGCTCAAGCACATTGTTGGTGATCATCACGGTGTAGATGTCTGCCTGCATGAGCCCATGCACCCATTCGCAGGTGGCGGCGGTAAACACCTCGCCTCGACCTTTGTGGAAGTGCACCACCATGCCGGCCCCGCGGCTATGCATATCGATGCTGGCGTCGCTGAGGTCCGGCGCCAGTACGGAAGCACGAAACCGCGCATCGCCATCGCCGAGCATGAATGAATAGGCATCCTCGGACCGGCCATGCTCGGCATTGGCCGCCCAGCCCATGGCGAGAATTTGCAATCCGCAGGGCGCCCCGTCTGTGTAGAGCGGTTCCGGGAGGCCGTCGACGAAGGTGTATTCCAGGCCATCCACCTCATAGCCGAAGAGGTTGGCTTCGTCCGCGAACATATCCGCGTAGCCGAGGCCCGTCCCCATGAACGCCCAGTGCTTGGGCCTGAAGACTGTGTACCCGCGCGGGCTGCGCGGCGCCATGCCTCCAAAGCTGGCGTAAATCCCCCGCAGAGCATTCACCCCGAACGTCGTTGCCCCGGGGTGATTCACCCTCGGATCTTCCCAGGCCCCCGTTAGCCGATGAGGCTCGGTAGCGGCCACAGGATCGAGCGCACCGGCATCGTACTTGTAGGCCACCTGCCGCCGGCCTTCATCCTCCAGGCGAATCTGCCACATGAAATTGCCGGCGAAGCGCGCGACCTTGCCGCCCTCCTCGACAAAGGCGTCGACATGGTCACGCATTTCCCGCGTCCAGTACTCGTCGTGCCCGATGAAGACGGCGCAGGCGTAGCCCTCAAGCGCGTGGGGGTCGTGATGCAAATCGTCCTGGGTCAGGATATGCACCGTATAACCTTGCTGCTCGGCCCAGACCACAAAAGGTCTCTCGAAGGAAGCCCACCCCGCCAGCGCGTAGTACTTGGCGTAGCCGTTAAGGGAGGCCCATTCGATGAACTCATAGCGCGCCGGCCCTGGCTTGCGGGGCCGGGTCGCGTTGACGCAACGTGGCGCATCGGCCGGCAGCCACACCTGCCCTCGCGCCCAGGGGCGCTGCGCCGACAGCAACGGCGAGCGGCCACGTGGCGTGCCGGGGTGAATGCCAAAGTAATGATTGGCGCCGCCCCAGTCGTTATAAGCGGCCCACGTCGAGGTGGCCGCGACGAGCACCAACGCATCGGCACGCTTGCACAGCGCCTTGACGATAAACAGATGATGCCCGAGGACGCTGTCGTCGCCGTCCCGCACTTCCACTATGTAGCCACCCTGCTCGGCATCCGCCGGAATTGACCATTGCATGAAGACAGGCCATTGGCAGCCATGCTCGTAGGCACGTTCGGGTATGGGGTGGAATCGAGCGTCAAGGCTGTCGGTGGTATGCAGCGTGCGGGCGATGGCGCCATCACGATAGATCCGCAGCCGCACGTGCGGGCGGTTCGACGACAGATACAGGCAAACCGAATCACCCGGGCTATAGGAGCGACGGTCCGAGTAGCACCAGGCGGCCGCCGGGCCCGACTCGCAAGGAACTTCGACCCAGGTCTCGCGTGCGGCCTGACGTGGGCCCGAAGTCTGGCTGACGGTCACGTTGGCGCCCGGGCGCTCACCTCGCGCAGCGGTGTTTTTGAGGTCTGTGGAATTCATTGAGTCGTACTCCTTTGATCGGCTGATTCTGCAGCTCGACCAGCCAATGTATTTACGCTGACTCGAGCGCCAGGCGCCTTGATGTGCGCAAGGTCGATGCCCGCTGTTTCGTCGATAAGAAACCCTGCCAGCACAGTGACGACGCCCAACCCGATCACATAGCTGACGTACAGATAGCCAAGGTCGGCGCCGCTGAGATAGTTGTGTAGATAAGGGGCGGTGCCGCCAAAGATCGCCACTGAAACCGACGAGACCAAACCGACGCCCTGTGCCCTTGCCTGGGTCGGCACCTGCTCGGACAGCACAGCAGGGAAAATCGCCGCGATCAGCGACCAGGCGCCCAGCCCCAGCACCTGGGCCAGGAACAGCGTCCAGGGCTCAGTGGTCACCATTATCGAAAGGGGATAGGTCAGCACGATCACGCCCAGGCCCCAGGTGATGACCATGGGCCGGCGCCCTACCCGATCGGACACCATCCCGCAGACTGGCAACCAGCACACACAGAGGAGCTGCGCGAGAAGGCTGGCCACATAGGCCCCCGTGGCGTCCATGCCCTGGGCAATCGCCGTCGAGGCGCCGAACGTGACCCACGCGTAGTAAGTGACATTGGCGGCCGCTGCAAGCATGACGATGTTGCGCGCCACGCGTAGCATTTCGCCCTTGGACAGCTTGCGCGGCGGCCGCACCAGACCCTGCTGCTCTACAAATACATGAGACTCCTGGGCGCCACGGCGCAAAAACAGCGCATAAATACCGAGTACTCCACCGATGGCGAAGCCAATCCTCCAGCCGTAGTCACCCATGGCCTGCGCCCCCAGCAGCCAAGTCAGAACTGCCGCCACGGCCGTTGCCGCCATCACGCCCAGCGTCACCCCCACATACACGGAACTGGACCATAAGCCACGGTGCTTGCTTGGGGCGATCTCGGCGACATAGGTATAGGAAACCCCTGTCTCGCCACCATGGGCGAGCCCCTGCATCAGCCGGAAAAACAGCAGCGCGACCGATGCATACAGGCCAATACTCTGGTAGTCAGGGATAAGCGCGATGCCCAGGCTGCTGATCGCAAGCAGCAGCATGGTGAGCACCATGATGGTCCGGCGCCCCAGTCGGTCGCTCAGCCGGCCAAACAACCAGCCGCCGACAGGGCGTGCGACAAAGCCAACCGCAAACACCGCAAGGGTCGCGAGCATCGCCGAGCGCGCATCGGTCTTGTCGAACAGGTTGCTTGCCAGGTACACCGAAAAGGTGGCGTACAGGGTCCAGTCGAACCATTCGAGCGCGTTGCCGATACCGGCCGCGCGCAACGATTTGAGGCGTCCTTGGTGAGACGTCGTATTGTTCATGGGGTATCTCCTGGTGACGAACGGGATCGAAGCGGTTTTGGCAAACCGGATCAAAGGTGCAACGCGGGCTTGGGCTGGCGTACGCCCTGGGCAGATGGCACGCGGACACGCAGCGCAATCAGCAACGCGGCCAGCAGCATCAGCATGGCCGCCGCTACGAATACGCCTGCGCTGCCACCGAAGCTGAACACTGCACCGCCAGCAGCGGCGCCCGTGGCGATGGCCGACTGCACAGAGGCCACTACCATCCCTCCGGCACTTTCCGCCTGGTCAGGTACCGCGCTGGCGACCCAGTTCGACCACGCCACCGGCACACCACCAAAGGCCAAGCCCCAGACCGCCAGCAGTAGCGCCTGCCCCGGCACCGAGGCCGGCAACAGCACCAGCGCCAGGGCTGCAACGCCGACCAGCGCCGGCATCAACACCAGCGTGGCCAGCGGGTGACGCTCCAGTAGCCTGCCGGCCAACAGCGTGCCGGCGAAGTTCGCCACGCCAAAACCCAACAACATCAACGACAGCCCCTGCGGGCCGATGCCAGTCGTCCCTTCAAGGAATGGCCGAACATAAGTGAACATCGCAAAGTGGCCGCTGTGCACCAGCACACAACCGAACATCCCCATGGCGATGCCCGGGCGCTGCAACACCTCGAGCACAGTGCGCAGACGTGCCGGCCGGCGCGGCGCCAGGCGCGGCAGCGTGAACGACTGGAAAGCCAGGGTCACCATGCCTACCGCCGCCGCGGCAAAGAACGCGCTGCGCCAGCCGTACAGCCCGCCCAGATAGCTGCCCAGCGGTACTGCAACGACCGTCCCGACGGCAATGCCACTGAAAATGATCGACAGCGCCCGGGGCAACAACGCACTCGGCACCAAGCGCATCGCCACCGCCGCCGCCATACTCCAGAACCCGCCAAGGGCAATGCCCAGCAAGATGCGCATCACCAACAGCACCGCGAAGCTGGAGGAAACGGCGACCAACAGATTGGAGGCGACCATCAACGTGGAAAAACCCAGCAGCACCCAACGTCGGTCGATGCCGCGGGTCAGGCCGGGCACCAGCAAGCCGGCGAACAGCGCCACCACGGCGGTCACCGTTACCGCCTGGCCAGCCAGCGCTTCGGACACCCCCAGGTCGGCAGACATCAGCGTCAACAAACTGGCCGGAAGGTACTCAGCGGTCAGTAATCCGAACACACCCATTGCCAGCGAGAAGACGGCCATCCACGCGGGCGTCGCAGGCTCTACGTCCGCACCGACGCCGCAATGGCGGTCGGATACGGTGTTACATACACAGTCAGTCATTGCACGGATCTCCCAATCTTCATGGCGAGCCGAAGTCTAGGCGCGGGAAGCTGGATGATCTATGATCGAAAATCTCTCCTTTTTGACTAAAACACCTGAATAATGCCAACAGATCAGTTTGCTCTTTCCTCGGACCTCATCAACGAGCTGTTGCGCGGCATGCGCCTGCGTGGCGTCGAATACCGGCGTATCCAGGCAGGTCCAACCTTTGGTTTGGGCTTCGCGGAAAAACCTGGGCACGCCTGGTTCCACTTCATGGCCGTCGGCAATGCCGTGCTGCGAATGGAGGACGGCAGCACCTACGCGCTATCTGCCGGCAACGCCGTGTTCATTTCCCACGGTGCGGCCCACCAACTGTTTTCCGATCCGGACGCGCCTGTTCAAGACATCGACCGCCTGGACGGCGCGCCCTTAGGTGACACCGTCAGCGCGGTTAATACCGGAACCGATGCCAGCCCCACGCCGAGCACTATTTTGTTCAGTGGTTGCATGGAGTTTGAACTGGGCAGTATCCATGGCCTTGGCCGGCTGATGCCGGGACTGATGCTGATTGATGCCGGCGGCCAGCGTTACCCCGGACTGGTGCCGATCCTGACCACCATGGAGCGCGAGGTCAGCGCCGCGCGTATCGGCTTTGCCGGTATCCTCGCGCGGTTGGCTGACGTGGTGGCCGCCATGGTCGTTCGCGGCTGGGTGGAGTGCGCCTGCGGGAATGCCTCTGGCCTGGTCGCCGCCTTGCGCGATCCACGCTTGGCCGGTGCCCTGCTGGCGCTCCATCAACAACCGGGCCGCGACTGGACTGTTGCGCAGCTGGCCGAGCACTGCAACACCTCGCGCTCGGCCTTCGCAGACCGCTTTCAAGTGACGATTGGCATGACCCCGCTGCGCTACGTCACCGAACTGCGAATGCGGCTGGCAAGCCAGTGGCTGACGCTCGAAAGGCTGCCGATTGAAGAGGTGGCGCAGCGCTTGGGCTATACCTCCCAGGCCGCTTTCAGCCGCGCATTCAAGCGCATTACGGGCAAGACACCGGGTTTGAGTCGCAAGGTGAGGCCGCACGCTGTTACTTGAAGCCGATGAGCCTTTGACTCATCTACCCCCCGTTACGTCGAGGAATGTACCGGTAACGAAGGATGCCTCCGCGCTCGCCAGCCATAGAATCGCGCGCGCCACTTCCTCCGGCTGACCGCCCCGCCCCATGGGGATCGAGTCCTTGACACGATCCACCCGCCCCGGCTCACCGCCGCTGGCGTGCATGTCGGTATAGATATGTCCGGGGCGAATACAGTTGACCCGTATCCCTTCCCGAGCCACCTCCTTGGCAAACCCGATGGTGAAAGTCTCCAGCGCGCCCTTTGACGCCGCATAGTCGACGTACTCATTGGGGCTGCCAAGGCGTGCCGAGGCCGATGAGACATTGATCACCACCCCGCCCGGGCCGTTGTAGCGGTAAGACATGCGCTTCACCGCCTGCTGGGCACAGAGTATTGGCCCAATGGCATTGACCGCAAAGATGCGCTGCATCCGCTCGAAGCCGAGGGCCTCCAGGCGTGACTGAGGTGCGAGCATCCCGGCGTTATTGACCAGTACGTCGATGCGACCGAACGTGCGGTCGATGGCCGCGAACACATCGGCCACCTGTTGCGGGTCCGCACTGTCGGCCCGCATCGCCAATGCCCGGCGCCCCAATGCTTCTACATCCGCAACTACCGCCAGCGCTGCGGACTGGTTGGCAACGTAGCTGATCGCAACGTCATAACCTCTTTCGGCGGCCAGCCGGGCGGTTGCCGCCCCCACTCCACGACTTCCACCCGTGATTAGAATCAGCGGTGCCTGCGAGACATTGACCATTAAACATTGCTCCTGAGCCGTTGGCTGTATCAGCCGATGATGAGGGTGCCGCTGGCGATCACTACGCACGCCAGTATCCGGCGGGGGGTGAGTGTTTCGCCGAGAAACACATAGCCGATCAACGCCGCAAACAGCACGCTGGTTTCGCGCAATGCCGATACCGCGCCCAGTGGCGCTTCGTTCATGGCGTAAATGACCATTCCATAGGCGAGTAAAGAGACCAGCCCGCCGACCAACGCGGTCACTGTTCCAGGCCGGATGCGGAACAAGCTGCGGGTGTCGCGCAGGCCGATGTAGACCATCGGCATCAGCACGCCCCACAGCGCGCACATCCACACCGTGTAGGCAAGCGGCGCACCGGAGAGCCTGGCGCCGATGCCGTCGACCACGCTGTAGGCCGCGATAAATCCGCCCGTTCCCAGCGCATAGGGCAGGCTGGGAACCGACAGACTGCGCCCTCTGAAGGCCAGCGAAATAATCCCGCCGGACACCAGCGCAATACCGAGTAACTCGCCAGGCGTGATGCTTTCCCCGGCAAACACGGCTGCGCCCAAGGTGATCAGCACCGGCGACGAGCCACGTGAAATCGGATAGATCTGCCCCAGGTCGCCGACGCGGTAACTGCGCACCAGAAACAGGTTGTAGCCCACATGCAGCAACCCCGACAGCACCGCGTAGCCCCAGCTTTCAAACGCAGGGGACACCATGAACGCTGCGGCGACGACACTGGCGATGGCGATGGCAATGCACATCACCGTCATGGACCACAGCCGGTCGGCGCCGCTACGCAGCAGCGCATTCCAGCTGGCATGCAGCAGCGCGGCGAAAAGCACGAGGAGGATGAGATGAGTAGGCATGCCCCACTGTAGGCAATCCGGCGCCGGGGCTAAAGCGAAGTCTCCTCAGCGCATCATGAACGGATACTCATGACTCACTCATCCGGTCGTTTGGACCTTCAGAGCCTCGCTGACCAGCCATTGGCGAAAGCTGGCGATGTGCGGCTGGGATTCGATGCCCTTGGGGCAGACGAAGTAGTAAGCGAGCGGCGATGGAAGCGGCACATCAAACAGCCGCACCAAACGGCCATCGCTGATTTCGTTCTCGACATGCCCGCTGCGCACCAATGCAACGCCCTGGCCGAGCAAAGCCGCCTCGACCGTCATGTTGGTATCGCCAAACCTGACGCTTTCCTGGAGCGGCAAATAGGCCAACCCCACGGCTTGAAACCACACCTCCCACTTTGGCACCAACTCGGCGCCATCCCGAGTCAGGAGCGGGAAATGCAACAAGTCTGCCGGGCTTTGCGGTGTGCCAACGCGCCGCAGCAGTTCAGGACTGGCCACGGGAAATACCTGCTCCCCAAACAGGAACTCCGAATGCAGGCCTGGGTAATTGCCCTTGCCGAGCCTGATCGCAACATCAGCCTGACCGTGAGAGAAGTGGATGATTTTATCCGTGGTGTCCAGCGAGACCAGCAGCTCGGGATGCTGGCGAGACAGGCGCGGCAAGCGTGGCAGCAGCCATTTGAGCGCGAAGGAATAGGTGGTGCTGACGCTGAGCCGAACCCGGCCCTTTTGCTCGCGCAGATCACCCAAAGTCGCCTCCAGGCTGATGAAAAACTCCCGCACGATGGGCGCCAGCGCAGCCCCCGCTGCCGTGAGGCGTAACGCCTTGCCACGTTCAAACAGCGGCAGCCCCCAAAGCGCCTCAAGGTGTTTGAGCTGGTGGCTGACCGCGCTTTGAGTCACATGCAGTTCCTGTGCGGCTGCAGTAAACGTCGGGTGGCGGGTGGCAACTTCAAAGGCGCGCAAGGTCGCGGTAGGCGGCAGGTCTCTCATCGGGGCAGGATCCAGCGAGTTATAGGAAAAGCGCATGCATGAACGTTAGCTCATGCAGCAGCTTACTTCACTGTAACCATTTGAACCTCGTCCTTGTTCAGTCCGCGCCTACAGAAGCAGCAGCTTTGGCGACTTGATAGACGAGAGGACGCGGGCGCCCTCCCCTCGAACACCCCTTGCTCAGGCAGGTTGCACTGCTTGAGCCTTGCTCGCGTTGCCAGGGCGGATTTTGAACCAGATGGCGTACATCGCCGGCAGGAACACCAACGTCATGATGGTGCCGACCAAAGTACCGCCGATCAGTGTGTAGGCCAGCGTGCCCCAAAAAACAGAATGGGTCAGCGGGATGAATGCCAGGATGGCCGCCATCGCCGTCAGCAGTACCGGGCGGGCCCTCTGTACCGTGGCTTCGATGACGGCGTGAAAAGGATCCAGGCCTTCCTGGGCGTTGTGATGGATCTGCCCGATCAGAATCAGCGTGTTGCGCATCAGGATGCCCGACAGCGCGATCAGCCCAACCAGGGCGTTGATACCAAACGGTTGATGAAACATCAGCAGCGTCGGCACCACGCCAATAAGACCCAGCGGTGCGGTGAAAAACACCATGATCATTGCCGAGATCGAACGCACCTGGACGATGATGATCAGCAGCGTCAGCGCAATCATGATCGGAACCAGCGGCACTATCGCCTGGCCTGCCTTGCCCGACTCCTCGATTGCACCCGCTTGCTCGATCCGATAGCCGGCGGGGAGCGTGGCGATAATCGGCTGCAGTTGCTTGATGATCACACCCGATACATCAGGTGGTTGAAGGCCTTCGTCAATATCGCCACGCACGGTGATCGTCGGTGTACGGTCACGGCGCCTGAGGATCGGATCCTCCATACGCACATCCACCTCTCCGACCTGGGACAGAGGGATCCGCTGGCCTACGGCGCCCACCAATGTAAACCCTTCAATCCGCGCAGGGTCCAGACGTATATCGCCTGCAGCGCGCCCAACCACCTGCACTGAACGAATGTCTTCACGAACCGACGTGATCGGCACGCCCGCCAGCAGGAATTGCAACTGCTGGGCGACGGCGCTGGAGGTCAGTCCAACCGCCTGCAAGCGATCCTGATCCAGGCTGAAATGCAGGGTCGGCGCCAGCGGGCCCCAGTCGCTGTTGACCGTCCTCATCAACGGACTCGCGTGCATGACCGCTTGTACACGGCCCGCAATCTCACGCAGCTTCGTCGGGTCAGGCCCCATTACCCTGTAGGCGACGGGATAGGGTGAATACGGACCAAACACAATTTGAGTCGCCCTGACACGGGCCTCTGGGGCGAGCCCGGCAGCGACCGCCTCGCGAAAACGCAGCTTGAGGGTTTCCCGTGCCTCCTGGCTGGACGTCAGCACCACGATCTTGGCGAATGACGGATCCGGCAGTTCTGGCGCCATCGCCAGGAAGAAACGCGGCGCGCCCTGCCCGATATAGGCCGTGACGATTTTTGCCTCTTCCTGCTTTTGCAGCCAGGCCTCGACCTTTTTCGCAGTGGCACTGGTCTGCTCGATGGAGGTTCCGTAGGGCATCTGCACCTCGACCATCACCTCGGGACGGTCTGACGTCGGGAAGAACTGCTTCTTCACCAGGCCCATGCCCAGGACGGCCACGACAAACAGCGTGATAACCGTACCAGCCACCAGCCACTTGAGTTCGATGACCCGGGTCAGGACCCGGCGGAAGCGGTTGTAGCGCGGGGTATCGTAGATAGCCGCATGCCCACCCTCTACCTGCTTGATGTCTGGCAGCAACTTCACGCCCAGGTAAGGGGTGAAAGCCACTGCGACAACCCAGGAAGCGATCAGAGCAATGCCCACGATCCAGAACATGTTGCTGGTGTACTCGCCAGCAGTGGACTGGGCGAAACCGTTGGGCATGAAGCCAACCGCCGTTACCAGTGTGCCAGAAAGCATCGGCGCGGCCGTATGACTCCAGGCATACGCGGAGGCTTTGATGCGGTCGTAGCCCTCCTCCATTTTCACTACCATCATTTCGATCGCGATGATGGCGTCATCTACCAGCAACCCGAGCGCCAGGATCAATGAACCGAGGGTAATACGGTCAAAGTTCTTTCCGGTGGCCGCCATCACCACAAACACGATCGCCAGTGTCAATGGCACGGCAGCTGCGACCACGACGCCTACACGCCAGCCCATGCTGAGGAAGCAAACAAGCATCACCACGAGCAGCGCGACAAAAAACTTGACCATGAACTCGCCAACGGCCGAGTCGATGTTGACGGCTTGATCGGTCACCTTGGTCAGCGTCATGCCCAGTGGCATGCCTTCATTGATCTTGGTCGTCTCGGCGTCCAGCGCCTTGCCCAGGTCCAGGCCGTTCCAGCCTTCGCGCATGATGACCCCCAGCAGCAGGGTCTCTTCTCCGTTACTGCGCACCAGAAAGGTTGCCGGGTCTTCATAGCCACGTTCGACAGTGGCCACGTCGGAGAGCTTGAGCGTGCGCCCCTGAACCACAATCGGCGTGTCACGAATCTTCTCCAGCTTATCGAAGGCGCCGTCCAGGCGGAGGAAGACTTGCGGCCCATTTGTTTCAATCGAACCGGCGGGCGTGAGCACGTTTTGGTTATTCAGCGCGGCAAAGATGTCCTGAGGCGCAATGCCCAGGGTGGCCAACCGATCATGGGAGAACGAAACAAATATGCGCTCGGCCTGCTCGCCGATGATGTTGACCTTCTTCACGCCCGGCACATGCAGCAGTTGCTGGCGCAACGACTCAGCATCACGCACCAGCAGCCGCTGCGGCTCGCCTTTGGCTTTGAGGGCGAACAGCGCAAACGTCACGTCCGAATACTCGTCGTTGACCAAGGGCCCGATTACCCCCGCCGGTAGCTTGGTGGCTTCGTCGTCGAGCTTTTTGCGTGCCTGATAAAACTCTTCCTGCACCTGTGAGGGTGGCGTGCGGTCCAACAACGACACCATGGTGAAAGCAAGACCGGGCCGCGTATAGGTTTCCGAGCGGTCGTACCATTTCAATTCCTGCAGGCGTTTTTCAAGTGGCTCTGCGACCTGGTCCTGCATTTCCTGCGCAGTAGCCCCCGGCCAGGCAGTAATGACCGTCAACTGCTTGACCGTAAACGGTGGATCCTCCGCACGCCCCAGTTGGAAGAACGCCAGGGTGCCCGCAACCGCGATCAGAAAGATCAGGAATACGGTAATGGATCGCTCACGAACGGCGATCGCCGAAATATTAAAGCGGCCTTCGCTCATGGATGACTCCCGGCAACATGGGCGTCATCCTGCTGGGGCACTCTCACGTCCTCTCCATCGCGCAGCAGATGGGCGCCTAACGCGACGATCTGCTCACCGACCTTGAGATCGCCTGCCACGCGCGCGGCATCGTCGCTCAATCCCAGCACCTGAACAGGACGCCAGGTCACCTTTGCCGGCGAGCCTGCGATCACCCACACACCGGTGCCATTGCCTGGGTCATAAAGGGCTGCGATGGGGACTTGCAGCGCCTGCCCGTGCGCGGCGCCTTCTGCGATCCGCAACGTGACCGTCGAACCTATCGGGGCATTGGCCAGCGCGCCCTCAAGCACATACCGCGCCTCAAACGTGCGCGTCACTGGGTCGGCAGAGTCAGAAAGCAGCCTGAGCTTCGCTGTAACAGCCCCTGCGGTACTGCCGTAAAGCGTCGCTTGCGCGGTGGATCCGGCTGCAGGACGCAACGTCTCGGGCAGATGCACGATGGCTTCGCGCTGGCCTGCACGGGCCAGTCGAACCACGGGCTGCCCCGGGCTGACGACTTGCCCGGGCTCTGCGAGTGTTTCCACCACGACACCGTCGGAATCCGCAAATAACACCGCGTAACCGGAAGCATTGCGGGCGACATCGGCCTGGGCTTGTGCGGCGCTGAGCTGCGCCTTTGCGCTATCCGCTGCGGCCTTGACCTGGTCGTAGGCCGATGCAGAAACAGCTCCTGCGGCGACGAGGTCGCGATATCGCGCCTCGTCATCGGCGGTCTGCCTGGCGCGGGCCCTGGCGGCGGTGACCGACTCTTGCTGTGCTCGCGCCTGCAACCCCAGGTCGATAGGGTCAAGGCGCATAAGCGGCTGACCGCGTTTAACGCTCTGGCCGGTATCGACCAGCCGCTCGAGGATCTTGCCGGAGACCCGAAAGCCGAGATCGCCCTGCACGCGGGCCGCCACTACCCCCGTGAATGAACGTGACGTCTCCGATGAGCCCTCAACCGTTCCGGGCCTTACCAGAGGAGCCTGCGTGCGCGGATCGTCAATGTTGGATGAGTCACCACACGCCGTCAGGACGAGAGGCAACAAGCAGGCTGCAATGGGGATGGGTCGGAGCCGGAGCATAGGTTCCCTTATTGAATAGAAAGAACAGGGATCATATATTCAGACCGGTGACCATTATTGTCAACGGTCACAAACGAGATTTCAAACGACACAGAAAGATGCACTACCCCGCTACGTGACCGCTCAAAACCTGGTTGCAACAAGACTGGGTTGATGCAGGACCGCATACTCCAAAGCAGCACATGACGGAAATGAACGATATTTTTCAGTCATATCTGAATTTAGCCTAGAGGCCTCAATTGACAGAGAGTGACCATAAAGTAATATGGTCACCAACAATGTTCGATTCAAGGAATCTCAATGCGCTCCTTCCGCCCTGCTGCTTTTTTGATCAGCGCCAGCTTGATGACAGGTTGTGCGGTCGGTCCGGACTATCGCCGTCCGGACGCCCCGCTCCCGGACCGTTACCTGGGCCAGTCTTCTGTCGAGCAGAGACCAGGAGCGACGCCTGCCAGCCTCGTCATCTGGTGGGAAGGCTTCGGTGATCCACTGCTCGCCGACTTCGTCGCCAAGGCACTTGAACAGAACCTCGATCTGGCGCAGGCACAGGCGCGAGTCGCGCAGGCGCGGGCAGGACTAGGCGCCGCCAATGCCGCTTTATGGCCCTCGGGAAACATCAGCGGCCAGGCCGCCCGCGCCTACCAATCAGTCGAGACGCCACTCGGCCAGGTACTGAACTCAACCCCCGGCTATGATCGCTATGGCAGTTCCTACGAGGCCGACCTCAATGCCAGCTGGGAAGTGGATGTCTTTGGCGGCCTGCGACGCGGACGCGAGGCTGCATTGGCCGAGTACCAAGCGTCCGAGGCAGGCGCCGCGGCCACACGACTGGCCATTGCCGCACAGACGGCGGATATCTACATCACTGTCCGCGGATTGCAGGCTCGGCTGGACATCGCGAATCGACAAGTCAAAACCCAGCAGGGGCTGCTGGAGAAAGTCCAATTGCTCTACAGCAAGGGACTTGCCGCCAGCCATGAGGTTCGTCAGACCGAGGGGGCTTTAGCACAGGTCCAAGCCACCGTACCGGTCCTGCAGACCGGTCTGGATGCGGCCATGAATTCACTCGATGTCATGCTCGGCACGCCACCCGGTACTCATCGCACGCAACTTGCCATGGTCGCAAGCATTCCGGCAGCGCCGCAGTTAAAGGCCATGGGAACGCCAGCCGACTTACTGCGCCGCAGACCTGACCTCATTGTCGCCGAGCGCCGCCTTGCCGCCTCAAACGCACGCATCGGGGAGGCGATTGCCGAGTACTACCCTAAGTTCTCTCTGAGCGCATTACTGGGGAGTGCGACAGCTGTATCGGCAGGCAATCTTTTTTCCGGCGGCGCCAGTCAATCGTCGGGCGTACTGGGGCTGCGCTGGAGACTCTTCGACTTTGGCCGCATCAACGCCCAAATCGACCAAGCCAAGGGACAGGAAGCCGAATCCCTGGCCGCTTACCGTCAGTCTGTGTTGCGCGCCACCGAGGATGTCGAGAACGCGCTCTCCTCACTGGTGAATCGGGACACCCAAGCAACCACCCTCATTGGAGGTGAGACGTCTCTGACGCAAGCGCGCCAATCGTCGTTCACTGCTTATGAGAAAGGCACGGCCAGCTTGATTGACGTCCTGCACGCTGACGAGACCCTGCTTCAGGCTTCCGACGCTCGGGCGCAGGCACAAACCGAATCGGCACGCGCGGCAGTCGCCGCGTTCAAGGCGCTGGGCGGCGGCTGGCAGCCCTCGGATAGCCGACTGACGAGCCGATGACACGGGTGGTTTTCGAGATTCAAACAAGGGGTATGCAAGATGACAGTGAGAGAAAATTCATGGGTGCTCATTACTGGAGCGTCCAGCGGATTCGGCAAGGAATTTGCCCGACAGTACGCCGCAAAAGGGAAATCGCTGATTCTGGTGGCCCGCAGGCTGAACGAGCTTGAAGCACTCGCGGACGAATTGCGTAGTCGTTTCGACGTCGACGTGATGGTGCAGCAAGCGGATCTTTCATCGATAAATGTGATTATCGATCTGCATCGGCGCCTGCATGACAGCAATACGGTGGTCGATGTCCTGATCAACAATGCGGGTTACGGCTTGCAGGGAGCATTCCTGGATGAGCCCCTGGAAAGCTCCCTGGCGATGATCGACCTGGACGTCGCCAGCCTGACCGCCATCACTCGTCTGTTTGCAGAGGATATGCGGGCCAGGCGCAGGGGGCATATCTTGATGACGGCCAGCCTGCTGTCCTACCAGGGCGTGAAGAACTTTGCGGTTTACTCTGCCGCCAAGGCTTACGTACTCAGATTCTCCGACGCCCTGCATCGTGAGCTCAAACAAGACGGTGTGGTGGTCACAGCGCTTTGTCCAGGCATGTCGGATACCGGGTTTGCAGCAAGTGCCAAACAAAAGATAACACCGGTCTTGAAGAGGGTCATGATGCAACCCGAGCCTGTAGTGCGTGCAGGGATACAAGCGTTGCACGCAGGCCGCATGAGCGTCGTGCCGGGCTTTGGCAACAAGGCTATTGCGGTCTTGACCTGGGCCACACCCCGTCGACTTCACCAGGGCCTGATGTCGCGCGTAATGGGTGTTTGAGCGGGCCAGGCACGGATACCTGATCCACTAGGTATCCGCTCTCAGGCCACGCAGTGAGTCAGAATCGATAGCTGACAGAAGTGCCCAAACCGCTCGCGCTATTTTTATACTTCGAGCTGTAGGCGCCTCTTGAGGCGGATACGTCATTGACCTGCACGCTTTCCTCCCATAGGTAGGAATACGCCACATCGATCGTGACATTCTCTGCCGGCGTCCACCCTGCCCCGACACTGATGACTTTCCGGTCACCGGTCGGGATTCGCGGCCCACGGTTGACGTTGTTGGCGGGGGACTGGTCAACCGAGAAGCCTGCGCGAAGAACCCACTGATTGTTCAGCTTATACGCCGTGCCGATAGCGTGCGCCCACGTGTCGTGCCAGTTCTGCTCCTCGGTAATACGACTCAGCGTTCCGCTCAACGCCGCAGGCAAACCA
Organism: Pseudomonas sp. S3E17; assembly: GCF_024168685.1. NCBI lineage: Bacteria > Pseudomonadati > Pseudomonadota > Gammaproteobacteria > Pseudomonadales > Pseudomonadaceae > Pseudomonas > Pseudomonas sp. S3E17. The sequence continues at coordinate 1,431,415 of NZ_JALJWE010000001.1, forward strand.
CTGTTTTCGAACACCAATTCCTTGAAGCGACTCCAGCGCGTCCACGTACTGCCCAGGTAGAGCGTCCAGTCACTGTTGAGTTGATGAGTCACGGAAAAATCGACTGATTCCGGGGTGTCCACATCCAAGGAAGCGTCATAGCTCGTACCGCTTACACCCAGCACACTGAAGATGCCGTCGGTGAGCTTGGTCTTGGCATCCAGCCGGTAGCTGACCTTGGAGTGATAGGTCAGACCCAACCGAGTTCGATCTGTCGCTTGCACTAGAATACCCGCGTTAAACCCAAGCGCCGTGTCATCACCGGTGCTTTTGAGTTTTCCGTCATTGCGGCCCGGGCTGAGTGGATTGAGCACCATCCCGGAAAGCTCACCACTGATACGGTTGATGGTCGGTCCGAAACCGATCGAGACCTTGTCGTTGAACGCATAGCTGATGGTGGGCTGAAACGTAAGGGTCGTGACCTCACTTTTGTTGGCGTAGTAGCGGCCGGCGAAACCACTGCCATAATCGGTCATTAGCCCAAATGGCACATAGAAACCCACACCGAACGCCCAGTGCTCATCGATGGGTTTGACGTAGTAACCCATGGGCACTGTGGTGGTCGGCACCATGTCCCCGTCCTCCTGCCCCCCGAATGTGCTGCGCGTCTGGCTTATATGGGCCTTTGCGAAAAGCGTTGCCGCCCCGACGCTGGCCTGCTCTTTTTTCAAGCGAGACATACCGGCCGGATTACCGAAGACGGTACTCGCATCTTCTGCAGATGAAGAACGGCCGGCAAATCCGGAGCCCATCCCACTGATGCTTTGTTCATTGAGAGCGAAACCGCTCGCGAACAGTTGTGTCGACGAGAGGGCAACAGCAAGGCCAAGCGGGGTCCTGCGCAGTATTTTTTTCATTATTAGGACTCGATAGATCATCGGGATAAAGCGGTAGAGAGCGTCACGCCGAGCGCGGGCTACCGGGAGGGGCCGCTGCGCAGAGTTACGAAGATCGTGCGCGCCGCGGCGATTCCTCCAGGATAGGTACAGCATATTTATTCATGTGACTATTTATGTCAATAGTCACCAATTCGACAAATGAACATGCGTGGCTAGGCGGCAAATGCTGCGTGGATAATCCACTCAGTTACCTGGTGAGGTTTGATACATGGCTGTGAATGTGGGGATCAGGCCCCGGATTCGAGTTAATACCGCGCCCCGGAAAAGGGTGTCCACCTGGATCGGTGTTCACCATCATCTCAGCGTTGATATCAGAGCAAAGTGATAGAGATAATTAGCGCAGGCTCACGGCATCAAGCTACGCAGAATGAGATTGGAGGTGAGGACCGGAGCCAGCTCGACGAAGTCAAGGTTGTATTGCAAAAGCAACGGATTGACGAAAGGGCGCAGCGCAAGGTGGATCGAATCGACTGTTTCGTCCAAGGGTGTTTTGCGTTCAAATTCGCCGATCTCTCGGCCTTCACGCACAATCTGCAACACGAAGTCCCTGACCAAGGCGTCATATTGCTGAGCACAGGGCCAGTTCTCAGACGCTGCAAATGCGGCGATGTCATAGAGCTTTCGATCACTGAAGAACAAATTCACCCCGGTAGCGATCAACGTTTTCACCAAACGTCGAAAACGTTCGGTCGGCGAGATGTCCTCTGCATTAATGGCCTGTTCTACGGCCGCGATGATTTCCGCCAGGCAATTGCCACAGATAGCCTCACCAATCGCCTGCTTGGAATCAAAAAACTTGTAGATGTACGCCTTGGAAAACCCGATCGCTTTCGCCAGGTCGGAAACCGTAGTTTTGCTATAGCCGTATTGACTGAAGTGCTGATTGGCCGCCACGACGATCTGATTCCGGATCTCATGATCGGCTGGGCCACGGATGCTGGGGGAAACTATGGATGTCTTGTTCATGCGAGCTAGCTTACGCATCCGAAAAGCGCTTGACAACGAGTGACCAAATTATACTTTTGTCACAAGCTCGCAATGATCAGGGTTGGTTTCAGGTCAATTGTCTCTACGCGGAAGGCCAAGCACCTCCCCTGTCACTCCCTGTCAGCTTGCCGGATTGCGTGCCATGACGATCCACGTCGCGCCGTCGATCATCACCGACCGCTCGCCGGGGAGGCCCGCGAAGGCGGCGCGAACCGCGGCCCAGGCGCGGGCTCGGATGGCGTCGGGCTGATCAGCGAGCACAAGCGCCAGCGGGCCCCCCTCGAATGCCATCTTCACCGCGTCGTCGATCGCCGCGTCCCGCGTCACGCCCTCGCCGAACGGGATGGAAGCATCGAAGGGCGTGCTGGTGATATCGGTGAAGCCGGCCGCTGTCAGGATGCGTGCCACGCGCTCCCGGTCGCCAAACGAGAATGGGCCGGGCGCTTCGGGATCGGGCCGTGCGGTCAGCGGGAGGATGCCCTTGAGCGCGCCCATCGGCAGGCGCACCCAATCATTCTCGGCCACACCGCGCCAGCAGACGAAGGCGACCCGCCCGCCCGGCCGGAGCGCGCGTCGCATATGGGCGAACGCCCCTATCGGATCGTCGAAGAACATCACCCCGAAACGCGAGAACAGGAGGTCAAACGCGCCCTCGGGCAACTCGGCGCTGCTGGCATCGGCTACCCGGAACCGGGCCGGCGTATCCTGTGGCGCCAGCGCACGCGCGCGGCCGATCAGCGGTTCGGATATGTCCACGCCCAGCACATGGCCGCCCGCGCCGACGCGGGCGGCCAGAGCCAGGCTCGACGCGCCCGCGCCGCAACCGATGTCAAGCACGCGTTCGCCCGTGGCGGGCGCGGCGGCTTCGATCGCGGCCTGGCCGAATACCGCAAACATGGCGTCGAGCCGGGCCTGGTTAGCGGCCCAGTACTCTCCGCTTTGGCCATTCCAGTCGGCAACCTGATAGGCATTTTGCTCTGTCATGACATCTCCTCGTTTTGATTCGTTTTTAACCAGGCCGTGCACAAGCCGGGAATGGCGACCTTCTGAGACCGGTGTTCCAGAAGCCTGCGACAACCGAACTGCCCTCAAACCAGCATCGACTGTTGGGCGGAGATACCCGCCGTCGCGCCGTGCGATATTGCCAGGGTGACCGAGGCCATAAGGGGGTTTGCCAGGTCGCCCGCGGCGTAGATGCCGGGCACGCTGGTTTCGCGGCGCTCGTCGACCTTCAGGGCGACGCCCTGGGGCGTATCCACCGTGGCGAGGCCCAGCGACTCATGCAGGCGTGCAGACGGCTTGTTGCGCGGATGCGCGAACAGAATGTCGACCGCGACAGGAGGGCCGGCGTTGAGCCTGACGGTGGCGTTATGGTTCTCGTCATGGTCGATTTCGGTGATCCGGCCATTGACGACAGAGATGCCACGTCGCGCCAGGTCGGCCTGGATGTCGGGTGGAATGTCATGCCCATTGGCGAAGACCGTCAACGTGTCGGTCCAATCGTGGAACAGCCTGACCTGATTCATCGATTGCGGGCCGGACCAGACGAGGCCCCAATGCTGGCCGGCGACTTCAAAGCCGTCGCAATAGGGGCAAGGCACGATGGAGGTGCCCCAGTTTTCGGCATAGCCCGGAACATCAGGCATCTGGTCAACGACGCCATAGCTCAGGATCAGGCGGCGCGCCCTGAGGCTTTCGCCATCGCCAGTGAGGACGCAGAAATCGTCGATGGCGCCGGAGATGCTCTCGGCACGGGCAGTGACCAACCTGACCGTGGGATAGCGCGCCAGCTGCCGCCGCGCCTCGGCCAGGATCTCCAGCGGTGGCTTGTGATCGTGGCCGAGCAGGCCATGGGAGTGGCCGGCGAAGCGGTTGCGTGGGAGGCCGGTATCGAGAACGGTGACCTTGCGCCGGGCACGACCGAGCTGCAGGGCTGCAGCAAGACCGGCAAAGCTGCCGCCGATGATGATGACGTCATTCATGGTGATGGGCTCCGCGTTGTGGATGAAGGGAGATCGGCTTGCATTTTTAAGATACTTTGAAGTACCCTAATTCAAGAATTAGAATACTGTCAAGTACTGGAATATTTATGACCGAACACAACCAGGGTCGGCGCGGCCGGCCCGCCAACGAGGCGCTTGGCCAAACGATAGTCGACGCCGCGTGCGAGCTTTTTGTGGAATTGGGTTTTCAAGCGACGACAATGGACAAGGTCGCCCAGCGGGCGAAGATATCCAAGCTCAGCATCTATCGGCACTTTGAGAACAAGGAGGCGCTGTACAGCGCGGCCATCGCGGCCCACTGCCATCAGTTTGCACCACAGGCCCTTATTGAAGGCGTCGACGGTTCGGCGGCAGATCAGCTCATGGCGGTGGGAACATTCCTGCTTCGCACGTTGTTGAGCCCGGATGTGCGCAGTGTCGAAGCCATGATCATGGTCGACAAGACGAATCAAAAGTCGTTAAGCAAGCTCCATTACGAAGCCGGCCCCGCCTATGTCGTCGCCCAGATCGAGGCCCTGCTGCGTCAGTTGCACGGAAAGGCGGTGCTGAACGTGCCCGATCCTCTGGGGTCCGCCCGCTTGTTTGCCGCGCTTTTCAAAGGCTCCGATCTCCTGATGATCGCCCGCTTCGATGAGGCGAGAGCAGAGGATGAAATCGAATCCTATTGCCGATCGGCCGTCACCCTGTTCATCGCCGCGCATGGTGGCAACGACCGCGCTGGCGGATAAGCATTCGTTGCTCCAGGCAGCTTGGCCTGAGCCGTCGTCCGGGCCTTGGCAGCTATCACCTGATCTATTCGCGCCAGCAGGCCAAACATCCGCATGGCCCCATGGCTTAGCTGAACACCGAAGAACTCTCAGCTTCGATATCGACCAAGGCGCGCCCTTTCGACCAACGTTTATAATCCGCGGGAGTCATCCCCGTCAGTTGTATAAATGAACGACGAAATGACGTGTCCTCGTTGTAGCCACAATTAAGGGCTACCTGTTTAACGCTGGCCCCTGGTATCTGTAGCAGTACACAGGCCGTCTCTATTCTCACGCGGGTGATGAGTTCTTTAGGCGATTCATTTGTGAGGTTCTTGAAGCGTCTGTGTAAAGTTCGCTCGCTGACATTCAACGCCTTGGCCAGCCCCGCAGCGGTCAGGCCAGGATTTCCGTGTCGAATGATTTGCTCCGTTTCCAGCAGCAGTGGATCGGCATTGTTAATGAATCCTCGGGGCGCGTAGACGGACTGGGGCAATGGCAAGCTATCGGTCACAGAAATATCAGCCGTTAATTTCGCTACCTCCGCGCCTGCCAGGCTCCGGATCACATAAAGCGCCAAATCAATCCACGACAAAGGCCCGCCGGTAGTCACGATGCGATCCTGGGACTCTACCGCGGAACCCCATGCAACCAGCGCCTTGGGAAATCGCTGTTTGAAAACATGGTGGAGCCACCACGTTGTAGTACAGCGCCGACGGTTCAACAGGCCTGCCTCGCCCAGCACAAATGTGCCCGCACACGCCGCACCCACCAGTGCTCCCTGTTGGTGATTGGCTTTAATCCACTGCGCAGCTCGCGTGAGGGATTCAGAGCCAGGTGGCAGCCGATCAGCCCCGAGTGCCATCCCGGTAACAAGTACAGCGTCGCAAGGCCCGACATTTTCAAATGTTGTATCAACGGGGATCACCCGCCCTTGCGGGTCTCGCACTGCGTTGCCATCGGCACTGACTATGATCGTCTCAAACTCGTCGCAGACGTGGGCCTTTAAGGCAGATGGCAGCCCCGCCGGTGGAGACCTCAACGCCTGATTGGTCATCCAGAACAAATCAGCCAGCCCGGTAATCGCAGACATCAGGCTGCCCTCTAAAGCAACGATGGCAATGCGCATGGTAATTCCCTGTTTAAAGATCAAGATGGCGAGTTTTGCATGAAATATGGCCGATCCGAGCCCTCACGGTTTTAGCAGAGTCTCCCTAGACTTGCAGCACAAACTGTAGAGACGGCCTGCATGAAAAAGCTACTGCACCTAAATGTTCACTGCGCAAAAGAACGTTTGTGGGCGCTTCTAAGGTGGTCAGGTCGACTCACTTTCACAGTGGGAGCGTTCCTGCTGATATCTGGAGGCCCCGCCATGGCGGCAACAACCGCACACCCCGTGCCTAATATCGTGCTGGTACACGGTGCTTTCGCAGATGGCTCGAGTTGGTCGGCAGTGATGGAGCGATTGACTGCAATGGGCTATCACGTCACCGCTGTCCAGAATCCATTGACTTCATTGAGTGATGACGTAATCGCCACGGAGCGCGTTCTGCGCAGGCAAAAGGGCGATGTACTGCTGGTGGGACACTCATGGGCTGGCGCGGTGATAACACAGGCTGGCAACGCCAGTAATGTAAAAGGCCTGGTCTATTTATCCGCGCTTGTGCCCGATAGTGGAGAGTCCGCGGCGGATCTGTTGGCGCGGTTGGGGGCACCCATGACAGGCCTCAGCCCGGATGCAGATGGGCTGCTTTGGCTGGATGATCCAGCGCAATTTCATCACGTGATGGGCGCAGACCTGGCGATGTCAAACGCACGGTTTCTGTCATCAGTGCAGCAGCCCATTGCCGCCGTCTGTTTCGCCGCAAAGGTCAAGCATGCGGCCTGGCATGACAAGCCAAGTTGGTACTTGCAAACAATCGATGACCAGGCACTTCCCTACCCGGTGCAGCAAACCATTGCGCGCCAGATTGGCGCCAGGACCTTGTCTATTCGATCCAGCCACCTGTCATTGATTTCTCAGCCCGATGCGGTAGCCAAATTCATCGACCGTGCTGCCAGCGAATCGGAAAGATGAGCCTCTGCCCACAAACAACGTTGATAACAACGCTTTTCCACTCCCGAGGAAATCAAGAATGAAAGTGCTCCATATTGACTCCAGCATCATGGGCAACGATTCCATTACCCGAGATCTTACCGCCTCCATCGTTGCGCACATTCAAGCCAGTAATCCTGATGCCCACGTCCAGCGCCGCGACCTCGCCGCTCAAGAAGTAAGACACCTGAGTGGCTCAATTGCCGCAGGGTTTCGGCAAACGGGGAACAGTGATTTTTCGGCGGATATTTTATTGGAACATCAACTCTCGGAAACGCTGGTGACCGAGTTTCTCGCGAGCGAAGTGCTCGTAATCGGTGCGCCAATGTACAACTTCAGCGTTTCGACTCAGTTGAAGGCTTGGTTAGACAGAGTCGCGCAGGTGGGGCGCACGTTCAAATATACCGAACGCGGCCCTGTTGGCTTATGCGGCGGGAAGCGCGTCATCGTGGCATCGGCGCGCGGAGGTTTTTACGCTGAAGGTCCTTTTCAGAACATGGACTTTCAGGAAAGTTACCTGAAAGCGTTTTTTGGCTTTCTGGGAATTGACGATATCGAATTCGTTCGTGCCGAAGGCGCCTCTAAAGGCGAGCAGGTTCGCGATAACGGCGTAACGCTGGCCAAAAACGCCATTACCTCGGCAGTGGCACACTTGTCAGCAGCCCACTAATAACCATTAAAGCCAGGAGATTAACGGATGCTTTACGCCATAAAGTTGACCTACACCAGTTCTGCCGAACAGATTCTGGAGCACCTGGATGCGCACAAGGGCTGGCTGATCAAATACATCGGATCGGCACATGTGCTTTTCGCCGGCCCGCTCATGGATAAGAGTGGCGGATTCATTCTTGCCCACGCCCATCAGTTGTCAGACATTCAGAAAATAATGGCCGAGGATCCTTTTGTTGCCCAAAGGCTTGTAAGCCTCGACATAATTGAGTGCGACCCGGCAATTCGCTCGACGGATTTCGCGGCACGCTGGGCCGAGAATGCGCAGTCTGTATAAATGACCGCTGAGTTTGTAAACAACAGGCTGCTTTAGACGAAGGGTCCAGAAATACCAACTTTGTCGACTCTTCAGTGCAATCTTTGGCTTGCCTGCACCACCGCGATTCGATGAGTAATCCGATTCTATACGCTATGTAGAAACGTTCCTCATCATTCACCTCTGATTGATCTGGAACTCCCGATGGATATTTCTTTCACGACCTTGGTTCTATTTGCTACGTCAGTGGCGATTCTAATGATCACGCCCGGAGCGGACATGATCTACATCCTGTCTAATTCGATCAGTAATGGTGCCCGCGGGGGTATGGCTGCGATTCTTGGCGTGGCGAGTGGCGCGTTTTGTTATGTGCTTCTGGCGATAGCGGGTGTGGCGGCCCTCATCGCTGCGTCTCCACTGTTGTATGGCCTGTTGGTAATAGCAGGCGCGGCATACCTCTCCTGGCTGGGTGTGGGCCTGCTCCGCTCCGGTCAATCGGTGATACAGGTCCAGGGCGGAATCAGGGCAACTTTCTGGCCCGTCTACCGACGCGGGTTAATGACCAACTTGCTCAACCCGAAGGCGATGATGTTCACCCTCTCATTCATGCCGCAATTCATTCCACAGCACGCAAGTCATAAAGCACTTTCGATGCTTTATCTCGGTGTCGTCCTGGTAGTGGTCATGATTTTAGTAGAGCTGCCCCTTGCGCTCTGTGGACAACAGATTGGCCTTAAGTTAGGTAATAATCCACGCATTGGTGTGTGGATCAACCGAGTCGCAGGGGCGTTGCTGCTGTCCATTGGTGTTTTTCTTGTACTCTCTAACGTCTTCTAAACCGTCTTGCCCAGGATAGTCGTTGGACAAATAACGGTCATTCCCTTTGGAAAACCACAGCGCTAGAACACAAAGCTGTGCCCTAACTCCACCTCCATCCACCCCAAGAACCGCCTGACCCTGGGAAAACTGGAGTGCGCCTTCGGGAACACCAAATGGTGGGCGGCAACCGCAGCGCTCAACGCTTCGGGGGCGACTTCAACCAGCGAACCGTTGGCGAGGTATTTTTGCGCCAGCAGCGTGCTTTCAAGGGCGAACCCCAGGCCGTGGCTCGCGGCTTCCAGACTCATGTAGGAGCGGTCGAAACTCAAGGCGTAGGGCTTTTCGGGACGCGCCAGGCCATGCTGGGCGAACCACTCAGGCCACCTGAGCAAGGTTGCTTCGGAAAGGATCAGCTCTTGTGCCAGGAGATCTGCGGCGTTTTTTACCGCGCAGCGCGCGATCAGCTTGGGCGAGGCCAGCACCGCGAAACTTTCGTTGCGTACGGTGCGCACTTCATAGCTGGGCCAATTAGGCCGGCCGTGACGAATATCCACATCGATCTTGTCCTGGCTGAAATGCAGCGACTCATAGGAACACGACAAATTGATCTGGATGTCCGGATTGCTCGCGCGAAACGACTCCAACCGCGGCATCAGCCAGAGCAAGCCAAAGCTGGGGGCCGAATGCAGCCGCAGGCAATCCAGGCTGACGTCACTCGCGGCGCGCTCGGTGGCGACCTCAAGGCTCTGCAACAGACCGGAAATATCCTTCAAGTACTGCTCACCCACTGGCGTCAGGGTCACCCCACGCGCTGCCCGCACAAACAACTGTCGACCAATCATCACCTCCAGCTTGGCCAGTTGATGGCTGATCGCTGACGGTGTGAGGTCGAGCACTTCGGCGGCCCTTGCCAGGTTGCCAAAACGGGCTGTCTGCTCGAAGGCCTGAATGGCTCTCAGCGGTGGCAGATTGGAGGTGGGGATATCGTCCTGGCGCATCGGTAGTCAGCCTATTGTTTTTGGGTCGCGGGCGGATCGTGCCATTCAAGCATTTGCGGTTCGCATTGACGAGTGCTGAATTTTATTCATGTAGCAGTGAGGTTTGCGTTATTGCTCGGCCCGTCGACGGGGACCACTCTGAGCCATCGATCGCTGAATCGAACCATAAAAACAATCAGAGGTATCCCTCATGCTTCTTCAAGGCAAAGTCGCGATTATTACTGGCGCCGCATCCGCACGCGGCATCGGCCGCGCAACCGCGCTCACTTTCGCCCAACACGGCGCCCGCGTTGTCATCCTGGATCTCGACGAGTCCGCCGCCCGTGACGCCGCCGCCACCCTCGGCGAAGGCCACCTGGGCCTGGCTGCCAACGTGGCCGATGAGCAACAAGTCCAGGCAGCGGTCGCCAAGGTGCTGGAGCACTACGGCCGTATCGACATACTCGTCAACAATGCCGGCATCACCCAGCCCATCAAGACCCTGGACATTCGCCCGAGCGATTACGACAAGGTCCTGGATGTCAGCCTGCGCGGCACGCTGTTGATGTCCCAGGCGGTGATTCCGGTGATGCGCACTCAGGCTTCGGGCAGCATCGTCTGCATGTCATCCGTATCGGCCCAGCGCGGCGGCGGCATTTTTGGCGGCCCGCACTACAGCGCCGCCAAGGCCGGCGTGCTCGGACTGGGCAAGGCCATGGCCCGCGAATTTGGCGCGGACAACATTCGCGTCAACGCCATTGCGCCAGGCCTGATCCATACCGACATCACCGGGGGCCTGATGCAGGATGAGCGCCGCCACGCAATCATCGAAAGCATCCCCCTGGGTCGGCTTGGTGCCGCGCAGGATGTTGCCAATGCGGCACTGTTTCTCGCCAGCGACTTGTCGTCCTACCTCACCGGCATCACCCTGGATGTCAACGGCGGCATGTTGATCCACTGACCACAGGTGCCAGCACCCGCTGTCCATTAAGTTCTGGATCGAAGATACGTCGGGCCTCAAGCCCGGCGTTCTATAAAAACAAGAGATCAGACCCTCATGATGACCACCATGACGCTCGACACTGTGTCCACAGTGCGCGCAAGCGCGTATCGCAAAACTGCCTGGCGATTGATGCCTTTCCTGATGCTGTGCTACCTGTGCGCCTACCTGGACCGGGTAAACGTCGGGTTTGCAAAGCTGCAGATGATGAATGACCTGTCCCTGAGCGAAACCGTATACGGGCTCGGCGCGGGCATGTTCTTTCTTGGCTATTTCCTCTGCGAAGTGCCGAGCAACCTCATCCTCCACAAAGTCGGTGCCCGGCGCTGGATCGCGCGGATCATGATTTCGTGGGGCATTATCTCCGCCCTCTTCGCCTTCGTGGAAACGGCCTGGCAGTTCTATGCGCTGCGCTTCCTGCTCGGTATCGCCGAAGCCGGGCTCGCACCGGGCCTGCTGCTCTACCTCACCTACTGGTTCCCCTCCTACCGCCGCGCCAAAATGACCGTGTTGTGGTTCATCGCCATCCCGCTCTCCGGCATGATCGGCGGGCCGCTCTCGGGCTACATCATGACCCAGTTCGCCGGCGTGCATGGCTGGGCGGGCTGGCAGTGGATGTTCGTGCTCGAAGCCATTCCGACCGTCATCGTTGGCCTGATGGTGCTGGCTTACCTCAAGGACGGCGTGCACCAGGCGACCTGGCTCACCGATGAAGAAAAAGCGCTGGTCAGCAAAGAACTGGCCGAGGACAACAGTCGCAAAGTCACCCATGCATCGGGCGGCGCCTTCCTGCGCGACCGCCGCCTGTGGATTCTCGCCTGCATCTACTTTTGCGTGGTCATGGGCCAGTACGCGATCACCTTCTGGCTGCCGACCCTTATCCGTAATGCCGGTGTTGCCGACCCGATGCACATCGGCTTGCTCACCAGCCTCCCCTACCTGTGCGCCATTGTCGCGATGGTGCTGATGGGGCGCAGCGGCGACAAGCACCAGGAGCGCCGTTGGCATCTGGTGGCGCCAATGCTTGCCGGTGCGCTGGGCCTCACGTTGGCGGCGGTGTTCGGCACCCACCTGATGCTGTCGGTGTTGTGCCTGTGCCTTGCAGCAGCAGGCGTGCTGTCGGCGTCGTCACTGTTCTGGATGCTGCCGACCACCTTGCTCGGTGGCGTCTCCGCCGCCGCCGGGATCGCTGGAATCAACAGCTTTGCCAATCTGGCGGGTTTCTGCTCGCCCTACCTGATTGGTTGGATCACCACCACGACCGGTTCGAGCGCCATCGGCATGTACCTGATTACCGGTGTGCTGTGCATCGGTGCCTGCCTGGTGCTGCGCATTCCTGCTGCTTCGGTCAATCGTTGAGTTAACGGAGAATTTCCATGACTGCCACTTTATCTCGCGCGTCCTCCACCACGCTGGTGCAGCGCGCCCATAACATTCGCCGCCATGCCTTGCGCATGGGCCAAGTCCAGGGCCAGGGCTATGTCGGCCAGGCGCTGGGCGCGGCAGACTTGCTGGCCGTGTCGTACTTTCACGCCTTGAACTACAAGCCCGAAGACCCGGAATGGGAACAGCGTGATCGCTTTTACCTTTCCATCGGCCACTACGCGATCGCCCTGTATGCGGCGCTGATTGAAGCGCAAATCATCCCACTGGATGAACTTGAAACCTACGGTTCGGATGACAGCCGCCTGCCCATGTCCGGCATGGCCGCCTACACTCCCGGCATGGAGATCACCGGCGGCTCCCTGGGCCAGGGGCTGGGCATCGCAGTGGGTGCCTGCCTGGGCTTGAAGCGCAAACAGTCCGCCTCATTCGTCTACAACCTGCTGTCGGACGGCGAGCTGAATGAGGGATCCACCTGGGAAGCGGTCATGTCCGCTTCGCACTGGAAGCTCGACAACCTGATCGCCATTGTCGATGTGAATAACCAGCAAGCCGACGGACACTCCAGCGAAGTGCTGGCATTTGAACCCATCGTTGACCGCTGGCAAGCCTTTGGCTGGTTCACCCAGCGGGTAGACGGTAACGACCTGGATGCCTTGGTCAAGGCGTTCGACGCGGCCCGCAGCCACCCCGGCGCACAACCGCGCGTCATCATTTGCGATACCAAAATGGGCAAAGGCGTGCCGTTCCTGGAAACCCGCGAAAAGACTCACTTCATCCGCGTCGACGAGCATGAATGGGATGTGGCCCTGAACAACCTGGAAGAAGGCAAAACCGTATGAGCAACGCACACAAGACTGACGTTCAGGCACCCGCGGCGGCGAAGAAAAAGCTGACCACCTCGGCGATGATTGCCTCGATTGCCGCTGAAGGCCAGGCCACAAAACCAGCGCCATTCGGTCACGCACTGGCCGCACTCGCGGACCAGCGCCAGGACATCGTGGGTTTATCGGCTGACTTGTCCAAATACACCGACCTGCACATTTTTGCCAAGGCGCATCCGGAGCGTTTCTACCAGATGGGCATGGCCGAGCAACTGTTGATGAGCGCGGCAGCCGGCATGGCTCGGGAGGGGTTCGTGCCCTTCGCTACCACTTACGCGGTGTTTGCGTCGCGCCGGGCCTATGACTTCATCTGCATGGCAATTGCCGAGGAAAACCTCAACGTCAAAATCGTCTGCGGCCTGCCGGGCCTGACCACCGGGTACGGCCCCAGCCACCAGGCAACCGATGATCTGGCGATCTTCCGCGCCATGCCCAACCTGATGATCGTCGACCCCTGCGATGCCCTGGAAATCGAACAAGCCGTGCCCGCCATTGCTGCGCACCAAGGGCCGGTCTACATGCGGTTACTGCGCGGCAACGTACCGCTGGTGCTCGACGAATATGGCTACACATTCGAGATCGGCAAGGCCAAGACCCTGCGTACGGGCAATGAGGTTTTAATCATTTCCACCGGTTTGATGACCATGCGCGCCCTGGAAGCCGCCAAGGAACTACAGGCAGATGGCGTGGATGTCGCAGTACTTCACGTGCCCACTATCAAGCCTTTGGATGAGCAGACCATTCTGGCTGAAGCCAGAAAGCCGGGACGACTGGTAGTGACGGCCGAAAACCACTCCATCATTGGCGGATTGGGCGAAGCGGTGGCAACCGTGCTGTTGCGCAATGGCGTTACCCCGACGTTCCGGCAAATAGCGTTGCCGGACGCGTTTCTCGATGCAGGAGCGCTTCCGACGTTGCACGATCGCTACGGTATTTCCACCCAGGCTGTGTGTGCGCAGATCAAGGGTTGGCTATAGGGTTTGAGCCTGCAAGGGACTGAGTGAGTCCCTTGGCAGTCATTACGTTCCACCACCTTCCAAGAACTCGCTGAAACCCACATAGAACCTGCCTACAGGTGAGACCATTTACGTATTTGCGAGTCCCCATCCAATCTGGTCACCAGAACAGCATCCTCAATGCCAGCGCGACCACGACTAGATTGAAAACTGCCTCCATCCACTGGTCGCCCTTCTTTAGGGCAAACTTCGCGCCGGCATTTGCACCCAATAGCGTGCCAATAATCAGGCAACATCCGTACTGCCAGTCAATGATGCCGCTGACGCCGAAAATCAGTAATGAACCCACGGAGAGGACCAGCCCACCGACTTTGCGGGTACCCACCGATTCGCTGATGCTTTTTCTGAAAAAGATAATGAATAAATACGTCGAGAGTTTGGCTTGCCCACCAAATAACCCGCCGATCATTCCTACGGGGATAAACAGGATATAGCCAAACAGACGTCTGATCGCTGAGGGAGGTGTTTCGCCGCTACGAGGTTTTTTTATAAGGGACAGTGCGACGAGCAGCAATGTCAGCCCGCCAATTACCTTGTGCAGCAGCGCGGGATCTATTTGAAGAAGCAGGCTCGCGCCTGCCAGAGCCCCAACCAACCCCAGTACCGCAGCTGGAAAGGCCAGCGCATAATCGACCTTTCCCTGGTTATGGAAGTGCCGCAGTCCGGCAACCATGGTGCCTACCGAGGCCAGGCGCGCAGTGGCGATCGACGACTGAGGTGCAATCCCCAGCCAGATCATCACCGGAACGGTCAAAAACACACTCCCACCGGTGTTGGTCCCGACGAATCCCGTTATTGTTCCAAGGAAAATCAGACCGACGCCTGTCAACCACTCATGCCCCATCATGTTGAGGTGCTCGCATAAGATTCATGGCACGGCTTACTCGCTCAAGTAAACCGGGTCTATCCAGTGATAGCAGTTTCTATTTCGGGAGCCGGCGGTCACATGAAGCTTTGCGGTATGTACGAAGCTGTACTCGCCGATAATCGGGCGGCGTCGGTCAAAGGCGTCGCCCAGCGTTTTCGAAACGATGCTGCTGAGCTTTAGAACTTTCGACGCTCTACCGCTGCAAGCTATTGAGTTGAAGTGCAAATTAGTAATCAGAAGGCATGTTTCGGTGATACCGCATCGCTCGCCGATGCCATTGACGGTACAGGAAATAAAAGTAGCGCCTGCTTCAATGGAGGCCAAGGTATTTGCCATCGCCAAACCTCTGTCGTCATGAAAGTGCACTTCGAGGTCAATCTCAGGCAGTGCCTGCCTGATTAGTTCAATAGTGGCCTGAACCTTGAAAGGTTCGCAAATCCCTAATGAGTCGGCATAACAAATTCGGTCCGCGCCGGCAGCTTTAGCAATCTTAAATGTCTCAATCAAATCATCAGATGGCGTTCGAGAAGCGTCTTCAATGGTATAGCGAACTTTCAGCCCCAGTGATTTTGCATACAACACACTTCGTTTAATGAGATCCTGTATCTGTGCTTTTGATTTTCTAATTCGATATTTCTGTGACGTCTCATTGATACCAGCAAATATGCCTATCCAGTTTGCCCCTGTCGCCGCAACCGCATCAATATCATCTTGATGCGCGCGGGAATGCGCAAGGATATTTTTGGCGATCTTTGATTGTACAAGCGCGGTAACCCTGTCGAACTCTTGTTTCGACGCATACGGGTGGCCGGCTTCGATAAAGTCGATACCTGCATCTGCGAGTGCGTAGGCTATGGTCAAGGTAGATTGGGTTGTGAGTTTAACCCCAGGCGCTTGATTTCCTTCGCGCAGCGTAGAATCGACGAGTGTTATAAAAGTCATAAAATACATTCCATTGCATTAAAAGATTATACGGCTTTCGAGCGCTCAATCGACTTGTAGCGCGAGGTATATGAAAGTAGTTTTTCTTCATTAACCTCTACACCCAACCCTGGCTTATCGATGGAAAGTTTCACTTGCCCATCGCAAAACGAGTAACAACTTTCATCAACTATATCGTCTACAAATCTCTCAGTAGGGCATCCGTATCCGGTGGTCGCTACATTTTTCAGGGTAGAAACAAAATGATGAAGGGCTGCTGTGCCAATACCAAACGGGTGCATGCTACCAGTACTGACTTGTAAATCGGCGATCTCGGCCGCAGCACATAAGCGGCGGGAGGCCAATATGCCACCCGACTTGAAGGGTTTCAGACAGATGACGTGCGCGGCGTTGAGGTGAATTATCTCCTTTAGATCTCGAGCATTGAAAACGCTTTCATCGGCGATGATAGGGGTGCAGACATTTCGTTTGACCTCCGCCAATCCGCAGATATCATGGCCGGGTGTAGGTTGCTCGACAGCAAAAACACCGTGCTGCTCTATACGCTTTATAAACTGAATAGCGGTGGAAACGTCATAGGCACAGTTGGGATCAACTTCCAATTCAAAGTCATCTCCTAAAGCCTGCCTGACAGATTTAAAGCAGGCGTAATCGTCTTTCAATACACCGGATCCTTTGAGCGTCAATCGCTCATAGCCAAGCCCTTGCAACTCCAGCGCACGCTCAGTGACCACTTTAGCGCAAGCAAACGGTAAGCTGCGGCTTACCCTATAACTAAGTGCATGCGCGCCGCCCAACAAGTTACAAACTGGAACGCCATATACTTTCCCCGCAAGATCGAGAAGCCCATGATCTATTGCACACTTAGCAAACAGATGCCCCTTAATGACCAGATCAAGCTCGCTCATTATTATTTCAAACAGGCATGGATTCTTACCAATTATTGCAGGACACAAGTAGGTTTCCAATACTGCCAGCATCGTTTCGGGAGTATCGCCCTGGGCGGGGTAACCTCTCGATATAATTCCCGACTCTCCCCATCCCACCAGTCCCGTGTCTGTCGTCAGTTTCAACACTATATGCCGCCCTTTGGCGGTGATATTGGTTGCGGTCTGATAAGGATTTTTATACGGAACCTCTACTAAAAACACTTCAGCTTTAGCAATCAGCATAGGGTAACTTCCTGTTGGTGAGCGTTGATACTGGAAATTAAATGAAATGTACTGGGATGCTTGCAGCAATATCAAGCATCGCAAACCAGGGTTTCTCAGCCACCAACATGAATAAAATTTCATGATTTCGCATATTGATTTTCTTAAAACTACCGACTGCCTGTTCTCGCCTATTGAATCAAAAGAAATTTTATTTATGACACTTTTTCGCACTAGGCAGCTTACTGCCTGACTTCTCAGCCCCTTTATAGCTTCCAACAGCTTTGCACTCAGCAAGCTATATATATTTAATCTAACAAAGGACCTGAATTAGGTTGGCACTGATTAAAAGCCGCCCAGCGCCACCCATATATCATTCCGGAGAGGGTCGATGCTCATCGCTTACTCTACGGCGCATCAAGAGGGATCTCGAGGATGAAGGTTGCGCCCTGCCCTTCCCCGTCGCTGTGCACGGTCAAGCTGCCACCCATTTCCTGCGCGGCGAGCGCGCAGCTGTGCAGACCGAAACCGTGACCGTCTTTGCGAGTCGTGAAGCCATGGGAAAAGATACGCGTCAGGTGCTCTGGCGTAATCCCGTTGCCATTGTCGGCCACTGTAATACGCAAGACTGCTCCGTCACCGATGAGGGAGGCGCTGAACGTGATGCACGGGCTGCGATCGACCACGCCGTCCAACGCCTGCCTGGCGTTTCTGATCAGGTTCACCAGTATCAGCAGCATCCGGTGCCGGTCCAGCGACAGCAGGGGCAAGTCGGCAATGTCCTTGACCACCGTCACCTCCTGATTCATCCGTGAGCCGGCACTCATGCGCCAGGCATCATCGATTAATTCCGAGACCGGTATTGTCTCGACGACACTGACGGCAACGGCATAGGACTGCTGGGCAGCGACAATGGTCTTGATGTGGTCAATGCCTTTGGTGAGTTGCTCGAGCTCTTCGATGATGCCCTGCTGCTCTGCCGCCACCGCCTGCGCCAACTTGAGCAGGTAGTCGGGCAGCATCTTTCCCCTCTGGTCCTGGGTGAGGAAATCGCTCAGCTCATGGATGTGTTCGTTCATCATCTGCGCCACCTTGCCCAGGCCCTGGGCCTTGGAGGTGCGCATCTGGCTGCTGACCAGCTCGGCCGAAACGTTCACGCTGTTGAGGACATTGCCGACATTGTGCAGCACCGTCGTGGCGATCTCGGCCATGCCCGCCTGACGGGATTTCGCATTCAGCTCGGATTGCACCTGGCTCATGCGTAGCGCCGCGCGTACGCGAGCCTTGAGCTCCAATGGCGAGAAAGGTTTGGCGATATAGTCATCGGCGCCACTCTCCAACCCGGAGATGCAAGCCTCGCTGCCGCCGCGGGCGGTCAACAGGATGACGGGCAGATGGGCAAAACCGGCGCTCGCCTTGATTCTGGCGGTCAGGCCAAAGCCGTCAAGCTCCGGCATCATCACATCCGAGAGAACGACATTGATCGGATGACGCTGCAGCATGGCCCAGGCCTGCTCTCCATCAGCGGCGGTGACGACACTGTAGTCGTCGCGCAAAAGCTCGCTGAGGTAGCCAAGCATTTCCGGGCTGTCATCGACCACCAGGACCCTGGACTGCGAGGTGCGTTCCGGGTGCTGCTCGTTGTCTGCATCGCCCATGGACGCCTGGTCGTTGCTACTGCCACGGCGGCCGTCATCGAACAGCAAGTGGCGCTGCTCGGTTGTGATCATTGCGGTGGGTGACGATCCCTCATGCAGATGACCGGCTTCAGTCGGCGCGCTGTTCTGCTCGGTTCCCCGAGGAAATCGAACAAGGAAGCACGAGCCCTTTCCAGGCTCACTGTTGACGCTGACTTCGCCCCCCATCAGTTCGACCAGATCCTTGACCAGGGCCAGGCCGATGCCTGTACCGCTGTAATGCCGCGTGGCGGAATTGTCGATCTGGGAAAAACGCTGGAACAGCAGGGGTAATTTATCAGGCGCGATGCCAATGCCCGAGTCTTGCACCGCGAGCTCAAATCGCTCGTCATCAAGCGCAGTGACTGCCAGATGCACCGTACCGCCAGCAGGGGTGAACTTGATGGCATTACTCACCAGGTTGAGCAGAATCTTCTCGAAGTGTCGGGGGTCCAGGAACACGGTACCGAGGGCAGGATCGATGCTGCAGGTCAACGTGCAGCCTTTGCCCTTGGCTACCATGGCGGCGTCCTCGGCCAGCACGCCCACCGCCTTGTTCAAATCAACGGGCGCCGGACACAGCTCAAACTTGCCTGCTTCGGCCTTGGAGAAGTCAAGGATATCGTTCACGCGGTTCAGCAAGCGCAGTGCATTTCGTTGTGCGCGCTCGATTTGCACGCGCCAGTCCGCCGGCGGCGTGATCGCCATCGAGAGCTGCTCCAACGGGGCGAGAATAAGGGTCAAAGGGGTACGCAGTTCGTGGCTGACCGTGGCGACGAAATCACTCTTTGCCTGGTTGGCCGTCTCGGCCTGGTTGCGCGCCTGAATAAGTGCAACCGCCTGCGCCTCCAGCACCTCGGTCTGTCGGTGCAGCGTGTCGGTCCGTTCGGCGACCATTCTCTCCAGAGAGGCCTGCACCTGCTGTCTTTCGGCTTCGGCCTCGGCCTCCAGCACCCGGATGCGCAAGGCATTCTCCTGGAACACCCGGACGGCGCGAGTCATGATCCCAATCTCATCGCCGCGCCCAGCACTGGCGATTTCGGCGCTCAAGTCACCGGCAGCCAGCCGGCGCATGACCGAAGCCAGGGCGACGATGGGCTGCGCGACAAACCGCGAGGTGCTCCAGGCGATGGCTCCGGCCAGCAGGATGGCGACGGCGCCAGCGACTATTGTCGCCAGCACGCCGCGATCCTTATGGACCAAGGCGTCTGAACGCGCTTCGCCTGCGAAGCGCGCAACCAACAGGCCAGCGCTGCGTGCCTCGATGCGAACCTGGTCGCGCGCGTCGCCCAAGGCGTTGCTCGCCTGATGGAACCCGGCAAATGCCGCCCGGTAGCCAGCAATCTGATCGCTGACCGTCAGGGGCGTAGCGTTGGCCTGCTGCCCCACAGACGAAGGCAGAACCCGGGCGAGACGGGAGAGTTCATCGAGGATGACGCCTACAGAGCTGGCGACCTCGGCCGACGGCGCCAGGCGAAACGACAAGGTCTGCGCTTCCAGGGTGGCAACACGTTCGGCGAAACGCTTGGACAACGCGGCGGCGTTTTGCAGCAAACCGATGGCGGCCTGAATGTCACTGGCGTCATGGGCAATGTGCTCGTCCACTTCAGCCAACATGACTTCAAGGCGCTCTGCCACACCTCCAACAGCCCCCAGATGCCGCAAAGCCTCGCCGCCCCGGAGCCTGGGAGCCTCGCCAAGCTGCTCGAGCGCAAGGCTGGCTGCTGCCACCGCCGTCGCCAACTGTTCCAGGGTCTCCACCTGTTGCGGCGCCCCCATCAACTCACGCAATTGCTCGACCACAGGCGGCAGCGCCGCACAGGCGTTGCGCGCCGCAGTGGCGGCGGCACCATCACCGCTCACCAGCACCTGGGCCACATTGGCGGTAATGATGCGTTCGCCGTTGCGCAGGATATCCAGGATGCGATGGGCGCTCTGGGCGTTGCTCACCCGCGCCTGGTGGTCGGCGGCGCGGGAGTCCAGGCCCTTCAGCCCAGCGGCGATACCCTGCTCAACGAGGGCCGTCGCCTCTCGCATCCGGGCGTAATGGGCGGTCATATTCTCGGTTTCGCCATCCATGGTCAGCGTCGCCGCCCGCAAGGACGCGATCGCCGCAGCGAGCCTCTCCAGGCTGCCCTTGAGCGATTGCGCCTCTGCCGCCGGGATGGCGTTAAGGCCGTTGATAGCCGTCGCGACCAAGCCTTCGGCCTGGGACACGCTGTCCTGGTCGCGGGTGGCAATGAAGTTTTCCACCCGCCCGGTAGCCCCGTTGACCGAGGCCAGAATTTCCGCGGAATGGCTGGCGGAATCCACCGCACGTACCATGCCTCGCAGGCCGTAGAGGTTCACGAGCGATACCGCCAGCATCAGCAACACCAGTGCGGCAACCGCCAGGCCGATCCTGACGGCAATAGGCCTGGCCGTGGCTGATTTGAATGTCAACATGGGGCCTCGCCTCCTAGCCCGCCGCTACTGTTTCGTCACCTCCGGCAAAGGCGCCGGCGGCGCCGTATGGTTGATGGCCGCATCGATCATCGCCGCAACGGAAGCCTGGCCGTAGAACGGATTGGCGGCACCGCCCACCGGCATAGTGGCAAGCCAGGCGTCCAGGTCTTTGGCATCAATACGTACCAGCGGCACCTCGACAAACTTCGGCACCTGCTTGCCAGCCAATATCTGCTGGGCCACCCAGAACCCCATCTGGGAGACGCTCGGGGAGGCAGAGACAGAAACGGTCTCGTAGCCATTGGCATCGCGTTCCTGTTTCCACAGGGCAAGTTCGTCCTGACGGTTCCCCATCACAATGATCGGCAAAGGGCGTCCCGCCGCCTTGAACGCCATGGCCGCACCATATCCGTCGCCACCCTGGGTAGCCACGGCATCAATGGTGGGCAGCGACGGCAGCGCCAGCGTCACTTCCTTGCGGGCGACAGAAGCCGTCCAGTTTCCGTATACGGTCTTGACGAATTTCAGGCCCGGATAGTCGCTGGCGGCCTTGCGAATGCCATCACTGATGTTTTTATCCGTGGCATCGCCAGCGATGCCACGGATCTCCAGCAACGTCCCGTTGCCCTTCAGGCGCTCGGCGATGTAGTCCATTTCCACACGGCCCATGGCGGACCAGTTGTAATCCACGGTATAGACACAGGGCTCGGTGACCAGGCTGGCCATGACGACCACCACGATGCCGGCGTTGCAGGCATCGCGGATCACCCCGTTGAGGGCCGTGTCGGAGGCAGCGAGGATCACGATGGCATCGACGCCCTTGACGATCATGTCCTGGATATGGGCTGCCTGTTCCGAAGCCGAGTTATTGGCGCTGACGACGGGAGCCTCACGGATCAAGCCCTCCTTTTGCGCCTGGAGCGCAATTTCCTGCCAGTTGCGCACCATCACCTTGCGAAAATCGCTGCCTGCGTAGGAATTGCTGAAGGCAATGCTGTAGCTCGCCGTAGGGCCGCTGGCGATGCCGTCGGCGGCAGCGTGGGCCGGATTGCCGGCAACCATCGCCAGCCCCGCCACGCAGCCGGCGAAGCGCCTCAAGATCGTGTGGATCGACTGGGTGTTCATGCTGTTCTCCATCGTGCTTGGCATTTACCAACAGTCATCCACCCGCACCGGCTTACAGCCTGGATCAACGGCGTGTTCTGGTTGGAGCAATTGGCCCCCAAATTGGAGATTTTCGAACAGGTGAGGTGTGGGGCAGGCATTGAACGTTTCCCTGTATGCCGCGTGCGGGTTGTTGCGTGAGCCGTTGAAAACGCCTGAAGCCCGCCCACCGGCTGTCTTGCCGATATAAGGCTGCTGGCCAACGTCAATGATTTTGCCCGGGTCGGTGCCCTTGGCGGCCGAACATTGAGCCCCGTAGATGGCTCGCATTGGCAATGAGCATAGTATCAAAGTGCCCGCTTTGCTCACGGTCTGTGAACGGATGCGCCGTTCTGAGCCATAGTTTTATGTTTGACTGCCGCCCCACTCAACCTTGCCTGCTGTTCTACGCTTGTTGCTCGACCCACTTATCGGAGACCCGACATGAACCCACACACCACCGCCCTGGTCCTGATCGAATACCAGAACGATTTCACCACCCAAGGCGGCGTGTTCCATGACGCCGTCAAAGACGTCATGCACACCTCCAATATGCTCGCGAACACCGCCACCACGGTTGAACAGGCGCGCACGCTCGGCGTGAAGATCATCCACCTGCCGATCCAGTTCGCCGAGGGCTATCCGGAACTGACCACCCGCGACTACGGGATTCTCAAGGGCGTTGCCGATGGCAGCGCTTTCCGCACCGGCAGTTGGGGCGCCGACATCAGCGAGGCGATTACCCGGGAAGCCGGCGACATTCTCGTGGAGGGCAAGCGCGGGCTGGACGGTTTCGCCACCACGGGCCTGGACCTGGTGCTGCGCAACAACGGCATCCAGACCCTGGTGGTGGCGGGCTTCCTGACCAATTGCTGTGTCGAAGGCACGGTACGATCAGGTTATGAGAAGGGCTATAACGTGGTGACCCTGATCGATTGCACCGCGACCTTCACCGACGAACAACAACAGGCTGCCGAACGCTTCACGCTGCCGATGTTTTCCAGGACGTTGCAACACACCGAGTTTCTCAACGGGCTGAACGCCCGCTAGCCATCGCCCAGGAGGCGGCTTTACACCCGCCCTCGGACTCCCAGCCACCTGCGACACCCTGGCCGGGTTCGTTGATCTGAAACACCTCAGTTGTCAGGGTGTTCGCTCGCCACTGAATCGGCAGCGTCCACATCAGACATATCCTCCTCAAGGGGGGCATCGTCGTCCGGCGGCAGCGGGATCTTATCCTCATCACGCCTCGGGTCGTGCCCTGTCTCGTTGTCCGTGCCGCGCGTTACAGCCTGCTGTGAAATGTTGCCCGGGGCATTCTCATTGATTTCCATGCTGGCTCTCCGTTCTTGGGCCCGGGATATCCGTGCTTAAGGTTGAGAAACGCCATGCCCCCCAGAGTGCCGGGCAACAGACGAATGGACGCGCCCAGGCTGGCACAAGGTGACACTGCCGGCCGGCAGACTGGGAAAAGCCCTCCCGCAAATGCTCAAATCGCTGCCCGCAATTCACGGGGTGACAGGCCATAGTGTGAGCGAAAGCGCACGGCAAAACGTGAGGCCGAGGCGTAGCCGCAGGCGCCGGCAATTTCACCGATCGGGCGAGACGTTGTCTGCAGCCGTTGTAATGCTGTCGACAGTCGAACGCCCTCCAGAATGTTCCTGAAACTATTCCCCTCGTTCGCCAGTTGGCGACGCAAGGTCGACTCCCCCAGGTTCATGTGCTGTGCGATGCTCGCAACCGTCCAGTCTCTCTCCGGGTTGGCCATTACCAGTTGCTGCACCCGCTCGCACAAGGGATCGTTGCGCCCCATCAGCAGAGGTCCGGCCTGGCCGCCAAGGCACAGGCTCAGCAGCACCGCTTCCCCATAATGTGCGGAGAGTGCCTGCGGGGCGTTTGCATGGATGGCGACCAGCAACTGCTCCCATGCCTGGGTCGTGTGCCTGTCCAGGGGAACGCACAGATCGCTCTTCAGTGCACCGCGACCACTCTTGATCTGCTGGCTATATCGGCTGCTGAATTGACGCAATGTCGAGACGGGAAAGGTCACCGCATCGGCGATGTAATGACCCTGAGGGCCGGGGAAGTTTGAGATACCCAGCTCGCGCCCGGCCGGCATCAGAATCAGATGCCGAGGCCCTGCGCGCATTTCACGGTCATCCCATTGCAACAGTTTTTCCCCCTGCCGCACTCGACACAAGGTGGTCACGAACACCGGCACCCTGGGCAAGGTAAGGGTATGTCGCGCCCGTATGACACAGGCATCGATAATATTTTCCCGGTGCTGTATGCCGTCACAAGGGCGCATGGTTCTTAACGTCCGTAAGTGGAAGTAATGGTCGCTTTGGCCAGGACGTTGGCGTTGAGCATGTAACCGACCAAGGCTCCGCTGGCCTGGTTGTCGAGCGGTAGCTTATCGACTTTCAAGGCCCACACGGTGAATTGATAGCGATGGGGTTTATCGCCGACAGGAGGGCAAGCGCCACCGAACCCCGGCTGGCCATAATCGGTTCGCCCTTGCACGGCACCCGCAGGCAGGTTCGCCCCCACGCCGCTTGGCAAACTATGGGTGGAGGCTGGCAGGTTGACCACCGTCCAATGCCACCAACCGCTGCCGGTGGGGGCATCGGGATCGTAAACGGTGATCGCGTAACTTTTGGTCCCTGCGGGGGCGTTTTTCCACGAAAGCTCAGGAGACGTGTTGCCACCGTCGCAACCGAAGCCCTGGAACACTTCGCGACGGGTCAGCGGGCGGTTGTCAGCAATATCCCGGCTGGTCAGTGAGAAATCCGCAGCGTAGCCACTGAGTGTGACGGCCATGAAGAGTGCAGGCAGGATTGATCTGATGTTCATTGCGGCTCCAGCTGAGTCTTGAAGTGAAGCTCGAGTCTAGGTTGAACAAAACCGGGAGACTGTGCCGAAATGCTCGATAACAGTGCCGAAATGCTCGATTGTCCGGACGAACGATGGCTCTCCACATGCCCGACGGCCTTCAGATGCTCAAGAGCTCGCTGACGGGCAGTCGATGAGTGGTCTTCATCTCGCGCAGGGAGAGGTTCGAGCGAATACTGGAAACCCCCGGGAGCTTCCTCAGCACTGTTTCGACAAAGCGGCTATAGCTGTCCAGGTCCCGTGCAACCACCTCAAGGAGAAAGTCCGCCTCCCCCGTTGTGTTATGGCAACTCAATACCTGCGGGGCCGCCTGGATAATCTTTTCAAACGTTGCCGTGGCTTCTTCGCTGTGATCCGTGCAGGAGATCTGGACAAACGCCTTAAGGCCCAGCCCGAGTTTCTTTCGATTGAGAATGGCCTGGTATCCCTCGATAACCCCGCATTCTTCCAGGCGTCTTTGCTTGCGCCAACAGGACGCTTCGCTGAGGGACAGCTGCTCGGCCAGCTTGACATTCGACAGCTTGCCATCGCGCTGCAAACGCTCCGATATTGCAATGTCCGCCTTATCGAGCTGTTCAATCATGAAATAACTCCCCAAATTCAGGCTTAAAAATGAAGGTTAATTTCAATTCTTGCGTTCGGTCAATGGCAACTTGAAGGGTAATTTCACGACGCTCATTCATAATGGCAATGCCTGAATCGCCCCTCCAAGCCGAGGTAATTTGAATGAAAGCAGTCGTCTACGAAGCCTTTTCCAAACCGCCGCGCCTGATGAACGTGGCCGATCCATCCCCGGAACGTCATGGCGTGGTAATCCAGGTGCTTGGCACCGGGGTGTGCCGCAGCGACTGGCATGGCTGGAAAGGTCATGACCCCGACATTGAACTGCCCCATGTACCGGGTCATGAGCTGGCGGGCATCGTGGCCGAGGTGGGCCACGACGTCACGCGGTGGAAGGTCGGCGACCGCGTGACCGTGCCGTTCGTGGGTGGCTGTGGTGCCTGTGCGCAGTGCAACAGCGGCAATCAGCAGGTGTGCCACACGCAATTCCAGCCGGGCTTCACTCATTGGGGCTCTTTTGCCGAGTACGTCGGCATCCACCAGGCCGATCTGAACCTGGTCGCGCTGCCTGAGAGCATGGACTTCGCTACCGCCGCAAGCCTGGGTTGTCGCTTCGCCACCTCATTCCGTGCAGTCGTCGACCAAGGCAATGTCAGCGCCGGTCAGTGGGTCGCGGTTCACGGCTGCGGAGGTGTCGGCCTGTCTGCGGTGATGATTGCCCAGGCCATTGGTGCGAACGTGATCGCCATCGATATTTCCCAGGAAAAACTCGACCTGGCACGCGCCCTCGGCGCTTTCGCCACCATCAATGCCCAGTGCGTCGCGGACGTCACCGAAGCCGTGCTGGAAATCACCCAGGGCGGTGCCCACGTCTCGCTGGACGCGTTGGGCCACCCAACCACCTGTTTCAACTCCATCAACAACCTGCGCCGTCGCGGCAAGCACGTCCAGGTCGGGCTGATGCTCGCTGATCACGCCACGCCGGCCATCCCCATGGGCAAGGTTATCGCCCATGAACTTGAGATCTACGGTAGCCACGGCATGCAGGCGCATCGCTATGGCGCCATGATCGAGATGATCACCTCAGGCAAGCTGGCGCCTGAAAAACTCGTGGGTAAAACCATCAGCCTGGAACAGTCCATCGACGCGCTGACGAACATGGACCGGTTCGAGACGGCAGGGGTAACCGTCATAACCGAGTTTTAACCCATGACGCGACGCTGAGCCGCATTGAGCAATAGTTTAGAAATCTCTGAACTATCTATTTGCACTTCCCTATTCTTTCCACCAACCGCCCCTCCCTACTATTGGCGGCAACAAAGGAGCCTTTCCACAGAGATGCGGCCCGAAGATTGCCTTTTCTGATTGTCACTGCCGTTTTTTGTGCGTTTCGGTCCGCGCCGAAACGCCGCTGTGTCAATCAAGCGAAGGCACCTTTGGAGCAGATCGATGAAGTTGGAAGTATTCCGAACGTTATGGGGCTACACCGCGAGCAAGGCACAAGCGCTCGAAGAGTTGCTTGAAGCCGGGTTCGATGGCATGGAAGCCCGCCTGCCCATGACCGCCAGCGAACGCGCCGAGTTCGCAGCCTTTCTACGCGCCAACCATGTCAGCTATATCAGTACCGTCTTCAGCGCCTACGATGTTCTGCCGGAACAATCGGCGAGCGTCGACGAACACCTGCTGGACCTCGATAAAAAATTCGCTTGGGCGGCTGAGTTGTCACCGCGCTTCATCAACCTGCTGGCTGGCAACGACCGCTGGCCACTGGCACAGCAAGTCGACTTCTTTGGCCGCGCGATGGACGTCGCGCGCAAGCACGGCCAGGTGTGCGCCTTTGAAACCCATCGTGCGCGCTCGTTGTTCAACCCCTGGGTCACCCTCGAGCTGATTCGCCAACTGCCGGACCTGCGCTTCACCAGCGACATCAGTCATTGGGTCGTCACCTGCGAGCGTCTGCTCAACGATCCGGAAGATGACCTCAGCGCTTTCGTCGAGCGCGTTCACCACATTCAAGCCCGGGTCGGTTATGACCAGGGGCCCCAGGTTCCCCACCCCGCCGCCCCCGAGTACGCCCACGCGCTGGCCTTCCATCAGCAGCATTGGGAGGCCATCTGGCGATCCCAGGAAAGTCGCGGCTATCAGGTCAGCACGCTGACGCCGGAGTTCGGTGCCGACGGCTACCTGCATCACCTGCCCTTCACCAATGTGCCGGTAGCCGACCTGTGGTCGCTGAACGTATGGATGGCAAATACCGAGCGCGAGCATTTCCGGCGTTTCAGCGGTGCCTCAACCCGATAAGGAGCGTTACTTCATGCCAGACCAAACGCCAAAGGCCGCCAACTTCAATCGCATTCCGCTGGTGGACATCGCCGGGCTGTACAGCAACGACATCGCACAGCGCCAGGCAGTGGCCGAAGAACTCGGTAACGCCGCCCGCGCAGTGGGTTTTCTGTACATCAAGAACCACGGCATCGAGTCGTCGCTGATCGACGGCTTGCGTCACGCGGCGAAGGACCTGTTTGCGCAATCCCTTGCGTACAAGATGCAGCATTACATCGGCACCTCCCGCAGCCACAAGGGGTTTGTGCCTGAAGGCGAAGAGGTCTATGCCAAAGGCAAACCGGACCACAAGGAGGCGTTCGATATCGGTTTTGAAGTGGGCGAAGACGACCCGCTGGTCAGGGCCGGAACCCCCTTGATCGGGGCCAATGAATGGCCGGACCTGCCGGGTTTCCGTCCCGCCGTCGAAGCGTACTACGCTGCGGTGTTTGCGCTGGGGCGTCGCCTGTTCAAGGGCTTCGCGCTCGCATTGGGCCTTGAAGAGGACTATTTCGAGGCAATGGTTACCCGCCCACCGTCGAAACTGCGCCTGATTCACTACCCCTTTGACCTGGCCGCCCAAGACGCACCCGGCATTGGTGCGCATACCGACTACGAGTGCTTCACCATTTTGCTTGCCGACAAGCCAGGCCTCGAGGTGATGAACGATCAGGGCCAATGGATTGATGCGCCGCCCGTGGACGGGGCCTTTGTGGTCAACATCGGCGACATGCTGGAGGTCATGACCGCGGGTACGTTCGTCGCTACGGCTCACCGAGTGCGAACCGTCAGCGAAGAGCGCTACGCCTTCCCACTCTTCTACGCGTGCGACTTCCATACGCAGATCAAGCCACTGCCACAGTTTCTTGAAGGCGCTAAGGATTACGAGGAAATCACCATCGGTGAGCACATGTTCGGCCAAGCGTTGCAGACCTATCAGTACCTGCGCCGCAAAGTCGAACGGGGCGAACTCAAGCTGTACGAGAAAGCGCGCAAGCCATCGAGTTTCGGTCACTTGAAGAGCCAGGCGCAGGACGCGTCCTGATGCAACCCTCAGCCTGGTCACACCGCCCTGTTTAACCACCCGCCCAGCCCTACTTTACCGACGTGGAGTCATCGATGATGCGCAATCCAATCAATCATGCTGTCCGCTTGACCCTGCTGGCCGTCGCACTCCTTGGTGCGGCCGGCGCCCATGCAGCAACGACGGTGACACCCGGCGTACTCAAGGTCGGCATGGAAATCACCTATCCGCCCTTCGAGTCATACGACGAACATAAAAACGTCGTCGGTTCCGACCCCGAGCTGGCGCACCTGCTCGCCAAGCACCTGGACCTCAAGGCCGACTTCGTTGACACCAAGTTTTCCAACCTGATCCTCAGCCTGAACGCCGGCCACTACGACGCGATCATCTCCGGCATGTACATCACGCCCCAGCGGCAGACGCAAGCGCAAACCATCCCCTACGCCAAGACCGGCGCAGCGATCATGGTGCTGAAGGACAGCCCGCTGAAACCGAAAGTACCGGAAGACCTCTGCGGCCTGAAAGTCGGCCTGGAAAAAGGCACCACGTGGGTGACGCAGTTCAACACGCTCTCGACCGACTACTGCGCCCCGAATAACAAGGGCGCGATTATGGTCAGCGAGTTCCCGTCCGCACCGGAGGTAACCCAGGCGCTGCTCTCCGGCAATGTGCAGGCTCAGGTGGAGATCGACGGCGCCGCCGGCATGATCGCAGAACGCACCAAGGGCCGCGTCGTGGTGAGCACCGAGCACTCGATCTACCAGCAGACGCTGGGTATTTACGTCAAGAAAGGCAACGACGCGCTCTATCAGGCACTGCTCAAGGCCTTTGAGGCGAGCAAGGCCTCCGGTGAATACACCGCCCTGTTGAAGAAATACAACCTCGAAGAACCGACTAACTGACCCGGTGCAGCCCTGTGGGAACGCAGCCGCTCCCACAGTCGGCGGCTTTCGCTTGACTGCCCGGCCCAGGTAAAGCCTGTGTCGACGCCAGCAGTTGGAGAGACACATGCAATTTGAATGGCCTTACTTTTTTTCTCTGTTTTCGCTCTCGGACTTCTGGAAAGCCTGTATTACGGTGGTGGAGCTCAGCACGCTGGCCTGGTTCATCGGCATGCTGCTGGGTTTCCTGCTGGCTTCGGCCAAGCTTTCGGCCGCGCGTTGGATCAGCGTGCCGGCGTCGATTTATATCTGGTTCTTTCGCAGCGTGCCGCTGCTGGTACTCGTGGTGTTCGTCTATAACCTGCCGCAGATGTTCCCGGTCACCCGTGGCGTCCTGTCCAACCCGTTCTATTCCGGCCTGTTGGCCCTGGTGGTCACCGAAGCGGCCTATATGGCGGAAATCCACCGTGGTGGCTTGATATCCGTGGCCAAAGGTCAAAAAGAGGCCGGCCGCGCGCTGGGCATCGGCCTGATCGGTTTGCAGCGCCTGATCGTGATCCCCCAGGCGTTCCGCATTTCCCTGCCGACGCTGATCAACGAATACATCACCGTGGTGAAACTGACCTCGCTGGTCTCGGTGATTTCCTTGACCGAACTGTTGACCGTGGGCCAGCGCCTTTACGCGCAAAACTTCCTGGTGATGGAAACCCTGTCGGCTGTGGCGGTGTATTACGTGCTGATCGTGACCGTGCTCGGCTGGCTGTTTCATTGGCTGGAACAACACCTGGAACTCAACAACCGCACACCCCGGACGCTGGATGACACCAGCATGGGGCGCCTACGCTCCTCACAACCCGCCCCTACTTCGGCAAGCGCTCGGAAAGCCTCCGGGCCTGGCTCGGCACCCGCCCTGCAACTGGTCGACATTCACAAGCGCTACGGCCAGCACGCTGTGCTCAAGGGCATCAACCTTGATGTAAATGTGGGTCAGGTGATTTCCATCATCGGCCCATCGGGCTCGGGGAAAACCTCGCTGATTCGCACCGTCAACGCCCTGGAAAGCATCGACCAGGGCGAGATCATTCTGTTCGGCGAAAGCTATATCCACGCCGGTGACAACACCAACACGCAACAAGTACGCCGTGGGGTACAGCACATCGGCATGGTGTTCCAGGGCTTCAACCTGTTTCCCCATCGCACCATTCTCGACAACGTCACCCTCGCGCCGCGCTATCACGGCCGCGACAAGCTCATCAGCGAGCAGCGCGCCTACGCCCTGCTGGACAAGGTCGGACTGCTGGCTCACGCGCACAAGTATCCGCATCAGTTGTCTGGGGGGCAGCAACAACGCGTGGCAATCGCCCGCGCATTGGCCATGGATCCACATATCATGCTGTTTGATGAGCCGACGTCAGCCCTTGACCCGGAACTGGTAGGCGACGTGCTCAAGGTCATCGGCGACCTGGCCAAAGAAGGCATGACCATGCTGATAGTGACCCACGAGATGGACTTCGCCCTGTCCATTTCCGACCGGGTGATTTTCATGGAGGACGGCCTGGTTGCGCTGGATGCGGCGCCTGGGATGATTCGTGCCGATCAGTGCGGCGAGAGAATCAAGGCGTTCATGCGGGTTTGAACCCGGCGTGAGTGGCGCCTGAAATTCGAAACGCAAGCGTCGCTGATCAGCGCCACTCAACGTACCCTCAGCGCCTGGCCTTGAGCCGGACACTGGCAAAGGTCGACTCCCCTCGCGCCTGCTCCAGGGCACTCATTGGCATCGTCACCGGTACGGCACGAATCGTCGGTTTCAACATGACGGCTCGCTCGCCTGCCGTCACCAGGCGCTCGTCACTGGGCGGCACGCCAAAGTACTCGCGGTAGCATTTGGAGAAGTGCGGCGTGGACACAAACCCGCAGAGCAAGGCCAGCTCCACGATGGAAATGGGGGTTTGCTTGAGCAACTGACGCGCGCGGATCAGCCGCAACCGCAGGTAGTAGCGCGAGGGCGAACAGTGCAGGTACTTCTGGAACATGCGCTCAAGCTGCCGGCGTGACAGGGCCACATACTCGGCCAATTCATCCAGGTCGATCGGTTCTTCCAGGTTGGCCTCCATCAGCGCGACGATTTCCTGCAGCTTCGGTTGCTGGGTGCCGAGCATATGCTTGAGCGGCACGCGCTGATGATCCTGCTCGTTGCGCATGCGCTCGTACACGAACATGTCCGAAATCGCCGCCGACAACTCATGCCCATGCTCACGCCCGATCAGGTGCAGCATCATGTCCATGGGCGCGGTGCCGCCCGAGCTGGTCAGGCGATCGCGGTCGAGGGTGAACACGCTGGCGCTGAGGCTCACCCGTGGAAAGGCTTCCTGCATGGCCGCCAGCCACTCCCAATGCACGCTGCATTCAAACCCGTCGAGCAGCCCCGCACGGGCCAATACCCAACTGCCGGTACAAATACCACCCAGGCGCTTGGAATAACGCGCCTGGGTCCGCAGCCACTTCATCAGTTCGTCGCTCAGGGTATGTTGAATACCCGTGCCGCCGCACACCACGACGATATCCGCAGAGGGCGCAGCGGCTATGGAACAGTCCGGCGTGATGGGCATGCCGTCGCTGGCCCACACAGGATGACCGTCGACACTGGCGGTGTGCCAACGATAAAGCTCCTGGCCTGCCAGTTGGTTGGCCATGCGCAGCGGCTCTACCGCCGACGCCAACGAGATCAGGGTGAACTGATCCAGCAGCACGAATACCAAACAGGTGACCGGCCGGGGGTTCATGGGCGCGAAGCCAGGGGGATCGATTTTTGGGTGCGGTCCGGCTGCCGCGCCGTGATCACGCCGACCAGGGAAATCAGCAAGGCCAGGCCGATGGTCGACGACACCTCGAAGCGGTGCTCAGGCGTCAGCAGCATCACCGCCAATGCGCAACAGATGAAGACGATAACCACCCAGGTCAGCCAGGGAAACAGCCACATCTTGAACGTCAGGGTGACATTGCGGCGTTGCAGGACCTTGCGCATGCGCAGTTGCGACACGGCGATCACCAGGTACACCAGCAAGGCGATGGCACCCGAGCTGGCCAGCAGAAACTGGAACAATCCGGCGGGCATGAAGTAACTGAGCAAGGTCACGCCAGCCCCGAGGATCGTGCTGGCGATCACGGCGGCCCTCGGCACACTCGCGGCGGAGGTCTTTTTCATCAGCGTGGGCGCATCCCCGCGCTTGCCCAGGGAGTACAGCATGCGTGAAGCAATGTAGATGGACGAGTTCATGCAGCTCGCCACGGCAATCAACACCACCACGTCCACCAGTAACTTGGCGTGGGGAATGTTCATCAGCTCCAGGGCGCGCTGATAAGAACCTACCGACGCCAACAGCGGGTCATTCCACGGCACCACGGAAATCACCACGAAGATCGACAACACGTAGAACACGCCGATGCGCCACATCACCGAGCGCGTGGCCCGGGCGATATTCTGCGCCGGGTTATTGGACTCGGCAGCCGCGATGGTGACGGCTTCCGTGCCAATAAAGCTGAACATGATGGTGATGAATGCCCCGACCACCGCCGACAGGCCGTTAGGCGCGAAACCGCCGTGTTCTTCCATCAGGCGACTCAAGCCGCTGGCCTCCCGCTCGGGAATCCAGCCCATCAGCACCGCGCCTCCCAGACCGATGAAGCCGATGATCGCCACCACCTTGGCCATGGCAAACCAGAACTCGAATTCGCCGTACTTGGAAACGCTGAACAAATTGGTGACCACCAACAAAAAGATCGACAACAAGGCGAACAGCCAAGCGTCGATCTGCGGGAACCACTGGTTGAGGATATGCCCGGCGGCCAGGGCCTCGATGGGAATCACCAGCACCCAGAACCACCAGTACAGCCAGCCGATCGTAAACCCGGCCCAGCGGCCGATGGCCTGGTCGGCGTAGGTCGAGAATGAGCCGGTGTCGGGGTTGGCCACCGCCATCTCCCCCAGCATGCGCATGACCAGCACCACCAACAGGCCGGAAAACAGATACGCCAGCATCACCGCTGGGCCTGCCGCCGCAATGGCGTGCCCGGAGCCGACAAACAGCCCCGCGCCGATAATGCCTGCAATGGAGAGCATGGTGACATGACGCGGCTTGAAGCCCTGCGCCAGCTGGCCGTTGGAATCCTTGGAAATCAGGCTATTCATCGTTGTTTTTTATTCTCTGTGATCGACGTTAAGACGTACTGACTGGAAGGTCAGGCGATCATCATTTCTTAATGACGGGTCACAGTACGCGGCCTGCGTGCCGCAAAAATAGCCTCATAGCGGCACGCCGGTGCCTGATATCGACATTGGCGGGCGGCCGCCGCTCATTGCCTCGGCGGGTCAAGGTTCGCCAGAAAGCCTGCAATCAGCGCGTTGAACACCGCGCCCTGATCGTCGTGCACATAGTGGCTCGCGTCGGCGACCTCCACCGTCCGTACATGGGGGTTGCTGGCCCTCATCGCCTGCAGCGTCGCCGGCGGCAGGAAGTCCGAGCGACCACCGCGAATGAACAGGCTGGGGCAATCCAGCGCACGCACCGCTGGCCACAGGTCCGTCGGCTCGATACTCAGGCGGGCCTGGGCAATCCCCTGCTGATCATGGCGCCAGCCAATCACACCGTCGCGCTCCTGCATCGAATGCGCCAGCCTCGACGCCAGGCCCTGCTCCGACAACCCTGGGCGCGAAGCCCTCCAGAACGCGCGGGCCGCGTCCCAATTGTCGAACTGCAACGGCGTCTGGCCCATCTCGCGGCGGATACGTGCGGCGCCATCGCCCTGGGTTGAAGAGCCGGGGCCGATGTCCTCGATCAGCAACCCCAGCAAGCCTCCCGGATGTTGCCGCGCATACTCGAGGGCGTTGGCGCCGCCCAATGAATGCCCGAGCAGGACAAAACGCTGCAGGCCGATATGGGCGATCAGATCCTCAAGGTCCTCGACATAGGATTGGGTGTGATACGTGGAGGGCTCGGCCCAGTCGCTCAACCCACGACCACGCTGGTCGAGGGCATAGATGCAGTAGCCCTCCCCCAGGGCTTGCACCAGAGACTCCCAGGTCTGGGCATAGGCGCGCAGGCCGTGCAACAGCACCAGGGGCACGCCACTCGATACGCCCCAGCGCAAATAGTGCAGGCGCAGGCCCGAACGGTTGGTGAAGAAACAGCTGTCTGCAGGCATGGGCTTGCTCCTTTAGAAACGGTCGAAGCGATAAGGGCTTGGGTCAATGATCGGCGCATGCCCACTGACCAGGTCCGCGGCGAGATGACCCGCCGCCGGCGATGTACCGAAGCCGTGCCCCGAGAAACCGGTGGCCACGGTCAGCCCCGGAATCTGCGCGACCGGGCCGATGACCGGGTTGGAATCGGGTGTCACGTCGATAGTGCCGGCCCAGGCCTGGGCGATCCGTGCCTGTTCAAACACCGGCCAGGCCGCCATCAGGTTGTTCATCGCGTCGTTATTGAGCTGCGGGTTGGCCGCGGGATCCTGCACCCTGACGCGCTCGAACGGGCTGACGCTGTCGGCGCGCCAACGCCGCGCCAGGGCCAGGTCATTGATGAACGGCTTGCCCAGCGACACGTTCAGCACACTGCGTTGCGCACGGAACTGCGGCATGTATTGCTTGGCGAGCAGCAGATGGTCGAGGGTCAGGAACGCATCCAACTTGCCCCGTTGGGTAATGATGAAACCGCCGTCCTGGTGCTTGCGAAACGAAAAGTCCGGCGCGCCGACCGCGATCTGCGTCGGCCCCTCCATGGGGTGGGTACGCAGCACCGAGCAGGTCAGGGGCAAGGTCGGCAACGCCACACCGAGGTTGCCCAGAAAGCGCCTCGACCACATGCCCCCCGCCAGCAGCACATGATCACAACGGATTTCGCCCTTTTCCGTGACCACACCGCTGACCGTGCCGCCGGACATCTGCAGCGTACGCACCGCGCACTGCTCGATGATCACCACGCCCCTGTCCATGGCGGCCCTGGCAATCGCGCTGCTGGCCAGCGTCGGTTCGGCACGCGCATCGGAAGGGGTAAAGATGCCGCCGGCCCAGTCACCCGTGCCGCCTGGCACCAGCGCGTCGATCTCACGCTTGCTGAGCAGGCGTGAATCCAGCGACAAATGCTCCACCGACGTGAGCCAGCCCTCGTGCATTGCCATTTGCGCCGGGGTGCGCCCGACAAACATGATGCCTTCCTGGCGATACCCCACATCCGCCCCTACCCGCTCGGGCATCTGCGCCCACAAGCGGTCGGCGGCCAGGGCCAGCGGGATGTCGGCCGCGTGGCGGCTGGTCTTGCGCACCCAGCCCAGGTTGCGGGACGACTGTTCGGCGGCGATCCGGCCTTTTTCCAGGACCACCACGGCGATATTGCGCTCAGCCAAGGTCAGCGCAGCCGTGAGGCCGATGATCCCGCCGCCAATGATGACGACGGCGGTCGCGCTGGGAAACACGGTGGAGGTTGTCACGGGCGCTATTGTCGGTGCCATGGTCAGGACTCGGTAAACGAATAAGGGCGGCCAGGCCTGTGCATGGCCGCGTGACGATTATTGCGACAGGCGAATGAGATCGACCTGCGCCTTCGACGCGTTGCGATACGCCGTCACTTCCAGCTCTACCTTGTAGACCGTCGAGCCCAGTGGCGGGCAGGTCACGGTGCTGGCCGGGTCGACGCCGCGAAACTTCTCGCCGATCAGGCCCATCACCGCCGGCACGTCCTTGGGGTCCTGGATGAACACCCGCGAACACACCACGTCGGCCAGGCTCGAATCGACAGCCTTGAGGGCCGATTCGATGTTGGCGAACACCTGGTGCGCCTGTTCCAGGACATCCTCCGGGATCAGCTTGGTCTGGGGGTTGCGGCCGGCGGTGTTGGACACGTAGATCCAGTTGTCCACGCACACCAGCCGCGAATAGCTGGCCTGGTCTTCGAACGGTGAACCGGTCTTGAGCTTGGTGATTTTTGTCATGTCGAATGCCTCGTCAAAGTGAATGAAGCTACGGCTCAGCGCAGCTCCGGGGTTTCCCACAGGTTCAAGGTCACGCCGATGCCGTGCTTGACGGCGTTGCGGTACACCACCGTGCCCCAGGCCACGTCTTCGACGGGCATGCCGCCCACCGACATGATGATGATTTCCTCATCGTTCCTGCGGCCAGGCGCGGCCCCGGCGATGATCTTGCCGATGTCTTCGACGTCATCGAGCTGCATCTTGCCTTCGGCAATCATGTCCATGAAGCGCACGCCAATGACCGGCACGTTGTGATGCGCAGGCTTGGGCAATTCCTCGAACCAGGCCTGGTACAGACCGGTGTTGTCGAGCACCCTGCGTACGTCGGGCTGCTCCATTCCCGCGTCGAGGGAGCAAGACGCCGGCATCGCGAGGAAGGCACCTGGCTTGACCCACTCACGCCGCACAATTGGGTAGATCGAGGGGTCGCCCGTGGCACCGGAGCTACAATAAGTAACAAGGTCGGAGTCGCGGACCACCGCTTCGAGGGTGTCGACCACGTCTATCGTGGTGATCTGCGGATACGTCTGTTCCACCCACGCAATAAAGTTGTCGAGGCTCTGCTGGCCACGGCCCTTGAGCTTCAGGGTGTCGATATGCGGGCACACCGCGATGAAGGCCGCCAGGGTGGTCTTGCCCATCACGCCCGGGCCAAGCAGGCCGACGACTTTCGAGTCCTTGCGCGCCAGGTGGCGTGCGCCCACGCCGGGGATCGCACCGGTGCGGTACGCCGACAGCAGGTTGGCCGACATATGGGCCAACGGCGCGCCGGTGTCGGGGTCGTTCAGGGTGAACATCAGGATCGAACGCGGCAGGCCTTTTTCGCGGTTGGCGATATTGGAGCCGTACCATTTCACCCCGGCGGTGCAGAAACTGCCGCCCAGGTAGGCCGGCATGGCCATCATGCGCCGATCCGCCGTGGGCTTGGGCATGTTCGGGAACGGCGAATCCTGCGGGAAAATCACCATCGCGCCATGGGAATCATTGTTCGGGCCGGCCATGCGGTAGTCACCGGCATACAGCAGGCCGAACATTTCCTCCATGGTGTTCACGCAGGCCAGCATGTCGGTCACACCCGCGCGGATCATGTCCTGCTCGGAGAGGTAGATAAAATCGATTTTTGTAGTTGCAGACATAGTCATTCTCGGGCTGAAGGTGATATCGCTGCGGTAGGCGCAGCTCCACGCTGTCGAGATCGAGTATCGGGCGGGGGATGGCGGCGGTATTGTAAATTTCGGACATGCCGTTCAGTCGGGCATGACGATAGTTGGCGCGATTAATGCGTTAATTTTTCCCTGGCGCTGCCTGCCCAAGGAACAACCATGATCAAACCGAGTGTGCCGACTCCCCGGCTCCACACCGCGAACGAACAACCCTGGTTCGTGCTCAACTCTTCACGCTATTCAGTGATGCCGTCCGCGCACCCGGCAATCTCGCATTTCTATGCCTTCGATGTGGCGCAATCGACCAACCTGCTGGCCGTGCCGGATGGCTGCGTGGATATCCTGTTCGACTGTGATGCGACGCGACCGACTGCGCGCATCTGCGGCACCCCGCTGGTGGCCCAGGCGGTCGAGCTGCACCAGCACCACCACTATTTCGGCGTGCGCTTTTCGCCGGGTGTGATCCCCGGCTTCGTCAATGTACTGGCCGAAGAGTTGACCGAGCGGGAGCTCGATCTGCTGGAAGTCTCCGAGTTTGCCCAACGCCTCTTCGAAAGCATCGTCCAGGCACCGCTGCTGGGCGACCAGATGCGGCTGTTCAACGACTACCTGACCCCGCGCCTGATGGGCAAGACGTCGCGACTCACCGCCATGATCATCCAGCAGGCGCTGCACCATCGCGGCGATATCCGCATCCAGCAACTCGAAGACCTCAGCGGCTACACCAGCCGGACCCTGCACCGCCAGTTCAACCAGGACACCGGCATGTCACCCAAGGCGTTTTGCCGGATCATCCGCTGCCAGGCGGCCCTGGACACCCTCAATACCCAGCACGATGTATCGTTTTCGCAGTTGGCCCTCGACCTGGGGTTTTCCGACCAATCCCACTTCCTGCGCGACTTCAAGAAACTAGTCAGCACCACCCCCTGCGACTACCAGCGCACCATGACGCAAAACGCCTACACCGACAGGATCAGCTACGCCTGATCACGCTGTTTGCGAATAAACCCGCGTCTCCATCGTTTCTCCATAAAACCTCCCATGAAAGCGCATGCTCGTGGTGCACAGTAGCCTTCGTCGCCCCATGGTAATTCGCCATACTGCGATGACCGAACAGCACGACCGAGCCGACCATGACTGAATCACACCCTGTATCGACACCGACGGACCTCGCGTCCCCACGCCAGGCGTTGGTACTGATCGCCGAAGACGAGCCGGAAATCGCCGACATCCTCGCGGCCTATCTCAAGCGCAGCGGCTTCCAGACCGCCCATGCCCTGGATGGGCGCCGTGCCCTTGAACTGCATCAATCCCTCAAGCCCGACCTAGTGCTGCTGGACGTGCTGATGCCGAAGCTGGATGGCTGGATGGTCCTGGCCGAGATCCGCCACCGGGGCACCACACCGGTGATCATGCTGACCGCCCAGGACCAGGACATGGACAAACTCATGGGCCTGCGCATCGGTGCCGACGACTACATCGTCAAGCCGTTCAACCCCGCCGAGGTCGTCGCCAGGACCCAGGCGGTGCTGCGTCGCTCCCTCGATCATGGCTACGGCGCCCGCCAGCGCGTGCTGCGGGTGAATGCCTTTGAAATCGATATCGACAGCCATGAAGTCAGCGTGCAGATCGGTGCCCACACGCACAGGCTCAACCTGACGGTGACCGAGTTCAGATTGTTGGCGCAACTGGCCAAGGCCCCCAAGCGCGTATTCAGTCGCGCCGAGTTACTGGCCCTGTGTTCGCCCGAGAGCGACAGCCTGGAGCGCACCGTCGACAGCCATATCAGCAAGTTGCGGCGCAAAATCGAAGACCTCGGCCTCCAGGGCGTACCGGCCAGCATCCGTGGGGTCGGCTACCGGTTCGGGAGCCAGCCATGAAGACCGCCAACAGTTTGAGCCGGCAGATCATCGTGTCGATGTCCGCCGTGGTGCTCTGCGTGATTGCCCTGGCCGTGGTCGGCTCCTACGTGTTTTACGCGTTGCTCTGGACGTTCTGGCCGCCGTCGGATCTGGACGTGGACGAATGGCTGCCCACCGGCATGGAGTGGGCCTGGATGGCGCTGATCACCTGCATCAGCCTGGCGGTGGGCGCCGTGGTGGCGATTAAACTGTCCCGGCGCATTCTGATGCCCTTGAACTCGGTCGCGGCCAGCCTTCGCCGCCTCGCCGATGGTGACCTCGATGCCCGGGCGACGGCGTCCGACCGCTCACTGGCAGAGGCCACCTTGCTGGTGGATGACTTCAACAGCATGGCCCAACGCTTGAAACGTATGGCGCAAGAGCAGTCGTTCTGGAACGCCGCAATTGCACATGAACTGCGCACCCCGCTGACCATCCTGCGCGGCCGCCTGCAAGGGTTGGCGGAAGGCGTATTCACCCCGGACCAGGCACAGTTCTACAGCCTGCTGAGCCAGGTGGAAGGCCTGACGCGCCTGATCGAGGACCTGCGGGTCGTAGGCCTGGCGGACAACGGCTACCTCGAAGTGCAGATCCAGAGTGCCGACCTGGCCGAGGAGATCAAGGCCGACGCCTGCCTGTTCGAACCGGGCCTGCAGGCCTGCGGGTTCGTGCTGCACCTCGACCTGCTCGAACGGCCTGTGCAGTGTGATCCGGCGCGGATTCGCCAAGCCTTGCTGGCCATGCTCGACAACCTGAAACGCCATGCAACCCCCGGCAACGTCACGGTGCGCCTGGGCAACCAGGATGGCCTGAATACCTTGAGTGTCGCGGACG
The DNA here is from genome assembly GCF_024168685.1 of Pseudomonas sp. S3E17. Classification (NCBI taxonomy): domain Bacteria; kingdom Pseudomonadati; phylum Pseudomonadota; class Gammaproteobacteria; order Pseudomonadales; family Pseudomonadaceae; genus Pseudomonas; species Pseudomonas sp. S3E17. The sequence continues at coordinate 1,472,077 of NZ_JALJWE010000001.1, forward strand.
AAGGCCCGGGGATCGCAGAAGCGTTTGCAACGCACATCTTTGAGCCGTTCCAGCGCGGCGAAAGCTCACGCTCCCGCGCCCAGGGCGGCAGCGGCCTGGGGCTCGCCGTCGTACGCGCGATTGCCCTGTCCCATGGAGGTCGCGCGACCTGCCGGAACCTCGACAACGGCGGCACCTTATTCGAGCTGAGCTGGCCCGACCAGTTGGTCGCCATCTAACCCCAACCGCCCCCAGGTGAAGGCATGCGCCTCTGTATTTTCAGGGTCAATCGGTACCGCCACTTTGCCTTGCTCGACGCACAAGGACGTTGCATTGCTTTCAAGAGCTGCGAAGGGATTCCACAGAACGGCGAATGGGTGCAAGTCAACGAAGTCAACCTGGCCTGGTTGAATCGCGCGCTGCCTGCGCGCGCCATGACCAGGCTACACACCCGCCTCTTGTAGTCAGCCTGGAATTGCCTGTATGCCTTTCAACTATCGTGATCGAAACGTGATTGACGTGGCGCTGCTTGAAGACTCGGTACGGCTCTATGGCGCCAAGCTCAAGCGGTTGCAGCGCTTCTGGATTCCCCTGCAGAAACAGGCGCCACGCCTGGTGTTGTCACTGTGGGTCCTTGGGGTTGTCGCATCGCTGTTCAGCCAGTCCTATTACCACTGGTTATTTACCGCGCCGGCGATTTGCCTGCTGATCACCCTGGAAATCGTGATCGAAGAAGTGCAGATCGACTTGTTACTGATGACCGAGGAAACGCGCTATCTGCTCGACATCACCCGCGGTCTTTATACCGGGACCCTGAGTTCCCGCCCTCCTACTTTGCGTAAACCAGGTGGCCCATGCCCTCCGTCACACCTCCACTACTGATCGAGCAGAGCCGCAAAATCGGTCAACAATCCGCCAGCCAGACACTCAAGGCGATCGCCAAGGCCTACCCCGGCAAATTGTCCGGCACCCTGTCGCTGGTGGCGCTGGAAAACGCGCTGCTGCTTGCCTACCCGTTGTTTGCGGGGTTTGCCGTCGACGCGATTATCCGTGGCGACACCGGCAATGCCCTGCTCTACGCCGCCGTGGTCCTCGGTTTCTGGGTGGTGGGCGCCGCCCGACGGGCCCTGGACACCCGCACCTTTACGCGTATCTACGCCGACCTTGCCGTGCCGGTGATTCTTAACCAGCGCCTGCAACGCCACAGCACCTCAACGTCCGCCGCGCGGGTGGTGCTGGCACGGGAGTTCGTCGATTTCTTCGAAAAACACGTGCCCACCATTGCGACGGCGCTGGTCTCGATCATCGGCGCGGCGGCCATGTTGCTGGTGATCGAACCCTGGGTCGGCCTGGCGTGCCTGGTGGCGCTGGGCCTGTGCCTGGTGGTGGTGCCTGGCTTTGCACGGCGCAACCAGCGCTTGCATGAGCGGCTGAACAACCGCCTGGAAAAGGAAATCAGCCTGGTGGAAAAGGTCGGCGCCCCCACGCTGCGCCGCCACTATCAGGTGCTGTCGCGGCTGCGTATCGGGCTGTCGGACCGTGAGGCGGTTGCCTTCCTCACCATCGGCATCCTTGCGGCCCTGCTGTTCGTGGTCGCCATCAGCCAGTTGGCGCTGGCGCCCGCGGTGAAGGCCGGCCATATCTATGCGGTGATGACGTACCTGTGGACGTTCGTCAGTTGCCTGGATGAAGCCCCCAGCGTGGTCGACCAATTGGCCCGGCTTAAGGACATCGGCAAACGCGTGGACCCGGGACTGGATGACACGCCAGCCTGACCCCTCGTCTATTCAGCCGACCGCCCGCCGGGTGTGCGAAGGCGACTCGCCAAACAACTCGCGGTAATGGGCGGCAAAGTGGCTCAGGTGGAAAAAGCCCATCGCCACCGCCACATCACCGACGTTCTGGCTGCAGGCCGGCGTTGCGATCAGGCGTCGACGCACCGCATTCAGGCGCAGGTTGCGCAGGTACTCGACCGGGCGCATGCCGGTCACCGCCTGGAAACTGTTCTGCAGGGTGCGCCGGCTGACCCGCAGGTGTTCGCACAGGTCGAGGATGCTCAGCGGGGTATCGCCGCTGGCATCGATCAACTCCTGGCAACGCTTGACCAGGTACGCACTCACGGCGAAATTTCTGCGGCGGCAGCGCACCTCATCGGTGGCATTGCTGAACAGGTCGAGAAAGGCGCCAAGCAGCTCGTCTTCGAGCATCTTTTCGGCGCAGGCACTGATAGGGTCCGTCTGTTGCAATAGGTGACGAAACAGCGGGTAGATACGCTGGCGTATCCGCAACAGTAACGCGTCATCCACGCAAATCTGGGAACGGGTGGTGACGCGCTTGAGTTGGTCGCTGGACAATTCGAAAGCGGCGAGTTTGGCAAAACGTACGGTGTCGACGTTAAGCGCGAAGAAATGCGTGCCTTCGGGCGCATGCAGCACAAACTCCTCGCCATCGCGCAACAGCACCACGTTGTGCGCGCCCACCTGCTGCCCCTGTACCACCGGTGCACTGCCCAACGACATGGCCACGCACAGTCGTCCTTTAGGCGCAAAGCCACGCTGCACCACGCGCTTGTCCAACACTTCCTGGAAGATCTGAAAGCGCTCGGCAGACAATTGGCGCAGCCCACTGGTCAGGCAGCCACGCCCCAGTTGGTCATACACTTGCCGCCAGCCCTGGATGGAGCCGGCGTGCAATTGAGGGTCATTGAAGGTTCGAACTTCAGCAAGCATGGTCGTCGTTCCTCGGGGGCCCCGTTGTCGTCTCGGCCTGAAGGGGACTGGAGTCATCCTTGACGGCAGCTAGGGCTCACACTGCGGCAGTGTCCGCAGTGAAAAGCAAAGCCAGTTCCGTGCCAAACATCTGCAGGCGGTAGGTGCAGGGCTGGATATTCATCGGCGCCAACAGCGCGCCAGACAGCACCACCTGCCCGGCCTCCACCGGTTGACCATCGGCCAGCAGCCGGCGTATCAGCCAGCACAGATTGGCCAGCGGTGGATCTTCCCGGCCCTGGGTCTCCCCTTCGCCGCAGATCGCGCCTGCGCATTCCAGGCGGAACGCCACGTTGGCATGTTCAACAGGGTCGAAAACGGTTCTGGGTCCCAGGCAATACAAGCCCGCTGCCGCGTTGTCGGCCAGAAAGGCCCCTACCCCGAACTTCCACTCCTGCCAACGGCAGTCGGCAATCTCGAACGCGGGTGCCACCTCGGCAATTGCGGCCAGGATCTCCTCATCGCTGTAGTCACCTGGCGTCAGGCTGCGACCCAGCACAATCGCCACTTCGACTTCCAGCTTGGGCTGGATCAACCGTGAAAGCGCCACCGCCGTGTTCGACGGCACGCGCATCGCGTCGGTCAGGCCGCCATACACCGGTTCGTCAATGCCGAAGCGCCGTTGCGCGGTGCTGCCAGCGAAGGCGATTTTCCAACCGCTGAACTGTTCGCCCGCCGCCAGGCGCGCATCCAGTGCCTGGCGTTGCAGGGCGTAGCCGCCGCGCAGGTCCAACGCCTCGGGGGCCAGTGGCGCAATCGCTTGCACCGCACGCGTGGCCTGGTCTAACTGGCTCAATACGCCCGTATCGATGCTCATGACAGTTGCCCCGCTAACTTGCGTAATACCGCGTCAAGCCGTTCCGGCGTGGTGATGGCGGCAACAAACCGGTCAGGACGCACCACAACGACGCAGTCACGCACCCTGGAGAACCATTCGCCGAGGCGGTTATCCACGTCCTCCACGCTGATGGCGTCCGTGGCCGTCAAGGGCTGGTGGCGGCCCAGGCCGCTGCGCGAGCGATTGACCTGGATAAAACGCGTGTCCCAGCGCGCCCAGAACCTTGCCATGTCTTCGCTCAGTGGCTCACGGGGATTGACCCGGTAACCCAGCACCGCATAGGAATTGCCCAGCACGTCATCCAGACGCCGACGCTGGCCCTGGGCGTCTTCGATAAACGGCTGCACAAACAGCTGGCCCACCAGGTCGTCTTCACGCAGTTCGGCACGTTCGTGATAGACCAGCCCTTTGGTGAGGGTGGCCTTGGGTTTGAACTTGAACTCCAGCAGGTGCGAACGCAGGTTATCGACGCTGTTCACCGCCTGGAACAACCAGTCGCGCACGCCGGCCATCAACGGGTTGGTCAGCCCCAGTACCGTGCCCATATTGTCGGCCAGGGCGACCAGTTCGGTGGCGTGTCCGCGACGTTCCTGGTCGTAGCTGGCAAGGATCCCATGGGCCGCACGCCCCTGGATGATCGCCGCCAGTTTCCAGGCCACGTTGGCCACGTCGCGCAACCCGGAATTAAGGCCCTGCCCGGCCCAGGGTGGCGATATATGCGCGGCATCGCCGACCAGTGCCACACGCCCCTGGACAAACCGAGCCGCCACGCGCGAATGGTGGGTGTAGGCGCGGATACGGATGATATTCAGCGCGTCCACGGCGTCGCCGATATGCCCCCGGATCAGGTCGCGGATGGTGTTCTCGTCACACATCTTCGCCTCGTCCTCGCCCTCCATCAGCATGAATTCCCAGCGCCGCTGCTGGTACGGCAGGTAGATGCACACGAAGGGCCGCTGCGGGTCGGCGTGCAGGGCGGTGTACGGCGCATCCAGGGTGTCATTGGCGGTATCGACCACGACCCATTTGCGCGCATGGGTCAGCCCCAGCAGTTCGACGCCCAGCTTTTTGCGTACGGTGGAGCGCCCGCCGTCGGCGCCGATCACGTAATCGGCGCGCAGCTGATAGACCTCGCCCTGGGCATCGCGCACCTGCAGGGTCACGCCCTCCCCATCCTGTTCCAGCTCCAGCATTTCATGGCCCTGGCGCAACACCACAGTGCTGCGCTGCCCCAGGGTTTCGCGCAGCGTGCCTTCGAGCAACTGCTGCATGAAAATGTTGCGCATCGGCCAGCCGTACTGCGCGGCACTTGGCTTGACCTCGGCAAAACACACGCCCCGCGCGTTGTAATAACGCAGCGGCACATCGCAGATCATGTCACGCACTGCCAATTCGGCGATGCCGATCGCCTGCAACACGCGCAGCGCTTCATCATCCATGCCCACCGCGCGTGGGTAAGGCAGTATGCAGTCGGCAAGCTCAAGGACGACGCAGTCGATACCGTACATTCCCATATAGTGCGCGGCCGTGATCCCATTGGGCCCGCCCCCGACAATCACAACCTGGGTCTTCTCCTGCTTCATCGCTGTTCACCGCTTTCTTGTTGTGGTTTTAAACCGGCGTTGCCAAGGCCCGCACGCGTGTCATCAGTGCAGCCCGTCAACGCCCTGGATGTCTTCGGCACGCAGGCCACCCAGCCGTGCGTGCAGGCGCCCGCGCGTGGCGAAGGCCCAGATCACGATGACTTCGTCCGGCGCGGGGCCGTCGCCGAACATCAGCGACATGCTGTCGTAGTGGGAACGTACGTAGAGCGCATCCTTGTGCGCCAGGGGGACGTCAATGGTCGATCCCGGACCGCCGCGCTTGCCGGTGGAAGGCACCCACGACTTGCCACCGCCCAGCGCGACGCGAATCGGGTCGGCGGCCGGATTGGTCAGGAACGCGTTGCCGTGCTCGTATTCGCCCGCGCTGCCCACCAGGATCGCCTTACCATAGCTGACAATCTCATGGGCACCGGCCAGTGCCTGTATGCGCCGGCCGAACTCTTCGCCCAACAGCGGCGAAGGGTCGACCAGTTCGGCGAGCGACTCGCTGTAGCGACCGGCATAGGGGTTGGCGATCACGGCGGCGATCGCGTACTTGAACAGGGGCTCGCCATCGGCCAGCTGGCCGGTTTCGTTGGCCAGGGTTTCTTCGACAAAGCTGTACCATTTGCGGATGTGATACGTAGCAAAATTCGCGGTTTTCATCAGGGTTGCCTCAAAGTGGGTCGAGTGGATCGAGGTTGAAATGTCGGCTCGGCGCGCCGGCGGCCTTGAACCGGGCCTTGCCGCGCGCATCGTCGTGTTCGGTCTCGAGGAAGAACTCCATGCGATTGCCGTCGGGGTCGTTGAAATACACGCCATGGCCGATCTCGTGATCGGTGATCTTCACCACCTCGACGCCCTTGCCCAGCAACATGCCGTAGAGCTGGCGCAGGGTGGTCATGTCCCCGGCGATTTCCAGGCCGTAGTGCTGCAGGCCCAACCCGCCTTGATGGGCGCCGGGGTCGGCGCGAATCAGGGCGATGTCGTGGTGCTTGCCGCCAAATGCCATCATGACCCAGCTCTCGCCCCGGGCACTTTCGTGCATGCCCAGGATGTCGGCGTACCAGCGTGCCGACACGTCAGGGTCACTGACCCACAGCGATAAGTGAGTCCGCAGGATCTCGATCTTCATGGCGCTATCCCTCAGTGCTTTTTGACGATGGATTGATGCCCGGACTTGATCTGCACAACCGCAGGCGTCCAGAGCACATCAGCGATCTCGCTGAATTCCCGCCAATGCTTCTGCCAGCCGTCACCGCCATTGTCGGAGGTGAACAAATGCCCGTACTTGGTGCCCGCCACGATCTGTCGCGGGTTGGCCGGGTTGAAGGCAATCGCCCAGACACAGGAGTTGGGCTGCTGTGGCAGCGGCAGCACGTTCCAAGTGAGTGCGGCATCACGGGACACCAGGATCTTGCTGGTGGTGCCGGGGGTGCCATCGGAAATACTCAGGTACAGCTCGTTCTGCGTACCCAACGGCGCGTTCATGGCGCGTATGTAGTACAGGCCGAAGGCTTCGCGACCGATGATGCCGGTCCAGGTCAGCCCCTCGTCCAGGCTGCGGTACACCGCATTGACGCAGACCACCACGATGACTTTCTCGCCGTGGTTGGGCAGTACCAGGATGTTGTGGACGTCGGAGTTGTAGTCCCACAGCAGCCGGTCGTCGACGCGGGTCCAACTGTCGCCGCCGTCGCGGGAATGGAACAGCCCGCCCTCCTCCAGGCCGAACCACAACTGGTTGCGGTCAGTGGGGTCATAGGCGAAGGCCAGCAGGCGTGGGCGGCTGACGCCATCGCAGAACTCGGGGATTTCCACCGGGGCGCGATCCCAGCTCAGGCCGCCGTCCAGGGTGCGCCACAACACGGCACGCGAAGGCGCGCCGGTGCCGACGAAAATTCGTTGTGCATCCTGCGGGTCAACCGCAACTTTCCACACGGTCTGCCCGTTGAAAGGCGAATCGATGCGCTGCCAATGCCCACCGGTATCGTGGCTCACACACAAGCCCACATCGGTACCGGCATAGATCCGCTCGGGCGTGTCGGGGTGCAGGCTCAAGGATCGGGTGATCGCATCGAACTCCAGGTCCTGCCCCAGGCCCAGGCGATGCCAGGTACGGCCATCGTCGGCACTGCGGATCACCGCTTGCCCGACGGTGGCGACCAAAAGGGTTCCATTACTCATCTGTGATACTCCTCAGATATAGATGCCACGGGTCAAACCGCCGTCGATGCCGATGGATTCACCGGTCACCGCAGCCGCTTTCGGCGACGCCAGGAAGCCGATCAACCAGCCCATTTCAATCGGTGCGAGGGTGCGGCGAATCGGCGTCGCGTCGATGTAGGCCTGCTCGACCTGCTCGGCGGTCTTGCCCTGCTTGACCGCTTCGCGCTCGTACAGCTCCTGGATATGCGGGGTGTCGACGACGCCAGGGTGAATCAGGTTGACCGTGATCCCCGACGGGCCGAGCTGGTCGGACAGGGTCTTGGTCATGTGCGCGATCGCCAGGTTGCGCATGCCCGAGAGCACTTTGCTGCTGCGCCCGGTGAGGCCGCCGATGTTGATGATGCGTCCGAAGCCGCCCGCCTTCATGTGCGGGGTCACGGCCTTGGCGCAGCGGAAATAGCCGATCACCTTGGTGTTGAGGTCCGACAGCAACTCATCGTCGCCGGCGTGTTCGATGTCATTGCGCACCACACCCGATGGCGCCGCGGCACCGTTGACCAGGATGTCGATACGGCCGAAATGCTTGTGCGCCGCCTCGACCATCTCCGAGACAGCCTTCATGTCATTGGTGTCACAGAACAGCGGCAGCACTTCATTGCCGGTCTGTGCGGTGATCTCTTCGGCCGCCAGCTGCAGGAACGCCATGCGCCGCGCGCAGATCACCACCTTGCAGCCTTCCTCGGAGAGAAAACGTGCGACTTCCTTGCCGATGCCCATACCGCCACCGGTGACAATGGCCACGCGGCCTTTCAATTCCAGATCCATAGCAATTACCTCGTGTGATTATTCAATTCAGGCCAGATCGACAAACACGCTTTTGGTCTCGGTGTAGGCATCGATCACGTTCTTGCCCATTTCCCGGCCCCAGCCGGATTGTTTGTAGCCACCGAACGGTGAAGAGGGATCGACCACGTTCCAACAGTTGATCCAGACCGAGCCGGCCTTGAGCTGTGCCGCCACGCGGTGCGCCGAGCGCAGGTCGCGGGTCCACAGGCCGGCGGCGAGGCCATATGGCGAATCGTTGGCACGCAGCACCAGGTCGTCGATGTCGGTCCAGCTCATGACGGTCAGTACCGGGCCGAAGATTTCTTCGCGGGCCACGCAGGCGCGCTCGGCACGGTCGAGGAACACGCTCGGTTGAATGAAGTGCCCATGCTCCAGGTGCTGGGGACGGCCGCCGCCGCAGATCAGTTCGGCACCCTCCTCCCGGCCGCGCTGCAGGTAACCCTTGACGGTGTTCAACTGCCGCGCGGACACCAGCGGGCCCATGCTGCTGGCGGGGTCCAGGCCATTGCCCAGTACATGGGCGGCGGCATGGCGCTGGAGTTCTTCGAGTACCTGGTCGAGCACGCTGGCATGCACATACAGGCGCGAGCCGGCCGTACATACCTGGCCCTGGTTATAGAAAATCCCATCGGCGGCGCCCTTGGCGGCGCGCACAATGTCGGCGTCGGGCAGGATGATGTTCGGCGACTTGCCGCCCAGTTCCAGCGAGACCTTTTTCATGTTGCCGGTGGCCGCCTGGGCGATCAGCCGCCCAACCTGGGTCGAGCCGGTAAAGGCGATCTTGTCCACGTCGGGGTGCTGTGCCAGCGGTGCACCCGTGTCGGCACCCAGGCCGGTGATCAGGTTGACGACGCCGGCGGGGAAACCTGCGGCCTCGATCAGTTGCACCAGGCGGATCGCGACCAGCGGGGTCTGCTCGGCGGGCTTGAGCACCGCCACGCAACCGGTGGCCAACGCCGGGCCGAGCTTCCACACGCACATGGTCAACGGGAAGTTCCACGGCACGATCAGCGCGCAGACCCCCACCGGTTCGCGCAACGTGTAGTTGAGCATCGGCGCGCCGCTGGCCGGGGATACGGGCAGCGTGCTGCCTTCGATCTTGGTGGGCCAGCCGGCGAAGTAGCGAATGATGTTTGCCGCGCTGGCCGCTTCACCGCGCGCGTTGGCGATAGGCTTGCCGTTCTCCAGGGTGATCAGTTGCGCCAGCTCCTCGCGGTGCTGGTCCAACAGATCGGCCAGGCGAAACAGCAACAGGCCGCGCTGCGCCGGTGACTGCAAGGCCCAGTGGCCGGTAAAGGCTGCGCGGGCGGCCGCGACGGCCGCATTCACATCGCGTTCATCGCCCTGGGCGACTTCGGCCAGGGTCAGTTCGGTGGCCGGGTTTTCCACGGCAAAGCGACGACCGCCGGCGGCGTCCTGCCAGGTGCCGCCGATGAACAGGCGACCGGGCTGCGCCAGGAATGCCTGGACGGCAGGTAATAATTCGGGCTGATGCATAGTCGACTCCTTCACAGCGCCATTTCGATCAGGCAAGGGCCACGGTCGGCCTTGGCATTGGCCAGGGCCCGTTGCAGTTCGGCATTGGTCTGGACCGTGCAGGCCGGGACCCCGTAGCCTTTGGCCAGGGCCTTCCAGTCAATACGCGGGCTGTCGAGCACGGTCAGGCGCAGGGCCTGGGGGTCCATTTCGGTCATGCCGAAACGGCGAAGTTCGTTCTGCAAAATCGCGTAGCGATGGTTGGCGGCAATCAGGATCACCACCGGCAACTGCTCGCGGGCGATGCTCCACAGGGTCTGGATGGTGTACTGGGCGCTGCCGTCGGATTGCAGGCAAAACACGCTATTGCCGCGTTCCGCCAAGGCGGCACCGAACCCCACTGGAATCCCCTGGCCGATCGCGCCACCGGTATTGGTCAATACCCGATGCCGCGCGGCGCGGGCGGAGGCGGTAAAGAAGGGGTAGCCGCAGGTGCCGCCCTCGACCGAGACAATGCTGTCGTGGGGCAATGACGCGGCCAGCACTTGGCCAATGGACTGCGGTGTCAGTTCGGCATGGCCGGGCGGCAGTTCGATCCCCTCCGGCGTCGGCACGTAGGCCGGTGCAGCCAGCGCATCGGCCAGCGCCGTCAACGCGCCGGCGACATCGTCACCGACCTCGGCCAGGCTCAGCAGGCGCTCACGCTCGGCGAGGCGCGACGGGATGCCTTCGTAGCCAAAATAACTGATGGGCTCCGGCACGCCCGCACAGATGACCAGGTCGTACTGCTCAAGGATTTCAATCGCCACTTCCGGGAAATACGGCAGGCGATCCAGGTCAGGCAAGCCACCGCCACGGTAGCTCAGGCGCGGAAAGGTCTCGGCAAACAGGCGCACGCCGGGCAGTTGCGCCAGGCGTCCCGCCGCTTCCAGGCCGGCGACCGACAGGCCCTCATCGCCGACGATAAACACCAGCCGCTTGCCGTCACGCAATGCCTGCGCCACGGTTTCGACCCGGTCACCGGCAAACCGGCGAACCGGTGCGCGCAGAGGGGCGAACACACCGTTATGGGTCACTGCGTGGGCCTGCAGGTCCATGGGCAGGATCAGGCTGGCGATCTGGCCTTTGGCCTGCCAGGCCGCACGCACGGCTTCCTGCAGATCCTCACCGATACCGGCAGCGGTGCGCGAGGTGCGCACCCAACCGGAAACGGCACCGGCCAGGGCGTGGATGTCGCTGGCCAAGGGCGGATCGTAGTTGACATGCCAGGAGGCGTGATCGCCGATGACGTTGACGATCGGCGTATTGGCCCGACGCGCGTTGTGCAGGTTGGCGATGCCATTGGCAAAGCCCGGCCCCAGGTGGGTCAGGGTCATGGCCGGCTTGCCGGCGATCCGGCCATAGCCGTCCGCAGCCCCCGTACAGACCCCTTCGAACAGCGACAACACCGGCTTGAGAGCAGGTGCGCTGGCCATGGCGGCCACCAGGGGAATCTCGGTGGTCCCGGGGTTTGCGAAGCAGTACTCGATACCGCTTGCCGCTGCCGCATTCACTATCAGTTGCGCACCATTCATTTTCAGCCCTCTTGCTTGAGCATTTGCAGTGATGAGATTTATCACATACAAATCCGCAACCAACAAGAACTTTATGCACGCTTTTCTCATTTAATGAGATTTATGAGATTTTAATGACCTCAAAAGCTAACCCGCGATTGCGTTTTTCTCTCACTGCGGTAGTGTTGCGCCAGCGCTTGGGCAACCGGGTCCCCGTGGGTACGCCACAAGCGCCCTTCCCTTTCTTTTAGGAACACAATGAGCAGCCTGAGCAAATTGCTGAGCATCCTCGACCTGTTCGGTCCGCAAATGCTGAAGATCGACCCCGACACCATTGCCGAGCGCATGGGCCTGTCACGGGCGACCGTGTACCGCTACGTCAAGGATTTGTGTGACGCCGGCCTGCTGACCCGCGTGGACGCCGGCAGCTACGGCCTGGGCCCGCGGGTCATCGAGCTGGACTGGATGATGCGCCAGTACGACCCGATCCTTCTCGCCGGGCGCGAGCTGATGCACGAGCTGTCGGCGCAAACGGGCCTGGCGGTGTTCGCCAGCGTGTTTTACGACGGGCGCATCATCAACACCTACATCGCCGAACCCACCGACACCTATCACTTCGCGTTCGGGCGCGGGCAACCGCTGCCGTTTTTCCGCGGGGCACAATCGAAGGTCTTGATCGCCTTCCAGAAAGGACGCCGCCTGCAACGCCTGTTCGACGAGCACATGGCCAACGACCCGGACAGCCCGTATGACTGGGCGGGCTTCTCCAGGGCCGCGAAAAAAATCCGCAAGGACGGCTACTGCCTGACCCACGACGAACTCAACCTGGGCCTGACCGGTATCGCTGCGCCGATCATCCAGGCGGACCTCGATGAGGTGGTCGGCAGCCTGTCGGCCGTCGGCACCACCCAGAACTTCAAGCTGCTGCGCCAGGAAACCGTGATCGAAATGGTCATGGACACCACCCGGCGGATTGCCGAAAACATGCGCAACCCGCCGAGCCACACCGTCCCCTAGGCGTCATGTTCAGAACGGCACGGCCACCGTCAACTGGCTGTACAGGTTGGTGCCGTTGCCGCCGACCTGATTGCCCCCGGTGGTCGCGTCCTGCCTGGGTGTGTACAGCCCCACCAGCGGGGTGATGATCAAGTGCGGGTTGACCGCCCACTCGGCATACACATCTAACTCACGGCCATCGAGGTTCAACGCGTTGCTTTTGCGCACGGTGGCGTAGTCGAAATACAGCGCGCCCAGGCTCAGGTTTTCCAGTGGGGTTGCCTTCAGCCCGACATGATGGATGCGGGTATTGGTGTTGAACGGCCCGGCGTAATTGCCGGCCACTTCGCCCTGGAACCAGGTGCCGTAGCCCGTGCTCTGGCCGGTGAACAGTGCATCCCAGTTCTGCGAATAGCGGGTGTAGCGATACGTCACCTTGGGCGCCCAGGCGATATCGGCGAAGGTGTAGCCCGCTTCGCCGTACCAGGCTTTTTCTGGCCCCGCGTCCTTGTCCTGCCAGGCGTACTCGAAGGCCAGGCTGACGTTGGGGATGCCCGCATCGCCCTCACCGCGCACGCTGTAGACATTCATGCCCTTGCGCTGGCGTTGAAAGTCGCTGGCCCATTGATCGTTCACGTCCAGGCCGTGCACCCAGGTCAAGCCGAGCGTCCCCGGCTGGGCGGTGTAGTCCAGGGTCGCGGCGGCCAGTTCGGTTTCGGCCTGGATACGGTTATCGGACTTGAGCCACAGCACACTGCCATGCAGGCCATCCTGCCCCCCCAGGCGCACCACCGCGGTTTGGTCGAACGCGTGCCGGGCCGCCAGGTAGTAGGCGCCCCCACGGTTCAAGGTGCCATCCGCCGGGCCCTTGCCCGGGTTCAGCCCATCGTCGTTGATCAGGAACCCTCGGCCGACCTTGACGACCTGGCGCCCGCCGGAAATATCCACGCCGTCCTGACCGAGTGCCGGGAACAGATCGCCGGAGCGCCAGCCCAGGTAGGCGTCTTCAATCTTCGTGGTGCGCTCGGTGCCGAGGCTGTTGCCACCCGGATCTCCATCGCCCCACGTGGCGGAGCTGACCAGGGCAAATGCCCCGTAGGCGCGGCCAATGCCGCCGAGTCCCTGGTCGCCACTCAAGCCATACTTGATAAAGCCTTCACGCCAACTGGAGCCGCCCGGCGTGCCATCGTAGTTCTTGCGACTGTTGAACTGACCGAACACCGCGGTCATGTCGGCGTTAAGGTGACGGCTCTCATCGCTGTACAGCTCATAAGCGTGCACCTGACTGATAGCGCCGAGCGCCAGGGTGCACACAAGCGTGCAACCGAATACGGGATGACGGGATAGATAACGCATGGCTCAAACTCCTTCTTCGACAGCCTGCTTGCGCACAAACAACAGTTGCTGCCCCGTGAACTCCAGCAGCCCCTCCAGACCGAACTCGACACCGAACCCCGACATCTTGCTGCCGCCAAACGGCGTGTTCGGCTGGATCTGGGCGTGGCAGTTGACCCACGCCACACCACTCTCCAGGCGACTGGCCAAGGCCTGGGCCTGCTCGACATCCGGCCCCCAGACCGAGCCGCCGAGGCCCATGTCACCGGCATTGGCGCGCTTCAGGACATCCTCGACATCCCGGTAGGCAATCAACGGCAACACCGGGCCGAACTGTTCTTCGTCCACCAGGCGATGGCCGTCGGTCACGTCCGCCACCAGGGTGGGTGGATAGAAAAACCCGGGATGGTCCAGACGCGCACCGCCGCACAACACCCGCGCACCGTTGGCCCGTGCGTCATCGACCAGGGCTTCCACCAGCTCCAGTTGCTCAAGGTTCTGCACCGGCCCGAAGGTGACACCGGCGTCCAGGCCGTCGCCCACGACCTGGCGCGCCGCAATGTGCGTCAGCGCGTCGGCAAAAGCCTCGTACTGCGACTCATGGATATACAGGCGCTTGAGCGCAGCACAGGTCTGGCCCATGTTGAGAAAGGCCGCCTGGAAGATCGCCTCGGCCACGGCCTCCACGGCGGTCCCCGGCAATACGATGGCGGCGTCGTTACCACCAAGTTCCAGGGTCAGGCGCTTGAGGTTGCTGGCGGCGCCGCGCATCACGCTTTGCCCGGTGGCGGTGGAACCGGTGAACACGATCTTCTGGATCCCCGGGTGCGAGGTGATCGCACTGCCGAAGCCCTGCTCGCCGGTCACGCAGTTGATGACGCCACGGGGCACATGCCGGGCAATGATCTCGGCCAGGCCCAGGGTGCTCAGCGGCGTCAGGCTCGACGGTTTGCTGATCACGCAATTGCCGGCACGCAGCGCCGGCATGATGTGCCAGACGGCGATCATGAACGGCCAGTTCCAGGGGGTGATCGACGCCACCACGCCCAAGGGTTTGCGGTGCAGCTCAATGCGCTGGGTGGGCGTTTCTTCCACCCGTTCCACCGCAATTTCCTGCCCGGCCGCGTAGCGCGTCCAGGCGGCGGCGCCCATGACCTCGGAAAAAGCCAGCTCCAGCGGCTTGCCCTGTTCCAGCACAATCAGCCGGGCCAGTGATGGGGCCTCCTGCTCGATATCGGCGGCAATCGCCAACAAACGTTCACAGCGATCAGGGTGGCTGCTGTGGCGCCAGCTCTTGAAGGCCAACTGCGCGGCGTTCACCGCCTGGTCGAGTTGCCCCAGGGAACCGGCCGGGCACTGGGCGAACACGGCCCCGGTGGCCGGGTTGATCACATCGAACCGGCCTTCTTCACCGGCCACCTGGATCCCATCGATGAGCATTTTATAGTTGTGCATTTGAAACCGTCCTTTCACACGCTGGCGCGCCATGCCGAGCAACGGCAGGCTGCGATTGTCTGGTTAGTCGAGCGATAAAAACGCGGGGGCCTTAAAGCTTGTGGCTGCCCAAGGCCAGGAAGCGTTGCGGCGAGCTGTTGCGCAGTCGCGCGGCGAGTACGATGCCGATGATCAAGGCCGCCGGAATAATTGCGCAGAGGCTGTAGGACAGCAGTTGGCTGGCGCCGGTCAGCACGTCGAAATGCACCACCGCCAACACCAGCACCATCACCAGCGCCAGGCTCGAAATACCGGGCAGGATCCGTCCACGCAGCAGCCCGACCTTAAGCTCGGGATGCCGATGAAAGTAGACGCATACCGACACCGAGGTCAGCGCCATCAACAGGATCACGCACAGCGTGGCCAGGTTGGACAGCCAGGCAAACAGTTGCAGGATGGGATCGGCATCCATCGCGGCAAATATCAGCACCACGACCGCAGCGATCAAACTCTGCAACGCCGAGCCCATATGCGGGCTCTGGTGCACGCGATGGGTGGTGCCCAACAGGCTGTGCAACAGGCCGTCGCGGCCGATGGCGTAGAAGTAACGCGCGGCGGCGTTGTGAAAGGCCAACAGCCCGGCATAAATACTGACCATGAACAGCACGCGGATGATCTGGGTCAGCTGCGGTCCGACAAAGTGGTCGGACATGCCATAGATAAAGGTGGTCGGGTCCTGCAGGGACTGCAGCAGCGGCACGATCTTATCCGCCCCCACGCCCACTACCATCGACCACACCGACAGCGCGTAGAAACCACCGATCAGCAACACCGAACAGTAGGTGGCAATCGGGATACTGCGCTTGGGGTTCCTGGCCTCTTCGCCGTAGATAGTGGTGGCCTCGAAGCCGATAAAGGCGGCGAAGCAGAACAGCAAGCCGATTGACGGCGTACCACTGAACACATGGCGGCTGCTGAACGAGTCCAGGTTGATGCCGCTGTCGCCGCCTGACTTGAGGATGGCGAAGTCCAGGACCAGGATCGCCAGGTACTCGGCGATCACCACCACCGACAGCACCCGTGCCGACAGGTCAATCTTGCGATAGCCCAGGATCGCGATGCTCACCATCGCCATCAGCGAGTAGGCCCACCAGGGCAGCACCAGGCCGAAGGCGGCTTCCATGGTGCCACTGACCACGCCACCGAACATCCCGTACAACCCGACCTGCAGGATGTTATAGGCGAACATCGCCAGCACCCCGGCCGCGCCACCGGCCAGGCCGCCCAGCCCACGGGCGGTGAACGCGTAGAAACCGCCGGCATTGGTCAGGTGGCGCGCCATGGTGGTGTAGCCCACCGAAAACGCCAGCAGCACCAGCAAGGCCAGGATCAGCAACGCCGGGGTGCCCGCACCGTTGCCCAGCATGATGCCGATCGGGAAACCGCCGGCGATCACACTGAGCGGGCTTGCCGCCGATATCACGAAGAAGATGATGAAGCCCACACCCAGGGCACCACGCTTGAGCTCCGTAGAGCTGTTGACCGGGATAGATACACTCATGTTGTTGACCTTATTGTATGAGGCAGTCGCTTTTGGGTTGGCCCGACCACATCGCATCGGCACCGGTTAGCGTTTTGTTTTAGTTGCGCGCTGAATTTGATCCTATGCCCGCCCTGGAACGGCTCGCTATCCCAAATCGGTAGCATCCAAAGCCCCGCCCCAAAACAGGTCGGGGTCGCCCGATCCCTCCTAGCGCTGTTGCCGATTTGGGATAGCCGCCCGGCCTGTCATGCCCGCACCCTAGCCTCACCCGTGCTATGCGCGGATGCCGGCAACAAGAATAAGAACGTGCCCATCACCGCCAACGCCTCCGTAGGAAGCCCCAGCCATGCGTCCAGCCCATCTCACCCTCCAATGGCGTATCACCCTGCTGAGCGGACTTTGCCTGCTGGCAGTCGTGGGCGCGCTGATTGGCGCCAGCGCCTACCAGAATCAAACCAGTGCAAAGCTGCTCAAGGAGCAGAGCAGCACGTTGCTGACACACGCCGCGCTGGAACGCTTGCAGGCCCAGGCCGTGGCTCATGGCCAACAGGTGGAGCGTTTTTTCAATGAAACCGCGCTGTATGGCGAAGGGTTCGCCCAGCAGGTTCTGCAACTGCGCGAGCAAACCCTCAATGGACGCCTGACGGTCGTGCAATTGCGTCAAGCCCTGGTCGGCATCGCCCGAGAAGCCCTCAGGCAGCGCGAAAAAGTCCTCGGCCTGTACGTGATCATGCTGCCCGATGCCCTGGCCGGCAGCGACGCCGACTGGCGCGACCAACGCGCCCTGGCCGCGAATGAAACCGGGCGCTTTGCGCTGTACTGGTCCCAGAGCCAGCCGGGGCAACTGGTGCAGGAGGTGTTGAGCGAGGCACAAATCGCCGCCAACACTGCGCCCCCCGGCAGCGCACCGGCAAACGCCTGGTACGCCTGCCCTCAGGCGCAACGACAGGTGTGTGTGGTCGAGCCATACACCATCGAAGTGGAAGGCCACAAAGCCCTGATGAGCAGCATTTCCATCCCCCTGATCGTCGACGGTAACGTGCTCGGCGTGGTGGGCATGGACATCAGCCTCGACACCTTGCAGAAACTGGCCGCCAACCTCAGCCAGGACCTCTACCAGGGCGACAGCCAGGTCACCCTGGTGTCGGCTTCGGGTCAAGTGGCGGGACGCAGCGGCGATGTCGCGGGGGAAACCCTGGACATCCGCCAAGCCGTGCAAACGGCAGCGGGCACTCCAGCCTGGCAACTGCAGATCAAGGTCCCGCAGGCACGGGTGCAGGCGTCCGCCCGGCAGATGCAGAGCGAACTGGACGACAAAAGCCGTGAGTCCAACTGGCTCAACCTTGGCCTGGGCATCCTGGCCAGCAGCCTGGGGATGCTGCTGATCTGGCTGGCGGCCTACGGCGTGACTCGCCCATTGCTGAAGATGGCCGAGCTGCTCGATGCCATTGTCGAGGGCGACGGGGACCTGACCCAGCGCCTGCCCGTCGGGCGACGCGACGAGCTGGGCCGCCTGGCCAATGGTTTCAACCGTTTCCTCGACACCTTGCAGCCGATTATTCGTGCCATCCAGACCGCGTCCCTGGATACCCGCGACAGCGCCGACACCTCGTCCGGCATTGCCCGCGAAGTCAGCACCGGCATGCAGCGCCAATACCGCGAAGTGGAGCTGGCCGCCACCGCGCTGCACGAAATGAGCGCCAGTGCCCAGGAAGTGGCCCGTCACTCCCACAGCGCCGCCGACGCTGCCACCGCCGCCGAAAACGCGAGCCGCTCAGGCCAGGCGGTGTTCTCCACCGCCGAACGCAGCATCGAGGCCCTCGACCAACGCCTGGAAACCACCCTCCAGCAAGTCAACGCCCTGGCCGACAGCAGCAACCAGATCGGTCAGGTACTGGACGTGATCAGCGCCATCGCGCAACAGACCAACCTGCTGGCGTTGAATGCGGCCATCGAAGCGGCCCGTGCAGGCGAGCAGGGTCGCGGTTTTGCGGTGGTGGCCGATGAAGTCAGGCACCTGGCCAGCAACACCCAGAGTTCGGTCGAACAGGTGCGTACAGTGATCGAAACGTTGCAACAGCTGAGCCAGGCGGTGGTACACAGCACCCAACTGAGCCGCGAGCAAGCCGGCGGCAGCGTACTCCAGGTGCAACAGACCCGAGTGGCGCTGGGGCATATTTCCCAGGCCGTGGATGTGATCGAACAGATGAATCAGCAGATCGCCAGTGCGGCCCTGGAGCAGAGCAGCGTGGTGGACGATATCAGCCATCGCGTCAGCGACATCCGCGGTATCAGCGAAACACTCGCCGGGCGCATGCACGAGGCGTCGCAGGCCAGTGACGCATTGCATCAGATGGCCAATCACCAACAACAGCTGGTCGGGCATTTCCGCGTGTAATGGGCGTGCCGCCTGACTGAGCTGCGGTGGCCGCCTTTCAACTCTCCAACATTGAGTTCCCCCATGATTTATCCACGCCGCTGGCTGATCCTCGGGATTATTTCCAGCGGGGCCTACTCGGCAGGCGTGGTCATTCCAGCCCGGTTGACCCTTCGACAGCCTTGACCACGCGCTGCTGGTCAGGCTGAGCAGGCAGACACCGCCGCCCACGCCTTAAAGCTTGTGGCTGCCCAAGGCCAGGAACCGCTGCGGCGACGCCTTGCGCAGCCGCGCCGCGAGGAATACACCGCCCAGCAACGCCAGGGGAATGATCGCGCAGAGGCCGTAGGACAGCAGTTGGCTGGCACCGGTCAGCACATCGAAATGCACCACCGCCAGCACCAGCACGGCCACGAGCGCCAGGCACGAGAAACCGGGGAGGATCTGCCCACGCCAGAGCCCGACCTTGAGCTGCGGATGGCGCCGGAAGAACACCAGCACCGCGGCCGAGGTCAGCGCCATCAGCAGGATCACGCACAGTGTGGCCAGGTTGGACAGCCAGGCAAACAGCTGCAGGATCGGATCGGCATCCAGCGCCGCGAAAATCAACACCACCACGGCCGAGATCAGGCTCTGCAAGGCCGAGCCCATATGCGGGCTCTGGTGCACCCGATGGGTGGTGCCCAACTGGCTGTGCAACAAGCCGTCACGGCCGATGGCGTAGAAGTAACGGGCGGCGGCGTTGTGAAAGGCCAGCAGGCCGGCATAGATGCTGACCATGAACAGCACGCGGATAACCTGGGTCAGCTGCGGGCCGACAAAATGGTCGGACATGCCATAGATAAACGTAGTCGGGTCCTGCAAGGCCTGCAGCATCGGCACGATCTTGTCCGCGCCCACGCCCACCACCATCGACCAGACCGACAACGCGTAGAAACCGCCGATTAGCAACACCGAGCAGTAGGTCGCAATCGGAATGGTGCGCTGCGGGTCCCGGGCTTCTTCACCGTAGATGGTGGTGGCCTCGAAGCCGATAAAGGCGGCGAAGCAGAACAGCAGGCCGATTGACGGCGTGCCGCTGAACACATGGCGGCTACTGAACGAATCCAGGTTGATGCCGCTGTCGCCACCGGACTTGAGCATGGCGAAATCCAGGACCAGGATCGCCAGGTACTCGGCGATCACCATCACCGACAATACCCGCGCGGACAGGTCGATCTTGCGATACCCCAGGATCGCGATGCTTGCCATCGCCATCAGCGAATAGGACCACCACGGCAGCACCAGGCCGAAGGCGGCTTCCATGGTGCCGCTGACCACCCCGCCGAACATGCCGTACAAGCCGACCTGCAGGATGTTATAGGCAAACATCGCCAGCACCCCGGCCGCGCCACCGGCCAGGCCGCCCAGCCCACGGGCGGTGAACGCGTAGAAACCGCCGGCATTGGTCAGGTGGCGCGCCATGGTGGTGTAGCCCACCGAGAACGCCAGCAGCACCAACAAGGCCAGGATCAGCAACGCCGGGGTGCCCGCACCGTTACCCAGCATGATGCCGATGGGAAAGCCGCCGGCGATCACACTCAGCGGGCTTGCCGCCGATACCACGAAGAAGATGATAAAGCCCACACCCAGGGCGCCACGCTTGAGCTCCGTGGAGCTGTTGATCGAGTTGGATACACTCATGCTGTTGACCTTATTGTATGAGGCAGTCGCTGTAGGATCGGTGCAGCCGGCTGTCGACCGGGTACCGAATAGCTTGTCGTTGTTGTTGCACGCTGGCATCGATCCTATGCCTGCCCTACAGCGTGCCGGTATCCCAAATCGGTAACGCAAGCGCCCACGGCGAAACACCTGCACATCCCGAGCGGACGACGCAGGCTGATTCAGATCTTGCTAAAGGCTTGGGTTCAGGCTCGCACGTTGCCGGTAATGGCGGCGCGGGTCGTGTGGGACGGCAACTGCGCGAACAGTTCCTGGTACTCCGCGGCAAAATGGCTCAGGTGGTAGAAACCCCACTGGGCGGCGGCGTCCCCAATCGACAGCTCGGATGCCCGGGTAGACATCAAGGTTCGGCGTACGCCGTTGAGCCTCACTGAGCGCAGGTAATTCAGCGGTGTGGTCTCGGCGACCGAGCGGAAGCTGTTCTGCACCGTGCGCCGACTCACCTGGAGACGCTGGCACAAATCGATCACGCTGGGCACGTTGATCATTTCGGTCGTGGCCAGGCGATGGCATTTCTCGACGATAAAGCTGCGCGTGGAACTGGGGCTGCGCTGCTGCTTGTCACAGGCCGGGTCGGTCATCAGTTGCAGCAGCTCGCCGAGCATGGCCTGTTCCAGCGCCGACTCACGCTCGCGCGTGTAGTCGAGGTCATCGTTTACCAGGGCCTCGGAGAACAATGCCAGCAATCGACGCCGGGCCTGGGCAAAACGCTGGGGAGACACCTTTATCACCGGTTGGCGCAGCAACCGATTGAGTTCTTTCGCCGACGCCGTCTGTTCCAGCGCCTCTTCGAACAATTCACGCTCAAAGGTAATGGACAAAAGCTCCATGCCCATCGGCATATGGAACATGAACTCCTCGCCACCGTGGAGGAAGAACAGGCTGCTGTCATCCACCTCGCGGCCCTGCATGCGAACCGAGCCGGGCACATTGATCGGCACCGCAAAACACATCTTGTCGCGAGGCGCCACGCCGTTCTGCACCACACGCTGGTTGATCTGCTCGAGGAACAGGTGGCAACCGGTCGTCGTCAGTTGCATCAGCGAACTCTCGGCCGAACCGGCGGTGAGCTGGCTGTAGTCCTGGCTCCACTGCTGGATGGTGGCTGCGTGGACGTGGATATCGCGGAAATGGCTGATCGTCTGGTTTTTCATTGGGGGGTGTGCCTCTACCAACATTCTTGTTTTTAGATCGCCGATGCCTTTGATACTCGCACATCGGTCACATCCTGCAAATTGTTTATGCGCTGGATTGCCCGCGTCTCATGTGCCGATTCGGGCTACCGGCCGGGAACCCGCGGCGGAGATGATCGGCACACTTAAATCGACATTCCAGAGAGACCGTCATGAGTGAAGCCAACTTTCAAGCCCTGCACTTCGCGGATGCCCCGCACATTGTCTCCGGCACACTGCCCGGCCCCAAGACCCTCGAGGCCCTGGCGCTGTCGGCGCGCACCGAGTCGATGGCACGCGGCGGCGGCCGCATGCCGGTGGCCATGGACCGCGCCTTCGGTGCGACCTTCAAAGACCCCGACGGCAACACCTACATCGACCTGTCTGCCGGCGTGGGCGTCAGCAGCGTCGGCCGCTGCCACCCCAAAGTGGTGCAGGCGATTCGCGAACAGTCCGAAGTGCTGATGCACGCCCTGGAAATCAACAGCACACGGCGCACCGAGTTGGCGGCCAAGCTCTCCGAGATCGCCCCCGATGGCTTGCGTGGCGACTGCGTGACCTTCTTCACCCAGAGCGGCAGCGATGCGCTGGAGGCCGCGATCAAGTTTGCCCGGCGCATTACCGGACGCCACCAGATCATCGCCTTCCATGGCGGCTACCACGGCGTGTGGCATGCCTCGGGCGCGCTGACCACCGGCACGGCCTACCGCAAGGGCTTCGGTGCCCAGATGGGGGGCGTAATCCACGCGCCCTACCCGTACGCCTACCGTTTCCCCTTCGACACCACCCACAAAAGCGCCGAGCAGATCGCCGGCGAGTACATCGACTACCTGTTGAACACCCCCTACACCGCCGCCGATGACGTGGCAGCCGTGATCGTGGAGCCGGTGCAGGGCGAAGGCGGCTACGTGCCACCCTCGCCGGAATTCCTGCAATTGCTGCGCCAGGCCTGCGACCGCAGCGGCACATTGCTGATTGTCGATGAAGTGCAATCCGGCGCAGGACGCACCGGCAAGATGTGGGCGGTCGAACATTCCGGCGTGAAGCCCGACATGCTCACCTTCGGCAAGGGCATCGGCAGCGACCTGCCCATGGCCGGCCTGATCATGCGCTCGGACCTGGCGGCCAAGATTCCCGACGGCTCGATGCCCAACACCTTTGCCGCCAACTCGTTGTCGGCGGCCGTGGCGTTGACCAACATCAGCATCCTGCAGGATCCACAACTCGACCTGCTCAACCGCGCCCACACGTTGGGGCTGGAAGCCCAGGCGCATATTCGCGGCTTCAACAGCCCGCTGGTCGGCGAAGTGCGCGGGCGCGGCCTGATGATCGGTATCGAACTGGTCGAGGATCCGCTCACCAAGGCGCCCCTGGCGGGCGAAAAGATCGGCCAGTTGATGGGCTACCTGCTCAACCACGGCGTGCTGATGATCCCCTGCGGCCGCTACAGCAACGTGATGCGCGTGATGCCCTCGCTGACGATCTCCCGCGAACTGTTCTTCAAGGCCCTGGACATCTTCGGCGACGCCCTGGCGTCCCTCAAGGCGTGAGCCTGCCCACTACTCGAGGACCGCAACATGACTGAGCACTTGAATCATTTCATCGAAGGTACGCCCTGCGAAGCCTTCGACCGCCGCCGTTTCGACCTGGTCAACCCCGTGACCGAGCAGGCGTATGGCAGCTCCGCCCGTGGCACCCGCGAAGACGTGGAACGTGCCGTGGCGGCGGCACGCCACCAACTGGAAAGGGGCGGCTGGAGCCAACTTGGCGGCGCCCAGCGTGGCCGACTGTTGGCGAAACTGGCCGACCTGGTCGAGCGCGACAGCGAACTGCTGGCCGATCTGGACGCCAATGCCATCGGCCGCTCGCCCATCGAACCGCGCCGGATGGACCTGCCCAACGCGATCGCCAACCTGCGCGCCGCCGCCGGCTGGGCCAATCAGCTCGAAGGTCGCACCATTCCCACCGGCGGTTACTTCGGCACCAAAACCCTGTCGTACACGGTGCGCGAGCCCGTCGGCGTAGTCGGTGCCATCGTGCCCTGGAACTCGCCGCTGATGATCACCGTGTGGAAGCTCGCCGCGTTGCTGGCGGCGGGCTGTACCGTGGTGGTCAAGCCTTCGGAGGAAACCCCGCAGTCGGCCCTGCACCTGGCGCTGCTGGCGCAGGAAGCCGGCTTCCCGGACGGCGTGATCAACGTGGTCACCGGCTACGGCAACGAAGTCGGTCGCGCCCTGTGCGAGCACCCGGATGTGGCCAAGATCAGCTTCACCGGCAGCCCCGAGGCCGGGCGTGAAATCCAGCGCACGGCCGGCGTGCTGTTCAAGCGCGTGGCCCTGGAACTGGGCGGCAAGAGCCCACAGATTGTGTTTGACGATGCGTCCTTCGACGATGCCCTGCGCGGCTGTGCACTCGGCCTGTTCGCCAACCAGGGCCAGGTGTGTGCCGCCGGCTCGCGGATCCTGGTGCAGCGCAGCCTCGCCGAGCGTTTCGGCGCCGCGCTGGCCGAGGCCGCACACGCAGTGAACGTCGGCGACCCGCGCGAGCCCGGGGTACAGATGGGCCCGGTGGCCAAGAAAGCCCAGTTCGATCGCGTCAACCGCTACATCCAGCGGGGCATCGACCAGGGGGCAACCCTGCTGGCCGGCGGCGTCTCGACGCCCGAGCAAGGCTGGTTCGTGCGCCCGACGATCTTCGCCAACGCCCGCAACGACATGGACATCGCCCGGGACGAGATTTTCGGGCCGGTCGGCACGCTGATCACGTTCGACAGCGAAGACGAAGCGATCGCCCTCGCCAACGACAGCACCTACGGCCTGGCGGCCACGGTCTGGACCGGCGACCTGGCCAGGGCGCACCGTGTGGCGGCGGCGGTAAAGGCCGGCGCCGTCGGTATCAACTGCTGGAGCCCGCTGGACGCCAACCTGCCTTGGGGCGGCGTCAAGACCAGCGGTATCGGCCGTGAAGGCGGGTTCAGCGGCGCGCTGGCCTACACCGAGGAGAAAGTCATCACCGTGCTGCTGCCGGCCTGAGCACACGCGCTGTCCTGACCGAGCCACCCTCCAACGTCGAGGGTGGCCATTCCACCGTGCATCGCTCCCTGGAGAGCTTGATATGAACCCAATGGATCAACCGACAATCGATCGCTACCCGACGTCCCTGCGCCTGTTGCACTGGCTGCGCGCCGTACTGGTGCTGGGCCTGCTCTGGGCAGGCTGGCATATGACCGGCATGAATGATGAGGTGGCGAGCAAATTCGAGCTCTATTACCCGTGGCACAAGTCCTTCGGGGTGTTGACGTTCCTGGTGGTGCTGACTCAGCTCGCCGTGCGCTTTCGTACCCCCAGGCTGCCGCAGCCGCTGGAAACCCTGGCCGGGTATGAACGCTTCCTGTCACGCCTGACGCAACGCGTCATGTATGTCCTGCTGGTGATCGTGCCGCTGATGGGTTACTCCATGTCGAGCACCTTTACGATGAGCGACGGGGTGTTCTTTTTCGGGGTCAACCTGCCGGAGCTGTTGCCGAAGAATGACGATTGGTTCGTGGTGTTCCAGTGGCTGCACAAAGTCCTCGCCTACACACTGCTGGTGCTGATCGTGCTGCATGTCGCAGGCGCCCTCAAGCACCGCTTATACGACCGCGATCCGCGCAACGACGTGCTGCGCCGGATGCTCTGAATGAATGGTGCAGGCAAGGGACATGAAATAACCCCGGCAGGCAGCGTGGCGGGGTCGTCTTCAGCAATCCATGCGCCTGGCCGGCCCCTAGGCCCGCGCCCCGATCAACACCAGCACCCCACCCCACTGCGTCACCCTGATCGGCAAGCTTTGCTCCAAGGCCTCCAGGGTCTGGCGCGCATCATCCAGCGGGAACCGGCCACTCACGCGCAGCTGCGCCACCGCGGCATCCAGGCGCACGATGCCCTTGCGGTAGGGCCGGATCGCTTCCACCACGCTGGCCAGCGTCTGGTTGCGCACCACCAGCCAGCCGTCGAGCCAGGCGGTTTCGGTGGCGGCCATGGGCACTTGGGTGAGGATGCGCTGGTGGTCGAACAGCGTGCTCTGGTGCATGGCCACTCGTTGCTGGGCACCGCCGTCGAAGTGCAGCACCGCATCGGCATCCAGGGTGACCAGGCGCATCGCGCCGTCCTGTTCACTCAGCATCAGGCGGCCCGTGGTGGCACTGATATGGGCGGCGCGGGTCTTGACCTGCAGCGGACGCAGCAGGTTCACCAGCATTTCGCCGGTGCGCAGTTCAAGACTGTGCGCGTCCCCGGCCAGCGTCGAGACCACCTCGCTGCGGGCATTGAGCTTGAGGGTGCTGCCATCGGCCAGTTGCCAGGTGCGACGCTCGGCGGTGCCGGTGGCGTATGTCTGCCCCGCGTCTTCAAAACGCCAGCCCCACCCCGCGCCCGCCGCCAATCCCAGCGCACACAGGCTGGTACGCAGGAATGCGCGACGGCTGTTGGGTTGCTCCAGGCTACGCAGCAACTGCGCGCTGGAGCGCCCGCGCCAGGGTGAGGCCTTGAGCTGATCGAGGCCGGCGAGCAGTTGCGCGTATACCTGGCGATGATGGGCCGAGGTGCCCCGCCATTCATCCAGCGCCTGCTGCTGGGCGGGGCTGAAGTCGCCGGACTGGATCTGCACCAGCCAGCCGATGGCCTCCTCGGCCACCGGGTCGTTCAAAGGCTGTTTGCTCACTCGCTCAACCCCAGGTAACAGGCGCGCAGGGCCTGGGTCATCAATTGGTGGATGCGCCCCAGGGACAGGCCCAGGCGTTCACTGATCTGCGTGTAGGTCATGCCGTCCAACTGGCTGTGCACGAACACCGCCTTGGCTTGCCCCGACAGGCCGTCCAGCAGCCGGTCGATGGCCAACAGGCTCTCGATCAGAATCAGTTGTTCCTGGGGCGATGGGTGCACGTGTTCGGGCACGTCGGCCAGGATCTGCAAGTAGGCTTTTTCCAGGTCGCGTCGGCGCCAGCTCTCGTACATCAGGCGCTGGGCGATGGTGGTCAGCAGCGCGCGCGGTTCGCGAATGGCCGTGGGGTCGGGCAGCATCCACACCTTGAGGAAGGTCTCGGCGGCGATGTCCTCGGCGCTATGGCTGCAACCGGTGCGGTACGACAAACGCGCACACAACCAGCTGTAGTGCTGCTGGAAAATCTGGCCGATAAGGCGGGTCTTGAGCAAAGCATTCGGGTCCATAGGTCCATAATCTTCATGGACTGCACACGCCAGCGGACAAGTGGTGGTGGGCCTGTCGGTTTGAGGTAGACCTGCGTCCGGGCAGGTGAGTCCAGTTTGCCCCAGTGGGCATCACCAGATAAAAGAATAAAAAAAGCCATCAAGCTGCATTTTTTGCATAACCTTCGGCGCTTTTACGGACACGCCAAAGCACCGCCTGCGACTGTCGCAGGCGGTACGGCGCGTGGCTCAGTGCGTGGCCAGTTGCGCCTCGCTGCGTTCCTGTTCGCGCAATGGGCGTACCAGCCAGGTGACCACCACGGTCAGCACCAGCAGGATCACGGCCAGCGCCCAGAGCACACCATGGAAGGCGCTGTCATAGCCGCCGATAAACAGGCTGTGCACCGTCGCCGCTTGCTCCGCGCCCAGGGTTTGCAGGGACCCGGTGAGGTTGCCGGCGGCGACGTCGTCGATCCAGCGTTGCAGGGTCGCCGGGTCGGGCGCCAGGCGGCTCAGCGTGCCGCGCAACTGGCTGTCGAGCAAGGTCGCCAGCAGCGAGCCATACAAGGCCACCGCAATCGCTTCACTGCCCAGGCGGAAGGTGTTGAGCAGGCCCGCCGCCATCCCGGCCTTTTGCTCCGGCACGGTCTTGAGCGCCAGGCCATCCACCAGCCCGGCCGACAGGCCCATGCCGATGCCCACCAGCAACAGCGGCACTGCCAGTTGCCACAGCGCCACACCGACCTGGCTGACCAGCGCCAACGCCACCACACCGACCAGCAACGCAATCAGGCTGGCCTTGAGAATGCCGATCGCCGACACCCCGCGTGCCGCCCACTTGCCCGCCAGGATCGGGCAAAACAGCATCGGCACCGTCAGCAGCAACATCGCCAGGCCCGCATGGGTTGCGCTCAATTGCAACACGCCGAACAGATAGCTCGGCAGGTACGTGAGCAAGGTCACAAAACCGAACGACGCCGCCACGGTGACCAGCGCCAGGCCGACGAAGGGCCCGCGCGCCAGCAGCGACAGGTCGAGCATCGGCTGCAGGTGGCGACGCTCCTGCCAGGTAAACACCGCCAACAGCACCACGGCGACCGCCACCAGGCCGAGTACACCGCGGCTGGTCCAGCCCCATTGCGAGCCCTGCACAATCGCCACCATCAGCGCCAGCAATGCCAGCACAAACAGCGTCGCCCCCGGCACATCGAAGCGCGCGGTGCGCTCAGCCAACACGCCATCGCGGGTAATCAACGGGCTGCCCAGCAGCACGATCACCAGGGTCACCCCATGGGCCCAGAAAATCGCGCGCCAGCCGACGCTGTCCAGCAGCAGGCCGGACAAGGTCGGGCCCAGGCTCACGCCCAGGCCGGCAACGGTGCCGAACAGGGCAAACGCACGCAGCCGCGCCGGGCCGCTGAAGTGGGTGGACAAAATCGCGATGCCGCAGGAAAAGATCGCCGCCGCGCCAATGCCCGCCAGCCCCCGCGCCGCGTCCAGCAGCCAGGCGCTCTCGGCCACGGCGGACAGCACCGAGGCCACCACGTACAGCGAAGCGCCGGCGACAAAACAGCGTTTGCGCCCGAGCCGATCCGCCAGCGCGCCCCACGCCAGGGTGAAGCAGGCGAACGCCAGGTTGAACGCATTGACCACCCATTGCAGGCTGGTCAACGGCGCCTGGATGTCGGCGCCGATGGCCGGCAACGCAAGTGCCGTACCCGAGATGGAACTGGGCACGACGAAGATCGCCAGCAGGATGATGGTCAGTAGAGCCGTATCGGCAAAGGTCGTTTTCATGGGTCCTTCCAAGGTCAGGTTGAAGTGAAGCCGTGCACCGGCAAGCGGGCAGGACGGCGCAGGATGATGCCGTCGACCCAGGGCACCTGGTCCGCCGGCACCGCCAGGCGCAGGTTCGGGAAGCGCTGCACGAGAATCTGCAGCACCGTGGTGATTTCCAGGCGCGCCAGGGCGGCGCCCATGCAGTTGTGCATGCCGTAGCCGAACTGCAAATGCCGCGCGCCCTTGCGGTCCAGGCGGATCGCCAGGGGCTCGGGGAACGCCGCCGGATCACGGTTGGCGGCAAACGCATCGGCGTAAATGATGCTGCCTGCGGGAATCAGCCCCCACGGCCCTTCCAAGTCGACGCTGGCCAGGCGCGGGAAGGTCGAGATGGTGCCCAGGGGAATCAGGCGCAGCAGCTCCTCGACCGCCTCCGGGATCAGCCCCGGATCGTCGACCAATTGCTGCCACAGCTCGGGGGCCGCCAACAGGGTGTACACCGATTTGGTCAGCACCGTGAGGATGTTCTGGTCGCCGCCGATCAATACCCCCAGGAGGATGCCCACCAGCTCCTTGTCGTTGAGCGGCGGCTCGCTGTCGGCACGGGTCGCGACGAAGCGCTGGATCAGCCCATCGGGATCGGTGGGCCGCGCACCGGTGACCAGGTCCGTCAGGTAGTTGTACACGCCCCAGAACTGGTTCAGCAGTTCCGGCACATCAGCGTCCGACGCCACCTGCACGGTGTGGCTGAGGGGCCGGTAATACTCACGGTCACTCAAGGGGATGCCGAGCAACTGGCAATCCACGGTGGCGGGGATGTGGTCAAGCACCTGGGCAAACAGATCGGCACCGGGCGCCTGGCGTTGCAGTACATCGAGGCGTTCATGGGTGGCGTGTTCCACCTTGTCGCGCAGCAACGCCACGCCACTGGGGCTGAAGTCCCGGGCCACCACCTTGCGCAGGCGACCATGGTCGGGGATGTCGTTGTTGAGCAGCAGTTCAGGCGGCGTGATGGTCGGCAAAAAGCTCGCGCCGTCTTCTTCGTTGCACGGCGCGCGTATCGCGCGGTTATCCAGCAGCAACGCCTGCACGTGTTCGTAACGGGTCAGGTGAAAGGCCAGGTGACCGCTGGGCAGCAGAATCCTCGGCAGGCCATTGGCGGGGCTGGCAGGTTGATAGGCCGGCGGTGCATCCAACTGCGGGATGCGCGCCACGGTGACCTCGGGTCTGGCGATCACGGCGATATTCATCAGGCAGGCTCCATGGCAGGTTGCAACAGGCTGACACCGGTGAGGCGCTGCAGCTGGGCGAGCGCCTGGTGGTTGTCGATGAAGTGCAGCACTTGCCAGCCAAGCGCGTCGGCGGCTTCGATGTTTTCCGCGACGTCGTCGATCAACAGGCTGTGCTGCGGTGCGACGCCCGAGCGCGCAGTCGCCACCTGGAAGAACGCCGGCTCCGGCTTGCGGCTGCGCTCCTGGCTGGAATCGACAATCAGGTCCACCACCTCATCCAGGCCCACCATCGCCCGCCAATGCCGCTCCCACTCCACCACGTTGTTGGTAAGGATGCCGACGCGAAAACCGGCACGCTTCAGCGCGCGCACGGCGGCCACCAGCGGCGCATTGGCCGGCACCCCGGCGAACCATTGCGCGCCGAAGGTGTGCAGGTGAGCGCGGGATAAATCGACCTGCGGGTCACGGCGGCGCAGGGCCTGCGCCAGGCGCTCGCCCCACTCGCGCTCGGTGAGCAAGGCACTCTCCACCGGCGCGAGCATGGGCACGCCCAACTCATCGGCCACATCGCCCATGGCCTGTTGCAGCACGTGCGGGGCCAGCCCGGTCTTGACCTGGTATTGCTCGAACAGCGCCGGAATCGGCGGCGACAGCACCCCACCGAAATCGAACCAGATAAATTGCAGGTCGCTCATCGCACACCTCCCGCCACCAGGGCCAAGGGTTGGCTGGCGACCAGCGGCAGCAACTCGAGCTCAGCGGTGGCAATCACCGCGCCGCCCTGCTCGACCTCCAGCGCCAGGGTGATGCGACCGTGTTCGTCACGGGCCAGGGAGGTCAGGTCCGCACGGACCCGGGTTGGCAAACCAAACTCACCGAAGCGGGTAAACACCACATGGCAGCGGGATAACAGCAACTGCTCGGGGCCGACCTGCAACTGCCGGTCCGCCGCCACCAGCGCCACTTGGCGGAAGCCTTCGAGCAACAGCATGCCGGGGATATGGTCGAGGGGGTGGTCGAAGATCGCCGGGTTGTTCAGGTCGACGATCAGCGGCGCCACCAGCGTCGCGGCGCCCTGCTCCAGTTCACGGCCGAGCACCACATTGTTCAGCCAGTGACGCCCTACGGCGGATGGACTCAAGGGTGGCGGCAACTGTGCCAATGGGTCGGCGTTGGCGGGAATCGCCGCCAGGCCACGGGCACGCATCTTGTTCCAGGCCGCGCCGCTCATCCAGCGAATGCTCATGCGTTCGTGGCGTGCAGCCACTTCGCCATTGATGCTCAGGGACATGTTCAGGGTCACGCCACTGCGCTCGCCGTGGCGCAGGTATTCATCCACCACGTAGACATCGATCTCGGCGGATGCCGGACGATCCCCCACCACCAATAAACTCCGGTCGGTCACGCGGGTCACACTGTCCAGGTAGATAAACTTGTCCTGGGCGCTGACGTCGAGGAACGCATGGGAGATATAAATCGACGCCTGGCGGAATACTTCCAGCAATAACAGCATGTCGTAGTGTGCGGCGCGGTGGGTATGTTCACTGAAGTAACTGTGGGTACGCGGTAGTTGAGCGCTGCAGCGAAAGTGTCCTTCCTTTACCAGTTCCGCGCCGGTCAGGAACACTTCGCTGACGGCGGCACGGTGCACCATGCTGCGCGGCACGGTGTTTTCGCAGCGAATAGCCAGGGCTTCAGACATAGCAATCTCCTCCTTTGATTACTGCGAGAAGGCTAAGCTGAAACGTTTTTTCGCCACAACTGACCGAACGGCTAGGTCGTTGGACATGAACCTGTAGAACTTGCACTTCAGACATGGGCATCTGTCTCCTGATGAGCTTCTCCGTAAGCGTGCAGACCGCCGTACACGTTCATCGCGGTGAACGTTGTATGCTTTGCGCGGACAACCCGTTCTGGCTGTCAGTACCCTTGTGCAGATAGTCCCTTATATTTTCACTGCGCACTTAGACCTATTTGATCGAAGCTTATAAGCGCAACTAAATCATCTAGACACCCAACTAATCGTTCTAACTTAGTAGTGAAAATCCACACGCGAAGTTGCTCAAGGTCGTAAAGAACATCACGACCCGGAGCAGATTGGCATGTTGAAAACAGGATTCACCCTGGCGCCTTTGGCGTGTGCATTGGCCATGGGCGGGCTGACGCTGCCGAGCCTGGCGTTGGCGCAAAACGACGCGGCGACGGTACAACGGGTGATTGACTTCAATATCCCCGCAGGCCCCCTGGATGAGGTGCTGCTGAGCATCTCCCAGCAAAGCGGCCACCCTATCGCCTTCGACCCGCCGCTGGTGGAAGGCCGTGGGAGCCGCGCGATCCAGGGCCGACTGAGCCAGGAACAGGCGCTGGGCATTGCCTTGGGCGGCTCCTCGTTGGGCTTCAGCCAGACGGCCAGCGGTGCAGTGTTGATCCATCGACTGGCCAGCCCGGCAGCGGCAGCCAACAGCGAACCGCTGGCGCCACGCCTGAAATCCGTGGAGGTGATCGGCACCCGGCGCAGCGACGTCACCGCGCTGCAAAGCGCGGCACCCGTGGATGTGATCAGCAGCGAGCAGTTGCAGCGCGCCGGCACCGATAACCTGGCCAAGGCCCTGGAAACCCTGGTGCCGTCGGTGAACTACCCGCAGGTCAACGGCACCGATGGCGTGTCGTCGCAGCGGCCGGTGTCGTTACGTGGGTTGGCCGCCGACCAGGTGCTGGTGCTGGTCAATGGCAAGCGTCGGCATGCCTCGGCGTTCGTCAACACCAAGGCCACCCTGGGGCGTGGCTCACAGGCGGTGGACCTGTCGACGATTCCCGTCAGCGCCGTCGACCATATCGAAGTACTCCGCGATGGCGCCTCGGCCCAATACGGTTCGGATGCGATTGCCGGGGTGGTCAATATCGTGCTCAAGGAGCAGGACCACGGCGGCGCCGTGCAAAGCACCTTCGGCCAGTACACCAAGGGCGATGGCTTTCGCCGGTCGGTGGGGGGCTGGAGCGGTTTCACCTTGCCCGGCGATGGCTTTCTCACCCTCAGCGGCGAAGGCCTGCGCAGCGAACGCACCTCCACCGGCGGCACCGATGGCCGGCAGTTCTACCCCAGCGGCGACGCCCGTGAAGCGGATGCCGACCGCCATTGGCGCTACGGCTCGCCGGGCCTCGAGGACTGGAACCTGGCGCTGAACAGCGGCCTGTCCCTGAGCGACACGGTCGACCTGTACGGCTTCGCCACCTACCAGGACCGTACCGGCGAATCCCAGGCAACCTTTCGCCGCCCCATCGACCCCAACAACCTGGTGGCCGTGTACCCCAACGGTTTCCTGCCACTGCTCGACGTGCGCTCGCGGGATGCCTCGGTCACAGGCGGCATAAAGATTCGCGATGAGCAACTTGGCAGCTTTGACCTCAGTGCCAACTACGGGCGCAACCGCATCGACTATCACCTCAGCGATTCGCTCAACGCCAGCCTCGGCGCCGCGAGCCCGACGAGCTTCAATGCCGGGGCGCTGGTCAATGAGCAAACCAACGTCGGCCTCGACCATATCAAGGAATTCAAGGTCGGCTGGGGCGCGGGCCCGCTGGTGTTCTCCAGCGGCCTGGCGTGGCGCAACGAAGCCTATGAAGTGATCGCCGGCGACCTCGCCTCCTGGACCCACGGCAGCGCCCTGCCCGCCCGTGCCGGCGGCGCCCAGGGCTTCCCCGGCACCCAGGACAGCGACGAAGGCCGTTATGCCCGCCACGTGTTCGGCGGCTACCTGGGCCTGGAGCAGCAAGTCACCGACAAACTGCAACTGGGCCTGGCCGGGCGCAGCGAGCACTACGACGATTTCGGCACCACCAGCACCGGCAAGTTCTCCGCGCGCTACGACTTCACCCCGCAGTGGGGCCTGCGCTCGACCCTGAGCAGCGGCTACCGCGCGCCCACCCTGGGGCAGATCGGCACCTCGGCGACCCAGACCGAGTTCAAGGCCGGCGACCCCACCGCCTACCAGGTCGGCACCGTCAGCGTGAACACCCCGGTCGCCCGCGCCTTGGGCGCCAGTGACCTGAAGCCGGAAAAATCCACCAGCCTGTCCCTCGGCGTGGTCTGGCAGCCGCTCGAGCGTGCCAGTGTCAGCCTCGATGCGTACCACATCCGCATCAAGGACCGCATTGCCCTGTCGGAAACCCTCAGCGGCCCCCAGGTCAGCCAGATCCTCGCCAACCAAGGCTATGGCAACTACTCCGGGGTGAGTTTTTTCACCAATGCACTGGACACCAAGACCAGCGGCGTGGACCTCGCCGCCCACTATCGCCTGGACCTGGCCGACGCCAGCCAGTTGACCCTCAACGGCGCCTTCAACTACAGCAAGACCCAGGTCACCGACATCAAGGACAACCCCGGCCCGCTGGCCGGCACCGGCATCACCCTGATCAATCGCGAAGCCCTGAGCTATGTGGAAAGCGCCTCGCCCAACAGCAAGCTGATCCTCGGTGCCGACTGGCGCAAGGGCGCCTGGCAGGCGAGCGTCAACACGATTCGCTACGGCACCTACACCCTCGACTCCAACCTGGGCGAAGCCCGCGACCAGACCTTTTCGGCGCAATGGGTGAGCAACGCCAGCCTGTCCTACGACATCAACCAGGCGCTCACCCTGACCCTGGGCGGCAACAATATTTTCGACAGCTACCCGGACAAGATCGACGTGGCCAACCGCTTTGTCGGCGGGCGCGTGGCCTACCAGAGCATCTCCCCGGCCGGTGCCGAAGGCGCCTTCTACTACGTGAAAGCCGACTACCGCTTCTGACTCAACCAAGGAGTTCCCATGAGCTTTGATCCTGTGCGTTTTACCCAAGTGTTCGAACACGACTTTGCCCTGGCCAAGCAACTGCTGATCAAGCACCAGGTGTTGTCGAGCAATGAGGCGGGCAATATCAGCCTGCGCATTCCCGGCGAAGCACGGCTAGTGATCGCCTCGCTCAGCGGCGCCGACAGTGGCGTGGCGGCGATTGTCGATTTCGACCTGCAACACAGCCAGGGCAGCCTCACCGATAACCTCAAGGAAGTGGCGGCGCTGCACGTGGCGATCTACCGCGAGCGGCCCTTGGTGAATGCGGTGATTCACACGCACTCGCCGTACCTCACCGCCTTCGCGATTGCCGGGCGAGCGTTGCGTCCCCACGCCACGCAGTTGCTGGGGATTCTGGATGAAGACCAGGAGGTGCCGCTGACGGCGTGGGGGCCGCGGTATGCGCCGGAGCCGGTGGTGGCGGCGTTACGTGAACATCCGCGTGCGCCGGCGGCGTTGCTGGCCAATCACGGGCCGTTTGCCTGGTCGGAACGGGACGTGCTGGCAGCGACGCGGTTGTTGGTGAACCTGGAAGAAGCGGCCTACCTGACCTTCCTGGCGCAGCAGCTCGGTACGCCGCAGCCCTTTCCCAGCGGCGCGGCGCAGCGGTCGCGCCTGGGCTGGAGTGCGACATGAGTGCGCTCGCTCATCGCCCTGATAAAAGTGGGAGGGACGGTGCGACGATTCGACTTGCCCCCGGCCCTTACGACAGGTCACTTTGGCAGCGGGCGCTGTTGGTTATTTTTGCATTCGGCGCACTCCACGCCCACGCCGAACCCCTGCTGGAACGGGCCCAATCCCGTGGCACCCTCAACGTCTGCACCAGCGACGAATTCCCCCCCTTCAAGACCTTCGATGCCCAAGGCAAGCCCGGCGGGTTGATCCTGGACCTGATCGTCGACCTGCAACAGCAGCTGTCTGCCAAGGTCGGCCAGCCGCTCAAGCTGCAACTTGTGCAAGTCAATCCGCTGAACCGCTTGCTGTTTCTCGAACAGGGCCGTTGCGAGGTGCTGGTCACGTCCCTGCTCGACACCCCCGCACGGCGGCGCGAAGTGGATTTTGCCAGCCCCGGTTTCTACAGCTCGGCCGCCACCGTGTTTGCGCCGAAAAGCACCGCCGTGCCGGACTGGCAAAGCCTGCGCGGCAAGACCCTGTGTGCGCCCGCCACCAGTGTGTGGGTGCGCCCGTTTGAGACGCGCTATGGCGTGCAGTTCGCCTCGTTCAACGGCACGGCCGAAGTGCGCAAGGCGGTGGCCGACAGCCGTTGCCTGGGGGCGATGGGTGACGATGCGTTGTACAGCGCCCTGGCGCGCCAGCCGGAATGGGCCGACTACGAGGTCAAACTGCCGGGCCAGGACCCGGCGCCGTGGGGCATTGCTTTGCGCAAGGGCCAGCCGGCGTTGTTGGCGGCGCTGTCGAGCATCGTCGAAGGCTGGCATGCCCAGGGCGTGATCATCGGCCTGGAACAGCGCTACGGCCTGGCGCCGAATGCCTGGGTAGCGCAGCAGCATGCGCGGGCCAGCCATGAGTGAGGCCAACCTGCGCCTGTGGCTGGAACAGCATGGCCTGTCGCTGAGCATCCTGTGGGACCCGATGGACCGCCAGCGCTTCCTGCTCGGCCTGGGCCTGACGCTGTTGCTGTCGGTGGCGAGTATTGCGCTGTCCCTGGTGATCGGTGTGTGGGGCGCTGCCGGCCTGGGTTCGCGCCGCTCGCTGTGGCGCCGGTTGAGCGCGGGGTACGTCGCGTTGTTTCGCAACACGCCGCTGTTGGTGCAGCTGTTCTTTTTCTACTTCGGCGTCGGCGCCTGGCTGCCGCTGGCGGACGACACCAGCGTGCGGCTGCTCAACGGCACGCAATGGGCGATCATCGTGATCGCCCTGCACAGCGGCGCGTTCCAGGCCGAGAACCTGCGCGCCGGGATCGATGCCGTGCCCCGCGCCACCCTCGACGCGGCCGCCGCCCTCGGCATGCAAGGCGCCACGGTACTGCGCCATATCGTGCTGCCGCTGGCGCTGCGTAACAGCTTGCCGGCCATGGGCAATACGGTGGTGCAAACCATCAAATCGACCTCGATTGCCTACGCGATTGCGGTGCCGGAATTGCTCTATGCGAGCAATCGGATCTGGTCGGACAACTTTAACGTCGCCGAGATGATGCAGGTGCTGTTGCTGGTCTGGTTGCTGCTGATCGGCGCCAGCAGTTGGCTGCTGCGCCGCCTGGAAAACCACTTGCGCCTGCCAGGCCAGGAGTTGCCCGATGCTGCCTGAACCGTCCTGGCCCGCGCTGTTGTGGCAGTGGGCGCCGGCGCTGCTGCAAGGCTTCGGCCTGAATATCCTCATGGGCGTCACCGCGATGCTGGTGGCCACGCTGGCCGGTGTCGTGCTCGGCAGCCTGCAGGTCAGCGCCCGGCCGCGCCTGCGCCGTGGTGCCGGGCAGCTGAGCCGCCTGCTGCGCAACCTGCCGTGGCTGGTGGTGATGTTCTATGTGGCCTACCTGTTGCCCTATGAAGTGCACTGGGCCGGGCGCTGGTGGCAATTGCCGGACTGGCTCAAGGTCGCGCTGGGCCTGGCCTTGCCCGCTGTGGGCTATGTCTCGGAGATCGTGCGCGGCGCCGTGCGTGCGGTGCCGATGGGGCAATGGGAAGCCGCCCGGGCCCTGGGCATGCATCACGGCCAGGCGCTGCGCCACGTGATCATCCCGCAGACCCTGCCGAGCCTGATGGCGCCGTGGATGAACCTGTATTGCGCGGTGACCATGTCCACCTCCCTGGCCAACCTGCTGGGGGTGGAAGAGCTGATGACCACCGTGCAATCGCACCTGTCCACCCAACTGCGCAACGACCTGCTGCTACCCGCCTACGGCTTGGTGTTCATCGCCTTCTTTGTCTACATCTACCCCCTCTCCCGCCTGGCCAAACGGCTGGAGCGCACATGAGCACTAACCCCATGCATGACGATACCCTGCTGACCCAGTTGGGACGCGACCCTGCCAGCCACGAAGGCAGCGTCAACACCCCGGTGTATCGCAGCTCGACCTTTATCTGGCCCGACACCGGCACCCTCGAAAACCACCTGCAACAGGCCGCCGACCCGCATTATCGCGGGCATATCTACGGCCGTAACGGCAACCCCACCACCGCCGCGTTCGAAGACGCCGTGGCGCAGCTGGAAGGCGGCTTTCGCGGGCTGATCATGCCCAGCGGGCTGGCGGCGATTGTCGGCGCGGTGCTGGCGGTGGCGCGGGCCGGCGACCATATCCTGGTGACCGACAATTGCTATTGGCATGCGCGCCAGGTGTTCGACCAGATCCTGCCGCGCTATGGCATTGAGGCCACGTACTTCGCGCCGATGCTCGGTGCCGACATCGCCGGCTTGCTGCGCCCGAATACGCGCCTGGTGTACGCCGAAGCACCCGGCTCCAGCACCTTCGAGGTCCAGGACATTCCCGCCCTGGCCCGCGTCGCCCATGCCCACGGCGCACTGCTGATGCTCGACAACACCTGGGCCACGCCGCTGTTCTTCAAGGCGTTCGCCCATGGCGTGGACATCTCGATTCATGCCGCCACCAAGTACCTAGTGGGCCATAGCGACGCCATGCTCGGCGTGATCGTCACCACTGAAACCCTGTATTCGACGGTGCGCGAGACCGTCCGCCAACTGGGCTATATCGCCAGCGCCGACGACGCCTACCTGGGCCTGCGTGGCCTGCGCACCCTGGGTGTACGCCTGCGCCAGCACCAGCGCTCGGCGCTCACCGTCGCGCACTGGCTGCAACAGCGTCCCGAAGTGGCCCAGGTGCTGCACCCGGCGCTGCCGGGGGCCATCGGGCACGCGCTGTTCAAGCGTGACTTCCTCGGTTCCACCGGGCTGTTCGGCGTGGTTCTAAAGCCGCGTTTCGAGCCCCAAACCAAGGCCTTCCTGGAAAGCCTGCAGTTGTTCGCCATGGGCGCCAGCTGGGGCGGTTTCGAGAGCCTGATTCGCCAACAGCAACGCCACCCTTCGGCACTGATTGAACCAGGCGTGCTGCTGCGCCTGCACGTGGGCCTTGAAGCGGTCGAGGACCTGCTCGCCGACCTGCAACAAGGCCTCGAACGCCTGAGCGCCACCCCCCATTCACCAAGGAGTCTGCCATGAGCCAAGCACTGCCCACCCACTACAGCATTTGCCCGCTGCTGGTCGCGTCCAACATTGCCGTTGAACTCGGTTGGCTGGACGAGGAATACCAACGCGTCGGCGCCGACGCGATCTACCTGCGCTCACTGCCCGACAACCTCGGTTGGCTGCCGCACTTCACCCATGGCGAAGCGCGCTTGATTCGCGATGGCGGCGCGGTGCCGGCCTTGTGGGCGCGCGCCGACCAGGCCGATACGTTGCTGGTGGCCAGCACCGCCACCCAACGCGCCGGGCAGATCCTGGTGCGTGCCGAGGGGCGTATCCGCCAGGTCGCCGACCTGTTCGGCAAGCGCATCGGCGTACCGGTGAGCCGCAACAAGGCGCGGGTCGATGTGCTCAAGGCGCTGGCCGAGCATGGCCTGTTCAATGCCCTGCAACTGGCCGGGCTGGAGCCGTCGCAAGTGCGCCTGATCGAGCTGGAGGATGAAGGCGACCCGCAGACCTTGTTGCCGGCGGTGAGGCCTTCGGCGTTCTGGTCGCAACTGCATGGGCTGCATGGCCAACCCGGGCATGAGGTGCAGGCCCTGGCCGAAGGCCGTGTGGATGCGCTGCATGTCGCCGCCGGACATGTGCCGGCCCTGCTCGCCAGCGGTGAATTCACGGTAATCGAAGACCTGGAACGCTACCCGGACTGGACCCTGAAAAACCACAACGGCCCCTACGCCACCACCGTCAACCGCGCTTTTGCCGAAGAGCATCCCCAGGTGGTGGTGGCGTTCCTGCGCGCCGCGATCCGCGCCGGGCGCTGGATCAACCAGCACCGCGATGCCGCCGCCGAGCTGTTCACCCGCGTGACCTTCCTGCCGGACGCCGGGTTTATCCGCCGCGCCATCGCCGAGCTGGATTTTGTGCCGAACCTGGCGCCGCAGAACCTGGCGGCCCTGGAGCTGAAGAAGGACTTCCTGGTGCAGCGCGGCTTTCTGCAAAACGACTTCAGCGTGCACGAGTGGGCCCAACCCGGGTTTCTCGCCCAAGCCCACGCCGGGCTTTAACGCCACACCTTTGCCAAGGACAGACAATGATTGCTCAGTACCGCAAGACCCTGCTGGCCGGCCTGTTGGTCGCCGATTCAAGTTGGGCGGCGCAGGCCGCCGACTCCACCGAACCGCAACTGAGCAAAGTCGAGGTGGTCGGTGCCCGCGTGACTGAAGCCAGCGCCGCTATTGGCGAAGACAAGATCAGCAATACCCTGAGCATCTCGCACCAGGCGTTGCTGTCGGCGCCGGCCGGCACTTCGGGGCTGAAAATGCTCGAGGCGCTGCCCGGCTTCAACGTGCAGGTCAACGATGCGCTGGGCCTGTATGAGTTCGGCAACTCGGTGTTCGTGCGTGCCTTTAACCTGCAGCAGATCGGCTTTTCCATCGACGGTGTGCCCCTGGGACGTACCGATCAGTTCGGCGGCAGCCCGATCTATCGCTACGTCGACAATGAAAACACCGAGCGGGTCACTGCCTCCACCGGCGCGGGCGACGTGTCGCAATCGGGCTATGCGTCCCTGGGCCCGTATGTGGATTACCAGACCAGCAACCCCACGCTCGATCCGGGCGCCAGCCTGTCCTACACCCTCGGCAGCGACAGCCTGCGGCGCAGTTTCGTCAAGCTGCAAAGCGGTGAATACCAGGGCCTGTCGGCGTACTTCAGCCGCTCGAAAATCGACGGTGACCTGTGGCGCGGCCCCGGCACCATCGACCGTGAACACCTGGAAGCCAAGGTGCGCTATCGCTTCGGTGAACGTGACGAGGTGTGGCTGCGCGCCGTGCACAACGCGTTC
Source organism: Pseudomonas sp. S3E17 (assembly GCF_024168685.1). Classification (NCBI taxonomy): domain Bacteria; kingdom Pseudomonadati; phylum Pseudomonadota; class Gammaproteobacteria; order Pseudomonadales; family Pseudomonadaceae; genus Pseudomonas; species Pseudomonas sp. S3E17. Next base: position 1,512,838 of record NZ_JALJWE010000001.1, read on the forward strand.
TACGACTACGACTCGCCCTACGTGAGCAGCGCCCAGTACGACGGCAGCGCCAATGACCCGTTCGGTCGCTCGGGCCGTTACTTCGCCTACCTCGACAGCCTGCCCGACTTACCCGAGAGCGTGCCCGGCGTGCGCTACAGCAACACCAACTACAACCAGTTCTACAAACAGGCGGTGAACCAGCGCCGCGACACCTTGTACAGCCTGGGCGGCCAGTTCGAGATCCGCCCGGACCTGCTCAACTACACCACCCTCTACTACGAGGCCAAGAAAGGCTTTGGCGTGTCCCCCGAGGCCTACGCCACCTCCCTGGCGCTGCACACTGCCGAAAACACGGTGGATGGCCTGTTCGCACCCCGCGGCGTGCAATACGGCTTGTCGTCCCTCAGCGGCCATCGCTTCGGCGGGCGCACCGGGCTGCAATGGGACATAGGCCAGCACCAGATCGACACCGGTGTGTGGGCCGAGACCGATGTGTTCAACCGCCAGCAGGCGCGCTACAACCTCACCGACGGCAGCCCGGCCGGCGAGCCGTTGCTCAATGAGCCCGTGCACCTGCAAGGGGATTTCAGCTCTACGCGCAATTCGTTGCAGTACCACCTCAAGGACACCTGGACCCTGCTCGACGACCGCCTGCGCCTGCAGTTCGGTTTCAAGAGCCTGCACCTCAAGTACCGCATCGAGGGCTATCGCAACGCCGGCGACTACATCAACGACCGCCAGCCGCGCCTGGCCACCCAGTGGAACGACGCCTTCCTGCCCCAGGCCGGGCTGGTCTACAACCTCACCGATGACACCCAGGTATTTGCTTCCTATTCGGAAAACATGGCCCTGCCCCGTGGCGCCGACGACATCTTCCGCGCGGCCAGCCCCAGCGCGCCGCCACCGGAGGCGGAACGGGCGAAGAACTACGAGGTGGGCTATCGCATCAACCGCCCGACCTTCAACGCGGCCTGGGCGCTGTACCGCACCGACTTCGACAACCGCCTGCAAGCCTTCGCCTCAGCCGTGCCCGGCAGCAGCCAGGTGGAAACCTACTACCAGAATGTCGGCAAGGTGCAGGCCTACGGCAGCGAGCTGAGCGGGCAATGGAAACCCCCGGTCCTGGCCGACAAGGTGGTGCTCAACGGCAACCTGACCTACAACACCTCCACGTTCCGGAACGACGCCGGCGGCCTTTCGATCAAAGGCAACGAGGTGCCCGACAGCCCGCGCTGGCTGGCCCAGGCCGGGGTTACCTATGAGCTGGCGCCATGGGCACTGCTGAACTTTTCGGCACGCTATATCGGCGAGCGCTACAGCAACTTCACCAACAGTGAATCGGTTCCCGGCTACACCCTGTACAACGCCTACCTGGATCTGGGGGGCGAACGCCTGCACTACGGCCCGCTGAAGAATGTGAAGGTGCGCTTCAACGTCGACAACCTGTTCGACAAGGATTACCTCGGCTACATCCTCACCAGCACCAGTGGCCCCGCCGTGTTCCGCCCGGGTTCGCCGCGCACCTTCCAAAGCACCTTGAGCATGGAGTTCTGAACATGAACAAGTACATGCTGCTGCTCGCCCTGCTGCCACTGTTGGCCCACGCCGACACCGCCGTCAGCCCCGCCACCCTGGCCCTGCACCAACGCCTGCTGGTACTGGACAGCCACCTGGACACGCCGCTGACCCTGACCCGCCCCGGCTGGAACATCCTCGAGCGCCACGACTACCGCCAGGACGGCAGCCAGGTCGACCTGCCGCGCATGCGCGAAGGCGGCCTGGATGGGGGTTTCTTCGCCGTCTACACCCCCCAGGGCCCACGCACCGAGGAAGGCCGCGCCTACGCCAGCGCCTATGGCCTGGCCACCCTCACCCGCATCCGCGATGTGATCGACCGCAACCCCGACAGCTTCGCCCTGGCCCTGACCGCCGCCGACGCCCGGCGTATCGCGGCCCAGGGCAAGCGCGTGGTGTTTATCAGCATGGAAAACGCCGACCCGCTCAGCTCCGATCCCGAGTTGCTCGACACTTACTACCGCCAAGGCCTGCGCATGCTCGGCCCGGTGCATTTCATGAACAACGACCTGGCCGACTCGGCCACCGCGCTGCCGGAATGGAAAGGCCTGAGCCCCAAGGGCCGCGACCTGGTGCAACGGGCCAACCGCCTGGGCATCCTGCTGGACGTGTCCCACGCCAGCGACGCGGTGTTCGACCAGATGCTGGCGCTGTCCAGCGCCCCACTCATCGCCTCCCACTCCAGCAGCCGCGCGGTCAACCCGCACCCGCGCAACCTCGACGACAACCGCGTGCGCCAACTGGCGGCCAAGGGCGGGGTGATCCAGGTCAACGCCTACAGCGACTACCTGATCCCCCTCACGCCCAACCCGGACCGCAACAAAGCCATGGCCGCGCTCGGCGCACGCTTCCACAACCTTGCCGCCCTCAGCCCGGAGCAGGTCAAGGCGCTCTATCAGGAGCGCGACAGCCTCAACCAACGCTTCGCCCAACCCAAGGCCAGCCTCGATGTGTTCATGAAGCACCTGCTGCACCTGCTCGAGGTGGTCGGCCCGGATCACGTCGGCATCGGTGCCGACTGGGACGGCGGCGGTGGCGTAAGCGGGCTGGAAGATGTGAGCCAGTTGCCGGTGATTACCCAGCGGTTGCTGGATGCCGGGTATAGCGAGGCGCAGATCGCCAATATCTGGAGCGGGAATTTGTTGCGGGTGTTGCAGGCGGCACAATCCGCCGCCCTATAGCCTTTACCTACTGCCACCCTCCCCCCATCACCTTATACAAACTCACCCGATTACTCTGCTCCGCCAGGCGCAGGGTGATCAGGTCCTGCTGGGCGCTGTACAGCGAGCGTTGGGAATCCAGGGCTTCGAGGTAGCTTTGCGAGCCGGCGCGGTAGAGCGCGTCGGACAGGTCGTAGCTCTTTTGGCTCGCCTCGGTCAGCGCTTGCTGGGCGGTGAGACGCTGGTCCAGGGTGCTGCGCACGGCCAGGGCGTCGGCGACTTCCTTGAATGCGGTTTGCAGGGTTTGCTGGTAGGTCTGCACCTGGATCTCTTTCTCGACCTTGGCCGCATCCAGGGTCGCGCGGTTGCTGCCGGCATCGAAGATCGGCAGGCTGATGCTCGGGGCGAAGGTCCACGCGCCGCTGCCGGCCTTGAACAGGCTGGACAGTGACGCACTGGCGGAGCCCGCATTCGCAGTGAGGCTGATGCTGGGGAAAAACGCCGCGCGGGCCGCGCCAATGTCGATGTTCGCGGACTTGAGGCTGTGCTCCGCCGCCAGTACGTCGGGGCGCCGCTGCAACAGGCTCGACGGCAGCTCGGCCGGCACCTGCACCAACGCCGCTGCCGATCGCAGGTGGGCGTCGGGCAGCAAGGCGTCGGGGATTTCGCTGCCGACCAGCAGGCGCAGGGCGTTACAGTCCTGGAGGATCTGGCTCTGATACTCGGCCACATCGACCCGCGCCGATTCGACGGTGGTTTGCGCCTGGGCCACGGCCAACGCCGTGGAGCCACCCAGCGCGTGGCTGCGCTGGGTCAGTTCGTAGGTGGACTGCTGGCTGGCCAGGGTCTGCTCGGCCAGTTGCAGGTGCTCGTTGTCGGCGGCCAGGGTCAGCCAGGCGGTGGCCACTTCGGCCACCAGGCTGATTTGCGTGCTGCGCCGGGTTTCGGTCAGCGCCAGGTAGTCTTCCAGCGCTTCGTCCTGCAGGTTCTGCACGCGGCCGAACACGTCGACCTCATAGCTGATCAGGCCCAATTGCGCGCTGTAGTCGTGGCTGGTCACGGCCGTGCCGCTGCTGGACAGCGAGCCCGGCGTGCGGCTGTGGGTACCGCTGACGCTGGCGTCGAGGGTCGGGAACGCTGCTGCGCGCTGGATGCGGTATTGCGCCTGGGCTTTCTCGATATTCAGGCTGGCCAGGCGCAGGTCGCGGTTATTGGCCAGGGCCAGAGTTTGCAGGTGTGCCAGGCGGCGGTCGGTAAAGAACTGCTGCCACTGGATGTCGGCCGGCACCTCACCCTGCACACCCGCTTGCCATTCGCCAGGCACCGGTGCCTCGGGTTGCTGGTAGTGTGGCGCCAGGTTGATGCAGCCACTCAAGACCACTGCGGCCACTAACGGGAAGAGAAAGCGGGTCATGCGTCACCTTTTTCGACAATGGGCGTCGTGCTGACACGGCCAAAGCGGCGACGGATCAACACAAAAAACAGCGGTACAAAGAAGATCCCCAGCACCGTGGCGCTGAACATGCCGCCCAGCACACCGGTGCCGATGGCCCGGCGCCCGGCGGAACCTGCGCCACTGCTCACGGCCAGGGGCAGCACGCCGAACATGAAGGCCAGGGACGTCATCAGGATCGGCCGCAGGCGCTGGCGCACGGCGATCAGCGTCGCCTCGCGCAGGCTGTTGCCCTGCTCCTGCAGGTGCTTGGCAAACTCGACGATCAGGATCGCGTTCTTCGCTGCCAGCCCTACGGTGGTCAGCAGGCCGACCTGGAAGTACACGTCATTGCTCAACCCCGTAAAGCGTGTGGCCCACACCGCGCCGACGATACCCAGGGGCACTACCAGGATCACCGAGAACGGCACCGACCAGCTCTCGTACAACGCGGCCAGGCACAGGAACACAAACAGGATGGACACCGCATACAGCAACGGCGCCTGGGACCCGGAAAGACGCAACTGGTACGACTGGCCGGTCCACTCGTAGCCGATGCCATCGGGCAGTTGCCGGGCAATCGCCTCCACCGCGTCCATCGCCGCGCCGGAGCTCACACCGGGTGCCGGGTCGCCGACCACTTCCAGGGAGGATGTGCCGTTGTAGCGCTCCAGCAACGGCGAGCCATAGCTCCAGGCACTGCTGGCAAATGACGAAAACGGCACCATTTCATCGTTGCTGTTGCGCACGAACCAGTGGTCCAGATCGGCCGCTTGCATCCGCGTGCGGGCTTCGCCCTGCACGTAGACCTTCTTCACGCGGCCCTGGTTGAGGAAGTCGTTCACATAGGTACCGCCCAACGCCGTGGACAAGGTGCTGTTGATGTCGCTGGTGCTCAGGCTCAGGGCCCCCGCCTTGCGGTCATCGATGCTGATTTTGAGTTGCGGTGCATCGTCCAGGCCATTGCTGCGCACGCCCAGCAGGCGCGGGTCTTGCCTGGCCAGCGCGATGAACTGCTCGCGCGCCGCCACCAATGCGTCGTGGCCAAGGCCGGCGAGGTCCTTGAGCTGCAAATCAAACCCCGAACTCTGGCCGAGGCCGCGCACGGCGGGCGGTTGCATCACGAACACATCGGCGTCCCCAATACTCGCCAGGGCCAACGTGGCACGTTGGGCAATCGTGGCGGCATCGTTCGAGCGCTCACTCCAGTCCTTCAAGCGAATAAACGCCCGTGCGGTGTTCTGGCTGTTGCCGCCCATGCCCAGGCCGCTGATGCTGATCATCGCCTCGACTTCCGGCTGTTTGAGCATGTACGCCTCGAACTGCTGCAACACCGCCTGGGTGCGGCTGTCGGTAGCGCCCACCGGCAGCTGGATTTGCGCCATGAGAATGCCCTGGTCCTCATCCGGCAGAAACGAAGTAGGCAAGCTGGCATAACCCGCCGCCATGGCTGCGGCGATCAGCACATACACCACCAGGCTGCGCCATGAGCGTTGCAGGACAGCGCCGACCAACGCTTCATAGGCGCTGGAACAGCGTTCGAAGGAACGGTTGAACCAACCGAAGAAGCCCCGTTGAACCGCATGCCCCGGCTTGAGCAGCGTGGCGCACAGTGCCGGCGTGAGGGTCATCGCCACCACCACCGACAGCACCATGGCCGAGACGATGGTCACCGAGAACTGCCGATAGATGATCCCGGTGGAACCGCCAAAAAACGCCATGGGAATAAACACCGCGCTCAGCACCAGGGCGATGCCGACCAGTGCACTGGTGATTTCATCCATCGATTGACGCGTGGCCGCCAGGGCCGACAAGCCCTGCTCGGCCATCACTCGTTCGACGTTTTCCACCACCACAATGGCATCGTCGACCAGCAAGCCAATGGCCAGGACCATGGCAAACATGGTCAGGGTATTGATCGAGTAACCGAACAATGCCAACACGCCAAACGTGCCCAGCAACACCACCGGCACAGTGATCGCCGGGATCAGCGTGGCCCGCAGGTTTTGCAGGAACAGAAACATGATCAGCACCACCAGCACGATGGCCTCGCCCAGGGACTTGACCACTTCCTCGATGGACAGGCTCACAAAGGGCGTGGTGTCGTAGGCGATCACGTTCTTCAATTGCATTTCGGTGGGGTAAAACGGCGCCAGTTCCTTGAGCTTGGCCTTGACCGCCTCGCCCACCTCCAGCGCATTGGCGCCCGCCGCCAGTTGCACCCCCATGGCGGCGGCCGGCTTGCCGTTGAGGGCCGAGTTGATGTCATAGCTCTCGCTGCCCAACTCCACGCTCGCCACATCACCGAGCAGCACGACCGCGCCGTCGCTGCCGGACTTGACCACCACATTGCGGAACTCCTCGGCCGTCTGCAGTTTGCTGCGCGCGCTGATGGTGGCATTGAGTTGCTGGCCCTTCACCGCCGGCAATGCGCCGAGTTGGCCGGCTGAGACCTCGGTGTTTTGCGCCTCCAGCGCAGTGCTCACATCCGACGGCATCAGCGCGTATTTTTCCAACAGCGCCGGGTCCAGCCAGATGCGCATGGCGTAGCCCGAACCGAGGGTCTGCACGTCGCCCACGCCGTCGATACGGCTGATGGAGTCGAGCAAGGTGCTAGAGATGTAGTCACCGATCTGGGTGCCGGTGACGCTGGGGTTGTCCGAGGCCAGGGCGGCAATCATCAGGAAGTCCGAGCCGCCCTTGGTCACGGTCAGGCCTTCGCTCTGCACCGACTGCGGCAAGCGCGACTCGGCCTGTTGCAGCTTGTTCTGCACCTGCATCTGCGCCACATCGGGGTCGGTGCCGGCGCCAAAGGTCAGGCTGATACTGGCGCTGCCCGCCGAACTGCTGGAGGCCGACATATAGGTCAGGTTGTCCAGGCCTTTCATCTGTTGCTCGATGACCTGGGTCACCGAGTCTTCGACGGTCTTGGCCGAAGCGCCGGTGTAGGTGGCGGAAATACGCACGGTGGGCGGCGCGATGTCCGGGTACTGCTCCAGCGGCAACTGGCTGATGGATAACGCGCCGCCGAGCATGATCACGATGGCGATGACCCAGGCGAAAATCGGTCGATCGATAAAGAAACGCGCCATGTTCAACCCTCCTGCGCCAGGGCACCGGCATCGGCGGCCTGGGTCTGGACCACGGCGCCGATGCGGACTTTCTGGCCACCTTCGACGATCACCTGGTCACCGGCCTGCAAACCCGCCGTCACCCACCACTGGTTGCCCACGGCGCGGTCAACGCTGAGCACGCGTTGCTCGACCTTGCCGTCAACCACCAGCAACACCGAGGTCACGCCGCTGGCGCTGCGGCTTACGGCTTTTTGCGGGATCAGGATCGCCTGGTCATCCCGGGCCTGCTCCAACACGCCACGCACGTACATGCCGGGCAGCAGCACATGCTCGGGGTTGTCGAACACCGCACGCAAGGTCACGGTGCTGGTGCCCTGGTTGACGCTGACCCCGCTGAACTTGAGGCGGCCGTCGTGGTTGTAGGTGCTGCCGTCATCCAGCGTGAGGCTGATGCGGGCCTCGCCGTCGCCGTTGGCCTGCAACACGCCACGGGCCAGGTCGCGCTTGAGGGCGAGCAATTCAGTGGTGGACTGGGTCACATCCACATAGATCGGGTCGAGTTGCTGCACGGTAGTGAGTGCGGTGTCCTGGTTGGCCACCACCAGTGCGCCGGGGGTGACCGTGGACGTCTCGATACGCCCGGCCACCGGCGAGCTGATGCGGGTGTAGGCCAGGTTGATGCGGGCGGTGTCGAGGTCGGCCTGGGCCACCTGGACGTCAGCGGCGGCGGTCAGCAGGGTGGCCTGGGAATCTTCGTTGGTTTGCTGGCTGATGGCGTCGATCTTCACCAACCGGGCGTTACGCGCGGCGGTGGTCTGTGCCGACTTCAAGGTGGCGCGCGCCTTGGCCAGGCTCGCCTGGGCCTCAGCCAATGCCGCCTTGTAGGGTGCCGCATCCAGTTGGTACAGCGCCTGCCCGACCTTGACCTCGGCGCCTTCGACAAACAGGCGCTGCTGCACGATACCGCCGACCTGCGGGCGAATCTCGGCGACCATAAACGCCTGGGTGCGCCCGGCCAGTTCAGTGGTCATGACCTGGCGCTTGGGCTGCACAGTGATCACCGAGACCTTGGGGGTGGCGACTGCGGGCGCGGGGTCGCCAGCCGAGCAGCCGCCGAGCAGCACCAGAATGATGAACGACAGGAGTACCGCGGCGGTTACCAGGTATTTGGCGAAAAGTTTGGTCGACATAGTTGCCTCTGCAAGACGGGGTGGTGCAAGCCTTACCGTCATGCTGCTAGGCAAATGTGCAGGAAAATTGAAGATTGCCCGCCTGGGTTGAATCTTTCCTCCATGGGGCCCTAAATGGGCGGGTCCACTCTTTTACGGCCCTTGTTCATGAAGTCGAGTATCTCCACCAAACTGTTTGTCGCCGTATCGGCCGGTGTGCTGCTGGTCATCCTCAGCATGGGCCTGGCCACCGGCTGGAGTTTTGGCCGCGGGTTTCTTGGCTATATCAATGAACAGGCGCTGGAGCGCATGGCCACGGTGGTGCCGCGCCTGGCCAGTGCTTATGCGCGTGAAGGCAATTGGGCGTTCATGCGCAACCGCCCGGATCGCTGGTTCGACATCATGCGCCCAGACCCCTACGAAGAACGGGTCACCAATGACCTGCGTACACCGCTGGCCTCGGACTTGACGGGTGCGCTATTTCGCATCGCCCTGCTCGACAAGGACCGCAAGCGCGTCACCGGCTACACCGCGATTGGTGAGGATGCACTGGTGAGCCCCATTGTGGTCGCGGGCGAAACCGTGGGCTGGCTGGCCGTGACCCCGTTCCAGAGCGTGACCGAAGCCGGTGGCGAACGCTTCCAGCAATACCAGCTGCGCACCAGCCTGGTGATGGGCGTGTTCTCGCTGCTGCTGGCGATGCTGATTGCCTGGTGGATCGCACGCACGCTACTGGAGCCGGTCAAGCGCGTGGCCGCCGCCACCCACCGCCTGGCCAGCGGCGACTACAGCAGCCGCGTGGCCGTGGCCTCCAACGACGAAGTCGGCCAACTGGCCCGCGACTTCAACCAGTTGGCCTATACCCTGGAGCGCAACGAAAAAATGCGCCGGGAGTTCATGGCAGATGTCTCCCACGAACTGCGCACGCCGCTGTCGGTGCTGCGCGGCGAGCTGGAGGCGATCGAGGACGGTGTGCGCAGCCTGGACCCGAATACGATGAAATCCCTGCTCGGCGAAGTCGGCATGCTCAGCAAGCTGGTGGATGACCTGTATGAGTTGTCCCTGGCGGACATCGGCGCACTGACCTATCGCAAGGCCCCGTGCATGCTGAACGACGTGCTCGACAACAGCCTGGCGATGTACCGGGAACGCTTCGCCGCCCGCCAGTTGCAGCTCGACCTGGAGCTGCCGCGCGAGCCCGTGGCGCTGCTGGCGGATGCCAGTCGGCTGCAGCAATTGTTTTCCAACCTGCTGGAAAATGCGCTGCGCTACACCGACGTCAATGGCAGGTTGCGCATCAGTGTGGGGGTCGACCGCGACACGGTGCGTATCGACTTTCTCGACTCCGGGCCGGGCGTGTCCGCAAGCCAGTTGCCACGCTTGTTCGAGCGGTTCTACCGTGGCGAGTCATCACGCAACCGCGAGCATGGCGGCGCCGGCCTGGGCCTGGCAATCTGCCGCAGCATCGCCAACGCCCACGATGGCAGCCTGGTTGCCGACCACTCGCCCTACGGCGGCCTGTGGCTGACCCTGCGCCTGCCCCGGAGCCTGTGAACCATGCACGATGAGCCGCCGATCCTGATCGTCGAAGACGAACCCAAGCTCGCCGCCCTGATGCGGGACTACCTGGAGGCCGCCGGCTATACCACCCGGTGCCTGGACAATGGCCTGCACGTGGTGCCCGCCGTGCGCGTCCACGAGCCCAGGTTGATCCTGCTCGACCTGATGCTGCCCGGCCGTGACGGCATGCAGCTGTGCCAGGACCTGCGCGGTTTCAGCGCGGTGCCGATCATCATGATCACCGCCCGCGTCGAAGAAGTGGACCGCCTGCTCGGCCTGGAACTGGGTGCCGACGACTACATCTGCAAACCCTTCAGCCCCCGTGAAGTGGTGGCCCGGGTCAAGGCCATCCTGCGCCGCAGCCCACAGTTGCTGGGCACCGGGGTGCCGCGCCTGCTGATCGACGAAGCCCGCTACCAGGCCTCGCTGGACGGCATCGCGCTGGACCTCACGCCCCTGGAACTGCGCCTGCTCAACACCTTCGCCCGCGCCGCCGGCCGTGTGTTTTCCCGCGACCAGTTGCTGGATCACCTCTACTCCGACCACCGCGTGGTCACCGACCGCACGGTGGACAGCCATATCCGCAACCTGCGGCGCAAGCTGGAACAGGTATGCCCGGGGGAAACGCCGATTGAGTCGTTGTATGGGGTGGGGTATCGGTTTCAGTTGGCTGAAAAGCAGCCACAGGCCTGACAACCCCCCTCCCCACATTGGGTTCTTCGGTGCTTGGAAGATTGACGTTACATCGGCGTGCTGCTGATAACCCGCAGCGCCAACCCCTCGTACGCATCCAGGGTAATGGTGAACTCGCCCTCCGCCGTCAGGTCGCCCTCCACCCGTTCGTTGATGATGTCCACCACCATCCCCGCCGCGATATCCGGCAGGTTCAGGGTTTCGGTGATCGGCGTGGCGCCGAAGTTCAGCGCGGTGATTTGCGTGCCTCTGCCGGCCGGCAATTCGTGGACCATGATCAACAGGCCGGGGTTCTGCACGTCGGGCACCAGTATCTGGCGGCTGGCGGCGATGTCGTAGGCGCGGCGCACGGCGAGGATCTTTTGCAGTTGCGAGGCGAACGAGTCCGGGTCCTGCAACTGGCTGTTGAGGCTGCCGTAGAGGCTTTTCGAGCGCGGCATCTGGCCGGCCGACAATGCTGCGTCCGGGTTCAGGTCCACCAGGTCGTAGGCGCCGCGATGAATCCAGCGGGTATCGCCATCCTGCATCAAGTGCTCGACGTCCTCGGCGGCCAACGGCAGCGCGCCTACCAGGTCCCAGCCGGACAAGGCGAACACCCCCGGCTGCATGGCGTTGTACATCACCAGCAGTAAATGGATCTGGCGAATCTGTTGGATGTCGGCAGCACTGATCGCCTCCAGGTCGCGAATGCCCAACGCCGCCGTGATGATGCTGGCGGTGGTGCAGGACACGCCATTGGTCACGAACTTGAGGTTATAGGGCGCGTGCTCGCCGGCCAGGCGTTCGTACATCTGCTCACGGATGTGCTCGCGCAGGATATTGCCGGGGAATGTCTGCCCCTGGTAAAGGAAGGTGTCGTGGGCATGCAGGGTCCAGAAGTGCACCAGCTCCAGGGTCAGCTCATCGTGGTTCTGCAACGCATGGATCAGCGAGCCGGGGTCGATGCCCTGGCGGTGCATTTCGCGCAGCATCAGGCGCAGGAATTCGGCATCGCCCATCAACAGCGCGTGCTGGTACGCCGGACGGGTGATGAAGTCATAGGACAGGTCGGCGCCGCCGTGGGACATCGACGCAATGTCATCCACCGTGAGGTTCAACTCCTGGAAGCTGAAACCGCCGGCCTTGCGAATCGCCCCGCCCAGCAGCTGGTTGCCGGTGATCGACAGCGGATGGCTCTCGGACCAGGCCGTGCCATCGAGGGTGCGTTCCACGCCGAGGAAACCATTGGCGTCCAGGCGCAGGATTTTCGCGCCCATCACGTCGATGGCGTGCAGGGCGTCACCGATGATCATCTGCTGCGCGGCGAAGGTCGGGTCGAGCCAGTTCAGCGACGGCTGGCCTTCCTTGAAGTAGTGCAGGTATACCCAGCGACGCGGCTTGCCATCCACGCCGATGACCACCGGCGTGGTGCTCCAGTCGGTCTCCTTGACGCCGGGCTCGAAGAAGATCACCCGCTGCAATTGGCCGACGATATAGTGCTTGTCGCGCAGGGCATCCACCTGGGCCGGGCTGAGGTTCTGCGCGTCGCGGCCCTCGGCTACCTCGGGCAGCAACGGCCAGTCTTCCTCGCGGATCTCCACCATATGGTAAAGGCCGGGGTAATCCTCGTAGGCCATCTCCGCCAGGCGAAAGTCCGCGCCCTTGCCGGTGTGGGACGGAATCACGTCGTCGATGATCACCGCATTGTGCGCCGCCGCCATGCGCGTCAACGCCTGCAACTGCGCCTCGGTGCCCAACTGCGGGTCGATCTCGAAGCTGATGCGGTCGAAATTGCCGTCGATGGTCGGCGTGTGCCGGGTGCCGGTCAGGCCACCGGATTTTTTCAGCGGGCCGTTATGGATGCCCTGGATGCCGATCTTCGACAGCGCATGCCACAGCGTTTCATCCCCCAGCGCCTCCAGCACCGTACCGCCCTCGCGCGTCACAATCGACGCCGGGTAGGCGGTAAACCACACCGACGACAAGGCCGAGGCATCACGGGGCCGGGTCTGCGCATACGGCTGCTGCCACAACCGGCCCTGGCCCGAATAGAGCTTGGCGCGCTGGCGTGCCGCGTGCAGCATCGATTGTTCCACCAGCCAGTTCACATGGTTGTTTTCAGCCGCGGTCATAAGCTTGGTACCTGTCGTGGTTAAACATTACTCGTGAACATATGAGGGCTCGGTGGGCCATTCGTTGCATTGCAATGTGGCGTGCCTGAACGGGGGATCGGGCGTTCAGCAGGTTTCCCGATACTGCCTCGGCGTAAACCCCGTCGATGCCTTGAACTGCCGGGTGAACGCGCTGTGGTCGGTATAGCCGCATTGCAGCGCGACCTCGGTGATCGGCATGTCGCTGTGCAACAACCGATGGGCGTGTTCCAAGCGTACTTTCTGGATCATCTGCCGGGGTGTCAGGTGGAACACGCGCTTGCAGTAGCGCTCCAGTTGCGCCACGGAAATCCCGGCGATGCGCGTCAGTTCGCCAAGGGTGACGCGGCGGTTGAAGTGCATGCGGATGTGCTCGTCCACGGCGGCCAGGCGTTGGTAGGCCGGGTGGGTTTCGCTGGCCGATTGCAGGTCGACCGAGATCCCGGCCAGGCCGATGATGCGGCCTTCGTGGTTGTACAGCGGCCATTTGTGGGTCAGGCACCAGCCGGGTTCGCGGCTGCCGTACAGGTGCAGTTCGAGTTGGTCCTCCAACACAAAGCCCTGCTGCAGCACGCGCCGGTCCTGCTCGGTGTAGCCCGGCCCCAATGGTGCGGGAAAGACGTCGGCGCTGGTCTTGCCCAGCAATGGTTGCAGCTGCTTGAGGCCGCAGCGCTGCACCAGGGTGCGGTTGGCAAGGACGTAACGAGCGTCTGTGTCCTTGATGAAGATGGCAGCATTGGGGATCACATCCAGCATCGGCAGCAGCTGCCCCACACCGGCCAGTAGCTGCTCGATGCTGTGGAGAGGACTGGCCCCTTGGCAAAGGCTCGCAAACGCGCGTTGAAGCATGATTATCTCTCCCCGGCTTTCGCCCTGATGGCAAGCAGATTGCCCCATGCCCGGGGTGCTGTCGAGCAGGGCGAACTGTGCTGATTTCGTCATCGATGCCGGCAAAAAACATCAATCGCCGGCCCGCTTGCGCGTTCACGATAGGGCCACTGCATGCCTATCCCTACACTCACAAGAAGGCAGCCCACAGCTCTTATTGATGGAGCGCGTTATGAAGCGACTGCATGTGATCGACTCCCACACCGGCGGCGAACCCACGCGCCTGGTGATGACCGGCTTCCCCGCGCTCAAGGGCGCGAGCATCGCCGACCAGTTGGAAAACCTGCGCACGGAGCACGATCCATGGCGCCGCGCGTGCCTGCTGGAACCCCGTGGCAATGAGGTACTGGTCGGCGCGCTGTACTGCGCGCCCGTTACCCCAGGCGCCACCTGCGGGGTGATCTTTTTCAACAACGCCGGTTACCTGGGCATGTGCGGCCACGGCACCATCGGCCTGGTGGCGTCCCTGCAGCACTTGGGGCTTATCCAGCCGGGCGTGCACACCCTCGACACCCCGGTGGGGCCGGTGGCCGCGACCTTGCACGACGACGGTGCCGTGACCCTGCGCAACGTGCCTGCCTATCGCTATCGCCAGCAGGTGACGGTGGATGTGCCGGGGCATGGCGCAGTCCAGGGCGATATTGCCTGGGGCGGCAACTGGTTCTTCCTGGTGTCCGAGCACGGCATGGCGCTGGCAATGGACAACGTCGACGCTCTCACCGACTACACCTGGGCGATGCTCAAGGCCCTCGAGGCCCAGGGCATCCACGGTGCAGACGGCGCCCTGATCGACCATGTCGAACTGTTCGCCGACGACGCCCACGCCGACAGCCGCAACTTCGTCATGTGCCCCGGCAAAGCCTACGATCGCTCCCCCTGCGGCACCGGTACCAGCGCCAAGCTGGCGTGCCTGGCCGCCGACGGAAAACTCGCCCCCGGTGATACCTGGGTACAAGCCAGCATCACCGGCAGCCGCTTCGAAGGCCGATATGAATGGGACGGCACACGTGTCATCCCCTTCATCACCGGCCGCGCCTACATGACCGCCGACAGCACCTTGCTGATCGACGAGCAGGACCCGTTTGCCTGGGGCATCTGAGCCCATCCCTTTTGATTGAACGCTGTAAGGAGCTAGGACAATGAGCGACAACATCTTCACCGGTTGCGTCCCCGCGCTGATGACCCCGTGCACCGCCGCGCGCAAGCCGGACTTCGACGCGCTGGTCGCCAAGGGCCGCGAGTTGATCGATATCGGCATGAGCGCCGTGGTGTATTGCGGTTCCATGGGCGACTGGCCGTTGCTCACCGAAGCCGAGCGCCAGGAAGGCGTGTCACGCCTGGTGGCGGCGGGCGTGCCGACCATTGTCGGTACCGGTGCGGTGAACAGCCGCGAGGCGGTGGCCCACGCCGCCCACGCGGCCAAGGTCGGCGCCCAGGGCTTGATGGTGATCCCGCGCGTGCTGTCCCGAGGTGCGTCCGCCACGGCGCAAAAGGCGCACTTCTCGGCGATCCTCAAGGCCGCGCCCAACCTGCCGGCGGTGATCTACAACAGCCCTTACTACGGCTTTGCCACCCGCGCGGAGTTGTTCTTCGAGCTGCGCCGCGAACACCCGAACCTGATCGGCTTCAAGGAGTTCGGTGGCGCTGCCGACCTGCGCTATGCCGCCGAGCACATCACCTCCCAGGACGACAGCGTGACCCTGATGGTGGGCGTCGATACCCAGGTGGTGCACGGTTTCGTCAACTGCAACGCCACGGGGGCGATCACCGGCGTCGGCAATGCCTTGCCCCGCGAAGTGCTGCACCTGGTGGCCCTGAGCAAGCAAGCCGCCAAGGGCGATGCCAAGGCCCGGCGCCTGGCGCGGGAGCTGGAAGCGGCATTAGCGGTGTTGTCGTCCTTCGATGAAGGCTGCGACCTGGTGCTGTATTACAAGTATCTGATGGTGCTTAACGGCGACACGGGCTACGCCCTGCACTTCAACGAAACCGATGTGCTCAGCGACGCCCAGCGGCATTACGCCGAAACCCAGTACGCGCTGTTTCGCAAGTGGTATGCCAACTGGTCGAGAGAGGCGTAGCGGATGCACGACCCTGACCCTGCGGATATCACCGTAATCGGAGCCGGCATCATTGGCGTTGCCTGCGCCCTGCAGCTGGCGCGCCAGGGGCGGAAAGTGCGGGTGATCGACCAGCAGGCGCCCGGCATGGGCGCCTCCTACGGCAACGCCGGGCACTTGGCGACCGAGCAAGTGTTCCCGATCGCCGACCTGTCGATCCTCAAGCGCTTGCCCGCCATGCTCATGGACCCCATGGGCCCGCTGCGCCTGGACTGGAAATACCTGCCACGCGCCCTGCCCTGGTTCATCCGCCTGCTGCTGAACCTGCGCCCGGCGAGTTACCAGGGCACGGTGACGGGTCTGCGCGCGCTCAATGAAGCGAGCCTTGGCGCCTGGCAACGGTTGCTGGCCAGTATTCAGCGCCCGGAGCTGTTGCGCGAAGATGGCTCGCTGCTGGTGTTCGAACGTTCAGACTCCCGCGCGGCCATCGATGGGTTGCAACAGCGTATGCGGCAGCAAAACGTGCCGGTGGATTTCTGGTCGGCGGATGCCATACGTGAAGCTATCCCGCAATTGGGCGCCCAGATCCAGGGCGGCCTGTTTTTCCCGCGAACAGGGCACTTCCTTGACCCTTACCGGTTGGTCTGCGAATTGGTGGAGGCGGCCAAGGCCAGTGGCGTGCAGTTCCTCCAACGCCAGGTGCTGGATGCGCGGGTTGAAGGCGATGGCGTCACAGTGAGCACCGATCAAGGCACCTTTGCCGCCCGCCAGGTCCTGATCGCCTGTGGCGCCCACTCGGCCGGACTCACCGCCGCCCTGACCGGCAAAAAAGTCCCGCTGGACACCGAACGGGGCTATCACCTGATGCTGCCCCATGAACAGCAGCGCCTGCCGTTTGCCGTTACGTCCCTGGAGCGCAAGTTCATCATGACGCCCATGAAAGGCGGCCTGCGCCTGGCCGGCACCGTGGAATTCGCCGGCCTCGATCGCCCGCCGAACATGGAACGGGCGTGGCAGTTGCATCGGTTGAGCCAGGGGTTGTTTCGTGAAGACCTGAGTGCAGAGGACGCGACGCCGTGGATGGGCTTCAGACCATCGCTGCCGGATTCGCTGCCGATTATTGATCGGGTGTGTGACGGGAAGGTGCTGCTTGCGTTCGGGCATCAGCATCTGGGACTGACCCAGGCGGCGGTGACGGCGGAGATGGTGGGGCAAATGGCGTCGGGGGCGCCTGCGCTTTCAGGGTTGCCGGGGCTAGGGGCGTATCGACTGGGGCGGTTTTGAGAAGAACCGCCACCTCCAAGCACAGCAACTTGCACACGCTATTTCATGTGGTGAGCGGGCTTGCCCCGCGTGGGGGGCGAAGCGCCCCTGATCAAGACGAATGCCGAGTCTCAGGCACTCCTCTGCGCCTGGTTTTTTGGGGCTGCTGCGCAGCCCAACGCGGGACAAGCCCGCTCACCACAAGAATGCGCTCGCCTGAAATTATTTATGCAGGGCTCAAGACTTTAGTGTGAAACTTTAACCCTTTAAAATCAGTAAGTTATTTTAATTTTTATAAGAGTTTGCTCCCGCTGGACTGCGCAGCAGTCCCCTTTTTTGGGCCGCTTCGCGGCCCAACGGGAGCAAGCTCCCTCGCCACGGGGGTTACCGTTTGCTGTGCGACAGCGCTAAGCCGAAGATTCAGCGGGACCTCCCGTATTTGTGCCGACTTCACTGAACGAGACTACCGGTCGAGGCCGCCTACAAGGCATCCGCCATGCCTTGGATTTCCTCGCACCTTACTTGACCAACCGCTTCTCCTTGGAGGGGCGATATCCGAAATACGAGCTGTAGCACTTGCTGAAATGGCTCGGCGAGACAAACCCGCACGCCACCAGCACTTCCACCTGTGACAGTTCGGTGTGCTGCAACAGCCGGCGTGCTTCGGTGACGCGCAGTTCCATGTAGTAGCGCTGCGGCGTGGTGCCCAGTTGTTCCTTGAACAGGCGCTCCAGTTGGCGGCGCGAGCGGCCGGCGTAGACGGCGAGTTGGTCGAGTTCCAGCGGTTCTTCGAGGTTGGCGTCCATCAGCTTGACCACTTCGCGCAGGGGCGCGCTGACGCTGACGTTTTCGCTGGGTTTGATCCGCCGGTAACGCGATTCTTCGAAGGCCAGGATGTCTTCGATACCTTCGACCAGGGCTTTGTCGTGCAAGCTTTTGATCCAGTCCAAGGCCATGTGGAAAGCGCCGGAGGGGCTCGACGCGGTGAGGCGGTCGCGGTCGATCACGTAGGGTTCGCTGGTAACGTGGGTGGCCTTGGACACTTCCGCCAGGGCCGGGCGGTGTTCGGGGTGGATGGCGCAGCGGTAGCCCTGCAGCAGGCCGGCGCGGCCGAGGAACCATGCGCCGTTCCACAACCCCGCGAGGCTCACGCCCTGCTCGGCGGCACTACGCAGCAGTTGGATCAATTGATCGTCAGCCTTGAGCTCGGTGCGAAAGCCGCCGCAGATCACCAGCAGATCCAGGCCTTGCAGCGCGGGCGCATCGAGACGCACGTCAGGGCGGATCACCAGGCCCAGGTCGCTGATGACTTCCCCGTCGTCACAACCGAAGGTGCGCGTGGCGAACAGATCAGGTCGCAACAGGTTGGCGGTGACCACGGTGTCGAGGGTCTGGGTGAATGCCGGCAGGGAAAAATGTTCGAGCAGCAGGAAGCCGACGCGGGTGACCGATGCCGGCTGGGAAGTTTCGTTGAGGTAGCGCAGGTTCTTGCCTTTCATGCCACCGCTGAACTGGCGTCTTTCCATCGAGGGTTGGCCCACTTTTATTGTTGATGCAATGGGCGCCATCTTAGGGGGAAAAACGCTGGCTGTCTCAGGCACTGATCTTGAAAAAACCACAGGCCCCAAAAGCCCGTGGCAGAACCCTCGCCGGCGCATCTGATACGGTTTTTTCTTTGCTATCTGCGCCTGTATTGAAACGCCGCCTGGGCGGACAATGGCCCCCATCCCCACCCCCTTCCCTTCGGAGGCCTTATGACCAAGATGGCGATTTTCCTGTTCGGTTTTTTAGTGCTGACCATCGGCATCGGGCTGCTGGCGACCATCTCGCCGGTTTAGCGCCTAGCCGGCAAACAACATCGGGTACAGCGACAGCACCAGCAACCCGGCCATTGACCAGTTGAACAGCCTTACCCAGCGCGGTTCGCGCAGCACATTGCGCAAGCCGCTGCCACACCCGACCCACACGCACACACTGGGCAGGTTGACCACGGCAAAGACCAGCGCGATCACCAGCACGTTGGTGACATAACCCTCGGCCGGCGTATAGGTGGTGATGGCCCCGAGCGCCATGATCCACGCCTTGGGGTTCACCCACTGAAACGCCGCCGCGCCCAAGAACGTCATGGGCTTGCCGTGCTCCTCATTGCTATCGGACATGCCGCCCGCCGTGGCGATCTTCCAGGCCAGGTACAGCAAGTACGCCGCGCCCACATAGCGCAACACTGTGTAGGCCCACGGGAATACCTTGAACACTTCACCCAGGCCCAGGCCGACCGAAATCACCAGCAGCATGAAGCCGATACTGATCCCCAGCGCATGGGGCATCGAGCGGCGAAACCCGAAGTTCACCCCCGAGGCAAGCAACATGGTGTTATTCGGCCCTGGGGTGATCGAGGATACGAAGGCGAACAGCACAAAGGCCGACAGCAGGCTGGTAGACATGGACATGGTGCGGCATCCGAGCGGTGTGGTAGGCCTGCGACAGTAGTGGGTTATGCCGCCCGGCGCCCCGTACAGCCAGGCACGGATCGAGGCATACACTTCAGGTTCAGATGGCTCCGGCGTTTTCACAAAGCTTTCACAGACGCCCCCTTATGGTGAACCCAGCTCCTAATGAACATCCCTTTTAGCCCGTGCTCCCCATCGCGGGCTTTTCTTTGCCTGGGATTTATCCGGGGCAAAAAAAGAGGCAGGCCATTGTTCATGGCCTGCCTCCCGTTGACTGACTGTCAGCGCGGACCGCCACCAGGGCCGCCGCCTTGACCATGACCACCACCGCCATGGCCACCCCCCCCGCCACCGCCCGGCGGCATGAATATCCAGCAGCCCGACAAGGTCGACAACAGCGCGACAACAACAGCCGCCTTGGTTAGGTAATTCAACTTCATGACAACGCTCTCTGCTTTACAAGGTTGGGTGTACGTCAAGTAAGACCGCGTTAAATGAAGTCCGTCATGGGTTTCGTGTAACGTCTTGGTAGGGTTTGTGTTGGGGTGGATACACGTCATTCGTTGATGCGAGTAAGGCCAATTTTGATACCTGATCAGCACCAAAGGGAGAAGTCGATGAAAGAGTTGATACAGGGCCTCGATGGACCCAGAACCGCCCAGCAGGAATTGTTTTATGACCTGGACGATGCAGCTGCAGTGATTGGCTGGTCTGTGGTTGAACTGACAGCCCTGGCAAACAGCAGCAGGACACCGAGTGAGGCGTTGGCGCTAATGAAGATCTGCACGTTGCTGGCAACTCAGCGGGATAAAATCGCCAGGTACGCGGATGAAGTGAAGGCGCAGCGCATCAGCAGGTCAGAGGCTGAGTGCTGAAGATTGAGGTCGGTACGCTCAAGAATGAGGGCCTCGACTCGGAAATGTAGCCAGCCCTCAATCTTTGCGTCAGTGAACAGTGCGAGCCAGCGGGAGCCGACTCGATAAGCTCATTCGACAGCAGCGTCAGGTTGAGCGTTTGTCGTCGAGATCATGTAGTTTTTTAACACCCTTCCCCGTCTTTCGCTCGTATTCATGATGAAAAAACCAAACGACCAAAAGTAGCATCGCTAGACCAAAAATGAATAGCAACAGCTCTATTGCGGGACCTTCGTGTGAAAACATTTTCGTTCCTCATCCTGAAGTAGCGTGACTTGAAAACAGCCACAACCGAAATTATTCGTAACAATACGAACATTTCCAGGGTAGTCGCCAACACGGGCCATGACAACCTTAAAAGCCTCCTGACCCTTGATCTAGACACGTCACTCGTCGAAAACCCTTCGAGCGCGGGAGCGACACGGGGCAACGCTGTACACAACGGGAAGGGAATGGCGCCTGCACAGGCGGATGCGGAGGGAGGTAGATCGGCCTGCTCGAGAGGTTGGCACCCGGGCCTTTTCTTCCACCCAATAAAAAACCCCGTAGACGTTAATCTACGGGGTTTTCAAGAGTGGAGGCCGAGGTCGGAATCGAACCGGCGTAGGCGGATTTGCAATCCGCTGCATAACCATTTTGCTACTCGGCCTCAAACGATCAATGCCCTTGCCGCTGACATTCACCGTATAAAAACTTGAGTGGGCCATAGAGCCCTACCTCTACTCTAACTCATTGAATACATTGAAGTTTTTAATGCTTCGTTGCGTTCGATGGGCGCCATTATGTACTCATTTGCTTTTGCCTGCAACCCCTTGATTTCAAAAATATTTCGTAGTGGCATCAAGGGGTTGCGCGCCTGCCCTACTCCTTGATGAGCTGCTGCTGGTACTGCGGATCGGCCTTGATCTGGGCGTCGGTGAACGGCAGTGGGCGGAGTTTTTTCTGCGCGAAGGCTTGGGTCTGGTCCTTGGCGTAGGGGGATGCCGGGTTGCTGGACAGGGAAAACGCGAGCACGCCCTGGGCGTGGGGGCCCTGGTCGTCGAAGGTGACGATCTGCAGGTAGCTGCTGCCGCTGACCACTTCGCGCTTGCCGTCGGCCCGGGGCACGGTTTGCATGGCGTTGTAGATCCCCAGCGCCTGCGGGCCGCCGTGGATCGGGGTTTGGCCGCTGACCTGGATATCGCCCCATTTGCTATCGGCGTTGAGGCCGAGTTTGGCCACGGCTGCGCTGGAGGCCAGCATGGCTTCGCGCAGGGCCTTGGCCACGGGGGCACGCTCGATGGCCAGGCCCCGTGGGGTGGTCAGGGGTTGGGCCGGATCGAACGCGACGCGCCAGGCATCAGGGATTTGCTGCAGGTGCTCAAACAGGTTGATGAAGTGCACCAGGCCCAGGCCGCTGTCGAGGTTGGCGCGTCGGTCCCAGTCGTTGAGGCTGGTGCACAGCGACTTCAGCGCAGTCGCGTCGGTGCCGAGGTGTTTGGCGCAGAACTCCAGCAGGTCGGGCATGACCTGCCCGGCCAGGTACACCTCGTTGTCCATGACCATGTTTTGCAGGTCGGCGACGCTGATCGGTTGCGTTTCCAGGGATTGCAGGCGTTGCAGGGCGAAGCGTGCGCGCGGGCCGAGGCCGATGTGGTCCTGGCTGATCAACGGGGAGAAGCCGGTCAATGGTGCCTTGGGGTTGGCCAGCCACGCCGAATCGTTAGAGTGCTGCACGTAGTCGCTACGCTCCAGCTGCGGCAACTGGTCGGCGGGGAAGATGCCGGCCTGGGCGGCGCGCGGGTCGACGTCCCAGGCACAGGCACTGCGGGCACCGTCGAGCATGATCATCTGCAGGCCGGCACGCGGGTCGCTGCATTGCGCCAGTTTGGCCGCGCTGACGTTGGGCACCACCGACAGGTTCATGTACAGGCTCTGGCCCTGGTCATCGGCAGCCAGGGTATTGACCCACGGGATACCTTGCAGGGTGTGCACCGAGGTTTGCAGGTCCTTGAGGCTCGTGGCACGGTTCATGGCGTACCACTGTTGCAGGACGCGGTCGTTGCCCAGGTTGGCATCGCGCAGGCTGAAGGCGTGGTGAGTGTCCCAATCCAGCTTGCCGGGCCATTGCACCACGGGGCCGAACTGCGAGCTGTAGACCGGATGGGTCACCGGCTTCACGCTGCCGTCCGCTTGCCTGGCCTGGACCGTCACCGAGGTTTTTTCCAGGGGGATGGATTTTCCATCCAGCATATAGCGCGTGGAGTCCTTGGGATCCAACGTCAGGCGATACAGGGTGAAGTGCTTGGACGTATCCACCGTGTGCGTCCACGCCACATGCTGGTTGAAGCCGATATTGATCACCGGCAGGCCGGGCAGCGCGGCGCCCATCACATCCAGCTGGCCGGGGATGGTCAGGTGCATTTCATAAAAGCGCATGCCGCCCACCCACGGGAAATGCGGGTTGGCCAGCAACATGCCACGGCCATTGAACGAGCGGTCGCGGCCCACCGCCACGGCATTGCTGCCGCGATCCAGGCTGAAGCGCTGTTGATTGGCGGCGGCCAATTCGAATGCCTTGGCGCTGGGTTGCACACTCGCGGTTGCCTGGGGCGGCGCGGCGCCGACCAGGGCTTCGGCGAACTGGCCGACACCGCCTTCCACCAACAACCTGCGGGTCAATTTCACCAGGTCTTCAACCACCAGCGGCCGCACCCAGGCCGCCTGGCACTGGGCGGGTGCGCCCTGCTCTTTCAGGTAACGGTTGTAGCCGGCCACGTAGCCTTGCATGCGCTGTTGGATCTGCGGGCTTTGCGCCTTCCAGAAAGCAGCCACCGCGCTCGGTGTATTCAGCCAGGTGAAAAACACGTCGCTGGCCAGGTTGTTGCGCTCTTCCTGGGTCGACTGCTCGGGGCCGAAGTACCGGGCCCGCTCGCCGTTCACGGTAACCACTTCATTGGCCAGCAGGCACAGGTTGTCCTGGGCATAGGCATAACCGATCCCGAAGCCCAGGCCGCGTTCGTCATTGGCGCGAATATGCGGCACGCCGAAACTGGTGCGGCGGATATCCGCCGACGCCTGCGTCATCGACTCCCGTGCCGTTGCAGCCAGGCTCACCCCCAGCAACAGCCCCGTCACGCACACCCTGGCCAACCCGTTGGAAATAATCACACAGACTCCGCAGTCAAATTGAACACCCTCACAGGGGTAACCACCCCACCGTAAGGACGCAAAAAACCGGGAGAAATTTAACCCTGGGGCGGGTTTATCCGAGGCGTCGCAGATGTGACAAAGCCGATACCGACAAATTTTCTACATCACACCCTTCATGATTTTGCACGCTCGTTCGTCTTATTGACTAAGAGCGCCATCATTTTCCTGATCAGGCTCTGATAAGGAGTTTTTGCATGTACAACCCGCAAGTGCCCACGGACGGACATTCACCCGCAGCCGACAGCCAATTTGGCAACGGCGCCCAAGCGTTCGGCAAAACCCCCGAACAGCAAGGCAACCAGCGTATTCGCCACCTGCTCAAGTGTTTCGGCCTGCGCACCAGCCTGATCCGGCTGAAGGTCATCGACGCCCTGCTCACCGCCGCCGACAACCAGCGCACCCTGGGGGTACGTGGCGTGCACAGCCATTTGCTGGAGCTGGGGATCCCGCTGTCGTTCCTGAGTGTGCGCGAAGTGCTCAAGCGCCTGTGCAGCGAAGGCGTGATCACCCTCAACGCGGATAAAAGCTACAGCCTCCATGAAGAGGCTGCCAAGGTACTCGACGCTCGAAGCTGAGGCTGACCTTAAAGCTTGACCTTGCGGCGCATGATGCCGTTGATCACCACCACGACGACCGCGACGGCGATGGCGATGGTCTGGAATGTCTTCTCACTGATAAACCCGATGTTCTGCAGGTAGGACAGGCCAAACATCGTCGCCAATACCGCCAGGGCGATCAGGATCGAGTATTTCAAGCGTTGCTTTTGGGTCATGACGGGTTCCTGAACCGGAAGAATGTAATCACTGTGTATCGCCGAACACACCAGGCACATACCCGGCGACGGGATGCACAGGCTCGACGGGATCTTATGTTACAGGTGATGAAAAGCTTTCGCTCGTCCGGTGTCCCCCTCACCCCGAGGCGGCGGGCTTCACCTTTGAATGGACGAGGGCATCGTAACCTTTCACGCAAGCATCTACATGCAGCCTTACACACTGCATGCCTTCGAGGAGGAACCCCGGCGGGTGTTTTCCGCACCCAAAGGGGCGCCTGGGGAACAGGGAACCTCCTACTGACAGGCGCCTTTGTTGATACGTCAAAAAAGGTACCCACCGATGCAAAGTATCCTCCCCGTATCCATTCAACAGCCTCAGCATTTTCTACCTGCAACCCCAGGTGACAGCCAAAACCAGCCATCGTCCGGCTCCCAACACGCCACGCCTGCACAGACACCCCGCCACAGTGCCGCCAATACAGAATTGGCGCGGGTGATAGCATACAAACAGAACCTGCGGACCCTGGGCCAAGCACTCACCGAAATCGCCACGCGCCTGGGCACGAGCGCAACGCCCCAGGCAATCCTGGGCGCGCTGAAAACCACGACCATCGATATTCATCCCGAGTCCTTCTCATCCGACGCCCATACAACCGTCACGCTTGAGGCTTACATCAGATCGTCCGGCCTGAGCATACCCTCCCGCCACGATTCCCTGACCGTCCTGGCGGAATCGGTGCTCAGCAGAGCCCAGGAACACCCTCTGGGCGACTTTGGCGGCGCTCTGTCTTGGCCGTTACCCCTGAGTGCCGATGGGCAACGTTCACTGGTGGACGCCGCCAGGCGCTTTGTGACCCAACACCCAAACCCTTCACAAATAGGTAGCCAGAGTGTGCTGGAATACCTGAACAGCAACCAGCCACTATCCAGCGAGGCAGCGCGGGACCCGGTCAAGGCGCTGGAAACGCTCCTTGCCACGCCGCGTGCGCAGGCGTTGGGCCAAGCCTTGCAGACCGAGTTGAACGGTATTGCCACACACTCCAGCGTGAACGACTACACCTTGGCCGCCATAAATCTGTTGCTGGACCCGCCATCCATGCCCCCGTCTCACACAAAAATGGTGGCAGGCTTCGATCTGGCCCAGCAAAGCCACTGGGGCGAACCCGCTTCAGCGTTGTTCGGCCACTTCAGCACGCATCTGCATCGCACCCACCGCACCACACCCGAAATGGCCAAGGTCGGCGCTTACCTGTTACTGGCCAGGAAGGCACCGGAGTTGCTGATCAAAGACCTCCCCGCCAATTTGACCTATGGCAGCCCGGCCTGGGTAAGCCTCTCCATCGCGGCAGCGACGATAGAAGCGCAGACACCAGGCAAAGTACCCAACATGACCTTTGCCCAAGTCATGCTGAAAGCCAAGGATGCCGGCCAGGAAGATATGGCCGTGACCCAGCAGGCACAGGCCGCCGCGTTGCGGACCTGGGGCGTCGTCAACGGCGTGCTCTCTGAAGATGAAGCCGCTCGGTACAACACCAGCGACATCGAAAAGGTCAGGAGCGCCTTCAACCTGCAGGCCGATGCGCGGATAGAGGCCAGCGACCAGATCGAAGCCACACTCCCCAGCCGCAAGGAAATTGCCCTGGCCAAGCTAAAGGAAAGGTTTGGCGAGAACTTGCCGTTTGAAGAGAAAATCCTGACTGTCAAAGACACCATACAGCCCTTCGCCCAACCGCTCTATGACCCCAATAGGGCGCCCGCCGGCCGACACTCATTACTGGATATCGCGATGAGCGGGCTGCACCGGTATGAATGGGAAACACAACATCCCAAGATCAAAACGGCCATACAAGGCAAGTCCCTCAAATTTGACGTAAACACCGTATTCAATAAGGACCTCAAGCAGGCCATAAAAGATCGCAAAGAGGGCATCGCCACGGCCGTCAAGCAAATGATCAGCCAACTCCCGATTAACGATCGGCAGAAGCTGGAATATGGGAAGCTCGAGTTCTATCAGAACCATACCTACACCCTGGGCATGGGCTTTAGCGGCCGAACCCTGGCAGAAAAAAATCACACGTTATTGATCAAGTCCACGGGGGTAAAGGGCCAAACAGTTTATGAGATGGATTTAAATCAAGGCACTGTCAAATCCGTTTCCGACACCGTATTGACCCGAGAGCGCGAGCGTGACGCCAACCGGGTCTATCCCATAGAGGCGTTCACCCCCGAAGACGTGCCTAAAACAGTGTTTGAACAAAACAAGCCAGCCCAAGACCCATTGCCCGTTCCCAACAGTTTCTCCAGCACTCGAACGCAGGCCATCGCCGACGCGTTTATCCAACACTTGGACATCGAAAACGAAGATGTGATCAAACAGGCCAAGGGCGCAACCACCTACGACCGGCAAATGGAAGCCCAGTCGAAACTTGTCAATTTTTTCCTTGACCTGATTCCATTGAAATCGGCGATCCAGAACTTTGTGAATGGCAACTACCTGGAAGGCGCAGTCGACCTGGGCATGGATATTTTCGGTTTCGTCACCGCCGGTGCGGGCGCGGCGGCGAAAGTGGCCAAAGTCGGATCCAAGGCCATCAGCGCGACGACCAAGGCCCTCAAGGTCACCAAAATACTCGGCACTGCCGTCATTGGCGAACTCAATCCTTTAAGTGGGGTGGGCGATCTGGTACAGGGTGGCGCCAGGCTGATCGGCAAGGGCGTGGACAAGATCAAGGCCGCTGGTGACGCCTCCGATTTGACCAGGGCCGTCAGCCGCGAGCATGGGCCCATCACACGCGGCACGTTCAAGGTCGCGGACCAGACCTATGAGGCAGACACGATCCTGTCCAATGGGCGACGGTATGCCTACGATCCGGTCAAGAAGAAGCCTTACGGGACACCGCTGGAAGGGTTCTCCCCATTGAATGTGTTAATGCCGCCGTCGCCCCGCCCGCGTGATGGACTTCGTTACGATCCACTCGACAGGACTCATCGCCCCGCTCATAGGGGGATCCAGCCCAGGGTTCCGTTACCCATGGATGAATATGCAACCAGCCGCCATACCAATGGCGCTTTGATCGAAGACCACTTCACACCCAATAGAATCCAATTCACCCGGGAAAAATTCACACTTGAAAAAAATGGCTATTTTCGAGACGTAGCGGCGGGCAACTTTCCTCCACGTCCGGCGCTTCCTGATATCACCGAAAAGATGACACCCAACGAACTTATCGCTGAAGCGTTGAAAAAAACCAATGTACTGGTGTTTGGGGAAAGCCATAGTGAAGTTGCAAGCCTGATCGCAATGCGCGACGCCATGAAAACCTTCCACGAAGGAGGCGTCAACACCATCTTCCTGGAAGGTGCCACACTCGATGCATACGGTTTGATCGCAGATACAACGCTGGCGCATACCATTTCAAAAAGGAAGGGCGGCGCCACACTTTATGATGAACTCAAAAAAGCAGCGGAAGAGTTTGGCATAGAGATAATGCCGCTCGAACATCGCTACCTGACGCGCCACTCAGACTCTCCAGGTTATTTCTCCGGGTTGGGTACCCTCGACAAAACTTCACCGGAATATATAGCGCTATCCAAACAGCGCCTTGAGGAAGTCAACTACTACGGCGCCAAGCAAGTCATGAAAAATGAACTTGGCGGCAAGTCGGTCGTTTGGGTGGGCAGAGCACATATGAACACGGCCGAAGGTGTTCCTGGCATTGCCGAGTTAACCGGGGGAATCGGCATAGGGGTCTATCAAAAAGCAGATATCGCCGAGAGTGTGGCCAGGAAGGCTGACAAACAAAGAGATACCTCGGCAGCGCTGTCCAAAACGGATGACACGGTTGGAGATATGCAAATCGACATAAAAGTCTAGTCATTGGGAAAGGTAAGCTCCAAGGCGATTTACCCTGGGGCTTACCTTTTGCTGTTTACTCCCCATGCACCCACCGCTGATGAACCCCGCGTGCAAGCGCATCCAGGGCAAACCCCAGCAGCCCGATCAGCAACACCATCGCCATCAGTTCCGAATAGGCCAGGCGATCACGGGTATCCAGGATGTAGTAGCCAAGCCCCGCGCTGACCCCAAGCATTTCGCAGGGCACCAGCACGATCCACAGAATCCCGATGGCCAGGCGCACGCCGGTCAGTACGTGGCCCACCACGCCGGGGATGATCACCCGGCGCAAGGTTTCCCAGCGCGTGGCGCTCAGGCTGCTGCTCAACTGCAGCCAGCGCGGGTCGAGCTGGCGCACGCCGGCGGCGGTGTTGAGCATGATCGGCCACACCGCGGCAAACGCCAGCAGGAAGTAGATCGGCTGGTCCCCTACCCCCATCAGCATCACCACGATAGGCATCCAGGACAGCGGCGAGATCATCCGCAGAAACTGGAAGGCCGGCGTAGTCGCCGCCTCCAGGTTGCGCGAACTGCCCACCAGCAGCCCCAGTGGCACCCCCACCAGCAAGGCCAGGAACAGCCCGACGAAAATGCGCTTGAGGCTCACGACGATATGCAGATACAGCTCACCGCGCCCCAGCAATTCCCACAGGCTGCTGAAGGTGGCGGCCAGCGAAAAGCGCGCCGCCAGGCCGCCGCCATCGCCCCACACCTTCACCCCCAGCCACCACAGCAACAACAGGCCGGCCAGGCCACTCAACCCGAGCAACCAGCCCGGGACTCTGCGGTTGTTCAAACGCCAATCTCCTCGGTCCGCTCAAAGCCCTCGGGCAAGCCGAAGGTGCCCATGCCGCCCACCGCTTCGATGGCGTTGCGCACGAAGCGGTCATCCACCAGATCCTTGGCGACAAAGGCCGGGTCCAGGTCGGCGAGGAATTTCTTGTCCCCCTCGATCAGGGTGTCCTTCAAGCGTCGCACCAATTCTTCGGTGTAGCTGGGGAATGGATAGGGCTGGAAGTCGATGCGGTGCTCGTCCCAGTCGGCATGCCGGATCGCGCCATCGGCCAGGTAGGCCGCGCGGTCGGCAGCGGCTGGCGCCAGGACTTTGCTCAACACCGGCTCGGCATGTGGCGTGTAGCGGTTCGGGCCGTCTTTGGACAGCAGTTTCACCGCCTCTGCGCGGTTATCACGGGTCCACACCTGGGCCTTGACGATCGCATTCACGACTTTCTGCGACCACTCCGGGCGATTGTTCAGGTCGTGTTCGTGCATGAACACCACGCAGCACGCGTGATTGCGCCACACGTCGCCGGTAAACCGCTGCACACGCCCGACCTTGAGGTTCTCCGCCAGGGCGTTGAACGGCTCGGCGACGATATAACCGTCGATGCGCTGGCTGGCCAGGGCCGGCGGCATGTCCGAAGGCGGCAGCACGATCAGGTTGACTTCGTTGGCGCCAATTGCACTGCCGGCGGCACGCGCCACCGGGGCCAGGCCGTTGTCACGGAACAGTTGCTGCACCACCACGTTATGGATCGAATACCAGAACGGGATCGCCACCGACTTGCCGCCCAGTTGCTTCACCTCGGTAATGCCCGGTGCCACGGTGAGCCCCGAACCGCCCACATGGTTCCACGCCACCACCTTGGCCGGCACCTGGCTGCCATAGCGTGCCCACACGGTCATCGGCGACAGCAGGTGGATCACGTTGACCTGCCCGGAGATAAACGCCTCGATCACCTGCGCCCAGCTGCGCAGCAATACCGGACGCTCGGCCTTGATGCCTTCGGCTTCGAACAGGCCGTTGTTATGCGCCACCAGCAAGGGCGTTGCGTCGGTGATCGGCAGATAGCCGATGCGCACCGGCGCATCCGGCTCGCTGGCGGCGCGGGCCTGCAGGCTGCTCAGCAGCGGCAAGGCGCCGGCGGCACTGAGTACCGCGGAAAGTTTGAGAAAGTCACGGCGCGAGTGGGTCAGGTCATCCAGGCACATGGCTGGGCTCCAGCAGGTCAAGGGGTTGGGGTTGAGGGCGGCTCGCCTGCCGTAGGGTTTTGAGAATCTCGATGCGCAGCGCGCCGATGGCTTCCACCTGTTCTTCGCGCGGTTGCGGCAGGTCGATGCGCCATTCGCCCAGCGTCCGCGCCGGGCGGTTGCCCAGCAGCAGGATGCGGTCGGACAACAGCAGTGCTTCGTCGATGTCATGGGTGATCAACACCGCCGCCGAACCCTGCTCACGGTTGACCTTGAGCAACAGGTGCTGCATATCGGCACGGGTCACTTCATCCAGCGCACCGAAGGGCTCATCCAGCAACAGCACCTGGGGCTGGCGTGCCAGGCAACGGGCCAACGCGGTGCGCTGGGCCATGCCGCCGGACAGCTGCGCCGGAAATTGCTGGCGGGCGTGCTCCAGGCCAACCGCCGCGATGGCGTGGTCGACGCGCCGGCGGCGCTCATCAGCACCCAGGTGCGGCTGGCGGGCGAAATCCAGGCCGAACGCGACGTTCTTTTCCAGGCTCAACCAGGGCAGCAGGCTGGGGTCCTGGAACGCTACGGCGACACGTGGATGGGGTCCGTTCAACGGCTCGCCCAACACCTGGACCTTGCCTTCCTGGGGCGCCTGCAAGCCGGCGAGCACCCGCAACAGGCTGGACTTGCCGACCCCGCTGGGGCCCAGGATCGACACCACTTCACCGCGCTGCAATTGCAGGTCGAAGCCTTGCAGCACCGGGCCGCCGGCGTACCCCAGGCCAATGCCCCGGGCACTCAATACCACCGGGCTCACAGGTTGGCCTGGCGTTGCAACTCGGTGCGCAATTGCACCAGGCTGGGCGTGACGATCGGCACAAACGCCGACTCCCGCCAGCGCCGCGCAAACCCACTGCCATGGGCCGTGAGGTAAGCCTTGCCGCCGCTGGCCTGCAGTTCCAGCTGCACCGCGCTGGCGGCGGTTTCGGCCAGGCCGATGCGCAACTTGAACAACGCCACCGGCTCGGCGGCGAAGCGCCCGGCGAGCAGGCCATTCTGCAGCTCGGTCACCAGGTGATCCAAGGTCCCGCGCAACCCTTCGAGTTCTTCGCGCAACACCGTGCGGGCCGCGCCCAGGTGATGGGCGACTTCCGCCAGCGAGCGCCGGGCCAGGCCGATCGACATTCCGCACTGCAAACCCAGGAACGCCGGGCGCACGGCCGGCAGGAACTTGCGTGCATCCTCGTGCAGCAACCACTCGCGACTCAGCTCGACACCTTCCAGGCCCAGGGCTGCGGTGTTGCTCGATTGCAGGCCGAGCAGCTCCAGGTCGCCGGAACGTTGCAGGCCCGCCACCGAATCCGGAATCGCCAGGATAAACGGCGCGCCACCACCGGCATGCTCCACCGCCGCTGCCGCGACAAAGCCGTTCTTGCGCAGATTGGTCACCCAGTGCAGGCGACCGTTGAGGGTCCAGCCGTGATCATTCGGCTCGGCGCTGATCTGCAGCGTCTCGATGCCCGACAGGAACTTCATCGCATTCGACAAACCGGTGGCCCCCGCCAGCCTGCCGCTGAGCAGGTCCGGCAGCAGTTGCTCGCGCAGTCGCTCATTCGGGCTCTGCAGCAGATACTCGATAAACGAGCGCTGGCCCCAGCACACAAACGCCGCCGCCAACGAATGGCTGGCGACATTGGCAATGGCCTCGACGGCGCCGGCCACATCGCCGCCCAGGCCGCCGAAGGCTTTTGGCACACCGATACGCAGTACGTTGGCCTCTGCCAGCCGGGGCAGCACTTCCTGGGGATCGCAACTGCCCACATCCAGGGCCTGCGCTTGAACATCGAGCCAACGGCTCAAGATCGGGTCAAGCATTCATGTTTCTCCTTGTCAAAGCAGCAGGGCCACCCGCCCTTCAGCTGGCCGGTTTTTCCCAACGGTATTGCGCCAGCTCCGGGTTCAGCGGGGTACGGGCAAACACGTTAGCGAAGTTGCACAGGGTTGCCAGGCTCACCCCCAAAATAACTTCCAGGGCCTGGCCTTCGGTGAAACCGGCGGCGCGGAACGCGTCAAAACCGGCATCGCTGACATCGCCACGGGTGGCAATGACTTCCCGGGTAAAGGCAGCGAGTGTCTCATAACGGGCATTGGGCAATTCGCCGCGCTGACGCAGGGCGTCGATCACCTCTTCCGGCAGCTTGGCCTTGTTGCGCGCCACGGCGGTGTGGCCGGCGACGCAGAAATCGCAGCCGTGGGTAGTGGCGGCAATCAACTGCACCACTTCGCGATCGGCCAGGCTCAGCTCGGCCTTGGCGTTCAGGCCCGAGACGGTGATGTAGGCTTCCAACGCCGCCGGGGCGTTGGCCAACACACCCAGCAGATTGGGGATGAAGCCCGAGGCTTTCAGCGCGTTTTCCAGCAACGGCTTGGCGGCAGGTGGCGCGGTTTGCGGGGTGAGCAGCGGTACACGGGACATGGAGCGGTCTCCTGAGGGTTCGTGTATCCAGTCTGTTGGTTATAAGAAATCCTCTCAATAGGCTAAAGTAGCGATTACTTGCTCTTGAGTCTTTCCATTAGATGAATTCTTCCAGTGCACTTGTCGATTGGTTATTAGACAGCCTCGAACTCAACACCAGCCTGTTCCATGTCGGGCGCTATTGCGGCGATTGGCATGCCAGCACCCACGGCCTGGCGCGCGCGAGTTTCCACCTGATCGTGCAAGGCGAGTGCTGGCTGCATATAGCCGGCGAACCCACAGCCGTAGCGTTGAACAACGGCGACGCGGTGTTCCTGCTACGTGATCTGGAATACCGGTTGTCCGGAGCAGCCACGGCGGCCGGCGCACAGGAATGTCCGCGACGCCCGATGCTGCCCCTGGACAGCGGCGCCAGCGACGGCGTGGGGCTGGTGTGCGGGTTCTTTCACTTCCAGTCGGGCTTGTCGGCGATGATCGTCGATACCCTGCCCGCGTGGATCGTCCTGCGGGCCGGCGACCCCTCGCTGACGGCGGCCCGCAACCTGTTCGAGCTGATCCTGCAGGAGTGCCAGCGCGACCCGGCGCCTTCCGCGGCGTTGCTCGAGCGCCTGTGCCACCTGTTGTTTCTGTATGTATTGCGCCAGCAAGTGCTGGATAACCACGCACTCGGTGGCCTCGCCGCACTGGGGCGCCAGCCGGCGTTCGCGAACCTGCTGGAACAATTGATTGCTCGCCCGGCAGACGCCTGGACCCTGGAAAGCATGGCGGCCTGCACCGGCTTGTCGCGCTCGGCGTTTTTCAAGCGCTTCACTGAGTTGTGCGGGCAGTCGCCCGGCCAGGTGCTGCTGATGATGCGCATGCGCCACGCCTGCCAATTGTTCAAGCAGGACCAGACCGTCGCGGATGTCGCAGTGGCGGTGGGTTATCAGTCCGTGGCGGCGTTTACCCGCGCCTTCCACAAAGTGACCGGGCAGCAACCCGGCGCTTATCGCAAGGCCCAGGCCTAGCGTTGCAAACCGGTGCCCGGCTGGCCGCACAGTTCGACCAGCCAGTCCACAAACACCCTGACCCGCTGTGACAACTGGCGATGGGGCGGATACAGCGCCGTCAGCGCCATTTTCGGCACCGGCAACTGCGCCAGCACGGGCACCAGGCGGCCCTCGGCCAGTTGCCGCATCGCATGATAGTGCGGCGCCTGAATCAGGCCGTAGCCGGCTTCGCACGCGGCGAAATAACCATCGGAACTGTTGACCGCCACACGCTTGGGCAACTGGATCGGGTGCACGGCGTTGTCGACCAGGAACTCCAGGCCGAACCGCTTGCCGCTGGCCGTGGAGACATACTCGACCATCTGGTGATTGGCCAGATCGTCGAGGCCCGCCGGTATGCCCATGCGTTCCAGATACCCAGGGCTCGCCAGGGTCAACTGGTCCATCATCGCCAAGGGCCTGGCCACCAGCGACTCATCCAGCGCCGGACCGCCGCGCAGCACGCAATCCACACCTTCGCGGATCAGGTCCACCGGACGGTCGTTCAGGCCGATGTCCAATTCGATTTGCGGATAGCGCGCGGTGAACGCCGGCAATGCGGGAATCACAATCAAACGCCCGATCCCCGAGGGCATATCCACGCTCAGGGTGCCGCGTGGGTTCTGGCGGCGAGTGGAGAACACCGCCTCGGTTTCCTCCAGGTCGGTGAGCAGCTGTACGCAGCGCTGGTAATACGCCGCGCCGTCCAGGGTGGGGCTGACCTGGCGCGTGGTGCGCTGCAGCAACTGCACGCCCAGGTGCGCCTCCAGTTGCTTGATCAGGATGGTCACCGACGCGCGCGGCAGTTGCAGGCTGTCGGCGGCCTTGGCAAATCCGCCCAACTCGACAATCCGGGTAAACACCCGCATGGCGTTAAAACGATCCAAGGGCCGGCTCCAGGAGGATTATTTAGAAATTACCAATAGTGATAGTGCTTTTAGCCGGTTTATCCCGGTTTTGTCGAGGGTAACAATGGCGTCCTACCTCATCAGGAGCTGCACCCATGCACACTCGTCAACTCGGTAAGAACGGTCCCCACGTCAGTGCCATCGGCCTCGGCTGCATGGGCATGAGTGACTTCTACACCTCGGGCAGCGACACCCGGGAGGCCATCGCCACCCTGCACCGTGCCGTGGAATTGGGCGTCACCTTGCTCGACACCGCCGACATGTACGGCCCCCATACCAACGAAGAATTGATTGGCAAAGCCATTGCCGGCAAACGCGACCGGGTGTTCCTGGCCAGTAAGTTCGGCTTTGTGCGTGACCCATCGAACCCAGAGGTGCGCGGCGTGAATGGCCGGCCCGAATATATTCGCCAGGCCATCGACGGCACCTTGAAGCGCCTCGGCGTGGAGACCCTCGACCTGTATTACCAGCACCGTATCGACCCCGAGGTGGCCGTCGAAGAAAGCGTAGGCGCCATGGCCGAGCTGGTCGCCCAAGGCAAGGTGCGTTACCTGGGGCTGAGCGAGGTCAGCGCCACCACCTTGGAGCGTGCGCACAAGGTGCATCCGATCAGCGCCCTGCAAAGCGAATACTCCCTGTGGAGCCGTGACCAGGAAGACAACGGCTGCCTGGCTGCCTGCGCACGCCTGGGTGTCGCGTTCGTACCTTACAGCCCGCTGGGGCGTGGCTTTCTCACCGGGGCCCTGAAAAGCCCGGATGACTTCGCCGAAGACGATTACCGCCGCTCCAGCCCGCGCTTCCAGGGCGAGAACTTTGCACACAACCTGCGACTGGTGGAGCGGGTCCAGGCCCTCGCCGCCGAAAAAGGCGTAACCGCCGGGCAACTGGCATTGGCCTGGGTACTGGCACAGGGTGATTACCTGATCCCCATTCCGGGCACCAAGCAGCGCAAGTATCTGGAAGAAAACGTCGCCGCCCTGGACATCACATTGAGCCCGGCCGAGCTGGCGGCACTGGCATCTGTGTTCCCGTCGGGCGCTGTGGCGGGGCCACGCTACCCCGAGACGTCCATGGGGCTGGTGCACCAATAACGCTCAACCCGGGCGCAGCTGTCGAGGCTGCGCCCAGGAAATATCCTGCACCATGACCGGCTCCGGCAGCGGGAACGTTTCGACGCGTGCCTCCACGTAATGGAAAGGCCTGATAGGCAATCAGGATTATCTGACAACCCTCGTGAAGGACTCACTTATGCTCTCTGCGCTCACCTCCCCAACCGTTCCCACGGCTCGGTCCGCCGTTGCTACGGCTCACGACAAGCCTGAACCTTCGCCCTATGACCCGCCCACCGACCTGGCGCCAGGCCTCTACAATGAACGTTCCCACACCCTGCATATCGACGGCGATATCAAGTTCGGCCGGTTAATCGTATGGAATACATCAGACCCCGAAAACCCGAAGATCGAGTTGAATCTGCTGACGGTGGAAACCGGTGACGGCGCGGATTGCGTACACGTGCGCAACTGGCCGGGCAACCGGCTGCAGGTGTGTATCAACGGCAAGTCATATGGTTTCGACAATCACGTCAAACAAGGCCCGCCACAGGGCCTTTGGATCGAGACCAAAGGCGGCAATGACACGGTGATCATCGACGATGACGTCAAGCTGCGGGTGGACATTGAAGGCGGCGATGGCCATGACTACATCCAGGCCGGAGGCGGCAGGAGCAGATTGTACGGCGGCAATGGTAACGATGTGCTGCGACTGGGCAGCGGCCTGGGCCTTGCAGCCGGCAACGACGGTGACGACACGATCATCGGCGGAAGCGGCAATGCCGTGATGTACGGTAATAACGGCAAGGATCGTCTCTATGCCGGATATGGTCCCTCGACCAAGCAGAGCTACCTGGATGGGGGTGATGGCAATGACCACCTCTACGCCGGCAGCGGGCACACCGTTGCCCATGGCGGCAACGGCAATGATGATCTTATCGGGCATGACCGCACGACCTTCTACACCGGCAAAGGCCGCGACCGTATCTGGAATAACCGGCGCAAGGATCTGATTTACGCCAATGCCCATGACCGGTTCGACCGCAGCAAAGGCTCGACTTTCACCGAGGTCAAACCCAGCAACGCCGGCAAGCAAGCGTTTACCGTGGCCGAAGGAACGCTGGGATTCAACCAGCAAGTGAGCGATGACCTCGAGTTTCTACGCAGTTCGCCGCTTGGCCAGCAAGCCCTGGCGAAAATGGACGAACTGGCGGAGATCAATGGCGCAAAGGTCGAGATCAGGCAGGTGACCTTAGGTTACACCAGCTACGATTTTGGCAGCGCTGAGTCGGATAGCCAGACGTCCGAGGAAGAGGAAAACATCGATGAGACACAATATGGCACCCTCAAGGACGGCGTTCCCGGCGCCCGCGCCAGGCATGCCTCGATCGCCTATGACCCCTACGCAGTCCTTGAGAGTACTGACCGCACCAACACCCTGGTGCCCGTCACCACCCTGTTCCATGAAAACGGCCATGCGTTCAATGGCGCCAACGGCACATTCCTCGGCGGTGAAGACAAAGAGCAGTTGCAATCCGGAGCGTGGGTGCCGGTTCGAAATGACGAACGCCAGGTCATTGGCATTCCCAGCAACGCAACACCCGCAGACCTCGACAACGACCCGTCTACGCCGCCGAGCACGGTCAATCCGCGACCTTTCATGGAGAACGCCTTGAACCAGGAGATGGGTAAACCGCTAAGAAAAACACACAAATTCGAGCACAGTGATCAGGGCGACGGCATCTGATGAGCCGGGCGTAGCGAGCCGGCGGCCGGCCTCGCTACGTGCCCGCCCAATAAACTTTGCACCATGGTACCTAAAGACGTGCCAATCCCCGCCGATACCCCTACGAAGCTCCAAAAAAGCCGCGTCGATAATAAACGCTTCGTAAGGACGACCCCATGCCCCCACTGCGTTCCATCCAAGCCCGCTATACCCTGTTCCTGGTGCTGTTCGTCCTGGTGTTATTCGTGTTGACGGTCGTCGGCATCGGCCAACTGGTCGCGCCCACGCTGCGCCATACCGAGGAACAGGTGGTGCTCAACCGCATCAGTGAGGTGGCCGAGCAGATCCAGGGCGAACTCAACAAGGTTCAGTCCCAGCAACGCACCATCACCCAGACCATTCCCCTGCTCGACAGCGATGCCATCGACAAGGTCCTGCCGGGCCTGGTCGACCAATATGGTGAGCTGAAGGTCTTCGGCGGCGGTATCTGGCCGCTGCCCAACCAGCGCACGCCGGGGCGCAACAAGCACAGCACCTTCTGGCACCGCGATGCCTCGGGCAAGCTGGCAGTGAACACCTTCTGGAACAGCGACCCCGCCCCCAACTATTACGACCAGAGCTGGTACAAGGGCGGCCTCGCGTCGCCACGCGGCCAATGTGCCTGGGCTGCGGCCTATAAGGACGACGCCAGCCAGGAGCCGCGCACCAACTGCGCCATGGCGATCCAGCGTGACGGCGCGGCGTACGGCGTGGCCACCATCGACGTGACCCTGGGCTTCTTCAACGAACTGGTTGCGAGCAAGGAAAAGGACATCGGCGGGCAGATGCTGATCGTCGAAGGCGACGGCAAGATCATCAGCAACAGCACGCGCCTGAGCAGCCCGGTGGTGTTGAAGAACATCAGTGAATTGACCGGCACCTCGGCCTTTGCCGCCCAGGTCAGCAAGGCCCTGGCCCATCGCGACCAGGCCTTGCAGCGCAACGAGTTCGACAACCAGGGCGTGGCCAGCACCTTCTACATGCGTCCCATCGAAGGCACGCCGTGGTTCCTCGCCACCGCCCTGCCCACCTCGCTGATCACGGCCCAACGCGATGACGTACTCGGCAGCCTGGCCCTGTTGCAGATCCCCATGGTGTTGCTGCTGGTGCTGCTGGCGGTGTATGCGATTCGCCAATTGGTGCAGCGCATGAAAATCCTGAAGGCCAACATCGACGCACTGTCCACCGGCGATGCCGACCTGACGCGGCGCATCACCATCCGCGCCGAAGACGAACTGGGCGCCATCGGCCATTCGGTGAACCGCTTTATCGTCTACCTGCAAGACATGATCGGCGAAGTGACCCAGGCAACCGGCGCCATGTCATCGGGCCTTGAGCAATTGCAGCAAACCTCGGCGCACACCAACAGCATCCTGGTGCGCCACGCCTCGGAGACCGACCAGACCGTTACCGCCATCACCGAGATGAGTTCCACCGCCGATACGGTGGCGCAGAACGCGGCGCAAACCGCTTCGTTCACCCAGCGCGCCAACGAACACGCCGACCGTTCCCGCGTGGTGGTGGGTGAAGCGTCCACCAGCGTCAGTGCACTGATCGGCGAAGTCGCCAGCGCCACTCACACCGTCGAGAACATGCGCCAGGACGCCGCGCGCATCACCGAAACCCTCGGCGTGATCGGCGCGATTGCCGGCCAGACCAACCTGCTGGCCCTCAACGCCGCGATTGAAGCCGCGCGGGCCGGCGAGCAGGGTCGTGGTTTTGCGGTGGTGGCCGACGAAGTCCGCGCCCTGGCGGCGCGTACCCAGGCCAGCACTTCGCAGATCAATGAAATGCTTGCGCGCCTGACCACCGGTGTCAGTTCGTCGGTAGCGGCCATGGAGAACACCCAGGCCAGTTGCCAGTCGGCGGCGGATGCCACGGCACGGGTGAACACCGGCCTCGACGAGATGGCCGGTTCGGTCAGCCATATCAATGACCTCAGCACCCAGATCGCCACCGCTGCCGAGCAGCAAAGCGCGGTGACCGAGGAGATCAACCGCAGCATGGTGCATATCCGACATATGGTCGAAGAGCTGGTGCAGAGCGGCCATGCCACGCAAACCAATACACAAAGCCTGCTGGACGCCAATGGCCGGGTGATTGCGTTGATGGGCCGGTTCAAGGTGCGCTGATAAATGGCTGAAACACTCCCGTGCAATGTGCGGGAGTGGGACTATTCTGACAGTTCACAGCCACACAGGAGGTGTGCCATGCGCGCTGTCGAGCAGTCGGTCCGCTTGGATCGGATCAGTCAGGAACGTTTTATCCAGGCCCCTATCGATGCCGTCTACGACTATGTGACCCAACCGGATCGCTGGCACGAATGGCACCCCACCTCCCTCGGTGCCGACACCGGCACCAGCGGCCCCCTCCCAGCCGGCGCGCGCTTTACCGAAATGATCGACCTGCTCGGAGTGCGCGTGCCCATGAGCTACCGCGTGCAGATCGCCCGGCGTCCCGACGAGTTCAAGACAGTGTTCACCTCACTGGCCGTCGACGGCTCGATCCACTACTTTTTGCAGCCCTTTCGCGACGGCACCCTGTTCAAGCGCGTGCTGACCTATGAAACCGAATTGCAGTTGGCCAGCCTCCATGAACGCATGATCGAGCTGTCGGCGATTGCACTGGACCGGCTCAAGCAACGGATGGAAAACTCGCTCTCCGTATAATTTTGAAACATTAACCCGACGTCCCATGGATAAAAGCAGGGAGAATGCCCGGCTTACTGCCCGGTATTGGACGAGACTTCCATGAAAACCCCATTGCGATTGGCCCTGCTTTCAGTGCTGTTCACCACCACCCTGGCCCAGGCCGCCGACCTGATCCCCATCGATGTGCACCGCGACGCCAATTGTGGCTGCTGCAAAAAGTGGATCAGCCACCTGGAGAGCAACGGCTTCAAGGTCAACGACCACGTCGAAGCCGACATGAGCGCGGTCAAACAACGGCTGGGCGTGGCCCCGCGCCTGGGCTCGTGCCATACCGCCGTGATCGACGGCAAGTTCGTCGAAGGCCATGTGCCCGCCGAGCAGGTACTGGCCTTGCGCAAGCGCGACGACCTGCTGGGTATCGCCGCCCCCGGCATGCCCATGGGTTCGCCCGGCATGGAAATGGACGGCCATGCCGAGGCCTATCAAGTCATCGGCCTGACCCGCGACGGCCAGGATGTGGTGGTGGCGGACTACCCGGCGCACTGATCGGTGCCGATGGGTTACCTGGGGCTGTTTCTCGCCGCATTCGGCGCGGCGACGTTGCTGCCCCTGCAATCGGAGGCGGTGCTGGTCAGCCTGTTGATCAGCGGGCATTACAGCCCGTGGCTGCTGCTGGGTATCGCCACCCTGGGCAATGTCCTCGGCTCGCTGGTCAATTGGTGGCTGGGGCGCTGGGTGGAGCACTTCAAGCAGCGTCGCTGGTTTCCGGTCAGCGACAAGCAGCTGGAAAAGGCCCGCCATCATTACCAGCGCTGGGGGCATTGGACGCTGCTGCTCAGTTGGGTGCCGGTCATTGGCGACCCGCTGACGTTGGTGGCCGGGGTGATGCGTGAGCCGTTGTGGCGGTTCCTGCTGCTGGTGACCCTGGCCAAGGGCCTGCGTTACGCGGTGCTCGCCGCCGTGACCTTGCAGTGGGTGTTAATCCCCCGTTAATCCCGCGCAAAGAGCATCCGAGCACCCTGTTCGGAGCCCCGCCCATGCCTCTATCCCGTGCTTTTTGCATCGCCGGCCTGTTGACGGCCAGCATCGCCCCGGCGTTCGCCGCCAGCTATGGCCCTGAGCTGCAAGGCTTCCAATACCCCTACCCCCTCGAACATTTCCAATTCCAATCCCAAGGCAAATCCTTGCAAATGGGCTACATGGACGTGCCGGCCAAAGGGCAACCCAACGGTCGCAGCGTGGTACTGATGCACGGCAAGAACTTTTGCGGCGCCACCTGGGAAGGCACGATCAAGGCCCTGAGCGACGCCGGATATCGGGTGATTGCACCGGACCAGATCGGTTTCTGCAGCGCCAGCAAGCCCGACCACTACCAGTACAGCTTCCAGCAATTGGCCCTCAACACCCATCAACTGCTGGAAAAGCTCGGCATCCAAAAGGCCACACTCATTGGCCATTCCACCGGCGGCATGCTCGCCACCCGCTACGCGCTGATGTACCCCGAACAGACCGAGCAGCTTGGGCTAGTCAATCCGATTGGCCTGGAAGATTGGAAAGCCTTGGGCGTGCCCTCGCTCAGCGTCGACCAATGGTATGCGCGAGAACAGAAAGTCAGCGCCGAGGGGATTCGCAAGTACCAGCTCAACACCTATTACGTAGGGCGCTGGAAGCCTGAGTACGAGCGCTGGGTCGACATGTATGCGGGCCTGAGCAATGGCACCGGGCACACGCTGGTCGCATGGAACTCGGCGTTGATTTACGACATGATCTTCACCCAGCCGGTGTACTACGAGTTCAAGAACCTGCAGATGCCCACCCTGTTGCTCATCGGCACCGCCGACACCACCGCCATCGGCAAAGACGTTGCGCCGCCGGCGGTCAAGGCCAGGATCGGCAACTACGCGGTATTGGGCAAGCAAGTGGCCAAGCTGATTCCCCACGCCACACTGGTAGAGTTTCCAGGCCTGGGCCATGCGCCGCAGATGGAAGAGCCGGCGAAGTTTCACCAGGCGCTGTTGCAGGGCTTGAACGCCCTTTAATCCAACTTTTTTCGAGGCACGCGTGCATGTCGGTACAGATCGCAGTCATTGATGATTGGCAAAATGTAGCCAATGGCGTGGTGGATTGGTCGGTGCTGGAGTCGGTTGGGCAGGTGCACTTCCTGCACGATTACCCGGCCGATACCGCCACGATGATTGAGCGTTTAAAGGCGTTCGAGGTCATTTGCGTCATGCGTGAACGCTCGACCTTCGACAAAGCCCTGTTGCAGGGTTTGCCCAACCTCAAGTTGCTGGTGACCGGCGGCATGCGCAACGCCGCCATCGACATAGCCGCCGCCAAGGCCCTGGGTATCCAGGTGTGCGGCACCGACAGCTACAAGCAGGCGGCGCCGGAACTGACCTGGGCACTGATCATGGCGTCTACGCGCAATCTGCTGGCCGAGGCCAACTCATTGCGCGCGGGTGGCTGGCAGGTGGGACTGGGCGGCGACCTGCATGGCAAGACCCTGGGCATTCTCGGCCTGGGCAGCATTGGCCAGAAGGTTGCGCAGTTCGCCCAGGTATTCGGCATGCGGGTGCTGGCCTGGAGTGAAAACCTCACGCCGGAGCGCGCCGCGCAGGCCGGGGCGACCTGGGTCAGCAAGCGCGAGCTGTTTGAGCAGGCCGACATTCTCACGATTCATTTGGTACTCAGCGACCGCAGCCGTGGCCTGGTCGACGCCGAAGCATTGAGTTGGATGAAACCGACGGCCCGGTTGGTGAATACCGCGCGCGGGCCGATTGTGGATGAGCAGGCGCTGGTGCAGGCATTGACCACTGGTCGCCTGGCGGGCGCGGCGCTGGATGTGTACGCCGAAGAGCCGCTGCCGTTGGATCACCCGTTTCGACACCTGCCCAACGTACTTGCCACGCCCCATGTGGGCTACGTGAGTGAGCAGAACTACCGGCAGTTCTATGAGCAGATGATCGAAGATATCCAGGCCTGGGCCGAGGGGGCACCCATTCGGGTGCTGGGCTGACGCACCAATAAGGTGCGACCCGCACTAATGGTGTGAGCTTAATTTTCGTGGTGAGCAGGCTTGCCCTGCGCTGGGGCGCGAAGCGGCCCTGAAAACCGGCAACGGGGTGGCAGGCCGCCAAATCGTTTGGGAGCGCTTCGCACTCCAGCGCAGGGCAAGCCTGCTCACCACAACCTCTCGCCTTCCTCAATTGCATATGGTTACAAGTTTTTTGTCCTACAAAATTCCCGCACAAACCCTACAGGCTCTGGAATCTGTCCTAGACTGATGACCGATGGGTCCCTTCCAAAACAAAAACCCCGCAAAAAATCTAAACTTTCGAACTCTGCCATAGGTCAGGTCTAGGGTAAGGCGCGCACAAGCGGTGCATACCAGATGCCGTCTATCTATTCTTTTTTGCTTACCGTGCAACTGGCATACGCCTTGCCAGTTTGTTATTGCGCTTGTGCGCCTGGCCGCAGGATGCGGTCATCGGAGCTAATGGCAGCGGGCCATTAGCCGACCAACACGTGGAGATAGCTATGATCAGTGCCGCTGCAAGTATTCAGGGAGAGCGTGTTAGTCAGCCAGTTGGCGGGTCGACAGCTTTAGTCGACCTCAACACGGTGCGGCCGGTCCCGAGTCATAACCCCAATCGCAAGAAAGTCCTGTTCGTGACCTCCGAGTTCGCCGACCTGGTGAAAACCGGTGGCCTGGGCGACGTGTCCGCGGCCCTGCCCCGCGCCATGGCCCATTTGCACGATGTGCGCGTCCTCATCCCCGGTTACCCGCAGGTGATGGAAAGCGACAACCCGATCCATATCATCGGTGAGCTGGGTGGCCACGCCGCGCTGCCGCCGTGCAAGATCGGGCGCATGGACCTCAAGGACGGCCTGGTCATCTATGTGCTGATCTGCCCCGAGCTCTACGAGCGCGAAGGCACGCCCTACGGCGCCAACAACGGCCGTGACTGGCCGGACAACCATATTCGCTTCGCCCGCCTGGGCCTGGCCGCTGCCGACATGGCCGCCAACCTCGCCCAGATCCACTGGTGCCCGGACCTGGTGCACGCCCATGACTGGCCCGCCGGCCTGGCACCCGCCTATATGCACTGGCGTGGGTCACGTACGCCGACCTTGTTCACCATCCATAACCTCGCCTATCAAGGCGTGGTCAGCCTGGCCTCGACGCCGGAGCTGGGTATCCCGCCCCACGCGTTGCAGCAGGAAGGCATGGAGTTCTACGGCAAGATGTCGTTCCTCAAGGCCGGCATGGCGTACTCCAGCCATATCACCACGGTGAGCGCGACCTACGCCCAGGAAATCACCACCCCGGAATTCGGCTGCGGCCTCGACGGTTTCCTCGCCGCCAAGACCCAGCAAGGCCTGCTCAGTGGCATCCCCAACGGCATCGATGAAAGCTGGGAAACCTCCACCGACACGCACCTGACCCACAACTTCAATATCGGTGACTGGGAAGGCAAGGCCATCAACGCCGACCACGTGCGCGAGCTGTTCGGCCTGCATGACTCCACCGGCCCACTGTTCGCGGTGGTCTCGCGCCTGGTCTACCAGAAAGGCCTCGACCTCACCGAAGCGGTGGCGAGCTTTATCGTCGAGAACGGCGGGCAGATCGCCATTATCGGGCGCGGCGAGCCGGAAGAAGAACAGGCCATGCGTGAACTGGCGCTGCGCTTCCCGGGCCAGGTCGGTGTGCGCATCGGCTTCAACGAGACCGACGCGCGGCGCATGTTCGCCGGCAGTGACTTCCTGCTGATGCCATCGCGCTACGAGCCCTGCGGCCTGAGCCAGATGTATGCCCAGCGCTTCGGCTCGCTGCCCGTGGCTCGCAACACTGGCGGGCTGGCGGACACCATCGAGAATGGCGTCACCGGCTTCCTGTTCAATGAATCCACCGTAGAAAGCTACGAAGA
This sequence comes from Pseudomonas sp. S3E17, assembly GCF_024168685.1. NCBI lineage: Bacteria > Pseudomonadati > Pseudomonadota > Gammaproteobacteria > Pseudomonadales > Pseudomonadaceae > Pseudomonas > Pseudomonas sp. S3E17. The sequence continues at coordinate 1,557,819 of NZ_JALJWE010000001.1, forward strand.
AGCCCTGAGCCGCGCGTTCCGGGTCTTCGCCAATAAAGGCCTGCTCAACGCCATGCGCAGCCGCGCCATGACCCAACCCTTTAACTGGTGCCAGGCGGTGGAACCCTACGCCGAGCTGTATGAACAACTGGTGGCCAAGGCCTTGGGGAAATCGACTAAATAATCAAGGGAGGTCTTCATAGATGCCGTTACGGACTTTGGAAACCTGGCCCCACGGCGCAATCATGCTGGACGCGCAACACACGCGTTTTGCCTTGTGGGCGCCAGACGCGTTTTATGTCAGCGTTGAATTGGAAAACGGTAAATCCATCGCCATGCTGCCCCAGGCAGATGGCTGGTTCGAGACTGAAGTGAAATGCCCGGCGGGCACGCGCTACCGCTACAACATTGATGGGGAAATGGATGTTCCCGACCCCGCGTCCCGGGCCCAGGCCTCGGACGTGCATGGCTGGAGCCTGGTGGTCGACCCGCTCGCCTACACCTGGCGTCACGCCAACTGGCAAGGCCGCCCCTGGCACGAAGCCGTGATCTACGAAGTGCACGTCGGCGCGATGGGGGGCTACGCCGAAGTCGAAAAGCACCTGCCACGCCTGGCCGAGCTGGGCGTCACCGCGATTGAATTGATGCCACTGGCGCAATTTCCCGGTGAGCGCAATTGGGGGTATGACGGCGTACTGCCCTATGCACCGCAGTCCTCCTACGGCTCGCCCGAGCAACTCAAGCACCTGGTCGACAGCGCCCACGAGCACGGCCTCGCCGTTATTCTCGACGTCGTCTACAACCACTTCGGCCCCGACGGCAATTACCTCGGCCAATACGCCAAAGGCTTCTTCCAGGAAGATGTGCATACGCCGTGGGGCGCCGGGATCGACTTCGAGCGCCGCGAAGTGCGGAATTTCTTCCTCGATAACGCACTGATGTGGCTGCTTGAGTACCGCTTCGACGGCCTGCGCCTGGATGCGGTGCACGCCATCGACAACCCCGGTTTCCTCCAGGAACTCGCGCATCGGGTACGCCAGCAGGTGGATACCGGTCGGCATGTATGGCTGATGCTGGAAAACGAGCTGAACCAGGCCAGCCTGCTCAAGGAGGATTTCGACGCGCAATGGAATGATGACTTCCATAACGTATTGCACGTGTTGCTGACCGGCGAAACCGATGCCTATTACAGCGACTTTGCCCAGGACCCCACGGCCAAGCTTGCCCGGTGCCTGGGCGAAGGGTTCATCTACCAGGGCCAAACCACCCGCCATGGCCACGAGCGCGGCGAACCGAGCGCTGAACTACCGCCCACGGCCTTCGTCGCATTCCTGCAGAACCACGACCAGATCGGCAACCGCGCCCTGGGCGAGCGCCTGCACCAGCTCTGCTCGCCCCAGGCGCTCAAGGCTGCAACCGCCCTGCTGCTGTTGTCGCCGATGATTCCGCTGATGTTCATGGGGGATGAGGCGAACGCGAGCGAGCCGTTCCTGTTTTTTACCGACCACCACGGTGAACTGGCTGAAGCGGTACGCGAAGGCCGACGCAATGAATTTGCCGACTTCGCCGCGTTCCATGACCCCGAGCGCCGTGAACGCATCCCGGATCCCAACGCGCTGTCGACATTCGCGCAATCGGCCCCGGTGATCGCCGATAACCCGCACGCTGAGCTCTACCGCCAACTGCTGGGCCTGCGCCATCGCCATATCGTGCCGCACCTGCCTGGTGCCGTGGCGTTGGGCGCGCAGGTGCTGGCCTACGCCGCCGTCAGTGCGCGCTGGCGCCTGGGTAACGGCAGCCTGTTGCAGATCGACCTGAACCTGAGCGCCACGCCACTGGATCACCCGGCGACCGCGCCGGTCCTGTTCGAAACGCCGGCCCTGCAAGGTGCGCAACTGCCGCCCTTCAGCGCCCGCGTCACTTTATCCCCTGTTGGAGAGCACCCTTGAGCGAAGCGAACCTGGAAATCCTCGCCAGCCGCGCGGGCCTGGCCGTCGATTGGATCGACGCAAACGGTCGCCCGCAACGAGTGACACCCGACGCCCTGCGCGCGGTTCTCAAAGGCCTGGGCCACCCGGCCGACAGCGATGCCGACATCAACGCCAGCCTGCTTGAATTGGAGCGGGTGCAACAAGACAAGCGCCTGCCGCCCCTGATGACCGTCGACAGCGGTGAAGGCCTCGACCTGGCGCGCTACTTCGAACCCGACACCCTGTGCCGGGTCAACCTCGAAGACGGCGAAAGCCTGGAACTGCGCCTCGACGGCGATGCCGTGCTGCCCGGGGTTATAGCCTTGGGCTACCACCAGGTGCAGATCGACAACCAGAGCTTTACCCTGGCGGTCGCGCCCACCCATTGCTACAGCGTGGCCGAAGCGGTGGACAACCAACCCGCCCGAGCGTGGGGCCTGAGCGCCCAGCTGTATTCACTGCGCCGCTTGGGCGATGGCGGTTTCGGCGACACCCTGGCCCTGGAACACCTGGTCCGTTCCGCCGCCGAACGCGGCGCCGATGCCCTGGCGATCAGCCCGATGCACGCGATGTTCAGCGCCGACACCGAGCGCTACAGCCCGTACTCGCCGTCCAGCCGCCTGTTCCTAAACAGCCTGTACGCCTCGCCTGCCTGCATTCTCGGTGAACGTGAGGTGCGCAACGCGATTGAAGCCCTTGGCCTGGAAGAAGAGCTGCACGGGCTGGAACAGCACAGTCTGATCGACTGGCCGGCCGCTGCGCGGGCCAAACAACGCCTGTTGCGCGTTCTGTATGAAGACTTCCGTCACGGCCATCACCCGCAGCATGCCGACTTCCTGAGCTTTCGCCAGGCCGGTGGCGAGGCGCTGGAAAACCATTGTCGCTTCGAAGCCGTGCAGGCTGTGCGCGCCGCTGCAGGCGAGGACCTTGACTGGCGCCACTGGCCTGAAGAGTGGCGCTCGCCGCAAAGCCCGGCGCTGGTGGCGTTCGCCGAGGAGCACCACGCCGAGATCGGCTTCTACGCCTTTGGCCAATGGCTGATCGCCCGTTGCCTGGAGCGCGCCCAGCAAGCCGCCAAAGGCAGCGGCATGGGCGTCGGCTTGATCGCCGACCTGGCCGTCGGCGCCGACGGCGGTGGCAGCCAGGCCTGGAGCCGCCAGGATGAGTTGCTGGCCGACCTGACCGTGGGCGCGCCACCCGACATCCTGAACCGCGCCGGTCAGGGTTGGGGCATTTCCGCGTTTTCGCCCGAAGGTCTCAAGCGCAACGGTTTCCGCGCGTTTATCGAGATGCTGCGGGCCAACTTCGCCCATGCCGGCGGCTTGCGCATCGACCATGTAATGGGCCTGCAACGCCTGTGGGTGATCCCCATGGACGCCTCGCCGCGCGAGGGCGCTTACCTGTATTACCCGGTGGACGACCTGCTGCGCCTGCTGGCGCTGGAATCCCACCGCCACCAGGCCATCGTGCTCGGTGAAGACCTCGGCACGGTGCCCGATGGGCTGCGCGAGAAACTCATTGCACGTTCGATCCTCGGCATGCGCGTGCTGTTGTTCGAACAGGGCCACGATGGCCAGTTCAAGCCGATCCTCGACTGGCCGGATAACGCCCTGGCCACCACCAGTACCCACGATTTACCGACCCTCAACGGTTGGTGGCACAGCCGTGATATCGACTGGAACGTCCAGTTGGACCTGATCGATGCGCCCACCGTGGAGCAATGGAGCGAGCACCGCCTGCGTGAACGCCAGGCGCTGCGCCAGGCCTTGAGCCAGGACCCGCAGAACTTCGTCGATGAGATCCGCAATGAAACCGACCACATGATCGACGCCAGCGTGCGCTACCTCGGCCACACCCGAGCGCCGCTGGTGCTGTTGCCGCTGGAAGACGCCCTGGGCCTGGAAGAACAGGCCAACCTGCCCGGCACCACCGACACCCACCCCAATTGGCGCCGCCGTCTGCCGGGCGAGGCCTCCAGCCTGCTCGACAACGCCGGTGCCGCGCGCCGCCTTGAACTGCTGGCCGTCGCGCGTAACCAAGCCTATGAGCGTGACCGATGAAAGCCCTGCCCCTGCGCGCTACACAGCGCCTGCAATTCCACAAAGGTTTTACCCTGGACGATGCGGTGCCGCTGGTGCCGTACTTCGCCCAGCTCGGCATCAGCCATCTCTATGCCTCGCCCTTGCTGAGTGCGCGTGCCGGCTCCATGCACGGCTACGATGTGGTCGACCCCACCAGCGTCAATCCCGAGCTGGGTGGCGAGGCCGCCTTGCGCCGGTTGGTCGCGGCCCTGCGCGAGCACGATATGGGGCTGATCCTCGATATCGTCTCCAACCATATGGCCGTGGGCGGCGCCGACAACCCTTGGTGGCTGGACCTGTTGGAATGGGGCCGGCTGAGTCCCTACAGCGAGTTTTTCGATATCCAGTGGCACTCCCCCGATCCGCTGCTCAAGGGCCAATTGCTCATGCCCTTCCTCGGCAGCGACTACGGCGAAGCCTTGCAGAGCGGCACGCTGACGCTGCATTTCGATGCCGCCCACGGCGCGTTTCATGTTGAGCATTACGAACATCGCTTCCCGATCTGCCCACGGGATTACGCGGCGATCCTCGGCACCGACGAGCTGCTCAAACCCCTGGCCGACCGCTTCAGCGCCCTGGCCTATCAGGATGACGCCTACGCCGAAGCCGCCTGGCTCAAGCAGACGTTGGCCGAGCGTGCCACCGAAGTCCTCGAGCTTATCGAACGCCGACTGACCGAGTTCGACGGACGTACGCCGGAGGGCTTCAACCGTCTGCACCACTTGCTCGAGCAACAGGCCTACCGCCTGGCCAGCTGGCGCACGGCGGCGGACGATATCAACTGGCGGCGCTTCTTCGACGTCAACGAACTGGGCGGGTTGCGCGTGGAGCGCACGGCGGTGTTCGAAGCCACCCACGGCAAGATCTTCGAACTGATCAGCCAGGGCCTGGTGGATGGCCTGCGCATCGACCACATCGACGGCCTGGCCGATCCGCGCGGTTACTGCCGCAAGCTGCGTCGCCGGGTGGACTCGCTGTCGCCCGAGCGGCACTTGCCGATCTTCGTCGAAAAAATCCTCGGCGAGGGGGAAACCCTTCGCGAAGACTGGCAAGTGGACGGCACCACCGGCTACGAATTCATGAACCAACTGTCGCTGCTGCAACACCATCCCGAGGGCTTTGCGCCGCTGGCTGAGTTGTGGACGCGCCACAGCGAACGGCCCTCGGCGTTTATCGAAGAGGCGCGGCTGGCCCGCCAGCAAATCCTCAACGGCTCCCTGGGCGGCGACTTTGAAAGCGTGGCCCAGGCCCTGTTGCAAGTGGCCCGCGACGACGTGATGACCCGCGACCTGACCCTCGGCGCGATCCGTCGCGCATTGCAGGAACTGATCGTGCACTTCCCGGTGTACCGCACCTATATCAGTGCCCGTGGTCGCAGCGCAGATGACGACAAGGTGTTCCAGCAGGCCCTGGACGGCGCTCGCACGACCCTTGGCGAGGGCGACTGGCCGGTGCTCGAGCATCTGGAAAATTGGCTCGGTGGCCAACCCTGGCGCAATCGTCCGGTGGGCCGCGAGCGCAAGATGCTCAAGCATGCCTGCGTGCGCTTCCAGCAACTGACCTCGCCGGCAGCGGCCAAGGCCGTGGAAGACACCGCGTTCTACCGCTCGGCCGTGCTGCTGTCGCGCAACGATGTGGGCTTCAGTACCGAGCAGTTCAGCGCGCCGTTGGCCGAGTTTCATGCCGTCAATCAACAGCGCTTGCAGGCCTTCCCCGACAACCTGCTGGCCACCGCCACCCATGACCACAAGCGCGGCGAAGACACCCGGGCGCGCCTGGCCGTGCTCAGCGAGTGCGCGCCGTGGTACGTCGAGCACGTGGAGCATTGGCGCACCCTGGCCGCACCGTTGCGCGACGACGCGACTACACCGTCGGCCGCCGACGAGCTGATCCTGTATCAGGTATTGCTGGGCAGTTGGCCGCTGGACCAGGCCGAGGACTTCGAGGGCTATCACCAGCGCCTGTGGCAGTGGCAACAAAAAGCCCTGCGCGAAGCCAAGTTGCAGAGCAGCTGGAGCGCGCCCAATGAGGCCTATGAACAGGGGGTCGAGGCTTTTCTCACGCGCCTGCTGCTCACGGAGGAAGGTCGGCCCCTGCGCAGTGCGATCAATAACGCCGCCCAGGCCATCGCCCCCGCCGGCGCACTGAATGGGCTGGCGCAAACCTTGCTTCGCCTTACCGTGCCGGGTGTGCCGGACCTGTACCAGGGCGATGAGTTCTGGGACTTCAGCCTGGTGGACCCGGACAACCGTCGCCCGGTGGATTTCACCGCGCGGCAACAGGCACTCAATACCCCGCCGGACATCGGCGAACTGTTGTTCAACTGGCGTGACGGGCGTATCAAACAAACCTTGATTGCCCAGGTATTGGCCTTGCGCAAGGCCTATCCTCAGGTGTTCCGCAGCGGCCGCTATACAGCGCTGGAAGTGGTCGGCCAACACGCCGAGCGGGTGGTCGCATTCTGCCGCGAACACCAGGGCAAACGCGTGCTGGTGGTGGTGCCACGCTGGTCCCATGAGCTGCTTGAAAACGGTGTGCGCCCCCAGATCAATGCGCGGGTTTGGGGCGATACACGGGTGAAATTACCGTTCGCCGCACCAACGCAAAACTGGAAGGGACTTTTTCATACAGGCGCAGTCACACCAGACAAGGAGCTGTTGATCAGCACTGCCCTGGGGGATTTCCCGGTCAATGTCTTTATCAATCCTGATGATCAAGAAAGCTGAAAATTTTCTGTGAGGAGCATTGTGATGAGTACTGAAGACAAACGCATACGCGAACTGGCGCATCAGATCTGGGAGTCTGAAGGCAAACCCCACGGGGAAGACGCGCGCCACTGGGAGATGGCGCGCAAGCTGGCCGAAGCCGAAGCGCTGACGCCGAGCAAACCCAAGCCCGCCGCCAAGCCCAAGACCGCCCCCAAGCCTGCGGCGAAAGCCAAGCCAGCGGCGCCAGCCGCGAGCAAGCCGGCGCCGCCGGCGGCCAAGAAGCCACCCGCGCCGAAAAAGCCCAAGGCTTAACGCGCACGGCGCCATCAACCTTTTGCCGATGCGGTCGGCAAAAGGTGATTTCACTCTTCTTATCATTCGCTGAAAACTCGTCAGCAGGGCCGCGTTCGGCCCGAAAAATAGCCTTGCAGGAGCAACTCAATGAGCAAACCCCATAAGACCCCATCGACGCCGGGCAGCGAGCCGTCGCGGATTCGTGAAGGTTTGCCCTTCCCCCTCGGCGCGACCTGGGATGGCCTGGGTGTCAACTTTGCGCTGTTCTCGGCCAACGCCGAGAAAGTCGAACTGTGCCTGTTCGACGACACCGGCGAAGTGGAACTCGAGCGCATCGAATTGCCCGAATACACCGACGAAATTTTCCACGGCTACTTGCCCGACGCCCACCCTGGGCTGATCTACGGCTACCGTGTGTACGGGCCTTATGACCCGGCCAATGGTCATCGCTTCAACCACCACAAATTGCTGATCGACCCCTACGCCAAGCAACTGGTGGGCGAACTCAAATGGTCCGAAGCGCTGTTCGGCTACACCATCGGCCACCCGGACGACGACCTCAGTTTCGACGAGCGTGACAGTGCGCCCTTCGTGCCCAAGTGCAAGGTCATCGACCCGGCGCACACCTGGGGCAACGACCAGCCGGTGCGGGTGCCGTGGGACCGTACGATCATCTACGAAACCCACCTGCGCGGCATCAGCATGCGCCACCCTTCGGTGGGCGAAGACGTGCGCGGCACCTGTGCCGGGTTGATGGAAGATGATGTGCTCAAGCACATCCGCCAGTTGGGCATATCGTCGGTGGAGTTGCTGCCGGTGCACGCCTTCGTCAACGACCAGCACCTGCTGGAAAAAGGCATGACCAACTACTGGGGCTACAACAGCATTGCCTTCTTCGCCCCCGACCCGCGCTACCTGGCCAGCGGCAAGATCGCCGAGTTCAAGGAGATGGTCGCGCACCTGCACGAGCAGAAGCTGGAAGTGATCCTCGACGTGGTCTACAACCACACCGCCGAAGGCAACGAGCGCGGCCCGACCCTGTCCATGCGCGGCATCGACAACGCCTCGTACTACCGGCTGATGCCCGATGACAAGCGCTTCTACATCAACGACTCCGGCACCGGCAACACCCTGGACCTGAGCCACCCGTGCGTGCTGCAGATGGTCACCGACTCCCTGCGTTACTGGGCCAACGAGATGCACGTCGACGGCTTCCGCTTCGACCTCGCGACCATCCTCGGCCGCTACCGCGATGGCTTCGATGAACGCCACAGCTTCCTCGTGGCCTGCCGCCAGGACCCGGTGCTGCGCCAGCTGAAACTGATTGCCGAGCCCTGGGACTGCGGCCCCGGTGGCTACCAGGTGGGCAACTTCCCGCCCGGCTGGGTTGAATGGAACGACCGGTTCCGCGACACCGTACGCGCGTTCTGGAAAGGCGATGACGGCCAACTGGCAGACTTCGCCGGGCGCATGACCGCCTCGGGCGAGATGTTCAACCACCGTGGCCGGCGCCCGTACAGTTCGGTGAACTTCATCACCGCCCATGACGGTTTCACCCTGCATGACCTGGTGTCGTACAACGACAAGCACAACGAAGCCAACGACGAAAACAACCAGGACGGCAGCAATAACAACCTGTCCTGGAACCACGGCGTCGAGGGCCCCACCGACGACCCGGAAATCAACGCACTGCGCCTGCGCCAGATGCGCAACTTCTTCGCCACGCTGCTGCTGGCCCAAGGCACGCCGATGATCGTCGCCGGTGATGAGTTCGCACGTACCCAGCACGGCAACAACAATGCCTACTGCCAGGACAGCGAGATCGGCTGGGTCAACTGGGACCTGGACGAGGACGGCAAGGCGTTGCTCAAGTTCGTCAAGCGCCTGATCAAGCTGCGCCTGGCCTACCCGATCCTGCGTCGTGGGCGCTTCCTGGTGGGCGACTACAACGAAGACATCGGCGTCAAGGACGTCACCTGGCTGTCGCCGGATGGCAACGAGATGACCACCGAGCAGTGGGAAGACAGCCACGGCCGTTGCCTGGGCATGCTGATGGATGGCCGCGCCCAGGAAACCGGGATTCGCCGCGCCGGTGCCGACGCCACCTTGTTGCTGGTGGTGAACGCCCACCACGACGTGGTCAATTTCCGCCTGCCGCCGGTGCCGGAGGGTGAGTTCTGGACCTGCATGCTCGACACCAACGAGCCGGCGGTACGTGGCCAGGAACGCTTCGAGTTCGACCACGAGTACGGCGTGACCGGCCGCTCGCTGCTGCTGTTCGAACTGCAGCGTGACGACGAGGTGTGACATGGCTCTGCATGGATTCCTTCAAGGCTTCCAGGACTATGCGGACACGCAGGACCTGGCCAAGGCCCTGAGGGCACTTCAGGAGGAAGGCCTCGATCAGTTGCCGCTGCCTGGCAGCGGCGACACCCTGGGGCGGTTCAGCCGCCTGGCGCAGGTGGCTGGCCATGACCTGCGCCTGTGCAAGCTGTTCGAAGGTCACACCGATGCGCTGGCGATTATTGCTGAGCTGCGTAGCCCGGCGCCGCCTTTGGGCAGCCTGTGGGGCATGTGGGCTGCAGAACCGCCGAATGCCAAGGTGCAGGTGCGCTGCGAGGGCCATCGCCTGCGTCTGGACGGGCGTAAAGCCTGGTGTTCCGGGGCGGCGGTGGTCAGCCATGGTTTGTTGACGGCATGGGATGAACAAGGCGGCCAGCAATTGGTGGCGGTGCAGATGGACCAACCGGGGATCACGGTCACCCACGACGGTTGGAATGCCGTGGGCATGGCCGCCACCGGCAGCGTCGAGGTCGTCTTTGACGGCGCCCATGGCCTTGCCGTGGGCGGCCCCGGCGACTACCTCGGGCGCCCTGGGTTCTGGCATGGCGGCATCGGTATCGCCGCCTGCTGGTACGGTGCGGCACAACGCCTGGCCGAGGTGTTGCGCGATCACTGTAGCAAGCGCTCGGAGCCCCACGCCCTCGCCCACCTGGGCGCCGTCGACAGCGCCCTTAACAGCGCCGCCTGTGTGCTGCGGGCCAGCGCCGAACAGATCGACCGCGAACCCAAAGCTGACGCCCGGCAACTGGCGCAGCAGACGCGCGCCTGTATCGAGGACACTGTCGAGCAGGTCATGCGCCATGTCGGCCGCGCCGTGGGGGCGGGACCGTACTGCAAGGATCCGCACTTCGCCCAGTTGATGGCGGACCTGCCGGTGTATGTCCGCCAGAGCCATGCCGAACGCGACCTGGCCGGCCTTGGCGAACTGGTCGCCGGGGAACCCACAGGGAGGTGGCAGTTATGAAACCCAACCCGATCGTCGGCCAGGGCACGCCCCTGCAGCGCTGGCAGGACTCGCCGCTGATGGCCGAACTGCCGCAGATCAGCGTCGAACAATTGGTGCCCGAGGGCCACCGCGCGGTGATCATCGCCCCGCACCCGGATGACGAGGTGTTGGGCTGTGGCGGCCTGTTGCAGGGCTTGGCCGAGTTGGGCCGGCCCATTCAATTGATTTCGGTCACCGATGGCAGCGCCAGTCACCCTGGTTCCACCCACTGGTCGGTGGAGCGCTTGAGCGTGGTACGCCCCCAGGAGTCGGCCCAGGCCCTGCATCGCCTGGGTGTGCCGTTGCACAGCCTGAAATGGTTGCGGGCCGGCTTCAGCGACAGCCAGGTGGCGGCGCGAGAGGAGCAGCTCAGCGCCTTTATCCAGCGCCACCTCAAACCCACGGATGTGGTGTTCACCACCTGGCGCGAAGACGGCCATTGCGACCATGAGGCCGTGGGCCGCGCGAGCGCCAGGGCGGCGCACGCGGTGGGTGCGACCCTCTATGAGCTGCCGGTGTGGACCTGGCACTGGGCGTCCCCCGAGAACAGCCAAGTGCCGTGGCACCGTGCCCGCAAAATCCCCCTGACCTGTGAAGCCGTCGCGCGCAAGCGCCACGCCATCCATGCGTTCGCCAGCCAGTTGGAGGGTGACCCGCAGATCGGCCTGCCGCCGGTGCTGGCGCCCTATGTGGTGGAGCGTCTGCTACAACCTTTTGAAGTGGTATTCGTATGAGTGTGGCGACGCCATATTTCGATCAACTGTTTGCCGGTAACGACGACCCCTGGGCCTTTCGCCAACGCTGGTACGAGCGCCGCAAACGGGCGCTGACCCTGGCACTCTTGACCCGGCCGCGCTATGCCTCGGTGTTCGAGCCCGGTTGCGCCAATGGCGAATTGAGCTTCGAGCTGGCCCCGCGCTGTGATCACCTTTTGTGTTGCGACACCGCCTCGGCCGCCGTCGCCCTGGCACGCAGCCGCTTGCTGGGCTTTGCCCATGCCCGGGTGGAGCAGAGCCGCCTGCCCGCGCAATGGCCGACCGGCGAATTCGATCTGATCGTCTTGAGCGAGCTGTGCTACTACCTCGACCGCGATGACCTGTGCCGCTTGATCGATCGCGCCCTCAACAGCCTCACCGCCAACGGCCAGGTGTTGGCCTGCCACTGGCGTCCGCCGATCGACGGGTGCCCGCAGACCGCCGAACAGGTGCATGCCCTGCTCCATGAGCGGCTGGGGATGCCCCTGGTCGCCACCCACCACGAACCCGACTTTCTACTCGACCTGTGGAGCCGTGACGGCACTTCGGTTGCCACCCTTGAGGGCCTGCGATGATCGGCATTCTGATCCCGGTACATAACGAAGAGGCGCTGCTCGGCGAGTGTCTGGAGGCCGCATTGGTGGCTGCCCGTCACCCAGGCCTGCTGGGTGAAGCGGTGCAGATCCTGGTGCTGCTCGACAGTTGCAGCGATGCCAGTGCGGCGATTGCCGAAGGGTTCCCGGTGCAGCGCCTGGAGGTGCAGGCGCGCAACGTGGGCCATGTGCGCGGGGTGGGTGCGCGACACCTGCTCAACCAGGGTGCGCGCTGGATCTCATGCACCGACGCCGACAGCCGCGTGGCCCCCGATTGGCTGGTGGCCCAGTTGGCACTGGGCGCCGACGCGGTGTGCGGCACCGTGACCGTCGACGCCTGGAGCGAAGGGTTCGACCCGGCGGCGCAGATCCGTTACCAGGCGGCGTACCACGCCCGTGACGGTCACCGGCATATCCACGGCGCCAACCTGGGCATCAGTGCCGGGGCCTATGTGCGGGCCGGAGGGTTCGAACCGCTGGCCTGTCACGAAGATGTGCAATTGGTGCGCGACCTCGAACGCTGCGGGGCGTCCATCGCCTGGAGCCACGCCCCGCAGGTCATCACCAGCGCGCGCCTGGAGGCCCGTGCCCAGGGCGGGTTCGGCGATTATTTGAAGAGCCTGATGTGCGCGTCTTGAAAAAAACGACATTGCAAAATGTAAAAGCGACCAATCCTTGTCTATGCTGATGACGCCTTGCTGGTAATTCAGGGTTGGATTACCACGCGTGCACCACGGCGGAGTCTGTGGTGAATAAATAGAGTCGTCCCGTCAACGGGGCACGACCCAGCATCAACCGACAAGGACGTAACGCCCATGAAGCCTGCCTCCCTCAGTGAAGGCCGTCGCGGCCCCGCGCAAATCTGGAACAGCGCACCGCAGCTGGCGCAAATCCCGCCTATCTCTACCGCCTCCCTGGTGCCCGCTGGCGCGCGCGTGGTGATCATCGCGCCGCATCCCGGCGACGAGGTGGTGGCCTGCGGCGGTCTACTGCAATTGCTCAGCACCCTGGAACACCCCCTGCAAATGATCTCCATCACGGACGGCAGTGCCAGCCACCCGGGTTCCCACGTATGGCCGGCCAGCCGCCTGAGTGTGGTGCGGCCCCAGGAAAGCGCCGAGGCGCTGCGCCGCCTGGGCATGCCCTTGCACAGCCTGAAGTGGATTCGCGGCGGTTTCTGCGACAACGCCCTCGCCGCCCGCGAACCGCAACTGAGCCAATTCATCGCGCGCTACCTGCAACCGGGCGACGTGGTGTTTTCCACCTGGCGCAACGACGGCAATGACGACCATGAGGCCGTCGGCCGTGCCAGCGCCAACGCCTGCAGCCTGGTGGGCGCGCAACTCTATGAACTGCCGATCTGGGCCTGGCACTGCCCCGCCCGCGAGGGTGCGACGATCCCCTGGCAACGGGCGCGCAAGGTACGCCTGGACACCTGGACCGTGGCGCGCAAGCTCCACGCCGTCCATGCGTATGCCAGCCAGTTGGCGGGCGATCCGCAGATCGGCCTGGCGCCCATATTGGCCCAAGTGCTGCTGGAGCGTATGCGCGAGCCTTACGAGATTGTGTTTGCGTAAGGCATGAAAGGGAGCGAGCAGCCCGCCGCTCCCGTCAGCCGTACATTTACTCCTCGGACTCCCGGCACTTGATAAGGTATCGACTGGCATCCTGCCAGCGAGCGTCGTCACGCAATGTTGCTTGGGCTTCGTCGACGCTTTCGGCTTCGACTGATTCATCTGCCTGCTTGGCGTCGGCCCCTTGCCCGGCGTTGATCGTCGTGTCGTAGATCGCGCAGTCAAACAGCGCGGCCCAGCTCTGGCTGGGCAAAATCATCAATATCAGGGACGCGCACAATGCTTTTACTGTTTGGGTATTCACGATAGCACTCCTTGTAGATGTGGCGGCCTCACAGGCCATTCGCCAGGCACGTCGACTACAGGATCATCCGTTGGCTACGCCCTTGAGACCCGCAAGGCCCCTGCCCTCTATATTCATCCACTACCGTTTCGTTCCCGGTCCATCCAGCATAGCCAAGCCAATGCTGCGCCATAACTCGTCTACACCTGTTATTTCTGACAGTGGCGGCCCGCAGGATGGGTGGCTATGGTGCAAAAAGCGCTGCACAGCTTGAGGTGCAGTCGAGAAAGCCATGCCAACCCCTTGCATTGGCCGGTGTTTTCGAACAGGTAACCCGTCGTCCCTGATCCGTATCGCGTCACGTTGTCATGGTCTGGCCTGCACCGGCCTTTGCCGGTGCCGGGGCAACTTTCCCCTCGCACGAGGATGGATCATGCACTCACGGACTCTGACCCTGCTGTACCTGATTGCCTTGGCGACGTTGCCGCCCGCGTCTTACGGGGCGTGCACCATCAGCAACACCGCCGGCGATGACCTTTCTTCCTGCGACAGCGGCACGGCACCGGGATTTACCGACAACGCGGGCAACAACACCCTGAACATCAGCGCCACGGGGCGGATTACCGGGAATGTCACCTACGGCGCCGGCAACGATCTGGTGGATGTGAACGGGCCGAGCGCCGGGATCGACGGCAACCTCAACCAGGGCGATGGCAGTAATATTTTCCGGCTCAACCTGGGCAGCATCACCGGCAGCGTCAGCCAGGGCTCGGGGGCAGATGTAGCGCAGATCAGCGGCGGCCAGGCCGGCGCCGTCAGCCAGGGCGCAGGCGTCGACAGCTTTGCCATGAGCGGAGGCACCATTGCCTCACTGGCCCAGGGTGATGGCCTGGACACCTTCAACATGAGTGGCGGCACCATCACCGGAGCCTTCGAGGATGGCGACCAGGCCAAGATGAGCGGCGGCACCATCGGCCGGGTCGACATGAAGCTCGACAACAACCTGTTCGATATGTCGGGTGGCAGCATCATCGCCAACCTGGTAACGGGCTTCGGCAACGACACCATCCTGATCTCGGGCTCGGCCTTTATCGGCGGCAACATCAGTGTCAGCGGGGGCAACGATCACGTGGCAGTGTCCGGTGGCGACGTCAATGGCCAGATACTCCTCAGCTTTGGCAACGATCACTTCGAATGGACCGGTGGCAACCTGCATTCGTTCGTACTGCTGGGCGCCGGTGACGACACGGCGGTGCTGCAGAACCTGGTCAGCACCCAACTGGCCGCGGCGCAGTTGATCGACGGTGGCCTGGGTATCGACACGCTCACACTGGACAATACCAAGGCCGGCGATCCAGGCCTGTTTCCCAACTGGGAAAACATCCGCCTGGACAACCAGTCGCAGCTGACCCTGGGCGGAACGCTGAAACTGGGTGACAGCGCCACCGGTACCGGTAGCCTGACCATCGACGGAACCAGTGAACTGTTGATCAGCACCGGAGTGATCGACCCGTTTACGGCCGGCCAACGGGTGAACGTCACCAACAGTGGCACCCTCAACATGACCACCGGCAACACCCGGACCAACGACACCTTGACCATCAATGGCAATTACACCGGCGACAATGGGCGGCTTGCGCTGCAAAGCGCCTTGGGTGCGGACGATTCCCCCAGCGACAAACTGATCATCAACCAGGGCACACTCGCCGGGACCACGGCCATCAGTGTCACCAACCTCGGCGGCGCGGGGGCGGCCACCCTGCAGGACGGCATCCAGGTGGTGCAGGCCCTCAACGGCGCGTCTGGCAGTGGCAACGCGTTTACGCTGGCCGGGCCTGTATCAGCCGGGGCGTTCGACTACTACCTGTTCAAGGGCGGCGTAACGGCCGGCACGGCAGAGAACTACTACCTGCGCTCGACGATCCCCGTGGTGCCGCCTGACCCGGTGATAATCGTGCCGTTACCCACTCCGGTTCCCGGTGAACCACCGCTGCCGCCCAATCCCGGGACCGAACCGATCCCCATTTATCGTCCGGAAGTGCCGATCTACGCCGCGCTGTTTCCCGCCGCGCAGCAACTCGTGCAGGGCATGCTCGGCACCTTTCACCAGCGCATGGGTGACCAGAGCCAGCAACTGCACAGCGGTGCATTCACCTCAGGTTGGGGGCGGTTCTACGGCAGCAGCTCGCGTCAGAGCTTCACCGGGACGGTCAGCCCATCGCTCGACAGTTCGGTGACCGGCTTCCAAGTGGGTACCGACCTGTATGCCAGCACCTACGACAATGGCCTGACCCAACGCAGCGGGTTCTTTGTCGGCCACAGCACCCTCAAAGGTAACATCAAGGGCTTCAACGGCGGCTGGCAGGACAAGGACGCCGGCAAGACCACCTTGCGCGGGGACAGCCTGGGGGTCTACTGGACGCTGATCGGCGCCAACCAGGCCTACCTCGACCTGGTATTGATGGGCACCCGCTTCGATGGCAATAACGAGTCGGATCGTGGCGTGAAGATGGACACCCACGGGCACAACGTCACAGCCTCCGCCGAGGCCGGCTGGCCGTTTACATGGGGGGCTGGCTGGGTGGTTGAACCGCAGGCGCAACTGTTCATCGGCAGGACCAGACTGGATAAGCAAAACGACGGGATCTCCGACGTCGCCTATGACGCCGACACCAACGTCACCGGCCGCCTCGGGGTGCGCGTGCGTGGCGACTACCGGGTGCGTGGCATGCCGCTGCAGCCCTACGTCCGTACCAACGTCTGGCACAGCAGCGCCGGGCAGAACACCGTCACCTTCAACGGTGTGACGGCCATCGACACCGAGCAGAAGTCCACCACCCTGGACCTGAGCGCCGGCGCCACGCTGAAGGTGGCCACGGGCATCAGCCTGTACGGCGAGGTGGGCTACAACCGCAACCTGGGCAGCAACACCTTCAACGGCCGCCAGGGCACATTTGGCCTGAGAATGGAGTTCTGAGCACCCCGTGAATCACCTGTGGTCAGGGTTGACCACACCGGCCGCCTTGAAGCGTGAAAACTGAAAGGCAATGCCCAGCCAGATAAACCAGGCCGGCATCACGCACAGCGCCAGGCGTGTATCCGGCCGCAACGCCAGCAGGCACAACACGAAGACCAGGAATGCCAGAGAAAACCACGCCATCGGCACACCGCCGGGCATCTTGTAGAGAGACCTGGCGTGCAGGTCCGGGCGCTTTTTACGGTAGGCGATGTAGGACGCGAGGATGGTCGACCAGGTGAAAATCACCAGGATCGCCGACACCGTCGACACAATCGTGAAGGCGGTCATCACTTCCGGCACCACAAACAGCAACACCAGGCCCACCAGCATCAGCAAGGTTGTGAAGGCCAGGCTGATAAACGGCACGCTGCTTTTCGACAAGCGCCCAAAGATACCCGGCGCGTCCCCCAGGTCGGCCAGACCGAACAACATCCGGCTTGCGGAGAACACGCCACTGTTGGCCGACGATGCCGCCGAGGTCAGCACCACGAAATTGACGATCCCCGCCGCAGCTGGAAAGCCCGCCACCAGGAACAGTTCCACGAACGGGCTCTTGCTCGGCGACACCTGTTGCCACGAAGTGACCGCGATGATGCACGCCAGGGCCAGCACGTAGAACAGGATGATGCGCAGCGGAATCGAGTTGATCGCCTTGGGCAAGGTCCTTTCCGGTGCTCGGGTTTCGGCGGCTGCGGTGCCGATCAGTTCGGTGCCGGCAAAGGAAAAGATCGCCATCTGGAAGCCGGCGAAAAAACCGAACAGGCCATTGGGAAACGCCGCCTGTTTGTCCAGCAAGTGGCTCACGGAGGCCCTGACCCCGGTGGGCGAGACAAACGAACTGGCAATCAGCACCACGCTGACACCGATCAGGGTCAGCACCGCGATGATCTTGATGATCGCGAACCAGAATTCCACTTCGCCGAACAGCCTGACCGTCAGCACGTTCAACGCGAACAGCGTCAACAGCATGCCCACCGCCGGCATCCAGGCCGGCACATGGGGGAACCAGTACTGGAAAAACCCGCCGACCACCACCGCGTCCCCCACCACCGCCACGCTCCAGCTCAGCCAGTACGACCAGCCGAGAAAGAATGCCGCACGCGGGCCCAGGTACGCGCCGGCAAAGTCAGCAAAGCTCTTGAAGTTGAGGTTGGACAGCAGCAGCTCACCCATGGCGCGCATCACGAAGTACACGAACAGCCCGATGATCATGTAGATCAGGATGATCGAGGTGCCGGACAACGCGATGATCTTGCCGGAGCCCATGAACAGGCCGGTGCCGATCGCACCGCCCATGGCCATCAGCTGGATGTGGCGGTTGTTCAGGGTGCGTTGCAACGCAGGCTTCTCACACAGCCCGGACGTGGTTGTTTTCATCACAAAACCTCTTGTTATGTTTTTGAGTTTTGGCAGAAAAAAGAATCGAGCGAGTGTTGTTATTAGGTCAGGCAATCTTGCTTTCGAAGCCGTGCAGAACGTTGACGGCGTTGATGCCGATCTCGTCGACCATGTAGCCGCCTTCCATCACGAACAGCGTCGGCACGCCCACGCCGGCGATGATCTCGCCCATGCTGAGGAAGTCCTGGCTGTCGAGGAGGAAGTGGCTGATGGGGTCGTCCTTGAAGGTGTCGACGCCGAGGGAGATCACCAGCACCTCGGGGGCGAAGTGTTTGAGTTGCTGGCAGGCGTGGATCAGCGCGGTTTTGTACTGGCCCCACGTGGTGTTTTTCGGCAAGGGGTAGTTCAGGTTGAAGCCCTGCCCGGCACCTGCGCCGCGTTCGCTGTCGGCGCCGGAAAAATACGGATAGGACACCGACGGGTCGCCGTGCAGGGAGATGAACAGCACATCCGCGCGGTCGTAGAAAATATTCTGCGTGCCGTTACCGTGGTGGAAATCCACATCCAGCACCGCCACGCGCCTGGCGCCTTGGGTGATGGCCTGTTGCGCGGCAATCGCGGCATTGTTGAGGTAGCAATAACCGCCCATGTATTCGCGGGCCGCGTGGTGCCCCGGTGGGCGGCACAGGGCGAAGGCGCTGTGATGGCCTTCGTCGATCAGCGCCAGGCCGGTGAGCGCGATGTCCGCGCTGGTCTTGACCGCCTGCCAGGTGGTGGCGGTGATCGGCGAGCCGGCGTCCATGGCGAAGAAACCCAGCTTGCCGTCGATAAAGTCCGGCACCTGCCCATTGGCCAGGTCGCGCACCGGCCACACCAGCGGCAGCGCGTCATGGCGGCGGCCGATGGCGGTCCATTCGGCCCAGGCGGTTTCGAGGAAGCTGACGTAGCGCTCGCTGTGGGCGTTGACGTAGCAGGCGCGCTCGAAGCTGCGCGGCACGATGATATCGCCCAGCCCGACGTGCCGGACGCGGTCACGCACGGTGTCGGCGCGGCTGGGTTGTTCGAATGAGGGCTTGAGCACGCCGTCCTTGAGTTCGGTGCCGTGGTGCAAACGGTGGTCATCACTAAAAACAGTCAGCATTTGGATACATCCGCCAGAAAAAGACAGGGTCTATTTTGTTCTGGCTGAGCAGGGCTTTCTTTGCTTTTACTTCTGACACTGATAGCTTTATCGGGTGTTTTTACCCTGGTTACAGCCAAATATGAAAAATAAAACCAAGCAGGTCGTTCTGGACGACACCGATCTCGCCATCCTCGCCCTGCTGCAGGAAGACGCGAGTATTTCCAACGCCCAACTGAGCGAGCGCCTGGCCCTGAGCCTCACCCCTTGCTGGCGGCGGCGCAAACGCCTGGAGGAAGAAGGCGTGATCAAGGACTACCAGGCGAACTTGGATCGCAAGTTGCTCGGCCTGGACATCATGGCGTTTGTGCATGTGCGTTTTGCGATCCACACCGACCATGCGCCGGATGCGTTCGAGGCGGTGGTCAAAGAGCTGCCTCAGGTGCTGGCGTGCCACAAGATCACCGGCGACGCGGATTACCTCTTGCAGGTGCTGGCGGAGGATCTGGACAGCTACAGCGAATTTGTCGAAAGCGTGCTGCGACGGCAGCTGGGGATTGCGTCGATCCAGTCGAGCCTGGCGCTGCGCGAGGTGAAGGCGACGAGTCGGATCGCGATTCCGAAGCGCGATTGAGCACGCAAAAAAAGAACTCGCCGACGGCAGGTAATGGCCAAACGCCTGCCCCCCAGATGTGAAAAATTCGTTAACCAATTCTCCCCAAAGGCTTTTTTCGGCAGGTTTAATCTGCCAAACTAATGCGAATAATTATCAACAGATTTATTATTCGCCACGGACGGCACTTAGGGGAGAGTCCGTTCCATGTCTGTGCAACAACACGGCGGTAAAGGTTTTACACCCAGTCTGATCGCTTTGGCGGTGTGTCTCGCCACTTCGCACGCGGCCTTCGCCGCCGACGCTGAAACGCCTGCAACCACGTTGGAGCTTGGGGCCACCCGGATCTCCGGCGAGCAACAACTGGGCGAAACCACCGAGGGCACGCAGTCCTACACCACCGGCGCGATGAAAACCGCGACCAAACTGCCCCTCACCCTGCGTGAAACCCCGCAGGCCGTTACCGTCATCACACGCCAGCGCATGGATGACCAGGGGATGACCAGCATCAACGACGTGGTCAATGCCACGCCTGGGCTATTCCTCAACTATTCCAGCGGCCCAGGCCGGCAGTCCTACACCTCACGCGGTTTCGACATCGACAACCTGATGTACGACGGCATCCCCAGCGGCTACAACGGCGTTTCCGTAGGCGCCCAGCCGAACCTGGCGATGTTCGACCGTGTCGAGGTCGTGCGTGGCGCCACCGGCCTGGTGACCGGTGCGGGCAACCCGTCGGCGGCCATCAACCTGGTCCGCAAGCGGCCGCTGGACGAACAGAAAGTCACCCTCACCGGCGCCGCCGGCAGCTGGGACGACTACCGTGGCGAGCTCGACGCCTCCAGTCCGCTCAATGACAGCGGCACCTGGCGCGGCCGGGTGGTCACCTCCTACCGCGACGCCAACAGCTTCATCGACAACGTCGAGTCCTATCACGGCCTGTTCTATGCCGTCACCGAGGCCGACCTGAGCGAAGACACCACCCTCACCCTCGGCTTCTCGAACCAGAAGGACAAGACCAACTACTTCTGGGGCTCGTCGATGATCGGCCAGGACGGCCACCACCTGGACCTGCCACGTTCCTACAACCCCGGTACCGACTGGGAGAACAAGGACCAGGAAATCAACACGGTCTTCGCCGAACTGCGCCAGCGCCTGGCCAATGACTGGAAGCTTCAGGTCAACGCCAATTACGCCGAACAGAACGCGTTGTTTTCCGGTTCCTATCAGTCGCGCTGGGTCAACAACACCCTGGCGCGCACGGTCTACCAGGCCGCCTACGATGAAAACCAGGCCGGTGTCGACGCCTTTGCCAGCGGCCCGTTCCAGGCATTCGGGCGCACCCATGAACTGGTGGTGGGCGCCAGCCGACGCATCTACGACATGACCACCCACAACTACAGCCCCTACAACACCAACTGGCCCCTCACCGCGGGCAAACCGGACTTCGTCCACACCACCAACGACCGTGAAGTCACCACCCAGGACGGTGTCTACGTGACCACGCGCCTGAGCCTGGCGGACCCGTTGAAGCTGATCCTCGGCGGGCGCCTGGACTGGTATGACTACGATGCCCATGGCAGCAATGACGGCGACTATCACGTCACCCGCAACCTCACCCGCTATGCGGGGCTGATCTACGAACTGGACGATCATCACTCGGTGTACGTCAGCTACAGCGACATCTTCACGCCGCAGAGCGCCAAGGACACCTCCGGTACCCCGGTCAAGCCGATTGTCGGCAAGAACTACGAGGTCGGCATCAAGGGCGAATACCTGGGTGGCGCGCTGAATGCGAGCGTGGCGCTGTTCCGTGTCGACCAGGAAAACCGCGCCACCCAGGTGACCGTGCAAAACTGCCCACAGACAGAGTGCTATGAGGCCTCCGGAGAGATTCGCAGCCAGGGGATCGACTTCGAACTGCAAGGCGCGCTGACCGAGAACTGGCAGGTCGGCGGTGGCTACACCTACGCGCGTACCCACACCATCAAGGATGAAGCCAACCCGCAGAAGGTCAACAAGCAGTACGACACGGACGTTCCGGAGCACCTGTTCAAGCTGACCACCCGCTACAACTTCCAGGGCCCGCTGGAGAAACTGCGCGTGGGCGGCAACATCTCCTGGCAAAGCCGCCTGTACAACGACGTCAAGCTGGCTGACGGCAGCACCTACCGCCTCCAACAGGGCGCCTACGCCGTCACCGACCTGATGGCCGGCTACAAGGTCAACGACCACCTCGACCTGCAGCTCAACGCCAACAACATCTTCGACCGCCGCTATTACTCCAGCATCGCCAACTCCGTGAGCTATGGCGGCGACGCCTACGGCACCCCACGCAACATGATGCTGACGGCCAAGTACAGCTTCTGATCCACCTGGTAAAAGGGGGGTCCTAATGTGGGAGGGGGCTTGCCCCCTCCCACATTGACCCCGCTTGCCACCAGGAATGTGTTCTGCCCCCTCCGAACGCGTTCGCGCTTAAAGTCCCCTCCCCCAATGCCGATAAGCTTTTTGCTTCCCTGCACCTGCAAAGTGCCTGATACCGGCTTTGCTCTGTACCCGCGGGCCGTAGTGGCACGCCGCATGCTTTGATCCTTGCCAGACCACATGGAGTAAGAGTGAATGCCCGCACGCGCACGTTTCCTGGAGCACTACCGCAAGGCCGACCGCATCATGCTGGCATTGATCTGGCTGATGACGCTGTTCTCCGTCGGGCTTGCGTTCTGGCACGACACCCTGACCCAGGCGATTGTCGTGGGAGGAGGCACCAGCACGGTGCTCACCGCGCTCTACCGCGCCATCGGCGGCACACGGGTGATGCGTTGCGCACTGGGCGCGGGCTTGATGGTCATGGCGGCGCTGCACATCAACCAGGCCCAGGGTGTGATCGAAGCACACTTCGGGATTTTCGCGCTGCTGGCGGT
This sequence comes from Pseudomonas sp. S3E17, assembly GCF_024168685.1. NCBI lineage: Bacteria > Pseudomonadati > Pseudomonadota > Gammaproteobacteria > Pseudomonadales > Pseudomonadaceae > Pseudomonas > Pseudomonas sp. S3E17. Next base: position 1,580,398 of record NZ_JALJWE010000001.1, read on the forward strand.
GCTGACGTTCTATCGAGACTGGCTGCCGATCCTGGTGGCCGCCCTGACGATTGCCGTGCACCACGTGGTGTTCCATGCGTTGCAGCATCAAGGCTTCCCGGTGTTCGTGATGGCGCATCACGGCGGTTGGACCATGGTGTTTGTCCACGCCTTCTACGTCGTGATGGAAACCATCGCCCTGCTCTACCTCGCGGTGAACAGCCAGGCCGAGGCGGTGGAAAGCGAGGAAATGCTGGAAAAAATGCTCGCCGTCACCACCCAATTCACCGTGGAAAGCGCCAAAGGTGAAGGCAAGATGCACGTCTCCCTTGCCAAGCGCTTTGACCATTTCCTGCAACAAATCACCCACCTCATAGACGGCGTCGCCCGCGACTCCCACGGCCTCGGCCAACTCGGCCAGGAACTGGCCCACGCCAGCGGTACCCTGGAAAAAGGCGCTCGCCACCAACTGGCCGAAATCGCGCAAATGACCGACTCCATGCAGCGCATGGAAGACGCCATGGGCCACATTACGGTGCACGTCGAAGAAGCGGTTGAACACGCGGGCGTCGCCAGCCAACAAATCCTGCGTGGCCAGGAAAGCGTCGGCCGCGCCCAACACGAAATCACCCAACTGGCCACACGCCTGGAAGGCACCCACCACACCGTCCAAGGCCTGGCGGTCCAGGCCGAACAAATCGGCTCGGTACTGGAAGTCATCAGCAGCATCGCCAACCAGACCAACCTCCTCGCCCTCAACGCCGCCATCGAAGCCGCCCGCGCCGGCGAACAAGGTCGCGGCTTCGCCGTCGTCGCCGACGAAGTGCGCAGCCTGGCGCAACGCACCGCCGTCTCCACCCAGGAAATCAAAACCATCATCGAGGGCCTGCAGCAAGGCAGCCGCCAGGCCGTGGAAGCCATGCACGACAGCCGCCAGGGCGTGGAACGGTGTGTGGAGGACAGTCAGCTGGCAGTGGAAATGCTGCGAGCGGTGGGCAATGACATTACCCAGATCGATGCGCTGAATGGGCGGATTGTCTCCACCACACGCGAACAGACTTCGGCGAACCTGGAGATTGTCGGGCGCTTGCAGTCGGTGCAGAGCATTGCGCAGAGCACGGCGGAGGATGTGGAGATGTTGGCCAGGAGCAGCGAGCAGTTGCCGCCGATTGCGGTGCGGTTGGATGCGTTGGGGCGGCGGTTTCATCAGTGATAGTTTGGGGCTCGCCATCGGCCGGAAGCCATCACGGGTCTCGTCTTGACGGCCCGGGCCGCCCCTGGTCCTGAGCGTTCGCTTAGTCTTGCTTGACCAGCTCGACCCTGCGGTTTTCAGCTTTGCCTGCCTCGGTGGCGTTGTCGGCCACCGGGTCAGCCTCGCCAAATCCGGCCGCAGATAACCTCGCTGCGTCGATGCCCTTGGCGGTGATGGCGGCCTCGACGGCCTTGGCGCGGCCGTATGACAGTGTCTTGTTGTGCGCGGGATCACCGGTGTGATCGGTGTAGCCGTTAATGGCCAGTTTCAACGACGTATTTTGCTTGAGTAACAACAACACTTGTTCGATCTGTGGCTGTGAACCCGGAAGGATGCGGGTCTGGTCAGTCGCAAAGTTGATGTGCAATGCCACCTTGCCGGTTTTATCTATCTGCGCTTTCAGTTCACTGGCCGGCAACAGGCTGGCCGTTATTTGCAGCGGTTTGGTTTCGGCAATCAGCAGGCCGCCGCCGAACGCGTAGCTGCACAAATGAATCCAGATATCGCGGTCGGCGCGATGGATAACAAACACCTGCGCGGCGTTATTCCAAATGTCCCCCAGGCCACTGTTGTATTTGAGCGCAAAGTCCCGCGGCCATTCTTTGATCTTCTGGCCAGGGTCTTCCGGAATCCTGCCATCGAAGATCTTGCTGCCGCCCAACGAGGACACGACGGACTCGAGGTTGCGCTGCAATTCCAGGTCGGAGAACGCCTTGCCCTGCGCGGCGTCGATATGGGCTGACCAGACCTTGCCTTCTACCACTGCCAGGCGATCACCGGTCCAGAAGGGTACCTGATCAAAGTCGGAGACATCGGGCGCGGTGGCGATGACATATCCGTCGGGAAGGGCGATGTAGGGAAAGGCGCCCAACGGCACGTTCGACACCTTAAGGCTCGCGGCATCGAATACCTTGTTGTCTGCTCCGCTCTCGAATGACGAGGCTTGAATGCTCAGCCCCAGGGTGACGATTAAAACCAGGGTAGTCGCTGCTGTTTTTTTCACTAACGTCATGTTATTCCCGCAAATCCTTAGCACCCAGGGTGATGGTCGAGCGGATAAAGGGTGCTGCTGTCGTTGGCTGCTTATAAAACCGGGGCTATCGAGATAACTCAATAGCACAGCTGCCCTATTGCATCGCGCGTTAGCGCTGGATCACAGTTGTTCGCGCTCTAACAGGTCTTTTCTACGCTATTCGACGCTGCCGATCGTATTGAACAGGGATGCTTTTTTTGAAACCTATAACCACCAGAAAAATTGAAATGAACGCTGCGCTGGCGATGGCCTTGATCTCGCTGTTAACCACCAGCGCTACCTGGACCGAGGCAGCCGTTGCTGCTACGGCCTCCTCGGCACCGTGTACCAATGAAGCGGATTTCCAGGCCGGCACCGTTGTGGAGTCTGAAAGTCGCGACAACACCTCTGCAGTAACCAATCGTAGTAAAACCGAAACGCTGGGCCCTGAAGACTTCGCCGGGGCCAACCCGGTGGCGTCATTACACACCACGTTCATAAGCAATTCGCCGGTGTATTTGACGACCACCTTTGCGCAAATCAAGGACGGCCAGTTGATTCGCTATGGTGATCGGCACGGTGCCGGGCCTTCGTTGACCACGACCCTTTACACCCCTCCTCCCACCACGCCGCTGGATTTACAACCCGGGCAGACAGTCACCGTCAGTTACAAGAACCAGGTCGTCAGCGGCGGCACCACGCTTGAGTTTGGGGTATCAGAAAAGCTGACCTACCACGGCCGCGAAACGATCAAGACAGCACTCGGGACGTTCGAGACCTGTCGCTTCACCAATGAAATTTCCACTGGATCAACGTCCGGTCAACAACCGACCCAGAAGGTCGTGGTGCAGAATTGGTTTGCTGCCGAAGGGCCCTACCGTGGGCAATCAATCAGGTCGACCAGCCTCTCCGGAACCAATGGAGGACAGGAGCGGCTCGTTGAAGTGGTCAAGATGCGATATGAGACGCGAGCCAACTAGGTAGCTTTATGCCCAGGCGATGAGAAGTAGGATAGCACTGCCCTTCCTGGCAACGGGTTCAAGCACGCTGTTTGTGCCGCAATTGCATCGAGCAAAATGTACTTAATTGCTTAATGGCCTTTAGTAACTAGTACAGGTGTACTAGTTCAGCTGTTCTATATCATAAGTTGTATGAGTCGGACATGATCAAAGCGTGTTTTCATTGATCTGGACGGGTTGTGCTTGCTGATATGAGTTGCCGAATTGTGGTGGCGGACGAACACCCACTTTATCGAGAGGGCATGACAGGATTACTGGAGTGCTTAATACCTGGAGCAAAAATAAAACAGGCAGGAAACCTGGAGGAAGTCTGGGCTCTCCTGAATCGCTGGCAACCTGTGGCCATGCTGTTTATCGAAGTATATTTGCCAGGGCTTTGCTCCTTGAAAGAGCTTGCAAAACTGTGCGAGGAAAGAGGCACTACTGCAGTCGTTGTTGTTTCGACAGTCGATGACAGCGTGGTCATTACGCGAGTGATGGAGGCCGGCGCCAATGGTTTTATTGGCAAGAACATTTCAGCCGAAGAGGTACGTAACGCCATCAACGATATTCGGAACGGCCAAGTAGTGGTCAAATACGAACCGGCCGAATCGCCATCATTTGAAAGTGATCACGCGATGGGCAAACTGACGTCGCGGCAGCGGGAAGTCTGGCATTTGATCGCACAAGGTAAAACCAACAAGGAAATTGCCGCTGAACTGGAAATCTCTCCCTATACCGTGCGTATTCACGTGTCTTCGCTGATACGTGCCTTGAACGTACCCAATAGAGCAGTAGCCGCCGCGCGTTTCGCGGGGCGCTACACCTGCTAGTCCCTTGATGAATCTACGGGTAACTCACACTTCATTGACTTGACCTGTTCAAGCAACACGTTACGCAGTTCCGGCGGTCGCACGGGTTTGGCCAGTACCGAGATATTGAATGCGTGCAGTGATTGACGGATGCGCTCGATTTCGTGCCCGGTGATGACCAATGCCGGTATCTCTTGACCCCGGAACTCGCGTATTGCCGCGATACATTCAGCCCCCGAGACCTTTGTGCCCAGGTCGAAGTCGGCAATGATGATGTCGCAATCGCTGGCCAGGGTATCCGCATCACTGTGGGTCTCGACGACGCAGCCCCATTTCTCCAGCAGGGCCTTGGTGGCCAGCAACACATTGGCGTCGTCTTCAATCAGGCATATCCGTAGTCCGTTCAGGCGTTCATGGGCGCTTTTCATCCGAGGCGCGACGACCTTGGGGGCGGCGTGTTTCAACCCGCTGATTGCCACCTGGGTGCCGCGCCCGGGCGTGGAGCGAATATGTACATCGACATTGAGCAACTGGCTGATGCGCTTGACGATGGACAAGCCCAATCCCAGGCCCTCGACATCCTTATCGCGTGCGTGGCGCACCCGATAAAACTCCTTGAATACGTCCGGCAGATGTTCGGCGGCGATACCGCAGCCCTTATCGTAAACCACCACGGCCAAGCCCTTTGCCTGGCGTCTGACACCGATCAGCACGGGCTCTCCCGATGCGTACTTGATCGCATTGGACACCAGGTTCTGCACCATGGTGGTCAACAGCCCCGCATTGACATTCACCCAGTGCTCGCAAGGGCGCAGGCGCAGTTCAATCCCGGCCCAGCGTGCGGCCTCGGTGTTCTGTTTGACGACCTCCTGCAGCAGTGCGCCCAGGTTCACCGGTTCCGCTTGCGGCTCCAGCTTTCCGTTGTCGAGGGTGTAGATATCCAAAATCGAACGGAACAGTTGAGAGACGGTGTGCAGCGAGCGGTCGATGTTGTCCACCAGTCGCAGTTCTTCGCCGCCCAGACTCGCGTCACGCAGGCACGCGGTGAACAGGCCGATGGAGTGGATGGGCTGGCGCAGGTCGTGGCTGGCCTGGGCGAGAAAGCGTGATTTCTCCTGATTGGCGGCGATTGCCTCTTCCGATGCGATGCGAGTGCGCTTGAGCAGAATGTGCGCATAGGTCGGCACGACGATGGTGGTCACGATCAGCATCAGGAACATGTAGGGCTGTGCGCGCCAGAAGGGGTTGAACAAGAAAATAACGATAAGGGTGGACAACGCGATCACGGTTGCCAGGGCCAGATAGTGTGAGCCGAAACGCATGCCATTACCCAGGGTTACCCAGAGCAGCGCGGCATAGATAGGCAATGCACCTTCGCCTCCCAGCACCATGGCGAAAGCGATACCGGTGTAGTCATGAAGCATGGAAAGCAAGCGCCGCCAAAAAAAGTGTCCTGGCCAGCGCTTGATCGCCATGCGCAGGAATATCGACACCACGATGAATGTGGAGATATACACGATGATGGGCGTGTAGGCTGCGGTATCGCTGGGGCGCAGCCCGCTCAGTACGATGATGTACAGCAGCGCACAGGCGCTGACGGTCAGGCGCAACGTGGCCTGATTGAGTTCGCTGTTCTTTTCCACGCGTTCAACCTCATGGACCATGGGGGATGCATCGCTGGATGCCGCCCCCTTGAGAACAATAAGGCGTAGGTTGGCGTGTTAAGCATCAAACGACACGGCGTGTCGTATCAGAAGCGGAACGTGTCAGTAAAGCCTGTAGTAATCCACCACGTCATCCACAAAGTAGATTATCAACTTCGTTCCCTGGGTCTGGCTTTGAGCTTTTTTCGTGCCCGTCACACTGCCGACATCATTGGCGACACCCTGTGCCTTGGAGACTTGCGACGAGGCGTCGTACATCTTCAGGCTTGTCTCGGTCGAGACATATTTGTGGGCCAGGGTCATGTACTTTTCCAGGCCCTCCTGGTTTTTATCATAGGTCCAGTTGGACCCGTTGCTTCTGCTCGTTGAATCAAGTTGCTCTTCGGCTGGAGCGCCGAACAATTGCGTCACCTGAGTCTTGGTAGTTTTTCCCGGGATGATGGTTTTCTTCAGGTAAGCAACATCGTACTTTTGTGCTCCAGGATTTAAGGAATTCATCAAATCCCCAGTGTTAGCACAGCCTCCCAGGCCTGCGGTCAGTATGCACAGCGTGAATCCGATTCTAAGTAGTTTTCCATATTTCAAGCACATAGACTTACCTTGAGTTGTGATTAATACCATTCCATTTCGACCGGGTGCACGGTGAAGTTGACACAACGTAGTGCAACTAATCGAGCCTTTGGATTCACAGGCGGGCAAACACACTGGAACACTTCAACGCTGAAGTTAAAGTGCATTCCGGCGTGCGCTCTGGCTCAAAGCCTTTAAGACTTTTTCGAGCGTGTACAGCTTATGAGGGCGCGTGAGCTGACGCCATAGTACAAGTGTGCTATAGGCGACCAACAGGGACTTGTCTAGCATAGCCAGATGGACATTAATGGCTTGAATTAATGTAATAAATTGCTCGCCAGTTGATGTAATGCCCGATTATTGAAGCCGCATGAATGGAGTCGAAATATGAAATCATGGATCACCGTCTTATCCATTCTGATGCTGTCCGGGTGTGCGGGTTCTCCCTTGAGTAATCTGGTCATGAACCAGCGTTATCAAACGACATCGGACATTACTGCTTCATGGGTAGGTGCATCCGAAGATGAGTTGGTGACGTCATGGGGGGCGCCAAAAAACAGCCATGGCCTCAGTGATGGCAACTCGAAAATCATCGGCTACGACTACGTATGGCTTACAAACGGCAGCCATTCGATGGAATGGGGTTATGTGCCTGATTACGCCCGTTGCGAACAGCGGTTCATGATTGAAAAGGGCGTGGTGACCCGCTGGTATTCATCTGGCGACTGTCCAAAAAGGCCTAAAGGCGCCAAGTTGATCCCCGGTAACACCCCCGTGCCCCAACCCACGCTCTAATGGTCATTGCACCGTCTTGATTCACGTATCGAGCTTGCCCGGCCACCCACTGGCACCGGGAAAGTTACTGAATTGAGCCGCCGCCGCCGCACGGGTGGGCACACCCAGGGATTTAAGCAGAGTGGAAACATGGATGCGTACGGTGAACGGGGAGATACCCAGTTGCTTGGCTATTTCCTTATTGGTCTTGCCCGCCGCAACCAGGCCGAGCACTTGCCGCTGGCGGGCGGTGAGTGAGGCAAGGCTTGGGTCCAGCAGGGGATTTTCGGGGTTGTACTTCACCACGACCTCCCCTTCCCGAATCGCCAGGATGGCTTCGGCAATGCCTGCCGGATCAACGTTTTTGCCGATAAAGCCATCAGCACCTTGGGCGATGACCTGGGAAATAATGTCCAGGTCATCGACCATCGACACCACAATGATCGAGGTGCGCTTGAACTCGTTGCGCAGCTGGCCTATGACCTGCATAGACGTGATACCGGGAAAGCGCAGGTCCAGAATCAACGAATCAACTTCTGCGCCCGCACGCGCCAGCGCCAGTACTTCATCCAGATTGCCCGCCTGCTCTATCATCGCTGTCGGCATAAGCCGTTCTATGGTTCTCAGCATACCTTCGCGAAACAGAGGATGGTCATCTGCCACTATGATTCTGTGCGTCATGTCAAGGTCCATCTCACCTCAGGTCCGGCGCATCGTAACGCAAACTGTAACGCCAGGTTTCAACTTTTAAGCGACTTCTTACCCTGGAGAATCGCAATGAACACGACGGAAAAGAACAGTGAACTGGACCAGGCCACGTTGCGGTTGACGGTCAGCACCTGTGCTTCGCTGTACATCTTTGTGGTGGCCCTCCTTCCTTCAAGTGACTTCGCCACCTATGTACCGATCATGTGGTACATGGCGTTTTTCATCAGCGTGGCAGTCCCCCTGCGCATGGCGATCAAGCGCTGGCCAGGGCACTTTTTCTGGCGCCGATTGTTCGCCATGGCCCATGACTATACCGGCATCGCTTTCGCCATGATCGTGGGTGGAGAAGGCGCGCTGCCGGTTTATGCAGCGTTGCTCTGGGTCACATTGGGCAATGGCATGCGCTTTGGCTCGCGCTACTTGACCGCCGCGACACTCATCGCGCTGAGCATGCTGGTCATGATCTTCATGCTCACCCCCTTCTGGCGCGCACAGCCCTACATGTTCCTGATGCTGATCGTGACCACCATCGTCGTGCCGGCCTATGCGCACATTCTGCTCAAACGCACGCGTATCGCGTCGGAAGAGGCAATCGCCGCCAATCAGGAGAAATCACGCTTTCTCGCCCAGGCCAGCCACGACCTGCGCCAGCCCATCCACTCCATCGGCCTGTTCACCGCGTGCCTGCGGGACGCGAATCTGGGCGGCGAAGAACTGCGACTGGTGGACAACATCGACCGCTCGCTGCATACCGTCTCTCAACTGTTCCGTTCGATCCTGGATATCTACACCCTCGACAACGGAAAGCTGGAGCCGCAAGCGGAGCCGGTGAACCTGGGCGCGCTGCTGCGGGACGTCGTCAAACAGAACACCGAGGCCGCACGCTGGGCCGGGGTTCAACTGCGCCTGCGCCCTTGCGAGCACTGGGTGAATGTCAATGCGGGGCTGTTGACCACCATGGTGCAGAACCTGGTGTCGAATACGCTCAAATACGCGTCCGGCCAACCGGTCCTGATCGGTGTGCGTCCCAGAGGCAAGGGCTTGGCCATTGTCATCTACGACAAGGGACGCGGCATCGCCGCTGAACATCTGCCGGACGTATTCAAGGAGTTTTACCGGGTGCGCCACGCACGCGACAAGGATGTCGAGGGCCTGGGGTTGGGCTTGTCCATCGTCAAGCGCATCAGCCAGTTGCTCAATCTGGATATCCAGTTGGACTCCCGACTCGGCCAAGGCACCCGCGCCACTATCCAACGCCTGGAAAGCGTCGCGCCGGGCACCGAGACACAACGGCCAGCGGCCACGCAAAGCCGTCTGCAGGGGCTGCGGGTATGCCTGGTGGAAGACGATTCCAACGTACTGATGGCGACCTCGGCCTTGCTGGAAAAATGGGGATGCGAGGTAGAAAGTCATAGCGATGGACTGAACGTGACCACGGAATGCGACATCATCATTGCCGACTTCGACCTGGGCCCTAGGATTTCAGGCTCCGAGTGTATCGCCGCGATTCGCGAACAGCGTGGTTGGGAAGTACCGGCCATGATCATGACCGGCCATGAAATCGAGCGTATCCGCAGCACATTGATCCACATGAATATCTCCATCCTGTCCAAGCCCGTGCGTCCGCCTGAATTGCGAACGACCCTGCTCGAACTGACCAAGCATTTCGCCAGGGAAATGGGTTAGCTGGAGGATGTCCATGCCCGGATATATCGAAGGACGTCCGTCCGACCACCGCAACAGAATCGCCCAGCAGCGGTCACTCAGCTGTTCAGCGACATCGGCTTGTCTCCACCCGGAGGCAATCCAAACACCTTGCGCACCCCATTGAGAAACGCCCCATAAGGCCGGCCCAGAACCAGCATCATCAACGCCGCACCGAGCGTGCCGCGCACCAGCCCACTGCCCGATGCACCACTGAAGGCAATGATCGCTGCATAGATGGGCACCTGGAAGCTGACGAGGGCAAGGCTGTCCCATAGCAACCTGGAAACCCGACCCTGACTGGCGCGCGTCATCACCCAATCCCGCCATAGGCCGTAAGGTCTCGCGACCGGCACCATCAGCACTGCGCCCAGAAGGCGCGCATGAAGGACCTGATCCCAGGCCATGCCGGCAATGAAACGTTCATTGATGATGCCGGTGATTGTGAAAAACACGATCAGCGCTGTTGTGTCTGCAAAAAACGCAGTCCGGCCCATTGACTGTTGCGAGCGTTGAAGCACATCACATCTCCTGTCCTGGCTTGAACAAACAAAGCGCTGGACCTTGATTCACGCACGACGCCAGCTCAGCCAACAGTGCCAACCTTCAGCCCGGTTACTCGGCCCACCATGATTCAGCTATTCGGCGGCGCATCTTCCCGATGTGACAGCGGCTGCACCGCCAGGTGCGGAGATTCGCCGAAGAACTCGATCAGCAGTTCGGTGAGCACGCGTATTTTCCGGGCGGGATGCGGACCCGGCGGGCGGAGGATGTAGGCCCCGGCCGGTGGTGGTGGATGGTTTGTCATGATCGGTACCAGTGCGCCGGATGCCACGTGTTCATGGGTGAGGCAGTCAGGCAGGTAGGCGACGCCGAGGCCAGCGATCGCGGCGGCAACAAGGGCGATGCCGTTGTCGGCCTTGAAGCGTCCTTGTGGACGAACCGTGATGATCTTGTCGCCGTCCATGAACTGCCAGGCTTCAGTGCCTTGCAGAAGCGCCTGATGGTCGACCAGGTCGTCCGGCGTCGCGGGGGCACCGTGCGCCTTGATGTAATCCGTGCTCGCGACGAGCTTGGTATAGACCGGGCCAATGCGCCTTGCGATCAGGTTGGAGTCCTTCAGATACCCCACGCGAATGGCGCAATCGTAGCCCTCGGTGATGAGGTCAACGAAGCGATCGCTGTAGCAAGTCTGCATATGCAACTGAGGGTGACGGCGTGCCATTTCCGCCAGCACCGGTGCGAAATGAGTCGGGCCAAACGACAGCGGGACGGCCATGCGCAGGCGGCCGCGAAGCGCGCCGGAAGGCAGGATCGTTTCCTTGGCGATGTCGATCTCGGTGCAGACTCTGGCGGCGTAGTCCCTGAATGTCGCGCCGGACTCAGTGAGTGCTGCCCCGCGAGTGGAGCGTGCCAGCAGTTGCACGCCCAGTTCGCTTTCAAGCCGAGCCAGGCGACGACTGACGATCGACTTCGATACGCCAAGACGCACTGCAGCCTGCGAAATGCCCCCGGCATCGGCCACCTCCACGAAGGTCTGTAGTTCTTCGATATCCATGCTTGCGTTCCCCATCATGCGACACAGCACATCGCGCGATGCTACTACTGCGTCGAACATGGGAACAGCACAATGGATTTTCCAGGCACAGCATCCTCTACCCGTGTCCTGGAATCCATTACCCGCACGGGCTCAGGCCCTTTTACCAACGTGCCCCCATAAAAAGGATTTGCCCATGGCAAGCGAGACTCTGCGCAACCCCCATACCGACCCACTACTGACCCCGGAAAACTCAGCGTTGATCATCATCGATTATCAGCCTGTTCAGGTTTCCTCGATCCGCTCGATGCCGCGTGACGAACTCGTCTTCAACATCACCAGCGTCGCCAGGGCGGCGGTCAACTACAACCTTCCGATCATCCATTCCACCGTCAATGTAGCGACCGGTCGCAATAAACCGCCGATCCCGGAACTGCAAGAGGTACTCGGCCACCTGCCGACCTATGACCGCACCTCGATCAACAGTTGGGAGGACATGGAATTCAAACAGGCGGTCAAGGCACTTGGGCGTAGGAAACTCATCATGACGGCGCTCTGGACCGAGGCCTGCCTGACATTCCCGGTGCTCGACGCTATCCAGGAAGGCTATGAAGTGTATGTGCCGGTCGACGCGGTTGGCGGCACATCGCTCGCCGCACACGAGGCGGCGCTACGCAGAATGGAGCAGGCGGGCGCGAAGCTCATCAGCCGCGTGCAGATGTATTGCGAACTGCAGCGCGACTGGGCGCGAGAAGTGACCGTGCCGGGCTTTATGGGCGTGTTCGAGAACTTCGACGGGTTCAACGCTGAAAAGGCTCTGGAGGAAGCGGGCAAGAAAACCTGATCAAAGGGCAGTTGATGATTGCGTGATGGCCCTGGCCTGATGTGGCGTTCATCGGTCAACGCTTGCGTGCCCAGGTTTCAGCCGCAGAAGAAGCGCCAGCAAGTTAAATCAAATCAACTCAACCCGCGCTGGCATCATTGCGATCCAGCGCGTCAGCATCAGGGCCGCCTGGCAGTTCATTACCGCTTCACACACACAAACAACGCATTGCCGGTCACGCCCGCCCAGGGCGTGATCCGCTCATAGTCATGCTCGAACACCTGCACCTCAAAATACGGCTGTAACAGCCCCTGCAACTCCGTGAAACTCAGCGCCACCATGGTGTGCTCATCCTGCCAGGCCTGGGTCACCCCCGCCGTGGTCTTCTCGATACTCAGGCGCAGTGCCTGTTGCTCCCCTTCTCCGCGGTAATGCCAGCCGGAGCCGAAGGTGAAATGACTGCCTTCAAACTCCACGCTATGGCGTACCAGCAAGCGGTTGTCGATATGCAGTTTGTCCACCGCGTTGAAGCAGAACACGCCGTTGTCGGCGAGTGCGCCGTGCACGCTGGCGAGGCAGGCGCGCAGTTGCGCGAGCCCGGGGTTGTAGTGGGTCGAGTACAGGAAGCAGGTGATCAGGTCTTGCGGTTCGTCCACCTGGAAACCGGCCATGTCCTGGCGGCTGAACCGTGCCTCGGGACAGCGCAGTTGGGCGAGGTCCAGCATCGGTTGGCTGATGTCCAGGCCGGTGCTGCGGTAGCCGAAGTCGAGGAAGTGGCGCACATGGGGCCCGGTGCCGCAGGCAAGGTCCAGATGGCGGCGCCCGTCATTGCCGAACAACTGGTGCAGGCGGCGCACGCTGTGGCTCTGCGCGCGGTAGTCGATGTCGGCGCACATCAGGTCGTAGTAGATGGACAGGTCGGTGTACAGCGCGTTGGAGGACATAAGTGGCCAGAGGGTTCGGCGGGAATTTCGCGCCGGCATGGTAACCCAGTCCCGGGTGTAAACCGCTACACTCGCCCCTCAACCATCCGCCAAGGAGGCAACCATGAGCGTTCGCGGTCTAGACCGACAGATCGACAATATCGAGTTCAACGTGGGCGATATCGCCCGCAGCAAAGCCTTCTACGGCGCAGTGTTCGGCTGGACATTCGTCGACTACGGCCCCACCTACACCGAGTTCAGCGATGGCAGGCTGACCGGCGGGTTCACTACCGCAGAACCCGTTCGACCGGGTGGCCCGCTGGTGATCCTGTACGCGGATGATCTTGAAGGCACGCAGCAGCGGCTCAAATCCGCAGGCGCCGTGATCAGCCGCGAGACCTTTTCGTTCCCCGGTGGCAGCAGGTTTCACTTCATTGACCCGGATGGTTATGAACTGGCGGTGTGGACCGCTCAGCCGTAGCTGGCCGCAACACCAGGCGTGGAAGCGCAGTTGCGCTCCCACAGGCTGGCGAGCGCCGCTACTGCAACGGCACATAAATATCGGTCTGCCATTGATCCTGCGGTGTCTCGGGGAAAATGCTCAGGTATTCGAAAAACAACGGCTGGTCCCGAAGCTCCTCGCCGCTGCCAGGCAGCCAGTCGCGGTAGATCGGATAGATCGACTCTGCGATGTGATCCGGCGAACCCACGTGACGCACCACCACACAGCGCCCGCCGGGGATGACGCGTTCAGTGACGCCGAACTCATTCGCGGCCAGCGCCTGGTGAATCTCGCCGCAAATGGCAAACCGGAACTCATCGGCCGGGGTCGTATCAGGATTGTCGAAGGGAATACCGAAGCTGCGACTTGAAGCCACCGGCGACTGCCCGCTGTGCATGCGCCACGCAATGAATGTCTGCACGCTTTCATTCACGCGCCCTGGGGCGCCGCGGTGCTCGAATGCGGCCACCTTGACCGCAGGAAACTCCACAATTCGTACCTGCATGATGATGCTCCTGGAAAAGTAAGGGACGCTGAATACCCCGCGCCAGAGCTGCCAATCCGGTCGTTTCCTGAATGCGCTCGGCGCCATGCCGAACGCTCGCCTGAACGCCCTGGCAAAGGCTTCAGGACTTTCGAAGCCAGCCCCCAGCGCCGCCTCAAGCACCGAATAATCAGCGCGGGAAGACAAGTCATGTGCCGCGTGGCGCAGGCGCATCAGTTGCACATAGCGCGCAACCGGCATGCCCATGAACGCGGTGAATTGCCGATGGAAGTGAAACACCGAAAAATGCGCCACCTCGCTCAGCGCCTTCACCGACAAGTCACCTTCAAGATTCGCGTCGATATAGGCGAGTACGGCGTCGAAGCGCTGTGTGTAGGCGGCGTTGCCTGGCAAGTCAGACACGGGTTGCAAGCTCCGGGATAGGCGTTGGACGATAGGATCGACTATACCGACAGCCTGCGCCTAGCCGTGCTTGCTGAGGTGGAGGTGCCAGCACGGATTCACAAAGGAAGCCTGGCAATCACCTTGATCTCGAACTGGTACCCATACAGCCACGTAACCCCCACGCCAGTCAGCGTCGGGTGCGGCGCTTCGCCCCAGAACTCCGGCACCACCTTCCAGATCGTCTCGAACCTGGATTCGGGATCGACGATAAACACCGTCACGTCGATCACATCGTCAAAGGTGCAGCCGGCAGACCCCAGGATCGCATTCAGGTTGTTGAACGCCAGGCGGACCTGATCCTCCAGATCGGGCTCGGGCGAACCGTCCGCATGGCTGCCGACCTGCCCCGAGACGAATAAAAAGCCATTGGACTTAATGGCCGGTGAATAGCGATTGCGCTCATACAGCGCCTGGCGTCCAGGCGGAAAAACCACATTGCGCTGCGTCATGGAAGCCTCCTTCAAAGGGTCGAGATTGACCCGCAATTAACGATGGGCAGACTCTAGGGGCTTGTGCCAGGACGATAAACCAGCAACTTTAGCCAGCACTGTTTGTGAAACCCAAACAATCGATCGCCGAGGCCTTAATGGACCGTTTTGATGCAATGCAGGCATTTGCTCGCGTGGTGGAGGCCGGCAGCTTCACCAAGGCCGCCGAGACCCTGCACATGAGCAAGACCACCGTGACGCAACTGGTGCAGCAGTTGGAGGCACGCCTGCGGGTCAAATTGCTTAACCGCACCACGCGCAAAGTCAACGTCACGGCCGACGGCGCCGTGTACTACGAACGCGTGCTGCAACTGCTGGCCGACATGGACGACGCCGAGACCAGCCTGTCCGGCGCGGCAACCCTGCCCAGGGGCCGCCTGCGCGTGGATGTGCCGAGCCCACTGGCCAGCATGATCCTCGTCCCCGCGTTGCCTGGGTTTTACGCCCGCTACCCGGACATCCAGATCGACATGGGCGTCAGCGACCGTATCGTCGACATGATCGATGAGAACGTCGATTGCGTCGTGCGCGGCGGTGAACTCACCGACCAATCCCTGATGGCCCGGCGGGTAGGCGACCTGGCGCTCGGCGTGTTTGCCGCACCGAGCTACCTGGCACGCGTAGGTACGCCCGTCCACCCACGGGAACTGGAAGACGCCAACCATCGTATCGTCGGTTTCCTGTGGGCCCGCACCGGCAAACCCTTGCCCTATGCCATGCGCAAGCACCAGGAAAGTCTCCAGATCAAGGGCCGCTACGCCCTGGCGGTCGATGATGGCAATGCCTACCTCGCCGCCGGCCTGGCGGGCCTTGGCGTGCTGTGGTTGCCCAGCTACATGTCGAAAGCCTTCGAGGACCGGGGCGAATTAGTGCCCTTGTTCAAGGACTGGCACCTTGATCCGATGCCGCTTTACGTGGCCTTTCCGCCAAACCGGCATATCAGCCTCAAGCTGCGCGTGTTTATCGAATGGGTGGCTGAGTTGCTGGCCGTGCATGCCCCTGTCAGTGGGCGACAGGATGGGTGCTGATGGACGCGTGTATGGGTTCGCTGATCGACCGGAACAAGCAACCTCTACTGCCTTTCAAGGCTTCTCTTCAATCGGCGCAGATGACTACTGACCATCACTTTATGGGCGAGCCCTACCGGTAACATGTAGATGCGTCCATAGAGGTTATGCGTGACGACCGATGATGTGATGGTGAGCACACGATCTGTTATCGAAAGGCAGATCATGACATCCAGATGCCTGTCACGCTCGGTAAGAACCAGGATATCGGAGGCGCTGTGCTCCACCAGAAAGAAATCCAGGTGTTCGCCTGCGTGTACCGTTTTTCGCGCAACGCCGGAGAACCCGCCGATTCGCTTCACACCGAATAACGAAGAAATTGCGTCCCTTATTCGGAAAGCCAACCGCATGGCCAGCCCCGGCTCAGCCGTTGTGATGTTCCACGCGTCAAGCATGGTGATTTCAACGGGGAGCTGAACCGACCTAATGTGGTAGTAATCGAGCTCCGACAGTGCACGCAACGCGTGAGCTGGTGATGTGATAGGCAATTTTCATCCCGTCCAGTGGGCCAATTTTCATTCCCGATAACATCCGAGGCTGAGTGTTATGCGGCTATGTTACGTCAATGTACAGCCGCCATGAACGCCCCCTCCCTGTCCCTTCCCCCGTGTATCGCAAGTGGGCGAACATATCCCCGCCATAGTATGGTTGCGGCCTCCAACCCTCACAGGATATGAAGGTTACCCATGCGTTTACTGTTTCCCCTGGCCGTCAGCTTGACGCTGATCGGCTGCGCCACCACCAAGACCGACGTTCGCAACGAAGCACACATCAGCCGATATGATCCGACCACTACCGCGCGTGTCCGCCTGATCACCGGTGACACCACCCACGCCGGCTTTATCAGTGGCCAGACCTGCGAGATGTTCTACAACGAGTCCCTGCTGACCAAAACCCCCGAAGAAGCCGGATGGCAAACAGCCCATGTCGACTCGGCAGGGCTCTACCCTTTCCGCGCGACAGACCGCCAGAACAGCGTGATTGGCATGCCCGCCAGCAAGGCGAGCAAGGCCATCAACCGTTCGCCCAAGGTGTTTGACGAACACGTCATCCCGGCCGGTAAACCCTTTATTGCCGGGTTCGCCATGGGGGGCTCGCAGCTATCCTGCTTTCCCGCGCCTGTCACGCTGATCCCCGAGCCCGGTAAAGACTATGAAATGGAACTTCAAATGATGAAAATCAGCACGTTCAAGGCCGGCTGCGTGATTGCCGTCCGCCAGCTCTCCACCCAGGCCGACACCACCGTTGAAACACCGCTGAGACCCCAGGTGTGTGCCAAAACACCGTCGGGCTGGTACACCGTGACTCCAGCGTCCTTGCCTTGATCGTCCAAGGACAGTTGTTGAACGGCAGTTGTGCTTGACTCAATGGTTTCCTCACACTCATAGAGGGACAGACATGGGCATTTTGGATCGATTGTTTGGTGGACGCTTTACCATGCCTCCTCCCGAGGAAACCAACCTCTTTGATCAGTGGCTCGCCCGGTTCGGTAAACGGTTTCTTCACCTGGACTCCGGAGGTGAAAATTACGACGGTTTCATTGTTGACGCGGATCGACTGGAAGACGTTATTGAGCTGGCTGGACGAGCGGGAATCCACGTGCGTCTTGAGAGCTTCTGACTCTGCGGCGGGGTGAGGGGCTTCTGCAAAACCTGTTCAATCAAGCCCTCGCCCGATGAATGTCCCTGCCCCGGCCGCTATCCGATCAGGTTTTCCCTTTCCCGGTCATTGCGGCCTTGGACCTGGAGCCCTAATCCCCCCTCGGGCGTTCAGCCTGCTGTTTTTGCTCCTGCTTGAATTGCTGCTGCCAGCGCACCAGCGCCTCAGCCCCGTCCGATGCCTGCACGGCCCATGGCGTCGACGCGATCATGCCGAAAAGCGTCCAGATAAGGAGTTGCTTCATTTCATCTCACCTTGGTTGTTTGAACTGGAACGGATGCGGATATCCGCGTTGGTAATGTTTGAATAGGTGTCGAGCAGCCCGGCTAACTCCTGGTAGCCAGCCGCCAGAGCGTGAGCCCCCAGCCGGGTCAACGATCTCGACGTCCGACGTGCCTGAGCCGCGCCGATCGCGGGATTGGAGGCATACCTTGAAATACGCCGATCGCCCCTTTGCGCACATTTGGCGATTGCCGATTCAGGTTCCAGCTCCCGTGTCTGGCGTTGCAAAGTCAGCAGCCGGCGGCTCAATTGAAGGGACACGGAGCCGGCGCCGCCCGCCGGTTGGTGACCAGCGCCCAAGAGTGCCTGCAAGGCGACCAAGCGGTGCTGTTGCCGGGCCTGCCACTTGAGCAGGTCCATGCGGCGCCCGTGCCGGAGTAAGCGCCGGGTGTCCCTGTGCAGCGCCTGGGTCAGGACGTGTACATGGCGGGCAGATTTCCCCGGCAGTAGCTGGAAGGCCAGCAGGCAGATGGCAAGCGCTACCAGCCAGGCGAGCGCTTGATTGGCGAAGTCAGTGAAGTCGTACTGGGCCGTGCCGCCGGTGCCGACGAGGGTGTTGAACGCGATCAGGTAGGCAATGCCCTGCAAGGCGTGGCGCGGCCGGGTGGTGGCATGAATGCCGACGGTCCAGAAGGCGATCAGCACGATGCTGAGCAACGCGAACCCGCTGATATGGGGCAACACCAGGAACTTGCACGCCGCTGCCGTTACGATGCCGTACAGCGTTCCCTCGAAGAAGCGGCCGATGCCTTGAGCGGGCGCCGGGCTGGTGGCCAGCAAGGTGCAGCACGGGCCCAACACTGCCAGCAAGGTTGGCCCCTGGTCCCAGGCGGTCAGGTACCAGACCGCAGCGGTTGCAAGCGTGGCCACAAGGGCACGTAGACCGTTGCGCAGCGCGTCGCCGTAATGGCGGTGGAACCCCACGGCGCGGGCCGGCGTCCGGGGCGCACGCTCAAGGCAGGCAAAGCTCAGCAAGGCGCTGTACAGGTCTGCCAGTTGTTCACTCAAGCACTGCTGGCTTTGACGGTTTTCATGGGCCTGGGCGAGGCGATGCTGCATCTCCCGGACATGCTCGGCTGCCACGGAAAAACCCGGCTTTGCGTCGGCCAGCTGTTGCAGTTGCGCGCCCATTCGAACGAGGGAAGTCAAGCCACCGTGGTTGAGCGGTGACTCGTCCAGGATCACCCCGTGCACATACGCAAGCCCTGCCTGCAGGGTCGCGAGCCTGGAACGGATCAGGCGGGACTCACCTCGGCCGATCCCGAGAAGCTCGTCCACCTTACCCACATCGATGGCCAACTGGCCCTGCGCAATAGCCAGTTGCGCGCCCTGCTCCCCCTCCAATCGCAAGGCCAGCAATCCCAAGGTACGGGCGGCGATGTCCTCAAGTGCCTTGTTCAGTTTGGACTCGACGGTCTTGCGGCTGAACAACGTCGCCACCAGACTCAGGCTCAACACCCCGAGGACCACGGCCGTGCCCCGCGCCACGATATGCTCGAAACCTTGCTGCGGGGCGACAATGGCCGGGCCCAGGGCAAGGCAAACCGTATAGCCTGCGACCACTGCCGCCGTGGCCTGGTAGTGCCGAAGCACGGTCATGGCACCGACACAAAGGCCGAGCCACACCCCGATCCCGAGGATGAACAGCAGCATTTTTTGCGCGAACAGGCCGGTCAGGACCAGGGCGGCGAGCAACCCCACCAGGGTTCCCAGTACGCGATTGAAGCCCTTGCCGACCACCGCGCCCTGCAGCGGATGGATCAGCAGCAACACGGTCGAAGCCGCCGAGAACGGCGCCTCCAGGTGCAATTGGAAGCCCAGCCACAGGGCCAATGTGGCCGCCGCAAGACTGCGCAGCACATACCCCGAGGTCTCGGGCGACCATGCCCCGAGCATTCGCAGTGCGCGGGCCATCACATGAAATCCTGCAGCCACTGGGTAAGCCGCCAATGGGGGGCGGCCCCCGCCTCGGCGACCTCGATACTCGCAGTCATCCCCGCCGCCAGCTCCACGCCCGGTGGCACCTTGTCCAGCTCAATCCGAACCGGCACACGCTGGGCCAGGCGTATCCAGCTGAACGTAGGAGCCACCTGGGGCAAGCCGCTGTTACTGCGCAGCTCGTTGCCGTCGGCAATGCCTCTGCCGAGGCTCGCCACATGCCCTTCAAGCAGCGGTGCAAAGCCCATGAGCTTGATGGACGCCGCGGCCCCCACGCGAACACCGGGCAGCTTGGTCTCCTCGAAGTAAGCGGTGACCCAGAAGCTATGGCTGTCGACCACAAAGATATTGGTATCGCCCACCGCCGCGTAGTCACCCGGCTGCAGCCGCAACTGGGTCACATACCCGTCGACCGGTGAACGAACCGTCGTGCGCTGCAGATCCAGCTGCGCGTGGGCCAACTGGCTCTGGGCCGCGTCCACCCGCGCCCTGGCCACCGCCAGGTCCCGGGCCGCATTGTCGGTCTCCTCCCGCGCAATGGCATCGCCGAGTTGCTGGCGACGGCTGAGCTGTGAGCGGCGCTGTTCGAGCACGCTGCGCGCCTCGGCAAGCTCGGCCGTTCGCTGTTGCCGGGCCAGCAGATAGGCGCTGCGGTCGATCTGGTACAGCAACGCGCCCTTGGCGACCCACTGGTTGTCCTCGACCAGCAGTTGTTCAACCTGGCCGGACACTTCGGGGGCAATACGGATGACTTGCGCGCTGACCCGCCCGTCCCGTGTCCAGGGGGCCAACTCATAGGCGCGCCACAGCTGCGTACACAACAACAGCGCGGTCAAGCCGAGCACCAGGGTGACGAGGGTCTTGAGCAGGTGTTTGATCGTCATCGCCCGCGCCTCAAAACTTCAGCACAAGGATCGAGAGAACGATCAACGACATGCAGAAACGCGCCATGCTCGGGTGCCAGGCCCAATCCAGCCAGGGCCGCATGATCCGCTCCAGCAGTGCGTAAACCACGGCGGTAACGCCCAGGTAGAGCAAGAAAGGCGGCAGGTAGAGGTGGGCAATCGTGATTTCGCTCAGCATCGTTGAATCTCGCAGTCGGCAATGGCCTTGCTGACGATGGTAGGGACTGCAAGGCCGTGCCGATATTGAGTATGCTGCCAAGATATAATCAAATTCAGACAATCGAGGTGGAGCGACATGGACGAGACACGTCTCTACGGGGTGGATCAATTCGAACTGGACAGTTTCGACCAGCCCGCAGTGGCGTTGATGCTGGGGAGCCAGGGAAACGACACCGAATTCCCCGTCCATACCCACCGCAAAGGCCAACTGGTGGTGGCGTATCACGGCGGCATCGTGTGCACCGTAGAGGATGGCGTGTGGATGGTGCCGTCGGGGTTCGGCGTATGGATCCCGGGCGGTATTGCCCACAGCAACCGGGTGACCGCCAACGGCAAGATCGGCTATCTGTTCGTAGAGCCCGGTGCGGCCGCGCTACCGCACACATGCTGCACGCTGGTGCTGTCACCGCTGGTCCTGGAATTGATCCTGCACCTGAGCGCCCAAGCCCAGGACTATCCGCCGGCGTCTGCCAATGCACGCGTGGCGAGCGTGCTCCTCGAACAGTTGGAACTGGCCCCCTCGGAACAGCTGTACCTGCCGCTTCCGGCCACAACGCAGCTGCGTTTCATCGCACGGGGGTTGGCCCAGGACCCGTCAAATCGCTGCACCATGGCCCAATGGGCACGCCAGGTCGCCATGAGCGAGCGTTCCCTGGCGCGCTTGGTTAAAAGCGAAACTGGGCTAACCTTTGGCCAATGGCGCAAGCAATGGCAAATCATCGTGGCCTTGCAGAGCCTGGCCGAGGGCGAATCCGTGCAACGCACCGCCGAAGCCCTCGGGTACGAGTCGGTCAGTTCGTTCATCAGCATGTTTCGCAAGACACTGGGCTCGCCGCCGGCGCGGTACATGCGGCGGACCGCAACACATCAGCGGGGATCCCGGTTGGCTGATGAAGCTTTACCCGTCGAACGGTCTAAATTTGCAGAATGACGTGCCGATAGGCTGGATGTAACCCAAGGAGGCGGTTTCCCATGTTCAATACAAAAGCCAAGAGCCAGCTTCACGCCCAGGCAGCCGAGCTGTTGGAACTGCGCCAACTGCGCGATGGCCTGAACCGTGAAATGCTGACGTTGAGTATCGACTCGACATTCAAGATCACCGCATGCAACGACAACTTTGCCAAGTCGTTGGGCTACACCCCGGAGCAACTTCGAGGCCGTGCCATGGCCGAGATCGTCCCGCAGTACGTCTCCAAGCTGCCCTGCTTTCATAACTTCCGGGCGGCGGTCGCCGCTGGCAAGTCCATTACCGACGATTACCGCTACCTGCATGCCGACGGCTCATTGATATGGCTGCATGCACATTGGCAGCCGATCACGGATGCGAGCGGCCAGTTGAGTCATGTCACCTGCTATGCAACGAACATTACCGCCCGGGTAGAAAAAGCCTCGGAAAACACTTCTTTCATCCAGGCATTGCTGCGCTCGACGGCGGTGATCGAGTTCGACCTCTCCGGGCATGTCATCACCGCCAATGAACAGTTCCTGCACGCCATGGGCTACAGCCTGGAACAAGCCAAAGGCAGCCACCACCGGATTTTCTGCAAACCGGAGGAAACCTCGTCCCAGCACTACAAGGATTTCTGGGCAACCCTGAACAGGGGCGAGTTTGTAGCCGGCCGATTTGAACGCGTTGACAGCCGCGGCCAGACCGTGTGGCTGGAAGCAACCTACAACCCGGTGTATGACACTGAAGGCACACTGTGCAAGGTGGTCAAGTTCGCCACGGTGGTCTCCGACCAGGTTGCCCGGGAACAGGAAGTCAGTGGCGCGGCGCAAACCGCATTTGAAATTTCCCGGCAGACCGATGTCAGTGCCGAGCGCGGAGCCGTGGTGGTCAACGACACGATGCATACCATGCATAAAATCGCCGCTGATATGCAGGCGGCTGCCGGCGGAGTCGAAGCCCTCGGAAAACAGTCACTGCTGATCAGTTCGATCATTCAGACCATCAGCAGCATTGCCCAGCAAACCAACCTGCTGGCATTGAATGCCGCGATTGAAGCCGCCCGTGCAGGCGAGCAAGGTCGCGGTTTTGCGGTGGTGGCTGATGAAGTGCGGCAACTGGCCGGACGCACCAGCACGGCGACGGAAGAAATCGCCTCGGTGGTGCTGCAGAACCAGAAACTGGTGGATGAGACCGTAGCAGAAATGGCCAACAGCAAGTCCCAGGCAGAGCAAGGTCTTGAACTCGCCACGCAGGCAGGCCAGGTCATTGTGGAAATTCAGGACGGCGCCAAGCGGGTGGTCGACGCGGTGGGCAGGTTTGCGAACCAGGTGGCTTGACTGGCCCGCAGTGGCGCAGGCGAATTCGAGAGCGATGACATAGCAATCGATGGTGGCCACTGTGAAGCTGTCTTTTGAGGGTTGGATGCAAATGAACTATTTGCTGAACGCCTGGAATGCCTGCAAAAAACCAGCGACTAAAGGGGAGCTTGTCTTCGAAGAGCTTGGTGCCTCTGCTGAGCGGCAGATTTTCAGTATCGTCGATCGGAAGGCAGGTAACGCCCGGGCAGGATCGAAAGCTGCCTCCCTGGATGCGGACTTATCAAGCTAGGCTCCAGCAGCCTGACGATGGGCGATAGGGAAACTCATCGGCAAGTTTCGGCCAGAAGCGGACAGTTTCACAGGCTTAGCAGCGCTTCCTTGAAGCTCGAAGGCGTCTACAGAAGCAGGGGCGATTCAGCCCCCGCCAGTCCTAAAATCGAGACGGCGGTTCATTTCCAGCTTTGATGTGTGAAAAGACATGGTCTGGATCTGCCTGGCACCAATATCTGAACAGAAGGCTAGGTTCGGTATCCCCAAAATACTGACTCAGGGAGCTCTCGGCGGGGATTAACAATTTAGTTTCTGGCCATTGCTGAGCTAAAACACCTATATGTTTGCCAGACGAACAAATAATCCACGTCGCCTTGCCTCCACTGATGCCAGGCAGGTAACCCATACCTTGGATCGCTTCGAACAAAGCGCGCAGTGTTACTGCTGGATCAAGCCTGATTGATGTCCTACGACTTTCCAGATCATCCCCTGCATGCACGCTATCCCGATCAATTTGAATGACCAACATGAATATTCCTTTTTAGCGTTGTGTGATTACTAGAATGCCAGCGTAGGAATGCCAGCAGCTATCTGTCTACAGTCCGCTTTTGGCCGAAAGCGCTCCGTCCAAGCATAGAGGTATCAAGCCAGACTCAAGCAAATGGAAAACTACATCCCCCTGACCGGAATCGATCTGGCACCCGCGTCTCTTTAAATCCAACCTGCTCAACGCGCACTGGCATCTTTTCGCCGCCAACGCGCACATTGTCCAACCACCTCCACTCCCCTTATCCTCGACGCTCCCCGTCCGTCCCAAACCGGAGCCGCCATGGACCTCGCCACCCTCGCCCTGTTCCTCCCCGCCTGCTTCGCCCTGAACATGGCGCCCGGCCCCAATAACTTGTTGTCCGTGAGCAACTCCACCCGCTATGGCTACCGCACCTCCTGCCTGGCCGGTATCGGTCGCCTGCTGGCCTTTGCCGGCATGATCGCCCTCGCCTCTGCGGGGTTGGCGGTGGTGTTGCAAACCTCGGAACTGTTGTTCTACGCGATCAAGATCCTGGGCGCGGCGTATCTGTTGTATCTGGCGTTTCAACTGTGGCGCGCAAATCCCCAGGCGGAGGCGGAATCGGTAACCGCCAAGGTGAGCCTATGGGCACTGGCGCGACAGGAGTTCCTGGTGGCGGCGGGCAACCCCTATGAGGAGCAATATGAATTTTTCTTAGGCACTGCTTTCGGCCAGAAGCGAACATGCAAGCGAGCAGCAATTCGCTGGTAGGATGGCTGATTAAGGTGTAATGCTTGGATTGGTAGCAGGAGTTTATGGGTGAGAAATGAGCTCCAGGACGGGAGAGAGAGGGGGGCCTAGCGCAGATCTACTTCGGTTAACGCCATCACAAAAGGAGTTTCCACTTGACGTTCACTTTTCAAATTCCTAATTCAGACCAGCAGACGCCTATAGCTATCGAGCCCGGCTCGTCAGTTGTTTTCGTCGGGGCAAATGGATCAGGAAAAACGCGCTTGGCTGTATTCATTGAAGAGGCGGCAGGCATTGATGCTCACCGCATTTCGGCTCATCGAGCCCTCAGGCTCAATCCTGCTGTACCGAAAATTCGTGGTGCCGAGGCGCTCCGAAAGCTCCGATTAGGGTGGGAACATGAGAACGCAACAATTGTTAACCGCGCAGGGAGTCGGTGGGCCGATTCAAAGCCCGCAGTGGGAATGCTGGACGACTTCGACAGCCTGCTTCAAGCACTGTTCGCAGACCAGTCGGTCACAACCTTGGATACGCACAGTAAGGCTAGGTCCGGTACGCTCACGCAGGCCATGCCTACAAAGTTCGAAACCCTTTCGGACATCTGGCAACGCCTTCTTCCCCACCGGCAATTGGTTATTTCCGGTGATGACATCCGAGTCTCAGTTATTGGTGGTTCCGGAACCTATCCCGCCTCGGAAATGAGTGATGGAGAACGCGCGATTTTCTATCTTCTAGCACAAGCCCTGGTCGCCGCCGACTCTTCTCTTCTAATCATCGATGAACCTGAATTGCACGTTCACCCATCCATTATGTCGAGTCTCTGGGACGAAATTGAAGCCGCGCGAAAGGATTGCGCATTTATCTTCATTACTCATGATTTGCACTTCGCTGCGACCCGAGCAGCCCAAAAATACGTCATCAAGTCGTACACCCCGGCGCCTTCTTGGACGATAGAAACTGTTCCAGATGACACCGGTTTTAGCGAAGAAGTGACAACACTGATACTTGGCAGCCGCCGCCCAATTTTATTCGTGGAGGGCGCTGGGACAAGTCTGGATCTCGCAATCTATCGGTGCTGCTATTCGGAATGGACTGTGATACCCCGGGGCTCGTGCGAACAAGTCGTGCACGCCGTGGTTACCATGCGCGCGAATGCTCAGCTCACACGTGCCACCTGCGCGGGAATAGTCGATGCCGATGACTATACGCCAGACGAAATCCATTATCTGAATGGTTTAGGCGTACACCCGCTACCGGTATCTGAGGTCGAAAACCTAATTCTGCTACCTGAAGTCAGCCGTGTTATCGCGCAAACCGAAGGCTACGCAGGGGCGGATCTCGAACAACAATTGTCAAAACTGCAGGCTGCCGTCTTCAACACCTTGCAATCGCAAGCGGCAATCGACGACGTCGTGGTTAGATACTGTCGGAGACGAATTGATCGGGCACTGAAGAAGGTCGACCTTTCGGGGCCAAAGAGCATTCATGAATTACTTTCGGAGTATGCGTCCCAAACCGCCGCCTTGGATATCGCAGGCATCGCAGCAGGCGTGACCAAGAAGATTCAGGACGCCTTGGCAAATGGTGACTTGCCTAGCTTACTGACCATTTACGACAACAAAGGAATGCTCGCCCTTGCCGCTCAACACTTGAAACAGACGAGATTGGCTTCCTTTGAGGGTTGGCTAACAAGGATGCTACGAGATGTGGTGGTCTCTTCCGGCTTGGCCGCAGCGTTCAAAGGAGTCCTACCGCCCGTGCAAGCAAGCTAATTACGGACTTCCTCACTCCGTTCGCTTTGGATTTTCAGCCCTCGTTTTCTAGATGTGGGACGCAGCCGCTGTGCCCGTCTCATCTTATCAAAATCTAGACCTACGAGCGGCTGCTTTATGTCGAAACCTGCCATTCAGCGGTTCAGAATCAAGCTGGCGAGCAGCAACCCGAAGGCGATCCTGATCTTCACCGCGTTCCTTCCGCAGTTCGTGGTGCCAGGCCAGCCGATCACGCCGCAATTCGCCGTGCTGGGCGCGCTGTTCCTGGTGTTGGAATGGATCGCCATCAGCCTCTACGCCTATATGGGCCTGCACATGCGTCGCTGGTTTGCCGAGCCGCGTGGCAAGCGGATATTCAATCGCTGCTGTGCGGGGTTGTTGTCGGCGGCGGCGACGGTGTTGTTGACCGCGCGCAGGACTTGAGGAAAAAACATGACCCGCAACCAACTTGCCGACCTTTACCTCGGCTACATCGATTGCCTCAACCGGCAGGATTGGAACCGCCTGGGCGACTTCGTCCACCCTGACGTGGCCTATAACGGCAAGGTGGTCGGCCTGGAGGGCTATCGCGCCATGCTGGAGCGCGACTTTCGCGAGATCCCCGACCTGGTGTTCCACATCCAGTTGCTGATCGCCGATCCGCCCACCGTCGCCAGCCGGCTGAACTTCAATGTCACGCCCCGGGGCGAGTTTTTCGGGCTGGCGATCAATGGTCGCAAGGTGGCGTTCTCGGAGAACGTTTTCTACACGTTCGTCGACGGCAAAATCGCCCAGGTCTGGTCGGTGATCGACAAGGCGGCGATCGAACGGCAGTTGGCCGTCTAAACTCCATGGACCCATTGTCCGTGGAGACCGATCATGAAACCCAAGAACACCCTCTGCCTCTGGTACAACGGCACCGCCGAGGAGGCTGCGCGCTTCTACGCCAGCACCTTCCCCGACAGCACGCTCGACGCCGTGCACCTGGCCCCCGGCGACTACCCGTCCGGCAAACAGGGCGATGTGCTCACGGTGGAATTCACCGTGATGGGCATCCCGTGCATCGGCCTCAATGGCGGCCCGATATTCCCCCACAGCGAAGCGTTTTCCTTCCAGGTCGCCACCGATGACCAGGCCGAAACCGATCGCTACTGGAACGCCATTATCGACAACGGCGGCCAGGCCAGCGCCTGCGGTTGGTGCAAGGATAAATGGGGATTGTCGTGGCAGATCACGCCTCGGGTGTTGACCGATGCGGTGGCCAACCCTGACCCGACAATAGCCAAGCGTGCTTTCGACGCGATGATGACCATGACCAAAATCGACATTGCGGCGATTGAAGCCGCGATAAAAGGCTGAGCCACCTGCACCGGTGCATTCAAGCCACGGGGGAAGTTGACACACCTCGTAATATTCCATGAAGATAGCCCCAGTCTTCATGGGTGTGTCAGCTTATGTCCGCAACCTCAGTGGTTAACCTTTCCGTCATTGGCTTGATTGCCAAGGCGCAAGGTTGCGTGGCGCACGCCCTCAAATCGAAGAAACAGTCGCTCATGTGACCGGGGCGCGCTGTCCCGTCAGATGAGCTGACAGGACATTGAGCGCGGACTCCCTCCCCCCTTGCACAATTGCCCATGCCTTTCTGACGGTGACTCAAACGGTCAATCATCAGGAGAAAGTGCATGTCATCGTTTCAAGGTATCTGGGTTCCCGTGGTCACGCCGTTCCAGGATGGCGCCATCGATTTTGTCGGCCTGCACCGCCTGGTCAGCCACCTGCTGGACAAGCACGTGGCCGGGATCATGGTGTGCACCACCACCGGCGAAGCCGCATCGCTCAGCCGCCAGGAACAACTGGCCGTGCTGGATGCGGTATTGCAACAGGTGCCCGCCCACCGTGTGGTGATGGGCCTGGCGGGCAATAACCAGATTGAATTGCTGCAATTCCAGGTCGAGGTCCTCAAGCGCCCGCTGGCGGGTTTGCTGGTGCCGGCACCGAGTTACATCCGCCCTTCTCAGGCCGGCCTTGAAGCGTTCTTTCGCACGGTGGCCGATGCGTCCAGCGTGCCGATCATTCTCTACGACATTCCCTACCGTACCGGCGTGACCTTCGAGCAGGCGACCTTGCTGAACATCGTCGCGCACCCGCAGATCGTGGCGATCAAGGACTGCGGCGGCAACCTGGGCAATACCCTTGCGATGCTGGCCAGCGGTGAGGTGGATGTGTTGTGTGGCGAGGACCTGCAGATCTTCAATGCGCTGTGCCTGGGCGCCAGCGGTGCGATTGCCGCGTCGGCCCATGTGTGCACCGAACAGTTTGTAGCGCTGTGGCAACAGGTACGGGATAACCAGTTGGCTGAGGCGCGGGCGACGTTCCTTGGCTTGGTGCCGTTGATCAACACACTGTTCATGGAGCCCAACCCGGCGCCGGTGAAAGCCGCACTGGCGCTGGAGGGTTTGATCGAGAGTGAGTTGCGGGCGCCGATGCAGCGGGCAACCCAGGCGGTCATCGCAAAGCTGCAAAGGCTTTCACGCCAGGCCCAGTAACCCGTGGTGAGCGAGCTTGCCCGCTCACCACAATAAGCTTGCGCAGGCTCACCCAATAACGCATTCGAGAGTGCACCTCCACACCCCACGTGATCTGAGGACTACTCGTAACCTGTGGTGAGCGGGCTTGCCCCGCGTTGGGCTGCGAAGCAGACCCAAAACCAGGCGCTGCGGTTTACCTGACAGAACACAGGGAGCCTGATTGGGGCTGCTTCGCAGCCCAGCGCGGGGCAAGCCCGCTCACCACAGCAAGCCCGCTCATCACAATAAGCTTGCGCAGACTCACCCAATAACGCATTCGAGAGTGCACCTCCACGTGCCCACGTGATCTGAGGACTACTCGTAACCTGTGGTGAGCGGGCTTGCCCCGCGCTGGGCTGCGCAGCAGACCCAAAACCAGGCGCTGCGGTTTACCTGACAGAACACAGGGAGCCTGATTGGGGCTGTTGCGCAGCCCGGCGCGGGGCAAGCCCGCTCACCACAGCAAGCCCGCTCACCACAACAAGCCCGCTCACCACAGAAGCTCAGGGCATCAGGAAATCTGCGCCTCCACCTGCCGGGCCGTATGCAACCGGTGCAACGTGATCTCGCGCACCGCCTGCTTGCTCAGTTCGATATGCCGTTTCAGCAGGTGCTGCGCCTGGTCAGCCTGGCGTTGCACGATGGCCGCAAGTATTTGCCCATGCTCTTCGTACGTCGCAGCAATGCGGGGCGCCTGGGTAAAGTCGAGCCGCCGGATGATGCGGATCTGCTCCGTGATGGCGTAGTGCATGCGCGCCATTTCACGGTTGCCGGTGGCTTCCACCAACGCGCAATGAAAACGCTCATCCAGCGCCGATACGGCCTGGGCGTCCTCCAGGCGCTCGCCCTCCTGCACCTGCCAGGTGGCCTGCAACGCCTGCAGCATCGGGTTCGGTTCGTCCATCGCACATAACCGGCCGACAGCCGCCAGTTCCAACACGATGCGCACGTCGTAGAGCTCTTCGAAGTAGGCGAAATCGAAAGGTTTCACCTGCCAGCCGCTGCGAAAATACACCTCCAGATACCCTTCCCGTTCCAAGCGATACAGCGCCTGACGCACCGGCGTGCGGCTGGCGTGCATGCGTTCGGCCACCTCGCCTTCGCTGAAACGATCGCCCGGCAGCAGGCGGAAGTCGAAGATATCCGCCTTGAGCTGGGCGTAGATCTGCTCGGCCAGGCTGTCGGGGCGTGTCTTGGCCCGCATGCTTAACCGCGACTCGCAATAAAGGCGCGCCAGCCACCGAACTCGGTGATGTCGAGGGCGTCGGCCAGTGCCCAGGGCTCGCAGATGAAACCTTTGACGCTGCGCCCATCCGCCAGCAGCAGGTTGCCGATCCCCAGCGGCGCGGGAATCTCGGCGACGAACTCGCCGAAGCGTGCCAGGGGCATGTCCCACAGCTCGACGATGATCGCCCGACCGCTGTCCGCCTTGGCCAGCCCTGGCTTGGGCGGTACGGTGCCGGGCAGCGCGTACAGGCGGTAGGTGTCGGCCGTCAGGGTTTGCTCCACCAGCACCGCGTTACGCGTCGTCAGTTGGACATTCAGTGGCATGCCGGTGAGATGTGCACCCACCACCGCCACGCGCACGCAGCCGGGGGCTTGGGCGGGTGCGGACGGTGCCGGCAGATAGCGCTGGGTGGCGCCCAAAGGCAGCTCCAGGCTGGCTTGCCAGCGCTTGCCCAGGTGCGCCAGCGCCGTGTCATGCCAGGCCGGTACGAGCAAAGTAATGCCGCTGGGCAAGCCATCGGCGCGCAAACCGGCCGGCAGCGCCAGGGCCGAGAGGTCGGCCAGGTTGGTGAAGTTGGTGTAGTAGCCGAACTGCGAGTTGTAGCGCACCGGCTCCTCCGCCATCTCGGCCATGGTGCGCAGGGTTGGCGAAGTCGGCACCAGCAAGGCATCGAAACCGGCCAGGCTGTCATTGATACGGCGGCTCAGTTCGGCCCGCAGGTATTCGGCTTTGTAGGCGTCGCAGGCGCTGTACCGGCGGCCATTTTCGACAATGCCGCGCACCACCGGGTTGATTGCCTCGGGCTGGTTTTCCAGCATGCTTTCCAGGGCTACGGTGCGTTCGGCAACCCAAGGGCCGAAGTACAGCTGGTCCGCCAGTTCCTTGAACGCAGTGAAATCCACCGGGGTGATTACCGCGCCCAGCGCCTTGAAGTGCTCGACCGCCTGTTCGAACACGGCCTGGTTCTGGGTATCGCCGAAAAACTCCAGGGCCGCCGGGATGGCCAGCTTGATCGAAGCGCCCACCGCCACTGGCGCCGTGTTGGGGTTGGCGCGGGAATAGGCATCGCTGGCGTCGTATCCCGCCGCAACGTGCGCGACGGTCTCGGCATCTTCCACGGTCAACGCAAACACCGAGACGCAATCCACCGTGCGGCAAGCCGGCACCAGGCCGGTATTGGACAAACGCCCCTTGGTCGGCTTCAACCCGACGATATTGTTGAACCCCGCCGGTACACGCCCGGAGCCCGCCGTGTCGGTGCCCAGGGAAAACGCCACCAGGCCACGGGCGACCACCGACGCAGAACCGGAGCTGGAGCCGCCGCTGACGTAATCCCCATTGAAACTGTTGCCCACCGCGCCATACGGCGAGCGGGTGCCCACCAGGCCGGTGGCGAACTGATCGAGGTTGGTCTTGCCCATCAGGATTGCGCCGGCGGCGCGCAGCTTCTGCACGACCGAGGCATCCCGGGGCGCGCGATAGGCAAATTCGGGGCAGGCGGCAGTGGTGTCCCAGCCGGCCGCGTCGATGTTGTCCTTGATCGCAAACGGCACGCCATACAACGGCAGCCGGGTCATATCGCCGCCCTGGGCTGCCAATCGTTCGCTCAACTGCGCCAGTTGCTCGGCCAATGCCTGCGGTTGAGCGCGGGCGATCCAGGCGCTGTCCTCGGCGGGGTATTGCGCGGCCAGGGTTAGCAAAATGTCCGGCGTGATCGCGCTGCTGCGGTAAGCGGCCTGCCATTCACCGAGGGTCCAGCCAACAACGTTGTGCATGGGAAACTCCATCTTGTATCCAAGTTTGGATTTATCTAAGCAAAGCCCACGCCAGGTCACTCTGCCAATGAATACAAGGGTATCGCCGCAAAACGTGCGCGTAGATGGCGCACCCGGGCATCGTCCATGCGCCAAAAAAAGACATTCAATCGACCCCTCGGTTGCGACCGACCCGATACCGACCTACTGTTCCAGACCATGCTGCGCAATTTGCTGTCCCCCCACCCTAAGCCCCCAGGTGACGACATGCCCACACTACCCCGCCCTGCCGTACTCGAGCTGATCGGCAACACGCCGCTGGTTCGGGTCAGCCGTTTCGATACCGGCCCCTGCACGCTGTTCCTCAAGCTTGAATCCCAGAACCCCGGCGGTTCCATCAAGGACCGCATCGGCCTGGCCATGATCGACGCCGCCGAGCGCGACGGCCGCCTGCGCCCCGGCGGCACCATCATTGAAGCCACCGCCGGCAACACCGGCCTGGGCCTGGCGCTGGTGGGCCGGGCGAAAGGTTATCGGGTGGTGCTGGTGGTGCCCGACAAGATGTCCACGGAAAAAGTGCTGCACCTCAAGGCCATGGGCGCCGAGGTACATATCACCCGCTCCGATGTCGGCAAGGGCCATCCCGAGTATTACCAGGACATGGCCGCGCGGCTGGCCAAGGAGATTGACGGCTGTTTCTTCGCCGACCAATTCAACAACCCGGCCAACCCCCTGGCCCACGAGACCAGCACTGCGCCGGAGATCTGGGCACAGACCCAACACGATGTGGACGCGATCGTGGTGGGCGTCGGCTCGGCCGGCACCCTCACCGGCCTGACGCGCTTCTTCAAACGGGTGCAGCCCGAGCTGGAAATGGTCCTCGCCGACCCGGTGGGTTCGGTGATGGCCGAATACAGCCGCAGCGGCAAGCTGGAAACACCCGGCTCGTGGGCGGTGGAAGGCATCGGCGAGGACTTCATCCCGTCGATTGCCGACCTGTCCAGCGTGCGCCACGCCTACTCCATCAGCGATGAAGACAGCTTCGACCACGCCCGCCAACTGCTCAAGGCCGAGGGCATTCTCGGCGGTTCCTCCACCGGTACCCTGTTCGCGGCCGCGCTGCGCTATTGCCGCGAACAAACCGTGCCCAAGCGCGTGGTCACCTTTGTTTGCGACACCGGTACCCGCTACCTCTCGAAGGTCTACAACGACCAATGGATGACCGATGCGGGCCTGCTGCACTACAAGCACTACGGCGACCTGCGCGACTTGATCGCGCGGCGCTTCGAAGATGGCCGCGTGATCAGCGTAAGCCCCGACGACACCCTGCTCACCGCCTTCCAGCGCATGCGCCTGGCGGACGTGTCGCAACTGCCGGTGCTGGTGGACGGCCGCGAACTGGTGGGGGTGATCGATGAGTCCGACATCCTGCTGGGCCTGCACCATGACGCGGCGGACTTCTCCATGATGGTCGCCAGCGCCATGAGCGACAAAGTCCACACCCTGGCCCCCGGCGCCAGCCTGGCCGAATTGCAGGCTGAACTGGATCGCGGCCTGGTCGCCATCATTGCCGACGCGGCGGGCTTTCACGGCCTGATCACCCGCGTCGACCTGCTCAACCACCTGCGGAGATCCCTTGCATGAGCCAGCCCGACAAAAGCGCGTTTGCCACCCGTGTGATCCACGCCGGGCAATCACCCGACCCGACCACGGGCGCGCTGATGCCGCCGATCTACGCCAACTCCACCTACCTGCAGGACAGCCCCGGCGTACACAAGGGCTTCGACTACGGCCGCTCCCACAACCCCACGCGGTTTGCCCTGGAGCGCTGCGTGGCCGATCTCGAAGGCGGCAGCCAGGCGTTTGCCTTCGCGTCCGGGCTGGCAGCAATCTCCACGGTGCTGGAGTTGCTGGATGCCGGCGCCCATATCGTGTCCGGCAACGACCTCTACGGCGGCACCTTCCGCCTGTTCGACAAGGTGCGCCAGCGCAGTGCCGGGCACCGTTTCAGCTTTGTCGACCTGAGTGATGTGGCGGCGTTCGAAGCGTCCCTGCAGGACGACACGCGCATGGTCTGGGTCGAAACCCCGAGCAACCCGCTGCTGAGCCTCACCGACCTCGCCGCCATCGCCCGTATCTGTCGCAGCCGCGGCATTCTCTGCGTGGCCGACAACACCTTCGCCAGCCCGTGGATCCAGCGTCCGCTGGAATTGGGCTTCGACATCGTGGTGCACTCCAGCACCAAATACCTCAACGGCCACTCCGATGTGATCGGCGGTATCGCCATCGTCGGCGACAACCCCGAGTTGGCCGAGCGCGTGGGCTTTTTGCAAAACTCGGTCGGCGCCATCGCCGGCCCGTTCGACGCCTTCCTCACCCTGCGCGGCGTGAAAACCCTGGCGCTGCGCATGGAGCGCCATTGCAGCAACGCCCTCGACCTCGCCACCTGGCTGGAACGGCAACCGCAGGTATCCCGGGTCTATTACCCAGGCCTGGCATCCCACCCCCAGCACGAACTGGCGCGCAGGCAGATGCGCGGGTTTGGCGGGATGATCTCGGTGGACTTGAACAGCGACCTGGCCGGCGCCACGCGCTTCCTGGAAACCGTTAAGCTCTTCGCCCTGGCCGAGAGCCTGGGCGGTGTGGAAAGCCTGATCGAACACCCGGCGATCATGACCCACGCCAGCATCCCGGCGGCGACCCGCGCGCAGTTGGGGATTGGCGACGGGCTGGTACGGTTGTCGGTGGGGGTTGAGGACGTGGACGATCTACGAGCGGACCTGGCGCAAGCCTTGGCCCGTATATAAATCCCCCAGGCAACAGGGATCAACTGTGGGAGGGGGCTTGCCCCCTCCCACATTGGGTATGCGTTACACCTGGACTATGTTGGCACGCGCCGAATGCAGCTTCTTGTAGCTCTCGATCAAGCGCAAATGCCGGTCCAGCCCTTCCAGCTTCATGCTGGTCGGCGTCAGCCCATGGAAGCGCACACTGCCGTTGACCGAGCCGATCACCGCGTCCATCCGTTCATTGCCGAACATGCGGCGGAAGTTGGCTTCGTAGTCCGCCAGTTCCAGGTCGTCGTCCAGTTCCATCTCCAGCACCGCATTCATCGCCTGGTAGAACAGGCCACGCTCGGCGGTGTTGTCGTTGTACTGCAGGAACATCTCCACGCACTCCTTGGCCTCCTCGTACTGCTGCAAGGCGAGGAAGATCAGCAGCTTCAATTCGAGGATGGTCAGTTGGCCCCAGGCCGTGTTGTCGTCGAACTCGATGCCGATCAGGGTGGTGATGTCGGTGTAGTCGTCCAGCTCGCTTTCGATCAGGCGCTCGACCAACGCCTGCAATTCCGCTTCGTCCAGGCGGTGCAGGTTGAGGATGTCCTCGCGGAAGAACAGCGCCTTGTTGGTGTTGTCCCAGATCAGGTCGTCCACCGGGTAGATTTCCGAGTAGTCCGGCACCAGGATGCGGCAGGCGGTTGCGCCGAGGTGTTCGTACACCGCCATATAGGCTTCCTTGCCCATGCCTTCGAGGATGCCGAACAAGGTGGCGGCCTCCTGGGCGTTGGAGTCTTCACCTTCGCCTGAGAAGTCCCACTCGACAAATTCGTAGTCCGATTGGGCGCTGAAGAAGCGCCACGACACCACACCGCTGGAGTCGATAAAGTGCTCGACGAAGTTGTTCGGCTCGGTCACCGCCTGGCCTTCGAAGGTCGGCTGCGGCAGGTCGTTCAAGCCTTCGAAGCTGCGGCCTTGCAGCAGTTCGGTGAGGCTGCGTTCCAGCGCCACTTCCAGGCTCGGGTGGGCACCGAACGAGGCGAACACGCCGCCGGTGCGCGGGTTCATCAAGGTCACGCACATCACCGGGAATTCGCCGCCCAGGGACGCGTCCTTGACCAGCACCGGGAAACCCTGGGCTTCCAGGCCTGCAATACCCGCCAGGATGCTCGGGTACTTCGCGAGTACTTCAGCCGGCACGTCCGGCAGGGCAAATTCTCCCTCGATGATTTCGCGCTTCACCGCCCGCTCGAAAATCTCCGACAGGCACTGCACCTGGGCCTCGGCCAGGGTGTTGCCGGCACTCATGCCGTTGCTGAGGTAGAGGTTCTCGATCAGGTTGGACGGGAAATACACCACCTCGCCATCCGACTGGCGCACGAACGGCAGCGAAACGATGCCGCGCGCTTCATTGCCGGAGTTGGTGTCGAACAGGTGCGAACCGCGCAACTCGCCGTCGCGGTTGTAGACCTTCAGGCAGTACGCGTCGAGGATTTCGCTGGGCAGCTCGTCATTCGGGCCCGGCTGGAACCAGCGTTCGTCCGGGTAATGCACGAACGGCGCGTTGGCCAGTTCCTCACCCCAGAACTGGTCGTTGTAGAAGAAGTTGCAGTTGAGCCGCTCGATGAACTCGCCCAACGCCGACGCCAGGGCGCCCTCCTTGGTCGCGCCCTTGCCATTGGTAAAGCACATCGGTGAATGGGCGTCGCGGATATGCAGCGACCACACGTTCGGCACGATATTGCGCCACGAGGCGATCTCGATCTTCATGCCCAGGCCGGCAAGGATCCCGGACATGTTGGCGATGGTCTGCTCCAGCGGCAGGTCCTTGCCGGCAATATAAGTGCCCGCCTCGCTGCCCGCGCTCGGCATCAACAAGGCCTGGGCATCGGCATCGAGGTTGTCCACTTCTTCGATCACGAACTGCGGCCCGGCCTGCACCACTTTCTTCACGGTGCAACGGTCGATGGAACGCAGGATGCCCTGGCGGTCCTTATCGGAAATATCGGCCGGCAACTCGACCTGGATCTTGAAGATCTGGTTATAGCGGTTTTCCGGATCGACAATATTGTTCTGCGACAGGCGAATATTGTCCGTGGGGATGTTGCGCGTGCTGCAGTACAACTTGACGAAGTACGCCGCGCACAACGCCGACGAGGCCAGGAAATAATCGAACGGCCCCGGTGCCGAGCCATCGCCTTTATAGCGAATAGGCTGGTCGGCAATCACCGTGAAGTCATCGAACTTGGCTTCAAGCCGGAGGTTGTCGAGAAAGTTGACCTTGATTTCCATGGGGGCACACCAGAATAACGGGCTAAACAAAAATGGCCGCCATTATGAGGTTTTTCATCGGGAAGTTTCAGGCTTTTGACCAGTGGCTGGCGAAATGAGCCATGCGCATTAATCTTCTGCCCAATGCCGCCGATGGACTGTGTGCAACCAGGGAGTAGTCGGAATGCGCAACAACCAGCCTGTAACACAGCGCGAGATTTCACTCGCGCCTTCGCAAAAACTCATCTCCGCCACCGATATTCAAGGGATGATCACTTACTGTAACGACGCCTTCGTCGATATCAGCGGCTTTGAACGCGCCGACCTGATCGGCGCGCCCCAGAACATCGTGCGTCACCCCGACGTGCCACCCGCCGTTTTCGCGCACATGTGGAGTGCGCTCAAGCAAGGCCTGCCGTGGATGGGCATCGTCAAGAACCGCTCGAAAAACGGCGATCACTATTGGGTCAATGCCTACGTCACGCCGATCTTCGACGGCAGCCGGGTCGTTGGCTTCGAGTCGGTGCGGGTCAAGCCCACGGCCGATGAAATCCGCCGCGCCCAGGCCCTCTACCGGCGTCTGAGCCAAGGCAAGCCAGGCGTGCCGCGCCAGGATGCCTGGCTGCCGGCGGCACTGAGTTGCGTGCCGTACATGGCCACCGGTGTGGCTGGCAGCGTCGCCGGGCTGTTCCTCAGTGCACCGGTGGCCGTCGCAGTGGCCGTGGCGGTCGCGCTGCCGGTGGGCCTGCTGTGCTCACACTGGCGCCAGGGCAGTACCCTGCGTTTGTTGGAGGGGGTCGAACCCTCGACGTCGGATTCCTTGATCGCGCAGATGTACAGTGACGCACGCGGCCCACAGTCGCGTTTGGAAACCGCGTTTCTCAGCCAGACCGCGCGCCTGAAAACCTGCCTCACCCGCCTGCAGGACAGCGCCGAACAACTGAGTACCCTGGCGGGGCAATCCGATCAGTTGGCTGCCGCCAGTGCCAAAGGCCTGAACCGCCAACGCGTGGAAACCGAACAGGTCTCGGCAGCCGTCAACCAGATGGCCGCGACCACCCAGGAAGTCGCCAGCCATGTACAACGCACCGCCGACGCCACCCAACAGGCCAACGTGCTGACCGGGCGCGGCCGCGAAGTGGCGCGCGATACCCGTGAAGCCATCGAGCGTCTGTCCACCATGGTCGGCGAGACCGGGGTGACCGTGGCGCAACTGGCCAGGGACAGCGACGAAATCGGCAGCGTGGTGGATGTGATCAAAGGCATCGCCGACCAAACCAACCTGCTCGCCCTCAACGCTGCAATCGAAGCGGCACGGGCCGGCGAACAAGGCCGAGGCTTTGCCGTGGTAGCCGACGAAGTGCGCCAACTGGCCCAGCGCACGTCACAATCGACCACCCAGATCCATGGGCTGATCACCAAGCTCCAGGCATCCTCCAGCAACGCGGTGCAAAGCATGGAAAACGGCCAGCGCCAGGCCCAGGAAGGCGTGACCTGGGTGCTGGAAGCGGACCAGGCCCTGGTGGGGATCAGCGAAGCGGTGTCGCATATCACCGACATGACCACCCAGATCGCCGCCGCCACCGAAGAACAAAGCGCCGTCGCCGAGGAGATCAGCCGCAACATCACCACCATCGCCGAACTGGCCGACCAGACCTCGATACAAGCCCATCAATCCACGGACCTGAGCAAGGAACTGACGAATACCGCGGCCACCCAATACGCGTTGGTTGAGCGCTTCAACCGCTAAAGGCAGACAAGCTTCTCTAGTAAGCCCGCTTACTGTGGTGAGCGGGCTTGCCCCGCGCTGGGCTGCGAAGCGCCCCCAAAACCAGGCACTGCGGTTTGTCTGATGGAACACAGTGATCTTGAGTGGGGCTGCTTCGCAGCCCAGCGCGGGGCAAGCCCGCTCACCACAACAAGCCCGGTCACTCACAAAAGGCCCGCTCACCATAGTAAGCCTACTCACCACAACAAACCGGCTTGCCACAACAAGCCCGCTCGCCACAAGATAACCACTCATGCCAAGCTTGGGTTAACGCCCACTCATCCCTCTGCATGAAGCCCGCTCATGTCCATCGCCGACAACCTCCTCGCCTTCACCTTCGCCGCCACCCTGCTGACCCTCACGCCCGGGCTCGACACCGCCTTGGTCCTGCGCACCGCGACGGTGGAAGGCAAGCGCCAGGCGCTGCAGGCCACGCTGGGCATCAACGCGGGTTGCCTGGTGTGGGGCGCCGCGGTTGCCTTTGGCCTGGGCGCGCTGATCGCGGTGTCGGAGATGGCGTTCAATCTGCTCAAGTACTGCGGCGCGGCTTACCTGGCCTGGCTTGGGCTGAACATGCTGGTGCGTCCGCGCCGCTCATTGGCACCCGCTTCAGCCGATGGCAAGCCCGGCGGCAACTGGTTTATCAAGGGCATGCTGGGCAATGTGCTGAACCCCAAGGTGGGGATTTTCTACGTGTCGTTCCTGCCGCAATTTATCCCCCAAGGGCATTCGCTGATTGCCTGGACCTTCGGCCTGGTGGGCATCCATGTGCTGCTCGGGCTGCTGTGGTCGCTGGTATTGATCGGCGCCACGCAGTCGCTGTCCGGGTTCCTGCGCCGCGAAAAGGTCATCCAATGGATGGATCGCACCACCGGTGTGATCTTCTTGCTGTTTGCCGCAAAGCTCGCGCTCAGCAGGCGCTGAGTTTTTTCCAGACCAAATCCCTCCTTGCTCCCTCGGCGCAAACACGCTACAAATCACCCCGTCGCGAAGTTGTACGACAACCTAAAAATAAATCGCCATCCCCGACGATGGCGCCAACCGCCCGAGCCCCAGCATGACTCCGCCTGCCCCGACGCAAACTGCCCCCGCCCTGTTCTCCCGCCCCATTGCCGTGTTGATTCTGCTCTGCATGGGCTGTGCCTTCGCCGGCAATCACATCGCCGCTCGCGTCGCCTTCGATGACGGCGCCGGTGTGCTGTTGGCCATTCTGCTGCGTTCAGGCTGCACCTTGCTGGTGCTGGCGGTGCTGGTACTGTGGCAACGCCAAAGCCTGCGCCTGCCCGCAGGTGCATGGCGCTGGCAAGTGCTGCTGGGCCTGCTTATCGCCACCCAGAGCCTGTGCCTCTACTCCGCCGTCGCCCGCGTGCCAGTGGCGCTGGCGCTGCTGGTGGGTAACGTGTTCCCGATTCTGCTTGCCCTGCTCACCTGGGCATTCGGCGGCCCACGTCCGACGGCGCGCACCGCCTTGCTGATGGGCTTGATTCTGGTGGGCCTGGTGTTTGTGCTGGACGTACCCGGCCGCCTCTCAGGCCATGCCGATATCGGCCCGCACTGGCTGCTCGGCGTCGGCCTGGCCTTCTGCGCCGCCTTCGTGTTCGCCTGCGCGCTGTGGATCACCGACCACAAGTTGTCCCAGGTACGCGGCTCCGTGCGCAGCCTGCTGACCATCTTCATCGTGTTCAGCAGCGTCAACCTCGCCGGCCTCAGCGGCGCCCTTCCCGGCGGCCTGAACCCGCCGGCCACGGGTACCGGCTGGCTGGCACTCGCAACGTTGGTGGTGCTGTATGGCACCGGTTTTATCGTGCTGTTCATGTCGGTCCCGCGCCTGGACATGCCGCGCAATGCGCCGGTCATGAATATTGAGCCGCTGGCCACGCTGTTGATGGGCTGGGTCGTGCTCGATCAAATGCTCAGCGCCGGCCAGATAGTCGGCGGCGTCATCGTGGTGACCGGGATTGTGCTGCTGACCTATCGCAAGTCTGCCCGGTAACGATAAATCCCCGCCTGACCTGGCCCAATTCCTGCCTCCCCCATCCCACCCGGTCGCTACTGACTATGCGGACGACTCTTTTGAGCCCGGCCGCCCAACACCCTCCCCGGATAATCCAGCATCCCCGCCCCCCTTCCGAGGCCTTCCCCATGACGAGCCCCTCCACCGAACAGGTAAGCCCCCAAACCCTGCGCAAGGTCATCATCGCCGCCGGCATCGGTAACTTCGTCGAATGGTTTGACTTCGCCGTGTACGGCTTCCTCGCCACCACCATCGCCCAACAGTTCTTCCCCAGCGGCGACGCCAGCGCGGCCTTGCTCAAAACCTTCGCGGTGTTCGCCGTCGCCTTCGCCTTCCGGCCCCTGGGCGGGATTTTCTTCGGCATGCTCGGCGACCGTATCGGGCGCAAGCGCACCCTGGCCATGACCATCCTGCTGATGGCCGGCGCCACCACCTTGATCGGCCTGCTGCCCACCTACGCCGCCATCGGCGTCACGGCGCCGATCCTGTTATCGCTGATCCGCTGCGCCCAGGGTTTCTCCGCCGGCGGCGAATACGCCGGTGCCTGTGCCTATCTGATGGAGCACGCGCCCCGGGACAAACGCGCCTGGTACGGCAGCTTCGTGCCGGTGTCGACGTTCTCCGCCTTCGCCGCCGCAGCCGTGGTGGCGTACGCACTCGAAGCGTCATTGTCCGCCGAGGCCATGGGCAACTGGGGCTGGCGCCTGCCGTTCCTGATCGCCGCGCCGCTGGGCCTGGTGGGCCTTTACCTGCGCTGGAAGCTGGATGAGACGCCGGCCTTCCAGGCCGTGAAGCAGGAGCATGCGGTGGCCCACTCGCCGCTCAAGGAAACCTTGCGCAACCATGGTGCGGCGATCTGCTGCCTGGGCGCTTTTGTGTCACTGACGGCGCTGTCGTTTTATATGTTCACCACCTACTTTGCGACGTACCTGCAAGTGGCCGGTGGGCTGAGTCGGGCGATGGCGTTGCTGGTGTCGCTGATCGCGCTGATCTTCGCCGCGGCGATCTGCCCGCTGGCGGGGCTGTATTCGGATCGCGTGGGGCGTCGGGTCACGGTGATGACGGCGTGCGTGTTGTTGATGGTGGTGGTGTACCCGTCGTTCCTGATGGCCAGTTCCGGTTCGTTCGCGGCGTCCATTGTCGGGGTGATGTTGCTGGCGGTCGGTGCAGTATTGTGCGGTGTGGTGACGGCGGCGTTGCTGTCGGAGACTTTTCCGACCCGCACGCGCTATACCGCTTCGGCGATTACCTACAACATGGCGTATACGATCTTCGGCGGTACCGCGCCGCTGATGGCCACGTGGTTGATCAGCACCACCGGCAGCAACCTGTCACCGGCGTTCTACCTGATTGCCGTGGCGTTGCTGGCGTTGGCGGGCGGGCTGGCGCTGCCGGAGACCGCGAGGATTTCCCTGCATGACGTGGGCACCGAGGACAAAAGCGCAGCGCCGCTGCTCTCGCGTTAAGCACGTTCGAGTCACGGCCTGCGCAGCCTCGCCGGGGCTACAACTGCGGAGGGGTTAACAGGTCCAGGAGGCGTTGCGATCCGCCAGCAAGCCATACCGTTCAATGGCCTGCTGGCATACCTGGCGTTCAAGACTGCCCTGCTCCACCAACGCGGTAAGCGCCGCCAACACGATGTGATGCCGATCCACCTCAAAGAAATCCCGCAGCGCCGCCCGTGTATCACTGCGCCCAAACCCATCGGTGCCGAGCACGGTGTAGCTGGAGTCCAGATAGGACGCGATCATCTGCGGGACCGCCCGAACGTAGTCGGACACGGCAATCACCGGTGCACCTGCCGGCAAGCAATCATTCAGGTGACTGACGCGCTTGCCGGCCCGCGGATGCAGGCGGTTCCAGCGCTCCACTTCCCGCGCCTCCCGTGCCAGTTCGCTGAAACTGGTCACGCTGTACACCTCGCTCGCCACGTGCCAATCCTCAGCCAGTAACCGCGCGGCGGCCTGGGCTTCACGCAGCAGGGTACCCGAACCGAGCAGGCGCACCCTGGCGTCGACGGCGCCTTCCAGGCGATACAGGCCCTTGATGATCGCCGCCTCCACGCCTGCGGGCAGGCTTGGCTGCGGGTAGTTTTCGTTCATCAGGGTCACGTAGTAGAACTCGTCCACATCCTGCTCCAGCATCTGGCGCATGCCGTGGTCGAGGATCACCGCAAATTCACCGGCAAACGCCGGATCGTAGGCGCGACAGTTGGGTACGGTGGCGGCGGTGAGATGGCTGCTGCCGTCCTGATGCTGCAAGCCCTCGCCGCCGAGGGTGGTGCGCCCGGCCGTGGCACCGAGCAGGAAGCCACGGGCGCGCTGGTCGGCGGCGGCCCAGATCAGGTCGCCGACGCGCTGGAAGCCGAACATCGAGTAATAGATGTAGAACGGCAGCATGCGCAGGCCATGCACCGAGTAGCTCGTGGCCGCCGCGACCCAGGAACTGATGGCACTGGCCTCGCTGATGCCTTCTTCAA
This sequence comes from Pseudomonas sp. S3E17, assembly GCF_024168685.1. Taxonomy (NCBI): domain Bacteria; kingdom Pseudomonadati; phylum Pseudomonadota; class Gammaproteobacteria; order Pseudomonadales; family Pseudomonadaceae; genus Pseudomonas; species Pseudomonas sp. S3E17. Next base: position 1,623,568 of record NZ_JALJWE010000001.1, read on the forward strand.
GAATCTGCCCGTCGGTGGCCTCGCGGTAGCTGAGGATCGAGCCGATATCTTCCGGCTCATAACGCTGGCCGACACTGGAATAGATGCCGATCTGCTTGAACAGGTTGGCCATGCCGAAGGTGCGCGCCTCATCCGCCACGATGGGCACGATGCGCGGCCCGAGCGCCTTGTCCTTGAGCAGGTTGCTCAGCATGCGCACGAAGGCCATGGTGGTGGACATTTCCTTGCCGTCGGCCGCCGTGGCGAAACCGGCATAACCGCTCATGGGCGGTACGTTTACCGGTGCTGCAGCCTGGCTACGGCTGGGCACATAACCGCCCAGGGCCGTGCGCCGCTGATGCAGGTAGCGCAACTCGAGGCTGTCATCCGCGGGTTTGAAGAAGCTCAGCGACTCGGCCTGCTCATCGCTCAGCGGCAACTGGAAGCGGTTGCGGAACGCGAGCAGCGCCTCGCGATCGAGCTTCTTCTGCTGATGGGTGGTCATCTTGCCCTGCCCGGCCTCGCCCATGCCGAAGCCTTTTTTGGTCTGGGCCAGGATCACCGTGGGCTTGCCCTTGACCCGGCGCGCGGCATGATAGGCGGCGTGGATCTTGACCATGTCGTGGCCGCCACGCTTGAGGCGGTCGATCTGCTCATCGCTCATGCCCTCGACCAGGCTGGCCAGCGCCGCGCTCTGGCCGAAGAAGTGTTCGCGGTTGTAGGCCCCGTCCTTGGCGGCGAAGGTCTGGAATTGACCGTCCACGGTGCTCGACAACGTGTTGACCAGGGAACCGTCGGCGTCCTTGGCGAGCAAGGCGTCCCAGTCCGAACCCCAGACCAGCTTGATCACGTTCCACCCTGCCCCCGCGAACAACGCCTCCAGCTCGTCGATGATCCGCCCGTTGCCACGCACCGGGCCGTCGAGGCGTTGCAGGTTGCAGTTGACCACCCAGGTCAGGTTGTCGAGGCCTTCGCGCGCGGCCAGGGTCAGGGCCGACATGCTTTCCGGCTCGTCCATTTCGCCGTCGCCGAAGACCCCCCACACGTGACGCTTGGCGGTGTCCTGCAGGCCGCGATGCTGCAGATAGCGCATGAAGCGCGCCTGGAAAATCGAACTGATGGGGCCAATGCCCATGGAGCCGGTGGGGAACTGCCAGAAGTCCGGCATCAACCACGGGTGCGGGTAGCTGCACAACCCACGCGCCCCGGCCTTGGCGCCACCGAGTTCCTGGCGATAGTGGGCCAGGTCGTCCGCGCTCAAGCGCCCTTCGAGGAAGGCGCGTGCATAAATGCCGGGGGCCGAATGGGGTTGGTAGAACACCAGGTCGCCGCCAAAGTCGTGATTGCGGGCGCGGAAAAAGTGATTGAAACCCACCTCGAACAAATCCGCCGCACTGGCGTAACTGGCGATATGGCCACCGAGTTCGCCATAGGCCTGGTTGGCCCGCACCACCATGGCCAGGGCGTTCCAGCGTACCAGCGAGGCCAGGCGCTCTTCGGTGGCCAGGTCGCCGGGAAACGCCGGTTGCTGCTCGACGCTGATGCTATTGATGTAGGGCGTGCCGTGCCGGGGTTTCCAGTCGATGTGCGGGGCGCTGGCGTCGCGGACCAGCAGGTCGAGGATCTGGCGTGCGCGCTCAGGGCCGGCATTGGCTACCAACGACGCCAGCGCGTCACGCCATTCGTCGAGCTCTGGTTGATCCAGGGCTGTGTGATTCACTGCACTCGCGAAACCGTTCATGGGCACCTCCGGGCTTTTTTTCCAGTTTATGTCGGTGCCTGAGGATTTTTTGCCTGTTATCAGGCGCGGTTTATAGAATTTTGAGCATGAATCACTGCCCATGGGCTTTTTCCCAGCACGTTGTGCTCAATCAACCCGAAACCTCACCAGTGTGTTTAAAATGCCGCCCGCTCAATGACCGACGCTCAACGATGAACCCAGACGCTCTCGCTACCCTGCACGCCCACCTGCTCACCGCCCTGGCCAGCCCGCCGACTGAAACCCGGCGCCTGTTCCATGGCCGTGGCCGCTGCTGGCCGGGCCTGGAGCAATTGACCGTGGACTGGCTGCAAGGCGTGGTGCTGGTCGCGCTGTTCAAAGAGCCCGAAGCGCCCCACCTGGAGGGGTTGAAACAGCTGTTGATCGACTTCGACTGGGGCCAATTCGGCGCTCACAGCGTGGCGCTGCAACACCGCTACCTGCCGCAAAGCACCACGGAATGGCTGGTGGGCGCAGCCATCGACGAGCTGACCATCACCGAAGGCGGCCTGCGTTACCTGATCGACCTGGGCAAAAAGCAGAACAGCGGGCTGTTCCTCGACATGCGCTACGGCCGCAACTGGGTGCGCGAGCAGGCCAAGGGCCAGCGGGTGCTCAACCTGTTTGCCTACACCTGCGGCTTCTCGGTCGCGGCCATCGAGGGCGGCGCCAGCCACGTGGTGAACCTGGACATGGCCCGTGGCGCCCTGAGCCGTGGCCGCGATAATCACCGCCTCAACGGTCATGACCTGAGCAAGGTCACCTTCCTCGGCCACGACCTGTTCAAATCCTGGGCCAAGGTCACCCACAGCGGCCCCTACGACCTGGTGATCATCGACCCACCGTCCTTCCAGAAAGGCAGCTTCCTGCTGACCAAGGACTACCAGCGCGTACTGCGTCGCCTGCCGGATTTGCTCACGGCCCAGGGCACTGTCCTGGCGTGCATGAACGACCCGGCCTTCGGCGAAGACTTCCTGATCGACGGCGTCACCCGCGAAGCACCGGGCCTGCGCTTTATTGAACGGCTGCAAAACCCGCCGGAATTTCCGGATATCGACGCGCAAAGTGGCCTCAAGGCGCTGGTGTTTCGCCAAGGCTGATGCCGAAACGTCCTACGCTTGCTACGCTATGGGATGCGCCGGGCGGTGAACCTTATGACCCCCTTCCCGGTCGATACCTGCATTCCCCGGCCAGACTCGACAGCGTCACGTTGTCGGCTGCCCCGTTTCACCTTTTGGAGAACCGCCCGTGATATCGACCCTGCATGTAGCCAGAATCAAAGCCTGGGGCGCCCACGGCTTTACCGCCACCGGTGTGGTATTGGCCTTCCTGGCCACCCTGGCGCTGCTGGAAAACTCACCCAAGGCCTGCCTGCTCTGGCTGGGCCTGGCCCTGGTGGTAGACGGCGTGGATGGTTCCCTGGCGCGACGGGTGAATGTCAGCACGGTATTGCCCAGCTTTGACGGCTCGGTACTGGACCTGGTGATCGATTACCTCACCTATGTGTTTATTCCGGCCCTGTTTATCTACCGCTATATCGACCTGCCGGACTTTACCCACCTGTTCACGGTGTCGGTGATCCTGGTGTCATCGCTGTTCTGCTTCTGCAACGTGAACATGAAGAGCAAGGACAACTATTTCGTCGGCTTCCCCGCCGCCTGGAACGTGGTGGCCTTGTGCGTATACATCATCCAGCCGGACGCCTGGGTCACCTTGCTGACCGTGATCGGCCTGGCCCTGCTGACCGTGACGCCGATGAAGTTCCTGCACCCGTTCCGGGTCAAGCGCTTCATGCCGATCAATATCGCAGTGACCACCATCTGGTTGCTGTGCAGCTTCTTGATGGTGGTGGATTATCCCAACACCAACCCGTGGACGTTTGGGTTGTGGTCGGTGATGTCCGCGTATTTCCTCGGGATCTGCGTGTGGCGCACGGCGCTGGAGTGGATGGGGACTCACAAATAGCCAGATGAACACCGTTCAACTGTGGGAGGGGGCTTGCTCCCTCCCACATTGGCCTTGTGGCCGACCTTTAATCCTGCATCCGCCCAAAACGACCCGATTGGAAATCCGCAAACGCCTGGTGAATCTCCTGCTCGGTATTCATCACAAACGGTCCATGCCCAACGATAGGCTCGTCAATCGGTTCGCCGCTGAGCAGCAGGACCTTGGCGTCGTCGTTGGCCTCCAGGGTGAGTTGGCGGCCGTCGCGTTCGAATAACGCCAGTTGGCCTTGGCGTGCGACTTCTTCGCCATTGACCAGCACCGTGCCGCGCAGGATCACCAGGGCGGTGTTGCGCCCGGCGTGCAGGTCGAGGGTGACGGGCTTGCCGGCGTTGAGGCGCAGGTCCCACACATCGATCGGCGTGAAGGTGCGCGCCGGGCCCTGGGTGCCGGCGAATTCACCGGCGATCAGGCGCAGGTGGCCGGCGTCGTTGGCCAGGGGCAGCACGGGGATATCGCCGTCGACGATGGTCTGGTAGCCCGCGTCGGCCATTTTGTCCTTGGCGGGCAGGTTGACCCACAGTTGCACCATCTCCAACGCGCCGCCGCTGCGGGCGAAGGCGGCGGAGTGAAACTCTTCGTGGAGGATGCCCTTGGCGGCGGTCATCCATTGCACATCGCCCGGGCCGATTTTGCCGCCGGCGCCGGTGGAGTCGCGGTGTTCGACTTCGCCATCGTAGACGATGGTCACGGTTTCAAAGCCGCGATGGGGGTGCTGGCCGACGCCGCGACGCTGGTCTGTCGGGGTGAAATCGGCCGGCCCGGCGTGGTCCAAGAGCAGGAAGGGGCTGATGTGCTTGCCCATCGAGTCGTAGGAAAACAGCGTACGCACGGGGAAGCCGTCGCCGACCCAATGGGCGCGAGGGCTGGTGTAGATGCCGATGAGTTTTTTCATGGTAGTCCTCCAAAGTGCATACACCTTAAAACCCGCAGCAATTCGGCGCTAGACGGTAAAAACAACCTTGATCGTCCTACCCGCAGGACGATCTACGGCTGCACCCTCACAAAAACAGCGTTAATGATAATGACTCGTAGTAATATCCGCCCTCTCCCGCTCAACCCTCGAGGGCTGCAATGCCGTTTGCCACTGCGCCTGCCGCACCGCGCGTACTGGTGGTGGATGACCACCGCAAGATTCGCGAACCCTTGGCTACGTACCTGCGACGTCACACCTTTGAGGTGCGCACCGCTGAAGACGCGGCCGGCATGTGGCAATTGCTCAAGACCCGGGCGTTCGATGTGGTGGTGCTCGACGTGCTGCTGCCGGATGGCGATGGCTTTGAGTTGTGCAACCAGTTGCATCGGCGCAGCAACACCCCGGTGATCCTGCTGACCGCCCGCGACACTGCCGCCGACCGCATACGCGGCCTGGACCTGGGTGCCGACGATTACGTCACCAAGCCGTTCGAGCCCCGGGAGCTGGTGGCGCGTATCAACAGCGTGCTGCGCCGTCAGGGCCGCGCAACCGGCCCCACCGCGCCCGGCGCTGGCGCACGGGCCTATGAGTTCGCCGGCTGGCACTTCAGTGTGGCCAGCGCCACCTTGCGCCGCGACGACAGCCCGGCCATCCGGCTCAGCACTGCCGAAAGCCGGCTGTTGCAAGTGTTCCTCGCCCACCCCAACACCCTGCTGCCCCGCGAACGCTTGATCGACCTCACCGCCGCCGCCGACAGCGATGTCAGCGACCGCGCTATCGACCGTCAGGTCAGCCGCCTGCGCCGCAAGCTGGCCCAGGGCGATGCCACCCCGGAACTGTTACGCACCATCTGGGGCGGCGGCTATCTATTGGCGTCCGAGGTCAGCGAATGCACACCTTGAGCCGGCTGTGGCCGCGCTCCCTGGCACGGCAGTTGAGCCTGTTGTTGTTGCTGGCACTGCTGGCGTCGAACGCCATTGCGATGTTGTTTTTGCAACGCACCGGCAGCCTGATCCACCCGCTGTCGCGCAGTTTCAGCCTGGAACGCCTGGGGATTGCCCATCACACGGCAATCGACCTGACCCCAAGTGAAACCGCGCACCTGCTGGCCGGCATGAGCACCGACGACACGCGCTTCTGGATCGGCCCCACGCCGGAGGTGGCGCCGTTTGCGCAACGCCCGGAAGAACAGCGCCTGGCCAACGAGCTGCGCCACCAATTACAGCTGGATAACAGCGCCGCCATTGGCATGCAGTTGGAACGCATCAGCGGTGCCGACGCCCGCACCCATGTGTTCAGCCCCGCCGGGTGGGCGCCGTTGCGCCTGCGCAGCAGCGTGCCGCTGCCCAACGGTACCTACCTGAATGCCGTGCAATACCCCGCCGGCGCCTATGAATGGGGCCGCGTCCTGGCCTACAGCCTGCCGGTGACCACACTGCCGGTGCTGCTGATCGTGATGTTTTTCATCGCCCGCGTGGTGCGCCCGATCAAGACCCTGGCCCAGGCCACCGAGCGCGTCAGCCGCGGTGAATGGATCGCCCCGCTGGCGGAAACCGGCCCACAGGAAGCCCGCGACCTGACTGCCGCCTTCAACACCATGCAGGTCAACCTCGCCCGGCATGTCGAAGGCCGCACGCGGATGCTCGCAGCGGTCAGCCATGACTTGAATACGCCGATCACCGAACTGCGCCTGCAAGTGGAGTTGCTGGAGCCCGGCGCAGCCCGCGATGACATGCTCGAAAGCCTCGGGGAACTGAGTGCAATGGTGCGTGAAACCCTGAATTTCGTGCGCGACGAATCGGTGCAGGAAGCGACTGCCACGCTTTCGTTGAGCAACCTGCTGGATGACCTGGCCAAGCGTTACCAACGCCTGCAACAGCCCGTCACCTGGGCCGGCGCACCCGCGTTGCTGCTGACCTGCCGCCCGCTGGCGCTCAAGCGCGCACTGACGAACCTGATCGACAACGCCCTGCGCCACGCCGGCGATGCCGACCTTAGCCTGGTTCGCGAGGACAACGGTTGGCTGCGCATCGAGATTCTCGACCACGGCCAAGGCTTGCCCGAAGCGTGGTTGAGCAAAGTCTTCGAGCCCTTCGTACAACGGGGTGTCAGTGACGGCGGCGTGGGGCTGGGCCTGGCGATCGCACGGTCGTGCATCCAGGCCCATGGCGGTGAACTGGTCTTGGAGAATCGCCCACCGGCCGGCCTGTGCGCGGTGGTGCGATTGCCCACAGCGCTCTAGAAGTTGAGCGTGGCGCCCATCCACAGGGTGCGGCCGTAGTTCACCGTGCCATAGGTTTCATCGTCCAGGCGCTTGTCGGTGAGGTTGTTGAGGGAGGCGTTGAGGGTCAACGAATCGCTCACGTCATAGGAGCCGCCCAGGTCGGCGGTGGTGTAGCCCGGCGCCGGTTCGTCGGTGGTGATGGTGTTGCCGGTTTCCTCGCCGTAGTAGCTCAGCGAAGCCCAGACTTGGGTGCGATCGTTAATGGTCCATTCCGTGCGCACATTGGCTTTTTGCTCAGGGGTGAGGGCCAGGGGCGCACCTTTGTTGGCACCGCTTTTCTGCTCGGAGTCAGTGTAGGTGTAGTTGGCCTTGAGCAGCACGCTGGGGTTGATGTCCCATTGGCCGTTGAGCTCAACGCCCTGGATGATCGCCTTGTCGACGTTGACCCGCTCCATGATGGTGTAGCCGTTCCAGCGCCGGTCGGTAGTGACGGTGGAGAGCTTGTCCTGGAAGTCGTTGTAGAACAGCGTCACGCCGCCGGACAGGTTGTCGCGGTTGCTCCACAGCGCCGAGACTTCATAGTTGGTGCTGGTCTCGGGCTTGAGGTCCGGGTTACCGAACATCACGAAGCGGTTGCGGCGCAGGTAGGCGTAATCCTCGACGACCGCACGCAGCTCGGGGGCCTTAAAGCCACGTGCAACACCGCCCTTGAACGTCCACTGCTCGGTGGCGCGCCACACCCCGTAGACCCGTGGGCTGACGTGGGCGCCGTACTCTTCGTGCTCATCCAGGCGCAGGCCGGTGGTCAGGGCGAAGCTGTCGGTCATCGACCACTCGTTTTCCGCGAACAGGGCTTTTTGCACCACCGAGAATTTATAGTCGACGCGGTCACCGAGGCCCTGGTTCCAGTCGGTCAGTTCGCTTTTATTCCATTGCACGCCCACGGTGCTGACGTTGTGGGCGGTGGGCACCACCAGCTTGGCGTCAAACACAGTGTTCTTGATCTCGGGTTTGCGCCCGTAGATGTCAGTCTGCGCCGGCGTCGCCTTGCCTTCACGGCTGGAGGTTTCCTGGGACAAGGCAACGTCCGAGGTGGCCCAGCCCCAGCGACCCTGATGGGACAGCGACCAGTGATCGCGGTTGTTTTCCTGTTCGCGGGTGGCCCAGTTGGCGCTCATGCCGTCGCCATTCTTCAAGCGCGTGGCGCCGGCTTCCAGCAGGATGTCGTGGTCGATAGTGGGGGTGAAGGCCAGGCGCGCGGTGAGGTCGCGGTGGTCAGCCTTGCTGAAGCCATTGGTCTGCTCGATGTCGTCATCGGCCTGGCGGTCCAGGTAGCGGCCCCACACCTGCAAACCGAGGAAATCTTCCTTGAGCGGACCACTGAGGTAGAACTGGGTCTGGCGTGCATTGCCCTGGTCGCTGTGCTGGCGCGCCGAGTAGTCGTACCCGACGGAGCCGCCCCAGGTCGGTGAGACCTTGCGCGTGATCACGTTGATCACCCCGCCGATGGCATCCGAGCCGTACAGCGACGACATCGGCCCGCGCACCACTTCAATCCGCTCGATGGCCGCGGCGGGTGGCACAAAGCTCTGTTCGTAGCCACTGTTGCCGTTGACCCGCGATTCCCGCGCGCTCTGGCGCTTGCCGTCGACCATGATCAGGGTGTAGTCGGCCGGCATGCCACGGATGGAGATGTCGGTTTCATTCGCACCGCCGTTGACGGTCACGCCTTCCACGTCTTTAACCGCGTCGCCGAGGTCGCGATAAGACTTGCGACGCAGCGCCTCGCCATCGATCACGGTGACCGAGGCCGGCGCGTCTTCCGCGCTTTGCGCAAAACCGGATGCAGTCACCACTACATCATTGAGTTCCAGTGCAACAGGCTCATCGGCGTGGGCATGAAGACTGGCGGCAACCAGCAGGGCCAGGGGCGAGAAACGAAAAGCAGGCAGCATGGGCGAAGACCTTCGGATTAGACTCAAAAGAGAATCGTAATCATCCAGCCCCGAATAACTTGGACAAAGTGTGACAGCTCAAGCCGCCGCGACCTCCGCGGTACGGCGCTCACGCAACAGATGGAAGGCCACGAAGGCCGTCACGGCAAAACACGCCTGGATCACGATCATCGGTGTGGCACTGCCGTCGCGCAGATGGCTCAGTAACAGGCCGCTGCAGGTCGCGCCGAACATCTGCGCAAAGCCCATCAAGCCCGCCGCCAAACCGGCGCGGTGAGCGTTGGGCATGACCCCACCGGTCACAGACCCGGGCAATACCAGGCCGCCGCCGAGGGTCGCCAGCGCAATGGGAATATCCAGGCCCAGTACCGACAGGCCAACCAGCGCATAAATCACCAGTGCGGCAATCCCGCCCATGGCCACCAGCGCCACGCCCATCGCCACAATCCGTTGCGGCCCCAGGCGCTGGATGTTGCGCCGGGTGTACGTGGAACCGATGATCAGCATCGACACGATCAAGCCGAAATTGATGCCGTACTCCAGGCTGCTCAAGCCCAGCAGGTTGATGAACACCGCCGAGGAACCGGCGATCACCGCGAACATGGCGCCATAGGTACACGCCAGCGCCACGGCGAACGCGCGGTACCGGCGGCCCTTGAGCAGGTCCAGGTATTGCCCGCCGAGGGTGCGCCAGTGGCCGGCCTTGGGGTCTAGGTAGTGGTTGCTCTCGCGGAAGAACAGCAGCGCCAGCAGCAACACCCCACTGCCAATCACCAGCGCCAGCAGGATCGGCGCACGCCAGCCCAGCAGCTTGATCAGCAGGCCGCCGACCATCGGTGCGACGACGATGGCGTACAGCATGCCGATCATGGTCAGCGCCAACGCCGGCCCCGCTTCGGCCTTCCACACGTCACGCACCACGGTGCGCGCCAGTACCAGCGCAGCGCAGGCGCCGAGGCCTTGCACGACGCGAGCGGCGATAAATTGCTGGATGTCATTGACCAGCAGCATCGACAAGGTCGCCAGCACATACAGCAGCAGCCCGCCGAGCAGCACCGGACGGCGGCCGATGCGGTCCGACAGCGGGCCGAACAGCAGTTGCCCCAGGCCAAAGGCGGCGACAAACGCCGACAGTGCCATCAGCGCCGAACCCGGTGGCGCCAACAGGGCGTGCTCGATCAGACCCAAGCCTGGAATGATCAATTGGGTCGAGACTTCACCCAGCGCCGTCAAGGCCACCAGTAAAAACAACAAGCTTCGCGATGGGGCCGGGGCGTTCGACATGGGGATTATCCGAGGCTGGATTTATTTATATTTCGACCATAATATGCGTAAAAAATTATGTCCATAATTTTTTGCCCAATGGTAATCCCCGGAGCCCGACATGATCCCTCTCCCCCCGCGCCTTCTCACGCCCCTGGCCCTGTTGATCGTCCTCAGCGGCTGCAACAGCCAGGCCGACACCGCCGCCCAAGCGCCGCAACCGCGTCCGGTACTCGCCGCCAAGGTCGAGGCCGCCGGCACTCAGCAAGGCGCCTATACCGGCGTGGTGGCTGCGCGTACGGAAAGCGACCTGGGCTTCCGGGTCGGCGGCAAGGTCATCGAACGCAAGGTCGACCCCGGCCAGCACGTTTCCCGTGGCGACACCCTGCTGGTGCTGGACATCGGCGACTTCGAGCTGGCCCTGCGCTCGGCGAAAAACCGCGTCAACGCCGCCCAGGCCCAGCTGCGTCAGCGCCGTGACGATGAAAACCGCTACCAGCGCCTGGCCAGTACTGGTGCGGTGTCCCGGCAGATCTTCGACCAGTCGGCCACCAACCTGCGCGTGGCCGAAGCCGAGTTGGCCGCGGCGCAATCCGACGCCAGTCAGATCGAGAACCGCCGCACTTATTCGGTGCTCAAGGCCGATGGCGACGGCATCATCACCGACGTGCGGGTGGACCGCGGCCAAGTGGTCGCCGAAGGGCAAGTCGTCGCGCGCCTGGCCCATGACGGCGCCCGCGAAGCCATCGTCAACCTGCCGGAAAACCAGCGCGACCAGGCCGCGCAAAAAGCCCTGGCCTTCCCCTTCGGCGCCCCGGACCAGGCGGTGACGGCGACCTTGCGCGAACTGTCGGCCAGCGCCGATCCCACCACCCGCACCTACCGCGCCCGTTATGTGCTGCACGGTAACGTCGAGCGCTTCGCCCTCGGCTCGACCATCACCGTGCGCCTGCAAGGCAATCGCCAGGCGCAACAAACCCGCGTACCGATCGGCGCCTTGCACGATGCAGGGCAAGGCACCGGTGTGTGGTTGATCGGCGCGGATGACAAGGTCAGCTTCGCCGCCGTCAAGGTCGCCAGCCTCGGCCAGGAAGACGCCTTGCTCGACAGCGGCGTGAACCCCGGCCAGGTCGTCGTCGCCCTCGGCGCGCACCTGTTGCACGGCGGCGATGCGGTGCGGCTGTTGCCCGCCCAGGTGCTGGCCCTCAACCGCAAACAGGACCAATGAGCATGCGCGGCATCAACCTCTCGGAACTGGCGGTCAAGCACCGCGCAGTCACGCTGTTTTTGATCATTGCGATCCTCGCCGCCGGGATCTTCTCGTTCGGCAAACTGGGGCGCGCCGAAGACCCCTCGTTTACCGTCAAGGTCATGACCATTACCGCCGCCTGGCCCGGCGCCACTGCCCAGGAGATGCAGGAGCAGGTGGCCGACCGCCTGGAGAAGCGCCTGCAGGAACTGGACTACTACGACCGCGTCGAGACCATCGCCCAGCCGGGCTTTGTGTCGATGCGCATGACCTACAAGGAGTCCACGCGCCCCAGCGAAATCCAGGAGCTGTTCTACCAGACGCGCAAAAAACTTAGCGATGAAGCCGCGAGGCTGCCCAACGGGGTGATCGGGCCGTTCTTCAACGATGAATATTCCGATGTGTACTTCGCCCTGTACGCCCTGGAGGCCGAGCACCTGCCCCATCGGCAACAGGTGCAGATGGCCGAGGAATTGCGCCAGGGCCTGCTCAACCTGCCGGGGGTGAAGAAGGTCAATATCCTCGGCGAGCAGGCGCAGCGGATTTTTGTCGAGTTCTCCTATGAGCGCCTGGCGACCCTGGGGATCAAGCCGGAGCAGATCTTCGCCGCCCTCGCCGCACAGAACGCCGTGGCCCCGTCAGGTTTTGTCGAAACCGCAGGCGCGCGCGCCTATATCCGTATCGACGGTGCCTTCGACAGCCTGGCGCTGATCGAAAACGTGCCCCTGGAAGTCAACGGTCGCGTGCTGCGCATTGCCGATGTAGCCAGCGTCAGCCGCGGTTATGAAGACCCGCCCAGCTACCGCATCCGCCACCAGGGCGACCCGGCGCTGATGCTAGGCGTGATCATGGAAAAGCACTGGAACGGTCTGGAGCTGGACAAAAGCCTCAAGGCCGAGGAAGCCCGGATCCAGGCGGACCTGCCGTTGGGCGTGAACTTCGCCAAAGTCTCCGACCAGGCAAAGAACATCAGCCTGGCGGTGAATGAATTCATGCTCAAATTCTTCGTCGCCCTCGCGGTGGTGATGGTTATCAGCCTGCTGGCCCTGGGCTTTCGCGTCGGCCTGGTGGTGGCGGCGGCGGTGCCGCTGACCTTGTCGGTGGTGTTTGTGATCATGCTGCTCACCGGGCGTGAGTTCGACCGCATTACCCTGGGCGCGCTGATCATTTCCCTGGGCCTGCTGGTGGATGACGCCATCATCGCCATTGAAATGATGGTGGTGAAACTGGAGGAAGGTTTTGACCGGATTCATGCGGCCACCTTCGCCTGGAGTTCCACGGCGGCACCGATGCTCACCGGTACGCTGGTGACGATCATCGGCTTTCTGCCGGTGGGATTTGCACGGTCCGGTGCGGGGGAATACGCCGGCAATATCTTCTGGATCGTCGGCTTTGCGCTGATCTCGTCCTGGCTGGTGGCGGTGGTGTTCACGCCGTACCTGGGCGTGAAGTTGCTGCCGCAGATCAAACCGGTGCCCGGTGGCCACGACGCGATTTATGCCGGGCGCTATTACCAGAAGCTGCGTGATTTGGTCGAAGCCTGCGTACGCAGGCGGTGGCTGGTGACCGGGTTGGTCATCGGCGCCTTTGTACTGTGCGTACTGGGTATGGCCGTGGTGAAGAAACAGTTCTTCCCCAACTCCGACCGGTCCGAGCTGATTCTTGAGGTGTATATGCCGCCCGGCAGTGCCTTCAAGAGCACCGAGGCGGTGGCGGCGCAGCTGGAAAAGGCGCTGCTGCAAGAGCCGCAGACCAGCATGGTCGACACCTATGTGGGCGGTGGTGCACCGCGTTTCTTCCTGTCGCTGAACCCCGAAATGCCGGACCCGGCGTTTGCCAAGCTGATCGTACAGACGCCGGACTCTCACGCCCGCGACGCCTTGAAGCTGCGCATGCGTGAGCGAATTGCGGCCGGTGAGTTTCCGGCGGCGCGGGTGCGGGTCACCCAATTGCTGTTCGGCCCGCCGGTGCCCTTCCCGGTGGTGTTCCGCGTGTCCGGCCCGAATGTGGAGGTGCTGCGCGGCGTGTCCGAGGACGTGCGCAAGGTCGTCGCCGCCAACACGCTGACCAAGGACGCCTTTCTCGATTGGGGCGAGCGCACCAGCGGTTATCGCCTGGTACTGGATCAAGACCGCCTGCGCCTGCTCGGCTTTACCCCCAACGAGGTCAAATCCCAGCTCAACGCCTTGCTCAGCGGCAACCCGATCACCGAAGTGCGTGAGGGCAACCGCACCGTGTCCGTGGTCGCCCGGGCCCAGGGCAACCAGCGCGAGAACCTCGGTAACCTCAACAATATGACCCTGACCAACAGCGCCGGCACGTCGGTGCCCCTGGCCCAGGTCGGGCAGTTCCAGGCGGTGATGGAAGAACCGATCCTCAAGCGCCGCAACCGCGCGAGCACCGTGGAAGTGCGCGCCGACATCATCGACGGCGTGCAACCGCCCGACGTGGAAATGGCCGTGTACAAAGACCTGCAACCGCTGATCGCCCGGCTGCCGGCCGGTTACCGGATCGATATCGGCGGCCCGGTGGAAGAAAGCGCCAAGGCCAACGTGGCGCTGGCGGCGCTGTTCCCGATCATGATCCTGCTGACCCTCACGGTGATCATGTTCCAGGTGCGTTCCTTCGGCGTGATGTTCATGGTCTTCGCCACCGCGCCGCTGGGCTTGATTGGCGCGGTGCCGACCTTGCTGCTGTTCAACCAGCCGTTCGGGTTCAACGCGATCCTGGGCTTGATCGGGATCGGCGGGATCCTGATGCGCAACACGTTGATCTTTACCGACCAGATCCGCCAGAACCAGGAGCATGGCATGGCGATCCACGCGGCGATTGTCGAGGCCACGGTGCGGCGCGCGCGGCCGGTGATATTGACCGCGCTGGCGGCGGCGCTGGCGTTTATTCCACTGACGTTGTCGGTGTTCTGGTCGTCCCTGGCTTTCGTGCTGATTGGCGGGGTGCTGGTGGGCACGGTGTTGACGCTGTTGTTTCTGCCGGCGCTGTGCAGCCTGGTGCTGGGGCGGGAGAAGACAAAAATTGTCGAAACGCCCCACGTAAGCGCCGGATAAGCGCTACTCCCCTGCCCTGAAAACCGCTGCAAAGTCCCTCGCCTGAATACACAGTGCGAGGGATTGCAGATGGTGGTTTTCGTTAAAGCCCCGGTTGAAGGGGCTGTTTCATGATCGAGGTGACCCGCCAAGCCATTGGCTACCTGGTGCTGGCCGCCATGGATTCAAAGACGCGAGACATCGAATCCGTTCTCAGCGACTTCGGGCGCTGCCTCAATACCTACGAGACCTGGGCGGAAAGCTTCTTTAGCTTTTCGGCCCTGGATATCGAACAGGTCTTCAAAGTCGGGGATGACGTGGCGCTCGTCGCGCCGATCAACCGCGCCATCCTTCCCAGCAGCACGACCGCAACGTGCCAGGCAAACGGCACGTTGACCCTGGTGCATATGTTCCAGAGCGCTCGATTCGTGCCCATTGGCAATACGCCCGTGATGGTGCAGCGCATCGATCCAGAGGGCGGCCCCCTGGGCGAGCCGATCCACAAGACCATCGGCCCCAGCGGCATCCTCGAAATCACCGAGTGTGATCGCAACCAGCAGTACCGGGTCAGCTTCTACCCCAACGTCTCCAAAGACCATTTCAAGGCGCTGTATGCCTCTTATCAGTCGGTTATCGCCCCGCTGGACGGTTGGTTGCGCAGTGAATGGGAGACCACCTTCGAACCGTTGTGGAAGGGTTACGCCGAAGCCAGCTTCCCCAAGCGCTACCTCGCCCTGCATCAAGCCTATGCCCGCGGCTTCGGCGAAGCGCTTTATTCGCTCTGGGACACTGTCAAGCAGTTGTTTCAGTGGCTTGGCGATCCGTTGGCCTATGCCGAACAACTGCTGCATTACCTGTCAGCGGACGAACTTGAAAAGCTGCTGAGCCTCGGCGCCGCCACCCTCGCCAAGGGCTTGTTGGTGCTCAGCGATGAGCCGCTGCTGTTCATCCATCTGTCGGCAATGGTCAGCTGGATGCGTCTGTTGCCACCGCCCTATATGAACGAGTTGCTCGGGGAAATCAGCGCCGACGTATTGATCAACTTGTTGCTGTGCCTCGCCACTGCCGGGATGGGGATGGCGGTTCGAATAAGTACCAACGTGCTGGGCGGCATCAAGTCTCAACGTGCGCGCCGATGGTTGGAGCGCATGGCGGGGCAGTTCGGAAAATCGCCCATGGATGAGCATGTCGAGCTCGCCAAACCGGTTCTGCTGGGTGGGCCTGAAACGTCGATCAAGACCATTCCGGTTGCGCCGTTGAAGGTTGGGGAGCATGTGGTTTCGAACCCGGTGCCGGCGGCTCGCAGGAAGACTCAGCAGACGGTGTTGGTCAGGCAGGAGCCTGTCGATGATGTTCCAGTTTCAGGGAAGAACCCCAACGGGGATGCGGCGGCTTCTTCGGATAAGACGGTCACCAACGGTTGCCCCGTGTCGATGGTTACCGGGGAGGAATTGCTCACCCTCACCGATGGCACGTTGGATGGGATCTTGCCGTTCGAGTGGACCCGGCTGTATCGCACCAGTGCGGTGGAAGTGGATGACGGGTTGGGGTTTGGCTGGAGTCATTCGCTGGCGCATCGGCTTGATGTGTCGGGCGATTCGGTGGTGTGGACGGACCATGAGAACCGCTCGATTGGGTTTCCACTGCCGACTGTTGCTCGACCTGCCATCACCAATAGTTTGGCCGAAGCCGCGATCTATTTAGGTACGTCGCCGGATGAACTGGTGTTGGCCCAGGCGTCGCGGTTTTATCACTTTCGCGACGGTGTGCTGGTCTCGATCAGCGACGCGTACGACAACCGGCTGCGGATTTCTCGGGATTATTTGGGGCGGATTGAGCGGCTGGATAACGGTGCGGGGTGTGCGCTGTTTTTGCGTTACTCGTCCGCTCGCATCGTGGCGGTGGATTATCAGGTTCAGCGGGCCAAGGGGTGTGAGCCTTACGAATGGGTGACGGAGCAGAACGTCGTTTCCTACGCCTACGACGACGCTGGCCGACTGGTCTCGGCGACCAATGCCGTCGGCGAAAGCGAGGTTTATCGCTACGACGATCAGCACGTCATTCTTGAGCGGGGCTTGGCCGGTGGGGCGAGTTTCTTCTGGGCGTGGGAACGGTCCGGCAAAGCGGCGCGATGTGTCCGACATTGGGCCAGTTTTCCGCAGATGGATACGCGGTATGCCTGGGGGGACGACGGCCGTGTCACGCTGCATAACGCCGATGGTAGCCAGGAGGTGTATGTCCATGACGACCGGGCGCGGCTGGTGCAGCGGATTGATCCGGACGGTGCGCAGCACTTCAAATCCTACGATGACAAGGGCCGGCTGACGGTTGAGCAGGATCCGCTGGGGGCGGTGACGGCGTATCAGTACGACGAAGCCGGACGCTTGGTGGCGTTGTTTCCCGGGGATGATGAGCCGACGTCCTACGAGCATGACAACGGGTTCGTACGGGTTGTAAGACGGGGTCTGGCGGTCTGGAAATATGAGCGCAATGACCAGGGCGATGTCATCCGCAAGACCGATCCCGATGGTCATGTCACCGACTACAGCTATGACAAATACGGGCAACTGGTTGGGGTTTGGTACCCGGATCACAGTTGCCATCGGCTGGTGTGGAATGAGCGCGGACAGTTGCTTGAAGAGCAACTGCCAAATGGCGGGATCAAGCGTTATCGCTATGACGATCTTGGCCGGCAGGTGGCGCGCGAGGATGAGCATGGCGCGCTGACCCAGTATCAGTGGGACAGCGTGGGCCGGTTGGTTCGCGTGGTGCTGCCCGGTGGGGCGTGTCGAGAATACAGCTACAACCCCTACGGCAAAATCACCGCCGAACGCGATGAATTGGGCCACGTCACCCGCTACGAATACGCCGACGGGTTGCACCTGATCAGTCGGCGCATCAACGCTGATGGCACTCAGGTCAACTACCGCTACGACAACGTGCGGTTATTGCTGACCGAGATCGAAAACGAAGTCGGCGAGACCTACCGACTTGATTACCACCCCAATGGCCTGATCCAGCAGGAAACCGGTTTTGATGGGCAGCGTACGGCCTACGTCTACGACCTCAACGGCAACCTGCAGGAAAAGACCGAACACGGTGACGATGGTAGTCAGCTCGTTACCCGTTACGAACGAGACCACGCCGGACGCCTCGTCAGAAAAACCCTGCCCGACGGCAGTCTTGTTGAATATGCCTACGACCGGCAGGGCAACCTCCTCAGCGTCGACGACGGCCACTGGGCGCTGGCCTACGAATACGACCAACAAAACCGCCTCACCGCCGAACACCAGGGCTGGGGCACCTTGCGCTACGGCTACGACGCCTGCGGCCAGCTTCAACACCTGCGCCTGCCCGACAACAACCGGCTGGTTTTTAATCATGCGAAAGGCGGCCACCTCGCCACCGTCGAGTTAAATGGCACGCTGCTGACGTCTCATCTATTCAAAGCCGGCCAGGAACACCAACGCCAACAAGGCCAACTCCTCAGCCACTACCACTACGACGACCAGCACCGCCTGCACGCCCACGCGATCACCCAGCAACAAGACCATCTCTACCAACGTCAATACGACTACGACAAAACCGGCAACCTCACCCGCCTGCTGGACACCCGCAAAGGCGAACACCACTACCACTACGACCCACTAGGCCGCCTCACCCGCGCCGACCACTCCCAAGACCTGCAGGAACGCTTCGGCCACACCCCGGCCGGCACCCTGCTGATGCAAGACCGCCCCGGCCCCGATATCGTCGCCGGCAACCGCCTGATGATCCAGGGCGACCGCCACTACGACTATGACGCCTTCGGCAACCTCATCCGCGAGCGGCGCGGCAAAGGCCATCAACTCGTCACCGAATACCGCTACGACTGCCAGCATCGGCTGATCGGCATTACCCAACCCAACGGCCAAACCGCCAGCTATCGCTACGACCCGTTTGGGCGGCGCATCAGCAAAACCGTGGACGGCCTAACCACGGAGTTTTTCTGGCAAGGCGACAGGCTGATTGCCGAGCACCATGCGGATAGCCATCGCAGCTATCTCTATGAACCCGACAGCTTTCGTCCACTGGCCCTGTTGGAAGGTTTCGGCCCAGAAGAAACGAAGCCGTATCACTACCAACTCGACCACCTCGGCACGCCGCAGGAACTCACCGATCCCGACGGCGAAATCGTCTGGTCCGCGCACTACCGCGCCTACGGCCAGATCAGCCGACTCGACAAAGGCACAATCGACAACCCGCTACGTTTTCAGGGTCAGTACTTCGATCAGGAAAGCGGGCTGCACTACAACCGCCATCGCTACTACAATCCGGATATTGGGTGTTACCTGACGCCAGATCCGGTGAAGCTGGCGGGTGGGATCAACGCGTACCAGTACGTGCCCAATCCGACGGGGTGGGTGGATCCGTTAGGGTTAAGCTGTAAGATTGGAAATTGCCCGGATTCAAAAAACGATTTAACAAAAAAAGCACCTCCTGGAGTATTAACTACTCACGAGAAGGCTGGAGGACACCTGATTGAAAAACATGTCGGTCGAACAGACGAACAGTTAGCGGCTAGGTTTGAATCAGAACCGCACATCCCAGCCTCATCCACCTTCAAAACTCTAGAAGAGGCTGAGGCTATAGTGTCCAAAAGCTTGACTGCACACCAGCAAGAAATAACTACATTTTTAAGTGGAAACAAGGAAAAACTCTTAATTAAAGGCAGCTCAAGTCAACCCGTAGGGGTAAGCATGCTAAATGGAGCAACAAAATCCGTACCTGTTTATAAGTTCCTATTAGTCATAAAACGAGCTCCTAAAATGCCAGATGGCTATCTATTGCTAACAGGATACCCAGAAAAATGAATGAACCATTAACAGAGTTACAACAATTTTTTGGTGCTTACTTTAATCAAGATTGGGCGGAAGATCATTCATCGGCCGATGATGTCATTGATACATTTCTACTGGACTCGCCTAGAGAAATAATCATGACAGTAAAACAGGAAATTTTAGAGCTGATAAATTCGTATACCAATGAGCCAGACCTTCAAGAAAATTTACTGCATATACAGCATTGTTATTACTACTATCCACACCAATGGGCCTCAGGCCCGTTATGGCTAAATCACATAGTTCGAAAGTTTGATGAACACCTACAAAAAAACCAATATTCAACTTAAAAAACAGCCGTATAACGATCTTTGCTATTAATATTTTGGCCTGCTGCGCAGTCCACGCAGGGCAAGCCTGCTCACCACAAGGAATGAAGGCTCAGCCAAATTGAATGGGTGAGCCTCCCAGCCTGATCAGCGTTTACTCAGTTCCATAATCATCCGACTCAACAAGTAAATCCGCGGCGCCACGCTCTCCACCTCCGCATACTCCTGCGGCGTATGAATATTCCCCCCTACAATCCCAAACCCATCCAACGTCGGCGTCCCCACCCCGGCGGACAAACTGGCATCCGCCGCCCCGCCGCTGCCTTCAATGGTCAACGTCTTACCCAGCTCCCCGTAAATCCCCTGGGCAATCGCCACCAGCTTGTCCGACTCCGGCGTCTGCGGCATGGGCGGCAGGCCGCGTTTGAGGGTGGTGGTCACTTCGGTTTCCGGGATCAACTTGTTGGCGGAGACCCGCACCAAATCCTTCTCGATCCGGTCGAACTCTTCCGGCAATGCCGCACGCACGTCGGCCTTGGCCGTGGCTTGGTCGGGGATGACGTTGGTGCGGTCGCCCGCGTTGATCACGGTGAAGTTGATGGTGGTCTTCTTGTCTTCATCGCCGAGTTTGCCCAGTTGCAGAATCTGGTGCGCGGCTTCCATGGCGGCGTTGCGTCCCAGCTCCGGGGCGACGCCGGCGTGGGCGGCTTTGCCTTTGACTTCGACCACGGCGGTGGCACTGCCTTTGCGCCACACCACCAGGCCGTCGGCTGGGCGGCCGGGCTCCAGGTTCAGCGTGACGTCGTGGGCCTTGGCGGTGTTGCGGATCAGTTCAGAGGCGATGTCGGAACCGGTTTCTTCGCTGGCATCGAGCAGGAAGGTAATTTGTGCGTAGTCCTTGAACCCTTGGTTCTTCAGGACTTTGAGCGCGTAGATGCCGGCGACGATGCCGCCCTTGTCATCCATCACCCCGGGGCCATAGGCGCGGCCATCCTTGATGTGAAACGGCCGTTCGGCCGCCGAGCCTTCCTTGAACACGGTGTCCATGTGGGCCATCAGCAGGATTTTGGCCTTGCCGTTGCCCTTGAGGGTGGCGATCACATGGCTGCTGTTGGCGGTGGCATCCGGCACGCGCTCGATGGTGAAGCCCAGCTGTTTGAGTTCATCGACGGCGATGTCACTCACCTGGGTCAGGCCTGGCCCGTAGCCGGAGCCCGAATCGATATTCACCAGGCGTTCCAGCAGTTTCAAGGCCGGGGCCTTGTACTGCTCGGCGTCGGCCTGGATCTGTTTGTGGGGTTCGGCGCTGTAGGCCGGGACTGCAAAAGACAAGGCCAACGTGGCGGCCAGGAAAGTACGCGGGAAGGTGAAGGGCATGAACCGATCCTTGTTTTTTGTTGGGGTGCCGCCTCACCCTACCCCACTAGACCGACCGCAACCAAGTGCCTTGCACCGAACTGACCCGGTTGCGCCCGCTGCTCTTGGCTTCATACAGCGCCAGGTCTGCCTCATTGAGCCAACGGGTTGAGTCGACGTGCCCCGGTTGATACGGCGCCAGGCCGATGCTCAAGCTGGCACGCAATGAAGGGTCCTGGGCGTAGGCCAACGCGTTGAAGCGATCGCGCAACGCATCCATCACTTCGGTTGCACGGTTGAGCGGCATGCCCGGCAGGATCACGCAGAATTCATCGCCGCCATAGCGCCCGGCCAGGTCAGTAGTGCGCAGGTTCTGGCGCAGCACTTTGCCGAGCTGGCGCAGCACGATGTCGCCGGTGACGTGGCCATAGGTGTCGTTGATAAGCTTGAAATGGTCGATGTCGATCAATGCAATCGCGGCCCCTTGCTGTTCGCGGCAGCAACGTTGGAACTCGATCTCCAGGTGGTCTTTCCAGGCGCCATGGTTGAGCAGGCCGGTCAGGCTGTCGGTGCGACTCAGCGCCAGCAGTTCGCGTTTATGCCGGGCCAGGGTCACCGCCTGACGGTAACAGATCCAACCCAGCGCCAGCGGGTACACCATCAGAATCGGCAGGCAGGCATAGAGCTGGACCGGGGTGGTCGTGGCGATAAAGGCCGGGGTGAATATCAACAGCGACGTGCCGATGCCCAGCGCCTGCGCCGCCCAGCCCGCCAGCATGAAGCGCGGACCGCCGATGGCGACGTTGTTCATGGTCATCATCGACAGGGTCGTCACACCGGGAAGCGGGTTGAAGTGCATGGCCGCAACCCAGAAACCGCCGCAAAACGAATCGAACAGCAAATTGCGGCGCTCACTGCGCAGCGTATGGGTAGTACGCAACGAGCGCTGAAAGGCCACGACCGGCCAGACAAAGGCGTTGATCACCATCCAGGCCCACACCCACGGGGCCGGATCCAGCGGGTACATGCCAAACACCACGCACACAAAACCGAGCGTCAGCCCTAAGGTGCGGGATTTATACAAACGGGTAGCGAGCGGAAGTCCTTTTCCTCCAACGGCTGGCATGGAGGGCTGTAATCCTGGATGAATGCCTGGAGTCTATCAGGGCGCCAGCAATTAGCCACCACTGCTAATTCCCCCGCTAAAACGTTCAGTGGGAAAAACCGCGGGCCAGCATCAATGCCACACCCAGCAGCAGTACCGCCGTGATCCGCTGCAACACCACACGGCGCTGGGGGTTTTCCAGCACATGCTTGATGCGCTGGCCGAAGTAGCAATACAGGCAACCGCTGGCAAATTGCAGCACCAGGAAGGTCGCCCCGAGGATGGCGATATCCACCGCCGAACGGTGCTCCTCTGCCCCGGCGAACTGTGGGAATACAGCGCTGAACATGATGAGGGTCTTGGGGTTGGAAAAGCCGGTCAGCAGTCCTTTGCCGAACAGGCTGCGCGAGCCCTCCACGGCAGCCGCCTTGCCGATCGACACGCCGCTGCCGGTCCACTGCTTGTAGGCCAGATAGAGAATGTAGGCCACTCCGACCAACTGAATGGCCTGGGTGATGGCGAGATTGCCCTTGATCAGTGCCGAAAAGCCCACGGCAAAGATCAGGATGGAAATCAGGTACGACACACTGGCACCGAGTTGCGCCGGGATCGAACTGCGCAAACCGCTCTTCAAGCCCAGACTCAACAGCAGCAGGGTCATGGGGCCGGGGCTGAAGGTCATGGTGGCGCAAAACAGCAGGAAGTAGAGATACGAAGAGAGCGTCAATGCGCTGGTCATGGCCTTGGACCCAGGGTGAGAAGGCCTGCAGTTTAGGCAAGCGGCGTTGCATAAGGCAGGTAAAGTCAGGCCTAATCCGGCCGAACTTCACCGGTAAAATCAACGGTAAACGCAAGGAAGGTTTATGTTTATACCCGCCATCACGTTTGTGAACGGCACACCCAAGGTGCAGCAGATCGTCGAGGCGTTCAGCCAGCTCATCGAGACCGGCGAATGGGCACCCGGCAGCAAGTTGCCGTCGGTGCGGGAGTTGACCCAGGTCCTGGGCGTCAGCAAGTTCACCCTCAACGAAGCCCTGGACCGCCTGCGCGGGCGCAACCTGCTCACCTCCAGCCAGGGCCGTGGCTACTTCGTGGCCGTTGACAGGGTGCGCCCGGCCTCGGCGAGCTGGGTCGACCTGCTGCCCCAGGACCTGCTCAGCGTATTGCGCCGCCCCCTAGCCTCGGTCTACGGCGACCTGCGCCCCGGCGGCGGCCACTTGCCAGAAGCGTGGCTGGACAACGAAGCCTTCCGCCAGGCCATGCGCAGCACCGTGCGCGCGCCGTCGCTACGCATCGCCGCACTGGGCACACCCGCCGGGCTGCTGCCCTTGCGCCAGGCCCTGCAACAGAAGCTGCATGCCGATGGTTTGTCGGTGCCGGTGGAACAAATCATCACCACCCCCAACACCGTGCAGGGCCTGGACATGCTCATGCGCCTGCTCGCCAGGCCCGGCGACACGGTGCTGCTCGACGCACCGTGCTATTTCAACTTTCACGCCAACCTGGCCTTGCACGGGGTCAAGATCGTGACCATCGAGCGGCGCCCCGACGGCTTCGACTTCAGCGTTCTCGAGCAGTTGCTGGCCGAACATCGCCCCAGCCTGTACCTGACCACCAGCGTGCTGCATAACCCCACCGGCCACTCCTTCAGCCCCAGCCAGGCGTTTCGCCTGTTGCAACTGACCCAGCAGTATCACTGCCATATCATCGAAGATGACCTCTACGCCGACCTGCACCCCAACCCACCGCCGCGCCTGGCCACTGTCGCCGGCCTCGACCAGGTCACCTACCTTTCGGGCTTCTCCAAAGTCCTCAGCGCCAACGCCCGTGTCAGCTATGTGGTGGCCGCACCGCAACTGGCGGCCAACCTTACCCATATGAAGCTGATGAGTGGCGGCGTGACCTCGGAACTGTTCGAGCAGATCGTCTACCGCATGCTCAGCGAAGGCGGCTACGCCAAGCACCGCAAGCGCATGGTCCAACGCCTGATGGAAGCCGGCGGGCGCGTGGAGCAATGGCTGCGGCGCTGCGGGTGCGAGTTGCCGATGGCCTATGAGGGCGGGATGTTTATCTGGGCACGCCTGCCAGCGGGTGTGAACGGCGAATGGTTGGCCCAGGAAGCGTTGAAACGCAGCCTGGTCCTGGCGCCGGGCGCGCTCTTCGGCTACGACCCGGCCCATCGCGATTCGATGCGTTTCAACGTGGCCCACAGTGATGAGCCACGGGTGCAGCAGGTGTTTGAAGCGCTGTTACTCGAAGCCGTGCGCGGATCCTGAACGACCGCGGCGGTTCTGCTACCCCCTGCGACGTTCGATCCATTCTTGTGCGTTGACCCATTCTGTTACACACCATATAGTGTGCCCACAAACA
Organism: Pseudomonas sp. S3E17; assembly: GCF_024168685.1. Lineage (NCBI taxonomy): Bacteria > Pseudomonadati > Pseudomonadota > Gammaproteobacteria > Pseudomonadales > Pseudomonadaceae > Pseudomonas > Pseudomonas sp. S3E17. The sequence continues at coordinate 1,647,941 of NZ_JALJWE010000001.1, forward strand.
GAACAGACCACTACATAGTGTGCAGTATCGGTATTGACCGACCACACTCTGCGCAGTATTTCAATGCCTGGCAGCCTGCAAATAAGATTTTTTTGGACGGGTTCACATGCCGTCAAAACAGAACAGAAGGGAGTATTTCAATGCTGAGTTGGGATGAAGTCGACAACGAGGACACCGGTGCAGCCGTGATCAAGGGCGCCAACGCCGGCCACGCCAGCGAAGCCAACATGGACCGCCTCGACGGTGCCGGCGCCGCCGCCGCCATCGAAGCCCGCGCCGTCACCGCCAGTGACTCCGCCGCCATCGTCCGCGCCAAGGCTGCCCTGGACAAACTCGACGTCGCCGAAGGCCTCGCCGAACTCGAAGGCGCCTCCGCCCGCGTCGCCGTTGACGAAAAGCGCATGATCAACTGCCGCGCCGACCTCAACCAACTCGTGCCCTTCAAGTACGACTGGGCCTGGCAGAAATACCTCGACGGCTGCGCTAACCACTGGATGCCGCAAGAGGTCAACATGACCGCCGACATCGCCCTGTGGAAAAACCCCGAAGGCCTGACCGACGACGAACGCCGCATCGTCATGCGCAACCTCGGCTTCTTCTCCACCGCCGACTCCCTGGTCGCCAACAACCTGGTGCTGGCCGTGTACCGCCTGATCACCAATCCGGAGTGCCGCCAGTACATCCTGCGCCAGGCTTTCGAAGAAGCGATCCACACCCACGCCTACCAGTACTGCATCGAATCGTTGGCCATGGACGAAGGCGAGATCTTCAACATGTACCACGAGATCCCATCGGTCGCCAAAAAGGCAGCCTGGGGCCTGAAATACACCCGCTCGATCTCCGATCCGAAGTTCGAAACCGGTACCGTCGAGACTGATAAAGAGCTGCTGCGCAACCTGGTCGCCTACTACTGCGTGCTGGAAGGCATCTTCTTCTATTGCGGCTTCACCCAGATTTTGTCCATGGGCCGCCGCAATAAAATGACCGGCGTTGCCGAGCAGTTCCAGTACATCCTGCGCGATGAGTCGATGCACTTGAACTTCGGTATAGATGTGATCAACCAGATCAAGATCGAAAACCCGCATCTGTGGGATGCCGAGATGAAGGAAGAAGCGACCCAGATGATCCTGCAAGGGACGCAGCTGGAGATTGAATATGCGCGGGATACCATGCCGCGTGGGGTGCTCGGTATGAACGCTGCGATGATGGAAGACTATCTGAAGTTCATCGCTAACCGTCGCCTTTCGCAGATTGGGTTGAAGGAAGAATATCCGGGGACGACCAACCCGTTCCCGTGGATGAGTGAAATCATGGACTTGAAGAAAGAGAAAAACTTCTTCGAAACCCGTGTGATCGAGTATCAGACCGGCGGTGCGCTGAGCTGGGATTGATTAAAAAACGGCCCCTTTCTGGGGCCGTGTTGTTTCACTTGTCGATGTTTTTTATGCCCAATCAAACCATCAAGACCCCCTGCGTCGGCCTGTGCTCCACCGTTTACGGCGACCTGGTCTGCCGGGGCTGCAAGCGTTATCACCATGAAGTGATCCAGTGGAATGGCTACAACGCCGAGGAAAAGCAGGCGGTATGGCTGCGCCTTGAGCAATTGCTGGTGCAGGTCATGGCCAGCAAGCTGGAGGTGTCCGACCCGCAGCGCCTGCGCCAGCAACTGGAGGACCGCAAGATTCGCTTTATGCCGCACCAGTCGCCGTATTGCTGGGCGTACCAGTTGATTGCCCGGGGCGCTCGGGTGATTTCCAGGCTGGACGCGTATGGGTTGGCGTTGTTGCCGGAGTTTCGCGAGCGCAGCCTGGCGGATTTGCGCGATGCCATTGACCGGGAGTTTTTCCTGCTGTCCGAGGCGCATTACGAGCGGTATATCGCCCCGGGATTTATACGCGAAGTGTTTGGCCCGCCCCTCATCGCCAGCAGTATGTGACCGTCGCAGCTGTCGAGCCTTGGCGAGGCTGCGTCAGGCCCTCACCAACAGCCCAAGCAACTGCCACGGCGTCATCTTCGTCACCATGATCATCACGATCACAAACATCCCCAGGAACCCGAAAACGCCCAGCCAGAACCATTGCCGATAAACACCACGGTATCCATCATCCAGTGCCGTCTCGGTCTGGACCGCCCGAGAGGCCATCCGATGCAAGCGCTTCTGCAGCACCAGCACCGGCAACCACAGCGAGCCCACGCAGAGGAAGATGATCAACGCGGTCAGTACCCATTCAGTGGTCACCGGCAGCCCGGCCAGCCGGATCAGCAGCAAGCCCGTGATGATCTGGATGACGCCCGCCGGCGTGGTGATCCAGGTGTCGAACCGTACGACCATGCGCGCCACATGGGCGATCACCTGCGGATTGCCGGTACGGCTGGCGGCGATCAGCATCCTGCGCAGCGTCAGGTCCTGCCAGCCCAGCACGTCGTGCACCTGGCCCTGCTTGAGTTGCTTGATCGGTTTGCCCGCATAGGCAAGCACGCCTTCGATGGTCGACAGCCCCGGCATCTTGGCCGACGAGGAAATGCCATGCTCGATGGCGTCGATGCGCATGAAGCGATCGCGGTACTGATCGATGAGGGCGGACGACAACGTCGGCACAGAGCTGCAACCGCTGAGGACGGCCACGCCCGCCTGCCGGGCTTTCGCGTCCAGCACGCCGATGCCATTGACGAAGGTCCGGCAATCCGCCAGGTCGCAGTAGTTCACGCCCGCGTCGATGCAGTGCTGGGCGACGGCATAGGACTGCCCCTGGAACGGGCCGCCGGTGTGGATCACCAACTGGATGTCCATCGACTGCAAGACGCCAGCGAACCCGACCGCCATGGCGTCGCCGCACCAGCTTTCGCACTCGCGGCCGGAGGATGTTTTCAACGCATAGACTTTGCCCCGCAACTTGTGTGGGTGGCGGCCCGAGACCACCAGCTCAATGCCCGGCGCGCCCGCCAAGTGCCGGCAAATGATGCTGCCGAAGTTGCCGTAGCCGCCGATCACCATCACCCTGAGTGCCATTGCCTGCTTCCTTGATCAATCAATTGTGCGCCGAGCCTGAAGCGGCCGGCGGTTGAAGATACCCGATGTATCTAACCGCCTGAGCCAGGATCGACACTCAGGCAGCATTGCTCCCAAGCCTCAGGGCTGCTTACGATAAAACCCGGTCAGATAGTCCTGGCTGTCCGGCGCCGAGTTGTGCTCGATCACGGCAAAACCCTTCACCAGTTGGATATGATACGGCCCGGCCCGAGGGGGCGCCTGGGGTGCGCGCACGATGATCAGGTTTGCGGTTTCCATCGGCACGCGTTGGTGCGTAGTGATGATGATCTTGTCGGTGCCGGTGTCTTTGAGCGTCACGCTGAGTTCCGCCACTTCCCGGCCCTGGGCATCGCGTTCGGGAAGGATTTTCAGGTCCAGGTCACCGTCGCGGTCGAGGAAGTCGTCGCGCATCTGGTAATGGCCATCGCGCTGGTCGCGGGCCACGTCGCCGAGTTTGTCGTACTCAGGCTCCCGGTCCTGCCTATGCAGTTGAATCTGCAGTTCGGGCTGGTCGCCGCTGGCGCCACTGATCCAGGTGCCCGCGTAGGCATAAGGTTCGACGGTTTCCCGCGTGATGCGCCAGATGCCGGTTTGACGGCCGTCATCGGCATATTCGTGCAGGTAGATAAACGACTGATCGCCGTATTCCCCCTGATCCCCCACCAGTTTGATCGGCTTGCCGCTACCGCTTTTGGTGTAGCGCAACTCACCGATCAGCACCGCGCCCTGTTGCTGGTACCAGAGCTGCACCGGGATCTTGCCGTTGAGGGTGCCGGCCAGGAACTCGGGGTCTTCGTTGACCGGCCCTTCCAGCCTGGGCGTTTCCAGCCACTGGCCGTCCTTCCACTCACCGGTGGTGCGCAGCATGTAGCCGCTGGGCATGCTGTTGTTGGCGTCATCGTCCGTCGCCGGCACTTCCGCCTGGGTGTACGCGCTGAGTCGCACCAGTTTGCCGTCGCGCATCTGATAGCGGCTGGCGCGGGTCCAGCAGCAACCCCGGTCGGTCTGCGAATGGATAATGCCGTCCTTGGGATTGATCGAAAACATCCCGCCGGAGGTCTCCTTGGCGAGCTCGGTCAAGGGGCCATTCAGCACCCAGTGGGGCTTGTGCGGGTCTTGCAGATACACGTCGTAACTGGACTGGAAGTCCTTATCCGCCCCGGTGCCATTGCGGATCGCCAGGTCCTGGCGGCCGTCCTGGTTGAAATCGGCGAAGTACACCACGCCGTTCTCCCCCATCAGGCGCCAGTCCACGGTTCTGCCTTGCTGGTCCAGCGGCACCTGGGCATCCGGGGTCTGCAATTGCTGAAGGATTTCGAGGGAGCGTTTGTCGCGCAGGGTGATGAGCGCCGGCGCCAGGTGCTGCAAGTCCTGCGGCACCTCCGGGAACAACACCTCGACCAGGTATTGACCGCTGGGGTCATTGACCGAGAACGAACGGGGCTCGGCCATGACGGGAGCGGCCAGGGCCAGGGAGAGGAGTACACCGCTGAGTCGCGTACGCATCCAACGCATCCTTGCTGAAATTCGGGGGCGGCAGTGTAAAGGCAAATGGCGAAGGCTTCGAACAAATCGCTGTTTAGGCGCACTCAATGGCTGCTATGTTTTGTGCCTCACGAGCCAAAGGACGCGCCATGGAACCGTTAGCCACCAACGCTGCATTGGTGCTCATCGACATGCAGCAGGGCATGAATGACCCGAAGCTCGGGCGCCGCAACAACCCGCAGGCCGAGCAACAGTTGCAGCAATTGCTCGGCGCCTGGCGGCAGTCGGGTCGGCCTGTGGTGCACGTCAGGCACATCTCCCGTACCACCGGCTCGGTATTCTGGCCGGGCCAGCCGGGCTGCGAATTTCAGCCTGCGCTGCAACCGCTGGCCCACGAACACGTGGTGGAAAAGAACGTACCCTGTGCCTTTATCGCCACCGGGCTGGAACGCTGGCTGCACGCGCGTTCGATCAAGCAACTGGTGATCGCCGGGGTGATCACCAACAACTCCGTCGAAGCAACGGCACGTACAGGCGGCAACCTCGGCTTTGATGTGCTCGTCGCCCCAGACGCCTGCTACACCTTCGATCAAACCGATGGGTCCGGGCGCCTGTGGCCAGCGGAGGACGTGCACGCGCTGTCGCTGAGCAACCTGGCCATGGACTACGCCAGGGTGGTCGAGACGGCCGGGATTCTCGGCGCTATGCGCTGAACACGCCGGCTTGCACCAGCATGTCAACCAGCGCTTCAGGCCAGACCGTTTCCTCGGTGGCACGCAACGCCTGAGCCGACCACCAATGATGGTCCGCCATCACCTGGGTCTCTTCCAGCGTCCACTCAGCCCTGGACAGTTCGGTGCTGGCGGTGTGCACCACAAAGTAGTGCTCGACGGCCGACACCGTTTCACCGCTGGGCAGCATCAGCGCAAACCGGCGCTCGGCGATAGGCGCGGCAACGGCCTGCACCTGGATACCGGTTTCCTCGCGCAGCTCGCGGATTGCAGCGGCCTCGAAAGTCTCCCCCGGTTCGACACCGCCGCCAGGGGTAGCCCAGTAATTTTGACCGGCCAGTGCGCCGTCTTTATGGATGAACCTGAAGAGCAGTACTTCGTGCGCGGGGTTGATCACCAGCAGTCGTGCAGCCTTTCGTTCACGCATGGGTCTTCCTTGGGGTCGGGGGTTGATGAGCCTGCAGATACGCCCTCAGCATCAAGATGGTTTGCTGCTCCAGCGCAGCCTCGAACGCAGGCGCGGCGTTCCCCTCAAGCAGGGTGCGCACCGGGCCGACGATGGCACTCAGCGAGATCGCCGCGACCAGGCCAGGGTCGTCAAAGTGGGCGTCGGACGCCGTTGCCAGCATGGCTGCAATCGCGCCCACCATGCGCAGGTTGATACGTGCGACCAACTCCGGCCCGCCGCGTTCGGCTGCGATCGCATACAGCGCCTTGGATACCGCCTGTTCGCGCAATTTTGCGGTGAGTAATGCCTTGACCAGGCCGCCCGCCATCTCCGCAACCGACGCGCCCTGAAGCCCGGAGCACGCCAGTTCGACGCTATCGGCCACGCGCACCAGGTGTTTTTCCAGAATGGCGGCGAGCAACGCATCGCGATTTGGGTAGTACTGGTAGAGACTGCCCACCGACATTCCCGCGCGCTCCGCCACCCGCGTAGTGGTGCAGCGCACCAGGCCCTGCTGGGTCAAAACCTGAAGGGTTGCCTCATGCAATGCTTCGACGGTTGCCGCGGAGCGTGCTTGAACCGCTGATTTTCTTGGTTTCAATGACGCTTTGACGGTGCTCATGGAATGCGAATTCCAAAATCTGAAGGATCCTTCATATTAGGGCCTTATTCAGTTCAAGCAAGAGCAGCAGTCATGAGCAACCTGGCAAGCAGCGGTACCTTCACCCTTGGCGACCATAAGGTCAACCGCATCGGCTACGGCACAATGCAACTGGCTGGGCCGGGTGTATTCGGCCCGCCCAAGGACCGGGATGCGGCCCTGGCGGTACTGCGTGAGGCCGTCGCAGCCGGTGTGAACCATATCGATACCAGCGATTTCTACGGACCGCACGTCACCAACCAAATTATCCGCGAGGCACTGCATCCTTACCGGGACGACCTCACGATCGTCACCAAGATCGGCGCCCGTCGCGACGATCAAGGTGGATAGCATGGCGCAGCATCGAAGGCGGAACTGACCCAGGCCGTGCATGACAACTTGCGTAACCTGGGCCTGGACGTGCTGGATGTGGTCAATTTCCGTTGCACCCACAACCTGATGGGCACGGCAGAAGGCTCGATCGCAGCGCCCCTGGCCGCACTCGCCGAACTGCAACAGCAGGGCCTGGTACGCCATATCGGCATCAGCAACGTCACGCCGACGCAAGTGGCCGAAGCCCGTGGCCTGATTGAGTTCGTCTGCGTGCAGAACCTGTACAACATCGCCCACCAACACGACAACGCCTTGATCGATGAGCTGGCCAGGGACGGCATCGCCTATGTACCGTTCTTCCCCCTAGGCGGATTTACCCCGGTCCAATCATCGACACTGACCAACGTTGCCCAGCGCCTGGGCGTAACGCCAAAGCAACTGGCCCTGGCGTGGTTGCTGCGTCGCTCAGCGAATATCCTGCTGATTCCGGGGACCTCATCGGTCGCTCATTTGCGAGAAAACCTCGCCGTAGCCGAACTGGACCTGACGGACGACGTGCTGGCAGAACTGAACGACATCGCAGGGTAAACGCATCAGCCTGCCAGTAATTGCGCGATAGCCTTACGCAGCTCCCCATGCACGTCTTCTGCGTACGGCAGCGCATTTTTCCAGTCATAAAACCAAACGGGCATCTTGCGCTTGTCATCCGGTTCCGAGGCGTAGCGCGGGAAAATATGGCAATGCAACTCCGGCTCCGAATTGCCCAGGATCTCGTAGTTCATCCGCAATGCACCGCTGGCTTGCAGCACCGCGTCGCCGATGCGCGCCATGTCGAGCAGGTAGATCGCGCGGGCGTCGGCATCCAGGTCGTTCAGGCTGGCGACCACCGGGTCGGGCAATAGCAGGTAGTAGCCAGGCAGGAATTGCACATCGCCCATCACGGCCCAGCCTGAGGGCATGCGGCAGATGACTTTGTCGTTAATGCCGTTGCGGGCCTGTTCTACGCGTTCCATGATCAGCGGCATACCCTGTCCTTGCGTTAGGTGAGTGCGGGCTGCATCTTAACCATCGTCGACATTTTCAGCACTGGAAACAGCCCATGCGCATTGCCTGCCTTCATACCGCCGCCAGCAATATCAGCGTGTTTGAAACCGCCGCGAAAGCACTGGGTATCGGCGCTGATGTGCTACGCCATGAAGTGCGCGCCGACCTGTTGGCTGCTGCCGAAAACGCCGGTCATCTGAGCGCCGACATCTGCGCATCCACCGCATCAGCCCTGCTTGCACTGGCTGAACAGGCCGACGCCGTGGTGCTCACCTGCTCGACCCTGGGTCCGGTCGTTGAAGGTATCTGCAGCAGTGTCCCGATCCTGAGGACAGACGAAGCGCTGGCCGCCTCGGCGGTGCAGGATGGCGGAAAAATTGCGGTGCTGTGCGCGGTGGAAACCACCCTCGAACCTACCGCGCGGCTGTTTCACAAGGCCGCGCTGCAATCGAACGCGGTCGTCGAAGTGCGGCTGGTTCCGGGGGCATGGCGCTTATTCAAGGCGGGTGACATCGACGGCTACCTGGCGACAATCGCCAGAGCTGCCGATGCCGCCTATAGGGATGGAATGACACGGGTTGCGCTGGGCCAGGCGTCGATGAGCGCGGCCGCCGTGCAGGTAACGGCCGGCCCGCTGCCCCTCACCAGCGCAGCGGCCGGGCTGGCGGCCGCTATGCGGGCCGTTGCCCTCAGTGCGGTTGTGCGACCATTGCACGCCAGGCCTGAACGCTAGGTCGCTCGTTGACCCTGGCCTGCCAGGCGCGCAGGGCTTCACACGTCTGCGGCACCGGCAATTGCACCAGGTCCGCGAAGATCATGCCGCCGAGTAACGCGATATCGGCCATCGAGAAGGCATCGCCCGCCACAAAGTCGCGGGTCTTGAGCACGTTATCGAAATAGTGCATCCCCCTGACCGCCTTGTCCCGCATGCGCATGCCCCATTCGGCGTTCTGATAAAGCTCTACCTCAGGCCCAAGCCCAGGGGTGGCATGATGGAAATACACGCTGACCGCATCCATCAATTCAATCTCTGCGCGCTTGGTCATCATGTGGATCAGGCCTTGCTCGGTCGGCGTCATGCCGGTGAGGGTCGGGTTGCCATCGAGCGTGTCCAGGTACTGGGTGATAGCCGTGCATTCAGCGATGAACGTGCCGTCGTCCAGTTGCAGCACTGGCAGGGTGCCGGAGTAGTTGAGGGCCAGGAACTCAGGTTGTTTGTGCTCCCCTTTCCATAGGTTGACCGACACGAACTCAACGCGCGGCAACAGATTTTTCTCGGCCAGCGCTATACGAACGCGCGCTGGATAGGGGCCGTTGTACCAATCATAAATCTTCATCAACGGCGGTTGGGATACGTCGGGTTGTGGTTGTTGGAACGTCATGATCTGCTCGCCTACCTGTCAAGTGGTAGGTGGAGACTGGAGGTATTATTTCAGACTGTCAAGCATTACCTACCAGTTGGCAGGTAAAACCTTATCAGCGTAGAATTCGCCCCTCCCCACACTGAAGAGCAATCCACACGTGAGTGAAAATGCCCGCGAAGCGATTCTGGAGGCCGCCAGACTCGCCGCTCAGCACTACGGCTACAGTGGCATCAACTTCCGCAGCATCGGCGAAACGGTGGGGATCAAGAACGCCAGTATCTATTACCACTTCCCGAGCAAAGCCGATCTCGGCGCAGCCGTTGCCAGGCGCTATTGGGAAGACGCTGCCAACGCCCTCGCGGCGATACGCAGTGAGAACCCGGATCCGCTGCAGTGCCTGCGTGCTTATCCGAGCATCTTTCGAAAATCACTCGAAGACGGCAACCGCTTGTGCCTCTCCAGCTTTATGGCGGCCGAATATAAGGACCTGCCGGAGCCGGTGAAGGAAGAGATACTGACGTTTGCCAATATCAACGTAGCCTGGCTGGCGGCGTTGCTTGCTGAGCTCGAACCCGCCGGTGCAGAGGCCTGCGAGCGTCGCGCGCGTGCCATCTACACCGCCATTGCCGGCGCGCAGTTGATTGCTCGCACCCGGGCCGATCTCGGTTTGTACGACGAATTGGTCCAGAGTTATCGGGACGCGGGGCTTATCCCGGCGTGACAAGCTGGAGCCCTGCCGGCGACAGGTGGCGCTCCAGCAATGGCCCCATCGCTGTTGGCCCAACAACACTGCTTGGACAGCTTGTGCTGAATCAACACACGCCTCCTCCCCCAAAAATCCACATATCCCATTGAAATAAAAGCATTTAATCCTCTGGCATGGCGCGTGCAATCGCCTTCGTATACTGACGAAGGAATACCCCCATGCCCCAGACACTGCCCCAGGCGCTGTTGCGCCAAGCCCACACCCGAGGGTCGGCGATTGCCTTGCGCTTCAAGCGCCTGGGCATATGGCATGAGCGCAGCTGGAGCGCGGTGGCTGACGAGGTCAGCCAGCTCGCCGCCGCCTTGCATCAGCGCCGCTTCGGGCCTGACGATAACCTGTTGATCCTCAGCCAGGCGCGCCCCGAAGCGTTGCTGCTGGCGCTGGCCGCGCAATGGCTGGGCGCCAGCGTGACGCTGCTGGACCCGGACCGCGACAACCGGGCGCTGCTGGCCGGGCTGCGACCGCGCTTCGTGCTCGTGCAAGACCTGGAAGCGCTGCAACAACTCGGTGAACGCGGGGTGGTGGTGTTTCTTGACGGGCGTGGCCTGAGCCAGTTCGCAGACGCCGATTTGATCGACTATACCGAGCTGCGTGCCGATGCACCGCCACCCGCCCACGCCCCGCAGCCGAACGACACCGCCTTCGTCTTTCATGCCGACACCTCCCTGCACTTGACCCACGGGCAACTGCTCGCGGGCGCCCGAACGCTGGTCGACCGCGAACACCTCGGCGCCGACGACGAAGCCCTCGCCGCGCGGGTGTTTGCCGCCAGCGGGCAGGCACGCTACCTGCTCGCGCCCTGGCTGCACGCCGGCTTTCGGCTGAACTTCCCCGAGGCCCTCGCCACCCGCGACACCGACCGCCGCGAGCTGGGCCCGACCCTGGTGCTGGGCACCCGCGAATCCTATGGGCGCCTGGAGCAATGGGTGCGTGAACGCCTGCCACTGCCGGGCAACTTCAGCCATCGTTTATACGACTGGGCCATGCAGCCGACACCCTCCCCCGTGCGCCGCTGGCTGGGCCATTGGCTGGTGCGTCGCCCGTTGCTGGATGTGCTGGGCATGAGCCGCCTGCGCGTGCCCTTGCTGGTCGGGCCGCCGCTGCATCCGGAAAGTGCCGCCTTCTTTGCGGCCCTGGGCATTCGTCCCGGCCATTGGCAAGAGCCGTCCACCCGCCACGAACCCAGCGACCACTTGCTGCCTCAATCTGCCTGACGAGCCTTCCATGCCCACACCCACTGAAGCGGTATTACTGCGGCTCGATGACATCTCCCTGTCGTTCAAGGGCATCAAGGCCATCACCTCCATCAGTTTCGAGGTCAAGGCCGGTGACATCTGCGGCCTGATCGGCCCCAACGGCGCGGGTAAAAGCTCGCTGCTCAATGTGATCAACGGGGTCTACCACCCCCAGGGCGGCAGCATCCGCTACGCCGGCCAGACCCGGCGGCGCATGCGTGCGCACCAGGCGGCCGAAGGCGGGATTGCGCGGACCTTCCAGAATATCGCGCTGTTCAAAGGCATGAGCGTGCTCGACAACGTGCTCACCGGGCGCAACCTCAAGCGCCGCAGCAGTTGGCTGGAACAGATGCTGCGCCTGGGCCGTGCGCCACGGGAGGACGACGCCCACCGCCTGCACGCGGAAAAGGTGATTGCCTTCCTGCAGATCCATCCCTGGCGCCATGTGCTGGTGGGCACCCTGCCCTATGGCCTGCAAAAACGTGTCGAACTGGCCCGCGCCCTGGCCGCCGAACCGACCCTGCTGTTGCTGGATGAACCCATGGCCGGCATGAACGCTCAGGAGAAAGCCCAGATGAGCCAGTTCATCCGCGACATCAACCGCGAGTTCGGCACCACCGTGGTGCTGATCGAACACGACATCGGCGTGGTCATGGGCTTGTGCGACCACGTGGTGGTCCTCGACTACGGTCGCAAGATCGGCGACGGCACCCCGCAACAGGTGCGCGCCAACCCCGATGTCATCGCCGCCTACCTGGGGACCTGAGCATGGAATTTTTCTTCGAAGTGCTGATCGGCGGCCTGCTGGCGGGCGTGATGTATGCCCTGGTAGCGATTGGTTTTGTACTGATCTACAAGGCCTCCGGCGTGTTCAATTTTGCCCAGGGCGCCATGGTGCTGTTCGCCGCGCTGACGTTTGTCAGCCTGTTGGAGCGCGGCTTCCCGTTTGCCTGGGCGTTCCTGATCACCCTGGCGAGCATGGTGGTGCTGGCGCTGCTGATCGAAAAAGTGGTGCTGCGGCCCTTGGTCAATCGTCCACCGATCATCCTCTTCATGGCGACCCTCGGGCTGTCCTACCTGATCGAAGGCTTTGCGCAGTTCCTGTGGGGTGCGCAGGTGCACGGGCTGGACCTGGGCATCGCCGACGAGCCGCTGGAAATCCGCGGCATGTTGCTTTCGCAATTCGACCTGTTTGCCGCCGGCACCGCCGCCGCCCTGGTGATCGTGCTGTCGCTGCTGTTCAACAAGACCCGGGTGGGCCTGTCGTTGCGTGCGGTGGCCGATGACCCGCTGGCGTCCATGGCCATCGGTATTCGCCTGCCGCGCATCTGGGCGTTGGTGTGGGCGGTGGCCGGGTTCGTCGGCCTGGTGGCCGGGTTGCTCTGGGGCGCGCGCCTGGGGGTGCAGTTCTCGCTCTCGCTGGTGGTGCTCAAGGCGCTGCCGGTGCTGATCATCGGCGGGTTCTCGTCCATCGGCGGGGCGATTGTCGGCGGCCTGATCATCGGCGCAGCGGAGAAGATCGCCGAGATCTACCTCGGCCCGATCATCGGCAGCGGCATCGAGAACTGGGTGCCCTACGTCCTCGCGTTGCTGTTCCTGCTGGTGCGGCCTGCCGGGTTGTTCGGCGAGCGCGCCATCGAACGGGTTTGATTGTCCTTGGGGAAATGCCTGCATGTTGTATCAAGAAGTCGGTCAAATCAGCACCTCCTACGCGGCCGAGCGCCGCACCTTTCGCCTGCGCCAGGACCGCGTCGCGCTGTGGCTGCTGCTGGGCGTGGCGTTTTTTGCGGTGCCCTGGCTGGGCAATGACTACTGGTTCAGCGCGATCCTGGTGCCGCTGCTGGTGCTGTCGCTGGCCGGGCTGGGGCTCAACCTGCTGACGGGCTACGCCGGGCAACTTTCACTCGGCTCGGCGGCGTTCATGGCGGTGGGCGCGTTTGCCGCCTACAACCTGCAGTTGCGGGTGCCCGGCCTGCCGCTGCTGGTGAGCTTTGCCCTGGGTGGCGTGATCGCCGCCGCGGTGGCGGTGTTCTTCGGCTTGCCGAGCCTGCGCATCAAGGGCTTTTACCTGCTGGTGGCGACCCTGGCCGCGCAGTTCGTGGTGGAGTGGGTGCTCACCCGCTTCAGCTGGTTTACCAACGACAACGCCTCGGGCGTGATCACCTCACCGCCGCTGCTGATTGCCGGGCTGGATTTCAGCTCACCGCGCGGCCGCTACGTGCTGACGCTGGCCGTGGTGGTGACGCTGTTCTGGCTGGGCAAGAACCTGGTGCGCAGCGAGCTGGGCCGCAACTGGATGGCGGTGCGCGACATGGACACCGCCGCTGCCGTCATCGGCATTCGCCTGCTGAAGGCCAAGCTGCTGGCGTTTGCCATCAGCGGCTTCTACCTGGGCGTCGCCGGCTCACTGTGGGCGTTCGCCTACCTCGGCACGGTCGAGCCCCACGGCTTTGACCTGAGCCGCTCGTTCCAGGTGCTGTTCATCATCATTATCGGCGGCCTGGGCAGCGTGCTCGGCAACGTCCTTGGCGCGGCATTCATCGTGTTGTTCCCGATCCTGCTGGCCAATCTCTTCGCGCTGTTGCCCGCTGGACTGATGGATGCCGGACAGCTGGAGAACATCCAGAAGATGCTGTTTGGCGCGCTGATCATCGCGTTTTTGATCAAGGAACCGGAGGGGCTGGCCCGTCTGTGGCAGCGCTTTCGTCAACGGGCCAGGGTTTGGCCGCTGCGTTACTGAACTCAATAACCCCCCAGGAATGACCTCCATGACACACCGCTTATCGCTGCGCCGCCTGGCCTTGGGCCTGGCCCTGATCACCGCCGGGCTCACGGCCGGCGCCCAGGCTGCCAACGAACAATACTTCCCGTTGCAGAGCTACCGGGTCGGTCCGTACGCCGCCGGTGGCACCGGTTTCTTCGGGGGCTTTATCGACTACCTGCAATACATCAATGCCAAGGGCGGGGTGAACGGCGTCAAGCTGACCTGGAGCGAATGCGAGACCGAGTACGTGGTGGAAAAAGGCGTCGAATGCTATGAGCGCCTCAAGGGTGGGCTCAACGGTGCACCGGCCGCCGCCACCAACCCGCTGTCAGTCGGCATCGCCTATGCCACCCTGGACCGCTCCACCGCCGACAAGCTGCCGCTGATCACCATCAACCATGGCCGCACCGACTCTACCGACGGCAGCGTGTTCCCCTACGTGTTCCCGCTGCAGCTCAACCCGTATTCGGAAGTCTCGGCGATCATCAACTACATCGGCCAACGCGAAGGCGGCGCCGACAAGCTCAAGGGCAAGAAAATCGCCGTGCTCTACCACGGCTCGCCCTACGGCAAGGAAACCAATGGCGTGCTCGAAACCCTGGCGAAGAACGCCGGCTTCGAACTGACCCTGCTGGAAGTGCCGCACCCCGGCAACGAGCAGCAATCGCAGTGGCTGAACATCCGACGCCTCAAGCCCGACTGGGTGATCCTGCGCGGCTGGGGTGTGATGAACCCGGTGGCGCTCAAGTCCGCGCAGAAAGTCGGCTACCCGGCCGATCACATCATCGGCAATATCTGGAGCAACTCCGAAGAAGACGTGGTACCGGCCGGTGCCGCCGCCAAAGGCTTTATCTCGATCACCACCCACCCGTCGGGCACCGACTTCCCGGTGCTGCAAGGGATCAAGCAAAGCGTGGTAGACGCCGGTAAGGGCAACCTGGCCGACCCCAAGCGTTTCGGCACCGTGTATTACAACCTGGGCGTGGTCAACGGCATCCTCAACGTCGAAGCCCTGCGCCTGGCCCAGGAAAAATACGGGCAAAAACCATTGACCGGCGAGCAGGTACGCTGGGGCTTCGAACACCTGAACCTCGACGACGCACGCCTGCAGGCCCTGGGCGCCAAGGGTCTGGTGCAACCGCTGAAACTCTCCTGCGCCGACCACGAAGGCGGCGGCGCCGTGCGCTTCCAGCAATGGGATGGCCAACGCTGGAACCTGATCAGCGACTGGGTACAGGCCGACCGCGCCCTGCTGCGGCCGATCATCGAAGCCTCGGCGGCGCAGTACGCCAAGGAGAAAGGCATCACGCCGCGGGATTGCAGCAAAGAGCAGTAAGCCCGAAATAGACCGTTGTTGAGCGCTCACCCGGAGTGGGTAGTACCGCCCAGGCGCTCAGCAACCCAATCGGCAATCCAGGCGCCGGCGTTCGAGGTGTTGTCCAGGCTGCTGTGGTGGATACCGCCTTCACGCGGGGTGAACACCTTCAATTCGCGATCCGGGCTGTTGGTGAGTTGGTCATAGGACTGATGCGCGTACGCCAGCGGAATCTGTCGGTCGGCCTCGCCATGACTCACCAGGAACGGCACCTTGATACGCTCCATTACCCCGTTGAGGTGCACCTGCTCGGCGAGCGTCATGAACGCCTCCATGCTGCTCGCACCCCACACCCAGCACACGTGCTCCCAGTAGTGCGGCACCGGTCGTTCACCTTCGCGGGCCAGGCGGCGCTTCTGCATTTCGCCCCAGTTATGGTTCGCCCCCCACACTGCGCCCAGGGCGAAGCGCGGTTCGAACGCTACAGCGCGCGGGCAGTAATACCCACCCAGGGACACCCCCAGCAAGCCGATACGCAGCGGGTCGATTTCGCGGCGGGTTTGCAGGTAGTCCATCAGCGGGCTGGCCCACAGTTCGGTGTTGACGACTGCGGTCATGCCATGCAGGCGCAGGGCTTCGCCGGTGCCGGGCTGGTCGATGAACAGGCTGGAGATGCCGCGTTTGGCAAGCAATTGCGGGAACAGCCCGGCGCGATGGACCATCTCCTTGGTGCTGTCCAGGCCATTGATCACCACCAGACACGGCGCCGCGTCAGTTACGCCCTCAGCCGGGGTGAACAGCCCGGCGAGATGGGCACCGTCGTAGGGAATTTCAAACCGCCGGGTATTTTCGCCAGACAGTTCGACGCCTTCGGCGAAGGTGCGCAGAAACTTGGCGTACAACGCTTTGCGAGGCGCATAACCGTGAGCCTGCATACGCTCGGCAGTGATGAAATACACCGCCGCGCGGTTCAACTTGTCACCGGCGCTGAGCCACCTGCCGGCCGCCTTGTCTTCCTGCGCCAAGGCCACCAGGTTGTCGCCTCCAGCCTCCCAGGCGGCCATAAACGCCCGGGTGCCCGCATCGTCACCCTGGCGGGCTACCTCCAGCAGCGGCCGGCACATGGTGTCGATCTCGCCGATCTTGCCGCCCATCTCGATGGCTGCCGCAACTGCCAGGCTCCACACATAATTGGTTTCGAAATACTGGAACATGCTCATGGGTCAATCCTTGTGAAAATCAGCGGCGCATAGCCGGGAATTCGCCCTGGTAAAAGGTCACGTCCCAGGGAATGTCGTCCTGCATGAACGCAGGCGGGTTGCCCATCCACTGGGCCGTGCCGAAGCGAAACTCCCATTCGCGCGGTACCCAACTGTCGTCGAGGTAATCGGTGTCGGCGCCGTACTCGGCCTCACCACCGGTGGGTGAGTTGAAGTAGCAGAAGATTGCCGAAGCGATGCGGTGGCGGCCGGTACCGAGAAAGCCATGCTGCCAACCGCGTCGGGTCATGTAATTGGAGCCGACCATCACCTCGTCGAAGTCCTCGACCCCGAAGCAGGTGTGATGAAAACGCGGCACCCCGCCCGCCCCCGGTGCCTTGTTATTGAGCAGGAAGGTGTTGTGGTGCTCATTGGCACCGTCGGCGCGCAGGTAGGTACCCACGCCTTTCTGATGGTCGGACAGGCGAAAGTTCAGACGGTCGCGAAAGAACGCAAAGCTCTGCCAATAGTCATCCACGGCAAACACCACGTGGTTGATGGTTTTAGGTCGAGCCCGCGTGCGCCATTTGCGGTGCTGGTTGAGACGGTTGACGTTGCCGGCAGCGTTGACCGGGTCGGGGGCGTAAGTGACTTTCCTGCGGTTGAACACGCGAAGCCCCAAGGCCTGGCCGCAATCGCTGAGAAAGTGCCAGGCATCATCCTCGCCCAGGAGAACCTCACGGTCGCTGGACAAGTCGGCGACCAGCCGCGCCAGGTTTTCAGCGTTGTCCACGCCCCAGATGGTCTCCTTCACACCGAAGCCTTCGTAGCGCGACGCCGGAATAGAGGGGTGATGCATTTCGCGCACGATAATGGTCGAGCCTTCCTCCAGTCGATACAGGCTTTCCTGATCGTTGGCACTGAGGCGCACCAGGCCGAAATCATCAAAGAAGCGCGAGGCCAGGGCCAGGTCCTCGACGCCATACAACAGGGTGTCGATGCCGATGATCGCCATCTCAGGTCTCCTGGAAAGTGAAATTGCGCTGCATGGTTGTGTCCTCGTCAAACAGGGGTCTAAGGCCAGAGTAAGAAGCCCGGCCCATGCCGACTAATCGTTTGTCGACATGGGTTCTATCCATGGCGTGGATGGCTTCAGACGCCCGCCATGGAGTGCGGCGAATCAGTGACGGCTGTTCAAACCCAGCATCTCGTCGAATTGCACATGCAACAGCAGCCCGGCGGCATAACCATCGCGCGGGTTGACGCCGGTGTAGGGGTTCAACCAACTGCTGGCTCCCCACGTACGCAGCACGAAGGGGCTGAGAACGATGCTGTCGGTGAGGATGAAGTTGGCGTCCAGCGCGACCGCATACTCGTTGCGCCCGGGGCGGTAGCTGCCACCGCCCGATGCCGCGTGGGCCTCTTCAAGGAAGCGTTGCTCGCGACTGGTCAGCTGTGCCCAGTTGACGTTCACCGAATAGCTGTCGAACGGTCGGCTGCGAAAGGGTGCAGAAAGAATCAGCCCTGCGTTGCCTTGGGTGCCGACGCCATTGGTGGTGCCTTCATCAAGTGTGTGGGTCAAGCTGGCATAGGCTGCTACCGCTGTTGGGTTGAGGTCTTGGGTGGCGCCGCCGTCCTGGCGCCAGACGGTTTTCTTGGCGCCCAGGTAGAAACCTGTCACGCCCTTGCGGGTATCGGCAGCGGCAGTTGTGTCAGTGACTTTCGAAGTGCCGTTGACCGTGAAATAGGGGTCGGTCTGTTGCCCGTTATTGTGAAAGCCCAGCACCTCGAACGTTTGCGGGTAGGCTTGCATGCGATAGTCGGTGCGATAGGCCAGGTTCGCCAGGTAAACCGTACTCAAGGTGCCGCCACTTTCGCCGACGTCGCGCTCCCAGCCGTTGGTGAAAGGATAGGCATTGTTGCTGCGCCACGCACCGACCTGCGCGCGCACGGCGGGGCTGAAATCGTAGCCGACGCGCGCACCCCAGTTGGCGTAGGGCGGCGGGTTGATACCGGCCGTGTCCTGCAGGATCGCGTTCACGCATCCCAGCGGCACGTTGCACAGTGGCAGCGCAAAGTAGTTGCCGGCGTTGCTCTTGCCCGCTTCGACTGACAGCTTGTCGTCGAGCAATTTCTGCTCGTAGGTGAACAGGCTCAGGTGGCTGACATTCGGAATGTAAGGGCCCGGTTTACCGGCAATCACATCACCCACCTGCCCACCGTAGTCCAGGTTGCTGGTCCAGGGCACGTACAGCTGCTCGAAGTGGATCGTCCCACCGGGCAGGCCAATGAGCTTGTCGAGGTTGAAGTCGGCGCCGATGGCAAAGATGGTCAGTGACTCGTGGTTACCGGTGTACAGGCCGGCGCTGGGGTTGCGCAGGTAAATTTCAGTCATCGACAGGTGCGGGCTCACACCATGGTCGTTGAGCCACTTGCCCTGCGCCTCAAGAAGCTTGCCACTTTTGGGTGGCACATTGGGCTCCACATTCAATACGCGCGGACCGACTTTTTCATTCGGGTACTCGTCGCTCGGCGCGGCGGCAGCCAGGGCGGGGCCTGCCGTCACGATGATCAATGCACAACCAACCGCCATTCGAATCGTCATGTTCAGTCTCTTTTGTTGTTTTTATGAGATAAGGGGGGCCTGCTCCGGTACCAGGGCACCGGAGTGTTCGGTCATTCCAGGGTCAGGCGTCTTCGAGATTGACGCCGGTCAGGCGCAGGTTGCGTGCCGCGCGGCACTTCACCAGGCTGGCGCCGAGTGCCAGCAGTACCACCGGCAGGCAGAGCCAGCCGGCCCAGCCAATGGTGGTGGCCAGGCTTCCGCTGACCTTGCCAACGGCCACGACCAGGATCGGGCTGAAAAACATGCCCAGGCAGTAGCTGCCGTACCACATGCCAGTGCCCAACCCGCGGCGCTGCCACGGCAGTTCACGCATGTTCCAGATGGCCAGGGTGGGCAACATCAGGCCGCAGCCCAGGCCGTTGATCAGTGCAACAACCATGATTGCCTGCCAGGTGTGCATCGCCGGAATCAACAGAAAGCTGGTAGCGATCAGGCCAAAGGCCAGGGCCAGGCAATGGGGGGTGCGCAGGCCCAGGCGAGTCAGCAGGTGCACGCTAAGAGTACCCAGCACGATCATCACGCTGCACGCCGACGCGACGAGGCCGGCGGTCTGCGGCGACGGTTCGCCGATGTCCCCGAGCAGGTAGGCCATCTGGATCTGCAGGATCATGAACATAACCGCGCCGATGAAGGTCACCACACAAATCCCCAGCATCAGCAACGGCCGAAAGCTCACGTTGTTGCGCGCCTGCTCTTCGTCCGACGCCATGCTGGCGGCGCGCGGTTCCCACAGCATGACCTTGCTCAATAGCGCCAGTGCCAGGGGCACCGCGTAGACCACATAGGGCATGCGCCAGCCAAGTTCACCCAAGGCGCCGCCTACCATGAAGAACAGGATCGCCGACGACGACGCAAAGGTGGTTTGCAGCGCCAGGTACTTCTGGCGTTGCGCACCGCTGTAGTAGTCGCCGATCAGCATGGTGCTGATGGTCACCACCACCGCCTCCACGCAGCCCAGGGCGATACGACTGACGATGATTGCGTAGAGCGAGTCGAGGAACATCGGCATCAGGCCGAACACGCCGTAGCCGACAATCGACGCCACCAGCAATTGCTTGCGCCCATACCGATCGGCCAACACGCCCACCAGCGGGCTGAGCAACGCCACCAGCAAGCCGGGAATAGTCAGTGCCACCGGGATCAGGAACTCGACGTTAGGCACGTCGGAAAAATGCGCCTGCATCTGTGGCAGGCTCGGCGCTACCACGATGGCCGCCATCGGTGACAGACAATTGATCAACAACAACAGGTACGTCGCGAGGGTCGCCTTTGACTGGGTGACGCGGGTAGGAGCGTTCATGGCCTCTCCGGATTGTTATTATTAAAGGGTGAAACGCACGCTGGGGTATTACAACTGCAGGGTTCGCTCGATCAGTTGCTCGATGCCTCCATCATGGCGCAAGCCCAGGGCTTCGGATGCCTCGGCATGCAAGGGCGGGTAGCGGCCGAAATTCGCCTCCAGGTGTTCATCAGGCTGGTACTCCACCTGTGCACGGCGGTCTTCGCCGAAACGCCTGCACAGCCCGTCGACCAACTGCGCCATACTCAGGTGCAACACCGGCAGCGCGAACACTCGCCGCGCCACCAGTCGCTCGGGCGCCAGCGTAGCGGCGTGCAGCAGGTTATCGACACAGCGTGCCGCCGACATCCACCAGGCCTGCGCCTGCGGCGATACCGGGCACTCGAAACGCGTGCCCGCCGCCAGCGCCCAGAACACCTCGCTCATGAACGCCGACAACAACCCGGAAGGTTGCGGCGGGCGGGCCACAATGCCCGGTAAGCGCAGGCTGATGCCATCGATCCAGCCACGGCGGCTGAAATCATCGATCAGCAACTCACCCATCAATTTCTGGGTGGCGTAACTCAATTGCGGGTGCAGGGGCGTATGGTCGTCTACCGCGGTCGCCAAGGGCGAGCCATACACCGCAATGGTGCTGGCGAACACTACCCGCGCCGGGTTGGGTTGATCCTTGAGCCCTTCCAGCAACGCCAACGTGGCGTCCAGGTTGACTCGACGGCCCAGGCTGTAGTCGCGCTCGGCGGCCCCACCGGGGATGCTCGCCAAATGGAAGGCGATATCGACCGGCGTTTCCAGGGCATCGGCCAGCAACCGCAGGTCGGCGATACTGCCGGCAAGGCAGCGCACGCGGGGGTCCGGCGGTATCTGAGGAAACGCCAGGTCCAGCAGGGTCAAACGTGTCCAGCCCGGCAGTGCATAGGGATCGGCCAGTAAGCGACGTACCAGGGTGGCGCCCACAAAACCATTGGCGCCGGTGATCAATACATGCATGTCAGTGCTCCTGCACGGGGGCTGGAACAAACCGGTGATCGATGGCGCCGAACAGGCTTTGCCCGTCCAGGCCAAAGATTTCAAAGCGCAAACGGTCGCCGAATTTCAGGAAAGGCGTGTTCGCCTCACCCTGCTCGATCACTTCTATTGCACGTCGCTCGGCCAGGCAGGCCGAGCCTTTGGCGGTGTAGTCACGGTTGGAGAAGGTGCCCGAGCCCAGCACCGTACCGGCGCGCAAGTTGCGGGTACGAGCCAGGTGCATTACCAGTTCCGGGAAGCTGAAGTCCATTTCATCGCCGTTGGGTTCGCCGAAACGCTGGCCGTTGCACTGCACATGCAGCGGCAGCTTGACGCGGCCGTCGTGCCAGGCTTCGCCCAGTTCATCCGGGGTGACCGCCACCGGCGCAAACACCGTACTGGGTTTGGCCCGCAGTGGACCGAAACCGATACTCACCTCCTTGAACAGATGCGCGCGCAGGCTCACGTCGTTGAGCAGCATCAGCAACTTGATATGCCCCGCCGCTGCCGTTGGCTGAACGCCCATGGGCACATCATCAAGCACCACTGCCACCTCGCCCTCGAAATCGATCTGGTGGTCCTCGCCGGGCACCGGGTAATCGTCGCAGGCACCGAAGAAATCGTCCCCGGCGCCCTGGTAGATGATAGGCACGCCGGGATCTTTCTTGATGTCCAGATTGTACGCACGCTCCATCAGGCTGCCGTGGTTGAGGAACGACGAGGCATCGGCCCATTGGTAGGCACGGGGCAGCGGTGCCATGGCCGCGCGCGGGTCAAAATCGAACGCCTGGGGTGCCCGGCCTGCGTTAAGTGCGGCGGACAACTGCTGCAATGCCGGTTCGCAGCGGGGCCATTCTTCCAGCGCAGCCTGCAGGGTGCCGGCGATTCCACTGGCCAGCACCGCGCGGCCCAGGTCGCGACTGACAACCACCAAGCGCCCATCGCGGGTGTGATCCTTCAGGGTTGCAAGTTTCATCGGTGTGCTCCTGGCCCGGACCACAGGGCCGGGCATTCAATGAGTTCCAGCAGATTGCCGCTGTTGTCGCGCACAAAGCCCATGGGGCTGCCTTCGATGACCGTCTCAAAAACGATGTCGGCACCTTTGCCGCGCAACGCGTGGAAGGCAGTCGCGGCATCCTGCACGGCAAAGCACAAGTGCTTGTGGCCGTGGGTCTTGAGGTCCAGGTGCGGCTCGCGACGGTCACTCGGTAACGGGTGCGCTTGGTCCAACTGGAACAGCTCGATGCGGTAGTCGCCGCAGCGGATAAAGGCGATATGCGCCGGGATCCGGTCAATGTAGGCGCGGCTTTCCAGCTCGAAACCGAGCATCCGCCGGTACCAGCCGATGGACGCCTCCAGGTCGGGGACGCTGATCCCGCCGTGGTGGGGTTTGATCGCAAACATGGCAGCCTTCCTCAGTTCAGTGCCCGACCGCCATCCACTGGGATGACCGCGCCGGTGGTAAATGTCAGGTGGCAGGCCAGGGCCAACACCGCCTGGGCGACCTCTTCGGGCAAGGCCAGGCGACCCAACGGGGTACGTGCGGCTTGCTCGTCACGCCAGCCCTGGGCCAGGCCCTGGACGAACTCCGTATCGGCCAACCCCGGCGCCACCGACACCACCCTTACCTGAGGCGCCAGGGCACGGGCCAGGGACTGGGTCAGGTTGTCCACCGCCGCCTTGCTCGCGCAGTAGGCAATATTGCTGCCCATCGCCGTACGCGCGGCAATCGAGCTGATGTTCACCACCAGCCCATCGCCGCCGGCCTTGAGCAGCGGTGCCAAGGCCCGGATACAGGCGATCGGACCGCGCACGTTGATGGCCAGGATATTGTCGATCAGCCCGTCATCCAGACCCTCAAGGTCGGCATGTTCGACAAACCGCGTCGTGCCGGCGCAATTGACCAGAATGTCGCAACGCCCAAAGTGCCTCTGTACCTGAGTGGCCAGTCGCTCGAGCATGGCGCTGTCGGTGACAGGTGCCGCCACGGCGAGGTGGCCACCGGCAACAGTCGGCAGGTCAGTCACCAGGGTATGGGCGGCATCGCTGGAGCGGTTGTACCCCGCCACTACGCTGGCACCCGCGCGGGCCAGGGCATGGCAGATCACCACCCCCAACCCGCCGGTGGCTCCGGTAACGACGGCGACCTTGCCTTCCAGGCGGCCCATCAGGAGGCCTTCTTCAGGCGACGCACACGGATATCCGCCTGTTCCTTGTGGCCGGAGAAATGCTCCAGTGCACACAACCGCGAGCAGACTTCACCGATGGCCACGCTGGCTTCGTCTGTGAGCACCCGCTGGTAGGTATGAGTCTTGATGAACTTGCCCACCCAGAGCCCGCCGGTGTAACGCCCGGCGCCCATGGTCGGCAGCGTGTGATTGGTGCCGATCACTTTGTCGCCGTAGGACACATTGGTGCGATGCCCCAGGAACAGGCCGCCATAGTGAGTCATGCGCGCCAGGAACCAGTCCGGGTCGCGGGTCATCACCTGCACGTGTTCAGAGCAGATGCGCTCGGATTCGGCGAGCATCTCTTCGTCGCTGTCACACAAGATGATCTCGCCATAGTCGCGCCAGGCCACACTGGCCACCGGAGCGGTGTCCAGGCGCGCGAGCACCTGCTCGATGGCCGCCGGCAATTCTTCGGCAATACGGCGGCTGGTGGTCACGCAAAACGCCGGTGAAGTCGGCCCATGTTCGGCCTGGCCCAGCAGGTCGACCGCCACCAGTTCGGCATCCACCGTGTCATCGCAGATGACCATGGTTTCCGTAGGCCCGGCGAACAGGTCAATACCGACGCGACCGTACAGTTGACGCTTGGCTTCGGCCACGTAGGCATTGCCCGGACCGACGATCATGTCGACCTTCTCGATGTGTTCGGTGCCCAGGGCCATGGCAGCGACACCTTGCACGCCACCCATCACATAGATTTCATCAGCCCCCGCCATGGCCATCGCGGCGATGATCTCCGGCGACGGCTGGCCATCGAATGGCGGTGCACAGGCGATCACGCGTTTCACACCGGCCACTTTGGCGGTAAGCACGCTCATGTGCGCCGAGGCCAGCAGCGGGTACTTGCCGCCAGGGATGTAACAGCCTACCGAACTCACCGGGATGTGCTTGTGCCCGAGCACCACGCCCGGCAGGGTTTCGACCTCCACGTCGCGCATCGACAGCAACTGGATTTGGGCGAAGCGACGGATCTGGGCCTGGGCGAAGGTGATGTCCTCAATGGCCTGGGGCGACAGGCTGTCTATGCACGCCTGGATCTGCTCCTGGCTCAGCCGCAGGCTCGGCGGGTTCCAGCCGTCGAACTGTTGCGAGTACTCCCGCACAGCCGCTTCACCGCGCTGATCGATCGCATGGATAATCTGTTCGACCGTGTCGCGCACCTGGGCGTTGAGTGCCGCCTTGTGCTCCGCCGGTTTGCCTTTTTTCAGATAACGAATCATGAGCCGGTTCCTGTCTTGTTATTCGGTATTCAGCGCCAGTGGATCAGCGGTTGGCCCGCCAGTGGCGCCCGGAAAAACGGAATGCGTGTGCCCTGCAGACTGCCCAGGTACACGGTTTTCAAATCGGGCCCGCCAAACGTCAGGCTGGCCATCCACGGTGCCAGTGTGCCGTGGGCAGCCTGCATGATCTGCGGGGTGAGGGTTTTGGCGCGGTAGTGCTGGTTCAGCAACGCTGTGGCGACCGGGTTACCGTCATCAAGCAGGTTGAGTACTTCGCCATCGGGGGTCAGGGCAATCAGCTTGTCGCTCATCACCAAGGTCACCCACAGGTTGCCGAAGCTGTCGAAGGCAAAACCGTCGGGAAAGCCCTCCAGCTCCGCCGGGCCAAACACTTCACGCTCCCCTAGCGAGCCGTCGGCCTGCTGGCGCAGGCGGGAGATTCGCCGCACATTGCTTTCCACCACGTACAACCATTCTTCGTTGTCGTCGAAGCGGATTTCGTTGGTGCCGCCAAACCCTTCGGCGACGATGCGAATGCCCTGGGCGTCGATCACGCCGATGTAGCCATCCAGCACGCCGGAATTGATCGAGTCGGTCCACGGTTGCATCGTGGTCGTTACCGTGAACCAGATACGCCCCTTGCGATCCCGTAGAGGGAAGTTGGTCTTGCCCATGGGCTTGCCGTCGAGCTGGTCAAACAGCACCTGGACATGGCCCTGGAGGTCGAGCTTCTCGATACGGTCCAGGCCCCAGTTGCAGATGATGAAGTCGCCCTGCTCCGTCAGCGCCAGGCCATTGGGCAGCGACGCGCCCTGGGACTGCACATAGCGCGATTCGAAGGACGCCGCCTGCGCCTCCACCTGCGTGGGCGCCAACAAGGTCTGCTCGCCATTGGCAGTAATATGCATCACCCCGCCACGTGCGTCGGCGGACCACAGGCTGCCGTCGGGCTGGGCGATGATGCATTCGGGGCGTTGCAGGTCGTGGCCGATGAAACCGATAGCGTCGCGGTCGACCTGCCAGCCTTTGAGCGGATTACGTTGCATGAGCATGTCCTTGGGTCATATAGGCTGGGCGACTACATCGATCATTTGTTTCATCAAACCGGCGAAGTTGGCATCCGGTGTCGGCCGCTGCTCCCACTCGCCGATCTGCACGGACCCTTGGTTGATGAATTTGCAACGCTCGTAGCGACGCAGCATGAAACCTTCGAGCACCTCGGCCAGGCTCAGCTCGGCGCCACACAGTTCACCCAGCACCACGGCATCCTCCACCGCCTGCGCGGCGCCCTGGCCCATGTGCGGCGTGGTGGCGTGCGCGGCATCGCCAATCAACAACACGCGCCCGCGGTACCAGGGGGCCGGCATCAACAGGGCTTCCAGCGGGCGATAGACCACTTGGGTGTTGTCGGTGATCTGGGCGCTCAGCTCCGGTACCAGGCCGCCGTAGCCTTCAAGGCGTCGGCGGAACTCGGCGGCCAGCGTGTCCGGGTCGAAGAACGGGTTGCCGGGTTCTTCGAACACCGACAGGATGTACAGGCTGTCTTCGGTCAATGGCGTGTAGCCAGCCTTGCCGCCCGGCTTGCCCTCAAACATGTGCGACCAGAGCAGGTCCTTGGGCCGTGGCAGGTTGTAGCGCCACACGCCCTGCCCCGTGAATTGCGGCGTGTACTGCTCGCCGAATACCGTCGTACGCACTTTGGAGTACACACCGTCGGCCCCCACCACCAGGTCATAATCACCCCGACTGCCGTCGGTGAACCCCACGCTGACGCCGTGTTCATGTTGAGAAATATCACTGAAGGTCAGGCCCAGACGCAGGTTGGCGCCACTGGCGGCCACCGCATCAAGCAATACCTGATGCAACGCCGGACGGGTCAGTCCGAGGTTCGCGGGATACTGCTCGCCGGCCAGCCGTGCACCACTGAGTTCGGCTTTTACCTCCCCCTGCTGGTTGCAGATGCGCAGGCCCTTGTAAGGGAAACCGGCGGCCACGGCCGCGTCGGCAATACCCAGTTGCGCCATGGCGCGAATGCAGTTGGCCTGGACCACGATACCCACGTGATACACCTTGGCCTGGGGGCTGATTTCGACAATATCGACCACTACGCCGGACTTGCGCAGGGCGATGGCGGCGCTGAGGCCGCCGATGCCACCGCCGACGATCAGCACACGCTTGATGGCGCTCATCAACGCACTCCTCTTGGATGCAGAGTGAAGTGGGCACACAGGCTTGGAAGCGTGAGGTGGGGCACAGGACTGCTCTCCATATTTATTGTTGTTATGGCCGGCCTCACAGGGGGCTGGCTGAACATGGGCCAACCTTACTCACCCCTCAGGTATGCCGGAAATTGTTTGTTCGGATAGGTCCCATCCATCAGATGGATAGCCCAACAGCCACCGCTATTTGCGTTTCAAATCCTTTGCCAGGCAGGTATAACAAGCCTGGATGCCCGTAAGCACAATCATAAAAAACGGAGTAACGCCATGCGCTTTCACGGTTTGGATTTGAACCTCCTCGTGGTGCTGGACATGCTGCTGGCGGAGCAGAACATCACCCGTACCGGTGAGCGCCTGCATCTCAGCCAGCCGGCCACCAGTGCGGCGTTGTCACGCCTGCGCGACTATTTCGAAGATGATTTACTGGTACAGGTCGGTCGCAGGATGGTCCGTACACCGATGGCCGAAACCCTGGCCCAGCCGATTCGTGATTTGCTGATCCAGATGCGCTCCACCTTGGAAAACCGCAGCCGATTCCAGCCGGACCTGGCACGCCGAAACTTCACGCTGATGGCGTCGGATTATGTGGGCATGGTGCTGCTGCCCGAGGTCAGTCGCAGGCTGAACACCCTGGCACCGTCATGCTCCATCGAACAGTTCCTGCCTACGGATGAGGCCGCCCTTGAGATCGAGCGTGGGCACGTGGACTTCCTGGTGCTGCCGGACAAGAACATCCTCAAGGAACACCCCTGTGTGGCGCTGTTCAGCGATGAATACGTGTGCGTGATGTGCAAGGACCATCCGGCCGCCAATGGGCCTTTGTCCATGGATGACTATAAGGCGCTGGGGCACGTGCTGGTGCGCTGGGGCGGCGAGCATCGCGCCCCCATGGCTGATGAGTGGTTTGCGCGCAGTTTCGGGTTCACACGCCGGGTGGAAGTGACCACCAACACCTTCAACAGTGTGCCGCCGTTTCTGATCGGTACCCTGCGGGTCGCCACCATGCACCGTCGCCTGGCGGAGAGATGGGCACAATACTTGCCGCTGCGGATCGTATCCGCCCCCTGGACCGCGCCGCCGCTGACCATGTCCATGCAGTGGAACAAATACCAGCAGCTCGACCCCGGGCTGGCCTGGTTGCGCAACCTGATCATCGAGACCGCCAACTCAATGGATCCCGATCAGGCATCGTAGGCCTGGCGGGCGGCCTCGATGACCGGGGCCTGTTGTTCGAGCCACACCAGCAGCGCCTCAAACTGGGTAACCAATGAAACGCCCAATGGCTTGAGGCTGTATTCCACCTGCGGCGGAATGGTAGCGATCACACGACGTTCGAGCATGCCGTCACGTTCCAGCGCACGCAGCTTGAGGGTGAGAATGCGCTGCGACAAGCTACCCTCCGCCATATCGTTGACCTGCCGTTGCAGTTCGGTAAAGCGCAGCGTACCGGTGTGCAGTACCAGCAACAGCAACGGGGTCCAGCGATCGCCAAGCCGAGCCAGGGATTCACGCACAGGGCCATGGGGATCATTGCCGCCGCGCAGCACCCGCGCTTTCAGATCATCCAGCGCCTGGCGCTGAATCTTGTCGACCACATGCATCGAGCCTTCACCTTTGTGCATCCCACTCTCCCTGCCAGCCCCTGGGGGGTACGTACATTCAGGTAACCGACCTACATTAAAGTGCCGTCTTCCGCCTGCCGGCCCGCTGCACCAGTATCCGGCACAGCGGCGCCCTGCCCCCGGGCAGTACGCCGACAACAAAAACAACAGAAGCGGAAGATCCTATGAATCATTACGATATCGTCGCCATCGGCGGCGGGCACAATGGCCTCGTGGCCGCAGCCTATCTGGCCAAGGCCGGCAAAAAAGTCCTCGTGCTGGAACGCAAGGACTATGTGGGCGGTGGCGTGACAACGCGCCAGCTTAACACTCCAGGCTTCTGGCATGACGAGCACTCCAGCGTGCATATCATGATCCAGGGCAACCCCATGATCACCCGCGACGAGCTCGGTCTGTTCAGCCGGTTCGGCCTCAAGTACAACTACTCCGATGTGCCCCATGCGACCGTCTTCGAAGACGGCAGCGCACTGATCACCTACCGCGACCTGGACAAGGCCTGCGAATCCATCGCCAGCGTGTCGCCTCGCGACGCAGAGACCTATCGCAAGCTGGCGACCAAGGCCGCCGGACTGCTGCCGATGTTCCTCTCCGGTTTCTATTCGCCCCCGCCGCCCATGGGGGCCATGGTCGCCATGCTTGACCAGAGCCAGGAAGGCCGCGAGATGTTCGACGCCATGCAGCGCAGTACCCTGGACATCGTCGACAACCTGTTTGAGCACGACAAGGTCAAGATCCACCTGTTGCGGGTGATCGCCGAAAACCTGCAAGCCCCGGACGAGTTGGGTACAGGTATGGGTGTGTATGTGTTCGTCGGCATCATGCACACCTACGGCGTGTCGCAACCGGTGGGTGGCAGTGGCAAGCTTTCAGAAGCCCTGGTGCGCTGCATCGAGCACCACGGCGGCGAGATCCGTTGTAACAGCGAAGTGCACAAGGTGATCGTCGAAGGCGGGCGCACCAACGGTGTGGAGCTGGCCGACGGTGAGCGAATTCTGGCCCGAGACGCGGTGGTCGGCGCCTTGCACCCCCATGTAATCAAACGCTTCGTCGACGGGCTTGATCCTGGGGTGACCGCACGCGCCGAACGCGCCACGCTGGCCCCATTCAGCCTGTTCGTCAGCCACTACGACTTGCACCGGCAGGCCGAGTTTCATGCCGGCGCCGATGTCGGTCGCGCCACGATGCTGACCATGATGAGCTGCGACCGCCTGAGCGACATGCTCGACGACTTCGACGAGTTGCGCCGTGGGCGGGTGTCCAGGCGCAGGCTGGTGGCCGGTGGCGACGAGAGCATCAACGACCCGACCCGCGTGCCGCCAGGCAAGGGCATGTTCCACGGTATGACGTTCGCACCCTATGACCTCGCCGAAGGCGGTGCCGCGCGCTGGGACGAGTACAAGGAGGAATTCGGCGATCTGAGCCTCCAGGCGTACCGCAAGTTCGTCAAGAACCTTACGCCGGATAACATCATCGCCCGCAAGGTGTGCTCGCCGCTGGACCTGGAACGCAGTTCGCCCAACTCCATGGTCAAGGGCGATGTACACGGCGTCGCCCCCTACTTCTACCAGAGTTTCGCCCACCGCCCTACGCCCGACCTCGGCCGCTTGAGCGTACCCGGGCTGGACAACCTGTACCTGGTGGGTCCTTTCATGCACCCGGGCGGCGGCGTATTCGGCGCCGGCCGGGGCACCGCAATCAAAATATTCGATGACCTGGGCATCGATTTCGACCGTGTGACAAGGAACTGATCATGAAAATATTCGGCAGCGACAACAGCGAGCTGATGACCGTGAGCGCCATAGAGCGCAGCGGTGACGACCTGGTACTCAAGGGTAAGATCTTCGGCGCCATGCCCATGCTGGCCAGGGTGCGACCGGAAGAAGCACGTGCAGCCTTGCGCCTGCTTGATATCAAGACGGCTGTGTTCCTCTTGAGCCTGCTGTTCAGGCCGGCCAGCCGCAAAGCCGGCAAGTAGGCGCCAGGGTGCTGCAGGAGAGCGGCTTGGCCATTCACCTGCAGTGCTGCATCAGTCCACTCCCAACTCCACCACCCCACCGCTCAGCCGCACCGGCCACACCCGCAAACGCTGGTGCGGTGCCTCCAGGCATTGGCCGTCTTCCAAACGGTAATGCTGCTTATAGATCGGCGCGGCCACCACCAGGTCGCCCTTGATGCTGCCGACCAGCCCGCGTCCGATCACATTCGCGCCGGATTCCGGGTCGTGGTTGTCGATGGCGTACAGCGTCTGGTCCTGGGCGCCGGGCAGGTAGAACAGCGCGACTTGGGCGCCGTCCAGCCACACCACGACGCCGGAATTACTCACCAGGTCGGTCTCTTTGCACACGCTTTTCCAGGTGGCAAGGTTGCGCTGCGTGTTGGACTGGCTCATCAGGCAAGCTCCTCGGTGACGGCAATCAGGTTGAGTTCGGCGGCCATGATCGGCCGACGCTGGCCGCGTTCCTGGACAAAGTGGATGTCCGGGTCGGGGCGTTTGTCGTTGACGAAGGTGCGGAAGCGCTTGAGTTTTTCCGGGTCCTTGAGGGCGTTGGCCCACTCGCATTCATAGCGGTCGACCACCAGTTGCATCTGCGCTTCGAGCTCGGCGCCCAGGCCCAGGCTGTCGTGCAGGATCACGTCCTTGAGGAAATCCAGGCCGCCTTCCAGGCTTTCGCGCCAGACCGAGGTGCGTTGCAACTTGTCGGCGGTGCGGATGTAGAACATCAGGAAGCGGTCGATGTACTGGATCAGCGTGGCGTCATCCAGGTCGGTGGCGAACAGTTCGGCGTGGCGTGGGCGCATGCCGCCGTTGCCGGCGATGTACAGGTTCCAGCCCTTCTCGGTGGCGATCACGCCCACGTCCTTGCTCTGCGCCTCGGCGCATTCGCGGGTGCAGCCGGACACCGCGAACTTGAGCTTGTGCGGCGAACGCAGGCCCTTGTAGCGGTCCTCGATCAGCAGCGCCATTTTCACGCTGTCCTGCACACCGTAGCGGCACCAGGTGCTGCCCACGCAGGACTTCACCGTGCGCGTGGACTTGCCATAGGCGTGGCCGGTTTCAAACCCGGCGGCGATCAGCTCGGCCCAGATGTCCGGCAGCTCGTGCAGTTGCGCACCAAACAGGTCGATGCGCTGGCCGCCGGTGATCTTGGTGTAGAGGTCGTATTTCTTCGCCACTTCGCCAATCACGATCAACTTGTCGGCGGTGATCTCGCCGCCGGGAATACGCGGCACCACCGAGTAGGTGCCGTTCTTCTGCATGTTGGCCATAAAGGTATCGTTGGTGTCCTGCAGCGGCACCAGGGACGCGTCCATGATCGGCTGGTTCCAGCACGAGGCCAGGATCGACCCCACCGCCGGTTTGCACACGTCACAGCCGATGTGGCCACGGCCATGCTTGGCCAGCAGTTCTTCAAACGTGGTCACGCCTTCCACGCGCACCAGGGCATACAACTCCTGGCGGGTGTAGGCGAAGTGTTCGCACAGGCTCTTGTCGACGCTGACGCCACGGGCAATCAGCTCGTGCTCGAACACCTGCTTGAGCAACCCGGCACACCCACCGCAACCAGTGCAGGCCTTGGTCTGCGACTTGAGCAGGCCGAGGTCGCTGCACCCGGCGTCGATGGCCGAGCAGATCGCGCCCTTGTTGACGTTGTGACACGAGCACACCGTGGCCGAGTCCGGCAAGGCGCCGGGGCCGAGGGTCGGTGCGCCGCTGGACGATGGCAGGATCAGGCTGGCCGGTTCGGCCGGCAGCGCGATGCTGTTCTGCATGTATTGCAGCAAGGTGTCGTAGTAGCTGTTGTCGCCGACCAGTACCGCGCCGATCACGTGTTTGCCGCTCGCATCCACCACCAGGCGCCGATAGCTGGCAGTCGCCTCGTCGATGAACTGGTAGCTGCGCGCACCCGGTGTATGGGCGTGGGCGTCGCCGATGGAGCCCACGTCCACGCCCAGCAACTTGAGCTTGGTGGACATGTCGGCGCCGACAAAGGGCTCGGCACTGTGCTCGCACAACAGCGCGGCGACGCCACGGGCCATCTGGTAACCCGGCGCAACCAGACCGAAAAGGCTGCCGTTCCAGGAAGCGCATTCGCCAATCGCGTAGATGTTGGGGTCGCAGCTCAAGCACTCGTCGTTAATCACTACGCCGCCGCGCGGGCCAATGTCCAGGCCGGCCTGGCGAGCCAGGGCGTCCTGGGCGCGGATCCCGGCGGAGAACACAATCAGGTCAGTCTCAAGGAATTCGTCATTGGCAAAGTTCATGCGATAGCGGTACTGCTCACCGGCGCTGATCGACTGGGTGGCGCGGGACAGATGCACACCGACGCCCAGCCGCTCGATCTGGGCCTTGAGGGCCAGGCCGCCAAAATCATCCAGTTGCACCGGCATCAAGCGCGGCGCGAATTCCACCACATGGGCTTCCAGGCCCAGGCTTTTCAGGGCGTTGGCGGCTTCCAGGCCGAGCAGGCCACCGCCCACCACCACACCACGGCGGGCATGGGCGGCTGCGGCACGGATGGCGTCGAGGTCTTCGAGGGTGCGATACACCAGCCGCGAGTCGCCTTCGGCGCCCTCGATCGGCGGCACGAACGGATAGGAGCCGGTGGCCAGCACCAGCTTGTCGTAGCCCACGCAGCCCTGGGCGGTGATCACTTCACAGCGTTCGCGATCGATCTCCAGCACCGGTACACCTAGGTGCAGGGTCACACCCGGCGTCTGGTACAACGCGGCGTCCGACAACGCCAGGGACTCGGCATCGCGGCCGGTGAAGTACTCGGAAAGATGCACGCGGTCATAGGCACGCATCGGCTCTTCGCTGAACACGTGCAACCGGTAGTGATCCAGCGCGCCGCGTTCGATCAATTGCTCCACGCAATGGTGGCCGACCATGCCATTGCCGACGACGATCAGGGTTTTCATCTGTTTGTTCATAGCAAGCACCCGACAACGTTCATCACGGTTTAAAAAGCAAAAAAAACGCCTGAAACCTTGCGGTTCCAGGCGTCTTTGCCTGTTCTTATGCGGGATCGGATCGGCGACTGCGCCGGATCTACCGCTTTATGCCCCTGTTGTCGATCGTCGTTGACCGAGGTGGGTTGAGGGGGAGCTTGCAGGGTCTGTGCCAATCGGTCGCGAGCCTTACTGCGACGCCTTCTGGCGGCACTTATCGAGTCTGAATGCACACTTCAGCGCCTCCAACTGGTGCATCCCGCGACAAAAAAGTGCATTCCCGGATAGAAATCAAAGGGTCACGAAAAGCGGGCTTATTGTGGTGAGCGGGCTTGCCCCGCGCTGGGTGGCGAAGCCGCCCCATCACTGCCACTGCTTACTTCCTGTAAGGACTGAGGCGCCTGGGTTTAGGGCTGCTGCACAGCCCAGCGCGGGGCAAGCCCGCTCACCACAGCAAGCCCGCTTGCCACAATTTGCCTGTGCTTATTTGCCCGTGCTTAAGAAATTGGCGCGTGACTTGCTAGGAACACACACAGAGCAGTCAACGCTGATTGCCCATTCACGACAAAGGCGCCGTGCAATCCCCGTTTCCAACGGAGGGTTGCAGGGCGCTTTTTTGTTGGCGGGCAGAAAAAGTTTCGAGGGTGACGGATGGCAAACCAAAGCGTACGCAGTGTGTGTCCCTATTGTGGTGTGGGCTGCGGCATCATCATGCAGGTCGAGCACAATAAGGTGGTCAAGGTCATCGGTGACAAGGCCCACCCCACCAACTTCGGCCGCCTGTGCACCAAAGGCACCACCTGCGGGCAGGCCATCGCCGAGTCCGGGCGGATGGAGAACGCCTACCTGCGCGAGAAGCGTGACCACGACCCGGTGCGCATCGCCATGGACACCGCCATCAGCGAAACCGCCGGGCGCCTGCGCGGCATCCTCGACAGCCACGGGCCGGATGCCCTGTCCTTTTATGTGTCCGGACAAATGTCCCTGGAGGCCCAGTACCTGATCAATAAACTGGCCAAGGGCTTTGTGCGCACCCACAACGTCGAGTCCAACTCGCGCCTGTGCATGGCCAGCGCCGGCAGCGGCTACAAGCTGTCCCTGGGCTCCGACGGGCCGCCGGGCTCCTA
Organism: Pseudomonas sp. S3E17; assembly: GCF_024168685.1. Lineage (NCBI taxonomy): Bacteria > Pseudomonadati > Pseudomonadota > Gammaproteobacteria > Pseudomonadales > Pseudomonadaceae > Pseudomonas > Pseudomonas sp. S3E17. The sequence continues at coordinate 1,682,599 of NZ_JALJWE010000001.1, forward strand.
CGAAGACTTCGACCGCGCCGATCTGTTTTTCGTGATCGGCGCCAATATGGCCGACTGTCACCCGATCCTGTTCCTGCGCATGATGGACCGGGTCAAGGCCGGGGCGAAGCTGATCGTGGTCGACCCACGGCGCAGCGCCACGGCGGACAAGGCCGGCCTGTACCTGCCGATCAAACCCGGCACCGACCTCGCCCTGCTCAATGGCCTGTTGCACCTGCTGGTCAAGAACGGCCACACCGACCCCGCGTTCATTGCCGCGTTCACCGAGGGCTGGGAGGCCATGCCCGGCTTTCTCGAGGACTACCCGCCGCACACGGTCGCCCAGATCACCGGCCTGGCCGAAGCGGATATCCGCCAGGCCGCCGACTGGATCGGCGCCGCCGCCGAGTGGATGAGCTGCTGGACCATGGGCCTCAACCAAAGCACCCACGGCACCTGGAACACCAACGCCCTGTGCAACCTGCACCTGGCCACCGGCGCCATCTGCCGCCCCGGCAGCGGGCCGTTTTCCCTCACCGGCCAACCCAACGCCATGGGCGGCCGTGAGATGGGCTACATGGGCCCGGGCCTGCCGGGGCAGCGCTCGGTGCTGGTGGAAGCCGACCGCGCATTTATCGAAGACCTCTGGCAGATCCCCCCAGGCAGCCTGCCGCGCCAGGTCGGCGGCGGCACCGTGGCGATGTTCGAGCAAATGAGCGCCGGGCAGATCAAGGCCTGCTGGATCATCTGCACCAACCCGGTGGCCAGCGCGCCCAATCGCCGCAAGGTCATCGAAGGCCTGCAAGCCGCCGAACTGGTGATCACCCAGGACGCCTTCCTCGACACCGAAACCAACCGCTACGCCGACATCCTGCTGCCCGGCGCGCTGTGGGCCGAGGCCGAAGGGGTGATGATCAACTCCGAGCGCAACCTGACCCTGATGCAAAAAGCCGTCGAACCCCCGGGCCAGACCTTGCCCGACTGGCAGATCATCGCCAGGGTGGCCTGCGAGATGGGCTTTGCCGACGCCTTCACCTACGCCAGCGCCGCCGAGGTCTTCGACGAGATCAAGCGCGCCTGGAACCCCAAGACCGGCTACGACATTCGTGGCGCCAGCCATGCACGGCTGCGCGAACAACCGCTGCAATGGCCCTGCTCTTCAGAGGCTGGTGCGGAGCGCAACCCGATCCGCTACCTGAATACCGGCACGCTCAGATTCGCCACCGAAAATGGCAAAGGCCAGTTCCTCGCGCGTCCGCATATGCCGCCGGCGGAGATGCCCGACACAGCCTTCCCTTTCGTGCTCAACACCGGCCGTTTGCAGCACCAGTGGCATACCCTGACCAAGACCGGCAAGGTCGCCACCCTGAACAAACTCAACCCCGGCCCCTTCGTCGAACTGCACCCCGAAGATGCCGCCAGCCTGGGCATCCAGGACAAGGACCGCGTGGAGGTGCGCTCCTCCCGCGGGCGTGCCGTACTGCCTGCGGTGGTCACCGACCGCGTGCGGCCGGGCAACTGTTTTGCGCCTTTCCACTGGAACGATGTATTTGGCGAAAACCTGGCGATCAACGCGGTGACCAACGACGCGGTCGATCCGATTTCGCTGCAACCCGAGTTCAAGTTCTGTGCCGTCGCCCTGGCCCGGGTCGAGTTGATCGATCACCAGTTTCTCGATGGGCCGGTCTCGCAAGACCTGCCCGCCTTAGCAGAGGACCTCACCATGTCGCGCCTCGACGCCTTCGCCGATATTGCCGGCCTCCGTAACGTGCCAGCGCCGCCACTGAGCGACAGCGAGCGTACTTACCTGGCAGGTTTCCTCAGCGGTCTGCGCTCCGACGCCGGGCGCCAGGCAGCCGGTGTGCCGGTGATGCCAACCCATGCGCCGCTGACCAAGGATTCCCGACTGTGGCTGGACGGTTTGCTCGGCGGATTGTTCAGCCGCGCAGACGTCAGCGCCATCGCCGCAACGCCCTTCCCGGCCGTCACCCTGCTATGGGCCTCCCAGACCGGCAACGCCGAAGCCCTCGCCGAGCGATTCGCCAAGCGCCTGCGCGAAGCCGGTATCAGCGTCGAGCTCAGCGCGATGGCGGATTTCCCGGCCAGCAAACTGGCGAGCACGCAAAACCTGGCGTTGATCAGCAGCACCTTCGGCGACGGCGACCCGCCGGACAACGGCGAAGGCTTCTGGCACAGCCTCAGCACCGCCGAGATGCGCCTGGAGTCGCTGCGCTTTGCGGTACTGGCCCTGGGCGATCCGAATTACGACCAGTTTTGCAAGCACGGCCAGCGACTCGACCAGCGCCTGCTGGAGTTGGGCGCGACCCGCCTGCTGGAGCGCGTGGATTGCGACACCGAATTCGAAGAGCGCGCCGATGCGTGGCTGGCCCGATTCCAACAGACCCTCCACCCGGCAAAGCCCGTAGCCCCGGTAACACCCGCCACACCGGCTGGCAAAACCAAGCTGCATGGCTCACGGCTGCTGCTCAACCGGCACCTGAACCCGCAGAGCACCCACAAGGAAACCCGCCAGTTCGCCCTGGACCTGACCGACTCCGGGCTGAGCTATGAAGCCGGTGATGCCCTGGGGGTCATGCCACGCAACTGCCCAGAGCTGGTCAGCGAACTGCTCGATCTGACGCGCCTGGATGCCAGTGCCTGCGTGAACATCGACACCTTCGGCGATGTACCGCTGCACCAGGCATTGACCCAGCGTTTCGAAATCGCCCGCCCCAGCAGCGACACCCTAGCCTTTATCGCCGAGCGCAGTGCCAACCCAGGCCTTAAGCGCCTGCTGAGCCCCGAGCACAAGACCGAACTGCAGGCTTGGCTGTGGGGCCGGCAACTGGTGGATGTGCTGCACGAGTACCCCATCGATTGCTCGGCGGACGAACTGCTCGGCACCCTCAAGCGCCTGCAACCACGTTTGTATTCAATCGCCTCCAGCGCCAAGGCCTACCCACAGGAAGTGCACCTCACCGTGGCCGCCGTGCGTTATGGCAAGCGCAAGGGCGTTTCCTCGACTTTCCTCGCCGACCGCGCCGCAGACAGCGAAGTGCCGTTGTTCGTGCAGCCGTCCAAGCACTTCCGCACACCGGCCGACGGCGACGTGCCGATGATCATGATCGGCCCCGGCACCGGTGTGGCGCCGTTCCGCGCGTTTTTGCAGGAACGCCGGGCCCAGGGGCACCAGGGCCGCAACTGGCTGTTCTTCGGCGAGCAACACGCGGCCAGCGACTTCTATTACCAGGATGAACTGCAAGGCATGCAGCGCGATGGCCTGCTCACCCACCTGAGCCTGGCGTTCTCCCGCGACCAGGCGCAAAAGATCTACGTACAGGACCGCATCCACGAACAGGGGGCCGAGCTGTGGCGCTGGTTGCAGGACGGCGCCAGGCTGTATATCTGCGGGGACGCCAGCCATATGGCCAAGGACGTCGACCAGGCGTTGCGCCAGGTCGCGCAAACCCACGGCGGGCTTGGCGTTGAGGGCGCAGTGGAGTACTGGCGCCAGTTGAGCGAACAGAAGCGTTACCTGCGTGATGTCTACTGATTGGATACAGAACAATAAGCACTTTGTATTGTGTACAAAAAACCCTAAAGATTTACCGGCACCGGGCCGAAACAGCGGTGATAGCAAATCGCCGCGCTGTTTTTCCTGAGCGGACGATTTGACCACCCTCTGCGCTGATGGTCGTCTCGATGAAAATAAAAAATAAGCTGGTGCTGGCATTTGTCTCTGTGGCGTTTATTCCGGTAAGCCTGGTGGCCGTGATCTCCGTGATGAACACACGGACCCAGGCGGTGGATCAGTTTATCGATGGCAGCACCCGGGAAATCCGCCAGATCGATGGCAATATCCGCCAGTTCTTCGACGGCACACTGCAGAACGTCGATCAAATGGCCACCGATCCTGTATACACCTCCGTGGACTCTCTGAAGAATTACCAGCCTGCCGATGCAGCCAGCCAGCCGATGCCGGCGGCGGCGCAGGATGTGATCAAGCGCTTTGCACGCTTCGGCGCCACGCACCCGGCCGCCGCGATCCTGTCCATCGGCCTGGAAGATGGTACCTACGCCAAATGGCCGGATGACCCGCAGCTGGCCAAGTACGACCCACGCACGCGCCCCTGGTACAAGGCCGCGATGGCCAGCCCCGGCAAGACCGTGCGCACGCCGGCTTACTACTACGACAAAGACGATGTGGCGCTGGTGGGCACTGCCCGGGCGTTGCTGGATAACGCCGGCAAGGCCAAGGGCGTGTTCGTGGTCAGCGTGTCGCTGAAGAACCTCACCGAACTGGTCAAGAGCATCAAGCTCGGCGAAAGCGGCTACGTGATGCTGATCGAAGACGGCGTGGTGCTGGTCGACCCGCGCGACGCCGCCCACAGTTTCAAGCCGCTCAAGGACCTGGGCGCCGCCTATGCGCACCTGGCCGAGACGTCCCAGGGTTCTACCGAGGTGGAAATCGACGGCGTGCGCTACATGGCCAACGTGTGGACCTCTCCCGGCTTGGGCTGGCGCTATATCGGCCTGATCGAGCACCGCGAAGTCATGGCCGAAGCCACGCGCATGACCTACCTCACAGCGGTCATCGTCGGCGTGCTGGTGCTGATCTTCGGCGTGCTTGCGGCGGCGTTTTCCAAAGTGATCGTCAAGCCCATCGGCCAGGTCAGCAGCGGCTTGCAGTCGATCGCAGAGGGCGAAGGCGACCTGCGTCACGCACTGCAGGTGCAGGGCAAGGATGAAACCGCTGAACTCGCCGGCTGGTTCAACAAGTTCCTTGCCGCGATTCGCCAATTGATCCAGCACATCGGTGCCGCCTCGGCCAATTTGCACAACGCCTCCAAGGTCAACAGCGAAGTGGCGCACAACATGAACGAAGCCGCCGGGCGCCAGCGCGAGGCGGTGGAACTGGTGTCCACCGCGTTCAACGAAATGGTCGCCACCGCCAACGAAGTCGCCCGCTCCTGCAGCAGTGCGGCAGAGTCGGCGGAGAACGGCCATCGCCGCGTGGCCGAGGGCAAGCAGCAGATCGAAGTCACCACCGATAACGTCAACCGCCTGGGCCGCCGCTTGACCGAGTCGTCCGACGCCATGGTCGAACTCGAAGCCGGCAGCCGCAGCATCAACCAGATCATCGGCACCATCCGTGCGATTGCCGAACAGACCAACCTGCTGGCCCTCAACGCCGCCATCGAGGCCGCCCGTGCCGGTGACCAGGGCCGTGGTTTTGCCGTGGTCGCCGACGAGGTGCGCGCGTTGGCCAAGCGCACCTCCGACTCCACCGGCGAGATCGAGCAGTTGCTCGGCACCCTGGAAAACAAGACCCAGGAAGTCACGCAAAAAATGGGCAGTTGCCTGGACCTGTCACGGGCCAGTGTGTCGTCCATCGAAAGCGCGCGGGACAGCTTTGAAGGCATCCAGCTGTCGGTCAACGAGATCCGTGACCAGAACCTGCAAATCTCCGCCGCCGCCGAGGAACAACACAGCGTGGCCGAAGAGATCAACCGGCATATCCAGCAGATCTACGACGAGGCACGCCTGGTGGAAAGCCTGGCCAACTCGGCGCAGGACGACTCGGGGCGCCTGTCGAATCTGTCGGATGAGTTGAATGGCCTGGTGGGGCGCTTCAAGTCCTGATGAATGCCGCGATCTGTTGCCACATCGCCTGCGGGTTGGAATACATCGGGAAGTGCCCGCACGTGGCAATGGGTGCCAGGCGCACGCCGTTGGCCTGGATGTGCGGCAGGTAGGACAGCCCGGCGTTCTGCGCGCCGTACATGAACAGCTTCGGGCATGGCAGGCCGAGGAACTTGTCCATCAGGTCGGCGTTGTCGGAAAGCGTCACCATCGACTGGAAAATCCCGCGCACCGCACCGGCGCGGACTTTGTGGCGCAGGCTCGCTGAATACAGGGCGCTGGCATACGCCGGCGCCTGGCGGGTGCGTTCGATGAAGGCGCTGAAGAACACCTCCGGGTCATCCGCCGGGTAGTCGACGATCTGGCGACTGAGAAAGCAGTCTTCCGGGGCGATATTGCCTTCGATATCGATGAAGCTCAGGACACGGCCAGGGAAACGGTGCGCCAGCAGCAAGGCCGTCAACCCGCCCATGGAGTGGCCGACCAGGTGGAAACGTTCGATCTGGAAGTGCTCCAGCACCTGCAAGGCGGTTTCGAGCAGGAACGGGATGCTGATTGCCCCCAGGTCGGCGCATTCACTTTCGCCACAGCCGGGCGCGTCATACGCAACAAAGGGATGCCCGTCGAAAGCCGGGTGCAGGACGATATCGGCGTAGTCTTCCTTGGTGGAGCCAAAGCCGTGCAGGAACAGGATCGGCGCGTGTTCGCCGGAGCGATGCAGGGCGGCGATATCCAGCGATACGCCATCTACCGTCAGCGGCAGACGGGTGTGAGTGAACGACATGGCGAGGGCTCCTTGAACACAAAGGCGGCCAATTTCAAGGGTTTCCCTACGCGTGTAAATGACCGATTGCAGAACGTTTTCATACGCCAATCGTATGAGCCTGGAATTGTGCGACCAGTTCTGTGACTAACGGGTTTGGTCTTTGCGAGTTCCAGGCGACCGCCGTCGTCACGACGTTGAGCTTCTGGGTCAAGGCCCGCAGCACCACGTTATCCGGCGCGAGTTTTTTCAACGAGGCCGGCACCAGCGCGATGCCCTGGCCGCAGCTGACAAAGGCAATCTGCGAGGCCACCGAGCGCACCTCATGCAGCACCCGCGGCGAGAACCCGCTGGCGCGGCACGTGGCGATCAGGTTATCGAAATACACCGGGCTGACCTTGCGCGAAAACATCACCAAAGGCTCGCTGGCCAGACTCGACAGGCTGATGCGCGTGCGCGACGCCAGCGGGTGATCGCTGGGCAGCGCCACCATCAGGCGGTCCTCGCGCAACGGTAGCGATTGGATCGCCGGGCCGAGGTCGCCGTCCAATCGCGCAAACGCCAGGTCGATATCCCCCGCCTCCAGCGCCGGTACCGCTTCCACGCTGTCGATCTCGCGCACTGACACGGTGAGCTGGGGGTATCGCTGCTTGAGCGAATCGATCAAGCCGGGCAACACATCAAACATCGCCGTGGAAATCGCGCCGATGGTGAGCATGCCCGACTGCCCCGCCACCGCCTCCTCCACCGCCAGCTCCAGGCGCTCCAACTGTTCGGCGAACTTGCGCACCGCCGGCAGGATCGCCGCACCCACCGGCGTCAACTTGGCGCCCCGCCGCGAACGCTCGAACAACGTGACCTTGAGCGCCTGCTCCAGCACCTGGATCTGCTCGCTCAACGGCGGCTGCGACATACCCAGGCGCTTGGCGGCACGGCCGAAGTTCTGTTCTTCGGCCACGGCGAGGAACAGCCAGAGGTGGCGAATAAGGCGGAAGTTGATCATGGGGATTCCATAGGCTTGACGTATGAAAGGTCAGGTTTAGCGCCAATAAACCTATCATCTTTGGATAAGCCATATGGCGCAAGCACAGCCCCACATTTTTAATCCGCTACGTACGTAGGAAGGACGGTGGGTGAATCCATCCAATCCAGAAAAGCCCGAAGCCGCGCGGTGAAGTTTTCCATCGTGGCGCCAGGATTCCTGGCCTCAAAGAGAAAGAACGCAAGGTGAGTGACCCGCTGCGGATACCCCCGGACGAACATCGCCACATGCTCTTCGAGGGTGCGGGGCCATGTCGACGCATCTTCCGAAAGCAATACATGGGTGGACCTGATCAGCTTGCGTGAAGCCTCGCGCTGCAAGCGAAGTCGCTGCGTCTCGGTGTCGGCGCACGCGATGCACGTGAGGTACGTGCTCAATACGGCGTGAAAATCACCATTTACCGCCAGCGCGATGTCACGGGATGGCCGAAACCGTTCGAAATGCACTGACAGATCATTGCCCCACAGGCAGCGGCACTGGTGTTTGAGCCAGAAGCCCCACCTGTTGCGGTTTTCCGCCGCCAGTACTTGCGCGCGGTGGCCGATATCGAAATCCACCTTGGTGACAAGGGGGTGCCGCTGCTCCAGCGCACGCCGGACTGCCTCCAGCCGGGCCAATAGCTCCGCGGTTGCCGGCTCGCGCAGCACCAAGGTGAGGTCGAGGTCGGAAACGCCGGGAGTGGCATCGCCCCTTGCGACACTGCCGTAGAGATAGAGGCCGTCCAGGCCCAGGTCGTCCCTCGAGAGCGACGCGCAGACGTCCGCCAGCAACGGCTGGTATTCAAGCTGCACGGCGGTGTCGGGGACGGTGAGGATAAAACCGTCCGCGTCGATGCCCGCAGAAGGCGTACTCATGGGCGATGCACCTCGATCACCAGCCCTTCCGCCTCGCTCGGCACGCAGAAATGCCGGGTGATCAGGTCGAACTCGGCATCCGTTGCCGCGAAATCATGATCGCCCCGGGCATTGCGCGCATGCAGCCTTGCGCGGCAGGTGGCGTCGTCCAGCTCGAGGTAATGCAGGCGGTGCGACACCTTGGCGGCCTGCGCCAACCCCAGCAGCCATTCGCGATTGGCCAGGGTATTGGCGGGAAAATCCAGCACCACGTTGACGCCGGACTCAAGCAGGTTGATCACCAACGGGCCCAACACCCCGCGAATACGCTGGGCACAGCGTAGGTAGTCGGCGATCGAGAGGATTTCACCGGGGTACAACTGGGCGAGCCAGGTGTCTTCGCTGAGCAGGATGGCGGCGTGTTCGGCCGCCAGGGTCTTGGCCAGTGTTGACTTGCCCGAGGCGATCTTGCCGCACAGTAGGTGCAGGGTTGGCATGGGGACGGCTCCTTATGTGAAGCCTTGAGCATGCCAGCTTTTCCGGCTGGTTCTTAATATTTCGACACGAATTATGCTGAACTATCTGATACGTAAGGCGTTCATTTTCTATGCGCAGCCCCGACCAGGGGCGTTGTACAACAAGGAGCCGCCTTACCATGACAACCCTTCCCGCCTACCGATACACGCCGGGGCCGCTGCATGCGACCTTGCTGGCCGGCACCGTGCCGCTGTTTCTTGGGGCCTTGCTCAGCGACATTGCCTACACCCAGACCTACCAGATCCAATGGGCCAACTTTGCGTCCTGGTTGATTGCCGGTGCTCTGGTGTTCTGTGGGTTCGCGTTCCTGTTTGCGCTGGTCAACCTGCTTCGCGCCGAGCGCAAGGCGGGGCAACCCACGCGGTATGTCCTGCTGCTGTTAGCCACCTGGGTATTAGGGCTGGTCAATGCCTTTCAACATGCCAAGGATGCCTACGCCTCAATGCCTGCCGGGCTGATCATGTCGGCCGTCGTCTTGCTGCTGACACTGGCGGCCACCTGGACCGGCCTGCGCTCGGGAGGTGCCAAATGAAAACGTCCCACACACTGAGCGTATTGAGCGCCGCGCTGTTGCTGAGCGCCTGCGGCGGCGAAGGTGACAAGACCCAGGCCCGTGGCCCCGACCCCACGTTGCCGGAGCAACAAAGCAGCCTGTTGCCGAGCATGAAGATCGCCGAGCCCACCCCCTGGGGCGATCAGAAACCCAAGGTGCCCGACGGCTACAGCGTCACGGCCATCGCCACCGACCTGGCCATCCCGCGCCAGACGTTGGTGCTGCCCAACGGTGACATCCTGATCGCCGAAGGCCGTGGCGGCAGTGCGGCCAAGCTCAAGCCCAAGGATGTGATCGCCAGCGTGATCAAGGCCCAGGGCAACACCAAGGTAAAAGGCGGTAACCGCCTGACGCTGCTGCGCGATGCCGACGGTGACGGCACCTATGAGTTGAAGACGGTGTTCGCCGACAACCTCAACGCGCCCTACGGCCTGGCGTTTGCCGATAGCAAGCTCTACGTGGCCAACCAGGATGCGCTGGTGCGCTTCGACTACACCGATGGCCAGACCAAGGCCAGCGGCGCACCGGTGAAAGTCACCGACCTGCCGGCGCAGATCAACCATCACTGGACCAAATCCCTGGCGGTGAGTGCCGATGGACGCCAGTTGTATGTGGGGATCGGCTCCAACAGCAACGTGACCGAACGTGGCATGGAAGTGGAAATCGACCGCGCCATGGTCTGGCAGATCGATGCAGCGACCGGCGCGCACAAGCCATACGCCACCGGCCTGCGCAACCCCACGGCGCTGACCATCCAACCCGACTCCGGGCAACTGTGGACGGTGGTCAACGAGCGCGACGAACTCGGCCCCGACCTGGTGCCCGACTACCTGACGTCGGTGAAAGAAGGTGCGTTCTACGGCTGGCCCTACAGCTATTGGGGCCAGAACGTCGACCCGCGCGCGCAACCGCAGAACCCGGCCAAAGTCGCCGCCGCGCTCAAGCCCGACTACAGCCTGGGCTCCCACGTGGCCGCACTCGGCGTGGACTTTTCCATCCCGGCCATGGGCGAGCAATTTGCCGACGGCGTATTCGTCGGCGAGCACGGCAGCTGGAACCGCGACAACCCGGTGGGCTACAAGGTGATCTTCGTGCCGTTCAGCAATGGCAAGCCATCGGGTGAGCCGATTGATTTCGCCACCGGCTTTCGCGGTGACGACGGCAAGACCCGTGGGCGCCCGGTGGGGGTGACGGTCGACCCGAAAGGCGCGCTGATCATCGCCGACGACCTGGCCAATACCGTGTGGCGGGTGACGCGCAAGCCATAGCGGCATATGACAGGGGCGGCGGCGCCCCTGTCAGCCTTCATCCTGCAATTGCACCTCCAGCCAGTCGAGCAACGCCATGACTTCAGCGCGGATGCCCTCTCCCTGCTGCCGATAAATCGATAGAGCCTGGGGCAAATGCACACTCTCGGCACAGGGCCTTACCAGCGCCCCGCTGTCAATCAACCGGCTCCCATGGCGCCGACTGGCAGCCCCCCTGGCATGCCTCACGACGAGCCTCGTGCTGTCGAACATCAGCAGTTTTCATCAACCTGCATTGGATACAAGCGCCTGGTTCGCGGGGCTGGCTTTGTCCCTGCGTGCGGTCGCCCTTTGGTTGTGGTTCAGCGTGATCAACCAAAGGCAACTGACGCACCTCGCGGCGCAGGCAACCGGCCTCTGGACCGCACTGATGATGGGGGGCGCCGGTGTCGCCACGCTGTGCCTGCTGCCGTTCATCCAGGCACTTGGCTTGTTCACGCTGCCGACGCTCGGCTTCGGCCTTTCCCAAGCGGGCCCGCTCTATGCCTGGGCCCTGATCATTGCGGTAATGTCGACCCTCGTCGGCGCCTGGGCCTGGGCGCGGTGCTGATCGGCGTGGCCATGGCGATTCGAATCATATTGACGAGCCCACAGGCGACGGCCAAGCCTGGGATGACCATGATCGGCGATCATAGCCGTTGACATGCTTGCCTGAAGCAACAATATAATTGCCTCAGGCAACCATTCGAGCATCCACCATGTCCACCCCTCTGCTTGTGGAACGCGCCGGCATCGTGCGCGGCTTCAATCGCTTCTACACCCACCAGATCGGCGTGCTGCAGGAACACCTGCTGCACAGCGACTATTCCCTGACTGAAATTCGGGTGATGTACGAGCTGTCCTCCCGTGGCGACCTCACCAGCGCCGACCTGTGCCAGATGCTCAGCCTTGACGCGGGTTACCTGAGCCGCCTGACCAGTGGCTTCGAGAAAAACGGCCTGATCCAGAAAGTCCGCTGCGCCACCGATGCGCGCGCGGTGCAATTGCACCTCACCGACCTCGGCCGCGCGGTCCTGGCACCCCTGGAACAGCAGACCCAGGATGAAGTCATCGCCCTGCTCGAGAGCCTGCCCGAACCCCAGCAGCAGCAATTGACCGACGCCATGCAACGCATCCAGGCCCTGTTGCAAGGCCGCGCGTCGAGCTACCTGCTGCGTGATCCACGCCCCGGGGATATGGGCCTGGTGGTGCAGCAGCAAGCGGCGCTGTATGCCCGCGAATACCACTGGAACTGGGAGTTTGAAGCGCTGGTGGCGGAGATCGTCGCCAAGTACCTGCGCGAGTTCGACCCGGCGCGGGAGCGCTGCTGGATCGCGGAGAAGGATGGCGAGGTGGTGGGTTCGGTGTTCGTCGTGCGCCATGACGATACAACCGCCAAGCTGCGCATGCTCTACGTGGATGCGAGTGCGCGGGGCCTGGGCATCGGCCAGCGCCTGGTGGACGAATGCCTGCGCTTTGCCCGCGATGCCGGCTACACCCGCATGATGCTGTGGACCATGAGCGCCCTGACCGATGCGCGCAAGCTCTACCAGAAAGCCGGTTTCGAGTTGGTGGAAGAAGAGCCCACCTTGAGTTTCGGCAAGCAGCTGGTCAGCCAGACCTGGGCGCGCGCGCTGTAGCAAAGGCGCTTGAAGGAATGGGTCTCGACACAACGTTATGGGTGATTCGACGGACCTGTGGCGAGCGGGCTTGTCCCGCGTTGGGCTGCGCAGCAGCCCCTAAACCTGGCGCAGAGGCGTGTCTGATGCACCGCATTCGTCTTCATCAGGGGCGCTTCGCACCCCAACGCGGGCGGTGCGACGATTCGACAAGCCCGCTCACCACAGAGGTAGCGGGTCTGGGTTTACAGGTCAGTGATTTCCTTGTGGCGCGGCACCAGGGTCTTCATCACGCTCCACGCCACCAGGTACGCCAACGCACAGATCGCGAACATGATCATGTAGCCGGTGTGGATGTCATTGATCGACTTGTAGTAGTCGAACACCCAGCCACCGATCTTGGTCATCACCACACCGCCGATGCCGCCGGCCATGCCGCCGATACCGACCACCGAGGCCACGGTTTTCTGCGGGAACATGTCGGACACGGTGGTGAAGATGTTGCACGACCACGCCTGGTGCGCCGAGGCGCCGACGCCGATCAGCAATACCGGTACCCAGAAGCTGATGTAGCCCAACGGTTGCGCCAGCAACACCACCAACGGGAACAGCGCGATCACCAGCATGGCTTTCATGCGGCCGTCATAGGGGGCATCGCCACGGGCCATGAAGTAGCTGGGGAACCAGCCGCCGCCGATGCTGCCGACCATGGTCATGCTGTACAGCACGGCCAGCGGCATGACGATATCGGCGCCTTTCATGCCGTATTGCGCCGACAGGTAGGTGGGCAGCCAGAACAGGAAGAACCACCACACGCCATCGGTCATGAACTTGCCGAAGGCAAACGCCCAGGTCTGGCGGTAGGTGAGCAACTTGAACCACGAGACTTTTTTCTGTACCGCGCCTGCAACCGGCGGGATAGAGGGCTGCTGCGCCTGGTCGCTGCGGATATAGGCCAGCTCTTCGGCCGACAGGCGTTTTTGCTGCTCCGGCTTCTCATACACCGCCGCCCATACCGCCACCCACACAAAGCCCAGCATGCCGATGACCATAAAGGCCGCTTCCCAGCCCCACATCCCGGCGATCAGGGGCACACAGATCGGCGCCAGGATCGCGCCGACGTTGGCGCCGGAGTTGAAGATCCCGGTGGCCAGCGAGCGTTCTTTCTTGGGGAAATATTCGGCGGTGGCCTTGATCGCAATCGGGAAGTTACCCGCCTCGCCAATCGCCAGCACGGCCCGGGACAGCATGAAACCGGCGATGGACACCGGGATCACTGCCAGGCCGAGCGCACCGCTGACCGCCGCGATACCCTCGCCCATCGGTACCGAGAACGCATGCATGATGGCGCCGGTGGACCAGACCGCAATCGCGATCACGTAGGCGGCCTTGGTGCCGATCTTGTCGACGAACCGCCCGGCGAACAGCATGGAGATCGCATACACAAACTGGAACACCGCCGCGATATTGGCGTAATCGGTGTTGCTCCAGCCAAATTGCGTCGACAACTGCGGCGCGAGCAGGCTGAGCACCTGGCGGTCGAGGTAGTTGACGGTGGTCGCGAAAAACAACATCGCGCAGATGGTCCAGCGATAGTTGCCTACAGCTTGGCCAACGCGCTGGGCGTTGATGGGCTCGATCAAGTTCATGGCATCACTTTTTATTTTTGTTAGGTAGGACATATGTAACGTCATATGTCGTCGTACAACTGTGGCTTTTATATCGGGCTACCTACCCGCTGTCAATCTGAAAGATTATGGCTTTTGCTGGCTATCTCACGGGTGTGAAAAGTGTCAGGCGCGGCTAGGTTGTAGGACGACAAGCGCGCATGACCGTGGCGAACAGGCTTTTTGTGGTGAGCGGGCTTGCCCCGCGCTGGGCTGCGAAGCGGCCCGAAAACCAGGCACTGCGGTTTGTCTGATGGAACACAGTGATCTTGATTGGGGCCGCTTCGCAGCCCAACGCGGGGCAAGCCCGCTCACCACAGAATGCCGGATCGCCACAGGGTAGGTGCTCACCCCGAAACCCAGCCCATTGCACGCAAATTGCGCCCAAGGCAAAAAAACGCAAATAGCGGTGAATTATTTCATGTCCGCTTGTATCTGAACTGACAGAGCGGTGCCATTGCAACGATGGCACCTCCCCTGTTCTGTTTTAGAGTGGTCCGCATGAAATTACGTAAGAAAAGCGTCAAGCCCATCGGTTTGAAAGACATCACCATTGTTGACGACGCCAAGATGCGCAAGGCGATCACCGCCGCCGCACTGGGTAACGCCATGGAGTGGTTCGACTTTGGTGTCTACGGGTTTGTCGCCTATGTATTGGGCAAGGTGTTCTTCCCCGACGCCTCCCCCAGCGTACAAATGATCGCGGCACTGGCGACGTTCTCCGTGCCGTTCCTGATTCGTCCCCTGGGCGGCCTGTTCTTCGGCGCGCTGGGCGATAAATACGGGCGCCAGAAAGTCCTCGCCGCGACCATTGTGATCATGTCGCTGAGCACCTTCGCCATCGGCCTGATTCCCGGGTACGCCTCCATCGGCATCTGGGCGCCGATCCTGCTGCTGCTGTGCAAAATGGCCCAGGGCTTCTCGGTGGGCGGTGAATACACCGGCGCCTCGATCTTCGTCGCCGAATATGCGCCGGACCGCAAGCGCGGTTTCCTCGGCAGCTGGCTGGACTTCGGCTCCATCGCCGGTTTCGTGCTCGGTGCCGGTGTCGTGGTGCTGATCTCCAGCGTGCTGGGCGAAGCCGACTTCGAGGCCTGGGGCTGGCGCCTGCCGTTCTTCCTGGCCCTGCCCCTGGGCATGATCGGCCTGTACCTGCGCCATGCGCTGGAAGAAACCCCGGCGTTCCAACAGCATGTCGACAAGCTCGAACAGGGTGACCGCGAAGGCCTGACCCATGGCCCGAAAGTGTCGTTCAAGGAGATCGCCACCAAGCACTGGCGCAGCCTGCTGACTTGCATCGGCATCGTCGCGGCCACCAACGTGACGTACTACATGCTGCTCACGTACATGCCGAGCTACCTGTCCCATAACCTGCACTACTCCGAAAACAGCGGCGTGCTGATCATCATCGCGATCATGGTCGGCATGCTGTTCGTGCAGCCGTTCATCGGTTTTGTCAGCGACAAGATCGGCCGCAAGCCCTTCATCATCGCCGGCAGCATCGGCCTGCTGCTCCTGGCCATTCCGGCCTTCATGCTGATTACCAGCGGCAAGACCGGCCTGATCTTCGCCGGCTTGCTGATCCTGGCCGTCGTGCTTAACTTCTTCATCGGCGTCATGGCGTCCACGCTGCCGGCGATGTTCCCCACGCACCTGCGCTACAGTGCCTTGGCCAGTGCGTTCAACGTCTCCGTATTGATCGCCGGCGTCACCCCTACCGCGGTGGCCTGGCTGGTGGAAAGCACCAACGACCTGTACATGCCCGCCTACTACCTGATGGTGTTTGCGGTGGTCGGCCTGATCACCGGCCTGACCATGAAGGAAACCGCCAACAAACCCCTGCGCGGCGCCGCACCGGCTGCGTCGGACATGGAAGAAGCGAAGGAGTTGCTGCAGGAGCATCACGACAATATCGAGCAGAAAATCGAAGACATCGACGCCGAGATTGCCGAACTGGAAGCCAAGCGCCAGAACCTGGTGCAGCAGCATCCGCGTATCAATTAAGACCTGACCAAGCGTGGTGGCAAGGGCCGCCACGCCAGTGGAGTGTTCAACCATGCTTCCAAGCTTCACCGCCGCACACGCGTTACTCAGTGCCGACGAACGCGCTGCCATCGCCGAAATCGAAGCCACCACCAGCATCCTGCAATTGGTCACCCGCCTGACGGGCATGCGCTTTGCCGGCATCGCCAAGTTCACTGACCTGGAATGGATTGTCTGTTCAGCGCACGACCCCTTCGACATGGGCATTCATGCCGATGACGTGCTCGACCTGGAAACCACCCTGTGCAGCGAGTTCTGCATCAACCCGCAGACCCTGTTTATCCCGCAGGTCAGCGCCAATGGCCGCTTTGCCACGCGCCCGGTGGTCAAGCAATACGCCATCGAGAGCTACGCCGGGGCGCCGATCTTCCTGCCGGATGGCCGCCTGTTCGGCGCACTGTGTGCGCTGGATTCCCGGGCGATGCTGTTTGACGACCCCAACCTGCCGGAAACCCTCAGCCTGTTTGCGCGGCTGATCGGCTGCATCTTCTACGCTAACTTGACGCCAACGGATCGCTGACCGGCGCTTTGCCGCGCAGCATGGCCATATCGCGCTTGGGCGGCACACCAAAAAGCCGGCTGTACTCGCGGCTGAACTGCGACGGGCTTTCATAGCCGACCTTGAACGCCGCACTGGACACGTCCCGGTGCTCGTTCAACATTAAGCGCCGCGCTTCGTTGAGGCGCAGCCATTTCTGATACTGCAGCGGGCTCATCGCCGTCAGTTGGCGAAAGTGATGGTGAAAGGTCGCCGCGCTCATCTGCACGCGCGCGGCCAGTTCGTCCACGCGCAACGGCACGTCGTAATTGAGCTTGAGCCAATCGATCGCCCGCGCAATCCGATAACCCTGCCCGTCCACGGAACAGATCTGGCGCAGTCGGCCGGCCTGGTCGCTCTGCAATAGCCGGAAGTGAATCTCGCGCTGGATCAAGGGTGCGAGCACCGGTATCGCTTCGGGCTCATCAAGCAATTCAACCAGGCGCGCAAATGAAGCGAGCATGGCGCCGGTCACGACACCAATCCCCACGCCTTTCATCACCGCCCGCTCACGCGTTGGCGGCAACGCCCCCTGGGCGATCAGCTCGGCCAGGATGCGCAGGTCGAGCTTGAAGGTCAGGCCCAGGCACGGGCGGGTCGGGCTGGCGACCAGCACTTCGGAGTTGGCCGGTATATCCAGCGACGTGACCAGAAATCGTGCCGTGTCATACGGGTACCCCTCGCCGCCGACCCACAGCCGCTTCTCACCCTGGGCAACCAGCACGATGCTCGGCTCGACCATGCACACCACGGGTGTCGCGGGCTGCTCACGCCGATAAAAGCCCAGGCCAGGGATGGGCATGGGGTAGTCGCCGGGTACGCAGACCCTTGAGCCGATCGCGTGGACCAGCACGTCCAGGGGCGTTTGATTGATCTTCATAAAGGGCCCTTTGCTCTGATCGTTGGACTTTACCCCGACCGGCCCGCTTGCGTCCCCGGCAACCCGCCAGACTCAGAGGATCAGGCAAGTAATCCAGTGGAACGCACTACAGAACCCTCAGCCACGCCGGGAAAATGTGCCGACCCCCTTCTCAAGGATCCATCCATGAAAAGCCTCTTGCTCACCCTGAGTCTGCTGGTGATTTCGTTCTCTTCTCTGGGAGCCGACATGTCCAACGGTGCAAACAACTTCTACACAAGCGACAAGGTGTCCGTCGAAAAAGTCACCTTCAACAATCAATACGGCATGCCGGTGGCGGGCAACCTGTTCGTGCCCAAACAGCTCGCCCCGGCCTCGAAAAACGCCGCGCTGATCGTCGGCCACCCGATGGGTGCCGTAAAGGAACAGAGCGCCAACCTCTACGCCACCAAAATGGCCGAACAGGGCTTTGTCACCTTGTCGCTGGACCTGTCGTTCTGGGGCGAAAGCGCAGGCACACCACGCAATGCGGTGCTGCCCGACCTCTACGCCGAAGACTTCAGCGCCGCCGTGGACTTCCTCGGCACCCGGCCGCTGGTCGATCGTGAGCGCATCGGCGTGATCGGCATCTGCGGCAGCGGCAGCTTTGCCATCGCGGCGGCCAAGATCGACCCGCGCCTCAAGGCCATTGCCACGGTCAGCATGTACGACATGGGCGCCGCCAACCGCAACGGTCTCAAGCACGGCATGACAGCGGAACAACGCCGGCAGGTGCTGGTGCAGGCGGCCAACCAGCGTTACGTGGAATTCCAGGGCGGCGAGCCCCTCTACACCAGCGGCACGCCGCTCAAGCGGACCGGCAACCCGATTGGCGATGAGTTTTTCGATTTCTACCGCACACCGCGCGGCGAAGTCACCCCGGCCGGCGCGTCGCCGCAGACCACCACCATGCCGACGCTGACCAGCAACGTGAAGTTCATGAACTTCTATCCGTTCAACGACATCGAGACCATTTCCCCTCGCCCGTTGCTGTTGATTGCCGGTGCCGATGCCCACTCCCGCGAGTTCAGCGAAGATGCCTACAACCGTGCCGCCGAGCCCAAGGAACTGGTGATCATCCCCAACGCCGGCCATGTGGACCTCTACGACCGGGTCAACCTGATCCCCTTCGCCAAGCTCACCAGCTTCTTTAAAAGTCACTTGAAGTGATCTCGATAAACCCTCACGCGCCCCGCTGGGGCGCCGTCTTCGCCCTGTCCCTGGCGGCCTTTGCCCTGGTGGCCTCGGAGTTCATGCCGGTGAGCCTGTTGACCCCGCTGGCCGCCGACCTGGGCATCAGCCAAGGCCAGGCCGGCCAGGGTATTTCGGTGTCAGGCCTGTTTGCCTTGCTCACCAGCCTGATGATCGCCCGAGTGGCGGCGCGCATGGATCGCAAGCGCCTGCTGGTCGCGCTGACCTTGCTGATGATCGTGTCCGGCAGCGTGGTAGCGTTCGCGCCGAACTACCTGATCTTCATGCTCGGCCGCGCCCTGATCGGCGTGGCCATCGGCGGCTTCTGGTCGCTGTCGGCAGCCACCGCCATGCGCCTGGTGCCCGAGGGCCAGGTGCCGCGCGCCTTGGCTATCGTCAATGGCGGTAACGCACTGGCAACCGTGATCGCGGCACCGCTGGGCAGTTTCCTCGGTGGTTTGATCGGCTGGCGTGGCGCGTTTTTCTGCGTGGTGCCGGTGGCCGTGGTCGCGGTGCTGTGGCTGCTGCTGAGCCTGCCGTCGATCAAGCCCCGCAGCCAGGCCGGCAACGGCCACCTGTTGCGCTTGATCAAGCGCGCCCCGGTGGCCCTGGGCATGCTGGCCGTCAGCGTGTTTTTCATGGGCCAGTTCATGCTGTTCACCTACCTGAGACCCTTTCTGGAAGGTGTTACCCAGGTGGGTGTATCGCTGCTGTCGTTGATGCTGCTGGTGCTCGGCCTGGCCGGTTTGGCCGGCACACTGCTGATCGAGCGTGTCCTGAAGAACGGCCTGTACCCCACGCTGATCGCCATTCCCGTATTGATGGCGGTGATCGCCCTGGCGTTGGTCGCATTCGGCAGTTCGCCCGTTATCACCGGCGCGCTGCTCTGTGTGTGGGGCCTGGTAGCAACCGCCGCGCCGGTGGGCTGGTGGACCTGGCTGGCAAAAACCCTGCCTGAAGATGCCGAGGCAGGGGGCGGCTTGATGGTTGCCATCATCCAACTGGCAATCGCTGCCGGGGCAACGCTGGGCGGCGTGGTGTTTGACCTGTGCGGCTACCAGGTGACGTTTGCCTTGAGCGCCGCACTACTGTGCATGGCGGCGATACTCGCCTGGGCCGCTGCGCGGGTCAGTCAACGCGCACTGTCGATGATCTGCCCGCCATCCGGTGTCAGGCTGTAGCCGGTGATGAACTGCGCATCCTGGCTGGCCAGGAACAGCGCCACCGGCGCGATGTCGTCTTCCGGCGAGCCATAACGCCCGAGCACATTGGTGGGTGCCGGCGCGTCATAACTATCACCCCAGGTATCGGCCACCGGCAGCAGGTTATTGACGGTGATGTTATCCACGCCCCATTCCCGCGCGGCCGAGCGGGTCAGCGCGCGTACCGCTTCCTTGGCCATGTTGTAGGGCGCGTAGCCTTGCAGGCCGATGATGCCGGCCAGCGAACCGAAGTTGATCACCCGCCCTGCGCCGCTGGCCTTGAGGTACGGGTAGCAGGCTTGCATGGTGCGCAGGTAGGCGATCGGGCCCATGTCCAGGTTGCGTTGCAGTTGTTCGACCGGCAACTCGAGCACCGAGGAAAACACCACGGACGGGTCGAATGCGTTATTGACCAGAATGTCGATGCCGCCATAGGTGGCGACGACGTTCGCCACCGCTGCGCTGACCTGCGCCGCATCAGCCAGGTCGCACACCACGCCGAGCGCCGTGCCGCCTGCGGCCTGGATATCGGCCACCACGCGCGCGACGTTTTCCGGGGTGCGCGACACCACGGCGACCTTGGCGCCCTGGGCCGCGAACAGCTTGGCCGTGGCGCGGCCGATACCACGTCCGGCACCGGTGACAATGGCGACTTTTGCGTTGAGTCGGGACATGTGTTTTCTCCAGTCTGTGAGGGATGAATTTCAGCTAAGATCCCCGCCGAGATGAATTCGCACAAGTAGGATGAAAAAGTGGCAGTCAGTATGGAAAACCAGACTAAAAGCGTTGAAAAGCTGAATATGCATGAAGAAATGCGGCGTGCATTTTCACTGCTCAGCGGCAAGTGGAAACTGGAAATCATGTGGCTGTTGAACCAGCGGGTCTATCGGTTCGGCGAGCTGCGCAAGACCATCGGCGGCATTACCCAACATATGCTCACGGCCCAACTTCGCGAGCTGGAAGACGATGGCCTGGTGACCCGCACGGTGTTCGCCGAAGTACCGCCCCGGGTCGAATATGAAATAACCGCCAAAGCCCGCGCGCTCGCGCCGACCCTGCAGGCGCTGATGGCGTGGTGGGCTGAATACGGCGACAGCCTGCCGGTGAAGCCGCCATCCCGAGGGCGCACCGCGCTTCAACGCCCGCCAACACCGAAGCGCTAAGTTTTTTACCCGCGCCGCCGATAACCCGTCATACCAATGACTTGCAGCGACGTCCTGCGGGAAACCATGCCGAACTCTCTCGCCCCTATCGTCCGCACCTTGTCCGACCGCAGCAGCCTGTCGCTGGCGCGCACGTCGCTGTTCAATTTCGTGGCGTTGCTGGCCCTGGTCTTTGCCGCCGCCGCCTATTCCCTGGTTTACCTCGCGCACGAGCTGGATCACTCCGAACAGCAGGAAAGCGCGTTTTATACGCGTAAAGCCGTGCAATCCCTGGAGAAGTCCCTGCGGGTGACTGTCAAGGACTACGCCTTCTGGAGCGACGCCTACAAGCACCTGCACATGACCGTCGACAGCGACTGGGCCTATGCGCGCGGCAACGTCGGCGCCACGCTGTATCAGGACTTCGGTTTCCAAGGCCTGTTTGTGGTCGATAACGACAATCGCACGGTCTACTCGGTGATCAAGGGCGAGCTGCAAAGCATCGAGCTCTCGCAGTGGCTCGACCAGCCCTTGACCGAGATTATCGAGCAGGCGCGTGCCGGGGCTGAAAACGAAACACCGGTCACGGCGTTCATCAATGTACGCGGCAGCCCGGCACTGGTGGCCGCCGCCGCGATCACACCCGGCACCGACCCCACGGTAGTGCCCGATGGCCGGCCGGCCTCGGTGTTGATCTTCGTCGATGTCCTCAACAGCGCCAAGTTGCACGCAATCGGCGATGAGTTCGGCGTGGGCAAGCTGCATGTGGCCACGCCCGATGACATCGGCCAGACCCTGGTTTTCCCCCTGGGCGACAACGGCGCCGCCGGCAGCCTGCACTGGGAACCGGCCCGGCCCGGCCTGCGTTTGATGAGCGTAGGCCTGCCGCTGCTGGGCCTGGCCGCGTTGCTGGTGTGCCTGATGACCTGGGTGATACTGCGCCGCACCACCGCCGCCGCCCTCGCCCTGGATGCCAGCCACACCTCGCTGCAAGACAGCCAGGCCGCCCTGGCCACCAGCGAGGCGCGCTTTCGTGACGTGGTGGAGGCCAGCTCGGACTGGGTCTGGGAAATCGATGTCGGCTGGCGTTTTACCTACCTGTCGGAGCGTTTCGAAAGCGTCACCGGCCTGACCCGGCAAGCCTGGCTCGGTGCGGCCATGAGCGACCTGCTGGACACCGAGGCCGACCTGCTGTCGCAGTGGCTGAGCACTCCGGGCCGGCGCGTGGACATCAGTGTGCAATGCCGCTATATCGATGCCCAGGGACAGGAGCGCACAACCCGGCTGTCGGCCCGGGAAATGCCCTGTGGCGGGTTTCGCGGGACGGCCACCGACGTCACCGAAGAAGTCGAAGCACGTCGGCGCATCGAGTACCTGTCTCAACACGACGCCCTGACCGGGCTGCCCAACCGCACACGCCTGCAGGCGTTCCTGGACGGCAAACTCAAGGCCCTGCCCAGCGCCGAGCAGCCGCTGGTGATGCTCAGCCTCGACCTGGACCGCTTCAAGCCGGTCAATGACCTGCTCGGCCACGCCGCCGGTGACCGGGTGCTCAATCAAGTGTCCGGCCGCCTGGCCGCTTGCGTGCGCCATGGTGACCTGGTGGCCCGCGTCGGCGGCGATGAGTTTGTGCTGATCCTCAGCGACGCCGGCAGCCAGGATGAAGTCGAAAGCCTGTGCCTGCGCTTGATCGAGTCCATCGAGCAGGCGATCAAAATCGACGAACAAGAGGTGTTTATCAGCGCCAGTATCGGCATTGCCCTGGCGCCCACCGATGCCCGCGATGCCACCGAACTACTGCGCTACGCCGATATCGCGCTGTATGAGGCCAAGGCGGCCGGGCGCAATACCTGGCGCTTTTACTCCGGAGACATGAATACGCGGATCATCGAGCGGCGGCGCCTGGAGAGCGATCTGCGCTTTGCGATCAAGCACGCCGAACTGCGCCTGCACTTCCAGCCGCGCTATCGCATCGCCGATGGGCAGATGGTCGGGGCCGAAGCCCTGGTGCGCTGGCAGCATCCGGTACGCGGGCTGATCGCCCCGGACACCTTTATTCCGATTGCCGAAGAATCGGGGCTGATCCTGGCGCTGAGTGACTGGGTACTGGCAACTGCCTGTGCGTGCGCGGCGCAGTGGCCCGACACGCTGTTCGTCTCGGTGAACCTGTCACCCACCGAGTTCAAGCGCGGCAACCTGGTGGAGCGCGTGCGCCACGCCCTGGACGCCTCGGGTATCGACCCTGCGCGCCTTGAGGTGGAAATGACCGAAAGCGTCATGCTCGAGGACGCCGTCGGCGCACTTGAAGTGATGCGCACACTCAAGCAACTGGGCATCCGCATTGCCATGGATGACTTCGGCACCGGCTATTCGTCCCTCAGCTACTTGCGGGCGTTCCCGTTCGATGGCCTGAAAATCGACCGCAGCTTCCTCACCCGGCTGGAGGAAAGCGAGGATGACAAGGCGATTATCCAAGCCATTGTCGGCTTGGGCCGTGCCCTTGCCCTGACGGTCACGGCCGAAGGCATCGAAACCGCTGAGCACCTGGCCATGCTCAAAAGCGTGGCGTGTGAAGAAGGCCAAGGCTACTTCCTCAGCCGACCGCTGGATATCGACGCATTCAACGGCCTGCTGGACGACTACTGCGCCGACGTCAGCGGAAAAAATGACTCGGGGTCTTGCCAAACTGTTTCTTGAACATGCTGGTAAATGCGCTGGGGCTTTCGTAGCCCAGCTCCAGGGCCACGTCGATAATCTTCTGCCCCACCGCGATACGCTCCAATGCCAGCAGCAGCCGCGCCTGCTGGCGCCATTGGCCGAAAGTCATGCCGGTGTCCTTGCGGAACAGGCGCTGGATGGTTTTCTGGTCGAGGGCCAGGCGCTCGCTCCAATCCGCCACGGTGGAGGCATCGCCCGGGTCCTCCTGCCACGCCAGGCAGATCTGCTGGATCCGCAGATCGGCGGGCTGCGGCAGCGACAGCGGCAAGGCCGGCAACAGCGCCAGCTCGTCGAGGATCAGGTGCATGATCCGCGCATCGCGGGAGTCTTCGGCATAGGGCGGTTTCAAGCTCACGGAGGCCTTGATCAGCTCGCTGAGCAGCGGCGAAATACTCACCGCCTTGGTCTCGGTCGGCAGGTTGGGGAAACTGTCGGGGCGCACGAACACGCTGCGCATTTTCAGGGCGCCCACGCAACGCAGGGAGTGCACGTGCCCGCAGGGCATCCAGAAGCCGCGATTGGGCGGAACCGTCCATTGGTTGTGCGCCGAATGCACCACCATCACGCCTTCGGTGGCGTAGAGTAATTGATGCTTTTCGTGACTGTGGTCGGGGATCACCCAGTTTTCCGGATAATCGGTGGCCGAACTGATGACGGCCCAGTCGCCCTCATCGATTTCCTGCAAAAATTTATCCAGTGATTTGATCATTTCGCCCTTTTTACGATGGTTGCCTCCCGAATTACGCGAGACAGGCATTCCTGGGGAATCTAGCATAAGCTCTGAAACAAATTGAAATGGGCAGCCTGCTCAAGTACTCGCTGCCCCTGTTCGCTGCCTTGTATGGAATGCCTGCATGTCGACCCTGACCGCATCACCTGCCGCCACCTCGAGTCCGCCCCACGTAAGCCCGTTAGTCCTGCGTATCCTCGGCGCCTGTGCCCTGGCGCACATGATCAATGACCTGATCCAGGCCGTATTGCCGTCGATCTACCCGATGCTCAAGGCCAACTATGGCCTGACGTTTACCCAGGTCGGCCTGATCACCCTGACGTTCCAGCTGACCGCCTCGCTGCTGCAACCCTGGATCGGCTACCACACCGACCGGCATCCCAAGCCGTGGCTGCTGCCAGCGGGCATGGTCTGCACCCTGGTCGGCATCCTGATGCTGGCGTTTGTCGGCAGCTTCCCGGCGATCCTGCTGGCGGCAGGCCTGGTGGGCGTCGGCTCGTCGACCTTCCACCCGGAAACCTCGCGCGTCGCGCGCCTGGCCTCCGGCGGGCGCTATGGCCTGGCGCAATCGACCTTCCAGGTCGGCGGCAACACCGGCAGCGCGTTGGGGCCGTTGCTCGCGGCGGCGATCATCATTCCCTATGGCCAGGGCAACATCGCCTGGTTCGGGCTGTTTGCCGTGTTCGCGATCCTGGTGCTGTATGGCTTGAGCCGCTGGTACCGCAACCACCTCAACCTGTTCAAGCTCAAGCAAGGCGGCAAGGCCACCCACGGCCTGTCCAAAGGACGCGTGACGTTTGCCCTGGTGGTGCTGGCAGTGCTGGTGTTCTCCAAGTACTTCTACATGACCAGCCTGACCAGCTACTTCACGTTCTACCTGATTGAAAAATTCCACCTGTCGGTGTCGAGTTCCCAGATGTACCTGTTCCTGTTCCTCGGTGCGGTGGCCGTGGGCACCTTCGCGGGCGGGCCGATCGGCGACCGGATCGGGCGCAAGAAAGTCATCTGGTTCTCGATCCTCGGTGCCGCGCCGTTCACCCTGGCCCTGCCCTACGTCGACCTGTTCTGGACCGCCGTGCTCAGCGTGGTGATCGGCTTTATCCTCGCCTCGGCGTTCTCGGCCATCGTGGTGTTTGCCCAGGAACTGGTGCCGGGCAATGTCGGCATGATCGCCGGGATCTTTTTCGGCCTGATGTTCGGCTTCAGCGGGATCGGCGCGGCCTTGCTCGGACTGCTCGCCGACAGCCACGGCATTGAGTACGTCTACACACTGTGCTCGTTCCTGCCACTGGTGGGCATCCTGACGATACTGCTGCCGTCGACCAAAGGCGTCTAGACCGCCGATCATCGGATGGCTGTATGCCATTATCCTTTGGGCTCTGAAAAACCTGCGTGTGCGCTTACAATCCCCGGCTTCAACGCACACCCAGGCAGACCCGGCACGAAATGACGCTCGACCCTCCTACGATTTTGGCACTCACCGTTGCCCTGGCCGCCGCTGCTGCCCTGTACCTGGCTATCGAATGGCGCAGCGTGCGCGAACCTTCGCTGCTGTTCTGGAGCGCCGGTTTCGCCACCATCACCGTCGGCTCCACCCTGGCCCTGCTGCGCATCAATGGCTACCTGCTCATCGGCATCTGGTTTGCCAACGGACTGCTGGTGGCCGCGCACTGCCTGTTCTTGCTCGGGGTCGCGCGCTTTACCCAGGTACGCCTGTCGCCGCGATGGTGGCTGCTGCTGGCCGTGTGGCTGGGCATGCTGATGCTCCCGACCGACCTGCCGTGGTCCAAAGCCATGTTGGGCGTGCAGTCGCTGCTGGTCGCACTGCCGACCCTGCGCGCCAGTTTCCTGCTGCGGCCCCACGGCCGATCATTGAGCATCGGCGCGGTGCAACTGCGTTATGTGCTGCTGGTCCACGGCATGTTCTACGTGGCCAAGGCGCTGTCGGTGGTGATCCCCGGCACCTTGATCGACCTTGCGGCGTTCAAGGGCGAGATCATCCAGGTGTCCCTGGTGGAAGGCGCCATGGCGATCATGCTGATTGCGCTGTCGATGACCGGCTCGGAACGCTACCGCCGCGAACAGCAGATCGCCCGCCTCGCTGCCCGCGACCCGCTCACCGCCCTCTACAACCGCCGCGCCCTCGACCTGCGCGCGCCGCGCCTGCTGGCCCAGGTGTCGGCGCAACAACCGGGCGCCCTGCTGCTGATCGATATCGACAACTTCAAGTCGGTCAACGACCTCCACGGCCATACCGCCGGCGACCGTGTGTTGATCGCCTTGAGCGAGATGATTCGCGCAGTCGTGCCCCGAGGCGCGCTGGCCGCACGTTTGGGCGGTGATGAGTTTGTGATCCTGCTCAACCCGGCCTCGACCGAGCAGATCGTCGAACTGGGCAGCAGCCTGCGCGAGCAGTTCCAGCAACTGGCCGCACAAACCTTCGCCACGCCCGCGCCGGTGACCCTGAGCATCGGCGCCACCCTGTTCGACCAGCCGCCGGCCAGCCTGGCGGCGCTGATCGAACAGGGAGATACCACGCTGTATGAATCCAAGCGTGGCGGGCGGGACAGCATTCGGTTGGTGGATCGGACCGGAGCCGGGGCCTACAGGTCGTAACTCACCGCTACACACCTCCCCGTCCTCACCGACTCCAACGCACAATCGGCCAGATGCAGCGCATACAACCCGTCGCGCACACTGGTGGGCAGCGGCTGGCCGCTGTTCAGCGCATCGATAAACCGGGTCAGCTCATTGCGATAGGCATCGGCGTAACGCTCCAGGAAGAAATGCTGCAACGGTTCCAGCGCTTCGGTGTGGTCGGCGCTCCAGTGGCGCAGGGTGCTGGGGCGATGGTTGTCGGTGAGCAGCACGCCAAGGGCGCCGGAGACTTCCACGCGCTGGTCGTAGCCGTACACCGCCTGGCGGCAGCAGTTGATATGGCATTGCTTGCCGGAGGCGGTACGCAGCAGGACCATCACGCTGTCGTAGTCGTCGATCTGTTCCAGGCTCGGGTCCACCAGGCGGCTGGCAATGGCGCTGACTTCCACCGGTTCTTCGCCGAGCAGGTGGCGGGCGGTGTCGAAGTCGTGGATGGTCATGTCGCGCAGGATGCCGCCGGAGTGTTCCAGGTAATCCCGCGGCGCCAGGCCTGGGTCGCGGCTGGTGATGATCACCTGGCGCACCGCGCCGATCTGGCCGGCATCCAGGGCCTGGCGCAGGCGCAGCATGTCGGGGTCGAAACGGCGATTGAAGCCGAGCATCACCTTGCCGCCCTGGCGTTCCACGGCCTGGGCGGCGCTGCGGGCCTTGGCGATGTCGAGGTCGATGGGCTTCTCGCAGAGTACCGACTTGCCCTCGGCGACGGCGGCCAACAGCAGGTCGATATGGGTGTCGGTGGGGGTGCCGATGACCACGGCGTCGATGTCTTTGCGCGTGAGGACGGCGGCACAATCGTAGGCCGCCTCACAGCCCAGTTGGCGGCTGAGGGCATCGACGCCTTCGCGCCAGGGGTCGGCCACCAGCACCAGCGTGGCATTCGGGTGGGCGGCGACGTTGGCGGCGTGGATCCTGGCGATGCGCCCGGCACCTAGAACAGCGATACGTAGCATGGTTGAACTCCTGATGTTGTTGTTGGAGGGAGTACTCAGTCCGGCAGGTTGAACGGGGTGACGATCTGCACCTGTGACGGCGCAATCGGCCCGGCCTTCCACAACCGGTGGTAGTGCAGGATGTGCAGGAACACGTGGCGGGCATCGATCTGCAGGTTGTGGTCGATGATCGCGGCGATTTTTTCGTCCAGCAGCAGTTGGCGGTTTTCTTCGTCGAGGTCGTGGCCGATAAACACTTCCAGCGGGCGACCCAGGGCGGCGAAGGCGTCGACAATCGCACGGTTGCCGCCACCGACGCTGTACACCGCCTTGAGGCCGGGATGCTGTTGCAGCGCCTGGGTGACCCGCTCGAAGGTGCGCGGGTACACGCCATAGCCGCCGCTGACGTCCAGCACCCGCAGGTGGGGGGCTCGCCCGCGCAGCCAGGCGCGAAAGCCCATCTCGCGCTCCTCCTCGCCCCGGAACAACTCGCTGCCGATCACCACCGCCACGTCCTGGGGCAACGCCGGTAGCCAGCGCGACATCAGGTAGGCGGCGGTCTGGCCGGCGGTGCGGTTGTCCATGCCGACATAACCGATGCGTTCGCTTTGCGGCAGGTCCGTCACCAGGGTCACCACCGGGATGCCCGCCGCGATCAGGTGCTTGACGGCCAGGTTCACCGCCGGCTCGTCGGCGGCCTTGAGCACCACGCCCTGGCTGCCGGTGTCGAGGCAGCGCAGCAACTGATCGTGCATGGCCTGGGGCTCGATTTCTTCGAACAGGTGAAAACGCGGGGCGATGCGAAACGGCGCCAGGCTGGCCAGTTGCGCGGTGATCGCCGCCTGCACCGCGGCGCTGAAACGCTGAGGGGTGTGCATGATCACGTCGACATGGAAGGTGCGCCCTACCGCCAGGCCGTTTTTCTCCTGGGACTCCAGTTCATCCAGCGCCTGCTCGATACGTCGGCGAGTCTGGGCGTGCACGCTGCCGCGCTGGTGCAGCACGCGGTCGACCGTGGCCTTGCTCACGCCCGCCTGGGTCGCGAGCTGCTTGATGGAGAAGTGTTTGGCGCGTTCGAGCATGGGTTTCGCCTGAGGTGTTTATGAGGTCTTTTTTAGGTATTACTGAGGTTTTGCAATGCTAGTCTCAGTTTTGTCCGGCGTCGAGCCGGGCAATCAAAACAACAACAATCCAGGAGACCCCCATGCCTCAAGCCGACCTCGCCAGTACGTTCAACGGCCAATATTTTGTCGTCACCGGCAGCACCCAGGGCCTGGGCGCCGCCGTGGCCCACACCCTGGCGCGACGCGGCGCCGCCGGGCTGATCATTTGCGGGCGGCGCCGCGCCCAGGGCGAAGAACAGGTGCGGCAGTTGGCGCAGCTGGATTGCCAGGCGTTTTTTGTCGAGGCCGACCTTGAACAGGTCGAGGATTGCCGCGCGATCATCGACGCCGCGCGTACCCACTTCGGCACCTTGCATGGCCTGGTGAACTGCGCCGGGATGTCGGACCGCGGCACCATTGTCGACACCTCGCCGGAGCTGTTCGATCGGCTGATGGCGGTGAATGTGCGGGCGCCGTTTTTCCTGATGCAGGACGCGTTGAAATTGATGATCAGCCAGGGCGTGGAAGGCGCCGTGGTGAATATCCAGAGCATCACCGGGCATGGCGGGCAATCGTTCCTTTGCGCGTATGCGGCGTCCAAAGGTGCGCTGGCGATCCTGACCAGGAACGTGGCGTTCAGTGCGCTGCGCAACCGGATCCGCGTCAACGGCCTGAACATCGGCTGGATGGACACGCCCCATGAGGATCAGATCCAGCGCCAGTACCACGGCGCCCAGGACGGTTGGCTGGCTGAGGCGGAACGCGCGCAGCCGTTCGGTCGCCTGCTCAAGCCCGAAGAGGTGGCGCAAAGCGTGGCGTTCCTGCTGTCGCGCGAGTCGGGGATGATGACCGGCGCGGTGATCGACCTGGAACAAGGCGTGGTCGGCTGCACCGACAGCGGCAGCCCGCAGCCCTTCAAGGCCCTGAGCCTGGGAGGTGAGTAATGTCGGCATTTGCGACAGCGCAGGATGTACGCATTGAGGATTTCAAGCAGATTTGCGCGCAACAGGCGCGTGCCGAGGACTATCCCCTGGCTGCGGAAGTGCTCGGCAACGTGCCGGTCTATCAGGCCCGCAGCTTGTGCAACAGCGACCGCCACACGGTGATGAATGAGCTGCACCGCTTGTTTCGCGATGGACCGGGCGTGATGGTGGTGCGCCGCGCCTATGAGGACCTGGAAGTGGTGGATCGCCACAGCCAGGTGTTCGAGGCGATCTTTGCCCAGGAGGCCGCCCAAGGCGTGGCCGCCGACCATTTTGCCAAGGCCGGCAGTAACGGGCGTATCTGGAATTCATTGCAGAAGGCGGCGCTGCAGTCGCCGCAATCCTTTGTGGAGTATTACGCCAACCCGCTGCTGGGGCTGATCGCCGAGGCGTGGCTGGGCCCGAGCTATCAGGTGACGGCGCAAGTGAACGTGGTGCACCCCGGCGGCCAGGCGCAACAGCCGCACCGCGATTATCACCTGGGCTTCCAGACCACCGAGGTGGTGGAACGCTTTCCCCTGCCCTTGCATGTGCTGTCCCAGTACCTGACGTTGCAGGGCGCCGTGGCCCACTCGGCGATGCCGCTGGAAAGCGGCCCCACCCAGTTGCTGCCGTTTTCCCAGCAATACGCCCTGGGTTACCTGGCCTGGCGGCGCCCCGAATTTATCGAGCACTTCCAGCAGCACGCCGTGCAACTGGCGCTGGACAAGGGCGACCTGCTGTTTTTCAACCCGGCGCTGTTCCACGCCGCCGGCACCAACCGCACGACCGGCCACCAGCGCATGGCCAACCTGCTGCAAATCTCCTCGGCCTTCGGCAAGCCCATGGAGGCCCTCGACCGCGACCGCATGATGCTGGCGGTGTACCCGGCCCTGCTGGCCAACACGGCCCTGGATGCCCAGGCAATTGCAGCGGTGGTGGCCTGTACCGCCGACGGCTATGCCTTCCCCACCAACCTCGACACCGACCCACCTTTGCAGGGCCTGGCCCCGCAAACCGGGCAACAACTCATGCTGCAAGCCCTCGACGAACGCTGGGCGTATGAGGACTTCGCTGCGGCCGTGACGCAACTGCGGGCCAAGCGCCAGGCGTGATGCTTTAACAACAACAAAAACAACGGAGCACAACCATGAAGAAGCAACTCCTTGCGGCACTCTTGACCCTCGCCATCACCCCCTGGGCGCTGGCCGATATACGGATCGGCGTGAGCATCGCCCAGGTCGACGACGTGTTTCTCGCGCAAATGCGTGACTACATGGCCGCCCACGCCAAGGAACTGCCCGGCGTGACCCTGCAATTCGAAGACGCCCAGGGCGACGTGGTGCGCCAGCTTAACCAGGTGCAGAACTTCACCGCCCAGGGCATGGACGCGATCATCGTCAACGCCGTAGACACCGCCGCCACCCAGAAAATGACGGTCAATGCCCAACAGGCCAGGATCCCGCTGGTGTACGTCAACCGCCGCCCCGAGTTCAAGGAAGTACCGCCGGGGGTTGGCTATGTCGGCTCGGATGAGATCAAGGCCGGTGAAATCCAGATGCGCTACCTGGCCGAGAAAATGGGAGGCAAGGGCAACCTGGCGATCATGCTCGGGCTGCTGTCCAACAACGCCACCCACAACCGCACGCAGGGGGTCAAGAACGTGCTCAAGGACTATCCGGGTATCAAGATCGTCGAGGAGCAGAGTGCCGAATGGCAGCGCAGCAAGGCGATTGACCTGATGAACAACTGGATCGTGTCCGGGCGCAAAATCGACGCCGTGGCGGCGAATGCCGACGAAATGGCGATTGGCGCGGCCATGGCGATCAGCCAGGCCGGCATGCAGCCCGGCAAGGATATTCTGGTGGCCGGCAGCGATGGCGGTGCGGCCGGGCTGGATGCGGTGAAGAAAGGCCAGTTGCTGGTGACAGCGTATCAGGACAACAAAGGGCAGGCCGTGGGCTCCATTGACCTGGCGGTGAAGATGGTCAAGAAACAGCCGTATGACGCCGAGCTGACCATTCCTTACCAGCAGATCACCAAGGACAACTACCAGGCATTCCTCAACCCATAAACGGTTGTCCTAATGCCAGTCAGTGAATCACCTTCGTTTAACTGAACGACGTTAGGGCTTGCCACAAAAACCGGGGGTGTCGCTGCGGTTCATCGCAATGCGTAAAGCACCATTGCACCCAGCCCGAACAGGCAAGTCACCCCCAGCCCATACGCCAGCGTGCGCCACGGCTGCCATCCCGCCAGATACATCAGCGTATGGGCCATCCGCGCCAGGGTGAAACCAATGAACAACCAGGCAGTGGGCGCACCGGCAGTGCCCAGCGCCACACACAACCCACCGAGCACGAAGAACAGCGGGATATTCTCCAGGTCATTGGCCCAGGCCCTGGCCGCCCGACTCACCTGGGGTAACTCCACGGGATGTGCAGCACACTTGAAGACCGCCCCATCTTCGCGGTTGGTGAACGCCAGCCCGCGAAGCCGGAAAAATCCCTGATAGCAGGAAATGCCGAACATCTTCAGGCACAGCAACAGCACGCACAGGGCGTAGATGTGCAACAGCTCATTCATCCCGAAATCCCTTCAGCACGATGTAGAGCAACGGCCCCACCGACACGAACACCGCCGTCAGCAAGAAATACGGCAGCACCGACGCCAGCGACCGCCCCCGCGCCCGTGCGTCCTGGTACATCCACACACAGGCCAGCACGGCCATCAGGTACAGGTCGATGACGACCTGCGCGGTGTCCGGGCGCGATATCAACTCACGCCCGAAGGCCAGCAACGATTGCTCGGCCGTGAGCAGCGTGAACAGGGTGTACAGCGAAAAGCCCAGCAGAGCGGCGAGGGCCAGATAAGGTTTGTGCATGGTCGGCTCCTTGACGTGATCGAAGCTCACCCTAGTGATAAGGTTGCCCTCCTCGCAATGACCTCGGAGGTCATAGTCACGCCATGGATAACCCCGCTACTGCCGGCGAACACTTGCGCCAGCTACGCCGACAGGCTGGTCTGAGCCAACTTGACCTGGCCCTGATGACCGGCGTGTCCCAGCGCCACCTCAGTTGCCTCGAAACCGGACGCGCCAAGCCAGGCACAGGTACGTTGCATCACCTGCTCAGCGCGCTGGAAACACCGCTGGAGCAATGCAACCGCGTGTTTCTCGCCGCCGGCTTCGCGCCCCGCTATACCGCTACCCCGCTCGCCTCCCCGGCCATGGCCGCAATTCGCGAGGCGGTCAACCATGTCCTGCACGCCAACAACCCGGCCCCGGCGATCCTGCTGGGCAGCCACTGGGAAGTATTGGCCGCGAATGCGAGTACCGGCGCGCTGTTGGCACTGGCGGGGGTCACGCCGCCGATGGAAGGCCTGAACCTGCTGACCACCCTGCTGCAACCCGGCGGCCTGGGCGACCACCTGGTCAACGCCGAAGAAATCCGCACCCTGGCTTGGCAACGGGCAAGCCGCGAGGCGCTGGACAACCCTGCGCTGGCCGCTCTCCTGGCGAGCCTGCCCGCCCCCGCCCACACCACGCCGCCGCCTGAAATGCCGCCGCTGGTGTTGACCCGCGTGCACACCAGCCAGGGCGAGCTGAGCTTTCTGTCCACCTTCACCACCTTCGGCATGCCCCAGGACATCACCCTCGCCTCCCTGCGTATCGAGCATCTGATTCCCGCAGACGACGCCACCTGGCAGGTGATGCGTGCCGCCCATGGGGAAAATGCCGCACTGGTTTTGTGAAATATCTGTACGTAGACTGCCGCCATACCTCAACTTAAGGCGGCGAAGAAAACGTCATGCAAGTTACCGAAGTCTCCATTGCCCAATTGCGCGCGGCGCTCGAATCCGGCCAGACCACGGCCGTTGAACTGGTGCAGGCTTACCTCGCGCGGATCGATGCCTACGACGGTCCGCAGACCGCTACCGCACTCAACGCCGTCGTCGTGCGCAACCCCGACGCCCTGAAGGAAGCCGAGGCCTCCGATGCCCGCCGGGCCAAGGGTGAAACCCTGGGGCCACTGGATGGCATTCCCTACACCGCCAAGGACAGCTACCTGGTCAAGGGGCTGACGGCCGCCTCCGGCAGCCCGGCCTTCGCCAAGCTGGTCGCCCAGCGCGATGCCTTCACCATCGAGCGCCTGCGCGCCGGTGGCGCCATCTGCCTGGGCAAGACCAACATGCCGCCGATGGCCAATGGCGGCATGCAGCGCGGCGTGTATGGCCGCGCGGAAAGCCCGTACAACGCCGACTACCTCACCGCGCCGTTTGCCTCCGGCTCATCCAACGGTGCCGGCACCGCCACCGCCGCCAGCTTCGCCGCCTTCGGCCTGGCGGAGGAAACCTGGTCCAGCGGGCGTGGCCCGGCGTCCAACAATGGCCTGTGCGCCTACACCCCGTCCCGTGGGGTGATTTCGGTGCGCGGCAACTGGCCGTTGACCCCGACCATGGACGTGGTGGTGCCCTACGCCCGCACCATGGCCGACCTGCTGGAAGTGCTCGACGTGGTAGTGGCTGAAGACCCGCACACCCGTGGCGACCTGTGGCGCCTGCAGCCGTGGGTGCCGATCCCCAGCGTCGCTTCGGTACGCCCGGCGTCTTACCCTGAATTGGCGGCGACGGCCGAATCCCTGGCCGGCAAACGCTTCGGCGTGCCGCGCATGTACATCAACGCCGACCCCGAGGCCGGCACCAGCGAGAAGCCCGGCATCGGCGGCCCCACCGGGCAGAAGATCAACACCCGCGCCAGCGTGATCGACTTATGGAAGGACGCACGCCAGGCCCTTGAAGCGGCCGGTGCAGAAGTCATCGAGGTGGATTTCCCGCTGGTGTCCAACTGCGAAGGCGACCGCCCCGGCGCGCCGACCGTGTTTACCCGGGGCCTGGTGTCCAGGGAATTCCTGCACGATGAACTGTGGGAACTGTCGGCCTGGGCCTTCGATGATTTCCTGCGCGCCAACAACGACCCGGCCCTGAACCGCCTGGCCGATGTGGACGGGCCGAAGATCTTCCCCCACGACCCCGGCACCTTGCCCAACCGTGAAGACGACCTGGCCGCCGGCATGGACGAGTACGTGCGCATGGCCGAGCGTGGCATCACCCCGTGGAACGAGATCAGCACCGTGCCCGATGGCCTGCGCGGCCTGGAGCAAACCCGGCGGATAGACCTGGAAGACTGGATGGATAAGCTCGGCCTCGACGCTGTGCTGTTCCCGACCGTGGCCGATGTGGGCCCGGCGGATGCCGACGTGAACGAAGCCAGTGCCGATATCGCCTGGAGCAATGGTGTGTGGGTGGCCAACGGCAACCTCGCCATCCGCCACCTGGGCGTGCCCACCGTTACCGTGCCCATGGGCGTGATGGCGGACATCGGCATGCCGGTCGGGCTGACCTTTGCCGGGCGCGCCTACGATGATTCGGCATTGCTGCGCTTTGCGGCGGCGTATGAAGCCACCGGCAGCAAACGCCTGATCCCGCCGCGCACGCCGCCGCTGGCGACAAACTAACTGATTCACTGTGGGAGGGGGTTTGCTCCCGATGAGGGCGTGTCAGTTGATGCATCGGTGGCTGACCCACTGCCATCGGGAGCAAGCCCCCTCCCACCGTTCTGAGCGCATTTCAAGTCAGGCCATATAGGGCACGGCAATCAGCAGGATTGCCGTGCCATGGCAGGCCGTCGCCGCCAACACGCCATGACGCATGCGCACCAGTGCGCAGGCCAGCCCTTCAATCAGGGTAAACAGCAACACCGGCCAGCCCAGTTGGGTCACGCTCAAGGCCAGGAAGGCATGGCAGCCGGCAAACGCCACGCCACTGATCAGCGCCGCTCGCAGCGGTGTCACCTGCTGTTCAAGGTAGCCCTGCAAAAACCCGCGAAACAACACTTCCTCCAGCGCATTGGCGCCATAGGCCAGCACCACCATGCCCGGCAGCCACACCCAGTAGCCGGGGATCGCGTGCGGCTCTATCCCTTGATAGAGCCGCAACGGCACACCGATCAGGCAACCGACCGCAAGCCCCACCGCCAGGCCCAGGGCGCGGTGGCCCCGGGTCCATACCACCAGGCGCCACAACTCCGGCGCCACCCGGACCAACCCTACGACCAGCAGCACCGACAGGCCACCCAGCGCCGCCAATACAAAGGCATTCGCGGTGAAGGCGATTTGCACGTCGTCACTGAGCGCCCACATGCCCAGGGGCGTCATCGCATCGCGTATCAGCACGAACGCCGCGAGCAGAATCAGGATGCGCATGGCCGGCAACGACTTCGGCGTCAACCCGAACCACAGGCCGAACAGCAGCAAGCCCGGCGCCAGGTGCAGGCCGTAGTTGAGCAGGACGACCAGGCCTTGGCTGACCATCAGTCGTGCGCGACCGCGATCATGTCGATCTCCACCGCCGCCGACTTCGGCAGTTGCATCACCCCCACCGACGTGCGCGAATGCACCCCGGCACCGCCGAGGATCTCGTGCAACAGGTCCGAGGCGCCGTTGGCCACTTCACTCTGCTGATCGAAGTCCTCGGCGCTGCGTACATACACGGTGATACGCGGGATGGCCTTGACCCGGTCCAGCGAACCGAGCGCTTGCTTGAGCAGGCCCAGGCAGCGCAATGCACTGATGCCGGCGGCGATTTGTGCCTGGCCCAGGGTCAAGGTGTCACCGACTTTACCCGGCAGCATGATCGTGTCGCCGACGCGAGGGATCTGCCCGCTGATGTACAGGTGGTTGCCGTCGCGCACCAGCGGCGTGTAGTTGCCGCCGACTTTGAATTCATCCAATTGATAGCCGAGGCGTTGTTGCACGGCTTGGTATTTTTCATCGGGCGTCATGGGCGTGCTTCCTCGTTGTGTCGTTGCCATTCATCCACCACGTCGCCCATGGTCTTGGGCGTTGCGTTGCGAATCCAGGCCATGAAAGGCCGGTCGAACTTGAACCCCGGCCCACAGTGTTCAAGCATGAAGCGTCGCACGTTCTTGGTGTTTTTATAGTGTGGGGTCACGGGAGTGGCGCGGGTGATGGGGTCGCTGTGCCAGTCAACATCCATTTTGTCTCTCCGGGATCTGGGGGGCGGGCAGTAGCATAGCGATGTGCTACTTGCACCGGAAGCGGGGTTTAAGCCAAACGAGGTGTTGAGACATCGTATAAGAAACTCAGATGTCCACCCCCCCCTTAAACGCCAATCCTTTCGAGATATTTCAAATTTTTCTTTCCTTCCCTGGGGAAAATATTGCATGGTTGTACGATGACTTAACGAGTCATATCCGCCCCCAACAACAATAAGGAAACACCCATGCAAAACGTCAAAGTGCTGATCGGATTTCTGTGCCTGTTCAGCGGCTATGTGGCCGCCGCCCCTGCCGCCGACAAAGACGTCGCCCAAGCGGTCGACCACCTCACCCAGGCCATGCTGCATAAAGACCTCAAGCAGCTCCAGAGCCTGACCGCCGAGAACCTCACCTACGGCCACTCCAGCGGCAAGATCCAGAACAAGCAGGAATTCATCGCCGACATCGAGACCGGGCGCAGCGGCTTCAAGACCCTGGAAATGCAGAAACAGACCATCACCCTGAGTGGCGATACCGCCCTGGTACGCAACCACTTCTCCGCCCTGGCGGTGAACAGCGGCAAGGAAGTGCCCACCGAAATCGAGAACTTCCAGATCTGGCAAAAACAGAAAGGCCACTGGCTGCTGATCGGTCGCCAGGCGTTTAAATTCTGATGGCTAGCGGTGGGCCATCGGGCTCACCACTGCACCACCTTGCGCACCTTCAGCAACGCCTCGCGCAGCGCCGGCATGTCCACCGAGCCCAAGGCCAGGCGCAATGCATGGGGCACGTGGGCCGAGACGGCGAAGGGCTCGGCGGTGGAGACGGAAATACCGTCACGCTGTAAGGCCATGGCGACTTGATCGGCGCGGGCCTCTTCCGCCAGGGGCAGCCACAAGAAATACGATGACGGGTGGCTGGTGTAGGCCAGCCCCTTGAGCACCTGCGCCGCCAAGGCTTGCCGCGCCCGCGCATCCTGGCGCTTTTGTGCTTCAAGTTGCGCCACCGTGCCATCCTCGAGCCAGGCCACCGCAATCGCACTCATCACCCCCGGCACGTTCCAGGTGGTGGCCATGATGGTGCGTTCCAGTGCTTTGACCCAACCCGAAGGGGCAGCGATAAACCCCACGCGCAGGCCGGTCGCGACACTTTTCGACAGCCCGCCCACGTAGACCGTGCGCTCCGGCGCCAATCTCGCCACGGGCAGCGGCACGTCCTCGGCCAGGAACGCGTAGGCCGCGTCCTCGATGATCATCAGGTTGTGCTCACGGGCAATCGCCACCAACTGCTCGCGCTGCGCCAGGCTCAGCACCCAGCCCAACGGGTTATGCAAGGTTGGCATGCTGTACACGGCACGCACCGGACGCTTGCGGCACAGGCTGTGCAGGTGGTCCAGGTCCGGGCCGTCGGCGGTGACCGGGATGGCGACAATTTCCAGGTGCAGGGTCTCGGCCAGCACCTTGAACCCCGAATACGTCAAGGCGTCGACGGCGATCACATCACCGGGCTTGAGCAAGGCCATCATGGTCACGGCCAACCCGTGCTGGGCGCCGCTGACCACCAGCACCTGTTCGGCCTCGACCGTCAGCCCTCGATTCAACAGGTGCCGCGCGACAGCGGCGCGCTCATGCAGGCGACCGGCGTGGGGCTGGTAACGCAGCAGCGCGTCGAGGTCGCCGGACAGTGCCAACTGGCGCAAGGCCGTGCGCAGCAAGTCGGCCTGGCCGGGCAAGGACGGGTAGTTGAAATTCAGATCGAGCATGCCCGCCGCCACACTCATCTGCCCGCTGCCCTGCCCCGGCGGCAGCGAGATTTCGCGCACGAAGGTGCCTCGGCCTGTTTCGCCGCTGACCAGGCCCATGGCCTCCAGCTCGGCGTACACCCGGCTCGCGGTGACCAACGCCAGGCCATGCTCGGCGGCCAGTTGGCGGTGGGTCGGCAGTCGCGTGCCGGGAGGCATGCTGCCTGAGCGAATGGCCTCGGCGAAGCTGTCGACCAACGACTTGTAGCGGGCACGGGGCATAAGCGATGTATCCATGACAATTTTTTGATTGTCTTTATCTTCAACCCTAGGATGCCTGCCACGCAACTCCTCCTTTCGGACGCCCCTTATGGAACGTACAGCTCCCCTCAGTAACCTGGACACCCGCACCCAAGGCTGGATCAACGGTTTTATCGGCGTAGTGATCTTCAGCGGCTCGTTGCCGGCCACGCGCTTGGCGGTGATGGAATTCGACCCGGTGTTCCTGACCATGATCCGCGCCGCCATTGCCGCGCTGTTGGGGCTGGCCTTGCTGGGGCTGTTCAAGGAGAAACGCCCCGCGCGCCAGCAATGGATGCCCCTGGCCATCGTCGCCCTCGGCGTGGTGATCGGCTTTCCCCTGCTCACCGCGCTGGCGCTGCAATACGTGACCTCCGCCCACTCCATCGTCTTCATCGGTTTGCTGCCGCTGGCGACCGCCGTGTTTGCTGTACTGCGTGGCGGCGAGCGTCCACGCCCGGTGTTCTGGCTGTTTTCGATCCTCGGCAGTCTGCTGGTGATGGGGTACGCCTTCGCCCAAGGCTTGAGCGCCGCACCGGCGGGTGACGTACTGATGCTGCTGGCGGTGCTGGTGTGCGGCCTGGGGTATGCCGAAGGCGCCAAACTGTCGCGCAGCCTGGGCGGCTGGCAGGTGATCTGCTGGGCGCTGGTGGTGTCGTTGCCGGTGGTGGTGCCGTTGAGCCTGGTGCTGGCGCCGTCGAGCGTCAGCGGCATCAGCCTGCCGGCCTGGCTGAGCCTGGGCTATGTGTCGCTGTTC
Source organism: Pseudomonas sp. S3E17 (assembly GCF_024168685.1). Lineage (NCBI taxonomy): Bacteria > Pseudomonadati > Pseudomonadota > Gammaproteobacteria > Pseudomonadales > Pseudomonadaceae > Pseudomonas > Pseudomonas sp. S3E17. The sequence goes on from NZ_JALJWE010000001.1 coordinate 1,722,490, forward strand.
AGCATGCTGATCGGCTTTGTGTTCTGGTATCGCGGCCTGGCCCAGGGTGGCATCGCCGCCGTCGGCCAATTGCAACTGCTGCAACCGTTCTTCGGCCTGGCGCTGGCAGCGGGCTTGCTGCATGAACAGGTCAGCCTGGGCATGCTGCTGGTGACGGTCGCGGTGATCGGCTGCGTGGCCGGGGCCAAGCGGTTCGCGCGCTAACGCTGGGGCGCGACCATCTTGAACTTGATGTTGATGTCGTCGGACACCACGCTGTTGCCGGCCCATTCGCCTTCGCCGATCCTGAAGTCGCCGCGCCTGAGGATGAACTCACCGTCGAACACGCCAATGCCATCCAGCTCCTTGAGCACCACGTTGACCGCCACCGGGCGCGTGGTGCCCTTGATCGTCAGGTTGCCGCTGATGTTGAAGCGGTTATCCCCCAAGGCCTTTACAGCGGTGGACTCATACACGCCCATCGGATAGGTCGCGGTATCGAACCACGAGGCCCGTTGCAGCTCGTCGTTGGCATCGGGGCTGCCGGCATCGATACTCGCCAGCTGGATCTTGAGCAAGGCATGTCCGCTTTCGGGCTTTTGCGTGTCAAAGCTCAGCGTGCCTTCGAAGTCGCCGAAGGTGCCATACACCCGCTGCCCCAACTGCTTATAGGTAAAACTGATCTGGCTGGCGGTGCGATTGACGTCGGTGTACTCCGCCGCCTGGGCACAGCCGATAGCACCCAGGACCAGGACCAACGGGAGAATTCGACGCTTCATGCCACGCTCCGCAAAAAAAGGATGTATTCCCATCAGGTGCCTGTGCTGCTAAACAGATTAGCCGCTCACAACAATAAGGACGCTGCATGCCCACCCCTTCTCTACAGGACATCACCGCGCCGGAAGGCATCTGCTACGGCTGCGGCGGCAGTAACCCCCATGGCTTGCATATCAAGAGCCGCTGGGATGCCGACGGTGTCCATCTCATCGCCGAACATCACCCCGAGGCAAAATACAGCGGCTGGCCCGACCTGGTCTACGGCGGCCTGATCGCCATGCTGGTGGACTGCCACTCCAACTGGACCGCCATGGCCTACCACTACCGTGCCGAACAGCGCGAACCCGGCAGCCTGCCGCGCATCGACTGCGTCACCGGCAACCTGGGGATCAAATTCATCAAGCCAACCCCCATGGGCGTCCCGCTCACCTTGCGTGCGCGGGTCGAGGGCGACGTGGGCCGCAAAAGCCGCGTGGTCTGCGAGGTGTACGCCGGCGAGGTGCTCACGGCCATCGGCGATTCGCTGTTCGTGCGCGTCGACACCCGCGAACTGGCTGCGGCCGCCCATGGCCGTGACAGCTGATCCTGGTCTACATTGACTGGCACCGCTAATCGAGGACCGAACCGATGACTCGTCTCACCGCGAAAGACTTTGCCCCCGAACTGCTGGAACTCTACGACGGCTACGCCCACGGCAAGCTCAACCGCCGCGAATTTCTCGACCGCGCGGCGCTGTTTACCTTTGGCGGCCTCACCGCCTCGGCCCTGCTGGCGGCCCTGAGCCCCAACTATGCCCTGGCCGAACAGGTGAAATTCACCGACCCGGACATCGTTGCCGACTACATCACCTACCCCTCGCCCAAGGGCAACGGCACCGTGCGTGGCTACCTGGTGCGCCCGGCCAAGGCCACCGGCAAGCTGCCGGCCGTGGTGGTGGTCCACGAAAACCGTGGCCTCAACCCCTACATCGAAGACGTCTCACGGCGCCTGGCCAAAGCCGGGTTTATCGCCCTCGCGCCGGACGGCCTGACCTCGGTGGGCGGCTATCCCGGCAACGATGAAAAAGGCGTGGCGCTGCAACAGACAGTCGACCCGACCAAGCTGATGAACGACTTCTTCGCCGCTATCGAATGGCTGATGCACCACGACAGCAGCACCGGCAAGGTCGGCATCACCGGCTTCTGTTATGGCGGCGGCGTGACCAATGCGGCGGCGGTGGCTTACCCGGAACTGGGCGCGGCGGTGTCGTTCTACGGGCGCCAGCCGGAAGCCAAGGACGTGCCGCGCATCAAGGCGCCGATCATGCTGCATTTCGGCGAGCTGGATACGCGGATCAACGAGGGGTGGCCGGCGTATGAAAAGGCCTTGAAGGCCGCCGGCACGACTTATGAAGCGTACATCTACAAGGGCGCCAACCATGGCTTCCATAACGATTCGACACCGCGTTATGACGAGGCCGCGGCGAATCTGGCGTGGGAAAGGACACTGGGTTGGTTCCGCAAATACCTGGCCTGAATACAGTCCAAATATGGGAGGAGGCAAGCCCCCTCCCACATTGATCGTCACCTCATTCCAGCTCAGTGTTCCAGCGCATACCGGCGGCAATGGTTGAGGTAGCCCTGCTCATGGCTGCCCACCAACTGCACCACGCTGGTCCATAACCACGACGGCGCATCCAATTGCCTGGAGCGGTTTTCCTGCAGCACCGCCATCCAGCCCTTGCGCGTCGCTCGGTCCATCTGCCGGGCATGGGCGATACCGACCACGCGCGCCAGGTAACCGGCGGCGTGCATGGCATCGAGTTCACTCAGTTCGTCCAGTTCCAGCTTCATGTCCTGGGGCAGCAGTTCGCGGATGAAAAAGCCATGGTCCAGAAACCGTGTCGCCACCATGCGTTCACCCAGGCCCGGCGACAGCTGGCGGGCGCCCTCCACCACTCGGCGGCCGTTGTCCCTGGGCATCTTCGCCCGTGCCGCGCGCGGTGCGGCGGCGCCGACGGCTTCCTTGATATCGATCAGGCAGTATTCCTCATCGCCCTTGTCGCCCACCCCCAGCAATACGGCGTAGCGCAGCAGGCCGAGGGAGCTGCAGCCCTTGACCCAGTAAGCCGAATCCAGCAGTTGGACCTTGGCGTCCTTGGGGCGGCCCTTGAGCGAGGTGACCAACTGATGGATGTCATCCGACGCGCAGACGCTTTCCAGCGCACTTTTTTCTGCCCGCGACAGCGACCAGAAATGCTTGCCCAGCGGGATCGTCGGCCGCACGTTGTCGATGCGCTCACGGGCCAGGCTTTTCCAGGTGCGCTCGACGGCGCTGCGCATCCCCGCCTTGACCTGGGACGGACGCGGCGGTACCTCGTCGGGCTTGTCCTTGAACGCCTGTTCATAGCCCACCATCATTTCTTCAAGCATGCGCGCGGTGGTCACGCCCGGCAGGTCCGAACCGCGCGCGGCGGTGGCCAGGGACAGCGCCAGGCGCACCAGGTCGTGGGCCGGGTTGCCGATCACGGCCTGGTCAAGGTCGCGGATATGCATATCGATGCGGCCCTTGTTGTCGCCGGTAGGCCCCAGGTTGCCCGCGTGGCAGTCGCCGCAGATCCAGATCGCCGGGCCTTGAGGCAGACGCCTGCCCATCTGGCTGTGCAGCCACTCGTAGAATTGCACGGTGCTGCCGCGCACATACGCGTGGGCGGAGCGTGCCATCTTCAAATTACGCAGTTGGGTGAGGTGTGGCATGCGAGCGGAGGGGCGCGGTATTTTCATGGAATAACTCAGTGCAGGTGTAGCGGTAGAACGCCGGCCCCGAGCAAATGTTTCATTATGTTTCAGAAATAAACTCAGACACGCCCACTCTCCTCCAGCAACCACGCCTTGAAGGCCTGCATGGCCGAGGTCTCGGCCCGCGACTGCAGGCGCGTCAGCCAGTAGCTGCCGGTGCTGATGCCGACGTCGAAGGGCTGGCGAATCACATCACTCTCCAGTTGCCGCGAGAACATCATCGCCGGCGCCAGCGCCACGCCGCTGCCTTGCAGTGCCGCCTCCATCATCGCCAGCGACGAGTCGAACACGATGCTGCGCGGTACCAGGGTGTCGGCGGGCAGCCCGGCGGCCTGAAGCCACAGGCTCCACTCATCCGCGCGGTAGGAGCGCAGCAGCGTGTGTTTCAACAGGTCGGCCGGCGTGTGCAACTGCGCGGCGAGTGACGGCACACACAGTACCGTCAGCGGCGCTTCCAGCAACTCCAGCGCATCCGTGCCGTGCCAGGCACCTGCACCGAAACGGATCGCGTAATCCAGGCCTTCGGCAGCCACGTCGACGCGGTTGTTGTGGGTGGACAGGCGCAGGTCGATGAACGGGTAGCGGCTCTGGAAGTCCGCCAGACGTGGCAGCAGCCAGCCGACGGCAAAGGTGCCGACCGCGCCCACGGTGAGTACCTCGCGGTAATGCCCGCCCTCGAACTGACCCAAGGTGTGGGCAATACGGTCGAACGACTCGCGCACCACCGGCAGCAGGGTTTCGCCCTCGCGGGTGAGCATCAACCCGCGGGGCAGGCGCTTGAACAAGGTGACAGTGAGCTGCGCCTCCAGGCTCTTGACCTGATGGCTGACCGCCGCCTGGGTCACGCATAACTCGATGGCGGCGCGGGTAAAACTCAAATGTCGGGCGGCCGCTTCGAAGGCGCGCAAGGCGTTCAACGGTAAGTGGGAGCGGAGCATATTGACCCCAATATTTCTAATGACTGCTGCGAGATATCATCGTTTGCCCAGGACCGGCGAACGGCCTACATTTGCCTCGCCCGCGCAGGCCCTTCATTCAATCGATCATTCTCATGGAAGCGTTATCATGCCCCAACATTTACTGTCTGGCGTGCGTAATTTCACCGCCCTCGCGGTGTTTATCGCCGCCGGCAACTGCCTGGCGGCCACCGACCTGCAGGCGGTGGTGGATGCCAATGTAAAACCGCTGATGCAGCAGCAGTCGATTAACGGCCTGGTGGTCGGCGTGGTGCGGGCCGGCAAGGCGCAATACTTTAACTACGGCGTCGCCGCCACCGACACTCGCCAGCCGGTCAGCGAAAACACCCTGTTCGAAGTGGGCTCGGTGAGCAAAACCTTCACCGCGACCCTGGCCGGTTACGCGGTAGCCCGCGGCAAACTCACGCTCTCCGACCCGGCCAGCCATTACCTGCCGGCACTGGGCGGCGACAAGTTCGACCACATCAGCGTGCTCAACCTCGGCACCTATACCGCCGGCGGCTTGCCCCTGCAATTCCCCGCCAACGCGGATAACAGCCAGCGCATGATCAGCTACTTCCAGCAGTGGCAACCCGACTTCGCCCCTGGCACCCAGCGCCTGTATTCCAACCCGAGCCTGGGGTTGTTCGGCTACCTGGCGGCGCAGAGCCTCAAGCAGCCGTTCGATCAGGCGATGGAAAAGACCCTGTTGCCCGCGCTCGGGCTCAAGCACACCTTCATCAAGGTGCCGCAGAGCCAGATGAGCCTGTACGCCCAAGGCTATGGCAAAGATGGCAAACCGGTACGCGTCGGCCCCGGCGCCCTGGACAGCGAGGCCTACGGCATCAAGACCAGCGCTGCGGACTTGCTGAAGTACGTTGACGCGAACATGCACCCGGCGACGCTGGATAAAACCCTGCAGCAGGCGATCAGCGTGACTCACACGGGCTACTACAGCGTGGACGGCATGACCCAGGGCCTGGGTTGGGAAATGTACCCCTACCCCATCCCGCTCGATAGGTTGATGGCCGGCAACTCCACACCCATGGCAATGGAACCGCACACGGTCAACTGGCTGACCCCGCCCCAGGCGCCCCACGCCGACACCCTGGTGAACAAGACCGGCTCCACCAATGGGTTTGGCGCCTACGTGGCGTACGTGCCGAGCAAGGGAGTGGGCGTGGTGATATTGGCGAACAAGAACTACCCGAATGCCGAACGGGTAAAGGTCGCCCATGCAATCTTGAGTGCGCTGGACCACTAACGATGGAGGGGCCGGTGCGACGATTCGACTGGCCCCCTCCCACCTATTGACCCGCGCTACATCCCCAGCCAATGCGGCAAGGCCAGCGAGATAAACGGCAAGTACGTGACCATGATCAGGAACACCAACAGGATCATCAGCCACGGCAACGCCGCACGAATAGTCTGCCCCAGCGTCAACCCGGTCACCGCCGAGGTCACGAACAGGTTCAGCCCCACCGGTGGGTGCACCAGGCCGATTTCCATATTGACCACCATCACGATGCCCAGGTGAATCGGGTCGATGCCCAGCTTCATGGCGATCGGGAAGAAGATCGGCGCCAGGATCAGCACGATGGCCGAAGGCTCCATGAAACTGCCGGCGATCAGCAGTACCACGTTGACCATGATCAAAAAGCCAATCGGCGTCAGGCCCTCGGACAGCACCCAGGCGGTGATTTCCTGAGGGATCTGCTCGGTGGTCAGCACATGGGCGAAGAGCATGGCATTGGCGATGATAAACATCAGCATGATCGCCAGGCGCCCGGACTCCAGCAGCACCTTGGGGCAGTCGCGCAGCTTCATGTCCTTGTAGACGAACAACGCCACGAACGCCGAGTACACCGCCGCCACCGCCGCCGCTTCGGTGGGGGTGAACATGCCGCTGTAGATGCCGCCGAGGATTATCACCAGCAACAACAGGCCCCAGAACGCGCGGCGCGCACAGCCCAGCCACTCACGAAACGTCGCCCGTGGCTGGGCCGGCAGCTTCTTAATGCGCGCGACAATGTAGATCGCCACCATCAGCATCAGGCCCAGCAGCAAGCCCGGGATCACCCCGGCCATGAACAGCTTGCCCACCGAGGTTTCCGTCGCCGCCGAGTACACCACCATCACGATCGACGGCGGAATCAGGATGCCCAGGGTGCCAGCGTTGCAGATGATCCCCGCGCCGAATTCCTTCGGATAACCGGAGCGCACCATGCCCGCCACCGCAATCGAACCCACCGCCGCCACCGTCGCCGGGGATGAGCCGGACAGCGCCGCAAACAGCATGCATGCCAGCACCGCCGCAATCGCCAGGCCGCCACGGATATGCCCGACACAGGCGTTGGCAAAGTCGATCAGCCGCTGCGCCACGCCGCCGGTGGTCATGAACGCACCAGAGAGCAGGAAGAACGGGATCGCCAGGAAGGTATAGGCGTCGGAGGTTTCGAACAGCTTGATCGCCAGGGAACTGACCGAGTCCGGGCTGAACATCAGGATCGACACCGCGCCCGACAAACCCAGCGCGATGGCAATCGGCACGCCGAGGAACATGAACACGAACAACAGCAGGAACAGACAGAGCACGGCCATCAGTGACGCTCCCCATGGCTGCCGGCCAACTTGCTGGCCTCACCGGCCTCGTCGGCCAGCCCCAACCCGACCTGACGACGGGTAAAGATGCGGTAGAAAATTTCCAGGTAGCGGATAAACACCAGGGCAAAACCGATGGGCACGATGATCACGATGTCACCCACGTCGATGCCGAACTTATCGAGGTCTTCGGCGCCGATATGGGCGGTCATCACCGCGCTGACCCACTTGTAGCTGGCGACCATGAACAGCCCGGCATAGGCCAGGCAACACAGGCAGGCGAGCATGCCCAGCACGCGCTGCACCGGACGCCGGGTCAGCTTGACCAGCGCGTCCACCCCCAGGTGCCCGGCGGTGCGCACCCCATAGGAAATGCCGAAGAAAATCAGCCAGCCGAACATGGCCTTGGTCAGCGCAACGCTCCAGGTCATGTCCTGGGCCCAGGTCATGGTGCCGTCGCCCAGGGCGCTGAAGAAGTTGCTGCTGAAGGCCCACTTGTCGGCCAGGGCAAAGAACAGCGTGTAGATGTTGTTGAGCATGACGTAGACGAATGTCACCAGGGTCATGGCCGCCAGCAGGAAGGCAATAAAGCCTTCCTCCAGGTGCTCCCAGACGCGCCTTAGCGTTTGCATGGCAAAACCTCGCGAAAGCAAAATGAGATGTCAGGGCGGAAACCGGCCTTTACTGGTTGGCGGAATCCGCCGCCTTGATCAGATCAGCCCCGATCTCGCCTTCGAACTTCTGCCATACCGGGCGCATCGCGTCGCGCCACAACTGGCGTTGCTCGGGGGTCAGCTCGATGATTTCGCTGGTCCTGGCCTCGACGATCTTCTGCCTGGCCGACTGGTTCAGGGCTTCGGCCTGTTTGTTCACCTCGACGGTGACCTCGACCATGACCTGCTCCAGGGTGCTGCGGATGTCGGGCGGCAGGCCGTTCCAGAACGTGGCATTGGTGATGACCATGTAGTCGATCAGGCCATGGTTGGATTCGGTGAAGTACTTCTGCACTTCGTTGACCTTCTGGCTTTCATAGTTCGACCAGGTGTTCTCGGTGCCATTCACGGTGCCGGTCTGCAAGCCCTGGTACACCTCGGCAAAGCTCATCTTGCGCGGGTTGGCGCGGATCGCCTTGAACTGCTCCTCCAGCACGCTGGAGGCCTGCACACGGAATTTCAGGCCACGGGCGTCCTTGGGTTCATGCAGCGCCTTGTTGGCGGAGAGTTGCTTGAGGCCGTTGTGCCAATAAGCCAGGCCGAGGATGTTCTTGTTCTGCATCGAGGTCAGCAGTTGCTTGCCCTCGGCGGCCTGGAAGCGGTCGACGGCGGCCAGGTCGTTGAACAGGAACGGCAGGTCATAGATCTGCACTTGCCGGGTGTATTGCTCGAACTTGGCCAGGGACGGCGCCAGCATCTGCACGTCGCCCAGCAGCAGGGCTTCCATTTCCTTGCCGTCACCGAACAGTGACGAGTTGGGGTACACCTCGACCTTGACCTTGCCCGGCAAGCGCTCTTCGGCGAGCTTCTTGAACAGCAACGCGCCCTGGCCCTTGGGGGTGTTTTCAGCGACCACGTGGGCGAACTTGATCACGATCGGGTCCGCCGCCTGGGCCAGGCCTGCGGCAAACAAGGTGGCGGCGCAGAACAGCGCCCGAGAAAGCTTGAGCATGGAAATCACCTTCTTATTGTTGTGTTGTAGGGCAAGGTGCCTGATATGACGCGTGTAGTGAATTTCGAATTTTTGATACCTGCGTTCGGCCACGCCGAACACCAACCTCAAGAAAAATGCAGTTCCCCCTCCCACCTTTGATTCAGTTCCGTCAGCTATGACTGTGCGAGCAACCGCTGCGCCCGCAACAAGACCGGCGCATCCACCATCTGCCCATCAATCTGATAAGCCCCCGCCCCATGCGCCCCGGCGTCCACCACCCGCTGCGCCCAGGCCAGGTCTGCGGCGCTGGGCGCCAACGCTTCATGGATCACCGCCACCTGCCTGGGATGGATACACAACGCGCCGGCAAAGCCCATTTCATAGGCATGCCGGATCGAACGGCGCAGGCCGTCGGGGTCGTCGATGGCCGGGTGCACGCCATCCAGTGGCGCCACCAGGCCAGCCGCGCGGGAGTGCACGATCAGCGCCAGGCGTGCCTGGTCGAGGGCGAACTGCGCGGCCGGGGAGTTGCTGCTCAGGTTGAGGTCCAGTGCCAGGTCCAGGCCGCCGAATGACAGACGTTCGACCTGCGGCGCCCGGGCGATGTCGGCCAGCGCCAGCAAGCCGCGGGCGCTTTCGATAATCGGCCAGATCAGCTTGCCCGCCGTGGCGACCACCGCCACCTGGGCCGCGCTTTCCACTTTCGGCAGGAGTACACCCGCCACGTTGGCGTAGGCTTTGCAGAACGCCACATCGTCGAAATGCCCGGCATGTTCCGGCGCGTTGATGCGCACCCACACCCGGGCCTGCGGATGAGCTTGCAGAAACGCTGCGAGGTTATCCCGCGCCTGGCGCTTGAGCGGCTCTTCCACCGCGTCTTCGAAATCCACGATCACGGCGTCGGCGCCACTGGCCAGCGCCTTGGCAAAGCGTTCCGGTCGGCTGCCGGGAACAAACAGCGCAGAGCGCACAAGAGGATTTGGCATAACGGACTTCCTTATTAGATAACGCCGCGCGCACGCAGGCTGTCGATGGCATCGCCGGAGTAACCGAGCTGCTCGAGGATGCCCTGACTGTGCTGCCCCAGCGCCGGTACAGCGTCCATGCGCGGGGTAAACGCCCCGTTGCGCGCCGGCGGCAACAGCGACGGCAACGGCCCGGCAGGGCTTGCGACTTCACGCCAACTGTCGCGGGCCTTGAGCTGCGGGTGGTCCCACACGCCTTGCATATCGTTGACGCGGGCGCTGGCGATCTGCGCGTCCTCCAGGCGCTGGATCACGGCCTCGGCATCCAGTTGGGCAAAGCTGTCGACGATGATCTGGCGCAGCGCCTCGCGGTTGGCCGAGCGCTTGAAGTTGGCGCCGAAGCGCTCATCCGTCGCCAGCCCAGGCGTGAGCAGCACCTTGTCGCAGAACGCTGCCCATTCGCGCTCATTCTGCAAACCGAGCATCACCGTGCCGCCGTCACCGGTGGGAAACGGCCCGTAGGGGTAGATGGTCGAATGCGCCGCGCCGGCACGCGGCGGCGGCGGCGCACCGTCGAAGGCGTAGTACATCGGGTAGCCCATCCATTCCACCAGGCTTTCGAGCATGCTCACGTCGATGCGGCTGCCCTGCCCCGTCTTGCCGCGCAGCAGCAGTGCGGAAAGGATGCCGCTGTAGGCGTACATGCCAGCGGAGATGTCGGCGATGGAGCAACCGGCCTTGGCCATCTGCTCGTCACCCGGGCCACCGGTCACCGAGAGAAAGCCGCCCTCGCTCTGGATCAGCAGGTCATAGGCTTTCTTTTTCTCGTAGGGCCCGCCTTCGCCGTAGCCGGAAATGTCGCAGACGATCAGCCGTGGAAAGCGTGCATGCAGCGCCTCGAACGACAGGCCCATACGCGCCGCCGCGCCCGGTGCAAGGTTCTGCACCAGCACATCGGCCTCCGCCAGCAGGCTGTCGAGGATGGCGTCGGCTTCGTCCTGCTTGAGGTCCAGGGTGAGGCTTTCCTTGGAGCGGTTGGTCCACACGAAATGCGAGGCCAGGCCACGCACGCGCTCGTCGTAGCCACGGGCGAAGTCACCGGCACCGGGGCGTTCGATCTTGATCACGCGGGCGCCGAGGTCGGCCAGTTGACGGGTGCAAAAGGGCGCGGCGATCGCGTGTTCCAGGCTGACAACGGTGATGCCGTCCAGCGGTCGTGGGTCAGTCATGACAGTTCCTCAGAGCCAGTGGGCCATGGACGCGGCGTTGCGCACATCCCAGACCTTGGCGATCAATGTGTCGGCCTGGGCCGGTGTGCAGGCGTGACTGAACCGGGCGAGGCGCTGGAATTTATCCGCCAGCTCTGCACGGCTCAGGGTGTTGCCCGGGTCGCCCTTGGGCTCGTCGATGGCACCGTGCAGGGTGCGGCCGTCAACCGTGGTGACGGTGACGCGGCCGAGCCAGCGCTGCGGGTAGGCGCCATCGACCTCGGGGTCGAGGGTCATGCTGACCCTGTCGCGAAAGGCGGCGACGGCGGGATCGGTCAACGCGTACTCATGGAACTCGGTGAGCCCGGCCTTGCCATGCACGGCGATCAACCCCAGCACGGTGCCCATGGAGAACTTGGCCTGATGCACGCTGGCCGGCACGCTTACCCGCCCCAGTACATCGATGGCGCCTTGGTGCACACGGGTTTCCACACGGGCGATATCGACGGCCTCCAGACCTTCGCGTTTCATCAACGCCAGCAACGCATCGGCGGCCGGATGGGTATGGCGGCACGACGCATGGAACTTGAACGAGGTCTCCAGCAGCGCCCAACGGCTACCAAGGCCAGCCGACAATTTGCTCGGTTCGGCATCCGTGGACATGCCCGCCGCCAGGCCCTGGTCGCCTTCGAGGATATTGCGCGCACCGGTCAAGCCATCCGCCGTCAGGTACGCGGCGAGCAAACCGTCCGCGGCCGCCTTGGCCGTGTGCAGTTGCTTGGAGTCGGCGGCATCGCGCAGGAACTCCCACAGCCCGGCGGCCTGGGTGCCGGCGCTGCCGAGCAGATGGATGAACTGGTCCTGATTGAAATCCAGCAACTTGCCCACCGCCACGGCCGCCGCCAGGGTGCCCACCGTGGCCGTGGTGTGGAAGATGCGGTAGTGGGAGCGCCCCATGAATTCGCCGATGCGGATTCCGGCTTCATAACCGGCTACCGAGGCCAGCAACAAGTCCCGGCCGGATTTACCGAGGTCCTGGGCGGCGGCCAAGGCAGCGGGAAACACCACGGTGGCCGGGTGCAGCACCGAGCTGTTGTGCAGGTCATCCTGCTCCACCAGGTGGGACGAGGCGCCGTTGACCAGCGCGGCGAAATACGCGCTGCTGCCGGTGCCATTGACGATCACCTGGGCCGGGCCGCTGCTGGGGCCCATCTTCTGCGCATAGCGCTCGAACAACGGGATCGGGTGCGCGCCCTGGCTGGCCAACGCGGACGCCAGCCAATCCAGGAACAGGTCTTCGGTGCGCGCCAGCACGGGTTCGGGCAATTGCTCGTAGGTCAGCTCGGCCAGGAACCGACACAGGGCTTGGGTATGGCTCATGGGCAGGCCCTCAGAAACTGCGTGGCAGCTCGAGCAGGTGCTCGGCCACGTAGGACAGGATCAGGTTGGTGGAGATCGGCGCCACCTGGTACAGGCGCGTCTCGCGGAATTTGCGCTCGACGTCGTACTCACAGGCAAAGCCAAAGCCGCCGTGGGTCTGCAGGCAGGCATTGGCCGCTTCCCAGGACGCCTTGGCCGCCAGGTACTTGGCCATGTTCGCGCTGGCGCCGACATTCACGCCGCTGTCGTATTCCGCACAGGCGCGCCAGCGCATCAGGTCGGCCGCCTCGACTTCGATATGGGCTTCGGCAATCGGAAACTGCACGCCCTGGTTCTGCCCGATGGGCCGGCCGAACACCACGCGGTCGCGGGCGTAGGCGCTGGCCTTGTCGATAAACCAGCGGCCGTCGCCGATGCATTCGGCAGCGATCAGGGTGCGTTCGGCATTGAGGCCGTCGAGGATGTATTTGAAGCCCTTGCCCTCTTCGCCGATCAAGCCATCGAGGGGCAGTTCAAGGTTGTCGAAGAACAACTCATTGGTCTCGTGGTTGACCATGTTCGCGATGGGCTGCACGGTCAGGCCGTTGCCGATGGCCTCACGCAGATCGACCAGGAAGATCGACATGCCTTCGGACTTTTTCTTCACCTCGGCCAACGGTGTGGTGCGCGCCAGCAGGATCATCAGGTCGGAATGCTGCACCCGCGAGATCCAGACTTTCTGGCCGTTGATCACGTATTTGTCGCCACGCTTGATCGCGGTGGTCTTGATCTTGGTGGTGTCGGTGCCGGTGGTGGGCTCGGTGACCGCCATGGATTGCAGGCGCAATTCGCCACTGGCGAGCTTGGGCAGGTAGAAGCGTTTTTGCGCCTCGCTGCCGTGACGCAACAGGGTGAACATGTTGTACATCTGCCCGTGCACGGTGCCGGAGTTACCGCCGCAGCGGTTCACCTCCTCGAGGATCACCGAGGCTTCGGCCAGGCCCAGGCCGGAGCCGCCGTACTCCTCGGGAATCATCGCCGACAGCCAGCCGGCGTCGGTCAGCGCCTTGACGAAGGCTTCGGGGAAGCCCTTTTCTTCGTCGATCCGGCGCCAGTAGGCCGCGTCGAATGCGGCGCACAAGGCGCGCACGCCGTCGCGGATGGCATTGAGTGCTTCGTTGTCATTCGGGTTCATCTCACGGCTCTCCGCCTGTTGTTCTTGGCTTATTCGAAATGCACTTCAGCGGTTTGCGCCAGGCCATCGGTATTCCCGGCCCACAACGCCGCCACTCCGGTTTCACTGATGCGACCGCCCACGTCGAACGGCTGCGGCGCAATCAACGGGCGCACGCCGCGATAGGCAAAGCGGCGCACGCTGGCTTCGGGATGGGCGCGGCAAAACGAGCGCAGGCTCAAGGTCGCGATCAGCGGGCCATGCACCACCAGCCCGGCGTAGCCTTCGGTGCCGGTGACATAGGGGTAGTCGTAGTGAATGCGGTGACCGTTGAAGGTCACGGCGCTGTAGCGAAACAGCAGGGTCGGCGTGGGGTCGATGGTTTCCTGCCACTCACCCTGGGCCGGGGCCTCGCCGCTGCCCGGCTTGGGCGGCGTCGGCTCGCGGTAGACGATGTCCTGTTCTTCGCGGATCGCCAGGCGACCGTCCTGGGCATAGTCGTGGCGCACGGTGACAAACAACAGCGAGCCGCTGCGGCCGGTCTTTTCTTCGACCTGGGTGATGGTCGACACACGGGTCGCCGCTTCGCCGGCCCGCAGCGGGTGCAGGAACTCGATACGCCCGCCCGCCCACATGCGGTTGCGGTTATCCGCCGGCGGCAGGAAGCCGCCACGGGCCGGGTGGCCGTCGCCGCCCAGGGCACTTTCCGGCAGCGGGTCCTGGAAGAAGCACCACTGCCACAGCGGCGGCAGGTCCGCGCCCTGCTCGGGGACGGCTTCGCCAAAGGTGGCGGCAATGCGTTTGAGCAGGTTATGGCTCAGGTGGTCGTGGGCGGTTTCGCTTCGGCCGATCCAGTCAGTGGCGCTCATCGGGTACAGGTCCTCGGGCAGTGAGTGTCTGCCCCGGATCATGCAAGCACGGGCCCGTTCTGAGAATTTGCATTTCAATAAACCAGCGTTCGGTTATGCTGAACGCCGCATTCCAACCCGTACCGTTTGTGGCGAGGGCGCTTGCTCCCGCTGGACTGCGCAGCAGGCCTGGTTTTTTGCGGCCGCTTCGCGCCCCAACGGGAGCAAGCGCCCTCGCCACAGGTCTTCGCAAGCCTGGAGTTTTGCATGCACTTCGACCTGGCCGACCTGCGCCTGTTTATCCATATCGCCGAATCCCCCAGCCTGACCCAGGGCGCCAGGCGCGCGTTCCTCTCGCCGGCCGCCGCGAGTGCGCGGATCAAGGCGCTGGAAGGCCAGCTCGACACGCGCCTGCTGTACCGCGACAGCCGTGGCGTAGAGATCACCCCGGCGGGCGAACGGCTGCTGCACCATGCGCGGTTGATCATGCGCCAGGTGGATTACCTCAAGAGTGAGTTCACCCAATACGGTGTGGATTCCGCCGGGCATATCCGCATCTTCGCCAACACCACGGCGGTCACCGAGTTCCTTCCGGAGGTGCTGGCCGGTTTCCTGTCCCAGCGCCCTGGCGTGACCGTCGACCTGCAGGAGCGCTTATCCCGCGATATCGTGCGCGGCGTGCTGGATGGCACCAGTGACATGGGCATCATCGCCGGCCCCGTGGAGGCGGCCGGTTTGCAGGTGCTGCATTTCAGCACCGACACACTGGTGCTGATGGTGCCCGTCGGCCACGCCCTGGCCGATCAAGCCGCGGTCACCCTGGAGCAGACCCTGGCCTATCAGCATATCGGCCTGCATGAAGGCAGCACCTTGCTCAGCTTCCTGCGTGAACACGTCGAGCGGTTGGGCAAGCAGTTGTCGCTGCGTATCCAGGTGTCGAGTTTCGAGGCGATTTGCCGGATGGTCGAAGCGGGCGTGGGCATCGGCATCATCCCCGAGTCCGCCGCCGTACGGCACAGCCGCACCATGCAACTGGTGGCGGTGACGCTGGATGAGCCGTGGGCGATTCGCGAGCGCAGTATTCTGGTCAGGGAGCTTGAGGCACTGCCCGGCACCATACGGGCATTGATTGCCACGTTGATGCCGGAAAGCACCTAAGCTCAGAAGTCACCTTGCCAGAGGAAACCTCCCATGCAGCTTGAAGGATCCTGCCACTGCGGCGCCGTGACGTTCAGCCTCACCAGCGCCCACCCGTACCCTTACCAGCGTTGCTATTGCTCGATCTGCCGCAAGACCCAGGGCGGCGGCGGTTATGCGATCAACCTGGCCGGGGATGCCAATAGCTTGCAAGTGCGCGGGCGCAAACAGATTTCGATCTACCACGCCCGGCTCAAACCCGAGGGCGCCAGCCGTGCCCATGCGAGTAGCGCCGAGCGGCATTTCTGTTCGCAGTGTGGCACTGCGCTATGGCTGTTCAGCCCGGAGTGGCCGGAGCTGATCCACCCGTTTGCCTCGGCCATCGACACGCCGTTGCCAGTACCGCCGGCGCATACGCACCTGATGCTGGGCTCGAAGGCGCCGTGGGTCGAAGTCAGCGTGCGCAAAGGCGACCTGCAGTTTGAGGCATACCCCGAAGAATCCATCGCGCAGTGGCATGAACGCCATGGGCTCAGCCGTTAACAGTCTTTGACAGTTTCCCGACAAAGCTCGCAAAGATTGTTGGACGGCCCTTCCCTAGCATTCGAGCATCCAAACAGCCATTCGGGTGCTCCTCATGTTTCGCAGATTGCGCGGTATTCCGCTGCTGGGTTGCCTGCTGGGCAGCCTCGGTTGCCATGGGCAGCCGCCGGCACCGCCGCCCATTCAGAAGGGTGACTACGGCGCGATCATCCGCTACCTGCAAGCGCGCATTCCCCGGGCGATCGCCCAAGAGCATATCGCCGGCCTGTCGATTGCCCTGGTCAATGGCCAGGAGCTGATCTGGGCCCAGGGCTTCGGCCTGGCCGACAAGGCCCGGGGCGTGCCGGTCACGCCCAACACCGCGTTCCGTGCCGGTGGCATTTCCAAGCTGCTCACCGCCACGGCCGCGCTGCAATTGGTGGAACAACAACGGCTGGCGCTGGATGCGCCGATCCAGCAGACCCTGCGCGAGTTTTACGTGCGCTCGCGCTTTCATGACGACCAGGCCGCTGCCGACCGCGCTGTCACCCTGCGGCGTTTACTCAGCCACCAGTCCGGCCTGCCCAGTGAACACCTGCGTGACCTGCGCAGCACCTACGCCATGGGGCAGATGCCGATGCGCGTGTCGGGGGTTTGGCTGAGCAGCCCGCCAGGCTCGCAGGTGGCGTATTCCAACCTCGGTTATGCCCTGGTGGGCGCGGCCATCGAGCGCAGCAGCGGCAAAAGCTTTGAAGCCCAGTTGCAAAACAGCCTGCTCAAGCCGCTGGAAATGAACCAGTCGAGTTTTGTCGGCACCGCCAGCCAGCAGGCGTTCCGCGCCCTGGGCTATACGGACGGCGTTGCCAGTACCGATGCCCCGGTGCGCGACCTCGCCGCCAGCGGCCTGTGGGCCAGCCCGAAAGACCTCGCGCATTACGTGCATATGCTGTTCGCCCAAGGCGTCTACAAAGGCAACCGCGTGCTGGGCAGCGCTTCGATTGACGCGATGTTCACCCAGCAGAACACCGGCAATGCGCTGGACTTCGATTGCCAGATGGGCCTGGGCTGGTTCCTCGCCCCCTGCGGTGACGAACCCGTCGGCCCCGGTATACGCACCTACCAGCACAGCGGTGGCGGCGACGATTTTGCCGCGCAGTTGAGCCTGCTGCCCGACCAGCAACTGGCCGTGATCATCATGGCCAATGACAGCAACGCCGAAGACCTGGTGGCCGGCCTGGCCACCGACACCCTGCGCCTGCTGCTCCAGGCGCAAACCGGCCACGCGGTCTGCGCCGACGACTGCCAGGCGCCCAGCCACGGCCTGAAACTGCGCCACGTGCCGGCCGCCATTGACCGCAGGCGCCTGGCCGGCTTCTACGCCACCGCCTGGGGCGTGTTCCGGATCAAGGATGACGATCAGCGGCTGTCGGGCGAGTTGGCCGGCTACACCTTCGAATTGTTGCGCGACGACGATGGCTGGTTGCGCGCGCAGAAGAAAATGCTCGGCTTCTGGTTCAAGGACCTCGGCGAACTGGGTCGCGTGCAACTGGACGTGATCAGCGTGCAAGGCCGCCAGATGCTCACCGCCCGCAGCCACGGCCAGCGCGTAGCTATCGGTGAGCGCATCGAGCCGCCACCCTTGCCCTCGGCCTGGGCCGACACCATCGGCACCTATCAAGTGCTCAACACCCATGAGCCGGACGCGCCCCTGAGCGGCATCAGCGTGCGCCTGGAAGACGGCTTCCTGGTGATCCGCGGCCAACTGCACGACGAACCGCTGACCGACTACATCCTGCTGCCCATCGACAACGCCCATGCCGTCCTCGCCGGTAACGGCTACGGCCTGGGCGATACGGTGAGCCGTCAGATCAACGGTCTCAGCGCTTCGGGCTACGCCTTCAAACGCACCCGCTCCCCTCATAACCCCTTGGCCTTCTAACCCCCATATGGAACCCTTTATGCGCTCAACCCCCCTGTACCTGTCGCTCTCCTCACTGTGCCTGCTGGCCGCTGCCGACCGCGCAATTGCCGAAGACTGGCAATACAGCCTCAAGGCCGGCTTGGCCAACGTGCCCCGCTACAGCGGCAGCGATGAACGCATGACCGCGCCGGTGCTGGGCGGCAAAGTCGTCAGCCCCTGGGGGATATTCCTCGACACCGACAAAGGCCTGGGCTGGGGCTATGAAGGCAACGCCTTGAGCTTCAGCACCTATATCGGTGCCAGCCATTCACGCAAGGACAAGAATCAAAGCCTGCACGCCGGCTCGAAGCGGCTCAAGGGCATGGGCGAGATCAAGGCCCGCCCGCAAGTGGGGGTGAGTGCCAGCTATAACCTGGGTGGGGTGATTGCCGGCGCGACCCTGGAACACGCGCTCAAGGAAGATGACCACAAAGACAGCGGCAAGGCGTTCACCCACCTGGAGCTGAGCCTGGGCACCACGCTCTACGACGGCCGCTACGGATCGGTCGATGCCAGCCTCAACAGTCACTTTGGCGACCGCAATTACCTGCAGACCTGGTACGGCGTGACCACCGGCCAGGCCGCGCAAAGTCGCTTCAAGGCCTACAAGGCCGGTGCGGGCAACATCAGCAATGGCATGAACCTGGTGTGGAGCCTGCCGATCGGCGAGCACACCCAGTTCTCGACCCTGCTGGATGTGCAATACCTGGCGGATGACGCCGGCAAGAGCCCGATTGTGGAGCGGCGCTTGCAGACCTCGGTGATGGGGGTGTTGGAATACACCTTTTGACCGGGTAAGCCCGTCAGAAAATGTGGGAGAGGGCTTGCCCCCTCCCACATTTGCCTCCCACTGTTCTCCGGGTACTTATTCGGCATACGCCCACGTCATGCGAAACGACGCCCCGCCCCACTCCGAATCCATTACGTGCACGTGCCCGCCATGCCACTGCGACACCCGTTGCACCAGCGCCAGGCCGAGGCCGAAGCCGCCGGTGCGGCGGTCGCGACTGGCATCCAGGCGCATGAAGGGCTGGAAGATCCTGGCCCGGCCTTCCTCAGGCACGCCGGGGCCGTCGTCACACACACGCACTTCGTAGCCCTCGCCGAACTTCACCAGCGACACCTCGACCCGGCGCTCGGCATAACGGATGGCATTGCGCAGCAGGTTGATCACGGCGCGGGCCATGAAGCGCGGTTCGATCTGGATAACGTCGACCTCGCAGGTGCGCAGCGACAACTGGATGCCGGCCGCCTCCGCCTCCAGCGCGACGCTGCCGATCACGCTGTCGAGCCAGCTGTGGGCCTCGATGCGCTCGCGGGTGACCTGAGTGGCGCCGCGCTCCAGGCTGGCGTAGGTGAGCAGCTCGGACACCATCTCCTCCAGCTCGCCGAGGTCGGCGTACATATCGGCGATCAATTCGCCCCGCTGGTGCGGGTCGGCCTGTTGCTTGAGTTGGTCGAGTTCGAACGATAACCGTGCAATCGGCGTACGCAGCTCGTGGGACACCGCATTGGTAAGTTCGCGCTGGTTGGCGATCAGGCTTTCGATGCGCTCGGCCATCTGGTTGAAGTGCCCGGCCAGCGCACGCACGGTGGAGCTGCGCGGCAGCAGAATGCGCGAGCCGAGGTCGTTGTCGCCGAAGCGCTGCGCGGCCAGGCGGATATGTTCCAGGTCGCGCCAGTGCGGGCGCACCCAGAAATACAGGACGATGGCCAGGCACAGCCCGAGAAAACCGTAGGCCCACAGGTATAACCATTTGGGCTCTTCCGGCAGCTTGATTTCCAGCAGTTGCGCGCCACCGTCGATGCCCGTGAGAAACTCCATGAAGTCGCCGCGCACCACCAGCAAGCCCTGCTCCAGAAGCTTCTGTTCGCGCTCGGTGAGGGCCTGGGCATCCTTTTGCACCAGCTTCAGGCGCAGGCCGTAGTGGGGCTGCAACTCGGCCAGCCGGGCAGCGCGCTGCTCCACGGGCAATGGCCGCAGTTGCTCCACCAAGCCGTATGCCGGACCACGCATGGCTTCGCGGTTATAGGTCTCGTTGGCTTCGGGGAGCAGTTCGTCAAAGGTGTAGTTGACCAGCCAGATCGCCCCCGCCAGGCCGATCGCCAGAATCACATACAGGCGCAGAAACAGGCGCAGCATCTAGACCTCCCACGCAAACGGATTGAACAGATAACCCTTGCCCCAGATGGTCTTGATGCACACCGGCTCACGGGGGTTGTCATTGAGCTTGCCGCGCAGCTTGCTGATGTATACGTCGACGCTGCGGTTAAGGCCGTCGAAGGCGATGCCGCGCATGCGGTTGAGGATGTCGTCGCGGGAAAGAATCTTGCCCGCGCTGCTGGCCAGCAACCACAGCAGCTCGAACTCCATGGTGGTGAGGTCGATCTGCTCGTCCCCCAGGCTGACCACCCGGCAACTGCGGTCAATCGCCAAGCGGCCGAACGCGAGGGCGCCGCGCACCGTCGGCTCGGGCGCCTGGCGACGTTGCAGGGCGCGCAGGCGTGCGAGCAGTACCGGCGGCTTGATCGGCTTGATCACATAGTCGTCGGCACCCGACTCCAGGCCGAGAATGTGGTCCAGGTCGTCTTCCTTGGCAGTGAGGATCACAATGGGGGTATCGGACACCGTGCGGATTTCGCGGCACACATGCAGGCCACTCTGGCCCGGCAGCATCAGGTCGAGCACGACGATCTTGGGTTTGAAGTCGAGGAACGCCGCCAGGGCTTCATCGCCACGGTGCACCACGCGGACCTCAAAGCCATGCTGTGACAGAAAATGCGCGATCAGCCCTGCCAGCTTCTCGTCGTCCTCAACGAGCAGGACCTTGCCCAGACCCAGGTTTTCCATAAGTTCTCAGTGTGCAAAGGCGGATTGAAGAGCGGGCATTATAGGTGGCAAGCTGGGCAACTAAAGCAACTGGCCAGTGGGTGCCGACGAAGCTTCATGCTTTTAAGAGTTTTTAACAAATAGCCCGCACTTTTTAACGCCATCCACAGGGAGTTGTATGCGCAAGGATTACCTGGCGTTCTTCGTTTCGCTGTTCCTGTCGAGGCTGGCGGACCAGATTCTGTTGTTTATCGTGCCGCTGATCGTGTTCCAGACCACCCACAGCGTGTCCTGGGCCGGGCTGGCCTTCTTTGTCGAGTCACTGCCGCGCTATCTCGCGTTTCCGGTGTGCGGGGCGTTGTGCGACAAGTATTCGCCGGTGCGCATCCTGCATATCAGCCAGGTTTACCGGGCACTGTCCTGTGTGGTGGCGGTGGCGTTGTATGGGATGTTCGACGGTATCTACTGGCTGGTGCTGCTGTCGGCGTTGTGCGGCGTGCTGACGACCCAGGGCATCATGGCCCGCGAAGTGCTGATGCCCCATGTCTTCCAGCAGTACAGCTATGCCAAGACCCTCTCCTACTCGCAGATCGCCGACCAGAGCGGCCTGGTGCTGGGGCCGCTGGTGGCTGCGCTGATGCTGGAGGTGTGGGCCTGGCATTGGGTGGTGCTGGGGATTGCCGGGCTGTTTGTGCTGGCAGACTTGGCGATGCTGGCCTGGCAGCGTAAAACCACGGCAAGCCTGGACACCCATCGGCAGCACCGGGACATCTGGCTGCAACCGCTGCGCATCGCCTTCGGGCATATCCGTAACCTGGCGGAACTGAAGCGGATCATTACCCTGGCGGTCGGTGTGAACCTGATCATCGGGGTGACGCTGGCCACCTCCGCCGCCATGGTCACCGGGCTGTACGCCGCCGACAAGGACACCTATGCCCTGCTGCAGGCGGCCGGCGCGGGGGTGACCATTGCCATCCTGTTTTACCTGGCGCGCGCCGCCCTGCCCTTGAAAGTGCTGGGCGGGCTGTCTTACTCGATGATCGGCGCCGGCGCGTTGATCATGGCGATCAGTCCCAACCTGTGGGCATACACCCTGGGCTTCCTGCTGGTCACCGGCTTCGACAAGATGTTCAACGTGTACCTGCGCAGCACCCGCCAGCGGGTCATTCCGGTGCAGGACTTCGGCAAGACCGTGGGCGTGATCACCTTGCTCAACAACCTGCCCCAGCCGCTGGCCGGCCTGATGATTGCGCTGCTGGCGGCGCCCTTGGGCACGCAAGCGGTGATCCTGCTGCTGACCGGGATCACCGCCTTGATCGGCGTGGCCGTGGCCTCAGGCTGGCACGCCACTGTGAAAGCGGAACTCGATATCGGGTGATTCGATCAGTTCCTGCTCGGCCCCCCTCACCCGCTCGATCACCTGGGCGATGTCCTTGGCGTCGCCGTACTGGTAGGCCAGCTTCAGGTAACCCTGGAAGTGCCGCGCCTCGCTTTTCAGCAGGCCGAAGTAGAACTTGCCGAGTTCTTCGTCCAAATGCGGCACCAGGGCTTCGAAACGCTCGCAACTGCGGGCTTCGATAAAGGCGCCGACCACCAGGGTATCCACCAGCTTGACGGGTTCGTGGCTGCGCACCACCTTGCGCAAACCGGAGGCATAGCGCCCGGCGTGCAGTTGGCGCAACTCGACCTTGCGCTTCTTGATCAGGCGCATGACTTGCTCGTGGTGCACCAGTTCTTCCCGGGCCAGCCGCGACATCATATTGATCAGGTCAACGTGGGCGTGGTACTTGGCGATCAGGCTCAGGGCGGTGCTGGCCGCTTTGAATTCGCAGTTCTTGTGGTCGATCAACAGGGTGTCCTGATCGGCCAGTGCGGCCTGCACCCAGGCATCGGGGGTTCGGCAACCGAGGAATTCGTGGATTTCGGGCAGGTTCATCGGGCTCACGGGCAAAGGATCACAAAAAGGCCGCCGATTATACCCACCGCACCGCAGACCACCAGCCACCGGCCTTGATGTGCATCAACATGACGTCTGGCGGGCAGCAACTATAGTTGTTCCACGCCCACCCTTTTGGAGATCCGATCATGCAAGCCATTCGCAGCATCCTGGTGGTCATCGAGCCCGCGCATTCGGAAAGCCTGGCCCTCAAGCGCGCCAAGCTGATCGCCGGGGTCACCGGCGCGCACCTGCACTTGCTGGTCTGCGACAAGAAACACGAGCATTCGGCGCTGTTGAGCCTGCTCAAGGCCGGTTTGCAGGAGGACGGTTACAGCGTGACCACCGAGCAGGCGTGGAATGAAAGCCTGCATGACACCATTATCGACGTGCAGCAGGCCGAAGGCTGTGGGCTGGTGATCAAGCAGCACTTTCCCGACAGCCCGCTTAAAAAGGCGCTGCTGACGCCGGCGGACTGGAAGCTGTTGCGCTTGTGCCCGACGCCGGTGTTGCTGGTCAAGACGTCCACACCGTGGGCGGGCGGGGTGACTCTGGCGGCGATTGATGTGGGCAACAACGACGGAGAACACCGCGAGCTGCATCACGCGATCATCGATCATGGCTTCGACATCGCCAGCCTGGCCAAGGCGCAGTTGCATGTGATCAGCGCCCATCCGTCGCCGATGTTGTCGGCGGCGGACCCGACGTTCCAGCTCAAGGAAACCATCGAGGCGCGTTATCGGGAGCAGTGCAAGGCGTTCCAGGCTGAATTCGATGTGGATGACGCGCACCTGCATGTCGAGGAGGGCCCGGCGGATGTATTGATCCCCCACCTGGCCCACACATTGAAAGCGGCCGTGACCATCATCGGCACCGTGGGGCGCACCGGCATTTCCGGGGCGTTGATCGGTAATACCGCGGAGGTGATCCTGGATGCGGTGGACAGTGATGTACTGGTGCTCAAGCCGCAGACGTTGATGGATCACCTGGAGGAACTGGCGACCAAGGCCTGACGCCGATCCCCTTCCCACATTGGGATGTGTGTTGTCAGTCAGCGAGCGCGTCTCTCAGGAACCCCGGGGCGATATAGCGCTGGTAATGGGCCTCGGACAGGATAAAGAACTCACGGTCGATGGCATCGCGCAGTTCCGGCAAGGCCCAGTCGCGAAACTCCGGCAACAGCACCATGCCGTACGCCTCCAGGTTATTGATCACCCGCGCGCCGCGGGCAATCAGCTGGTACGCCCAGCAGTACTCGGACTGGTGCGGCACGAAACGGATCTTGCGTTGCTCCAGTTGGCCGCGCAGGGTCTTGGGGTCGAAAATCTCGAGCTTGCCGGCCATCACCTGCACCAACAGTTGCTCCAGCCGCAGCCAGACCGCACGTTTTTCTTCCTCGTTATAGCCATTCCACTGGATCACTTCGTGGTGGAAACGCTTGCAGCCACGGCACACGAGATCGCCGTAGACCGTGGAGCACAGGCCGACGCAAGGGGTCTTGATGGTTTGGTTGGACATGGGCAACGACACGCAAATCAGCGAAACAGTGCGCCATGTTAGCCCTTTGTCTAAGGTTGATCACCCAGCAAACTTGGTGATGCAACTTACCTTTCGAAATTTTTTGCCGTAGAATCATCCGGCCTTGTAAGGCGCCAATAATCCGCTGGAAGCTGTTTTCAAAGCGTCACGAGCACAGTCGTTCCTTCAGAACGGTGTTGGCGATGGTTATTACCCGGTAGGTAATGATCAGCGCCAACCCTCATCAGCTCCGTTCTGCAGGCGTAAAACTTTGAAAGCAGCTTCTGTAAGGAATGCCGGCAGCGCTGGCTTTGCGGCCCAAAAAGCCCCCGAGCGCATGCGTGCCGTTCATTTCTGGATGAGCGTCCCGTGGGACCACTGATGAGGGTAATAACTGTGCTTGAAGCCTACCGCAAACATATCGAAGAGCGTGCAGCACTGGGTATCGTTCCCCAGCCGCTTAATGCCGAACAAACCGCAGGCCTGGTTGAGCTGCTGAAGAATCCTCCGGCTGGCGAAGAAGAATTCCTCGTTGACCTGATCACCAACCGCATTCCACCGGGCGTTGACGAAGCTGCCTACGTCAAGGCCGGTTTCCTGTCTGCCCTGGCCAAGGGCGAAGCCACTTCCCCCCTGATCGACAAGAAACGCGCGGTTGAACTGCTCGGCACCATGCAGGGCGGCTACAACATCGTGACGTTGGTCGAGCTGCTGGACGACGCCGAGCTGGCGCCTGTCGCGGCTGCCCAACTCAAGCACACCCTGCTGATGTTCGATGCGTTCCACGACGTCGCCGAAAAAGCCCGCAACGGCAACGCGCACGCCAAAGCCGTGATCCAGTCCTGGGCTGACGGCGAGTGGTTCCGTAACCGCCCGACCCTGGCCGACAAGATCAGCCTGCGCGTGTTCAAGGTCACCGGCGAAACCAACACCGACGACCTGTCCCCTGCCCCGGACGCCTGGTCCCGCCCTGACATCCCGCTGCACGCCCTGGCCATGTTGAAAATGGCACGTGAAGGCATCGTACCGGACGAGCAAGGCAAGACCGGCCCGATGAAGCAGATCGAAGAAATGCGCGGCCAAGGCTTCCCGATCGCCTACGTCGGTGACGTGGTCGGTACCGGCTCTTCGCGTAAATCCGCGACCAACTCGGTGCTGTGGTTCTTCGGCGACGACGTTCCCTACGTGCCGAACAAGCGCGCCGGCGGCTTCTGCTTCGGCAGCAAGATCGCTCCCATCTTCTACAACACCATGGAAGATGCCGGCGCACTGCCGATCGAATTCGACGTGACCAACATGAACATGGGCGACGTGATCGACCTGTACCCCCATGCTGGCAAAGTCTGCAAACACGGCACCGACGAAGTCCTGACCACCTTCGAAATGAAGACCCCGGTCCTGCTCGACGAAGTCCGCGCCGGCGGCCGTATCCCGCTGATCATCGGCCGTGGCCTGACCGACAAGGCGCGCGCCGAGCTGGGCCTGGGCCCTACCGACCTGTTCAAGCTGCCTGAAGCACCGGTCGACACGGGCAAGGGTTTCACCCTGGCCCAGAAAATGGTCGGCAAAGCGTGCGGCCTGCCGGAAGGCAAAGGCGTTCGTCCAGGTACCTACTGCGAACCGAAGATGACCACCGTGGGTTCCCAGGACACCACCGGTCCGATGACCCGTGACGAACTGAAAGACCTGGCGTGCCTGGGCTTCTCGACCGACCTGGTGATGCAGTCCTTCTGCCACACCGCGGCGTATCCAAAGCCGATCGACGTGACCACCCACCACACCCTGCCTGACTTCATCATGACCCGTGGCGGTGTATCGCTGCGTCCAGGCGACGGCATCATCCACAGCTGGCTGAACCGCATGCTGCTGCCGGATACCGTCGGCACCGGTGGTGACTCCCACACCCGTTTCCCGATGGGCATCTCGTTCCCGGCCGGTTCCGGTCTGGTCGCCTTCGCCGCAGCCACCGGCGTCATGCCGCTGGACATGCCGGAATCGATCCTGGTGCGCTTCAAAGGCAAGATGAAACCTGGCATCACCTTGCGTGACCTGGTTCATGCCATTCCTTACTACGCGATCCAGGCTGGCCTGCTGACCGTAGAGAAGAAAGGCAAGAAAAACGCCTTCTCCGGCCGCATCCTGGAAATCGAAGGCCTGAACGACCTGACGCTGGAGCAGGCTTTCGAGCTCTCCGACGCCTCGGCCGAACGTTCGGCTGCCGGTTGCACCATCAAGCTGTCGAAAGAGTCCGTCACCGAGTACCTGAACTCCAACATCACCCTGCTGCGCTGGATGATCGGCGAAGGCTACGGCGATGCCCGCACCCTGGAACGTCGTGCCCAAGCGATGGAAGCCTGGGTCGCCAACCCGGAACTGATGGAAGCCGATGCCGACGCGGAATACGCTGAAATCATCGAGATCGACCTGGCCGAAATCAACGAGCCGATCCTCTGCGCACCGAACGACCCGGATGATGCCCGCCTGTTGTCCAGCGTTGCCGGCGAGAAGATCGACGAAGTGTTCATCGGTTCGTGCATGACCAACATCGGTCACTTCCGTGCTGCCGGTAAGTTGCTGGAGCAGGTCAAGGGTCAGTTGCCAACTCGTCTGTGGCTGTCGCCGCCGACCAAGATGGACGCTCACCAGTTGACCGAAGAAGGCTACTACGGCATCTACGGCAAGGCTGGCGCGCGCATGGAAATGCCGGGCTGCTCGCTGTGCATGGGTAACCAGGCACGTGTAGAGCCGAACTCGACCGTGGTATCGACGTCGACCCGTAACTTCCCGAACCGCCTGGGTGACGGCGCGAACGTCTACCTGGCTTCGGCTGAGCTGGCGGCAGTCGCCTCCACCCTGGGTCGCCTGCCGACCGTCGAAGAGTACATGGGCTACGCAGCGAAACTGGACACCATGGCCAGTGACGTCTACCGCTACCTGAACTTCGACCAGATCGCCGAGTTCCGCAAAATCGCAGCAAGCGCCAACATCCCGGTGATTCAAGCTTAACGGTGTGTTGATGTAAAAGACGCCGCGTATCGCAAGGTACGCGGCGTTTTTTATGCCTGGAATACCAACACATTCAGTTGATCCCTTTGCTACTGACCCACCGCTATCGGGGGCAAGCCCCCTCCCACAGTTTTGACCGCGCCAAGCGACCTTATACCTTCAACCACACCACCGTCTGATCCTGAGAATGAGCTGACTGATGTACACCGATCCAAATGTGGGAGGGGGCTTGCCCCCGATGAGGGAGTGTCAGTTGATGCATCTGCCACTAACCCACCGCTATCGGGAGCAAGCCCCCTCCCACAGTTTCGACCGCGCCAGGCGACCTTATACCTTCAGCTGCGCCACCGTCTGATCCTGGGCCTGAGAATGAGCCGACTGATGTACATCGCTCCAAATGTGGGAGGGGGCTTGCCCCGTCAGTTGACGCGTCTGCCACTGACCCACCGCTATCGGGAGCAAGCCCCACGCGTCACGCTTTGCCCACCTCAAGCGCCAGCTGCACCGCGCCATCGACGCTCAAGCCACTGAGCAGCACATGGGGCGCGAGCGCTTCGGGCAGCCCCTGCAACACCTCACGCGCCTCATGCCGCACACGGGCCAGTACCAGGCGCTTGCCCTCCCCGTGCACCTGGGCAAAAAACGCCGCCAGGGCTTCGATGCTGGTGCCGTCCAGGTCCGGGGATTCTTCCAGGCTCAACACCACCGCCTCGACCGGCGACCGGCGCATCAGGCGCAAGGCCGCGCCCAGGATGCGTTCGGCATTGGCAAAAAACAGCGCCTCGCTGGGCCGGACGATCAAGACCCCCGGCACGGCCAGGGCATCGGCATGGTGCTGGCGGTCGACAAAGTCATGGCTGTCACCCAGGCGCCCCAGTACCTGGATGTCGGCTGACGACATCTGGCGCAGCATTAACATCACGCTGATCGCGACCGCCACCAGCAAACCATCCAGCACACCGAGCACCAGCACTGCCGTTACGGCACAGATCACCAGCACGCGATCGCGCCGCCACAGGAAATAACGCCCCAGCGGCTGCACGCTCAAGCCTCGTCCCAGGGCATAGATGACGACGGCGGCCAGCACCGGCTCCGGCGTGAGCGCGACATAGGGCAGCACTGTCAGCACAATCAGCAAGATCACCAGCGCCGCGACAATCCCCGCCAGGCGCGAATAGGCGCCGGCCGCCTCGTTGGCCGACGTCGCCGAATACCCGGCACCGGCCGGCATGCCGTGGAACAACCCGGAAACCAGGTTGGCCGCGCCCAGCGCCAGCAGGTCACGGTTGGATGACACGCGGTCGCCATGCTTGAGCGCGAACGAACTGATAGAACCGTAGGACTCCGCGTACAGGATCATCACCAGCGCAAACGCCAATTCCCCCAGGCGCAGCCAGTCGGCAAACGGCAGCACCGGCAAATGCCCCAGCTCCAGGCGCAGGTCGATCATGCCGATCTGCGCCACCCCGTAGGCCTGCAGGTCCAGATACTGCCCGGCAACGATGCCGAGTACCACGACCACCAGGCCACCGGGCAGGCGCGGGAGGCGTGCGCACAGCCACAACACCAGCAACGCCAGCGCCGCCACCAGTGCCGCAGGCCAGTTCCAGCGCGGCAGCTGCTCCAGCAACTGCGGCAGAAAACGGATCAGGTTGTTATCGGTGAGGTGCACACCCACCACACCGGCCAATTGCTTGAGGATGATGGTCAGCGCCAGGCCGAAGGCGAAGCCACGCAATACCGGTTTGGCGATAAACGAGGTGACGCCGCCGAGCTTGAACAGTCCGGCCAACAGGAAAAACACCCCGGTGAGCAACACCAGCCCGAAGGCCAGGGAAAGCCTCAGCGCCGGGTCGTCACCCGCCAGGCTGGCCGTGGCCGCCGCCAACACGGCTGCCGACGACGAGGTGGCCGAGACAATCGCAAAACGGCTGCTGCCGAACAGGCCGTAGCACACCAGCCCGGCAAACAAGGCGATCACCCCGGCCTGGGGCGGCAGCGCGGCAATACTGGAATAGGCCACGGCCTCCGGCAGCAGCAAACCGGCAATGGATAAGCCGGCCAGCAGGTCTTGGATGCGGTTCGACGGTACAGCAACGGGTGCATCGGTTTCAGTCTTCAATCGGCCCAACCCATCCTGGCAAAAAGCGTGGGTAAGCTTAGCCCTCATTGGTCGGTGACGGTTGCGCCGCGTCAGCTTTTGCGCAGGCAAAAAAAAGCCGATTCGCGGTGTGCGCGAATCGGCTTGCGGGCGTGAGCCCCGGGGTCAGGACAGCAGCGAGTAAATCAATGCGGTAATCGCCACCAGGCCCACCGCCGTGACAAACACGTTGGACGCCTGCCCACGGTACCTGGCCATGGCCGGCACCTTGCGGATCGCGTACATCGGCATCAGGAACAGGATCGACGCAATGATCGGCCCGCCCAGGGTCTCGATCATGCCAAGGATGCTGGGGTTCAGCGTGGCAACGATCCAGCACACCACCAGCATGAAGGCGGCGGTCATGCGGTCCAGGGTCTTGGCGGCCGGGCGGCGACCGCTTTTGAGCACCAGGCCCTTGAGGCCTTCGCTGGCGCCGATGTAGTGGCCCAGGAACGACTTGGCAATCGCCACGAACGCGATCAACGGCGCGGCAAACGCGATGGTCGGGTTGTTGAAGTGATTGGCCAGGTACGACAGGATCGACAGGTTCTGCTGTTTGGCTTCAGCCAGTTGCGCCGGCGACAGGGTCAGCACGCAACTGAACACGAAGAACAGCACCATCACCACCATCAACAGGTGCGCGCGGGACAGGATCTGCGAACTGCGCTCATCGGCGTGTTCGCCGTACTGGCGCTTCTGGTCGACCGCAAACGCCGAGATGATCGGCGAGTGGTTGAACGAAAACACCATCACCGGAATCGCCAGCCACAAGGTGTTGAGCAACGCCGACGGCGCCGGCACCACACTGGCGGTGCTGAGGATGCCGCCGTTCCAATGGGGGATCAGGTACACCGCGAGGAACAGCAAGGCGACGATAAACGGGTACACCATCAGGCTCATGGCCTTGACGATCACCTGTTCACCGCAACGCACCACCGCCAGCAGGCCGAGGATCAGCACAAACGCCAGCAACGCCCGTGGCGGCGGCATGATGTGCAACTGGTGCTCCATGAAGCTGCTGACCGTGTTGGTCAGGGCCACGCTGTAGATCAGCAGGATCGGGAAGATTGCGAAGAAGTACAGCAGCGTGATCAACGCACCGGCCTTGACGCCGAAATGCTCTTCGACCACATCAGTGATGTCGGAACCCGCACGACCGGAGAGTACGAAACGGGTCAGGCCTCGGTGGGCAAAGAACGTCATCGGGAACGCCAGCACCGCCAGGATCACCAAGGGCCAGAAGCCGCCCAGGCCGGCGTTGATCGGCAGGAACAAGGTGCCGGCGCCAATGGCGGTGCCGAACAGGCCAAGCATCCAGGTGGTGTCCTGGCGGCTCCAGCTTGAGAGGGTTGCAGGTGTCGTTGCATAGCGTTCGTCGACGCTATTGGCCTGATCATTCATCCGGTCGGATCTCCGCATTTACACGGCCGGGACGAGTCAGAAAAACCTGACAGGCAGCGCCCCGACCATAGAAGGGGCCGGATTGTCCGGGATTCTCGTGAATAAGCAAAGACTTAGCTGAGGAACGGTTATGCGGTGCAGAGGCTCAAGCGCGGCCCTGGGCAGTGGTTTCGGGGAGCTGCCGCGGGTTTCTCGAGTGGCTGCCAGGCGCCCTTGACGAGCGCGATCGGGGATTCTAACCAATAGACTTCCCATACTTTTAGAGAAGTCGCCTACAGCAAAACCAGAAACGCCTCATATCTAAATAAAAGTTTAACCACAACACCCTTGCAATTGTTACACAACCCTACATAGCCATTGAGCATTCGCCAAAAACCAACCTAACATCGCCCCGCTCCACTCGAAGAACAACATGCTTATTTAAAATAACAAGGATTCCAATATGCGAAGACTCACTGTTGTTTTTGCTGGTTTGTTGATAACGGGCCTACTCTGCTCGTCTGAAAGTTACGCCAATCAAACCGCGTCTGAACCTGACGCTCAAGCACTGGCTTCCTCGCCTCAATGGCTGACCACCAAGGTTTATATCGAAGGCGAGCCGGACACCGACGTCAAGGCCAGCTACCCCGGCGTGGTCGGCATATCGATGTGGGACCCGCAGCGCAATCGCTACGAGTTCTTCTACACCGATACCGGCCGCTCGAAACACGCCGATGGCGGCGGCGGTTACTTCCTGGTCACCGGCGATAAAAAGACCCATATCCTGGTCCCTGACGTTGGCCCGACCAGAACCATTGTCAGAAGGCTCGAAAAACTCGACAGCAGCGAATTCACTTATTCCCGCGAAGTGCCGCGCGATATGGTCAGCACTAACCCGCCCGTTCGAATTTATGTGGTACACGCCCCCTACACCGGCCCCATAAAGACAGTCATGTCGAACTGATTAAACATTCATGTTTAGTGATAAAACCGAATAATAAACAAGGCACCCGACAATGAATATGCGCAAACTGTTAATACCCGCACTGCTGGCCGCGACACTGTTACCCGGTGTAGCGACTGCGCAAACTTCAACAGCCCTTCCTGCAAAAAACGCTGCTGCCACAGCGGACAACGCCGTCATGTTGACCGTATTTCTTAAACACGATCAATCACGCCCGTTGAGCGAATTGAAACAACAACTGGCCAAGCAGGAATTTCACAAGGTGTTCCCGCCTGCCGGGGTGGAAGTGCTGAGTTGGAACATCACCATGGGTATCGGGCAGGTCGTCGTGCTGCGCCTGCCGGCGTCGCGCCTGGCGGAAGTCAACCTGGCGATCGAAAACACCGCATGGGGGGTCTACACCACGGAATTCTTCCCCACCTACAATTTCATGCCCATCGCTCAGGCCGAGCAGGAAAAGGCACGACGTAGCCCCCCGCAGTGATCTCCTGCTGGCAGCAGCGCCCCTGTTCCAGCTGGGGCGCAACTTTTTCGGCACCTGATGCATTTGACAGCCTCGCCCCTGTCCCAGCATGATCGAGGCATGACCTTTTTCCAGCAGCTCCTCACCCGCACCACCACCACGACCGCTCCAGGCGGGTCGTGCGGTTGCCGTGGGTGCTCGAGCTAAACACCACCCAGATTCAACCCAAGGCCCCGCCAGCAATGGACGGGGCCTTTTTATTGCTCCGTCGACTGGCACTCACAAGGAGCAATACCATGGCTGATGCCCTGTTGATCATCGATATGCAAACCGGCTTGTACGATGGCCCCGACAAACCCTTTGAACGGGAGCGCGTGCTGGGCACCATCAACTCGTTGATCGGCCGCGCCCGTGAAGCCGGCGCGCCGATCCTGGTCGCCCGCCATACCGGCCCGGCGGGCTCGCCGATAGCTGCAGGCAGCCCGAATTGGCAACTGTGGCAAGGGCTGCACGTAGACGAGACTCACGACCATCTGTTCGACAAAACCCGCCCCAGTTGCTTCCTGGGTACCGACCTGGCCCGACGACTGCGCGCCCTGGAGGTTAATCAACTGGTGATCGTCGGGATGAAAACCCAGTACTGCATCGACACCACCTGCCGCGTGGCGGTAGAGCTGGGCTTCTCGGTGATCGTGCCTGAAGACGCCCATACCTGCATGGACACCCCGGCGCTGAAGGCCGAGGCGATCATCGCGCATCACAATGCCACGCTGGCGGGGGCGTTTGGGCTGAGTGGGAAAGCGGCTGACGTCCGGTTCTGACCGGTACAGACGGTAGGAGCAAGCGTGCTTGCGCCTGCAGTCGTAGATTTTTTCTACCCGAGCAAAACGCGCCCTCCCGCAAATCCCGCATACTGATGCCCTCAAACCCTTCAGGAAGAGCCTTCCGATGACCACCACTGTTCTGGTTCTGGTTGAAACCATCAATGAATACCTGCAAATCATCGAGAGCAACGACTTTCATGTGATCCTGGCGCCCACACCCAGCGAGCGCGCCCAGGCGATCAAGACCCATGGCGGGCAGATCAAGGCCGTACTGACCCGTGGCCCGTTGGGCCTGTATGCCGAAGAAATCGCGGCCCTGCCGCTGCTGGAGATCATCTGCGTGATCGGCGCCGGTTATGAGCATGTCGACCTGCAGGCCGCGAGCAATCGGGGCATCGTGGTCACCAATGGCGCCGGGGTGAATGCGCCATCGGTGGCCGACCACGCCATGGCGCTGCTGTTGTCGCTGGTGCGCGGCATTCCCCAGACGGACGCAGCGGTACGCCGCAGCGAATGGCCCAAGGTCATGCGCCCGTCCCTGGGCGGCAAGCAATTGGGCATACTCGGGCTCGGCGCGGTGGGCCTGGAAATCGCCAAGCGCGCGGCCCTCGGCTTTGGCATGGAAGTGAGCTATCACAACCGCCAGCCGCGCGATGATGTGGACTACACCTACTGCGCCACGGCCGTGGAGCTGGCGCGCAGCTCGGATTTCCTGATCCTGGCCACGCCCGGCGGCGCCGGCACGCGCCACTTGATCGACCGCCACGCCCTGGACGCCCTCGGCCCGAACGGTTACCTGGTGAATATCGGCCGTGGCAGCGTGGTGGTCACCGCCGACCTGGTCATCGCCCTTGAACAACGCCGTATCGGGGGCGCGGCGCTGGACGTGTTCGACGATGAACCCAAGGTGCCGGATGCCCTCAAGCGCTTGAGCAATACCGTGCTCACGTCCCACGTGGCCGGCCTGTCTCCCGAGGCCGCCCACGACACCGTGCAGCGCGTGGCCGACAACCTGGTGGAATACTTTGCCGGCCGTCCGGTGCTCACCCCGGTTGTATTGCCCGCGCCCGAAAAATGACCGATCAGGCAGGCTGATCACCCTTCAACACGCTAACCTATTAAGCCGCCCCGATCTTGTCGCTGGGCGGTGGTGCGCATTAGATTAGGAAATAGTCCGACGCCTTTAGAATAAGCAGAAGGGATAAGCATGGCGCTTAACGACCAATCGACCCAGATTCGCCCAGGCGAAGAACTTGATGCCAACCTGATCGATCCCTACCTCAAGGCCCATATCCCTGGCCTGAGCGGCACGCCCACGATCAGCCAGTTCCCCGGCGGTGCATCCAACCTCACCTACCTGCTGGAATACCCCGGCCAGGAATTCGTGCTGCGCCGCCCACCCTTTGGCCACAAGGCCAAGTCCGCCCACGACATGGGCCGCGAATACCGCATTCTCAACCAGCTCAAGGATGGTTTCCCGTATTGCCCCAAGGCCTATGTGCACTGCACCGACGCGTCGGTGATCGGCGCCGAGTTCTATGTGATGGAACGGGTCAACGGCATCATCCTGCGCTCCGACCTGCCCGCCGAACTGGGCCTGGATGCCACCCGGACCGAGGCGTTGTGCAAAAGCTTTATCGACAAGTTCGTCGAACTGCACAAGGTCGACTACCGCGCCTGCGGCCTGGCCGACCTGGGCAAGCCTGAAGGTTATGTGGCACGCCAGATCGGTGGCTGGAGCGACCGCTACGAAAAAGCCCTGACCCCCGACGCCCCCAACTGGGAAAAGGTACGTGCCTGGCTCAACGACAAGATGCCCGCCGACCATCCCACCTCGAGCATCGTGCATAACGACTACCGCTTCGATAACGTGATCCTCGACCCGCATAACCCGATGCAGATCATCGGCGTGCTGGATTGGGAACTGACCACCCTCGGCGACCCGCTGATGGACCTGGGCAACACCCTCGCCTACTGGATCGAAGCCGACGACCCGGCGCCGGTGCAACTGATGCGCCGCCAGCCGAGCAATGCCCCCGGCATGCTCACCCGCCGCCAGTTCGTGGATTACTACGCTGAGCGCGCCGGGATCCAGATCGACAATTTCGACTTCTACTACACCTACGGCCTGTTCCGCCTGGCCGGCATCGTGCAGCAGATCTACTACCGCTTCTTCCACGGCCAGACCCAGGACAAACGCTTTGCGCAGTTCATCCACATGAACAAGCTGCTGGAGCAGATGAGCCTGAATGTCATCGGTAAATCAGCCCTCTAAGGAATCGCTAATGTCCAAGACCCACCTGTTCGACCTCGACGGCAAGATTGCCTTTGTATCCGGCGCCAGCCGTGGCATCGGTGAAGCCATCGCCAAGCTGCTGGCCCAGCAAGGCGCCCACGTGATCGTCTCGAGCCGCAAGCTCGAAGGCTGCCAGCATGTGGCGGATGCAATCATCGCCGACGGCGGCAAGGCCACGGCGATTGCCTGCCATATCGGTGAAATGGAGCAGATTACCCAGGTGTTTGCCGGCATCCGCGAGCAGTTCGGCCGCCTGGATATCCTGGTCAACAATGCCGCGACCAACCCGCAGTTCTGCAACGTGCTGGACACCGACCTCGGCGCCTTCCAGAAGACCGTTGACGTCAACATTCGCGGCTACTTCTTCATGTCGGTGGAAGCCGGCAAGCTGATGCGCGAGAACGGTGGCGGCAGCATCATCAACGTGGCGTCGATCAACGGCATTTCGCCAGGCGTGTTCCAGGGCATCTACTCGGTGACCAAGGCCGCCGTGATCAACATGACCAAGGTGTTCGCCAAGGAATGCGCCGAGTTCGGCATTCGTTGCAACGCCCTGTTGCCGGGCCTGACCGACACCAAGTTCGCCTCGGCGCTGGTGAAGAACGACGCGATCCTGAAAATGGCCCTGGCGCAGATCCCGCTCAAGCGCGTGGCCGACCCGAGCGAGATGGCCGGTGCGGTGCTGTACCTGGCCAGCGATGCGTCGAGCTACACCACCGGTGTGTCGCTGAATGTGGATGGCGGCTTCCTGTCCTGAACACGTGCCTGGGAGCAAGGGCGCTTGCTCCCAGGCATACCAGCACGGCTAGAAGTCCACGGGGCTCATGTCAATCTTGAACATGACAAGTTTGCCGTCCTTGGACGTCGCGCCTAATAACTTGAATAACTGGCCACGCCACAACGCGTCGGAAACGCGCCTGGCCGCCGGCGTATCGGGCTGGGATAACGCCAGCACTTGCCGCACCCAACTGTCGGTCATTTGACGTGAGCTTGTCGTCCCTCCCAGGCTGACGTTGGCAAGCTCGCCGGCGGAGGTATGACTGACATGCTTGGCTTCCAGAATGTAGATATCGCCTGCCGGGCCTTCAAACACCCGATCAAAGCCATTCTGTCCGCCTCCGTAGGTTCCGCCGGGAAGTACCGTATAGCCATCTTCCGTCAACCGGGCCTCATACATCGCTTCGTTCACTTCGCCCTTGCGCTTGTTGTCCCGGGCAGCGTCTTTTTCCCGCCACGTCTCAAGTAACGCCTCTTCGGCCAACGACCGTCTTCTATCGGGATAGTGCAGTTGCATGGTGCGGCTGATACGCGCCACATTGAAGTTTCCGTCTTTTGAGCACCTGACCGTGCCCAAACCTTGAAACCCATCGTATATCGGCATCCCCGGAGGCAATGGGCGGCGGTTTTCCAAGGCGCTGCAGATGGAAGCCAGACAGTCATACGGATAACCATTGCGCCAGATATAGGCATCGATCAGCCGGCCTTTTTGCGCGGTTGGCGCACTGCGGACAGTCGGCTCGCAAAACCCGACTATTTGCCGCAAGTAGCCCTGCATGTAGTGATAAACCCGCTGGTCGATACTGCTGTTGCGCAGATCGACTGCCCCCACACGCCCGGCATAACCTTTGATATTCCGCGCCGCTTGAAAAAGATTCGAGAGTTGATCCACTGCCAGCATCGGCACCCAGCTATCGGGCGCGCCACCCATTTCAATAAAAATCCCTGCCCCGCCATGACCGCCTGCGTCCATCACCTTCCAACGCAGCCTTGCACTATCGAAGCTCACGGGGCAAAAACCTGTGTCCGCCGGCAAATAATGTCGGTTGTCGTTTAACCTGAACAGGCCTTCCGGTTCGATACGCCCGGCGTTTACCAGATTGCCTCCCGCCCCCACAGCAAACAGATGGGGTAGCGCATTCGGCACGGCACCTGATGGGTTGCCATAATTGGCATCCATAAAATATTGCTCAGCCCCGATCATGAAGGCTTTCTTACCCGGGAACGCCAGGGTGTTGGCGGGGGCCGGACTCACCGGCAACGTGTAAAGCCTCAGGTCCCATACCGGATCAATACGCTGGGTCGCCGACAAGCTCACACTGCTCAGTGGGGCGGTCAGCGAGGAAGACGAAGCACTGTGGCTCAGTGACGACGCCGATGAGCTATGACTCAGGCTCGGGGAAGACGAGGACGAACTGGCCGCAGAGTGACTGCGCCAAGTGTTCGTCTGCGGCACCCGGTACAGTGCCGGGCCTTGTGGCAAGCGCGAATCCGGCGGTCTTTCACGCCATTCCCCGGTCTGCGGATCGCGCACCGCCAGAACGGTGGTGCCGTCGTCCAGGTTCAGGTAAGTGCGCGAATCATATTCACGCAACCCCGTAGCGGGATCAGGCGCCGGTATGGGGTCACCGAGGGCGGCGAAAATGGCATCTCGGGTGACCGCGGAAGGCGTGGGCAGATCGGTCATGCGCTGATAAGTCGCGCTCGGAACCGCTGCGGATGGTGTGTTGCGCACAGGTATCGCTTCAGGCGGCAGGGGCCCGCCGGCAAAATCAACCACAGGAAACGCAGTACGCGCACTGGGTGCCGCACCGCTGGGACGATCGACCGGACGCCCTGTAACCGGTGGCACGGAAGGGGAAGTAAATTGCTTCATAGAATGTCCTTGGACTATGTTGTTCAGCCACCCGTCAGAACCACCTCGGCTGCTGATGGGTTCAGGTTGAAACAGCCAGCTCCTCACTGGATAGCCGCCGATGCCTGTCAGCGTCCAGCCTCCAGCAATCCGCCATGACGTCGTAGTAAACGGTGCCTTTTGTCCCATCGGCCATGCCGATGCCGGTCACGTTGATGGTTGGCGTAAACACGGAGGCTCTTTGCCGATGGTGACGCAAGGACTTCAACAGTTGCGCAATCGAACTATTGCCCGAGGCAGCGACCCTGGCCAGGTACACCTTGCCAAGGTCCAGCCTGACGTCGAAACGCCCGCCGTCCTTTGAATGAATCCGGATGTTTTCCAAGGGAACGTCGGGGTCGTCATACCGGGGGACCCGAATCGACACGCTGCCCACCTTGATGTGACCGGGGCTGACAACAATGCTGTCGAGCTGAATATCTTCCGCCAGCGCTGTACAAAAGAAGTCCCAGGTCGATGCATCGGACTCTTTACTCAGCGCCTGCGGTGTTGACAGCTCAACGATCGCCCATGACGTCAGATAGATTTCGTACACCCCGCCCCGTCCGCATAACACACAGGTTGCCAGGTGAGGGGCCGCGCCCAGGTGCACCCGTTGTGAGTGAGCGGTCAGATTCAGGCTTTTAGGCCTGCGCGGCCTCAAGAACGGGTAATGACCGTACCTCAGGTTCAGCGAAGCCATTGCGTCCTTGATTTTGTAACCCGGGCTGGCGAAATCACTGACGTAAGACTGCACCGGCGGTAATAGCCGGTACGAAACACCGTCGCGCATCACCACGACAAATTCAGCCTTCAACTTCAAGGCTGACGCCTGTAATGAACCGCCCACGCTCGTCCACGTCGCTGAGGGTTGCGCTGCGTATTCGTCCAGATACAGCGTGCGGCCATCAGCCCACTCAAACTTTATCTTCGCGCCCGTGTAATCCAGGTAGTCGAAGTGGCTCTGGCGTCGCGTGGCCACATGATAGGTCGTATACACCCCTGCCAATTCTTGACTGTCATAGTCCACATACACACAGCATCGGCCCTGCTCCTGGCTTGCATGCGCATCAATGGCCGTCATCCCGTGGCCGCGGCTGACAAAGTAGCTGGACGTGCCTGCCGCCAAGGCAACCGACTGACCGGGTCCCAGAATAATCGGGGAGATCCTGGGCCCGGGAGGCGCCAGCACTTCCATGCTCACCTGCGGCTCCCCGGTCGGGTCCAACGTTTCAGGCAACAAGGGCGCTATTCGATAGCCGTCCTGGGTGAGAAAGCTGAAAAGCGCGTTGGCCAGGTGGCGTTTACCCTCGCGTAGCGTGTAGACATTTTCGATCCCGACACAAGGGCCCGGCAGTTCACCGTCCAGCCCCAGGGTAGACGCCACCTTCAGAGCGTTGCCCGAGATCCACCAGCGTTGAATCCGGCTGAAGGGCCAGTTGAGCATGATGAGGCTGCGCTGCTGGCCGTCCTCCTCGATCACCACGTCCTTGGCGCTCTCAAGAATCTCGAAGTAATCGGCGCCTGGCCCGCCATTCACCCTGGCGCTGCCCCGCTGTATCAACAACTGGTCGTCTCCGGCCATTGCGTGGGCCTGGTCGTACTCCCCCTTCAGGACAATACGGTTGGCCTCGTTACTGCCGGTAATCACGCTGGAAGCGCCGGCAAGGGACGCAACATTTTCAATGCTCCACAACCCCATGCACTTGATACCGTCGCGGCCATTGTCGGTCATCAACGTCACGCTGCCCGCCCCCAGGTTGACGTTGAAGCCTGCTGCACGCGACCCCGGCGTCTCGCCGAGAAAGCTCAGGGTGTCAGCCCCGGTACCGCCCACCAACACCGAGATCGGCACCCGCCCTTCTGCGCCAGAAAAAGTATCCGGCGGTACCTCGAACATGAACTCGTCGTCCTGACTGCCGCCCACCAGGTGCTTGCGACCACCGCCATAGCGAAAGTGGTTCGGGCGATTCGGCACGCCCAACACCGAGTCATCCCCGCCACCCAGCAGCCAGAGCACACCTTTTTCGGGTCCCTTCGCCCCCCAGGTGGCCTCGGGCAATAGATCGACGGCCCCCTCCTTGCTCGCGTCGAAGTAGTCATCCACCTCATGGATGACCGGTTCACGCACCAGCGTGTGAGGGGACTCACCCGCCTGCTCATCCCATTGATGTTTCCAGTGCCGTATCGTCTGCAGGCGGACCTCGAACCTGCCATTGACGATGGCCTGCACACTGTTCTTCATCTCTGCGCCAAGCAATGCCCGGGCTTGGGCCTTGAGGCTTTCTGCGTAGGCAGTGCGCGCGCGGCTGGTCTTGTAGCGCTCGAGTACGCTGTCATCCAACTCCACACCGGCAAACGCGAACCAGCCAGTGCGCAGGCGCTCAAGGGTGCTCAGCTCGATGTAATCATCGATCTCATCCACCACTCGACACGCGGCATAAATCCGCGCGCCGACAATCAGCACCGCTGCGGCGATAAGGCCCACGGGCCCGGCCGCGCCGAAGCCCGCCAACGCCGAGACGCCCAGTGCAAGACTGAGGGTTGCGCTGACGAGACTGAAACCGGCCTCGACATAGAGATCCTGTGCCTGTTTACCTTCTGCTTTCAACGCTTTTGAAAGCGCAATGACCGCCTGGGCAATGTCAAAAGGCACGGTCAATACCGAGGCGATCAATCCGGCACCACGGCGCAGCAGCAACCCCGCGCGTGATGCGCAGAACCCGCGATAAACCGTATGGCCGGCGCTCATCATTTTCTGGCCGATACGCTCCAACGCCAACTCCAGGCCGAGGGACGCAACTTCTGCGGAAAAGGCGCCGCCCTCGAACAACAGCTCGCCCGTATCCCCCGTTCTGAGCGCTTCGCCTATGCCTCGAATGGCGCTGTAAAAACCGTAGAGCTGCAGCCCGGCTCCCAAGGTTTGCGCACTCCCGCTCCTGAGCTTATCGGCCCAGCCGGGCAGGTTTTCCATGGCACTCACGTCGTTGAGGTTGACGCTCTGTACCCGCCGCAGCAGTCGATCGAGTTTGACAATCGCCCCGTCCGAAGCATCCGGCGGGCTCAACATGACGGGCGCCCACTCCGAACGCAATGACGCCAGTTCAAACAGTGCGGTGGTGGCCTGGTCACAGCTTTCACCGCTGGCGGACGTCAGATACGCCTTAAGGTGCACGGCAGAAAACGTGATCTGATCGATCAATGCCTGATCAGCTTCCTTGACGCGATACCGCTCCACATCAAGTTCCCCGCCCTCCAGGCGCGCGCCCATGTTATCCAGGGCCATGCGGCCAACCGAGATTTCACCGATACCCATCGGCCCCCATGCTGCGTCCAGATCCATCAAGGTCTGTTGACGCAGCGGTAAGACCGACGCGCCGTCGTCCTGCAACTCTTCCATTACGGCACTCCAGTCACTGACGAAGCACGCTTCGTCGTTATCAACGCGAACACCCTGTGCGCGCACTGCGTCGATACTGAAGTGTTGAGGCATGAACCTGGGGTGCATAGGTAGAGCGCTGGTGAATATCCCGCTCAAGCATTCGGCGGTTGCTGGCGAAAACTCACCGCCAGGCGGTTCCAGGCACTGATGCTGGAGACCGCCATGGTCAGGTCCACCAGTTCCTGTTCGCTGAATTCCTCGCGCACGGCGCTGAAGAGTTCGTCCGAAACACTGGAAGTCGGCAGCATCGCCACCGATTCGCACCAGGCCAATGCCGCCTTCTCCCGCCGCGTAAAGAACGGCGAGTCACGCCATACGCACAGCGCGAACAAGCGTCGCTCCGTTTCGCCGCGCTGACGCGCCGCCATCGAATGCATATCGGTGCAAAAACCGCAGTGGTTGAGCTGCGAAACGCGGATCTTGATGAGTTCCAGCAACGGCCGCTCGATGGACAGGCCAAAGGTGTTCGCCTCCAGCAGCAACATGCCCTTGAGCGCTTGCGGTGACGCAGTGTAGTAGTCCAGACGGGATTCCATGGGC
Organism: Pseudomonas sp. S3E17; assembly: GCF_024168685.1. Taxonomy (NCBI): domain Bacteria; kingdom Pseudomonadati; phylum Pseudomonadota; class Gammaproteobacteria; order Pseudomonadales; family Pseudomonadaceae; genus Pseudomonas; species Pseudomonas sp. S3E17. The sequence goes on from NZ_JALJWE010000001.1 coordinate 1,764,413, forward strand.
AGTTCTCGGGGGCAATGACCGTTCAGCCTAGAACTCTCACGGTGTAAGCCCTATAGCCAATCCGACGGTTTACCCAGGGACCATTTTGAGCGCGCCCCGCGAGCGAGTAACCTTGGCGCAGAGCGAAGACCCCGGGATGAAACATGGAACTGCACGTCGTCATCAATGGCCGCAAGGATCTGGCCGAACAGCTGTACCAGCAGTTGCACGAGGCCATTGGCTCCGGGCGCCTGGCCGCCGGCGCGCAACTGCCGCCCAGCCGCTTGCTGGCCGAACAACTGGGGGTATCCCGCAAGACCGTATCCGACACCTACGCGACCCTGACCTACGAAGGCCTGCTGGTCGGCAAGACCGGCCGCGGCACCTTCGTCAACGCCCGTACGCCGCAGACCGAGCGCCTGCAAACCGCTACCGACCTGGCCTGCGCCGCCAACCTGGCGAAGTGGCAGTCACTGCCCTCGCCCATGCGCCACCCCACTCGCGACAGCACGTTGCGCTACGAATTTATCGGCGGCGCCACCAGCCGCAACCAGTTCCCCCAGGATGAATGGCGGCGCTGCACCCAGGACGCGTTGCGGCGCATCGCCCGGAACAGCGGGTTCTACAGCCAGCCGGAAGGGTTGCCGGCCCTGCGCAGTGCCATCGCCGGGCATATCGCGTTTTCCCGTGGGGTCCAATGCCGCGACAGCGACATCGTGGTCACCAACGGCGCGCAGCAGGCCCTGGACCTCATCGCCCGCGTGGTGCTGGAACCGGGCAGCATCGTCGCCATGGAAGACCCCGGCTACAGCCCCGCGCGCCAGTTATTCATGGCGATGGGCGCGCAGGTCATCGGTGTTCCCGTCGATGAGCAAGGCATCCAGGTCGACCGGATCCCCGATGGCGCACGGCTGATCTACGTCACGCCCTCCCACCAGTTCCCCCTTGGCATGCCCATGAGCCTGCTACGTCGGAAAGCGCTGCTGGCGCGGGCCTTCGAGCTGGGTGCAATCATCATCGAGGACGACTACGACAGCGAGTTCCGCTACGAAGGCCGGCCCACCGACTCGCTGCAAAGCATGGACAGCCGTGGCGTGGTCACCTACGTCGGCACCTTCTCCAAAACCTTGTTGCCCGAACTGCGCCTGGGTTATGCGGTGCTGCCCCCGGCGATCTACGGCGCGGTGCTCAAGGCCAAGCAATTGACCGACCAGCACAGCTCCACGTTGCCGCAATGGGCGCTGGCCAAGTTCATCAGCGAAGGTTATTTGCTCAAGCATATTCGCCGCTGCCACACCGTGTACGCCGGGCGCCGCGAGCGCATTTTGCAGCGCCTGGCGGGCGACCTGTCGCCGTGGTTCGAAGCGGTGCCCACCGTCGCCGGGTTCCATATGGCGGCGTTGTGCAAAGTACCGGTGAATATCCCGTTGCTGATGGCATTGGCGCGCCAGGTGGAAGTCGGCCTGTACCCGCTGGACGTGTTCTTCCACGACACGCCGGTGCGTTCGGGCCTGATCATCGGGTTTGGGGCCATCGAGACCCTCGATATCGACCCGGCGCTGGACAAGGTGCGCGATATTCTCCAGCAGATTGGCTAGGGGGTTTTCCGAGGGATTGGTCATTGGTCCTGGCGCGTCGAGGCTCTAGCCTGTGCGCTGACACCTGACCTCGGAGACCATCGCCATGCCCGACCGTGCCTTCAACACTGTTCATGTCCGCGCAACTGCCGGGCGCTCCAGGGAACTGGGCGAGCGCCTGCGACAGATCGCCGAGCTCGTGCGCACCACCCCAGGCTGCCTCGATTACGCCGTACAGCGCAGCCCGGTGGATCCCGACCTCTGGACCGTCAATGGCTGCTGGGCCGGTGCCGAACCGCTCAACGCACACTTCGGGCTGCCAGCCCTGCAAGGCTTTATCGAGCTGGCCTCGGCAAACCTGGCGAGCCGCCTTGCGTTCGACCATTGATGGGATTGGCCTCCTGGTGCTGACCCCTCTTCCACACCAATCAGCCTCATCACCAATCAGCAGCATGGGTGAACCCCCCTCCCACCGTCAGCGGCTCACGGGCGCTTGAACTGGCGGCGCAGTTCTTCGATCTTTGGGCGGCACACACACCCATCAAGGTGATCATTGACCATCCCCATCGCCTGCATCAGCGCATACATCGTGGTCGGCCCGACGAACGTCCAGCCGCGTTTCTTCAAGGCCTTGGACAGGCGCACCGAGGCCGGCGAGGTGGGATTGCCCGTCCAGTAAGCCAGGTCCACCACTGCCGGGCGCTCTTCAGGGCCGGGTTCGAACGCCCACAACCACTGCGCAAGCGAGCCGGTCTCATCCACCAGCTCGCACGCCCGGCGGGCGTTGTTGATGGTGGAAACGATCTTCGCCCGATTACGCACGATGCCCGGGTCCTGCATCAACCGCGCGATATCCGCCTCGCCGTACTGCGCCACCCGGCGAAAATCAAAACCGTCGAATGCAGCCCTGAACTGCTCGCGCTTGCGCAGGATGGTGATCCAGGCCATGCCGGCCTGGAAGCCTTCCAGGCAGATCTTCTCGTACAGCTGAACATCATCCGCCACCGGTACGCCCCACTCGTGGTCGTGATAACGGAGGTATTCCGGCGCGGCCGTGCGCCAGGTGCAGTGGGTCAGCCCGGTGTCGTCAGTGGTCAGTCCTGGTTTAGCCATCCATCACCTCATGTGCCAGGCCGCGGATGATAAGCGAAAAAATTTGCGCCCCGCCAACCGCTCAAGCATCAACCTTCGCGACCAACTGGTCAGACCGGGACCTGCCAACCGCCGAATTTTTACTTGTGATTTCAAAAATACCTGGCCTAGACTGGCGACGCACTGGACTTACCGGTATGACCACAAAAATTAAGCCCTGGAACCACCAGGGCACCGAATAGAGATCCCTCCCATGCTCAGATGGTGCTCGCGTTCGATTTTCCTGCAAGTCGTGATTGGCCTGATGCTCGGCATCGTGTGCGGCCTGGCCCTTCCCGAATTCTCCTCGCAACTCAAACCCCTGGGTGACGGCTTTATCAAGCTGATCAAGATGCTGATCGGCCTGATCGTGTTCTGCGTGGTGGTCAGTGGTATTTCCGGGGCCGGCGACTTGAAGAAGGTCGGGCGCATCGGCCTCAAGTCGGTGATCTACTTTGAAGTGCTCACCACCATCGCCCTGGTGATCGGCCTGGTCATGGCCTTCAGCACCGGGATCGGCACCGGCGCCAATATCCATCTGGAACAGCTCTCCTCCGCCGGCCTCAATGAACTGGCCGACAAGGGCCAGCACATCAAGGGCACCAGCCAGTTCCTGATGGACCTGATCCCCAACTCGGTGATCGGCGCCTTTGCCGACAACAATGTCCTGCAAGTACTGCTGTTTTCGGTGCTGTTCGGCAGCGCCTTGAACCTGGTGGGCGAAGCAGCCTCCGGTATCACTCGGCTGATCAATGAACTGAGCCATGTGATTTTCCGCATCATGGGCATGATCGTGCGCCTGGCGCCCATCGGCGTGTTTGGTGCGATCGCCTTCACCACCAGCACCTACGGGCTGGACTCCCTGCAACACCTGGGCAGCCTGGTGGGCCTGTTCTACCTGACCTGCCTTGCCTTCGTCGCGCTGATCCTCGGCGTGGTGATGCGCCTGTCGGGCCTGCGCATGCTGCCGCTGCTCAAGTACTTGCGTGAAGAACTGCTGATCGTGATGGGCACCGCCTCCTCCGACGCGGTGCTGCCGCAGGTCATGCGCAAACTCGAACACCTGGGCATTGGCAGCTCCACCGTCGGCCTGGTGATTCCCACCGGGTACTCGTTCAACCTCGACGGTTTCTCGATCTACCTGACCCTGGCCATCGTGTTTATCGCCAACGCCACCGGCACGCCACTGTCGATGACCGACCTGCTGACCATCCTGCTGGTGTCGCTGATCACCTCCAAGGGCGCCCACGGGATTCCCGGCTCGGCCCTGGTGATCCTGGCGGCGACGCTTACGGCGATCCCGGCGATTCCAGTGGTCGGCCTGGTGCTGGTGTTGGCGGTGGACTGGTTCATGGGCATCGGTCGCGCCTTGACCAACCTGATCGGCAACTGCGTCGCCACCGTGGCCATTGCCCGTTGGGAAAAAGACATCGATATCCAACGCGCCAACAAGGTGCTCGACGGCCAGCAAGGCTATGCCTTCCAGGCCAGGAAGCCGGTATCACAGGCGCACCAGGAATTTTAAAACGCTAAACGCTTTCCACTGTAGGAGCGAGCTTGCTCGCGAAGGTCGTCAACGATAACGCGGGCATTCTGGATGCACGCGGTGACTTGAAGTTTTTCGCGAGCAAGCTCGCTCCTGCAGTGCAGGGATTATTCATTCTTAAGGAGCGCACGACGTGATCAGCACCTCAACCGTCGTCAATTCAGTCGTAGAAAAACTCCGCGCCGCACTCAAGCAAGGTCAGTGGCGCCGGGGCGAAATGCTCCCGGGCCAGCGCGAACTGGCCGAACAGCTGGGCATCAGCCGCCCCAGCCTGCGCGAAGCGGTGATCGTGCTCGAAACCCTCGGCCTGGTGCGCTCCATGCCCGGTAAAGGTGTGGTCGTGCTGGAAACCAGCGTCAGCGAACCACAATCGAGCGACGCCGTGGCCGATGCCAGCCTCGAAGACATCCTGCAACTGCGCTACACCCTCGAACCCTTTATCGTCGGCCTGGTGGCCCAGTCCATCAGCAGCAAGGAAGTCGGCCAATTGCGCCTGACCCTGATGGACATGCGCGAAGCCCTGGATGCCGGTGACGCCGAAGCCGGCATGAACGCCTACCTCGATTTTCACGAAGAACTGTTCGCGCTCACCGCCAACCCGATCTTCCAGAACGTGGTGCAGCAAACCAGCACCGCCCTCAAGCAAAGCGCCCAGGTACTGCGCAATTCCCCCGAGCACCTGGCGGAACGCCTGCAGGAAAATGAAGCGGTGGTACGCGCCATCCGCAACAAGAACAGCGCCCTGGCCAGTGCCGAGATGCGTCGGCACATCCTCCAGGAAGGCCTGCGCATGGGCATTCACTTGAACATTCCGGACGACCATCTCGGCAACTGATTTTTTGGAGACAGGCCATGACCGCCCACGCCCTGCAACGCGATCCGATCATTCCTGCCCTGCGCCTGGTGGCCGGTAAAAAGCCTTCGGTGGACGACATCTACCCACGGTTGTTCGACGCCATCCTCGAACAACGCATCGCCCCGTCCAGCCGCTTTACCGAAGAAGGCCTGGGCGAAACCTTTGGCGTCAGCCGCAGCGTGATTCGTCGGGTGCTGGCCAAGTTGTCCCACCAGCAAGTGGTCATCCTGCGCCCCAACCAGCGCGCCCAGGTCGCAGCGCCGGATGCCCAGCAGACGCGGCAGATCCTCGAAGCGCGGCGCATGACCGAAATCACAGTGGTGCAATTGGCCTGCGCCCAGGCCACGCCCACGCAGATACGCCAGCTGCGCGAGCTGATAGCACGGGAACGCGACGGTATGGAACGCAACCAGCGTGGGCCGGCGATTCGGTTGTCCGGGGAGTTTCACCTGCAATTGGCGCAGATGGCGGGCAACGCGCCATTGGCGCAGTTCCTCAACAGCCTGGTGCCGTTGACGTCGCTGATCATTGCCCAATACGAAGCGAAAGCCTGCACGTATTGCGCGTGGCAGGAGCATGTGGCGATTGTGGATGCGATTGAGCAGCGGGATGTGACTGCTGCGGTGGGCTTGATGACCCGGCACCTGGATCACCTGGAAAGCAAATTACTGAAACACCACTGATATCCGGATAGATAAAGATCCAAGTGTGGGAGGGAGCAAGTCGAATCGTCGCACCGCCCTCCCACATTGGTTTTACCCAGGCATCAAGCCGGTTGCAGCACCGATTGACCACTCAACGCCAGGTCCAGCAGTTCACGGTTTGCCACCGCGTACATGGCGTAGTCCGTGCCGACCGCAGCACGGATTTCCACCATCATTGCGACCCAACGATCAGCCATGTCCTTGTGCTGCTCAAGCCACAGGGCCACGCGGGCTTCCATGTCCTGTGGCGCGTCGGCCATTTGCAGGACGGAAATGGTGATCGCCCGCTGCTGCCAATCCACATCGTCGCGGAACGCTTCGCGGGCCTGGGCCTGCCAGTTGTTGGCCACGGGCAGATCGCTGATCTGCTGCAGGTACCACGGCAGGTCCAGGGCGCTGCCGACAGCGAAGTAGGCCTTGGCCACTTCGGCGGCGTCATGCCCGGTCACATCAGCGGCTTCGATGATCGGCAGCAAGGTGTACAGGTGGGTCGTGCCTGCAACCATGCGCGCCAGCAACTCCGGCACGCCGGCTTCGGTGTAGGCCTGGTAGCGGGTCTGCCAGCCTTCGCGGGTCGGACCTTCCAGCAGTTCGTCGAGCTTGAGGCCCAACGCGGCCAGGTGCGGACCGAAGTGCGCGGTGTCACGGCCAGCGTCCTGCTCGTTGCGACGGCTGCGCAGGAACCAGCGCGTGGCGCGACGGCCCAGGCGCATCAGCTCATCCATCAACTGCAATTGCACGTCAGCGGAGACCTGGTGGTCCAGGGCTTCGATCTGGCGGAACCAGTGCGGGAGGTGGAAGATGTCGCGCACGATCACGTAGGCACCTGCCACGTTCGCCGGGCTCATGCCGGTCGACTCCTTGAGTCGCTGCACAAAGGTGATGCCCATGTGGTTGACCAGGTCGTTGGCGATCTGGGTGCTGACGATCTCGCGCTTCAGACGGTGGCGACGCATGGCTTCGCCGAACTTGGCCACCAGGCTCGGTGGGAACGCGGTCTCCATGTCGCGGGTCAGGTAGTCGTCATCCGGTACCAGCGACTTGAGCAGCGCTTCCTTGAGGTCGATCTTGCTGTAGGAGATCAGCACCGACAGCTCCGGACGGGTCAGGCCCTTGCCGGTGGAAGCGCGCTCGGTGAGCTGCTCTTCGGTCGGCAGGTACTCGATGGCGCGGTCCAGCTTGCCACGGCCTTCCAGGTCGCTCATCAGGCGCTTGTACTCGGCGGCACGCTCGTAGGCACGGCGCGCGGCCAGGGACAGGGCCTGGGTCTGCTTGTAGTTGTTGCCCAACACCAGGCTGCCGACTTCGTCGGTCATGCTCGCCAGCAACTGGTTGCGTTGCTTGTCGGTCATGTCGCCGGCCTGCACCACTTCATTGAGCAGGATCTTGATGTTCACTTCGTGGTCGGAGCAGTCCACGCCACCGGCATTGTCGATGAAGTCGGTGTTGGAACCGCCGCCATTGAGGCCGAATTCCACACGGCCCAGCTGGGTCATGCCGAGGTTACCGCCCTCGCCGACTACCTTGCAGCGCAGCTCGTTGCCATTGACGCGCAGCGCGTCGTTGGCCTTGTCGCCTACATCGGCGTGGCTTTCGGTGCTGGCCTTGACGTAGGTACCGATACCGCCGTTCCACAACAGGTCCACCGGCGCCTTGAGCAAGGCGTTCAGCAGTTCGGTCGGGGTCAGCTTGTCGGCCGAAATGTCGAAGCGTTCCTTCATCTGTGGCGAGATGGCAATGCTCTTCGCGCTGCGCGAGAAGATACCGCCGCCTTCGGACATGATGCTGGTGTCGTAGTCGGTCCAGGCCGAACGCGGCAGCTCGAACATGCGCTGGCGCTCGACGAAGCTGGTGGCCGGGTTCGGGTTCGGGTCGATGAAGATATGCAGGTGGTTGAAGGCCGCGACCAGTTGCAGCTTGTCGGACATCAACAGGCCGTTACCGAACACGTCGCCGGCCATATCGCCGACGCCCACCACGGTGATGCTGTCTTCCTGCACGTTGATGCCGCGCTCACGGAAGTGACGCTGCACACCGACCCACGCGCCCTTGGCGGTGATGCCCATTTTCTTGTGGTCGTAACCGGCGGAACCACCGGAGGCGAACGCGTCGCCCAGCCAGAAACCGTAGTCGATGGCGATGCCGTTGGCGATGTCGGAGAAGGTCGCGGTGCCCTTGTCCGCTGCCACCACCAGGTACGGGTCATCGTCGTCATGACGCACGACGTTGGCCGGCGGCACCAGGGCGCCATCCTTGAGGTTGTCGGTGATGTCCAACAGGCCGGAGATGAAGATGCGGTAGCAGGCGATGCCCTCGGCCGCGATCTCGTCACGGCTGCCGCCCAGTGGCAGGCGACGCGGCAGGAAGCCGCCCTTGGCGCCCACCGGCACGATCACCGAGTTCTTCACTTGCTGGGCTTTGACCAGGCCGAGCACTTCGGTACGGAAGTCCTCTTCACGGTCGGACCAGCGCAGGCCGCCACGGGCCACGTTGCCAAAGCGCAGGTGCACGCCTTCGACGCGGGGCGAGTAGACGAAGATTTCAAACTTCGGCACCGGCTTGGGCAGCTCGGGGATCGCGCGCGGGTCGAACTTGAAGCTGAAGTACGACTTGTTCTGGCCGTTGGCGTCGGTCTGGTAGAAGTTGGTGCGCAGGGTGGCCTTGATCAGGTCGAGGTAGCGCCGCAGGATGCGGTCTTCGTTGAGCACCTGGACGTCGTCCAGGGCCGTGAGGATCGCTTGTTCCAGGCGTTGCTGCTTGTCTTCCAGGTCATCGGCGGTGAGCTTGCGCGCCAGGTAGAAGCGGGTCTTGAACAACCGGGTCAACTCGCGGGCGATGTCGGTGTGGTTGTTCAGGGTGCTGGCGATGTAGCCGAGGTCGAAGCCCAGGCGGATCTGCTTCAGGTAACGGGCGTAGGCACGCAGCAGCGCGACGTCGCGCCATGGCAGGCCGGCGGTAAGTACCAGGCGGTTGAACGCATCGTTCTCGGCGTCGCCATGCACGATATGCACGAACGCGTCCTGCAGGGTGTCGTTGAGCTGCTGGATGTCCAGGTTCACGCCTTCGGCGGCGATGAACGCAAAATCATGGATCCAGAACTCGCGGCCGTTGGCATGACGCAGGCGGTACGGGAACTCACCCAGCACGCGCAGGCCGAGGTTTTCCAGGATCGGCAGCACGTCGGACAGTGCCAGTGGGGTATCGGCGTGATACAGCTTGCAATGCAGCTCGCGTTGGCCGGAGACCTGGCCCAGGGGCTGATAGAAGCTCATCACCAGCGGGTTGGCTTCGGTGAGGCTGAGCAGGTGCTGCATGTCGACCACGGCCGAATGCGCAGCGAAACGCTCGCGGTAGCCGGCCGGGAAGCCTTTCGGGAAGTCCGCCAGCACGTTGGTGCCGTGGGCTTCGCCGAAGCTTTCCACAACGAGGCTGGAGTAGTCGTCCTGCCAGCTGCGGCAGGCCTGCACCACTTCTTTTTCCAGTTGCAGCGGGTCGATGTCCAGGCGGTTCTTCGGGTCGACCCGCAGAATCAGCTGCACGCGCGCCAGCACGGACTCGGAGAAGAAGGTCCAGAATTCGCAGTCCGAGGCTTTCAGGCGATCCATCAGCACTTGCTGGATCTTCTGGCGCACTTCGGTGGAATAGATGTCGCGCGGCACGTAGGCCAGGCAGTAGCAGAAACGACCGTACGGGTCTTTGCGCAGGAACACGCGGATCTTGTTGCGTTCCTGGATCTGCACGATCGACATCACGGTGCTGAACAGCTCGTCGACCGGGGTCTGGAACAGGTCGTCACGGGGCAGCACTTCAACGACTTGAGCAAGCTCCTTGCCCAGGTGCGCCTTGGCCTGGAAGCCCGAGCGACGCTCGATTTCCGCGACCTTGCGGCGGATATACGGGATCACGCGTACGCTTTCGCCGTACACCGACGAGGTGTAGAGGCCCATGAAGCGGCATTCCTTGATCACCTTGCCGTCGGCATCGATCTGGCGGATCGACACGTAGTCCGGGTAAGCCGGGCGGTGTACACGGCTCGGGTGCGCGGCCTTGGCGAACGACAGCACGGTAGGCTCGCGCAGGTACGACACGGCGTAGTCTTCGATGCGCAGGTCGTCGGCGGTGAGGCCGGCGCGCAGCAGCTTGGTCAGACCGAGGAACGAGCCGGCGTCATATTCGATATGACCGCCGTCCGCCTCGTCACGTACCACGAACTCTTCATAGCCGAGGAAGGTGAAGTGGTTGCCCACCAGCCATTCCAGGAAGTTCTTGATCTCGGCTTTTTCTTCGCCGTCGATGCCAAACGGGCTGGCGTCGATACCGTCGAGCAGCTCCTGGACCTTGGCCTTCATCGGTTCGAAATCGGCCACGGCCACGCGCACTTCGCCCAGCACCTGCTCAAGCTCTTTGCTCAGCACGTTGAGTTCGGCGGCGTTGGCGCAGCGGTCGATTTCCAGGTACATCAGCGATTCTTGCTCGATGCCTTCGCCCTGGGTGCCCTTGGGCAGGATTTCCAGCAACTCGCCCTTGCTGCCACGGCGCACGCTGAGCACGGTGGTCTGCAGGGTGTGGATGCTGTAGCCACGGCGGTTCAGCTCGGTGCGTACCGAGTCCACCAGGAATGGCAGGTCATGGTGCAGCACTTCGACCGCAGTGTGGGTCGATTGCCAGCCATGACGTTCGTAATCGGGGTTGTAGACCCGCACTTGCGGTTGGGTGTGATCAAAGCGCTCAAGCAGGCGCCAGGCGGACAGGGTGCAACCGGCCAGGTCGGAAAGGCGACGCTGGGTCAGTTCGTCCAGGGAAATGATGCCGAAGAATTGTTCAGCGAACAGCGCCACTTGTGGCAGTGCCTGTTCACTGATGTGCTGCGCCAGTGCCGCTTGCAGTTGATGCTGGAAGTCGGCCTTGCTGGCTGCGGTGAAGAACGCCATCTGTGGTACTCCGCTTGGGCTTGTTATTGATGGAAGCGTCGCGTGTTATCCCCTGGTGGGGAGACCGTCAGCTCTGTTCGCAGGTAACGAGTTAAGCACCATAAACGAATCAGAGTGACAGGTGGGTGAAGCTGGACAAGACAATGAGGTCACATACAACTTCCATAAGATGCGCACCTTGCCGGGTGACGGTACGACGGGCAGGTCAGGCGCCTGGCACGTGCACATCCGTTGCGCAGCTTAACGAGTGTGGGAAGCCGGGTGCTTGCGGTGCTGCGACATATTCGGTCATCGGTACGCAGGCTTGGGGTTGCGACTTGGGCAACCCGGAATTTCCGGGCAAAAAACCGGCTATTTTCCCACCCCCGAGTACCGAAAATGACCGGTATTGCCCGTCAGGTCATGCGCTGGGTCTGACACAGGAAGCAGCACAAAATTCGCCGCAATGGCACAATTGCCTACGCAACGCCCTACCTCAGACAGGATTCCCCATGCTGCAACTGAAAACCGACGCCCTGATGGCCACCCCGTGCGACGACGAAGAAGACAACATGGCCATGCTCTGCTGCCACGGCAGGAACGGCGAGATGTTCATGCTCACCCGCTACCCCGACGAAGACGAAGTGGAACTGACCTGGGACTACGAGCCGTCGACCCTGGATGGGCTGAAAGTCACCCTCAGCGACACGACATTGCGGATAGAGCTGGCGGCGGGCGATGCCGATGCACTGGGCGGCAAGGACCAATTGGAGATAACCCACGCCACCGCCGCAGCGGAGATGGCAGAAGTGGAACAAACCCTGCAGAACATTCTCAAGGGCACCGGCACTTTCATTCGCACCTGACACCGACAGCCTGAACCCCTGACCACTCGTCGAGACTGTTATTTCTAACAGTTTCCGGGTCTGGGTTCTGAGCCTTAGCTCAATGGACAAACACTTCATTGACAGGGTATTCGAATGAGATCAATCAACTGCGGCCTTGGTGCGTTGCTGTTTCTGGCGATAACACCGTTACCTTTTTCCGCGAGCGCAGCAGCGCCCGGCTTTACAGACTTGATCGTCAGGATCAAAGCGTCTCCAGATAATCTCAGGCCCCCCAGCGCAGGCCTAAGCGAACTCCAGAAACTGGCGCCCAACCTGATTCCCGCGGTGCCACCCTCCAACTCGCAGACAACTGAAAGCCTGCAAGCCTTGCAACGGCATCGACTGGACCGCTACTTCGTCATCGACACGCGCCACCTGACGCGCCAGCAGGCGCAAGCACTACGCCTTCGAGTCAGGCAGATCCCTGGCGTGGAAACCGCAGAGTTCGAACCCATGATCGGCGATATGCGGGGTGATAACGGTACTCCCATCAAAGCACGGGCCGCCGACGATGTTCCCGATTACACTGGCCGCCAGAACTACCTACAGGGGCGAGGCGCGGTCGCGCCCTACATGATCGGCGGGGTGAACGCCATCGAGGCGCGGGGAACCGAAGGTGGCGATGGTCAGGGAATGCGGGTTATTTCCGCCGAAATTGACCACTGGTCCTTCGAGCATGTAGACCTGCCACCGCCCTACACACAACTGCACTCGCCGACCCAACCGGCGCGCGTCGGCGCCCACGACACCGCCAGTGCCGGCATTATTGCATCCAGGGAAAACAGCTTTGGCACCACCGGCATCGTGCCGCATGCACAACTTGGCTACTTACAGTGGGGGGCCGTGCGACTCGGGGAAATGGCCCAGCGCCTGCAAGCCGGGGATGTCATGCAATTAGGCGTGCACTACCTGTACGGTGACAATGATTTCCCAGCCGATGTGTGCACCAAAGATTGCTATATGCCACTTGAAGACGACGACCTGGTGCGCGACACCATTGCGTATCTGACGGAAGAAAAAGGCGTGCACGTAGTGCTGGCAGCGGCCAATGGCAATATCAACCTGGACCACCCTTATTTCGACGGTCGCTACGATCGCAACCTTTTCGATTCAGGTTCCATTTATGCAGGTGCCGTCGACCCGGGGACGGGTTTGAGGGCAACCTTTTCCGAGTATGGCAGCCGCGTCGACCTGTTCAGCTGGGGAGGCAATGTCACCACCACCACCTGGAGCCGTGCCAACCCCACCAAAGGCTATACCCATACGTTCAGTGGCACCTCGTCAGCCAACCCCATCATCGCGGGCGTCGTCGCGTCGTTGCAAGGCGTCGCTCGGGCCAATGGCCTGGGCAATCTCCCACCCAAGGCATTGCGCGCACTCCTGGTCTCTACGGGGTATCCGCAAATCAACGGCAACCACACTGAAATAGGCGTGCAACCGGATCTGGATGCCGCGATCAAAAAAATGCTCGGTGATGGCAATGATCGCCCACCGACGGGGCGCCTTGCCCTCCCCGAATACGCCACCTCGGGCCAAACCTTCAGCGCTCGCGTGTATGCCGAGTCCCCCGCCCAAAAACCGCTGATGTATCGCTGGGAGGCACCAGATTTTATCCCACCGGCGGCGAGCACCGCTTCGTTGTATTTCCTTGCGCCGAATGTGACCGAAGACACCCCTGCCTCCATTACAGTGAAAGTGTCCGATGGCACTCATACCCTCGAGTTGACCGAGCCCATCACTATCACCCCCGCTGAAGCCTCGGGTTCCCCATCAACTGCCGACGGCCAGCGATGATTCAACCCGGGGGGCGTGCCTTCGCCTTCATCCCCCCCGTTGCCGGGCGGCGGCGGGGGCAACCCCCGCTGCAATCTGCATAGCCTGCGTAAAAACCCCTTAGTCGCCACCCGGCCAATGCATTAAAGTATGGACCCCCGCTTCAGGTGCGCTGTACAGCACCCAGGCTCTTCTTTCCAGGAACCGTCATCGATGGAACATCGTGAAGCGCTGCTCGCGCTGCGAACCTTTCTTTCTACGCAGATTCTCGGCCAGGAAAAACTCATCGATCGCCTGCTGATCGCCCTGCTCGCCGACGGCCATATGCTGGTGGAAGGCGCGCCGGGCCTGGCCAAGACCAAGGCGATCAAAGAGCTGGCCGAAGGCATCGAAGCGCAGTTCCATCGTATCCAGTTCACCCCCGACCTGTTGCCCGCCGACATCACCGGCACCGAGATCTATCGCCCGGAAACCGGCAGCTTCGTGTTCCAGCAAGGGCCGATCTTCCACAACCTGGTGCTGGCGGACGAGATCAACCGCGCCCCGGCCAAGGTGCAATCTGCGCTGCTGGAGGCCATGGCCGAGCGCCAGGTCAGCGTCGGGCGCAGTACCTACGACCTGTCCCCGTTGTTTCTGGTGATGGCCACGCAAAACCCCATCGAGCAGGAAGGCACCTACCCGCTGCCGGAGGCCCAGCTCGACCGTTTCCTGATGCACGTCAAGATCGGCTTCCCCGACGCGGCCGTCGAACGGCGCATCCTGCAACAGGCCCGTGGCGAAGCCCTCAACGGCGAAACCAAGCCCGAGCGCCGCGTCAGCCAGCAGGCGATCTTTGCCGCGCGCAAGGAAATCCTCGGCCTGTACATGGCCGATGCGGTGGAGGAATACCTGGTGCAACTGGTCATGGCCACCCGCACCCCGGCCAAGTTCGATCCCGAGATGGCCGAGTGGATCGCCTACGGCGCCAGCCCCCGTGGTTCCATCGCCCTGGATCGCTGCGCACGCGCCCATGCGTGGCTGGCCGGTCGCGACTTTGTCAGCCCGGAAGACATCCAGGCGGTGCTGTTCGACGTGCTGCGCCATCGCATCATCCTGTCGTTCGAAGCCGAAGCGGCCGGGATTGACCAGGACCGTGTGGTGCAACGCATTCTCGACGTCGTTGCCGTCGCTTGAAGTCGATGAACGCAAGCGTAGGGGTGCGCGTCACGCTCAGCGAGCTGATCGAGATGCGCCACCGCGTGCGCGAAGTGCAGCTGTTTTCCACGCCAAGCCAGCGCAGCCCGCTGATCGGCCTGCACCACTCCAAGCTGCGCGGGCGCGGTGTGGACTTCGACCAGGTGCGCGTGTACCAGGCCGGCGACGACGTGCGCACCATCGACTGGCGCGTCACCGCGCGCACCCAGGAGCCGCACACCAAGCTGTTCCACGAAGAACGCGAACGGCCGATTTTCATCATGGTGGAGCAAAGCTGCCGGCTGTTTTTCGGCTCGGGGCAGATGTTCAAGTCAGTGCTCGCCGCTCAAGCCGCCAGCCTGATCGGCTGGGCCGCGTTGGGGCATAACGACCGCGTCGGCGGACTGGTGTTCGGCGACAACGAGCACTACGAAATCAAGCCGCGCCGCAGCAAGCAAAGCCTTCTGCAATTGCTCAACCGCCTGGTGCGCGTCAACCAGAGCCTGGACACCGAAAGCCGCCCGGAGGCCGACGCCCTGGGCATGGCCCTGCGCCGTGGCCGCGAAGTGCTGCGCCCCGGCAGCCTGGTAATCGTGATCTGCGACGAACGTGCCCTCACCGAGGGCGCCGAGCAGCAATTGAGCCTGCTGTCACGCCATTGCGACTTGCTGCTGTTGCCGATCTCCGACCCGCTGGACCACGCGCTCCCTGCCGCCGGGCTGCTGCGTTTTGCGCAGCGTGGGGCGCAATTGGAACTGGATACCCTGAATTTCGATTTGCGCCAGGCCTACAAGGCCCAGGCCGAAGCGCGCATCGCCCGCTGGGAACTGCTCGCGCAGAAACTGCGAATCCTGTTGATGCCCCTGAGCACCCAGAGCGAAATGGTCGAACAACTGCGCGAATACCTCAACCCGCAACGCCCGGTTAAAAAGCAATGAGCAGCCTCGACCAACTGCAACCGCTGATCGCCCCGCCGCCCATCGGCTTCTGGCCGCCCGCGCCGGGCTGGTGGCTGTTGCTGCTGGTCATCCCGCTGCTGGGTTGGGGGTTGTGGTCGCTGCGCCGCTTCTTGCCGACTCGACGCCCCCTGGCCCGCGCCGAACAACCGCTGGACCCACTGCGCATCGCCGCCCTGGCGGAATTGGCGCTGATGCCCAAACCCTACGATGGCGCGCCCGCCGGTGCCTGGCTGCAACAGCTCAATGGCCTGCTCAAGCGCCTGTGCCGCAACGACTATCCCTATAGCCAGAGCCATACCCTCAACGGCCGCAAATGGCTGGCATTCCTCGACAACCGTTGCCCGGCCGCCGGCCTCACGCGCTGGATGGTGC
This sequence comes from Pseudomonas sp. S3E17, assembly GCF_024168685.1. Lineage (NCBI taxonomy): Bacteria > Pseudomonadati > Pseudomonadota > Gammaproteobacteria > Pseudomonadales > Pseudomonadaceae > Pseudomonas > Pseudomonas sp. S3E17. Next base: position 1,780,280 of record NZ_JALJWE010000001.1, read on the forward strand.
TGGTGGAGGGTGCCTACAAACCCGAATGCAAACTCGACGACAAGGCCATCGCCGGCCTGACCCAAGCGGTCGACACCTGGATTCGCAAACATGTTTGAGTTCGCCTGGCCATGGATCTTCGTCCTGTTGCCCTTGCCCTGGGTGATGCGGTTCATCCTGCCGGCGGCCGACAGCGGCGAGCCCGCCCTTAAAGTCAGCTACCTCGGCGATCTCGAAAGCCTGGCCCGCCGCCGTGCGCGGGTGAACCTGCCGGGCTGGCGCCAACAGGCGCCCTTCGTGGTGCTGTGGCTGCTGCTGCTGAGTGCCGCTGCGCGCCCGGAATGGCTGGGCGAGCCACTGCCGCTTGCCGCCAGCGGCCGCGATTTGCTGGTGGCAGTGGACGTGTCCGGCTCCATGGACTTCCCCGACATGCACTGGCAGGACGAAGACGTCAGCCGCCTGAACCTGGTCAAGCACCTGCTCGGCGACTTCCTTGAAGGCCGCGAAGGCGACCGTGTGGGCCTGATCCTGTTCGGCAGCCAGGCCTACCTCCAGGCGCCGCTGACCTTTGACCGCCGCACCGTGCGCACCTGGCTGGATGAGGCGCGCATCGGCATCGCCGGCAAGAACACCGCCATTGGCGATGCCATAGGCCTGGCGCTGAAACGCCTGCGCCAGCGCCCTGCGCAAAGCCGCGTGCTGATCCTGGTCACCGATGGCGCCAACAACGCCGGGCAGATCAACCCGCTGACCGCCGCGCGCCTGGCGGCCGAAGAAGGGGTGAAGATCTACCCCATCGGCATCGGCGCCGACCCGGAGCAAACCGGTTCCCTGGGCATCCTTGGCGTCAACCCGAGCCTGGACCTCGACGAGCCGGCGCTCAGGGCGATTGCCGAGGCCACCGGCGGCCAATACTTCCGTGCCCGCGATGGCCAAGAGCTGGAAGCGATCAAGCAGACACTGGACAAACTCGAGCCTGTCGAACAACAACCGACCCAGGCACGCCCGGCGCTAGCGCTGTACAGCGGACCGCTGGCCCTGGCGTTGATCCTGAGCATGTTGCTGGTGATCCAGGAACGCTGGCCGAACAACGCCCTGCAACGCGGGTTCAACAAACTGTCGAGCAAAGGGATCTTCCTGCAACAGCATCCGGAATGGCGCCAGCGCCTTAAACGCCTGCGTCTGCGGAGGCGTCGATGATCGCCCTGTGGCCGCATTGGTTCCGACCCTGGTGGCTGTTGCTGCTGCCGCTGCTTGGCTGGTTGCTGTGGCAACTGTGGCACCGGCAAAAGCGCGCCGGGCGCTGGCAGATGATCCTGCCGCCGGCCTTTCACGCCGTGCTGCTCAGCGGTGGCAACGGGCGCGAAAGCAAATCGCCGTGGGTGTTGCTGGGCCTCGCCTGGCTGTTGGCCGTGCTGGCGTTGCTGGGTCCCAGCTGGCAACGGGTTGAACAAACCAGCCAGAAACCCTCCGACCCGTTGGTGGTACTGCTCGAACTGACCCCGGAAATGCTCGCCACCGACAGCCCGCCCAACCGCCTCGAACAGGCACGGCGCAAACTCTACGACTTGTTGCAGGCGCGCAGCGATGCGCAAACCGCCATCGTCGTCTATGCCGGCAGCGCCCACACCCTGGTGCCGCTGTCGGACGACCTGGCCACCAGCCGCAACCTGCTCGAGGCCCTGCGCCCCTCGATCATGCCTGAGTCCGGCCACCGTGCCGACCTGGCCGTGGAGAAAGCCCTGGACCTGCTCAAGCATGGCGGCCTGGGCCAGGGTCGCCTGCTGCTGGTCGGCTCTTCGCTGTCCAAACAGGAACGCCAGGGCATTCGCCTGCTGCTGCAGGGCAACCAGGCGCCGAGCCTGTCGATCCTGGGCATCGGCAGCCGTGAAGGCACGCCGGTGACCCAGGAAAGCGGCGAATTCCTCAAGGACGAACAAGGCGCGATCCTGGTACCGCGCCTCGACAGCCCGACGCTCAAGGCCTTCGCCAGCGAAATGGGCGGCCGCTACCGGGCCGCACGCCTGGACGATAAAGACCTGCGCCAGCTCGGCGTGCTGGACCCGCCCCAAGCCCTGCGCAACGATGGCCAGTTACTGCACCTCGACACCTGGGCCGACCAGGGTTACTGGCTGCTGCTGCCGCTGTTACTGCTGGCCGCCTGCGCCGGGCGCCGTGGCTGGTTGTTCTTTCTACCGCTGCTGCTGTTGGGCACGCCGCAACCCAGCTATGCCTTTGAATTCCAGGATCTGTGGCTGCGTCCGGACCAGCAAGGCCAATACCTGCTCAAGCAGAAACGCCCCGCCGAGGCCGCCGAGCACTTCCAGGACCCGCAGTGGCAAGGCGTCGCCCTGTACGCGGCCGGCAACTATGCCGAGGCCATCAAGCGATTTGCCGAGGGCAATGACGCTTATTCCCACTACAATCGCGGCAACGCCCTGGCCAGGTCCGGTGAACTCGAAGCGGCCATCGACGCCTACGAACAAGCCCTGGAAGCCCAGCCCGACCTGCAACCGGCGCTGAAAAACAAGGCCCTGGTAGAAGCCCTGATCCAGGAACAGACAGAACCCGAGTCGCAAACGCCGGCAAAAAACGAGGATGACGAAACCACCCAACCCGGCCAAACTGCGCAACCGGGCGCCACTGGGCAAAATGCCACAAGTGCCGAGCAGTCGTCCAAAGGCCAGGGCGAAGCCGGCACCAGCGATACCCAGGCCGGCACCCCGCCGCCAGCCGCTGGCAACGACGTGCCGGGCAGCGAGTTGGGCGATGAGCACACCACCACCCCGCCGCTGCTTGCTGCCGACGCCAACCTCGACGGTGAACACCGCCAGGCCCTGGAACAATGGCTGCAGGAGATCCCGGACAATCCCGGCGAACTGCTGCGACGCAAATTCTGGTACGAACAGCAACAGCATCAGGACAAGACTCGATGAGCCGCCGCACCACCCTTCTGCTTCTGCTCGCGTTGTCGGCAGGCCACGCCCAGGCGGCCAGCCTGGTCGCCAGCGTCGACCGCAACCGCCTCAATTCCGGGGAAACGGTGGAACTGACGGTGGAATCCAGCGATGTCACCCAGTTCGGCAAGCCCGACCTGTCGCCCCTGGATGCGCAGTTCGAAGTCAGCGGCACGCGCCAGCTCAACCAACTCACCACGCTGGGCGGCGATAACCATGCGACCACCCGCTGGATCATTACCCTGCTGCCCAAGCAGAACGGCACGGTGGTGATTCCGCCGCTGCAAGTGGGCGAGTACACAACCCAGCCGATCAGCCTGCAAGTGCTGGAAACCACCAGCCAGGACACTAACGCCGAACTGGCCCCGGTGTTTGTCGAAGCCAACCTCGACCAGACCAGCGTGTACGTCCAGGCCCAGGCACTGTTGACCGTGCGCGTGTACCACTCGGTGTCGCTGTATGACGACAGCAGCTTGACGCCGTTGCAGATCCCCGATGCCCGTGTCGAACAGTTGGGCGAGTCGCGTACCTATGAAAAGGTCATCAACAGCATTCGCCATGGCGTGATCGAAACCCGGTACGCGATCTACCCGCAGCACAGCGGCACCCTGGAGATTCCCTCGCAGACATTCAGCGCCACGCTGGTGGAGTCGCGTCCGCCCCAGGAAAACACGCTGCAGGGCACCAAGCCCGGCAAGCTGATCCATGTGAGTTCGGCGGCGCTGCCACTGGCGGTCAAACCCAAGCCCGCGCTGTACCCCGTCGATGCCCCCTGGCTGCCGGCTCGCAGCCTTACGCTCACCGAGAGCTGGAACCCGGAGCCGGAACATGTACAAGTCGGCGACTCCCTGACCCGCAGCCTGACCGTCAAGGCCGAGGGCCTGTCCAGCGCCCAACTGCCCGCCCTGCCCAGCACCGACATCAATGGCCTGCGCCGCTACCCGGACCAGCCGGTGCTCGGCAACCAGACCAGTGACCGTGGCCTGATCGGCAGTCGCGAAGACCGCGAGGCCCTGGTGCCCAACCGTGTCGGCGCCCTGGAACTGCCTGCCGTCGAGGTGGTGTGGTGGAACACCCACGAGGACCACCTGGAGCGCACCAGCCTGCCAGCCCGTAACCTGCAAGTGGCCAACAACCCCAGTCTGACGGTGGACACACCTGCCACGCCGACCATCATCACCGCACCGGACGACAGCCGCCTGTGGCTGTGGCAACTCAGCACACTGCTCCTGGCCTGCACCACCCTGCTGGGCTTCGGCCTGTGGTGGCGTGCCCGCTGGCAACCGGCGGTACTGCGTGCAGCGCAAACCGGCCCGAGCCCACGCACCTTGCTCGACGACCTCAAGCGCGCCACCCAGGCCAACGACCCCCAGGCCACCCGCCAGGCGCTGGATGCCTGGGCGCGGCAACAGCCGGAAACCCTGGCGGATATGGCGGCACGGTTTGTGCCGTTGTCGGATGCATTGGATGGGCTCAATGGCGCGCTGTACAGCGAGAGCGGCCAGTACTGGCTGGGCGAAGACCTGTGGCGCGCGATCAAGGCCATCCCGATGGCTGAGCGTGAGCAGGACCCGGCAACCGATACCACTAGCCTGCCGCCGCTATACCCCAAATAACCTGGATTCAGCCCACGCCACGCAACCCCGTGCCGTGGGAGCGGGCTTGCCCACGAAGGCGGTCTGTCGGTAAAAATCTGCTGCATGTTGATGTGCATCGCCACGTGTCTGCGTGCGGGCATCGACAGGTGTCTTCCATTCATGACTGCCCACTCGTCGCTACTGTCAATTCTGACAGGTGCTGAATCGCATCTATTTGACGCTAAATCCTGTGTACGACCTGCCGCGCGCACTCGCCAGTACGGGTCATTTCGCTACTCACAGGACGCCTGATCATGGATCAAGAACAGCTCTCCAACCCGCGGCTGCCCGCCGTATGCCCGCCCTTACATCCTGAACCGGGGTCTGACGACATTTTCGACCTGGCCACCCCCGAATACCACGCACCCGTGCCGTTTTCCGAGCTCCCACTTTACATCCCCGGCATGACCACGCCTGTGGTCGGCTTCGACGGTGGGATCAACCTGGCCGCCCTGGACAACCATCGCGACGAGGGTCTGCTGTGCATCCTGTTGCCCTATCTGGACATGACGCAACTGGATTTCATCGAGCTGTTCTACCGCAATGTCATCACGCCCGTGGCGACTCACACGGTGACCAAGGAACAAGCCGACAAGGGCATACAGATCCCGTTGTACATCCCCCGTACGCGGTTTACAGACGGCCCCGTGGAACCGGTTTTTTTCCGGGTTACGCGAGTGCTCGGCGGAACGGAGGAGACTCGCCGCTTCAGGCTCAAAATCGACACTGTAGCGCCTGCCGGGCCGGATCCGATACCTAGCGAGCCGTGGCACTCCAACCTGGGCGCGCCCGAGCCGGATACCGACTTCGTCGATGAAACAGCAGCCGGTCTGGGAGTGAAGGTGGCAATTCCCTTCTACCCCCTCGACATCAACAGGCCCGCCAACACCTACCGCACGGTGCGGGACCGCATTCGCCTGAGCATTGGCGGATTTATCCTCAACCACCGGGTCACCGAAGGCGAGGCAGACGGCCGCGAGCCGATTGTAATCTGGGTGTATGCGGGCACCTGGGCGCAGATCGGCAGCGGCTCCCACGTCTGCGAGTACGAAGTCGTCGATGAGGTGGGTAACTATTCCCCAGGCTGGTCACCGGCGGTGCTGATCGAGGTCGAGCTGGATGACGGCGCCGAACCGCTGCTGCCTGAGTGCTACATCTACGAAGCACCTGCGGACGTCCTTGATGTGGACGAGCAGATGGGGGCAGACGCCACCATCGAAGTCTCCGTTCATCGCTTTGACTATGTGGTCGGCGATCTGATTCGGGTCAGGGCTATTGGCCGCAATGCGCAGGGGGTGAGCGTCACCACCTACTACGAACACCGCGTCACGGTTACCGGGCGCAATGCCCGCATCCCCTTCCCGTTCGAGGATTTTGCCCCACTGGTGGGCGGGCGTGTGCAATTGTCCTATGAGCGCATACGCGCTGGCGTTCCAAACCGGCGCTCGCACACGACTATCGTGCAGGTCACCGGCACACCGATCAACATCAGCTTGCCAGCACCTCGCGTGGACGAGGCGCCGGACGGCGCCACCCTGCCGCCGGAATCGGCATATGTCACCGTAAGAATTGACGAATACACAGGCCAGGACCCTTTCGACCTGGTCACCCTGTTCCTGGTTGGCGTGTATGCCAACGGTTCGCGGTATTACCGCGAGGTTTACAACGCGGCCGGTGAGGGGCCTATCACCTTCCGGTTGGTGAACGGGATCAACGGCGATATCGCCAAACTCGAAGGGGGTACCCTCAGGTTTTCTTATACCGTCACTAACGCCCAAGGAACTCGCCCCTCGCAGGATCTGCTGCTCGATATCGGATTACCCCAGGCCTCGTTGCCTGAACCATTCGTGGAACAGGCACCGCCTCCCGAGTATGTGTTCGATCCAGACCAGTCAAGCGGTGACGCACGCATCCTGGTCCGGGCACACACCGATATACAAGACGGCGACATCATCACCTTGTACTTCGAAGGTAGCGCCAGCGGCGGCAGTGCGCCCCCCATCATCTTCCAGGTATTGCCGCACTGGGTTGGCCGCGACGTGCCATTTACCGTCCAGCGCCAGTATGTTCTGGCCAATCTCAACGGATCGGCGCGTATTTACTACACCCTCACCCGTACGGGTGCACGCACGCGGTTATCCCATCCCGTCGTGATGAAAGTCGGTGCCATGCTGACCTTGGATGTACCTGAAGTGCTGGAAGCCACGAAGACAGGCCCGACGACTGCGCAGATGAATCCGTTGCATATCGATCAAACCGCGGTGTTCACCATCCGCGTGAGGTATGCGCCGATGCTTTATACCGATGACATCACCGTCTTCCTGTTCGGCAAGCCCGGTTTCGCGATACCGGCCATCAAACCGAAGCCGGGCGACCCGTCCTTGGGGTATGTTGATTTCTATGCCTCCGGCAGGAATATCGCAGCTCATCTGGGGCAGGTACTCAGAGTGGGCTATAGCGTCCACCGCCAGGGAGCCCTCACAAACTCCGAGATACTGGGCTTGCGGGTACTGGCGTTTGATGAGCTGACGCCCAATCCACTTCCCTTTCCAAGGATCAACGACATCGCTCCCGGCGGAACGCTGAACCTCAACACCATTGCCGGCGATGCGACCGCCGCCGTGGCCAAGTGGCCCCTGAGTGCGGCGGGCGATTGGGTGTGGCTGACCTGCAGCAGCGCAGGCGTAGATGACTTGAACCTGTTGACGGCACACCCGCTCACATCAACGGAGGCGGCGAATGGGCTGCATAACCTGCCAGTACTGCGCAGTTGGCTGGAGTCGATCCCCAACAACGGTCCCATCCATGTGACGTTCCAGGCAACATTCGATGGCACCCTGGATGCCGAGAGCATCGTCACCTTTCCGATCACGACATACACCGTTGTGCAACGGAGCAAGCTGTCGATGGAATGGCCTTTCACCACTGGCAGCTGGCACGGCTGGAGCCCAGATGGACAATACAGAGACACAAACAACATCGCCAATGAAGGCGTAGGGCTTGGGATTGGCTCATATACCGACGGGCCTTACAACTTTTCCGGGCCGGTCATCGCGTATACCGTCCAGGTACAAGCCAACAAGACCTATGACTTGAGCTTTTCACTGCGCGCCATACGAGCCACGGGCGCAAACGCAACCAATATCTATCTCACCGTCAATGGCAGCGCTATCGGCTCAGCCGTGAACACACAAAGACAAACGACCTGGCGCACCGGTACTGGCGTCTATACTGCGTCGACCACAGGGTCGGTAAGGCTTGGTCTATACAACACGATCGCCAGTGGCGACGGGAATGACTTCTACATCGGGCAAGTCACGATGAAGGAACGGTAACTAACTGAAACAACTGATCGTTCCCAGCTCGCCCGGGAACGATCAGCCCCCTCCTTCAGGTTTACAGGTAAACTCCCTCCTTTTTCACCTTCCCCACGGAGTTCGCCTTGCGTCTGTTTCACACCTCCGACTGGCACCTTGGCCAAAACCTCCACGGCCAGGAACGCGACTTCGAACACGCCTGCTTCCTCGAGTGGCTGCTGCGCCAGATCGCGGCCCAGCAACCCGATGTGCTGTTGATCGCCGGCGATATCTTCGACACGGTCAACCCGCCGCTCAAGGCCCAGGAGCGCCTGTACGATTTCATCATCAGCGCCCACGAACAAAATCCCAAGCTGACCATTGTGATGATCGCCGGCAACCACGACTCCGGCTCGCGGATCGAACTGCCCGCGCCGTTGATGCGACGCCTGCGCACCCATGCGCTGGGCCGCGTGCTGTGGCTGGACGACGGCCAGCTGGACGCCGAACGCCTGCTGATTCCCCTGCCGGATGCCAAGGGCAAGGTCGCCGCGTGGTGCCTGGCGCTGCCGTTCCTGCGCCCGGCGGAAGTCACCGGTGCCCACCTGGGTGACGACTACCTGCACGGTATCGGCCAGGTCCATGAGTGGCTGATCGCGGCGGCCAACGCCAAACGCAAGAAAGGCCAGGCGTTGATTGCCATCAGCCATGCACACATGGCCGGCGGTTCGGTATCGGAAGACTCCGAGCGCAGCCTGATCATCGGCAATGCCGAGGCGCTGCCGGCCAAACTGTTCGATAAAAGTGTCGGCTATGTTGCCCTCGGGCATTTGCACAAGCCGCAAAAGGTCAATGGCGAGGAGCGCATTCGCTACAGCGGCTCGCCGATACCGCTGTCATTTTCCGAAATTGGCTATAAGCACCAGATCCTCGACGTGACGTTCCAGGGCGAACGACTGGTCAGCGTCGAACCGCTGCTGATTCCCCGCTCGGTCAACCTGCAACGCCTGGAAGCCGCGCCCCTGGCCGACATCCTCAAGGCCCTGGCAGAGTTGCCCGACATCGACCTGCTCGCCGAAACCCAGCGTCACCCCTGGCTGGAAGTGCGCGTACGCCTCGACGAGCCGCAACCGGACCTGCGCCAACAGATCGAAACCGCCCTGCAAGGCAAGGCCGTGCGCCTGGTGCGCATCGCCGCCGAATACGCCGGCCAAGGCCGTCGAGACGACAGCAACGAAGACGCACTGATCGAACTCGACCAGCTCACGCCCCAGGAATTGTTCAGCCGTGCCTGGCAGGACAGCTACGGCAGTGAAGTAGATGAACAGACCTTGAAGGATTTCGCCGTGCTGCTCCAGGAAGTGCAACAGGCAGGTGAACAGCCATGAAGATTCTTGCCATCCGCCTGAAAAACCTCGCCTCCCTGGCCGGCCCGTTCGAGATCGACTTTACCGCCGAGCCCCTGGCCAGTGCCGGGCTGTTCGCGATTACCGGGCCGACCGGCGCCGGTAAAAGCACCCTGCTCGATGCCCTGTGCCTGGCGTTGTTTGGCGCCGTGCCACGCCTGGGCGATACCGGCCAGGCCAAGATGCCGGATGCCGACAGCGATATTTCCATCGGCGATCCACGCACCCTGATCCGTCGCGGCACCGGTGGCGGGTATGCCGAGGTGGATTTTGTCGGTGTCAGCGGCCGTCGCTACCGTGCGCGCTGGGAAGCCAATCGCGCCCGCGACAAGGCCAGCGGCAAGTTGCAGAACAGTCGGCAAAGCCTGATCGACCTGGACAGCGACCAACTGCTGGCCAGCCAGAAGACCGAATACAAGACCCAGCTGGAACTGGCCCTGGGCCTGAACTTCGAGCAGTTCACCCGCGCCGTGTTGCTGGCGCAAAGCGAGTTCAGCGCTTTTCTCAAGGCCAACGACAATGAGCGCAGTGAACTGCTGGAAAAGCTCACCGATACAGCGCTGTACACCCAGCTCGGCCGCCGCGCGTTCGATAAGGCCAAGGAGGCCAAGGATACGCACAAACACCTGCAGGACCAGGCCACCGGCGTGGTGCCCCTGGCCCCCGAGGCGCGCGCCGAATTGGACCGGCAATTCGACGCGGCCCAGCAACAGCTCAAGACCCAACAGGCGCAGCTCAAGCAATTGGAGTTACAGCACACCTGGCTCAAGGAACTGCGCGAATGGCAGGACCGCCAGCGCAGTGCCACGGAGCAGCTCCAGCGTGCGCAAGCGGAGTGGGACAACCAGGTCACGCAGCGCCAGGACCTGAGCCGCCTTGACCAACTGGCACCGCAACGCCATCAGTTTGCACGCAAGGCTGAACTGCTCACCTTGCTGACGCCCCTGGCCGCGCAGATTCAGCGGCACACCGAGCAACAGGTCGAACTGCATACCCGCCAGGCGCAACTGCAACAACAGCAGACCGCGGCCCAGACCGCGCTGGTTGACGCACAGCAGCAACAAACCGCCGCCGCGCCCCTGCTACGCCAAGCCTTCGATGCGCAAAACACCCTCGCCCACCTGACCGAGAGCCTGGGCAAATTTGCGTCTGAAAAACAGTTGGCGCAAACCGCCTGCACTGAAGGTCAAGCCAACTTGAATGGCTTGCTCGACAAGCAAAAACAAGTCGACGAGCGCCTGCAACGCCTCGCCGCCGAACTGGAGCGCAGCAGCGCACTCGCGCCGTTGGGCGATGCCTGGAACGCCTACCGCGATCGCTTGCAACAGTTGATGCTGATCGGTAATCGCCTGAAAAAAGGCCAGGCCGAACTGCCACAACTTGAACAGCGTGCGACCAGCGCCGCAGAAAAATTTGCCCAGCAACGCGAAGCCCTCGACCTGCTGTATCAAGAAGCCGGCGCCGAACCCCATGCCGTGGCCGAACAGGTGCAACTGCTGGCCAGCCTGTTGCAGGACAATCGCAAGCAGCAGCGCGCCTTCGAAGACCTGTCACGCCTGTGGGACAGCCAGCAGCAGCTGGAACAGCAAGCCGTTGCCCTCACGCAAAAGCTCGCCGATGCCGCCCGGCAACGCGACCATCTGAACCAGACCGGCCTGCAAACCAAGGCCGAGCTGGCCGTGGCTGAACAGACCCTGACGGTGACCAAGCAACTCTTGGAGCGCCAGCGCCTGGCGCGCAGTGCCAGCGTCGAGGAATTGCGCGAACAATTGCAGGACGGCCAGCCCTGCCCGGTGTGCGGCAGCCACGAGCACCCGTACCACCAGCCCGAAGCCCTGCTGCACAGCCTCGGGCGCCACGACGACAACGAAGAGGCCACGGCGCAGAAAGCGGTCGATACCCTCAAGGAAAAACTCACTGAACTGCGCGGTGAAGTCGGCGGCCTGATCGCCCAGCAAAAAGAATTCCTGCAACAACAGGAACACCTGGTCACCCAACAGCAGGCGCTCCAGCCCAGCCTGGACGCGCACCCACTGGCGGCCTCGCTGTTCAATCAGGATGCAACCAAACGCAGCCATTGGTTGGCCCAGCAACTCAGCCAACTGAGCCAAAGCATCACCCAGGACGAACAACGCCAGGGCGCCCTGCTCAACCTGCAGCAAAACGCCGGGCGCTTGCAGCAACAACTGCAAGCCGCCCAGGACGCCAGCCAGCAGGCGCGCCAATTGCTGGTGGACCAGCAACGCGAGCTGTCCAACGACCGCGAGCGTCTTGATGAAGAACTCAACGCCTTCGCCAGCCTGCTCCCCGCCGACCCCCTGGAAGGCCTGCGCAGCGACCCGGCCGCGACCTTTATGCAGTTGGACCAGCAGGTCAGCCAACGCCTTGAACAACTGGGCCATCAGAAGGATGAGCTGGCCGAGCAGCAGGAACGCCAGCAGGCCATCGAGAAAGAGCACACGCACCAGCAGCATCGCCAACAGCAACTCGAGGCCCTGAACCAACAATTTACCGAGCTGGCCGCGCAGCAACAGGCCGCCCAGGAAAAGCTCGGGGCCTTGCTGGGCGAGCACGCCAGCGCCGAACACTGGCAACAACAACTGGAACACGCCGTGGTGCAGGCACGCCAGAGCGAGACGGACGCCAACCAGCAGTTGCAGGACATCCGCAACCAACTGATCCAGTTGGCCGCCGACCTCAAGGCCCAGCAGGAGCGCGAGCACGCTTTCGAAGCCGAACAGCACAGCCTGGATGCCCGCACCACCGAATGGCGCGCCCTGCACCCCGAGCTGGATGACGAGGGCCTGGCGCGTCTGCTGGCGTTCGATGACACACACATCGCCACGCTGCGCGAACATCTGCACAGCAGCGAAAAAGCCGTCGAGCAAGCCAAGGTATTGCTGCAGGAACGCGAACAACGCCTCGCCGAACACCAGGCCCTGCACAATGGCAACCTGGACGCCGAACAACTCGACGGCGCCCTGGCTGCGCTCAATCAACACTTGGCCGACGGCGAAAAACACTGCGCCGAACTGCGCGCGCGTCAGTCCGAAGACCAGCGTCGCCAGGACGCCAACAGTGCCCTGGCCGAACAGATCGCCAAGGCCTATGACGAGTGGCAACGCTGGGCACGCCTGAACGCACTGATCGGCTCGGCCACCGGCGACACCTTCCGCAAGATCGCCCAGGCCTACAACCTCGACCTGCTGGTGCACCACGCCAACGTGCAACTGCGCCAACTGGTGCGCCGCTACCGTCTCAAGCGCGGCGGCAGCATGTTGGGCCTGCTGGTGATGGACACGGAAATGGGCGATGAACTGCGCTCGGTGCATTCGTTGTCCGGCGGCGAGACGTTCCTGGTATCCCTGGCCTTGGCCCTGGGCCTGGCATCGATGGCGTCCAGCACCTTGAAGATCGAATCGCTGTTTATCGACGAAGGATTTGGCAGCCTCGACCCCGAGTCCCTGCAATTGGCCATGGACGCCCTCGACGGCTTGCAGGCCCAGGGGCGCAAGGTGGCGGTGATCTCCCACGTGCAGGAAATGCACGAGCGCATCCCGGTGCAGATCCAGGTCAAGCGCCAGGGCAATGGCCTGAGCACCCTGGAGGTCAAGTGAGCGAGGCGCTGCTGTATTCGTTCCGGCGCTGCCCCTATGCGATGCGCGCACGCCTGGCGCTGCGCTATTCGGGGGTGGCGGTGCGGATTGTCGAGGTGAGCCTCAAGGCCAAGCCGGCCGAGATGCTGGCACTGTCGCCCAAGGGCACGGTGCCGGTGCTGGTGGTGGATGGCGAGGTAATCGACGAGAGCCTGGCGATCATGCAATGGGCCCTGGCCCGGCATGATCCGGATAACTGGTTATTGCAGGGCGATCCGGCGGTACTTGAGCTGATCGCCGAGAACGATTCAACCTTCAAGCATCACTTGAATCGATACAAGTACCCCGAACGCTATCCCGAGCAGCCGATGGAACACTATCGAGCCGAAGGCGAGGTGTTCTTGCAGAAGCTCGAGGGGTTGCTGGCCACTCGCGCCTATCTGCTGGCCGACCACCCTGGCCTGGCGGACATGGCGCTGGCGCCGTTTATACGGCAGTTTGCCCACGTGGACCGCGAATGGTTTGCCGGTACGCCGTACAAAGCGTTGCAACGCTGGTTGGAAGGCTTCCTGCAATCCCCCCTGTTTATCGACGTGATGGCGAAGGCTTAGCCTTCGATCAGGCTTAACAACCGCTCCCGAGCGATCTCCGGTTCGCCGTCCGTCAATTGCACGGATGACAGGATCGGGGTGGAATAAAGGGCGAGGATAAGTGCGGCGAGTCGAAGTGCCATGCTGTCGATTCCATAAAAGAGCGCGTCAATATTTAAGCGTCAATTTAAACATATGGCAATGCGCCATTACCTCATTTTTACTTCGACAGATGCACAAACGCCAAACCACTCGAACGCGCGTTTACGTTCCAGTGGTTTGGCGTCTGCTTGTGTGCAGGGTCAATCAGCGCTCATTGCTGGGTCTTGTGATCCAGGGCGGCGTAGAAGTTGGCGCTTTGTTGCAGGTATTTCTGGGTGTAGGCGCTGGTGCTGGATTTTTTGCCGCTGACTTCCACGCTCGCGGCGGCAGGCAGGGCCACGGTAGCGGAAACGGCGGAGGCGGCGATGACGGAGAAGAGATTCAAGTTCATGTCGGTAACCCTTATGTTCGTTCGGTTGGGTGGCCGGGGAAGGCCTTGGAACCCAACTTACGCCCGAGGGTTGAACCTTAGAAATGCTTTGAAACAGTAGCCGCTATTAATACAATTAATACTAAGGGTCAGGCCCCGCATGGCGGGGCCTGTGGCTTATTGACGCACCAGGAACTTGAGGTCGCTGGGGGCATCGATCGGCAGTTTCTGCACGGTTTTACCCAGCAGGCCGGTCTTGGGGTCACGTTCGACCACCACGATTTCGTTGCTCTTCTGGTTGGCGATCAGCAGGAACTTGCCGCTCGGATCGAGGCTGAACTCCCGCGGGTGGTCGCCTTCGACGTTGCGGCGCTGCAGCTCCTTGAGGTGGGCGGTGGCCGGGTCCACGCCAAATACGATGATCTGGTTGGCGGTGCCGCGATTGCTCACGTACAGGAACTTGCCATCGCTGGAGGCGTGCAGTGCGGCGCCGGCCTTGTCGGATACCGGTTGGCCGGCGGCGAAGTCCACCAATTGCGTCTGACTGAGCTTGCCATCGGTGTAATCGAAGACCGCGACCTGGGCGCTCATCTCGGTGGTCAGCCAGGCATGCTTGCCATCGGCGCTGAACAACAGGTGCCGCGGGCCGCTGCCCGGTGGCAGTGGCACAAAGGCCGGATCGGCCGGGGTCAGCGGCAGCTCGTGGTTGGCCTTGGGGTCGTAGCGATAGGCGAACAGCTTGTCCGCGCCCAGGTCCTGCACAAACACGTACTTGCCATCCGGCGACGACACCACCGAATGCACATGGTTGGAGGCCTGGCGCTCAGGGTTCACGCGACTGGCCGGGTGTGCGCTCAACTGCACCGGTGCCGACAGCTTGCCCTCGGCATCCACCGGCAGCACCGCCAGGCTACCGCCCGGATCTTCCAGCACCGAATAGTTGGCGACGAACAGGTAGCGCCCATCCGCCGCGACGCTGGAATGGGTCGGCTCGTTGCCCAGGCTCTGCACCTGATTGACCAGGGTGAGCTGATGATTCTTCGGGTCGATGCGGTAGCTGCTGACGCGGCCGACCGGGTCTTGCTGGCCCGGGCCGTTTTCATTGACCACAAACAGGTGCTTCTGGTCTTTGGAGACGGTCAGCCACGAAGGGTTGGCGGACTTCGCCGCCAGTACCGGCTTGCCTTGGAACTGCCCGGTGCGGCTGTCGAATTGCAGGCGATAAATGCCTTCGCTGGAGCCGGCGGTGTAGCTGCCCACCAGCAACTCATAGGTGTCCGCCGGTGCAGCCTGCACCGACATCGCCCCCACACTGCCGGCCATCAGCAGCGGCCAGAATTTACGCATCATCATGCTCGTCTTCCTCGTCGTTATTGTTGCCGGTGAAGGCGGCCATGCACACCAGGCGGTGCTCGCCCGAATCACCGGTGAGGGTCCAGCTTTGCAAGGCATCATCAAAGGTCGCGGCCTGCACCTGTGCCAGGCTGAAGGACCAACGTTTCTCGGCCCGGCCGTCCATGCTCTTGATCAGCAGCTGTTGATCGTCGAGGCTGAAATCAAAGGCATGCAGCCCATCGATTTCGAGCATGTCGCTGGTGTGGAGTTCAGTAAGCAGGGAAGCGGCAGTCATCAGGCTCATTCATCGCTGGAAAAAACGCTGATGATAGGCCAATCCGGCCACGCCGTCGTGTCGCGATAGCGGGCTACCGCACGGCAGCGGCCGGCGCTTGCCATTCTGGGGGCGAACTCCCCCACAGAATGGAATCTCCTATGCCAGACACTTCAAACGCCCCGCCGGCGGGGCCGCTGTACTACGCACACCGCAGCAACACCCCGGCCCTGGCGGTCGCCCAGCAGTTCGCCACACGCCCGACGTTACGCCAGGTGGTGGAACGGCACCTGCACGAACGCCTGCAGGAACAGTTCCCGGCGCTGCCCCTGGACGTGCCCACCCTCAAGCTGGCCACCCCCAACCAGCGGCGCGGCTGGGACCTCAGGCGCTTGACCGATGTGGTCCTCGAGCACCTGGGCAATGGTACGGCCCTGAACCTGACCCAGGTGGTCGACCAACGCCGCTGCTTCCTGTCCCAGCGCCCGCCCTCGCGCTTGACCTATGAGGCCAATGGTCCCCGCGAGCCGGACATGGCGGTGATCGAACGGCTGATCCTGGACCTGGCCTTCACCCTGCCCATCGCTTTTCAGCAAGCCCTGGCCACCTATTGGAACGGCGCTGCCGACACCGGCACCAGCCGCTGGCAATGGCTTGGCGATCTACTGGCGGACACCCTCAAAAGCAGCGCCAGCCTGCTGCCCGCCGGCACACCTCGGAACATGCTGGACAGCGTGACCCGCCAGCCTGACCGGCGTGAACGCCAGGCCGGGGCCAGTGGTTTTGTGCATGCTTACTGCCTGGAAGCCTGTGTGATCCGACACGGCCGTGAAGCCCGCCTGCTGAGCAGCGACCTGCTGTTGGTGCAAGGCCACCAGGCCTTGCTGTGCCAGGCGTCGGGCAGCGTCGAGCCATTCGCCTCACTGGAGGTCTTCACCCAGGCCTGGGGCCAGCGCCTGAGCCAGCGGTTGCAGGTCGACAAGGTGGTGGTCAGGCGCTACGAGCCCGATGGCAATCTCTTCGATACCCAGGCCGCCCTGTTGCTCAACCAGCAACTGGATGACCTCGAAGCCATCGCCCTGCCCGCCTCCGACGGCGTGCGCAGCCTGGAGCAGCGTTTTGCCCTGGCGACAGACCCCAGCGCCGTCTTTGTCGCTGCGCCGGCACCCGACCCGACACATCGGGACGCCATCCAGACGGCGTTGCCCGCCTGGCTGCAGAGCGCCAATGCCCAGCAGCGTTTCGCCTATCGCCAAGGGCTGTTGGAACAGGCAGGCCTGCAGCGCCAACAGGCCGGGGCGTCGTTCCTGGACGGGGTCGAGAGCCTGCCGGCCTTTGCCTCCCGCACCCTGCGCGAGCAGATGCGCCGCGACCACCCCGACTCCAGCGTGGAACCGGACAACCTGCGGCTGACTTTCCATGTCCCGGTGGGTGACTTGCACAGCGGCTACCTGGCACCGGTGACCCTGGGCCTGACCGAGCTGGCGATCAAGAACCTCGCCGCCGCGCCGCACGGCCGCATGACCTTGCAGGACACGTCCGGGGCCGCCCTCCCGGCCTGGCTGACCGAGGACTATATCCTCGGGGAAAAAGGCCTGTTCCACAGCACGCCCGGCCTGATCCGCCAAGTGGATATCGGCCGGCGCTACCCGCAACAACTGCGCGACCTGCTGCTGGGCGACAACCCGCAGGTGCGCCGGCGTGAGACGCTGTTCGGCCAGGCGCTGACCGTGCAACTGCCGCACCAGGCCCTGGAATTGGCGATTCGAGGGCAACAGGGCTTCAGCTTCCTGGGGTATCGCTACGTCAAGGCGGTGCTGCACGCCAGCGCGGCGGGGCGCGTGGTCGACACCCTCGACATCGTGATGCGCCCGCTGGCCTTCGCCCGCAAGCCCGCTGCCGTGCCGGATATCGTCGGCAACATGTTTATCATCGAACCCCGTGACATCGACGCCGGGCCGTCGATTCTCTATCGCCCGCTGTACTCTGACGCGTTGCAGCAATTCGCCAGCCGCGCGGCCCTGTTCGACGCCATCGCCCAGCCCGGTGCACTGCAAGACAGCGTGCTGGCCTGGATGAGCGACAAGGCCCGGCCGATCTACAGCCATGGCGGCTTCCGCAGCCCGCATATCCTGCGCTTCGGCCAGGGCGACGACACGGTGCAGTGGCCGGCGCCGCCGCCCGCGCAGTTGGTACAGGAGTTCAATGGCAGCGAAGTCGAGGGTTCCCTGGCGCAATGCCTGGCCACCGGCAACCTGACCCAGTACCTCTACGGCAGCAACGCCCGGGCGCTGGTGGACCTGGCGGACCGCGACGCGGTGTCCAATGCCGAAAGCCGTTGGGCGGTGTTGCTCGAAGGTGGCTGGCTGCTGTTCAACGCCCTGCTGTTGCCGCTGCTGCGCGGGCCGGCGCTGGTTGCAGGCTGGATGGTGCAACTGGCGGTCAGCCTGCGGCACGATATGGCCGCCCTGCACGGCGACGACGCCGCCGCCCGCGAGCTGGCCTGGGTCGACGTGCTGCTCAACATCGGCCTGATCCTGCTGCACATGGCCCCCCGGCAACACCCGACCCTCGAGTTACCCTCGGAGCCCGCCTTGCCGGCCACCCTCGCGGCCCTGCAGCGCCCGCCAGGCCTTGCGCCACTTCCGGTCACCCCAGTGGAACTGGGGCCGGTGGGCCTGCCCGCGGAGCCGCCGGCCGGCGACCGCACCCTGGTTGACTTTGTCCATTCCAACGCCCGCGACGCCAGCCGCCGGCGCCTGCTCGAAGCCCTGCGCGAACTGCATGTGCCATGGCCGGTGCCGGCCCCCGAGCCGCTGGACGCCGGTGTGTTCAAAGGGCTGTACCGCATCGACCAGCAATGGCATGCCTCGGTGGGCGGCCTGCTGTTTCGGGTAAACATCGCAGCGGACCTGGGTGAGGTGTGGCTGATCCATCCGCAAAAACCGCAGCATCCAGGCTTCGTGCTGGTGCGCAATGCCCAGGGCCAATGGGGCCTGGACCTGGGTCTGAAACTGCGCGGCGGCGGGCCGAAAAACCGCCTCAAGGCCAAGCTGGCGCACATCGACCAGCAGCGCACCCAAGCGTCGGAGGAGATCAATCGCATCAGTGATGAGGTCAGCGGCCTGATCAAACGCCTGCAGCCTATCGACCAGGTGCTGGATGCCGCCCGGCAGAAGTTCGAGCAGGCCCATAACGCCTTGGGTTTGGCCCGCACCCGCTTGCGCGGCGCACCTGACGACCCGGCGCGGGTGGCCGAGCACCTCGCCAGCGTCGCCCAGCGCTCCCGGGCCAGGGCCGGGTTCCAGGTGTTTCAGGAGCGCTTCGACGCGGCCGCCGCCGAGTTGCTGCAACAGCGGCGCGCCTTGATCGAGGCCTACGGGCGGATGAAAGCCGTGGACAGCCGCTTCGACTACGAAGGGCAGTGTGTGGAGCAATACCAGTCGATCCTGGCCACCGATGAAATTCGCGTCAGCCAGTTGTCGTCCCTGTACCTGGCCACGTTTGTGTCCGAGCAGGGCGAATCGCTGATCGAGCTGCAAGGCAGCGCCCAGGATGTGCAGGCGCTGCGCTATGTCAACGACCTGCTGGAAACCAACTTTGCCGTGTCCGAGCGCCATGCCCAGGCGATGATTGCCATCGAGGACACCCTGGAGGCGATGGCCGCACGTTTGAAAACCGGCGCGGCCCAGCGCCTGAATTACCTCAACGGGCATCCCAAGCGCCGGTTCTACAACCGCCTCAATGCCACCCTCGAATCCCTGGATGTGCTCACCGAGTTGAGCATCGACCAAACGATCCCGGCCACTACCCCGCAGGAGCACTATTTCCTCGCGCGCCATGAGCACCTGCAATCCTCCCTGTCTGCCCTGGAAGACTCCCACCTGGACCTGCTGACCACCGAAGGTTTCACTACGACCGAACGCAAGGAGGTGCTGACCAACCTGGTCAGGCATTACAACCGGCGCCTGCAGATTTACCAGAGCCTGCTGGAACTCGACTCACCCCTGGCGCACCCACGCTACATGCCGCTGCTGATCGAGCGGTTGAACACCGTGCGCGACAGCGCCGAGGCCGACCTGGCGGCGCTGCTGCGCGAAGATGAATTCCTGCCGCCGCAACCGGGGGCCTTCAAACCGGTGCGGGTCGCGTCAAGAACCAAACGGGTGTTCAAGTCGCGGGACAAGGGCACCCTGGTGGGTGACCTGGAGCCGGCGCAGCGTGACCAGCCCTTCCCCACCATCGTGACCCGCAACCCCATTACCCAGCAGGTCAGCGGGCGCTTTATGGAGCACCCCAACGAGGGTTGGGTGGAAATTGTCGAGGCCAGGCCAAGCCGTCCCGCCGAGCCATCCCAGGCACCGGCGCTGTCCACACTGCGCGCCCAGGCGCAACGGTTGCAGGAAGAGGTGCCGGCCATCGAGCGCTCCATCGAATTCCAGAAACGCAAACTCAGCGACCCCACGCGTCGCGATGACCTCAACCCGCGTGACTGGCACGACATGCTCGCGCACCAGGCCGAGCGCCTCGACAGCGTCGCGACAGAATTGTCCAGCCACGCGGCCGACAAGCCGGACGTGCTCCAGACCGTCGAGCGCCTGCGCCTGCGCGCCGACGAGTTGCGCGCCCAAGGCCGCCAGCATTGCATCGAAGGCTACAAGGCCCAGCGCCCGCGCCAGGAAAACATCGAGTTCCTGCGCGCCCATGCCGCCGTCGATATCGGCCTGGTCCACGGCCCGCAACGCACCGCCGCCAAGGACTATGTGTCGGAGTTCGCCGTGCGCGAGAAAAACCGCCTCACGGTGCTGTGGTATGCGCACTTTCACTACAGCCAGGCCGACAGCCCGCCGGGCGCTTATGCGGCGGCCCATCTCAAGCGCCCCGAACAGCGGTTTGTCACCCTCCGGGACCTGATCGCCCAGGCCGGGGCAGATAACCGAAGCATCGTGCGCGACCTGTACAACCCGATCACGGCACCGCTGGATCAGCGTCTGTTCCTGAGCCTGCTGCCCGCCTGAAACCCCGCTATGCATGGCATCGCATCGCCTGAAAAGGATTTTTATGCAACTACCTGACCCTATTGCCCACGCCGTCAGCGCACGCTTCACCCAGCGCCCGGCGCTGGAAACCGTGATCCGCGAGCAACTCGCCACGGCCATCGGCGACACGTACCCCAGCCTCAGCCTGGACCTGCGCCGCACCCGCCTGGCCCGGCCCCAACGCCGCGGCTGGCTGCTGCAGCCCTTTATGCCGGTGGTCCACGATGCCCTGGCCAGTGGTGCGCCATTGGATTTCAGCGAGGTCAACGGCTCGCCCTGGTACCTCTCGGACGAGCCGCCCAAACGCCTGAAACTGCCCGGCCTGACCGAGGAAAAACTCGACATGCAGGTCATCGCGAAGCGGGTCGGCGAACTGCCGCAAACGCTGCCCATCGCCCTGCAAAATGCGCTGGCGGCGTATTGGGACACCGGCCCCTGGCACTGGCTGGCCGGCGTCTTGAGAGACACCCTGCGCATCGGCGCCCTGGGCCAGGCCGGCCTGGACCAACCCGCCAGGGAAACCCTGGAACAATTGATCGACTGCCCTGACCGCGAGGCCCGCCTTGCGCGGCATGGCGTGAATGCGGTGTTTGCCTACGCCCTGCAAGCCACCCTCACCCACGCCGAACGCTCGGTCACACGGATGGGGCCGCAGCTGGCATTGATTCGCGCCGTCAACGGCAAGGTCTCGGTGGTGCTGTGTGACCCGCAGCGCACCGCCGAGGCTTTCCCGAGCATGGACGCCCTGGTCCAGGCCTATGGCCAGCGACTGGGCCGCCAGTACCAGGTCGACGACATCCTGATTCAACGCTACGAGCCCGATGGCGATATCTTCGAGCACCAGGCGTCGATGATCCTCGATCGCCAGCTCGAAGACCTCGGCAACCTGCGCCTGCCCACCGGCCAGCCGTTCAGTACCTGGCAGGCGCTGTACGCCGAGATCACCGATCCGGGGCGGTTTTTCCGCGACACGCCCGCCGCCCCGCCCCAGGCCCTGGACACCCTGCGCCAGCACCTGCCGGCCTGGCTGCGCGACGCCGACGCCGACGACCAGGCCACGTATCGGCGCTACGCCCTCGCCATGGCCGGCGCCAAACGGCGCGCGGCGGGACGTACGGCCTTCAGCCAGATCGATGACCTGCGCACCTACACCGTCAAGGCGTTGTTGCAGGCCTTGCAGCAGGATGCCGTGACCCTGGGCAGCTCGGCCCTCGCATTGCCTTCCGTCGGCGCCTTGCACCCCGATGACCTGCAACTGACCTTCACCATTGCCGCCGGCTACCCAGGTACGTCAGGGATCATTCGCCATGAACGCATGAGCCTGACCGACCTGGCCATCGACAACTTGTCCAGCCGTCCCAGCGGCAGCGTGACCCTCACCCACCGCCACGGCCTGCCCCTGCCGGCCTGGCTGACCACCGACTACCTGATGGGAGCCGACGGCCCGGTGGCGCGCGTGGACATCGGCCAGCACTACCCGCGCCTGCTGGAGGCCCATTGGCTGGGTGAAAGCCCCGAGGCACGCCAGCGCGAAACCCTGTTCGCCGAACAACAGGCCGTGCAATTGCCGTTGCTAGCCCTCGAATTGGCCCTCAAGCAACAAGCCGGCCTGAGCGCCAAAGGCGCACGCCTGGTGGCTGCATTGATGGAGCCGGACGCCGCCAACCAGAAGGTCGACCAACAGCCGGTGGTGATCCGTCACCTGGCCCTGCTGTCGGCGCCCGGCGCCCATCCGGACACGGTCAGCGCCATGTACCTGATCGAGCCGCAGGACATCGCCGGCGGCCCCCATTTGTTGTATCGCCCGCTATATGCCGAGGCGCTGCAGGAGTTTGCCAGCCGTGAGGCGCTGCTGGAGGCCATCGCCGAAACCGGGCCGCTGCAGGACAGCGTACTGACCTGGCTGAGTGACAGGGCCCGGCCGATCTACGCCAATGGCGGGTTCCGCGAGCCCCACTCATTACGCTTTGGCCAGGGCGACGAGTTTGCCCCCTTGCACAGGCCGGCGCCGGCCACCCTGGCCGCCGACGGCATCAATGACGAGTTGCAGCAGTGCCTGGTGACCGGGCGCCTGATGACGTATCTGTACAGTGATCACGCCCGGGCCCTGGTCGAACAGGCCAACCGCGAATCGGTGTCCAACAGCGAAAGCCGCTGGCAGGTGCTGCGCGAGGGCAGCAGCCTGTTGTTCGGCAACCTGTTGCTTCCGCTGCTGCGTGGGCCGGCCATGCTGACCGGCTGGCTGTGGGGCCTGATGGCCAGCCTGGGCGAGGACATTCCGGCGCTGGCCTCCGAAGACCCGCAAGCGCGCGAATTGGCCAGCGTCGACCTGCTGCTCAACCTGGGGTTGCTGTTGTTCGAAACCGTGCCCGTGGTCACCCCCGCGTCCCCCGAGCTGGCGGCCGGGCTCAAGGACCAAGCGTTGCCCCCGCCCCTGGCCCCGTGGATCGCCGAGCAGTGGCCGCAACCGCCCCCGCCCGCCATCCGCGAAGGCGCGGTTATCCTGCCCGGTGCGCTGGAGCGGGTGGACAACAGCGTGCTGGACTTGAGTTTTACCCAGGCTCGCCCGCGCCTGACCACGATCCAGCGCCGCCGCCTCGCCAGTTTCAGCACCCCTCGCCCAACGCCCCTGCCCCAACCGGTGTTGAACGGGCCCCGCCGCGGGCTCTACCCCGTCGAAAACAGCTGGCATGCCCTGGTGGAAGACGCGTGGCTGCAGGTTGCCCTGGAGCCAACGGGCGATATCCGTGTGGTGATGCCTGGCGACGCGCCCCAGAGCGGCCCGTACTTGCGCACTGACGGCCACGGGGTGTGGTCGGTTGACACCCGCCTGCGCCTGCGTGGCGGCATGCCGCCCAAACGGATTGCCGCCGAACGCCAGCGCCAGGCGCAGCGCATCAGCGAACTGAAGAAGAGCTTCGAACAGTTCGTCCAGGCACAGGTGACCGTGCAGAGTCAGCTCGACGTGATCCTGGCGGTGATGACCAGAACCGCGGAGGACCCACGTTTCACCGAAGCGCAGCAAGCCGACAGTCGTAAACGATTCGATACCGCACTGCTGGAACAGACCCAGGCTTACCAGCAGCAACTGGACAGCCTGCCGGAACGCAGCAGGCTGGGGATTGCCCTGCCGCCCCGGTCGGTGGCGAGCCTGCTGGAAAACATTGTCAACAACGCGCGCAAACATGTGGTGGTGGCCGAAAAAGACCGCGCAGCGCTCTACCGCAACCACCCGCGCTTCACCACCAAGGGAGGCCGCCTGGCCGAAGCGGTGCTGACCGATTTCCCGGCCTACCGCCAGTTCATCCGCGCAATGATTGCCATCAATGAACGCTCGGCGTACTGGCTCGAACTGCGCGATCGCTACCTCGACCAGCTGTTCAACCTGGGCACCGCCAGCGCGGAAGACTACATTCGCCTGACCGCGGAACGCCCCCAGGAAATCAGCGTGCTGGCCGTCAAGGACCTGCTGATGCGCAACTATGAGCTGATGACCCACAAACACCCTGATCACCCTTTGGTGGGCGTGCTGATCGATATCCTTGAGCCGCTCCAGGAGCACTTGCGTACCCACAGTGACCTGAACGACCTGGAACTGTCGGCAGAGGAACGCGTCAACGTGCTGGAAAGCCTGGTGGAGCACTATGGTCGGGGGCTGGACTCGTTGCAGGGGGTTGGCATCGTCAACGCCGATGAGTTCGACGGCGACTATTTCGCCAAGCTGGTCAAGTTGGTGGAGGAGCTGTACCAGGAGGCCGCCAGGCAGCTGGCCAGTGAAATCAAGCCGCTTGCCCAACCCGCCCCGCGCCCGAGCCGGCGTAGCCCGACGGCGGTGGGCAGACCGCAGAAAAAGGTCATCCGCACCTCGAAAAAAGGCACTTTTATCGGCGAGGTCAAACCGCTGGGTACGCTGGAAACCGTGGAGGTTCGCTCGGAAGTCACGGGCGAGGTGCTGGGCACCTACTCGCAACGGGGCGAACAATGGATCGAGTTCAAGGAGTCGCCGCCCTCACCCACCGCGCCGACTGCCCGCAGCCTGAGCCTGGTCAGGGGAGAAGCGCGCAAACTGCTGGGCATGCTGGAAGAACACCTGAAACGCGGCGATCAATACAAGAAAATCTCCCGGCATCCGGAAGAGGTCCAGGAGGTGCTGCAGTATGAGTCGGTACGCTACGACAAGTTGGCGACCGAACTGCACCAGGCCATCCAGGCCCAATCGGCCGAGGCCCGCACGCTCGCGGACCAGAACCTGGAGCGTGACATGCGCCAGGCGGCGGCACGCCTGAGTGAGCGCGGCCTGGCCCTGCGTATTCAACTGTGCCTTGAGCTCCCCCCTACCCACGGCAGCCTGGAGTTCCTGATCGAGCAAAAGCGCGCGAACATGGCGCTGCTGGGCGAGCGTATCCAGCTGAGCGGTGAACGAAGGGACTTTGTCCAGGAATATGCGATCAACGACCAGGGTGGCTACCCCTTGTGGTACGCCCACTTCCACTATCCGGCAGCCGACACGCCCAAGCAGGCCTACACCGCCGCCCACCTGAAGACCCGCGAACAGCGCCGGGTCAGTTACTACTCGCAACTGGCCAGGGCCCAAAGCCCACAGGCCGTGGTGGATGTGCATCGCGGCTTGATCGGCAAGGCGCTGGCGCAGCGCTGGTTCCTGCCGCTGGCCCGCTGATAAGACTGTGGCAGGCCCGCTTGTTGTAGCGAGGGGACTTGCCACAATGCCAGGTAGGAGCGAGCTTGCTCGCGAAAAACGCCCAGGCAACGCGTTCATTCTCGATAACCGCGATGGCCCTGAGTGCTTCGCGAGCAAGCTCGCTCCTACCTGGAATTGGGACAAGCCCGCTCGCTGCTCTTTAGCCAGGCTCAGTGGGCAAACAACGAGTTACCCTTCTGCCCCGCCAGCTTCTCGGGCTTGATCAGGAAGCGTGCCAGCGCCGGCAGCAGCCACAGTGCACCGAACATGTTCCACAGCAGCATGAAGGTCAGCATCAGGCCCATGTCGGCCTGGAACTTGATCGCCGAGAAGATCCAGGTGCACACGCCGATCGCCAGGCACAGGCCGGTAAACAGCACGGCTTTACCGGTGGACTTGAGCGTCTGGTAATAGGCTTCCTGCAACGGCAAACCGGCACGCAGGAAACTTTCCAGGCGGCTGTAGATGTAGATGCCGTAGTCCACGCCGATCCCCACGCCCAGGGCCACCACCGGCAGGGTCGCGACCTTGACGCCGATGCCCATGAACGCCATCAGCGCATTGCCCAGCACCGAGGTCAGCACCAGCGGCAGCACGATGCACAGGGTTGCCGCCCAGGAACGGAAGGTGATCATGCACATGGTCGCCACGCACAGGTACACCAGGATCAGGATGGTCAGTTCCGACTCCTTGATCACCTCGTTGGTGGCCGCCTCGATCCCGGCGTTACCGGCGGCGAGGATGAATTCCAGGCCGTCCTTGTTGTTCTCCTTGGCGAAATCCTGCACCGCATGCACCGCGCGGTCGAGGGTCTCGGCCTTGTGGTCGTTGAGGAACACCAGCACCGGCGCCAGGGAGCAATTATTGTTGTACAGGCCGTCGGCGCGGGCGATGGAGTTGTTCAACACATCGGGGTTGCGCGACAGGGTTTCCCATTTCAGGTTGCCCTCGTTCATGCCCTTGATCATCTGCTTGGACACGGTCACCAGCGAGATCGCCGACTGCACACCCTCGGTGTTCTGCATCTTCCACATCAACTGGTCGATGGGCGCCATGGCTTCATAGCGCGAGCAGCCTTCGGCCTTGGTCTTGACCATCACCACCAGCACGTCGGAGCTGGTGGAGTAGTTGCTGATGATGAAGTTGTTGTCCTTGTTGTAGCGCGAGTCGGGGCGCAATTCCGGCGCGCCTTGGTCGAGGTCGCCGATCTTCAGGTTCTGGCTGTACCAGAGGCCACCGCCAAAGGCGACCAGCGCGAGCAGGACCGAGACCGGCGCGACTTTGGGGCTGGCGAATTTCGACAGCAGGCGCCAGAACGGATGTTCGCGGTGCGCGTCTTTCTTGCTCCGGGCGATGGCACGCTTGCTGATACCCGCATAGGAAATCGCCACCGGCAGCAGGATCAGGTTGGTGAACACGATCACCGCCACGCCGATGGACGCGCCGATGGCCAGTTCGCGGATCACGCCGATATCGATAATCAGCAGGGTAATGAAACCCACCGCATCCGCCAGGATCGCGATCATCCCCGGCAGGAACAGTTGCCGGAAGGTGCGCCGCGCAGCCGTCAAGGCGTTGTCCGCCTCGCTGGATTGCAGGGCGATACCGTTGATCTTCTGCACACCGTGGGAAATCCCGATGGCGAAGATCAGGAACGGCACCAGCATCGAGTACGGGTCCAGCCCGAAGCCGAAGAAGTGCATCAGGCCCAGTTGCCAGACCACCGCCACCAGGGTGGTGCTCAACACCGCGACGGTGCTGCGCAGGCAGTTGGTGAACCACAGCAATAGAACCAGGGTGATGACAAACGCAACGCCGAAGAACAGCACCACCATCACCAGCCCGTCGATCAGGTCGCCGACCTTCTTGGCGAAGCCGACGATGTGGATCTTCACGTTGGGGTTCTGGGCTTCGAACTTGTCGCGGATCTTGTCTTCGAGTTCATGGGAAAACTTGCGGTAATCCAGGGCCAGCAGCTTGCCCTGGTCCTGCGGGTCCGGGTAGGACTCCAGCAGCGGGATGTCGACGATACTCGACTTGAAATCGTTGGCCACCAGCCGTCCGACCTGGCCGGACTTAAGCACGTTGTTGCGCAGTTGATCGAGGCTTTGCGTCGAGCCGTTGTAGCTCTGCGGGATCACTTCACCGCCGGCGAAGCCTTCTTCGGTGACTTCGGTCCAGCGTACGCTGGGGCTCCACAGCGACTTGAGGCCCGAACGATCGACGCCCGAGATGTAGAACACCTCGTCGTTGATCTGGCGCAGGGTCTCCATGTACTCCTTCGTGAAGATGTCACCGTCCTTGGCCTCCACCGAGATGCGCACCGTGTTGCCCAGGTTGGCCAGGTCGTTGCGGTGTTCCATCATCTTTTCGATGAAGGGGTGCTTGAGGGGGATCATCTTTTCAAAGCTGGTGGACGGGCGAATCAACGTCGCCTGCCAGAACAGGAAAATGCTCACCAGCAGGCAGATCACGATGACTGCCGGGCGGTTGTTGAAGATCAGGCGCTCAAGAAAGGTCGCTTTATCGTTGTGATGACTGCTCATGCGTTCCCCGCCTTCTTATTGTTTTGTCGGTTCGGCGCCAGTGGGTGCGGCGACGCGAACACCACCCTGCCCGACCAGAATCAAGTTGCCGTTGCCTGCCGCCGTGACGGCCGACAATGAAATACGGTCCGGGCGGTTGAACACGCTGAAGGTCTGGCCGTCGTCATGGCTGACCACCACGCTGCCGCCGTTGCCGACCACCACCAGCGAACCGTCTTCGAGCAAGGTGGCCCCCGACAGGCCGAACTCCAGGGCGCCGCGTGCGGCATTCAGTTCGACCTGTTCCCAGGTGCTGCCGAAATCCGTAGAACGGTAAAGGTTGCCGCGCAAACCGTAGGCCAGCAGGGTCTGCGGTTGTGCGGTGCTGATGACGCCAAACAGCGAACCCTCGTAGGGGCCTTCGAGTTTTTCCCAGGTCTGGCCGTCGTCGCTGGAGCGGAACATGCTGCCCTGCTCGCCGACGATAAACAGGCCGGCGTCCTTGATCTGGGCGATGGCGTTGAGGTGGAACTGGTCGTCGTTGTCGAGGCGGTCGCTGACGTCTTCCCAGGTCTTGCCGCCGTCGGTGGTTTCGATCAGCGCACCGTAGGCGCCGACGGCCAGGCCGTGGCTGGCGTCCTTGAACCAGATGTCGAGCAGCGGGGCTTCGCGCTTGAGGTCCTGGTATTGCTGGGTCCAGGTAGCGCCGCCGTCGGAACTGGCGAGGATTTGTGCATCATGGCCGACCGCCCAGCCCTGTTTGTCATCGACGAAATACACCGCCGTGAGCAGTTGCCGGGTGGGGACCTTGGCTTGGGTCCAGGTGTTGCCCTGGTCATCGGAATAGAGGATGTGCCCGCGATCACCGACCGCCACCAGGCGCTTGCCGGCATGGACGACATCGATCATCAGGCCCTTGGCGGCCTTGGGGGATTCAATCGCAAAAGGGGTATCGCTGGCGGCCTGGACGACGGTCGGCAACGCGACAGTCCCAAACAGCGAGAGCGCTGCGGCCAGCAACGCAACCCTGCGTGCGGCGCGTGGGCGGCAAACAACCCAACCCATGACAGGCTCACTCATAGACCTTTCTCCCATTTATTATTGTTAGGTCGTCTCGCCTTCCCGGGCCCTGAAACCTGCAATCTAGAGCGCCTGGAGGAAGCAGGGGCCATCCTATCGGGCTTTCGAATCGTCTGACAATCGGTGCTACGTTATCTTTTGTTAACTGGCGGCGTTTAGCCATGCCTGAATAGGCGGGTATCAGCCAGGCTGATTAATGAATTTTTATTCCATCTATTGAAATTTAGGAATTTTTATTCCATTAATAACCCTCCTGAAAACAATAATCCAAAGGACCACGGCTATGCGTGAACTCGGAATCGGCTTGATCGGCACAGGCTTCATGGGCCGCGCCCACGCCCTGGCATTCAACAATGCCCGGACGGTATTTGAACTGCCGGTACACCTCAAGCTGGCCGCCCTGGCCGATGCCGACACCGAGCGCGCCCAGCGCTGTGCCACGGCCTGGGGGTTTGCCCAGGCCCACGGCGACTGGCAGGCGCTGATCGACGACCCGGCCGTGGATGTGGTGGCCATCACCACACCGAACCACCTGCACTTTCCCATGGCGATGGCGGCCATTGCAGCGGGCAAGGCGGTGTACTGCGAAAAACCCCTGGCGGTCAGCCTGGAGCAGGCCGATGCCATGCGCCAGGCCGCCCGCGAAGCCGGGGTGGTGACGCGGGTCGGCTATAACTACCAGCACAACCCGATGATCGGCCTGGCGCGGCAACTGATTGCCGAGGGTGACCTCGGCGACATCATCAGCTTCCAGGGCGAGTTCAGCGAAGACTTCATGGCCGACCCGGCGTCACCGTGGTCGTGGCGCTGTGAAGTGGAGCATGCCGGTGGCGCCCTGGCGGACCTGGGCAGCCACTTGCTGTCGATGGCGCGTTACCTCGTGGGCGATGTGACCGGCGTGTGTGCCGACACCCAGACCGTCCACGCCCAACGCCCGGCCGTCAAAGGCAGCGCCGAGCAGAAAGCCATCGCCGTGGACGACCAGGTGCACGCCCTGCTGCGCTTCGCCAACGGCGCGCGCGGCACGGTGAGCAGCAGTTGGCTCAAGCACGGTTACAAGAACCACCTGAGTTTCGAGATCAGCGGCACCAAGGGCACCTTGGCGTTCGATCAGGAACGCTTGAATGAACTGCGCCTGTGCCGTGTCGGCCAGGACGGTTTCCAGCGTTTGCTGGCAGGTCCTGCCCTGCCCGGCTACGCGGCGTTCAGCCCGGCGGCGGGGCATCAACTGGGGTACAACGAGCTGAAGACCCTGGAGGTGCAGGAGTTGATCATGGCCGTGACGGGGCAAGGCGCGGATGGCACCGACTTTGAAGCGGCGTGGGAGGTGGAGCGGTTGGCGACGGCGATTCGTGTGGCTGCCCAGGAAGAACGCTGGGTCAAAGTGAACTCGCTCTGAAAATGTGGGAGGGGGCTTGCTCCCTCCCACATTTAGATCACCTACACACATTTAAATCAGCGCAAGGCTCGGCGCAGTACTTTACCCACAGTGGTCTTGGGCAACTCGGTACTGCGAAACTCCACATACCTGGGCACCTTGTAACCCGTCAGGTATTCGCGGCAATGGGCGAGGATCTGCTCCTGGGTCAGATTCGGGTCCTTGCGCACCACGATGATCTTGACCTTCTCCCCCGTCACGCCATCTTCCACCCCGATGGCCGCCACTTCACCGACTCCAGGGTGCAGCGCCACCACGTCTTCGATTTCATTGGGGTACACGTTGAAGCCCGAGACCAGGATCATGTCTTTCTTGCGGTCCACCAGGCGGATATAGCCGCGTTCATCCATCACGCCGATGTCACCGGTCGACAACCATCCCTCGGCGTCGAGCACTTCGGCGGTGGCGTCCGGACGTTTCCAGTAGCCCTGCATCACCTGCGGGCCGCGCACCTGCAGTTCGCCTTGCTCGCCGATATCGGCCAGCTCGCCGTCTTCACGCATAAACCGCACCCAGGTCGACGGTAAAGGAACACCGATGCTGCCGGTGAACTCCATTTCGCGCATGCGCGCAATGTCGATCGGGCTGATGCTCACCACCGGCGAGCATTCGGTGAGGCCGTAGCCTTCGATGATCGGCAGCCCGGTGACGTCCTTCCAGCGCTTGGCCACCGCCGTGTGCGTGGCCATGCCGCCGGCGATCACCATGCGCAGGTCGGAGAAGTCCCGGGCGCAGAACTCCTTATTCTCCAGCAAGCCGTTGAACAGCGTATTGACTCCGGCAATGCCATTGAAGCGCTCCTTGCGCAGGATCATCTGCACCCGCTTCACATCCCGCGGGTTGGCGATAAGGATGTTGCGCCCGCCCAGGCACATGAACATCAGGCAGTTCACCGTCAGGGAAAAGATGTGATACAGCGGCAGCAGGGTGACGTTGGTTTCCTGCTTGTCCTGGTCCAGCTGGTCGCCGACCCAGGCCTTGGCCTGCAACAGGTTGGCGATGATATTGCGATGGCTGAGCATCACGCCCTTGGCATCCCCGGTGGTGCCGCCGGTGTATTGCAGGAAGGCCAGGTCGTCGAGGTGCATGTCCACCGGGAAGTGGTTGAGCGCGCGGCCCTGTTTCAGCACCTGGTTGAAACGCACCGAGCCCCTCAGGTTGAACGCCGGCACCTGCTTTTGCACGCGACGCAGGATGAAGTTCATCGCCGCCCCCTTGAAGCTGCCGAGCAGGTCGCCGATGGCGGCCACCACCACGCGCTTGACGCTGCTGCCGGCGATGACTTTTTCCAGGGTGTGGGCGAAGTTTTCGAAGATCACCACGGTTTCGGCGCCGCTGTCCTTGAGCAAGTGCTTGAGCTCATGGGCGGTGTACAACGGGTTGACATTGACCACCACCGCGCCGGCCAGGATCGTGCCCAGCAGGCAGATCGGGTACTGCAGGCAGTTGGGCATCATCAACGCCACGCGGTCGCCCTTCTGTACACCCTGGCCCTGCAGCCAGGCGGCGAACGCAATGCCTTGCACCT
The DNA here is from genome assembly GCF_024168685.1 of Pseudomonas sp. S3E17. NCBI lineage: Bacteria > Pseudomonadati > Pseudomonadota > Gammaproteobacteria > Pseudomonadales > Pseudomonadaceae > Pseudomonas > Pseudomonas sp. S3E17. Next base: position 1,812,131 of record NZ_JALJWE010000001.1, read on the forward strand.
GCCAGTCGGCGTAGGTCATCTCGGTGCCGATGCTGACGTAGGCGACCCGCTCGCGAAATTTCTCCAGGTGCTCCAGGAACACCTCGCGCAACGACGGGTAGTCCTCGATACCGGCATCGATGTCCGCCGGGACGCCGGGCAGGTAAGCGTTCAACCAGACCCGTTCGGTGTGTTCCAGGCTGATAGCGTTCATGGCGGTCTCCTTATTGTTGTTTTTGATGGGGCTATTTTTCGACGATAGCGGTAATGCCCAGCCCGCCCGCCGCGCAGATGGAAATCAGACCGCGACCGCCGCCCCGCTCGTGAATGGTCTTGGCCAGCGCCGCCAATTGCCGGCCACCGGTGGCGGCAAACGGGTGGCCGCAGCCGAGAGAACCGCCGTTGACGTTCATTTTGGCGCGGTCGATGGCCCCCAGCGGCGCCTCCAGACCGAGCCGTTCGCGGCAGTAATCGGCGTCTTCCCAGGCCTTGAGCGTGCACAGCACCTGGGCGGCAAACGCTTCGTGGATCTCGAAGAAATCGAAGTCGGCGAAACTCAGCCCTTCGCGCTTGAGCATGCGCGGTACGGCGTAGGCCGGCGCCATCAGCAGGCCTTCGCTGCCGTCGACAAAATTCACCGCCGCCGTCTCGCCCGTGCGCAGGTAGGCCAACACCGGCCAGCCATGGGCCGCCGCCCAGTCTTCGCTGGCCAGCAGCACCACCGAGGCACCATCCGTCAGTGGCGTGGAGTTGCCCGCCGTGAGGGTACCGTGCTGGCGGTCGTAGGCCGGGGACAGGCCGGCGAGTTTCTCCAGGCTGGCGTCGGCGCGCAGGTTGTTGTCCCGCGCCAGGCCACGATGGGGGCTGATCAGGTCGTCGAAGAAACCGCGCTGATACGCGGCATCCAGGCGCTGGTGGCTGGTGAGGGCCAACTCGTCCTGGGCCAGGCGCTTGATCTGCCAGCGTTGGGCCATGGCTTCGCAATGTTCGCCCATGGACAAGCCGGTACGCGGCTCGCCATTGCGCGGCAACAGCGGCTTGAACAACATCGACGGACGCACCTTCAGCAGTGCCTTCACCTTCTCGCCCATGCCCTTGGCGCGGTTGGCCGCGAGCAAGGTGTGGCGCAGGGATTCATTGATGCCGATGGGCGCGTCGGAGGTGGTGTCGGCGCCGCCGGCGATGCCCACGTCGATCTGGCCGAGGGCGATTTTATTCGCCACCAGCAAGGCCGCTTCCAAGCCGGTGCCGCAGGCTTGCTGCACATCGTAGGCCGGAGTCTGCGGGGACAAGGTGGTCGACAGCAGCGACTCACGCGCCAGGTTGAAATCCCGTGAATGCTTGATCACCGCGCCGGCGGCAAACTCGCCCAGGCGCTGGCCGTGCAGGTTGTAACGGTCGACCAGGCCTTGCAGCGCCGCCACCAGCAGGTCCTGGTTGCTGTCGTGGGCGTACACCGTGTTGGAACGGGCAAACGGGATGCGGTTGCCGCCGATAATCGCCACGCGGCGGGTCGGGGCCGGATTGAAGCTGTAGTCACTCATGTAGGGCTCTCATTCCAGACAAATAGCCCGCGCATATGCGGTTTGTCGCCGGCGAAATTGCGCACTTCGAATTCGCGGCGCGGACCGCTCACGGGGTGTTGCCACAGGGCGACCTGGCCGGGCAAAAAGATCGGCAGTTTGAAGTCGCAATGGGCTTGGGCCTGCTCCAGGCCACCGGGGGGTTGTTGAGCGGCCAATGCGCGGCCAAGGGTCCACATGCCATGGGCAATGGCGCGGCGAAAGCCAAAGAGCCTGGCGCCGATCTGTGAGGTGTGGATCGGGTTGAAGTCCCCCGAGACCTTGGCGAAGCGCCGCCCCAGATCGGCGGGCAACACCCAGCGCTGGGTGCGCAACAGGCCCTCCTCCTGCAACGCCAGCGCGTCTTCCCACGGCTCGCCGACGGGATTTTTCACCTCGCGGCGCAGGTACAGGCTGTCGCTTTCCCACACCAAGGTGCCGTTGCTGTAGGCGCGGGTGGCGATGCTCAGCGCCTGGCCCTTGGCATGGGCCACCCAGCGTTCACAAAAGACTTCCAGGCGCAGCGCCTGGCCCTCCTGCAGGCGCTGGTGCTGCCGAATGCGGTTGGCCAGGTGCACCATGCCGCTGGCCGGGTACGGAAAACTCGGACGGGTCAGCAGCATCAGGTGCAGCGGGAACGCCAGCACATGGGGGTAAGACAACGGCACACCCTGCTCGCGGCGAAAGCCGCAGGCACGGCCGTAAGCCGCAATGCCCGCAGCGGACAATTCCACCGCCGAGCGCACCAGGCGCTCCTTGGGCAACAGCGGTGCACCCTCGAGCTTGGGTTTGCGCAGGGCACGTACGCCGTCCAGCAGCAGGCGCGTGCGCGATGGCGGAGGGTCGATGATCTGCGTCACGTAGTCCATGGCTCAGGCTCCCAGCAGGCTTTGGCCGCACACGCGCACGACCTGGCCGTTGACCCCGCCCGACGCCGGGTGCGCCAGCCAGGCAATGGTTTCGGCCACATCGATCGGCTGCCCGCCTTGGGACATCGAGTTCATGCGCCGCCCGGCCTCGCGAATCATCAAAGGGATTTTGGCGGTCATCTGGGTCTCGATAAATCCAGGTGCCACCGCATTCACCGTTACCTGTTGCGCCGCCGCACGCGGGGCCAGGCCTTGCACCAGGCCGATCACGCCGGCCTTGGAGGTGGCGTAGTTGCTTTGCCCGAGGTTGCCGGCAATGCCGGAGATCGACGACACGCACACGATACGCCCACCCGGATTCAGGCCCTGGCTATCCAACAAGGCGTTGCTCAGCTGCAACGGTGCTTCGAGGTTGACCGCCAGCACGCTGCGCCAGGCCGCTTCAGGCATCTTGGCGATGGTCTTGTCGCGGGTGATCCCGGCGTTGTGCACCACCACGTCGAAGGCGCCGTATTGGCTGACGTGGGCATGCAACTGGGCAGCGGCGTCCGCTGCCGTGATGTCCAACGGCAGCGCCGAACCGTCCACACTCGCGGCCGCCTGTTGCAGCGAGTCCTGGGCCTGAGGGACGTCCACGCAGACCACATGGGCGCCCTCGCGGGCCAGGACCTGGACGATGGCCAGGCCAATGCCTCGGGAAGCGCCGGTGACCAGCGCGCGTCGGCCGGCGAAGGGTTTGTCCCAATTGACGGCGACCTGCCCATCCACCGGTTTTTCCAGGCGCACCACCTGCCCCGACACATAGGCCGAGCGCCGCGACAGGAAGAAACGCAGGCTGCTGTCCAGTGCGTCTTCCGCTCCCGGCGCCACGTACAGCAACTGCACGGTGATCGCCCGACGCAACTCCTTGGCCAATGAACGCACCAAGCCTTCGAGCGCACGCTGGGCGATGGCCTGGGGCAACTCGGTGCAGTGTTCCGGCGCGGTGCCCAGCACCACAACGCGGCCGTGTTGGCCCAGGCGTCTAGCGTTGGCATGGAAGAACTCATAGAGCTCGTCCAGTTGTTGCAGGCCGGTTATGCCGCTGGCATCGAACACTGCGCCCTGCACCTTGACCGTGGACGGCGCCTTGAGCGTCGCCGGGGTGGCGGTGACCGTGTCGGTGGCGCTGAACACCTGTTGCACCTGCGCAGCCAGGCGCCCTGCCCCGGCGACAATCACCGGGTTGGCCAGGCCTGGCTGGCCGCTGCGATGGCGCTGCAACGGCACGGGCTGGGGCAAGCCTACCACCTGGGCCAGGCGACGGCCCCAGGGGGAATTGACGAACGATAGGTAGCTGTCACTCATATCAGCATTCACTCACAACACATTCTGACCTTGTAAACCCGATCCATGTCGGAGGGGGCAAGCCCTAATGCCAGTCATGTAGGAGCGAGCTTGCTCGCGAAGAAACTCAGGGCCACCACGTTTCTCCAGAATGAACGCGTTGCTTAGACGTTCTTCGCGAGCAAGCTCGCTCCTACATGACTGGCATTGAACCCATCCCCCTCCCACATTGACCGCGTTTGTCCTAGTTGACCGGGGCGTTTTCACCTTGGGCGGTTCGGCGTTTGGGCGCTGGTTCCAACGCCTGCCTGCGCTGCTGCAACGCCTCCAGCAAACCGAAGTCCTGGGGGAAGTCATCCACTTGGATAGCGTGGTCGGCGTATTCCACATAGCGCGCCAGCAAGGCATCTTCGTCGTCGCTGATCAGGTCCAGCGCCCGCGCCTTGACGCGCCAGGCGGTGAAGGCCGTGGCGGCGATCGGCATCGGTTCGAGCAGGCCTTGCCTGATGGCCGGCTTGAGCCGGGCGTCGATCAACTCCACCTGCGGCAACAGGCGGAAGCCCAATTCGCCGTAGGCCAGCTTGTCGATTTCCGGACGTGGAATGTAGGAGTTGGCCAACAGGCGGTCACGGGTTTCGCCGGGGGTCTGCACCACATCGGCCACCTGGGCCAGCAGGCGATCCGAGGGTTTGTGCAGGGGAATGCCGAACGGGAAACTCAAGCCACGCACCACAGCTGCTGCGGCTTTCGACGGGTAGTTATCCAGCACTTCGGCAAGGGCTTCATGGGCACGCAGCAATGCGTCCTGTGCCGCCCAATGCACCAGCGGCAGGTCTGCCTGGGGCCGGCCGTCATCCTCGAAGCGCTTGAGCACGCAGGACAGGATGTACAGCTGCGACAGAATATCGCCCAAACGCCCGGTGATACTTTCCTTGCGCTTGAGGGCACCGCCCAGCACGCCCATGGAAATATCCGAGATCAGCGCCAGCACCACCGACAGACGATTGGCCTGGCGATAGTAGGACGCCAGCGCCGGGTCGGTCTTGGCCGGTGCGGAAATCAGGCGCCCGCCGGTCAGGGCATGCACCGCCGCACGTACGGTGTTGGCCAATACAAAGCTCACATGACCGAACATCGCGCTATCAAAATCTTCCAGCGCCTGGCGCCGGTCCGGGTTGCGCGCCGCTTCCATTTCGCGGAACACATAGGGATGGCAACGAATGAGGCCCTGGCCAAAGATGATCAGGCAGCGCGTCATGATGTTCGCGCCTTCCACCGTGATGGCGATGGGGCTTTGCTGATAGGCACGGGCCAGGAAGTTATTCGGGCCCATGCAGATGCCCTTGCCGGCGACGATGTCCATGCCGTCATTGACGATCATCCGCGCGCGTTCGGTGACGTGGTACTTGGCGATGGCCGAGATCACCGAGGGCTTCTCACCGGCATCCAATGAAGCCACCGAGACCTTGCGCACCGCATCGCAGGCATACAGGTGCCCGGCCATGCGCGCCAGCGGCGCCTGCACCCCTTCGAACTTGCCGATGGGCAAGCCGAACTGTTTGCGCATCGCCGCGTAGGCCGTGGTGCCGCGCACCGCGACCTTGCCCAGGCCGACGTTGGCCGATGGCAGGGAAATCGCGCGACCGGCGGCCAGGCACTCCATCAACATGCGCCAGCCGTTACCGACCTGTTCGCGGCCACCGATGACCCATTCCAGCGGGATGAACACATCCTTGCCGGTGGTCGGGCCATTCTGGAATACGGCGTTGAGCGGCCAGTGCCGGCGACCACTGTTTACGCCGGGATGGGAGGTGGGGATCAGGGCACAGGTGATGCCCAGCGAGCCCTTCGGCCCCAGCAATCCGTCCGGATCTTCCGCGCGAAACGCCAGACCGAGCACCGTGGCGATCGGTCCCAGGGTGATATAGCGCTTGTCCCAGGTCACACGAAACCCCAGCACTTCCTGGCCTTCGTGGGTGCCTTTGCAGACGACGCCCACATCGGGAATCGCCCCGGCATCGGAGCCGGCGTACGGGCTGGTCAGGGCAAAGCACGGGATGTCCTCGCCCCGGGCCAAACGTGGCAGGTAGTAATTGCGTTGGGCATCGGTGCCGTAATGCAGCAGCAGTTCGGCCGGGCCCAGGGAGTTGGGCACCATCACCGAAATCGCCGCCGCCGAGCAGCGCGTCGACAGCTTCATCACCACTTGGGAATGGGCGTAGTGGGAGAAGCCTTTGCCGCCGTACTGCTTGGGAATGATCATGCCAAGGAAGCCGGCGTCCTTGGTGTACTGCCAGCCTTCGGGGGACATGTCCTGCCAGACCTGGGTGGTTTCCCAGTCGTTGGCGATATCGCACAGGGTTTCCACTTCATTGTCGAGGAAGGCTTGTTCCTCGGCGCTCAGGCTCGCCGGGGTCGCTTGCAGCAGGCGCTGCCAGTCGGGCTTGCCGCTGAACAGCTCAGCGTCCCACCACACGGTGCCGGACTCGATGGCGGCGCGCTCGGTGTCGGACATCGCTGGCATGATCGTGCGAAACAGATTGAGGGCCTTGCCGGTCAATAGCGCGCGGCGCAGCGGTTTGAGGCTCATCAACAACGCCGGCAATACCACCAGCACGGCCGCGACGGTGGCGCCGAAAGCCGCCACCCCATTGAACAGGTAGCCCGCTGTCAGCCAGATCAGGCCAGCGCCCAGCCACAGAGTGGCGGCAGCTTGTCGATACGCCAGGGCAATCGCGGCTGCGACACCCACCAATAACCAGATAACCATGGGGATACCTCTACTCGATTCAGGGCGTGGTTTACGTGCGAAAGGTCGGATCGACCTGCGGCGTAAAGCCACACTACAAACTTGGAAAGACAAATTCAAATTTTGTTTTGAAATTTTTATTTAATTATTGAGCGAAAGAAATGTCGGTTGAATGATTCAGCCTGATGGTTGAGTGGTTACGAAATCGGAACGGGGCGCGTAGGCGCCCCGTCGATGCATGACCGGTGTGAAACCGTGCAGAAAGATGCGCTGACGGCAGGTTTACACCGGTACTGCACCCGGCAGTGGCGCGTCAGAACTCGTAGGTTAATCCCAGGCTGACCACGTCCCCGTAAGCATCGGCCTTGCCATCCAGAGTTGCCCCACCCAGGCGGTCCTGGTTATGCGTTTGCAGCTTGGCCTTCTCTACAAACTGGTGGGAATAGGACCCGTCGATACCCAGGCCTGGGATGGCGCGGATTTTGTAGCCAAAACCCAGGGACGTGAAAATCCGGTCACCGTCCGGGATACGCGGGTCGCGGGTGGAGTTACGCGTCGGCGTCTGGTCCGTGGCCACACCGGCGCGCAGGGTGAAATCGTCGGTGAGCTTGTAGTCACCGCCGAGGGAGACCATCCAGGCATCCTTGTAGTTATAGGGAATGGCGACAATGGTCGTACCCTCAGACTTCAGGGTCAGGTCCTTGAACGACGACCATTGGGTCCAGGTGACGCTGGCGCCGAGGGTGAATCGGTCGGTGAACTGGTGCACCCAGTCAACGGAGGCGTTGGCTGGAACGTCCAGTTGAGCAGAGGCTTTTGCGCCGTTGGAATTAAGCGTAAGTCCCGGGTAGGCCTGAGAGGGAAGCCCGGAATCAATCAATCCCGTGGAAATCGGATCGGCATAAATGCTGTACTTACCCTCCAGTTTGTTTTTGATCTTGGCGTGGTAGTTCAGGCCAATAGTGTCTTTCGGTGTGGGCTTCCACGCCAGGCCTGCGAACCAGCCAACCGAAGTATTGTCGACCTTCACACGCATTAACGTGTACCCCGCACCGGATGGAAATGGCACGCCGATGTTGGGCGAAAGGGCCGCAGCGGAAAGCAGGTCGACGTTCTGACTGACAAACCCTTTTGTATGCTGAACGATGGCGCCGGCGCCTACGGAGAATTCGTCATTGACCTTGAATGACAGGGAGCCGGTCACGCCCACTGTTTCAATCCGAGTATCTACGGCAAAGTCCCGACCGACCCAATCGTCATCCCACGTGGTGCGCGCACCCATAGGCACGACCTGGCTCAGGCCGAAGGCGAAACGATCACCGAGCGGCATCACCATGAAACCGGTCGGCAACCAGGCGGTGAACCCGCCTTGGCCGCCGTCACCGGTGCGGGGCACAGAGCTTGTCTCACCCGTCACGGGGTCAATGGTCACTTTGGCAGGGTCATTGCCAGCATAATCTTTGGCGGTGCCTTTATACTTGATGTTGATACGCGCGTAATCGACGTTAAATTGTGCAATGTTGTGATCGATAAACGCCATGGCCGCGGGGTTGTTATAGGCCGATGAAGGATCATCTTTAAACATTGAACCACCACCAAAGGCGCGGCCCCACCCTTCTGCCCCAAACGTGGGTGTAGCAAAACCACCGGCGTGTGCAGAAGTAGCGAACACCAGCCCACCGACTACCGCAAGTCCTAACAAGGTGCGAGCGTGTTGTTTTTTATTATTCATTTACCACTCCTAATTATTGTTATCACCGCGACCAACGGCATGTCTCAAACAACAGGCGTTGCAACGCTTACAACTTCCTTTATGGCGACACCCACTAAGGAACAATATCCAAATACCAGAACAACACTTCTAATGAGACCAGCGTACAGCTCCCCGACAATACCTGGCTCGAGGCATTCAATTGGCGAAATGAACCCGTCCACCCAGCGGAGAGCGTAGAGGGCCCACAGGCACTTTGAATCACCCCAGGGCCGAATATTGAGAACTGCACATTCGACATCGTCACACCAGCAAGACTGGTGGCTGACAGTGTCCAAGGTGTACTGCCAGTACGCGTGTACTGACATAACGTATTCGCACCTGAAATCACGCTATTAGTAATGCTGACCGTGCCATCTTGGGACACTTGGCCACTCATGCGGATGTCGCACTTGATAGGAATTTGCAATGACGAGGGCGACTTAAGCGTCAGCGTACCCGTGATTGAACCAAATGGTCCCACCGGTGAAAATGTTGCCCCCATGCAGACGGAAGATATTAAAATAACTACCAACATCGATACCGTCTTACAGACACACCGAATCAGCGCTTGCATAACATCTCCTGTGGACACTTATGGTCGCCCACTCTGCTGTTGGGGCCACCCAACAGGCACCTTATTCAAGGTGCCTGTCTTTCAATGGGTGATCAGCCCTTTGTCCTCAAGACTGCCTCAAGGAACAACAACAATAGGCACTCCACCGGCACCCACTACGGTCACGCTCAAGCTTTGAACGGTGCAACTTCCGGACAAAGGCTGGTTGGAGGCCGTCAGCACCTTAGTGGTGTTGTTATACCCAACGGTGATTGTGGACGGGCCACAGTTCGATGGGATAACACCTGAAGCGGTAATGTTGTAACCCACGTTGGTAACGTTGCCCACGGCGGTCGGAGCCGTCAGGCTTGTAGCCGTTAGCGTCCATGGCTTATTGGTGGTCTGCGGCAGGTTACACAGTGAATTACTGCCACCCACGACGACATCGGTGATTTTCCCAAGGCCACTGCCATCGACATTCCCGGTAAAGGTCACACTGCACGTCACTGGAATCTGGATCGACGACGGGGATTTAACCGTGATCGAACCCGTGGCGGTAAAGCCTGTGTTAATTGGGCTCAGGCTGACAGCATTCGCCATCGAAGCAGCACCCATGCAAACAGCCAAAGCAGACAACGATACGAGGGTTTTCAAACTTTTCATTGTTTTTCCTCACATGTTATGGCGAATTCATTTCGCCGGGGGTAATGGCCATGAACGAGAGGTCACGGTGAAACTGCAGAACTTCCCTTTCCAGCCAAATTTCAATTCAATTACCGCAGCACGCTATTCAACAACTTTGAAGTTCGGCGGCATCTTGATCGACACCGTCTTGATCTTGCAGTCTTCGCCAATCGGTACATTGGCAGCTTCCAACTTGCCGGTGGCGTTATCCCAGGTGCCATCGGCGGTAGAAGGCCCGCACTTGCCGCCCAGGCCGAAGGCGTGAACATCCACACTGATCTTCGACATGGAACCGCTCCTGGTATCTTTGGCGACCAGAATCCACGGCAAGTTGATGGCTTCGACCCGACTGCACTTGAGGCCGCCGTCGAATTCGACTTTGTCGACATTGACCGAGGAACCGTCCGCAGCGACCTTGCCGGCCACCTTGATGGTGCAATCGGCGCTGATCAGCGCGCCTTTGGAGAAGCTGATCGGGCCCTGGGCGGTAAAGGCGCTGCCCGCCGGTTCGATACGCGCGGCCTGGGCCTGGTGATAGGCGATCAGGCCCAGCACGGCCAATACGATATGGGTGGTGAACTTGGCAGGTATTTGCATGGTGTACGTCCTTCCCTTTAATTATTGTTGTTCGGGTCAAAGCACTTTCTCGGGGCGATAAAATCCTGCGCGGCAATCAGGCCCCGAGTACACGACAACACTCAGTGTTACTTCAGATCAAAACGGCTTGGCACTGCCGCTGTACTTCTCCAGGTACTTCAAACGCTGTGAAGGTTGAAGATTGGTCAGGGTGATATCCCCGGCATAATGATTAAGGACTCGATGATCCATGCGCCGCCGCCACAAGTACGGTACATAGGCCCAGACAATCATGCTCGCGTAACCATAAGGCAGTTGCGGCGATTCATCGAAGTGGCGCAACGACTGATAACTGCGCGTCGGGTTGGCGTGGTGATCGGAGTGCCGCTGCAGTTGGAACAGAAAGATATTGGTGACAATCCGATTACTGTTCCAGGAGTGCCGAGGCGAACACCGTTCATAACGACCGTTGGGCAACTTCTGGCGTTTAAGGCCGTAGTGCTCCACATAGTTCACCACTTCCAGCAACGAGAAGCCGTAGATGCCCTGGATAACCAGGAACGGAATCACCGCTGCCCCCAGCCAGGCAATCATCGCGCCCCACAACACCACGCTGTACATCCAGGCACTGAGCACAGCGTTTTTCCAATGCCAGGCCGGCAGGCCGAGTTTGCGCAGGCGCTCGCGCTCCAGGTTCCAGGCCGAGCGAGCACTGAACCACACCGAGCGTGGCAGGAAAGCCCAGAAACTCTCACCCAGCCGCGAGCTGGCCGGGTCTTCCGGCGTGGCGACGCGCACGTGATGGCCGCGGTTGTGCTCGGTATAAAAGTGCCCGTAAAACGTCGGCGCCAGGGTGACCTTGGCGAGGAACACTTCCAGGGTATTGGGCTTGTGCCCCAATTCATGGGCCGTGTTGATCGCGATACCGGTGGCAGCCCCCGTGGACATGGCCATGCCCAGGTAGGTAAACCAGCTTGGTTGACCATGCAGTTGCGCACGCTCAGTGATGTAACCGGCGGCGTGGGCCAACCAGCTGGAAGGTTCAAGGTTGGCGGTGGCGTGCAGCAGGCCGCCCCGGATGATCCAGTCGATGCCGCCGGCGGCCAGCCATCCGGTAATCACCACCGACGAGATGACGAACAGCACGCCGGTGTAGACGATCCAGCGGTAGTAGCGTTGGGATTCCAGGTGGTTGACGGCGGATTCGGGCGGGTTGCTGATGTCTTCGCCGAGCAGCCCGTCGATCAGGGGGATCAGGCCAAAGATCACCAGTACACCGACCCACCACAGTTGCTGGATACCAGTGGCAATGGCGAGTGCGCCGGACAACAGAGGGGTGGCCAATGGCAGGATGCCCAACCACCACAGGTGGCGCTTGCCGTCGGTCCAAATGCTTGGCGCTGCCAGGGTCTGGTTCATGGCAGCCTCCTTGGCAGGCAGGCGGTAAACAGGTTCAGGGAGCGCTGGATGCTCCGGGAAATCAACCATGCGATAAAAGACGTTTTTTTCATTTTTATTCGCTCTTAGGCATTTCAAAAATCATTTCAAAATAAATATTGAAATATTTTTTTAAATAAATAGCGCGGAATCGTTAGGTCGTCAACTACTTTTTCGAGGCCTTTTTTACATGACTGAACAGTCTGTTTTTCAGCCGTTTGGTCAGGTCTCTAGGGCAGGCATTTGCGACGCTCGACCCGGCGATGAGGGCCACGATTATTTGTTCGCCAAGGCAAAGGGCGGATGCAGGACCATGGCCGTTTCCACCGGGCGCACGCGCTTGGCCACGTGCAGCACGGCCTCGACCACCCGCGCCGTGGCGGTGATCGGCAGCATGTGGCCGCGCCCTTCCACCACTTGCAGCTTGAGGCCGGGCACTTTATCGGCGAGGGCCTGGCCATGCCGGCGAAAGTCCAGCACCTTGTCCCGCGCGCCATAGATCAGGCCGATGGGCAGGGTCAGTTGGGGGTAGCGCTTGACCATCCCGGGCAGGCAGTCGTTGACCAGCGCAATCTCGCTGGAGGCAGCGTAAAAGTTATCGGGGCGCATCCCCAGCAAGCCGCCGCCCCGGGTGGCGAAGTCCTCGGGAGCGGCGTCCGGCGCAAACACGCCCTTGACCACCGCACGTCGAGTCAACAGGCCCATGGGCACGGTGAGGGTATTGGCCACAAAACGTCGCAACCAGGCCGGTCGCACCGCCAGCGACCAGAACACCAGCGGCAACCTGGGTTGGGGATGGGTCAACGGTGCCACCAGCACCAGGCCCGATACAGCCTCAGGATGATCAAGGGCCAGGGCCAGGGAAATCGCCCCGCCGAGGGAATGCCCGAGCACCAAGGGTTTGTCCAGGCCAAGCTGGTTGATGAAGGCCGCGACTTGCCGCGCCTGGGCCGGCAAGTCCGCAGCGGTACCTTTATGCCGCGTGGAATACCCCGACCCGGGACGGTCGAGGGTGATCACCCGAAAGTGCTCACGCAGCTGGCCGGACAAGGCATAGGTCAGGTTGCGACTGCTGCCCATCAGCCCGTGAATCATCACCAGCGGTGGGCCCTTGCCCTCTTCCACATAATGAAAGCGCTCGCCATTCACCTCCACGAAGCGCCCGTTGATCGGAACGGCGGCTTCGATGCGCCGTGTCATCCAGGCGCTGAAACTCCATAGCACCGCACTCGCCCCCACCAGCACACCTGCAGCAATCACCCATTGCACAGCCATAGCTCGTCCTCAGCTTCCCTGTGACCGGCGACCTGACCGGAATTGATCAAGGCCTCGGCCAACGTCCACACCCTGGACCTGAACGGCGTGCGTACCACGCTCGTCCGTCGGACAAGTCGCACATAAGGCACAAGGTCCTAGCGTAGGCGCTATTTTCAGGTAGATTATTTAAAATCTTTTTTAAAATAATTAATTCAATTTTTCTTTGCAATGGTGTTCTATCTAAAAGACACAACAAAAACAGGAGCACATCCGATGCCCATGAAGGACCGCCTATGAATGCCCACAGTGATTCCATCGACATCGCCATCATCGGTTCGGGTTTTGCCGGCCTGTGCATGGCGATCAAGCTCAAGGAAGCGGGGTTCACCGACTTCTTTATCGCCGAGCAGGCCGACACCCTCGGCGGCACCTGGCGGGACAACCATTACCCAGGTTGCGCCTGCGATGTGCAGTCCCATGTGTATTCGTTTTCCTTTGCGCCCAACCCGGACTGGACACGTCAGTTCGCGCCGCAAGCGGAAATCCGCGCCTACCTGGAACACTGCGCGGTGCGCTTCGGATTGGCGCCCTACCTGCGTTTCGGCATGGGCCTGAAGCGCGCGGTGTTCGATGAACAACTACAACGCTGGCAGTTGAGTTTCAGCGATGGCCGCCACGTCAGTGCGCGGGTGCTGGTGTCGGGCATGGGCGCCCTGGCACGCCCGGCGCTGCCGGAGATTCCGGGGCTGGAAACCTTCAAGGGCAAGCGCTTCCACTCCCAGCAGTGGGATCACGCATACGCCTTGAAAGGCAAGCGCGTGGCGGTGATCGGCACGGGAGCCAGTGCCATCCAGTTCGTGCCGCAGATTGCGCCGCAGGTGGCGCACCTGGATCTGTTCCAGCGCACTCCACCGTGGATCATGCCCAAGCCGGATCGCGGGATTTCAGCGTTCGAACGCTGGCTGTTCAAGCACCTGCCTGTTACCCAGCGCCTGGTGCGTGGCGCCTTCTACTGGGCACTGGAAGGCCGTGTGCTGGGCTTTGCGCTGCATCCGCGGCTGATGAAAATGGTGCAGAAAGTCGCCCTGCGCCACCTTCGCAAACAAGTGCCGCGCCCTTCCCTGCGCAAGGCCCTGACGCCGGACTACACCATCGGCTGCAAGCGTGTGCTGATCTCCAATGACTACTACCCGGCGCTGTCGCGCAGCAATGTCGAGGTGGTGACCGACAAAATCCTGCGTATCGAAGCCGACGGCGTGATCACCGCCGACGGTATCAAGCACCCGGCCGACTGCCTGATTTTCGGCACCGGCTTCCAGGCCACTGACCCGCTGCCCCGGGACTGCATCATCGGTCGCGACGGTGTGGACCTGATGGACACCTGGCGCGACGGTGCACACGCCTATAAGGGCACCACGGTGCCGGGCTATCCCAACCTGTTTCTGATCATCGGGCCCAACACCGGCCTGGGCCATAACTCGATGATCCTGATGATCGAGGCGCAGGTGACCTACATCCTCGACGCGCTCAGGCAGATGCAGCGCCATCGCATCGCCACGGTGGACGTCAAACCGACGGTGGAACAGGCCTACAACCGTCAATTGCAAGACCAACTCAAGCGCACCATCTGGAACACCGGCGGTTGCCAGAGCTGGTACCTGGACCCACGTACCGGCAAGAACACCACCCTGTGGCCCGCTTCGACATGGCGCTTCAAGCGGGTCACCCGGCAGTTCGCACTCAAGGACTATGCGGTCGACCTGTTGCCCCTCACTGTTCCCACCCGCCCGGCCACGGCGCCCCACTCCACCGCAGAAGGCAGCCTCTCATGAAGTCATTCAACGGCCGCGTAGCGGCGATTACCGGCGCGGCATCCGGCATGGGCCGTGCATTGGCCCTGGCACTCGCGCGCGAAGGTTGCCACCTGGCACTGGCGGACAAAAACGCCCAGGGCCTGGAGCAGACCCTGGCACTGATCAAGACCTCGACCCTGGCGCCGGTGACAATTACCACCCAGGTGCTGGATGTGTCCGACCGCCCGGCCATGGAGGCTTGGGCGGCGCGCTGCGTGGCCGAGCATGGCCAGGTCAACCTGGTGTTCAACAACGCCGGCGTGGCCCTGTCGAGTACGGTCGAAGGCGTGGACTACGCCGACCTGGAGTGGATCGTCGGCATCAACTTCTGGGGCGTGGTCTACGGCACCAAGGCGTTCCTGCCGCACCTCAAGGCCAGTGGCGACGGCCATGTGATCAACACGTCCAGCGTGTTCGGCCTGTTTGCCCAGCCCGGCATGAGCGGTTACAACGCGACCAAATTCGCCGTGCGCGGCTTTACCGAAGCCCTGCGCCAGGAGTTGGACCTGCAACGCTGCGGCGTCTCGGCCACCTGCGTGCACCCCGGCGGCATCCGCACCGATATCTGCCGCAGCAGCCGCATCGACGCGAACATGACCGGCTTCCTGATCCACAGCGAACAGCAGGCCCGCGCCGACTTCGAAAAACTCTTCATCACCGATGCCGACCAGGCCGCCAAGGTGATCCTGCAAGGCGTGCGCAACAACAAGCGTCGCGTGCTGATTGGCCGCGATGCGTATTTCCTCGACCTGCTCGCCCGTTGCCTGCCGGCGGCCTATCAAGCGCTGGTGGTGCTGGCCACCAAGCGCATGGCCCCCAAGCAACGCAGACCAGTGTTTGAAACCAACGACGAGCCCCGTCTCTGAACAGGAGCACGAACCATGTTGCCGATCCGCCGCGACCTCCATTTTGCCCTGCCCGCCGAGCGCATCACCGACTGGCACGAACAAGGCCCGTTCATCACGCATTTCTTCAATGCCTTGTCGCTGCTGTTCCCCCAGGGCGAGCTGTTTTTCATGGACAGCGTGCGCCACTACCGCCAACGCATCGACGACCCGGCGCTAAAGAAACAGATCCAGGGATTTATCGGCCAGGAGGCCATGCACAGCCGCGAACATGTGGCCTATAACGACCTGATGCAAGCAGCCGGGCTTCCGGCGCACACCCTGGACCGTCGGCTTAAGTTCATCCTCGACCTGCAGAAAAAACATTTCCCGCCCGCCTTCAACCTGGCGATCACCATTGCCCTGGAGCATTACACGGCGATGCTCGCGGAGATCCTGCTGAGCGATCCGTCACGCTTTGGCGATTCGCTCAAGGGTTACCAACAGATGTGGTATTGGCACGCCCTGGAAGAAACCGAACACAAAGCCGTGGCCTTTGATGTGTGGAACACGGTGATCGAACCTGGCCCCAAACGCTACCTGCTGCGCACGGGCGCCATGCTCACCACCACGGTGTTTTTTTGGCTGGTGGTGCTGGATTTTCATCTGCGTCTGTTGATTGCCGACCGCAAGGCGGGTGGGCACCTCAAAGGCTTCTGGCGCATGTTGAAATTTCTTTATGGCCCCAAGGGCGTTTTCCCGCGCATGCTGCGGCCGTGGTTGCACTATTTCAAACCCGGCTTTCACCCCTGGGATCACGACAACCGTGCACGCCTGGCGGGTATCGATAGCTTGGTCGAGGAGATCGAACAAACCCAACGCGGCTACTAGCCCTGCGCCATGGCCACCCGTTGGCGCACAAAGCTTTCCAGCTGGTCTCCCGGCAGTGCCTTGCTGAAATACCAGCCCTGGATAATCAGCTCGTCGCCGGTGTTCAAGAAGGCCAACTGCTCGGCGGTCTCCACGCCCTCCACCACCACGCCCAGGTTCAGCGCTTCGCAGAAACGCAGCATGCCAGTCAGGACCTGGGCGCCCTTGGGATCGTGCTGCGCCACCACGAAACTGCGGTCGATCTTGATGAAGTCCACCGGGAACTGGTGCAGGTAACTCAAGGCCGAAAACCCGGTGCCAAAATCATCGATATAGACCTTGGCGCCGATGGCCTGCAACTTCTGGATGTTCTGGCGCGTGGCCGGGATATCACTGACCAGTGCATCTTCGGTGATCTCCACCGACACCTGGCCGTGGGCCTGGGCGAGGATCGCCACCAGGCGCTCGCCGTAGGCGGCGTCGGTCAGGGTGGCGCTGGAAATATTGATCGTCATCGGCAGGGTAAAGCCGAGTTTCTGCCATTTCTGGTACTGGCGAATCGCCTGGGATGCCACCCACATATCCACGTCCGGCATCAACCGCGCCTGGGCCAGCCATTGCAGGAACTCCCAAGGCGAATGCACCGTACCGTGGGCGTCGCGGGCACGCATCAGCGCTTCGCAACCGGTGCACAGCCCGGTGCGGGTCGAGACCTGCGGTTGGTATTCAAGATAGAACTCATAGTCGCTGATCTGCTGGATGCGGCTCAGTTCATTGGCCTGGCGCAACTGGATCCGGTGCGACGCCAGCACGGGGTCAAGCTCGCGCAGCCGACCTTTTTCTTCCAGGCCGTGAAAGGTCATGTCCAGGGACTTGAGGTACACCGTACCGCCTTCGGCGGGCTGGCGATGGATCGCGCGCACATAGGGCGCATACACCAGCGTGCCCAGGCCCAGTAACCCCAGTTGCAGCACCACCGCCGCCAGGTCGCCATGGGTACTGAGGTAGGCATTGAGCAGTATCGGTGCGGTGAACGGTACACTGGCGACCGCCGGCGACACCCAACCCACCTGCACCACCGTCAACGCCACCATGGCATTGACGGCGGGCACTAACAGAAACGGTAGGAACAAGCGCGGGTTGAGAATGATCGGCAAGCCGAACAGCAGCACCTCGCTGACGTTGAACAGCGAGAGCGGCAAACTCGCCATCGCCACCAGGCGCATGGACTGGCTCTTGGAAAACAGCAGGATCGCCAGCAGCAGGCACAACGCACCGCCCGAGCCGCCGATAAAAGCAAAGCTGCCCAGCAGGCCGCTGTTCAATACATACCTGATCGGCTCGCCCGCCGCCGACGCTGCGCTATTGAGCACCACGGCCTGGTCCAGTACATCGAACAGCGGCTGCATGGCGTACACACCGTGGATTCCGAAAAACCACAGCAATGAGTTCATCAGGGTCACGAACAAACCGCTGCCATAGGGCGACTCCAGGGCATCCAGTACCTGAGGCCCCTGAAGCTGCGCCACATACGGAACCTGCAACAGCGAGGACAACACCGCCACGAGCAACAGGGCCGTGATGAGGCCTGGCACCACCATATTGATCGTGCCCCTGAGGTTGTGCCCCACCAGGTCCTCGTTGACCAGGCGGGTCCAACGGAAACGGTGCAGCCAGGCAATGGCCGGCACATTGAGCAACGGTGAGGCGATAGCGATGAACAGCACGAACGTCGCCGAGGCCCGAGGGTATTCGCGCAGGATAAACGTCGCCACCACCACATGGGCCAGGCACAGGAATGCCACCGGCAGTTGTGGCAGGCGGTGCTGGATAGCCAGCATGTAACCGATGGAAGCGGCGACCAGCAGCGGGATCACTGAGCTGATCTGGTTGTGCAGCCCGGCCAGGAATGTCACCACCTGTGGGGCGAAGCCCAGTGCTCGGGCGCACTCGGACAGGATCAGAAACCCTGCCGACACCAGCAGGCAGGGCAGGATCCACAGCAGCCCTTCACGGATGGCACGCAATGACTCGGTACTGGCCAAGGCCGCCAGGCGCTGAGTAAGGAAAAGTTTGAATAGCGTTTGCGCCATGCCCCATCCCTCTGCCATCGCTCTCTGCCCCCAAGGGGCAGGCCCAAAAACCCTTGTCACGCTACACGCCCTGATGCCGTGAGCGAAAGACTTTTGCCACACTACCCGTCATTATTCCAAATCAATTTAGGCCCTTGTGGACGATCGGCGCCCCGACGCCGAGAACCTGCCGAGGGCTCCGATACCGTTCCCTTTCAGGAGTAAACCTTTGACCCCACCTGGCGATAACCACCAGCGCGCCCTGGATAGATTCCTGAGCGAACATCCGGACGTGGCTCTTGAACTCAACACCCTCAACCCGCTTGCGGCCCAAGCCAAGGGCGAAACCCTGGCGCAGTACCGCGATGAACGCCTGCATGAAGCCTTCGAAGCCGAAGCCGAGCGCCAGGGCCTGTTTGCCTGGGAATTGACCCTCAAGCTGACTGCGGACTCCCGCGAAGCCTTTGAGGCCCAGCGTCTTGAAGTGCATAAGGAAGTGGCGCAGATGGCCGGCCTGAGCTGGGCCGAGTACTGTCAATTGCATGACTTGCCCGGCTGAAACCCCAATGGCAGGCACCAGTACCGCCGCCGGCCATCCAGTGCCTCGCGCAACTCGGCGACGGAAACGCTGCGCCGCTGCGGATCCATGGCCAACGCTGAGTGCAGCGCCGACCAGCAATGCCTGGGCAATCGGCGCGGCCGCGGCAGTGGTCGATCGGGCTGGCGCTCACCCAGGCGCTGGCCCTGGGCCAATTCATAGATCACGCAGGCCGCACCATACAAATCGGCGCCCGCTGACAAGCCCCCACCCGCCATCAGTTCCGGCGCTGCATACGCGGGCGTCCAGGCGTTCAAACGGCTGCGGTTCAAGCCCGGCAGCCCGGCTGTCTGCTGCACTTTCGACCGGCCCAGGCCGAAATCGAACAAACGCACTCCCTGCTCACCCACGATGATATTGGCGGGCTTCACATCGCCATGGAGAATGCCCTGCTGGTGGGTGTACGCCAGCGCGTCCAACAGCTGCAAGGCCATGGGCTGCAGTTCCTGCCAGGGCACTCCTTGTGGACATTCCATCAGCAGCCGATCGAGGGTCATGCCGTGCAGCAACTCCATGGTGAAGAATGCCACCTGGTGCAGCGTGTCGACTTCGAAGGAAAACACCCGCACCACATGCTCATGCCGCAAGCGGCGTGTGAGGGCAAACTCGCTGTACAGCAGTACAGGGGCGTCAGGGCACGCGGAAAATGTTTCGTCCAAGCGTTTCAGGGCCACGCTGGAGGCGGGCTCACCGAACGTCTCATGCAGCAGGTCCCGGGCGCGATAGACCACTCCCATGCCGCCTGTGCCCAGCTTGCGTTCAAGCTGATAGCGCCCGGCAAGCAAGTTCGGCGAGCTTGCCTCCTCGCTCATGGCTGGATCACGACGGCCGTAAGGTCATCCCGCGCCGGCCCGCGTAACACGTCGTTGAACAATCGCTCCACCACCCGCCATGGTGTGCCTACGCTCATGGCGCTGCCCAGCTCGCCATGGCTGAGCCCCTGGTACAGGCCGTCGCTGCACAACAAAAATACATCCCCGGGTTGAGTACTGAGCTCCAGTACCTCCAGACTCAGTGCCTGTCGGGCGCCGATCGCACGGGTCAAGGCCCTCGCGCCCGGATAGACCCGAGCCTGTTCCAGGCTCAACTGCTGCGTATCCATCAGTTGCTGCAACACGGTATGGTCACGGGACAGCTGGTACAGCCGCTGCCCGCGCCATAGATAGCAACGGCTGTCGCCCACCCAAATGCAGGCCGCACGCTGGTCTTCGAGCAACAGTGCAACCACGGTACTGCCCATGATGCCCGCCGGACCGTCGGCCGGCGCAGTCGGCGCCTGCCCCAGTTGGCTGTCGAGCCCGCGCAGGCAGCGCCGGACGGCCTCGACACGCTGATCAAAACTGCCCTGATCCGGCAGCGATGCAAGACTGCTGATTACCCATCGGCTGGCCACATCCCCGGCCTGATGGCCTCCCATTCCATCGGCGACCGCCCAGCACCCACGCTGGGGGCAATCGAGGAACGCATCCTCGTTGCGCGAACGCAACTTGCCTTGAACCGTGCGCCCGGCGCTGCGCCAGGTGTGCGCCGTGTTCACAGTTGCTCCGGCAGGCGGAAGGTGCGCCATGCCGCCATCTGGAACGGGCTCGGGTTGCGCTGGCTGGTGAGCAGGTAATTGGCGCGCAGCCCGGCCAGGTCGGCCTTGAGAATGTGCGCATCCCTGCCATTTGCCGGCTCACTCTGCATCAGGTCGAAGAAGCGGAACAACGACCACTCGCCGCTGTTTTTTTCGATCCCCAGCGGTCGCTCGGTACCCCGTTCCAGCACCAGGCTGCTGCGGCTGCCAGGCGTCTCGCCTGGCCAGTGGAAGGCCATAGGCACAATCGGCCCATGACGGTATTCCAAGTGTTGGTCACCCACTCGCAGGATCGCCCGGCTGACGGCTTGATCGAGACTGTAGGGCGCCAAGGTGAATCGAACGGCCCATTCACCCTGTTCCTCGGTGAAAAAGCCTTGCCGAATCATCTGGGCCCTGGCCAGTTGGTCCAACAGCGAGCGCGATATCGGCAGGCTGCGACCGTCCAGGCCCCGCAGTCGATACCGGTTGCCATCAGCGCTGATAAAAGGCCGCAGGTACGTTTCATAAAAGCGCGCCATGGAACCTCGAGGTTTAAAAAACGTCTGGAAATCGCCCAGGGCAACGTCACTGGTAGCATGCGCATTGAACGGGTAGCGACGCTGGATGGCCCTGGCGTAAAAACCATAGAGCTCGCTTTGGTAACGCTGGTTCACGTAGACATAGGTGCCATCGAGCAGATGACGCCAGGCGTGGTCGGCAATGTCTTCGAGCCAGCCCTTGAGCGGCAGCGGCAAGCGGGCGGCGGCATTACGCAGGTTGGCCAGAAGAGGCTGCTGCCCTTCCATGCGCTGCTTGACCCATGTAAACGCTGCCTGCTCCGGGGAACTCTCCCGGCTCAGCGACGACAATTGCAGGTGTAATTCATCGAGCAGCCGCAATGCCTGGGTCAGTTCAGCACCCGGGTTCTGTTCTTCATCAAGTAGCAGGTGCAGTGGTTCGAAGCGGCGCTGCAACGCACGCCGGGCCGTGTCAGGCAGCATCTGGCCCTGTAACGGTTTGACCAACGCACCGGACACCGTTGCACTTGACTCGCCGGCCTGCTGGCTCAGCGCCTCGACCCGATCATGGATCGATAACAGCCGGGTGTTTTCGCGAACCTGCTGCAACAGGCGCATCAACGCCGACTGGGCGGATATCAGGCTCGCCAGTTGGTCGGCGCTGTGCCGCAAACTGTCACTTTCCTGCAGGCGGACACGACCGAGGGCGTCACTCCAGGCATCGGCGTACTCACTCAAATAACGCTGTTCCAGTGCCTGCAGCAACCGGCGCATATCCATGGCGCTGAGGTCGGTACCTTCCCCAAGCACCCAGTTATCCTGGGCAATGGCATTGACCAGCGCAGGGCCCTGCTTTTCGAAATACTGCTGGTACCTTTTGGTGTAGAAACCGGGTATGGGCGGCTCAAGGTTGGCGAACACGCCGCCATCGGCCAGTCGCAGAGGCTCCAGGCTGCGGGCTTGTTCACGCAGTGCACGGTAAACCACCTCTGCCAGCGACTCGCCGCGTAATGCCTGGCGGGCCTGGGCCACCAGTGTATCGTTCAACGGGGCTGCGAACGGTTGCTCCAGTAATCGCCCAAGGTGTTCGTTCAAACGCGTCTGCGTCGAAGTGTCCCCCGCATAACGCGCAGACCAATGGCCTGCCATGTACTCCGCCAACCACGCGTTATCACGCCGTTCGCGCAGGTTGAGCATCAGGTACGCCCGCAAGCTGTCCAGCAACCGCTCGCGCTCGCCAAGGCTGGCCTGCACCTGTTCTTCAAGCAGGGTTGCCACGTGCGGCAGTAACTGATGGCGCAGGCTCTCGTGATAGGCATCGGTCAATAACGGACGACTCACCTGCCCTTGATACAAGCCGGCTCGATCAACCCAGCGGACCTCAGTGACAGGTGGAAACACGCGGGTCGCTGCCAGACGACTGTCCAGCAGCGCCAGCAATACCCGGCTCTCGTCCGCATCAGCTTGGGCAGGCGCCGGCGTGTTCAGCGCCTGCAACTGCATCAGACGCTGATGATTGAATGAATAACTGTGCCCCCATAACCACCCCGCCATACCGATGACCAGCGCCGTGGCCAGCGCCAGCCCTCCTTGGCGTCGATGCAGGCGGTGGCGCTCGGGGGTATGCAGCCCGGCAAGATCGGCCTCGGCGAAGATCACCCGGCGGAACAAGCCCTGGACAAACTGCGAGCGCGTATCGCCCACGTTCGCACACGTCAGGTAGAACCCTCGCAGGCCATTGATACGCTGATAACGCTGAGCGGAAAAAGCCGTCTCGACAAACAGGCCCAAGCGGTCGCCCAGGCGTGCGACCTGCCGAGGAAAATCCAGCATGCGATCGCGGCGCTCGCCGCTACGCTCCTGATGCAAGCGTGGGATCAGCTCCGCCCCCAGGCGTTGGAGCAGCGCCTCGAAGGCCTCGCGCACCTGGGCAATGTCGGATCCGGACGTGCCCGCCACCAGGTGCCCGCCCAATATGTCTTCCGTGCCGTCGCCCTGCTGCGCATCAAAAAACTCGGCGAACCCTGGCAAACGGTCGGCCCGGGTCAACACCAGATAAACCGGCACATCCACATGCAGCGTCTGCTGGATGTCCTGCAAGCGAGTATGGACATGACGCGCGTGGAGTTCCAGGTCATGCTCATTGCCCCCCCAAAGCGTATCCACCGACAACGTCACCACAACGCCGTTGAGCGGGCGAGCCCGACGGCGCGACCTGAGCAGACCGAGCAGCGTCGACCATCCCGCCGCATCCACCGTACGGTCAGGCTGGTCCAGATAACGTCCGGCAGTCTCCAGCAGCACGGCGTCATCGGCGAAGTACCAGTCGCAGTAGGCCGTTGCACCTGGTATTGGCGACTCGGCCCGATCGAGTGGGAACTGCAATCCATTGGCGGCCAGCAGATGGGTCTTGCCACTGCCTTGCTGGCCGATCAACAGGTACCAGGGCAGCGCATTGCGCCAACGCTCACTGCGCTCACCGTAGCGGCGGGAGGTTTTCAGGGTTTGCAGCGCCTCCTTGAATCGCCCGCGTACCTGACTTTGCTCATCGTGGATCAGCCCCTGGCGCTGATGATGCGCCTGGTGTTCCGGCTGGTTGAGCCGCGTGGCGCGCCGTGCGCCTACCACCACCATTGCCAGTCCCCACAGTAGGAACAGGCCACAGATGGTCAGCAAGCGAGCCGTCGCGCTTTGCCAGAACCGATGGTCATCCACTGCCAGCAATGGTCCGAAAAACCACACCAGCAATGCGCTGGACAGCACCAGCAACAGGCTCCATAACCAAATCTTGCGCAGCATCGTGCCCGCGCCCTTGAAGAATGCGTTCATTCATTGCTCCCAGCGTTACAAGGGCGTCCGAGCCTGGTCCGACGCCAACGATTGAAAAGGTTGCAGCACCGTCATGCGCTCCGTGCCCAGCACCCAGGCAAACCCTGAGTACATCGCCAGCAAACAGGCCAGTCCAACAGCAATGAGCCACTTGGCACAGAGCATGCGCACCGGCACGGCGCGGACTTTGCCTGCCACCGATGGCGCGGCCATCGAGAGCCGATCGCCCCGCACATGCCTGATCTGCCGGTACAGCGCGTCGCGTACCCCTTCCAGCTGAGCACCTCCCCGCTCCATCACGCGGTATTGGCCTTCGAACCCCAGTGACAGGCACAGGTACATCAGCTCCAGCATGGCCACGTGCTTGACAGGGTCACGGGACAATCGCTCCAGCAGCAGGAAAAACTTCTCGCCGCCAAAGGTTTCGTTGTGAAAGCGACTTAACAGGCTTGACCTGGACCAGTCGCTGCAACGGCCCCACGCGGTGGTGACCACCGCCTCGTCAATGACGCTGCACAGCACATAGCGCGCCGACATCACCTGCCCCTCCTCCCCCCCCAGGTGCAGGGCGTGCGCTTCAAACGTCGTGATGCCCGAAGACAACCGGTCGTTGAGGGTCTGCAGGCTCTCACGGCCGGAGCTGCCCTTGAGCTGCACCACCTGCGACAACAGGTCCCAAGCCGCCGCCACCAGGATGTTGGGGCCCACAGTCAGACTCTGCGCGCTGTGCAGCCGGGCGGTATAGATCATCCTGTCCTCCAGCTGCTCGAAACGCGGCGGCGATGGGAAATCCGTCACCGCCCCCTGCGCCGGACCGCGTCCCTCGCGGTCAAGCAAGACGGTTTTTTCGTCCTGCGGGTATTCACTGTCCATCCTCATAGGGTTCAGTTCCTGATAGCCCAGAAGTTGAGTTCCAGCTCGGTAAACTCGCCGCTGGCATGCAGGGCGAATCCACCTGACTGCTCCAACTGCGCGATGTCCTGGGCGCTGAGCTCGAGCATGAAATAGGTCTTGCCTGCGTGGAACGGAATCTGTCGCGGCGCTACGGGCAACGGTTTGATCCTGATACCGGTGAGATGCAGGTTGACCAACTCGCGGATGCGCTCCACAGGTCCAATCTTGAGATGCGCCGGCAGCCGGTGACGCAGCGTTTCCGAATCACACTGGGCGGTTGCCGCCAGGATGAACGTCGCCGTCCCCAGCAACTTGAGGTCACTCACCGGGCATACCAGCACACCGTACTGACGGGGTTGCAGCGTCAACTCAATGGCATGCTGCTCCAGCACCATCGACAGCACCGCGCGCAGGCGCTCCATCAATCCGCGAAAGCTCGCGCCTTGATCACCATGCTGGTAACGCACCTCCAATTGGGCGCGCTTGCTGTCGGTGGCGAACGTGGCCAATTCCCCAAGGATCGACAGCAGCTCGCGATACAACGTTTCCGGGCGCACCTGGGCCTGGCTCATAAAGTGGCGCAACATCAATTCAGCGCGATTGATCAGTTGCAGCATCAGAAGATCGCCCACCTGCGCACCGGCCGACGCGCCATTACCTTGGATGCGCGCGGCAATCGCGTCTCCACGGCTGGCCAACAGACTGATGACCTCCTTGACGCACGACGACACATACCCGGAACCCTGCAAAAAGATGAACGTCGGCACAAAATCGGTATCCAGTCGCACGCCGCCTTCACGGGTGCAGTCCAGCACCTGAGCGACCTGCAGCTTCACATGGAACGGATCACCGGAATGCTCCCCCAGCATCAGGCGCAGGTCCGGACGCGCACAGCTGATCTGGCAACGGGCATCGACACCGGCATTGGAGTCCCCGATCTCCATTTCACAGGCAACATAGCGCGCCAGGATTTCGTGTTGCTCCGACCTGCGCACTTCAATCTGATTGTCGGTAACCAGCGGCAACGCCAGGTACACGGCTTGCCGACCGACGTTGGCAGGCACTTGCAATACCAGAGGTTCCATCGCGCCATTGAGTTCGAACAGGCTACCGTCCGGCAATAGGCCGCTGGCCTGGTTGACGACCACCTTGCCCAGGTTGAGGTACTGCACATCGATGTCCAGGGTCAGGAACCCCCAGGCGTCGCTGCCCAGCAAGCGCGTTCGGTTGAGCTGCTGATGATAGTAGCGGTCGCTGTGCTGCAAGTGCTGGGGCCGCAGCAACATGCCTTCCTGCCAGATAACGTTATGGATGTGCATCTCGATCCTCCGTCCGACCGGTTTGCGGGGCGGCCATGCGAATACCGTTCTGGTCCAGCATTATTCTGGCCCGCGTCCGTTGCTGGGGGGCAACAGGCAGCACCAGTCGCCATTGCACATGGGGCAGGTCGCGATAGGCCGCCAGTACGCCGACATAGCGGCTTTGGGGCTCGACACTGAGTTTGAGCATCAACCGTTCACCGGGCCGCAGCTCCAGCTCTTCGCTGCTGACCCAGTCCTTGGGCAGGGCCTGCTCGGCCCGTCCATAGAGGCTGAAAAAGTCGGCATTCTCGAATGCCACGGGGTGCCGCAGCGCAAGCAAATGCACCACCACCGGTGAAGGACGGCCATGAAGGTCGGGGTTGACCTCGTCACTGGCCATCAACGCCAGGTCCAGCTTGGTCAAGGTCGAAAAGGGTGAAACGCTGCTGCAGCCGGTCAACATGCCCAGTGCCAGCAGTGTTGATGCAACGGTGGTTAGATACATGAACGTCATCCCGGGTAAGCCGCATGCAGGCTGGAGACCAGGCGCACCTGCTCTTCGTAGGCCTTGCAAAAGTCGTTGCGTAATAATTGATCGCCCAACGACGCCTCGTCGGTCAGCCGTCGGTAATAGCGCTGGTACGCCCGCCAATGAGCGCCATCGGTGAGGAGCCTGGGCGGCTTGCCCTCGCGTTCGAAGCACAGCAGCAGATGACCTGGAGCAAAGGCCGCCAGCGCGCTGCGAACGACGGCACGGCAGGCCACCACCAAGGCCAACTGATGAATCTGCAGGTCCCGGCAGGCGTGGGCCACCGCCCGTTCGGGCGGCAGATGCCCCAACTCACCGTCCCCCAACAGCGCCGTCAAGGCCGCCTGGGCGTCTGGACAATCCACCAAGGGGTTCTGCCGCATAAGCGCCGGGGAGGTCCAACCCAGGTGCACCTCACTGCTCAACTCGTCGCGAGTTCGCAGGCTTTGCTGCAAACCTTCGATGGCTTGCCTGAACAACCCGGCCACCTTGATCGCAAGGGCCTCGCGACCCGACGTATCGAGCGCCCCCACCTCCATGCCCAACGCCTCGCCGAACTGCGCCCAGAACGTCTCAGGGACTGCGGATGCAGCCACAACGGGCTGCGCAGGTACTACGTCACTGACAGGCTCAGCCCATTGCGGTACGACCAGGTGGTCCTGGTCCACGGTTCCCGGAGAGAACGCTTGGGCGGTCGATTCCGTCAACGTGTTCAATGCCTCCAGCTCTTGCGACGACTCGCCGCGTCGTTGTTCGCGATCCAGTGCCTGAATCGGGTCCAGCCCCAGGAAAGCATCGTCTGGAATCACCTCGCTCCGCCCGAGCGGCGGTCGTTGATGCTCGATCAGTCGGGCATGAATTTCCAACGCCCCCAGTTGGTATACGTCTGCATCACTGATCTGCCGCGCGTGCCCCTTGCGCAAGCGCTCCAGGCTGCCGGATACGCCGATACCGTTGCTGCTGATATCCGTCAAAAAGTAATGGCCGCCGCGAAAACTGACCAAGCCATGGTGGCTGGATATCAAGCGTGCGGTGTCGGGGATGACCCAGTCACACGCCGTCCCACGGCCGATCACACCGCCGACACCATCAAAGGTTTTACGGGCTGGCGGCTCGCCACTGGCGGAGCACACTTCAAGCACTAACTGCATGGCAAGGCTCCCCTGTTCAATGGCCACGACGGCTCGCCTGGGGGTCACCCAGTGGACGGTAGTCAGCATCGTCAAAGACATAATTGGCGTTACAGCCACCCAGCAAACACAGCACAAGCGCCACGGCTTGCCACGGACGAAGAGGCATCAGGAATCTCCCATGAAAGTAAGGTGTCCACGCATACGCTATTCAGCATTCCTCTCGAACATCGCCAACCGGGATCTTCAAGCGTGCCAGGCGGTAGAGCAGCGTGCGTCGTGCGACACCCAACTCCCGCGCGGTACGGGTACGATTGCCACGGTTCTTGTGCAGGCAATCAATCAGGAACACCCGCTCCACTCGCTCCAGGCGTTGACGCAACGTTGCATCGACAGCATCGTTGGCGGGTGCCGGTGACAGGGGCAGGTGCGCCGGCAGGATCACACCGTCGTCACAGAGCAGTACCGCGCGCTCCACCAGGCATTTGAGTTCTCGCACATTGCCGGGGAAGCCATGGCTGGACAGTTGGTCCAACGCCGCACTTGACCAGGCCACCGCTACGCGACCCAGCGCAACGCAGGCCTTTTGCGCAAAATGCCGAGCCAACAGCAACGCATCGCCATCCCGCTCACGCAAGGCCGGTAACTCAATGGGAAACTGCGCGAGCCGGTAATACAGGTCCTCGCGAAAGCTGCCCTCGGCGACCATCGCGGGAAGATCACGGTGCGTCGCGGCAATAATGCGTACATCGACCTTATGGGCCGTACTGGCACCCAATGGGCGAATCTCGCCCTCCTGTAAAACCCGCAATAACTTGGCCTGCAACGACAACGGCATATCGCCGATTTCATCGAGTAGCAATGTGCCGCCGTGAGCGGTGTCGAACAAACCGGTGTAGTTGCGTTCAGCCCCCGTGAACGCCCCCTTGCGATAGCCGAACAGTTCGCTTTCCAGCAACCCTTCGGGAAAGGCTGCACAATTTTGCACCACGAAGGCTTTACCACTGCGTGGGCCGGCGGTATGGATGGCGCGCGCCACCACCTCTTTGCCGGTACCGGTCTCGCCATGCAGCAGCACGGTGTAGGGCGTATTCAGCACCTTGCCGATCAAGCGGCACGTTTCATCCATGGCCTTGCTGTTGCCGATCAATCCGAAGCTGGCACAGGATCTCGGCGTGCGACACGTAGGCGGCGTGACATTCACCCCAGGACTCAGACGCTGCATCAGTGCAAGCTGCCTCAAGGCAAAGCTGCCCAGTTGAGTCAATGAGCGGGTGTAGTGCTCCAATTGTTTCAGACGCCGGCTGGCGCACAGCAACACGCCCGCGAGAGTCTTGTGCCGACCGAACAACGGCATGCACGTCAACGATTGCCAAGGCGTCGCCATCGCCGGAAGGAACCGGCTTTCATAGACGCTGTTTTCCAGGTCCTCAAGACTCAAGGCTGTGCGCTGACTGAGCACATACTGCAACAGCTGCTCATGTTGGAAATCCACACCTGAAGCCAGCTCGCCGGATGGCAGCTCCTCTGGCAAATGCTGGGCAATCAGTGCAAGCCGACCCGTCGCCTCGTCGCGCCAATACAACTGGCTGAGTTCGCACTGGCTCAATTGAGCTACCGCCGCGACACACAGGTCCGGCAAGGTTGTCGCGTCACCATCGATCCCCAGGCGGGTGAACCAACCC
Organism: Pseudomonas sp. S3E17; assembly: GCF_024168685.1. Classification (NCBI taxonomy): domain Bacteria; kingdom Pseudomonadati; phylum Pseudomonadota; class Gammaproteobacteria; order Pseudomonadales; family Pseudomonadaceae; genus Pseudomonas; species Pseudomonas sp. S3E17. The sequence goes on from NZ_JALJWE010000001.1 coordinate 1,841,537, forward strand.
AGCATCGCGTCGGCGTACCCCGAGGGATGGGGCAACCGGTTGAAAGCATCTTCCGTCATTGGCTGACCTCACAGACAGGACAACCGCTGCCATCCAGGCCGGCATGCACCCGGGACAGCGATTCGCCCCCGGCCATGGCCTCCAGCAAACGATCCGTCACCTGCGCCAGCAAGTGTGCGTCGATCCATTGATCGATAGAGCGGGCACCGCTGTCACCGTCAGCGCAACGCTCGGCGACACAGGCAACCAGTTCGGGCGTATAGCTGAAGGTGAGCTTGCGCAGTTGCAGCCTTTGCCCCAGATGTTCCAGCTTGAGCCTTGCCAGGTCATGCAGGACTTCGCCCGTGATCGGGTAATACGGCACGACATGCATTCGCGCCAGTAAGGCAGGCTTGAAGTGCTTGCGCAGCAACGGACGAATGGCTTCTTGCAGGACCGCCTCAGCAGGTCGCCGGTCACCTGCGCATAATTGACCGATGCACTCGCTGCCCAGGTTGGAGGTCATCAGGATCAGCGTGTTGCGAAAATCGATTTCCCGCCCTTCCCCGTCATTGGCCAGTCCCCTGTCGAAAATCTGATAGAACAGGTTCACTACTTCCGGATCAGCCTTCTCGACCTCGTCCAGCAGCACGACCGAATACGGGCGTTGGCGCACGGCCTCCGTCAACACGCCGCCCTCGCCAAAACCGATATAACCGGGTGGAGCGCCAATCAGCCGGGAAAGGGAATGCTTTTCCTGGAACTCCGACATGTTAAGGGTGGTGACAAAACGCCGACCGCCGTACAGCAGGTCACCGAGGGCCAGGGCCGTCTCGGTCTTGCCCACACCACTTGGGCCAACCAGCAGGAATACGCCGACCGGGGCATCCGCCTTATTGAGCCCGGTGGCAGCCGCGCGCAGGTTGCGTTCAAGTATCTGCACGGCGTGCTCCTGACCGAGGATGCGCGAACGCAATGCATCGGCAAAGCCCAACACACTTTCACTGCTTTCCAGGGCCAGTCGTTCGACAGGAATACCCGTCCAGGCGCTGACGACCTGTGCCACCAGACGTGGACAAACCTCAAGGCCGGCCAATGGCTGGCCGTTTTGTTGCGCGTGCAGTACCTGGCGCTGTTGGGCCAAGGCATGTTCAAGGGTGTCGGTGTTCTGCCCTGCACCACGAGCAGCGTCCAATTGCTGGCGCAGCGCGAGCACCTGCTGCGCCGATGCCCGCTGTTCCAACCAGTGTTGCTCCAGATGTTCACGCTCGCGCTCCACGGTCTCCAGGCGCAGGTTCAACGCGTGCAAGGCCTGCTCGTCCACCGGCAGCCCGGCGTCCCTGTCGCGATTCAACGCCTGGCGCTGTCGCGCGCCTTCCGCCTGCTCGGCGTAAAGGCGTTGCAATGCCTCGGGCGCCGTCTCCCAGCTGGTTCTCATGCGGGCGCAGGCGGTGTCCAGCACATCCACCGCCTTGTCGGGCAACTGCCGCCCAGCCAGGTAGCGCGCGCTCATGTGGGCTGCCGTGACAATGGCATCATCCCGCACATACACGCCATGGCTGCGCTCATACGCCGGAACCAGGCCGCGCAGGATCGAAACCGCCTGTTCAACACTGGGTTCGCCGACCTGCACGGGCTGGAAACGCCGCGCCAATGCCGGGTCTTTTTCGAAGTACTTCTTATATTCCGACCACGTGGTGGCGGCGATGGTACGCAACTCGCCACGGGCCAGGGCGGGCTTGAGCAGATTGGCAGCATCGGACCCACCTGCCTGGGCGCCTGCGCCCACCAGTGTATGCGCCTCGTCGATAAACAGGATCACCGGGATTGGCGAGGCGTTGACTTCATCGATCACGCCTTTGAGGCGCCGTTCGAATTCCCCCTTGATCCCGGTGCCGGCCTGGAGCAGGCCCATATCCAGGGTCAACACCTGTACGTGTTTGAGCGGCTCCGGCACCTCTGCGCTGGCGATACGCAGGGCAAGCCCTTCAACCACAGCGGTTTTACCCACCCCGGCTTCGCCAACCAGGATTGGATTGTTCTTGCGCCTGCGCACGAGTATGTCGATCAATTGGCGGATTTCGGCATCGCGACACAACACCGGGTCGATACCGCCCTCCCGGGCCTGGCGGGTAAAGTCATGGGTAAAACGCGCCAGCAACGCATCGCCGCCCGGCACAGGGTCGAGTTCAGGCACCTGGCTCAACAAATAACTGCACACACGCTGTGCATCCAACCGACTCAGTACCGCCTGATAACCACTGTCGGCATGTTGTAACGGGTAACGCAACAGCGCCAGTAACAGAGCGCCGTGATCAACGTCCGCCTGCCGAAGCTCCAGGCGGGCCACCATCAGGGCGTGCTGCAGCCATTGCACCAGGGCCTGGGCAAACACCGGATTACACGAGGCATTCGTGCCAGCTTTGGGGTGCAGGGCCGCCTGCAGTTCGCCTGGCTCGACACCTGCATCCACCAACGCCCTTACCAGAGTACCGTGGGGGTATTCCAGCAGGGTCAACAGCAGGTCCTCCACCAACACTTCCCTGCCGCCGCGGGTCACGCAACGTTCCGCCGAGCGCTCAAGGTCTCGGCGCGCCTGGGGAGTTAATTTCTGGATAAGTTGCTGCAGGTCCACATTCTTCATAATCATTCATCCCTAATCAGCGTTGCTGGCCACAATGACCACACCGTCGGCACACCCACGGGCCAGCCAAGTGGTCCAGCCGAGGCGGCAGACGTTGTGTTCGCCGAGGTGCAACGGCCTGATCTCCTCCTTGAGCAGTACCAGACGCAGGTCATAGGCCAGAGGGTCGCGCACCGTCAGCCGTAGCAATGCGCACAACAACGGGTAGTCCACACCCGTGGGTAGAAACTCATGGAAACGCTGCCAGCCCAGGTCCTGCACATGCACCCTGAACTTGCCGCTGCAGTCGGTGACCCGACAACCCAGCACCTGGTCATGACCGAGCACACTGTTGGTAGCACCCAGCCGATTCTGCTGGGGGACGGCAATGACCACCGAGCGTTCCACCCACTGCTCGACGAACAAGCGGGTGTGCTTGAAGTAGTAACGCAGCACCGTCTCGATCAAGGCTGCCGAATGGGCCCGCAGGCTGAGCAACCCCAGGTAGGGTAATAGCCGTTTGCAGTTCAATTGGGCAGTCGCGCGCAGGTGATGGCCCTTCAACCCGATCAGGGCAAACATCTGCTCGGAAAAGACATCCCGGGCGCCAGCCTGGAAACACGCCCGGTAGCGGTACTTGCGCCAGATCGGCAGCATCAGCCGCTGCAACCGATGATGAAACAGGTCGAGAAAGTCCCGGGTAGCCTGACCTCCCGCACCGTCAACAATCGCCTGCTCGCCATAAAATGCCGGCAATGGCGAACCTGAGCCGCACAGCCCCAGCACGTTGAGGCAAAGACGCGCGCGCAATTGACCGTGTTCAACAAAAAACTCCACCCGTTCAATATCATGACCGGGGAAACCAAGACCTGGGTTGGCTTGAAACTCCAACTGGTCATACAGCGCGTCGTCATCCAGCATCGGATGAGCATCGCGTAAACGCCTGATCACCTGCAAAACCGCCTGGAACAGCGAGTATTCGCGGATGACGCTGGACAGTGCCGTCAAAGCAGGGGCTGCTGGCCCATCCGGGGTGGCCATAGGTACACGTCTCCTTGTGTGCTGATGACTCGCAATTCGTGATAGGTATTAAGGCTGGCGTAAAGCGCGAAGAATTCGTTGAGCACCGACGCGAACACAAACACCTCGCCCTGGCCAAGAAAACCTTGTGGATCAATCGTCAGGTCGATTCGTAAGCCCCTGACCGGCAAGCCACGGTGCAGTCGGTCAACAGCCGAGTGCCTGATGGATCGCATTGCGCCAAGCTTTCGCTCACTGACTTTCTGCGCCTGTCGGTCGTGGTAGCGCGGCAGGTCGTAGGTTTCGAGGATGACCTGCAAGGCATTGATGTCGCTCAATGACAGGTAGTTGAGCGACATGTTGCTGATAAGCCGCCAGAGAAAATCCTGCTCCAGGGGCGGCGAAAAACTCGCGGTCGGCGTGCAGATATTACGAAACGACAACCCTTCCGGTGTCTGCTCGCAAGGCTGGTTGATCTCCCCGATCTGAAGCAGCCGAGGCAGGTCGTGGTTGGTACACGTCAGCTCGACCGACAGGGTTTCCGGGCCAAGCTCCGGTGCATTGGAAAAACCTAGCCAGGTATCGAGGCCCGCGTGCTGTGCCGATGCATGTTGGCGAATGCTGTAGCTGGCGGAGGCCGCCGACAGTGCGTTATCGCTGTCATGCTCGAAGGATTCGAACGGTACGTAGGTCCGATATCCCGACCCGCCGGGACGCCAACCGGTGACACTGTCCACGGAAAATACACAGGCGTTTTCCCGTGAGTATTCCCCCGGTATCACCAGGTATTCGTCCTGCTTGCCGTCCAGGCGGATCGGTACGGCGTCATGTTTGAACAAATTGGCGATGGGCGTGCAGTACAGCTTCACGTTGTCCAGGGTGGGGTGATGGGGCTCACGCCATGGGTTGCGCAGTTTGAAACGCAGCACCACTGCACGCACCTGTTTGAGCAACTCATGGGGCAAACCGTGCAGTACATCCAGCCCCACCACGTCGACAAACAGGTACTTGTCAGGAAAGGCGAAGTACTCCTGCAAATGACGATATCCATGAAAGGTATTCATTGGATACGGAATCAACGCCTGCTCCTCGCTGAATCCCACGGGACGTACCGGGTCGGCGCCCAATCGCAACGAGAGGGGTTGCCCATCCTCGCCAATGACCGGCAGGCCATCGCGGCCCAAAGGTAGCAACTCGATACCCTCGAGATGACGCAACAGGCTCAGGTACAACCCTTGGCCGATGTAGCGGTCACCCGCCAGGTGCAGGCGTAGTTGATCGAACGTCCATTCACTGAAGTTGCCCTCGGCACTCATGCCCAGGCGCAGGCTCAACAGCGCATCTTCACCCTGGACGCTGTAATCCAGGGCGCTCAGTTGCAGCGGCAGGACTTGGGTGGCGTAACAGGTACGGAAGCGGCAACGCTCGCCCTTGACGGCGGCACTTTCGACCGGGGTATCCCGCGCGACCATCACCCCAGGGCCGACGTGCTTCAACGGATCAAACTGCAAGATGCTGAACGCGGGCATCGGCCGCATGTAGTTGGGCCATAGCAAATGCATCAAGGAATGAGTCAGCTCAGGCAGCTCATCATCCAGTTTCTGGCGCAAGCGACCGGTGAGAAACGCGAAGCCCTCCAGCAAACGCTCCACGTCCGGGTCCTGGCCAGGGTCGGCAAGAAACGGCGCGAGCGCAGGGTTGCGTTCAGAGAAACGCCGCCCGAGTTGGCGCAACGCACTCAGCTCGCTCTGGTAATAGCGATTAAAGGACATCCGGCAAAACCTCAACCCGTCCGGGCTCGCAGAGTCGTGCAACGAACACCACAGGCTGCTTGACACCCGCCGCCATCAGCGTGGCCTCAATGGAGAACGCCTGGGCCAGAGGGTCGTGATCGCGCGGCAATGCCGTAACCCGCACCTGCTTCAATCGTGGCTCGTAGGCCCGTATGAATCGCTCTATCAACAAGCGCGACTGGCTTAATGACTCATGCAGGCTCTGGTTCATGTCATTAAGATCGGGCAAGCCGTAGTCCGGTAATGTCTGAACACTGCCCGCACGGATACTGAGCATTTTCCCCAGGTGACTGGCAATGGACGTCACGCCACAGGCATGTACGGCCGCCGGGCGTTCGAGGCGCTCGAAAAGGCTATGTTTGTGGGGCATTCCCTGACCTTCTTTCATTCTTTGTCGAGCTTGCCAACCAGAGACAGGGTGAAGTCCGCCCCCATGTACTTGAAGTGCGGTCGCACACTCAGTTTGACGCGGTACCAGCCAGGCTCGCCCTCTACGTCACTGACAACGATGCGCGCCGCTCGCAACGGGCGCCGCCCACGCACTTCGGCGCTGGGGTTTTCCTGGTCGGCGACGTACTGGCGAATCCACTTGTTGAGCTCCAGCTCGAGGTCTGTGCGCTCTTTCCACGAACCCAGCTGTTCACGCTGCAATACCTTCAGGTAGTGGGCCAGCCGGTTGACAACCATCATGTAGGGCAACTGGGTCCCCAGGCGATAGTTCAGCTCCGCGTCCTTGCCCTCTGCGCTGATGCCGAACTGTTTGGGTTTCTGCACCGAACTGGCGGAAAAAAACGCGGCATTGTCACTGCCCTTGCGCATCGTCAAGGCAATGAAGCCCTCTTGCGCAAGTTCATATTCGCGGCGATCGGACACCAGCACTTCGGTGGGAATCTTGGTTTCGATTTCGCCCATGCTTTGGAAGTGGTGCAACGGCAAGTCTTCCACGGCCCCTCCGCTCTGCGGACCGATGATGTTCGGGCACCAGCGGAACCGCGCGAAGCTTTCGGTCAGGCGTGTGGCGAAGGCATAGGCGGTATTGCCCCACAGGTAATGCTCGTGGCTGCTCACCACGTTTTCCTGGTAGGCAAAGGTCTTGACCGGGCACTCAAGGGGATCATAGGGCGTACGGAGCAGGAAGCGCGGGACGGTCAGGCCGATATAACGCGCATCTTCGCTCTGGCGAAAGCTTTGCCATTTGACAAATTGCGGCCCTTCGAAATGGTCCTTGAGATCCTTGAGGTCAGGCAGTCCGGTGAAGCTTTCCAGTCCGAAGAACGCCGGCCCAGCTGCTGCGATGAAAGGCGCGTGCGCCATGCACGCGACGCTGGCAGCGTATTGCATCAGTTTCACATCGGGCGCGCTGGGGGACAGAAAGTAATTGGCAATGATCGCGCCCACGGGCTGACCACCAAATTGACCGTACTCAGCGCTGTAGACATGTTTGTACAACCCGGATTGAGTCACTTCCGGTGAATCTTCGAAATCCTCCAGCAAATCTTGCCGGGAGACGTTCAACAGTTCGATCTTGATGTTTTCACGAAAATTGGTGCGGTCGACCAGCAATTGCAAACCTTTCCAGGAAGCTTCCAGGGCCTGGAACTCCGGATGGTGCAGGATTTCATCCATTTGCTGGCTGAGCTTCATATCGATCTCGGCAATCATTCGGTCGACCAGGCGCTTCTTGACGGGCTCGCCGTGGTTCTGTGGTTTGATCAACTCCTCGATAAAGGCCGAGACACCCCGCTTGGCAATGGCATAGGCCTCGTCATCCGCACTCAGCAGTGTTTGGGCAATGATGTTGTCGAGGATGCTGTAATCCTCACTGGTGTGTTCCGGTATCGGATTCTGTCGGGTGGTCATGCGGTCAGTGTCCTTTTACTGAAATGTCAGGCGGTGTGGTCGCTCAGCTCCAACTCGGCCAATACCCGGGCGCGGGACTCGTCATCCGCCAGGGCGTGCTCAATGGCTTTGCGAAAGCTTGGTGTATTGCCCAGCGGCCCTTTGAGCGCCATGAGTGCTTCACGCAATGCCATCAGCTTGTGCAATTCGGGTATCTGCTCCACCAGGTTCGCGGGATTGAAGTCCTTCATGGCATTGATACGCACCTCAATGGCCAGCTCCTCGACTTCAGCACACTCCTGCAGGCGATTGGGTACGTTCAGCGTCAGGCTTAATGCTTGCTTGGCCAGCACTTCATCAAGGGTGTTCTTGTCGATGGCAATGGGCTTGCGGTCTTCAAGCTTGCGTACATCCTCACGCTGGGTGAAGTCACCCAGCACCAGCAGCTTCAACGGCAGTTCAACTTCATCCTGCGCACCGCCGATGGCAGGCTTGAAGGTGATATTGATACGTTCCCTGGGCGCTACCGAACCTTCTTTGGCCATCGTGTTTCTCCTTTTCCAAGTGGCTCGAAAGCCTATTCAAGTACCGCTTCAAGATCGAAGAGGCACAGCCTGCGATGGGTGTCTTCCTTACGCTCGCGTACGGCCTGGTTTTGTGGCAACACGTCACAGCAACGGTGCAGCAACTGGATGACTTGCAAGGCCAACTCCGGCTCCCAGTGCTCCAGGCCCCTGCGTTGCAGCTCGTTGTCGAGGTGTTCGAGCTGGATCTTCGCCAACTCGTGTTTGCCCGCCTGCCCGCACAGGCGCGCCTGGGCAAGTCGCCAATGAAAACGGGCACGATCGCTATGAGCCGCATGCATGCCTTGCTTGAGTTCATGGACGGCCGCCTTGAGCCCGTCCTGGCGCAGCCGCAGCCGTGCCACTTGCAAGGCCACCTCCCAAGGCTCGGCGTCGGCATCCGCCACGGTCGGTGATTCGGGCCATTGCAGATGACGCGCAACCTGCTGCGCGATCCAGTCACGCGTGGGACCGTCGGCAAAAGGAGCGCCATCGTGAAAACGAAACTCGGGCAGGTGGGGCAGGCGCTGCAGCAACAGGGCGAAGTTCACTTCCAGCTCAGTCATGGCCAGGTCGGCCTGCAGGGCTTCCAGGCACTGCCAGACCATGTACAACCCGTCGAACCAGAACAGCGCACCGGCGAGGCTGGCCTCGAGCTCGAGCATCAAGTCGGTGTAATGACCTTGGGCAAGCCGCTCCTGGTAACGCTTGAGCTTGTCGGGTGCAGGCCCGCGCAAGGTGGTGATCCGTTCGCTGTCAGCGTCCGGGTAGCTGACGAGGGTCAGCCAGGTTAGCGCCCGGTTCAGACGCAGCGCGCGCAGGTCGGTGGCGTTCTGGCGTAACCACCAGGCACACAGAGGACGGGCCTGATCCTGTAAGGCGCGCAGCAACTTGTGGGCATCTTTCTCGGTGCTCACCACGACCTCGGAATTCTGCAACAGGGTGGTCACCTGCTTGACCTGCTCCTGCGCGGCAACACCGCCCAGGGTCGCGACCGGAGAATCGCCTTGCGCAGCACGCTCCAACCGCTGGGCCAGTTGCCTGCGAATCGGCAGGAACGGCGACGCGCTATCTTCAAGGCGCTCGACACAACACTCATCGAGACACACCAGATGTTCAAGCACGGATTCGAACAAGGGCTGCTGGTCCTGCAGCGACAGGCTTTGCGCGAAGAGGGGCTCGAGGCGCCCCGCCAGCCAACTGAAGGCTGCGCCACGAGTACGCGGTTTTTCGGGATAGACCGCGGACCAATGATACACACAGAGATAGCGCAATAACCCAAGGCCGGCCAACAGTCCTGGAAAGGACTTCTGTTGATGCAATGCCCAGGTCAGCCAGACGACAATCCGCAGATCCTTGGATTGTTGACGCAACAGGTATTCACCGGTTTCCAGGACCTTCTGCCAGTCGGTCTGGACGCCCCCATGAATGGATTGCGCCTTGCCCAATTCGAACTCCAGAATTTCATACTCACTTGAATAGCGCATATCGCTGCCGGCAAAACTCGTCGGCGTGCAGGGCGACCGTGCAAGTTCAAGGTAGTCGTTATAAAGTTTTTCTGAATAAGACATTCGGCACAATTACCCAAAACAAAAAAGTCAGAGCATTAATATTTAAACCATCTATCAAATCGCCATCTAACCTTCGCCCCACCGCTGCAAAGTTCGTAAACCTTAGCCATGCAAACAGCATTCAACAAGCAGAGCCCCAACACTTAAGCCGTTTCCTACAACCACCATAATTCGAGGCCTGCGCAGGGTTTTGCGCAGTTAAACCTTCATCTGGCCCCGAGCATCTTTGCCTAGCCCAATACCAACAACCCCAATTCCATGAGCAACTAAATGCGCACTTATGCGCAACGTATTCTGCATATATTCGATTAAATCACCCTCCCCCGAGCAAAAAGCCGCTCCGTTAACCGCTGACGCCAGTGTTTTTATTGAGCCTGATACTTTCGGGCACGCTTCTTGTTAATGAGAGTTGCCCGACCGGCACCATGACCGGTTGGAACAACTCATCAATCAGGCAAGGAAACCCGTCATGCCAACACCCGCGTATCTTTCCATCACCGGTGTCAAACAAGGTTTGATTACGGCAGGCACATTTACCCAGGACTCGGTAGGCAACATTTATCAGGAAGGTCATGAAGACCAGATTCTGGTCCAGGCCTTTGCTCATCAAGTAATCATCCCCCGCGATCCGCAGTCGGGTCAGCCGACAGGCCAGAGGGTCCATAAGCCGCTGATGATCAGCAAGGTCTTCGATAAGTCATCGCCCTTGCTGTTCAGCGCATTGACCAGCGGTGAAGAGGTCAAATGCCGACTGGAGTGGTTCCGCACATCATCGGCCGGCACCCAGGAGCACTACTTCACGATAGAACTGGAGGGCGCGACGCTCGTGGACATCCAGTCCCGCATGCCCAATTGCCAGGACCCGGACAATGCCCACTTCACTCACCTTGAGGATGTGTACTTCACCTATCGCAAGATCGTGTGGACCCACGAAGTGTCGGGCACATCCGGATCGGATGACTGGCGCAGCCCGGTAGCGGGCTAAGTCGGACCTGAGCAGGAACGGGAGCCAGGGACGGCACCGTTTCTGCCAGGCAACTACACCATCGCCAAGGGATGCTTGCGCTTGGGTGCGCCGAACACCCGATCAATGGCATCCAGGTCGTGCTCATCGAGCACCACCTTGGCGGCGGCCGCATTGAGCCGTACATGCTCCGGGGTGACCGCCTTGGGAATGGCGATCACACCGTCCTGGCGCAGCACCCAGGCCAAGGCAACCTGGGCGGGCGTGACCTCGTGGCGGCGGGCGATCTGCTTGAGGGTCTGGCTGGACAGCAACGCCCCACCCTGGGCAATCGGGCAGTACGCCATCAGCGGCAAATGGTGTTGTTGCCACCAGGGCAACAGGTCGAATTCGATCCCGCGCTCTTCGATGTTGTACAGCACCTGATTGGTCGCGCAGGCCGGGGATGCGAGCTCCTGCAGGTCGGCCACATCGAAATTGGAGACACCCCAGCGGCCGATCTTGCCCGCCTCACGCAGGCGCTCGAACGCTTCGACGGTTTCTTCAAGGGGGTACTGGCCGCGCCAATGCAGCAGATACAGATCAATGTAGTCCGTGCCCAGGCGCCGGAGGCTGGCTTCACACGCACGGGGCACGCCCTTTTGGCTGGCGTTGTGCGGGTAGACCTTGCTCACCAGGAACACCTGGTCGCGCCTGCCGCTGATGGCTTCGCCGACGACTTCCTCGGCGCCACCCTCGCCATACATCTCGGCGGTGTCGATGAGGGTCATGCCCTCGTCGATCCCCAGTTGCAATGCCGCGACTTCAGCGCGGCGCCGGTCCGGGTCTTCGCCCATGCGCCAGGTTCCCTGGCCGATGACAGGGACGGGAACGCCCGCCAGATCAATGGTGCGCATGACAACCTCCTGATGAGTTCGCGAATTAACAGTGTGGCATTGACCGGACAAAAGGGTTCAATCGAAGTATGGTTGCCCTTTGCCCTTTGCCAAGTCGCCAGGAAGGACCTGCAATGCTGTTTGTCGTGATGCTCGGGGGCAAGCACCCACGGGCAAGAATTGAAGTGCACGATGTGGTGTTCGCCGTAGCAGACACCCTGGAAGGCACCTATCCGCAATTGCGCGAGGGCTGGTTTGGCACCCCCAAGGGGGTGCATATTGATTCGTGGATGGCGGTGGATGGCATCGACGGCTGGAAAGTCGAACTCAGCCACCTGGCCCCCGCTGCCGACGCCCATCACCTGTACTTCATCAACCTTGGCGGTTATGAAACCAATAGCTTTGGCGAGGCCCACCACTACCTGCTGGTGGTGGCCCGCAACAAACGGGAGGCGACCAGCAAGGGCAAGCAACAGGTGCTGCGCCACTGGTCCCAGGCCCACACCGACGGCGTGATGGATATCGACGACTGCCTGCCCATCGACCTGGTAGACGGCCGCTACCTGCACCTGGTGCAAGGCACCCATCGGCCGATCATTCAGCAGAACGACTATATCGTCTTGAATTGATGGAGGCTTATTCGACCTGACATCAGATAACTCCGGCAACGTCAGACGTAACACTGCTGTTGCTGTTGCTGTTGCTCTTGATCTCAGGCGCCCCGTCAAACACGCTGGCCGAACGCAGGCTTGAATCCGTGGGTAACCCGGCAGGACGCCGGGTTAGCCGTCCTGGGCCAGGGATGGCCCATGACGGCGGCCCACGGATTCAAGCCTGCGTTCGGGCACACCGAACCTAGGCGAGGTGCCGAGTGTTGGGGCGAGGACCTTTTGCTTACTTTTGGGTCCCTCCAAAAGTGAGCCGCTGTAAGAGCGGAACCATAGGTGGCCGTTACCGCAGCAACGGATATGTACTCGGTCTGATCCAACATCCTGGTCGGCTGTCAGGCCGCCATCGGGAGCAAGTCGAATCGTCGCACCGCCCCTCCCACATTTGATCTCCATACATCAGGTAGATACTAGTCTGCTCTGGATCTCACTCCATTACCGCAGCAACCGATATGCACTCGATCTAATCCAACATCCTGGTCGGCCATCAGGCCGCCATCGGGAGCAAGTCGAATCGTCGCACCGCCCCTCCCACATGTGATCTCTATGCATCAGGTAGATACCAGCCTGCTCTGGGTCTCACTCCATCACGCCAATACCCAAGCTCAGCGCCCCAACCTGAACCCCAGCGGAACTTTGCCAGGAAATAACCGCCTGAATCCGGTACGCTCACCGTTTTTACTCAAGGAGTTAATCCCCATGGCCAAAGCCACCGCCCGTCACATCCTCGTTGCCACCGAAGACAAGTGCAACGAACTCAAGGCCCAAATCGAAGGCGGCGCCGATTTCGCAGAAATCGCCAAAGCCAACTCCAGCTGCCCATCCAGCCGCCAGGGCGGTGACTTGGGTTCGTTCGGTCCAGGCCAGATGGTCAAGGAATTCGACACCGTCGTCTTCAGCGCCCCGGTCAACACCGTGCAAGGCCCGGTAAAAACCCAGTTCGGCTACCACCTGCTGGAAGTCACCAGCCGCCAGGACTGATCCCGTCCGCGCTGCTGCTTGAAACAACGGCCCGCCTCTTGGTGGGCCGTTGTGCATGTGACGACTGGCGACGCTGATGCCGTTAGCGTACAAATCCTTATTCTTCTCCACCCGGCGTTCAAGGCTGACAATGCGATTGGCTTTTTCCAGACTGTTCAGTACCTCCCTGGCCCTGCTGCTGGCCAGCAGCGCCGTGATCGCGGCGCCCCAACCGTCCATGACCGTGTACGGCGAACCGGCCAAGTATCCCGCCGGTTTCAGCCATTTCGACTACGCCAACCCCAACGCCCCCAAGGGCGGCAGCCTGCGGCGCTCGGCGCTGGAGATCGGGCGTTTCGACCATGTGCTGCCGTATATCGACAAAGGCATCGGCGTCTCCCAGGTCGACGGCTGGCTGTATGCGCCCTTGGCCCTGCGTTCCCTGGATGAGCCCTATACGGTGTATGGCCTGGTGGCCGAGAAGATGGAACGCGCGGAGGACGGCCTGTCCCTGCGCTTCTTCCTCAACCCCAAGGCGCGCTTTGCCGATGGCAAGCCGATCACCGCCGAAGACGTGCGCTACAGCTTCAACCTGCTGATGACCCAAGGCAGCCTGCGCTTTCGCACGCTGTTCGCCGACGTCAAGCACGTCGAAGTCGAAGGCCCGCGCCAGGTACGTTTTGATTTCTCCAGCAATGAAAACCGCACCCTGCCCCTGGATGTCGCCACCCTGCCGGTGTTTCCCGAGCACTGGTGGAAAACCCGCGACTTCGCCAACGGCGGTGGCTACGAAGCCCCACTGGGCAGTGGCCCGTACAAGGTCGGCAAGATCGACTCGGGCAGCACCATCACCTTTACCCGCGACCCCGACTGGTGGGGCAAGGATCTGCCCGTCAGCCGCGGCCTGTACAACTTCGATCACCTGAGCCTGGAGTACTTCGGCGACACCGAAGTGGCCCGCCAGGTACTGCGCGGTGGCGCCTACGACTTCAACCGAGAGTTTTCCGCCACCGGCTATTCCATCGGCTACAACGGCCCGGCCCTGGACGATGGCCGCCTGCAACGCGCGCACCTGGCCAAGGACATGCCGCAACCGGCCCAGGGTTATGTGTTCAATGTGCAAAAACCAATGTTCAAGGACCGTCGCGTGCGCCAGGCCATGGCGATGCTGTGGGACTTCGAATGGGCCAACCGGCAGATGATGCGCAACCTGTACATCCGCCAGCAAAGCTACTTCTCCAACAGCCCGTTGGCCGCCACCCAGCTGCCCACCCCGGAAGAACTGGCGATTCTCGAACCCTTGCGCGGGCAGATTCCCGGCGAGGTATTCACCCAGGTGTTCAAGGCCCCGGTCACCGATGGCAGCGGCATGATCCGCGACAAACAGTTGCAAGCCCTGGCGCTGCTGGAAGAAGCCGGCTGGAAGCCAGACGGCGACAAACTGGTCAACGCCGAGGGCGAGCCGCTGGAGTTCACCTTCCTCAATGCCCAGAACGGCCTGGAGCGCCTGCTGTTGCCGTACAAACGCAACCTCGCACAGATCGGCATTACCTTGAACATCCGCCGCATCGACTCTTCGCAATACGTCAACCGCCTGATGGCCCGCGACTACGACATGATCGTCACCGGCTTCCCGGTCACCACCTCGCCCGGCATGGAGCTGTACAACTACTTCGGCTCGACCGCCGCATTCGATCCGGGCGCCAACAATTACATGGTGCTCAAGGACCCGGCCGTCGACAGCCTGATCAAGGGCCTGGTCAAGGCCGACACCCAGGCGCAGATGCTTACCTATGCCCATGCCTTGGACCGGGTGCTGCAATGGAATTACCTGTGGATCCCCAATTACTACCCGCCCGGCACCTCCGCCGCGTGGTGGAACCGCTTCGGCCGTCCGGCCATCGAGGCCAGGAATGATGAGGCCCTGGAAACCTGGTGGGAAATCAGCCCTACCCCGCTGACCAATGAACAAATGAATGCCGAGTTGAAAAAACGCGCGGGAGCTCGCTGATGTTTGCCTATATCGTGCGGCGCCTGCTGCTGATCATCCCGACGCTGGTGATCATCCTGCTGGTCAACTTCGTGATCGTCCAGGCTGCCCCCGGCGGGCCGGTGGAACAAGCCATCGCCCACTTGCAGGGCATCGGCGGCGGCGCGGTCGGCGGCTCATCCGGCGACGGTGTCAGCAGCGGCTCCCGTGCCAGCCGTGGCCTGGACCCGAAACTGATCAAGGACATCGAAAAACAATACGGCTTCGACAAGCCCGCGCCGGAACGCCTGTGGCTGATGCTCAAGAGCTACGCCCAGCTGGATTTCGGCAACAGCTTCTTTCGCGGCGCCACCGTGATCGACCTGATCCTGGAAAAAATGCCGGTGACCATTTCCCTCGGCCTCTGGGCCACGCTGATCACTTACCTGGTGTCGATCCCCCTGGGCATTCGCAAGGCGGTGCGCCATGGCAGCAGTTTTGATGTGTGGAGCAGCACCGCCATTGTGATTGGCTACGCGATGCCGGCGTTCCTGTTCGCGATGTTCCTGATCGTGGTGTTCGCCGGAGGCACGTCATTGAACTGGTTCCCGGTGCGCGGGCTGGTCTCGGAAAACTTTGCCGAGCTGAGCACCGTGGGCAAGATCGCCGACTACTTCTGGCACCTGGTGCTGCCGGTCAGCGCGCTGGTAATCGGCGGCTTCGCCACCCTGACCATCCTGACCAAAAACTCGTTCCTCAATGAAATCACGCGCCAGTACGTAGTGACCGCCCGCGCCAAGGGCCTGAGCGAACGGCGGGTGCTGTACGGCCACGTGTTTCGCAACGCCATGCTGCTGGTGATCTCGGGGATTCCCCAGGCGTTCATCAGTGTGTTCTTTGCCGGTTCGCTGTTGATCGAGGTGATTTTTTCCCTCGATGGCCTCGGCCGCATGAGCTACGAAGCGGCCGTGTCCCGGGACTACCCGGTGGTGTTTGGCTCGCTGTTTATCTTCACCTTGTTTGGCCTGCTGATAAAACTGATCGGCGACCTCTGCTACACCCTGGTGGACCCGCGTATCGACTTCGCCGCGAGGAACGCCTGATGCTTAACCTGTCTCCCGTGGCCCGTCGACGTTTCGAACGCTTCAAGAAAAACCGTCGCGGCTGGTGGTCGCTGTGGCTGTTTATCGGGCTGTTTATCCTGACCCTGGGCGGCGAATTGATCGCCAACGACAAGCCCTTGGTACTCAGCTACAAGAACGAGCTGTATTTCCCGGCATTCAAGCGCTACACCGAGCAGCAGTTCGGCGGGCAACTGCCGTTCCAGGCCGATTACCGCAGTGACTACGTGCAAAAGCTGATCAAGCAGGACGGCGGCTGGATGATGTTCCCGCCCATCCCGTTCAGCGACGACACGCCTAACTACGAACTGACCCGCCCGGCCCCCAGCCCGCCCTCGACGGTTAACTGGCTGGGTACCGATGACCAGTCGCGGGATGTGCTGGCGCGGGTGATCTTCGGTGCGCGGGTGTCGATCCTGTTTGCCCTGGCACTCACCGCGATCAGCGCCGCCATCGGCATCGCCGCCGGGGCCTTGCAGGGCTATTACGGCGGCTGGGTGGATCTGCTCGGCCAACGCATCCTTGAAGTGTGGTCCGGGCTGCCGGTGCTGTACCTGCTGATCATCCTGTCGGGGTTTGTCGAGCCGAACTTCTGGTGGTTGCTGGGGATCATGGCGCTGTTTTCCTGGCTGGCCCTGGTGGATGTGGTGCGCGCCGAGTTCCTGCGCGGGCGCAACCTGGAGTACGTCAAGGCCGCACGGGCCCTGGGCCTGAGCGACGGCAAGATCATTCGCCGGCATATCCTGCCCAACGCCATGACCGCCACCTTGAGCTACCTGCCGTTCATCCTCACCGGGGCGATTTCCACCCTGAGCGCGCTGGACTTCCTCGGTTTCGGCATGCCTGCGGGCAGTGCGTCACTGGGCGAGTTGATTGCCCAGGGCAAGCAGAACCTGCAAGCGCCGTGGCTGGGCCTGACGGCGTTTTTCACCTTGGCACTGATCCTGTCGCTGCTGGTCTTTATCGGCGAGGCACTACGTGATGCCTTCGACCCACGCTCATGAGTGACTGCGTATGAACCTGATCGAAATCCGCGACCTCAGCGTCGCCTTCAGCGGCCAGACCGTGGTACGCAACCTGAACCTGGATGTACGCCCCGGCGAGTGCCTGGCGCTGGTGGGTGAGTCCGGCTCCGGCAAGTCGGTGACCGCCCATTCGATTCTGCAACTGCTGCCCGAAGCCGGTACTGAAACCCGTGGCTCCGTGAAATATCGCGGCCAGGAACTGGTCGGCGCCTCGGCGTCGACCTTGCAGAAACTGCGCGGCAACCGCATTGCGATGATCTTCCAGGAGCCAATGACCTCCCTCAACCCGCTGCACAGCATCGAAAAACAGATCGGCGAAACCTTGCTGCTGCACAAGGGCCTGGGCGGCAAGGCGGCGCAGGCGCGCATCCTCGAGTTGCTGCAGTTGGTGGGTATCCAGAAACCCCAGGAACGCCTCAAGGCCTATCCGCACCAACTCTCCGGGGGCCAACGCCAACGGGTGATGATCGCCATGGCCCTGGCCTGTGAGCCGGAGCTGCTGATCGCCGACGAGCCCACCACCGCCCTTGACGTGACCGTGCAGCGCAAGATCCTGCTGCTGCTCAAGTCCCTGCAACACCGCCTGGGCATGTCGCTGCTGCTGATCAGCCATGACCTCAACCTGGTGCGCAGCATCGCCCAGCGGGTGTGCGTGATGCACGCCGGCGAGATTGTCGAGCAGGCTGACTGCGAGACGTTGTTCACGGCCCCCCAACACCCCTACAGCCGCCTGCTGCTGGACGCCGAGCCGTCCGGCGATGTGCTGTGCAGCGAGCCACGGGAGACCGTGCTGGACGTGCACGACCTGAGCGTGCAATTCCCCCTGGGCGGCGGTCTGTTCCGGCGCAAGACCTACCTGTGCGCGGTGGATGGCATCAGCCTCAGCGTGCAGCGCGGCAAGACCCTGGGGATTGTCGGCGAGTCGGGTTCGGGCAAGTCGACCCTCGGCCAGGCGATCCTGCGCCTGCTGGATTCCACCGGCAGCATCCGCTTCCAGGGCGAGGCCCTCGACCCGCTCAACCACAAGCAGATGCGCCCGTGGCGCAAGCAGATGCAAGTGGTCTTCCAGGACCCCTACGGCAGCCTCAGCCCACGCATGTCGGTGCAGCAGATCATCAGCGAAGGCCTGGAGGTGCATGCGCCGTGCAGCCTGGTCGAGCGCGATGCGCAAGTGATCCAGGTGCTCAAGGACGTGGGCCTCGACCCCGCCAGCCGCCATCGCTTCCCCCATGAATTCTCCGGCGGCCAGCGCCAACGCATCGCCATCGCCCGCGCGCTGGTGCTCAAGCCGGCGCTGATGCTGCTGGATGAACCGACCTCGGCACTGGACCGTACGGTGCAGAAGCAGGTCGTAGCGTTGCTGCGTGAATTGCAGGAAAAGTACGGCCTGACCTACCTGTTTATCAGCCATGACCTCGCCGTGGTGCGCGCCATGGCCCATGACATGATCGTGATCAAGGACGGCAAGGTGGTCGAGCGCGGACCGAGCCATGACGTTTTCGAAGCGCCGCAGCATTCCTACACCAAGGAGCTTCTGGCAGCGGCGCACATCCCCTTGTAGGAGCGAGGGGGACGCCTAGTTCTTGCTCGCGAAAAACCCGGGGGCGCCGCGTATATTCCGGACACACTGTCATCGTTAACGTTTTTCGCGAGCAAGCTCGCTCCTACAGGATTCTGCACGCATGAGTACCAGCCTCAAGGACTACCAACAGGTTCGCGGCCTGGCGATCCAGTCGCTGTTCGAGATCATCGAGCAGTCCAGCGAAGGCACGGTGATTGTCGACCGCGACGCCAATATCGTCTGGATGAATGAACGCTACGCCAAGCGCTTCGGCCTCAAGAGTGCCGATGAAGCCATCGGACAGCCGTGCGAGCGGGTGATTTCCAACAGCCTGTTGCGCCAGGTAGTGCGCACCGACCGGCCGATTCTGCTGGACATCCAGGACACCCCCAAAGGCCCGTTGGTGGTGATGCGCCTGCCGATCCACAACGATGCCGGTGCCGTGATTGGCGCGATTGGTTTTGCCTTGTTCGATGAACTGCGCAACCTGTCGCCGCTGATCGAACGTTACCTGAGCATGCAGCAGGAACTGGCCTCCACCCGCTCGTTACTGCGCTCACGCCAGAGCAAGTACAACTTCGCGCACTTTATCGGCACCAGCGCCGCCAGCCTGGAAGTCAAACGCCGTGCACGGCGCAGCGCAAGCGCCGAGTCGCCGGTGCTGTTGCTCGGTGAGACTGGCACCGGCAAGGAACTGCTCGCCCAGGCGATCCACGGCGCCTCACCGCGTGCGCACAAAGCCTTTGTCAGCATCAACAGTGCGGCGATTCCCCATGACCTGCTGGAAGCCGAATTCTTCGGCACCGCGCCGGGCGCCTTTACCGGCGCCGATCGCAAGGGCCGTCCGGGTAAATTCCAGATTGCCCAGGGCGGCACGCTGTTCCTCGATGAAATCGGCGATATGCCGCTGCCGCTGCAAAGCAAGCTGCTGCGGGTGTTACAGGAAAAGGAATTCGAACCGGTGGGTTCCAACGAAATGCTGCACAGCGATGTGCGGGTGATC
This sequence comes from Pseudomonas sp. S3E17, assembly GCF_024168685.1. NCBI lineage: Bacteria > Pseudomonadati > Pseudomonadota > Gammaproteobacteria > Pseudomonadales > Pseudomonadaceae > Pseudomonas > Pseudomonas sp. S3E17. The sequence continues at coordinate 1,861,071 of NZ_JALJWE010000001.1, forward strand.
GCGGCCACCTCCATGGACCTGGAAGCGGCGATCAAGCGCGGCGAGTTCCGTGCGGACCTGTATTACCGCCTGAACGTATTGCCGATCCAGGTGCCGCCGCTGCGTGAACGGCTGGAGGACATTCCGGCGCTGAGCGAAGCGATCCTCGAGGAACTGCGCAGCCAGCATGAACTGGACCGCGAAGCCCTGGCGCTGTTGGCACAGCATGCGTGGCCGGGGAACATCCGCGAACTGCGCAACGTGCTGGAGCGCGCGGCGTTGCTGAGCGATGACTTGGTGTTGAACGCTGGGGACATTCGTGCGGCGATTGGCACGGTCAGCCCGGTGACGCGCGGCGCGGTGGACACGGCTGAGGGTGAGACGTTTGCGGCGGCGCGGGAGCGGGTTGATCGGCAGGTGATTGCGGCGGCGCTCGAGGCGTGTGGTGGGAATGTGGTGGAGGCGGCCAGGCGATTGGGGCTGGGGCGGTCGACGTTGTACAAGAAGATGGTAGCACTGGGAATCGCCTAGTCTCAAAATAGAGACAAAATTCTCCATAAAAAGACAACCCATGTGGGAGGGGGCTTGCTCCCGATAGCGGTGCATCAGTCAACACATGTGCTGGCTGATGCACCGCTATCGGGAGCAAGCCCCCTCCCACATTTGATCTTCATTTGTCTCCAAATAGAGACAGGATTCAAAAACACTCCAAAGAAATTAAAAAATATCCATATATTTCAATAACTTGAAAACATGGCACACATCTCGCTATAGCCCTCCCACTGCTTCACCCACAACAATAACAATCCGATGGAGACACACCATGAGTGTGATCATTGCCCTGGCAGCGCTCGCGTTGCTGATGCTGGCTGCCTACCGTGGCTATAGCGTTATCCTGTTTGCCCCCATCGCCGCCCTCGGCGCCGTGCTGCTCACCGACCCCTCCGCCGTCGCCCCTGCCTTTACCGGGGTGTTCATGGAGAAAATGGTCGGCTTTATCAAACTGTATTTCCCGGTGTTCCTGCTCGGTGCGGTGTTCGGCAAGCTGATCGAGCTGTCGGGCTTCTCGCGTTCTATCGTGGCGGCGGCGATCCGTTTGCTCGGCACGCGCCAGGCGATGCTGGTGATCGTGCTGGTCTGCGCCCTGCTCACCTACGGCGGCGTGTCGCTGTTTGTGGTGGTGTTTGCGGTGTACCCGTTTGCGGCGGAGATGTTCCGCCAGAGCAATATCCCCAAGCGCCTGATCCCGGCGACCATCGCCCTCGGTGCGTTCTCGTTCACCATGGACGCCCTGCCCGGCACGCCGCAGATCCAGAACATCATCCCCAGCACCTTCTTCAACACCACCGCCTGGGCGGCGCCGTGGCTGGGGCTGATCGGCACGATTTTCGTGTTCTGCGCCGGCATGCTCTACCTGGCGCGCCAGCGCAACAAGGCCCAGCGCGCGGGTGAAGGCTACGGCACCGAACTGCGCAACGAGCCTGAGACCGCCGAGAACATTGCCCTGCCCAACCCGTGGATCGCGCTGTCGCCGCTGATCCTGGTGGGCGTGATGAATCTGCTGTTCACCCACTGGATCCCGCAGTGGTACGGCAAGACCCACAGCCTCAGCCTGCCAGGCATGAGCGCACCGGTGACCACCGAAATCGCCAAGCTCACCGCGATCTGGGCGGTGCAGGCGGCGTTGCTGGTGGGCATCATCATGGTGCTGGTATTTGGCTGGTCGGCGATCAAAAGTAAGCTCGCCGACGGCAGCAAAAGCGCGGTCAGCGGCGCATTGCTGGCGGCGATGAACACCGCTTCCGAATATGGCTTCGGCGCGGTGATCGCTTCGCTGCCGGGCTTTCTGGTACTGGCGGACTGGCTCAAGGGCATCCCCAACCCGCTGGTCAACGAAGCGATCACCGTGACCCTGCTGGCCGGTATCACCGGCTCTGCGTCCGGCGGCATGAGCATCGCCCTGGCGGCCATGTCCGAGAGCTTTATTGCGGCGGCCCATGCGGCCAATATTCCCCTTGAAGTGCTGCACCGGGTCGCGGCCATGGCCAGCGGCGGCATGGACACCCTGCCCCACAACGGCGCGGTGATCACCCTGCTGGCGGTGACCGGCCTGACCCACCGCGAAGCCTACAAGGACATTTTCGGCATCACGATCATCAAGACCCTCGCGGTGTTCGTGGTGATCGGTACTTTCTACGCCACCGGCATTGTGTGAGGTTTTCATGACGAGATTGAACGGCAAGACCGCCCTGGTCACCGGTTCCACCAGCGGCATCGGCCTGGGTATCGCCCTGAGCCTGGCCAAGGCCGGTGCCAACCTGATCCTCAACGGCTTCGGCGACGCCAGCGCGGTGGTCGCCCAGGTGCAGGCGTTTGGCGGCAAGGTCGGCCACCACCCGGCGGACGTCAGCGACCCGGCGCAGATTGCCGACATGCTGACCTACGCCGAGCGTGAGTTCGGCGGTGTCGACATCCTGGTCAACAACGCCGGCATCCAGCATGTGGCGGCGGTGGAGGACTTCCCGGTGGAACGCTGGGACGCGATCATCGCGATCAACCTGTCCTCGGTGTTCCACAGCACGCGCTTGAGCCTGCCGGGCATGAAGGCCAAGGGCTGGGGGCGTATCGTCAACATCGCCTCGGTGCACGGCCAGGTCGGCTCGGTGGGCAAGGCCGCGTATGTGGCAGCCAAGCACGGCGTGATCGGCTTGACCAAGGTGGTGGGCCTGGAGACCGCCACCAGCAACGTGACCTGCAACGCGATCTGCCCCGGCTGGGTGCTGACGCCGCTGGTGCAGAAGCAGATTGATGATCGCGTGGCCAACGGCGTCGATCCGCAGCAGGCGCAACATGATCTGCTGGCGGAGAAACAGCCGTCCCTGGAGTTCGTGACGCCGTCGCAGCTGGGTGAGCTGGTGCTGTTCTTGTGCAGCGAGGCCGGGGCCCAGGTACGGGGGGCGGCGTGGAACATTGATGGCGGCTGGCTGGCCCAATAAGGCCAGACACATTAGAACTTTATAGTTTGGAAAACCTGCAGAAGAACAAGAGACCGTGCTGATGTCCGAAATCCTCTGGCAACCTTCCCCCGAACGCATCCGCACCACGCGAATGGACCAGTTCCGGCGCTTTATCAATGATCGCCACGGCGTGCAGCTCAGCGATTACCCGGCCCTGCACCAGTGGAGCATCGACCAGCGCCCGGACTTCTGGCAGGCGATCGTCACGTTCTTCGATGTGCAGTTTCGCAGCCCGCCCAGTGCAGTGCTGATCGAAGACGTCGAGATGCCCAGCGCCCAGTGGTTTCCGGGCGCGACCCTGAATTTTGCCGAACACCTTCTGCGCCGACGCGACGATCACCCGGCGGTGGTGGCGATCAGCGAGGACGGCCAGCGCGAACAACTGACCTACGCCGAACTGGCCGCCCACGTCGCCGGCCTGCAGGACAGCCTGCGGGCGGCCGGTGTCGGCAGGGGGGACCGGGTCGCCGCGTGCATGCCCAATACCTGGCAAACCCTGGTCGGTATGCTTGCCACCACCAGCCTGGGCGCGATCTGGTCGTGCTCCTCGCCAGACTTCGGCACCCAAGGCGTCATCGACCGCTTCGGCCAGATCGAGCCCAAGGTGCTGATCACCTGCGCCGGCTACCGCTATGCCGGTAAAACCATCGATAAAAGCGTCAAGCTCAATGAAATCCTCGAACGCCTGCCGTCCCTGGAACAATTGATCATCGTCCCGTACGCACGGCCCCAGGCCTGCGTCGAGGACTATCAGACCCAGGCCCGCGTCGCCCTGTGGAACGACTTCTACCAACCCGGCGGCGAGCCTGAGTTCGTCGCGGTGCCGTTCGACCATCCGCTGTATATCCTTTATTCCAGCGGCACCACCGGCGTGCCCAAATGCATCATCCACGGCACCGGCGGCGTGCTGCTCACCCACCTCAAGGAACACGGCCTGCACGCGGATATCTCCCGCGAGGACTGCCTGTTCTACTACACCACCTGCGGCTGGATGATGTGGAACTGGCTGGTTTCGGTGCTGGCCATCGGCGCCACGGCGGTGCTGTATGACGGCTCGCCGTTTCACCCTGGCCCGGAACGCTTGATCGACCTGATCGACGCGGAAAAGATCAGCGTGTTCGGCACCAGCCCCAAATTCCTCGCCACCCTGGAAAAGGCCGGGCTGCAACCGCGCCTGAGCCACGACCTCGGCAGCCTCAAGGGCCTTATTTCCACCGGCTCGCCCTTGTCGCCCCAGAGCTACGACTACGTGTACCGCGAGATCAAGGCCGAGTTGTGCCTGTCCTCGATGTCCGGTGGCACCGATATCGTCTCCTGCTTTGTGATCGGCAATCCGGTGTTGCCGGTGCGGCGCGGGGAAATGCAATGCAAGAGCCTGGCGATGGCCATCGAGGTGTGGGACGACCAGGGCCAACCGTTGGTCGGGGAAAAAGGCGAACTGGTGTGCACCCGGCATTTCCCGGCAATGCCCATCGGCTTGTGGAACGACCCGCACCAGAAGAAGCTGCGCGCCTCGTATTTCAGCCAGTTTCCGGGCGTGTGGGCCCAGGGCGACTACGCCGAGCTACGCCCCAACGGCAGCCTGCTGATTCACGGCCGCTCCGACGCAGTGCTCAACCCCGGCGGCGTGCGCATCGGCACTGCGGAGATTTATCGCCAGGTGGAAAAAGTCCCGCAGGTGCTGGAAAGCCTGGCCATCGGCCAACGCTGGCAGGACGATGTGCGCGTGGTGCTGTTTGTGCGCCTGGATGACGGCATCGAACTGGATGAGGCCCTGGAGCAACAGATCCGCCAGGTGATCCGCGCCAACACCACGCCGCGCCATGTGCCGGCGAAGATCCTCGCCGTCAGCGATATCCCCCGCACCATCAGCGGCAAGATCGTCGAACTGGCGGTGCGCAACGTGGTGCACGGCGAGCCGGTGAAGAATACCGACGCACTGGCCAACCCACAGGCCCTGGAGCAATTTCGCGACCGCCCCGAACTGGCGGAAAGATGAAAGGTTTCAGCCCTGCCGCACTCATTTGAAGACAAACCCTCAATGCATGCTATTTTTCGAGGGTAGTCACCCATCGGTGTCCCACGGGATAATGGGTGTTGTCATTTTTCAAAGCGTTACGCTCAGGGCTTTTTATGAAGGAAACAACCACCGGCAGCGAAGCCGCTGCATTGATTGCGCGGCTGGACTGGGCGCACAGCCCCCTCGGTGAGGCCAATGATTGGCCGCAAAGCCTGCGCACAGCCGTGGACATTGTCATCCACTCACCGATGCCGATGCTCCTGCTGTGGGGCAGCGAACTCACCCAGCTCTACAACGACGGCTTCGCCCTGCTGGCGGGCAATAAACACCCGGACGCCATGGGCCAGCCGGCGCACCAGACCTGGCCGGAACTCGAAAGCTTCACTGCGCCGATCTACGACGCCGTGCTGACCGGCCAGGTGCGCACCTTCAGCGAGCAGCGTTTTGTCCTGCAACGCAACAATCGCGACACCGAAATCTGGCTGGACCTGACCTACAGCCCGATCCGCGATGAAAGCGCCAATGTGGCCGGCATCCTGGTCACGGCCATCGAAACCAACGAACGGCGCAAGGCCCAGCACAACACCGAACAACGCCTGCAACTGGCCCTGGCCGCCACCGATGCGGTGGGCACCTGGGACTGGGACATTGGCGAAGACCGCTTTATCGCCGACGCGCACTTCGCCTACCTGCACGGGGTTGATCCAAGCGACGCCAGCCGGTTGCCGATCAGCGACTACCTGCAAGGCGTACACCCCGAAGACCGCGGCATGGTGGCGCGCAGCATCAAGCATTGCATCACCTTCGGCACTGAATACGCCGAGGAATATCGCCTGCAACAGGCCGACGGCCAGGTGCGCTGGGTGTTCGCCCGAGGGCGTTGCTACAAGGATCATCAAGGCCGCCCCGCGCGCTTCCTCGGCGCGGCACTGGACCTCACCGAGCGCAAAAACACCGAGCAGGCCCTGCGCCAGAGCCAGACCGAACTGCAGTTGATCATCAACGCCATGCCGGTGCTGATCGGTTACGTCGACCACGAGCAGCGTTTTCGCCTGAACAACAGTGCCTACCTCGACTGGTACGGCCTGACGCCCCAGGAGCTGTACGGCAAGACCATCCGCGAGGTGCTCGGCGACGATGTGTACGCCGGGCGCGAGGACAAGATCGCCGCTGCGCTCAGGGGCAAGGCCTGCAGTTTCATGACCGTCACCCCCCATCGCGATGGCCGCCCGCGCCATGCGTTGATGAAATACCTGCCGCGCTTCAGCAATGACGGCTCGGTGAACGGTTTCTACATCTTTGTCATCGATGAAACCGAACGCAAACTCACCGAAGAAGCCCTGCGCCACCTCAACGAGAACCTTGAGGAGCGCGTGGCCCAGCGCACCCAGGCGCTGGCCGAAGCCAACGAACGCCTGCAAAACGAGATGTTCGAGCGCGAGCGCGCCGAAGATGCCCTGCGCCATGCGCAGAAGATGGAAGCGGTGGGCCAGCTCACCGGCGGTATCGCCCACGATTTCAATAATATGCTCACCGGCATCATCGGCAGCCTGGACCTGATGCAGCGCTACATCGCCGCCGGGCGCAGCGACGAGATCGGCCGCTTTACCGAAGCCGCCGTGTCCTCGGCCCATCGCGCGGCCGCCCTCACCCACCGCCTGCTGGCGTTTTCGCGGCGCCAGTCGCTGGACCTTCGCCCGCTGGATCCGAACCAACTGGTAGCGTCCCTGGAGGAGCTGTTCCAGCGCACCAAGGGCGCGCATATCACGCTCAAGGTGCAACTGGGCCGCGACATCTGGCCGGTCAACACCGACGCCAGCCAACTGGAAAACGCCCTGCTCAACCTGGTGATCAACGCACGCGACGCCATGCCCGATGGCGGCGAACTGCTGATCGAAACCGCCAACAGTTACCTGGACGGCACCGATATCACCACCCTCGAACCGGTCAGGGCCGGCGACTACGTGATGCTCGGCGTGTGTGACAACGGCAGCGGCATGGCGCCGAAGATTCTCGCCAAGGCGTTTGACCCGTTCTTCACCACCAAGCCCATCGGCCAGGGCACTGGCCTGGGGCTGTCGATGATCTATGGGTTTGCCCAGCAGTCCGGTGGCCACGTGACCATCCAGAGCGAACCGGGCCAGGGCACTTGCGTGCGCCTGTATCTGCCGCGCCTGCACGGCACTTCCCTGGAAAGCAGCCAGCCCGCCCATCTGGGCGAAGTCCCGCTGGCCCTTGCCGGCGAAGCGGTGGTGGTGGTCGAGGATGACCCGGCGGTGCGCATGCTGGTGGTCAATGTGCTCGACGAGTTGGGCTATACCGCGCACCAGGCGGCGGATGCCCGTGCGGCGCTGCCGTTGCTGGAGTCGGATTTGCGCGTGGACCTGCTGGTGACCGACGTCGGCCTGCCCGGCATGAACGGCCGCCAATTGGCGGAGATCGCCCGCCAGCATCGGCCGGGGCTCAAGGTGCTGTTCATGACCGGCTACGCGGAGAAAGCCGCCGAACGCCAGGGCTTCCTAGAGGACGGCATGGACATGGTCGCCAAGCCGTTTTCCATCGACCTGCTGGCGACCAAAATCCGCAGCATGATCAGCATCGATGATTCAGTTCAGGCATAATCGCGCGCCGTCGCACACCTGGTAGAGACCGATGAAAGCCCAAGCCCGCCATATCCTGGTGAAAACCAGCGAAGAAGCCGAACAGCTCAAGCAGCGCATTGCCAAGGGCGAAGCCTTTGATGTGCTGGCCAAGAAGTACTCCACGTGCCCGTCCGGCAAGCGCGGCGGCGACTTGGGTGAAGTGCGGCCTGGGCAGATGGTCGGGGTGATCGATGCGGTGATCTTCAAGAAACCGGTGAAAGTGGTGCACGGGCCGATCAAGAGCAAGTTCGGGTATCACCTGGTGCAGGTGTTTTACCGGGATTGAAGCTTTGGCTTAAGACCGCTATCGGGGGCAAGCCCCCGATCCGCCGTAGGCGGCCATTCACCTACTCCCTGGGGATCAGCGCACCCGGCACCTGGATAACCCGGCTCGCCAATCGATGCCCGGCCAACGCCGCCTCCTGGGGCGAACCGCCCTTGAGCCGACTGGCCAGGTACGCCGCACTGAACGAATCCCCCGCCGCAGTGGTGTCCACCACCTTCTCCACCTTCAGCGCCGGCACGGCAAGGCGCTCGCCGTCGCAACGGATCAAACACGCATCCGCACCGCGCTTGAGCACCACTTCCGCAATCGCCGGGTACGCCGCGAATACCTGTTCGCTGTCGGCATAACCAAACAACGCGCGTTCGTCATCCTCGGTCAGCAAGGCGATATCCACCTCGGCCAGTACGCTGCGAAAAGCCTCGCGGGCAACGTCCACCGTGGCCCAGAGCCGTGGCCGGTAGTTGTTGTCAAACACCACTGCACCGCCACGTCGGCGGGTTTCGATCAGGACTTCGAGCAGGCGCTGGCGCCCGACTTCACCCAGCACCGCCAGGGTAATGCCGCTGAAATACACCACGTTGTAGTCCGGCAATGACGCCAAGATCGGGGCAGCCGCCGGCGTGGTAAAGCAGTCGCGCACGGCCGCTTCGTTGCGCCAGTAGAGGAATTTGCGCTCGCCGTTGGCATCGGTCTGGATGCAGTACAAGCCGGGCAAACGTCCGGGCAGGCGCTGGACCCGCTCCAGCCCCAGGCCTTCTTCGGCCCAGTGCGCACACATGGCGTCGCTGAAGCTGTCATCGCCCAAGGCGGTGACATAGTCCACCGTGCCGATATCCCCCAGCTCACGGCGCAGGTACACCGCCGCGTTCAGGGTGTCGCCGCCGAAGCTCTGTTGCAGGCTGCCGTCGGCGCGGTGTTGCAATTCGATCATGCATTCGCCGATCAGGGCGATGCGGGGGTGGGTGGTGGTCATGGCTTTACACTCAGAAACGGGTTTCCAGGGACTCGATCACCCGCAACTGCTCATCCACCAGGCAGCCGACCTGCCACTTGTCGAAGGTCAGGCAAGGGTGCGAGGTGCCGAAGGAAATGATGTCGCCGATGCGCAGCTCGACACCTGCCGCGACGGTCATGAACGCGTGCTGGTCCATCACGGCGGTGACGGTGCAGGCGCTCACATCATCGCCTTCCGCCGGCAGGATCCCGGCGCGATAGCGTTTAAGCGGCACCGGCAAACCGGCGTCGTAGGCCACGTCGCGCTTGCCCAGGGCGATCACCGCAAACCCCGGCTCAGGCAACGATTGCACATGGGCCCAGACTTCCAGGGCCGGACGCAGGCCTTCCTGGAGGTCGCTGCGGCGGTCGAGCACGCAGCACTGCGCCTCTTTGTAGATGCCATGGTCGTGGGCCACATAGCTGCCGGGGCGCAATACACTGAGGAAACGGCCGGCGGCGTTTTGGGTTTCGAAGGACTCGGCGATCAGGTCGTACCAGGCCGACCCCGACGCCGTGATAATAGGCTTGGGCAGGTCGAAGGCCCCATTGTTTTGCAGGTCCACGGCCAGGCGCACCAGGCTCGCGGCGAAGTCGCGGATGCCACTGATGGCGTGCTCGCCGTGGATCACCCCTTCGTAGCCTTCGATACCGGTGAGGGCCAGGGCCGGTTGGGCCTTGATCGCCTTGGCCAGGTCGCGCACTTCCTGCTCGCTGCGACAACCGCAACGGCCGCCGACCACGCCATATTCGATCATCACGTTCAGGCGCAGGCCACGGGCGGCGAAGAACAGGCCCAGGTCGGCGACATTGTCCGGGTGGTCAACCATGCAGTGGAAGTCAAAATCCTTGTCGGCCAGCAGATCGGCGATCAACGCCATGTTCGGTGCGCCCACCAACTGGTTGGCCATCAGCACCCGGCGCACGCCACCGGCATAGGCGGCGCGGGTCTGCACCGCGTTGGCCAGGGTGATGCCCCAGGCGCCTGCGGCAAGCTGGCGCTGGAACAACGCCGGCATCATGCTGGTCTTGCCGTGGGGCGCCAGTTCCGCGCCGCTGTTGCTGACGAAATCCTGCATCCAGCGAATGTTGTGTTCCAGGGCGTCGCGGTGCAGCACCAGGGCGGGCAGGCTGACGTCACGGACCAGGTGGGCACCGACGGCGGCGGCGCCCTTTTCAACGGCATTGATGGCTGACATGGAAAACTCCTATTCGTTGATGCGACGGGCCAGGTTGTTGGCGCTGTCGATCAACACCCGGCGATAGTCGTTGTAGTTTTTGCTCGCATCGGCCCGAGGGGCGACGATGCACAGCGTCGCAATGCTGACGCCCTGCGCGTCCCGGACCGGGGCGGCAAAGCAGTGGGTAAAGGTGTCGGCCACACTGTCGAAGGAAAAGAACCCATCGAGGGTGGCCTGGCGGATTTGCGCGAGGAAGGTCTCCAGCGGCAGGCGCTGGCCGTCCGGCAGGATAAAGTCGTCGTGGTCGATCAGGTCGATGATCTGCTGGTCGCTCAAATGCCCCAGCAACAGGCGCCCGGAGGCGGTCCATGGGATCGGCGCGTCTTCACCGATGTCCGAGGAAATACGGAAATGCCGCTCGCCTTCGCGCATCAGCGCCACCGTGTATTTGCGCCCGTTGAGCAGGCACATCTGCGCGGTTTCGTGGGTTTGGCTGACGATCTCCTGCAAGGCGTGATCGGCCTCGCGGGTCAGGTCGAAATGGCGCAGGTGCGCCTGGCCGAGGAAGTACAACTGACGGCCGAGGTAGACGTGACCGTCCTTGCCCACGGTTTCGAGGATGCGCCGCTCCAACAGGGAGGCGACCAGTTCGTAGACCGTGGATTTGGGGCTGCCGATGCCGCTGGCAATATCATTCGGGCGCAGGGGCTGGCCGATTTCCTTGAGAAAATCGAGGATATCGAATGCACGGTCCAGGCCTTTGGCGCGGCGTTTGATGGTGTCTTCGGTCATGGCGATATCAGTCCGGTCGAAATGGTAGGGCTGGCGCAGGTCCACTGTGGGAGGGGGCAAGCCCCCTCCCACATTTGATCTCTGGTGGGCTTAAGAGTGGGGCAATTTAGCCCTTTTTCTTGTAGGCCACGCAATCAATCTCGACCTTGCAGTCCACCATCATGTTGGCCTGCACACAGGCCCGCGCCGGGGCGTGTTCCGGGGTGAAGTATTCGCCGAAGACCTTGTTGAAACTCCAGAAGTCACGCGGGTCTTCCAGCCACACGCCGACCCGCACCACGTCTTTCAACTCGTAGCCGGCTTCTTCGAGGATCGCTACCACGTTGCGCAGGGTCTGCCGGGTTTGCTCGATGATCCCGCCGGTGATGATTTCGCCGTCCACCGCAGGCACTTGGCCCGAGACGTACAGCCAACCGTCCGCTTCCACCGCGCGGGCGAAGGGACGCGGCTGGCCACCGCCGGCCGTACTGCCGGCTCCGTAACGAGTGATGCTCATAAAACGATGCTCCTGATTAAAAACGAATGTTCTTGAGAAATTCCGCCAGGCGCGGCGATTGCGGCCGCTCGAAGATGTCCTTCGACGAGCCCTGCTCTTCAATCCGGCCCTGGTTCATGAAGACGATCTTGTCCGAGACTTCATAGGCAAAGCGCATTTCGTGGGTGACCAGCAACATGGTCATGCCCTCTTCCGCCAGGCCCTTGATCACACTGAGCACCTCGCCCACCAATTCCGGGTCGAGGGCCGAAGTGACTTCGTCGAAGAGCATCAGGCTCGGGTTCATGGCAATGGCACGGGCTATCGCCACACGCTGTTGCTGGCCGCCGGACAGCTGGCCGGGAAAGTGATCGCGGCGCTGCAGAAGTCCTACACGGTCCAACCATTTTTCCGCGAGTGCCACCGCCTCGTCCTTAGGCATTTTCTTAACTTTCAACAGGCCGAGGGTGACGTTCTGCAACGCGCTCAGATGGGGAAACAGGTTGAACTGCTGGAACGCCATGCCGGTCATCGCCCGGTGCTGGGCAATCACGCGTTCGGGGTGACGCACGCGCTTGCCGCCGATGTCGCTGTAGCCGATGGACTCGCCATCCAGGGTGATCTGCCCGCCCTGGAACTCTTCGAGCAGATTGACGCAACGCAGTAAGGTGGTCTTGCCCGAGCCGCTGGAGCCAATCAACGTCACCACGTTGCCGCGTTCCATGGACAGGTCGACGCCCTTGAGCACTTCGACCTCACCGTATTGTTTACGCAGGCCGCGGATGTCCAGCAGCGGCTCGGTTGTTTGAGGTTGGTTCATGGCAAGGCCACCCGCTTTTCAATGTAGCGCCCGAATAACTCGATGGCGTAGTTGATGACAAAGAACAGAAACCCGGCGAACAGGTAGAACTCCAGGGTCATGAAGGTACGCGCGATCACTTGCTGGGTACTCAACAGCAATTCGGCCACGCCGATCACCGAGAGCAAGGTCGAGGCCTTGACGATTTCCGTCGAGGAATTGACCCAGGTCGGCAGGATCTGCCGCAGCGCCTGGGGCAGCAGCACATAGGCCAGGGATTGCCGGAATGTCAGGCCAATCGCCTTGCCTGCTTCCAGCTGCCCACGGGGAATGGCTTGCAGTGCACCGCGCACGATTTCCGACACGTGGGAGCCGCAGAACAGCGTGAGCCCGACGGCGCCGGCCTGGAACGCGGTGATTTTCCAGCCAAGCGCCGGCAGCATGTAGAAACACGCCAACACCAGCACAAACACCGGCGTGCCACGGATCAGGTCGACATACAGGCGAAACGGTGCGCGCATCCAGAATTTGCCGTAGGTCAGGATCAACCCGGCGACGATACCGATCAGCGTGCCAAAGATAATCGCCAGCGCCGACACCGCGACACTGGCCTGAAACCCCGCCCAGAGCGTATCCCGGGCGATCCACAACTCATGCAGCCAGCTGGGGGACTCGTACATGGACACCCTCCTTAACGACGGATCGCCAGACGCTGTTCCAGGTAACGGAGCAGCATGGCAATGAGGTAACAGGCCGCCACGTAGAGCGCGGTCGTGACCAGCCAGGTTTCAATCACCCGGTAGCTTTCGACGTTGATCTTGCGGGCGTAATAGGTCAGCTCGGGCACTGCGATGGCGGCGGCCAGGGACGTGTCCTTGAACAGCGAAATGAAGTTGTTCGACAACGCCGGCAACACATTGCGCAGCATCACCGGTACGGTGATATAGGCGCGGATCCGCCATTCGCCAAGGCCGATGGCCAGTCCGGCTTCGCGCAAGCCCTTGGGAATATTCAACAGCCCGGCGCGGAACACTTCGGTCAGGTAGGCACCGGCGTACAGCGACAGGGTGATGATGAACGACGGGATCTTGTCCAAGCGGATACCCAGGCTGGGCAACGCAAAGTAGATCAACAGGATCAGCACCAGGATCGGCGTATTGCGGATCACCGTCACATACACCGAGGCCAGGATTCGCAACGCGCGGTGTCTGGACAGCATGGCAAACGCCATCAACAGGCCGATCACGCAGCCGATGGCGATCGACAGCAATGCCAGTTGCAGGCCCAGGCCGAGCCCCGCCAGCAAGGTGTCGAAATCGCGCCACACGGCGGCAAAGTTCAACTGATAGTTCATGGTCAGCAGTACCTGATGGGGGCGCCGTTGGCGGCGCCCCGGTTTTCACGAATCACTTGAACTCGACGGGGAAGCCGATGGCAGGTTCCGGCAGGTCCACACCGAACCACTGCTTGAACGACGCCTTGTAGGTGGGGAATTCCACACCGGTCATGGCTTCATGCAGCGCGGTATTGACGAAGTTCAGCCAGTCCTGGTCGCCACGCTTGACCGCACACGCGTAGGTCTGCGGGCTCCAGGCGTAGGCCGGGCTGCGGTAGCGGCCGGGGTTCTGCACCATCAGGTACTTGACCGAGGACTGGTCGGTGGCGGCGGCATCGGCGCGACCGGAGTTCACCGCCTGGTACATCAGGTCGACGCTGTCGTACTGGTCGACCTTGGCCTTGGGCAGCGCCTGGTGCACCAGTTCTTCGGCATACACGTTCTGCAGCACCGCCACGGTGACGCCATCGCCCGCTGCCTGCAGGTCTTCGATTTCCTTGTACTTGCTGTTGTTCGGCAGCAGCAGGCCCACGCCTTCGCGGTAGTACGGCAGCGTGAACGCCACTTGCTGGGCACGGCTGGCGGTGACGGTGATGAACTGGCAGCTCATGTCGACCTTATCGGTCAGCAGGTTGGGAATGCGTGCGTCGGACGACTGCACCACAAACTCGACCTTACTCGGGTCGTTGAACAACCCCTTGGCCACCATGCGGCCGATGTCGATATCAAACCCCTGCAACTTGCCATCCGCTCCCTGGAAGTGCCACGGCGCATTGGTACTGCCTGTACCCACGATCAGGTGCCCACGCTTGAGCACATCATCGAGCTTGCTGTCCGCCGCCTGCACAATGCCTGCGAGGGAAGCCGATGCGGCGAAGAGAAAAACACACGCTTTGAACACGGAAGGTCGGTGATGCATGACAAGCACTCCAGGAGTTGTGTATTCCGCTATACCGGAACTTAGTATGTAACAACGGAATAGACAGCAGAAAGTGTGCCACACGCACCCGCAGAAAAACATGCCTGGGATAAAGGCTTGTTAAATCAGATAGATAAATATTTCTGGGAGACAAGGCGCTACGCCAGCACCTGCAATCACTTTGCTACCCAGGGCCCCATATGGTGGTGACAGGTCCCGGCGGACGCACTGCAACAGCGTTACCGCGCACCGTTGCGGTGCGCGCGCAGCGTGGAAAAATTCCCATGCTGGACTAGCCTTGGCACATCCCTGCCGACAAGGACCTTGCCCTGATGAAGTCATGTCTTACCCTGGTGGTGCTCACCTTGCTCGCAGCCGGCAACGCCTCGGCCAGCAACGACCGCCGCGACTGCAAGGAAGAACTGCGCAAGCTCAAGGAAGCCTTCGACACCAACTACACCAGCCAGAATCACCACGGCTATCGCCAGGCCAAGGCCTCCCGGGACAATGAGGAATACCGCAAGTGCGCGAACCAGGCGCGCAAGGCCCGGGAACGGGTGGAGCGTGAGGCAGACCTGTGAAGGTTGACAGTAGACGACAGCGACCTACCGACCTAGCGTTGGCACACACCAGCGCTGTCCGGGAGGAACACTGTCATGGGATACGCCAACGGTACCATCGCCAATGCCGAGGACTATCAACGGGTGCTCAGCACTTCACACCCGGTGTTCATGTTGTTTGTCTCGCTGCATTGCGCTGCCTGCGCAGGCTCGGCACCTTTGTTTAAACGGATCGCCGGAAAATACCCGTCCGTGGTCAGCCTGATACTGGACTGCGCGCGCACCCCAAGGCACCCGGAAGTCACGGGCACCCCCACGCTATTGGTATTTCGCGACGGCGCCTTGAAGGAAAAAATCAAGAGCTTCGGTCCAAAGGCCGAGCAACCATTGTTCTTAGAGAACACCTTCAATCACTATGCCCTTGGCCACGATGTAACAGCACCTGCGTCACCCGCCGCTCCTCCACCGCAGCCACCGTCAGGCGCCAGCCCTCATGCTCCAGGTCATCGCCCACCACCGGCAGGCGGTCGAGCAGGCTCATTACCAGACCGGCCAGGGTCTGATAATCCTCGGTCGCGACGGCCTTGAAGCCGGTACGCTGACGAATCTGGGTGAGATTCAGGGCGCCATTGGCACGAAAACCCGCGCCCTCCTCGACAATATCCGGCCCTTCGATCTCACTGGCATCCGGCAACTCACCGGCAATGGATTCAAGAATGTCGGTCATGCTCAGTACGCCCATGAAGTCACCGAATTCGTTGATCACGAAGGCGATATGGGTGGATTCCTGGCGCATCTGCTCCAGGGCGTTGAGGATCGAAAAGCTCTCCAGCAGGTTGATCGCCCGACGTGCGAGATGCTCCAGGTTCGGCTCGTTGCCGGCCAGGTATTCCTTGAGCAATTCCTTCTTGTGCACAAAGCCCAGCGGCTCATCCACCGCGCCATTGCGGATCAACGGCAGGCGCGAATAGGACGAATGCATCAGCTTCAAGCGAATCGTGTCGGGGTCGTCCGCCAGGTCGATAAAGTCGACGTTGGCCCGCGGCGTCATCAAGCTGCGAATCGGCCGCTCGGCCAGTTGCAGCACACCGCTGATCATCACCCGCTCGCGTCGGTCGAACAGCGGCCCCTGGGCGGCATCCGTCTCGCCCAACAGGTCAGCCACCTCTTCACCCACTTCCTCCACCGCCAGGCTGCGACCGCCGAGCAAGCGCATCACCGCATGGGCCGTGCGTTCACGCACCGGCAACACGCCCTGGGCCGACTTCTTGCGACGCGCGCGGGCAATCTGGTTGAACACCTCGATCAGGATCGAGAAACCAATCGCTGCGTACAGGTAGCCCTTGGGAATATGGAAACCCAGGCCTTCGGCGGTCAGGGCGAAACCGATCATCATCAGGAAGCCCAGGCACAGCATGATCACCGTCGGGTGGGCGTTGACGAAGCGTGTGAGCGGCTTGCTCGCGACGATCATCAGGCCGATGGAAATGATCACCGCGATCATCATCACCGCCAACTCATCCACCATACCCACGGCCGTGATCACCGCATCCAGGGAGAACACCGCGTCGAGCACCACGATCTGCGCCACAATCGGCCAGAACATCGCGTATGCCACGTTGCCGGTGCGCTGGGCCACATGGCCTTCCAGGCGTTCGTGCAATTCCATGGTGGCCTTGAACAACAGGAACACACCGCCGAACAGCATGATCAGGTCACGGCCGGAGAAGCTCTTGTCGAACACCTCGAACAGCGGTTGGGTCAGGGTCACCAACCAGGAAATACTCGCCAGCAGGCCCAGGCGCATCAGCAACGCCAGGGACAAACCGATCAAGCGC
The DNA here is from genome assembly GCF_024168685.1 of Pseudomonas sp. S3E17. NCBI lineage: Bacteria > Pseudomonadati > Pseudomonadota > Gammaproteobacteria > Pseudomonadales > Pseudomonadaceae > Pseudomonas > Pseudomonas sp. S3E17. Next base: position 1,877,908 of record NZ_JALJWE010000001.1, read on the forward strand.
GCACGGTCGCGCTGCTCCGGCGGCAGCTTGTCGGCCAGGATCGCAATAAACACCAGGTTGTCGATGCCCAGCACCAGTTCCAGCACAATCAAGGTCAACAGGCCGAGCCAGGCCGTTGGATCCGCTAACCATTCCATTTATACAAGTCTCTCTACAGGTTTCAGAATGCCGGGCACGGCAAGGCGCGGTCAGTGGACCGGGACAAGGCTGGCAGTCGGAATACGAGGTGTTTCAGCGGGAACAGCGGCAGCGGATGTCTTGGGGAAAGACGACTGGGAGGCTCCAAGAGGATGTTCATGCAGGTCCTGAAATAACAAAAGGACTTGAATCCTACAGGCGAAATACAAATTCCCTACAACGCAAAACTATTACAAAACCTGTCTTCGAACCCCACACAAAATCATGTGGGAAGGGGCTTGCCCCCGATGAGCATGGGTATCTGCACAACTTTTAAGATCCTGCCAAATCTCTGTGGTGAGCGGGCTTGTCTGCCGGGCGTCCGGCATTGAGCCAACGCTGTGTAGATACCTATGCCCAGATAAGGGCGTGTCAGGTTTTACGGGTTGCATCGTCCAGCGCCAGGATGGTGTGGGCATTCGTCACCGTCGTCGCCAGGGTATTGATCACCCCCGACCGCAACGCCCCCAACGTTGCCGCCGCCTTGGTGTTCTCGCTGGCAATCGCCACCACGTCCGGGATGCGGAACAACTCCTGCACCGTCAGCCCGATCACTCGCCCCTGGATCGCGTTGACTGCCGGCTGGCCGTGGATGTCGATGAAGTCATAGCCCATCATGTCGCCCACGGTACCGGACAGGCGTGCCTGGGCGATCTCCTGGGGCGAGAACCAGCCCATGCGCACCATATTGCTGTTCTCGCTCATGTCGCCGATGCCGATCAGCGCCATGTCAGCCCGCCGCGCACGGTCGAGGGTGGAGCGCACCGTGTCGTTGTTGATCAACACCCCGCGCAACTCCGGGTTGGCCACCAGGGCCGGGGCGTAGAGGCTTTCACTCTCGCCGCCAAAGCGCAGGGCCAGGCGCCGGCAGATATGGTCGGGGTTCATGTATTCGCCAGCCTTGAGCGAACCGCCAATGGCGCAGACAAATGTGCAGTTGCGCGTCACCGGCAGGAACACGTTATCGGCCACGGCGCCGACGTTGCGGCCCATGCCCACGGCGACGATCATGCCGTCGCTCAAGGTCTTGTTCAGGTAGTTGGCCACCAGGCTGGCGACGGCCGAGCGCTGGGTATCGGGATCGCTGTGGTCGACCGCGATCAACGCGCGATCCAGCTTGAAGCGCGCCACCAAGGCCTGTTCCAGCTCGTTGTTCATCGCCGGATGCTGCAAGACGCGCACCTCGACAATGCCTTCATCCCGCGCGCGCTTGAGCAATCGGCTGACTTTGGCCCGGGACAGGTCGAAGCGCTTGGCGATGGCTTCCTGAGTGACGTTCTCGAGGTAATAGAGCATCGCCACTTCGGTCATCTGATCAATATCGCTGGCCATGCGCTGGGTACTGTCACTCATGGGGACGGGCTTCCGTTTCGGCGTCAAAGGCGCATTCTCCCGACTCTTGCCCTGCTACGTCCACTATTGATGCCCATCGCGCTCGATCGCATTGATGCGCTCGACCTTGGCCCCGGAACGGGCCGCCTCGAACTCCGACTCCAGGAACGACTTGACGATGCTTTTCGCCAGTTCGGCGCCGATCACCCGCGCGCCGATCGACAGGATCTGCGCATCGTTGCTCTTGCGCGCCCGCTCTGCCGAGTACGTGTCATGGGCCTGGGCCGCACGAATTCCGAGCACCTTGTTGGCCGAGATCGCCATGCCGATCCCCGTGCCGCACACCAGCACGCCCAGGCGCTGCTGCCCGGCGTTGATGGCGGTGGCCACGGCCAGGGCGATGTCCGGGTACAACACCGGCGCGGTGGAATGGGTGCCGAAGTCGGTCACCGGATAGCCCAGCGCCTCGATATGGCGCTTTAACAGCTCCTTGAGCTCAAAACCCGCTTCATCGCATCCGATAGCCACCGGGAAAGGTGTGTTCATGGTGTCTGACTCCGCTGCCGTGAGGGTGCTTACGACTGATCAATTGATCACTCAATGAAATTTCTCTCATTCATTTCGCAGGCGTTACCCCTCTTCTGTCAAGCGAGATTTAACTGACCTGTCAGTCAAAGCGCTCTAAAAAAGGGTAATTGGCGAAAAAGATCAGAATCACCGCATTTACATGAAAGAGATTGACTGATCAGAATTTCATTTGATACACATATGATCACAGCGAAACATGACTGTGCGACCTAATAAGAATTCACAGCACGAGGACACGCCGATGGCCACGCCATTACTGCTCCAGGCTGAACACGTCGCCAAGGCTTACGCCGGGATCCCTGCCCTGCGTGACGGGCGCCTCTCTCTACGGGCCGGCAGCGTCCACGCCCTGTGCGGCGGCAACGGAGCAGGCAAGTCGACTTTCCTGAGCATCCTGATGGGCATCACCCCGCGTGATGCCGGCAGCATTCTGCTCAACGGCACCGCCGTACAGTTCAATCGCCCCAGCGAAGCCCTCGCGGCGGGGATCGCGATGATCACCCAGGAACTGGAACCGATCCCCTACATGACCGTCGCCGAAAACATCTGGCTGGGCCGCGAACCGCGCCGCGCCGGCTGCATCGTCGACAACAAGGCCTTGAACCGCCGCACCCGCGAACTGCTGGAAAGCCTGGAATTCGAGGTGGACGCCAGCAGCCCCATGCACCGACTGAGCGTGGCGCAGATCCAGCTGGTGGAAATCGCCAAGGCGTTCAGCCATGACTGCCAGGTGATGATCATGGACGAGCCAACGTCGGCCATTGGCGAGCGCGAAGCCGAAACCCTGTTCAAGGCGATTCGCCGCCTCACCGCGCGGGGCGCCGGCATCGTCTATGTATCGCACCGCTTGAGCGAACTGGCGCAGATCGCCGATGACTACAGCATCTTCCGCGACGGCGCCTTTGTGGAAAGCGGACGCATGGCCGATATCGACCGCGACCACCTGGTGCGCGGCATCGTTGGCCAGGAACTGACCCGCATCGACCACAAGGTCGGCCGCGAATGCGCCGCCGACACCTGCCTGCAAGTCGACAACCTCAGCCGCGCCGGCGAGTTCCACGACATCAGCCTGCAACTGCGCCAGGGTGAAATCCTCGGCATCTACGGCCTGATGGGCTCGGGGCGCAGTGAATTCCTCAACTGCATCTATGGCCTGACCGTGGCCGACTCCGGCAGCGTCACCCTGCAAGGCAAGCCCATGCCCGTGGGCCTGCCCAAGGCGACCATCAATGCCGGCATGTCGCTGGTCACCGAAGACCGCAAGGACAGCGGCCTGGTGCTCACCGGCAGCATTCTTTCCAACATTGCGCTGTCGGCCTACAAGCGCCTGTCGAGCTGGTCGCTGATCAATGCGCGCAAGGAAACCCAACTGGCCCAGGACATGGTCAAGCGCCTGCAGATCAAAACCACCTCACTGGAACTGCCGGTGGCGTCCATGAGCGGCGGCAACCAACAGAAAGTGGTGCTCGCCAAATGCCTGTCGACCGAACCGGTGTGCCTGCTCTGCGATGAGCCGACCCGGGGTATCGATGAGGGCGCCAAGCAGGAGATCTACCACCTGCTGGATCAATTCGTGCGCGCCGGTGGCGCCGCCATCGTGGTGTCGTCGGAAGCCCCGGAACTGTTGCACCTGAGTGACCGCATCGCCGTCTTCAAGGGCGGCCGCCTGGTGACCATCAGCACCGACACCGCCCTTTCCCAGGAAGCCCTGTTGAGTCTTGCCTCATGAATGCCAAAACCATTGCCGCCCCTATCACCACCGCACCGCGCAACCGCCTGCGCCTGTCCCTCGACCGTTTCGGCCTGCCGCTGGTGTTTATCCTGCTGTGCGTGGTGATGGCGTTTTCCAGCGAGTACTTCATGACCTGGCGCAACTGGATGGACATCCTGCGCCAGACCTCCATCAACGGCATCCTCGCGGTGGGCATGACCTACGTGATCCTGACCAAGGGCATCGACCTCTCCGTCGGTTCGATCCTGGCCTTTGCCGGATTGTGCAGCGCCATGGTCGCGACCCAGGGCTACGGGCTGCTGGCGGCGGTGAGTGCGGGGATGTTTGCCGGGGCGATGCTCGGCGTGGTCAACGGCTTTATGGTCGCCAACCTGTCGATCCCACCGTTCGTGGCCACCCTCGGCATGCTCAGCATTGCCCGCGGCATGACCTTCATCCTCAACGACGGCAGCCCGATCACCGACCTGCCCGACGCCTACCTGGCCCTGGGCATCGGCAAGATCGGCCCGATTGGCGTGCCGATCATCATCTTTGCGGTGGTCGCGCTGATCTTCTGGATGGTGCTGCGCTACACCACCTACGGCCGCTACGTGTACGCGGTGGGCGGCAATGAAAAAAGCGCGCGCACCTCCGGGATCGGCGTGCGCAAGGTGATGTTTTCGGTGTACGTGGTGTCCGGCCTGCTCGCCGGGTTGGCCGGCGTGGTGCTGTCGGCACGCACCACCTCCGCCCTGCCCCAGGCCGGGGTGTCCTATGAGCTGGACGCGATTGCCGCCGTGGTGATCGGCGGCACCAGCCTGTCGGGCGGTACCGGCAGCATCGTCGGCACGCTGTTCGGCGCGTTGTTGATCGGCGTGATCAACAACGGCCTGAACCTGCTCGGCGTGTCCTCCTATTACCAGCAGGTCGCCAAGGGCCTGATCATCGTGTTTGCAGTACTGATCGACGTGTGGCGCAAGAAAAAACGCTAGAGAACGACCACTACAACAATAACCGGAGTTCCCCCCATGAAACTTGGTACCACCCTGGCCGCCGCGGCGGCTCTCTCCCTGCTCGCCGGCAGTATCGCAATGGCCGCCGATGGCAAGACCTACAAGGTCGGCGCGGCCGTCTACGGCCTCAAGGGCCAATTCATGCAGAACTGGGTCCGCGAGCTCAAGGAACACCCGGCGGTCAAGGATGGCACCGTGCAGTTGACCGTGTTCGACGGCAACTACGACGCCCTGACCCAGAACAACCAGATCGAAAACATGGTGACCCAGCGCTACGACGCGATCCTGTTCGTGCCGATCGACACCAAGGCCGGCGTCGGCACGGTCAAGCAAGCCATGAGCAACGACGTGGTGGTTATCGCCTCCAACACCAAGGTCGCCGACGCCTCGGTGCCCTACGTCGGTAACGATGATGTGGAAGGTGGCCGCCTGCAGGCCCAGGCCATGGTCGACAAGCTCAACGGCAAGGGCAACGTGGTGATCATCCAGGGCCCGATTGGCCAGTCGGCGCAGATCGACCGCGAGAAAGGCGAGCTGGAAGTGCTGGGCAAGCACCCTGGCATCAAGATCATCGAGAAAAAGACCGCCAACTGGGACCGCGCCCAGGCGCTGGCGCTGACCGAAGACTGGTTGAACGCCCACCCCAAAGGCATCAACGGCGTGATCGCGCAGAACGACGACATGGCCCTCGGCGCCGTACAGGCCCTCAAATCCCACGGCCTGACCTCCAAGGATGTACCCGTCACGTCCATCGACGGCATGCCGGACGCGATCCAGGCGGCGAAAAAAGACGAAGTCACCACCTTCCTCCAGGACGCCCAGGCCCAGTCCCAGGGCGCACTGGACGTGGCGTTGCGCGCACTGGCCGGCAAGGACTACAAGCCGCAGTCGGTGATCTGGGAGCGCTATGCCAAGGACGTGAAATGGGGCGATGGCACGGCCAAGACCTACATCCTGCCGTGGGTGCCCGTCACTAACGCCAACGCCGATGCGCTGTACAAACAGGTCAGTGGCGGTAAGTAGTCATTGGCTTGAAATACAGTCAAGTGTGGGAGGGGGCTTGCTCCCGATGGCGGTGTACCAGTGATAGATCAGGTGATCTGACCCACCGTCATCGGGGGCAAGCCCCCTCCCACATGAGATCTTCACTGTTTTCGAAAATGGAGTCATGTAAATGTCTGGATTCTGGAACCAAGCCTTCGACCTCAACGGCCGTTGCGCGGTGATCACCGGCGGTGCCGCCGGTATCGGCCTGGCCTGCGCCAGCCTGCTGGTGGAGCGCGGCGCTCGCGTGGCTTTGCTCGACCGCGACCCGGCGGTGGTTGAAGTGGCGGCAGGCCTGGGTGCCGGGCATCTGGGCATTGCCGTCGACCTCAGCCGGATCAACCAGGTGCAACACACCATCGACCAGGTCTTCGCACACTTCCAACGCCTGGACTACCTGATCAACAGCGCCGGGGTGGCCCTGCTGGACAAGGCCGTCGATGTCAGCGAAAGCGCCTGGGACACCACCCTGGACATCAACCTCAAGGCCAGCTTTTTCGTGGCCCAGGCCTGCGCGCGGCACATGCTCGCCCAGGGCAGCGGGCGCATCGTCAACCTCGCGTCCCAGGCCGCGGTGATCGGCCTCGACCGCCACGTCGCCTACTGCGCCAGCAAGGCGGCCATCGTCGGCATGACCAAGGTATTGGCCATGGAATGGGCGCCGCACATTAACGTCAACGCCATCTCCCCCACCATCGTCGAGACCGCGCTGGGCAAGAAGGCCTGGGCCGGTGAAGTCGGCGAACGGGCCAAATTGCAGATCCCGGCGGGCCGCTTTGCGCAGCCGGAGGAAATCGCCGGGCTGGCGCTGTACCTGCTCAGCGATGCCGCGCAGATGATCACCGGCGCCAACCTGATGATCGACGGCGGCTACAGCATTCAGTAATTCATTTATCTGTCGTGAGGTTTTGTCATGTCCACTGTCACCGAACGCACACCCGAACAACTCTCGCCGGTCATCCCGAAAACCATGCAGGCCGTGGTCTGCCATGGCCCGGAAGACTATCGCCTGGAAACCGTCGACGTGCCCGCGCCCGGCCCCGATGAGATCCTCACCAAGGTCGAGTTGTGCGGCATTTGCATGGGCGACATCAAGACCTATCGCGGCGCGCCGTCGTTCTGGGGCGATGCCGAGCAACCGCGCTACGTCAAGCCGCCGATGATCCCCGGCCATGAGTTTGTGTGTCGCGTGGTGGCCCTGGGCCCGGGCGCGGAAAAGCGCGGCGTGAAGGTCGGTGACCGGGTGATCTCGGAGCAGATCGTGCCGTGCTGGGGCTGTCGCTTCTGCAACCACGGCCAGTACTGGATGTGCCAGAAACACGACCTCTATGGCTTCCAGAACAATGTGCAGGGTGCCATGGCCCAGTACATGATCTTCACCAAGGAAGGCATCATTCACAAAGTGCCGGAATCCATCGCCCCCGACGAAGCGATCCTGATCGAACCCCTGGCCTGCTCACTGCATGCGGCGGAACGCGCCAACGTCGACCATGACGACGTCGTGGTGGTCGCCGGCGCCGGTACCCTGGGCCTGGGCATCATCGGCGCCGTACGCCTGCGCAACCCGAAAAAACTCATCGTGCTCGACATGAAACCCGAACGCGCCGCCCTCGCCCTGCGCATGGGCGCCGACGAAGTGTGGAACCCGGCCGAAGTGGACGTACTGGCCAACATCCGCGCGATCACGGACGGCTATGGCTGCGACATCTATATCGAGGCCACCGGGCACCACAAGGCGGTGAACCAGGGCCTGGCGATGCTGCGCAAGCTGGGGCGCTTCGTGGAGTTCAGCGTGTTCAACGACGAGGCCACGGTGGACTGGTCGATCATCGGCGACCGCAAGGAGCTGGACATCCTCGGCTCGCACCTGGGGCCGTACATGTACCCGCGGGCCATCGACTTTATCGGCAACCGCAAGATCGATATGCGCGATGTAGTCACCCACAAGTTCGCCCTGGCGGACTTCAAGGAAGCGTTTGCGGTGATGGAGCGTGGCGATAAATCGCTCAAGGTTGTACTAGAGCCCTAAGCACCCGACAGGTCCAAATGTGGGAGGCGGCAAGCCCCCCCCACAATTGGATAGCGGTGAACCCATAAAAACAGGAACCCGCGTTATGAATCGAGTCATCAACGATCCGGACCAAGTGGTCGAGGACATGCTGCGCGGCATCCTGGTCGCGCACCCCGAACTGCGCCAGTACGAAAGCAACCCACGGGTGATCGTCAAGGCCAGGCCTTCCGGGCCAGGGCGTGTCGGCATTGTCACGGGGGGCGGCTCCGGCCATGAGCCGGCCTTTCTCGGCTATGTCGGCCCCGGCCTGGTCGACGCCGTGGCCGTCGGTGAGATTTTCTCCTCGCCCACCGCCAAGAGCTTTTTCGACGCCTTCCGCGCCGCCGACCATGGCGCCGGCGTGGCCTGCCTGTACGGCAACTATGCCGGTGACAATATGAACGTGAAGCTGGCGATGAAAATGGCCGCCAGCAAAGACATGCGCATCCGCACCGTGGTCGCCAACGACGACGTGGCCTCCGCGCCCAAGGCCGAGATCGCCAAGCGTCGCGGCGTGGCCGGGGAAATCTTCATGTGGAAGATCGGCGGTGCCGCAGCCGCCCAGCACTACGACCTCGACGGCGTGATTCGCGTCGCGCAGAAAACCGTCGACCACTGCCGCTCGATTGGCATCGGCCTCACGCCCTGCACCATTGCCGCCGTGGGCAAGCCCAACTTCCAGATCCCCGACGGCCAGATGGAACTGGGCATCGGCCATCACGGCGAACCGGGCATTGAGGTCATCCCCATTGAGTCCGCCGCCGCCATGGCCGAGCGCATGCTCGCGCCGATCCTCGCCGACCGCGACTTCAGCCAGGATGACAGCGTGGTGGTGCTGGTCTCCGGTCTTGGCGCCACGCCGGTGATGGAGCTGTATATTTTCTACGCCGAGGTCGAACGCCAACTCAACGCCAAGGGCTTGAAGATTCACCGCTGCTACGTCGGCAACTACTTCACCTCCCTGGAAATGATGGGCGTGACCCTGACCCTGCTCGGCCTCGACGCGGAGTTGAAAACCCTGATCGACCAACCCTGCCGCTCCATCGGCATGACCCAGGCGGACTGAACCATGAGCCAGCATTTTTCCAGCCACCACGGCAGCGCCATCGTCACCGACCTGGTCAGCGTGATCGTGGCCAACCGTGAATACCTCAGCGAAGTCGACGGCGCGATTGGCGACGGCGACCATGGCATCAACATGGCCAAGGGCTTCGCCCATTGCGGGCGCATGATCGAAGGTCGCCAACTGACCCTCGCCGAAGCCCTGGATGAGCTGACCCTGAGCCTGATGGAAGGCATCGGCGGCTCCATGGGGCCGTTGTATGGCAGCCTGTTTATCGGCATGGCCGACGAAGTGCGCGGCCGTGACGACATCGACGCGGCCACCTTCGCCCACCTGTTGCGCGGCGGCCTGACCTCGCTGCAGGACATCACCGAAGCGGGCGTGGGCGACAAGTGCCTGATGGACACATTGATCCCGGCGGTGGAAGCCTTCGAGCGCGCGCACGCCTCGGGGGCGTCTTTCAGTGATGCACTGGAGGCGATGAAAACCGCCGCCTCCCAGGGGCGCGACTCCACCAAGGACCTGGTGGCGAAGATCGGCCGCGCCAGTCGCCTGGGCGAGCGCTCACTGGGCGTGCTGGATGCGGGGGCGGTGTCGTGCTGCCTGATCCTTACGCGCCTGGCGGATTCGGTGCAGCCGCGCCTGAGTGCTTGACCTGCTGGATATACCGCGCCACCGCCGGCGCTTTCTCGAAGCGCCGGTGAATCAGCGACAGCCACGAGGACGCGTCGCAGCCCTGAATGCTGCGATACACCACGCCCGGCAACTGCACATGCCCGACCATTGACGCGGGCACCACCGCCACGCCCTGCCCCATCGACACCAGCGCCACCACCGCGACCAGCCCGCCCGGCTGTGGCCCCAGGCGCGGGGCATAACCGCCTTGCGCGGCGACATGCAGGGTGCCGCTGATTTGCTCCGGCAGGATAAATGTCTCGTTTTGCAGGTGTTCGCAGCCGATGGCCGCGAGCCCCAGCAGCCAGGAATCCTGGGGCAGCGCCAGGACAAAACCTTCGCCGTCCAGGCGCACCGCCTCCACCCCCTCGGGCAAGGTCATCGGCGAGCGGATGTAGCCGATGTCGTAGCGCCCGTCCGCCACCGCACTCGGCAACGTGGCCATGGCGCATTCGCGCACCGTCACGCTGACGTCGGGAAATGCCTGGCCGAACGCACGCATCTGCCGCTGCAACAGCCCGGCGTACAGTGCCGAGGCGACGTAACCCAATTCGATATGGCCGATCTCGCCACGCCCGGCGCGCTGGGCATGGTGCTGGGCGAATTCGAACTGGCGCACGGTGGCTTCGGCTTCGACCAGCAAGGCGGCGCCGGCTTCAGTGAGGCTGACTTCGCGTTGCCGGCGGATAAACAAGCGCGTGCCCAGGCTGGTTTCCATGTCCTGGATCTGTCGGCTCAGGGTCGGCGGCGCAATGCCCAATTGCTCGGCGGCACGGGTGAAGTTGCGCTGCCGGGCCACGGCGAGGAAGTAGCGGAAATGGCGGATATCCATAACAGGATTAGCTCAAAGGTAATGAAGTGCTCCACAGCGGCTAACAATACCAGCAGTGGCCAGGGATAAGCTCGAAGCTCCTCAACACTGCAGAGCCCTTGTGATGTCCGTCAACTGTATTCCCCCTATTGCCTGCAAGGTAATCCAATCATGAGCCGGGTCAGCCCACGCCTGACGTTGCTGACCGCGTCCGGTGTCTGCTCGCTGATCGTGCTCGACACCAATATCGTCGCCGTGACCCTGCCGAGCATCGCTCGCGACCTGGGGGCGAACTTTGCCGATATCGAGTGGGTGGTCAGCGCCTACATGCTGGCGTTTGCCGCCTTGCTGCTACCGGCCGGCAGCCTTGCCGATCGGTTCGGACGCAAGAAATCCCTGGTCTGGGGCCTGAGTATTTTTATCCTCGCCTCCCTTGGCTGCGGGGCGGCGCCGAGTGCGTTGTGGCTGGACATCGCCCGCGCGGTCAAGGGCGTCGGCGCAGCGTTACTGCTCACGTCAGCCCTGGCCTCCATTGGCCATACCTTCCACGACGAAGTCGAGCGGGCCAAGGCCTGGGCGTTCTGGGGCGCCTGCATGGGCGTGGCGATGACGGCCGCGCCGACCCTGGGCGGCGTGATCACCGAGTACCTGGGCTGGCGCTGGATTTTCTACCTCAACCTGCCCGTGGGCCTGGCGCTGATGAGCCTAGTGCTGCACGCCATTGCGGAATCCCGCGATAGCCAATCCGCCCGCCTCGACCCGTGGGGCAGCCTGGCCTTCAGCGCGAGCCTGTTGTGCCTGATCTGGGGCCTGATCGAGGCCAACCGTATCGGCTGGGATAACCCGCTGACCTATGCGCGCCTGATCGGCGGTGCGGTGTTGCTGGGTGTATTTGTAGGGGTCGAACGTGTGCAGCAGCGGCCCATGGTGGACCTGCAACTGTTTCGCCACCCGCGTTTTATCGGCGCCTTGCTCGGGATGTTTGCCTACGCTGGCTGCGCCCAAGTGATGATGACGCTGCTGCCGTTCTATCTGCAGAACGGCCTGGGCTTCTCCGCGATTGCCTCGGGCCTGGGCATGCTGCCGTTCGCCCTGACCATGCTGGTCTGCCCCCGGATCGGCGCGCGGCTGGCGGGGCGCTTCGCACCGGCAACGATGATGGCGGCCGGGTTGACCCTGGTGGGCTGCGGCAACCTGCTGAGTGCCTGGGCGGTGAGTATCGGCGGCTATCTGCCCTTCGCTCTGGCGATTGCCGTCACCGGTGCCGGTGCGGGTTTGCTCAATGGCGATACCCAGAAAAACATCATGGCCTGCGTGCCACGGGACCGTGCGGGGATGGCGTCGGGCATGAGCACCACCATGCGGTTCAGCGCGATCATGTTGGCGATTGGCGTGTATGGCGCACTGCTGAGCAGCCACAGCGAGCATGTGTTGCGCGCACGTATCGACACGCAATGGCAGGCGCAGGTGGCGGGGATTGCTTCACGGGTGGTGGCCGGGGACATGCCGGCGGCAATGAGCTTGTTGCCGGAGCCGGCACGGGCGATGGTGCAACCGCTGGCGCGGCAGGCGTTTGTGGGTGGATTCAGTTACGTATTGTGGGTGGCGGGGGTGCTGGGAGTGCTCGGAGCGCTGGTGGTGGGGAGGCTGATGCGCAAGCCGATACCCACACCGAACTAAATGTGGGAGGGACGGTGCGACGATTCGACTTGCCCCCGATGAGCATAGGTATCTACAAAAATTTGTAGCAGCCAACGCTAACCACGATGCGAAGCGAGCCGCTCTTGATCTTGATCTCAGGCGCCCCGTTAAACCACGCTGGCCGGAATTCGATAGTGATTTGGGGGGTAAACCGGCAGGGATGCCGGTTTAGCCGCCCCGCGCCATGGATGGCGCGTGGCGGCGGCCCCCCAAATCACTGTCGGATTACGGGCACACCGAGCCTAGGCGAGGTGCCGAGTGGTGGGGCGAAGCGTTTTGCTTACTTTTGCGCTTTTCAAAAGTGAGCCGCCGTAAGGGCGGAACCAACAGCAGCCGTTACCGCAGCAACGGATATGTACTCGGTCTGATCCAACATCCTGGTCGGCTGTCAGGCCGCCATCGGGGGCAAGTCGAATCGTCGCACCGTCCCTCCCACAGGTATTACCTATACACCAAAGGGGCTTACCAGAAGCGTTGCTGGGTCAGGCGGCTCCACCAGGTCAGCAGCACCCGGTCGACCGAGCCGCTGGCCGCCAGGCCCACCCGTTCCTGCAGGCTTTTACGCTCGGCATAGTGCAGGTGGAACACTTCGGCGGTCTTGGCCTTGGTGGCCAGGTATTCGTCGCTGGTTTGCAGTTCGTCGACCAGTTGCTTATCCAGCGCGGCAACACCCAGCCACACCTCTCCGGTCGCTACGTCGTCAATCGCCAGCTGTGGGCGATAACGCGAGACGAAGTTCTTGAACAACTGATGGGTGATGTCCAGGTCTTCCTGGAACTTCTCGCGGCCCTTCTCGGTGTTTTCGCCAAACACCGTGAGGGTGCGCTTGTACTCGCCGGCGGTCAGTACTTCAAAGTCGATGTCGTGCTTTTTCAGCAGGCGGTTGACGTTGGGTAACTGCGCCACCACGCCAATGGAGCCGAGGATGGCAAACGGTGCGCTGATGATCTTCTCGCCGATGCACGCCATCATGTAGCCGCCGCTGGCCGCGACCTTGTCGATGCACACGGTCAACGGCACGCCCGCCTGACGGATACGCGCCAGTTGCGACGACGCCAGGCCGTAGCTGTGGACCATGCCGCCGCCGCTTTCCAGGCGCAGCACCACTTCGTCCTTGGGCGTGGCCAGGCTCAGCAGCGCGGTGATTTCATGGCGCAGGCTCTCGGTGGCCGAGGCCTTGATGTCGCCGTCGAAATCCAGCACGAACACCCGTGGCTTGGCCTCGGGCTTCTTCTTGCCGTTCTTCTTTTCGGCTTTGCTTTCGGACTTGCGCAGGGCCTTGAGCTGCTCCTTGTCGAGCAGGCTCGACTCCAGGCGCTCACGCAGGCCCTTATAGAAGTCATTGAGCTTGCTGACCTGCAGTTGGCCGGCGGCCTTGCGACGCCCTTTGCTGCGCAGTGCCGCGAAGCTGATCAAGACCACCAGAATAGCGACCACCAGGGTGACGGTCTTCGCCAGAAAGCTCGCGTATTCAGCCAAAAAATCCATGTGTCTCCTTAACAATGCACGGCGCCAGGCGCGGATTGCCCAAGCATACCGACGGGATCGCCGGGCGACCAGTGCTCAAACCGCCAGCAGGAACGCGCTCCAACGAGCTTTTAAAACAAGCGTATGTTTTTTCATTGACAGCACCCTGGCATCCTCATAACCTCGCCAGACTTTCAACGTACCGGGAAAACGGACGTGGGCAGCATCTATTTGATTCGACATGGCCAGGCCTCCTTCGGTGCAGACGACTATGACGTGCTGTCGCCCGTCGGCGTGGAACAAGCGCAAGTGCTCGGCCGCCACCTGGCGGATATGGGCCTGGTGTTCGACCGCTGCATCGCCGGCGACCTGCGCCGCCAGCAGCACACCGCCACTGCCGCCTTCGATCAATACAGCACCCTCGGCGTGCCGGTACCTGCATTGGAAACCGACAGCGCCTTCAACGAATTCGACGCCGACGCAATCATCCGCGCCCTGCTCCCCGACCTGCTCGGCAGCGAACCCGCCGCCCTGGACATCCTGCGCAACGCTGCGCAAAACCGCAGCGAATTCCAACGCATCTTCGCCCTGATCATCGAACGCTGGCTGGCCGGCACCTATGACCCGCCGGGACTGGAGAGCTGGCTGGGGTTCGTCGAGCGCGTCCAGGGTGGCCTGCAACGCATTCTGGAAGCGGCGGACAACACGCAGAAGATCGCGGTGTTCACCTCCGGCGGCACCATCACCGCCCTGCTCCACCTGATTACCCGGATGCCTGCCGCCCAGGCCTTCGAACTGAACTGGCAAATTGTTAACACCTCGCTCAACCAGCTGAAATTCCGCGGTCGCGAGGTGGCACTGGCTTCCTTCAACAGTCACACCCACTTGCAACTGTTGAAGGCGCCGCAACTCATCACCTTCCGATGAAGTGCGGCCAACCGTGACCCCAAGGTCACTGGACTCACCATAAAAGGATCGAAACCATGACTGACGTAGCTAAAGCCGTAGAAGCAATGAAAGCCAAATTCAACCCAAGCGCTGCCGAAGGCTTGGACCTGGTGTTCGGTTTCCGTATCGACGACACCAAGAACTTTTCCCTGGTGGTCAAAGACAAGACCTGTGAACTGCTGGAAGGCGAAAACCCGGACGCCCAAGTGACCCTGGTCATGGACAGCGAGACCCTTGAGGGCATCGTCGACGGCTCCACAGACGGCATGCAGGCCTTCATGGGCGGCAAGCTGCGCACCGAAGGCGACATGATGCTGGCCATGAAGCTGAGCGAACTGTTCCCTTCCTGATTCACGGGCAACCCTGAATCTCTGTGGGAGGGGGCAAGCCCCTCCCACATTTGGTCTACGGTGGTATTCAGATCCTGGGCTGTAGCAGCAACGCCACCAACGCACTCCATCCGGTCTGGTGCGAAGCCCCCAACCCCCGCCCCGTCTCGCCATGGAAATACTCATGGAACAACACCAGGTCACGACTGGCCGGGTCCGCCTCCAACTGCGCATACCCCGCCATCGACGGTCGTGAACCGTTTTCATCCCGCAGAAACAGGCGGGTCAAGCGCTGGCTGAGGCTGTCGGCCACGTCCTCCAGGGATGCCAGATACCCGCTGCCCGTGGGGTATTCCACCGAAAAGTTGTCCGCGTAGTAGCGGTGAAATTCCCGCAGCGATTCGATCAGCATGTAGTTCACCGGCATCCACAAGGGCCCGCGCCAATTGGAGTTGCCGCCGTACAGGCGCGAGTCGGATTCACCCGGCTGGTAACGGGCGCACAGGGTGTCGCCATTCATCTTCAGCGCCAGTGGCTGCTCGGCGAACGCCTTGGACAGGGAGCGCACGCCAAAGGCCGAGAGGAATTCGTCGTCATCGAGCATGCGCCGCAGCAAATCCTTGGTGCGCTCGCCACGCAACAGCGCCAACAACAGGCGATTGCCCTGGCCCGGTTCGTTCCAGCGCGACACCAGTTTGGCCAGGTCCGGCCGGTGATGCATGAAACCCAACAACCGTTCACGCAACCCTTCCAGCCCCTCGTGTTCGCGCTGCTCCAGCACCAGCACGGCAAACAACGGCATCAGGCCGACAATGGAGCGCAGGCGCACCGGCTCGTTCTGGCCGTCGGGACGGTGCAGTACGTCGTAGAAGAACAGGTCCTGCTCGTCCCACAGGCCTTCGGCGCTGTCGTCAACACGGTTGATGGCGCCGGCGATGTACAGGAAGTGCTCGAAAAACTTCACGGCAATATCGACGTACACGACATTGCGTTTGGCCAGCTCGAGGCCGATGCGCATCAAGTCCAGCGCATACGCCGCCACCCAGGCGGTGCCGTCGGCCTGATCGAGCTGATACCCCGGCGGCAACGCGGCCGAGCGGTCGAACAAGGCGATATTGTCCAGCCCCAGGAAGCCGCCCTGGAACAGGTTGCGACCCTCGGCGTCCTTGCGGTTGACCCACCAGGAAAAATTCAGCAGCAGCTTGTGGAAGATCCGCTCGAGGAAATCCAGGTCGCCCACACCGGTCAGCGCCTTGTCCTGCTGGTACACGCGCCAGCTGGCCCAGGCATGCACCGGTGGGTTGGCGTCGTCGAAGCGCCATTCATAGGCCGGCAGTTGGCCGTTGGGGTGCATGAAGCGGTCCTTCACCAGCAACAACAACTGTTGCTTGGCATACCCCGGATCGATCAGGGCAAACGCCACCGCCTGGAAGCCCTGGTCCCAGGAGGCGTACCACGGGTATTCCCAGGTGTCGGGCATGGACAGGATGTCGAAGTTGGACAGGTGCCGCCAATGGGTATTGCGGATATGCAGGCGCTCGGGCGGTGGCGCGGGCTGGGCGGGGTCGCCGTCGAGCCACTGGTTCACATCGAAATAGTAGAGCTGCTTGGACCACAGCAAGCCAGCCAGGGCCTGGCGCTGCACATTGCGCGCATCGTCATCGGCGATGCCTTGCTGCAAGGCGGCGTAGAAGTCATCAGCCTCCTGGCGCCGCTGTTCAAACAGTTTGCGCGCGTTGACCTCGGGCGCGTCCACGGGCGCAAGGCGCAGGTAAAGGCTTTGGCTTTGCAGGCCCGCCAGTTCAAGGATAAAGCGCGCGGCAACCTTGGTACCGGTGTCGCGACGAATCGCAGCGTCCAGCCCTTCAACCACATAATCGTTGATCCCGTCCTTGAACGGCCCCGGCGCCGGTTGCCCGCCCAGTCGCGGGAAGTTGCTCTCGTTTTCACAGAACAGCCATTCCATGCCCTCCTGCCCCCAGGCGCTGAGGCGCAGATCGGGCAGTGCATGATGACGGGCCAGCACGTGTTCGCCGTCCAGCCTCAACTGCGGCTTGGGCGCATCCGAGGTCCAGCTCCAGTCATTGCGCGCCCACAGCTGCGGCAGCACCTGCAGGCGCGTCGGCTGCTGCGAACGGTTGTGCACGGTGACGCGCATGAAAATATCGTCGGGCTGGTGCTTGGCGTATTCGACGCTGACGTCGCAGTAATGGTTGTCTTCGAACACGCCGGTATCAAGGATCTCGTACTCGGCATCGCCCAGCCCACGCCGGGCGTTTTCGGCGATCAGGTCGGCGTAGGGAAAGGCGGCATGGGGGTATTTGTAGAGCATGCGCATATAGGCATGGCTGGGCACACCGTCGACGAAAAAGTACAGTTCCTTGACGTCTTCACCGTGGTTGCCCTCGGCGTTATTCAGGCCGAACAGGCGCTCCTTGAGGATCGCGTCGCGCTCGTTCCACAGGGCCAGGCCCAGGCACCAGCGTTGCGCCTTGTCGCTGAAGCCGGCCAGGCCATCCTCGCCCCAGCGGTAGGCGCGGCTGCGTGCATGTTCATGGGGGAAGTAAGCCCAGGCATCGCCGTCGGCGCTGTAGTCTTCGCGCACCGTGCCCCATTGGCGTTCGCTCAGATAGGGGCCCCACTCGCGCCAACGCTCGGCCTCCGGCGTCGCCAGGCGTTGGCCTTCAATCGTGTCCAGTATTCGGGTGTCGGGTGTGGCCGTCATCGGGTCCTCCATCGCCTACCAGGTGAGGAGCAGTGTAGAGCCCAATGACGCCCGGGTGCACATGAAGACTTAGAAGATGGCGTAGGTGTAGTTGAAGATCAGGCGGGTCTGGTCCTGGTCGGCGGTGCCGGTGTTTTTGCCGTGATAGGTGCCGGTACGCAAGGTGGTACCGAAGCCTTTCAGAGGACCGGCCTGCACCACGTAGTCCAGGCGGAAGTCGGTTTCGTTTTCTTTCTGGTCAGGGCCACCGGCGACCTTCGACTTGATATCCGTACCGTCCAGGTAGGCCACGGACGCTTTCAGGCCCGGCACGTAGGCCTTGAAGTCATACGCATACTGCCCGAAGTTGACCTGCTCGCCCGCCCGGGAGAACTGGCCCACCACCGCATCGGTGAACAGGTAGAAGTCGCTGCCGCCGGCGCCTTGGGCATGGGGATCGGCAAGGCTGCCCTGGTTGACCCAGACAAAACCACCATCGTCACCCACGCCAATGTGGCCAAGCATCAAGCTGCTGCCACCCAGTTGGTAGGTGAACGCGGCACTGTAGGTTTTGTTGTCCACTTCGTTGGCGTGCTTGGCGTAGCCGCCGTTGTTGTTGAATTGGTAGCCACTCTCGCCATTCTTGCCGTCGCTGCTGCTGTCGAAGTAACGCAGGTCGGTCTTGAACGACTGGTCGTTGCCCAGGGGCAGCACGTGGACCAGGCCGACGTAGTTCTGTTTGTAGAAGTCCTGCAACTGGGCGTAGTAGTACTGCAACGTCAGGTTTTTTGCGATGGCGTTGTCGGACGAACCAAACGGCTTGTAGTCCACCCCACCGAACTTGAAGCTGTCGCTGTCGCGCGTACCGCCGGCCACGCTCAAGCCCGTGGAGTTGCTGGAGGCACGGCCTTCGACGCGGTTCAGCTCGCCGCCGGTGAAGGTGACGTTGGGAATATCGTTGGAGGTGAGGATGCCGCCGTCAAAGGTTTGCGGCGCCACGCGGCTGTCGTTGGAGACCAGGATCGGCAGCACCGGCGCCAGGCCACCACCGACATGCAACTCGGTCTGGGAAATGCGGAACTTCACGTTACCGGCCGCGCGACCGAAGGAGTCGGCCGGCTCGGTGCCGTTGTTTTTGGTCGGGAAGAAGCTGTTGCCATTACCCGCCAGGCCCGGGCCCGCAGTGTGACCATCGCCGCCGTCCAGGCGCAGGGCGCCGAAGGCCATCACGTCGAAACCCAGGCCAACGGTGCCTTGGGTGAAGCCGGATTTGTAGTCGAAACGCAGCGCGGTAGCAGCTTCGCGCAAGTCGTTGTTGGTGCCCGAGCGGTTATCTGCGCTGTAGTACATGGTCCGCGAACTGACGGACGCATGGCTGTCTTCGAGAAAGCCGCTGTGGCCATTGCCCGTGCCCAGCGCGCCGAGCCCGAAGTCATCAGCGTAAGCCTGTTGCGCAAGAACGGCGGCGGTGATCGACAGCGCCAGTGTAGAAATTTTCATTAACTGCGGCCCCTGAATGTTTTTTTATCGTGTTTGGCGTGCAAACCCACTGTCGGCTCTGCAAACGTGACGATTCTTTCATGCCGGCCAGGGCGGACCTCGTGAAGCTTTCTTTAGAAAAGGGCCTGGAAAATGAAATTTCCCTGCCGCCGTTTTTTGTCATATTCACGTCATTTCATTCATTTGCAGAATGAAGTCCAGAGGATTCTTCGTTTGCACGCCCGCCCACAGCCCAACAAAATCCAGGTATCGGCCGCGCCCATCAGCATCGTGATCAGGAATTTTTCTATGCACAGCACCGCACATGTCAGCCCCGACGAGATCCGCAAGGGCTTTTCCAAGGCCATGTCCGACATGTACCGAGATGAAGTTCCGCTGTATGGCGCACTGATGGAGCTGGTCGCCGCCACCAACGCCCACGTACTCGCCAGCGAACCGGACCTGGCGCAACAGCTGCAACGCACCGGTGAGATCCAGCGCCTGGACATGGAACGCCATGGCGCCATCCGTCTCGGCACCGCGGCGGAACTGGCGACCATCGGCCGCCTGTTCGCGGTGATGGGCATGCAGCCGGTGGGTTACTACGACCTGACCCCCGCCGGCGTGCCGGTGCACTCCACTGCGTTCCGTGCCGTGCACGAAAGCGCGCTGCAGACCAGCCCGTTTCGCGTGTTTACCTCGCTGCTGCGCCTGGAGCTGATCGAAAACCCCGAGCTGCGCGGGTTTGCCGAAACCGCCCTGGCCAAGCGCTCTATCTTCACCCCCCGCGCCCTGGCGCTGATCGAACAAGCGGAGAAGGACGGTGGCCTCAACGCTGCGGATGCCGATGAGTTTGTGCGCCAGGCCCTGGAAACCTTCCGCTGGCACCACACGGCGACCGTTACCGCCGCGCAGTACCAGCAACTCAGCGACCAGCACCGCCTGATCGCCGACGTGGTGGCCTTCAAGGGCCCGCACATCAACCACCTGACCCCGCGCACCCTGGACATCGACCAGGTCCAGGTCGCCATGCCCGGCAAGGGCATCACCCCCAAGGCCGTGATCGAAGGGCCGCCCCGCCGCCAGTGCCCGATCCTGTTGCGCCAGACCAGCTTCAAGGCCCTCGACGAACCCATCGCCTTCACCGATGCCCAGGGCAGCCACAGCGCGCGCTTCGGCGAAATCGAACAGCGTGGCGTGGCGCTGACGCCCAAGGGCCGTGCGCTGTACGACCAGTTGCTGAATGCCGCGCGCGACGAACTGGGTGCCTTCCCCAACGAGGGCAACGCCGCGCGCTACATGCAGTTGATGGAGCAGCACTTCCAGGCCTTCCCGGATAACCACGGGCAGATGCGTGAGCAGGATCTGGCCTACTTCCGCTACTTCGCCACGGAGAAAGGCCTGGCGGCACGCGGCCAGGCCGATCAACCGCGCACACTGGAGGCACTGGTCGCCGCCGGCCATGTGGCCGTCGAACCCTTGGTGTATGAGGATTTCCTGCCGGTGAGTGCGGCGGGGATTTTCCAGTCGAACCTGGGGGATGGGGCGCAGAGTCACTACGCGGCCAATTCGAACCAGGCCGAATTCGAGAAGGCCCTGGGGCGCAGGACTATCGATGAATTGAAGGTGTATGGCGAGACGCAGCAGCGCTCCATAGATGAATGCACTCGGGCACTGCTGGTGTAGAAACGGAAAGTGCCCACCCGGCTCACCGGCGCAATCCTTGCGCCGCAACAGTCCCCAGGGCCGGGCGGGATCATAGGCAGTGGCGTGAATGATGCCCCTAAGACAATCCTGAATAAATATGCCGTGCTTTTTGTAGGAGCGAGCTTGCTCGCGAAAAACTTGAGAACGCCGCGTTAAATCAGAAGAGCTGCGTAATCGTTGACGCTCTTCGCGAGCAAGCTCGCTCCTACCGGTGGGTCAAGATTTTCATTTAACCCAATCGCCCCACAATCTCGTCCTTGACCAACAGGCGTTTCTTCTTCAGCTTCTCCACCTCCTCATCGCTGGCCTTGGCCGATTCCGCCTTCAGCACCTCCCCGTCGGCCGCATCGTATTGAGTGAGCAGCGAGTCCAGGCGTTTGTCGTTCGCCCTGCGTTCGTGAACGGCTTCCTTGCTCAACCCCAAGTCCTGATACAGGTCGTGTTTCACTGGCATGGCGTACCTCCGCATGTTGATCAATGGCTTACCCCCTTGAAGCTAGCCCATTCCAGCCGGTCTTGTCATGTTCAGGGTCAATCCATCCCCGTTCGTCGCGGCGCGGGCATTGGGATCAAACCTTTGCCACCCCCCGCCCTCCACTGTAAATCGCCACCCGAGGGAGAACGGTTTCATGACTCATGCTGCCACCGCTGTCGACACCCAATGCATCAACACCCTGCGCACCCTGGCCATGGACGCCGTGCAGAAGGCCAACTCCGGCCACCCCGGCACGCCCATGGGCCTGGCGCCGGTGGGGTATACGCTGTGGAGCCGCTTCCTGCGTTACCACCCCGAGCATCCCGACTGGCCCAACCGTGACCGCTTTGTGTTGTCGGTGGGGCATGCGTCGATGCTGTTGTATTCGCTGCTGCACCTGGCCGGTGTGGTCGAGATCGATGCCCACGGCAAACGTTCGGGGCAACCGGCGATCAGCCTGGACGATATCAAGCAGTTCCGACAGATGAGTTCCAAGACCCCCGGCCACCCCGAGTACCGCATGACCACCGGCGTGGAAACCACCACCGGGCCGCTGGGCCAGGGCTGCGCCAACAGCGTCGGCATGGCCATGGCCGAGCGCTGGCTGGGCAAGCGTTTCAACCGCGACGGCCAGGTGCTGTTCGACTACAACGTCTACACCCTGTGCGGCGACGGCGACATGATGGAGGGCATCAGCAGTGAAGCCGCGTCCATGGCCGGGCACTTGAAGCTGGATAACCTCTGCTGGATCTACGACAACAACACCATCAGCATCGAAGGCCACACCGAGCTGGCCTTCAGCGAAGACGTGATCAAGCGCTTCCAGGCCTATGGCTGGCACACCGTGCACGTCACCGATGCGAATGACTTGCAGGCCTTGAGCGAAGCGCTGAACACCTTCAAGGGCAACACCGGCGCGCCGACCCTGATCGTGGTCGACAGCGTGATCGGCTACGGTTCGCCACACAAGCACAACACCGCCGCCGCCCATGGCGAGCCGCTGGGCGATGAAGAGATCCGCCTGACCAAAGCCGCCTATGGCTGGCCCGAAGACTCAAGCTTCCTGGTACCCGATGAGGCACGCACGGTACTGCGCGATGCACTGCTGGAGCGCAGCCAGCCGCTGTATGACGCCTGGAACCAGAACCTGTCGCAACTGGAGCAATACGTGCCCGAACGCGCCGACGAACTGCGCCGCATGCGCGCCGGCGAAATGCCGCAGAATTGGCAGGACGATTTGCCCAGCTTCGACACCGACGCCAAGGGTGTGGCCAGCCGTGCTGCCGGAGGCGAAGTGCTGAATGCGTTGGCCCAGCACATCCCCTGGCTGCTCGGCGGCTCGGCGGACCTGTCGCCGTCGACCAAGACCAACCTCACCTTCGACGGTGCCGGGCGTTTCAGTGCCGACGACTACAGCGGGCGCAACCTGCACTTCGGCATCCGCGAACACGCCATGGGCGCGATTGCCAATGGCATGGCGCTGTCCTACCTGCGGCCGTACACCTCGACGTTCCTGGTGTTCAGCGACTACATGAAACCGCCGATCCGCCTGGCCGCGATCATGGAGTTGCCGGTGGTGTTCGTGTTCACCCATGACTCGATTGGCGTGGGCGAGGATGGACCGACCCACCAGCCCATCGAACACCTGACCCAACTGCGCGCCACGCCGGGGTTGCTGACCCTGCGCCCCGGCGACGCGAATGAAACCCTGGAGCTATGGAAAGTTGCGCTGGCACAAACCCACCGGCCAAGTTGCGTGGTGCTGTCCCGCCAGCCCCTGCCTACGCTGGATCGTACAAAGTACGCGGCGGCCTCGGGTGCGGCCAAAGGTGCGTATGTACTGGCGGGAGCTGATGAGCCTAAGGTGATTCTGTTGGCAACGGGCAGTGAAGTCAGCCTGGCGGTCGCGGCGTATGAGCAGTTGAAAAGCGAAGGGATTGCCGCGCAGGTGGTTTCAATGCCCAGCTGGGAACTGTTCGAAGACCAGGACCAAGCCTACCGCGACAGCGTGTTACCGCCGGCAGTGAAGGCCCGGGTAGTGGTGGAACAGGCCGGCCCCTTGGGCTGGGACCGCTATGTCGGCCAGACCGGCGCCAAGGTGGTGATGAACAGCTTCGGCGCATCGGCGCCGCTGGCGAAGTTGCAGGAGCAGTTCGGGTTTACGGTTGAGAATGTGGTGAAGCAGGCCAGGGCACAGATCAACCTGACCTAACGCTGAGCAAAATGTGGGAGGGGGCTTGCCCCCGATAGCGGTGGCTCAGTCAAATTATTAGCGACTGACACTCCCTCATCGGGAGCAAGCCCCCTCCCACATTTGGACAACATCGCTTGTTAGAACAGCTCTCGGGCCAGGAATGGCGCGGTGCGGCTGGTTTTGTTTTTGGCCACCTTCTGCGGTGTCCCGCTGGCAACCACCTTGCCGCCCAGGTCCCCGGCTCCCGGTCCGATGTCGATCACCCAGTCACTCTGGGCCACCACGCGCATTTCATGTTCCACCACGACCACCGTATGCCCCCCATCCACCAGTTGATTGAGCTGGCTTAGCAGGCGGTCGACGTCCCGTGGGTGCAGCCCGGTGGTGGGTTCGTCCAGCACATACAACGTCGCGCCCCGGGCATTGCGTTGCAGCTCGGTGGCCAGTTTGATGCGTTGCGCTTCGCCGCCGGACAGTTCCGTCGCCGGCTGCCCAAGGCGCAGGTAACCCAGGCCGATATCCCGCAGCACGTGCAGTGAACGCAGTATCCCAGGTTGTTCGGCGAACACCTCCACCGCTTGTTCCACGGTCAGCCCTAGCACCTGGGCGATGCTCAGGCCTTGCCATTTGATTGCCAGGGTTTCGGGGTTGTAGCGTGCGCCATGACAGGTCGGGCACGGTGCATACACGCTGGGCATGAACAGCAATTCGACGCTGACAAAGCCCTCGCCTTCGCAGTTCGGGCAACGGCCCTTGGCGACGTTGAAGGAGAACTGCCCGGCGTCGTAATCGCGCTTCTTCGCCGCTGGCGTGGCGGCGAACAACTTGCGCACGTTGTCGAACAAACCGGTGTAGGTCGCCAGGTTGGAACGCGGGGTGCGGCCGATGGGTTTCTGGTCCACCTGCACCAGGCGGCGGATGTGCTCCAGGCCGGCACTGATGCGCCCGCCGCTGATTTGCGGGGCGTCGTCTTCCAGGCTCGGCTCTTCGTCGTTTTCCACCCGGCTGCCGAGGCCGCTGCCCACCAGTTCCAGCAGCGCCTGGCTGACCAGGCTGGACTTGCCCGAGCCGGAAATACCGGTGACCGCCGTAAAGCAACCCAACGGGACATCCACGCTCAGGTCCTTGAGGTTATTGCGCGTCACGCCTTCCAGGCTCAGCCAGCCGCTGGGTTCACGGCGCGCCGGGTTCCCAGGGCGCTTGTCGGCGAACAGATAGGCCCGGGTCTGCGACGCCTCAACGTCCGCCAGACCGGCCGGTGGCCCGCTGTACAGCACGTGCCCGCCATGCTCGCCGGCGGCCGGGCCCACATCGATCAGCCAGTCGGCGCGGCGCATGGTTTCCAGGTCATGTTCCACTACAAACAACGAATTGCCCGCCGCTTTCAAACGTTCGAGCGCGCTGAACAACGCTTCGCCATCCGCCGGGTGCAGGCCTGCCGAAGGTTCATCCAGCACATAGATCACCCCGAACAATTGCGAACCCAATTGCGTGGCCAAGCGCAGGCGCTGCAACTCCCCGGACGACAGGGTCGGCGTGCTGCGCTCCAGGGACAGATAGCCCAACCCCAATTCGATCAAGGTACTGACCCGCTCCAGCAGATCCTCGGCGATGCGCTGGGCCGCCAGGCGTTTTTCCACCGACAGCTTCATCTTGTCCTGCCCCGCCGCCACCGGCCGCAACAACGTGGCCAATTGCGTCAATGACAGTTGCGACAACTCGCCAATGTCCACCCCGGCAAACTTCACCGACAGCGCCGCCCGGGTCAGCCGCTTGCCCTCGCACAACGGGCAGGCGCTGCCCTGCATGAACTGCGACACGCGCTTCTTCATCAGCGCGCTTTGGGTGTGGGTGAAGGTGTGCAAAATGTAGCGCCGCGCGCCGCTGAACGTGCCCTGGTAGCTTGGCTCCAGCTTACGTTTCAGTGCATCGCGGGTTTGCGCCGGGGTGAAACCGGCATACACCGGTACGGTGGGGGTTTCTTCGGTGAACAGGATCCAGTCGCGCTGCTTTTTCGGCAGGTCGCGCCAGGGGACATCCACGTCATAGCCCAGGGTCACGAGAATGTCGCGCAGGTTCTGGCCCTGCCACGCCAAGGGCCAGGACGCCACCGCGCGCTGGCGGATGGTCAGGGACGGATCGGGCACCATCAGCGCCTCGGTCACTTCATACACACGGCCCAGGCCATGGCATTGCGGGCACGCGCCCTGGGGCAGGTTCGGCGAGAAGTCCTCGGCATACAGCATCGCCTGTCCCGGCGGGTAGCTGCCGGCACGCGAATACAGCATGCGGATCAGGCTCGACAGGGTGGTCACACTGCCCACTGAGGAACGCGCACTCGGCGTGCCGCGCTGCTGCTGCAACGCCACGGCGGGCGGCAGACCTTCGATGCTGTCGACATCAGGCACGCCGACCTGATCGATCAGGCGCCGTGCATAGGGCGCCACCGATTCGAAATAGCGGCGCTGGGCCTCGGCATACACCGTGGAAAACGCCAGGGACGATTTGCCCGAGCCGGAGACGCCGGTAAACACCACCAGGGCATCCCGGGGAATGTCCACGTCGACGTTCTTCAGGTTGTGTTCGCGGGCGCCGCGCACCTTTACGAATCCAAGGTGCTGGGCAGTGATCGGAGGCATGTTGCGCTGTGACGTCATGAACAACCTTGTCTGGCGGTGAGCACGCTGCGCAACCGTTGCGTCAGGGCCTCGGGGCTGTAGGGTTTGCTCAGCAAGTGAATGTCAGCGCTGAGCAGGTGATTGCTGGAGAGGATGTCGCGGGTGTGCCCTGAGGTGAACAGCACCGCCACCGGCGGCGTCTGGACGCGGGCCCACTCGGCCAGGTCAGTGCTTTTGATACGGCCGGGCATCACCACATCGGTGAAGATCAGGTCGGGCCGCACGCCGTCCTGCAAGGCTTGCATCGCGCGGTCGCCGTCTTCGGCGGTCAACACCGTGTAGCCTGCCTGTTCGAGCAGGTCCACCACGGTCACCCGCACATCATCGTTGTCCTCCACCACCAGGATGGTCTCCTGGCCCATGTCGTGGGGCACGGGTTCTGGGTGAGTCTCCTGGACTTCTTCGCCCAGGCTGCGCGGAAAGTACATTTGCACCACGGTGCCCTTGCCCTCCTCGCTCCACACGTCCACATGCCCACCGCTCTGGCGGACAAAACCAAACACCATGCTCAAGCCAAGGCCGGTGCCGTGGCCATCGCGCTTGGTGGTGAAAAACGGCTCGAACACCCGCGACAGGATCGCAGCCGGCATGCCCACGCCAATGTCGGTGACGGCCAGGCGCACATACTCGCCTGGCTTGATGCTTTTGCCGCGGCAATCCTTGGGGTTGAGGATGATGTTTTCGCCGGTGATGCGAATCACGCCTTCGCCTTTCATGGCGTCGCGGGCGTTGATCGCCAGGTTGAGCAGCGCATTTTCCAACTGGTTGCGATCGACGTTGATGCACCAGGAATCCTGGGGCAGCTGCACGTCGATATGAATGGTTTCACCCAACGCACGTTGCAGCAGTTCGCCCAGCCCGGCGTAGATGCGCTGCGGGTTATACACGGCCGGTGACAACGGTTGGCGCCGGGCAAAGGCCAGCAGCTGCGAGGACAGTTTGGCGCCCCGCTCAACCGCGGCGATGGCCGCCGTGACCCGCCGTTGCACCTGGGCATTCTCCGGTTCATGGCGGGCCAGCAGGTGCAGGTTGCCGGCGATCACTTGCAACAGGTTATTGAAGTCATGGGCCACGCCACCGGTCAGGCCACCAATCGCTTCGAGCTTTTGCGACTGGCGCAGTTGGTCTTCGGCGGCGGAGCGCGCCTGGACTTCGGCGGCCACCCGTTGCTCCAGGTTATGGGTCAACTCCTGGCGCACGCGTTCGGAATGCACATGGGCGGTGGTTTCCACCACAATCGCCAGCACGCCGGCCGGTTGCTGGTTATCCCCGGCGACGGGGCTGTAATAGAGATCCAGCCACACCGTTTCCGGCTGGCCGTTGCGCAGCAGTACCAGGTCTTTGTTGTTGAACGACAAGGTGCCGCCGGCCAGGCAGGTGTCCACCACATGGCGGTTGAAGTCGGCGACTTCCGGCCAGCCCAGCTCCACCGGCGTGCCGAGCAAATAAGGATGGCGGCCACCGGCAAACACCGAATAGCTGTCGTTGTAGATCATGTACCCCGCCGGCCCCCAGAGCATCACCATGGGCACGGGGGATGCCAGCATCATCTGCACGGTACAGGCGAGGCTGGTGGACCAGCGGTCAAGGGGTCCCAGGTCGGTGGTTGACCAGTCAAATGCGCGAATGCGCTGGGCCATTTCGCCGGCCCAACCTTCACAGCCGTGGGGGTCGGATAAGAATTGCATCGTTCGGCTCTGCGCAGAGAAAGGACGGTCGCAAAATTTGGAGCGTATCAAGGGGCGATGGTTTCATTTTGTATAAATTAGGGGCTAATCACCGCCAACGCTACCCGCCTCAGTGAAAATCCCGGCTGCGCACCGTGATGCCGTCCAGCAGCGGCGTCAGGTCGGTCAGGCGCCCGGCGATCAGGTGTCGCACCTCGCCCACCGCCTCCCAACGCCCGTCCACCTTGAGCAGGCGCGAACCCACCAAGGCCTGGCGCTGGCGTTCGGCCAGGTCGCGCCAGACCACCACGTTGAGGTTGCCGAATTCATCTTCGAGGGTGACAAAGGTCACGCCACTGGCCGTGCCGGGACGCTGGCGACCGGTGACCAGCCCGGCGACGCTGACAGAGCGCCCATGCTCCACCGCCTGCAGTTCATTCGAGCTGCGGCAACGCCGCTTACGCAACTCGGCGCGCAGCAGCGCCAATGGGTGCGGGCCAAGGGTGGTGCCAAGCATGGCGTAGTCGGCGTGCAGATCCTCGCCCACCGTCGGTTTCGGCAGTTCCACCCGCGCCTCATCGGGGCTGGGCAGGCCGGCGAACAAGCCAAGCTGCTTATGCACCCCTGCCACGGCCCAGCGCGCCGTATGCCGGTTGCCGGCCAGGGCACGCAAGGCCCCGGCATCCGCCAGCAACGCCTGGGTGCGCGCATCCAGCCCGGCGCGGGCGTCCAGATCGGCAATATCCCTGAACGCCCGGCGCTGACGTGCGGCTTCGATGCGCCGCCCATCCTCTTCGCGAAACCCCGAGATCATGCGCAACCCCATGCGAATCGCCGGCTGCTGGCCATCGATGGGTTCCAGGCTGCAATCCCAGTCGCTGGCCTGCACATCCACCGGGCGGATCTGCAAGCGATGGCGCCGCGCATCCTGCAGGATCTGGTCCGGGCTGTAGAACCCCATGGGCCAGCTGTTGATCAACGCACAGGCGAAGGCCGCCGGCTCATGGCACTTGAGCCAGCAACTGGCGTAGGTCAGCAAGGCAAAACTGGCGGCGTGGGACTCGGGGAAACCATAGCTGCCGAAGCCCTTGATCTGTTCGAAGATCTGCGCGGCAAAAGCCTCGGTGTAGCCGTTTTTCAACATGCCGGTGCGCAGGCGTGCTTGATGCGGCTCCAGGCCACCGTGGCGTTTCCAGGCGGCCATGGAACGGCGCAACTGGTCGGCCTCGCCGGGGCTGTAGTCGGCGGCGACCATGGCGATCTGCATCACCTGTTCCTGGAACAGCGGGATGCCCAGGGTGCGTTTGAGCACCGCCTTCAGCTCCGGCGACGGATAGGTAGCAGGTTCTTCTTTGTTACGCCGGCGCAGATAGGGATGCACCATGCCACCCTGGATCGGCCCGGGGCGCACGATGGCCACCTCGATCACCAGGTCGTAGAATTTTTGCGGCCGCAATCTGGGCAACATCGACATCTGCGCCCGCGACTCGATCTGGAACACGCCGATGGTGTCGGCCTTGCTGATCATCGCGTAGGTGGCCGGATCTTCCTTGGGGATCGTCGCTAGCGACAGGTCACGGCCACGATGGCGGCGCAGCAGATCGAAACAGCGGCGGATCGCGCTGAGCATGCCCAGGGCGAGGATATCCACCTTGAGCAGGCCCACGGCATCGAGGTCGTCCTTGTCCCACTGGATGATGGTGCGCTCGGCCATGGCGGCGTTTTCCACCGGCACCAGGGTATCCAGCGGGTATTCGGAAATCACGAAGCCCCCGGGGTGCTGGGACAAGTGCCGGGGAAAACCGATCAGTTGCTGGGTGAGTGTGAGCACGCGGCGCAGGATCGGGCTGTCCGGGTCGAAGCCGCCTTCGCGCAGGCGTTCCAGGGGCGGCGCATCGTCACTCCAGCGCCCGCAGCATTCGGCCAGCGCGTTGATCTGGTCCGGCGGCAAGCCGAGGGCCTTGGCCACATCGCGCACCGCACCGGCGGCGTGGTAACTGCTGACCACCGCCGTCAGCGCCGCGCGGGTACGGCCATAGCGCTGGAACACGTACTGCAGCACTTCTTCGCGACGTTCGTGCTCGAAGTCGACATCGATGTCCGGCGGCTCGTTGCGCTCCTCTGACAGGAAGCGCTCGAACAACGTACTCGTCAGGCTCGGGTCGATCTCGGTGATGCCCAGGGCAAAACACACCGCCGAGTTGGCTGCCGAACCCCGGCCCTGGCACAGGATCGACCGGCTGTGGGCGAAGCGCACGATGTCGTGCACCGTGAGGAAGTAGCTTTCGTAACCCAGTTTGCTGATCAGTGTCAGCTCGTGATGGATCTGCTGCAACGTCTTGGCATCGACCCCGTGAGGCCAGCGCCGGGCGATGCCTTCGTCGGTGACGGCGCGCAACCAGGATTCGGCATCGTGGCCCTCGGGCACCAGCTCGCGCGGGTAGTGATAGTGCAACTGGCCAAGATCGAAGTGACAGCGCTGGGCGATGGCCAGGGTTTCGTCGAGCAGCGCCTGCGGGTACAGCGTGGCCAGGGCGTCGAGGCTGCGCAGATGCCGCTCGCCGTTGGGGTGCAGGCGCGTGCCGGCGTCGGCCACCGGCACGTGATGGCGGATCGCGGTCATGGTGTCTTGCAGGGCGCGGCGGCCACGGGCATGCATATGCACATCGCCGCAGGCCACCGCCGGAATCTGCAGGCTGGCGGCCAGGTGCAGGCGTTGCTCCAGATGCCGCGCATCGTCCTGGCCGCAGTGCAGGTGCACCGCCAGCCACAGGCGTTCGACGAAGGTACGACGCAGCCATTGGATGGAGGCCTGGGTGTCGCTGTCTTCGGCGACCCACAGCGCCAGCAGGCCGGGCAACGGCTGCTCGAAGTCTTCCAGCAGCAGGCGGTAGCGACCTTTTTCAGCCCGGCGTCGGGCCACGGTGATCAAGCGGCACAGGTGCTGGTAGCCGCTGAGGTCCTGCACCAGCAGCACCAGTTTCGGGCCATTCTCGATGCGCACTTCGCTGCCGATAATCAGCGGCAAATCCACCGCCTTCGCGGCCTGCCAGGCCCGCACAATGCCGGACAACGTGCATTCATCGGTGATCGCCAAGGCGCTGTAGCCCTGGCGCTTGGCCCGTTCGAACAACTCCAGGGCGCTGGAAGCGCCGCGCTGAAAGCTGAAGTTGGACAGGCAGTGCAGCTCGGCATAACTCATGGCCACCGCCGCCTGTAGGAGCGAGCTTGCTCGCGAAGCGCGTTAACGATGACGCGGGAGCCCTGGGTCATCGCGGTGCCCTTGCGTTTTTCGCGAGCAAGCTCGCTCCTACAGAGGCCGGTTGCAGCCTCATGCGAACCAGCCTTGCAGCCATAGCCCGTCGTTTTGCCCCACGCTGCGATAGGCCCAGCCTTGCTGGCCGGCGCGGGTCTGGATCAGGTAGTAGTCGCGGCGAATATCGGCACCGTCCCACCAGCCGGATTCGATGCGCTCCGGGCCCATGAGGATCTGCACGCCCTGCTCGGCCAGCAAGGTCGGTTCGTCAAGCAACCAACCGGGACGCCGCACCTTGCTCACGGTGGCGCAGGGGCTTTTATCCGCCGCCATTTGCCAGGCGCATTCGGGGCGATGGTCGGCATGGAAGCGCAGGCCTTGCACCGCCTCATCCCCCAGGCGCGCACGCAGGCGTTCGCGCAGTTGTTCCCACGGCAGGGTCTGTTGCGGGCGATCGTCGAACAGGTCCTGGCGTTGCGGCACGAACACCGGCAGGTCCTGGGCCACCAGGCGAAAACCGCGCACCGGCGAGGTGACTTGCACGTGCTCCAGGCGCCCACGGGCCAGTTCGAACAGCATCGCCGGCTCACGCTCGGCGCTCAGCAGGCCGACCTTGATCACACTGTCCGGTGCATCGGCATGTTCCAGGTGCAGGTCGAAACGCTGCACGCCACTGTCACGGCCGCAGAGGAACGCGGAGAGGTCGCCGGTCAAACGGCGCAGGGGGAATAACAAGGCCTGGTGGGATTGCACATCGAAATTCAACTCGATGCGCACATCGAACTGGTCCGGCGGCTGATAGAACGCCAGGGCCAATGGCCGCTGCCCGGTCAAGGCATCGAGGTGCTTGAGCAGGCTGGCGTCAAAGCGCCGCGCCAGGGTGTGCCGGGGTAACGCCTGCACTTGGGCCAGGGTACGCAGGCCCATGCGCGACAACGCGGTAGCCGCATGCGGGTCGAGGCCGGCGCGGTCGATGGGCAATGGCGCCAGGGCCTGGAGCAACCCCTCCTCATCGGCCACGGCCAGGCCATCGTAGAGATTGGCCAGCACCCGCGCCGCCGCCGGGTTGGGGGCGGCGACGATACGGTGACGAAAGCCCAGCTCGGTCAACTCCTGACGCAGGCGTGCCTCGAACCGAGGCCAGGGCCCGAACAGGCCCAGGCTCGATTCGATCTCGAACAGCAAGGCACGCGGGTAATACACACTGACCTGGGAGCTGAAACGGTAGGCCCAGGCGGCGAGGAACTGCTGCCAGCGCTCGATCTCCACGGGGTCGTATTCGGCACTGGCAAAGGTCTTGGCCAGGGCATGGGCGGCCGTCAGCGATTGCCCCGGGCGCAGGCCCAATGCGCGGGCGGCGTCATTGACGGTTTGCAGCACGCGCCGCTGCGGCGTGCCGGCCAGCAGCGCCAGGGGTTGGTCGGGCTCGGGGTGCAGGCGCTGCACCCCGTCCAGCGCCAATTGCGGGAAGACAATACACACCCAGCGCATGGCAACCTCAGTGCCCCGCCAGTGCAATCGGCGTCGGATGAGCCAAGCCACCCCGGCACTTGAGCACCCGCACCCGGGCAGGTTTGGCCTCGACGGCCAGGCGCAGGGCGGCGGGCGAAGGGTTGATCGCTTCACTCAAGGCGCGCCAGGCAAACGCCAGGGTCTGCCCGGTTTCCGCGGCCACCTGCAAGCGACGCAAGGCGCGGTCATCCGCCTTGTGCGGCCAGCACAGCACCGCGCCGCAACTGCCGGAGCGCAGGCATTGTTCCACCGCCCACAGCACATCGCGCGCCTCGGCCTGTACCACCGACAGCTGGCGCAAATCCACCCCGGCGTTCTGCCACGCGTGGGGGTACGGGGTGTAGGGCGGCGCCACCAGCACAATGCGCTCCCCCGCCGCCGATAACCGCGCCAGGGTCGGCAGCACCAGTTGCAGTTCGCCGATACCGTCCTTGGCCATCAGGATTTCGCTCAAGGCCGACTCCGGCCAGCCGCCCGTGGGCAGCACCGCATCCAGCGCCGCCAGCCCCGTAGGCTGCACGCTGGCCGGAGGCGCGACAGGCCGGCCTTTCCAGACGCGGCCGCCATTGAACAGCGTATCCAGTGCAACCACGGCACCCATCAGCCTTGCCTCACCAGGCCGCAGAACACCCCTTCGATGGCCAGGTCCTGGTCGGGGCCGACCACGATAGGTTCGTATGCGGGGTTACGCGGCAGCAGACGCACACGCTCGCCACTGCGCTCGAAACGCTTGATGGTGACTTCACCGTCCAGGCGCGCCACCACAATCTGCCCGTTCACGGCTTCGGCACTGCGGCGCACGCCCACCAGGTCGCCGTCGAGGATGCCGTCCTCGATCATCGAATCGCCTTGCACTCGCAACAGATAATCCGGGGTTTTCGCGAAAGTGGCGGGGTCGAGTTGCAGGCGGCTGTGCACGTCGGCATCCGCGCCGATGGGCCGGCCGGCTGCCACTCGGCCGAGCACCGGGACATCCAGCCACTCCAGGCGCGGGGGCTGGTTGAGCAAACGAATGCCGCGCGCCTGGTTGGGGTTGACCTCGATGAAGCCGGCTTCGGCCAGGGCCACGACGTGCTTGCGCGCGACGCTGCGGGAGGCAAAGCCGAACGCCTCGGCGATCTCGGCGAGGCTGGGGGGTTGGCCTTGCTGCGCGATACGGTCGCGGATGAAGGTCAGGATGGCGGTGCGGCGGGGGGTCAGGGTCGTCATGGAGTACATTTGTACTCCTCTGGGAAATTTCTTACAAGAGCCGGTAGTCGGGGTTGGAGGGGTATGCAGATCGAACTGAGGGAGGCCCAGAAGCCGCCAAGCTCATCCCCCTCCCGCCATATGCTGCGCAATCCTGCCCCTCAACCACCGCTCCGCCGGGTCATTGTCATGCACCCCGCTCCACACCATCGACAACTCCGCCGCGTCGATCGCAAACGGCGGATCCTCTGCCCGCAGCGCCGTGCCCTCGGTCAACGCACACGCCGCATAGTCGGGCACCGTGGCAATAATCTGCGTACCGGCCAGCAGCGCCCGCAGCCCACTGAATTGCGGTACCGCCAGCACCACCCGCCGGGCACGGCCGATACGGGCCAGGTCCAGGTCGATATTGCCGCTCAAGTCCCCCGAGAACGACACCATCGCATGGGGCCGTGCGCAATAGTCGTCGAGGGTCAGCGGTTCGACGCCGTCATCCCCGCGCAGCACCTTGCAGGGAATGTCCCGCAGTTTCCTGCGCTTGGCATTCGCCGGCAGTTCAGTGGTGTAGCTCACGCCCACCGAGATCTCGCCACTGGCCAGTAACGCGGACATCAGCAGGTAATTGGCGCGGCGTACCACCACGATAATGCCCGGGGCTTCTTCGCGCAGTTGGCTGAGCAACGGCGGGAACAGGCCGAACTCGGCGTCGTCGGACAGGCCGATGCGGAACACCGCACAGCTGGTGGAAGGGTCGAAATCCTTGGCGCGGCTGACTGCGCCTGAAATGGTGTCCATGGCCGGTTGCAGCTCCTTGAGTATCGCCACGGCACGTGGCGTGGGCTCCATGCCCCGGCCGTTGCGCAGCAGCAACGGGTCGTCGAACAAATCTCGCAGCCGACCCAGGGCCGCACTCACCGCCGGTTGGCCCATGAAGAGCTTTTCGGCAACCCGAGTCAGGTTCTTCTCGAACATCAGCGCTTCGAAAATCACCAACAGGTTCATGTCGACGCGGCGCAGGTCATTGCGGTTCATGGCGGTATCCAAACGGTTAGCAGGCTCCCAGCTAAGCAGGCAGGACACTGCCTGGATTGCATGCCTGTGCTGTCTTTTCCGTGACCGAACCTGGCGAAATTAACAACGATTAACTCGCCAGCCAGCCGGTGCGGCGCCAAAAATGAGCCGGTCTACACTGCATCCATTCACCGGGAACGCTCCCATCGACTGCGGATATCCGTCATGGCCCGACCTGCGTATTGTGCTCCTCGCTTATCCGCCACCGGCGGCCTGTGCCCCCGGCGCGAACGAATCGCCAAGCAATTGATCCTCGCCAACCTCGGTGAAAGCCTGGCGATTGCCGACCTGGCCCAGGCCTGCGCCCTGTCGCGCAGCCATTTTTCCCGCGCGTTCAAGTGCACCACCGGGCTGTCGCCCCAGGAATGGATACGCCAGCAACGCATCCAGCGGGCCAAGGAGTTGATCACCGGTTCCTCCTTGAGCCTCACGCAAATCAGCCTGGAGTGCGGGTTTTGCGACCAGGCGCATTTCTGCCATATGTTCACGCGCAGCGAGGGCGTCAACCCGATGACCTGGCGAAATCACCAACTGCGTCACAAGCCTCGGGAGATCGCTGCCTAGTGGTCGGCACGCACCTGGAATATGCTGGCCGCTTACTTTTCCCAGAGCATGGCCACCCATGAGTGACCCACGCGACCAGGCCGTGCATTTCGGTCCTTACCGCATCCACCCGCGCCAGCGCCTGGTGCTGGAGGCCGGTCGCCCATTGCGCTTGGGACGGCGAGCCGTGGACATCCTGCTGATCCTGCTGGAGCAGGCCGGCACGGTGGTGAGCAAGCAGGAACTGATCGCCCGGGTCTGGCCCAAGAGCGTGGTGGAAGACGGCAACCTGCGGGTGCATATGGCGGCGCTGCGCAAGGCCCTGGGCGATGGCCAGGCCGGGCAGCGCTATATCGTTACGGTGGCCCAGCGTGGCTACAGTTTTGTGGCGCCACTGAGCATCGAGCCGATGAGCCTACCGACCGAAGGCGCCCCCCAACGCCCGAGCCACAACCTGCCGCTGCGACGCACGCGCATGCTTGGCCGCCAGGCCCTGATCGACAGCCTGGTACAGCAGCTGCCCGAGCAACGCTTTATCACCCTGACCGGCGCCGGCGGCATCGGCAAGACCACCGTCGCGTTGCGCGTTGCGGAATTGTTGATCGGACATTACCGCGACGGTATTCGCCTGCTGGACCTGGCACCTCTCAGCGCGCCGTCGATGATCCTGCCCAATCTCGCCGCGCTCCTCGACCTCACCCACACCGAGCATGAACCGTTGCCCGTGTTTGCACGCCGCCTGCAGGAGCACCAGCTGCTGCTGGTGATCGACAACTGCGAACACCTGCTGGACGACATCGCGCTGATCAGCGAGGCCCTGCTGCGCCACGCGCCCCAATTGCACATCCTCGCCACCAGCCGCGAGGCCTTGCGCGCCGAGGGCGAGTCGGTGCAGCGCCTGGAACCCCTGGCCTGCCCGCCCGCCACCGGCAACCGCGCCCAGGCCCTGGGTTATCCGGCCCTGCAACTGCTGATCGAGCGGGCCATGTCCCATCAGGACAGCTTCGAACTGAGCGAAGCCGAACTGCCCCTGGCCATTGATATCTGCCAACGCCTGGACGGCATCCCCCTGGCAATCGAGTTGGTGGCCGCGCAGATCGAGCGCTTCGGCCTGCCCGGCCTGCTGGTGCAGATGGAAGACAACTTCCGCCTGCTCACCCGTGGCCGACGCAGCGCCCTGCCCCGCCATCAAACCTTGCGTGCCACCCTGGACTGGAGCTTCGAATTGCTCACCGGCTGCGAGCAAATCTGCCTGCGTCGCCTGGCGGTGTTCCGCGGTGGTTTCAGCCTGGCCAGTGCGGCGGCGGTGATCGCCGGGCAACAGGTTGCGCCGGCCGAGGTGCTGGGTTCGATCACCCAGCTGGTGGCGAAATCCCTGCTCACGGTGGAGGCCGGGGATGACGAGGTGGTCTACCGCCTGCTGGACATCACCCGCACCTATGCCCTGGAAAAACTCAGCGTCGCCAATGAACTCGATGCCACCCGTGAACACCACGCCAAGCGCTGCCTGGTGCTGATGAACCAGGCGCAGGACGATTGGGAACAGACCGCCACCCAAACCTGGATCGACCGCTATGCCCCGCTGCGCGAAGACATTCGTGCCGCCCTCGACTGGGGCCTGGGCGACCAGGGTGCGCACCTGCTGGGCATTCGTCTCACCGTCAGCGCCATGCCGTTGTGGCAGGAGCTGTCGCTGCTGCGCGAACACGGCCTGTACGTGGGCAAGGCCCTGGCGCGACTGGGGCAATCGAGCACGCCGAGCCCGCACTTGAACATGGCCTTGCAGTTGGCCTTCGGCAGTTTTTCCTATCACACCCAGGGCGGTACGCCGCAGACCATCGAAGCCTTTGCCCTTGCGCGGCGCCTGGCCGAAGCCGACAGCAACCTGGTTGGCCAACTGCGCGCGGTGTCGGGGCAAATGGCGGTCAGCCTGTGCGGCGGCAACTACCGCGAGGCCCTGGAGCAAAGCCTGCATTTCGACCGGTTGGGGCCGCAGGCCGAGCCGTTGCTGGCCCTCAGCGCCCAACGCCTGAGGGTGCTGGCGCAGCACTTCGCCGGCAACCAGGTGCTGGCGCAGCAGAATGCCGAACAGGTGATCCAGCGCATGGCCCAGAGCGGCCATCTCAACCGGTTTACCCACGGCTTTGGCGTGCAGTACGACCAGAGCGTGGCCTCGTTGACCATCCTCGCGCGCATCCTGTGGCTGCGCGGTTTTCCCGAGCGTGCGTGGCGCACCGCCAGCCAGGCGCTGGAGCTGGCGTTGCAGATCAACCACGGCACGTCGATTTGCTACACCCTGGCCCTGGCCGGGGTGGTCATCGCCCATTGCAACGGCGACACCCTCACGGCCCGCGACCGTTTGGACCTCCTCCTGCAACAGGCGCAAAAGCATTCGGTGCAGTTGTTCCACACCTGGGCGCAATGCTACGAAGGCACGGCGCAGATCGCCGATATGCAGGGATTGGGGCTGGTCGCAGACATCCTGGTGACCTTCAACGCCCGTGCAGTGGATGAGGCCTTGTTCGAACGCGCCCGGAGCGGTGCGGCCGGCTGGTGCAGCCCGGAAATCCTGCGCGTGCGCGCCGAGGCCATGGCCGATCCCCAAGGGGCTGAGGCGCTGCTGCTCGAAGCCCTGGAGTTGGCACACCAGCAAGGCGCGCTGGCCTGGGAGCTGCGCTGTGCAGACTCGTTGGCGCGGCTGTGGCAACAGCAGGGTCGTGTGCAGGCCGCCCGCGACCTGCTGGGTTCGGTCTACGCGCGATTCAGCGAAGGCTTCGCCACCCAGGATCTAGTCCGCGTACGCCGCCTGCTCGACGAGCTGCAGGACAAACGGCCGGCCTGAGAACGTCCCCAGGTAATGCCCATAGCCCTGCTGCAAACGCGCCACCTGCTGCGGGTTGCGCAGGAGTGCCAGGCCATAGCTGCGCGTGCTGTTGAGCAGACGATAGCGTGGATAACCCGGACCGGGTTCGAGGCTCAACAGCGAGGTGCCGACCAGCCGCCCGAGCAGGTACGACAAATCGGCGTGCTCCAGCTCGGTGCCGGCCACCAGCTTACCCAGGGTGGGCAAGGTCACGGCCATCTTGAACAGGCTCAGTTGCAGGAACAGCCAGCGCTCCGGCAGGCTCAGGCGCTCGTAGGTCCAGTCCAGGGCGGCGGTCAGGGATTGATGGCGCTCCACCGCAGTGCGGCGGCCCCGGGTCAGTACCTGCACTCCACTGTGCAACTGCGCCTGTAGACCGCGCACGCCCAGCGCGTCCACTTGGGCGGCCGCCAGTTCAAGGGCCAGGGGAATACCGTCGAGGCGCCGGCAGATGTCCCGCAACGGCGCCAGGTCCTGTCGGCGCAACACAAAGCCCTGTTGGCCGGCACACGCCCGGGCGACGAACAGTTGCACGGCGGGGAACGCCATCGCCTGTTCAACACTGCCCAGCGCCGACGGTGCCGGTACGCCCAGCGGGGGGACGCGCAGCACCCATTCGCCTGGGGCCTGTAACGCTTCGCGACTGCTGACCAGCACGCTGACCTGGGGCGCATTTTCGCGCAGCGCCCACAAAAGATGGCGACAGGCACCGAGCAGCAGGTCGGCACCGTCGAGTACCAGCAGCAATTGCCGGGAGACCAACTGGCGGCACAACTCAGTGACACTCCCGCTGGGTTCCAGGTGCAGGATCGTGGCCAGGTGGCGCAGCATCATCAGCGGCGCCTCCACCGTGGCCAGGTCGACCCACCACACACCGTCGCGGTAGCGCGGCAACACGCGCTCGGCCAGGGCCAGGGCCAAGGTGCTCTTGCCCACGCCGGCGCAACCGGTCAGGGTCATCAGGCGCTGCCCGGACACACGCCGCACCAGCACGCCCAGCAGTTCATCGCGACCGATCAGCGGGCTGAGCCGGGGGGCAAGGTTATGCCGGGGCAGCACCGCGGCAGCCGCGACCCGCACGGGGGCGGCGAAGCAGTAACCGCGCTGGGGGTCATTGATAATCAAGCGTTGCCCGTCAAGGGCACGGCGCAGTGCAGCGATGTGCACCCGCAGGTTGTTCTCTTCCACCACGCTGCACGGCCAGACCCGCTCGATCAGGGTGGCCTTGCTGATAAATTGCCCTGGCGACTCCAGCAGCACCGCCAGAATATCCAATGCCCGCCCGCCCAGCGGCACCGGCCAACCCGCCTTGCTCACCAGTCGCTGCTGCCGATGAAAGGCATAGTCACCGAAGCGCACCGTGCTATCCGCGTCAATCGCCTGAGGCATATTCATGTCTGCAATCGCGCTGAAACACCCGGTCTTGGGCGTCCGCGCATCCTTTTCCATGGGCTCGACGTTATCTTGCCAGCTACCGGTGACAGGGCAATGCTGGCACGGGGAGCGATACGGACAATCGGGTGCGTGAGACGGACATCCTGTCGTTAACTGAACTGCTGGCGATATTGGGTCGGGTTGAGGCCGAGTTTTTCACTGAATAGAAAGCGCATGTGCCGCACGCTGCCGAAGCCTGCGTGGAACGCCACGGTCTTGAGCGGCAGGTCGGTGGTTTCCAGCAGTTGCCGGGCGCGGTCGATGCGCGCGCCCTGCAGGAAGGCCATGGGCGTCATCTGTACGTCCTTGGCGAACAACCGGGCAAAGTGGCGCGGGCTCATGCCGGCCAGTTCGGCCATGGACTCGATGGTGAAGGGCTGGTCCAGATGGGCGAGCACATGGTTCTGCACGCGGGTGATCGCGGTTTCCTGGGGTGCCACGGACGCGGTCATCGGGCTGAACTGGGCCTGGCCGCCCTGGCGCTTCATCACCACCAGCAGCACCTTGGCCACATCCACCGCCACTTGCTTGCCATGGTCCTGGGCGACGATCGACAGCGCCAGGTCGATACCGGCGGTGACCCCGCCCGAGGTAATCAACCGCCCGTCCTGCAGGTAGATGCGATCCGTCTCGACGATGGCCTTGGGGAAGGCCTTGATCAGGCGCTCGGTGTAGTGCCAGTGGGTGGTCACGCGGCGTTCGTCGAGCAGCCCGGCGTGGCCCAGCACAAAGGCGCCGGTGCAGATCGAGCCGAAGCGCCGCGCCCGTGGCGCCGCCGCCTTGAGCCAGGGCAGCAGCGCCGGATGGCATTCGTTATAGGCACCCGGGCCACCGGGCACCAGCAGCAGGTCATAAGCCGCCTGGGCCTGGTCCAGCAGCAGGTCGGCCTGGACCAGCACCCCATTGGAGGCGCGCAACGGCCCGGGCTCGGTGCCCAGGGTGAGGATCTGGTAATGCTCCGCCGCCGGCAGGTAGCGGTTGGCAATGGAAAACACTTCGAGCGGCCCGGCCATGTCAAGCAGGAGGAAGTCCGGGAACAGCGCCATGGCCACGGTTTTCATACGGGAAGCATCCATCGAGGGTAAGAAAGCGAAAGGCATTATGGCATGCCCTTCACTGTCAATCTCAAGGAGACAGTTATTCAGATTTCATCTTCTTAATGAATATTTCGGTTACCAGTAACCTTCTTCTCAACGCAAGCGCCCTGCATCTCGCAGCCCGCGCTCACTTGAGGACAAGACCATGCTGACCCTTCGCAAAGCTTCCGAACGCGGCGCCGCCAATCACGGTTGGTTGAAGTCGTTCCACACCTTCTCGTTCGCCAACTATTGGAACCCCGATGAACAGGGTTTTTCCGACCTGCTGGTGATCAACGACGACCGCGTCGCGGCC
Source organism: Pseudomonas sp. S3E17 (assembly GCF_024168685.1). NCBI lineage: Bacteria > Pseudomonadati > Pseudomonadota > Gammaproteobacteria > Pseudomonadales > Pseudomonadaceae > Pseudomonas > Pseudomonas sp. S3E17. The sequence continues at coordinate 1,918,980 of NZ_JALJWE010000001.1, forward strand.
GGCAAAGGCTTCGGCCAGCACCCGCACCGCGACATGGAGATTTTCTCCTATGTGCTTGAAGGCGCCCTGGAACACAAGGACACCCTGGGCACCGGTTCGGTGATCCGCCCCGGCGATGTGCAACTGATGAGCGCCGGCAGCGGCGTAGCCCACAGCGAGTTCAACCACAGCCAGACCCGTGGCGTGCACTTCCTGCAAATCTGGATCGTACCCGCCGTGGCCGGTGCCGAACCGCGCTATCAACAGGAACACTTCAGCGCGGCGCAGAAACAAGGGCGCCTGCAACTGATCATCTCGCCGGACGGCAGCGACGGCTCCCTGACCGTGCGCCAGGACGCCAGGGTGTACGCCGGGCTGTTCAACGGCGACGAAGCCGCGACCCTCGACCTGCCGCCGGATCGCCACGTGTATATCCATGTGGCTCGGGGCAGCGTGGACATCAACGGCCAGCGCTTGCAGGAAGGCGACGGTGCCCGAGTGCGCGATGAGCGGCAAATCCGCCTGAGCCAGGGCCAGGATGCCGAGGTGCTGGTGTTCGACCTGCGCCCCCAGGAACGGCCACAGATGCCGTGACCGGCGCGGCGATGGCCCTTTGAAACGGGCCATCGCTGGCATCGATAGTCACCATCAGCCCAATGAAGTTCTCTTAAAAAATGCAACGCGTAACATCAAACCCATACCCGGCAACACCCAACTAAAACACTTGGAGCACACCCTCATGAAACGCCAAATCTTGCTTAGCCTCGCTTTCTCGGTACTCGCTGCAAACGCATTTGCCCACCCTGTCGTTGCTGAAGGCGGCGCGGATCGCCTGATCGAAAATCGTGTTGCCGAAGGCGGGGCTGACCGTCTGCAAGGCAATCGTGTAGCCGAAGACGGTGCCGATCGCCTGCAAGGCAATCGTGTAGCCGAAGGCGGTGCCGATCGCTTGCAGGAACGTGGTCTGGCCGAAGGCGGTGCCGACCGTCTGCAGGAACGTGGCCTGGCCGAAGGCGGTGCCGACCGTCTGCAGGAACGTGGCCTGGCTGAAGGCGGTGCCGACCGTCTGCAGGAACGTGGCCTGGCCGAAGGCGGTGCCGACCGTCTGCAGGAGCGTGGCCTGGCCGAAGGCGGTGCCGATCGCCTGCTGGACAACCACGCTTGATACCGCAGCGTTTGCGAGATCCCCAAACCGGCCTGATCAGCCGGTTTTTTTTCGTCTGCATCATCAGAGAAGTCACCGAATTGCGCTTTCCTGCGCAAATAAGTCATTTACGGACCTACCATGGTCGACTCCAGGTCCTTAAAGTGCTGCCACTGAGCAATTGACGGGCGTACTTATGAATCTCTGGTTGCGTTTGCTGTACATGCTCTGCCGCCGCCCATGGCGAACCCCCGCCCACGGCCTGGCCACCACGGTGGTGCGCATGCGGGTGTGGCCCCTGGACCTGGATATCAACCGGCATGTCACCAATGGCCGGTACTTTTCACTGGCGGATGTCGCGCGCATGGATTTCGTCTTGCGTACCGGTGCCTTTCGCGTCGCACTGCGCCACAAGGCCCTGCCCATCGTGGGCGACACCTGGGGCAAGTTTCGACGGGAGTTGAAGCTGTTCGAGGTGTTCGAGGTGCACACCCGCATGCTGGGCTGGGACGCGAAGTGGAGCCTGATGGAACACCGTTTTATCAGTCGCGGTCGCGTAGTCGGCGTGGTGGTGATGCGTGGGCTGTTCCGCTCGGCCAAGGGCACTTTGCCTCCGGGTGAGTTCGTGCGGGAACTGGGTCTGGACGAGGCATCACCGCCGATGCCGCAATGGTTGATCGACTGGGCGCAGAGTTGCGATGACATGAGCGTGCAGTTGCGGGAAGAGGAATTGACCTGAGGATGCCAGCGTCCCAGCCCCTGTTAGCGCCGCATAAATGGGCAAGGCTTAAACCCCGCCCCGCTCAAAAAATCGTTAGGGCTAAAATACTTACCGCGCATTACAAATTTGCACTAGCCTATGTGTAAGTTCAGGTAAAGATCCTCGAAACAACCGCCTCCCCCCTCGCTTCGCCATCAAAAATAACGTGATGAATGTTAAAATTTGTCACGTTTGAGCGTATTCAATTCGATTAGTATCTAAATGCTAGCGGCGATTGAACTGATGGCCTTGCATGCCAGAAAAGGGAGTAGGTGATGCATTTTTCCAATGTCCTCGCTATTGCACGGACCCCATCGAAGTCGGAGGACTTTCGGGCGCTGATAGTTCGCACTGTACCGAATGATTTAAAAATCGATACACGATGCTACGGGCAACTAACCGAGTCCCTGGAAAGTCATAAGCATTACCGCGCCATTATTATAGAAATTGATACACCCTCTGCCAGCAATCAGACCCTGGACATTATCAGAAAGACCCGCAGCGATAATCCGGGCTGCACGATATTCGTTGTCGTGACCTTTGCCTCCACACTGAGCAAGACAAAATATTATCTGGCCGGTGCTGACTATTGCATCAAAGCGCTGGAAACCTCAGCCGAAAAAGAACTAAGCCTGTTTGATGCTTTTTTGAGTGAAAGCGCTCGACTGAAACGTTGTGGCCTGGTGCTGGATCAGGATCGCATGTGCATCTATGGCGACGGTAAAAAGCTGGAAATATCCTTCGTCGAGATGAAAGTTCTCGAAGCCCTTATTCAGAACAGACTGCTGAGTCACAATGAAATTGCGGCGGTCATGGGGCTTAACACCAAGTACTACGACTCCAGGGCACTGGAAAAGTCTATCAGTCGACTGCGCAGTAAGATCAAGGCGCACTACGGCGACAATATCATCCAGAACATCCGCGGCTACGGCTACAAACTCAGCAGCGGTCTTATTTGCGCCAGCCATTTCCAACGTTCCAGGGAGCGGTCGGACCGTGAATAACGAGCAACTATCACCCGCATACACGGTGGACTTCACACTGGCCCGGCAGGCCATCGTCGAGCGTACGCATGCTCTATGGGGCAGCGAAATCAGCGTAGTGGGCAGCGGCCACCGCGAGCAACTCGAGGTTGCTTACCGTGAGGCGCTGCAACGCAGCCACCCACGCCACAAAGCCCTCCAGCAGGTGGGCCACCGGCTTGTGAATATAGATCAGGCTGCCTTGATGAAGGAGCCTCTGGTCAAGGACATCATTGCAGCCGCCCACCTCCTGAAAACCCACGGCCAGACCTTGACACTCAGCCTCCATAACCCGCTGGGCGCACTCCCGGATCCTGCAGAGCGCCGAGGCATGGTGCGCCAACTGTATAAGCTCAAAGACCAGGGTTGTATCAAGCTGGCCTACAGTGGCTACACACTCGATACAACACGTGGCGACCTGTTGATCGAGCTGGACCTCTACGACTACATAAAAATGCCTTTCCCCGACTCCGCCCTCCGGCTGAGCCTGAACACGCGGTCGGGCCTGTTCGATCGGCTCTACGACCACATGCTTGAGCTGATCAATGCCACGGGGGTGCGTTTCATTGCCGACCATGTCGAGTTTTGCGACAGCGCAATGTTGGCTAAAAACCTGCCATTCAAATACTTTCAGGGCGGGTATTACGCCCCAGCTGATCGCTTATAAAAACCTGCCTCTCACTGATCTCGGTGGACACTATGAGCTCCCTCAAGAAATACGCCTTCACTCCGACACTCCCGGCTATCGCACTGCAGGACTTCACCCCCAGTGCAGAGACGTTCCACTACGATTTGAACGCGCTGGCGACGCACTCCATCACCTTGCTCTCACACCCTTTTAACGCCGCGCGGCAAGAAGCAAGAATGCCTACGCCCAAGACTGCCGACGACCCGGGGGATCCCCACTCTCGTTCCATGGACATCGGCCTGGAAAGAACTCAACTGTATCCCCAGGATTTCTGGTTACTTACCCAGCATGACCGAACGCTGGTCAAAGGCGGCCTGCGCATTTCGCTGACCGCCATTGAGTCGGCCTTGATTAAAAAGATGCTGAACCACGAAGACCGTGTGGTCAGCAAAGAAGAACTGATCCGTAATATCGGGCGCGAGCCGGAATACTATCGCGGCTTGGAGATGTGCTTGAGTCGCCTGCAGGAAAAGTTCAAGCGGGCCAACGAAGGCGAACGTTTATTTCGCGCCGTCAGAAATCGCGGTTATTGCCTGACACAGAAAATCAAGAAGCCATTAGAGCCGACCCAAGCGCGCCGCTAAAATAATAAATACATCAGACCTTATCACGCACCCTGCCTACTACCACCCTCTTCTACCTGCCTTTTTATAACATCAGCGCCATAACAACATCCTTGCGACCTTGTTATAAGTCGTCAGCCACTGCCCCCCGCCGTTCATTACTATCCAAGGGTACGCGCGTGCGCGTGCCCGCCTGTTGATTAAACCCTGCCACCACGTGCGTGGTCACCACCGGGAGCAGAACTATGTTGAACAATACTAGAATGCATCGCAACCTGACCCCCAAGGGTTTAACGTTTTGGGGCCAGTGGACATTGGCATCGGGATTGGTGGTTACAGCGTTATTCATGTTGGTCTTTTTAAAGACCGGCCAACTTGAATACAACTACCGAGCGCTGGCCGCATTTACCATATTGGCATCTCTTCCGGCGTATAGCCTGTGTGACGTCTACAGTAAAAAAGATGACTACGGCGTGGGCCTGGGACGACTGTTCATGGGCTGGCTGCTGACCGTCGCAATAGTGTTTATCGTGGGCATGGCGTGCAATGCAAGTTCATTATTTCCTTGGGAAACCTTATTACTCTGGGCGGCAATCAGTTATCCGTTACTGGCCCTGTGCTATATCCCTTTACATAGCCTGTCCCGGTATTACCACCGCCAACTTCACGAGCGCCAAAAGTCATTGATCGTGGGTACCGGCAAGCTTGCCGTGGACCTGGCCAGAACCCTCTCCCGTCAAAAGCGTTCGCCCCTGGTGGGGCTCGTCGGCAACCCTGCCGGCGCCGCGGAGGGTGCGCAATCGCAGATCCTGGGCGAGCTGCCGCAACTGCCCCAATTGATCCGGCAACACGGTATCCGTCGGCTCTACATCACCCATTCATTGCAGGACGCCACCCACATTGAGGCGTTGTACCTCAACCTGCTGGAGATCAGCGTGGATGTAATCTGGGTGCCCGACCTCAATAACATGCTGCTGCTCAACCATTGCGTGGCCGAAGTGGATGGGCTGCCGGCGATCTACCTCAACGAAAGCCCGCTGACCAGCCGTCCCACCGCGGCGCTGAGCAAGTCGCTGCTGGACAAGAGCCTGGCTGCTCTGGCGATCATCGTGCTGAGCCCGTTGCTGCTGCTGGTCGCCCTGCTGATCAAGCTGACCTCCCCCGGCCCGGTGATCTTCAAGCAGGACCGCCACGGCTGGAATGGCGAGGTGATCAAGGTGTGGAAATTCCGCTCCATGCGTGTGCATGACGACCATGAGGTACGCCAGGCCAGTCGCAACGATTCACGCATTACGCCGGTGGGCCGGTTTATCCGGCGCACCTCCATCGACGAATTGCCGCAGCTGTTCAACGTGCTGCAAGGGCACATGGCCCTGGTCGGCCCACGCCCCCATGCGATTGCACACAACGACTACTACTCGGGGAAAATCCGCGCCTACATGGCCCGCCACCGGATCAAACCCGGCATCACCGGCCTGGCACAGGTCAATGGCTGCCGGGGCGAGACCGAGACCCTGGAGAAGATGCAACAGCGCGTCGACATCGACCTGCGCTACATCAACACCTGGTCGCTGTGGCTGGACATCAAGATCCTGCTGAAGACGCCGTTTACGCTGCTGTCCAAGGACATCTACTGATAGCCGGCAATCAATACAGTTCAAATGTGGGAGGGGCTGCGTGGCAGCCCCAAAACCAGGCCCAGAGGAGTGCCTGATACACCGCATTCGTCTTCATCAGGGGCGCTTCGCCCCCCTACGCGGGACAAGCCCGCTCACCACAAAGGTCCCAGTTTGCTGCGCGACAACGCTAGGTCTATTCAGTGATCTTGTCGATGTTCTTGTAGAACAGCTCACTGTCGCGCCCATCGGTCATCGAATGCAGTGAGTAGGCGCGGTTCAAGCGTGCGCCGCCATCGCGGGTCAGCGGCGCCCATACCAGGTTGGCGCGCCGCATCGTCGACAGGCTCATCAACTCATCGAACGGAATGGACAGGTACAGGCCTTTGTCGAAGCTGCCTTCGCCGTACTCTGCGCTGGATGCAGTGGTGCGGGTGATCCACGCGCCAATCCGCACACCATTGTTGAATTCCCGCGACAGGTCCAGGGTCGCGCCCCAGTCCCTGGCCAGGTAGCGCCCCACACTCAAGGCGCCCTGAATGTTGAACGGCAGATCGGTGTAGCCGGTGATATGCCCGGTGACGGTGCGGTAATCGCGCAAGCTGAAATCCTGCTCGAAACCGCGCTGGCGCACGTAGTTCAGGTCGGCCCCCAACGCCCAGCGCTGGCCCATCGGACGGTACAGCACTTCACTGCCGACACCGGCGTACATCGACTCCAGCAAACCACCGTAGACCATGCCGTAGAGGTCCTGGTCCAACTGCTGCGCATGGTTGAGCTGGAAGGTCGGCAGGGTCACATCGGAGGAGGTCATGTACCGGCGCAGGTCGGTCCGCACCCGGGGCAAGCCACTGGGCGCATCGTAGGTAAATCCGTCGTAGTTGTTCAGCAGGTTGACGCTGAGCAGGCCGCTCCACCAGGTAGTGCGGGTGAAACGATACTCGCCGTCAAGGTCGGCGGACACCTGGTAGAGCAAGCCATCCGGCCCGCCGACGTTCTGCTTGTAGCCCAGCCCCACACCATAGGTGAAGGGTTTGGGCGGCTGGGTGTACAGCACTGTCTGGCTGCGGTTGCTGGCACGATTGACCTCGACCTGGCGATGCAGGTTCTGCAGGTCCTCGCGGTGGCTGACCACCTCGCGAAAGGTCTCGCGCGGCACGCTGGTTTCTTCGATCGGCATGGCGTAGCGCTCGCTCACCAGGGTGAACCAATCGATCTGGTCATTCACGCTGTTATCGAGAATCCGACTGGCGCGGCCCACCGCCTTGGCGCTGTAGAAATAGCGCTGCTGTTCGCCGTACACCAACAACTCCGGCCCGCGCTGGGTAATGCGCTGCACATTGTAGCCGGCATTGTCATGCAGGCGCCGGGATACGGCGGCCCAATCCACCTGGTCCATCGGCGTGGTCGGGGCCTTGGCAGGCAACTTGGGGGCCGGCGGGTCGTAGGTTTTTACCGGGGCCTTGCGGCTGACGAAATTGGTGTGCAGGGTGATGCCGAACATGGCGGTGTTGCCACGTTCCCAGGCGGCACTCACATCGATGGAGTCGGCCAGCTTGTAGACCAGGCCCAGGTTGATGGGCGAGTCCTGGCGCTGGTTGTTGTCGCGGGGTTCGTTCTGATAGTCGTTGCCCTCGTATTCCAACTTGAGGCTCAGCGGCGCCCAGGGTGTCTGATAGGCAATCCCGCCGAACAACGCGGGCCGGCCGCGAAAGTAGCCGTTGGAAAAACTGCCGGAGCCTTCGGCGGTGGGCCGCTGGTTGAAACGATCATCCAAGGCGCCCAACGGGTTGCCGAAATCACCGCGACTGCCCAGGTACCCCCAGGCGATGCCGGCACTGAAATCCACGTCACCGTAGCGCTTGTTGGCCACCAGGTACTCGCTGGAAAACAACCCGGTGCCACCCAGGTCCATGAACCCCAGCGCCACCTCGGGCAGCCAGTGGCTTTCCTGATACAGGCGCACTTTGGCGTCGACCGCCTTGTCCTTATAGCTCTGGCCGCCGCTGAAGGACTCGGCGCCATAGGGGCGGTTGGTGATCGCAGTGTAGCGAAAGGTGCCCTCCAGCCAGTCCAGGGGTTGCGCCGAAAAACTGTAGCGGCTGTAGGGTTCGGTGCGGTTGGCATTCACGCTGAGTTCGCCGGCGGGCGCCATGCGGGCGGTGGGGGTTTGCAGCAGCCCGACGCCGCCGAAATCGCTTTGGGTGTAACGGGGATCGCCATGGGTGACGCCACAGGGCACCAGCAGCACGGCTGCAATACATAATTTCAAGGCGTGACCTCGGCCAGGGGTTGGGTGGCAAGAAACTCGGCCAGTTGCTGATTGAGCTCAGGGGTGGGCGGGTCCAGGTCGTCGCTGCGGATCGGCACCAGCAACGTACTGCCCGGCGCGGGAGGCGTGCCCTCCTCGCGATTCCATGCCGCGATACCCAGGCGCGTGACATGGCCGTCGGGCTGGATCAGCCACAGGTAATCGCGGTCCGCTTCCGCCAGGGCCGGACAGGCGTGGAGGTAATCGAGGGGCCGCTGCAGCGCCTGGAATGCCAACGTGCAGGCCGCGGCGACGGCCCCCACGACACGCACGCTGTCCGGCCTCGGCGGATAAACCAGGCGGTCGCCCTCACTGACCAGCGGGTTCGGCGCAAAGCCGACTTCCACCGCCACCGGATCCAGCATCGCCTGTTGGCGGCCGGTCACCGGCAAGGCCTGCACCTGTTGATAGAGCCGAGCCGCCGCATGCGCGCGACCTTCGCGACCGGCCGCCAACGCCGCACGCTGCAGGGTTTGCAGGTCAAACAGCACACCGGCCTTGAGCCGTGCCTGCTGTGCCAGCAAGGGTTGGCGCAGCCAGGCCGCACCGAGCCAATAGCCCTGGGCATCCGGTTGCGACGCCGTGATCACATCCAGCAAGCGCGCCTCGGGCGCCAAGGGGATCGGCCCCGGATTGCGCACCTCGCCACTGACGGTCATCGCCGCCTGGGACACACTGGCGCCACTGCACAACAGCACCAGCGCGGCCAATTTTCGCAGCATCATGGGGCATCCTTGCGAGTCGGTTGCAGCTGAGTAATGGTGAGCGTCAGGTCGGGCGTCAGGTGCTGCTCGCTCTGCACGATAAAACCGTCGGTGGGGTCGACCCAGTAACGGTTACGCGCGTGAAAGCCGGGGGCCTCGATGTCTTCATCCACCCGCAGCAAGGCATAGGATTTGTCGAGAATCTCGACGCTCTCCAACCCATGGCGCGTCATGCGGCTGTTGACCGTAACGCCCAGGCGATAGCCGTCCACCACGTCGATCTGGCGCGTGCTGCGATAGCCGTCCGGGACACGATGCAACCCTTGCTGGAACGGTGACCGGCCCTGCCAGCGCGTGCCATCCAGGTCAGTGCCCAGGCCCACCGTGCGCACCACCAGACCATCGCGCAGTAGCAGCACCTGTTTGCCGGACGCCACCCAGAACTGCAGGTCGTCACGCTGGCGGATCAACGCCATTACCCCTGCGCCGGACACCGTGGTGACCTTGATCTGGGGGAACGGCACCGCATCCACCTGGGCCTGGCTCAACACCAGCGGCGGCGGGCCGCCGACGGCAGCCTTGAAGGTATCCAGCGAGGCCTGCATCAGCGGATTGCAGCCAGCCAACAGCCACGCCAACCCCGCGTACGTACCGATTTTCAGACTGTTCACGCAGGTACCACCCTATCGGCTGCTGGCTTCGCTCAGGTTGTTCTGGGTGGATGCACCAATGCCGATGATCGACGCGGACGGCACCAGTTGGCTGATAAAGCGGTTCCAGCGCGTGATATTCGCCGGGCCGACAAACACCACGTCCTGGGGCTGCACATCAAAACGCGTGGCCAGGGCCATGGCCGAAGGGGAGCCGGCTTCCAGCTGGAACACCTTGGCCGGTTCCACATCAATGTTCTGCGCGCCGCGAATCACGTAGATGGCATCGGCGTTGGAGGTGTTCTGGTTGACCCCGCCCACTGAACCCAGCACGTCGGAGAGGTTCATGCTGCGGGTCTTGAAACTCAGCGCGCGGGGTTGCATCACCTCGCCCATCACGTAGATGCGCTTGCGGTCGTTGTAGGCCAGGTACAGCTGGTCGCCGTCCTTCAGGTAAATGTCATTCAGGCGCGACTGCTCAAGGTTGAGCGTGTCGAGGTCCAGGGTGTAGCGCTTGCCGCCACGGGTGAGGGTGAGGTTCGACAGGTCGGCGTTGATCGGGTCGATCCCGGCGGCGCCAAGGGCCTCGCTGACGTTCATGGCAATGGTGGTCAGGGGCACCGGCCCGGCCTTGATCACCGCGCCGCTGATCACCACTTTCTGGCTGGCAAAACGCAACACGCTGACATCCACCTGGGGGCTGTCGATGTACTGGCGCAGCTTGTCGGTGATCTCGCTGCGCAGCGCTTCAATGCTGCGACCCTTGGCAACCACCTCGCCCACGTAGGGGTAAAACAGGTTGCCCTCGGGGCTGACCAGGCGACCGTTGGCATCGATCTGCTGCTGCGGGCCGGACGGCGCGGTAAGTTCGGGGTGATCCCACACCGTGATATACAACGCATCATTGGCGCCGATCAAATACGGCCCGGGTTTATAACTCAATAGTTCTGCGGGGATGGAATAAGGCACATGACTTGCCGCGTCCATGGCCAATAACTTTGGGGTAATCGGAATTAAATCCACGCGACTGTTTTCAGGCCCGCCCTCTTCGGTCAGGGAGGCCGTGTCCATAGATTGACCCGGGGCAAACATGCAGCCTTGCAATAATGCAGCGGCCACGGCTGCAATAGAAAAAATACGCATCATAGTGCTAGGACACTCGCGATAGACGACAAGAAAAAAAGACCACTTGGGCGGGGATTCCAAGCGGTCTTAAAAGCGGAAGGTGTACGACTAGTTGCTGGTACCCGTAGTGCCGGTGGTGCCGGTAGTACCCGTGGTGGTGCCGCCATTGGAGCTGCCGCCGCTGTTGGAAACAGCGGCAACACCGGCAACCAGGGCAGCGCCGACCAACAACGATTGCCCCACCGTAACGGTTCCGGCCACTGTGGTATCAAGCCCCAACGGTAACTCGTCGGCCATCGCCGAAGTACTCAAGACACTGAGTACCAGAATAGCCAGTGATTTTCTCATTTCAGACTCCTTATCATCAGTGAGCAGGCAAACCGATAGTGCCATTCAACTAAACAGCACACCAGACAGATAATATTCAACCGACTTAGTTGAAAATAACGTTTTCCCGGCAAGCCCCGGCCTTCAATGCATTGCGCCCGGCGAAGTTATTAAAAACGTTATTAATTGTCGGAAAACCTCAGGCCCTGCCGTACTTGTCTTCGAAGCGCACAATATCGTCTTCGCCCAGATAAGAGCCCGACTGCACTTCGATCAACTCCAGCGGGATCACCCCCGGGTTTTCCAGGGCGTGCACCTGGCCGATGGGGATATAGGTCGACTGGTTTTCCGACACCAGGTAAGTCTGTTCGCCATTGGTCACCCGCGCCGTACCGCTGACCACAATCCAGTGCTCGGCGCGATGGTGGTGCATCTGCACCGACAACTTGGCCCCCGGTTTCACCGTGATGCGCTTGACCTGATAGCGCTGGCCGTTGTCCACCGAGTCGTACATGCCCCATGGCCGATACACCTCGCGGTGGTTGAGATGCTCATGGCGCCCGGCCTGCTTGAGCAGGTCGACGATGGCCTTGACCTGCTGCACCTGGTCCTTGTGGGCCACCAATACCGCGTCCTTGGTCTCGACAATGATCAGGTCCTGCACCCCAACCGTGGCCACCAGCCGACTGTCGGCGTGGACGTAGGTGTCTCGGGTGTCCAGGCTCAGCCCGTCGCCGCGTATCACATTGCCGCTGGCATCTTTTTCGCTGGCCTCCCACAGCGCCGACCACGAGCCGATATCACTCCAGCCGGCCTGCAACGGCACCATCACCGCGTCATGGGTGTTTTCCATCACCGCGTAATCGATGGAATCGTCCGGGCACGCGGCAAAGGTCGCGGCATGCACGCGGGTGAAGGGTTGATCCTGGCTGCCGCCCTCCAGCGCCACGCGACAGGCCTCGAGGATGGCCGGCTGGAAGCGCTCCAGCTCCTCCAGGTACCGGCTGGCGCGGAACATGAACATGCCGCTGTTCCAGTAATACCCGCCGCTGGCCAGGTACGCCGCAGCGGTGGCGGCGTCCGGCTTCTCCACAAAGCGCTTGACCCGATAACCGCCCTCGCCCGCCGCCGCGCCTTGTTCGATATAGCCGTAGCCGGTATGGGCACTGGTGGGCGTGATGCCGAAGGTCACCAACTTGCCTTCACGGGCCAGCGGCAGCGCCACTTCCAGGCTGGCATGAAACGCCGGGACGTCTTCGATCAAATGGTCTGCCGCCAGCACCAGCAGGATCGGGTCCTGGTGCTCGGCCAGCGCCTTGCACGCCGCCAGCGCGATGGCCGGCGCCGTGTTGCGCCCCACCGGCTCCAACAGGATGCTGGCCTGCTCCATGCCCAACTGGCGCAATTGCTCGGCCACCAGGAAGCGATGCTGCTCATTGCAGATCAACTGCGGCAGCGCGACGTTGGCGCCTTCCAGCCGCGTGATGGTCTGCTGCAGCATCGACAGGTGCGCGTCGGTCAGGCGCAGGAACTGCTTGGGGTTCAGTTGCCGCGAAAGCGGCCACAGGCGCGACCCCGAACCGCCTGCCATGATCACCGGTAACAACATGAGAGCGTCCTCGGGAGAGAGAGTCAGAAATAGGCGCGAGTGTGTTCGTGCACCCGCGGGCTGATGCGCAGTTCATCTGCGGACCACCAGCGGTAATGCTGGTGTTGCTCCGTGGGCGGCTGCAGGGTCTGGCCTTCGCCCAGGTCCAGGCAATAGCCGAGCACCACGTAATGGGTGTCCGGCCCGGCCCCGGCGTTGGCGAACACGCTGTCGTCGTAGAAGTGCTCGTACACCCCCAGCAGCCGTGCCTCGGCGCGCTCGAACGGGTGTCCCAGTTCGTCGCGGGTGATGCGCCGGAAAGCGTTGTCGAGGTGTTCGTTTTTCTGGATACGCCCGCCGGGCACGAACCAGAAACCATAAGCCGGCCGATTGACGCGCAGGCCCAGCAGGACCTCGCCACGGGTGTTTCTCACCACCAGGTCGATCGCCACCAGCGGCGTCGATGCCACGACCGTATTGAAGGTCGGTAAATCAAGCCACATACCCATCAGACCTGTGCCATAAAGCGTTGCAGAATACGTTCCTTGTCGAGGAACTCCTTGGCGTAGTTCAGCGCCACCTCGTTGCGCGCGGGCAATGCCAGTGCCCGCTCGATCCCGATGTTCAGCGCGGCGACAGACTCCGGTTCAGCCAACAACGCAATGCCGGGGTGTTCCTCGCACAGGCGGCCGAGGGTGGTGCCGGGGTCGGCGGTGATGATGGCGTGGCCGCCCACCGCGAGGATATTGGTCAGCTTGGAAGGCAGCACCGCGTCCGCCACCCCGCGCTTCTGGATCACCAGGTGCACGTCGGCCGAGGCCAGCAGCACCGGCAGATCCTCGTAGGGCTGCAACGGCGCAAACAGCACGTTGCGCAGGCGATCGCGCTGTACACGCTCGAGCAAGCGGGCCTTGCCGGTGCCCTGGCCGACGATCAGGAACACCAGCTCCGGGCGATCGACATAGGCCTGGGCGGCGTCGAGGATCAGTTCCAGGCCCTGCTTCTCGCCGATATTGCCGGCGTACAACAACACCCTTTGGCCCGACGCCACACCCAGGCGCTGCAGCAGCCCGGGGCTGCGGGGCACCTGGCGAAAGCGGGCGGTTTCCGACCAATTGGGAAAGAACAGCAGGCGCTTGCCGCTCACGCCTTTGCCCCGGGCCTTGTCGAGCATGCCGCTGGAAATCGTCGAGACCCGGTCAAAGCGCCGCAACAGCCAGCGTTCAAGCCCAAACGCCAGGCGCCGCACAAGGGAGCCGCCACCGATGCCGAGGCCGAACATCGCGTCCACTTCGTAATCCTGGATATGCAGCACCGAGCGCGCGCCACTGAGCTTGGCCAACAACAGTGCCTGGGGCGCACAAAACAGCGTGGGCACCACCAGGATCACCAGGTCCGGTTTCCAGCGCCACTGCCCCATGACCGCCAAAAACGAACTGGCGGAAAAGCTCATCAGGTGCAGCAGGCGCGTCAACGCCGTGGGCTGGCGTGGCACATACAGCGGGCAGCGAATCACCGTCACGCCGTCGTCCTGCTCGGTGCGAAAGCGCCACGGCGAATAGCCCTCGCCCACCTGCCACTGCGGGTAATACGGCGGCGCCGTCACCACTCGCACCTCATGGCCCTGGCCCGCCAGCCAGCGCGCCTGTTCACCGCTGTACTTGCCGATGCCGGTGAGCTCCGGGCTGTAGTTGATGCCGTACAGGAGGATCTTCATCAGTGGCCCCGAGGCTGTTCGAGGGCCGCGAGGTAGGCGTTGTAGGCGTCGCGCAGGCCCTCTTCCAGCGGCACATAGGCTTCCCAGCCGAGGGCGTTGATCCGGCTCACATCCAGCAGCTTGCGCGGTGCGCCGTCGGGCTTGCTGGCGTCGAAGCGCAACTGCCCCTTGAAGCCGGTGACCCGCACCAGCGCCTGGGCCAGTTCGGCGATGGTGCAATCCACCCCGGTACCGACGTTCAAATGCGAACGCATCGGCTGGGTCTGCTCACGGTAGCGTTCCTGGCTGAGCTCCATCACATGCACGCTGGCCGCCGCCATGTCATCCACATGCAGGAACTCGCGCCGTGGCTTGCCACTGCCCCAGATCACCACCTCCTCATCGCCGCGCTGGGTCGCCTCATGGAAGCGCCGCAGCAAGGCGGCGATCACATGGCTGTTCTGCGGGTGGTAGTTGTCGCCCGGCCCGTACAGGTTGGTGGGCATCACGCTGCGGTAATCGCGGCCATGCTGGCGGTTGTAGCTTTCGCACAGCTTGATCCCGGCGATCTTGGCCACCGCGTAGGGTTCATTGGTGGGCTCCAGCGCGCCGTCGAGCAACACCGCTTCGATCATCGGTTGCGGGGCATGCACCGGGTAGATGCAGGACGAGCCGAGGAACAACAGCTTCTCCACGCCATGACTGTGGGCGGCGTGGATCACGTTGGCCTGGATCATCAGGTTCTGGTAGATGAAGTCGGCCGGGTACGTTGCGTTGGCGTGAATCCCGCCGACCTTGGCGGCCGCCAGGTACACCTGGTCCACACGGTGCCGGGCGAAGTACGCCTGCACCGCGGCCGGGTCGAGCAGGTCCAGCTCGTCACGGCCGGCGGTAAGCAACTGCGTGTAGCCCAAGGCCCACAGGCGCCGCACGATGGCCGAGCCGACCATGCCGCGATGGCCGGCCACGAAGATCCGCGCATCAAAGTCACGTGCCATGCTCAGTTCTCCACGGCAATCGGTGCGTCATGCCCGTGCAGGCGCAACAAGGCGTGGCGCTGGGCGACCTTGAGGTCTTCGCGGACCATCTCCGCGCACATTTCCTGGGCGCTGATTTCCGGCACCCAGCCGAGCAGGCGCTTGGCCTTGGACGGGTCGCCCAACAGCGTCTCGACTTCCGCCGGGCGGAAGTAACGCGGGTCGACGCGCACAATCACATCGCCCACCAGGATGCCCGGCGCCAGGTCGCCGTCGATCCGCTCGACCACCGCCACCTCTTCAACGCCCTCGCCGACAAAGCGCAGATGCAGCCCCAGTTCCGCCGCCGACCAGCGAATAAAGTCGCGCACCGAATACTGCACACCGGTGGCGATGACAAAGTCCTCGGGGTGTTCCTGTTGCAGCATCATCCACTGCATGCGCACGTAGTCCTTGGCGTGGCCCCAGTCGCGCAGTGCATCCATGTTGCCCATGTACAGGCACTGTTCCAGGCCCAGGGCGATGTTGCTCAGGGCGCGGGTGATCTTGCGGGTCACGAAGGTTTCACCGCGACGCGGCGACTCGTGGTTGAACAGGATGCCGTTGCACGCATACAGCCCATAGGCTTCGCGGAAGTTCACGGTGATCCAGTAGGCGTACAGCTTGGCCACCGCATAGGGCGAGCGCGGGTAGAACGGCGTGGTTTCCTTCTGCGGGGTTTCCTGCACCAGCCCGTACAGCTCGGAGGTCGAGGCCTGGTAGAAGCGGGTCTTCTTTTCCAGGCCCAGCAGGCGGATCGCCTCGAGGATGCGCAAGGTGCCGAGGGCATCCACATCGGCGGTGTATTCCGGCGAATCGAAGCTCACCGCCACATGGGATTGGGCGCCGAGGTTGTAGATTTCATCGGGCTGGATCTGCTGGATGATACGCGTCAGGTTCGACGAATCCGCCAGGTCGCCATAGTGCAGGATCAGGTTTTTACGCAGGGCCTGGGGGTCCTGGTAAATATGATCGATGCGCTGGGTATTGAACGACGAAGAACGGCGCTTGAGGCCGTGCACGGTATAGCCTTTTTCCAGCAGCAGCTCGGCCAGGTACGAGCCATCCTGACCGGTGATCCCGGTAATAAGCGCGACTTTATTCATGTCTGTCTCCCAATTGATAGGCGAGCGAAGGCCGACACCCAGACTTGGGTGTTTGTTAAAAACGCTCAGTTACTTCGGTGTGGGCAGGTTCAAGTTATGGCCGGTCAACTTTGAGAGTTCCCGGACAATGGCTTCCTTATCGTTTAAGTGCGCAATCGCGGTTTCCAGTTCGAGCACTTTGGCGCCCACCAGAAAGCGGTACCAATAGCCCTGGAGCAGGTGATAGACCAGGCCGCTGCGGCCATCGAGAAACCCCAGCTGGATGATGTAGCGCCACAGGAAATACGCGGTGGAACTGAGGGTGAACGGCACGCGGTTGTACACGCGGTTCTTGACCAGGCGCTTGGCCTTGGCCTGGAACGAACTCTGCCCGGCATGCAGTTCATCGCGTATCGCAAACAGCCCCAGCCGCGCGTTAAGCACTTCAATCGCTTCGCGGGTGGCGTACTGGTTGTGCTTGTGGGTGAAGAAGGTCAAGTCATGCAGGTTATGGTCGGCAAACCCGCCGTCGAGGGTGATGGTGCGGCCCTCGGCGACCGAGATGTGCTCGTCCATCCAACGGTCCTCCATGCGCCCCTGGCCGGTGCGCCACAGCCGCAGCATCTTCAACGGGTAGCGGCCGCCATGGCGCACCCAGCGCCCCATGAAGATATGCTTGCGCTTGAAGTTGATGCCGGTGATGTCGCGGGCCAGGGTCGGCAGCCGGGTATTGATCGCGGCGGCGAGGTCGGCCTCGATGATTTCGTCGGCGTCCAGGCGCATCGTCCAGTTGCCGGTAATCGGCAGGTGATCCAGCGCCCACTGGAACTGCTTGGCCTGGTTGACGAAGGCGTGCTGCACCACCAGCGCGCCATGGCGCCGGGCGATGTCGCAGGTGTCGTCGGTGGAAAACGAATCGACCACCAGCACTTCGTCGCTGAAGGCCCGTACCGACTCGATGGCCCGGGCGATATGCAGGCTTTCGTTGTAGGTGAGGATGATCACACTGACGGTTTCGCGCTTCATATCAGCCACCGTGCATCTGCAGGACTTCGGTGGTGAGCCGGCGCGGTGAACGCGCGGCCCGGAAGTGGCTTTCCAAGGGCAGCCCCACGGCGATCATCATGATCAACCGCTCGCTGGCCGGGATGGCGCCGATGCCACGGATCTTCTTTTCCACCGAATTGAGGATCGCCAGGTTCAGCGGGCACGCACCCAGGCCATTGGCGTGGCAGGCCAGCAGCAGGCCCATGGAAAACAATGCACCGTCGACGTAAAGCTGGTTGCGCTGCCCCGCGCCGCCCCAGGCGGTGACTTCGGACGTGACCACAAACAGGTTGTCCACCGACTGCGCAAACCCGCGCGAGCCGCCTTGCAGCTCCAGCAGCTGCGCGATCACCGCGCGGTCCTGATACACATGCACCCGCGACGACTGCCGGTTGCATTGCGAGGGTGACGACTGCGCCAATTCCACCAGGGACGTCAGCAGGCCACTGTCGATCTTGCCGGCCTGGAACATGCGGCAACTGGAGCGCGATTGCAGGAACGCCTTGGCATCCAGACCGCCGTTGCCCAGCCACGGCGCCGCACGCTTGATACCACCGCTGCCGGCGGTGCCGTCGCGCTTGAGGTGCTCCACATAGGCATCCAGGTAAAACACGAAGTCGTCGCTGATGCCGAGGGTGCGGTGCAGCTCGAGGTAACCCTGGAACGCGCCGAGGGCCATCTCCACCGGCAGCGCCGAATACGTGCGGTCGTATTCGTTGAGCATATGGATGATGCCGTTGATCTTGTCCTTGCCGAACAGCGGCTTGGGTTCCTTGAGGGACAGGCCCTTTTCCACGGTGTGGGTTTCGATGAGGATTTTGTAGAACAGCTTCTTGTTGCGGCTTTCCAACGGCGAATAACCGTTGTGGCGAATAAACGTGAGCATGTCGCGAAAGAACTCGCTGACGAAATACATCAACTTCCATGCCTTATCCATCATGGGTTTCACCTGTTTCATAGTGCGATGTCTCTCGTTTTGAGGGGGCGGCACGGCGCACCGACGCAAATCATCCAGGCCGGCTGGCTGGCCGTGACCACCGAGCGCGCGCCGACCACGCAGCCCTCCTCCAACACGCAACCGGGGTGGATAAAGGCCTCGGCGGCGACCCACACGTGGTCCTTGATCACAATCTCGCGAGTCACCAGGGGCCGCAGCAGGCTGCGGGTGTCGTGGCTGCCGGTGCACAGGAAGCTGCGCTGGCTGATGGTGACTTTGGAGCCCAGGGTGATTTTGGCCATGGCGTACACATCGACCCCATCGCCGATGGCGGTGTAGTCGCCGATCTCCAGGTTCCACGGCGCCCAGATGCTGCACGTGGGCGCGATGCGGCAACCCACGCCGACCTTGGCGCCAAAGCAGCGCAGCAACCAACGCCGCCAGTTGTGCAGCATCCAGCGCGGCGTGGGACGAAACAGCAGCTGGTAGACGATGCCCCACAACAGCCGGCGCGCCTTGTTGCTGCGCGGCAGGGTGTCGACGTACTTGAGTTGCGCGAAGTCGCTCATGACCGGATCGCCGCCAGTTGTTCCAACAGGTAGCGCTCGCCCACCTGTTGCAGGGCCTGGCGCCGGGCCCGCACCGCCACCCAGTCGATGGGCGCCGCGATCAAGGCGTGCACCTGGTCGGCATCGTCTGCCGGCAGGAAGCGTTGCGACAGCTCCAGCTTCTCCAGCAGGTTGCGCACACGGGCGTTCAGCGAGGCCTTGTTGCCCGGCAACCCCACGGCGATAAACGGCTTCTCGAAAATGATCGCGAACACCGTGGCGTGGAAGGAGTTGGTCACCACGTAGGCGCTCTCCTTGAGCAACTTGAGCCAATCCTGCGGGCCCACCTGCACGGTCTCGCCGATCTGCCGCCAGCGCCGGTGCGCGTTGTACGGCGAGACAATCGGCCCGGCCACCTGCCGCGACAGCGCCTGGGCCACTTCGCGCACGCCCACGCCGGTGCGCAGCGCATAGCAGAACACGTGGCCGGTGCGGGTCTGGGTGGACGTGGCGAGCAGCGCCGAATAGTCGCGGTGCAGCAGCGTCGGGTCCGGCACGCACTGGGCAGCCAGCCCCGAGACCTGGTGCACGATGCTCACCCCGCTCTCCTCGCGCACACTGATCGCCGACAGTTGCTTGAGCAGGCCCTCGGCTTCGGCGTGGTACTGCGGCTCCAGGTATTCCTTGCCGAAACTTGCGGCGTAGGAGATGCGCCGGATCGCCTTGTCGCAGTCGAAGGCCAGGAAGTACGCCGGGTCGAGGCCGGTCTGGCCCGAGGGGTTCCAGATCTGGTCACTGCCGGCCACCAGCAACTGCTGGCCGGCCACCGCCTGGTTGAGCTGGTGGGCGTGGGCGTAGCGCGGCGCCTGGATATTCAGGAAGCGCGTCTTGAACGCCTCGAACTGGCGCGACTGGGCATTCGGCCCCAGCACCCGGGTTTTCAACGCCAGGGTCTTGAGGTACAGGGCCTTGAGGTTGGCCTTGAGCTGGCGCGGGTTGAACAGCTGGCGAATCTCGCTGCCATCCTCCACGTAGGCCGGGTGGTAGTTGATCAGGCTTACCTGCAAGCCCTGTTGCTGCAACCAGCGCTGCAAGGCATAGGCTTGCAGCACCGCGCCGAAGTTTTCGCTGAAGTGGTACGTCAGTATCCCGGCCCTGATGGGGCTAGCAGGTGCGTTCATGATCCAGCCTGTTTCAGTAAGTAATTGGGGTAAACCGCCTGGCGTGCAGGCGCAGCCTTGTTGAGTAGGCCGATGAACATCGACCACACCAGCAGGTAGCTGCCATCGAAGGTGGTGAAGAACTGGTAGCTGGTCTTGAACGAGAAAATCAGCAGGATCGCCACCACGGCCAGGGATACCGGGCTGCGCGGCAACCCGCTGAACAGCAGGCAAAACAGCGCCACGCCGAGCACCCCCAGCTTGGCGGTCACGCCCCAGTAGCCGTTCTCGATATCGAACTTGGAGTTCTCGAACCAGCGCTCGTCATTGGTGGGCACGCCGGGGGTCAATTGCTTGGCCAGGCCATTGCCCAGGAACACCGTGGCGGGGTTGTCGAGAAACGATTCCTTGGCATGGGCGATCTCGAACGCACGGGTCACGTCCTCACCCTTCTCCTCGAACAGGTAAGTGGCAAAGCGCGACACCGCCAGGGGGCTGGCGTAGAACGTCAGCGTGCCCAGCGCGCCGATGGCCACCACCAGCACCGCCAACGACTTGAGCTTACGCTGGGTAATCGCCGACAACAGGATCATCACCGCCATCGCCGCGAGGATGGTCTTGGACCCGGCCGCCAGCAGCGTGACCGCGAGGATCAGCATCAAGCCGACCCTGCGCTGGCAACAGGCATAGAAAAACAGCAGCACCGCCGAGCTGGTGGGGAACAACATGATCCGCCCGACTTCGTCGCTGGACTTGGACGCGGCGTTGGTCAGGTCGATGCCCACGCCATACAGGCTGACCTGCAGCAACTGGCCAAGGGCGAAGATGTAGATGATGCGTTCGAGGATGCGCCGGTAGTTGACGCTATGGGCCAGCGCGATTTTTTCCACATTGGCCAACACATAGCTGTACCCGGCCAGCAGCAGCACAAAATAGAAAAACGGAATGCCGGAACGCAGGAACTGGTACAGCGAGATGTTCGCCCCACTGCTCACCAATACCTGCAACACACTGGACGCAACCACCAGCGCCAGCAATGGCAGCGCGCGGGTAAAGCCGCGCGCCGCGTACACCACGAACGGCAGCAACAGCAGCAGCGCCAAGGGTTGCGAGAGGTTGTTGCTCAGCGCCAGGGGCAAGGCGAAGAACGTCAGCGGCAAGTAGAGGGTCAGGCGCGCCTGGGACAGCATCATGGGCCGACCTCCCCCACGCGAATCACCCGCAGGTACACCAACACCACCAGTTCCGGCAGCGACAGCAACAGCGACGCGCCCAGCAGCGGATCGATGCGCTCCTTGCATGCCAGCCACAGCAGCAAGGCCATCACGCTGCTTACGGCATAGATCACTGAGGTGAGGGTGTGGCGATTGGTGGAAATCAGCATCGCTGCGAGGATGAACCAGGCCACATTCAAAATCGTATGGGAGCCGATCAGCGCCAATGACAAGCGATCGACCTGCACCAGGCCATGGCTCCACAGCAGGATAATCTGCGGCCCGGCCCAGATCCCGGCGGCATACACCAGCACGCACAGGCCCAGCACCAGGGAGCTGGCGCGCTGGGTAAAGCGTCGCGCCTGTTCGAACTCGCCGCGCCCGGCCAGCCGTGAGATCTCCGGGGTCAGGGCGTTGCTGCAAGTGATGCCCAACTGGATGATCAGGCGCATCAGGGTACGCGCCATGGTGTAACCCACCACCACCGCCGGGCCGGCGATCTGGTTGAGCACTTGCAGGCCGCCTTGCAGGGTGATCGCCTGCGCCAGCGGGATCGCCGCGCTGCCCAGCGCCGGTTTCCAGATACCACGGAACTCGGCCCAGGACGCCGACGCCAGCCCCAGCAGCGGCCAGGGTGAAATCCGCCGCACAAACAGGGTCACCAGCACCAGGAACAGCACCTGGCTGAAAAACATGCCCTGGGCCAATTGCAGTTCGGTGCCACCCAGCAGCAGCACGACGATGGACAGCACAATGTCCAGGGTCCTGCGGTTGGCCATGATGAAGACGCCGCCGACGGTTCTGTCGATGGTGCGAAACCAGGCGTCGATCGGCCCACCCAGCAAGCGCGTGCACAGGTAGCCGGACATGAACAGCACCACCAGGCCGGCTTGCTCGGCGGTCAAGGTCTTGAGCCCGAGCAGTGACACCCAGTCGAGCCACTGGCCCAAGGTCAGGGCGAATACCAGCACCAGCGCGACCACCGCCAGGGTAAAGGCCAGCGCGGTCTGCACACTGCGCCGCGCCCCCGGCACATCGCCCTGGCTCGCACGCAGCGTGGCGCTGGTGGCCGACGCCTGGGCCACCCCCAGGTCCAGCAGGCTGAGCAGCGACGGAATACCGGTGAGCACCAGCCAATCGGCATAGCGCCCGGTGCCCCAGGCGTGCAGGAAGAACGGCACCAGCACCAGTTGCGCCGCCAGCGTCACCAGTTGGGTGTAGCCGTAGCTCAACACGTTGAGGCGAAACCGTCGCGACAACGAGCGCGGCATTTCAAGCACTTTGCTCATGGTCATCAGGCCTTGTCGGACTGATAGGCGTAGCTGTAGTAACCGTAGTCGCCATAGCCGTAGCTGGCGGACCGGCGTTTTTCCACACCATTGAAGATCGCACCCTTGAGCTCGATGCCGTTCTGATGGAAGCGGCGCAGGGTCAACTCGATCTCCTTCGCCGAGTTCACGCCAAAACGGGTGACCATCAGGCTGGTGCCGGCCTGGCGCCCGACAATCGCGGCATCGGTCACCGCCAGCAAGGGCGGCGTGTCGATGATCACCAGGTCATAGCGCTCGCTGACTTCCGCCAGCAACGCGGCAAAGTTGGGGTGCATCAGCAGTTCCGATGGGTTGGGCGGGATCTGCCCACGACCGATAAAGTCGAAGCGCTCCACGGCAGTCGGGTGAATCGCTTCCTGCAGATCACAGCGCTTGGCGAGCAGGTCGGACAAACCCGCCTCCACCGCCTTGCCAAGCATCTTGTGCAAGTAGCCCTTGCGCATGTCGGCATCGATCAGCAGCACGCGCTGGCCCGACTGCGCGACAATCGCCGCCAGGTTGGCCGAGACAAACGTCTTGCCCACCTCGGGGCTCGGGCCGGTGATCATCAGGCGGTTGTTCTTGGCTTCGAGCATGGCGAAGTGCAGGCTGGTGCGCAGGCTGCGCATGGCTTCCATCACCAGGTCATGGGGGTGATTGACCGCCAGCAGCGACGGTGCGCCGGAGCGGCCCTTGGCGGCGTTGGTTTCCTCGGCCTTTTGCAACAGGCTGAAGGGGATCGAGGCGTACACCGGCAGGCCGAGTTTCTCGATCTCATCCGGGCTTTCCAGGCCACGGTTGAGCAGGCTGCGCACCAGCACGATGCCCACCGAGAGCATGCCGCCGAGCAGCATCGCCAGCAGCACCACGATGACCTTGCGCGGCGCCACAGGCTTGGCCAGGTTGACATCGGCACTGTCGATCAAACGCACGTTGCCCACGGTGCCGGCGCGCATTACGTCGAGCTCCTGGGAGCGGTTGAGCAACTGGGTGTAGATCTCGGTGCCCACTTGCACGTCGCGGGTCAGGCTGAGCAATTCCTGCTGGGTCGTGGGCAAGCCTTCGACGCGCTTGGTCATCTGCGCCTGCTTGGCATTGAGTTCCGCCAGCTTGGCGATCAAGGCGCGATAAGCCGGGTGCTGGGGGGTGAACTTGCGGTCCATCTCGGCCTGTTGCAGCTTGAGTTCGGAGATGCCGGTGTCCAGGGCCACCACCTGGTCGAGCACGGCCTTGGCTTCGAGGCTGATGTCGATGGATTTGCTGCGGGTCTGGAAGCGGTTCAAGGCGTTCTCGGCCTTCTCCAGGTCGCGACGCACCTGGGGCAACTGGTCATTGAGGAACGACAGGCTCTGCGCCGCCTCGGCCGAGGTGCGGTCGACGTTCTGCTTCACATACAGGTTGGAGATTTCATTCAGCGTCCGCACCGCCAGGGCCGGGCGCGTGCTCTCCAGGGACAGGCTGATGATGCCCGACTCCTTGCCGCGTTCGATCACGGTGAGCAGGTCCTGGTAGTCGGCCACCGCGTCCAGGCGCGGCTTGCGCACGATCTTGAAATGCGCGCCCGGATTGGCCCGCAGCTCCTTGACCAACACCTCGACGCCGTCGGCGGCAAACGGCACGCCGACGCTTCCTGCGGCGATCTCGACGCCGTCCTCATCAAATAACGTGTAGGCCTGGGCCTCGCCGGCCACCAGTACCAGGGTGGTCCCGAGCAACGCCGTCGGCAGGTTCAAACTGCTCAGCGCCAGGGCCTCGCCCCCTGCCGACCAGCGGCTGAAACCGAACAGCGGCGGCGCAATATCGCCCTTGTGTTCAGGCGCATAACGCCGCGCGAGGAAGCCACCGATCAACGGAAAATGCTGCGGCGTGATAGTGATGTCCAACGCCAGGGTATCGACGGTCTTGCCAATGATGGTGCGCGACTTGATCAGCTCGATCTCGGTCACCGCCGGCGATTCCTTGCCCAGCAGGCTACTGACGTCGGAGAAACCGAGCATGTCGTTCTTCTTCGGTTCCACTTGGATCAATGCATTCGCCTGGAACACCGGCGCCGCCAGAATCGCGTAGGCGGCACCGATCAGCATGCAGGTGCCGGTGATCCCGGCGATCAGCCATTTGTGATCGATCAGGGTGCCAAGCATGCCGAGCACATCGATCTCGTCACGGTGAGGGCTTTCAGGGGAAGCGTTCTGGGGTGAATACATAAATCGCGTCTTCGTCCTTGCAATCGTTTAAAGAGGGAGCGTCAGCGCGCCAGGCGCTGGGCCCAGGCCTGTGCGGCCTGTTCGATCAAGGCATAGGCCTGCACAAAGGCGGGCTTGCCCTGGCGATAGGGGTCGGTGATCTCGCGATCGTGCTGCCACTTGCCCAACAGGAAGACCTTGCCCCGCGCCTCGGGAGCGAGGCCGAGCACGCCGTCGATGTGCCGTTGTTCCATCACCAGGATCAGGTCGGCCTCACTCACGGCTTCAACGCTGAGTTGCCGCGCCTTGTGTGCCCGGGGAACGTGCCCATGCTCCTGCAGCACTTGCCCGGCCGTCGGTTCCAGCGGATGGTCACGCAACGCCGCCAAGCCCGCCGAACTCACCGTGATTCCGGAGGACGTCAGTGCGGCCCCCAGCAAGTGTTCCGCCGTGGGGCTGCGGCAGATGTTGCCGATGCACACAATCAATATCTTTTTGAACAAGGCAACCTCCCACGCACCGCACACTTATTCTTCGGCAAAAGGGACGACCTTATTTAATCAGTTGCAACTAACGACCGACTAATTATGACCACAGCCTACAAACCGAGACCATCTATCGCGCAAGACAAAAAATAACAACACCGGCATTAACCGACTAAAACTAACATTCCGGTATTTTTGTACCGTCCCATAATAAAGTGCGATTTGAATGCACCAGACAGGGGACGGCCATGAACACGTCAAAGTTATTGGTAGAGCGTATTGGCCTATTTCCTTCTTCGGGAAATATTCAAGTGGAAGTGCATGATTCATCCCATGTCGTCGAACGCCTGCAGGTGTTGTATGCCGATAACTCACTGGACAGCGACGCGTCCGGTGCCGGGTTTTCCATGGTGTTCGCCGATTGGCGCTTCAAGTTGCAGGTCAGTGACCCGTTGTCGGTGTGCCTGTGCGTGGAAAGTCGCGGCGACAGCCAGTTCATGCAGGTCAAGACGGCCGAACTGCTGGCCAATATCTGCGGCACCGAGGAGCGGCCATGATCCTGTGGGCGGGCTTGAGACGCGGCTATGCGCTGCGCAGGCTGACGGGGATGTTCGAGGGGTTTGCCGAGCCGGTGCAGGGCGCGCAGTACCAGCGCAACACCCGGGCCATCGGCCATTGGCTGGACCTGTTGCGCGGCAGCTCCCCCCAGCAGATCACCCATGCGCTGTTCCAGCAGATGAAACGCGCGCGGCGCCGTGGCAATGCGCAACGGTTCAACGCGCAGACGACCTTGCTGGCGCTGATGGTGGAAAGCAACCTGGCGCTGGACCTGGCGACCTACTCGGCCTTCCTGTGCGCGGTTTCCAGGCGCCAGGCAGGCTCCTGATGGGCCTGGTCGGCACCTGATAGGGTCACTGCGACGCGGTTGAGCAGCCACTCCGCGTTGTACTTGGGCACCAGCCCACAGACCAGCAAAAACACCAGCCCGCCGCCGATGAACACGGGGGCTACCTTGATGGGCGCGGCATCAACACACCACAGAAAGACAATGGCCGCTGTCGCACCCAGTGCGGCACCGGCCAGGGCTTCATTCAGCGGATGTATATAAGGCGCGACACAATAAGCACTGAACCCGATACTTATCACTACCCCCACCAACGCCGCCGGCCAGCGCCAGGCCAGGTTGAACTGGCGAGCCAGCAAACTCGTTGCCACCGTGACCATCAAACTGGTGTTCATGGCATGGCCACTTATTACAGCAATATCCAAGTGCTGGGACGATAAGCCCCAGCCTTTAAACAGCAACTTGCTGGCCGCCACAATCGAATAAGTCGTACCTACGGTTATTATCCAGGCCCGCAGTGCCCACGGCGCGGAATACCTTAACCAGACAGCAATCACCAGTGCGGCCGGAATCATGACGGTAATGCCGCCATATTGCGCAAGTTCTGCCCGCATCACTGCTTAACCTTCGAGGTGCCGTTTTCGGCGCTCATCAGACCTCAGGCCCGGAAAAAACACAACGTTATCTAGGGTCAGCAACGCGCTCAAAATGCAATTTACTGATCACTAAACATACATATGATTCTATATTTTAATAATTAGGTTAGAACCAAACGGCATTTTACAGCGACTGTCGCGGCCCCTACCGTGGACGAGCATGACCGACCCCCTGCCCGGCGGAGGTATTCACCCCTACTCGACAAGGACAGACCATGAGCATTGAATTCATCGGCTATATCGGCGGTCACCACGCTTCCGAGATCCACCCACGCAGCGGCCCTACCCTGCAACCGGACTACGTGGAAACCGTGGCCCGCGCCCACGAAGAAGCCGGTTTCGACCGCGCGCTGGTGGCGTTCCATTCCAACAGCCCGGACAGCACGCTGATCGCCGCCCATGCCGCCAGCGTGACGAAAAAACTGCAGTTCCTGATCGCCCACCGTCCGGGCTTCGCCCAACCCACCCTGGCCGCCCGCCAGTTCGCCACCCTCGATGTGTTCAATGGCGGGCGCACCGCCGTGCATATCATCACCGGCGGCGACGACCGCGAACTGCGCGCCGATGGCAGCCATATCGGCAAGGACGAACGCTATGCGCGCACCGATGAATACCTGAGCGTGGTACGCCAGGAATGGACCAGCGATCAGCCCTTCGACTTTGCCGGCACCTACTACCAGGTCGAAGGCGCGCACTCCGCGGTGAAGTCGCCGCAGCAGCCGCATATCCCGCTGTACTTTGGCGGCTCTTCCAAGGCCGCGATTGAAGTGGCGGGCAAGCATGCCGATGTGTACGCGCTGTGGGGCGAAACCTATGAGCAGGTACGCGAGATCGTGACCCAGGTGCGCGCCGAGGCTGCCAAGCATGGGCGCACGATTCGCTTCAGCCTGTCGCTGCGACCGATCCTCGCCGCAACCGAAGAACAGGCATGGGCGCGTGCCGACAGCATCCTGCAACAGGCCACCGAGTTGGCAGAGAAGAATGGCTTTGTGCGGCGTGAACCGCCGAATGAAGGCTCGCGCCGGTTGCTGGCGGCGGCAGCCCAAGGCTCGCGACTGGACAAGCGTTTGTGGACGGGGATTGCGGGGTTGCTGGGCGCGCAGGGCAACTCCACCTCGTTGGTGGGGACCGCCGAACAGGTGGCAGAGGCATTGGTCGATTATTACGACCTCGGCATCACCACCTTCCTGATCCGTGGGTTTGATCCGCTCAATGATGCGATCGACTATGGCAAGCGGTTGATCCCCCTCACCCGCCAGCTGATTGCTGAACGCGAGCAGGCCAAACAGGTCGCATAAGCAAGAACACCACAAAACCCATGTGGGAGGGGGTGTAAGCCCCCTCCCACATTTTGATCTTCATCTGGCCCGGCATCAGTTCTTGTAATCGGTATCAGTCCGCTCCAACTGCCGAATCAGCGCATTCCAATGCCGCGCCACCCCCGGTCCTTCGCCACTGGCAAACACCTTGGCCTGTTGTTCGACTTTCGCCACCACTTCGGCCGGCGGGAAGATCAACTCCGCATTCCCCGCCGCCTGCGCCGCCACCTGGATATTGCACGCGCGCTCCAACTGTTGCAGCTGCGCAAACGCATGTTCAACGCTGACGCCGGCGGTCAACAAGCCATGGTTACGCAGGATCATCACGCTCTTGTCGCCCAGGTCCGCCACCAGCCGCTCGCGTTCGTCCAGGTCGAGGGCCACGCCTTCATATCCGTGGTACGCCACGCGCCCGGAAAAACCAATGGAGTGCTGGGAGATTGGCAGCAGGCCGTCCTTCTGCGCCGACACCGCAATGCCGTCGCGGGTGTGGGTGTGCAGCACCGCCTGCAGGTCATGGCGTGCGCCGTGGATCGCGCTGTGGATCACATAGCCGGCGTAGTTGATGCCCAGGCCGGTAGGGTCATCGACGATAGTGCCGTCGAGGTCGACCTTGACCAGGTTGGATGCGCTGATTTCATCGAACAACAACCCGAAGGCGTTGATCAGGAAATGCTCCTCCGGCCCCGGTACACGGGCGGAGAAATGGGTGTAGATGTGGTCGGTCCACTTGTACAAAGCGGCCAGGCGATAAGCGGCGGCCAGTTTGACGCGCACCTCCCACTCTTGCGGGGTAACGCGCTGGCGAACATTGCTGGTGAGATTGGTGATCGAGGTGACGCTGCTCATGGCAAAACTTCCTGGATGGCCTTAAGGACTTCCAGGCAAGCCTAGGGGATGGCCAAAAATAATAAAAAGCACATTTTAATCTAAGCTAATTATTATTTTTTTTCATATAACCCTCACCAACAGCACAAGGCAAATGGGAGCAGGCTTGCCCCTCCCACATGATCAGGCTGCGTCGCGGACTTTATGCAGCGACGCCGCCACCCGCTTGCCAAACGCATCCACCGGCCCCTGCAGGTTGCCCAGGAAGTGTGGATAGATCAGCCACAGGTCCATCACCGGCTTGAAATCCTTGAGCGGCATCACCGCCAGCTGCTCACGGTGCGCACTGCGTTCCAGCAACGGCCGTGGCACCAGGCCCAAGCCCAGGCCGTCGGCCACCAGGCCCAGTTGCAGTTCAGTACCGAAGGTCTCCAGGTTGACCCGCAGGGCCAGGCCCTGATCGGACAAGGTGCGCTGCAAGCCGGCGCGGAAGCCGCAGCCGTCCGGGTTGAGGACCCAGCCATTCTGGTACACATCGGCCAGCTTGCAGGGTTTCTTCGGCAGGTGGGCCTTGGCGCAGACCACCACCAGTTCCATCTTGCCGATGGACTCGCCGACGATGTTGTCCGGGAAGATCTTGCCTGCCGGGAACAGCGCCGCCGCCGCATCCAGTTCGCCGCGTTCGATCTTGCCCACCAACTGGCTGCCCCAGCCGGTGGCGACCTGGGCACGCAAATCGGGGTATTCGCTACGTAGGTGCTTGAGCGCGTCCAGCAGCACCACATCGCCGATGGTCTGCGGCACCCCCAGGCGCAACAGGCCGGTGGGCGGTGCGTCGGTAGCCACCAGTTCGCGCAGGGCGTCCATCTCGCGCAGGATCAGCCGGCACTGCTCATAGACGCGGGTGCCGATCAACGTCGGTTTGAGGGGTTTGGTGTTGCGGTCGAAAAGCTCCACGCCCAGCGCCTGCTCGAAGTTCTGCACGCGGCGGGTAATGGCCGGCTGGGTCAATTGCAACGACTCGGCGGCATGGCTGATGGACTGGCAACGAATCACTTCGACAAAGGCATCGATATCGTCAATTTTCATTTGGGCCGCACATAGAGAACAGTCATTAAGATGTGTGTGAAGCATAGTTGCAGGAACGTGGCGTGAATAGCCCGTGCTGCAATCGATAACGTCTAACGCTATTCAGACCGGTTCTAAATTACCTTCAGCTATAAGCTAATCATTAAAAAATAGCATATTAACTATAAACATTATGCTTAGATAACCCCATCCCTGCGACCACACGATGGAAGTGCCATGACCCAGGCCCGACACCCCGAGAGACTCAGAGCCTTCATAGGCGCCCTGGCGGAATTGATCGACGGCAATCCACGGGAAGGCGACCTGTTGCACCGTGGCGGCAAGCTGCTGGCGCAACTGGTCAGCCACGACGACTGGCTCCCCGATGAGTTTGCTCAACCCGATCCCGAGCGCTACCAGCAGTTCCTGCTGCATGCCGATTCGCGCCAACGTTTCAGTATTGTCAGCTTCGTCTGGGGGCCGGGGCAAAGCACGCCGATCCACGACCATCGGGTGTGGGGGCTGATCGGCATGCTGCGCGGTGCAGAGTTTTCCCAAGGCTTCGAACGCGCACCCGACGGCAGCCTGGTTGCCGAAGGCCAGCCGATTCAACTGGTGCCGGGCCAGGTCGAGGCGGTGTCGCCCAAGGTCGGCGACATCCACCAGGTGAGCAACGCCCACAGCGACCAGGTGTCGATCAGCATTCATGTGTACGGCGCCAATATCGGCGCGGTGCGCCGTGCGGTGTACCAGCCCGACGGCAGCGAGAAACTGTTTATCTCCGGTTATTCCAACGCCTTCCTCCCGAATATCTGGGATTTGTCCAAAGAAAAGAGCCCTGCCCTATGACCACCGTATCGACCCGTAGCTTTGCCCGGATTCGCCAGGCCCTGTTGGACCGTGAAGAAGTCGCCCTGGTGGACGTGCGCGAAGAAGCGCCGTTTGCCGAATCCCACCCGCTGTTCGCGGCGAATATCCCGCTGTCCAAGCTGGAACTTGAGGTGTACTCGCGCATTCCACGCCGCGATACCCAGGTCACCGTCTACGACAACGGTGAAGGCCTGGCCGCCCGTGCAGCCGAACGCCTGGTTGCGCTGGGCTACACCCAGGTCAGCCTGCTGGAAGGTGGCCTGGACGGTTGGCGCCAGGCCGGTGGCGAGCTGTTTATCGATGTGAACGTGCCGAGCAAGGCCTTTGGCGAGCTGGTGGAAAGCGAGCGCCACACGCCGTCCCTCGCCGCTGAAGAAGTGCAGGCGCTGCTCGACAGCCAGGCCGATGTGGTGGTGCTCGACGCCCGCCGTTTCGACGAATACCAGACCATGAGCATCCCCACCGGCATCAGCGTACCCGGTGCCGAGTTGGTGTTGCGCGCGCGCGAACTGGCGCCCGACCCGGCCACCCGCATCATCGTCAACTGCGCCGGGCGTACCCGCAGCATTATCGGCACCCAGTCGCTGATCAATGCCGGCGTGGCCAACCCGGTGTCTGCACTGCGCAATGGCACCATCGGCTGGACCCTGGCCGGGCAGAAGCTCGCCCACGGCCAGTCGCGGCGCTTTGCCCCGACGTCGGAAGAACACCGCCAGATCGCCGCCGTCGATGCCCGCCGTGTCGCCGACAAGGCCCGCGTCGGCCGCGCCACCCTGGCCGACCTGCAAGCCTGGCAGCAGGACACCACCCGCACCACCTACCTGTTCGATGTGCGCACCCCGGAAGAATTCGAAGCCGGCCACCTGCCCGGCGCACGCTCCACACCGGGCGGCCAGCTGGTACAGGAAACCGACCATGTCGCCAGCGTGCGCGGGGCACGCCTGGTCCTGGTGGACGACGATGGCGTGCGGGCGAATATGTCCGCGTCCTGGCTGGCCCAACTGGGCTGGGAGGTGCATGTGCTGGATGACCTGCAGGCAGCGCATTTCAGCGCGAAAGGCGCCTGGGTCGCCCCGGTGCCCGCGCCGCCCCAGGCCGAACTGATCAGCCCGCACACCCTTGCCGAATGGCTCACCCATGGCGACACCGTGGTGCTGGATTTCACCGCCAGCGCCAACTACGTCAAGCGCCATATACCCGGTGCCTGGTGGGTGTTGCGCGCGCAACTGCCCGAGGCCCTGGCCAAGGTACCCGCCGCCCAGCGTTATGTGCTGACCTGCGGCAGCAGCCAACTGGCGCGCCTGGCGGTGGCTGAAGTCGAAGCGATCACCGGCAAGCAAGTGTTCCTGCTGCAAGACGGCACCGCCGCCTGGATCAACGCGCAACTGCCGCTGGAAGAAGGCGAAACCCACCTGGCCTCGCCACGCATCGACCGCTACCGCCGGCCGTACGAAGGCACCGACAACCCCAGGGAGGCCATGCAGGCTTATCTGGATTGGGAGTTCGGTCTGGTGGAGCAACTGGCCCGCGATGGGACCCATGGGTTCTATGTGATCTGATCACTTTTTTGCAGGTCCAGCACAGATCTCTGTGGGAGGGGGCTTGCCCCCGATTGAGGTGTGTCAGTCAGTACATCTGATACTGATAGACCGCAATCGGGGGCAAGCCCCCTCCCACATGGGCCGCATCTACTTCAACACCAATAAATGAAATTAAAGAATAATTAATTCGAAAATAATCAATTATTTTAATAATTACCATATAACCAAAAAGACCTTCACAGCAGGTTTTTATGGGCATAACGTGAACTCCTCACCGACCCCTTCTCCAGGCGGAGGTAGCCGAACCCTTTATCGATCTGCCTGGAGCCTGCATCCCATGGTCTTTTCCACTCCGTTCAAACGCCTGCTCCTGGGCACCGCCCTGGCCCTTGGCCTGGCCACCGGCGCCCACGCCGCCGACCTGCAACCGCTGCGGGTGGCCAATCAGAAATCGACGATCAAGACGCTGCTGGAAGTCTCCGGCGAAACGAAAAACGTGCCCTATGAAATCCAGTGGTCGGAATTCCCGTCCGCCTCGCCCCTGGGCGAAGCCTTGAATGCCGGTGCCGTGGATATCGGTGCCCTGGGCGATGCGCCCTACGTGTTTGCCCTTGGCGCCGGCGCTTCGCTCAAGGTGGTCAGCATCATCCACGCCGAAGGGCGTAACACCACCGCCCTGCTGGTGCCCAAGGATTCGCCGATCAAGACGGTGGCCGACCTCAAGGGCAAGAAAATCGTCACCGGCCGCGGCTCCATCGGCCACTACCTGGCGATCAAGGCCCTGGCCACGGCCGGCCTGACCACTAAGGATGTGCAGTTCATTTTCCTGCTGCCCAGCGAGTCGCGCCTGGTGCTGGATAACGGTACCGTCGACGCCTGGTCGACCTGGGACCCCTACACCACCGTCGTCACGTCCCAAAGCCAGGCGCGGATCCTGGCCAGCGGCAACACGCTGTTGAGCAACCACCTGTACCTCGCTGCCACGCGCCAGGCAATCGCCGACAAGCGCACGCAGCTGGACGACTTTGTCGCCCGCGTCGACCGCGCCTACGCCTGGGCCAATACCCACCCCGACGAGTACGCCGCCGCCCAGGCCAAAATCACCGGGCTGCCGCTGGCCGTGCATCTGGCCGTGGCCAAGGAAACCCGCCTGAGCCCGGTACTGATTGACGACAGCGTGATCAGTGGCCTTCAGGCCACCGCCGACACCTACCAGCAAGAAGGCCTGCTGCCCCGGCACATCGACGTGTCCCAGGGCTTCGACCAGAGCTTTAACGCCAAGCGCGCCCCCAACAACCAAGCATCACGCTGAAGGAGCAGAACATGAGCACGCCACATCCACTGAAACCCCGCCATTTGAAATTGGGCGCCATGGTCCATGGTGTCGGCCACGGCTGGGGCGAATGGCGCCATCCCCAGGCGCAACCGAATGCCAGCACGAATTTCGGCTTCTACAAGCAGCAGACCGAACTCGCCGAAGCGGCCAAGTTCGACTTCGTGTTCATCGCCGACAGCCTGCACATCCACGCCAAGTCCAGCCCGCATTACCTCAACCGCTTCGAGCCGCTGACCATCCTCTCGGCCCTGGCCGCACTGACCACGCATATCGGCCTGGTGGCCACCGTGACCGTCAGCTACACCGAGCCCTACCAGGTGGCGCGCCAGTTCGCGTCCCTGGACCACATCAGCGGCGGGCGCGCCGGCTGGAACGTGGTGACCTCGTGGCTCAGCGGCACCGCCGACAACTTCGGTAAAGCCGAACACCCACCCCACGCCGTGCGCTACCGCATCGCCAAGGAACACCTGAACACGGTCAAGGGCCTGTGGGATTCCTGGGAAGACGACGCCTTTGCCTACAACAAGCAAAGCGGCGAATTCTTTACCCCGGGCAAGCTGCATGCGCTGAACCACAAAGGCGAGTTTTTCTCGGTCAAAGGCCCGCTGAACATTGCACGCTCGCGCCAGGGCCAGCCGGTGATTTTTCAGGCGGGCACCTCCGAAGACGGGCGTAACTTTGCGGCGCAGAACGCTGACGCCATCTTCGTGCATGTGGAAAGCATCGAAGAAGGCCTGGCTTATACCCAGGACCTCAAGCGCCGCGCCAAGGGCTTTGGCCGCGACGCCGACAGCCTGTCGATCCTGCCGGGCATCCGCCCGATTGTCGGCCGCGACGAGGCCGAAGTGGAAAGCCGCTATCAGCAGGCGGTGGAGCTGGTCACCGTGGAAGACGCCATCGTCGCCCTCGGCCGCCCGTTCAACGACCATGACTTCAGCCAGTACCCGCTGGACGCGCCCTTCCCGGAACTCGGCGACCTGGGCGCCAACAGCCAGAAAGGCGGCTCCGACCGTATCAAGCAACTGGCCAGGGACGAAGGCCTGACCCTGCGCGAAGTGGCGCTGCGTTTCTCGCGGCCCAAGCGTGATTTTGTCGGCACCCCGGAGCAAGTCGCCGACGCGATCCAGACCTGGTTCGAACGCGGTGCCAGCGATGGTTTCATCATCAACTCGGTGCTGCCGGACGGCTTGCAGTACTTCACCGAACTGGTGGTGCCGGTGCTGCAACAGCGTGGCCTGTTCCGTAGCGAATACACGGGGCACACCCTGCGCGACAACCTTGGCCTGGACGTGCCGGCCAACCGTTACAGCGTGATCGAAGCCCGCGAAAAGGCCCAGGCCTGAACACTATCCCCTGTGGGAGGGGGCTTGCTCCCGATTGCGGTAGGCCTGTCACAGATGGATTGACTGACACACCGCAATCGGGAGCAAGCCCCCTCCCACATTCCTGACCGAGCACATACTGATGACTCAATCGTCTCTACGCACTGTGAACGTTGTCGATTTCGACGCCCTGCTCGAATACTTGAGCGCCGAGCTGGCCGGCACCGCGCACCTGTATGACGAGAGCGGCGCCTTCCCCCATGCCAACTTCCAGCGGCTGCACGACCACGGCCTGGTCGCCCTCACCGTGCCCAAGGCCCTCGGCGGCGGTGGAGCCAGCCTGCCCCAGGCGCGCAAGGCGATCAGTGCGATTGCCAAGGGCGAACCGTCCACCGCACTGATCCTGGTGATGCAATACCTGCAACATAACCGCCTGCAAGACAGCAAGACCTGGCCGCCCCACCTGCGTACCCGAGTGGCCGAGGACGCGGTGCGCGACGGTGCATTGATCAATGCCCTGCGCGTCGAACCCGACCTCGGCACCCCGGCCCGTGGCGGGCTGCCGGCGACGACTGCCGTGCGCACTGCCGAGGGCTGGCGCATCAGCGGGCGTAAGATCTACTCCACCGGCAGCCATGGTCTGAGCTGGTTCAGCGTATGGGCGCGCAGCGATGACGCCGACCCGCTGGTGGGCGCCTGGCTGGTGCCCAAGGACAGCCCCGGCGTAAGCATCATCGACACCTGGGACCACCTCGGTATGCGCGCCACCTGCAGCCATGAAGTGGTGCTCGACAATGTGCTGGTGCCACTGGACCACGCCGTCAGCGTCAGCCCCTGGAGCGCGCCGCAACCGGAACTGGATGCCGAGGGTTTCCTGTGGATGTCGGTGCTGCTGTCCTCGGTGTATGACGCTGTGGCCCAGGCTGCGCGGGACTGGCTGGTGAACTGGCTGGAAGAGCGCCAGCCATCCAATCTCGGTGCGGCGTTGTCGACATTACCGCGTTTCCAGGAAACCGTCGGCCATATCGACACCCTGCTCTTCGCCAACCGCAGCCTGCTCGACGCCGCCGCCGACGGCCACACTCCGGCCGCCAACGCCGCGCAGTTGAAGTACCTGGTCACCCACAACGCCATCCGCGCCGTGGAGCTGGCCATCGAGGCCTCCGGCAACCCTGGCCTGTCGCGCCATAGCCCGCTGCAACGCCACTACCGCGATGTGCTGTGCAGTCGCGTGCATACTCCGCAGAACGATGCGGTGCTGCAGGGCGTCGGTAAAGCCGTGTTCGCCCAACGCCAGAAGGAGCGCACATGAGCCAGGTGATCATTGCCAGCCAACTGGGCGAAGACTACAACGAGGTGATCCGAGCGCGCGTCACCGCGATCCACCCCGGAGCACAGGTGATCGGCGTGCCGGAGGGCGTACCCAGCGACCTGCCGCCCCAGGCGAATATCCTGCTGCTGCGCCCGATCAACGTGCGCGGCTACACCGCCCCGGACACCCCGCCACCGGGCTGGCCCTACGGCGCGCAATGGGTGCACCTGGTCTCATCGGGCATCGACTTCTACCCGCAATGGCTGTTCAACGGCCCGCCGGTGACCACCTCCCGAGGCAGCGCCGCCGACAACCTGGCCGAATTCGCCCTGGCAGCGATCTTTGCCGCCTCCAAGCATTTGCCGGACATCTGGGTGAAGGACTCGCAATGGAATTTCACCGCCCTGCGCCCCCTCAAGGGCACCACCCTGGGCATTCTGGGCTTTGGCGCGATTGGTGAAAGCCTGGCGCAAAAAGCCCTGGGCCTGGGCATCAAGGTGGTCGCGCTGCGTCAGAGCCAGGCACCGTTCGGCGCCGGCGTGGACGCCGCCCAGGACATCCACGACCTGTTCGCCCGCGCCGACCACCTGGTGGTGGCCGCGCCACTGACCGACGCCACGCGGCATATCATCAACCGCGATGTTCTGGGCAGCGCCAGGCCGGGCCTGCACCTGATCAACATCGCACGTGGGGGCCTGCTCGATCAGGAGGCGTTGCTGGAGGCCCTGGACAACGGTCAGATCGGCCTGGCATCGCTCGACGTGACCGAACCGGAGCCCTTGCCGGACGGGCACCCGTTGTACAGCCACCCACGGGTACGGTTGTCGCCCCATACGTCGGCGATTTCGACCAATAGCCGCAACGAGATTGCCGATACGTTCTTGGCGAATCTGGAGCGCTACGTTTCAGGGGTTGAACTGGCGAATCTGGCTAACGCCTGACGCTGTTCAAAAATGTCGGAGGGGCGGTGCGACGATTCGACTTGCTCCCGTGGCGGCCTTCGGGCCGACCATGTCGTTGGAGTTGAGCGAGTACATATCCGTTGCTGCGGTAACGGCGGCTTAGGGTTCCGCCCTTACGGCGGGTCACTTTGGAAAAGCCCCAAAGTAACCATGGACTTGTTCCCTCGCAGCGGACGCCAAGAAGCGATATTTTAATCGCAACCTTGGAGGCACCTATGTCACAGCAAACCCGCCGCAGCTACACCGATGACTTCAAAGCTCAAGCAGTGACACTTGCTGAAAGTATTGGTCGAGGAGAAGCTGCCCGACAGTTGGATATCTCGGTCAAAACCCTAGGGAATTGGCTGGACGCCGCACGCAACGGGCGTCCTCTCAGTTCTCCCTCCCGGCATCCGGTTTCTGACCTGGAAAGCGAGCTGGCCCGGCTTCGAGCTGAAAATGCCACGCTTAAAATGGAACGAGAAATCCTAAAAAAAGCGACGGCGTTCTTTGCCAGAGAGTCCAACTGAGATACGCCTTCGTCGCCCGTGAACGGACTCACTTTCCAGTCAGGCTGTTATGTCGAGTGATGGAGGTCTCGGTGTCGGGCTTTCACGACTATTTGAAGCGCCAGGAACGTCCTGATCCAGATGCGGCGATTCGCTTGGAAATTCGTGCGATTCATCGGGCAAGCCGCGGCACTTATGGGCGACCACGTATGGTTAAGGCGCTTCATAACCGGTCGTACGCGATAGGACACAAGCGAGTAGCTCGTCTGATGAGAGAGGAGATGCTGCGAGGAAAAATCAAAGCACGGTTCAAACACTCGACGGATAACCGGTATATCCAACCCATTTCTGAGAACGTGTTGAAACGACGCTTTTCTGTGACAAGCCCGGCGCCCGCCTGGGTGGGGGATATCACGTATATTTCGACTCGCCAGGGTTGGTTGTACCTGGCTGTGGTGTTAAGTGTCCAAACCCGGCAGGTACTGGGTTACAGCCTGTCGGACCGTATGCCCGAGGGCTTGGTACAACAGGCGTTCATGAACGCCTGGACTAAAGCGCCAGTTGATCACGGTGTGATTTTTCACTCTGATCGAGGCCGGCAATACACCGGTAGCGGTTTTCGCAGCATGATCGCGGAAAGAGGCTTCGTGCAAAGCATGAGCCGTAAAGGAAATTGCTGGGATAACGCCGTGGCAGAGAGCTTTTTTGCCACACTCAAGAAGGAAGAAGCCACCGGTGTGTATCCCAGCAAAGCGCAGGCCCATACATCAATCGCAAGCTACATCCATGGGTTTTACAACGCGGCACGGCTGCACTCGGCGCTGGGATACAGCTCACCTAATGACTACGCAAAGCAACTGAAGCAAACTGCTTAACACTCGCTTCATGGCGTACGTTTTGAGGGAACAAGTCCATGCTTACTTTTGGGTCCCTCCAAAAGTGAGCCGCTGTAAGAGCGGAACCATAGGCAGCCGTTACCGCAGCAACGGATATGTACTCGGTCAAAGCCAACGACATGGTCGGCCCGAAGGCCGCCACGGGGGCAAGCCCCACATCTGGTTATGCGGCCAGGCAAGAAATATCATCAGATATGCGCATTATAAATAACTATTAACTGCATATTTTTAATAATTAACATATAACAAAACGGACTTTTACGAACGTCTTTCCTATCCATATTGTTATGTCCAGCACCGACCCCTGACCAGGTGGAGGCCTTGCCTGAACCACCACTTTCTCAGGGACCTACCATGAGCCACATCGCCGCGCCCAATCGCCTCACCCTTGCTGTCTCCCTCGCCCTGTTCGGCGCGTACGCCCACGCCGATGACACCGCGCTGCCGGTGGTCAATGTTACGGCCGAGCACCGCAGTGAAGACTTGCAGAAAACCCCGCTGGCGATTTCCGCCTTCGACGAGAAGAGCCTCGACGACAAGCAGATCCGCAGCGTGCGCGATCTGTCGGGCCAGGTGCCGAACCTGACCCTCAGCCGCCAGTCGATCTCCTACAGCGCCCAGACCTATGGCATTCGCGGCATCGGTGAAACCGACCCGATCCAGGAAGCCGCGGTGGCGGTGTACGCCGACGACTTGTACATCCCACGGGCGATTTCCTCGATGCTCGACTTCAATGACGTCGAGCGCGTCGAAGTGCTGCGCGGCCCCCAGGGCACCCTGTACGGGCGCAACAGCAGCGCCGGGGCGATCCGCGTGATCACCCGCGACCCCAACCAGGAAACCCGTGGTTTCGTCGAGCTCGGTGCGGGCAATTACAATGCGCAGAACGGCCGTTTCCTGATCAGCGGCCCGCTGGTGGACAACGCGTTGTTCGGCAGCTTTTCGGCGATCCGCCTGAGCCGCGACGGCACGGTGTCCAACCCGACCCGGGGCAAGGATGTCAACAACGTCGATATCCAGTCCTACCGCGGCAAGCTGCGCTACAAGCCCGAGGACTCACCCTGGGATGTGCAGTTGACCCTGGCCGGCACCTTTGACCGTGGCGACACCACCAGCTACTCGCCGTTCGACGCCAACGGCCGTTTCGACAAGTTTAAGAGCTACAGCAGCCTCGACCCGAAAAACCGCCTTGACCAGGGCAGTTCGGTGTTGCGCGCGATCTATGCGATCAACGATCACTTGAATGTCAAATCGGTCACGGCCTGGTCGTCCTTCAACCAGCCGGTGGACTACGACAACTCTGGCCAGGCCGCGCTGATCCAGAACAACCTGATCCTCTACAAGCAAAACTACGCCACCCAGGAATTCCAGCTCAACGGTGACTATGACGACTTCAGCTTCAGCACCG
This sequence comes from Pseudomonas sp. S3E17, assembly GCF_024168685.1. NCBI lineage: Bacteria > Pseudomonadati > Pseudomonadota > Gammaproteobacteria > Pseudomonadales > Pseudomonadaceae > Pseudomonas > Pseudomonas sp. S3E17. Next base: position 1,958,988 of record NZ_JALJWE010000001.1, read on the forward strand.
GCCTGTACCTGTACCGCGAACGCTTCGATGCCGACCGCGACAACCTCACCTACTCCATCGCACGCAACCGGGTGATCGGCCAGGGCCAGTACAGCACCACCAACACCGAAAGCTACGCGCTGTATGGCCAGGGCACCTACAAGATCACCCCGCAGCTGTCGCTGATCGCCGGCCTGCGCTTTACCCGCGAACACAAGAACTTCGAGTTCACCAATTACGCGATCAATACCGACCGGCAGATTACCGGCACCAACTTCGCGGCCGAGTCGAGCAAATCCTGGCAGTCCACCAGCCCGAAAATCGGCTTCGAATATGCCTGGACGCCGCACCTCAACCAGTACGCCTATGTCGCCAAGGGCTTCAAGGCCGGCGGATACGACAACCGTGCGCCGACTCGCGCCGCCGCCGAGCAGGCGTTTTCGCCGGAAGACGTGACCACCTGGGAAACCGGCTTCAAGGGCGACTTCTTCGACCAGCGCCTGCGGGCCAACGTCGCGCTGTTCTACAACGACTACAAAGACCTGCAGACCAACGCCTACGACCCGGCGCTGGGGGTGAGCCTGCGCACCAACGTCGGCCAGGCCCACACCTACGGCGTCGAGCTGGAAACCCTCACCGCCCTGAGCCGCGACCTGCAACTGAGCGCCAACCTCGGCTACCTGGAGAGCCAGTACGACGACTTCCAGAACGCCAGCGGTGCCGGGGTCGATGCCAATGGCAAGCAACTGGTGTTCTCGCCGCGCTGGAACGCCAGTGTCGGCCTGAACTACACCATTCCCGCAGGCCTGCCGGGCACCTGGCTGGCGGGCACGGATGCGCAGTTCCAGACCAAGTCCTACGCCAACGCGCTGAACGACGACATCCAGGAAGTGCCGCAGCAAACCTTCTGGAACGCCAACACTCGCTACATCAGCGGCGACGGCCACTGGACCACCACCCTGGCGGTGAAAAACCTGCTGGACCGCGCTTACCCGCAATCGGTGGGCTATGTGCCGTCCAGCGGCGCCCGTTATTACTCGGTCAACGATCCGCGCACGCTGTTGCTGTCGGTGCGCTATGACCTCTGAGTGCGTTACTTGATGCGGTAGTGGAAGGTATTGCGCACCGCCGGTACGGCCACGGCCTTGCCGTCAACGATCCTCGGCTGGTAGCGAAAGGTGTTCGCCGCCGCCAGTGAAGGCCGGATAAACAACGGGTGGCAGCCGTCCAGCACCTTGGGATTTTCCACGCGGCCTTGGGTGTTGACGCTGTACTCCAAGGTGCAGTCGCCCTCGATGTTCTTGTCCAGGGCGCGCTCGGGATAGTCCGGTGCCTCCTTGCTCAGGGGTTGGTATTGGCGGCTGTCGAAGGCCGGCGCCGGGGCTGGCGCGGGGGTGGCTGCCCGGGCTTTTTCAGCGGCCAGGCGTTGCTGATCGAGGCGTTGTTGTTCCAGCTCGCGGTGGCGTTGTTCGCTGGCCAGGCGTTCCTGCTGCTGCTCGATCTTCTTGTCTTCGACGCGTTTACGCGCCAAGGCGGCTTTCTCGAGTTTTTGCGCCTGGACCTGCGGGTCGACCGTGGGCTTTGCCGGCACCGGCACTGGTATCACCACCGGCTCCGGCGGTGCGGGGGCAGCCACCACCGGTTCAGGCTCGGGCGCTGGCGCCGGTGGCAGCATGACCAACTGCGTGTGCATCACCCGAGGGGCATCCGCCACGGGCTTCTCCGTCGACCAGCCCAGCATCAACGCGGCCAGCACGCCGACGTGCAGCGCCACCGCCAGGCTGGCGGCGAGGCTGTTTCTCCAAAACCCGAAAGCATCCCGGGGCGCCATCGTCAGGGTGGGACTGTGCATGATCATCGCCGTCATTGCGGGGCCTCGGTCACCAGCCCCAGGTTGCTGACTCCACCCTTCTGTAACACCGCCATGGCCGCGACCACACGGCCGTAACCGGCGTTGTCGTCGGCGCGGATATAGACCTGGGTGTCGCTGCGCGCCGCCACCACCTGCATGACCTTGGCGCCCATTTCATCCAGGCTCACGGCGCTGTCGGTCTGGTGTTGGGTATCGAGTTCGCCGCCGAGGTTCCAGTAGTAGCCGCCGTCGGCCTTTACCGACAGCGTGAGGATCTGCTGGCGGGTGTCGGTGGCCAACGCCTCGGCGGCGACTTTGGGCAGGTCGATCTTCACACCCTGGGTCAGCATCGGCGCGGTGACCATGAAGATCACCAGCAGCACCAGCATCACATCGATATACGGCACCACGTTCATCTCGGCCTTGGGCCCGTGCTTGCGTTGCGGCCTGACTAACATGGGAGTTGCTCCTTTCAGGCGGCGACGGCCAGGTTGATCGACGTACCGCGCAGGGTGCGGTGCAGGCGTACCTGCAACTCATTGCCAAACGCGTAGTAACGGGTGAGCAGGGTCTGGCCGCGCGCCGCGAAGCGGTTATAGGCGATCACCGCCGGGATCGCCGCAAACAGGCCGATGGCCGTGGCGATCAAGGCTTCGGCAATGCCCGGCGCTACGGTGGACAACGTCGCCTGTTGCACCTGGGACAAGCCGATAAAGGAATTCATGATGCCCCACACCGTGCCGAACAGGCCGATGTACGGGCTGACCGAACCCACGGTCGCGAGAAATTGCAGGCCCTTTTCCAGTTCGATTTCCTGCTCGGTGATCGCCACCTGCAAGGCCCGCTCCACGCCTTCGAGCACCGCCGGATCATGGCTGTGCAGGTGCTGGTATTCCTGGACCCCGGCGATAAAGATCGGCGCAATGCCGCCCTCGCCCGCCTGCTGGAGCTCACGGGACAGTGCCTGCAAATCCGACGCGGCGCGAAAGCGCTGCACAAAAGCGTTCAACTGACGCTCCAGGCGGCGCAGCACACTGCCGCGCTGGATAATCAGGTACCAGCTGAGCAAGGACGCCAACAGCAAGGTGACCATGACAGCCTTGACCAACAGGCTGGCGTCGCTGATCAAACCCCAGATCGTCATATGTTCCATCGTCGCGTGCATGGTGAATCTCCCATTCGATTAAAAAGTGATGACCGGTTGATGACGGTTCACGGCAATTTCAATGCGCGGGTGACCTCGGCCCAGGGCACGAACTTGAAGTTCTGGGTCTGCTCGGGCATGCGCTTGCGCCCGTCCTGCACCACCAGCATGCCTTGGCTCCATGGCCCGCCGAGGTTGATGGCGGTGACTTCCAGGCCATCGGTTTCCGATGCGCCATCGATACCGGCAGCGGCGTTCAAGCCGACGCGAAAGCCGCCGTGCACGGCAAACGGCGGTTCGGCATCCACCACCAGGTAGCTGTCATTGCCCTGGCTGGAGATCACCAGGTAGTCATGTTTATCGCTCTGGTACAGCGCCAGGCCCTCGACATCCGCATGCAATTGCGCGCCGACCTTGATCACGCTGGTCAACGTCGCCGGTTGATCGGCGCGCGCATCCACCGCCCACACGCCGACGTCCTCCTCACCGATAAACAGGCGCTGGCGCTGGTCGTCGGCCACACAGCCTTCGGGTTGGCTGTCGACCTTGAACTGACGCACCAGCTCGCCGTGCACACGGCCGTCCGGCGCGCTGAGGCGGTATTGCAGGAAGGTGCCGTCCTTGCCGTTGGCAATCGCGTAGATCTCGCCGCTGACAGGCTGGAACAGGCAGATGCCATAGATTTCCTTGAGCGGCGTGGGCACTTCACCGGCCTCACGCAGCTCGCCGCTCTGACGGTCGATGCTGAACAGGCTCAGGCTGTTGTGATCGCGATTGCTCGCCACGGCCAGGTCCACCGTTTGCGCGCCGAGCTTGAAGTTGGGACGTACATCGACGTTATTCAGGCGGCCCACCGCCAGTTCCTGCAACAGCTTGCCGTCGAGGTCGTAGGCGAGCAGGCCCTGTTTCTTGTTGGTGCCGAGCACACGGCTGTTGGCCGGGGTTTGCGGGTGAATCCAGATCGCTGGATCATCCGCCGCGTCGCCCTGGCGGCCGACCGGGTCGCTCTGGCGCAAGGCCGCGACTTCCGGCAGCACCGCAGCCGCCGCGACGGGCGTGGCCTGCCAGTCGAGCCTGGCCTGGTAGAGCGTGCCGCTGTCATCATCGCGCACCAGCAACTGGCGGCCATTGATCGCCAATTGTTCCGGCTCTTTCAGGCCCGGCAGGCCCAGGCTCGATTGCTCCACCCAGCGCTCGTCGGTGTGCTGGAACAGGTGTAACCGGGCGGTCTTCGGGTCCAGGGCAACCAGGCCACCGGGTACCAGCGCCATGGCCCCGGCTTCGCGCTTGGGAGTGTCGAACAGCGCCACCGGCGTGCGTTTCACCTCGGCTTCCGGGTGAGCCGGGTAGGCCCACCAGCCGACATTCTCTTCATTCACCAGCAACTGCTGGGTGGCATCGTCCACCTGGCAGAACTGTGCCGACGGCGGCAGCGGCAGACCTCGTACACGCTGGGGGTCGGTGAGCAGCGTCGCGCCGTTGCCCACCAGCCATTGCTCGCCCTTGCCCTCTTCGCCCACCAGGAACACAAACAGGTTGGCCGCGGCGTCGCGGTACAGGCACAGGCCATTTACCGGGTAGTCGCGGGTCGGCAGGTACAGCGGTTTGCCCCAGCTTTTGCTGGCGCTGTCCAGGCTGATCAGCAACGCCTGCTGGCGCTCGTTGTCGAGGCTGGCGACCAGCACCTGGGCACCTGCGGCGCGGGTGTCGAGGCTGCTGAAGTTACCCTTGAAACGCGCCAGCTCGGCGCCCTGGCTGTCGAGCAGTTGCAGGCCGTCGCGGCTGCTGGCGGCCACGCGCTCGGTGCCATTGGGCAGGAAGGCCACGGCTTCGGCCTTCAGGCTGGGTGCCCACGGGGTCAGCGCCAGGTCGGCGGCGAACGCATGGCCGCTGGTGACCAGGGCAATCAGCAGGTACAGCTTGGAAATTCTCATGAACAAGCAAATCCTTCAAAAACAATGGAGATCAAATGTGTTGAATTCAAAAATGAGTGAAGGTCAGGCCCACTTTGTAGGTGGGGCCGTACTCTTCGTACTGGCCGTTGTAGCTGCGGTGGCCGGTGTAGACGAAGTACGACTCATCGGTGAGGTTCTGGGCTTCGAAGCTGACTTGCAGGTTCTTGGTCAGCGAGTAGCGCGCGCTGAAGTCGACGAAGGTCTGCGCGTCGACGTGCAGGTCGTGGGCCTTGTCGTTGATCGAGGCCAGTTCATACAGGTAGGCCGACTTGTAGTTGGCCGACAGGCGCAGGCTGAGCTTGTCGTCCTCCCAGCCGAGCATCAGGTTGCCGACGGTGTCCGACTGGTTGGGCAGGCTGATGTTGCGCTTGCGATTCGTGCCGCTGGCGGCGTCGAAGCCTTCGATATCGGCGCTGGAGCGGCTGAAGGTGCTGTTGGCGCCGATCAGCAAACCGTTCCACGGTGCGGGCAGCCAGTCGAACTTCTGTGAGTAGGCCAGTTCCAGGCCGTAGAGCTTGGCGCTGTCGCCGTTGGCGTAGGTGTGGGCCTCGGAGAAATTGGTCCAGGCGCCGGTGCCGGCGAGGTCGGTGTTGTAGACGAAGTTCTTGATGTCCTTGTAGAACACGAATGCCGATACGGTCCCGGCGCGGCCCATGAAGTGCTCGATACCCAGGTCAAGGTTGCTCGACTCCAGGGGCTTGAGGTCCGGGTTGCCGAAGGTGGCTTCGTCATCGTCGATCACAAAACCCGGCGCCAGCTGGCCGAACGTCGGGCGCACCACCGACTTAGTCCAGGCCGCGCGCACCTGGGTGTTCTTGTCGATCTGGTAGCGCGCATGCAGCCCCGGCAACCAATGGTGATAGCGGCGCTTGGTCTCGGTGGGGGTGAACACGCCATCGGTGGCACCGGTGCCTTTGGCTTCGAACTCGGTGCCTTCGTAGCGCAGGCCGGCGATAAAGCGCCAGTCGTCGATATCGAGGGTGTTCATCAGGTAGCCGGCGTTGATGTCCTCGCGAATGGTGAAGTCGTTGACCCGCGATTCGGTCTCGTCATAGAAATCCGCCGGGTTGAGGCTGCCGATCAGCTGCTTGATGGCGCTGGGGCTGATGCCGGGGCCGTAGTTGCCCAGGCGATAGTCGACGCTACCCTTCTGGAAGCGGCTGAGGTTGAGTTGGTCGGCACTGAAGCCGAGGGTGTCGAAGTCTTCGTAGACCCAGGCCTCCAGGTCGTTGTCCTTGTTGCGGCGGCTGACCTTGCCGCCGAACTTGACCTGGGACGCATAGCCGCTCAGGTCATAGTCGCGGGCCAGGTCCAGGCGCAGGTTTTTCTCGGTGTCCGTGGTGTTCTGTTTTTCCCAGTCGACCTTGTCGAGACTGAAGTTGCTGGCGTCGTAGAAGCCGCTGCCGATGATCGGGCGGGGTTTGTCCTTGTCGTAGAAACCGCTGTTGGCAAAGTCACCGCCGTCGAAGGTGGCGCCGGCGATATGCGCCGGGCTGTCTTCGCTGGACTGGCTGTAGCCGGCCTGGCCGCTTAAGGTCCACAGGCCGAGCATGCGTTCGCCGCCGAATACATAGGATTGGATTTCCTGGGTTTCCTCACGGTTTTTCAGCTTGCGCTTGCCCTCGGCATCGCCCAGTTGGCCCGGGGCCTGGGGGTCGGCAAACTCGATGCTGGTGGAGTTGCGGGTTTCGGTGTCGGTGTAGCGGCTGTAGAGGGTGCGCAGGTAGTAGCTGCTGAGGTCGTCGGGCTTGTAGTCGAAGTTCAGGCCACCGCCGGCGCGTTCGCGGCTGATGTCGTAGTCGCGCTGTTCGAACTCGTTGAGCCGGGCGCCGTCGGTGAAGTCCCAGGCGCCGCCGGTTTCGACGTTGTCCGAGCCGAAGTCGCGTTTCTGCCAACTCAGCGCTGCGGCGACGCCGAAGTTGTCGATGCCGTCGCCGAGGCTGAACCGGTTACTGGCGGCGCCGGAGAATTTCGGGCTGGTCTGGCGGGTGTTCTTGTCGTAGCTGGCTTCGCTGCTGCCGGTGTAGAACAAACCTTTATGGTCGAAGGCCGAGAGGCTTTGCACATCGACGGTGCCACCGAGGGAGTTGGCGTCCATGTCCGGGGTGAGGGTCTTGATCACCGACAGCGACTGCACCAGCTCCGAGGGCAGCACATCGAGGGCCACGGCGCGGCGCGCGCTTTCCGGGGCGGGCACCAGGGTGCCGTTGATGGTTACGCTGTTGAGGTCCGGGCCCAGGCCGCGCACGCTGACAAAACGCCCTTCGCCCTGGTCGCGCTCCACACTGATGCCCGGCAGGCGCTGCGCCGCTTCGGCGACGTTCTGATCCGGCAACTGGGCCACACCGTCGGCATGCACCACGCTCTTGATGCTGTCGGCGCTGCGTTGCTCCTTGAGCGCCTGGTCGATGGCGACGGCCTGGCCAACCACCTCAACGTGCTCGGTGGCGCTCGCTTCGGCGGCGCTCAACCGTTCACTGGCCATCGCCAGGGCCAAGGCGGTAAGCGTAAAGCTGACGAGCCCGGTGCGCTTGTACATGCAATCCTCCCCAAGAATCCGTTGGCGCCAGGCAAGGGGCCCGGCAACTGGGAGGGCACGCTAGGGGTGGGGGATGACGGTTCTGTGACAGGGGTCGGCGCGAAGGCCTGTAAACCGGGGTTTAGAGCAGTCCTGCAGGTGCAAATGAGCTGATATGACCTGTATAGGTCCCCTGTGGGAGGGGGCTTGCTGTGGTGAGGGGGCTTGTCCCCCCGACGGGTTCACTGAGGATACGGGGGGCCTGCTTCGCAGACCGGCGCGGGGCAAGCCCGCTCACCACATCAAGCCCGCTCACCACAGCAAGCTCCTCCCACATTTTTTGATCGCCCGTGTGTTTGAGCTGAGCTGATTCGACCCTCATCCACCGTCATCCAACGGTCACATCCATCTGCTGTGCTGGCGCCCACCACTCATTTGCCCAAGGACCTGCGGCCATGTTTTCCGTGCTCAAGCCCCACCGCTGGAAACTCTCGTTGCTGCTGATCGCGGCCAACCTCGGGCTGATCCTGCACCTGGCCTGCGGCGAGTTGAAAAGCGTCAGCGAGTGGGTGTGGCTGGATATCTTTGGCGAAGGCGGTTCCGCCCTGCTCGCCCTGGTGTGGCTGGGCCTGGTGCTCAAGAGCCGCCCCGCCGGGCGCGTCACCAATTACCTGGCGCTGGGCCTGTCGTGCATCTTTTTCTCCTGGTGGATCGACAGCCTCGACGAATTTATCCGCCTGCCCGACAGCATTACCTGGGACCATTGGCTCGAGTCCGGGCCGATGCCGGTGGGCATGATCCTGCTGACCATCGGCATCTACCACTGGCACCGCGAACAACTGGCGATCAGCGCGCAGATGGAAAAGCGCGAGCGCTTGTTCCGTGAACATCGACTGTTCGACAAACTCACACCGCTGGCCGGCGCCGACTACCTCAAGCGCCAACTGGCCGACAGCCTGCAGGACAGCCGCGAGCAGCAACAACCGCTGTCGCTGCTGGCCCTGGACCTGGACAACTTCGCCGCCATCAACCAGGCCTACGGGCATGCTGAGGGCGACGCAGTGTTGCAGGCCCTCAGCCATTTGCTGCTGCTCAACCTGCGCCGCCAGGACCTGGTGTGCCGCCTGGCCGGCGACCGTTTTGTGGTGCTGCTGCCCAACACCGGCGAACGCCAGGCCAAGGAGCTGGCGCTGGAGTTGCAGCAAGCGGTGCGCGGCCTGGCCCACAAGACCCGGCAACAGGGCGAACGCCTGCAACTGGCGGCGACCACCGCCGTGGTCATGGCCCTTGAAGAACCGCCCCAGGATTTGCTCAAGCGCCTGAACCTGGCCTTGGCCAGGGCCAAGCAACCCCTTGCGAAAAGTGCCTGAGATGGCCGTCAAAACCAGCTGGTATGAAGCCGACAGCCGCTTCATTCCAGGGCATTACCAACCCGCCACGCTGATCGACCTGGCCTTGTCCCGGGACATCGACAGCCATCGCCTGCTGCGCGGCACCGGGCTGTTTCACGAGGACATCCTGGCCGGCACCGCGCACTTGAGCCCGCAGCAGTTTTTCGGCTTGATCGGCAACAGCCGTAAGTTACTGGACGCCGACGACAGCAGCTTCCTGTTTGGCCAGCGCCTGCTACCGGGCTATTACGGCGCCGCCAGCCACGCCCTTGGCCATGCGCAGAACCTGCACCAGGCCCTGGAGATCCTGATCCAGCAACAGGTGCTGCTCAGCCCGTTGGCCACCCTGCAACTGGAGCTGGATGAGCACCACGCCTACCTGTACTGGCTGGACAGTTGCGGCGCCGGCGAGCACTGGCGTTTCCTGCTGGAAGCCAGCATGACCTCGCTGGTTGCCATGAGCCAATGGCTCAGCGGCGAGCGCCTGCCGTGGGCGTGCAGTTTCAGCCATGCCGAACCGCGTTATATCGAGCAGTACTGGGTGCACCTGGGCGAGGACACGCGCTTCGAGCGCCCGCTGGACATGATGACGATCCCGCGCGAATACCTCACCAGCACCTGGCCAGGCGCCTCGGCCACCGCCGGCCAGGTGGCGCGCCGCCAAGCCCGCGAGCAGATCGAGCAACTGGGCTTTGCCGGCAGTTTTCTCGACTGCCTCTACGAGTACCTGCGCGACCAGGTGCGCCAGCCGCCCAGCCTGGAACAAGCGGCCCAGGCCTTCGCCATGAGCCCGGCGACCCTCAAGCGCAAGTTGCACAAGCACGACACCGGTTTTCAACAGCAGGTGGACCGGGTGCGCAAGCAGGTGGCGTTGCACCTGTACCAGGTCAAGGGCTACAGCAATGATGAGGTGGCGGCGTACCTGAATTTCAACGATGCGGCGAATTTTCGGCGCTCATTCAAGCGCTGGACCGGCAGCACCCCGAACCTGATCCGCCAGCTGTTCAACAGCCGCTAGCCAGGCGTTCGCGCAGAAACTCCACCAGCGCCTGCACCGGCCGTGAGCTTTGCCGGTGCTGGGGGTACACCGCCGACAGGGTCAGGGCTTCGGGGGCAAAATCATCGAGGAGCGTGACCAGCCGGCCGTCCTTCAAGGCGTCGCCGACGATGAAGGTCGGCAGGTAGGTGACGCCCAGGCCGGCGACGGCGGTATCGCGCAGCAACTCGCCGTTATTCACGCGCATACGGCCGGTGACATTCAGTGCTTGCAGCTTGCCTTTGAAGCGCCATTGCACCTGGCGGCCATGGCCGTAGGGCAGGCAGTCGTGTTCGGCGAGGTCTTCGGGTTTAAGCGGCGTACCGCGCAGTGCCAGGTACTCGGGGCTGGCGCAATACACGCGCTCGATGCTGGCGATACGCCGAGCGATGAGGGTGGAATCTTCCAGGGTGCCGATGCGCAGCACCAGGTCGTAGCCCTCACCGATGAGGTCCACCGGGCGGTCGCTGAGGTCAACTTCCACCGACACCTGGGGATGGCGCTGCAGGAACACCGGCAACAGGCAACCCAGGTGCGCCATGGCGAACGACAACGGCGCACTCAGGCGAATGGTGCCGCGCGGTTCACTGTTCTGGCCGGCGATGCCCTGCTCCACTTGCTCGACTTCGCCGAGCAGGCGCAAGGCGGACTCGTAGTAACTCTGGCCCAGGGGCGTGACATCCAGGCGGCGCGTGGAGCGATTGAGCAGGCGCACGCCGAGGCGATCTTCCAGCTGGATCAGGCGGCGGCTGACGAATTGCTTGGACAGGCCCAGCTGTTCGGCGGCGGCGGTGAAGCTGCCGGATTCCATGACCTGGCAGAACAGGCGCATGTCTTCAAAGGGGTTCATTGTCGCTTCTCGGTGGACGATGGGCTGTTTTATAACTGGAAGGTCGCCACACCACAAATCAAATGTGGGAGGGGGCTTACTGTGGTTCACCACAGCAAGCCCCCTCCCACAGGGAATTACCGACAGCCTTGAAAACAGCTTACTTGGCCGTGAACGCCGAGTAGCTGTTCATCAGGTTGCGGTAGTTGGGAATGCGCGGCGACAGCAGGTTGGCCAGGCCTTCCATGTCGTTGCGCCAGTCCACCTGCAGCTCGCAGGCCACGGCGAACCAGTTCACCAGTTGGGCACCGGCGGCGGTCATACGGGCCCAGGCGGCCTGCTGCACGGTTTCGTTGAAGGTGCCGGAGGCGTCGGTGACCACGAACACCTCGAAGCCTTCGTCGAGGGCGCACAGGGTCGGGAACGCCACGCACACGTCCGTCACCACGCCGGCAATGATGATCTGCTTGCGGCCGGTGGCCTTGACCGCCTTGACGAAATCTTCGTTGTCCCAGGCGTTGATCTGGCCAGGACGGGCGATGTACGGCGCGTCCGGGAACAGCTCCTTGAGTTCCGGCACCAGTGGGCCGTTGGGACCGCCTTCAAAACTGGTGGTGAGGATGGTCGGCAGGTTGAAGAACTTCGCCACGTCGGCCAGGGCCAGTACGTTGTTCTTGAATTCGTTGGGGGAGAAATCCTGCACCAGGGAGATCAGGCCGGTCTGGTGATCCACCAACAGCACCACGGCGTCATCTTTGTTCAAGCGCTTGTAAGTCATGGGTTAACTCCTTTGTGGGTTTAGGTATCAGAACGCAAAGCACGAGCAGCCAAACGCCCCCCAGAAACCCTGGAAGTCGCTGACCGGCACGCTGGAAAGACGCGCCTTTTCGTGGCTGTGGGAATGCACGCCGCACGGGCCGCTGCATTGGTGTACTTGAGCCTGCACAGGCGAACTCGGGCGCCAGTGCCCCGGCACCTTGACCACCGGCGACCAGTCCGGCAGCACCGGTACGCGTGGCGGTGCAAAGTCTTCGAAGTCGCCGGCGCCGTAGACCACCTTGCCGCCGACCACGGTGAGCACCGATTCGATCCACTTGATGGCTTCTTCATCGACGCTGAAAAAATCCGCCGACAGTGCCGCCACGTCCGCCAGTTGGCCGACCTTGATCTGGCCTTTCTTGCCCTGCTCGGACGAGAACCAGGCGCTGCCATGGGTGAACAGTTCCAGCGCGGTCAGGCGCGGCAGGCCTTCGGCGTGCAGCTCCAGGCCACCGACGGTGCGGCCGCTGACCATCCAGTACAGCGAAGTCCACGGGTTGTAGCTCGACACCCGCGTGGCATCGGTGCCCGCCCCCACCGGCACGCCTTCGGCCAGCATGCGCTTGATCGGTGGCGTGGCTTCGGCGGCCTTGGCGCCGTAGCGCTCGACAAAATATTCGCCCTGGAACGCCATGCGGTCCTGGATCGCGATACCGCCACCGAGGGCGCGGACCCGCTCGATATTCTTCGGGGTGATGGTTTCGGCATGGTCGAAGAACCACGGCAAGCCATTGAACGGGATGTCGCGGTTGACCTTCTCGAACACGTCAAGCATGCGCGAGATGGACTCGTCATAGGTGGCATGCAGGCGGAACGGCCAGCGCTGTTCCACCAGGTGACGCACCACCGGTTCCAGCTCCTGCTCCATGGTCAGCGGCAGGTCGGGACGGGGTTCGAGGAAGTCTTCAAAGTCCGCCGCCGAGAACACCAGCATTTCACCGGCACCGTTGTGGCGCAGGTAGTCATCGCCCTGGTGCAGGGTGACGCTGCCGGTCCAGTTCTTGAAGTCGCTGAGTTCTTCCTTGGGCTTCTGGGTGAACAGGTTGTAGGCGATGCGCACCGTCAACTGTTCATCCTTGGCCAGTTGTTCGATCACCGCGTAGTCATCGGGGTAGTTCTGGAAACCACCGCCGGCATCGATGGCGCTGGTCAGGCCGAGACGATTGAGTTCACGCATGAACTGGCGGGTGGAGTTGACCTGGTATTCCAGCGGCAGTTTCGGGCCTTTGGCCAGGGTCGAATAGAGGATCATCGCGTTAGGTCGCGCCACCAGCATGCCGGTGGGGTTGCCGTGGCTGTCGCGCACGATCTCGCCGCCCGGCGGGTTCGGCGTGTCCTTGGTGTAGCCGGCCACGCGCAGGGCGGCGCGGTTGAGCAAGGCACGGTCATACAGGTGCAGCACGAACACCGGGGTGTCCGGTGCGGCCTGGTTGAGTTCTTCCAGGGTCGGCATGCGTTTTTCGGCGAACTGGAATTCGTTCCAGCCACCCACCACCCGCACCCATTGCGGCGTCGGGGTACGGTCGGCCTGCTCCTTGAGCATGCGCAGGGCATCGGCCAGGGACGGCACGCCTTCCCAGCGCAGCTCGAGGTTGTAGTTCAACCCGCCACGGATCAGGTGCAGGTGCGAGTCATTGAGGCCGGGGATCACGGTGCGGCCCTTGAGGTCGATGACCTGGGTGCCGCTGCCACGCAGGGCCATGGCCTCGCCATCGGTGCCGACGGCAACGAAGCGCCCCTCGCGAATGGCGACGGCGGTTGCCCGCGGGTTTTCTCGGTCCACGGTGTGGAACTGGCCATTGAACAGAATCAGATCGGCGTTCATAGGGTTTCCTTTACAGAGGCTTCAAGCCAGGGAGCGAACAGGCGGGTGGCGGCCGGCATCAGCAGGTAGACCACCAGCAGGACGATGGTCACGGTGACCAGGAAGGTCGCGACCACGTAGTTGGAGAGAAACGGGTGCAGGCCGAGGATCGGGGCCCATACGATCGGCACCAGCAGGGTCAGCGGCAGGATCACGCACAGGGTCACCACCGCCTGCTTCCAGCGCGGTGGCTTGGCGGCGCTGTCGGCCAGGGGCGTGAACCAGAATTCGTTGAGCGCACCGATTTCGGTCTTGTCGCCGTCGGCCAGCATCGGCGTGGCTTCGGCGATCAGGGTGTTGCGCTCGGGGGAATTGAGCCAGGTGTCCAGGTCATCGGTGGAGCGGTAGCGCAATACGCAGGTGAACAGCGCCAGGCCGTTCTGTTTGCTGCGCACCACATCGACACCCAGGTGGCCGGGACGCTCGCCGGCGATACGCACGGTGCGGCGCAGCCAGGCTTCGTAGTCGGCTTCGCGGCCTGGCTTGATCAGGTGTTTGACGACCAGGGTGACGACTTCGTCGGGCCCTGTCTGTGGTGCTGGGTCCATGGTATGCCCCTCTGCCTTGAAATGTCAGCGATGAGGGGAGTTTGCCGAGGACAGCGTCAGGAAAATTGCATGTACGTGCTGTTTGAGGGAGATGGCTGGAAAGGGCTCACCAGCCTTCTTTCAGCATGCGCAACTCCAGGTGCTGCAACAGCATGATGGTCTTGCCGTCGGCGATCTCGCCGTTCTGCACCATGGCCAGTGCCTGCTCGAAACCCAGCTCCAGCACCTCGATGTCCTCGCCCTCCTCTTCCAGGCCGCCGCCATGGCCGACCCGGTCCCCCGGCTGGTACTCGCCGAGGAAAAAGTGAATCCGCTCGGTGACCGACCCCGGGCTCATGAACGCCGCATAGATCTTCTCTACATGGCCGACGCGGTAGCCGGTCTCTTCCTCGGCCTCCAGGCGAATGCGCTCTTCGGGGCTGGCGTTGTCCAGCAGCCCCGCCGCCGCTTCAATCAGATAGCCGTGGTAGTCATTGACGAAGGTGGGCATGCGGAACTGGCGAATCAGCAACACCGTGCGTTGCTCGCGGTTGTACAACAGGATGGTCGCGCCATTGCCGCGGTCATACACCTCGCGGGTCTGGGCTTGCCAACTGCCGTCGCGGCGACGCAGGTCGAAGCTGTATTTTTTCAGCAGGTACCAGTTGTCCGAGAGGGTCTCTTCGGCGGTGATGCGAACGGGGCTGTTGTCCATGGTCAGGCCTTTGTTCAAAAGAACACGAGCATGTCGCGCCGGCATCGATGGCGTCAAATGCTGTAACACTTTGCAAGCAATCCCCCTGCGCGGCCGTCGAATTTATACCTGCCTGTGCAGGCCATCTGGTAAAACCCCAGCTTCACCTTTGCCCTGGAATCTCCATGCCCTCTCGTTTTCTATCGCGCCTGAGCCTGCGCTGGTTTCCCCTGCTGTGCATGGCACTGTTGATCGTCGGCCTGCCCGTGGGCTGCGCGGTGCTGCAACACAAGGAGCGCGAGCTGGTGTTTCGCATCGAACCCGGCACCGCCAGTTGGTACAGCGGCTTGCCCAAGGCGGTGCAGGAATTCGAGCTCAAGCCCGCCAGTTTCAAATCGGGGCAGAACATTCATGGCTGGTGGTACCCGGCCGCCAACAAGGACGCACCGGCGATCCTCTACCTGCATGGCGTACGCTGGAACCTCACCGGGCAGCTGTTTCGCATCGAGCAGTTGCACGCCCTGGGTTACTCGGTGCTGGCCATCGACTATCGCGGTTTTGGCCAGAGCCACGGCGAGCTGCCCTCGGAAACCACGGTCTACGAAGACGCGCGCATCGCCTGGGAACGCTTCCAGGTGCTGCAGCCGGACCCCGGCAAGCGCCTGATCTACGGGCACTCCCTCGGCGGCGCGGTAGCCATCGACCTGGCCGCCGAACTGGGCAAGCAAACGCCACCGCCGGTACGTGGGCTGGTCATAGAATCCACCTTCACCTCCCTGGCCGATGTAGCCGCGGCGGTGGCCAATACCTCACTGCCGGTGCGTTGGTTGCTGTCGCAGAAGTTCGACTCCATCGACAAGATCGCCGATATCCATATGCCATTGCTGGTGGTCCATGGACTGGATGATCGCTATGTGCCGCCCCGTTTCAGCGAGCAACTATTTGAAGCGGCCCGGCAACCCAAGCGCCTCTTGTTGGTGCCGGGTGCCAGCCACAACAACAGCATGAGCCTGGCCGGTCGCAGCTATCGCCAGGCACTCGACAACCTGATGCAAGCGAAGATGCCCGCCCAGGTTGTCACCCACGCAACAGGCCGTGACAACGAGTCATAAATCCGTTTTTCGGCACTGGGTTCGCGCTTGGCTGTCAAGCGCAAACCCTGCCCATACTGGCCCTCGCCGGCAGTTGATCAAATATTAACCTTTGGTTAAATCGCCAACCCTGCCGGGCGTTCGCAAAGTTATCCACAGAGATACCCACGGTTTTCGTGGACAACTCTTTTTATTTTTTTACGATTTTTTTGCTGATTAAACGGTTTCTGGAAATGTACCCGGCAGCAGAATCTCGCGATTCACATCGCGTATATCGTTATAGCCACACAGCGCCATCGTCACGTCCAATTCACGGGCGATGATCTCGAGTGCCTTGGTCACCCCCGCTTCGCCCATCGCGCCCAGCCCATATAAATGCGGGCGACCGATCATGGTGCCCTTGGCGCCGAGTGCCATCGCCTTGAGCACGTCCTGGCCGGAGCGAATGCCGCCATCCAGCCACACCTCAATGCGCTCGCCCACCGCGTCGACAATCGCCGGCAACTGGCTGATGCTCGACGGTGCACCATCCAACTGGCGGCCTCCGTGGTTGCTCACCACCAGTGCATCCGCCCCGGAATCGGCAGCCAGGCGCGCGTCTTCCACATCGAGGATGCCCTTGATGATCAGCTTGCCGCCCCAGCACTGCTTGATCCATTCCACATCGTCCCAGCTCAGGCGCGGGTCGAATTGCTGAGCGGTCCACGACGACAGCGACCGCATGTCCGCCACCCCCTTCACATGCCCGACGATATTGCCGAAGCCACGCCGCCGGGTACCGAGCATGCCCATCACCCAGCGCGGCCTGGTGGCCATGTTGAGGAGGTTCGGCAAGGTCAACCTGGGCGGTGCCGACAGGCCGTTGATCAAATCCTTGTGACGCTGCCCGAGGATCTGCAGGTCCAGGGTCAGCACCAGTGCGTCCACGCCGGCCGCCTTGGCACGTTCGATCAATTGCTCGACAAAGCCACGGTCGCGCATCACATACAGCTGGAACCAGAACGGCTTGCCCACGTGTTCGGCGATGTCCTCCAACGAACAGATACTCATGGTCGACAAGGTATAGCGCAGGCCAAACGCGGCGGCGGCGCGGGCGGTAAGAATTTCGCCATCGGCATGCTGCATGCCCGCCAGACCGGTGGGGGCCAAGGCAACGGGCATGGCCATGTCCTGGCCGAGCATGGTGGCGCGGATCGAACGTTCATCGATATTGCGCGCCACGCGCTGGCGGAATTTGATCCGGGCAAAATCGCTTTCATTGGCGCGGTAGGTGCTTTCAGTCCAGGACCCGGAATCGGCGTAATCGTAGAACATCCGTGGCACCCGCTTTTGCGCCAGCTTGCGTAAATCTTCGATGGTTGTAATCAACGACATCTAGGTCACCTCTCCCTGAACTGAGCACAGAGAGTAACCGCCCCACAAGTGGGCAACCAGCCATTGCGTTTATATCGACTGCAGACTAATCTCGCACAAACCCGCAAAAAAGCGCACAAACATGCATAACACCCATCACGCCATGGACCTGCCGTCCCTGCGCAAACAAAAGATCCTGTTACTGCTGGAACGCGACGGCAAAGTCACTGCCTCGGAGCTGGTGGACCACTTCGCCGTGTCCCAGGACACCATCCGCCGCGACCTCGGCGAACTCGCCGCCGCCGGCCTGTTGCAGCGCGTGCACGGTGGCGCCCTGCCCCGGCCCAAGGACACCGGCAAGGACTTCTTCACCCGCGTCGGCGAGACCAATGAAGCCAAGCGTCAACTCGCGCAACTCGCCGCCGACCAGGTGCAAGACGGCCAGATCGTGCTGTTCGATTCCGGCTCCACCACCTTGCAGATCGCCCAATCATTACCGCATTCGATCCGCCTGACGGTGGTCACGCCGTCACCGATGATCGCCATCGCCCTGGCCGACCATCGCGATGTGAAGGTGATACTTGCCGGTGGCCAACTCAACCCGGCCACCTTGTCCACCAGCGGTCACGAGGCTGTGCGCCTGATCCAGGGCATCAAGGCCGACCTGCTGTTTACCGGGGTGTGCGCACTGCATCCGCAAGTGGGCATCAGCTCGCTGCATTTTGATGAAGTCGCGGTCAAGCAGGCCCTGCTCGACAGCGCCTCCCATGTGGTGGCGGTGACCATGGCCGACAAACTCGGTGCGGTGGAACCGTTTGTGGTGGCGCCATGCAACCGTATTCACACGTTGATCACCGAGTGGCATGTGCCCAGTGTGGAGGCGTATGAGCAGTTAGGGTTGGAGGTGTTGCGAGTGGAGGTCGAGTAGGTACAGGGCATCAAATGGCGGTGTGGCTGGCAGGCTTTGTTGTGGCCCGCGGGCTTTTTGTAGTGGGCAAGCTTTTTTTTATGGTGAGCAGGCTTTTTGTGGTGAGCGGGCTTGCTGTGGTGAGCGGGCTTGCCCCGCGCTGGGCTGCGAAGCGGCCCTAAAACCAGTCACCGCGTTCAGCCAGGCAGGATAATGGCGGTGGCCTTATTAGGGGCCGCTACGCGCCCCAGCGCGGGGCAAGCCCGCTCACCACAACAAGCTCACTCACCACAAAAAAAGCCCGCTCACCACAGCAAGCTCACTCACCACAGCAGGCCCGCTCACCACAACAAGCTCACTCACCCCAAAAAAGCTTGCTCACCACAGCAAGCTCACTAGCCACAACAAGCCCGCTCACCACGACAGCACCTTGGCCGCATCGCGCATGAAAATCTCGATGGTCTTGGGCCCCACACCGTCAAATTCACCCAGGCGCTTTTCGAACGCCTGGCGGTTTTCGCTGGCACTGCGAATGTGGCTGATCTTGCCGGCGTACTCGGCGTTCAGCTTGGCACTCAGGTCCAGCAGGCGCTGCGCGGTGCTTTCGTCGTACCGCACGTAATGGGCACGCCCCAACATCACCACCAATTCCTTGGAGGTGCAATGTTGCAGCTTGCGCGCCGTATCGCGCCCCTCTTCTTCAACGATCACCTTGTAGGCCTGGGCCGCAATTGGCGCCTGGATGCGCTTGCCCATCAGGAAGCTGGCGACAAGCCACTTGAACAGGCTGGCGTCATCCCCAGGCTTGAGATCGATGCCCAGTTCAGCCGCTGAAATAGCCTTGGCCATGCTCAGTGCCCCAGCTTGCGCTCGGCCTCATCGGCCCGTTCGTTGATGGCGTCGGCCTGGCGTTCGGTGTCCTTGATCGAGGTGGGTGTCAGCACTTTGTCGACGGTTTCGGTGCTGGGATTCGGGCGTTCCAGCGTCTGGCCCTTGGCGGCTTTATCAGTACCTTTTTGCGCCTGTTCGGAACTGATCGGGTCTGGGGTTTTATCGGCAGTCACAGTGAAATCTCCTGGCAGTTGAAGGCCCGCGAAAGCGGCGGGCACTTACGCAGCAGAGGCCTGTGAATGTCGATAGTTCAAGGAAATTGCCGCGGACAAACAGGAACAAAAAAATTTAAACCTTTTGCCCCGGCCTCGGCTCAACAGTCAGGTAACGGCATCCCGCCACTTTCAAGGAGCTCCATCATGACCACTCTGCTGATGAAACAAATGGGCCTGACTTTCGTACTGGTTGCCGGCGCAATATCCAACGCCATGGCCGCCACCTCCAACAGCTTCGTCGATGACGCAGCCCAAGGCGGTATCACCGAGGTGGAAGCCGGCAAACTGGCCCTCGAGAAAAGCAGCTCGGCCGACGTGAAGACGTTTGCCCAGCACATGGTCACCGACCATACCAAGGCCAATCAGGAACTGATGGCCCTGGCAAAAAAACTCGACATCGAAGTGCCGGATGACGCGGCCCTGACTGACAAGGCCAAGAAAGCCATCCTGGAACTACGCGACGAATCATTTGACAAGGCCTACGCCAACAACCAGGTCGACGCCCATGAAAAAACCGTCGAGCTGTTCAAGAAGGAAGCTGCTTCCTCGGACAATGCCGAGCTGAAAGCCTTCGCCACCAAGACGCTGCCAACCCTTGAAGCCCATTTGAAAATGGCCAAGGAGCTGCAAGCCAAGCACGACCATTAATTCATTCCTGACTCAAGGAGACATTCGATCATGAGTTCGCAACTCAACGGCAAGAAGATTCTGGTCATCACCTCCAACACCGGCATCGAGCGCGACGAATTGCTCAAGCCCCTGGAAGCACTGCGCGGCTATGGCGCCACGGTGACCCACGCCTCCAGCAAAGGCGGCTCCACCCAGACCTTTGTCGGCGACACTGAAAAGGACAAAACCGTGGAATCCGACGTGCAGCTGTCAGACGTAGCCAGCAGCGACTTTGACGCCCTTGTGATCCCTGGCGGTACCGTCAATGCCGATACCCTGCGCCAGGACGCGGCGGCGCTGCGCCTGATCAAGGACTTTGCCCAAGCCGGTAAAACCATCGCGGCGATCTGCCACGGCCCATGGACGCTGATCGACGCCGGCGTGATCAAGGGCAAGACCCTGACCTCGTACAAAAGCGTGCGCATCGACCTGGAAAACGCCGGCGCGGCCGGGTGGGTCGATACCGAAGTCAAGCAATGCCAGGCCAACGGCTGGACCTTGATCACCTCGCGTACACCGGACGATCTGCCTGCTTTCAACGAGGCGATTGCCCAGGCTGTCGCTGGTTGAACCGCCCACGTTGAACGCAAACAGGCGCCTTTCGGCGCCTGTTTTGCGTTACCCCTGCCACTCAGCTTTTACGCTGTTCCGGCATCTCCCGCTTGGGCCCGAACATGGCCCATGCAATCAAGCCCACCAGCGGTACGAAGATCAGGATCACCAGCCATAAGCCCTTGGTCTCCCAGCCACTGGTGCTGCGCAATACGATATTGATCGCCCACAACTCCAACAGCAGCAGAACTACCGCCAACGCAATCCAGACATATTGAATTTCCATGCTTCACCTCCTAGGTCGTATGCGTTAGTTCAAGCATCGGCCGCGAGGGTTCATTTAAATTTTCCTGGGTGGTGGAATGCAACGTGCCCCCAGGCCGACCATGCAACCTGCACGACAGGCGCTCTCTGCAATCCTCTTCAACCAATTGAATTGAAAGGCCAATTTAAAATCCCTCAAGTTGGTACGCCTGATGCACCCCTGTACGGGACGAGGCGTGCATATCGACGCGCCCTGAGTTTCCCGTGAGGTGTCACCGATGAATGCCATTGATCTGCTCAAAGCCGACCACGAACGCGTAAAGGCCCTGTTGACTCAATTGAGTGAGTCCACCGAACGCGGGGTGAAAAAGCGCACGGAGCTGCTGGCCAAGCTGGAAGCGGAAATCAGCCTGCACACCAGGCTGGAAGAAGAAATCCTCTACCCGGCGTTCAGAAAGGCCGGCGGCAAGGAACAGGACATCATGTACCACGAGGCCAAGGAAGAGCACCGCACCGTTGACGCCTTGGTGCTGCCCGACCTGAAGCAGACCGAACCGTCGACCACCGAGTTTTCCGGCCGCGTCAAAGTGGTCAAGGAACTGCTCGAGCACCATATCGAAGAAGAGGAAACCGAGATGTTCCCCCAGGCCAAAAAGCTGCTGGGCAAGGCATTGCTTGAAGAGTTGGGCGCCGAAATGGAAGCCATGAAAGCGGCGCATAAAAAGTCGCAATCGAGCAAGCCGATGGCGGCTTGATCGAGGCAGGACCGGAGCCTGGAATTCATCCAGGCTCCTGATACATCTACACGATAGGGGATAGCGTCATGAAGACCAGATCGTCCCAACGGATTGTGCTTATCGTCGGCCTGTCAGCCCTGCTCACCGGCCCCGCCCTCGCCGCCTTTGGCGATAACCCGGAGCCTGCCGCCAACGCCTTGAGTGGCGACAGCGCCGCCGGTTCCGCCCTGCCACCGGGCACCTATCCGAGCAGCCCTTCCGACAGCGACAAAAAAACCAAGGACACCGCCAAACCGCCGAGCAAACCCGCCAGGCCGGCTGACACTAATAAAGACGGCAAGGAAAAACCCCGCTCAGGCAGCTGACGGCTCATCCGCCACCGGCGGCTCGGGCGCAAGCCCCCAGTCGCCATGCTCGTACCAGTCATCCCCGAGCATCTCGGCCGGGTGCATGGTGCGGTCGGCGCCATTGCCGCAAGCCAGGTCGGCGGCCGCGCAGTAGCGGTCACAGCCCCAACAGATACGTTCTGGATGCTTGGGGTGCAGCGGAAAAGGCTTGGCCATGAGTCGACTCCCTGGCGACGAACACTCCCTGCAACCTACCCCCATCCAGCCTGTACAACCTTGACCGGCATCAAGCCTGGCCAAGATGAAATATTCTCGGAACTTGACAAGAATCATTATTATTTACTGCTGACCTTCCTAGACTCGGGTTCTCTCTCCCCCCTCAGGAAGCCTCCATGCGTACCCCTTATTTGCTGTGCCTTGCCCTGCTGCTGAGCACCTCCGTGGCAGTTGCCAAGGAGTATCCCATCGGCGAACCGCAACACTGCCCCGGCCTGGAAATCGGCGCGGTGTACCTGCAACCGATCGAGATGGCACCCGCCGGCATGATGCGCGCCACGGCCGATTCCGATGTGCACCTGGAAGCCGACGTACGCGCCACGGCGGACAACGCCCAAGGGTTTCAGGAAGGCAGTTTCGTGCCCTACCTCAACCTGTCTTTCACCCTGAAGAAAACAGGCAGCGACACCCCCATCAGCGGCGACTTCCACGCCATGGTCGCCAACGACGGGCCGCACTACGGCGATAACGTCAAGCTGCAAGGCCCCGGCAAATACACCCTCACCTTCAGCGTATTGCCGCCCACCGGCCATCACTCCCTGGGCCGTCATACCGACAAGGAAACCGGGGTCGCCCCGTGGTTTGAACGCTGTGAAGTGCACTACGAATTCGTCTACGCCGGCATCGGCAAAAAAGGCGGCTATTGATGCGCCGCGCCCTGTTGCTGGGCGGCCTGCTGCTGAGCATCGCGGCGGTGGCGGCGCCATTGCCCACCTACGAGCTGAGCCTGGAGGACGGCCATTTCGACCCGCCACAACTGGTGGTCAAGGCCGATGAGCGCTTCAAGATCGTGCTCAAGAACATCGGCCAAGGCCCGGCCGAATTCGAAAGCACACCGTTGCGGGTCGAGAAGGTGTTGTCTGCGGGGGTGACCACCTTTGTGGTGATCCACCCGCTCAAGCCGGGGTTGTACCCGTTCTTCGACGAGTTCAACCCGCAATTGCCCGAAGGCAGCATCCTCGCCCAATAGGAGCCGTTGATGAATCAATCGATGTTTATTGTCTGGCGTGAAAGCGTCGAGGCCCTGCTGGTGATCGGTATCCTGCAGACCTGGATCAGCCGCCAGGCCGGCCATGTGCAACTGGCCCGTTTCCTCTGGGCCGGGGTGTTGCTGGGGTTGCTGTGTTCGGCCGGGCTGGCCGGTTTGATGCTGTGGGCCGGCGACGCCATGACCGGCCCACAGGGCGAGTGGCTGCAAGCGGCGCTGACCCTGTTGGCCAGCGGCTTGATGGTGCAGATGGTGTTCTGGATGCACCGCAACGCGGCCACGCTCAAACACAGCCTGGTACGCGAGGCCGACGCGCGCCTGGCGCGCCAGGGCGGCTGGGGCGTGTTGTTACTGGCGCTGCTGGCGGTCAGTCGCGAAGGCAGTGAAACCGTGGTGTTTTTGTATGGCGCCGGGGCGCGCCTGCACGATGAGGCGCAAGGCCTGTTCGCCGTCGGCGGTGTGCTCGGCCTGGCACTCGCGGGGCTCACCGTGCTGCTGTTGCGCGGCAGTCGGCGCTTTATCTCCTGGTCACTGTTTTTCGCCCTCAGCGAGGCGCTGCTGTTGCTGCTTGGTGGGGCCTTGCTGATCGCGGCCGTGGACCGTATCAGTGGGCAACTGCTGGGCATGGACATGCCCGAGTGGGTCTACGCCGCCTTCGGTGACAGCCGTTGGGACAGCAGCGCACTGCTCAGTGACAGCCATGGCCTCGGCGCACTGCTGGCCGACTTTGCCGGCTACCGCGCGGCCCCCAGCCTTATCACCGTTCTGGTGTTGCTCGGCTACTGGCTATGGGTGGGCAATGGCCTGCGTCGCGCCCGGCACGCGGCATGAGCTGGTTGCAGCAACTGGGCGATGGCATGCGCCGCCATGCCCGGCTGATCCGTGCCATGCAATGGGCGGTGGTGCTGGCGTATGCCATGCTGCTGGTACTGCCCGCCGCGCTGCCGTTGCCGGATAGCCAGGCGCGCATGGTGAACAACCTGACGCTGCTGGCGCAATTTATCTTCTGGGGGATCTGGTGGCCGTTCGTGTTGCTGTCGATGGTGCTGTTCGGGCGCCTGTGGTGTGGCGTGCTGTGCCCGGAGGGTTCGCTGAGCGAGTGGGCCAGCCAGCACGGGCGTGGCCTGGGCATACCGCGCTGGCTGCGTTGGGGCGGCTGGCCGACCCTGGGCTTTTGCCTCACCACGCTCTACGGCCAGTTGATCAGCGTGTACGACTATGCCCAGGCAGCGTTGCTGATCCTGGGCGGCTCGACATTGGCGGCGGTGCTGGTCGGCCTGCTGTTCGTGCGCGGCAAGCGCGTGTGGTGCCGTTACCTGTGCCCGGTCAGCGGCGTGTTCGCCCTGCTCGCCCGCCTGGCGCCGGTGCATTTCGCCGTGGATGAACAACGCTGGAAAGCCAACCACGCCCCGCACCTGCCCCTGCCCAACTGCGCGCCACTCCTGGACATCCGCCGCCTGCAAGGCGCCAGCGACTGCCACGCCTGTGGCCGTTGCAGCGGGCAACGCGGCGCGGTGCAACTGATCGCCCGCTCGAGCAATAAAGAGATTCTCCAGGCGCCGCGTCAACCCGGCTCGGCGTGGGATGCGCGCCTGCTGCTGTTTGGCGTGATCGGCCTGGCCATGGGCGCCTTCCAGTGGACCTTGAGCCCGTGGTTTATCGCGCTCAAACAGACACTCGCCGAGTGGCTGGTAAGCCGCGACTGGCTCTGGCTGCTGCAAGACAACGCGCCCTGGTGGCTGCTCACCCACTACCCGCCACTCAACGACAGCTTCAGCTGGCTCGATGGCCTGTGCATCGTGCTGTACCTGGGGGGCAGCGCACTGCTGCTCGGCGGTGGCTGCTGGCTGCTGCTGCGCCTGGCCGCGTCTGTGGCCGGCGACCGCGCACTGTTTCGGCCCTTGGCACTGACACTCACGCCCCTGGGTGGTGCGGGGTTGTTCCTGGGGCTGTCGGCGACGACGGTGAAGTTATTGCGCTATGAAGGGTTGGCATTGGCATGGGTGCAACCGGCGCGCGCACTGATGCTGAGCGCCGCGATTGGCTGGTGCTTGTGGTTGGGTTGGCGGCAGCTCAAGGGGCTTGGAACCCGACCGCGCTGCCTGGGGTGGTTGTGCGTACTGCTGAGTAATGGGCTGGTGGGGTGTGGCTGGTGGTTGCAGTTCTGGGGGTGGGCTGGCTGATGTGCAGCGATGCACATGGGAGGGGGCAGTGTCAGTTAATGCAGCTGTTACTGACACACCGCCATCGGGAGCAAGCCCCCTCCCACACTTAACCGAGTACACCAGTCACAACTCCGGTCGGCTCCAAGACTGCAAAAGCCAGAGCAAAAGCAGACCGAGGTCTACCTGATATATGCAGATCCAAATGTGGGAGGGGGCTTGCTCCCGATGAGGCAGTATCAGTTAATACATCTGCCACTGCCCCACCGTCATCGGGCGCAAGTCGAATCGTCGCACCGCCCCTCCCACAGGCAAAGTTACACCTTGAACCGCGCCACCGTCTGATGCAGCGTCCCCGCCATTCCGGCCAGGTCATGCCCGGCAGTCTCGGTGTGTATCGCACCCTGCAACACCTGCTGCGACAGGTTGCGAATGCCCACCAGGTTGCGATCCACTTCCCGCGCCACCAGCGCCTGTTCTTCGGTGGCGCTGGCAATCATCATATTGCGTTCGTTGATCTGCGAGATCGACCGGGTGATCTCGTCCAGCGCTTCTCCCGAGCGTTGCGCCACGCTCAAGGTCGCCTGTACCCGCTCGCTGCTGCTGTGCATGGCGGCCACGGCGTGTTCGGTGTCCTGGCGGATATTGCCGATCATCTGCTCGATCTCCTGGGTCGAGACCTGTGTGCGGTGGGCCAACGCGCGCACTTCATCGGCGACCACCGCAAACCCGCGTCCGGCTTCCCCGGCGCGGGCCGCTTCGATGGCCGCGTTCAACGCCAGCAGGTTGGTCTGGTCGGCAATGCTGCGGATCACTTCGAGCACGCTGCTGATGTCTTGCACACGGCCGGCCAGCTGCTGGATACGCTCCGAGGTTTCCACCACACCGGTGGCCAAGGTGTTGATCGACGCCACGGTTTCCTGCACCTGCGCCTGTCCACGCTGGGCGGTCTGCTCCGACAGGCGCGAGGCTTCGCTGGTGCTCACGGCATTGCGTGCCACCTCGTCGACGGCGGCGGTCATTTCATTCACCGCCGTGGCGGCCTGTTCGATTTCCTGGCCCTGCAACTGCAGGCTGCTGCTGGTCTGGCCGCTGACCGCGCTCAACTCTTCCGACGAGCTGGCCACGCCGTCCACCGACGTGGCGATATGGCGGACCATCTCGTTAAGGTTCTGCTGCATCTGGTGCAGGTTGCGCATCACACTGCCGTCGATACTGTTGCCCAACGGCACCTCGAGGGTCAGGTCGCCCTCGGCGATATGACTCAACACCCGCGCCACCTCATCCGGCTCGCCGCCCAGCGGGCGGGTGACGCTGCGCGTGACAATCACCGCCGCCGCCACCACCAGGGCCAGGCACAGCAGGAACAACCCGAGCATGGTGCGTCGCGCCTCGTCATACAGGGTTTGCGCCGCCTGCTGACGCTCGGCGAACAGCCGCCCCTGCATGGCCATCAACGCATCCAGGCTCTTGAACACCTCAAGCTCGGCCGGGATCACCTGCTGTTTGAGCTGGGCCAGGCCCTGCTCGCGCGCCCCTTGCCGGATCAGCGCCTGCACCTGGGTGAAGGCCGCCACGTAGGCTTCGCGGTGGGTTTTCAAGGTGGCATAGGCGGCCTTGCCTTCGGCGGTGTCGAGCAGCGGCTCAAGGGTGGCGAACGCCTGGGTGATGCGCTCGCGCGTGGTGCCGATGGAGGCCTGGGCCTGCTGGTTGTCCTGGTCGATCAGCAGGTCGCGGGTATTGCGCCCGTTATCGCGTACCCCGGTGGCGATCACCATGATCGGCGCAATTCTGGGCCAGTCCTGCTGCACGATCTGCTCGGACTGCTGCTTGAGGGTCGCCAGGTCGTGAAGGGCATAAAACACCAAGCCGACCAGCGCCAGCGGCGCAATCGCGAAACCGATGACAATGCGTTGTGCCGTGGTTAATTGCTTCATTGTGATAGTCCCTGATGAAAACCTGCCCGTCATGGGCAGCATCTATAAAAATCCGCTTGAGGGCGCCGATCACCCTCGCAATACAAAAGCAGGAAACAACTCGCGCAATCGGCTCCATAACTCCGGCAAGGCCGCCTGTGCCGGAGAACTCGACAATTGCGCATCGAGCATGCTGGCCGTGCGCACCATTTGCACCGCAAAGCGTTGCACGCCGTTGGCTTGCAAACGCTGGGCCAGCAACAGCAACCGAGGGGGGTCGATCAAATGCCAATGCACCGTGGTGCGGCACTCGTATTCCACGCCGCTGGCCAACAGGGTGTCGAGGCTGCGCCAGTTGGCGGCACCGCTGTGCTTGACCTGGGTAATCAACTGGCAATCCTCGGCCAGCGCCTTGACGTCAAAGCCGACCCAATCGGCATGCCGCAACGCATTGGCAAACCCTGCCGGCTTGATCCCGGCGCTGTGCAGGCCGACGCGAAAACCCATCGCCCGCACTTCATCCATGGCGGCCGGCAAGCCTTCCTGCAAGGTCGGCTCGCCACCACTGAACACCACGGCGTCGAGCAAGTCCTTGCGCCGCTGCAAAAACAGCAACACCCGGCGCCAATCCACCTCCGTGCTACCGCGCGGCGGGATCAGGTCCGGGTTGTGGCAGTAACGACAGCGCCAGGCACAGCCTTGGCAAAACAGCACACAGGCGAGCATGCCGGGGTAGTCGAGGGTGGTCAGGGGCACCAGGCCCCCGACCCGTAGCGCTCGACTCATTGGCGCCCGGCCACGGCGGCCGTTTCAGTGAAATGCACCCGCTCCTTGTGCTCGGATTGTTTGCCGGGATTGAACGCCGACACGGGCCGGTGATAGCCCATCACCCGGGTCCAGACTTCGCAGCGCTGACGTTTTGGCTGGGATGCTTGCATGGTGAATCTCCTTGCGGGTTGGAAGATCGGTTCAGTGCGCAGCGGCCAGTGCCAGCACTTCATCGCACTTGGGACAGAACTCATGCTCACCGGCGAGGTAACCGTGCACCGGGCAGATCGAGAACGTCGGGGTGATCGTCAGGTACGGCAGGCGGAAACGTCCCAACGCCTTGCGCACCAGCTGCTTGCAGGCCTGGGCCGAGGAAATCTGCTCGGCCATGTACAGGTGCAACACGGTGCCGCCGGTGTACTTGCATTGCAGTTCGTCTTGCAGCTCCAGGGCTTCGAAGGGGTCCTGGGTAAAGCCCACCGGCAGTTGCGAGGAGTTGGTGTAGTACGGCGCGACGTCGCTGCCGGCCTGCAGGATGTCCGGGTAGCGCTTGCGGTCTTCCTTGGCGAAACGGTAGGTAGTGCCTTCCGCCGGCGTGGCTTCGAGGTTGTAGAGGTGGCCGGTGTCTTCCTGGA
Source organism: Pseudomonas sp. S3E17 (assembly GCF_024168685.1). Taxonomy (NCBI): domain Bacteria; kingdom Pseudomonadati; phylum Pseudomonadota; class Gammaproteobacteria; order Pseudomonadales; family Pseudomonadaceae; genus Pseudomonas; species Pseudomonas sp. S3E17. Next base: position 1,987,367 of record NZ_JALJWE010000001.1, read on the forward strand.
AGCGCAGCAAGGTGGCGCGCACATGGTCGAGCAGCTTGAGGGCAAATGCGCGGCCTTCCTCGGTATGCATGCCCTGCTCGTCGCCGGTGAAATTGCGCAGCATCTCGTGCATGCCGTTGAGGCCGATGGTGGAGAAGTGATTGCGCAAGGTGCCGAGGTAACGCTTGGTGTAGGGGTACAAGCCGGCGTCCATATGGTGCTGGATCACCTTGCGCTTGACCTCCAGGCTTTCCATGGCCATGTCCATCAGGCTGTCCAGGCGTTGCAACAGGCCCGAGGTGTCGCCCTTGAACAGGTAACCGAGGCGCGCGCAGTTGATCGTCACCACGCCGAGGCTGCCGGTCTGCTCCGCCGAACCGAACAACCCACCGCCGCGCTTGAGCAGCTCGCGCACGTCCAGTTGCAGGCGACAGCACATCGAGCGCACCTGGTTGGGTTGCATATCGGAATTGAGGAAGTTCTGGAAATACGGCAGGCCGTAGCGCGCAGTCATCTCGAACAGGCGGTCGGCGTTCTCGCTGTCCCAGGGGAAATCGTGGGTGATGTTGTAGGTGGGAATCGGGAAGGTGAAGACCCGGCCCTTGGCATCGCCGGCCTGCATCACTTCGATATAGGCGCGGTTGATCAGCGCCATTTCCGCTTGCAGGTCGCCATAGGCAAACGGCATTTCCTCACCGCCGATCACTGGCACCTGCTCGCGCAGATCCTCCGGGCACACCCAGTCGAAGGTCAGGTTGGTAAACGGCGTCTGGGTGCCCCAGCGCGACGGCACGTTGAGGTTGTAGATGAACTCCTGCACCGCCTGGCGCACCTCGGCGTAACTCAGTTGATCCTTGCGCACATAGGGCGCCAGGTAGGTATCGAACGAGCTGAACGCCTGGGCGCCGGCCCATTCGTTTTGCAGGGTGCCGAGGAAATTGACCATCTGCCCCAGGGCGCTGCTCAAGTGCTTGGGCGGCCCGGCTTCGACACGGCCCGGCACGCCATTGAGGCCTTCGTGCAACAGCGAACGCAGCGACCAGCCGGCGCAATACCCGGCGAGCATGTCCAGGTCATGGATATGCAGATCCGCCTCACGGTGCGCACGGCCGATCTGCTGGCTGTAGACCTCGTCGAGCCAATAGTTGGCGGTGACCTTGCCCGACACGTTCAACACCAGCCCACCCAGGGAATAGCCCTGGTTGGCATTGGCTTGCACACGCCAGTCTTCGCGGTCGAGGTATTCGTTCATCGAGGTGGCGACTTCCACCAGGGTCTTGCGGTCGCGACGCAGGCGGCCGTGTTGTTCGCGGTAGACGATATAGGCGCGCATGGAGAGGAAGTAGCCGGCGTCCATCAGCACACGTTCGACGCTGTCCTGGATTTGTTCGACGTCCAGGTGTTCGATGCCCCTCAGGCGAGCCAGGACAGCGCCCAGTAACAGGTCGACGTCGACCTCCTGGTACTCGCCGGTTGCGGTGCCGGCGGCGGTCAGAGCGTGGTGGATTTTTTCGGCGTTGAAGGGGACCAGGCTGCCGTCGCGTTTGTGTAGGCGGGTGCTGACCAACGGGGTGAGCGTGTTTTGCATTTTCCGGGCTCCAGGCACTACATATAGGTGTTTTTAGGCTTCAAGACACAAGATGCAGTGAGGTTACGGAGAATGGGGTGGGGTTCCCTTGATCGGGGTCAAGGTTTTTTGATTGGGTACATATCCGTTATTTAGGTAACGGCGGCCTATGGTTCCGCTCTTACAGCGGGTCACTTTGGAAAAGCCCCAAAGTAACCAAAGGGCTCTTGCCCCAACACTCGGCACCTCGCCTAGGCTCGGTGCCGAGTGTTGGGGCGAGGACCTTTTGGTTACTTTTGGGTCCCTCCAAAAGTGACCCGCTGTAAGAGCGGAACCCTAAGCCGCCGTTACCGAAGAAACGGATATGTACTCAGTACCACACCACCCCACACCGCCCCTCACCCCCCACTCATATTCATAAACCGCACCACCTGCACCTCCCCCTCCCCACTGAAATCATGCCGCAACGGCTTGCCCTTCAACCCCCTGTGCAACGCCTCGACCAACGGCCCATCCTCCAACGGATAGCGCCGTAACAACGCGCGAAAATCCAGCGCATCCTCCTGCCCCAGGCACAACAGCAACTGCCCTTCCACCGTCATCCGTACCCGATTACAACTGCCACAAAAATTATGCGAATTAGGCGAAATAAACCCGACCCGCGTCCCAGGATGCCCCGCCAACCGCACATACCGCGCCGGCCCGCCGCTGTTCTCGCTGCTATCGATCAACCCATATTCACGGGCAATCACCGCGCGTACTTCATCGCTGGAGCAGAACGTCTCGCCCCGCGATCGCCCCACGTCCCCCAGGGGCATTTCCTCGATAAAACTGATGTCGACACCCTGGTCGATGGCGTACCGCACCAACGCCGGGACCTCGTCGAAGTTGCGCCCCTTCATCACCACGCAGTTGAGCTTGACCCGCTCGAACCCCGCCTCCCGCGCGGCCTCGATACCGTCCAGCACCTGGCGCAGATCACCGTTGCGAGTGATCCCGCAAAAGCGTTGCGCATCCAGGCTGTCGAGGCTGATGTTCATGCGCTTGACCCCCGCCTCCACCAACGGCCGCGCCAGTCGCGCCAACTGCGAGCCATTGCTGGTCATCACCAGTTCACGCAAGCCCGGCAGTGCCGCGATGTTACGGCACAGCCCGACAATGCCCGGGCGAATCAGCGGCTCGCCTCCGGTGAGGCGGATCTTGCGCACGCCCTGCCCCACGAAGAGCGCGGCCAGGCGTTGCAGTTCTTCCAGGGTCAACACCTGCTGGCGCGGCAGGAATGTCATGTTTTTCGCCATGCAGTACACACAGCGAAAATCGCAACGGTCGGTCACCGACAAGCGCAGGTAATCGATCGAACGGCCCACCCCATCCACCAGGCTCATGTCACTGCACCAACGGTGAGTCGGCACCCTGCAGCGCGATGCCGCGGATGTCCGCCGCGCCGATCAGGGTTTGCAGGTACTGCACCAATGCCTTCTGCCACACCCCTTGCTGCAACTGGGTGCGAATCGCCACGGCCACCGCTTCGTAGGGCAGCGGCTGGCCTTCGATACGCTGGTCGACGCTGATCACATGCCAGCCGTAACGGCTCTCCAGCGGCTTGGCGGCCAGGCCCGGAGCCAGGGTGAACAACTGGCGCTCCAGCTCGGGCACGGTCTGGCCCTTGCTCACCTGGCCCAGCGAACCGCCCTGGGCCTTGGATGGACAGGCCGAGTATTTGAGCGCCAGTTCGGCAAACTGGCCGGGCTGTTCTTCCAGGCTCAGCAGCAGGACTTCGGCCTGGGTGCGCGCCAGGTGGCGCGCCTCGGCGTCGTCCGGCGCGCACTCAAGCAGAATGTGCCGCGCCGCCAGCAACGGCGCGCTGTGAAAGCGCCCACTGTTGTTCTCGAAGTAGCGCACGCAGGTGGCTTCGTCGCAGTCGGGCACCGTCACCTCACGCTCCAGCAGCAGGCGCGTGGCGGCTTCTTCTTCGTTTTCGCCGGCGGCGATTTCCACCGCCAGGCCCAGCTCGGCGATCCGCTGTTGCAACAGCTCGCGGATCACCAGCGCGCGGGCGGCCAGGTACACCGCCTCCTCGCGGCTGGCGGCCGGGTGGTATTGCAACTCCAGGGCCATGGCCTCGGGCGTGACCGCCACGCCGTTGACGCTGATGATCGGCCATTCCTGTTCACTGCTGGCGATCAACTCCGGCGCCTTGATCTCTTCGAAAGAAGCCTGGGCCACAGCCTCGGCCATCATCGGTTCCTTGGCCGACGAGCCGCACCCACCGCTGCCGCCGTTACCGCCACCACATCCGCATCCTGTAGTCATGACGTTCTCCTCAATACTTCTGCCGCACGATTTGATAACGACGCCCCAGGTACCAGATCGGCGCGCTGACCATGTGCACCAGGCGGGTAAACGGGAACAGCACAAACAGGGTCAAGCCCAGCGCCACGTGGGCCTTGTAGATCAGCGACACCGGTGCAATCGACTCGGCCGCTTCCACCGGCCGCAACAGCACCACGTTCTGCGCCCAGTCGGCGAGCATCACCATCACCGAGCCGTCCATATGCCCGGTGGAGGCGACGATGGTCAGCAGGCCCAGCAGCAACTGCGCCAGCAGCACCAACAGGATCAGGATGTCCGACGGGCTCGAGGTCGCCCGCACGCGCGGGTCCCCCAGGCGACGCTTGACCAGCATCAGCAGGCCCACCAGGCACAGCAGGCCGAAGAAGCCACCCGAGACCATCGCCAGCAACTGCTTGTGCTCAGTGCTGATCACATGGTGGTAGACCGACGCAGGGGTCAGCAGACCGACAAAATGCCCGGCCAGCACGAACAGCACGCCGATGTGGAAAAAGTTGCTCGCCACGCGCATGCCACGGTTGTTGAGCATCTGGCTGGAACCGGCCTTCCAGGTGTACTGCGACAGGTCGAACCGCGCCCAACTGCCCAACAGGCAGATCGCCAGGGCCACATAGGGGTACACCCCGAATACCAGCAAATTCCACTTAGACATTACCCACCTCCCCGGCGGGCGCTGCGGCCCGGCCTTCTTGCTGAAAATCCACCCAGTGCAAAGGCACCGCGCTTTCTTCGCGGGCCTTGCCCGGACTGCTCGGCATCGAGCTGCAGCGGTCCTGTTGCTCAGCCTGCATAAAGTCCACCGCTTCCTCTTCCCAGATTTTGTCCAGGGCTTCGAGGGAGTCGTCCCGCGGTTCGGCGGCGACCTGGGCGCGCAGTTCGGCCACGGCCTGGTGCGGCTCGGCGCCGGCAATCTGCAAAAGCGCACGGAAACAACTGGCATAGCCGCTCTCACGCTCGTCGAGACGCGCAGCGAGCAAGGCCAACAGGTGCGCCACATCCGCCAGGCCCTCGCGGGCCTCGATGTCTTCGCGGGTGGACAGGAACTCCAGGTACAACGGGATGTAGTCCGGCAGCTCCTTGACGCCGATGGCAAACCCGGCTTCTTCGTACTGGGCCATCATGTCGACCATGGCCTGGCCGCGGTCGCGGGACTCGCCGTGCACGTGTTCGAACAACAACAGCGACAGCGAACGGCCCCGACCAAACAGCGCGCCGTAGTGTTCCTGGCCGTCCATCAGGTCATTGGCACAGATCAGTTCCAGCAGCTCGAACAACGCGCCGCGCTGCTTGGGGCTGATTTCCCGGGATTCGAGAATTGCCTGCTCCAGTTCGTCGCGACCGTTCACCAAGGTTTCAGTGGGGTAGTCCAGCAGCAACGAAATCACTTTAAGAATGCGCATGGCTCAGTCCTCCCAGATCTGGACGGTTTTCAGCACGTCACGGCGGTTGGCTTTCTTGGCGCCGAACATGTTGGTGTCGGAGCTGCCGCTGCAACCGCTGCCGAAGCTGAAACCACAGCCGGAGCGTTCGGCGAACGCGTCACTCATGGCGTCTTCACGGTGGGCGCTCGGTACCACGAAGCGATCTTCGTAGTTGGCGATGGCCAGGTAGCGGTACATCTCTTCCACCTGTTCAACGCTCAGGCCGACGTCTTCGAGCACTTGCAGGTCCTGTACGCCATCGACTTGCTGGGAGCGTTTGTAGGCGCGCATCGCCAACAGGCGCTTGAGCGCACGCTTGACCGGTTTTTCATCGCCGGCGGTGAGCATGTTCGCCAGGTAACGCAGCGGAATACGCAGGCTGTCCACATCCGGGATCACCCCGTTCATGCCCACGGTGCCGGCCGCGGCGGCGTTCTGGATCGGCGACAGCGGCGGCACGTACCAGACCATCGGCAAGGTGCGGTATTCCGGGTGCAGCGGCAGGGCCAGCTTCCAGTCGACGGCCATTTTGTACACCGGCGAACGCTGGGCCGAGTCGATCACCGACTGCGGCACGCCATCGGCCAGGGCCTGGCGAATCACCGCCGGGTCATTCGGGTCGAGGAAGATTTCCAGTTGCTTCTCGTACAGGTCCTGCTCGTTAGCGGTGCTGGCCACTTCGCTGATGCGGTCGGCGTCGTACAGCAACACACCGAGGTAACGAATCCGACCCACGCAGGTTTCGGCGCACACGGTCGGCATACCGGCTTCGATACGCGGGTAGCAGAAGATGCACTTCTCGGACTTGCCGCTCTTCCAGTTGAAGTAGATTTTCTTGTACGGGCAGCCGCTGATGCACATGCGCCAGCCCCGGCACTTCTCCTGGTCGATCAGCACGATGCCGTCTTCTTCACGCTTGTAGATCGCACCGCTCGGGCACGATGCCGCGCACGCCGGGTTGAGGCAGTGCTCGCACAGCCGCGGCAGGTACATCATGAAGGTGTTTTCGTACTCGCCATAAATGTCGGCCTGGATCTGGTCGAAGTTCTTGTCCTTGCGGCGCTTGGCGAATTCGGTGCCGAGGATTTCCTCCCAGTTCGGGCCCCACTCGATCTTTTCCATGCGCTTGCCGGACACCAGCGAACGCGGGCGTGCGGTCGGCTGGTGCTCGCCCAATGGTGCGGTGTGCAAGTGCTGATAGTCGAAGTCGAACGGCTCGTAGTAGTCGTCCAGGCTCGGCAGGTCGGGGTTGGCGAAGATGTTCGCCAACACGCGGAACTTGCCGCCGATGCGCGGGTTGATCGAGCCGTTGGCGTTGCGCACCCAGCCGCCCTTCCACTTGTCCTGGTTCTCCCACTCCTTGGGGTAGCCGACGCCGGGCTTGGACTCGACGTTGTTGAACCAGGCGTATTCCATGCCTTCACGGCTGGTCCACACGTTCTTGCAGGTGATGGAACAGGTGTGGCAGCCGATGCATTTGTCCAGGTTGAGGACCATGCCGATCTGTGAGCGAATTTTCATCTCAGTTCTCCTCGATGTCAGTCGGCAATGGGCGCGGCAAATCATCACCGCTGGAGCCATCGAGCCAGTCGACCTTGGCCATCTTGCGCACCACGACAAACTCATCGCGGTTGCAACCGACCGTGCCGTAGTAGTTGAAACCGTAGGCCTGCTGGGCATAGCCGCCGATCATGTGGGTCGGCTTGAGCACCACGCGGGTCACCGAGTTGTGGTGGCCGCCACGGGTCTTGGTGGTCTCCGAACCCGGCACGTTCACGATGCGTTCCTGGGCGTGGTACATCATCACCATGCCTTCCTTGACGCGCTGGCTGACCACCGCACGGGCGGTCAATGCGCCGTTGACGTTGAAGCATTCGATCCAGTCGTTGTCTTCGATGCCGGCGCGCTTGGCGTCGATTTCCGAGAGCCACACGATCGGTCCGCCACGGCTCAGGGTGAGCATCAGCAGGTTGTCGCTGTAGGTGCTGTGGATGCCCCACTTCTGGTGCGGGGTGATCCAGTTCAGCACGATCTCGGTCTCGCCATTGCTGCGCTTGCCCTTCACCCCTTCGATGGTGCGGGTGTTGACCGGTGGCCGGTAGCTCATCAGCTGCTCGCCGAACGCCTGCATCCACGGGTGATCCTGGTAGAACTGCTGGCGGCCGGTGATGGTGCGCCATGGGATGTTTTCATGCACGTTGGTGTAGCCGGCGTTGTAGCTCACGTGCTCGTCTTCCAGGCCGGACCAGGTCGGGCTGGAGATGATCTTGCGCGGCTGCGCCTGGATGTCGCGGAAGCGAATCGCTTCGTGGGCCTTGGAGATCGCCAGGTGGCTATGGTCGATGCCAGTGAATTCCGACAGCGCGGCCCAGGCTTTCAAGGCGACCTTGCCGTTGGTTTCCGGGGCCAGGGACAGGATCACTTCGGCGGCGTCGATGGCCGTGTCGATTTTCGGCCGGCCGTGGCTGATGCCTGCATCGCTTTCGTGATGGTTCAGCTCGCCGAGGAACTCGACTTCTTCATCGGTGTTCCAGTTGATGCCCTTGCCGCCGTTGCCGAGTTTTTCCAGCATCGGGCCCAGGGACGAGAACTGCTTGTAGATGTTCGGGTAGTCGCGTTCCACCACCGCCATGTTCGGCGCGTTCTTGCCCGGAACCGGCGCCACACCGGCGCTTTTCCAGTCGGTGCCGCCAAACGGCTGGGCCAGTTCGCCGACGCTGTCGTGCATCAACGGGACTGTAACCAGGTCTTGCTCCACGCCCAGGTGGCCGACCGACATGGCCGAGAACGCCTTGGCGATGCCCTTGTAGATTTCCCAGTCGGAACGCGACTCCCACGCGGGGTCGATGGCCGCCGACAACGGGTGAATGAACGGGTGCATGTCCGAGGTGTTCATGTCGTCTTTTTCGTACCAGGTGGCAGTCGGCAAGACGATGTCGGAATACACGCAGGTGGAGGACATGCGGAAGTCGAGGGTGGTCACCAGGTCGAGCTTGCCGATGGCGCCGTCTTCGACCCATTCGGCCTCGGTGGGCTTGCATTCGGTGCTGTGGCCGATGTCTTCGTTCATCACGCCGTTCTTGGTGCCCAACAGGTACTTGAGCATGTACTCATGGCCCTTGCCCGAGGAACCGAGCAGGTTGGAGCGCCAGATAAACATGTTGCGCGGGAAGTTCACCGGGCTGTCCGGCTGTTCGCAGGCGAAGCGCAGGCTGCCGTCCTGCCAGGACTTGACCACGTAGTCTTTCGGCGTCATGCCGGCTGCAGCGGCGTCACGGCAAATGTGCAGCGGGTTGGTGTTGAGCTGTGGCGCACTCGGCAACCAGCCGGCGCGTTCGGCGCGGATGTTGTAGTCCAGGGCGTGTTCCGGGAATTGCGACTTGTCGGCCAGGGGCGAGAGCACGTCGTGCATGCTCATCTTCTCGTGGCGCCATTGCGAGCTGTGGCCGTAGAAGAAGCTGGTGCCGTTCATCTGGCGTGGCGGGCGGTTCCAGTCGAGGCCGAAGGCCAGGGGCAGCCAGCCGCATTGGGGGCGCAGTTTTTCCTGGCCGACGTAGTGGGCCCAACCGCCGCCGGTCTGGCCGACGCAACCGCAGAGCATGAGCATATTGATCAGCCCGCGGTAGTTCATGTCCATGTGGTACCAGTGGTTCATCGCCGCGCCGACGATGATCATCGAGCGGCCCTTGGTCTTGTCGGCGTTGTCGGCGAACTCACGGGCGATCTGGATGGCTTTCTCGCGGCTGACGCCGGTGATCGCTTCCTGCCACGCCGGGGTGCCTGGCACGCTGGCGTCGTCGTAGTCCCTGGCCACGTTCTGGCCGCCCAGGCCACGGTCGATGGCCAGGTTGGCGGCGGACAAGTCGAACACCGTCGCCACCTTGGCCACGCTGCCGTCGGCCAGGGTCACGCTGTGCACCGGCACGCGGCGGAACTGCACGGCATCGCCGGCCACGTGCTGGAAGTGCTCGTGGGCTTCGCCGGCAAAATACGGGAAGGCCACTTCGGCGATGTCGTCACCGATCAGGCTGAGTTTCAGGTCGATGGCGCGGCCTTCACCGCCCTCCTTGGCGAGGATGTTCCACTTGCCCTTCTCACCCCAGCGGTAGCCGATGGACCCTTGTGGCGACACCAGTTCACCGCTTTCGTCGAGGGCGATGGTTTTCCATTCCGGGTTGTTGTCCTGGCCGAGGTTGCCGGTGAGGTCCGAGGCACGCAGGAAGCGATCGGGCTGGAAGCCGGCGCCGGGCGCGAACCCGGTCATCGGCTTGAGCATCACCAGCACCGGCAAGTCGGTAAAGCGCTTGGCGTAGTCGGTGAAGTAGGCGCTCGGTTTATCCAGGTGAAATTCCTTGAAGATCACATGGTTGAAGGCCTGGGCCAACGCGGCGTCGGTGCCCTGCTTGGGGTTGAGCCACAGGTCGGTGAGCTTGGCCACTTCCGAATAGTCCGGGGTGATGGCCACGGTCTTGGTGCCCTTGTAGCGCACCTCGGTGAAGAAGTGCGCGTCCGGGGTACGGGTCTGCGGGACGTTGGAACCCCAGGCGATGATGTAGTTGGAGTTGTACCAGTCGGCCGATTCGGGCACGTCGGTCTGCTCGCCCCACACCATCGGCGAGGCCGGTGGCAGGTCGCAGTACCAGTCGTAGAAGCTCAGGCACACGCCGCCGATCAGCGACAGGTAACGCGAACCCGCCGCGTAGCTGACCATGGACATGGCCGGGATCGGCGAGAAGCCGACGATGCGGTCCGGGCCGTATTGCTTGATGGTGTAGACGTTGGAGGCGGCGATGATCTCGTTGACCTCCTCCCAGTTCGAGCGAATGAAACCGCCCATGCCGCGTTTGCTCTTGTAGGAGTCGGCCTTGACCTTGTCCTCGACGATGCTCGCCCACGCCTCCACCGGCGACAGGGTCTGGCGCGCCTCACGCCACAACTTGAGCAGCGGCTTGCGGATCTTCGGGTACTTGAGGCGATTGGCGCTGTAGATGTACCAGCTGTAGCTGGCACCCCGCGGGCAGCCGCGCGGCTCATGGTTGGGCAGGTCGTTGCGGGTGCGCGGGTAGTCGGTCTGCTGGGTTTCCCAGGTGATCAGGCCGTTCTTCACGTAGATCTTCCACGAGCACGAGCCGGTGCAGTTCACGCCGTGGGTGGAGCGCACGATCTTGTCGTACTGCCAGCGCGAGCGGTAGACGTTTTCCCAGTCGCGGGACTCCTTGCGGGTCTCGCCGTGACCGTCGGAGAATTCGTTTTGCTTGCGGTTGAAGAACCGCAGTTGATCCAATAGGTGACTCATGATGCTTTCCTCATCAGGCGTGCCGTGGGGTGCGTTGCCCCGCGAATTCGTGGTCGATCAGCAGGGTGTGGCGCAGCCTTTGCGGGCGTACCACCACCAGGTCACGACGATGCAGCTCAGGTAGAAACCGACAAACATGTAGAAGGCCATCGCCGGGCTGCCAGTGGCGGCCATGGACGTGCCGAAGGACTTGGGAATGAAGAACGCACCGAAGGCGCCCATGGCCGAGCTGAAGCCCAGCACGGCGGCGGATTCCTTGCCGGCATTCTTGATCGCCTGCTCGCGCTCGGCGGCGGATTTACCGGCACTGGCCTTCTCGTGCAGGGTGCGGAAGATCACCGGGATCATGCGGAAGGTGGAGCCGTTGCCGACGCCGGTGGTGATGAACAGCAGCATGAACATGCCGAGGAAACCGTAGAAGCTACCGCCCTGCCCGTTCTGCGGCAAAAAGTGCAGCACGCCGAACACCATCACGATCATCAGCACGAAGTTCCACAAGGTCACCCGTGCGCCGCCCAGCTTGTCCGCCAGCCAGCCGCCGAGTGGGCGTACCAGGGCACCGACCAGCGGGCCGAGGAAGGCGAATTTCAGCGCCACCACATCGGGGAACGAGGTCTTGATCAGCAGCGGGAACGCCGCCGAAAAGCCGATGAATGAGCCGAAAGTCGCCAGGTACAACCAGCACATCAGCCAGTTGTGCTTGCGCTTGAAGATCACCGCCTGCTCGCTGAACGAAGCGCGGGCGCTGGACAGGTCATTCATGCCGAACCAGGCCGCCACGGTGACGGTGAGGATAAACGGCACCCAGATGAAACCGGCGTTCTGCAACCAGAGTTGACTGCCATCCGCCAAGGTCTGCGGTTGGCCGCCCACCAGGCCGAACACGCCGAACGTGATCACCAGCGGCACGCAGAACTGCATCACCGACACCCCCAGGTTGCCGAGGCCGGCGTTCAGGCCCAGGGCCGTGCCTTGCTGCGACTTGGGGTAGAAGAAGCTGATATTGGACATGCTCGAGGCGAAGTTGCCGCCACCGAAACCGCACAGCAGCGCGATCAGTACAAACACGCTGTAGGGGGTGCTGGGGTCTTGCACCGCAAAGCCCATCCACAGCGACGGCAGCAGCAGCGACGCGGTGCTCAGGGCGGTCCAGCGGCGGCCGCCGAAGATCGGCACCATGAACGAGTAGAACACCCGCAAGGTGGCACCGGACAGACCCGGCAACGCCGCCAGCCAGAACAACTGGTCGGTGGTGAACGTAAAGCCGATGGCGTTCAGGCGCACGATCACCGTGCTCCACACCATCCACACGGCGAAGGCCAGCAACAGCGCAGGGATCGAGATCCACAGGTTGCGGGTCGCGGTCTTCTTGCCGCTGGCGCCCCAGAACGCCGGGTCTTCAGGGCGCCAGTCGTGGATCACCGGCCCCGAGCCGGGCTTTTGCGCGATGGACATGTTCATTCTCCTTGGAGAGGTTGGGCGGTTTTGCCCAACAGCGGTTGCTTGCGCATTTCGCTGAAGTACATCCAGGTCAGGGACACCCAGACCACGCCGTACATCAACATGAAGCAGGACGAGCGCACGCCGGTGAGGTCCACCAGGGCGCCAAACAGGATCGGCAGCACAAAGCCGCCCAGGCCACCGGCCAGGCCGACGATGCCGGACACCGCGCCCATGTTCTGTGGGTAGTCATTGGCGATGTACTTGAACACCGAGGCCTTGCCGAACGCGAAGGCGATGCCCATCACGAACAGCAGCACGGTGAACAGGGTGGCGTTGAGGCCGATATGGAAATCCAGGGGACCGTTGACGGTCTGCACCTGCAATTGGGTCTGCGGGTAGCTGAGCAGGAACAGGCAGATCCAGCTCACCCACAGCACCCACCAGGTCACGCTCTGGGCGCTCCAGCGGTCGGACATCCAGCCGCCCACCGCACGCAGCACGCCGCCGGGCAGGGAGAAACACGCGGCCAGCAACGCGGCGCTTTGCAGGCTGAAGCCGTATTCCTGCACGTAGTACTTGGTCATCCACAGCGCCAGGGCCACATAGCCGCCGAACACAATCGAGTAGTACTGGCAGTAGCGCCACACGGCCGGGTCTTTCAGGCACAGCAACTGCTGGCGCAGGGTGGCGCCGCCGGCACTGCGGTGGGCCTTGTTCTCGCTGGTGAGGAACCAGAACAGCAGCGCGGTGATAAACAGGATCGCGCCGAACACCTTGGGCACCAGGTGCCAGGTGCCGAGGGCGATCAGCGCCGGGGCCAGGAACTTGGTGACGGCGGCGCCCGCGTTGCCGGCGCCGAACACGCCCATGGCAAAGCCCTGGTTGTCTTTGTCGAACCACTTGGCCACGTAGGCGATGCCCACCGAAAACGAACCGCCGGCCAGGCCGACGAACAGGCCCAGCACCAGGAACTGCCAATAGGCGGTGGCGTAGGTGATCAGGTACAGCGGCAGCACGCAGGCGAGCATCAACAGGAAGAACACGATGCGCCCGCCGAAGCGGTCAGTCAGCAGGCCCAGGGGCAGGCGCACCAGGGAACCGGTCAACACCGGCGTGGCGGCCAGCAGGCCGAACTGGGTTTCGTTGAGTTGCAACAGCTCTTTGATGGGTACGCCCAGCACGGCGAACATCATCCACACCATAAAGCAGACGGTGAAGGCCAGGGTGCTCATGCCCAGCACCAGGCCTTGTCTCATACGGGGTTGAGTCACGGTATGCGCTCCAGAAAGTGATTCCATGGGCGCAGGTTAGGGGCGACACCCCCGTGGAACTTGACCCAGGTCAACGTCCGCCTGGAGGGTATGGGGCTATGCTGGCCCCACATACCTCTAAGGAGGTAGTCCTAACAACAAGATAAAGTCTTTATTTATCAATGGATTGGTCTCTTGTGCCGGCGTTTTCCCGTGGGAGGGTTTGCCGGCAACTCTTTAGAGGTAGTGCGCCAGGGATTGCGGTTTCTCAGCCCTTTTCCCTTTGCAGGTGCCGCCATGCAGGCTCTCAACCCCCTTCGATCACGCCGCCATGTTTAACTGGCTGCGCAGCTCCCTGCCCGCTCGCGCCGGGCTGGCGGTGATCCTGATCGCCATCCTCGCCCTCGCCAGTTCCTTGAGCGCCGGCCTGATCGCCTGGTTCAGCCAGGGCGACGCGGCCGCCATCAACACCGCCGGCTCGGTGCGCATGGAGACCTACCACCTGAGCTGGAAACTGGCGGCCGGTGCGCCTGCCGACGAGATCGACGCCATCACCCACAGCCTGCAAGGGCGCCTCGACAGCCAATCGCTCAAGGCGGTGCTCGAGGACGGCCCGCGCAGCGCCCTGCTGCAGAGCTACCAACAGATCCAGCAGCGCTGGGACACCGATCTGCGCCCGGCGCTGGCACGCGGCGACGCGGTGCTGTTCCAGGCCAGCGCACCGGGGTTCGTCGAGCAACTGAACCAATTCGTCAGCCTCCTGCAACAACACAGCGAACAGAAACAGGGCTGGCAGCAAGGCATCCAGGGCCTGGCACTGTTCAGCACGCTGATCATCCTGCTGATCGGCCTGTATGAATTGCAGTACGGGGTGGTCAACCCGCTGGAAGAACTGGTGCACGCGACCCGGCGCTTTCGTGACGGCGACTTCAAGACTCGGGTCAATCACCGCTCCGAAGACGAGTTGGGGCAACTCGCCCTGAGCTTCAACACCATGGCCGAAACCATTGAACACTCCCACCGCACCCTCGAGAGCCAGGTGCGGCAGAAAACCCTCAACCTGCAACAAGCCAACGCTGCCCTGGAGCTGCTTTACCAGAGCAGCCGCAGCCTGGCCACGCGCCTGGCGAACGCCGAGGGCCTGGATGAACTGATCCGGCGCTTCCAGAAACGCCTGCCGGGGCTGCGCCTGTCGCTGTGCCTGCAAGGGCACTTCCTGGCGCCGGCCCAGCAGATGCTCTCCTTGAATGGAGGGGATAGCCGCAACGTCTGCGCCATCGGTGATTGCGCAACGTGCCAAAAACAGAAAGTGGCGCTCCCCCAGGTATTCAGCATCAGCAACCAGGGCTCGGAACTGGGCGAACTCAAGGCGCACTTCCTCGACGGCCATGCGCCCCAGGACTGGGAGAAACAGTTGATCCAGGCCCTGGCCAACCTGATCGGCACCTCGCTGTCGCTCAAGCGCCAGCGCGAACAGGACCACCGCCTGCTGCTGCTCGACGAACGCACCATCATCGCCCGGGAACTGCACGATTCCCTGGCCCAGGCGCTGTCCTACATGAAGCTGCAGGTCAGCCGCATGCAAACCCTGATCCGCCGTGGCGAACCGGTGGAAACCCTGGCCACCGTCACCGCCGAACTGCGCGACGGGCTGAACAACGCCTACCGCCAACTGCGCGAATTGCTCACCACCTTCCGCCTGCAAATCCACGATGCCGGGCTGGTGCAGGAGCTGCAGGACACCGCCGAGGAGTTCTCGCGGCGTGGGGAGTTCCAGGTGCATCTGCATGTGGACGCCCTGGCCTTCCAGCTGTCGGCCAGCGAACAGATCCACTTGTTGCAGGTCACCCGCGAGGCCCTGTCCAATTGCCTGCGCCATGCCCATGCGCAAAACGCCTGGCTGCAACTGCGCCAGGAAGGCGAGACCGTGAGCCTGAGCATCGAGGACGACGGCCGGGGCTTCTGCGGTGAGGTCGACACCCGCGAACACCACGGCCTGACCATCATGGACGAGCGCGCCCGCAGTCTGCATGGCCGCCTCGACATCAGCCCCCGCGAGCCCCAGGGCACCCGCGTGCAATTGCGTTTCCAACCGGAATTTCTCGGCCACTCCCTACAAGGCACCGCCTCATGAACACCCTCACCCGCCACCGTATCCTGCTGGTCGACGATCACCCGATGATGCGCCACGGCATGCGCCAGATGCTTGAGCTGGAAGACGACCTGCAAGTGGTCGGCGAAGCCGGCAACGGCCAGGAAGCCCTGGACCAGATCGACGGGCTGCAACCGGACCTGGTGCTGCTGGACAACAACATGCCGCACATGAACGGCCTGGAAACCCTGCGCCGCCTGCGGGCCATGAACTATGCCGGCAAGGTGCTGCTGTTTACCGTGTCCGACGCCGAGGACGACATCCGCGATGCGCTGCGCCTGGATGCCAATGGCTATCTGCTCAAGGACATGGAGCCGGAGTTGTTGATCCAGTACATCCGCGATGCGTTGCATGGCGCGCTGGTCATCAGCCCCGGCCTGACCCGCGTCCTGGCCCAGGCCCTGCGCTCGCCGCAGCCCCATGCAGCGGTGGAGTTGACCGAGCGCGAACGCCAGGTGCTGAGGACGATTGCCAGTGGGCACAGCAACAAGGTAATCGGGCACAAATTGGGGATTACCGAGGGCACGGTGAAGGTGCATGTGAAGAATCTGCTGCATAAGCTGGGGTTGCGGTCGCGGGTGGAGGCGGCGGTCTGGGCGATGGAGCATTTGCGGCAAGCGGGGTGAGGCTGTTTGATGCATATCCCAATGTGGGAGGGGCGGTGCGACGATTCGACTTGCTCCCGATTGAAGAGGGTCAGCCACGGATGCGTCAACTGGCACACCCTTATCGGGGCATGGCTATCTACACAACGCTGGCTCAACGCTGAACGCGCGGCAGATAGGGCTTTTGTGGTGAGCGGGCTTGTCCCGCGCTGGGCTGCGTAGCAGCCCCAAAACCAGTGTCTACAGAGTGTCTGATACACCGCATTGTTCTGGACTGGGGCTGCTACGCAGCCCAGCGCGGGGCAAGCCCGCTCACCACAGGGAGATTTGTCAGGGTCTGAAAAAGTTGTGTAGATACCCTTGCTCATCGGGGGCAAGCCCCCCCACATTGTTTACACAAACCCCGCAAGAGGTACCCCCACAGAGGCATATCAACCCCGCCCCAAGCCCTCTACGCTAGCCCATTGCGGAGGCCCAACCATGCTCACCCATCCCCACATCGTGCTCACCCTGCGTCGCCATCACCTGTTCAGCCAGCTCCCGGAAAAAACCTTCCAGGACGTCTGCACCCTGGCCAACCTCAAGCACCTGCCCGGCCATGCGCCGTTGATGCACCAGGGTGACGCGGCCGAGCGTTTCTTCCTGCTGGTCAGCGGCCAGATCAAGCTGCATCGGGTTACGGGCGAAGGCCAGGAACACCTGGTGGAAATCATCCAGCCCGGCCAGACCTTTGCCGAAGCGCTGCTGTTCACCCAGGCCAAGGCCTATCCGGTGAGTGCCACCGCGCTCAAGGACAGTGTGCTGGTCAGCATCGAAGGCCAGCACTACCGCCGGGCCCTGGAAGACCAGCCGAAAATCTGCCTGGCGATCCTGGCCAGCATGAGCATCCACCTGCATCAGCGCCTCAAGGACATCGACACCCTGACCCTGGCCAACGCCAGCCGCCGGGTGATCAACTTCCTGTTCCAGGAGCGCGATGCACTGAGTGGCGAGGTGGTGCTGCAAGTGCCCAAGCGCCTGGTGGCGTCGAAGCTGGGGATCCAGCCGGAGACCTTTTCAAGGATCCTGCACCGGCTGGTGGAAGGCGGGTTGATCGAGGTGCAGCGGCGCACCATTCGAATCCTCTGCGAAGAACAGTTGATGGGCTATCAGGCCGGCTGATCAGTGCCCGCTATGAACCGCTGACGCCCGCCCCGCCCGCTCCAGATTCCGCCACAACCAGGGCGGCAACACATCCGGGTCCAAACTGTCGATCAGATTCTTCAACCCCAGCCCCAATTCCGTATCCCCCTCAATCACCAACCGGCGGCGAAAGAACAACGTATCCGGATCTTCCTGGCGGCTGGCCAGCAACAGAAACTCCCGCCAATTACCACTGATGCTGACCTGCGCCTCAGCCTTTTGCGCAATCCGCAACCCATCCCGCCCCAGGGTCAGGTACCAGCACAACCCCAGGTCAGGAATACGCAAACACAGCCAACGCCCGCGCAGCAGGTCAAACCCGCCGTCGCCCAGGGGTTCGGCCAGGCAGCGGTTGAGGGCTTGCTGCAAGACCAGGCGCTGTACGCCAAACGGCACACGGCGGATCAACGGCAACAACCGGTCGGCACCCTTGAGCAGCCATGGTTTACGACTCAGCACAGGCCCACCTCCTCAACCCGCAACATACCCGCCTGGCCGTGCCAATAGCCGTTGCAGCCTTCGACATACAGCGGCGGCGTAGCGCCCTGGCGTACCTGGTCGTAGGCACGTACCACCTCGACCATGCCCTCGGCCCGGGGGCTCAGGCGCAACAGGTTGGCGCCGCTGGACACCAGGCCGGGGTAATCGGCCAGCAGGTTGGTAACGTCGGCAGACATGGTCTGGATGCCATTCAAGGTGAACAACGCCTGCCCTTCCTGGCTGGTCAGTGCCATGCCATCGGGGTAGTTGATGCAGCAGAACTGGCAATCGTCCTTCGGGCGGTTTTCCGCGCGGGCGGTGAAGCAACGCGCCGAGTAGGCCAGGGGCAAATGGCCGTAGGCGAAGATCTCCACTTCGGGTAACGGCCGGCCCAATTCGCGCACCTGCTCCAGCACGTCGGCGATCAGGCCCTGGGAGCACTCCACCGGCGGCACCCAGCGCTGCATGCCGGCGTCGAGCAGTTGCACCAGGGCGTGACCGTTGTAGAGGTTGAGCGCCGGGCCGCCGACAAAGGGCAATTTGCGCTCGATCAGCATCTGCACCGCGCCCATGTCATTGGCCTCCACCAGCCACTCGCCGTTGTCGCACAGGCGGCGCAGGCTCGACAGTTCGGAGGCGGCTTCGATCAAGGTCAGGCTCGACAACACGATCTGCGCCGAGCTGCAGGTTTGCAGCTCCCGGCCCAGGCCTAACCAACGGTCCAGGGAAAACGCGCGGCGCTTGGCACACACGGTTTCGCCCAGGTAAATCACGTCCAGGGGCAAGCCGGCCATGTCCGAGTAGAAGCGCCCCAGGTGTTCCTTATCCCAATAAAACAGCACCGGTCCCAGGCTGAGTTTCATCTGTGTCTCCTCACTGCCATGCACGATGGTAGGCGCCGAGTGTGGTCTGGCTGCCTTCGGATAACCCGGCCAGCACCTGGCGCCATTGGTCCTTGACCACAAAGCTGGCCGGTGCGCTGCGGTGGGCGTCGAGCGCGGCGCGCCAGACCCGGGTGACTTGTTCCACATACGCCGGGCTGCGTTGCCGGCCTTCGATCTTGACCGCTTCGACGCCGATGGTGCTGAGCTCCGGCAGCAGGTCGAGGGTGTCGAGGCTGGTGGGTTCTTCGAGGGCATGGAAGCGCTTGCCGCCGACCAGGAAACGGCCCTTGCACAGGGTCGGGTAGCCGGCGGGTTCGTCGGGGGTGTAGCGGTCGATCAGCACGTCGCTCAGGCGCGCGCTCAAGCCCTCGGCGTCTTCGCTCCAGCGCACCGCCTTGGCCGGCGAGCACACGCCGCAAAGGTTGGGCGACTCGCCGGTGATGTAGGAAGACAAGTGGCAACGCCCCTCGGCCATGATGCACAGGCTGCCAAAACCGAACACTTCGATGGGCACCGGGCTGCTAGCCGCCACCTGTTTGACCTGGGCCAGGGACAGCACACGGGGCAACACCGCACGGCGAATGCCATAGCGTTCGGCATAGAACTTCAGCGCCGCCGCGTGGGTGGCCGAGCCCTGTACCGAGAGGTGCAAGGCCATGTGCGGATGCTGACGGCTGGCGTAGTCGAGCACACCGGGGTCGGCGGCGATCAGGGCGTCCACGCCGTGGTCCGCCGCGCGGTCGACGGCGCGTTGCCAACGCGCCCAGATCTTCGGTTGCGGGTAGGTGTTGACCGCCACGTACAGCTTGCGCTGGTGCTGGCGAATAAAGGCGACGGCACCGTCGAACTGTTTGTCGTCCATGTTCAACCCGGCGAAATGCCGGGCATTGGTGTCATCGCGAAAACCGACATACACCGCATCGGCGCCTTGGCGCACCGCGGCTTTAAGCGCAGGCAGGTTGCCTGCCGGGCAGACCAGTTGCATGGGGGCTCCTCAGAGAAATTCAGCGAAAGACACAAACGGCACCGGTTCATCCTTGAGCACCTGATGCTCACGCTCGACGATCACCAGGCCATCGGCCCAACAGGCGGCGGTGAGCATCGCCGAGCTTTGCTGGGGATGCAGCACGGCGCGCAATTGCCCGTCCTCGCCAGGGCTCAGGCGTGCACGCAGGTACTGGCGGCGCTTGTTGGGCGTGAGCCATTCGAATGCGGCCGGCACCTGGATCGGCACCGGCAACACCCGTTCCACTCCTTGGGCGCGCAGCAGGAACGGACGCACCACCACCAACGCGGTGATCAGCGCCGCCGACGGGTTACCGGGCAGGCCCAGCCACGGTTTGCCCGCCACTTCGCCAAACGCCAGGGGCTTGCCGGGCTGAATCGCCAGGCGCCAGAAGTCCACGCGGCCGAGCGCTTCGATGGCCTGCTTGAGATGGTCCTCCTCCCCCACCGACACCCCCGCCGAGGTCAGCAACAGGTCGCATTCGGACGAGGCCAGGGCCAGCGCATCACGGCTGGCGGCCAACTCGTCAGCCATCACGCCGTAGTCGTGCACGTCCACGCCCCAGCTACGCAATAACGCGGCCAGGGCATAGCGGTTGCTGTTGTAGATCTGCCCCGGCACCAGCGCCTCGCCCGGGTCACGCAGCTCGTTGCCGCTGCTGAGCAGGCACACCCGCAACGGGCGATAGACTTTCAACCGAGGGATGCCGGCCGAGGCGAGCAAGCCGATGTCCTGGGCGCGCAGGCGCTTGCCGACGGCGATCAGGGTCTGCCCACGCTGCAGCTCTTCACCCTGCTTGCGCACGTGCTCGCCGAGACGTACCGGCGGGCACCAGATGCGCTGGCCGTACAGGCGGCAACGCTCCTGTGCCACCACCGTGTCAGCGCCAGGCGGTAGCGGCGCACCGGTAAAAATGCGCACGGCCTGCCCGGCCTGCACGCTCACCTTGCTGTGCTGCCCCGCCGCAATGCGCCCGGCGAGCATCAGGTAGCCGCCTTCGGCCGGCACGTCCTCGGCGCGCAGGGCGTAGCCGTCCATGGCGCTGTTGTCGAAACCGGGCAAATCCAGGGGCGAGAACAGCTCTTCGGCGACCACCCGCCCCAGGGCCTGCTCGAGACCAATCACCTCGGTGCTCGGCGGCGGCGGCGCCTGGGCCAGCAGCGTGGCAATGGCCTCGTCCACCGGCATCAGGTGGCCGCTGTCACACACCGAGACACTCATGAACGCGACTCGCAGGCTTGCAGGGTTTGCTCAGGCTGGGGCTTGAGGTGCGGCACGAAGTTGCACGGGCCGGTGCGGCTGTCCAACTGCCCCGCCAGGATCTGGTCCCAGCCGGTGCGACACGCCCCCGGCGAGCCCGGCATGCAGCACACCAGCACGCCGTTGCTGATGCCGGCCAGGGCGCGGGACTGCAAGGTGGAAGTGCCGATCTCGGCCAGGGACACCTGGCGGAACAGCTCACCGAAGCCTTCCACGTGTTTGTCCAGCAACGGCAACACCGCCTGGGGTGTGTTGTCGCGGGCGGTGAAACCGGTACCGCCGGTCATCAGCACCACTTGCACCTCGGGGTCCGCGATCCACAAGGAGACTTGCGCACGAATCTGGTAGATGTCGTCGATCACCAGGCCACGGTCGATGAGCACATGCCCGGCACTTTCGAGGCGGTCCACCAGGGTCTGGCCGGAGGTGTCGGTGTCGAGGGTACGGGTGTCACTGATGGTCAGCACGGCGATGTTCAGGGGCACGAAATTGCGTTGTTTCAAATGGGCCATGATCAAGGCTCCAGGCGTCAAGAAAGTTGCCGTCAGCCTGCGCCGCAACGGGCGCAGGGCCTATTCCTCCAAGGAGGTATCTCGTTCAGGGGGCCAGGCGCGTGCGCTGCCAAATGCCCGCATGCAGGCGGTAGTCGAGACGGTCATGCAGACGGTCGGGCCGGCCCTGCCAGAACTCGATACGCTGCGGCTGCAGGCGGTAACCGCCCCAATGCTCGGGCCGGGGCGGTTGCTGCCCGGCGAAACGCTCGGTGACATCACGCAAGCGACTTTCCAGCTCGCTGCGATGGCCAAGGGGCTGGCTTTGCGGCGACGCCCAGGCGCCCAACTGACTGGCGGCCGGTCGCGCATCGAAATAATCGTCCGACAACTGCGCATCCGCCCGCACCACCGGGCCTTCGATACGCACCTGACGCTCCAGCCCCGGCCAGAAAAACGTCATGGCCGCATGGGGATTGCTCGCCAACTCCTGGCCCTTGGCACTCTGGTAATGGCCGAAAAAGAAAAAACCCTCGGCGCTGAAACCCTTGAGCAGCAGGATGCGACAATGGGCATGCCCGTCATGATCGACCGTAGCCAAGGCCATGCTATTGGCCTCGGCCGGAGGCACTTCGGTTTTACGCGCCTGATCCAGCCACTGGCCGAACAGCACCAAGGGATCGTCCTGCACCAAGTCATCACGCAGGCCATAAAGGGTGTAGTTGCGGCGCAATTGCGCAAGAGACAGGGGCATGGCGCAGTCCTCCAGAAAGTTCGCCACAGTTTGGGAACCTCCGCGCATTTATCCCTTGACCGCGATCAACATTCGCCCGTGGCATGACGCCGCATGTGATTGCTTGAGGTGTCGGGGGCTACACAACGGATCGCGTTGCTGTTGCTGTTGCTGTTGCTCTGGCTCTGGCTCTGGCTCTGGCTCTGGCTCTGGCTCTGGCTCTTGATCTTGATCTTGATCTTGATCTCAGGCGCCCCGTCAAACACGCTGGCCGAACGCAGGCTTGAATCCGTGGGTAACCCGGCAGGACGCCGGGTTAGCCGTCCTGGGCCAGGGATGGCCCATGACGGCGGCCCACGGATTCAAGCCTGCGTTCGGGCATACCGAGCCTAGGCGAGGTACCGAGTGGTGGGGCGAGAGCCTTTTGGTGGACTTGTTCCCTCAAAACGTACGCCATGAAGCGAGTGTTAAGCAGTTTGCTTCAGTTGCTTTGCGTAGTCATTAGGTGAGCTGTATCCCAGCGCCGAGTGCAGCCGTGCCGCGTTGTAAAACCCATGGATGTAGCTTGCGATTGATGTATGGGCCTGCGCTTTGCTGGGATACACACCGGTGGCTTCTTCCTTCTTGAGTGTGGCAAAAAAGCTCTCTGCCACGGCGTTATCCCAGCAATTTCCTTTACGGCTCATGCTTTGCACGAAGCCTCTTTCCGCGATCATGCTGCGAAAACCGCTACCGGTGTATTGCCGGCCTCGATCAGAGTGAAAAATCACACCGTGATCAACTGGCGCTTTAGTCCAGGCGTTCATGAACGCCTGTTGTACCAAGCCCTCGGGCATACGGTCCGACAGGCTGTAACCCAGTACCTGCCGGGTTTGGACACTTAACACCACAGCCAGGTACAACCAACCCTGGCGAGTCGAAATATACGTGATATCCCCCACCCAGGCGGGCGCCGGGCTTGTCACAGAAAAGCGTCGTTTCAACACGTTCTCAGAAATGGGTTGGATATACCGGTTATCCGTCGAGTGTTTGAACCGTGCTTTGATTTTTCCTCGCAGCATCTCCTCTCTCATCAGACGAGCTACTCGCTTGTGTCCTATCGCGTACGACCGGTTATGAAGCGCCTTAACCATACGTGGTCGCCCATAAGTGCCGCGGCTTGCCCGATGAATCGCACGAATTTCCAAGCGAATCGCCGCATCTGGATCAGGACGTTCCTGGCGCTTCAAATAGTCGTGAAAGCCCGACACCGAGACCTCCATCACTCGACATAACAGCCTGACTGGAAAGTGAGTCCGTTCACGGGCGACGAAGGCGTATCTCAGTTGGACTCTCTGGCAAAGAACGCCGTCGCTTTTTTTAGGATTTCTCGTTCCATTTTAAGCGTGGCATTTTCAGCTCGAAGCCGGGCCAGCTCGCTTTCCAGGTCAGAAACCGGATGCCGGGAGGGAGAACTGAGAGGACGCCCGTTGCGTGCGGCGTCCAGCCAATTCCCTAGGGTTTTGACCGAGATATCCAACTGTCGGGCAGCTTCTCCTCGACCAATACTTTCAGCAAGTGTCACTGCTTGAGCTTTGAAGTCATCGGTGTAGCTGCGGCGGGTTTGCTGTGACATAGGTGCCTCCAAGGTTGCGATTAAAATATCGCTTCTTGGCGTCCGCTGCGAGGGAACAAGTCCATGGTTACTTTGGGGCTCTTTTCCAAAGTGACCCGCCGTAAGGGCGGAACCCTAGGTGGCCGTTACCGCAGCAACGGATATGTACCCAGCCCAATCCAAAAAAAATGCTCGGCCCACAGGCCGCCATCGGGAGCAAGTCGAATCGTCGCACTGCCCCTCCCATGTCTGATCTCTATACATCAGGTACCTATCAGCCTGCCTGATCAGCGCAACATCAACTTGGCCAGAATCACGATCACGACCATATGCACCAAGATGCTGCGACGAATCCATGTCGCACGCCTTGGGCTCAAGCGCTGGTGACTCAGCAGGTACGCCAGCCACAGGTAATGGCCGATAATGCTCAGGGCCAGCAGGATTTTCAGGCTCAGCAGCGCGGCGAAATGGCTGGCCCAGGGCACCGCCAACAGCCCGCGATAGTGCCAGGCCAGGCCGATGCCGGCGCCGTACAGCAGCACCACCACGCCGTGCAGTACCTGGCGCGAACGCCGTGCAATGGCGTGGTCGGAGGTGAACTGCGCGGACCAGGCCAGCTCCTCGCGGGCGCTGTGCCAGATCACCACTTCGAAAAACAGCGTGCCGATAAACGCAATCGCCGCCAGCAGATGCACGATCAACAAGGTGGAATAGAGCATGACGTCCTCCTAGCCCGGATGCCCATCGACCCGTGCCTGCCACAGCATCGGGCCATACCGCCACAGGTACAGTCCGAGCCCGAGGGTCCAGCACACCCCCGCCAGCCACAACGCGGCCATCGGCAACAGCAGGACCAGCACCACCCGGCACATACACGCGAGGTTCAGCAGCCCAAAGGCCAGGGTCATCCCTGCGGGCGGCTGTAACGGGCGGCCGGTGTGGCCCAGGCTGACGCGGGCGATCATCGCCAGGATCAGCCCGGCCATGGCGCCGATGGTCAATGCATGCACGGCCAGGCTGGGATTGAGCGGCGCGCCGCAGTGCCACAGCGCCATGCCCAGACAGGCCACGGCCAGCCAGGCATATGCCAGGTGCAATGACCACAGCAACGGCACGCGCCACAGACCGCGATCATGCCAGCGGACCAGGCGCACCAGGTGCCCCAGCCCGAGGACGGCGAACAGCAGGCCGATCCACAGGTTGGCGCCCAACGCGGGCCCTGCGGCATACAGCACGGCGATCAGCAGCGAGCCGCCAAGCAACATAAGGTCCAGCCACGCCCAGGGCTTGACCGCCTCGACCCGGCCCAAACCGCGCTGGGTGAAAAACGGAATCACCCGCCCGCCGATCAAACCCATCATCGCCGCCACCAGCCACAGGCCGGTCAGCACCGCCTGGCGCTGCAGGCCGGGGTCATTGCGCAGCAAGCCATACAGCGACAGCGCATCGGCCACGGTCAGCAGCGCCAGCACCAGCA
Source organism: Pseudomonas sp. S3E17 (assembly GCF_024168685.1). Taxonomy (NCBI): domain Bacteria; kingdom Pseudomonadati; phylum Pseudomonadota; class Gammaproteobacteria; order Pseudomonadales; family Pseudomonadaceae; genus Pseudomonas; species Pseudomonas sp. S3E17. Next base: position 2,012,539 of record NZ_JALJWE010000001.1, read on the forward strand.
CAATCGGGTAATTACGCTTCTGTCTTACCTGCCAGAGGGTCCAGCCCATCACCGCGGCGACGGCCAGGGGAAAGGTCAGTTCCAGCACCGCCAGCAGCGGCCAGTACAGGTTGAACAACCAACCCAGGCGCGCCGCCAGCCACAGCCCGGCAAGCAGCGCCAGGGCGTTGCCACTGATGCCCGGGCGGCCGGTCCAGGTCTGCACTGCCGTGAGCAGGAACCCGGCGATGATCGCCAGGCCGAAGCCGAACAGCAGCTCATGGCGATGCCAGGCCAGCCAGCCGCCGGCGGGTTGCCAGGTGCCGAGGTGCCCGCCCAGGGCCAGCAGCCACAAGGGGATTGCCAGCGCCGCCAATACACAGGCGCCGAGAAAGAATGGCCGGAAGGCCAGGCGAAACAACGGGGTAATCGACATGGCCTTGCGCCGATCGAGCACTTGCATGACACGGTCTCCCTTCAGGACTGCGGCAATCTTGCGCCGATGGACGTGCGTTGCCCTTGTCGTAGATCAAGTCGCAAACCCACTTCAATGCTTACGCTTGCGCTCACTGTAGGAGCGAGCTTGCTCGCGAAGAACGTTAACGATGACGCGGGCATCCTGATTAAACGCGGTGTCTGTGGTTTTTTCGCGAGCAAGCTCGCTCCTACAACACCTTTAGCATGCTTTGGAGCCATGATGAAAAACGCCTATGTCCCCCTCGCCTGGTTTGTGATCCTCGGCTCCATGCTGGCCGCCGCCAGCGGGCTTTCGCTGGTGCTGGTGTGAACGCCCCGCTGCTGTTCAAGGAACCGGGCATGGTGCTGCATCGCGTGCACCACCAGATCCTGCGCAGCCATCACCTGTTCGAACCGCTGAACGACGAAGAACTCGACGAGTTGATGGGCAACAGCCAATTGCTGAGTATCGACAAAGGCGAGCCGCTGTTCCGCCAGGGCGAATCGGCCGAGGCGTTTTACTTTGTGATCGCCGGTGCGGTGAAGGTCTACCGTTTGACTCCCGACGGCCAGGAGAAAGTCTTCGAAGTAATCGGCGAGCGCCAGACCTTCGCCGAGGCCATGATGCTGATGGACACCCCCAACTACGTGGCCTGCGCCGAAGCGGTGTGCCCCACCCAGTTGTACCGTTTGTCCAACGCCACCTACATGCGCCTGTTGCACAGCAACAGCCGCCTGACCTTCGCCCTGCTCGGTAAGCTGTGCGTGCGCCTGCACCAGCGGGTCAACGAGATCGAGACCCTGTCGCTGAAAAACGCCACCCACCGCGTGGTGCGCTACCTGCTGACCCAACTGATGCGCCTGCACAGCACCGACGCCACCTTCGAACTGCCGATGGCCAAGCAGTTGATTGCCGGGCATCTGTCGATCCAGCCGGAGACCTTCTCGCGGATTATCCGGCGCCTGATCGATGAAAAGATCATCACCCAGGACGGACGCCAGATCGCCATTCTGGACCGGTTGCGCCTGGAGCAATTCGAGTGAAAACCTGCCTGTATTGCCAGCAGCGCAATGCCGACGTGCGCGAGGCGTGCGCCGGCTGCGGAACGTCCCTGCCCGCCGCGGATGCCAGCCTGCAAGCGCGGCAGCTACGGCGTTTCCAGTGGTTCTGCCTGGGCCTGACGCTGTTTTGCATCGCGATGTTCTTCTGGTTGCCGCGCGACTTCTACTGACCCTCGGTCAGTTGCCGGTACAGCTGGGGCAAGCGCAGCGGCAACTGCTCCGGCTGGCGGATCAGGGTGTAGCCATGGGCACCGAACATATAGGGCAAATAGTCCCCGGCCTGTCTGTCGATGGTGATGCAGAACGGAATCAGGCCCTGGCGCCGCGCCTCGACCACTGCCTGGCGGGTGTCTTCGACCCCGTAGCGGCCCTCATACAGGTCCAGGTCATTGGGTTTGCCATCGGTCAGTAGCAACAACAACTTGCGCCGCTGTTTGCACGTGCCCAGCAACTGGGTGGCCTGGCGAATCGCGGCGCCCATGCGCGTGTAGTACCCCGGCTTGAGCGCCTGGATGCAGCCGCGCGTGCGGTCGTCATAGGCTTGCTCGAAGGTCTTGAGCTGGTGCAGGCGCACCTGATGGCGGCGCAGGGACGAGAAGCCATACAACGCAAACGCATCTCCCAGCCCGGCCAGGCTTTCGCCGAACAGCAACAGGCTGTCGCGGATCACGTCGATGACCTTTTGCGTGTCGTTCAAATGCGCGTCGGTGGACATCGACAGGTCCGCCAGCAGCAGGCATGCCAGGTCGCGTCGGGTGTGACGTTGCTCCTGGTACAAGCCGCGTTCGGTGCAGGCGCCGTGTTGGCGTTGCACTTGGAAATCCACCCAGGCTTGCAGGTCCAGCTCCGCGCCCTGGGGTTGCCGGCGCAGCCATTGGCGGTCGGTGCGCAGCTGCTGGAATTGACGGCGCAGGCGCTGGGCCGGGCCGAGTAATCGGGCCGGTAACGGTTGCGGTGCATCGGCACGTGGCTGCATCCGTTGCAGATTGACGAAACCGGGTCGAAGGCATTGTTGGCGGTAGTCCCACTCGGGCAGCTTGATGCCCTCGCCGAGGGGGATGTCATCCACATCGGCGGGCGGCAGGTCGAGGTGCAGCTTCAAGCCGCCACTCCTGCGCACGCGCTGGCGCGACAGGCTCAACTGGTCGAGGTCTTCGGCGACGCGGGCGGCGTCCGGGTCCTCACTGTCGTCGGCCCAGCGATCAAGGTCGACGTGCTCGGTCCAGCTGAACAGGTTTTCCAGGCGCACCACCAGCAGGCCGCCATCACGGCTGTGATCATCCACACGGCCGGCACGTTTGGGCGCGCCCTGCTGCTCGCCGGACGGGGTGGCGAGGTCGTCGGCGTCGTCTTCAAGGTCGAGGGCCTGGGGCGTGTCCAGGTGCAACGGCGGGTACAGCCATAAGGGCAACGGCCAGGCGGCACGTTCGCTGCGGGGTAAATGGCGCACGCTGCCGGGCTCGCGCAGGGCCTTGCGCAGGGCTTTTTCCAGGGCCGCTTCACCTGGTTTGAGGCTGGCCGGGTCCGGGCGCAGCCTCAGATGCGCGTCCACCAGGCGCTGGTAACTGGGCAACAGCGCCGGGTAGCGTTGCAGCAGCAGCCAGGTCCAGCGCTGGTTATCCCGGGCCCAATGGGTCATGGGGCCTGCATGGGCGGCCAGCAGCGCCAGCCAGCGGTACAACTCCCGGTTCAAGGTGACGGAGGGGTACACCGCCAGGCTCGACGGCAGGCGCAGACGATTGCCATCGCAGGAGGCCAGGGGTGCATGCTTGCAGGTGCCGGCGATGCGCATCAACAGGTTGCGGCGCAGCAGCAGGTCGCGTTCGCTGGCGGCTTCGAGGGCGATCCCGCTGGCACCGCCCAGGGCGCGAAACAATACGGCGAGGCTGCGCTGGCGGTCGACCAGCTCGACTCGCGCGTGCGGAAAATCGACGCTGGCGCGGCGGGTGATAAAGCGGTGCCAGGCACTGCCGACCCATTCTTCCAGCTCAAGGGTGAAGGCCATGGGAGGGGCTCCAACTAGTGGGGATTCGACGGGTACACTGCGGTGCAAATGTGGGAGGGGCTTGCTGTGGTGAGTGGGGCTTAGATCCCAGGGGGCTGCTGCGCAGCCCAGCGCGGGGCAAGCCCGCTCACCACAGCAAGCCCACTCACCACAGCAAGCCCGCTCATCACAGCAAGCCGGCTCACCACAGCAAGCCCGCTCATCACAGCAAGCCGGCTCACCACAGCGAGCCCGTTCACCACAGCAGGCCCGTTTGCCACAGTGAGCCCCCTGCCACATTTGGACCGCGTTACTTCAATGGACAATCGGTACCGGTGCTCCAGCCGTCCGGGCGCGTTGCCGGAAGCTGCACAGGTAGCAGGCCAGCCCGAGCAGGAACACCAGTCCACTGACCAACCGCGCCCAGAACAGTCCCTGCAAATGCTCCACCGTGGCCATGAACGGCAAGGCCACCCCGTCCACCTGCCAGCGTTGCAGCCAGACTTGCACGGCCCCGGCAGCGGTGAGGAACAGCGTGATCATCACCATCGACAGCACCATCATCCAGAAGCCCCGGATTTCGAGGGTCTGCGAACGCGCGTCCGGCGCTTCACCGATACCGCGCAGGCGGGGCATGGCGTAGCTGATCAGGGTCATCACGATCATGGCGTAGGCACCGAAGAACGCCAGGTGCCCGTGGGCGGCGGTGAGTTGGGTGCCGTGGGTGTAGAAGTTGACCGGTGCCAGGGTGTGCAGGAAACCCCAGACGCCCGCGCCGAAGAACGCCGTGACCGTGGTGCCCTTGGCCCACAACGTGGCCGCGCGGTTGGGGTGCTGGCGCCGACGTTGCTTCACCATGGTGAAGGCAAACATCACCATCGCCAGGAACGGCAGCGGCTCCAGGGCCGAGAAGATCGAACCGACCCACAGCCACACCTCGGGTGCGCCGATCCAGAAGAAGTGGTGACCAGTACCGATAATCCCGGTGATCAAGGCCATGGCGATGATCACGTACAGCCATTTCTCCACCACTTCACGGTCGACGCCGGTGACCTTGATCAGCACGAAGGCCAGCATCGAGCCCATGATCAGCTCCCACACGCCTTCGACCCACAGATGCACCACCCACCACCAGTAGAACTTGTCCCGCGCCAGGTTGCCGGGGTTGTAGAAGGAGAACAGGAAGAACACCGCGAGGCCGATCAGCCCGGTCATCATCACCATGCTGACGGTGGTCTTGCGGCCCTTGAGCAGGGTCATGCCGATGTTGTACAGAAAGCCCAGGCACACCACGACGATGCCCATTTTGGTGATGGTCGGTTGCTCCAGGAACTCGCGCCCCATGGTCGGCAGCAGTTCGTTGTGGGTCAGCCTGGCCAGCGCCGCATACGGCACCAGCAGGTAGCCGAGGATGGTCAACACCCCGGCGGCGGCGAACACCCAGAACAGGACGATCGCCAGTTTCGGGCTGTGCAGCTCGCGTTCGGCCTCCTCGGGCACCAGGTAGTAGGCCGCGCCCATAAAGCCGAACAGCAGCCAGACGATCAGCAGGTTGGTGTGGACCATCCGCGCCACGTTGAAGGGGATCAACGGGAACAGAAAGTCGCCGATCACGTATTGCAGGCCCATGATCAAACCGAACAGCACCTGACCGAGAAACAGGATCAGGGCGAACACAAAATAGGGTTTGGCCACGGCCTGGGATTGGAATTTCAAGTATGGATTGGCACTGCGCATGGCTCAGCCCTCCTTGTTCGGTGGCCAGTTATTGGTATTGATCTTCGAGCTCCATTTGAGGAACTCGGTCATATCGTCCACCTCCTGGTCGCTGAGATTGAATTGCGGCATGGCCCGCCGCCCCGGTACACCCAGGGGCTGCATCTTCATCCAGGCATGCAGGAACGGCTTGAACCCTTCTTCGCCGCCCCGGCGCTTGAACACATTGCCCAGCTCCGGCGCGAAATAAGCGCCCTCGCCCAGCAAGGTGTGGCAGCCGACGCAGTTGTTGCGCTCCCAGACGCCCTTGCCGCGAACGACGGATTCGGTGAGTTGGTCGACGTTGCTGCGGGCGGGAAAGGTTTGTTCGGTGTGGTAGGTCAGGGCCAGGAAAATCAGGAAGAAGAACACGCTTCCTCCGAAGTAGATATTCCTGGCCATGCCCTTGGTGAAGGTCTCTGACATGGTCGCTTCCTCATTGCTTGGCCAGGGGATGATAGGGAGGTGGGGGGTGGAAACTGCTTGATGGCGATCAAGAAATGTTGATGGTTTTGGTAGGGTATTTTTTTGGTGGGGGTTGGGTTGGGTACATATCCGTTACCGAGGAAACGGATATGTACTCAGCCCAACCAACGCGATCAACACCACCCCCCACCCCACCATCACAATCCGCCACAACCACGGCCCACGCCGCAACGCCATAAACCCATCCACAATCACCCACCCCTTGACCACCGCCAGCAACAACACCCCCCACCACAATCCGGATGCCCCCGTCAGCACAGTGCCAACGCTCAGCACCACCAACATCAGCCAACACAGGATCAGCGTCCGGGAACCCGTCATACACACCTCAGCGAATCACATAGACCAGCGGAAACAACACCACCCACACCAGATCCACCATGTGCCAATACAGCACCCCCGACTCCAGCCCGCCGACCGACAGCCCGCCGCGCCAGCAGCCCAGCGCCAGCCACCCGAGAATCACCATCCCCAGCAGCACATGCAGGAAATGAAACCCCGTGAGTATCCAGTACAAGGTAAAAAACGTGCTGTGCTCCAGGCCCAGTCCGGCAGCGCCCAGGTGGGCGTACTCGCCAAGCTTGATCGCCACATACACCAGCGCCACCAACAACGCCGCGACGAACAAACCGGCGCCGCGTCGCCAGCGCTGCAATCGCACCTGCTGCACCGCCAACGCCGCCAACGCACCTGCGGTCAGCAGGCTCAAGGTCATCGCCAACCCGGTCGAGGTATCCAGCTGTGCGCGCCCGGCGGCAAACAGCTCGGGCTTGAGCGCCTGGGTCACGGCAAACGTGAGGATCAGAATCGCGAACACCGACAGCTCGGCGAGGATGAAGAACCACATCGCCAGGTCGCCTGGCAGGCGGCGCGGTTCAGGCAAAGTGCACATCCACCACGTCCATCAGTGCGGCGACGGTTTGCGGGTCGTCGCTCAGCGGTTCGGCCAGGCAGGCCAGGCAGGCTTCGCGTGGGCTCATGCCGGCGCCGATCAGGCGGGCGGTGAAGATCAGCAGCCGGGTGGAGGCCACCTCCTCCAGGTCATGCTGATCAAGCCGACGCAGCGCCTGGCCCAGGCGCACGACCTGGGCGGCCAGTGCCACATCCACACCGGCCTCGCGGGCGACGATGCGTTCCTCGTCGGCCACCGGCGGGTAACCAAAACGCATCGCCACGAAGCGCTGGCGGGTGCTGGGTTTCATGCCCTTGAGCAAGTTCTGGTAGCCGGGGTTGTACGACACCACCAGCATGAACGACGACGGTGCCTTGAGCACTTCGCCGGTGCGTTCCAGGAACAGTTCACGGCGCTCATCGGCAATCGGATGCAGCACCACGGCGGTGTCCTGGCGCGCTTCCACCACTTCGTCGAGGTAGCAGATCCCGCCTTCGCGCACGGCGCGGGTCAGTGGGCCGTCCTGCCACCAGGTGCCGTCGGTGCCGATCAGGTGGCGGCCGAGCAGGTCGGCGGCGCTGAGGTCGTCGTGGCAGGCCACGGTGTACAGCGGCAGGTTCAGGCGATGCGCCATGTGCTGCACGAAGCGCGTCTTGCCACAGCCCGTGGGGCCTTTGATCAGCACCGGCAGGTGGTGGCGCCAGGCGTGTTCGAACAGCTGCTGTTCGTTGTCCTGCGGTTGGTAGAAGGGCTCGGTCATCACGCGTACTCGCAACGGGTTCGGCCCCCACGCTAAGGGCCCCTGCGACAACCTGGCAAGCACGTACAACGGCAAACTTGATCGCCGTCAAGCGAGCCTTGCGCCACTGCAACATAGTCTTGCCTGGCACTAAGAACCTGCGCTCTACCCCGCCTTCGCCGGGCATCGCAAAGGTCTTGCCTGAGGAGATATGGAATGCTGACTCGCAACAGAAAACCCTGGGTCCTGAGTCTTGCCAGCCTGAGCTGCGCCCTGGCCCTCGCATTGCCCATCAACGCCCATGGCGACGCGCCGACCGGGATGGTGAAAAGCCCCGGCGCGCCGGACATCAGCCAGGCGGAGTTCGACGCCTCCAAGCAGATTTACTTCGAACGCTGCGCCGGCTGCCACGGTGTGTTGCGCAAAGGCGCCACCGGCAAGCCGCTGACCCCGGACATCACCCAGGCCCGCGGCCAGGCTTATCTGGAAGCGCTGATCACCTACGGCTCCCCGGCCGGCATGCCCAACTGGGGCACGTCCAATGCGCTGACCAAGGCGCAGATCACCAGCATGGCCACGTTCATCCAGCACACCGCGCCCACCCCGCCGGAATGGGGCATGGCCGAAACCCTCAAGACCTGGAAAGTGCTGGTCAAGCCCGAAGACCGGCCGAAAAAACAACTGAACACCCTCAACCTGCAAAACCTGTTCTCGGTCACCCTGCGCGACGACGGCAAGATCGCCCTGGTGGACGGCGACACCAAGCAGATCATCAAACTGATCGACACCGGTTACGCCGTGCATATCTCGCGTATCTCCGCCTCGGGCCGCTACCTGCTGGTGATCGGCCGCGATGCCAAGATCGACATGATCGACCTGTGGCCCCTGGAGCCGACCAAAGTCGCCGAGATCAAGGTGGGTATCGAAGCGCGCTCGGTGGAGACGTCGAAGTTCAAGGGCTATGAAGACAAGTACGCGATTGCCGGTTCCTACTGGCCGCCGCAGTTCACCCTCATGGATGGCGAAACCCTGGAGCCCAGGCAGATCGTGTCCACCCGGGGCATGACCGTCGATAAGCAGGAATACCACCCCGAACCCCGCGTGGCGGCGATCATCGCCTCCCACGAGTGGCCGGAGTTCATCGTCAATATCAAGGAAACCGGCAAGGTGATGCTGGTCAATTATCAGGACATCAAGAACCTCACCATCACCACCATCGACGCCGCGCCGTTCCTGCATGACGGCGGCTGGGACAGCACCCACCGCTACTTCATGACTGCCGCGAACAACGCCAACAAGGTCGCGGTGATCGACTCCAGGGAGCGCAAGCTCACCGCGTTGGTAGAGGTCGGCAAGACCCCGCACCCTGGCCGTGGCGCCAACTTCAATCACCCAAAATACGGGCCGGTATGGGCCACCAGCCACCTGGGCGACGGCGGTATTTCGGTGATCGGCACCGACCCGGTCAAGCACCCGCAATACGCCTGGAAGCAGGTGGAATCCCTCAAGGGCCAGGGCGGCGGTTCGCTGTTTATCAAGACCCACCCCAACTCCCATCACCTGTACGTCGACACCACCCTCAACCCCGACGCCAAGCTCAGCCAGTCGGTGGCGGTGTTCGACATCAACCAGCTGGACAAGGGCTACACCGTGCTGCCGATTGCCGAGTATTCGGGCATCAAGCAAGGCGCGCTGCGGGTGGTGCAACCGGAATACAACAAGGCCGGTGACGAGGTGTGGTTCTCGGTGTGGAACGGCCAGACCGAAGAGTCGGCGCTGGTGGTGATCGATGACAAGACCTTGAAGCTCAAGCAGGTGATCCGCGACAAGCGCCTGATCACGCCGACCGGAAAATTCAACGTCTACAACACCCAACACGATATTTATTGAGCCCCATCAACACGAGGTCACCGAATGAAAAATATTCTCCTCGCACTGCTGGCATCCGCCGCGGCGCTCAGCCTGCAACCGGCGTTGGCACAAGACGGCCCGGGGTTGTTCAACAGCAAACCCTGTGTGGGCTGCCACATGATCGACAGCAAACTGGTAGGGCCGGCCTTGAAGGACGTCGCCGCCAAGAATGCCGGTGTGAAAGACGCAGCCACGACCCTGGCCAGCCATATCAAGAACGGTACCCAGGGCAACTGGGGACCGGTGCCGATGCCGCCGAACCAGGTCACCGATGATGAAGCCAAGGTGTTGGCCGATTGGGTCCTGACCTTGAAATAAGCACAAGGAGCACGCCATGCAAGCATCGATGATCGGTACGGCCATGGCGCTGCTCCTGCTGATTCCCGCGCGGGCAGCGGCCACCCCGGACGCTGCCCGCCTTGAACACCTGTTGACCCAGGATTGCGGGGCCTGCCATGGCCTGCACCTCACCGGCGGCCTGGGCCCTGCCCTCACACCGCAAGCCCTGGCCCACCAAAGCCGCGCCAGCCTGATCGCCACCGTGACCTACGGCCGCCCTGCCCGCGCCATGCCCGGTTGGGGCCCGCTGCTGAGTGCCGGCGATATTGCCTGGCTGGTCGACCGCCTTTTGCAAGGAAGCCCCCCACCATGATGCGCCCTACCCTGTTATCCCTGTGCCTGTTGCTGGGTGCCTGTGCCCAACCCGCGTTGCGCGGCAGCGGCGACCTGGGCCTGGTGATCGAACGCGCCAGCGGCAGCGTGCAGATTATCGAGAGCACCGGCATGACCGAACTGGCCCGTATCGAGGGGCTGGGCGACCTGTCCCACGCCTCGGCGGTGTTTTCCCGCGACCAGCGCTATGCCTACGTGTTTGCCCGCGATGGCGGGCTGACCAAGATCGACCTGCTGCGCCAACGCATCGAGCGGCGCATCATCCAGGGCGGCAACAGCATCGGCGGCGCCATCAGCCAGGATGGGCGCCTGATCGCCGTGTCCAATTACGTGCCGGGCGGGGTCAAGGTGTTCGATGCAGAAGACCTGACCCTCATCGCCGACATCCCCGCGACCGCACTGGCCGATGGCAAACGCTCGCGGGTGGTCGGCCTGGTGGATGCGCCCGGGCAGCGCTTCGTGTTCAGCCTGTTCGACACCGGCGAGATCTGGAGCGCCGACTTCAGCCACGGCAACCCGCCGCATATCACCCGCTTCAAGGACGTCGGCGAGCAACCCTATGACGCGCTGATCACCGCCGACGGCCGCTACTACATGGCCGGGCTGTTCGGTGAAGACGGCATGGCCCAGCTCGACCTGTGGCACCCGGAGCGCGGCGTGGTGCGCGTGCTCAAGGACTATGGGCGCGGCCAGGCCAAGCTGCCCGTCTACAAGATGCCCCACCTGGAGGGCTGGGCCGTCGCCGATGACCAGGCGTTCGTGCCGGCGGTGGGACGTCACCAGGTGCTGGTGATGGACGCGCGCACCTGGCGGCAGACGGCGGCGATCCCGGTGGCCGGGCAGCCGATCTTTGTCACTGCACGCCCCGACGGGCGCCAGCTGTGGGTCAACTTCGCCTACCCGGACAACGACCGGGTGCAGGTGCTCGACACCGAAACCCACCAGGTGGTCGCCGACCTGCGTCCCGGCCCCGGCGTGTTGCACATGGAGTTCAGCGGGCGCGGCGAGCAACTGTGGCTGTCGGTGCGCGACGGCGAACAGTTGCAAGTGTGGGACCCGTACCGCCTGACCCTGCTGAAAAGCCTGCCGGCCCAGAGTCCCAGCGGGATTTTCTTCAGCCTGCGCGCGCAAAAGATGGGGTATTGAAATGGACCTTGATTCGCTCAGCCAACAATTGATCGAACGCTTCCAGCACGGCATGCCGCTGTGCGCCGAGCCCTACCGCGAAATGGCCCAAGTGCTGGGTTGCAGCGCGGCCGAGGTGATGGACTGCCTGCAACGCCTGGAACTGGCCGGCGCGTTGTCGCGCATTGGCCCGGTGTTCGAACACACCCGCGCCGGCGCCAGCACCCTGGCCGCCCTGGCAGTGCCGATCGAGCGCCTGGAACAAGTGGCGGCGCGGGTCAGCCAGTACCCGGAGGTCAATCACAACTATGCCCGCGAGCATCATTACAACCTGTGGTTCGTGCTCACCGGGCCCCATCGCCAGCACTTGCAGCAAGTCCTCGATGAGCTGGAGCAAGACACCGGCCTCACGCCCCTGGACCTGCCGATGCTCACCGCCTACCGCATCGACCTTGGATTCTCCCTCGGAGAGCAGCCGTGATCGCGCCACTGAACCACGAGCAGATGCTCGACCTGCGCCAGTGCCTGGAGCGCGGTTTGCCCATCGTGCCACGGCCCTACGACGAGCTCGCCGAGCAGATCGGTGCCCACCACGATCAGGTGCTGCAACAGATGCAGCAATGGCACGACCAGGGCCTGTTCCGTCGCGTCGGCCTGGTGCTCAACCACCGCGCATTGGGCTTTGTGGCCAACGCCATGCTGGTGCTGGATGTGCCGGATGCACTGGTCGATGAAGTCGGTGCGCGCCTGGCCCGCGCGCCCGGCGTGAACCTGTGTTACCAGCGCCCGCGGCGCCTGCCGCAGTGGCGCTACAACCTGTTCTGCATGGTGCATGGGCGCGAGCGCGCGGTGGTCGAGGCGCAGATCCAGGCGTTGCTGGAGCAGCATCTGCTCAGCGACCTGCCCCACCAACTGCTGTTCAGCACCCGCGCCTTCAAGCAATGCGGCGGGCGTTTCGCGCCGCCGCCGTCACAGGTATGGGCCCATGGATGAACTGGATCGACAACTGATCAACCGCCTGCAACGCGGCCTGCCGCTGGTGCGCCAGCCGTGGCAGCAGGTGGCCGAGGAACTGCACTGCCCTCCGAGCGAACTGCTCGACCGCCTGCACGACTTGCTCGAAGACGGCATGCTCACGCGCTTCGGCCCGATGTTCGATATCGAGCGTCTCGGCGGCGCTTTCACCCTCGCGGCGCTCGCCGTACCCGAGGCGCGCTTTGACGCGGTCGCCGAGCAGCTCAACGCCCTGCCCCAGGTGGCCCACAACTACCGCCGCGAACACCGCTGGAACATGTGGTTCGTGCTGGCCTGCGCCACCGCGCAGGAGCTGGCCGATACCCTGTCGTGCATCGAGGCCCTCACCGGGCTGGCGGTGCTCAACCTGCCGAAGGAGCACACCTACCATGTCGGTCTGTATTTCCCGGTCTGACAACACCCTGGCCCTGCAACTGGTCGCCCTCACCCAAAGCGGCCTGCCGCTGGTGGAGGACCCATGGGCCTGGCTCGCCGAGCAACTGGGCATCAGCGTCGAGTCGACCCTCGACCTGCTCAAGCGCCTGCAGGCCGAAGGTGCGATCCGGCGTATCGCCGCGGTGCCCAACCACTACCGCCTGGGCTATCGGCATAACGGCATGACCGTGTGGGACGTGGCCGATGTGCACCTGCCGCGCCTGGGAGAACTGCTCGGCGCCCAGCCGTTTGTCAGCCATTGCTACCGACGCCCCCGACGCCCGGACTGGCCCTACAACCTGTTCGCCATGGTGCATGGCCGCAGCCGCGAAGAAATCGACAGCTACCGCGAGCACCTGCGTTTCCTGCTGGGGGATGCCTGCTGCGCCGACGAGATGCTGGTGAGCAGCCGCATCCTGAAAAAGACCGGCCTGCGCCTGACGCCGGCGCACTCAAAGGAATAGCCCATGCTGCGAATCAGTCAGTACCTGCGCACCCTCGCCGGTCAATGCCCGCCGCCGCGCACCTCGCCCCCTGGCAGTGAGCGGCCGCCGGTGGTGATCTGGAACCTGCTGCGGCGCTGCAATCTCACCTGCAAACACTGTTACGCCACCAGTGCCGACAGCGTGTTTCGCGATGAACTCGACACCCCGGCAGCGCTGCGGGTGATCGACGATTTGCACGACGCCGGGGTTCGCGTGTTGATCCTGTCCGGGGGCGAACCGCTGCTGCGCGAAGACCTCTTCGAGCTGAGCGCCTATGCCCGTGACAAGGGTTTTTTCGTCGCGCTGTCGACCAACGGCACGCTGATCGATGAGCACAACATCCAGCAGATCGCCGACGCCCGTTTCGATTACGTGGGCATCAGCATCGACGGCCTGGAGGCGACCCACGACGCGTTTCGCCAACTGCACGGCAGTTTCCAGCGCTCCATGCACGCCATCCGCCTGTGCCGCGAAGCCGGGATTCGCGTGGGCCTGCGCACCACCCTGACCCAGGACAACCATGGGCAGCTCCCGCAGTTGCTGGCGCTGATGCGCACCTATGACGTGCAGAAGTTCTACCTGTCGCACCTCAACTACAGCGGGCGCGGCAAGCGCAGCCGCCAGCTGGATGCGCACCGGCAGATGAGCCGCGAGGCCATGGCGCTGATTTTCCAGCAGGCCTGGAGCGATATTCAACACGGCGTGGACAGCGATTTCGTCAGCGGCAACAACGACGCCGACGCCGTGCTGTTGCTGCAATGGGTGCACCAGCACCTGCCCGAACACTACCCGCAGCTTGAACACCTGCTGCACGGTTGGGGCGGCAATGCCTCGGGCAGCGGCATCGCCAATATCGACAACACCGGTGAGGTGCACCCGGACACCTACTGGTGGCAGCAATCGGTGGGCAATGTGCGCAACACCACCTTCCGCCAACTCTGGCTGGAACAGCCCGACCCGTTGCTGCTGCGCCTGCGCGAACACCCGCGCAGCATTGGCGGGCGGTGTGCCGAGTGCCGCTGGCTGGCGATCTGCAACGGCAATACCCGCACCCGCGCCTGGGCCGATGGCGACCTGTGGGGCCCGGACCCCGGTTGCTACTTCAGCGACGCCGAGATCGCGCGCCAGCCCCTCAACCTGATCCCTTGCTCGACCACCCGGTGACACAACCGGAGGCCGCCTACCTGATGATGAACCAAGGACGTCCCATGCTCACTTCAACTGCCCACTCCTCCACTGGCCTGCCGGCCAGTTTGCACAGTCCCTTGCACCCCGGCGAAGTCGCGTTGGTGGGCGCCGGTCCCGGTGACCCGCGCCTGCTGACCCTGCGCGCCTGGAGCCTGTTGATGCAGGCCGACGCGGTGGTGTTCGACCGGCTGATCAGTGCCGAACTGCTCGCACTGATCCCGCTGACCTGCGCCCGCCATTACGTGGGCAAGGCCAGCGGTTGCCACAGCCTGCCCCAGGATCAACTCAATGAACTGCTCGCCGAGCTGGCCGACCAGGGCCAGCGGGTGGTGCGCCTCAAGGGCGGCGACCCGTTTATCTTCGGGCGCGGCGCCGAGGAGCTGGAGTACCTGCTCGCGCGCGGTATCCCGTGCCAGGTGGTGCCGGGCATCACCGCCGCCTCCGGCTGCAGCGCCTATGCCGGTATCCCGCTGACCCACCGCGACCTGGTCAATTCGTGCCGCTTCGTCACCGGCCACCTGCAACGCGACGGTGCGTTGAAACTGCCATGGGCCAGCCTGGCCGAGCCGAGCCAGACCCTGGTGTTCTACATGGGCCTGTCGAACCTGGCACTGATCGCCGAGCATTTGGTGGCGGCCGGTTTGCCCGCAGATACACCGGCCGCCCTGATCAGCAACGGTGCGCGCGCCGATCAACAGGTGGCCCGTGGCACCCTGCGCCAGTTGCCCACCCTGGCCGCCGACTGCGAACCCGGCGTACCGACGCTGACGGTGATCGGCCACGTCGTCAACCTGTTTGCCGACGCCGCCCTGCACTTCCCCGCCAGCCTGGCACCGGCCCGTGAAGCGGTGGCGGTATGAAACGCCTGCTGCTGGTGCCGCTGCTGTGGGCGACGGCCGCGCACGCTACGCCAGCGCAGGACTACCGCCAGTATTGCGAAAGCTGCCACGGGCTGAATCGCATCGGCGCCACCGGCCCGGCGCTGCTGCCGGAGAGCCTGGGGCGGATCAAGCCGGATGAAGTGCGCAAGGTCATCGAACAAGGCCGGCCCGCCAGCCAGATGGCGGCGTTCAGTGCGCAACTGAGCGCCGCGCAGATCGATGGGCTGGTGCAGCTTCTGCAACAGCCGCCTGATTCACCGGCGACGTGGAACGAACATGACATCCGCAACAGCCACAGCGTGCTGGCGGACCTGCGCCAATTGCCGAGCACACCGCAGCATCACGCCGACCCGCTCAACCTGTTTGTGGTGGTGGAGTCCGGCGACCATCACATGGATATTCTCGACGGCGACACCTTTGCCGTACTGGACCGTTTCCCCACCCACTTCGCGGTGCACGGCGGGCCGAAATTCTCCCCGGACGGACGCTTTGTGTACTTCGCCTCGCGGGACGGCTGGATCAGCCAGTACGACCTGCACAACCTCAAGTTGATCGCCGAGATCCGTGTGGGCCTCAACACCCGCAACCTGGCGGTGAGCAAGGATGGCCGCTGGGTGCTGGCGGGCAATTACCTGCCGGGCAACCTGGTGCTGCTGGATGCGCGCGACCTGTCGCTGGTCAAGACCCTGGACACCGGTTCACGGGTCAGTGCGGTGTACACCGCGCCACCGCGCAACAGCTTTATCGTCGCGCTCAAGGATGTGAACGAGGTCTGGGAATTGTCCTATGCCGATGCCCGACCCAGTTTCGAGCCCCGGCGCATCCCGGCCCAGGACGTGCTCGATGACTTCTCGTTCTCGCCCGATTACCGCCAACTGATCGCCACCTCACGCAAGGCCGGCGGCGGCCAGGTGATCGACCTGGACAGCGGCCGCGTGGTCACCGACGTCCCGCTGTCCGGCATGCCGCACCTGGGTTCCGGGACGTATTGGCAACGCAACGGGCAATGGGTGTTTGCCACGCCGAATATCAGCAAGGGGCAAATCTCGGTGATCGACCTCAAGACCTGGAGCCTGATCAAACAGATCCCCACCCTCGGGCCGGGCTTTTTCATGCGCAGCCATGTGAACTCGCGCTATGTGTGGAGCGACGTGTTTTTCGGGCCGGACAATGATGCGATTCACCTGATCGACAAGCAGACCCTCGAGATCGCCCACACCCTGAGGCCAGTGCCGGGCAAGACGGCAGCCCATGTGGAATTCACCCGGGATGGGCGGTATGTGTTGCTGAGCATCTGGGCCATGGAGGGGGCGTTGATTGTGTATGACAGCCAGACGCTCGAGGAGGTGAAGCGCATTCCCATGAATAAGCCGTCGGGCAAGTACAACGTGGGCAATAAGGTGGAGTTTGCGGAAGGGACGTCGCATTGAACACGGGTGACAGGCAGGAAGCAGCCAGGTCGTAGAGCGCATGGGCACCGCCGGTCTCCTGTGGGAGATGTCGAGCTTTAGCGAGGCTTCGATGGCGGCGGCGCAGTTGGTAGAGGTGTTGGCTGACACAGCGCTATCGGGAGCAAGCCCCCTCCCACATTTGAATGTTGTTGACAGGTAGAAAACATCCGGCCGTAGGTCTGATGGGCACCGCTATTCCCCTGTGGGAGATGTCGAGCTTTAGCGAGGCTTCGATGGCGATGGCAGGGTTGGTAGAGGTGTTGGCTGACCCACCGCTATCGGGAGCAAGCCCCCTCCCACATTTAAATTCGGTTGGCAGGTGGGAAGTTGCCCGGCTGTAGATCTCGTGGGCACCGCTGATCCCCTGTGGGAGATGTCGAGCTTTAGCGAGGCTTCGATGGCGGTGGCACAGTTGGTAGAGGTGTTGGCTGACACAGCGCTATCGGGAGCAAGCCCCCTCCCACATTTAAATTCGGTTGGCAGGTGGGAAGTTGCCCGGCTGTAGATCTCGTGGGCACCGCTGGTCCCTTGTGGGAGATGTCGAGCTTTAGCGAGGCTTCGATGGCGGTGGCAGGGTTGGTAGAGGTGTTGGCTGACCCACCGCTATCGGGAGCAAGCCCCCTCCCACATTTAAATTCGGTTGGCAGGTGGGAAGTTGCCCGGCTGTAGATCTCGTGGGCACCGCTGGTCCCTTGTGGGAGATGTCGAGCTTTAGCGAGGCTTCGATGGCGGCGGCACAGTTGATAGAGGTGCTGGCTGACCCACCGCTATCGGGAGCAAGTCGAATCGTCGCACCGCCCCTCCCACATTTGATCGTGGTTGGCAGGTAGAAAGTGGCCCGGCTGTAGATCTCGTGGGCACCGCTGATCCCCTGTGGGAGATGTCGAGCTTTAGCGAGGCTTCGATGGCGGCGGCACAGTTGATAGAGGGGCTGGCTGACACACTGCTAACGGGGAGTGTCAGACGGTACGGGAGAATTGGCCTTTGTGGGCGCCGCCCAGGTAGGCGTCGAAGGCCATGGCTACGCTGCGTACCATCAGTTGGCCCTTGGGCAGCAGTTGCAGCGCGTCGTCCCGAACCAGCAATAAGCCGTCCGCCACTTGCTCGTCCAACTGCGTCAACGCTTGGGCAAAATACTCATTGAACCGAATGCCATGGGCCGCTTCCACTTGGGCGACATCGACGCGGCCGTCGCACATCAACCCATTGATCACCTCGCGACGCAGTACGTCATCGGGGTTGAGGCGGTAACCGCGTTGCACCGGCAGCATGCCCGCATCGATGCGCGCGTAGTACTGGGACAGCTCCTTGACGCTCTGGCTGTAGCTGTCACCGACCTTGCCGATGGCCGATACGCCCAGGCCGATCAGGTCGCAATCGGCATGGGTGGAGTAGCCCTGGAAGTTGCGTTGCAGGCTGCCGTTGGCGCGGGCCAAGGCCAGCTCGTCGTCAGGCAGGGCGAAGTGGTCCATGCCGATGTAGATGTAACCGGCCTCGGTGAGGCGGCGAATGGTCAGTTCCAGCAGCTCCAGCTTGCGCGCCGGGGGTGGCATGTCTTCGGGGCGGATCATGCGCTGGGCGCGGATCTGGCTTGGCAGGTGCGCGTAGCTGTAGGCGGCCACGCGGTCGGGGCGCAGGGCGATCAGCTTGCTCAGGGTCACGTCGAAGCTGGCCACGGTTTGCAGGGGCAGGCCGTAGATCAGGTCGACACTCACCGACTTGAAGCGCGCCTCGCGGGCCGCCGCCACCAGTTGCAGGATCTGCGCTTCGCTTTGCACGCGATTGACGGCGGCCTGGACGTCGGGGTCGAAGTCCTGCACGCCGAAGCTCAGGCGATTGAAGCCCAGGCGGCGCAGGGTGTTGATGCGCTCGAGGCTGATGGTGCGCGGGTCGACCTCGATGGAGAACTCATGGGCGTCGCTGTCATCCAGGCTGAAGTTGTCCGCCAGGCAGGCCATCAGTTCGGCCAGTTGCGCGTCGTCCAGATACGTCGGGGTGCCGCCGCCCAGGTGCAATTGGGTCAGGCGCCGGGAGCGCTCGAACAGCGCGCCCTGCATCCGGATCTCGCGCTTGAGGTACGCCACATACTCGACGGCGCGATGGGTCTTGCGGGTGATGATCTTGTGACAGCCGCAGTAGTAGCAAAGGCTCTGGCAGAACGGAATATGGATGTACACCGACAACGCCTTGGGCGCGGCGAGGTGGTGACTGGCGCGCACGGCCTGGTGATAGTCGTCCAGGGCAAACGCGCTGTTGAACTGCGGCGCGGTCGGGTAGGAGGTGTAGCGCGGCCCCGGGCGGTCGTATTTGTGCACCAGGGCACGGTCGAACTCAAACGCCGTCATGGTCGATCACCTCGTCGTTGGCGCTGACGGGGGCGGTCAGGGGCTCGCTGACGTACAGACGCGCCGGGTCGGCGGTTTCGTGAAACCTGCCACAACAGGTGGCGAGTTGGCCATTGCTCAGCTGGGCACAGTACTCACGGGCATCCGGGGTGTTCTGGGCACACAGTGTGTCGATCTGGCTGATGGCGCCCAGGCCAAAGCCGATGTGATCGCAGTAGCCGTGCAGGGTGAAGCCTTCGCAGTTACGGCTCAGGCGTCCGCGTTCCTGGGCCTGCTTGAGGTCATCGTCGGTGCGGGCGAACTGGCCCAGGCCGATGTAGTGGTACCCGGCGGCGGCCAGGTGTTCAAAGCCGAGGCGGCGCATCGCGCGTTTATCCGCCGCGCTGCAAAACGCCTGGGATTGCCGGCCCTGGTAGCGCACCGGTGGCTGGGCGTAATCGAACAGTTGCAGGCGGTCAGGCTCCAGGGCAATCAGGCTGGCCAGTTTCTGCTCGAAACTGGCCGGCGTCTGCCAGGCATGGCCGTAGCCGAGGTCGATGTTCACCGAGCGAAAGCCGAAGGTCCGCGCCGCATCCACCAGCGACTCGATGGGCGCCGGGTCCTGATAGCGTGCCTGGGACAGCGGCCCGTCCCGGTTGGCGTCGGGCACGCCGATGCTGGCGTGGTTGAAACCCTGGTCGCGCAACAGGCCCATGGTTGCCCAGTCGATGTGCCAGGGGTCGAGGTCGATTCGGTAGTCGCCACGGTCGTGGTCGAGAAAGTTGAAGCGGCTGTGCAGGTGTTCCAGCACCGTGCACACCTGCTCGATCGTCGGCGTGGTGCCGCGCAGGTGAAAGTGTTCGACCGGTTGGCGCGGGCCGAGCTGGCAGCCGATCAGCTGGATTTCCTGGCTGAGGCTCTGCAGGTACTCAGCGCCGGCATCGCTTGCCGGCCAGTGCAGGTTCAACGCCAGGGGCCGCTGGCGCTGGCGGCTGTCGCGCAGGGCGCGCAGCAGGTCGAGGGAACCGACGCCGGCATGGAAGCGGCGCGTGTCCGTCTGGCACGCCAGGTCCAACACGCCCTGATCCTGACGAAAGCGGGTGGGATGAAGATGGGTGCGCATGGCGGACTCCGGAACGGGCGGCGGTGGTCCATTGTCCGGTGCGACCGCTGCGCGCACCTTGATATGCATCAAGGTCGTTACCCGCTGAGGTAAAACATGCCCTTGGCCAGCAGCACAATGGCGACCATGTGCACAAACAGGCTCAGGTGAATGAAATGGCTATAGCGCGCACTGACCTTGCCCCAGCGCATCCGCGCCATGGTGACCAGGAAGTGCAGCAGCACACTGGCGGCCAGGATCAACTTGAGGCCCAGCAACGTGCCGAACGAGGACGCCAGCGGGGCCGACAACGCCGGTAGGTAGCGCAGCCAGACCATGCCAAGCCCGGCGCCGAACAGCACCAGCAACACCCACGGCATCAACACCCGGGCACGCCGGGCGACGCCCTGCTCCACCAGCACCATCACCCGAATCGGCAAGTGCTGGTGCAGGTGCCCGAGGATCAGCACTTCGAAGAACACCGTGCCGATAAAGACCAGCGCGGCGAACAGGTGGGCCAATAGCAACAGGAGGTAGAGCATGCAAGCCTCGCAGAGGGACCGGCCGTGGGGAGCCCAGTGTGCGGGCTGGCGCACGGGGCGGCCTTGATGCCGGTCAAGCGTTGCTCCTGCTCGGCTTACAGCAACGGCAGGCTGTAGCTGACGATCAGCCGCGTCTCATCCTTGTCGGCGGTGTCATTGCCGCGCAGCACGGCGCTGCGCCAGGTCAGGCCCAGGCCCTTGAACGTGCCCGTGGGGATCACGTAGTCGACACGCACATCGCGCTCCCACTCGCTGTTGTCGCGACGCGCCGAGCGGATGTTGCTGCCGTGGATATAGGTCACGCTCGACTTCAGGCCCGGAACGCCCAGGCCGGTAAAGTCATAGGTGTAGTTGCCCACCGTGGCCTGTTCGCCGGCGTTGACGAACTTCAACGACTGGGCGTTGGTGATCAGGTACAGCGAACGGCCCTGGCCCTGGTTGATGTGGGGGAAGTCACTGGCGCCGGTGGTTTTCTGATACCCCAGGCCCACGGAATGCCCGTACACGCCATAGGTCAACATCGCGCTCCACAGGCGGTTGTCGACCTTGCCCGAGTTGACGCCCGGCGCGTAATACCCGGAACTCACATAGCCTTCACCGCGCCCGGCGGCGCTGCCGTTCTTGCCGTCGGCGGTGCTGTAGAAGTAACGCAGATCGGTCTTGAGCTGCCCCACCGGCAACTGCCAGTTGTGCACCAGGCCGACAAAATGTTGTTGGTAGAAATTCTCCAGGGTCGCGTAGTAGTACTGCACTTGCAGTTGCCTGCTGACGGCGTAATCGACCCCGCCGTAGTAGAACTGGTTGCTGGACTTGCCCTTGGCCGGGTCATTGGCCCCGGCGATCGACATGCCCTGGCCGTTGCTGGAGTTACGGTCGAGCACCTGCTCCATTTTGCCGGCGATCAGGTTGAAGTCCTTGAGGTCCTTGGAGTCGACCTGATAGCCACGGAACGTCTGCGGCAACAAGCGGCCGTCTTCGGACATCAGCACCGGCATCTTCGGCATCAAGGCGCCGACCTTGAGCTGGGTTTGCGAGATGCGCACCTTGCCGGTGGCGCCGGTCTTGCTGAAGTCATGGGCGGCCTTGCCATCGGACAACGGGAAAACGCTGCCGGGGGTGTTGTCTTCACCGGCCTTGCCGGCGCGCCCAGAGGCATCCAGGCGCAGGCCATACATAGCCTGCAGGTCCAGGCCGAAGCCCACCAGGCCATCGGTGAAACCGGACTGGTAGTTGAACATGAAGGCCTGGCCCCACTCCTTGTCCGACGGCGCCCTGGTGTTGCGGGTGTCCTGGTTGTAATAGAAATTGCGCAGGTCGAGGGTGGCTTTGCTGTCATCGATAAAACCCGATGCAGCCGCCTGCTGCGCGGCGCCGAGGGAGACGGCGAGCGCCAGGCACGTGGTGTGTTTCATGAAGGCTCCGTGAAGTGATTGAGGCGACCCCGTTACAGCCCAACCCTGTTGTTTGTCGGTCGGGTGGTGCTGCATTCAACGGGTGCGCGCACGGTATAGCCTTGGGCCTTGGGGAAACAGCCGCCAAAACCGTCAATCACTGTTGCGGTTTACGTAACAATCCCGCTCGTTCAAGGCACCGGCAACCAGCCCTGGAATACCCCTGGGGAGGCGAGCGGACACCAGGCAAAATCCCATTGCGTGGCGGGGAGTGCCTGTTGTTCGGCGGCGAGGATGCGCACGCCCTTCCAATCGAACACCGTCAAGCCTTGCCAGGCCAGGACCACTCCCTGGGCCTGGCTGTCATCCGTACTGATCCAACGCGCCGCCGCGGCGGCCATGAAGGTTTCGATGGGCTCTTCATCAATCTGCCCGCGATACGGCGACGCCAGCAGCCAACGGCACACGTTCAGGTGCCAGGTCCAGTCCTGGGCCGGCTGGTTGCGATAGGCCCAGGTCATGAAGCTGCGAAACAGGTTCAGGCCTTCGGGCGGGTCGAGCTTGAGCAGCGTCGGGCAGATGTCGAACACGGTGTGCCAATACGGCAACAGGCGTGCATCCAGGTGCACAAAGCAGCGGGCATTGCTCGGGTAGTCCGGCCGTGCCGGTTCCGCGCGCAGGCGACGGGACGCCTGGCTGACCAGACGGCTGGCGCCTGCAGGCAAGTGATGGTTCATAAAGCGCACTCACAGTCGTGACGATAGAACGCCCCCTGTTCACAGGAGGCCCAGGGCACACGTCAGAATACGGGGGATGCGCGGGGGTTGGCCGAGGGCCAGGAATAACGCGGCGGCGCCTTGTTGCGCCGCTCATGGGCCGGGCGTGGGGCCTGCCCCAGGCCCAGCAACCAGGCCAGGCCGATCAGGAACACCAGCGCGACGGTCACGGCGTTGCACACCGGGCAGGCAAAGTAGTTCGAGATGTTGCTGGAAGACGGCGCGCCCAGCCCTTTGTCGGAAAGTGGAGGCTGTTTGCCGTCCACCCCACAGAACGCGCCACCGATCCCGTTGAGTTGCTGGCCGGTCATCTGACCATGGCCCAAACCGCACACGAACAGGTTCATCAGCACGCAGAAGTACAGGGTCCAGACGATCAGGGAACGGTCGGGGCGGCTCGATTTCATGGCGGCGACTCTACCACCAGCGGTGCAAAAGGATGAAATCCAGCGTGCCCCTGTGGCAGAACGTCGCAGATTACGCGGGCTGGCCAGGGTTGGTAGACTTGGCGCCCTCCTCGTTTACTCCTATTCAAAGCCCGCCGAGTTGATTTCGCGCAATGCGGGCGTTTCACAGGATGCACCGTTGATGAGTACGTTATTCACCCGCCGCAAGGTCCTGACCGGCATGGGCCTGTTGGGCCTGGGCCTGCTGGCCGGTTGTGACAACAGCCCCAAGTTGAACTTCAAGTACGGCAAGGACTTGAGCGACAAGATCATGGGCCGCACCTTCAAGCTCAAGAACACCGAGGGCGACACCGTCACCCTCAGTTCCTACCGTGGCCTGATGCCGGTGGTGTTCTTCGGTTTCACCCAGTGCCCGGCCGTGTGCCCGACCACGCTGGCCCGCGCCGCCCAGGCCAAGAAGCTGATGGGCCGCGACGGCGAGATCATGCAGGTGATCTTTATCACCCTGGACCCGGAACGCGACACGCCGGAGATTCTCGACAAGTACGTCAAGGCCTTCGACCCCAGCTTCGAAGCGCTGTACGGCACCCCGGAAGAAATCGCCGTGGCCGCCAAGGAATTCGGGATCTTCTATGAAAAGATCCCCGCCGGCGACACCTACACCCTGTCCCACACGGCCACCAGTTTTGTCTTCGACACCCGTGGCAACCTGCGCCTGGGGTTGCAGGCATCCCTTACCGCTAAAGAGTGCGCAGAAGACCTGCTCACCGTCATGGAGGTCTGCTAATGACTGCCGTTCAACACCTCAAGCGCTTTACCCTTGGCCTGACCCTGCTGGGCCTCGCCGCCCACGCCAGTGCCCAGGTGCAAGTCACCGACGCCTGGGTGCGCGCCTCGGTGCCGGGCCAACCGTCCAGCGGCGCATTCATGACCGTGACCGCCGACAGCGACAGCAAGCTGCTCAGCGTGGCCTCGCCGGTGGCCAAGGACGTGCAGATCCATGAGATGAGCATGAAGGACGACGTGATGCGCATGGGCCCGGTGGACGCGGTGGCCCTGCCGGCGGGCAAGGCGGTCAAGCTCGACCCGGACGGCTACCACGTGATGCTGATGGGCCTGACCGGCCAGATCAAGGAAGGCGACCAGGTGCCGCTGACCCTGACGGTGCAGGACGCCAAGGGCGAGAAGCAGACCGTTGAGGTCCAGGCCACGGCGCGTGGGCTGGATGGCATGGACCATAGCAAGATGCATTGAAGCAGCGGATTTAAGGGGGTGCCTGTTCCTGTGGTGAGTGAGCTTGTTCCCTCACCACAAAGGTCCCCCTTCAATCCACGATAAATAGCTTCGCCCCGACACTCGTCGAGGAACGATGCGCCTCCATGTCATTGCCCACCTGGTAACTCATCCCGGCCGTCAGCGTGAACCGGCGGCCGTCTTCCAGCTCGGTGTGCAACTCGCCTTCCAGGCACAGCAGCACATGCCCGCGCCGGCACCAGTGATCGGCCAGGTAGCCGGGGCTGTAATCCACCCTGCGCACGCGGGTAGTGCCGAAGTGGCAGGTGCGCCATGAAGCACTGCCGCTGATGCCGGGGTGAAACTCGGGTTCGACGGTGGACCAGTCGGTGATGCCAAACGGGACAGCGGTGAGTTCCATGGAGTGCTCGGTCGTGGGTGGTCGTAACGGGAGGCTATCGGGCTGAGGCTGCATGGGGTAGACACAGATCCGGCGGTTTTATGGGATACAGGCGTGCGTGCTTGTTATCCTGTCGACCTTGCTCCCAAGGACGCGCACTGATGCAGATCGACCCCGCCTACATCCTGTTTGAGACCGAGCATTGGTTGCTCAACCATCACCTGGCTTCGAAGCTGCCGGGTTACCTGGTACTGGGCGCCAAGGCGCCGATTGACTCCCTCGCCGATATGCCGGAGGCAGCGTTGGCCGAACTGGGTGGACTGCTGGCGAAAACCCAGCGGGTCATGGAGGCGCAACTCAAGCCCAAGTGGTTGTATATCAGCCGCTATGGGCATCTGCCGGGGTTCCCGCTGCACTTTCATTTCATCCCGGTGTATGACTGGGTGGAAGATGCGTTCTGGCGTGATGAGCGTTATCGGCGGTTGCAGGATTTGGGTTCCCAGGACCTGGCAAAAACCCTCACCGATGGTGCGGAACTGACGCTGTTTGTGTGGCGGGAGTTTGGTGAGCGCCTGATCCCACCGGTGATCCACGGGCCTTCAGTCGCGCAGGTTATCGGCAACTTGCGCGTGCATTTGCGTCACTGATGCAGCTGTTTTTTCATCGGAATACACGCCAACTGCAACCCCGACGGCGAGTGATAAATCGCCTGTTCATCGCCCACGTAGCCGCACGCGCGATAAAAACTCGCGGCATTCAACGTCGCGTCCAGCACCACCTCTTCAATCGCCAGTTCCCGCGCGACCTGCTCAAGGTGATCCAGCATCGCCTTGCCATACCCGCACCCGATAAACGCGGGCAACACGAACAGCGCGCCGACTTCGTTGTTGGCCGGGTCGAGCATGCCAGTGGCGATCGGCTCACCGTTCAACCAGCCCAGGTAGAACGGTTTGTCCATCAGCGCGCTGTAGCCGTCCTCGGCCTTGCCACGGGTCCAGAGCGCCATTTGTTCAGCGGTGTAGGCACCGATGCATTGGCTGCGAATGGCTGCGCGACGGATGTCAAAAGCGGCGTTGGCGTCGGTGGGGGTGGCGCGTTTTATTTCCAGCATGGGTCCTTCCTTCATGGATTTCCGTTGCCCGCCCGGGTGAATGAATAACGGAGGTGAGGGCGCTTGCTCCCGCTTTGGCGGGCTCCACACTGCCTCTTGAATGCCGTGCCCCTGACCAACATACATCGAAAACAGCACCCACCACCAAGCCTGGCGCAGACAAAACTGTGGGAGGGGGCTTGCCCCCGATAGCGGTGGATCAGTTATAGATGGGCTGATTGACACGCCGCCATCGGGGGCAAGCCCCCTCCCACAATTTCGATCTGTGTTCTGCGCAGAGTCCCAGCAAGGCCGTTATGATGTGGCCTTTCGCTCAACGCCCCAGGAAACGCCCATGCCCGCCCTCACCTTACGCAACGCCCTCCCCGCTGACGCCGCCCGTTGCTACGAGATTGAAATCACCGCCTACGAGGGCGACGAAGCCGCGACCCTGGAAAAGATCGCCACGCGCATTGCCCTATACCCGCAAGGCTTCCTGATCCTGGAAGCCGATGGCGAGGTGGTGGGTTTTATCAACGGCGGCTGCGCCCATGAAGTGGTGATGTCGGACGAGGCATTCAAGGAACTGGTGGGGCATTCGGCCGAGGCGCCGAATGTGGTGATCATGTCGGTGGTGGTCGACCCGGCGCATCAGGGCAAGGGTTATTCCAAGGTGCTGATGACCGAGTTCGTGCAGCGCATGCACGCCATGGGCAAGCGCACGATTCACCTGATGTGCAAGGAACAGCATGTGCCGTTGTACACCCGCATGGGCTACACCTATGTCCAGCCGTCACCCTCGGATCATGGCGGCATGGCCTGGCATGAAATGCTGATGACGCTTTAACCCACGGAGGGTTTTGCAATGACCGCAGCGCTTATTGAAGTCAGCGACCAGGCCAATCCCGACGCCGAGCGTATTCTCGGCAACGGCCTGGCGGCGTTCAACGAAGGTATCGCCGGCTACAACGACCGCCTGCCACTGACGGTATTGCTCAAGGATCCCGACACCCGGCAGATCATCGGCGGCATCACCGGCAAAACCACCTTGGGCATGGCCTTCCTCGACCTGTTCCACCTGCCCGAGGCCCTGCGCGGCACAGGCCTGGGCAGCCGGTTGCTGCACGCCTTTGAGCACGAAGCCCGGCGTCGCGGCTGCGCGAACGCGGTGCTCTATACCCTCAGTTTTCAGGCACCGGGCTTTTATGAAAAACATGGGTGGGTGCGGTTCGGGGAGGTCCCGTGTGAACCGGCAGGCAGCAGTCGCGTGTTTCTGTCCAAGCGGCTGTAACGTCCAGGACTTTGCCAGGCAGCCGTTTGCAACCTGGCATCACGCCGAACAACCGCCGATTACCAACTCCCCGACGCCCCGCCACCGCCACTGGAACCACCGCCCCCCGAGGAACTGCTGCTGGAGCTGGAGCCGCTGGAACCCGAACCGGAGCCACCACCCGAGCCGGACCCCGAGCCGGAACTGGCGATGCTCTGCACAAACACGATAAACGCCACAAAGGAGGCCACTGGAATCGCCACGATCCAGCCCTGATACCCGTGCCCCAGCAGCATCCCCGCAGCGACGTAGATGGCCATGACCGCCAGCGCACGCAGGAGGAAAAAGCGCGGGCGCTTTTTCCAGGATGCCCTGATGACGAAGAACAACCCGAGGTACAAGCCCAGCACCAGCGCCGCGCCAAACGGCCACACCAGCCAATGGATATAACTGACTTCCACGAACCGGTTGGCGATCACCACTCCGGCGATGTAGGCCAACAGCCCTATCACGCAGTAGAACGCCGTGCGCGCCAGCCATAAGGCGCCGAAGGTGGCGCCGCCGATCAGGAGGGTCAGCGGCAGTACCAGCAGGTAAATCGGCCATTCCCGGCCACCGGCGAATGCCACCAGCGCCACGGTAACGGCTGCCGTGGCGATCAGCGCCCCACGCCAGCCGAGCTTGCGCGCCGCGACCAGCACGCCGCCGACGGCACCGCACACGAACGCCAGCAACACCGCAAGCGCCTCAAGACTGCCGCCCTGCCCGGCCACTTGCGGCAAGTCACCGCCATCCACCAGGACAACCAGGTCGTTCACGCCCTGCTCGACACCGCCGGCATAGTCGCCCTGGCGAAAGGCCGGGGTGATGTGTTCTTCAATAATCCGGTGGGCCAGCAGGTCGGTGACCGTGCCCTCCAGGCCGTATCCGACTTCGATGCGCACCTTGCGATCATCCTTGGCCACCACCAGCAGGATGCCGTCGTTGACATCCTTGCGTCCCAGTTTCCAGGCGCGGAACAGCTGGTTGGCGTAGTCCTCGATGCTCGCGCCACGGGTGGTGGGCACCAGCAACACCGCGACCTGCGCGCCTTTGCGCTGCTCAAGGGCGGCGAGTTGGTCTTGCAGACGGGTGGTGGTACCGGCGTCGAGGGTGTTGGTGAGGTCGATCACCCGCTGGTCGAGGGCCACGCCGATGGGCGACGTCTCGGCCTGGGCGGTGATAAACAGGCCGGCGGACATCAATACCAGCAGACTCAAGACGGATTGCCGCAACCACCGCATCATGTTTGTTACCTGAAGTTTCTTCCTGAAGGCGCCGACTTTACCCTATCGGCGCTATAACGCGTGACCCAAAGCCATCGACTATCTAAACTGCAGCACACCTAGCAATACGCCATAACTTCGAGATCCCCATGGGCCTACTCCAGCGCAACAACGTCAACGTGATGGGTAACGGGCCCTCGACCCTGGTGTTTTCCCATGGTTTTGGCTGCAACCAGGCCATGTGGAACTACCTCGCGCCGCAGTTCAAAGAGCGTTTTCGCGTGGTGATGTATGACCTGACGGGCGCCGGCCTGTCCGACCTCAACGCCTTTGACAAGGCCAAGTACAGCGCGCTGGACGGCTATGCCCGCGACTTGAACGAGATCATCGAGGCCTTTGCCGAGGGCCCGGTCATCCTGGTGGGGCACTCGGTCAGTGCCATGATCGGCACCCTCGCCGACCGCTTGGCCCCCGGGCGTGTCGCCGCCCATGTGATGATCGGCCCGTCGCCACGCTATATCGATGACGATGGCTACGTGGGCGGTTTCAAGCGCGCCGACATCGACGACCTGCTCGACACCCTCGACAGCAACTACCTCGGCTGGTCCAGCGCCATGGCCCCGGTGATCATGGGTGCCCCCGGCCAACCGGCGCTGAGCGACGAGTTGACCGAGAGTTTCTGCCGCACCGAGCCGGAGATCGCCAGGCAGTTCGCGCGCGTGACCTTTATGTCGGACAACCGCCAGGATGTGATCGGCCTGCCCACCCCGGTGCTGATCCTGCAATCGAGTGACGACCTGATCGCCCCGGTGGCCGTGGGTGAATACCTGCACAGCGTGCTGCCCAACAGCACCTATTGCCTGGTAGACAACGTCGGCCATTGCCCGCACATGAGTGCGCCGCAGGCCTGCGCGGCGGCCATGGATGCCTTCCTGGCGCCGTGGATGGCAGCACGTGCCGGCTGATCTGTTCGACAGCGCCGCCTGCGCCCTGGCTGTCACCACGGAAGAGGGCACGATCCTGCAGGCCAACGCACGCTTCAGCGACTGGCTGGGGTTCAGCATCGCCGAGCTGCAGGGCCGGCGCTTCCAGGACCTGCTGAGCATGGGCGGGAGGATCTTCCACCAGACCCACCTGACGCCCATGCTGCGCATGCACGGCAGCGTTACCGAGGTGAAGCTGGACCTGCTGCACCGCGATGGCCACAAGCTGACCGTGCTGCTCAACGGCAACAAACGCGAACAGGCCGACTCTGTGGTGTACGACCTGGCGCTGTTCGGCACCACCGACCGCGACAAGTACGAGCGCGAGCTGCTCAACGCGCGCCACCTGGCCGAAGCGCTGTTGCAGGAAAAAACCGCCACCGAAATCGCGCTGCAACAAGCCCAGGCCGAACTGAACGAGGCCTACGCCATCGCCCAGCGTCGCGCTCTGTTTGCCGAGCAGATGGTCGCGATTGTCAGCCATGACCTGAAAAATCCGCTCACGGCGATCCGCATGGCCTCGGACTTTCTCAGCCGTGGCGAACGCACGCCCAAGGAGCGCCAACTGCTGGGGCACATCGGCCAGTCCTCCGAGCGCGCGCAACGCATGATCGCCGACCTGCTGGACTTTACCCAGGCACGGGTCGGCCAGGGCATCACCATCAAGGCGGCGCCGCTGGACCTGCACGAGGTGATCCATCGCGCGGTGGACGAACTGCGCGTGGCGTTCCCCAAGGCAACCCTGGAGCATCAAGCACAAGGCAGCGGCGACGCCTGCCTGGATGCCGATCGCGTGCAGCAGATCATCGGCAACCTGGTGGCCAACAGCGTGGCCTATGGCGACCCGCAACGGCCGATCACCATCACCTCGCGCCTGGGTGCCGGCGCTTGCGAAGTGGCGGTGCACAACCACGGCACGGCGATTCCGGCAGGTTTGCTGGCCGGGCTGTTCGAGCCCATGACCCGTGGCACCGACCAGGGCAGCGACGTGCGCAGCGTGGGCCTGGGCCTGTATATCGTGCGGGAGTTGGCCAAGGTCCATGGCGGCGATGTGGCGGTGAGTTCCTGTGCCACGGCCGGCACCACCTTCACGGTGACATTTCAGAACAGGTAGGCGCTGCCCTGCATGATCGGTTCCACACTGCCCGTCAACACCACACCGCCCTGCCCGTCCCAGTGCACCGTGACCGTACCGCCGTCGCACTGCACCTGCACCGTGGCGTCCAGCAAGCCACGACGGATGCCATTGACCACCGCGCCGCAGCAGCACGAACCGGAACCCAACGGCACGCCGCCGCCACGCTCCCAGATGCGCAGGCGGATATGCCCACGGTCGAGCACCTGCACGAAATGCACATTGGTCCTGGCCGGGAACAGCGGGTGAATTTCCAGCGCCGGGCCGACGGCGGCCGGATCGATGGCGTTGATGTCGGCCACAAAAAACGTGCAATGGGGGTTGCCCATGCTGCACGCCGCCGGGTTGCCCGCCAGCGGTAACGTACCCGTATCCATGGCCTCGGCCAGCGGCACGGCCGACCAGTCCAGCGACGGCTCACCCATGTTGACCGACACTTGACGATCCGCTACCCGCACGCAGGTCAGCAGGCCCCGGTCGGTGCGCAGCACAACCGAATCGCTGCGGGTTTCATGCATCAAGCGGTCGGCCACCCCACGCGTGGCGCTGCCACAGGCTTGCAGCGGCGTGCCGTTGGGGTTCCAGAACTTGACGCGCGCGGCGGCGTCTTCGCAGTCGAGCATCACGGCCAATTGATTAAAGCCGATACCGGTGTGGCGATTGCCCAGGCGGCGGGCGACCTCGGGGGTGACAGGGTCGTCCAGGCCACGGCGGTCGATGATGATGAAATCGTCGCCGTGGGCGTGCATTTTTGTGAACGGCAAGGTCATGGGCTGTCCTGGGGTCGACCGGTGGGGGAACTGGAGGATACCCTGAACCGACCCAAGCTTATCGAGAGTCAAGCATGCTTATCGTCTTCAGCGGCCTGCCCGGCACCGGCAAAACCACGATTGCCCGCGAGTTGGCGCGCCAGACCGGTGCGGTTTACCTGCGCATCGATGTGATCGAACAGGCGATTCGCGACGCGGGCGTATTGGCGGGTGATGTCGGTGCCAGCGGTTACGGCGTGGCGAATGCGCTGGCGCTGAGTAACTTGCAGTTGGGTCATAGGGTAGTGGCCGATTGCGTGAACCCGGTACAGGAAAGCCGGGCAGCCTGGACAGCCACGGCCGCGACAGCAGGCGTGGCGCTGTTCAATATTCAGGTGGTGTGTATGGATGCGCAGGAACACCGGCGCCGGGTGGAAACCCGTACGGGCGACATTCCTGGGTTGACGCCGCCGACTTGGCAGTCGGTATCGACGCACGAATACGAGCGCTGGGGCCAACCCGTGTTGACCCTGGACACGGCCTCCGTGACAGCTACCGAGGCCGTCGCGTCAATCGTCGCCCACACGGCAATGCCCTAGAGCACACTCCCCATCGCCTTCATCAACACCAGGTCGCGCCCATAAATATCCGGCGCATACACCAGGTCACCCTGGCCGTCGACCTGCACCGTCCAGTAGCCCAACAACACAGGCACCGGGGTGGCCAGCCGGAATTCATGGGTCACGCCGGTGGCCAGCAGTTCATCGGTGCGCGCGCGTTCGGCCGGGCTGACCAGCAGGTCGCGCAGCAGCAGCGGTTGTTCGACCCTCACGCAACCGGAGCTGAACGCGCGCGGGCCCTTGGTGAACAGCGGTTGGCTGGGGGTGTCGTGCAGGTACACCGAGTACGGGTTGGGGAAGCGCATCACGATCTTGCCCAGAGGGTTGCGCGGGCCCGCTTCCTGGCGCAGCAGGATATTGCCGGGGCGCGCCCAGTCGATATTTTCCGGCGCCAGCGGGTGGCCTTCGGCGTCGAGCACTTGCAGGTTCTGCTGGCGCAGGTATTCGGGGTTGAGGCGGATGGCCGGGAGTTTATCCTCGCGCATGATGGTGGGCGGGATGGTCCAGGTGGGGTTGAGGGTCAGCCGGGTGATGCGAGATTTGAGCAGGGGCGTCTGGCGTTCGGCGCGGCCCACTTGCAGGCGGGTCTGCCACACCGGGATACCGCTCTGGTACACGCTCAGCTGCGCGGCGGCCACATTGACCAGTACGCCTTCGGGCTCCAGGTCCTGGGCCAGCCAGCGGAAACGCTCGAGGTTGATGCGCAATTGTTCGCGGCGCATGGCCGGGCTGATATTGAGTTCGGCCACGGTACCGGCACCGATCACGCCGTCCGATTGCAGGGAGTGGCTGAGCTGGAAGGCCTTCACCGCCGCGACCAGTTCCGGACCGTATTGTTTGCCCGCGCCCTTGGGTTCGACAGACAGGTAGCCACCGCTGTGGAGCCGACGGGCGAGTTCCGGGACGCGCGGGTCGTCCATGCCGGGACGCAATAACGGGCCGCTGCCGACCGGATCCCAATGGGGCAAGGGTTGCAGGCGCACCGTGGAATAGGCGTTGCGCAGGCTGCGGTACAGGTCGGCGCTGGGGCGCGCCTGGTCAAAGGCTTGCGCCATGTTTTGCAGGCCGAGGGCCGCGAGGGCCAGCACTTCGGTGTCGGGGTCGCGGGTGGGCGGCTGCGAATGCCACAGCGGTTCGAAGCGCGATTGCTGCAGGCGCCCGTAATGCAGATCCTGCAGGGCTTGCAGGTAGTGCTGGCTGATGTCGATGTCGCTGCACAGCACATTGGCCATGGCATCCGCCGCAGGCAGACTATAGTGGGTGGGGTCGAGCCCGTCATCGGCGAGCAGCTGCAATTGGGCGTGCAGTGCCTCGCGGCGATCGTTGGCGGACCACAGCGGCCCATTACCCTGCTGCTGGTAGAACGCTTGCAGGCGCAGTTGGGCGGCGGCGTCTATCTGCGCGGCAAGACTGGGGCAGACACCCGGCAGTTGCGCCAGTGCCTGTTGCAGCGGGGCCAGTTCGACCGGCGCCGGCGTGGTGACCGGCAATGGCTCGACCGGCAGTACGTCGGCTGTGGCGACCAATGGTGCAACGAGCAGGCAAATGCTCAAGTAACATGCGTGTTTTTTGAACAATAGCTTTGCTCCAATCCACAGTGGGGGGATGTACTGTAGATGCTGACTTTTATATGCCGCCTCGGTTTGGTCACCGTGGGCCTGGCTTTACTGAGCACTATTACGCTCGCCGCCAATGGCAACCCTCCTTCCTTGTATAGCAGCCTGGCGCGCTCGGCTCCAGAACTCAATCCCACGGTACTGAAAAGCGCCCTGAACGCCGTGCAATGCGCCGTCAATAATGGCGAGGAACGCTCCGAGCGCCTGGCCGTGATTGACTATTCCCAACCTTCAACCGCCCGTCGGCTGTGGATCTTCGACCTGCGCAAGAAAACCCTGGTGCTGCGCGACCTGGTGGCCCACGGCGCAAAGTCCGGGGAAAACTTCGCCACCCAATTCTCCAATCTGGAAGGCAGCCATCAATCCAGCCTGGGCCTGTTCCGCACCCAGGAAAGCTACCTGGGCACCCATGGCTACTCGCTGCGCATGGACGGCCTGGAGCCGGGGTTCAATGACCAGGCCCGCGACCGCGCCATCGTGATTCACGCCGCCGACTACGTCAGCCCGTTGTGGAGCAAGCGCGAAGGCCGCATCGGCCGCAGCCAGGGTTGCCCGGCCGTGCGCCCGCAGGTGGCACGCCAGGTGGTGGACAAGCTCAAGGATGGGCAGTTCATGTTTTCGTGGTACCCCGACCAACGCTGGTTGAAGTCCTCGACGTACCTCAATTGCAAACCCCAGCAGGTGGCGAGTAGTCGTACAATCCGTGGCGGTTAGCCTGTCCCCACAGATAAAAGAGAGCTTCGCATGCTTCTACATCAATCGACCTGGATCGAGATCGGGCAGTTCCTGGAACGCAGCCGCACGGTGGTGATCCCCATCGGCTCCAACGAACAACACGGCCCCACCGGCCTGCTGGGCACCGACTGGATGTGCCCGGAAATCATCGCCCATGAGGCGCAAAAGAACGCCGACATCCTCATCGGCCCGACCTTCAATATCGGCATGGCCCAGCACCACCTGGGTTTCCCTGGCACCATTTCCCTGCGCCCTTCCACCTTTATCGCTGCGATCGGCGACTGGGTGCGCTCGCTGGCCGGGCATGGTTTCGACAAGATCCTGTTTCTGAACGGCCACGGCGGCAATATCGCCACAATTGAAGCGGCGTTTTCCGAGCTGTACGCCGAGGCGAGCTTCGGCCGCCGCCCTGCCGGGTTTGCGTTGAAGCTGGTGAACTGGTGGGACCTGGAAGGCGTCACTGACCTGGCGCACCGCCAATTCCCGGTAGGCCATGGCAGCCATGCGACGCCTTCGGAAATCGCGGTGACGCAGTGGGCGTACCCGGACGCGATCAAATCGGCCGACTACTCCCCGCAGATCGCCAACACCGGGCCGATCCGTGAGGCCCTGGACTTCCGCGCCCGCTTCCCCGACGGGCGCATGGGCTCGGACCCGGCGCTGGCGACGGTGCAGAAAGGTGGGGAATTGGTGGCGCTGGCGGCTCAAGGGCTGGTGAAAACGGTTAACAGCTTCAGCAACGAAGCCAGACCTTAGGCCTTATGCAGATTCAAATGTGGGAGGGGGCTTGCTCCCTCCCACATTGGTTATTTGCAGTCCTGCGCCACCTGTTCAAGCCGCGACGGCGTAATGGTTGACGCCAGCGGCTTGCGCTCGTACAAAAACACCTTGCCGCCGTCCCCCGCCTTGTAGACCTCCAGCACGTCATCGGCGGCAATCTTGCTGGTCAACACCAGCCTGGCGTGGCGCGAGTTCTGGGTCACCGTCGACGTGATCCCGTGCTTTTCCAGCTTGGGAAGCAGACATTGCACATAGGCTTCCGGGCTCTTGCCGGTTTGCAGGGTCAAGGTCGGATTATTGGGGGCGGAAACACAACCGGCCAGCAACAGGGTCGCGACCGGTACGAAAAAAGAGCGCATGAAAAAATCCCGAGTCTAAAAATAAAGGTTCACATCAACCCGCGCGAACCAGCGCCTTGAGCGAGGCATCGAACTGCTTCAACGCATCGAGCTGCACATCCCGCTGCTGCTCGATCCGCGCGGCAATCTCCGGTGCGGCCTTGTCGTGCACCCACACCGAGGGCACCTGCCTGTGCACCGAGCCTTGGGCCTTGGCGATGTATTGCAGGTTCGCGTCATAAAACCGTGCGATAAAACGCGCTTCGACCTGATCGTTGCGCTGGGTCAGCAATTGGTTATGGGTATCGAGCATCACCACCACATCGGGGCGAGCCTGCACCAGGGCATCCAGGTTGTCGTAGACCGTCACCGACAAAAAGGTTCCCTGCAGCGAGCCCATCAACCAATCAATGGCCAGTTCCGGGTCGGAGCTGTTGACGAACGCCTCGCGGATACGTGCGTCAAGGGCATCCCTGGCGCCGTTCAAGGCCATGTCGTGGTAGCGTTCGAGGTAGCTGAGGTTGTCGCGGGTGTTATCGCTTAACAACACACCCACCGATTGCGCATGCTGCAGGGAGTCTACGCTACCGACGATAGGTAGCAAATGGCCTGCACGCAACTCATCAGCGATCGCTGCGTTGTTGACGATCACAGTGCCCAGCATCAGCATCATTAAACCCAGCTGAATCAACGTCCTCATCGCGCATTTCCTTGAACAGCGTCTCGATGCAGGCGATTTTGCGCTTTTCCTGAAAAAACAGAACTTGCGTTGCATGATGGTGACTATTATCTGAACCGATAGTGCTCACATAAAACCTATAAGGACCACGCCATGAAGCCCCACCAGAAAACCTTCGACCGCATCCGCGAAGCCGTCTTGCCGGAGTTTCGCGAACGGGTCGCCGATTACCTGCTCGACTATGAACAGGTACTGCTGGATGAGGCGTCGGAGGCCGACCAGGTGCACGCCAGTGCCCAGCAGTTGCGCGGCTACCTGCGTGGTTTGAACACCACGCGAGTGCTGGGCATGGCCGATTGGGAAGACCTGGACCGGCGCGTCATGCAGATGACGGCCAGCGCTACAGCGCAGGACGTTGCAGGTTGATCCACGCCTGCACGGACGGCCGGCGCCACTGGCGCTGCGCATAGGCCACCAGCTCGGCAGGTACGCTGTCGCCGTTGAGAATCAGGCGATTGAGCATCACCGCCAGGTCCACGTCAGCAATGCACCACTCACCGAACAAGTACGAAGGGTTGCCCGCCAACAGCACCTGTGCAGCACTGATCAAGCGCCGGGCTGCCCCTTGGGCGTTGGCTGACAACGGCGGCATTTTCTGCCCATAAAACACCACCAGGGTCGAACGCTCCTGGCGAATCGGCAGCAAATCACTGCGCAACCACGCCTGCACCTGTCGTGCCCTCGCCCGCTGCTTGGGATCGGCCGGGTACACGGCTGTCTCGGGGTAGGCCTGGTCCAGGTATTCGGTAATCGCGGAGGATTCCGACAGGGCAAAATCGCCTTCCAACAGGGTCGGCACGCGCTGGGTCACGGATAGCTGGGCAAAGTCGGCCGTCTGGTTCTGCGCGGCGTCGAGGTCCAGGGTGACCAGGTCGAAGGCCAGGCCTTTTTCCCGCAGGGTGACGAACACCGACATCGCGTACGGGCTGGTGTAGAGCGAATCAACGTAGAGGCGCAACGGGGGCTGGTTCATAACGGGGCTCCTTGGGTGAAGCCCTACGCTACGAGATGCGCGCCGAGAAAGACAATGCGCGGTTTTTATGGGGGCATTCCCGGGCGGAATAGCGGGTTAACCGGCAAACCCGCCCTTGTCCAGAAAGGCGCGCTCTTCATCCGTGGTGACCCTGGCCAGCACCGCATTGCGATGGGGAAAACGCCCGAAGCGCTCGATGATCTGCGCGTGTTCCTTGGCCCAGCGGTAAGTGTTGGCATCCAGTTGCTGATTGAGGGTCAGGGAGCGTTGCTGGTCCTTTGGGTCTTCCGAGTGTTCGAACGGCAAATAACAGAACGCGCGCAATGCCGGCTCCACCTGCTGGTCGAGCCCGGCGTCCACCATGCGCTGGGCGTACAGGCGCGCCAGCGGGTCGGTGGCGAACATGTGCGCGGTGCCGCGAAAGGCGTTGCGTGGGTATTGGTCGAGCAGGATCAGCAAGGCCAAGGCGCCTTCGGCTGAATCCAGCCAGCTTTCCAGCTCGCGCCGGGCGGCTTGCAGGTGGGTGGCGTGGAAGGTGTCGCGGAAGGTGGCGTCGAACCCATCGTCCTTGGCGAACCAGCGTTTGGGGCCGGCGTGCTGCCAGAAGTCGATGACGGTTTGAGGGGTGCTCATGCTCAGGGTCTCCGGGTGTGAGTTCACTGAAGGTATCAGAAGCGGGATCAACGGAGGGCAACGCGTTGATTAATGTTATAGGATAACGCCAATTTTCCGCCCTGCCCTGTGATTCCGCCCATGACCGATGCCGTTCCCCTGCGCCAACGCCTGCTCTCCATCGACGCCCTGCGCGGCCTGGTGATCCTGTTCATGCTGCTCGACCACGTGCGCGAAACCTTCCTGCTGCATCGGCAAGTCAGCGACCCGATGAGCATCGACAGCACCGAGCCCGCGCTGTTTATCAGCCGCACCCTCGCCCACCTGTGCGCGCCGGTGTTTGTGTTGCTCACGGGGTTATCCGCGTTTTTATACGGCCAGAAATACCAGGGCCGCGGCGATGTGTCGGCGTTCCTGTTCAAGCGCGGGTTGTTCCTGGTGGTGCTGGAGTTCACCCTGGTCAACTTCGCCTGGACCTTCCAGTTGCCGCCCAGCGTGATCTATCTACAGGTGATCTGGGCGATTGGCATCAGCATGCTCGCCCTCGCCGCCCTGGTGTGGTTGCCGCGCCCGCTGTTGATCGTGCTGGCGCTGGCGATCATCGGCGGGCACAACCTGCTGGATGGCCTGCACTTCGACCCAGGCTCGGCGCTGCATATTCCGTGGACGATCCTGCATGAACGCAGTTGGATTGACGTGTCCGATAGCCTGCGCCTGCGCACGACCTACCCGGTACTGCCGTGGATCGGCGTGATTGCCCTGGGTTACGGCCTGGGACCGTGGTTTGCCAATGCCACACTGCCCGCCGTGCGCCAGCGGTATTTGCTGCTCGGCGGCTTGGGTGCGTTGCTGGGGTTTGTGCTGTTGCGTGGGCTCAATGGCTACGGCGAGAAACCCTGGCAGGCATATGACAACGGCGTGCAGACGCTGATGAGCTTTTTCAATGTCACCAAGTACCCGCCTTCGCTGCTGTTCCTGGCGTTGACCCTGGGCATTGGACTGTTGCTGTTGCTGGCATTTGAACGCGCGGGGCATCGACGCTGGATCGGCGTGTTGGCGGTGTTTGGGTCCGTGCCGATGTTCTTTTACCTGCTGCATCTTTATGGGCTGAAAGTGCTGTATGTCGCCTGTGTCGCGCTGCTTGGCCTGAACCAGGGCAACTACTTTGGCTTCGAGAGTATCGGTGCGGTGTGGCTGGTGGCGTTGGTGTTGCCCCTGGCGCTCTACCCGCCGGTACGCTGGTTCGCCGGGCTCAAGGCCCGCCGCCGCGACCTGGCCTGGCTCAAATACCTCTAATCTGACACAGATCCAAATGTGGGAGCTCGCCCATACTCATCGTGGCATAGGTATCTACACAATTTTCAGAGACTGGCGAGTTCCCCTGTGGAGATTTGTCAGAGGCTGAAAAGCTGTGTAGATACCCATGGCTATCGGGGGCAAGCCCCCCCTCCCACGTTTTTTACGATATCAAGCCAACTCAGCGCGTAGCTGGCGAGCCGCGATGACCATATGAATCAACGCCGCCTCCGTCTCCGGCCACCCCCGCGTCTTCAACCCGCAATCCGGGTTCACCCACAAGCGCTGGGCAGGAATCCGTTTCGCCGCCTTGCGCAACAGGTTGGCCATTTCCGAGGCATCCGGCACCCGTGGCGAGTGGATGTCGTAGACGCCCGGGCCGATGTCGTTGGGGTAGGCGAAGGCTTCGAACGCGTCCAGCAACTCCATGTCCGAGCGCGAGGTCTCGATGGTGATCACGTCGGCATCCATGGCCGCGATGGACTCGATCACATCGTTGAATTCGCTGTAGCACATGTGCGTGTGGATCTGGGTTTCATCGCGCACGCCCGAGGCGCACAGGCGGAACACTTCGGTGGCCCAGTCCAGGTAGTGCTGCCACTGTGCCTGGCGCAACGGCAAGCCTTCGCGGAACGCGGCTTCGTCGATCTGCACGATCTGGATGCCAGCAGCTTCCAGGTCGACCACTTCGTCGCGAATCGCCAGGGCCAGTTGCCGCGCCTGCACTTCGCGGCTCACGTCTTCGCGGGGGAACGACCACATCAGCATGGTCACAGGTCCCGTCAGCATGCCCTTCATCACCTTGCGGGTCAGGCCCTGGGCGTAGCGGATCCACTCCACCGTCATCGCCTTCGGGCGGCTCAGGTCGCCGAAGATCACCGCCGGTTTCACGCAACGCGAACCGTAGCTCTGCACCCAGCCGAAGCGGGTAAATACGTAGCCATCCAGTTGCTCGGCGAAGTACTCGACCATGTCGTTACGCTCGGCTTCACCGTGCACCAGCACGTCCAGGCCGAGGTTTTCCTGCACCTCGACGGCGTGACGAATCTCGCTGTGCATGGCTTCGACGTATTCGGCCTGGCTCAACTTGCCCTGTTTGTAGGACTGCCGCGCCAGGCGGATCGAGGCGGTTTGCGGGAAGGAACCGATGGTGGTGGTCGGAAACAGCGGCAGGTTCAGGCCCGCACGTTGTTTCTCGATACGCTGGGTAAACGGCGACTTACGCTGGCTGTCCTGTCGGGTAATCGCCGCCACCCGCGCTTGTACCGCAGGCTTGTGGATACGCGGCGAGGCAGCGCGGGCCGCTTGCGCGGCACGACTTTCGGCCAGGGCAGCGAGGACGTTGGGCGCTTCAGGCTGGTTGACGGCTTGCGCCAGCACCGCCACTTCGGCGCACTTCTGCACAGCGAACGCCAGCCAGCTTTTCAGCTCGGCATCCAACTGGTCTTCACGGCCCAGGTCCACCGGGCTGTGCAGCAAGGAGCAGGACGGCGCCACCCACAGGCGATCGCCCAATTTCTCATGGGCGTGCTGCAAGGTGGCCAGGGCGTTTTCCAGGTCGCAACGCCAGACGTTACGGCCGTTGACCACGCCCAGGGACAGCACTTTATAAGCCGGCAGGCGGTCGAGAATAGTCGGATACTGCTCCGGCGCGCGCACCAGGTCGATGTGCAGGCCATCCACCGGCAGGTTCGCAGCCAGGCCGAGGTTCTCTTCCAGGCCACCGAAGTAGGTCGCCACCAGCTTTTTCAGCGGGTCGCGCTGGATCAGGTTGTAGGCACGCTCGAACGCGTTCTTCCATTCCTGCGGCAGGTCGAGGACCAGGATCGGCTCGTCGATCTGCACCCATTCCACGCCGAGGTCGGCCAGGCGCTGGAAGATCTGGCCGTATAACGGCAGCAGGCGCTCAAGCAGGTCGAGCTTGTCGAAATTAGCCCCCTTGGCCTTGCCCAGCCACAGGTAGGTCAGCGGGCCGATCACCACCGGCTTGACGGTATGGCCCAGGTCGCGAGCTTCCTGCACCTCTTCGAACAACTGCTCCCAACCCAGGTGGAATTGCTGGTCGGCACTGAATTCAGGCACCAGGTAGTGGTAGTTGGTATCGAACCACTTGGTCATTTCCTGGGCATGGGCACCGCCGCAGCAGCTGTCGCTGACGCCACGAGCCATGCCGAACAGGGTGTCGAGGGTGGCCTGGCCATCGGCCGGACGAAAACGCTCGGGGATCACACCGAACATCAGCGAGTGGGTCAGCACCTGGTCGTACCAGGCAAAATCACCGGCGGGCAGCAACTCGATACCGGCCTGCTTTTGCAGGTCCCAATGGGCCTTGCGTAGTTCACGGCCGATGGCACGCAGGCCGGCTTCGTCCAACTCGCCCCTCCAGAACGCTTCCTGCGCTTTTTTCAGTTCACGATCGCGTCCAATGCGCGGAAATCCGAGGGAATGAGCGACTGCCATGACTTACAACTCCACTGTAGGTATTCAATGGCAGCCATTGTCGGCACACGAGAATAGTGAGACAAACTCATTTTATTCCAGATGATCACAAGATCTGCTCATGTTACCAGCAGTGAATAGATCAACCTATTGCTGGTCGCGTCTCCTCTATTACGCATACCATGGCCCCAAACAACCATTCAAATGAGCACCCATGATCAAAGCCAGCCTGCGTAGTCACCTCACCCTGTGGTTTGCCGGGTTGTCGCTGCTCATTTTGTTGAGCGTGGGTTTCTATGTGGGGCATATCGCCACCGAGCAGATGAAACAGGCCAGTGCCAATACGCTGTTGAGCACTGCGCGCTCGACGGCGGCGCTGCTGGCCGTGCAATTGCGCGAACGGCAGTTGGAAGTGTCCTTGCTCAGCAAGGCCCCGCTGTTTCGCCGTGGCGACCTGGATGCGCCGGACATCCTGGCCTTGATGGAACTGCGCACCCAATCGCGCGCCGAGTACGCGTGGATGGGGGTTGCCGACGCCGACGGGCGTGTGCGCCAGGCGGTCAATGGGCTGCTGGTCAATCAATCGGTGCAGCAACGCCCCTGGTTCCAGGCCGGCCTGCGCGGTGAGTACACCGGCGATCCCCACGAGGCAGTGCTGCTGGCCAAACTGCTGCCGGGGGCGACGAATGGCGAGCCGCTGCGCTTTATCGACTTTGCCGCGCCGATTCGCAATGCCAGCGGC
Organism: Pseudomonas sp. S3E17; assembly: GCF_024168685.1. Classification (NCBI taxonomy): domain Bacteria; kingdom Pseudomonadati; phylum Pseudomonadota; class Gammaproteobacteria; order Pseudomonadales; family Pseudomonadaceae; genus Pseudomonas; species Pseudomonas sp. S3E17. The sequence goes on from NZ_JALJWE010000001.1 coordinate 2,054,611, forward strand.
GACACGATTGGCGTGCTGGGCGCCCATGCCCACTGGCGCTGGGTGACGCAGATTGTCGCGTCCGCCGTGACGCAAAAAGACGCCCTCCCCGATATCGAGGCCTTGATTGTCGACTTCGATGGCAAGGTGCTTTACCCCGAAGCCCTCGCCGGTGAGCAGATGCCTAAAGACAAGCTGGTCCCGTCAACCGGCTGGTTCACAGACAACGGCTACGTCACCGCCTCCGTCGCCGTCCCAAGCCCATCCAATGCCAGGATGAACTGGTACATCATGGTGCGCCAGCCGTTGGACGTAGCCCTGCAACCGGCGCGCAGCCTGCTGTACAAATTGCTCGTGCTCGGCTTGCTCGCGGCGATCACTTTTGTAGTGGCCGCGTATTACCTCGCCTCCTCCCTCAGCCGTCCCATCGAGCGCCTGGCCAAGTCCGCCAAACAGGTGCAGGACCATCAGCCCGGCGCGGTCTTCCCCCAGGAACACCCGGTGCTGGAGATTGCCCAACTGGGGCAATCGCTCACCGGCATGACGCAATCGCTGCTCGCCAAGGAACGTGAACTGCAAGACGCCAACGCCTCCCTGGAAGCCACCGTGGCGCAACGCACCGCCGACCTCACCCAGGCCAACGCCGACCTGCTCAAGCTGGCCACCCACGACGCCCTCACCGGCGTGTTCAACCGGCGCCGCTTCGATGAAAAACTCGCCGAGAACAGCCTGTTGTTCCAGCGCACCGGCCGCACCTTCGCCCTGCTGCTGATCGACGCCGACTATTTCAAGCGCGTCAACGATACCTACGGCCATGCCGTTGGCGATGATGTGCTGTGCCAACTTGCGGTGCTGATAGAAAGCACTACGCGCGCCACCGACTTCGTTGCCCGTTATGGCGGAGAAGAATTCGCCGTGCTGCTGCCGGAAGTCGAAGAGCCGGACAGCCCTGACGTGGTCGCCGAAAAGATCCGTGTGGCTGTCGAGGCGGCAGTCTTTCCAAGCGTGGGTCGCCTGACCGTGAGTATCGGCGTGGGCGTGGCCGAGCCTTCTGACCGCGACTCCCTGGCATTGCTCAAGCGCGCGGACATGCGCTTGTATGAGGCCAAGGGCGCGGGCAGGAACCGGGTGGCGTGAGCACGCCCCCCCCTGTAGGAGCGAGCTTGCTCGCGAAGAACCCAAGGACACCGCTGGCATTCTGAACAGGCGCGTTATCGTTGACGTTTTTCGCGAGCAAGCTCGCTCCTACAAAGATGAGGGGCTCAGCGGTACTACATCAACGGAATCGAATAACTCACAAACACCCGATTCTGGTCCTGGTCCCGCGCCACTTCACTGCGTGACACGCCGTTACGCCAGCCGAAACCGACGTTCTTGAACGTGCCGCTCTGCACCACGTAATCCAGCGAGATGTCCCGCTCCCACTCGCTGGCGTCGTTGCCGCTGGTGGTGAGGATGTGGTCGCCCTTGAGGTACATGACCGAGGCCTTCAGGCCGGGTACACCCAACGACGCGAAGTCGTACGCGTACTGGGCAAAGGCGGTGCGTTCGCCGGCCTGGATGAAGGTCTGCACGGTACGGTCGGTGTAGAGGTACAGGCTGGCACCACCCTCGCCTTTGTTCACCAGGCCGCCCTGGTTGAGTTGGGCGAAGTTGCTGTCGTCCGAGACTTGCTGGTAGCCGGCGGTGATCGCGTGCGGGCCGAGGGAGTAGATGAACGCGGCGCTCCAGGTGTTGTTGTCGATTTCACCGTTGCCGTTCTTGGTATAGCCGCCCAACTTGTAGCCTTCGGCACGGCCGGCGGCGCTGCTGTTTTTGCCGTCGGAGCGGGTATTGAAGTAGCGCAGGTCGGTTTTCAATGAGCCGTATTCGCCCAGCGGCAGTACGTGGATCAACCCGGCGAAATGCTGTTGGTAATAGTCTTCGAGGTTGGCGTAGTAGTACTGGACCATCAGGTCCTTGGTCAGTTGGTAGTCCGCACCGGCGTAGGTAAATTTATTGCTCTCCCGGGTACCGCCCGCCGCTGCCAGGCCACTGCGGTCGCTGGAGCCGCGACCGGTGGTGTGCTCAAGCTGGCCGCCGACCAGGGTCAGGTTGTCGATGTCCTTGCTGGTGACCTGCCCGCCTTCGAACGACTGCGGCAACAGGCGGCCGTCGTTGCTCACCAGGATCGGCAGGTTCGGGCGCAGGTAGCCGTAGCGCGCTTCGGTCTTGGCAAAGCGCGCCTTGGCGGTCGCGCCACCACGGGCCCAGTTATCCGTGGCCTTGCCGTCTTCGGTGGGGATCATCGAGCTGCCGACATGGCGCGCGGCGCTGCTGTCGAGGGTCACGCCGAGCATGCCGATGGCGTCCAGGCCAAAACCGACGGTGCCGTCGGTAAAGCCCGACTGGTAGTTGAGGATAAAGGCCTGGCCCCACTCTTCGGTCTTCGACGGTGCCGCCGTGCCGTCGCGGTTGTCGTTATTGAAGTAGAAGTTACGCATGCTCAAGTTGGCTTTGCTGTCGCTCAAAAAGTCAGCAGACGCCAAGGGGCTCAGGGCAATGCCCAGGCCGCCGGTCAATACACTTAATACATTCAACGTGGCTTTCATCAGGACGAACTCCGGCGCGGAATCCAGGTTCCGGGCGCAAAAAATGGGCAGCAGGATGCCGTCGGCCAAACGTGACGTTGGCCGGGGCGTTAACGGTTATTCAGTTGCTTAGTTGTTAGCGAGTTGAGTGAAGTGAAACCTCCGTAAAACCTCAGTCAATCAATCCATGAGCGTCATAAAACGGATACGGACCCGGGTAATCCCCGAACACGCCGTTGTGGCTGATCAGGCCCTGTTGCGCATCCCAGCGATGCAACAGATACCCCGCCGGTTCCAGGTTGAAATGCGCGGGCGCGGCGTCCTGCAGGTCCAGCACAATCTGATGGGAAGTACCGGGGCACACACAACTCAGGCTGCCGCCAAAGCGTCGTTGCATCGGTCGGTGCAGGTGCCCGCACAGCAGGCGTTCCACTTGCGGGTGGCGAGACACGACTTTTTCCAATGCGGCGGCATTGATAAAGGGTTCACGGTCCATATGGCCGATGCCGCTGATGAACGGCGGATGGTGCAGGATCAGCAACGTCGGCGCGTCCGGGCGTCGTGCCAGTTGCGCGTCCAACCAGTGCAATTGACTGTCCAGCAGCTGGCCGCCGTGCCCACCCGGGATAGTCGAGTCCAGGCCGATCAAACGCAGCGGATGCTCGTCCACCACCCAGTCCAACGGCCCCTCTGCCGACAAAGGCAAGTAGGCGTGATCACGGAATGCCTCGAGCAACGGACCGCGTGTGTCGTGGTTGCCGGGCACCAGGTAGCACGGCATGTGCAGGCGCGCGAGTTCGGGGTGCAGCACGGCGTATTCATCGGCGCGGCCGAAGTCCACCAGGTCACCGCTGACCACCACGATATCGGGCCGTGGGTGGCTGGCGTTCAAATGGTCGACGGCACGGCGCAGCGCGCCCAGGGTATCCACCACCCCATACGTCAGGCGCTGGCCGGCTTTAAGGTGCAGGTCGCTGATTTGCGCAACAAGAAACGGACGATTCACAAGCAAACTCTCACGCATTCAGGGTGAACAACATGTGCGGCGCAATCGCCAGGGCAATCGGCGCGCCGACGGCGTACAGGTGGTTGTCGCTGCTGTCCACCAGCAGCGGTTGCGGGCCGCCCACGTCCACCAACAGGCGGCTTTGGGCGCCCTGGAAAAACTGCGCCACTAGATGGCCGTGCAAGTGCCCTTCGCTCTCCATCACCCGCAGGTGTTCGGGGCGGCAGTACACCGTGCTGGGCACGTCGGCGGCCTGCCACGGCAACTCGCCGCCGCAGACTTCCAGGCCGTGGGCTGTTCGCGAGGTGACGGCAAAGGCATTGAGGTTGCCGACAAAACCGGCGACGAAGGCATTCGCCGGCTTTTGGTAGATCTCCCGTGGGCTGGCCAATTGCGCGACGCGGCCGTGCTCCATCACCAGGATACGATCGCCCAGGGCCATGGCTTCGCCCTGGTCGTGGGTGACAAATACCGAGGTGATACCGAGGCCGCACAGCAGTTCATTCAGCTCGCTGCGCAGGCGCTCGCGCAATTGCGCGTCCAGGGCTGCCAGCGGTTCGTCCAGCAACAGCACTTTGGGGCGCGGCGCCAGGGCACGGGCCAGGGCCACCCGTTGACGCTGGCCACCGGACAATTCGTGGATGCTGCGCTGGCCATGCTGTTGCAGGCCCACCAGCTCCAGCAATTCGTCGCAGCGCTTATTGCGCTCCACCACCGACATGCCGCGAATCTTCAAGCCGTAGACGATATTGCCGGCCACATCGAGGTTGGGAAACAGCGCGTAGTTCTGGAACACCATGCCCACGTCGCGGCGCTCGATGGGCAGGCGGGTGACGTCGTCGCTGCCGAAAAAAACCTGGCCCACATCCGGGCGTTCCAGGCCGGCAATCAGGCGCAAGGTGGTGGTCTTGCCGCAGCCGGACGGGCCGAGGATCGCCAGGGTTTCACCGCCTTCGACGCTCAGGTTCAGGTCATGCACGGCCACGGTGCCGTCGGCGAACGCCTTGCGACAGCCTTGCAGGCGAATAGTGATAGCGGTCATCGACGCTCTCCACGGGACAAACGAGCGCTGATGGCCTGCAACGCAATCAGCAGCGGCACGATCATCAGCAAAAAGATAAGGGTGTAGGCACTGGCGATTTCCAGGCGCGCCGAGGCGTAGCTGTCGGCCAGGCCCACGGGCAATGTCTTGGTCATCGGCGTGTGGAGCATCCAGGTCAGGTTGAATTCGCCCAACGACAAGGTCACCACCATCAGCACGCCCGCCAGAATCCCCGCCCGGCAGTTGGGCACCACCACGCTGAAAAAGCGCTTGATCGGCCCCGCGCCCAAACTGGCCGCCGCCTCTTCCAGCACCGGCAGTTGCTGGCGTTGCATCACCGCCATCACCGGACGTACCAGGAACGGCAAGGTGAACAACACATGGCCGACCAGGATGAACAGCCAACTGCTGCGAAACGTGCCGAACTGGCCATAGGTGAGCAGCAACGCCAGCGCACTGGCCAGCCCCGGCATCGCCACCGGCAGCACCATCAGCTCTTCGAAGGCACGGCTGAAGCGGTTGTTCATGCGCACCAGCGCATAGGCCGCCGGCACGCCGATCACGCAGACACACACCGCGCACGCCAGGGCCAATTGCAGCGACAGCCATACGGTGGGCGAATAGGCCTGCCAGACCTGGATCAGCCAGTCGAAGGTCAGGCCACTGGACAGGCCGACGAAAAAATTGCGCGTCAACCCGGCCAGCAATGACATCAACACCGGCACCAACATGAAGGCACACACCAGCAAGGTGAACAGCAGTTGCATCACAAACAGCGATGAGCGTTTCACAAGACTGTCCCCGCATTTTTCACCAGGCGTCGCGTGAGCAACAGCACCGCCCAGGTCACCGCGCCGAGCACCACCGACAACGCGGCGGCGACGGCAAAATTGGCGTAGTTGGTAAACACATTGTAGATCGCCACCGGCGTTACATTCAGGCGCGTGCCCAAGGTGAACGCGGTGCCGAAGGCGCCCATGGACGTGGCGAAGCAGATCGCGGCGCAGGACGCCAACGCCGGCGCCAGGCCCGGCACGATCACGTCGCACACCACCCGCCAGTGCCCTGCTCCCAGCGAATGCGCGGCTTCTTCCAGGCTGCGGTCGAGGCTTTCGCACGCGGCCATCACCGTGAGGATCACCCGGGGAATCGAGAAGTACAGGTAGCCGACAAACAGCCCGGCCAGCGAGTAGGCAAAGATCCAGCGCTCACCGGCCAATTGCAGGCCCAGGGAGGCCAGCAGCCCCTGGCGCCCGGCCAACAGAATCACCAGGAAGCCCACCACCACGCCCGGAAACGCCAGGGGAAACGTGAGCAAGGCCACCAGCGCCGAGCGCCCGAAAAACTGCTGGCGCGCGAGGAACACACCACTGATGCCACCGATCAACAACGCGGTGAACGTCACGACGATGGCCAGCACGCAGGTCTGCGCCAGGCTACCCAGGTACTGCGCGCTACTGAGCACCTGCCAATAGCCGCTGCCGTGGCTGTCGCGGCTGTCGGCGCCGAGCACCATCAAGTGCGCCAGCGGCAGCAGCCAGAACGCGAACAGCACTGCAAAGGCCGGGGCCAGCGCCCAGGCCGCCTGTTTTGCCGATGCGGCCACTTACTTGACCTCGTTCAGGTAACGGGCGGCGAAGGCTTCCTGCACAGCGGCCATTTTCTGATAGTCCACCACACCGGCGCGGGCGTAATCGCTGTCGGGCAGGAACTGCGCGGCGACGTCGGCCGGCATGGTCACCGGGCGTACCGGGCGCAAGTACGCTTTGGCCCAGAGTGCCTGGCCTTGGTCCGAGAGTACGAAGTCCAGCACCTTCTCGCCATTGGCGCGGTGCGGCGCGTTGGCCACCAGGCTCATCACATAGGGCACGCTGATGCTGCCTTCCTTGGGGATCACGAAGGCGACGTTGGCGTTGTCTTTGTAGCGGGCGCGGTAGGCGTTGAAGTCGTAGTCCACCAGGATCGGCAACTCCCCGGACAGTACCCGCGCATAGGCGGTCTGCTTGGGCACGATGGGGGCGTTTTTCGCCAGCTTCTGGAAGTAATCGATGGCCGGGGCGAAGTTGTCCAGGTCGCCGCCCATTGCGCGGTTGATCGCCACGGCAGATACGTAACCGACGAAGGCGCTGGACGGGTCCAGGTAGCCGACCATGCCTTTGTATTGCGGCTTGAGCAGGTCGGCCCAGCTTTGCGGCACCGGCAGGCCACCCAATGCATCGACGTTGACCATGATGCCCAGGGTGCCGGAGTGGATCGCAAACCACTGGCCGGCGGGGTCTTTCAACCCGGCGGGGATCTGTTCCCAGCCCTTGGGCTTGTAACCCTCGACCACGCCGGCCTTTTGCGCCTGCAAGCCGAAGGTCACGCCGTAGTAGACCACGTCGGCGACGGGCGCGGCCTTTTCGGCCACAAGTTGCGCCAGGGACTGGCCGGAGTTCTTGTTGTCCAGCGGCACCTGCACACCGGTGCTGGCGGCGATGGCCTTGAGCTGGGTGCCCCAGTCGGCCCAGTCCGGCGGGCAGTTGTAGCAAATCGCGGTGTCGGCGGCCTGGGCCAGGCTGGCCACGCCGCAGAGCAGCACGGCGGCCAGGGTTTTACTGAATGCGCGCATCAAGGGACTCCTCAAAGGGTTGGGTACTTTCGCCCGGCCGGATATGGCAAGGCAGGCAATGGGAAATGGGATCGTTGCCGGCGATCTGCGCCAGCAGTTGGTCAATCACCGTGCTGGCCAGCAGCGCGATGGGCTGCACCACGCTGCACAGGGTCGGGTGCATCTGGGTGCCGAGGGCGATGCCGTCGAAGCCCATCACCGACAGTTGCCCGGGCACATTCCAGGCATTGCGGCGCAGCTCGGCGATCAGGCTGATCGCGAGGAAATCGTTGGAGCACACCAGCGCGCTGGGGGCGTCGGGGCCGTTGAGGTACGGCTGGATGGCAGCAAATTCGGCCTGGGTATGGGCGGGCATTTCGATCACCGCGCGGCTTTTGAGACCGTATGCCTTCATCGCGTCGCAGTAACCGGCATAGCGCAGGCGTGCGCGGTCGGACTGCAAGGCGGGGCCGGCGACCATGCTGATGCGTCGATGGCCGGCCTCCAGCAGGTAGCGCGTGGCCAAGGCCATGCCGGCGCGGTTGTCCACCGACACGGCGCTGTAGTTGGGGTTGCTCGGTTGGTGATAGGCCAGCACGAACGGCGTCCGTTCGGTATTCAGGCTGCTGAGCACGCTGTTGCTTTCGGCATCGGTGACCGTCAGCACCAGGCCATCGACGCGCTGGCGCAGCAGTTCTTCCACTACGATGCACTCGCGCTCGCTGCTGTAGTCGGTGGTCGCCAGCACCAGGCTGTAGCCACGCAAGCGTGCGGCACGCTCCATGGCCTGGAACTGTTCGGCGAACACCGGGTTGAGCAGATTGGGCACCACCACGCCGATCAACTGGGTGGTTTGCAGGCGCAGTTGGCGGCCAAGCAGGTTGGGCCGAAAGCCCAACTCACGGGCGGCGGCGAACACCTGCTCACGGGTGGCCGGGCGCACCTGGTCGGGGGAGGCAAAAGTGCGGGCGGCGGTCGCGCGGGATACGCCGGCCAATCGCGCGACGTCTTTCAAATCAGTCATGGTCACTCGCTTGAGATCGATCTCATTGGCGAGGACAGTAACGGCGGAATGTGGCAGGAAGGTGGTGGGCAGATGACGGTTTGATGGCAGTGCAGCAGAGGTACCTGGGGCCAAATGTGGGAGGGGGCTCGCCCCCGATAGCAGAGGGTCAATAAAGAATAGGCTGGCTGACACACCGCTATCGGGAGCAAGCCCCCTCCCACATTAGAGCGGTGTAAATGCATAGATAGTCATACTCAGTGGTTAGGATCGTAAAGCTGGCGCAGCAAAATCCGCCCACTAACCTTTCGATTCGATCCAAGTGCGGGCACAATGCGTGTCCTTTTTTGGCAGGCACCGCCGCAGGCTCTCAAAAATGATCAAAACGCCGTACTACCTCATCGATAAACAGAAGCTTCTGGTCAACATGCAGAAGATTGCTTACGTGCGCGAGCAGTCCGGCGCCAAGGCCCTGCTGGCGCTCAAGTGCTTTGCCACCTGGTCGGTGTTCGACCTGATGCAGGAATACATGGACGGCACCACCTCGTCGTCGCTGTACGAGTTGAAGCTCGGCCGCCAGAAGTTCGAAGGCGAGGCGCACGCCTACAGCGTGGCCTGGGCCGACGATGAAATCGAAGAGATGCTCGATAACTGCGACAAGATCATCTTCAACTCCATCAGTCAGCTGCAGCGTTTTGCCGAACGCAGCGAAGGCAAGACCCGCGGCCTGCGCGTCAACCCGCAGGTAAGCAGCTCCGACTACCTGCTGGCCGATCCGGCGCGTCCGTTCAGCCGCCTGGGCGAATGGGACCCGGTGAAGATCGAAGGCGTGATCGAACAGATCTCCGGCTTCATGTTCCACAACAACTGCGAGAACGGCGACTTCAACCTGTTCGACCAGATGCTCAATACCATCGAAGAACGCTTCGGCGCGCTGCTGCACAAGGTCAACTGGGTCAGCCTCGGCGGTGGCATCCATTTCACCGGTGAAGGCTATGCCATCGACGCCTTCTGCCAGCGCCTCAAGGCGTTCTCGCAGAAGTACGACGTGCAGGTCTACCTGGAACCCGGCGAAGCGGCGATCACCAACAGCGCGTCCCTGGAAGTCACCGTGCTCGACACCCTCTACAACGGCAAAAACCTCGCCGTCGTCGACAGCTCCATCGAAGCCCACCTGCTGGACCTGCTGATTTATCGCCTCAACGCCAAGCTGGCGCCGAGCGAGGGCGAACACACCTACATGGTGTGCGGCAAATCCTGCCTGGCCGGGGACATCTTCGGCGAGTATCAATTTGATCGTCCGCTGGCCATCGGCGATCGGCTGTCGTTCATCGACACCGCGGGCTACACCATGGTCAAGAAAAATTGGTTCAACGGCCTGAAAATGCCGTCCATCGTAGTGAAACAACTCGACGGTACAGTCGAAGTGGTTCGTGAATTTGGTTACGACGACTACCTGTCCAGCCTTTCGTAAGCTGGCGGATATAGGAGAAATAAAGCAATTGAAAAAGAACGTTCTTATCATTGGTGCAGGAGGTGTCGCCAAGGTGGTGGCCCACAAGTGCGCGCAGCACAACGACGAACTCGGTCGTATTGCTATCGCGTCGCGCAACATCTCCAAATGCCAGGCCATCATCGACAGCGTCAAGGCCAAGGGTAGCCTCAAGGTTCCCGCCGACATCCAGGCCTTCGCGCTGAACGCCCTGGACGTGGAAGCGACCAAGGCCCTGATCCGCGAGACCGAATCGCAGATCGTCATCAACGTGGGTTCCGCGTTCCTCAACATGTCGGTACTGCGTGCCTGTATCGACACGGGCGTAGCGTACCTCGACACCGCCATCCACGAAGAGCCGGGCAAGGTCTGCGAGACCCCGCCGTGGTACGGCAACTACGAATGGAACCACCTGGAAGAGTGCAAACAGAAGAACATCACCGCCATCCTTGGCGTGGGCTTCGACCCGGGTGTCGTCAACGCGTACGCCGCGCTGGCGCAGCAACAGCATTTCGACCGCATTGACTCGATCGACATCCTCGACGTCAATGCCGGCTCCCATGGCAAATACTTCGCCACCAATTTCGATCCGGAAATCAACTTCCGCGAATTCACCGGGCAGGTGTGGAGCTGGCAGAACAGCCAGTGGACCAGCAACACCATGTTCGAAGTCAAACGCACCGACGACCTGCCGGTCGTGGGTTCGCAGAACCTCTACCTCACCGGCCACGATGAAGTGCACTCGCTGTCGAAAAACCTCGACGTGCCCAACGTGCGTTTCTGGATGAGCTTCGGCGAACACTACATCAACGTGTTCACCGTGCTGAAAAACCTCGGCCTGCTCTCCGAGAAGCCGGTCACCACCGCCGAAGGCCTGGAAGTGGTGCCGTTGAAAGTGGTCAAGGCCGTGCTGCCCGACCCGTCTTCCCTGGCCCCGGGCTACACCGGCAAGACCTGCATCGGCGACCTGGTCAAAGGCACCAAGGATGGCCAGCCGCGTGAGATGTTCATCTACAACGTGGCGGATCACGAAGAAGCCTTCGTCGAGACCGACAGCCAGGGCATCTCCTACACCGCAGGCGTTCCACCGGTAGCCGCCGCGCTGCTGGTCGCCCGGGGCGAGTGGGATGTGAAACACATGGCCAACGTCGAGGAACTGCCGGCTGAGCCGTTCCTCAAGGCGCTGGACGTGATGGGCCTGCCGACTCGCATCAAAGACGAGAACGGTGACCGGGCCTGGGATGCGATTGCCTGATAGGTGATCGCTAAAAAGGTGCGCCCTCAAGGGGGCACCTTTACACGTCCTCTCTCGACTCATTTCCAATACGCACTCGGCTCGACTAAACAGTATCGGGGGATACTCGTACTTGCCTGCATCGCCAGGTACCGTAATGTTCGAATACACCGCCCGCGATATTGCAGTTGGCGCAGCAAAATGCTCGAAACTATCCTAACAGACCAAGGAAAGCCTTTTTCTAACTCACCCCTTCGTTAATTATTACGCAGCGCTTTCCTGACCTGCCACATGCCAAACAAAGCCCACTCAAACCTAATGGAACATGGAACCGAATCTGGCTCGACACCACTAAGTAACACCTTCACCAGTCGAGAACTACGGATGCCTTTCGTATCACCATCATCCTCTAATAATTACAAAACCAGCAATATCGCCAATACCGCAGGGTTGCTTCAAACCGCGCCCCCCATCATTAATACATTTGATCAAGCTCGCACCCATGTTGCCTCGCTCAACCTGCGGTACAGAGAGCAAATTGCAGAAGCAATGGGTCAGCTCTCGGAAGCTGCCTATGCACCGAACAGCAACGTCTTGGACAGCACTTACCTGAACCTGTCCAATGCTTTTATGGAAGCCTATCACAGGGCTCCCAAGACGCCCGGACTGCCCTATTCCATCCTTGACGACACGGCCATACTCGATATCAATGAGATGCTAGCGGAAGCAGCACTTGTCACAGGTACCGGGCCACGCCTCAGAGGCGATACCGACATAACCATTCACGACGTACTGCATCAAGTAGGTTTGAATTTTCATACTGCACGACAAAACAACCTCGGCGTTCCGGCCGAACATTATTTCGACGTACTCACGGACATTCTAAGAGGGGATGGTTACCAAGCACTCGCCCAACTTTCAAACAGTGAAAAGCTTCTTAGCATGATCCCCAAGGACGCGTTCATGCAACGAAATTTGAAATCTAGGGACACCCCCATTTTCAGGGACGTACTCGCTATGGCGAAGATGATGGTGGTTCAAGACAATTATCGACTAAGCGATCCCGATTTCCCACGGCTAAACCCGCGTTCCCACGGAAGGTCCACTACTAATGTACCCACCATCAGCACCGGCATCGCTAACCAGGTATTCACTGCCATTAAAAACGGCACACCCATTGCCCACATTGTCGAGCAGTACAACATCCCGGACATAAGCACCTACTGGCAGTTAAATAAAGAGTTGGTCGACGCTGGCAGCTCAAGAGTCCCCCCACAGACACTGGAAGCCGCAAGACGCTTAATCTTTAGTCAGAATGACTAAGCAGTAGGTTGTCTATTATTCCAAATTGCGCACCGAGTTGCTTAACGCACGTGAACACGGCAACAGTGCCACCTAACGCACCGCCGCCACCGACGCGCCGATAGTTATTACGCAAAACCCACTAGGCTTAGCCATGAAATGGCTGACCTGCGGGTTTGCTGCCCATTCATCCTGTGGGAAAGGCATGCTCATGCAACTCGACAACACTCGCACCGCCCATCTCATCGGGCTGGTGTACAGCACCTGCTGCTATTTGGCGTTCCTGTTCACATGCTTATATCTGATCGGCTTCGTCGGCAGCGTGGCGGTGCCCAAGAACATCAACGACGGGCCCCTCCTCGCTTGGCCAGCCGCCGTGGTGATCAACTGCGCGCTGATCCTGCTGTTCGGCGTCCAGCACACGGCCATGGCGCGCAAAGGCTTCAAGCAGTGGCTGGCGGCAGTCATTCCGACGTCCGTGGAACGCTCCACGTATGTGCTGCTCAGCAGCCTGGTGCTGGTGCTGATGTTCTGGCTGTGGCAACCGATGCCGCTCACCGTCTGGAAGGTTGAAACGACGTGGGCCAAGGCCGTGTTGATTGGCTTGTTCTGGCTGGGCTGGTGCATCGCTTTACTGGCAACCTTTTTGATTGACCACTTCGAACTGTTCGGGCTCAAGCAGGCCATCGACCGTTGGCGCAAAACCACACCACAGGCGCCAGTATTCAGGACGCCGCTATTTTACAGGATCGTGCGTCACCCGCTGTATCTCGGCTTCCTGATCGCCTTTTGGGCAACACCGCACATGACGGCCGGGCACCTGTTGTTTGCGACAGGGATGACGGTTTACCTCTTCATTGGCGCCAGCTTTGAAGAAAAGGACCTGGTGGTGTTGTTTGGTGAGCGGTATCGGCGCTACCAGCAAGAGGTGGGCATGATTTTGCCGGGGTCGAAGACGCGCAAAAAAGGGCGCTGAATAGGCGTTTGTGGCGAGGGAGCTCGCTCCCGTTGGACTGCGCAGCAGTCCCATTTTTGGGGCCGCTTCGCGGCCCAGCGGGAGCAAGCTCCCTCGCCACAGGATGTAGCGTCTGGGCATGAGTTCCCTAGGACTTATCCCACGACTGTTTCAGGTTGTCGCTCGGAACTTCGCTGACTAACCTCTGTGCCGTCGCTGCCAATTCAGCGACCGGATTTGACCGTCCGGCCTTGTTAACGAACTGCTACGCCCTGCACCTATCCCAGGCGTTTTTTTTGTGCCTGAGGTATCGTGTCGCGGCAGTTGTGCGCGGGATACTTTCGGGTATGCCGGGTTCGTTGACAACCGGTCGGTCAACCCGCGTACAGCTGCCACCCTCTTCGTTTGACCGCGAACGCTGGCGGCTCCACTTGTCGACGGAGCTTCTTGTTTGTGAAGCGGCTACGTCAACTTATCGATGACGTATTGCTGAAACCACGCAGGCTGGGTGTCCGCAACAATATCGATATCCTCGCCTTCTGTAATCTCGGCAAGTTGCGCAAAACTGGGCTCGCCGTCTTGCGAATTATCAAAGATATAGGCTCGATTGGATAAAAGTATCGCCTCAGACAAGTTTTCCAGAGAGCGCTTATAACGAGATCGAATCTTGTCCGGTGGTACATCATGACCACCTATAGAGGCCCGGTAGGCAACCCGGGCAACGTTAATATCAGCATCCGCGGTAGCAACGTAATAAACGTATACCCTATAACCGGCAGCTTTCGCCTGCCTTAGCAGTTCAATTTTGCTGCCGTCCGACATGACTGTCTCGAATGTAAAACTTACGCGGTCTTCAATCAGAGACACCCGAATAAAATCGGCAAGAGCAGAGCGATATAAGAGTCGATGTTGCGCGAAGCAAAAATGATCCGCTCACCCTTGATGGCCAAGTCGTCCAGTTTGGCGAGGGAGTCGGGAAATTTTGAAAGCAGTGAATGACTGCGCAAGAACGCGATCACGCACTCGGCGGAGCGGTATAGCCCGAAGACAGCAAAGTCAAAAACACCCGTTTCACGAATGCCTAGCTCAATCGCATCGGGATTGATGTAATTGACCAGCAAGTGGGCCGGAACCTTCGAGTTGAATGTGCTCTTTCCGCTCCCGTTCGGCCCGGCGAACATACGGACGCGAGGGGTCGTACTCAAGCCTGAATCTGCGCCTGAGCAGACCGACGGTCCAACAAGGACTTTCTGGTTTTCAAGCGCGTACCAGCCTTGAGTGTGCCGTAGGTTTCCACAGGGCGGATAACTAACGTTTCCGTATTGGAAACTTTAACCAATTGACCAGCACGCACCACAAGCACGGATTCTCCTTTAGAAAGAGCAACCTCGTAGGCATCCCTGAATGCTTTGGCCGCAATGGAGGGAATACTTGATTCCTGGGCAAGAATTTGTGCCTCAGTAATTGGGGGCTTAACTTTTTTACGTGACATGTTGGTCTCCGGCTCAGGACAAGGACTGATCAATGGCAACGAGCATAGATCACCTCAGGCGTCGAACGCTGGCTCGACTTTACCCCAATGTGTGTCCCATGTCCTGCTGTGGGATGTCCAACCCTCCAAGTGGTTTCGCACTCAAAACACCGACCACCCAATCCGCTCACTCAACAACTCCAACGCCTTGATCCCCGCCAGCGAGTTGCCCGCCGCGTTCAATTCCGGCGACCACACGCACACCGTAAACTGCCCCGGCACCACCGCGACAATGCCGCCGCCCACACCGCTCTTGCCCGGCAAGCCCACGCGGTAGGCAAAGTTGCCCGCCTCGTCATACAGCCCGCTGGTGGCCATGATCGAGTTGACTTGCTTGGTCTGCCGCGCGCTCAGGATCTGTTCGCCGCTGTGGGCACTGGTGCCCTCGTTGGCCAGGAAGCTGAACGCCTTGGCCAGGTCCAGGCAGCTCATCTGCAGGGCGCAGTAGTTGAAGTAGCTGTGCAGCACCGCATCCACATCGTTGTGGAAGTTACCGAAGGATTTCATCAGGTAGGCCATGGCGGCGTTGCGTGCGCCGTGCTGGGCTTCGGAGTCGGCGACCACGCTGTTGACCAGGATCTGCGGGTTGCCCGACAGGCGCCGCACGAAGTCGCGCATCGACAGGATCGGCACGGCAAAGCGTGATTGGTTGATGTCGCAGATCACCAGCGCGCCGGCATTGATGAAGGGGTTACGCGGGCGGCCGCGTTCGAATTCCAGTTGCACCAACGAGTTGAACGGCTGCCCCGAAGGCTCGTGGCCCAGGCGCTCCCAGATGGTTTCACCGCCGTGGTCGATGGCCTGCACCAGGCTGAATACCTTGGAAATGCTCTGCACCGAGAACAGCGTATCGGCGTCACCGGCGCGGTAGGCCGAGCCGTCATTGCCGTACACCGCGATGCCCAGTTGGTTAGCCGGCACATCGGCCAGCGCGGGAATGTAGTCGGCGACTTTGCCGAGGCCGATCAGTGGGCGCACTTCGTCGAGGATCGACTCCAGCAGCGCCTGCATGTCTTGTCCTGTCATCTGTCTTTGAATCGGTGGAAAGCGGGGTGCGGAGGATACTTCAATGGGCGCGGAAGCCCCACACAATCTCTACCACCCGCTCGGCCACCACCAGATAAACCAGGATCAGCAACAGTTGCAATGCCAGGTGATAACGCAGCTTGGCCAACCGGCGAATGCCATCGCTGACGTTCAACAGCATCAGCACTGTCGACAGAAGGATCAGCCCCCACCCCGCCACGCTGGAGGCGAACACCCCGATAAACAGGTCCTGCTGCCCCACGAGGGTATTGGTACCCGCCGCAAACAGCAGCGCGCACACCAGCAGGTTTTTGACGTTGTCGAAAACTTGCGTGCTCAGGTCGTTTTCCAGCAGGGCCACATACCGCTTCCATAACGTGCGCATGAGTCATTACCGGTTAGGGATCGCTCGTCAATCAAAGTAGTCCATATGCCCGTACACTGCACCGTTGCGCTTACTCCACGAGGACTTTGCATGAAATTGATGATTGGCCTGGCCGCTTTACTGCTGGTATCGGCCTGTACCACGACCCCACCCGCCCAGGACGCTGCGGCGTCCACCTGCCTGGCAGGCGGCGGTACCATGAAGCAAGTCGGCAAGCTGCAGAGCTGGAAATGCATCACGCCGTACAAGGATGCGGGCAAGGCATGTACCGATTCGAGCCAGTGTGAAGGCGAGTGCCAGACCAGTGTCACCACCCAGTCCGGCAACGGTCCGGTGACCGGCGCGTGCCAGGTGGATAACGGCCACTTCGGCTGCTCGGCGACGGTGGAGAAAGGCAAGCTGGGCCGAGCGATCTGCGTGGACTGAGCCATACCACCAAACCCATGTGGGAGCGGGCCCGCGGCCAGACCCGCTCGCACATTTTTTGCTCCACTCTACCCTTCAAAAATGCGCCACATCCGACACCCGCTCATCCAGCACATCCCGCGCCAGTGCCCAGGCCTGGTCCTTGGATTCCACCACCAGCAACGGGTAGCCCCAGGCCTTACTGAACATCACCGCGAACGGCTTGAGTGCCAGGCGTTTGGCGGCGCTGGGCTCAACTTGGATCATGCCTTTGACGAACATGCGCAGCGCCTGTTTGTTTTTCTTCATCCAGATCGACGCCTGCTTACGCTCTTCGTGGGAGTGCTCATGGTTGTTTTCATCCACGGATTTTTCGTGCAGCAACATAAAGGCCTGCTCCCTCGCCAATAGCCCTTCAAAAGCCAGGAAAGCATCCTCCGGCCCATCCTCGCTAGGCGCATCGAAGACGATTTTCACCACAGGGAACGTTGTACTGTCGAGTCGCATGGCAAAGCTCCTTAATGAGAGTGGATCTCAATATAAAGCTCGAACCCCTGGACGGCATTGCACAGAATAGCCAGACTGTTTCGCAATCCGGCCAACCTGCGATCTCCGCCATGAAGCACCACCGTCTTGATCTGCTCGACCCGTTGATGGCCAAGGACGCCGACCTGTTCCCCCGCGCCGTGGTGGCCGTGGGCGCCACCAGCACGTCGGACACCTGGGAACATGCCCAGCACGCCCACCGCAAGGGCCAGTTGATGTACACCCTGCGCGGGGTCATCCACTGTGAAATCGAAGCGGGAATCTGGATCGTGCCGCCCCAGTGTGCACTGTGGATTCCCGGCGGTACGCCCCATGCGGCGCGCGGGTCTGGCGAGGCCGAGGTGTATTGCCTGCTGATCGACCCCGACGCCGCCCACGCCCTGCCGCCGCAATGCTGCACCCTGGCCGTGTCCGGGTTGCTGCACGAGCTGATCAGCAAGGCCGTCAGCTTCCCGCAATTCTATGACGAGGCCGGCGCCCAAGGCCGCTTGATCAACACCTTGCTGGATGAACTGGCCGCCGCCCCGGTCGAAGCCCTGCACCTGCCCATGCCCCAGGACGCACGCTTGCGCCGCCTGGCCAACAGCCTGCTGGCCGACCCGACCGATAAAGCCACCCTCGGCCAGTGGGCCGTGCGCATCGGCATGAGCGAGCGCAGCATGACGCGCCTGTTGCTGGAGGAATTGGGCCTGAGTTTCGGGCGCTGGCGCCGGCAGTTGCATGTGATCCTGTCCCTGCAACGGCTGGCCAAGGGTGAAAGTGTGCAACGGGTGGCCCTGGACCTGGGTTATGAAAACGCCAGCGGCTTCATCACCATGTTCCGCAAGGCGGTGGGCCAGCCGCCCGCGCGTTACCTGGCGGACCGTGCCGGTGTCTCAAGTGCGACCACCCAGGCCATTGCGCTGAAAGACGCCCACTGACTACCAGTTTTCGCCCAACCCCAGCAGGCCCAGTATCTGCCGCCGCAGGTCCACCAGGTAAGGATCGTCCCGGTGCCGTGGATACGGCCTATCGATGCTCAACTGTGCCTGGATCTTCGCCGGGCGGTCGCTGAACACAATCACCCGGTTGGCCAGCAGCAAGGCTTCTTCCACATCGTGGGTCACCAGCAACGCCGTGTAGCCCTGGCGCTGCCACAGGTCGATCAGCTCTTTTTGCATGGTGATGCGGGTCAGGGAATCGAGTTTGCCCAAAGGTTCGTCGAGGATCAGCAAACGCGGCTGGTTGACCAGGGCACGGGCCAACGCCACCCGCTGGGCCATGCCGCCGGACAACTGCCGGGGATAGGCACGGGCGAACGGACCAAGGCCGACCTTGTGCAGGGCCTCATCGACCTTGGCCGAATGGGTCTTGAGCAGGCCCTGGGCTTCGAGGCCGAGGGCGACGTTGTCCCACACGCGACGCCACGGGTACAGGGTCGGGTCCTGGAACACCACCACGCGGCTTGGGTCCGGGCCGGCGATGGGTTCTCCATCGGCCAACAGCCGTCCGGAGTCCGCCGGCTCCAGCCCCGCCACCAGGCGCAGCAAGGTGGACTTGCCGCAACCCGAAGGCCCGAGCAATGCCACAAATTCTCCCGGCGCCACGTCCAGGGACACCCGCTCCAACACCGGCAAATGCCGGCCGTCCAGCGCAAAACCATGGCTGAGGTTTTCTATGCGCAGCGCCAATCCTTCCGAAGCCGATACCGCGTGGGCCGGGGCTACCATTTCATCGCTCCTTTCTGCCAGGCCAGCAACCGATCACGCACCAGGAACAACCCGGTGATCAACCCCGAACAGGCCAGCGCCATGATCAGCAGTGCGGCGTACATGTTCGCGTAGGCGGCCCAGCCCTGGGCCCATTGCAGGTACCAGCCGATGCCGGATTTGACCCCCATCATTTCCGCCACCACCAAGGTTGAGAATGAGGCACCCAGGCCCATGAACAAGCCGACGAAGACGTGGGGCAGCGCGGCGGGAATCGCCACCTTGAAAATCAGAAAACCCGGCCGGGCGCCGAGGGTGCGCGCCACGTCGTAATAGGCTTTATCGACGCTGGCCACGCCGGACCAGGTGAGCACCGTGACCGGAAACCAGGTGGCCAGGGCGATCAAAAACACGCTCGCACTCCAACTGCTCGGAAACAGGAAAAAACACAGCGGCAACAACGCCGTCGACGGCACCGGGCCGAGGATGCGCAGCACCGGGTGCAGCCAGTAGCCGATACGCGTGGACCAGCCAATGGCAACACCGGCGACAAACCCGGTAGCGGCGCCCAGCGCCACCCCCGAGCCCAGCAGCAGCGCCGAATGCAGCAGGCTGTCGGCCAGGCGTGCGTAGTCTTCGATGTACACCGCGAGCAAGGCTTGGGGCGGCGCGAAGAATGGCACCGGCAACAGCGCAAGCTTGGCGGTGAGCAATTCCCAGAGGCCCAGCAGCACCGGCAAGGCGATCAGCCAGGGCGCGGCCGTGCGCAAGCGCAGCGCGAGTGTCGACAGCCTGTGTCCCAGCAGGCTCAGCACAATAAACAACGCCGCCACGCCCACACAGAGGTTGGCCAGGCCCTGGGTCATCGGCCAGTTGCGCACCGCGTTGGGCCAGTAACTGATCAGCAGCGCGACGGCCACCCAGGCCGTCACCACCGCCGCGCCTTGCCACCCGAGCTTGAGCGCCACAGGCGGGTTGAGGATGCTTGCGTCAGTTGAAGACATCGGCGGTGATCTCCTGGGCAAACGCGATCGGGTCGGTGCCTTTGCTGATCACTTCCACGGTTTTCAGGTCGGTGACGTAGGTGGTGATCTCCTGGGTCAGCGCCGCCCCGACCGCGTGGTGGCCGTGGGTGTGGTCGTGGAGGATCGCCTGGACTTCTTCGGTGGAGGTGTTCAGTGCGTAGGCCTGGAAGCCTTTGGCGACTTCCTCCGGGTGCTGCACGGAATAGTCATGGGCTTCGAGGATCGCCTGGGTCAGCGCCGCGACCACGCGCTTGTCCTCGCGGACCAATTTGCCGGTGACGCCGACCACGCAGCAACTGAGGTTGGCGTATTCCTCCACCAGGTTGGTGGACAGCTCCCGCGCCACGCCGGACTTGATCAGGCGGTACATGAACGGGTCACTGCCGCTCACCGCCTGCACTTCACCACGCTCCAGCGCCGTGCCGAGCAGGTCGGCCGGGTACAGGCGCCACTCCACATCGCGCACCGGGTCGACGCCGTGTTTTTTCAGCAGGATCGAAAAGAAATTGCGGTCCGGGCTGGCCATGTCGGTCACGCCAATGGCCTTGCCCTTGAGGTCTTCCAGCTTGCTCACGCCGCCGTTGGCGGCACTGAGCAACCGCAGGCAACCGCCATGGGTGCCGGCGGTGAGCTTCACGTCGAAGCCCTGCTCCAGGGCCTTGAGCCAGCGCAGCGCCATGCCCACGCCTGCGTCGGCCTTGCCGGTGGCGATGGCTTCCAGCAAGACCTCGGTGGAGTTGCCGAAGTTGACCAACTCCACGTCCAGGTTGTGCTTGCCAAAGAAACCCTGCCCATGGGCGATCACCACCGGCGCCAGGCACACCGCGTTGAGGTTCACCGCCAGCTTGAGTTTGCGCGGCGCGTCGAGGCGGATGAACTCACCGGTGCCGGCAGGCTCCTGGGCGATGTTGTGGCCGGCATGTGCGTCGGCGGCAAAGCCCAGGCGCGGCAGCGACAGGCTCGCCAGGGTCAGGCCGGCCAGGCCCAGGAGGCGGCGACGGGTCAGGAGATCAAAAGCAGCCATGCGAAGTATCCCTATTGAATGGGTCAGCCCGCTCCAGAGAAAGGCCGAAAGCGACAAAAATTCCATTTTGATTATATTAATTACTGACTTTTATGAAAGAACCATATAATTCTATGGTTATGCCTGATGGGCAGGAAGCGGCTGAAAGCGTCCTAAGCTCAGATCGAAAGAGTATTTATCGAATGGTTTTCAGATCATTAAGCTTGGATCTATTTCGCTGAAGATCGAGCCCACCATGCCCCTCCGTCGTCCCCTCGCCGCTGTATTAGGATTGCTGGCCTTTTCCGTCGCTGTCAGTGCGCACGCCCAGGAAACCGTGCGCATCGGTTACCAGAAATCCTCCACGCTGATCACCCTGCTCAAGACCCAGGGCACCCTGGAGAAAGCCCTCAAGGCCGACAACATCGAGGTGAGCTGGCATGAGTTCCCCAGCGGCCTGCCGCTGCTGGAAGCGCTGAACGTCGGCAATGTGGACATCAGCGCCGACGTGGCCGACACCGTGCCGATCTTCGCCCAGGCCGCCCAGGCCAAACTCACCTACTTCGCCCAGGAAGCGCCCTCGCCTTCGGCCCAGGCCATCGTGGTACGCAAGGACTCGCCGATCCAACAGCTGGCGGACTTGAAGGGCAAGAAGATCGCGGTAACCAAGGCCGCCGGTACCCACTATCTGTTGATTGCCGCGCTGGCCAAGGCCGGCCTGGCGTTCTCGGATATCGAGCCGGCTTACCTGTCGCCGGCCGATGGCCGCGCGGCGTTCGAGAACAACAAGGTGGACGCCTGGGTCACCTGGGAACCCTTCCTCACCAGCGTGCAGCGCCAACTGCCGACGCGCACCCTGGCGGACGGTGCCGGGCTGGCCAGCTACAAGCGCTATTACCTGACCGGCACGCCGTACGCCAAGGCGCACCCGGAGGTATTGAAGGTGGTGTATGCGCAGCTGGAAAACGCCGGCCACTGGGTAAAAACCAACCCGCAGGACGCGGCCAAAGTGCTCGGCCCGCTGTGGGGCAACCTGGATGCAGCCACGGTGGAAGCGGCGAATGCGCACCGCAGTTATCAGGTGCAGCCGGTGACGATTGAGCAGTTGGGTGAGCAGCAGAAGATTGCCGATGCGTTCTTCAAGGCGGGGTTGTTGCCCAAGGCGGTGGATGCCAAGGACGTGCAGACCTGGCGGCCTTGAAGGCGGGTGTGATCTCAATGTGGGAGGGGCGGTGCGACGATTCGACTTGCCCTCGATGGCCACGGGTATCTACACAATTTTTCAGACTCTGACAAATATCCCTGTGGTGAACGGGCTTGTCCCGCGTTGGGCTGCGTAGCAGCCCCAGTAAAGAAGAATGCGGTGTATCAGACACTCTGTAGAGGCTGGTTTTGGGGCTGCTACGCAGCCCAACGCGGGCGGTGCGACGATTCGACAAGCCCGCTCACCACAACAGCCCGCGGCAAGCCCTCCCACATTTGGTTTGCATATGCGGTTAGAGGAGTGTGCGGGCTAGAGCCTTTTTCCACTCTGAGTAACGCTCCACCATCGCCGGATCCTCCTGCGGCTCAAAGCGCTCGCGCTGGCGTTCCAACTGCCCCAGTTCCGCATCACTCGCCCACACCCCCAACGCCCGACCCGCCAGGTGCGCGGCGCCCAATGCCGACACCTCCGGCGACAGGCTGCGCACCACCGGGCGTTGCAGCAGGTTGGCGAGGAATTGCATCAGCCAGCGGTTGCGCGTGGCACCGCCATCCACCCACAGCTCCTTGAGCGGGCTGCCGATATCCTGCTGCATGGCTTCGAACACATCGCGAATCTGATAGCCGATGGATTCCAGCGCCGCGCGCAGGATATGCGCGCCGGACGTGGCTTCGCTCAACCCGCAGATGAGTCCACGGGCGTCGGCCTTCCAGTGCGGTGCGCCGAGGCCGGACAGCGCCGGGACAAAATACACGCCGCCGTTGTCCGGCAATTGCGCGGCCTGTTCGGTCAGCGCATCCAGGGATTCTCCCGCCACCAGCTTCGACGCCCACTGCACGGCAGCGCCGGTATGGACGATATTGCCTTCCATGCCGAAGGTGGGTTGGCTGCCGTCATGCCAGGCCAGGGTGGTCGACAGGCCATGGGTGGAGGCAATCGGCCCGCCCATGGGCGTCATCAAGGACGAACCGGTGCCGAGGGTGGCCTTGACCAGCCCCGGCGCAAAACCGCCCTGCCCGTACAGCGCCGCATGGGAATCGCCAATCATCGACATCACCGGGATGCCGGCGGGCAAGCCGCCCACCGCGACGGTTTCGGCGAAGAAACCGGCGCTCGGCCGGATCGGCGCCAGGGCCGCAGCCGGAATGCCGAACAACGCCAACAACTCAGGATCCCAGGCGCAGGTGTGCAGGTTGAACAGTTGGGTGCGCGCGGCGTTGGAATAGTCGGTGGCGAACACCTGGCCGCCGCTGAGTTGCCACAACAGCCAGCTATCGACCGTGCCCAGGCAGATATCGCCTGCAGTAGCGCGCGCATGGCCATCCTCAAGGTGATCGAGAATCCAGCGAAATTTGCCCGCCGAGAACATCGGGTCCAACGCCAGCCCGGTCTTTTCCAGGATCAGCGCTTCATGGCCCTGCTCATGCAGGTGCGTGCACAACGCCGTAGAGCGTCGGCACTGCCAACTGATGCACGGCGACAATGGCTCACCGGTATGCCTATCCCAAGCCACCACCGATTCACGCTGATTGCTGATGGCCAACGCAGTGATCGGACGATCCACCTGGGCCAGGCATTCTTCAATCGCCGCCAACGTGTTTTGCCAGATCAGCAGCGGGTCCTGCTCGGAAAACCCTGCCTGGGGATGGCGGATGCTCAAGGGCCGCGAACCGCGCGCAATCACCTGGCCAAGTTCGTTGACCAGCACCGCCTTGGCGTTGCTGGTGCCTTCATCTATCGCCAGGATCAGCGGGGTGTTGTTATTCATGGGGTTCACCGCAACCGAGTGGCAGCCGCCACAATCCCAGCCGCGTCGATGTTATGCAAGGCGCGGGTCGGTTCGCGGGCACCGGCGGCGGCGTACTCGCCATCGCCGATACCCAGGCGGATCAGGGCAATGCCCAACCCGGCTTCGGCCAGCACTTCGGCGACCAGGCTGCCGACGCCGCCATTGATATTGTGTTCTTCCACACTGATGACCGCGCGGGTGCCGCTCAAGGCGCTGAGCAATACATCACGCTGCAAGGGCCGGATCGACGACAGGTTGATCACCTGGGCCTGAATGCCCTGCTCCGCCAGCAATGCCGCCGCCTCCACCGCTTCATGCACCACCGAGCCCAGGGCCACGATGCTCACATCGGCGCCCTGGCGCAGGATATCTACCTGACCGGGCACAAACTGATAGGCGGCGCCGTGCACGTCGGGCAAGGCTTTGCCGTCGAGGCGGATATACACCGGGCCGTGGTAGCGCAGCGCGTAATCGATGATCTGGCGGCACTCGACGGCATCGGCCGGGGCGAAGATCTGCACATTGCCAAACCCGCGCATCACCGAAATATCGTCGAGGCTGTGGTGGGTGCTGGCGAGCGGGCCATAACTGGTGCCGGCATTCAGGCCGAACATCTTCACGTTGGCCTGGTTGTAGCAAACGTCCACCTTGATCTGCTCATTGGCCCGCGAGATCAGGAACGGCGCCGCATTGCAGGTGGCGGCGATCTTGCCACCCAGGGCCAGGCCCGCCGCGACGCTGACCAGGGATTGCTCGGCAATGCCCACATTGATCAGCCGCTCGGGAAAGCGCTGGGCAAACGGGCCGATCTTCGCCGTGGAGGTGGAGTCGCTGACCACCGGCACTACGTCCAGCCCGGCCTCGACGGCAGCGATAAACGCTTCCACCATGACGCTCGCCAAATGTTCACTCGCCATGGTTCAACTCCTCCAATGCTGCGTTGATTTCATCACCCTTGGGCACGCGGTGGTGCCATTCGGGGCGGGCTTCGATAAACGACACGCCCTTGCCTTTGATGGTGTGGGCGATCAGCACCTGGGGCGCGCCGGTCTTGGTCTGCATGCTTTCCAGGGCTTCGATCAATTGGCCGACATCGTTACCGTCGCACTCGCTGACGCGGAAGCCAAAGGCCGCCCATTTCACGTCCAGTGGGTCCAGCGGCATGATCTCGGCGGTCAAACCGGCAAGCTGCAGCTTGTTCTTGTCGACGATCACAAACAGGTTATCCAAGCCGTACTTGGCCGCTGCCATCGCCGCTTCCCAGTTGGAGCCTTCGGCCAGTTCGCCGTCGCCGGTCAGCACGTAGATGCGCTTGTTGCTGCCGGACATCTTCGCCGCCAGGGCCAGCCCGACCGCCACCGGCAAACCGTGGCCGAGGGCGCCGGTGTTCAGTTCGATGCCGGGGGTTTTCTGGCGTACCGGGTGGCCGGGCAGGTGCGAGTTGAAGTGCTGGTAGGTGGGCAGCCAGTCGGTGGGGATGTAGCCCGCCTGCGCCAGGCAGCAATACAAGCCGCCGACGCCGTGGCCCTTGCTCTGGATATAAATATCGCGCTCGGCGTCTTCGGTGCGTTCCGGGCCGGTGTTGAGGATGCGGAAATACAGGGTGGCGAGGATGTCGGTCTCGGAAAGGTCCGCCCCGGTGTGCCCGCCCGCCGGGGAGTCGGCATTCAGGCGGATCACATGGCGACGGATCAGGCGGGCCTGTTCCTTGATCTGGTGGGCGTCGTACTGGAAGGCATTCATGCAGCGGCTCCTTTGAGGCTGACCACGCGGGGTGAAAGTGTCCAAGGCTGTCTTTGAATATTTATTCAGCAGTGACAATATATTTCTATTTAGACGCCGATCCTCCAGCAGGTCAAGTGAGCGAACCGCCGAAAAATCAAATAAAACTCGGAAATCCCCCTCGGACAAACGGCCAAAATCCCACGCCGGCTTCTCTAGACCGTGGCTTTGCGCCGGGCAAAAACACCGCTTCAGCGGCAGGCAAGAAAAATTAAGCGCTTGACTTTGACACGGTGTCACTGGAATCTGAATTAACAGTCAGGCACGCATAAATATTCACAACGCATGAAGCACTCCAAAAAAAATAACTCAGGAGAACACTGTGGACGCCAAAGCTATTGTCCAGCACCCGGCCGAACTCAAGCCGCCACCCCGCCCACGTATTGTCAAACTGCTGCCCAGTAACATCGGCGGCCCCTTGATCGGGCTGGTGTTGCTGGTGCTGGTCTTCTCCTTCAGTTCCGAATTCTTCTTTTCGTTGCGCAATGGCCTGAACATCCTCGAACAGGTCACGGTGCTGGGCATCCTGGCGATCGGCATGACAGCGGTGATCGTGATCGGCGGCATCGACCTGTCGGTCGGCTCGGTGCTGGCCTTCTCGATGATGATGCTCGGCTGGCTGTATCAGGATCAGGCGGTGCCCCTGGGCTTTGCGATTCCGATCTCGATTGCCAGCGGCATGCTCGCCGGGCTGGTCTCCGGCGCGTTGATCACCTACGCCAAGCTGCCACCCTTTATTGCCACGCTGACCATGATGTCGGTGGCCCGTGGCCTGGCGAATATCCTTACCGAAGGCCGGCAGATCGTCGGCTACCCGGACTGGTTCACCAGCCTGGCGACGGTGCGCCACTTTGGTTTCCTCTCGGCCACCGTGGGCCTGTTCCTGGTGATGCTGGTGTTGGCCTGGGTGTTCCTGCGCTTTCGTGCCGGTGGCCGCAACCTCTATGCCATGGGCGGCAGCCCCGAAGTGGCGCGGTTGTCGGGCATCAAGGTGCGGGCGATTACCCTGTGGGTGTACGCCATCAGCGGTGCGCTGGCCGGCATCGCCGCGGTGACCCTGGCCGCGCGCCTGGACTCCTCGCAACCAAGCGCCGGGCTGAGCCTGGAACTGGACGCCATCGCCGCCGTGGTGATTGGCGGCGCCAGCCTCAGTGGCGGCGTCGGCAGCATCGGCGGCACCCTGGTGGGCGTACTGATCATTGGCGTATTGCGCAATGGCCTCAACTTGCTCGGCGTCTCGCCCTTTATTCAACAAGTGGTGATCGGCGTGGTCATCGCCCTCGCTGTCACCATCGACACCCTGCGACGCCGCTCCAGCACTGCCCGTTAAACCTGTTCGACAGTTGACACCCTCCAACAATAAAACCAGGAGTCACCGACATGTTCAGCCCCAAGAAATTGCTGTTGGCCACCGCTCTCGCCGCCGCCACCCTCACCGCTGCCGGCACCACCTGGGCCAAGGATTTGACCATCGGCCTGGCCGTGGCCAACCTGCAGGCCGACTTCTTCAACCAGATCAAGCAATCAGTGGAAGCCGAGGGCAAAGCCAAGGGGGTCAAGGTGATCACCGTGGACGCCCAGGGCAACTCATCCACCCAGGTCAGCCAGATCGAAGACCTGATCACCCGCCAGATCGATGTGCTGATCTACATCCCGGCCGGCGCCACTGCTGCCGGTGTGCCGGTGAAAGCCGCCAAGGCTGCGGGCATCCCGGTAATCGCCGTGGACCGCAACGCCCCCGACGCACCGGGCGACACCTTTATCGCCAGCGACAGCGTGGCCGGCGCCAAGACCCTGGCCGAGTACGTGGGCAAGATCACCGACGGCAAGGGCCGCATCGCGATCCTGCAAGGCCAGATCGGTACCACCCCCGAGAATGATCGCGCCAAGGGTTTTGAAGAGGGCCTGAAAACCTTCCCGGACCTCAAGGTCGTCGCCCAGCAACCGGCCGAATGGGCCCAGGACAAAGGCTTCGCGGTAGCCCAGGACCTGCTCCAGCGTGACCCGAACATCACCGTGTTCTTCGGCCGTGCCGATGCCATGGCCTTGGGCGCTGCCCAGGCGGTGAAAGTCGGCAACCTCGATCACAAGGTGGTCGTGGTCGGTTTCGACGGCGACGTGGCCGGGCTCAAGGCCGTGCAAAGCGGTGTGCTGAACGCGACCATGACCCAGCAGACGCAGAAAATGGGGCGCCTGGCCGTGGCCTCGGCCATCGACCTCAAAGCCGGCAAGACCCTGCCCAAGGAGCAGTTGTTGCCCACCGTGCTGACCACCAAAGAAAACGTCGCGCCGTTCCTGCAACAGCACCCGTAAGCCTTGGAGGTCGTCATGCAAGCAGCAGCCGTGGACACCGCTCGATCCGACGCGGTGCTGTGCCTGCGCAATATCAGCAAGGCCTACGGGCCGGTGCAGGTGTTGTCGCAGGTCAACGTGGACATTCGCCCCGGTGAAGTACTGGCCCTGCTCGGTGAAAACGGCGCGGGCAAGTCGACCTTGTCGTCGATCATCGCCGGGCTGGTGCAACCGGAAGCCGGGGGCAGCATGACCTGGCTCGGCGCGCCCTACGCACCCGCTTCACCGGGGGCCGCGCTGAGTGCCGGGATCGGCCTGATCCACCAGGAAATCCGCCTGCTGCCGCAACTGTCGATCGCCGAGAACATCTTCGTCGGCCGCCTGCCCATGCGCCGTGGGCGGGTGGACCGCGAGTACATGGAGGCCCAGGCGCAGATCCAACTCGAACGCCTGGGCCTCAAGGTGCCGGCCTCGCGCAAGGTCGAAGGCCTGAGCGTGGCGGCCCAGCAACTGGTGGAAATCGCCAAGGCGCTGACGCTGAAGGCCAGCCTGTTGATCCTCGATGAACCCACCGCTGCATTGGGTGGCGAAGAAACCGAGCTGCTGTTCAAGCAGGTGGAACGGCTCAAGGCCGAGGGTGTGTCGTTTATCTATATCAGCCACCGCCTGGAAGAAATCGCACGCATCGCCGACCGCGTGCTGGTGCTGCGCGACGGTCGCCAGATCGCCTTGCACGCCACGGCCCAGGTGCCGGTGCGGGAGTTGGTGGAGCAGATGGTCGGGCGCAGCCTGGAGCGGATCTTCCCTGCGTTGCAGGCGCCCCAGGAGCAGGTGATGTTGCAGGTCAAGGATTTGACCTGCCGTGAGTTTGCCTTGCACGGCATCGACTTCAGCGTGCGTGCCGGCGAGGTATTCGGTATTGCCGGGGTGGTCGGCGCCGGGCGAACCGAGCTGGTGCGCACCATTGCCGGTGCGGCCCAGGATATTCGCGGCCACATGGTGTTGGATGGCGAGGTCCGCCAATTGCGCTCGCCCTTCGAGGCGATCCAGGCCGGCGTGGTGCTGGTGCCGGAAGACCGCAAGCAGCAAGGCGTGGTGGTGGAGCATCGCATCGAAGACAACCTGATTTATGGCAACACCGACCTGCTGGATAAACGCGGTTGGGTGTTCCCTGCCCCACTGCGCGAATTCGCGCGCACGGCGGTGGCGCGACTGGGGGTGAAAGGTGCGCCGCAGTCGCGGATTTCCAGCCTGTCCGGCGGTAACCAGCAGAAGGTGATCATTGCCAAGTGGCTGGCGCGCAACCCCAAGGTGTTCATCCTCGATGAGCCCACACGCGGCATCGACGTGGGTGCGCGGGCGGCGATTTATGAAGTGATCGCGGACCTGGCGGCCAAGGGCATGGCGGTGATTGTGGTCAGTTCCGACCTGGATGAAGTGCTGGGCTTGTCCCATCGGGTAATGGTGATGAGCCGGGGACGGCAGATGGGGATTCTGCAGCGCGGTGAGGCCACGCCGGTGTCGGTGATGGAGATGGCCACCGCCTAGGCAACCGGTCCTCACAGACAATGGCGATCAACTGTGGGAGGGGGCTTGCCCCGATGAGGGAGTGTCAGCAGATGCATCTGTCACTGAACCACTGCTATCGGGAGCAAGCCCCCTCCCACAGGAGATCTACTGTGATTTCAAGATTGGAGTTATCCAGGCAACTTGTTAGACGGGGATTCTGGATCGCGGCGAGGCCATCCCGGTTTCGGTGATGGAAATGGCTACCGCATAACCAAATACCTACACAGATCCAACTGTGGGAGGGGGCTTGCCCCCGATGAGGGAGTGCCAGTAGATGCATCTGTCACTGAACCACTGCTATCGGGAGCAAGCCCCCTCCCACAGGAGATCTACTGTGATTTCAAGATTGGAGTTATCCAGGCAACTTGTTAGACGGGGATTCTGGAGCGCGGCGAGGCCGTCCCGGTTTCGGTGATGGAAATGGTCGCCGCATAGCCAAATACCTACACAGATCCAACTGTGGGAGGGGGCTTGCCCCCGATGAGGGAGTGTCAGCAGATGCATCTGTCACTGAACCCCTGCTATCGGGAGCAAGCCCCCTCCCACAGGGGTTCACTGTAATTTCAAATAACGGAGTTAGTCATGCAGCTTTTTAGTCTTCAAGGCCAAGTGGCCTTTGTCACCGGCGCCGGCAGCGGCATTGGCCAGGCTATCGCCGTCGGGCTCGCTGAAGCCGGTGCCGATGTAGCCTGCTTTGATCTTCCGGGCAGCCCCGGCATCGCCAGCACGGTAGAACGCATCCAGGCCCTGGGCCGGCGCGCCCTGGCCCTCAGCGGCACGGTCACCGAGCGGGCCGCCCTGGATGCAGCGGTCGCGCGCACCGAGGATGAGCTCGGCCCACTCAGCGTGGCCGTCAACTGCGCCGGCATCGCCAATGCCCAGGCCGCCGAAGACCTGGAGCTGCAACGCTGGCAAACCACCCTGGACATCAACCTCACCGGCATCTTCCTCAGTTGCCAGGCCCAGGCCGCAGTGATGTTGCCGCGTGGCAAGGGCGCTATCGTCAATATCGCCTCCATGTCCGGCAGCATCGTCAACCGCGGCCTGTTGCAGGCGCACTACAACACCTCCAAGGCCGGGGTGATCCACCTGAGTAAAAGCCTGGCGATGGAATGGGCCGACAAAGGCCTTCGGGTCAACTGCATCAGCCCCGGCTACACCGCCACGCCGATGAACTCTCGCCCGGAAGTCGCCGATCAGGTGAAGATCTTTGAACAGACCACGCCCATGGGCCGCATGGCCAGCGTGGACGAAATGGTCGGCCCGGCGATTTTCCTGGTCAGCCAGGCCTCGTCTTTCTGCACCGGTGTCGACCTGCTGGTCGATGGTGGTTTTGTCTGCTGGTAAGGAGTTTTGTCATGTCGCAACGTTTCAGCGGTAAAACCATCGTGATCACCGGCGCCTGCCGTGGCATCGGTGCCGGCATTGCCGAGCGCTTCGCCCAGGAAGGTGCCAACCTGGTGCTGGCCTCCAACGACCTGGAGCGCGTGACATTCACCGCCGACCAACTGGCCCGGGAATATAAGGTCGACACCCTGGCCCTGGGCATCGACGTGACCCGCGAAGAAGACATCGAAACCCTCTACCGCGAGGGTCACGCACGCTTCGGCAGCATCGACGTGTCAGTGCAGAACGCCGGCATCATCACCATCGACCACTACGACAAGATGCCCCGCGCCGACTTCGACAAGGTGCTGCAGGTCAACACCACCGGCGTGTGGCTGGGTTGCCGGGAAGCGGCCAAGTACATGGTCAAGCAAGGCAGCGGGCGCCTGATCAACACCTCGTCCGGCCAGGGCCGCCAGGGGTTTATCTACACGCCGCACTACGCCGCCAGCAAAATGGGCGTGATCGGCATTACCCAGAGCCTGGCGCTGGAACTGGCGCGGCATAACATCACCGTCAACGCGTTCTGCCCCGGCATCATCGAAAGCGAGATGTGGGACTACAACGACCGCGTGTGGGGCGAGATCCTCAGCACCGACGAAAAACGCTACGGCAAGGGTGAACTGATGGCCGAATGGGTCAGGAACATCCCCCTGCGCCGGGCCGGCAAGCCCTCGGATGTCGCCGGCCTGGTGGCGTTCCTGGCCTCGGATGACGCGGCCTACCTGACCGGCCAGGCGATCAATATCGACGGCGGCCTGATCATGTCGTAAGGGTTTGGTATCCTCACCCGCATTGATGTCATCACTGAGGCCTTCATGAGCCAGATCGAAGAACAGCGCCTGATCACCAAGATCGCGAGCCTCTATTACGAAGACGGGCTCAAGCAGTCCGAGATTTCCGCACAGCTGGACCTGTCCCAATCCTTTATCAGCCGCGCCCTGCGCCGGGCGCTGCAGGAAGGCGTGGTGAAGATCAGCGTGATGCGCCTGCAAGGCCTGCACCTGGAGCTGGAAAACCAATTGCAACGCCGCTACGACGTGCGCCAGGTGATCGTGGTGGAAGCCACCGAGCCCGGCAACGATGAAAGCATCAAGCAAGCCATCGGCTCGGCGGCTGCCCACTACCTGGAGACCAGCCTGTCGCCCCAGGACCATATCGGCATTTCGTCGTGGAGCAGCACCATTCGCGCCATGGTCGGCCACTTGCATGCCCAGCCGGGCAAACAAGGCGCCCAGGAAGTGGTACAACTGTTGGGCGGTGTCGGCAACAAGGGCGCGTTTGAAGCCACCCTGCTCACTCAGCGCCTGGCCACCCTGCTCAACTGCCCGGCGTTCCTGCTACCGTCGCAAAGCATCGAGCAATCGGTGGAGAGCAAGCAGCGCATCGTGCAGATGGAAGAGGTCAAGGAAGTGCTGCAACGCTTTGACAGCATCACCCTGGCGATCGTCGGCATCGGCGACCTGGAACCCTCGCAGTTGCTGCGCAACAGTGGCAACTACTACACCGAGGACATGCTGCGCCTGCTGGCCGAGCGCGGTGCCGTCGGCGATATCTGCCTGCGTTACTTCGATGCCCAAGGCAAGCCGGTGCTGGAGGAAGATGAAGAATTCGTGGTCTCGGTGGCGCTGCCCAAGTTGCGCAGTATCCACCGCGTGCTCGGCCTGGCCGGCGGGCTGAACAAGGTCCAGGCCATTCGTGGCGCGCTCAAGGGCGGCTACCTGGACATCCTGATCACCGACCTGGACACCGCACAGGCCCTCAACCAATAACCTTTTTTGGAGATTGCCGCTCATGACGTCCAAGCTCGAACAACTCAAGCAATTCACCACCGTGGTCTGCGACACCGGCGACCTGGAAGCCATCAGCCGCCTGCGTCCGGTGGACGCCACCACCAACCCATCGCTGCTGCTCAAGGCCGCCGCGATCCCGGAATACGCCGAGCTGCTGCGCAATGCCGTCAACCTGGCCAAGGGCGACGTCGGCCTGGCCTGCGACCACTTCGCGGTGTCAGTGGGTGCCGGCATTTTGAAGGTCATTCCCGGACGTATTTCCACCGAAGTCGACGCGCGCCTGTCCTTCGATGAAGACGCGCTGTGGGTCAAGGCCAACCAGTTGATCGCCCTGTACGACAAGGCCGGTATCAGCCGCGACCGCGTGCTGATCAAGCTCGCCTCCACCTGGGAAGGCATCCGCACGGCCGAACGCCTGGAAAAAGCCGGCATCCAGACCAACCTCACCCTGCTGTTCTCGTTCGCCCAGGCCCAGGCCTGCGCCGATGCCGGGGTGTTCCTGATCTCACCGTTCGTGGGCCGCATCTACGACTGGTACCGCAAGAACACCGGCCTGGACTACACCGGCGCTGATGACCCGGGCGTGCAATCGGTGACGCGCATCTACAACTACTACAAGGCCAACCAGATCAACACCGTGGTGATGGGCGCAAGCTTCCGCACCCTCAGCCAGATCGAACAGCTGGCCGGGTGCGATCGTCTGACCATCAGCCCGGAGCTGCTGCAGAAGCTCGACGAAGACCAGGGCACGCTGGCGCGCAAATTGGTGCCGGTGACCGAAGGCGAAGCGCGCCAGCCAATGAACGAAGCGCAGTTCCGCTGGGCGTCGAACGAAGATGCGATGGCCACTGAGAAACTCGCGGAAGGGATTCGACAGTTTGCACGGGACCAGGAAAAACTCGAGGCGGTGTTGTCGGCGCTATGAACCCCGTCCAGCCGCTCGGCCAGTCGCGCACCTTGGTGTTCCTGGCCTACCCGCAAATGGGCCTGCTCGACCTGACCGGTGCCCAGACCGTGTTCTGGGCTGCCACCAAGGCCATGGTCGAGCGTGGCCTGCCAGGCTATGTGGTGCACACCGCCAGCCTGGCGGGCGGCTTGATGCCAACGGCCGAAGGATTGAGCGTCGACACCCTGCCATTGGCGCAATTTGACCCCGCCGCCCTGGACACCTTGATCGTACCCGGCGCCCCCGCCATTCAACAGGCGCTGGCCGCCAACACCGACCTGGTGGACTGGCTGCGTCACGCCTCCACTCGGGCCCGGCGCACGGCCTCGGTGTGCAGCGGCACCTTCCTGCTGGCCCAGGCCGGCTTGCTCCAGGGACGACGTGCTGCCACGCACTGGGCGATGTGCGACATGCTCAAGCGCGGGTTCCCCAGCATCGATGTGGACATGGACGCGATCTTTGTCCAGCAAGGCAATGTGTGGACGTCGGCAGGCGTGAGTGCCGGCATCGACCTTGCGCTGGCGTTGGTAGAGGCCGATTGCGGGCGTCACGTCGCCCTGCAAGTGGCGCGGGAACTGGTGGTGTTTCTCAAAAGGCCCGGCGGCCAGGCCCAGTTCAGCCAACTGCTGCAAGCCCAGACCGACGACACTGCCGGTTTCGACGCCTTGCACCTGTGGATCGCCGACAACCTCAGCGACCGCGAGCTTACGGTGGAGCGCCTGGCGGAACAAAGCCGCATGAGCCCGCGCAACTTCGCCCGGGTCTACAAGCAAAAAACCGGGCGCACCCCGGCCAAGGCCATCGAGTTGTTTCGCGTAGAGGCGGCACGGCGCCTGCTGGAAGACTCCCAGCGCAACATCGACCAGGTGGCGCACCTGTGTGGCTTTGGCGATGAAGAACGCATGCGCTACACCTTCCATCGCCACCTTGCGATTTCCCCTCGCGACTACCGCGCACGCTTTTCCCGCTGACGGCAGGCCGCTTGGCAGTTATTCAGGGTTTTCTGTCCTACCCGCCAAACCGCGGCGCTCTTAGAGTAGGCCGGTAACGCATTGCGCCTTGAGCAATCGTATCGACCTGGTCCCTGGAGCATCCCCATGAAGCAGCACATCCTTATCATCGGCGCCGGGTTCGGCGGTGTCTGGAGCGCCTTGAGCGCCGCGCGCCTGCTGGATAAACATGATCGCCATGACGTGCAGATCAGCGTCCTGGCCCCACAGCCGGCGCTACGCATTCGTCCACGTTTCTACGAGGCCGACGTGCATGCCATGCAGGCACCGCTGGGCCCCTTGCTTGCGGCAGTCGGCGTGGACTTCATCGAGGGCGCCGCCGACCGCATCGATGAACACGGCAAGCAGGTGACCTACCGCAACGCGGCAGGCATCCCCACCACCCTCAAGTACGACCGCCTGGTGCTGGCCGCCGGCAGTCGTCTCAATCGCCCGCAGATGGAAGGTCTCCAGCACGTGTTCGATGTGGACCAGATCGAAGACGCCACGCGCCTCGAAGCCCATATCAAGGGTTTGAAAAACCTGCCCGACAGCCCGGCACGCAACACCGTGGTGGTGGCCGGCGGCGGGTTTACCGGGATCGAGACCGCCACCGAAATGCCGGCACGCCTGCGCGCAGCACTGGGTGACGACGCCACTATCCGTGTGATCGTGGTGGACCGCGGTCCGCAGATCGGGGCATCCATGGGCGATGGCATTCGCCCGTCCATCGTCGAAGCCAGCCAACACCTGGGCCTCGAATGGCGATTGAACACCTCCGTGGCCGCGGTGGATGCCGGCGGCGTGACCCTGGCCGATGGGCAGCGCATCGAGTCCAGCACCGTGATCTGGACCATCGGCTTTCGCGCCAACCCGCTGACCGAACAGTTCAGCGGTACCCATGACCCCCAGGGCCGCCTGCATGTGGACGGCAACCTCAAGGTGAAGGGCCAGGCCGATGTGTTTGCCGCCGGTGATGTGGCCTACGCCGCCACCGACGACCTCGGTCACTTCGCCGGCATGTCCTGCCAGCACGCCATCGCCCTGGGCCGGTACGCCGGCAATAACGTCGCCGCCGACCTGATCGGCGTGGCCCCGATGACCTACAGCCAGCCCAAATACGTCACCTGCCTCGACCTCGGGGCCTGGGGCGCGGTGTACACCGAGGGCTGGGATCGTCAACTCAAGCTGGTGGGCCAGGAAGCCAAGGAGCTCAAGCAGCAGATCAACACGGTGTGGATCTACCCGCCAGCCGCCGAACGGGCCACCGCCCTGGCGGCGGCTGACCCGCTGATTCCGGTGGCCTGATCCCGACGTCAGCCCTGTGGCGCATTCACCGTCAGGCCACGCGCCGCCCAGGCCCCCAGCACCCCGCCCACTATCGGCGCCAGCCAGAACAACCACAACTGCGCAATGTACTCACCGCCGGCAAACAACGCCGGCCCGGTACTGCGCGCAGGGTTGACCGAGGTGTTGGTCACCGGGATCAGGATCAGGTGAATCAGGGTCAGTGCCAGGCCGATGGCAATCGGCGCAAAGCCGGCGGCCGCGCCTGGTGCGGTGACGCGCATGATGATCAGCACAAAGAAGAACGTGGCGATGACTTCAGCCAGCAACGCCGCCTTCATATCGAACAGGCCCGGACTCAGTTCGCCGTAGCCGTTGGCGGCAAAGCCCCCCATGTCGAAACCGGGCTGGCCGTTGGCAATCACGTACAGCGCCGCAGCCGCAGCCAGCGCACCAATGACCTGCGCCGCGATGTAGGGCAACACATCCCCACCGCACATACGGCGCCCTACCCACAGGCCGATGGTGACGGCCGGATTGAAATGCCCTCCGGAGATCCCCCCCACGGCATAGGCCATGGTCAGTACGGTGAGCCCGAATGCCAGGGAAACCCCTGCGAAACCAATGCCCAAACCAGGAAATGCGGCCGCCAGAATGGCACTGCCACATCCCCCGAAGGTCAGCCAGAAGGTACCCAGAAACTCTGCGGTCAAACGTTTTTGCACAGTCGACTCCATTGCTGTTCAAGCGCCGTCACCACAGGCTGTGGGCGGTCCTGGGCGACGGTAGCAATGGGCATTGAGGGGCCCTGTAAGACTTGTCTGGTTCTATTTAATCTGCGGCGCTTCGCACGTCAGTCCTGCACCACTCCGGTCCCAAACTTGCGAATCGCCAGGCAATACCCGATCAACGCCAGCGCCGCCAGCAACCCGCCCGCCACGCCGACCCAGGCGAAGCCGAAGTGGCTGCCGACCCAACTGCCCATCAGGGCGCCACCGCCAATGCCGATGTTGTAGATACCGGAGAACATCGCCATGGCCACGTCGGTGGCGTCCGGGGCCAGCACCAGCACCTTGGACTGCATGGCCAGGCCGAAGCCCATGATCGCCATGCCCCAGAACACACTGAGGATCACCAGGTACGACTCGGCGCCGCTCAAGGGCAGCATCAGCGCCAGGCACGCGGCCAGGATAAACACCGCACCGACCACGAACAGGTGGGGGTTGAGGCGGTGCACCAGGCTGAACAGCAGCGAGCCGATGATGCCCGCGCCGCCGAACACCAGCAGGATCAGGGTCACCGCGCTGCCGCTCATGCCGGCCACGCCTTCGACGAAGGGTTCGATATAGCTGTAGGCGGTGAATTGCGCGGTCACGGTCATCGCCGTGAGCACATACAACGCCACCAGCGCCGGACGCTTGAACAGCAGTGGCAGGCTGCGCAGGGAGCCGGAGTTCTGGCTCGGCAGCAAGGGCAAGGTGCGCGCCAGCCAGAACACCAGGGCGGCGGCGAACGCGCCGATCACCAGGAACGTGGTGCGCCAGCCCATGGCTTCGCCAAGCAGACGCCCCAGGGGGATGCCCAGCACCATCGCCAGGGACGTGCCGGTGGCGAGCAGGCCGAGGGCTTGCACCTGCTTGCCTTCCGGCGCCAGGCGTACCGCCAGGGAGGCGGTGATCGACCAGAACAGCGCATGGGACAAGGCAATGCCGACGCGGCTGACCATCAACAGGCCGAAACTGGTGGCCACGCTGGAAAGGATATGGCTGGCGATAAACAGGCAGAACAGCACGATCAGCAGCTTGCGTCGCTCGACGTTACGCGTCAGCAGCATCACCGGCAGCGAGGTCAGGGACACGATCCAGGCATAGATGGTGAGCATCAGGCCGACGCTGGAAACCGGCATGTCGAAGCTGGCGCCAATGGCGCTGAGCAGGCCGACGGGGACGAATTCGGTGGTGTTGAACACAAAGGCGGCCAACGCGAGGGCGATGACCGGTTGCCAGTTGGCTTGGGGGGTTGCGGCTGAAATGCTCATTTACAGGTCGTCGTACTCGGTTTCCGCGCGGGTCAAGGCGGCCCAATGCCGGCCCTTGAGCAGCGCGGAAAAATAGTAACACGGACCTTCAAGGATCCACCTGTGCCATCAGTTCCGGAATGGACTCCGGCCGCTTGGCATAACGCTGCGCCAACGCCGCACAGACCATCAACTGGATCTGGTGAAACAGCATCAACGGCAAAATCAGCACGCCCATGCTCGCCCCGGCGAACAGCACCTGGGCCATCGGCACACCCGTGGCCAGGCTTTTCTTCGAGCCGCAGAACAGGATGGTGATGCGATCTTCCTGATTAAAGCCAAAAGCCTTGCCCAACAGGGTGGACGCCACCAGCACCAAGGCCAGCAACACGCAGCAGGCCACCACCAGGCCGCCCAGTTCCCACAGCGGGATCTGGTGCCAGATGCCTTCGTTGACCGCTTCGCTGAACGCGCCGTACACCACCAGCAGGATCGAACCCTGGTCGACGAACTTCAGCCAGGCTTTATTGCGCCCCACCCATGCGCCGATCCAGCGGCGGGCGATCTGCCCGGCGATAAACGGCAGCAGCAGTTGCACGCTGATTTTCAGGATCGCATCGACGGTGGAGCTGCCCTCGCCGTGCACATTGAGCAACAGCGTCACCAGCAACGGCGTGAGGAAGATGCCGAACAGGCTGGAGGCCGCCGCGCTGCAGATCGCCGCCGGGATATTGCCCCGCGCCAGCGAAGTAAAGGCAATCGCCGACTGCACCGTGGCCGGCAAGGCGCAGAGATAAAGCATGCCCATGTACAGGTCTTTGCCGATCAGCGGCGACAACACCGGTTTGAGCGCCAGGCCCAGCAGCGGGAACAGTACAAAAGTCAGGCTGAACACCAGCAGGTGCAGGCGCCAATGGCCCGCGCCGGCGACGATGGCCTGGCGCGACAGCTTGGCGCCGTGCAGGAAAAACAGCAGCGCGATGGCCAGGTTGGTGACCCAGCCGAAGGCCACGGCGGTCTGGCCGCTGGCGGGCAGCAGGGAGGCGAGGATCACCGTGGCGATCAAGGTCAGGGTGAAGTTGTCGGGCAGAAAACGGGGGCGAGTCATAAGCGAATCTTCCGGGGGTTGCCAAGAGCGTCATGGCGACTCTAACGTAACGCCTTGTTACCGACTAACGCCAATGAGCCAGTAAATGCCGCCTAAAGGACATGCCAACACCGTACGCCGCAGTGTGCCTGGGCTTTCCAGCCTGCCACGGCCGGTGTATGGGCGCACCGAATCGCTGCCCAACCGCGCCCTGACCCGCCGGCACAGCCACCCGTGGGTGCAATTGTCCTACGCCATTTCCGGGGTGCTGGAGATCCAGACCAGCGCCGGCCGCTTCGTCGCGCCGCCCCAGCGGGCGGTGTGGATCCCCGCGGGCATGCCGCATCGGGTGTACAGCTCGCCCCACACCGAGATGCGCAGCCTGTACCTCGATTGCAGCGTCACCACTTGGGCCGCCGAACGCTGCCAGGTTCTGGAGGTGAGCAGCCTGCTGCGCGAGTTGATCCGCAGCTTCAGCGAGTTGCCGGTGGAATATGCCGAGGACGGGCCGGATGGGCGCCTGGTCCAGGTAGTGCTCGACCAACTCGCCGCAGCGCCCAAGGTCGACTTGATGCTGCCATTGCCCCATGACCCAAGGTTGCGACAGATCTACCGCAGCTTGAGCCTGCGCCCGGAACAGCAAACTACCCTGGGACACTGGAGCGAGAAACTGGGGGTCAGCGAAAAGACGCTGAGCCGCCTGTTTTTGAAGGACACCGGCCTGACATTTCGGGCCTGGCGCCAGCGTTTAAGGTTATTGAGCGCCCTGCCCGCCCTGGAGCAAGGCGAGCGGGTGACGGATGTGGCGTTGAACTGTGGGTATGAGTCGACGTCGGCGTTCATCAGCGCGTTTCGACAGCAGTTCGATGCCACGCCCGGTGAGTTCTTCCGCTGACCTCACCGACGATGAAGAATCACTGTGGGGAGGCCCCCCTACCTCTTCGACGTAGCGCGTCTAGAGGGAGTTTGCCCCCCCACATCAGACCTGTATGTACCGTTAGATCCCGGCCTTGGCCAGGATGGCCTGGAGCAACACATCCGCACCCGCCGTCGACCACTCGGGGGAGATCTCCTCCGCTTCGTTATGGCTCAGCCCGTCCACGCACGGTACGAAGATCATCGCGGTCGGCGCCACCTGGTTCAGGTAGCAGGCGTCGTGCCCGGCGCCGGAAATCATCGGCCGATGGCTGTAGCCCAACGCCTCGGCGGACGCGCGTACCACCTCTACACAATCGCTGTCGAAGGCAATCGGTGCGTACTGGAAGATCTGCTTCACGCTGTGCTGCAAGCCGATGCCTTCGGCGATGTGCGCCACGGCGTCGCGCAATTGCTGGTCCTGGCGTGCCAGCACGGCCTCGTCCGGGTGCCGGAATTCCACGCTGAAAAACACCCGTCCCGGCACCACGTTGCGCGAGTTGGGAAAGATATTCGCCATGCCCACCGTGGCCCGTCCTTCCGCGCCCTGCTCCAGGCCCAGCCCATTCACGGCCTCGACCACACGGGCAAAACCGAGCAGCGCATCCAGGCGATGGTCCATCGGGGTGGTGCCGGCATGGGCGCTGCGCCCGCTCAATTCGACTTCGTACCAACGCTGGCCCTGGGCACCGGTGACCACGCCAATGGTGATGCCCTGGGCTTCGAGGATCGGGCCTTGTTCGATATGCAGTTCAAAGGCGGCATGCACCGCCTGGCCACCCACCGGGTGGGGGCCGGCATAGCCGATCTGCTGCAAGGCCTGGCCGATGGTCACGCCGGCCTTGTCCACACGGGACAACCCGTATTCCAGGTCGAACACGCCAGCGTAGACGCCGGAGGAAATCATCGCCGGGGCAAAGCGCGAGCCCTCTTCGTTGGTCCAGTTGACCACTTCGATGGGCCGGTCGGTTTCAATCCCCAGGTCGTTCAGGGTGCGCAGCACTTCCACTCCGGCGAGTACGCCATAGATGCCGTCGTACTTGCCGCCGAAGGGTTGGGAATCGCCGTGGGAGCCGGTCATCACCGGCGCCAGGTGGTCATGGCGCCCGGCGCGACGCGCAAATATATTGCCCATGGCGTCCACCCGTACCGTGCAACCGGCCGCAGTGCACCAGTGCACGAACAGATCGCGGCCACGCCGGTCCTCGTCGGTCAATGCCAGGCGCGACACACCGCCCTTTTCGGTGGCACCGATCTGCGCCATCTCCATCAACGAAGCCCACAGTCGTTCGCCGTTGACCCGTGCCAGGTTACTCATGGGGTTTGGCCCGATAACGGAAGTCGCAGTGGTGCGCGCCGCCCATGATGGTCTGGGTGCGGGTCAGTTCGATGTTCGGGTTGTAGCCGACGATAAACAGCTCGTCGCGGTTGCACGACAGCAAGTGGCCGATCTCGCCCAGGCCCATCTCGTGGTACATCTCGGCGTAGCGGCAGCGCTTGACGTCGTAGTCATAGTGCTCGGCATCGCTGGCGATGATCTCGACCTTGAGCGCGTCATCCTTCTCCCACAGCACTTGCAACTCCACAAAGCTCTTGAGGTCGGCGCCCTGCTCTTCCAGTGCGGCAAAATGCTTGCCGGCCTGGATCGCCGCATTGCCCACGGCTTCGCCGATCACGGCGGCGGCAAAGTCCTTGCCCTGCTCGCGCTTGAGGATCTCGTAGATGGGCTTGATGATTTCCGCCTCGATCCGGCGCCGGGCAAGGATGCCCAGTTCACCTTCCAGTTTGCTCATCGCATCTCTCCATTGACCCTTGCAGGAGCGAGCCAGCTCGCACCTGCAGAGGGGGTGGGTTTATTGGCCGCCCGCCACACT
The DNA here is from genome assembly GCF_024168685.1 of Pseudomonas sp. S3E17. Taxonomy (NCBI): domain Bacteria; kingdom Pseudomonadati; phylum Pseudomonadota; class Gammaproteobacteria; order Pseudomonadales; family Pseudomonadaceae; genus Pseudomonas; species Pseudomonas sp. S3E17. The sequence continues at coordinate 2,096,323 of NZ_JALJWE010000001.1, forward strand.
CACCGGCTGCCATTGATTGGCCTTGACCTGGTAAACGGTGAACGACGGTTGCTTCAAGTTGCCCTCGGCATCGAACGCAATCGTGCCAGTCACGCCCGGATAGCTGATGGCGCGCAGCACCGGCAGGTACTTCTGTGGGTCGGTGGATCCGGCTTTCTCGATGGCCGCCACCAACACACCAACGCCGTCATAGGCAAACGGTGCATGCAGTTCGATCGCGGTTTTGTAGCGTTCTTTATAGGCCTGTTCGAACGCCTTGCCACCCGGCATCTGCGCAATCGCCAGGCCCGGCTCCAAGGCAATCACGCCCTCGCCTTCGTTCTGCGCCAGCTGCAGGAAAGTCTGGCTGACAAACCCACCGGCGCCCATCAGCGGTGCCTTGATCCCCAACTGCTTGATACGCCGGGCCAGCGGTGCAGCCTGGGCGTCGACGCCGCCGAAGAAGATCAGGTCAGGGTTCTGGCTACGAATATTGGTCAACACGGCACTGAAGTCGATGGTCTTGTCGTCCACGTATTCGCGGGCAACCACCTTGGCACCACCGGCCTCGATGGATTTGACGAACTGGTCCGCCAGCCCCTGGCCGAATGCGGTGCGGTCGTCGATCACGGCAATACGCTGGGCTTTCAAGGTGTTCAACGCATAGCGGCCGGCCACCTGGCCGCCATCGTCGTCGTGGCCCATGATGCGAAAGCTGGTGTCGAAGCCCTGCTGGGTGTAGGCATGCCCGGTAGCGACCGGCGCAACCTGGGCGATGCCGGCATCGTGGTAGACCCGCGCCGCCGGGATGCTGGTGCCGGTGTTCCAGTGGCCGACCACGCCGACCACGCCCTCATCCGCCAGGCGTTGGGCAACGGTCACGGCGGTGCGCGGGTCGGACTGGTCGTCTTCGGACACCAGCTTGAAGGTCACCACCTCACCATTGATTGTCGGGTGCTTGGCGTTAGCCTGGTCGATGGCCAGTTGCGCACCGTTTTCCAGGTCTTTACCAATCCGGGCCGAGGGCCCGGTCAAGGGACCGGCCAGGCCGATCAGCACGGTCTGGTCGGCCTGGGCCATGGCGCTCGCCAGGCTGCTCAGGGCCAGGCCAATCAGTGCGGTTTTGTTGAAAGTCTTCATCAGTCGTTCCTGTTTCTTTTCGGGCGGGTCGGAACACGCCGGGCGTCCGGTAGCGTCATGGGTGTTTTTTCATCGAGCCGTTATTCACCGAGGTAGGCGCTGCGCACCTCGGGGTGTTCAAGCAAATCTGCGGAGGGCCCGCTGAGGCTGATGCGGCCGGTGTCCATCACATAGGCGCGGTCGGTCACTTGCAGGGCCAGCCGTGCGTTCTGTTCCACCAACAGCAGGGTCATGCCCTGGCGACACACGTCGTCGATCACCTGGAAGATTTTTTCCACCATGATCGGCGCCAGGCCCATGGACGGCTCATCGAGGATCAGCAAACGCGGGCGTGACAGCAGCGCACGGGCCAGGGCGAGCATCTGTTGCTCACCGCCCGAGAGCAGGCCGGCGGACTGCTGCAGGCGCTCTTCCAGGCGCGGAAAGTGTTCGAACAGCTGGCGCATTTCGCGCTGCACCTGCTCGTTGTCACGGCGCAAAAACGCACCGGACTGAAGGTTCTCCAGCACGCTCATGCGCGCAAAAATTCCGCGCCCTTCCGGGACCATGGCGATGCCCTGGCGCAGCAACTGGTCCGGCGCCTGGCCGAGGATCGAGCGCCCGGCAAAGCGGATTGCACCCTGACTGGCCGGCAGCAGACCCATCAGCGCCTTGAGGCTGGAGGTCTTGCCCGCACCGTTGGCACCGATCAGCGTGACGCGCTCACCCTCGGCAATGTGCAAATCCAGGGATTTGACCGCCTCGATGGCGCCGTAGCGCACCTGCAAACCGTCGACGTTCAACAAGGCTTCAGACATGGGCACTGGCTCCCAGGTAGGCCTGGACCACTGCCGGGTGCTGGCGCATTTCGACGGGCGGCCCTACGGCGATGACTTGGCCGTAATCGAGCACGCTGATGCGGTCGCATACGCCCATCACCAGCTTCACGTCGTGCTCGATCAACAGCAGGGTATGGCCGTCGTCGCGGATCTTTTCCAGCAGGCCGCGCAACTGCACTTTTTCACTAGCATTCATACCCGCCGCCGGCTCATCCAGGGCCAGCAGGCGCGGTTCGGTGGCCAATGCGCGGGCGATTTCCAAGCGACGCTGATGGCCGTAGCTCAAGCTGTCGGCGCGATAATGGGCGAACCCCGCCAGCCCTACATACGCCAGCAGGCGATGGGCGTGGGCACGGGTTTGGGCTTCCTCGTCGCGAGCACGGCGATGCCTGCTCAAGGCAGCCCACAGGCCATTGCGGGTGCGCACATGGCGCCCGACCATGACGTTTTCCAGGGCGCTCATGGCATTGAACAAGCGGATATTCTGAAACGTGCGGGCAATGCCGGCTTCGGCCACCTGATGCACGCTGGTCGGCCGGTACTCCCGGCCATCGAGCTGGAAGCGCCCGGAATCCGGGGTATAGAGGCCGGTCATGACATTGAAGAAGGTGGTCTTGCCCGCGCCGTTGGGGCCGATCAGCCCGTAGATTTCGCCGGCCTGGATACTCAGGCTCACATCGGTCAACGCCGCCACGCCCCCGAAGTGTTTGTTGACCCGGTCAATCTGCAACAGAGGTGCGTTCATCGTGCCACTCCTTTGGGCCACAGCCCGGCGGGTCGATAGAGCATCGCCAGGATCAACGCGAGGCCGTAGAACAGTTGGCGGATGATTTCCGGGTCCACCAGCACTTGGCCGAACAACGCCTGCTGCAACGGGCCCATGCTCGCGCGCAACGCTTCAGGCAACGCCGCCAGCAGTACGCAACCGAGGATCACCCCCGGGATATGGCCCATGCCGCCGAGCACCACCATCGCCAGCACTGCAATGGACTCGTTGAGGGTGAACGATTCCGGCGAGACAAAGCCCTGGAACGAGGCGAACAGCGCGCCGCTCACCCCGCCGAACGCGGCGCCTATTGCAAACGCCAGCAACTTGAGGCGCACGGTGTTCACGCCCATGGCCTCGGCCGCTTCTTCGTCCTCGCGGATCGCCACCCAGGCACGGCCGATGCGCGAGCGCTCCAGGCGAATGCAGGCAAACAGAATCAGCACCACCAGCGCGGCGAACAGGTAGTAATAGAGGTACACCGACGGCAGGCGCAGGCCGAACAGTTCCTGGGTACGGCCCAGGTTCACGCCGAGCAGGTTCACCGGATCGACCTGGGCGATGCCTTTGGGGCCATTGGTGATATTCACCGGGCGGTCGAGGTTGCGCAGCAGGATACGGATGATCTCGCCAAAGCCCAGGGTGACGATGGCCAGGTAGTCGCCGCGCAGGCGCAAGGTCGGCGCACCCAACACCACGCCGCACCCCGCCGCGAGCAAGGCGCCCAGGGGCAGGATCAACCAGATCGAGGTGTGCATGCCCGCCGGCAGCAACGCCGCCAAGGCTGGAAACTGTTGCAGCAAATGGGGCGACGACAGCAACGCGGCCAGGTAGGCGCCCACCGCGTAGAACGCGATGAAACCCATGTCCAGCAGCCCTGCATAACCGACCACAATGTTCAGGCCAAGGGCGAGCATGATGTACAGCAGGGCAAAATCCAGGGTCCGCACCCAGGTGTTGCCACCGGCGTGGCCGACGATCCACGGTGCCAGCACCAGGGCCACGGCAAACAGCAGCAGGCCAAGGCTGGCGCGTTGATTGGCAGTGAGTGGGTTGATCATGCGCGGATCGCCAGACGTTCGCCCAACAGCCCCGAAGGACGGAACACCAGCACCGCGATCAGCACGATAAAGGCAAACACATCCTGATAATTGCTGCCGAACACCCCGTTGGTGGCGGCGCCCAGGTAGCCGGTGCCCAGGGCTTCGATCAGCCCCAGCAACAGGCCGCCGAGCATGGCGCCCTTGAGGTTGCCGATACCGCCCAGCACCGCGGCGGTGAAGGCTTTGATCCCCGGCAGAAAGCCCATGTAGAAATGCGCGCTGCCGTAGTTGCTGGCCATCATTACCCCGGCCAATGCCGCCAGGGCGCCGCCGATGGCGAAGGTGAGCACGATGACCCGATTCGGGTTGATGCCCATCAGGCTCGCGACCTGGGGGTTTTCCGCCACGGCACGCATGGCCCGGCCAAAGCGCGTGCGCTCGACCAGCACCAGCAGCGCGACCATCACTGATAGCGCAATGGCGATGGTGGTGAGGGCCGTGGCGTTGGTGACAGCCGGGTGCGCGGAGACCCCGGGCAGTACTTCGATGGGTTCCAGCGGCAGCAGTTGCGGGAACATTTGCGGGTTACGGGTCCAGACCAGCATCGCAATGGTTTGCAAAAGCAGCGACACCCCGATGCCGCTGATCAACGGCGCCAGGCGCGGCGCGTGACGCAGCCGGCGATAAGCGACGCGCTCGATCACCACCGCCAGCACCGCACAAAATGCCATGGCGACCAAGGTGGCCGTCAGCAACACCAGCAGCGGTTGCAACGCCGGCCAGGTCGCCTGCAACAGGCGAATCATCGACAAGCCCACGAGCGCACCGATCATCAGCACATCGCCGTGGGCGAAGTTGATGATGCGCAGGATGCCGTAGACCATGGTGTACCCCAGGGCCACCAGCGCGTAGAGACTGCCCGTCATCAAGCCGTTGAGCAGTTGTTGGATAAAACCATCCATGAAGACCGTCGACCTCAGTGCGTACAAGGGCGGCACACTAAGCATCTATTCTGTTTTTATCAAATATCAGAAAGTTATAGGGTTATGCCGAAGCAATAACAGGCTATTTATGCCGTAAATACGGCATTTATGGCTCTTTATTTGGACTAAAACTTGGTATTTAATTCAATACATGAATAAATCAGAACAGTTAGCCAATGACCCTCCCCTGCGTGCCGTGCGGACGTTCGAAGCGTTTGCGCGCCATGGCGGGGTGAATGCCGCCGCGCGCGAGCTGGACGTTTCCGCCTCTGCCATCAGCCATCAACTGCACCTGCTGGAAGACTTCCTGCAGCAGCCACTGACCCTGCGCCAGGGCCGCAACCTGGTGCTCACCGATGAAGGGCGCGAGTATTACCGTGCCATCCGCTCGGCCTTTGCCGTGCTGCGCAGCGCCACCGAACATGTGCGCGAGAAAAGCGCCACCCGCCAGGTGACCATCAGCCTGATCCCGCTGTTTGGCATCAACCTGTTTATCCCGCGCCTGGAGAACTTCCTCAAAGACCACCCGGCGCTGGACATCAACGTGACCTACGCCAACCACCGCAGCTACCCCAGCGATGCCGCCGACCTGTCGATTCGCTTCGGCACCGGGCACTGGCCGGGCTATCACAGCGAACCGCTGATCTCCGGCGCGGTGACCCCCTATTGCAGCCGCAGCTTTCTCGCCCAACACGGCCCCATCTACACGCCCCAGGCCTTGAGCGAACTGCCGTTGCTGCATGATGAAGAACGCGGCACCTGGGGCCAATGGTTCGAGGCCGCCGAGGTCGATACCACGGCGCTGAATGGCTTGCTGCTGGAAGACGGCCAACTGGCACTCACCGCCACCCTCACCGGCCTGGGCTGCGCGTTGCTGCGCGCGCCGCTGGTAGCGCCCCATGTGGCCAGTGGCGAGCTGGTGAAGCTGTTTGATCTGGAGGTCAATGATGGCCGCCAGTACTACCTGTGCCGGCGAGCCAACAGTGAGTTGTCGAGCGAGGGGAATGACTTGTATGACTGGATCAAGCGCAGCTTGAATGCGGTATAGGCATTGTGGAGATCCAAATGTGGAGGGGCGGTTTACAGGTCAGCTGCCGTTACCGCCATGGGCCTCTTCAAAGAAGTACTCCTTCCAGCTCGCCGCCTTGTTTTTCAGTACGCCCAATTCCTGCAGTTTCTCGGCGTAGATGAAGGTACGCTGCGGCACGATGGTGAAGTCGATTTCCGGGTCCTGGACGATTTTTTCCACCAGGTCCAACGGCAGCTTTGACTGTTCTACACGGATATACGCCTTGGCCGCTGCGGGCTTGTCGGCCTTGATGATCTGCTCGGCTTCGGCCAGCGCGGCGTAGAACGCCTGGTAGGTCTTGGGGTTTTCGTCGTGGAATTTCTGCGTGGTGTAGAGCACGTTGAACGTCGCCGGACCGCCGAGGATGTCGTAGGAACTGAGCACCTTGTGCACGTTGGGGCTCAACAGTTCCTGGTACTGGAACGGCGGACTGGAGAAGTGCGCGTTGATCTCCGAACCACCGGCAATCAACGCGGCGGTGGCGTCGGGGTGGGCCAGGCTGATGGAGATGTCATCGAACTTCTTGTAGTGGGCATCGCCGAACTGCTTGGCGGTTTCGATCTGCAAGGTGCGCGACTGGAAACCTACCCCGGCGGCAGGCACGGCGATGCGGTCCTTCTCGCTGAAGTCCTTGAGGGTCTTCACGTTGGGGTTGTTGCTCAGCAGGTAGTTGGGCATCGAGCCCAAGGAGGCGATGGCCTTGACGTTCTGTTTGCCCTTGGTACGGTCCCACAGGGTGAGCATCGGCGGTACACCGGCGGACACCACATCCAGGGCGCCGGCCAGCAGCGATTCGTTCATGGCGGTGGCGCCGGAAATGCTGTTCCATTCCACCTGGATGTCCAGGCCCTGGGCCTTGCCGTGTTTTTCGATCAGGTGCTGGTCGCGCACCACATCGAGGATCAGGTAGCCGATGCCGAATTGCTGGGCGATGCTGATCTTGCCTTCGGCCTGGGCACCGGGGCTGAGCAACGCGCTGGCGGCGGCGAGGGACGCGGCCAGGAGGATCAGGGAGGAACGCTTGAACGTCATGGGGAATCTGCCGCGTTTTCGAGAAGGTGATGGAGCGTAGCCGCGGTTTTTTAGACAGCAAAAGAATATCTGGGTCTATTGTTATGCAAATAACCCTAAAACGGCGCGCGGCTGGTATTGTGCCGCGCTTTGAAAAACTGCCGCACACTGCGAGGAACTGCACGTTGAACACTGACGAAAAAATGACCGGGGACCTGTTCGAGGTGGATAAGCGCCTGTCACTCAAACCCGTGGTGGACTTCAACAGCTACCTGCGCAGCGCTTTCGGCGACGGTCCGTGCACCTGCATTCGTTGCACCGCCAGCGGCGGTGACGAAACCGGTTACGCGTTCCAGCACACCTTCAGCTTCGACGGCAAACCGACCCAGCGCCGCTTTGCCTCCACGGCGGGCAGTGACGTGTTGATGGCACTGAAAAAAGCCTGGTTGTCTTTCACCAAGGCTGAGTTGCCTTCGAGTGGCGCGCTGGCGTTGGATACAGTGAAGGAATTTGTCGAACCGCAGTTGCACAAGCGCCTGGTGCCGCTGTTCCTCGCCAGTGGGTTGGTCAAGGAGGTGGACGGCGAGTTGCACCTGCAGCCACAAGCTGCGGCCTGAACATAATCGTCAGCGCAAACGGGTGACGGTGAGCGCCACCACGGCGATCCGCTCCACACGCTCATAGCCGGGCTTTTCCAGCTCTTCGCCGAACACATCGGGGTCGAGTTCGCGGTAGGTCCACCCAAAGGCATCGCTGCCCAGCAACGGCTTGACGGCGGCCAGGAACGGATCCTCCCCGGCGACAATCGCCACGCCGGTGTAGAGCACCAGGCTGCCTCCCAGGGCCAGGCGCCCAACGGCCTCGCCGGCGATGCGCACCGACAGTTGCTCGCCCAGTGCCCCGCCGCCATGCCGGTAGGCCCGCTGGCGGTCGTCATTCATGTAGGGCGGGTTGGCGACGATCAGGTCGAATGTTCCTTCGACGCTGCCCAGCACATCGCCGTGGTACGCCGTGACATTCGCCAACCCGGCCAGCTCGGCATTCACCGCCGTGAGGCGCAGGGCGCGCGGGTTGATGTCCACCGCCAGTACCTCGGCGTCAGGCCGCGCCCGGGCGACCACCAATGCACCTACGCCGGCGCCGCAGCCGATGTCCACGGCGCGCTTGATCGGCTCGAAGCGCTGTTGCATATGGGCTTCGATCAGTTGGGCAAACCGATAGCTGTCAGGCCCGAAAAACACCGCGTCCGCTTGCGTGGTGGGGTACGCCGAATGGGCAAACAGCAGGTCGTCCAGGCTCGACCAACGCACCGCACTGCGCCACAGCGCCTCGTGTTTTTCGACCACATCGGCCTGCTGCAGCTCCTCACGAAACGCCTCGGGCAACAGCTCGTGGTCAAACGGCAGCGACCAGCCGAAGACATCCCGCAGGTCCTTCGCCAGCGGCGCTCCCTGGCGCTGGAAAAACCGTTCATGGGTCAAGGGCGTTGGCGTGATGAAGCGGTAGCCATTTTCCTTCAACCCCCGGCCCAGGTTCAGCAGGGCGCGGTCGGCGAGTTGTTGTGCAGACATGGGTGATTTCCTCAGCGCAGGCGCGCCCGCAATTGGATGAAGCGGCGAGTGGCATACAACCCGGCAGGTGTGCAGTGACGTCGTGCCGACAGCCACGGGATCAGCGCATTGAGCTGCTGTTCATCGGGCAGGTTCCACAGCGAATCCACCAGCGCCTGGGTGTCCGGGTCGGACGGGCGATCCTGCGCGCGCGCGGAACGGCTGCCACGTCCAGGCCGTACCAGGGCCACACGTTGAGCGCTGATCCAGTCACCCGCGATCCAGTCGTGCAGCAGCTGTTTCTCATAGCCGCTGAACACGCCGAACATCGCCGCGCCCGCACCTTCGATCAATTGCCAGAAGCGACTCTCGGCCGGATCCTGGTTGCGCTTGATCCATCCCTTGTCTTCCAGGGCCTGGAGAAAGGCGCCGATCTGCCCCGGCCGCGCCAGCCATTGGTTGACGGTCTTGCCTTCGAAGCGGCAGTAATCCGAATGCATGTGCTGGCCGAACGTGCGCTTGCGTTCAAGCATGGCGACCACTTCGTCATTCAGGTTGAAGTCGTGGATAACGGCGCTGGTCCCCCGGCCGAGGTCATTCAGGCGATACCCCTCGGCCACGCGGCGATAGAAGTCCTCCCTGCCCTCGCCCAATGGCAACAGGTTCAACACCGACTGCGCCGCCTTGCAGGCGTGGCCGCTGCTGGCATTATCGATAGTGACGTGGAGCGTGAAGTAATACGGGTCGATGCCCAGTTCGCTCAACTCATACGCGGTGATCAGCAGGTGCAACGGCAACTGCTCATAGCCGAGGTTGAAACCGATGATCTCCGGCAGGAAGTCGTCGGCGCACAGGCCCAGCGCCAGTTGCAGGGCGCCTTGCAAGTAATGATCGTCGTCCAGGCCGGCGTCGCTGTCGGCATCATGCTCGCTGAGTAATTTGCGGTAGATCACCACATGGTTCTGCGCCGCTTCGCCGTCACCCAACTCTTCCAGGTAAGTGGTGAGCAGGCCGTCGAAGCGCGGGTCCTGCCAGTAGCGCAGCAACCCGTTGAGCCAGGCACCGTCGACCTGTTTGGTCGGCGCCACACGCTGCAGGAAATACAACGCATGGGCCTTGTTCTGAAAATAACGACGTGGCCGGCCTTGCTGGCGTTGCTCCAGGTAATCGGCATAGGCCTGGGCCACGTCGGCGCAGCGCTGTTCGATCCAGGCCGGCAGTCGTTCGGGCATCTGCGGCAACTCACTGGGCGCGTCGCGCACCTGCGCCAAGTGCGTGCGTAGAAACTCCCGCGCAACCTCTTCAGCGCCAGGGGTTTCGCCATACAGGTGTTGGTACAACCACTGGTACTGACCCGGTTGGGTGATGGAGGCCGGCCGGCCCGACAGCGCTGTGAGAAGCGTCATGATGGCAGTTTCCGCAAAGTCCGATCCAACCAGGCCTCCCGACAAGGAGGCCCCGCAAGCGCGCTCAACAGCACACGCGTCTAAAGTGCAGAGCCTGCGGGCATGGGGAAAATTCAATCGGGGTTGTGCGGCTGCGGATCAGTGGTCGTCAGTAGCCCACGCCGCGGATTCTGGCGCAGCGCAAAAGCCGGCGCGCGACGTCACTTATACAAGATCGCCTGATGGATATCCTCCAGCGCCATGATGCGTTGGGCGGCATTCAGCTTGATGGCCTCCTTGGGCATGCCAAACACCACGCAGCTGGCCTCGTCCTGGGCCACCGTGGCGGCTCCGGCCTCGAGCATCTCCTTGAGCCCGCGCGCGCCGTCGTCACCCATGCCGGTCATGATGATGCCGGTGGCGTTCCTGCCGGCGAACTTGGCCACCGAGCGAAACAGCACATCCACGGATGGCCGGTGCCGGTTGACCAAAGGCCCATCAATGACCTGAGCGTGATAATAGGCGCCGCTGCGGGTCACCATCAGGTGCTTGCCACCCGGCGCGATCAGGGCCAGGCCCGGTAGGATGCGGTCGTTGTTGCGCGCTTCGCGCACCTCGATCTCGCATACGCTGTTGAGTCGCTCGGCAAACGAGGCGGTGAATTTTTCTGGCATGTGCTGCACGATCACCATGCCTGGGCACACCCTCGGCAGTGCCGTCAGAACCGCCTCCAACGCTTGGGTACCGCCGGTGGACGTGCCGATGGCAACGATACGCTCGGTGGTCTGTGCCATGGCATGGCCATTGGCGGCAGGCAGGATCGCATCCGCAGTGAGCTTGCTGGCCGGGGCCAGTACCGGCGCCGGGCTGGCGCTGCGCTTGCCCAGGTTCCTGACGTTGGAGTTCGCTGCGGCGCGGATCGCGGCCACCAGCTCGGCCGCCGACTCGATCAGGAAACTCTTCAACCCGGTAGTCGGCTTGGTGATGATTTCCACCGCGCCCGCCGACAGCGCCTGCAGGGAGGTTTCCGCGCCTTTCTGGGTCAGCGAGGAACAGATCACCACCGGCGTCGGCCGTTCGCTCATGATTTTCTTGAGAAAGGTGATGCCGTCCATGCGCGGCATTTCCACGTCCAGCACGATCACATCCGGCCATTCCCGGGCGAGTTTGTCCATGGCGAAAATCGGGTCGGAGGCGGCGCCCATGACGTGGATGTCCGGTGTATCGCTGAGAATCGCCAGCAGTACCTGGCGCACCACGGCCGAATCATCGACGAGCAGCACACTGATTTTTTTGGTAGGCATCTTGTTGAATTGTTCCCATTGGTTGGTGCCGGACCCAGACGTTGCCGTTCCACAGGTCGAACATGATCGTGCGGTAACCGGTACTGCCCATGTCCTGGGCCGTCAGGTGCAGGTGATAGCGCTCGGCCAGGGCCAGCGCCGCGCGAATATTCAGGCTGGCCACGTCCTGCGTCGGCAGGCGGCGCAGCTGGGGAAACATCTTGCCGCCGCCGAACAACTTGACCTGGTAATCCTGTGCATGGGTGCCATTGATCTCGGCGTGGCGCAGCAACAGTTCCAGGGCTTCGTCGGCATATCGGCCGTCCAGGGGCTGATGGTCGCGCACGCGCCCCGGCAGCATGAAGTGACACATGCCGCCGATCAGCCGTTGCGGGTGCCAAAAAGTGATCGCCACGCAAGAGCCGAGCAAGGTGCGCAGGCGCGTCGGCCGCGTCGCAAAGCTGACCTGGCCAGGCGCCAATACCACTTCGGCCGTACCGACGGGCTTTTTCATGGCTTGCGGTAAATCGACGGCGCCACCAGCTTCAAGGTGTCATTGACACCGTGGAGGCTTTCCGAGTGACTGATGATCAGGTAACCGCCCGGCTTGAGCAGCGGCAACAGGCGCGCGACGACCTGGCTCTTGGTCTGCTGGTCGAAATAAATCATCACGTTGCGCAGGAAGATCACCTCGAACTCACCCAGGGCCGGCAGCGCTTCGTTAAGGTTGACCTGGACAAAATTGACGCGGCTACGCAAGGCCTTGTCGATCAGCAAGGTGCCCTCCTGGCGACCAATGCCCTTGAGGCAATACTTGGCCAGCAGCGGTTGGGGCAATGTCTCGGTGCGTTCCAGGGAGTAATGGCCGGTGCGCGCCTTGGCCAGCACCTGGGAGCTGATGTCCGAGCCGACCACTTCCCAGGGCGTGCTGCCGAGGCTTTCGGCCAGGGTCATCGCCAGGCTGTAGGGCTCCTCACCGGAGGAGCTGGCCGCGCTCCACACACGAAACACCTTGCCCGGCGCGGCCCGGGGCAGCACGTGCTGACGCAGGAAGTCGAAGTGCTTGGGCTCGCGAAAAAAATAGGTTTCGTTGGTGGTCAGCAAATCCAGCGCAACCTGCAGTTCGCCCTTGCGCTGGTCATTCATGATCAGCTTGAAATACTCACCATAGCTGTGCAGCTCATAGTGCTTGAGGCGCTTGAACAGGCGCCCGGCCACCAGGGCTTTCTTGGTCGGCGACAGGTTGATGCCGGCCGCGCGGTACAGCCAGGTCTGGAACTGACCGAATTCATGGTCATCGATGGACACGGTGTCTGCCATGGTCGGGTCTCAACGCGGGTCGAAGTCGAGGGCCGGCGCCTGGCCGGCCTCGGCGAGGCTGGACATCTCATCGATGGACAGCACCTTGCCCACCTCCAGCACGATCACGAACTTGCCGTCGACCTTGGCCATGCCGCTGATGAAGTCGGCGCGAATTCGTGCGCCGAAGTTGGGTGGCGGCTCGATCTGCGTCGCCGGGATCTCCCGCACCGCAGACACCGTATCGACCAGCAGCCCGATGTCCTGGGCCAGGCCATCTTCGGTACTCGCCTCGATGATGATCACGCAGGAGCGCCGGGTGATCGCCGAGTTGGCCCGGCCAAAGCGCGCCGACAGGTCGACCACCGGCACCACCGCGCCGCGCAGGTTGATCACCCCGCGTACGAAAGCGGGCATCATCGGCACCACGGTCAGGCTGCCGTATTCGATAATTTCCTTGATCCCCAGGATGCCGATGGCGAACATTTCGCCGCCGAGCATGAAGGTCAGATACTGCGCATCCTCATCGACCGCTGCTGCGGTCTGCCGAGTCGTCATTGCTGCACCCATGTCACTCTCCCTAGTAGGCCCGTATTGATCGTGGGATCAGAAGCGGGTGAAATCCGCTTCGTCCGGGGCACTGGCCATGGTGTAGGCGAACGCCTTGCGCTGCGCCGGTGATTTCGGCTGTGGCGCCTGACGGTTGGGCTTGCTGCCCGGGCTGTCCACGCTGTTGCTTTGAACCGCAACCTTGGGCGCTGAATCCAGCACGAAAAAGCTCATGGCCTGTTGCAGTTGCTCGGCCTGGCTGCTCATTTCTTCCGCCGTGGCCGCCAGTTCCTCGCTGCTCGAGGCATTTTGCTGGGTCACCTGGTTAAGCTGGGTCATCGCGGTATTGATCTGCGCGACACCGGCCGCCTGTTCCTCGGACGCGGCGCTGATTTCCTGCACAAGGTCGGACGTCTTGTTGATGGAGGGCACCATTTCGTCGAGCAACTTGCCGGCCTTCTCGGCCATGTCCACGCTGCTGGAGGACAGTTCACCGATTTCCTGGGCGGCAACCTGGCTGCGTTCGGCCAACTTGCGCACTTCGGCGGCCACCACGGCGAATCCCTTGCCGTGCTCGCCGGCCCGAGCGGCCTCGATGGCGGCGTTGAGCGCGAGCAGATTGGTCTGGTAGGCGATGTCATCGATGATGCTGATGCGCTGGGCGATTTTCTTCATCGCCACCACGGTCTGCTGTACCGATTCGCCGCCCTCGGTGGCTTCCTTGGCGGCCTTGCTGGCCATGCCATCGGTGACCTTGGCGTTTTCGGTGTTCTGGTTGATGCTGGCGCTCATCTGCTCGACCGACGCACTGGTTTCCTCGACGCTGGCGGCCTGTTCACTGGTGGCCTGGCTCATCGATTGCGCGGTGGCGCTGACCTCCTCGGAGGCGCTGGCCAGGTTATCGGCGGCGTTACGCACTTCGCCGATGATATGGGCGAGCTTGCCGACCATGTTGCGCATGGCGTTGAGCACCATGCCGGTTTCATCTTTCCCGCCCGGCTCGATGTGCGCGTTGAGGTTGCCTTCGGCCAATTGCTCGGCGGCGCTCGCGGCCTGGCGCAACGGGCGGGAAATGATCCGCGCGATGAACATCGCCAGGCCCAGGCCGATCAACAGGGCGGCGACCAGTACCGCGATGATCGACACCCGCGCGCTTTCGTACAGTGCGGAACCCTTGTCACCTGCGGCCGTTGCGCCGGCATCATTGAGTTCGACCATTTTCTGCAGGCGGGCCGTCACCTCATCGAAATGCCCCTTGGACTCTCCCCTGAGCAAACCGCGCGCCTGGGCTTCCTGGTTCTGGCGGGAAAACTCAAGCAACAGCTTGCTGGATGCCAGGTAGGCGTCCCAAGCGCTTTTCACACTGGCCAGGAGTTGCCGATCTTCATCGTTCGACAGCAACTGCTCGTAGTTGACCATGCGGGTTTCGAACTGTTGACGCGCATCAGCGGCCTCGCGTTCGGCCTGGGCCTTTTCCTCGGCAATCTCGGTGCCGATGTGGCGGTTCTCTTTCAAGCGATAGTTGGCAGCAAAAAAGCGCATGCCTGCCGCTGCACGCATGGAGGGCATCCAGTTGCCCTTGATGTCCTGGGCGGCCTGGTTGACCGCACCAAGCTGGAGGATGGCGAAGCCGCCCATGGCTCCAGTGAGTGCCAGGACCACCAGGAATGAACAGATCAACTTGGTGGAAATTTTAAGATCGTAGAACCATTTCATCGGGGAACCTCCATGGAATTGCAAATGCGTCAGCGAGCGACGGCCGGTGGCGACTGAGATGCCTGGGCCGTGCGGGCCTCCAGTTGTACGATTTGGTTGAGCAGTACCGGTACGTCCAGGATCAGGGCCACCGCGCCGCTGCCCAATATGGTCGAGCCGCTGATGCCACGCAGTGCACCGAACAGCTTGCCCAGGGGTTTGATCACGGTCTGGAACTCGCCGAGCAGGTCATCCACCACCAGCCCGGCCTTATGCTCGGCGTAACGCACCACCACCACATTCTGGCGTCGGGACGCGGGGCCTTCGTGACTGAAGTGGTCGCGCAGGTGCACCAACGGCAACACCTCGCCACGCAGGTCCAGATAACCCGTGTCGCGACTGGACTGGCGCTGCTGTTCATCCAGTTCGATACACTCCTGGACCATGTCCAGGGGAATCACGTAGGTGGATTGGTCGATGCCGACCAGGAACCCATTGATGATCGCCAGGGTCAGCGGCAAGCGAATGCGCACCACGGTGCCCTGGCCGGGGCGGCTGTCGAGGTCGACGGTGCCGCGCAACAAGGTGATATTGCGCTTGACCACGTCCATGCCGACACCGCGCCCGGACAGGTTGGTCACCGCCTCGGCTGTGGAGAACCCGGCCTCGAAGATCAGGTTGTAGATCTCCTGGTCGGTGAGCACCGCACCGCTGGCCACCAGCCCGCGCTCCTGGGCCTTTTGCAGGATGCGTTCGCGGTTGAGGCCGGCGCCGTCGTCGGCGATCTCGATGACGATGCTCCCCGAGTCGTGGTAGGCATTGAGGCTCAGATGGCCCTTGGCCGACTTGCCGGCCGCCCGCCGCGCATCGGCGCTTTCGATGCCGTGGTCCATGGCGTTGCGCAACAGGTGCATCAGCGGGTCGCCGATCTTCTCGACCACGGTCTTGTCCAGTTCGGTTTCCGCGCCGCTGATGCTCAGTTCGATGTCCTTGCCCAGCTCCTGGCTGATATCGCGCACCACGCGGCGAAAGCGGTTGAACGTGTCGCCGATGGGGATCATGCGCAAATGCAGGGCGCCATCGAGGATCTCTTCCACCAGCCCCGAGACTGTCGAGGAGGCCTCGTGCAACGGGTCGTTGTTACAGGACCGGGCCAGCAGGTTCGCGCCGGCGCTGGCGATGACCAGCTCGCCGACCAGATTGATCAACTCGTCGAGTTTGTCGGCGTTGACGCGCACGTAATTGCCGTCGCGGCTTTTCGCTTCGCCGCTCGCCAGGCGCTGCGGTGCAGCCGTCACAAGACTTGGCTCAGCCTGCGTGCACGGCTCGCCCGCCGGGACCTGGGTGCTGTCGGGCGCTTCATCGACGGCACTGATGTGCACGTCACAGTCGTCACGCACGAAATCGAACACCTCGTTGAGGCTGGCGTGGCTGGCGGTCGAGCGCAGGTCGATCTCGAAACCCAGGTAGCAGCTTTCCGGGTCCCAGCTGTCCATGGGCGGGATGCTATCGGTCAGGGTGGCGACCTGTATCAACTGCCCCAAGGTCTCGAGGTAGCGCAGAAATGACAGCGGGTCCATGCCATTACGGAACACATCCGTGCCGAAGCGCAGGGAAATATGCCAAAGCACTTCGACCGCCACGTCGTCGGTCACCTCAGCGGTTTCGACGCTGGCAACGGCGGTTCGCATCGGCTGGTAGGCACTCAGCGCCTCGCGCAATGCCTCACCGCGCTCCAGAGCGGCAGGGGTCGGCGTTTCACCGCGGTCAGCGACCACTTCGACCAGTTCGAGTATGTGGTCGCCGCACTTGAGCAGCAGCGCGATCAAGGCGGCGTCCACCGCCACACTGCCTTCGCGCAGGCGGTCAAGCACGTCTTCGACGATATGCGTGAACCCCACGATCGACGCCAGGCCGAAAAGGCCCGCCGAACCCTTGATGGTGTGCGCGGCGCGGAAAATCGCGCCGATGGCATCCTGGTCGCCGGGCTCGCTTTCCAATTGCAGCAGGGATTGCTCCATGGCCTGCAACAGCTCGCGTGCCTCAACGATGAATGTCTGTTGTGCCTGATCGAGATTGATGCTCACCGTGACTTTCCTTGTCGATCAAAAAACCTGGGAAGCGCTGACTAAGAAGTCGCGCTGCGACACAGTTGAAGCGCCTGCATGACTACCTGGCTCTGGCCGGTCACGCTCAAGGCGGTACCGGCGATGCCGGCTTCACGCCGGATGACCGCGAGCAACTGCAGGCCGGCGCCATCCATTTCCGTGACCTCTGACAGGTCCAGCTCCAGGCGTGGCGCCGCGCCCATCTGCGGCAGCAGCGCAGCCGCCAATTCCGCTACGGTGTAGATCGTAAGCTCGCCGTCAATGCGTACGTGGGCCGTGTCGTCGAGTGTTTCAGTGGTAATCGGCATGGGAGCCTCCCTGGCGCCGGGGTCAAGGCAGAATCAGTTTAGACACGGCTGCCAACATCTGCGCAGGCTGGAACGGCTTGACCACCCAGGCCTTGGCGCCGGCGGCCTGGCCCTCGGCCTTTTTCGACTCCTGGGACTCGGTGGTCAGCATGATGATCGGGGTGAACTTGTAGTTGGCCAGCTTCTTGACCTCCTTGACGAAGGTGATGCCGTCCATGTTGGGCATGTTCACGTCGCTGATGATCAGGTGCACTTTCTGCCCGGTCAGCTTGCCCAGGGCATCTTTGCCGTCGCTGGCCTCGATGACGTCGTAACCGGCGCTTTTCAAGGCTATGCCGACCACTTGCCGCACGCTGCTGGAGTCGTCGACCACTAATACATTCTTCGCCATGATGTGCTCCTAAAAGAAGGTGATGTCTTGAGAATTCTGCTGCACGGCCGCCTCTCCATGATGGAGGCGCCGTTGCTCGTCGGTGGCATAGGTAGCTTCCATGCGCGCCAGCCATTGGCGGGCGTCGACGGCCACCGGCTGGTCCGGGGCCTGGCTGGCCTGCAGGAGGTGCTCATGCAGGGCGTGCATGTTGTCGCGTACGTGGCTGAGGATCTGGCTGACCCGGTCCTGGAATTGCAGGTTGACCAGTACTTCGGTCATCTCATCCCGGATGCCGTAGCTTTCCTGCTTGAGCAGGTCGGCGGATTCGGCCAGACGGCCGGTGATGTTCTGGAAGCGTTCGAGCACCACTTGAATACTGTTTTCGGACTCGGCCACCGAATGGCTGTCCTGGTCGGCACTGCTGGACGCGGCCTGGACCAATTGCGTAATGGCGTTGTTGATGATGTCGACCTTGGCCGACATCTGCTGGCCGGTTTCACTGGATTTGCTCGACAGGCTGCGCACCGCGTCGGCCACCACCGCAAAACCGCGCCCGGCCTCACCGGCACGCGCCGCCTCGATGGCTGCGTTGAGGGCCAGCAGGTTGGTTTGCGCGGCAATCGCCGCCACATCGGCGGCCATGGTCCGCAGTTCGCCGGTGTAGGCGGTCAAGCTGCGGACCTGGGCCAGGGTCTGGTCACGGCTGGTTTGGGTGGCCTTGAGCGAATTGATCACCTGGCTCAGCTCGCTGTCACTGCGTGCCAGCACCTCAAGCGCGCCGTCAGCGGCCTGCCCGTCCAGTTCGCCGGCCGCGTGCTGCGAGGCTTGTACCGTTTCCTGCAAGCGTGCGGCGATCCCGGTGAAACGGTTGGCCAGACTCACGATCGCTTCTTCGGTCTGATGGCGCGAGCTTTCCACCTGCTTGGCCCAGATGGGCATGGCGCCCAGCAATACCTCGTCGAGCTGGGCACGAGAGGCCATGCCGTCATGCGCCGCGTGCGCATCTGACTGATCCGCCTGTGCAAGTGCTTGCTGCATTGCGTTGCGCTGCGAACCCGCGCTCCACGCACAGGCACCGAGGCCGATCAGCACCAGTACCGTGCAGGCCAGCAGATTGGCCGGCGAGGTTGATTGCACAAGTATCCACAACACGGCGGGCACGACCGGGATCAAAGCGAACCAGCGAAAACGTGGATAAACGGGAAGAGGCAGGCGGCTGGATTGGCGCTGGGGCATGAGTTCGATCCTTGAACGTTGTTGCGGATGTAAGTGACATAGTTGTTATCTGCGCTGTAACTCGCAACTTGAGGTGACTTGAGTGCCTTCCGTCTGGTTTATGACCGCAGGGTGACAGGCCGGGCAATTCTGGGTCCTTGTTCCTGAAGGATCAGCGGTGGTTTACCGAACAGGGGTTTGTCGCAAGCGCTGGCGAGCGAGTCTGTCTTTCAGGCTGAAAAATCTCTTTGTGGTGAGGGCGGTTGGTTCCGTGGCGGCCTTCGGGCCGACCATGTCGTTGGGTTTGACCGAGTACATATCCGTTGCTGCGGTCACGGCCGCCTATGGTTCCGCTCTTACAGCGGGTCACTTTTGGAAAGAGCCCAAAAGTAACCATGGACTTGTTCCCTCGCAGCGGACGCCAAGAAGCGATATTTTAATCGCAACCTTGGAGGCACCTATGTCACAGCAAACCCGCCGCAGCTACACCGATGACTTCAAAGCTCAAGCAGTGACACTTGCTGAAAGTATTGGTCGAGGAGAAGCTGCCCGACAGTTGGATATCTCGGTCAAAACCCTAGGGAATTGGCTGGACGCCGCACGCAACGGGCGTCCTCTCAGTTCTCCCTCCCGGCATCCGGTTTCTGACCTGGAAAGCGAGCTGGCCCGGCTTCGAGCTGAAAATGCCACGCTTAAAATGGAACGAGAAATCCTAAAAAAAGCGACGGCGTTCTTTGCCAGAGAGTCCAACTGAGATACGCCTTCGTCGCCCGTGAACGGACTCACTTTCCAGTCAGGCTGTTATGTCGAGTGATGGAGGTCTCGGTGTCGGGCTTTCACGACTATTTGAAGCGCCAGGAACGTCCTGATCCAGATGCGGCGATTCGCTTGGAAATTCGTGCGATTCATCGGGCAAGCCGCGGCACTTATGGGCGACCACGTATGGTTAAGGCGCTTCATAACCGGTCGTACGCGATAGGACACAAGCGAGTAGCTCGTCTGATGAGAGAGGAGATGCTGCGAGGAAAAATCAAAGCACGGTTCAAACACTCGACGGATAACCGGTATATCCAACCCATTTCTGAGAACGTGTTGAAACGACGCTTTTCTGTGACAAGCCCGGCGCCCGCCTGGGTGGGGGATATCACGTATATTTCGACTCGCCAGGGTTGGTTGTACCTGGCTGTGGTGTTAAGTGTCCAAACCCGGCAGGTACTGGGTTACAGCCTGTCGGACCGTATGCCCGAGGGCTTGGTACAACAGGCGTTCATGAACGCCTGGACTAAAGCGCCAGTTGATCACGGTGTGATTTTTCACTCTGATCGAGGCCGGCAATACACCGGTAGCGGTTTTCGCAGCATGATCGCGGAAAGAGGCTTCGTGCAAAGCATGAGCCGTAAAGGAAATTGCTGGGATAACGCCGTGGCAGAGAGCTTTTTTGCCACACTCAAGAAGGAAGAAGCCACCGGTGTGTATCCCAGCAAAGCGCAGGCCCATACATCAATCGCAAGCTACATCCATGGGTTTTACAACGCGGCACGGCTGCACTCGGCGCTGGGATACAGCTCACCTAATGACTACGCAAAGCAACTGAAGCAAACTGCTTAACACTCGCTTCATGGCGTACGTTTTGAGGGAACAAGTCCACCAAAAGGCTCTCGCCCCACCACTCGGTACCTCGCCTAGGCTCGGTATGCCCGAACGCAGGCTTGAATCCGTGGGCCGCCGTCATGGGCCATCCCTGGCCCAGGACGGCTAACCCGGCGTCCTGCCGGGTTACCCACGGATTCAAGCCTGCGTTCGGCCAGCGTAGTTAACGGGGCGCCTAGGATCAAGATCAAAAGCCAGAGCAAAAGCAGAGCAGAAGCAAACCGAGGTCCATCTGATATATGGAGATCCAAATGTGGGAGGGGGCTTGCCCCCGATGAGGGTGGGTCAGTGATACTTGGGTTGACTGACTCACCGCTATCGGGGGCAAGCCCCCTCCCACATTTTTTACCGAGTACACCAGACCCAACTCCGGTCGGCTCTAAGGCCGCCGCGCTTTGGCTTTTGATCTCAAATCGCCCCGTCAAACACGCTGGCCGAACGCAGGTTTTGGAGCGTGGGTAACCCGGCAGGACGCCGGGTTAGCCGCGCTGGGCCATGGATGGCCCATCGCGGCGGCCCACGCTCCAAAGCCTTCGTTCGGGCACACCGAGCCTAGGCGAGGTGCCGAGTGTTGGGGCGAAGACCTTTTGGTTACTTTTGGGTCTTTCCAAAAGTGACCCGCCGTAAGGGCGGAACCCATAGCGGCCGTTACCGCAGCAACGGATATGTACTCGGTCAAAGCCAACGACATGGTCGGCCCGAAGGCCGCCACGAAAGTAAGCTGCCCATACTCAGGATTGCCTGACCACCGCGCGTCACAGAGCTGCGCCTTCATGTTTGCACCAAAACAAAACGGCACCTGGGTGCCGTTTTGTGTTCCACGCCCGGGCGCGTTTACTTACGCGCTGCCTCCCACTGCTTGAGCAGGTCGCCGTAGGCCACGGTCTCGCCTTTCGGTTTCTCGTTGGCCAGTTTCGGTTTCGGCGCACCCGGTTGGTCGAACCAGTATTGCGCATCACGCTCGGGGTTCATTTTCGGGCCGCACACCGGCTGCACCTTGGAGCGCTCCAGGCGCGTCATGATCGCGTCCTGCTCCTTGGCCAGGTTGTCGAGGGCCTGTTGCGGGGTTTTCTCGCCGCTGGCGGCGGCGGCGATGTTGCTCCACCACAGTTGCGCCAGGCGTGGGTAGTCCGGCACGTTGGTGCCGGTCGGGGTCCACTCGACCCGCGCCGGGCTGCGGTAGAACTCCACCAGGCCACCGAGTTTCGGCGCCATGTCGGTCATGGCCTGGGAGTTGATGTCGGACTCACGAATCGGCGTCAGGCCGACGATGGTTTTCTTCAGGGACACGGTTTTCGAGGTCACGAACTGCGCGTAGAGCCAGGCCGCGAGTTTCTGTTTCTCCGGGGTGGACTTGAGGAAGGTCCAGGAACCCACGTCCTGGTACCCCTTCTTCATGCCTTTTTCCCAATACGGTCCGACCGGCGACGGCGCCATGCGCCATTTCGGCGTGCCGTCGGCGTTCACCACCGGCAGGCCCGGCTTGGTCATGTCGGCGGTAAACGCGGTGTACCAGAAGATCTGCTGGGCGATGTTGCCCTGGGACGGCACCGGGCCGGATTCGGAGAAGGTCATGCCCGCCGCTTCCGGTGGCGCATAGGCTTTCATCCAGTCCACGTATTTCTGCGTGGCGAACACCGCCGCCGGGCCGTTGGTGTCGCCGCCACGGGTGACGCTGGAGCCTACCGGGTGGCAGTCCTCCACGCGGATGCCCCACTCGTCCACCGGCAAACCGTTGGGCAGGCCCTTGTCGCCGCCACCGGCCATGGAGAACCAGGCGTCGGTGAAGCGCCAGCCCAGGGACGGGTCTTTCTTGCCGTAGTCCATGTGCCCATAGATGCGCTTGCCGTCGATTTCCTTGACGTCTTCGCTGAAGAATTTGGCGATGTCTTCATAGGCCGACCAGTTCACCGGCACGCCGAGATCATAGCCGTATTTTTCCTTGAACTTGGCTTTCAGCTCCGGCCGCTCGAACCAGTCGGCGCGGAACCAGTAGAGGTTGGCGAATTGCTGGTCGGGCAGCTGGTAGATCTTGCCGTCCGGCGCGGTGGTGAAGGAGATGCCGATAAAGTCCTTGATATCCAGGGTGGGCGACGTGAAGGCCTTGCCTTCGTTGGCCATCAGGTCGGTGATGGATTCGGTCTTGCCATAGCGAAAGTGCGTACCGATCAAGTCGGAATCGTTGACCCAGCCGTCATAGATATTCTTGTCGGACTGCATCTGGGTTTGCAGTTTCTCCACCACGTCGCCTTCCTGCAGCAGGTCGTGGGTCAGCTTGATGCCGGTGATTTCGCTGAAGGCCTTGGCCAGCACCTTGGATTCGTACTCGTGGGTGGTGAGGGTTTCCGACACCACGTTGATCTTCATCCCACGGAACGGTTCGGCGGCCTTGATAAACCACTTCAACTCCTCAAGCTGCTGGTCGGCCGTGAGGGTCGACGGCTTGAACTCGCTGCCGATCCATTTCTTCGCCGCATCTTCATACGCATCAGCCCAGGCCGAAGCGCTCAAACCGCTGAGGGCCAGTACGGCGGCCAATGAAATGCTATGTCGCAGCTTATTGTTCTTATTCAACATAGAGACCTCCTGGTTAATTTCAAAAAGGACTACAAACGCCACAACCCCCTGTAGGAGCGAGCTTGCTCGCGAAAAACCCGAGGACACCGCGGACATCCAGAATGCCCGCGTTATCGTTGGCGATTTTCGCGAGCAAGCTCGCTCCTACAAGGTGTCGGGGCACTAGCCCCAACGCATCACACTCAACAGCCATACCAGGGAGAGCGCGGACGCTACCCAGATGCTCCAGTCGGTAACGCCGATCACCAGCAAATGCAGGTAGGCGCTGCCGAGAAGACCGATAAACAAGCGATCACCACGGGTGGTGCTGATCGGCAGGACGCCGCGCCGCGGAATGCTCGGCGAGCGCAGCTCCCAAGTGGTCATGCCCGCCAGAATCAGGGCAATGCCGCCAAAGAACAGTGCAGTGGGGGTGGTCCAGGCCATCCATTCCATCATCGACTCCTCAGACCCGGCCCAGGGCAAAGCCCTTGGCCACATGATTGCGAACAAACCAGATCACCAGCATGCCGGGCAGGATGGTCAACACCCCCGCCGCTGCCAGCACGCCCCAATCGATACCCGAGGCCGACACCGTGCGGGTCATCACCGCGGCGATGGGCTTGGCGTTGACCGAGGTCAGGGTGCGCGCCAGCAGCAGCTCGACCCAGGAAAACATGAAGCAGAAAAACGCGGTCACACCGATGCCGGAGCCGATCAGCGGGATAAAAATCTTCACGAAGAACTTGGGAAAACTATAGCCGTCGATGTAGGCGGTTTCGTCGATTTCCTTGGGTACCCCCGACATGAAGCCCTCCAGGATCCACACCGCCAGCGGTACGTTGAACAGGCAGTGGGCCAGGGCCACGGCGATGTGCGTGTCGAACAGGCCGATGGACGAATACAGCTGGAAAAACGGCAGCAGGAACACCGCCGGTGGCGCCATGCGGTTGGTCAGCAGCCAGAAGAACAGGTGCTTGTCGCCCAGGAAGCGGTAGCGCGAGAAGGCATAGGCCGCCGGCAACGCCACGCTCAGGGAAATCACCGTGTTCAGGCTCACGTAGTACAGCGAGTTGAGGTAACCGGTGTACCAGCTCGGGTCGGTGAAGATCACCTTGTAGTTGGCCAGGGTGAAATCTTGCGGAAACAGGGTCAGCCCGCCGAGGATTTCGGTGTTGCTCTTGAAGGACATGTTCAGCAGCCAGTAGATCGGCACCAGCAGGAACAGGATGTAGATCAGCAGCGGAATAACCTTGCGCTTGCTCATGTTGGCGGCCTCAGCGGTTGGCGTCGGAGTGGGTCATGGCGGTGTAGAACAGCCAGGACACCAACAGGATGATCAGGAAGTACACCAGGGAAAACGCCGCCGCCGGGCCCAGGTCGAATTGGCCTACGGCCATCTGGGTCAGCGTCTGACTGAGGAACGTCGTGGCATTCCCCGGCCCGCCCCCCGTGAGGACGAAGGGCTCGGTGTAGATCATGAAACTGTCCATGAAGCGCAGCATCACCGCGATCAGCAGCACGCTTTTCATCTTCGGCAGCTGGATATGCCGGAACACCGCCCACGCCGAAGCCCGATCGATACGTGCGGCCTGGTAGTACACATCCGGGATCGCTCGCAGCCCGGAATAACACAGCAGCGCCACCAGTGAGGTCCAGTGCCACACGTCCATCACCAGCACCGTGACCCAGGCGTCCATGGTGTTGGCCGCGTAGTTGTAGCTGATGCCCAGGGCGTTGAGGCTGTAGCCCAGCAGGCCGATATCGGCGCGGCCGAAGATTTGCCAGATGGTGCCCACCACGTTCCACGGAATCAGCAGCGGAATGGCGAGGATGATCAGCACCAGCGACGACCAGCGGCCCTTGGTCGGCATGGTCAGGGCGATAGCGATGCCCAGGGGGATTTCGATCAGCAGCACGCAGGCCGAATAGATGAACTGGCGCAGCAGCGAGTCATGCAGGCGCGGGTCGAGCAGCACCTGCTTGTACCAGTCGGCGCCGACAAAGTAGCGGCTGGACTGGTCGAAGATGTCCTGCACCGAATAGTTGACCACCGTCATCATCGGGATCACCGCACTGAATGCCACCAGCAGGAACACCGGTAACACCAGCCACCAGGCCTTGTTGTTCTGCACCTTGTTCATGGCTGCACCTCCAGCAGGTAATCGTCGGCATACACCATCAGCCACTGCGCGGGAAAGCTGATAGACGCCCTGCCCTCGGGCACCGGTTTGTCTTCGGCCAGTCGCACCTTGAGGGTGGCGCCGTCGAGGTTGAGGGTCATGATCTTGTAGGTGCCGAGGTCTTCGAGGTGAGTGACATCGGCTTGCAGGGCGTCAGGGTTGTACTCGTCCCATACGTGAATGAATTCCGGGCGGATCCCCACCTGCAGCGTCTTGTAGTCGCTGCCGGCAATGCGTTGCTGCAAGGCCTCGGACAACGGCAGAAGCGTGCCGGCAAAGCGCACACCGCCGACCTCGGCCTGCACGTCGATCAGATTCATCCCAGGGCTGCCGATGAAATAGCCGACAAAGGTGTGGCTGGGCCGCTCGAACAACTCACGGGGCGTGCCGAATTGCACGATCTGCCCGCCGTACATCACCGCGATCTTGTCGGCGAAGGTCGAGGCCTCAAGCTGGTCATGGGTGACGTAGACCATGGTGATATTGAACTGCTCATGGATCTGCTTGAGCTTGCGCCGCAGCTTCCACTTCAGGTGCGGGTCGATCACCGTCAGCGGTTCGTCAAAGAGGATGGCCGACACGTCATCCCGCACCAGGCCACGGCCCATGGAGACTTTCTGTTTTTCGTCGGCGGTGAGGTTGCGGGCTTTTTTGCTCAGCAGGTTTTGCAGGTCGAGGACTTCGGCAATTTCCTGCACCTTGCTGTGAATTTTCGCCTCGGCCATGCCCTGGTTTCGCAGGGGAAAGGCCAGGTTATCGAACACGGTCATGGTGTCGTACACCACCGGGAACTGGAACACCTGGGCGATGTTGCGTTTTTCCGGGGTGAGGTCGTTGACCACTCGGGTATCGAACAACACCTGCCCTTCGGACGGGCTGAGCAGGCCGGAGATGATATTGAGCAACGTCGACTTGCCGCAGCCCGACGGCCCTAGCAAGGCGTAGGCACCGCCCTGCTCCCACACGTGGTTCATTGCCCGGATGGCGTAGTCCTCGGGGCCGCTCGGTGTGGGACTGTAGCTGTGCGCCAGGTTCTGCAAATGGATCTCGGCCATCAGGCAACCCTCGCGACGCGGCGCCCGGGGGCCTGGACCAAGCGGCCCTGGCCATCGAACACAAACAGTTTATGGGTGGGGATGTACACACGGATCGGCGCGTCGACGTCGTACTCATGCACCCCCGGCAGGTGCAGCACCAGCAGGAAGTGCTCGCTGCGCACATGCAGGAAGGTTTCCGAACCGCTGATCTCGGCGACTTCCACGGTCACCGCCAGCTCGAGGTCGTCGTCGTTGCTCGGCACCAGGCTGATATGGCTGGGGCGCACACCAAAGCGGAATTCGCCTTCGCCGATGGGGCGCAGGTCGACGTTCAACGGGAAGTGCACAAAATTGGCGAAGCTCACCTCATTACCGCTGATACGCCCCGGCATCAGGTTGATCGGCGGCTCGGAAAACAGCTCGGCGGCCAACACGGTCTGCGGCTGATGATACACCTCGGCGGCCTTGCCGCTCTGGATCACCCGGCCTTCGTGAAGAATGGTGGTGGTGCCACCCAGGGCCAGGGCCTCGTTGGGTTCGGTGGTGGCGTAAATGGCGATGGTGTGCCGCGCCTTGAACAGCTCGCGCATTTCCTGACGCAGCTCTTCGCGCAGTTTGTAGTCCAGGTTCACCAGAGGCTCATCGAACAGGATCAGTTCGGCGTCTTTCACCAACGCGCGGGCCATGGCCGTGCGTTGCTGCTGGCCACCGGACAACTCCAGCGGGTGGCGTTGCAGGAATTTCTCGATGCGCAGCATCCGCGCGGTTTCCAGCACTTTGCTCTGGATCAGCTCGTTGGACACACCGGCCTGGCGCAACGGCGAGGCGATGTTTTCGAACACGGTCATGGTCGGGTAGTTGATGAACTGCTGATACACCATCGACACGTTGCGCAGGCGCACCGGTTTGTGGGTGACATCCACGCCGTTCATCAGGATGCGCCCGCTGTCGGGCTTGTCCAGGCCCGCCATCAGGCGCATCAGGCTGGTCTTGCCGGACAGGGTGCGGCCAAGCAAGACGTTGAAGGAACCGGCTTCGAAGCGCAGGTTGGCGTCGTCGATCCAGGTTTGGCCTTCGACGACGCGGGAGACATGTTCCAGGGTCAATGACATGACACGACCTTTTTTATTATTGGAATGAATCTGGCCAGTCGTCAGAGCGAGTTTCATGCCAAAAACGGCAGGTGCTTGATCCGCAAGGAAATGGGTGAAAAGGGATGTTCAGGAGCGAACAGAAATGAACAGTTCTGGCTGAACAACTGAACAATCCGGGGGTTGACAATGAACAGTTCTGAACAACACTCTTTGAACCCGATTGACGTGGTTGCATCCGTTGGATTGTGCAAGACCCCAAAACAATAAAAAGAAGGTCGCCCCATGGCCGAACCCCTGGCTCACGACACCCTTATCCAGGAATCCTGGCGCCGTTGCCGCGCCTTCGGCCTGGACCACCAGAGCACGCCCAGCTTCGATCAACTGCCCGCCGAGGGCATCAGCCAATTGCTGGAAAGCCAGCATTCCCTGGTGCAGACCACGCACCAGGAAGTCCTGCCCTACTACGAAAACATCCTGAGCAATTCCAACTGCCTGATCATGCTGGCCGACAACCAGGGCCAGGTGCTGACCAGCTGGGGCACCCAGCGCTTTATCGAGCCCAAGCTGGCCCGGGGATTCAGCGCCGGCGCCAGTTGGATGGAGCGTTCCAGCGGCACCAATGCCATCGGCACCGCACTGGCCTGTGCCCAGGCGGTGCATATCGAACATGACGAACACTTCCTCAAGGCCAACCGCTTCATGACCGGCTCGGCAGCGCCGATCTTCGATGCCCAGCGCGAAATCATCGCGGTGCTGGATGTGTCCAGTGACAGCTACCTGCCGCCCTCCCACACCCTGGGCATGGTCAAGATGATGAGCCAGACCGTGGAAAACCGGCTGATCCTCAACCTGTTTCGCGGCGAACACTTCCAACTGACCTTCAACACCGGCCTGAGCAACCTCGACAGCCAATGGGCGGGCCTGCTGATCTTTGATGAGAGCGGCCAGGTGCTTTCGGCCAACCGCCGGGCAGACAACCTGCTGGGCATCAGTCTGTCGCGGGTGATGATCGACAGTTTGTTCAAGGTGTCGCTGCTGGAGTTGCTCAATCAGCCGGAGGGCCTGCCCTTTTCGTTGCAGGCGGCGGGACGCAATCGCTTCCAGTGCCTGCTGAAGCGACCGAAGCAGATGCCGGTGCAGGCCCGCGTGTTCAGCGAGCCCGTTGCGCCAAAGCCCGCCGCGATTGGCCTGAAGACCTTACACTTTGGTGATGTGCGCGTGGAAAAAGCCGTGCGCCAGGCCGAACGCCTGCTGGAGAAGGACATCCCGCTGCTGATCCACGGGGAAACCGGGGTGGGCAAGGAAGTCTTCGTCAAGGCCCTGCACCAGGCCAGTTCCCGCAGCCAGCAGGCGTTTATCGCGGTGAACTGTGCGGCGATTCCCGCCGAGCTGGTGGAATCGGAACTGTTCGGCTACGAAAAAGGCGCGTTCACCGGCGCCAACCAGAAAGGCAGCATCGGCCTGATCCGCAAGGCCGACAAAGGCACGCTGTTCCTCGATGAAATCGGCGATATGCCGCTGCCGACGCAAGCGCGCCTGTTGCGGGTATTGCAGGAGCGTTGCGTGCAACCGGTGGGCAGCAGCGAGTTGTTCCCGGTGGATTTGCGCATCATCTCGGCCACTAACCGGGCCTTGCGCGAGCAGGTCCAGGCCGGGCGCTTTCGCGAGGATTTGTACTACCGCATCGGCGGCCTGACCCTTGAATTACCACCGCTACGCGAACGCAGCGACAAACGGGCGCTGCTCCAGCAACTGTGGCAGCAACACCGGGAGCCAAGCCAGTGGGCCGGGCTCAGCGCCGAGGTGCTGGCGCTGTTCGAACAGCACCCGTGGCCCGGCAACCTGCGCCAGGTGAGCAGCGTGTTGCAGGTGGCGCTGGCGATGGCGGAGGAACAGCCGATCCGTCCGGAGCATCTGCCGGACGATTTTTTTGTGGATTTGAAAGTGACAGCGCCGCTGCCCGCCAGCGAATACCTGGATGACAGCATCGACCTGACCCAGCGTCTGAAGGCGGCCGGTGGGAATATTTCCCACCTGGCGCGGGAGCTGGGGGTGAGCCGCAACACCTTGTACAAGCGCCTGCGCCAGAACGAACGCTAGCGCGGCTTGACCACCACCAGCAGGTCGGTGAAGTACTCCACCTGGATCGGTAGGTTATCCGCCAGGGTCGACAGCGCCGCCGCCGTGTCATCCAGCTTGAACACCCCCGTCACCCGCAGGTTCTGCAGGGCCTGGGCGTCGAAGCGCACGAGGCCGTGGCGATAGCTGGCCAGGGTTTGTAGCACCTCGCTCAGGGGTTGGTCGTTGACCTTGAGCAGGCCACGGGTCCAGGCGTCCGGGTCGGTGTTGCCGCTGGCCTGGGGCGGCTGGGCGCGGCCATGGTCGAGGATCGAGCGCTGGCCGGCGGCGACCTTGACGCCTTCGCTGCTGTCACCTTTGACTGCCACGGTGGACTCGATCACCGTCACCACCGTGGTGCCGTCTGGCGCACGCTTGACCAGGTAACGCGTGCCCAATGCCGTCGCCGTGCCTTGGTCGGTGCGCACCACGAAGGGTCGTTGCGCGTCCTTGGCCACGTCGACCCAGAGTTCGCCTTGCAGCAGTTCGATCACCCGTTGGTGACCGTCGAATTTCACGTCCACCGCCGAGTTGCTGTTGAGTTGCAACTGGCTGCCGTCTTCGAGGGCGATCTGGCGGCGCTCACCCACGCCGGTGCGCTGGTCGGCCATCCATACGGGCAGATGCTCCAAGCTTAGCCAGCCGCACAGCACGATGCCGAGCACACCCATCACCTGTGCACCGCGCGCGCGTCGCGGCGCAAACGCACGGTTCAGGGCCAGGCGTGCAGGTTGTGCAGGCAAGGTGTCGAGGCTGCCCCACAGCGAGCGCATGCGTTCGATGGCGACCGCGTGACGCGGGTCTGCCTGGCACCAGGCGTTGAAGGCTTGGCGCTCGGCCTCACTGACCTCTTCGTCGTGCAGGCGGGTCAGCCAATTCGCCGCTTGCTGGATGATCTGTTCGGAACTCATGCCAGCGGGTCTGCCGCGTGCAGGCTGTGGTAGCAGTGCACCAGGGCGCTGGAGATGTAGTTTTTGACGGTACTGGGGGACACCTCCAGGCGCGTGGCGATTTCGCTGTAGGTCAGCCCGTCGAGGCGACTCAGCAGGAAGGCTTCGCGGGCCTTGGCGGGTAAGCCGGCAAGCATTTCGGCGATGCGTTCCAGGGCTTGCAGGGCGACATGGATCGCGGCCGGATCGGGCATGCCGGCGTCCTCGCTCTGGATGACCAGGGCTTCCATGTAGGCTTTTTCAATCCGACGCCGCCGGGCGCCATCGATCAGTAAACGCCCTGCCGTGGTGGCCAGGAAGGCCCGCGGTTCCTTGATATTTTGCGGCTCGGCCAGCATCAGCACACGGATGAAGGCATCGTGGGCCAGGTCGGCGGCGTGCTGGGAACACCCCAGTTTTCTGCGCAGCCAGCCCTGCAACCAGCCGTGGTGCTCGCGGTACATCGCCGTAAGGGTCTGCTGACGCACTGAATCGCCCAGCGCGGCCGGAATGTCATGCATGCGCAAAAGAGTCTCAAATGGGAAGAGTTACCAATTGCGCAAACAATGCCAGTAAAACGGTGTAGGAGCAAGGCCCTCCCCGTCGCAGCCCGCTCGCCACAGGGGGCTGGATAGTTGCGGCTTAGCGCCAGCTCCATGAGACACCGGTGTAGATTCCGCGGCCGTCGGCCGGGGTTGAGCGTGCGACATCCAGGCCCTTGTCGTCGTAGCCCGGCGTGACGGTGTTGGCGTAGCGACGGTTGGTGAGGTTGCGCAGGTCGACCCAGGCTTGCCAGTCCTGCTTGGGGGCGTCGTAGCCGAAGGTCGCGCCCAGAAGGGTGTAGGACGCGGCGTAATAGGAATTGGCGTAATCCACCGCCACCCGCGAGGAATGCTCGGTATTGAGGCTGGTGTAGAAGCCCGTCGGGTGGCTGTAGCGCAGTTGCGCCTGATAGTAGTGCTGGGGGATGCCCGGCAAGCGGTTGCCGCCGAAACGGTCGTCGTCGCGGTAGTGGAAGTCGCTGAAGGTATAGGCTTGGCGCAGGTCGAGCTTACCGCTGCGGCCGCCGTCCCACAGCGGGCTGAGCAGGCCCAGCTCCACGCCCTGGTGCACGGTGGGGCTGGCGTTGGATTCGGCGACGATGGCATTGCTGGTCGAGGTCTGGGCCTGGGTTTCCACGGTGAGCAGTTCGTGGCGCACTTCGGAGCGGTACAGCGCCAGGTCCCACTGGCCGAGCCATGCTTCGCCACGGCCACCGATTTCCAGGGTGGTGGCGGTCTGGTTTTTCAGGCTGACGCCTTCGCGCTGTAATCCAGTGGCCGGGCCGCTGCCCGCTGGAAAGTATTTGTTGGAACCCCAGATCATCGACCACGCATGCGGAGGCTCGACCGAGCGGCTCAGGTTGCCGTACACCTGCAGCTGCGGACTGAAGTCATAGCGCAGGCCGAGGCGCGGTGCGTAGTCCCAGTCATGCTGGCTGAGCGGCGCCTGGCCTTCGGGATAGGTGACCTGGGTCTCACGGCGGGTGTAGATCGCGGCCAGGCCGGTGGTCAGCCACAGGTCCTGGGCCAGTTCCAGGTCGTTGCCGATATGCAGCACGGTGTCGGAGCCCAGGTAGCTGTAGTCGCGGGTCTTGGTGCCGGGGGCGTAAGTTGCGGTGTTGCCGGCTGGCGTGCGCACGTATTCCGATGCGCCGTTGTTGGGCATCGCCTGGGTGGTGCGCAAGCCGAGGGTGGTTTTGCTGTCGTGGCCGAACAGCGTGTCCTGGCGGATGTAATTCAGGGTGCTGCTGATATCGGTGTAGGCCACCTTGAGGCGGTTGGTGCCTTCGCGCAGGTCCATCGGGTAATCGTGGTA
The DNA here is from genome assembly GCF_024168685.1 of Pseudomonas sp. S3E17. Taxonomy (NCBI): domain Bacteria; kingdom Pseudomonadati; phylum Pseudomonadota; class Gammaproteobacteria; order Pseudomonadales; family Pseudomonadaceae; genus Pseudomonas; species Pseudomonas sp. S3E17. Next base: position 2,128,321 of record NZ_JALJWE010000001.1, read on the forward strand.
CGCCAGCCCGACTTCCAGGCGCGAACTGTCGTCCAGTTGCAACGTGGTCTTGTTGGCGATCCAGGTGGAGCCCGGTTGCAGGCGCTTGGAGTCACGGGCGGCGTTGAGGCTGTTGGCGGCACGCGGGTCGTGGCTGATCTGGGCGCGGGTGAGTTTGCCGGGGGTGTCGTTGGTGGTTTCGCGGTAGCGGAAATAGAAGCGGGTTTCCAGGTCCGGGTTGAAGCGGTAGCCGAAGTTGGCGGCCACGCCCTTGCCGGTGGCGGCGCTCTGGCGCTGGTAGCCGTCGGATTCCGAGTCGGTGAGGCTGATGTAGTAGTCGGCATCCCCCAGCACCTGGCCCGAACTGATCTCGCGCTGGACATAACCACGGCTGCCGGCTTCATAGCGCACTTGCAGCTTGGGCGCATCGTAGCCGGTATGGGTCACGTAGTTGACCGCGCCGCCCAGGGCCAACGCGCCTTGATCAAAACCGTTGGCGCCACGCAGCACCTCGACGCGGCTTTGCCACAGCGGGTCCTTGAGTTCATAAGGAGTGCCGCCGGGGCCGGTCAGCGGTAAGCCATCGAACATCTCATAGAGCCCGGAGGCGTGGGCGCCTGGGCTGCGGTTCAGGCCCGAACCGCGAATGGACAGCTTCACCCCTTCGTTATTCGCCGCCTTGGCATACACACCCGGCTGGTACTTGAACACGTCTTCGTTGGTGCTCACCCGCCCCTGCTGCACGCTGCTCATGTCGATGTAATTGGTGGCCCCGGGCACGCTCTTGAGCTGCGCCTGGGCCACTTCGCCGGCGCTGGCCTCTGGCGTGGTGACTTCGACCGGCGCCAATTGCAGATCTTCGGCGTGCACCAGGGAGCTAAAGGTCAGGGCGGCAAACAGGAACGGAGATGGGCGCAACAGCATGGGCGGATCCTTGGAATTCGGGGGCGTGAAAGGCTGGGCCGTCACGCGAACAGTGATGGGAAGACAACGATGCCCGCCAAGTCACGCCTTGATAACGGACCAGACGCTTCCCACAACAGCGTCGGACCGGATTTATTTTTTAAGTCCAAAATCGAATTAATACATGCAAACTCAGTATTTAAAGAAATAACCAGTACGCATTACTGTGGAGCCATCGAGTCACTTACGAGATCGCCTCCCATGCCTGCATCCGCCACCGTCATCGACTTTACCCTCCACCGCAAACGCCGCCAGGCACGTGCAGCGGCCGAGTTGATGTGGGCGATGTACGCGGCGTGCGCAGGGTTGGCGGTGTTTACCACCCACGCCGTAACGCCCAGCGATACACGCCGGGCGTAGGCCAATGAATTTCCTGCATGTGATTCCCGAACCGCCCGAACCGCTGCCCAAGCCCAGCACCGATGACGATGTGATCAGCTTGTGCGTGGCGCATAACCTGCAACGCCTGCGCAGCAAACGGCACTTGTCACTGGACGCACTTGCACGCGCCTGCGGCGTGAGCCGGGCAATGCTGGCGCAGATCGAATCCGGGCGCAGCGTGCCGTCGATCAAGGTGTTGTGCAAAATTGCCAAGGGCCTGAAGGTGTCGGTGGCGGCGTTCCTGGAAGATCGCGCGTTCGAAGGGGTGGAAGTGTTGCCGGCGCAGCAGAGCAAGCGCCTGGTGAGTGCCGATGGCGCGTTTATCAGCCGCGCATTGTTTCCCTACGATACGGCACGCCAGTCCGAGTTCTACGAGATTCGCCTGCGTGCGCTTGGGGAGGAAGTGTCCAAAGGCCACGGCCCGGGCATCCAGGAAAACCTGGTGGTGGCCCAAGGCGTACTGGAAGTCAGCGTCAATGACGAGCGCTACCTGCTGTCCACCGGCGATTCAATTCTGTTCTACGCCGACCAGCCCCACCGCTACCGCAACCCGGCGGACAGCGAAGCCGTGGCGTTCCTGGTGATCACCTACCCCGAGCGGCTGGATTAATCCCGGCAAAAAAAACGCCCCGACTTATCGGGGCGTTTTTTCATCGCGCGGGACCTGTCAGCAGGTGCAGCACATCATCGGCATGCCGTTGCAGCTCATCATCATGGGCATGGCGCAGTCGTTCATCATTTTGTTCATGAGCATGCAGCAGTTGTTCATCATGTCCATGCTCATGCCCGGCATCGGCATCATTTTGCACATCATGCCGTCAGCCATCATGGTGCATTCCATGACGCACTTCATCATCGGCATGGGCATGCCCATCATCGGCATCATGTTCATGCCGGTCATCATGGCCATGGCGTCGGCCGACATGCACATCATCGACAGGTTGGCGCACTGCATCATCATCGGCATGCCGCAGTTCATCATCATCGCCATCATTTCGGCATTGGTCTTGAACTGGGCCATGTCCATGCCGGCTGCCGGCTTCATGGTGCACATCATGGCGTCAGCGGCCATTTCGCATTTCATGGTGGCCATCATCATCGGCATGCCCATCATCGGCATCATTGGCATGGAGGTGTTCATCGGCATCTGCATTGCATTCATCATGTTCGAAACTCCGTAATCGACAGGAAATGGCTAGGTTCTGGTGCCGATTCTAGAGAGGCCGGAGGGCTGCACAAGACGCCGGCAGAGCAGCAGGAATGGATGTTCCCAGGGACGCTTTGTCGAACAAGACAGCTGCATCGGGTGCGATGACAATGAATCGGACGCTATTGCGTTACTTGCGTCCGTTACCTGGCGTGAATGGGCGTCATGGATATTCGATTGAGGAATCTCGTCCAACCTTAAGGAAATAAACGATCTAACGGATGACCCTAGCCGTCGGGCTTCTCCAGCGACTGCATCAATTCATCGGCCTCCGACCCCGGTGGCAACCTGAACCCATGCATTTCATCAGCGGCAAGAATTTCATCCAGGGCGGCGAGCAACTGCGCTTCTGTCGGCGAGTCCCGCAGCAGTTTATGCGCGGGGAGCAACAACTCGGAGGGAACGCCCTGAACGCTGGCAGCGTCGATCACAGCGAAGAGGATAAAGCGCAGGCGTATTTCGCGGTCCGTCGGCCAAGCCGTTTTTCGCTTACCCAAGGTAGGGCCTCGTTTTTTCAGAAAAATCCGAGGCTATTGTGCACAGACAGGTGTTTCAAGCATCGGGATGCAAGATAGGCAAATTCCTACAGCAGAAAGAGAAACAGCACTCCCCAAGGCCACACTCAACGCTTAAAAGGCTTGCCGCCGGTAAAATAAGCTCGGCTCATGCCCGGCTGCGTTGCAACTCCAAGGTGGTGCCGATAAGCCGCGTAAATATACTCAGGATTTCGAACATCTGTGGGTTCTCAAGCTGCTTGGGCAACACATCCAGGGCGCACAAAGTGCCGAAGACGGTGCCATCCGAAAACACAATGGGCAACGAGATATAACTCTCAAACCCATGGGCCTTGGGCAACGGATGTTCCCAGAACACCGGATCCTTGCTGGCGTGCTCGATGATGATCGACTTGCGATTGGCGCGTGCCTGGTTGCACAGGGTGGCTTCGACCCGCAACTCGTCGCCCACCTCCAGCCCGAAATGCAACTCATCGTGCACGGCACAGGCCACCCAGTAACTCTCGGTCATCTTGGAAATGGCGGAAAACCGCATTCCAGTCAAACGCGTGGTGAGTCGCAAAATGTTGGACGTGGTTTCAATCTCCGTAATGGCGTCCAACTCTTCAACCGTTAGATGTTTGATAACACTCTCCTCAAGTCACAGGCGTCATCATTGCATCGGCCATCGGTGGTACGGCTTAACTCACTGCCGACGAAATGCATTACTGCACGGGCAGGAAATTCATCAGCAACAGGCTTTGTGCATAGTTAAGGCCAATACGGCGGTAGCGTTCGTCGAGCATCTGGGTCAACAGGTCAAGGCGCGCAACAATCTTGCCGAACTCGACGGCGAAACTCAGGTTGCTGCCCTCCTCCGAGATCTCGTTGGAAAACAGGAGCAGGACGCCATTTGCATCCTGGCGCTTGCTGAGCAACCAGGTGGCCTTCTCGATATTGCGCGCGGCGTTGCTGACGAACTGCGGGTTGATCGAGTCGGTAATGTAGAACTCGGTACGCCCACCGTGGGCGGTCACGATCATGCTGCCGATGGCATAGATAAACGCCCCGACCCGATCACCCTGAAACTCGGGGCTCAACGAGTAACTCAGTGCCGCCAGGTCGCGACGCTCCCCGAGTGCGGGCAATGAGCGGCGCTGCTCAATGGCCAGGCGGATCTCCCGCGCAGCGCTCACCGCATCCGGATAACCCGACTGGCGCCACTGGTTGGGGTTGCGCAGATAGAGCTTGTTCATGAGCAAATACAGGCTTTGCAAGTTGTCGCGCATGCCCAGGGTTGCCATGCGATCGACACTGGTCTGGAAGAATTCATCGGGTTTGCCGTTACTGAACTGCTTGGCGATGTCCCGCCCCTGCTGCTGGGTACAGCCACTGGCGCAGAGCATTAACACCACTGCCAGCCACAGTGGCCGACGCACTCGTCGAGTCTTGAATAAAAGTAACGTGCGAGCCATCGGCACCCGATCTGGTTCTTTTGCCCGCGCGGGAAATCGGCGGGGCTGGGACAAAGATAGATTGGAGAAATGAAAAAAAGTGCGATGGGCAGGGCAGATAGTTGTAAGCAGAGCATGCCGGGCGCTGAATCGGCCCAATCGTGAAAGATTCGTTTCAGGGCCTATACTCAATGGAACAGTTGCGAGTGTTGTTGGCGATCCAGGGAGGATCTACATCGCGTACGGCACTTCTCCCCCGCAGCTGTACAGGAGGGTCGCACAGATGAAACATCCCATTCGAGCTCAGATTTTTGTCCAGGTGATTTGCCTGCTTTCGGTGGCTCAGCTTTTCTGCTGAGCCATGGGTCACTGCCTTTAAAATCAGCTGCGCGTGTGGCTGGGGCAGTTTTCGCCCTGTATTTGGGCCCATCAACTTAAATGCCATTGCTGCCGCAGTAGCGTTCGCGCGGGTTTCAAGCGCGGACGGCCCGACACTACGAGTCTGGTATTAACGCGAATGTTTCATTTATCCAGATTCACCAGCTCATGCATCCGCGCCCCTATCATTCCCCGCAACCATTCAGCGTGGAACGCCATTTCGTCCAGAGAGATACCCTCACCCAACCGATATTCGAAAACCTTGTCCTTGGGCCCCTGACCCACGAGATGGAAATGCCCATAGCGATCAAACCGGGCGAGGACGTAGGGGCAGACGTAAATGATGTTGCTGAATGGCACCCGCACTTCGTAGGGCCCGCGGCCACGACGGATAACCGTGAGGCTGAGCAGTTGCTGGTTTTCATCGAACGTAAAGGCCTCCACATGAGGCGTAGAGGCCATCCAGGCAAACATCGCACCGATGAGCACTGCGGTACCGAGCATGAACAGGATGAGCGTCGACGTCGTAAAACTCGATTCAGCACTGGGCGGCGCGCCCTGCAGCGCTCCGAGCCCGGCCAGGAGCAACATCACCAGCCCGTAGCCCGGCAACAGCATCAGTAGCGCAATGTAGAACCCCAGGATCCCCCGACCACTGCCGCCAACGCTCGGTAGATCCGGGCCGTAATACCAGATGGGTGGGTGCGCGACAGGGCTTCCAGTGCTTGGCGCTCCGGGAAGGGTGGCGACGCGGTGAGGTGGATCTTGACGGTTCATCCAGCAGGCTCCAGGGGTTGCAGCGTTCAATAATGGGCGAAAAGCCAGGAACCTTCGCGTTCCCCTCAAACCGTTAGTTGGACGCCCGCCTACGGGCAGCCTTACTTGAGCAGGGCAATCACCGCGCAGACAATCATGATCGCCAGCGCCGGCCACTGCATGGGCATGAAAAAGAAGTGATGGCGCACGCCATCTTCATGCACCTGCCGATTCAGGACAAAGCCCAGCACGGTGTTGATGGCCGAGCCAATCCCCACCCCCATCAACAGTTGCATCAGTGAGGTATTGCCGGGTTTGACGCTGGGGTCGGGCCACACCCCCATCAGCAACAACACCATGGCCACCGGTGTGAACAGCGTCAGCCAGCCTGCGCCGCGATAGATCATCGTTTAATCCTCATGAATGACACGATTGGCTCAAGCCGGCTCGCGTGCTTGCTCTTCAGCCGCAAACACGGCATCGAGTGTGTTGAGGAACAGGTCATGGCTCAGAATGCCGGTGGCGATGGTCGACAACACGGGTTTGCCGCTCTCGTCCTTGATCACCACCTTTTCGGTCCAGGCGTTGAGGTCGACGGTACGCAGCGACGACATCGGCACCTTGCGCCCTTGGTATTCGAGGAGATCCTGGCTCACCACAATCGGCGTCGTGGTGATTTTGAGGAAGTTGCCGCTGACGCGCTTGCCCCAGACCTGCCCGGAGCTGATGCAATTGAACCTGACCGCCCCACCCGACTCCAGCGTCGCCAGCACCCCCGGCAGACGTGCACGTACGTGCAGCTCACGGACCAACTGCTGGAAATCGTGAAAGCCCTTGAGGCTCTCGATCACTCGATGAAACGGCTCGCTGGCATTACGACGGTAGGCCACGTTGGTGATCATGCCGGTCAGCACGGTTTGCCCGGAGCCAAACAGATACAGGTCATCAATCTCGGCAAAGGCGGTGTATTCGCGCTGATCGTTGATGATGCGCTCGATGCCATGCTCATACACGTCGTAACGCGGCGCACGCAGTTTCCTGTGCCAGGCGTAAGCGGCAAATACACCCAGCCCGAGAACCGCCAGCAAAGCGCTGGTGGCGTAAATCAAGGTATGGGGGCTGCTGAAGTTGAAGGCCATGCCACGGGACGTCTGGAGGCTGACCGGCCCCTCATTGCCCGGTGGCAGGATCGTGCCCAGATACAACACAAACCCGGCGAGACCTAACAACACAACGCCAAATATCAAACTGAAAATCAGAAAACCCTTGCCGTGACGGAAACTGGCGATCAGTTCGCCGGTGGCGGAAGGCGCTTGGGAGGGGGATGACTGCATAAATCTTGCGTCCTTGTAATGGGGTAGCGCGCGCCGCGGTTTACGCGGAGCCGATTGAGCCGTGCCCCCACTGGGCAGGCTTGGCACGGCAGGTTGGAACATGGCCCATTAACATCGTTCACTGTGCATATGGGTTAATGCCAACGGGTTCACAACGTTCGCGACATTGGGGCCGGAAACACGAAAGCCCCGCTAAGGCGGGGCTTTCGTTTAAGTCCTGGCGGGAAACCACGCCTGGGACCCTCGTCATCTTTCGGACAATGCAGCTCTTGTTTCACCAGAGATGGAAGTCTTTTTCAGCGTTTCCCTAGCGGGCAAAAGACGTCCCCGGACGCGGAATATTATCGGGCTTGGCGAAGCACAAGCTCCGACAGACGGGTCTTAACTCGGAAGCAGAACTCACGAATTTGAAATTGATAAGCCGGCATAACCATGTAGTTTAAATCGGGACCCAATGAGTCTTTAATTTCCATGTATTTGGCAGTCTTGGCAGCAATGGCCTGGTATTGCGCCTCGTATTTATCGTAAGACGCTTTGTTGTAGACCTTTAAAACATCCAGTTCTTTACGGCATTGCTCAGCGCGATTTTGGTTCAAGTTTGTTTCTGATTCTGACTGAGCCGCCTCCGGAGAAGCTGCTTTCGGGGCGTCAGCACTGGCGTTCGCAGGTGCAGCCTCATATCGCACAGTCCATTTTTCTGGTGTCGAAGGTGCGACTTCAGGCGGTGCTTCCTGGACGACGGCAGGAGGTGGAGTCACATCAGGTCTTTCTGGAGTTTTCGTAGCGCATCCAGAGAGGGCAAGCCCTACCACTACAACGATGCCACACATTTTATCCATCGGTTCCACCAAGAGGTAATTACGGATGGCTGAGTCGTTAGGTTCTGGGTAAAAGTAATAACTCATTCAATGATCGAGTGTAATTTTTCTACCAGCCTCAAGGCGCTCAGCCTCTCTTCCTTGAGTGCGCAGATGAACGATAGTAGTAAAAAAACAAAAAGATGACGAGCAAAAGCTGACTGGAAAAACCACAAATTCAATGTGCCCGTTGAAGTGGTTTCAGTTCCGTGATTCCAGTCCCGGGCTGCATCGGCAATCATCAGTATTGGCTGCGCAAGTCTGCTACAGGGCACAGTAAGCAGAAGATCGCCAAACCCCAGAAACACAAAAGCCCCGCAATCGCGGGGCTTTCGTTTGAATCTTGGCGGGAAACCAGGGATTCGAACCCTGGGAACGCTATTAACGTTCGCCGGTTTTCAAGACCGGTGCATTCAACCACTCTGCCAATTTCCCTTGTGCATCACAGGATTAGGATAGCCCATCCTGTCTCAGCGGGCGCCATAATACCCGAATGAAACACACTGTCAAACTCTCGCCATCGCTTGTTACAGAGCGTCTGTTATGATCTTTGCGACTGAACGTTTCAAAACCGAAGGAGTGTCGCCATGCGCGAACAGAATTACGCAGTGAATGGTAACGCGCAGGCTGAGCAGCTTGAAGTCAGCCGCGTGTTGCGCAACACCTATGGACTGCTCGCCCTAACCCTCGCATTCAGCGGCTTAATGGCGTTCGTGGCCCAGCAGATGCACGTCGGCTACCCGAATATCTTTGTCGTTCTGATCGGTTTCTATGGCCTGTTCTTCCTGACCAACAAGCTGCGTGACTCGGCCTGGGGCCTGGTGTCGGCGTTTGCCTTGACCGGCTTCATGGGCTTTATCCTCGGCCCGATCCTCAACCGTTACCTCGGTATGGCCGGCGGTGCGGAAGTGGTCAGCTCGGCGTTTGCCATGACCGCCCTGGTGTTTGGTGGTCTGTCGGCCTACGTGCTGGTCACCCGCAAGGACATGAGCTTCCTGGGTGGTTTCATCACCGCAGGCTTCTTCGTGTTGCTGGCGGCGGTGGTGGCGGGCATGTTCTTCCAGATCAGCGGCCTGCAACTGGCGATCAGCGCGGGTTTTGTGCTGTTCTCCTCCGTGTGCATCCTGTTCCAGACCAGCGCCATCATCCACGGCGGTGAGCGCAACTACATCATGGCGACCGTCAGCCTGTATGTGTCGATCTACAACCTGTTTATCAGCCTGTTGCAGATCTTCGGCATCATGAGCCGCGACGACTGATTTACTCGCTGCATAAAAAATGCCCCGTATCGAAAGATACGGGGCATTTTTGTTTTCACGGCATTAATACTGGTTAGGTTCCATTTCCAGCTCGACCTTGAAACGCTGGGCGATATCCCGCTGGATACGTTGGGCCAGGCTGGCAATATCGTGCCCCGTGGCGCCGCCATAGTTGACCAGCACCAGCGCCTGCAGGGCATGCACGCCGGCATCGCCGTCACGAAAGCCCTTCCAGCCGGCCTTGTCGATCAGCCAGCCAGCGGCCAGTTTCATCTGCCCATCCGCCTGCGGGTAAGCCACCAGGTCCGGATACTGCGCCTGTAACTCTTCAGCCAGGGCCTTGGGTACCAGCGGGTTCTTGAAGAAGCTGCCGGCATTGCCCAGCACTGCCGGGTCGGGCAATTTTTCGCTACGGATGCTGCAAATCGCGCGACTGACATCGCTTGGTGTCGCCTCGGTGATCCCCTGCCCCGCCAGGCGCTGCTGCACTGGGCCGTAGTCGAGCTTGAGGTGGCTGGCGCGGCTCAGGGCAAAGCGTACCCGCAGGATCAGCCAGCGCCCGACTTCATGCTTGAACAAGCTGTCACGGTAGGCAAAGTTGCATTCTTCCAGGCTGAAATCGCGCAACTCGCCGGTCTGGCGATCGAGGGCGGTCAAGCCGGCAAAGACGTCCTTGATCTCCACGCCGTAGGCGCCGATGTTCTGCATGGGGGCAGCACCGACGGTGCCGGGGATCAGGCTGAGGTTTTCCAGGCCGCAGAAGCCCTGTTCCAGGGTCCACAGTACAAACGGGTGCCAGGCTTCGCCGGCTTCGGCTTCGACCACCACCTGCACGCCATCATCCTGCAGCACACGAATGCCCTGGGTGGCCATACGCAACACCAGGGCAGGAATGTCCTGGGTCAGCAGCAAGTTGCTGCCACCGCCGATCACCAGCACAGGCAACGCCTGGGTCGACGCATAGGCCAGCGCCTCGCGCACATCGGCGTCACTGCGGGCTTCGGCAAACAGTCGGGCCCGCACATCAATGCCAAAGCTGTTGAATGGCTTGAGCGACACCTGCGCCCGCACTTGCAAGGTCATAACCGTCCCTTCAATTCGATCACCAGTAAATCACACGCCTGCTCGATCAAGTCCAGGACCCGTTCGAAGCCTTGTTCGCCTTCGTAGTAGGGATCCGGCACCTCGTCCACTTCAGCCTCATAGCGCCGCAGGAACAGGTCCAGCTCCGCCTTGCCCTGGCCGGGCTGCATGGCCTTGAGGTTGCGCAGGTTGCTGTGGTCCATGGCCAGGATCAGGTCGTAGCGTGCAAAGTCGGCGCGGGAGACCTGCCGGGCCCGCTGGGCCGACAAATCGTAGCCGCGCACCAGCGCCGCACGTTGGCTGCGCTGGTCCGGCGGGTTGCCGACATGCCACTCGCCGGTGCCGGCGGACGCTACGTCGACCTGCCCCGCCAACCCGGCTTCGCGCAATTTATGGCGCAGTACGCCCTCAGCGGTGGGCGAGCGGCAGATATTGCCCAGGCAGACAAACAGAACCTCCATCAGGCCCCCAGCAGGCGACGGACGCGCTCAAGGTCTTCCTGGGTATCGACACCCGCAGGCGGTGCTTCCAGGGCGTCCCCCACGTGGATACGTACGCCGTGCCAGAGGGCTCGGAGCTGCTCCAGGGATTCGGTATTTTCCAACCAGCACGGGCCCCAACTCACGAAGTCATGCAGAAAACCGGCACGGTAGGCGTAGATGCCGATATGGCGACGGTACGGCACCCCTTCCGGCAACAGGTCAGGGTTCCTGGCGAAGGCATCACGCGCCCAGGGCAAGGTCGAACGGCTGAAGGTCAGCGCCAGGCCGTTGACATCACTGACCACCTTGACCACGTTCGGGTTGAACAGGGTGTCGATGTCTTCAATCGGCTCAGCCAGGGTCGCCATACGCGCTTCACCGTGGGCGGCCAGGTTAGCGGCCACCTGGTCGATCACGCCCGGCGGGATCAACGGCTCGTCACCTTGCACATTGACGACGATGGCATCTGGCGCCAGGCCCAACTGCGTGGCCACTTCGGCCAGGCGGTCAGTGCCGGAGTTGTGATCTTCACGGGTCAGCACCGCTTCGGCGCCGAACCCTTTGCAGGCCTCGATGATGCGCGGGTCATCAGTGGCCACCACGACACGCTCAGCGCTGCTTTTGCAGGCCTGCTCCCACACCAGCTGGATCATCGGCTTGCTGCCGATCAGTTGCAGCGGCTTGCCCGGCAGGCGTGTCGAGGCGTAGCGGGAAGGAATGACAACGGTAAAGGCGGTGGTCATTTATCCAGGCGCTCGTCGGTGGTCAGGGTGCGGGCTTCGCTTTCCAGCATCACCGGGATGCCATCACGGATCGGGTACGCCAGGCCGGCGCCCTTGCTGATCAGCTCGGTTTTATCGGCGCTGAGCTTGAGCGGGCCTTTGCAGATCGGGCAAGCGAGGATGTCGAGCAGTTTGGTGTCCATGAGTGTTTCCTGGATAGCAGCGTTTAAGGCAAAAGACGGGCGGGCAGCAGGCGCATCAGCTGCGTGTCGAACCAGGCGACGAACGCCGGCGACGGCACCGCATCCACCGCAAGGTACCACCAGTCGGGCTGGGCAAAGGCGCGGCACTTCACCGCGTCCTTCTCGGTCATGACCAGTGGCAATGACGGGGTAAAATTCAAGACCTCGGCGCTGTAGGGCGCGTGGTCGGCAAAAACATGGGGAATCGGCTGCCAGTGTAGCGTTTCGAGGGTGTTGAAGAAACGTTGCGGGTTGCCGATACCGGCAACCGCGTGTACCTGCTGCCCCTCAGGAAAGTACGCCACCGACTGGCGCTCGCCGCTGTGCAGGTTGACCAGTGAGGTGGGTTGCAGGCGAAACGCAAAGCCATCGTCGCGATCCGAGCCGGCACCGTTGTAGAGCAGTGCATCCACACTGTGCAAACGCTCAACCGGTTCGCGCAATGGCCCCGCCGGCAGACAACGGCGATTGCCCAGGCCCCGGGCGGCGTCGATCAGCACCAGTTCCAGGTCACGGGCCAGGCGGTAGTGTTGCAGGCCGTCGTCGGAGAGGATCAGGTCGAGGGTCTCGCTGGCAAGCAAGGCCTGCACCGCACGACTGCGATCAGGATCGATCATGAGGGGCACGCCGCAGCGCTGCACGATCAGCAAAGGCTCGTCGCCCGCCACAGTGGCGCTGTGGCTGGCCTCGACGCGCCAGGGCAACTGCGGCGGCTTGGCGCCATAGCCGCGACTGACCACACCCACCCGCAGGCCTCTGCGCCGGCAGTGTTCGATCAACCACAGGATCAATGGCGTCTTGCCGGTGCCGCCCACGGTGATATTACCCACCACCACCACCGGCACCGGCGATTGATAGATCTCGCCCTCTCCCGCCAGGAACCGCGCGCGCTTGCGCTGCACCACCCGGCGATACAACGATTCCAGCGGACGCAACAACGCAAGCGCCGGATGGCCCTCGTACCAGGCCTTGAGCAAACGATCGGACATGGCCATCAGGGTTGGCTCGCCGCCTCGACAGTGCTCATGCGCAGATGGCTGAAACCGAGCTTGCCGGCGGCGTCCATCGCCGTGATCACGGCCTGGTGCTGGGTCTTGCCATCGGCACTGATAGACAACGGCATCTTGGTATCGCCGCCGGACTCTTTCTCCAGGGCCGCCATGAGGCTGGCGAGGTCGTTTTTCTCCAGCACCTGGTTATTCACCGAAAACGCCCCGTCGGCGCTGATGGCGATGTCCAGTTGCTTGACTTCCTGGTCTTCGGCCGGCGAACCACTCACGGCTTCCGGCAGGTCGACACGCAGTTCGGTCTGCCGGGTGAAGGTGGTGGTGACGACAAAAAACAGCAGCAGGATAAACACCACGTCGATCAACGACGCGAGGTTGATGTCGACATTTTCCCGTTGCTTGCGGCGAAATTTCACGCTTTGCCCCCAACCAGGTCCACATCACGGTCACCCTGCACCACTTCCACCAGCTTGATGGCTTCCTGCTCCATACCAACCACCAGTTCATCGATGCGCCGCTGCAGGAAACGGTGGAAGAACACCGACGGAATACCGACCATCAGGCCCGCCGCCGTGGTAATCAGGGCCTTGGAGATGCCGCCGGCCAGTACGGCCGCGTTGGTGGTCATGCCCGAGCCCATGAACGAGCTGAAAATATCGATCATGCCCAGTACCGTACCCAGCAAGCCGAGCAACGGCGCCATGGCGGCGATGGTGCCGAGGGCGTTGATATAGCGCTCCAGTTCATGGATGACCCGGGCGGCGGCCTCTTCTATGCACTCTTTCATGATCTCGCGACCATGCTTGGAATTGGCCAGGCCGGCGGCGAGGATTTCACCCAGGGGCGAGTTGGCGCGCAGTTCCTTGAGTTTGTCCTTGTCCAGCTGCTTGTTCTTGATCCAGCCCCAGACCTGCCCCAGCAGATGCTCGGGGGTGACGCGACTGGCGCGCAGGGTCCACAAACGTTCGGCAACGATGCCGAGTGCGGCGATGGAGCTCAGGATGATGGGCAACATCATCCAGCCGCCAGATTTGACCAATTCCCACACAGTGAATGTCCCCTCGAAAAAGTGCGCCACTTTACCATATAGGTTCGGCGGCGGGGTTCGTCGGCCATGGACCCGTCTGTCCCAGGCGCCGGTCTTTGGCATGGCCGGCTCAGGGTAACGTTTCGCGCCAAAAACGGCGTTGACTACGCGCAACAGTCGGTGGCTGGAAAGCCCCTAATTGCACACGCACCGCGCCCAGCTCGGCACTGTCGTATATCTGGCTGCCCAGTCGCTGGTAGCGCTCCACCACCTGCGGGTGAGGATGGCCGAACGCATTGCCACGCCCACGGGAAATCAGCACCGACGTGGGCGCCAGCCGCTGTAGAAATGGCCACGACGACGAACTGCGGCTGCCATGGTGAGGCGACTGCAGCCAATCGGTGCGCACGGCCAGCGAAGACGCGAGAAATGCTCGTTCGGCAGCCCGATCAATATCCCCCGTGAGCAGCAGCCGCTCGCCATTGGCCTGGACCTGCAGAACACAGGACTTGGGGTTGCCATCAATCGCATCAGGCCACTGCCACAGCTCGAATGCCACACCGTCCCACTCCCACCGTTCGCCGCTGACGCAGGGCTGCGTTGCGAGAAACGCGGGCAACCCCTCGGTTTCACCGCCCACGACACGCCGGATCGGCAACCCTCGGGCAACAGCCGACGCCCCACCGGCATGATCGGCGTCGGCGTGGCTCAGCAGCATCATATCCAGCGTCCCGACGCCGAGCTTTTTCAACGCAGGCACTACCACACGGGCACCGAGGTCAACCGTCCCCGAACGCGGGCCGGCATCGTAGAGCAACGTGTGATGGCGGGTACGCAGGATCAAGGCCTGACCTTGCCCGACATCCAGCTGCACCACCTCCACCCGCCCATGAGGCACGAGCTCGCGGGGTGGAAATACGGCCAACAACAGCAGCGGCAAGCCCAGGGGCCGAAACGGCACGCCGCTGGGCAGCAGTAACAGCACCGCGCCGACCAGGCTGATCAGCCAGTAACCCAGGGGCACCTCGGCCGGTATCCAGGCAGGCATTTGCCCAGCGAGCCATGCCAAGCCCCGGAACAACCCGTCAAGCGCCCCGCCCGCCAGCCACAACACGCCCTCCCCGGCATACGGCAGCGGCAACAATGCGCTCCCCAGCAAGGCCAGGGGCAACACCACCAGGCTGATCCACGGCACGGCAACCAGGTTGGCCAGCGGCGCACTGACGCTGACGGGCAAGCCGAGCACCAGCAACACAGGAAACAGACCAACGGCAATCAAGCACTGGGGACGTGTCCATGCCTGCCAGACACTCCACGGCCCCAACCGCCCACCAAATCCCAGGACCAGCACCGCGACAGCCATGAAGGACAGCCAGAATCCGGGTTGCAGGCTGGCCAGTGGTTCCAGGATCAGCACGCCATTGAGTGCCAGCAACAACGGCCACCAAAACCCCAGATGACGAAAGCGCAGGCGCCACAACAACACCAGCCCCACCATGACGCAGGCCCGTTGCACCGGCACGCCAAACCCTGCCAGCAGGCCGTACCCCAGCGCGGCGGCAAACGCCAGGCCGCACGCCCACGGCAGCCACGGCCAGGTACGGGGCCAGCAGCCGTAGCGTGCAAGTAGCGCGACCAACCCGTAGATCAACCCCGCCAGCAAGCCAATGTGCTGGCCGGAAATCACCAGCAGGTGCACCGTGCCAGTGTCCTGCAACACCTGCCAGTCTTCGGCCGCCAGCCCGGAGCCATCCCCCAGCACCAAAGCCGCCAGGCCCGCCTCGCGGCCGTGGGCGTCCACCGCCATCAGGCGTTGGCGAACAGTGTCACGCCAGGCATGACGCGCCGGCGCCAGGCGCTCACCATCCTTCACCGAGCCGGTGGCGCCAATGCGCTGGGCCAGCAGCCAGGCCTCCTGATCGAAACCATGAAAATTGAGCAGCCCGGCAGGCCGTTTCAGCGTCACGGCCATACGCCAGCGCTCGCCACTGCGTACCGGCGGCCCGCCGTGCCAAAACACCCGGATGCGCTTGGGCAACCGGGCGTTGCGCGCCTGGCTGTCGGCCAGCTCAAAACGCACTCCCGTCTCTGTCTGCTGCGGTAACCCGGTTACACGGCCTTCCAGCCATCGCGTCTGGCCATCCAGCACCGGCCGTAGTCGATCATCCAGCGCCCACTGCGCACTGATGCAGGCCCAGCTCAAGCCCAACAGGAAAAATGCCAGTGGCGACGTACGAAAGGGCAATAGCATCAATGCCAGCACCAGCATGGCTATCAGCCATCCCGTCGGCGGCAGCGCCGGTAGAAAGCGCAAGGCAAGCAACCCCAGCGCGAGCGCGAACATCCCTGTCTTCATGAACACTCCTTTTCAAGTGATCCACTCAGTCTTAGACGAGGGCCCAGCGTGTCCTATGATGTTTTGTCACAAAGTCTGAATTTTCTGTTTATAGAATGCGGGCATACTTGCCCCTCGAACTGACCTGGACCCCCTATGCCTCGGCGCTTATTCAAACGGTACATGCCCGACCCCACCAGTATCAGGGAACACAAGTCATTACAGTTTCTTGGCACGTTGCTGCACGACCCGAACCTCTGGCACCTGAATCGGCACTCCGTGGCACGCGCCATGGCCGTAGGTTTGTTCGCGGCGTTTATCCCGATCCCGTTGCAGATGCTGCTGGCGGCAGTGCTGGCGATCACCGTGCGCGGCAATATGCCCATCGCCATCAGCCTGGTATGGCTGACCAACCCGATCACCATGCCGGTGGTGTTCATCTGCACCTACATGACCGGCGCATGGCTGATGAATGTGCCACCGCGCAGCCTGCCCGACGACCTGACCTGGGAGTGGATCAGCGGCCAGTTGAGCACCCTGTGGCAGCCCTTCCTGCTGGGTTCGGTGGTGTTGGGGCTGGTGCTGGGCGCACTGGCCTACTGCCTGACCATGGGGTATTGGCGCTGGTGGGTCGCGCACCAATGGAAAAAGCGCAGGCAGCGCCGAGGCTGAGACCTATCGCGCCGGCAACCGCAGGTGCACACGCAAGCCCTGGCCGGTATTTTCCGCCCACAGGCTGCCGTCCTGGCGTTGCACGGCATTACGCGCGATGCTCAGGCCCAGCCCGAAGCCACCATCGCCGGGCCTCGAACCGTCCAGCCGCGTAAACGGCGCAAAGATTCGCTCCAGATCCTGCTCATCGATTCCCCCGCCCTGGTCTTCCAACCAAAGGTGCCAATACTCCCCCTCGCGACATCCATCCAGGCACACGACCCCCTCCGCCGGGGAATGGCGTATGGCGTTGCGCAGGATATTCTCCAGGGCCTGGGCCAGGGCATTCAGGTTGCCCCTCACCCAACTGTCGGCGCCCAGAAGGCAGGGCAGCCGCGATGCCGGCCAACCGCTTTCAAAGCACGCGTTCTCGCGCAGCATGTCCCACAGCGCCTGCACCTGAATATCTTCTTTGGGCAGCGGCGCCCGCTCGGTATCCAGCCAGGCCAGTTGCAGGCTGTCTTCCACCAGGCGCTGCATGGCGTCGATCTCCCGACCCAGCCGCTCACGCAGGCGCGCAAGATCCTGCTCACTGTCACAGGCCACCCGCAAACGGCTCAAGGGCGTGCGCAGTTCATGGGACATGTCCCTTAACAGCTGCTGTTGCAGCATCACCGTACCCTGCAAGCGCTCGGACATATGATCAAACGCGCGCCCCAGCTCGCCCAATTCGTCCTGGCGGCTGGTGGCGTCGTGGGACATCCGCGTATTCAACTGATCGGCACGCCATGCGTTGGCCTGCTCGCGCAGTTGATTGAGGGGCATGATCAGCAACCGATAGAGGCCGACGCACAGCAACAAGGTAAAGAGGCCGGGAATCACGCCGTTGGTCACCACCCGCCAGAACAGTTGGTAGCGCCCCGGCATAAAGCGCTGCGGCAGTTCAATCACCAGCGAACCGGCGCCCGGATCCACCACAAACGGGATCTTCAACCACGGCAACCCCTTGACGTGGCGGCTGACCGGCCAGTCCAGGCCCCGAAGGAAGGTCAGGCGCTGGCTTTCCGTATCGGTCAGCGGGTAGCTGCTCAACGACTGCAAGTCATTGCCGATCACCCCGATCCACGTGCTTTCGCGCTTGCCCATTGCCTGCAGCCACGCATCAACGCCGGCATTGCCGCCCTGGTTCCAGGCCTGCTCGGCGCCGACCGCATAACCACTCAAGGTGCTCCTGGCCTCATCGGACAGGTAGGCGTTCTTTTGCTCCATGTACCGGCCCCAGGACCAACTGAGCCAGATCATCAGCAAACAGAAGGCGATCAGCAGGCAGGCAAGTTTCCAGAATAACGAGTGCCTGCCCGGCAGCCGTTTCAGCGATGCCTCAAAGCCCATCGTCGTGACCGCTCAACACATAGCCCTTGCCCCACACCGTGCGCACCTCACGCTCGGTGTAGCCGATGGCCTTGAGCTTGCGGCGGATCTGGCTGATATGCATGTCGAGGCTGCGATCATGGGGCGCATAACCCCGTTGCAACACGTGCTGGTAGAGGAAGGCTTTGCTGAGGACTTCTTCAGCGTTGCGGTGCAGGGTTTCCAGCAGGCGATATTCGCTGCGGGTCAGGCCCGCCCAGTGGCCTTGATGAAAAACATCGCACAGCTCGTCATCGAAACGCAGCGTGCGGGTATCCTCGCGCACGGGCGCAAGCGTCGGCAACGGGCGCCGATCCAGGGCCACCCGCCGCAGGATGGCTTCGATACGCACGCGCAGCTCTACCATGCTGAAGGGTTTGGGCAGGTAATCATCGGCACCCAGGCGAAAACCGCTGACGCGATCGGTTTCAGCGCCCAGGGCCGACATCAGGATCACCGGAATCGAATGGCTCCGGCGCAAATGGGTGAGGATCGACAAGCCATCCAGGCCCGGCAGCAGAATATCCATCAACACCACGTCGAATGCCTGGTCGCGCGCCATCTCCAGGCCCTGCTGACCGTTCTGGCACCAAGTGACCTGGAAGCCACAGCGCCCCAAATGCTCATGCACATAGGCACCCAGCACGGGGTCATCTTCAATTGTAAGGATACGGGGTAGGCCAACTGCCGCGGGATTCATTAGCGTCTGCAAGTCATTCTCAATCACTGATTATTCAAGATAACCCCGCCGCAGGCAATCGCCACACGGCGTCCAACGGCCCGAAGATTGCCCTCTGTCATTAATTTGCAAGATTCCAGGCCGCGCAAATGGCTACACTGCGCAGGTGGCGCGGGCCGGATGCCGGCGCGGAAGATTGATATCAGTGTGGTAGCAGGAGAGTGGCGTGCTTAAAAGAATGGGGATAAAAGGCCGCGTACTGTTGCTGACCTTATTACCGACCAGCCTGATGGCCTTGTTGTTGGGAGGGTACTTCACCTGGATGCAGCTCTCGGAGTTACAGGCCCAGTTGCTGCAACGCGGGGAAATGATCGCCGAGCAGCTGGCGCCCCTGGTGGCTCCGGCCATGGGCAGCAGGAATACCGACCTGCTGGAGCGTATCGCCACCCAATCCCTGGAACAGACGGACGTGCGCACCGTGGCGTTCCTGGCGCCGGACCGCACGCCCCTGGCCCATGCCGGCCCGACCATGCTCAACCAGCCGCCGGTGGGCAACAGCTCCCACCTGCTGCAGCGCACCGGCAACGACGCCACGCGCTACCTGCTGCCGGTGTTTGGTCGCCATCGCAACCTGGCGGGCGATTTGATCCCCGATGAAGCCGATCGCCTGCTCGGTTGGGTCGAGGTGGAGTTGTCCCACAACGGTATGTTGCTGCGCGGCTATCGCAGCCTGTTCGCCAGCCTGCTGCTGATTGCCATCGGCCTGATCTGCACCGCGGCCCTGGCCTTGCGCATCAGCCGTACGATCAACGCGCCGATTGGCCTGATCAAACAAGCGGTGGCCCAACTCAAGGACGGCAATCTGGAAACCCGCCTGCCACCCTTGGGCAGCCAGGAGCTGGATCAACTCGCATCGGGCATCAACCGCATGGCCGAAACCCTGCAAAATGCCCGGGAAGAATTGCAGCACAGCATCGACCAGGCCACCGAAGACGTGCGCCAGAACCTGGAAACCATCGAGATCCAGAACATCGAGCTGGACCTGGCGCGCAAGGAGGCCCTGGAGGCCAGCCGCATCAAGTCCGAGTTCCTGGCGAACATGAGCCATGAAATCCGCACGCCGCTCAACGGCATACTCGGTTTTACCCACCTGCTGCAAAAAAGCGAGCTGACCCCGCGCCAGCTGGACTACCTGGGCACCATCGAAAAATCCGCCGACAACCTGCTGGGCATCATCAACGAAATCCTCGATTTCTCGAAGATCGAGGCCGGCAAGCTGGTGCTCGACAGTATCCCGTTCAACCTGCGGGATTTGCTGCAAGACACCCTCACCATCCTCGCCCCCGCCGCCCATGCCAAGCAGCTGGAACTGGTCAGCCTGGTGTACCGCGACACGCCGCTGGCGCTGGTGGGCGACCCGCTGCGGCTCAAGCAGATCCTCACCAACCTGATCAGCAATGCGATCAAGTTCACCCGCGAAGGCACCATCGTGGCCCGGGCGATGATCGAGGACGAACAGGAAGACAGCGTGCAACTGCGCATAAGCGTGCAGGACACCGGCATCGGCCTGTCCAGCCAGGACGTGCGGGCGTTGTTCCAGGCGTTCAGCCAGGCCGACAATTCACTGTCGCGCCAGCCCGGCGGTACGGGGCTGGGCCTGGTGATTTCCAAGCGCCTGATCGAACAAATGGGCGGTGAAATCGGCGTCGACAGCACGCCGGGCGAAGGCTCTGAATTCTGGATCAGCCTGAACCTGCCCAAGACCCGCGACGACGTCGAAGACCTGCCCTGCGCGCCGTTGCTGGGCCATCGCGTGGCGGTGCTGGAAAACCACGACCTGGCGCGCCAGGCCCTGCAACACCAATTGGAAGACTGTGGCCTGGAAGTAACGCCGTTCAATACCCTGGAAAGCCTGACCAACGGCATCACCAGCGCTCACCAGACCGAGCAGGCTATCGACCTCGCGGTACTCGGCGTGACCGCCAACGATATCCCGCCCGAGCGCCTCAACCAGCACCTGTGGGACCTCGAACACCTGGGCTGCAAAGTGCTGGTGCTGTGCCCCACTACCGAACAGATGCTGTTCAACGAGTCGGTCCCCAACCCCAACAGCCAGTTGCAGGCCAAGCCGGCGTGTACCCGCAAGCTGCGCCGTGCGCTGTCCGACCTGATCAGCCCGCGGCCGTCACGCAGTGAACCGGGCGAGCCGTTGTCCAGCCGTGCGCCGCGTGTGTTGTGTGTCGACGACAACCCGGCAAACCTGCTGTTGGTGCAAACCCTGCTGGAAGACATGGGCGCGCAGGTCCGTGCAGTGGAAAGCGGCTACGCGGCGGTCGACGCGGTGAAACAGGACACCTTCGACCTGGTGCTGATGGACGTGCAGATGCCGGGCATGGACGGACGCCAGAGCACCGAGGCGATCCGCCAGTGGGAAAGCGAGCGCCATGGCACGCCCTTGCCGGTGGTCGCCCTCACCGCCCACGCCATGGCCAATGAAAAGCGCGCCCTGCTGCAAAGCGGTATGGACGACTACCTGACCAAACCCATCAGCGAACGGCAACTGGCCCAGGTGGTGCTGAAATGGACCGGCCTGGCCCTGCGCAACCAAGTGCCGGAGCGCGCCGTCGAAGGCCTGGGCCCCGGGGTGCAATTGCCGGTGCTGGACCACGAGGAAGGCCTGCGCCTGGCCGCCGGCAAGACCGATCTGGCGGCCGACATGCTGGCCATGCTGCTGGCCTCCCTGGAAGCCGACCGCCAGGCCATTCACGTCGCCCGCGAGGCCAAGGACAACCTGGCCCTGATCGAACGCGTCCACCGCCTGCACGGCGCCACCCGCTACTGTGGCGTGCCGCAACTGCGCGCCGCCTGCCAGCGCGCCGAAACCCTGCTCAAGCAGGACGACGCCAAGGCCATGACCGCGCTGGACGAGCTGGACATGGCCATTGCACGGCTGGCCAGTGAAGCGCGGGTCAGCGCCTGAACTCATCAAAAAGGACGCCTTTGATGCGCGTGATTCTTTTCAGCAGCCAGACCTACGACCGCGACAGTTTCCTCGGCGAACCCTTGCCGCGCGGCCTGGAACTGCAATTCCAACCCGCCCGGCTCAACCTCGACACCGTCGCCCTGGCCGAACACCACGAGGTGGTCTGCGCCTTTATCAACGATGACCTCAGCGCCCCGGTGCTGGAACACCTGGCCAAGGGCGGCACGCGGTTGATCGCGTTGCGTTCGGCCGGTTACAACCATGTGGACCTGCCTGCCGCCAAACGCCTGGGCCTGACCATCGTGCGCGTCCCGGCCTATTCGCCCCATGCGATCGCCGAACACGCGGTGGCCCTGATCCTCGCCCTCAACCGCCGCCTGCATCGCGCCTACAACCGCACCCGCGACGGCGATTTCAGCCTCCATGGCCTCACCGGCTTCGACCTGGTGGGCAAGACCGTCGGCGTGGTCGGCACCGGCCAGATCGGCGCCACGTTCGCCAGGATCATGGCGGGCTTCGGTTGCCGGCTGCTCGCCTACGACCCGTTCCCCAACCCGCAGGTCCAGGCCCTCGGCGCTGACTATGTGAGCCTGCCGGAGCTCTTGGCCCAGGCGCAGATCATCAGCCTGCACTGCCCGCTGACCGCCGACAGCAAGCACCTGATCAATGCGCACTCGCTGGCGCGGATGCAACCCGGCGCCATGCTGATCAACACCGGTCGCGGCGGCCTGGTCGACACGCCGGCGCTGATCGAAGCACTCAAGGACGGCCAGCTCGGCTATCTGGGGCTGGATGTCTACGAGGAGGAAGCCCAGCTGTTTTTCGAAGACCGCTCCGACCTGCCCTTGCAGGACGATGTGCTCGCGCGCCTGCTGACCTTCCCCAACGTGATCGTCACCGCACACCAGGCGTTCCTCACCCGCGAAGCCCTGGCGGCGATTGCCGGCACCACCTTGGCCAATATTGCGGCATGGGCCGATGGCCGGGCGCAGAACCTCGTCGAAGGATGATCAGCGGTCACATACCAGGCTCATGATCAGCAGGCACCCGTGATAGGATGCCGCGCCTATTTGGAGGATCCATGGCCGAACACGATTTCCGCTTCAGCTTGCTGAGCCCGCAACACACCCTGATCGAATGCCGTGCCTTGGTGCCGGGCCGCTACCAGGTCACCGGCAACGGTGGTTCGATCAAGCATGACGACGTGCTGATCGTCACTCTGCGCGGCAGTAAAACCTTGTCCATGCGTCTTACCGTCGAAGGTGACGCGCGCTACTCCATCCGCCCTGCCGGCCAGTGGGTCGCCATGGCCCGCGGGCCGAAGTTCGGCGAGCTGGAGATTCACACCTGGAAGGTCAACTGCGACAGCTGCGACACCGTGCTGGAATTTGAATTCGCGGTGGAAACCAAGCTGACCCAGGAGCCGCTGCAACCGGCCGCCAACGCACGCATTGCCGAGTTGGGCTGGTCCAGCGAAGGCGACAAGCACCGTTGCCCGAAATGCCAGAAGGCCGGGCAATGAAAGGCCTGCTTCTGCTCGCCGCCGTCGGCGCGGCCCTGAGTGGCTGCGCCGGTGACGCGGCCAAGCTCAAGCAGGATCACAGCTACGTGGTGGAGTGGATTGGTGAGCGGCCGTTGATGGATTACGCACACCTGACCGTCACCCTCGGCGCCGATGGGCGTGCCTACGGCAACGGCGGTTGCAACCACTGGTTCGCGCCGTACACCCTTGAGGGCGACAAACTCAGCTTCGGCAAGCTCGGCAGCACCCGCAAGCTCTGCGCCGAGGCCCTGATGGAGCAGGAACAGCGCTTCTTCCAGGCGCTGCAAGGCGTACAGCGCTGGGACATCTCGCCGATCGAGCAGACCCGCTTCTGGCCGGCCGAAGGCAAGCCGATTCGCCTGTGGCTCGAAGAGGGCTGACTCCACCGATCTACAGGTTGGTGAGATCCAGATGTGGGAGGGGACAATACTCTAGCCGCGCAAGGCCTTGAGCTTGGCCAACACCCCTTCCGCCGTCTGCTCACCCATCAACTGCTCGCGCACCTTGCCCTTGTCATCGATGATATAGGTCACCGGCAACGCTTCGCTGCGCGGAATCTCGAAGATCCCATCCGGGTTCTGTGCCAGCACGGTGAACTTGATCCCCAGCTTGTCGCTGGCTTCCTTCAACTCTGCACCCTGCACATTGTCGAAGTTGACCCCGAACACCCCCACGCCCTGCCCCTTCAACTGCTCCGCCAGAGCGTTGAGCTCAGGGATTTCCGTACGGCACGGGCCACACCATTCCGCCCAGTAGTTGACCACCAGCCACTGTTTATCCAGGCGCTCGGCCGCAACCTTCTGGCCGTATTGGTCAACGCCGTAGTCATTGCCGCAGCCGCTGAGCAGCAGGGTTGTGATGATCGCCAATGCACCGATCAGTCGCCTTGTCATGGGGTATTCCTTCGCAAAAATGAACGTTGGCTGCGACCTATCGCCTCTTACGGTTTAAGGACAGGACGCCGCGCAGGTAGAATACCCGCCACCTTACGCAAGATGCGACCCGCACATGACCGATCTGACGCTTTATCACAACCCGCGCTGCTCGAAATCCCGCGGTGCGCTCGAACTGCTGGAAGCCCGAGGCCTCGCCCCCACCGTGGTGCGTTACCTGGAAAACCCGCTGAATGCCGCGCAATTGAAGACACTGCTGGCCAAGCTGGGCATCAGCGCCCGCCAACTGCTGCGCACCGGCGAAGACGAATACAAGGCCCTCAACCTGGCCGACGCCAGCCTCAGCGAAGCGCAGTTGATCGCCGCGATCGCCGAACATCCCAAGCTGATGGAACGCCCGATCCTGGAAACCGCCGATAAAGCCATCATTGGCCGTCCGCCAGAGAACGTGCTGGAGATCCTGCCGTGACTGCGCCGTATGTGCTGGTGTTGTATTACAGCCGCAATGGATCGGTGAGCGAAATGGCTCGGCAGATTGCCCGGGGCATCGAGCAAGGCGGCATGGAAGCGCGGCTGCGCACCGTACCGGCGATCTCCACCGAATGCGAAGCCGTGGCGCCGAGCATCCCGGACGAAGGCGCGCTGTACGCCAGCCTCGATGACTTGAAAAACTGCTCGGGCCTGGCCCTGGGCAGCCCGACGCGCTTCGGCAACATGGCCGCGCCGCTCAAGTACTTCCTCGATGGCACCAGCAACCTGTGGCTCACCGGGGCGCTGGTCGGCAAGCCGGCCGGGGTGTTCACCTCCACCGCCAGCCTGCATGGCGGCCAGGAAACCACGCTGATGTCGATGCTGTTGCCGCTGCTGCACCACGGCATGCTGATCACTGGCCTGCCCTACAGCGAACAGGCGCTGCTCGACACCCAGGGCGGCGGCACGCCGTATGGCGCCAGCCACCATGCCGGGCCGGATGGCAAGCGCCTGCTCGACCCGCATGAAATCACCCTGTGCCGGGCCCTGGGCCTGCGCCTGGCCAAGACCGCCACGCTGCTGGAGAACGGCCGTGGCCAGGAAGCCTAAGGTTCTACCGCCGCAAGCGTGGCTGGAGCCACGGGTCAAGGCGGCACGCGCGTTAAGCCTGCTGGCGTTTTTCGCCCTGGTGGGTTTGTTGTGCGGGTACTACCTGTTCATCGCCGACCTGCACGGGGCACGCCCGTGGGTGATCCTGCTGATCGAACTGGTGCCGCTGCTGGTGCTGGCGCCGGGGATGATCATCGGCAGCGCGCGCGGGTATTCGTGGATGTGCTTTGCGGTGAACCTGTATTTCATCAAGGGCGCGCTGGCGGCGTATGACCCGAACCGGCAGTGGTTCGGGGTACTGGAGATGCTGGCCAGCCTGGCGGTGTTTTGCACGGCGCTGCTGTATGTGCGCTGGCGGCACCAGTTGAACCGCCGGTTGGCCACACCCTAGAACCCGGTCAGTGATTCACCGTATAGGCCAGCATCATCGACAGCTGGCACATCGGCCGCCCACTCTCGGCATGCCACTGGTTGAACGCAGCCTGCACCGTGGCCAGGTCGCGCAGGCTGGTGGGTGCCTTGTCGACAATCTTCTGCGCATTCAATGCCGCGACCACGTCATAGCTCGGCACAAAAGTATCCTTGCCCACCATCCGCAAAAAGCGCGGGGCCGACAGCCCGCCCAACTGATGACCGTGCTTGCTCAGGTATTTCCATAACCCGACGATATCGGTCACCGGCCAGTCGGCGATAAATGCGCCGAAGCTGCCTTTTTCCTGCTCGATGTCCAGGATCATCTGCGCATTGCGCGGCACACTCTTGAGCTTGCCCAGGTGACGGATGATGCGCGTGTCCTGCATCAGCCGCTCCAGGTGTTCGGCACCCATCAGCACGACTTTTTCCGGGTCGAAGCCGAAGAACACCTGCTCGAAGGCCGGCCACTTGGCATCCACCACGCTGTGTTTCAAGCCGGCGCGAAACACGCGCAGCGCCAAGGTCGACAGGTAGCGATCATCACTGATCTTGCGTAACTGCGCCGGGGTCTTGGGCACCGGCAGGTGGGCGTCCAGCTCGGCCGCTGAACCGAAGCGGTTCAGACAATATTCGTGCAGCCACTTGTAATCGCGCATGCCCTCTCCTGCTGTTGAATGCTGGCAATGGAATTGAAAACGGCGCCCGCGAGCGCCGTGTGTCAGAGCGTTGAATGAGCTCAGAGGTTCACAACATTGACGAAACGCGGCGCGGCAGTCTCATCGATTTTCAGGCTGGTGAAGTCGAACAGGTTGCGGTCGGCCAATTGCGACGGCTGCACGTTCTGCAGGCTGCGGAAGATACTTTCGGTACGCCCGGGGGTCTTGCGCTCCCAATCCACCAGCATGTCCTTGACCACCTGGCGCTGCAGGTTTTCCTGGGAGCCGCACAGGTTGCACGGGATGATCGGGAATTGCTTGAAGTCGGAATAAGCCTGGATGTCCTTCTCGTTGCAATACGCCAGCGGGCGGATCACCACGTTGCGCCCGTCATCGGCGCGCAACTTGGGCGGCATGGCCTTGAGCGAGCCGTTGAAGAACATATTGAGGAAGAAGGTCTCGACGATATCGTCGCGGTGGTGACCCAGGGCCATCTTGGTCGCCCCGATCTCATCGGCAAAGGTGTAGAGCGTGCCACGGCGCAGGCGCGAGCATAGCGAGCAGGTGGTCTTGCCTTCAGGAATCAGTTCCTTGACCACCGAATAGGTGTCTTTTTCAACGATGTGGTACTCGACGCCCAGCGCCTTGAGGTAGGCCGGCAGCACGTGCTCGGGGAAGCCCGGTTGTTTCTGGTCCATGTTGACGGCAACGATCTCGAACTTGATCGGCGCGACCTTTTGCAGGTGCAGCAGCACGTCGAGCATGGTGTAGCTGTCTTTGCCGCCGGAGAGGCAGACCATGACCTTGTCGCCGTCCTCGATCATGTTGAAATCGGCGACTGCCTCACCGGCCAGGCGGCGCAGGCGTTTTTGCAGTTTGTTCTGGTTGACCGTAAGAGTGCCCATGGCGCTTGGATCCGCTGGAGGTGTGTGACGAAAAGCCGGGTATTTTACGCAAAAAAAACAGCTAAAGGGCTAACAGTAAAAGACCCCGCCGCGATTAGGCCCCTTGTTTACAGCGCAATTTGCTCTAAAGGCCCTACGGTTATTCCGGTCATCCCTTCCTATACTGCGACTTGAGGTCGCACACATATATCCAGACCTTTGTGGCCATTTGGCCCGTGGGCGCTCCGATGGGGGGCGATGGTAATAACGACAGGAGTGACTGGCATGATCCATCACGTCGTGGGGCTGTTTACCCATCCCGACCAGGAATGGCGGGAAATTCGTGGCGATAAAGAAGAAAGCATCGGCCACATGTACCTCACTCACACCCTGATTCTTGCGGCGATCCCCGCCGTATCGGCTTTTATCGGCACCACCCAGGTCGGCTGGGTCATCGGCAACCGCTCCCCGGTCATGCTGACCCAGGAAAGTGCGCTGTGGATGACCCTCATGTCCTACGCGGCCATGCTCGGCGGCGTAGCAGTGATGGGCGCGTTCATTCACTGGATGGCCCGCACCTACGACGCCAACCCCAGCATGGCGCGGTGCGTGGCGTTTGCCACCTATACCGCGACCCCGCTGTTCATCGGCGGGCTGGCGGCGCTCTACCCGCATATGTGGCTGGGCATGGTGGTGGGCACTGCGGCGATCTGCTACACGGTGTACCTGCTGTATGTCGGCGTACCGACCTTCATGAGCATCGACCCGGATGAAGGCTTCCTGTTTTCCAGTTCGATACTGGCCGTAGGGCTGGTGGTGCTGGTGGCGATCATGGCGTTCACCGTGATCGTCTGGGGCCTGGGCGTGGGGCCGATCTACACGAACTGACCCGTTCAATGGCAAAGGCAAGGCCACCGCAAGGTGGCTTTGTACATGATGGATGACCATTCGGCGCCTGACAGATTCGGAAACACCCCGCTTTGCGGCATACTGGACGTCTCTGGAGATATGTACAGCATGCCCGAGCAACTCAATACCCGCGTCGAAGATTGTTTCCTGCAAGCCGAATCCTTTTTCAAACGAAGCTTCAAACGCCCCCAGGTCAGCCTCAAGCTGCGGGGCCAGAAGGCCGGTGTCGCGCATTTGCACGAGAACCTGCTGCGCTTCAACCCACAGTTGTACCGAGAAAACAGCCAACACTTCCTGAAACAGACCGTGGCCCATGAGGTGGCGCACCTGATTGCCCACCAATTGTTTGGCGAGCGCATCCAGCCCCATGGCGAGGAATGGCAACTGATCATGCGTGGGGTCTACGAACTGCCGCCGGACCGCTGCCACACCTATGCCGTTAAGCGTCGCCAGGTGACCCGTTATATCTACCGGTGCCCGTGTGCCGACAGCGACTTCCCGTTTTCGTCGCAACGCCATGGCATGGTGGCTCAGGGGCGGCGGTATTTGTGCAGGCGGTGTCGGCAGACCTTGGTGTTTACCGGCGAAACCAGGGTGGAATAAAGGCCTCATCGGGAGCAAGCCCCCTCCCACATTCAGGCCTGTGAATACGATCAACCTGTGGGAGGGGGCTTGCTCCCGATAGCGTCCGCCCAGCCACTACATAATCACCTTGGAGCTGCGCAGCTCGCTGATGCGCTGCGGGCTCAAGCCCAGCTCCGCCAACACTTCATCACTGTGCGCGCCCACGGCGACGCCAATGTGCCGGGACGCTGGCAACCCTTCCGAAAACTTCAACGGGCAGGCCATCTGCGCCTGGCTCGAGCCGTCGCCCCTGGGCACCTGGCTGACCAGCGCCCGCGCCTTCAGTTGCGGATGGGCCACGGCTTCGCTGAGTGTCAGCACCGGCTCCACGCAGGCATCCACCCCGGCAAACAGCTCGCACAATTGCTCGAAACTGCGCTTCTCGAACTCCACCTGCAAGGCCTGCTTAAGCGCCGGCTGCTGCTCAGGCTTCAAGCCCTGCGCGGCCAACT
Organism: Pseudomonas sp. S3E17; assembly: GCF_024168685.1. Classification (NCBI taxonomy): domain Bacteria; kingdom Pseudomonadati; phylum Pseudomonadota; class Gammaproteobacteria; order Pseudomonadales; family Pseudomonadaceae; genus Pseudomonas; species Pseudomonas sp. S3E17. The sequence continues at coordinate 2,157,459 of NZ_JALJWE010000001.1, forward strand.
CCGGGCGGCCCAACGCTTCACACAATTGCTGCATGAAAGCCGGTTCCAGGCTGCCGACCGACATCCAGCGCCCATCTCGCGAGCGATAGTAATCGTAGAAACTCCCGCCATTGAGCACATGGCCCTCCCGCTCAGGCTCCACACCACACGCCAGGTAACCCGCGCCGGCCATGGCATTCAGGCTGAACGAGCAATCGGTCATGCTCACATCCAGGTATTGCCCGACCCCACTTTGCTGACGGGCGATAACGGCCGCCAGCAGCCCCACCACCGCATGCAGCGAACCGCCGCCCACGTCCGCCAACTGCACGCCCAAGGGCAGTGGCCCGCTGTCCCGGCGTCCGGTGTAACTGGCGACCCCGGCCAGCGCCAGGTAGTTGATGTCATGCCCGGCGCGGTCCTTATAGGGCCCGGTCTGGCCGTACCCGGTGATCGACACATAAATCAGCCGCGGGTTGATCGCCTTCAGCGCCTCGTACCCCAGACCCAGGCGTTCCATCACGCCGGGGCGAAATTGTTCGAGGACAATGTCGTAGTCCTTGACCAGTTCGCGCACGATCTCCAGCGCCTGGGCCTGCTTCAAATCCAGCGCCAGGCTGCGTTTGTTGCGATTGAGATAGGCATGGCTGGCCGAAGTCCCCCGGTCATGGGGCGGCAGCACCCGCAGCAGGTCCATGCGCGTGGGGGACTCGATGCGCAGTACCTCGGCGCCCATGTCCGCCAGCATCAAGGAAGCAAACGGGCCGGGCAGCAAGGTGGAAAAATCCAGCACTTTGAGGGACGCCAAGGGACCTGACATGGAGACTCCATTTGGGTTTCGGATTGCCACAGACTAGGCAGCCTGGCGCCTACCGGCAATCGTCAGAACGATCATCGAGGGTGACCGTTTTGATCATGGCGGGCTTTTTCGTGGCAGCGGCTTTATCATTGCCCCACGTTTGCTTGCAGAGTGTTCCATGAAGTTTGCGATTGCAGTGTTTTCCGCCGCCCACGCGCCCTCCTCGCGCCGCGCCCTGCTGTTTGCACAGGCAGCGTTGGCCGGCGGGCATGAGATTGTGCGGCTGTTTTTCTATCAGGACGGGGTCTACAACGCCTCCAACACCCTCGTTGCGCCCCAGGATGAGCAGGACATCGCCCGCCAATGGCGCGAGTTGGTCAATGTGCATCAACTCGACGGCGTGGTCTGCATCGCCGCCGCCTTGCGTCGTGGCGTGCTGAATGCCGAAGAAGCCACGCGCTATCAACGCAGCGCGGCCAACCTGGATGCGCCCTGGGCGTTGTCGGGCCTGGGGCAATTGCACGACGCCACCCAGGCCGCCGACCGCCTGATCTGTTTTGGAGGGCCGTGACATGTCCAAATCCTTGCTAGTGATCAGCCGCCAGGCGCCCTGGTCCGGGCCGAGCGCGCGCGAAGCGCTGGATATCGTGCTGGCCGGGGGCGCGTTTGATCTGCCGATCGGCGTGCTGTTCATGGATGACGGCGTGTTCCAACTGGCGCCGCACCAGGACGCCAAGGCCGTGCAGCAAAAAGACCTCAGCGCCAATCTGCAGGCCTTGGGCCTGTTCGGCATCGATGAGGTATTCGCCTGCCGCCATAGCCTGGGTGAGCGCGGGCTGACGCAGCCGGCCAATGCCCAGTCGCTGGACAGCGAAGCGATCTCCAGGCTGATTGACCGTTACGACCAGGTGATAACCCTCTGATGTCGACTTTACATGTGGTATCTCACTCTCCTTTTACCGATAGCCGCCTCGCCAGTTGCCTGCGTATCTGTGGCGCCGAGGATGCGATCCTGCTCTGCGGCGATGGCGCCTACGGGCTGCACGACCCGGCCCTGCGCACCAAGGGCGTGAAGGTGTTCGTGCTGGCGGAAGACATGCAAGCGCGCAATCTGCCGCTGCCGGACTGGGCCGACAGCGTGGACTACCCGGGTTTCGTGCAGCTGTCGCTCGACTATTGCAAGGTCAACACCTGGCTATGAACACCCTGACCGTAGGCGCGCGTACCCTCGAACTGGACAAGGACGGTTACCTCGTCGACCTGAACGAATGGTCCCCTGAGGTGGCCGAGGCCCTGGCTGCCGCCGAGGCCCTGGAGCTGACCCCGGATCATTGGCAGGTCCTCGAGCTGCTGCGCCAGTTCTATGCCGAATTCCAGCTGTCCCCCGCCACGCGCCCGCTGATCAAGTACACCGCCTTGAAGCTGGGCCCGCAAAAGGGCAACAGCCTGCACCTCAACACACTGTTCAACGGCACTCCCGCCAAACTCGCCGCCAAGTTGGCGGGCCTGCCCCGGCCGACGAATTGCTTATGACCGACTTTGCCCCATTGACCCTTGAAACCCCTGCCGAGCATCCGTTTGCGCAGTTCGTGCGCATCCTGGGCAAAGGCAAGCGCGGCGCGCGCAACCTCACCCGCGAAGAGGCCCGCGAAGCCATGGGCATGCTGCTCGACGAAAAAGTTGAAGACACCCAGCTCGGCGCCTTCCTGATGCTGCTGCGCCACAAGGAAGAAAGCCCGGAAGAACTCGCCGGTTTTACCGAAGCCGTGCGTGAACGCCTGGACGCCCCCGCGCTGAATGTGGACATCGACTGGCCGACCTACGCCGGCAAGAAGCGCCACCTGCCGTGGTTCCTGCTGGCCGCCAAGTGCCTGGCGCAACATGGCGTGCGCATCCTCATGCACGGCGGCGGCGCACACACGGCGGGCCGGCTGTACACCGAACAATTGCTCGAAACCCTGCACATCCCGCTGTGCCGCAATTGGCAGCAGGTCGGGACGGCGTTTGAACAAGGCAACCTGGCGTTTATCCCGCTGGGCGACTGGGCACCGCAACTGCAACGCATGATCGACCTGCGCAACACCCTCGGCCTGCGCTCGCCGATCCACTCCCTGGCGCGCCTGCTCAACCCGCTGAATGCGCGCTGCGGCCTGCAAAGCATTTTCCACCCCGGTTACCAGGGCGTGCACCGCGATGCCAGCGGCCTGCTTGGCGACCATGTGATCGTGGTCAAGGGCGACGGCGGCGAAGTCGAGATCAACCCCGACACGATCAGCCACCTCTATGGCACCACCGGTGGCGAAAGCTGGGATGAAGAATGGCCCGCCCTCTCCGACCAGCGCCACGTCAAGCCGGCAACCCTGGAGCCTGATCACCTGAAGGCCGTGTGGCGCGGCGACGTAGAGGACAGCTACCCGCAACTGGCGCTGATCGCCACCATGGCCCTGGCCTTGCGCGGCCTCGGCCACCCACGGGAACAGGCGTTCGAATTGGCCCGGCAATACTGGGATGCACGGGACAAATCGATTTAATCGATCATTCACGCCCGGTCTTTGCGCTTTTAGTTCGAACTCATCCCTTTAGACTGGGCTCCAACGCTTATTAGCCAAGGAGCCAGTCATGGGTTTGCTGATCGAAGGACACTGGAAAGACCAGTGGTACGAAAGTAGCGCAGATGGCGCTTTCCAGCGCGAACAGGCCCAGCGCCGCCACTGGGTGACCGCCGATGGCCAGCCTGGGCCCAGCGGCGAAGGCGGCTTCAAGGCCGAGGCCGGTCGTTATCACCTCTATGTGTCCCTGGCCTGCCCCTGGGCCCACCGCACCCTGATCCTGCGCAAGCTCAAGGGCCTGGAAAGCGTGATCGACGTGTCCGTGGTCAGCTGGCTGATGCTGGAAAACGGCTGGACCTTCGACAAGGCCCACGGCTCCACCGGCGATAAGCTCGATGGTTTCGAATTCATGCACCAGCGCTATACCGCCGACACCGCCGACTACACCGGCCGCGTCACCGTGCCGGTGCTGTGGGACAAGCAGCTCAACCGCATCGTCAGCAATGAATCGGCGGAGATCATCCGCATGTTCAACAGCGCGTTCAACGGCCTGACCGGCAACACCCTGGACTTCTACCCCAAGCCGCTGCGCGCGACCATCGATGGGCTCAACGAGCGGATCTACCCGGCCGTGAACAATGGCGTGTATCGCGCAGGCTTTGCCACCTCACAAAAAGCCTATGAAAGCGCGTTTGACGATGTATTTGCCGAACTGGACCACCTGGAGCAGCACCTGGGCGATCATCGCTACCTGGCCGGCGAATACCTGACCGAGGCGGATGTGCGCTTGTTCACCACGCTGATTCGTTTTGATGCGGTGTATTACAGCCACTTCAAATGCAATCTGCGGCGGATTGCCGATTATTCGAACCTGTCGAATTGGCTGAGGGAGATGTATCAGTGGCCAGGCGTGGCCGAGACGGTGGATTTCGAGCACATCAAGGGGCATTACTATGGGAGCCACCGCACCATCAACCCGACGGCGATTGTGCCGAAGGGGCCGTTGCAGGCGTTTGATGCCGGGCATGATCGAGTGAAGCTAACCAGCAAAGGCGTTTGGAGCTGATACAAAACCCGTAGGAGCGAGCTTGCTCGCGAAGAACTCAAAAACACCGCGTGCATTCAGGATGGGCGCGTTATCGTTGACGATTTTCGCGAGCAAGCTCACTCCTACAGTTGATGTGTGTGCAAGTACTAGACTTGTGATTGGGCGCCTTCAAACCACTTCAACTTCTCGCGCAGCACCACCACCTCACCGACAATCACCAGCGTCGGCGCATGCACTTCATGCTCCGCCACCATGCGCGGCAAGTCTGCCAGGGTGCCGGTAAACACGCGCTGGTTGGACGTGGTGCCCTGCTGGATCAACGCCGCCGGGGTATCCGCGGCACGCCCATGCTTGATCAGTTGCTCACAGATGATCGGCAAGCCAATCAAGCCCATGTAGAACACCAGGGTCTGCGACGGCCCTACCAGGTCACTCCAAGGCAGGTCCGACGTCCCGTTCTTCAAGTGCCCGGTGATAAAGCGTACCGACTGCGCGTAGTCGCGATGGGTCAGCGGAATCCCGGCGTACGCCGCGCAACCACTGGCTGCGGTGATCCCCGGCACCACCTGGAACGGGATGCCATGGGCCGCCAGTTCCTCGATTTCTTCACCGCCACGACCAAAGATGAACGGATCGCCCCCCTTGAGGCGCAGCACGCGCTTGCCTTGCTTGGCCAGGTCCACCAGTTGCTGGTTGATCTGGTCTTGCGGCACGGCGTGGTCGGCGCGGCGCTTGCCGACGTAGATGCGCTCGGCATCACGACGGCACAGTTCCAGAATCGCCGGCGCCACCAAACGGTCGTACAGCACCACGTCGGCTTGCTGCATCAGGCGCAGGGCACGGAAGGTCAGCAGGTCCGGGTCGCCTGGGCCGGCACCGACCAGATATACCTCGCCCGGCGCATAAGGCGGTGCGCCGTTGACCTTTTCGATCAACAGACGCTCAGCCTCATCGCCCTGCCCGGCCAACTGACGGTCGGCAATCGGGCCCTGGAACACTTCCTCCCAAAATGCCCGACGCTGCTGCACATCCGGGTACAAGCCTTTGACCTGGGCACGAAAGCGCGCCGCCAGCCCGGCCAGTTGGCCGTAGGTGGACGGAATCCAGGTTTCCAGCTTGGCCCGGATCAAGCGCGCCAGCACCGGCGCATCGCCGCCGCTGGACACCGCGATCACCAAGGGCGAACGGTCGACGATCGCGGGGAAGATCACGCTGCACAAGGCCGGCGCGTCCACCACATTGACCGGTACGCAACGACGCTTGGCGTCACTGGACACTTGCGCGTTCAGTGGCTCGTCGTCGGTCGCCGCGATAATCAGGGTGCAGCCTTCCAGGTCGGCCTCCTGGTAACCGCGCAGAATCAATTCCCCGCCACTGCCCTGCACCAACTCGCGCAACTGGTCTTCGATCTGGGGAGCAACCACCCGCAGCACGGCGCCGGCGTCAGCCAGCAGGCGGGATTTGCGCAAGGCAATCTCCCCCCCGCCGACGACCAGCACACGACTGCCGCGCAGGTTATGAAACAGCGGCAGGAATTCCATTTAGCGGATGACCTCGACGCCCGCCATGTAAGGCTTGAGCACTTCAGGTACGCGGATCGAACCGTCAGCCTGCTGGTAGTTTTCCAGCACGGCCACCAGGGTGCGACCTACAGCCAGGCCCGAACCGTTGAGAGTGTGCACCAGCTCCGGCTTGCCGGTTTCCGGGTTACGGAAACGCGCCTGCATGCGCCGGGCCTGGAAATCACCGCAGTTGGAGCACGACGAAATCTCGCGGTATTTGTCCTGGCTGGGTACCCACACTTCGAGGTCGTAGGTCTTCACGGCGCTGAAGCCCATGTCGCCGGTGCACAGCGCCAGGACGCGGTACGGCAGCTCCAGCAGCTGCAGGACGCGTTCGGCGTTGGCGGTCAGGCCTTCCAGGGCGTCCATGGAGGTCGACGGCTCGACCACTTGCACCATCTCGACCTTGTCGAACTGGTGCTGGCGGATCATGCCGCGGGTGTCACGCCCCGACGCACCGGCTTCACTGCGGAAGCACGGGCTGTGGGCGACGAACTTGAGCGGCAGTTGCCTGGCGTCGAGGATCTCGCCGGCAACGATATTGGTCAGCGACACTTCGGCGGTCGGGATCAGGTACAGATCGGCTTCGCCATCGCGGCTGATCTTGAACAGGTCTTCCTCGAACTTCGGCAGTTGGCTGGTGCCCATCAGCGCCGGCGCCTGCACCAGGTACGGCGTGTAAGCCTCTTCGTAACCGTGCTCGCCGGTGTGCAGGTTGATCATGAACTGCGCCAGGGCACGGTGCATGCGTGCAATCGGGCCGCGCAGCAAGGCAAAGCGCGCACCGGACATCTTGGCGGCGGTTTCGAAATCCAGGCCACCGGTCAATTCGCCCAGGGCGACGTGGTCCTTGATCTCGAAATCAAAGGCCGTTGGCGTGCCCCAGCGACGCACTTCGACGTTGCCGTCTTCGTCTTCGCCAATCGGCACGGACTCGTGCGGCAGGTTGGGGATGCCCAGCAGGATCGAATCCAGCTCGGACTGAATGCCTTCCAGCTCGACCTTGCCGTCGGACAGCTCGGTGCCCATGCGCTCGACGTCCGCCATCAACGGCGCGATGTCTTCGCCACGTTGCTTGGCCTGACCGATGGATTTGGAACGCGCATTCCGCTCAGCCTGCAGTGCTTCGGTGCGGGTCTGGACGGTCTTGCGCTGTTCTTCCAGCGCTTCGATGCGCGCAACATCCAAGGCAAAGCCACGGGATGCCAGGCGGTCCGCTACGTCCTGAAGGTTGCTACGTAACAGTTTGGAATCGAGCATGTCGGTCTCTCGTTTATCAAAGTTTGGTCAAGGACAGGCCGGCCCAGGTGGCGAGCAGCCCGCCGAACACGCTGATGCCCAGGTACCCGAAGGCGACCAGGGCCTGCCCGCTTTCCAGCAGGCGCAACGTATCCAGTGAAAAGGATGAAAAGGTCGTCAGACCGCCTACAAAGCCGACAATCAAGCCGGCGCGAATTTCAATCGGTACTTCCGGGCGCAACAGGAACCAGCCGTACAACAACCCGATGATCAGGCAACCCACCAGGTTGACCGCCAGGGTCGCCGCATAAAAATACTTCGGCCAATTGGCGCTCACCCACGTACCGGTGGCGAAACGCAATAATGTACCAGCGATGCCAGCTGCGGACACGGCAAGAATCGTCTTGAACACTACTTTCTCCGCTGTTTGGGGCTGAGGCGGTCGAGTTGGGCGAGGTGATTGAGCTTTTCACCGATCTTCAGCTCCAGGCCACGGGGCACCGGCTGGTAGAACGGCTGCGGCTCAAGCTCATCGGGGAAATAGTCTTCGCCGGCGGCATAGGCGTCCGGCTCATCATGGGCATAGCGGTACTCATCACCGTAGCCCAGTTGTTTCATCAACTTGGTCGGCGCATTACGCAGGTGCAGCGGCACTTCGAGGGAGCCGTGTTCGGCGGCGGCACGCAGGGCGGACTTGAAGCCCATGTACACCGCGTTGCTTTTCGGCGCGCAGGCCAGGTACGTGATGGCCTGGGCCACCGCCAGCTCGCCTTCCGGGCTGCCGAGGCGCTCCTGCACTTCCCAGGCGGCCAGGCACAGGCTCAGGGCGCGCGGGTCGGCGTTGCCGATGTCTTCACTGGCCATGCGCACCACGCGGCGCGCCAGGTACAGCGGGTCGCAGCCGCCGTCGATCATGCGCGCAAACCAATACAGCGCGCCGTCCGGGTTGGAGCCACGCACGGACTTGTGCAGCGCCGAAATCTGGTCGTAGAAGGCTTCGCCGCCCTTGTCGAAACGCCGACGCGTATCGCCGAGCAGGCTTTGCAGCAGGTCGACGCCAATCTCGCTGCCGTCTTCGGCGAGGTCGGAGGCGTTCTCCAGCAGGTTGAGAAAGCGCCGGCCATCACCATCGGCGGCGCTTAGCAGGATCTTGAAGCCTTCATCGCTGAGGCTCAGCTGACGCTTGCCCAGGCCCTTGTCTTCGCTCAAGGCACGGTGCAACAGCTTTTGCATCGCGGCTTCGTCGAGGCTCTTGAGCACATAGACCCGCGCCCGCGAGAGCAACGCGTTGTTCAACTCAAACGAAGGGTTTTCGGTGGTGGCCCCGATAAAAATCAGCGTGCCATCCTCGACGTAGGGCAAAAACGCATCCTGCTGCGACTTGTTGAAGCGATGCACTTCGTCGACAAACAGGATGGTGCGCTTGCCGTACTGCCCGGCCTGCTGCTTGGCCACCTCGACAGCCTGGCGGATCTCCTTGACCCCGGCCAGCACGGCCGAGACCGTTTCGAAGTGCGCATCCGAGACTTTTGCCAGCAGCCGCGCCAGGGTGGTCTTACCCACGCCCGGCGGCCCCCAGAAAATCATCGAGTGCAGCGCACCCTGCTCCAGGGCTTCGCGCAACGGCTTGCCACGAGCGAGCAGGTGTTCCTGACCGACGTACTCATCCAGGTTGGTCGAGCGCAGGCGCGCGGCCAAAGGCTGGGCAATCGGGTCACTTCGAAACAGATCCATGGGCAGCGCTTGAAACCTCTGGGCAGTTTATTCCTGGATCACGTCGGCACCCTTGGGGATGTCGAACTTGAACTTGGACGCCGGTACCGGCTGGTTGGCCTTGACCCCGGAGAACAGGATATCGGTGCGCTGGCCGACGCTGTCGACCAGGCGCATGTTGTTGATCACGCCGTTGCCGAACGACAGGGACAGCGTGTCAAACAACGTGTCCTTGGATTTCGGCTTGAGGGTGAACTCGATCACGTTGCTGGTCTGCTTGGAGGTGATGTCGAAGCTGTCGTTGATTTTCGACACATCGCCCGACAGCAGCAGCGCCGGCGTCTGGTTCAGGCGCGGGTCGAGCTTCTTGATGGTGGCCTGCTCCAGGTCCGGGTCCCACAGGGTGACTTTCTGGCCGTCCGAGACGATGGTCTGCTCGGCCTTGCCTTCGGTGTGCCAGTAGAACAGCCCTGGGCGCTGCACGGCCATCTCGCCGGCGGTTTCCTGCAACTGGGTGCCACCGGCATCCAGGGTGAGCTGGGAGAAGCGCGCGGTCAGGGTCTGGGATTTGTCCAACAGGTTTTTCAGGCTGGCGACGGAGGCCGGGTCAGCGTGGGCCGAAACAGCGGTCAGGGCCAGTGCCGGCAACAACAGCATGCGGATAAGACGCATGGGAGTCCTCATTGAGTCGTAAGGGCGCGCCGCGTGCTGCCACGCGGCACGGAATCAGTCGCGCATCTGCCCGGGGGCGATGACTTCGCGCGAGCCGTTGGTGTTCATTGCAGTGACGACGCCAGCGTTTTCCATCGCCTCGATCATGCGCGCAGCGCGGTTATAGCCGATCTTCAGCTTGCGCTGCACCGCAGAAATCGAGGCGCGGCGGCTTTCCAGCACGAAGGCTACGGCTTCGTCGTACAGCGCGTCGGTTTCGGCATCGTCGTCGCCACCGCTGCTGCCACCGTCGAAGCCGCTGCCGGCCTCTTCGACACCGGCAAGGATGTCGTCGTTGTATTCGGGGGCGCCACGCAGCTTCCAGGCTTCCACCACGCGGTGCACTTCATCGTCGGAGACAAAGGCGCCGTGGACCCGGATCGGCAGGCTGGTGCCGGGCGGCATGTAGAGCATGTCACCGTGGCCCAGCAGTTGCTCGGCACCGCCCTGGTCGATGATGGTCCGTGAGTCGATCTTGCTCGACACCTGGAACGCCATGCGAGTCGGGATGTTGGCCTTGATCAGGCCGGTGATCACGTCCACCGACGGACGCTGGGTGGCGAGGATCAAGTGGATACCCGCCGCCCGCGCCTTCTGGGCGATACGGGCGATCAGTTCCTCGACCTTCTTGCCGACGATCATCATCATGTCGGCGAACTCGTCGACCACCACCACGATGGTCGGCAGCTTGCCCAGCAGCGGAGCCTCGTCGTGGATACTTTCGCGCTTGTACAGCGGGTCGGTCAGCGGCGTGCCGGCGTCCTGGGCTTCCTTGACCTTGGCGTTGAAGCCCGACAGGTTACGCACGCCCATCTTCGCCATCAGCTTGTAGCGGCGCTCCATCTCGGCCACGCTCCAGCGCAGGGCGTTGGCGGCGTCCTTCATGTCAGTGACCACCGGGCAGAGCAGGTGCGGAATGCCTTCGTAGATCGACAGCTCGAGCATCTTCGGGTCGATCATGATCAGCTTGGCGTCTTCCGGGCCGGACTTGAACAGGATCGACAGGATCATCGCGTTCACGCCCACCGATTTACCCGAACCGGTGGTACCGGCCACCAGCAGGTGAGGCATTTTGGCGAGGTCAGTGATCACCGGCTTGCCGCCAATGTCGTGGCCCAGGGCCAGGGTGACCGGCGACTTGAAGTTGTCGTATTCGGGCGTCGACAGCACTTCGGAGAAGCGCACGATCTGGCGATCTTCGTTGGGAATCTCGATACCCACGGTGGTCTTGCCGGGGATCACTTCCACCACGCGCACGCTGGTCACGGCCAGGGAGCGCGCCAGGTCTTTGGCCAGGTTGGAAATGCGACTGACCTTGACGCCGGCAGCCGGCTGGATTTCGTAACGGGTAATCACCGGGCCGGGATGGATCGAGTCCACCGACACCTCGACGCCGAACTCCTTGAGCTTGATTTCCAGCAGATGGCCGACGGCCGCCAGGGACTCAGGTGAATAGTTGAGCTGTTTCTTTTCGGCCGGGTCGAGGATCGAGATCGGCGGCAAGGTGCCTTCCACGGCGCTGTCGACAAACAACGGCGCCTGTTTCTCTTTCTGCACGCGGTGGCTCGGCTCGGCCGGCTTGGGCGGCGCCGGGGCGATCACCGGCGGTACCTGCTTCTCGCGGTCCGACATGTGCTTGCTCAGGGCCTGCTCGCGTTCGATCAGGCGTTCCTTGACCTTGGCCTGCTCACGGCGGTCCGGTGTGCTTGGGGCCACCACTTCGTTGACACGGGTGTCCACCTCGCGCAACTGGGCCACCATGCGCTTGCGTTCGACCCGGGCGGCCCACCAGCGGTTGGCAGCGCCCTGGAACAGCTCCAGCAGGTCGAGGGTGATCTTGCCGGTCACGTCCATCACCTTGAACCACGAGAGGTCGGTGAACACGGTGAGGCCAAACAGGAACAGCGCAATAAACATCAGGGTGCTTCCCTGGATATTCAGGGTCTTGCGCGCCAGGTCACCGAGGCTCTCGCCCAGCGCCCCACCCGCGCCCGCCGGCAGGCCGGTAGGTGCGTGGAAATGAATATGCGCCAGGGCGGCACCGGACAGCACCAGGAATACCAGGCCGATCAGGCGCCACGAAAACAGCCAGCCGCTCCACTGCCACGGCTCATGACGCTGGCGGAAGATCTGCCAGGTCTTGATCGCCAGCAGCAAAGGGAAAATGTAAGCGAAGTAACCCAGCACCATGAACAGGATATCGGCGCTGTAGGAACCGGCAGGCCCACCGAAGTTCTGCACGTCTTCGATCTTGCTGTTATGGCTCCAGCCCGGATCGTCCTTGCCATAGGTGAGCAAGGCCATCATCAGGAACAGGCACAGGGCGCCGATAGCGATCAGCGCGCCTTCCTTGAGTCGATAGTGCAGGTGCTGGCGCCAGGCCGGCACGACGGCTGCTTTAGGTGTTGCGGCGGATTTCTTCAAAACGGGTCTTTTCCTGCGCCTGTTAGCGCGTCCATCTGTTGAATAAGTGCAAATACTGCCCAATCCGAGCAGCTGAAAAATGAACGAACGTCGTGGAATCTACTTTTAACACTGGGCGATTGCTGGATGAAATGGCGATAACGCCACAATGACCGCATTGTACGGGTTTGTGTTGCGGTTGCCACGCCACTTGGCTTTCTTCAGGCAGCATAGCCAATTGTGTGTCACAACATGTTCAATTTGAGCATGCATTGTCTTTGCTGACAAAGGCTTATGAGCTGTTTTTACCAATCCAGGCAAGCTTGGCAAATGGCCTGCATGGGCCAGACCCGATTACGACCACGCCTCACGCAGAGAGTTGCAGAAACACCCGCTCACGCTTATGCACGCCAACAGCCGATTCAGGCTGGCCCCACAGCGCTGCGTCGACAATAATCACACCCCTTGGGGCACGCGATCCGCCTGCCACTCCCCTCCCCTTCCGCAAGCCTGGATGCCATGCTGACCTGGTTACAACGCGACTCACTGACATTTCCCCCGCTGGCCAAGGCCATGCGCGAACCCAATGGCCTGCTCGCCGCCGGCGGCGACCTGTCGGCCGAGCGACTGGTGCAAGCCTACCGCCACGGTTGCTTTCCCTGGTTCTCGGAGGGCCAGCCGATCCTCTGGTGGTCGCCGGACCCGCGCACCGTGATATTCCCCGACGAGCTGCACGTCTCCCGCAGCCTGGGCAAACTATTGCGCCAGCAGCGCTATACCGTGACCTTCGACCAGGACTTTGCCGCCGTCATCCAGGCGTGCGCCGCGCCGCGTGCGTATGCCGATGGCACCTGGATCACCGAAGGCATACAGAGCGCCTACCTGACGCTGCACCAGCGCGGTTACGCCCATTCGGTAGAGGTATGGGACAACGGCGAGCTGGTCGGCGGCCTGTATGGCCTGGCGATGGGCCAGCTGTTCTTCGGCGAGTCGATGTTCAGCCGCGCCGATAACGCCTCGAAATTCGGCTTTGCCACATTGACCCGGCAATTGCAGGCCTGGGGCTTTGTACTGATCGACTGCCAGATGCCCAACGACCACCTGCACAGCCTGGGTGCCCGCGCCATATCCCGCAGCGACTTTGCAGGTTTCCTGCGTGACCATCTGGACCAACCCAACGCAGGACCGTGGGTTTCTTAGGCGACTTGCGCGCTCCTGGCTTACACTTATTTCAAAGCTTATCCGAGGGTTGATCATGACCGAGTTGGCGCGTTTGAAGTTTTATGCCACTCAACCCCACTCTTGCAGCTATCTGCCCGACGAGCAGGCCACCACGCTGTTCCTCGACCCCAGCCAGCCGATGGATGTGCACGTGTATGCCGATCTCTCGGAAATGGGTTTTCGGCGCAGCGGCGATCATCTGTACCGGCCCCACTGCCAGAACTGCAATGCCTGCGTGCCGGCACGCATCCCTGTGGCGCAGTTTCTGCCGGACCGCAATCAGAAGCGCATCCTCAAGCGCAATGCCGACCTGACGGTGGCAGCTGCCAAGCCACGATTCACCGAAGAGTATTTCGACCTGTACCAGCGCTATATCGAGCAGCGCCACGCCGACGGCGATATGTTCCCACCCAGCCGCGACCAGTTTTCCACCTTCCTGGTGCGTGACCTGCCGTTCTCGCGCTTTTACGAATTTCGCGCGGACGGCCGCCTGGTGGCCGTCGCCGTGACCGATTTGCTGCCTAACGGCCTGTCAGCGGTCTACACCTTCTACGAGCCGGCCGAAGAGCGGCGCAGCCTCGGGCGTTTCGCGATCCTCTGGCAAATCGGTGAAGCACTGCGCCTGGAACTCGAGGCGGTGTACCTCGGATACTGGATCAAGAACTGCAAAAAGATGAACTACAAGACCCAATATCGCCCCATAGAACTGCTGATTAATCAAAGATGGGTCACGCTTAACTAGAACCCCTTGGCTTAAACACCCTTTTTCGGGCACAATGCACGCCGCTTTTGCCTGGCGCAGTTGCACCGGGCCATTCACTGGATACCGAGGGCTTTACTGCATGTCGAAAGAAGACAGCTTCGAAATGGAAGGCACTGTCGTCGACACCCTGCCCAACACCATGTTTCGTGTGGAGTTGGAAAATGGGCACGTCGTAACCGCGCATATCTCCGGCAAGATGCGCAAGAACTACATTCGTATTCTTACCGGTGACAAAGTGCGCGTCGAGCTGACGCCCTATGACTTGAGCAAAGGGCGTATCACTTACCGCGCTCGCTAAGCAAGTCAATACAAGACGCCCGGTTATGCCGGGCGTTTTTGTGTGCATGGGATTTCTCAAACACCGAGGGATCCTGCGGGAGGGGCAAGCCCCATTCTGAGAATTGCATTTCAAGACAGCAAAAAGGCGCCTTTCGGCGCCTTTTGCGTTGTTACAGAACGATCAGGCCATTTCAGCCGTGGTTTCGAACTCGAAGGTCAGCTCGCCATCCTTCAGGTCGATATGCACCACGCCACCATGGTCGGAAAGCTCGCCAAACAGGATCTCTTCGGCCAGCGGCCGCTTGATCTTGTCCTGGATCAGACGCGCCATCGGGCGAGCGCCCATTGCCGCATCGTAGCCACCTTCGGCGATCCAGCTGCGTGCCGCTTCCGTGACATCCAGCTGCACGCGCTTGTCTTCCAACTGCGCCTGAAGCTCGGTAAGGAACTTGTCCACCACACTCTTGATGACCTCATGGCTGAGGCGACCAAACTGGATAATGGTGTCCAGGCGGTTGCGGAACTCCGGCGTGAAGCTCTTCTTGATCACTTCCATCGCATCGGACGAGTGATCCTGGTGGGTAAAGCCGATCGAAGCCCGCGCGGCCGTCTCGGCACCGGCGTTGGTGGTCATGATCAGGATGACATTGCGGAAGTCCGCCTTGCGCCCGTTGTTGTCGGTCAGGGTCCCGTGGTCCATCACCTGCAGCAGCAGGTTGAAGACTTCCGGATGGGCCTTCTCGATTTCATCGAGCAGCAGTACGCAATGGGGCTGCTTGGTAATCGCTTCGGTCAACAGGCCGCCCTGGTCGAAACCGACATAGCCCGGAGGCGCACCGATCAGGCGCGACACGGTGTGACGCTCCATGTATTCGGACATGTCGAAGCGCACCAGCTCGATCCCCATGGCCTTGGCCAATTGCCGTGCCGCCTCGGTCTTGCCGACACCGGTAGGACCGGCGAACAGGAACGAACCGACGGGCTTGTCCGGCGATTTGAGGCCCGCACGCGACAGCTTGATCGCGGTGGACAGCGCGTCGATTGCTGCGTCCTGGCCGAACACGGTGAGCTTGAGGTCGCGCTCCAGGTTACGCAGCAGCTCCTTGTCGGAACTGTTGACGTGTTTTGGTGGAATCCGCGCGATCTTCGCGACAATGTCCTCGACCTGAGGCACGTCGATGCGCTTAACACGCTTCTCGACCGGCTGCAGGCGTTGGTAGGCCCCGGCCTCGTCGATCACATCGATGGCCTTGTCCGGCATGTGCCGGTCATTGATGTAGCGCGACGCCAACTCGGCGGCCGCACGCAGCGCCTCATCGGTGTACTCGATGCCGTGGTGCGCTTCAAACCGCCCCTTGAGCCCGCGCAGGATGCCGATGGTATCTTCGACCGACGGCTCGGACACGTCGACTTTCTGGAAGCGACGCGCCAGGGCACGGTCTTTCTCGAAGATGCCGCGGAATTCCTGGAAGGTGGTCGAACCGATGCAGCGGATATCACCCGACGACAGCAATGGCTTGAGCAGGTTGGAAGCGTCCATCACCCCACCGGATGCCGCACCGGCACCAATGATGGTGTGGATCTCGTCGATGAACAGGATCGCCTGCGGGCGTTTTTTCAGCTCGCCGAGCAGGGCCTTGAAGCGCTTCTCGAAATCGCCACGGTACTTGGTCCCGGCGAGCAACGCGCCCAGGTCAAGGGAGTAGACGACACTGTTGGCCAGCAGGTCCGGCACCTGGTTGTCGACGATGCGCTTGGCCAGGCCTTCGGCAATCGCGGTCTTGCCCACGCCCGCCTCACCCACCAGCAACGGGTTGTTCTTGCGACGGCGCGCCAGGATCTGCGCTACACGCTCGACCTCAAGCTCACGCCCCACCAGCGGATCGATCCGCCCCTGGCGCGCCAGCTCGTTGAGGTTGCTGGCATAGGCATCCAGCGGGTTGCTTGAAGAAGAAGACTCACCGCCCTCGTCGTCCTGCATATCCTGCTCACCCTCGGAATGATCGCCGTGCCCAGGCACCTTGGAGATACCGTGGGCGATGTAGTTGACGACATCGATACGG
Source organism: Pseudomonas sp. S3E17 (assembly GCF_024168685.1). NCBI lineage: Bacteria > Pseudomonadati > Pseudomonadota > Gammaproteobacteria > Pseudomonadales > Pseudomonadaceae > Pseudomonas > Pseudomonas sp. S3E17. The sequence continues at coordinate 2,173,788 of NZ_JALJWE010000001.1, forward strand.
GCAACGCTCTGCTGCTTGAGCAGGAACACTGCCTGGCTTTCCTGTTCGCTGAAGATCGCCACAAGCACATTGGCGCCTGTGACTTCACGCTTACCGGAGCTCTGTACGTGGAAAACAGCACGTTGCAATACCCGCTGGAAGCCCAGGGTTGGCTGGGTCTCACGGTCCTCGTCATGCACGGGGATCAGTGGCGTGGTGGAGTCGATAAACTCCTGCAGGTCATGCTTGAGCTTGTCGAGGTTGGCGCCGCACGCACGCAGAACCGTGGCGGCAGCTTCGTTATCCAAAAGTGCCAGCAGCAGGTGTTCGACGGTCATGAACTCATGACGCTTCGAACGAGCCTCCTTGAAGGCAAGATTGAGGGTGACTTCGAGCTCGCGGTTTAACATAGCTTCACCTCATACCCAAGTGGTCGGCGTTAACCGTCCTTCTCGATTTCACAGAGTAGCGGATGCTGGCTTTCCCTGGCGTACTGGTTGACCTGCATGGCCTTTGTCTCGGCGATGTCACGGGTAAACACTCCACATACTGCCCGTCCTTCTGTGTGAACGGCCAGCATTACCTTGGTCGCCAACTCGCGGTTCAGGTTAAAAAACACCTCGAGCACTTCGACCACGAAATCCATCGGTGTGTAGTCATCGTTGAACAAAACCACCTTGTACATCGGCGGCGCCTGTACAGCAGGCTTGGCCTCCTGAACAGCAATGCCTGCAGAACCGTCGTCATCGTGTTCGTGATCCGGTCGATCCTGATTGAATGTTAGTCGAATCTGGCTGATTGCATGCATGGAAAGAAAGGTTCGTCAGTGGTTCAAATACAGTGGTGGGGGCGACCTGTCAGAATTTCAACTCCTGACCACCCGGTCGCCTTGACTATCGGCAAATCGGTGTTACAACCAATAGAACCCACAGTGGGTAAAAAAGGTCCGCGCAGTCAACCTTATTTATTCGGGTTAGGACGGATAAACTGGATGATACTCCAGTGATGGAGTCTGGTGCAGAGGGATATGGGTATGTCTGGCGTCAAGATCAGTGGCAAGGTCAAGTGGTTCAACAATGCCAAAGGGTATGGTTTTGTTGTAGAGGACGGGAAGTCCGAAGATCTCTTTGCGCATTATTCAGCGATCAACATGGAAGGATACAAGACGCTGAAGGCGGGCCAACCTGTGGAGTTTGAAATCATTCAAGGACCGAAAGGGCTGCACGCCGTCGAAATTTGTGCAGCCTGCGCAGTTACACCCGAAAAAGCCCACGACGAAACACATGAAACGAAGCGCAAAACAGAACAGCCCACTCAACCAAAAAAGAAACAAACGGCCTGATCTGCTTTTGAGTAACAGCCTGTAAAAAAACCGGCCATCCTGAATGGCCGGTTTTTTATAACGCTGACTTACATATGCGAAATCAGCGCATCCCCAAAGCCCGACGACGACACCAGCTTCGCACCGTCCATCAGGCGCTCGAAGTCATAGGTCACGGTCTTGGCCGAGATAGCGCCGTTGGTGCCCTTGATGATCAGGTCGGCCGCTTCGGTCCAGCCCATATGACGCAGCATCATTTCCGCCGACAGGATCAATGAGCCCGGGTTGACCTGGTCCTTGCCCGCATACTTGGGCGCAGTGCCGTGGGTGGCCTCGAACATGGCCACGGTGTCGGACAGGTTGGCACCCGGCGCAATCCCGATACCACCCACCTCCGCCGCCAGGGCGTCGGACAGGTAGTCGCCGTTCAGGTTAAGGGTCGCGATCACGTCATACTCGGCCGGACGCAACAGGATCTGCTGGAGCATGGCATCGGCGATGGCATCCTTGACCACCACATTCTTGCCGGTCTTCGGGTTCTTGAACTGCATCCACGGGCCGCCATCCAGCAGGGTCGCACCGAACTCTTCAGCCGCCACTTCGTAGGCCCATTCCTTGAAGGCGCCTTCGGTGAACTTCATGATGTTGCCCTTGTGCACGATGGTCAACGAGTCGCGATCGTTATCCACTACATATTGCAGGGCCTTGCGCGCCAGGCGCTTGGTGCCTTCCAGCGATACCGGCTTGATCCCAATGCCGCAATCCTGGTCGAAACGAATCTTGGTGACGCCCATTTCCTCCTTGAGGAACTTGATGACCTTGGTCGCTTCCGGCGAGCCGGCCTTCCACTCGATCCCGGCGTAAATGTCTTCGGAGTTTTCGCGAAAGATGGTCATGTCCACGTCGCCTGGCTTCTTGACCGGGCTGGGCACACCTTCGAACCAGCGCACCGGGCGCAGGCAGACGTAGAGGTCGAGTTGCTGACGCAGGGCCACATTCAGCGAACGAATGCCGCCGCCTACCGGAGTGGTCAGCGGGCCCTTGATGGACACCACGTAATCCTTGACCGCATCCAGGGTTTCCTGGGGCAGCCAGGTGTCCTGGTCGTAGACCTGGGTCGCTTTCTCGCCGGCGTACACCTCCATCCAGGAGATCTTGCGCTTGCCGCCGTAGGCCTTTTCAACAGCTGCGTCGACCACCTTGATCATCACCGGGCTGATGTCGACGCCAATACCGTCACCTTCGATATACGGGATGATCGGTTGGTCAGGAACATTGAGAGAATGGTCCGCATTGACGGTGATTTTGTCGCCGACTGCCGGAACCTGAATCTTCTTGTATCCCATGCTGAACTCCATCTATGGATTGAACATCTGGCTGCGTTCGAGCCTACTCCAGATAAATGGCGACTGAAACCTCGCGCCATGCTCATTTGCATCGAAAACAGCATAAATTGTCGCCTACAAGCCTGAAAGCAAAGGGAAAAGCGCCAATCTTGAGCACTTCGTGCGACTTTAGGCGTAACCCGGCACCTGCGACCTTTAGACCAATGGACGACACACCTTTTGTATGAAGGCTCGGCGTAAGCATAGCGACCTATGTATAATGCCGCCGCTGACCAAAGAGTCACGATGGCAGACCGCTCTGGAACAGGGCCCTCCGCTACAAAGCAGGACTAATACAATAGTCCACCCGCTTGACGCTCGACTGATGCAACCCAACATCACCGCGAAGAAACCTCGACCTTTCGCTCATGGATGACTTTGAACGAACGCGCTCCACCCGGCGCATCTCGAGTTTCTGCGCACGCTTTCAGCAAAGAAGAGAGTTAATCCGAATATGCCCACCCGCTCGAAGATCATCTACACCTTCACCGACGAAGCTCCAGCCCTCGCCACCTATTCACTGCTGCCTATCGTAGAGGCCTTCACCGCTTCCGCTGATATTGCCGTGGAAACCCGCGACATCTCCCTCGCAGGGCGCATCCTCGCAAGCTTCCCCGAGCAACTGGGCACCAAGGCCGTACCGGACCACCTCGCCGAACTGGGCGACCTGGCCGTTACCCCTGAAGCCAACATCATCAAGTTGCCTAATATCAGCGCCTCGACCCCGCAGCTGCAAGCCGCGATCAAGGAACTGCAGGCCCAGGGCTACGCCCTGCCGGACTACCCGGAAACCGTAACCACCGACGCGGAAAAAGAAACCCGTGCACGTTACGACAAGGTCAAGGGCAGCGCCGTGAACCCGGTACTGCGCGAAGGCAACTCCGACCGCCGCGCGCCGCTGTCGGTCAAGAACTACGCTCGCAAGCACCCGCACAAGATGGGCGCCTGGGCTGCGGACTCCAAGTCCCACGTTGCCCACATGAGCAACGGCGACTTCTACGGCAGCGAAAAATCCGTACAGATCGAAGCGGCTGACGCTGTCAAAATCGAGCTGGTCGCCCAGGACGGCACCACCACCGTCCTGAAAGAAAAGACCACCGTCAAGGCCGGCGAAATCATCGACAGCGCGGTACTGAGCAAGAACGCCCTGCGCAGCTTCATCGCCGCTGAAATCGAAGACGCCAAGAAACAAGGCGTGCTGCTGTCGGTCCACCTGAAAGCCACCATGATGAAGGTCTCCGACCCGATCATGTTCGGCCAGATCGTTGCCGAGTTCTATAAAGACGCCCTGGCCAAGCACGCAGACGTGCTGGCACAGATCGGCTTCAACCTGAACAACGGCATCGGCGACCTGTACGCCCGCATCAAGGCCCTGCCGGCCGAGCAACAAGCCCAGATCGAAGCTGACATCCAGGCGGTCTACGCCGCTCGCCCTTCCCTGGCGATGGTCAACTCCGACAAAGGCATCACCAACCTGCACGTGCCGAGCGACGTCATCGTCGACGCCTCGATGCCGGCCATGATCCGTGACTCCGGCAAGATGTGGGGCACCGACGGCCAGCTGCACGACACCAAGGCCGTGATCCCGGATCGCTGCTACGCCACCATCTACCAGGCGGTGATCGAAGAGTGCAAGGCCAACGGCGCCTTCGACCCTACCACCATGGGCAGCGTGCCGAACGTTGGCCTGATGGCGAAAAAAGCCGAAGAGTACGGCTCCCACGACAAGACGTTCCAAGTCAAGGCTGACGGCGTCGTCCGCGTCACCGACAGCAAGGGCAACCTGCTGATGGAACAGAAAGTCGAGGCGGGCGACATCTTCCGCATGTGCCAAACCCAAGACGCGCCGATCCAGGACTGGGTCAAGCTGGCCGTCAACCGTGCCCGCGCCAGCAACACCCCGGCCATCTTCTGGCTGGACCCCAAGCGTGCACACGACGGCGTCGTGGTCGAGAAAGTCCAGGCCTACCTGAAAGACCACAACACCGAAGGCCTGGACATCCGCATCATGTCGCCGGTCGACGCGATGAAGTTCACCCTGGAACGTACCCGCAAGGGCCTGGACACCATCTCGGTGACCGGCAACGTCCTGCGTGACTACCTGACCGACCTGTTCCCGATCATGGAGCTGGGCACCAGCGCCAAGATGCTGTCCATCGTGCCGCTGATGAATGGCGGCGGCCTGTTCGAAACCGGCGCCGGCGGTTCGGCGCCGAAGCACGTGCAACAGCTGCTGGAAGAGAACTTCCTGCGCTGGGATTCCCTTGGCGAGTTCCTGGCCCTGGCCGCTTCCCTCGAGCATTTGGGTGTGACGTACAACAACCCTAAAGCCCTGGTGCTGTCCAAGACCCTGGACCAGGCCACCGGCCAGTTCCTCGACAACAACAAGTCGCCATCGCGCAAAGTCGGCAACATCGACAACCGCGGCAGCCACTTCTACCTGGCGCTGTACTGGGCCCAGGCCCTGGCCGCCCAGACCGAAGACACGGCACTGCAAGGCCAATTCAGCGAACTGGCCAAGACCCTGGCCGCGAACGAAGCAACCATCGTTGCCGAGCTCAATGCCGTACAGGGCAAGCCAGTGGACATCGGCGGCTACTACGCGCCGAACCCGGAGCTGACCAGCAAGGCCATGCGCCCAAGCAACACCCTCAACGCGGCAATTGCCAAGTTGAAGTAAGGTTGTAAGGATGCAAAGAAGCCCCGGCCCTGCGCCGGGGTTTCTGTTTCTACCGCTCAACAGAAGAAACCGGATTCAATGTGGGAGAGTGCTTGCCCCTCCCACACTGGCCGCAATTCTGCCCAAACACCGCGTCATATCTTGAATCGAGCCCCCCCCCATGACCTGGCAACCCCACATCACCGTCGCCACCATCGTCGAAGATAACGGCAAATTCCTGATGGTCGAAGAACTCAAGGGCGGCCGCGCCGTGCTCAACCAGCCTGCCGGCCACCTCGACCCAGATGAGACCCTGACCGAGGCCGCCGTGCGCGAAACCCTCGAGGAAACCGGCTGGGACGTGGAAGCCACCGGCATCGTCGGCATCTACCTGTACACCGCACCCAGCAACGGGGTTACCTATCAACGCGTCTGCTTTATTGCCAAGGCACTGAAACACCATACGGACTATCAACTGGACGAAGGCATCCTGCGCGCCCGCTGGCTGAGCCGTGACGAGCTGATGGCCGTGCGCGACGCCTGGCGCAGCGAGCTGATCATCCGCTGTATCGATGATTATCTGGCCGGTCAGCGTCACAGCCTGGAATTGATCCGCCCTTCTCTTTAGCCTTGCGGGCACAGGCCTGTTAGAATCGCGTCCTTTTTCAAGACACCCGTTGAAACCCTATGCGTGATCCAGCCCCTTCTGACACACAAAAGAAGCGCGTCATCGTCGGCATGTCCGGCGGCGTGGACTCTTCCGTTTCCGCCGTTCTGCTCATGGAGCAGGGTTATGAGGTGGAAGGCCTGTTCATGAAGAACTGGGAAGAAGACGATGGAACGGAATATTGCACCGCCATGGACGACCTGGCGGACGCCCAGGCCGTGTGCGACAAAATTGGCATCAAGCTGCACACCGCCAACTTCGCCGCCGAGTACTGGGACAACGTGTTCGAGCACTTCCTGGCCGAATACAAGGCCGGTCGCACGCCGAACCCGGACATCCTGTGCAACCGCGAAATCAAGTTCAAGGCGTTCCTCGACTACGCCATGATCCTTGGCGCCGATTTGATTGCCACTGGCCACTACGTGCGCCGCCGCGACATCGATGGCCGCACCGAACTGCTCAAGGGCCTGGACCCGAACAAGGACCAGAGCTACTTCCTGCACGCCGTCGGCGGTGAACAGATCGCCAAGACCCTGTTCCCGGTGGGCGAGCTGGAAAAGCCCGAAGTCCGCAGGATCGCCGAGCAACACGGCCTGGCGACCGCCAAGAAGAAAGATTCCACCGGGATCTGCTTTATCGGCGAGCGCCGCTTCAGCGACTTCCTCAAGCAGTACCTGCCGGCGCAGCCGGGCGAGATCAAGACCACCGACGGCGAAGTGATCGGCCGTCACCATGGCTTGATGTACCACACCATCGGCCAGCGCCAGGGCCTGGGCATCGGCGGCTTGAAGGATGCCGGCGAAGAGCCGTGGTACGTGCTGGTCAAGGACCTGGAGCACAACGTGCTGATCGTCGGCCAGGGCAATGAACACCCGCTGCTGTTCTCGGGCGCACTGCTGGCCTCGGAGATCTATTGGGTCAACCCGATCGACCTGAGCGCCCCGCGCCGCCTGACGGCCAAGGTACGCTATCGCCAGAGCGACCAGCCCTGCACCCTGGAAAAAACCGCGACGGGCTACCGCGCCACCTTTGATGACCCGCAACGTGCGGTCACCCCTGGCCAGTCCGTGGTGTTCTATGACGGCGAAATCTGCCTGGGCGGCGGCGTGATTGAAGTCGCCGAAGCCTGGAGCAACCCGGCATGAGCCCGACCCAGGAGCAATTGACGGCACTCGGCGGGGTATTTCTTTCCGCCGTGCTGGTGGACAAGATCGCCAAGACCGGCCAGGTCACCGAAGCCGGCCTGACCTGCATGCTCGGCAGCCTGCTGATCCGCGACCCCAAGGACACCCTGGAAGTCTACGGCGGCGACGACCTCGCACTGCGTGAAGGTTATCGCGCCCTGATCGGCGCCCTGGAGCGCGACCCCAGCACCTTGCAGCGCGAGCCGCTGCGCTACGCCCTGTCGATGCTCGGCCTCGAGCGCCAGCTGGCCAAGCGCGAAGACATGCTGGAAACCATCGGCAAACGCCTGCCACAGATCCAGTCCCAGGTAGAACACTTCGGCCCGGCCCACGAAAACGTGATCGCCGCCTGCGGTGCGCTGTACCAGGACACCTTGAGCACCTTGCGCCAACGCATCCAGGTGCACGGCGACATGCGCAACCTGCAGCAACCGAACAACGCCTCGAAAATCCGCGCACTGCTGCTGGCAGGTATTCGTTCGGCACGGTTGTGGCGGCAATTGGGCGGTCATCGTTGGCAGCTGGTGATCAGCCGACGCAAATTGCTCAAAGAGCTTTACCCGTTGATGCGCAACGAATAAGTCGCACCGACAGGCTACTTTCAAGCCGTTACGCGTAATACGCCGGTCAGTTGGCAACGGACCGGCGGATTTTTTCATGTATGATACGCGCCCCATTTCGTTGCCCGACTGTCCGAGAACACCCCATGCAGCTCTCTTCGCTCACTGCGGTTTCCCCTGTTGACGGCCGCTACGCCGGCAAAACCCAGGCCCTGCGCCCTATTTTCAGCGAATACGGCCTGATCCGTGCTCGTGTACTGGTTGAAGTCCGCTGGCTCCAGCGCCTGGCCGCTCACCCCGCCATCAGCGAAGTGCCGGCGTTCTCCGCCGAAGCCAACGCTGTGCTCGATGCCCTGGCGGACAACTTCTCCCTGGAGCACGCCGAGCGTGTGAAAGAGATCGAGCGCACCACCAACCACGACGTCAAGGCCATCGAATACCTGCTCAAGGAGCAGGCGGCCAAGTTGCCGGAACTGGCCCAGGTCAGCGAATTCATCCACTTTGCCTGCACCAGCGAGGACATCAACAACCTGTCCCACGCCCTGATGTTGCGCGAAGGCCGTGATGACGTGATGCTGCCACTGATGCGCCAGACCGCCGAAGCCATCCGCGAGCTGGCCATCCGTTTCGCCGACGTGCCGATGCTGTCGCGTACCCACGGCCAGCCGGCGTCGCCGACTACCCTGGGCAAAGAACTCGCCAACGTGGTGTACCGCCTGGAGCGCCAGATCGCTCAAGTCGCAGCAGTCCCACTGCTGGGCAAGATCAACGGCGCTGTCGGCAACTACAACGCCCACCTGTCGGCCTACCCGGAGATCGACTGGGAAGCCAACGCCCGCGCCTTCATCGAAGACGAACTGGGCCTGGGCTTCAACCCATACACCACGCAGATCGAACCCCACGACTACATCGCCGAACTGTTCGACGCCATTGCGCGCTTCAACACCATCCTGATCGACTTCGATCGCGATATCTGGGGCTACATCTCCCTGGGCTACTTCAAGCAGCGCACCATTGCCGGTGAAATCGGTTCGTCGACCATGCCGCACAAGGTCAACCCGATCGACTTCGAAAACTCCGAAGGCAACCTCGGCATCGCCAACGCCCTGTTCCAGCACCTGGCCAGCAAGTTGCCGATCTCCCGCTGGCAGCGCGACCTGACCGACTCCACCGTACTGCGCAACCTCGGCGTGGGCTTTGCCCACAGCGTGATCGCGTACGAAGCCAGCCTCAAAGGCATCAGCAAACTGGAGCTCAACGCGCAGAAAATCGCCGCTGACCTGGACGCGTGCTGGGAAGTACTGGCCGAGCCGATCCAGACCGTGATGCGCCGCTACAACATCGAAAACCCTTACGAGAAGCTGAAAGAGTTGACCCGTGGCAAGGGCATCAGCCCTGAAGCACTGCAAACTTTCATCGACGGCCTGGACATGCCAGCCGCGGCCAAGGCCGAGCTGAAACTGCTCACCCCGGCCAACTACATCGGCAACGCTGTAGAGCAAGCCAAGCGCATCTGATTCGCGCAAGCCCCCTTGAGACGCCCGGCCGCGCCGGGCGTTTTTATTTCAGTCTGAAAAGTGCTTTTTTTCAATAGGTTACACATGAATCCTGATATCCCTCTTCAACTTCTGGGCGGCATCACGGCACGGGAATTCCTGCGCGACTACTGGCAGAAAAAACCGCTGCTGATCCGCCAGGCGATCCCTGACTTCGAAAGCCCGATCGACGCCGACGAACTCGCCGGCCTGGCCCTGGAAGAAGAAGTCGAATCGCGCCTGGTGATCGAGCACGGCGAGCGCCCGTGGGAACTGCGCCGCGGCCCGTTCGCCGAAGACGCCTTCAGCACCCTGCCTGAACGTGAGTGGACCCTGCTGGTACAGGCGGTCGACCAGTTCGTGCCGGAAGTGGCCGAGTTGCTGGAGCAGTTCCGCTTCCTGCCAAGCTGGCGCATCGACGACGTGATGATCAGCTTTGCCGCACCCGGTGGCAGCGTAGGCCCGCACTTCGACAACTACGACGTATTCCTGCTGCAAGCCCAGGGCAAGCGCAACTGGAAGATCGGCCAGATGTGCAGCTCCGAAAGCCCACTGCTGCAACACGCCGACCTGCGCATCCTCGCCGAATTCGAAGAAAGCGCCGAATGGGTGCTGGAACCGGGCGACATGCTCTACCTGCCGCCACGCCTGGCGCATTTCGGCATCGCCGAAGATGACTGCATGACGTACTCGGTGGGCTTTCGCGCCCCAAGCGCCGCTGAAGTACTGACCCACTTCACCGACTTCCTCGCCCAGTACCTGACCGACGAAGAGCGCTACACCGACGCCGACGCGCAGCCGGTCAGCGACCCGCACCAGATCCAGAGCGACGCCCTCGACCGCCTCAAGAGCCTGCTGGCCGAGCACATGAGCGACGAACGCATGCTGCTGACCTGGTTCGGCCAATTCATGACCGAGCCGCGCTACCCGGAACTGGTGGCGGGCGAAGAACTGGGCGAAGACGACTTCATCAACAGCCTGCAGGACGGCGCGATCCTGGTGCGCAACCCAAGCGCGCGCATGGCCTGGTCGGAAGTCGACGATGACGTCCTGCTGTTCGCCAGCGGCCAGAGCCGTTACCTGCCGGGCAAACTGCGCGAACTGCTGAAACTGGTCTGCGCCGCCGATGCCCTGCACGCCGAAAACCTCGGCGAATGGCTGCTGGACGAAGACGCCCGTGACCTGCTGTGCGAGCTGGTCAAGCAAGGAAGCCTGGGGTTTGCCGATGAATAGGATTCACGTAGGTGTCGCGGACTGGCATAAGGATATCGCCGAGATTCGGCGCATTCGTGAAGCGGTATTTATCGCTGAACAATCGGTTCCACCTGAGCTTGAGTGGGATGCGGACGACGCAGACGCAGTGCATTTCCTTGCATTCGAAGGCGACTTTCCGATTGGCACCGCGCGCCTGCTGCCCAGCGGCGAGATCGGCCGGGTGTCGGTGCTCAAGGACTGGCGCGGGCTGAAGGTCGGCGACAAGCTGATGGAAGCGGTGATCGGCGTGGCCGAGCAACGTGGCCAGACCAAGCAGTTCCTGAGTGCGCAGGTGTATGCGGCGCCGTTCTATGAGCGACTGGGCTTCAAGATCGTCAGCGAGGAATTCCTGGAAGTCGGGATTCCCCATGTCGATATGGTGCGCGGGGGCTGATCCCTGCTGTAAGGGCTTGCCCGTGGTGAGCGGGCTTGCCCCGCGCTGGGCTGCGCAGCAGCCCCAAACCAAACGCCGCATTCTTTCCGTAAGAACGCGGCGTTTTTTATAGGGGCTGCTACGCAGCCCAGCGCGGGGCAAGCCCGCTCACCACAGGCAAGCCCGCTCACTACACCCCAGGCCGACAAACTGGCACTATCAAGCCTAACCGACTCGCAGAGATAACGGACATGTCCCTACGCACCCTGCTCACCGCCCTCCTCCTCACCGCCAGCTGCTCGGCAATGGCCGACACCGAAGTCGTCAACCTGAGCAACCGCACCAGCACCGACCTGCTCCCGGTTGCACAGAACTTCATCGGCAAGGACGGCACCGTCAGCGCCTACGGCAACCAGCTTATCGTTAACGCCGCCCCCGGCAAGATCCAGGACCTGCGCGCGCTGCTCGCCCAGCTGGACACACCGGCCAAGCGCCTGCTGATCACCGTCGATACCAATGAAAACAACCAGCAGAACAGCGGCGACAGCCAGACCCGTATCATCAGCTACGGTACCGCCAGCCGTGACGGCGGCATCCAGCAGATCCAGGCCAGCGAAGGCGTGCCCGCGCTGATCCAGGTCGGCCAAAGCGTGCCAATGACCACCACTCAGCCTGACGCCTACGGTCGCCCGCAGAACCAGACCCAGTACCGCAACGTCACCCAGGGCTTCTATGTCACCGCCAGCGTCACCGGCGAGACCGTGCACCTGGCGATCAGTACCAATCGTGACCGCATGAGCCAGGAACGTCCCGATGTAGTGAATGTGCAAAGTACCGACACAACCGTCAGCGGGCGCCTTGGCGAATGGATCCCCCTGGCCGGCATCAACCGCGAGACCCAGGCCGACAAATCCTCCACAACCCGCAGCTACTCTACCCAGGGCCGCGATGACCTGACATTGCGGGTCAAGGTCGACACCCTGAACTGAAGCACCAAAAACTGACTGATGAGTCGTATTAGACTAAAGATGTAGTGCCTGAAAAAAAGCACTACAAAACATTTGACGATCCAAAAAAGCATGGGCATGATGGCCTCGCTCCCGCTAATCAGGGGCCCTGGCAAGGGCCTTCGGATCGCCGCTCCAAGCTACCCACCCGAGCCGATTCGTGTCTGTACCGCCCACAAGGTGTGTTTGACGAGGTTGCGACTGGAACGAAGTTGTCCCGAGGGACGGAAGCTAACCAGGTAACCCGGCTACACACTGATGAATCGTACAAAGGCCCACGATGCCCGAAGACCGTTCGCAGTTCGCCCTTACCTGCTCAACTCCCCCTTGAGCCATCGTTCATCCCGTCGCCTGCCCCGCCGAACTTGACTTGAACACCTGAGCTTCTGGTCAGCGAGCAGCCATAACCACGCATTCACTACGTGGCTGGCAAATGGAATTTTCCACCTAGACCTATGCGACGAGGTTTTCCCCCATGGCACTGACACGCGAACAGCAAATTGCAGCCCTCGAGAAAGACTGGGCTGAAAACCCACGCTGGAAAGGCGTAACCCGCGCTTATTCCGCTGCTGACGTCGTCCGCCTGCGTGGCTCGGTTCAACCTGAGCACACCTTTGCAAAACTCGGCGCCGAGAAGCTGTGGAAGCTGGTCACCCAAGGTGCCAAGCCGTCCTTCCGCCCCGAGAAAGATTTCGTCAACTGCATGGGCGCCCTCACTGGCGGCCAGGCAGTCCAACAGGTGAAAGCCGGTATCCAGGCAATCTACCTGTCCGGCTGGCAAGTGGCAGCGGACAACAACTCCGCTGAGTCCATGTACCCCGACCAATCGCTGTACCCGGTGGACTCCGTGCCGACCGTGGTCAAGCGCATCAACAACTCGTTCCGTCGTGCCGACCAGATCCAGTGGAAAGCCGGTAAAGGCCCTGGTGATGAAGGCTACATCGACTACTTCGCGCCCATCGTGGCAGACGCCGAAGCCGGTTTCGGCGGCGTACTGAACGCCTACGAGCTGATGAAGAGCATGATCGAGGCTGGCGCGGCCGGCGTGCACTTCGAAGACCAACTGGCGTCGGTGAAGAAATGCGGCCACATGGGCGGCAAGGTACTGGTACCGACCCAGGAAGCCGTACAGAAGCTGACCGCTGCGCGCCTGGCGGCTGACGTTGCCGGCACGCCGACCATCATCCTGGCCCGTACCGATGCCAACGCTGCAGACCTGCTGACTTCGGACTGCGACCCGTACGACCAGCCGTTCGTGACGGGCGAACGTACCCAGGAAGGTTTCTACAAAGTGCGCGCCGGTCTCGACCAGGCCATCGCCCGCGGCCTGGCCTACGCGCCGTACGCCGACCTGATCTGGTGCGAAACCGCCAAGCCGGACCTGGACGAAGCCCGCCGCTTTGCCGAAGCGATCAAGAAGGAATACCCGGACCAGCTGCTGTCCTACAACTGCTCGCCTTCCTTCAACTGGAAAAAGAACCTGGACGACGCGACCATCGCCAAGTTCCAGCGCGAACTGTCCGCCATGGGCTACAAGCACCAGTTCATCACCCTGGCCGGCATTCACAACATGTGGCACAGCATGTTCAACCTGGCGCACGACTACGCCCGCAACGACATGACTGCCTACGTGAAGCTGCAGGAACAGGAATTCGCTGACGCCGCCAAGGGCTACACCTTTGTGGCCCACCAGCAGGAAGTCGGCACCGGCTACTTCGACGACATGACCACCGTGATCCAGGGCGGCACCTCGTCCGTGACCGCGCTGACCGGTTCGACCGAAGAAGAGCAGTTCCACTGATCGATGTGAGTACACGGCCACGGCGGACCCGTTAAAGAGCTAACCGCAGTGCCGCACGACAATCACGCCCCGACTGGTTCGGGGCGTTTTTTTTGCCGGTACACATCACGCTGACTCACCAAAGCCAAATGTTGGAGGAGGCAACCCCTCCCACATGAGGAACCCTCGCAACCTGAAGATTTTGTACAAAACCTTGATCCAGAGCGGTATTCGCAGCAGATAAATCAGTTAAAAGATCCGCTCCAACAACTCGCGCTAATCAGGCAAGTAACGGCAACTTACTCCGCTGTATGAGAAACAATCGCTTAAACCCCATGCAAACAATATTCATTATCATTTAGAGCCTAAAAACTTCGTTACAGGTTAAACAAAACACATTTGATCAAATGCCCGCTAATGCCCGCCCCGCAAGGGCTACAGCCCCAAGAAGGTGCACTATGTGCTTATTCCATCGAATAATTTCGCCCTAGGAATTTTACTTGCCCGGTGTTTAGCCATAAAATCACCGCGATTGATTGCAGTGCGACATATCGTCACTGCATCGTTACTTTTTCGAGCTCAGAGACCTTTGCTCTCTGTTAAGGATTTCCAGCATGACCGAAGCGACAGGACTCATGGCCCACAACTGGGGCTTTGCCATTTTCCTCCTCGGTGTTGTCGGCCTTTGCGCCTTCATGCTCGGTGTGTCCAGCCTCCTCGGGTCAAAAGCCTGGGGCCGCAGCAAGAATGAACCGTTCGAATCCGGCATGCTGCCTACAGGTGGCGCCCGCTTGCGGCTCTCAGCCAAATTCTATCTGGTCGCGATGCTCTTCGTGATCTTCGACATCGAAGCCCTCTTTCTCTTTGCCTGGTCTGTGTCCGTCCGCGAAAGCGGCTGGACCGGATTCGTCGAAGCCCTCGTTTTCATAGCAATTCTGTTGGCAGGCCTTGTCTACCTATTTCGAGTGGGCGCCCTTGACTGGGCTCCGGAAGCTCGTCGTAAGCGGCAAGCGAAGCTGAAACAATGAGGCTTTGGCGATGCAATACAATCTCACCAGGATCGACCCGGATGCTCCTAACGAGCAGTACCCCATCGGCGAACGGGAAACCGTTTCCGATCCGTTAGAAGACCAAGTCCACAAGAACATCTACATGGGCAAGCTCGAAGACGTGCTGAGTGGCGCGGTCAACTGGGGACGTAAGAACTCCCTGTGGCCGTACAACTTCGGCCTTTCGTGCTGCTACGTGGAAATGACCACCGCCTTCACGGCGCCCCACGACATCGCGCGCTTTGGCGCCGAAGTTATCCGGGCATCACCGCGCCAGGCGGATTTCATGGTTATCGCCGGTACCTGCTTTATCAAGATGGCGCCGATCATTCAGCGTCTCTACGAGCAAATGCTCGAGCCGAAGTGGGTTATCTCCATGGGTTCGTGCGCCAACTCCGGTGGCATGTACGACATCTACTCCGTGGTTCAGGGGGTGGACAAGTTCCTGCCCGTGGACGTCTACGTGCCTGGCTGCCCGCCCCGCCCCGAAGCATTCCTGCAAGGCTTGATGCTGTTGCAGGAATCGATTGGCAAGGAGCGTCGCCCGCTTTCCTGGGTCGTCGGCGATCAAGGCGTGTACCGCGCCGAGATGCCGTCGCAAAAGGAACAGCGCCGCGAACAGCGAATCGCAGTCACCAACCTGCGCAGCCCCGACGAAGTCTGATCCAGCCCCGCTTCTTTTATAGAACGAAAACCTGGCTTCATTCTTTACGTTGACCGAAAGCGATAAAAAACCATGACTACAGGCAGTGCTCTGTACATCCCGCCTTATAAGGCAGACGACCAGGATGTGGTCGTCGAACTCAATAACCGTTTTGGCCCTGACGCCTTCACCGCCCAGGCCACACGCACCGGTATGCCGGTGCTGTGGGTGGCGCGTGCCAGGCTCGTCGAAGTCCTGACCTTCCTGCGCAACCTGCCCAAGCCGTACGTCATGCTCTATGACCTGCATGGCGTGGACGAGCGCCTGCGCACCAAGCGCCAGGGCCTGCCGAGCGGCGCCGATTTCACCGTGTTCTATCACTTGCTGTCGATCGAACGTAACAGCGACGTGATGATCAAGGTCGCACTGTCCGAGAGCGACCTGAGCGTGCCGACCGTGACCGGTATCTGGCCGAACGCCAGCTGGTACGAGCGCGAAGTCTGGGACATGTTCGGTATCGACTTCCCGGGCCACCCGCACCTGACGCGCATCATGATGCCGCCAACGTGGGAAGGTCACCCGCTGCGCAAGGACTTCCCTGCCCGCGCCACCGAATTCGACCCGTTCAGCCTCAACCTCGCCAAGCAGCAGCTTGAAGAAGAGGCCGCGCGCTTCCGTCCGGAAGACTGGGGCATGAAGCGCTCCGGCACCAACGAGGACTACATGTTCCTCAACCTGGGCCCGAACCACCCTTCGGCCCACGGTGCCTTCCGCATCATCCTGCAACTGGACGGCGAAGAAATCGTCGACTGCGTACCGGACATCGGCTACCACCACCGTGGTGCCGAGAAGATGGCCGAGCGTCAGTCGTGGCACAGCTTCATCCCGTACACCGACCGTATCGACTACCTCGGCGGCGTGATGAACAACCTGCCGTACGTGCTCTCGGTCGAGAAGCTGGCCGGCATCAAGGTCCCGGACCGCGTCGACACCATCCGCATCATGATGGCCGAGTTCTTCCGGATCACCAGCCACCTGCTGTTCCTGGGTACCTATATCCAGGACGTCGGCGCCATGACCCCGGTGTTCTTCACCTTCACCGACCGTCAGCGCGCCTACAAGGTCATCGAAGCCATCACCGGTTTCCGCCTGCACCCGGCCTGGTACCGCATCGGCGGCGTCGCCCACGACCTGCCGAATGGCTGGGAACGCCTGGTCAAGGAATTCATCGACTGGATGCCCAAGCGCCTGGACGAATACCAGAAGGCTGCGTTGGATAACAGCATCCTCAAGGGCCGTACCATCGGCGTCGCCCAGTACAACACCAAAGAGGCCCTGGAATGGGGCGTCACCGGTGCCGGCCTGCGTTCGACCGGTTGCGATTTCGACCTGCGCAAGGCGCGTCCGTACTCGGGCTACGAAAACTTCGAGTTCGAAGTCCCCCTGGCCGCCAATGGCGATGCCTACGACCGTTGCATCGTGCGCGTCGAAGAAATGCGCCAGAGCCTGAAGATCATCGAGCAGTGCATGCGCAACATGCCGGCCGGCCCGTACAAGGCGGATCACCCGCTGACCACGCCGCCGCCGAAAGAGCGCACGCTGCAGCACATCGAAACCCTGATCACGCACTTCCTGCAGGTTTCGTGGGGCCCGGTAATGCCGGCCAACGAATCCTTCCAGATGATCGAAGCGACCAAGGGTATCAACAGTTATTACCTGACGAGCGATGGCGGCACCATGAGCTACCGCACCCGGATACGTACCCCAAGCTTCGCCCACTTGCAGCAGATCCCTTCGGTGATCAAAGGCGAGATGGTCGCGGACTTGATTGCGTACCTGGGTAGTATCGATTTCGTTATGGCCGACGTGGACCGCTAAGCATGAACAGCACGCTTATCCAGACAGACCGTTTCACCTTGAGTGAAACCGAGCGCTCGGCCATCGAGCACGAGCTGCATCACTACGAAGACCCGCGCGCGGCGTCGATCGAAGCCTTGAAGATCGTCCAGAAGGAACGTGGCTGGGTGCCGGACGGCGCCCTCTACGCCATCGGCGAGATCCTCGGCATTCCCGCCAGCGACGTTGAAGGCGTGGCGACGTTCTACAGCCAGATCTTCCGCCAGCCGGTCGGCCGCCACATCATTCGCGTGTGCGACAGCATGGTCTGCTACATCGGTGGCCACGAATCAGTGGTCAGCGAGATCCAGGCCAAGCTGGGCATCGGCCTCGGCCAGACCACCCCGGACGGCCGCTTCACGCTGCTGCCGGTGTGCTGCCTGGGCAACTGCGACAAGGCGCCGGCGTTGATGATCGACGACGACACATTCGGTGACGTGCAGCCTGCTGGCGTGACCCAATTGCTCGAGGGCTACCCATGACCCTGACTTCCTTCGGCCCGGCCAACCTGATCAAGCGTTCGGCCGAGACCCACCCGCTGACCTGGCGCCTGCGTGACGACGGCGAGCCGGTATGGCTTGACGAGTACCAGGCCAAGAACGGCTACGCCGCTGCGCGCAAGGCCTTCGCCGACATGGCCCAGGACGACATCGTCCAGACCGTGAAGGACGCCGGCCTCAAGGGTCGCGGCGGTGCAGGCTTCCCCACCGGTGTTAAGTGGGGCCTGATGCCCAAAGACGAATCCATCAACATCCGCTACCTGCTGTGCAACGCGGATGAAATGGAACCCAACACCTGGAAAGACCGCATGCTGATGGAGCAACTGCCCCATCTGCTGATCGAAGGCATGCTGATCAGCGCCCGCGCGCTGAAAACCTACCGTGGCTACATCTTCCTGCGCGGCGAATACACCACCGCCGCCAAGCACCTCAACCGTGCCGTGGCAGAAGCCAAGGCCGCAGGCCTGCTGGGCAAGAACATCCTCGGTTCGGGCTTTGACTTCGAACTGTTCGTGCACACCGGCGCCGGGCGTTACATCTGCGGCGAAGAAACCGCACTGATCAACTCCCTCGAAGGCCGCCGCGCCAACCCGCGCTCCAAGCCGCCCTTCCCTGCCGCCGTGGGCGTGTGGGGCAAGCCGACCTGCGTGAACAACGTCGAGACCCTGTGCAACGTGCCGGCGATCATCGCCGACGGCGTGGACTGGTACAAATCGTTGGCCCGCGAAGGCAGCGAAGACATGGGCACCAAGCTCATGGGCTTCTCCGGCAAGGTCAAGAACCCTGGCCTGTGGGAGCTGCCGTTCGGCGTGACCGCACGCGAGCTGTTCGAGGACTACGCCGGCGGCATGCGCGACGGCTACACCCTCAAGGCCTGGCAGCCAGGCGGCGCCGGCACCGGCTTCCTGCTCCCCGAGCACCTCGACGCACAGATGTATGCCGGCGGCATCGGCAAGGTGGGCACCCGGATGGGTACCGGCCTGGCGATGGCGGTGGACAACACCGTGAACATGGTCTCGCTGCTGCGCAACATGGAGCAGTTCTTTGCCCGTGAATCCTGCGGCTTCTGCACCCCATGCCGCGACGGCCTGCCGTGGAGCGTCAAGCTGCTGATGGCCCTGGAAAACGGCGAAGGCCGCGAGGGTGATATCGAAACCCTGCTGGGCCTGGTCGGTTTCCTCGGCCCAGGCAAGACCTTCTGTGCTCACGCACCGGGCGCCGTGGAGCCATTGGGCAGCGCAATCAAATACTTCCGCTCGGAGTTCGAAGCCGGCATCGCGCCCACCAGCGCCGCCGTCCCGCCTCTGGCAAGGCCGATCGTAGTCGGCGCGTAACGCTTAAACAGGCGAAGGGTCCGTGCCCTTCGCCTGCTCATGTGCTGACGCCGTGAAGGCTGTGTAGATGCACATGAATAACAAGATTCCATTAGCCACGCCCGCTGACAACGGGCCAACGAAGAACTTTGAACCATGGCCACTATCCACGTAGACGGCAAAGCGCTCGAAGTCGATGGGGCGGACAACCTGTTACAGGCGTGTCTGTCGCTCGGCCTCGACATCCCGTATTTCTGCTGGCACCCCGCGCTTGGTAGCGTCGGTGCCTGTCGCCAGTGTGCGGTCAAGCAGTACACCGACGAAAACGACACCCGTGGTCGTATCGTCATGTCCTGCATGACCCCAGCCACCGACAACACCTGGATCTCCATCGACGATGAAGAATCCAAGGCGTTCCGCGCCAGCGTTGTCGAATGGCTGATGACCAACCACCCCCACGACTGCCCGGTCTGTGAGGAAGGCGGTCACTGCCACCTGCAAGACATGACGGTGATGACCGGCCACAACGAGCGCCGCTATCGCTTCACCAAGCGTACCCACCAGAACCAGCAGCTGGGCCCGTTCATTTCCCACGAAATGAACCGCTGCATCGCCTGCTACCGCTGCGTACGCTTCTATAAGGACTACGCCGGCGGCACCGACCTCGGCGTATTCGGCGCCCACGACAACGTGTACTTCGGTCGCGTTGAAGACGGCGTGCTCGAAAGCGAGTTCTCCGGCAACCTCACCGAGGTCTGCCCGACCGGTGTATTCACCGACAAGACTCACTCCGAGCGCTACAACCGTAAGTGGGACATGCAGTTCTCGCCAAGCATCTGCCATGGCTGCTCGAGCGGTTGCAACATCTCCCCGGGCGAGCGCTACGGCGAACTGCGTCGCATCGAAAACCGCTTCAACGGTTCGGTCAACCAGTACTTCCTGTGCGACCGTGGCCGTTTCGGCTATGGCTACGTCAACCGCGAAGACCGCCCACGCCAGCCACTGCTGGCCGATGGCGCCAAGCTGAGCCTGGACGCGGCGCTGGACAAAGCCGCCGACCTGCTGCGCGGCCGCAACATCGTCGGTATCGGCTCGCCCCGCGCCAGCCTCGAAAGCAACTACGCGTTGCGCGAGCTGGTGGGTGCCGAGCACTTCTACTCCGGTATCGAAGCCGGTGAGCTGGAGCGCATCCGCCTGGTCCTGCAGGTGCTGAACGACAGCCCGCTGCCGGTGCCGAACATGCGCGACATCGAAGACCACGATGCCATCTTCGTGCTCGGTGAAGACCTGACCCAGACCGCCGCGCGTATCGCGCTGTCCCTGCGTCAATCGGTCAAAGGCAAGGCCGAAGACATGGCCGACGCCATGCGCGTACAGCCTTGGCTCGACGCTGCGGTGAAAAACATCGGCCAGCACGCGCTGAACCCGCTGTTTATCGCCAGCCTGACGGAAACCAAGCTCGACGACATCGCCGAAGAATGCGTCCACGCCGCACCGGACGACCTGGCCCGCATCGGTTTCGCCGTGGCCCACGCCCTCGACGCCAGCGCACCAGCGGTCGAAGGCCTGGACACTGAAGCCGTCGAACTGGCCCAGCGTATTGCCGACGCCCTGCTGGCAGCCAAGCGTCCATTGATCATTGCCGGTACCTCGTTGGGTTCCAAGGCCTTGATCGAAGCCGCCGCCAACATCGCCAAGGCCTTGAAGCTGCGCGACAAGAACGGTTCCATCAGCCTGGTGGTGCCGGAAGCCAATAGCCTCGGCCTGGCCATGCTCGGTGGCGAGTCCCTGGACGCGGCCCTGCAAACCGTGATCGACGGCACCGCCGATGCGATCGTGGTGCTGGAAAACGACCTGTACACCCGCACCGACGCCGCCAAGGTTGACGCTGCGCTGAATGCCGCCAAGGTCCTGATCGTCGCCGACCACCAGAAGACCGCCACCAGCGATCGCGCCGACCTGGTACTGCCGGCCGCCACCTTCGCCGAAGGCGACGGCACCCTGGTCAGCCAGGAAGGTCGTGCCCAGCGCTTCTTCCAGGTGTTCGATCCGAAGTACATGGACGCCAGCATCCTGGTTCACGAAGGCTGGCGCTGGCTGCATGCCCTGCGCGCGACCCTGCTGAACCAGCCGATCGACTGGACCCAGCTCGACCACGTCACCGCCGCAGCCGCCGCGAGCGCGCCGCAGCTGGCGCGTATCGTCGACGCCGCACCGTCCGCCGCGTTCCGCATCAAGGGCATGAAGCTCGCCCGTGAGCCGCTGCGTTATTCCGGTCGTACCGCCATGCGCGCCGACATCAGCGTGCACGAACCGCGTACCCCGCAAGACAACGACACCGCATTCGCCTTCTCCATGGAAGGTTACTCGGGTTCGGTCGAGCCACGTCAGCAGGTGCCGTTTGCCTGGTCGCCGGGCTGGAACTCGCCACAGGCCTGGAACAAGTTCCAGGACGAAGTCGGTGGTCACATCCGCGCCGGCGACCCGGGCACCCGCCTGATCGAAACCCAGGGCGACGCGCTGAACTGGTTCGCTGCGGTGCCGCGTCCGTTCAACCCGGCCCAGGGCACCTGGCAGGTTGTGCCGTTCTTCCACCTGTTCGGCAGCGAAGAGACCTCTTCCAAGGCCGCGCCGGTACAAGAGCGCATTCCCGAAGCCTACGTGTCCGTGGCCAAGTCCGAAGCCGACCGCCTGGGCGTCAACGACGGCGCCCTGCTCAGCGTGACCGTGGCCGGCCAGACCCTGCGTCTGCCGCTGCGTATCAACGAAGAGCTGGGTGCCGGCTTGGTTGCCCTGCCTAAAGGCCTCGCCGGCATCCCGCCGGCGATCTTCGGCAAAACCGTTGACGGTCTGCAGGAGGCAGCGCAATGACCTGGTTCACCCCTGAAGTGATCGACGTGATCATCTCGGTCGTCAAGGCCATCGTGATCCTGTTGGCCGTGGTCGTCGCGGGCGCCCTGCTCAGCTTCGTCGAACGTCGCCTGCTGGGCTGGTGGCAGGACCGTTACGGTCCGAACCGCGTTGGCCCGTTCGGTATGTTCCAGATCGCCGCCGACATGCTGAAGATGTTCTTCAAGGAAGACTGGACCCCGCCGTTTGCCGACAAGGTGATCTTCACCCTGGCACCGGTCGTGGCCATGAGCGCCTTGCTGATCGCCTTCGCGATCATCCCGATCACCCCGACCTGGGGCGTGGCGGACCTGAACATCGGCTTGCTGTTCTTCTTCGCCATGGCCGGCCTGTCGGTCTACGCGGTGCTGTTCGCCGGCTGGTCGAGCAACAACAAGTTCGCCCTGCTGGGCAGCCTGCGGGCCTCGGCCCAGACCGTGTCCTACGAAGTGTTCATGGGCCTCGCGCTGATGGGCATCGTGGTGCAGGTCGGCTCGTTCAACATGCGCGACATCGTCGAGTACCAGGCGCAGAACCTGTGGTTCATCATTCCGCAGTTCTTCGGCTTCTGTACCTTCTTCATCGCCGGCGTCGCCGTGACCCACCGTCACCCGTTCGACCAGCCGGAAGCGGAACAGGAACTGGCCGACGGTTACCACATTGAATACGCCGGCATGAAATGGGGCATGTTCTTCGTCGGTGAATACATCGGCATCATCTTGATCTCGGCCCTGCTGGTCACGCTGTTCTTCGGCGGCTGGCACGGTCCGTTCGGCATCCTGCCACAGCTGGCGTTCTTCTGGTTCTTCCTGAAGACCGCGTTCTTCATCATGCTGTTTATCCTGCTGCGCGCTTCCATTCCGCGTCCACGATACGACCAGGTGATGGATTTCAGCTGGCGCTTCTGCCTGCCGCTGACCCTGATCAATTTGCTGGTGACTGCTGCCGTTGTGTTGTTGAACACGCCAGCGGGCGCGGTTCAGTGAGGATTTGACCCATGTTCAAATATATTGGCGACATCGTTAAGGGTACCGGTACCCAGTTGCGAAGCCTGGTGATGGTGTTCGGTCATGGCTTCCGTAAACGCGACACCCTGCAATACCCGGAAGAAGCGGTGTACCTGCCGCCGCGCTATCGCGGCCGCATCGTGCTGACCCGCGACCCCGATGGCGAAGAGCGTTGCGTAGCCTGCAACCTGTGCGCCGTGGCGTGCCCGGTGGGTTGCATCTCCCTGCAGAAAGCTGAAACCGAAGACGGTCGCTGGTACCCGGACTTCTTCCGCATCAACTTCTCGCGCTGCATTTTCTGCGGCCTCTGCGAGGAAGCTTGCCCGACCACCGCGATCCAGCTCACACCGGATTTCGAGATGGCCGAGTTCAAACGTCAGGACCTGGTGTACGAGAAAGAAGATCTTTTGATCTCTGGTCCCGGTAAAAACCCTGATTACAACTTCTATCGTGTTGCAGGTATGGCCGTTGCCGGTAAGCCGAAAGGCGCCGCACAAAACGAAGCCGAGCCGATCAACGTGAAGAGCTTGCTGCCTTAAGGAAGAAAGATGGAATTCGCTTTCTATTTCGCATCGGGTATCGCGGTTGTGTCCACGCTTCGCGTGATCACCAACACCAACCCCGTGCACGCCCTGCTCTACCTGATCATTTCGCTGATCGCCGTGGCCATGACCTTCTTCAGCCTCGGCGCGCCGTTTGCCGGTGTGCTGGAAGTGATCGCCTACGCCGGCGCCATCATGGTGCTGTTCGTGTTTGTGGTGATGATGCTCAACCTCGGGCCGGCCTCGGTCGCCCAGGAACGCGTCTGGCTCAAGCCCGGCATCTGGCTCGGCCCGGTTGTCCTCGCAGCGCTGCTGCTGGGTGAACTGCTGTATGTGCTGTTCGCTCACCAGAGCGGCCAGGCCATCGGCCATACCACCGTGGACGCGAAAGCCGTGGGCATCAGCCTGTTCGGCCCGTACCTGCTGGTGGTCGAACTGGCTTCGATGCTGCTGCTCGCCGCAGCCATCACCGCCTTCCACTTGGGCCGCAACGAAGCCAAGGAGCAATGACGATGCCTGCTATCCCTTTGGAGCATGGTCTGGCGGTCGCCGGCATCCTGTTCTGCCTTGGCCTGGTCGGCCTGATGGTTCGCCGTAACATTCTGTTCGTGTTGATGAGCCTGGAAATCATGATGAACGCTGCGGCACTGGCGTTCATCGTTGCAGGTGCACGTTGGGGCCAGCCGGATGGACAAGTCATGTTCATCCTGGTGATCAGCCTGGCAGCCGCCGAGGCCAGTATCGGCCTGGCGATCCTGCTGCAACTGTATCGTCGCTTCCACACGCTTGATATCGACGCTGCCAGTGAGATGCGCGGATGAACATGATCTTTCTGACTTTCGTATTTCCCCTGATCGGTTTCCTGCTGCTGTCGTTCTC
Source organism: Pseudomonas sp. S3E17 (assembly GCF_024168685.1). Taxonomy (NCBI): domain Bacteria; kingdom Pseudomonadati; phylum Pseudomonadota; class Gammaproteobacteria; order Pseudomonadales; family Pseudomonadaceae; genus Pseudomonas; species Pseudomonas sp. S3E17. Next base: position 2,198,210 of record NZ_JALJWE010000001.1, read on the forward strand.
TCGCGGACGCTGGTCGGAAAACCTTTCGGCCCTGATCGGTGTGGGCTCCATTGGCCTGTCGGCCATCGTTGCCGCCTACGTCATCTGGCAATTCAACGTGGCGCCGCCGGAAGGTGGCCACTACACCCTGGTGCTGTGGCAGTGGATGTCGGTGGAGGGCTTCAAGCCCAACTTCGCCCTCTACGTCGACGGCCTGTCGATCACCATGCTTGGCGTGGTGGTGGGCGTGGGCTTCCTGATCCACCTGTTCGCGTCCTGGTACATGCGCGGTGAAGCGGGCTACTCGCGCTTCTTCTCGTACACCAACCTGTTTATCGCCAGCATGCTGTTCCTGGTGCTTGGCGATAACCTGTTGTTCCTGTACTTCGGTTGGGAAGGCGTAGGCCTGTGCTCGTACCTGTTGATCGGTTTCTACTACAGCAACCGCAACAACGGTAACGCGGCACTCAAGGCATTTATCGTCACCCGCATCGGCGACGTGTTCATGGCCATCGGCCTGTTCATCCTGTTCCAACAGGTGGGCACGCTGAACATCCAGGAACTGCTGGTGCTGGCACCGCAGAAATTCCAGGTCGGCGACTTCTGGATCACCCTGGCGACCTTGATGCTGCTGGGCGGCGCCGTGGGTAAATCCGCGCAACTGCCGCTGCAGACCTGGCTGGCAGATGCCATGGCCGGTCCTACCCCGGTGTCGGCACTGATCCACGCCGCAACCATGGTGACCGCCGGTGTCTACCTGATCGCCCGTACCCACGGCCTGTTCACCCTGGCGCCGGACATCCTGCACCTGGTGGGCATCGTCGGCGGCGTGACCCTGGTGCTGGCCGGCTTCGCCGCGCTGGTGCAGACCGACATCAAGCGGATCCTCGCCTACTCGACCATGAGCCAGATCGGCTACATGTTCCTGGCCCTGGGCGTCGGCGCCTGGGACGCCGCGATCTTCCACCTGATGACCCACGCCTTCTTCAAGGCCCTGCTGTTCCTGGCCTCCGGTGCGGTGATCGTGGCCTGCCACCACGAGCAGAACATCTTCAAGATGGGCGGCCTGTGGAAGAAACTGCCACTGGCCTACGCCAGCTTCATCGTCGGTGGTGCCGCCCTGGCCGCCCTGCCGCTGGTGACCGCCGGTTTCTACTCCAAGGACGAAATCCTCTGGGAAGCCTTTGCCAGCGGTAACCAGAACCTGCTGTACGCAGGCCTGGTGGGTGCGTTCATGACCTCGCTGTACACCTTCCGCCTGATCTTCATCACCTTCCACGGTGAAGCCAAGACCGAAGCCCACGCAGGCCATGGCATCTCCCACTGGTTGCCATTGTCGGTGCTGATCATCCTGTCGACCTTCATCGGCGCGCTGATCACCCCGCCACTGGCCGGTGTACTGCCGGAAAGCGCCGGCCATGCCGGCGGCGCCGCCAAGCACAGCCTGGAAATTGCCTCGGGCGCCATTGCCATCGCCGGCATCCTGCTGGCGGCCCTGCTGTTCCTCGGCAAGCGTCGCTTCGTGACCGCCGTGGCCAACAGTGGCATCGGCCGTTTCCTCTCAGCCTGGTGGTTCGCGGCCTGGGGCTTCGACTGGCTCTACGACAAACTGTTCGTCAAGCCCTACCTGGCCATCAGTCATGTACTGCGTAAAGACCCGCTCGACCAGACCATCGGTTTGATCCCGCGCGCGGCCAAAGGCGGTCACACCGCCCTGAGCCGTACCGAGACCGGCCAGTTGCGTTGGTATGCGGCTTCCATGGCGGCCGGTGCCGTGCTGGTGATCGGCGCCATCGTTGTGGTAGCGGTCTGATATGAACTTTGCGAACTTGCGAAAGGAAACGAGCCCGTCATGATTCTGCCCTGGCTAATCCTGATCCCCTTTATCGGCGGCCTGCTCTGCTGGATGGGTGAACGCTTCGGCGCCACCCTCCCACGCTGGATTGCGTTGCTGACCATGTCCCTGGAACTCGCACTCGGCCTCTGGCTGTGGGCCCATGGCGACTATTCATTCGCTCCGGCACCGGGTGTCGATCCGACGTTCGCGCTTGAATTCAAGCACGTGTGGATCCAGCGCTTCGGCATCAACGTGCACCTGGCCCTCGACGGCCTGTCGCTGTTGATGATCCTGCTGACCGGCCTGCTGGGTATCCTCTCGGTACTCTGCTCCTGGAAAGAGATCCAGCGTCACGTGGGCTTCTTCCACCTGAACCTGATGTGGATCCTGGGCGGCGTTGTCGGCGTGTTCCTCGCCCTCGACCTGTTCATGTTCTTCTTCTTCTGGGAAATGATGCTGGTGCCGATGTACTTCCTCATTGCGCTCTGGGGTCACAGTTCTTCGGACGGCAAGAAAACCCGGATCTACGCGGCGACCAAGTTCTTCATCTTCACCCAGGCTTCCGGCCTGATCATGTTGGTGGCGATCCTGGGCCTGGTACTGGTCAACTTCAACTCGACGGGCGTGATTACCTTCAACTACGCCGACCTGTTGAAAACCAAGATGTCCCTGACCACCGAGTACATCCTGATGCTGGGCTTCTTCATCGCCTTCGCGGTGAAGCTGCCGGTGGTGCCGTTCCACTCCTGGCTGCCTGACGCTCACGCCCAGGCGCCGACCGCCGGTTCCGTGGACCTGGCCGGTATCCTGCTGAAGACGGCGGCCTACGGCCTGCTGCGTTTCGCCCTGCCGCTGTTCCCGAATGCCTCGGCCGAGTTCGCGCCGATTGCCATGACCCTCGGTCTGATCGGGATCTTCTACGGTGCGTTCCTGGCGTTCGCGCAAACCGATATCAAGCGTCTGATTGCCTTCTCGTCCGTTTCCCACATGGGCTTCGTACTGATCGGCATCTACTCCGGCAGCCAGCTGGCGTTGCAAGGCGCCGTGATCCAGATGCTGGCCCACGGTGTCTCCGCCGCCGCACTGTTTATCCTGAGTGGCCAGTTGTACGAGCGCCTGCACACCCGTGACATGCGTGAGATGGGCGGCGTGTGGTCGCGCATTGCGTACCTGCCGGCGATCAGCCTGTTCTTCGCCGCCGCGTCCCTGGGCTTGCCGGGTACCGGCAACTTTATCGGCGAGTTCCTGATCCTGATGGGTGCCTTCGTGCAAACGCCGTGGATCAGTGCCATTGCTACGTCCGGCCTGGTATTCGGTTCGGTCTACTCGCTGATCATGATCCACCGCGCCTACTTCGGCCCGGCCAAGTCCGACACCGTCCTCAAGGGGATGGACGCTCGCGAACTGATCATGGTGCTCGGCCTTGCGGTATTGCTGATCTACATCGGCGTGTACCCGCAACCGTTCCTGGACACTTCTGCCGCGACGATGCATGGCGTGCAGCAGTGGTTCGGCACCGCCTTCTCTCAACTCGCTTCGGCCCGGTAAGAGCGCTATGGAATTCACGATCCAACACTTTATCGCGCTTGCGCCGCTGCTGATCACCAGCCTCACCATCGTGGTGGTGATGCTGGCGATCGCCTGGCGCCGCAATCACTCACAAACGTTCCTGCTGTCCTGCGCCGGTTTGAACCTGGCCTTGCTGTCGATTATCCCGGCACTCAAGGTCGCGCCACTGGCGGTGACTCCGCTGATGATGGTCGATGACTTCGCGCTGCTGTATATCGCGCTGATCCTCGTCGCCACCCTGGCCTGCGTCACCCTCGCCCACGCCTACCTCGGCGAAGGCGGCACCGGCTACCCGGGCAACCGCGAAGAGCTGTACCTGCTGATCCTGCTGGCTGCGGCCGGCGGTATCGTGCTGGTCAGCGCGCAGCACCTGGCCGGCTTGTTCATCGGCCTGGAACTGCTGTCGATCCCGACCTACGGCCTGGTGGCCTACGCCTTCTTCAACAAGCGCTCCCTGGAAGCCGGCATCAAGTACATGGTGCTGTCGGCCGCCGGTTCCGCGTTCCTGTTGTTCGGCATGGCCCTGCTCTACGCCGAAGCCGGCAGCCTGAGCTTCACCGGTATCGGTCACGCCCTGGCCGCCACCAACAGCCCTGCGCCGATTGCCCAACTGGGCCTGGCAATGATGCTGATCGGCCTGGCGTTCAAGCTGTCGCTGGTGCCGTTCCACCTGTGGACCCCGGACGTGTACGAAGGCGCCCCGGCGCCGGTGGCGGCGTTCCTGGCGACCGCGTCCAAGGTCGCTGTGTTTGCGGTGATGGTGCGTCTGTTCCAGATCTCGCCTGCCGCCAACACCGGCGTGCTGAGCAACGTACTGACCGTGATCGCCATCGCGTCGATCCTGTTCGGCAACCTGCTGGCCCTGACCCAGAACAACCTCAAGCGTCTGCTGGGTTACTCGTCCATCGCCCACTTCGGCTACCTGCTGATCGCCCTGGTGGCGAGCAAAGGCCTGGCCGTGGAAGCCATCGGCGTGTACCTGGTCACCTACGTGATCACCAGCCTCGGCGCGTTCGGCGTGATCACCCTGATGTCCTCGCCTTACAAGGGCCGTGACGCCGACGCCCTGTACGAATACCGCGGCCTGTTCTGGCGCCGTCCGTACCTGACCGCCGTACTCACCGTGATGATGCTGTCCCTGGCCGGTATCCCGCTGACCGCGGGCTTTATCGGCAAGTTCTACATCGTCGCGACCGGTGTCGAAGCCCACGAGTGGTGGCTGGTTGCGTCCCTGGTACTGGGCAGTGCCATCGGCGTGTTCTACTACCTGCGCGTGATGGTCACCCTGTACCTGATCGAGCCAAACCTGCGCCGTGTGGATGCCGAGTTGCACTGGGAACAGAAAGCCGGTGGCGTGATGCTGCTGGCCATCGCCCTGCTCGCCTTCTTCCTCGGCGTGTACCCACAACCGTTGCTGACCCTGGTGCAGCACGCGGTGCTGGGGGTTTGATCCCTTAGCGGTATGTGAACCAACAGAAACGGCGCCCCAGGGCGCCGTTTTTGCGTTCTGGGCTGACCTGCAACAGCCCCCAAAAAAACGCCCCGAATGTTCGGGGCGTTTTACATTGCAACCGCGTCAGAACGCGATACCGACCTTGACCCCGTACTCATCCCGCTTGAGACGAGTGTTATCGGCCACTTCGGAATCACCGTCGAGCTTGTATTCGGTGCGGGTGTAGTAAAGGCCCGCCATCACCGGCAGGTCGCCCTTCTGGTTCATCAGCAGGCTGACTTCCGCATACGGGTTAGTGCGGTCCTTGAGGTCTACGGTGTCGCTGCCCACGCCGTCCACCTTGAGCTTGGTACGACCATCAATGGTGCGACGCGCACCGGCTTCGAAACGCAGCGTCATGTCATCGAACTGATGGTTGTAGCCCAGGGCTGCCTTGGCGAACGGCGACTTGTTGGTGAGTTCCATGTCGTAGTCGTTCGAGTCCAGCTCATAGCGGGTCCAGCTGTAACCGCCGCCCACGATCACATCGACGAAGTTGCGCGCATCCAGCGCGGCACGCCAGCCGAGATCCAGGTCGGCCTGGCCTTCCTTGAGTTTGTTATCACTCTTTTTACCGTACTTGGCTTCCACACCTGCCTGGTAGATAAAGCCCGACTCGGCGGTGAGCTTGTTGCCGAAATTGTAGAAAAGGCCGGCTTCGGGCATGTGGTCCTTATCACTTTCACTACCGCCTTCGAGCTTGAAGTCGTTGTAGCTGCCCAGGATCCCAAAGGTAGAAATCGGGCCAGTGGACGGTGCGGCGAACACCACTGCTGGCGCGGCGACCAGCGCCAGCAGTGAGGAATTTTTGAGGAAGCTTCCGAATAGTTTGGACATCGTTTACATCTCCTTGTCTGGTGGGCAAATTATCCAGGAAACGCTTCGAACCCAGATTGGCACCAAAGGTTCGAAAAATTTGCCCCCACCTGGAGGTAAAACGGTTCAGCGATGGCTCTAGGTCAATACTCCTGGCGTACAGCCATTACCAAGCCATCAAGGGTTGAATCAAGCTGAGGGTGACCCGGCACACGAATCCCAAAGGTAGTGCCCAGCACGTCCAGCAGCTCGTCGGCGCTCTGGATCACACGCTTGTCACTCGGCCGATCCAGATAGTGAATCCCATACTGGGCGTTGTTTAACGTGTGGCGTTCGCCCGCTGCCAGGCGTGCGACTTTCAATTGACCCAGGAACGGCGATCCCGGATGGGTCGAGACGTACCAGTTACCGATTTCATAGTCGATGTCGGCCTGCACTTGCAGGTCGAAGACATACAAGCTACGCCACTCCCCCGCGACCTCGGCCCACAAGGTGTAGCTGCTCTCCTGTTCATTGAGAGTCAGGCGATACGGCTCATGGGTCGTGGCCTGCACGGCTTGCGTGTCCAACTGCAGCGGACTGCTGGGCACCATGCCACCAAAGCCGACGTCGGTGATGTAGCGCACGCCGTCCAGGGTCACCAGGCTCAGGCGATGGGTACGCGCCGTACGAGCCTCCGGTGGCCCGCCCATCACCACCCGGCCGGTAATGCCGCGGGCCTCGAAGCCCAGTTCCTGCAACAGCGCCAGGAACATCTGGTTCAACTCATAGCAATACCCACCCCGCCCATCGAACAGGACTTTCTGCTCGACGCTGGGCAAGTCGATCGGCACCGGCAGGCGCAGCAGGGTCGACAGGCTTTCAAAGGCGAAGGTGCACACATGACGCAGTTGCAAATCCCGCAGGGTCTGCAGGGTGGGCGGTGGCGGCGCATCGTAACCCAGGCGTTGCAGGTACAGGCGACTGTGGTTCAGGAGGGTCATGGCGCGATCCTTGGGCGCGGGAGCAATGCGTCACTATGCCGCGCAAGCATGCAGATTGTCATTTTGAATGAACCTTTTTAAACCGTTCCCTCTCCATCTATAACAAGACAGGGAGGCAACATGAGTACCGCAAAAATCTACACCATCCACTATCAACTGCACGGTCAACCGAAGTCCTTTGTGGTGCGTGCCGAAGTGATGAACAACGCCGAGGCCTGGCACTGGGCAGCCGTTGACGCTGACATTGCGCATGTCAGTCGTATCGGCCGCGTCGGCCATGAGCAAGTGAAAAAAACCACGCGCCCATGGGCCGAGAAGTACGGCATTACCGACGTCACCTGGATGCCGCCCAGATAAATAAAAAGCCCCGCTCATTGGCGGGGCTCAGTTCATTTCTTCAAGTCGCCCAACGGATCGTAGGGCGGCTTTTTTTTCGCGTCGTCCTTGGCCTTTTTATCCAGCGGGGCGATGGCCGGACCGATGGGATCAACCTGCGGATCAGCCACATCGGGCGAGTCCGGATCAAATCCCAGCTCATCCTTGCCGCTGGCGTGTTCGTTGGAGGGCGGTCCATCCGAGCGCTTGTTCATCATGGTCTCCTGTTATAGCGGGCGAGCTTTGTCGTGGAGGTTTTCCAGGTCGTCTTCGACGCGCTCCACATCATCCTGGGCGTCACGCTCTTTCGGATCATTGGGGCGCAAGGCATCGTTGTCGCGCTCCTCTTCGCCGGGTGTGCGATCAGGGTCCGGGGTACCGGGCGGTGGCTGCTTGTATTCGGGCATGGTGGTTGACCTCAAAGGGGCTACACCGGTTTAGAGAAACTGCCCCAGATCATGGTTCAACTTGATTGCCCCACCACTGACCGCCGACCATGAGAAGATGCCTTCCCCCTACCCGCCCTGGAGACCTGGACCGGATGTTCGAGCTCAAACCCTGCGACCCCGTCACCTACCGCCAACAGACGCGCCGCAGCACGCTGATCGTAGCCGTGCTGTTCGTGGCCCTGGCCATGCTGCTGTCGAGCCTGGCGGTGATGCTGTTCGGCGAACCCGGCGGTGACAACTTCCGCTTCAATGTCGGTGGCGTATTCGCCGGGGTGTTGATAACGGTCGCCCTGCTGCGCGGCCCGTTCCGCACCCAACCGTGGCTGGCACCGGCCGTGTATGGCTGGCAGCTCAAGCGCACCCTGATGCGCGTGACCAACGTGATGCACACCGTCACCGAGCGTGTACAGGCGAATGATCCGACGGCGATGAAGGTCCTGCGTTTCTATCACCTGGGGCTGACGCAGATGCACGCCCTGGACGCCAACTCCAGTGCCCAGGCGCAGTTAGTCGGTGAAATGGACACGCATAAGAACACGATGCAGGCACTGGGGATCGACACCGAACAAACCCGCTTTGATCCCGCCTGGCTGGAAGGATTGAAACGCACGTAAGTCAGTCTGCTGCCACACGGGTGCGCCAGCAGAACAACGCACTCACCGCAATCGCCGCACCCGCCACGCCAAACACCAGGGGTGCCGAGGCCACCGGCAACAGCAGGCCTGCCAGCAGTGGCCCGAGGCCCGCACCGATGTCACGCCATACCGCATTCGACGCCAGGGCCGACACCCGCAGCGAACCGGGGTTGCGCTCAGCGACCAGGGTGGTCACCAGGGGCAGTTGCAACGCGCGCAGCACCAACACCGCCGCCGCGCCGACAATCACCCAATAGCTGCCGAACGCCGTCAGAGCCAAGGCACTCAGGAACGAAAACAGCAACAACATCGAGGTCGCGCCAAAGCGCTGGGCGGCGTGGCCTCCCAGGGGGCTCAGGAGCATTTCCGAGACATAACGCAGGGCCATCAAGCCGCCGGCGATCAGCACCGCGTTACCGCCGAGCAGCTTCTGCGCCTGGATCGACAGGCCGAAAATAAACAGTCCGTCCAGCGCCACGCCTTCGATAAACGACCACAGCGCCACGCTGTCGGGCCACTTGAAGCGGCGCCCCGGGGTACTGTGCAAATCATGCCCGGCGCTGGGCAGGCCGCGCGCCATCCACAGCCCCACCAGACAACAGCCGGCGAGGATCACAAAGATCGGACGCGGCCCGACCCACAGCGTCAGCCAGCCACCGAACGGTAACGCCAACATCGGCCCCCAGGCGATCAGGGCCCGCGAACGCCCGGCCCGGCGCGCGGCGCCCTCCGGCTCGGAGGTGGCCAATACCTGGGTCGACAGGTTCAACGCAGCGAAACACAGGCCCCACACCAGCCGCAGCCCCAACAACGCGGCAAAGCCCGACAGCACCGAATTACCCAGGGCGCACAGCGTTGCGGCCCCGGCGGCGATCATGCAGGTCAGGCGATCACCGTTGCGCGCGTAGAAATTCAGCACATGGCGGTAACCGAAAATCCGCACCAGCCGGTTGGCCGCCAGCAATACACCGGCCTGGGCGAGCGTGATGCCAAAGGCCTGGGACTCCATGGGCAGCAGCAGATAGAGCAACACATCACTGGGCAGGCATAAGGCCAGGGTCAACGCAGCGCGGCGGGAATGGGTATCGGCAGTGCGGAGGGCCAGGCTGGACATAAATCTGAAACATCCCGAAATATTCAGGTCGCCACGGTAGCCCTCCCGCCGCAGGTTTTACAACGGCTTTTTCCCGTAGGGCAGTAAACGCAGGCCACTGGCCACGGCGCCCACCAGCGCAAACACGCAACCCAACCACAGCGCATACAGCGGGCCATTACCCTGGGACAGGTGGAAACACAGCGCCACCAACGACGCCCCCAGCGTCTGCCCCAGCAACCGCGAAATCGCCACGATGCCGCTGGCCCCACCACTGCGCGCCAACGGCGCACTGGTCATCAAGGCCTTGAGGTTGGGCGACTGGAAGAAGCCGAAACCGGCACCGCACAACGCCATGCGCCAGCCAATATCGAAGGCCGACGCGCCGTGGCCCAAGGTCGCCAACGCTGCCATCCCCACACTCAATATCAACAGCCCGATACCGCACAGCAGGCCCAGGGACACACGGTCAGCCAGGCGCCCGGCGACCAGGGCCATCACCGCCACGACCGCCGGCCACGGCGTCATCAGGAACCCGGTTTCCACCTGGCTATGCCCCAGCACCGCCTGCAACAGAAAGGGCAGCGACACAAAGGCCAGGCCCTGGGCGCTGAAGGCGCAGATCGCCGTCAGGGAAGACAAGGCAAACACCGGCCGCTTGAACAGATCCAACGCCAACATCGGCGCCGGGTGACCGGCCTGCCGGCGCAGCAGCAAGGCGCCACACAGCAGCGCCACCGCAATCAAGCCCAGGGTCAACGCCCCCTGCGCACCGTGCACCGCCGTGCCAAGCCCCAGCACCAGCAAGGCGAACAACCCGGCACACAGTGCAGCCGCGAGGCGGTCGAAGGCATGCCCGGTCATCGGCAGGGTCGGCAATGAACGCAGGCCCAATCCCAGGGCCAACAGCCCCAACGGCACATTGATCAGGTACAGCCAGTGCCAGGTCGCCACCGACAGAATCGCCGACGCCGCCGTGGGCCCCAGGGTAAACGCCAGCCCCACCACCAGCGAGTTATAGCCCAGGCCACGCCCGAGCATTTTTGACGGGTAGATATGCCGCAGCAACGCCGTGTTGACGCTCATGATCGCCGCTGCCCCCAGCCCCTGCACCACACGGGCGGCGGTCAGGGTCACCAGCGAGCCGGCCAGCCCGCAAAACAGCGACGAGACGATAAACAGCAGCAACCCGCCGAGATACACGCGGCGGTGACCGAGCACATCGCTGAGGGACGCAAACGGCAGCACCGTGGCGATAATCGCCAACTGGTAGGCATTTACCACCCAGATCACCGAGGCGGAATCGGTGCCAATCCCTTCGGCCAGGGTCGGCAAGGCCGTGTTGACGATGGCCGTGTCGAGGGTCGCCATGCCGATCCCCAGGGAGATCGCGATCACGGCCGGCAGGCGTTTATTGAGGGGCAGCCCATCGGCAACAGAAGACATGAACAATCCGCACAGTGGCAAAGGTGTCTAGATTACGGGCAGCCGGGGATTTTTTCAGTGGGGGATTGCGTGGCTGTCCGAATTTTCATGTTCAGCCACGCGCCACAGGTAAAGGCGATCAGCCTGCCAGTGCACTCAGGTCCAGGCGCCCACCGAGGGTCGGCGGACACCAGTAGTAACCACCGGTCAACGGCGTGCTGATGCGATACAGGCCATCGACAATCCCGTCCTCCAACCCGCTCATGCGACGCAGTTGGGCTTCGAACGCATCGAAGGAATGGCCGAATGCGAGGAACATCAACCCGGCCTGGCCATTTTCGGCCCAGGGCATGGAGCGGCGCACCACGAAGGCTTCCGGGGTGAAGCTTTCCTGGGCGGTACGTTTGGTGTGGGCGGATTCGGGAGCGTCTTCCAACTCTTCGTTGTCGCCATGGCGGCGGCCGATGATGTGGTCGCGCTCCTGGGCGGGCAACGCGGCGAAGCCATCGAGGTCGTGCTGCCATTGCTGGATCGCGGCGAAGCTGGCGCCGCTGTCGGTCAGGGCGGCCTCAACGGCAGCGTCATCGTGGGGGTTTTCGGTGCCGTCTTCGTAGTCGGTGAGGTCGAAGCCGGTCTTGTAGCGGAAGCCTTCGGTCGACTGCACCAGGCGAAACGCCGGGGCCAGGGCCTTCTCGAAAGCGCGACTGCGCAGCAGCAACTCACCGCGATCGACGCCATGCAGCCACACCCACAGTGCCTGCTGGGTGGACGGGTTGTGCGCGCCCGGCGCGCTCACGGCAGGAAAGCTGCGCAAGCCATCAACTGTTGCACCCAGCGCGTTGACCAGCGGCTCGCCAAATCCGACCACTGCCGCCGAATCGGTCAACTGCACCAGCGCGTCCAGCGCAGCGGGCACGGCTGCCAGGGTGTCCACGGCAAAAAACAGATGGCGTGCCTGCAAAGGCACCGGTGCGGCAAGAATGCCCGGCTGGTACTGACTCATGTGAACTCCTTCAAGAAAGGCGCGCAGTCTACTATCTCGAAGAGCAGGCGACACGCCCCGGTGTGCAGTGCAACGCGCACAAGCCTTGCCATGGAGCCCCGTGTTGGGTGACTCTCTAGTCATGTTTTGCAACTATTTCAGGGGTAGTGCCATGACCACCAGCAACCTGCTCGCCCAGCTGTTTCCCACCAGCGTCGCCGATATTCCCGAGCAATACCGCCTGGCGGCGCCCATCGAACAGCGTGACTACCTGGTGGACGGCCGGTTGCAGGTGTGGAACGGCCCCTTGGCCCAGGTGCAGAGCCCGGTGCAATTGGGCGACCGCCGCGTGGTGATCGGCAGCACGCCGTTGCTGGACGCCGACACCGCCCTCACCGCCCTCGATGCCGCCGTGCGCGCTTATGATCGTGGCCAGGGTGAATGGCCGACGATGCGCGTGGTGGAGCGTATCCAGCACGTCGAGGCGTTTTTGCGACGTATGCGCGAACAGCGCGACGCAGTGGTCACCCTGCTGATGTGGGAGATCGGCAAGAACCTCAAGGACTCGCAGAAAGAGTTCGACCGCACCTGCGACTACATCACCGACACCATCAATGCCCTCAAGGAACTCGACCGTCGCAGCAGCCGCTTCGAGCTGGAACAGGACACCCTCGGGCAGATCCGCCGCGTGCCCCTGGGCGTGGCGCTGTGCATGGGGCCCTACAACTACCCGCTCAACGAGACGTTTACCACGCTGATCCCGGCGCTGATCATGGGCAATACCGTGGTGTTCAAGCCGGCCAAACTCGGTGTGCTGCTGATCCGTCCGTTGCTGGAAGCTTTCCGCGACAGCTTCCCGGCCGGAGTGATCAACGTGATCTACGGCAGCGGCCGCGAAACCGTCAGTGCGTTGATGGCCAGCGGCAAGATCGACATCTTTGCCTTTATCGGCACCAACAAGGCCGCCAGTGACTTGAAAAAGCTGCACCCCAAGCCGCACCGCCTGCGTGCGGCCCTGGGCCTGGATGCGAAAAACCCCGGCATCGTGTTGCCCGAGGTGGACCTGGACAACGCCGTCAGCGAGGCCGTCACCGGTTCGCTGTCCTTCAACGGCCAGCGTTGCACCGCGCTGAAAATCCTGTTTGTGCATGAAGACGTGGTCGACAGCTTCATTGAGAAATTCAACCGCAAACTGGAAACCCTCAAGCCCGGCATGCCCTGGGAAGACGGGGTTTCACTGACGCCGCTGCCGGAAGTCGGCAAAGTCGATTACCTCAACGAGCTAGTGGCCGATGCGCAACAACACGGCGCCCAGGTGGTGAATGCCAATGGCGGCGTCAGCCGTGGTTCGTTCTTCTACCCGGCGGTGCTGTACCCGGTGACCCCGCAGATGCGCGTGTACCACGAGGAACAATTCGGCCCGGTGGTGCCCATCGTGCCCTACCGTGATCTGGAGACGGTGATCGAGTACGTACTCGACTCGGACTTCGGCCAGCAATTGAGTATTTTCGGCACCAACGCCGTGGCAGTCGGACGCCTGGTGGACACCTTCGCCAACCAGGTCGGCCGCATCAATATCAACGCCCAGTGCCAGCGCGGGCCGGACACCTTCCCGTTCAACGGGCGCAAGAACTCGGCCGAGGGCACGCTGTCGGTACATGACGCGCTGCGCGTATTTTCGATCCGCACCCTGGTGGCGACCAAGTTCCAGGAGAGCAACAAGGCGCTGGTCAGCGACATCCTGCGCAACCGTGACTCAAGCTTCCTGACCACCGACTATATCTTCTAAGCACAATGCCGATCTCAATGTGGAAGGGGACCTGCCCCCTCCCACATTTGGATTGTGTACATATCCAAAACCGAGGCCACTTTAATTACCGATGAACCTGCCACTCTTCGCCCGGCGCCTGCTGCGCCCATTGCTCGACCCCTACCGCCGCTATCGCCACGCCAAGCTGATCCACGCCGTGCGCGTGTCCATCGGCTTGCTGGCGACGATCCTGCTGACCACCGGCATCAACCTGCCCCATGGTGAATGGGCATCGGTGACCATGCTGGTGGTGATCGGCGGTTTGCAACACCACGGCAATATCGGCAAGAAGGCCGTTGAGCGCGCCTATGGCACGCTGATCGGTGCCAGCGTCGGTCTGCTGCTGGTGGTGCAGGAGGCGTATGTCGGCCAGCCGTTGCTCACCTACCTGCTGATGTCGGTGGTGTGCGGGTTCTTTTCCTATCACGCCATCGGCAAGGGCGGGTACACGGCGCTGTTGTCCGCGATCACGGTGTTTATCGTCGCGGGGCACGGTGACAACCCGTTGTCGGACGGGCTGTGGCGCACCGTGGATATCCTGATCGGCATTGCCTTGGCGTTGGCGTTTTCCTTCGCCCTGCCGCTGTATGCCGTGTATTCCTGGCGCTACAACCTGGCCAGCGCCCTGCGTGATTGCGCCCAGATCTACAGCCGGATCATCAATGGCCAGTCGGTCACCGACGACGAACACCTGAAACTGCTCAATCGCCTGAATGCGGCGATGCTGCAATTGCGCTCGCTGATGCCGTCGGTGTCCAAGGAAGTGCGCATCTCCATGACCGAGCTGGACGCGATCCAACGCCACCTGCGCATGTGCATCAGCACCCTGGAGATTCTCGGCAACACCCGCCCGGACCCGCGGGACGAACAGGCGATGGCGCGCATGCAAGTGATGTTGAAAGCCGAGCATCGGCAGATTCGCGTGCAGTTGGTGGGGATGGCGCGGGCATTGAAGTCGGGGGTTACGGAGCGGCTGGAGCGGCCCAGCCCGGTCAGCGGCGGCGAGCCCAGCCTGGACGCGCCGGTTTACAGCGCGCTGGATGGGTATCGATTGTTGACCGTGCAACTGGCGGCGAATGTGGATGCGATGCGCCAACGCCTGGCTAAAAGCGCCGGGCGCTGGAGGATCTAGAAAGGTGGCCCGTTGACCGGTTTACTCGCATCTAACACTTTCACACTTTCTCTTACATATTTTTCACGTTTTATTTACATCCCGAGACGTAGGGTGAAGCCTCATCCGTTACAAACGTTGCACATCAAGCCCGCCGCCCCAGCGGGCTTTTTTTTGCCTGGGATTCTCAGCGCGAGGCCTTGGCGGCCGGCGTTGTCGCCTGTTCACGAATGGCACGCTGGGTATCCAGCACCTTGGCCAGCGCGTGTTCGGCTTCCGGGCTTTGCTGCGGCACACGAATCGCCGCCGAGACCAGGGTGATCAGCTTGGCCATCACCTCGGCATCCGTCGCCGGGCGGCCCAGGCTCATGGAGTTCATCAGCAGGCGCAATTCGGTACCGGCCATGACCCCGGAAATCGCCTTGAGGGCAAATTGCAGGCGCACCCCCAGCTCATTGCGCGGCAAATCCGGCAAGGCCAGGGCAAAGGCTTCGAAGAAGCGCTGGAACACCGGCTGGTAATGCACTTTGAGGTATTCCTGGATAAACGGCGAGGTGTCGCTGTACACCCGTCCGAGGAAACGGATGAACGAACGCCCTTCCCCACTCGCCGGGTCGCTGCGTTCCAGGCCCATGGCCGGGGCGAAGAGCACGCCGAGCAAGGTGTCGCAGTCGAGGGGGCCGTCGGATTCAGCCTCACAGCGCGCCAGCAATTCCAGGCGCTGCTCGTTGAGCGGTTCCAGGCGTTGCATCAACAGGGTCTTCATCAGGGAGTCCTTGTCCCCGAAGTGGTAGTTCACCGCAGCCAGGTTCACCTGGGCGCGCTCGGTAATCTGCCGCAGCAGCACGGCGTCATAGCCGTATTTGATGAAGAGAGCCTCTGTCGCATCCAGCAATCGAGTCTTGGTAACGTTTGGAGCGCTGAGTTTCTTCGCGACCATAAGGGTTCCACGGCGGAAATATTGTTTTAAAAAATAATTTGATTTTTTATACCGGTGCGGCCGGTCGAAAGCAAGTAGTGACACACCGCCATACTATCCAAAGCCTTTGCCCACGGGGATTTTCAGACGGGTCAGGCGCCTTTCGGTAGACTCCCGTACCGGTGAGGGAAATCTTTTCAAAGCGTAAAACCGCTCTACATCCACGGCTGGCGGAGCACCGGGAACACGGTTAGTATTCAAACAATATTTTAAAAACAAGAAATAAAACCAGTCCGTGACGCGAACCAGATAGCTCCCGAACTTGTTACAAAGATTTACAAAGGGCGCATGACGGCAGCGTCGAGACTGCAGGCGTAGTCACGATGACAGATACCCCCGCGCACCCAGGCTTGATTTCCCTGCAAGGCATCGGCAAGCGCTATCAGCTCGCCGGGCAGGAACTGACCATTCTCAATGAGGTGTGCCTGTCCATCGAGCGCGGTGATAGCTGCGGCATCCTCGGCGCCTCGGGCTCCGGCAAAAGCACCCTGCTCAATATCCTCGGCCTGCTGGACCTGCCCAATTGCGGCCAGTACCACTTTGCCGGCCACGATATTTTCAGTGCATCCCCGGACGAACTGGCGGCGATCCGCAACCAGCAGATCGGCTTTGTGTTCCAGAGCTTCAACCTGCTGCCGCGCCTCAGCGCCCTGGACAACGTCGCCCTGCCCCTGAGCTATCGCGGTGTATCGCGGCATGAATCGGTGGCGCAGGCCCTGCGCATGCTCGAACAGGTCGGGCTGGCCGAGCGCGCCCATCATCGCCCCGCCGACCTCTCCGGCGGCCAGCGCCAACGTGTGGCGATTGCCCGTGCATTGGTGGGCAAGCCGTCGGTGATCCTGGCCGACGAACCCACCGGCAACCTCGACAGCACCACCGCCCAGGACATCATGGACCTGCTGCTGGCCTTGAACCGCGAGCAACAGGTCACGCTGATCATCGTCACCCACGACCCGCATATCGCCGAACGCCTGGAGCGCAAGATCCTGGTGCGCAACGGCGTAGTGCACGAGGCCGGGCGCCTATGAGCCTGCGGGTCGAACAGAGCTTCAGCCAACTGCTGCATGAAGCCTTCGTCAGCCTGCGCACCCTGGGCAAGCGCTCGGTGCTGGCCCTGCTGGGCATCGTCATCGGCAGTTCGTCGGTGGTGGCGCTGATCAATATCGGCCATAACGCGGCGGTGGATGCCGCGATGATTTTCAAGGACATGGGCACCGACACCCTGGTCGCCCAGTTCCCGCCCAAGGGCAGCAGCACGGTCCCCGCGCCCGCGAGGCTCGACCTGGATGCCGTGCGCCAGGCCGTGCCGGGCATTGCCCATATCGGCGCGCTGACCTTGTTCAGCGGGCCCATCGTGTTCCATGGCCGCACCACCAACGCCAACCTCGTCGGCAGCACACCGGACATCCAGGCGGCGATGCGCCTGGTGGTACGGCAGGGGCGCTTTCTGTCGAGCTTCGACGCCAACGAAACCTATGGCGTGATCGGTGACCAGCTGGCCCAGGCACTCGGAGCGCCGGGCGATCCGCTGCAACTGGGCGACCGCGTGCGCATCAACGACTACCTGTTCCTGGTGGTGGGCATTCTGCAGAACCAGCCCAGGGCGATGCTGATGCCGGTACAGGCCAACGAGTCGTTGTTCATTCCCGCCGAAGGTATGCGCCGCATCTATGCCATGCCGCAGATCGGCAATGTGGTTATCCGCGCCGCGCCCGGCCAGGACATGGAACGCATTGCCAGGGAAGCCGCCGGCGCCTTGCAGCCCCAACTCACCGACCACACTGTCGACATCCAGGTGCCCCAGCAAATGATCGACGGCATGACCCGGCAAAGCCGCACGTTCGCCTACCTGCTGCTGGCCCTCGGCGCCATTTCCCTGGTCGGCGGTGGCGTAGGCGTGATGAATGTGATGCTGATGAACGTATCGGAACGCCGTCGCGAGATCGGCATTCGCATGGCCCTGGGCGCTCGCCAGCGCGACATCCGCAACCTGTTCCTGCTCGAAGCCGTCACCCTCACCGCCGTCGGCGCGCTGTGCGGGGCGGTACTCGGGATGACCGCCGCCTGGCTCTACGCCTGGCTGTCGGGATGGCTATTCGACCTGGCCGTCGCCGCCCTGCCCCTGGGGGTGGGCAGTACGTTGCTGGTGGGCTTGTTCTTTGGCATCTACCCAGCGGTGTCGGCCTCGCGGTTGCAGCCGGTGGAGGCCTTGCGCGATGAGTAAATGGCTCGGGTTGCTCGTGTTGATCAGCCTGCACGGCATGGCCGCCGAGGTGGTCATCAAACCATCGGCCCCCAGCAGCACCCGCAGCGGTTACGACCGGGGCGTGTCCTTGAATGCCCAGGTCACCACCATGACCCTGGGTGACGCCGTGTACCTGGGCCTGCGCAACAACCCGGCGATCCGCAGCGCCTACCTGCAACGGGTGGCGCAGAAGTTCGACCTGCGCGTCGCCGAAGACGTGTTCAACCCCAAGCTCACCCTCAACAGCTATTACCGCAGCACCCGTGGCTCCCAGGACAGTGCGCGCAATGCCAACGTGGCACCGGCCACCAGCTTGCTCAGTGAATACGGCACCCGCCTGAGCATGGCCTGGACCCAGCAGTTGAACAACGCCGACCGCGCCGGCCGCTACCGCAGCGACGGCCTCGACCTGGCGATCATCCAGCCGTTGATGCGCGGCGCCGGCTGGGACGCCACCACCGCACCGTTGCGCCTGTCGCGCCTGTCGGAGCAGGCCAACCGCCTGAACCTCAAGGCGACCGTGGCACAGACCATCAGCCAGATCATCGCCACCTACCGCGAACTGCTGCGGGCCCAGGAGCAACTGAGCATCGTGCAGGACGCCCTCAAGCGCTCCGGCACCTTGCTGGAGGTGAACAAAGCCTTGATCAGCGCCGGGCGCATGGCCGAATTCGAGATCGTGCAGACCGAAGCCGACATCGCCACCCAGCAACTGGGCGTCGAAGAAGCGCAGAACCAGCTCGACACCAGTCGCCTGGCCTTGCTGCGCCTGCTGGCCCTGGACCTCTCCACACCGATTCGCGCCACCGAAGCCCTGGAGGCCAAGCCCCTGCAGATCGACAAACGCCAGGCCTTCAACCTGGCGCAGACCCAGCAGCCGGAATACCTCGCCGCCCTGCTCGGCAGCCAGCGGGCCGATCTCAACCTGGTGATCGCCAAGGACTCCGGGCGCTGGCAGGTGGACCTGGTGGCCGGCGCAAACCAGATACGCGACGCCTACAATAACGATGCCGGCAGCACCAACAACCGCACTTGGGACAGCTACGCCGGGGTGCAGGTGCAGATCCCCATCGGCGACATCAGCACGCGCCAGGCCGAAGTGCGCGCGCGGGTCAACGTGGAGGACCAGGAGATCCGCATCACCGACGCCCGCCAGGAACTGGAACGCAACGTCAACGACGTGGTGCGCGACCTCGGCACCCGCTGGCGCCAGTATGAAATCTCCCAGCGCGCGGTGGAATTGTCGCGGCGCAAGATCGAGATCGAACGCGAGAAGCTCAGCGCCGGGCGCTCCACCAACTTCCAGGTGCTGAGCTTCGAGACCGACCTGCGCAATGCCGAAAACGCGCAGCTCAACGCCCTGATCGCTTATTTAAACGCCCAGACCCAGCTCGACCTGACCCTGGGCATGACGCTGGAAAGTTGGGAAATCGCCCTCAATGACTACTAATCGAAAACGCCTGCTGGGCGTCGCATTGATCCTGCTGCTGGCCGGCGCGGGGCTGGCCCTGCACAGCCCCGCAGAAGGCCCGGCCGGCGCCACCGAACAATGGCTGGCCGTCAAGCCCGACCCGCTGGTGCACCAGATCGGCCTGGTGGGCAAGATCGAACCCGACACCACCCTCACCCTCACGGCGCCGTTCGACGGCAACGTGCAGGCCAATCTGGTGGAGCAAGGCCAGCGGGTCGAGGCTGGCCAGGTCCTGCTGCGCATGGACCCGGCCACCCTTGAAGTGCAGTTGCGCGACGCCCTCTCCGCCCAGCTCAAGGCCCGCCGCGCCGTGCAAGAGCTGCAGGACTGGGACAGCGGCCCCACCGTCAGCCGTGCGCGCCGTAGCCTGCGCACCGCCGAGATGACCGCCGGCAACACCCAACGCAAACTCACCGAAAGCGAAAACCTGTTCAAGCGCGGCATCATCCCGCGCAATGAGCTGGACGACCTCAAGCAACAGACCCAGCAACAGCAACTGGACCTCGCCTCCGCCCGCAGCGAACTGCAACAGGCCCTCGACCAGGGCAAGGGCGAATACCGCCAGATCGCCGACATGGAACTGACCAACGCTACGGTGAAATACGAGGCCTTGCGCACCCTGCTCGCAGGCAAGGAGGTGAAGGCGCCGTTCTCCGGCATCGTGGTGCCCGCCCCCGGCAACAATACGCCCCAAGGCGGCGGCAACACCAACGCGCCGATTCAGGCCGGCAGCAAGGTCAGCCAGGGCCAGGTGCTGTTCGGCCTGGCCAATATCGAGCGGCTGAAAATCGTCGCCAAGGTCTCTGAGCTGGACATCAACCAGCTGCACCAGGGCCAGGCGGTGGAAGTGCTGGGCGATGGTTTTGACGGGGAGCGGCTGAGCGGCTCGGTGAGCGTGGTCAGCGGCCTGGCGATTGCCAGCGACAGCCAGGGCAGCGCGCAGTTTCCGGTAACCCTGACGATCCCCAGGCTGACCCCGCAACAGTTGCAGCGGGTGCGCCTGGGGATGAGTGCGCGGTTGACCATCGTCACTTACAACAATGCGCAGGCGATAGTGATTCCGAGCGAGGCGATCCAGGCGGACAGGACGGTGGAGTATCGAGAAGCGATGGATAAGCCGGTGGAGCGGGTGAAGGTGACTACCGGGCAATCGACGCCGCAGGGGGTTGAGGTGTTCGGCCTAAAACCCGGCTTCGTAAAGACCTCAAAATAAATGAAGCCCCCCTGTGGGAGGAGCATAGGTTCCTACAAAACGTTGGCTCAACGCTGAACGCCCGGCAGATAGGGCTGTTGTGGCATGCCAGTCAGTTAAGCGTACATCGCCTCCTGTAGGAGCGAGCTTGCTCGCGAAAAACGTCAACGATAACGCGTGCTTCCTGAATGAACGCGGCGCCTGTGAGTTTTTCGCGAGCAAGCTCGCTCCTACAAAAAGCCTTAAATGACTGGCATTAGGGCAAGCCCCCTCCCCACATTTAGAAATGCGCCAACTTCAATGCCAAGGCCTTGGCCTGAAGCGCCACATCCGTCACCGCCGTGCTCTCCCACCACATCCCGCGCAACGGCGGGCCCATGGCGAACAATCGCATGCTGACCTGGCCCTGGGCATCCAGCACGGCGCCGCACGTGTCCGCCGCAATCCCCAACGCCAGCGGCCCCGGCCTGATCAGCCCGCGCTTGAGCAACTGCTGCGGCAACGGCCGGGCCACGCGGCGCCAGTCGTATTCGATGCCGCTGGAGTTGATCAGCGCCGCTCCCGATACCAGGCTGACCACCTGTTCGCCACGGTAACGCAAGCGAATGGTCACGCCCTCGCCCGAGGGCTCCAGCCCCTTGAACGACGCCGCGCGAATGCGCAACCGCCCTTGCTCATGCAGCCGGGCCACCAACTGGGCACTCAACGGCGGCGAGCGGTGGTGATGGCTTTCCCACCAGGGCCGCACATGCCGCACGAACTGGCGTTTCTCGCCCGCGCCGGCCTGGCTCCACAGCCGGCCGATATGGGCGCGCACCGTGTCCAGTGGCGCCTGCCAATCGATGCCCTGCGCCAATGCCAGGCGGCATTGACGCCGCACCTCGCGCAGCAGTTGTCGCGGGCTGCGCAAGGCGTGGTCGGCGGCGAGGAAATCGTCCCAGCCCGGCGGTTGCCGGCGCACATGGGGCAACAACCCGTGGCGTGAAAACACTTCGATGGGCCCACGGTGCCCGGCCTGTTCCAGGGACACCACGGCGTCGACCATGGTCAATCCGGAGCCGATGATCAACACCGGCGCCTGCGGGTCGATCCGGGCCATGGCCTGCACGTCCCAGGGGTCCACGGCGGCGGCGTTCAAGCCGCTGGACTGGGTCTGCGGTGTGCGCGCCGCCGGGAACATGCCGGTGGCCAACACCGCCTGGGCGCCGTGCAATTGCTGGCCGTTGTCGAGGGTCAGCAACACTGAATCGTCGCCGACCTGCAGGTCGACGACTTCGGCGCGGATATGCTCGACGGTAGACGCCGACAACGCCTTGGCCTCAGCCAGCCGTTGCTGCGCATACAGGCCAAAAATCCCGCGTGGCGGGAACAGTTCGCTGATGGGCACGTGCTGCTGGTCCGACTCGGGCCAACCGCCGGCACCGATGTAGGCGGTGAGCCATTGGGTCAGGTCGTCGGCGTTGTCCGGGTCGACGCTCATGCGCGCCGCGTTGCCGTTCAGGGTGTGGCCCAGTTCGACGGCGCTGTAGGCCTCGCCACGGCCGAGTTCGGCGCGCGGTTCGATCACCAGGATCCGGCGCTGCCCAGGCCGGCGCAGCAGTTGCACCGCCAGCATCGTGCCGCTCAGGCCGCCGCCGATGATCAGCACATCAGCGTTGCGGAGGGATTCAGTCATGCACATTCGCCTTTACTGTTTACCCAGATAAATATCGTGCAAATCGCCCCGCGCCAACAGCTCGGCGGCGCTGCCACTCAAGGCCACGCGCCCAGTATCCAGCACGTAGCCCTGGGACGCATAGTTGAGCGCGACGTTGATGTTCTGCTCGGCGATCAGGAAGCTCACCTGCTGCTCGCGGTTGAGCTGCGCGATGATCTCGAAGATCTCCTGCACGATCATAGGCGCCAAACCCATGGACGGCTCGTCGAGCAGTACCAAAGTAGGACGGGTCATCAACGCGCGGCCGATGGCGACCATCTGTTGCTCGCCGCCGGACGTCAGGCCGGCGCGGGTGTGGCGCTTGGTCTTGAGCCGGGGGAACCAGGCGTAGATGCGCTCCAGATCCTGCTCCATGGCCTTGCGGCTCAGGCGCCGGACAAAGCCGCCGCTGCGCAGGTTGTCTTCGACGCTGAGCTGGCCGAAGACATGGCGGCCTTCCAGCACATGCACCATGCCCTGGCGCACGCGCTGGCTGGGGTCGACGCCGGCCAGGTCGACGCCCGCGTATTCGATCACGCCCCGGCTGACTTCGGCGCGCTCGGCCCGCACCAGCCCGGAGATCGCCTTGAGGGTGGTGCTCTTGCCGGCGCCATTGGCCCCGAGCAGGGCGACGATGGCGCCCTTGGGCACGCTCAGCGACACCCCGGCCACGGCGAGGATCGCGCCGTCATAGATCACTTCAATATCGTTGACCGTCAACAACGACGGGCGCGTAGCTTCGCTGGCGAGCTGGCTCATGATCTATTCATCCCCGGTGCAGGTGCGTGGCGTCAGGCCTTTTTCCTTGGCGAACGCCGCGGATTTTTCATCGATCAGCGGGCGCAACAGGGCGCGGTCGGCGGCGATCCAGTCGCTGATCAGCGTCCAGTGGGCGCCGTCCCATTGCTGCACGCGCGCCGAGCCGCCGCCTTCGTGGTCGCGGCATGACAACTTGAGGTTCTGCATCAGGCCCAGGTAGCCCATGTCCTTCAAGCGCGCGTCATCGATATTCAGGTGTTCCAGGCCCCAGCGACCTTCTTCGCCATTGAGCGGGCGCTTGCCGAATCTGGCCTGGCCGGTGCGGATCGCTTCCACGGCCACGGCGGCGTTCACCAGGCCGGAGTTGTAGTAGACGCTGCCGAAATTCTTCAGGTCCTTGAGGTCGCTGTGGCCCTTGTTGAGGATGTACTGCTTGAGGCGTTTGTGGATCTCGAAATCCGCACCTGCCGGGTAAGGCGTGAGCGCCAGGTAGCCCTTGGCGGCGGCGCCTGCGGGCAATACGTCTTCGCTGGAACTGGCCCAGATGTCACCGATGATATGGTCCACCGGGAAGCCGAAGCGGGCGGCGGTTTTCACCGCCACCGGGGTGGACACGCCCCAGGTGCGCAGGAACACCCAATCCGGATTGGCCTGGCGTACCTGGCGCCATTGCGCGGACTGCTCATTGCCCGGGTCGGCCACCGGAATCTGGATGTTTTCAAAACCGTATTTTTCCGCCAGCAATTTCAGCGGGCCGAGGGTTTCGCGACCGTAGGCCGAGTCGTGGTAGACCGTGGCGATCTTCTTGCCCTTGAGTTTGTCGAAGCCGCCTTCGCGCTGGGCGATGTAGTTCACCAGGGTCGACGCCTCGCTGTAGAACGTCAGCATCACCGGGAAGTTGTACGGGAACACCGTGCCGTCGGTGGCTTCGGTGCGACCGTAGCCGAGGGTGATCAGCGGGATCTTGTCCACCTCTGCCCTTTCGCTGAGGGCATAGGCCGCCGGCGCGCCGTTGGGCTGGTACACCGCGACCGGCGCGCCATCCAGGCCGTTCTTGAAGCGCTCGTAGCACTCGATGCCTTTCTCCGCCGTCCACTCGGTCTCGCATTCCTGCCACACCAGCTTCACGCCATTGATGCCGCCTTCGACCTCGTTGATATAGCGCAGGTAGTCGATCATCCCGGCCCACACCTGCACGCCGCTGGAGGCGTAGGCGCCGACGCGGTAGGTGGCCAGGGGAAAGAACTGCTGGTCGGCCGAGGCTACCGCCTGGGGCACGGCACCGGCCAGGGCAGCCAGCGCGAAGGCGCCGCCGGCCAGGGAGCGTTTCAAGGATGCACGCATAGGGATTCTCTTATCGGTCAGAAACGTAGGGGCCACTGACGCAGCCGGTCACGGAGGTTGTACAACAGGCGAATCAAGCCCTCGGGTTCCTTGATCAGGAACGCGATGATCAACACGCCAAAAATGATTTTCTGCAGGTTCTGCAACTGCCCCGCGTCCACCGAGCCACCGAACAACGCCTGCCCGGCATGGCTGAGGAAGATCGGCAGCAAACTGATGAATGCCGCGCCGACGAAGTTGCCGGCAATGCTGCCCATGCCGCCGATAATGATGATGAACAGGATCTGGAATGAGCGGTTGATGTCGAAGCTGCTGGCGCTGGCCGTGCCCAGGTAGGCAAACGCCCACAACGCGCCGGCGATGCCGAGGTAGAACGAACTGACCGCAAACGCCAGGCGCTTGTAGCGCACCACCGGGATGCCGACCACGGCGGCGGCGGTGTCCATGTCGCGGATCGCCATCCAGTTGCGACCCACCTGGCTGCGCACCAGGTTGACGGCAGCCCAGGTCAACAACAGCACCGTGACCAGGGTCAGCCAATAGCGGCCCAGCGGCGTGTTGAGGTCATGGCCGAACAACGCCAGCTTCGGCGCCGAAATGGTCCCGGACGAGCCATAGTTGTAGAACCAGGGGAACTTGACGAACAGCCACTCGAGGAAAAACTGCGCGGCCAAGGTGGTGACCATCAGGTAGAAGCCTTTGATCCGCGAGCTGGGCAAGCCAAACAGCAATCCGACCACGGCGCTGATGATCCCGCCGCCGAGCAGCGCCACCGGCAGGCCCAACTCCGGCAGGCGCAGTAAAAACCCATAGGTGGCGAAGGCACCGACGGCCATGAACCCGGCGGCACCCACCGAGGTTTGCCCGGTATAGCCGGTGAGTAAATTCAGGCCCAGCCCGGCCAGGGACAGCACCAGGAACGGGATCAGGATCGCATTGAGCCAATAGTCATTGCCCCACAGCGGCACCACGATAAACGCCAGTGCCAGCAGGCCGAGCAGACTCCAGGGCACGCGCCGCTGGACCAGCAGCAAGGGGGCGGTGTGTTCAGCAACAGGGATCGACATGCTTTCAGACTCGCTCGATGGCGCGCTCGCCGAACAGGCCGGCGGGACGGATATACAGGAAGGACAACGCCAGGACATAGGCGAACCACGGTGTGATGCCGCCACCGATCAGCGGGCCGATATACACCTCGGCGAGGTTCTCCGCCGCGCCGACAATCAGCCCGCCGACAATTGCCCCGCCAATCGAGGTGAAGCCGCCGATGATCAACACCGGCAAGGCCTTGAGCACCACCAGCGACAGCGAAAACTGCACGCCCTGGCGCGCACCCCACAACAACCCCGCCACCAGCCCGACGATGCCGGCCACCGCCCAGACGATCTGCCAGATGCGGTTGAGGTTGATGCCGATGGACAGCGCCGCCGTGGTGTCATCCGCCACCGCGCGCAGCGACACGCCGATACGGGTCTTGTTGAACAGCAGCGCCAGCACCGTCACCAGCACCACGGCCACGGCCGCGGCGATCAGGTCGAACTGGCTGAGCATCAGCGGCCCGACGAACAGCGGTACATCGTCGATGCCCAGGTCCAGGGCGCGCACCTGCGAGCCCATCACGCCCTGGGCCAGGCCTTCGATAATGAACGACAGGCCCAGCGTCGCCATGAACAACGTGATCTGCGAGCGGTTCACCAGCGGCCGCAGCACCAGGCGCTCGATGAGCAAGGCGCCGACGATCATCACGATCACCGTCAACAGCAACGCCAGGGCAAACGGCACGCCCTGGTCGTGCAGGCTGACGAAGGTCAGCGCGGCAAACAGCAGCATCGAGCCCTGGGCAAAATTGAACACGCCGCTGGCCTTGTAGATCAGCACGAAGCCAATCGCGACCAGGGAGTACATGGTGCCGGCGAGCAGGCCGCCGAGCAGGGTTTCGAAGAAGAACGTCATCAGTGCGTCACTCCCAGGTAGGCCGCGATCACCTCGGGATTGGCCTGCACTTGCGCCGGAGTGCCGTCGCCCACCTTGCGCCCGTAGTCGAGCACCACCACATGGTCGGACAGCCCCATGACCACGCCCATGTCGTGTTCGATCAACACCACGGTGGTGCCGAGGTCGCGGTTCACGTCGGCGACAAAGCGCGCCATTTCCTGTTTTTCCTCGGCGTTCATGCCGGCCATGGGTTCGTCCAGCAGCAACAGGCTGGGCCCGGCGATCAATGCACGGCCCAGCTCCACACGCTTTTGCAGGCCATAGGACAGGTTGCCCACCAGCACATCGCGGTAGGCTTGCAGCTCCAGGAACTCGAGGATGCCCTGGGCGCGCAGGCGGAAGGCTTCGGCTTCACGGCGTGCGCGGGGCAAGCCGAGGGCCTGTTCGATAAAGCTGGTGCGCATATGCCGCGACAGGCCGGTGAGGATGTTGTCGAGCACGCTCATTTTCTTGAACAGGGCGTTGTTCTGGAAGGTACGGCCAATGCCTCGGCGCGCGGCGCCCAGCGGGTCGATACGCTGGAAATGCTGCGCCTCGAACACGATCTCGCCGGCATCGAAGCGATACACGCCGTTGAGCACGTTGAGCAATGAACTCTTGCCGGCGCCGTTGGGCCCGATCAACGCGCAGATTTCCCCGCGCGCCACCTCGAACGACAGCCCATTGATCGCCTTGACGCCCTTGAACGACAGCGAGATGTCCCGCACCTGGAGAATGGCTTGGCTCATGCACGTTCCCGTTTGAATTCGGCAAGCCACGTCGGCTCGGCATTGGATTTGAGGGGCTGCCAGATATAGGCCAGGCGCTGGAAGCCCAACAGTGTGCGCACGCGGTTTTTCAGCAGGCGGCGCAGGCCGCTGTGCGGGTGGGCAATGGCCCAGTCGCACAGGCGTCGACGCCAGGTGCCGTGGGGTGGCAGGCGGCTTTCGATCTCGTCGGCCAGGTGCAGCAAACGGGCGGGCGACAGCAGCAGGCCGGTGGGCGCGACTTCGCTGCGATCACGTCGCGCCGAGGCCAGGCTTTCCGGGAAGGCCAGGCCGTGGCCGCTGCTCAGCCACTGCTCCAGCACCACCACCAGGCCGCCTTGCCAGTGGGTGCCCTCCTCGCTCCACAATGCGGTTTCACCGGCTGGCTGCCACCAGCGCTGCAGGTGTTGCGCCGGGTCCACGGGGCCGAGCAGTTGGGCGAAATCCAACCGCTGGGTGAAGGTCCAATCGCGCTGGCGACCTTGAACGTAGGCGTGGCTGGGATGAATACGCCACAGTTGTTGCTCCAAGGCCTGCGGCTCGAGGTTATCGGCCAGCGTCAGCACCTGTGCGCCAACGGAATGGGCCGCCAACGCCAGCAACAGCAGGTTCGGCTCAAAGGCGCCGCTGAGCACCAAGCGTGACTGTTGATCGAAACCTTGCTGGCGCAAACCATCGGCCAGGCGTTCGACATCGCGCAAGGTGTCGATCCAGCGCCAGGCGTACCACTGGCCCTGGCGCTTGTGGCGCAGGGCGATGTGCAACGGTGTGAGTTGCGCCCAGTGGCGCAGGTGTTCCAGGAGGGCCGTTGGTTCGTGCACGCTCATAGGGGGTTGCTCCTATTGGGGGGTGTGCGTGCGGTGGTCCGCTGGCTTGATTATTTGGATCGACACAGGACAACTGTGGGAGGGGCGGTGCGACGATTCGACTTGCTCCCGATGGTGGTGGATCAGTTAGAACACCGTTGACTGAGCCACCGCTATCGGGGGCAAGCCCCCTCCCACATTGGTTTTTTGTATCCCAGATAAATTGCGGTAGCCCGCGCCAGGGTGGTTCGCGCCCAACCTTGCACCGTCGCCGAACAACTTCTCGCGCAATGTGCCCTGGGCGTATTCGGTCTTGTACACGCCGCGCTTCTGCAACTCCGGCACCAGCCATTCGACGGCGTCGACAAAGGTTTCATGGGTCAGCGCATAGGCGAGGTTGAAGCCGTCGACGTCGGTCTCTTCGACCCACTCCTGCAACAGGTCCGCCACGGTCTCCGGGCCGCCGACGAACAGCGGGCCAAAGCCGCCGATACCGACCCAATCGGCCAGTTCGCTGGGGGTCCAGACCTTGTTCGGATCCGCCGTGGAGAAAGCTTCCACCGCCGATTGAATCGCATTGGTGTGCACGTGCTTGAGCGGTTCATCCGGCTTGAACTGGCTGAAATCGATCCCGGTCCAGCCGGAGATCAGCGCCATCGCGCCTTCATAACTGACGTAGGATTTGTATTCGTCGAATTTGGCCTTGGCCTTGGCGTCGGTCTCGTCGACGATCACGGTCTGCAAGTTGAAAATCAGGATTTTCTTCGGGTCGCGCCCGGCTTCGGCCGCACGGCGGCGGATGTCGGCGACGGTCTTTTTCAGCAGCACCTTGGACGGCGCGGCAACGAACACGCATTCGGCCTGCTCGGCGGCGAACTGCTTGCCACGGCTGGAGGCACCGGCCTGGTACAGCACCGGGGTGCGCTGCGGCGAGGGTTCGCACAGGTGGATGCCGGGCACCTGGAAGTGTTTGCCGACGTGGCGGATCTCGTGGATCTTGCTCGGGTCGCTGAAGATCCGACGTTCGCGGTCGCGCAGTACCGCGCCCTCTTCCCAACTGCCTTCCCAGAGTTTGTAGCAGACCTCCAGGTATTCCTCGGCATAGTCGTAGCGGGCGTCGTGTTCGGTCTGGGCTTTCTGGCCAAGGTTCTTGGCGCCGCTTTCCAGGTAGGAGGTGACGATGTTCCAGCCGATGCGGCCCTTGGTCAGGTGGTCGAGGGTCGACAGCCTGCGTGCAAACGGATACGGGTGCTCGAACGACAGCGATGCGGTGAGGCCAAAACCCAGGTGCTCGGTGACCAGCGCCATGGGTGCGATCAGCGACAACGGATCGTTGACCGGCACCTGGGTCGCCTGGCGAATCGCCGCGTCGCCGTTGCCGTTGTACACGTCGTAGATGCCCAGCACGTCGGCGATAAACAGGCCGTCGAACTTGCCGCGCTCAAGGATCTTCGCCAGGTCGGTCCAGTATTCAAGGTCCTTGTACTGCCACGAGCGATCGCGCGGATGCGCCCACAGGCCCGGCGATTGGTGGCCGACACAGTTCATGTCGAAGGCGTTCAAGCGGATTTCACGGGACATCACAGCACTCCGTTGAGGTGGTAGTTGCCGACGACCTGGTATTTCCAGCGCAACGGATCATCCAGGGTCGGTGGCAGCGCGGTGCGTTGGCCGGTCAGTTCGAATTCGGTGTTGCTGGCAAAGAGCAAGGCTTCGGCGGCGGCGATCTGCGCTTCGGTGGCGGCGACCGGGCTTGGGTCGGTTTCGGCGCGTTCCAGCAAGGCGGCCGCTACATCCACGCGAATCTGCCAATCGCCGAAGCGGCTGATCACGTAGGGGTCGTCGCTTTTTTCGACGTGGCGACGGGTGCTGTCCAGCAGTTGGCGTGCGAGGGTCAGGGCGGTCATGGGTCAGGTCCTCAGTTCCAGGCGTGGCGCGCAGGCTTGACGCCGTTGAGCACGAAATTGCCGATCAGGTGGTATTTCCAGCGGGCCGGGTCGTGCAGGGTGTGGGTCCGCGCGTTGCGCCAGAAGCGGTCGAGGTTGTGCTTGGCGGTGACCGAGCGGGTACCGGCCAGTTCGAAGAGTTTGCTGCTGGCGAGCAAGGCGGTTTCGGCCGACAGCACCTTGGCCTGGGCAACCACCAGCGAGGCCTGGGCGACGGTGTCTTCATTCGGTTCGGCGAGGGCCCGGTCGACGGCCAGGCCGGCCTTGGCGAGGATCGCTTCGGTGCCGTGCACACGCCATTGCAGATCGCCGATGGCGGCGATGGTGAACGGGTCCTGCCAACCGTGATCCTGCTGGCTGTCGATCCACGGACGGGCCTGGCGCGCGAAGATTTTTGCCTGCTCCAGGGCGCCGACGGCAATACCGGTGTCGACCGCGGCCTGGATGATTTGCGAAATCGGCCCGTCGGCGGTGGGCTGGTCAAACGCCAGGTGGGCGGGAATCACCGCGCTCAAGGGCACGCTCACGCCGTCGAGGGTCACGCCGCCGCTGGCGGTGGTGCGCTGGCCGAAGCCGTCCCAGTTGTCGATGACGGTCAGGCCTGGCGCATCGCGCTCGACGAGGCCGATGAAGGCTTGGCCCTTTTCGTTATTACCCACGGTGGGCACGATATGGGCGAACAACGCGCCGGTGCAGTAGAACTTCTCGCCATTGATCTGCGCGGTGTCGCCGTGGAAGCGAATCTGCGTGTCGAAGGTGCCGGCGTTTTTGCTCTTGGCCTCGGAGAAGGCGTTACCAAAGCGATAACCCGCCAGGACTTTGCCAAAGTAGTGGCGCTTTTGTTCCTCGGTGGCGGTTTGCAGCAGGATGTCCACCACGCCCAGGTGGTTCTGCGGGATTTGCCCCAATGACGGGTCGGCGGCGGAGATCAACTTGATCACCTCGGCCACCGTCACATAGGACACCCCGGCGCCGCCATAGGCCTTGGGAACGGTGATGCCCCACAGGCCGCTGGCGGAAAACTCGTCCAGTTCGGCAACCGGCAGGCGACGCTCACGGTCGCGCGCGCTGGCGTCGACGGCAAAGCGTTCGGCCAGGCGCTTGGCGACCTCGATGGCCTCCGCGTCCGAGCGGATGATATGGGCAGGTTGTTGAGGGTGGGCAGACATGGGCCGACTCCAGGCTCCGAGGGGATACTGGAGTGTTTGCAGGAGTCGTGCCTGAATTTAATCATCAATAAAATCAGCGGTTTGCTGCGCAAACAGGCGCGCAACCGCAGTTTCAAACCAGCAAAGTGTGCATCCACTGTTGGCTGGCAAACAGTTAGATCACCACATTGCGCACAAAGCGCACGGCGACCTGGCCGTCATTGCGATAGGCATGGGGCTGGTGGCTGGCGAACATGAAGAATTCGCCGGCGCCGATGGTGTTTTCCTGATCGCCGACCACCAATGTCAGGCTGCCCTCGAAGACGAACAGTTGCTCGCTCCATCCCTCCAGGTCGGGGTCCGGGCAATAGCGATCACCCGGTTCAAGACGCCACTCCCATAACTCGACCTCGCGCCGCGCCGTGGCCTTGGCCAGCAACACCGCCTTGCTGCCATCGATTTCCCCCGCCCAGGCCAGTTCGTTGATGCGGCTGTGATCGCGCACATCCGGCGCCTGGATCAGGTCGCTGAACGCCACATCCAATGCTTCGGCCACGCGATCGAGGGTGGACAGGCTGACATTCTTTTCCCCGGCCTCGATGGCAACGAGCATGCGCCGGCTGACCCCGGACTTTTCCGAGAGCGCAGTCTGGCTCAGGTCGGCGGCGTGGCGCAGGCGACGAACGTTCTGGCTGACGTGCTGCAGGACCGAGGCCCGTTGGGGATTTTCTTTGTGCACTATATTGCTCAATGGGTGGGTGTGCGCAGTATACTGCCCAGCGTGCGGCGCATTGTGCGGTCCGTGCCTTTCCCTTGCAAGACCGAGCCGCCATGACCACGCCGAACTCCCCCTCGCGTTTCCACCGTTTCAGCAAAGCCGAGTGCATCCTGGTGTTTATCACCATGATCTGGGGCGGCACGTTTTTGCTGGTGCAGCATGCCATGACTGTCAGCGGGCCGATGTTTTTCGTCGGCCTGCGCTTTGCGGCGGCGGCGATTGTGGTCGGGTTCTTTTCCTTGCGTACCTTGCGCGACCTGACGTTGTTCGAATTGAAGGCGGGCGTGTTCATCGGCGTGGCGATCATGTTCGGCTACGGCCTGCAGACCATTGGCCTGCAGACGATCCTGAGCAGCCAGTCGGCGTTCATTACCGCGCTGTATGTGCCGTTCGTGCCACTGCTGCAATGGCTGGTGCTGGGCCGGCGCCCGGGGGTGATGCCAAGCATCGGCATCATGCTGGCGTTTGCCGGGTTGATGTTGTTGACCGGCCCCGCCGGGGCTTCGTTGAATTTCAGCCCAGGGGAAATCGCCACCCTGATCGGTGCCGTGGCGATAGCGGCGGAAATCATTTTGATCAGTGCGTTCGCCGGGCAAGTGGACGTACGCCGGGTGACGGTGGTGCAACTGGCGACGGCGTCGCTGCTGTCGTTTTTGATGGTGGTGCCGATGGGCGAGGCGCTGCCGGGGTTCTCCTGGCTGCTGCTGTTCAGCGCCGTGGGCCTGGGCCTGACCAGTGCGGTGATCCAGGTCGCCATGAATTGGGCGCAGCAAAGCGTTTCGCCGACACGGGCCACGTTGATCTACGCCGGTGAGCCGGTGTGGGCCGGGGTTGTCGGGCGGATCGCCGGCGAGCGGTTCCCGCCGATTGCCATGCTGGGGGCAGCGTTGATTGTGGTGGCGGTGATTGTGAGTGAGATCAAGACAAAAGGGCAAAAGGCCATCGAGTTGCAGGATGAGCGGGAACAGGAGCAACAGGGCTAGGGTCCGAAACAATGCCAAACGGGAGTTTTCGACCTACTTTGTAGGATCCTGCCACATGTTGCCGTTTGGTGATCGACAAAGCGGCACGTATGATGCATCCCAAACTCCCGCAGATTAGAAGCCTATGTCCCTGATAGTTCTACTGCTTCTGCCTTTTATCGGCAGCTGTCTGGCGGCCTTGCTGCCGCACAATGCACGTAACACCGAATCCCTGCTGGCTGGCCTTGTGGCCCTGGTCGGAACCGTTCAAGTCGCCCTGCTCTACCCCCAGATCGCCCACGGTGGCGTGATCCGCGAAGAGTTCATGTGGTTGCCCAGCCTTGGGCTGAACTTCGTGCTGCGCATGGATGGGTTCGCCTGGTTGTTCTCGATGCTGGTGCTCGGCATCGGCGCGCTGGTGTCGCTGTATGCGCGCTACTACATGTCGCCGGACGATCCGGTGCCGCGTTTCTTCGCGTTTTTCCTGGCCTTCATGGGCGCCATGCTCGGCCTGGTGATTTCCGGCAACCTGATCCAGATCGTGTTCTTCTGGGAACTGACCAGCCTGTTCTCGTTCCTGTTGATCGGCTACTGGCACCATCGCGCCGATGCGCGTCGTGGTGCGTACATGGCCTTGATGGTCACCGGCGCGGGCGGCTTGTGCCTGCTGGCGGGCGTGATGCTGCTGGGGCATATCGTCGGCAGCTATGACCTGGACCAGGTGCTGGCCGCCGGCGAGCAGATCCGCGCGCATTCGCTGTACCCGGTGATGCTCGCGCTGGTGCTGATCGGCGCCCTGAGCAAAAGCGCGCAGTTCCCGTTCCACTTCTGGCTGCCCCACGCCATGGCTGCACCGACCCCGGTGTCTGCCTATCTGCACTCGGCGACGATGGTGAAGGCCGGCGTGTTCCTGCTGGCCCGCCTGTGGCCGTCGCTGTCCGGCAGCGAAGAATGGTTCTGGATCGTCGGCGGTGCCGGCGCGCTCACGCTCCTCCTCGGCGCTTACTGCGCCATGTTCCAGAATGATCTCAAAGGCCTTTTAGCCTATTCCACCATCAGCCACCTCGGGCTGATCACCCTGCTGCTGGGCCTCAACAGCCCGCTGGCCGCCGTCGCCGCGGTGTTCCATATCCTCAACCACGCCACCTTCAAGGCCTCGCTGTTCATGGCGGCGGGCATCATCGACCACGAAAGCGGCACGCGGGACATCCGCAAGCTCAGTGGCCTGGTGCGCCTGATCCCGTTTACCGCGACCCTGGCGATGGTGGCCAGCGCATCCATGGCCGGCGTACCGTTGCTCAACGGTTTCCTGTCCAAAGAGATGTTCTTCGCTGAAACCGTGTTTATCTCATCGACCCAATGGGTGGAAATCGCCCTGCCCCTGATCGCGACCATCGCCGGTACGTTCAGCGTGGCCTACGCCCTGCGCTTTACCGTGGATGTGTTCTTCGGCCCGCCCGCCACCGACCTGCCCCACACGCCTCACGAACCCCCGCGCTGGATGCGTGCCCCGGTTGAGCTGCTGGTATTCACCTGCCTGCTGGTGGGCATCTTCCCGGCCCAGGTGGTCGGTTCGATCCTCGCAGCCGCAGCGCTGCCGGTGGTCGGCGGCGTGCTGCCGGAATACAGCCTGGCGATCTGGCATGGCTGGAATGCACCGATGATCATGAGCCTGGTGGCCATGTCCGGTGGCGTGGTGCTCTACCTGCTGCTACGCAAACAACTGAAACGCGGCCGCTTCAAATACCCGCCGATCATCAGCTACTTCAACGGCAAGCGCGGCTTCGAGCGCAGCCTGGTGGTGATGATGCGCGGCGTGCGCAGGATCGAGAAACGCATCAGCACCAAGCGCCTGCAGACCCAATTGTTCCTGTTGGTGATCGTCGCAGTGATCGGCGCCATGATCCCGATGCTCAACAGCGGCCTCAGCTGGGGCGACCGCCCGAAGATCCCGGGCTCCATCGTGTTCGTCACCCTGTGGCTGCTGGCGATTGCCTGTGCCCTGGGCGCCGCCTGGCAAGCCAAGTACCACCGGCTCGCGGCCCTGACCATGGTCAGCGTGTGCGGCCTGATGACCTGCGTCACCTTCGTGTGGTTCTCGGCGCCGGACCTGGCGCTGACCCAGTTGGTGGTGGAAGTGGTCACCACCGTACTGATCCTGCTCGGCCTGCGCTGGCTGCCACGGCGGATCGAAGAGGTCTCGCCGCTGCCCAGTTCGCTGCGCAAGGCGCGCATCCGTCGTCTGCGCGACTTCCTGCTCTCCACCGTGGTAGGCGGCGGTATGGCGTTGCTGTCCTATGC
Organism: Pseudomonas sp. S3E17; assembly: GCF_024168685.1. Lineage (NCBI taxonomy): Bacteria > Pseudomonadati > Pseudomonadota > Gammaproteobacteria > Pseudomonadales > Pseudomonadaceae > Pseudomonas > Pseudomonas sp. S3E17. Next base: position 2,233,134 of record NZ_JALJWE010000001.1, read on the forward strand.
GATGCTGACGCGCCAGACGCCCAACGATATTTCTTCGTTCTACTTGAGCCGCGCCCTGCCCGAGGGCGGTGGCAGCAATGTGGTGAACGTGATGCTGGTGGACTTCCGGGGCTTCGATACCCTCGGCGAAATCACCGTGCTCGGCGCCGTGGCGCTGACGGTGTACGCCCTGCTGCGTCGTTTCCGCCCGTCCAAGGAAAGCATGGAGCTGCCGCCACAGCAGCGTCAACTGGCGCCGGACGTGGCCACCGACCTGGTCAACCCGCGCCAGGCCAGCGACACCGCCCTGGGCTTCATGATGGTGCCGGCGGTGCTGGTGCGCCTGCTGCTGCCGATTGCGCTGGTGGTGTCGTTCTACCTGTTCATGCGCGGCCACAACCAACCGGGCGGCGGGTTTGTCGCGGGTCTGGTGATGTCGGTGGCGTTTATCCTGCAATACATGGTTGCCGGTACCCAGTGGGTCGAGGCGCAGATGAGCCTGCGGCCGATGCGCTGGATGGGCTTCGGCCTGCTCTCGGCGACGCTGACCGGGATCGGCGCGTTGTTTGTCGGCTACCCGTTCCTCACCACTCATACCTGGCATCTCAGCCTGCCGCTGCTGGGCGATATTCATGTCGCCAGCGCGTTGTTCTTCGACGTCGGCGTATACGCCATGGTCGTCGGCTCGACACTGCTGATGCTCACCGCCCTCGGTCACCAGTCGGTGCGTGCGCATAAACCAAGCAACCAGGCCAAAGTAGTCGCCGCCACCGAAGGAGCCGCCTGATGGAAGAAGTCATCGCAATTGCCATTGGGGTCCTGGCGGCCTCCGGCGTCTGGTTGATCCTGCGGCCACGGACGTTCCAGGTGGTGATGGGCCTGTGCCTGTTGTCCTACGGGGTCAACCTGTTCATTTTCAGCATGGGCAGCCTGTTTATCGGCAAGGAGCCGATCATCAAGGACGGCGTGCCCCAGGACCTGCTCAACTACACCGATCCCCTGCCCCAGGCCCTGGTGCTCACGGCCATCGTGATCAGCTTCGCCATGACCGCGTTGTTCCTGGTGGTGCTGCTGGCGTCACGGGGCCTGACCGGCACTGACCATGTGGACGGCCGGGAGCCCAAGGAATGAATTGGGTCAACCAACTGATCGTCGCCCCGATCCTGCTGCCGTTGCTCACCGCCGCGCTGATGCTGATGCTCGGCGAAAAACGCCGCCCGCTGAAGGCCAGGATCAACCTGTTCTCCAGCGTCATTGGCCTGGGCATCGCGATCCTGCTGTTGTACTGGACGCAAAAAGGCGGCCCCGGCTCGATTGGCGTGTACCTGCCGGGCAACTGGCAGGTGCCGTTCGGCATCGTGCTGGTGGTGGACCAACTGTCGGCGCTGATGCTGGTGCTCACCGGGATCATCGGCGTGAGCGCGCTGCTGTTCGCCATGGCCCGTTGGGACCGTGCCGGCACCAGCTTCCATGCGCTGTTCCAGATCCAGATGATGGGCCTGTACGGCGCGTTCCTCACGGCGGACCTGTTCAACCTGTTCGTGTTCTTCGAGGTGCTGCTGGCGGCGTCCTACGGCTTGATGCTGCACGGCTCGGGCCGGGCGCGGGTGTCGTCGGGGCTGCATTACATCGCGATCAACCTGTTGGCGTCGTCGCTGTTCCTGATCGGCGCGGCGATGATCTACGGTGTGACCGGCACGCTGAATTTCGCCGACCTGGCGCTGAAAATCCCGCTGGTACCCGAGGCGGATCGCGGCCTGCTGCATGCCGGTGCGGCGATCCTCGCCACCGCGTTCCTGGCCAAGGCCGGCATGTGGCCGCTGAACTTCTGGCTGGCCCCCGCCTACTCCTCGGCCAGTGCGCCGGTGGCGGCGATGTTCGCGATCATGACCAAGGTCGGCGTGTACACCGTGCTGCGCCTGTGGACCCTGCTGTTCTCCGGCCAGGCCGGCGCCTCGGCGTTGTTTGGCGGCGACTGGCTGGTGTACGGCGGCATGGCCACGATCATCTGCGCGGCGCTGGCGATGGTGGCGGCGCAGCGGCTCGAACGCATGGCCAGCTTGAGCATCCTGGTCTCGGCCGGCATCCTGCTGTCGGCCGTTGGCTTCGCCCAGCCAAGCCTGACCGCCGGGGCGCTGTTCTATCTGGTCAGCTCCACCCTGGCGTTGAGTGCGCTGTTCCTGCTGGCCGAATTGATCGAGCGTTCGCGCTCGGCCAACGACCTGCCGCTGGATGAAGAGATTGACGCACTGCCCAAGGCCATGGAATCCCTGCATCCGCGTCCTGGCGTGAACCTGGATGACGAGCAGAAAGCCGTGGTCGGCCAGGTGATTCCCTGGACTATGGCCTTCCTCGGCTTGAGCTTTGTCGCCTGCGCCCTGCTGATCATCGGCATGCCGCCGCTGTCCGGGTTTATCGGCAAGCTCAGCTTGTTGAGTGCGCTGGTTAACCCCTTGGGCCTGGGCGTCAGTGTGGATGAACCCATTCGTCCCGCGGCCTGGGGTTTGGTGGCGCTGTTGATCCTCTCGGGCCTGGCCTCGCTGATCGCCTTCGCCCGCCTGGGTATCCAGCGCTTCTGGACCCCGGAAGAGCGCCCGTCGCCCTTGCTGCGCCGCTATGAGTGCGTGCCGATCTTCTTCCTGCTGGGCCTGAGCATCCTGCTGACCTTCAAGGCCGAGCCGCTGATGCGCTACACCCAGGCCACTGCCCAAAGCCTGAACAATCCGGAACACTACGTGATGGCGGTGATGGCCACGCGTCCGGTCCCCAGCCCCGAAGCCAAGACTGCCGCGCTGGAGGTGCAGCCATGAAGCGCCTGTTGCCTGCCCCGTGGTTGTCCCTGGCCTTGTGGTTGCTGTGGCTGGTGCTGAACCTGTCCGTCAGCCCCGGCAACCTGCTGCTTGGCGCGCTGCTGGGCGTTCTCGCGCCGCTGCTGATGGCACCGCTGCGCCCGCTGCCGATCCGCATCCGCCGCCCTGGCGTGATCATCCGCCTGTTTTTCCTGGTCGGCCGCGATGTGATCGTCTCCAACCTGCAAGTGGCCTGGGGCGTGCTGGTGTGCGGCTCACGCCCACCGCGTTCGCGCTTCGTCAAAATCCCCCTGGACCTGCGCGACGCCAACGGCCTCGCCGCCCTGTCGATGATCACCACCGTGGTCCCCGGCACCATCTGGTCGGAACTGGCGCTGGACCGCAGCATCCTGCTGCTGCACGTATTCGACCTGGAGGATGAAGTGTCGTTTATCGAGCACTTCAAGACCACCTACGAGCGGCCCCTGATGGAGATCTTCGAATGAGCGCCCTGCTCTCCAATGCGATCCTGTTCAGCCTGTTCCTGTTCTCCCTGGCCATGGTGCTGACCCTGATCCGCCTGTTCAAAGGCCCGTCGGCCCAGGACCGGGTCCTGGCGCTGGACTACCTGTACATCCTGGCGATGCTGATGATGCTGGTGCTGGGTATTCGCTATGCCAGCGACACCTACTTTGAAGCGGCGCTGCTGATTGCGCTGTTCGGCTTCGTGGGCTCATTTGCCCTGGCCAAATTCCTGCTGCGTGGGGAGGTGATTGAATGATGCCGTTATGGATGGAAATCGCCGTCGCGGTGCTGCTGGTATTGAGCAGCGTATTTGCGTTGATCGGCGCGATTGGCTTGCTGCGCATGAAAGACTTCTTCCAGCGCATGCACCCGCCGGCGCTGGCCTCGACATTGGGTGCCTGGTGTGTGGCGCTCGCGTCGATTATCTATTTTTCGGTGCTCAAGTCCGGGCCGGTGCTGCACGGGTGGCTGATTCCGATTTTGTTGGCGATCACCGTACCGGTGACCACGCTGCTGCTGGCCCGTACGGCGCTGTTTCGCAAGCGCATGGCCGGTGATGATGTACCGGCCGAGGTCAGCAGCCGCCGCTGAGCGCTGAGACGAACACAGTAAAAAATGTGGGATGGGAGCTTGCCCCCGATTGCGGTGGGTCAGTTAAAGATGAGCTGACTGATTGACTGCTATCGGGGGCTTGGCCTAATACCAGTCAGTTAAGCGTACATCGCCTCCTGTAGGAGCGAGCTTGCTCGCGAAAAACTCACAGGCGCCGCGTTCATTCAGGAAGCACGCGTTATCGTTGACGTTTTTCGCGAGCAAGCTCGCTCCTACAAAAAGCCTTAACTGACTGGTATTAGGGCAAGCCCACTCCCATATTTGGATTGCAGAAATTTCCGACAGAGTTTTAGGGTTGCCGCTCAGAAGATGCCTGCCTAATCTTCGGCGGTCGCTGCAAATTCAGCGACCGGGTTTCGCAGCCCGGTTAAACTCTAGACGCAAAGCGTCCACCTCAAGATAGCGGGCGCTTTTTTATGCCTGATGTTATGGCGGCTGTGCGCGGGATACCTTCGGGTATGCCGGGTGCCTAGAGTCCCGGTCTGCGAACCTGCGTACAGCTGCCACCCCGGTATCGTTTCGCAGCGATAGGTGACGGCTCCAATACTCTAGGAGCTTCTTCATGATTAAAGACAGTCCGAATCCGCCGTCAGACTCAACCGCGTTTAACAGTGCTGCTCATGGAGCAATTAACCACTATTTGAATCCGCCTGAGAAACCAGAGCCTTCTACTGAGGACCATAGTTTGTTTACCGTACGCGCAGGATTAGACGTCGAGACGCTGCTGGCCAATGCGTCGGAGGATCTTTCGTCGGCTCAAGCATTAGCGAGCCATTTGGCTTTCGAAATTGATGGCACTCCGCGCAGCGTTGCATTGGGGATTTGCCGGATGTTGGAGGGCGTTAAATTATTGGTGGATAGGGCCGCCACCCAAGGTAAAAACGCCACATAAAGCTACGTGCACAATGGGGGCGCCTATGCTGCTAAAACGTGTATTCGCCCCTTTCCGAAAAGGCACAAATCTATTCCAATCTATATTTTCGAAATGCAATATACTTTGTAAATCCAAATTTTATATAAGGCTTTCCATTACTAGCTTTGAACGCTACTCCGACCACTATGAAGTCCGCCCCCTGCAGTTCATCGATATCCTTAAGACGAAAATCCTCTAACAGTTGTTCTTCCAAATCACCATCATCGACCAATATACTTGGTTCTTTTTTATAGTTTCCACAGTTAAGCCATAGACCACCTTTAGCTTTATTTACATTATTGATTCTACCCCAGAATATCTTTGGCTCACCGAGCGGCGAATTGGGGATGTCGCCCTGCGAAACTAGATGTTCTGAGAGTGCCCCTTCAAGGACTACTCGACCGCCATCAGCGACCATTCTTATACTTTTATCAGACTCAGAAAACTCCACTTCACGGCCAAGCTTTGTTAATATCTGTCGAAGTGATTTATTCTCAGGATAATCCCCTAGATTAGAGTACTTCCTAGTGGTACCCCAACTTGATACTTTTTTAGATTTAGCTTGCGCTACAACGACGTCTATCCCCTGCTTACGCTGCTTATCCAAGTCAATGTTAATTACAGACAAAGGACCAGGAGAGGCATCCCCATCCTCATCAGGAATTAGTACTATTTTATTCTTGCATCCTTCAGCATGATGAGCTGCAAAACACGGAGCTCGAATATACTTCTCGGTTGAAAAGCCCTTAACAAACCAAGATTTTTCGAAGCAGCTATCACACTGAATATTGCCCCGATATTTCTCTGGGAATTCTTTATATAAGACTACCGTACAGTCCGTACCATCCGGTACATAACATACATTTTCCATCTAGCCATCCCCGCCAAATGCCCCATAGGGAAACTTATAAATAATGCTGCGCACCAGAAAATATCTGCAATATTTTCTCTGTCGAATAGAGACTATCAGTCAAAAAACAGGAAAGCAAAATGCCATCACTAAAGCTCTGTTTTTCGGTGCCTCGGCTGGATGGAGTTCTGACCGGAGAGAATATGTAGAAACCTACTAGAAAATTAGATCGCTCCCGTGCGGAGCTAAAAGGCGATCGCGACAAAAACTGTACAAAAAAACGCCCCGAACCAGTCGGGGCTTTTTTCATCCAGCGTTTGCCAATCAGGCCTGATCAGCCAACCGCCACGTCGTCCCACCTTTCCCGTCCTCCAACACCACACCCATCGCGGTCAGTTGGTCACGGATACGGTCGGACTCCGCCCAGTCCTTGTTGGTACGCGCAGCCAAACGCGCCTGGATCAACGCATCCACCTCAGCCGCATCCACACGGCCTTCGGCGCCGGCTTGCAGGAAGTCGTCGGCTTCCATCTGCAGCACGCCCAGGACGCTCGCCAGCTCTTTCAAGCGCGCCGCCAGACCTGCCGCTGCGTCGAGATCGCTCTCGCGCAGGCGGTTGATCTCGCGCACCATCTCGAACAGCACGGCGCAGGCTTCCGGTGTGCCGAAGTCGTCGTTCATGACTTCGGTGAAGCGTGCCACGAACGCTTCGCCGCCGGCCGGCGCCACGGATGGCAGGCCTTTCAACGCGTGGTAGAACCGCTCCAGGGCGCCCTTGGCGTCCTTGAGGTTGTCTTCCGAATAGTTGATGGCGCTGCGGTAGTGGCTCGACACCAGCAGGTAACGCACCACTTCCGGGTGGTACTTTTCCAGCACGTCGCGGATGGTGAAGAAGTTGTTCAAGGACTTGGACATCTTCTCGCCATTGATGCGGATCATGCCGCAGTGCATCCAGGCGTTGGCGTAGGTCTTGCCGGTGGCGGCTTCGCTCTGGGCGATTTCGTTTTCGTGGTGCGGGAACTCGAGGTCGCTGCCGCCGCCATGAATGTCGAAGGTCTCGCCCAGGCAGCAGGTGGACATCACCGAGCATTCGATGTGCCAGCCCGGACGCCCGGCGCCCCATGGCGATTCCCAGCTCGGCTCGCCGGGCTTGGTGCCTTTCCACAGCACGAAGTCGAGCGGATCCTGCTTGGCTTCGTCGACTTCGATGCGCGCGCCGATGCGCAGGTCTTCGATTTTCTTGCGCGACAGCTTGCCGTAGCCCATGAACTTGGCGACGCGGTAGTACACGTCGCCGTTGCCAGGAGCGTAGGCGTAACCCTTGTCGATCAGGGTCTGGATCATGGCGTGCATGCCAGGGATGTGGTCCGTGGCACGCGGTTCCATGTCCGGCTTGAGGATATTGAGGCGCGCCTCGTCCTCGTGCATGGCGGCGATCATGCGCTCGGTCAGCGCATCGAACGACTCGCCGTTCTCGTTGGCGCGGTTGATGATCTTGTCGTCGATGTCGGTGATGTTGCGCACATAGGTCAAGTCATAGCCGCTGAAACGCAACCAGCGGGTCACCAGGTCGAAGGCAACCATGCTGCGGCCGTGGCCGATGTGGCAGTAGTCGTACACGGTCATGCCGCACACGTACATGCGCACCTTGTTGCCATCCAGCGGCTTGAAGACTTCTTTGGTCTTGCTGAGTGTGTTGTAGATCGTTAGCACGACAGTTCCTTAAGACAGAATCACTGGCCCCACGAATCACGCAAGGTCACGGTACGGTTGAATACCGGCTGACCAGGTTTCGAGTCCTTGATATCCGCGCAGAAGTAGCCTTCGCGCTCGAACTGGAAACGGTCTTCCGGCTGTGCGTCGCCCAAAGAGGGTTCGGCACGACAACCGGTGAGCACTTGCAGGGAGTCAGGGTTGATGTTGTCGAGGAAGCTGGCGCTGTCTTCGGCCTTTTCAGGATTCGGCGAACGGAACAGGCGATCGTACAGGCGCACTTCGCACTCGATGCTGGCAGCGGCCGGCACCCAGTGGATCACGCCCTTGACCTTGCGGCCTTCCGGGTTCTTGCCCAGGGTTTCCGGGTCGTAGGAGCAACGCAGTTCGACGATGTTGCCCTCGGCGTCCTTGATCGCTTCGTCGGCGCGGATCACGTAGCTGCCGCGCAGGCGCACTTCGCCGTTCGGCTCCAGGCGCTTGTAGCCTTTTGGCGGCTCTTCCATGAAGTCATCGCGGTCGATGTAGATTTCACGGGCGAACGGCAGCTTGCGCACGCCGAGTGCTTCGTTCTGCGGATGACGCGGCAGTTCGAGATGGTCGACCTTGTCTTGCGGGTAGTTGGTAATCACGACTTTCAACGGACGCAGCACGCACATGGCCCGTGGCGCGTTCGCGTCGAGGTCCTGGCGGATGCTGAACTCGAGCATGCCGTAGTCGACCACACCGTCGGAGCGGTTAGTGCCGACCATCTCGCAGAAGTTGCGGATCGACGCCGGGGTGTAGCCGCGGCGGCGGAAGCCCGACAGGGTCGACATGCGTGGGTCGTCCCAGCCATTGACGTGCTTTTCATCCACCAGTTGCTTGAGCTTGCGCTTGCTGGTGATGGTGTAGTTGAGGTTCAGGCGGCTGAATTCGTACTGACGCGGGTGCGCCGGTACCGGCAGGCTGTCGAGGAACCATTCGTACAGCGGACGATGGCTCTCGAACTCCAGGGTGCAGATGGAGTGGGTGATGCCTTCGATGGCGTCCGACTGACCGTGGGTGAAGTCGTAGTTCGGGTAGATGCACCACTTGTCGCCGGTCTGGTGGTGATGGGCGTGGCGGATGCGGTACATGATCGGGTCGCGCAGGTTCATGTTCGGCGAGGCCATGTCGATCTTGGCGCGCAGCACGCGGGCGCCGTCCGGGAACTCACCGGCGCGCATGCGGGCGAACCAGTCGAGGTTCTCTTCTACCGAACGGTCGCGGAACGGGCTGTTCTTGCCCGGTTCGGTCAGGGTGCCACGGTATTCCTTGGCCTGCTCGGGGGTCAGGTCGTCGACGTAGGCCTTGCCGGCCTTGATCAGCTCGACGGCCCAGTCGAACAGCTGGTCGAAGTATTTGGAGGCATAGCGCACTTCACCGGACCATTCGAAGCCCAGCCACTTGATGTCGCTTTCGATGGCGTCGATGTATTCCTGGTCTTCCTTGGCCGGGTTGGTGTCGTCGAAACGCAGGTGCGTGACGCCACCGAACTCCTGGGCCAGGCCGAAGTTCACACAGATCGACTTGGCGTGACCGATGTGCAGGTAGCCGTTGGGCTCTGGCGGGAAGCGGGTGACGATCTGCGTGTGCTTGCCCGAATCCAGGTCCGCCTGGATGATCGGGCGCAGGAAATTGACCGGGACGGCAGGTCCGGCCTTGGAATTCGAGGTAGGGTCGACAGTGGGCTTGCTCATAGGATCCTTGAACAGACAGGTTCGTGGCCGGTTGGGGCCAGATAAAACAAAGGCGATATCATAGCTGATGCTGTCAAGACACTGACAGGTCACGACCAAAAACTGCTGCTTTAATTAACCGGGCGGTAAAAAACCACCTCGAAATTCCTGCCGGGCACGCTAAACTGCGCGCCTTGGCCGCCGTTTAGCCAGACAGGTAAGGCGCCCCAGGCGTCCAAACCCACGAATTCCCTGAAAAGAGTAGTGAACATGACTCAAGTCAAACTGACCACCAACCACGGTGACATCGTCATCGAGCTGAACGCCGAGAAAGCGCCGATCACCGTCGCCAACTTCATCGAGTACGTTAAGGCCGGCCACTACGAAAACACGGTTTTCCACCGTGTCATCGGTAACTTCATGGTCCAGGGCGGCGGTTTCGAGCCGGGCATGAAAGAAAAGAAAGACAAGCGCCCAAGCATCCAGAACGAAGCGGACAACGGCCTTTCCAACGACAAGTACACCGTCGCCATGGCCCGTACCATGGAGCCGCATTCGGCCTCCGCGCAGTTCTTCATCAACGTGGCCGACAACGCCTTCCTGAACCACAGCGGCAAGAACGTACAGGGCTGGGGCTACGCCGTGTTCGGTAAAGTCACCGAAGGCCAGGACGTTGTCGACAAGATCAAAGGCGTGTCGACCACCTCCAAGGCCGGTCACCAGGACGTACCGGTCGAAGACGTGATCGTCGAGAAAGCCGAGATCGTTGAGTGATATTGCTGATTTCAGACTTGCATCTGGAAGAGGAGCGCCCGGACATTACCCGGGCGTTTCTGGATCTGCTTCACAACCGCGCCCGTGGCGCCCAGGCGTTGTACATTCTGGGGGACTTCTTTGAAGCCTGGATTGGCGACGATGGGATGACGCCCTTCCAGCGTTCGATCTGCGAGGCTCTGCGCGAGCTGAGCGATAGCGGTACCCCGATTTTTATCATGCATGGCAACCGCGACTTCCTGATCGGCAAGGCGTTCTGCAAAGCGGCAGGCGCCACCTTGCTTAAGGACCCGAGTGTCGTGCAGCTCGCAGGCGAACCCGTGCTGTTGATGCACGGCGACAGCCTCTGCACCCGCGACCTTGGCTACATGAAGCTGCGGCGCATCCTGCGTAACCCGATGGTGCTGTTTATCCTGCGTCACCTGCCGTTGCGCACCCGCCACCGGCTGGCGCGCAAGCTGCGCAGTGAAAGCCGCGCGCAAACGCGCATGAAGGCCAACGACATTGTCGATGTCACGCCCGAGGAAGTGCCGCGGGTGATGCAGCAGTTCGGCGTGCGCACCCTGGTCCACGGCCACACGCACCGCCCGGCGATCCATAAGCTGCAGATTGGCGACCAGGCGGCCAAGCGCATTGTGCTGGGGGATTGGGACAAGCAGGGCTGGGCGTTGCAGGCAGATGAGCAAGGCTTTCAGTTGGCGGCGTTTGACTTCGTCAATCCGCAGCTGGCGTTGCCTGGCGCCTGATCCTCAAACACCACCGATCCAATGTGAACAGAGATCAAAGTGTGGAAGGGGGCTTGCCCTAATGCCAGTCAGTTAAGGCTTTTTGTAGGAGCGAGCTTGCTCGCGAAAAACGCCCAGGCAACGCGTTCATTCTCGATAAGCGCGGTGGCCCTGAGTTCTTCGCGAGCAAGCTCGCTCCTACAGTGAATCACTTTCGCTTAACTGAACGGCATTAGGGCAAGCCCCCTCCCACAATTGATTGCATTTCAGTCTTTGCCAATCAGTGACCCGAAGCAGCCGGCCCCGCTTTTGCGGTAAACGGTGGCTTCGCCAGCCACACCAGCAGCATCAACCCCATGAACATCCACCCCAGCAACGTGAAGTAATCCACGGTGGACATCATGTACGCCTGGCTGGTGAGGATCTGGTCCAGTTGCGCGTAGGCCTTGTGCCCTGCCCCACCGAGCGCCTGCAGCGCGTCGCGGGTGGCCGAGTCATAGGTGGTCATGTTCTCGCTCATGTACGCATGGTGCTGGTCCGCCCGGCGGATCCAGATCCAGGTGGTCAGCGAGGCCGCAAAGCTGCCGCCCAGGGTCCGCAGAAAGGTCGCAAGACCGGCGCCGTCGGCGATCTGGTGCGGTGGCAGGTCGGACATCAGGATACTCAAGGTCGGCATGAAGAACAGCGCCACGCCGATGCCCATGAACAACTGCACCAGGGCGATGTGGGTGAAGTCCACCTCATTGGTGAAACCCGCGCGCATAAAGCAGCTCAGGCCGATCGCCAGGAACGCCAGGCCTGCCAGCAGGCGCAGGTCGAACTTGTGCGCGTACTTGCCCACGAACGGTGACATCAGCACCGGCAGGATACCGATCGGCGCCACCGCCAGGCCGGCCCAGGTGGCGGTGTAGCCCATCTGGGTTTGCAGCCACTGCGGCAGGATCAGGTTGATGCCGAAGAAGCCCGCGTAGCCGAGGATCAACACAATCGTGCCGATGCGAAAGTTACGGTAGGCAAACAGCCGCAGGTTGACCACCGGGTGCTTGTCGGTCATTTCCCAGATGATGAACACCGCCAGGGCAATCACCGAAATCGCCGCGCCCACAATGATGAAGTTGGATTCGAACCAGTCCAGGTCGTTGCCCTTGTCGAGGATGATCTGCAGCGCGCCGACGCCCACGATCAGGCTCAACAGCCCGACATAATCCATCGGCTGGTAGCTGGTGGTCACCGGGCGCTTCTTCAATTGCGCACGCACCACCATCACCGCAAAGATGCCGATGGGGACGTTGATAAAGAAGATCCACGGCCAGCTGTAGCTGTCAGTGATCCAGCCACCGAGGATCGGCCCCGCAATCGGCGCCACCACCGTGACCATCGCCAGCAACGCCAGGGCCATGCCACGCCTCGCCGGCGGGTAGACCGCGATCAGCAGCGTCTGGGTCATCGGGTACAACGGCCCGGCCACCAGGCCTTGCAGCACCCGGAAGCCGATCAATTCGGGCATCGAAGTGGAAATACCACAGAGGAACGAGGCCAGCACAAACAGCATGGTCGCCCACAGGAACAGCTTCACTTCGCCAAACCGCCGGCTCAACCAACCGGTGAGCGGCAAGGCGATGGCGTTGCTCACCGCAAACGAGGTGATCACCCAGGTGCCCTGCTCCGAACTCACGCCGAGGTTGCCGGAAATGGTCGGCAAGGCCACGTTGGCGATGGTGGTGTCGAGCACCTGCATAAAGGTCGCCAGCGACAGGCCAATGGTGGCCATCAACAGGCTGGGCGGCGTGAAGGAGGCGTTATTGCTCATCAGCGTTGCACAGCCTTGGGCGCGGCGATGCTGTTGGCATGGATCAACTCGGTGATCATGGCGTCAGCCTCGGCCAATTGGCGGTCGTACACGTTGGTGGTGAAGGTCGCCTTCTGCGGCGCCTGTTGCGCCAGCACCGGGCCGCTCTGGTCATGCAGGTCGACATTGACGACGGTGCTCAGGCCGACCCGCAGCGGGTGCTTGGCCAGTTCTTCGGCATTGATGTGGATGCGTACCGGCACCCGTTGCACGATCTTGATCCAGTTACCGGTGGCGTTCTGCGCCGGCAGCAGGGCAAACGCACTGCCGGTGCCGGCGCCAAGGCTATCCACGGTGCCGCTGAATTTCACGTCGCTGCCGTAGATGTCCGACTCGATGTCCACCGGCTGGCCAATGCGCATGTCGCGCAGTTGGGTTTCCTTGAAGTTGGCGTCGATCCACAGCTGGTTCAGCGGGATCACCGCCATCAACGCCGTACCCGGCTGCACGCGCTGGCCCAGTTGCACGGTGCGCTTGGCCACGTAGCCGGTGACCGGCGCGATCAAGGTGCTGCGCGCATTGGCCAGGTAGGCCTGGCGCAGTTGCGCGGCGGCGGCCTGCACGTCCGGGTGGGACGAGATCACGGTGTCATCCACCAGCGCGTTGCTGGTCTTGAGTTGCTGCTCAAGGTTGGTCAGCGCGTTTTTCGCGGCCGTCAGGCTGTCACGGGCGTGGGACAGTTCTTCCTGGGAAATCGCGCCGCCCTGGGCCAGGGTCTTGCGACGGTTGAAGTTGTCCTGGGCAGTTTGCACATCGGCTTTCTGTGCGTTGACCTGGGCTTTCATGCCATCGACGTTGCTGTACAAGCCCCGCACCTGGCGCACGGTGCGGGCCAGGTTGGCCTGGGCACTTTGCAGGCCGACAGCGGCGTCGTTGGGGTCGAAGTTGATCAGCACCTGGCCTTCGTGGACCAGGTCGCCATCGTCGGCGCCGATGCTGACCACGGTGCCGGTGACCAGCGGGGTGATTTCCACCACGTTGCCGTTCACATAGGCGTCATCGGTGCTCTCGTTGAAGCGCCCATAGAATTCATACCAGCCCCATACGCCCACGACGCCGAGGATGACGATCAGCGCGAGGCCGATCAGCATGACCTTGCGTTTGCGTGGGTTGTTGTCTTTGGGTTGTTCTGTAGCGTTGGTGTTTTCGGCAGTGGCCATGACAAATACCTCAAATTATTCCGTGCGGGTGGCTGGGGTGGTCGACGCCACGTTGTCGGCGCTGTATCCGCCACCCAGGGCCTGCATCAATTGAATCGACAGATCGATTTGCCCGGCATTCAGGGTCGCCAGCTGACGCTGGGCTTGCAGCAATTGCTGCTCGATGCTGAGCACGTCCAGGTAGTTACCGACCCCTGAGCCGTAGCGCTGGACCACGGTGTCGTAGGACTGCTGGGCAATGTCCGTGGCGTGTTGCTGGGCCTGGATCTGCCGACCGGTTTCGCGCAGTTGCGAAAGGGTGTTGCCGATATCGCCCAAGGCCTGCACCAGGGTCTTGTTGTACTGGGCCACGGCCAGGTCGTAGTCGGCATCGCGCGCATCGAGGTCGGCGCGCAGGCGGCCGCCATCGAAGATCGGCAGCGAGATCGTCGGCGCAATGTTGAAGAAGCGGCTGGCCGAGCCGAACATCGCATCCCCCAGCAACGACTCGGCCCCGGCGCTCGCGCTGAGGTTGAGGTTGGGGTAGAAGCGCGTCTTGCTGGCGGCGATGTCCTTGCTCGCGGCCTCGACTCGCCAGCGCGCGGCGATCAGGTCCGGGCGGCGGCCCAGCAGCTCGGCGGGCAACACCGAAGGCACGGCGACAGCGGCGGGCTTGAGCACATTCGGACGGGCCAGTTCGCCGCCTCGGTCCGGGCCTTTGCCGAGCAATACGGCGAGTGCAATTTTGGCGCTCTGCAGTTGTTTGTCGGCATCGATCAATTGCGACTGGGAGCTGGCTTCCAGGCTTTCGGTCTGCTGGTACTGGTACTGGCTGTCGATGCCCGCAGCCAGGCGGCGCTTGCTCAGGTCGAGCATTTGCCGGGTGCGCTTGAGGTCATCGCCGGCCAGGTCGCGCACGATGTGCGCCTGGCCCAGGTCGCTGTAGGCCTTGGCCACATCGGCAGCGAGGGTCAGGCGCGCGGCCTGTTGGTCGACTTCGGCGGCACGGGCCTGGCCCAGCGCGGCTTCCCAGGCGGCGCGTTGGCCACCCCAGAGGTCGAAGTTGTAATTGAAGCTGGCGCCGATATTACGCACGGTCGAGTAGGCATCGCCCTCGCCGCGCGGGTCCTGGTCCTTGGCCAGGCGTGAACGGCTCACACCGGCGCTGGCATCCAGGGTCGGCATGCGTGCGGCATTCGCGGCATAGGCGGCGGCTTCGGCCTGATGGGCACGGGCGCTGGCGACTTGCATGTCGGGGCTGTTTTGCAGGGCTTCCTGGATCAGGCCGTCGAGCTGCGGGTCGCCGAGGTTTTTCCACCAGTCGGCGCTGGGCCAGGCGGCACTCGACAGGGTCACCCCGCGCAGGGATTTACCGGTCTGCAAGGTGTTGGCGTCGAGCCGCCAGCCCTGGGTGTCGAGGCCGCTGTAGTTGGCGCAACCGGCCATGCTCATGGCCACGAGCACCAGGCATAGGGCACGTGTGTTCATGCTTTACCTACCCGCTGCAGGGTGATGGGATCACCGGCAGCTATCAGAATTTTCTTGAGGATCCGTTCCAGGGTTTCCAGCTCGCCGGGTTCAAGCACGCCCGCCAACTGGTTCAACGCCTGGGCGCCTATGTGCGGCAGCATGTCTGCCAGGCGCTGACCGTCGGCAGTCAGCACCAACTGCACCTGGCGGCGGTCCTGCTCGGAGCGTTTGCGGTCCAGCAGGCCTTTCTGCTCGAGGCGGTCGAGCATGCGGGTCATCGAACCGCTGTCCAGGGACAGGTTGCGGCACAGCTCGGCCGGGGTGTCGACGCCGAACTGGGCCATGATGATCAGCACCTTGAACTGCGCGGCCGTGATGCCGTGGGGTTCCATGTGGGTGTCGATGATGCGGTCCTTGAGGAGCGCCGCACGGCCCAGCAACAGCCCGAGGTGGCAGTTGTGGAAGTTTTCAGGGGTGAAGTGGGGCATCGGAAGTCACCTTATTACTGCCTAGGCAGTGAATGTATGACGAGATGTTACTGCCTAGGCAGCGAAAGTCAAATGGAATAATTAGCTTGCTTGCTAATTTCACGACCGGCGGGCTGGAATGCAAACCAATGTGGGAGGAGGCTTGCCAGTCAGTTAAGGCTTTTTGTAGGAGCGAGCTTGCTCGCGAAAAACTCACAGGCGCCGCGTTCATTCAGGAAGCACGCGTTATCGTTGACGTTTTTCGCGAGCAAGCTCGCTCCTACAGGAGGCGATGTACGCTTAACTGACTGGCATTAGGGCAAGTCCCCTTCCACATTTTTTGACCGAACAGGGCTTAGAAATCGCGCTTGTAGAAGATGTCGAGGGAACTGGCCACGCCACTCGCCACTTCCAGGTATACCTTCTTGCTCAGCAGGTAGCGCAAGGCAATGGTGCTGGCCGGTTCGAACACCCCTACCCCGTAACGCAGGCTGAGTTTCTCGGTGATCTTGCCGCTGGCCACCACGGCCGTATTGTTGCCGCTGCCCTGGGTGTCGAGGTCGAAGTCGCGAATGCCCAGCTTGTTGGCAAGATCCGAGGTGACCCCGGCGCTGCCCATCAGGCCCAGGCCGAGAGCGGCCTGGGCGAGCATGTTGTTGTCTTCGCCGGTAGAGCTCAGCGGACGGCCCAGCACCAGGTAGGACAGCGCCTGTTCCTGGCTCATGGCAGGTTCCGAGAAGATCTGCGTGGTGGGCTGCTCGGCGCTGCCGCTGAGGCGGATACCGGCGACTACATCGTCGGTCTTGCGGATCGCTTCGATATCCAGGTACGGCTGGTCGAGCGGCCCGGCGAACAGCAGGCGTGCGCGGCGCACATCCAGGCGCTGGCCATAGGCGCGGTAGCGACCATCGTTGAGCCACAACTCGCCACGGGTATCCATGTTGTCGCCGATGTGCACATGGCCCTGCACCTTGGCGGTGAGGCCGAAGCCCGAGAAGTTGAGCTGGTCTTCGCCCACCGCCACGTCGATATCCATGGCCATGGCCATCGGTGGCTTGCCCTCTTCGGTCTGGCTGCCGACGATCACGGTGTCATCCGAGACCTTGACCGTCGAAGGCGGCAGCTCGCGCACGGTGATGTCCCCGCGGGGGATTCGCACCTTGCCGGCAATCGCCAGTTTGTCGTTCTTCAGGCTGATCTTCAGGTCCGGGGCCACTTCCAGCACCGCATAGGGCTCCACCGTGACCGGCAGTTGCGAGCCTTGCAGGCTGAGGTCCACCACCAGGGCCTGGCCCCAGTCGACCTGGCCCTTGAGGCTGCCCTGCCCGGCCTTGCCACTGCGCCATGCGCCGTTCAATTGCACGCTTTCACCGGCAATCAGCGCCTGCACGTTCAAGCCTTCAAGGCTGATGGGCAATTCCGGCCCGGAGACTTCACCGCCCACCAGGTTGACGTTGCCGTTGACCTGCGGCGCCAGCAGGCCACCGGCGATCCGACCGCTGCCGTTGAGCTTGCCGCTGAGTTTCTCGACCATCGGCACAAACGGCCGCGCCACGGCGAGATCCAGACCGGTGAGGCTGAAATTGCCGCTGATCGGCTTGTTTTTCGGCAATGGGTTGATCTGCGCCTGCAACAGCAACTCGCCGAGCTTGCCGCCTCGGAAGTTCAGCTGGGTGTCGATGCGCTTGGGGTTGAGGGTGGTTTCCAGCGTGAGGGTGTCGTAGGGGAAATCCAGCCACTGGTCCTTGTCCTTGACCCGCAGGGTGCCGCCGCTGGCATCCACCGCGACCACGCCTTTGGGGCCGCTGTCGGGCAAGTCGAGTTGGATATCGGCGTTAAGCCTGCCCTGCCAGGCAAAGTCCTTGGGCAAAAACGCCGCCAGGCTGTCGATGGGGAATTGCTTGAGGTGGTAGCGCAATTTGGGTTCGGGCATCAGGCGCTGGTCTTCACCGCACAGGCTGGCGGCGCCGGAGACCCAGCAGTGGGCCGCGAAGGTCAACTTGCCGTCGGCCATGCGCTCGATTTTTGCCGGCGCTTGCAGCTTCCAGTCCTGGCCACCCGCCTGCACATCGCCACTGGCCAGGCGACCGCGCCAGTTGCCTTGGTCGAGGTTGCCGTCCAAGGCCAGAGCCAGCTTGACCAAGGGGCCGGCCAGGTCGAGTTGGACCTTCTGGCTCCTGATATCGCCCTGGGCGCTGGCGGTGAGCGTGCCCACCTGGGTGTCACCGCTTTGAATGCCGCTGCCCTTGAGGTCGATTTTCCCGCGCTGGGCACTGTCCAGGGTCGCGCCCAGGCTCAGGCTTTGCAGGCGATTATCGGCGAACGCCAGTTGCTGGCCCTTGAGGTCGAGTTGGCCTTGGGGCGCCTTGAGGCTGCCGGCCACGTCGAGTCGGCCATTGACCTGCCCACGCAACTGCGGCCACAGCTGGGCCAGACGCGCCAGCTTGATGTCGATCTGCCCGGCCAGGCGTTGCTGCAGGCTGCCGCTGCCGTTGATGCGGTTGTCGCCCAGGCGGATATCCAGGTTGGCCAGGGTCCATTGCTCGCCCGCGCCTTCGGCCTGGGCCGCCAGCACGGCGGTTTGCCCACGCAGGCGGCCCTTGAGGTCGAGGTCGGCGTTGAGCTTGAGCTGCTCGTTTTTGAATTCACCTTTGCTGCGCAAGGGGCCAGCCAGCGTGCCCGGCAACTCCGCCACCCAGTACGCCGGGTTCAGCGCCGACAGGTCCAGCGCGGTATCCCAGACAATGCCATCGGCAAATTGCAGGTTCAGGTGCCCTTCGGCCTTGCCCTGGCCGGCGGTCAGTTTCAGCTCCGGCAGGAAGATTTGCGTGAGGTCGCCACTGAACGGCGTGACCAGATTGAATTTGCCCGCCGGGCCGTCGAGGTCGGCCTTGAGGTTGCCGAGGTAGTTGCCGTCTTTGTAGGAAACCTCACCGTTGAAGGTGCGCAACACCACCTGTGGCTCGTCGATCAGCGGGTAGAGGCGATGCCAGGGAAAGTCCAGCCAGTCGATCTTGGCCTCGGCGCTGAAGCCTTGTTGCCAGTCCAACTGCGCCGTGAGCTTGAGGCTTTGTTTGTCGCCGGCATTCAGGTCCAGGCCGGCGATCTGCGCGCCGTTGGCGTCGACCTTGCCTTGCAGCAGCAGGTCCACCGGGCCTTTTTCCGCCGGCAGTACGGCCTTGCCCAGCAGTTGATAGCCGCTGCCCAGGTCGCCCTTGGCGGTGAGGTCCAGTTGATTGAGTTGCAGGGTGTCGGGCAGATCGGCGCTGGGTTTGAAGCCATCGGCGGTGATATGCACCTGGGCCGGGAGGTTGTCCGCCAGGGGTTGCAGCTCGCCCTTGAGTTTGGCCGGCAGGTAGCCGCTGCTGTCGGCGTCGAGCCTGAGGGTCTTGAGCAGGTCGCCCTCGACCTTGAGCGCCACCGTCCACGGCGCGCCGCCGGGGGCGTAGGGCAGGCTCAGGTTGCCGCTGGCGGCCAGCGGCCAGTCGCCGCTGGGTTGCAACAGGCCGTTCAGGTCCAGCACCAGGCCGTCCCGTTGCAGGTGCACCGCGTCAATCTGCATGCCGGCGGCGGTCCAGTGCGCGGCCAGTTGCAGGCCCTTGAGTTGTTCGCTGCCGTTAAGCAGCAGGCTGCCGACACGAACGTCGCCCAACTGAATGGAAACGGGCAGCTTCAGGTCGGGCAATTGAATCGGCCCGCTGCTTTCTTCGGTGCTCGGCGCAACGTCCAGGCGGACTTGCTCCACATCCAGGCGATTGATGCACAGGGTCATGCGCAACAGGCACGCCGGCGACCAGTCAAACGTCGGCGCATCGAGTTCGACGCGATTGCCGTCCTGCGCCCACAGCAGATGATCGGCGCGCCACTGGCCGCCCAGACGGCCGTGGAAATTCTCCACGCTCAAACCCGGTACACGCCCCAGCGCCCAGCGACTGCCCGCCTGGGTGCCGAGGACTGCCCACAGGGCCAGCAACAGCACGGCAAGGATGGCCAACACGGCCAGCCCCGCTATTTTCACACCACGCATCACAGCTCAGGCCCCATGGAAAAGTGCAATCGAACGCCGCCCGGGTCTTCCAGGGCATGGGCCAGGTCCAGGCGGATCGGGCCGACCGGCGAGACCCAGCGGATGCCGACACCCACGCCAGTCTTCAAGCTGGGCAACTCCAGGGAGTTGAACGAGTTGCCCTGGTCGATAAAGGTCGCAATCCGCCATTTCTCGGCGATGGAATATTGATACTCGGCACTCAGGGCCACCATGTAGCGGCCGCCGATACGGTCGCCCCGGTCATTCTCCGGTGACAGGGTCTGGTACTCGTAGCCGCGCACGCTCTGGTCGCCACCAGCGAAGAACCGCAGCGACGGCGGCACCGACTTGTAGCCGTTGGTGGCACTGCCGCCGACCTGGGCCCGCGCCAGGAAGCGGTGGTTGTCCCACAGGGTGGTCAGGCCTTTGACCATGGCCGTGCCGTAAAGCAGGTTGGTGTCGGAGCCCAACCCTTCCTTGGCCACCTTGCTGTCGAATTGCAGGCGGTAGCCGTTGTGGGGGTCGATGCGGTTATCACTGCGCAGGTAGGAATAACTCACACCCGGCATCACCAGGTTACTGAGGCCCGAGTCATTGCCCAGGCGATATTCTTCGCGCTGGTATTTGAGCGAGATCACCCGGGTCCAGCCACTGGGCAACTTGCTGTGCCATTCGGGCCCGAGGGTGAGCAATTTACTCAAGGTGTCGGTGTTGGCGATTTCTTCATTCTGGTAACCGCCGGCGAAACGCAGTTTGTCGGTGAGCGGCGGGTCCAGCGGGATGTCGTACCACAGCCCGACGTTCTGCCGAGGCGCCGACAGTTCAGCTTCCCAGCCATAGCTGTGGCCCTGGGGATTGACCCAGTGGCGCGTCCAGTTGGCCTTGCCGCGCGGGCCGACGTCGGTGGAGAAACCCAGGCCCAGGCCCATGGTGCGTGGCTTGCGGGTCTCCAGGTTGACGGCCACCGGGATCACCTCGTTGGCCGAAGCCGCGGGTGCGGCGTCGACGCGCACGCCTTCGAAAAAGCCGCTGGCTTGCAGGTTCTGGTTGAGTTCGGCGATCAGTTCGGAATCGTAGGGGGCGCCACTTTTAAACGGCACCATGCGTTGCAGCAGCTCTTCGTCAAACGGCGTATCGCCGGCAAAGCTGACCTTGCCCAAGGTGTAGCGCGGGCCGCTGTCATAGATGAGTTCGATATCGGCGACACCGGCCTGGGGGTCTACCGAGAGTTTCTGGTGAGTGAAGCGCCCGCTGAAAAAGCCGTAGCGCGAGGCCTGGTTCTGGATCAGACGCTTGGCGTCTTCGTAGTGGCCGTGGTTGAGCACGGCGCCGGATTTCAGGTCGTCGCTGGCGGGCACGCGAAAGGCCTTGAGGTCCGCGGCCGGGCCGTCGACCCGAATGGTCACGTTGCGCAGATGCACCGGTTCGCCGGGGTCGATGGTGAGGATCAGGCGCGGGTTCTTGCCGCCCTTCACATCACTTTCGATCCGGGGCTGATAGAAACCTAAAGCCTGGGCGGCTTTGCGCGCCTGCTCTTCGGCCCCACGGCTGAACCGCAGCAAGGCCTCTTCGTCACGCTCGCCCACCCCGCCGATATAGCCTTCGATGTTGGCTTTCAACGCGTCGTTTTTTGGCTTGATCCGCACGTCCAATTCGCTTTGCGCGAATGCGCCGCAGCTTGTGAACAGCAGAACCAAGCCGCTGGTAAATCTTCCTGGAAACTTCATAGGCGCGGATGCTACACGAGCTGGGGAGAAACTTAGAACTCAGAGGATTCTGAAAAATTCTGCGCTAAGCCGTTGCAGCATGTAACACCTGCGGATTGGGGTGGAAAAATACGTGCTCCAGAATCGGTCCTACCGCCACTTCGCCGATCTCCTCATAGCCCTGGCGTTTGTAGAACTCCAGATAGCGCGAATTCCCCGTGTCCAACACCACACCGGACGAGTGCGGGTCTTCAGCGCACCAGTTGTGTACCGCCTCCAGCAGCTGTTCACCGTAGTGCTTGCCCTGGAATTGCGGATGAATGCCCAGCAGCGGCAACACATGCACCGACTCGTTGGGCAGGCAGGCCATCACCGCATAGTGGTAGTCCAGGTAGCGCCGGGTGCCGCGCACGCCGGTGCTCAGCCACATGCGCAATTGCCAGGCCCAGCTTTCGGTAATCCCCAGGCGCCGCTGCGGTGGCGCGATCAGCGCGATACCGATCAGGCGGTCGTTGACGAACAGGCCGATGGAGGGAAGTTTCTGGAAGAAATGCTGCTTGACCAGTTCGCGCACCGTGGCACGTACCCGTTGTTCATAGCCTGCGCGTTCCGCCTCGAAGATGTAGGCAAACGTCGGCTCATGCCGATAGGCCTGGTACAGCAGCGAGCGGGCTTCGCGGGAATAGCCGCTGTTGAGCAGGCGAACTTCGCCAATGGCAGTGTCAGTCATACAGTCAATCTCCCTGGGCGCCACTCAATAGATGGCGTTCTTATGGGTACGAACCTACGCAGCACCAGTCGTTCCCAGACATTAGCAGTGCATCTGTCCTACCGCCACGCTGGCCCCCGTCCGACTTGTCCGCTAGCATCGCCCTTTTGCCAGACTGGACCGCCGACCATGAAAATCGTCTCCTTCAATATCAACGGGCTGCGCGCCCGCCCTCATCAGCTGGCGGCACTGATTGAAAAACACCAACCCGACGTGATCGGCCTGCAGGAAACCAAGGTCCACGACGACCAGTTCCCCCTGGCCGAAGTGCAGGCCCTGGGCTATCACGTGTACTACCACGGCCAAAAAGGCCACTACGGTGTGGCGCTGCTCTCGCGCAAAGAAGCATTGAGCGTGCACAAGGGCTTTGCCAGCGATGAAGAAGACGCCCAGCGCCGCTTTATCTGGGGCACCTTCGCCGATGAAAACGGCCAGCCGGTGACCATCATGAACGGCTATTTCCCACAAGGTGAAAGCCGCGACCATCCGACGAAGTTCCCGGCCAAGCAGCGTTTCTACGCAGACTTGCAGCACCTGCTGGAAAGCCAGTTCAGCAACGACCAGGCCCTGGTGGTGATGGGCGATGTGAACATTTCCCCGGAGGACTGCGACATCGGCATCGGCGCCGACAACGCCAAGCGCTGGCTGAAAACCGGCAAGTGCAGCTTCCTGCCCGAAGAGCGCGAGTGGATGGCGCGCCTGAAAAACTGGGGCCTGGTGGACAGTTTCCGCCACCTCAACCCCGAGGTGGCCGACCGTTTCAGTTGGTTCGACTACCGCAGCCGTGGGTTCGAGGATGAGCCCAAGCGTGGGCTGCGCATTGACGTGATCATGGCCTCCAATGGCTTGTTGCCACGGGTCAAGGATGCCGGGGTGGATTACGACCTGCGGGGCTTGGAGAAACCGTCTGACCATGCGCCGATCTGGCTTGAACTGAGCTGATACCCCTGACTGTACTCGGGCCAAATGTGGGAGGGGGCTTGCCCCCGATCGCGGTGTATCAGTAACAGATAAGCTGACTGTCAGTCACATTATTGAAATCCAACTGACTTAATCTCGCCGCACTCCCTTTGGCTTGAGAAGGTGCCGGCATGATGCTGCGCGTTCTGTTCCTGTTGTGTAGTGCGTTGTCCCTCTGCGTCATGGCTGCGCCCCTGCCCGTTCCCGATCAAGGCCCGGCTTTGCGCATCCAGGGTTCCAACACCATTGGCGCGGCGCTGGGGCCGGCGTTGGTCAAGGGGTTGATGGAGCATCAGGGCCTGCAGGCGGTGCACAGCGAACCGGCCGAGGGCGCCAATGAACAGCGCGTGATCGGCAAGACGCGCCAGGGCAGGACGGTGACCGTCGAGGTGGCGGCCCATGGTTCCAGCACGGGGTTTGCCGCGCTGAAAAACGCCAGCGCCGACCTGGCCGCCTCGTCCCGGCCGATAAAAGACAGTGAACTGGTGGACCTCGAACCGCTCGGCGACCTGAAAAGCCCCGAGGCCGAACAGGTGATCGCCATCGACGGCCTGGCCATTATCCTCAACCCGCGCAACCCGCTGAATACGTTGAACACCGAGCAACTGGCGCAGATTTTCAACGGTGAAATCAATACCTGGGAAGCATTGGGCGGGATCGGCGGCACCATTCACCTGTACGCGCGGGATGATCAATCCGGCACCTATGACACCTTCAAGGACCTGGTGCTGCGCCTGCGCGGCAAGCCCCTGGCCGCGTCCGCCAAGCGCTTCGAGTCCAGCGAAGCGTTGTCCGATGCGGTGAGCCGGGATCCCCAGGGCATCGGTTTTATCGGCTTGCCTTACGTGCGCCAGGCCAAGGCGGTGGCGATTGTCGATGGCGACTCGCAACCGATGCTGCCGTTGAACAGCCTGATTGCCACCGAGGATTACCCGCTGTCACGCCGGCTGTTCTTCTACCTGCCGCCCTCCTCCGGCAACCCGTGGGCCAAGGCCCTGGTGGACTTTGCCCAGAGCAGCAAAGGCCAGGCGATTGTGGCGGCCAATGGGTTTATTGCGCAGCAGGTGCAGGCGATGACGGTGGAGCCACGCCCTTCGATGCCCGACGATTACCAGGCGATTGCCCGCGACGCCCAGCGTTTGAGCGTGAATTTTCGCTTCGAGGAAGGCAGCGCCAGCCTGGACAACAAGGCGCGCCAGGACGTGCAGCGCGTCGTGGCCTATATAAAGCGCCACAACCAACTCGACAAGCAGGTAACGCTGGTGGGATTCGGCGATGCCAAGAATGACCCGCAACGGGCCGCGCTGCTCTCGAAGCTGCGGGCGATGGCGGTGCGCCGGGAGTTGGTCAAGAACGGCGTGGTATTGCGCGATATTCGTGGGTTTGGCGCACAGATGCCGGTGGCGGCGAATACGGCGGATGAGGGGCGGATCAAGAATCGGCGGGTGGAGGTTTGGGTGTACTGAGACCTGGTGCAACATTCCGGCTCAAATGAGCGCGGCTCAATGCACATGCCAAGTAAGCCAGCGTATCAGCGTTATTTATTGCTGCGTCTATTCTTCGAGTCGGATCTTGTTGAAACCTGCGCATTCGCACATAGGCATTAAGGTCTGTCGAACTCATTCCATAGTAGGCTGCAGGTGTTGACACCTTGCCTGTCGCCTTGCCCTCGACAATCGCCCTGGCCTTGTTGTCAATCTCAGTCGCCGCCGTGGCTTGGGCCTGGCGCAGCAACTCTGGATTCAATTGTTTATTCTTGGACATGGATGCCCACATGTAGTCAGCTTCGGATTTTATGTAGTAATGGTCTGAAGTCTTGGCATAGGCATGGGAAACTTCATGGAGAATCAAACTTGCAGTTGTTTCAATGTCCCGATCGAGTACAGAGCGAATATTCAGGTATAAGTTGGTTTTTTCTTTATGTTCCAGTACGCATCCGTTATAGGAAATATCGGGTTTATCCGCGCCACCAACAGCTACTATCTTCTGAGGATTATTGGCGTAGAACTCAACTCCCCGCTCCATTTGCAGAAATTTCTGGCGCAACGTGTTGAGGGTGGACTCGGTGTTACATCCCAGGTAACCCGCGACGGTTCCATGATATGAGGAGGGCTCGCCCAGGGCTTGCAGAGCGTTGCGAAGGATTTCACTTGCTCGATGAAACGCTTGGCGCAGATTGTCAGCCATCAAGGGTTCGGATTTTTCTATGCTAGCAAGCCCGCGATAGGTTACATGACCGTGACGACCTTTCCTGCATTCCAGAAGATGGTCATGAAGCTGTCTGCCCACGGTTGTTTTTTGCTGGCGACTGCCTTGCAGTGCATCTGAGCCGGCCCCGACATCCGCAGTCCGCCCACTCACATCGCGTGCATCTGCAATCGATGGTCGGGCAACAGCATGGGATGTCGGGGATATACTCAGCATTGAGTCTTCCTTTAAAGAGTGGTCTCCTTCGAAAACTAATCCAATGCTGCCGCCAGCAACTGTAGGCTTTGTCTTTAGCGCAACAACCACCGCACTTTTATTGACCGACGCGCATCAACTCTTTAGGCACATACTTGCCGATCTCGAACTTGCCGATGGCCGCGCGGTGCACTTCGTCCGGGCCGTCGGCCAGGCGCAGGGTACGTTGCATGGCGTACATGTAGGCCAGCGGGAAGTCGTTGGAAACGCCGGCGCCGCCGTGGATCTGGATCGCGCGGTCGATCACCTTCAACGCCACGTTCGGCGCCACCACCTTGATCTGGGCGATTTCACTTTTCGCCACTTTATTGCCCACGGTGTCCATCATGTACGCCGCTTTCAAGGTCAGCAGGCGCGCCATGTCGATTTCCATGCGTGAGTCGGCGATCTTGTCGATATTGCCGCCCAGGCGCGCCAAAGGCTTGCCGAACGCGGTGCGGCTGACGGAGCGTTTGCACATCAGTTCCAGCGCGCGCTCGGCCATGCCGATGGAGCGCATGCAGTGGTGGATACGGCCCGGGCCAAGGCGGCCTTGGGCAATCTCGAAGCCTCGGCCTTCACCCAGTAGTACGTTTTCGTACGGCACGCGGACATTGTCGAAGAGCACTTCGGCGTGACCGTGGGGCGCGTCGTCGTAGCCGAACACCGGCAGCGGGCGTACGATTTTCACGCCGGGGGCGTCCACCGGCACCAGGATCATCGAGTGCTGCTGGTGGCGCGGTGCATCCGGGTTGCTCAGGCCCATGAAGATCAGGATCTTGCAGCGCGGGTCGCAGGCGCCGGAGGTCCACCATTTCTTGCCGTTGATCACCCACTCGTCGCCCTGGCGCTCGGCGCGGGCGGCCATGTTGGTGGCGTCCGAGGACGCCACATCGGGCTCGGTCATGGCGAAGGCCGAACGGATCTCGCCGCGCAGCAGCGGTTCGAGCCAGCGTTGTTTCTGCTCTTCGTTGGCGTAGCGCACCAGCACTTCCATGTTGCCGGTGTCGGGGGCGGAGCAGTTGAACGGCTCCGGACCCAGCAGCGAGCGGCCCATGATCTCGGCCAGGGGGGCGTATTCAAGGTTGGTCAGGCCGGCGCCCAGTTCGGACTCGGGCAGGAACAGGTTCCACAGGCCTTCGGCTTTCGCCCGGGCCTTCAGCTCTTCCATGATGGCGGTGGGCTGCCAGCGGTCGCCTTCGTTGACCTGGCGTTCGAACACCGGCTCGGCAGGGTAAACGTAAGCGTCCATGAACGCTGTAACACGTTCACGCAGTTCCTGAACCTTGGGCGAATAGGCGAAATCCATGAGCAGCTCCCTTCTTTGAGAGGTTGTTTAGGTCATGCAATCGATGCTAGAACAGCGTTGATAATTTACCTAGCCTATTCTCGGCGTGTATTAACATTCATCACCGATATATGATCGACGTATGAGCACGTAACAAATCGCCACCTAATAATAAGAGCGCAACCCAATGAATCTGAGCAAGGTCGACCTCAACCTCTTTATCGTCTTCGACGCGATCTACACCGAAGCCAACCTGACCCGCGCCGGGCAGATTGTCGGCATCACCCAGCCGGCGGTGTCCAACGCCCTGGCGCGCCTGCGCGAGACGTTCAACGACCCGCTGTTCGTGCGCACCGCCCAAGGCATGGTGCCCACGCCGATGGCGCAGAACATCATCGGCCCGGTGCGCAATGCGCTGTCGTTGCTGCGGGTGTCGGTGCAGGAAAGCCGCATCTTCAACCCACAGCAGGCGGCCAAGACCTACCGCATCAGCATGACCGACCTCACCGAAGCGGTGATTCTGCCGCTGCTGTTCCAACGCCTGCGCCGCCTGGCGCCCACCGTGGTGATCGAGAGTTTCCTGTCCAAACGCCGCGAGACCACCAAGGAACTGGCGGCCGGGCGCCTGGATTTTGCCGTGGATGCGCCGCTCAATACCGACCCGCAGGTACGCCACGTCAAGCTGATGGAAGACCGCTACGTGTGCGCCATGCGCAAGGGCCATCCCATGGCGGGCAAGGACAAGTTCACCCTGGATGACTACCTGTCGCTGACCCATATCCATATCTCCAGCCGCCGCAACGGTTTGGGCCATGTCGACCTGGCCCTGGGCAAGATGGGCATCCAGCGCAAGATCGCCCTGCGCTCCCAGCATTACCTGATGGCCTCGCAAGTGTTGCAGCAGACCGACATGGTCATGACCGTGCCCGAACGTTTCGCCCGCCGCCATGAGCTGCATTGGTTCAACCTGCCGGTCAATGACGTGCCACCGGTGGAAACCCACCTGTACTGGCATGAAAGTACCGACCAGGACCCGGCCAACCGCTGGATGCGCGAGCAGATGATCGAGTTGTGCCAGCAAGTCACCGCCCACGAGAAGAAGCTGGACAAACAACAGGCCTGAGGCTGAAGAACGCCCCCTGTGGCTGGGGGCTTGCCCCCGATGGGCTGCGCAGCGGCCCTTGACGTTTACGTCAACCTGCCATTAGCTTAGCGCCAAGACCTTCTTGAGCGCCCCCATGAGCACGACCTACAGCATCTCCGACCTCGCCCGCGAGCTCGACATCACCACCCGCGCCATTCGTTTCTATGAAGAACAAGGCCTGCTGGCCCCGGAACGCCGGGGCCAGGAGCGCATTTATTCGGCGCGGGACAAGGTCAGCCTCAAGCTGATCCTGCGGGGCAAACGCATCGGTTTTTCCCTGGCCGAGTGCCGTGAGCTGATCGAACTCTACGACCCCACCGGCGGCAACCAGATCCAACTCAACAGCATGCTGGCCAAGATCGCCGAGCGCCGTGAGCAGTTGGAACAGCAACTGCTGGATATCGAACAAATGAAGCTGGAGCTGGACACCGCCGAAGAGCGTTGCACCCAGGCCCTGGCCCAAACCATGGGCCAGGTTGGCCATTGATCAGAAGGTAGCTGCCATGTCCCTCCCCTCCCATGTGCGCCTGGTGGAAGTTGGCCCGCGCGACGGCTTGCAGAACGAAGCCCAGCCCATCAGCGTGGCCGACAAGGTCCAATTGGTGGATGCCCTCAGCGCGGCGGGCCTGAGCTATATCGAAGTCGGCAGTTTTGTCTCGCCCAAGTGGGTGCCGCAAATGGCCGGTTCCGCCGACGTGTTCGCGCAGATCCAGCGCAAGCCCGGCGTAACCTACGGTGCGCTGGCGCCAAACCTGCGTGGTTTCGAGGACGCGCTGGCGGCGGGCGTAAAGGAGGTGGCGGTGTTTGCCGCAGCCTCCGAGGCGTTTTCCCAGCGCAATATCAACTGTTCCATCAGCGAAAGCCTGGAGCGTTTTGCGCCGATCATGGCGGCGGCGAGGCAGCACGGCATCAGCGTGCGCGGCTATGTGTCCTGTGTGCTGGGTTGCCCTTACGAAGGTGAGATTGCACCGGAACAGGTGGCGGCGGTCGCGCGGGAGTTGTATGCCATGGGCTGCTACGAGGTCTCCCTGGGCGACACCATCGGCACCGGCACGGCGGGCACCACGCGGCGGCTGTTCGAGGTGGTCGGCGCGCAGGTGCCACGGGACAAACTGGCGGGCCACTTCCATGACACCTATGGCCAGGCCATCGCCAATATCTATGCCGGCCTGCTGGAAGGCATTACGGTATTCGACAGCTCTATTGCAGGCCTCGGCGGCTGCCCCTATGCCAAGGGCGCCAGCGGTAACGTCGCTACCGAAGATGTGCTGTACCTGCTCAATGGCCTCGGGATCGACACCGGCATCGACCTGGATGCATTGATTCGCGCGGGCCTGCACATCAGCCACGTCCTCGGCCGCCCCACCGGCTCGCGCGTAGCCAAGGCACGGACAGCCGGTTGAGTAGCGTAGCCGTGACAATGTGTTACCGCACGGCTACACATCGAGTAACACGGGAACATATTTTGTCGTATTTTCTGTAGGCCAAGCCCTACTAAAAAACTAACCAATTGATCTTAAAGAGATTTTAAAAGTTGGCACGCCTTCTGCTATCTCTATGACATAACAAGAATAAAAAGCGCCAAACCTAATAAAAATAAGACGAAACGACTCTGACATAACAAAAACAACACGGCAGAGACGCAGCTAACAGATTTTTTTGGAGAAGATGTGCTTCGCAGGGTACGGCATGCCGAAACCCGCAACCGGTTAGAGAAAAATAAAACTACCTCAGGTAGCTACCCACTGGTTGGATCGTTAACGAAGAAGCAGATCAGCGCTCAAAAAAATACGTTTGCTCTTGACCCCGGATGGGGGTCGCCAAAAACAGCGGTAAAGGGTAACGGTTGCCAAAAACAACAATAGACCGCCCCTCAATAATAAAAAAAGAGCACGCAACGACAAATTAAAGGGGACCTTCGGGTCCCCTTTGTGCTTTCTGGCCTTTAACCCTGCCCTGCCCCCAGCTCTTCGATCGAGATCTCGCGCATGCGGAATTTCTGGATCTTGCCCGTCACCGTCATCGGAAACTCCTCCACGAACTTGAAGTACCGGGGCGTCTTGAAGTGCGCGATGCGGCCCTTGCACCAGGCCTGCAGTTCCAGTTCGCTGGCCACATGACCGGGATGCAGCTTGACCCAGGCCACGATCTCCTCGCCGTAGCGCTCGTCCGGAATGCCGATGACCTGCACATCGGCCACCGCCGGGTGGGTGAAGAAAAACTCTTCCACCTCGCGCGGGTACACGTTTTCGCCACCGCGAATGATCATGTCCTTGTTGCGCCCGGCGATGCACACATAGCCGTGGGCATCCATGGTGGCCAGGTCGCCGGTGTGCATCCAGCCCGCAGCGTCGATGGCGTCGCGGGTGCCGTCGGGGTTGTTCCAGTAGCCGAGCATCACGCTGTAGCCACGGGTGCACAGTTCGCCGACCTGGCCACGGGGCAGCGTGTTACCGGCTTCATCGATGATCTTGCTTTCCAGTTGCGGCTGGGTGCGGCCGACGGTGGTCACGCGGCGCTCCAGATCGTCATCCGCGCCGGTTTGCAGGGATACGGGGCTGGTCTCGGTCATGCCGTAGGCAATCTGCACCTCGCCCATGTGTAATTCGCCGATGACCCGGCGCATCACCTCAATGGGGCACGTGGCGCCGGCCATGATGCCGGTGCGCAGGGTGGACAACTCGAACTCGCCCCGGCGCGGGTGATCGAGCAGGGCAATAAACATGGTGGGCACGCCGTACAGGCCGGTGGCACGTTCTTCGGCGACGGCGGTGAGGGTCAGCAGCGGATCGAAGCCGTCATTCGGGTAGATCATGGTGGTGCCATGGGTAATGCAGCCCAGGTTGCCCATCACCATGCCGAAGCAGTGGTACAGCGGCACCGGGATCACCAGGCGGTCCTGCGCGGTGAGGCCCAGGCTTTCGCCGACCATATAGCCGTTATTGAGGATGTTGTGATGACTGAGGGTGGCGCCCTTGGGGAACCCGGTGGTGCCGGAGGTGTACTGGATATTGACGGCTTGATCGAAGTGCAGGCTGGCCTGGCGGCTGTGCAACTGCTCGAGCGGCAGGCCCGCACCGAGGGCCGCCAGTTCCGACCAGGGCAGGAAGCCCGGGGGCGGGCTGGGGTCGAGGCTGATCATGCCACGCAGCTCAGGCTGCAATGCCTGCAGCATCGCGTGGTAGTCGGAGGTCTTGAACGCGCCGGCGCACACCAGCCATTCGCAGCCGGACTGCTTGAGCACGTAGTCCAGTTCACTGCTGCGGTACGCCGGGTTGATATTGACCAGGATCACGCCAATCTTGGCGCTGGCGATCTGGCTGATGCACCATTCGGCGCAATTGGGCGCCCAGATACCCAGGCGGTCGCCGGTCTGCATACCCAAGGCCAGGAACGCGCGGGCGTGCACCTCGACGGTCTCGGCCAGTTGCCGCCAGGTGTAGCGACGCTGCTGATGGCGCACCACAAGGGCTTCGCCATCGGGGTATTGCGCCACGGTGTGATCGAAGGCCTGGCCAATGGTCATGGCCAGCAGGCTCTTGTCCTGGGAGCCACGGCTGTAGCTCGGATGCGGTTGATCCATAACGACCCCTGTTGTCTTTTTTGTAGGTTGACGTAAACGTAAACTACGATTGACAGCGCCGTAACGCAAGCTTACGTTAACGTAAAGGTGAGCGCCCTTTCCCTGACGCGCCCTCCACACAACAACAACGCTTACATTAAGGTGCCTGTCCATGAGTTACCCGTCCCTGAACTTCGCCCTCGGTGAAACCATCGACATGCTGCGCGACCAGGTGCAGTCCTTCGTGGCCAAGGAAATCGCGCCCCGTGCGGCACAGATCGACATCGACAACCTGTTCCCCGCCGACCTGTGGCGCAAGTTCGGGGACATGGGCCTGCTGGGCATCACCGTACCGGAAGAATACGGCGGCGCCGGCCTGGGTTACCTGGCCCACGTGGTGAGCATGGAAGAAATCAGCCGTGGCTCGGCCTCGGTGGCGTTGTCCTACGGCGCCCACTCCAACCTGTGTGTGAACCAGATCAACCGCAACGGTACTCACGATCAGAAACTCAAGTACCTGCCCAAACTGATCAGCGGCGAGCACGTCGGCGCCCTGGCCATGAGCGAACCCAACGCCGGTTCCGACGTGGTCTCGATGAAACTGCGCGCCGACAAACACGGCGACCACTATGTGCTCAACGGCAGCAAGACCTGGATCACCAACGGCCCCGACGCCAGCACCTATGTGATCTACGCCAAGACCGACCTGGAAAAGGGCCCCCACGGCATCACCGCGTTTATCGTCGAGCGCGACTGGAAAGGCTTCAGCCGCAGCAACAAGTTCGACAAGCTCGGCATGCGCGGCTCCAACACCTGCGAGCTGTTTTTCGATGACCTCGAAGTGCCGGAAGAAAACATCCTCGGCGTGCTCAACGGCGGCGTGAAAGTGCTGATGAGCGGCCTCGATTACGAGCGCGTGGTGCTGTCCGGCGGCCCCACCGGGATCATGCAGGCGTGCATGGACCTGATCGTGCCGTACATCCACGATCGCAAGCAGTTCGGTCAAAGCATCGGCGAGTTCCAGCTGATCCAGGGCAAGGTCGCCGACATGTACACCCAGCTCAACGCCAGCCGCGCCTACCTCTACGCGGTGGCCCAGGCCTGCGAACGCGGCGAAACCACGCGCAAGGATGCGGCCGGGGTGATCCTGTACAGCGCCGAACGCGCCACGCAAATGGCCCTCGACGCGATCCAGATCCTCGGCGGCAATGGCTATATCAATGAATTCCCCGCCGGGCGCCTGCTGCGGGACGCAAAGCTGTATGAAATCGGCGCCGGCACCAGTGAGATCCGGCGGATGCTGATCGGTCGCGAACTCTTCAACGAAACCCGCTGAAGGAGCGTCCCATGGCCACCTTGCACACCCAGCTCAACCCACGCTCAGCGGAGTTCGCCAGCAACAGCACGGCGATGCGCCAACAGGTCGACGCCCTGCACACCCTGCTCGCCCATGTGCAGCAAGGCGGCGGCGCCAAGGCCCAGGAGCGTCACACCTCGCGCGGCAAACTGCTGCCGCGCGAGCGCATCAATCGCCTGCTGGACCCGGGCTCGCCGTTCCTCGAACTCAGCCAACTGGCCGCCCATCAGGTGTATGGCGAAGACGTGCCCGCCGCCGGCGTGATCGCCGGCATCGGCCGCGTGGAAGGCGTCGAATGCATGATCGTCGCCAACGACGCCACGGTCAAAGGCGGCTCCTACTACCCGCTCACGGTGAAAAAACACCTGCGCGCCCAGACCATCGCCGAACAGAACCGCCTGCCATGCATCTACCTGGTGGACTCCGGCGGCGCCAACCTGCCGCGCCAGGATGAAGTGTTTCCCGACCGCGAACACTTCGGGAGGATCTTCTTCAACCAGGCCAACATGAGTGCCCAGGGCATCCCGCAGATCGCCGTGGTGATGGGCTCGTGCACCGCCGGTGGCGCCTACGTGCCGGCCATGGCCGACGAAGCGATCATGGTGCGCAACCAAGCCACCATCTTCCTGGCCGGCCCGCCGTTGGTGAAGGCGGCTACCGGTGAAGTGGTCAGTGCCGAAGACCTCGGCGGTGCCGATGTGCACTGCAGGATCTCTGGCGTGGCCGACCACTATGCCGACAGTGATGAACACGCCCTGGCCCTGGCCCGCCGCAGCGTGGCCAACCTCAATTGGCGCAAGCAAGGCCAATTGCTGCAACGCGCGCCCGTGGCGCCGTTGTACAGCAGCGAAGAGCTCTACGGCGTGATCCCGGCCGATGCCAAGCAGCCGTTCGATGTGCGCGAAGTGATCGCACGGCTGGTGGATGGCTCGGTGTTCGATGAGTTCAAGGCACTGTTCGGCACCACCCTGGTGTGCGGCTTCGCGCATGTGCACGGCTACCCGATCGCGATCCTGGCGAACAACGGGATTCTGTTCGCCGAGGCCGCGCAAAAAGGCGCGCACTTTATCGAGCTGGCCTGCCAACGCGGGATTCCGTTGCTGTTCCTGCAGAACATCACCGGGTTTATGGTCGGCCAGAAATACGAAGCCGGAGGCATCGCCAAGCACGGCGCCAAGTTGGTGACTGCAGTGGCGTGCGCCAAGGTGCCGAAATTCACGGTGATCATCGGCGGCAGCTTCGGCGCCGGCAACTACGGCATGTGCGGCCGCGCCTATGACCCACGTTTTTTGTGGATGTGGCCCAACGCGCGGATTGGCGTGATGGGCGCCGAACAGGCTGCGGGCGTGCTGGTGCAGGTCAAGCGTGAGCAGGCTGAACGGGCAGGCGTCGGCTTCAGCACTGAAGAGGAAGCGGCGATCAAGCAGCCGATCCTCGACCAGTACGAAACCCAGGGTCACCCTTATTACTCCAGCGCACGCCTGTGGGACGACGGCGTCATCGACCCGATGCAGACCCGCGATGTGCTGGCCCTGGCCTTGTCCGCCGCGCTGAATGCCCCCATCGAGCCGAGCCGCTTCGGCGTGTTCCGCATGTAACCTGTAGGAGCGAGCTTGCTCGCGAAGGTCGTTAACGATAACGCGAGCATTCTGGATGAACGCGTTGCCTGGACGTTTTTCGCGAGCAAGCTCGCTCCTACAGGAGACCTCTCATCATCATGGAGCTCCTTGCATGAGCGATTTCAATACCCTCGAACTGATCACCGACAGCCGTGGCTTTGCCACGTTGTGGCTCAGCCGAGAAGCCAAGAACAACGCGTTCAACGCCGAGATGATCCGCGAACTGATCATCGCCCTCGACCATGTGCAAGGTGATGCGTCCCTGCGTTTCCTCGTCCTGCGTGGGCGCGGCAGGCACTTCAGCGCCGGTGCCGACCTGGCCTGGATGCAGCAGTCGGCCGAACTGGATTACCACACCAACCTGGACGACGCCCGCGAACTGGCGGAGCTGATGTACAACCTGGCCAAGCTGAAAATCCCCACCCTGGCAGTGGTGCAAGGCGCGGCCTACGGCGGCGCGCTGGGCTTGATCAGTTGCTGCGACATGGCCATCGGCGCCGATGATGCGCAGTTCTGCCTGTCGGAAGTGCGCATTGGCCTGGCCCCGGCCGTGATCAGCCCGTTCGTGGTGCAGGCCATCGGCGAGCGGGCGGCGCGGCGCTATGCCCTGACCGCCGAGCGTTTTGGCGGCCAGCGTGCACGGGAAATCGGCCTGCTGGCGGAAAGCTACCCGATTGGTGAACTGGACCAGCAGGTGGAACAGTGGGTCACTAACCTGCTGCAAAACAGCCCGGCGGCGATGCGCGCCAGCAAGGACCTGCTGCGCGAAGTCGGTAACGGCGCGCTCACCCCTGCCCTGCGCCGCTATTGCGAAAATGCCATTGCGCGCATCCGTGTCAGCGCCGAAGGCCAGGAGGGCTTGCGCGCGTTCCTGCAAAAACGCCCACCCAGCTGGCAACCCCAGGAGCCGCGTTCATGAGCACGCTCACCACCTTACTGGTGGCCAACCGCGGCGAGATTGCCTGCCGGGTGATGCGCACCGCCAAGGCCATGGGCCTGACCACCGTGGCGGTGCACAGCGCCGTCGACCGTGATGCGCGACACAGCCGCGAGGCGGATATTCGTGTCGACCTGGGGGGCAGCAAAGCCACCGAGAGCTACCTGCAAATCGACAAATTGATCGCCGCCGCCCAGGCCAGCGGTGCCCAGGCCATTCACCCAGGCTACGGCTTCCTGTCGGAAAACGCCGGGTTTGCCCGTGCGATCGAGGCGGCGGGGCTGATCTTCCTCGGGCCGCCCGCCTCGGCCATCGACGCAATGGGCAGTAAGTCCGCCGCCAAGGCACTGATGGAAACCGCCGGCGTGCCCCTGGTGCCGGGGTATCACGGCACAGAGCAGGACCTGGAAACCTTCCGCGCCGCCTGCGAGCGCATCGGCTATCCGGTACTGCTCAAGGCCACGGCCGGGGGCGGCGGCAAGGGCATGAAGGTGGTGGAGGATGTCAGCCAACTCGCCGAAGCCCTGGCCTCGGCCCAACGTGAGGCGCTGTCGTCCTTCGGCAATGGGCAGATGCTGGTGGAGAAATACCTGCTCAAGCCTCGCCACGTAGAGATCCAGGTGTTTGCCGATCAGCACGGGCATTGCCTGTACCTCAATGAGCGGGATTGCTCGATCCAGCGTCGACACCAAAAGGTCGTCGAGGAAGCCCCGGCACCAGGGCTGAGCGTTGCACAGCGCAAGGCCATGGGCGAAGCGGCGGTGCGTGCGGCCCAGGCCATCGGTTATGTCGGCGCGGGCACGGTGGAGTTCTTGCTGGATGCGCGCGGCGAGTTTTTCTTCATGGAGATGAACACGCGACTGCAGGTGGAACACCCGGTCACCGAAGCGATTACCGGCCTGGACCTGGTGGCCTGGCAGATTCGCGTCGTCCAGGGCGAGGCGCTGCCGATCACCCAGGAGCAGGTGCCATTGATCGGCCATGCGATTGAAGTGCGTTTGTACGCCGAAGACCCGGCCAACGACTTCCTGCCCGCCACCGGGCACCTGGCGCTGTATCGCGAGTCCGCGCCGGGCCCAGGGCGTCGCGTGGACAGTGGTGTCGAGCAAGGAGACGACGTGTCGCCGTTCTATGACCCGATGCTCGGCAAGCTGATTGCCTGGGGCGAAGACCGTGAACAGGCGCGCCTGCGCTTGCTGAGCATGCTCGACGAGTTTGCCGTGGGTGGGCTGAAGACCAACCTGGGCTTCCTGCGGCGCATTATTGGTCATACGGCATTTGCGGCGGCTGAGTTGGATACCGGGTTCATTCCGCGCTATCAGGATGAGCTGCTGCCGGTGGCCGGGACTTTGAGCGATGCGTTCTGGCAAGCCGCAGGTTCGGCCTTCATGCAGAGCTTGCCTGCGGGTGACGGGCCATGGGCGGACACCGGTGGATTCCGTGCAGGGCTGCCCGCCGAGGTCTCGCTGCACTTGAGTTGCAATGGCCAGGACCGCCTGGTAACACTGGCCGCCGGCGCCGCGACATTGCAGGGCGAACAGTTAGTGATCGAACACCAGGGCGTCCGTCGTTCACATCTGGCAGTGCGCAACGAGCACACGGTTTTCCTGCGTTGGGACGGCGAGATGCAGGGCGTGAGCCTGTTCGATCCGATTGCCGCTGTCGAGGCCAACCAGTCGCACCAGGGCGGCCTCACGGCACCGATGAACGGCAGCATCGTGCGGGTGCTGGTGGACGTCGGCCAAACGGTCGAGGCCGGCACCCAGTTGGTGGTGCTCGAAGCGATGAAGATGGAGCACAGCATCCGCGCGCCCCAGGCCGGGGTAGTCAAGGCGCTGTTCTGCCAGGAGGGCGAAATGGTTGCCGAAGGGTGTGCGTTGGTGGAGCTCGAAACGGCGGACTAGAACTTCACCGTGGCTTGCACGACGACGCCGAGGATGCGGCAATCGACGGTGAACAGCAGTTTCGGGTAGGTGGGGTTGAGCGGCACCAGGTAGAGCTGGCCGCTCTCTTCCAGCAACTGCCGGAAGGTCGCCTGGGTACTGCCGGCCCGTTGGGCGACTACCAATTTGCCGGGTTCGGCGGCGATGGCCGGATCTACCAGGATCATCATCCCCGCTGCGATGCTCGGGCCGCTGAGCGCGGTCATGGCGTCGCCCGTCACCGGCAGCCAGAAGGCGTCTCCCCGGGCGTGGTAATCCGTCGGTTCGAAGCGTGCGGCGCCATAGGCCGGGCGCTCTTCGCGCGTTTCGCCCAGGCCTTTCCACTCGCTGACCGGGTAGCGAAAATACGCCGTGTACTGTCTTGCCGGGTCTACGACCTCGTCGGCCTTCTCACGCAGCTCCTGCACCACTTCCAAGTCGCCCAGCCCCAACTCTGCCAGCACCCGGTTCATATCCGCCAGGCTCGGCACGCGGCGCTTGTTGAGCCAGTGGCCAACGCCCCCCTGGGACATGCCCAAGCGTTCAGCCAGCTCACCCTGGGTGACCTTGCGGTCTTTCATGTTGGCCTTGACCAACGCTATCCATTTATCCATGGCCGCGGACAATACGTCAGCCAGTTTCCAGGGCAATAAACAGTTTGTAGTAATCCATAAAACGACATAAATACGATACGTACTATCATCGAGCATAAGGTTTTCGACACCCACCCAGAGTACCGCCCCTTATGACGACGAGCCCGCATTTCCTGCCTGAAACACCCGAAAACGATGACGTGCAAAACCTGCGCAGCAGCGGTGCTGCCCAGCGTGCCTTGGACTTTTACTTGAAAGAAAATATGTCAGCACCCGTCCCGGATGACAGCTTTTTCGCCATCAAGCCCGGCATCAGCCAGGAGGAAGCCCTGGTGCACGCCTCGGACCTGTTGCGCAGTGCCGCCGCCACGGCCTACGAATCAGCGAGCAGCCATCAGGGCAACCAGCGCGACCTGGCGTTTTCAGTGGTGTATTTGATTGATATGGCGAAGGCGATGGTCGAGCGGTCGTTGCAGGTACCGGAGGTTCGGGCGAACGGATAACAGCCGCGAAAGAAAAATATTTCTATCCCATGGATAAAAACATTTGACTTGCAAATGATAATGATTATTATTGGGC
Organism: Pseudomonas sp. S3E17; assembly: GCF_024168685.1. Taxonomy (NCBI): domain Bacteria; kingdom Pseudomonadati; phylum Pseudomonadota; class Gammaproteobacteria; order Pseudomonadales; family Pseudomonadaceae; genus Pseudomonas; species Pseudomonas sp. S3E17. The sequence continues at coordinate 2,271,544 of NZ_JALJWE010000001.1, forward strand.
TCAGCTGATCGCGAGATCAGTCGATAGACCAAGGGACCTTAGGTCGGACTCTTGGAATATCTCCTCATCAGGCTAATCACGGTTTTTGACCCGGCTCTTTGGCCGGGTCTTTTTTTTGCCAGTTTCCCTGGCATGGCTTCAGGCTAATGAAGACTGTGTGTTGCTTGATGGCGCGCATGGTAGCAAAAGACCATCGCCAAAAGAAAGCCAGTCCAGTGCTCCAGCGCACATCTCTGCGAAATAGCGCTTGAGAATCAATCTCATAGATTCTAAGCTGCGGCGGCGTCACGGACGACGCCCCCCTCCCCGCAACAATTTTGCATCCAGGCTTTACCACACTCCTGTGTAATATAGCCGCCACAACACTCATATTCAGGCAACCAGACTATGACCGTGGCCTTGACCTCCATCAAGATCAGCACCGACTTCGACAGTGGCAATATCCAGGTGCTCGACGCCAGCGACGCCTACCAGTTGCTGCTGGCCATCCAGCCCGATACCCGCAGCCACCATTACCAATGGTTCCACTTCAAAGCCGAAGGCATGCACGTGGGCCACACCCATAATTTTCGCCTGAGCAACGCCGGTGGTTCTTCGTATAAGCACGCCTGGAGCGGCTACAACGCTGTCGCGTCTTATGATCACGTCAACTGGTTCCGAGTCCCTACGCGCTTCGACGGCGAGATCCTGCACATCAGCCTCGAAACCCGTGAGAAGCATGCCTGGTTGGCCTACTTCGAGCCCTACAGCCGCGAACGCCACGACTGGCTGATCGACCAGGCCCTGAAGTACGCCGGCACCCAAGTGCTGGCCACCGGCAAAAGTGTCGAGGGCCGCGATATTCAACTGTTGCGACGTGGCAAAGGCGGCGAAGGCCGACGCAATGTCTGGATCATTGCCCAGCAGCACCCCGGCGAACACATGGCCGAATGGTTCATGGAGGGCATCATCGAACGCCTGCAACAGGATGGCGATGCCGAGATGAAAAAGCTCCTGGCCGTTGCCGACCTGTACCTGGTGCCGAACATGAACCCCGACGGCGCCTTCCACGGTCACCTGCGCACCAACGCCATGGGCCAGGACCTCAATCGCGCCTGGCAAAGCGCCAGCCAGGAGATCAGCCCGGAAGTGCTGTTCGTGCAACAGCAAATGCAGCAGTACGGTGTCGACCTGTTCCTCGATATTCACGGCGACGAAGAAATCCCCTACGTGTTCACCGCTGCCTGCGAAGGCAACCCCGGCTACACCCCGCGTATCGAAGCGCTGGAAAAACGCTTCCGCAGCCATTTGAGTTCGCTGACCCGTGACTTCCAAACCACCCACGGCTACACCCGCGACTTGCCGGGCGAAGCCAATATGACCCTGGCCTGCAATGCCGTCGGCGAGCAGTACGACTGCCTGTCCCTGACCCTGGAAATGCCGTTCAAGGACAACGACGACGCCCCCAATCCGAAAACCGGTTGGTCAGGCGAACGCTCCAAACAGCTGGCCAAGGACGTCTTGAGCACCGTGGCCGATATCGTCACGGTCCTGCGCTAACGCCCCTGGCCCCCGGCATCAGTCCTTGGTGCCGGTCATGCTCTGCAGCACACCATCGCGCCGAATCAACCCATGGAACAGCGCCGCCGCCAGGTGCAGCAGTACCGTCAGGAACAGCAGGTACGCCAGATACCCATGGGCCTTGCGCAATAGCGCAAACAGCGGTGCATCCGCCGCCACCAGCGCCGGCAACTGCACCGAACTGCTGAGCATCACCGGATCGCCCGCCGCCGAAATCATCGCCCAGCCCAGCAGCGGCAATACCAGCATCAACCCATACAAGACCAGATGGGACGCCTTGGCTGCCAGCACCTGCCACAGCGGCAAGTCAGACGGCAACGGCGGCTGGCGGGTAGAGAAGCGCACCGCCAGGCGCACGATCACCAGCACCAGGATCGCGATCCCCAGCGGCTTGTGCAGGTGGATCAACCACTCATGCCGCTCCGACACTGACGCCGCCAGGCCTGCGCCGATAAACAACATGGCGATGACCATCAGCGCCATCAACCAGTGCAGCAGGCGCGCCAGGGGCGCAAAAAACCGTGGTTGGGCATTCATGGCTTCGACTCCGCTGGGGCTCTGTGCAAGGGGCTGACTTCACCGGCACGGCGCAGGTACGAACTGGCATACGCCGCCGAGCGTGCAGCCAGCAGCGGGTCATTGGAGGCTTCGATGCCGCTGGGCAAAATCAACGGATCGAAATTAATGTCGCGACAATCGCCGTCGGCCTGGGGCTGGCTGCTTTGCAGCACCAGGGTGCCGGCATTCAGCACCTTGTGCTCACCGCTCCAGGGTTTGCTCGCATCATCCAGCGGGTCGCCGGGGTTGGCCAGGGTCATGTTCAATTGCCAACGCAACGGCCCTGAGGCCAGGCGTTGCACCAGGTCTTTCTCCAGAAAGTCGGCGCCCGCTGGTGCGGTCTCCCCCGCTGCATCCTGACTCTGGGGCACTACGCCCCAGCGCACGGCCTGGCGCTTGCCCTCGGCACTCACCAGGTAAAACGCGTTGATACCGTTATAGGTTTCGGTCGCATAACTGGCCGATGGCCTGGCCGTCTTGACCCACGCCAGGAATGGCGCCGCCTCAGGGTGAGCGGCAAAAAACGCCGGCATATTCGCCGGGTTCGGTTTGCCGGTGGCCGGGTCCGGCGCGCCGGCCTTGAGCAACTGGTAGAACGCCTCGGGCGTGCCCACCGGGAATACCGGCATGCTGTTCATGCCGGTGCGCCATTGCTGGCCGTTGTCCAGGCTGAACTGCACGGCAAAGCTGCGGATCGGCACACTGCTGTCCGGCGCATAGGGGTTGCCGCTGGGCAGGGCGAAGCGGCCGATCAACGGCGTCCTGGCCGCACTGAACACCTCGGCGCGGGAGTAGGCACGCGCCTCGGCACTGCTTTCGAAATACCCGGCCACGCACACGCCCTTGGCATGGTTACGCCGGAATCCCGGGTGCACGCCGTTGTTGGTTTCCAGGGCATTGACCAGGGTTTTCGGGCGCAGGCGTTGTGGGTCGAGGCTGCCGTTGACGTAGGCAAATGCCCCGGCCATAACCGCAACCACGGCACCAATACCCGCAAGCCGCGCGATCAGGCTCGCCGTGCTTAACGGAGGACGTGGCGGTGATGAGTGATCTACCATGAACAGACTCCAGGGCCTGAAGGCCTTTGGGGGTAACCATAAGGTCGGAGCATTAAGACGAACGCCGATCCGCTCTATTCCCAGGCCCTGGATTTATTTTCCACGGCCGGGAATAACCGTTCACGCCGGACGTCTCTCTAGTCCCAGCGTAGTGACCAGCCAGACGCCCATGCATGAACTCGACGAACCGTTACGTGAACTCATCCCCAGGCTGCGGCGTTTCGCTGTGTCCCTGACCCGTAACGCCAGCAGTGCCGACGACCTGGTGCAGGCGACCCTGGAGCGGGCGATCACCCGTTGGGCCGACAAACGCATCGAGGGCGATCTGCGCGCCTGGCTGTTCTCGATCCTCTACCGGCAGTTCCTCGATGCCCACCGCCGCACCCGGCGCTATGCACGCATGCTGGAATTCTTTACCGGCCGCGATGATGCGCAGCCGTCGGTGGAGCGCACCGTCATCGCCCAGGCGACCCTGCAAGCCTTCGACCAACTCAACGCCGAACAACGCGCGCTGCTGTTGTGGGTGTCGGTGGAGGGTTTGAGCTACAAGGAAGTCGCGCAAATACTCGAGGTGCCGATCGGCACCGTGATGTCGCGCCTGTCCCGGGCGCGCCAAGCGTTGCGTCAACTCAGCGATGGCGACATCGCCAGCCCTTCCCTGCGGATACTCAAATGATCAGCCTGCCCCCCAGCGAACGCGACCTGCATGCCTACGTCGATCACCAACTCCTGGACAGTGATCGCCGTGTGCTCGAAACCTACCTGGCCGCCCACCCCGAGGTCGCGGCCCAAGTGCAGGCGTGGCAGCAGGACGCGCAATTGCTGCGCGCGTCCTTGAGCGGCGCCCTGCAACAGCCGGCCAACCCGGCGCTGGACCCGGCGCTGATTCGCCAGCGCCTCAAGCACCAGACGCGCCGCCGCTTTGCCACCGCCGCAGTGCTGCTGATGGCCGTCAGCCTCGGTGGCCTCGGCGGCTGGCAGGCCCGTGAAGCCACGCAACCGCCGCTGCTGCCGATGGCCGATGCGATGCAAGCGTTCCGCCTGTTTGCCCAGGAGGGCATCATGCCCGCCGACTACAACGGCCAGGACCGCGGCACGATGCAGGCGTGGCTCGACCGCTACTTCAATCAAGCCCATCGCCTGCCGGACTTGAGCCAGGCGGGCTTCACGCCCGTCAGCGGGCGACTGCTCACTACCGATCAAGGCGCCGCCGCCATGGTGCTGTACCAGGACGCACAAGGTCGACGCCTCAGCTTCTACATCCGCCCACCTGGCCCGGACAACGGTTTCCTGCCCCGTGGCGAGCGCACGGCGGATGGGTTGCAAGCGCAATACTGGTCCGGCGGTGGCTACAACTATGCGGTGGTCAGCCCGGCCGGCCAGGCGACGCCACCCCTGCAGCCGTTCTAGATTGGTCAAATCGCCACCGGCGCCCTAAAGTAAGCGACCACCGCACTACAGAGTGACTCGCATTGGCCGTGCTCCCCCTTATCCGTCGTTTGCTCGGTAAAAAAACCGACACACTGGACGACACGCCCATCCAGACGTTCTTTCAGGACAAAGCCCGGCAACTGGGTTACACCCTCAGTGCTGGTCAAGCCCAGGCCATCACCGCGATGGCGCGCCAGACCCGGCACCTGCTCGCCAGCCAGCCGACCCGCAGCCTGTACCTGCACGGCCCGGTGGGGCGCGGCAAAAGCTGGCTGCTGGACGGTTTCTTCCAGGCGCTGCCTATCGCCGAGAAACAACGCGTGCATTTCCATGAGTTTTTCGCCCGACTGCACCGCGGTATGTTTACGCACCAGGCGACGGACGATGCCTTGGCCATGACCCTGGACGAACTACTCGACGGCTGTCGCGTGCTGTGTTTCGACGAGTTCCACGTGCACGACATCGGCGATGCCATGCTGATTACCCGGCTGTTCAAGGCCCTGTTCCAGCGTGGCGTGTGGGTGCTGGTTACCTCCAATTATCCACCCGAAGGGCTGTTGCCCAACCCGCTGTACCACGAGCGCTTCAAGCCGGTGATCGACTTGATTGCCGCGCGGATGGATGTGCTGGAAGTCAGTTCGCCCGATGACTTTCGCAGCCTGCCCCAGGCCCATGCCGCGCAGCGTTTTACCACAGGCTGTTACTTGTGGCCGGGCACGCAGGCCCAGCGTGCGGCGCTCGGCCTGCCGGTCAGCGGCGGCCCGCCGCAGACGCTGACGGTGGGCCACCGCACATTGATCTGCCGCCAGCATCATGCACGCACCATCGTATTCACCTTCAACGACCTGTGCGAACAGCTGACGGCGGTGATGGACTACCTGTTGCTGTGCGAGGCGTTCGATCACTGGGTCATCGACGGACTGCCCCGCCTGGCAGACTGCCCGATCGCCGTGCAGCAACGTTTTATCAACCTGGTGGACGTGCTTTACGACAAGGACAAGCACCTGATCCTGATCGGCGAACAACCGCTGGCACAGGCCATGAGCGGCCAGGCCATCGACCTGGCGCGCACCGCCAGCCGCCTGAACCAATTGCAACAGGCCAACCCGCAACGGGTGCGCGACCCGGTATCATGAGCGCCATTTACGCCCCCTTGCCGAGTGACCGCGCCGTTCATGAATACCCTCGCACAACTCAAGGCCGGCCACTTGGCCGGCATTACGCGCCTGGACCTGTCCTGCGGGCTCACCGAATTTCCTGAGGAAATCTTCGGGCTGGCCGACTCCCTGGAAATCCTCAACCTCAGCGGCAATGCCCTGAGCCGCCTGCCCGACGACCTGCACCGCCTGCCGCACCTGCGCGTGCTGTTCTGCTCGGACAACGCCTTTACCGAACTGCCGGAATGCCTGGGCCAATGCGCCAAACTGAGCATGATCGGCTTCAAGGCCAACCAGATCAGCCACGTGCCCGCCGCCGCGCTGCCGCCGTTGCTGCGCTGGCTGATCCTCACCGACAACCGCATCAGCCAGTTACCCAGCGAGTTGGGCGAGCGGCCGCTGCTGCAGAAACTGATGCTCGCCGGGAACCAACTGACGCAGTTGCCGCAGAGCCTGGCCAACTGCAGCAACCTGGAGCTGATCCGCATTGCCTCCAACCGCCTCACGCGCCTGCCCGAGTGGCTGTTGACGCTGCCGAGCCTGACGTGGCTGGCCTATGCGGGCAACCCGGTGGAAATGGCCGTGGATGTGGCGGTAGACGACGCGACAGCGGCTATTCCCTGGACGGAACTGGAACTCGCCGAGGTGCTGGGCGAAGGTGCCTCAGGGGTGATTCGCAAGGCCCTGTGGACCCCCACGGCCAAGCCCGTCGCCGTCAAGCTGTACAAAGGCACGATCACCAGCGACGGCTCGCCGCTGCACGAAATGCAGGCCTGCATCGCCGCCGGGTTGCACCCTAACCTGATCAAGGTGCAAGGCCGCGTGGTGGGTGCCCCCGAGGACCAGGCCGCATTGGTCATGGACCTCATCGACCCGAGCTACCGCAACCTCGCCGCCCTGCCGAGCCTGGCCTCGTGCACCCGCGATGTCTACGACCCCGCCACTCGCTTCAGCCTCGACGTAGCCTTGCGCATGGCCCGGGGCATCGCCTCCGTGGCGGCGCATCTGCACCGGCACGGCATCACCCATGGCGACCTGTACGGGCACAATATCCTGTGGAATGAAGCGGGCAATTGTTTGCTTGGGGACTTTGGCGCGGCGTCGTTCCATGCCAAGGCAGACACCTTGGAAACACGAGCCTTGCAACGCATTGAAGTGCGCGCGTTCGGGGTGTTGCTGGGGGAATTGCTGGAGCGGGTTGAAGCGGGGTTGTCTGACGAGGTGCTGTTGGATTTGCAGAAAAGCTGTTGCCAGCCCGACGTGTTGGCACGGCCGAGCTTCGAAGAAATCAACGCCCTGCTGCAATCCATCCAACACCACTAAACAAATGTGGGAGGGGGTTTGCCCTAATGCCAGTCAGTTAAGCGTACATCGCCTCCTGTAGGAGCGAGCAAGCTCGCTCCTACAAAAAGCCTTAAATGACTGGCATTAAGGCTTGCCCCTCCCACATTTTGAATGCGTTTCTTCAGTTGATAAATCAGCCCGCCAGGCCGACGAACATATCCTGCACGTCATCATGGTTGTCCAGGCCTTCGAGGAAGGCTTCGACTTCAGCCATCTGCTCATCGGTCAGACCACTTACCGGGTTCTTCGAGATGTAGCCCAACTTGGCCGACAGCACGGTGAAACCCTGTTCCGGCAGGGCCTTTTGCACGGCGTCCAGGTCGGTGGTCTCGGTGATGAACAGGGTGGTGCCTTCTTCTTCGCCGTCTTCAAAGTCCTGCGCACCGGCTTCGATCGCGGCCATTTCCGCATCGGCATCCGGGGTGTCCGGCGAGGCTTCGATCAGGCCGACATGGTTGAAATCCCAGGCCACGGAGCCGGAAGCACCCAGCTGCCCCTTGCGGAACGCCACGCGGATTTCCGCCACGGTGCGGTTGATATTGTCGGTCACACACTCGACGATCAGCGGTACCTGATGCGGGGCGAACCCTTCGTAGGTCACGCGGTGGTATTGCACGGTTTCACCGAGCAGACCGGCGCCCTTCTTGATCGCGCGTTCCAGGGTTTCCTTGGGCATCGAGGCCTTTTTGGCCTGTTCCACCACCAGACGCAGGTGGGCGTTGGTCGCGGTGTCGGCACCGTTGCGGGCGGCGATGGTGATTTCTTTCACCAGCTTGCCGAAGATCTTGCCCTTGGCATTGGATGCCGCTTCTTTATGTTTGACTTTCCACTGTGCGCCCATGACTCACTCTCTTCTATACATCGCGCCGAAACGTCTACTGGCCGGCGCTTTGGGGGCAGAGTTTATAGGGCAAAAACGCTCTGATCCACCAAAAAACCGGCCATACCCCTCAGGTTCGCAAGGGTTTGATCGCCCCAAGGCGGTCCGGCACGAAATCCCCGACCTGGGCCAGCACGGCCGGCCTGGCGTTCCAGTAGGGCATCAGCACCAGCGAGGAAAACAGCGCGGCACCGGCAAACACGATAAACACCGTCACCGTATCGAAGTAACCCGGCAGCAACCCGCCGAGGATCGCCCCCACCGAACCGCAACCGTTCACAAAGCCTGCGGCCGTCGCCCCCGCCTTGGCGGTGCCGAAGTCGATGGCGGCGGTGCTGCTGATCATCGAGTCCGGCCCGTAGAGGGTCAGGCCCATGACAAACAGCAACGCCATCACCAGCACCACGCTGCCGGTGTGTAGTGCGCCCATGAACAGCGCCAGGGCCATGGTCAGGGCCAGCAGGCTGAGCACGCAGGCCGGCATGCGGCGGGCGCCGAACAGTTTGTCGGACGCCAGCCCGATCAGCACTGGCCCCAGCAAACCGGCCAGTTCGAACGCCGTCGGCACGATGGCCGCGCCGACCTTGCCCACCGACGGCATCTGCTCATACACAATCACCGGCCCCCACAACAGGATTGCGTAGCGCGCCGGTTTCAGCAGGAAGTACGCCAGCCCCAGGGTCAAGACAGTGCGGTTACGCAAAATCGCCCGCAGCGGTTCCAGCACGCTGATGCGCTTCTCGGCGGCGGCCTCCTCGGCGCTCAACAGCTGCTCCGGTTCCACGGCCGGCAAGCCCACGTCCTGGGGCGTGTTGCGCTGGAAGAGAAAGAACAGCAGCGCCACACACGCCACCACCGCCGCACTGGAGATAAACGCCGCATGCCAGCTGCCGATCAGGGTGTAGGCCCACCACCCGGCAAAGGGCGACGCCACCAGGCCGCCGAAGGCGTAGCACGAACTCCATAGCCCCAACACTCGCCCGCGCTGCTGCGCCGGGAAGAAACTGCCGAGGTTCTTGCACAATCCCGACCAGCCGGTGGACTGCGCCAACCCCTGGATCAACATGCAGCTGATAAAGATCGGCAAGGTGGCGAACGTGCCCATCACCAGCGCCGCAGCGGCAGAAATCAGTAACCCGCCGAGCACCACGACACGCGGCCCGAAGCGGTCAGCCAGCATGCCCCAGGTAAACTGCCCGACGGCATAGGCCGCCAGGTAAATGCCATCCAGGTTGGCCATCATCATTTTGTCGAGGGGGAAACTCGGGTCGTCGACGATCCCCAGCTTGGCCACGGAAAATGCTTTGCGAGTGAAATAGAACGCGGCGTACGCCAGCCAGGTGATGGCGAAAATCTGCACGCGCCAACGCTTGATGCTACCCATAGGGATATTCATGGTGGTTCTGACCTCAGGTGAGTGTGCCGGCAGAATCGAGAAGCGAATGCCTGTTGTTTTTATGGTTGAGCACTGCAATGCCGAGCCTTGGATGGCGCGGCATTGGTCAGATGGGTCCGGTGTCCAAGAGCCCATGGCCCCGTAGGTTGTAGGACTCAACCTACGGGGGTTGAGGCGTATCAAAGCAATGGCTGACTAATAGGTAAAATCGATTTATCGTATTTCAAATATAAGTTCAGCTTTTAAGAGGATTCGCGATGTCGGTGTCCCACGCACAGCTCAAAGCGTTCCATGCCGTCGCCGTCCACGGCAGTTTCACCCAGGCCGCCGAACGGTTGTTCCTGACGCAACCGGCGATTTCCGACCAGGTGCGCAAACTCGAAGAGCGCTTCGGCGTGCTGTTGTTTCATCGCAACAAGCGCTCGGTGCGCCTGACCGACCTGGGCGAACGCCTGCTGAGCATCACCCAGCGCCTGTTTGTGATCGAAGCCGAAGCCGAGGAACTGTTGCAGGACTCCCGCGCATTGCTTACCGGCACCCTCACCCTCGCCGTGGATGCCCCGGTGCATGTGCTGCCGCAGATCGCGCGCTTTTGCCAGCTGTACCCGGGGATCAGCGTGAAGATCGAAACCGGCAACACCGATGAATCGCTGTCTCGCCTGTACAACTACCAGGCCGACCTGGCCTTGCTGGGCCGCGACGTCGACGATGAGCGCCTGCTGTCGCTGCCGTTGCCCGACGACCAATTGCTCGCCTTTGTCGCACGCAACCACCCCTGGGCCGGGCGCGCGTCCATCTGCCTGGCCGACCTGGACGACACGCCGCTGGTGTTGCGCGAAATCGGCTCGGTCACCCGCCAGACCCTGGAGCAGGAAATGAGCCAGGCAGGCTTGCGCATTCGCCCGGCGATCCAGGTGGAGGGCCGCGAGGCCGCCCGTGAAGCGGTGGTGGTGGGCATCGGCGTGGGCGTGGTCTCGGCGGCGGAGTTCGGCGCCGACTCGCGGGTATACGCCATGCCGATCCGCGATTGCAGCCAGCGCATGAAAGAAACCCTGGTGTGCCTCAAGGAACAGAGTTCACGCCGGGTGGTGGCGACGTTCCTGGAGATCGTACGCGACAGCCTTCAGCCCGGCGCCAACTCGAAAACCGCCTGAATCAGGCGCAACGAGCGGCGCCGCTCCATGCAACCGAGCAGGTGCCGGTTGACCAGCCCCTCGCCCTGAATCGGCACCGCCTGCACCCGTGGGTCGGGGCTGACTTCCATGGACGAGACCACGCCCACCCCCAGCTCAGCGGCGACGGCTTCGGTCACCGCCTCGCGGCTGTCCAGCTCCAGCAGCACCTTGGGCTGCACATTCGCGGCCATGCAGGCCTCATCGAAGGTACGCCGGGTGATGGAACTGGGCTCGCGCAGCACCATGATCACCTCGTTGAGTTGCTCAAGGCGAATACCCTCGGGTTGCTGCGCCCACGCATGACTGGCCGGCACCAATGCGCACATCCGCGACTCGCTCAACGGTTGCAGGTGCAGACCGTTGCGCGGTTCCACTTCGGTGAGTACCGCCACATCCGCATGCTCGGACAACAGCGCGGCAAGGGTTTCCTGGGCATTGCCCAGGCGCAGGTTGACGGTAATCCCGGGGTAGCGCGCGCGCAGGCTGGCAATCATCGGCATCACCAGGTGCGGGCCGTCCGCCGCGACTTCCAGGCGCCCGCTCAGCAGTTGGCGGTTGGCCTCCAGCATCGTCTGGGCTTCGTCCACCAGGCCAAAGATCGCCCGTGTGATCGCCGCCAGCCGCGCGCCCTCTTCGGTCAACTCCACCCGCCGTGCGGTGCGGCGCAGCAAAGGGATCTGGTAGTGCTCCTCCAGGGCCTTGATATGCCCGGTCACCGCCGGTTGGCTGATGAACAGCCGCGCGGCAGCACGGGTAAAACTGCCCTCACGGGCCACGGCGTCGAACGCGCGCAGTTGGAACAGGTTCATGGTTATCGGCCTCACTGATAGCTCGCATAACAACAAACAATTTGATTGATGACAAGCCAAACTGCAATTTAGGCGCCGTAGCTTCACCCCCCGATGCCTTGCGAGGACTTGAGATGACCACTGCCGCGCCGATCCTGCTGACCCCCGGCCCCCTGACCACATCGAACCGCACCCGCCGGGCCATGATGGTGGACTGGGGTTCATGGGATGACCGCTTCAACCAACTCACCGCCAGCGTCTGCGCGCAATTGCTGGCGATCCTCCACGGCGAAGGCAGCCACCATTGCGTGCCGTTGCAAGGCAGCGGCACCTTTGCGGTCGAGGCCGCCATCGGCACCCTGGTACCGCGTGACGGCAAGGTGCTGGTGCTGATCAACGGCGCCTACGGCAAGCGCCTGGCCAGGATCTGCGAAGTGCTCGGCCGTGATGTCAGCACCTTTGAGACCGCCGAAGACCAGCCCACCACCGCGGCCGATGTGGACCGCCTGCTGGCGGCAGACAGCGCCATCACCCACGTTGCGTTGATCCACTGCGAAACCAGCACCGGCATTCTCAACCCGCTGCCGCAGATCGCCGAGGTCGTCAAACACCACGGCAAGCGCCTGATCATCGACGCCATGAGCTCCTTCGGTGCGCTGCCGATCGATGCCCGCGAAGTGCCGTTCGACGCACTGATCGCCGCCTCCGGCAAGTGCCTGGAAGGCGTGCCGGGCATGGGCTTCGTCTTCGCGAACAAACAGGCGCTGGCCGCCGCCCAGGGCAACTGCCATTCCCTGGCGATGGACCTGTTCGACCAGCACAGCTACATGACCAAGACCGGCCAATGGCGCTTTACCCCGCCGACCCATGTGGTCGCCGCCCTGCACGAAGCGCTGCTGCAATACCAGGAAGAAGGCGGCCTGCCCGCGCGCCACCGACGCTATGCCGACAACTGCCAGGCATTGCTCGACGGCATGGCCGCACTGGGCCTGCGCAGCTTCCTGCCGGCGGCGATCCAGGCCCCGATCATCGTGACCTTTCACGCACCGCAGGACCCGCGCTACCAGTTCAAGGACTTCTACGAACGGGTCAAGGCCAAGGGTTTCATTCTGTACCCCGGCAAATTGACCCAGGTGGAGACGTTCCGCGTGGGCTGCATCGGCCATGTCGATGCGCAAGGGATGCGCGCAGCGGTCAAGGCGATCGCCGAGGTGCTGGAAGAAATGGAAGTGTCGGACATCTGATTGCCCCTTACCCACAGGATCTGAACCATGAACTATCAAAACCCCAACACCCTCCAGGCCGTCATCCTCGACTGGGCCGGCACCGTGGTCGACTTCGGCTCTTTCGCCCCCACGCAGATTTTCGTCGAGGCCTTCGCCGAATTCGATGTGCAGGTTTCCATCGAAGAAGCCCGTGGCCCGATGGGCATGGGCAAGTGGGACCATATCCGCACCCTGTGCGACCAGCCGCAAGTCGCCGAGCGCTACCGCCAGGCGTTCGGCCGCACGCCCACCGATGACGACGTGACCGCCATCTACCAGCGCTTCATGCCGTTGCAGATCGAGAAAATCGCCGAGCACTCGGCGCTGATCCCCGGTGCCCTCGAGACCATCGGCCAGCTGCGCGGGCAAGGCATCAAGATCGGCTCCTGCTCGGGCTATCCCAAGCAAGTCATGGATAAGGTGGTCGCCCTGGCCGCCACCAACGGCTACGTCGCCGACCACGTGGTCGCCACCGACGAAGTGCCCAACGGCCGCCCATGGCCAGCCCAGGCACTCGCCAACGTGATCGCCCTGGGCATCGACGATGTGGCGGCGTGCGTCAAGGTCGACGACACCGTGCCGGGCATCCTCGAAGGCCGTCGCGCCGGGATGTGGACCGTGGCCCTGACCTGCTCCGGCAACGCCCTGGGCCTGACCTACGCGCAGTTTCGCGCCCTCGACGCCGCGACGCTGGCCAGCGAACGCACGCGTATCGAAGCGATGTTCGCAGGCTCGCGCCCCCATTACCTGATCGACACCATTACCGACCTGCCGGCCGTCATCGCCGACATCAACCAGCGCCTGGCCCGTGGCGAAATGCCGCAAACCAACTGATAGAGGTCAAGACAACGACATCGCACCGGGCAAACCGCGCAAAACAGGCTTACAGTAAAAGGACTTCGTCGCCAAAGAACGAAGGTTCGCCCTGATGAGTGAGGAACCCAGCGATGCCGTGGAAAAATTCCGATACGCGCTACAGCACCATGTCGATTGCGCTGCACTGGTTGATGGTGGTGCTACTGGCGGTGGTCTACGCCTGCATTGAGTTACGCGGACAGTTCCCCAAAGGCAGCGGTGCACGGACGTTGATCGTCGAGATGCACTTCATGTTCGGCCTCACCGTGTTTGTGCTGGTGTGGCTGCGCCTGTTCGCGCGCAGCCTGGGGGTTGCCCCCAAGATCGTCCCCGCCCCGCCACAATGGCAAAGCCTGCTGGCCACGCTGATGCACTTCGCGCTGTACGCCTTGATGATCGGCATGCCGATTGCCGGTTGGCTGATCGTCAGTGCCGAGGGGCATTCGGTGATGTTCTATGGGATCGAGCTGCCGCCGCTGATCGCCGAAAACAAGGCGCTGGCCAAAGAGATTGAAGGCTGGCATGTGTGGTTCGGCAAGGTCGGTTACTGGCTGATCGGGCTGCATGCGGTGGCGGGGATCTTTCATCATTATGTGATGCGTGATAACACGGCGTTGCGGATGATGCCGGGCAGGCGTGGCGGGTCCTTCACCCAGTCGACTGACTGATCCTTTAGCAAATAGCCAAAGCCCGCAGGGTCTTCCATGCGGGCTGCGGAGGCGTCTCGGTCTATAACAAAGCAATTGACTCACGGCTGACGGCGCGTGCCTGTTCGTCCTTGTCCAGAATATCCTCCAGTGAATCAAGCGTTGTTGCGGTAACGCGCTGCAAGGTATGGCGAATAACCCTTTCGATATCCGTAAAACGAATGCGTGAAGACAAAAAGGCGTCCACCGCTACTTCATTGGAAGCATTTAATATAACGCTGGCCTCTGGATGCTCATTAATCACCGCCATTGCCAACTCAAGACAGGGAAACCGTTGCAGATCAGGCTCTTCAAACGTCAACCCGGATAATTGGGTCAAATCCAACGAGGGCACGCCAGACAGCACGCGATGGGGATAGCCCAATGCATGGGCAATGGGAGTGCGCATATCCGGGCGACCCAACTGAGCCAACACGGACTGATCTCGAAATACCACCATGGAGTGAACGATACTCTGGGGGTGTATCAAGGCTTCTATGCGGGATGGCGCAATGTCAAACAGCCAACGAGCCTCAATGATCTCCAGGCCTTTGTTAATCATCGTCGCCGAATCAACGGAAATCTTACGGCCCATCACCCAATTGGGATGCGCACAGGCTTCTTTTGGCGTGACGTCCTTCAGAGAGGCAACGGAGCGCGTCCTGAACGGGCCTCCCGACGCCGTGAGGATCAAACGATCCACCCCGACCAGGCCATCACGGCTGCCTTGCAGGCATTGGAAAATTGCATTGTGTTCGCTGTCGATTGGCAAGATAAGCGCGCCTGACTCACGGGACGTGTCCATGAACAATGCGCCTGACATAACCAGCGCTTCCTTGTTCGCCAGCAGTATTTTTTTACCGGCCCTGGCCGCACTCAATGTGGGCAGGAGCCCGGCCGCCCCGACAATCGCAGCGACCACCGTATCGCACTCTCCGGCGCTGGCGGCACATAAGGCGTCCAGGCCACATCCGACCTCTGTGGGCAATTGCGCCGCTTGAAGATGGGCCTGAAGCTCAATGGCGTGATGCGGCTCACTGACAATTGCCAGCGCGGGCTTATACCTCAAACACTGCTTAAACAACTTTTCGATATTGCGATGCGCACTTAACGCATACACGACAAATGCATCCGGATTACCTGCGACTACCGCTAAAGTACTGTCGCCAATGGCCCCGGTAGAACCGAGAATACAAAGGCGCTGCAACATAGCTCCACCCTCTAGTCTCTTTACACGCAAAACTCACCCTTTCGATTTTGGCACCTGCACCTTAACCGCCTATAAAATTTAGCTATATATTTTCATATAAAAAACAATAAACCCGTCACTCAACGCGCACAACACCATATATAACAACTCGCAATTACTTAAGAAAAACACAGCAAATCCATTCTAAAAAAATGCTTGAAAAGTAAAACCCCACCCACTAAGTTTCGCCCTACCCGTGTACCTGTCTGCTGTTCACTACATTATCTTTCCCGCCGTAACCCTGTAGCGAAGACACAATGGATGGAGCCTTCGTTATGAGCGAGTTACTGATTCTGGTCGATCGACACGACCGTAAAAAAGGCTGTGCCCCCAAATTGGAGGCCCATCGCACAGGCCAGTTGCATCGAGCGTTTTCGGTGTTCATCTTCGATGACGCAGGCCGTTTGTTGCTGCAACAACGGGCATTCGGCAAATACCACTCTCAAGGCTTGTGGACCAACACCTGCTGCGGTCACCCCCGCCCCGGCGAACGGACCAAGACGGCGGCAGAACGCCGCCTGCGGGAAGAGATGGGAATAACCTGCTCCCTGCGCAAAGTCTCCACCCTGCTTTATCGCGAGCCGATTTCAAACCAGCTCATTGAGCATGAGTTCGATCACATCTTCGTTGGCGTCAACCCTGGCGATCCAATTGCCAATCCCAACGAAGCTCATGCGTGGCAATGGACGACGCTTGCACAGATCCATGCACGCATCAACGCCGCTCCCGGCACCTTCACTGTCTGGTTCCGACGGATATTCGAGTCCATTGGACTGGCGGGCGTGCACGCCTGGAAAGAGCTGGCGCCCGCCAATCGTTAGGGCTAACTGGCGCCAACCGGAGTGTTCACCATGTTCGAACTACTCAATACCATCGACATACCCGAAGATTTACGGGCGCTGCACCCCAATGCGCTTGGGCCTCTGGCCGATGAGCTGCGGGCCTTCATACTGCATAGCGTTGCAAAGACCGGCGGCCATCTGTCCGCGAATCTGGGCACCGTCGAATTGAGCATCGCCTTGCATTATGTGTTCGACACCCCCACGGACCGGCTTGTATGGGATGTGGGGCATCAGGCCTACGCGCATAAAATCCTCACCGGTCGCCGTGAAGCCATGGCCGGCATCCGTCAGTCGGGTGGCATCTCGGGGTTCCCGAGGCGCAGCGAATCGCGCTATGACGCCTTTGGCACCGCACATTCCAGCACTTCGATTTCGGCGACCCTGGGCATGGCATTGGCCGCCCACCTCAAAGGCGAGCGTCACCACTGCATTGCGGTGATCGGCGACGGAGCCCTGTCGGGCGGCATGGCGTTCGAAGCCATGAACAATGCCGGGCTGTACAGGGACTTGCCGTTACTGGTGATCCTCAATGACAACGCCATGTCGATTTCACCTGCCGTCGGTGCCCTGTGTTCTCACCTGGGCCAACTCCGGTTCAACCGCTGCGCCATCAAGCTCGAAGGGCTCGCTGCTCCGGCACCGATGTTCGAGGCGCTGGGATTCCAGTATCACGGTCCCATCAACGGGCATGATCTGGACGAATTGCTGCCCGCCCTGTCAGCCATGCGTAACCTGCGCGGGCCGCAACTGCTGCACATCATCACGGAAAAGGGCCACGGCTATTCACCGGCCGCCACTGACCCGGTGCTCTATCACGGCCCCGGAAAGTTCGAACCGGCTCAAGGCATCCTTCCCGGCACGCCAGGCAGCCCCACCTATACACAGGTATTTGGCCAATGGCTGTGTGACGAGGCGCAAAACGATCCGCGCGTCGTCGCCATTACTCCCGCCATGCGCGAAGGTTCGGGGCTGGTTGAATTTGAACGACGTTTCCCGGATCGCTACTTCGATGTCGGCATCGCCGAGCAACACGCCCTGACCTTCGCCGCCGGGCTTGCCGCCGAAGGCATGAAGCCAGTAGTCGCGATCTACTCGACCTTCCTGCAACGCGCCTATGACCAGTTGATTCACGACATCGCCATTCAAAATCTGCCAGTGGTATTCGCCATCGACCGGGCAGGTATCGTCGGTGCCGACGGCGCCACCCACAACGGGGCCTTTGATATTGCTTATCTGCGCTGTGTGCCCAACCTGACGATCATGGCGCCTGCCGATGAAAATGAATGTCGGCAGATGTTGCATACCGCGTTGCTCCAGGACGGGCCAACCGCCGTGCGTTATCCACGCGGGAAAGGCAATTCAGTCACTGCGCTACCTACGCTGATGCCCCTACCGATTGGCAAAGGCGAAGTCCGGCGCACCACAAGCCAACCTGCGGGGTACCGCGTTGCCATCCTGGCTTTTGGCTCGATGGTTGCGCCAGCATCGATCGCCGCAGAGCAGTTAAACGCGACCGTCGCAAACATACGGTTCATCAAGCCACTCGATGAGCAACTCATTCAGGACCTGGCTCTCACGCATGACGCACTCGTCACCATCGAGGAGGGTTGCATAGCCGGCGGTGCAGGCTCGGCCTGCCTCGAAGCGCTCGCTGCCAAACATATCCAGACACCGTGCCTGCAACTCGGTTTAACCGATGAGTTCGTCCTGCATGGCGAAACTACCGAGCTGCTCTCAACTTGCAGTCTCGATGCAGCCGGCATCGAGACATTAATAAGGCACTTTGTGGAACGCCTCGGCACGGTCGCGCTGAACAATAGTCAGCTCTCCGCAGTGGCGCAGCCAGGAATGGTTACCTCTTCATCATTCGTATCGACCAGCAATTCGGCTCTGCGTCGCGGAGGATTACAATGAACCAGCCCACCATCAATCACAACCATCCACTGCCGCCCGTGACTGTCCGCCATGGAAGTGCCGCAGCGCCCTACCACATACTCCGAGGGTCTGAGACCAGTGGATACGAAGGTAAGGTCATCTACACCTACCAGGACGACCCTGAGGATTGGCGCAAGGCGATCGGAGATCGTCTGATGTTTCAGTTCGGCGTCTACGACGACCCTCGCTCGCGGCCGCCGATCTCACCCGATGAGTCAGGACTGCGCTATTTCGATCGGCAGATGGAGCTGGCAGGGTACGATCGCAGCGACTTTGGACCAGTCAATAGGATCCTTGATGTCGGCTGCGGATGGGGCTTTGGTCTCAAATACCTGGCCGACCGCTTTCCCTCCTGCTCAAGGCTGGACGGTATCAACGTCAGCCACAGGCAACTGGAGCACTGTTCCAAATATCATGCTGAGCACGGGCTGAGCGAACGGATCAATCTGTATCTCTGCAACGCTCAGGACGTCGATCTTTTGCCCAACTCCGACGAACTCTACGATCTGGTTACGATTCGGGGTGTCATATCGCACTTCCCGAATGATCTCTATGAGAGGTCCATGGCGAAACTCGCTTCCCGGCTCAGACCAGGCGCTACCGTGATCATCTCCGACAATCTCTACAACCTGCCGCTCGACCAATACCAGTCGGATACCGACGACGATGTCGATCGACTCGCCTGCAAGTATCGCAAGACACCGGAATATTTCCGGCAAGTCATCGAGCAGAGCGGCCTCGATGTGGTGGATATGCGCGTCCTGCCTGAGAACATTGACGTTGCTCGCTGGTTCATGGACGTCAAGAAAAACATCGAGACTCATTTCACGGTGGACACTATTCCGCCACCGCTTGAGGAGTTGCGCGTGATGGCGGTGAATGTCTCGGTAGCGCTGATTAAGAACCAGTTCTCGACTTACAGCGTCATCGCCCGCCGCGCCTTCTAACGAAAGCTATGCGCCGTAGGACGAAAGACTAAAGCCCCCAAAAAAGGTCCTGGCAGCGTCAATGGTCAACGACTTTTCACTAGCTCGCCGTGTCAATCACGAGACCGTCATTACAGGAGTTCAAATGTCTGACATCCCAGCACAAGAGCTGTCCGACGTCTTGGCGATGGAAAAGGAGGACCGCCTTTGTGAGTCTTCCCCGCCCGAGGTCATCTGCACCGGCAACGCCCATTCCCCCGCGTCGAACAAGCGCAGCGCCATTGGGGATATGCGCGTTCCACTACCTTATCCCGACGGCTGGTTTCGCGTCTGCTTCAGCCGTGATCTCAAACGAGGTGCAGTACTCACTGTTCCATTCATGGGCCAGGAATTAGTGCTTTATCGCACAATCTCAGGCCGCGCCAGTGCCATCGATCCCTATTGTCCCCACTTGGGGGCTCACCTCGGAGGGGGCAAAGTACAGGGCGAAGAGCTGGTTTGTCCGTTCCATGGCCTAGCCTTCGGACTGGATGGCAGTTGCTTACGCAACGGGGATGGCGCAAAGCCCTATGGTGTGTCGCTCACCACACGCCATATGAGAGAAATCAATGGTGCGGTGATGGTGTGGGCCGACCACCAGAACCGACCTCCAAACTGGGAAGTGCCGAAATGGAACTTAAGCGCGTTCACGGCCCCCCCCCAATACACCAGCCAGGATCTGAACGGCTACTGCCAGGACACTGGGGAAAACAGCGTCGACCTGGTCCATTTCGGCTGGTTGCATGGCCTCACAGAACCCGCGATGACCCACGAGGCGGGTGATTACTGGTTTGAAACCACCCTCACCGCCAGCTGGAAGGGGCAACCGATGCGCATGCGTATGCGGCAGATTGGCCTGGGGCATGTACAAGCCGTCAGCGAGATGACTCGGATTGGTTTTCGCCTCACCACCATGCTGTATTCCACCCCTACCGCGCCGATGAAGTGGACCATGAGCTGGATCGACATGATGGAACTCGATCTCTTCGAGCGCTGGCCCATGCCGATCAGAAAAGTGGCATATGGCGTGCTGGCACCGCTCGCGAAACGCTGGCTGGTGACCTTCACCCAGGCCGACAATCCCATCTGGAATGCACGCGCCTACCTTGATCACCCGCGGCTGATGAAGGGCGACAAAGGGATCGCAGCTTTTCGTCGATGGGCGACACGATTCTATCCGGCGCGGTCCACCAACGTGCCGGAAGATTCCAACCACCCGATCGCGTCGGCCGAACTCATACATCCGCCTTCGAAAGTCCACCACTCGGTGGCCACCAAACCCTAGGTCTTTCATAGGAGCACTCGATGAACACCACAACAACCCTACGCGTCGGCTCGCCTGCATCACTGTCATTCCACGTGCTCCAGGGTGACGCGGCCAATCCGGGATCGACTGCCTCGATCTCGTTCACCCTAGTACGACGCCCTTAATTCTATTCCAGGAGAATCCGCTATGCAGGTACACAAAAATGCGGTTGTTATCGACGTCATCCGCGGGGCCACTGCCGACGACTACCAGACCAAAATCGAAAGCGTATACGCCGATCCCCCAGAAGACTGGCGCAAGGTAATCGGTAATGAGTTCTGGTATCAGTACGGCGTATTCGACGACAAGATGGACACGAACAGTCTTGCGCTCGACGCATCCGGACGGCGGCACATGGAGTACCAGTTCGAACTGGCCGAACAGGCGGGTGCAGACGTCTCTTCGCAATCCATCCGAAGGGCCATCGACATCGGCTGCGGCTGGGGGCCGGTGCTGGGTTTCCTGGCCAAACGTTACCCGCACTGCGAGCGCATCGACGGTGTCAACGTCAGCCGCCCCCAGTTGGAGTATGCCAGCCAGGTGATCGCCCGTGAGGGCTTGGCGGCCAGAGTTCGGCTGTATCTGTGCAATGCCAAGGACATTGGCACGTTGCCTGACCCGGAGCTGCCCTACGACCTCGCCATTTTCCGAGGCAGTCTTTTCCACTTCACGCCGCAGGTTCTGCAGCAAACCCTGCAATCGTTGGCGCAGCGCACGCGTACCGGCGGCACGGTAATCATTTCCGAGAGCCTCTATAAAGTGGACCTGGCGACCTACCAGTCGTTTATCCCCGACAACATAGATCGCGCCGCCTCAGGCCATCGCAAGACGCCGGATAGCCTGCAAAAAGCCCTGGAAGACAACGGCTTTGAAATTATCGACAGGCGCATTGCTCCCTCCAATGAGGAGGTGATTCATTGGTACGGGCTCGTCAAGGACAACCTCGACGCGCACTACCCCGACAGCCATAACCCCAACTTCTCCGAGCTGCGAGATATCGCAATCAACTTTTCGGACGCGTTGCGAAAAGACAAGGCATCCTCATTCAGTTTCATCGCACGTAAGCGCTGAAAAGGAGCAAATCATGAGTCATTCTGTACAGGCCCTCGCGCCTCAGGTGAGCTTCTACATTCCGGAGATGTACTGCAGCGTCCTCCCCAGGATTCACCCGGACTATCCGATCATCGACGAACGCAATGCCGCCTGGGTCCGCGAGTTCCTTCCGTTCACCGACGAGGCAGCACTGCTTCGCTTCCTGCGGCTTCGTCTTCCGATGTGGGACAGCCTGATACTCCCTGTGGGATCGGCCGACCGTCTCGTTCAGACCTCATGCGTGACCAGTCTTATCCTGGCCATCGACGACATGCCCCTAGGCCGGCATGCAATGTTCCATGACGGCGAAGTTGCGTTGGTGGAAGGACATCCTTTCGCCCATGCCGCACAGGACATCTTTGGCAAACTCCGGCAGCAGATGCCCGCACCGGTGTATCGCCGTTATTGCCAGGAGTGGCAGGCCTGGTTCGAAAGCGTGGAAGAAGAAGCCAGGCTGGTCGCCACCGGAACGGTGCTACCGTTCGACGAATTTCTTGAACTGCGCCACCCGAACACAGGCCTCTTTCCCTCCTTCCCGGTGGCCGAGTTTCTCTACGACCTCGATCTGACTGAGTTACTGGCGCAGGACCAGGAACTGAGGTTGGCCATTAAGGCCACCAACGAACACGTCGGTCTGGTCAACGACATCCTTTCTCACCGTAAGGAGCATACCGCCGGCGTGACCCTCAATGCGATGGAAAGCCTGCGCATGGCGCATGGCCACAACGCGCAGGAAGCTGCTGACATCCTGTGCCAACGCATCCGCGATGCTGACCGCACCCGCGTTGAACTCTGCGAAGTATTGCGTCGCCGCTACGCCAATCGCCCGGATGCCGATCGTATCGGCATGTACTTGAATGGTTTGGGTCAGATCTGCGCGGGCAATTTACGCTGGCTGCTGGAAAACGACCGGTACGTGGACAGCCGGGGTAAGGGTTGGGACTGGACCCGCTCACGACACATCGTACTCGATCCCGAACCGGCATTTGTCCGCGTGGAGAGCTGACATGCCCCATACAGCGCGGCTATTTCCGGCGCGGTGCAGCTTCGGATAGTTGCCCAGGTCGAAGCGCTCGGGTTCCCGGCCGATGCGCCTCTGGCCCGTTTCGGCAGCTTAGCCCTCACCGTCGACCCTCGAACCACTGACTCCAGAGGTGCGCCATGAAAGTCATCCTCGCCCAACCCCGGGGCTTCTGCGCCGGTGTCGTTCGGGCAGTCGAAACGGTTGAACAAGCCCTGGAGCAGTTCGGCGCGCCGGTGTATGTGCGTCACGAGATCGTACACAACCAACATGTGGTGCAGACCCTGCGCAACAAAGGTGCGCGGTTTGTCGAAGCGTTGGATGAAGTACCCGAAAATGCAGTGACCATCTTCAGTGCCCATGGCGTGGCCTCTGACGTGGAGAGCGAGGCCCGTGAGCGGCAATTACGGGTCCTGGACGCCACCTGCCCGCTGGTGACCAAGGTGCACAATCACGGCCGTCAATACGCCGTCCGGGGCTACCAGTTGATTTTGATTGGAGAAGCCGAACACCCCGAAGTCATTGGCACAATGGGGCAGATACCCGCCCCCGTCGCTCTGGTGCGTAACGTGGCAGAAGCCCAGGCCCTGACGTTCCCGGAGCACACGCCAATGGCCTATATCACCCAAACCACCCTGAGCGTCGACGACACACGCGCTGTCGTCGAAGCACTCAAGCAGCGCTACCCGCAGATCGTCGGCCCCGATACCCGGGACATCTGTTATGCCGTACAGAATCGTCAGACCGCCGTACGTGCGCTGAGTCTATGTACCGATCTGGTTCTGGTGGTGGGCAGCGTCAAAAGCGCCAACGCCATGACCTTGTGTGATATTGCGGGCGCCCATGGAAAGCCCAGCTACTTGATTGCCAATGGCAACGCAATTCGCCGTGAGTGGTTTGACGAGAGAACAACCGTCGGGATTACCGCCGGTGCCTCGACGCCGGAAGCACTGGTTGACGATGTCATCGCCGCCCTGGCACGCATCGGGCCGCTGGAAATCGAAACCCTGCCAGGCCGTGAAGAACATGTGCAATTCCGCCTGCCTACCGGATTGATTGCGCGTCAGTAAGGCACGCACCCAGAGGAGCCGAATCGATGAACAGTGCACGCCCCCGACGCCGCACTACACAAGTCACTGTAGGCCCGGTGACACTCGGCAGCGATAACCCGATCGTCGTGCAAGCCATGACCAATACCGACACCGCAGACGCCCAAGCTACAGCGCGTCAGGTCGAGAACCTGGCGTTGGCCGGTGCCGAAATGGTGCGGATCACGGTCAACAGTCATGACGCCGCCGCTCAGGTAGCAAACATTCGAGAGCTGCTAGACCGCCGCAACGTCAGCGTACCGCTGGTGGGTGACTTCCACTTCAATGGTCATCGCCTGCTCGCAGCCTACCCTGAATGCGCCGAGGCGTTGGGCAAGTACCGAATCAACCCAGGCAATGTCGGCAAAGGCGCCAAGCGCGACGAGCAGTTTTGCCAGATGATCGAGATCGCCTGCCGCTACGACAAACCTGTAAGGATCGGGGTCAACTGGGGCAGTCTCGATCCCGACTTGCTGGCGCGCATGATGGACACCAATGCGGCGCTCGCCCAACCCCAGAACGCCGGCGCGGTGATGCGCGAGGCTTTGGTGGAATCGGCATTGGAAAGCGCCCGGCGCGCGATTGAAGTCGGCCTGCCGGCAAATCACATCGTGTTGTCGGCCAAGGTCAGTCAGGTGCAGGACTTGATCACGGTGTATCGCGACCTGGCCGGCCGCTGCGAGTTTCCGCTGCATCTGGGGCTGACCGAAGCAGGCATGGGCTCCAAGGGTATCGTCGCCTCTTCCACCGCATTGGCGGTACTGTTGCAGGAGGGTATCGGGGACACACTGCGCATATCCCTTACCCCAGAACCCAACGGTGAGCGCACACGGGAAGTGCTGGTTGCACAACACATCCTGCAGGCCATGGGCTTGCGGGCGTTCACTCCGACGGTAGTCGCATGCCCTGGCTGCGGGCGTACAACGAGCAGCTTCTTTCAGACGCTGGCGCAAGACATCGAGGGCTTTATTCTGACTCGAATGTCGGGCTGGAAAGCCCGGTTTCCCGGCGCGGAGCACCTGCATGTCGCCGTCATGGGGTGTGTTGTGAATGGGCCAGGCGAGAGCCGCCTCGCCGACATCGGCATCTCGCTTCCGGGCGCGGGAGAACACCCCAGCGCCCCGGTCTATATCGACGGCGAGCGGGTAGCGACGCTAAAGGGCAACAGCATTGCCGCGGAATTCACTCATCTCCTTGAGGTGTATGTCGCGACGCGATACGGTGAGAATCCCCAAGACAGATCCAAACTGCTGGAGCTGTTGAGGCCATCCGATTTGATCAAGCACGATTAAAAACCTCGGCGGCCCTGCAAGCCGCCGGTATGCACGAAGATCAGGCGAGTGCCGGGCACGAACCGCCCGGCCTCGATCTGCTGCTTCAACGCCAGCAGCGCCTTGCCGGTATAGAGCGGCTCCAGCGGTACACCGCAGGCCTGTTCGGTGGTGTCGATAAACTCGAGCAACAGCGAATCAACCTTTCCAAAGCCACCCCGGCTGGCGTCCAGCAATTCATAACCGCCCTGCACCAGGGCACTCACGTTCTGCGCCACGCCATGATCATCCGGTACCGCCATGGCGCCATACACCGGATGTGCGCCCGCCTCTGCCAGGACCAAACCCGCCAACGTCGTACCGGTACCTGTCGCCAACCACCATGCGTCGTAATCGGCCCAGCCCACGGTGTTCAGTTGCCGGCGTGCCTGCTCGACCAAGACCCCGCAACCCAATACCCCGGCCATCCCGCCGCCGCCTTCGGGCACGGGGTAAAGATCGGGATAGTGCGCGCGCCACGGCAGCCAGAAATCCTCCGCGTGGCGCGCGCGGTAGCCGGCATAGCCCAGCCAATGCAACTGCATGCCAAAAGCTGTCAGGTCGAGGACGGTGGGGGTGTCTTGAGGGTGACCACGCAACAGGCCGACAGTGGGGAAACCAAAACGCTTGCCCGCCGCTGCCAGCGCATGCAGATGGTTGGAGTACGCCCCGCCAAGGCTGATGACGCCGCTGGCACCGGCCTGTCGTGCCTGGGTCAGATGTTCGGTGAGCTTGAACCACTTGTTGCCGCTGATCAGCGGGTCGATGCGGTCCAGGCGCAGCACGGCCAGTTCGACGCCATTGAGCCAATCGAGCCGCATGGCTTCAAGGGGGGCGTGGGGAAGCCAGTCAAAGGGACCCATCGGGCGGCATCTGCATGGAAAAAGGGGCGGTAGTCTAACACCGCCCCTTGCGTCGTCTTACAGCTCGGCGGCGAGGCGCGAGCCTTGGTTGATCGCGCGCTTGGCATCCAGCTCGGCTGCCACATCGGCGCCGCCGATCAGGTGCACGTTCTGCCCGGCGGCGACCAGGCCGTCCTGCAACTCGCGCAGCGGGTCTTGCCCGGCGCAGATGACGATGTTGTCCACGGCCAGCAGCTGCGGCTCACCTTCGGCACCGATGCGGATATGCAGGCCCTCATCGTCGATCTTCAGGTACTCGACGCTGTTGAGCATCTGCACGCGCTTGTTCTTCAAGCCGGTACGGTGGATCCAGCCGGTGGTCTTGCCCAGGCCGTCGCCGACCTTCGAAGCCTTGCGTTGCAACAGGAACACTTCACGGGCCGGGGCATGGGGTTGCGGCTTGATCCCGGCCACGCCGCCACGGGCTTGCAAGTGGGTGTCGATGCCCCACTCCTTCCAGAACGCTTCGCGGTCGAGGCTGGTAGACACGCCTTCATGCACGAGGAATTCCGACACGTCAAAACCAATGCCGCCGGCGCCGATCACCGCGACGCGCTTGCCCACCGGCTTGCGCTCGAGGATCACGTCCAGGTAGCTCAGCACCTTGGGGTTTTCAACGCCCGGAATCGCCGGCGTACGCGGCGCAATGCCGGTGGCCAGGATGATCTCGTCGTAGCCGCCCGCCACCAGTTGTGCGGTGTCGACCCGGGTGTTGAGACACAGCTCGACGTGGGTGGTCTGCAACTTGCGATTGAAGTAGCGCAGGGTCTCGAAAAACTCTTCCTTGCCCGGTACGCGCTTGGCGATATTGAATTGGCCACCGATCTCGCTGGCCGAGTCGAACAGTGTCACCTGGTGGCCGCGCTCAGCCGCCACGGTGGCGGCGGCCAGGCCTGCGGGGCCGGCACCGACCACGGCGATTTTCTTGATCTGCTTGACCGGCAGGTAGTTGAGTTCGGTCTCGTAGCACGCGCGTGGGTTGACCAGGCAGGTGGTCAACTTGCCGCCAAAGGTGTGGTCCAGGCAGGCCTGGTTGCAGCCGATGCAGGTGTTGATTTCATCGGCGCGGCCGGCAGCGGCCTTGTTGACGAACTCCGGGTCGGCGAGGAACGGCCGCGCCATCGAGACCATGTCGGCATCGCCTTCGGCGAGGATCTGCTCGGCGATTTCCGGGGTGTTGATGCGGTTGGTGGTGATCAACGGGATCCGCACCGCACCGCGCAATTTGGCCGTGACTTTGCTGAACGCGCCACGGGGTACTTTGGTGGCGATGGTCGGGATACGCGCTTCGTGCCAACCGATGCCGGTGTTGATGATGGTCGCTCCGGCCTGCTCGATGGCCTTGGCCAACTGCACGATTTCTTCCCAGGTGCTGCCGCCTTCCACCAGGTCGAGCATCGACAGGCGGAAGATAATGATGAAGTTCGGGCCAACGGCTTCGCGCACCCGGCGCACGATTTCCACCGCCAGGCGCATGCGGTTTTCGTAGCTGCCGCCCCAACGGTCGGTGCGGTGGTTGGTGTGGGCGGCGAGGAACTGGTTGATGAAGTAACCTTCGGAGCCCATGATTTCCACGCCGTCGTACTCGGCGACCTGGGCCAGCAGCGAGCAGGTGACGAAATCCTGGATCTGCTTCTCGATGCCCTCCTCGTCCAGCTCCTTGGGCTTGAACGGGTTGATCGGCGCCTGGATCGCACTCGGCGCGACCTGTTTGGGGCTGTAGGCATAACGGCCGGCGTGGAGGATCTGCATGCAGATCTTGCCGCCCGCCTCATGCACGGCCTGCGTGACGATCCTGTGCTTCTGCGCTTCCTCTTCGGTGGTGAGCTTGGCCGCGCCGGAATACACCCCGCCTTCATCATTCGGGCCAATGCCGCCGGTGACCATCAGGCCCACACCGCCACGGGCGCGCTCGGCAAAGTACGCCGCCATGCGCTCGAAACCACCGGGCTTTTCTTCCAGGCCCGTGTGCATCGAGCCCATCAGGGTGCGGTTGCGCAAGGTGGTAAAACCCAGGTCCAACGGGGCCAGCAGGTGCGGGTAGGCAGCAGCGGTCATGGTACAGCTCCACAACGGATCATCACGGGACGTGAGGGGCTCGAATGGCACCTCATCGGTTTATGTCCCACAGACTAAGAGGCGGTGGACGACGGCTCAATGACTGAAACTGACAAGTTATTGATCCAAATGCACAGCGCCCCTTGGCAAGCCGTTGCAGGGGCCCTACCCTAGTCGCGAACCCTGCACCCGGTCTGTTGTCTGTTGCCCCATGCGTAAACTTCTCGCTTTTACCGTCTCCATGGCCCTGGTTGCCGCCGTCGCCGCGTATCTGGTCTGGACCCAGGAGCGCCCCGTGGCGCATTACCTGTCGGACCTGCGCATCACCCTCGCCGTCAACGAAGGCCTGCCCGCCGATCGCGGCAACCTCCTGGGCATCCAGCCGGAGCTGTTTCCCGCCGATTACCAGAGCCTGGAACGTCTGCACCTGAAGCTCGCGGCCTACCTGCAAAAGGCCCGGGACCAGGGATTGATCAACGAAAAAACCATTGTGGTGCTGCCCGAACATATCGGCACCTGGCTGATGTTGACCGGCGAAAAAAACGAGGTGTACCAGGCGCTGCACGTGAAGGATGCGATGAACTGGCTGTCGGTCAGCAACCCGCTGCTGTTTGCCCGTGCCTGGATCAGCGCAACCGGCGATAACCGCACCGATGACGCCTACCTGCGCATGAAAGCCTCCGGCATGGCGCGGGACTATCAGGTGCTGTTCGGCGGCCTGGCCAAGGAGTTTGGCGTCACGCTGGTGGCCGGCTCCATCACGCTGCCGAACCCGAGTGTCAGCCAGGGCCAATTGCAGGTCGGCCATGGCGCCTTGTACAACGCCAGCGTGGTGTTCGCGGCGGACGGCTTGCCCCTCGGCGATCCCCAGCGCCAGCTTTATCCGATCTACGATGAACGCGGTTTTATCGAACCCGGTGACGAAAACATCGTCAGCGTGGTCGACACCCCGGCCGGGCGCCTCGGCGTGTTGGTCGGCAGTGACAGCTGGTACCCGGACAACTATCGCAAGCTCAACGAGCAAGGTGCGCAATTGATTGCGGTGCCGGCCTTTGTGCTCGGTCGCGATACCTGGGATCGCCCATGGCGCGGCTTCAAGAGCGTGTCCACGCCGCCGGAAATCAGCCTCAAGCCTGAAGAGCTCAGCGAAGGTGAGGCCTGGCGACGCCTGACGCTGATCAGCCAGCAACCCGTCAGCCAGGCAACCGCGGGCATGAGCGTATTCCTGCGTGGGCAGTTCTGGGACCTGGGCACGGCCGGGCACAGTTTTCTCAGCAGCAACGGGCAGATCAGCGCCGACGGCGACGCCCGTGGCGCGCGCCTGCTGAATATCTGGCTGTAACCCCGTGAAGCCGGTGCGCCTGGGTGATTTGTCGGTGGGCTTCGTGCACACCCTGGCCGACGCGATCCACAGCCACGGCCTCGACCCGCAACCGCTGCTGCTGCAATACGGCCTCGACCCCGCGCGCCTCGCCGAAGCGGGTGCACGCTTGTCGATCCCCCGTTATATGCGCCTGGGCCATGCGGCCATCCAACTCACCGGCGACCCCGGCCTGGGCCTGCGCATGGGCCAGCTCAGCCGCCTGAGCCAGGCCGGGCTGGCCGGGGTCACCGCCGCCCAGGCGCCCAACGTACGTGAGGCGGCGCGCACCCTGACCCGCTTCGAAGCGCTGTACGGCTCCAATTATCGTGGGCAATCGAGTTTCCACGAGGACGCCGAAGGCGCCTGGCTGCGGTTCTATTCCATCAGCCCCTATAACGCCTACAACCGCTTCGTGGTGGACTCGATCATCGCCGGCTGGCTGCAGCAACTGTCGAGCCTGGCCCAGCAACCGGTGCAGGCGCAGCGGATTGAAATCGAATTTGCAGCGCCGGACTACAGCGAACAGTACGCGGTGCTGGGCGATGGCCCGATCCAGTTCGGCGCCGACGCCAATCAACTGCGCCTGAGCCAGCAAACCCTGGCCCTGCGCAACCCGCAGCATTGTCCGAGTACCTGGCAGCTGTTGCTGCAACTGTGTGAACGGGAACTGGAGCAGTTGACCCGCACCCGCAGCCTGCGCGAGCGCATTACCCGCTTGCTCGGGCCGATGCTCAATGGCGGCCGGGAACCCGACCTGGAAGAAGTGGCGGCGCGCTTGAAGCTGCCGACCTGGACACTGCGCCGCAAACTGGCCGAAGAAGGCACACAGTTTCGCGCGATTCTCAACGATACCCGCCGCGACCTGGCCATGACCTACATTCGCGATACGGAACTGGCATTCGGCGAAATCGCCTACTTGCTCGGTTTTGCCTCGGCCCAGGCGTTTCAACGGGCGTTCAGGCGGTGGAACAACCAGACCCCAGGGGAATTTCGCCGCAGTCAGCGGCATTCCGCCTGAAGTCGGTCTTACAGCTCGGTGGCGTCATCGGCCGGATCCAGAGGATCCAGTTCAAAGGCCTGGTACTCCAGCAGTTCTTCCTGATATTCGTCCATGGTGGGCTCCTTGTTTTGAATTAAAAGCGGCTGCAGATAAATGACCTGCACAGCCAGCCTAAAGTGCCGTGATGACGAAAAAATGTCGACGTCATGACGTTCCTGCACTCCAGGATTAAACGTAGCAGCGTAATGCGGATTTAGCACCGGGGTTTTGAGGCGCGATTGCAATCAGGGATGCACTGAAATGGGCGGGAATGCATTCCATTGTGGGAGGGGGCTTGCCCCCGATAGCTGGGTGTCAGTCAACACATCTGTCACTGACCCACCGCTATCGGGAGCAAGCCCCCTCCCACATTCGATCTGCATCAAGTTTCAGACTTGCGTCGACCACGGGTTTGGACACCCGCCTCCACCGCCATCCCGGCGGTACGCTCCAACGCCTCGGCAAACGCCTGGCGCTGCTGCGGTTCGATCTGCGACAGGAACAACTCGTCCACCGTACTTTCGTAGATCTTCCACATTTTTTTACGCAACGCCCGGCCGGCATCGGTGATAGATGCAAAGGCCGCGCGGCCATCGCCGTCGGAGCGTGAACGCAGCACCAGGCCGTCCTTTTCCAGGCGGTCTACCAGGCGCGTGAGGTTATAGCGCTCGATGGCCAGTACATCGGCCAATTCGTGCATGCGGCGGGTGCCTTCGGGGCCGCTTTCCAGGCCCCATAAAGCGTCGTACCAGGCGTAAGGCGGCAAGTCGGCGGCCGCCAGGCGGCGCTCGATTTCGCGGATGACCGTCCTGTGGGCCCTGACAAAACGGAACCATACATCGGGCTCTTTCGACGACATGCAACACCATCCGGCGGATTTCAAGAAGGTTGCAATAGTAGCTCATCCCGCGCTAGATTCGGCCATGTAGTTGCAATTGCAACAACTTTGACGACACTCCCACAAGGAGCCCGTCACTTGAAATCCGCCTACCCTGGAGCCTCACATGACCTCGAATAACGCAGTCGGACGCGACGTCGATCCACAGGAAACCCGCGAGTGGCTGGAGTCCATCGAATCGGTGCTGTCCACCGAAGGCCGCCCGCGCGCCCATTACCTGATCGATCAGTTGCTGGATTTCGACGTGGCGCGGCATGGTGACTTCTACGGGCGGGTGACCACGCCTTACGTCAACACCATCCCGGTGGAACGCCAGTTGCCCTACCCCGGCAACCTGGTCATCGAACGCCGTATCAATGCGTTTATCCGCTGGAACGCCATGGCCATGGTATTGCGTGCAGGCAAACACTCCGGTGTGGGTGGGCATATCGCCACTTATGCGTCAGCCGCTGTGCTGTACGACGTAGGTTTCGACCACTTCTTCCGTGGCCGCACCGACAACTTCGACGGCGACCTGGTGTACATCCAGGGCCACTCCTCGCCAGGCATCTACGGCCGTGCCTACCTCGAAGGCCGCATCAGCGAAGCACACCTGGATAACTTCCGCCGCGAAGCCGGTGGCGAGGGCATTTCGTCCTACCCCCACCCACGGCTGATGCCGGACTTCTGGCAATTCCCCACCGTGTCCATGGGCCTCGGGCCGATCACGGCGGCCTATCAGGCGCGCTTTATGCGCTACCTGGAGTTTCGTGACCTCAAGCAACACCAGGGCCGCAAGGTCTGGGCATTCCTCGGTGATGGCGAAATGGACCAACCGGAATCCCTGGCCGCCATTTCCCTGGCCGGGCGCGAGAAACTCGACAACCTGATCTTCGTGGTCAACTGCAACCTGCAACGCCTGGACGGCCCGGTACGCGGCAATGCCAAGGTGATCCAGGAGTTCGAAAGCCTGTACCGCGCCGCTGGCTGGAATGTGATCAAAGTGATCTGGGGCGGTGGCTGGGATGCACTGCTGGAAAAAGACACCAGCGGCCTGCTGCGCCAACGCATGATGGAGTGCGTGGACGGTGACTACCAGAACTACAAATCCCAGAACGGCGCCTACGTGCGCGAACATTTCTTCGGCAAATACCCGGAGTTGCTGGCACTGGTTGCAGACCTGTCCGACGACGATATCTGGAAACTCTCACGGGGCGGCCATGACCCGGACAAGGTCTACAACGCCTATGCCGCCGCCGTGCGCCACAGCGGCCAACCGACGGTGATCCTGGCAAAAACCGTCAAGGGCTTTGGCATGGGCGAAGCCGGCGAAGGCCAGAACATCAACCACCAATTGAAGAAGATGGGCGCCGACGCCGTCAAAGCCTTCCGCGACCGCTTCGGCCTGGAAGTGCCCGATGAGCAACTCGCTGAAATTCCGTACCTCAAGCCCACCGCCGACAGCGAAGAAGCCCGTTACTTCGCCGCGCGTCGCCAGGCCCTGGGCGGCTATGTACCCGCGCGCCACACAGCGGTCGAACCGTTGCAGATCCCCGAACTGAGCGCCTTCGCCACTCAGCTCAAGGACACTGGCGAGCGCGCGATATCAACCACCATGGCCTTCGTGCGCATCCTCGGCACCCTGCTGAAAGACCCGCACCTGGGCAAGCTGATCGTACCCATCGTGCCGGACGAATCACGCACCTTCGGCATGGAGAGCCTGTTCCGTCAGATCGGCATCCACTCCGCCGTCGGCCAGCTCTACACCCCACAGGACTCCGGGCAACTGAGCTATTACAAGGAGAGCAAGGACGGACAGATCATGCAGGAAGGCCTGAATGAATCCGGCGCCATTTCCTCGTGGATAGCGGCGAGTACGTCCTACAGCAACCACGGCCTGATGACCGTGCCGTTCTATATCTTCTATTCGATGTTCGGCTTCCAGCGCGTCGGCGACCTGGCTTGGGCGGCGGGCGATGCACGGGCACGTGGTTTCCTGCTGGGTGCCACGGCCGGGCGCACCACGCTGATGGGCGAAGGCCTGCAGCATGACGATGGCCATAGCCATATCCTGTCGTCGGTGATTCCGTGCTGCGTGTCCTATGACCCGACCTTTGCCTACGAACTGGCGGTGATTATTCGCGAAGGCATGCGGCGTATGTATGTCGAACAGGAGGATATTTACTACTACATCACCCTGCTCAACGAAAACTACCCGCACCCGGCGATGCCCGAAGGTGTGGAGGATGGCATTGTTAAAGGCATGTACCGCCTGAGCGGCAGCCAGCACGCCAAGGTGCAACTGATGGGCAGTGGTTCGATCCTGCGCGAAGTGATCGCCGCCGCCGACCTGCTCGCCAACGACTTTGCCGTGCAATGCAATGTATGGAGCGTGACCAGCCTGACCGAGTTACGCCGTGACGGGCACGCGATGGAGCGCTGGAACCTGCTGCACCCCGAGCGTGAGCCGCGCGAGAGCTACGTCGAGCGATGCCTGGCCGGGCAAACGGGACCGGTGGTGGTGGCGACGGACTACGTGAAGCTGTTCGCCGATCAGATTCGTCCGTTTGTGCCGGGTCGACGCTTTATCGCACTGGGCACTGATGGCTTCGGGCAATCAGACACCCGGGAAGCCTTGCGCGCGTTCTTTGAGGTGGATCGCCACTTCATCGCCCTGGCTGCCCTGAAGGCACTGGCGGATGACGGCGTGATCGGTCGCGACAAGGTCAGTGAAGCGATCAAGCGCTACGGGATCAACGTCGACAAGGCCGACCCCGTAGCGGTTTGATTTACTGCGCAGGCGTCGGCAGGGGCGGAATCGCTTCTGTCGGCGGCGGCAGGTCCGGCGTGGTGGCAGCGGGTGCGGGTTCGGCCTGCGGCGCAATCGGTGCAGCCTCAGGCGCGGGCACAACCGGCTCCGAGGCAGCCGGTGCGGCAGGCTCTTCCTTCGGCGCCTCGACTTTCTCTGCAGCCGGTGCGGCCTTCGGCTCCGGTACACCGAGGTCGGCCTTTGGCTGCTCGGGGATATGCTCAGCCTTCTTCACTTCCTGGGGCAGGAACACATCCACCAACGCAAAGTAACGGTCGTAGAACTTCGGCGCGGACACTGTCTCACTGGCCACCTTCACCATCGAGTCATCGGTGGAGCCGATCGGCATCGACACCGACCCCAGCACGCCCACACCCAGGCTCGCGGAGTTATTGACCTTCTTCAGTGCATAACGATCCTGCAGGGCATTGGCAAACATCGTCGAGTGGTTCTTACCTTTGCCATCATCGGCGCACACCACGTTGAAGCTGATCTGCAGGTGCGTTTCGCCGGTCTGCTGGAAGCTCTTGTTACCCACGACCAGTTTCGGATCGCTGCTGGTGATGATGTAGCCCTGGCTCAGCAAGGCACGCCGCGCGGCCTCGCACGCCGCTACATCGGTAACCGGGTAATCCCGGGAAAATGTACCGGAGTCGTCGAAGTTCTCATGTTCATAAATAGCGGTCTTGGGTGACGAGCAGCCCGCGGCGCCCGCCAGCACCAGCGCCAGCCCGAAGCTACGCAAGTGGAATGATGTCGACATTGAAAATCCTGAGGAAAACGGTCTGGGCGGTATTGTGCAACAGAACGAGGCCTTGGCGCGCGCATTCCTGTCGGTAAAACGTCACAGGGCTACGCACCGGGGCCTGCCGGGAAAAGCCCGGCGCACATATGATCAATAAATACGCGGAGCTTGGCCGATGTATGGCGACCGGGCCACAACATCCAGAAACTGCCCCGATGCTCCAGGTATTCATCCAGCACCCGTTGCAAGCGCCCCTCGTCCACGGCCTGGTTGACCATGTAGTCCGGCAGGCAGGCAATGCCCAAGCCCTCGAGCACCACATGGTTCAGAGACTCGATGGTGGTACTGACCAACGGCGTACGTAACAGCGGTTCCGCAGCCCCCGGGGCAAGGCGCAACGGCCAGGGCTCGAGCTTGCCCGTGGCGCAGAACTTGTGGCGCAGGCAGGCGTGGCCATTGAGGTCCTGTGGTTGCTGCGGCGTGCCGTGTTGGGCGAAGTAGCCCGGTGTGGCGACGAGTACCAACTGGTAGTGGCCCAGATGACGCGCCATCAAACGCGAATCTTCCGGCTTGCCGGTGCGAATCACCGCATCGAAACCTTCCTCGATCACGTCCACCATGCGGTCGGAAAAATCCACGTCCAGCTCGATCTCCGGGTAGGTACGCATAAAGTCACTGAGCACCGGCATCAACAAGCCGCGCACCTGCGGCACACTGATGCGCAATTTGCCCCGTGGCGTTGCAGCGGCGTCCGTCAGCTCCTGCTCGGCCGCTTCCACCTCAGCGAGAATCCGCCGCGAGCGCTCAAGGAACAGTGCACCTTCACTGGTCAAGGTGATACTGCGCGTGCTGCGGTGAAACAGCCGCACGCCCAGGCGCTCTTCCATCCGCGCAATGCTTTTGCCCACGGCCGACGACGACACCCCCAGCACGCGGCCGGCGGCGGTGAAGCTGAGCGTCTGCGCCACCTGCACAAATACCGACAGGCTGCCCAAGCTGTCCATGATCTGCCTCCAGCGATTGCGGACACCGGCGTCCGATAAGTTCGGAACCTTAGCCTGTTTTTCCGTCAGTCACAGCCCCCTACTCTGCCTGCTTGCCCTTTTACTTGGATAAACCCTCATGAGCAGCAGCCCTTCAATCAGCACATCAGCCCAGCGGGACTCATTGCCCCTGGGCGGTCTACTGGCCCTGGCCAGCGCCGGCTTTATCACCATCCTCACCGAAGCCATGCCCGCCGGGCTTCTGCCGCAGATGGGCGAAGGCCTGGGCGTGTCGCCCGCCTTGGTCGGCCAATTGGTTACCCTCTACGCCCTTGGCTCCCTGCTGGCAGCCATCCCGCTGACGCTGCTGACCCGCGGCTGGCGCAGGCGGCCCTTGCTGCTGCTGGCCATTGGCGGGTTTGCCTTGGTCAACAGCGTAACCGCGCTGTCCAGCCATTACGGGTTGACCCTGGTGGCGCGCTTTTTTGCCGGGGTCTTCGCCGGGTTGCTGTGGGCGTTGCTGGCGGGGTACGCGAGCCGAATGGTGGCGCCACACCTGCAAGGTCGCGCCATTGCCGTGGCGATGCTGGGTGCACCGCTGGCGCTGTCGCTGGGTGTACCCGCGGGTACCTTCCTCGGCACCGCCGTTGGCTGGCGCTTGAGCTTTGCGATCATGACCGGGCTGACCCTGGTACTGCTCGCCTGGGCACGCTGGCAACTGCCGGACTTTGCCGGCGAACGGGCAGATAAACGCCTGGGGCTGCGCCAAATGCTGAACCTGCCGGGCGTTCGTCCGGTGCTATGGGTGACGTTTACCTACGTGCTGGCCCATAACATTCTGTACACCTACATCGCCCCGTTGCTGGTGCCCGCCGGGGTTGAGGCAGACGTTGACCGAGTGCTGCTGGTGTTCGGCCTCTCGGCGGTGCTGAGCATCTGGCTGGCAGGTGTATTGATTGACCGGTGGCTGCGCGCCTTGCTGCTGATCAGCTGTGCGCTGTTTGGCCTGATCGCCCTGGCGCTGGCGTTGTGGATCAATGTGCCGGCAGTCATCTATATCGCCGTGGCGTTATGGGGCCTGGCGTTCGGCGGTTTGCCGGCATTGCTGCAAACCGCACTGGCCCAATCGGCGGGCGAGTCGGCGGATGCCGCACAATCGATGCTGGTGACCGTGTGGAACCTGGGGATAGCCGGCGGCGGCCTGGCGGGTGGTGTATTGCTTCAAGGTTGGGGCGTTGCGGCCTTTCCATGGGCGGTTGTGCTTCTGATGCTATTGGCGTGGGCCGGCGCATTGCAGACGGCCGCGCAGGCTTCAGCCACTTGCGCCACTCGCCGGAGCGACGCCGACCAGGGCTCAGTGCCCCATTGATGGTTATTGCCCGTGCCGACTAACCAAGTGATTACCTCGTCGAACACCTGCAGCACGGCAGGAACATCCGCCACACTGGCAAAGTCATCCGGTAGCGCCTGGAAAAATGTCCCGTGGCTCATGTGAGGGCGGGATCACATCCATTCATATAACTACCCCCCAACTCCGGAACCTCCTCACCTCAGTAGCCACCCAACTAGACCTCTGCTCAAAACACCCTCTTAGGCAACACGAGAAGTCTAGGCCATGAGAAGCATCGACACCCTACGCAATATTGCTCCACAAACTGCTGCTGCCGCATTGCGAGAGATGCGGCAGGAGGAAACAGACTCTCGACATGCCTCGGAGGCGAACGATCTGACGCCCCGCGCCCAAGCCGACAGAGACCTCGCCATCACTTACGCCACAGCACTGCGCAAATACGCAAACGAACTGCCCGTCGCGATCTCCAGCAGTGACTCTATCGACAATATTTCCACCGACTCGCTGTACGGCCAATGGCGCGCTCATCTGAATAAGCTATTGCAACTTCCGGCGCTAAAGGTGTGGGCGCTTGCCAATGGTATCGATCTGACAAAAGGTATCAGCATTGATCCATCGAAAAACGCCATAGGGCAGGTTAAGGCGGACGGAACAATCAAGAGCCTCTCGGCCTTTGAAGCGATGAAAACGGTTCCGGATGAGTGGCGTCTGCTGATGAATGCGGCCCAAGT
Source organism: Pseudomonas sp. S3E17 (assembly GCF_024168685.1). Lineage (NCBI taxonomy): Bacteria > Pseudomonadati > Pseudomonadota > Gammaproteobacteria > Pseudomonadales > Pseudomonadaceae > Pseudomonas > Pseudomonas sp. S3E17. The sequence goes on from NZ_JALJWE010000001.1 coordinate 2,309,363, forward strand.
ACTGGCGAGCGACAGTGGAGCTATCAGCGCTGGGCACACGACGGTCGGAGTGCTTGAAATATCCCGGTTTTTTCGTGATCACGGGACATTAGCATCAACCAAAGCGGCGTTCGAACAGCGTGCCCTTGAACTGGACAACAATCAGGGCGCGCTCAATCTTGACCTTTCCGACCCACGAAGTGAGGATCAACTCAACACCCAGAAGCAAGCGTTGGAAACGTTCATCAAGCGCAAAGCTATCACTCTCGACGAAACTCAAAGCCCCGACTTATCCCCCCCTGCGATTAGCCCCCGTAGCGCCGGGGACGCCGCACTGGCCGTGCTCTTTCACCAGAAACTGTTAAGTTATCGCCATTATCCTGGCTTTCAACCACTTGAAAACATCCCGAAAGATTCATTACTCGGACAATGGCGAGCGCACTTCAGAAAGATCCTCGATAGCACGGACGTCAAAGAGTGGGCCTCCAAGGAGGGGATCGACCTCAAGCATTTTCGGGTCCACGTCACACCATCCGGCGGCCTAGGTGCGATCTCGTACCCAAAAAATGGCGATACGGAGCAGATTACCTACCATCAAAATCCTCCACAGTGGTGGTCTTTGTTAATAAGCGCAGCTAAAGCACTGGGAGCCCATTATTATCAGATGGATGATGACTGGGAAAGCACACCCCCCCTGCATGACGTAGCTAGGTTTTATCGTCACGACATCGAAAAACCGGGTGCCTTTGAAGCTTTGGATACTCACTTGAGTAGTACCAACGGCGCATTGACACTGAGCCCTACCGATCCACGTAGCGAGGAAACCCTGGCGACGGCCAAGACCACTCTTGGCAACGTAGCCAATCGACGAGAATTAATCAAAGCACTCGACTCCATTACCTCCCTTCTGAGCCCTGACGCTGGATCAACTCATTCTCTCGAATCGCAGTTGATCGGGCCGACGGCACAACGTATTCCTATCGATCCAGACAGCACGTATAGCCAATGGACGGCGAATGCTGGCGAGACCGCAAGTGTCGGAGATTTCATCAAAGCTCACGGGTGGCCCCTTCCAGTCGACAGAGAAGCCGTTGTCGCGTTGTCCGAGCGGTTAGCCTCCATCAAGATGGTTGACGGCACTGCGCAGGAAATCGGTGACAGCGAGTTGGCACAGCTTTACGCAAATGAGCTGGACGAATACGCAGCGAGTACCCCCCCTGCTGATCTTCGTAAACTCGTTATCAAAAACATTCCACGGCACTCGACGCTCGGGCAATGGAAGGCTCACCTTCACTCGCTGCTCAACAATGCCGAGCTTAAAAGCTGGGCAGGCCTCAACGGGGTGGACCTGTCGAAGCCATTCGAGATCACCGATGACGGCGGGCTGAAATGCTACGTCAACGGCAATTCTAAAGTGTTTAGCGGGCAAGACTTAGAGTCGTTGCCTCTGACCTGGCCGCTGATCCTCGCCGCCGCCGCCCAAGTACCGACTCCGGACGCCTTGCTGTCCGACAGCCCCGAAGACGCCACTCTCGAAGACATCGCGGCGTTTTACGATGAGCCATCTGTGTGGTCAAAAACCACCTTGGAGCAGCGGGTTGCAATACTTCGCAAGACCAATGCCTTCCCCGCTCAGCAAAACCTCTCTACGCGTGCAGCCTCCCCATCAAAGTCGCTAGCAACCATTGAAGTGGCACAGAGGCGCTTGGGGGCCATTCTGAATGAACACTCCCTGGCCACTCAGCTGAGTGCCATCGGCGATGCTCAGACTGAGCTGGCCAATGCACTGAAAACCACCAGGATCACACTTGCACCCGGTTCGTTCCTGGCATCAGAGGAGGATTTGGCTGAGAAATCCGTCACCCTGGAAGAATTCATCCGTATGAACGGTTGGCTTCAACCGAAAAATACTGAAGAACTGATCAATCTGATCGGTCATCTCAAGCGCCAACCGTTGACCTCTGCGCGGCATGGCAATTTAGGCGGTGCCCTGTCCTGGCCCATCCCTCTAGACGATAAGGCTCGCGCAAGTCTGGTAACCTCCCTGAGATTATCCAAGGATTACGACACCTCGAAAGGATTGCTGGGCAGCCTGGGCTCAACTGTCAGCCTCTCCGCCTATGAGGGCGGTCCCGAGATAACACTGGACAATGCCCGACAGTGGCTCGGTAAAGTGCTCAACACACCTCGCGCCAAGGCGCTGGGAGTAACACTTCAAAATGAATATCAAGGCATCGCCTCCGCGTCGACTGCCAATGACTTGGTCCTGGCGGCGCTCAGTGCCGAGCTTGAGCATCAGGCCAGCCCGCTTAACCCCGCCTCCCCGGCGAGAACAACCATTGCAGGTTTTGACCTGACCAAGAGTCAGTACTGGCACACGCCTCCTTCTGTCGTGGTCAAGGACTTGACCGATCACTTGGTCAAAAACGCTAGAGTCCCTCGGAACATGGCCTGCGCCGCGGCGCTCTTGTTATTGTCACACAAGGCCCCGGCTCTACTGGTCAAAGATATTCCCGAAACCGTGACCATGGGCTCACATACCTGGGTCACCTTTACAACAGCCGTCGCCCGTGTCGAGGCACAAGCGCCGGGTGCCTCGGCGAAAATGACGTTTGCCCAAATCATGGCCTACGCAGACCTGGCCCCAATTACCCAGTCGGCACAAGGTATCGAGCAGGCTGCCAGAAAATCGGCATTGAAAGATTGGGGAGTTGCCCAGGGACTTCTTAAGGTTAACGCTCGGGACGCGTATAGCGATGAGCAACTGAACACCGTTCTCGAAGCGTTTAACAACCAAATCACCGAATTGAAAGCCGCATCTACAGCCTTGCATGTCGACATGCCGAACCGAAAGGCAATGGCATTGGCCGAACTGAAAAGGGTCTTCGGTGAACAGATCCCTTTCGAAGAAAAATGCATCAATGTGGCCTCACCTCATCGGGACTATAAGGGGCCTTACTCGTTTCTGGATCTGTATATGGCGGACAAACTGGGGACGCCCGCCGGTATTCTCAAACCTACGGAAACTGTTGTAAACGGGACGCTTGGCACAGGGTCCAGCACGAGCAATCGATTGAAGCTTAACTACTGGGTATCTTCCAACAGCAAGGTCGACCTCCGCAGCCTGCTCGCCAGGCAAGGGGAACTTCCCGATATAACCAGTAAATTCGAGCAAGCCTTTTCTGCTTACAGGCCCAAGCTAAAACAACACTTGCCGACTGTCGTCAAACACCTGATTTCAAAAATGCCCCTGGAGGACCGCAAGCACTTGGAGTTAGGGAAGCTGGAGCTATTTAAAGTAATAGATGCCAAAAAAAAAGGGGCTCTTGGCATCTCATCCGCGCCGACCTATGCCTATACGCCAAACCCGGACCGTCTCATCATAAAAACCACGCTTGGGGGAGATCCCAAGACCTTTGAGTTTGACTTGAAAGAGGCCAGCGTTCGCCATCGGAGTGATCTTGATAATGTCAAGGCCGGGATTGTCAGCGAGTCCCAGATCGACACTGAGTACATGCAACCCCTTACTCCCTCGAATACACAGCAGCACCTGCTCCAGGAGCAAGCCGACACCGACACCACGCCCAAAAGTTACTTCAGCGACAGAACGACCCTTATTGCCGGTGCCGCGATCCAGGACGCTGCCATCGACAGACTGCAAGCCCAGGCAAAAGGTGTGACAACCTTCGAGACCGAATTCAACACCGATAAGTTCTTACATGAAGTAGTGATGAACCTCATTCCCCTCAGGTCAGCGATTGTCAATTTCCAACAAGGCAAGATTGGCGCAGGTCTCGTCGACTTGGGCTTAGATATCCTGGGCGTTGTGATGGCGTTTGCGACTGGAGGTGCTTCTGCCGGCCTAAAAGCCGCAGCTTCCGGCGCCTCGACAGCCGCTCGCGTGCTCCAGGGGGCAAGGGTCATCGGTCGACTGACACTCAGTGCCCTCAACCCGGCGAGCGGTATTGATGATCTGGGTCGACTGATTGTAAACGGTGGTCAAAGGCTGATCCATGCAGGAGGCCATTTGGCCTCGAAACTGGGGGGAACCATCGGCGACCTGGCAGGTACCAGACGATTGCTTGGGTCAATGAATAGTTTTGATCTGGTGGCAGCCAGCAAGCGCTTCGATGCTGCCGCCACCGGTACGTTCAAGATCATGGACGAGGTTTTCGAAGGGACTGCAGTTTTCTTCAAGGGCAAATGGTACCCCTATAGCCTGACGAACAACGCTCCCTATGGAAAACCGCTGGCTTTTTTTAATCCAAATAGCATCGCGATGGGCGGCGAGATTAAAAACGTCAGGGTGTTGGATGAAGGGCTTGTTTTATTTGAGGACATTCATGGCGGAGCCAAACGGCTCACTCTGGATGCTCATGGCGTCGTGAATCCAATGGATGGTTCCACCAGTATATTAGTGAACGGTGAGCACTTGGCGCCCAGAGAGTTCCTCGACCATTTAAAACGTACTAGGGTAAAGATTGAAGACTATGACGAAATTCGCCTGACTGTATGCAATTCTGCTAACGGCGGTGCCAATTCATTCGCTGCGCAGTTTGCAAAACTCACGAAAAAACCGGTGAAAGGCTATGAAGGAACAATGTACGTGCAGCCTAATGTGGAATCCATGCATCTGAATAACTTTCCCCACAGGGCTGCTCGCAGGGATTATCTGGATGACCGGTTTCTGGGCGTTAAACGACAAGTAGAAAACAAATATGTTGAGATAGGCCAGTTGGATAACGGCGTCATGAAGTACTACCCGGACCCAAGCTACAAACCCGTGAAATTTTCTGCCCAAGGGGTTGCTCAACCCTCTACCCCAAAAACTCCGCGACCAATGACACAGGCTGAAATTGAACAACACAACAAACGGGTCGCGGATGCCCAACGTGCCCAAGATGATGCCACCCACAACAATGCCGATTTGAGTGATTACGAAGATTTTACCTAGGCCCTGTATGAAACCATCTGCAACTCATGGGAACCCAGTGAGCATAGGGACTTATTACAGTCCGCTCCATCAACGGCGCGCTCTGCTGAGGCTTCCTCTGGAACCATAAAAAAGCCCCCGGTCTTTTCAGGCCGGGGGCTTCTTGTTCAAACCGTCATCAGTACTTCTTGATATCGGCCTTGGTTTCCAACTGCTTGCGGTACGCTGCGAAGTCCTGTTGGCCAACACGGGAAGCGAGGAAGCGGCGGTACTGCGCCTTTTCTTCGTCCGTTGGGGCAGCCGCCTCGTTGACGCCGTTCAAGCGCACGATCACCAGGCTGCCATCAGCCAGTGCCACGGTGGTGAAGGTCGGCTTGTCCTTGGCCGCAGGCTTGGGCATGCGGAACAGGGCTTGCAGCACGGCCGGGTCAATCGCTTCCTGGCTACGGGTAGCCGCTTCAGTGACTTTCCAGGCCTGGCCGTCGACCGGCTGGTTCAGCGGGGTCTTGCCATCACGCAGGCTGGCGATCAGCTCATCAGCGTGAGTCTTGGCAGCCGCGCTGGCGCGCTCCTTGGCCATCTGTGTGCGGATCGCTGCTGCAACGCTTTCCAGCGGCAATTGCGCCGGTTTGCGGTGCTCTTTGGCACGCAGCACGATGATGGTTTCCGGGTCCAGCTCGATGGCGCTGCTGTTGGCCCCCTCATCCAGCACTTCCGGGCTGAACGCAGCGGTGACCACGGCGCGGTTGGCCGCAACACCGTCACCGCCCTCACGGCCAAACGGCGCGGAGGTGTGCACGGTCAGTTTCAGGTCAGACGCCGGTTGAGCCAGATCGGAGGCTTCGAATGCCGCATCTTCCAATTGCTTGGTTGCTTCGACAAAACGCTGCTCGACCTGCTGGGTCTTGAGCTCGCGGGTCAGCTTGTCTTTCAGGCTGGCGAACGTCGGCACTTGCGGTGCCTCAACGCCCAACAGCTTGATCAAGTGCCAACCGAAGGTACTGCGCACCGGTGCAGATACCTGGTCCTTGTTCAAGGCGTACAAGGCGGTTTCGAAGTCCGGGTCGTAGACGCCAGGGCCGGCAAAGCCGAGGTCACCGCCATTGTTGGCCGAACCTGGATCCTGGGAGAACTCCTTGGCCAGGGCCTCGAACTTCTCACCCTTGGCCAGGCGCGCCTGGATTTCTTCGATCTTGGCCTTGGCTTGCGCGTCGGTGACCTTGTCGTTGACTTCAATCAGGATGTGCGCTGCACGACGCTGTTCAGCGAGGTTGGCGGTTTCTTTCTGATAGGCAGCCTGCAGTTCATCGTCCTTGACGCTGACCTGGTCGAAGAAGGAAGACTTCTTCAGTTCCAGATAGTCGATGACCACCTGGTCCGGGGTCATGAACTCCTTGGCGTGCTGGTCGTAGTAGGCCTTGACCTCGTCGTCGGTGAGTTTCACCGCCGCAGGGTTGGCCTTGATATTGACGGTGGCGAAATCGCGGGTCTGCTTTTCCAGACGGGCAAATGCCAGCACTTCGGCGTCGGTCACGAAACCGCTGCCGGCGATGCCTGCGCGAACCTGGCCGATCAACATTTCCTGGGTCAGCATCTGACGGAACTGCAGACGGCTGTAGCCCAACTGACGGATCACCTGGTCAAAGCGTTCGGCGTTGAACTTGCCGTCCACCTGGAATTCCGGCGTCTGCAGGATCACCTGGTCCAGCGCAGCCTCAGAGAAGCCAAACTTGGAGTCCGCGGCGCCTTGCAGCAGCAGCTTGCGATCGATCAGGCCCTTGAGGGCTGCTTCGCGCAGCAATTTTTCGTCCAGCAGTGAAGCATCGAAATCCTTGCCCAGCTGTTGCATCAGCTGGCGACGTTGCATATCGACGGCCTGGCTCAGTTCAGTCTGGGTGATTTCTTCACCGTTGACCTTGGCCACGTCCTGCTTGGTGTTGGTCGAAGCCTGGAAAATGGCCTCGATACCGGTGAACGCCATCAATGCGACGATGATCCCGATAATGGTCTTGGCAATCCAGCCTTGTGAATTGTCCCTGATATTTTGCAGCATGCGTCCCCCAGAAACGGTTGAACTTCAAAAATTGGCAACCGTGGAGCGTGGGTAGAGTCCGGATAGAAGAAAGGCGCATCCGAGGATGCGCCTTCTCGTAACTGGCGGAGCGGACGGGGGGTTGAATCTACACCCCGGCTTGGCGACCCGATGGATACTTGGGTCAGCTGTCGCTCCGCTGCCAGGCCAGACCTGCGTCCGACCCGGGTAGCAAAGGCTTGATCGAAGCTTAGTTAACCGCTTCTTTCAGGGCTTTACCGGCTTTGAAACCTGGTTTCTTGGCAGCAGCGATTTGCAGTGCTTTGCCAGTCTGCGGGTTACGGCCAGTGCGAGCTGGGCGGTCAGTCACAGAGAAAGTACCGAAGCCTACCAGTACCACGGAGTCGCCGGCCTTCAGAGCGCCAGTGACGGATTCGATTACTGCATCCAGCGCACGGCCGGCAGCAGCTTTCGGGATATCAGCGGATGCAGCGATAGCATCAATCAGTTCCGACTTGTTCACTCTAAGTCCCCTTATATATCTATTGAGTATGATTCTAAGTTTTTTGGTAAACAGCAAAAACCAGTGCTGAATGGCCTACAGACACTTAAGAGCCGCTTTATAACAAGGGCTCTAAAAAGCTGTCAAGGAAGCCCCCAGGCTTATTCACATTAATGCGTGCTAATTCTTTCCTTGGAATCAGACTCTCGCTTTTCGTCCTTTGCGACTATCTCCGGAGCCACATCCGGCAAGGGCTCCGGCGCGTATTGCAGCGCAATTTGCAGGACCTCGTCAATCCATTTAACCGGTTTAATCTGAAGATCCTGCTTGATATTGTCAGGAATTTCCTTCAAGTCGCGAACATTCTCTTCAGGAATGATCACGGTCTTGATGCCACCGCGGTGTGCCGCCAGCAATTTCTCTTTAAGGCCGCCAATGGCCAATACCTGGCCACGCAGGGTGATTTCCCCGGTCATCGCGACATCGGCGCGCACCGGTATGCCGGTCAATGCCGAAACCAGGGCCGTGCACATGCCTACGCCAGCGCTGGGGCCATCCTTCGGTGTAGCCCCTTCCGGCATGTGGATGTGGGTGTCGTGCTTCTCGTGGAAGTCCAGGGGGATCCCCAGGCTCCTGGCGCGGCTGCGCACCACGGTCTGCGCGGCGGTAATGGATTCGACCATCACGTCACCGAGGGAGCCGGTCTTGATCAACTGGCCCTTGCCGGGGATCACCGCAGCTTCGATGGTCAGCAATTCGCCGCCCACCTGAGTCCACGCCAGGCCAGTGACCTGCCCTACCTGATCCTGCTGTTCTGCCAGGCCGTAACGGAATTTACGCACACCCAGGAAGTGCTCAAGAGCGTCGGCCGTGACCTTCACCGAGAAGCGTTTTTCCAGCGCGTGCTCCTTGACCGCCTTGCGGCAAATCTTCGCGATCTGGCGCTCAAGTCCCCGTACACCGGCCTCGCGGGTGTAGTAGCGCACGATGTCGCGGATCGACTCGACGTCGAATTCGATCTCGCCCTTCTTCAGGCCATTGGCCGAAATCTGTTTGGGCGCGAGGTATTTGACGGCGATGTTGATCTTCTCGTCTTCGGTGTAACCCGGCAGACGAATCACCTCCATCCGGTCCAGCAATGCCGGCGGAATATTCATGGAGTTGGAGGTGCACAGGAACATTACGTCGGACAGGTCGTAGTCGACCTCCAGGTAATGGTCATTGAAATTGTGGTTCTGCTCAGGGTCGAGCACTTCCAGCAAGGCCGATGCCGGATCGCCACGCATGTCGCTGCCCATTTTGTCGATTTCATCGAGCAGGAACAGCGGGTTGCGCACACCCACCTTTGTCATTTTTTGAATCAATCTTCCTGGCATCGAACCGATGTAAGTCCGGCGATGACCACGAATTTCCGCCTCATCACGCACGCCACCGAGGGCCATGCGCACGAATTTACGGTTGGTGGCATTGGCGATGGACTCGGCCAGGGAGGTTTTACCTACCCCAGGCGGGCCAACCAGGCACAACACCGGGCCACGAATCTTCTTCACGCGTTTTTGCACGGCGAGGTATTCGAGGATGCGCTCTTTGACTTCTTCAAGGCCATAATGGTCGGCATCGAGAATGTCTTCAGCGCGCGCCAGATCCAGGCGTACCTTGGTCTGAGCCTTCCACGGCACCTGCACCAGCCAGTCGATGTACGAGCGCACCACGGTGGCTTCAGCCGACATCGACGACATCTGCTTGAGCTTGTTCAACTCGGCGGTGGCTTTGGTCAGGGCGTCTTTCGGCAGACCGGCAGCATCGATGCGCTTTTTCAGCTCTTCGATTTCGTTGTGGCCTTCCTCGCTGTCGCCGAGCTCCTTCTGAATGGCCTTCATCTGCTCATTCAGGTAGTACTCGCGCTGGCTGCGCTCCATTTGTTTTTTGACACGACCACGGATGCGCTTCTCGACCTGGAGCAGATCGATTTCGGCATCCAGCAACGCCAGCACGTGTTCGACACGGGCCGACAGGTCGATGATTTCGAGGATGTCCTGCTTCTGCTCGATCTTCAGCGCCATGTGCGCGGCCATGGTGTCGACCAGGCGGCTTGGCTCATCGATGCTATTGAGGGAAGACAACACTTCAGCCGGGACTTTCTTGCCCAACTGCACGTACTGCTCAAACTGCGAGAGCAGGCTGCGCACAAACACTTCGGACTCGCGCTCAGGGGCCTCGACTTCGTCGATCAGCACCACTTCAGCGCGCAGGTGGCCGTCCACCTCCATGAAACGCTCTACCGCACCGCGCTGCTCGCCTTCCACCAGCACCTTGACGGTGCCATCGGGCAGCTTGAGCAGCTGCAGGACAGTGGCAATGGTGCCGACGCGATACAAGGCATCTTCGCCCGGATCATCATCGGCAGGATTTTTCTGGGCCAACAGCAGGATCTGCTTGTCGCCCGTCATCGCGGCCTCGAGGGCTTCGATAGACTTCTCGCGCCCCACGAACAGCGGGATAACCATGTGCGGATAGACGACGACATCACGCAACGGCAGGAGAGGCAATTCGATGGTTGTCTTCATGATTTCGCCTCTATGACAGTTGAAAAATAAGCTTGAAACCAAGATGGGGGCTGCGTGTAAAAAAAACAAGCTCAATGCTGGCAGTTACACGCAGTAAAAATCCTTATGAAAAACAAAGGAGCCCCTAGAGGCCCCTTCGTTTGTACCAAAACTGCGAAACGCTTACGCGTCTGGCGCAGCCTTGGCAGTCGGCTCACTGTTTTCGTAGATATACAGTGGCTTGGACTTGCCTTCTATAACGCTTTCGTCGATCACCACTTTACTCACCTCGGACTGCGAGGGGATTTCGTACATGGTGTCGAGCAATACACCTTCGAGGATCGAACGCAGGCCACGTGCACCGGTCTTGCGCTCCAGTGCCCGCTTGGCCACCGATTTGAGCGCGTCGGTACGGAATTCGAGGTCCACACCTTCCATCTCGAACAGCTTGGCGTATTGCTTGGTCAGGGCGTTTTTCGGTTCGGTGAGGATCTGAATCAGAGCCGCCTCATCCAACTCGTCCAACGTGGCCAGGACCGGCAAACGGCCAACGAATTCCGGGATCAGACCGAACTTGACCAGATCGTCAGGCTCGACTTCACGCAGGGACTCGCCCACCTTCTTGCCTTCTTCCTTGCTGCGCACTTCTGCACTGAAACCGATGCCGCCACGGGTAGACCGTTGCTGAATAACCTTCTCCAGGCCGGAGAATGCACCGCCACAGATAAACAGGATGTTGCGCGTATCAACCTGAAGGAATTCCTGCTGCGGGTGCTTGCGGCCGCCTTGTGGCGGTACGGAAGCGACCGTGCCTTCGATCAGTTTCAACAGGGCCTGCTGCACGCCTTCACCGGAAACGTCCCGGGTGATCGACGGGTTGTCGGACTTGCGCGAGATCTTGTCGATTTCGTCGATGTAGACAATACCCATCTGGGCCTTCTCTACGTCGTAGTCGCACTTCTGCAGCAATTTCTGAATGATGTTCTCGACATCTTCGCCCACGTAGCCAGCCTCGGTGAGGGTGGTGGCGTCGGCGATGGTGAACGGAACGTTCAGCAGGCGAGCGAGGGTCTCTGCAAGCAGGGTCTTACCCGAGCCTGTAGGACCGATCAGCAAGATGTTGCTCTTGCCGAGTTCGACTTCGTCGCCTTTCTTGTCACGCTGGTTCAAGCGCTTGTAGTGGTTGTATACCGCTACGGCCAGAACCTTCTTTGCACGCTCTTGACCAATCACATACTGATCAAGGATGCCGCTGATTTCTTTAGGCGAAGGCAATTTATGCGCGCTGCTTTCGGCCTGGGCTTCCTGCACCTCCTCACGGATGATGTCATTGCACAGGTCGACGCACTCGTCGCAGATAAAGACCGAGGGGCCGGCAATCAATTTGCGCACTTCATGCTGGCTTTTGCCACAGAAGGAGCAATAGAGCAGCTTGCCGTTGTCCTCGCCGTTGCGGGTGTCAGTCATTCGTTCGATCCAAATCCGATAGGCTTGCAACACAAGATGAAGGCTTATGCGGGCTTTTTCAAGCCCGCAGGTGATCGGGAAACCCAACCAGCCCTATTTTGAGCGGCTTATATTAAGCGGGGCGCTTTTCGATCACTGCGTCGATCAACCCATATTCACGTGCAGCTTCGGCGCTCATGAAGTTGTCACGGTTGGTGTCGCGCTCGATTTCTTCCAGGGTGTGCCCGCTGTGCTTGGCCATCAGCGTGTTGAGACGTTCGCGGATGAAGAGGATTTCCTTGGCGTGAATTTCGATGTCCGACGCCTGGCCCTGGAAACCGCCCAGTGGCTGGTGAATCATCACGCGCGAGTTCGGCAGGCAGTAACGCTTGCCCTCGGCACCTGCGGTCAGCAGGAACGCGCCCATGCTGCAGGCCTGGCCAATGCAGGTAGTGGATACGTTCGGCTTGATGAACTGCATGGTGTCGTAGATAGACATGCCCGCAGTCACCGAACCGCCCGGTGAGTTGATGTAGAGATGGATGTCCTTGTCCGGGTTTTCCGCTTCAAGGAACAGCAGTTGCGCACAGATCAGGTTGGCCATGTAGTCCTCTACCGGGCCCACCAGAAAAATCACTCGCTCCTTGAGCAGGCGCGAGTAGATGTCGTAGGCGCGTTCGCCACGAGCGGACTGCTCGACAACCATCGGGACCAGGCCGCCTGCGGCCTGGATATCAGAGTTCTGCTGAATATAGGAATTACGGAACATGCTCTGCAGTTACTCCCAAATAGTCATGTCTTGAAAACGCATAAGCCAGCGCGAGGCTGGCTTATGGTTGAATTTCCAACGAGTTGGACAATCAGTCGGCTTGTGCTGCTTCCGCCGGCTTGACTGCTTCTTCGTAAGAGACCGCTTTATCGGTCACCTTAGCCTTCTGCAGAACAGTATCCACAACTTGTTCTTCCAGCACAACCGAACGTACTTCGTTCAGCTGCTGGTCGTTCTTGTAGTACCAAGCCACGACCTGCTCAGGCTCCTGGTAGGCCGAGGCCATTTCCTGGATCATTTCGCGGACGCGATCTTCGTCAGGCTTGAGGTCGAACTGCTTGACCACTTCAGCCACGATCAGGCCCAGCACCACACGGCGCTTGGCTTGCTCTTCGAACAGCTCGGCCGGCAGTTGGTCTGGCTTGATGTTGCCGCCGAACTGCTGGACAGCCTGTACGCGCAGGCGATCCACTTCGTTGGACAGCAGGGCCTTAGGCACTTCGATCGGGTTGGAGGCCAGCAGACCGTCCATGACCTGGTTCTTGACCTTGGACTTGATAGCCTGGCGCAGCTCGCGCTCCATGTTCTTGCGAACTTCGGTGCGGAAGCCTTCGATGCCGGTTTCCTTGATGCCGAACTGATTGAAGAATTCTTCGTTCAGTTCTGGCAGCTTAGGCTCGGAAACGCTGTTGACGGTCACGGTGAACTCGGCGGCTTTGCCAGCCAGGTCCAGGTTCTGGTAGTCAGCAGGGAATTCCAGGTTCAGGACACGCTCTTCGCCGGCTTTGGCGCCAACCAGGCCGTCCTCGAAGCCAGGAATCATGCGGTTGGAACCCAGCACCAGCTGAGTACCCTTGGCGGAGCCGCCAGCGAATGCTTCGCCGTCAACCTTGCCAACGAAATCGATGTTCAGCTGGTCTTCGTTCTGGGCAGCACGGTCGACCACTTCGAAACGGGTGTTCTGCTTGCGCAGGATTTCCAGCATGTTGTCCAGGTCCGAATCAGCCACTTCGGCGCTCAGGCGCTCGATAGCGATACCGTCGAAACCGGCCACTTCGAACTCGGGGAACACTTCGAATACGGCAACGTATTCCAGGTCCTTGCCCGCTTCCAGGGACTTGGGCTCGATCGAAGGCGAACCAGCCGGGTTCAGCTTTTGCTCAACCACTGCTTCGTAGAAAGAAGCCTGGATCACGTCACCGACGGCTTCATTGCGTGCATCAGCACCAAAACGGCGCTTGATTTCGCTCATTGGCACTTTGCCTGGACGGAAACCAGCGATCTTGGCCTTTTGGGCAGTCTGCTGCAGACGCTTGTTGACCGCAGTCTCGATGCGCTCAGCCGGCACGGTGATGCTCATGCGGCGCTCGAGAGCAGTAGTATTTTCAACAGAAACTTGCATGGATATTCCTCGTTGCACAGACGTTAGCCGGCCATTTCCGACCCCAATCAAGGGCATGCATTCTAGTGGGTCAAACTCAAGAAGTCACCCTACTGGAAATACGCCCGTAAACAGCCGGCAATTTATCGGTACGAAGGCACTGTCGCGCCCCGCCCCGGTGACAAATAAAGCCAATCACGCCAGGGCTCTGCGCCGCCCCTCTATATATAGAAGGGATCGTCGCCCATCTCCCTGACGGCCTACCTCGCAATGAAGGCAGATAACAATGCAGTATCATCGAGACACATAAATACGATGAAACGCATCGCCATCGCGACCCACAACCCGCAGCCACGAAAAACCGAACCGCCAAAACCAAAAAAGGCGCCAGACTGTTAAATCTGGCGCCTTTCGAATATGGGGTGGACGAAGGGGATCGAACCCTCGACAACGGGAGTCACAATCCCGTGCTCTACCAACTGAGCTACGCCCACCATATTGCGTTAACAAAGAAACCAAACTACTTCTTTGTCTAACCCCACCCTGCATGCAAACCGAGTAAGGCCTTATTTGGTGCGGATGAAGAGACTCGAACTCTTACGCCTCGCGGCGCTGGAACCTAAATCCAGTGTGTCTACCAATTCCACCACATCCGCGCTTGAAGCTCTTAAAGCAAAGGCGCCAGACGGTTAATCTGGCGCCTTTCAAAATATGGGGTGGACGAAGGGGATCGAACCCTCGACAACGGGAGTCACAATCCCGTGCTCTACCAACTGAGCTACGCCCACCATATAGCGCTACTTGTGCCAAAGCTGCCTAATGGCGCACCCGGCAGGACTCGAACCTGCGACCATCCGCTTAGAAGGCGGATGCTCTATCCAGCTGAGCTACGGGCGCCTTATTAATCTGTACTCTTGGAGGATTACAAACTAAGTGCTTCCAGCCTTGCAGAACAACGATTCTGCTCGACCTTCTTAACCAGTGCTAGGCTGTGCCCGACAAGTGCGACGAATAGTATAGAGGGCCTGGAAACCCGTCAAATCTTTTTTGAAAAAAATTCATTTTATTTAAGGGGTTAGGCCAATTTGCGGACCAAGCGCCTTTGCCCTCACGCCGTGGCGTGCGAGAATGCGCGCACTTCTCCTCCCCCTCTCGATGGTTAATCACGCGTAATGACTGCACAACTTATCGACGGCAAATCAATCGCCGCCAGCCTGCGCCAGCAGATCGCCAAACGAGTCGCCGAGCGCAGCCAGCAAGGCTTGCGCACGCCTGGCCTCGCGGTGATCCTGGTCGGCAGCGATCCTGCCTCTCAGGTTTATGTCTCGCACAAGCGTAAAGACTGTGAAGAGGTCGGCTTTCTTTCCAAGGCCTACGACCTGCCTGCCGACACCACCCAGCAGGCCCTGACCGACCTGATCGACAGCCTCAACGACGACCCGGCGATGGACGGCATCCTCCTGCAATTGCCATTGCCCGCGCACCTGGACGCGTCCAAGTTGCTCGAGCGCATCCGCCCTGACAAAGACGTCGACGGTTTCCATCCTTATAACGTCGGCCGCCTGGCCCAGCGTATCCCGCTGCTGCGCCCGTGCACGCCCAAAGGCATCATGACCCTGCTGGAAAGCACCGGTGTCGACCTGTACGGCCTCGATGCCGTCATCGTCGGCGCGTCCAACATCGTGGGCCGCCCCATGGCCATGGAGTTGCTGCTGGCCGGTTGCACCGTCACCGTGACCCATCGTTTCACCAAGGATCTGGCCGGCCACGTTGGCCGTGCCGACCTGGTTGTCGTGGCCGCCGGCAAGCCGGGCCTGGTCAAGGGTGAATGGATCAAGGAAGGCGCCATCGTCATCGACGTGGGCATCAACCGCCAGGAAGACGGCAAGCTGGTCGGCGACGTGGTGTATGAAACCGCCCTGCCCCGCGCCGGCTGGATCACCCCGGTGCCGGGTGGCGTTGGCCCGATGACCCGTGCCTGCCTGCTGGAAAATACCCTGTACGCCGCAGAAACCCTGCACGGTTAATAACCAGCCGTACTGAAAAAGCCCTGCCTTATCGCAGGGCTTTTTATTGCCCGGAAGAAAGCCTGTTTTTTCTTAGTTTTTAAGCACTTTCGTCCGGTTTTAGAAGAACATTCGACAGTCTGTCGTCCATACTCCTAAAATGTAACGCCATTTGTCACAAAACCCGTTTCCCAACGGTATTTCTTACTTTTTAGCGAGTTCATCCGCGTGAAAATTCGTCTTTCCATTGTCAGCCTGTTTTTTGCGTTCACCGGCACCTTTGCGCACGCTGCCGACTCCGCCCTGGCGCCGCGGGATCCCTCCAAACTGCAGATCGCTTCCGGCAGCGCCATGCTGGTGGACCTGCAGACCAACAAGGTCATCTACGCCAGCAATCCCGACGTGGTGGTGCCTATCGCTTCGGTGAGCAAGCTGATGACGGGCCTGATCGTGCTTGAAGCCAAGCAGAACATGGACGAGTACATCGACATCAACATCACCGACACGCCGGAGATGAAAGGCGTGTTCTCCCGCGTGAAGATCGGCAGCCAGATGCCGCGTAAGGAGATGTTGCTGATTGCCCTGATGTCCTCGGAAAACCGCGCCGCCGCGAGCCTGGCGCACCACTATCCGGGCGGCTACGCGGCCTTTATTGCCGCGATGAACGCCAAGGCCAAGGCCCTGGGCATGACCAGCACCCATTATGTCGAGCCCACCGGCCTGTCGATCCACAACGTGTCCACCGCCCGCGACTTGAGCAAGCTGCTGGCCTACGCGCAAAAATTTCCGATGCTGAGCCAGTTGAGCACCACCAAGGAAAAGACCGTAGCGTTCCGCAAGCCCAACTACACCCTGGGTTTCTCCAACACCGACCACCTGATCAACCGCGCCAACTGGGATATCAAGCTGACCAAGACCGGTTTCACCAACCAGGCCGGTCATTGCCTGGTGCTGGTCACCCGCATGGGTAATCGTCCGGTGTCGCTGGTGATCCTGGATGCTTTCGGCAAATTCACCCACTTTGCCGATGCCAGCCGTATCCGTAGCTGGGTCGAGACCGGCAAGGGCGGCTCGGTGCCGGACGTCGCGCTGCGCTACAAGGCTGACAAGAACCTGAAGAACCGCGCGAATGCCGCCGAAGTCCGCCGTTAAGGAACACCGAGAACGCATTTAGGAGGGGCTCGCCCCTCCCATTTTATTTGTGTTCCGCCAACACCTTGAGCGCCTGCGCTGCCGCCCGCTCCTGCCCGGCCTGGGCCGTTGCGTTCGCCGAATCCCGCCAGCGCTGCGCATCCACATTGGCCGGTAATTGGCTCGGGCGCTGGATGACGATTGCCCAGTGCCCGGCACTGCTCCACTTCGACTCAAAGTCGCTGAAGCTCATCAGCAGGCGTCGGTCCATGCCTGAACGCAACAGCACCGTGCTTTTCTGCTGGTTGAAACCCACCACCACCACGTAGTGCGCGTCAGACAACAGGCCGCCGCCAATCCGCGCCATCACCGGATAACCCGCCGCCACCTGCGCCAGTACCGCGGTCAGCTTGGCATCCAGCGGGTACACCATCAGCCCGTACTCACGGGCCAGCACCTGCATGTTGCGCTCCAGGTCCGCTTCACCGCCCGGCAAATGCAACGGTTTATCCAACAAGCCCGGTGTCATCACAATGCCTTGTTGCGACAGCATGCTGGCTAATGCTGTAGGACCACTCTGATAAGCCTCGCTGCGAAAGGTCGGCACACCATTGAGTTCGACACGTTCCGGCAGGCCCGGAAGTTTCGACGGCTGCCCGGAACAGGCCGCGAGCCCCAGGGCACAGGCCAGCAACAAGGATGTTTTAAGGTTCGACCGTAACCGCAATTTTTTACTCTCTTGATCAACTGCCGGTGAGGGCCCTGATCATAGGACGCTCTGCCACGCGGGTATAGCCCACAGGCTCAGTAAAGCGTCGCGGTTAGAGCAAACGAGTTGGACGAACACGACCATTGGTCAATAGCAGGCAACCGCCGGGTAGCTAGACTGTCCATTGAGAAGACTGTGTGTGCCCCCTGCGGGGCGAAAGGAGGCCAAAATGAGCCTTGCAACAACGATTTTCCTGTTGATCTGCGGATGGCTGGCGGTAGCCGGCGCCATGTTGTGGGGGGTGTTGCGCATTACTCGCCGGCACCATCACCCCCACGTCAAACCTGCGGCACCCGCCAAGCCCCACAGAGCGGCGGTGCACCACGCCTAGCCAGGCATGCAATTGAAATCCTGAGTCGCCGCGACTTCCTTACCGTGCCCGTCCATCAGGGATGCGCGCACGGTGGTGCCCAGGCTCGACTCCACCAGGGTGTAATGCTCACCCGCCTTGAAATCCTTGTACTCGACCCGACCCTGGCAGTCCTGCTGGTTGTCGTCGCCGGCTTCTTCCTCGAACAACGTCACGTCCAGGCGATGATCCCCGGGGGGCACTTCGAAAAAGCGCCCGTCGTCGACACGCTTGCCGTCCACACGTTCAGCCATCAGATCGTTCGGCGCGTCTTCTTTCAAGCCGATCCAGGCTTCGCTGGGGTCCGCCTTGGGAATCGGGCCGGCACAGGCTGACAACAACAAAACAGCCCCCAGGGCGGGGATCAACAATAAAGGTTTGAGTGACATGGCAGGGCTCCAAAGAACATCAGTAAAAAGACAAGTCGTCCGATGGGATGCAAGCTTGGGCAGCCACGCCTTGTAGAACAAATGAATCCATATGAAACGATCTTCAGCCCTTACCTAAATGTTCCTTCACCTGGCTGAAAGGCGCGTGTTAGGTGGGTCGGGCAAGACTGCCGGGGTTTGCAATCCTGCTCCCTCGGAGGTTCACGCATGCTCGGGCTGGTAAAGACCGCACTGCAAAAGCCGTACACGTTTATCGTGTTGGCCATATTCATCTGCATCATCGGGCCGATGGCGGCCCTGCGAACCCCCACCGACGTGTTTCCCGATATCGGCATCCCTGTGGTCGCCGTGGTCTGGCAGTACAACGGCCTGTCGCCGGACGCCATGGCCGGCCGGGTGATCTACACCTACGAACGCTCCCTGAGCACCACCGTCAACGACATCGAACATATCGAGTCACAATCCCTGCCCGGCATGGGCATCGTGAAGATTTTCTTCCAGCCCGGCGTCGATATCCGCACCGCCAACGCCCAAGTGACCGCCGTATCACAAACGGTGCTCAAGCAGATGCCACCGGGTATCACGCCACCGCTGATCCTCAACTACAGCGCCTCCACGGTGCCGATCCTGCAAATGGCGTTCTCCAGCCCGACGCTGTCGGAAGCCAAAATTCGCGACCTGGTGCAGAACAATATCCGCCTGCCCCTCAGCGCCCTGCCCGGCCTGGCCATGCCCACGCCGATGGGTGGCAAGCAGCGGCAGATCACCCTCGACCTCGACCCCCAGGCGTTGGCGGCCAAGGGCTTATCGGCCCAGGATGTGGGCAATGCCCTGGCGCTGCAGAACCAGATCATCCCGGTGGGCACCGCCAAACTCGGCCCCAATGAATACACGATCCTGCTCAACAACAGCCCCAAGGCCATCGATGAGCTCAACGACCTGCCGATCAAGACCGTCAACGGCGCGCTGATCACCATCGGCCAGGTTGCCCACGTGCGCGACGGTTCGCCGCCGCAGACCAACATCGTGCGCGTCGACGGCCATCGCGCGGTGCTGATGCCGGCGTTGAAAAACGGCAGCATTTCCACCTTGTCGATCATCGACGGTATCCGCCAGATGCTGCCGCGCATCAACCAAACCCTGCCGCCGTCACTGAAGACCTCGTTGCTGGGCGACGCCTCGGTGTTCGTCAAGCAATCGGTGGGCAGCGTGGCCCAGGAAGGCATCATCGCCGCGCTGCTGACCAGTGCGATGATCCTGCTGTTCCTCGGCAGCTGGCGCTCCACGATTATCATCGCGGCGTCAATTCCCCTGGCGGTACTGTCGGCCATTGCGCTGCTGGCGGTCAGCGGGCAAACCCTCAACGTCATGACTCTCGGCGGGCTGGCGCTGGCCGTAGGGATCCTGGTGGACGACGCCACGGTGACCATCGAAAACATCAACTGGCACCTGGAACAAGGCAAGGCGGTGAAGACCGCGATCCTCGACGGCGCCGTGCAAATTGTCGGCCCGGCGTTCGTCTCGCTGCTGTGCATCTGCATCGTGTTCGTGCCGATGTTCCTGCTGCAAGGCATCGCCGGTTATCTGTTCCGGCCGATGGCGCTGGCGGTGATCTTTGCCATGGCCAGCTCATTCATTCTTTCGCGCACCCTGGTGCCGACGCTGGCGATGTTCCTGCTCAAGCCGCACACGCCGGAGCCAGGCGCGGGGCACCATCCCGAAGATGCATTCATCAACCACCATGAGGGCGAGCAGCACCCGAAACCGCGCAATGCCGCGCTGCAAGCCGTGCTGAATTTCCAGCAAGGTTTCGAGCGCCACTTCTCGAATATCCGCGACACCTACCATGGCTTGCTGACGTTGGCCTTGGGTCATCGCAAGCGCTTTATCGTAGGCTTTCTGGCCTGTGTGCTCGCCTCATTCCTGCTGTTACCCAGCCTGGGCCAGGACTTTTTCCCGGCGACGGATGCCGGCGCGCTGGCCCTGCATGTGCGCCTGCCGCTGGGCACGCGTATCGAAGAAAGTGCCGCCGCCTTCGACCGCATCGAAGCGCGGATCCGTGAAGTGATCCCCGCCGAAGAACTGGACACCATCGTCGATAACATTGGCATTCCGCTCAGCGGCATCGACATGGCCTACAGCAGCAGCGGCACCATCGGCCCGCAGGATGGCGACATCCAGGTCAGCCTGAAAAAGGGCCATGCGCCCACCGCCGACTACGTGAAGAAACTGCGTGAAGCGCTGCCGCAAAGTTTCCCAGGCAGCCACTTCGCGTTCCTGCCGGCGGACATCAGCAGCCAGATCCTCAACTTCGGCGCACCGGCGCCTCTGGACGTGAAAATCTCCGGGCGCAGCGATGCAGAAAACCGCGCCTATGCCGTCGAGTTGGAACGTCGCCTGCAACACGTGCCCGGCATCGCCGACCTGCGCATCCAGCAGTCCACCGGCTACCCGTCGCTGCAGGTGAATGTCGACCGCATGCGCGCCAACGGCCTGGGCATCACCGAGCGGGACGTGACCAACAGCATGGTGGCGTCGCTGGCCGGCAGTTCACAGACCGCGCCGACCTTCTGGCTCAACCCGGCCAACGGCGTGTCCTATTCCATTGTCGCCGCCACCCCGCAATACCGACTCGACAGCCTGCCGTCACTGGAAGCGCTGCCGGTCACCGGCGCCAATGGGCAGTCACAGATCCTCGGTGGCGTAGCAACTATCTCCCGCGTGCAAAGCCCGGCGGTGGTGACCCACTACAACATCGAACCGACCCTGGACCTGTACGCCAACGTGCAGGGCCGCGACCTCGGCGGCGTAGCGCGCGACGTGCAAAAGGTGCTGGATGACACCGCGCATCTGCGCCCCAAAGGCGCGACGATCAGCCTGCACGGGCAGATCGATGCGCTGCATGAAGCCTTCAGCGGCTTGAGCCTTGGCCTGCTGGGTGCGGTGGTGCTGATCTACCTGCTGATCGTGGTCAACTTCCAGTCGTGGGCCGACCCGTTCGTCATCATCACCGCGTTGCCGGCGGCGCTCGCAGGCATCGTGTGGATGCTGTTCCTCAGCGGCACCTCCTTGTCGGTGCCGGCGCTCACCGGCGCCATCCTGTGCATGGGCGTCGCCACGGCCAACTCGATCCTGGTGGTGAGCTTCTGCCGTGAGCGCCTGGCCGAACATGGTGATGCGTTGAAAGCCGCCATGGAGGCCGGTTACACGCGCTTCCGCCCGGTGTGCATGACCGCCCTGGCGATGATCATCGGCATGTTGCCCCTGGCAATTTCCGAGGAGCAGAACGCCCCGCTCGGGCGCGCCGTCATCGGCGGTTTGATCTTCGCCACCCTCGCCACATTGTTGTTTGTTCCCGTGGTCTTCAGCCTGGTCCACGGTCGTCACCCTACTCGCGCAGTTGCAGGAGAAACCCCACATGTCGTCTGATCACAAACCCTCGCGCAAGCGTCTGATGCTCATGGGTGTCGGCGGCCTGACCCTGGCCGCCCTGTTGGTCGCCAACGGCCTGCATGCCCGCACGCTGCACGAACAATCGGTCACGGCCTGGACCGAGACCGCCGCCATCCCGCACGTGATGGTGTTCCAGCCCCGGCAGAATGTGGCCGGCGATACCTTGCGCCTGCCGGCGCACCTGGAAGCCTGGAGCAAGGCGCCGATCCACGCCCGGGTCAGCGGTTACCTGAAGGATTGGAAAGTCGATATCGGCAGCCGGGTCAAGGCCGGGCAAGTCCTCGCGGAAATCGACAGCCCCGACCTGGATCAACAGCTGGCGCAGACCCATGCACGCCTGGTGCAGGAACAGGCCAACGCACGCCTGGCCGAAACCACCGCCACGCGCTGGCAAAACCTGCTGGCCAGCCATTCGGTATCGCGCCAGGAGGCCGATGAAAAAACCTCCAATGCCGCTGCCGCCAAGGCCAACGCCGAGGCCGCCGCTGCCGACTACGCCCGGCTGTCGGCGCTGGAAAACTACAAGACCCTTCGCGCCCCGTTCGCCGGCACCATCACCGCGCGCAACACCGATATCGGCCAGCTGATCAAGGCCGACACCGACAGCGATCCGGAACTGTTCAACATTGCCGACACCCATCAATTGCGCCTCTACGTACCGGTGCCGCAGAACTACGCAGCGGTCATCCATCCGGGCCTTGAAGCCGAACTGACCGTGCCCGAGCACCCCGGCAAGCATTTCAAGGCGCGCCTGATCGGTGACTCCACCGCCATCGACCGCCGCTCCGGCACCCTGCTCGCCCAGTTCGTCGCCGACAACCCCGACGGCGAGCTGCTGCCCGGTGATTATGCCGAGGCCACCCTGCCGATTCCGGCCGATACCCATGGCGTGAGCATCCCGGCCAGCGCCCTGATCTTCCGCGCCCAGGGCACCCAGGTGGCGGTGTTGGACGGGCAGAACCATGTGCACCTGCAGCCCATCCATATCGGCCTCGACCTGGGCGAACGCCTGGTGATCGACCAGGGCTTGAAACCCGCCGACCGCATCGTCGACAACCCGCCCGATGCCCTGCGCGAAGGTGATCCCGTGCAGCTCGCCGATGCCTCCGGAGGTGCGCATGCGCATAAGGCTTAAACCGCTCGCCGCATTGACGCTGCTGCTCTTGCAGGGTTGCTCGATGGCGCCGACCTACAAGGTGCCGGCGATCGACCTGCCGACCCACTACCGCGAACAGACCAGCGATGGACCCTGGCACAGCGCGCAGCCGTCCGACCAACTCTCGCCCGAATGGTGGAAGCTCTACAACGATTCGCGCCTGAATGACCTGCAACAGCAGCTGCTCAAGGCCAACCCGGACCTGGCGGCGGCGCTGGCGCACTTTGATGCTTCCCAGGCGTATGCCAGCCAACTGCACGCAGGCCTGTTCCCGCAGATCACCGCCAGCGCGCAACCGCTGCGCCAGCGGCAATCGGATTCGCGACCGTTGCGGGGGGATACGCAACCGTCGGTGTACAACAGCAACATCGCGGGGTTTTCCTTGAGCTATGACATGGACCTGTGGGGCAAAATCCGCAACCAGGTCGCGGCCGGCGATGCCCAGGCGCAAGCGTCCGGGGATGACCTGGCGGTGGCGCGCCTGAGTTTGCAGCGTCAGTTGGCCACCTTGTACTTGCAGCTCAATGGGCTGGATGCACAGAGCCGGATTCTCACTCGCTCGCTGGATGATTTCAGCCAGGCATTGCAATTGACCCGCAGCCGCTACGAGGGCCAGATAGCCTCGGAACTGGACCTGACCCGTGCGCAAAATCAACTGGCGCAGGCCAGGGCGCAATTGGATGAAGTGCGTGGGCAACGCAACCTCACCGAGCACGCCATCGGCGAGTTGGTGGGTGTGGCAGCCAGCGACTTTACCTTGCCGCCCAGCCAGCAACTGATCGCCCTGCCGGGAATTCCGTCACAGTTACCAAGCCACCTGTTGCAACGTCGCCCGGATATTGCAGCGGCAGAGCGACGGGTGTTTGCGGCCAACGCAAATATCGGCGTGGCCAAGGCGGCGTGGTATCCGGACTTCAGCTTGACCGGGTTGATCGGCGGGCAGACACAGGGCGTCGGCAATCTGCTGTCGGCGGGCAATCGGTATTGGGCACTGGGCCCGTTGGTGAACCTGCCGATCTTCGACGGTGGCCGCTTGAGCGCCAATGAACGCCAGGCCAAGGCCGAGTTTGAAGAGGCGTCGGCGCAGTACCGCAGCCAGGTGCTGAAGGCCGTGCGTGAGGTGGAAGATAACTTGGCGCAACTACGGGATTTGCAACAGGAGGCGCAGGATGAACAAGCGGCGGCGGATGCGGCGCAACACACGCAATCGCTGGCGATGAACAGCTATCAAGCGGGTGCGGTGAGTTACCTGGATGTGGTGACCGCACAGACCGCGGCGTTGCAGGCGCAGCGGACATTGCAGGCGGTGCAGACGCGGCAGTTGCAGGCCAGTGTAGGACTCATGACCGCACTCGGCGGCGGCTGGCAACCTGGCGCCTGACATCACCCCAGGCACAGTGATAGCGGTGGAACAGCCAGTTTATCCGTAGCTGAGCCACCGCAATCGGGGGCAAGCCCCCTCCCACACGGGTCCTGCGTCAGACACATAATGTATAAGCGCCGCTGAGCCAATGTGGGAGGGGGCTTGCCCCCGATTGCGGTGATTCAGTCAATCATCACTGACTGATCCACCGCATATTTCAGCCCTCTGGCCGACTATTAAGAAAAACACTCACCACTGTGTAATCACTACCATTGGCATGCCGATACAGGGTACTGCTGTGATAGTCGGATACATCCCCCGACACCGAAACCGTAATCGAACGGCTCTCGACATCAACTTTTACCGCCCCGTCACGCGTAACTAGAAACGGATTGGCATCTTTCAATAAAGCCAATATTTCACTATCGGTTCCCAAGGTGCGGTAAACGTAATATCGGTAACTGAACGGCACAGTGGCCCCTCCGCGATCATCCTTGACGCCATAGATCGAAGCGTCATCACTGATCGGCACGCGGAGTACAACCTCCGTCAATTGCGGACGGCCCGGCGAAAGCAGCCAATCACCAGCGATATACACCAAGCAAAGCGCCAGCAAGATCGTTATGACCGTTGAATAAAGCGACTTTCTAGTAGTTCCTGAACCTGGCATACCTGATTCCTTTCTTGATCCAATATTGGTCGACTGGATCGTCACCGAAAGGCGCATCCCCCCACCAACGACCAAACTCGGGTTTATCCGTACCCGCCCTGGTTTGAGCAAGTCCCGCTGCACGTAAAAGCACTTCTTCGCTGAAACCCGCGGCAATCCCCACGGCGCCATAGTGAAAGTTTCCAAACGCTTCATATTCTTTGGAAATTTGCTTGTAGTCCCACGGGCCGCGATTGCGGACCTGAGTATAAAACCAAGAGTACATAAACGCTGAACCGGCTTTCAGTACATTCTTTTTATGAAAAGCGGTGGCCATATTTTCGTCAACCGATACACCAGGCGGGGGTATAGGGTTCGCCATTGCATGCTTCCTCTGCATTAGGTTTTTGCGCGGCAGAACCTAACACCGGATAGCCAAGATGATGAGCGAGGAGAAGAGCAAAAGAGGATTCGTACGAAGGAGTAAGACATGCCTTACACCACAGCCTCAAAGCAAGATACTTCCAAGTGCAATGAGGTTGCGGCAGCGTCAGTTCTGGCCTCATCGGGGGCAAGCC
Source organism: Pseudomonas sp. S3E17 (assembly GCF_024168685.1). Classification (NCBI taxonomy): domain Bacteria; kingdom Pseudomonadati; phylum Pseudomonadota; class Gammaproteobacteria; order Pseudomonadales; family Pseudomonadaceae; genus Pseudomonas; species Pseudomonas sp. S3E17. The sequence continues at coordinate 2,334,794 of NZ_JALJWE010000001.1, forward strand.
CCCTCCCGCACTGATCCTGCGTCAGACACATAATGTATAAGCGCCGCTGAGCCAATGTGGGAGGGGGCTTGCCCCCGATTGCGACCGTCCAGACACATCCTGCCAAAAGCCCGCCCATCAACCGCCTGCTCGCCAATCTAGCCTCTCTAAGCACATCTAGAGAGGGCCAGGGAATGGCAGATTTACCCGCTTCACACCGCCTGCGCATCGGTCGATTCAGCGAACCCAACCGTATCTACCTCATCACCACCAACACCCACGAACGCATACCGATATTCAACAATTTCCATCTCGGTCGCCTGGTGGTCTGGCAATTTCGGTTAGCCCAGTACCAAGGGCTGGCCAACTCCCTGGCATGGGTCATCATGCCGGACCATTTCCATTGGCTGCTTGAACTGAAAAAAGGCTCGCTGGCGGACTTGATGTGCCAGGTGAAGTCAAAAAGCACCAGGACCGTCAATGGCGTGAGTGGTCGCAAGGGCCGGCTCTGGCAAGAGAGCTTTCATGACCGGGCTCTGCGCAAGGAAGATGACTTGGTGAAAATGGCCCGGTATGTGGTGACTAATCCATTGCGAGCGGGTCTGGTCGAGCGGATTGGCGACTACCCACTGTGGGATGCCATCTGGGTTTAACGTCAAACACAGTTCAAATGTGGGAGGGGGCTTGCTCCCGATTGCGGTAGGTCAGTCAGCTTATCTGTAACTGACACACCGCTATCGGGAGCAAGCCCCCTCCCACATTTTTACCGCATTTCAGGCGGCAAGTTTGCCGCTGGCGATGGCGGCTGAAGCGGCCACCATGGCCCGCAACAACACCGCACACCCCGCCGCCAGGTCATCCGGTGCGGCGTTCTCGATTTCATTGTGGCTGATGCCACCCTCACACGGCACAAAGATCATCCCCGCCGGCCCCAACTCGGCGACGAAAATCGCGTCGTGCCCTGCCCCGCTGACGATGTCCATGTTCGACAAGCCCAGCCCATTGGCCGCATCGCGCACGGCGTCCACACAGCCTTTGTCGAAGTACAGCGGCGGGAAGTCAGCCGTGGGTTCCATTTCAAAACTCAGCCCATGCCTGGCACAGGTCTCGTCAATCACCTGGCGCACCTGGGCAATCATCGAATCCAACCGCGCCGGTTCCAAGTGCCGGAAGTCCAGGGTCATGCGCACTTCGCCCGGAATCACGTTGCGTGAACCGGGATACGCCTGCAGGCAACCGACGGTCCCGCACGCATGGGGCTGGTGCCCCAACGCCGCCGCATTGACCGCCGCCACCACCGCCGCCGCGCCTACCAGGGCGTCCTTGCGCAGGTGCATCGGCGTCGGCCCCGCATGGGCCTCGACACCGCGCAGTTTCAGGTCGAACCACTTCTGCCCGAGGGCGCCGAGCACCACGCCGATGGTCTTTTTCTCATCCTCCAGAATCGGCCCTTGTTCGATATGCGCCTCGAAATACGCACCGACCTTGTGCCCACTCTCAGGACGGGTTCCCGCGTAGCCAATCGCATTCAGCGCTTCACCCACGCTGACCCCGTCCGCATCAACCTTGGCCAGGGTATCCGCCAGGGTGAATTTCCTGGCAAACACCCCCGAGCCCATCATGCACGGCGGGAAGCGCGAGCCTTCCTCGTTGGTCCACACCACCACTTCCAAGGGCGCCTCGGTTTCGATCTTGAGGTCATTGAGCGTACGCAACACTTCCACTCCCGCCAGCACGCCAAAGCAGCCATCGAACTTGCCACCTGTGGGCTGGGTGTCGATATGGCTGCCGGTCATCACCGGCGGCAGGTCGGGATTACGCCCAGGGCGGCGCGCGAAGATATTGCCGATGCCGTCGACGGTCACGGTGCAACCGGCGTCTTCGCACCATTGCACAAACAGGTCGCGGGCCTTGCGGTCGAGGTCGGTGAGAGCCAGGCGGCACACGCCGCCCTTGGGGGTGGCGCCGAGTTTGGCCAGGTCCATCAGCGACTGCCACAAGCGGTCGCGATTGATGTGCTGGTGGGACGATTGCAGAACGTCAAGGGCAGCGTTCATGGGGATCTCCTCAGGCTTGTATTTCTTATGAATTGACAACCACCGGGCTGGCTTCACGCCTGGCATTCAGGCCGTAATACAACAACCCGCCCAACGCCGAACCGGTAAACCAGCCGTAGCTGTAGAACCAGCTGAACGCATCACTGCCCAGGGACAGCAAGGTCAGCACCACCGGCACACCGAAGGCGATAAAACCGCTCCAGTTCCACGCCGGGTACACGTCGTCGCGGTACAGGCCAGCCAGGTCCAGTTGCTGTTTGCGGGTGATGAAGTAGTCCACCACCATGATCCCGGCGATCGGGCCCAGCAGGCTTGAGTAGCCCAGCAACCAGTTGGAATACACGGTTTCCAGGCTCACATCCGAGACGATCAAGCCGAGTTTTTTCAGCAGTTCGTGGCCCATCAACGCCAAGCCCACCAACCCGGTGAGGATCACCGCCGTGGTGCGGTTGATCAGCTTGGGCGCGATGTTCTGGAAGTCGTTGGTGGGCGAGACGATGTTTGCAGCGGTGTTGGTGGACAACGTGGCGACGATGATCAGCGCCATGGCCACGGCCACCCACACTGGGCTCTGGATATGGCCGATCAGGGTCACCGGGTCGGATACGCTGACGCCCACCAGTTTCACCGAGGCGGCGGTCATGATCACGCCGAGGGCGGCGAACAGGAACATGGTCAGCGGCAGGCCGAAAATCTGCCCGAGGATCTGGTCCTTCTGGCTTTTGGCGTAGCGGCTGAAGTCGGGAATATTCAGCGACAAGGTGGCCCAGAAGCCCACCATCGCGGTAAGGCCGGCCATGAAGTAACCGGTCAGGCTCGCGCCTTCGGGCCGCTTGGGCGGGATTGCCATCAACTCGCTGATCGACACGTTGGGCATCGCCCATATCAGCAGGCCGATGCCCACCGCCACCAGCAACGGCGCCGACAGGGTTTCCAGGCGCTTGATCGACTCGGCGCCGCGCAGCACCACCCATAGATTCAGGCACCAGAAAATCATGAAACCGATCACTTCACCGGTGCCGCCGAGGGACTTCCATCCCTCGAAAATCGAGCCCAGGAACAGATGGATCGCCAGCCCGCCGAACATCGTCTGGATCCCGAACCAGCCGCACGCCACCAGCGCGCGGATCAGGCACGGCACGTTGGAACCGAGGATGCCGAAGGACGAACGCAGCAACACCGGAAACGGAATGCCGTACTTGGTGCCGGGGAAGGCATTGAGGGTCAGCGGGATCAGCACCACGATATTGGCCAGCAAGATCGCCATCAGTGCCTCACCCACCGACAGGCCGAAATACGCGGTGAGCACCCCGCCCAGGGTGTAGGTGGGCACGCAGATCGACATGCCGACCCACAGCGCGGTGATGTGCCACTTGTTCCAGGTGCGTTCGTGCACCTTGGTCGGTGCCATGTCGTGGTTGTAGCGAGGGCTGTCGAGGACGTCGGGACCGGCGTCGAGTTCGTACAGGCCGTTGCGCTCAATGACTTGCGATCTGTTCTGTTGCATGGCCGCTCCACGGTTTTTTCGAATTATTGTTGCTCACCCCGCGCTGAACGCAGGGTGGCCGGAGTACCTCGTAAACAACATGACATCACGGGCCCGGCCAGCCATCACTGCACTCAATAACCGTGCCGACAACTGCCCTTGAACCCGCACCGCTTATATAACTCGCTGATGTTAATCAGCTTTCCGATTGTGCCTACGGTACTTGCCGCGTGACTCAGGCTAAATAACGCGCAAGTTATCCGAACTGTCAGGACTCAATCTGGTGCACCACAATTATTTTTATTTACCGACCCCGTCAAGAGGCATGTCTCAAGCGTCTGATTTGCAATAAGAAATGTTGCTCATATTGGGAACCTGTCAAGTGCGTCAAAATGGTGAGAGGCCGCTGCATTTTGGTGATTTTGTATTTTTATCCTTATAAATCAATACATTAAATACGATATATGCTTATAAAAAATCTTCTTGCTCTATCGAAAAACTCGGGCTAGTTTCTATTCCTGTCACCGATGACAGGAATTAACCGAACATCGGCGCGTAGCAATACAACACTTAGAACTGGCACAAGCCGGTCAAGCCTGTGAGGAACTCGACATGTCGCTGTTGATCCGTGGCGCCACCGTTATTACCCATGATGAAAGTTACCGCGCCGATGTTTTATGCGCAGGCGGTCTGATTCGCGCCATTGGCACGGACCTGGATATTCCCGCCGGCACTGAACAACTCGATGGCAGCGGACAATATTTGATGCCCGGCGGCATCGATCCCCATACCCATATGCAACTGCCCTTCATGGGCACCGTGGCCAGTGAAGATTTCTTCAGCGGCACGGCGGCGGGTTTGGCGGGGGGCACTACGTCGATTATCGACTTCGTGATTCCCAACCCGCAGCAATCGCTGATGGAAGCGTTCCATCAATGGCGGCGCTGGGCGGAAAAGTCCGCGTCCGACTACGGCTTCCACGTGGCGATCACCTGGTGGAGCGAACAGGTGCGCGAGGAAATGGCCGAGCTGGTCAGCCACCACGGCATCAACAGCTTCAAGCATTTCATGGCCTACAAGAACGCGATCATGGCGGCCGACGACACCCTGGTAGCCAGCTTCGAACGCTGCCTGGAACTCGGCGCCGTGCCCACCGTGCATGCAGAAAACGGCGAGCTGGTGTACCACCTGCAACGCAAGCTGATGGCCCAGGGCATCACCGGGCCGGAAGCGCACCCGCTGTCGCGCCCGTCCCAGGTGGAAGGCGAAGCGGCCAGCCGCGCGATCCGTATCGCCGAGACCATCGGCACGCCGCTGTACCTGGTGCACGTGTCCACCCGGGAAGCGCTGGATGAAATCACCTACGCCCGGGGCAAGGGCCAGGCGGTCTACGGCGAAGTGCTCGCCGGCCACCTGCTGCTGGACGACAGCGTCTACCAGCACCCCGACTGGCAAACCGCCGCCGGCTATGTGATGAGCCCGCCGTTCCGCCCGCGCGGGCATCAGGAAGCGCTGTGGCATGGCCTGCAATCCGGCAACCTGCACACCACCGCCACCGACCACTGCTGCTTCTGCGCCGAGCAAAAAGCCGCCGGGCGTGACGATTTCAGCAAGATCCCCAACGGCACCGCCGGTATCGAAGACCGCATGGCGCTGCTGTGGCACGAAGGGGTCAACAGCGGACGCCTGTCGATGCAGGAGTTCGTCGCGCTGACCTCCACCAACACCGCGAAGATCTTCAACCTCTACCCGCGCAAAGGCGCGATCCGCGTGGGTGCGGATGCCGACCTGGTGCTGTGGGACCCCGAGGGTACGCGGACCATTTCCGCCAAGACTCACCATCAGAAGGTCGACTTCAACATCTTCGAAGGCAAGACCGTGCGCGGCGTGCCGAGCCACACCATCAGCCAGGGCAAGCTGGTCTGGGCCGATGGCGACCTGCGCGCCGAGCGCGGGGCCGGGCGCTATGTGGAACGGCCGGCGTATCCGTCGGTGTTCGAGCAGTTAAGCAAGCGGGCGGAGCATTCCAGGCCGGTTGCTGTGAAGCGCTGAGACCGCTATCGGGGGCAAGCCCCCTCCCACACTTGACCGCATTCATTCAAATACAACTCGGTCGAATGTGGGAGGGGGCTTGCCCCCGATGAGGCCAGTACAGGCAACAAAAATGCCCACTTAGAGGCAATCCAAAAAAACCGTGAGGCCCACACCGTGATCCAGACCCTGACCCACCTCCCCCATCCCCACGAAGACGGCGCCACCCTCGCCAGCCATTTCACCGACCTGGCGCCGCCCCTCAATGCGCGCCAGGCCCAACTGGAAGCCTCGCGCTGCCTGTACTGCTACGACGCCCCGTGCGTGAACGCATGCCCCAGCGAAATCGACATCCCGTCGTTCATCCGCAATATCCACACCGACAACGTCCAGGGCGCAGCGCAGAAAATCCTCTCGGCCAACATCCTCGGCGGCAGCTGCGCGCGGGTCTGCCCTACGGAGATCCTCTGCCAGCAAGCCTGCGTGCGTAACAACGCCGAAGAATGCGCGCCGGTGCTGATCGGTCTGTTGCAACGCTACGCCATCGATAACGCCCACTTCAGCGAACACCCGTTCCAGCGCGCCGCACCGACCGGCAAGCGCATCGCCGTGGTCGGCGCAGGTCCCGCAGGGCTGGCCTGCGCCCATCGCGCCGCTGTGCACGGGCACGACGTGGTGATCTTCGAAGCGCGGGAAAAGGCCGGTGGCCTGAATGAATACGGGATCGCCAAGTACAAGCTGGTGGATGACTTCGCCCAGAAGGAACTGGACTTCCTCCTGCAGATCGGCGGCATCGAAATCCGCCATGGCCAGCGCCTGGGCGACAACCTCACCCTGAGCGAACTGCACCAGCAATTCGATTCGGTATTCCTCGGCCTGGGCCTGGCGGCCAGCAAGCAACTCGGCTTACCCCATGAGGACGCACCCGGCCTGCTCGCCGCCACCGACTATATCCGCGAACTGCGCCAGGCCGATGACCTGACTCAACTGCCCCTGGCCGACCGCTGCATCGTGCTCGGCGCTGGCAATACCGCCATCGACATGGCCGTGCAAATGGCCCGGCTCGGTGCCCGTGATGTAAACCTCGTCTACCGCCGTGGTCTGGCCGATATGGGCGCCACCCAGCATGAGCAGGACATCGCCAAGGCCAATCAGGTGCGCCTGCTGACCTGGGCCCAACCCGAAGCAGTCCTGCTCGACGGCCAGGGCCACGTACGTGGCATGCGCTTCGCCCGCACCCGCCTGGAAAACGGCCGCCTGCAATCCACCGGAGAAACCTTCGAACTGGCCGCCGATGCCGTCTTCAAGGCCATCGGCCAGGGCTTCGACAACGACGCCTTGCACGACCCCCTGGCGCAACAGCTGCATCGCGCCGGCGAGCGTATCTTCGTCGACGAACAGCTGCGCACCAGCATCCCTGGGGTCTACGCCGGCGGTGACTGCGTCAGCCTCGGCCAGGACCTCACCGTGCAGGCGGTGCAACACGGCAAGCTGGCCGCCGAAGCCATGCACGCCCAACTCATGCTGAATGTGGAGGCTGCGTAATGGCCGATCTCTCGATTGTGTTCGCCGGTATCAAGGCCCCCAACCCATTCTGGCTGGCCTCCGCGCCGCCCACCGACAAGGCCTACAACGTGGTGCGTGCGTTTGAAGCGGGCTGGGGCGGCGTGGTGTGGAAGACCCTGGGTGAAGACCCGGCGGCGGTCAACGTGTCATCGCGCTACTCGGCGCACTACGGCGCCAACCGTGAAGTGCTGGGCATCAACAATATCGAATTGATCACCGACCGCTCCCTGGAGATCAACCTGCGGGAAATCACCCAGGTCAAAAAGGACTGGCCCGACCGCGCGCTGATCGTGTCGCTGATGGTGCCCTGCGTGGAGGAATCCTGGAAAAACATCCTGCCCCTGGTGGAAGCCACCGGCTGCGACGGTATCGAGCTGAACTTCGGCTGCCCCCACGGCATGCCCGAACGCGGCATGGGCGCGGCGGTGGGCCAGGTGCCGGAGTACGTGGAACAGGTGACGCGCTGGTGCAAGACCTATTGCTCGCTGCCGGTGATCGTCAAGCTCACGCCGAATATCACCGACATCCGCGTAGCCGCGCGGGCGGCGTATCGCGGCGGTGCGGACGCGGTGTCGCTGATCAACACCATCAACTCCATCACCAGCGTGGACCTGGAACGCATGGTCGCCCTGCCGATGGTCGGCACCCAGAGCACCCACGGCGGTTACTGCGGCTCGGCGGTCAAGCCGATTGCCCTGAACATGGTTGCCGAAATCGCCCGTGACCCGCAGACCCAGGGCCTGCCGATCTGCGGGATCGGCGGCATCGGCAACTGGCGCGACGCCGCGGAATTCGTCGCCCTCGGTTGCGGCGCGGTTCAGGTGTGCACGGCGGCGATGCTGCATGGTTTTCGCATCGTGGAAGAGATGAAGGATGGGCTGTCGCGGTGGATGGACAGCCAGGGCTACACCAGCCTGCAAGAATTTTCCGGGCGTGCAGTGGGCAACACCACGGACTGGAAGTACCTGGACATCAATTACCAGGTGATCGCCAGGATCGACCAAGCGGCGTGCATTGGCTGTGGGCGTTGCCATATTGCCTGTGAGGACACCTCGCACCAGGCCATCGCCAGTCTGAAACAGGCGGACGGCACGCATAAATACGAAGTGATCGATGATGAATGCGTGGGCTGCAACCTGTGCCAGATCACCTGCCCGGTGGCGGATTGCATCGAGATGGTGCCGATCGACACGGGCAAGCCGTTTTTGAATTGGACGCAGGATCCGAGGAATCCGTACCGGGAAGCGGTGTAGGCCTGCAGGCCGCTATCGGGGGCTTGCCCCCGATAGCGGCCCTCAGCCCCACCACAACAACTCAAGGCTCCAACCCAATCCCACGCAAAATCACACTGGTCACCGTCTGGATCGCCTTCTCGAACTGCATATCCGACAACGGCTGGTGATCATTCAGAATCTTCACCTGGTGATCAAAGTCAGCATAGTGCTGGGTCGACGCCCAGATCATGTACAGCAGGCTCGACGGCTCCACCGGCAGGATGCGCTTGTCTTCCACCCACTGGCGAATTTTCGCTTCCTTCATCTTGGCCCAGTCGTACAGGCTTTCATCCAACGCCTCACCGAGTGTCGGCGCGCCGTGGATGATCTCGTTGGCCCAGACCTTTGAACCATAGGGCCGCGTGCGCGAGCGCTGCATCTTGGCGCGGATATAGCTGCTGAGCACCACCCGGGGATCATCGAAGGTCTCGAAGCTGAGGGCGTCCTGCTTCCACACTTCCAGCAGGTCGAACAGCACCGCGCTGTACAGCTCGCTCTTGGTGGTGAAGTAGTAATGCAGGTTGGAGCGCGGCAGTTGTACTTCTTCGGCGATATCGGCCATGGCAGTGCTGCCGTAGCCCTTTTCGGCGAAGATTTTCTCCGCCGCCAGCAGGATTTTCTCGACGTTGACCCGACGAATTCCGCTCTTGTGATTGCCCATAAGGGCTCCCTGACAAAGACATGCCCCAAAGACTACCACCGCTCTAGATCGGGGCGACAGGCGCAGTCGAAACTTCGTACACTGCCCGCTCCTAACCATTGATGGGTATTGCACCATGTTGATCAAGAAAACCCTGACCACTGTCGCCCTGCTCGCCTCCCTGCTGGGTGCCTCCGCAGCATTTGCCCATGCTCATCTGAAAAGTGCCACGCCTGCGGCAGACAGCAGCGTCACCGCGCCCAAAGACCTGCGCCTGACCTTCAGCGAAGGCGTCGAAGCCACCTTCACCAAAGTCTCCTTGAGCAAGGACGGCACCGAAATCGCCATCAAAGGCCTGGAAACCCCGGACGCCGACAAGAAAACCCTGGTGGTGACACCGGCCGCCCCACTTGCGGCGGGCACCTACAAGGTGGTGTGGAATGCGGTGTCGGTGGACACCCACAAGAGCAACGGTGAATACAGCTTCAAGGTCGGCCAATAACCCATGGCGACGCTGCTGGTGCTGTGCCGGTTCGTGCATTTCATCGTCGTGCTGTTGATGTTCGGGGCCTGTGTATTCAGGCCCTGGCTCCTCGGCGCTGAACCGCAGCCGGTGCTGGACCGGCAATTGCTGCGCATCACCCGTGGGCTGGCATGGACGGCCCTCGCGTCGGGGCTGATCTGGCTGGGGTTGATTACCGCCAGCATGGCCGGTTCATGGCCGGCGGCACTGGAGCTGTCGACCGTGCAGTTGGTGTTGGGCAAGACCTTTTTTGGCCAGGTGTGGACCTGGCACCTGATCGTCAATGGCTTGCTTGTCATCGCCCTGATGACCCCGTGGAACGCCCCGCGCCTGCCATTGCTCACACTGTTGCTGATGACTCTCGCCCCGGTCGGGCATGGCGCCATGCTCGACGGGCTGAGCGGGCAGTTGTTGATCCTCAACCAAGTGGTGCACCTGGTATGCGTCGGCGCATGGCTGGGTGGGTTACTGCTGCTGGTATTGATCCTCAGGCAGCCACACCGTGTTGAACTGGCGCCTGTCCTGCGTCGTTTCAGCGGCATGGGTTATGGCCTGGTCAGCGGCCTGCTGGTGACCGGCCTGATCAATGTGCGCGTACTTACCGGACAGCTGTGGCCCACGCCGTTGTTCAGTGGTTTTGCCCTGATTCTGCTGATCAAGGTGATGCTGGTGCTGGGCATGTTGGCGCTGGCATTGTTGAACCGGTTGCGCCTGGATAGCGGCGAACAGCGGTTGGGCAGCTTGAAGGCCAGCGTGATGCTGGAATGGCTGCTCGGTGTTTGTGCAGTCGCGGCCGTTTCACTCCTTGGCACTTTGCCGCCGATGGTCCTGGCGGGCTGAATGTGGAAGGGGCAAGTCGAATCGTCGCACCGCCCCTCCCACATTGACCCTGTGCGCTCTGGATCAACCCTCACCTAGTCATCGTATAACTTCTGCTTGACACACCCTGAAAACCCCGCAAATATCCGCTCCAATGTTGTACGACGACGTATAACAAATAATAAAAACAACAAATGAAAGGGAGCGTCACTGTGAGTCCATTCGCCCGCAATTCGTCCGCGCGTCTCAGTGTTATCGGCCTGTTTACCCTGCCCCTCCTCGCCCACGCCGACGGTTTCGTCGACGACGCCAAGGCCACGCTCAACCTGCGCAACGCCTACTTCAACCGCAACTTCACCAACCCGAGCAATCCCCAGGGCAAGGCTGAAGAGTGGACGCAGAGTTTTATTCTCGACGCCAAGTCCGGCTTCACCCAGGGCACCGTGGGGTTCGGCATTGATGTGCTGGGGCTGTATTCCCAGAAGCTCGATGGCGGCAAAGGTACCGGCGGCACCCAGTTGCTGCCGATCCACGACGACGGCCGCCCCGCCGACAACTTCGGGCGCCTGGGCGTGGCGCTGAAAACCAGGCTGTCGAAGACCGAATTGAAGGTCGGCGAGTGGATGCCGGTGCTGCCGATCCTGCGCTCCGACGATGGCCGCTCGCTGCCCCAGACCTTTCGCGGCGGCCAGGTGACGTCCAGCGAAATCGCCGGCCTGACCCTCTACGGCGGCCAGTTTCGCGGCAACAGCCCGCGCAACGACGCGAGCATGGAAGACATGTTCATGAACGGCAAAGCGGCGTTCACCTCCGATCGTTTCAACTTCGGCGGCGGCGAATACACCTTCAACGACAAGCGCACCCAGGTCGGCGTGTGGTACGCCGAGCTGGCCGATATCTACCAGCAGCAGTACCTCAACCTGACCCACAGCCAGCCCGTGGGCGACTGGACCTTGGGGGCCAACCTCGGCTTCTTCAACGGCAAGGAAGACGGCAGCGCCCTGGCCGGCGACCTCGACAACAAGACCGTGTTTGCCCTGCTCTCGGCCAAATACAACGGCAACACCTTCTACGTGGGCCTGCAAAAACTCACCGGCGACAGCGTGTGGATGCGCGTCAACGGCACCAGTGGCGGCACCCTGGCCAACGACAGCTACAACGCCAGCTACGACAACGCCAAGGAAAAATCCTGGCAGGTGCGGCATGACTTCAACTTCGTGGTACTCGGCGTGCCGGGGCTGACCTTGATGAACCGTTATATCAGCGGCAGTAACGTACACACCGGGGCGATCACCGATGGCAAGGAATGGGGGCGCGAATCGGAACTGGCCTACACCGTGCAGAGCGGTGCGTTGAAGAACCTCAACGTTAAGTGGCGGAATTCCACCATGCGTCGGGATTTCAGCACCAACGAGTTCGACGAAAACCGGATCTTTATCAGCTATCCACTCTCCCTGCTGTAGAACCTAGTCTCCCAGCCCCGGAAAATCCCCTGTGGGAGGGGGCTTGCTGCCGATGGCGGTGGGTCAGTAACAGATGCATTCACTGGCACGCCCTCATCGAGGGCAAGCCCTCTCCCACATTTTGCTCCGCACTCTGTCCGCAAGAACGTTGACAACCTGGGGGATCCCTAACAATACTTCGGCATAGTCATACGACAACCTACAACAAAAATTTGGAATCCCCATGACCACGACCACCCCCGCTCCCTTCAACCGCCTGCTGCTCACCGGTGCCGCCGGTGGCCTCGGCAAAGTCCTGCGCGAACGCCTGCGTCCCTACACCCAGGTGCTGCGCCTGTCGGACATCGCCAGCATGGCCCCGCCGGTGGATGCCTCGGAAGAAGTCCAGGCCTGCGACCTCGCCGACAAACAAGCGGTGCACCACCTGGTGGAAGGCGTCGACGCCATCCTGCATTTCGGCGGTGTATCGGTGGAGCGTCCGTTTGAAGAAATCCTCGGCGCCAATATCAGCGGTACCTTCCATATCTACGAAGCCGCACGCCGCCATGGGGTAAAACGTGTGATCTTCGCCAGTTCCAACCATGTGATCGGCTTTTACAAGCAGACCGAAACCATCGACGCCCACTCCCCACGCCGCCCCGACAGCTACTACGGCCTGTCCAAGTCCTACGGCGAAGACATGGCGAGCTTCTACTTCGACCGCTACGGCATCGAGACCGTGAGCATCCGTATCGGCTCCTCGTTCCCCGAACCGCAGAACCGCCGGATGATGCACACCTGGCTGAGCTTCGACGACCTGACCCAACTGCTCGAACGCGCGCTGTATACGCCGAATGTCGGTCACACCGTGGTCTACGGCATGTCGGATAACCTCGACACCTGGTGGGACAACCGCTACGCCGCGCACCTGGGCTACGCCCCGAAAGACAGCTCCGAAGTCTTCCGTGCCCAGGTCGAAGCCCAGCCACCGGTGGCCGCCGATGACCCGGCCAAGGTCTATCAGGGTGGGGCGTTCTGCGCCGCCGGGCCGTTCGGTGACTGAGTTCACACCAACCCAAGGGAATGAGTGGCCATGACTGCTGAATTGATTGTCGACGCCCGCAATGCCGTGGGCGAATGCCCGGTGTGGGTGCCCGAAGAAAACGCCCTGTACTGGGTGGATATCCCCAACGGCGGCCTGCAAAAATGGAGCGCCGCCAGCGGCCACGTTGCTGCCTGGAAAGCCCCGCAGATGCTCGCCTGCATTGCCCGCACCAGCGCGGGCAACTGGGTCGCCGGGATGGAAACCGGCTTCTTCCAACTCACGCCGCACAACGACGCCAGCCTCGATACCACGCCGTTGGCCAGTGTCGAGCATCCACGCCCGGACATGCGCCTGAACGACGGCCGTTGCGACCGCCAGGGCCGTTTCTGGGCCGGCAGCATGGTGCTGAACATGGGCGCGAATGCGGCCGAAGGTATCCTCTATCGCTATGCATCGGGTTCAGCCCCCCACGCCCAGTTGGACGGTTTTATCACCCTCAACGGCCTGGCCTTCAGCCCCGATGGCCGCACGATGTATGCCTCGGATTCGCATCCGCTGGTGCAGCAGATCTGGGCCTTCGACTACGACATCGACACCGGCACGCCGTCCAACCGTCGCGTGTTCGTCGACATGCACAACTTCCTCGGCCGCCCCGACGGCGCCGCCGTGGACGCCGATGGCTGCTACTGGATCTGCGCCAACGACGCCGGCCTGATCCACCGCTTCACCCCCGATGGACGCCTGGACCGTTCCCTGAGCGTGCCGGTGAAAAAACCCACCATGTGCGCCTTCGGCGGCAGCCGCCTGGACACCCTGTTTGTCACCTCGATCCGGGACGACCAGAGTGCCCAGTCAGTGTCCGGCGGCGTGTTCGCCCTCAACCCCGGCGTCACCGGATTGCCGGAGCCCCACTTCATCCTCTAGCTGCATCGCTGTGCCTTGAATACAACAATAACAACACAGGAGTGACCTCCCATGGACTTCAAACGCACCTTGCTCGCCGCCGCAGTCTTTACCCTCAGCAGCGCCGCCCATGCGCTGGAAATCAAATTCGCCGACATCCACCCCGCCGGCTACCCCACCGTCGTCGCCGAAGAAAACATGGGCAAGGCCCTGACCAAGGAAAGCAACGGCGAACTGACCTTCAAGTACTTCCCCGGCGGCGTGCTGGGCTCCGAGAAGGAAGTGGTCGAACAGGCCCAGGTCGGCGCCGTGCAGATGACCCGCGTCAGCCTCGGCATCGTCGGGCCGGTGGTGCCGGACGTGAACGTGTTCAACCTGCCGTTCGTGTTCCGCGACCAGGCGCATATGCGCAAGGTCATCGATGGCGAGATCGGCGATGAAATCCTCGCCAAGATCACCGACTCCGAGTTCGGCCTGGTGGCCCTGGCCTGGATGGACGGCGGCACGCGCAACCTCTACACCAAGAAACCGGTGCGCAACATCGAAGACCTCAAGGGCATGAAGATCCGCGTGCAAGGCAACCCGCTGTTCATCGATGCGTTCAACGCGATGGGCGCCAACGGGATTGCCATGGACACCGGCGAGATCTTCAGCGCCCTGCAGACGGGGGTGATCGACGGCGCGGAGAACAACCCGCCGACCCTGCTGGAACACAATCACTTCCAGAACGCCAAGTACTACACCCTCACCGAGCACCTGATCCTGCCCGAGCCCATCGTGATGTCGAAAATCACCTGGAATAAGCTCACCCCGGCGCAACAGGTCATGGTCAAAAACGCCGCCAAGGCCGCCCAGGCCGATGAGCGCGCGCTGTGGGATGCCAAGTCCGCCAGCAGTGAGGAAAAACTCAAAAAGGCCGGCGTCGAGTTCATCACCGTCGACAAAAAGCCCTTCTATGACGCCACCGCAGCGGTTCGCGCCAAGTACGGCGCGCCTTACGCCGACATCATCGCGCGCATCGACGCCGTTCAATAACCTCCCCTGCCTCTCGCAAAAGGCCCGGCGCGGTCTGCACCGACGCGCCCGGTTACGGTGAACGCCATGAAGAATCTACTGCTGCGCATCAACGACCGCATCTACATGACCTGCATCTGGGTCGCCGGCCTTTCGGTTCTCGGCGTCGCGCTGATCATTCCCTGGGGCATCTTCGCCCGCTACGTCCTCGGCACCGGCTCCAGCTGGCCGGAGCCCACCGCCATCCTGCTGATGCTGGTGTTTACCTTTATCGGTGCCGCCGCCAGCTACCGCGCCGGCGCGCATATGTCGGTGGCCATGGTCACGGACCGCCTGCCGCCCGTCCAGCGCCGCATCGTCGGCATCCTGTCGCAACTGTTGATGGGCACCATCTGCCTGTTCATGGCGATCTGGGGCACCAAGCTGTGCCTGTCCACCTGGAACCAGTTCATGAGCGCCATCCCGACCCTGCGCGTGGGCATCACCTATATGCCGATCCCGATTGGCGGGCTGCTGACCCTGATCTTCGTGGTGGAAAAACTCCTGCTCGGTGACCAGAGCAACCGGCGCGTGGTGCGCTTCGACCTGGTGGAAGAAAGCGAAGGGGCTGCCTGATATGGACGCATTGATTCTGCTGGGCAGCTTTATCGCCTTGATCCTGATCGGCATGCCGGTGGCCTACGCCCTGGGCTTGTCGGCGCTGATTGGCGCATGGTGGATCGACATCCCGTTCCAGGCCCTGATGATTCAGGTGGCAGGCGGGGTGAACAAGTTTTCGCTGATGGCGATTCCGTTCTTCGTGCTGGCAGGGGCGATCATGGCCGAGGGCGGCATGTCGCGCCGGCTGGTGGCATTTGCCGGGGTGCTGGTGGGGTTTGTACGCGGCGGCCTGTCGCTGGTGAACATCATGGCCTCGACGTTCTTTGGCGCCATCTCCGGCTCGTCGGTGGCCGACACTGCCTCGGTGGGCTCGGTGCTGATCCCGGAAATGGAGCGCCGTGGCTACCCACGGGAATTTGCCACCGCCGTCACTGTCAGCGGTTCGGTGCAGGCGCTGCTGACCCCGCCCAGCCATAACTCGGTGCTCTACTCCCTGGCGGCGGGCGGCACGGTGTCCATCGCCTCGCTGTTCATGGCCGGCGTGGTGCCTGGGTTGTTGATGAGCGCGTGCCTGATGGTGCTGTGCCTGATCTTCGCGAAAAAACGCAACTACCCCAAGGGCGAAGTGATCCCGCTCAAGCAGGCGCTGAAAATCTGCGCCGACGCGCTCTGGGGCCTGATGGCCATGGTGATCATTCTCGGCGGCATCCTGTCGGGCATCTTCACCGCCACCGAGTCCGCCGCGATTGCCGTGCTGTGGGCGTTCTTCGTGACCATGTTCATCTACCGCGACTACAAGTGGAGCGAGCTGCCCAAGCTGATGCACCGCACGGTGCGCACCATTTCCATCGTGATGATCCTGATCGCCTTCGCGGCCAGCTTCGGCTACATCATGACCCTGATGCAGATCCCGGCGAAGATCACCACGCTGTTCCTGACCCTGTCGGACAACCGCTACGTGATCCTGATGTGCATCAACGCCATGCTGCTGTTGCTCGGCACGGTGATGGACATGGCGCCGCTGATCCTGATCCTCACGCCGATCCTGCTGCCGGTGATCCTCGGTATCGGCGTCGACCCGGTGCACTTCGGCATGATCATGCTGGTCAACCTCGGCATTGGCCTGATCACCCCGCCGGTGGGCGCGGTGCTGTTCGTGGGCGCGGCGGTGGGCAAGGTGAGTATCGAGAAGACCGTGAAGGCGCTGCTGCCGTTTTATGGCGTGCTGTTCCTGGTGCTAATGGCGGTGACGTACATTCCGGCGCTGTCGTTGTGGCTGCCGAGCGTGGTGCTGTGATGATTGAACTCGAAGATAACCTGACCCACCTCACCGTGAATCCGGCCGTGGGCGGCAGCCTCGTCAACTGGACGGTGCGCGCCACCGGCCAGCCGTTGTTGCGCCATAACGACCAGCAGGCGATCCATACCGGTTTGCCGGGCAAGCTGGGGTGCTATCCATTGGTGCCCTGGTCCAACCGCATTGCCCACGGCGGTTTCGACAACCCCGACGGCTGGCTCGCGCTCACGTCCAACAGTCTCACCGATCCGCTGCCGATCCATGGCTCGGCCTGGCAACAGGCGTGGCAGGTGGTCAGCCACACGGCGGATGAAGTGGTGCTGGAGGTACTGTGCGAGACGCCGTTTGCCTATCGCGCCGAGCAGCGGATTCGCTTGAGCGACGGAGCGTTGAGTATTGAACTGCGGGTGACCCATCTGGCCGAAACAGCCGCATGGCATGGCCTGGGCTTGCATCCGTACTTTCCGCGCCGGCCGGGTACCCGGTTGCAGGCCAGGGCCGCACAGGTGTGGATGAGTGACGCATCCAAGCTGCCGACGGGGTTGGCGCCGGTGCCGGGCGAGTGGGATTTCCAGGCATTGAAGCCCCTGCCCGAAGGCTTGGTGGACAACGGTTTTTGCCAGTGGGACGGCTATTGCCGGATCGAACAGCCGGACCTGGGCTATGCGCTGGAATGCCAGGCCAGCGGGGCCGATTACTTCCTGCTGTACTGCCCGCCGGGGCTGGGGTTCTTTTGCATCGAGCCGGTGAGCCATCCGGTGAATGCTCATCACCTGGCGGGACGGCCGGGCCTGAAACTGCTGGAACACAATCAGTCGGTCCAACTCAATTTCAACCTGAAATACACCCCCCTGTAGGAGCGAGCTTGCTCGCGAAGAACCTCAGGGCAACGCGGGGCATCAGGCGCCCCGCGTTATCGTTGACGATCTTCGCGAGCAAGCTCGCTCCTACGGGGATCAGCGCCATGCTCAAGGTGGGGAGTTTTTGAGGCGGCCGGCGGTATCGATACTCACCACCACCGACAACCCCGGCCGCAACCGCTCGCTCTCAGCCTGATCCGGGTCCACCGTAATCCTGACCGGCACGCGCTGGGCAATCTTCACAAAGTTGCCCGTCGCGTTGTCCGCCTGCAACAGGCTGAACTCCGAGCCCGTGGCTGGGGAAATATGCTGCACCGTGCCGTGAAACCTGCGGTGGTTCAGCGCATCCACGGTGAAGGTTACCGGCTGGCCGACCTGCACATTGTCCATCTGGGTTTCCTTCATGTTGGCGATCACCCACAGCTGCTTCGGCACCAGCGCCATCAACTGCGCGCCGGAGTTGACGTAGGCCCCCAGGCGCACGCCAATCTGCCCCAACTGCCCGTCACGCGGCGCGGTAATGCGGGTGTTGGACAGGTCGATCCGCGCCAGCTCCACCGCCGCCTCTGCACTGGCCACCGCCGCTTCCAGGGAGCCGCGATTGACGATCACCGTTTGCAAATCCTGCCGCGCGATTTCCAGGCTGGCCTGGGCCTGGGCCACGGCGGCGATAGTCTGGGCATTGGCGGCGCGGGTCACGTCCAGCTCGCGCCGGGACACCGAACCGTCGCTGATCAGCTCTTCGTTGCGGCGCAGGTCGGCGGTGCTTTTGCGCGCCTGGGCCTGGCTGTCCACCAGTGCGGCCTGACGCAGCTTGATGGTGGCTTCGGCACTGTTGCGTTGCTGCACCACATTGGCCAGCGCGGCCTTCTGCACCGCCAGTTGCGCCAGGGCCTGGTCGAGGCGCTGCTTGTAGATGCGGTCATCCAGGCGCACCAGCAGGTCGCCGGCCTTGACGTACTGGAAGTCCTGCACCGGCACCTCGAACACATAGCCGCTGAGCTGCGGGCCGATAATGGTCACCTGGCCGCGCACCAGGGCGTTCTCGGTGGTTTCCACCGCGCTGCTGAACGGCGGCAATTGCCAGGCATACAGCACGATCAGCACGCCGACGATGGCAATCGCGGCAAAGCCCAGGGACGAGAGAATGCGCACGCGCAATGAGCGCGGCTCGGTGACCGTGGCGCCGGGCGGCGTGGTGCCTTCCGGGGTGGCGGCGATGGCGTTGGTGGTCGTGGTGGTCGGTTCGGTCATGAAGTAGCGCCGCTGGGTTGAACGGGAGTGGCTGTTTTAGTGGTGCTCATCAGCCACAGACTGCGGATAAAGATCCAGATCATGGTCAGGATCGCGACAATCGCGATCAGCATGAACACATCGTTGTAGGCCATGACATTGGCCTCGCGGGTCGCCGCCGTGGCCAGGCTGCGGATGCCCATGAGGTTCCGCAGTTCCGGGTCGGCGACGATACCGCCATAGGCCGAGCCGCCGCCCTGCACCCGCGCGGCCACACGCGGGTCGAGCAGCGTCAGGTGCTCGACAATCATGCTGGAATGATACTTCTCGCGCACGATCTGGAACGTGCCGAGCAAGGCCGCGCCGATCAGGCCGCCGAGGTTCTGGCAAATCCCGAACATCACCGAAAAGCTCACCAGGTTACGCGGGTTGGCCAGCACGTTTTTGGTCCCCAGCACCATGGTCGGCCCCAGGAAGAAGGTGCCACCGAAGCCTAGCAGGTACTGGCTGATGTACAGGTTCTGCGGGCGCGTGAGGTTGCTGGAGAAACTGTCCATCACCGAGCCGGTGGCCATCAGCGCCAGGGAAATCACCAGCGGCATCAGCAGGTGCGCCGGGTTGATCGTCAGCGCACTGACCGCCAGCCCGCTGATCGCGCCGGCCAGCATCACCACGTACAGCGTATGCATCTGCTGGTAGCTCATGTTCAGCATCTGCATGAACCCCACCGCACCGGTGGACTGCTCGGACAGCACCATGCGAATCAGGATCACCGCCAACGCCAGGCGGATCATGGTGCCGCTGCCCAGCCAGCGGGTCATCAGCATCGGGTTGGCGCGGTTATGCTCGATGGCCAGGCCGGCCATGATCAGCACCAGGGAACAGGCCGAGGCCACGCCGATCCACGGCGCTTCCAGCCACCAGTCGATACGCCCCAGGGACAGCACCGCACACAGCAGCGCGACACCGCTGGCGAGAATGGCGAAGGTGACGAAGTCGAGTTTTTCAAAGGTCTTGAAGCGGTCGCCGGGGGGCAGTTTGAGCAGGAATACACAACCCAGGCAGATCAGTGCCAGGCCCAGTTCGAACAGGTAAAGCCCGCGCCATTCGGCGATCTGCAGCAGGTCCTCGGAGAACAGCCGCGCCAGGGGCAAGGCCAACTGCGCCGTGCCCAGCCCCAGCACCAGGGATTTCAACCGCCACTTGGCCGGGAACGCCTGGATCATGTAGTACAAGCCCAACGAACTCAGCGCCGCACCCACCATGCCATGGGCCGCCCGTACGGCGATGGCCGAGTTGAGGTCGTTGACGAACAAGTGGCCGAAGGTCACCAGCGCGTAGAGCACCAGGAACACCTCGGTAAACGCCCGCAGGCCGAATTGCTGGCGGAACTTCACCAGCAGCAGGTTCATGCACACGTTGGTCATCACATAGGCGGCGGGCAGCCAGGCCATTTCCGCGGTGGTCGCACCGAGGGCGCCTTGCAGGTATTGCAGGTTGGCGATGACCAACGCGTTGCCCAGGCCACCGGTGATTGCCACCAGCACGCCGACCATCGCAAACAGCCAGCGCTTGTGCGTCGGATGCAACGGCGTCGACGGCGAGCCCGGCAGGCTCGGGCGCTCGTGGGGTTCCCAGGGGCGGGGGGTGTATTTGTCCATTCGATGACCTAGATGAGCCGACGGGTGACGTCGGTAAAACCACTACTCAGAGTAGTAAACCTGAGCGGGGTTCATCTTGCCATCTTGGGCGCATCGTTCAGCGCCTATTCAGTCACTCCTGCAGCGCTTTCTTTAGTCGAGGGCAATGCCGCGATGATCTCGGCGCGGCAGGTTTCCAGTATTTCATCCGCGAGCGGCGAGTCATCCGGACACGCCCGCGACAGCATGACCGCACCGATTGCATGGGCCAGCAGGTCGATCATCTTCGCGCGTGCCTCTTGCCTGGTGACATCCACCGCCTGCGCGTACTTGTCCCCAAGGGCTGCAAGCGTATTTTCAACGCCACTGGCAAAGGTCGCCTTCAGATCACCGGGCTGGCGGGCGGCGTCACCGCACAGGGCTGCCAGGGTACACCCCGCTGCCCTGCCGTCGCGGTGATCCCTGGACACGTACAGGTCGACAAATCCCGGCACGTCGAGATCGCAGGTACTCGACAGGGATTTGGCCAGGCTGTTTTCGGCCGCTTCGGCCATCAGATCGGCCTTGGAGCCAAAGTGTTTGTAGAAGCCTCCCTGGGTAAAACCCGCGGTAGCCATAAGCTCTGCCACACCCACACCGTCATAGCCACGCTCACGAAACAGCTCTGACGCCGTCTCCACAATATGAGCTCGGTTGGCGAGTGATTGCGTCTTGGTGATCTTCATTTCGCGGCCCTTACGACTCCTGAACAATGACCTGATCATACTCTGATGTCGGTCATAATCAAAACCATTGACAGCTTTGATTATGATCGACATCATAAAACCACCCGCACCTATCCCTGCGGCTGTGTGGCGCCGATCGCCGTACCTGATCATCCTGAACACTCAAGAGCATCCATTTATGAGCACTCCCGAAACCGTACTGATCACTGGCGCCTCCACAGGCATTGGCGCGACCTACGCCGAGCGTTTTGCCCAACGTGGGCACAACCTGGTGCTGGTTGCCCGCGATAAAGGCCGGCTGGACGCACTGGCCTCGCAGCTGCGTGAGAAACACGCGGTGTCCATTGACGTGATCCAGGCCGACCTGACTCAAACCGGTGACCTGGCCCGCGTCGAAGCACGCCTGCGTGATGACGCCAGTATCGGCATCCTGGTGAACAACGCGGGCGCCGCCCTCTCCGGCAGCTTCATCGAACAATCCATCGACAGCGTTACCAACCTGGTCGCGCTCAACACCACCGCCCTGGTGCGACTCGCCAGCGCCATCGCTCCACGCCTGGTACACGCCGGTAACGGCGCGATCATCAACATTGGCTCGGTGGTGGGGCTGGCACCGGAATTCGGCATGAGCGTCTACGGTGCAACCAAGGCGTTCGTGCTGTTTCTATCCCAAGGGCTGAGCCTCGAACTCTCGCCCAAAGGCGTCTACGTGCAAGCCGTTCTTCCAGCCGCCACCCGCACGGAAATCTGGGATCGCGCGGGCATCGACATCAATACCCTGAGCGAAATCATGAGCGTGGACGAGTTGGTCGATGCTGCGCTGGTCGGTTTTGATCGTCGCGAGCCGGTGACCATTCCGCCATTGCAAGACGCCGCCCGCTGGGATGCCCTGCAAGCCGCCCGCCAGGGTTTGCTGTCAGAGATTCGCCAGTCGGTCGTCGCCGAGCGCTATCAAGCCAAGGCGTGATTGTCACGTATAGCCATGGGAACTGAACGATGAAAGCCTTCCTGATCGACCGTTACGGCAAGCATCAAGGACGCCTTGCCGAGGTACCGGACCCGGAACCGGGCATCCACGACGTACTGGTCAAGGTACATGCCAGCAGCGTCAACCAGCTGGATTCGAAGATCAGCAAGGGTGAATTCAAACTGATCCTGCCCTACACATTCCCGCTGATCATGGGCAACGACGTGGCTGGTGTCGTTGTTCGCGTAGGGTCAGGCGTGCGCACCTTCAAGCCCGGTGACGAGGTCTACGCGCGCCCGCCCGACGCGCGCATCGGTGGCTTTGCCGAGCTGATCGCGATTGAGGAAAGTGCCCTCGCACTGAAACCCAACAACACCAGCATGGAACAAGCCGCCGCCCTGCCCCTGGTGGCACTGACCGCCTGGCAGGTGCTGGTTGAAACAGCCCGCGTGAAGAAGGGGCAAAAAGTCTTTATCCAGGCGGGCTCCGGTGGTGTCGGCAGCATTGCCATCCAGCTGGCAAAACACCTGGGGGCTTTCGTTGCCACCACGACCAGCACCGCCAACGTGGAGTGGGTCAAGGCGTTGGGAGCAGACGTGGTCATCGACTACACGCAGCAAAACGTCGAAAACGTCTTGCGTGACTACGACGTCGTCTTGAACAGCCTCGGCCCCGCCGAACTGGAAAAATCCCTGCGCATTCTCAAGCCGGGTGGGCAGCTCATCTCCATCTCGGGACCACCGACCGCCGAGTTCGCACGCGAGCAAAAGCTGTCCTGGGGACTCGGTTGGATCATGCGCCTGTTAAGCAGCGGCATACGCAGAAAAGCCCGCAGGCAGGGCGTCGACTATGGGTTCGTGTTCATGCGTGCGAGCGGTGCGCAATTGCAGAAAATCACCGCGCTCGTCGAGTCCGGCGCTATCACACCGGTGATCGACCGAACCTTCCCTCTCGAGGCAACGGCTGAGGCCTTGAGCTACGTCGAACGGGGCAGAGCCAAGGGCAAGGTGGTGATCAAGGTCCTATGACTAAGCCCACCCAACGCTCAAGCTGATGGCGATGCAGACTTGTCCCCCGTGAGGGTGCGAAGCGCCCCCAATGAAGGACGAATGGGGTGTACCCGATATTGCGCAGTGGCTGGTTTTGGGGCTGCCGAGCAGCCCAGCGCGGGACAAGCCCGCTCACCACATCCACAGTGGATCCCATGGGCATCCACAAGCGCATTTCAAATCAGATCCAACCGAGCCAGCTCCAGTAAGTCGCCGCAAACACCAACATCAACCCATACCCGATCAACGTCACCAAAATCCCCACCTTGGCAAACTGCCGCGCCGTAAACGTCCCGGTCCCCAAACACACCATGTTCTGCGGCGCATTGATCGGCAGGATAAACCCGTAGCTCATCACAAACCCCAACAGCATGGTCATGCCCAAGCGGTTGAACTCCCCCGGCAAGGTCTGCAGCACCGCAATCAATATCGGCAACAACGCCGAGGTCAACGCCGTGGCGCTGGCAAAGCCCAGGTGGATCACAATCAGAAACGCCCCCAGGATCGCAAACACCCCCAACGGCCCGACCTGATCCAGGCCGGTGTGCGCCACCACCTGGGACCCCAGCCATTGCCCGGCCTGGGTGGTCAGCAATGCGGTACCGAGGCTGATGCCCACGCCAAACACGATCACCGTGCCCCACGGGATGCGCGATTGCACATCCTTCCAGGTCATCACCCCAATCCCCGGCAGCAGCAGGAACACCAGCCCGGCGTAGGTGGTCGAGGTGGTGTCGAACGGGTGCAGACGCCCTTCCGTGGCCCACGCCAACAGCAGCAGCACCGAGACCGTCAGCAAGCGTTTCTGCGGGCCGGTCATCGGGCCGATGTCCACCAGGGACTGGGCCACAGCCTCCTTGCCACCGGGGATGCTGTCGGTTTCCGGCGGCAGCAGCTTGATCACCAGGAACAGCAACACCGCCGACATGATCACCGCCCACGGTGCGCCGGCGATCAGCCAGTCGATCCACGACACGCGCTGGCCGAGCATCTTGTCCATAAAGCCCACGGTCAGCAGGTTTTGCGCGGCGGCGGTCTGGATGCCGACGTTCCAGATGCTGGTGCCCTGGGCCACCACGATCATCAGGCCGGCGGCGATGTTGGAGCGCTTGTCCACGCCAAACGCAGCAACCACGCCCATCATGATCGGCACCACACAGGCGCTGCGCGCCGTGGCGCTGGGGACGACGAGGCTGAGCAGGATGGTCACCGCAATCGCCC
Source organism: Pseudomonas sp. S3E17 (assembly GCF_024168685.1). Lineage (NCBI taxonomy): Bacteria > Pseudomonadati > Pseudomonadota > Gammaproteobacteria > Pseudomonadales > Pseudomonadaceae > Pseudomonas > Pseudomonas sp. S3E17. The sequence goes on from NZ_JALJWE010000001.1 coordinate 2,359,165, forward strand.
CCAGTAGAATGCCCCGCGTGCTGGTGCCGACGCGGGTCAGGGTCACCAGGGCGATACGCCGGTCCAGGCCGGTGTGGGTCATGGCCGCCGCAATGAACAACGCGCCCGCCACCAGGGCCAGTGCCGGGTTGGAAAAGCCGGTAAGCGCCATGCTGATGGCCGGGCTGGAGCCGATCAGGTGCGTGGGGTCTTGCAGCGACGGCGCGGTGCCGAGCAAAAACGCCATGAGCGAGGTGATCATGATCGCGCTGGCTTCATAGGACACCGCCTCGGTGATCCACACCACCACCGCAAACGCGAGGATCGCCAGCATGCGCTGCCCGGCCACCGGCAGGTCGGCGGGCAGCGGCAACAGCAGAACGCCGACCATCACCAGTACGCCGATCACCAGGCCCAGGGGCAACTTGAAAGAGGCTGCGGTTGTTGCGGGGGCGTTCATGGCGGGCTCCGTCGGGCTCTGAATCAGGCAGGCAGCATGGGGCAAAGCGCCGCAACAGGTGTTGACGGGTATCAACACCCTAGGTCAATAACTGGCTCAACACCGCCCGCAACTTGCCGGGCTTGAGCGGTTTGTTCAACAACGGCGCGTCCAGCCGGCGCAGCGCGCGGCGGCACTGGTCGGTACGGTCGGCGGTGATGATCACGGCGGGGATGTTCTGCGCGAAATGCTCGCGCAGGTGCTTGACCACCGCGCAGCCCACCACTCCATGGTCGAGGTGGTAGTCGGCCAGGATCAGCTCCGGCGCCCTGCCCTGCAACGCCAGCAACGCCCCGGCCTGGTCGGTGGCGGTAATTACCTCGCAGCCCCACTGCGCCAGCAGCGCACGCATGCTGTCGAGGATGCTCACCTCGTTGTCGATCACCAGCAGGCGTCTTCCCGGCAGCGGGTTGCCCGTGGTCGGTAGCACCGGCAGTTGGCTGATCGCCAGGGGCATCTCTTCGCTGATGGGCACCTCGATACTGAACATTGAGCCGCGCCCGGGCCACGAACGGACCGCCACCGGGTAGCCGAGGATCTCGGCGATGCGCTCGACAATCGCCAGGCCCAGCCCTACGCCTTTGCGGTCCGAGGCACGGCCGACGTCGAGCTGGTTGAATTCAAGGAAGATCGCGTCGAGGCGGTCGGCCGCGATGCCGCGCCCGGTGTCCCACACCTCCAGGCGCAGGCGATCGCCACGGCGGCGCGCGCCGAGCAGGATGCAGCCCTCGTCGGTGTAGCGGCAGGCGTTGCTGAGGAAGTTACGCAGGATCCGCGTCACCAGGCGCAGGTCGGTGCGAATCGCATAATGTCCGGTACGCGCGCGCAGGTTCAGCCCGGCCGCCAGCGCCACCGACTGGAACTCCGAGACCAGCGGCGCAAACAGCTCATCCAGGCGATACAGCGCCACGTCCGGCTTGACCGCCGCCTGGTCGAGCCGCGAAATATCCAGCAGGTCGGTGAGCAAATCCTCGGCGCCTTCCAGGGCCTGGTGCGTACGTTCCACCAGCACCTGTTCGACGCTGGGCAGGTTGCGCTCGCGCAGGGTGGAGACCAGCAGTCGCGCGGCGTTGAGTGGCTGCAACAGGTCATGGCTGGCGGCGGCGAGGTATTTGTCCTTGCTGCGGTTGGCGGCCTCGGCGGCATCGCGGGCATCGCGCAGTTCCTGTTCGACCTGCTCGCGCTGGGCGATCTGCTGTTGCAGGTTGCGGTTGGCTTCCAGCAGTTCATCGGTGCGCGCCGCCACGCGCTGCTCCAGCTCATCGTTGAGACGGATATAGCGGTTGCGCTCGGCCTCCAGCTCGTCGAGACGCGCGGTGAGTTCCGGGTAGTGGCTCTTGCGCGCCGAGTGATTGCCCAGGCCCAATAGACCGGCGAGGGCCTGTTGCTGGTCGTCAGAGCGCTTCGCCATACACCACCTCGACATCACGCTGGCTGGACTCGCGCGGGTTGGTGAGGATGCACGGGTCGTGCATCGCATGCTGGGACAGGAACGGAATGTCCGCCACACGCACGCCATGCAGGCCGAGGGTTTCATGGAAGCCGATGGCGTGTTTCAGGGCAATCAGGTGTTCCACCAGGCGCCCACAGATCTGTCGGTGGTTGAGGCCACGGCAATCGATGCCGAAGGTCTCGGCAATCACCTTGAAGCGCTCCGGCGCCGAGTTGTAGTTGAACGCCACCACGTGTTCCACCAGCACCGCGTTGCACAAGCCATGGGGCAGGTCGAGAAACCCGCCGAGGCTGTGGGACATGGCATGCACCGCGCCGAGGATCGCATTGGAGAACGCCAACCCCGCCTGCATGCTGCCGAGCATGATCTTCTCGCGCAGGGCAATGTCACCGGGGTTGGCGATCATCTGCACCAGGTTGCCGTTGATCAGGCGCATGGCTTCCAGCGCATGGGGGTCGGTCAGCGGGCCATGGCCGGTGGACACGAACGCCTCGATCGCATGCACCAGCGCGTCGATGCCGGTACAGGCGGACAGGAACGGGTCCATGCTCGCCGTGGTTTCCGGGTCGATCAGCGACACATCCGGCACCACCGCCTTGCTGACGATGGAGAACTTCATGCGTTCCTGCTGGTTGGAAATGATCACGAACTGCGAGACATCCGCCGAGGTGCCGGCGGTGGTGGGGATCAGGATCAGCGGCGGGCTCGGCACGCGGATGGTGTCCACGCCTTCGAACTCGAGGATGCAGCGCCCATGGGCGACCACAATGCCGATGGCCTTGCCGCAGTCCATGGGGCTGCCGCCGCCGATGGCCACGATCACGTCGCAATGGTTTTCCCGGTACACCTCGGCACCGAGCATCACTTCCTCGACGCGCGGGTTGGGCGACACGGCGCTGTACAGGCAGTAGTCGATGCCGATGGCCTGCAGGCTGGCTTCCACATCGGCGACCCATCCGGCGGCGATCACACCGGGGTCGCTGACCACCAGGACCTTGCGCGCACCAAAGGTCTTGGCGTAGTTGCCGACGTTGTGCCGACAGCCGGCACCGAAGATGATTTCAGGCGAGACGAATTTACGCAGGAGGCTCAGATTGGGGCTCATTGGAAAGCCTGTTGTTATTATTTTTGGGAGATGCGCTCCACACTAACCCATTCCCAGGCGTTTGCAATCAGACCAAAGGGTCATTCCCAATAGGGCACCGGCCAGCGCGAGGCTGGCCGGAGATGGATCAGCGGCTGGCGAAGTACATGGTCACTTCGAAGCCGATACGCAGGTCGGTGAAGGCGGGTTTGGTCCACATGGGGAGAGTCCTCTTGTTGTGCCGGAAGATTCCGGTGAAGGCATTAATGCATGGGGGGATGGGGGTGCGAATGCTACTTTCGAAGTAAATGCCGCACTGCATTAGTCGCGAATGTACAGGGAGCAAAATGTGGGAGGGGGCTTGCTCCCGATGGCGGTGGATCAGCCACATCACTGTTGACTGACCCACCGCTATCGGGAGCAAGCCCCCTCCCACACCTGATTGCATTTCAAGTTGGAATCAGAAGAAACCCAACGGATTGATGTCGTAGCTCACCAGCAAATTCTTGGTCTGCTGGTAGTGATCGAGCATCATCTTGTGGTTCTCACGCCCCACGCCCGACTTCTTGTAGCCGCCAAACGCCGCATGCGCCGGGTACAGGTGATAACAGTTGGTCCACACGCGACCGGCCTTGATCGCCCGGCCCATGCGGTAGGCGCGGTTGATGTCGCGGGTCCACAGCCCGGCGCCGAGGCCGAATTCGCTGTCGTTGGCAATCGCCAGGGCTTCGGCTTCGTCCTTGAAGGTGGTGATACCCACCACCGGGCCGAAGATTTCTTCCTGGAACACGCGCATCTTGTTGTGGCCCTTGAGCAAGGTCGGCTGGATGTAGTAACCGCTGGACAGGTCGCCCTCCAGGCGCTCGGCCGCGCCGCCGGTGAGCAGCTCGGCGCCCTCTTCCTGGGCGATCTTGAGGTAGGAGAGGATCTTGTCGTATTGCTGCTCGGACGCCTGGGCGCCGACCATGGTCTCGGTGTCCAGCGGGTTGCCGCGCTTGATCTTGACGATCTTCTTCATCACCACTTTCATGAAGTCGTCGTAGATCGACGCCTGCACCAGCGCCCGCGACGGGCAGGTGCACACTTCGCCCTGGTTGAAGAACGCCAGCACCAGGCCTTCGGCGGCTTTTTCGATGAACTGCGGCTCAGCCTGCATGATGTCTTCGAAGAAGATGTTCGGCGACTTGCCGCCCAGTTCCACGGTGGAGGGAATGAGGTTCTCGGCGGCCGCATGCATGATGTGCGCACCGATTGGGGTCGAGCCGGTAAAGGCGATCTTGGCGATGCGCTTGCTGGTGGCCAGCGCCTCCCCGGCTTCGCGGCCAAAGCCCTGGACGATATTCAGCACGCCCGGTGGCAGCAGGTCATTGATCAATTCGGCAAACACCATGATCGACAGCGGCGTCTGCTCGGCCGGCTTGAGCACGATGCAGTTACCGGCGGCCAGGGCCGGGGCGAGTTTCCAGGCGGCCATCAGCAGCGGGAAGTTCCACGGAATGATCTGCCCGACCACGCCCAAGGGCTCATGGAAGTGATAGGCCGCGGTGTGTTCGTTGATCTCGGCGGCGCCGCCTTCCTGGGCGCGGATGCAGCCGGCGAAGTAACGGAAGTGGTCGGCGGCCAGGGGCACGTCGGCGTTGAGGGTTTCGCGCACGGCCTTGCCGTTGTCCCAGCTTTCGGTCACGGCCAGCACTTCGAGGTGCTGCTCGATACGGTCGGCGATTTTCAGCAGCACCAGCGAGCGATCCTGGGGCGAAGTCTTGCCCCAGGCGTCGGCGGCGGCATGGGCAGCGTCAAGGGCCTTGTCGATATCGGCGGCGTTGGAGCGCGGGAATTCGGCGATCGCTTCACCGGTCACCGGCGAGGTGTTGGTGAAGTACTCACCGCTGAGCGGGGCGACGAACTCGCCGCCGATGTAATTGCCGTAGCGCGGCTTGAAGCTGACGATGGCGCCAGGGGTGCCAGGTTGTGCGTAGATCATGTTAAAGCCTCTGTCTGGGTCCGGGCCTGTCGGTCAACAGGCGATGACCCGATAGTAAAGAGCCCCCGCTGGCGGGCGAATGCGCCGTTGGCAGGGGGGCACTTGTCATTTGGTCGTAGTTTCAGTGCTTGGCGACCAGCTCTTTGGGCAGCTTGAAGGTCCAGAGCATGCCGCCCTGGTTGAAGTCCTTGATGCGCTTGGCCACTTCACCGCCCCACAACGGCACGGCGCCGCCCCAGCCGGAGAGCACCGAGACGTACTGTTCGCCGTCCATTTCCCAGGTCACAGGCGAGCCGAGCACGCCGGAGCCGGTCTGGAATTCCCAGACCTTCTCGCCGGTCTTAGCGTTGAACGCCTGCAGGAAGCCTTCCGGCGTGCCGGTGAACACCAGGTTGCCCTTGGTGGTCAGCACCCCGCCCCACAGCGGCGCAAAGTTCTTGTGGCGCCAGACTTCCTTGCCGGTCTTCGGGTCGATGGCGCGCAGCACGCCGATGTAGTCTTCGTTCAGCGGCTTGATGGTGAAGCCGGCGCCAAGGAACGCCGCGCCCTTCTTGTAGGCGATGCCTTCGTTCCAGATGTCCATGCCCCACTCGTTGGACGGCACATAGAACAGCCCGGTGTCGCGGTTATAGGCCATCGGCATCCAGTTCTTCGCACCGAGGAACGCCGGCGCGACAAACACCGAGGTGCCCTTGGTTTCGCTGCCCGGCGCGCCTGGGCGGCTGGCCTCGTTGTAGATCGGCCGACCGTCCTTATCCAGGCCGGTGGCCCAGGTGATCTTGTCGACAAACGGGAAGCCACGGATGAACTTGCCGTTGGTGCGGTCGAGTACATAGAAGAAGCCGTTGCGGTCGGCGGTGGCTGCCGCTTTGATTTCCTTGCCGCCTTCGGTGTAGTTGAAGGAGATCAGTTCGTTGACGCCGTCATAGTCCCAGCCGTCGTGGGGCGTGCTCTGGAAGTGCCACTTGATGGTGCCGTCGTCCGGGTTCAGCGCCAGGCGCGAGGACGAGTAGAGGTTGTCGCCGGGGCGCAGGTGCGAGTTCCACGGCGCCGGGTTGCCGGTGCCGAACAGCAGCAGGTTGGTTTCCGGGTCGTAGTAGCCGCCCAGCCACGGTGCGGCGCCGCCGGTTTTCCACAGGTCGCCCGGCCAGGTCTTGCCCGCCTCGCCACCGGAAATGCCGTTTTCCACGGCTTTGCCATCCTTGTAGACATAACCCATATGGCCTTCGACGGTCGGGCGGCTCCACAGCAGCTCGCCGTTTTTCGGGTCATAGGCCTGGATCTTGCCAACCACGCCGAATTCGCCACCGGCCACGCCGGTGATCAGCTTACCGTTGACCACCAGGGGCGCGGCGCTGATCGAGTAGCCTTCTTTGTGGTCGGCGACCTGCTTACTCCACACCACTTTGCCGGTGTCTTTGTTCAGCGCCACCAGCTTGGCGTCGAGGGTGCCGAAGAACACCAGGTCGCCGTACAGCGCCACGCCACGGTTGATCACGTCACAGCACGGGCGGATGTCATCGGGCAGACGCGCATCGTACTGCCAGAGCTTCTTGCCGGTGCGCGCATCCACCGCGAACACCCGCGAGTAGGAACCGGTGAGGTACATCACCCCGTCCTTGATCATCGGCTGCGCCTGTTGCCCACGCTGCTTCTCGCCGCCAAAGGAAAACGCCCAGACCGGGCGCAGGTCCTTGACGTTGTCGACGTTCAGGGTATCGAGGGGGCTGTAGCGCTGGCCCTGCACGCCGAGGCCGTTGGTGACGATCTGCCCGGGGTTTTTCGGGTCCTGGAGGATGTCCTCATCGCTGACCGAGGCCATGGCCTGGCCGGACAACAGGATGGCACCGAGCAACACACTCAAGGCGAAGGGTTGGCGACGTGCGGGTTGGGTCATGACGGCTACCTCTGCGGTTTTTTGTTATACCCGGGAAATTTTCCCGGTCTGGTGCAGATTCTTGGGCGCAGGGGCCGTTGTCACAATTGACCGCAGTATCGAGTTTGCTAGTTCCTTAGTAGCGGGTCAGCGCGGCGAATCCACGCGTTGCATCTGTTCGCGCTCGTACCGCGGGTACAGGTGGCTGACGCTGCGGATCAGTTCATAGCGGCTCAGGCTGATCGCGGCGAAGCGTGCGGGGATGGGGCTGCGGATCATCTCGGCCATGTCGCTGCCCTGGGCCGCGCCGTCGCGCAAAAGTTGATCGAGCCAGGTCAGGTAGTCGCGCATCTGCATAAAGGGTTGCGCGTCGCTGGCCACCGGGCCATGGCCGGGCACGATCAGGGTCCAGGGCAAGGCTTGCAGGGTGCCGAGGTCCGCCAGCCACACCGCCAGCCCCGGGCTGTTGGGGGTGGTGAGGGCGCGCTGGTAAAACACCAGGTCGCCGGCAAACAGCACGCCGGTGCTCTGGTCGAAGATCGCCAGGTCGGCGCCGGTGTGGCCGCTGAGTGCGAGCAGGCGCAAGTCGTGGCGGCCGACGCTCAGTACACCGGGCTCCAGCACCTGGGTGGGCAACACCACCTCGGTGCCGCGCATCCAGTCGCCGACCATGCGGTAGAGGTTCTCCGCCATGCCGTCGCCTTGCTCATGCAGCAGCCGCGTGGTCTCGGCCAGGGCGCCGATGGGCACGTCCTTGAAGGCCTGGTTGCCCAGCGCATGGTCGGGGTGATGATGGGTAATCAGCACCCGGATCACCGGCTTGGGGGTGACACGGGCGATGGCCTCGCGCATGGCTTCGCCGTAGCGCCGCGACGGTCCGGTGTCGATCACCACCACGCCGGCCTCGGTGACGATAAAGGCGGTGTTGACGATATTGCCGCCGTTGGCCTTGGCAAAATTGTCGGTGCTGCCTTCGAGCAGCCAGGTGTCGTCGGCGATCAGCCGGGGCTTGAGGGCGTAGTCGAGGTCCGCCAGGGCGGGCAGGCTCAGGCCCAGGCATAACAATAGAATCCAGCGCATGCCGCGCTCCTTCTGGTCAGGGGATGGCCGCGTCGAACTCATTGCCGCTGTTGTCGCGCAGCACCAGGCGGGTGGGCCCCGGCGCGTCGATGTCGAAGGCCAGGTTGGGGTTCTCGCTGACCGCCGGGAACAGCTCAAGATCAGCCAGCACCTGGCCGTCCTGGCCGCGCAGTTGCGCATGGTTGATAAAAAACTCGGGGATGCCGCTGACCATGCCGTTGTCCATCGGGTGCGCCACCTGCACACGCACGCGGCTGAACTCGCCACGCGGGTAACGGCCGCCGAGCACTTCGCCGATGTGCTCTTCCCAGCCCGGCTGGGTGCGTACCACGCTGGGCGCGGTGCAGCCGCCACCGGCCGCGTCGATCAAGGTCGAGCCCACGTGCCACAGGCCGTCATCGGTGAGCACCGCCGCCCGCAACGGCGTGGCCTGCTCGATACGAATCCGCAGCGACAGCCACGGCAGCACCCCGGCCTTGGGCTGGAAGTCGACGATTTTCGGCAACGGGTTGAGCTCAGCCCAGGCGAGGATCTTCACCACATGGCCATTGAAGGCGCGGGCGTCGATTTCCAGGGGCACCTGGCGCGCATCTTCGGCGAACGGCGGCGCGAGCAGCTTGACTCGGTCGTCGAACACGAACGGCGCCTGCGCCAGGAACTGCTTGTGATAGAAGGCCCACATCACCGACGGCACCGGATCGACCTCCACGGCGTGCGCCGCCAGCGGCAGCCAGCAAGCCAGGATGCAGCTCAGTCGCCAGTTCATCGTCTGCTCCTATTGATACATCTCGGGCACTTCGTACTGCAGGCCGTAACGGGCATAGATGGCTTGCACCGCGCCGTCGCGGATCAGGCCTTCCAGCGCCTCTTCCACCGCGTAGGCCAACTGGCGATTGCTCTCGTGCACCGCCATGCCGATCTCCCAGCGTTGCTTGCCCATGTTCGGGTAGGCGTTTTCGGCGAGGGCCAGTTGCGGGTCGTGGGCCTCGTGCACCTGCCAATCGACTTCGCCGCGCATCGCCATCACCGCATCGACCTCACCGGCTTTCATCGCCGCAAAGGCCTGGGGCACGTCGGGGTAGTGATGGGTCCTGGCGGCGAGCATGCCGTTGAACACCGAGGTGAGGTAGAACGACGGCACACTGTCGACTTCGACGCCAATCGGGTGCTGCTCGAACACCGCCACGCTGGCAACCGTGTCCAGGCGCCGACGGTCATAAGCCACCTGCCATTGTTCGTTCTGGTACGGCCCGAACATCACCACATGGCCGTTTTCCAGTTCGCCCTGGTCGTTGCGCTTTTGTGCGTAATCGCGGTCGTAGGGCGCGCGCATCATCAGGTCGGCCAGTTGCTGGTTGTGCAACGGGCTGCCGCGCCAGATGTAGTCGCGCAGGTCGTCGTCGAGCTTCTCGCCGGCCGGCGCCCAGATCAACTTGAGCCGTACCCCCAGGGCCGTGGCCAGGGCCTGGGCCAGTTCCACGTCGACCCCGCGCGCGGTGGCGCCGTCTTCGAAACTGTAGGGGGCAAAGTCCTTGTACACCGCCACGTTGATTTCGCCGGCGGCGATCATCTGGTCATAGCTGCGCACCTGCGCCTGTGCCGGCTGGCAACACAGCAGGGCCAGGCCAAGCACATAAGCGAACAGGCGCATGGCTTACTCCTCGACGTGCACGCTGTCCAGGTAGGTGCGCACGGCCCACAAGGCTTCCTGGCTCAGGTAGTCGGCCATTTTCGGCATGTACACGCGGCCGTCACGCACCGCGCCATGGCGCACGCGCTCGACGAACCACTCATCACCGGCTTCGCCCACATCGAGCATGCGCAGGTCGGGGGCGATGCCGCCGGACTTGGCTTCCAGGCCGTGGCAGGCGGCGCAGTTCTGGTTGTAGGCGGACGAGCCGATTTCCACGGCGCGGTCGTGTTCAGGCGAGGTGCGGTATGGGTTGACCGCCGCCCAGCCGTCTTCGTTGACCGGCACACCGGCGTCCTTGATCGAGGTCAGGCCCTTGGTTTCCACCGCTTGCGGGACCACGTTGCCATGGGCCCAGGCGGAGCCCCCGGCGATCACACCGACCAACAGCCCGGCGACGAGCAAGGCATTGTGTTTTGTTGTCATTATTTTTGCCCTCAGGATTGCACGCAAAACCTCATTGCAGAGGCTATGGCAACCATCTTAGAAACCCCGGGGCATGGGCCGTATGCTGCTTTGGTGGCCGCCCTCTCCTCCCTTGGTAGTAGGGCTTGTGGGGCACGCCTAAAACAGCGGCGCCTCGGGAAGTCTTCCCGGCCACAGCGGGAGTTTTTCCGTATCCGCCCGGCGCCCCGGCGTTCCACCCTGTGCAGGCCAAAACCTCCACTGGGAACTGCAACCATGACAATAAGATCGCTACCCGCCCGCTCACCTTTAAGCCTTGCCGTGCAAGCCTTTTTGCTGGTGGGCAGCCTGTCCCTCAGTGCGGCAACTTTTGCCGCCGCCGAACCCGCCAAGCCGACGCACAATGTCACCTGGGAAGACATCGCCAACGACCACCTGACCACCCAGGACGTGCTGCAATACGGCATGGGCACCAACGCCCAGCGCTGGAGCCCGCTGGCCCAGGTCAACGACAAGAACGTGTTCAAGCTCACCCCAGCCTGGTCCTATTCGTTCGGCGATGAGAAGCAACGCGGCCAGGAATCCCAGGCCATCGTCAGCGACGGCGTGGTCTACGTCACCGGCTCCTATTCCCGCGTGTTCGCCCTCGACGCCAAGACCGGCAAGCGCCTGTGGACCTACAACCACCGCCTGCCCGACAACATTCGCCCATGCTGCGACGTGGTCAACCGCGGTGCGGCGATCTTCGGCGACAAGATCTACTTCGGCACCCTCGACGCACGCCTGATCGCCCTCGACAAGCACACCGGCAAAGTGGTGTGGAACAAGAAGTTCGGCGACCACGCCGCCGGCTACACCATGACCGGCGCGCCAGTGCTGATCAAAGACAAGGTCAGCGGCAAGGTGCTGTTGATCCACGGCAGCTCCGGCGATGAGTTCGGCGTGGTCGGCCAGTTGTTTGCCCGCGACCCCGACACCGGTGAAGAAGTGTGGATGCGCCCGTTCGTGGAAGGCCATATGGGCCGCCTCAACGGCAAGGACAGCACCACCACCGGCGACGTCAAGGCGCCTTCGTGGCCGGATGACCCGACCACCGCAACCGGCAAGGTCGAGGCCTGGAGCCACGGCGGCGGCGCCCCTTGGCAGAGCGCGAGCTTCGATGCCGAGACCAACACGATCATCGTCGGCGCCGGTAACCCCGGCCCGTGGAACACTTGGGCGCGCACCGCCAAGGACGGCAACCCCCACGACTTCGACAGCCTCTACACCTCCGGCCAAGTCGGCGTCGATCCGAGCACCGGCGAAGTGAAGTGGTTCTACCAGCACACCCCGAACGACGCCTGGGACTTCTCCGGCAACAACGAGCTGGTGCTGTTCGACTACAAGGACAAGGACGGCAAGGTGGTCAAGGCCACCGGCCACGCTGACCGCAACGGCTTTTTCTATGTGGTGGACCGCAACAACGGCAAGCTGCAGAACGCCTTCCCGTTCGTGGACAACATCACCTGGGCCAGCCATATCGACCTGAAGACCGGGCGTCCGGTGGAGAACGAAGGCCAGCGTCCGGCCAAGCCCTTGCCGGGTGAAACCAAAGGCAAGCCGGTGGAAGTCTCGCCGCCGTTCCTGGGGGGCAAGAACTGGAACCCCATGGCCTACAGCCAGGACACCGGCCTGTTCTACATTCCGGGCAACCAGTGGAAAGAGGAATACTGGACCGAAGAGGTCAACTACAAGAAAGGCTCGGCGTACCTGGGCATGGGTTTTCGCATCAAGCGCATGTATGACGACCACGTCGGCACCCTGCGGGCAATGAACCCGACTACCGGCAAGGTGGTGTGGGAGCACAAGGAAGCCTTGCCGCTGTGGGCCGGCGTGCTGGCGACCAAGGGCAACCTGGTGTTTACCGGTACAGGCGACGGTTTCTTCAAGGCCTTCGACGCGAAAACCGGCAAGGAGCTGTGGAAGTTCCAGACCGGCAGCGGCATCGTCTCGCCGCCGATCACCTGGGAGCAGGATGGCGAGCAGTATGTCGGCGTCACCGTCGGCTACGGCGGCGCGGTGCCGTTGTGGGGCGGCGACATGGCCGAGCTGACCAAGCCGGTGGCACAAGGCGGGTCGTTCTGGGTGTTCAAGATCCCGAGCTGGGATCAGAAGACCGCGCAAAAATAACCTCCGCGAGAATGCCGGGCCGCTTTTTGCAGCAAGCGGCTTCTTCCCTTGTGGTGAGCGGGCTTGCCCAGCGCTGGGCTGCGAAGCGGCCCTGGCATTCCTCCAGCACCTCCGTGCGCTCAGGTTCTGCGACTGCTGCGCAGCCGAGCGCGGGGCAAGCCCGCTCACCACAGCAAGCCCACTCACCACAGCAAGCCCGCTCACCACAGCAAGGCCCTCACCACAGCAAGCCCGCTCACCACAGGATCCCCAGAGGTCGCACGATGAACTACCTGCCCTTGTTACTCCTGCTCTGCCTGCCCGTGGCCCACGCCGACGATGGCGACGATGCGCCGCTGATCATCAACGGCTGCACCATCGCCGAACACAGCCAATGCCCCGGCGCCAACCTCAAGGGCGCCGACCTGCGCAACCAGGACTTGAGCAAGATGAACCTGGCCGGCGCCGACCTGCGCGAGGCGGATCTGCGCCATGCCAACCTCGACCTGGCCAACCTGGAAAAAGCCCGACTGCAAGGCGCCAACCTGACCCGCGCCAGCCTGCAACAAAGCAACCTGCGCCTGGCCGACTTCAGCGGCGCCACGTTGATGGCGATCCAGGGTTGGGGCCTGTTCGCCCAGGGTGCGCAGTTCGAAAACGCCAACCTCAGCGCGGCCTACCTGCAATTTGCGCGGCTGTCGGGGGCGAAAATGCACAAGGCCAACCTGCGTGCGGCCGACCTGGAAATGACCTGGCTGAGCAAGGCCGACCTGCAAGGGGCCGACCTCAGCGATGCCAACCTGCAGGAAGCCAAGTTCGGCGAGAGCAACCTGGAACAGGCCACCCTCACCGGCAGCCGCCAGCACTACGCGAACTTCCAGGATGCCAATATGGAAGGCTGCATCGACTGCCCCACCACCTGGGATCGCTAGACCCCACCTCCCACAGTGGATGTGCGCGCACCCGGTTATCCAACCACCCGCACCACGCCCATGTCGATCCCCAGGTGCACCAGCTCGGCATGGGAACTCACCTGCAATTTGCTCTTGAGCAAGGTCAGGTGATTGGACACGGTCTTGCTGCTGATATTCAGCTGGTCGGCAATCGCTCGGGTCGGCGTGCCCTTGGCCAGCATCAGGAAGATTTCCAGCTCGCGCGGGGTCATGCCCTGCAAGCGTTGATCACCGGGCGTATAGGCCAGTTCGGTGGCCAGGGCCTGTTCGATGTAGGCGTGGCCGTCGAGGATGCGCCGCACCGCTTCGATCAACACCTCGGGTGCCGAGGTTTTGGTCAGGTAGCCCGAGGCGCCCGCCTCCAGGGCCTGGCGCACCAGGGGCAACTCGTCGTGCATGCTGAAAAACAGCACGCGCAGGTGCGGCAGGCGCTGGCGCAGGCGCCGGGTGGTTTCCAGGCCGCTGATGCCCGGCAGGCCGAAGTCCATGATCACCAGGTGCGGCAGCGCTTCCTGGACCCGGCTCAACGCCTCTTCGCCACTGGCCGCCTCGCGCACTTCAACGGCCGGCAGCAGCGCACGCAACAGGCTGGCATAGCCCTGGCGTACCACCGCGTGGTCATCCACCAACAGAATATTCATGAGGCCTCCAACGGCATGTTCAACGCCAACGCCCAGCCGGCGCCGGGGTGGCTGATGATCTTCAATTCGCCGCCCAGGCAACGGGCGCGTTCGGCCATTGAATACAGGCCCACGCCGGGCCGCTGGGGCGTGTCTGCACCGCGACCGTTATCACGCACCCACAGGCGCAGGCGCGAACCGCGATGTTGCAGGCGCACGTGCACCTGGCTGGCGTCGGCATGCCGCAGGATGTTGGTCAGGGCTTCCTGGAGCAGGCGGTACAGATGGGTCTTGCTGGCGCCGGGCAACAGCGGCAGGTCGGTGCTGACCTGCAGGTGGCAGGGAATGCCGTGGCTGGCCTGCCACTGGGTGACCAGCAGCGCAAACGCCTCGGCCATCGGCAGGTGTTGCAGGGCCACCGGATAAAGGTCGTGGACCAGTGCCCGGAAGCCTTGCTGCAAGTGCTCGCAGTGATCCTCGAGTTGCGCCACCGTGGGCGCCAGCAGGTGCGGCTGGTCGGTGGCCAGGCGCAACAGGCAGGCCTGGGCGCGAATGCCGGCCAGGTATTGGCCGAGGTCATCGTGCAGGGTCTGGGCCAGGTGGGTGCGCTCCTGCTCCTGCACCGCCAGCAGGGTTTGGGTGAGCCGGGTGTTATCGGTGCGTGCCTGCTCCAGGGCGTCGGTCATGCGGTTGAAGTGCAGCGCCAGTTGCCGTGCTTCCGGCGCGCCTTGGCTGCGCAGGCGCACATTGAGCTGGCCGGCGCACACCTGTTGCAGCGCGCGCAGCAATTCATCCAGCACGCCCATGCCCCGGCGCACCGCCCAGCGGATGGTCAACAGGCTCAGGGCCAGGGCCAGAGCGCACAGGCCCAGCAGTTGTTGCAGGGAGTCCCAGACCTCGTCGATTTCATCCCGTGGGTCGACAGCGATGGACACGCGCCGGCCGTCCGGCAAGTCCAGCACCTGGGCACTGCGCCGCGCCTCGGCAAACAACAGGCGCCCGAGCCAGGCGTCCAGCCCGTCCGCGTCCGGCGCTTGCACGGTGTCGCCGCTCGCCAGCCAGTGCACGCGAACATGGCGCAAACTCGCGGTGAGGTGGGGTTGCAGGCTGGCCGGGTCGCGCGCGGCGGTTTCGCTCAGGTAGTGCACCACCGCTTCGGCCGATTGCAGCTCGCGCCCCACATCGGCCAGGGCCTGGTGCAGCAACAGCGCGGTGCAGGCGCAGGTCACCAGGATGAAGAAGCCGCACACCCATAGGTTGATGCGCCACAAGGCCGACAAGACGCGCATGCTGGTGTCACTCCTGTGGATAGAGCCCGTGGTGCTCCATGCTAAAACCACACGGCGCGCCCGGGGCTACTACCTTGGTACTGCCCCAGCGCTACTTTCTGCATATTTGCAGCGACGTTCAGGGTTCCTATGCTGGCGCTACCTGTCATGGAGTGCCTTATGCGCCAGCTCGCCCCCTACGCCGTGATCTGCCTGCTGGCGATCGCCTGGGCCGCCACCGGCCAGGCCGCCGAAGCGCCCTTGCAGGTGCAGATCGGCTACCTGGGTTATCGGCCCGATCCGGGCCCGCTGCTGTCGAATGTGATTCCCGAGCCTGCCGATGCCGGGCAGCGCGGTGCTGAACTGGCGATCATCGACAGCAACAGCACCGGCGCCTTTCTCAACCAGCGCTACAGCCTGACCAGCGCCACGGTGGACACTCCGGACGCTCTGCTCGCCGCCGCCCAGGCCCAGCATGCCCAGGGCCTGCGCCTGTTCGTGATCAACGCACCCGCCGCCAGCCTGCGCCAACTCAGCGCGGCGTTGCCCGACAGCCTGCTGTTCAACGCCGGCAGCCCGGATGACCGCCTGCGCAGCAGCGACTGCCTGGGCAACGTGCTGCATACCCTGCCCAGCCGCGCGATGCTCGCCGATGCGCTGGCGCAGTTCCTGGTAGTGCGCAAATGGCAGAAGGCACTGCTGATCGTCGGCCCCACCGAGGATGACCAGGCCTACGCCGCCGCCCTGCGTCGCGCCGCCAAGCGCTTCGGCGTGCAGCTGGTGGCGGAAAAGGCCTGGCGCTTCGATAACGACCAGCGCCGCAGCGCCCAGGCGGATATGCCGCTGTTCACCCAGACCGCCGAATACGACGTGGTGCTGGTGGCCGACGAGCGCGGCGACTTCGGCGAGTACGTGCCCTACCAGACCTGGTACCCGCGCCCCGTCGCCGGCACCCAGGGCCTGACGCCCACCGGCTGGCACAAAACCGTCGAGACCTACGGCGCCGCCCAATTGCAGAAACGCTTCGAGGCCCTGGCCGGGCGTTGGATGAACGACCGCGACTTCGCCGCCTGGATGGCCGTGCGCAGCGTCGCCAGTGCAGTGAGCAAGTTGCGCCAGGTCGAGCCCATGGCGATCCGCCAAGTGGAAATCAGCGAGCAACTGCCCCTGGACGGGTTCAAGGGCCGCAAGCTCAGTTACCGCCCCTGGAACGGCCAACTGCGCCAGCCGATTCCCCTCGTGCAGCCCCGCGCGCTGGTCAGCACCTCGCCCCAGGACGGTTTCCTGCACCCCACCAACGAAATGGACAGCCTGGGCTATGACAAACCCGAGGTGACCTGCCGCTTCCCTTGATCGCCTACCCACAATAATAAGGAATCCGCCATGCGCCGCACCCTGCTCCCATGCGCCCTGCTGCTTGCCGCCGGGCACGCCGTGGCCAGTACCGCCTGGGTCTCCAACGAGAAAGACAACAGCCTGAGCCTGATCGACATGCAGACCCTGCAAGTCACCGACACCCTCAAGGTCGGCCAGCGCCCGCGAGGCTTGCTGCTGTCCCATGACAACAAGCTGCTGTACATCTGCGCCAGCGACTCGGACCGCGTCCAGGTGATGGACGTGGCCACGCGCAGGATCATCAAGGAACTGCCCTCCGGCAAAGACCCCGAGCAGTTCGCCCTGCACCCCAATAACCGCTGGCTGTACGTATCCAACGAAGACGATGCGCTGGTCACCGTGATCGACACCGAGACCTCCAAGGTGCTCGGCCAGATCAACGTCGGCGTCGAGCCCGAAGGCATGGCCGTGAGCCCGGATGGCAAGTGGGCGGTGAACACCAGCGAAACCACCAACATGCTGCACTGGATCGACACCAGCACCCAGACCCTGGCCGACAGCACCCTGGTGGACCAGCGCCCGCGCTTCGTCGAGTTCAACCACGATGGCTCGCAGCTGTGGGCCTCGGCGGAAATCGGCGGCACCGTGACCATCCTCGACGTGGCCAGCCGCACGATCCTCAAGACCCTGACCTTCAAGATCAAGGGCGTACACCCGGATAAGGTGCAGCCGGTCGGCATCAAGCTCAGCGCCGATGGCAAGTACGGCTTTGTCGCCCTCGGCCCGGCCAACCATGTGGCCGTGATCGACGCCAGGACCTTCGAGGTCCTCGACTACCTGCTGGTGGGCCGCCGCGTGTGGCAGATGGCATTTACCCCGGACGAGAAACAGTTGCTGGCCACCAATGGCGTGAGCGGCGATGTGTCGGTGATCGATGTGGACAGTCTCAAGGTGATCAAGTCGATAAAGGTCGGGCGTTATCCATGGGGCGTGGTGGTCACGCCATGAACGCCCTGGAGGTGCGCGACCTGAGCTTCGCCTACGGCGCACGGCAGGCCTTGTGCGAGGTGAGTTTCAGCCTCGCACCGGGGCGCTTTGCGGCGCTGCTGGGGCCCAATGGCGCCGGCAAATCCACCTTGATCGCCCTGCTCACTCGGCTCTATGACCTGCAAGCCGGCGACATTCGCGTGGGCGGTCATTCCCTACGCGATGCGCCGCGCGCGGCCCTTACACAACTGGGTGTGGTGTTCCAGCAAAGCACCCTGGACCTGGATTTGAGCGTGGAACAGAACCTGCGCTACCACGCCGCACTGCATGGTTTATCGCGGCGCCAGACCGACCTGCGCGTCGCCGCCGAACTGGCCCGCCAGGCCCTCACCGAACGGCGCCGGGAAAAAGTCCGCGAGCTCAACGGCGGGCATCGGCGCCGGGTGGAAATCGCCCGGGCGTTGCTGCATGAGCCGCGCCTGCTGCTGTTGGATGAAGCCAGCGTCGGCCTCGACCCGGCCAGCCGCCTGGCCCTGAACCAGCACGTGCGCAGCCTGTGCTGCGAACACGGCATCAGCGTGCTGTGGACCACTCACCTGCTCGACGAAGTCCAGGCCGACGATGCCTTGATGATCCTGCACCAGGGCCGCCTGGTGGCCAGTGGGCAAGTCGCTGCCTTGATCGAGCAACAAGGCGGCGACCTGGGCAGCGTGTTCGCGCGCTTGACTCGGCCCACCACGACGGGAGCGGCGGCATGAACGCTTACTGGCAATGCCTGCGCGGCATCGTGCTGCGCGAGTGGCTGCGCTTTGTGTTGCAGCGCACGCGGTTTCTCAGTGCGCTGGTGCGCCCATTGCTGTGGCTACTGGTGTTCGCCGCCGGGTTCCGCGCCGCGTTGGGCATCTCGGTAATCGAGCCCTACGACACCTACATCCCCTACGAGGTGTACATCATCCCGGGGCTGGCCTGCATGATCCTGCTGTTCAACGGCATGCAGGGCTCGCTGTCGATGGTCTACGACCGCGAGATGGGCAGCATGCGCGTGCTGCTGACCAGCCCGTTGCCGCGCACGTTTTTGCTGTGCAGCAAGCTGTTGGCCACCGCGCTGATTTCGCTGTTACAGGTGTATGGGTTCCTGGCGATCGCCTGGGTGTACGGCGTGCAACCGCCGGCCATGGGGCTGGTCGTCGCCCTGCCGGCGTTGCTGCTGGTGGCCTTGATGTTGAGTGCCCTGGGCTTGCTGCTGTCGAATGCGATTCGCCAGCTGGAGAACTTTGCCGGGGTGATGAACTTCGTGATCTTCCCGCTGTTTTTCCTGTCATCGGCGCTGTACCCGTTGTGGAAGATGCGCGACTCCAGCGAATGGCTGTACTGGCTGTGCGCGGTCAACCCGTTTACCCACGCCGTGGAGCTGGTGCGCTTTGCCCTGTACCAACGCTTCGCCGGCCTGGCCCTGGCGGTGTGCCTGGGCTTGACCGTGCTGTTCGCGGTGTTGGCGGTGCTGACCTTCAATCCCCAGCATGCGGCGTTGCGCAAAAAAGGCTGAGGGTGGCAAAACTACTACTTTGGTACTGGTTTTCCTGTCTATCGTCGCATTCCCAAGGGCTCGGGACTCACGTGTAATGCGCGCATAACGATAAGGATTGCCCTGCCATGCTGCACGCCCGACTGCCTCTGTTGGCACTGCTGTGCCTGTTCGTCGCTAACGTCCAGGCTGACGCCCCACTGTTTTCCGCCGATGGCTACCGCATCAGCCTGTACCGCAGCCCCACGCCCGACCACCTGCCAGGCGCCACGATTGTCGACACCGCGGCCCTGCAAACCCTGCTCGATCAAAGCCCGGCGCCAGTGCTGATCGATGTGTACCGCCGCCAATGGCTGCAAGGCCGCTTCATCGAAGACCAGCCCCACGCCAACCTGCCCGGTAGCCACTGGCTGGCCAATACCGGCGACGGCGACCTGACGCCGGAGTGGCAAAGCTATTTCGTACGCCACCTGTATGCCTACAGCGGCGGCGACCTCAAGCGACCGTTGGTCTTCTATTGCCGCTCCGATTGCTGGCTGAGTTGGAACGCGGTAAAACGTGCCGCCAACCTCGGCTATACCTCTGTGTACTGGTATCGCGACGGCCTGGATGCCTGGGAAGCGGCGAAGCTGCCGGTGACGGTCGCCCAACCCGAGCCATTTCAAACCTCACAATAAGAAAGGTGAACGGCCATGTACAAAATCCTGATTGCCGACGATCACCCACTGTTTCGCGAAGCGATCCATAACGTCATCAGCGACGGCTTCCCCGGCAGCGAAGTGATGGAAACCGCCGACCTCGGCAGCGCCCTGGCATTGACCCAGGAACACGACGACCTCGACCTGATCCTGCTCGACCTGAACATGCCCGGCATGCATGGCCTCAATGGCCTGATCAACCTGCGCAACGAGGCGCCGACCATTCCGGTGGTGATCGTCTCGGCCGAACAGGACAAGCAGATCGTGCTGCAAGCCATCACCTACGGCGCCGTGGGCTTTATCACCAAGTCCTCGCCGCGCCTGCAAATGACCGAGGCGATCCAGCAGATTCTCAACGGCAACGTATACCTGCCGCCGGACATCATCCGCACCCAGAAACCCGGCACCCACCGACGCCTCAACGAAAACCCCGGCTTCGCCCCCGAACTGCTGCAAGCCCTGACACGCAAGCAATTGCTGGTGCTGGAACGTATGACCAAGGGCGAGTCGAACAAGCAGATCGCCTACACCCTGGAGATTGCCGAGACCACGGTGAAGGCCCACGTGTCGGCGATCCTGCGCAAGTTGAATGTGCATAACCGAGTGCAGGCAATCCTCAGTGCCGGGGATATCGACTTCGGCTCGTACCTGCGCCGCTGACCCATCTGACACAACACAAATAAAATGTGGGAGGGGGCTTGCCCCCGATGGCGGTGCATCAGACAGTTATGATGTCGACTGACCCACTGCTATCGGGAGCAAGCCCCCTCCCACATTTTGATCTCCACTTGTGGGTATTTCGCCGTTCATTTGCCGAGCAGGTGGCTCATGGCGGTCTTGAGTTTCATCGGCCGCACCGGCTTGTGCATCAAGGTGTGCCCCAACTCACGGATCTGCAGCTTCAATTCGTTGCTGTAGTTGGCGGTGATCATCAGCGCCGGTATCGCGCGGCCGCGGCGTCCATTGATGCGGGCGACGGCGTCGACGCCGTTCTGGTCGTCGTCGAGGTGGTAGTCGGCGATCAGCAAGTCCGCTTCGGCATGGTAGTTGTCCACCTGCCGTGCCAGGTCTTGCTCGGACAACGCGGTGATCACCTGGCAGCCCCAGCCTTCGAGCAAGGTGCGCATGCCCGCGCAGATCGCCGCGTCGTTATCCAGCACCCACACCCGCGCGCCTTGCAGGCGTTCGAGCATCGGCTCGCTCATGGCCAGCATTGGCAGCGACTTGGGTGCGGTGGCGCTCAACGGCACCTCCACCGAGAACATCGAGCCCTTGCCCGGCCAGGACCTGACGCCGATGCGATGCCCCAGGATCCCGGCGATCTTTTCCACGATTGCCAGCCCCAGGCCCAGCCCACGGTCCTGGTCGGGCCGCTGCACATCGCCGCGCTTGAATTCCTGGAAAATCTCCTCCAACCGCTCCTCGGCGATGCCCATGCCGCTGTCCCACACCTGGATCGACAAACGCTGATGCTGGCGGCGACAGCCCAGCACCACCCGTCCCTTGTAGGTGTAGCGAAGCGCATTGCTCAGCAGGTTACGCAGGATCCGCGCCAGCAACTGGATATCGCTGCGCACCAGCGCCGAACAACCGACAAAATGCAATTCCAGGCCCTCGCTGCGGGCCAATTCGGTGTACTCGACGGCCAGGTTGTCGAGCAATTCACTCAGGGCAAACGGCGCGATGTCGGCCTTGATCACCCCGGCATCCAGCTTGGAAATATCCACCAGGGTGCCCAGCAGGTTTTCCACGTCTTCCAGGGAATTGCTCACGTTGCGCACCAGGGTTTCGCTGGGCCGCTCCAGCAGTGCACTGGTGAACAGGCGCGCCGCGTTCAAAGGTTGCAGCAGGTCATGGCTGACGGCGGCGAGGAATTTGGTTTTCGACAGGTTGGCCTGCTCGGCCTCGAGCTTGGCTTCGCGCAGGCGCGCCTCCATGCGCCGGCGCTCGTCGATCTCCTGCAACAACTGGTCGTTGAGGGCGGTGAGTTCCGAGGTGCGCTGGGCCACGCGCTGCTCCAGGTGCTGATAGGCCTGGTGCAGGGCTTCGGCGGTTCGGCGGCGTTCGGTGATGTCGCGGATCAGCACGAAGATCCCCACCACTTCGCCGCTGGCCAGCATATTCGGCACATAGGAACGCAGCATGTAGCGCTCCTGGTTATTGATATTGGTCTCGGCGAACTCGAAGGTCACGCTCTCCCCGGCCAGGGCGCGGGCGACGTAGGCGTCCAGGCGCTGGCAATGCTGCTCGCTGTGGACTTCGCGCAGGCTCTGGCCGAGCATCATGCCGCGCGGCCAGCAATACCATTCTTCATAGACTTTATTGGTGAACTCGTAGACCAGGTCGGCATTCAGGTAGCCGATCAGGGCCGGGACGTTATCGGTGATCAGGCGAATCCAGCGTTCGCTTTCCTGGGCCTTTTGCGCCGCGGCCTGTTCGCCGCGCAGGGTTTCGGCGCGCAGCCGGGCGTTGATCAGCAAGTGGTTGCTGGCCTTGAGTTCGGCCATCGCCTGGTTCAGCGCGTCGGTGCGTTCGCGCACTTGCTCGGCCAGCACCACCGAATGCTGAAAGGTGGTGTAGGGGTTATTGCCCTGGGCCATGCCGGACTCGATGCGCTCGATCAGCGCCGCGTTGATCCGCGCCAGCTTGTGGTTGTCCTGTTGCAGTTGGGCAACCTGGGCGAGCAGTTCAGCGCCGGCCTCGGGCAATGGCGACCCCGGTGAAGGTCTGGTTGATATGCATGCCATTGAACTGTTCTCCGTAGGTGTTGAAACCCATCACCCGCTGGTCGCGCAGGAAACCGCCGATCTGTTCCAGATTGCCTGAGTCTTCCAGCTCCAGGCGGCGTAGGAAGCAGTCGCAGCCGATGGTCAACAGCAGGTCGCCAAGGCGCGCTTGCAGGCCGTCGAACAGGGTTTGCAGGTTCGGCAGTATCGGTCCGGGCTTCATCACGGTAAGGACGATGCCGTTTTCCACCGCGCAGTAGAAACTCAGGCTGAGGTCGTCGTGCACTTGCTGGATCGCGCGCACGTAGTACTGGTCGTGGATGCGCACCGCCAACGGGTGCGCCGCGAAGACGCGGTGGTCGAGGTCGGCCACGGCCACGCCGATATGCCGCGCGTACTCTTCGGCGGCGGGTTCGGCGTTAAGCTCGAAGACCCGGCGTGACGGACTGTCGGCGCCGGTCACCACCAGCTTTTCACTGCGCGGCAGGATGTGGTGGGTGGTGAACACCTCGAAATCCAGCCAGGTATTGACCAGCACCACCACCGCCGCGCCGCTGTGGAAGGCGCCGTTGAAGTACACGTGGGTGTGGGTGAGGAAGTTGTCGTCGCCGGCCGAACCGCCGAAATGCGGAATGTCGCCGAGCGCCGCGCTGAGGGCGGCGAGCACCACTTCTTCGCGGCTGGACAGGCCATCGAGCAGGGTCAGGGCGAAGGTGTTGCCCTTGATCGGCGCCAGGGTATTGCTGCGGCAACCGCCGACCAGACGTTCGACCATCTGCTGGGCGTCGATCAGGCTGAAGTGTTCCACCTGGTCGATCAGTTCCGTGGCGATGGAAAAGTGCGCATGGTTGAAGCCCATCGCCGTAATGCAATTGCGGCCATAGCCCTGGGGCGTGATCTCGCCGGCGCTGGTGCAGCCCACCACGCGCACGTTGCCGAAACACTCCTGCAGGGCGCGGCCCAGGGCCTGCAGGTCGTAGGACGCCGAGCAGAAAAACAGCACGAAGCCCAGGTACGGATGCAACAGTTGCCGCGCCAACTCCTCGGCGGCCTGCCCGGCATCGGTGGCCTGGGACATGGCACTGACTACGCCTTCACTGTTGTGCATCGTTGCCTCCCCCTCTGAAGCATGAGTGTACGAAGGGCGGGGGACGGGACCTATGCTACTTGGGTACTGGGTGGGGGGATGCGATGGGATGAATCGCTCAAAAACAAGGGAGATTCAAATGTTGGACTGCATTTCAAATTCACAGCAAAGCGTTCACAAGCATTCCAGCTGCAACCACTACACACAGGCTGGCAAACCCCACCTGCAAGGTACGGGCGGGGATCACCGAGCACAGGCGCCGGCCGATCAGCATGCCGACGATGCTCGCCGCGATGAACACCCAGCCCACGGGTTCGATGCGCACGCCGGCATGGAACGCGCCAGCCACGCCGATCAGCGAAATCAGGCTGATCACCATCAGCGACGTGGCGACGATGCCGCGCATCTGCACATCGGTGAGTTGCTTGAACGCCGGCACGATCAGAAAGCCGCCGCCCACCCCGAGCAAACCCGAGACCGCCCCGGTCACCGCGCCCAGTGCGGCCAGGGTGGCGCTGCATTTGGCGGTCCAGGCCAGGCGCCCGGTCTGCTGGTTGAGCATGCAGTTCTTCTGGCCCCAGGACGCCGCGCCATGATCGCTCGGCCCGGCCTCGAGCTTTTCGCGCTGCAACATGCGCCAGGCCACCAGCACCATCAGCGCACTGAACAGGCCCATCAGCACCGGCTCCGGCAACTGGTGGGCGAGAAACACCCCGACCGGCGAAAACAGTGCGCCGAGCAACGCGATCAACAGCGCGGCGCGGTAACGCACCAGGCCGTGGCGCAAGCCGTCAATCGCCCCGACGGCCGCGGCCGCGCCCACGGCCAGCAACGACACCGGTGCCGCCTGGGTCATGGTCAAGCCCAGCCCCAGCACCAGCGCCGGCACCCCGAGGATGCCGCCGCCCGCGCCGGTCAGGCCCATGACCAGGCCCATCAACACGCCTAAAACGCTCGCCAGCAGCATTCAGTCCACCTTGCTCAGACGGGTCAGCCACTCGCGGCCCTTGAGCATGCCGTTCCAGTAGAACCACGGCAGCCAGGTCGCCTTGAGGAACCACATCGAACGGCGTGCCCGGGTCGGGTCGAGGGGAAAGGTCGGCAGCAGCTTGCCGCCGTAGCCGAACTCGGCCAGCACCACCTTGCCCTTCTCCACCGTCAGCGGGCACGAACCATAGCCGTCGTACTTGAGCGGCAGCGGCGCCTGTTTGCGCAGGGCCAGCAGGTTTTCGGCGACCACCACGATTTGCTTGCGCACGGCGGCGGCGGTCTTGGCATTGGTGGTGCCGCACACATCGCCCAGGCCGAAGATGTGCAGGTAGCGCAGGTGTTGCAGGCTGTGGGGGTTCACCTCGCACCAGCCGGCGGCGTCGGCCAACGGGCTGTGGCGGATGAAATCCGGCGCGACTTGCGGCGGCACCACGTGCAGCAGGTCAAAGGTTTTTTCCTCCAGGGTGACGTTGCCCTCGGCGCCCTTCACCTCGAACCAGGCCTTGCGCGCCGGGCCGTCGACCTTGACCAGGTTGGCGTTGAACGCCAGGCGCGCGTGGTATTTCTCCACGTACTTCATCAACGGCGGCACAAAGGTCGCCACGCCGAACAGCGCCGCGCCGGCCAGGTTGAATTCGACGTCGATGTGCTTGAGGTCGCCCTGCCTGAGCCAGTGATCGCAGGACAGGTACATGGCCTTTTGCGGCGCACCCGCGCATTTGATCGGCATGGCCGGCTGGGTAAAGATCGCCTTGCCGCGCTTCAACTGCTGCACCAACTGCCAGGTATACGCCGCGTGCTCATAGCTGTAGTTGGACGTGACCCCGTTGCGGCCCAACGTGTCTTCCAGGCCCTCGACTTTCTCCCAGGCCAGGCGCAGGCCGGGGCAGACGATCAGGTTGTTCCAGGTCACCCGCTGGCCGTTGTCGAGCACCAGGGTGTGCTCATCCGGCAGCACCTCGGTAACGGCAGCCTGCACCCAGGTGACGCCATTGGGCAGCACGTCGGCCAGGGGGCGTCGGGTCTTTTCCAGGTCATAGGCGCCGCCGCCGACCAGGGTCCAGGCCGGCTGGTAGCAGTGCTGGTCGCTGGGTTCGATCAGGGTGATGTTGAGATCGGGGTCGCGCTTGAGCAGGCTGGCCAGCAGGCCGATGCCTGCCGAACCGCCGCCGATGACGACGATATCGCCACTGATGGTTGGCCCCCAGTGTTGGTCGGTCATGGTCTATTGCCTTTTATCGTCAATGCACACAAGGGTCGCTGCCGTATGGCGTCACGCCCAGCTTTTTATCACCGCGCCGCAGTAAAGGCCGGACAGTGTCTTCATCACTTGGATCACTTCATGGCTGGCCAGCCCGTAGAAGATGTACTTGCCTTCGCGACGGGTGGCGACCAGCCCTTCGTCACGCAGGATGCCCAACTGCTGCGACAGCGTGGGCTGGCGTACACCGGTCATGGTTTCCAGCTCGCCGACGTTGCGTTCGCCCTGGGTCAGCTGGCACAGGATCAACAGGCGATCCTCATTGGCCAGGGCCTTGAGCAAGGCACAGGCCTTGGATGCCGACGCGCGCAACTGGGCGACTTCGCCTTCACTCAGAGTAGATTCCATTTGCCTCGGGTCCTTTGCGTCACTTAAGCTCAAAACATTATGTGTAAATGTAAAGTGATTGTAATCACTTTTTTCAACATCAGGGGCAGCCGTCATGTCAGCGTTGATTCATTCCTTTCTGGACGAGGCGTCGTCGACCTACACCTACGTCGTCTATGAAGCGGACGGCGGCCCCTGTGCCATCGTCGATTCGGTGCTCAACTACGACCCGGCCTCCGGGCGCACCGACACCGCCCAGGCCGACAAGGTCATCGCCTTTGTGCGTGAGCACGGCTTGCAGGTGCAATGGCTGCTGGAAACCCACGCCCATGCCGACCACCTGTCGGCTGCGCCGTACCTGCGTCGCACCCTGGGCGGCAAGATCGCCATCGGCCAGAGCATCAGCAAGGTGCAGGACGTGTTCAAGCACCTGTTCAACCTGGAGCCGGAGTTTCGCGTCGATGGCTCGCAGTTCGACCACCTGTTCGCGCCGGATGAAATCTTCCACATCGGCACCATCAAGGCCCAGGCCCTGCACGTGCCCGGGCATACCCCAGCGGACATGGCCTACCTGATCGACGACCGCTTGATCCTGGTGGGCGACACCCTGTTCATGCCCGACGTCGGCACCGCCCGCTGCGACTTCCCCGGCGGCGATGCGCGCCAGCTGTATGCGTCAATGCGCAAACTGCTGGCCTTTGCCCCCGACACCCAGCTGTATGTATGCCATGACTACCCGCCCGAAGGCCGCGAGGCCAAATGCCTGACCAGCGTGGCGGAACAACGCGCGGGCAATATTCATGTGCATGACGGGGTGGATGAAGCGACGTTCGTGGCCATGCGCACCCAACGCGATGCCGGGCTTGGCATGCCAACGCTGTTGTTGCCGGCGATCCAGGTGAATGTGCGGGCGGGGAATATGCCGCCGGCGGAAGAGAATGGGGTTACTTACTTGAAGATCCCCCTCAACCAACTCTGAGATGCGGAAATAATGTTGGAGGCCTGCCCCCTCCCACATTGGTAATCTGATGCATCAGCTACCGAGGCTGATGCCATTGGCCGGGAGCGGCAACGCTGTCTTATAGCGCACCTGCTTAAGCGCAAAGCTGGAACGAATATTCGCCACCCCCGGCACCTTGGTCAGAAAGTCCATCATGAAACGCTCCAGCGACTGGATCGTCGGCACCAACACCCGGATCAAATAGTCCGGGTCGCCAGCCATCAAGTAGCACTCCATCACCTCGGGCCGATCGGAAATCGCGCCTTCGAACTGCTGCAACGCCAGCTCGTTCTGCTTTTCCAGGCTCACATGGATAAACACGTTGACGTGCAGCCCCAGCAAATCGGCGTCGAGCAGGGTGACCTGCTCGCGAATCAAGCCCAGTTCTTCCATGGCCTTGACCCGGTTGAAACAGGGTGTGGGCGACAGGTTGACCGAGCGGGCCAGGTCGGCGTTGGTGATCCGCGCATTCTCCTGCAGGGCGTTGAGAATGCCGATATCGGTACGGTCCAGTTTGCGCATGAGACAAAATCACCTGTTTATTATGTTTATGCAGGTTTTTTATCCGCAAATGATCACGGGCGCAATGAAACACAGATAAATATTCTTCTACGCCACGCCTATGATTGTTGTAGGACAAGATTTCTTCTACCCGAAGACGGACTGTCAGCTAGCGCGCCCACTACAAGAAATTCACAAGATAGAGCGTAGAAAGCCATGACCCAGCAGTACGAACCCCTTCGCCTGCACGTGCCCGAACCCTCGGGCCGCCCAGGCTGCAAGACCGACTTTACCTACCTGCGCCTGACCGACGCAGGTCTGGTGCGCAAACCCGCCATCGATGTAGAACCCGCCGACACCGCCGACCTGGCCAAGGGCCTGATCCGCGTGCTCGACGACCAGGGCCAGGCCCTGGGCCCGTGGGCCGAAGGGGTTCCCGTTGAAGTCATGCGCAAAGGCATGCGCGCCATGCTCAAGACGCGGATCTTCGACAACCGCATGGTGGTCGCCCAGCGTCAGAAAAAAATGTCGTTCTACATGCAGAGCCTTGGCGAAGAAGCCATCGGCAGCGCCCAGGCCCTGGCCTTGAACATCGACGACATGTGCTTCCCCACATACCGCCAGCAAAGCATCCTGATGGCCCGCGACGTGCCGCTGGTGGACCTGATCTGCCAGTTGCTGTCCAACGAGCGCGACCCGCTCAAAGGCCGCCAGTTGCCGATCATGTATTCGGTCAAGGACGCAGGCTTCTTCACCATTTCCGGCAACCTCGCCACCCAATTCGTACAGGGTGTGGGCTGGGGCATGGCCTCGGCGATCAAGGGCGATACCAAGATCGCCTCGGCCTGGATCGGTGACGGCGCCACCGCCGAATCCGACTTCCACACCGCCCTCACCTTCGCCCACGTATACCGCGCCCCGGTGATTCTCAACGTGGTCAACAACCAGTGGGCCATCTCCACCTTCCAGGCCATCGCCGGCGGTGAAGCCACCACCTTCGCCGGACGCGGCGTCGGCTGCGGCATCGCCTCCCTGCGCGTGGACGGCAACGACTTTATCGCGGTGTACGCCGCCTCCGCCTGGGCCGCCGAGCGTGCGCGCCGCAACCTCGGCCCAACCCTGATCGAATGGGTCACCTACCGCGCCGGCCCGCACTCCACCTCGGACGATCCATCCAAATACCGCCCCGCCGACGACTGGAGCCACTTCCCGCTGGGCGACCCGATTGCCCGCCTCAAGCAGCACCTGATCAGGATTGGCCAGTGGTCCGAAGAGGAACACGCGGCGGTCAGTGCCGAACTGGAAGCCGAGGTGATCGCCGCGCAGAAACAGGCCGAACAGTACGGCACCCTGGCCGGTGGCCAGATCCCAAGCGCCGCGACCATGTTCGAAGACGTCTATAAAGAGATGCCGGAGCACTTGAAGCGCCAGCGTCAGGAGTTGGGGATCTGACATGAACGATCACAACAACAGCATCGAATTGGAAACCGCCATGACCACCACCACCATGACCATGATCCAGGCCCTGCGCTCGGCCATGGATGTGATGCTTGAGCGTGATGACAACGTGGTGGTGTTCGGCCAGGACGTCGGTTACTTCGGCGGTGTATTCCGCTGCACCGAAGGCTTGCAGACCAAATACGGCAGCTCGCGGGTGTTCGACGCACCGATCTCCGAAAGCGGCATTATCGGCGTGGCCGTGGGCATGGGTGCCTACGGCCTGCGCCCGGTGGCCGAGATCCAGTTCGCCGACTACGTCTACCCCGCCACCGACCAGATCATCTCCGAAGCGGCGCGCCTGCGTTATCGCTCGGCCGGCCAGTTCACCGCACCGCTGACCATGCGCATGCCCTGCGGCGGCGGCATCTACGGCGGCCAGACCCACAGCCAGAGCATCGAAGCGGTGTTCACCCAGGTCTGCGGCCTGCGTACGGTGATGCCGTCCAACCCCTATGACGCCAAGGGCCTGCTGATTGCCTCGATCGAAAACGATGACCCGGTGATCTTCCTTGAGCCCAAACGCCTGTACAACGGCCCGTTCGACGGCCACCACGAGCGCCCGGTAACACCGTGGTCGAAACACCCGCAAGCGCAAGTGCCGGACGGTTACTACAGCGTGCCGCTGGACGTGGCCGCCATCGTGCGTCCGGGCTCGGCCGTCACTGTGCTGACCTACGGCACCACGGTGTATGTGTCGCAGGTCGCCGCCGAAGAAACCGGCATCGACGCCGAAGTCATCGACCTGCGCAGCCTGTGGCCGCTGGACCTGGACACCATCGTCAAATCCGTGAAGAAGACCGGCCGTTGCGTGGTGGTGCACGAAGCCACCCGTACCTGCGGCTTTGGTGCCGAGTTGGTGGCGCTGGTGCAGGAGCATTGCTTCCACCACCTGGAAGCGCCGATCGAACGCGTCACCGGTTGGGACACCCCCTACCCGCACGCGCAGGAGTGGGCGTATTTCCCAGGCCCGTCTCGAGTGGGCGCGGCGTTGAAACGGGTCATGGAGGTCTGAATGGGCACGCACGTTATCAAGATGCCGGACATTGGCGAAGGCATCGCGGAAGTTGAACTGTCGGTCTGGCATGTGAAGGTCGGCGACATGGTCGTCGAAGACCAGGTGCTGGCGGATGTGATGACCGACAAAGCGATGGTGGACATTCCCTCGCCGGTCCACGGCAAGGTGATTGCCCTCGGCGGCGAGCCGGGTGAAGTCATGGCGGTGGGCAGTATTCTGATCAGCATTGAAGTGGAAGGTGCGGGTAACGCCAAAGACGTGCCGGTGGCGAAAGAAGCGCCCAAGGCTGCGCCCGTCGTCGAGGCCAAACCGGCACCGGTGGTTGAGAGCAAGCCCGCGCCCGTCGTGACCGCACAGGCCCCCGTGACTCGCGAAGCCGACGAACGCCCCCTGGCCTCCCCCGCTGTACGCAAGCACGCGCTGGATGCCGGTATCCAACTGCGCCTGGTCCAGGGCTCCGGCCCCGCCGGGCGGATCCTGCATGAAGACCTCGACGCCTACCTGCAACAAGGCGCGTCAAAAGCTTCGACGGCAGCCAACCCTTACGCCGAGCGCAACGACGAAGAACAGATCCCGGTGATCGGCATGCGCCGCAAGATCGCCCAGCGCATGCAGGACGCCACCCGGCGTGCCGCGCATTTCAGCTATGTGGAAGAGATCGACGTCACCGCCCTCGACGAGCTGCGCGTGCACCTCAACGACAAGCACGGCGCCACGCGCGGCAAGCTGACGTTGCTGCCATTTATCGTGCGCGCCATGGTCGTGGCGCTACGGGAGTTCCCGCAGATCAACGCGCGCTACGACGACGAAGCCCAGGTCATCACCCGCCTCGGCGCAGTGCATGTGGGCGTCGCCACCCAGAGCGACGTGGGCCTGATGGTGCCGGTGGTGCGTCACGCCGAAGCCCGCAGCCTGTGGGGCAATGCCGAGGAAATCGCGCGCTTGGCCACTGCTGCACGCAATGGCAAGGCCAGCCGCGATGAGCTGTCCGGTTCGAGCATTACCCTGACCAGCCTGGGCGCCCTGGGCGGCATCGTCAGTACCCCGGTGCTGAACCTGCCGGAGGTGGCCATCGTCGGCGTCAACCGTATCGTCGAGCGGCCGATGGTGATCAAGGGCCAGATCGTGATCCGCAAGATGATGAACCTCTCCAGCTCCTTCGATCACCGCGTGGTCGATGGCATGGACGCGGCGCAATTCATCCAGGCCATTCGCGGCCTGCTCGAACAACCCGCCAGCCTGTTCCTGGAGTAAGGGCATGACCCAGACATTGCATACCACGCTGCTGATTATCGGCGGCGGCCCTGGCGGTTATGTGGCCGCCATTCGTGCCGGCCAGCTGGGCATCCCGACGATCCTGGTGGAAGGCCAGGCGTTGGGCGGCACCTGCCTGAACATCGGCTGCATTCCGTCCAAGGCCTTGATTCACGTGGCCGAGCAGTTCCAGCAAACCGTGCACCACAGCCAGGGTTCCCGGTTGGGAATCGAGGTGGATGTGCCGACCCTGGACATCCGCAAAAGCGTGGAATGGAAAGACGGCATTGTCGACCGCCTGACCACCGGTGTCGCCGCACTGCTTAAAAAGCACAAAGTGCAGGTGATCCACGGCTGGGCCAAGGTGGTGGACGGCAAGACCGTCGACGTCGGCGACCAGCGCATCCAGTGCGAACACCTGCTGCTGGCCACCGGTTCGACAAGCGTCAACCTGCCGATGCTGCCGATTGGCGGGCCGATCATCTCCTCCACCGAAGCCCTGGCGCCGACCCGCGTGCCCAAGCGCCTGATTGTGGTGGGCGGCGGCTACATCGGCCTGGAGCTGGGGATTGCGTATCGCAAGCTCGGCGCCGAGGTCAGTGTGGTCGAGGCCCAGGACCGCATCCTGCCGGCCTACGACGCCGAGCTGACGCAACCGGTGCACGAATCCCTCAAGCAGTTGGGCGTGAAGCTGTACCTCAAGCACAGCGTCACGGGTTTTGCCGATGGCAACCTGCAAGTATGCGACCCGAATGGCGACATCCTGTCGCTGACAACCGATCAGGTGCTGGTTGCCGTTGGTCGCAAACCCAACACCCAGGGTTGGAACCTCGAAGCGCTGAACCTGGAGATGAACGGCGCGGCGATCAAGATCGACAGCCGCTGCCAGACCAGCATGCGCAACGTGTATGCCATCGGCGACCTGAGCGGCGAGCCGATGCTGGCGCACCGCGCCATGGCCCAGGGCGAAATGGTTGCCGAACTGATCAGCGGTCAACACCGCGAATTCAACCCGGCCGCGATCCCGGCGGTGTGCTTCACCGACCCGGAACTGGTGGTGGTCGGCAAGACGCCCGACGACGCCAAGGCCGCCGGCCTGGACTGCATCGTGTCGAGCTTCCCGTTTGCCGCCAACGGCCGCGCGATGACCCTGGAGTCGAAAACCGGCTTCGTACGGGTGGTGGCGCGACGGGACAATCACCTGATTGTCGGCTGGCAAGCAGTCGGCGCCGGCGTGTCCGAGCTGTCCACCGCGTTCGGCCTGAGCCTGGAAATGGGCGCGCGCCTGGAAGACGTGGCCGGCACTATCCACGCCCATCCGACGCTTGGCGAGGCGGTGCAGGAAGCTGCGCTGCGGGCCCTGGGCCACGCCTTGCACCTATAGCGCTTGTGGCGAGGGCGCTACAGGGGATGCGAACGGGCCCGGGAATGAAGTATTGTTGCGCCCATTCAGAAAAAAACCGACTTGACCAAAGATAGAGGGTGTCATGGGTAACGAAAGCATCAATTGGGACAAGCTGGGTTTTGACTACATCAAGACCGACAAGCGGTTTCTCCAGGTCTGGAAAAACGGCGAATGGCAAACCGGCACCCTGACCGACGACAACGTGCTGCACATCAGCGAGGGCTCTACCGCCCTGCACTACGGCCAACAGTGCTTCGAAGGCCTCAAGGCCTACCGCTGCAAGGACGGCTCGATCAACCTGTTCCGCCCGGACCAGAACGCCGCGCGCATGCAGCGCAGCTGCGCCCGCCTGCTGATGCCCCACGTCCCGACCGACGCGTTCATCGACGCGTGCAAGCAAGTGGTCAAGGCCAACGAGCGGTTCATCCCGCCGTACGGCAGCGGCGGCGCGCTGTACCTGCGCCCGTTCGTGATCGGCACCGGTGACAACATCGGCGTGCGCACCGCGCCGGAGTTCATCTTCTCGGTGTTCTGCATCCCGGTCGGCGCCTACTTCAAGGGCGGCCTGGTGCCGCACAACTTCCAGATCTCCACCTTCGACCGCGCCGCGCCACAGGGCACCGGTGCCGCCAAGGTTGGTGGCAACTACGCCGCCAGCCTGATGCCGGGCTCGGAAGCGAAGAAATCTGGTTTCGCCGATGCGATCTACCTGGACCCGATGACCCACTCGAAAATCGAAGAAGTCGGCTCGGCCAACTTCTTCGGGATCACCCACGACAACCAGTTCATCACACCGAAGTCACCTTCGGTGCTGCCAGGCATCACCCGCCTGTCGCTGATCGAACTGGCCCAGACCCGCCTGGGCCTGGAAGTGGTCGAAGGCGAGGTGTTCATCGACAAGCTGGATCAGTTCAAGGAAGCCGGTGCCTGCGGCACTGCCGCGGTAATCTCGCCGATCGGCGGTATCCAGTACAACGGCCAGTTGCATGTGTTCCACAGCGAGACCGAAGTCGGCCCGATCACCCAGAAGCTCTACAAAGAGCTGACCGGCGTGCAGACCGGCGACGTCGAAGCGCCAGCGGGTTGGATCGTAAAAGTCTAAGCCAGTAACACCGCAAAACCCTGTGGGAGGGGGCAAGCCCCCTCCCACATTTGCTCTCCGGTGTATTCAAGAATCCTTCGGGATATTCTCGGCAATCTTCTTGCCCATGCTGATCCTCGGCTCCACCCCATACCCCAGCGCCTCATAGAACCCCACCACCACCTCATTGCCAGCGGTGATCTGCAGGTTGATCTTCATGCAGCCCAGGGCCGTCAGGGCCTGTTCCGCATGCCGCACCAGCGAGGAACCGAGGCCATGACGCCGATAGCCAGGGTGCACGGCCACCGAGTACAACCAGCCGCGATGACCGTCGTAGCCGGCAAGCACCGTTCCGATGACAGTCTTTTTGTCCGTCGCCACAAAAAACAGCCCGTCATTGACCGCCAGTTTCTTATCGATCGCCAGGGTCGGCAGGTTATGCGCCGTGTCATACCCAAACGCCTCCTGCCATAACGCCACCACTTGCCCACGGTGCTGGCGGTCACGGTACGGCCCGATGGGATGGCGCGACAACAGCGCCTTTTCCATCACCAACGTGCGCTCATTGCCGTGGTAGACGTCACGTACCGTGTGAAAACCCAGCCTGGTGTAGAACGGCTCGGCGGTCAGCGAAGACGGCACACTCAGCGTCGTCACGCCCGCTTCCCGCGCGCGCAGTTCGATTTCAATCATCAGCAACCGGCCAATGCCCTGCCCTTGCAGCGCCGGATTGACGAACACCGAGCGCACCACATTGGCATCCAGGGCCGCCGTCGCGACGATCACCCGGTCCTGGACCGCCACCAGCACCACACGGCGCTTGAGCAGGTCGAGCACCGCGTCCGGGGTGAAGTTGCTGGCCACCCGGGCAATCACATCCGCCGGATAGTCCCGCGCATTGCTGCTGTGCAAGGCCGCCAGGATGACCTGGCTGATCCCTTCGGCATCCTCGGATTGGGCAAGACGTACGACGGTAGACATGATTCCTCCTGGCTGACGGCGCGAATACAGTCGCCACTGTACCAATGTGGGAGGGGGCTTGCTCCCGATGGCGGTGTGCCAGTTGATGGATTGAGTGACTGATATACCGCAATCGGGGGCAAGCCCCCTCTCACATTTTGACCGTGCTCCAGCTCCAACAGCCGATTCGGCTGCCACACCCACCTTTTCAGCTTTCCCGGCTGGGCCGCCCCGATGTTTCAGCCGGGATTCATTCCGCACAAGCCACAAAATAGCCCCACTGCTCAACCCCATGGATTCGTGCACCCATGCAAACCACCAATACCGTCCTGATGATTCGCCCGGCGCGCTTTGCCTTCAACCCGGATACCGCGATCAACAACCGTTTCCAACGCCCGCCCCTCGACCCGCTCAGTGCACAGCAGAAAGCGCTGGAAGAGTTCGACGGCTATGTCGACACCCTGCGCCGGCACGGCGTGGAAGTGCTGGTGGTGCAAGACACTCCGGCGCCCCACACACCCGACTCGATCTTCCCCAACAACTGGTGGAGCAGCCACGCCGACGGCAGCCTGGTGCTGTACCCGATGGAAGGCCAGAACCGACGACTGGAGCGCAACAAAGGCGTGCTGCAAGTGCTGGAGCAGCGCTTTGCGATCAAGGACACCATCGACCTCAGCCACCTCGAACAACAGAACATTTTCCTCGAAGGCACCGGCAGCATGGTCCTCGACCGCCAGCACCGCATCAGCTACGCCTGCCACTCCGGGCGCACCCACCACGACGCGTTGCGCCAGTTTGCCGAACGCCTCGACTACCGGCTCTGCGTGTTCCACGCCGTCGACCGCCACCACGCACCGATCTACCACAGCAACGTGATGATGAGCGTCGGCCGCGACCTCTCGGTGGTGTGCCTGCAAGCGCTGCCCGACGCCGACGAACGCCAGGTCCTGGAACGCTCGCTGCGTGACACAGGTAAAGACGTCCTCGGCCTCGACTTCGACCAGCTCGAAGCCTTCGCCGGCAACATGCTCGAAGTCCACGACCGCGACGGCCAGCCGCTGCTGGTGATGTCTGCCAGTGCCTGGGGCGCGCTGCAACCGGCGCAGCGCCGGCATGTGGAGCGCCACACCCGGCCGGTGGTGGTGAACATCGACAACATCGAACGCATCGGCGGCGGCAGTGCCCGCTGCATGCTGGCAGAAGTGCATCTGCCCGCCCGTCCCTCATTTCAATAAGGAGTCTTGCCATGACCCGCTATATCGACGTCAACGACCTCAGCTATCTGGTTTCGCAAAAGGGCCTGCACACCTGCATCACCGAGATGGCCGAGTACATCCGCGCCGACTACCTGCGCTGGCAGGACTTTGAAAAATGCGCACGCCTGGCCAACCACTCGCCGGATGGCGTGATCGAGTTGATGCCGGTGTCCGACGCCTCGCTGTACGCCTTCAAGTACGTCAACGGCCACCCGAAGAACACCTTGGCCGGCATGCTCACCGTGATGGCCTTTGGTGCCCTCGGTGACGTCGACACCGGCAAACCGGTGCTGCTGGCGGAAATGACCCTGACCACTGCCATTCGTACCGCCGCCACGTCGGCCCTGGTGGCCCGCTACCTGGCCCGCGCCAACAGCCGCAGCATGGCGTTGATCGGCAACGGCTCCCAGAGCGAATTCCAGGCCCTGGCCTTCCACGCCATGCTCGGCATCAACGAGATTCGCCTGTTCGACATCGACGCCAAGGCCACCGCCAAGCTGGCAGCCAACCTCAAGGCGTTCCCGGCAATCAAGGTGATCCTGGCCGGCAGCGTGGCCGAAGCGGTCAAGGGCGCAGACATCGTCACCACCGTCACCGCCGACAAGGCCTACGCAACCATCCTCACCGACGACATGATCGAGCCCGGCATGCACCTCAACGCCGTGGGCGGCGACTGCCCGGGCAAGACCGAACTGGACCGCCGCATCGTCGAGCGCGCCCGTGTGATCGTCGAGTACGAACCGCAAAGCCGCATCGAAGGTGAAATCCAGCACATGCCGGAAGACTCGCCGGTGACCGAGTTGTGGCAGGTCATCAACGGCCAGGTCGCCGGCCGCGAGCATGAGCGCCAGGTCACCCTGTTCGACTCGGTAGGCTTTGCCATCGAAGACTACTCGGCCCTGCGCTATGTGCTGGACGTGGCCAAGGCCCTGGATATCGGCAGCGAGCTGGAACTGGTGCCGGACCTGGCCGACCCGAAAGACCTGTTCGCACGCCTGGCCCAACAGCCTCGTGCACAGCACAAAAAGCGCGCCTGAGACCGCTCTGGCCTGCCCCTTTGCGCCAAGGGCAGGCCGGATTTCCAGGGCTGAAAAGCCGATTCAGCGGGTGCCACAGCCGATTCCGCTGCATTGCGTGTTTTAACAGCGCAATTTGCGCTTTGAGCACCGGGTAAACGACACAAAAAACGCACCATCATGAAGCATTCTGAGCCCGACCAAAGAGTCACCGAATGCATGCACGCTGCACCCTTTCTACTGCCCTGACATCAATTACAAAATATAGGGACCGACACATGACTCCACTGCGATCACTCTTCGCTGCATTGCTGTTGCCACTGTGCGCCGGCGCCGCCCACGCCCAGGATTGGAAAGAAATCCGCTTCGGCGTATTCCCCGAGTACCCCCCGTTTGAATCCGTGGCCGCCGACGGTAGCCTGCAAGGCTTCGATATCGAGTTGGGCAATGCCATCTGCGCCAAGCTCGAGGTCAAATGCACCTGGGTGCACAACGAATTCGACGGCATGATCCCGGCCCTGCGCGCGCGCAAGTTCGACGCGATCATGTCGTCCATGGCCGTGACCCCGGCGCGCGCGCGAGTCATCGACTTCACCGACCGCCTGTTCCTCAGCCCCACGTCGGTGATCACGCGCAAAAACGCCGACTTCGGCGACACCCCGGAATCGTTGAAAGGCAAACAGGTCGGCGTGCTGCAAGGTTCTTTGCAGGAAGCCTATGCCCGCGCGCACCTGGCCAAACTGGGCGCGCAGATCAAGGCGTACCAGTCCCAGGAGCAGAACTACGCCGACCTGCAGAACGGCCGTCTCGACGCTACCCTGACCGACAAGCTCGAAGCCCAGCTCAACTTCCTGTCCAAGCCTGAAGGCGCCGACTTCAAGACCGGCCCGGCCTTCAAGGACCCGACCCTGCCCCTGGACATCGCCATGGGCCTGCGCAAGAACGACCAGGACTTGCGTGCGCTGATCAACAAAGGCATCGCCGCCGTCCAGGCCGATGGCACCTACGCACAGATCCAGAAGAAATACTTCGGCGATCAAGACATCTACAACGAATAAGCCAACACAATCCCTTGTGGGAAGGGGCTTGCTCCCGATAGCGGTGGGTCAGTCAATACAGGTGTCGACTGGCACGCCCTCATCGGGAGCAAGCCCCCTCCCACAGGGGTATGTCTGCGCCCTTTAGAGAGCTCCCCATGAACGAACTCCTCAACCTGCAAGGCTACGGCCCGATGCTCGCCCAGGGTGCCTGGATGACGGTCAAGCTGGCGCTCCTGGCGCTGGCCCTGAGCCTCGCCCTGGGCCTGATCGCCGCCGGCGCCAAACTGTCCAGCGCCCAATGGCTGCGGGTGCCGGCCACGCTGTACACCACGCTGATCCGCAGCGTGCCGGACCTGGTGCTGATCCTGCTGATTTTCTACAGCCTGCAACTGTGGCTCAACGACCTGAGCGAAGTGTTCGGCTGGGACTACTTTGAAATCGACCCGTTTACCGCCGGGGTCATCACCCTGGGGTTTATCTACGGCGCGTATTTCACCGAGAACTTTCGCGGTGCGATCCTCAGTGTGCCGGTCGGCCAACTCGAAGCCGCCACCGCCTACGGCCTGAGCCGCTGGCAGCGTTTTCACCTGGTGCTGTTCCCGCAGCTGATGCGCTTTGCCCTGCCGGGCCTGGGCAATAACTGGCTGGTGCTGCTCAAGTCCACGGCGCTGGTGTCGATCATCGGCCTGTCGGACCTGGTCAAGGCTGCGCAGAACGCCGGCAAGACCACCAACGAGCCGTTGTACTTCCTGATCCTCGCAGGCCTGGTGTACCTGGTGATCACCACCCTCTCCAACCGCATCTTCAAGCGCCTCGAACGACGCTATAACCTCGGCATCAAGGGGATGGCACGATGATCGAACTGTTCCAGCAATACGGCCTGGCCTACCTGTTCAGCGATGGCACCGGGTTGTCCGGCGTTGCCATGACCTTGTGGCTGTTCATTATCTCGGTGGTGCTGGGGTTTTTCCTCTCGATCCCCCTGGCGCTGGCCCGCGTGTCGGAACACTTCTGGCTGCGCTGGCCGGTGGAGGTCTACACCTACCTGTTCCGCGGCACGCCGTTGTATATCCAACTGTTGATCTGCTACACCGGGCTGTACAGCCTGGAGGTGGTGCAGGACAACGCCCTGCTCAACCAGTTTTTCCGCAATGCCCTCAACTGCACCCTGCTGGCCTTTGTGCTCAATACCTGCGCCTACACCGTAGAAATCTTCGCCGGGGCGATCCGCAACATTCCCCACGGCGAACTCGAAGCGGCCCGCGCCTATGGCCTGCACGGCTGGCGCCTCAACCTGTTTGTGGTAGTGCCTGCCGCACTGCGCCGCGCGCTGCCGGCCTACAGCAATGAAATGATCCTGATGCTGCACGCCACGTCGCTGGCGTTTACCGCCACCGTCGCCGACATCCTCAAGGTGGCGCGCGATGCCAATGCCGAGACGTTCCTGACGTTCCAGGCCTTCGGCATCGCCGCCCTGCTCTACATGCTGCTGTCCTTTGCACTGGTGGGCCTGTTCCGACTGGCCGAACGTCGCTGGATGCGTTTTCTTGTTCCTACCCGAGGCTAACCCATGAATCAGTCCGCGCAGGCCCTGGCCACTTATCCTGTCGATGTACCCGTTACCCAGGCGGCAACTGCTGTCGTCAAGCTGCAGGTCGAAGGCATCCATAAACGCTACGGCGAACACGAAGTGCTCAAGGGCGTGTCCCTCAACGCCCGCAATGGCGACGTAATCAGCCTGATCGGCGCCAGCGGCTCGGGCAAAAGCACCATGCTGCGCTGCATCAACTTTCTCGAGCAGCCGGACGCCGGCGTCATCACCCTGGACGGCATCAGCATCGAAATGCGCCAGGGCCGCGCCGGCGCCCGTGCGCCGCACCAGGAACAATTGCAGAACCTGCGCACGCGCCTGGCCATGGTGTTCCAGCACTTCAACCTGTGGAGCCACATGACCGTGCTGGAAAACATCACCATGGCCCCGCGCCGGGTGCTGGGGGTAAGTGCCGCAGAAGCGGAAAAACGCGCGCGCATGTACCTCGACAAGGTCGGCCTGCCGGGCCGCGTGGCCGATCAGTACCCGGCGTTCCTGTCCGGCGGCCAGCAACAGCGCGTGGCCATCGCGCGGGCCCTGGCGATGGAGCCGGAAATCATTCTGTTCGATGAACCCACCTCCGCCCTCGACCCCGAACTTGTAGGAGAAGTCCTCAAAGTCATACAGACGTTGGCTGAGGAAGGTCGTACCATGCTGATGGTCACCCACGAAATGGGCTTTGCCCGCCAGGTGTCCAGCCAAGTGCTGTTCCTGCATCAGGGCCGAGTCGAGGAACAAGGCGGCGCCGAGATCCTCGACCACCCCAACAGCGAGCGCTTGCAGCAATTTCTTTCCAACCGTTTGAAGTGAAACCCATGGATACCAAGGCCAACGGACCCCATACCTCCCCTGCGCTGGATCGCATCGATGAGGCAATCATCGAAGTGCTGCGCCACCAGGGGCGTATCACCTATGAAAAGCTCTCGTCACTGGTGCACCTCACCCCCAGGCCCTGCCTGGAGCGGGTGCGCAAGCTGGAGCGACGCGGGGTGATTCGCGGGTACGGCGCGATCATCGATGTACAGATGGTCTCGCCCGGGCTGTCGCTGCTGGTGCTGGTGGCCTTGTCCAACCAGAGCGGGCGCTCGGCGCAAAAGGCCTTCGAAGCCTGTATGAAGGCCTGCCCTCAGGTGTTCGAATGCCAGTTGATAAGCGGGCCGTTCGACTACAGCCTGCGCATGCGCTGCCGGGATATGGAGCACTACCGGGTGGTATCGGAGATCTGGCTGAACAATGATGAGCTGCACATCGATAAGTTGGTGGCGCATCCGGAGTTGGCGGTGGTGAAAAATACCGCCATCGAACTGGCCTGAGCCCCACTCGCCAAGCCAATGAGGTCGAATGTGGGAGGGGCAAGTCGAATCGTCGCACCGCCCCTCCCACATTTTTAACCATGCCCGCTTAAGATTTTCTTACCTTGGCGCGCCCCCACCAGCTTCGCCTGCCCATCCTTCTGCTTCCCCGTACGCGCCTCGCTGATCAACCCCGGGATCAACCTGCCCTCCGGCAGATTCTTCCAGAACCGACTCGGCAAGTGCCCTTCCATCACCTTGGGGTTCAACCGCGCCGGGTTGAAGATATGGCTGTAGTACGTCAGCCACATCGCACTGTGGGGATCCTCGACGTTCTGCGCCAGCTGCTGCCAGGCCTCAGGGCATTGGCGTTGATGAATCAACTGTTCGCCATCGTAATAAACCCCATCCAACGGCGTGGCGATCATCCAGCGATGGCGCCCCATGCGCCCGACAAAATGCTGGCTGGCCGATTTGAGGATGTCATGGGCCGGTTCATGCCAGGCCACGTACTCCGGCAACTCGGGCCCTGCTTCTGCCGGCAAGGCGATAAAGCGCACAAACGCATGCAGGTGATGGGCCTCGCGACTCACCTGCTTGATGCGCCGCTGCAGCTCAGTGCCGAGTTTATCCCCCGCCAGCATCGCGGTGCGGTCGCCATGGCTGACGCGCCAGAGCACTTCGTACAACAGGCTCCAACGCTGGTCGCCGTGGTAACAGGCGGCTGACGCCAACAGCTCCAGCAGCGCCTTGGGAATTCGCGCCTGGAACGGACCCAAGCCTGCGGGGATCGGCTCATCGGTCGCAAACAGGTCCGCCGCCTGCACCTCGCCCCAGCTGACCTGGCTGGGGTCGACCTGATGGCTGAGCAGCCAGCGCGCCTGTTCGCGCCAGGTGCTGAAAAGGTTGTCGCATTCCAGGCTGATCATCCCCACAACCCCATCTGCTGCGGCTGCGGGCGGTCGCGCAGTTGTTCGCGCAGCAGCACGCTGGTGCTGTCCGCCTGTTGCGGGTGGTAGTCACTGGTGATGAAGAATGGCTTGGCCTTGGCCAGTACACAGCGCATGCGGGCCAGGTCTTCAAAGCGGATCTTGCGTTCGCGGCGCAGGTCCACCAGGCGCTGGGTGGTGCGCAGGCCGATGCCCGGGATGCGGGCGATCAAGGTCGGCTCGGCACGATTCAGGTCCAGGGGGAATACCTCGCGGTGCTCCAGGGCCCAGGCCAGCTTGGGGTCGATATCCAGGGCCAGGTGGCCGGGGCCTTCGAACAGTTCGTTGGCACTGAAGCC
Source organism: Pseudomonas sp. S3E17 (assembly GCF_024168685.1). Taxonomy (NCBI): domain Bacteria; kingdom Pseudomonadati; phylum Pseudomonadota; class Gammaproteobacteria; order Pseudomonadales; family Pseudomonadaceae; genus Pseudomonas; species Pseudomonas sp. S3E17. The sequence continues at coordinate 2,401,336 of NZ_JALJWE010000001.1, forward strand.
GTAGCTGCGCAGCAGGAAATCCGCCTGGTACAAGCGATGCTCGCGCATCAACGGCGGCGCGGCCAGGGGCACGCTTTTCGGGCTGTTGGGGATGGGGCTGAAGGCCGAGTAATACACGCGGCGCAGCTTGAAGTTGCCATACAGCGCCTCGGCACTGTGGAGGATGGTGCTGTCGTCGGTCTCGTCGGCGCCGACGATCATCTGGGTACTCTGCCCGGCCGGGGCGAAACGCGGTGCACGGGGTTCGTTCAGGACCGTCTGCTCGCCGGTGTAGATGGTCTGCATGGCCTGCTTGATCGAGACGATCTGCTTTTCCGGCGCGAGGGTTTGCAGGCTGGCATCGGTGGGCAGTTCGATATTCACGCTGAGGCGATCGGCGTAGCGCCCGGCCTCGGCAATCAGCGCCGGGTCGGCTTCGGGGATGGTCTTGAGGTGGATGTAACCGCGAAAGTCATGCTCTTCGCGCAGCAGTTTGGCCACCCGCACCAATTGCTCCATGGTGTAGTCGGCCGAACGAATGATGCCGGAGCTGAGGAACAGCCCGCTGACGCAGTTGCGCTTGTAGAAATCCAGGGTCAGGGTGACCACCTCCTCCGGGCTGAAGCGTGCACGGGGCACGTCGCTGGAGCGGCGGTTGACGCAGTATTGGCAGTCGTAGAGACAGAAGTTGGTGAGCAACACCTTGAGCAAGGATACGCAGCGACCGTCCGGCGTGTAGCTGTGGCAGATGCCCATGCCATCGGTGGAGCCCAGCCCAGCCTTGCCTTCCGAGCTGCGCTTGGGCGCGCCGCTGCTGGCGCAGGAGGCGTCGTACTTGGCGGCGTCGGCGAGGATGCTGAGTTTTTCGATCAACTGCATGGGGGCTTACCGATACTGGTTTTTTGTACAGTATCAGCCAGCCCCCCGTGTCACAAGTGCAGCCTGTCAGCTGGCGGTGGCCAGGAGCAGATCCTGTACCGAGCGCCCCTTGCCACGGCTACGGTCGTTTTCAAACAGCGACGCCGCAATTTCATCCGCGCGAATCGGCAATACCGACAGCAACGTATCGCTCAAGCCATGGCTGGCCTGGCTGAAGCCCTGGATGTAGATGCCGGCCTTGCAGCGCTCGTCGGTGACGATGCGGTAGTCGCGCGCCACTTCAAAATCACCCAGGTACTCCTCCAGCGGCGCCAGCAATGCGCGGTGGGTCTCGCGCTCGTAGCCAGTGGCAAGGATCACCGCGTCGTAATGGTTGACGCTGGTTTCGCCGCTGGCGTTGTTGCGCAGGGCCAGTTCGATGCCCAGGGGGCCGGGGGTGGCCTTCTCGACCACGGTCATGGTGCGGAAGGCCTGGCGGGCGATGCCGGAGACTTTCTGGCGGTAGAAAATCCCGTAGATGCGCTCGATCAGGTCGAGGTCGACCACCGAATAGTTGGTGTTCTGGTACTCGGCGACCAGGCGCTCGCGCTCGGCACCGACTTGCTGGAACACCAGGTCGGTGAAGGCCGGCGAGAACACTTCGTTGACGAACGGGCTGTCATCGGCGGGCTTGAGCGCCGAACCGCGCAGGATCATGTCGACCTGTACCGATGGGAAGCTGTCATTCAGGTCGATAAAGGCTTCGGCCGCACTCTGGCCACCGCCGATGATGGCGATGCGCATCGCCTTGCCGTCCACGCAAGGCTGGGCGGCCATGCGCTCCAGGTACTGGGAATGGTGGAACACCCGGCTGTCGCCCTTGAGGGCCTTGAAGGTTTCGGGAATGCGCGGTGTGCCGCCGGCGCTGACCACCACCGAACGGGTGGTGCGCACATGCTGCTCGCCCAGGGTATCTCGAGAGATCACGCGCAATGCCTCGACCTGTTGCTGGTGCAGGATCGGCTCGATGGCCAGTACTTCCTCGCCGTAGCGGGCCTGGGCCTGGAACTGCCCCGCGACCCAGCGCAGGTAATCGTTGAACTCCATGCGGCACGGGTAGAAAGTGCCCAGGTTGATGAAGTCCACCAGCCGGCCGTGGGTTTTCAGGTAATTGACGAAGGAGTACGGGCTGGTGGGGTTGCGCAGGGTCACCAGGTCCTTGAGGAACGAAATCTGCAATTCGCTCTGGGTCACCAGGGTATTGCCGTGCCAGCGATAGTCGGCCTGTTTGTCGAGAAACAGTACGTCCAGTTTGCCCTGGGCCTTTTCGCGCTCCTGCAGGGCGATGGCCAGCGCCAGGTTCGAAGGGCCAAAACCGATACCGATCAGGTCGTGAACCGCGGGCGAAGCAATTGCCTGTGTCATTCCAGTGTCCTCTGGATAAGCCCCTTGGCGGTGGGGCGGGAATACCTTCGAGACCTGCACAACAGGTCATGTGTTGATAGGAAACGAGGACAGTGAAAAAAAATTTAACCGATCGGTGATCAGTGCGTGTCCCACTCGCGCATCCGCACCCGGCAGTGCTTCATGGCGTTGACGATATGTTTTTCCACCAGGGCGCGGGAAATACCCAGGCGCTCGGCGATTTGCAGGTGGCTCAAGCCCTCGAGTTTGCGCAACAGGAAGCTGTCGCGGCAGGCCGCCGGCAGCTCGGCCAGGGCGCGCTCGAGCAAGGCCAGGCGTTGGCCGTAGTCATGAGAGGCATGGGGCGAACACGCGGCAAAGCGCTCCTCGCTGTCGAGTACCTCCAGGGGTTCGACCTGGCGCAGGGCATTGCGCCGGTGGCCGTCGATCACCAGGTTCAGCGCGGTGCGATACAAAAAGGCACGCGGCTGTTCGATGGGCGTCTCGCTGGAACGTTCCAGCACCCGGACATAAGCGTCATGCACCACATCCTCGGCCACCTGACGGTTGCCCAGCTTGGCGTTGAGGAAACACACCAGCTCGCGATAGTAGTTTTCCAACATGACTCCCGGCCGCCGGGTGGCGGCATTAGGTCCTGTAGGAGCGAGCTTGCTCGCGAAGTACGTCAACGATAACGCGGGAAACCAGAGTGAACGCGGCGTCCTTGACCTCTTCGCGAGCAAGCTCGCTCCTACACAAATACAGGCCATTCAGTAATGGCAGTTTGGGTAGGTGCAATTTATAGTAATTCTCATCTACTTTTAAACAAGACTTGCACCTACAGGCCGTTTTTTTTCTCCACAAGACCTGTAACCACTTATGTAACAGCCTAAATCCTCGGGCAATTCTCTCGTTTAACTGTCAGCTCTGCGCAACTGCGCTCCGAACTTTCCCGGCTGGAACCTAAGCATGAAACGCCTTCGACCTGCCCGACGCGCCTTGCTCGCTATCGCGTGCCTGATTCCCATCATCGCCGTCGCCGCCTGGCAGGTGTTGCCGCCGGGGCGTGACAACCTGACCACCGTCACCGTCACCCGCGGCACTATCGAAAACAGCGTCACGGCCCTGGGCACCCTGCAACCGCGCCGGTATGTCGACGTGGGCGCCCAGGCGTCCGGGCAGATTCGCAAGATCCACGTTGAAGCGGGCGACCAGGTGCAGGAGGGCCAATTGCTGGTGGAGATCGACCCCTCTACGCAAAAAGCCAAGCTCGACGCCAGCCGCTACGCCATCGAAAACCTCAAGGCCCAGTTGCAGGAGCAAAAGGCCCAGCACGCCCTCGCCCGCCAGAAATACCAGCGCCAGCAACGCCTGGCCGCCGGCAACGCCACCCGCGAGGAAGACGTGCAAACCGCCAAGGCCGAACTGAGCGCCACCCAGGCCCGGATGGACATGTTCCAGGCGCAGATTCTCCAGGCCCAGGCCAGCCTGCGCAGCGACGAAGCGGAACTGGGCTATACGCGCATCTACGCACCGATGACCGGCACCGTGGTCGCGGTGGACGCGCGCGTCGGCCAGACCCTCAATGCCCAGCAGCAGACGCCGCTGATCCTGCGGATCGCCAAGTTGTCGCCGATGACCGTGTGGGCGGAAGTCTCGGAAGCCGACATCGGCCACGTCAAACCGGGCATGACCGCCTACTTCACCACCCTCAGCGGCGGCAGCCGGCGCTGGACCAGTACCGTGCGGCAGATCCTGCCGATCCCGCCCAAGCCGCTGAATGAAACCCAGGGCAGCGGTAGCCCCAACAGCGCCAACAAAAGCGGCAGCGGGCGCGTGGTGCTGTACACCGTGCTGCTGGACGTGGACAACAGCGACAACGCGTTGATGGCCGAAATGACCGCCCAGGTATTCTTCGTCGCCAGCCAGGTCAAGGATGTCCTCACCGCACCGGTGGCCGCGCTGCTGGGCACCTCAAGTGCCGACAAGCAGATCGCCCGCGTGGTCGCCACCAACGGCCGCATCGAAGAACGTGAAGTGCACCTGGGCATCAGTGATCGCCTGCGGGTCGAAGTGCTCGACGGCCTGCACGAAGGCGATCACCTGCTGATCGGCCCGGCCGACGGCAACGGAGGTTGAGGTGACCACGCCCCTGATCGAACTCAAGAACATCCGCAAATCCTACGGCGGTGGCGACAGCCCGCAGGTCGACGTGTTGCGCGGCATCGACCTGTCGATCCATGCCGGGGAATTCGTCGCCATCGTCGGGGCTTCCGGTTCCGGCAAGTCCACGTTGATGAATATCCTCGGTTGCCTCGACCGCCCCAGCATGGGCGAGTACCTGTTCGCGGGGGAAAACGTCGCCCACCTGGACAGCGACGAACTGGCCTGGCTACGCCGCGAGGCCTTTGGCTTCGTGTTCCAGGGCTACCATTTGATCCCCTCGGGCTCGGCCCAGGAGAACGTCGAGATGCCGGCGATCTACGCCGGCATCAGCGCCGCCGAACGCCATGCCCGCGCCCACGCCCTGCTTGCGCGCCTGGGCCTGGCCGAGCGCACCGGCAACCGTCCGCACCAGCTGTCCGGCGGTCAGCAACAGCGTGTCTCGATCGCTCGGGCGCTGATGAACGGCGGCCACATCATTCTCGCCGATGAACCCACCGGCGCCCTCGACAGCCACAGCGGCGCCGAGGTAATGACCCTGCTGGACGAACTGGCCAGCCAGGGTCATGTGGTGATCCTGATCACCCACGACCGCGAAGTGGCGGCGCGGGCCAACCGCATCATCGAGATTCGCGATGGCCTGATCATCAGCGACTCGGCCGATGACGGCGCCGCGCCCCCACCCGCCACCCACGGCGCGTTGCAAGCCGTGGACCTGCGCCAGCGCCTGGCCGACGGCGCCGAACACAATGGCGCCTGGAAGGCCGAACTGCTGGACGCGGTCCAGGCCGCCTGGCGGGTGATGTGGATCAACCGTTTTCGCACCGCGCTGACCCTGCTGGGGATCATCATCGGCGTGGCCTCGGTGGTGGTGATGCTGGCCGTGGGCGAAGGCAGCAAACGCCAGGTCATGGCGCAGATGGGCGCGTTCGGCTCCAACATCCTCTACCTCAGCGGCTCATCGCCCAACCCGCGCACGCCGCTGGGTATCGTCACCCTCAACGACGTCGCGGCGCTGGCGGCGCTGCCCCAGATCAAGCGCATCATGCCGGTCAACGGCACCGAAGCCGGCGTTCGCTATGGCAACGTCGACTACATGGCCTATGTGGGCGGCAATGACACCAATTTCCCGGATATTTTCAATTGGCCGGTGGTCGAGGGCAGTTACTTCACGGTGGCCGACGAGCGTGCGGCCGCCACCGTGGCCGTGATCGGCCATCGCGTGCGGGAAAAGCTGTTCAAGGGTGAGGTCGACCCGATCGGCCAGTACATCCTGATCGAAAACGTACCGTTCCAGGTGATCGGCGTGCTGGCGGAGAAAGGCGCCAGCTCCGGCAACAAAGACAGTGATGACCGTATCGCCATCCCTTACTCCGCCGCCAGCGTGCGCCTGTTCGGCAGCTACAACCCCGAATACGTGGTGATTGCCGCAGCCGATGCGCGCAAGGTCCACGAGGCCGAAGTGGCCATCGACCAGTTGATGCAAAAGCTGCACAACGGCAAGCGCGACTACGAGCTGACCAACAACGCGGCGATGATCCAGGCCGAGGCGCGCACCCAGAACACCCTGTCGCTGATGCTCGGCTCGATTGCCGCGATTTCCCTGCTGGTGGGCGGCATTGGCGTGATGAACATCATGCTGATGACCGTGCGCGAACGCACCCGCGAGATCGGCATTCGCATGGCCACCGGCGCGCGCCAGCGCGACATCCTGCGCCAGTTCCTGACCGAGGCGGTGATGCTGTCGGTGGTCGGTGGCCTGTGTGGCATTGCCCTGGCCCTGCTGGTGGGTGGTGTGCTGGTGCTGGCCAAGGTGGCGGTGCAGTTTTCCCTGGTGGCGGTGCTTGGCGCATTCGGTTGCGCACTGGTCACCGGCGTCGTATTCGGCTTCATGCCGGCCCGTAAAGCTGCCCGGCTCGATCCGGTTAAGGCGTTGACCAGTGAATAAACGATCCATTCCCCCGTACCTGCCCGCACTTGGCCTGTGCCTGCTGCTCACGGCCTGCGCCGGTGACCCGCCCAGCGTGGACAGCGCTATTGCGCCGCCGGCCGCCTGGCAGTTCGCCGAACGCGACGCCGCCCGGGCCACCAACCAGCGCTGGTGGACGCAGTTCGGCAGCGCGCAGTTGAACCGCCTGGTCGACCAGGCCCGGCGTGACAGCTTCGACGTGGCCGCCGCCATGGCCCGCGTGCGCCAGGCCCAGGCCACGGCGGTGATTGCCGGGGCGCCACTGCTGCCCGAGGTGAAGTTCAACCTTGCCGCCAGCCACCAGAAGTTGTTGCACGGCACGGGCGGGCCGGACCTTGACGCCTCACAAAGCGATGACGCCGTGAACAATTTCGGCGCCAACCTCACCGCCAGCTACGAAGTGGATTTCTGGGGTGGCCGCGCCGCCGCCCGTGACAGCGCCCTGCACAGCCTGCGCGCCAGCGAGTTCGACCAGGCCACCGTGGAGCTGACCTTGCTCAGCAGCGTCGCCGACCGTTATGCGCAAACCCTCGCCGCCCGCCAACGCCAGCAGATCGCCGAGTTGAACCTGGCCAATGCGCGTAACGTCCTCGACCTGGTGCAGACCCGTTACGACGCAGGCTCCGCCACGGCCCTGGAACTGGCCCAGCAGAAAAGCCTGGTGGCCAGCCAGCAACGCCAGCTGCCATTGATTCAACAACTGGCCGAAGAATCCCAGATCACCCTGGCCGCCCTTCTCGGCCAGCCGGTCCAGGCCCTGGACCTGGGCGCCGAACCCTTCCAGGCGCTGACCTGGCCAACCATCGGCGCCGGCCTGCCCAGCCAGCTGCTCAGCCGCCGCCCGGACATTGCCAAGGCCGAGGCCGAACTGGCGGCAGCCCAGGCGGACGTCACCGTGGCCCGTGCCGCCATGCTGCCGGCCCTGACCCTCGGCGCCACGCTCGGCTCCGATGCCTACAAAGCCGTGGACGTCCTGCGCAGCCCCTACTACACGCTGACGGCCGGCCTGGTCGGGCCGATCTTCAACAACGGCCGTTTAAGCGCCGAACGCGACAAGGCCCGCGCCCGCCAGGATGAGCTGTTGCAAACCTACCGCGGCGCGATCATCAACGGCTTTGCCGACGTGGAAAAAGCCCTCAGCAGCATCACGCGCCTGGACCAGCAGCGCCACTGGCAAACCCAAGAACTGCAACAGGCCCAAACCGCCTTCCAGATCGCCGAAAGCCGCTACCAGGCGGGTGCGGAAGACTTGCTCACCGTACTGGAAACCCAGCGCACCCTGTACGCGGCCCAGGACTTGAATGTGCAGTTACGGCTGTCACGCCTGCAGGCCAGCATTGCGTTGTACAAAGCATTGGGTGGCGGCTGGAAGACTGATATCTGATAAACGAAACTCTTATTTCCTACGCAATCCGTTTTCTCAACCTACATTCTTCGACCCCAGGTCCTTGGTAAAACAGCCGCCATCCCACGGCTGACCCGGACCTCTCGATGACTGCTGCAAACTCACTGGCGTGCGCCTGTCTCTGGCTGCTGGCGAGCCTTGGCCATGCCGAGCCCCTGATCAAGCCCACCGCCATCGACTGGTTGCTGGACTGCCCGCTGCCCCACGTTGAGGGCCTGGACCCCGAGGTGCTCGCGCGCACCCAGTGCGGCATCGTGACCGTACCGCGCAATTACGCTGCGCCGCGTCAAGGCAGCATGCGTCTCTACCTGACCCGTGTTGGCGCCCGCGAGCCGCTGAACCGCGCCGGCCTGGTCTTTGCCCAGGCCGGCAACGCCTCGAGAAGCAACACCGGCGGCACCTTCGCCATTCAGTTGGCCAGCCGCTGGGGCGACTACTCCACTCAGGCTTACCGCAGGCTGCTCAATTACTATGACGTCATCGAACTCAGCCACCGCGACCTCAAGCACGACAAAAGCGTCGAACAAGCCGCTCGGGACATGGAGTTCGTACGTGCCCAGCTGGGCGATGCACAACTGCTTTACCTGGGCAATGCTGACGCCACGCGGCTGGGCAACCACTACGGGACGCTGTATCCGGAACGCGTCGCGCGCATGGTGCTGGTCAATGCTCCCTACGGAGAAAAGGCTGCGCCCCTGGTCGAGCAGCTGCGCCTCAAGGAGCCCGCTCAGACGACGGCCAGCGGCTGCGTCAACCGATGGGTCGGCGACTTCCTGGCCTATGGCAGGCAACCGCCCCCGTCCACACGCTGCCTGGATTCGGGCAATTGGGAGTAGCGCGTCGTTTACGACCTGTTGCCGCCGAAAACGACACCCTGCGTTGACGCTCCGCCGCAATCGTTATTAAGTGCTATTTATCCGCATTAATACGATAAATCGAACCCATGCTGACTCGCCCGCTACGCCGCAAACGCCAGAAGCTGTCCGACGTGATTGTCGAGTCGGTCAAGCGCTCCATCGTCACCGACGCCTTGAAGCCCGGCGACCGCCTGCCCACCGAGCGTGAGCTGATGGAGAGCTTCCAGTGCTCCAAGGGCTCGGCCCGTGAAGCGCTCAAGGCCCTGGAGGTCGAGGGGCTGGTGAGTACGCGCACCGGCCCCAGCGGCGGTGCCTACCTGAACCAGGCCGGCACCGAACCCGCCAGCCGCGCGCTGCGTAACTACCTGCACTTCCAGCACCTGGACGGCGAGCAGGTGTACCAGTTGCGCAAGGTCATCGAAGTGGAACTGGCGGTGTCGGTGCTCGGGCGCCTGAGTGAGGACGACTACCGGGCATTGCAGGACAACGTGGATTTTTGCAGCGCCCCCGAAGACAGCGAAGCCGGCCAGCGCGAGCAACGCCTGGCGGAACTGGAGTTCCACAACCTGCTGGCCAAGGCCTGCCCCAACCCGTTGCTGAGCTTTATGGCGCAATTTCTCAACGACCTGCTGCGCGACCTGGTGGTGCTGAAAAAAGCCTACAAGCCCAAGCGCAAGCAGTTCGACGCCGCCAACCTCGACTATCACAAACAGCTGCTGAACGCCTTTCGCGCCGGGGATGAAGGCGCGGTACGCAGCCTGATGCATGAACATATGTGCGACGCCGAACACCATATGACTGCGCTGGAAGGCCAGGTCAGCCCGCACTTTCTACTGGAGTTCGACCACAACCACTGAAAACACCCCGCCCACAGTTGACTGCATTCACTGCGTTATCCCAATAACAGGCCTGCCCACAGGCCCTGCTCCACCGTATCGCCCTTGCTACTCCTGCCAATAACTAAACCAGGGAGTCACCCCATGCAGCGTCGTACGTTATTGAAAGCCAGTCTTACCGCGGCCGCCGCCCTCAGTCTTCCACTGAGCGTGCGTTCGGCATTCGCCGCCGAGCCCTTTACCTTTTACGGCCTCAAGTCCATGTCCGGCGCCTTTGCCAGCTATGGCAAGTTTGCCGACATGGGTTCGCGCCTGGCGGTGGCACAACACACCGAGCTGCTGGGCCGGCCCTTGAACTACAAGGTCATCGACACCGAGGGCAATGCCGGCAAGGCCGTGCGCAAGGTGCAGGAAGCGATCCAGCAGGACGGCGCGCGGTTCTTCCAGGGCTGCACGCTGTCGTCGTCGGCACTCGCGGTGGCCAAGGAAGTCGACAAGGTCGGCGGCGTGTTCATGACCCCGGTGGGTGCCGATGAAGTCACCGGCAAAGACTGCAACCACGCCACGTTCCGCTGGTCGGTGCCCACCTACGGCGCGATCCGCGAAACCATGGTGCCGCTGATCAAGCTGCTGCCGGATGCCAAACGCTGGTACACCATCACGCCGCAATATGTGTTCGGCGAAGCGCTGCTCGAAGGCGCCAGAAACGTACTCAAGGAACATGGCCTGGAGCACGTCGGCAACAGCTACCACTCGCTGCAGGAGCAGGAATTCTCCGGCTACCTGACCAATGCCATTTCCACCAAGCCGGATGTGCTGGTGTTGCTCAACTTTGGCAGCCAATCGTCCAACACCCTGCGCCAGGCGGTGAACTTCGGCATCAAGGAGCGCATGAAAGTGCTGCTGGTGTGGTCCGCCGGCCTCGACCAGTTCCAGGAACTGGGCAGCGATATCCTCGACGGTGTGTACCTCGGCGCGCAGTACTGGCATCAGGTCGACACCCCGCTCAACCGCGAACTGGTCAAGCTGACCCAGGCCAAGTACGGCATCAACCCCACCTACCCGTTGGCCGCCGACTACATCAGCACCAAAGTCATGCTCGACACCATCATCGCCACCGGCAGCTTCGACGGGCCGACCGTGGCCAAGGCCATGCAGGGCCTGAGTTTCGAAGGCCCCACCGGCAAGGAGTCGATCCGCGCAGGCGACCACCAGGTGATCAAGGACTACTACCTGCTGATCGGCAAGGCCGCCGGCGACATGGCCGACAAGGATGACCTGGCCAAGGTGCTCAGCGCCGGCCAGTCATTCCCGACGGTGGAAGCCACGGGCTGCACGCTCGCCTGATCCGCTAAAACACCACCGTTGTACACGGCAGGGCCGCCCGGGCGGCCAGCTGTTCGAGGGTTTCTGCATGCTTAATCTTTACCTGTTCCAGATACTCAACGGCCTTGGATTGGGAATGATCTACTTCCTGATCGCGGTCGGGCTGACGATCATTTTCGGCCTGCTCAACTTCGTCAACTTCGCCCACGGCGCGTTCTTCCTGCTGGGCGCCTACATCTGCTACACCGCCGTGAGCCTCACCGGCAACTTCTGGCTGGCGCTGTTGATTGCGCCGCTGGTGGTGGCCGCGTTGGCCTGGGTGATCGAGCGGCTGTTGATCCAGCGGATCTATCACTTGCCGCACATGTTCCAGATCCTGGTCACCCTGGGCATCGCGCTGATCATCCAGGAAGCCAGCGTGATGATCTGGGGCCCGGTGGGCAAAAGCGTCGCCGTGCCGGAACTGCTGCGCGGCGTGCTGGTGGTGGGTGATTTCGTCTACCCCTACTACCGCCTGTTCCTCATCGTGTTTTCCGGGCTGGTGGGCCTGGGCCTGTGGCTGCTGCTGGAACGCACGCGCTTCGGTGCCCTGGTGCGCGCCGGCAGTGAAAGCACCGAGACCGTGTCGCTGCTCGGCACGAATATCTTCCGCCTGTTTTCCATGACCTTCGCCCTCGGCGTGGGCCTGGCCGGCATGGCCGGGGTGCTGTTCGCGCCGTTGCGCGGTGCGCAGCCGTTCGTTGGCCCGGAGATTCTCGGCATCGCCTTCGTGGTGGTGGTGATCGGCGGCATGGGTTCGTTCAGCGGTGCGCTGGTCGGCGGTTTGCTGGTGGGCGTGGTGCAAAGCCTGATGACCACGCTCTGGCCCCAAGGCGCGAGCCTGATGATCTACGGCGCCATGGCCGTGGTGATTCTGGTGCGTCCTTACGGCCTGTTTGGGAGAGCCTGACATGAGCGAGAAAAATCCCCTGCCGTTTGCCAAAACCCAATCGCGCGCCATGTTGTTGTGGGTCGTGGCGGTGCTGATCGGCCTGCCCGTGCTATTGCCCTCGGCGACCCTGGCCAGCGAGATCCTGATCTTTGCCATGGCCGCCCTGGCCTGCAACCTGTTGCTGGGCTACACCGGGCTGCTGTCGTTCGGCCAAGGCATCTTCTTTGGTGCCGGCGCCTACTGCGCGGCGCTGCTGATGATCCACCTGCAACTGGGGTTGTTCGCCGCGCTGCTGGGTGCCGCCATCGCCGGTGGCTTCCTGGCCTTGCTGGTGGGCGCCCTGGCGATCCGGCGCACCGGCATTTACTTCGTGATGCTCACATTGGCCTTCAGCCAGATGGCGTACTTTGTCGCCTACACCTTGAGCGACTGGACCGGTGGCGACAACGGCCTGCTCAGCGTGCCGCGCCCCGAGATACGCCTGGGTGACACCGTGCTGCTGTCCCTGGCCGACGCCCGTGCGTTCTATGGCTTTGTCGCGGTGCTGTTCCTGCTGATCTTTATCGGCGCACGCCGGGTGATCGCCTCGCCGTTCGGCAGCACGCTGATGGCGATCCGCGAAAACGAAACCCGCGCCTCGGCCATCGGCTACGACACGCGGCACTTCAAGATCCTGGTGTTCGTGCTGTCCGGCGCGGTCACCGGCATCGCCGGGGCGCTGTACGCCATGCTGCTGCACTTTGTGCCGCTGTCGAATATCGACCTGGCGATGTCCGAGAACATCCTGATCATGACCATTATCGGCGGCACCGGTTCGCTGTTCGGCTCCTTGCTGGGCGCCGGGTCCATCGTACTGCTGGGGGATTTTCTCTCCGACCTGTGGCCGCGTTGGCTGATGTTGCTGGGGGTGATCCTGATCCTGGTGGTGATCTTCATGCGCGGCGGTTTGTGGGGCGGCCTGGCCGCGTTGTTCGAGCGCGTGCGCGGCCGTCGCAAGGCCGCCGTCGTCACCAAGGAGGAAGGGCTATGAGCATCCTGTTGGAAACCCAGGACCTGGAACTGGCCTATGGCGCGTTCCGTGCAGTGAACGGCGTGAACCTCAAGGTCGAAGCCGGCACCATCCACACCATCATCGGCCCCAACGGCGCGGGCAAGACCAGCCTGTTCCACTGCCTGACCGGTGAACGCCAGGCCACGGCCGGGGCGATTCATTTCGACGGCAGGAACCTGATGCGCAAGCCGGCCCACGGCCGTGTCGGCCTGGGCATGGCGCGCTCGTTTCAGCTCACCAGCCTGTTCCAGAACCTCAGCGTGCGCGAAAATCTGCGCCTCGCTGCCCAGGGCCGCGACGGTGCACGCGCGCTGAATTTCTGGCGCCGTGTGGACAGCAAGCGCGAACACCTGGAGATGGCCGACCAGGTGCTCGAACGCCTGCAACTCAGCGCCCGCGCCGAGACCCTGGCCGGCGAGTTGTCCCACGGCCAGCAACGGGTGCTGGAGGTGGGCATGTCGATCTGCTCCAAGCCCAAACTGTTGATGCTCGACGAGCCCACCTCGGGCATGGGCATCGATGACATCCCGATCATGACCCAACTGATCAGCGACCTCGGCCGCGACCACACGGTGCTGCTGATCGAACACAACATGAGCATCGTCATGTCCATCAGCCAGCGCATCACGGTGATGAGCCACGGGCAGATCCTGGTGGAAGGCACGCCGGAGTTCGTGCGTGCCGATGAACGCGTGCGCAGTGCTTATCTTGGGGAGGCTGCCTGATGCTGATCGTCGAGAATATCCATTCCTACTACGACAAGAGCCACGTGCTCGAAGGCGTGTCGCTGAGGGTCAACCCCGGCGAACTGGTGACTCTGCTCGGGCGCAACGGTGCCGGCAAGACCACCACCCTGCGCAGCATCCTCGGTATCATCTGCCCGCGCCAGGGCCAGATCCACTTCAACGGCCAGGCGCTGGTGGGGCAGAAAATCTTTGAAATCGCGCGCCAGGGCCTGGCGCTGGTGCCGGAGAATCGCGGGATCTTCCGCCTGCTGACCGTCGAGGAAAACCTGCGCATCGCCGTGCGCAAGACCAGCCGCTGGCAGCTTGAAGACGTGTACGGCATGTTCCCGCGCCTCAAGGAGCGGCGCAGGAACGCCGGCCATGCGCTCTCCGGCGGCGAGCAACAGATGCTCGCCATCGCCCGCGCCCTGCTCAACGATCCGCAGTTGCTGATCCTCGACGAACCCACCGAAGGCCTGGCCCCGGTGATCGTCGACGAACTGGTGAAGATCCTGCGCAAGGTCAAGGACGACGGCCTGCCGGTGCTGCTGGTGGAACAGAACCTGATGGTCTGCGACAAGCTCGCCGACCGCCATTACGTCCTCGAACAGGGCCGCGTGGTCTACGAGGGCAGCGCCGCCGCCTTCCGCGCCGACCCGACCATCAAGAACCGCTACCTGGCGCTGAGCGCCTGACGGGAGAATGCAGATGAACAGTTTTGCGCAACCGCTCCAGGGCAACGCCCCGCTGATCAACCGCGACCGCCTGTGGCAATCGCTGATGGACCTGGCGCAACTGGGCGCCACGGTCAAGGGCGGCGTGTGCCGCCTGGCCCTCACCGACCTGGACCGCCAGGCCCGTGACCTGTTTGTACAGTGGTGCGAAGCCGCCGGGTGCAGCGTCAGTGTCGACGCCATCGGCAATATCTTCGCCCGCCGCCCTGGGCGTAATCCCGCCCTGCCGCCGGTGATGACCGGCAGCCATATCGACACCCAGCCCACCGGCGGCAAGTTCGACGGCTGCTACGGGGTGATGGCCGGCCTGGAAGTGATCCGCACCCTCAATGACTTGAAGATCGAGACCCAGGCGCCGCTCGAAGTGGTGGTATGGACCAATGAAGAAGGCTCGCGCTTCCCGCCGTGCATGATGGGCTCCGGGGTATTTGCCGGTAAGTTCGACCTGCAGGACACCCTCGACAAGCAGGACGAGCAAGGCCTGTCGGTGGGCGCTGAATTGCAGCGCATCGGCTATGCCGGTTCGCGTGCGGCGTTGGGCCACCCGGTCGGCGCGTATTTCGAAGCGCATATCGAGCAAGGCCCGGTGCTGGAAGACCAGGCCACCACCATTGGCGTGGTCATGGGCTGCCTGGGCCAGAAGTGGTTCGACCTGACCCTCACCGGCGTCGAAGCCCACGCCGGGCCGACGCCGATGCACCTGCGCAAGGACGCCCTGGTCGGCGCCGCCGAGGTGGTCAGCGCGGTCAACCGTATCGCCCACCAGCAACAACCTCACGCCTGCGGCACGGTCGGCTGCCTGAGCCTGCATCCGGGGTCGCGCAATGTGATTCCCGGCCAGGTGCACATGACCCTCGACCTGCGCCACCTGCATGCCGACAAGCTGCAGGCCATGGTCGATGAAGTACGTGGCGTGATCGAAGCCACCGCAGCCCGGCACGGGTTGACCTTCGAACTGACGCCCACCGCCGACTTCCCGCCCCTGGACTTCCACCCGGCCTGCGTCAACGCCGTGCGCGATGCGGCGGGTGCCTTGGGCCTGAGCCATATGGACATCGTCAGCGGCGCCGGGCATGACGCGATTTTCGTCGCCGAGCTGGGCCCAGCCGGGATGATCTTTGTGCCGTGCGAAGGCGGCATCAGCCATAACGAAATCGAAAACGCCGCGCCGGATGACCTGGCGGCCGGGTGCGCCGTGTTGTTGCGCGCCATGGTCAACGCGGCGCAGGGAGACAGGGCATGAGTGAGATGGGCCAACTGACAGCGGTGCAACTGCTGGAGCATTTCCGTAACAAGACCTTATCGCCGGTGGACGTCACCGAAGATGCGCTGCTGCGTATCGAGCGCTACAACCCGGTGGTCAACGCCTACTGCCATGTCGACCCCGAGGGTGCGCTGCACGCGGCGCGGGCGTCGGAAGCACGCTGGTTGAAGGGGGAGCCCTGCGGTGCCCTGGATGGCGTGCCCGCCTCGATCAAGGACCTCACGCTGACGCTCGGCATGCCCACCCGCAAGGGCTCGCGCACCTCGTCGGCCGAGGGGCCGTGGGACGTCGACGCGCCCTTCCCGGCTTTTATGCGCCAGGCCGGCGCGGTGCTGCTGGGCAAGACCACCACCCCGGAATTCGGCTGGAAAGGCGTCACCGATAACCCGCTGTACGGCATCACGCGCAATCCGTGGGACACCCGCACCACCGCGGGCGGTTCGTCTGGCGGCGCGGGGGCGGCAGCGGCGCTGAACCTGGGCGTGCTGCACCAAGGCAGCGATGCCGGCGGCTCGATCCGCATCCCCTGCGCGTTTACCGGCACCTTCGGCATCAAGCCAACGTTCGGCTATGTGCCGCAATGGCCGGCCAGTTCGATGACCATCCTCTCGCACCTGGGGCCGATGACCCGCACCGTGGAAGACAGCGTGCTGATGCTGCAGGCGGTGGCACAGCCGGATGCGCGGGATGGCCTGATCGGCGCGCCGAGGACCACGCCATGGCTCACGCCGCAGACGAATTTGAACGGCCTGCGCGTGGCCTACAGCCCCACGTTTGGCTACGTGGATGTCGACCCGCAGGTGGCCAGGGTGGTCGCCCGGGCGGTTGAGGGCCTGGTGCAGTTGGGTGCCCATGTCGAGCAGATCGACCCCGGTTTCAGCGATCCGCTGGAAGTGTTCAGCACCTTGTGGGCAGCGGGCGCGGCACGCCTGACCGGGTCCATGAGCGACGCGCAGAAACAACTGCTGGACCCTGGGCTGCTGCGCATTGCCCAGCGTGGCGAGCAGTTGAGCCTGGATGACTTCACAGCAGCCCTGGAAGCGCGGGCGGCACTGGTGGCCCGGATGGCGGCATTCCACGAGCATTACGACGTGCTGGTCTCGCCGATGATGCCGATCACCGCGTTCGAGGCCGGGCACAACGTACCGCCCGGTTCCGGCATGCAGGAATGGACCGAGTGGACGCCGTTCACCTACCCCTTCAACCTCACCCAGCAGCCGGCGGCGTCGGTGCCGTGCGGCTTGGCGGCGAATGGCTTGCCGGTGGGGTTGCATGTGGTGGGCGCGCGGTTTGCCGATGAGCAGGTGTTGCGAGTGTGCCGGGTGTATGCCAAGGAGTTTCCAACCCGGCACTTACAGACACCGATCACCCCAACACCGTAGATCCAAATGTGGGAGGGGCGGTGCGACGATTCGACTTGCCTCTCCCACATTTTCTGAGCGCACTCCAATCCCCTGCCTCTACAATGTCCCCCATTCATCCCCGGGGGCTTCATGGACATCGAACTGGCACGCACTTTCCTGGAAATCACCCGCTGCGGCAGCCTGGCCGCCGCCGCCGAGAAACTGCACGTCACCCAGACCGCCATCACCGCACGCGTTAAAAACCTGGAAAGCCAGCTGGGCAGTACGCTGTTCGTGCGCAACCGTGCCGGTGCTCGCCTGACCGCCGACGGCGAGGCGTTTGTGGTGTACGCCAACCAGTTGCTGCAAACCTGGGAAGCCGCGCGGCGCGACCTGCCGTTGCCCGATGGCTACCGCAATGTGCTGCATATCGGCGGTGAAGTCAGCCTGTGCAACCCGCTGATGCTCGGTTGGGCCCGGGCCCTGCGCGAACAGATCCCCGGGCATGCCCTGCGTACCGAAGTGCGTGAAGGTGAATACCTGCTGCGGCAACTGGAGCTCGGCGTACTCGATGCGGCGCTGGTGTTCCAGCCGCAGTACTGGCCGGGGTTGCAGGTGGAGCAGGTGCTGGAAGAAAAACTGATCCTGGTGCAGCTGGCGAGCAAACCGGCCCCGTACGTCTACATCGATTGGGGCCCGGGTTTCCGCCAGCAGCACGACGCTGCCCTGCCCGACAGGGCTCGCGCGGCGGTGAGTTTCAACCTCGGGCCGCTGGCATTGCAGTACATCCTCGAGAATGGCGGCGCCGGGTATTTCCGCACGCGGGTGGTCCAGAGCTACCTGGACAGCGGCGTGATGCAGCGCGTGCCCAAGGCCCCTGAGTTCAGCTTCCCGACGTTCCTGGTGTACTCGCGGGCACGGGATTCGGCGGTGTTGCAACAGGCCCTGGGGCTGCTGCGTGAAGTGGTCAAGGCCGAGAGTGACTGGTCACAGCGCTGGGACCCGTTGATCTGAATCCCTTCCCCGGCGCAGCGCGCAAAACTCGCAGATTCCCGTGTACCAACTAAGCTCAGTCTCCAACAAAAAAACCTGAGCAGCCCGCCATGGTCCACCCCACCGAGACGTTTCGCAGCCGCTACCGCGCCGAGGTCAGCCCCCATTACAACCCCTGGCTGCACGCCGGCTTTGTGCTCGGCTATGGCGTGTGCTGCATCTCCCTGGCCGGGGCCTCCACCCACCGAGTTACGCCGTTCGAGTGGCTGACCGTGCCGCTGACCCTGGTGTTCTTCAACCTCTGTATCTACCTGGTGCATCGCCACCTCGGCCACCACAAGCACGCCTTGGCCCGCCTGTTCTATGCGCGCCACACCGGTGATCACCACAGCTTCTTTACCCCCGGCCACATGACCTACGACAGCCCGCGAGACTGGCGCGTCATTCTCTTTCCGGCGTGGCTGATCGTGCTGCACAGCCTGGTCATCACCCTCCCCGCCTGGTGGTTGCTCCAGCACCTGAACACCAATGTCGCCGGGCTGTTCGCCGGGAGCATGATCCTCGGTTACCTGCTCTACGAAGTGTTCCACGCCTGCGAGCACTTGCCCGCCGACCACCCGCTGGCGCGCCTGCCGTGGATTCGCCAGATGCACCGACTGCACGCCCTGCATCACCGCCGCGAGCTGATGCAGGGGCGCAATTTCAATATCGTCCTCCCGCTGATGGATTACCTGTTCGGCACCCTGTACTGGGAACCGAACCCCAACGACAACCAGGAATCGTCATGAGTACCCGTCGAAAGAAAATGCGTCATCTGCTGTTTGTGCTGCTGCTGGCGGTGATCGCTTTCCTGCTGTTGATGCCGACCAAAGTGCAACCGGTGAACTGGGCTCCGCCCAAGGCGCCATCGATGAAGGAAGGCGCCTATGCCGACAACCAACGCCTCAAGGCT
The DNA here is from genome assembly GCF_024168685.1 of Pseudomonas sp. S3E17. NCBI lineage: Bacteria > Pseudomonadati > Pseudomonadota > Gammaproteobacteria > Pseudomonadales > Pseudomonadaceae > Pseudomonas > Pseudomonas sp. S3E17. The sequence continues at coordinate 2,420,126 of NZ_JALJWE010000001.1, forward strand.
GTGCAGAAAATCGGCGCCCAGGGCATCGCCGGCCCCGAGGCCTTGCTGCTCGATGCCAACGGGCTTCTGATCAGCGGGCTGCATGACGGCCGCATCATCCGCACGTCGCCCGACAGCCCCACTCTGGAAGTGCTGGCCAATACCGGTGGTCGGCCGCTGGGCATGGCGCTGCACCCGGACGGGCGCTTGATCATTGCCGACGGGGTCAAGGGCTTGCTCGCGCTGGATCCCCAGCGCCAACTGACCGTCCTGAGCGCCAGCGCCAATGGCGTCCCCTTTGGCTTTACCAATGACGTGACCATCGATGCCGGCGGGCGCTATGCGTACTTCAGCGATGCTTCGAGCCGCTGGGGTTATGGCCAGGATGGCGAGGCGGTGATCGAGCATGGCGGCGATGGTCGCCTGCTGCGCTATGACTTTCGCAACGGCACCACCGAGGTGTTGCTGGACCAACTGCAATTCGCCAACGGCGTGGCCCTCGGCCCCGATGAAAATTACCTGCTGGTCAATGAAACCGGGGCGTATCGCATCAGCCGCTACTGGCTCAAGGGCGAACGTGCGGGCAACCACGACTTGTTTATCGACAACCTGCCCGGCCTCCCGGACAACCTCAGTTTCAACGGCCAGGACCGTTTCTGGGTGGCGCTGTACTCACCACGCAACCCGCTGCTGGACAGCTTTGCCGGCTACCCATTGCTGCGCAAGGTGATGGTCCGCGCGCTGATGGTGGTGCCCAAGCCCATTGAGCGCAAAGCCTTCGTGCTGGGGCTGGATACCGACGGCAAGGTCATCGCCAATTTGCAGGATGGCAGCGCCGGCAATTACTCACCCATCACCACGGCCCGGGAATATGGCGACTGGCTGTACCTGGGCTCATTGAAGAATACGAGCATGGCGCGCTTGCCGTTGAAGCTGGCGTTGGCGCAATAACGCAAAAAGGGCATACAGGCGCTTGGCCTGTATGCCCTGGGTACTACGGGTCAATCATGTTCAGCTCTTGGTGCTGCTCAGCAAGGTCTGTTTGCACAGGTGGCCGAAGCTGACGAACTCGACGTTGTCACCACCGACGCCGATACCGGGGTATTCCAGTACTTCCATGCGCCACACGCCATAGTTGAAATCGGTACGCCAGGTGTTCTTGTAACCTTGGGCGTAATCGACAAAGGTGGTCTGGAAATCACCGGAGCAGGTGCCCACATTGATCGTGCCAGACGCTTGCCCCGAACTGCCGGTCGCCGCCGAATACGCCTTGTAGACGATATCGCCGTTGGCCGGGTCGATCCGCTGGTCGAGATAGACGATCGGGTGCAGGCCCACCAGCGGTGCACCGGTGCTGTCCGACAGGCCCATGGTCCAGGTCAGGTCACGATAGGCTTGGGTGGTCATGTAGCCGTAGCCCACGTCGGAAGCCGAATACGGGATGCGCAACACGTTCGCCTCGCCCTTCACATCCGGGCTGTTCACCCGCGGGTTGGAACCGAACGACAAGTTGTACTTGCCGGTCGCGCTCCACGGCTCGTTCGGGTGCTGGTTCGGCCGCACACGCACCTTGACCACGCCACCGACACCCGGGCTCGTGATCGAGGTCGACACGACGTTGGCCCCCACGGTGACCCACTGGGCGCCATCGAAACGCTCGAGGATCCACTTGTTGCGCGTGCTGCCACTGGTCGCATCGGCCGTCAGCGCAATACCCACACTCTGGCCACGGACGGCGGTGAAATCGAAGTAATCGACATCATCCAGGCTGTCGGCGTTGCCGTTGATGTAGTTGAGGGTGTCCGGCAGTTGGAAGGCCGTGTCCGGGGTGTCATTGGGTTCGAACGCATCAAGGTTGGTATCGACCGCCACACCGAACTGGAAGCTCGAGCCCTGGACCGCCGCGTTGGCTTCCATGAACCAGTAGTAATCGCCGGCCGGCACCACGCCGCCAAGGCTTTCATCGCCGGTGCCGGGGTTATTGGAGGTGCCCAGGGGCAGCGGATTGCCCTGGCCATCGTCCTGGAACAGCGACAACGACATGTCGGTGCCTGCGGTCTGGTTGACCAGCAGAACATTGATCCGCGCCTTCTGCGGCAGGTTGAAGTGGTAGCACAGCAGGTCGCCGGTTTGCACGCCATCGATCGTGTAGAGCGAGTTGATGTCCAGCGTCTGCTCACAGCCCTGGACCAGCGCAGCCTGTACGGCAGGCGCCGACTGGGCCGTGGTTTTCTGCAGCTTGGTCACCCTGGCCGGCGCAGTGTTGTCTTCCACCACCGAGTCAGCCTTCGCCTTGGGGGCAAACAGGGGTTTCTTCTGCTGGGCACCCGCCAGCAATTGCTGCTTGAGGGCAGCCGTCGCCTTGTTGGCCTTGATCTTCGCAGCGTTTTTCAAGCCTTGCTTGACCGCAGGAGGCGCCGCTTGCGCAGCCAGGTGAGGGTATTGTTCAGCGAGGGCAAAGGCCGAGACAAAGCAGGTGGCCGCCATGGCCGCGCCGAGCATAAAGGCTTTTTTCGATTTCATTTTTTATCCATCCATAGTTAAAAACTGAAGGTCAGGTGACATCCGGTCACCTGGGATGGAATGTAGGACAAGACTGGATGGATGTACAGTATTTTTATGGAAAAATGCAGACTCTTTCAAATAGGGATGTCGGCCCATCTACGCCAAACAGTCCAAACGACTGTTGCGATAACCCAAATAAAGCCGACGTAATAGGGCCACAACACCCAACGTTTCAGTCCTAATGGAACAGACGCCAGCTCGGCCTCGGTCACAACGCCTGCTTTCACATAGCGAGCTGAGTCAGACAGGAAATCAAACATCAACAGCATGCGGTATTGCCTGTCGAGCCATCGGTTTCGTCTCCAAAATCGCTTATTGGCGCGAACCCTTTCGTTATGACTGAAATAACCTTCTACCTCGTCGAGTTTTGTATATTCGGCAAACAGCGCCAGCCCCAAAACGACAAACGCCCCCACAAAATGCACAATGGTGAAGGCAAGAAAAAACGACACGATTAAGCCCCCTCTGGCTCGAAGATCAAATCACCGTTGACCTCCAGGATCTTTCCACCCAATAACGCACCTTCATCACCTAGACCAGAGCCTACCGCCTGCCCACCCGCAGCGCCGCCAATAACTGCGCACGCAAGCGCACCTTGTCCCTTCATCGAAATACCCAAAAATAGGTGACAAGCACGAAGAGCGAAGGCTGCACCATACTTTCCCCCGACAGCAGCCCCAGCCACTCCCCCCACCAACCTCCCCGTCTCCACATACTTCGCCCTCCTGCACTGCGCCTCCCGTTCCGTCACACACGCCTCCTTGATCTCCAGCCCCGTCACGCCCACGTCCAGCGCGATCCCAATGAAAGTCCCGTTACCCAGCCACTTGGACATCTGCGCAATCTCGCGCATGCGCTGTGCATACCCCGCAATCTCGCCTTTATGCAGATAGCTTTTGGTCGAAATCCCCAGCACCTTCTTCAACGACTCATTGCCCTGCAACCCCGTGCCGAACCGTGCCGCGCCTTGCAGTTGCAGATCCAAGCGCCGGAACAACGCCTGGCGCTGTTTGATAAAGCCATCCCGGTCCAACGCACCGTCCTTCAAGCGCTGATGCAACCGCTCGATGTCCTCCAGGGTCTGCGCCACCTCGTCCAGATGCCGTGACCAGGCCGATGTCGAACTGCCGATCCCAATAGAACCGTAGGCCATGAAGCTCTGCAGCAAGTCATAGTTGCCGATCAACTCCGTGCCCGCCGAGGTATTCATTTCCAGGTTGCGACGAACTGTTTCCGCATGACGCATTAACCAGGCTTCTTCGCCGGAACAGCTCACGCTGTAGGCATCGGGAATAATCACCAGTTGCCCCGGCGCGACCAGGCCGGGGCGCAGGTGCCGGTTCAGCACATCAAAATGATCGGAGCGTTGTCGGCTCGGGGCGCCCCCCATCAGGCGGGATTTCAAACTGGTGTAGTCCGTTGCGCGGTCGTTGATATAGCTCTGCGCCATGCCCTACATCCGAGATGCAAAGAATATGGCGTCGAAATATAAGCAAGCACCTACGCCCCGAACACAAGCGCAGGTGGTCTGAATTGCATTTGGGAAGTTGCCTACTTAACGAAGAAACAGCACCTACAGAAACAACCCTAATATCCGGTCATCTCCAGGTACCCCACCCCACCCTCAAACCGCACCGGCCCTTCCCAGTACGGAATACTCAGGTTCATCCAGGCCTTGGGGTTGACGGCCTGGGTGCTGATATCCAGCTGCTTGCCGGGAATCTTCAGCGACCAGCGTGTAGGAATCTGGCGGCCGTCGATCGTCGTGGTGTCCAGCGGTGCCAGTTGGATATCGGCATTGTGCAGGGTCTGGGTGTGGCCTTCGCGGTCGATCCAGGTGCCGGTCAGGTAGGACGCGCCGTCGGTTTGCCGCACCCGAAACAGCATCAACTGCTCGCCACGGTCCAGGTGCAGGGAGAACCAGTCCCAGCCGGTCTGGCTGGCGGTCAGCGGTTGGCTGCTCCATTCGCGGTCGAGCCAGGCCGGGCCGCTGACCTGATACGTCTGGCCGTCGATGCTGACACTGCCTTCGGCGGTAAAAAAGGGCTGGCTGTAGTAGTACGACGCCTGGCCCTGATCGGATTTGCGGCTGTAGCCGTTGTCGCCTTGCAACACCAATGGCCGGCTGGAGGTGAGGCGCAGGTCGTAGGCAAATTGCGCACCGCTGGCCTTGAGTTGCATGTCCGCCAAGGCGCTCGCGGCACCGGGCTGGCTGGCGAAATTCCAGTCGTCGATCCAGGCGTTGAACGGCGCTGCCTGCGCCCCGGCCTGGCCGACGCCGCCGCGGGCGAAGCGTTCGGCAGCGTAGTGGCGAGTGGCGGAGGTGACGGCGGCGTGGCCGAGCCATACGGTCGAGTCGTGCCAGCCCGCTTGGGTCGGCCCGGCCTTGAGGGCGTTGCGAAACAGCGTCCATTGCACGCCGAACACATTGCCCTGGGCGTCCTTGAGGTTGGCGGTGACGTACCACCACTCGATCCGAAAGCCATCGTGGGGGCCATGGTCCTCGGGAAAGCTGAAGACCTTGCCGGGCAGCACCTGAGCAAAGTCGGCCGCGTCACTGCCCAGGCCGGCGAAGCTTTCCGGCGGCGCAGGTTGTTGGTCGCACGCGCCTAGCAGCAACAGAAGAAGCCCTGTAGGAGCGAGCTTGCTCGCGAAAAACGTCAACGATAACGCGGGCATTCCGGCTGCACGCGGCGCTCTCGGTTTTTTCGCGAGCAAGCTCGCTCCTACAGAGAGTACAGCCAGGAACAGGGGCTTAATCTTCATGGGCAAACGTCCTCAACAAATCCGCCGGACGGCTGCGGTACAGCTGCCACAGCGGCCAAGCCGACGCCAGCAACGTGGCCAACATCGCCAGCCCCAGCAATTGTGCGAGCTGCCACGGGAACACTTGCAACGGCAGGCGCCAGCCAAAGGCCTGCACGTTGATCACCGCATCCAGGCACCACGCCAGCAACAGCCCCAGGGGCAATGCCAGCAGCAGCGTGAGCCCCGCCAGCAGCCAGGTTTGTCCCAGGTTCAGCAGCATCAATTGCCTGCGCGTCACCCCCAATGCCCACAGCGGGGCGAGTTGGCCGAGGCGGCTCTGGCTCTGGGTCAGCAGGCTGATGAACAGCGCCACGCCGGCCACGCCCAGGGTCAGGCTGTTGAGCGCGGCGGTGGCGGCGAAGGTGCGCTCGAACACCTGGCTCGACCAGCCCTTGAGTTGCTGTTGATCGACGATACGGCTGTCTTCCAGGGCAAAGGCGCGCTGCACTTCACCCACCAGCGGCGCCACGTTTTCCGGCAACACCCGCAGGTTGAATCGCGCCGGCGTCAGTGTCGGCCAGTGGGCCAGCAGGTGGCGGGCGTTGACCAGCATATGGCCCTTGGGGTTGCCGTAATCGGCGTACACCCCCACTACGGTGGGCGACCACACCCCCTGGGGCGTGGGAATGCTCAGCGTATCACCCAGCGTAACCTCCAGCCGCCGCGCCAGCTGTTCGCTGAGCATCAGGGTATCGCCTTGCTGCAACTGGTCCCACGGCGCCCTCGCCGCTTCCAGCAACGGCCAGTGCTGGCGATAGGTCGGGTCGTCGACCACGCCAAACAGATCCGCCGGCCAGCCCTGCAATTGCACCGCGACCTGCCAGGTGGGCAACACGGTTTGCACCAACGGTTGCTGCGCCAGCCAGGCGCTGAGTTGCTCTGCCTGGGCCGGGGTTTGCGGGTTGAGGTACAGCTCGGCGGTAAGGCGTTGCTCCAGCCAGTTATTGAAGGTGTGGCGAAAGCCCGAGGTCATGGAGCCCGCGCCGATATTCGCGGCCAGGGCCAACAGCAGCGCCATCAATGCCAGGCTCAGGGCCGGCAATTGTTGGCGGCAGTCAGCCAGGAACCATTGGCCGAGGACCGAACGGCTGCGCCCCAATACGGCCTTCAACAGCCCATTGAGCACGACCGGCAACCCCAGGGCGGCGCCGAGCAGCAAGGCCGCCATCAACACAAAGCCCGCCGCCAGGCTGTCGCCCAGCCATAACGCCCACAACGCGATCAGCAAGGCCGTAGCCGCGACCCAGCCCTGGCGCCGCAACCAGCGCCCATGGGCCTCGTGCCAGGCCTGGGCGTTGGCCAGCGCCAGCAACGGCAGACGCGCCGCGCGCCACAGGCTGCTGGCGCCGGCAAGCAAGGCGCCGAGCAGGCTCAAGCCCAACCCTGCCGCCCACCACCAGGGACTCAAGCTCAATTGGCCCGGCACCTCGGCGCCATACAAGCCACGCAGGCTGGCGGCCACATCCGGCAGCAACAGGCTGGCCAGCAGATAACCACTGGCGACGCCGAGCACGCCCCCCAACAGCGACAACGCCCCCAGCTCCACCCCCAGGCCGAGGATCAACATCCGCGCACTCACCCCACAGGCGCGCAACGTGCGCAACAACCCGCGCCGCTGCTCCAGGGCCAGGCCGATGGCCGCGTGCACGATAAACAGCCCCACCACAAACGACAGGAAGCCCAACGCATCAAGGTTCAGGTGAAAGCTCTCGGTCAGCCGCGCGAGGTTATTCTCCTCGCCCTGCTTGAGCAGCAGCCCGGCGGGCGGTGTGGGATGGCGAGCGGCGAAGGCCTTGTCCACCAGCAGGCGTGAGAGCTGGCCGGGCATCTCCAGCAGCGCCTGGGCAAACCCGATATCGGTGAGCAACAGGCCGGGCGCCATATCCGCCTGGACCTGCAACGGCGGCAGGCGCTGCCCAGTCAGCGTGAGCGGTTGCTGGCCCTCGCGCAGCCCCAGGGCCTGCAAGGTGTGCGGTGCAATCCAGGTACGCCCCGGCGGTTCAAAGAAGGCCAGCATCTGCGCCTGGCTCAGGCGCTGCCCCGCCACCGCGCCGCTGCCGGGCAACGACAGTGGTTCGATGCCCATCAATTGCAGGCGCACGTCCTCATGCCCCTGGAGTTGCAGCCGCCCCTGTACCACCGGCGACACCGGCCACCCGGCACGACGCAGTTGGGCAAACAGCGTTTGCGGGAAACTGGCGGCGTCCGGCGCACTGAGGCTGGCCTGGGGTTCGCCGCCGATCAATTGGCTGGCGCGCGCGTAGCTGTCGCGGGCCTGGCTGTTAAGGGCCTGCACCCCGGTCAGCAGCGCGGTGGCCAGCCACAGGCCGGTGAGCACGCTGAAGAACTGCACCGGATGGCGTCGCCAATGGCTGAGCAAGGCACGCAAGGTCCAGTAGAACACCCTCACGTCGGCATGACCTGTCCGTGATGCAGCACCACTTGCCGGTCCAGGCGGGCGGCGATGCGTGGGCTGTGGGTGACCATCAACAGGCTGGTGGGACTGTCGCGCAGCAGGTCCAACAGCAGTTGCAGCACCTCATCGCTGGTGGCTTCGTCGAGGTTGCCGGTGGGCTCGTCGGCCAACAGTAAACCTGGGCGCGAGGCCAACGCCCGCCCCACCGCCACCCGTTGCTGCTGGCCGCCCGAGAGTTGTTCCGGGTAACGCTTGAGCAAGTCCCCCAGGCCCAGGCGTTCGACCAATTGCGCCTGCCACTGCGGGTCAAAACGCCCCGCCAGGCGGGCCTGGAACGCCAGGTTGTCGTCGACGCGCAAGCTGCCGATCAGGTTGAACTGCTGGAACACCAGGCCGACTTCGGTACGCCGCCAGTGGGCCAGTTGCGCCTCGCTCATGCGGTCAAGGCGCTGCTCACCTACCAGGATGCTGCCGCCGTCCACCCGATCAAGCCCGGCAACCAAGTGCAGCAGCGTGCTCTTGCCGCTGCCGGACTCACCCATCAACGCCAGGCTGCTGCGCGCTCCCAGGTGCAAGTCGACCCCCGCCAACACCGCCAACGGGCCTTGGGGGGTGGCGTAGCTTTTGAAGACACCTTGCACCTGCAACATGGGAGCACTCATCGGATGGCTGGCAATCGAGAATAACGGCTGAGGATCAAGGCCACGCAAATTTTTCACATGCTTTTCACCGGCCGCCCACCCACCGCACTTTAAATTGCCGGCCATGCGTCACTCGTCGGCAACTTTTTAGTTGTCACGCCTGGCAACTTCTAACCGCAGCATGTTCAGCGAAAAGACAGCCACCCTGTGACAGCCTCGCGCTTCACTTCGGGCACTTGCCGACAAGTTGCGCCTAATTAATACAACACAGCCGATAGTGACCATGGTGAATGTAGTGGTTGACCTTACCCTGATTAAACCACGCTCGCGCCGAGCCTTTTTCAAGCGCCTCAAACCGCTTTGGCTCGGACTTGCCGTGCTCGCCGTGCTGCTCACTTGCGCGCTGTTCTGGCCGACTTCCCCGCGGGACCTTGGCGTGGGCAACCGCCTGTTGACCTCCCAGGTGCTGCCGCTGTGGCGCGACGGCGACCTGATCGTACTGGTGCGTCATGAAGAGCGCTGCGACCGTTCGAGCAACCCGTGCCTGGGCCCGGTGGAAGGCGTGACGATCAACGGCAGCCAACACGCCGAAAACCTGGGAAAAGCCTTTAAATCCATGGGCATGGACGGCACCGACGTACTCTCAAGCCCCGCCATTCGCACGGCCCAGACCTCGCGTTTCATGTTCGGCAAAACCGACATGACCTCCAGCGAACAAGCCGTCTGCGGCAAGGCCATGGGCGAAGAACTGCTCAGCCACAAACAGGCTGGACGCAACCTCGTATTCGTCACCCACAGTGGTTGCATCGCCGACTTTGAAACCGCCCTGGGCTTCCCCCACGCCACGTTTTCCGAGTACGGCAGCGCGCTGTTCGTGCAGGTGCTGGCCAACGGCAAGTTCAAGGCCCTGGGCATCATGAAAAACCAGGACTGGCCTGCCGCGCTTAAACAAATCTAAGTCATTCCCTTCCCGCCGCTACGGCTTATGTTCAGCAAAAAGACAGCCCTGTTCTGGCATGTTTAGTTGCGTCCTTAATTAAGGTCGTTATGACTATTTCCTGTTATTTAGTGACCGCTGTGACGACTTTCGCCATTACTTCATTAGTTGAAAAAACCACCATCAGACGTCAAGGAGCGACGTTTTCATGACTCGCCTGAAACCCCTGCCGGTACTCTTGCTGGCCTTCGTCGCGTTTTATCTGTTGCCACTGGGCCTGCACGGTTTGTGGATACCGGATGAAACCCGCTACGCCCAGATCAGCCAGGAGATGCTCCTGAGCGGCAACTGGGTGGCACCGCATTTCATGGGCATCCGCTATTTCGAAAAACCGGCCGCCGGTTACTGGCTGATCGCCCTGGGCCAGGCCGTGTTTGGCCAGAACCTGTTCGGCGTGCGCATCGCCTCGGCCCTGACCACCGGCTTGAGCGTGCTGCTCGCTTACCTGATCGCCCGTCGCCTGTGGAACGACCCGCGAAAAAGCTTCGCCTGTGCCCTGCTCTACCTGAGCTTTGGCCTGGTGGCCGGGCAAGCGGGGTATTCCAACCTCGATCCGCAATTCACCTTGTGGGTCAACCTGAGCCTGGTGGCGCTGTGGTTTGCCCTCGACAGCAGCACCCTGCGCAACCGCCTAGGCGCTTGGGCCGTGTTGGGTTTTGCCTGTGCCATGGGGTTCATGACCAAGGGTTTCCTGGCGTGGGCGCTGCCGGTGCTGATTGCCGTTCCCTATATGCTCTGGCAGCGGCGCCTGGGCGAGTTGCTGCGGTATGGCCCGCTGGCCATCGGCGTGGCTGTGCTGGTGTGTTTGCCCTGGGTGCTGGCGATCCACACTCAGGAACCGGATTTCTGGCGCTTCTTTTTCTGGAATGAACACATCCGCCGCTTCAGCGCCGACAACGCGCAGCACGTGCGACCCTGGTGGTTCTTCCTGCCGATCATGGCGGTGGCTTGCCTGCCGTGGGCCGGGCTGCTGCCCAACACCCTGTACCAGGCCTGGAAAGAAAAGCGCCAACCGGCAATCGCCTTCCTGGCCCTGTGGTTGCTGCTGCCCCTGGGCTTGTTCAGCCTGAGCAACGGCAAGCTGCCGACCTACATCATGCCGTGCCTGCTGCCCCTGGCGTTGCTGATGGGGCATACCCTGAGCGAGCTGGTCAGCCAGGGCAAAACCCGCACCCTGCGCCTCAATGGCCTGTTCAACTTCATGATCGGCATGGCCGCCATGGTCGGGCTGATCTACCTGCAAATCGCCCGGCCGCTGTACAGCAACAGCCATGCCGAGATGTTCAGCCTGTCCCTGGCGTTTATCGTGCTGCTGGGCTGGATCCTCACCAACCTGCTGCAAAGCGTGCGGCCGCTGACGCTGTGGGCGATGCCGGCCCTGGGCATCGGCCTGCTGGTGGTGCTGTTGCCGTCGAGCATGCCGGCCTGCATCGCCGATAACGAAATGCCCGACCAATTTGTGCTGGAACACCTGGATGAGCTGCAGCACACCCACGCGCTGCTGAGCAACGAACTAGGGAGCGCCAGCGCCCTGGCCTGGCGCCTGCAACGACCCGACGTGGCGCTGTATGACACCGAAGGCGAGTTGCGCTACGGCTTGCAGTACGCCGGTGCGGTCACACGCAAAGTGGAGTTGGAACAGGTTCAGGGCTGGCTCAAAGAGGCGCGCCAGCACGGCTCGGTCGGCGTGCTGCTGCGGGTCAACAGCACCAGTGAAATGCGCGAGGCCGGGCAATTGCCGCCCGGAGGCAAACGCTACTACAAGGGCTACCTGGAACTTATCCTCTACCCACAGGCGCCATGATGCCGGGTTATTTCAAGACCGAACGCGGCGCTCTCCTGCTGTTGCTCGGCGTCTCGGCCCTGCTGCTGCTCACTGGCCTGGGCGCGCGTGACCTGTGGGGCCCGGAAACCCGCTGGGCGAATATCGTCTTGCAGATGCTGCAAAGCGGCGATTATTTCGACCCGTACCTCAAGGGCGTGCCCTATTACGACAAACCCCTGCCCTCCTACTGGCTGATCACCGGCGCAGCCCACCTGATGGGGGGCCTCGGCCCCTGGTCGTTGCGCCTGCCGTCGGTGATCGGCGCGTGGTTGAGTGTGTGGCTGGTGTACCTGATCGGCGAACGTTTATTCCGCAAGGGCACGGGGCTGATCGCCGGCTGGATGCTCGCCACCACGTTCTACTTCCTGTTCTGGGCCCGCGTGGCCACGGCGGATGTGCTCACCGTGTGCGGCGTACTGGCGGCCGTCGCCTGGTATTGGCGCGGCCCCGACGACACACGGCTGTGGCGCTACACGGTGTTTTTCCTGTTGCTGGCCCTGACGTCGTTGTTCAAAGGCCTGATCGGCTTCGTGCTGCCCGGTCTGGTGCTGTTGCCGCACTTGCTCGGCGAACAGCGCTACAAGCGCCACCTCAACCTGCGCCTGCTGCTGGCCGTGCTGATCGCCGCCGCGGTGTACGCCGTGCCCTTCGTGCTGTCGCACGTCTACGGCGCACCGACCTATGGCGCGAGCGGCCTGGCCTTGGTGTTCCGGGAAAACGTGGTGCGTTTCTTCGACCCCTTCGACCATATGGGGCCGATCTACACCTACCTGATCTACCTGCCCGCCTACACCCTGCCCTGGACGCCGTGCTGGCTGCTCGGCCTGTGGCTGGCCGTGCGGCACTGGCGCCACACCCCGCCGAACGTGCGTTGGCTGGTGTGGGGCCTGGGCCTGCTGTTTGTGTTCTTTACCGCCAGCGGCAGCCGGCGCAGCTACTACGTACTGCCGCTGGTGCCGTTTGCCCAGTTGCTGGCGGCGTGGTGGCTGAGTGAACGCGTGTGGAAAAAGCCCGCCAGTTGGCCGTGCTGGCAGAAGGCTCTGGGGATCGCTGCCGCACTCATGCTGTTGATCCTCGGCGTGGCCTATCCCTGGTCCAACGGCAACGGCGGCGTGACCCGCTTCGCCGAGGATGTACAAGCCGAGGCCGTGAAAAGCGCGCCCTGGAACCAATGGCAGATGGTGCTGGTGGAAGTCGACAACAAGGTTCCGATGTACCTGCAAAATGGCGGCAAGCCGTTCTACTACATCGCCGAAACCCAGGACTTTCCCCGCCAGGGTGACACCGCTGCCTTCATGGCCTGGCTGGAAAAAACCAGCGGCCAGGCCTTCGACCCGCACCGTACGATCATCGTCGCGCAGTTTTCCAAGGATGATCCGGCGCCGCTGGCATTCCTGGGTGCGGATCATCAGGTGATCAGCACCCAGCCGGCCAACGGCGAGCGGTTGTTTCAGAAGCGTGAGGATGGGAGTGTGGCGTTTATCCCGAGACCACGCCGACCGTAGGTGAGCGACGTGGGCAGCGGATACAACCGCCAGTAAAACCCGATTATTTTTGATTCAGGGCGGAATAACCTTCCTTGCTGAAGGTAACCAAGCGGTATACCTCGGATTTCTGATCCAGAGTTCCATCACCTGGCGACCTGCTCTGATGCCTGGATAGACTCGGATCGCTATCAATGTAGTTGACCGCATGCGCCAAGCGATAATTCGCATCGGCACGAGACTCAGGGTCTTGGTTGTCGGAGGTAAAGTCGCCTACCTGTTGCTTCAGATTGTTGGTCAGCCTATCTCGGCTCTCTCGCCCATTAGGGGTTGCATCGTCGCTTCCCGACAAAATTGTCCGGTTCAGGATAGGGTTATCGTATTGGATCTGCTGCGCGTTGCGCTGATCACCCTCGGGCCTACGCTCGTCACGGGTCGGCAGGCCTGGCATCTTCTCACCTGAGACAGCAGCTGCTGCGTAAGGGGAGGATTGAGAAACGGAGTTACCAATAGAAAGAGTCATATACACCTTTTTTATCAACATTAAATTGTGCCAACACGGTGCTCTTAACGCATACCGGGGCACGGCACCTTATTGGTGAACGCAAAGAAATGGTTCCGTAACAGGTGAGATTGACGTTCACTGCTTCGATGAGAACCTTCCAGTACGTCGTAGGCTGGATCGCCCAGACGAAGACAGTCCCCTCCTCTTCCAATCGGTAATCGACCTGCTGACAGCCAGTTCCTGCAATGACCGCATTGCCGCTTTCAAATCCGCCGGCGGCGATTAAGTTGAGGGATCGCAGTGTCGGGCACGTCCACCCGCTTCACCTGCGTCACTGTACGCACCGCAAGCTGGGCCAACGTCGGGTGGCTGAACACGCTGCGCGCGTCCACCTCAAGCCCGGCCTTGCGCATTCGCGCCACCAGGTTCACCGCCAGCAGAGAATGCCCGCCCAATTCGAAGAAGTGGTCGTGACGCCCTACCCGTTCCAGCCTCAAGACCTCCGCCCAAATACCGGCCATCGATGTTTCCACTTCGCCGACCGGCGCTTCGTAGCCACGGCTCAGCACCGACGCCAGCCCCGGTTCCGGCAGTGCCTGGCGGTCGAGTTTGCCGGCGGGGTTGAGGGGCAGTACCTCCAACTGCACGAAGGCTGCCGGCACCATGTATTCCGGCAACTGCTCCAGCACGTGAGCACGCAGGTCTTCGAGGCTCGGCGCCGGGCCGCGGAGGGTGAAGTACGCGAGCAGACGCTCATCGCGGATCAGCACCGCCACCTCACGCAAGGCCGGATGCGCGAGCAGGCGCGATTCAATTTCTCCCAGTTCCAGGCGCACGCCGCGCAATTTGACCTGGAAGTCGTTGCGCCCGAGGAACTCCAGGTTGCCGTCCGGCAGGTAGCGCACCAGATCCCCCGTGCGATACAGCCGGTCGCCGGTCACGAACGGGCTGTCGATAAAGCGCTCGGCCGTCATCTGCGGCAATCCCAGATAGCCCCGGGCCACGCCGACACCGCCGATATGCAGCTGGCCGCTGACGCCCATGGGCACCGGCGCATCGTGTTCGTCCAACACATACAGGCGGGTGTTGTTGATCGCCCGGCCAATCGGCAGTTGCAACGCGGGCACCGGTGCGCCCGGTTCCAGGGTCCAGGCGCTGCTGTCCACCGTGGCTTCAGTGGGGCCGTAGACGTTATGCAGGCGCACCTGGGGCAAGCGCGCCTGCACGCCACGGGCCAGGGCCTCGGTGAGTTCGCCGCCGCCGCACAGCACGTCGGTGAGGCTGGTGCACAGGGCGGACTCTGGCAGTTCGAGGAACTGCTGCAACATCGCCGGCACGAATTTGATCACGCTGATCTGTTGCTCGCGAATCACTTGAGCCAGGTAAGCCGGCTCGCGATGCCCATCAGGCCGCGCAAGAACCAGGCGCATGCCGCTGGCGAGCGGCCAGAACAGCTCCCAGACCGAGCCGTCGAAGCTGAACGGCGCCCGTTGCAACAGCGCACCGCCCTCGGCGTTGGGGCACAGCCGAGAGCCCCAGTGCATGAGGTTGCCCAGGCCACGATGCTCGATCATCACGCCTTTGGGCCTACCGGTGGAGCCGGAGGTGTACATCACGTAGGCCAGGTTGGCGACGGTCAGCCCCGGCACCGACGGGTTGCCATCCGGCGCGTGATGCCAGGCGCAGTGGTCGAAGTCGATCACCGGAATTGCCACCTCCCCCGGCAAGTCGCGGGTGGCCGCGTGAACCAGCAGCGCGACAGGTTGGCTGTCCTGAAGCATGTACGCGAGGCGTTCGCGGGGGTAGCCGGGGTCCAACGGCACATAGGCGCCGCCCGCCTTGAGGATGGCCAACAATCCCACCACCAGGTCCAGGCCGCGTTCGACGCACAGCGCCACGCGAGCGTCCGGCTGCACACCGCGTTCGCGCAGGTGGTAGGCCAGCCGGTTGGCGCGCTCGTTCAGTTCCTGGTAAGTCAGCTGCAACGCCCCGGCCTGCACGGCCACGCCATGGGGAACGCGCCGCGCCTGGGCCTCAAAGAGCGCCTGGACGGTGAGGCTTGCGGGGTAATCAATTGCGGTGGCGTTGAAAGCCTGCAGCAGGGTGTGCAGTTCGTTGGCGGGCAGCACCTGCACCTCACGCAACGGCATGTGCGGGGCGTTTTCCAACGCATCCGCCAGGTTGACCAGAGTGGTTTCCAGGTAGTCCAGCACGCGCTCGGCGCCTACCTTGCGCGGGGCCTTGGCCTTGAGCTGAAAGGCGCCGGGGCTGTCGTCCACGGTGAGCATCAAAGGATAGCTGAGGACGTCTTCGGCGCTGACCAGAGCAATGCCCGGCACCAGGTTGAAGTCACGCTCGGCGTCGGTGTGCCGGTAATTCAACAGGCTGTTGAACAGCGGCGCCACGCTGCAGCAGCGCTGGGCCAAAGCCAGCGACGCCTGCTCATGGGCGAGCAACGCGCTGAGACGGGCATGGGTGTCGCGCAGCGCGTCGGCCACGTTGCGTCCGGCCAGGTGCAGGCGCAGTGGCAGGGTGTTGATGAACATGCCCAAGGCGCGGTCGGCGCCCTCGCCGGCCTGCAAACGGCCGAGCAGGACGGTGCCGAACACCCCGTCATCGCGGCCCGCCACGCGACTGAGGACCTGGGCCCAGGCCAGGTGAAACAGGCTGGCGGCGCTGACGCCCGCGCCACGCGCCTGGGCACGCAGGCGCAGCGTGAGGGCGGCGTCCAGGGTGCGGACCGCTTCTTCGGTGTCCGCCCGGTTGGCCTGGCGCGCCTGCACGCCGAAGGCCAGGGTCGGCTCGTCGACATCCCCCAACTGCTCGCGAAAGAACGCCTCGTGGGCGGCCTGACGTGTCGTTGAACGAGACTGCGCCAGCGCATTGCGGTAAGGCACCGGCGCCGGTAATTGTCCCTGTTGGCCGAGCAGATGAGCGCGGATTTCCTGCATCAGAATCGTGGTTGACGTCGCGTCGTTCACCAGGTGATGAAAGCGCAGCCGGGCGACCCATCGCGTGGGTTCTTCGGCATACTCCAGCGCCATCAACGGTGCCTGGCGCAGATCCAGCGGCGCAGCGCCTTCGTTCCAGGGAAGCACGGGCAGGCGCGCCTCGCGCCACACCACCTGCATCGGCTGCTCCAACGCCTCCCAGGCCAGGCTGGTGCGCAGGATGTCGTGGCGGTCGATCACCTGTTGCAGGGCATGGGCAAAGGCGTCCAGTTGCGCGCGCCGCTCGAAGCTGAACAGCGCCTGTTGCTGGTACGGGTCGTGGTCGTCGGTGAGATGGTGGTAGAGCAAGCCTTCCTGCAACGGCGCCAGGGGGTAGATCTCCTGCACATTGGCCGCACCGCCGGGAATGTCGGCAACGATGCGATCAATGCCGGCCTGATCCAGCTCGGCCAGGGCCAGCAGGTCCGGGGTGATATGGCTGCACTGCGCCGGTATGCGATTGGCCGGCACGTCTATGTCGCTGCCGGTACTCACCGCGGCCAGGGCCGCCAGTGTCGGCTGGCCGAACAGCACCTGCACATCTGCGTGCAGGCCGGCCTGGCGCATGCGCTGCACCAGGTGCACCGCCAATAAGGAATGCCCGCCCAGTTCGAAGAAATGATCGTGGCGCCCCACTTGCTTCACCTGCAACAGCTCGGCCCAGATCTGCGCCAGCAGCGTTTCCGCCCCCTCTCGCGGCGCTTCGAACACGCGCGTCACGAACGCCGCCTGGGTCGGCGCCGGCAGGGCCTTGCGGTCGAGCTTGCCGTTGGCAGTCAGGGGCCACGCCTGCAGTGGCATGTACGCCGCTGGCAGCATGTAGTCGGGCAACGAGGCTTGCAGATGGGTGCGCAGGGTCTCGATGGCCACGGCCTGGCGTGGAATGAACCAGGCGAACAATTGCCCCTGGCGAGACAGCACCACGGCCTCCTGAACGTCCGGGTGGGTGGCCAGGGCGGCTTCGATTTCACCCAATTCGATGCGCATGCCACGGATTTTGACCTGGTCATCATTGCGGCCCAGGTACTCAAGCTGGCCCTCGGGCAACCAGCGCGCCAGGTCGCCGGTGCGGTACATGCGCCCCGGCGCGAAGGGGTTGTCGAGAAAGCGTTCGGCGCTCAGGTCCGGACGGTTCAGGTAACCCCGTGCCACGCCTTTGCCGCCAACGTACACCTCCCCCACCACGCCGATGGGCACCGGCCGTTGCTGCGCATCCAACAGGTACACCGTGGTATTTGCGACGGGCGCGCCGATGTGCAACGGCCGGCCCACGTCGACGCGGCCGGAGGTGGCGACTACCGTGGCTTCGGTGGGGCCGTAGTTGTTGATCACCGCAAAGGGTTGCGCACGGGTGAAGCTGCGCAGACGGTCACCGCCGATCAGCAAGGTATGCAGGGTGGGGTGAACCAGGTCCTGGCTGAAGGCGTATTCGGCCACGGGCGTCGGCAGGAAGCACACGTCCAACGGCTGCGCGCGCCACCAACCGAGCAGCGCATCAATGTCTTCCGCGCCGTCGTGAGCCGGTGGCAGGTGCAAGGTCGCGCCCACGCATAACGCCGGCCAGACCTCCCAGGCCATCGCGTCAAAGCCAAATCCGGCAACGCTGGCGGTATGGCTGCCCGCGTGCAGGTTAAAGGCCTGGCAGTGCCAATCCACCAGGTTGACGACGCTGTGGTGCTCGACCATCACACCTTTAGGCAAGCCGGTGGAGCCGGAGGTGTAAATCACGTAGGCGAGGTTCGACGGTTCGACCCTCACGCCAGGGTTGTTGCCAGGGCGAACAACCGGCCGATCCAGCGCAATCACCGGTATCGCCAACGCCGGCAGGCGTGGCAACAGCGCCTGCTGGGTCAACACCGCCACCGGCGCGCTGTCCTGCAGCAGGTAGTTCAAGCGTTCGTCGGGATGGGCCGGGTCGATCGGCACATAGCAGGCGCCGGACTTGAGAATCCCCAGCAGCCCTGCCAGGGTCTCCAACCCGCGCCGGGCCAGTACAGCCACGCGATCATCCGGGCGAACACCGTGCTCGATCAGTTGATGGGCCAGGGCATTGGCCTGCTGGTTGAGCTGGGCGTAAGTCAGCTGGCGATTCTGGTAAATCGCAGCGACCGCATCCGGCGTGCGTAGTGCCTGGGCTTCGATCCGCCCGTGCAGGGTGTGTGGCTGTGCGTTGGGCTGGACGGTCGCGTTCCACTGTTGCAACCGGGCCTGTTCGGCAGGCGTGACCAGGGAGAACGCGCCAATCTGCAACGCGCTATTCTCCAGCCCCTGCTCCAGCAATCCGCTCAGCCGCTGCGCCAATGCGCGCACGTCGTCGTGCTGGAAGTATGCCTCGTTGTACACGCAATGCAGGCACGCGGTGCCCTGGTGACGGTTACTGCGCAGGTGGATGGCCAACGGCAGCGGTTCGTGGAGGTTGGAGACTTTGATCGCACGGGCCTGGGTGGCGCCGTAGCGCAACTCATGGTCGTCCTGCTCGAAGGACACCGACACGTCAAAGAGTTGGCCGCGCTGCGAACGGTGCAAGCCCAGTTCACGGTTCATCTCGCTCAAGGGGAAACGCTGGTGGCGCATATCCTCCTTGAGCCGGTCGCGCACCCCGCGCACCAAGGCACCGAACGGCAACTGTTCATCGAACTGCAACTGCACGGCACTGACCTGGGCAAACAGCCCCACAGTCGCCCGAAACCGCGCGTTGGAGCGGTTGAGTATCGGCAGCCCCACCACCCAATCCTGGCGCTGGGCAGTGCGGGTGAAATACACATACAGCGCCGCCAGCAGCACATGAAACGCCGAGGCCTGGTAACGGTTGCCCACCTGTTCCATGCGGGTGAGCAAGGCCATGGGAAAGCCTTGCACCAGGGTGTTGCTGCCGGCCTTGGCGTTGTGCCGGGGCGTGAGCAGCGGCTCCGGTAATACCGGGTATCTGTCCAACCAATAGGCGCGGTCGCGGGCGAAGCGTGCCGAGGCGTGATAGCGCTGGTCGGCGTCGATGAATTCGACATAGGACGGTGCCGGCGGCTCCGGTGGCCGGCCTTGCTCCAGCGCGGTGTACAGGTGCGCCAGGGATTGCAGCATCTGGCCAAAGCCCCAGCCGTCGAGGATCACATGATGGGCCTGGGTGCCGAGGCGGTAGTGGTTGTCGTCGAGTTTGACCAGGAAGAAACGGAACAGCGGCGCGCCCTCCATCTGATAAGGCCGGGCCATCTGCGCGTGCATCAAGGCCTGGCTCGCGGCCTCGGGGTCGGGCAGCGCGCTGAAATCGTGCAGTGCCACTTTCGTCGACAACCCAGGGGTAAAGGTTTGTCGAGGCAAGCCGTTGGCGTCACTGTGCAACTGGGTGCGCAGCGCATCGTGCCTGGCCACCAGTTGCTCGACAGCACGCTGAATCAATTCACGGTCCACCGGGCCTTCGAAGTCGACGTAACCGCCGATGTTATACAGCGGCGAATCGCCCGCCCGCAGTTGGTCGAGCCAGATGTCCTGTTGGGCCGCGGTGAGGGGAAAGCTGGCCGGCAGGCTGGGAAAATGCTGCATAAGATCCTTCTCATGGGTATCAGGCACTGGCCGCGCGGGGAGCCCCTTTACGGCGAAATTGCCGGATTTGAGCATTGGAGGTCGCGAGCTGTCTGTCACCCTAAACCCGGACACCCAAACGGATAGATCCGGGTTGGCTGAAGGTTCACTGCTGAAACGATTAAAGCCCTGTAGGAAATTGGCTACATCTACTCGCTACCAGCTTTTCAGACGTCGCTTCATTAATAAATATTTATTTTAAATATCAATAACTTAATAACTAATAAATATTTTCCATCGCTTTTCGTAGGCGGAATCACCTCTCAGAAACGTCGAATTAATGACGTTGTTTTTATGGCAGTTTGTGTCCCTCGTTTCCGCTACATACGTAGGACAGATCCCCTGGCCAAATGAAATCTAGAGTGCCGACTCTCGTTCATGAGGAACGAATCGCCCCCCACAGGCCCAGGGAGTTCGTTGACGGTTTTCGACATCAAGGATGAGATGGCTATGAGTTTGAAACGCAGCATGGATAACACGCAGAGCCCGAATTTCTACGCCGAAATGGGCGAGCTGATTGCACACAGCGGCCATGAGGAATTCGCCGCCCACATGTTGCATCTGGTCTGCAAATGGGTGCCGATCCACCTGGTGGACCTCAGTGAATGGACCCTCGACGAGCCGCGCGACCGCGTACTCGATATCAAGCTTCTGGGCAGCGCTGGCCAAAAACAGGACCTGCCGCCGCCCCTGGCCCTGCGCCCGCCGGATGACCACCCGTTGCTGCGGGAAATGCTCGGCATGCAAGACCCGCTGCTGATCCAGATGAATGCCAAACCCGACAGCGCCCATCCTCGGGGTACCTCGCACCAGTGCAATCTGGTGTCACGCCAGGGCAACCGGCGCTGCGTGATTTCATGCTACCGACCGCCGACCCAGCGCGGTTTTTCCCTGGCCGAGTTATCGTTTCTCAAGTGCCTGTCGGACACCCTGTTGCCGCTGATCGAGCGCCACGCGCACGTCCTGCGCCATGCGCCACATGCCCAGGCGGAGCCGGCCCATACGCTGCTTGAGCAATCACGCTTGCAGCGCGAGTTCCACAAGCGCCTGTCCCTCGGCGAGATCAGCCTTTCGGCCCGCGAACAGGAAGTGTGCCTCGGCCTGTTGACCGGCGGCACTGTGCCGCAGATCGCGGAAAAACTCAGCGTGAAAAACAGCTCCATCGAAACCTACCTCAAGCGCGCCGCCGCCAAGCTGGGCGTGAGTGGCCGGCATGGCCTGGCTAAATGGATGGTGGGGGCCTAATGGACACACGCACCGTCGCCAGCATCGGTATGGCCTGCATGCTCGGGGGCTGCTCGCTGATCCCCGAGTACCAGCGGCCCGAGGCGCCAATGCCCGCGCAGTATCCCCAGAGTGGGGTCTACCGCCTCGCCCAGGCCGGCAACAGCGATCCGGCGTCGGACTGGCAGCAGCAGTTCCACGACCCGGCGCTGCAACAGCTGATTCGCGATGCCCTGGTCAATAACCGCGACCTGCGGGTGGCTGCGCTGAATGTCGAAGCGTTTCAGGCGCAGTACCGCATCCAGCGTGCCGACCTGTTCCCGGCGGTGTCCGCCACGGGGGCCGGCAAACGCCAGAAGCTGCCGGGGGATGTCACCGGCACGGGCAAGTCCGCGATCACCTCCAGTTACTCCGCCACCCTGGGGCTCAGCGCGTATGAGCTGGACCTGTTTGGCCGCGTGCGCAGCCTCAGTGAACAGGCGATGCTCACCTACCTCGGCACGGAAGAGGCCCGGCGCAGCACACAACTGAGCCTGGTGGCCAACGTCGCCAACGCCTACCTGACCTGGCGCGCCGACCAGGAACTGCTGGCCCTGGCCCAACAGACCCTGGCCGCCAACGACCACAGCCTGCACCTGACCCGCCGCAGCAAAACCGCCGGCAAAGCCTCGGCCCTGGACGTGGTGCAGGCGCGCACCAGCGTCGAAAGTACCCGCGCCAGCGTGGCCCGCTATGCACGCCAGGTGGCCCAGGACCTCAACAATCTCACCCTGCTGGTGGGCGGCCCGGTGGATCAAAGCCTGCCAGCGCGCCCGTTGGCTGACGACCTGGTGGCGCGGCTACCGGCCGGCTTGCCATCGGCCCTGCTGCAACGCCGCCCGGATATCCTCCAGGCCGAGTACCAACTGCGCGCCGCCAACGCCAACATCGGCGCGGCGCGCGCGGCGTTTTTCCCGTCAGTCAGCCTTACCGCCAATGCCGGCAGCACCAGCACCGAACTGTCGGACCTGTTCAAGGGCGGCACCGGCACCTGGACCTTCCAGCCGCAGATCAACCTGCCGATCTTCAACGCCGGCAGCCTGCGCGCCAGCCTGGACTACGCCAAACTGCAAAAAGACATCAGCGTCGCCCAGTATGAGAAGTCCATCCAGACGGCCTTCCAGGAAGTCGCCGACGGCCTGGCCGCACGCCAGACGTTTACCGACCAGCTCAACGCCCAACGCGACTTCGTCGCCGCCAACCAGGCGTATTACGACCTGGCCCAGCACCGCTACCGCAGCGGGGTGGACAGCAACCTCACCTTCCTCGATGCCCAGCGCTCGCTGTTCAGTGCGCAACAGGCGCTGATCGTGGACCGACTGGCGCAACTGGTGGCGGAGGTGAACCTGTATACGGCGCTGGGTGGGGCGTGGGCGCAAATGCCGGCGCTGGCATCGTGGTAAGCCGGTTTGCTCGTTCCGTGGCGAGCTCGCTCGCCACAGACCCGTGAGATGAGGCGCTTATTTCAGCGCAATCACCGCCTCCGCCTCGATTTCGATCAACCACTCCGGCAACGAAAGCCCACTGACAATAATCCAGGACGACGGCGGCGGGTTATGGGGGAAGCGCTCACGCAGCGCCTGGGCGATGAGTTCCTGCCGATCACGTGCGGACTCGACGATATACAGCCGCAGCATTACCACATGGGACAAGTCACCCTCGACCTCGGCCAGGATTTTTTCGATATTGTCCAACGCCGTATCGGTTTGCTCGGCAATGCCTGGACCGACCGTACGCTCCTGGGCATCCACACCTACCTGGCCGGAAAGCAGAATACGCCGGCCATCAGGCACTTCGATGGCTTGGCTGAAGCCGTATTGCAAGGAGTTGAATACGCTCTTGGGATTGATGACCTTGGGTTGCATGACGAGTCCTTGTTGTCGGTAGGAGTGCAAGGCTAACGTTAAAAGTCTTACGTCTCCAGGAGAGGACTTTGGGTGATGAAGATGAGCAGGTCCATCGGACCGCTCTTACGCAGCTTTCGGGTTGCGTCTGATCAACCTCGCCGCCACCCTTCGCGAGTCGCTGCACATTCAGAGAACGGGTGTGGAAGCCCGAACTCCCATCATGTGGAAGTGATTGGGGCCGCTGCGCAGCCCAACGCGGGACAAGCCCCCTCACCACAGGGGAGTTCCCCTGTTTGATCTTCAACAGGCCGTGATAAATACACTGACGCTACCAACCGCCCATCGCCAGGCTGAACGGCGAAAACTCCGCGAACTGCCAGCGCAAGGCCAACGCCGCCGGGCGGCGGACCACGTGGTCCACGGTCACCGTCCAGAGCCGCTGCGCGCCCTCGAAGCGGGCGACTTCAGGGCCGTCGAGGATCAGCGAGGTATGCCCGGCGATCTGCAGCACATCCCCTGTTTCAAAGTCGATAAACAACAGCCCCGCCACCGGGTTGGCCGCCAGGTTGCCCAGGGTGTTGAAGAACAGGTTGCCGGCAAAGTCCGGAATGGTCAGCACGTCGCCCTCCACGCGCACGAAGCCGGTATTGCCGCCGCGATGGGAGACGTCCACCGAGCGTTCGCCGTCGACCTCCACGTAGCTGGCGACGAAGAACGTGTCGGCGTTGCGGATCAGCGCTTGGGCGCAGGCGTCCAGGCCGTCCATACGCTCGACCTGAGTGCCGGGTTTACGTGCAACTCCGTCGACCGGCCGCAGCTGGATGTATTTGGGGCAATTGCCGTAGCTCTGCACCACTTCGACCGATAAGCCATCGTGATCGAGCACGCCGACACGGCCGTTCATACGGTTACGACGCCGGGTGTTCAGGTCGATGCCGAGCAGGCCTACTGCGGCGCCCTTGTGCAAGGCGGCCCGCGCCGGGTCGCTGGCAGACGGCAGGCTGTCAATCTGCAAAGTATAAGGGTCGGGAGAATGGGCAAACCCCGGCGCGCCTTCGACCATCGTCGCCCAAGGAATCCCCTGCTCATCCACCACACCGAGCATCAGGTACGGCAACAAGGGGTAGAAATCCCGATGCTGCTCCGGCAGGTGATCGCGTATCACCTTGGGGCCGACCACCGCCATGCGCTCGGCCACGCCGACCGCTGCCTGTAACTGCCGTTCGCCGGCATGCCAGGGGGATTGTTCGATGGGGTTCATGGTGATCACCTCAAGTTGAATGCCCTGATGCGGCGCCGATCAGTGGAATTAACAGGTTTTACAATCCAACATTTCACCGGGTGAAACAATCACTCGCCAAACAATTCGACGATCAGCGTAAACAGCGTGGTTTTCACTGCACTGTCCAACTCGGTCCAGGCCAACCCCGTGCGCGCCTGGAACGCCCCCAACGCCAGTGGCCGCGACACGCAATTGGCCGGCAACGCCCGCGCGGCCTGCTGCGGCAAGACGCCGACGCCCAATCCGGCGCAGACCAGCGCGAGCATGGTGGTGAACTCGCCCAGTTCGGACGCGATCTGCAAAGGAATGCCCACGGCCTGGATAAATTCGTCGTAGAACCCCGGCGCATAGCGCCGCGCGAGGATGTACACCGGCACGTCGAGCAGGTCGCCGGGCTGGATCGAATCCTGCGTGGCCAACGGATGATCCATCGGCAGGGCCACGCAGAACGGCTCGCGCAGCACCACGCGGGTTTGCACCCCGGGGTAGGCGGCGGGCAGGCGCATCAGGCCGAAATCCAGGCGATCATTCTTCAGCGCGGCGGCTTGATCGGGGCCGGGCATGTCCTTGAGTTCCAGCTCGATCCGCGGGTAGCGCTGATGCACCGTGCGGATCAACGCGGGTAACAGGTGCGGCAATACCGACGACACAAAGCCCAGGCGCACCCGGCCGATTTCCCCTCGGTTGGACGCCCGCGCCGCCTCCGCCGCCCGCGCGGCCTGGTGCAGGGTCGCCTGGGCTTCGGGCAGGAACACCCGACCGGCATCGGTCAAGGTCACCGAGTGGCGATTGCGGTCCAGCAGGCGTACGCCCAGGCCAGTTTCGAGCAGCTTGATCTGCATGCTCAGGGCCGGTTGCACAATCGACAACTGCGCCGCCGCCCGGCCGAAATGCAGCTCCTGGGCCAGTACCACAAAGGCGCGCAAGTGCTTGAGTTCCATCGAGCCTCCCCGGTTATCACCGATATTGATCAGCCGATCATAAATGAACATTGGACCTGCGCCCTACACCGGAGTGAAGTTAAGCCCATCAGCCAATGGTTTGATTATCACAAGCGCGTCCGGAGAAACCTGCCCATGCAAAGCGTTCTAGATACCTTTCGCCTCGATGGCCGGCTGGCGCTGGTCACCGGCTCCAGTGCCGGTATCGGCCTGGCCATCGCCCGAGGCCTGGCCCAGGCCGGTGCGCGGGTGGTGCTCAACGGGCGTAACCGCAGCACCTTGCGCGACGCGGCCGCGCTGCTGACCCTTGAAGGCCTGGAGGTGCACACCCAAGCGTTCGATGTGACCGACAGCGCGGCGATCCAGGCCGGCGTGGCCGCTATCGAGGAACGCCTCGGGCCCTTGGACATCCTGGTCAACAACGCCGGCATGCAGCGCCGTGGGCCGCTGGAAGACTACAGCGAGCAGCACTGGCGCGAGCTGATCAGCACCAACCTCGACAGCGCCTTCCTGGTCGGCCAGGCCGTGGCGCGGGCGATGATCCCGCGCAAGCGGGGGCGCATCATCAATATCTGTTCGGTGCAAAGTGAATTGGGCCGCCCGGGCATCGCGCCGTATGCAGCGAGCAAGGGCGCGCTGAAGATGTTGACCAAGGGCATGGCCATCGACTGGGGCCCGCACGGGCTGACGGTCAACGGTATCGGCCCCGGCTACTTCAAGACCGAGTTGAACGCCAACCTGGTGGCCAACCCCGAATTCAGCGACTGGCTGGTGCAGCGCACGCCGAGCCGCCGCTGGGGCGACGTCGCCGAGTTGGCCGGTGCGGCAGTGTTCCTGGCCAGCGATGCCGCGAGTTTCGTCAACGGTCATATCCTCTATGTCGACGGTGGCATCACCGCGTCGCTGTAACCCTGGAGAACCTTATGCACGCCATTGTCTGCCACGCCTCAAAAGACCTGCGGGTCAGCCCCCAGGACGAACCCCATAGCCTGGGCCCCGAGCAACTGCGCGTGCGCATCGCCCGCGGCGGCATCTGCGGCTCGGACTTGCACTACTACCAGCACGGCGGCTTCGGCACCGTGCGCCTGCGCGAGCCGATGGTGCTCGGCCACGAAGTGTCGGCAGTGATCGACGCCGTGGGCTCCGACGCCGACCGGTTCAAGGTCGGCCAGCGCATCGCCGTATCGCCGTCGCGTCCCTGCGGTGCTTGCCGTTATTGCCATCAAGGCCTGCCCAACCACTGCCTGGACATGCGCTTCTACGGCAGCGCGATGCCCTTCCCGCATATTCAGGGCGCGTTCCGCCAGAGCCTGGTGATCGAGACGCATCAGGCACATCTTTTGGCCGATCATGTCAGCCTCGCCGAAGGTGCACTGGCCGAGCCGTTGTCGGTGGGGTTGCATGCGATCCAACGGGCCGGCGCAGTATTCGGCAAACGTGTGCTGGTGACCGGTTGCGGCCCCATCGGCAACCTGCTGATCGCCGGGCTGCGCGCCGCCGGTGCGGCTGAAATCGTCGCGGTGGACCTGTCCGCCAGCGCCCTGGCCTGCGCGGAAAAAATGGGCGCCACGCGCACCCACAACATTGCCGACGGCATCGACGCGCTCAAGCGCTACACCGCCGAGAAGGGTTACTTCGAGGTGATGTTCGAAGTCTCCGGCAGCGCCCAGGCCCTGCGTAACGGCCTGGACTGCATCGCCCCACGCGGCGTGCTGGTCACGGTCGGCTTGGGCGGTGAGGTGTCGCTGCCGCTGAACCTGCTGGTCAGCCGCGAGATCGACCTGCGCGGCACCTTCCGCTTCCACAGCGAGTTTGCCCAGGCGGTGGACTTGCTCAATCGCCAGGTCATCGACGTGCGCCCGGTGATCTCCCACACGGTGCCGTTCGAGCAGGCGGTGCAGGCGTTTGAACTGGCAGCGGACAAGACCCAGGCGATGAAGGTGGTGCTGGATTTTGGCGTGGCGGACGTGGAGTAAGGCCTACCCGCTTTCGGTCAGATACCCCCCCTCGACCTCAAATGCGCGAATCCTAAGGTAATCTGCGGCGATCACCTTAGGATCGACATGAACCAGATACACCGTCCCCGGTTGACTGAACACGTCCTGCGTCGCACCAATTTGTTGTCCATTCTCGACGTAGAAAACTGCATCGAAGAAAGACTCAAGTTTGAGCAGCTCTTTCAAAAATAGATCCTTATCGAAACAGCCATTTGAACGGTTGATCAGGCAGACATTATAGGTATGTTGCAACAGTGGAGAGTCGGCCTCCCTTGCCAGCAATTGTGCAAAAAACTCCGGCTCGGCGATGGATAAAGCCACAGCTTCAATCTGCCCCAGACCGGTGGTTTGCCTGGATACACCGGGACGCAGAATACCGTCGGTTCGCGCAGCAACTTCTACCAGTTTCGGCCCCTCTGCGGTGAACATGACTTCTGCATGACTGGGGCCGTTGCGAATACCCAGACACCGTACCACTGCCCGAGTGTAATCCACCAGCAGCGGGTAAACCGATGAGTCAGGTCCAATCAACTCATCGATGTCATAGAGTACGCCACCCTCTTTTGTGCGCTGTTTTTGGTACCTCACGACCTCGGTAACGAGCTGTTGACCATTGAGTGAAACCATATTCACCACATATTCCGTCCCCGCCAGGTACTCCTGAATCAGCACCTGCGTATTAGGCAGGTTCAACTTATTCGTTGCTCCCAACAGCTTGCCCACCGCAGTCTCGCAGGCCTGCCTGTCCGCGCAGATAAACACACCGTCGGCGCCTGCGCTGTCGAGGGGTTTTACCACGAGAGGAAAGTGCCCATGGTCTTTGATCCAGCCGTCGGCCAACACCCAACTGCCTGCAACGAACTGTCGGGGTGCGGGCAACTGAGCCTGGGCAACACATTGAATCATGTCGTACTTGTTTCGGCGGGCATTGGTCTTGTCGAAGTCATTACGATAGGGCAGTTGCAGTCGTTCGTTTAACAGGTCAGCCAGAAGCACACCGGTTTCGGCACCGGCGATGATGAAGTCAGGCTTGAAGCATTCGACGCCCGCCAAGGTAGTCGTCATAGAGCCATTGACAATCATCTGCTCATAAATCGAATGATCGAAGCCCTTGTAGTAGTAACTGTCCAAGGCTCCCGTTGACGCCACATGCATGAGCACACAACCCTTTTCACTCAACCGCTTCGCCACAAATTTTCCCGAAGAAAAACCATCAACCACGACCACTCTAATCATGTTGCCTCCTTCCTGATTGCATACATCGCCCGCCCCAAAAGCAACAACACAATGACGCTGACCGCCACCACACTGGCCATGGAAAACTCCACTCTGGTATCCAGGTATTGGAGTAACAGTACAAAGACAGGAAGTGTCAGCAAAACCAGGGAGACATGAATAGGTGTGAGGTAGTAGATGGTTTTCTGAATCAGGTAAATCGGCAACAAATGCCCGATCACAACCAAGACCACCATCGGCAGAATCAATTCGCGGTCGAGCGAAAAACTCACCTCGGAAGCAGGAATTGTGATGACGCAGACACCAATCATCGCCACGCTCCTGACAGCCAGTATTTCATGGGTAGACCAATGGCGAGCGAACATCTCCTTGGAGAAAATCGTGTAAATGACGGTACCCAACGCGCAAACCATGACGCTGCCAATACCCAACAGCCGCTCCTCCACGGTAGTAGCGACCACACCGCTGTCACCGGCAAAGGAATTGAACAACATGATCCCTACCGATGTGAGCACCAGACATGAAACCAGCGTATCTGCGAAGGCAACCTTAGCACCGCGTTTATTCAGCAGCGAGATAATCAAGGTGAAGGCTGGGCCGCAGGCTACTGAGGCGACTCCGACCACTGCTGGCTCTAAATAACGCAACGCATAAAACAGGCCTCCCCAGTTGAGTAGAACTGCAATATTTACGATAAAGACAAACGGCCAACAGGATCTAAACTTTGAAACCAAAGAACCTGCATCGCGATACAGCGCGCACACGATAAAAAACACTGCCGACGTTGCAAAACAATAAAAAACAACGATCAGCGTATTGATCGATTGCGTAACATAAGCGACATACACATCGAATGCTGCACTGAGCAAGCAAAAAACCAAGCCAATTATTACGCCCAGTCTAAGCATATCTATCAACCGAAAAAATACCGACCTATGAAATCACGTTCACACCTTCGTCTCTAACCACTATTTTCATAATGGTTTTCACATCAATACCCGTTTGTTTTTTAACCTTTTCAGCGCCATTATTCTCCACCTTTTCAACGGCACAAATAACGTCCACTAATTCGCCACCAGCACCTTTCACTGCATTGACCAGCGCAATCACTGCGCCACCAGTACTCAACGTATCATCAATAACAGTTACGCGATCACCCGCATTAACGCCATTAAGATACATATCTCCTTGAAAATACTCTGACTGCACATTAACCACCTGCTCATTGATACCCCCCAGACTGTAGGAATACCATCTAGCCATTGCCATAGGAATACCTGTAAGCAAAGAAACCGTCGTAGCAAGTGCAGCACCTTTATCCTCTTCAGTTACAATTTTTGAAATATTAAAATCCATGAGCCTAACGATTTTTTGAGCCACCTCCATTAATACCTCCGGCCTTAATGCCGGAATTTGATCAGTAAACTCGTTTACGGTAGTCAATGCTGCACCAGAGTTCACAACTCTGGCATTCCTATAAACCTCTTCAAGTAACATCATTCACCTCACTGTATTCTGGATAAACACCATCCCAGCGACTTGCGTACTTCCATGAACTATCAAAAAACAAGGTGACTATATCTTTTTTGTGGAATGTTCGCGCAAACTCATCGCAGACCAGCAAGTTAGCACCGCAGGTCGGGCCAATTGGGATTTTTTCTTCGTCAATAAAAAGCTTCATTCGAGCCCATGCGTCTGAGCCTTTAATCACTCGGACCTCATCAACGAGTTCAGAGATTGTATTAGCTGACAAGATTCCGGCACCGAGTCCCATTAAATTATGAGGGCGATGTTCAAAAGCCAAGTGATGCCTTTCTGCAAACAATGGAGCAGAATTATTGACTTCAACCCCTACGGTTCTAATTTCGCTGTACTCTCGCTTCAATACCTCAGCAATACCAGAAAACGTTCCACCCGTGCCTATTGAGCAAACAAAAAAATCAGGCACTACGGCCTGCACCTTCAGGTCCCGTACTATTTCTTCACCACAGACCTCCCAACTTTGCCTGTTCAATAAATTGCTGGACTGGTCCAGAAAATAACTTTCTCTCGCCGAGTTCTCCGCTTGATAACGTTTCGCTCGGAGTACGGCTTCTGATAAAAAACCTTCTCTTGGCGTTTCAACTATTTCAGCCCCATAAGAGCGTATTTGAACTTTCCGCTCCTCAGTCATACCTTCCGGCATAAAGATTTTCACCTTATAGCCTTTTAGCCTTCCGATCCACGCAAGTGCTGCTCCACCATTCCCGGTAGAACAATCTATCAAGGTCATGCCCGGCCAAATGACGCCGGCCTCCTCCAATCGGCTAACAATATTTAGATAAGTCCTGTCCTTGTGACTTCCTGAGGGATTCAAAAACTCACACTTAGAAAAAACTTTGTTGCCATTTATCGAGAGTGTTTTCAACTCTACAAGTGGCGTACCACCGATATCTGCGAGCTCCATTCTGAAGTTCCCTTTCCTCGACATAGAATACTTGAACGCTAACAGATTACTTCCTAGACAAATAGCTAGCCGAACGGATAGGTAGTTTCAAACTCGAAGTAGCGACCTGAGTGTAGGATTTTTCTGCAAGCAATCCCTGCAAGAACTAACACATACAAAAAAACAATCAAGCACGCCCACCAGTGACTTACAGTCTCTGCTTATCAGCGATCGGACCGGTCGCGCGGTTTCTAGAATGGCGCGCAGTATCGCTTTAACATTGCCCGCAACAAGCTCGAGTGCAACCTCGAACCGTTGCGGCCGCACATCTGCGATGAAGATTCGATTGCTAAGGGTTGGAACACCTGAGGCTCAGACGCGCTCTTGCAAGCGCTCACGCAAAAACCGGTGGCTCCTGGAAAACAACCGCCGATAGGTCAGCAACACCGCCCCCACCGTACCCAACGCCGACGACGCGGCAATCAGGAACATGATCACGATCTGATAGCGCACTGCGTCCACCGGGCTTTCCCCCGCCAGCACCTGGCCGGTCATCATGCCGGGCAGGCTGACGATACCGACCACGGTCATCTGGTTCAGGGTCGGGATCATCCCCGCGCGTACCGCCTGGCGGATCGCTTCCTGGGCGGCCTCCCAGCGTGAGCCGCCGAGGGCCAGGATCATCTCGATGGTGTTGCGCCCCGAGGTCAGTTCCTGGGTCATACGTTCGATCCCCAGGGACACACCGGTCAGGGTATTACCGAGGATCATGCCGAGGATCGGGATCGCGTACTGCGGCTCGTACCACGGGTGGATGCGGATCACCGCAAACAAGCCCACTGCCGTCACCAGCCACGAACTGCCCCACACCGACAGGATGCTGTCGACCCTTTGCCCACGGTACGTCCTGCGCCCGCGCCCCGCCGCCGACAGCCCGGCGATCAGGGTCATTGCGCCCATCAACGGCAGCACCACATACCAGTAGGCGAACGCGAACACCCAGCCCAGCAGGTAACCGATGGCCAACAGTTGCACCACGGTGCGCACCGCCGCCCACAGCAACTGGCGGCCCAGGCCCAGGCGCAGCAGCAGGGAGAGCGCACCGTTGACCAGGATCAGCGAAGCGGCGATGCCCATGTCCAGGGCGGTGAGGTTTTGATAGTTCATGGCTGGGTCGCCTCGCTCAATACCCCGGCACTCATCTGCCAGTGGATGTCGCTCATGCGCCGCGCCTGGTCGAGGTCGTGGGACACCCAGACATAGGCGCGGGCGTTGTCGCCGGCAAACCAGGCACTGATCAACGCTTCCACATCGCGGGATGAGGTGGGGTCGAGGGCGGCGGTGGGTTCGTCCAGCAGCAGCACCTCGGGGTTGAGTTGCAGGGTGCGGATCAGCGAGACCACCTGGGCCTCGCCGCCCGAGAGGTCCAATGCGCTCTTGGTCAAAAAAGTCGCTGCCTTGCCGGCATGCCCCAGCAACGCGGTCACCGCTTGCGGGTCGAAGCGGCGCTGGCGCAGGGTCTTGAGGCTGAAGGGAAAACGCAGGTTGTCCTCTACCGTGCCTTCGAGCAGCGCGGGGCGTTGGGAGAGGTAGCTGATATGGCTGCGGTAATGGGGAATCTCGGCATTGGCAATCGGCTGGCCGTTCCACAGGACCTGCCCGCTGGTGGGTGCATCCAGCAGCGCCAATGCACGCAGCAATACGCTTTTGCCGGAACCGGAAGCGCCGGTGATCGACACGCGGTCGGCGCGGTTCAAGGTGAAATCCGTGGGCTGTAGCAACGGTACCTGCCGGCGTTCGTCCATGCGCGTGAGGGCGCGGGTTTCGATCAGTGCACTCATGGACGCGGTATTCCTCTTAAACCTGTTGGGCGCAATGGTGCGGCAGGCGCGGGAAGTTTTCATGAAAAAATTCAAACTATCGCCACCCACGTCGTTCAGAACTTCAGGTTCAACGTTAAGTAGGAGACGACATGCAATACCGACAACTGGGCCATTCGGGCCTGCTGGTATCCGAAATCATCCTCGGCACCGTGCCCTTTGGCGGTCGCGCCGAGTTTGAAAAATGCGGATCGGTAGACGTGCCCCAGGCCAGGCGCATGTTCGATATCGCGTTCGACGCCGGGGTGAATATGGTCGACACCGCCGACCTCTACTCCCACGGACTGGCCGAAGAAGTGGTCGGCAAAGCCTTGGGCGATAAGCGCAACGATATCCTGCTGGCCACCAAGGGCCGTAGCCCCGTGGACAACAACCCGAACAACTCAGGCTCGTCGCGCTACCACCTGATTCGTGCGTGCGAAGCGAGCTTGAAGCGCCTGGGCACCGACCATATCGACCTCTACCAATTGCACAATTGGGACGGCATGACCCCCATCGAGGAAACCCTCGAAGCCCTGCGGCTGTTGGTTGGCTCAGGCAAGATCCGCTACTTTGGCACCAGCAACTTCACCGCCTGGCAGATGATGAAAACCCTCGGCAAGGCCGAATTGCACGGCATGCTCAAGCCCGTCACCCAGCAGATCTACTACACCCCGGAATCCCGCGAGGCCGAGTACGAGTTACTGCCCCTGGCCCTGGACCAGCACGTGGGGACGCTGGTGTGGGGGCCGATGGGCGAAGGCCTGCTGACCGGTTCCACCCGGCGCGGGCAGCAGCCACCGGCCAATACCCGCCAGGGCAGCGGCTGGCCCGAACCCTACGTGCATGACCAGGAACGTGCGCTGGACATCATCGAGACCCTCGCCGCCGTGGGCGATGAACAGGGCGTGTCGGTGGCGCGCACCTGCCTGGCCTGGCTCAAGGACCGTCCGGGAATTACCTCGCTGATCGTCGGCGCCCGCACGGAAGCGCATCTGCGTGACAACCTGGCGGCCACGGAATTGAAACTCACCGATGAACAGTTCTCGCGTATTGAAGCGGTGACACGGCGCCAACCGTTGTATCCGTACTGGCATCGTTTTACTGCCGGGATTGATCGCTTCGACCCGGCAGAACAGCCGTTCCTGGCCGAGCACCAGAAGACCATGGATGCACGCAAGGACAAATAATCCAGAACAGCGTACCTGTGGCGAGGGAGCTTGTTCCCTCACCACAGGTTACTTTTGGCCCTTTCTACGTCTTCACTGACTGGCATGAGGGCAAATCCCCCTCGCACATGTAATCCCGTACAAACCCCAAAAAGAGTACGGCCTCGATCCCAAGTCCGATTTGCAATCAAACGCCGCAATGCCTATATTTTCCGCCTGGCGCTCTCTACGCCACCTTCCGCGGAAAGGGCTGCGCCCAGGACATTGAAGCTCTACCTCATTTCTACGACTCCCAACCTTAAAGCGGAAAAGGTTTGTGCAAGGAGATCGTATGTCGCAACGCCCTGTATCCTCCAACACCGATGGCCGTCTCAACCTTGAGCAGCAGCGCAAGCGCGCCAAGGAACTGTTGCGCCAGCTGAAAGCCCAGGACCCCGGCGCCACCCTGTCCCAAGCCCAATGGCAGATCGCCAGGCAACTGGGCTTCAGCAGTTGGCCCAAGCTCAAGGCCCATGTCGACGCCATTGACTTCGCCGCCCGCCATCCCGACTTTGCCGCCAGCGACGAAGCGCGCACCACCCACTGGCGCTGCGGCAATGACATTGCCCACAGCCTCCAGGTGGCCGGGTTCAAGGGCCGCTTCCAGATGCTCACCGACCCGCTGTGCATGGGCCCGGTGCGCGACGTCCCCGCCGCAGAATTCCGCGCCCTGCGCAGCGCGTTCATCAGCCAGGCCTTTGCCCTGCCCTTAGCGGACGTCACGCGCCGCGTCGACGATGAATACGATCAGCTGGAAACCTTGGCCAGTGCCGAGCACAGCGTGCTGTGGTGCGAGGCGGATGCCTATGACCAGTTGTTCCTGATCCGCGCCCTCGCCGGCCTGGAGCAGGTACCGCCCAGGCTGGAGCTGATCGAGGTGGATCGTATCCCCGGTGTCGAGCGCTTTATCGGTATCGGCCAGTTGGCTCCGGATGTATTGGCGTGGCTATGGCCACAGCGGCGCTTCATCGGTGACGATGCGGTGCAACTGGCCAAACAGGCCTGGTCGGCCTATTGCGACAGCTCACCGACCCAGTTGGCCGAGCTTGCCCAT
This sequence comes from Pseudomonas sp. S3E17, assembly GCF_024168685.1. Classification (NCBI taxonomy): domain Bacteria; kingdom Pseudomonadati; phylum Pseudomonadota; class Gammaproteobacteria; order Pseudomonadales; family Pseudomonadaceae; genus Pseudomonas; species Pseudomonas sp. S3E17. The sequence continues at coordinate 2,455,024 of NZ_JALJWE010000001.1, forward strand.
GGCAAACACCCGGCCCTGCCGTTGCTGGCTCCAGCGCTGTTGCGTCAGTTGCAGGAGTTGCCGGGCACCCAGGACGGCCTGTCGCTGACCGAACGCCTGGCCCTGACCTACCTCGCCGAAGCCGGGCCGCTGCCGTTTGGCCGTGTGTTCGCCGAGCTGATGGCCAGGCGCGACCCGTTGCCGTTCCTGGGGGACATGATGTTTCATGCGCTGTTGCGGCCGTTGATCGATGGCGAGCAGCCGTTGCTGACGGAAACCGAGACGCATCTGGACTGGCCCCGCCGCACGTTGTCGCTGACCACATTGGGCCATAGCGTGCTCAACGGACAGGCGTACTGGCTCGACCATGCCAGCCACGAACGCTGGGTGGGCGGTACATGCATCAGGCCCGGCCAACCGCACTGGATGATTGATGAGGCCCTGCGCCCCCAGTACAGAACACCGTGAAAAAACAGCCCGCCGTGCATCACGCACGGCGGGCTGTTTTAGTAGTCATCGGCGCCCAGGCTGAAGACGGTGGTGCATCAACGCCGAATCAGGCTAAGGTGCCGCCCACGCGCCCTTTCCCTGCGAGACCTCTGCATGCGACCCCTGATCTTCGCCAGCCTGTGCCTGCTGGCAGGCTGCCAACAAACGCCGCCGGCCAACGACCAGCTCGACGCCGTACTCTGGACCCAGACCTCCATCGAACACGAGTTGATCTATCGCCAGGTCTTCGCCCATGCCACCCGCCAGCTCGACGTGGCGCTGGCCGATCCCCGCTGGGACGCGCTGCCCTTCCCGCCCCGCAACCTCAGCGGCCTGCCGCCGGCGGTGGTGGTGGATATTGATGAAACCTTGCTGGACAACGTGCCGCTCAATGCCCGCGACGTCATCCATAACCAGGTGTATGGCTACGACCGCTGGAACACCTGGGTTGACCAGGCCAAGGCCCAGGCCCTTCCCGGTGCCGTGGCGTTCCTGCAAGCGGCGAAGCAAAAAGGCATCCAGGTTTACTACCTGACCAACCGCGAACACAGCCAGGTCGCGGCCACGGTGGCCAACCTGCGCCTGCGCGGTTTTCCGGTGGAGAGCAATCAACAGGTGCTCGCCGCCAGCACGCCTACCGGGCACTGCGAAAGCGCCGGCTACGGCAAGAACTGCCGCCGCCAATGGGTCGCCAGCCATGCTCGCGTGCTGTTGATGGCTGGTGATTCCCTGGGGGATTTCGTCCAGGCCGAACGCAACACCCTCGAGGCCCAGCGCAAGGCCGTCGAACCCTATGTGAACTGGCTCGGGCAGCGCTGGTTTTTGCTGCCCAACCCGACTTACGGCAACTGGTACAGCGCGCCCTATGGGGACGATGAAAAGCTGCCGTTCGCGCAGAAACGCCAGCTCAAGCAGCAGGCGTTGCAGTTGCAGGAGTAACGCCGACCTAGTGCAAGCGCCCGCCCAACGGGTACTCGACCGCCAGGCGGATCTGGTTGGCATCCAGTTCCGCCTGGGCCGCATTGCCCCGGTGCACGGCGTGGCGCAGGGTAAAGGCGAGGTTTTTCGCGACACCGGACTGCACCACGTAGCGTGCCTGCAGGTCGCGTTCCCAATGCTTGCCCCCATCACCATAGCCAAGCCATTGGTAGCCGCCGCGAGGATCCATGTGGCGGCCGTCGATGCCACTGCCGCGTACATACAACGCCGCCAGGCTCAGGCCGGGCATGCCATGGGCCGCCAGGTCCAGGTCATAACGGGCCTGCCACGAGGCCTCCCGTGGGGCGTTGAAGTCGGACAACGCCACGGCGTTGCTCAGGTAAATCGCCCCGCGCGTCACGTAGTCGAACGGCGTGTCGCCACTGACTTTCTGATAGCCCACGCCCACACTGTGGGCACCGAACCGATAGGTCGAGAGCAGGCTCCATGTGGTGTTATCGATGCGCCCGGACAACGCCTTGCCGGTGTCCTGGGTGCGATACAGGTTCAGGTCAACGGTCAGTGCCTGGCCGGGAAACAGCGGCCGGGTGTAGACCGCCCCCAGGTAATGCTGGCGCCAGGTGTCTTCATAGACAGCGCTGAACACGCTGGCGCTCAGCCCCTTGATTGCCGTATTGCGCACGCCCACCAGGTCAAAGCGATCGCCTTGCCTGCCATTGGAATAGTTGACGACAAACCCTCGGTCATGGCTGCTGGCGTTGCGGTCGGTGCTCTCATTGAAGTGCCCCGCGAACAGGGTGGTGGCCGGCAACTCGCGGCTGGTCAGCCACCATCCCGTCGCGGTTTCGGGCAGCAAGCGGCTGTCGGACGAGGCAAACACCGGGGTTTTCACCCGCTGCTCGCCGTAGCGCAATTCGGTGGAGGAAACGCGCAGTTTGGCAACTGCGCCACCGCGGCTGAACTGCTCCTTGGGGTGGCCGTCATTGTCCACCGCCAATAGCCGTGCCTTCCCGGCGCGCCCACCGCCACTGTCCAATTGCCAGGCGGAATAAACGTGGGCATCCAGGCCAAAACCCAGGGTGCCGGTGGTGAAACCCGAGGCGTAGTCAGCCATCAGGCCATAGGCCCATTCCTCCGCCAGGTCGCTGCGCTGGGATCGAGGTTTGTAGGCGTTGCGTGCGCCGTTGCTGAGGGCGCCATGCTGGTAGTCGCGGCGGTCGTAGACACTGCGGTTGAGCAGGTTCCACTGGCTGTCCTCGATAAAGCCGTTGGCGGTGTCTTGTTCGGCGGCGAAGGCGAGCAGGCTCTGCCCTCCCAGTGCCAATAGCAGGGTGCGGGTCGATAGCATCTTCACGGTTTGACTCCAGAACGTGTCAGGCAAAGGTGTTCCGCAGGGCGCAGAACACCGTTGGTTCCGTCAGAGGTATTTGAGCATCGCGATGTCGCGACGACGCTGCTTGAGGTCGGCGAACCAGCGCGTCGGGAAGAACAGCAACACCCCGAGTATCACGCTCCACAACCACACCATCGGCAGGTCGTCAAAACCGTAGTAGGTGCCCTGGTTGGCACCCCAGATCGCCAGCGCGACCAGGTACATGGCCTTGAGCACATACAGGTGCAGCAAGTAGAAAAACATCGGCGCCCCACCGTAGATCGCCAGGGTCGCGGTAGCCCAGCGGGCCTGCCACTTCTCGAACAGCGCCAACAGCAGCAGCGACAGGCCCAGGGTCGGCATCAGGAACATCAGCGACGGCGGGTATTTCTTCGCGCTCATGAAGCTCATGAAGGTGCGCAATGCGTCACCGGTCTGCACCCAGGGTTTCTCGCCATACACGTTGAGGTAGCGGATAAACACAAACGCAACCAGCAAGCCTGCACCCAGCTTGACCAGGCGCGAGATACGCTCGGCCGACGGCATCGCCTTGCCAAACCACGGGCCGATGCCCCAGCCCAGCAGGATCACACCGATCCACGGCAATATCGGGTACGTGGTGCGGGCGCGGGTGAATTCGGTAATGTCGATAAACACCCGCTGATGCAGGATCGACCAGGGCACGAAGAACGGCGACTCCGGCCCGACGGTCACGCCGTCGAGCAGGTTATGCCCGGCGACAATCGCCACCCCCAGCACGATCAGCCAGGCGCGCTTGAAGTGCAGCAAACCGGCAAGCACGATCATGCACAGGCCGATACACCAGATCACTTGCAGCCACAACGTCTTGGGTGGGAACTCGGCGTTCCAGGCAAAGCACACGAAGGTGATTTCCAGGAACACCAGGAACAGCCCGCGCTTGAGCAAAAACACCGAGGTTTCGCGGGCGCTGTGTTTCTGGCTGTAGAGCCAGGCCGACAAGCCCGTCAGGAAGATAAACGCCGGGGCGCAGATCTCGCTGAGCATACGGGTGAAATACAGGTCCGGGGTGACACTCAAGGCGTCGATCGGGTCGGTGACCTGCCGGTGCAGCAAGAAGGTTTCGCGCACATGGTCGATGAGCATCAACAGCATCACAAAACCACGCAGCGCATCGATAGCCAGCATGCGCGTGGCCGTCGTGACGTTCGTGCGGGCAAGCGTCGGCGCAACAGTGCCCGCCTGACCGGCCAATCCTGAAGAAAGGGTCATATCAATCACTCATGAAGGAGGCAATGAATCAGGCTGACTTTTTCAGCCTGGCGACTTCCGATGCCGGCAGTTGCGACGGCGCGCGAGGTAACGGCGCCTGGCCTTGCCGGCGGTGGAACGACAACGTCGAACTGAAGCGTTTGACGTCAAACCGCTCGGGCTTGCCCGCCGGATCAAGACGCTCGCCAGGGCTGTTGTCCTGGTACTCGACGGCCACCACGTAAGTGCCCTGCCAGGGCAGCGCGAAGCTGACGTTGCCGGCGGCATCGCTGCGCTGCTTGAAGACTTCACCGGAGGCGGTTTCCAGCAGAACCTCCTGGCCCGTCAGCGGCTTGCCCGCGTAGAACACCCGGAACTGCGCACCGCCCGCATCGGCAACGCCGGTGGGGACGATATCCAGGGTCAGCTCCGGGCTACGGGCCCGCATGTCACCGACCCAACGCGTGGCCGGGGTCCAGGCGGCTTTCACGGTCTTGGTGCCTTCATGCACATCGAACATCGGATAGTGCAGGTCTTGCGCCAGCAACGAATCCTCTTGCCCGGGCTGCTCCGCCAGCAGGAACGCCTGGCGCTGCAGGCTCAGCTGCAGCGGTGCCGACCGGTCGGCCATCGACCAGGCCCGCAGCTGCCTGAACCGGTCCATTCCCCCCGGCGTCACCTCCAGCACGTTCTTGTCATACTCCCCGTAGTACAAGGCCAAGGGCTGACCGGGAAGTTGTTCGTACCAAATCTGATGCGCCTCGCTGGCGGTTGCCAACATGAACGCGCCATAACCCAACAGTGCTTTTGCGTTGCTCATTCGCATTTTTTTCGCTCCGATTGGTGGTGTTCAACCCAAGGCTGTTGCGGCTGGAAAACACCGCACAACCCTGCGCTCCCTCACTCTGCGAGCATTACAGCGCAGGCCCTTTTGCGTTTTTCGCCGAATTGCACCCACGGATCGGCGCAGACCACTGTTTAAGGGCCCGAAAAAGTGTTTTATGCGGGTTGCGTCGAGATGAGGCGTTTAGCCGAGACTACGGGGGGGCGTGTCCAATTGAGGTGCAAAAGCAGTGAGCTTTGATCGTTCCGACGCTCTGCGTGGCAATGAAACCACGCTGGCCGAACGCAGGCTTGAATCCTTGGGTAACCCGACTGGACTGCGGGTTAGCCCAGAGGCCGCCATCGGTGGCAAGCCCCTCCCACAGGAAAGCGCGCGGATTTCAGTGCCGCAGCAACTTGCGCAACGGCACACCATCCTTGAGCACCGGTGACTTGATCACGATGTAGCTGAAGTACTTGGAGATGCCAATGTTCTTATCCAACAGGCTCTCGACTACTTCCTGGTAGTGCTGGATGCTGCGGGTCATGAAACGCACCAGGTAGTCATAGCCACCGCTGATCAGGTGACACTCAAGTACCTCGTCCACCAGGCGGATATTCGATTCGAACTTGGCGAAGTCTTCACGCTTGTGGTCGCTGAGGGTGATCTCGGTAAACACCGTCACCGAGTCGGTGATCTTGGCCAGGTTCAAGTGCGCCTTGTAGCTGGAAATATACCCGGCCGATTCCAGCCGCTTGACCCGTTGCAGGCAGGGGCTGGCGGACAGGCCCACGGCATCGGCGAGGCTGACATTGGTCATCCGCCCGTCTTTTTGCAGTTCAACCAGAATACTGATGTCGATCCGGTCCAGCTTGACTTGCCCTTCCATCACGTACCTCTTGACTGCCGTTTGTAAGACAATCTTCTAGCAAAATCAGCGCCGTAAAGACAGCTGATGCTGCGCCACCAGATCCGCCATGCTGTTGATGCAGTATTCCGCCGCACAAGGCGAAGGCTGCCGCGCCCGGTGGCGACCGATCAAACAGCGGTCCAGCGCCCCGTGTGTGCCGACCGACGGTCGCGTCACATGCAGCACCGGTTGCAGCTGCGCGCCTCGGTCCGTGAGCCATTGCGGGTCTTCGGCGAGGGAAATGAAATCTTCCGGTGCAATCCCCAATCGCTCGCACAACACCCCGCGGTCCTCGGCATCACGGTCGCCACGCACCAGCAAACGGTAGAACTTGCGCAGGTACAGCATCGCCCCCGGCGCATCCTCGAACAACGACCAATTGCCCGCCGAACGAGCAAAGCTCATGCCCTCCTCCCAACTGGCGTGCAGCCCCCAACTTTCGGCCAGTTGGCGATGGGCAAAACACAACACGCCACTGAAGCCCAGCTCGGCGAAACGCGGGTAGAGCCTGGCAACCTGCGTGTTGAATTCGGCCAGAACCTGATCCTTGGCCGGCTGCCCGCCACGGCTGTCGAGCAGCGGCTGCAACGCCGCCCACACCCCGGAATCGCGATCCACCAGCACTTCATCGCAATCGATCAGCAACGCTCGATAATCTGTCAGTCCCATGTGGGGTCAAGCCTCCAATGCCGCAGTTGGCCCGTAGCGGGCACAGCCTCAGTTCAAGACCCGTGCCAAGGCGCCGTCGAGGATTTCCAGCGCTTCGTCGACCTGGGCTTCGCTGGTCACCAGCGGCGCGAGGAAGCGCAGCACATTGCGATGTACCCCGCACTTGATCACCAGCAAACCACCGGCCCGGGCTGCATCGATCAGGCGTTGATTGAGGTCGGCATCCGGGGTGCGGGCCGGGTCATCCTTGATCAACTCCATCGCCAACATAAAGCCGGTGCCGCGCACATCGCCGATGCGCGAGTAGCGCGCCTGCAAACCGAGCAACCCCTGGCGCAGGCGCTCGCCCAGTACCTGGCTGCGCGCCAGCAATTGCTCCTGCTCGAACGCGTCGATCACCGCCAACGCCGCCGCACAGGCCAGCGCATTACCGCCGTAGGTGCCGCCCAGCCCGCCGGGCAATGGTGCATCCATGATGTGCGCCTTGCCGACTACGCCGGACAACGGCAAGCCGCCGGCCAGGCTCTTGGCCACGGTCACCAGGTCGGGCTGGATACCCGCGTGCTGGAAACCGAACCAGGTGCCGGTGCGACCGAAGCCGGTCTGGATCTCGTCAAGGATCAACACGATGCCATGCTTGTCGGCCAACGCCCGCAACGCCTGGAGAAACTCAGGGGGCGCAGTGAGGAAACCGCCGTCGCCCTGCACCGGTTCGATGATGATCGCAGCCACCCGTTCCGGCGCTACCTGGGTCGCCAGCAACTCATCCAAGGCCTTGAGCGCGATGTCGCTGGTCACCCCGCGATAAGCGTTCGGGTACGGGGTATGGAACACCTCCGGCGCAAACGGCCCGAAGTTCTGCTTGTAGGGTTGGCTCATGCCGGTGAGCGTGGTGCCCAGCAACGTGCGCCCGTGGAAACCGCCACGGAAGGCGATGACCGCCGAACGATTGGTATGGGCGCGGGCGATCTTCACCGCATTTTCCACCGCCTCGGCGCCGGAGGTGAAAAACGCCGCTCTATAGGCTGCCTGGCCGCCGATCATTTCACACAGGCGCTGGGCCAGGTCGAGGTAAGGCTGGTAGGCCACCACCTGGAAGCAGGCATGGGAAACCTTCTGCAACTGAGCCTGCACGGCGGCGACCACCTTGGGGTGGTTATGGCCGATGTTGAGCACGCCGATACCGCCGACGAAGTCCAGGTAACGCTTGCCATCCACGTCCCACAATTCGGCGCCCTGAGCGCGGTCGATCACCAGCGGGTGCGCGGTCACCAGGCCACGGGGCACGAACTGCTCGCGCTGACGGAGCAAATGAGGGGTTTCGTCGACTTTGCTATTCATGGCATTTCCCATCGTGAGTCCGGCAACCGGAAGGTGGTTGCGATGCAGTCCAGAGTACGGCCTGCGGGCAACCAACTACGCCGAACTTGCCCCGTGAGAAATTCGGATCAACTGTTTTCGCCCCGCGTTTCAACAGATCCTGCGCCGGGCTTTGGGCGATGATGATGCTTCCGTTTATCCAGCAGGAAATGCCCATGGCCTTGCTCTACAAAGCTGACCCGGTGCGCGGCCGACACTGGCAGGCACTGTTCGCCCAACACGCGCCGGAGATCGAGTGGCGCACCTGGCCCGACATCGGTAACCCCGCCGAGGTCGACTACCTGGCCGCCTGGCAGGCGCCGGAAGATCTGGCCCGCGTACTGCCCCACCTGAAGGTGTTGTTCGCCCTGTCGGCCGGTGTCGATCAGTTGGACCTTGATCGCCTGCCTGCGGGCCTGCCGGTGGTGCGCCTGCTGGACCCGGGCATCACCCGCGGCATGTGCGAGTACGCCAGTTGGGCGGTGCTGAGTCTGCACCGGGATATGTTGCGCTACCGCCAGCAGCAGGTGGCGCGCTGCTGGCAGGCGCACCTGTTGCAGCCGGCTGCGAACCGGCGCGTGGGGGTGATGGGGTTGGGTACCCAGGCCCAGCAGATCCTGGCGACCTTGGCCCCCCTGGGCTTTGCCCTGTCCGGCTGGGCGCGCAGTTCGCACCGGGTGCCGGGGGTGGAGTGTTATGCGGGGGAAGCGCAACTGCCGGCGTTTCTCAGCCAATGCGATATTTTGCTGTGCGTGCTGCCGTTGACGGAGCAGACCCAGGGGATCCTGGACCGGCGCTTGTTTGCGCAACTGCCAAGGGGGGCGGGGTTGGTGAATATGGGCCGTGGGGGTCACCTGGTTGAAGAGGATTTGCTCGAGGCGCTGGAGAGTGGGCAGTTGGGTGGTGCGGTGCTGGATGTGCTGCGGGAAGAGCCGGCGGCACCGGAGCATCCGTTCTGGGGGCATCCGCAGGTGTTGTTGACGCCGCATATTGCGGCGATGACCCAGCCGGAGAGCGCGTTTGCGGTGTTGCTGGAGAATATTCGGCGGTTTGAGCGGGGGGAGGAGATGGTGGGTGAGGTGGATCGGTTGCGGGGGTATTGAGTACCTATTCGGTTCTAAGGCAGTCGGTTCCAAGGCCGTGGGTTCCAAGGCCGCAAGAGCAGGCCAAGGTTTACCTGATGTATGCAGATCAAAATGTGGGAGGGGGCTTGCCCCCTCCCACATTTTTAACCCAGTACATCAGGCAGAACGCCGATCGGCTATAAGGCCGCCGCGCGTTGATCAATTCGCCTCAGTCAACCGCGTCGCAATTGCCAATCCCACATCCTGAGTCGATCCCCGGCCCCCCAGATCCGGCGTGACCACCCCTTCAGCAATCACTGCCTCAATCGCCCGCAATATCCCATCATGCGCCGCCCGATACCGCCCACCCCCATTGCCCAAGAAGTCCAGCATCAACGCCCCCGACCAGATCATCGCAATCGGATTGGCAATGTTCTGCCCATAGATATCCGGCGCCGATCCATGCACCGGCTCGAACAACGACGGAAACCGCCGCTCCGGATCCAGGTTCGCCGACGGCGCGATCCCGATGGTCCCCGCACATGCCGGCCCCAGGTCCGACAGGATGTCGCCGAACAGATTCGAGGCCACCACCACATCAAAGCGGTCCGGCTGCAACACAAACCGCGCACACAAAATATCGATGTGCTGCTTGTCCCACGTTACCTCGGGATAGTTCGCCGCCATCAACGCCGTGCGTTCATCCCAGTAAGGCATGCTGATGGAAATCCCATTGGACTTGGTCGCCGCCGTCAGCTTCTTACGCGGACGGGTCTGGGCCAGGTCGAAGGCGAACTTGAGGATGCGGTCAACCCCGCGTCGAGTGAACACCGACTCCTGCAGCACGAATTCATGCTCGGTGCCTTCGAACATCTTGCCGCCCACCGAGGAGTATTCGCCCTCGGTGTTTTCGCGGATCACCACAAAGTCGATGTCCCCCGGCGCGCGCCCGGCAAGTGGGCATGGCACGCCGGGGAACAGGCGCACCGGGCGGATGTTCACGTACTGGTCGAAGTCGCGGCGGAACTTGAGCAGCGAGCCCCACAGGGAAATATGGTCCGGGACTTTGTCCGGCCAGCCCACGGCGCCGAAGTAGATCGCGTCAAAGCCCTTGAGCTGCTCGAACCAGTCCTCGGGCATCATCTGCCCGTGTTCCAGGTAGTAATCGCAGTGGGCCCAGTCGAGCACTTCGATGCTCAGGTCCAGGTCCCAGATCCTGGCGGCCTGTTCCAGTACCCGCAGCCCTTCGGGCAGGACTTCCTTGCCGATGCCATCGCCGGCAATCGCGGCGATTCTGAATGCCTTGCTCATGGTGTATGCCTCGCAAAAATTCAGTTCAAGCCGCCGATATGGAAGGCTTTGACTTCAAGGTATTCGTCCAGGCCGTACTTGCTGCCCTCGCGCCCCAGGCCCGATTGCTTGATGCCGCCGAACGGCGCGACTTCCATCGAGATGATCCCGGTGTTGAGCCCGACCATGCCGAACTCCAGGGCCTCGCCAAAACGCCAGGAGCGCTGCAGGTCCTGGGTGAAATAGTAGGCGCCCAGGCCGTACGGGGTGGCGTTGGCCAGGGCGAGGGCCTGGGCTTCGTCGGTAAAGCGCATCAGCGGTGCCACCGGGCCGAAGGTTTCTTCATTGGCCAGCAACATCCCGGCGTGGGTATCGCCGAGTACCGTGGGCTGCACGAACTGGCTGTCGCCGCTGGGGACGGCGCCGCACAGCAGCCGGGCGCCCTGGCTCAGGGCGTCGTCGATATGCCGCGCGACTTTGCTCACCGCTGCGGGGTTGATCAGCGGGCCGATAGTCACGCCGTCGTCCAGGCCGTTGCCGACCTTGAGCTTGCCCACCTCTTCCACCAGCCGCGCCGCGAAACGCGCGTAGATACCGTCCTGCACCAGGATACGGTTGGCGCACACGCAGGTTTGCCCGGCGTTGCGAAACTTGCTGAGCATCACCCCGGCCACCGCCTGTTCGAGGTCGGCGTCGTCGAACACGATAAACGGCGCATTGCCGCCCAGTTCCAGGCTCAAGCGCTTGATGTGCTCGGCGCTCTGGCGCATCAACAGGCGGCCGACCGCGGTGGAGCCGGTAAAGGAAATTTTGCGCACCGCCGGGTTGCCGGTCAGCTCTTCGCCAATGCCGGCGGGTAAGCCGGTGATCACATTGAACACCCCGGCCGGAATGCCGACGCGCTCGGCCAGCACCGCCAGGGCCAGGGCCGACAGCGGCGTGAGGTCCGAGGGTTTGACGATGATCGGGCAACCGGCGGCCAGCGCCGGCGCGCATTTGCGCGTGATCATCGCGTTGGGGAAATTCCATGGGGTGATGGCGGCGCATACGCCCACCGGTTGCTTGAGGGTCAGCAAACGCCGATCACCGCTGGGCGCGGGCATGGTTTCGCCGTAGACCCGGCGCGCTTCCTCAGCGAACCATTTGACAAAACCGGCACCGTAGCGCACTTCGCCACGGGCTTCGTTCAGGGGTTTGCCCTGCTCGCAGGTCATGATCAGCGCCAGGTCATCGAGGTTGTCGATCATCGCCTGGTACCAGCGCTCCAGCAGCGCCGCACGTTCGGCAGCCGGGCGTGCGCGCCAGGCGGGCCAGGCACGCTCGGCGGCTTCGATGGCGCGGCGGGTGTCCACCGCGTCCATGGCCGGCACCTGGGCAATCAAGTGGCCGGTGGCCGGGTCGCGGATGTCCAGGGTGGCGCCGCTGTCGGCAGCGATCCACTGGCCATCTACGTAGGCGAGTTCAGCCAGCAGGCTGGGGTCTTGCAAGCGATTCTTGAGCATGGTCGAGTCCTGATCCGAGACACGCTCCAGTCTAGGGAGGTGCCGCAAACGAGGATGCCGAAAGCGCGGTTAAAGCAGCGTGCCGTGCTGAAATTCACCCCAGGACGGCAGGCTCTGCTAGGCCGTCAGCGAACCGAGCAAGCCTTGCAAAAAGCGCTCGCCGGCGTCCATCTGGCTGATCTCGATAAACTCGTCGGGCTTGTGCGCCTGCTCGATGGAACCCGGCCCGCACACCACTACTGGCACGTCCAGGCGCTGCTTGAACAGGCCGCCTTCGGTGCCGAACGAGACCTTGGATGTGCCGGTGCCCGGCGCGGCGAATTGCTTGAGAAAGCGCACCGCCTCGACGCTCGGATGGGTATCGAGGCCAGGATAGACGTTGATCGTTTCGATCTCGATGGCCGCCACGCTGGACAGCTTCTGCGCCTCACGCACGATCACCTCGGCGCGCTCGCGCATCTGCTCCAGGAACGCGTCCAGGTCGTCCGCCGGCAGGTTGCGCACTTCGAAGTCCAGGGTGCACAGGTTGGGCACGATATTCAGCGCCTTGCCGCCGACAATCTGGCCGACATGCACGGTGCTGTAGGGCACGTCATAGTCGTTGTCCTGGGCGCCGTGGCGCTGCAACTGCTGCTGGCTGTCACGCAGGGCGGCGATAAAGTCGCAGGCCACGTGGATGGCGTTGACCGAGCGCGGCGCGAGGGATGAATGCGCCTCCTGGCCTCGGCAGTACGTGCGGTAGGACCCTTTGCCCTTGTGGCCGAGTACAAACTGCATGTTGGTCGGCTCGCCGATCACACACAGAAACGGCCGCACCGGCGCCAGGTGCAGCACGTCGAGCAAGCGCCGCACGCCGACGCAGCCGATTTCTTCGTCATGGGACAGGGCCAGTTGCAGTGGGCGGTTCAACGTGTGGTCGGCGGCATCCAGCATGGCGTCGATGGCCAGGGCGATAAAGCCCTTCATGTCGCAGCTGCCGCGCCCATAAACGCGCCCGTCCTGCACGGTGGCGGCGAAGGCGGGAAAGGTCCAGGCCTGCCCCGCCGCCGGCACCACGTCGGTGTGCCCGGACAGCAGCACGCCGGGCTGTTCCCTGGGCCCGGTGCTGGCGAACAGGTTGGCTTTCTTGCCGCTGGGGTCCTTGACGATCAGCGAGTCGATGCCCTTGCTCAGCAGCAGGTCGCGCACATACTCGATCAAGGCCATGTTCGACGCCGATGACACGGTGTCGAAGGCCATCAGCTGTTTCAGAATCTCCAATACGCGGGGTTTCATGAGGCCTGGCTCCGTTGCTCGGCAGGTGGGGCGAACCGGGTGATGGAGAACGGCTCGATCGGGGTACTGGTGCTGCCGGTGGCGACCAGCTCGGCCATCACATCGCCGACGCCCGGGCCCAGCTGGAAACCGTGGCCGCAGAACCCGAAGGCATAGAACAGCCCGTCAACCGTACCGCTGGGGCCCATCACCGGCAGCGAGTCCGGCAGGTAGCCTTCGATGCCGCTCCACACGCGGATGATGTTCAGGTTGCCTACGCCCGGCAGCAGGCGGCGCATCTGGCTGACCTGGTTGAGGATGCTGCGCGGTTCCACGTAGGCGCGGCGGTTGAGCATGTCCGGCTTGCTGCGGTAGCCGCCGCCGATGACGATATTGCCCCGGGGAATCTGGCGGAAGTAGATCACCTCTTCGGGCACCTTGGTGTACACGCCGATCACCGTGGGCAAGGCATAAGGCACCGGCTCGGTGACGGCCATTTGCGGGCCGTGGGTGTCCAGCGGCACCGGTTCGCCGAACTGCGCCGAGAGCTTCTGGCCCCAGGCGCCGGCGGTGATCAACAGTTGCGCGGCGTGGAACTGGCGGCCATCGGTGGTGGTGACCTGGAAGTCGGCGCCGACTTTCTGCACCTCGGCCACTTCGGTGCGCTCTTCGATCTGCGCGCCCAGGCGCCGGGCGGCACGGGCAAACGCCGGCGCGGCCAGGCGCGGGTTGGCATGCCCGTCGTGGGGCGCGTAGGAGCCGCCCTTGACGTCCGGGCCGAGGAAGCCGAAGCGTTGATGCAGTTCGGCGCCACGATAAATCTTCAGGTCCAGTTGTTGCGCTTCCGGTGCGGCGGCGTAGGCCTCCAGCTCGGCAATTTCATCCTCGCGGTAACACACGCGCATATGCCCGCTGGGGATGAATTCCAGGTCGTCGTCGATCAGTTCCGGCAGGCGCTTCCACAGCGCCCAGGAGCGATTAGCCAAGGCCAACTGGCCGAGGAAACGCCCTTGCCGGCGCACATTGCCGAAGTTCACACCACTCGCGTACTGGCCGATCTGGTCGCGCTCCAGCAGGATCACCGACTGCCCGCGACGGCGCAGAAAAAACGCAGTCGCCGAGCCCATCAGCCCCCCGCCGACAATCACCACATCGGCTTTTTGCACACTCATGACGAGACCTCCTCGGTAATCAGCATCGACAACGGTTTGACCGGTGCCTGGCCGCGCTGGCGCCCGACCGCCTGCACCGGCACGCCGGCAGCGGCGGCAATCACTTCGGCTCCGGCCTGGGAGCAATAACGCCCCTGGCAACGACCCATGCCCACGCGGCTGAACGCCTTGGCGCGATTGACTTCGCAGGCGCCCTTCTCCTTCACCGTGCGGCGCAGCTCGCCGGCGCTGATCATCTCGCAGCGGCACACGATGGCGCTGTCCGGCAACGCCTTGGCCTGTTCGCTCGGCCACGGGAACGCCTGGGCCAGGCCCAGGCGGAATTGATCCATCACCGCCAGGGCCTGCTGTTGCTCATCCCGCAGGCCGGTGTCGACCGGTTGTTGCAGGTCTTCCAGCAGCGCCAGCGCCACCAGGCGCCCGGCATGCTCGGCGGCATCGGCGCCGCGAATTTTCGCGCCGTCACCGGCCGCGTACACGCCCTTGACCGAGGTGCGTCCGGCGCCATCCGTGGCCAGCCACCATTGGCTCGATGCCTCATCGAACGCCATGCGACAACCGGCCAGGTCACCCAGCTGGGTTTCCGGGCGCAGGTGGTAACCCAGCGCAACGGCATCGGCCTGCACCGTGACGGCCTGCCCGTTGCCGGTGGCGAAGCGCACACCGCTCACGCCATTGGCCGCGTCGCCCATCACTTGCAGCGGCTTGACCCCGAGGTGCACCGCCACCTTGGCGCAGTACAGTTGCGCCAACAGGGTGATCCCGGTGAACAGCACGCCAGGCCGCGCCAGCAGTTTGGGCAAGGCTTTCAGGCGCAGGCTCAGAGGCGAGGTGTCGAGCACCGCCGCCACGTCGGCGCCGGCCTTCACGTACTGGCTGGCGACCAGGTACAGCAACGGCCCGCTGCCCATGAACACCACGCGATGGCCGATGGACACGGCCTGGTTTTTCAAGGCGATCTGCGCCCCGCCCAGGCTGTAGGTGCCCGCCAGTTGCCAGCCCTCGATGGGCATCAGGCGGTCGGTGGCGCCGGTGCAGAGGATCAGTGCATCGTAATCCACCGTGGTGTGGCGGCCCTGGCTCACGCAGCACAGTTGCCCCGGCGTGAGGTTCCACACCAGGGTGTCGGGGCGGTAGTCGATGGCGTCGCGCAGGCGGTCGAAACTCTGGTGCAGGGCCTTGGCCTTGGCGGCCTCGCTGCCGTACAGGGTCGCGTAGTCGCGGGTGAAGCCTTCTGGCTGACGCCGATAGATCTGGCCACCGTCGCGGCGGTTTTCATCGATCAGGATCGGTTTGATCCCGGCCGTCAGCAGGGTTTCGGCGCAGCGCACCCCGGCCGGTCCGGCGCCCACAATAACTACCCGTGCAGTGGCCATGTCGCCTCCGGTTGTGTGGTAACGATATCCAGCCCGTCACGGACTTCATTGGAGCAGGCGCGCAGGCGTTCGCCGCTGCGGGTCCACACCCAGCAATCCTGGCACGCGCCCATCAGGCAGAAACCGGCACGGCGGCCGCTGTCGAATTCCGACTGGCGCAGCGCGTTGCCCTGGGTCAGCAGCGCAACCATCAGGGTGTCGCCCTGCAGGGCTTGGACGGCGGCGCCATCCACGGTCAGGCTGACCGTCGGCCGGCCCTGTTCGGCCAGCCTCACAAAACGCGCGTTCATGCATAGGCTCCCACAGTGAGGGTGTTGACGCCCTGCTGGGTATCCAGCAAGTGGGCGCTGTCGTGGTGGCAAAGGATTTCACCACCGTCGTCAAGGCGACGGCGCGGCGGCGCGGTGCGGTTGCACAGGCCGTCGACGCGCACCGGGCAGCGATTGAGGAAGGTGCACAGTTCCGACCCATTGGCCCGCTCGCCGAGCGCCGGCAGCGTGTCGCCTGCAGTACCGCAGGTTTCCAGCCAGCCCTGGCGCAACTCGGGCACCGAGTGAATCAACAGGTCGGTGTAAGGATGGAACGGCGGCTCGGCAAACGCCTGGCGACTGCCGGCCTGGACCTTGCGGCCGCTGTACATCACCACGATGTCATCGCACAGCGCGCGCACGGTGGAAATGTCATGGCTGATAAACAGGTACGACACCCCCAGTTGCTGGCGCAGGTCGCGCAGCAGTTCGAGAATCGCCGCACCCACCACGGTGTCGAGGGCCGAGGTCACTTCGTCGCAGAGGATCAGGTCGGGCTTGGCCGCCAGCGCGCGGGCCAGGTTGACCCGCTGCTTTTGCCCGCCGGACAACTCATTCGGGCGCCGTTCGGCGAGGTCCCGGGGCAGGCGCACCAGGTCGAGCAGTTCGCCGATGCGGGTTTGCAGCGCCGTGCCTTTGAGGCCGAAATACATTTTCAACGGCCGACCGATGATGGCCGCCACGCTGTGCATGGGGTTGAGCGCGGTGTCGGCGTTCTGGAACACCATCTGGATCCGCCGGAATTGTTCCGGGGTGCGCTCGGCGAGGCTGCCGCCCAAGGGTTGCCCGTCGAAGGCCAGGCCGCCGAGGGCCGGGGTCAGCAACCCCGCCACCACCCGGGCCAGGGTGGACTTACCCGAGCCCGACTCGCCGATCACGCCGATGGCCTGGCCACGGCGCACGGTGAGGTCGATGTCTTCCAATACCCGAATCGACGGCATGCCGTGCAGGTTCTTGTTGCCGTAGCCGGCGGTGAGGCCGGTGATGGTCAGCAGCGGTACCTCCCCGGCGACGCCGCAGGACGGACGAATGCTGCTGTCGGGCCGTGCGGCGGCCAGCAGGCTGCGGGTGTAGGCGTGAGCCGGGGCATTGAGCAGCGGCGCCGTGGCGCTCTGTTCGAGGATCTGCCCGCCGTTGAGCACCACGATCTGGTCGGCCATTTGCGCCACCACCGCGAGGTCGTGGGACACGTACACCGCCGTGGCACCGCGCTCGCGCACCACGCGTTTGAAGGCACGCAGCACGTCGATCTGGGTGGTCACGTCCAGGGCGGTGGTCGGCTCGTCGAGCACCACCAGCAGCGGGTCGCTGATCAGCGCCATCGCCGCCATCACCCGCTGCAGTTGCCCGCCGGAGACCTGGTGCGGGTAGCGTTGGCCGATGCGTTCCGGGCCGGGCAGCGCCAGGTCGCGGAACAGGCCGATAGCCTTGGCGTGCAGCTCGGCGCGCGTACCCAGGCCGTGGATCAGTGCGCCTTCGATCACCTGGTCGATGAGTCTTTTCGCCGGGTTGAACGCGGCGGCGGCGCTTTGCGCGATATAAGACACACGGTTGCCGCGCAGGCCCTGCAGTTGGTGTTCGCCCAGGGCGAGCATGTCGTGCTCGCCGACCTGCACCACGCCGCCGGACAAGCGACAGCCGCGCCGTGCATACCCCAGCAAGGCCAGGGCGATGGTGGTCTTGCCCGAGCCGGACTCGCCGATCAACGCCAGCACTTCACCTTGTTTCAGGGCAAAGCTCACGCCCTTGACGATTTCCACCTCGCCGCGCTCGCCACAGGCGACCACGCGCAGGTCTTCGACGCGAATCAATTCAGTCATTTCAATGGCCTCCCGTGCGTCGACTGCGTCGCGAGGACAGATAGTCGATCAGCAGATTTACGCCGATGGTCAGCGTGCCGATGGCCAGCGCCGGAAGGATGATGGCCAGCGCGCCCTGGTTGAGGCCGCCGATGTTTTCCCGCACCAGCGAGCCGAGGTCGGCATCCGGCGGTTGCACGCCCAGGCCAAGAAAACTCATGCCGCTGAGCAACAGCACGATGTAGCCGAAACGCAAGCCCAGGTCGGTCAATACCGGGTTGAGCATGTTCGGCAGGATCTCCACACACGCCACGTACAGCCGGCGCTCGCCACGGGTACGCGCGACCTGCACGTACTCCAAGGCTTCGATATTGACCGCCATGCTGCGGGCGACGCGGAAGGAGCCGGGGATATAACTGATCACGGCCGTACAGATCAGCAGCGTCACCGATGAGCCAAACGCCGAGACCATGATCAGCGCGAGCATTTTGCTCGGGATCGAAATAAAGGCATCCATGATGCGGCTGATGATCTCGTCCAGCCACTTGGGCGAGACCACCGACAACAGCGCACAGCCGGTGCCGAAGGTGCTGGCCAGTAACGCCGCCACCAGCGCCAGCCCGACAGTAAAGCGCGCGCCCACCAGTATCCGGCTGAGCATGTCGCGGCCCAGGTAATCGGTGCCGAATGGATGCGCGAGGCTGAAGCCTTCGAAGATGTTATCGGACACCACCTCCCCCACCGGATGGGGCGCCAGCCACGGGCCGAGCAGCGCCACCAGCAGCCAGGCGACACACACCACGCCGCCCAGCAGCCCCAGCCACGACGGGCCGCTGGACACCTTGGCGAGTGCCAGGGCGGAGGAGACAGGCTTGGATTTCGCAATGAGGTTGTTCATTGGTTTCTCAGCCTCGGATTGGACAGGATCGCGCACAGGTCGGCGAGCAGCACCAGGCCCAGGTAGGCCGCGCAGAACAACATGGTGCACGCCTGCACCAGCGCCATGTCGCGGTTGGTCACGGCATCGACCATCAAGCTGGCAATGCCGGGGTAGTTGAAAATGGTTTCGACAATCACCACCCCGCCCAACAGGTACGACAGGCTCAGGGCGATGGCGTTGGCAATCGGCCCGATCGCATTGGGCAAGGCATGGCGCAGTACGATGCGGATCGGGCTGACGCCCTTGAGGCGGGCCATTTCCACGTAGGGGCTGTCGAGCTGGTCGATCACGGCGGCGCGGGTCATGCGCGCCATTTGCGCTACGATCACGCAGCACAGCGTCATCACCGGCAAGGCATAGGTGCGCATGAATTGCAGCGGTGAACTGATGTCGCTGGCATAGGAGAGGGCCGACAACCAACCGAGGTTGACCGCGAAAATCAGCACCGCCAGGGTCGCCACCAGGAATTCCGGCACCGCGACCATCGCCAGGGTGACAAAGCTCAGGCAACTGTCGATGCGCCCGCCCCGGCCCATCGCCGAGCCGATGCCGAGCACCAGTGCCACCGGCACCGAGACCAGCGCCGTGGCGCCCGCCAGCATCAGGGTGTTGGGCACCCGGCCCGCCATCAACTCACCCACCGGCATGGCGTTGGAGACCGATACGCCCATGTCGCCGCTGAGCAGGCTCATCAACCAGTGCAGGTACCGCAACACACCGGGCTGGTCCAACCCCAGTTTCAGGCGCAGGGCCGCCACCTGTTCAGGGGTCGCGAACTGGCCCAGGGATTGTTGCGCCGCGTCCCCCGGCAGTACCGCCGTGATCGCGAACACGACCATGGACACGATCAACAAGGTCAAGGCCCCGGCGCCGAAGCGCCGGCCGATCAACCACAGTGTATTGCTATTCATCCCACCACCCTCCTCAAGCGTCCAACCACACCTGCTCGGCAAACATGTAGCCCATGAAACCGCCCAGTGGGTTGCTGTCGTAGCCTTTGATGCGCTGGTCGACGCCGTCGATATTGCTGATGAACACCGGCACGCCGATGCCGCAGTGGTCGTGCACCAGGACCTGCATGTCGCCATACATCTTGGCGCGCTTGGCGTCGTCGGTTTCGCCACGGGCCAGCATCAGCAACTGGTCGAACTGATCGTTCTGCCAGCCGGACTCGTTCCACGGCGCCTTGGACTGGAAGAACTGCGAGAACATCACGTCGGCATTCGGCCGGGGGTTGATGTTGCCGAAGCTCAGCGGGTGCTTCATCCAGTGGTTGGACCAGTAGCCGTCGCTCGGCAGGCGGTTCACGTCGAGCTTGAGCCCGGCCTGCTTGGCCGATTGCTGCAACAGCACGGCGATGTCCACCGAACCGGTGGCGGCAGGCGAGGCCATCACGGGCATGGTGATGCTTTCCATGCCGG
Source organism: Pseudomonas sp. S3E17 (assembly GCF_024168685.1). Classification (NCBI taxonomy): domain Bacteria; kingdom Pseudomonadati; phylum Pseudomonadota; class Gammaproteobacteria; order Pseudomonadales; family Pseudomonadaceae; genus Pseudomonas; species Pseudomonas sp. S3E17. The sequence goes on from NZ_JALJWE010000001.1 coordinate 2,474,920, forward strand.
CTTTCTTCAGCAGGAACCTGGCTTTTTCCGGGTCGTAGACCGTCTGCGGCAAGTCGGTGTTGAAGTAGCGCGAACCCGGCGCAATCGGGTGGTCGTTGCCCACCACCGCAAAGCCACGGAATACGGCGGACTTGACCTGCTCACGGTCCAGCAGCAGCTTCATCGCCTGGGTGAATTCCGGGCTTTTGCCGGGCAGTTGGTCCTGGCGAATGATCAGGTCAGTGTAGTTGCCCGACGGCGCGTCGACGACGCGATGCTTGGCGCTGGCCTTGATGCGCGTGGTGGAGCGCGGGTTGACCTCGTTGATCATGTGCACATCGCCCGACAGCAGTGCATTGACCCGCGATGGCTCGTCGGCAATCGCAATGAACTCGATCTCGTCGAGGTACGGCAGGCCCGGTTTCCAGTAGTTCTTGTTGCGCACCGCAATCGAACGCACACCTGGCTTGAACTCGCCCACGGTGAACGGCCCGGTGCCGATGCCTTTACTGAAATCGCTGGTGCCCTCGGGGACGATCAACAGGTGGGACACCGCGAGGATCGACGGCAATTCGGCGTTGGCCGCGCTGAGGCGGATCTGCACTTCGTTCGGCCCGCTGGCCTTGATCTCGGCGAACTGCTCCATCAGCGGCATGACCTTGGAACCGGTCAGCGGGTCTTTGTGGCGGTTGAGGGAGAACACCACGTCGGCGGCGGTCAGGGCCTTGCCGTTGTGGAAGGTCACGCCCTTGCGCAGGGTAATGGTCCAGACGGTGGCGTCGGTGTTGTCGATGCGCTCGGCCAGTTCCAGTTGCGGCACCAGGTGCTTATCGAAGCGGGTCAGGCCGTTGTAGAACATGTAGTGGCGCACATAGTCGGTGGACAGCGCGCCCTTGGCCGGGTCGAGGGTGTCGGCGGTGGAGCTGGACATGCCGGCCACGCGGATCCTGCCGCCGGGCATGCCTTTGCCGGCCACGGCGGCCTCGTCGGCGAACAGCTTGCCGGCGGCGCCGAACAGGCTGCCCGCACCGGCGGCGGCCACCCCGGCCACGCCCAGCATTTGCAGGGCGTTGCGGCGCGACATGCCACGGTTGAGACGTTCGAACACCCGCAGGCTGTCCTGGCCGGAGATGAGTTCGGGGGTGTTTTTGTTGTCAGTCATAGCAAGGCTACCTGTCGATAATCGGAAGAATCGAGTGCTCACGGATGTCCGGAGCGTCCTGGAAACGCAAACGACGGTGACGCAACAACGGCAACTCAGTGCAAATAGTCCTGGAAGCGGTAGTAAGCCCCCACGAACGGCAGGAACCACGGCTTGCCGAAATGCCCGGGAATCGCCGGCCATTCCAGTTCGCGCCAGGGGTTGGCGGCGGTATTGCCAGCCATGACCTCGGCCATCACCTGGCCCATGTGCACCGACATCTGCACGCCATGGCCGCTGTAGCCCATGGAGTGGAACACGCCGCCATGCTGGCCGGCGCGGGGCAGGCGGTCGGACGTCATGTCCACCAGGCCACCCCAGCAGTAGTCGATCTTCACGTGCGCCAACTGCGGGAACATGTTCAGCATCGCCGCTTGCAGTACCTTGCCGCTCTTGGCGTCGGAGACGCTGTCGGACATGGCAAACCGCGCACGCCCGCCAAACAGCAGGCGGTTGTCCGGGGTCAGGCGAAAGTAGTTGCCGATCATGCGGCTGGTCACATAGGCGCGATGTTGCGGCAGCAACTGGTCGATCAGCGTCTGGGGCAAGACTTCGGTGGCGATGACAAAACTGCCCACCGGCACAATCCTGCGGCGGTACCAACCCAGGTCGCCATGCTGGCAGGCACCGGTTGCCAGCAGGACTTGCCCGGCGTGCAGTGAACCCTTGGCGGTGTTGACCTGGTAGCCGCCGGCCTGGGCCTGCCAATCCTTGACCTGGGTATGCTCGTAAATCATCGCGCCGTGCCGCGCCGCCGCTTCGGCCAAGCCGACGCCGAAGCGGCCGACATGCATCTGCACGCCGTTGCGCTGCAGCAGGCCGCCATGAAACTGCGCCGAATTGACCTCAGCACGGGTCTGTTCGGCACTGAGCAGCTCGACCTCGGCATCCACCTCCTGACGGATCAGCTCGCAGGTGCGCGCCAGGCCTTCGTAGTGCATCGGCTTGGCCGCCAGCTTGAGCTTGCCGTTGCGCACCAGGTCGCAGGTGATCCCTTCCTGCTCGACCAGTGACACCACCGTCTGCACGGCACTTTCATAGGCCTGGTAATAGGCGCGCGCCTTGGCGGCACCGAGGCTGGCGTGCAGCCCGGCGTAATCCTGGGCGACTCCGGTGTTGCACTGCCCACCGTTGCGCCCCGAGGCCTCACCGATCACCCGCCCGGCGTCGAGCACCACCACGCTGGCGCCCTTGAGCGCCAACGCCCGCGCCGCCGCCAGGCCGGTGAACCCACCGCCGACCACAGCCACATCGACCTGCTTGGGCAAGCCGCCCAGCTGGGCACCGGTAAACGCCGGTGCGGTGTCGAGCCAATAGGATTCACTGCCCATGTCTTGCCCTCAGAGGTGTGCGGTTACAGACCGACCAGCGCCGGCAGCCCACCGATATCGGTGATCTGCTGGTAACCGTAGAACGCGTTGCCCGGCACTTCGTGGCCACGGGCAACGAAGGCTTTGTTTTTGATCTTCATGTCATGGGCCGGCATCAGGTCGTAACGGAAGCTGGAAGACACATGCAAGATGTCTTCCGGGCCGCAGCCGAGGTTGTCGAGCATGAATTCAAACGCGGCCAGGCGCGGCTTGTAGGCCTGGGCCTGCTCGGCGGTGAACACCTTGTGGAATGGCGCGCCGAGCTTGTCGACGTTGGACATGATCTGGCTGTCGCTGGCATTGGAGAAGATCACCAGGGGGATCTTGTCGGCAATTTTCGACAGCCCGGCCGGCACGTCCGCATGGGGCCCCCAGGTCGGCACGGCGTCGTAATACAGCTGGCCTTCCTCGCGATAGTCGATACCCCAGCGCTTGCAGGTACGGGCCAGGGCGGTCTTGAGGATTTCATCGTACGGGCGCCAGTCGCCCATGACCTGGTCGAGGCGGTAGGCCGAGAAATCCTTGACGAACTGGTCCATCTGCTCGGGCGTGATGCGATCGGCGAACAGCTCGCGGGTCATGGTGCCCATATGGAAGTTGGTCAGCGTACCGTAGCAGTCGAACGTAATGAATTTGGGACGAAGAAAGCTCATTGAGTGCGGTCCTGAAGTTCGTTGAGTGTGACAAGCGTTCGCTGCCCTGGCGGCGCGTTGGCCTCGTTGCAGCACAGGTTCATTACACCACTGTGAAATCAGCATATGCCGTCTAAAAAGACCTGCGCTCAATACAAACCACCGTTTTGGTGGCCGGGCTCAGCAGACTTTGCGGTGCGCGCCAGGCTTGGGCAGGGCCAGTGTTTGTGCGCTTTTAGGGGGCTTTTCGGGGTGCAGAGGCTTAAGCACGGGGGTGGGGGCGGCAGAAAGTGTGGCGGGTTGATGGGGTGTGGCCGAAAGCAGGCGAGGACTACCTGATGTATGCAGATCAAACTGTGGGGGGGGCTTGCCCTAATACCAGTCAGTTAAGGCTTTTTGTAGGAGCGAGCTTGCTCGCGAAAAACTCACAGGCGCCACGTTCATTCAGGAAGCACGCGTTATCGTTGACGTTTTTCGCGAGCAAGCTCGCTCCTACAGGAGGCGTACGCTGGCATTAGGGCAAGCCCCCGATGGCAGTGGGTCAGCTACAGATGCATCCACTGACACTGCCTCATCGGGGGCAAGTCGAACCGTCGCACCGCCCCTCCCACATTTTTAACCGTGTACACCCGCCCTACTCCAGTTGGCTCCAAGGCCAACCCCATGGCATTTGCTGCTGCCCCCCAACCCCAATTAAGTAGTAACTGTGGTCTCGCCCCGCACACCGCGAGGAATCTACCGAATATTCCCGGCCCTCTTGCCAGCCTCCAACCCAGGTGGGATACAAGCAACCTGACACCGCCAAAACAACGCTCTACGGAGGCTCGCCATGTCCGCCCTGCCACACCCCACTTATCTCTACCGTGCAATGACCGCAGCCGATCTGCCGGCCGCCCACGATTTGTCGGTGCAACTCAAATGGCCTCACCGCCTGGAAGACTGGGCAATGTTGCAACGGGTCAGCGACGGCTTCGTGGTCATGGATGGCGAGCGGCTGATCGGCAGCGCGTTCACCTGCCCCCAGGGCGACTACGCCACCATCGGCCTGGTGATCGTCAGCAATGACTACCAGGGCCAGGGCATCGGCCGGCGCTTGATGGAGAAGGCCATTGCCGCCTGCGATACGCGCACGCCGGTCCTCAACGCCACCCTCGCCGGCGCGCCGTTGTATGCCAGCCAGGGGTTTGTCGAGTTCGGCCGGGTGCAGCAGCATCAGGGCCAGGCGTTGGTGCCCGCCCTGCCGACGCTGGCCGACGGCGAAACCTGCCGGACGCTTAACGCCGATGATCACGCAAGCCTGCTCGCGCTGGCCAAGACCGCCAGCGGTATGGACCGCCGTGAAGTGCTGCGTGACCTGCAGGTGGAGCACGCCGTGGGTATCGAACGCGACGGCCGCCTACGGGGCTTCGCCCTGCTGCGGCCGTTTGGGCGTGGGCGGTGCATCGGCCCGGTGGTAGCGGAAAATATCGAGCAGGCCAAGTACCTGATCGCCACCTTGCTGGCCCAGGTGCCGGACACCTTTGTGCGCATCGACATTCCCGTCGCCTGCGGCCTCAGCGACTGGCTCGAACAGGCCGGCCTGAAGAACATCGACACCGTCGCGCAAATGGCCCTGGGTACGCCGCCCCAGGCCAGCCAAGGCGTATACCCATTTGCCCTGATCACCCAGGCGATCGGCTGACTTTTCTCCCGGAGCACTCCCCATGTCATCTCCCCGTATCCTGCTGTTGGCACGCGCCGACGGCAGCCGCGTTGCCACGCCTTTCAACAAGGCCGCCTTGAGCGCGCTGGACCCGTTCGGCGACAGCCGCCACCTTGCCTGGATGGGCGACGATGGCGTGTCCGCCGGCGTGGTGTCCTTCAGCGGCGAAGCGGTGGTCGAAGAGTTCCCCCATAGCGAAACGCTGGTGGTACATGCAGGCCATGTCGTGCTCAGTGCCGCGGAACAGACCTTGGAATTGGACGTCGGCGCCAGCGCCGTCATCGGCTTCGGCACACGCCTCACGGTACAGGCCAGTGCAGGCAGCGAATGGGCGTTCTGCGCGGTCGAGCAGGCCGATGCCCCGGTATGCCCCGGCCTGACCCTGCTCGACCCGCACACCCTGCTCAACCCCTCCGCCGCGCCGGAACCGCAGATACTGATCGGTCCTACCCCGCAATGCCGCGCATTGAACCTGTTCGACGATGCCGTGACCGAGCTGCGCGTCGGCATCTGGGACTCGACGCCCTACGCTCGCCACGGCCGCCCGCACAAACTGCACGAACTGATGCACCTGCTCGAAGGCCGCGTCACCTTGCTGGATAACGAAGGTGGCGAGGTCACGGTGCATACCGGCGACACCGTGTTCGTGGCCAAGGGCGCGCCCTGCGCCTGGACCAGTACGGTGTACGTGCGCAAGGTCTACGCGGTGAAGTGACTCAGGCCTTCAACGCCTCTTCCAGAAACGTCACCAACGCCTGTACGCGCGGGCTGCGCAATTTGCGCGACGGCACCAGCAGCAGCACCGGTGCGCTGTCAAAGCTCCAGTCCGCCAACACACGTACCAGGCTGCCGCTGGCCACGGCGTCACTCACGTCCCACTGCGAACGCAGCACCAGCCCCAAGCCTTGCTCAGCCCAACGCCGGGCAACGCTGCCATCGTTGCTCAACAACGCAGGTTCCACACGCAGGGTCTTGCGGCCCTGGCCTTTGCGCAGGTGCCACAGGGTCACGTCCTCATCATTTTCCCGAATGCAGATGCAGCGATGGGACGCCAGCTCATCCGGCGCAGACGGCACGCCGTGGGCGTGCAGGTAGGCCGGGCTGGCGCACAACCAGCGCTCGTTTGGTGTCAGTGGCCGCGCGGTCCACAGGCTGTCATTGAGATGGCCGATGTGAACCACCGCATCGCTGTCATGGCGATCGGGCCAGGGCGTCTCGCGCAAATCCAAGTGCAAACACAGCTGCGGGTGCAGTTTGGCAAACCGCGCCAACAGCGGTGCGATGCGCTGGCGGCCATAGCCAAACGGCGCCGCCACCCTCAAGGTGCCCACCAGGGTTTCATCCTTGTGCCGAAACGACTCCGGCAGCGCCTCAAGCTGCTCCAGCAACAGCGCGCTCTCCCGCGAAAACCGCTCGCCATCCGCCGTCAGGCTGAGGCGCCGCGCATCGCGATTGGCCAGGCTCAGACCGAGCAGCGTCTCCAACTTGCGCAGGCGCATGGACAACGCCGGCGGCGACACATTCAGGCTGCGGGCGGCGGCGCTCAGCGACTCCGAGCGGGCCAGGGTCACGGCAAGGCGCAGGTCTTCGATGGAAATCATTCAATTTTACTTAATGATTGATGAGTACCGATTGAACCACAGGTTAACGACAGCTGAGTAGAGTGCAGCCTGTCCCCCGCCACACGAGTTCCGCCATGCCCACGCCGATTGCTTCCCTCGACACGCCCGCCGCGCTGGTCGACATCCCACAGATGCAGCGCAATATCCAGCGCATGCAAGAGCGCATGAACAGCCTGGGCGTGCGTTTGCGCCCGCATATCAAGACCAGCAAGTGCCTGCCGGTGATCCACGCCCAGATCGCCGCCGGGGCCAGCGGTGTCACAGTGTCCACCCTCAAGGAAGCCGAGCATTGTTTCGCCGCCGGCATCCGCGATGTGTTCTACGCCGTGGCCATCGCCCCGGGCAAACTGCCCCAGGCCCTGGCCCTGTGGCGCAAAGGCTGCATCCTCAGCCTGCTCACCGACAGCGTCCCGGGCGCCGAGGCCATCGTCGCTTTCGCACAGCAGCATGACGCACGCTTCGACGTGTGGATCGAAATCGATTGCGATGGCCATCGCTCCGGCCTAGCCGCCCACGACCCGGTACTGATCGACGTCGCACGCATCCTCAGCGACGGCGGCCTGCACCTGCGTGGCGTGATGACTCACGCCGGTTCCAGTTACGAGCTCGACAGCCTTGAGCCCCTGCAAGCACTGGCCGAACAGGAACGCACACTGTGCGTGCACGCCGCAGACACCCTCCGCGCAGCCGGGCTGGCGTGCCCCGAGGTCAGCATCGGCTCCACCCCCACGGCCCTCTCGGCGCTGAACCTGGACGGCGTCACCGAAGTACGCGCAGGTGTGTATGTGTTCTTCGACCTGGTCATGCGCAACATCGGCGTGTGCCAGGCCGATGAGTTGGCGTTGAGCGTACTGACCACCGTGATCGGCCATCAGCCGGACAAAGGCTGGATTATCACCGACGCCGGTTGGATGGCCATGAGTCGTGACCGTGGCACCCAGCGCCAGCACCAGGACTTCGGTTACGGCCAAGTGTGCAGCGAAGCGGGCGACTGGATCGACGGCGCACGGGTCACCGCTGCCAACCAGGAACACGGTATCGTCACCCTCGGCGCTGCCCACAGTGACGCGCTTGTCACTCGCTTCCCCATCGGCAGTCGGCTGCGCATCCTGCCCAACCATGCCTGTGCCACCGGCGCGCAGTTCCCGGATTATCACGCCGTGGATGCCGATGGCAGCGTGCACACCTGGAGTCGCCTGCATGGCTGGTAATCGCATCCACTCGATTCATAGCACCCACGCGGCGCCGCCGGGCGGGCACTATTCCCAGGCGGTGGCGCATGGCGGCCTGTTGTATGTGTCGGGGCAACTGCCGGTACGCGCCAATGGCGAGCACAGCGCCGGGCAACCGTTCGCAGTGCAAGCCTCGATTGCCCTGGATAACCTGGTGGCGATCCTCGGTGAAGCGGGCCTGAGCCCCGGTGACCTGCTCAAAGTGACGGTGTACGTGGTCGGCATCGAACACTGGCCCGCCTTCGACCGGATTTACGCGCGCTACCTGGGTGAACATAAACCGGCCCGCGCCGTGGTACCCGTGCCGGTGTTGCACCATGGCTACCTGATCGAAATCGAAGCGGTGGCCCGTGCCGCACAGGAGCAGCCCGCATGAATCCGCAAAAAAGCGCTGTGCTGATCATCGGCGGCGGCATCATGGGCGCCTCGTCGGCGTTTTTCCTGCGCCGCCGCGGTTGCTCGGTCACGCTGCTGGAACGCGACCAGATCGGTCAGTACGCCAGCGGTGTGAACTTCGGCAATGTGCGCCGCCAGGGCCGCTACCTGGGGCAACTGGAACTGGCCAACCGTTCGTGGGCACTGTGGAAGCGCCTGCCGGAGCTGATCGACGACGACCTGGAATTTATCCCCAGCGGCCACATGCGCGTGTGCTATCGCGAAGATGAAATCGCCGAACTGGAGGCCTACGCCGCCGCGCCGGAAGCCGCGCAACTGGACCTGAAAATCTATCGCGGCGCCGAGTTGCACCAGCGTTTCGGTTTCCTCGGCCCCGAGGTGAAAGGCGGCTCCTACGCGCCTCACGACGGCCACGCCAACCCCCGCCTGGCCGCGCCAGCGTTTGCCCGCGCCGCACGGCGCCTCGGTGCACGCATCGAGGAAAAAACCGAAGTCGCCGACGTGGAAAAGGTCAACGGCCTGTTCCACGTCACCACCACCGACGGTCAATTGTTTGTTGCCGAGCAACTGTTGATTACCGCCGGTGCCTGGGCCGCGCGCCTGTCCGAGCGCTTCGGCGAGCCGGTGCCGCTGGAGCCCAACGGCCCGCAGATGTCGGTGACGGAACCGGTGCCCTATGCGCTGAAAACCGTGATCGGCGTGTTCACCAAGCTCAAGGAAGAGGTGATCTACTTCCGCCAGATCCCGCGCGGCAACATCATCATCGGTGGCGGCGCCCGCTGCACGCCGGACATGCTCAACCGCCGCGCATTTTTCAAGCCCGAGAGCCTGCTCAACCAGATGCGCCAGATGAAACGGCTATTACCGGGCGCCGAGAAACTGAACATCATCCGCGTGTGGAGCGGCATCGAAAGCTATACACCCGACTCCCTGCCGGTGATGGGCCCCAGCGGCAGCGTGGACGGGCTGTTTTATGCCTTCGGCTTCTGCGGCCACGGCTTCCAGCTCGGCCCGGGCGTGGGGGATGTGATGGCCGAACTGATCAGCACCGGCAGTACCAGCACCTTGATCAGCCCGTTCGATATCCGGCGCTTTACCCAACCTTCGACGGCGCCTGCAAACGCCCCCACCACAGGAAAATTGATATGAGCCACGCCAGCCTGCCAGATTCAGCAGATTATCCCTTGCAGCGCTGAATAACGGCATCTTTGCGCGGGAGGCTTTTGCTAGCGTATCCAGACACCGGGCCGTGCCGTTCGCAGCGCCTATTACCGCTCCAGGGAGCCAGTTGGATGACAACTCAATCTTCAAACAGCTACAGCGTTGATGCGCAAACGGCTCACCAGTTTTATATCAACGGTCGTTGGACGTCCCCGGCGATCCCGGCGACGCTGCCGGTGGTCAACCCGGCCACTGAAGCCGTGGTTGCCGAGGTGGCGCGCGGGTCTGCCGAGGATGTCGACCGGGCCGTCGCGGCGGCACGCGGGGCGTTCGCCGGTTGGTCTGCAACCCCGGCTGCTGCGAGAGCCCAGGTGCTGGGGAAAATCCACGCACTGATCCTTGAACGCAAAGAGCAGCTGGCACAGGCGCTGTCCCTGGAAATGGGCGCGGCCATCGGTTTTGCGCGGGCCATGCAAGTGCCGCTGGCGGCCGAACACGTGCGAGTCGCCCGTGACCTGCTGTCCAGCTATCGCTTCCAGACCGTGGAAGGCGGCACCGCAATCGAGCGCGAGCCCATCGGCGTGTGCGGCCTGATCACGCCGTGGAACTGGCCGCTGTATCAAATCACCGCGAAAGTCGCCCCAGCCATCGCTGCCGGCTGCACCGTGGTGTTGAAACCGAGCGAACTGTCGCCATTGAGCGCCCTGCTGTTTGCCCAACTGGTGCATGACGCCGGCCTGCCGCCTGGGGTGTTCAACCTGGTGAACGGCAACGGTGCCGAAGTCGGCGCGGCCATGGCGGCCCATGGGGATATCGACATGATCTCCATCACCGGCTCCAACCGCGCAGGCGCATTGGTTGCCCAGGCGGCCGCGCCAACGGTCAAGCGGGTCACCCAGGAGTTGGGGGGCAAGTCGCCGAACGTGCTGCTGCCCGACGCCGACTTCGCCAAGGCTGTGCCGCTGGGGGTGATGTCGGCGTTTCGCAACGTCGGCCAGTCGTGCAGCGCGCCGACCCGCATGATCGTGCCGAGAAACCGCCTGGCCGAAGTCGAAGCCCTGGCGGCGGCTACCGCGAATGCACTGATCGTCGGCGACCCGCAATCTGAACAGACGCAGTTGGGTCCGATCGCCAACGAAGCCCAGTTCCATCGCGTCCAGACCATGATCCAGGCCGGCCTCGACGAGGGCGCCAAACTGGTGTGCGGTGGGCCGGGACGGGCGGCGGGTTTTGACAAGGGCTTCTATACACGGCCGACGGTTTTCTCCGACGTGGACAACGTCATGCGCATTGCCCAGGAGGAAATATTCGGGCCGGTGCTGTGCATCATTGCCTATGACACGGTGGATGAAGCCGTCGCCATCGCCAACGACACGGTGTACGGGCTGGGCGCCCATGTTCAGGGGCAGGACCTTGAACTTGCGCGGGCGGTGGCGTCGCGTATACGCGCCGGCCAGGTGCACCTGAACCATCCGGCGTGGAATCCGATGGCGCCGTTTGGGGGCTACAAGCGTTCGGGAAATGGGCGAGAGTATGGGGTGCAGGGGTTCGAGGAGTATCTGGAAACCAAGGCGATTGTCGGGTTTGGCGAGTGAGTGATGGGCCTTTATCAAGATCAAAATAACTTATTGATTTTAAAGGGTTAAATTTTCACTCTAAAATCTTGAGTCTTGCATAAACAATTTCAGGCGACCGCATTCTTGTGGTGAGCGGGCTTGTCCCGCGCTGGGCTGCGAAGCAGCCCCAGTCAAGAAGAACGCGGTGTATCAGACACTCTGTAGAGGCTGGTTTTGGGGCTGCTTCGCAGCCCAGCGCGGGACAAGCCCGCTCACCACAGAGAGATGTGTCAGGGTTTGAAAGGTTGTGTGGATACCTATGCCCTCTCAGCGCATCACACCTTGACGTTCTGCCGGATATTCCAGCCAAACTTCACCGGCCCGCCGTCCTTGGCACCATCGGCCTTCTGCGGCTGATAGCTGACGTCGACGGTGGCGAAGTTCAAGGCGATGCTGTCGTACAACACATCATCGGCCGTTTCAGCGCGGGTGCTGTAGGACACCACCATGACCTCCTTCAAGGTGATCACCAGATATTCCACCGGGCTGGCTCCGCCGGCCTTGCGCACCACCAATTTGGCTTCAGGGTAATGCTTGCCGCTGGCGCAGGCCATCATCAGGTTGGGGCTGGATTTATCCAGGGGTTTGGTCAGGTTCAGGTTGGCAAAGTCGGCCTTGCCCGAGCCGCCTCCCGTGCCGGAATGCATCGAGCCCGTTTGCGATAAACCCCAGCCCCAGTTGGTAATGTCGATCTCGTCACGATGGGCCTGGTCCCGCGATTCACCCTTGATATCGCCCAGTTTCAAAAACATATCGACTGCCATGTTGGCTCCTTGTCCTGTGGTCCGCCGGAAGTGACGTGGGGCGCACTTTTCCTCAATCGGGAGCAGGCCTACAAGACGTCAAAGTCGCATCAGGAAGTGCCCGACTGCAAATGGCGAAGCTTCCGACACTCATCCCAGTCGTGGCGTCTTTACTCTCTCAACTCCCAAAAAAAGGAGTTCAGGAATGACCGTCGCCCTGTTCAAGGATGGATTCCCCTCGGCCCACCGCACTACACGTCAACGCATTGAAAGCAGCCTCGACCTGCGGCGGTTGTTTTTCGCCATAGACGCCGACCCGACGTTGATCGGCGCGGGGGTGGTGTATATCGATGGGGATTTCAACGTGGTGGTACTGCGTGAGTTCCAGGCGATTTGCAGTGTGCGGCCGATCAAGGTGGTGCTGCGGGAACCGCCGAGGTATGTGGGGCCGGTGGAGTTCAAGCGGATGTTGGAGCATGAGCCTCGGGAGTCGAGGTTGGCGGTGGAAGCTATAAATACGGCAATTGCATGCACCGGAGTAGTGTTGAGTTGGATGGTCATTGCGAGTGGGACTGCACTGATGCCTTTTACAGCTGGGGCTAGCTCGATAATTTCGTTTATCGGTAAAGCTGCTGCCGTTGCAAGTACAGTTCAATGCATCGGTGGCGCTTTACGTACAGCATCGGAGTTAGCCTTTCCAGAGGTTAATGACTACTTGGATAACGAGACGTGGTATGAGGCCGCAACAGCAGTGTTGGACGGTATTGCTTTGATGGGTGTTGCCAGCTCGGCATTCGTCACCGTGAAAGTCGTCACAACGACCACAAAAGTAACCGGAAAAACAGCTAGGCAAGTGCTTAGAGGGATGACACGGCAAGAACGGACAAAATTGAATAATGAGCTGCTTAAAATCCGAGATCCAAGACTAACGACCAAGTTGCTCAAGCTGGAAAAAGCCTCCGGCAATGTGGCCAAACGTATCAGCGCTATTCAAATGCAGCGTGCAACTGCCGCGCACAAAATGGATATAGCTGCGGCCTTGCTCGGCTTTACCAGCAGTACAGTCCCTGGAAACATAAGAACTCTGGCGTTGGGCATCTACGAGGAAGTTAACCAGTGAGCCAACAACGGAAGATAAAAGGCCAATATTACTCATCACTCTTTATTGAGGATCCTTGGCAACTCCTCAAGCGGTTCATGCCCGTGATTGGAGGTGATGCATTGGCAGGATGTTTCTCGATAGCGTTGACAACGATCTTGGCGATGCTTACGTATTTGCCGACTCACTCCGTAGAGTTTGTCGCCAAGATATGCTTTTTCAGTGCCGCGGGCTTGGGCGCAGTATTCGCCCTGGCCAAATACGAAGTGCTCTACGGCCGCATCCATTGGGTATGGATAAACGTCGCGATCTACCTCCTTTGCCTGCTGATATCCCTACCCGCCATTCTCTGGCGCCCCAATACCTATCTCTATGCACTGGCCCTGCTCTGCCCACTTGTCGGCCTGCTCATTCTCAACAGCAACCGCTACCGCGAACTGCGGCAAAAGTCGGTGGAGTTACGCCACAAACGCCTAGCCATTATCGCGACCCTGAAACAACAGGGCCGCTGGAAATGGTGGTGACCCTCAGGCCGCCTCGCTCCTTGCCGCCGTATGCCGATTCACCGGCACCGGCAAGCCCAGATGCCCACGCAACGTGCTGTGGCTGTACTCACGGCGAAACAACCCACGCTCGCGCAACAATGGCAGCACCTGGTCGGTAAACCGCGCAAAGTCATCCGGCGCGCCGACGTGGATATTGAACCCATCCACCGCACCTTCGACAAACCAGCGTTCGATCTCGTCGGCCACGGTCTTGGGCGAGCCGACAAAGCTGGAAAACGGCTTGGCAAAACGCAACGCCGCCTCGCGCAGTGTCAGGCGCTGGTCGCGGGCGACTTGCTTGATGTTTTCGGCATGCCCGCGATAGCCGTTGCTGCCCAGGTCGCCCAGGTCCGGGAAGGGTTCGTCCAGCGGGTACTGGCTGAAGTCGTGGTAGTTGAACGGCCGCCCCAACTGCACCAGGGCCTTGTTCAGATCCAGCTCGCCATTGCGTTCGCGGTCGATGGCCTGGGCCTGTTCGTCGGTGTCGGCAATGATCGGCGAAATGCCCGGCAGGATGGTCACGTGGTCGGGGTTGCGTCCGGCGGCGGCGGTGCGTTGTTTGATGTCGCGGTAGTAGGCCTGGGCGTCCTCGAAATTACCCACGCCGGCAAAAATGCCCTCGGCATAGTTGGCCGCCAGGCTGCGTCCGGATTCGGAAATACCCGCCTGGAAAATCACCGGCTGGCCTTGGGCTGAGCGTGCGATATTCAACGGCCCGGTCACCGAGAAGAACTCGCCATGGTGATCCAGGCGATGCTGGCGTTGTGGGTCGAGGAACACGCCGCTGGCCTTGTCGCGCACGAAGGCGTCGTCCTCGTAGGAATCCCACAGCCCCTGCACCACCTCCAGGTGCTCGGCCGCGCGGCGATAGCGCTCGGTGTGGTCGATATGCTGCTCACGGCCGAAGTTGCCGGCCGCGCCTTCGAGGCCGGTGGTGACCACGTTCCAGCCGGCGCGGCCGCCGCTGATCAGGTCCAGGGAGGCAAACTGGCGGGCGACGTTGAAGGGTTCGGTATAGGACGTGGTCAGGGTGGCCACCAGGCCGATCTTCGAGGTGGCGCCGGCCACGGCCGAGAGCAGGGTCAGCGGCTCCAGGCGGTTGAGAAAATGCGGTGCCGAATCCGGGGTGATGTAGGGGCTGTCGACGATGAACACCAGGTCGAACTTCGCTGCTTCCGCCTGTTGCGCCTGGGTGCGGTACCAATTGATGTCCACACTGGCATCGCCGGGGATTTGCGGGTGCAACCATTCGTTTTGCGCGGTGCCGACGCCGGTGAGGATGGCACCGAACCTGAGTTGCCGGGGTAAATGGGACATCACGATATTCCTCCGTGGATGGCAGCGACGCTGACCTGTGGAGGAGGACCATAAGGCCCATCGACAGGCTTGTGAAATGCTTTGTGGATCTATGCTAATCATTAAAAATAATGATCAAAATAATAGAATATATTCCACAAACGCATAATTAACCCAGCGCGCGCCTATCAGCAGGCTGACCCGATCGAGGCGCACCGCCCACCAAGCCGTTTGTTAAATCGAGGCGTTAGGCCTAATATCGCAAGTCATACCTTGCATAAAAATGCCAAGGCTTGCACATCCCCCAGCCCGCATATTCGAAGGAGTGGCATGCAGATGAAAGAATCCAAAGAAGTGTACGAACGCATCAGTGAACAGTTCGAGGATTTCACCGCCAGGGCCTCTCAGCGCAAGGTCGAGGTCGACACCTTCCGCAGCATGGTCGGTAATATCGAGGGCCTGCATATCCTGGACCTGGCGTGTGGGCATGGCTTCTTCAGTCGCCAGTTGAAGGACTGGGGGGCGGCCAAGGTACATGGCGTGGATATTTCCGAAAACATGATTTACCAGGCGCGGCAAGCCAACGACGGTATCGCCTACGAAGTGCGGGATGTGGCGAAGATGGGCCGTATCGGCGCCTACGACATGGTGACGGCGGCCTGGCTGTTCAACTATGCCAGCAGTGTCGACGAACTGAGCAAGATGTTTCAGTCGGCCGCCGACAACCTGAAGCCCGGCGGCCAATTGGTGGCCTACACCGCCAACCCGTCGTTCGAACTGCAAAAAGGCAATTTCACCCGCTACGGGATTGAGGTGTTCGATGAAACCCCGGTCGCCGGCGGGTTTCGCTGCAATGCGCAATTCATGTCATCGCCCCCCGCACCGTTTACCTACTACCGCTGGGAGCAAGGCGTGTACGAAGAAGCCGCACGGGTAGCCGGTTTCAACCAGCTCACCTGGGTCGCCCCGCTGATCAGCGAACACAGCCGCACCACCATGGGTACGGGGTACTGGCAGCTGTTCGAGCGCAACAGCCTGCAGATCGGTTTGACCTGCCGCAAATAATCACGCCGGGGCGGCGACCGGGCGCAATCGCACCCGGATGTCCGCCCCCACCAGGCACTGCTCGATGATCGACAAGGGTTGCGCCTGGCCCAGATCGGTCAAGCCATCCAGCGCCAGCAACGGCCGTGCATCACTGCCCAGGAACAGCGGGGCGATGTAGACCAGCCATTCATCCACCAGGCCCGCCGCCGCAAAGGCGCCACACAATACCGGGCCGGCCTCGACCTGGACCTCGTTGCACCCTTCCTCAGCCAGGACCGTCATGACCTCTCGCAGGTCAAGCCCTTCGCCGTCCACCCCGACCTGCCGGAAACGCACACCCGCAGGGGGTGGATGCGCCGGCTGGACGCCGGGCCCATGAAACACCAGGGTCGGTGCCGCACCATCCAGCACATGGGCCTGGGCATCGCCCTTGAGATGCTGGTCGAGCACCACCCGCAGCGGAACGGAAAACGCCGCGTGCGGGTCGGGCAGGCGCACCGTCAGGCGCGGGTTGTCCGCCAGCAGCGTGCCGCTGCCGGTGAGCACCGCGCAGGCCCGGGCGCGCCACACTTGCACATCGTCCCGGGCCTCGGGCGAAGTGATCCATTTGGATTGCCCGTTACCCAGGGCCGTGCGCCCGTCCAGGCTCATGGCCAGCTTGACCCTCAGCCACGGCCGCTTGCGCTCGGTACGCGAGAAAAACCCCTGGTTCAACTCGCGCGCCTCCGGACACGGCAAGTGTTCGACCAGCACACCCGCCGCCTCAAGCCGCTCAATGCCATGATGCTCATGCTGGGAGCGGTCGACACTGGCGATCACCACTCGCGCCACGCCGGCCCTGATCAACCCGTCGGCACAGGGCGGCGTGCGCCCATGACCGCCGCACGGCTCCAGGGTGACATAGGCGGTGGCGCCCCGCGCATCGACGCCCGCCTCGCGCAGGGCATTGACTTCGGCGTGTGCCTGCCCCGCCCACTCGTGCCAGCCCTGGCCAAGCAGCAGGTCGCCCTTGGCGATCACGCAACCGACCCGCGGGTTCGGCGCCGTGGTAAAGGCGCCGCGGTCGGCCAGTTTCAGGGCGAGCCGCATGAAGTGCATGTCGCGCGCCAGCGCCAGGCTCATGTGCGAACCAGCGCCAACAGGTACACCGCCTCGCCGTGCTGACGCTCGATTACCACCAGGTCCTGCCAGGTGAAACCAAACGCTTCCAGGGTGTCGCGCACACCCTGTTCGGTGAAGAAATAACCTTGACGCTGGTTATCCATCTCGCGCCAGCCCGGCTCCGGGTTGCTCGCGTCGACGCCGAAGACGTTGAGCCCGATCAGCGCGCCAGGGCGCGCGTACTGGCGGATATTGGCCAGGTAACGGCTCCACTCATCCGGATGCTGGTGATGGAAGCAGCCATTGTCGAGTACACCGTCAAACGCCTCCCCCGCCGGTGGCTGCCAATCCTGCAGGGCGCTGCACACCAGGCTGAGACGCTCGCCCCAGCGTTTGCGCAGCAGCGGCCAGCTGGAATTCTCGACGATGTCCAGGCCGGTCACCCGGTGTCCTGCCAGGATGAACTCCGAGGCATCCCGCGCACGGCCGACGCCCACGTCGAGGATGTGCTGGTCCGGCGTCGGCCCCAGTGCCTCGAGGAAGACCCGGGCGGCCTTGGCCATGCCGATGTCCCAGGACCACTCATCTTCACCATGGCTGTAGCGGTGGACAAATGAGGTGTCGAGCGCCCGGCGGTACGTCGATACGTCCATGAATTGCGCTTGCTTGCTCATATCAGGCAGTCCTTGGGTCAAGAGGCGCGACGGGTGGCAATCCCGTAGATCTGGCCATCGTAGGAACTGGCCAGGAAGTCATCGCTGGCCACGCTGTGGGTGATGCAGGAGATGCCACTGGCGGTGGGACGCTGCACTTGCTGCCAGGAACGGCTGGGCAAGTCGAACAGCGCGATGGTGCCGCTGTAGTTCGCGGTGGCAATCACTTCCCCGTCGGCCGAGGCACAAATGCACTTGATGGAATTGCGGTGTGGCGTGTCATAGACCTCGTCACCGGACTCCAGCCACAGGCGCAGTTTCAGGTCGCGACCAATGCTGGCGAAACCGCCGTCGACCCGGCAGCAACCGTTGGAGATACGCGTGTGGGCATTTTCGATATGCCGCGCGCAACTGAAGTCGCTGATGCTGTGCAGGGCGGCGGCGGCCGAGGCGCACACGCTGAACAAGTGATGCTCGTTGGCGGCCACGCCTTTGATCGCGTTGTCGTGCATCGGGATCGACGCCACCAGTTCCAGGCTGTTATCGCCGGCGATGACAAATACCAGGCCTTCGCCGGTGTAGGTTCCGATCAGTGCATGAAGCTGGCCATTGCGCTGGAACGTGGTGCCGCAATTGAGCGGCGAGCGATGCTGATACAACAGGCGCCCGCTGAGGGCATCGAACACCTGGCCCATCTGCCCACCGGTCAGCAACAGTGGGCCGAACGGCAGCAGGAAGTTGCACAGGCTGCCGACGCCGCTCACGGGCTGGTTATCGCGAAACAGCAGGCCCGCGTCACCGATGCTGTATTGCCCGCCCTCGGTGGTCACCACGGCGTTGATACTCACCGCCGGCTGAATGCCGTCCACGGTCCACTGATCGTGTTCATAATCCCAGGTGGCGTAGCGCGAGCCGAAGGTGGCGAACACCAAGGCATCGCTGCCGACGAACGCACAGCTGCGCGGCCAGACGATGCTCGGCAAATTGGTGCTGCGCAGGCGCTCCAGCTGGGTGCCATCGAAGCGCCATAGGATCGCCAGGCGGTCATAACTCAAGGTCACCAGCAGCTGTTTTTCATCATTCCAGACAATGCGCTTGATCCCGGCATCGTGGGCAGGAATGGAGCGGATCTCGCCCCCATGGATGATCGAGATGCGCCCTTCATCGTCACCGGCAAACACCACGCCGGCACGGGTAATGGCGACGGTATCGGTCTCGACGCCGCCGATGTCGACTTCATCGCATTGCTCGAAGGTGCTGGTGTCCCACTGGCGCACCGTGCCGTCGTCGCTGCTGGAAATCAGGCGCTTGCCATCCGGCGACCAGACCACGGAAATCACATCGGCCTGATGCCCCCGGCAGGTGCCCTTGAGGTTGCCGTCGAGGTCGAAGAGGCGCAGTTGATGATCGCGCGAGCAGGTCGCGATCGACGCACCGTCCGGCGAGAACACCGCCATTTCCACGTCGTCGTCATGCCCCGACAGCACGGCCTTGAGGCGCATGCTAGGAACTTCCCAGACGCGGGCGGTGTAGTCGCTGCTGGCGCTCACCAGGTACTTGCCATCGGCACTGAACGCGCACTGGTTGGCCAGGTGGTCATGGCTGACACGGTGGATCGAATGCCCGGTCTGGGCATTCCACAGAATGACTTGGTTGTCGTAGCCGGCGGTGGCGATGAACTCACCAGCATGGGCGGCGACGCCGCTGATAGGGCCTATGTGTCTCATCGAAAAGTCCTTTTCCTGGAGAATGAAATCAAAGCTTGATGGTGTGGCTCGACTTGCTGACTTTTGATCGCAGGTAGTTGTGGTTGTGCTTGGTCAGGAACACCCCGGTCGGCACTGAGCTGACCACGTCGATCCCGCCATCGCGCAACTGCTTGACCTTGTCCGGGTTGTTGGTCAGGAGCCGGCAGCGATGCACATCCAGGGCCCGCAGCATGGCGACCGCCGGGGCGAAACTGCGCGAGTCTTCCGGGTGGTTGAGCTTCACGTTGGCCTCGTAGGTGTCCATGCCGGCGTCTTGCAGCAGGTAGGTTTCGAACTTCGAATACAGGCCGATACCGCGACCTTCCTGGCGCAGGTAGATCAGGTAGCCGCCTTCGGCATCGAGCGCCTTCAGGGCTTCCTGCAACTGCGGGCCGCAATCGCAGCGCTGGGAACCGAATACATCACCGGTGATGCATTCGGAATGCACGCGCACCAGGGGCACATCGGCATCGGGCTCACCGGCTTTGACGGCAAAGTGTTCATTGTTCTTGTCAAAGCCCTTGAACCCGTAGAAGTGGGCGTTGACCTCACCGCCAAGAATGGAGATGGGAACTTGCGTATGAAGCGTTACTGGAGTGTCCATGGCATAGCCTCTATGGAAGTGTCGCGTTCTGGCCAGAGTGGTTTTCTACCAAACGGAATCCCATGACATAGATGGGTCTTGGATAACGTCCATGTCGGCGCTGATTGCGCGCAAGATCCCTGAAGCGGGTGAAACTGCCTCCACGGGCTACCCGGTGCCTACCAACATCCAGCACCAGGTCATCGTTGATCTCAGGCCCGCCCGGATAGGCCCGATAATCGTCGGCAACGTACTCTTCCACGTTGCCGGCCA
The DNA here is from genome assembly GCF_024168685.1 of Pseudomonas sp. S3E17. Lineage (NCBI taxonomy): Bacteria > Pseudomonadati > Pseudomonadota > Gammaproteobacteria > Pseudomonadales > Pseudomonadaceae > Pseudomonas > Pseudomonas sp. S3E17. The sequence goes on from NZ_JALJWE010000001.1 coordinate 2,494,919, forward strand.
TGTCCAGCGCGCCAAACATCGAGGCGCCCTCGAGGAACACCCCGACGGGTGTCGACGTGAGCAACCCCAACTCGATGGTGTTGGCGTACTCGACATTGAAGGTTTCGCCCCAGGGAAACTGGGAGCGCTGCGGCCCTGCCGCGGCGTATTCCCACTGTGCTTCGCTGGGCAGCGCGAACGCCCGGCCGGTGCGTCGGCTCAGCCATTGAGCGTAGGCGTCGGCATCCACGTCACTGACGCTATAGACCGGGTGGTTGGCCTGGTGCTGGGGAAAGCGGCCAAAGGCCCAGCCGGTCGGCAGGAACGGATAACCGGTATCCAGCAGGAAGGCGCGATATTCGCTGTTGGTGACCGGGTAGCGACCGATGCGAAAGCTCGCCAGGTCGACCCGATGGTTGGGGGTTTCTTTCTCGATCCAACTGCGGTCCAGGCCCAGCCCGGCGTAGGCGGTCATGACCGCATCGACGCGTTGCGGCTCCAGGCCGATCTCGACCTGGGCGGCAGGAACGTCGCACATGGCGGGGCTGAACACGTCAATGCGCGGGTCGCCCTTGTAGCCCAGCACTTCACCGGCGGCGATACGCCGCACCAGGGGTTCGGCAACCGACTCGACCACCCGCAGCAGTTGCTCGATGGGCGCACTCATCAGCTGTCCGGTGGCGTCGGCGATCTGCCGGGTCAGTTCATATTCGACGTAAGCCTGCGGGTAGCCCATCAATACCCGATCAGACACGTTCTTTGGCAAAGGGCTCGGCAGCGTCGGCCAATGCCAACCGTATTGATTCGTCATAGGTACACCTTTATTCCGAGCGAACACATCCACGACCGAGCGCGAAACCGCTCGGCGTGTGGATCAGTCAGGTATCAGAGTCGGTCGAGCAGCAACCTTCGATTGGTCTCGATCATCTCGATTTCGGTGGAGTACACCTCAACCACCAGGCCATCGGGATCTTCGAAGTACACGGCCGTGCGGACGTTGTCCGGACCGTGGTGATAACCCGGCGCGGGGCCATTGCCCTTGACCAGGGTGATGTTGTCGTCGGCAGCCACCTTGTCGGCGATGCGTTTGACATCCTCCGGCAGCGCACGAATGCCGATGTGGTAGCCCGGCGGGTAGACAAAGTCGGGATTGTGTTCGATGAAGAAGTCGAACCCGTTCAACTCCATCACCACTTTGCGCGGCCCCAGGTTGTAGCAATAGTGGGCGCCGAAGATGTCGCGATAAAACGCCTGGGAGGCTTCCAGGTTACGGGTGAGGATGTTGATGTGGGTCAGTTGCGGACGCTGGGATTCCAGCGCGGCCGCCTCGATGGATACGCCTTCCAGGGACCGCCACATTTTGATCGCGGCGGCGAATTTGGAGAAACCGGCCAGCCAGTTTTTCACCGTGTCCGTGGATACGCCCGCGTCAGTGATCGCCAGGCCATGGGGGTAAATGAAACAGGCCGTGCGTTGCAGCAATGCCGCGTTCAGCGGATCGCCGGCAGGTTGCCCGGCGCTGCCTTCGGCAAGGCGCACGATGCTGACCGCCTTGTTGTGGTAGCCATCGGCCAATGCCGCGAGCCGGGCAGTGAGGGTATCGAGGCTGTCTGCCGCCGACACCAGCAGGATAAACCCGTCGGCCTGGGGTAACTGCGCGCCTTCAACGGCCGCGCACAGTTCAAAACCGGCGGCTTTCGCGCAGGTGTTCAACGGCTCGAGAAAACCGTTCAGACGTGCGGCCGTGTCGGAGCTGTACAAGGTAATAAAGCGCAGCATCAGGCAACCCTCCCCTCAGTGCGGCGACCGATCAACAGGCTGTAGCGCCCGATAGGCTCCTGGACCACCTCAAAGCCCTGGGCAACCATCTGTTCGGCGATCCAGCGGGTGGGATGCAGTTCGCCGTGCACCGTGTTGACCATCATGTGCAGGGAGAAATCCGCCGACAGCGCCGGGTGAATTTCATCGTCTTCCAGGGTCATGCTCAGCACCAGCAACGAACCGCCGTCGTTGACCAATTGGGCCGCCGAGCGGATCAGCGTGCTGGTTTCTTCGCGGGTGAAATAGTGCAGGCAATCATTGACCATGATCACGTCGGCGCTTTCACCTTCGTAGCGGGCCAGGTCCAGCAGGTTACGTTCCTTGAACGTCAGGCGCCCCGCCAACTGGTACTTCTCGACGGTGCTTTCGGCGGACTGGCGCGTGGCGGCCAGGTCCCAGATTTCGCCCTGGACCTGAGGGTGCCGCCGAGCGATTTCGGCGATATAGGTGCCGTGTCCACCGGCCAGGTCGATGACCTTGCTGGCGGTATCGAACACCGGCAATTCCTTGAGCACATCGACCATGGGTTGACTGAAGCGCACCATCGCATCGTTGAAGGCATCACGTGCGGCGATGTCGTGCTTGAAGCGGTTCTCCTGCTGGAAATCCATGGACTCGGCGCTGCTCAGGATTTCCCCGAGGCGTGGCCAGTTCTGCCACTGCAAGCGCTGGTGGGCAATGATCGGGCCGATGAACTCGGCGCTGCGGCTGACCAGGAAACGCTCGGCCAGGGGCTGGTTGGTATAGGTGTCGGCGGACTTTTTCAACAGGCCCAGGGCGACCAGGCCATTGAGAAAGATCTTCGCCTTGTTGGGCACCCAGCCCAATTGCTGGCTGATCGCCTTGGCGGTAGCCGGGCGGGCGGTGTGATCGAAAAGGTGCTGCGCCACGGCGAAGTGAAGGATGGCGGATTGTCGATACTGGTCGGAGAGTTTTACCAGGTCGACCACGCTGGACAGAGCGGTTACTTCATCGGCGTGCTCATAGATGGTCGTCGGCTTTTGCGCATTCATACAGATTCTCTTCCTTGAATGTTTTTGTCTTCACTGGCGTCGGCGAGCGATGAGTGCTTGGGACGCAGCGTGTTTTTTAACGGTCCGGAGTCGTGTGCAAATGAATGTTTACGAGCAGCTTCCAAAAAGCTAGCTACGATCCTAGTCGTAAGTCCTACAAAAGCAAGCCAAACCTTTTATAATTATTTGCTATTTATAACTACATATTGATTCCATTTATTTATTATTTTCCTGAGCAGCAAAAATGACTATGCTCATGCCCACTACCCCTTACGCAATGGATGGCGCCAAAGGTCGACGAACTCCAGTGATGCCCTCACTCCCCATGGTTACACGCGATTTATGACCTCCAGACCTGCCGACGATACCCAGTCATCCACCGCTGAACGCATCCTGTTTTTGCTCAAGACCCGTGGCCCGCTGAAAACCACCGAACTGGCGTCTCTGCTGGAACTCACGTTTGAGGCAACCCGGCAACAAATCCAGAAATTGCAGACATCGGAGCTGATCGTCGGCGTTTCGGCACCCACCTCCGGGGCCGGCCGCCCTTCGTTGAAGTGGGCCCTGACGGACACCGCGCAGAATAAATTCCCCGATTCCCACAGTGTGCTGACCCTGCACCTGATCGAATCCATCGAGGGCGTTTTTGGCAGTGACGGCATCGAGAAAATCATCACCAGCATGGAAGCGACCAACCGCCAGGAATACGTCCAGGCGTGTTCGCAAGCCTCATCCCTGGAAGAAAAAGTCGCCATCCTGGTGCGCATCCGCGAACTCGCCGGCTATATGGCGCATATGGAACCCGCAGGTGAAGGTTGGCTGCTGATCGAAAACCATTGCCCGATCTGCGCTGCCGCGCGCAAATGCCAGGGTTTCTGCCGCTCGGAGCTGCAGATATTTCGTGCAGCCATGGGTGACGACACCCTTGTCGAACGCTGCGAACACCTGATCTCCGGGGACCGGCGTTGCGTCTATAACATTCAACCGCGCACCTGACCGCCCTACACCAACCGCCCTAAAGGAATAAGGCCATGACGCCGACTATCGACTTGCTCGCCAACCACCGCAGCGAGCGCAGCTTCCAACCCACGCCCGTCAGCGACGAACACCTGGATGCCATCTTGCGGGCCGGCCACCTGGCGCCGACGTCCTTCAATGCCCAGCATATTTCCGTGGTGGTCGTGCGCGACGCAGGCACCCGCCAACGCATTGCGGCAATAGCCGGCGGCCAGCCCTGGATCGCGTCGGCACCGGTGTTTATCACCCTGGTGGTGGACTTTCACAAGACCGCCGTCGGTGCCGCGCTCAATGGCCAGCAACAGCAGATCCAGCGGCATTTGGAAGGGCTGATCGCCGCCAGCACCGACGGCGGCATCATCCTCAGCACGCTGATGATCGCCGCACGTTCATTGGGGTTGGGCGTGGTGCCGGTGGGCGGCATTCGTGCCAACGCCGAGGCGATGATCGAGCTGCTCGGGCTGCCCGAGCAGACCTTCGCCCTGTGCGGCCTGGCCCTGGGTCATGTGCACGAGCCGGCGGCACAGAAACCGCGCATGGGCATCGAAGCCTTCCGTCACGACGAGCGCTACAACCCGGCCGCGCTGGCACCGGCGATCAGTGCCTATGACCAGCACCTGATGCGCCATTGGCAGATCATCGGCCGTGCGGACGGCCAGTCCTGGTCAAGCACCGTGGGCCGCACGTATGCACGTAACTACCGGCCCGATCTCAAGGCTCAGTTGCTGGCCAATGGCTTGTCCGCTGATTGAGCCTGCTGCGCACCGCCACTGCCCCAGCCCAGCGCCTTGTATAACGCGATGGCGTTGAGGTAGGACGCCGTCTCGGCATCGGCCACGTCCTTCTTGATCAGGAAAAACGCGCGCTGGTTTTCCAGCACCGCCATGTAGGTGCCCGAACCGCTGCGGTAGCGTTTGCTGGCGATGTCGATCGCCTGCTCGGCATGGGTGGCGGACGCCAGCAACGCGCCCAGGCGGGTCTGGTCCTGCGCCAGACGCATCAGCGCATTTTCCACATCTTCCTGGGCCTTGAGCAGCGACTGTTGATAGCGCGCCAGGGCACCTTCGGCCTGGGCCTGGGAACCGCGCAGGCGTGCGCGCACGTTGCCCAGGCGAAACGCCGGCCAGTCCACCGACGGCGCCAGCTCATACGCGCGGGACGCGCTGCCCAGGTCGCCGCCGCGCAGGGCGAAGAAGCCAATGAAACCGCCCAGGTTCAGGCGTGGGTACAAGTCCGCCGTGGCGGCGCCGACCTCTTCGGTGCTGGCAGCCAGCAGGCGTTCGGCGCTGACCACATCCGGACGATTGCGGATCAACTGGTCGACATCGCCCAAGGGCAGTTGCCGGGCCAGGGGCGCGAGGAAATGCGCCTTGGCCAGGGCCTGCTGTTGACGCGGTGGCTGGCCGGTCAAGACGTCCAGGCGATAACCGGTTTCCTGGATCCGTGTCAGCAACGGTGGAATCGCCGCCTCACTGAGCAGCAGGTTGGCATGGGCGTTTTGCTGATCCTCGAATTGGCCACTGCCGGCGCGCACCTGGGCGCTGGTCAGCGTGAGCGTTTCGCGCCAGGCACTGACCTGGGCCTGGGCCACTTCCAGGCTGCGGCTCAAGCCTTGCTGCTCGTAGTAATAACGCGCCACGTCGGCAGCGATGCTCAACTGCATCAGCGCCAGGTCCGCCTGGGCTGCCTGGGAACGCGCCATGGCCGAGGCGGTCAGGCGTTGCAAACGCCCGAACACATCGATCTCCCACTGCACATCAAAGCCGGCGCGATAGGTCTGCGACAGCATCCGCTCCGGTGGCCCACCGTCGAACGGCAACTGCTGCTCCAGGCTGCGGCCATAGGCGGTACGGGCGGTGACGCCGGGATACTGGTCGAGCCGGCGGTCATCGAACACCGCACGGGAGGCCAACAGGTTGGCCTGGGCCTGGCGGATGTCATGGTTATGCGCCAGCGCCGTGTCGATCAGGCGATCGAGCTCGGCGTCGTCAAAAAACGACCACCACTGGGCCTGCACGGGCGCCTGTTGGGCGAACAAGGCCTTTTGCGCGGTGACCAGGCTGATCGGCGGGGTTACGGGCTTTTCGTAATGCGGCCCGACCATGCAGCCGTTGAGCAGCGTCAGCGCCAGCACGGTGGTGACAGTTTTGCCGGGCTTCATGGTTCACTCCTCAGGGTTTGCGCCAGGGACTGGGCCCGTGGGGTCGCGGCCGCCAGGGAATGCTTGCGGGCCAGCAGGGTGTAGACCGTCGGCAGCACGAACAGGGTGAAGCAGGTACCGATCAGCATGCCCGATACAATTACCACCCCCAGGCCATAGCGGCTGTTGGCCCCGGCACCCGAGGCGAACAGCAGCGGCACCAGGCCGACCACCATGGCCGCCGTCGTCATCAGGATCGGCCGCAAGCGAATCTGCGCGGCCTTGCGTATCGCCTCGGAACGGTCGAGGTGTTCCTGGGCCTGCAGGGCGTTGGCGAACTCGACCATCAGGATGCCGTGCTTGCTGATCAGCCCGATCAGGGTCACCAGACCGATCTGGGTGTAGATATTGATCGTGGCGTAGCCCAGCGCCAGGGGAATCAGCGCGCCGCTGATGGACAGCGGCACGGTGATCAGGATGATCAGCGGGTCCATCAGGCTTTCGTACTGCGCCGCCAGGACCAGGTAGATCACGATCACCGCCGCCAGGAACGCCAGCAGCAGCGCATTGCCTTCCTGGGTGTACTGCCGCGCATCGGATTGCCAGTCGTAGCTGAACCCTACGGGCAACTCGGCGGTGACGCCTTCCAGGAACGCCACGGCGTCGCCCAGGGTGACGCCGGCCGCCGGCACGCCCTGGAAGGTCGCGGCGTTCTGCTGGTTGAACTGGGTCAGCTTGTTGGGTTCGACGTGCTCGGACACCTGGATCACCGTCGACAGCGGAATCAGTGTGCCGTCTTCCGTGCGCACATACTGGCGGGTCAGGGCTTCGGGCGTCAGTCGCTCACTGCCCGGACTCTGGGCAATCACATCATAGGAGCGGCCCTCCAGGCCAAAGCGGTTGAGGTAGTTTTCCCCCACCAGCACCGCCAGCGATTCGCCGATGTCCTGCATGCGGATCCCCAGGCTGTTGGCCTTGGCCCGGTCCACCCGCACCTGTACCACCGGGTTGTTGTAGTCCAGGTCACTGTCGACCACGGCGAACAACCCACTGTCGCGGGCCTTCTGCTTGATCTGCTCCATGGTTTCGTACAGCACGCGGTAATCCTGGGAGCTGCGCAGCACCAGTTGCACCGGCAGGCCACCGGTGGAGCCCGGCAAGGCAGGCAACTGGAAGGCAAAGATGCTGGTGCCTTCCACATCGTTGGTGGCCGCCTGCAGGTCGACCTGGATCTGCGCGGCGGTGCGCTCGCGCTCGCCCCACAACGTCAGGTTGATGCCGCCAATGCTCGAGGCGATGCCGTCGCTGCCATTGATGATCCAGGTGCTGACGGTTTCCGGCAGGCGCCCATAGACTTCATTCAGCTTGGCGGAAAAGCGCTCGACGTATTCCAGGTTGGCATGTTGCGGCGCCTTGATGGCGGTGAGCAGCCCGGCCTGGTCCTCGGTGGGCGCCAGCTCCCGCTGCGGCAACTGGTACAGCCACGGCAGGCTGATCATCACCAGCAAGGCAAACAGCCCGCTGAGCCAGCGATGCCGCAGCGACAGGTCCAGTACCTTGGCATAACGCAGAGCCAGGCCGTCGAAGAAACGGTTGGCCAGGTGTGCCATGCGCCCTTCCGATTGCTTGGACTGCAGCAGGAACGAGCTCATGACCGGCGACAACGTCAGCGCCACCACGCCGGACACGATCACCGCGCCGGCCAGGGTCAGGGCGAACTCCCGAAACAACGCCCCCGTGAGGCCGCCCATCATGCCGATAGGCGCATACACCGCCGCCAGGGTAATGGTCATGGCGATCACCGGCCCCGCCACTTCCCGCGCACCGATCAGGGCGGCCGCCACCGGGGTCTTGCCCTCCTCGATATGCCGGTGCACGTTCTCCACCACCACAATCGCATCGTCCACCACCAGCCCCACGGCCAGCACCATCGCCAGCAGCGTCAACAGGTTGAGGCTGAAACCGAACGCCAGCATCAGCGCCGCGGCCCCCAGCATCGACAAGGGGATGGTCACCACCGGAATCAGTACCGTGCGCAACGACCCCAGGCACAGGTAGATGACGATCACCACGATCAGCAAGGCCTCGAGCAGGGTCTTCATCACCTCGTCGATGGAGGTCTGGATAAAGCGCGCGGTTTCAAACGCCAGCTCGGCCTTGACGTCTGGCGGCAGGGTCTTGCGCACGTCCGGCAGGAGTTTCTTGATACCGTCGACGATCACCAGCGGGTTGCCGCCGGGCGTCGGGAACAACCCCAGGTGCACGGCCGAAACGCCGTCCATGGTGGCGCTGGTTTCGCTGGACGCCGCGCCCAGCTCCACGGTGCCGACATCCTTCAGGCGCACCAGGCCGTTGCCATCGTTGCGCAGCACCAAATCGCGAAATTCATTGACGTTGGTCAGGTCGGTATTGACCCGCAGGTTGGCGACCACGAACAGGCCTTTGACCTTGCCCGGCGCCGCCTGGTAGTTGTTGCGGCGCACCGCGTCGGCCACATCGGCGGCGGTCAGGCCGCGCGCGGCCAGCCGTGCGGGGTCGATCCACAGGCGCATCGCCAGGGTTTGCCCGCCGAACACCTGGACCTTGGCCACGCCCTCGATGGTGCTCATCACCGGCTCCACCACCCGCGCCAGGTAATCGGTCAAGGCCGGGGTCGACAGGGTCGGGCTGGAGAACCCGATATAGGCCACCGCCGTCGACTCGCCGGACGAGCGTTCGATCACCGGGTCATAGGCCTGCTCCGGCAGCCGGAAACGCACCTGGTTGACCTTGGCCATGACTTCCGTGAGGGCCTGGGTCGAGTCACGGTTGAGCTCCATGCGCACCGTGACCACGCTGCGCCCCTGCACCGACGAGCTCGACAGGTAATCCACACCTTCCACCGATGACACCGCCTGGGCAATCGGTTGAGTGACGAAGCCTTGCATCAGGTCGGATGACGCGCCGGGGTATTCGGTGGTCACGGTGATGGTGGAGCTTTCCAGCATCGGGTACTGGCGGATCGGCAGCTGCAACAAGGACATGATCCCCAGCAGCAGGATCAGAATACTGACGACAAGCGCGAGCACCGGCCGCCGAACGAAAATATCGGTGAAAGTCATGAGCGTTCTCTGGGCGAAGAATCAGATGCCCGTCACAGGCGGTTTGGACGCAGGCAGGGCCAGGGTGTCATCGGTCGCCTGCACCGCCATGCCGTCACTGAGCTTGAGTTGCCCGGAGGTCACCACCTGGTCACCCTCGTGCAAGCCTTCCTGGATCTGGACCCAACCGTCCTGGCGCTGGCCGATTTTCACCGCCACCCGCTTGACCACCAGCGTGGCGCCCTTATCCGGGCGGGCGAGAAAAACGGTATCGCCATAGGCGGTATAGGCCACCGCCGTTTCCGGCACGGTGAGCACATCGGCCACCTCGGTATCGGCCACTTTGACGCTGGCGTACATGCCCGGCTTGAGGGGGGCGTCCGGGCTCTCCAGCGTGGCCTGCACCTGCACCGTGCGTGAGCGGCCGATCATCGGGTCGACGGCACTGATCCGCGCCTTGAACACCCGGTCAGGGTAGGCGTCGATCAGCACGCCCACGGTTTGCCCGACGACCAGGCGGCGGCTGAGCTGCTCATCCAGGGAGAAATTGACATAGAGCACCTGGGTATTGACCAGGCTGACGATGCGGTCGCCGACATTGAGGTACTGCCCTTCGTTGACCTGGCGAATCCCCAGCACCCCGGCGAAGGGTGCGCGGATAGTCTTCTGGGCAATCAGTGCCTGGACTTTTTTCAACTCGCCCAGGGCCATGTCATGGGCGGCCCGGGCGTTATCGAGCTGTTCCTGGGTCGCGGCGTTTTCCCTGACCAGCCCTGTCACCCGCTTGCGGATGATCTCGGCATTGCGCACCTGGGCCTGCAGCCGCAATTGCTCGGCCTGCTCCGGGGCATCGTTGAGTTTGACCAGCACCTCGCCGGCCTTGACCTGGCGGCCCGACTCGAAGTTGATCAAGGTGACCCGCCCACCTGCCTCGGCGGAAACCTGCACCTGGGAGGCCGCTTCCAGCTCACCGACGCCGGCGAAATACACATTGGCCGGGCGCAATTGCACCGCCCCCAGGGCCACCTTGGTCAAGGCGCTGGCGGGGGCGTCGGCGGATTGGGCCTGGGACGGCGCGCGCGACATCATCACCACCGCGATGACCGCCACCGGAATCAACACCAGGCTGGTTATCTTCTTGTTGTTCATGGACGTCCTTATCACGATGAGTACGTTACGCGCGGTTCACAGCCAGCTGTGGTTGAACAGGAAGAAAGCCAGTACCGCCCAGATCGACAGCACCAGGTGAGTCAGTTGCAACCCCTCCTGGCGAATCCAGTAGCCGAACCACAAGCCCCCCAGCAACATGGCGAAGACAAACGCCGAAAACGCACTCAGGGCGAGGTTGAGCCAGGGCCGTGCCGACAGCAGGCCGTCGCCGAGGATCAACTGATAACTGCCGGTCCAGGCCGCGAGCGCGGCGACCAATTGCAGGGCCAGCACCACCAGCAGCGCCAGTTGGTGCAAACGGGGTGAACGCACGGCCCGCACCAGCAAGGGAATATCGATGGCGGGGCTCTGGCGCAACGGCTCCATGGCCATGGTTGCGCCTACCGCGCCTACCGAGCTGCGAAACGCTTGCCAGTTGTTAAGCACCGCAATGCTCAGCCACAGGCTCAAGCCAACGGCCTGTACGCCCAGGAACACTGACATCGAGTGACCCAGTAACCCTGCCTCCACAGTCATTCAAACCTCCGTATTTGCCGAAAGGGAAATCCAGCCTCAGGTATATACACAAGACATTGCTTGGATAATACGTCGCAGGCGTTTAAATACAAGATTTATCTTTGTGCGGGAGGGGCTTCAGGAAGGTTGGAAACGCTGTCTGGCAGGCGCCCGCCGGGGCGTTCGGCGCAGTCACGCCGAAGCCCCGAAGCGGTTGCGAGGGGGCTGGAGGGGAGTTACTTGCGAGGGATTGTCACGCCGTCCTGGCGGCGATGGCTTCGATTTCCACCAGTGCACCGGGCAATGGCAACGCCACGACCTGCAACGCGGTACGTGCAGGCTTGTTCGGCTGCTCGGGGGTGCCGAAGAACTGCGTATACCCACGCTGCAACCCGGCGAAATCCAGCTTGCCGCCCGTTTCCTCGGCGCCGACCAGGAATACCCGTAACTGCACGATATCGCCCAGGTCCAGGTCTTGCTGGCGCAGGATCTGGCGCAGCTTGTTGAACACCGAAACCGTCTGCACTTCGGTGTTGCCAAACACCCCGGGAACCGTTGGATCAACCAGGTCCGGCAAGGTCCCGCTGACAAAGATCAGGCTGGCGGACGCCGGTACGGTGACGGTCTGCGAGATCGGGAAATCGCCGACGCTGGTGCGTTGAATGCTGTCGCTCATGGTGTGTCTCCTTAAGAGGCGGCGAGTGCCGCGACCTGTCGTTGTTGGGTCACGCGTTCAGCCAGTTGCGCGACCACATGCCGCGCCGAGTTGGCCGCCGATTCCTGCCAGATGCCCACCCCGCTTTGCACCAGGCCGTCGCCGGCGAAGTACACGCGGCCGTGGCCCTGTTCGAGCAAGGCGCTGGCATCGGCGGGGAAGTGTTCGCGTTGCAGCCACGGGCCTTCGCTGAAGGGGATCTGTTCCCAGGACACCGCCAGCGGGTGGCGCAGGTGTTTGGAATAGCCCGGATGCAGCAACTCCACGGCCTCCTTGGAGGTGGCGTACTGCTGGTCGAACGGTCGCGCACCAAACACATCGGCGCCCTCCCCGGTCACGTAGCCGGCCACCAGCAGGCCCTCGCGGGTGTTGAGGTCGTTGCTCGGGTACCAGAGCAGGCGCGCCGGGTGTTCGATCCACGACAGGCCGCCGTAGGTGCGGTAGTCGGTTTCCCAGAAGCGTGGGGACTGCCACGCCACTTTGGTCGCCTGGTCGCTGCGGGTGCTGAGCAAGGCGGCCTTGATCGGGTCGCTGAAGTCGGTGTCGAGCTTGGCCAGCAGCGGCAGCGGCAAGGTCGAGACCAGATAGTCGGCGCGCACCACCTGCTCGCGACCGCTGCGTTGGTCGTGGTAGGTCACGGCCACGCCGTCTTCCAACTGACGGATCTGGCGCACCTGGGCGCCCAGTTGCACGTGATCGCTGACGCGCCGGTAGAAGGCGTCGGTGATGCGGTCCATGCCGCCCACCGGTTGGAACATGGTCGCCGAAAACTCCGGGAATTCGGTGTGCAGCAAGGCGCCCCACAGCTCGGGGTGCAGCAGTTGGTCCAGTGCCAACGGGCTGCGGCTGGCGGGCAAGGCGCCGGGATGTGCCGGGGATTCCAGGTGCCCCGAACGGATCGTGCCCTCAAAGGCCAGCTCCTGGGACAGGTCGCCATACACTTGCAAAAACGCCAGCAAGCGCGTGCGTTCCTCGGCGCTCAGCACATCGTCGAGGGCATCACGCTGCACCGCTTTGGCCAGCAACCCGGACAAATGCCCGCGCGCATCGTTGATCGCCTGGCCGACGGTGAAGGCCGGCTGGTTCACATCCGGCCGCACCTGGGCGCCATGGCTGCTATTGACCAGCACTTCCAGCGGCACGCCCAGCTCACTGCAATAATCGAGGATCGTGCGGTGCTGGCTGGGAATCCGTGCCGGCCCGGCGTTGAAGTAATGCCCCGGCTCGAACGCGGCGGTCTGCGTGCGGCCATCCTGGTAGTCCACGCGGTCGCCATGACGGATTGTCCAGGTGCGACCGCCGACCCGCTCACGGGCTTCCAGCACCTGTACGCTGAACCCGGCGCGGGTCAGTTCCAGGGCGGTGACCAGCCCGGCAATCCCGGCACCCAGCACCAGCACGCGGGTGCCCTGCCCCAGGCCGTCCTTGAGTTTCAACGGTTGCGGTCGGCGGTGCGATGACGGCCCCAGGCCGAGTACCGCCAGCGCATCCTTGACGGCCTTTTCGCCGCCTACCGCCGCGATGCTCGACAACGCTTCACGTCGTGTCAGTCCCATGTCGATTGCTCCTTAATCCGGCAGGCCCGGTGGGTTGATCAGCGACTTGTCGACGCGCTCCACATCCAGGCCCCAGCGTTGCAGCACCTGCGCGTACTGGCCGCCGGCAATCGCGCCTTCCAGGGCGGTGTGGATCGGCTTGACCAGGCCGTTGTCCTTGCGGGTGGTCACGGCAATGTCCGCCTGCAATGGCCAACCACCGTTCACCGTGCCGACGCGCTTGATGCCGCCGGTGATCGCCGCCGAATAGGCGTACACCGAGTTGGGCCCGAACAGCGCATCGCTGCGCCCCGACTGCACCGCCAGTTGCGCGGCGGCCTGGTCGTCGAAGTACTGCAACAGCGCTGGCTTGAGACCGGCCTTTTCGTTGGCCTCGTTCCAGGCCAGCAGGACTTTTTCCTGGTTGGTGCCGGAGCCGACGATGATCTTCAGCCCGGCAATATCGGCTGCCTGCTTGATCTCGCTGATCTTGCTGGTGGTCTTGACGTAGAAGCCGAGCACATCCTGGCGATAGGTGGCGAAGTCAAAGCGCTTCTTGCGCGCCTCGGTCACGGTGACGTTGCTGATCACCGCGTCGTACTTGCCCGAGCTGACGCCCAGGGGCCAGTCTTCCCAGCTGGTCTGCACCACATTGAGTTGCAGGCCGAGGCTATCGGCCACCAGTTGCGCGGTGTCGGCTTCGCTGCCGATGGTGGTCTTGTCGTCGCTGGCCAGCAGCGCCAGCGGCGGCCCGGCCACGCCGGACACGGCCACGGTGAACTTGCCCGGCTGGGCAAACTTGAAGCCCGGCGGGATCTGCGCAATCGCCGCTTCGTTACGCGGCACATGGATGCGTGGGCGGTCGGGGCTGAGGTCGACCTGTTGCACGGCGAATGCGCTTTGCGCAGCACTGACGGCCAGCGCCAGCAGGGCCACGCGGGTGGTGTTGATGAACATGGGCAGTCACTCCTTGAACTAAAGCACCTTGCCGAGAAAGGCCACGGTGCGGGGATGTCGGGGTTGGCGGAAAATCTGTTCGGGCGGGCCCTCTTCGATCAACTCGCCGTCGCAGAGGAACACCACGTGGTCGGCCACTTCGCGGGCAAAACCGATTTCGTGGGTGACGATCACCAGGGTCACGCCCAGCTGGGTCAGGCCCTTGATCACGTCGAGTACTTCGCCCACCAGCTCCGGGTCGAGGGCCGAGGTAGGTTCATCGAACAGCAGCACCTTGGGGTCCAGCGCCAGTGCGCGGGCAATGGCGACGCGCTGTTGCTGGCCGCCGGAAAGCTGGCGTGGGTAGGCATCGACCTTGTCCGCCAGGCCGACCTTGGCCAACAGTGCGGTGGCCTTGGCCTGGGCTTCGGCCTTGCTCCAGCGCTTGTGCGCCAGCGGCGCCTCGGCGACGTTTTCCCAGGCGGTGAGGTGCGGGAACAGGTTGAAGTTCTGGAACACAAAACCGACGTCGATACGGCGCTTGAGAATCTCGCGTTCCTTGAGCTCGTAAAGCAGGTCGCCCTTGCGTCGATAGCCGACGTATTCACCGTCGATGGTGATGTGCCCGCTGTCGATCTTTTCCAGGTGGTTGATGGTGCGCAGCAAGGTGGACTTGCCCGAGCCGGACGGCCCGAGAATCACCGTGACCTTGCCTGGATCGATGGTCAGGTCGATGTCTTTCAACACCTGTTGATTGCCAAAGCGCTTGCCCACGCCCTGGATCTGGATACGGCCGGCGCGGGCTTCACTCATGGGTGTTCTCCTTCAGCCAGCGGCGCACGCGTTGCCACGGCGTAGGCGGCAGCACCCTGGCCGTACCCCGGGCGAAATGCCGCTCGACGTAGTACTGGGCGCTGGTGAGCACGGTGGTGATGATCAGGTACCAGACGGTGGCGACGATCAGCAGCGGGATCACCGCCTGGGTGCGGTTGTAGATGACCTGCACGGTGTAGAACAGCTCCGGCAGGGCCAACACGTAGACGATGGAGGTGCCCTTGACCAGGCCAATGATTTCATTGAACCCCGACGGCAGGATCGAGCGCAGCGCCTGGGGCAGGATGATCCGGAAGATGCGCCGCGAGGCCGGCAGGCCCAGGGCCGCCGCCGCTTCATGCTGGCCGGCATCCACACCGATCAGGCCGCCGCGAATGATCTCCGCCGCGTACGCCGCCTGCATCAGGCTCAGGCCCAGTACGGCCACGGTGAATTGGCTGAGCACGTCCACCGTCGACCACTCGGCGAACACCACCCCGGTAAACGGCACACCGAGGACAATGTGGTCGTACAGGTAGGCGAAGTTGTAGAGGATGATCAGCACCAGCAGCGCCGGCATCGAGCGGAAAAACCAGATGTAACCCCAGGCCAGCGCCGCCAGCAGCGGCGAGCCCGACAGCCGCGCCAACGCCAGCGCAGTGCCGAGGATGGCGCTGAACACCGTGCTCAGCAGCGTCAGCAACAGGGTCTGGCCGAGGCCACGCAGCACCGACGGCGAGAAGAACCACTGGCCGAACACGCCCCACTCCCAGCGCGGGTTGGTGGCCAGGGAATGCCCGATGGCGAGCAGCACCAGCGCGGCAAAGATCGACCCGGCCCAGCGCCAGGGGTGTCGCGCGGGCACCACCTGCAGGGCTTTGATCGGTGTGGACACACGGGCCTGGCGCACCGCGCCGGGCGTGTCAATCAGGTCATAGGATTTGGCAACGATGGGCATGGTGTATTCCTCGGCCTAGAAGGCATAGGTCAAGCGGGTGTAGTAGTACCCGCCGGTAAAACCGTAGGGCGAATAGGTGCCGTAGCTGCTGACCATGGTGCTGCTCGGTACACCTTGTTTTTTCGGGTAGACGTCGAACAGGTTCTTGGCGCCGATGGCCACGTTGAGGTCTTTGGTGAGGTTGTAGCCAAGGTCGAGGTCGGTGATCCACTTGGCGCTGTAGACCCGGTCGAGGCTGCGGTCGGCAGAGACGTTGACCTCTTTGTAGGAGCCGTAGCGGGTCAGGGCCAGGTTGAGGTTGAAGCGCTCGATGCTCCAGTCGCCACCGAGGATCAGCTTGGTGCTGGGCTGCACGCCGGTGATCAGGTTGCGTGCCTGGCGGTCCATCAGGTCATAGGCCGTGCCCAGGATCGTGGTGGATTCCTTGTAGTTGAGGATTCTGGTCTGGTTCCAGTTGAACGCGGCGGTCCATTTCAGCGCACCATAGGGACCCAGGTCCTGGCTGTAGTTGCTGACCAGGTCCAGGCCTTTGGTGCGGGTGTCGGCGCCGTTGATGAAGTACTGGCCGCCGGAGGTGGAGGTGATGCCATTGCCTTGCAGCACTTGGGTGATTTCCGGGCCGAGCAAGGTGCCCGTAAGGGTGATGCGGTCGCGCAGGTTGATCACGTAGGCGTCGGCGGTGAAGCTCAGGCGATCGGTGGGGGTCAGGGTGAAACCCAGGCTGAAGTTGTTGGAACGCTCGGGTTTCAGTTCCTGCGCACCCAAGGCCTGGGCGGCGGCCGAACCTACCGGCAGCACGCCGTAGTTGATCGATTGGTACACGCCGTCGACCACGCCATAGGTGGTGGATCGCGCACTGAACAGGCTGTTGGCCAGGGACGGTGCACGGAAGCCATTGCTCACGGTGGCGCGCACGGCGAACTGCGGGGTGAAGTCGTAGCGGGTGGTCAGCTTGCCGCTGCGGGTAGCGCCCACGCCCTGGTTGTAATGCTCGTAGCGAAACGCGGTGCCCACGTACCAGTCCGGCACCGGGTTGAAGCCCACGTCGACGTAACTGGCGAGGCTGTTGCGCGAGGCGCTGCTTTCTTCATCCGGGGAGATGCCGTTGGTGACCTGGGCCCCGGACGACGCACAGTTACCCGGTGCCACGCAGTAACCGCCGTTGGCGTAGGACTCATAGTCACCGGCCTGCACCTCGTAGGTATCGCGGCGATGTTCGAAACCGTAGCTCAGGTCCAGCGGCTTTTGCAGGCCGATGTCGAAGCCGCGCTTGAAATCGAGGTTGGTGGTCAGTTCGGTGGAAATCCAGGTGCCGGAGGTGAAGCTGTTCGGCGTGGCCTCGCCCAGGGAGGGGTTCTGGTTATGGGTGGTGCCCTGCTCCGCCTCGTTGCGCCCGTAGGTGCTGGACAAGTCCCAGTCCCACTCGCCGACGGTGCCTTTACCGCCGAATGCGGCCTGGAAGTCGTCCTCGTCGATATACCAGGTCGGCGTGTAGCCACCGGGGTAACCGTTAGGCCCGGTGGTAATGGTGTTGGTGATGGTCGGCAGGCGGAAGTTCTGGCCCTGCTCGGCCTTGCGCCGCGAATAGGTGGTGAAGGAATACAGGCTGAAGCTGTCGTCGATCGGCAATTCGGCGTTGTAGCCCAGGGTCAGCAGGTTGGTCTTCGGTGTGCCGTAGCCGCCATAGGTGGAGCGGCCGGCCTGCTCAAAGGCCTGGGCGTAGGTGTAGCCGTTGGCACTGGCCTTGTTGTCGTCGTTCTGACTGCGTGCGTCCAGGGCCAACTGCACGATGCCGCCGTTGCCGATCTCGAAGCCCTTGTTGAGGCTTTGCTGCACGGTCTGTTTCTTGCCGTCGTAACCCTGGCCGACATTGGTCACCGAGGTGCCGCTGATGTCGGCCTTGAGGATCACGTTAATGACCCCGGCGATGGCATCGGAGCCGTACTGGGCGGCGGCACCATCGCGCAGGACTTCGACGTGGTCGATGGCGCTGATCGGGATCAAATCCAGATCGGCCGGCGCGGCGCCGGTGTTGATGCCGTTGATGTTCAGGGTGGCCGCGGTGTGGCGGCGCTTACCGTTAACCAGCACCAGCACTTCGGCGGCACTCATGCCGCGCAGGTTCGGCGCACGGGCGATGCCGCTGGCGTCCCAACCGGTTTTTTCCGGCAGGGTCAGCGACGGGATCACCGCGCTCAACGCCTCCATCAAACCGGGCTTGCCGGTGCTCTGCAATTGCTTGGCGCTGACCACATCGATCGGCACCGGGCTGCTGGTGACGGTGCGTTGTTCGGCGCCACGGTTACCGGTGACCACCACGGTGGACAGGGTGCTGTCGTCCTGGGCCCGGGCGGTATTGGCCAGGATCGCCAGCGCCAGGATGGCGGTCGGTTGTAAGACTTGCTTCATAGCCACTCCAGACATTCCAAATCGCGAAGTCGGGCAGTCACGCGGGCGGGCGCGGTGCTCGATTTTTTCAGGGGCGTTGCGGCGATTGGGGACTAGGTGTGGGGCAGTCGAGGGGTTTGAGTCGGCAACATACGTTGAGCTCCCTTCCAACGATTCTGCCGCGGGGCTATCACCCGGTTATGGCGCGCAGAATCTGAATCACGCTGGGTACCATCCGAGGTCAGGGGTAGGCTGTTGCGATCAAACATAACGGAATGGGTTTTGAAAATATAATGCTGTTTTGGTATAAGCTAATATTCTCTAATTTTATTATTTTTTAGTTTTTTTATTCATATAAATAATGTCTTTTTGAGGTTGGTCTTTATCTCAGGCCCAGATCTATCTGATATCGGGATATCAAACTGTGGGAGGGGGCTCGCGTACATCGCCTCCTGTAGGAGCGAGCTTGCTCGCTCCTACAAAAAGCCTTAACTGACTGGCATTAGGGCTTGCCCCTCCCACACTTCAGTTAGCCGGCTTCAACAACTGCATCTGCTGGCGATAGTCATCCGTCACCTGCCGCGCCTGGCTGCTGCTGGTAATCACCCTCGGGGTAATCAGCACAATCAATTCCGTACGGTCCTTGGACTTGCTGGTATTGCCAAACAACCAGCGCAGCCCCGGAATTTTCCCAAGGTAAGGCACCGCACTGACACTCTCCGCGTTGTCCTGCTTGATCAACCCGCCCAGCAACACCGTCTGACCGCTCTGCACCGCGACCTGGGTGGATACCGAGCGCGTGGAGATACGTGGGTTGGCCTGGGTGTCGTTGCTGGACGCCTGCTGGTCCTGGGCATCGCTGACCTGCTGCTGGATGTCCATGTACACCAAACCACCCGGATTGATGCGTGGCACGACGTCGAGGATCACCCCGGTCTGCACGTATTCAACGCTGCTCAAGGTGGTGTCGGAGGTGCCGGTGTTGACCGTGGTCTGGCTGATCGGGATGTTGTCGCCCACCTGGATCTGCGCCGGTTGGTTGTTCATCACCACCAGCGACGGCGCCGACAGCACCTGGGTGCGGCCGTTGGTTTCGAGGGCGTGCAGGGCCACTTGCAGGTTGGAGCTGACGAAGGAGTAGAACAACGAATCCGTCGCGCCCAACCCTGCCCCGCCGCCGCCCAACGCGCCTTGGCTGCCGGCGGTGTTGGCCACGGTGGTGCTGGTGGAATTGCCCGCCAGGCGACCGAGGTACCACTGCACGCCCAGGTCCAGTTCGCCGGTGAGCTTGACCTCGAGGATGCGCGTTTCGATCTGCACCTGCAGCGGTGGATTGTCGAGGCGTTTGATCGCCGATTCGATCTCTTTCCACTGCACCGGGCGGGTGCGGACCAGCAGTTGGTTACTGCTTTTCTGCGCGGTGATACGGGTGCCGGCGTCGAGGCTTTTGGCCGGGGCGTCTTCAGTCGCGCCCTGCTCGGCGGTGTCCTGCTCGGCCTCGGGCTCCTGCTCCTCATCCTCTGCGGCGGGTGGGTTGCCATTGAGGTTGTTGCTCAGGCCACCGGGCGTGCTGCCGGAGGTGCTGTTGGTACCCGGCGAGGACAAGGTCGCGGTGCGCAAACCGGGGGCGACCTTGGCCGGGGTGTCGTCCTTGATCGCGCCCGTGCCGTAGATCTGGCGCAGGTACTTGGCGAGGTCGGTGGCCTTCATGTTGCGCACGTCGTAGACGTACATCTGCGGCTCGTTGCCGCCGCCTTCGTCGATGGTGTGGATCCAGTCGCCGACTTCACTGAGGTACTGCGGCTGCGACGAGATCGCCACCACCGAGTTGGTCCGCTCGATGGGCAAGAAGCGCACCATGCCGGCCAGGGGCATGCCGCTGTCGGGGCCGAACATTTTTTGCAGCTCGGGCATCAGCTCGGCCACCGACGCCCGTTGCAGGCCGAACACGCCCACCGACATGCCCTTGAGCCAGTCCACGTCGAAGGTGTCGATGGTGTCCTGGTAGTTGGCCAGTTCCTCGGGGGTGCCGGCCAGGCTCAGCACATTGCGCGCCGGGTCCACCAGCAGGAACGCATTCTCGCGGGCGAACGGCTTGAGCAGTTTCTGCATCTCGGTGGCCGAGATATAACGCAACGGAAACAGGCGTGCCGACAAACCGCTGGAGGGCTGCGACACGCGCATCTCCGGCACCAGCTTGCCCGCCACAGCCTGGTTGGCCGGCAGGATCACATAGCGGTTGCCCTGTTTGATCATGGCGTTGTCGGTCCACGACAACAGGGTCTCCAGAATCGACAAGGCCTGCTGTTTGTTCACCGGCTTGGACGTGGAAAAGCTGACATTGCCCTTCACGCCCTGGGCGATGCTGTAGTTCTCGTGCAGCAGGTCGCCCATCACGCTGTTGATCACCGCTTCGATCGGCTGGTCGGCGAAGTTGAACACGATGTCGCCGCTGCCCTCCTCCTTGGCGGCCGAGACTGCTGCCGGTTGGCGCACGAACTGCTGGTTGCCGCGTATCAACTGGCGCTGGGGCGGTGTCTTCGCCTGGGGTTGGCCGCTGTCGACCGGCGCCTGTTCGCTGGCCGGGTCCACGGGTGGGCGTTGCGAACCGGTGCCCTGCATCGCCTCATGCAGCAGGGCCTCGTCCGGGTCGAGATGCTCGGGGAAGGTGCCGCAGCCACCGAGGGAAACGGCGGTGGCCAGGCACAACACGGTGGTGCGCAAGGCGCCAGGGAAGGTATCGATCAAGGGGTGGACTCGTGAGGAAGGGTAATCGGGGGTGTGGTGGACGGCGGCGGCAAACGCAGGGCCCGCAGGCTCAGGGTTTGCGTGCGACCGTCGAGGACAAAATGAGCATCGCGAGGCGTCAGCAGTTCCAGGCGCCAGCCGTTGGGCAGGGTCTGGCCCTGCTGGACTTTGAGCGGCGGGCCATCGGCACGCTTGAGCAGCGCCACGCGCAGGTCGCCATCGAGGACAATCCCGGTCAGGACCAGGCTCGACAGGCTGGAAACACCGGCCTGGCCCACCGCACGGTCGGGGCTGCGGTCGGGGCTGAACAGCGGCGCCTGCCAGGTGCCGGCCAGGCTTTCGAGGGTCGCGCTCGGCGCCACCAGCACCTTGGCGGCGGTGTTGGCGCGCGCATCGGGCTCTGGCGCCGGCAACCACTGCGGCGCATCGCCGATGCTGCTGAGGATGCCGACCATCAGCAGGCCCAACAGCCCGGCGACGCCGAGCAACAGCCATTCCAGGGGACGCAATGCATGGATCATCGCTGCACCTGCCGGGCGGCGGCCGGTTGCAGGTAACCGCGCACCAACAGGTGCACCACCAGTTGCCCGGCGCCGCCACTGGCCGGCGCGTTCGGTGGGCGGCGAATGCTCATCTCATCGACAAACAGAAACGGCCGCTGGTACTCCAGCTCATGCAGGATCGCGGTCAAGGGCTCGATGGCGCAGTTGAGGGTCAGGCTGACCTTGACCTGGCGATAGGGCTCGGCGTCGTCCTGCTCCGGGGTGATGGGCATGCGCTGGGTCAGGCTGCAACCGCCACCGAGGCCGGCGCGGCTGTTGATCAGGTCGGCGATGCGCTGCATCAGGTCCGCCGCCACCGCGCTTGGGTCGTCGCCGGGCAACAGGCTGGTGCTGCTGGCCGGGTCCTGCCGCGCCTGTTCCAACTGTTGGCGCAGGCTGTCGCCCTGGCGCAACACGCCGGCGTAGCGTTGCTGCTGTTCACGCAGTTGCTCGGCCTGCTCGCCCATGGCGCGCAAGGGGCCGGCGAACCAGCTGTCGATCAACAGCCAGTAACCGGCGCCGAGCACCAGGGCCAGGGCGATCAGGGCCGCGCCACGGCGTTCACGGGGTGTCAGTGGTCGGCGCATCGGCGGCCTCCTGGTGCAGGTGGGCGCGCAAGGAAAATTGATCCTTGCCGGTTTGCGCATCGGGTTGGATCACCCCTTCGAACTGGGCGTTTTCCAGGCTGTGACAGCCCTTGATCCGGGTGATCAAGGCACTGGCCTTGGCGCTCTGCCCGGAGAAGGACACCTCGGCGCCGTCGTTGACTTCCAACTGGTCGAGCCAGGTGTCCGAGGGCAGGCACGCGGTCAGCTCGTTGAGCAGCGCCGCCAACGGCGGTTGGGCGGCCTTGCGGCGAATCAGGTACTGGGCGGCGCCACGGGTATTGAGCAATTGCTGGCGCAGGGCCTGGATCTCGGCGACCTGGGCTTTCTGCTCGCGCACGCTGTGTTGCATGGCATCGAGCACGCGCTGGCGGTCGTTGAGCCACAGCAGCATCGCCGCAATCAGCAAGGCCCCGCACAACCACGGCAGGCTGCGTTGCAGGCCCTTGCCCTGGGGGCGCTGACGGGGACGCAACGGCGCCGGCAGCAAGTCGATGCCCATGGGTTTGCCTGCGCTATCGGCGACATCCACGGCATGGGGCTGCAAGCCGAGGGCCGCGCAGTCATTGAGGATCTGGTCGAGGCGTTCACGCAGGATCGCCACCAGCGTGACGTGCAGGTGCGTGGGGGTGCGGCGTTCCTGGCGCGCGACAAAGTACAACTGGGCGGCGTCGAACGGCGTGAAGCGGTCCAGTTCATAGCCCACCACCGTCGACAGGTTGCGCGCCGCCGCCGGGGGCAATTGCAGGGTTTGCACCAACAACGTTTCAGGCGGCAGCACCAGCACCTGACGCGCTTCGCCAGGCAGCTTTTCCACCGCCGCGGTCAGCGGCCAGGCGTAGACATGCTCGGGGATCTCGGCAAACGACAACCATGCCGGCAGGCAGCCACGCAGCTCCTTGAGCCACAGGCGCCAGCCCAGTTGCAGCAGGCTGCCGCGCCAGCGCTGGGTGATGGGCTGCGCCAGCGCCTGAAGCCGTGCGGTTAACTGTTCGTTCATTCTTGCCAACGTAAGACTCGATAAGGTTGTGCGCTGCCTTGCGCGGGGCTCAATAACACGGTGGCCTGCACCTGGGCGTGGTAACCGCCGGGGCGTTGGGCGCGGCTGCTGACCACCAGCACGTCGCCGGGATCGGCCCCCACCGCGTTCTGATGCGGCAGGTTCAGTGCGCGGCGCATCAAGGCACTGGCGAATGCCGGATCGGGCCGGTCCAGGCCGCTCCACAGGCTGATCTCGGGCACCAGTTCGCTGTACAGCGCCTGGGTCATGCCCGGCAGTTGGCGAACCTCTTCCACCACCCGAAACGGCGCGAGGCCCTGGTTGCGCCGCACTTCCAGGGCCCTGGCGAGGTGGTTGGCCTGGGCCTGGGTCGCACCGCAGGCCAGGGCCAGGCGGGCAAAATCACCCACCTCGGCGCTGTTCAAATACAACTTGCCGCGCTCGCTGTGCAGGCTGACGCGCAGCTGCGCATCGTCGAACACCAGCGGAGTTTCACGCCCGTCGGCAATCCACTGCTTGCGCTGCAACGGGTCCGCTACGGCCTGCATCGCCAGCGCCACCCCGGCCTCGGCCGCCAGCACCGCCTGGGTGTGCTGGCGGTGCCAGGCGGCCTGGCGGGTTTCCAGTTGCACCCAGCCGGCCAAACCGCCGAGCAACAGGCTGAGCAAGGCCAGCACCCACAGCACCAGCAGCAGGGCCACACCGCGTTGATGCCGGATCATTCGGGTGCCCCGCCGGACAGGTTCAGGCGCAGGGCAACCACCTGGGTTACCCACGGCACCGGCCCGTTCACCCGTGCGTCAATCCGCACTGCGTAAGGCAGGCGTTTGGTCCACGGCCACTCACTGATCCAGCCGGTGGCCTGGCCCTTGGGCGACACCCCGCGATAGCTGAATTGCAGGCCCTCGACATCCTTCAACAACACCTGCGGCTCACTGCGCGAGGCCGGAACACTCACCTGTGCCTCAGACTCAAACCGCGCGAACGCCACCTGCAAATCGCGCCGCGATTCAGGGCCCACCAACTGCAAGGTGAAGCGCTGGATACCGCCGCCGAGTACACCCGGCAAGGTCGCGACAAACTGCATGCGCTGGGGCCCACCGGCAAAAAAGCCATCGGTCTGGCTGTCGTCCTCGGTCACGTCCAGCGGCAACGCCTCGCTGATGGCGGTGCGCAGAAACTGCTGCGCGGCGCGCATTTCATCCAGGCTGACCGTGTAGCGCTGGGCCTTGAGCACGGCGCGATTGGCCCCCAGCAACGCGCCGCCGACCAGGGTCAGCAACACCCCGAGCAGGCTCAGTACGATCATGATCTCAAGCAAGGTAAAGCCCTGCTGACGCGCCTTCACAAGCCGGCCCCGACGCCGGCAGCGCGCAGTTTCAAGGTGCTGAAACGGGCCTGGCGCGGGCCTTCGCTGACGGTGAGGTCCAGGCGAAACAGATGGGCCTGGCCGATCCGGCTGGGCTGCTGGGCGATGCGCAGTTGCCAGGCAATACCGTCCAACTCGCCCTGGCGTGTGCCGCTGGCCAAAGGGCCCATGCCTTCCTGATCCATCACACTCAAGGCGGCATGGGTCAGGCGGTCGCTGTGGGCCACCTGCAACAACGAGCGTGCGCTCTGGCCGAAGGCGACCAGCAGCACCGTGCTACAGATCGCCATCAGCGTCAGCGCGGCGAGCATTTCCAGCAGGGTGAAACCCGCCTGGCGCTTCATGGCAGGGCCTTGGATTCGACGCTGCCGGTCAGCCAACCGATGTCGATGCGCCAACGCCGACTGCCGTTGGCCAGCAACACGTGGCCGCCGGTGGAGCTGCCATCGGGGTAGAAATCCACCGCAGCGCCGGCTTGCTCGGCGGTGTGCAGGGTCACTTGCAGCCCGGCCGGCCAATATTTTTTCGGACGGCCCGGCGCCTGCACGCTGAGGTTGCGCAAATCGAACACCGTGCTTTCGGTAGTGCCACTGACAATCGCCCGCGCCCGCGTGCTGCGCAACGCCTCGACCACCTGCCCGACGGCCTGGCGCTCTTTGGCCGCGCGCAGGCCTTGTTGCAGGCCAAACCCCACCAGCCCGGCCGCGATGCTGATCAAGACGATCACCACCAGCATTTCCAGCAGGGTAAAGCCGCGTTGGGCGTTGGCCATGGTCGTGGGTTATTCCCAGTTGCCCAGGTCGGCGCTGTAGCCTTCGCCGCCGGGCTGGCCGTCCTGACCGTAGAAAATCAGGTCGAACGCACCGTGCTCACCGGGGAAGCGATAGCCGAAGGCATGGCCGAACGGGTCCTTGAGGTCCGACGGCTTGGCATACGGGCCGGCCCAACCGGCGCTGTTGCCCGGCTTGTCGACCAGTTGCTGCAGGCTCTTGGGCGGCGAACCGACGTCCAGGCCGTAGCTTTCGATTTTCATGCTCAGGCTAGCCAGCTGGGCCTTGCCCGCGCCGTATTTGCCCTTGTCCACATTGCCGCCGACCTGGCGCACCACGATGGTCGCGACGATGCCCAGCAGCACGATCACGGCGAGCATTTCCAGCAAGGTAAAACCGCCCTGGCGGCGGGCGGGCTTGAATCGGGTATGGCGCATCAGCGTGTTTCCTTAAGGGTTCATATATTGCTGGTCAGGCTCATCAGCGGCAGCATGATCGCCAGCATGATCACCGCCACCAGCACCGCCATGACCACGGTCAGGGACGGCACCAGCGCGGCGAGCAGGCGGTCGATACCGCGTTTGGCCTCGACGTCGAACACCGCGGCGACCTTGAGCAGCATGCTGTCGAGTTCGCCGGCCTGTTCGCCGACTTCAATCATTTGCAACGCCAGGTCGGGCAGCAGCGGCTCGCTGCCGAAGGCGCTGGCCAGGGTGCCGCCGCCCTTGACCGACTCGGCGGCCTGGGCGACCTGGGCTTGCAGGGCGCGGTTGGTGCAGACCTGGCGGGCAATCACCAGCGCTTGCAGCAGCGCCACACCGTTGCTCAGCAGCGTGCCGAGGGTGCGAGCCAGGCGGGCGGCTTCGACCCGTTGCAGCAACGGGCCGATGATGCGGATGCCCAGCACGCGGCGGTCATAACGTTCGCGGCGCTGGGGATCGCGCAGGCGTGCAGCCAGGGCCCATGCGCCGACAATCAACCCGGCCAGCACTACCAGGCCGTAGGCCCCAAGGAATTGGCCGAGGCCCAGGATCACCTCGGTGATCAGCGGAATCGGCACGCCCAGGTCCTTGAAGATCGGCACGAACTGCGGCACCACATAGGCCAGCAGCAACGCCAGCGAACCGAGCACGCCGACCACCAGAAACGCCGGGTAGATCAGCGCGTTGATCACTTCGCCCCGGAGTAACTGGCTGCGCTCCAGGTAGTCGCTGAGCTGGCGCAGGGTGTCTTCGAGGGCGCCGCCCGCCTCGCCGGCGCGGACCATGCTCAGGTACAGCGGCGAGAACTGGCCGCCCTCCGCCTCCAGCGCCTTGGATAACGGCTGGCCGGCCTTGACCTGTTCGCGGATACGCTCGATCAACGCACGGGTCTGGGGCTGGCCGGGCTGTTTGAGCAGGATGCCCAGGGAGCGTTCCAGCGGCTGGCCAGCCCCCAATAGCGTGGCCAATTGTTGAGTGAAACTGACCAGCGCCGCGCCGTTCAACTGACCCCGGCCAAAGGCCTTGCGCAGGCCCTGGGCGCCCGCCACCTCGATCTGCAACAGCAGCAAACCGCGCTTGTGCAGCGCGGCGACGGCGGCATCCTGGTCCTTGGCTTCGAGGGTGCCATTCTGCGCCTGGCCCTGGCTGTCGAGGGCGCGGTATTTGAACAGGCTCATGCGCCCTCTCCCCGGGTGACGCGCAGCACCTCCTCAAGTGAGGTGACACCGGCCACGGCCTGGCGCAGGCCTTCTTCATGCAAGGTGCGCAGGCCGCCACGGCGGGCGGCCTGTTCGAGGGTGGCGGCGTCGGCCTGGCGCATCAACAGGCTGCGCAGTTCATCGTTCATCACCAGCAGTTCGGTGATCGCACTGCGGCCGTGGTAACCACCGCCCGGCGCATCGACGCGGGGGCGATAAAGCAGGATCGGGCGCTGCTCGGTAAACCGGTCGAGGCCGTGTTCGGCGATCAACTCCGCCGGTGCTTCGAAAGCTTCACGGGTGGCCGGGTCCAGGCGCCGCACCAGGCGCTGGGCGAGGATGCCGTTGACGGTCGAGGCAATCAGGTAGCTTTCGACGCCCATGTCCAGCAAGCGCGTGATACTCGCCGCCGCGCTGTTTGTGTGCAGGGTCGAGAGCACCAGGTGGCCGGTGAGGGACGACTGGATGGCGATGCGGCAGGTTTCCAGGTCGCGGATTTCACCGATCATGATCACGTCCGGGTCCTGGCGCACGATGGAGCGCAGCGCGCCGGCGAAGTCCAGGCCGATGGCCGGTTTCACCTGGATCTGGTTGATGCCCTCAAGCTGGTATTCCACCGGGTCTTCGACGGTGATGATCTTGCGCTCGGCGGTATTGAGTCGCGACAGCGCGGTGTACAGGGTGGTGGTCTTGCCCGAGCCGGTGGGCCCGGTCACCAGCAGGATGCCGTGGGGCCGTTCGAGCACTTCGAGGAAGGTTTCCAGGCGCTGGCCATCGAAGCCCAGGCTCTGGAAATCGAATTGCACGGTCTGGCGGTCGAGCAACCGCATGACCACCGATTCGCCAAAACTGGTGGGCACCGTGGACACGCGCAAGTCCAGCTCCTTGCCCTGGATGCGCAGCATGATGCGCCCGTCCTGGGGCAGGCGCCGCTCGGCGATGTCCAGGCGCGCCATGATCTTCACCCGCGAAATCACCGCTGCCGAAGAGCTGGACGGCGGCGCCTCGGCTTCATGCAGCACGCCATCGATGCGGTAGCGCACCTTGAGCTGGTTTTCGAAGGGTTCGATATGAATGTCCGAGGCGCGATGTTCCACCGCGCGCTGCAGGATCAGGTTGACCAGGCGAATCACCGGCGCTTCGGAGGCCATGTCCTTGAGGTGTTCGATGTCTTCGAGGGCACCGCCCTGCTCGTCGAGGTTTTCGATCAGGGTGCCCATGGCCGAACGGCCCTGGCCGTAGTAGCGCTCGATCAGGGTTTCGACTTCGTTGCGCGGCCCCACCGCCAGCCACACCGGCACGCCACAGGCATAGGCCATGGCCTGGAACGGGTAAACCAGCGACGGGTTGGCCGCCAGCACCCGCAGGCCGCCCTGGCTCCAGCCCACGGGCACCACCTGATAGTGGCGCATGAAACGCTCGGTCAATACCGGCAATGGGTCCAACAGCGGCGGCGCCGCATCGGCCAGCAGCAGCGGTGCGCCGAGCAGGTCGGCCCAGGCCCGGGCCAGCTCCACTTCCGAGACCAGCCCCAGGCGCGTGAGCAGACCCAGTAATTCGGTGTCACCGCCCTCCTGGGACAAGCGTCGGGCGCGCTCCAGGTCAACGGTTTTCAAGCCGGCGTGCTGCATCAGCCACGCGCAGACCTGTTCGGTGTGCGGGATGTGCAGTTGGCAGGCATCGATGGGCGTTGAAGGGCTGGGCATGGGTAAAAATCTGAGGGGCTATGTTCTAAAGGGCGATGGGAAACCCTTGTGGGAGGGGGCTTGCCCCCGATAGCGGTGGACCAGCTGCCGCATGCGCCGGCTGATACACCGCTATCGGGGGCAAGCCCCCTCCCACAGGGGACCGCATTTCCCCGTTAGTTCGAGGTCTTCGGCGCGGCCTGGCTGCTGCTCAGCGGCCGCCCACCCTTGGTGGTTTCAGCCTTCTGTTTTTTGACGGCCTTGGCATCGTGGGCCTGGGTCAA
Source organism: Pseudomonas sp. S3E17 (assembly GCF_024168685.1). NCBI lineage: Bacteria > Pseudomonadati > Pseudomonadota > Gammaproteobacteria > Pseudomonadales > Pseudomonadaceae > Pseudomonas > Pseudomonas sp. S3E17. Next base: position 2,523,663 of record NZ_JALJWE010000001.1, read on the forward strand.
CACCGTGGAATCGGCGGCGCCGGATTTCGCATCGGCGTCCGTGGACTCCGCCGCCATCGCCGCGCCACTTAGCGCAACGCCCAATACAACACCGGCACCCAACAGGGAAATCTTCATCAACTTTCTCCAGATCAAAAACAGCAGATAGCCCAAGTGGCGCCTTGAACTCGATCAAGACCCTACACCAAAGCGTTGTGTATGACAGCTTGTGTAAACATGGCACTTTGAAACTACCGAGCTATGCCACTAGTTAGCCACGACTCGATAAATTTTCTTAAACCAATCGACTGGTAGGTTTAGCCTTAGTTCCGAAAGGTAAGAAAATATTTCTTATTTCACGCAAAAATTAGCTTTCGTTTGACTTATAACCGCAAGAATTGCCTTAATTATGCGGTTTTCGCGGTTCAAAATGCCATCCCGTGATATCGCTTAGACACTACCCACAACAATAACTAATACAATTACTACACTTATAAAACTGCGAAATTCGCCAAATAGTTGCAATTAGCCATCGGTTAAAAATTGCGATCACGGGCAACTATTGCCCGAAAAAAAGTGACGAGGTGCAGTGCAACACGCACTTCTCGGCGCGCCATGTTTACTGAACTGTTGTCGGAGAGACCCATGAATAAACGCAAAATGATCGGTGCACAGTCGGCATTCGCCCTGCTGGCACTGGCCGTGTCCCAGGTGCATGCAGCCACCAGCCCGGCCCTGGATGAAGGCCGGGTCAGCCGCGCGGAAAAAGCCGCGGACAAGACCCTGGCAAAGATGACCCTGGAAGAAAAACTCGCCTACATCGGCGGCACCGGTGGTTGGGACGTCAAGCCACTGACCCAGTACGGTATCCCGCAGATCCACGGCGCCGATGGCGGTGTGGGCGTGCGCTACACCAGCGAAGGCAATGCCCAGGGCGTGGTCTACCCGTCGGGGCCGAACCTGGCCGCCAGCTGGAACCCGCGTCGCGCCATCGACCTGGGCCGTGCCCTGGGCTATGACACCGCCAGCGGCGGCTATCAGTTCGTCACCGGCCCTGGTGTGAATCTGTACCGCATGCCGTACAGCGGCCGGGCGTTCGAGTACCTGTCCGGTGAAGACCCGTTCCTCGGCGCCAGCCTGGCGCCGGCCGTGATCAACGGCATTCAGTCCCGTGGCGTGTGGGCCAATGCCAAGCATTTCGCCGCCAATGACCAGGAAAGCAACCGCTTCCACCTCAATGAAATCATCAGCGAACGCGTGCTGCGCGAGATGACCCTGCCGCCGTTCGAGTCCGCCTCGAAGAACAGCAAGGTCGCGATGATGATGTGCGCCTTCCAAAAGGTGAACGGCGAGTTCGCGTGCCAGAACAAGCACCTGATGCGTGACATCCTCAAGACCGAATGGGGCTACCCGGGCTTCGTGCAGAGCGACTACAACGCAGTGGTCGACGGTTTGCCGGCGGCCCAGGCGGGTACCGACCTGGACATGATGGGCTACCAGATGAACAGCACCATCCTCAAGCCGTACCTGGACAGCGGCGAGCTGAGCAGCGCGACCATCGATGACAAGGTGCGCCGTATCCTCAAGCAGATCTACCTGTACAAGTTCGACAGCAAGGCGCCGCTGACCAGCCACAACATGAACAGCGCCACCAGCAACCGCGTGGCCCTGAACGCCGCCCGCGAAGGCATCGTGCTGCTGAAAAACCAGAACAGCCTGCTGCCGCTCGACGCCAAGAAGGTCAAGCGCATCGCCGTGGTCGGCACCCTGGCCAAGTACGCGCCGCCTACCGGTTTCGGCAGCGCCAACGTCATGGCCGCCAACTACATCAGTGAGCTGAGCGGCTTGCAGCAACTGGCACCAGGCGCCAAGGTCGAGTTTATCGACGGGCTGTCCCTGGACCCGGCCACCTCGGCCTGGACCCATGCCGACGGCAATGGCAACAGCGTCAAAGGCCTGAAAACCGAGTTCTTCAGCAACACCAACTGGTCCGGCGACCCGGCCGCCAGCCGCACCGACACCCATGTCGACCTGGACTGGTCCACCGACAGCCTGCCAGTGAACGGCGATACCGCCGCCACTTCGATCCGCTACAGCGGCCAGATCACCCCGACGGTCAGCGGCGAGCAGGTGTTCAAAGTGCGTGCCGACGGCGCCGTGCGCCTCTACGTCAACGGCAAGAAAGTCCTCGACAACGGCGACGGCAAACCGCTGCCGAACAACAGCATTCCGCCGACCATCCCGGTGTTTGCCAAGGTCAACCTGGAAGCCGGCAAACCGGTCGACATCAAGCTGGAATACTCACGCCGCAACGGTTACCTGTCGACCATGGGCGGCCTCGTCGGTGTGCAGATGAGCTGGGCGTCGCTGGTGGCACCGCAGGACCTGGCCAAGTACGACGCGGTACTGGTCGCGGCCGGTAACAGCAATGAGTACGAAGGCGAAGGCTTCGACCACAGCTTCGACCTGCCCGAATACCAGAACCTGCTGATCCAGAGCATCGCCAAGGTCAACCCGAATACCGTGGTCACCCTGCACGGCGGTACCGGCCTGAAGATGAGCGACTGGATCGACCAGGTACCGGCCGCGCTGCATGCGTTCTACCCTGGGCAGAACGGCGGCCAGGCCTTGGCGGAGATCCTGCTGGGCAAGGTCAACCCGTCGGCCAAGCTGCCGATCAGCATCGAGCGCAACATCGAAGACAACCCGATCTACGCGACCTTCCCCAAGTTCGACAACCAGGAAACCCTGGCCGAGATGAGCTACAAGGACGACCTGTTCCTGGGCTATCGCGGCTACGAGAAAAAGGGCATCAAGCCGCTCTACCCGTTCGGCTACGGCTTGTCGTACACCACCTTCGGCTACAGCAACATCAGCGTGACCCCTGGGGTAGCGGTGGCCGGTGCGCCGATCAAGGTGTCGTTCGACCTGGCCAACACCGGCAAGGTCGCGGGCGCCGAAGTGGCCGAGTTGTACGTGGGCCAGAACAACCCGAAAGTCGAACGCGCGATCAAGGAACTCAAGGGCTACAAGAAGGTGTTCCTCAAGCCGGGCGAGAGCAAGCGCGTGACCATCGAGCTCAACGATCGCTCGCTGGCCTACTACGACGTGGCAAGCAAGCAGTGGGTGGTGGATGCCGACAGCTTCAACCTGTCGGTGGGCGCGTCGTCCCAGGATATTCGCCTGAACGCCAAGCTGGTCAACCCGTTCCGCCAGGAACTGTCGACCACCACCAGCAACCCGCTGCCACGCTCGGCGCTCAACTCGACGCTGCGTGAATCGACGGTGAAGACCGGCGGTGTGCTGCATCAAAACGAAGGCGACAGCGGCACCAGCGACGGTGATGGCTATGACATGAGCGATGACACCGTTCAAGGCAGTGCTAGCGGGAATTGATCCCTGTGGGAGGGGGCAACCCCCTCCCACATGTTGACTGTGTTCGACTCAGGTTCTGATGGCTGCCTCGACCCGCGCGATGTAGCTGTCAAACCGCGCCACCAGGTCCACCTGCTCGGGAAACCGCAGCCACTGGATCTGCAGGCCATCCATCATGGCCAGGATTTCTTCCACCAGCCCGGCGATGTCCACATCGCTGCGCACCTCCCCCGCCGCGACCAGGTCGGCAAACTGCCCCTGCATGCGCTGGTGAATCGCCGCATAGCGCGCCTGGAACCAGGCCCAGGCCGGATGGGTGTCCAACAGGCTTTCGGCATTCAAGATGGTAAACGCGCGCACCACGCCCGGTGCCGTGGCATTCGAACGATTGATCGCACGCAGGCTGCCGAGCAAGCCATTGAGGGTTTTCTCCGCACGTACCTCATCGGCAATCCGTTGATTGACCTCATCGCGACGCTGCAACACCCCCATCAACAGCGAGATCTTGCTGGGAAAATGATGCAGCAGCCCGGCCACCGAAATACCCACGATCGCCGCCACCTGGGCCATCGAGGCGCCGCTGTAGCCTTCCAGGGAAAACACCTGCAAGGCCGCGTCCAGCAGCTCTTCGCGGCGTTTTTCACCTTTGGGGGCGCGGCGGGTCTTGGGGGCGGGTTCGGTCATGGGCAGGTCCTAGTGGGCGATAAAAAAGCTCAGGCGCTTTCCCGTTCGATCAAGCGGCAATCCAACAGGTTCAAACGCTGTACGGCATGCGGCAACACGCCGAGGCTCTCCAGCACGCGGGTTGCCGCCAGTACGCCGATCTCCAGGGCCGGCGGTTTGATCGTACTCAGGCTGGGCAACAGCATTTCGGCAAACGGGTAGTCACCGAACCCAAGCACCGCGCACTTTAACCCGGAACGCTGCCCCGCCAGCAAACCACCGGCGGCGAGGTTGTCATTGGCGAAGAAGATCGCGTCAGGCGGGGTGGCGTGGTTCATCAGGGCTTGCATCGCCTGCTTGCCGGCCTCGAAGGGCGCGCTGTCGGCGTCCGGGACGAAGACCCGGGGTTGTACACCCAGTTCGATCAGGGTTGCGGCAAACCCCTCGCCCCGCTCCAGCGCGCTGAAGTCGCCCGTGGCGCTGTTCTGCACGAAGGCCATGCGCCGATAGCCCTTGCCATGCAGGTAGCGCGCGGCCGTGACGCCGACGTCGTAGTGGGAAAAACCGATCTGCACCGGCGCGCGTTCGGGCACGTAGTCCCAGGTTTCCACCACCGGGATATCGGTGTCGGCGATCATTTTTTCGGTGCCCGCACTGTGGAAGCGGCTGGTCAGCACCAGCGCCGCCGGCGACCAGCCGAGGAACGCGCGCACTGCGCTTTCTTCCTGCTCGGCGCTGAAGTAACTGGACGCCAGCAACAGCTGATACCCATGGCGACTGAGGGTGTCGCTGAAGCCCTGGATCGTGTTGGCGAAGATCGGCCCCGAGATGTTCGGGATCACCATCGCCACGATCCGCCCCCGCGCCGATGCCAGCCCGCCGGCCACCAGGTTGGGCACATAACCCAGCTCGGCCACCACCTCGGCGATGCGCTCCCGACGCTCGGGCGAAACCTGCTCCGGCTGGTTGAAATAGCGCGACACGGTGATCGCCGACACCCCGGCCTGGCGGGCCACGGTGTTCAAGGTGACGCGCCCGGCGCCACGGCGTTTACGCGGTTTGTCTTCGCTCACGGGACCATCCTGCTAACAACCAAAAAGAATATAGGAATAATTTTTAAGTCTTTGACGCTCTAAACCCGAGCTACCAATAATGCCGATGTTAGCGCTAACAAAGCGCGCTGTCTGCTACTCGCTCAAGCGAATGCCCAAGGCAGTTTCCACAGGCGCTGACGGTCGTAAGAACCGCAGCGGTTCAGGGCATTTTTTCGAGCGAACACACCATGCACAGGCACACGCACTTATTCCTTCTCGCCGGTTTGACCGCCCTCCCCGTGCCCGGCGCCTTTGCCGCCGACGAGCAGGAACCCACGCTCAAAGCGGTGACGGTCACCGCCACCCGGCGTGAAGAATCCCTGCAAAAAGTCCCGGTGGCGGTCTCGGTGCTGGACGGCGAACAACTGGAGCGCGACAACCGCAACGGCGTGGCCAGCATCGCCCAGCAAGTGCCGTCGCTGAACTTCCGCACCGGCGCCTCGAACAAGGACACCTCGCTGTTCGTGCGCGGCGTGGGCACCATTTCCACCTCCCCTGGGGTGGAGCCGACAGTGGCCACGGTGATCGACGGCGTGGTCTATGCGCGCCCCGGCCAGGCCACCCTCGACCTGCTGGACCTGGAACGCATCGAAGTGCTGCGCGGCCCGCAAGGCACCTTGTTCGGCAAGAACGCCTCGGCCGGCGTGCTCAACATCACCAGCAAGGCGCCCAGCGCCGAGACCCACGGCTATATCGACCAGGCGTACTACAGCGGCAACGAAAGCCGCACCCGTTTCGGCATCGGCGGCAGCCTGGTGCCGGAGGTGCTCAAAGGCTCGATCAGCACGTTGTTCGGCAGCTACGACGGCAACGTCGATAACCAGCACAACGGCCAGGAGCTCAACGGCTACAACCACAAGGGCATCCGCGGCAAGCTGGAATTCACCCCCAACGATGACGTGAAACTGACCCTGATCGCCGACTACATGCAGTCCCACGACGACGCGCCGAATGGCGTGGTCAGCAAGTCCCTGAGCCCGGCCTTCAGCAATGCCTTGAGCCCGGTGCGCGCCTCCGGCGACAACCGCGACATCAACACCGATACGCGCAGCCATGTCGAGGACACCAATAAAGGCTTGTCCGCTCAGTTGGACTGGAACCTCGGCGACTACACCCTGACCTCGATCACCGCCTGGCGCGGCTGGGACAACACCCAATATCAGGACGGCGACCGCCTCGGCACGGTGACTGCCGCCTTCCCCGGCACCGCCGACAAGGGCGAGCTGGCTTTCGACCAATACTCCCAGGAACTGCGCCTGGCCTCGCCCAAGGGTGAGTTCCTGGAATACGTCGGCGGCCTGTTCTACATGCACGGCAAGGACGAGGAAACCTATCAGCGCACGCTCACGACCACCACGCGCACCGACCGTGGCATCGCCGACTACAGCACCACCAGCGACAGCTACGCGGTGTTCGGCGAGACCACGCTGAATTTCACCTCGCGCTTTCGTGGCATCGCCGGCCTGCGCTACACCCACGATGAGCTGAAATACGATCACCGTCGCGTCTCCACCTCGGCCACCACGGTCAGCGGGATCCAACCGGCCACCTCCAGCTCCGGCTCGGTGGACGAAGACGGCTGGTCCGGCCGCCTCGGGGTGCAGTACGACCTCAGCGACAGCGTCACCAGCTACCTCACCTACTCGCGCGGCTACAAGGGCCCGGCCTACAACGTGTTCTTCAATATGCAGCCGCGCGACACCGACGCGCTCAAGCCGGAAACCTCCAACACCTGGGAAGCCGGAATCAAGGCCACCGCCTGGAACAACCGCCTGACCACCAACCTGGCGGTATTCCACAGCGACTACGACAACTACCAGGCGAACTTTTTCGACACCGTCGCCGGCCAGGTCGTGACCCGCCTGATCAACGCCGGCAGCGTCAGCACCGAAGGCGTCGAGCTGGATTACGCCCTGCAGGCCACCCAGCAACTCAAGCTTTCCGGCGCCCTGGCCTACACCCGTGCGCGCATCGATGAGTTCGCCTGCCCGGCGGGTGCAGCGGCTACGTGCAACGTGAATGGCAAGCCACTGCCCTTCAGCCCGGACTGGAAAAGCTACGTGCGCGCCGACTACACGATCCCGCTGGATAACGGCCTGGACATCGAACTGGGCACCGACTACAGCTGGCAGAGCGAAGTGCAGTACGACATCAGTCAGAACGTCGACACCAAGCAAGGCGCCTACGGCATCTGGAACGCCAGCGTTGCCCTGGCCGACTACACCAACGGCTGGCGCGTGGCGTTGCTGGCCAAGAACCTCGCCGACAAGTCCTACTCACCGCTGCTGGCCAGCGGAGGCAACTACATTTACCGCGCCGTACCCCGTGACGATGAGCGTTACTTCGGCGTGCAACTGCGCAAGGATTTCTAGCATGAGCCGTCAACTGAAACTCGGCGCCTTTCTCATGGCCACCGGGCACCATGTCGCCGCCTGGCGCCACCCGGACGTGCCGGCGGATGCCGGGCTGGATTTCGCCCAGTACAAACACCTGGCACGGGTGGCCGAAGCGGCGAAGTTCGATGCGCTGTTCGTGGCCGACAGCATCGCCGCCGCCACCGGCGCGATCGCCAGCCATATGGCGCGCTCGGACCATTTCGAGCCGCTCACCCTGCTCTCGGCGCTGAGTGCGGTGACCGATAACATCGGCCTGATCGCCACGGCGACCACCAGCTACAACGAGCCCTACCATGTGGCACGCAAATTCGCCTCGCTGGATCACCTGTCCGGCGGGCGTGCGGGCTGGAACCTGGTGACCTCGGACAACGCCGCCGAAGCGCAGAATTTTGGCCGCGACGAACACCTCGGCCATGGCGAACGCTATAGCCGCGCCAGGGAGTTTCATCAGGTGGTGACCGGGCTGTGGGACAGCTGGGAAGACGATGCCTTTGTGCGCGACAAGGCCAGCGGCAACTATTACGACCCGACGAAACTGCATGTGCTGGACCACGTGGGCGAACACTTCCGGGTCAAGGGCCCGCTGAATGTGGCGCGCTCGCCCCAGGGCCAGCCGGTGATCGTGCAGGCCGGCTCGTCCGAAGCCGGCCGTGAACTGGCCGCGCAGACCGCCGAGGTGGTGTTTACCGCACAGACCTCGCTGGCCAATGCCCAGGCGTTTTATGCCGACCTCAAGGGCCGCTTGAGCCGGTACGGGCGCGGGTCGGATTCGCTGAAAATCATGCCCGGCGTGTTTGTGGTGGTCGGGGCGACCGAGGCCGAGGCCCAGGCCAAATTCGAGGCGTTCCAGGATCTCGTCGAACCTGAGGTGGGCGTCGCGTTGCTGGGGCGCATGCTGGGCAATTTCGACCTGTCCGGCTACCCGCTGAACGGGCCGTTGCCGGCGCTGCCGCTGACCGACAGCGGACAACGCAGTCGCCAGCAACTGCTGAGCGACTTGGCCAACCGTGAGCAACTGACCCTCGCGCAATTGGGTCGGCGAATTGCCGGGGGCCGCGGGCATTACAGCCTGATCGGCACGCCTGCGCAGATTGCCGATGAGCTGCAGAACTGGTTCGAAAACGGCGCGGCCGATGGCTTCAATATCCTGGTGCCGCACTTGCCGGGTGGGTTGGAAGACGTCGCGCAATGGGTGGTGCCGGAGCTGCAGCGGCGCGGCCTGTTTCGCACTGAATACAGCGGTTCCACCTTGCGCGAAAACCTCGGCCTGGCGCGCCCGGCCCATCGATTTACAGAGGGTAAAGCATGAAGTTTCCAGCACTGATCCTGGCCCTGCTGGCGGTGACGCAAACCGCACTGGCCGCCGACCCCGCCACCCTGCGTATCGGCTACCAAAAGGGTTCCATCGCCCTGGTACTCGCCAAGCAACATGACCTGCTGGAAAAGCGTTTCCCGAAGACGGAGGTGAAGTGGATCGAGTTCCCCGCCGGCCCGCAGATGCTTGAAGCGCTGAACGTGGGGGCACTGGATGTGGGTTCCACCGGCGACATCCCGCCGCTGTTCGCCCAAGCCGCCGGGGCCGACCTGGTCTACATCGGCGCCGAACCGCCCAAGCCCAGCGCCGAGACGATCCTGGTGCGCAATGACAGCCCGCTGCATTCGGTCGCAGACCTCAAGGGCAAGAAAGTGGCGTTCCAGAAGGGCTCCAGCTCCCACAACCTGATCCTGCGCGCGCTGAACAACGCCGGCCTGAGCTACAAGGACATCCAACCGGTGTACCTGCCCCCGGCCGATGCGCGAGCGGCGTTCGAACAAGGCAGCGTCGATGCCTGGGCGATCTGGGAGCCCTACTCGTCACTCGCCTTGAGCCAGAGCCCCAGCCATGTGCTGGCCAATGGTGAAGGCTTGGGGCTGTCGGGGCCGGTGTACAGCGCGCGGCGCGAGTATGCACGGGACAATGGGGCCTTTATCCATGACCTGCTCGACGAACTCACCGCCGCCGAAGCCCTTACCCGCAGCCAGCGCGAAGACAGTTTGAACGTACTGACCGAGTTCATGGGCCTGCCCGCCGACGTGGTTGCACGCTACATGGACAACCGCCCGCCTTCGCCGATTTTGCCGATTGACGAGGGGATCATTCAGGCGCAGCAGGCGACGGCGGATCTGTTTTTCCAGAATCGGTTGTTGCCCAAGGCCATTGAGGTCAAGAAGGCTGCGTGGAAATCTGAAGCCAACTGAGATCCTAATGTGGGAGGGGGCTTGCTCCCGATAGCGGTGTGTCAGTCAAGGATGCTCCAACTGAACCGCCGCAATCGGGGGCAAGCCCCCTCCCACATTTTTAATCCGCGTCTAAAAGTCGACTGTGGCAGACAGCAGATAGGTACGCGGGGTCGACAGGGTCAGCCCCGGCTCGCTGTCATCCGACGCGCCGGCCGAACTCCAGTAGCGCTTGTCGGCGACGTTCTCCACATTCGCCCGCAGGGTGATGTGCTTGTCATCGACCTTGAAGGCGTAGCGGGCGCCGACGTCGATGCGGTTCCAGGCGTCGATTTCCTTGACGTTGGACTGATCCAGGTATTGGGAGCTGGAGTGGATGCCACGGCTGGTCAGGGTCAGACCTTGGAGGGTCGGAACATCCCACTCGGCACCGAGGTTGACGTTGTACTTGGGGGTGGCCGGCGCGCGGTTGCCGTCCCAGGCGCCATTGGTGGTGTCCTTCAATTTGCTGTCGATGTACATCACACCGCCGAGCAGGCGCACGCCCTTGAGGGGTTCGCCGAACACGCTCAGCTCCGCACCGGTGTTCTGGCGTTTGCCATTGGGACCGAACAGCCGCGACGTGGCGTTGGTCTCGTAGGCCGGTTGCTTGATGCGGAACACCGCGGCGGTCACGGCGAAGGCGCCGGCGTCGTACTTGGCGCCCACTTCCACCTGGCGGCTGATAAACGGCGGGAAGATCTGGTCTTCGTTGCGCGACGTGGACGGGGCGATCTTGCCCTGGCTCAACCCTTCCATGTAGTTGGCGTACAGCGACAGCTTGTCGGTGGCTTTGAACAGCAGGCCGCCCGAAGGCGAGATCTTTTCTTCGTCGTAGTTGGTGTCGCCTTTGATGCCGTCGCTCCAGTCGTCCACGATCACGCGCTGCCAGCGCGCACCGAGGGTGAGCAACAGGCGGTCATCGAAGAAACCCAGGGTGTCGGACAAGGCCACGCCACTGAACTTGTTCTCGGTATAAACCTTCGCATCCTGGCGCGTGGCCACCGACGGCGTCGGGGTTTGCACGGGGTTGTAGAGATTGCTCGATGCGTTGGCATAACGCGCACCGCCGTTGGTGAAGTCCATATAGAAGTAGCTGGCGGCCAGGTTGACCTCATGGCTCACCGGCCCGGTGTGGAACCAGTTACGCACGCCGGCCGTGGCGGTACGGACGTTTTCATCGCGGGTGAAGTCCCGAGGCTGCACGGTGAAATCACCGGCCGCATTGGTCACCGAAACAGCATGGCGCAGGAACTCGTGGTTGCTTTTGCGCGCGCCCACACCGCCATAGAGCATCACCGAATCGCTGAGGTCATATTCGGCATTCAGCGTACCGAAGGTGTCCTTGGTGCGGGCCTTGCTCCAGGACTGCGCATAGTTGCGGCGCACATCGTTGGCGCTGGGCACCGGCGCGGCAGCCGCGACTTGCACACGCTCCTGCGGCGCATCGGTATCGCGCTCGGTGCGGCCGATATCGGTGGAAAGGCGCAGGCGCTCGCCACGAAAATCCAGGCCCAGCACGGCCATCTCACGGTCGACGCTCTGATGGTCCCATTCGGTATCGCCGGACTGCTTCACGCCGTTGAAGCGCAGGCCGAATTTGTTGTCTTCACCGAAACGCCGGCCCACGTCCACCGCACCGCCGGCCTGGCTGTCGGAGGCCCAGGTGCCGGTGAACGAGGTGATGTCCTTGTCGGTGGCGCGCTTGGGCACCACGTTGATCCCGCCGCCCACGCTGCCGCGCGGCGAGATGCCGTTGATCAACTGGGTGGGGCCTTTGAAGATGTCGACGCGGTCGGCCATCTCCATGTCGATGGTGTAGGTCGGCAGCACGCCGTAAAGGCCGTTGTACGACACATCACTGTTGAACAGGCTGAAGCCGCGAATGGTGAACTGCTCATACCGCCCGCCGGCCGGGTTGGTGGCGCGTACCGACGGGTCGCTGGCGATCAGGTCGCCGAGGGTGCGCGCCTGCTGGTTTTTCACCGCGTCCTGGGTGTAGGTGGTCATGCTGAACGGCGTTTCCATGAAGTCCCGGGTGCCCAGCAGGCCTTGCGAGCCACGCCGCGCCACCTGGCCACCGGCGTAGGTGTCGCCGTCGTACAGGCCGGTGGTACCGAGAATCGACGTGGGCGCCAGCTCCAGGCTGCCGCCCTCCGGCACCGGCACCAGCATGTAGGCCTGCTCCCCCATGGGCTGCAATTGCAGGCCGGAGCCTTGCAGCAAGCGGGCAAAGCCCTCTTCCACGCCATATTCGCCGGATAAACCGCTGCTGCTGCGCCCGCTGACCAGCGCCGGGTCCACCGACAGGTTGACCCCCGACAGCCCGGCAAAACGGGTCAACGCCGCACTCAGGCTGCCGGCCGGCACCTGGTAGCTGCGGCGCGCGGCGCTGTCTTCAGCGTAGCTGACGGGGACGAACAAGGGACTGGCGCTGAGGCTCAGCATCAGGCTCAGTTTGAGCAACGGGCGCAAGCGCAAGGGTTGGACTGCGGGCATTGGAAGAAGCTCTCGATTTTGTTCACTTGCCTGGAATGACAGGCGAGGTGAAAAAAGGGGACAGGCTTCGACCAACTTTTTTCAAAATGGCAGGGCAATGGCGGCGCCATGCCCTGCTTTGGCTACCATACCGCGATATGGGAATCCGCACGCGGTTCGGTGCCGCCGCACAGCACGCCGCTGACCGGGTCGCGCAGGATGATCTGCCCACGGCCGTAGTCGGTGAGGTCGCTGGCGATCTGCACCTGGTGACCACGCCGGGCCAGGGCATTGGCCAGGTCGCGGGAGGCGCCCTGCTCGATGCCGACCTTCATGTCGCCCAGCCATTGCCAGCGCGGCGCATCCAGTGCGGCCTGGGGGTTGAGGCCGAAGTCCACCAGGTTCATCACCATCTGCACATGGCCCTGGGGCTGCATATAGCCGCCCATCACGCCGAACGGGCCAAGGGCCTGGCCGTCCTTGGTGAGGAAACCGGGGATGATGGTGTGGAAGGTCTTCTTGCCTGCTGCCAGGCAGTTGGCATGGGCCGGGTCGAGGCTGAATTCCTGCCCACGGTTCTGCAACGCAATGCCGCTGTCGGGCAACACCACGCCGGAGCCGAAGCCGTGGTAGTTGCTCTGGATGAACGAGACCATATTGCCTTCGGCGTCCGCCGTGGCCAGGTACACCGTGCCGCTGGCGTGCGGGTCACCGGGCTTGGGCGCCTGTGCCTGCTCGCCGATCTGGCTGCGACGGCGCGCGCTGTAGTCGTCGCTGAGCAGGTCGGCCACTGCCACGCGCATGTGCAGCGGGTCGGTGATGTAGTGCAGGCCGTCGCTGTAGGCGAGCTTCATGGCCTCGAGCTGGCGGTGCCAGGTCTGTTGGCTGTCGCGGTGATCGAAGGTGAAGCCTTCGAGGATGTTCAGCGCCATCAGCGCCACCAGGCCCTGGCCGCTCGGCGGAATTTCCCAGACGTCGACACCGCGATAATTGATGTGGATCGGGTCCACCCACTGTGCGCGGTAGTCCTTGAGATCACTGGCGCGCAGGTATCCCCCGGTGGCCCGTGAGTGGGCGTCCAGGCGTGCGGCCAGAGCACCGCGATACAGGCTTTCGCAACGGCTGGCGGCCAGTTCTTCCAGGGTGCGCGCCTGGGCCGGGTTGCGGAAAATCTCGCCCGCTTGGGGTGCGCGCCCATCGATGAGGAACGTGTCGAACCAGGCTTGCAGCACTTCATCGCGGTGCGGGCTGAATTCGTTCAAGGAGATCTGCCATTGATGGGCAACCACCGGTGACAGCGGGAAACCCTCGCGGGCCAGGCGGATGGCCGGTTGCAGCAACTCGGCAAACGCCAGCTTGCCGAAGCGTTGCGACAGCTCCGCCCAGGCCGATGGGCAGCCGGGCACGGTCACCGGGGTCCAGCCGTACAGCGGCATCCGGTCGTGCCCGGCAGCCTTGACCGCCTCGACACTCAAGGCGCCCGGGGCGTGGCCGTTGCCGTTCAGGCCATGCAACTGGCCCTTGCACCACACCAGGGCAAACGCATCGCCGCCCAGGCCGCAGCCGGTGGGCTCCACCACCGTGAGCGCGGCCGCCGTGGCGATGGCCGCGTCGATGGCGTTGCCGCCCTTTTGCATGATCTCGATACCGGCCTGGGCAGCCAGGGGTTGGGACGCAGCGACCATGCCACGGCGGGCAAATACGCTCTGGCGCTGCGACGGATAGGGGTACTCGTGGGCAGAAAATTTCAACATGGCAAAGGCTCTTCAAAAAAAGTCATAACACACGGCTGAGAAACGCCCGGGTACGGGGATGACTGGGGTGGCTGAAGATCTGTTCCGGCGGCCCTTGTTCGATGAGTTCGCCCTGGTCGAGTACCACCACGCGGTCCGCCACTTCCCGGGCAAAGCCCATTTCATGGGTGACCACCACCATGGTCATGCCCTCCTCGGCCAGCTCTTTCATCACCTGCAGCACTTCGCCGACGGTTTCCGGGTCGAGGGCGCTGGTGGGTTCGTCGAACAGCATGGCCTGGGGTTTCATCGCCAGGGCGCGGGCGATGGCGACCCGTTGCTGCTGGCCGCCGGAGAGCATCGACGGGTAGTGGCTGGCCTTGTCCGCCAGGCCGACCCGCGCCAACAGGCCACGGGCCTGTTCCAGCGCTTCGGCACGTGGTGTGCCGAGGACCTGGATCGGCGCTTCGATGATGTTTTCCAGCGCCGTCATATGGGGGAACAGGTTGAAGCGCTGGAACACCATGCCGATGTCGCGGCGCTGGCGGGCGATGTTGCGCTCCGAATCGCGCACCAGGCTGCCGTCGCTGCGCTCGCGATAGCCCATGGCGCGGCCGTTGACGCGGATGCGCCCGCCCTGGATGTCTTCCAGCAGGTTGATGCAGCGGATAAACGTGGTCTTGCCGGAGCCGGAGGCGCCGATCAGCACCACCACTTCGCCGCGCCGTACTTGCAGCGAGATACCCTTGAGTATCTGCAACTCGCCGAACGACTTCTGAATATCCAGTGCCTCAATGATCAGCTCTTCACTTTGGTGCGCCATGGTTATCGTCCCCTCAGCAGTTTCAGGGTGCTGCGCCCGAACATGCGGCTGGCTGCCGGTGGTGGCGCGGAAGGCCGGTCGGACTGGCTGAAGCGGGCTTCGAGCCAGCGCTGGAAAAAGCCCCAGAGGGTGGTCAGCGTCAGGAAGTACAAGGCAACCACCAGGTACAGCTCGAACACCCGGAAGGTGGCCGAGGTGATCATCTGGGTGCTGAGCAGCAGTTCCTGCACACCAATCACACTGACCAGGGTGGTGTTCTTGAGCATCACGTTGAACTCATTACCCAGCGGCGGCACGATCACCCGGAACGCCTGGGGCAGCACGATGCGCCGCATCAACTTGGCGAAGCCCATGCCCAGGGAGCGCCCGGCTTCATATTGGCCCTTGTCCACCGCGCCGATGCCGGCACGGATGATCTCGGCCATATAGGCACCTTCGTTGAGGCCCAGGGCAATGATCGCCGCCTGGATATTGCCGGGGACGATCAGGCCGAACAGCTCGATATCTTCGAAGCGGAAAATCCCGCCCGCCGCCAGTGCCGTGTACAGAAACACGATCTGCACCAGCAGCGGCGTGCCGCGCATCAGCCACACGTAAAAACGCACCGGCAGATGCAACAGCGGGTTCTTTGACAAGCGCAACAACGCCGCCGCCAGCCCCAGCGCGCAGCCCAGCAGCATCGCCAGTACGCTGATCAGGCAGGTCAGCCACAGCCCCGTGAGGTAAACCCCGCTGGGCTGCAGCAGGTACTGCCAGAACACATCCCAATTGAAATTCATCGCAGGTACGCCTCAGTCGAGTGTGTCGCTGCTGACATGCCATTTGTTCAGCAACTGCACATAGCTGCCATCGCTGCGCATGTCGCTGATGATCTGCTGCACGGCGGCAGTGAGTTGCGGGTCGTCCTTGCGCATGCCCAGGCCGGTGAGGATGCGGCTGAACGCCGGCACGCCTTCCTGGAACAGGTCCGGGGCCATCGCCGCGTAGTAGCCGGCGGTTTCCACGGTGGTGCCGTAGGCGTCGACCTGGCTGATGCGCAGGGCCTGGAAGGCATCGGTGTCGGTGTTGTAGACCACCAGTTTCATCGGGGGCTTGCCGGCCTTGGCCAGGCTTTCATTGTGGGCATCGAGCAGGGTCTTGATGGTGGAGCCGTTGAGCACCGCGACCTTATGCCCGGACAGGTCATCCAGCGCCTTGATGCCCTTGGGGTTGCCCTTGGGCACCACCACCGACTGGCTGGAATACATGTAGTTGACGATGTCGATCACCTGGCGCCGCTCGGGTTTGTCGAACAGCTGGTCGACGATCATGTCGCACTGCTGGGCGAGCAACGCCGGCACCAGCCCAGAGAACGGAATCACCCGCCATTGCACTTGCTTGTCGCCCAGGCGCCTGGCGATTTCCAGGCCCAGGTCGACGGTGAGCCCGCGGGGTTTCTGGGCTTCGTCGAAGGACACCAGGGGCGGGGAATCCATCCCCGAGCAATAGACAAGTTTGTCGACTTTTTGCAGACGATCCGGCACTTGAGACGCAGCAAAGGCCCCTTGTGCACAGAGACCGAAGGAGACAGCCACCAGCAAGGCGCGGCATTTATGCATGACCAGACACTCCAGTTCGTTGAATAACGGGGCAGGACTAAAGTCAAAACACAGCGGGTGTTTCTTATTGTTCGGTTTGCAGGAACTGGATCAGCGCCGGCACGGTGCCTTCGATGTGCTCGCGCACCACGGCTTCGGCGCGGGCGGCATCGCCGGCGCGGATCGCATCGAGGATCACCGCGTGTTCCTGGCGGGCGCTGAGGGGTTTTTCACCGTGCTGCAGCCACAAGCGCATAGGCGCCTCGACCAGCGAGTACAGCGCTGAAATCTGCTTCATCAGGCGCGGGCGACCGCTGAGGCTGCACAGGTATTCATGGAACGCGCGATGGCGGCTGACCCAGGCGGCGCTCTCATCGCGGTAGTCGTCCATCGCGTCGAGCATGCGCTCCAGGGCCGCGAGTTGACGCTCACCGATACGGCCGACGGCAACGCGCACCGCCAGACCTTCAAGGGCGCTGCGCATCTCAAACACTTCGTGCAGCTCATCGATATCCAGACCGCTGACGACTGCGCCACGGTTGGGCCGCAGGGTCACCAGGCCCTGGGCGTCCAGGCGGCGAAAAGCTTCACGCACCGGCATGCGGCTCATGCCGATCTCGCTGGCGATGTCTTCGGCGATCAGGCGGTCGCCCTTGCGGTAGCGGCCGCCGCAAATGGCGTCGAGCAGGAAGTTGTAGGCCTCCTCCTCTGCGGTGAGGGGCTGGCGGTCAACGTAAGCGGGAGCGAATTGCATCGGCAGCACCTTTTGATTTTTTGTATCCAATTATCCACGAATGCAAAAAAGCAGGATGCGTGCCAACGGCTTAGGACAGGAGCCAAGTGATTGATTCAGATCGGATAGAAGGGAAAAAGCTGGGGCTGGCGTTGAAAAGTCGCGTGGGAACTTGCTACCCGATGGCGCAGAAGATGCCCCATTGGTGGGCGGAAGTAACAAGCAGGACGTGGGCGAGATGCTTTTGCTTGAGGCGAATCCAGCCCACCGTTGGCGTTATGGCTCGGCCGAATAGATGACGGTTTGCGCGCTGTTTTCGCCGACCGCCTGGCGGGTGAAATAGGTGTCGCCTTCGTCGGTGAGGATCTCGTAGTCGGCCTTGCGGGCCGGACTGGCGTGCTTGATGATTTTCAGCACACGCTGGAATTTCACGCTTAACGTGCCGTTGTGGCTGGGCCCGGTGAGCACATTGACGCTCTGAAACCAGCCGGCGTGCCGCTGGTTGCTCACCAACGCGTGGCTCATCGCCTCGAAACGTTCCAACCGCGTGAAGCCCCACAGGGTCTGTTCTTCCACCGTGGCGCCCGGCGTAGCGGCGCCGGTGAACACAAACAGATTGATCGCCGGGCTGTCTTCGCAAAAGAAGTCGTAAGGGACCAGGCCGTCGACCATTTTCCTGCCGGGCACGAAGCCCTTTTTATGCACCTGAAACATCGCCACCTCCACTCAATCAATGGCGACAAGTCTAATGAGGCACGACGTACAGGGCGGTCAAGCCAGTGTAATGTCGTGTAAAGATCGCGCGCTGTGCAGGGTGATCTCCACTGTCAGCCCGCCGCCCGGCTCGTTGCGCGCGAGGATGTGGCCGCCGTGCATCTGGACGGCCCTCGCAGCAATGGCCAGTCCCAGGCCAAACCCCACGCTGGCATCGCCCACACCACGTTCGAACGGCTGGAAAATGCTGTGCAGCCGGTCATTGTCGACGCCCGGCCCCTGGTCGGTGATCTGCACCGTGAGGCGGTTCGCATCGTGGTTGACCTGCGCCGACACGCACACGGTGGTGTCCGGCCGGGTGTAGCGCACGGCATTGCGGATCACGTTCTCGAAACAGCGATACAACAACTCACCGCTGACGCAGGCGATAAACGGCGGGCACGCCTGCAGGTGCACGCGACAGCCTTTGATGCCCGCTTCGAACTGCGCATCTTCAACGATCATCGCCAGCAATTCGACAATATCCACGGGCTCGCGCTCGATACTTTCCGGACGGCCTTGCAGGCGCGCCAGGGTCAGCAACGCTTCGATCAGGGTGTCCATGCGCTCGGATTCACGCTCGATGCGTTCGAGCATTTCCAGGCGAGCGGCGTCCTGGCGCAACAGGCCGATGGCCGCCTGCATACGCGTCAGCGGGGAACGCAGTTCATGGGAAATGTCGTGCAGCAGCTGTTGCTGGGCCTCCACCAGCCCCTTCAACTGGTTGGCCATGCGGTCGCAGTCTTCCGCCAGGTCGACGATCTCGTCGCGACGCTTGCCCATCGCCGGCTTGACCCGGGTTTCGAAGCGTCCGTGGGCCGCATCGCTCATGGCGCGTTTCAGGTAAGCCAGGGGCCAGGCCAGGTAATAGGCCATGTAGCCGCTGAACAGCGCACTCATCAACGTGCCGATGATCAGCGGGATCTGGTGCCAGGGCCGGCCGGGCGGGTTACCGGGCGCGTGGGTGGACCTGATCGACAGCGCCAGGCCTTCCTTGCTGACGACCGCTCGCTCATAGGCCGGCTGCGTCACCGGCCCACCTATCAGCAATTGCCCGGCACTGTTGTAGACGCCGATGGCCTCATCCGCCGGGCGCTCCCACACCGCCAGGAGCTGGCCGCCCGCCTCGACACCGAACGTTTGCAGCAGCTTGTCTTCGGCCGCCAGCATGGCTTCCACATGCGGGTCATTCGGCTGGAAACGGCCCAGTTCAAGCACGCCGACGCCCACCAGGAAGGTCAAGGTGGTCGCCAGCCAGAAGGCCAGGAACAGTTTCCAGAACAGCAGGCTGGGCCGGGTCATTCGGCAATCAACAAATAGCCGAGGCCACGTACGCTCTGGATCCAGGCCTTGGCGTCCGGGCGCGGCCCGAGTTTTTGCCGGATGCTGCTGATATGCACGTCGATGCGCCGGTCGTAGCGGGTCAGCGGGCAACCGAGGGCATTGAGTGACAGATCCTTTTTACTCACTACCTGGCCGGCACTGCGGGCCAGCTCTTCCAGCAGGCTGAACTCGGTGCTGGTCACGCCCAGCTCGAGGCCGTTCCACAGGGCCTGGCGCTTGCCGGGCCACAACACCAGCGCGCCGGTCGTGATCACTTCGGTGGTCGGCTGGCCCACCGGCTGCACCCTGCGCATGATGGCGCGCAGGCGCGCGACCAGTTCGCCGGGGGAGCTGGGCTTGGGCACGTAATCATCGGCGCCGAGTTCCAGGCCGGTGATGCGGTCGATGTTGTCGCCACGGGCGGTGAGCAGCACTACCGGTACCTGGCTGACGACGCGGATGCGCCGGAGCACCTCGATGCCCGAGCGCTGGGGCAGCATCACGTCCAGCACCACAATGCTGTAGCGCCCCGACAGCGCCTCCACCTCGCCCTCCTCCCCCGTGTGCACGGCCGTGGCCTCAAAGCCTTCGCGCGCGAGGTATTGGCTCAGCATGTCAGTCAGTTCCTGGTCGTCGTCGACCAACAGTACGCGGATCATCTCGGGCTCGTCGGTGGGGGTTGCGCATTATCGGCCCGGCATCGGCATCCCAGGCCAAACTTTACCTAACTTGACATTCGGTTAACCGCACCAAACGCCCCTCGCTCGTATGCTGGATGTTCACCAGTCCGGCCGCGCGGCGAGTTGTCCATGCGTGCCGGCGCTGCTTGTCGATGTGTTCTGGAAAAGATCTTGATGAATTTTTCGCGCCTGCTCTGCTCGGTTGCGCTGCTGCTCAATGCCTCACTGGCACTCGCCCAAGGCTTCAAAATCTCGGATATTCGAATCAACGGCCTGCAACGGGTCTCTGCGGGCAGCGTGTTCGGGGCATTACCCCTGAACGTCGGCGACGAAGCGGATGACCGGCGCCTGGTGGACTCGACCCGCGCGCTGTTCAAGACCGGTTACTTCCAGGACATCCAACTGAGCCGCGAAGGCGATGTGTTGATCATCAATGTAGTCGAGCGTCCTTCGGTTGCCAGTATTGAGTTCGAGGGCAACAAGGCGATTGCCACCGATGACCTGATGAAAGGCATGAAGCAATCGGGCCTTGCCGAGGGCGAGATTTTCCAGCGCGCCACCCTGGAAGGGATACGCAACGAGTTGCAGCGCCAGTACGTTGCCCAGGGCCGGTACTCGGCGTCGGTCGACGCGCAGGTGGTGGCTCAGCCGCGTAACCGCGTGGGCTTGAAAATCAAGATCGACGAAGGTGAAGTGGCGTCGATCCAGCACATCAACGTAGTGGGTAACACGGTGTTCCCCGACGATGCCCTGATCGACCAGTTCACCCTCAAGACCAGCAACTGGCTATCGTTTTTCAAGAACGACGACAAATACGCACGGGAGAAGCTGTCGGGCGACCTTGAACGCTTGCGTTCCTATTACCTGGACCGTGGCTATATCAACATGGATATCACCTCGACCCAGGTCTCGATGACGCCGGACAAAAAGCACGTCTACATCACCGTGAACATCCAGGAAGGCCAGAAATACACGGTGCGGGAGGTGAAGCTCAGTGGTGAGCTGAAAGTCCCGCAGGACCAGGTCCAGTCCTTGCTGCTGGTGCAGAAGGGCCAGGTGTTCTCACGCAAACTGATGACCACCACCTCGGAGCTTATTACTCGCCGCCTGGGCAATGAAGGCTACACGTTCGCCAACGTCAACGGCGTGCCGCAGGCCCACGATGAAGACCACACGGTTGACGTCACGTTCTCCGTCAATCCCGGTAAGCGGGCCTACGTCAACCGT
The DNA here is from genome assembly GCF_024168685.1 of Pseudomonas sp. S3E17. Lineage (NCBI taxonomy): Bacteria > Pseudomonadati > Pseudomonadota > Gammaproteobacteria > Pseudomonadales > Pseudomonadaceae > Pseudomonas > Pseudomonas sp. S3E17. The sequence continues at coordinate 2,544,753 of NZ_JALJWE010000001.1, forward strand.
ATCAACTTCCGTGGCAATACCAAGACCGACGACAAGGTGCTGCGGCGGGAAATGCGCCAGATGGAAGGTGGCTGGGCGTCAACCTACCTGATCGATCAGTCCAAGGTGCGCCTGGAGCGCCTGGGGTTCTTCAAGGAGGTGAACGTCGAGACGCCTGCGGTGGCGGGCATCGACGACCAGCTGGATGTGAACTACGCCGTGGAAGAACAGGCGTCCGGTTCGATTACCGCCAGTGTCGGCTTTGCCCAGAGTTCGGGGCTGATCCTCGGCGGCTCGATCACCCAGAACAATTTCCTCGGCACCGGCAACTACGCCAGCCTGGGGCTGACCCGCTCGTCCTACCAGAGCAAGTACAACATCGGTTTCACCGATCCCTACTTCACCACCGACGGGGTGAGCCTGGGTTACAACGCGTTCTACAGCAAGACCGACTACAACAAGTACTACGATGACGGGGTGTCCTATTACGCCATCAATAGTTTTGGCCTGGGCGCCACACTCGGTTACCCGATCAATGAAACCTCGCGCTTGAACTTTGGCCTGACCGTACAACACGACAGCATCGAACCGGGCACCTACAGCGCCGACGAGATCTACGACTTTATCGAGCGCGAAGGCAAGGAATTCACCAACTTCAAGGCCAACCTTGGCTGGTCGGAATCGACCTTGAACAAAGGCGTGCTGGCGACTCGCGGGCATTCGCAAAACCTCAACCTGATGGTGACGGTGCCCGGCAGCGACCTGAGTTTCTACAAAATCGACTACACGGGGCAGACGTTCCTGCCTGTCAGCAACACCACATCACTGCGCTTTCACACCAAGCTCGGCTACGGCAGCGGCTACGGCTCCACGGACGGGCTGCCCTTCTATGAAACCTACACCGCCGGCGGCGAAGGTACGGTGCGCGGCTTTGAAAGCGGCACCCTCGGCCCGCGCAACACCCCGGCAACCGGTGCCTACGCCAGTGCCGGGCAGGCGTACTACTCGGACCGGGACACCGAGTCGCTGGGCGGCAATATCCTGATAACCGGCGGCGCGGAATACCTGTTCCCGGTGCCCTTCATCAAAGACAACAAATCCGTGCGCACCTCATTGTTCTGGGACGTGGGGACGGTGTATTCGGACAAGTGCTACCTCAGCACGACACAGGGCTGCGGCAGCGTGGACCTGGGCCAGATGGCCAGTTCGGTGGGAGTTGGGGTGACCTGGTACAGCCCGCTGGGGCCGCTGAGTGTGAACTTGGCGTATCCGATTCGCACGCCGGAGAACGCGGACAAGCAGGTGTTTCAGTTCTCCATGGGGCAGACGTTTTGATTGCGCGCCTATGTATCATTTTTTGTAAAGAAACGCCGTACCAGAGCACCTGTGCGGTGATGTAGACAATTGGCACTCAGCGCACGTTGAGCCTGATGAAAACACTGCCCCGAGCCCCTCTAGAGCATGCATCAACGTCAGGCCCTATCGTGCGAGCCGTTCCGAAACCTGAACGGTCAATCGCTGCGATCAGCTTGGTGCATCAGTCGCACGCCCGGGCAGCATGCCCGCGAGCACCCTGTCTTTGTCAATAAAGTGATGTTTCAGGGCCACGATCACGTGTCCACCTACAAGTACTCCGCATAGCCAGGCGGTGTAGGTGTGAATCGACTTCGCCAGGTCGTACAGGCTTTGATCAGGCTCCACGAGTGCCGGCAGCAAGAACAAACCGGCGACCAGGATGGGTTTATCTGCGACCGAACTCCAATACCAGCCGGACATCGGCAGCCCCACCAGCGCGATGCAGTACAGCAACAGATGGCCAGCGAAAGCGCCCCGCTTCATCAGTGGGCTCATTGTCGCGGGCATTGCGGGGGAAGGATGGGTAAGACGCCAGACAACGCGCAGGACGATAAGGAATAGAAGCACGCTGGCCATCGCCTTATGGAGAAAGGTGAGCTGGTGGAGAGGGTTGAATTCGTCACGCCAATGAACCGCCACGATCCCGACAAGCCAGGCGACCATCCAGATCAACGCCATTCCCCAGTGCAACCACTTTGCGGTAGCTGTGTAGCTTTCTACGTTCGACATCAGCACATACCTCCCGTTAAGAAGCCACGATTATGGTCAACAGTCTTTTTGGAAAAACCGCAAAAATCCGATGATTACCATCGAGTTTTTTGGTTTTCGGGGGCGAAGATGAAAGGGGGAATATGAGTGTGAGAAAAAGCGGTGGTATTTTTCAGGCATGAAAAAGCCCAACCTTTCCAGATTGGGCTAAGTCATTGAATTATATGGTCGGGACGGAGTGATTCGAACACTCGACCCCTAGCACCCCATGCTGGCAGACGTCCTGAAAAGCCTTTAACAGCAACACCTTAGGTAGACGCCCACTGCAATCGACGCCTAACGATGTCGGACGGAGAAGAACGAATCCCCGCAAATTTCCCTACACGCTTTCAGCGTTAAAGTGCCTGGGCCCGCCACCATACCCCGCCCCCCCCAAAAAAAAGGAGCGCGCTGAGCAGATGGTGCTGCACCAAGGCGAGCCGGACGAGACCTTCGAGTGGTTCAAGCTCGATACAGCCATGGGCAATGTGAGGAACAAAGGACCCGAACTTGTCCGCGCGATCAGCACGCAATAACCCTGACATTCGCCTGGCATGCCAGCAGAACGATCAACTCATGGTCGCCGGTTTATGGCAGGCAGCAATTGGAGCCACTAACTGCCGCTAGAGCCCGATCCTCGGCCAGCAACGCCCGCGCCTTTACTTCAAGACTCACCACTTCAGTATTGGGGTCGCTTTTTTGCCCCCTGCTCGGTACCCTAAAATGGCACTATCATGCTGCCACTACTCGCCATCAAGGAAATTCACAATCATGGATATGTCCACTCGACAGGAAACCTTTGTAAAAACAGCTCTTGAGGCAGCAAGCACGGTCGATGCTCGCTGGCTGGCAAACCAATCTCAGTTTAATGGGTTTGATCATGAATTATTGAGTGCCACGGCCAAAGCCGCCCTTATCGGTTCGGTAGCGATTCTTGCCCACACCCACGAGCTCGATGATCAGATCGTTGTTGAATCTTTGAGTATCCAGACGAAAGGCGATGCCAGGGCAGTAATTGACAAGGTTCACGACTTGGTCCCAGGCTTATAAACTCAAGATGCGTGTCTAGCTCTGTAGAGTTAGCGTTTGAGTTAAAACCATGGCGCTGCAGTCAGCAGCCTAGGATCAAAACCTTCTAACTATGCATTCACCATGCGCTACCTGATTTTGCCTAGTAAAATCAGGTAGCTTTAGGCAGCTCAGTTGCGTTCCCCCCTCATCGGCGAACGAACATAACGCACGCATAGCCAGGATTTTCATTTCGCACCAATCCTCACTCCGCCATAACTCCGTTCATATGCCAAGCCGGCTACTCTGGCGCGGTCATAAGCCTCTGTCAGCTCTCCCGCTCTTTTTTCAGCCGGTTGGAGCAGGTCGGTAGCGCCAACCTCGCCGGGCAGCTCCGGGATCGCCGCAGGCTGTGGGGGCGGTCAGCAGCACCAGCATCCTGCTCAGAGAGAATCAGCGGTTGCTGATGAAGACGGTGCAGGTGAGCGCTGGATAAGTCGGCGCCCCACTGATCGAAAACAACTCAAGCCTTTAAGGTGCCTTTACGTTGCCAGAAACGATGATCGTATTATTGCTTGCTGCCGGGAACGCACCAGCCGCCGAGTAAATCACGGCCTGGGAGCCCAAGGCATAACCACCGCACAGCGCCCCGGTCGATTGGTTGTTTGCCGAAATAGGCATTCGTGCGGGAACGGAGAACGGCAGAGACAGCGTAAGGAAGCCCGAGGCGGTACCCAGCGTAGTGAATGTCACCCTGGCATCGAAGGCATAGCGGTCTTTGTCTCGAGTCCAGTTCAATGCCGCGCCAGTAGATGCGCCGATGGCACCCACGCCCGCGCCGGCTACCCGAATACGTACTCGGCGTGAGCGGTCTGGGCGTTGTCCCGGCGATGCGTCTGGATTCCCAACAGGATCGCCAGTGCTGCGATGTTGGCGAACAGGTACTGATTCATTGCGCATCCACGCACTTGGCATGGCGCTCAAGCTGGCGAGTCCAAACCCCGGCGCAGCGCTTGTTGCCCGGTGTCGAACAGTCGAAGCCAGCGGCATAGCGGTACTTGAGCAAATCGTTGCAGGCCTGGGCGTAGTTTCCGACCAGCAGGTCACGGCGCGGGGATCCAGCGAGCCAAGTGCCAATGCCGTATTGCCTCACGAAATCCATGTACACATCGAACTCCACCTTGTGGAGCTTCACGCCCGTGAGCGATGCGGCGAATTGCTTCTCGGCCTGGCTGTTCAGGTTGCGGGCCAGGACTTCGGCGCGGGCCGGGGTGATGATGTCGCCCAATCGGACTGGCGAGCCGTCTTCGTAGCGGGTGGAGCCGTGGCCGATGGTGGGAACGTCGCCCTTTGTAGGAATGACGGCGACTGGCGTGAACCCTTCACTGGCCTGCCAGGTGGCAAACCCCACGCTGCTGATGCTCAGCAGAGCCAAAGCAACGCGCTGACGCATTTGGGGGCTCATAACCGGCATTGATCGCGCAGAGCCTTGATGCGCTCCTGGCCCTCTGCGTGCTCCCGGCGATCTTTGCGCACCTGGAAGTACAAATTGATCAGCAGGCCCAGCACCGCCACACCAGCGATACCGATCCAGTTCATCTGGGACAACCAGCCGACCATGCCAGCAGCACCGCCGACGATCATGCCCTTGTTGGCCACTGATGCCCCCACCACCTCAACGATGCTCTCGGGCGTCGGGTTGGCCATCTCTCTTCTCCTGCCTGGGGCTGCCATAGGGGCCTCCAGAAATGAAAAGGCCCTGCTTAATAGCAAGGCCAGGGTTGTTATAAAACGTCAAAATGTAGCGTATCCAAGGCATTCAAATAGAAAAGCCCCCTTAAAAAACGCTGCTAATATCAGTTTGCCTTCACTCTAAAAACAGGGATAAACATGAGCAAACTAATAGTCTTACTTATATCGCTATCTATGCTTCTTGGATGCAGTGGGAAAAATCTTCGCCCAATGGATCTATCCACCACAAAATGCACCTCTACAATTCCAAGCATTTGTCGGATGACGTCTATACAAAATGAAATGGCCGAGTACGCGAACGGGGCAAGTTTGAACAGCTCCACCTTAAACTTAGTAGCCCTAGGCGGCGCGGGAGTTGGCGCTATAGGGCTAGCAACAGATTCACATTCTGACCTATACAAATCAGCTGGAGCTATTATTTTAACCTCGCTAGGATTCAAGTCATGGGGGAACTTTGAAGAACAATCAAAAACTTACTCTTCCGCCTACTATAAACTTGGATGTGCAATCCCATATGTAGAGAGCATTAACAAAAAAGGTGATGACCTTCAGAAAATCTCAACGTCCGAAGCTGGAGCCTTATATGTAAAATCACTCAAAGTCGTACCCGAAGCTGAAAGTTTAACGAATGAGAACCTTCCACAAGCTATCGCTAAAGGTATTTCAAATTACAGAGCATTAGAAAATAAAGCGATGGCGGAAAACATCATCGCCACGATCAACAGAGACGCTTCAGCAGACGCTCTAAACCTTCAAAAAAATGCTCGCACCGAAGTGGAGAGGAATTCATTCAAAACTGAAGAAAGCATCAAGGTGATCTACAACACCGCTTTTCAAAGCACTAACTTCATGTCTGACGCAGGGGACGATTCGGGCTTATCCAAACTATATGCAGATGTAATATCAGATAAAGTAAAGTATCTTGAGTGCATGCAGTTAAGCTCCAAACCAGAGCCATAATACTCCACAAAGGTGGCTTCATATTAAACCACTGGAAAAACCCGATTCGTTTGTCGGGCTTTTCCATGGTGTCGTGCTGGAACAGCTGAACACCGTGCCATGAAAACAGGTCGGCATCCGGCATGAAAGGACTATCTATGCGGCATCGCTCATCCCGTGCAGCACGCCGTCAATCCAGCCAACACCGGACTTGATTACCTCTCTTGCAGAACGCTCTGACATTTTGCCCGACTCCCCTACGTGCTCGGGTCGCGCCTCGACAGCTCAGCGATCAGCCTCTATAAGAGCCCGAGCATTTTCTGAACTGGCGCACTTGCCGCCCCCCACAAAAAGACCAGAATAAAGACCTATATAGGAGTCTTATCCATGCAAAATATTCTGGCTGACGTGGTGGTGAGCGTTTCCGAACTCAAGAAGAACCCCTCTTCCGTCTTAAGCGGCGCCAACGGCATGCCTGTGGCTGTGCTGAACCACAACCGCGTTATTGGCTACATGGTTCCGGCAAATGTCTACGAAGCGATGGTAGAGCGCCTGGACGAGCAGGAACTGGCCCACCTGGTCAAGGCCCGGCTCGACGCTAACGAAACACCTGTTCGAGTATCCCTCGACGAGCTGATTGGCGAGGCGGAGGCAGATATCGCCAATGGCCATTGAGTACGAAGTCGAGTGGGATCCGAAAGCGCTGAAGGAGTTGCGTATGAGGCTGTGTCTTTTCCATCCAGTTTTTCAACTGAGCCAACACCGGCAGGCTGTGCTCGTGACGACCGGTTTTATGCTCGCCGTCGTTGTCGGCTTTTAGGTCGCGTTCTATGCCATACAGCTTGTTGATCAGGTTCAGCGCGATGTCGGCACGGCCCGTCTTGCCTTTGGGTTGGACTTTTTGCGCTTCGACGAATTTGCGTCGTGCATGCGCCCAGCAACCTAGACGTTCAACCCCCGCCTGCGCGCACAGCGCGTTGTAACCGGCATAATCATCGGTCATCACGTAGCCGCGATAACCATCAAGCAGACGCGTCGGCACCTCCTGAGCCCGGCTGGTGGAGCAGTCGAAAAGGATCACTGGTTTGTCGGGTGGGCCGCCGGTTTACACCACATCCAAGACTGACTGCTTGGCTCCCGATCAGGCTCTTTCAACACCTGTACCCGGGTTTCATCGCAGTGGATGATGTGGCTTTCCAGCAACCGGTCGCGCATTAAATTCAACAGTGGTTGCAAGTGTTCGCCGCACTGGATAACCCAGCGGGCCAAGGTCTGGCGCGGGATATCGATGCCATGGCGGCCCAGCACTTTTTCGAAACGGTGAAGCGGTAAACCGTCCACGTATTTGGTGGTCAGCAGCATCGCCAGCACACTTGGGCTGGCCATACTTTTTTCAATCAACTGAGCGGGCTTGTCCGCAGTAACTGGTGCCGTTTCACAGGCACGGCAACCGTAGACCTTACGAACGTGTTTGATCACGCGGATTTGCATCGGCACGATTTCAAGCTGCTCGCTGACCTCCTCGCCGATGGCGTGTTTGCGGCAACCACAGGCGCAGGTCAGTTCGTGTGCGGGCAGTTCATGGATGACTTCGACGCGAGGGAGATCAGCGGACAGCGGCTTGCGCTTGCCGCGCCGTTGGGTTGGGTTGGCGCAACAACCTCTTCTTCAGAGGCTTCATCAATGGGCTCGACGACGCTTTCTGCTTCATTGAACAGGGCCAACTGCGGCGTTGTCGGATCAGCGGTTTGCTCGGACTTGCGTCCGAACAGGCGCTGACGCAGCAGCGCATTTTCTTCTTCGAGGAAACCGACTCTGGACTGCACCTTCGCAAGCAGCTGCTTGAGCAATTCAGGATCGTCGGGGAGGTTTTCAGGCATGGAAATCATGCCCAACTTTGGCATGTTCGACGACCCCGCCTACGTCGACACCATCACCGAAGAATTCAAGATCGAGAAGGCTGAAGACAAAGACGCCGAAATTCTGCGCCAAAAACAGGAGCGCATTGAATGGCTCGCCTCGGCTGTCGAGACCATAGGCAAGGCGGTAACCACCTACGAGCTGAAAACACTGAACGTGAAATACATTCGTGAGGCAACACGCCGTAACGAGCCAGCTTTCATCGCGCGGATCACCCGGGCGTTCGAAGAGCGTAAAGCCACCCTGGAAAAATTGACTGAGGACGCAGCATGACTCAACTCTACGCACTGACCGGCAAGCTGGCTGAGCTTCAGGCCATGGCCGACACCGATGATGAGGGCCTGAAAGAGGCTCTTCAACATGCCATGGACGAAGTGCAAGGCGACTTCAACGATAAGGCTGACAAGATCGTCATGTTGCGCCGGAACATTGAAAGCGACGTGACGGCTATCGACAACGAAATCGAGCGCCTGGCTGAACTCAAGCGGATCAAGTCCAACAGCGTGTCGCAGATCGGCGACTACCTGCGCCGCAACATGGAAGCCGCAAACATCAAGTCGATCAAGCGTCCGCTCTTCACCATCACGCTGGCCGTGGGCAGCGAGCGGGTGATCGTGGACAACGAAGATGCAGTGCCGGACGAACTGACCACTGTGAAGTCGAGCATTGCTCCGGATAAAAAGGCCATTGCCGCCAAGCTCAAGGAGATACGCGAACATAACGAAGCGGTGCGCAAGCGCATGGCAGCCGGTGAAGACGCTGAACACGAACTTTTACCCGAACCTACCTGGGCTCATTTGGAGCGCGGCGACAGTTCGATCCGAATCAAGTGAGGTCGGCATGTACGTCAGCAATCACCTCAACCTGGTTGAGCAGCAGCGTCAGCACGCCGACTCAATATCGGAGCGCACGGCGCAGTTTCTGGCGGCTGGCGGAACGATCTACCTGGGTGAAAGCCCGGCGATTAACCCTCCACCGCCGCAGCGCTCCACCAAGATCGATCCCGAAACCATCCTCAAGCGCCGCAAGCCGCCCATCACCCGGGCCGAGCGTGAAGCGCTGCGCAAACTAGCGGAGGCATTATGAGCAAGCGCAAGCCGCATAACCTGCAAGCCCGCATTGCCCGGTCGTGCCGCTCGCTGCTGGCATCCAACCACGTCGCCGTGGTCAACATCGACCCCAGCGGCCGCCAAGGCATGATCAATTACAAGTCGCTGAAGAACATCGCGCCGGGGAAGATTGGCCAGGCCGTTTGCGGTATTCCCCACCGCTGGACGATCTACCTGAGCGCCCTCTGCATCGACGCCCGCGGCGACCGGTACAACAAGTCGGTGGAGGTAGCGCCCGATGGCGTTTACCTCTCCGACCATCTGGAGGACGTGATCGAGCATTGCTACAAGAAGCTACGCGATGAGGCCAATCAAAGCCAGATGGTGGCTTCGGGCTGGATTGCCATTCCTGAAGCGATCTCGCTGGACGAGGCACACGCCGCGCGCATCTTCGAAGCCGTCGGTGCTTGGCGCCAGGTGAAGGTCGATTCATGCGCCGCATAGCCCGCACCCAGCAACGCAAACGTCAAACCTGGCTCGCACTGCCGGCCAGCGGAATAGAAGAGGTAGGCCATGGCCATGGATCAGAAAGCGCGATCTGCAAAGAGCGCGGCGAAACGCAAGGAGCGCGGAACGGAGGATCTCCGGCTTCGTGTGTGCAAGGGCGAGAAAGATTGGCTCTTGCAGTTGATGGAGTGGACCGAGGACACGGAGCAAGGGTCAGTAATGGCCGGCTGCCTGCGCCATGTTCACTCGCTGGGTCGTGAAGGCGCGATCGAAGCACTGCGAAGCCGCCACAAAATCGACGTTAACGAAAACGTGGCGGCAGAACTCTACGCCATCGGCCAGCGCCAAGCATCACGGCTCGACGCCAAAGAATTTTAGTGTCGCTCAACTCGAAGAGAAACTAACGGTCCCTGATCTTTTCTCCTCTTTTTCGAACTATAAAGTCGATTGTCCTCTGCGCTTCGCTTGCAACCATATCGACGAAAAGGGTTTTGCTCGTCTTCCATCCAGGCAGAGAGCGCTCAAGTATTCTGACTGTCACGGAGTGATATTTCTTCATGAATCTAAGCTCAAAAATCACCGCTATTTGAGCGTCGATATATGGCGCACGATCTTCATCAGGGCCTCTAACTAGGCTCTGAACCATTCGATGGTAATTTTCAAACTCCCGGGCTTCAAATTCATCCTTCTTTATCGAGAAGTATCTGTAAACGCTAAACCCGGCAATGCTGGCAGCCAAAACAATACTTGCCCAGTCCGCGTTCGCAAAAAACGCTTTGATTAGCGCATCAAAATCCACTTCCATGCCTGTTCTCCTCCTAAAGAACTTATCAATACATCATTTAATCTCAAATCGCCACTATCCAGCATCGGAGGGCGGCGCCTGACTGGAGATAATCCATGAGAAAGCCAAAAGTCGATCCGGCATCGCGTAAGGTGCTGGCCTACTCCGTAGAGACCAACGATCCCGAAGAATCCAATATCCAGTTCGCCACGTCGAACGCAGCGGCTCGACGCCAGGGTGCGGACGAGATCGGCACAGACTTCGGCGCAGTGTCCTGCCGACGAGCTCATTGGGCTGACCAGTATGCGGGCCAGCGCTTTATCCCGGCGAAGGCTTACATCGACGCCGGCTGGTGGTTCGGCTGCAACCATTGCGGGGCCAGGTGCGACAGTGATGCCAGCTATTGGGATGAAGAGACCGAAACCGATATTGCACTGAACCTGGTGTTCGATGGTCGCGTGGTCTACTGCTCTGCGGACTGCAAGTCCGGACACGAAACCGAGGTCGCGGCACGCAATGCAAGATTCGAAGGGTTCAAGGTTCGGGTCGAGGCAGAGCGCCCGGGAGTCACTTTCACCGAGTTCACCGGTGGTTATCCATGGTGCGGCAACAAAGCGCTTTTCACTTTTCCCGGCGCCCAATACGGCGGAACAGTGACCGACTCGGAAGAAAGCATTGAGCTGAAATGGTATGTGGCCCAAGGCGATAAAGCAGCCTGGGACCGCTTCATTGCTGAGCATGAAGCAGTCTGATCCAGCGTCATAAATTGCAGTGGCCCAGAAAGCCTAAGCTAGCGATCTTCCGTCCAGACAGTCTCAAAAGGAGAAAATGTCTCCTGGGTTCTGCGCCATTGGCAGGAACATGTCTCGCAGGTGTAGAACGAAATATCCTTGCCGATCATGCTTCGCTCTCCCGTTTTATAAAAGCCGTTGGCATTAGACCCGTCGTCAATCTTGTGCATTACCTCTTCACAGCACTCTTTGATAAACATCGCGCTCCTCCTTGATACGGCTCCATGCCGGTCTCCCGTAATACCCCAACCCAAACCAAATTGCCACCACCGGTAACGGAGGACGGCGCCTGACTGGAGATAATCCATGAGCAACTACATGTACAAGACAACAGCGCCTGCCGTGGTTGCTGCGGTGAAGGCCTGGAACACCAAGCGAGCCGCCTTGAACGCGCAGCGCGCCAAGCTGGGCCAGGTTTTCGGCGGCGAGACTTCGCCAATGCGCTCCGGCAGCCGCAGCTACGTTGGCGGCGTGAAGCTCAGCTCAAGCCGTGATCTGGATGAGCACTGGTGCCGTCCGGACCAGTACGGTTACCGAGCGCTACGCTCCAGCGCCAAGCCTGCGAAAGGGACGCCGAAGGAAGCACGCGCAGCCCTGGTCGCCGAGCATGAGCGCCTTTCGGCCCTGTGGAAAGAGCATTGCCCTGCCAGCATCGACATGGACGAAGCTTGGGAGGCGATCGGCTTGAACCCAGGCGCCCTGTGGATGTGCGGTGGTGTGTTCTTCGAGCTTGATGGCGTCGTGTACCTGAATCTCGGCATCCGCCTTGAGGATGGAAACGAGAAAATCGAGGGCGCCGCCGAGATCCTCGGCAGCGAATTTGAAGCGGCACACCAGACAGTGCTTGGTCAGCGCAAAGCGGCCTGACCTGCCTTCACCTATTGCGCTGAACCTCGCAACGCCGCATCCCTTGATGCCGAGACTGATTTGTAAAGCGCCCAAATGTTGCAAAGAAGCCGCTTCAATCCTTCTTCGGAAATGTTGCCGGATCGAAGCTGCTTTGCGAAACCTTCGATCTGGCCGAAGTTAGATGCCTCAAGGTGCTCTGGAAAGTCCTTAGCCTTGAGCGGCCCAAGCTCACGTATCGCGCTCTCAGCCCTATCGCGCTCCGTTCCTGTGTGTGTAATGAAGGCCTCAACGGCGTTTTGCAGCAAGTAATGCTTCTCGTGAAGACCGTTCATAACTCTGCCTTTTTTTGAAATTTCTAGCCGATCACAAATACCCCATATCAACGAATCACGCCAGCCGCCAGCGCCCTATCGCCTTCTGTTCGTATTGGGAATAAAGCTACCCAAGAAAAATACAGCCGCCGGCCCTATGAGCCAAGCGGCGGTCGTTCCCGGACTGACAATAGGTACAGCGATAGCAATTGCAAACAGGCCTATTCCTGCCCACAGCCGCCTACGCGGCGTGAACCACTCACGGAACGCTTCAAGCTTTTTACCGGCCATTTCCACATCCTTGTTCGATAAGCATCGCAGCATATCACCCACTTTAACGAATCACGCCAGCCGGCGAGGCAGGCGCACGCTTGGAGACAACCCATGCAAGCAGTCATCTACGCTGGCCTGCGCAACGGCGAGCGCGATCAGCGAATCCACGATGCCTTGGTCTATAAGCACGTCGTTGAGGTCGCCAAGGAGTTCCAGCTGGCACCGAAGACGATCCGAGCGGCGGCAAAGCGCATTCAAAACGCTGTTGTGTTCGATCTCTGTCTGCTAGGGGGGGGGGGGGGCAGCCAATGCCTATTGGCAAAGTCGTCGCGGACTGTTTCCGGAAAGCGGCCCTCGGCGCTTACCGGAACTACCACGGCACCTTTCGCAATCTTGATCTGCCTTGCTGGGTGATCACCGATGGCACCAACCGCATTGAGGTGATGGAGCTTCGCAAGATCTATACCGGCGAAGTTTCGCTGTAGACACCACCATCTTCTGAGCCCTCATGAATCACGCCACGCCTGATCTCGAGTTAATTGATTGCGTCGCTGATACCGCATGATCCAGGAATATGCTTTTCAACCGTCCATTTATACGATGGACTTATCAGTTTGAATTTGTCCTTTTTCTGACATAGGCGAAGAAGGTATTTTCCATTTACCGAACCAACCAGCACTCCCCCTACTGCTTGTTTCTCAACTGCAGCGTAGGGGAAAGCACCTTTTTCATAAGCAGTCGCAAACGTCTTAGTGCTATTCACCAAGTAAGATGAAAAGCACGATGCGAAAACAAATAAAAGCAAACCCGCTGCGATATACTCGTAAGAACCTTTCTCATAAGAGTATCGAGCGACATTAGCAATAAAAACTCCAAGAACAAGGTATGAGGCGCCGTAGACCATCAGTTCACTTATATATACATCTAGCACATAACCTAGAAACCGAATGCCAATGCCAATACTTATTGCGATACCCAGCACAATAAGTCCGACGATACGTCGCCCGTGATTGTCTATTTCTAGAGAAGTTCTGTAACCAAAAAATAGTGGAACAGCCGTTAGCGCACAGAAGAAAACATCAACCACTCCGTTGGCAACAACATCCTGAACCGAATGAAACGGAAGCACCCAACTACAGTTTAAAGCTGAATATAGGAAATAGAATTTAAAATAGCCTGCTATATACGCTGCCATGCCAAGCACACCAACTGCCCCAACAATCTTTCCACCCCAATCAATAAAGCTTATTTCTTGCTTCTTCATTTTGCGCATGGTCTTCCCACCGTTGTATGTGCAGGTGTCCGGTATTCCTCGGAAATTATGACCTACATCTACTCAAACATCAGTAACCAGCGCTTACAGCTAACCACCACCCTCCACCGCCCGGGCATGGCCCGGCAAGGACTCCCCATGCTCACAGCAATTGATTTGTTTTCTGGCTTCGGCGGATGGACCCGTGGTGGTAAGGACGCCGGGCTCGACGTCCTATGGGCTGCCAACCACTGGCCAGCCGCTGTGGAGTGGCATACCAGGAACAACCCAGACACGCAGCACGTCTGCCAGGATTTGCACCAGGCTGATTGGTCGCAGGTGCCGAAGCATGACGTGATGCTGGCCTCTCCGTGCTGCCAGGGCCACGCAAAGGCTCGTGGCAAGGCCGCAGGCAACCCCCAGCATGACAACTCGCGCTCCACAGCCTGGGCCCCGTTGGCAAACGCCGAGGTGAACCGCCCGGACTTCGCCGTTATCGAGAATGTGCCGGAGTTCATGGATTGGATCCTGTACCCGGCATGGGCAGATGCGATGCAACGCCTGGGCTACTCTTTGGCGCCGCATATCGTGGACTGCGCCGACCTCGGTGTGCCTCAGCATCGGGTGCGCCTGTTCATGGTCTGCTCCCGCAGCAAGGCGCCGCTCCACCTGCAGCTCCAGCAGCACCAGCATGTGCCGGCCAGCGACATTATCGACTTCAACGCCGGCAAGTGGTCGCCGATCATCAAGCCAGGCCGTGCAGAATCAACGTTGATCCGCGTGAAGAACGGTCGGGAGCGGTTCGGGGAGCGGTTCGTGATGCCCTACTACGGTTCAGGGTCAGGGCTCACCGGCCGCAGCCTGGACCGCCCTATCGGCACTATCACCACGTTAGATCGGTGGGCTGTGGTCGACGGTGACCGCATGCGCATGATCACTGCCGATGAGGCAATGGCCGCTCAGTCCTTCCCGAAAGACACGCTGCGCCCAGTTAACCACCGGCTGACGATGCACATGACTGGAAATGCAGTACCGCCTCTGGCCGGACAGCGAATAATTGAAGCACTAAGGGCGGCAGCATAGGTTCTCTTCCATTTAGATTGGATTACTGGCTTTTGCCGAAGGCATAACCAAGTGCCAATGTAATGATGGGAATGAATATAGACCATACAGACTTTATTTCATCGATGTACTTGAAGTCCTTATTAGCAACTACCAAAGAAAAAAGAAGAAGACTTATTACGCCAGCGGTAAAAAAGCTCCAAGTTATAGTCATCCAGACGATGGAGTTTTTAGCATTCTCGCCGCTACCAATATTTTCAGTTATTTTTCCAGCAATATTTTGCTTGGGAGTAGGGGCTTTCCTACCAACTTCCCCTGAAACGACTCTGCTTTTAATTTCAGACATTTTTCTCAGGCCCTAATAGAAAGCAATAAGTGAAACGACGCGCCGTTCCTAGATCATTCTCCATAGAGTGCACATAAAAAGTCACCGCAATATCTCTACCATCAATAGAGGCGATAGGCAGCGGAGACAAAACCCCCTCACCCAATGTGTTATTGAAATTTATAAGTTTTATATTCAGTACACCATCAACATTCTCCGAAGCAAATCTTGCGGTAGTACCGTCCTTTATATTCTCGAACGAAAACCTTAATTTCAACCCGGTAATATGAAAATCTATAGGTGAATTAAGAGCATGCACCTCACCAGTGGCAACAACTTCATATCCACTTACATACGCTTTTACTTCAAACATTGAAACACCCTCATTCAGATAGCCACTACTTTATACGATTCACACAATGCGAGGTATCCCGTGCCCCCGACTAATTGCAAGAGAGTTTACCTCAGCGGGCCCATGACCAGCCTGCCCGGTCTCAACTTCCCGCCCTTCGCCGCAATGATAGACAGCCTGCGCGCCGGCGGTCACACCGTCACCAACCCAACCGAACTCAACCCGGACGGCGGCTCCTGGAACGACCGCATGCGCCGCGACATTGTCTCCCTGATGGAATGCGACACCGTGGCCACCCTGCCGGACTGGGAGCATTCAAAGGGTGCCCGCCTGGAAGTCCTGATCGCCGAACGCCTCGGCATGACGGTTGTGAATGCCCATGATCTGGTAACGAGGGAGGCTGTATGAGCAATCGAAGAGAAGGCGGACATTGCGCCACTCACAAGAGAAACCATCAGGATGGATGCCTGGATTGTTCCATTGCCCGTGAAGAAGCCCTGCAACAGCGCCTGACCGCAGCGGATGAGCGAATTTGTCAGTTGACCAAGCCGCAGGGCATGCAGGTGGCCTGCATGCCAGTTGAGCGCTGCTACGACGTCCGGGCGAAGATGATCATCGCCTTCAACGAGGCCAAGAAGGCCGGCGGTGATTTGGATGACGCGCTCGACGCCGCATACAAGTCAGCCCTGCGCTATTCGCCAAACCCACTGAGCGCCGAGGAGCCCGATAGGTCACCAGAGGCTTATGCCATCGAGCACGCCGAGTACATGGCCAAGTCAGCCGACCAGGTGCTGGCGAAGTTCCAGGCATACGGCCTGGCTCTGCTGGCCGTTGATGAGGGCGGTGACGACGGCGAAGGTGAGCTGCTGGAGAATATCGACTCCGCCCGCAGTGACCTGCAGGAGTCACTGGTTGATCTGCGCAGCATGGTTTACGAGTTCCGCAAGCGTGCCGCCAAATCCCGATAGGAGTACATCCGTACTCCACCCGCAAAACCTGTAACCCCTCCCCCTTCAAAGTCAGCCGCTATAGCAGCAAGGAAAAGTGTTGCCGATGAAAGCTCTTTCCATTCGCCAGCCCTGAGCCTGGCTGATCGTCAACGGTGGCAAGTCCATTGAAAACCGCACGTGGCACACAAAGTTTCGCGGCCGCTTCCTGATCCACGCCGCCAAGGGTATGACCAAGGCCGAATACATTGATGCCCTGGCGGTAGTGGTCCGTGCAGCCGATGCAGACACCCTCAAAAGCCTGCCAATGATGAAGGATCTGCAGCGCGGCGGCATCATCGGCTCGGCGGACCTGGTCGATAGCGTCGATCACAGTGAGTCGCCGTGGTACATGGGCGCCAAGGGGTTCGTGCTGTGCGATCCGCGCCCGCTGCCGTTTACTCCTTTCAAGGGCCGACTTGGCTTCTTCGAAGTGCCTGACGAACTGGTGACGCCATGATCGCCACCCTCTGGTTCGCCTACGTCTTCATCTACAAGGGGCCAAGGCCATGAAGCGGTTCTTCCGCCGCAAGGTCGAGGCATGGCTGATCCTGCTGGCAGCCAAGATCCTGATCGATCGCAACGTCCATCGCGCAGCGGTGGTATCCCGCCGCGACAACAACGACATGTGGAGCATGGCCGAAAAGCTCGAAGCCATCGCCCGGCGCATCAGCAAGAACTACTCCTAACCCCCAATCCCCCTACATGCCTGCCGGTGAGCGGCGGGCCACCTCATGCTGCTACGCAAGGAAAGGAGCACCCCATGAAAAGAGAGTTGATCAAGATCAGTGAGTTCCAGCGCCGGCGGTGGGGCGAGAATGGGACGCCTCAGTGCCCCCAAGCGATCCGCAACCACATTCGGAACGGCGCAGTGCCCGGCGAGCAGATCGGGAAACTCTGGTACGTTGATTGGACCGCATTCACCCGCTCGGACGGCAACGACCTGGTGGCGATGGTATTGAAAGGAGCTGCATGATGGTCCCTCGGCCGCGCAACAAGGCGAACAAAAACCTCCCGCAGAATCTGTACTTTGATGCGCGCCGGTCGACATATCGCTATCGCCGGCCGACCGATGGGAAGTGGTTCCAGTTCGGCGGCGATCGCATCAAGGCCATCGACGCTGCCAAACAACTAAACCTGGAGTTCATGCGTGGCGCCGACCTGGTCGGCGCCGTACTCTCCGCCTCGTCGGAGTCATTTTCCACTTTCCTTGACACCTACGAGCGCGACGTACTGCCCCCGCGCGAACTGGCAAAAGGGACCTTGGGCCTTTATGCCGTGCACTTCCGCCGCTTCCGGAAGCAGTTCGAAGGCAAAGCGGTTGACCAGATCACGATCCGCATGATCGCAGAGATGCTGGACGCCATCACCCCACGTTCGGCAAACCAGTCCCGGGCTCTGTTAATCGACATTTTCAACCACGCAGCAGCCAAAGGCTTGTGCCCGGACAACCCCGCAGCCAGCACCATCAATCGGATCGAGAAGAAACAGCGCAAACGGCACACCGTCGAGGGGCTGAAAGCGATCAGGGAGAAGTCGCCGGCGTGGCTACAGAATGCAATCGACCTGGCACTGATCACCGCCCAGCGCCGCACAGACATCTTGGACATGCGCTTTGATGGGGTCCGGGAAGGTTTCCTGTATGTCGTGCAGAAGAAGACGGCCAAGGCAACAGACGCGGCCTGGATTCGGTTCAGGGTCACGCCCGAGTTGCAGGCGGTAATCAGCCGGTGCCGCGCTGATGTAGTTTCGCCGTACCTGGTGCACCGCAAGCCGGATCGGCTGAAACAGAAGCAGGCACAGACAAAGGACCACTGGACGAAGATTGAGGAACGGTATTTGACGCGAGCGTTCAAGGAGGCAAGAGAGGCGGCGAACTGCTACGCGGGATGGAAGGAGGAAGAGATGCCGGGCTTTCATGAGGTACGAGCGCTGTCGCTGCACCTGTACAAGAAAGCCGGTAAGGATGGGCAGAAGATTGCAGGTCATGCGAGCGAGGGCATGACCAAGAACTACCAGCGAGACCACGAGGAAATCATCTGGTCCGAGGCGATTCCGGACCTGAATATCAGCGAAATCACCGGGTAGTTTTGCGCCAGTTTTGCGCGGGTTTTGCGCAGGCACAAAAAAGCCGATCTAACTGATCGGCTTAAGAGTCTGATTTTACTCAGGAATAATGGTCGGGACGGAGTGATTCGAACACTCGACCCCTAGCACCCCATGCTAGTGCGCTACCGGACTGCGCTACGCCCCGACTAGGCGTGTTACTGGGTTCGCTTCGCAACGAAGCGATCAGGAATATACCGCAAGCTTTTGAAATGTGGAAGTATTTTAAAAGCCTGAATCATTTCTTCAAAACCACCAGCACATCTTCCAGTTCGGAGATCATCTGGCGGATCAGTTGCTTGTACTGGGTGGTGTCGTCTTTGGCTTCATCACCGGACATACGCTGGCGCGCGCCGCTGATGGTGAACCCCTGGTCATACAGCAATGCACGGATCTGTCGGATCATCAGCACATCCTGGCGCTGATAATACCGACGGTTCCCAGTGCGTTTCACGGGGTTGAGTTGAGGAAACTCCTGCTCCCAATAGCGCAGCACGTGCGGTTTTACCGCACAGAGCTCGCTGACTTCACCAATGGTGAAGTAGCGTTTGCCTGGGATGACGGGTAGCTCGTCGTTATGACTTGGTTCCAGCATAAGCCTCAACTCGGGCCTTCAACTTCTGCCCTGGACGAAAGGTGACCACACGGCGAGCCGTGATCGGGATTTCTTCTCCCGTTTTTGGATTGCGGCCAGGCCGCTGGCGTTTGTCCCGCAGGTCAAAATTGCCGAAACCGGACAATTTGACCTGTTCGTTGTCTTCCAGAGCGTGTCTGATCTCTTCAAAAAACAGCTCGACCAATTCCTTGGCCTCACGCTTGTTCAGACCCAACTCTTCGTACAGACGTTCCGCCATCTCAGCTTTCGTCAAAGCCCCCATACGTCACTTCCTTAACGTGGCGTTCAACCTTTGTTCGAGCGAGGTGAGGATATTTTGTGTCGTGGCATTCACCTCATCGTCATTAAGAGTGCGCGATGGATGCTGCCAGGTCAAGCCAACTGCAAGGCTTTTTCTATGCGGATCAATGCCTTTACCCTGATAGACGTCAAATAGCCTGAGGTCTGTCAGCCATTCCCCTGCATTTTCACGGATTACATCCAGAACAGCAGTAGCGGCGACTTCACGATCGGCGATCAGGGCCAGGTCGCGACGCACTTCAGGGAAGCGCGACAACTCGCTGAATTTAGGCATTTTGCCCGAAGCCACTTCAGCCAGGACCAGTTCGAAGACGAAGACCGGGCGGTCGAGCCCAAGGGTTTTCGACAGCTCTGGGTGGATGGCGCCGACGAAGCCCACCAGGCGACCTTCGCGCTCAATACGCGCAGTCTGACCTGGGTGCAGCGCCGGGTGGTTGCCTGGCACAAATGTGAAGTCGTCCAGTGCACCGGCAAACCCCAGTACCGCTTCCACGTCCGCTTTAACGTCGAAGAAGTCCACGGCATCCCGGCCTTGCGCCCAGCCTTCCGGCAAGCGGCTTCCGCAAACAACCCCGGCCAGCATCGGCTCTTGCTTCAGGCCGTCGAGTTGACCGACAAACCGCAGGCCGCTTTCAAACATGCGCACGCGGTCTTGCTGACGGTTCAGGTTATGGGAAAGGGCTTTCACCAGGCCTGGCCACAGGGACGAACGCATGGCGGCCATGTCGTTGGAGATCGGGTTGGCCAGCAGCAGCGGCTCGACGCCCGGATTGAACAGCTCGAACTGCTTCGGATCGATGAAGCTGTAGGTCACCGCTTCCTGATAGCCACGGGCAACCAGCAGACGACGTAGCTCAGGCAAGTGCGCACGCGCTTCTGCCTTGGGTTGCGGTGCCAGGCGCGCTTGCGGGTAACGAACCGGCAGGCGGTTGTAACCGTACAGGCGAGCCAACTCTTCGATCAGATCGACTTCCAGGCTGATATCGAAGCGATGGCTTGGCACTTCAACATGCCACTGCCCTTCCCCACCCGCAGAAATGTTCAACCCGAGGGCCGACAACAATTGCTCGATTTCAGCCGGTGCGATGACCAGGCCAAGCATTTGCTCGACACTTTTGGCGCGCAGGGTAATTGGCGCAACGGACGGCAGGTACTGTTCGTTGACGGTTTCAATGATCGGACCGGCCTCGCCCCCAGTGATCTCCAGCAGTAGGCCAGTGGCGCGCTCCATGGCTTCACGGGCGAGCTTCCAGTCCACACCACGCTCATAGCGATGCGAAGCATCGGTATGCAGGCCGTAGGAGCGGGCCTTGCCAGCGATGGCAATCTGGTCGAAGAACGCGCTTTCAAGAAACACATCGCGCGTGGTCGCGGACACACCGCTGTGCTCGCCCCCCATCACACCGGCAATCGCCAGGGCGCGGGAATGGTCAGCGATCACCAGGGTGTCGGCGCGCAGGCTGACTTCCTGGCCATCAAGCAGAACCAGCTTCTCGCCTTCTTCGGCCATGCGCACGCGGATGCCGCCATTGATTTCAGCGAGATCGAAAGCGTGGAGCGGCTGGCCCAGTTCAAGCATCACGTAGTTGGTAATATCGACAGCCGCGTCGATGCTGCGCACGTCGGCGCGACGCAGGCGCTCAACCATCCACAGCGGGGTTGGCTTGGACAGGTCGACGTTGCGGATCACACGCCCCAGGTAACGCGGGCAAGCGCTTGGCGCCAGTACTTCGATCGGACGTACTTCATCGTGCGCCGCAGCCACTGCGGCCACCACTGGACGAGTCACGGGAGCGTTGTACAGCGCGCCCACTTCACGTGCCAGGCCAGCAAGGGACAGGCAATCGCCACGGTTCGGAGTCAGGTCGACCTCAATGCTGGCGTCTTCCAGCTCCAGGTAGACGCGAATGTCCTGGCCCACTGGCGCATCGCCCGGCAGTTCCATCAGGCCGTCGTTGCCCTCGCCTACTTGCAGCTCCGCCTGGGAGCACAGCATGCCGTTGGACTCGACGCCACGCAGCTTGGCTTTCTTGATCTTGAAGTCGCCCGGCAGTTCGGCACCGATCATGGCGAACGGGATCTTCAGGCCCGGGCGCACGTTAGGCGCTCCGCACACGACCTGGAACGTTTGTGCGCCATTGCTGACCTGGCACACACGCAATTTGTCAGCATCGGGGTGTTGCTCGGTGCTCAGCACCTCGCCCACCACCACACCACTGAAAACACCGGCGGCCGGCGTAACGCTATCGACCTCAAGACCGGCCATCGACAGACGCGCAACCAGCGCATCGCGATCTACCTGCGGGCTTACCCAGCCGCGCAGCCATTGTTCACTGAATTTCATCCTGCTCTCCTAAAGATTCGTTACGACTAGCGAAATTGCGCGAGGAACCGCAAGTCGTTGTCGAAGAACAGACGCAAGTCGTTCACGCCGTAACGCAGCATGGCCAGACGCTCAACGCCCATGCCGAAGGCAAAGCCCGAGAACTCTTCCGGATCGATCCCGGACATGCGCAGCACATTGGGGTGAACCATGCCGCAGCCCATCACTTCCAGCCAGCCAGTCTGCTTGCAGACGCGACAGCCTTTACCGCTGCACATCACGCATTCCATGTCGACTTCTGCGGATGGCTCGGTGAACGGGAAGAACGATGGACGGAAACGCACCGCCAGCTCTTTCTCGAAGAACACTCGCAGGAACTCTTCGATGGTGCCCTTGAGGTCGGCGAAGTTGATGTCGCGATCAACCAACAGGCCTTCGACCTGGTGGAACATCGGCGAGTGGGTGATATCTGAGTCGCTACGGTACACACGGCCTGGGCAGACAATGCGGATCGGCGGCTTGTTCGCTTCCATGGTGCGGACCTGTACCGGCGAGGTATGGGTGCGCAACAGCATGTTTGCGTTGAAATAGAAGGTGTCGTGCATCGACCGGGCCGGGTGATGGCCTGGGATGTTGAGCGCCTCGAAGTTGTGATAGTCGTCTTCGACCTCAGGGCCTTCGGCAATGCCGTAGCCGATGTGGGTGAAGAACTGCTCGATACGTTCCAGAGTCCGGGTGATCGGATGCAGACCGCCCGAGGCCTGGCCACGGCCAGGCAAGGTAACGTCAATGGACTCGGCGGCGAGTTTGGCCGCGAGATCGGCCTCCTCCATGGTCGCCTTGCGTGCATTGAGCACCTCTGTGACACGCTCCTTGGCAACGTTGATCAGCGCGCCGACTTGCGGGCGCTCTTCAGCCGGCAAATTTCCCAGGGTCTTCATCACCTGAGTCAATTCACCCTTTTTGCCAAGGTAGTGAACCCGGATTTGCTCCAGGGCATTGATATCTTCAGCGCTTTGCACAGCCTCAAGAGCTTGAGCGACGAGCGCGTCCAGGTTTTCCATGTACAGACTCCAGATACAAAATAGGGGAAGAGCTTGAAGGCTCTTCCCCTATTTATGACGTTTACCACCTTGGGCTACAGGCGCAGCCCAGGGTGACTGTCGGGGGTACTTAAGCCAAGGTGGCTTTAGCTTTCTCGACAATCGCAGCAAACACCGCTTTTTCGTTCACGGCCAGTTCAGCCAGAACCTTACGGTCGATTTCGATGGACGCTTTTTTCAGGCCAGCGATGAAACGGCTGTAGGACAGACCGTTAACACGTGCACCAGCGTTGATACGAGCGATCCACAGAGCGCGGAACTGACGTTTTTTCTGACGACGGTCGCGGTAGGCGTATTGGCCTGCCTTGATTACCGCTTGCTTGGCAACACGGAATACGCGTGAGCGCGCGCCGTAGTAGCCTTTAGCGAGTTTCAGAATTTTTTTGTGACGTTTACGGGCAATGACGCCACGCTTTACACGAGCCATGAGTTACTTCCTCTATTCTTGATCCAAAAATTAACGAAGGCGCAGCATGCGCTCGACTTTTGCCACGTCAGACGGATGCAGCAAGCTGCTACCGCGCAGTTGACGCTTACGCTTGGTCGACATTTTGGTCAGGATGTGGCTCTTGAAAGCGTGCTTGTGCTTGATACCGTTAGCAGTTTTCAGAAACCGCTTAGCAGCACCACTTTTAGTCTTCATCTTTGGCATGTTCGGATACTCCGCATTCAGTTGATAAACATAATCAGAAGGCCTGCCGTGCCCTGTTGATTACTTCTTCTTTTTCGGGGCGATGACCATGATCAGCTGGCGTCCTTCCATCTTAGGATGCTGTTCGACCGAACCGTACTCGAGCAGGTCAGCTTCAACCCGCTTGAGGAGTTCCATCCCCAGCTCCTGGTGGGCCATCTCACGGCCGCGGAATCGCAAGGATACCTTGGCCCTGTCCCCATCACTCAGGAAACGTACCAGGTTGCGCAGTTTTACCTGGTAATCCCCTTCCTCCGTCCCTGGACGAAACTTGATTTCTTTTACTTGAATCTGCTTCTGGTTCTTCTTCGCCGCGGCAACCTGCTTCTTCTTTTCGAAGATCGACTTGCCGTAGTCCATCACCCGGCAAACGGGTGGGATTGCATCGGCGGAGATTTCCACCAGGTCCAACTTGGACTCTTCTGCAATACGAAGCGCTTCATCAATCGAGACGATGCCAATCTGCTCGCCGTCAGCGCCAATTAACCGAACCTCGCGTGCCGAGATATTCTCGTTGATCGGGGCTTTCGGTGCAGCTCGTTTATCTTGTCTCATTTCACGCTTAATAATAATTACTCCGAATCTGGGCGACCACGCCGGGAAACCGCTTGCGCGAGGAACTCAGCGAACTGGGCGACGGGCATCGAGCCCAGGTCAGCACCTTCACGAGTACGCACAGCGACAGTCTGCATCTCGACTTCCCGATCTCCGATAACCAAAAGATAGGGAACCTTGAGCAAAGTATGCTCGCGGATTTTAAAGCCGATCTTTTCATTTCTCAAGTCGGACTTGGCACGAAATCCGCTTTCGTTGAGAGTTTTTTCAACTTCAGCAGCAAAATCCGCCTGTTTATCAGTGATATTCATGATCACCGCCTGAGTCGGAGCCAGCCACGCAGGGAACGCACCCTCGTAGTGCTCGATCAGGATACCGACGAACCGTTCGAACGAGCCGAGGATCGCCCGGTGCAGCATAACCGGGTGTTTACGACTGTTATCTTCGGAGACGTATTCGGCTCCCAAACGGATCGGCAGGTTAAAATCGAGCTGCAAGGTACCACATTGCCAGACACGGCCAAGGCAATCTTTCAACGAGAACTCGATCTTCGGGCCGTAGAAGGCGCCCTCACCCGGCTGCAGATCGTACGCAAGGCCCGCACTGTCTAGCGCTGCGGCCAAGGCCGCTTCGGCGCGATCCCACAGTTCGTCGGAACCGACGCGTTTTTCCGGACGAGTGGAAAGCTTCATCTCGACTTCGGTAAAGCCGAAATCACGATAAACGTCCATGGTCAGCTTGATGAACGCGGCCGATTCGGCCTGCATCTGCTCTTCGGTACAGAAGATGTGGGCGTCGTCCTGGGTGAAGCCGCGTACCCGCATGATGCCGTGCAACGCACCCGATGGCTCGTTACGGTGGCAGGCACCAAACTCGGCCAGGCGCATCGGCAACTCGCGGTAGCTCTTCAAGCCCTGGTTGAACACCTGCACGTGGCACGGGCAGTTCATCGGCTTGATGGCGTAGTCGCGGTTTTCCGACTGGGTGGTGAACATGTTGTCGGCGTAGTTGGCCCAGTGTCCGGATTTCTCCCACAGGCTGCGATCAACGACCTGCGGGGTCTTGATCTCCAGGTAACCGTTGTCGCGCTGAACCTTGCGCATGTACTGCTCGAGCACCTGATACAGGGTCCAACCGTTCGGGTGCCAGAACACCATGCCCGGCGCTTCCTCCTGGAGGTGGAACAGGTTCAGGCGCTTGCCGATCTTGCGGTGGTCGCGCTTTTCGGCCTCCTCGATGCGCTGGATATAGGCGGCCAGCTGCTTCTTGTCAGCCCAGGCAGTGCCGTAGATGCGTTGCAGTTGCTCGTTCTTCGCGTCGCCGCGCCAGTAGGCACCGGACAGCTTGGTCAGCTTGAACGACTTGAGGAAACGCGTGTTCGGCACGTGGGGACCACGGCACATGTCGACGTATTCTTCGTGGTAGTACAGGCCCATGGCCTGCTCGTCCGGCATGTCTTCCACCAGGCGCAGCTTGTAGTCTTCGCCACGCGCAGTGAACACGTCGATCACTTCGGCGCGCGGAGTGACTTTCTTGATGACGTCGTAATCTTTTTCGATCAGGGCGTGCATGCGCTGTTCGATAGCGGCCAGATCGTCCGGGGTGAAAGGACGCTCGTAGGCGATGTCGTAATAAAAGCCTTCGTCGATCACCGGGCCGATCACCATTTTCGCGGTGGGATACAGCTGCTTGACCGCATGGCCAATCAAGTGCGCGCAGGAGTGGCGAATGATCTCCAGCCCCTCTTGATCCTTGGGCGTGATGATTTGCAGGCTGGCATCGGAGGTGATCAGGTCGCTGGCGTCAACCAGCTTGCCATCGACCTTGCCGGCCACGGTGGCCTTGGCCAGGCCAGCACCAATGGATGCGGCGACCTCGGCTACGGAAACCGAATGATCGAATGAACGTTGACTGCCGTCGGGAAGAGTAATAGTTGGCATGGCGCCTCCTCTCCTAGTGGTGACCCCTACCAAAGGTCACGTGGGTTGGGATGAGCCAGTACAAGATCCAACACCAGGCCGTTCAATGATGAACGCCTGCCTTACAGCGGCAGGAGCCTTTCGGCCAACCGATAATCGAACCACAGTGACTGGAGTGAGCAGAAAAGAAACATGGCAAGGCGGCAAATGGCGCACCCGGAATTAGCCAAGCCGAAGATGCTAGCACAGATGAACGGTCATCGCGCCGGCAGTATCCGATGCAAATACAAATTCCAGCCTTTATAGCTGCAAAAGTGAACTTGAGCTGTACGCCACACCTCAAACCCACTGAGAATCGCCGTTCGTCCTCGAATCAAAGGAGCATCCCATGATGCGTTTTACCTCGACCCTCGCTTTCGCCGCTACCCTGAGCCTCCTTTCCCTCGGCGCGCAGGCTGCCGCTCCATCCAATTGGCCAGCCGGTGCCCGTGACAGTTTCGTCAGCGACTGCAGCGCGGCCGCCAGCCAGAACGTAGACGTCAAGACTGCCAAGGCCCACTGCGAATGTGGCGCCGACAAGATCAACGCCGAATTGAGCACTGCGGAAATCAAAGAGCTCATGACTAACCAGAACGCCAGCCCGGAGCTTAAAAACAAGGCAGTCGCGGCTATTTCGTCCTGCAAAGTCGTGAAGAAAAAGTAAGATCGGGCCTTGATCAGACGGCCGTTTTGCCAGGAAAACAGCCTGAAAACTGCCATTTCGCACAAATTACGCAGCTTTTACGGCTTTTTTTACCAGCTGATATTTCGCGCCGAAGCCCCGTAGATCGGGGCTTCCAGCCGACACAAGTAGCAAACGCAACGCTATTGATTAGCAAACAATGCCTTGGGGGGGCTCCCAAGCCGAACATTTCGACTATGATAGCCCAGTGTGCCCAGTTGGCCTGAGCAGCACAGCACTACTGAAAATATATGTTTCTTGGAGATACACCATGTCTAATCGCCAAACCGGCACCGTTAAATGGTTCAACGATGAAAAAGGCTTCGGCTTCATCACTCCTCAAGGTGGCGGTGACGACCTGTTCGTACACTTCAAAGCTATCGAAAGCGACGGTTTCAAAAGCCTGAAAGAAGGCCAAACCGTTTCCTTCGTGGCTGAGAAAGGCCAAAAGGGTATGCAAGCTGCACAGGTTCGCGGCGAGTAATTCTCCGCTGAGCTAAAAAAACCCCGTCCATGTGACGGGGTTTTTTATGGGCGTTGCAAAAGCCTGGAAACGATCAGCCACAATTAACGCGCGTGATCACCAGGTTGTCATCGGTGTTCAGGTTCAGGCGGTCGGAGCGGTATTCCAGCGTGATCATATCGTTGGGCTTGAGGATCCGTGCGTTCTGTGCGCCAGCGCGGGTACGGGCCTGCTCCAGCAACTGCGGCGAGGCTTTCTGGCCAATGCTGAATTCGGCGGCCTTCGACTCACAGCGGCTATGACCGGCATCGGTCACGGCGGCGTCTTTGGCTGGCTCAGAGGCACCCGGGGTGCTGCAACCCGCCAACGCGAGTGCTGCCAACAAAGTACCGAATGATGCGAGCTTCCAAGGCATGAAGCCTCCTATTGAAAAATGAACAGAGATCGTGCGACAGCGGTCTGGCTGATAGGTTTCAAAACGTAAACCGCCGCCAGGTAAGTCTGCCCGACTATCAGCAGGCATTCGCCCGATCAATCGTGACCAAATATGAGCGTAATCAGTAGATGTCGATGTAATCGAACGGCGGCTTCGGCCAGTTCTGCTTCAGCGCATTGAAAATCTGTGTAACCCAGACCTCGTCGCTGGCCGCGACATTGCCGACATAACCGGAACCCTTGGCCCAGGTCTCCAGGCGGAACAGCAAGCCATCGATGTCAGTGCCTCCCACCACCCCAGAAGATATGTAGGCAATTCCGGCCCTGGTTACACGCAACTGGGTATGCTCGTCATCACTGGCACTGGCGATCAGTTGACGCACGGCGGCCAGTGTCAGGTTCTCGGGGTTATTCAAATCGATCTGCACGCGGTACGCCCCGGCAATTAAACAGGAGGACAGTGTCGCACAGCACCTGCTTCATGCCTAAGTAGCAGTGCCAAACCCCACGCAAAATGATTAACTGCGCCGGTTAGAGCCGCGTTCCAGCGCATTGCCCAGCATTTCAACCCGTGAGACTTCCATGACCACCGTAACGCTCCAAGCCGACATCAAAGCCAAATGGCCCCAAGGACAAAGTTCCTACAGCCCCGGAAGCCCGGAGGAACTGGCAATCATCGGTATCGACCTGCTGGTCAAGGAACTCGGCACCCAGGCGGCACAGGCATTCATCGGCCAGGTATTCGAAAAATACCCGGCCGATCACATGGGGGCATCAGACCCCGAGCGTGAATAAGAACCGACTGGCGAACGTCGACCGGGTTACTTCAGGCGTGCCAGGCGCTCGGTGAGCAGATCGAAGAAGCCCTGGGCGTCGCCGCTCTCAACCCAGAACACATTTTTTGTCTGCTTCAGGCCGTCGTACCAATCAACGATGGTCTGGCCGAAGGTCGGGCCTTCGCGGCTGTCCACCACCATATTGGCCTGACGCCCCGTGAACAAAGACGGCTTGAGCAGGTAAGCGATAACAGTGGCGTCGTGTACCGGACCACCCGGGATGCCGTAGTGCTCCATATCGCCCTTCACGTATTCATTGAGAATATCGCCGACAACCTTGCTCGCGTTGTTGTTGATGTCGGCGATCTTCTTCAGGCGCGCCTCGCTGGTCAGCACCTTGTGGGTCACGTCCAGCGGCAGGTAGGTCAGCTTGACGCCACTCTTGAGCACAATCTCGGCTGCAATCGGATCGGCGAACAGGTTGAACTCGGCAACCGGGGTGATATTGCCGCCGTTGAAGTGCGCGCCACCCATCACCACCACTTCCTTGATGCCTTGGGTGATTTCCGGGTCCTGGGTCAAGGCCAGCGCCAGGTTGGTCTGAGGGCCGAGCATGGCAATGGTGATGCTGTGAGGCTTGGCCGCAAGCAGGGTCTTGATCAGGTAATCAACGGCGTTGCCTTCAGCCAGGCCCTTTTTAGGCTCATGGACGGTGACGCCGGAAATACCTTCTTTGCCATGGATGTTCTCGGCATAGATCGGTGTGCGCAACAGCGGCTTGGGTGCGCCGGCGTACACCGGGATTTCTTCGCGCCCGGCCCACTCGCGGGCCAGGCGCGCGTTACGCGAGGTCTTGTCCAGGCGCACGTTGCCGGCGACGGTGGTCAGCGCACGAATGTTCAATTCGTCCGGGGAAGCCATGGCAAAGAGCAAGGCCACCACATCGTCGGCGCCTGGGTCGGTGTCGATGATCAAGTCGATTTTTTCCGCCGCTTGGGCGCTGGCAGCAGTGAGTGCGGACAAAAGCAGGACACTCCGAAACAGATTTCTCAGGGTTGGCAGACCACGTTGCATAAAACACTCCTTGTCGTTGGGAAACTCTAGAAGGTGACGCCGGAGACCAGCGCGATATTGCAGTAAGGCTGGCACTCGCCGGTACGCACGACAGCGCGCGCGTTACGGCTCAGTTGCTTGAATTGTTCATGGCTGAGCAGACGTCGCTCGCCGAGGGCGGCCTGTTCAGCCAAAGCGTTCAGCTCCGTCAGCGCGGGCGGCTGCTTGAGCAGGATTTCTTCCGCCAGCACGTGGCTTTCCACCTGCATTTCACTGAGCACGATACGCAAGGTGCTGATGAAGTCGGGAATGCCCTGGGTCAGCGCCAGGTCGATCAACTCGACCCCGGGCGGCACTGGCAGGCCGGCGTCGCCGATCACCAGGATATCACCATGGCCCAGGGATGCGATCAAACGCGACAAGGCGATATTGAGCAGCGGGGTCTTTTTCATAAAAGCACAAAACCTTGAACGTCATGCAGCTTAGGAATGGAGGGTTGCGCACCGGCACGGGTGACTGACAAGGCTGCCGCGACCTGGCCGAAACGGATGGCCTCGGCTTCGCTTTTGCCACTGGCCAGTGCTGCGGCAAAACCACCAACAAAGGTATCGCCGGCAGCCGTGGTATCCACCGCCTTGACCTTTGGCGCCACCAGGTGCTCAAAGCCCTGGCCATCGGCAAACAACGCGCCCTGGGCGCCCAGGGTGATGATGACTTTGCCCGCCCCCGCCTTGATCAGGTGGGTCGCCGCGACTTTGGCACTGTCGAGGGAGTCGACTGTCACGCCGCTCAGTGCACTGGCTTCGCTTTCGTTGGGAATCAGGTAGTCGACCGAGGCGTACCAGTCGGCAGGCAACGGGCCGCTGGCCGGCGCCGGGTTGAGGATCACGGTCTTGCCCAGTTCACGACCGCGCTTGAGGGTATAGCCCACGGTATCCATTGGCACTTCCAGCTGGCAGATAATCACATCGGCAGCCTGCAGCACCGCATCGGACGCCTGCAGTGAGGCGGGTGTCAGCTCGCCGTTGCTGCCGGCAACGATCACAATCGCGTTCTGGCTGCTGTCGTCCACCACAATCAAGGCCACGCCACTGGAACCGTCCACGGTGCTCACCGCCTGGCAATCGATACCTTCCACCAGCAAGGCGCCACGCAGTTCAGTGCCATAGGCATCGCTACCGACACAGCCGATCATTGCCACATCGGCTCCCAGTCGCGCCGATGCCACGGCCTGGTTGGCGCCCTTGCCGCCAGGGACCGTGGAAAACGTCTGGCCGATCAGGGTCTCACCGGCACGGGGCAGCCGACTCGCGCGGGTGACCAGGTCCATGTTCAAGCTGCCTATTACCACTACTTTTGCTGGCATACATCAGTACTCATCAATTCGGTTCAGCGGTATTGGGCGAACACACCGGCGACTGGCGCCGTCGATTCACGCAACACGATGCTCGGCGTCACGATGCGTTGATCGATCGGCAGTTGGGGGGTTGCAATTCGTCGCAGTAAAAGCTCGGCCGCGGTCTCGCCCAGTTGCAGGATCGACTGCCCGACCGTGGTCAGCGCCGGGTACACGTAGCGGCCCATTTGAATGTCATCGAAACCGATCACCGACAGTTCACCGGGCACGCGGATATTGCGCTCCGCCGCCGCGCGCAACACGCCGAAGCCGATCATGTCGTTGCTGGCAAAAATCGCGCTGGGCGGGTTCTGCGCCAGCAATTGCACGGCAGCAGCATAACCGCCGGTGCTGGTGAAGTCGCTTTCCTGGATGCGATTGGCCACCACCGCCACACCGGCTTCATGGAGCGCACGCTGGTAACCCGCCAGGCGCATTTGCGCGACGCGGGTGTGGCCCGGGCCGCCGATGCAGGCGATGTCCCGATGCCCCAGCTCAAGCAAGTGCCGGGTCGCAAGGTAGGCGCCCTCCTCGTGGTCGATGCGTACCAGGTCGACATCGATACCATCCAGCGCCCGGTCGACAATCACCATGGGCGTGCGCACGGCGCTCAAGCCTGCGGCGAGGCCGCTGTCATCACCGCCTACCGAAGTCACGATCAAGCCATCGACGCGCTTCTCCAGCAACACCCGCAAATAGCTACGCTGTTTCTCTGCGTTGTCGTCGGAGTTGCAGAGAATCACGCAGTAGCCGTTACGTTCACAATAATCCTCGATACCCCGGGCCAGCTCGGCAAAATACGGGTTGAGGCTGTTGGGCACCAGCAATCCGATGGTGGCCGTGGTCTTGGCCTTGAGCGAACGCGCGACGGCACTGGGCACGTAGTCGAGCTGCTTGATCGCCGCTTCAACCTTGATCCGTACCGGCTCGCTCACAGGGCGCGTCTTGTTCACCACATGGGACACGGTGGTGTAGGAAATACCTGCAATCGCGGCCACATCCTTGATCGTTGCCATGGTTCAGCCTCGCCGACTGGCGCGACGGCTGCGATAAGTATCCAGGACCACGGCGATCACGATCACGGCACCGGTGATGATGCGCTTGGTGGGCTCCGTGGCACCGATCTGCGCCAGGCCGGCGGCCAATACCGAAATAATCAACACACCGAAGAAGGTACTGATCACCGAACCACGCCCGCCCATCAGGCTGGTGCCGCCGATCACCACTGCGGCGATCACTTGCAGCTCGAGGCCGGCACCGGCATTCGGGTCTGCTGCTTCCAGGCGCGAAATCTGGAACAGCGCCGCCACACCGGCCAGCAGGCCCATGAGGCTGAACACCAGAATCTTGTACGGTTTGGGATTGATCCCGGCCAGGCGTACGGCTTCTTCGTTGGTGCCGATACCGATCAGGTAACGACCGAATACGGTGCGGGTCAATACCAGCTGGGCGGCAATGATCACCAGCAAAGCGATGATAAACGATGGCGATATGCCGAAGGCGATCGGGTTGGACAGCCAGGCAAACGAATCGCCGATATAGGCTGTGCGCGAGCCGGTCATCTGGTACGCGACGCCACGGGCCATTTCCAACACGCCGAGGGACACGATAAACGATGGAATGCGCCAGGCCACCGTGATCGAGCCGGTGATAGTGCCGGCCAACGCGGCGCAGCCCATGCCGAGCAAGGCCGCCGGCAAGACACTCCAGCCCCACCCGAGAATCGCCACGCTGACCGTCGATGCCGCCAACGCCAGTACCGAGCCCACCGACAGGTCGATACCGCCGATGATCAGGATGAAGGTCATGCCCACCGCCAGCACCATCAGGTCAGGAATCTGGTTGGCCAGGGTGCTGAACGTGTCATAGGACAGGAAGTGATCACTGAGCACCGAAAACAGCGCGATCATCGCCAGCAATGCACCGGCCAGCCCCAGGTAGGTGCCCAGGCCGTAGAAGTTGCCGCCGGTTTTACCGGGGGAAGTTGTTAGTTTCATGGGGTATCCCTAAGCACTGCGTCGTTGAGCAGCGCATCACGTTTCTGATAGCCGGCAAAGGCGGCGGCGAGCAATTCGTCCTGGGTCCAGCTGTCGCGCTCGAAGGTTTCGATCAAGCGCCCGGCGGACAGCACGCCGATGCGGTCGCAGATCAGCATGAGTTCACGCAGGTCGCTGGACACCACCACCAGCGCCTTGCCCTGGCGAGTCAATTCACCCAGCAAGGCATAAATGTCGAACTTGGCACCGACATCGATGCCGCGGGTGGGCTCGTCGAACAGCATCACCGAGCAGTCGCGCTCCAGCCAGCGACCGATCACGACTTTCTGTTGGTTGCCACCGGAAAGTTCGGACACCAATTGCGCCGGGCTGGAACTGCGGATCCGCATGGCATCGATCTGGCGCTTGGCCAAGGCGGTTTCGTTACGGCTATTGACCAGGCCGCCAGCGGAAATTTCCGGCATGTTGCCCAATGCGATATTCGCACTGATCGACTGGGTCAGCAGCAGCCCTTCGCCCTTGCGGTCCTCGGTGATCAGGGCAATGCCATGACCCACGGCATCCACCGGCGAGCGAATATTCACCACCTGGGCCGGCGAACCCAAAGCCACAGTGCCGCTGTCGGCCAGGTCGGCCCCGAAGATAAGCCGCAGTAGCTCTGTACGACCGGCG
This sequence comes from Pseudomonas sp. S3E17, assembly GCF_024168685.1. Classification (NCBI taxonomy): domain Bacteria; kingdom Pseudomonadati; phylum Pseudomonadota; class Gammaproteobacteria; order Pseudomonadales; family Pseudomonadaceae; genus Pseudomonas; species Pseudomonas sp. S3E17. The sequence continues at coordinate 2,578,121 of NZ_JALJWE010000001.1, forward strand.
CCGATCAGGCCGGAGATGCCATAGATCTCACCGGCACGCACTTCAAACGATACGTCGCGGACCTTGTCCGAGCGCGTCAGGCCTTTTACGGTCAGGGCCGGGCCACCGAGGCTGCGCGGCCCCAGGTCGATGTGCTCACCCAACTCCCGGCCCACCATCAAGGTGACCAGTTGTTCGCTGTTGTAATTGGCCATCGGCTCGACGCAGACCAGCTTGCCGTCGCGCAGTACCGCAATGCGCTGGGCGACACGGGCCAGTTCTTCGAGCCGGTGCGAAATATAAATGATCGCCACGCCCCGGGCCTGCAGGCGGGTGATTTGCTCAAACAGCATCTCGACTTCGCGGGCCGTGAGCATCGCGGTTGGCTCGTCAAGGATCAGTACATGGCAGTCGCCGATCAGGTTGCGAGCGATCTCGACCATCTGTTGATGGCCGATACCGAGGCTGCCGACCAGGGTGTCCGGATCGATGGCGTCGAGACCGACCTGGGCCATGGCCTCGATCGCGGCTTTGCGCAATTGCTTGCGGCTGATCCAGCCACAGTGGCTCGGCAGATTATCCAGGAACAGGTTTTCGGCCACGGTCAGCGTCGGCAGCAGATTGAGTTCCTGCATGACCATGCGCACGCCCAACGCTTCAGCCTGGGTACGGCTGGCCGGGCGGTAATCCTGCCCCTGGAATTGCATGTGCCCGGTGGTCGGGGTAACCAGCCCACCGACGATCTTCGACAAGGTACTCTTGCCCGCGCCGTTTTCACCGGTCAGCGCCAGTACTTCACCCCGGTTAAGCGTGAGGGTAATGTCGGCCAGAACCGGTTGGGCATAGGTCTTACCGATACCGCTGACCGAGAGGACAGCGTTCGGGGCGGAAGATGACATAGGAAAATCTCCAGGCGTCCGCCCAGGACGGGCAGACGCTGTTGGGTGCTGCCAGGATTACTTCTTGAGGACGAGTTCGACCGGAGTTTCGATCACGCCGTCCTTGGCATCGACTTTCTCACCCTTGACCAGCTTGAGGGCGTTCTGGATACCGAACACCGCTTGCTGCGCAGCCGCCTGGTCGGCGGTCGCCAGCACACGGCCGTCCTGCAGCATCGGCTTGATGGCTTCGATGTTGTCGTAACCCACCACCAGGACCTTACCGGCCTTGCCTGCTGCACGTACGGCGGAGACGGCGCCGAGTGCCATGTTGTCGTTACCGGCCAGCAGCGCCTTGAGGTCCGGGTGTTCGCTCAGCATGGCCGAGGCCACTTTCTGGCCCTGGTCAATTTCCCAGTTGCCGGATTGGGTGGAAACGATCTTCATACCGGCAGCATCCATCGCATCCTTGAAGCCTGCTGTGCGCTGCTGGGCGTTGGTGGTGGTCGGTACACCTTCGATGATGCCGACCTTGTCGCCGGCGGCCAGCTGCTTGGCCAGGTAGTCGCCCACCAGTTTGGCGCCTTTGCGGTTGTCGGGGCCGACGAAGGGGATATCGAGTTTTTTGCTTTTCAGTACGTCCGGGTCCAGGCGGTTATCGATGTTGACGATCTTGATCCCGACCTTAGAGGCATCCTCCAGCACTTTTACCAGTGCCTTGGAATCAGCAGGCGCGATAACGATGGCATTGACTTTGGACAGGATCATCTGCTTGACGATATCGATCTGCGCACTTGTATCGGTTTCGTTCTTGATGCCGTTGGTGATCATGTCGAAATCGGCGGCATGGTCTTTCTGATACGCCTTGGCACCGTCCTGCATGGTCACGAAAAATTCGTTGGCGAGGGATTTCATCACCAGGCCGACCTTGGGTTTGGCGGCAGCGTCAGCAGCGAATGCAGGGGAGAAAGGTAAGGCGGCGGATGCGGCAGCAAGCACAGCGACAGCAAGAAGACGTCCAGCGAATGGCAGCTTCATGGTTCACTCCGATCTTATGATTATTGTGAGCAACGCGTGCACCGAAGTGTACTTCGGCGGCCCTCCCACCCGGGTGGCTGGTACGAGCTGACAGGAGACTCTAATGAGGGTCCCATGAAACATCTCGCAAACGTTTGCGTTGATCAAACTATGAGAACCTTGTCGAGATTTGTCAACGGTAGAACATGGCCTTTCATGCAACACCTCCAGCCCGGCTCTCCGCCCTGCGAGAGTCGCTCTTAAACATCTGCCGGGTTCGGTCGTTCTCTGAAACGACAGGTTTTGGCACGACAGGCAGGATTCTTTCGTCATAACTTTCGGACAACCGAACGCCACACCCCAGGTTGTTCGGAAAGCCGGACATCCAGCAAGCAAAACCTCATCATCCAATCAGTAAAAATTTATATATATCAATAAGTTAATTTATATGCTCGAACATATTCGGCATGGTACAGATCCTGCTCCTACACAGCGCCTGGAGGCATTCAGCACTGCCCAGGTGTTCTAGATGAACCTGCTACAGCACTCATCAAAAACCAGAGAGAAAAATAATGAAATCTGCATTGAAGAATTTTGTTCCGGGGGCGTTGGCCCTTCTGCTGCTGTTCCCCGTTGCCGCCCAGGCAAAGGAGGTTGAATCCAAGACCAAACTGTCCAACGTGGTGATCCTCGCCACCGGCGGCACCATTGCCGGCGCGGGCGCCAGCGCCGCCAACAGTGCGACGTACCAGGCTGCCAAAGTCGGTATCGAGCAATTGATCGCCGGTGTTCCTGAGCTTAGCCAGATCGCCAATGTGCGTGGCGAGCAAGTGATGCAAATTGCGTCCGAAAGCATCAACAACGAGAACCTGCTGCAACTGGGTCGCCGCGTCGCCGAACTGGCCGACAGCAAGGACGTGGACGGCATCGTGATCACCCACGGTACCGACACCCTGGAAGAGACCGCCTACTTCCTGAACCTGGTGGAAAAAACCGACAAGCCTATCGTGGTGGTCGGCTCCATGCGCCCAGGCACCGCCATGTCGGCCGACGGCATGCTCAACCTGTACAACGCCGTAGCCGTAGCCGGCAGCAAGGATGCACGTGGCAAAGGCGTACTGGTGACCATGAACGACGAGATCCAATCGGGTCGCGACGTCAGCAAGATGATCAATATCAAGACCGAAGCCTTCAAGAGCCCATGGGGCCCGCTGGGCATGGTCGTTGAAGGCAAGTCCTACTGGTTCCGCCTGCCGGCCAAGCGTCACACCATGGACTCGGAATTCGATATCAAGAACATCAAGAGCCTGCCCGATGTTGAAATCGCCTACGGTTACGGCAACGTGAGCGACACCGCCTACAAGGCACTGGCCCAGGCTGGCGCCAAAGCCATCATCCACGCCGGCACCGGCAATGGTTCGGTGTCGTCCAAAGTAGTTCCTGCGCTGGTGGAATTGCGCAAGCAAGGTGTGCAGATCATCCGTTCTTCCCACGTAAATGCCGGGGGCATGGTGCTGCGTAATGCCGAACAGCCGGACGACAAGTACGACTGGGTCGCCGCCCTCGACCTGAACCCGCAGAAAGCGCGGATTCTGGCGATGGTCGCCCTGACCAAGACCCAGGACAGCAAAGAACTGCAACGGATGTTCTGGGAATATTGATTCCTGCTGGCATCTCATCTCTGTAGAGGCGGGTTTACCCGCCTCTACCTGCTGTGTAAATCCCGCAACCAACACCTCCCCGCCTTACACCAACTCGCCTAAACCGCCGTCAGACGAACTTATTGAATTTTAAGCAGTTGCGAAATTGCCTACAGTTAAATACTGTATGCACGTACAGCTTATTAAGGAACACTCCGTGGCAAAGTCCTCTTCCGCAGCCCTAACCCCACCTGATGCCTACGAACGCCTGGCTATTCGTGTGCAAAAGATCATCAACTCCACCAACGCCCAAAAAGCCAAGGCAGCCTTGATCTTCCGCTTGCCGGACGAGCCAGAAGACGAGTGGCAGCGCTTGTTGGAGGAAATCGCGGAGAACGACAACGTCACCCTCGCCTATCGGGATGACGGCGGCGTGCAGATTTTCTGGGTTGTGCCGAAGGAAGAATGATTCAATGAGTGCCCGTTTTATTGCTGTGTGCTGCCTGCTTTTTGCTGTCACTGCCCATGCCCAGGCGCCCCGAACCTTCAGCGAAGCCAAAAAGGTCGCCTGGAAGCTGTACGCGCCACAATCCACCGAGTTCTATTGCGGCTGCAAATACACCGGTAACCGCGTTGACCTGAAAGCCTGCGGCTACATCCCACGCAAAAACGCCAACCGTGCCGCGCGCATCGAGTGGGAGCACATTGTTCCGGCCTGGCAGATCGGACATCAGCGCCAGTGCTGGCAGGACGGTGGACGCAAGAACTGCACCCGCCATGACGACGTATTCAAGCGTGCCGAAGCGGATCTGCACAACCTGGTGCCGAGCATCGGCGAGGTCAATGGAGATCGAAGTAACTTCAGTTTTGGCTGGCTGCCGGTGCAAAGCGGGCAATACGGTTCGTGCCTGACCCAGGTGGATTTCAAGGCCAAGAAGGTCATGCCGCGCCCGTCCATTCGCGGGATGATCGCACGCACGTATTTCTACATGAGCAAGCAGTACGGCTTGCGCCTGTCGAAACAGGATCGCCAGTTGTACGAAGCCTGGAACAAGACCTATCCGGTACAAGCCTGGGAGCGCCAGCGGAACCAAACGGTGGCGTGCGTGATGGGGCGCGGCAATGAGTTTGTCGGCCCGGTTAACCTGAAAGCCTGCGGTTGAACAGGGGCGGCACTGCCGCTCGATCTGCTGTTACTGCGCGGCCTTGTGCTCGATGATCTCGGACACCGTGTCGGTTTTCTTGGCCCGCGCCATCTTCTCGTTGAGCAGCGTCTGCTTGGCCTCGGCCTCGGCCCTGGTTGCAAATGGCCCCAGCAGCACTTCGTCCTTGCCGTCGACCTTCACGATATAAAAACTGAACCCGTGTTCGAGCAACCAGGCGGTCAGGTCGGTGATTGCCTGCAGCTTATGGTCCGGTGGGCCTACTCGCAGGTCCCATTCCTGGGCAGCAATCGCGCCGGTTTGTGGCTGGCTTTCGGTGACGGCAGGCTTGGCCTTGGGGGCATCGACGCTTTTGCCTTCACCGCAACCGGCCAATACCAACACCGCAATTGCCATCGCTACTTTACGCACTGCCCTGCTCCTTCAACGGATAAAGAGGCGACTTTATCATTCACTGTCTATTCTGGCCGTCATAAACGTTGGCTTAAACAATGCGAATGATGTATCCCAGACCTGTATGATGCCGCCATGGGAATTAATGTCGCCTCTATGCGTCCTAAAAGAGGCAGTCACAGGGACGCGCTTAGCAGTAAGCTACACACATACGACACCTGCCCTGTCTGAAACATGTGTCCTTAAAAGTAATCAAGGAGAAGTCCATGCTTATACTCACCCGCAAAGTCGGTGAAAGCATAAACATCGGTGATGACATTACGATCACCATCCTGGGCGTCAGCGGCCAGCAAGTACGAATCGGCATCAACGCACCCAAGGATGTTGCCGTGCATCGCGAGGAGATTTACCAGCGCATCCAGGCCGGCCTGACCGCTCCGGACAAAAACCAGACGCCTTGAAGCGCCCTCAGTAGCCAGCCCTTTCGTTCACTGTAACGGCTGGCGAAAACCTCCTCGGACTGCTTTTGTCTGTGTTGCGCGAAGCGCTTTTTGCCGCATGTGCATCCATGCTCAAGATGAAACTATCTTCACACCTGGAACTTATTGTCCCCCCTGCAACCGAATCCTCTGACTGATATCCCACCATCCGTGTGCACTTAGGAGCACGTCGATGATGCCAGGCAGCGCCCAGCCATTTTTTTCCAGATCCTGGATGATCGCCCTGCTGACGGGGCTGGTCTTTGTCGGCTTGGAATATGGCCTGAAGCTTGAAATAGAGGGCGCCGAAGCGCCCCGTTCGCGGCTGGACCTGGTACTCCTGCTGTGTGGCTACCTGTTCATGTTCTGCCTCAAGCCCATCCAGATGGCCGTGCAGCGCAAGTTGTGCCAACGCATCGTGCGCAAAACCGTACGCTGACGCCCGCCCCTGACTCGCTATCAGATCGCTGGTATTTACAGCCTTGCAACAAGACCTATTCTTGGGTGTGTTTGCACAGTCAGTAGAAGGTGCCGGTACAGATGGACACGCTCACTAAAACCCAAATCGAATCTGAATTGGCAGCCCGCCTGCCCAGCTACACGGTCACCTGTACGCTGCACGCCGACGGTACCCTCTCGGCCGTGCTCAGCGGTCCGGAGACCGACCACTTCGCAATCACCGGAATCGTGCGCGCGCATTATCGCGGTGCCGAAGCGATTGCCCGGCTCGCCAACGAGATTCTCAGGGAGATGGTGCTGTCACGCCAAGGCATGCGCAGTGATCGAATGCAGGCGTCGCCTGACCCAGCCACCCGCGAAGCAGGCCGAGGCCGGTAGCCGGCTCGGTTTTGCTGCTTCAGCCCGTCGCGCGCGCCAAGTAGAGCAAGCCATCAGCGCTGCGTTGCACCTGCAGCTGTTCATACCCATCGATCGAAGGATGCTCCGTCGCCATGGGTTTGAGGTGCGTCGAAGTCACGACCATCACATCCGCTCCAGCCGCCTCCCCTGCACGGATGCCCACCGCCGCATCCTCAAACACCAGGCAATCCTGCGTCGATACCCCCAGGCGCTGCGCACCGAGCACATAACAGGCAGGGTTCGGCTTGCCGATAGCCACGTCTTCAGCCGTGACCAGCACCGCTGGCGGCGTAATACCCGCCGCTTGCAGTCGACGCAACGCCAGTTCCCTGGGTGCAGAGGTGACCAGCGCCCACTGATCGCCGGGCAAGCGGTTCAGAAACTCGACGGCCCCGGCAATCGCAACGACACCTTGCACATCATTGATTTCAGCCTCGGTAATCCACTGCGCTTCAACCTCCGGGTCGACGCCGGGCAACGCCTGGCGCGTGATGGTGTCGATCGCCCGGGCGCCATGGATGGTGGCCAGAAACGTCGCCACCTCCAGCCCATGGCGTTCAGCCCAGATACTCCATACTCGCTCGGCGGCGGCAATCGAATTGAGCAGAGTCCCATCCATATCGAACAGAAAGGCGCGGTAAGGGCGGGCAAATACGGCTGAACCTCGGATGGACACTGCGGGGTTTCCTCGTGAGCTGAAACGAATAATCGACGCAATGCAATCTACGGATCACCCGGCGGCTTGTAAACGCCAACGACGCCGGCAATAACACGGCGGGTCGAGCGCCATGCGGTCGACACCGCCAGCTCAATCGAGGGCGCCATTGAGGACTTCGTAGATGATGCCCGTCGCGATGGCCACCAGTATCAAGTCGGTGCCCGCCTGCTGCCACTCGTATCCCTCGTAATGGGGCAAGCGGCCCAACAAACGCCCGTCCAGCTTCTTGGCAATGCCCGGCGGCAGCGGCTTGCCGCGGGCCAGGTTCTTCTGGATACCAGGCGGCAAGGCGGGCGCCGGGCTCCAGTAGTCGCGATAACCGCCCAACACATTCAGCACGCTGCCACGGTCTACACTGGGGCCGCGACTGCCTGCTGCACCTTTGCCCTTGGGCTTGTCATGCCCCTGCCCGCCGTGACCATTGCCTTTATCGTTGCCTTGCCCCTTGCCATTGCCTGGATCAGCCAGGGCCATACCGCCAGCGGCAAACAACACAAGCGAAAGCGCAACAGACACGAATTTCGGGCACTTGATCATGGCGATTATCCAACACAGGAATGTAGCTGAACTGTAGTCGAGGTTATCGCACCCCGCGGGACGTCAACTCACCTGACCGCCCACTTCCAGCACATCCACCGGGGTATTCCACGCCGTCGACACCGCGATGCGCAGCCCATCGACCAGGCCCGCTCCAAGCTGGTTCGGCACGTGGATAAAACCACTGCGTACACCGGTGCCCGCGAGTTCGTGCTGCAGGCGGTAGAACACCTGGTTGCACACGAATGTACCCGCCGTCTGCGATACCGACACCGCAATCCCTGCTTCGCGCACCGCCCTGGCCATGGCCTTGATCGGCAGCGTCGAGAAGTACGCCGCCGGGCCGCCGACCACCACCGCCGTGTCGATGGGCTGCTCCCCCAGATTATCGGGGATGCGTGCATCGTTGATGTTGATCGCCACTCGCTCGAGGGATATTTCGCTGCGCCCGGAGGCCAACCCAGTGGCGATGACCATCGCCGGGCGCAGTTCACTGATCAGTTGGAGCAGGCACTCACCCGCCGTGGCAAACGCACAGGGCAATCGGCGCGCAACAATGCGCACATCATCGTCGAGTTGCACGCCATCCAACTGGCTCACCGCTTCCCAGGAAGGATTCACCAGGTCTTGATCAAAGGGCTCGAACCCCGTCAGCAATACAGTTCGCATCGTCGCCTCACATCAACACATAAAGCAGGACAATATTGACCACCAACATCATCAACGCGGTCGGCAGTTGCGCCTTGATCACCGCGTTCTTGTCCGGCAACTCCAGCAACGCCGCCGGTACGATATTGAAGTTGGCCGCCATCGGCGTCATCAGCGTACCGCAGTAGCCGGAGAACATACCGATGGCGGCCATCACCGCCGGGTTACCGCCGTAGATACCCACCAGCACCGGCACGCCGACGCCCCCGGTCATCACCGGGAACGCCGCGAAGCCATTGCCCATGATCACCGTAAACAGCGCCATGCCCAGCACGTACACCATGACCGCCACCAACTTGAAATCCAGGTTGATGTAGGTGGTGGTGACATGGGCGACAGCCGTGCCGACACCGGCTTCATTGAACAGCAGGCCAAGCATCGCCAGCATCTGCGGCAGCACCATGGCCCAGCCCAGGGCCTCGGTGAGTCGCCGGGATTCGCGCAAGGCTTGCACCGGGGTATCACGGGTCAGCCAGCACGCCAGGCCGAGGGCGATCAGGCAGCCGATGCCGAGGGACACGAAGGTGGTGTTTTTCGGGTCCAGCAACGGTACGCCGCCAATCTCGGTGTGCTTGAGCAAGACCGAACCGATCACGGTGGTCAGGGGGATCGCCAGCGCCGGGATAAACAGCTTGTGCCCGAGGCGGCCGGCACTGGCGCGCGAAGCCTTGTCATGCAACTCAGCATGGGTGCCACGGCCGACGCCGCCCAGGCCGGCGATCAGTGCCATCACCACCACTCCCGCACCGACCACCACCGAGGGCAGGCGCTCCCCTACCAGGAACGGGATGGCGAACAGCAGCCAGAACAATGCGCTGGACCAGCGCTTGGGATGGGTTCGATCCAACAGGATCATGCCGGCGGTGATCAGCAGCAGGACCCCGGCGAGCCAGTACAGGTATTGGATAGAGATGATCATTGCGCGGCCTCCACTGGGGTCACGGCGGTCGTCATCTCGCGGGTCAGTCTTCGGTCAAACCGATGAAGTCGGATCGCGTGAACGATGAAGGCGCAAATCGCCGTAGGAATACCCCACACCGCAATGTGCAGCGGCTCCACATCAATCCCCGAACCGAGCAGGAAGGTATGCATCAACGCAATCGCACCAAAGGCGACAAAGATGTCCTCACCAAAAAACAGGCCGACGTTATCGGTGGCAGCGCACATGGCCAACACCTTGTGACGCAGTTTGTCCGGCAGTTTGCCGTAGCGCTTTTCCGCCGCGCCTTCGGCCATCGGTGCCAGTAGCGGGCGCACCATCTGCGGGTGCCCGCCGAGGCTGGTCAAGCCCATGGCTGCGGTGGATTCGCGTACAAATAGATAGATGATCAGCAGGCGTCCGACCGTGGCGCGCTCAAACCGCGCAATCCAGTTCTGCGCATGCAGGCGCAAGCCGTGGCGCTCCAGCAAACCGATGACAGCGAGGGGCAACAACAGGATCAATTGCAGGGCGCGAGTCTGTAGGAAACCATCCCCCATAGTGGCGAGGATTTTCTCCAGCGGGAAGTGGGCAGCGAGCCCGGTGGCGATAGCTGCGGCGGTGACCACCAACAGCGGATTGAAACGCAAAACAAAGCCAACCACGATCACAAGTACGCCGATCAACGGCCATAAGTTCACAACAGTTTGCATGGCGGAGAGGTCCTTAAGTGCGCGCTGCGGCGCCATTACAGCAGGATGTGAACAAAGGGTTCACAGCAGGAAGTGGCGTGCAGTCGGCTCGGTTTTTTATTGTTGGCCCGTCAGGGCGAGCGTCAGTGGCGGCAACTGTGCTGCCTGGGAGCAGGAGGTGTCCAACAAGAAAAATTGTTGCTGCAAACCAATAAATTTTGTGGGTAATTGAGTAGCCCACGAGTAACAAGACGTGGACAGACCATGAAGGATTCGCTCATCTTAACGCCGCCCGTTTATCGTGCGCGGCGCATCGGGCAGTTGGTCGGCGTTCTTCATCAAACCGTTCACTGAAAGAGGGCAGCACCGGTGAGCTCAGCCACTCCAGATTCCGCCGCGCAAAACCGCCTCAGTCTACACACCAGTCTGATCGCCCTGGTGGTCGCCGTAACCTTCTTCATGGAGAACCTTGACGCCACGGTCATCGCCACCGCGCTACCGACCATGGCGACCGCCTTCGGGGTGACACCGGTCGACATGAACATCGGCATCACCGCCTATATCCTCGCCGTGGCGATCTTCATACCGCTGTCCAGCTGGGTCGCCGACCGCTTTGGTGCGCGCCGGGTATTCGCCGGCGCAATCATCCTGTTCACCCTCGCCTCACTGCTCTGCGGGCTCAGCCAAAGTATTGAGATGTTCGTGTTCGCCCGCGTTCTGCAGGGCATTGGCGGCGCATTGATGGTGCCCGTAGGACGCTTGGCGGTGTTACGTAATACGGATAAGAAAGACTTGGTGAAAATGATCGCGATCATTACCTGGCCCGGCCTGGTCGCGCCGATTCTGGGGCCGCTGGCCGGTGGGTTGATCGTGACGCATGCATCGTGGCCATGGATCTTCTACGTGAATCTGCCGCTGGGTGTGCTGGCATTGGCCGCCGCACTGTGGCTGGTACCGGAAGACCGTGAAGCCAGCGTGCGCCAGTTCGATGCCAAGGGTTTTGTACTGCTGGCAGGCGCCTGTGTGGCCCTGCTGGGTGGGCTGGAATGGCTGGGTAACCAGACCGGTGAACGCCTTATTCCAGGCGCCGTGCTGGTCGCGGCAGGCATCGCGCTGGCAGTGTGGGCCATTCACCATTGCCGCCATGCCAGCGACCCGTTATTGCCGCTCGAGACCCTGTCCATCAATACATTTCGCGTGAGCATCTATGGCGGCTCGCTGTTTCGCCTGGCCATCAGCGCCCTGCCGTTCCTGCTGCCGCTGCTGTTTCAAATCGCCTTTGGCTTGTCCCCGGTGGACGCAGGCTTGCTGGTGCTGGCGGTATTCGCCGGCAATCTGGCGATGAAGCCGTTCACCACGGCCATCATGCGCCGCTATGGGTTTCGCCGGGTCTTACTGATGAACGGGATAATCGGCGTGGTGTCGATAGCCGCTTGCGCGCTTTTCACGGTGCAGACCCCATTTGTGCTGATCGCGGCCGTGTTGTTTGTGGGAGGGTTGTCCCGCTCGATGCAGTTCACCTGCTACAACTCGATCGGCTTTGCGGATGTGCCCAAACCGCGCATGAGTGAGGCGTCGGCGCTGTTCAGCATGTCATTCCAGCTGGCGATGGGGATGGGCGTGACGGTGGCGGCGCTGCTGCTGCGGGCATCCATGACCCTGCAGGGGCATGAGATGCAGGCACAGGTCGGGGATTTTCGCGTGGCGTTCGTCGGCGTGGCGCTGCTGGGAGTATTCGCGCTGGCGGATGTTTATCGGTTACCTGTGGGAGCAGGGGAAAGTGTGCTGAGCCGATGACAGACACCGCGGCTCGCCACTCAACACACTTTCCGGTACTCAGGCGGTGGTACTGACCATCGACCCCGAGCTGCTGCTGCCCTCGGCAGTGACGGCTTGCAACAGAGCCGAAGTCACCGTCTGCAACGCCGCAGAAGTGGCGGCGATTTGCGCTTGAGCCGCCGCCACAGCCGCAGCCTTGGCCTCTGCGTTCTGGTTGCTGGCCTGCGCTTTCTGCAAGGCTTGTTGCTGCTCTTGAAGCTGCTTTTGCAACTGTTCGATCTGCTTCTTCAACTGTTTGACAGTATCGGACTCCTGCGAGCTCGATGACGCCTGGCCACCCCCAGCTACGCCTGCCGCACCCTTAGTATCAGCGCGGGTACTGACGGCAGCGCTGCTTGTGCTGCTTGCGCTTTCGGTGACAGCGGGACCACTCGGGCTGACAGTGTTTGGAGTGCTTGATAAGGAGGCTGTATTGCTAACAGTGATAAGCATGCCAGATACCCAAGGATTAGAGATTTGCGACTGCATCGGCCTATCGATGAATTACTTTAGAGCGGCACTGCATTTTCAACAGTAAAAAACGCAGGCAACAAAAAAGGGCCCACCTTTCGGTGAGCCCTTCCAGACCGCCCAGCAGAGCGGATTTTGTTTGGTAGGCGCGATTGGACTCGAACCAACGACCCCCACCATGTCAAGGTGGTGCTCTAACCAACTGAGCTACGTGCCTGCTGTGAGGCGGCATTCTACGGAATTCCGGAGGGGTGTCAACATCTTTTTTGCAGCTAACCCTATGAATATGCGAATTATTTATTTGCAGTCGGCGCACCGCACTTTTTGGGGTGGCTGGCAGGCAATTTTCAACTCAGGTAGGATCGGGGCACTCGTAAAAAATATAAAACAGAGGTTCCAGGATGGCGAACACCCCCTACCCCAAGTCGTATTACGCCGCTTCCGCAAATGCCGTGCCGCCGCGCCCAAGGCTGCAAGGCGACGTCGAAACCGATGTGTGCGTGATCGGTGCCGGCTATACCGGCCTGTCCAGCGCGCTGTTTCTGCTGGAGAACGGTTTTCGCGTCACGGTGCTGGAAGCCGCCAAGGTGGGTTTTGGCGCGTCAGGCCGCAATGGCGGGCAGATCGTCAACAGCTACAGCCGTGACATTGATGTGATCGAGCGCAGCGTCGGCCCCCAGCAGGCGCAGTTGCTGGGGCAGATGGCGTTCGAGGGCGGCAGGATCATTCGCGAGCGGGTCGCCAAGTACCAGATCCAGTGCGACCTCAAGGACGGCGGCGTGTTCGCGGCACTCAACAGCAAGCACATGGGCCATCTGGAGTCGCAGAAACGCTTATGGGAGCGCTACGGCCATACACAGCTGGAGTTGCTGGACCAGCGCCGCATTCGCGAGGTAGTGGCCTGTGACAACTATGTCGGCGGACTGCTGGACATGAGTGGCGGCCATATCCACCCACTCAACCTGGCACTCGGTGAAGCCGCAGCCGTGGAATCCCTGGGCGGGACGATCTACGAACAATCGGCGGCGGTGCGCATCGAGCGTGGCGCCAACCCGGTGGTCCACACCGCCGAAGGCAAGGTCAGGGCCAAGTTCATCATCGTCGCGGGCAATGCCTACCTGGGCAACCTGGTGCCGGAGCTGGCGGCCAAGTCGATGCCCTGTGGCACCCAGGTGATCACGACGGCGCCACTCGGGGATGACCTGGCCAGGACACTCCTGCCGCAGGATTACTGCGTAGAGGACTGCAACTACCTGCTCGACTACTATCGTCTCACCAGTGACAAACGCCTGATCTTCGGCGGTGGTGTGGTGTATGGCGCGCGCGACCCGGCGAACATCGAAGCAATCATCCGCCCGAAGATGCTCAAGGCCTTCCCGCAACTCAAGGATGTGAAGATCGACTACGCCTGGACCGGCAACTTCCTGCTGACCCTGTCGCGCTTGCCGCAGGTCGGTCGCCTGGGCGACAACATCTACTACTCACAGGGCTGCAGCGGCCATGGCGTGACGTACACCCACCTGGCGGGCAAGGTGCTGGCGGAAGCGCTGAGAGGCCAGGCAGAGCGCTTTGATGCGTTTGCCGACCTGCCGCACTACCCATTCCCGGGCGGGCAACTGTTGCGCACACCGTTTGCGGCACTGGGAGCTTGGTACTACGGGCTGCGGGATAAGCTGGGCTTCTGACAAATCAATGGGAGCCGGTTCGCCGGCTCCCGCAAAAAATTGCCAAATTGCAGACACAAAAAACCCCGGTCTTTCGACCAGGGTCTTTGCTATCGGATCAAAGTAGCCAGTGGCTTGCTTTGTGCTTCAAGGCGTTCAGTGGGCCTTGAGGCAGATATGGCGCAGCGGACGGGACTCGAACCCGCGACCCCCGGCGTGACAGGCCGGTATTCTAACCGACTGAACTACCGCTGCGTATCGCTTGACCGGCTGAGCAAACCGCCTCAACCGTCTTTGAACATCTGATCGATCAGCCTTGGCTGTTCAATCTCAAGCCCGATAAATCGAACCTGGAAAATATGGCGCAGCGGACGGGACTCGAACCCGCGACCCCCGGCGTGACAGGCCGGTATTCTAACCGACTGAACTACCGCTGCGCGTAACACATGAAGCGAATGGTGGGTGATGACGGGATCGAACCGCCGACCCTCTGCTTGTAAGGCAGATGCTCTCCCAGCTGAGCTAATCACCCTTTGCTTCGTTGAGGCCGCGAAATTTACGCAGGTAGCGGACCTAAGTCAATAGCCTGCTTGAAGTTTTTCTGAAAAAGACAGAATGGCTTCAAGACGGCTACCCGTCACTCGCTGTAAATCATCTTCTTGCTCATGCCACCGTCCACCACAAACTCTTGCCCGGTGACAAACCCGGCCTGGCGCGACAGCAGCCACGCCACCATCGCTGCCACGTCCTCTACCGTACCCACCCTGCCCGCCGGATGCTGGGCATGATCGGCATCGGTCAAAGGCTCGGCACGCCGCGCAGCTGGATCACGGGCATCAATCCAGCCAGGGCTGACCGCATTCACCCGCACTTCCGGCCCGAGGCTGATCGCCAAGGCGTGAGTAAGCGCCAACAGGCCACCCTTGCTCGCCGCATAAGCCTCGGTATCCGGCTCCGACTGACGAGCCCGGGTCGACGCCAGGTTGACGATGGCTCCGCCGTGGGCACGCAGGTAAGGCGCACAATGTTTGGCCAGCAACATCGGCCCACTGAGGTTAACGGCCAGCACACGGTTCCAGTAGGCCAGGTCGAGGCTTTCCAGGGTGATATTGTGCGGGTCGGCCACCGCAGCGTTACAGACCAACGCGTCCAGGCGCCCGAACTGCCCCAGGACTTCGGCGACCCCCTGGGCCACCTGCTTCTCGTCAGCAACGTCCATGGTGATAAACCAGGCGTTTTCGCCCAGCACCTTGGACACCTTGGAACCGCGCTCGCGGTCGAGGTCGGTCAAGACCACCTGCCAGCCTTCGCTGATCAGCCACGCCGCAATCCCGAGGCCAATACCCCGCGCCGCGCCCGTCACCAGGGCGACGCGCCCATTACTGGCCGCCGCGGCCTCCAGGGACCACTCGATCACAAGGCAGCCAGCCCGCGAGCCAGGTCAGCCTGCAGATCCGTGACATCTTCCAGGCCGACCGCGATGCGGATCAGGCTGTCCCGGATACCGGCCGCCTCACGCTCCTGCGGCGCCAGGCGTCCGTGGGAGGTGGTGCTCGGATGGGTAATGGTGGTCTTGCTATCGCCCAGGTTGGCCGTGATGGAGATCAGGCGCGTCGCATCGATAAAGCGCCAGGCGCCCTCTTTGCCGCCCTTCACTTCGAAACTCACCACGGCGCCGAAACCACGCTGCTGGCGCTGGGCCAACGCGTGCTGCGGGTGGCTCTTGAGGCCGGCGTAATGCACTTTTTCGATACCGTCCTGCTGCTCCAGCCACTCGGCCAGGGCCTGGGCGTTGGCGCAATGGGCTTTCATACGCAGGCTGAGGGTTTCCAGGCCCTTGAGGAAGATCCAGGCGTTGAACGGGCTCAAGGTCGGGCCGGCGGTGCGCAGGAAGCCCACCACTTCCTTCATCTGCTCGCTGCGGCCTGCAACCACGCCGCCCATGCAACGGCCCTGGCCATCGATAAACTTGGTGGCCGAATGCACCACGATGTCCGCGCCGAGCTTCAGCGGCTGCTGCAAGGCAGGCGTGCAGAAGCAGTTATCGACCACCAGCATTGCGCCCTTGGTGTGGGCCACTTCGGACAATGCCGCGATATCCACCAGCTCGGCCAGCGGATTGGACGGCGACTCGACGAACAGCAATTTGGTGTTGGACTTGATCGCCGCATCCCAGCCGGACAGATCCGCCAAGGGCACGTAGTCCACTTCAATACCGAAGCGCTTGAAATACTTCTCGAACAGGCTGATGGTCGAACCAAACACGCTGCGCGACACCAGCACATGGTCGCCGGCACTGCACAGGCTCATCACCACCGCCAGGATCGCCGCCATGCCGGTGGCCGTTGCCACCGCCTGCTCTGCGCCTTCCAGGGCCGCGATACGCTCTTCGAACGCGCGCACAGTCGGGTTGGTGTAGCGGGAATAAACGTTACCCGGCACTTCGCCAGCAAAGCGCGCAGCGGCGTCGGCCGCCGTGCGGAACACGTAGCTGGAGGTAAAGAACATCGGGTCACCGTGCTCACCTTCCGGGGTACGGTGCTGGCCGGCGCGCACAGCCAGGGTATCGAAAGCTACGCCATCGAGGTCGCTGTCCAAGCGACCGGCATCCCATTCCTGACTCATGCTGCGACTCCTTACTCAATTCTTTATTTAAGATACAAAACCGGCCCCTCAGGGCCGGTGTCTACTCAGTTGTTGTACAGATCGATGATCGCGCTGACCGCCTGGGTCTTGATCTTCGACGAGTCGTTACGCGCCTGCTCGATCTTGTTCAGGTAGGCCTCGTCGACGTCACCGGTCACGTACTTACCGTCGAACACGGCGCAGTCGAACTGCTCGATCTTGATCTTGCCACCGCCGACCGCTTCGATCAGGTCCGGCAGGTCCTGGTAGATCAGCCAATCGGCGCCGATCAGGTCGGCCACATCCTGGGTCGTGCGGTTGTGTGCGATCAGTTCGTGGGCGCTCGGCATGTCGATACCGTACACGTTCGGGTAACGCACGGCAGGCGCTGCGGAACAGAAGTACACGTTCTTCGCACCGGCTTCACGGGCCATCTGGATGATTTGCTTGCAGGTGGTGCCGCGCACGATGGAGTCGTCCACCAGCATCACGTTCTTGCCGCGGAACTCCAGCTCGATGGCGTTGAGCTTCTGGCGCACCGACTTCTTGCGCGCCGCCTGGCCCGGCATGATGAAGGTGCGACCGATGTAACGGTTCTTCACGAAGCCTTCGCGGAACTTGACGCCCAGGTGGTTGGCCAATTCCAGCGCAGCGGTACGGCTGGTGTCCGGGATCGGGATCACCACGTCGATGTCGTGCTCGGGACGCTCGCGCAGGATCTTGTCGGCCAGCTTCTCGCCCATGCGCAGGCGCGCCTTGTACACCGAAACGCCGTCGATGATCGAATCCGGACGCGCCAGGTAGACGTGTTCGAAGATGCACGGGGTAAGTTTCGGCGCGACAGCGCACTGACGGGTATGCAGCTTGCCGTCTTCGGTGATGTACACCGCTTCGCCCGGCGCGAGGTCGCGGATCAGGGTGAAGCCCAGCACGTCAAGGGACACGCTTTCGGACGCGATCATGTACTCGACGCCTTCGTCGGTGTGACGCTGGCCGAACACGATCGGGCGAATACCGTGGGGGTCACGGAAGCCGACGATGCCGTAGCCGGTGATCATCGCCACAACGGCATAACCGCCGACGCAACGGTTATGCACGTCGATCACGGCGGCGAACACATCTTCTTCGGTCGGCTGCAGCTTGCCACGCTGGGCCAGCTCGTGGGCAAACACGTTGAGCAGCACTTCCGAGTCGGAGCTGGTGTTGACGTGGCGCAGGTCAGATTCGTAAATCTCCTTGGCCAGTTGCTCAACGTTGGTCAGGTTACCGTTATGCGCCAGGGTAATGCCGTAAGGCGAGTTGACGTAGAACGGCTGAGCTTCGGCCGACGTCGAGCTACCGGCAGTCGGGTAACGCACATGGCCAATGCCCATGTGCCCGACGAGGCGCTGCATGTGACGCTGATGGAACACGTCACGTACCAGGCCATTGTCCTTGCGCAGGAATAACCGGCCGTCGTGGCTGGTCACAATACCGGCAGCGTCCTGGCCGCGGTGCTGGAGGACGGTTAGCGCGTCATACAGCGCCTGATTGACGTTCGACTTACCGACGATACCGACGATGCCACACATGCGACGCAACCCCTACTTAATGAATCTTGACTGAACACAACTTACTGCGGCGTTTTGGCCGGCAAGAGGTGTTCCTTGAACGGAAGATCAGCGGGTACGCTGATTCCGCTGGCCAGCCACTGACTGCTCCACCCCAAGATGAGGTTCTTGGACCAATCTGCAACCAATAGAAATTTTGGCACGAGTACCGACTCCTGCCACCACGAATCCTGCTGTACCGGCCCCAGGCTCAACAGCCCGACCGCCACGACCACCAGCAACGCGCCACGCGCGGCACCGAAGGCCATGCCGAGAAATCGATCGGTCCCGGAGAGGCCGGTGACGCGTATCAACTCGCCAATAAGATAATTGACCATTGCCCCCACCAGCAGCGTGGCGATGAACATGATGGCGCAGCCCGCGATGACGCGAGCCGAAGGTGTCTCGATGTATCCGGCCAGGTAGACCGACAATGAACCGCCGAACATCCAGGCTACGACTCCTGCGATGATCCAGGTCAGCAACGACAGTGCTTCTTTTACGAAGCCGCGGCTTAGACTGATCAAAGCGGAGATGGCGACGATTGCAACGATCGCCCAGTCAACCCAGGTAAATGGCACGTTTGAGCCTACGGACGGATAAGGCGGCGCATTTTAGCAGAGCGTCGGGCTGTCGGTAAGCTGTGATTGCGGCTGCTTTGCAAATCAATAGTTTGTGGCGGGCCGATCACATTTCAACCTCACCACAAAACCAATGTGGGAGGAGGCTTGCCCCCGATTGCGGCTTATCAATCACTGCATAGTGCTGACTGATCCACCGCTATCGGGGGCAAGCCCCCTCCCACATTTGATTGGACTTCAGGTTTAAACCGATACGGGCTCAGCCGCGCTCAGGCTGGAAGCGTGTGACGAAGCCTTTCAGGTTCTGCTGACGGTCCAGCAAATCCCGCAGCCGGTCGGCCTCGGCGCGCTCGATCAGCGGCCCGATAAACACGCGGTTCTTGCCGTCGGCGCTACGGATATAGGCGTTGTAGCCCTGGGCACGCAGCTTCTTCTGCAAGGCGTCGGCGCCTTCGCGATTGCCCAGGCTGGCCACCTGGATCGACCAACTGATCGGCAGACCATTCGGATCGATACGGCTCTGACCCACATCCGGCTTGCCCGGCGCGGCAGGCTGCGGCACCACCGGTTTGGGCGCAGGCGCAGGCGTCGCCGGCTTGGCGGCGACCGCCGGAGCAGGTGTCGGCTTGACCACCGGCACGCTTGGCTGCACCGGCATCGACGGCGCCTGCTGCGCAGCCACCTCATCGTCAGTCGGCACCGGCTCTTCTTCAGGCAACGCCTGCGGCTCAGGCACCACCACCGGCTCCACCTGCACTTGCGGCACTGCCGGTGCCTGGGGCGCAGCCGGAGCCTCGACAACCACCTGGCGCTGCTCGTCCTGGCGGGAAAACAGCATCGGCAGGAAGATCACCGCCAATGCCACCAGCACCAGGGCTCCAACCATTCGCTGCTTGTATGCGCTATCCAGTAATGCCATGTGCAGCTTCCTCCGTGGAGCGCCGGGCCAACCACTCAAGCGCCTCGGCAACACAATAAAATGATCCGAACAACAGAATTTCGTCCTCGGCCGTCGCTACCGCGCACTGTGCCTCCAGGGCAGCAGTCACGCTTGCATACGACGCCACCGGCGCACCAAGGTTCTGTAACACGATCTCAAGCTCATGGGCCGGACGACTGCGCGGCGTATCCAGCGGCGCGACCGCCCAAGCCTGGACGCTGTCCAGCAACGGTGCAACCACGCCCTCCAGGTCCTTATCGGCAAGCAAACCGAATACAGCCAGGCGACGCCCCACCGGCGGCGTGCGCGCCAGGCGTTTTGCCAGGTATTGCGCTGCATGGGGGTTATGCCCCACGTCCAGCAGCAGGTTCAGGCGCTTGCCGTGCCAGTCGAACACCCGGCGATCCAGGCGCCCTACCACGCGGGTCGCCAGCAACGTCGCAGCAATCTGCTCAGCCTGCCAAGGCAGGTCCAGCAACAGATAGGCTTGCAGCGCGAGTGCGGCGTTCTCCATCGGCAGGTTCAGCAAGGGCAGATCACGCAGCTCCACAGCCTGCCCACGGGCATCCCGCCCGCACCACTGCCAGTGCCGGTCATCGATTTCAAGATTGAATTCGCGGCCCCGCAGGAAGAATGGGCAGCCCAGTTCACGCACCTTGTCCAACAAGGGCAGCGGCGGATCCAGGTCACCGCACAGCGCAGGCTTGCCCGGGCGGAAAATCCCGGCCTTCTCATAGGCCACGGACTCGCGGGTATCCCCCAGGTAGTCGGCATGGTCCACGCCAATACTGGTGACCAGCGCCAGGTCGGCATCCACCACGTTGACGGTGTCCAGACGCCCGCCCAGGCCCACTTCCAATACGACCACATCCAGCTGCGCACGCTCGAACAGCCAGAACGCCGCCAGGGTGCCCATTTCGAAGTAAGTCAGGGAAATCTCACCGCGCCCGGCATCGAGTGCGGCGAAGGCTTCGCAGAGTTGCTCATCACTGGCTTCGACGCCATTGAGTTGCACCCGCTCGTTGTAACGCAGCAAGTGCGGCGAGCTGTACACGCCTACTTGCAGCCCCTGGGCCTGCAGCAGCGCGGCAACAAAGGCACAGGTAGAGCCCTTGCCGTTGGTGCCGGTCACCGTGATCACACGCGGCGCCGGCCGGCCCAACCCAAGGCGGGCCGCTACCTGTTGCGAGCGCTCCAGGCCCATGTCGATGGCGGACGGATGCAACTGCTCGAGGTAGGCGAGCCATTCGCCCAGGGTACGTTGGGTCATAGGTTCGCAGGCACCGGCGGCACAACGATCGGCTCGACTTTAGGCGCGACGTAAACAGGTGTCGGCAGGCCCATCATCTGCGCCAGCAGGCTACCCAGGCGTGGACGCAGCTCACCGCGCGGAATGATCAGGTCGATTGCGCCGTGCTCCAGCAGGAACTCGCTGCGCTGGAAGCCTTCCGGCAGTTTTTCGCGCACGGTCTGCTCGATCACGCGCGGGCCGGCAAAGCCGATCAGGGCTTTTGGCTCACCGACAATTACGTCGCCGAGCATCGCCAGGCTGGCGGAAACGCCGCCGTAGACCGGGTCGGTCAGCACAGAGATGAACGGAATGCCTTCTTCGCGCAGACGCGCCAGCACCGCAGAGGTCTTGGCCATTTGCATCAGGGAGATCAACGCTTCCTGCATCCGCGCACCACCGGAGGCGGCGAAGCAGATCATCGGGCAACGGTTTTCCAGGGCGTAGTTGGCCGCGCGCACGAAGCGCTCGCCGACGATGGCCCCCATGGAGCCGCCCATGAAGGAGAACTCGAACGCCGACACCACCACCGGCATGCCCAGCAGCTTGCCGCTGACGGAAATCAACGCGTCCTTCTCACCGGTCTGCTTTTGCGCAGCGGTCAGGCGGTCCTTGTACTTCTTGCCGTCGCGGAACTTGAGACGGTCGACCGGCTCCAGGTCGGCGCCCAGCTCGTTACGGCCGTCGGCGTCGAGGAAGATGTCGATGCGGGCGCGGGCGCCGATACGCATGTGGTGGTTGCACTTGGGGCAAACATCCAGGGTCTTTTCCAGCTCGGGGCGGTACAGCACCGCGTCGCAGGATGGGCACTTGTGCCACAGACCTTCAGGAACCGAGCTTTTCTTCACCTCGGAACGCATGATCGAAGGGATCAGTTTGTCTACTAACCAGTTGCTCATGCTTTCTTTCTCCAGTACCGGTAGCTTGAACACAGCCCCGCGTATGCCCTTGAGCTAAATTCATATGTGGCGATGACGCAGGCTGGACGGGGTCAGACGTTCGACCTGCCATTTCCAGCCTGCATCCTCAGCCTTCCAGACAGCCTGCCTGCGCAGGTTGCCACTTCATTTCCGGGCCTCCCTCAGGCGGCGCCGGGCTGTTTTACACAGTGGTAGCTATGGACGGCGGCAGACTGCCAGCCGTCACATCCCGACACAGCTGTTGCGCACCGCCTGCATGAATGCGCGAATCCTGTCGTGATCCTTGATGCCCTTGCCTTGCTCTACCCCACCGCTGACATCCACGGCATACGGCCGGACCTGTTGAATCGCCGAACCGACGTTCCCAGGGTTGAGCCCCCCGGCCAGGATGATCGGCTTGCTCAACCCTTCAGGGATCAGCGACCAATCGAACGCTTCGCCGGTACCACCGGGTACGCCTTCGACATACGTGTCCAACAGAATGCCACGCGCGCCGGAATAGGCAGCGCAGGCCCTCGCGATATCGTCACCCGCCTTGACCCGCAACGCCTTGATATACGGGCGTTGGTAGCTTTCACATTGATCCGGGGTTTCGTCGCCGTGAAATTGCAGCATATCCAACTGCACGGCATCCAGGGTTTCGTTGAGTTCGCAGCGGCTGGCGTTGACGAACAAGCCCACGGTGGTCACGAACGGCGGCAGCGCCGCAACGATCGCCCGCGCCTGCAACACATTCACCGCCCGTGGGCTCCTGGCATAAAATACCAGGCCAATGGCATCCGCCCCCGCCTCGACTGCCGCCAGCGCGTCTTCTATGCGGGTAATCCCGCAAATCTTGCTGCGAACGGCAGGCATGTCGTAGAAACCTCAGGGGTTGGACCGATAAAGTCCCGGATGGTAACAAAAGCTATTCCGGGCGTCAGCCGCCAAGTTCACTGAACCCTGTGAGGAAGTGTGGCCCGATGAAACGCTGGGGCAGCTCGAACTCGTCGCGGTACTCCACGTCCACCAGGTACAGGCCAAACGGATGCGCCGTGACGCCGCCCGTGCGGCGGATGCGGCTTTCCAGCACTTCCCTGGCCCATTCCACCGGGCGTTCGCCGGTACCGATGGTCATCAATACGCCCGCAATGTTGCGCACCATATGGTGCAGGAAAGCGCCGGCACGGATGTCCAGCACGATCATCTTGCCGTGGCGAGTCACCCGCAGGTGGTGGACTTCCTTGATCGGCGACTTGGCCTGGCACTGGCCGGCACGGAACGCACTGAAATCATGCACCCCCACCAGATGCTGCGCAGCCTCGGCCATGCGCTCGGCATCCAGCGGACGGTGGTTCCAGGTGATTTCTTCGTTGAGGTGCGCGGGACGGATCTGGTCGTTGTAGATCACATAGCGATAACGCCGGGCAATGGCCTTGAAGCGCGCATGAAAGTGCGCAGGCATGACCTTGGCCCAACTGACGCTGACGTCGTGGGGCAGATTGATATTGGCGCCCATCACCCAGGCCTTCATCGTGCGTTCGGCCTGGGTATCGAAGTGCACCACTTGGCCGCAGGCATGCACACCGGCATCGGTACGCCCGGCGCACATCAACGACACCGGGGAGTCAGCCACTTTCGACAGCGCCTTCTCCAGGGTTTCCTGCACCGTCAGCACGCCTGACGCCTGACGCTGCCAGCCGCGATAGCGCGAGCCTTTGTATTCCACGCCGAGGGCGATGCGGTAAAAGCCAGCGGCCGCCATTTCGGCGGCCGGGTTATCTATATTTGCCAAGAACTGAGAGCCTGATGAGTTGCGCAAAGGCAGCCATTATAAATGCGGCAGCTGCGTGGCGTGCGCTTTTGTTAGGGATTGACCTTCCCACACCGCACCGGCATCAACCTTCAGATTTTGCCGAGCATTTCCTTGGCCTCGCCGCGCTGAGCCTCATCACCTTCGGTGAGCACTTCGGAGAGGATGTCCCGCGCGCCGTCGGCATCACCCATGTCGATATAGGCCTGGGCGAGATCGAGCTTGGTGGCGACTTCATTCGTGCCAGACAGGAAGTCGAACTCCGGCTCATCCCCACCCAGCGCCGCGTCCTCGGCGGTAAAGGAGGGTTCGATGGGCGGATTCTCCAGGCTTTGGGACAGGCGATCCAGCTCGGCGTTGACATCGTCCAGCTCCGAAGCGAAGGCATCCGGCTTGGCGGCTTCGCCTGGCTCGTCCGCCAGGGACAGGTCGAAATCCTCCGGCAAATCGAAGTCATCCAGCGCCGATGGGGTCAGCGTCGGCGGCTCCACTGCCGACACATCCTTCATCTGGTCCTCAAGACCGGAAAGGAAGTCATCGTCGGACTGCTCGGACGCCGGGGTATTCGGCTGCAGATCCAGGTCGAAGTCCGACAGGTTTTCCTTGTCGGCCTTGGACGCCGATTGCTGCTCCAGGAGCGCTGCAAACGTCTGTTCGTCGTCCAGGTTGGCTGGCGAAGCCGCCTCCAGCTCATCCAGGCTCAGGTCGAAATCGGTGTCGAGTGCATCGGGCTCGGCGGCTGGGACAGCCGGTTTGTCTTCCAGCAGGTCCTTGACGTACTGAGCGTCGAGGGCCGCGGCGGCAACCGCGGCACTGACGCCCGCCGCCAATACCGCCATCGCAGGAAAGCGCGACTTGAGTTGCTCGACCTGGGCATGGTTCTCACCATTGGCCACCAGTTGACGCTCCTGGGTCACGAAACCGTCCTTGTCGCTTTGCAGGCCGTAGACTTCCATCAGCTTCAACCGCAGGTCGCTGCGCTTGGGCTCGTGCTTGATCGCTTGTTCCAGCACATCGGCGGCCTGGTTCAGGTGACCACGGTCGATATGGGACTGGGCTTGCGCCAGGGCATCGTTGGCGTTTTGCGGGGCCACGGCAGCGGCCAGCGGCGCGAGCACGGAGGCAACCGTCGGAACCGCCACCGCCGGCGCAACCACTGGAGCGGGTGCCGGAGCCGCTGCCAGCTTGACGTTCGGCGGCGGCACTTCGAGGCCTTCGAAACTGTCCGACGGCAGGTCCTGTTCGATGTTCGAGGTAAATTCCGGCTCTTCAGCCAGCGCCCGCGCCATGCGCAAGTGCTTTTCCTCTTCACGGCGGGCGTTGCGATGGCGCGCCCACAGCAGCAGGAGCAGCAACACCACCAGGCCAGCCGCGCCGCCGATCACACCGAGGACAACCGGGTTGGTCAGCAGTTCATTGAACTTGCCTTCGGTGGTGTCAGGTGCGGCGGCCGGTTTAGCCGCTTCAGGTGCCGGCGCAGCAGGGGTTGGCGTTGGCGCGGCGGTCTGTGCAGCGGGTGCTGCCGGCGTGGCGGCCGGGTCGCTTGCCAGCTGTGCAGGCATCGCTGCCGTCGCCGCTACGGCCGGGTCGCCTTTTTCTGCCTGCAAACGGGCCAGTTGATCGTTTTTCAGTTGAATCAACTTTTGCAGTTTATCCAACTGGCTTTGCAGATCTGCGGCACGGCTCTTGAGCTCTTCGTTATCGCGGCGAGTGGTGTCCAGTTGCTCCTGGGTCATCGCCAGCTTGTCGCTCAGGACCTGGCTGTCGCCGGCCTTGCCCTTGCCGCCTTTCTTGGCTGCTTCAGCCGAGACCAGGCTCAGGTTGTCCTGGGTATTGGTGGTCGACGGCGCATTGCCGGCCTGGGCACGCTTGGTGGCGTCCAGTTGCTGCTTGCCGGCCGCCTGATTGGTCGCCCCGCGCCGACCCTGGCGCCAGGCGGCATTTTGTACCCTCACTTCGGCGATTGCCTGAGGTTGCGGCAACGCCGTGCTTTGTACGGTGTCCGGCAGGCGCAGCACCTGGCCGGTTTTCAGGCGGTTGATATTGCCGTCGATAAAGGCGTCGGGGTTGAGTGCCTGAATGGCCAGCATGGTCTGCTGCACCGAGCCGCCATTGCGGTGCTTCTGCGCAATTTCCCACAGGGTGTCGCGGGAGGTGGTGGTGTGCTGGGCCGGCGTGCTCACAACGGGCGCAGTGCGGGCGGGCGCTCCCACGCGCGGTGCAGGTGCTGCGGAGGTCGAAGCCGACTGGTCGAACTTGGCAGGGTCGAGCAACACACTGTAGTCGCGCATCAAGCGGCCATTGGGCCATTGCACCTGCAGCAGGAAACGTACGTAGGAATCCGGCAGCGGCTTGCTGGAGGTGACGCGCACCACGCTGCGACCACTGGGATTGATGACCGGGGTAAACGTCAGGTCATCGAGAAACGCCTGGCGATCGACGCCCGCGTCCACGAATGCCTGGGATGAGGCCAGGCTCGGGGTGATCTCGGACGCCGTGAGGCCACCGACATCGAGCAATTCGATTTCCACCGACAACGGCTGGTTCAACGTCGACTTAAGGGTCATTTCCCCCAGCTGCAGCGCCTGCGCCATACCGGAGGACAGCGCCGAGGCGGCCGCTATTGCTAACACCAGTTTGCGAACTTGAACCATAGCCTCATCCTTTGTTTGAACACTCCCCGGCCTGCGAGAAGGTTGGTAACCGCTTGCCATAAGGCATGGCGAGCCGATAGGTCACCGACGCGCAATTGTTCCTGCTTGGGGCCAAGCATAGCGCCTGGTTAGAATCAATCTACAAATTGCCGCCAAGTATCTTTTACGCAAGGCGTTTTATCAACAACTGCGCCAGCTGCACGGCGTTAAGGGCGGCGCCCTTGCGTACGTTATCTGACGTCAGCCACAGATTTAGTTCAGCCGCGTCATCCACGCCCGCGCGCACCCGGCCTACGTAGACCACATCCTGGCCGACTGCGTCGCCCACGGCTGTAGGGTAATCACCCTCTTCTACCAGTTCGATACCCGGCGCGGCCTCCAATGCGCGGTTGACGGCGGCAAGATCGACCGCCGCGCCCAGTTGCAACGACACCGTCAGGCTATCGCCAAAAAACACCGGGGCTTGAACGCATGTTGCGGAAATCTTTAGCAAAGGTAATTCCAGGACTGCACGCAGTTCGTGAACCAGGCGCTTTTCCAAGGCGGTATGACCTTGGGCGTCTGGCGTGCCGACTTGTGCCAACAGGTTGAAGGCCATTTGCCGGTCAAAGAACTTAGGTTCCAGAGGGCGCACGTTCAGGAGCTCGGCGGTCTGACGTGCCAATTCGCTGACGGCTTCCCGGCCTTGGGCAGACACTGCCAGGCTGGCAGTGACGGCGACACGCTGGATGTCCAGCAAGCCGCGCAACGGCGCCAGCACCACCGCCAGGTTGGTGGCCGACGGGCTCGGGCTGCCGAGCTGGAACGGTTTTTCCAGGCCGTCGAGAACGTGGGCATTGGCTTCCGGCACCACCTGGGGCGCCTGCTCGGCGGGCAAGGCTCCCGACAAGTCGATCACCGAGCAACCCGCCGCCGTGGCACGGGGCGCGAAGCTCAGGGTGACTGCCGGGCCTGCGGCGAAGAAGGCCAGTTGCACCTTGCTGAAATCGAATTCGTCGACCTCCTTGACCCGTACGTTCTTGCCGCGAAACGGTACCGACGCGCCAGCAGAGTTACTGCCCGCCAGCAGGTACAGGGTGCCCACCGGGAATGCCAGCTCTTCGAGAATCTGCACCAGGGTTTCGCCGACCGTACCGGTGGCACCGATCACGGCAATTTCAAAGGTCTGGGTCATGGGGGCTGCCTCGGGCATTGCGGGGGGAGCGGCACTTTACCGGGTGGCCGGGAGTGAGGCAATTAGCCTGGGGCTAGTGGAGTGGCTGATGGCGCTATCGGGAGCAAGCCCCCTCCCACAGTGAACAGCATTTCAAGGTTGGAACTCGGTTGAATGTGGGAGGGGGCTTGCTCCCGATAGCGCCCGAAAGAACAATAAAAAACCCGCGCCTGTCACCAGAACGCGGGTTTCTATTATTGCTTCAAGCGATCAACGCTCCAGCAAAATCCGCAGCATGCGACGCAGCGGCTCGGCCGCGCCCCACAGCAGTTGGTCGCCGACGGTGAATGCGCCCAGGTACTGGGTGCCCATGTTCAGCTTGCGCAGACGGCCCACCGGTACATTCAGGGTGCCGGTGACCTTGGTCGGGCTCAGCTCCTGCATGCTGATGTCGCGGTTGTTCGGCACCAGCTTGACCCAGGGGTTATGCTGGCTGATCAGCCCTTCGATATCGGCGATCGGCACGTCTTTGTTCAGCTTGATGGTCAGCGCCTGGCTGTGGCAGCGCATGGCGCCGATGCGCACGCAGATGCCATCCACCGGGATCGGGCTCTTGAACCGGCCGAGGATCTTGTTGGTCTCGGCCTGGGCCTTCCACTCTTCGCGGCTCTGGCCGTTCGGCAGCTCTTTGTCGATCCACGGGATCAGGCTGCCGGCCAATGGCACACCGAAGTTCTCGGTCGGGTAGGCATCGCTGCGCATGGCTTCGGCCACACGGCGGTCGATGTCGAGGATCGCGCTGGCCGGGTCGGCCAGTTGATCGGCGACGGCGGCGTGGGTCGCGCCCATCTGCTTGATCAACTCACGCATGTTCTGCGCGCCGGCACCGGAAGCTGCC
This sequence comes from Pseudomonas sp. S3E17, assembly GCF_024168685.1. Classification (NCBI taxonomy): domain Bacteria; kingdom Pseudomonadati; phylum Pseudomonadota; class Gammaproteobacteria; order Pseudomonadales; family Pseudomonadaceae; genus Pseudomonas; species Pseudomonas sp. S3E17. The sequence goes on from NZ_JALJWE010000001.1 coordinate 2,606,495, forward strand.
TGATAAGTCATGGCGCTCATCCACTCGACCAGGCCGGCTTCGAACAGGCCGCCCAGGCCCATCAGCATCAGGCTGACGGTGCAGTTGCCGCCCACATAATTCTTGGTGCCGGCATCCAACTGCTGGTCGATGACCTTGCGGTTGACCGGGTCGAGGATGATCACGGCGTCGTCCTGCATGCGCAGGCTCGAGGCGGCGTCGATCCAGTAACCCTGCCAGCCGGCTTCACGCAGCTTGGGGAAGACTTCGCTGGTGTAGTCGCCACCCTGGCAGGTGAGGATCACGTCGAGGGTTTTCAGCTCTTCAATGCTGTAGGCGTCCTTGAGCGGGGCAATATCCTTGCCCACGGACGGCCCTTGGCCACCTACGTTCGAAGTGGTGAAAAACACCGGCTCAATAAGATCGAAATCCTGCTCTTCCAGCATCCGCTGCATGAGCACGGAACCGACCATACCGCGCCAACCGATCAGACCTACACGTTTCATCGCAACTACACCTTGTTAAAAAGTGGGCCGCCTTGCAGCAACAACTGCAAGCGGGCCCGAGAGATTACAGATTCCGCAGCGCGGCGACTACTGCGTCGCCCATTTCCTGCGTACCCACCTTGGTGCAACCCTGCGACCAGATGTCGCCGGTGCGCAGGCCCTGGTCCAGCACCAGGCTCACGGCCTTCTCGATCGCGTCCGCAGCGTCGCTCAGGTTGAAGCTGTAGCGCAGCATCATCGAGACCGACAGGATGGTCGCCAGCGGGTTGGCAATACCCTGGCCCGCAATGTCCGGCGCCGAGCCGTGGCAAGGCTCGTACATGCCTTTGTTATTGGTGTCCAGGGACGCCGACGGCAGCATGCCGATGGAACCGGTGAGCATCGACGCCTGGTCGGACAGGATGTCGCCGAACAGGTTGTCGGTGACGATCACGTCGAACTGCTTCGGCGCACGGACCAGTTGCATGGCGGCGTTGTCGACGTACATGTGGCTCAGTTCGACGTCCGGGTAGTCCTTGGCCACTTCTTCGACGATTTCGCGCCACAGTTGGCTGGAGGCCAGGACGTTGGCCTTGTCCACCGAGCAGACCTTCTTGCCGCGTACACGGGCCATGTCGAAACCGACGCGGGCGATACGGCGGATTTCGCTCTCGCTGTACGGCAGGGTGTCGTAGGCCTGGCGCTCACCATTCTCCAACTCGCGCACGCCCCGTGGCGAGCCAAAGTAGATACCGCCGGTCAGTTCACGCACGATCAGGATGTCCAGGCCCGCCACCACTTCCGGCTTCAGGCTCGATGCGTCGGCCAGTTGCGGGTAGAGGATCGCCGGGCGCAGGTTGCCGAACAGGCCCAGTTGCGCGCGGATTTTCAGCAGGCCGCGCTCAGGGCGGATATCACGCTCGATCTTGTCCCACTTCGGGCCACCCACGGCGCCCAGCAGCACGGCATCGGCGGCGCGGGCGCGGTCCAGGGTTTCGTCGGCCAGGGGCACGCCGTGCTTGTCGATGGCAGCGCCGCCGATCACGTCGTGGCTCAATTCGAAGCCCAGGCTGTACTTGCTGTTGGCAAGCTCCAGGACCTTGACCGCTTCGGCCATGATTTCCGGACCAATACCGTCGCCAGGGAGAATCAGAATCTGCTTGCTCATGGGTTCCTCATTTCATCGAGCGACCTGCCCGTGGGCAGGCCGGGAAAATTAATCAGCGTTCGGCCCAGACCACCAGCACGTCGGTGCTGAAGGTGCCGTCGGCCTGAATCTCGTAGTAATCGCGCACTTCCTGGCCCATCGCCTGCTGCAGCTCCAGGATCGCGGCGCGCAACACTTGCGGTGTGCGCATGCGTTCGACCCACGAGGTGTATTCCAGGCGCAGGCGCTGGCGGCTGCTGTTGCGTACGTGCAAGCCGGCTTCGCTGAGCTGGCGCATCCATTCGGCGGCGGAGTAGTCACGCACGTGGCTGGTGTCGCGCAGCACTTCGACGGTTTGCAGGTAAGTGTCCAGCAACGGGCTGCCCGGTGACAAGACATCGATAAACGCCGCCACGCCGCCCGGCTTGAGCACGCGGCGCACTTCGCGCAGGGCCACGCCGAGGTCGCTCCAATGGTGCGCCGAATAACGGCTGAACACGAAGTCGAATTCGCCATCGGCAAACGGCAGGCGCTCGGCGGCGCCGTTTACGGTGCCGATATTGGTGAGACCGCGATCTTGCGCAGCGGCGGCCACCACATCGAGCATCTGCTGGGAGAGGTCGTAGGCCACGACTTCCTTGACCAATGGAGCCATATGGAAACTCACATGACCGGCACCGCAACCCAGGTCCAGCAGCCGCGCATCGCCCTGCCCGGCCAGTTCGGCCTGGAGCAGCGCGAATTCGGTGCCTTGGGCGTGCACGGCACTGCTCAGGTAGGCAGATGCCTGTTCGCCGAATTGTTTTTGCACGACTTGGGTGTGGGCGGTGCTGGTCATGGTGGCATCCTTCAAGGGTTGTGTTGCTGGTACCGGCCCTATCGGGGGCAAGCCCCCTCCCACATTTGAATGTATTCACAACTCAAAAGGTGGGAGGGGGCTTGCCCCCGATGAAGCCGGTCCTGCCTACATCAATTTATGCGTCACGAAACAACCAGGGCTGGCTCGCCCGGTGCCTGGCTTCGAACGCGGCAATCGCATCGCCGTCCTGCAAGGTCAGGCCGATATCGTCCAGGCCGTTGATCAGGCAGTGCTTGCGGAAGGCGTCCACCTCAAAGTGGTACACCTTGCCGTCCGGACGGGTCACGGTTTGCGCAGCCAGGTCGATGGTCAGCTGGTAGCCCTCATCGGCTTCCACTTGCTTGAACAGTTCGTCGACTTCTTCGTCGGTCAGGATGATCGGCAACAGGCCGTTCTTGAAGCTGTTGTTGAAGAAGATGTCGGCATAGCTCGGCGCGATGATGCTGCGAAAGCCATATTCTTCCAGGGCCCACGGCGCGTGCTCGCGGCTGGAGCCGCAACCGAAGTTTTCCCGGGCCAGCAACACGCTGGCGCCTTGGTAGCGCTCGGCGTTGAGCACGAAGTCCTTGTTCAACGGGCGCTTGGAGTTGTCCTGGTAGGCGTAGCCCACGTCCAGGTAGCGCCATTCGTCGAACAGGTTGGGGCCGAAACCGGTGCGCTTGATCGACTTCAAGAACTGCTTGGGGATGATCTGGTCGGTGTCGACGTTGGCACGGTCCAACGGCGCGACCAAACCGGTGTGTTGGGTAAAAGCTCTCATCGGGTTTTCCTCAGATCAATTCGCGAACGTCGATGAAACGACCGTTGACGGCAGCAGCGGCGGCCATGGCCGGGCTGACCAGGTGGGTACGGCCACCGGCGCCCTGACGCCCTTCGAAGTTACGGTTGGAGGTGGACGCGCAATGCTCGCCCGACTCCAGGCGGTCCGGGTTCATCGCCAGGCACATCGAGCAGCCCGGCTCACGCCACTCAAAACCGGCTTCGAGGAAGATCTTGTCCAGGCCTTCGGCCTCAGCCTGTGCTTTTACCAGACCCGAGCCTGGCACCACGATGGCCTGCTTGATGGTCGAGGCAACTTTGCGGCCCTTGGCGATCACCGCCGCCGCGCGCAGGTCTTCGATCCGCGAGTTGGTGCAGGAGCCGATAAACACGCGATCCAACTGGATGTCGGTGATCGCCTGGTTGGCCTTCAAGCCCATGTACTTCAAGGCGCGCTCGATGGAACCGCGCTTGACCAGGTCGGCTTCCTGCGCCGGGTCCGGCACGTTCTGGTCGACGGCCAGGACCATTTCCGGCGAAGTGCCCCAGCTGACTTGCGGCTTGATCTGGGCAGCGTCGAGTTCAACCACGGTGTCGAACACCGCATCGGCGTCGGACACCAGGTCCTTCCAGGCTTCAACCGCGGCGTCCCAATCGGCGCCTTGCGGTGCAAATGGGCGCCCCTTCACGTACTCAATGGTTTTCTCGTCCGCCGCCACCATGCCCACGCGGGCACCGGCTTCGATGGACATGTTGCAGATGGTCATGCGGCCCTCGATGGACAGGTCGCGAATGGCGCTGCCGGCGAACTCGATGGCATGGCCGTTACCGCCGGCGGTGCCGATCTTGCCGATCACGGCGAGCACGATGTCCTTGGCGGTCACGCCGAACGGCAAGGTGCCTTCGACACGCACCAGCATGTTCTTCATTTTCTTGGCGACCAGGCACTGGGTGGCGAACACATGTTCCACCTCCGAGGTGCCGATGCCGTGGGCCAGGGCGCCAAACGCACCGTGGGTGGAAGTGTGGGAGTCGCCGCAGACCACGGTCATGCCCGGCAAGGTGGCGCCCTGCTCCGGGCCGATCACGTGGACGATCCCTTGACGCACGTCATTCATCTTGAATTCGGTGATGCCATATTCGTCGCAGTAGTCGTCGAGGGTCTGCACCTGCAAGCGCGACACGGTGTCGACAATGGCGTCGATCCCACCCTTGCGCTCCGGGGTGGTCGGTACGTTGTGGTCCGGAGTGGCGATGATCGAGTCGACGCGCCAAGGCTTGCGCCCGGCCAGCCGCAGGCCTTCGAACGCTTGGGGCGAGGTCACTTCATGGATGATGTGACGGTCGATATAGATCAGCGACGAGCCATCGTCGCGCCGTTTCACTTCATGGGAATCCCAAAGCTTGTCGTAAAGCGTTTTGCCGGCCATCAGTCGGTCCTCATCAGCGGTGTTTCTATGCGCCGGGCTTTTCAATAACCCTTTGGCTTGTGAGGCTGATGGTATGGCGCTACATTAAATAACTCAAATTCATATTTTTTATGCTTTGGATTACCAACTGGAATACAACCATGGACCTGGCCAACCTCAATGCCTTTATTGCCATCGCCGAGACCGGCAGCTTCTCCGGCGCAGGTGAACGCCTGCACCTGACCCAGCCGGCCATCAGCAAGCGCATCGCCGGCCTGGAACAGCAATTGAAGGTGCGACTGTTCGATCGCCTGGGCCGTGAAGTCGGCTTGACGGAAGCCGGCCGGGCCTTGCTGCCGCGCGCTTATCAGATTCTCAACGTGCTGGACGACACCCGCCGCGCCCTCACCAACCTCACCGGAGAAGTCAGCGGCCGCCTCACTTTGGCCACCAGCCACCACATCGGCCTGCATCGTTTGCCACCGATCCTGCGCACCTTCACCCGCGAATACCCGAACGTGGCCCTGGATATTCAGTTTCTCGATTCGGAAGTGGCCTACGAAGAAATCCTCCACGGCCGCGCCGAAGTGGCGGTGATCACCCTGGCGCCCGACCCCCATCACCTGGTACGCGCCACACCGGTGTGGGATGACCCGCTGGATTTCGTGGTGGCGCCGGAGCACAGCCTTACCGGCAACCGCGAGGTCAGCCTGGCCGATATTGCCGGCCACCCGGCGGTTTTCCCTGGCGGTAATACCTTTACCCACCATATTGTCAGCCGTCTGTTCGAGGCCCAGGGCCTTACGCCGAACATCGCGATGAGTACCAACTACCTGGAAACCATCAAGATGATGGTCTCCATCGGCCTGGCCTGGAGCGTGTTGCCGCGCACCATGCTCGATGAGCAGGTGGCGAGTATCGCTTTGCCGGGCATACAACTCAGTCGCCAGCTAGGCTATATCGTGCACACCGAAAGGACACTGTCGAACGCTGCGCGGGCGTTCATGAGCCTGTTGGATGCACAGGTGGATCTGCCAGTGATACCGGTATGACGCCGTGCGGCCCCAGGTTGTGAATAAAACCGCGCTGTTTGCCCATCGAGCCAAGGCCCTTTGATAATGCGCAACCCTGTCGACCCTCTACCCCCCCTGCCCCGCATCTACGCCCTGGACCCCCAGCAGGCGGAACAAAGCTGGGACAGCGCCCCGCAACTGCTGGCAGCCCTGAATGCGGCCCGGCTGGGCGCGTGGTGCTGGGAAATCGACACCGGAAGAATAAGCTGGTCACGGGGCACCCAGGCGCTGTTCGGCTTCGACCCGCGCCAACCACTGCCCAAGGACCTGGATTACCTCGACCTGCTGGCGCCGTCGGATCGCTCCCGGGTGGTGCGCGCCTTTCATGCGGTGCTGGCCGGCGAGCCTTTCGAGCAGGCCATGCACCATCACATCCAATGGCCGGACGGCACCCATCACTGGCTGGAGATCAATGGCAGCCTGGCACCGGACAAGGCCGGCCGGCGCCGCATGATCGGCGTGATCCGCGAGACCACTCGCCAGCGCGAGCGGGAGCACGCCCTCAGCCATTCCGAAAAACGCTTCGCCACGCTGTTTCACCTGTGCCCGAACATGGTGTTGTTGACCCGCCAGTCCGACGGCCTGATCAGCGAAGCCAACCAGTATTTCGAGATGCTCTTCGGCTGGCCGGTGGCCGATGCCATTGGCCGCACCACCCTGGACCTGGGCCTGTGGCGCCACCCCGAACAACGCGCGCAGATGGTCCAGGCCACCCAGCGCAAGGGTGAACCCATCACCATGGAAGTGCAGTTCTGCGCCAGCAACGGCCAGATCCACGATGGCACCCTCTGTGCGCAAAAGGTCGAGCTGGAGGGCGAGGCCTACTTGATCAGCACCTTTCTCGACACTACCGAGCGCAAAAACGCCGAAAATGCCCTCAAGGACAGCCAGGAGCGCCTGGACCTGGCCTTGGACTCGGCGCAACTGGGCACCTGGGACTGGCATATCCCCACCGGCATGCTCTACGGCTCGGCCCGCGCCGCTCAACTGCACGGTCTGCCACCCGAGCCCTTCCATGAATCCTTCGAGGCGTTTTTCGAGGGCATGCCCAGGCAAGAGCGCGAGAACATGCGCAACGCTTATCGCACCCTGCGCGAAGGCCCGGCCGGCAATTACCAACTGACTTACCGCGTGCCACTGGACGACGGCAGCTCGCGCTACCTGGAAAGCCGCGCCCGCCTCTACCGCGACGAGCAAGGGGCGCCGCTGCGCATGGCCGGCACCCTGCTGGACATCACCGACCAGGTGGAGCGCGAACAACGCCTGACCGCCTCCGAAGAAAAGTTCGCCAGCCTGTTCCAGGCCAGCCCCGATCCCATCTGCGTGACCTGCCTGGACAGTGGCGCGTTCATCGAGATCAACCCCGCCTTCACCCAGACGTTTGGTTGGACGGCGGCCGAGGTGATCGACAAGAGTGCCGAGCAGATCGGCCTGTGGGACGAGTCAAGCAAACGCCTGCAGCGTATCGAACAGGTGATTCGCGACCAGGCGTTGAGCAATGTGGCCATCGTGGTGCACCACAAGAACGGCCAAACCCTGACCTGCATGATTTCCAGCCGGCTGATCAAGGTGGGCGACCAGCCGTGCATCGTCACCACCTTGCGCGACATCACCCAGCAACAACGCTCGGAGGCCGCGCTGAAGGCCAGCGAGGAAAAATTCGCCAAGGCCTTCCATTCCAGCCCCGACGCTATCTCCATCACCGAGCGCGACACCGGCCGTTATGTGGAGGTCAACGACGGCTTCTGCCGCCTCACCGGCTACCGCGCCGAAGAAGCCATTGGCTTGACGCTGTACCAGATCGGCATCTGGGCCGATGAAAACCAGCGTTCCGCCTTGTTGGCCGAATTGCAGATCAAGGGGCGCATCCCTCACCTGGAAATGCTCTGGCACAACAAACGCGGCGACGTGTTGGCGGTAGAAGTCTCGGTCGAGCCGATCACCCTCAATGAAACCCCGTGCCTGCTGCTGACCGCGCGGGACGTGAGCCTGCTGAAAAACGCCCAGGCGCAGATCCGTCACCTGGCCTATCACGACCCGCTGACCAACCTGCCCAACCGTGCGCTGCTGATGGATCGCCTGAGCCAACAGATCGCCTTGCTCAAGCGCCATAACCTGCGCGGTGCCCTGCTGTTTCTCGACCTCGACCATTTCAAGCACATCAACGATTCCCTCGGCCACCCGGTGGGCGACACCGTGCTGAAAATCGTCACCGCGCGCCTGGAGGCCAGCGTGCGCATGGAGGACACGGTGGCGCGCCTGGGCGGCGATGAGTTCGTGGTACTGCTCAGCGGCCTGGATGGCACGCGCACGCAAGTCAGCACCCAGGTGCAGGAACTGGCCGATACCCTGCGCGAATTGCTTTCGGAGCCGATGTTCCTCGATGGCCATCGCCTGCAGGTCACACCAAGCATCGGCGTGGCGTTGATTCCCGACCATGGCACCACCCCGGCGGACCTGCTCAAGCGCGCCGACATCGCCCTGTACCGGGCCAAGGATTCGGGGCGCAACACCACGCAGATGTTCCACAACAGCATGCAAAAGGCCGCCAGCGAGCGCCTGCGCATGGAAACCGACCTGCGCCTGGCCCTGTCACGCGGCGAGTTCAGCGTGCATTACCAGCCCCAGGTGGATGCGCGCGGCAACAAGATCGTCGGCGCCGAGGCCCTGGTGCGCTGGCAGCATCCGCAGTTGGGCGCGCAGTCACCGTCCGAATTCATCAAGGTCCTGGAAGACAGCGGCCTGATTCTCGAAGTGGGTACCTGGATCCTCGATGAGGCCTGCGCCGCCTTTGCACAGCTGATTGCCGAAGGCTTGGTGGACCCGCTGAATTTCAGTCTGTGCGTGAACATCAGCCCCCGGCAGTTTCGCCAGAACGACTTTGTCGAACGGGTGGAGCGCAGCCTCAAGCGGCATCAACTGCCCTGCAACCTGCTGAAACTGGAAATCACCGAAGGCATCGTGATTCAGAACCTGGACGACACCGTGGCGAAGATGCGCCGCCTGAAGAAGCTCGGTGTCAGTTTTGCCATGGATGACTTCGGTACCGGCTACTCATCGCTGACCTACCTCAAGCGCTTGCCGGTGGATGCGCTGAAGATCGACCAGTCCTTCGTACGCGACGCGACCCATGACCCCAACGACGCCGAAATCATCCGCGCCATCGTGGCCATGGCCCGCAGCCTGAACCTGACGGTGATTGCCGAAGGCGTGGAAACCCCGGAGCAATTGGCGTTCCTGCAAAAGCTGGGCTGCCATTTGTTCCAGGGGTATTTGCACAGTCGGCCACTGCCGATCGAGGGGTTCAGGCGATTGCTCGGCTAAGCCTCACACCAGCTTTAGCGCGCTCAACGCCCTGCGTTTCCAGGGCGACGTGTGCAACGCGTGCTTTTGCCCATACAGGTCCAGTGCGCCACCGACCACCGCCACGGAATGCCAACCGTCTTCCATCGTCCCGATCGCGCCCTGGGCCAACTCGTCTACCGTGCTGTTACGCATGTAGGCAAACAGGCCCAGACGTCGGAGTGCCTCGCCAGGAGCTTCACCGTCATTGAGGGTTTCCAGGGCGACCGGATAGCTTTGCCGGGCACGGAAGTCGTTATTTTCCATTTGCGCGCGCTTAGCGCTGACGGCGTAGAGGAAGTTGGCGTAATCGAGCAACACCCGATCGCTGCCGAGAAAATTCGAGACTGCGGTTGCCTGCCTCAGTTCCTCGTCCGTCAACCGCAGCCGGACGCCATCACGCATCGTCACCTCAAAGCCATCGCGTGTCCTGTGGATAGCCGTATAGATGCCGTCAGGGAATCGCGTGATGGCGGCCTTGATTGCCGACACCGTGACACAATTGCCCTCTGCCCCTTGATAAAAACCGCGCCAGATATCCGCATGCCTGATGCTTTCTGGTACAAGGGAAACCTCCACACCTGGGTGCGATGGAACCTGGCGATCATCAAACAGCACATACCCATAACCACCCTCGGTCCGCCCCTGCCGGCCATAGTTGGACACGATGCCGTTCACCACCAGCGCAGCGCCAAAGGCATGGGTTTGCCGTACCCAGGCAGCCTCCCTGCCAACCATATCGCTGGCCTCTACGGATCGCGACAAACCATACACGCCCATGCCCTCCAGGCATCGCTTGCTTGTCTCACCCTCAAGGGTCTTCGCCAGGGCGGCATCGAACGTCCCATAGCCGCCTGACAGCTGCTTGCGTTTCACAAAGGCCGCGAACATGAAGCTGGCGTGTTTCACCGCCTCGGGGTCCCGCCCTGTGAACCTGCAAGCCTGTGCCGCTCGTTCAAGTTCCGCCTGTGAAACATGCACGTTGTATTGGTCTTTCATGGTGACGGCATACCCGTCACCTGCAGGAACGACCTCATTGAATACATCAGTGGGGTGTCGACCGAATGTCATCATCATCATTTTGATAACGGCCGCATGGGTACTGCAGTCATAGTTTTCGCCAAATCGACGTTCGGCGGCATTGAATGCATTCACGGGATCATCAAGTTTCACCCCGGCCTTGGTGTTGGAAATACTTGAAACGTACTCATACGGCCGATTGGCCATGACCGGGCCACGACCCTCAATCAAAGTGTTCATGGGACTGCTCACTCAAGACTGGACTGGAAATGTGCAGCCAGAGGCCCTGGCTGCACGCCTTGCACACACGCATCACACCAGCGCGATGGCGACCCCACGTGTCGGCGCCGAGCCTTGGCGCCCATAAATCTCTTCGCGGCCATTGATCACGGCCACCGAATGACGGGCACGATTGCACATGCCCAACTGGCCTTTGGCGAGGTCACGCACGTTGACCCTCTTCATGTGCTTGCGCAGCCCCAAACGCAGGAAGCCCTCACCCGGCCCATCATCATCCTCCCCATCGTTCAATGTTCGCACTGCTGCGCGATAACTGCGGCTCGCCCAGCCGTCGTTGTTTTCCATCTGCGCACGCTTGGCACTGACAGCGAACAGAAATTGCGCGTCCTTGAGCATGCCTTTATCGGAGCCGATAAAGAGCGAACCTGCGGCGCCAACCTTCAACTCTTGATCCGTCAAGTTAAGTACAAAGTCGTCGCGCATCGTCACCCGATAACCGTTGTTGGTCTTGACCACCTCTTTATAAATATCCGTTGGACTTTGGCCGAACTTGTACATGGCCGCCTTAATAGCCGATACCGTGACACAGTTGCCATCCGGGCCTTGGCGAAACCCACTCCAGATATTGTCCGGCTTGGCACCATTTCGTTTATCGGACAAGTTCGCTATGGGGAAACTTTGTTGCGGTTTCGGTTGCGGTTGCGGCTCTGGCGGAGCCGGTGGGTCGACAGTTGGAGTGATTTGGGACAGCGGCTTATTATCGGGAACGACCTTATCCGTTTTATTCGAGAGAAGGTTAAACAACTGCGTGAAAAATGAAGTGAACAAGGCAATAAGGCTGGCAGCTGGATTTGAGTCCGCCCCTACTGCCGTGTTACTTCGTGGCACGCCTAGAGGAGTAGAGACAGCGGCTTTGACAGGCTCGACGGGTTTAAAGCGGTATGAAGGCATGAGTTCGTTGGCAGGCGCCGACAAATCGCTGTTCAACACCTGTCGAACATCCACTACGCGTGCAATGTTATCAATCGAGCAATACGACATGGTTTCTCTCCACTTTCTTAGTGTTTCTCCGGACGTTAAGCTCCCCGGAGAAACACTGTTTTTATTTATCGAAGAAGTTGAATTGCGATGCCTGGCGTCAGGTTTTCAGCCGACGACGATTGATAAAACTCCACCCTTTGAGATCGTTATCTTTTTCAGCAGGGCCCGGGCTGGTCACGTCAGGCTCAGGCTTTGGCTGATCTGGAGTGACCGTCGGCTTGGTATCAGTCGGGGGCACGATCTTCGTGTCGGGTTGCGGTACTACCCCGGGCTGGGGCATCGGTTCAGGCTTGTGCAGCACACCAGGATGGCTGCCCGGAACCTTGGCTTCGGGTTGCGGAGTCACCTCGGCCTTGGGTATCGACGCAGGCTTGGGCTGCACGCCGGGCTTGGTTTCCGGCACCCGGGCTTCGGGTTGTGGAGTCACCTCGGCCTTGGGTATCAACGCGGGCTTGGGCTGCACGCCGGGCGTGGTGTCCGGCACCCGGGCTTCGGGTTGTGGAGTCACCTCGGCCTTGGGCATCGGGACAGGATTGGGCGCCGCGTCGGGCACGGTCTTCAGCCTGCCTCTGTCGTGCTCGACGGGAGTGTCAGGGCAGTGACAACGACCAATATTGAGCTCCACCTTTACCTGCGCATTCGAGTCGTTACTCACGTTGACGCTGGGCACGGGTACCGCCGGTGAAACATGTGACGTGGGCTTGTGTGACGTCCCTGGAAGCAACCCGTCGTCAATTTTCACTTTCAGTTCGCTCGTCGTATCCGACGGGGTCTTCGCCAACGGGTCTGCATTTACCTTCACTTTCTGTGGGTCTGTCGAAGCCGACGTGGTCCTTGGCAACGTGCCTGCATCTGCCTTCATTTTCTGCGGGTCAGCCGAATCCGACGAGGCCTTCGGTAACGTGCCTGCATCTGCCTTCATCTTCTGTGGGTCAGCCGAATCCGACGAGGCCTTCGGTAACGTGGCTGCATCTGCCTTCATTTTCAGCGGGTCAGACGAATCCGGTGTGGCCTTGAGTGCCTTATCGGAGGGGATAGCGGGTTGAGGGGTTACATTTTTTCCTAAAATAACCTCACGCATGGACTTGAAGACTTGCTCAAGCATGTCGAACAACTTTGAAAGCGCCCCCGCGCTGATCATCATTTCACCCTGAGTCGTTCGGGCATTGTCAGGAAAAAGTGCAGATGAAGTCCATGCTGAATCCGTCTTGGAGGTACTCAATGGCACGCTGGACTTTGGGAGTGTTGAGGACGGCACTTCATCGCGTGCCGTATCAAGTTTCATAGAAGGTGAATTATTGATCGAGAGAGACATAAGCAAGTTCCTTCGTCAGCGCCATCTCGGCCATTAAATGCCTGGGACAGCAATGAAATTTAGGTGGACTGGAAGACAACAGCGTTGCGTCACAGTCACTACTTTCGTGGAGCCTGAGGCTATCGGGTTCCAGAAATCGCACCTCACATAAGGAAACCAACACGCACTTTCAGACTTTGCCTCATGGCAATTCCAAGAAAAGCCTGATTCAGCGCACATCGACGTCACACTCGCGTGACACACCTATTAATAAAGCGTCAGACATGCAATTAGGAGACATACTTAACAACACCATTAACTATTGTTCTGTGATAGTTAGCGGGCACAAAAAATCATCAGTCATAATTAAGCTGTCGCACGAATAACTACGGAAGTTTTCAGAACAACTCAGTCACAACTCAAAAATCCCGCAACGCAAAAGGCTCCTTATCTTTCGATAAAGAGCCTTGTTTGAACCATCGGCAGGTGATCAACAGTATCGTTATAGATCAGGCAGCGGCAGGCGCATCCATACCCAACAAACGACTGACTTGCCCCAGTTCGGTTTCGCGGCGTAGGGCGGTAAACAGCGCTACAGCTTCGGGGTAATTGCGCGTCAACATCGCCAGCCATTGCTTCAATCGACCGGGAGCCTGACGCTCGGTCAGTTGTGCTACCGACTGGGTCCAGAAGTCTTGAAGCATGGGCTGCATTTGCGCCCAGGTCATTTCCACGACGTCTTCGCCTGCACGCGCGGCGGCGATTTGCCGGGCCAGGTCCGGACGCGCCACCAGACCGCGACCGAGCATGATATCTTCAACACCACTGATCTCCCGGCAGCGCCGCCAGTCTTCGACGCTCCAGATATCGCCGTTGGCGAACACCGGCACCTTGACCACCTCCTGCACCCGCGGAATCCATTCCCAGTGGGCGGGCGGTTTGTAGCCATCGGTCTTGGTACGCGCATGCACCACGATATGCGCCGCACCGCCTTCGGCCAGGGCCGTGGCGCACACCAGCGCGCCATCCGGACTGTCGAAGCCCAGGCGCATCTTGGCGGTCACCGGGATATGGGCCGGCACGGCACGGCGCACGTGTTCAACGATCTGGTTGAGCAGCTCCGGCTCCTTGAGCAGCACTGCACCGCCGCGGGACTTATTGACGGTCTTGGCCGGGCAGCCGAAGTTCAGGTCGATCACCTCGGAACCCAGCTCGCAGGCCAGGGCGGCGTTTTCCGCCAGGCAAACCGGGTCGGAGCCGAGCAATTGCACGCGCAACGGCACACCAGCTGCGGTGTGGGCACCGTGCAGCAGTTCCGGGGCGAGCTTGTGGAAATACGCCGGGGTGAGCAGGCGGTCGTTGACGCGGATGAACTCGGTCACACACCAGTCGATACCGCCCACGCGGGTCAACACGTCCCGCAGGATGTTGTCGACCAACCCCTCCATGGGCGCCAAAGCAATTTGCATGGAAAACACTCAACAAAAATCGTGGCGCAGTTTACTGGGTTTCCCGCGGCAACCGTTAACCCCCTGTCAGGGCGGGACCATAACCGTCGAGAAATTCGGCCGGCATGCGCTTGGGCTTACCGCTGGACAATTCGATGCAGACAAAGGTGGTGTGCGCCCGCAGCAAGGTCGCACCGTCACGCGGGCGTACCAGCTGGAAACGACGGGTCATCTTCAGGCGCTGGTCCCAATCGACGATCCAGGTCGCCAGCTGCAGCTCATCGCCTTCGTAGCCCGCCGCCAGATAATCGATTTCATGGCGCACCACGGCCATGGCACGATCCAGGCGGCGGTACTCGGTGAGGTCCAGCCCCAGGCGCTGGGAATGGCGCCAGGCGCAGCGCTCCAGCCAGGACACGTATACCGCGTTATTGGCGTGCCCCAGGCCGTCAATGTCTTCAGGCGCGACCTGCAGATCGATGATAAACGGCGTTGCCAAATCCCAGCCCATGCCTTGCTCCAGTCGATTGATGTCGGCGGGAGCAGTGTATCAGGCGGTTTGCCGGTCCTGTAGACGACAGCCGGCCAATAGCGCCAGCACGCCTTCGATCACCCTGGGATCGGCCAGCACTTTCTGGTGCCCGCCTTGTTCCAGGCGCAGCAGGCGGCTGTCGAACCAGGCTTCGTGGATGGCTTGAGACGCTTTGACCGGAACAAACGTATCGTCTTCGGCGTGCACGATCAGGCCGGGGATATTCATCTGGTAGTGCGCCACATCCAGATGCTTGAGCGGCATGCCGAACGTCAACTCCACCTCCTGGATAAAGGCCGAGCGTGCCCGCGCCGGTAAACCGACCATATGGGTAAAGCCGCGCAGCACATCCAGGAAGCGTGACGGTGCGGCGATGCTCACCAACGCCTCGGTACGCAGCCCCAACTGCACTGCCAGCATCGCACTGGCGCCGCCCATGGAATGACCGATCACGGCGTGCAGCGGCGGCAGTTCGGCAGCCGCCTCCAGCATGGCTCGGGCGAACAGCAGCACGTGAGCTTCCCGTCCCGGTGAACGACCATGGGCCGGACCGTCCAGGGCGATCACGGAGTAACCGTTGTCTATCAACGCGGTGATCAAACTGGCGAATTGGGTTGGACGGCCTTCCCAGCCGTGCATCAACAACACCGCAGGGCCTTGGCCCCAGCGCAAGGCCGACAGGCCGAAACGCAAGGTGATGCGCTCCGATTGCGCCAGCAGCGGCAGCTCCCAGTCACGTGGCGGCAGGTCGCGCGGCGTCATGAAGGCACGCCGCATCTTGTTGGCCACCGTTTGCGGCGCCAGGTGCCCCAGCGTGCCGTTGAAGCGACGAATCCAGGTTAACGCGCCCATCCTTGCACCCTCTTCTAGCGCACAGCCGACTTGGCCGCGCGTAACACTCGGTCCGACAACTCGCCCGGCCCCAGGGCGCGCGCCAAGGCCAGCCCGCCGATCATCAACGCCATATCAGCCAAGGCTTTGTCAGTGTCTTCGGGACTCGCGGCAAGCTGCGCCGCCATCAGTTCCACATGCTCGCTCAGCGCCTCGCGGAAGGCGTCCGGCAGCCGCGCCATCTCGCCCACGGTGGCCGGGATCGGGCATGCCTGGACTGTTGAATCGCGATGCTTGCGTGACAGATAAAACGCCGCCACCAGGCCCCTGCGCTCTTCTCCCGTCAGCTGTGCGTCCATATCGTCGATAGATGCACGCCGCCGCGCCAACAACTGGGTGAACGCCTCCAGCATCAAGGCGTCCTTGCTTTCAAAGTGCGCGTAGAAACCACCGACGGTCAGCCCCGCCGCGCCCATGACTTCGCCCACGCTAGGCTCGGCCGGACCACGCTGGATCAATGCGGCGCTGGCGGCTTGCAGAATACGTTCGCGGGTTTGCGCTTTTTTATCGCTCATCATTGCCTCCGACTTTCATGGGTTGAATATTATTACCATAATAATATTTGGCAAGCGACAAGCATGACCACTGGTCAGCAAAGCAAAGGGAATGGGGGAGAGAATTGGCCAAACGCCAGACAAACAAAAGGGCCATTCAATAATTGAATGACCCTTAAAAATCCCGCAGAGCGGGTAATCGTGGCGTCCCCTAGGGGACTCGAACCCCTGTTACCGCCGTGAAAGGGCGGTGTCCTAGGCCACTAGACGAAGGGGACACAAACCTTCTGTACAGCTGATCAGCGCTGAGAGCTGATCGATTCAAGGACGGTGTGGCCAGACCTTGAACCTGTAAATTGGTGGAGCTAAACGGGATCGAACCGTTGACCTCTTGCATGCCATGCAAGCGCTCTCCCAGCTGAGCTATAGCCCCGGATTTTTCGCCTCGCGGCGCAGCAGACCTTTCGAACTGCTTGTTGAAACTGGCGTCCCCTAGGGGACTCGAACCCCTGTTACCGCCGTGAAAGGGCGGTGTCCTAGGCCACTAGACGAAGGGGACAAAACCTTCTGTACAGCTGACCAGCGCTGAGAGCTGATCGATTCAAGGACGGTGTGGCCAGACCTTGAACCTGTAAATTGGTGGAGCTAAACGGGATCGAACCGTTGACCTCTTGCATGCCATGCAAGCGCTCTCCCAGCTGAGCTATAGCCCCTCATCGGTGAGGACGGGGCGAATCTTAATGGCGGTTTGGAAAGGTGTCAAATTTATTTTCAACATTTTCCAAAATTTTTTGCCGGGATAACAATCACTTACCGACGAAACCCCGGAAAACCTGGGTTTCGTCGCTGCAACGGACTGCTTAAGCGATAGCGCCCAACAGTTTTTCCCACTCTTTGTTTTCTTTCTTCGATACACCACCAAGCAAATCAAGGGCTTGGCGCAGGCGGAAACGGGTCAGGTCCGGGCCGAGAATTTCCATCGCATCCAGCACCGACACCGAACTGGCCTGCCCGGTGATCGCGGCAAACATCAGCGGCATGGCATCGCGCAATTTCAACTCCAGGGATTCCACCACCGCCTGGATCGTCGCAGTGATCGCGTCCTTCTCCCACTGGCGCAGGCTTTCCAGCTTCCACAGGATCAGTTGCATCAACTGGCGAACCTGGTCACCAGAGAGTTTCTTCGATTCGAACAACTTGGCATCCGGGTTAACGCCACCGGCAAAGAAGAAGCTGGCCAACGGTGCGACCTGGCTGAACGTCTCCACCCTGCCCTGCACCAGCGGCGCGATCTTCATCATATATTCAGGGTTCAACGCCCATTGCTGCACGCGGCTGGCGAACTCTTCCACCGGCAGATCACGCAGCCACTGGCCATTGAGCCACGAGAGTTTCTCGATATCGAAGATCGGCCCGCCCAGGGACACGCGGGACAGGTCGAAGTTATCGACCATTTCCTGCAGGGAGAACTTCTCGCGCTCGTCCGGCATCGACCAGCCCATGCGCCCCAGGTAGTTGAGCATCGCTTCAGGCATGAAGCCCATGCGCTCGTAGAACGTCACCGAGGTCGGGTTCTTGCGCTTGGACAGCTTGCTCTTGTCCGGGTTACGCAGCAGCGGCATGTAGCACAGCTGCGGCTGTTCCCAACCGAAGTACTCGTAAAGCAGGATCAGCTTCGGCGCCGATGGCAGCCATTCTTCACCGCGCAATACGTGGGTGATGCCCATCAGGTGGTCATCGACCACGTTGGCCAGGAAGTACGTCGGCAGGCCGTCGGTTTTCATCAGCACCTGCATGTCCATGCGGTCCCACGGGATCTCGACGTCACCGCGCAGCATGTCCGGCACCACACACACGCCTTCGCTCGGCACCTTCATGCGGATAACGTGAGGTTCACCGGCGGCCAGGCGGGCAGCCACTTCCTCTTTCGACAGCAGCAATGCGCGGCCATCGTAGCGCGGGGTTTCGCCACGGGCCTGTTGCTCGGCGCGCATCTGGTCGAGTTCTTCAGCGGTGCAGAAGCATGGGAACGCATGGCCCATGTCGACCAGCTGCTGGGTGTACTGCTTGTAGATGTCGCTGCGCTCGCTCTGGCGATACGGACCGTGCGGGCCGCCGACGTCCGGGCCTTCGGCCCAGGTAATGCCCAACCAGCGCAGGGCATCGAAAATCTGCTGTTCCGACTCGCGGGTGGAGCGCAGTTGGTCGGTGTCTTCGATCCGCAGGATGAATTCACCGCCGTGCTGCTTGGCAAAGCAGTAGTTGAACAAGGCGATGTAGGCAGTGCCGACGTGGGGATCCCCAGTAGGCGATGGCGCGATGCGCGTGCGGACGGTGGTCATGGCAGGTCTCGAATGGGCGATATAACTGAAATTGAAACAAGGGACGAATGGTAACAGCCTGGGTGATTTCTGGAAAACCGAGGCGCAGCCATCGGGGGCAAGTCGAATCGTCGCACCGCCCCTCCCCCATTTGACGGTGTTCACAAGTCAAAGTGTGGGAGGGGGCTTGCCCCCGATGAGGCCAGTCCAGCCACCGCAGATCAGACAGCCAGCAACCGCTCGCGCAACTTGCCAATCTCATCGCGCGTCTGCGCCGCCGCCTCAAACTCCAGGTCCCGCGCCAACTGGTACATCTTCTCTTCCAACTGGCGAATCCGCTTGGTGATCTCACTCGGCGAGCGCAGTTCGTTTTCGTACTTGGCGCTTTCCTCGGCGGCCTTGGCCATGCCCTTGCGCTTCTTGCTGCGAGAGCCCGGCACGGTGGCGCCTTCCATGATGTCGGCAACGTCCTTGAACACGCCCTTGGGCGTAATGCCGTTTTCCAGGTTGAAGGCAATCTGCTTGTCGCGACGGCGTTGGGTCTCGCCAATCGCCCGCTCCATGGAACCGGTGATGCGGTCCGCGTAGAGAATCGCCCGGCCATTGAGGTTACGCGCCGCACGACCGATGGTCTGGATCAGCGAGCGCTCGGAACGCAGGAAGCCCTCCTTGTCCGCATCGAGGATTGCCACCAGCGACACTTCCGGCATGTCCAGGCCTTCGCGCAGCAGGTTGATGCCCACCAGCACGTCAAAGGTGCCCAGGCGCAGGTCGCGGATGATTTCCACGCGCTCCACGGTGTCGATGTCCGAGTGCAGGTAACGCACGCGCACGCCGTGGTCGGCGAGGTAGTCGGTCAAGTCTTCGGACATGCGCTTGGTCAGCGTGGTGACCAGCACCCGTTCCTCCAGCGCCACGCGCTTGGTGATTTCCGAGAGCAAGTCGTCGACCTGGGTCAGCGCCGGGCGGATTTCGATTTCCGGGTCGACCAGGCCGGTGGGACGCACCAGTTGCTCGATCACACGGCCAGCATGCTCGGCCTCGTAGTTGCCCGGCGTAGCGGAGACAAAGATGGTCTGCGGGCTGATGGCTTCCCACTCGTCGAAGCGCATCGGCCGGTTATCCAGAGCCGACGGCAGGCGGAAGCCGTACTCCACCAGGGTTTCCTTGCGCGAGCGGTCGCCCTTATACATGGCGCCCACCTGCGGCACGCTGACGTGGGACTCGTCGATCACCAGCAGCGCGTCGTCGGGCAGGTAATCGTAGAGGGTCGGCGGCGGCGCGCCGGACTCACGGCCCGAGAGGTAGCGCGAGTAGTTTTCGATGCCGTTGCAGTAACCCAGCTCGAGGATCATCTCCAGGTCAAAGCGCGTGCGTTGCTCCAAACGCTGGGCTTCCACCAGCTTGTTGTTGGCGCGCAGGTACTCCAGGCGCTCGGCCAGCTCGACCTTGATGCCCTCGATGGCGCCCATCAGGGTTTCGCGCGGGGTCACGTAGTGGCTTTTCGGATAGAAAGTGAAGCGCGGCAGCTTGCGGATCACCTCGCCGGTCAACGGGTCGAAGGCAGACAGGCTCTCGACCTCATCGTCAAACAGCTCGATGCGAATCGCCTCCAGGTCGGATTCGGCCGGGTAGATGTCGATCACATCGCCACGCACGCGGAAAGTGGCGCGGGCAAAATCCATGTCGTTGCGGGTGTACTGCAGGCTGGTCAGGCGGCGCAGCAGCTCGCGCTGGTCGAGCTTGTCGCCACGGTCCACGTGCAGCACCATCTTCAAATAGGTTTCCGGGCTGCCCAGGCCATAGATGCACGACACCGTGGTGACGATGATCGCGTCCTTGCGCTCCAGCAACGCCTTGGTCGCCGACAGCCGCATCTGCTCGATATGGTCGTTGATCGACGCATCCTTCTCGATAAAGGTATCGGAGGACGGTACATACGCTTCGGGCTGGTAGTAGTCGTAGTAGGAAACGAAGTATTCCACCGCGTTGTTCGGGAAGAACGCCTTGAACTCGCCGTACAACTGCGCGGCCAGGGTCTTGTTCGGGGCCAGCACTAGCGTGGGGCGGTTGATCTGCGCAATCACGTTGGCGATGCTGAAGGTCTTGCCCGAACCGGTCACCCCGAGCAGCGTCTGGTGCGCCAGGCCGGCCTCGATGCCTTCGACCATCTGGCGAATGGCCTCGGGCTGGTCGCCGGCAGGTTCAAAGCGGGTGACTAGTTGGAAATCCGACATAACGTACCTCTTGAAGTCACCCCAGACTGTAAACCCGTCGGGGACGAAAAAGACCACAACCCGCGAAGTTTCAGAGCGGGCCGTAGGAAAAAACCATGATAGCTGTAGAAGTGGTGGCGAATGTGACGGGTTTCAAGGCAACCGTCCCGCCTGCCGTCATTGATCCATGTTGCAATAAGACTAACGGTCGGCAAATAAACCGAAAAACTTGGCCGAAAAGCCGTTTCGGTTGTCGCCCTCAGCGGTGATGGCCTCTATACTAGCTCCCCGTTTGTGCACCGCTCTAGTGCATTCGGCTGGAGCGCGACACGTCCCTCCCTTCCCCCATAGAGCTGCCGCAAAAATGAGCCTGTTCTCCGCTGTCGAAATGGCACCACGCGATCCAATCCTGGGCCTCAACGAAGCATTCAACGCCGATACACGAACCACCAAGGTCAACCTTGGCGTGGGCGTTTACTGCAACGAGGAGGGGAAGATTCCACTCTTGCGTGCCGTTGCCGAAGCGGAAGCCATTCGCGTGGCGCAACACGCCGCCCGTGGCTACTTGCCGATCGACGGCATCGCCGCCTACGACAAGGCCGTGCAGACCCTGCTGTTCGGCGCTGAATCGCCACTGCTGAACGCTGGCCGCGTCACCACCGTACAAGCGGTAGGCGGCACCGGCGCCCTGAAGCTGGGTGCAGACTTCCTCAAGCAATTGCTGCCAGGCGCCGTCGTAGCGATCAGCGACCCGAGCTGGGAAAACCACCGCGCCCTGTTCGAAACCGCCGGTTTCCCGGTGCAAAACTACCGCTACTACGACGCCGCCACCCACGACGTGAACCGTGCCGGCCTGCTCGAAGACCTCAACGCCCTGCCGCCCCAGTCCATCGTGGTGCTGCACGCCTGCTGCCATAACCCGACCGGCGTCGACCTGAGCCCGGCCGACTGGCAGAACGTGCTGGACGTGGTCAAGGCCAGGAACCTGGTACCGTTCCTCGACATGGCCTACCAGGGCTTTGGCGACGGCATCCACGAAGACGCCGCTGCCGTGCGCCTGTTCGCCGAATCGGGCCTGACCTTCTTTGTCTCCAGCTCGTTCTCCAAGTCGTTCTCCCTGTACGGCGAGCGTGTGGGCGCGCTGTCCATCGTCGGCGACTCCAAGGAAGAAAGCGCGCGCATCCTGTCCCAGGTCAAGCGCGTGATCCGCACCAACTACTCCAACCCGCCAACCCACGGCGCAGCGATTGTTGCCGCGGTGCTCAACAACCCTGAACTGCGCGCCCAGTGGGAAGCCGAGCTGGCCGAGATGCGCCTGCGCATCCGTGGCATGCGTGAGCAGATGGTTGCCGAGCTGGCCAAGGCTGCTCCGGGCCACGACTTCAGCTTCGTCGGTCGCCAACGCGGGATGTTCTCCTACTCCGGCCTGACCGTTGAGCAAGTCACCCGCCTGCGCAGCGAGTTTGGTATCTACGCGCTGGATACCGGGCGTATCTGCGTGGCGGCGTTGAACCAGTCGAACATTGCTGCGGTAACAAAGGCGATTGTTCAGGTTCTATAAGCCTGACGGCGTCATACGAAGGGGGAAGCCGATGGCTTCCCCCTTTTTATTGGCGAACCCACTAGACTGAACCCTGATCGCCCCTTTGCTGTGAGAGCCCTATGAGAAACGACGACCTGGACCTGCGCGCCGACCGCGACGAACTGCACGACTACACCCCGCGCGCCCCCCAAGCCAAGCGCCAGAAAAGCCTGGTGTTGCAGGTGGCGCTCGGGGTGTTCCTGGGTGGATTGGCCTTGTGGCTGGTGCAGTTGGGCGCGACGGCAATCATGGCCAAGCTGGCCATGGGCACCTTCCAGTTCGGCGGCTAGGCCGACGCCACACCCTGCTCCTCCAGCAACTTCACAAAACTGTTCAAACTCTGCGACACCGTGCCACGGCGCCAGATCAGCCAGGTATGCAGGGTGCGAAAACTGTCCGTCAGCGGCCACACGCTCACCGTGGTAAACCCCGGCATGCTTTCCAGCATGCTGCGTGGCATCAGCGCCAGGCCGGCCCCGGCGCTGACGCAGGCGAGCATGCCGTGGTAGGACTCCATCTCGAAGATCCTCCCCGGCACCGCGCCGTCCTGTGCGAACCAGCGCTCGAAATGGTGCCGGTAGGAACAGTTGGAGCGGAAAGTGTAGATGCTCTCCCCGTTCACATCCTGCCCTCGCGTGATCGGCCCGTGGTGCAACGGCGCAATCACCACCATCTCCTCCTCGAACACCGCCACGCCTTCCAGGGTGGCATGCAATACCGGCCCATCGACGAACGCCGCCGCCAGCCGCCCCGACAATACGCCCTCGATCATCGTGCCTGAAGGCCCGGTGCTCAGGTCCAGCTCGACCTTGGTGTGCTTCTGGTTGTAGGCCGCGAGCAGCGCCGGGATGCGCACCGCCGCCGTGCTTTCCAGGGAGCCGAGAGCAAACGCGCCCTGGGGCTCCTCCCCCGCCACCGTCGCGCGGGCTTCCTGCACCAGGTCGAGAATACGCCGCGCATAACCGAGGAAATTCCACCCGGCGGGCGACAGACGCAGGCGACTCTTCTCGCGGATAAACAATTCCACGCCCAGATCCTGCTCCAGTTGCTTGATGCGCGTGGTCAGGTTCGACGGCACCCGATGAATCAACTGCGCGGCGGCGCTGATGCTGCCTTGCTCGGCAACGGCCTTGAAGATTTCCAGCTGCACCAGGTCCAAGTCATTCTCCAATCGTGAATGTATTGCTTAATATTATTCAGTTTCCAGAAAACATGCATCCCCGTAGGCTGACCCCATTCCACTCATTCAGCCGGACGGTGCCATGAACGCGATTTCCCACCAGACCCACGCCCTGTCGATCAACCCCGCCACCGGCGAAACAGTCGGCAGCTATCCCTACGAAAACGCCGCGCAACTGGACGCCGCCCTCGACCGTGCCACCGCAGCCTTCCGCACCTGGCGCCGCGAGCCGGTCAGCCAGCGCGCCGAATTGCTGCTGGCCCTGGCCGGCGCCCTGCGCGATCAAGCCGAAGAAATGGCGCAGATGATCACCCTGGAAATGGGCAAGCCCATCACCCAGGCCCGCGCCGAAATCGAAAAATGCGCCCAGCTCAGCGAGTGGTATGCCGCCCACGGCCCGGCCATGCTGGCCCCGGAACCCACCCTGGTGGACAACGGCAGCGCCCGGATCGAATACCGCCCCCTGGGCCCGATCCTCGCCGTGATGCCGTGGAACTTCCCGGTATGGCAAGTGCTGCGCGGCGCCGTGCCGACCCTGCTCGCCGGCAATACCTACGTGCTCAAACACGCGCCGAACGTGATGGGCAGCGCCTACCTGATGAAAGCGGCGTTGCAGAAAGCCGGTTTCGCCGAAGGCCTGTTCGAAGTGATCAACGTGACCCAGGACGGCGTCTCCACCGCCATCGCCGACCCGCGCATCGCCGCCGTCACCCTCACCGGCAGCGTACGCGCCGGCATGGCCATCGGCTCCCAGGCCGGCGCCGCGCTGAAAAAATGCGTGCTGGAACTGGGCGGCTCCGACCCGTTCATCGTACTCAACGACGCCGACCTCGACGCCGCCGTGCAGGCCGCCGTGATCGGTCGTTTCCAGAACAGCGGCCAGGTCTGCGCCGCCGCGAAGCGCCTGATCATCGAAGCCGGTGTGGTGGACGCCTTCACCGCCAAGTTCGTCGAAGCCAGCCGCGCGCTGGTGATGGGCGACCCGACCTCGGCCAGCACCTACGTCGGCCCGATGGCGCGCTTCGACCTGCGCGACGAACTGCACGGCCAGGTCCAGGCCACCCTGGAAGAAGGCGCCACCCTGCTGCTGGGTGGCCACAAAGTTGCCGGCGCCGCCAACTACTATGAGCCGACCGTACTGGCTGACGTCACCGACCAGATGACTTCGTTCAAGCAGGAACTGTTTGGCCCCGTGGCTTCGATCATCACCGCCCGCGACGTCGACCACGCCGTGGCCCTGGCCAATGACAGCGAGTTCGGCCTCACCGCCAGCCTCTTCACCACCAACCCGGCTAAGGCCCGCGACATCGCCAACCAGCTGGACACCGGCGGGATCTTCATCAATGCGTTCAGCGTGTCCGACCCTCGGGTGGCGTTTGGCGGCGTGAAGAAGAGCGGGTTCGGGCGCGAGTTGTCGCATTTTGGCCTGCGCGAATTCTGCAATGCGCAGACCGTATGGCTGGATCGCAAGTAGCAGCAGTGAACAAATGGCGTTAGCATTCTGTCCACTCGGCTTAACAGCATGTTTTTAGGGTCAGGATCGCACTGTGGAAAAGCTAAATCGCCTTCAAAGCGGAATCGAAGGGCTGGACGCTCTGCTCAAGGGAGGGCTGGTGTCTGGGGCGTCCTACATCATTCAGGGCCGCCCCGGCTCAGGTAAAACCATCCTTGCCAACCAGCTGGGGTTTCATCACGCGCGTAATGGCGGCCGAGTCCTGGTTGCCACGCTGTTGGCGGAATCCCACGACCGCCTTTTCCAGTTCCTCTCTACCCTGAGCTTTTTTGACGCCTCCCGTGTCGGCGCCGAAATCCAGTTTGTCAGCGCCTTCGACACCCTGGAAAACGAAGGCCTCGACGAAGTGGTCAAGCTGCTCAGGCGTGAGATCAGCAGGCAGAGGGCCACTGTCATGGTGGTGGACGGCTTGTTGAACGCGCGCTCAAAGGCTGACTCGCCGATCGACACGAAAAAATTCATTTCCGAACTGCAAGGGCATGCCGCCTTCGCCGGTTGCACGGTGTTGTTCCTCACCAGCTCACGCCTGGATGACGGCAGCCCCGAGCACACCATGGTCGATGGCGTGATCGAAATGGGCGAGGAACTGTTCGGCACCCGTTCCGTGCGCCGTATCCAGTTGCGCAAGACCCGCGGCAGCGGCGCGCTCACCGGCCTGCACGAGTGTGAAATCAACGACGACGGCCTGGTGGTGTACCCACGCCTGGAAAGCCTCTATGGCCGGCCGTCCGCGCCAGACAGCGCCGACCTGACGCGCATCGCCAGCGGTATCGGCTCGTTGGACGGCATCCTCGGCGGCGGGCTGCACAGTTCCAGCGTGACTTTGGTCATGGGACCGTCGGGCATCGGCAAGACCACCCTGGGCCTCAAGTTCCTCTCAGAGTCGACGGTAGACGCCCCCGGCCTGCACTTCGGCTTCTACGAAAGCCCTCAGCGCCTGCGGCTCAAAGGCCAATCCCTGGGCATCGATATCCAGGAGATGGAAGACAGTGGCGCACTGACCATCGCCTGGCAGCCCACCACCGAAGGCCTGCTGGACGGGCTGGGTGCGCGATTGCTGCGCCTGGTCGAGGAAAAGGGCATCAAGCGCCTGTTCATCGACAGCTTGAGCGGCATGACCCGCGTCTCCAACAACCCGGCGCGGATCACCGATTTCTACAGCGCACTGATGAACGAACTGCGTGCCAGGGGCGTCACGGTGTTTGCCACGTGGGAGATGCATGACCTGTTCGGCTCGGAGGTCACTTCCCCCGCGTCTGAACTGTCGAGCATTGCCGACAACCTCATGCTTATGCGTTTCTTCGAGATTCAGTCTGAACTTAGAAGGACGCTTTCCATTCTTAAGGTCAGAGACAGCTTTTATGACCCCTCATTATTGGAGGTGGTGATCCGTGACCAAGCCGTTGACTTAAGAAAGGTCTCAAGAAATGCCCCCTCAGTTGCATCCAATTCAGCGCTGCCTGGTTCAGCTTTTTAAGTCTTTGGGTAGGTTGAATTGACATGGCCACTATCCTGGTCGTCGATGACGAGTACTTGATCGCCGATATCCTTGCCTACGCACTGGAAGATGAGGGGTTCATGGTCGTCACAGCTGGCAATGGGAAAAAGGCGCTGGAGGTGCTGGAGCGAGAACGGCCGTCGCTGATCATCACCGATTTCATGATGCCTGTGATGGACGGTGAGGAGTTCGCCGAAGCGGTCCGTGCACTGCCGGCCGTCAAGCACCTGCCGATTATCCTGATCAGCGGCGCGCAGGCCCATATCGGCATGCAGCGCTCGGACCTGTTCGATGCGGTGCTGGACAAGCCGTTCGACATCAACAAGCTCATTTCCAAGGTGAAGGAACTGCTGGGGTGACCTCAACTGCGGATATGCCGGCGCACACACTGCACCAGCCCATCCAGCGCCTGCGACTTCACCGGCGCGAGCACGCACACCGTATGTTCCTGCTGGCCTTCCTTCACGGTCAGGGTGTAGTGCACCTGGCCCGGGTTTCCGGGCTCTGGCGTGGTGCTCTGCGGCAATTGAAAGAAGTTTGAAGCCTCGATCAGCTGCCGCAACTCTTGCTGGTCCGGCTCGGGCAACGTGTTCAACTCCACCGTACGAGGCTTGGTCAAACCCGGAAAAAACGCCGGCCCGCCGTTTTCCTTGATCGAAATTTGCATGGCTGTTCCTCACGTCAGACGTTAATGCCAACCGCTTTCCAGCCCTCCTTGACCGCCTTGTGCTCATCCTTGTTCGCGCCGTAGAGACGACCGGCGATATCGTAGGTTATACGCGCAAAACGTAAAAACCCCGAGTTTGGCCGCAACCGCGCATCGCGCAGCGCGTCATACCAGATACGTCCTGCGCGCTCCCAGGCAAACCCGCCCAACCTGGTCGCCACTTGATAGAACGCATGGTTGGGAATCCCGGAATTGATATGCACCCCGCCATTGTCCTCGTAGGTCTGGACAAAATCATCCATATGCCCTGGCTGAGGGTCCTTGCCCAGCAGCTTGTCATCGAACGCGGTGCCGGGTGCCTTCATCGAACGCAGGGCGACGCCTTTGATCTTCTTGGTGAATAACCCTTTGCCGATCAGCCAATCGGCGTCTTCGGCGGTTTGCTTCAACGCATACTGCTTGATCAGTGAGCCGAACACGTCCGAGAGTGACTCGTTCAGCGCGCCGGACTGATTGAAATACATCAGCTTGGCCTCGTCCTCGGTGACGCCGTGGGCCAATTCATGGCCAATCACATCGAGGGCCACCGTGAAGCGGTTGAACAACTGCCCATCGCCGTCGCCAAACACCATCTGGGTCGAGTTCCAGAACGCATTGTTATAGTTCTGGCCAAAGTGCACGGTGGCATCCAGCGCCATGCCGGCGTCGTCGATGGAGTTGCGGTCGAACACCTCTTCGAAAAAATCGAACGTGGCACCCAAGCCGTCATAGGCTTCGTCCACGGCGGCGTCGCCACTGGCGAGCTGGCCTTCACCGCGGACCAGCTTGCCCGGCAGGCTGTCGGTGCCTTCGGCGCTGTAGATCGAGCGCCGTTTGCCGGCACCCATGACCAGGGCCATGTGGGCCGGCCCCTTGGCGGGCACTGCGACCATGCGCAGCGAACGAAACGTGCTGTCCTTGGCGCGGGTGCGCAGCGCGATGTCGCGCTGGGCCTTATCACCGTGACGCGCGATCTGGTCGAGCATGTACGGCGGGATCAGGCAGAAAATCGGGTTGCGGTGGTGGCGATCACACATTTAGCTGGCTCCCTGTTGGCATATGGTGTTGCTCCGGTAACCGTTTGAGGATAGCCCCCCAGGGTTAACCCGTGTCATCAATTGTCATCAATCTATGTTGCAGTCGTGTTTATCCAAGGAGGACTTACCCATGCCAGCCCGCAAAGCCAAAATCGATCTTGCGCACCGCCCACGACTCGCCGATCTGCGCCCGTTGATCGCGACCAATCCCACCCTGATGGAAGCCCGGGCGGCGACGCCCCGTGTCACTCCGGCCAAGGATCTACAGGACCGACGCGGCTACGCCGAGGACTTTCTCAGCAGCTTCACAGTGCCCTGGCCCACCGCCGCTGAGGCATTGACGGATGACGTCCAACCCCTGCGCCTGGACTACACGCATTTCTCGGTGACGATGTCCCGTTCCCGACGACTGGCGCTCTACGTGGGCGTCAATATCGATGGCGGGCAGCATGTGGAGATTATCCGCAGCAACGACACCTGGGCCTACGACGGGCGCCTGCCGATCAGCGCCCAGGTGGGCGAAGAGCTCTATGCCAGCAATGGCCTGGACCGCGGCCACCTAGTACGGCGCCAGGATCCCAACTGGGGCGATGCGGCAAACACCGCCAACCTCGACACCTTCCACTTCACCAACTGCTCGCCGCAGATGAGCGGGTTCAACCAGAAGACCTGGCTTGAACTGGAGGACTACATCCTCAATAACACGCAACGTTGGAAAGCCCGGGCAACGGTGTTCAGCGGCCCGGTGTTCGCCGACGACGACCGCCTTTACCGTGGTATCAGGATCCCCAAGGCGTTCTGGAAAGTGGTGGCCTACCTCAGCGATGACGGCAAGCCCTCCGCCAGCGCCTATATGATCGACCAAAGCCGCGAGCTGGGTCAGCTCGACCTGATGTTCGGCCAGGTCAGGACCTACCAGCGCAGCGTGATCCAGATCGAACAATTGACCGGCATCCGCTTCGCCAACCTGGCGGACTACGACGGTTTCAGCAACGAAGAGCGCGCCACGGGCACGCGAATTGAAGCGCTGATCCGCGGCCCCGAGGATATTCGTCTCTGACCGGGCGCCCTTCGGGCTGTATCGCCTCGCCCTAATCAACTACCATACCGCGCCGGTTCCCGAACGGGACTAATAGGGAATCCGAAGCGCGGTACACCGCGTCAATCGGAACTGCCCCCGCAACTGTAGGTGCAGAGCCTGCTCCCCACTGCCACTGGACCGCGTCCGGGAAGGCCGGAGCGTGGCGACGACGCATCAGTCAGGAGACCTGCCGGCCCAGTAATCACTAACCGGCGGGGTGTCCGGGAAGGACCTCCTTGCCTGCCCGTTCGGCAGCGTTCGAGGGCGTATTTCCGAACCGTACCTCCCCTGTTTCCACGTACGGTTCACACGGAGATCGCCTCATGCTGCCACGCGTTACCGCCCTGATCAGCGGCCTGGGTTTCTGCGCCCTGGCCCACGCCGCCCCCACGCATTACCCGCTGACCCTGGAAAACTGCGGCAGCACCCTCACCTTCCCGCAGGCGCCCGCGCGCAGCGTGACCATCGGCCAGGCCGCCACCGAAATGCTCTATGCCCTCGGCGTGGCTGACCGCGTGGTGGGCACCTCGCTGTGGTTCAACAGCGTGTTGCCGCAGTTCAAGGCGCAGAACGACCGCATCGAGCGCCTGGCTAACAACGAGCCCAGCTTTGAAGCGGTAATCGCCAAGCGCCCGCAACTGGTGGCCGCCGAGCTGGAATGGGTGGTGGGCCCGCAGGGCGTGGTCGGCACCCGCGAGCAGTTTCACGACCTGAAGATTCCCACCTACCTGCTGCCCTCCGACTGCGAAGGCAAGGACAACCTGGTGGGCGCCGACGGCACGCGGCTGGAGCCGTTCCGTATCGAGACGATCTACAAGAGCATCCGCCAGCTGGCGCAGATTTTCGATGTACAGGATCGCGGCCAACAGTTGAACGATGAGCTCCAGGCGCGCCTGGCCCAATCCGTGGCCACCGTGCAGAGCAAAGGCCTCAAGCAGGCCAGCGCGCTGGTGTGGTTCTCCAGCGCCGAGCTGGCCAGCGACCCCTACGTGGCCGGCCACAAGGGCATTCCGGAGTTCATGCTCGAAACCCTCGGCCTGCACAACGTGGTGCAATCCGATGAAGAATGGCCCGCCGTCGGCTGGGAAACCCTCGCCAAGGCCAACCCGACCTTCCTGGTGATCGCCCGCATGGACCGCCGCCGCTACCCCGCCGACGACCATGAAAAGAAACTCGCCTTCCTGCGCAGCGACCCGGTCACGCGCAACATGGACGCGGTGAAAAACAACCGCATCATCATCCTCGACGCCCTGGCGCTGCAGGCCAGCATCCGCATGTTCGACGGCCTTGAACACCTGGCCACGGCCATCGACGGCTACGACCTGCCGCAATGATCCGGACCTTACTCGCCCTGGCGCTATTGCTGATCGCCGTGCTCGCCGGCGTGGCCATCGGCGAAACCGCCATCTCGCCCCAGGTGGTGCTACAGGTGCTCGCCAACAAACTGTGGGCGGCCGGTTACGTGCTGGACCCGATCGATGAAGGCGTGGTGTGGAACTACCGCCTCACCCGTGCCCTGGTGGCCGCCGCCTGCGGTGCGGGGCTGGCCACCTGCGGGGTGATTTTGCAGTCGTTGCTGCGCAACCCGTTGGCCGATCCGTACCTGCTGGGCATCAGCGCCGGGGCTTCGACCGGCGCGGTGCTGGTGGCGTTGATGGGCGTGGGCGGCGGGCTGATTTCATTGTCGGCCGGCGCCTTTGTCGGCGCGATGGCGGCGTTTGCCCTGGTGATCCTGCTGGCGCGGGCCAGCGGTTCGTCCAGCGGCACCGGGCAGATCATCCTCGCGGGCATCGCCGGGTCGCAGCTGTTCAATGCACTTACCGCGTTCCTGATCACCAAGTCCGCCAGTTCCGAACAGGCGCGCGGCATCATGTTCTGGCTGCTGGGCAACCTCAGCGGCGTGCGCTGGCCGTCGGTGTGGCTGGCGGTGCCGGTGGCGGTCACCGGCCTGGCGGTGTGCCTGTGGCATCGTCGCGCGTTGGATGCGTTCACCTTCGGCACGGATTCGGCCGCGTCCCTGGGCATCCCGGTGCGCCGTGTGCAGGTTGTGCTGGTGGGGTGCGCGGCGCTGGTGACGGCGGTGATGGTGTCGATTGTCGGCTCCATCGGCTTTGTCGGTCTGGTGATCCCCCACGCGGTGCGCCTGCTGTTCGGCACCGGACATTCGCGCCTGCTGCCCGCCAGTGCGCTGGGCGGCGCGTTATTTTTGATTGCGGCCGATGTGTTGTCGCGCACCTTGATCAAAGGCCAGGTGATCCCGGTCGGCGTGGTGACGGCGCTGGTGGGCGCGCCGGTGTTTGCGCTGATCCTGATTGGCCGGAGGAATGCGCGATGAGCGTACTGAGTTGCACCGGCCTGGGCTTCAAGGTGCGTGAGGCGGAGTTGCTGCAGGATATTCACCTGGAGGTTCAGCGGGGGGAAACCCTGGGGATCGTCGGGCCCAACGGCTCCGGCAAATCCACCCTGCTCAAACTGCTCGCCGGCCTGCGCACACCGGCCAGCGGCGACGTGCACCTGGGCGGCCAGCGCCTGGGCGACCTGTCCCGCCGCGCCATCGCCCAACAGCTGGCGGTGGTAGAGCAACAGGCCGACACCGACGACGCCATCCGCGTATTCGACGCCGTAGCGTTGGGCCGTACACCGTGGCTGTCGGCGCTGAGCCCGTGGTCCGGCGACGACGACGCCATCGTGCGCCAGGCCCTGCATGATGTGGACGCCACCCACCTGAGCCACCGCGCCTGGCGCAGCCTCTCCGGCGGCGAACGCCAGCGCGTGCACATCGCCCGCGCCCTGGCGCAACGGCCGCAGATCCTGTTGCTGGATGAGCCGACCAACCACCTGGATATCCAGCATCAACTGGCGATTTTGAAAGGCGTACAAGGCTTGCCGGTGACCACCCTCATCGCCCTGCATGACCTGAACCAGGCGCTGACCTGCGATCGCCTGGCCGTGCTGGACCGTGGGCGCCTGGTCGCGCTGGGCAAGCCGCTGGAGGTGCTGACGCCACAGCGACTACAGGAGACATTCGGGGTGCAGGCGCACTACCTGACGGACCCGTTTGATGGGGCGCAGATACTGCGGTTGCGGTCTAACTGAACAGCACATGTCCACTTCACCCGAGACTCTACTGTGGGAGGGGCGGTGGCAGATAGGCTGTTGTGGCGAGCGGGCTTGCCCGCGTTGGGCTGCGTAGCAGCCCCAGTCAAGAGGAATGCGTTGTATCAGACACTCTGTAGAGACTGGTTTCGGGGCTGCTTCGCAGCCCAACGCGGGACAAGCCCGCTCACCACAGGGAGAACGGCAGATCGGTCACCGTCGCCGGCCTCAACGTCAGCGCGTTCACTCGCGCAACTCACACACAGCACTGCCCTTCATACCGGAGGCATGCACGCTCACATGGCGCACGGAAAAACCGGGCTTGTCGACGAGTTTCCTCTCTTCCCAGGCCCCACCGCTGGCGACCTGATAACCAATGGCGCCGTCCGCTTGCCAGGTCAGGCGCAACGTATACACACCGTGTTGGTCGGGGGCCCGATGGAAGAAGGTATCGATGACTGGCTTGGCTTTGTTGAAGGTGCGCAGTTGGAACAAGCGCTGGTCGCTGTCGGCGGGCGTGTAGCTGGAAAGAAACAGGGTGTCGTCCTCGGCAGCGTCCTCGGCCGCCGCGAGAATCACCGACGGCACCCACTTTTCGCCGCGGTCCTGGTTGTCGGTGGTGACCTTGCAGGTCAACTGGCCTGTTCCGGTGACGTTCTGGCGCAGAACGGTTTCATACATCCCATAGGGCACATCGAACGTCAGTGTTTTTTCGGTGACCTGGCCACAGCCTGCCAGCAGATACAGCGCCGATAGACCGATGGCTCCTTGGAGAATCTTCACGTGCTTTCCTTGGCTTGGGGGGGAATGTTTGAAGAAAAGAGGGTACCCGGCCTGCTGATAAAAGATAAGGCGGTTGTGGTGAATCGGTCCTTTCTGTGGGAAGCGAGCTTACTCTGCACTGGCTGGTTTTGGGGCTGCTTCGTAGCCCAACGCGAGCAAGCTCGCTCACCACAGAGGAATGGGTGAGCCTTAGAGAGGCGCCTATACAGTTATGCCTGTTCGCCATCAATGCACTGAGTGATCCACTGTCGGCTATAGGCCAACACCCCATCCGCCATCGCCACCGGAAAATGAATAAATCCATGGGCCGACTCCGGCAACAGGTGTGCTTCAGCATTGGGCCACCGCTCGGCAATCAGCAGCGTATCGTCCTTGAGCGGGTCCAACTCCCCCACAAACATCAACGCTGGGGGCAGCCCTTCAAAGTCGCCATACAACGGCGACAACGGCGGCTGTCGGCGCTCATCATCACTCAGCTCCGGCGTGAGCATGCGCAACGCTTCCACCATCCCCGGTCCGTCCAACAGCAACGTTTCAGGCCCGGCCGCGCGTACGCTCGGTGTACCGGTCAGGTCATAAACGCCGTAATACAGCACCGCGCCGCTTATGCGCTTGAGCAGTTCCGGCCATTGCTTGAGGGCCAGCAACGTCGCCGCCGCCAGATGCCCACCGGCCGATTCACCGACGACGATCACCGGCAGCCCGGCAAACTCATCATCCGTGAGCAACCAACGTGCGGCGTTCAGGCAGTCTTCCATCAAGCCTTCGACCGGCGTATCCACCGCCAACCGATAATCCACCGACACCACCGCCACGTCGCACGCCTGCAGCATGCCCAGGTTGAGGTCGTCATCCATCTGCGCATTGCCGATCACCCAGCCGCCGCCGTGGATATCCAGCACCACGCCCTTGGGCTTGCCGCTCGGCCGCAGGATGCGCACCGGGACGTGGTCGACAATCCGGCTTTCAGCCGGTATGGCACGCTTGAGCGTTTGACTGACGCGCAACAGCGCCTGGATCAAACGCGGCGTAACGCGATTGCGGATCTTGAAGCGCGGCAGCCAGGCGAGCTTCTGATTGAAGCGGCGCATCTGCGCCAGTTCCGCCTCGCTGACGGGCCACGGTTGGCGAGCCATCAGCGGTTATTACGCAGGATCGAGAAATTCAGCGCCGCCGCCACACACAGCCACGCCAGGTACGGGAACAGGATCAGGCCGGTGATCAGGTCCAGGCGCACGGCCAGCACCACCATCGCCGCCACGGTGATCCACAGCAACACGATGATCACCATCCCGGCCAGCAGGCGATGCGCGCCGAAAAATACCGGTGTCCACAGGGTATTCAGGGCAATTTGCGCAGCCCACAGCGCCAGCACCATTTGGCTGCCTGGGATCAGGCTCAAGCGATAGCCGGCCCAGGCCAGCAGCAGGTAGATGATCGTCCAGGCCACCGGGAACAGCCAATTGGGTGGGGTGAAGCTGGGTTTGACGAGGGATTCGTACCAGGCGCCGGGTTTGAAAATGACGCCGGTACTGGCGGCGGCGGCGCAGGCAAGCAGGAAGATAAAGAAGGTCATCGTCTGTCCTTGGCGGGAGTGATTTGAAGCTTGGACGTGCGACACCTACCTAAAAGTTCAGCGCCAATTCATTCCGGTATCTCCAACCCGACAATCCTCAGCCAGGGCCACCGCGCCTGATAACTGCGCGCCTTCTGCTCAAACAACGCCTGCTCCGGATGCAGTGGATTAATCCGCAAAATCCCCAGTTCCACATCCTCCAACCCATACGGCGCATACACGTCGCCCGTGGCAATCTCCAAGCCGATGCACGTACCGGCCACCAGATAACGGTCGACCCCGTCGCGCGCCGACTGCAACTGCGGGTAAGGCCGACCAAAGCGCCGAGCGTACCAAAGGTGCACCCGCGCCTGGTTCTTGACCTCGACATTCACGCCCAGGTCTTTGAACAGTTCATCCGCCGCACGAATTACCGCGTCTTCCGCCTCGTAGGACAGGTCGGTGTCGAAGTAAAAAACGTCGTAGTCCTTCACGCCCTGATCAGCCGGCAGATTCGCCTGATGATTCCACACCGCCTGGAACAGGCAGCCCGCCGTGAGCATGCACTGGTCCACACCAAGGTCAGGCAGGCGCGCAGTGATTTCGGCGTTGATGGGGTTGGCCATGGCCAGTTCGAGCAGGGTGTCGACGGTCAATGTCATGGGCGCTCCTTCATCATCGGTACGGTCCTGGGGAGCAACGGTACAACATTGAGCGCTGGCGCCGCTTCTTCACGTCATCAAAATTCGCTAAGGTGCCGCGATGCCCTGCCCTCACCGAGACCGCCCGCCTTGGCTGACTCCCCTGCAGATCGACGCGAAAGCCCCTGGTCAGTGTTTCTGATTTTCCTGCGCCTGGGCCTTACCTCCTTTGGCGGCCCGATTGCGCACCTGGGTTATTTCCGGGACGCGTTCGTGACCCGGCGACGCTGGCTGAGCGAGCGCAGTTACGCGGATTTGGTCGCACTGTGCCAATTCCTGCCCGGCCCCGCCAGCAGCCAGGTCGGCATCGCCCTCGGCCTGTCGCGCGCGGGGTACGGCGGCGCATTGGCGGCGTGGCTCGGGTTTACCTTGCCGTCCGCCGTGGTGCTGATCCTGTTGGCCTTGGGCATCACCCGGCACAGCACCGCCATCCCGCCCGGCGTGCTGCATGGCCTTAAAGTGGTGGCCGTCGCCGTGGTCGCCCAGGCCGTGTGGGGCATGGCGCGCAACCTGTGCACCGACGCCCCGCGCGTGGCCGTGATGCTGCTCGCCGCTTGCGTGGCCCTGCTGCAAACCTCGGCGTGGGGCCAGGTCGGCGTGATCCTCATCGCGGGCATGGCCGGCCTGCTGCTGTTCAAGCCCACACCGCCCACCGCGCACGACGCCCTGCCCGTGACCATCAGCCGTGGCGCCGGGGCGCTATGGCTGTCGTTGTTTGTGCTGTTGCTGGCCAGCCTGCCGATTCTCGCCCAGTGGCTGCCCAACCCAACCCTGGCCGTGACCGACGCCTTCTACCGCACCGGCGCGCTGGTATTCGGCGGCGGCCACGTGGTGCTGCCCTTGCTGCAGGCCGAAGTCGTGCCCCGCCACTGGGTGAGCAACGATGTATTCCTCGCCGGCTACGGCGCTGCCCAAGCCATGCCCGGCCCGTTGTTCACCTTCGCCGCCTTCCTCGGCGCCTCGATGACCCAAGCGCCGAACGGCTGGCTCGGTGGCCTGCTCTGCCTGCTGGCGATCTTCGCACCGTCGTTTTTACTGGTGCTGGGCGCACTGCCCTTCTGGGAAAGCCTGCGCCGCAGCCCGCGCACCCAAGCCGCGCTGGCGGGTGTGAACGCGGCGGTGGTCGGCCTGCTGCTGGCGGCGCTGTACCAACCGGTGTGGACCAGCGCCATCTTCACCGCCCGGGACGTCGCCCTGGCGCTGATTGGCCTGGTGGCGCTGATGGTGTGGAAACTGCCACCGTGGCTGGTGGTTGTAGGAAGCGGCGCGGCGGGATGGTTATTAAGTCTTACGGTGTGAGCCGCGCAGCCACCGTGCCTTGCTCCCTTGCCTACGCTTGCGTCAGAATCCGCCGGCTTGTGCGCTGGGATGGCCGTCTCTAAGGTGGCTCGGTCGCTGAATCTCTCGGTGATCGGGTTTAGTAGCCTGAGTTGGGTATCAAAAAGTGCATGAGCGTCATCAGTCAGACATTGCGTCTGTGCTTGATGGTGGCTGTGCGTAGGGCGCCTTCGGGCGCGCCGGCTTTGATATCCACCGGTCTACTAACCTGCGTACAGCTGCCACCTTTTTGTTTAGTAGCGACGAGGTGACGGCCCACATCTGGATATCGTTATGTCTCAAGTCAAACCTGATTCAACCGCTCTCTTCAGTGTCGCTCCCGACGCCAGCAACGAAACCCTCATCACCAACAGTTACGAAACCTTCGCCTCAGTCAGCACACTGCTGCTCGACTTGTCCGAAGACCTGTCCGGCAAACACCGCGACATCGCCCTCGCTATCCACCAACTGAGCGAGCTGGGCGTACTCCTCACGGCCAAATTGCTCGACCGCGAAGCGCCCTGCTCCGGTTAATGCCTAGCCCTTCAATTCACTAGAACGATTACTCGCCGCATCGTCGTAGGCCACATACAACGACTCGGCGATTTGGCTCTTGATGGCTTTGGTGGATTCCAGACCAAGCACAAAACCTTCAGCCTTGCCGCCAGCGCGGTTGAGTTCTTCATGGGTGGCGGCGCCGGTGATGGCGTCGAGAAGCTTGGCGGCGTGAGGGCCTACGCCTTTGGGGAGGGAGATTTGGTCGATGGACATTGCGATACCTTTAAAAGTTGAGTCGGTAGCGCGTGCAACCACTGCCGGGGGGGGCATGGTAGACCGGTTGGCTTAGAAAGGGGGGGCTTTCGACCAGAAACGGATGCTCCCGAGAGCAACGGTCGCTAACCGGCCCAGAGTGTGTAAAAAACTCTGGGCCATTATGTTGTCACTCGACGCGACTCGATAATTCGCACCCGACGGTACATCATCGCGCTCGCCACGTTCCCGTCGCGGTATAGAAGCCAACGGCGCAAAACCTGCCTGCTCGCAAAAACGAGCCTTTTGAAATGGAAGTCATCCCATGTTCGAACATAACAAACTGGTACCGGAGTTAATGGTCACCAACCTGGACAGCAGCTTGGCTTTTTGGGTTTCTCGTCTGGGCTTCAAAGTAGCTTATCAACGCCTGGAAGATGGATTTGCATACCTTGATTTGAAGGGTGCTCAAGTCATGCTTGAGCAGGTTGATTCAGGTGCGGGTCAATGGCTGACTGCGCCGTTGACCAAGCCGTAAGCTATCCTGCGCTGCGACATGCACCGCCTGTCACAGACTTTCGAGCAACCTTAAAACGGCGCACCAGGAGAGCTGCATGTTGATAGGCCATCGCTTCGAGCGCACCGCCCAGGGTGACCTGCACATCCACTCGCGCAATCGGGTGCAAAGCGCATTCGTGCTGCTGACCGGCGCAATGGCCTTCATCCTGCCGCTGGCCTTCGTCGTGTTGGGGTTCAGCGCTGAAAATGCGTCGATGGCGGACCTGGACCCACTGTCCTCGCTGCTGATCGTGCTCGGCCTGCTGCTGATTCCTGCCCTTGGCCTGCTGCTGATGGTGTACACCGGCACCCGCGAGACCTTGCTGTTATCGCGGCACAGCGGTGAAGGCACGCGCCGCACCCGTAACTTTTTCGGCGGCCGCGAACGGGTGCAGTCGGTGTTCAGCATCAATGCCCTCCATGCCCTCGAACTTCGCCGCCGCCCACAGGCCGAGCCGGTCTATACCCAGCTGTGGCTGGTGATGCGCGATGGCAGCGAGCAGCGTTTGACCACCGACAACGTGCCGGTGGTGCCGGGCAGTCAACGCACCGACAGGTGGCTGCGTGAGCTGGCCGGCTACCTGAACCTGCCGGTACCCACCGAGGTGGTGGTCGATCCGGCGGCCAGGGCGACCGCCTATAGGCCCGCCCCCGCCCACGACAGAGCGGCAAAGGGGGTCAAGCTGAAGGGGAAAGAGCTCACCTCTTCACACGAATCGAGCGAGAAACTCGGCCTTCCCGCCCGCGCCCTGCTCACCCTGCTGGGAGCGTTCCTGGCGGTGCTGGAGTTGACTCACGTGATCGCATTGATGCGTGCGCTGTTGACCGGACGGCTGCGGGTCAGCGGGCTTCGAACGGGGTCGACAAGTTTTTACTGGGCTGAGCAACCGATGGTTTTTTCATTCAACCTGCTTGTCGGCATCGCCGAGGTGCTGATTATCGGGTTGATCGCCTGGGGTTGCCTGCGCACGGCGATACTGGGCCGGCTTAAAGCCCATCCCAGATGAGTACTGCCACCCACTTGCGCACGCTGCTATTCTCAGGCGTTTCCCCCCTGCAGAATCTCCATGCCCCTGACCCATCGCGAAACCGCCCGCCTCGACCGCCGTCTCATCGCCGCCCTCACCGACGCCTGCGAAACCGCCAAGACTGAAATCCCCGGCTTCGACTGGCTGACCCACACCGTCGACTACAGCGCCTTCCCCCAAAGCCTGCGGGTGATCTGGGTGTTCGACAGCCGCGCCAGCAAGGAGCACGCCCTCTCGACCGGGGCAGACACACGCATGCGAGAGCTGACTGCCGCCGCACTCAACGATGCGGACGTGCACGGCGCGCCCATGGAGCGCTGCGTACACTTCGACTCCGAGGAAGAATGCCGCCTGCGCCATGACGGCGATTGGCGCGTGCGCCTGGCCAAGGTGCATACGGCCAAGGTGTGAGTGCGCATCTTCCTGGCGCCGGTTGTACCAATGGGCAGGGCTTCTGCGGGCTTTCGCGATGGTCGCTGCACGGCTGCATTTTTACCCCACCAGGCAGGTCACGCCTGCGTACTGAACCGCTGTATTCCACGCCGCTCATACATCGCCGCTTCCGTCGCTTGCGTCGCCCGCTCGCCTTTGTATTGCAGTTGTTGGATAAAAGTCCGGTCCTTGGCCCCCTTGATGTCCGACGGGTCGTGATCCGTGAGTAGAGGCGCCAGATCAAGGGTCTTGGCGAAGTTTTCGTTGGTCAGGCTGTAATAGCCCAGGCCCGACCAGACGGAATCGGCGTCCACCATGTCGATGGCGGCATTCCGGTAGGCAACGGCTGCGGTTTTCAGACCAGGGGATTGATTGAGCAAATCCGTCAGCCGCTGGGTATCCGAGCGGCTGAGCTGGCTGGCCGAATCCAGCACTTTCAGGCGGCCATCGGCTTCGACGGTGAAGCCGTATTTTTTGCCGGCCAAGTCGGGAGCGGTGGTCGACAGCGCTGACTCGAATGACTTGAAGGAAGCCTTCAGCGTACTGAACGCCCCGTTGAAGATTTCAGCGCGGCGAGGAAAGTCTCGCGACTGGGTACGACCGACCCAGGTGTCGACCGCCTCCAGCGGTTCCAAGGGGGAGCTGGCTGATCCACTGGGATGGTAGACGGCCGCCGGGGCGGCGTTGGCCAACGCGTCTTTCGCGGCGGCCGTCAGTGGCTGGGCCACGAGCTTCTGGTCGGAAGGTGTAAGGCTGGTGTTGGCCGGCGGGAGATAGGCAGCGCTGACGGAAAGAGCCATTTCATCGATCCTTGATTGGCGGGTTCATACAGGTTATCGCCGGAAATCGGCCGAGCTTTAGACGACCAACCTGCAGGATCGTACAAGCCAGGCGCCCCGTGGCCTCGATAATCTGGCCGTCTTACCTACCAGAGGATGGATCATGGCTACGTCACAGCACTCGGCACAACCGGTAAACCTCGCGCAAAAGGCATCGCTCATCGACGCGCAGTGGAGCCCCAGGGTCGTCGCCGAAATGAACGACTACCAGTTCAAGGTGGTGCGTATCGAAGGCGAGTTC
This sequence comes from Pseudomonas sp. S3E17, assembly GCF_024168685.1. Lineage (NCBI taxonomy): Bacteria > Pseudomonadati > Pseudomonadota > Gammaproteobacteria > Pseudomonadales > Pseudomonadaceae > Pseudomonas > Pseudomonas sp. S3E17. Next base: position 2,646,942 of record NZ_JALJWE010000001.1, read on the forward strand.
ATCTGGCACTCGCACCCGGAAACCGACGAAGCGTTCCTGGTGCTCGAAGGGACGCTGCGTATCGATCTGCCGGAAGGCCCGGTGTACGTGGCGGCGGGCGAGCTGTATGTGGTCCCGCGTGGCGTTGAACATCGGACTGCCGCCGAGGGTGAGGCGAAGCTGATGATGATTGAGCCTCGAGGCATCTTGAATACCGGCCATGAAGGCGGCGAACGTACGGCCACGAATGATCTGTGGATCTGAAAAGTGGCGCGGGTGTAGATACTCTCGGTCATTGAACCGAGCCTTTGGCGGGTAATTTCTGGATAATGCCCAGTTCCCGCTCCCGATACGGACATCCCCTCGATGAAGTTGCCCACCGCCGCCCTCCTCCTCGCCTCTGCGCTGCTGCCTTCCATCGCCCACGCCGACGACGCCGCGCTGACCGACACGCTCAAGGCCTTCACCCGCTGCGACGCGACGTTCTTCAGCCGCCTGAACAGCCACCGCGACGCCTGGCAGGCCTACGCACCGCTCAAGCAGGACAAAGACTTCGCGTGGATCGCGGTGGTCAACCGTGCAGACCGCAAGGCCAACGCGGTGCCGGTCAGCACGCCGCCCATCGCCGGCTTGAAGCTGTTGTCGTACGCCGACGAGGCCACCGACCTTGGCAACCTGGGGCTCTACTATTACTGGGGCTTTGTTGTGCAAGGCAACATCGACGAGGTTGCCCAACGCCTTGCCCCGCTGCTCGACCAACCGGCTCGCCTGCAAAAAGGCGACGGCGCCTACATCCGCAGCGAGCTCAAGGTCGGCGACCGCTGGCAGGCCATCAAGCCACGGCCCGGCACCGCGCCGGGCACCCGCGAAGTCGAGCGCGTGCTGCTGGTCGAGCCCGAGGGCAGCGACGGCACGCAATCGCGCATCAGTTGTTCGTTGCAGGGTGGTGTCGATGCGGCGCTGCTGGCCTGGTCGCGTCCAGACATCCAACCGGTGGACTACCCGCGCACTATCGTGGAACCAAGCATCAACGACGTCGCCGTCCCCGCCAGCGTGCTCCAGCGCCTCGACTCGGCCCTGCTACAGCCGAAGTTCAAGACGTTGAACTACACCTACCTGTCGAAAAAAAGCGATGGCAGCAACGACACCCCCACCTCGGTGACCTTCACGGCGGTGGGTGGCTTGCTGAACAAGAACGAGATCTACAGCGACACCTTCCATGTCGAGCGCCTGGTGCAGGCGGACCTGATCCAGTTGAAGTCGAAGATGAACGGCGTGGGCGACGGCCAGGTACTGCTGACCCGCGAAGCCGAGCTGAGCATTCCGAGCAGCTGGACGCCTGGCCAGACGCTGAGCGCCAACCTGCACATGGCGAATGTGCCCGGCAAACCGACCGATACCCCGCTCGAGACCTTTGTGAGCTGCAAGGTCGGCCAGCGCTTCCCGGCGCGACAGGTGTTTGCCTCGTTGACCGGCGACGCCATCAAGCTGGAGTGCGAGCAAGGCGACTACAAAACCTCGCGCGCGTTTATCGAAGACCTGGGCATTGCCGTGACGCTGGCAACGACCTCGAGCAAAATGCGCTCGGCGTATGAATACACGGCGTTCGAGGTGGTGCGTTGATCGAAGGGACGTTTGCCAAGCAAACATCCCGCTGATTCAGGGCACTCTACGTTGCCGCAGCAGTCTGTTCCTACACACCCCATGCCCCGCGGAGTTCCCATGATCATTGTCCATCACCTCAACAACTCACGTTCGCAGCGCATTCTGTGGCTGCTGGAAGAGCTTGGCCTGCCGTACGAGATCAAGCGCTACCAGCGCGACCCGAAAACCAACCTTGCGCCGCCGGAACTCAAGGCGATCAATGCGCTGGGTAAATCCCCGGTGATCGAAGACGGCGCCAACGTGGTGATCGAGTCCGGCGCCATCGTCGACTACCTGATCCGCCGCCATGGCGACGGTCGCCTGCAGCCGGACCCGGCCACCGCCGCCTACGACCAGTACGTGCAATGGCTGCACTTCGCCGAAGGCTCGGCCATGCTGCCGCTGATGCTCAATCTCTATGTGGGGCGCCTGGGCGATGCCGGTGCACCGCTGCACCCACGTATCGAATCGGAAGTGGCCAATTACCTCGGTTACCTCAACGAGGCGCTGGCACACACGCCGTATCTGCTGGGGGATGACGTGAGCGGCGCGGACATCCAGATGAGCTTTATCGGCGAAATCGCCAAGGCCCAGGGCAAGCTGGCGGCGTACCCGCACCTGGCGGCGTGGGTGCAGCGGTTCCAGGCACGCCCGGCTTATCGCCAGGCGCTGGAACAGGGTGGGGAGTATGCGTTTGCCAAGTGAGTAGCTTGCCCTCTACGCAGAGGCTAAGGCGCCGCCATCTGCCACAGCGAAGCGCCCACGCCGGTGATGCTCTCCCCCGCAATCAACCCCGCCGCTGCGGTAATCGCAAACCGCTCGGTGAGGCTCGGCCAGCGGCAGCTCACCAGCCAGGTGAGCACCGCACCCAGGGCCATCATCAGCGACACCGAAGCTGGCAGCACAAACGCCAGCCCCAACGCGGCGGCACTGGGCAGGTAGCGGGCGCGATGGGCGGGCAACAGGCTGTCGAGTACGCCCAGCAACACCCCGGCCAGCCCTGCGATACCGATCGCCCAGCGAATGCTTGCCGACAATGAATCCAGCCCATGGGTGAGGGTTTGCGCCACGGCTTTCCAGGTCGCGACCGCCGGCGCCGGCCATTCCTCGGTTAGCAACATCGATTGCGGATCAGGAATCAGCGCCAGGTACGCAAACACCCCGACGATGCTGCCAATGAAAATCCCCAGGATCTGGGCGATCACTTGCTTGTGCGGCGTGGCACCAATGGCCTTGCCGACCTTGAAGTCGTTCATCAGGTCGGTGCACTGCCCCGCTGAGCCGCCGGCGGTGTTGGCGCTCATCAGGTTGATCGGCACCTGCCCCGGCGCGACGATGCCGAAGCTCAGCTGGGACAACTGCCCGATGGCGCCAATCGGCGGAATACCGGTGGCGCCCACCACGCGGGCGGCGACGGCCGCCAGGCAGATCGCCAGGGGAATGGTCAGCAACGCCATCCACAGGTTGATGCCGAACAACAGCGCCTGCAGGCTTACCACCAATACGATCGACAGCACAAAACCAGCGGCCGGCCCCGGTTTGGGTACGCTCCAGGCTTGCCCGCCGGCGGACTTGGTCGAGGTGTATAACGCCCACAGACGAATCGTCAGCGACGCCAAGGTTGAGCACACCATCAGGCTCACTCCCGGCCACAGCAACCACTCCACCAACGCCGCAAATTGCGGGCCGCTGCTGCCGGCCGGCAAGCTCACCAGGCCTTGCGCCAGCAACCACGGGCCCAGGCCGCCCCAGGCGAGCAAGGCGCCGAGCAGCAGGGTCAGGCCGACGCGAATGCCGATAATGCCGCCAAACCCCAGGAGCAACAGCGAGGGGTCGGCGGTGAAGGTCAGGCGCTCCAGTTGGGCGGTTGGCGACCAACGCGGGAAAGCCCATACAAAGGTGTCCACCCACTTCACCAGCCCGGACAGCAACGCCGCGCTGAGCAGCACCTTCAAGCGCGTCGCCGCTTCGCGCCCATGGTTGTAGATATGCAGCAGGGTTTCCAGGGTGGCCATGCCTTCGGGAAACTTCAGCGCCTTGTCATTGAGCAACGAAGGCCGCAGGTACCAGGCGATCCAGATGCCCAGGAAACTCACCGAGAACACCCAGGCGATCATCGGCAGCGCATCCAGCTGGTTGCCGGTCAGCAGGGTATAGGCCGGGATCGGCGCCACCAGCCCACCGGAAATGATCGAAGCGGCGGCCGAGGCGACGGTCTGGTTGATATTGCTCTCATGCAGCGTCCACGGCAGTTGCTCGGACGAGCGCTTGGCCAGGCCCTGCCAGATCGCATACCCCACCAGCAGGGCAATGATCGACATGTTGAACGACCAGCCGATCTTCAACCCGGCATACACGTTCGAAGGGGTCAGCAGGATACCGAGCACCGTGCCGGTGATGACCGCGCGCAGGCTCAGTTCGCGTTCGACGGGGGGATGAAGGGGGACCGTTGATGAGGTGGCATGCATGCGGATTCCTTTCGGCAGGGGAACAGGGCGACATAACAAGTGAGCCCCTCAAGGCCTGAAGGTTCCTATGCGGCAAGCGGGCGCCTTTTTGTGGTGAGCGGGCTTCAACCTCCACGCCATCAATTACTCAATCAGAGCCATGCAGCATCCCATAACGAATAATCCCCTACCTGCGCCACCAACCCGGCCCGCAAAGGGTTGGCAATGATGTAGCGAGCCATCTTGCGAACATCATCCTCCGCGCGGACAGCCCTATCGTGATAACCGGGTTGCCAGACACGCTCCTTGCTTTGACGACGCCGGTTGATGGTCAGCGTGCTACGCGACTTCATACGCCGCACCACGTCGGGCAAGGTCTTCTGCTTCAGCTCAAACAACCAGTGAATGTGGTCAGGCATGATCACCCAGGCCAGAGAGTCGACCAATCCCAGCTCATGAACCTGCCGGAATTCGGCCACCAGCAGACGACCCAGATAAAGGTCGGTGAATAGGCGCTGACGGTGATGCACGACAACGGTAATGAGGTAACTGCGCCCGTATTCAGAGTAACGGCCGTGACGCAGGCGATGGGATTGGGGTGTGGGGCGCATTCCGTTGCTCCTGGGGACCGTCCTGAAGAGCATTAACACTAGCGCGCCGTAGCTGGCGAGCCAGGGTCATCGGGTGACTGAATGTATCCGCCTGGAGTGACCTGGCTTTTGTGGTGAGCGGGCTTGCCCCGCGCTGGGCTGCGAAGCGGCACCAAAAGCTGTTATCAGGATTTACCTGGAAAAACGCGGTGCTCTTGATAGGGCCGCTTCGCGGCCCGGCGCGGGGCAAGCCCGCTCACCACAGAAGCCCGCTCACCACAAAAAGTCCGTTCACCACTACGCGGGCGCCCCATCACAGAAGATCATCCCATTACAGAAAACCTGTCATCGGGTGACTGAATGTATCCAGCCTGGAGTGACCTGGCTTTTTGTGGTGAGCGGGCTTGCCCCGCGCTGGGCTGCGAAGCGGCCCCAAAAGCTGTTATCAGGATTTACCTGGAAAAACGTGGTGCTCTTGATGGGGCCGCTTCGCGGCCCGGCGCGGGGCAAGCCCGCTCACCACAGAAGCCCGCTCACCACAAAAAGTCCGTTCACCACTACGCGGGCGCCCCATCACAGAAGATCATCCCATTACAGAAAACCTGTCATCGGGTGATTGAATGTATCCAGCCTGGAGTGACCTGGCTTTTTGTGGTGAGCGGGCTTGCCCCGCGCTGGGCTGCGAAGCGGCCTCAAAATCTATCATCCGGGTTCACATGGAAAAACGCGGTGTTCTTGATGGGGCCGCTTCGCGGCCCGGCGCGGGGCAAGCCCGCTCACCACAGAAGCCCACTCACCACAGAAGCCCGTTCACCACAAAAAGCCCGCTCACCACTAAGCGTGCGTAAAACCCTTTCCCCCGGCCACCTCACCATCGGCTTGTGCCTTGTCCAACAGTTGCTGCACCCACGGCGCGTTCCGGGCATTGACCACGCCATAGCGGTCTGGCGGGAAAAACGCCCAGTGATGGGCGATTGCGGTAAGGCGCTTGAGCTCATCGGCCGCCAGCCAATACCCGGTGTCCAGCAAGGGCAGCGGTTCGCCGTCGAAACGTCGGCCCAGCATCAGGTTGGTGCCGGGGGCGAAGGTAAAGGCCAGGTCCTGGCAGGGTTGCAGTTGTTTGTCCGGTGCCGGCATGCGGCCGACTCGGTTGTAGGTGAAGTCACCGGGGTATTCGTCCTTGAATACCAGCCAGTGGCCCGCCGTGGTCTTGGCGACGATCCACTGCGACACCCCGCTGCTCTGGGTGCGTTCGAGCTCGCCGTTTTTCCATTGCATCAGGGCGTTGCAGTCGGGATCGTAGTCCGAGGCCCACAGGCTGGTGCCCGACACCAGCCTGTGGCGCTCCAGCTCGACCACTCCCTGGTCCGGCATGGCCTGCCAGTAGCGCTTGATGGGATCGCGGGTATCACGCAGGTAGTTGCGCAGCCCCCAGGCCGCCGTAAAGACCACCGCCGCCAATACCTGCCAGGCAAACGTGTCGCCGATGACACGGTCCACGTCCAGCCCTGGCGCAAACGCGGCCCCGTACAGCCACACGCCCAGCATGAACACCAGGCTGGGCAGGAACACACCAAAGCACAGCGGCGGCAGCAGCACTTCGATCCAACTGAAGTGATGCCCGGCTGCATGCTCACGTGCCCAGGCCTGCTCCTCGGCGAGCATGGGTGCCTGTTCACGCGGACCGATACCGGGATCGGGGGCCTTGAAGCGCCAGTAAAGTGCCACGGGGTTGTTATTCATGCAGCGCATCATGCCCTTGGCGCGGGCAGAGATACAGCGCCCCGAGCACCGATAAAACAATCATTGCCGAGACCCGCCCACAGTCATACGATGACCGATCACGCCCATAACAATAAAGGACCACCCGTGAACAAACCCCTGCTCCTGGCCGCCGCCGTTGTCTGCGGCTTCAGTGCCCACGCCCACGCCGCCACGTTTGCGTATATCTCCAGCCCCGGCGACGGGCTGATTTCCCAGTACCGCCTCGACGAAAGCAATGGCGCCCTGAGCCTGGTCGAGCAAGTGACGGCCGGCGACCAGGTCAACCCCATGGCCCTCAGTCCCGACGGCAAGACCTTGTTCGCGGCCCTGCGGGTCAAGCCATTTCAGGTCCAGGGCTTCAGCATCGACCCGACAACCGGCCGCCTGACGCCGCAGTCCAAGGCGCCACTGGCCGAAAGCATGGCGTACCTGGCCACTGATCGCGCCGGGCGCTATTTGCTCGCGGCGTCCTACGGTGCCGATACCCTCAGCGTCCAGCCCATCGACAAGCCTGAACCTATCCACACCTACAAGACCGGCCTGCATGCCCACTCGCTGCGCACCGACCCCAGCAATCGCTTTGCCTACGCCGGCAACCTGGGCACGGACCATGTGCTGCAATACCGCTTCGATGCCAACACCGGCGCGCTCACCCCGATCGGCAGCGGCTTCGTGAGCGTGCCGGCCAACACCGGGCCTCGGCACCTGGCGTTTTCGGCCAACGGCAAGTACCTGTATGTGGTCGGTGAAATGAGCGGCACCGTCACCGCGTTTGCCATCGATGACGGCACCGGCGCGCTGACCCAGATTGGCGTGGCCAATGGCATTCCCGAGCGTTTGAAACTGGCCCATGGTGAAGTGCGTGACGCGCGCAACAATGACCTGAAAGACGACCCGACACCACGCATCTGGGCGGCCGACCTGCGCCTGTCGCCGGACGGCAGGCTGTTGCTGATGAGCGAGCGCACCAGCAGTTCGGTGTCGGCGTTTGCGGTGGATACGACCACGGGCGGCCTGCGCTATGTCGACAACTACCCGGTCGAGGAGAAGCAGCCGCGCAATATCGCGTTCTCCCCCAACGGGCATTGGCTGCTGGTGACCGGTGAGAAAAGCGACAAGGTCGGCACCTATGCAGTCAGCGCCAACGGTGCGTTGAAGCGGGTGGGGGAAGCGGCGTCGGGCAAGGGGGCGCTGTGGATTGAGGTGCTGCATACCTCGGCCAACTGACCTGGACCTGTGGGAGGGGGCCTGCCCCCACAGGGTTGGATCTTGAGGGTGTACAGGCCTCAGCTCAGGCGAAACCGTGCGGTGTTATCACTCAACGCCTGGCTGCCCTTGCTCAAGGTGTCCGCCGCACGGTTTACCGCGCGGGCGCCGTCCAGCAGGCGCCCGGCGGCCTGGTCGACTTGCTGGATATTGCCGCTCACTTCATCCGCCGTCGCCGCCTGCTCCTCCACCGCCGTGGCGATTTGCGCCAGGGTGTCAGTGACGTTCTGCACCGCGCCGGCAATCTCGCCCAGGCGCGTGCCCAGGCCGGTGACGGACTCGGCATCGGTCAACGCCTGCTCGCACGCGGCGCCCATCAGCGTCACCGCCTGGCTCACGGTGGCGCGCAGGCTGTCGACGGTGCCGGCGATCTGCGCCGTCGAGGCCTGGGTGCGTTGCGACAGGCTGCGCACTTCATCGGCGACCACCGCAAAGCCCCGGCCCTGCTCGCCTGCGCGTGCGGCTTCGATGGCTGCGTTGAGCGCCAGCAGGTTGGTCTGCTCGGCGATGCCGCGAATGGTGTCGACCACCGATTGAATCTGCTGGCCTTGCTGGCTGACCTGCTGCAAGGCGTCCGAGGTGTCGGTCAGGCGCTGGTTGAGCTGCTGGATGCTGGCGGTGGTGCGCTGGCTGTCGCGGCTGCTGTCTTCGGCGATGCGCCGGGTCTGCTGGGCACTGCCCGAGGCCTGTTCGCAGCTGCGCGCGACGCCCATGGACGTGGCGGCCAACTGCGTGGCAGCGGCGGCGATCTGGCTGATCTGGTGCTGCTGGTCTTCGACTTCGCTGAGGGTGCTGCCCGATTGCGAGTTCAGGGTAAGCACCGCCGAGCCGAGCTGCTGGGTTTCGTGATTGACGCCGAGCAGGCTGGTGCGCAATTGCACCACCGCGACGTTCAGCGCGGTGCTGATCGCCGCGAGTTCGTCGCGCCCTTCCACCGCCACTTCCACGCACAGGTTGCCGTCGCGCAGGGACTCGGCCAACGTGGTGATGCCGCTGGCACTGCGGCGGATGGAGGCTTGCAGGCACATGAACAGGTACAGCGCCGCCAGGGCCAACAGGCTGAATGTCGCCGCCATCGGGATGAATTGCTTGAGTGAACGGTCGTGGTAATAGCTCAGGCGCGCGTCCAGAGAGGTCAACGACTGCTTGCGCAGCGCGCCGAGGCTGCCGAGCATGGCGTCGACACTGCGGTCGAAGGCGGCGGTGTCGAGCTTGATGGTGCCGCCAAACACGCCGTCGTCGAGCACCTTGAGTTCGTTATCCAGCACTTGCAGGCTGTTGTCGTACTGTCCGGTCCAGGGTTCCATGCCCGCGAACTGCTTGGCCTTGAGCGAAGAGGCGGCCTTGGTCAACTGGTCGCGCGCATCGCCGATGCGGCTGCGCAAGTCGCGCATCTGCAAACGGCTCTGCAGGGTGAACTGCCCCGAAGAAATGGACGACTGCCCCACGCTGGCCATGCGACCGATGCGCTCGATCAGGTCGGGCGCGTGCTGGGTGCCCATCTGCATGAGCATGTAGGTTTCCAGCCACGGGTCGAGGATCAGCCCGGCGTCCAGGGCGATCTGTTCGCGCAGCGCCTGCATCGCCGTCAGCGCGGTGGTGAAGCGGTCGTAGCCGTCCGGCCACCACCCGACGGTGCGCAGCGATGACGAATCCATGCCCTTGACGGTGCCCTGCAACGCTTCGAAGCGGGCCAGGACATCAGCGCTGGCGTTCTGGGTTTTCAACGCATCGCCGAGAGCTTGCAGGCTTTGCAGGATCAGCGGGAAATTGGCATCGACGTTATCCATCGCCGCCTTCGCTTCCGGTGTCGGGGCGTGCAGGATGTCCGCCGCCTTCCAGCGCGCCGCCAGGTTACGTTGCGCCGTCAGTTGGCCGTCCAGCGCATCCAGGGCCAGCAGCTGGCGAACGCCGGACTGTTCGTTGGAAATCACGCTTAATTTGTCGCGATAGTCCTGGCCGATCATCCACAGGCTGCCCGCCAGGGGCAGCATGAACAGGAAGAACAGGATCTGGAACTTACGCGCGAAGCCAAAACGTCCGAGCAGGCGGATACCGGGTGATAAAAGGCTGTGCATGTCCACTCCCAAAAACAACCCACGCGTTAGACGGCAGGCTAAGCCTTGAAATGACTAACGGCAAAATGCCATGTCATTGATTAGGTTGGCACTAGCAAGATACGGGCCGCTGCTGCACAGCCCTGAAACAGGGCACGCGACGCGCCAATACGGCCCGAGGCGTGCTCGAAAATGGGGCGAAAGCACCCAGTTGCGACACAGGCATCGTCACCTGCGGAGACGACCACCCGAGGCGCGCACTGAAACGCCCTCAATCACCACAGCCTATCGGCCGCCCATGGGGAGAACTTGAAGGGAGTCCAGCGGCCTATTTACGCCAGCAGTCGGGTAATCCACTGGACCTGCTGGGCGATGGCTTGCGCCTTCGCGTGCGGCACCCGCTGCCGAGCCTGTTCAAAGCCCGCCAGGGTGCGTTTTTTCAGGCGCAGCGCACGCTGCCACTTGGCGAGGAACGCCGGAGTGCGGGCCTGCAGGTGCATGGGGCCGAAGTACAGCTCCTCAGCGCTGTACACCACGGGTTCGGCGCGCTCGGCCATGATGATTTCATAGTAGAAGCGGTTTTCGTGCAGCAGCTCCTCACTGAGGATGCGGTAGCCGTTGCTCATCAACCAGTAGCGCAACGGCTGTTCGCCGCCGTTGGGTTGCAGGATCAGACGTTCGCGGCCGCTGAGGTGGGCCTTGCCGCTGTCGAGGATGTCGCGGATCGTCTCGCCGCCCATGCCGCAGACGCTGATCGCGGTGATCGCGTCCGCCGGCTCTATCGCCGCCAACCCATCGGCCAGGCGCACCGTGACGTGCTGCTCCAGGCCATTGTCGCGCACGGTGCGCTGCGCCGCGTGGAACGGCGTGCTCGCCACCTCGCCCGCCACCGCCGCCTCAATCACGCCGCGGCGCATCAAGGCCACCGGCAGGTAGGCGTGGTCCGAGCCGATATCGGCCAGCCGCGCGCCCCTCGGCACCTGCGCGGCCACGCGCTCCAGGCGCATGGACAAGGTGTGTTCGTTCAACCTGTGTTCCTTTTTATTCGCCGGAAAATCGATCCCGGCTGTTGGTCAGATGCAACACCATCGCCGCCCTTGCGGCATCCGGGTCCTGGCGCTTGATCGCGTTGAAGATCGCCTCATGTTCCAGGTTCGCCAGTTGCCCCAGCTTGGCAAAGTCCGCCCCGCCGCGCTCGTCACCCTTCACCTGGGTACGCGGAATCATCGCATTGCCCAGGTGCTGCATGATCTCGGTGAAGAACGTGTTGCCGGTGGCTTCGGCGATCAACTGGTGAAAACGCTTGTCCTCTTCCACACAGCTGTCGTTGTTGGCCAGCGAGGCCTGGTAGTCGTCGAGAGCGGCGCGCATGTGGGCCAGCTGCGTGTCGGACCTACGCACGGCGGCCAGCGCCACCGCCTGCACTTCCAGGCCCAGGCGCAGCTCGAGCATGTTGCGCACGCTGGCGACGGTGTCCACATGCAGGCGCAAGCCTTGCTGGGCCTGTTGCGCCAGTACAAAGGTGCCGATGCCATGGCGCGTCTCCACCAGCCCCGAGGCTTGCAGCTTGGACAGGGCCTCGCGCACCACGGTCCGGCTCACCCCATGCTCGAGCACGATGGTGGATTCGGACGGCAGTTTTTCACCGGGCTTCAACTGCCCAAGCAGGATGCGCTGGGTCAGGGCGTCGAGCACGCCTTGGGCCAGGTTGTTGGAGCGTCTACGGACGGGAGGTCCACTATCAATGGGCATCGTTGCGGGTCCAGGGGGTTGGGCAGGACGGAGCTTAACATCCCGCCCCGCGCGTAACCCCACTGTAGGAGCGAGCTTGCTCGCGAAAAACCTGAGGGCGCTGCGTTTATCCAGGATGCCCGCATTATCGTTGACGTTTTTCGCGAGCAAGCTCGCTCCTACAGGTTAGGGCGCGAGTGAAAAAAGCGCTCAACTTGTATGACAACTAATATTTATGGCCGCCGCCCCCCACTCTTGCCAGAAGCCTCCTCAACCTTCTTTAAAACCCAAACAACCCCGCAAAATAACCAGAACATCACTAAAACCTGGCCCTTTATAAATACAAAAACACCATCGCCGCATTGCGAACCTCAGAAACTCACTTGTATGATGTCTATCAACAAAACACGCAAACCCGCATAAAAACAATCAGGGGGAGTTTTGAATTGTGAACAATTCAAGCCATGCATCTGCCGCACCAGAAAGTGATCCGGTCCTCGCGCGTGCCGTGAGTAAAGTGAAGGGCCATGTGCTCCCACTGTTCGTGATCATGTTCATCCTCAACTACATCGACCGGGTCAATATCGGCTTTGTGCGCACGCACATGGAACATGACCTGGGCATCGGCGCTGCCGCCTATGGCTTCGGTGCCGGGCTGTTCTTCATCGGCTACGCGCTCTTTGAAGTGCCCTCCAACATGCTGCTGCAAAAGGTCGGCGCGCGCATCTGGCTGACCCGCATCATGTTCACCTGGGGCATCGTCGCCACGCTGATGGCGTTCATCCAGAACGAAACCCACTTCTACATCCTGCGCTTCCTGTTGGGCGTGGCCGAAGCCGGCTTCTTCCCCGGGGTGATCTACTACTTCACGCGCTGGTTGCCGGGGGTTGAACGCGGCAAGGCCATTGCGATTTTCCTCAGCGGTTCGGCGGTGGCCTCGTTGATCTCCGGCCCGCTGTCAGGCGCACTGCTGCAGATCGAAGGGTTCGGCTTCCACGGCTGGCAATGGATGTTCGCCATCGAAGGCCTGGCCTCGGTGGTGATCGGTTTCTTTGTGTGGTTCTGGCTCGATTCCAAGCCCCACGACGCCAAATGGATGACCCGCGAAGAACAGGATGCGCTGGTCAACGCCATCGACCAGGAACAGCGCGAGCGTGAAGCCCTGACCAGCGTCAAGCCGACCCTCGGCAAGCTGCTCAGGGACCGCCAGATCCTGCTGTTCTGCGCCCTGTACTTCTGCATTCAACTGACGATCTACGCGGCGACGTTCTGGCTGCCGAGCATCATCAAGAAGATGGGTGACCTCAGCGATGTGCAGGTGGGTTTCTTCAACTCGATCCCGTGGCTGATCTCGATCATCGCCATGTACGCCTTCGCGACGCTGTCGGGCAAATTCAAGTTCCAGCAGGCCTGGGTCGCGGCTGCGCTGTTGATTGCCGCAGCAGGCATGTTCATGTCCACCACCGGCGGGCCGATCTTCGCGTTCGTGGCGATCTGCTTTGCGGCCATTGGGTTCAAGTCGGCGTCTTCGCTGTTCTGGCCCATCCCACAGGGCTACCTGGACGTGCGCATCGCCGCAGCCGTGATTGCCTTGATCAACTCCATCGGCAACCTGGGTGGCTTCGTTGCGCCGACCACCTTTGGCTTCCTGGAGCAGACCACCGGCTCGATCCAGGGCGGCCTCTACGGCCTGGCCGGCACCTCGGTGCTCGCCGCAATCCTGGTGTTCTTCGCCAAGACCTCGCCCGCTGCCGCATCGGCCTCGCCGGGCGCCGTGCCCACCGGCGCCGCCATCAGCAAATCTCTCTGAGCCTCTTTAGGAACTTGCCATGAATACTCCCGTCATCACGCACTTCCAGGTCATCCCGGTGGCCGGTCACGACAGCATGCTGCTCAACCTCAGCGGCGCCCACGGCCCTTACTTCACACGCAATATCGTGATTCTCAAGGACAGCAGCGGCAACACCGGCGTCGGTGAAGTCCCCGGCGGCGAACGCATCCGCGAAACCCTGGAAGACGCGCGCAGCCTGGTGATCGGCCAACCCATCGGCCAGTACCAGCGCGTCCTCAACCAGATGCGCAGCACCTTTGCCTCACGGGATTCGGCGGGCCGTGGCCTGCAAACCTTTGACCTGCGCATCACCATCCATGCCGTCACCGCCATGGAAGCCGCCCTGCTCGACCTGCTGGGCCAGTTCCTCGAAGTGCCGGTGGCCGCCCTGCTCGGCGAAGGCCAGCAGCGTGATGCGGTGAAAATGCTCGGCTACCTGTTCTATGTCGGCGACCGCAGCGCCACCGACCTGGCTTACCGCAACGAGGCCGATAGCGACGATGCGTGGTTCCGCCTGCGCCATGAAACCGCCCTGACCAGCGAGGCCGTGGTGCGCCTGGCCGAAGCCGCCAAGGCCAAGTACGGCTTCAACGACTTCAAGCTCAAGGGCGGCGTATTGAGCGGCGACGCAGAGATCGAAGCCGTCACCGCCCTGGCCGAACGCTTCCCCGATGCGCGCATCACCCTCGACCCCAACGGCGCCTGGTCATTGAAAGAAGCCATCCGCCTGTGCCGCGACCAGCACCACGTGCTCGCCTACGCCGAAGACCCATGCGGCGCCGAAAACGGTTACTCGGGGCGCGAAGTCATGGCCGAATTCCGCCGCGCCACGGGCCTGAAAACCGCCACCAACATGATCGCCACCGACTGGCGCGAAATGGGCCACGCGATCCAACTGCAATCGGTGGACATCCCCTTGGCCGACCCGCACTTCTGGACCCTGCAAGGCTCGGTGCGCGTGGCGCAGATGTGCCATGAGTGGGGCCTGACCTGGGGCTCGCACTCCAACAACCACTTCGATATTTCCCTGGCCATGTTCACCCAAGTGGCCGCCGCCGCCCCGGGCGACATCACCGCCATCGACACCCACTGGATCTGGCAGGACGGCCAACGCCTGACCCGCGAACCGCTGAAAATCGAAGACGGCTATGTGAAAGTGCCGGCCAAGCCCGGCCTGGGCGTGGACATCGACATGGACGCCGTGGCCAAGGCCCACGAACTGTACAAAGGCATGGGCCTCGGCGCACGGGATGACAGCGTGGCGATGCAGTTCCTGATTCCGGGGTGGCGTTATAACAACAAGCAGCCTTGCCTGGTGCGCTGAAGCGCTGGGTTCTGGGGGCGGCTCGGCCTCCAGAACACCATCAATCCAATGTGGGAGGGGGCTTGCTCCCGATTGCGGTGTGTTTGCCAGCCATGTATCGACTGACACTCCGCCATCGGGGGCAAGCTGAGGCGGCAAACGATAGAGATGAAGCCCAAAGAAAACGTCCTGCACAGCCGCTTCACTTTGCGTAAAATGCGAGCCGTTCTCGATCAGGAAAACTCAACCCAGGAGGGGTAACGCGATGCTTGCCTTGAAGTATTCCGAGACGCAGGAAGGCGTTTACTCCCCCAAGAAACGTATGTTCACCCCATTCCATCGGTGCGATTCAGAGCGGATCACGCTCGCCACACTGGATGGAGGCACACGCTTCACAGGCCCCTATTTCAAGCTGAAAGCGCTGTCAGCCATGCAACTTGCTGACGCGCCCGAAGCGCAAGAAACCGACCTCACGCCACCAACGGTGCACGTCTGATCAATTTCGCGGGTTCCTGCCTTGGTATCGGAACGCACCACTGAGTCTGTGAGACAGTCGCGCCGCCACTGCGGGCCTCAAACGCAAGGAAACCAGGGCATGGCAACAGCAAAAACCAAAAAGGCGTTTGTGTATTCGGCATGGGGGTTACTGTTTTTGAGCCTGGTTGGGGTTTTAGTCATACAGGCCTTCCAGGAAACACCCCAGCCCAGCAAACCCAGCTTCCTCAGCGACCTCATCATCGTGACCGCACGAACGACGCCCGGGAATCGAAAGATCGACGAGCATCTAACCTTCGTTCGCGCGGAAGCGGCCAACAGTCACGCCCTCAAGTTCTATTACACGTTGGTCGATTACGATACCCATCCCGAGGACGTTGACTTGGGCGTGATGAAATCAAGCATCACCCAGGCTGTCTGCGCCGCGCAAATGCCAAGGGACCAGTCCATCATTTCATTGGGTGGCACCTTCATTTACATATTCGGCAGCAAACACGTAAAAGAGGTTGGACGGTTCGAAATCAACAAGCAGAGCTGTAATGGCTAATGAGCGGGCCCCCTTCAACCGACTCGCTCGAACCGCCGCGACTGCTCACGCCCGCTTGGGCAACTTCCAGTTCGGCCGGATGAAGTGGCAGGTATAGCCGTTGGGTATCCGCTCCAGATAATCCTGATGCTCCGGCTCCGCCTGCCAAAATTCCCTGGCAGGCTCAATTTCCGTGACCACAGGCCCCGGCCACAGCTTGGAGGCATCCACGTCAGCCGCGGTATCTTGGGCAATCTCCCGTTGCTGTTCGCTCAGGTAGTAAATCGCCGAACGATAGCTTGGCCCCAGATCATTGCCCTGCCGATTCGGCGTGCTGGGGTCATGGATCTGGAAAAAGAACTCAAGGATCTGCCGGTAGGAAATCACCGCCGGGTCAAACACGATCTCAATCGCTTCAGCATGGTTGCCATGGTTGCGGTAGGTGGCATTCGGCACATCGCCACCGGTGTAGCCGACGCGCGTGTGCAGCACGCCGGGGTAGCGTCGCAACAGGTCCTGCATGCCCCAGAAGCAGCCGCCGGCGAGGATGGCGGTTTCGGTTGGGTTGGTCATGGTCTGTCCTTGCGGTTAATGGAGACAGGGGTAGTTATGGGGCAATGCTGGGCAATACCAAGTTCAATCAAAGAAAAACTGCCCCCTATCGACTCAAGGTTTATTCCTGGAACGAAACGCCGCCACCTTCATCCGGTTGCCGCAGGTCGCCATGCTGCACCAGCGACGGCGGTGCGACTTGCTCAGGTCATGGAACAGCAGCACGCAGTCGTGGGCCTCGCACTGGCGGACGAATTCAAACTTATCGTTCGTGACCAAGCCCACCAACGACTCGGCCACCGGCCCAAGCAGGCTGGCCGGGCTGCTGTCCCGAGGATGCGTGGCAAGCTGAAATGCCTTCTGCTCCTGCGCCCATTCCAGCCTGCTCACCGGGCGCCCCGCTTCAAGCACCTGGTTGATCACCGCAGGATCGACGGGAACGCCTGTCATTGCCGCATTCACCACCGCCCTTGAACTCGCGCGAAGCGAACGAGCGAGGGCCAGCAGCCCACTCGGCGCCTTCGGGTCAACCTGCTCGGGCAACAGCCCCGCTTGGGTCAGCCAGCTCATAACACTGTGATCATCGACGAAGCAGTCATGGCGCTGATCACCCACCCCGTACTCGGAGTTGATGAAATCGAGGGCAAGGTTGTCAGCCAGAAAAAGTGCGCCTGAAGCAGTGCTGTTCGGATTCATGGGCAGCCTGTAACCAATAAAATATGTTTGACAGGTTACCAAATCCAGGCATAACCTTCAAACATCAACTTTAGCGGTTACACAGGAAGCCATATCATGACCTCATCCAACACCATGGCCGCAGCCGGGCTCACCGCCTCCTTGTTGATCAGCGGCGCAGCCCATGCAGACAACACAGTGCATTACCGCTACGAGCAGGTCGGCGACGTAAAGGTGTTCTACCGCGAGGCGGGCGACCCCAGCGCGCCGACCGTGTTGCTGCTGCACGGCTTCGCCGCCTCATCCTTTATGTTCCGCGAACTCATGCCCGAGCTTGCCGACCGCTACCACGTCATCGCGCCGGACCTGCCGGCATTTGGCTTCACCGAAGCCCCGCCGCGCGGCGAATACGCCTACACCTTCAGCCAACTGGCGAAGACCATCGGCCAGTTCACCGAACAGCTCAAACTCGATAAATACGCACTGATGGTCCACGACTACGGCGCCCCCGTAGGCTGGCGCATGGCCGTCGCCCATCCGGAGCGAGTGACCGCGATCATTTCCCAAAACGGCAACGCCTACGAAGAAGGCCTGGGCGCTGGCTGGGCCCCCATCCAACGCTACTGGCACGCCCCGACCCAACAAAACCGTGACGCCCTGCACGACTTCCCCACCCCCGCCTCGATCAAGTGGCAGTACCTGGAAGGCGTGGCCGACAAAAGCTCGGTGTCACCCGATGGCTACACGCTGGAAGGGCTGCAAATATCCCGCCCGGGCAATGCCGACATCCAGCTCGACCTGGTGCTGGACTACGCCTCCAACGTCGCGATGTACCCGGCCTTCCAGTCCTACTTCCGCCAGTACCAGCCACCGCTGCTCGCAGTGTGGGGAAAGAACGACCCGTTCTTCCTGCCGGCCGGCGCCGAGGCGTGGAAGCGCGATATCCCCAAGGCGGATATTCGTTTTTATGACACCGGGCACTTTGCGCTGGAAACCCATGGGAAGGCGATCATTCCGGTTATACGGGCGTTCCTGGACAAGAACCTCCAGTGATCAACGCAACCCAATGTAGGAGCGAGCTTGCTCGCGAAAAACGTCAACGATAACGCAGCGACTCTGGTTTCACGCGGCGCTCCAAGATTCTTCGCACGCCAGCTCGCGCCTACCTTGTGGACATGTCCTACAGCAAGCTGCAGCGCCTTGCTCCGTTACCTACAGTTGCGTCAGAATCCGCCGGCTTGTGCGCTTGAGTGAGCGTCTCTAAGGTGGCCCGGTCGCTGACAACTCAGTGATCGGGTTTAGTAGCCCGTGGTCGAATTTCGCTTAGTGCACAAGCTTCATCCACCAGACTTCCCGTCTGTGCTTGATGGCGGCTGTGCGCAGGGCACCTTCGGGTGCGCCGGCTTTGCGGAATTCCCCGGTCTACTAACCTGCGTACAGCTGCCACCCTTTCGTTTAGTAGCGAAACGGTGTCGGCCCTGACAGGGAAATTCCGTTATGTACAAAGTCACGCCTAACCCTCCGAACGGTCCCGACCTGAAACTGAATCAGGCAGCGCATCGTGCGATTGATCACTACCTCAACGCGGGCGCCGAACCGCCAGGGCCGCCTCCTTCACCTTCGACTACGCTGTTCAGCGTTGCGGACGATGTCAGCAGTGAAGTGCTGATTGCCAATAGCTATGAGACTTTTTCTTCGGTGACTGCGTTGTTGCTGGACCTGTCGGATGAGCTGACGGGGAAGCAGCGGGATGTGGCGTTGGCGATTCATCAACTGAGTGAGTTGGGGGTTTTGTTGGTGGATAAGTTGATGGAGCGGGAGGGGGCTGCTGGAGCGGGCAGCTAACCTTCCACCCACTCGATAGATCGCTGAGTCGTTGTGACTCACTTTGCGAAGACTCGGCGGTTTTCTTTCGGAATAAATAGACCCATCCCTAACCGTCTTCACCCGAGTTCGTGATCGACTGCTTCCGGCCAATAGCAGCCATTCATGGACAACTTCTATCGACCCATAGCATCCATGCGCGAAAGGTGGCAATTGACCCACCGGCTACAACAGGTTAAATCAGATCTCAAGCTGTTACCGACTGAAAATGAGGTTAACCGCCAATCGCCAGTAGATACTATTTCGGCGATTTCGTAGGCTAGGTCGAACGTTCTCGACACCCACCACAGAAAACCGACAAGGATGAGCACATGGTACCTGAGGCAATTAGCGCACTTGCCAACCTGATTGATGCATGGAATTCAAATAAGAAGGATGGGGAGCACAAAGTCAAGCAGAAAATCGAAGCCGTAAAGTTAGTAATGAATGCTGTAGTAGCTACAAAGGCGTATCTGCACGACTTACAGATGGGAGTGTTGTCGTCTCGTGACGTTGAAAAGGACCTATCTATAAAGTGGGTTAACGCCTCAATGGCGATAGTTGAGTATGATCATGCACTGCATGAGGTCGCGAAGATTAAAGCACTGGGCTGGGCCGACCCGAATGATTGGGCACGGGCTGCTTCAAGGCCGTGGGCAATAAAACTGGACACTATAGTCGAACACTGTGAATACATACTAAAGAGCAACTGAAGACTCAAAGTCGGATGCAATGGCCGCCATTGCATCGTGTTTAGACTAGGTGCGCGAGCACCGCAGCTTGAATGTCAGAAAAAGACAATATTCTAGCTGAGTTAGAAGGCACAGATTTAATGAGGATAATGTAATGAGCGCACCTTCAACGCCCGAAAAGCGCGTTAATCTTGATGATCTTCAGACAGTTCAGCGTTTTAAAAACGATCTCGTTAAGGCTATCCCCTACGTTCCCAATAATAAAGAAAGTAAAGAATTCCTTTTAAGTCTTGGGGTGGACATGCTGCTTCACATGCACGATTTTTGGCACCATCGCCTGATAGACGTAAGGCCAAGAAGAGTCGATCTCCCTAGCCGCATCAGGAGTATGCGATCCTACATAAGGAATAGAGAAAAGGTAAAGAGTCTAGTAAATCTTATAGAAACCGGCCAAGACGTCAATGGATACTTGTCTCGAAAGGCCCATTACGGAGCCCTCGACTTAGAGACCTTCAAAGAAGATAAAGATTTTATGCGGTCCAGGGATCAGATGCATATATGTGAGGGTTATCATCATCTCCATCTGGAGCCTTATCCTGATAGAACTGACGATCTAGTCATCGCAAAAATTTTTCACTCGCGTGTAGATATCGTCGGCGTGTTCCCTCACGCAATATTTGAAGAGGATCGGCCAGATTCTTTGACGTCGGAATATGAGCTGGCCGTTTCCGCCTATGCAAAAAAAATTTCCCCTTCTGGTGGGCATTTAATAGGCGGACCTGGTGGAGGGATGCAAAATCTCGCGGGAAGCTCCATTCAATCTACCACTTTCCATACCTATACCCTCAAGATAATAATGTTGGTTGAACAATACGAGGGGGGATTGGAAGCATACGTCAGAAAATTATACGAAAAAAATAACCGAACGCCGAAGAATATCAAGCCTATATGGGTCTTAAAGGGCAGAAGTCTTGAGATACACGACAAAGTTAATAAAACTGAATTCAAAGGCGAAGATATCAAAGTCAATACGCATATAGGATATTTAACCCCTATGAAGCCAGACGCCTTTGGGTGGGGTTTCCTCTAAAAGGCATCGAAGCTCAATGGTCCGAAATGGTGCTTAGCATACGTTGACCGGGATGGTGCTGCCTTCGGTGAGACAGCGTGGATGGCTCCAATACTTGCTGTGAAAGAGAACCAGAAAGGTGTCTCTTTGGCGGCCACTATTGGCGAGGAGATAGCCAACGAATCGAACCGTTTCGTCAAAGGCGATGCATCGATGCCGTTTGTTGGCTACAAAAAGTCGGCATTTGTTTGGCGCGACATTTCAATCTGAGCACATAACCGATAGATCGAGTTGAAGACCATCTGGAACAATGCTACGTAAGAATTGGATGGTGCTGCGCCAAGAGACTTCGCCGTAACGCAGCCACTGCCAAGACAGCGGCTGCGTTATAGCGAGCGTTAGTTATCGCAAAATTATGGAAGTTCTCGTATGAGGCAGCCATGGATCTACTGCTGCACATCGCGAGGGACAGCGATGGGTCGATAACTGCCCGTCACGAACGACAGAAATCGGCCATTTCCGGTCGGTAGAACCTTACAACTAACTCTCAAATTCACTTAGCTGCGGTTCAATAGATTTGCCCTGAAAGCGGAAAAAAGTGGGTTGACTTATTCTCAGATAACGAATAGGCCCACTTTCTAGTTTAGAAGGGCTACTTCAAATAACTTCAAGGCAGAGATTGATTCTTTTTGCACATCGCCAAAAAGAGTTTTGGCCTGAGCATTTACCCAATTATCTTTACGAACCAGCCGTTTTACTCCAACTCATAAACGCCTTTTGAAAATATTATTCTATTTATCATTTTCCAGCTGCTCAGTTCCTTTTTACTGATTGAGCCATCATCGTTCAGGAACTCACCAGGGATTATATAATAAGAGCCATTTTCGTTGAATAGATACTCATCCCCCGCCCAACCCGATTCAGGCTCGGGAACCATAAATTTCGTGAACCTGACAGTATCCCCTTGATCCTCGTACTCAGGTGACATGACGCGGTAGCGTCTATTCCAGCGGATTTGCCGAACAACGCAAGCATGTCTGAGGCCTATTCCCTTGCTATGCTGATACTCATCCTGAAAATCCGTAACACGAGCCAAAGCCGTGTTATACATGGCCGTAATCATGAGCTGATGGTAACGATCCACCTCTCCTTTCAGCTTTGAACGCAGCACCGCGATGGCGTAGAGAACTTCCAGGCCACCAAGAGAAATATTCAAGGACAAGGGTATTGCTGGCTTGTTACGCACGACTTTGTCATATGAGCACACTAACCGGTCACCCGTGAACGCCAGTTTGCTCTTGTTATGTGTAATGACGTTCCTGACCATCGTGAGGATGCGGTAGGTTTCTTTTACTGCCATTTCATAGCTGTTTTCTTCTGGCAGAGCTTGGTATTTCTGAACGTAACCCCGATTCTCTAAGTCGGGGTTTTCCGACTCAAAAACCGCATCTAACAGAGAATGCACCATGATGTGTTTGAGAAACGCACCAATGGAATATGTGGGGGCGAGGCTGATGATTGGGAAATTTTGTGTCGACCCTCTGTCATCATTGGTGATGGTGATAATCGATGGCTCAGGGAATTTGATCCCTCCCATGTAAATGAATCTAATTAGTTCACTCTTGAAAATATCGATCATAACACTAACCACCCGAGAAATCAGCGATGGCGGCCAGTCTATCGCAGATGACCAAGGCGAGCAAAATTCAAAATAAGCAAGCCAGTCAGTTTGGCAAATACGCAATATGTTAGATTTTTAGTAAGATAGGAAATTGTAGAAAATTGGGGTCAGACCCTGAGGGATCCCCCTTTGTACTTTGGAAACGTGTGTCTTTACACCGATATCTCTGAGGGGAGCACTTTTTACCTGCACTGCGGCTTCACACGAACTGAAGACGCTCAAGCGACACACATCGTCCAACTCAGGAAGCTCTCACAGAGTTAGCTCTCGGCCAACAGCGGTCACCTGACGTCTCCAAAACCAAGTGCGATTCAAAGTGAGGGACAGTACAACTAAAATCTCTGGATATTCGTAAGAGTTGCAGCAAACGTTTGAAGAATCTCAGCCTTGCTTCGCCCCCCCCCAGTAAGCTGTATGAACTCATCAAAGTTTATATTTACAAGTTTGCCTGATCTAGGATTCATTAAGACGCACGACTTCCATTCATCATTGCCAGTTTCAATCGCGGCCGAATAGCTCAAGAGCCAGTACATTGCTACTTGTCTATAATCGGCAGCGGAGAAATTAGTAGCAATGCATTTCACCTCAATTAACGTTGACCCGGCAAAAAAATCGCCATTCCCCGACGCGATCCAGCGAAACCCAGGTATTACCGGTCCGACGCCACAAGCCGAGTTACGATCAACAGCTACTTTTTTGACCATCGTCACTAAATTGCCTGCTACACGCCGAGCGATACGTTGATCATTCGCGGAAATTTCCGAGGGTCTAATTGCGTCGAAGAATCTACTTTGCCTGTCTGTTGCGATGGTTACGCATTCTCCCCACGTCGGATTCTTGCCAAGAACGAGTTGCTCACCTAACGCAAAGGCGAGCTCAAACAAGAGAGATTTTTGCAGTTTACTTGCCTGAACCGCATTTGCTGGCACGGCGATCACAGCGCAGTCGATAGCCATTTTGTTATAGAAGGATACGATGCTAGGTGTTAGTCCTGGGAAAATAGCGTTCAGGATGCCAGGGATATTTCGAGCGATCGATCTGGGATCACGGCCAGCTCTAGTTTTCATCACACCAATCCCGATAGATAGCGGCGAAGGTCGGACGATCTTTTCGCTCTATTCCTAACATCCATGATTGCTCCAAGCTTGGTCCGATTTGACGCCTTAGGCCATCTCCTTGGTCGCCAAATGACTTGGCGGCGAGCCATGTCAACCGCTGACATTCACCGTTGATTTCGCTCCATCGACTCGAAACAGAGCTAAAACCAGACCTATCTTTCCAAAGGCGCCAACAGTCTATGCACGCCCTTTTGACCGTGTGAGACGAGCTATTTTTATAAACATTTTGTACAAACCTTGCTCTGGCCGGCGTCTGCGCAAACTTCAGCACCCGCAGATAGTGCAGCAAGCTGGCTTCAGCCTGTAATAAATGAGTAGAGTGGACAGACACTTTATCTATCACTGCGTCCAGATCAGAGAAGATTTCCTCATACTCCACGTTCGCTCTGAGACTTGCTATACCTCGCATGATAGTCGACCACGATGCGCGAAAAGCATGTAAGTTATTCGACTCTAGTAACGTCGACGCGAGTTGTAGCGCTACGATTGGGCTATGAAATTTCAGTGTTCTACCTATCTGAGTTATCAAAAAATTGTCCGGGAGCGACTTTTGCAATTCGTTTCCGAGCAATTTCTGAACATCTAGATTTTCTACTGTCATTTTTAGAGACTTATAATCGCCTTCTGGGTTGTCAGAATAAGGGTCATAATGTAGGTCGATATGCCTCAAGATTCCAGCGTTGGTATCGTCGCCTCCAAGTTGCGTAGTAACGTATTCCTCATAATGCTTGGCTGTCATCATTATGGTTTTCGACTTATTTAGCGTTATCCCATAATCCGCGAGAGCGTGCGATAGGAACGCGAGTCCTGCGTAAGCGGTAGAATTTGAATGCGCAATTAGTACATAGTCGTCGACATAACGATACCAACTTAAGCCGTCACGTGTCATTTGATGATCGATAGAGTTCAAAAACAGTTCCGCCAAAATCCGCGAACACTGTCCGCCAACAGGAAGTCCAAAAGACCGTCCAGCTGAAAACCTTGATAAAAGTGCAGTGATTTGGTTGCCTATCCTGCCATCCGGAAATAAGTCATCAATGAGATTTTCTAGGTAGTGATGTGAGATGTGTTCGTAAAAGCTCGAAATGTCAGTTTGGACGACTATTGCACCATTGTGTGCGAGTGCAGCCTCTTTCGACGTAGCCTCTCTGAACGCTCTCCAAGATGAGCTCCGGTCGAATAGCTCAGAACCTCCCTCCGCCTGGAGCCTGTAGGAGAAGGTTCGCTGATCACGTCTCGGCTCTAACTGATCTGCGATAGCTACGCCGAGTCCGTTGAAGTAAATACTCCAAAACGGGTGAAGCTTTGTAGTCACTCTAAATCCTGATGCACCTGTCGCGACCAACAGTCGTTCGCTAAATACATTTAATGATGCAATTTTTTTTTTGCTGTTGGCTTCACTGTCTCTACGCAACTCCTCGGAAAAACCAAAAGCGACCTTTGCTAGCTCAGTTTGCTTAGCTGAAACGAAATTCGTGTCCACATCGAAAGGCAGCGTGTCGTTGTCGCCGTGCGCTCCGATATCAGCTGCCGCACGTACAAAATGCTCCAGTTTTACCTCAGACATATCCTTATCCCCGGCGTACGAGCTGTATTAGTCAGGCAAAGTGCACGGACAATTCTTCATTCACTGATCATCTCAGCACATCCAGTGCATGTCGATAGTTGGCCGTTAGCGGTCGATTTGGAGCGTCCGCTTTTGGCCGAAAGCAGCCCCTCTATAAACACCAACCTAAGACCACCCGCGTCCATCCGTCGCATCCCCCACCCTCCCCCTCCAGCCCCCACCCAACCTGCCGATAACCCTACTAATCACATGCCTACCCCCGCATCCCCACCCGACCGAGCCCACCCCATGAATCCACTCTCCCTCCTGAAAAAATCCCGGCCCGCTCGCCAAGGCACCACCACCCTCACCAGCACCGCCAACAATCTGGACACCGCCCTCACCGCCCTACGCATCACCCCCACCCTGATCACCGGCTTCATCTCCCCCCATCTGGACATCGATGCCATCGCCGCCAAGCTCAAACGCCGGTTCCCCCAGTCCACCCTCAGCCTGTGCACCACCTCCGGCGAACTCTGCAACGCGCCCGGTTCGCTGTATTGCGCCACCGGTGAGCGCTGGGACCGGGTTGTGTTGCAGTTGTTCGACGACAGTCTGATCGCCTCGGCCGAGGTGGTGATGGTGCCGTTGGAGTGTGAGGACATTCGCGGTGGCGGCACTCGCCTGGGGATGCAGGAGCGGATTGCCAAGTTGGTGGCCAATATCAAGCGGGTGCAGGTGCGTACGTCGATCGATCATCGCGATACCTTGGCGTATGTGGTGTTCGATGGGTTGTCGGCGTCGGAGTCGTTTTTTATGGAGGCGCTGTATGAGTCGGGGCGGTTTCCGTGTTTGTTTGTAGGGGGATCGGCCGGGGGTAAGTCGGATTTCCAGAAGACGCTGATTCATGACGGCCAGCGCAGTTATCAGAACCATGCGCAGATTGTGTTCCTGAAGACGGCGGCCCATGTGCGGTTTGGGGTGTTCAAGAGCCAGAATTTCAAGGCGGCGGATTTGACCTTCAGTGTGCTGACGGCGTCGGTGGAGGACCGCACGATTGACCAGGTGATCGACAGCAGCGGCAATATCAAGAGCATGGTGCAGGCGCTGTGTGATGCGTTCAGTTGCGCGCCCCAGGCGTTGGAGTCGAAGCTGGCGGATTATTCGTTTGCGATTCGGGTGGGCAGTGAGTTGTTTGTGCGGTCTATCGCGCGCATCGATTATGAGCAGCAGATCGTGCAGTTGTTTTGCGACGTGGCGCCGGGCGAGGAGTTGGTGATGGTGCGGCGTACCCCATTGCGGGAGGCGACGCGCCTGGACTATGAGCAGTTCCTGCGCGGCAAGGGTGGCCAGCCGGTGGCGGGGATTTTGAATGACTGCATTCTGCGCCGGCTGAATAACGGCGCCGAGCTGGGCAGCATGGCCGGCACGTTTGGGGATGTGCCGTTGGCGGGGTTTTCGACCTTTGGGGAGATTCTGGGCTTGAACCTGAACCAGACGCTGACGGCGATTTTTTTCTTTCGGGTGGCCAAGGGTGCGAGTTTCAGTGATGAGTACGTGGACAACTTTATCGCCCATTACGGCGAGTTCAAGGCGTTTTTCCTACGGCGCCAGGTGAAAAAGCTGGCGGGGTTGAACCATGTGGTGGTCAAGCAGATCACCGCGTTCAAGAACAATGACTTCAGCAACACCCTCAATACCCGTGGGCTGGACCGCAATATCTTGCCGGTGTTCGAAGGCCTGGCGGACTTGGGCATGGTGTTGGCCCATGCCGAGCGGCAGCAGGAGGACATCGCCGCGCAGCTCAAGCATTACTCGGGGGAGTTGCACGCGTCGATGGATGAACTGGTGGGGACCATCGATCAGCAGAACGCCGTGTCGGCCCAGGCCGGGTCGACGGTGGAAGGGCTGTCCAGCCAGGCGGATGTGGCGGTGGAGGGTGCGCGTACGCTGGCGGGCTCGAGTTTGCGTATCCAGTCGATTGTGCAGGTGATCCAGCAGATCGCCGGGCAGACCAACTTGCTGGCGCTCAACGCCGCCATTGAAGCGGCGCGCGCAGGCGACCTGGGCCGAGGCTTTGCGGTGGTGGCGGACGAGGTGCGCAAGCTGGCGGAAATCACGCGCAAGAATGCGGCGGAGATTGGTGTGGATATCGACTTGTTGTCGAGTGAGATCCAGCGGGTGGCCCAGCAGATTGAAGACCAGTCCACCGGGGTGGGTGCGTTGCGGGAGATGCTGGATACCCTGGAGGCGTCGAGCCGCGCCACCGAAGGCACGGCGCAACGGACCAAGACCATTGCCGATACGTTGACCGGGCTCACCCATGCGTAGGCGCTAGCAGCAGGTAAAAAAACGGCGCGGGGCTCATGGCACTGAACGGGGGATTCAGTGCATGATGCGTCGCTCATATCAAGGACGATAACAACCGTGAAAAACGCCCTCGCCGCCCTGCTATTGCTGTGCCTGACCGCTCCTGCCTTCGCCGCCGAAAACCTCGTCGGCTTCAAGACCGTCACCCTGCCCGATGCGCAATACAAGCGTCCACTTGAGCTGGTCGTCTGGTACCCCGCCACCACCACCGCCAACCCCACCCTGATCGCCGACAACGCGGTGTTCATCGGTGCCCTCGCCGTACCCGACGCCCCGCCGGCTGCCGGCGAGCATCCGCTGGTGGTGCTCTCCCACGGTTATGGCGGTAACTGGGGCAAGCAGGTGTGGCTGGCCAGTGCGCTGGCGCATCAGGGCTACATCGTGGCGGCGGTCAACCACCCCGGCACCACCACCCAGGATCGCAACCCGCAAACCGCCGCGCAGTTATGGCAACGCCCGGCCGACCTGAGCCGCGTGATCGACGCGGTGTTGGCTCAGCCGAAGCTATTTGGCGCGGTCGCGAAAGGCCAGATTGCCGCCGTGGGCCATTCCCTTGGCGGCTGGACCGTGCTGGAACTCGCCGGGGCGCGCTTCGATCCCGAGCTGTTCAGCCGCGACTGCAGCGTCCACCCCAAGCTCGGCGGTTGCATCGGCTACCAGGAGATGAACCCCGCAGGCACACCAGCCGGCAAGGCCCGATTGGCCGCTGATTTGAGCGACAAGCGCGTCACCGCCATCGTGTCCCTGGACCTGGGCCTGTCCCGCGGCTTCACCGACGCCAGCCTGGCGGCATTGCCGGTACCGGCGCTGGTGATTGCGGGGGGCGTGCCGTCGGAGGATATGGACCCGCAGCTGGAGTCCGCCGACATGGTCAAGCGGCTGCCTGAAGCAACGACGAAGTACGTGGAGATCGCCGACGCTACGCACTTCAGCTTTATGTCGATCTGCAAGCCGGGGGGCATGGCGCTGATTGAGGAGGGTTCGCCAGGCGACGGCATGATTTGCCGCGATGGTGAGGGGGCTCGGCCACGGGCGGTGATTCAGCAGCAGGTGGTGGGGCTGATCAGTGAGTTTTTGAAGCGCTCGTTTCGCAATTGAAGAAAGCAGGATGTTCATCTCATAGTGCATCAAATACGATGCGGTTTCGGTGAGCACCTCACTGATGCACTGTATAGGATAAAATCGGGTATGAACGATCTAGGCCCCCTGATCAAAAAATCTGCGTAAAGCCGCCGGCCTCTCCCAAAGCCAACTCGCACAACGACATGGTATGAGTCACGCAACCATCTCGGGGATCGAAAACAACACCGTCCCAGAGGTGGGGATTCGCAAAGTTGCGGCGATTCTTGAGGGGCTGGGATATACATTGACGGCAACGCCTCGGCGTCGCCGTATGACCCTCGATGAGCTGAAAACAATAAATATCCATGACTAGCTGAATAGGCAACAACGTGGCAAACCTACTGTTTATCTGTAGCCGCAACCAATGGCGCAGCCCTACTGCGGAAGCCATCTGGCGCCGTCGCCCGGGCTTTAATGCGCGCTCAGCGGGCACCAGTCCGAATGCACGTAAAACTATCGGCGCAGCGGATATTCGTTGGGCAGATGTCATCTTCGTCATGGAACGTAAACACCTGCATCGACTAAAAGCAGAATACGCACGCTTGCTTGAGCATAAGCCGCTTCACTGCTTGGATATTCCGGATGACTTTCGCTTTATGGATCCGGAACTGGTGCAAATGCTCGAAGACACTGTGACGCCCTATCTCATCACACACGCCTAGCCCCTCTCACATCGATAGCACTGATGATTACTATCGAACCGCTCGCCTATAGGGTGGTCAGGCCCGATTCCTATAATCGCCTCCCAATTCCTCCCCTTCGCCTGGCCACAGGCGACATCCCCCTTGGAACCCAGCATCATGCCAAGTGCCCTCCAGGCCCCCAGCGGCCGTCCCGAACATAATCAGCAAAGCGTCAAACAGCAGTGGCTGGCAATCCTCTCGGTCGCGGTGGGCGCTTTCGCCCTGGTGACCAGTGAGTTCCTGCCGGTGGGTGTGCTCAACGACGTCGCCAGCGACCTCGGTATCAGTGCCGGCCACGCCGGGCTGATGGTGACGTTGCCCGGCATCATGGCCGCCCTCGCTGCGCCGTTCCTGTCGGTGAGCATTGGCGCGATGGACCGGCGCTACCTACTGATCGGCCTGACGTTGATCATGATCATCGCCAACTCGGTGGTGGCCTTTGCCAGTGACTTCAGCCTGCTGCTGTTCGGCCGTGTCTTGCTGGGCATCAGTATCGGCGGGTTCTGGGCCACGGCCATTGCCCTCAGTGGGCGCCTGGCGCCCAGGGGTGTGGACGTGGCGAAGGCCACCTCGATCATCATGATGGGCGTGACCCTGGCCACCGTGCTCGGCGTGCCCGTGGGCACCTGGCTCAGCGGCCTGATGGGCTGGCGCATGACGTTCCTGGTCACCGCGCTGCTGGGCGTGCCGGTGCTGCTGGCGCAGGTGTTCCTGCTGCCGCGGCTCACCCCGGAGAAGGCCATTCGCGTCAGCGACCTGCCGGCGTTGTTTATCAACCCACAGGCGCGGGTCGGGTTGATCGCGGTGCTGTTGATCGGCCTGGCGCACTTTGCGGCCTACACCTATGTGGCGCCGTTCTTCAAATACAGTTCCGGCTTCGACGGGCCGACGATTGGTTCGCTGTTGCTGCTCTTCGGCGTGGCCGGGGTGTTCGGCAATATCTTTGCCGGTTTCGCCGCCAACCGCAGCGTGCGTCACACCCTGTTGCTGGTGGCGCTGATGATCGGCACCAGCACCGCGCTGTTCCCCCACTTCGCCACCGGCATGACCGGCGCAGCGATGCTGATCGGGCTGTGGGGCTTCGCCTTCGGCGCCTTCCCGGCTTGTGCCAGTATCTGGATGTTTGTGGTGGCGCCCAAGGATGTCGAACGCGGCATGCCGCTGTTCGTGGCCTTGTTCCAGGTGATCATTGCCTTGGGTTCGTTCTTCGGCGGGCGCATCGTCGACCAACTGGGCAGCTCGGTGCTGTTGAGCCTGGCCACGGCGTTGGTGGGCTGCGGTTTTGTTACAGTGCTGGTGCTGGGACGCAACATCAGTAATAGCCTGGCGGCCCAGCCTGGCTAAACCGAGGGTCCATGGATACCGCCAACGACGCTTCTTTCGCCTATCAGGCGGTGTACCGCTACCTTGTCGAGTTGATCGAGGCGAGCCCTTCGGCAGGCGAACACCAACTGCCGTCCCTGCGCCAGTTGGCCCGGCGCCTGGGCGTGTCGGTGTCGACCACCAAGTACGCCTATGCGCTGCTGGAGGATGAGGGGCGTGTCCAGGCCAGGCCCAAGCGTGGCTATTTCACCCGGGCCGTGCCGGCGCCGCTGTTGAGCGAAGGTTCGCCTGATTTGCTCGACCAGGTGTTCGCCAACGCCCGCCAGCCGGGCATGCTGGCCCTGAGCAGCGACGCCCCGGCGATGCTGCTGTCATTGGAAAACCCGCTGTTGATGATGGAGCGCGAACTGGCCCGCCAGTACCCGCGCGCCCTCACCCCGCTGTACCTGCCGTTCGGCGAGCCCGAGTTACGTGCGGCGCTGGCCGCGCGCTACACCCAATCCACCCAGCGCTATTGGCAGGCCGAACAGGTGTATATCGGCTCGGACCTGCACAGCGTGCTGGACCTGTCGCTCAGCGCCCTGGCGTTGCGTGGCACGCTGGCGCTGGTGGAGTCGCCGTGTTCGTGGGCGGTGCTGCGTCAGTTGCAGGCGGCGAATATCCGCGTGATTGAAATGCCCCTCGGCGCGGACGGGCGCTTCGACCTGCCCGCCTTCCAGGCACTGCTCGAGCGGGAGCCGATCCGCCTGGCGGTGCTGTCATCCAGCGTGAACGTGCCCCAAGGCGGCGTGATGCCAGCGCAGGATAAACAGCAGATCTGCCGCTGGCTGGCAGAGCGGGACATCTGGCTGTTCGAAAACGACACCTACGGCGAGCTGTATTTCGAGGCGCCCGCCGCCCGCTATCGCGACTTTGCCGACCCACAGAAACTGCTGGTGTTCTCGACCTTCGACAAGGTGATCGGCGCGGAGGCGCCCTACGCTTATGTGCTGTGTCGCGGGCAAGGGCCGCAGTTGCAGCGGGTGTTCCTGGAGCGGGGGTTTCGCCTGTCGCCGACCCGTCAGAAAGCGATTGCCAAGCTGCTCACCTCCGGGCGCATCGACCAGCACCTGCTGATGCTGCGCGCGGCCTTGCGGGAACGGATGACGCGCATGAAAGCCTTGCTGGAAACGCACGGCGAGTGGCACGTGGTCGAACCCCATGGCGGCGCGAGTTTCTGGCTGGAGGCCAGGCGCCCGGTCGACATGGGGCAGGTGTTCGAGCGCCTGCTGGCCCAGCGCGTCGTGATCGCTCCGGGGCAGTTGTTCAGCCTGCACGGCAACTGGCCGCATCACCTGCGCCTGAGCTACACCCTCGACTGGAGCAAGGATATCGCCCAGGCCGTGCAGCTGTTGGCCCAGGCGATCCGTCAAAGCCCGTAGCAGTGCCGCGCTTAGGGGAAGCGGCCGTGACGCACGTCTTCGGCGAACTGCCCGCACGCTTCGCGGATCACCGCGCCGACATCGGCGTACTGCTTGACGAAGCGCGGCAGATGCTCGCCGCCCAGGCCCAACAGGTCTTCGGTGACCAGCACCTGGCCGTCGCAGGCCGGTGAGGCGCCGATGCCGATGGTGGGCCTGTCCGAGTCCTGGGTAATCTGCCGCGCCACGCCTTCGGCCACACCCTCGAGCAGCAGGCTGAAGGCGCCCGCCTCCAGATTGGCGCGGGCGTCTTCGGCAATCACTGCGCCGGTTTCAGCCGTGAGGCCCTGGGCCTTGAACCCACCCATCACGTTGACGAACTGCGGCATCAGCCCCACGTGCGCCATCACCGGAATACCACGCGCCACCAGGAACGCCACGGTGCCCGCCAGCGCCTGGTTGGCTTCCAGCTTGACCGCGTCGCAGCCGGTGCGCGCCAACACCTGGGCGCAATTGCGGAACGCCTGTTCATGGGATTCCTGATAGCTGCCAAACGGCATGTCGGCAATCACACAGGCCAGGCGCGTGCTGTCGACCACGGCGCGGGTGTGGCCGATGATTTCTTCGAGCTGCATGCTCAAGGTCGACGGCCGGCCATAGCCGACCATGGCCGTGGAGTCACCGACCAGAATGAAGTCCACCAGCGGATCGATCAGCCTGGCGATGGCGCTGGTGTAGGCCGTGAGGGAGACGATTTTCTGCTGGCCTTTCATGGCGACCAGTTGGGGCACGGTCATGCGTTTGGTGCGGGTGTGCAGGCTCATGGTGTGTTCCTTATCGCGTTCAATACTCAGGGAATGCGGGGCCCGAGTATTGGCGAAAGGCGCGGCTATTCAATGCACAGATCGGCGCTAAAAAGCGACCCAGGCAGCCGTCGCGGTTTTTTAAGCTGGTATCATCCGCGCACGTACACGCCAGGTAACAACCCATGAATCGCCAGAAAAAACTGCAACAGCTGTTCAAGGCCAAAGCCAAAAAAGCCAGCGCCAAATTGGCACCGAAATCCAAGGATAAGTACATCAGCAAGGCCGAGCGGGAAAAGCTGGCGGCTGAGGCCGCCCAGGCGCCAGACATGTCCCCCGAGGATTAAATCAGCAACCGCTCAGCGCTTCGGGCCGGCGCTCACCCGCGAAAAAGAACGGCCGCAGGCGCACGCCCACGCCGTTGCCAATAAACGCCGCCACCAGCCACACCCAGCCATGCAGGCTGCCCGAGGCGATACCGCTGAAGTACGCGCCGATGTTGCAACCGTAGGCCAGGCGCGAGCCGTAGCCGAGCAGCAGGCCGCCGATCACCGCGGCCAGCAGCGAACGGGCCGGAATCTTCAGGCTGGGGGCAAAGCGCCCGGCCAGGCCGGCGGCCAACAGCGCACCGAGGACGATGCCGATGTCCATGACGCTGGTGATGTCTTCCCACACCGGCGCAGCCAGGGCCTTGGCGTTGCCCGGCATTTGCCAGAACGCCCAGCTGGCCACGTCCACACCCAACCCGTTTGCCACCTTGGCGCCCCACAGCGCGAAGGCCGAGGTAATCCCCCACGGCCGCCCGGCCAGTGCCAGGGTGGCGTAGTTGAGCAGCGCCAAACCAATCGCGCCCCATACCAACGGCCATGGCCCACGCAGGAAGCGGCGCAAGCCTTGGTGTTCGCTGGTCACGCCGGCTTCAAGCTGGCCGTGGCGGCGCTTTTCCAGGCGCACGGTGACGACTGCGATGAGCGCAAACATCGCCAGGCTGGCGAGCAATGCCGGCACCACGCCAAAGCTCTTGACGATGGACACCGCCGGGAATGCCGGCAACGCAAACCACCAGTCCACATGGTGGGTAGCGATCAGCGAACCGCAGATAAAGAACAACAGCGTCACCAGCATGCGCGCATTACCGCCGCCTACCGTGAACAGCGTGCCCGAGGCACACCCGCCGCCCAACTGCATGCCGATGCCGAAAATAAACGCACCGAACACCACCGACACCCCGGCCGGCGCCACCAGCCCTACCACCGGTTGCCCGAACAACGTGCCCGCCCCCAGCGCCGGGAAAAACAGCAGCACTGCCAGCGCGAGCATCACCATCTGCGCCCGCAGGCCAGCGCCACGGCGATCATTGATAAACACGCGCCAGGCGGAGGTGAAGCCGAAGGCAGCGTGGTAAAGGGTCAAGCCCAGTGCGGCGCCAACCACCAGCAACAGCACCTGGCGCGAACCGACGCTGTTTTGCAGGAACAAGGCGCCCAGCACCAGGATGACAAAGGCCACCAGCGGCGCGACAGGCTTGCGCGCAGGGGTGAGGGAAAGAGAGGTGCTCATGGGGATCTCGGTTTGATTTGAAGGGGTGATTGCGAAGGGGCGAGTATAACCTGTGGGCGTTGTCGATCTTCAGCGAGGCTGCGATAGCGGTGTGTCAGGCAACGTAGATGCAAGCGATGCCACCGCCATCGCAGCCTCGCCAGGGCTCGATAGCTCTTATCAAATCAAAATAAATCATTGATTTTAAAGGGTTAAAATTTCGCCCTGAAGTCTTGAGTATTGCATAAGCAATTTCAGACGACCGAATTCCTGTGGTGAGCGGGCTTGTCCCGCGCTGGGCTGCGAAGCGCCCCTGATGAAGATGAATGCGGTGTATCAGGTACTCCTCCGCGCCTGGTTTTGGGGCTGCTGCGCAGCCCAACGCGGGCGGTGCGACGATTCGACAAGCCCGCTCACCACAGGGGTCCCAGTTGGCGACACAACAACCTCTCGCTGCGGCCACCTTGTATAGGGGGGTGGGGTATGAAACACTCCGCCGCACTATAGGTAGGGGGGGTATACCGTGGGACATATCGCAGCCAACAAAGACAGCCTGATAAAACGGGTCAAGCGCATCGCCGGGCAGATTCAGGCGGTGGAAAAAGCCCTGGCGTCGGACGCCGACTGCGCCAAGACCCTGCACCTGGTGGCCGCTACGCGCGGCGCCATCAACGGCTTGATGGAAGAAATCATCGAAGAGCACGCCAGGGCGCACGTGGCGGATCCTTCCCTCAGCGAGGAAGAACGCAGCAAGGGCGTCGAAGAACTGCTCGAAGCCATCCGGCGCTACGCCAAATGACGCCCACGACCCACCACGCCCACGACCATGTGTTCCTCGGCGCCGCCCACGACGATAACGCCAGGCGCACCCTGTGGGTGGTGATGCTGACGGTGGTGATGATGGTGGCGGAAATTGCCGCCGGCTACCTCACCGGCTCCATGGCCCTGCTGGCCGACGGTTTTCATATGGCGACCCACGCCGGTGCCTTGGGCATTGCCGCCGCAGCCTATGCCTATGCCAAACGCCACGCGCACAGCCCGCGCTACAGCTTCGGCACCGGCAAGGTGGGCGACCTGGGTGGCTTCGCCTCGGCGCTGATCCTGGCGCTGGTGGCCCTGGGCATTGGCGTCGAGTCGGTGGTCCGCCTGCTGGAACCCGCCGAGGTGCAGTTCGGTACCGCGACCCTGATTGCCATCGTGGGCCTGGTGGTGAATATCGTCAGTGCGCTGTTGCTGGGCCACGGTCACAGCCATGACCAGGATCACGAGCACCACCACGGCAGCGACAACAACCTCAAATCCGCCTATGTGCATGTGCTCGCCGATGCGCTGACCTCGGTCCTCGCCATCGCCGCCTTGCTGGCCGGGCGTTACCTGGGCTGGGTGTGGCTGGACCCGGTGATGGGTATTGTCGGTGCCATCGTGATCGCGCGCTGGGCCTGGAGCCTGATGGGGGTGACCGCCGGTGTGCTGCTGGATCAAACCGATGAGCACGTCGCCGCCGAGATCCGCGCGTTGGTCGAGCAACCCGGCGACGCCAGGATTACCGACCTGCACGTGTGGCGCGTGGGCCCCGACGCCCACGCGGCGATTGTGAGTGTGCTCGGCCAGGCGACCACGGATGCCGACACCCTTCGCGAGCGTCTCAAGTCGGTGCATGAAGTGAGCCACCTCACCATTGAGTTTCGTTCGGCGTAAGCCTTTACCCCCACCCAGGTGACCCCTTGGCTAAAGACATCGAAACCCCCTGCGTCTCCACCTGCCAGCTCAGCGGCGACCTGTGCGTCAGCTGTGGCCGCAGCAAGGACGAGATCCGCAAGTGGAAACGCATGAAACGCCCCGAGAAAATGGCCGCCGTGCAACGTGCAACCCAACGCTTGAAAGCGTTGAAAAAAGCCAGGTAAGCCGCTTGATCAGGAGCGCCCCACCGACCCGGATACCGGAAGGTTACCCAGCAATTTGAGCCCGGTGTTTTTCACGAAGGTGTCGTAGTCCATCGGCTTCTGGATGCGCGTTTCGGCGTTGGGCAGCACGTAGGCCCAGGCGCGCTGGCTGGAGGCGTCGTACACCAGCTTGAACAGGCGCGTCGGCACCCAGACCTTGTTGTCGCCGATGGTGCTGTAGCCCGGGTCAAACAGCGGCCCGGTGAACACATACACGTCACCGCCCGCGCGCACCGCGAACTTGCGCACGTCGGCCTCGACCTTGCTCCAGATCTTGCGGTTGTTGGTGGGGTCCTGGGGCACCATGTTCGACAGCGCAAACGACTGGGCCATGGCCTTGGCATCGGGGGCATCGGCGGCCGGGGATTGATGGCCGCGATCCATGGCCGGTTGCTGGCCATGGTAGTCGCTCAACTCGGCCCGCGCGCCCTTGGGAATGCGCGGGTCCGCGTAGAAATGGTTGGTCCGTTCCTCGCCTTTGGCGTCCTTGAGCTGGCGGGCGTTGAGGCGCTCGACCACCACCAGCGGCGTCTTGCTGGTTTGCGAATACAGCACGGCGAAATGGTCGGAGCAGAGCGCCAGGGGTTTCATGCTGGCGGGGATGGTTGCGGTTTTGATCGGCGTCGCGCCAGGGAATACATCGGCACAGCTGTCGAACGACAACTGCCGTTCCTGAGTGGAATAAAGGTCTATCGCACCACGGGCATGCGCCCCGGCCGAAAACAGGATAAAGGCCGATAGCCCAACTGCAATGTTGCGTAGGTGCATGGATTGAATCTTCGAAGGAAAGTGAAGCGGCAGGCTCCGCGCACGGAGCCAAGTGAATGATATTTCGAGGATTATGGACTAGCAGATGTCAGATTAGTGCCCGAGCGACGCCGGTTTTCCCGCATCCCGCGCGCCCGGCTTGAAGCCATGGGCGCTGGCCACCCAGGCAATGGCAAACGCCACGGCCACCAACAGCAGCATCGCCCACGCAAATGCGCCCACGCCCCAGGTGTCCAGCAGCACGCCACCAACTACGCCGCTGCCGGCAATCGCGCTGTTCCACGCCACCACGTTCAGCGACAGCGCCACATCCGCGCCCTCTCCCGCCGCATCCGCCAGGGCGGTTTGCAGCAAGGTCGCGGCGCCGCCGAAGCTCAGGCCCCAGACCGCCACGCCGAGGTAAATCACCTGCGGCATCGTTCCCAGTAAGCCGAACACCAGGCTGATGAGCGCAAAGCTCGCCAGGCTTGCCAGCACGGTGTTGCGCAATAACGGCTCGACCAATCTGGCCGTGATCCAAATCCCCGCCAACGCAGCGATCCCGAAGACCAGCAACACCAGGTCCACGCGCTCGGCCAAACCGGCCGGCGCCACGAACGGGGCAATGTAGGTGTACAGAATGTTGTGCGCCAGCATCCAACTGATCACCACCGCCAGCACAGGGCGCACGCCCGGCGTGGTCAACACCTTGCCCAGCGACAGGCGTTGATGGGCGGGCTGCGGCGCGTAGTCCGGGACCTTCACCAGCACCCAGGCGATCAGTATCAGGCTCACGGCCGACATCAGGCCGAAGGTGGTGCGCCAGCCCACCAGGCCACCGAGCCAGGTGCCCAGCGGCACCCCCAACGACAGCGCAATCGGCGTGCCGACCATCGCCAACGCCAGTGCCTTGCCCTGTTGGTGGGGCGCAACCATGCGCCGCGCGTAACCGGCCAGCAGGCTCCAGGCCAACCCCGCCGCCACCCCGGCAAAGAAGCGCGCCACCAGCGTTACGCCATAGTGGGATGACAACGCAGTGATCGAGTTGAACAGCAGGAAGCCGACGATGGTCAGCAGCAGCACATTGCGCCGGCGCCAACTCCGGGTGGCAATGGTCATGGGGATCACTGCCAGCACCGAGCCCAGCGCATAGGCGGTGACCATCTGCCCGGCCATCGACGGCGAAATCGCCAGACCATCGCTGATCAACGGCAACAGGCCGGCGGGCAGGGTTTCGGTGACGATGCAGAGGAAGCCCGTCATGGCCAGGGCGAGCAAGGCACCGATGGGCAGGCGCTCGGATGAGGCCGATAAGCTGAGTGAGGGGGTCACGGGAAACTCCTTGGGCTGACTTAGATACTGATCGATACAAATGTTGCAGGCAGCCAATGCGCGTTGTCAATGACTTATGTATCGACTAGTATTTATCTCGTTTTCCCACCGGAGACCTGACATGGCACAAATGGGCCGCCCCCGCACCTTCGACCGCGAACACGCCGTGGAACAGGCCATGCACCTGTTCTGGCAGCATGGCTACGACGCCACCTCCCTGGCCCAGCTCAAGGCGGGTTTGGGTGGCGGGATCTCCGCGCCGAGTTTCTACGCGGCGTTCGGTTCCAAGGAGGCGCTGTTCGACGAGTGCGTGCAGCGCTACCTGGCGACCTATGCCCAGGTCACCGAATGCCTGTGGGACGACACCCTGCCCCCGCGCCAGGCCGTCGAAACCGCGTTACGCCAATCGGCGCGCATGCAATGCGAAGACGGGCACCCCAAAGGCTGCATGGTCGCGCTGGGCGTGATGAGTGCGCCCAGCCCGGAGAATACGCGGGTGGCCGATGCATTGACCCAATCGCGCCTGCGCACCCGGGCCGGGATTGTGGCGTGCGTGGAGCGCGCGGTTCGGTTGGGCCAGTTGCCCCAGCAGACCCAGCCCGCCGCGATGGCCAGTGTGTTTGACAGTTTTTTGCAGGGGGTGTCGATCCTGGCGCGGGACAACGTGCCCCATGCCATCCTCGACGCGGCGATCAGCCAGTTGCTGGTGAGCTGGGATGTTGCGGCGTCTATCGCACCGCCCAGTCCTCACAGCCCTGCAGCAAAAAAACCATAACCTACGAGCCGACTAGAACAGCAACCGCGAAAAATCGCAGTACGCTTGCGCCATCCGCGCCACGTCCTGGTTCAGGCCGAATTGCCGGTCCAGCCGGTGCAATGCCACATACTGGATACTCGGCAACTGCGGCTGCGTAATCAGCGCACGCAACGCCCCCTGCGCGATCAAGTGCGACAAACACGCCTTGGGCAAATAACTCACGCCAATCCCCGACAACGCCAACCCCACCTGCACCAGCAGGTTATGGCTGGTGAGGGTGCGCGGCATCTGCACATTGTGCGCGGCCAGCCAACGCTCGTAGATCAGGCCGGTGCCCGACTGCGAACCCTGGGTCAGTACGGTGTAGTCGGCCAGCACTTCCAGGCTGACGGGGTCTGGATGGGGGATCAGGCCAGGCGCGCAGATCCAGGCGTTTTCCACGCTTTGCAGGACGGTGCTGTGGAAGCGCGGGTCGCTGTAGACGTCCGGCACAATCACCAGGTCGAGTTGGTCGCTTTCCAGCTTGCGAAACAGTTCGCTGCTCAGTTCCACCGACGGTTCGATCTGCACCTTGGGGTAGGCCTGGCGCAACGCTTCCACCAGCGCCGGCAGCCAGGTCAAGGCGGTGAGTTCGGTGACGCCGAGGCGAAAACGGCGCACCAGCACCTCGCGGGCGCTGACCCGTTCGAGCAGTTGGTCGCGGCTGTTGAGCAGGTCGCGGGCATAGTCGAGCAGCTCACCGCCCTTCTCCGTCAGCCGGGCGTTGCGCTTGCTGCGGTCGAAAATCTCGACGTCGAAGGTGTCTTCCAGTTCCTGGATGCGCTTGGAGATGGCCGACTGAGACATGTTCAGCTTGTTCGCCGCCGCTTCGAAGCTGCCGAGTTCGGCGATCCAGTACAGCGCATCGATTTGCTTGAAGGTGATCATGGCGGCCAATTCATGAGAAAAAGCGATGCTATCACATCATAAAATATCGCTAAAACTCTCCCGTCATCACTCCTAAGATCCGGCCATAGCCCATCGCTATCCAACAATTCTGGAGATTTGCCATGTCCTTGCCCGGTTCACGCATCCTTCCCAACGCGCCCATGGCGCCGGCCGAACTGGTCAAGGCGTTTGCCCATGTCGTCACCCCGCATATCAGCGACAACCTCGGCCGTCATATCGGCGCCCGTGGCCTGACCCGCTACAACCGCAGCGGCAAGCTGGTGGGCACGGCGATCACGGTCAAGACCCGCCCCGGTGACAACCTGCTGATCTACAAGGCCATGAGCCTGCTGCAACCCGGTCATGTGCTGGTGGTGGACGGCCAGGGCGACACCAACAACGCGGTGATCGGCGAGCTGATCAAGCTGTATGCCCAACAGCGCGGATGCGTGGGGTTTGTGATCGACGGCGCGATTCGCGATGTCGCCAGCTTCGAGGACACCCCCTGCTACGCCCGCGCCGTGGTGCATACCGGCCCGTACAAGACCGGCCCCGGCGAAGTGAACGTGCCGGTGTCCATCGGTGGCATGGTGGTCAACCCCGGCGACCTGCTGGTGGGCGATGAAGACGGCCTGGTCGCGTTCTCCCAGGCCGACGCCGCCGAAGTGCTGCGCCGTGCCGCACAACATGCCGAACATGAAGAAGCGGTCAAGGCAGAGATCGCCAGCGGTGCGGTGCGCCAGAGCTGGATCGACAAGGCCCTCAACAACGCCGGCCTGGCGTGAAGGAGTCCGAGATGAGCACTGCATTTTTGTCGGACCGCGTCCTGGGCATCGCACCCTCCCCCAGCATCGCCGCCAACGCCCTGGTCACCGAGTTGCGCGCCCAGGGCCGCGACATCGTCAACTTCACCGTGGGCGAACCGGACTTCGACACTCCGGCGCATATTCTTGAGGCCGCCAGCCTGGCGATGCACAGCGGTGACACCCATTACACGGCCACCACCGGCACCCTCGCGCTGCGCCAGGCCATCTGCCTGAAACTACAGCGCGACAATGATCTGGTGTATGGCCTGGACGAAGTCGTCGCCGGCTGCGGTGGCAAGCACATCATTTATCACGCGCTGGCCGCCACCTTGAATCGCGGCGATGAAGTCATCGTGCACACGCCCTATTGGGTGTCGTACCCGGACATCGCACGGCTCAACGATGCCACGCCGGTGATCATCCCGGGCGATGAACGCCTGGGTTTCAAGCTGTCGCCCGCCGCCCTCGAAGAAGCGATCACCCCACGCACCAAATGGGTGATCCTCAACAGCCCGAACAATCCCAGCGGCGCGGTGTACAGCGAAGCCGAGCTGCTGGCCCTGGCGCAGGTATTGCGTGGTCATCCCCATGTGCTGGTCATGGCCGATGAGATCTACGAACACTTCGTCTACGGCGACGCCCGGCATGTGCCGTTGACACGCCTGGCGCCCGACCTCAAGCCGCGCACGCTGATCGTCAACGGCGCGTCCAAGGGCTATGCGATGACCGGTTGGCGCCTGGGTTTTGGTGCCGGGCCCGCGTGGCTGATCGCGGCCATCGCCAAGTTGCTGTCGCAGACCACTACCTGCCCCAGCTCAGTGAGCCAGGCCGCCGCCGTGGCTGCATTTGCCGGTGACCAGGCGCCTATTGCCGCCATGCGCGAAGAATACCGGCAGCGTCGCGCCCTGATGCTGGAGCGACTGGCGGGCATTCCCGGCCTGGGCCTCATCCCGCCCGATGGCGCGTTCTATGTGTTCGCCAACGTCAGCGGCCTGATGGGCAAGCTCACCCCCCAGGGTGATCGCCTCGACAGCGACACCCAACTGGTGGACTACCTGCTGCGCGACTACGGCCTGGCCACGGTCAGCGGCGCGGCCTACGGCATGTCGCCGTATGTGCGCCTGTCGTTCGCAAGCGCCCTGGACGTGATCGAAGAAGGGTGCCGTCGCCTCAAAGACGCATGCCACGACCTGCGCTGACGGCCACCCGCAACACCCGGCGACCAGCGGACGGCCGCCTTTTGACTGCCTAGAACAACAACTTAAAAATCATTGATCTCAAATGAGGCATTCCCATGCACACGCCCCGTATCGCGTTGGTCTGGCAAATCATGATCGGCTTGCTCGCCGGTATCGCCATTGGTGCCCTGCTGCACCGCTTTCCCGAATCCCGGCCGTGGCTGGTGGACAATCTCCTGCAACCGGCGGGCGATATCTTTATCAAGCTGATGAAAATGATCGTGGTGCCCATCGTGTTTGCCTGCATGGTGGTGGGCATTGCCGGCCACGGTGACGGCAAATCCCTGGGGCGTATCGGGGTGAAATCCCTTAGCTATTTTTTCTGCATCACCACCCTGGCGATCATCATCGGCCTGGTCATGGGTAACCTGCTCAAGCCCGGCGCCGGCACTGAACTGTCCAGCCTGCACGCGGCGAATATCACCCTGCCCACCAGCAACGGCGCCGGTCATAGCCTGGGGCAAATCATTGTCGGCATCATCCCCGACAACGTGGTCAACGCCATGGCCCAGGGCAGCCTGTTGTCGGTGCTGTTTTTTGCAGTGATGTTCGGCCTGGGCGTGGCGCGCTTGCCCGCCGAGCGCAAGGACCCGGTCATCGCGCTGTTGCGCGGCGTCAGCGACGCGATGTTCAAGGTCACCTCGATGATCATGGCCTACTCGCCCATCGGCGTGTTCGGCATGATCGCCGTGACCGTGGCCAACTTCGGCTTCAGCTCATTGCTGCCGCTGGCCAAGCTGATCATGGTCAGCTATGTGGCCATCGCGTTCTTTGTGCTGGTGGTGCTCAACCTGGTGGCGCGCGTGTGCGGGATCAACCTGTTCGCGCTGATGCGCCATATCAAGGATGAACTGGTGCTGGCCTTCTCCACCGCCAGCTCGGCGGCGGTGATGCCGCAACTGATGAAAAAACTCGAAACCTACGGCGTGCCCCCTTCACTGGTGAGCTTTGTGGTGCCGGTGGGTTACTCGTTCAACCTCGACGGCGCTTCCCTGTTCCTCGGCATCGGCACCCTGTTCGTCGCGCAGTTGTACGGCATCGACCTGAGCCTGGGCGATCAGGCCTTGCTGGTGGTGACCATGGTGCTCACCTCCAAGGGCGCGGCCGGAGTACCGGGATTCATGTTCGTGATCCTCTCGGCCACCCTGGCCAGCGCGGGTTTGCCGCTGGAAGGCATCGCGTTTATCGCCGGGGTGTATCGCCTGATGGAGATGCCGACCACGGCGCTGAATGTGCTGGGCAATGCGCTGGCGCCGTTGGTGATTGCCAAGTGGGAGGGGCGTGAGGTGCGGGCGGGGCATGAGTCTAGAGGGAGAAATGTTCCCACGCTGTAATGTGAACGCTACGAATAAAGGCGCTCCGAAGAGCGCCTTTATTCATTCCAGCCTTACTGCTCGCTGATGGATTTCACCTCGGCCTTGGCTGCACCGCCAATCGCAATGCGCTTAGGCTTGGCTTCCTCCGGTACCACCCTGAGCAGGTCGATGCTCAGCAACCCGTTGGCGAGTTGTGCGCCCTGCACTTCAATGTGGTCGACCAGGCGGAACGACAAACGGAACGCGCGCTGGGCGATGCCCTGGTGCAGGTAGGTGATGCCCTCATCGTGTTCGCGCTTGCCGCCGGCGACGGTCAACACGCCTTTTTCCACCTGGATTTCCAGGTCATCCTCCACCAGGCCTGCCGCCGCGATGACGATCCGGTAGTGATCTTCACCGTGCTTTTCGACGTTGTGAGGTGGGTAGGTGGTACCGGCCTCGCTGCGAAGCGCCGATTCAAAAAGGTCATTGAAGCGGTCAAAGCCGACGGAATGACGGAACAGTGGGGCCAACGAAAGAGTAGTAGCCATTGCAAAATCTCCTGAGTTTTCTCCAAGTGATTTGACACGCGACCCGCATTCGGCATCGCGTAAAACCTAAGTAGGTTCAGGGGTAAAAATTTCAAGCGTCATCACAAAAAAATTTATCCAGTGCGCTGATCACCTGAAGACAGGCTGGCGCGACAGGGCCCACGCCCCCTCGATCAAGTAATCACTTGATGCCACATAGCTAAACGGCAATTGCTGACTAGACTTACGGTCGCACCGCACTGGCTATGGGAATCGCTGCATGAGTGAAACAAATGCACGAGCGGGGATGTTTTCCAGCCCGTGGCGACATAGAGAGTTGTTGTTTTCCATGGTCCAGCGGGAAGTGATTGGGCGTTATCGAGGCTCCATCATGGGGCTGTTATGGTCGTTCCTTAACCCGCTATTCATGTTGCTGGTCTACACCTTCGTGTTCAGCGTGATGTTCAAGCTGCGCTGGCCCGCGGGCGACGGTTCGCGCACCGAGTTTGCGCTGCTGGTATTTGCGGGCCTGCTGGTGTTCAACGTGTTCGCCGAATGCGTGGGACGTGCGCCGGGCCTGATCATCGCCAATGCCAACTACGTCAAGAAAGTCGTGTTCCCCCTCGAGATCCTGCCGTGGGTGGTGCTGGGCGCCGTGTTGTTCCATACCCTGGCCAGCCTGGTGATCTGGCTGGCCTTCCACCTGGTATTTTTCGGCTGGCCGCCCCTGACCAGTGTGTTGCTGCCCCTGGTGTTATTACCGCTGGCGCTCTTCACACTGGGAGTCACCTGGCTATTGGCAGCGCTGGGGGTTTACCTGCGTGATGTCGGCCAGGTGGTGGGCGTGCTGACCACGGCATTGATGTTTGTCTCGGCGATTTTTTACCCGACCAGCGCATTTCCGCCAGCCTACCAGGACATCCTTCACCTCAACCCGCTCACCCTGGTGGTCGAACAGGCCCGGGACGTGCTGTTCTGGGGCGTGGTACCGGACCCTTTCACCTGGGCCTGCGGCCTGCTGGTGGCCGGGGGTATCGCCTGGCTGGGGTTCACCTGGTTCCAGAAAACCCGCAAAGGATTTGCCGATGTGCT
This sequence comes from Pseudomonas sp. S3E17, assembly GCF_024168685.1. NCBI lineage: Bacteria > Pseudomonadati > Pseudomonadota > Gammaproteobacteria > Pseudomonadales > Pseudomonadaceae > Pseudomonas > Pseudomonas sp. S3E17. Next base: position 2,691,678 of record NZ_JALJWE010000001.1, read on the forward strand.
CTGACATCGCCGTACAAACGGCCCACCTGAGTAAGAGCTATCACATCTATGACACGCCCAGGGATCGCCTGTGGCAGCTGTTGTCTCGCGGGCAAAAGCAGTTCTATCGCGAGTTCTGGGCACTGCGTGACGTGTCGCTGCAACTGTGCAAAGGTGAAACGGTAGGGATCATCGGCCGCAACGGCAGCGGCAAATCTACGCTGCTGCAACTGATCTGCGGCACGCTCAGTGCCACCTCCGGCAGCATTCACAGCCATGGCCGCGTGGCGGCGTTGCTGGAGCTGGGCTCGGGCTTCAATCACGATTTCACCGGGCGTGAAAACGTCTATATGAACGGTGCGGTATTGGGGCTCAGTCGCGCGGAGATCGATGCCCGTTTTGCCCAGATCACTGACTTCGCCAATATCGGCGACTTTATCGACCAGCCCACCAAGACCTACTCGAGCGGCATGCTGGTACGCCTGGCCTTCGCCGTCGCGGTGTGCGTGGACCCCGACATCCTGATCGTCGATGAAGCCCTGGCAGTGGGCGACGCGTCCTTCCAGTTCAAGTGCCTCAATCGGCTGGAAGCACTCACACAGCAAGGCACGACGCTGCTGTTCGTGTCCCATGACATGGGCATGGTGAAACGCTTTTGCAATCGGGTGATTTACCTGCGCGAAGGCCAGGTGCGCGCCAGTGGCTCTCCCGAAGAAATGGCCGAACTCTACCTGCTGGAGATGCGTGACGAACAGCGTCGCTGGGCCAGCGGCGGCGCGGTGGCGGTCGCCCCCAAGGCGTTCCTTGCCCAACAGGCTGGCATCGCCTTTGGCACCGATGAGGGGCATATCGTTGCGGCCTGCTTTACCAACACGGACAGCCTGTATTCGAGTTTTGTGTATGGCGAGACCATCCAACTGCGCATCGAAACCCGGGTACGCGACAGCATCGAGCTGCCGACCCTCAGCGTGACGATCCAGGAGGCGCGGCTGCTGGTGATCGGCGGTGCCAACCTGCCGCTGCACCTGGAGGCAACGCACGACGGCTGGCGCAAGGCGACGCTCAACGTCCGATTCCCCGCCAACCTTGCGGCGGGCAAGTACCACATCACACTGAAACTGATGAACGGCCACCTCGAAGAGACCGCGCAGCTCATCGAGAAGCAGGTCGCGCTGCTGGCGTTCGACACCTTGCCAGGTACCCGGGAGTTCCTTGGGTTCGTCGATCTGGGAATAGAGGCCGGTCCTGTCCCTCACACGAGTGAACCGGGGGGGCTGCAATGAGCCGAGAGTGGCAGGTCGGGATCTTTGGCACATTCGATGTCGCCAACTATGGCGACTTGCTGTTTCCCATCCTCGCTGAGGCGGAATTGACCCGGCGCCTGGGGGCGATAACGCTGCACCGTTTTTCCTATCACGGAAAAACGCCGCCCGAATGGCCGTACGAGGTCACCTCGCTGACCCGTTTGCCGGACATCGCCGGTCAGTTGGATGGAGTATTGATCGGCGGTGGTTTCATTGTGCGTTTCGACAAGCTGGTGGCCAGCGGTTATTACCCCCCGGATGCCGCCATTCACCACCCTACCGGCTACTGGCTGACACCCGCGCTGATTGCGCTGCAACATGGCATCCCGTTGATCTGGAATGCACCGGGCATGCATTGCAATGACATCCCGTCGTGGGCCGCACCACTGGTGCAACTGACCCTCGAACACAGCCCGCACATCAGGGTACGCGATGCGCTGTCCCAATCGGCCCTGGCCCAACTGTCGCCGACGGCCCAGGTCGAGGTGCTTCCCGACACGGCCTTTGGCCTGCCACGCCTGCTCGACCCTCAATCGCCTTCTGCCCCGTTCCTGGAGCTGTGCAGCAGCGCCGGCCTGACCCCCCCCTATCTGGTGGTGCATGCAATGTGGGGGTTGGACAGCTTCCTGCAGCTGTGGCGAACCCACGCCGAGCAGTTCGAGGACGTGCAACTGCTGCTGCTGCCCATAGGGCCGGTACTGGGCGATCACGAATCCGTACTGGGCGACGGCCTTGCGCGCGCGCGTTGCCTGCCCTTCTGGCCCGAGCCGCTGCTGCTGGCAGAACTGCTCGCCCATGCCGAAGGGGTGATCGGGCACAGCTACCACCTGGCGATCAGTGCACTGGCCTTTGGTGTGCCGATCTTCTGCTCGGCGGACCTGGGCACCGGCAAATACACCGCGCTGCCGAGCCATGGGCGAATATTCCAATTACGCCGGGACCAGCCGATTGATCCGCAGTGGTTTCGCGCACAGTTGGGCAAGCAGCCGGTGTCCCAGATGACCGCCAACGCGATGGTACAGATCGACGCACACTGGGACCGCGTGGCCGAGTTGATCCGCGCAGGTCGCAGGCCCACGCAGCCCGCGCTCAATCGCTACTGGCAAGCCTTGCCGGGTGTTCTCGAAGACCTGCACTCACACCTCGAAAGCCAGGCCGCCGAGCGCCAACACGAACGCGAGCAACATCAACAGGCACTGGAAACGCTGTACCGCTCCAACTCGTTCAAGCTGACGGCGCCGTTGCGCCATCTGCGCCGAACCCTGAACAAATGGCTGGGAGCCCTTCGACATGATTGACCTGAACAAACTGACGGCCCACCGCCTGCAGACCGTGCCTTTTTCCTGGGCGCAAATCGGTGCGCTCTACACCCCCGACGATGCCAAGGCGCTGGCCGAAACCTACCCGCACGACCACTTCAAGACGGTCTCCGGCTACGGCGGGGCCAAGGACTACGAATACGAGGCGCGGCAATTGATCGCCATGGGCAGCCACGAGGTGGTCAACCCACAAGCCTTGAGCCCACGATGGCTGGCACTGGCCCACAGCCTCTGTTCACCGCAGTACCGCCAGGCCATCTCCGCGCTGACCGGGGTGGACGTGACCAAGGTTCCCATGGAAGCCAACCTGTTCCACTACGGCCCCGGGGCCAACCTCGGGCCGCACCCGGACCTGGATGACAAACTGGTCACGCACATTTTGTACTTCAATCAGACCTGGGACCCTGCCGACGGCGGCTGCCTGCAGATCCTCGGTTCTGCCAGGCCCACCGATATCGTCGCGCAAGTGACACCCGAGGTCGGAAACTCGGCGATTCTGGTGCGCGCCGACAACTCCTGGCATGCGGTTTCACGGGTTGTCGAGGGTTGCCGTTCTTCCAGGCGCAGCGTGACAGTGACGTTCTACCGCCCCGGCGCTACCAGCTCGATGTGGCCGCCCAACGACCCGACACCTCTGCACACTTACGGCGAACAGCACAACACCACGTTTTCGTGAAGGACCGCACCATGGACAAGGACAATCCGGCCACGCTGGAGCGCGATGCGGCCATCAGGGAACGAGACGCGGCGCTGGCTTACATCGCCATGTTGAAAAATACCCGTTCGTGGCGGATCACCAGGCCCTTACGGGCGCTGCTGCATTGGTTGAGGTATCGGTCATCCCACACCGACGCCGACATCCCCGACTTTCTGCACGGGCAATATCTGCCGTTGCGCACGGCGTTGAAAAACCCGCTGTCGCCATCGGCGGATTTATCGCCACCAGAGGCGCGCTTCGACATTCTCTGCTTCGCCAATATCGACTGGGCCGCCCGCTTCCAGCGCCCCCAGCAGTTGATGAGCCAGTTCGCCCGTCACGGCTACCGCGTGTTCTACATCGTGCCCTCCCGCAGCGCCGAGCCTGGCCTGGCTTACAGCACCTTGGAAGTGGCGCCCGGGGTATTCGAGGTGACATTGCAGCGCGACGAGTTCGTGGACTGCTACACCCAGCGCATGTCGGAAAAACACCTGCAAACCTACGCCAAGGCAATTGATGCGCTGGCCAAGGATTGGCGCATAAAAACCGCAGTCAGTGTGGTGCACCTGGCGTTCTGGGCTGCGCTCGCGCATCGCTTGCGCGACGCCCACGGCTGGAAAATCCAGTACGACTGCATGGATGACTGGGTGGGCTTTCCGGGGATCGGCGAGACGTTGCTGGAGGAAGAACACACCCTGGTCCGAGACGCCGACCTGGTGACAGTCACCGCTGCGCTGCTGCAGGAAAAATGGGCCGCGATGAGCCGCGATTGTCGCTTGCTGCGCAATGGCGTGGATGTCGAGTTCTTCGAGCAAAATTGTGTGCCCAACCCCTTGATGGCGGAGATCCAGCGGCCGCTGATCGGCTTCTATGGAGCCCTGGCCGAATGGGTCGATTTGCCCTTGATCGCGAGCATCGCCCGGCTGCGGCCGGACTGGAACGTTGTGTTGATCGGCGACATTTTCGTCAAGGACCTGGCCGGGCTGGACCGCCTGCCCAATGTGCATCTACTCGGCAGGAAGCCCTATGCACAGATGCCGTTGTACCTCTACCACTTCAATGTCTGCCTGATCCCGTTTCGCCTGTATAACGTGACCCATGCGGTCGACCCGGTGAAGTTCTACGAATTCATCAGCGCGGGCAAACCGGTAGTGTCGGTGCCACTGGAAGAAATGCAGATCTACGCGGATTTCGTGTATTTCGCCAGCGAACCGCAGGCCTTCATCGAGCAGATCGAGCGCGCCCTGAACGAAACCGATACCCAGGCCGCTACCCGGCGCGTGGCACTCGCCAGCGCCAATGACTGGCGTCACCGCTTCGACGCCAACCTCAGTGCGCTGAAGTCCTTGCACCCGAAAGTGTCGATCGTGATCGTTACCTACAACAACGTCGAACTGACCCAGGGCTGTATCCAAAGTCTGTTGCGCAACACCACGTACCCCGATTACGAGCTGATCATTGTCGACAATGCGTCCTCGGACGACACGCGCAATTACCTGCGTTACCTGGGTCGCATCCAAGCAAACGTCACCCTGGTGCTCAATGACCGCAACCTGGGCTTCGCCGCCGCGAATAACCAGGGGCTGCGCCTGGCGACCGGGGAATACCTGGTGCTGCTCAACAACGATACGGTGGTGCCCAAGGGCTGGGTCGATCCGTTGCTGCGCCACCTGCAAGACCCGCAGATCGGCCTGGTCGGCCCGATGACCAACTCGGTAGGCAACGAAGCGAAAGTGCTCGTCGACTACGTCGGCCTCGAACACATGGAAGCCTTCGCCGATCAGCACGTCGCGCGGCATCGTGGTCGCAGCTTCGATATCAGCATGCTCGCCATGTTCTGCGTGGCCATGCGCCGCGAGGTGCTGGAACGCATCGGTTGGCTGGATGAGGCGTTCGGCATCGGCATGTTCGAAGACGATGACTATAGCCGGCGCATCCAGGCGGCCGGCCTGAGGACCGTGTGCGCCGAGGATGCCTTCATCCACCACTACGGGCAGGCGTCCTTCAAGAAGCTGATCGCCAGCGGCGAGTATCAAGCGCTGTGGGACAAGAACCAGGCGTACTTTGAAAGCAAATGGGGCACATGGACGCGCCCTGAACCGCAGCGCAAATCGGGTAGCCCTTGACCAACCAAAGGAAGACACCGTGCTCAAGCGAATCATGAACAAACTCAACGGTAAGCGCGAAGGGATCGGCGCCGACAAGCAAGTCACGGCGGATCACTGGTCAGAAAACATGGCCGGCTCCGACGCCTTTTCTGCGGATGTCTATTGGCTGGCGGTACCGACCGTGCAACGCCGTCATCAGCACAAGGCAACGGCGGGCAGCGGCCATCCGGGCTGGGTGCAGTACTGCCTGAAGGAGTTTCTCGGCAACCCGGCGCCAGGCACACGGATGCTGAGCATCGGCTGCGGCACCGGCACCCTGGAGCGCGAACTCTACAGGCTCAAGGCGTTCGAGCACTGTGACGGAGTGGATATAGCGCCTGCCGCCCTCGAGGTGGCCAGAGCCGAGGCGCTGGCGATGGGCGCGTCGACGATCCAGTACGCCCTGTGTGATATCGAACGCACTGACCTGCCGGGCAATCACTACGACGCGGTCTGGTTCAATGGCTCACTGCACCATATCCGCGAGCTGGAAGTGGTCTGCCAGCGGGTTCGCCATAGCCTGAAACCCGGCGGCTGGCTGTTTTTCAATGAATATGTCGGGGCCAATCACTTTGCCTTTGATGCCCAGCAACGCGCGGCCATCAGCCATGCGTTCGGCTTGATTCCCGCGCATTTGCGCCGCTCATTCGTGAAGGGTTCGTATGGCCAGGTTCAACAGGTCGTGCCACTGCCCGACCCCGCCGAGGTGGTGAAAGTCGATCCATCGGAAGCCGTGCGTTCGGCAGATATTCTGCAGGTGGTACAGGAGTACTTTGATGTGCGTGCGCTGAACCTCTGCGGCGGTTCGCTGCTGCAGTTTCTGCTGCACGGCATCGCCGGCAACTTCACCCCCGACAACCCGCAGTCCCTCAGGGTACTGCAGATGTTGTTCGACATCGAAGACGGGCTGATCGAGTCGGGCACGTTGAAAAGCGACTTTGTGGTGGTCGCCGCATCGCCGAAAACGTCCGGATGAGGTCGCCTCGCCCATGCTGATCGAGCGGCGCCCGTCTGGCCGGCAACGCTGGCGCGCGATGTATCACCGGCTGCCGTTGCCGGCCAGCGCGAAAAAACTCCTGGCAGTCATCTACCGACGTGCACTGCTGCCCGCTGTGCGCGCACTGCGCGGCGTCCTGCAACCGATGAAAACCTTCGCCAGCCCGTCGTCGGCGCCTCAGCCACAACAGGCCGGTCTGGCGGATTACATTATCTGGGGGGCTATCGATTGGGATTTGCGCCACCAGCGCCCGCAACAACTGGCCCAGGCGCTGAGCGCCACCGGGCGGCGGGTCATCTACGTATCGGCCTCGTTGATACACGCCCCCCAGGCCGGTTTTGAACTCGAGTCGCTGGACCAGACCCAGCGGTTGTTCCAGGTCAAGCTGTTTGCCTGGGGTGCACCGCTTATCTACGCCGCAGCGCCTGACGCCGCACAGGTTCGGCAGCTGTGCCGCAGTATTGGCGAGGTACTCCTGTGGGCCGGCTCCGCCCGGGTGATTTCACTGGTGCAGCACCCTTTCTGGTGTGACATTGCCGGTGAATTACCCAACAGTCGATTGATCTACGATTGCATGGACCATCATCAAGGCTTCGGCGACAACGCCCCGGGTATCCTGCACCTGGAGCAACGGCTGGTGCGCAACGCCGACGTTCGGCTGTTCACCTCCGACTGGTTGGCCGAGCAATGGCCGGCCCAGGCCAATGAAACCCGCGCCATCCTGCGCAATGCCGCCGACTTTACCCGGTTCTGCACCCCACCTGCCTCGATCTACCGGGATCGCTTGCAACGCATGGTGATTGGCTACTACGGCGCCATTGCACACTGGTTCGACCAGGCGCTCGTCGCCCGCATCGCCGAGGCGTTTCCACAGCATGTGGTGCTGCTGATCGGCGCCGATACGGTGGGCGCGCAGGCGCAATTGCGTGGCTATGCGAACATAGAATTCATCGGCGAAGTGCCCTATGCCACCCTGCCCTACTACCTGCATGGCTTCGACGTGTGCATTGTGCCGTTTCATATCACGGCACTGACGCTCGCCACCAACCCGGTCAAGGTCTACGAATACCTGAGTGCCGGAAAACCGGTGGTCTCGGTCGACTTGCCGGAGATGCAGCAATTCGGCTCGCAGGTTCAGGTTGGCCGCGACGGCCCGGCGTTCATTGCCGCAGTCACGCGGGCACTGCTGACATCGACTGCCGAACAGATTGCCCAGCGTCAGGCGTTCGCTGCCCGACAAACCTGGACACACCGCGCCGATGCGCTCATCACCCTGGCCGAACGCCGCGACCACGCGGCACGCATCAGCGTGATCGTCGTGACCTACAACAACCTGGCGCTGACGCGGGCGTGCCTGGACAGCCTCGAGCACGACAGCGAGGGGCCTGAACTGGAAATCATCGTGGTGGACAACGCGTCCAGTGACGGCACCGCTGAATTTCTCTCGCAATGGGCGGCCGACAGCGGCCAGACGATCGTACTCAACACCGACAACCGCGGTTTCGCCGCCGCGAACAACCAGGGCCTGGCGATCGCCAACGGTGAGTACCTGGTGCTGCTCAATAACGACACGCAGGTCACCAGCGGCTGGGCGAGTACCTTGCGCCGGCATTTACAACGCAATCCCGAGCTTGGCCTGATTGGCCCGGTGACCAACAACATCGGTAACCAGGCCAGGATCGACATCGACTACGCCGACCTCGCAGGCATGCCACAAGCGGCTCGGCGCTTTACCTGCCGCCACCTTGGCGAGGTGGTCCGGCTGCCGACCCTGGCGTTCTTCTGCGTGATGATGCCGCGCAGCACCTACACGCGAATCGGCCCGCTCGACGAAGTCTACGGCCGTGGTTTCTTCGAGGATGACGACTACTGCCGACGGGTCGAACACGCGGTCCTGGTGAACGCTTGCGCCCGCGATGTGTTTATCCATCACCAGCTTTCGGCATCGTTCGCGCTCATGAACCGGGATGAACGCCAAGCACTGTTCGAGCGCAACAAGGCGATCTATGAAGCCAAGTGGGGCCCGTGGGTGCCCCATGAACATGAGTAACTAAAGCTGGTCGTCTTGTGACAATAAAAATCCCCTGGGCGCGAAGCCAAGATCCCGGGCAGCCTCGGTATGCTCGAACACCAGGTCCTGGTTCATGCGCTGCGCCATCGCCGCCGACCAATGGCGGTAGCGCGGCAGCATTCGCAACAGCAACAGGGTCATCCGGAAGCCCCAGAGCGGCACTGTGAGTAAACGCGGGCGGCGGTTCTGCGCCGTGAATACGCGGGTGACCATCTCTCGATAGGGCAGCGTTTCTGCGCCGCTGAGGTTGTAGGCATGACGGCACACCTGGGGTGCCTGCAACGCACGCACGCAGGCGCTCGCCACATCCTCGGCATGCACGGGTTGACGCAGTCCCATCGCGCCGCCCAACAGCGGAAAAAAGCCGAAGCGGCGAATAAAACGCGCAATCTCGGTGATGTTTTTGTCGCGGCCCGGGTCGTAGATCAAGGTCGGGCGCAGGATGCACCAGTGCACCCCATGGTCCTGCGCCCATTGCTCAACACGTGCTTCGGCGTCGCCCAGCAGGCTGGCGAGACGCCGCTCTGCGGGGTCGACGGAGTGGCTTTTGCTAAAGCGACTGGTGGAAGACAGGGCCACGACTTTGCGCGCGCCACAGGCCTGCAACAACCCAAAATGCTGCTGCAGCGCCCAAATCGGTGCCACACAGATCCAGTAGGGAATGGGCTCGGCATACTCGCTTACACCCGGTTCAGGAAGCTGTTGCCAACTGACCGTGTCACTGTCATCCCCGTACTGTGGCTGCCGGGAAAAAGCGACGACCTTAAACTGTTCGCGCGCAAGCACCGCAAGCAGACAGTGGCCTACCAGGCTGCTGGCTCCCAGCACACCGACCGTGACCTCAGACATACCCACGGATCTCATTCTGGTAAGCCAGGCTGCCGGCGCACGAGCCGCTGTCCACCACAATCACGTGTAGAACGTCTTCCCCGAGGGCCGACGCCACGCACTCGCCGATCAGCTTGCCGACGTTGTAGTTAACGACGCTTACGTCGCAGCTATGGATGAAGCGTGGCAGCATCAAAACGCGCCTCCCATGAGTGTTGCCATGCAAATGCACGGGCTTCGTCCGCATTGCGCTCACACTGCAAGGCGGCCTCGGCCAGCTCGGAAATATCGCTGTGCGAGTGACTGATAAAAACCCCGGGCAGCCCTGAACGGCCGTGCATCTCGCCGAAATCCGTCGAGATCACTGGCAATGCCAGGCCACGGTATTCGTAGTACTTGATCGGATCGACCGACGCGGTGAGCCGGGTCTTTTTGAAAGGAATCAAGCCCACATCGAACTCGGCCATGGCAGCCAACGCCGCGCCATGATTACCGGGGGGTAACAACACAACGTTGCTCGGCAAGCGCCCGGGCGCGTCGCCGAAGACCGGCCCCATCAAACGAATTTCATCGTTGGGCCTGGCTTCAGCCAAAGCCGCCACCCAGGCCCAGTCAAACCAGGTGGCCAAGGTACCCACGTAGCCAAAAATCTTTCGACTTGATGACGTCGGCGCCCACCTTACCGCTGAGATCGCCGACAAGTCCAGGCCGTTCAGCACCAGGCATACCTCATTGCGATAACGCCGCCACTGCGTATCAAGCGTCGAACTCGATGTCCATATGACGTCCACGCGCTGGGCAATCAGCCGCTCACGGTGCGCCAGGGCCCACCTCGAGAGGCCGGTATAAAACGCCGGAAAATCGTCCATCGCGTCATACAAGGACGAGCAGTGACGAAGCCGCTGCAACAACAGATATGCCAGGACCGAGGGCTTGCCGACCACGAGCAAGGCTGGGGAGGCGTGAGTGAATTGATCAATCCGCCTCAATGCATGCCGCCAGCAAAACCGGTTCACCCAGCCCGAGCCAGGTAGAGGTTCTATCGGTAGACCGCCAGGCTTGATCAGCGTGAGCCATGGCGGCGGGCCACTGGATGGACTGGGTTGCGCGCAGGGCGCAGCCGCCTTGAGATCGCTCCACCTGGGCAGCCGCGTGGGATAAGGATCGACCCAGAGCACCGACGCCCCTGTGCGGCTGTGCACCCAATCGACAAACTTGTGCGGCCGCTGGGCGAAGCTGTGCCAGGGCAACGGCGAGAGAAATACCAGGCGCGTCAAGAAAAGTGCTCGTGCAGGACCTTCACGATACGCCCGGCAGCCTGCCCATCGCCGTAGGGCGAAACACCTCGCACCATGCCACGGTAGGCCGATTCATCGTCAAGCAGGCGCTGTGCCTGCTCGATGATGCGTTCATAGTTGGCGCCCACCAGCTTGACGCTGCCCTGCTCCACCGCCTCAGGGCGCTCGGTTTCATCACGCATGACCAGCACCGGCTTACCCAGCGCCGGTGCCTCTTCCTGGACACCTCCTGAGTCGGTCAGGATGAAATACGCAGCTTTCATGGCGGCAATGAACGCCGCGTAACCCAGCGGCGCGCACAGCCTGAAGTTCGGCATGCCTGCCAGACACGCCTGGGCGACGTCCTGGATCTTCGGGTTCGGGTGCACAGGGTAAAGAAACTGAACCTCAGGATTGTTCTCGGCAAGGGTGCGCAACGCTCGGCAGATGCCGAGAAACGGCGCGCCAAAATGCTCCCTACGATGGGCCGTCACCAGCACCAGGCGCTTGCTCGGATCCAGATCAAGGCCGATCTCCACCTCACTGGCGGCTGTCGTGAGCAGGGCATCGATCACCGTGTTGCCCGTAACGAAAACATCCGCACTGGCTACATCCTCTTTGAGCAGGTTTTGCCTAGCGCTTTGCGTCGGCGCAAAGTGCCAACGCACTAATTTACTGGTAATGATCCGGTTGGCTTCCTCGGGAAATGGATGCTGCAGATCCCACGTACGCAGGCCAGCTTCAATATGCCCCACCGGTATGCGCCGGTAAAAGCAGGCCAGGGCACAGGCCATCACGGTCGTGGTATCGCCTTGTACCAGAACAGCATCGGGCCGTTCTTCGAGAAGGACAACATCCAATTTGAGCAATAACTGCCCTGTCAGAGTGGCCAAGGCCTGATTGGGTCGCATGACGTCCAGGTCGATGTCGGGCTCAATGCCGAAAAACGCCAGGACCTGATCCAGCATACCGCGATGTTGTGCCGTGGCGACGACACGCACATCGGCCCAACGTTGTTGTTTCAAGGCCAGAATGACGGGGGCCATTTTGATAGCTTCGGGACGTGTCCCGACCACGCAAAGAATTTTTTTTACCGACACATCAAGCCTATTTCCCTATCCGATAAATGGCTGAAACGCTCAGGCGTTCAATGCCCACGCTCACGCACATTCCGCTGTGCTGTTTTGAGGCTGTGATGGTTTAAATGCGGACTGCCGGACATCGAGATGTGCCACGCCGAGACAGGTTCGTTCCGGCTTTCAACACCGATACCGCAGCATAGACACAGACTGCAATACTTGCTCGGCGGATGGACTAAAGGACGATCTGGTCCTGAGAAATTCCCGCAAATCTACGCGAGAGAATGAGCGCACCGGTTCATGCCTGATGCGGTTGCTCTGGAAATGACGTGACCGAGCTGTCGTTCGAGCCTGAAGACCGGCCAGATACAGTGCATAGCAGGCCAGCGCGGCTATCGGTTTTTTTTGGCCGCGTATGTGAAAACGTCTGCTCAGGCCTGGCTGATATCCAGCAATCGAGGCATGGCAATCGCCAGATAGTCCTGCGTATCGAGCACCATCGACGCATCCAGCCGCCCCGCGTTGAAGGCTATTTCGGCGTAGCCTGTGGTCAAGGCCGGATCGACGATCAATTGAATCCGCTCATCGAAAACAAACGGAGGGATGGCGCCGATCCGACACCCGGTCAGTTCCATGGCGGTTTCGGCCTTCACCAGCTCGGCTTTTTTCCCGCCCAGGGCCGCTCCGACTTTCTTCATGTCCAGCTTCTGGTCGCCCGGCAGTATCACCAGCGCATAGGGGCCGGCCTGGCCCTTGAGGGCGCAAAGCATCGCCTTCGCGCCTTGGCCGGGCTCGGTGCCACGGATTTCGGCGACGCGCGCCGACTGGCCCTCGGCATCGTGCATCAACACCCGGTAAGAGGCTGAGCGGGCATCGAGTAATGCCACGAGGCGATCGAACATGGGATGCATGGAGTTTTCCTCTGGTTTACAGGAGGTCGTAGGACAGCTTGCTGATCAGAATCACCAGCAACACCAGGAATAGAGCCCGGACAAAGGGCACGCCTTTATGAACCGCCAGCCAGGTGCCGGTGAGCGCGCCCAGGATGTTGAATGCCGCCATGGGGATTGCGATCAGGTAGAGCACGTTACCCGTCGGAATGAAGAATATCAGTGCCGCTACGTTGGTCGCGATGTTGACTAGCTTGGCCGATGCCGAGGCATGAAGAAAGTCGAAGGCGAAGCAGCGGATAAACAGGAAGATCAGGAAGCTGCCAGTGCCGGGACCGAACAGACCGTCGTAGAAACCGATGGCGCCGCCGATGACGATCGCCAGCAGTTTTTCCTTGGTACCGATGCGCATGGGTTTGTGCAGGGCGCCGAAATCTTTTTTCCAGAAGGTGTAGATCGCCATCAGCACAATCAACACCAGCACCGCCGGCCGGATCATCGACTGGGGTACGAACGACACCGTGGCGGCTCCGAAGAAGGCCATGACAAAGGCCGCGCAGGCGGCGGGGATCACAAGTCCCCAGTCGATCACCACCTTGCGCACGAAGGACCGGGCCGCGAATGCGGTGCCGCAGGCGGCCGCGATCTTATTGGTCCCCAGCAGCGCCGCCGGTTGAGCGGTGGGTAGCACGTTGAATAGCGCGGGAATCTGGATCAGTCCGCCGCCGCCCACCGCCGCATCGATCAGGCCGGCGGCGAAGGCGAACACGCAAAGGATGACAATATCGACCATGAAATCAGGCTCTGACTATGTAGGGTTGATGAGGGTCCAGCGGTACCACGCGTGCCGGATCATTGACCCCGAAGACACGCAACATCCAGCGATCACGGCCGTCGTAGCGGGGGGTAAAACCATCCCGGGCATGCAGGGTTTGCTGGTTCTTGAAGATCAGCATGTCCCCCGGTTGCAGCATGATGTGGTGCACGACATCGGGATGATTGGCGGCGGCGGCAAACAGCTGGAGGGCAAACTGCGCAGGGGCGCAGGTCGCTTCGACACTCGCTTTGTTGTAGCGGCAATACAGGCCATCGGTTGCGCTTCTGTAGAGCAAGGGGACGTTTTCCAGCACATTCCCCTGTTTGCCGAAGGAAGCCGGTCGGCGAACGGTAAAGTTCGGTCGTGACAGTTCTTCTTCGACGTAGGCCGGCAGAATGGCCAGCACCTCGTCAATGGCGACGATGCGCGTCGGCACGTCGAGCTCGCAGCGCAGGCCGGTCAGGGACAGGTACTCCGGACAGGCCGACAACTGCGAGATAGGTTCGCAGGTCAAAGGCAGGTGAGGGTTGTCGACATGCATGTCCAGATCCGCGCGCGAGCCATAGGAGCTCTTTTCGGTCTCCCGCTTGCGCTTGGGCGATACGTGACGGAACACGGAGTCGGTGCTTTCACCCTCGTACGCCAGCGGACGGGTTTGCAGAGTGTGCAGCACGGACAAAATAGCCCCGGCCAGAATCGACAGGTTCTCGATACCCGGCTCCAGGTCATAGGGCGTGGCGGGCAGTTGCGGGTCCAGCGGCAGCCCCCTGACGATCATCGCCACGTCACGGGCCTGTGGAAAATTGCGCAGCTGTTGGATTTTCTCGGTGCCCAGGACACTTTCCAGCAACCGCCCCAGGACCGGCATGCGGCGGATACCCGAGGCGCTATCGGTCACGTCCAGCGACGCCAGCCCGGCCTGAAGTGTGCGTTGTTCTTCCAGCGACAGATGAATTTGCGGTATCTCCCGTCGGGTCGAAGTCGCTGATTTTTTTTCCAGCCTTTCATGAATGACTTCATCAATACACGCTGCGGCTTTCCCGATTACTTCATCCAGCTTCGACACGTCCTTGCGCTCCTGTTTGCACCATCCTTGTGGGTTGAACGGGAAGGTTAACGGAAGGGCCTTTTTTGTGTTGCAATGCCGCGTTGTGAAAAATGCAATGAGGTGGAAAGTGGCATTGAATATGTTGGGGGAACTTGAAGCCTTCGCGACCGTGGCTCGCAAGCGCAGCTTCGTCGCCGCGGCACGGACGCTGGGGCGCTCCCCCAGTGCACTGACCCGTGCCGTTCAAGCCCTGGAGGAAAGTGTGGGGCTCAAGTTGTTCAATCGCTCGTCCAATGCCGTGAGCTTGACCGAAGCGGGCGAATGCTTATTGCCCCACGCGTACAAAATGCTCGATCTGCAACGTGAGGTGGATGAAGACCTGGCCGGCCTCAGCGGCCTGGCCTCCGGCTGGATCCGTTTTTCCGCCCCCGAGGTTCTCGGACACGGGGTATTGCCCCGGTTGATCGCGCAATACTGCGAGCGTTATCCAGACGTTAACATCGATGTGATCTTCACCGATGAGATCATCGACCCGGCCAAGAGCAAGCTGGACTTCTCGATTCGCGGTGCGTTTCCACAATCCAGCGACTTGATCGGCTTTGCGCTGTGGAGTTACTCACGTTACCTGTATGCCAGCCCCGGCTACCTGGAGCGCAACGGCATGCCCGACTCCATCGAGGCACTGGAGGCGCATTCGTTGATCCTGCATACGGCGCCGCGGATTCTCAAGGAGTGGAATTTTCGCAGTGAGGAGCAGGCCATCAGCTTTCGGGTTCATCCAAAATTTCGGTTCAGCTCCGGCCTGGCGGTATTCCAGGCAGCCCTGGCGGGCGTCGGGATCGCCCGCCTGGCGGATTGGATGGCGGAACCCGAAGTGGAAACTGGGCGCCTGCTCCGGGTGTGTCCTGAGTACAAGCTCACCTCCAGCAGCGGTGAGAGCCCACAGATGCACGCGGTATACCCGGCCGGAAACTTGCCACTGCGGGTGAAGGCATTGATGGAGATGATCCGTGGCTTAGGTGAAAGCCTCGAATGTAAACGCGGCTCAGCACCTCTATGAAGTCGGCCCTCGAGTCGCTGTGAGGGGGATTCATTCAAGCATTCTGAATCGCCCCGGCACCATAGACATCTCCAGCCTGCCAGGCTACGTTCATTAATGAGGCGTCATGGGAGGAAGGTAAAGGGTGTAGGCGCTGACCTTAGACTCCTTGTTCAAACGCTATATTGGGCTCCACTCTAAGTGCTCCCGCGGGCAAGCAAAGCGTGTGTTACTCGGCGATTCAGCCATCCAATTTGGTCATGCCAAAATCACAATGGAAGTCACGGAGCAACTGAGTGACTGGCTCTCCCATCGAGCTCACACCAATGCAGTTGCAATCTTTCTGGAACGCCAGGCAAATCCCAGCACCATCAGCAGCCCTAGCCCCGCCACTGCCGCTCCAGCCAGGGAAATCGCCGGATAACCTAGCCCTGCATTGATCACCGCACCGCCCAGTGCCGCACCAATCGCATTGCCGAAGTTAAACGCACCGATGTTCACCGCCGAGGCCAGATTAGGCGCGTCCTTGGCAGCTTCCATGACGCGCATCTGTAGCGGCGGCACCAAGGCGAAACTGGCGATACCCCATATCAGGATGGCAACGGCCGCCGGCAGCGGCCAACGCATCAGTACCGTAAACGCCAGCAACACGAGAATCAGTACGCTCAGCGAAACGATCAGTGTGCGATCTATCGAGCGGTCGGCGGCCTTGCCGCCCCACATGTTGCCCAGTGTCAGGCCCACACCGAACAGAACCAGCATGGCGGTTATGTAGGCGGTGGACGCGTGGGTCTCGCTGCTAAGGATCGGCGCGATGTAGGTGAAGACGGTAAACATTGCGCCCGAGCCGACTACCGTGAGCGCCAACGCGCCCAGCACCGGGCCACGGCCCAGTACCCGAATTTCGGCCATTACACCGACGCCTGGCGGCGCCTTCAGGTTGGGCAGGGCGAACCACAACGCGGCCATGGCGACCACGCCGAGGCCGGTAATGCCCCAGAATGCAGTGCGCCAACCGAACATTTCGCCAAACCAGGCGGCCAGCGGCACACCACCAATGGTCGCCAGGGTGAGGCCCATAAACATTGCCGCGACCGCTCCGGCACGTTTCTCTGGGGCGACCACGCTGGCAGCAACGATAGAGCCAACGCCAAAGAACGCACCGTGGTTCAGTGAGGTCACCACCCTGGCGATCATGAGGCTGTAGTAATCGGTCGCCAGGGCTGACATCAGATTACCCAGGGTGAAAATCGCCATGAGTCCGATCAGCAGAGAGCGCCGGGGAATCCTGCCGGTAGTCAGGGTCATCAGCGGCGCGCCGAGCAGTACACCCAGGGCGTAAGCACTGACCAACAGGCCCGCGGCGGGAATAGAAACACCGAGATCCGCAGCGATGCCCGGCAACATACCCATGGGGGCGAACTCGGTAACACCGATGCCAAAGGCACCTATGGCAAGTGCGACAAGTGGTGGATTGATACGCATGGAAGGCTCCTTATCTATGCCGCCAATGCTACGATCCAGCGTTTTAAGGCGGTAGATAGCATTTTTGGCAATCACCTATGCGTAAGGAGCACAAATGGACTTCAACGGCAGATCCGGTGACATGCTCGTGTTCGCCACCGTGGCGCAGGAAGGCAGCCTATCGGCTGCCGCGCGTGCATTAGGGCTCACACCCTCGGCGGTCAGTCGGATCATCGCGCGTACCGAACAGCGCCTTGGCACCCGGCTGCTGTTGCGCACCACCCGAGCGATCAGCTTCACTGCCGAGGGCGAGGCTTTCCTGCGCGGCGCCCGGCGTATCCTGGCCGATATGGCCGAGGTGGAAGGAGCCATCGCCGACCAGGGCGTACCCAGGGGCCGATTGCGGGTCAGTGCCGCCCTTGGCCACGGGCGGCTGGCCATCGTCCCCTTGGTGGCGGCATTCAGCGCCCGCCATCCGAACATCTTGGTCGACCTCACCCTCGGCGACGAAGTGGTCGATATTCTCGGCGGCCAGGCCGATGTGGCGGTACGTTTTGGCCATCTGCCGGACAGCCCGCTGACCGCGCGCAGGATCGGCGACACCGGCCAGGTAGTGGTGGCATCGCCCGAGTATCTGCAACGCCACGGCATCCCTCGCGAACCGGAAGACCTGCTACGGCATAACTGCCTGCGCTTCAACTTCCGGCGTGCCGAACCCAACTGGCCGTTCATCCGCGACGCAAGAGAGTTCTCCCTGAAGGTCTGCGGCAACATCGAATGCAGCAGTGGTGAAGCGCTGGCACAACTTGCGCGAGTAGGTGCGGGCATTGCGCGTATCGGCGAGTTCAGCGTGAGCGAGGATCTGCAGCGCGGTGACCTGATACCGCTGCTGGAAGCCTGGAACCCCGGCGACCGGGAACCGATTCATGCGGTGTTCGTAGGCGGCTCGGCAATGCCGGCGCGGGTGCGATTGTTCGTAGACTTCTTGCTGGAGCATCACCGGATGTAAGCGGTGGTGTCAGCTGATTGAACGGGCCATTGGAATGGATCAGTGAGAGATTAGGAATGCTGGTGTGCGAAATGACCTGGGCGGCCCGGGTCTCGTTGTTCGCCAGGTTCCACCGGGCGCCTCATGCGATAGCGCATAGAACGACGACAGTGACGGCTGATTATCCAGATCGATGAGCAGGGTACGGATCCCTGCATCGGCGCAGAACGCGCCCAGATTGACGCCAACCGTAGTTTTACCCGGCCCGCCTTTGGTTGAAACGACCGCAGTGACTTTCATGATATTGACCTCGAAATCGTAGGATTTGAGATGCATTCCTGCGGGTCAGGCTGTGCGCTTTGATCCCCCCCGGAAAAATCCAATCGTCCGAAAATCCGTTGGCAAGGCGAGCGGCGGCATCCGGCCAAAAGCGGACATAACGTGAACCATTCTGTGCCAGTAACGTTGGGACTGAGGTAACCGTCCGGCAAAGTCACCTACCAAATCGATTTGAGTTAAACCTACGGGTGACAAAAACTAAACCCAGTCACACCCCCAACTGGATATCAAACTCGCTCGCCAGACGCTTGCGGCCTTTGGCAGTGACTATCAATGCACGCGAATCCAGGGTATGTACGAGCCACTTGTCCCGCACCATATGGCCCAGCAACGCCGCGCCGAGGGTGCCACCTACATGGGCGCAGCGCTGGCTCCAGTCGAGACAGGGAAAGGCAAACCGGCGCCGCGCCTGGGTGTCGGAAGTGAGATTCATGCCCATTTGGGTCAGGTGCTCAATGCCCTTGGGGGTCAGTCCATAGTCGCCCTGTTCTTGGCACATCCACTCGCCCACCAGCAAGGCATCGTGCAACATGACACCCACCTCCCCGGCCAAATGGTCGTAGCAGGTGCGGGCATGGCGCAGATGGCAGGGCGTGGAGGGTTTGAACGCCGGCACCTCGAATGAGGTAATGGACAACAGCCCTTCCAATGCCTTGGCGACATCGGCACTTGCGAGTTGGAAGTACCGATGCTTCCCTTGGGAAACCAACGTCACCAGCCCTTGCTCCAGCAGTTTCTGAAAATGGCTGGACGCCGTGGAAGGACTCTTCTGCGCGACTACAGCCAACTCGGTGGCCGTACGGGCCCGGCCATCTAGCAAGCAGCACAACATGCGCGCCCTGGCAGGATCGGCAATCGCCGAGGCGACATTGGCCAGGCGCAATTCCGATTGCTCAACATCCATTGTTCGATGCTCCTCGAAGTGAAACCGTCATCGCAAGCATAACCTACGAGCCAACATGGAGGAGATGGCGATGAAGAACACCCGTTTTTTTGGAAAAACTGTACTGACGTGTACGTTCATCCTGGCAGTGGTCGGCTGGGGCATAGGTTTTTACGGGCCACCCATTTACATGCAGGCCGTCATGGAACGCACCGGTTGGCCGATCGCCCAGGTATCGGCGGCCGTCACCCTTCACTTTCTCAGCGGCACACTGGTCATTGCCAACCTGCCACGGATTTATGCCCGCTTCGGAGTGCCTGCCATTACGGTGCTGGGCAGCATCGTGCTGGGAGTCGGGGTGAATATCTGGGCTCAGGCCAACCAGCTGTGGGTGCTGTACGCCGGCGCAATCTGCTCGGGCATCGGCTGGGTCACGCTGGGTGCCACCGCCGTGAATACGTTGATCGCTCCTTGGTATGTCAAAGAGCGGCCCAGGGCTCTGGGCAAGGCATACAACGGTGCCAGTATGGGCGGGGTAATCTTCTCACCCTTATGGGTGTTTTTGATTGAGCGTTTTGGCTTTGGTGCGGCGGCGCTGGTGATCACTATCACCGCAATGGCGCTGATGGGCAGCTTCGCCTTTCTGGTCTTCAACAAAACCCCGCAAAGCGTGGGCCAGCATCCCGACAACGAAGCACTGCCGGACCCCATCGCAACCAGCGCCATCGTCGCGCCCTGGACTGCCGCGCAGACCCTCAAGTCGGCGAAGTTCCGTACCCTGGCCGCCGGGATGTCGCTGGGGCTGTTCGCGCAGATCGGTTTGATCGCACACCTGTATTCGATCCTGGTGGGACGCATGGGCGCCCATAACGCCTCATTCGCCATGGGCCTTGCCACCGCCAGCGCAATGGGCGGTCGTTACCTCGCCGTACGGCTGATGACCCAGGGCATCGACCGTCGTCAACTGGCTTGCCTGGGCTACGCCATCCAGATGCTCGGGACGCTTATGCTGCTTGGCCTGGACAGTCACCCGGCAGTGGCGTGGATGGCGGTGCTGCTGATCGGTTCAGGCATCGGAAATGCCACCTCCTTGCCACCGCTGATCGCACAGACCGAGTTCAGCCGCGAACAAACCGCCAAGGTAATCGCGTTAATGGTGGCGATCAGTCAAGCCACCTATGCTTTTGCTCCGGCGTCCTTCGGCCTCATACGCTCAAACTTTTCAGATCCGGGCGATGCAATCATCGCCCTTGTGACCGCCGCAGCGGCTGCACAAATACTGGCGATCCTGTCATTTTATCTCGGTTCTACCGCGCGCCCATTCGGTAAAATCGCCTATTGATGCCATCCTTCGGCCAGGTACTTACGCTGCCTGGTTGCCCCTATCCTGCCCTGGACTTAGGCTCTGTATGAAATCCTTTGAAATATCGATTCCGGTAAAATCAGCTGCCATAAACGCCAGGAGGCCACGATGGCAAAGCGGTATGAACTCCCTGATGCAGCCGCCGATATCTTCACTGAAACCCGCTGCAGCGGAAGCCCGCGAGCGGATGATCGCCTGATGCTCAACGGTGTCCTTTGGGTGCTTTGCTCGGGCGCAGACTGGCGTGACATGCCGGAGCGTTTCGGCCCTTGACTGAAGGAAAATCGCCGCATCATTACGCGCTTCGAAAGTAACCATCCAGCGAAGTCGCCTTCCCTATCCCGGCCAGTGCGGATGAACAACTGTCCGTCCAGGGTCTTTGCCCAGTTTTTCCGTCGTGCGCGACAGCGGCGGCGACTCGATGGGCAGTTTCTCCGTTGCGCCGCCAAAGAAGTTCTTCAGCCTCGGACAGAGAGCAACATAGGTATGGACGTTCTGTACCGATCACTCATTTCCTTTCAAAAGCGTCAATCCCTGTAAGTTGAGCGGATAGTGCCCAAAGGCGTTCGGCTTGTTCAGGGTCGGCGGCATAAGGCCGAACGCCGACAAAGGATGGTGGTTCGCTTACATCCAGCGAAGCGATCTCACAGTCCTCACAATATAAGCCTCCCATGCCATTCAACTGTGGCGCTGTTGCGGCCCAAACTTGGGTTGCCGCACCTTGCTGCGTCGTCTTGAAAGTCGGATCGGCAAGGTGGCCGTTGACGTCCAGCCAGCCAGCCGCAATCATTTCATCCTGCGCCAGATGACGCTGGAGCGGAGTGAGAATCTTGCCGGGGTGAAGGGAGAAAGCCCGGACACCCTCGTGTTGACCAAGCCGATCAAGGTGGACAGCAAACAATGCATTGGCCGTCTTCGACTGCCCATATGCCAACCACTTGTCGTAGCCCTGCGTAAATTGCACATCGTTCCAGCGGATACCCGATTGGTGATGCCCCGCCGATGACACTACTACCACCCTTGCTCGACCCTTGAGCGCAGGCCATAGCAAATTCACGAGGGCGTAGTGCCCCAGATGATTGGTGGCGAACTGTGCCTCCCAACCCGCCCCTACACGGGTTTCCGGGCAAGCCATGATTCCCGCGCTGCCGATCAGGATGTCGATGTGTCGGTCGCTTGCCAAGAAACGCAGTGCGAAGTCATGCACGCTGGCCAGGTCGGAAAGATCAAGTCGCTCGACTTCCACATTGGGGATTCCGTTAGTCTTTGCGCGAGCAGCTTCAACATCACGTGCTGCAACAACGACACGCGCGCCCGCATTGGCCAGTGCTCTTGTCGTCTCCAGGCCCAGGCCGGAATGCCCCCCGGTGACAATGGCGGTGGTGTTGGATAGATCGCACCCTTCAAGTACCTCTGCTGCGGTGGTTACCGCTCCGTAACCCGAGTGGATAGGAGCCTGTTTGCTGGTCATGGCGTGTCCTTGTGAATCTGACATGGAATAGGGGCAAAACCCATGGCCACCATTGTCTAGACTAGACTTGGGACTGTGAATGCAACAAAGTCCAATTATCTGTCGAGATCGTCCTGCACACCTTATGGATCCCCTTTCCGAAACCCTCTCTCTTCTAAATACTCATAGCTCCTTTTTTGCAGGTCTGAAGGCTGGTGGAGATTGGGCCATCGATTTTCCACCACCCGACGGCATCAAGTTCAATGCAATCGTTGAAGGGACTTGTTGGCTAATGGTGGAAGGCGTGGAGCAACCTATCCGATTGACGGCCGGAGACTGCTTTCTTTTGCCACGCAAGCGGGCGTTTTCACTCCGCAGCGACTTGTCATTTCCGGCCATCCACTCGGATGCGATTTATCGCCATGCCGTCAATGGCATCGCCAGTTGTGGGACAGCCGATGAGTTTTTCCTGATCGGGGGACGTTTTGACTTCGGTGAGGAGGCTCGCCTTCTATTTGACGGATTGCCTCCCGTCGCCGTCATCAAAAGTGGTTCGGATCAAGCTTGCGTGCTGAATTGGGCCTTGCAGCGTATTGCTCATGAACTTACCAATCCGGCTCTTGGTAACTCGATTGTGGTTCAGCATCTCGGCCACATCATGCTAGTGCAGGTTCTACGAATGTATTTGATCCAAGAAGGAAATACCGCACCGAGCTGGTTGCTTGCTATATCTGATCCACATATCGGGGCAACCATTCAAGCCATTCATGCCGATCCGGCGCGTTCTTGGTCAGTAGAGAACCTTGCCAAAATCGCGGGTGTTTCTCGCTCGACCTTCGCTTTGCGATTCAAGCAAAAATCTGGTGTCGCCCCTTTAGAGTACGTCTTGCGCTGGCGCATGCAATTAGCGACGAGATTGTTGAAAACAAACCGCACTACCATTTCGTCCATAGCACAAAAGCTGGGCTATGACTCCGACAGTGCTTTTAGCCACGCTTTCAAGCGCATTATGACGTGTTCACCTCGTGAATACAGAGAGAGAGTGGCCCCCATATCCCAGCAGGAGGGCTGATCTTCAGTAGGCTGACGAGGTACATATTTTGATAAGTCAGTCAGGCAAAAAAAGCCTGCATCGCTGCAGGCTTTTCCCTATCTGGCTCCACGACCTGGACTCGAACCAGGGATCCAATGATTAACAGTCATTTGCTAGCTGTTAGTCGCAACGGTGCCACGGAAGAACGTGGTGGAGAGATCGGGTTACTGCATAGCGTGAGCCGCATGAACGCAGCACGCCACGAAAGTTAGTCGGGTTGGATTGGGTTGTCAAAGCGTGGCAAAGCAATGACTTGTAGGAAAAGGAGGCGGCGGCAGTCAGCTAACGGGCCGTCTCCAATGCGTGTCTGACCGCGTCGACCTCTACATGGCGGACTTCAGACTAAGGTTAAAACGACAAACCAGATAATAGAGTCGTGCCCCCTTTCTCTGTCTGAGAGTTCCCTTATTTTCTCACCTAAGTAGCCAGCTCTCTCGCCAACAAACTCCGACGCATGAGAACCAGCCATATTACTGATGGCCTCAGCTGAAACTTAAACATAGATCTTTAGTTGGTTAGCTATCGATCACCCACTTTTATACCCCAGAGCGCCACGCACAAAATTATCCAGCAGCAAATAAATGGCATCCTCTCCTCTGCCCATAATCCAGTCAGCAAAATATCAGGCATCTGAGGCAATCAGGAATCAACGCCAACAACTTGCATCATCCAGTCATCCCTAAGCCCAACCAAAATATTCATAACATTCGAATACGTTAAAAAAGGTATAGATAATGATATGTTAGATGCCCCACAAACTATGTCCAAAGGAACAAAAAAATCCAAGTCACCTGAGTGACTAGCATTTGAGAATAACTCCACACTTAGGTGACTTCGGATACTAAAAATATCACCATAAAAAACCTTACACATCAACTCCCCACCCCAAAAAGCAAAACCATCCAGATATATATCTAACCGCCCTTCTTCAAGATTGGTAGAAAATATGACTTGGCCATCTTCAGCCTCCGTATAAAAATGGCCTCGACCTAAAGCCTGTATGCTTTTCATTCTTTTCTCAAGAGTTCGACGAATTTTCATTTTCCAATACCCTTTAAAAACTCCTTCAAGCCATCTTTTGTCGCTGGAAAGCTGAAGGAAAAGTTCTGATTGACATTATTAATGCTACCAGTCCCGAGCATAGAGCCTTCCGGTGATGCATAGCGCCCTCTCAACGTAATTGTTTTTGCGCCTTGAGACTGAGCGTAAGAAAGCATTTTCTTCAACGGCCCAACCAACTCAGCTGCGCCATCGGCGCCAACCCCGATAAATCCCTTAGACGTTCCAACTGCAAATTCATCAAATATTATTTCACTATTATTCAGAGTGACTTTTGGCGAGTAAATCGTTCCTACACCATTCGCTGCATCAAAAGATGCTTTTCCTAAGTCCTTGGGTATTCCTTTCGCACCAGCCTTGCCCGCACCAAACGGGACAGCTGAACGTCTGAACAGGCTACCATCCCCCCACCGCCCAAACGACGCCCAGGCGCCGCTTGGGAACCCAACTTCACCGGGCCAGGGTTTCAGAAGCCGCAGTACGAGGGGACATCGACTGGCACCTTGACCTTCCAGATTGATGCGCGAATGTACAAGGGCCTGCGCAGAAATTGAAACGATAGCCAGGCCAAGCGCCTTGAAGACAAGCTTCCCGAGATCCTCGACAACCTGGTCACTGCGGCAGCCTCTGCCAAGGTGGTTCGCGAAGAAGACGAGGCCCGTCGGCAAAAATGGGCGGAAGAAGACCGTGAACGTACCCAGACAGCACAGGAAGACGAGATCAAGCGCCGGCTTCGCCAAAGCCTGGTGACCCACACCGAACAGTGGGAGCGGGCCGAGCGGTTGCGACGTTTTATCAACGCTGTGGAACTGCGGCAAGAAGCGATGCCGAGCCCTGATCAAGCCAAGGCGTGGCTTGCCTGGGCTCGCGAGCAGGCAAATCGTTTGGATCCTCTTCAGCAGGAGCTGGGCGAGGTCACCGAGCTTGCGGTTGAGCTGGAGAGTTGGTTCAGCGAGTCAAGCTTTGGGCGTAAGGAAAAGGATTGGTGGGGGTGAAGCACCATTCGAAGACATCTACCCCCAAGCCCTCCACCGTAGCAAAGCGAAGCCAAAAGCCATCCACCCACATACAAGCACTACTTTCAAGCGGTGCTTACCCAGCTAGGAGCAGCCGACCTCTCATATAAGAAAACATCGTTCACATCACACTCCGGGTACACCCATTTACTCCAGTTATCAATCAGCCACCTTGTCGAAATCCCGTGACCAGGAGCACGACTTTCGATAGGGAGCTGAATGAGCATCAACCCTGACTTATTACCAGACGCAACGACCAAAGAGTGCCCAAATTTCTCATCCGGGAGATCAACAACCATGAAGTCCACAACACTTTCATACGGCCAACTTGCTGGCAGTCTAAATATATAGCCGCGCGAAATCAGCTCACCTGCATACTCAACTAGCTTAACACATGCCATTACTTTACCCTCAGATCATGAGCACCAGAAGAGTCTTTTGAGTTATCTACAGGACTAAGATCGAAGTTAACCTCTTCCATATGACATTCGCCATCTTGTGGCCCCCGCGCCCCGCGCAGCAGGTCTCTTAACCGGTCGTGCAAGCGAACCAGACTCATCGTCGCCACTCTCAGCCTCGGTTGCTGATGCCAGCTCATCCCATAACCCAGATAGTCGCAGACCCAAGGCCGTGCTACGCGGCTCTTTTCCCGGTTCAGCGTCAGTTTCAGGCGCTGATTCAGGAAACGCTCAACACCGGCCATCACCCGCGTGCCAGCTCGATGACTGCGCACATAGATGTTCGCGTCGTCGGCATAACGCACGAAGCGATGGCCTCGCCGTTCCAGTTCGCGGTCGAGTTCGTTGAGCAGGATGTTCGACAGCAACGGCGAGAGCGGACCGCCTTGCGGCGCCCCTTCCTACCGTCGGCTGACGAGTCCGCCCGACATCGTTCCCGCTTCGATGTAACGACGGATCAGCGTGAGCACACGCTTTTCTTCGATTTGACGCGCCACGTAGGCCATCAGGACATCGTGGTTGACCCTATCAAAGAACTTCTCGAGATCAAGTTCCACGCACCAGCGGTGACCCGCTGCCACGTGGCCGCGAGCGGTTTCGATGGCTTGGTGAGCGCTTCTACCCGGACGAAAGCCGTAGCTGTAGTCCGAGAACAGAGGATCGAAGATTGGCGTGAGCTGTTGCAGGAGTGCCTGTTGGATCAAGCGATCCACGACGCTGGGAATAGAATACCCAGTTGCCGTGTTCCGCCTTTGGGTTTGGGGATGTCAACGGCGCGTACACCCTGCGGGTGATACTCGCCAGCCAGCAACCTCACCTTGAGGGTCGGCCAATACTGTTTCACGTAGCCCGCCAAGTCGTCGACCGTCATGCCATCGGCACCCGGTGCGCCTTTGTTGCTGACCACACGTTGATACGCACACCTAAGGTTGGCCTGTGCAAGCACCTGCTCCATCAGCGTGTCCGGCTCCACGTTCGTCCACGTCAGAGACGCCGCCGATACCTGTGCGCTGTCAGCCATCATTCTCGGATACTGTCCGGGACCCGGAGTAACAGTCTTCTCTTGGAGAAATTTCTGCATTTCGGTATTCAACGAGACTTTGACGCCTACTGGCGGCATAACTTGTTCGGCCCTTGGTGACGGGGTTATTCGCCACTTACTACGGCCTCGGCTGACTTCTGCACGTTCATCCCGTCGCCTCTCGACGCTCGGTAGCACTGTGGCAAACGTGCAGATCTCCCAGGGTAATTCGCGCGACCTTCCTGCTTATGCCTGTCGGATCTACGTCGCAGCGTCCCGTGCAAGTATTGGGCTTTAGGGAAACACGCCCCTTTACCCCGCTGCGCCGCCTCTATCCGCTTGCTGTTCGTCAGGCCAGCATTTTGCCTCGGGCTTCCTTCAGATTCGCGGTCACCCGCGCCCCCCTTGCCTCTGGCTAACACTTCCCCTTGCCGGGTGTGTAGAGGACTTTCACCTCCAAGTCACCAGCGAGGCCACCACAGCCAAGCTGGTTGCGCTTGCGCGCAACGCGCCATGCCTGGCGCACGTGCAAAAACACCGGCGCTAGGCCGGCGTCAGATCACATCTAGGCCTCTACAATTAACAAGAGACATTCAAACCGCAAGCAGAGATAAAATCACGTATCGGTATATCAAGAAAGCTACTCTCTCCAGCGGAAAGAACATCTTGCAATGTGACGATGCCTTTTTCAAAGTCCAAAGAAACGTCAAAGCAATTAAACTCGAACTCCCTGAGCAGAACGCTCTTTGAGCAAATCCGCTCATCAAAGGCATCTTTCAAAATAGAGCGAACGCTGTCGTCCAACTCTTGGGCGATAAATCGTTCTATTAGTGTGCCGCCACTGTTCATAACCATTCCTAACTAGTACGGGAATGCAGTCTGAATCACACCATCCCGAACATTTATTTTGATTGTCGATGTTGGAGCGCCTGAGACGTTTGTTCCAATCACCTTACCTGCGTTGTACTCAATAACGTGCCCACCTGGGCCATTAGGAGTTACCTTCCCATATCTCAGTGCGTTATCAACATAGCTAGAGACATCTTTAACAGATGTTCCTTGCGAGAACTTACTAACATTCGCAAATCCCGAGTCAGGTCCATGGCGATAGAATACATGCTCAATACCTGTCATCAAACCGCCTTTGTTATAAGTGCTCGCGCTCCACGATGCATCTATTTGTCTTGGGGCTGGTAATGCCTTGATTGTGTCATCTACAACAGCCCCAGTTCCTTTTGCACCATTTAAACCAAACCCATCAGCGTCCTCCGAAATACCAGGCCCTTTATCCTCGACCCTCCCTTTCGATATGCCCGGTTTAGGTGCCCTATTCCCCCAACCATTGGTGAGTAACATGTCACCCATGTCAGTGAGCATACGCGCCCGTTCAGACACACTCAACTCACGACCCGCAGCCCTTTCCATCCAGGAAGTGCCCTTTACCCACTCATCCAGATGTGCTGCCTCGTCCGGCGTCAACCATCCTTCCTGAATGTACTTGGCTTTGACCATCTGATCATCTGTGACATAGGTCGCTCCCCATTTGTCAAAGCCCTGCGGTGGCGATGAAAGATCTTTGGGGTTGCCCACCAACAGACCCGGCACATCGTACGCAATCTTTCCTTTGAAGAACGTCAGCAGATCTTGAGCAACGGGGTCGTCCATGGAAATCGTGTTGGCCACGATGCCATCAGCACACTCACGAATCTTGCAACCCTTGATCGCAGCAGATCGTGCCGCCGAGATTTCCTCGTATCGGTCAATGACACCTCGGACCTTTTCTGTACTGCAACCACCATTGGCTTTGCAATCATTAAGCTCCTTCAGCAGTCTTTTCGCAGTTGGGTGGTCAAGGCTGTTGAACTTGGTTGCCTGTTGAGCCACCCAACCGGCAACCTGCTGGTCCTTGGCTGACCCACCGGCGACCGTTGCCACGGTTGTTCCGATGAGCTGGGATGTCATCGCCAGCAGTTGATCATGCATCGGCCCGGAAAATATCGAGTCGCCCACAGCAGCCACAAACGCTTCGTTTGCACCCGCGGCCAAGGCTCCGGTCCTAAAGCTACCACCGGCAGCTTCGGCGATCAGTCCACCGACGATGGCATGAGCCCCCACCTTGCCGGGGACACCTGTGAACTCCAACTGGGAGCCCAATTTATTGTAAACCGATGCACTGAGTACATCTGCAATTGCGCTAATACTAGCCTGGGCCATTTGATCTTTGAGGCTACCGCCGTCGAACGCAACATTGGTCACCGCACCGAAGCCCTTCTCTGCAAGGCTATACCCGGCAAACTTGGTAAAGCCATCAAGCTCTCCAAGTTTAAAGCCATGGGTGGCAGTACCCGCATTCTCTGGAGAAACCGAAAACGCTTTATCAAGTACTCCTGCGGCAAATCCTGCCGCCAACCCCGACTTCAAGTAACCCTTGATACTGTCGCTAGAGGTCACATCCTTAAGTACCGCTCCCAGATTCCCCTTGTTATTGATGGTACTGACGACCGATTGTGTGACCACAGCGGTATAAGCAGCTGTTGCCGCCGCCGATGCCGCAGTCCCGACAGCCGCAGCAGTGGTAGCACTTGCACCCGCAGCAGCGGCCGCACTAGACGCCGTGGTACCGGCCGTTGCTCCAATCGCACTTGCGGTGCCGCTACCGGCAGTCACTACGGTGACTACAATGACCACCACCAGCATTGCCCCGGTCCCCATTCCAGAGTGGCTGTATTTGAAGGAGTCATGAGTTTCTTTTACCAGGCGCCAATCCACATCACCGCGCTTCTCAGCCTCTTTGAGCCAAGCCAGTTGCGGATCGGCCTTGACCATCGCATCAATGGCCTGGCTGACCGTTTCTTGATTGACGTGTTTGACATCGATTTTTAACCCATCGACAGCTTTGATAACAATGTCGCCTGTGGCGGTCATCTGGGTCTGCTTGAACGTCTCATCGGTGTTGCCTTTACCGCTCGAACCGTTCCAGGACAGACTTGATTTACTCTTGGAGTGACTCTCCTGATGCAGGTCTTTCACCCCTTCAAACTCAATCCCACCACCGCTTTGCACAGTCAGGTCCTGACCGCTATCCAGTGTTGCTGACTGGTATTTTTGATCGCTGCCGCTGATCAGGGCGATGTCGCCACCGGCTTTGACTTCACTCCCGACATTCACGACTTTTGTCACTTCGTCGTGCTGCGTTTGCTTTTTGCTTTTGCTCTTCTTCTTCATGTCATAGAGCGAATAGTCGCTGTCTTGCGCGGCGAGCAGATTCAGGTTTTCGCTCGCCACCAGATATGCTTCGTCACCAGCAGTAACACGACTGGAAATGAGAGCCATGTCATTGCCTGCAATGAGTCGAACAGCAGCACCCGCTTTTATTTCCGTACTGACTTGGCTGACGTGATCTTCCTGAATAGTCCTCTTCTTGCTCTTCGCCAGGAGGTGATTTTCATTCGCAGCAGAAGCAATATTCATATCTTCCTTGGCTGCCAGAGCGATATCACGTTTGGCGTCAATTGAACTGGCGATCGCGTTAAGATCTCGTCCCGCCGTCATCTCTACATCGCGCCCAGCACTTACAGTCGAACTGCTCTGAGTGACAGAAGACGATCGCGAATACATCCCCCCACTGCCTGAATCAAGCGCTTTAGTTGCGACGATATTAATATCGCGACCGGCGTCAATCAGAGTGTCGCCACCACTTTTTAGGGAACTACCACTGTTGGTGAAATCGCGTGCGGCCTTGATAGTCAGATCGTTGGCAGCCTCAATACGCGCAGAATCACCGTAGTAATTACGATTTCCCTCGCCCATGCCCAAGCCAGTAAGACTGCGTTCACTAACCACATCCCCACTCACCGCCGTCAGAGTTACATCGCGTCCAGCAATCACACCGCCAGACCGATTAACGATAGTGTTGCCTGCCAATAGATCCAGTCGGTTGCCCGCCTCAATCCGGCCACTGTTGACCAGATCATTTCCAGCGACCGCTGAAAGATTGTTACTGGCACGCAAGGTGCCTGAGCTGACGAGTTCCTTACCAGCGATCAAACTGACGTCCTCGCCAGCAATCAATGCCCCGTTCGAAGTCAGGCGCTGGTCGGCATTGGCCAGGTAAAGTACCGGTACCAGGACTTTCTCCCCGGCCACCTCATGCTCTTCCAGCCAAACGATGTCATGGGTCAGTGCTGCAACCTGTGCGCCTGTCAGCGACACACCCACCGATAAATCTAAGGTCTGCTTGCTGCGGATGGCGTTGTCCATCAGGTAGCGGTATAAGGCATCGTCCGAAGTTTGGCCGTCAAGAAAGCGCTGGCCGGTACGTGCGACCACAGCTTGCTGGATCAGGCGCTGTTCATAAAGGCCGTCACCGAGGCGCTTTGCACTTTCATCGGGGTTGTAGCCGAGACCGGCAAGCAGGTAATCCGAACTCATGAACTGCTTGAGATTTGTGAGTACAGGGTTGGTTTCGATCAGGTACTTATGCGGTTGCGCGGCGATACGAGTATCGGGCAAGCCTTGCACACCCTTGATGGACTGATGGCTGCCAGTGATCGCTTGCTCTGTAATGCCTGGGATGTTGAGAGCTGGATTGGTACCGGCGTCGGTATTGACAGTCACCGCGGTGTCTCGGTGCGTGACTGATAAGCCCGGTACGTTAAGGCCTGGGAGTCCTCCTATCGGTGTGGTCACCTGGATTCGGGGATCACGTTCGCTTGCTGAAAGACCAGGCAAGTCGAAACCGGTCCCCGGGATTTGCGGTTTGACCTCCCCACCGTGAGTGATTTCTATGCCTGTTGTACGGCCTGAGTGCCATGAGCCGCCATCAACATTACCACCTGTGTTGACGGTACTCGCAGTGCCATTGAGTCCGCCCGCTTCGCGGGTGGCAAGGCTCAACTGCAGCGTACTGGCGGCGGTTGGCGCTGATCCGGTTATCTGCAGCGTACGGCCCTGGGTATCAGGAATCGCTTGCTGACGCTGCGCTAGACCAATGTTTGCTTCACCCATGGTCCAGTTTCGCTGGACGGGATCGCTACGGCTGACTTGGCTGTCGTTTGCAGCCTCTCCGCTCAGGCGGAACAATCCATTTTTCCCGCTAGGCAAACTGAAGCCTGGTAACTCCACCGGGTTCACCTGCTGTAAAGCAAGGCCTGGGGGCAACTCACGATTGATCGTAACCATCACCGCGGTATTGCCAGTGACCTTGGTTGCGTTACCACGAGGCCCATTACCGGTAACGGCGACGTTTTGACGAACGACGCTATTGGTCAGGTTCTGCGCCGCGTTGATGCTCACGACACCACCAGCCTGAACCACGGCGTTAATAGAACTGGAGGATCCGGTAGTAGTGCTATTGAAAGGACGAGCATTCAGCATTTCCCAGGGACCATCCGCAGCACCTATATTTGGATCGACGCTCTCACCCTTTGTTTGGATTCGTAATGTTCCATAAGTCGTGTAAAAACGAACAGCGTCTCGCCCACCTTCAAAGCCAATACGTTTATAGGATTCAACGCCACTGCTGTTAAAGGTATGAACGGCAGGACTTCTGGAGTTATAGAGCGGGTCGTGAGTCCGGTTGTAGTTCATGACCGTGAGCATGAACTTCGCAATATTGGATGGGTTTAGTGAACCAAAGTCATAAGAGCGCCGAAGGCTGTAGTCACCTACCGATGCTCCTTCGTTGGTGAAGTTTTTCAAGGTAAACGAGATGTTATTACCTGCAGTCAACGTCGAGGCCTTATTGTTCAAATCCCCTCCGGAAACCAGGAAGTTTCGTCCGGCGGTCATGCTGGAAGCCGCCGAGTCTTCAACAACCTGTGACTTAAAGTTCTCAGCCCACACCAGGAAGCTTGGGCCCGATCCAGCAATGGAAGTACAGCTGCTGCATTGCACACCGATGTAACTGGAAACGAGGCCGCCAGTAGTCTTGAATACGTCCTTGCGGTTTTCGATGTAGGCAGCGGCCACGCTTAAATCACCACCACTCTCTACCGTGGCCGAAATATTGCGGATCGACGTGCTCTGACCGTTGTTGTCATCTTTGGCAATGCTGACATTCCCCAGACCGTATACGTCCGCGAAGCGGTTGGTGAACGTATCAGTGCGCAGCGCCATATCGCCGCCGCTGAAGATCAGTCCATTCTGGTTCAACAGTGTGGACGTGGACAGGCGCAGGTCGCCGGTACTGCCCAGGGTGCCGTAGTTGTTGATAACGCCAGCAGTGACGTTCAGGTCCGCAGCCGAAGTGATTCGGCCTTCATTTGCCAGTGCACCGCCAACGGTTATGCGCGTATTGCCACCACCGGCGATCGTGCTGAGTTGCGCCAAGGTCAACTGGGCCGCAGTAAGGTCCAGGGTCCCCACACTACTGACCCGACCGCTGCCCTCATAGCCACCCGTTAAATCCAGCGCCAGGCTGCCATCACTGGCAATCAGACCATTGTTAATCCAGTGCCCGCCCTTGCCCTCCAGGCGTGAGGACGCCAACAACTGCCCGGTTTCAGTCTGAGTAAAGGTGCCGACGTTCACATTCAGGCGTCCGGCCTCAATGACGCTGCTGTTAGTCCAGGTATCGGCGTTCAGGGTCAGGCCGCCACGGGTGACAATGCTGCCGCCGGCGCCGGTGACATTGGGCAGGGAGATATCAAAATCACCCTCCCCGGCGTGCAGGAGTTGGCCGCCGGTGTTCTGGAAGGTAGTGGCTACCAGGGCAAGATCAGTGTTGGCGGTTTCAACGATGCCATTGCGGTTATCAAACAGATTGCCGATCTGAAATTGGGTCTTGCCCGTGCGCGCCAAGGCACGCAGTTTGCCGCTGTAGTTGACCAGGTCTCTGGCCTGCAGCATCAGCGTCTCATCGCTTTCAATAATCCCCGAATGGTTGCTCAGTTGCCCACTGAGGCCGAGGTCAATGCGCTTGGCGGAGATTTGTCCGAAGCTGTTATCCAGCGAAGTGCTGCGGGTTTGCAAGGCGCCTTTGGCGTACACCCCACCGTAGGCGTTGAGGAATTGACTGGCGGTGATGACGGCATCGCCGTCCTGAGCGGCGATGCGACCATGCTGGTTGTCGACGGTGAGCGCAGCCACGTTGACGCGCTGGCCTTGAATTACCCCACCTTTGTTTTGCGCAACGCCGTTGAGCAAGCTGTCATTCAGAGTGGCGTCCACCAACCCGGTCAGGCTGGCCACGCTGCCGCCCTGGTTGTCCAGGGTGTTTGCCCTGACGATTGTGTCACCGGTGTGCGCCAGGAGCTTCCCGCCGTGGTTGTCGATATCGCCATCGATGTCGAGGCCCAGGCCGCTTTGGCCTTGCACTGCACCGCCGACATTGGTGAGGCCTGAGGCCTTGATTTGCAGGTCAGCCTCCTGGCTGTAGATCAGGCCATCGGCGTCGTTTTGCAGGACGCCGGTGCTGGTGATCGCCACACGATTCTTACCGGCGATGGTGCCTCGCTGACGGTTGTCGAGGCCACCGGTCAGCAAGGTCAGTTGCCCTTGGCTGGCGATCTGGCCGCCCTGGTTGTTGACCTGCACCGCCCGCTGGAGCAGCAGCGGGCCTGCGCTGGCCAACTTTCCGTTTGTGTTGATCAGAGAACCCAGCAGGTTCAGGGTCAAACGGTCGTTACCGGCGACGGTGCCGCCGGTGTTGTTGAGGTCAGTGGCGGTGATGGCCAGCGCTTTTTGCGCGTTGATCGTACCCGTCTGGTTGCCCAGGGTGAGCGCTTGCAGGTCGAGTTCAGCGCCGCTGTCGATCAGGCCACCGTTGGCGTTGTTCAACTGGCCGGTGACCGACAGGCTTTGTCCCGCACCGCTGGAGAGTATGCCTCCGCTGTTTTCGAGACTGGCGGCGCTGAGGTCAAGCCGGCCCTGGCTGACCACCGCGCCTGCGCCGGTATTGAGCAAAGCGCCAGCGAGGCGTACATCCACTGCGCCATTGCGGCTGGACAACGTACCGTTGTTGCGATTGTCGAGGCTATCGCCACTGACGTTCAAACCTTGCCAGCCGGATAGCAGGCCGTTCTGGTTGAGCAACTGAGCTGCGTTGACCGACAGCACCTGGCTGCTGATCAACTTGCCACCAGTGTTGTCCAGGCTACTCAGGTTCAGCGTCAGGCTTTGCTGAGTGGACAGCTCACCGTTCTGATTATTGATCGCCCGCACGCGGTTCAGGGCCAACGCCCCCTTGGCAGCAATCAGCCCGTTGCGGTTATCCAAGTCTGCATTGTTCAAATCCAGGGTCACGCCCTGCCCGCCCATGATTTGACCGCCGGCCAGCGTCAAGCCACCCAACTGCAAGTCCATCGCACCCTTGGCGGACACTTCACCGCCACTACCGGTGGCGAGGTTGCCTGCCGCGATGTCGAGGTTACCTTGGCTGTTGATCAAACCATTTGCGGTGTTATCCAGGGCCGTTGCGCTGAGCGTCGCGCGGCTGCCGCCCAATAGGTTGCCACCCTGGTTGTTCAGCAGGCCGTCGCTGCTCAGTTGCAGTTCGCCTCGACCGCTCAGCGTACCGCCTTGGTTGTCCACCGACCCGGCGTGCAGGTTGAGGTTAGCGGCGCCGATCAGGCCCTTAATGTTGGCTAGAGCCTGATTGATTCGCAGCGCCAGATCCTGATTGCTCAGCAGCTTGCCGTTGCTGTTATCAAAGCGTTGTGCGGCCAGGGTGAAGGCTTGGTCGCTGGAGATTTCACCGCTCTGGTTATCGACGGTGTTGAGGTTTTTCAGTAGTAACGGGCCGCTGGCATTGATCAAACCACCGCGGTTATTCAACTGGCCGTTATTCAGGTCAAGGCTCAATCCGGCCTGACTGAACAGCTTGCCTGCCTGCTGGTCGAGGCCAGTCACCGTGGCGTTCATTGCCTGGGCACTACCGATACTGCCACCGTTGTTCAACTGTGCGGTCACCAGGGTCAAGGTGTCTCCGCTGTTTAGGCGCCCCGCCTGGTTGTTCAGCGCTCCGGTGGTAACAGAGACCGGACCTTTGCCGCTGAGAGTGCCTTGCTGGTTACCCAGGCTGGCGCTGCGCAGTATCAAGTTGGCGTCGGTGAGCAGTTCACCGCCCTGGTTGTTCAGGTTATCGCTGACAACAACGCTCAGACCTTGCGCGCTGGAGAGACTGCCTTCGGTGTTGTCGAGGCTGCGCGCCTTGACGTCCAGCGTGCCTTCGCTGCTCAACAGGCCCTTGTTGTTGATGAGGTTACCTGCCAGATCGACCACTAATGGTTGCTGACTGAGCAGCTTGCCGCCGCTATTGTCCAGCGCAGTGCCTGTCAGCGTCAGGCGTTGAGCACTCAAGTGGCCGCGCGTGCGGTTGAGTACCTGATCCACGGCCAGGCTCAAGCCTGTGGCGGCGAACACCAGCCCGCCGTCGCTGTTATCCAGGCGCTGGCCGGTAATGCTCAGGTCGGCGTTGCTGGTCAGTTCACCGGCACGGTTATCAACATCGCCCACGTCCAGTTTCAGCACTTTTGCAGCGCCGACCAGGCCATCGCGGTTATCGAGATGGGCACTGGCCATCGCCAGGGTCTCGGTGCTGACCAACTGGCCTTTTTGGTTGTCGATCAGATTGGCGTTGACGGTGACCTTGGCCTTCCCCGCCAATTCGCCCGCACGGTTGTCCAGTTTTGCAGTGGTCAGCAGAACGGCACCATCGCCGATCAGGCTGCCACGCTGGTTGTCGATCAGGCCATCGGCGCTAACCTCCAGGCCTCCACGACTGCTGATCAGGCCGTCGGTATTGTCCAAGCTTGCACTGCGCACGTTGAGGCCGACAGCGCTGATGCTGCCTTTGGCGTTGGCCAAGGCCTGCTCGATGCGCAGATCCAGGGCATGATTGCTGATCAACTTGCCGTTGCCGTTATCCAGGCTACTTGCCGCTAGGGTGAAGGCGTTCTGGCTGGAGATTTCACCAGTGCGATTATTCACGTTGCCAAGATTTTTCAATACCAGGATGGGTGCATTGAGCACCCCGGCGTTGGTCACCTGCCCCTGATTCATATCCAGGTTCAACTGGCTGCTGCTGAACAACTCACTACCGCTTGCCTGGGTCAGGGCTGTAAGGTTCGCGGTCAATACACCGCCGCTGGCAATGCGTCCGCCGTTGTTGAGATCGGTCGCTCTAAGGTCAAGGCTGTTGGCACTGATCACGCGCCCGCCAAGGCCGTTGTTGAATCGCCCGGTGGTCAGGTGGGTATCGCCCTGGCTTTTCAGCAAACCTTGCTGGTTGTTGTCCAGGCTTGCACTGGTGAGATTCAGCGCCTGAGCAGACTCCACCACGCCGCCCACATTGAGCAGTTCACCATCGCTGGTCAGGGTCAGGTTGCCTGCGCTGGAAACACTGCCGCCGGAGTTGTCGACCCGTTGAGCGCGCAGCTGCAGGCCGCCTTCGCTGCTGATCTTGCCGCGTGTATTGTCCAATCCCGCCGACAGTTGCACCGCCAGCAAACGTTGGCCAGCCAGTGTGCCTTCAGTGTTGTCCAGGCTCGAACCACTGAGGTGTAGATCCTGGGCGAACACCAGGCCCTTGGTTAGGTTGATCAACTGGGCAATAGCCAGTTCCAGCGCAGTGCCGGCCAACACCTTGCCGCCACTGTTGTCCAGGCGCTGGCTGCTGATCTCGGTCTTGAGTTGGCCAGAGATTTCACCGACACGGTTATCCACGCGATCGACGTTGAGTTTCAGCGCTTTTGTCGCGCCGACCAGAGCGCCGTTGCGGTTATCCAGATCGTTACCACTGAGGCTCAGGTTGCCTTGGGCGACGAGTTCACCGCCCTGCTGTTTCAACACGCCAACTGTGGCGTCGAGATCGGCCTGGCTGGCGATACGGCCCTTGGTGTTATCCGCCGTGTCCCACGTCAGGCGCAGTGGCCCGGCGGCGCTGATCAGGCCGCCCTGGTTAATCATGGATTGCCCGGTGAGGGTCTGCGCCTGTTTGCTGTTCAGTACCCCAACACGGTTGTCCAGGTTGCCCGCCTGAACGGTCATGTTGCCCTTGGACAAGATACGGCCCTTGGCCTGGTTATCCAGTAGACCAGCGACCTGCACCGACAGGCTACCGTCGCTGACCAGGCTGCCGGACAAGCTATTGTCGAGGCTGGACGCGGTGACATGCAGGCGCTGCCCGGCACCAAGTGTGCCGCCCTGGTTGAGCAGTACGCCCTGGGTTGTAAGGTTGAGGCTGACGTCGCTCAAGATCTGCCCATTGCGGTTATTCAGGCTCATCGCGTCAATCACACTGAGGCCGGCACTTGACACTTCGCCGTCGGTGTTCAACCAGTCACCGGCCACCGCCAGGGTGAGGTCTTTTGAGCTGTTGAGGACGCCTTCAGTGTTATCCAACCGGGCGGCCTGAGCATTGAGACCCGCCGCCGCAATCACCCCCTTGATATTGACAAGGGTCTGGTCGATTTTCAGGCTCAGGGCTTGATCGCTGAGCAGTT
Source organism: Pseudomonas sp. S3E17 (assembly GCF_024168685.1). Classification (NCBI taxonomy): domain Bacteria; kingdom Pseudomonadati; phylum Pseudomonadota; class Gammaproteobacteria; order Pseudomonadales; family Pseudomonadaceae; genus Pseudomonas; species Pseudomonas sp. S3E17. The sequence continues at coordinate 2,729,748 of NZ_JALJWE010000001.1, forward strand.
TACCTTCGCTGTTGTCCAGTCTCTGCGCCGCCAGGGAGAAGCCGTGTTCGCTGGAGATTTCGCCTTTCAGGTTGGCAACTGTGGATAGGTTCTTGAGTAACAACACACCCGGGGTATTGATCAGACCTGCGGCGTTGTCGAGCGCTCCATGGTTCATATCCAGAGTCAGGCTGGCGTCACTGCGCAGTGTGCCTTGCTGGTTCAGCAGCGGACCATTAAGCACGATGCTCAGGTTGCGTTTTGCGTATACGTTGCCCTTGAGCTGGTTATCCAGTCGATCGACGTTCAATTGAATATCGCCGTTGGCGAGTAGCTTGCCGCCAGCGCTGTTATCCAGTTGACTGCCCTTGAGTGCCAAGTCCGTGACGCTGGACACTTCACCTGCGCGGTTGTCCAGACTGTCGACCTTCAAGGTCATGGTTTTGCCGGAGTTGAGCAATCCGCTGCGGTTATCGAGTTGGCCGATGGTCAGTGTCAGCTCGCTCTTGCCGGTGAGGCGGCCTTTGCTCTGGTTATCGAGCCTGGCAGCGGTCAATTGCAACTGGCCGGCGGAGGCAAGCAGCCCGGCTTGATTGAGCAACTGGCCACTAATCAACGCGCTCAGGGTGCCTTCGCTGGTAAATGTGCCGCCGGTGTTATCGAGGCTGGCGGCGTTTAGGTCCAGTGACTGCCCCGCGACCACACGGCCATTGCGGTTGCTGATCAAGCCCGTGTAGTTGAGGGTCAGACGCTTGTCCCCTTGGATCAATCCCTTGCTGTTATCCAGCGATACACCGGTCAGCAAAGTATTAGCCCCAAGGATCTCGCCCTGCCGGTTATCCAGGCCGGTAGCAATGCGTGCGGTCAGATCATCGCGCGCGCTGAGTTTACCTTCGGTGTTGATCAGGCTATTGGCCCGCAGATCCAACCCCGTAGCGGCTACCAGGCCCTTGGTGTTGTCCAGCGCCTGTGCAATTCGCACCAGCAGCCCTTGTTCACTGAGCAATTTGCCACTGCGATTGTCGAGGCTACCAGCGGTGAAATTCAGCGTCTGAGCAGTGGAGATTTCCCCACCCTGGTTATCCACGCTGGCCAGGTTGCTCAACAGCAATGCGCCTGGCGCGTGGATCAAGCCGCCCTGGTTATTCAAGTGGCCGTGGTTCAGGTCCAGGCTGACGCCCGCCTGGCTGTAGAGGCCACCTTTGTTGCTGTTGTCGAGGCTGGCAGCGCTGACTTGCAACTGACCGATCGCGCTCAACAAACCTGTCTGGTTCAGCAACTGTGCACTGATCAGCGCAGTGAGTCGTCCGTCACTGGTCAGCTTGCCGCCACTGTTATTCAGACTGCCGGATGCGACATCAACGTTTTGCTCGGCAAACAACGTGCCCTGGCGGTTGTCGAGCAAACCAACACTGTTGATGTTGAGCGTGGCATCGCCTTGCACCAAGCCCTGACGGTTATCCAGCGATGCGCTTTTCACGGACGCCGTACGTGCCAGCATTTTACCGCTGCGGTTATCCAGCGCGCCGTCTACCTGTGCGATCAGCGCTTCACCGGCACTGAGAGTACCGCCCCGGTTATCCAGACTGCTGGCTTCAACGTCCAGTTTTTTCGCCGAGACCAAGCCTTGAGTGTTGTCGAGAACACGGGCGATTCGCACGGTCAGCGCCTGCTCGCTTAGGAGCTTCGCGTTGCGGTTATCCAGCGTATTGGCGGTCAGGGTAAAGGCCTGGTTGCTGGAGATTTCACCTCCCTGGTTGTTGACGCTATTGAGGTTGCTCAACATCAAGCGGCCGGGAGCATTGATCACCCCGTCCTGGTTGTTCAGGTGCCCCCCATTCAGGTCGAGGCTGACGTCGCCCTGTCCGAAGAGTCGACCGTCCTTGTGCTGGTCCAGGCTGCTGACGCTGGCATTGAGCGACTGACCGCTGCTGATCCGGCCACCCTCGCTGTTATCGACCTGGCCTGCTTTCAGATCCAGGCGAGCCTCACCGCGCAAGGTGCCATGCTGGTTGTTCAGCAGGCCATCCAACTGCACATCGAGATTGTTGGCGACGACAGTGCCCTGACGGTTATCGAGGCTGCCCAAGTTCAGGCGTGCGTCACCCTTGGCGGCAAACAAGCCGGTTTGGTTGAGTAAGTGACCGGCGATGGCGGCGGTCAAGGAACCGTCAGAGGTCAGCTTGCCTTCGGTGTTGTCGAGAGTGGTGCTGGTTACGTCAAGGCGGGTACCTGCCGCTAGGCTGCCGCGCTGGTTGGTGAGCGTTTCACTCTTTACCAACAAGGAACGATCACCCTGAATCTGGCCGTCATTGTTGTCCAGGGAACCCACCGTCAAGGTGGCGTCAGTGGCTAGAAGTTGGCCCTTACGGTTTAGCAGTTGCTCAGCCTTTATATCCAGGCTTCCCGCACTCAAGATGCGTCCCTGATTCTGGTTATCCACACGCGTAGCGGTCAGTTGCGCAGTGCGCTGAGCACTCAGCGTGCCGCCCTGATTCGCCAGTTCACCGGTGCCGATGGTCAGGTCACGGCTGGCGATCACGGTCTTGCCGCTGTTATCGATAGCCTGTGCGGTCAAACGCACGTCGCCTTGGGTATTGCGGCTGTTATCCGCGTTGACGCCCGCTTCGATAATCCCGTTATTGGTCAGCCGGCCACCGGCGTCCAGGGTGATGCTGTTCTTGGCAGCGAGGGTTTGTTGGTTCGTCAGGGCGCCTTGGGTTTTCACCGACAAATCGGTACCGGCGTAGACCGCGCCTTTGGCTTCCAGGTTGGCGGCTTTGACTGCCAACGCCGAACCGGCCGAGGTCTGGCCCATGACCACATTGCCTGCGGCATCAATCTGGATGTCACCGCCAGCGACCATGTCCCCGGACAGTTTCACCCCCACACCCGCTTCGGTGCCCACCAGTTTGACCGCGCCTACGTACATACCGCCCAGCGCCGACGAATCAATCGCCAGATCCGGCGCCTTGCTGCCGTCCGATGCACGCGCCGTGGCGTTCAAGGTGCGTGCGTCCACATCGTTGCGACCCGCGACAATGGTGAGTTTTTTTGCCTGGATCTGCGCGTTAATGGTGGTGGCGCGGGTGATGATTTCGAACTGGTCGACGTTGCTGGCATTCAAGCCGGTGCCGTCAATGGCGACGCTGCCTTGATCGACTTGATAGCGGCTGATCTGGCCGTTCTCGATCACTGCTTTGCCGGTGGTCAACGTGGCTTGCGGCGTGTTGATAAAGCCGCAACCGTTGCAGCTGATGCCATACGGGTTGGCAACGATCACATGGGCCGACTGCCCCGCCACTTCGGTGTAGCCGCGCAACTGACTCGGACTGCCGCCGTTGACCTCGTTGAGGATCACGCTGGCTGCTGTGCCGTTGAGGTTCTGGTTGCCGAGGATGATCCCGCCCAACTGGGTCGATTGGGTGCGGCTGGTGGCGTTGTTGAGGATGACGCCCTGCTGGCCGACGTTGTAATCCTGGAACTGGTTATGGGACAACCCGCTGCCATTGGGCGCCGCGATATTGACGATGGGTACGCCGTTACCCGCCTGGCCCAGCGTTGTGCCCGGTGCGCTCACCACAATCCCGTCCGCCTGCGCCAGCAACGGCTGCCAGAACATCGCGTTGGCCAGGATCAACGCCAAGCCGCGCTTGGGCAGTCCCAGGAAAGTGGAGCGCGTTTTCAAGGCCGCAGAAGGTTGGCGCGCAAGAAAGGCGAACTGACGAACGTCCATGTCAAATCCCGAGGCCCGAAGGCGGTAAACAATTTAAAGAAAGAAATCCATACGGAAATAAACCGGCGCTTCACGTTCAGTGATCGGCCCCGGGCGTTCCAAAGAGTGTGCAAAGGTCACCGAGGCGGCGACGTTCTGGCCACGTGCGAACAGCTCCACGGAGTTGCTGCTCATGCGTCCGTGTTGTTCGGCGTTGTAGCGGCCATGGCTGATCACGCCTTGGTCATAACCAAGGCTGGTGCCGTATTCATTGAATACCGGCTGCAACCACGCGATGGTCACCGGGCGACTCCAGCGCAGGTCGTTGCGCCAGTAGCCGCCGCTGTCGCCGGCCAGGCTTTGATCCTTGTAACCGCGAATCGACGACTGCCCGCCCAGGCTCATGCGCTGTGGGCTGAACAGCACGTCTTCGCTGCGCTGGCCGGTCATCAGGCTGCTGAAACTGAACGACTCGCCCCACAGCTTGAACGGGTACAGGTAGCTAAAGGTCGCGGTGTATTTGCGGTAGCGCGCATCGGCCTGGCCGGGGCGCGGGTTGTGATTGGCCTGGGCGTCGAACGCGCCAATGCCGTCCTGCATGCCCAGGTCGATGTTGAGGAATGAGCCGCCGATACGTCGTCCATGATTGATGCCGAACTGGGCTTCGCTGAGGCGGTTACTGCTCAACGCGAGCTTGCTGTCTTCGATGAAGTTGTTGGTGCGCAGGTAGGCCACGCCGGTGCTGAGTGAGGTTTTGCTCAGGGCGTCGCGATGGATTACCCGCTCCAGGCGCAGTTGATGGCTCTGACTGTCTCCGGACTGTTTGAAGTTGAAATTATTGGCCTGAGCCAACGAACGGTATTCGGTTTCGCTGTAGCTGTAATTGAGGTTCCACCAGCCAAAGGGCAGGCTGTAATTGAGCATAGAATTGCGTGAGGTTTTCTGGTGGTCGCTGACTGCATCATGACCACCGCGCAGCGACAATTGATCCGCCAGGCCCAGCGGATTGTCCCAATCCAGACTGGCGCCCCATTGCTGTTCACCGGTGCTGCGCTGGCCGCCATTGTGACGAGACAGGCCGACGCGCCAGAGTTTCTGCAGGGTGTTCTTGACCAGCACATCGCTGCCGCCTACTTCTTTGCCAGGGGCCAATTCCATCTGCGCCTGGTTCGATGGCAGACGGTTCAGTTGGTCGACCATCTGCTCGATCTCGCGCAGGTTAAGCAACTCGCCCGTCTTGCCCGGAAAGCTCATGGTCAATTGTCGATCGGTAATGCCGCTGCCCTCAGCGCCCTTCAAATGTTCCAGCTTGCCCTCGACGACTTGGATTTTGAGGACGCCAGTGGAGAGGTCTTGTTGTGGCAAGTACGCGCGGCTGGTGACCAACCCTTTGGCCAGGTAGCGGTCGGTGATGACCTTGAGCAGTTCATTGAGTTGGGGCACGCCAAGGCATTGGCCAATGTAAGGCTTGATCAGACTGGCGCGCTCGCCTTCGGACAGGGCATCGGCGCCGGCAAGTTCGATGGTTTTGATCGTAAAGCAGCGCGTGTCGACGGGCGCTGTCGGCTTGGTAGGCGTAGCAGCTTTGCCGGGCAGGTCCTTGAGCTCTTCGAGGCGGCGTTGTTGCTCTTCGAGCAGGCGATCCTGGCGGTCACGGATCAGGTCAGTAACGCCCGGCGTGTTCTGCGGTGTAGCGCCTTGAGCTGTCCCAGCAAAGCCCAGGCAAAAAAAAGCGGACAGCAGACTGAGCCTGGTCCGGTGTGCCGAACGCCACATTTCTAGATCCCTCTACATGGCTTTGTGCCATCAATTGGCGGGGATCTTATGGTGGCGTTTTAGTGGCGTCAATTAAATGTACAACTTTGTTTCAGTGGTGACACACGATCACCTGCAGTCTGAAAAATTAAGGTCTTTAACATCAATCACTTAACAGAAATCGCGAATATCTAATCCAGGTCTGCACCTGGCTAAGCAAGTAGCAGGTAAGTTCGCGCCTTTGGCATAGCCGACAGTTTTTTCATGGCAGAAAACCGCTCAATCGTGATGCTACTGTCTGATTGCCTTTTTTAGAGGGGTGCGGCCAGTGAGGTAGACCCCATCATCGGCGCAGAACGCGCCCAGATTGACGCCAACCGTGGTTTTACCCGGCCCGCCTTTGGTTGAAACGACCGCAGTGACTTTCATGATATTGACCTCGGAATCGTAGGATTTGAGATGCATTCATGCTGGCCACGCTGTGCGCTTTGATCACCCCGGAAAAATCCAAGGCAAAAAAAAGCCTGCATCGCTGCAGGCTTTTCCCTATCTGGCTCCACGACCTGGACTCGAACCAGGGACCCAATGATTAACAGTCATTTGCTCTACCAACTGAGCTATCGCGGAATGCGCCGTATGTTACTGATTGAAAAGGAGAAGTCAAGCTTTCCCTGACGGCCTGGACGATTAATCCGGATGACCGGCTGAAAGCTGCTGCTCCTTGGCCAGGTCCAGCCAGGCGCGCACGGCGGGTGGCAGGTGGGCGCTGGCGCGCCAGGCCAGGGCGATGTGCCAGTCGGTGTGGGGTTCGTCGAGAGGGATCAGGGCGATGCCTGCGTGTTGATGCTTGTGCGCCAGCATGCGGGGCAGGAAGGCGACGCCGAGGCCGGCGGCGACCAGGTCGACGATGAAGTCGATCTGCCCGCTGCGCGCCGCCACGCGCGGTATCACGCCTTTGCGCTCGCAGGCGGCGAGGATCTTGGCGTTCAGGGCGAAGCCGGCTTCGAACAGGATGAACGGCGAATCCGCCAGGTCGGCGAAGTCGATGCGTTGACGCTGGGCCAGGGCATGGCTTCTGGGCAGCACGGCCATCAGCGGTTCGTTGCGCACGGACTGATATTCGAAGCCTGCATCCACCGGCAGCAGCAACGCAGCGAGGTCGACCTCCCCCGCTTCCAGGCACTCGCGCAATCTTTTGCTGCCGTATTCGGTGAGTTCGATGTCGATGTCCGGGTAACGGCTGCGATAGGTGGCAAACATCGTCGCGAACAACACCCCACACCCCACCGGTGGCAGGCCGATGCGCAACACGCCGCGCTTGAGGCCGCGCAGGTCGTTGATCTCGGCGACCAGGTCATGGTGTTCGGCGAGCAGCACCAGGGCGCGACGGTAGGCGATTTCACCAGCAGCGGTCAGTTCATTGCGGTGGCCGAGGCGATCGAGCAGCGGCATGCCAAGTTCTTCCTCCAGGGTCTTGACCGCCTTGCTCACCGTGGATTGGGTCAAGGCCACCACGTCGGCGGCCTGGGAGAATCCGCCCTGGCGTACCACTTCGACGAACGTACGCAACGTTCTCAAATTCATGGGTATTCCTTTAGCGACTGGTATCTAGCGATAAAAGTTGTTTTTATCATGACAGATATTTGCCTATCCTGACCCGCCCAGCCTTGTGGAGACACGCTTAATGATCATCTCGTCCGCCTCCGACTACCGCGCAGCGGCCAAACGCAAGCTGCCGCACTTCCTGTTCGACTACATCGACGGCGGTGCTTACGCCGAGCACACGATGCGCGCGAACAGTTCGGACCTGGCCGAGATCAGCCTGCGCCAACGCGTGCTGCGCAATGTCGATAACCTGAGCCTCAAGACCACACTGTTCGGCCAGGCCCTGGACATGCCGGTCATCCTTAGCCCTGTCGGCTTGACCGGCATGTATGCGCGGCGCGGCGAAGTACAGGCGGCAAAGGCGGCGGCGAACAAGGGCATCCCCTTCTGCCTGTCGACGGTGTCGGTATGTTCGATTGAAGAAGTGGCGTCGCAGAGCCCGCAGTCAATCTGGTTCCAGCTGTATGTGCTCAAGGACCGGGGCTTTATGCGCAATGCCCTGGAGCGGGCCCAGGCGGCGGGGGTCACCACCCTGGTGTTCACCGTGGACATGCCCACACCGGGAGCGCGCTACCGCGATGCCCACTCGGGCATGTCCGGGCCGTTCGCGGCGCAGCGACGCATGTTGCAGGCCGTCACCAAGCCGCAATGGGCGTTCGACGTCGGGCTCATGGGCCGCCCCCACGACCTGGGCAATATCTCCAGGTACCTCGGCAAACCCACTCACCTGGAAGATTACATCGGTTGGCTGGCCAATAACTTCGACCCCTCCATCAGTTGGAAAGACCTGGAGTGGATCCGCGACTTCTGGAAAGGCCCGATGATTATCAAGGGCATCCTCGACCCTCAAGACGCCAGGGACGCAGTCAGTTTCGGCGCCGATGGCATCGTGGTTTCCAACCATGGCGGCCGTCAGTTGGACGGTGTGCTGTCCACCGCCAAGGCCTTGCCACCGATTGCCGATGTCGTGGGCGATGACCTGACGGTGCTGGTGGACTCCGGCATTCGTTCCGGGCTGGACGTGGTGCGCATGCTCGCCCTGGGCGCCAAGGCGTGCCTGCTCGGACGCGCCACCGCCTATGCACTGGCCGCCGATGGGCAGCACGGGGTAGAGAACCTGCTGGAGATCTTCGCCAAGGAGATGCGCGTGGCCATGACGCTGACGGGGGTCACGTCCATCGACCAGATTGACCACAACACGCTGGTGCAATCAGCCAAATAACTGACGTCAGTACTGAAGGACCGTTTTTTTACTGTAAAAACGGTCCTTGATTTGTAAGGACTTTTATTTATTTAAACGAAATGGCACGAATCTCGCTCTAACACCTTCCAAGCAGGTCAAGCGATGACAAGACGTGCGGCAGTGCCCAGGGGTTATAACCCCTGGTAAAGCGGTCTAAACTGTTTCCAATGTTTTACGGAACTGAAGGAACGGTAAGACGCCTGGCATTCGCCACTCTCATCCAGCCTGTAAGACAGCTAAGTGCTTAGAGGCCGTTTGCTTATGAAAACACCAACCCAGACCAACGCAGTTGACTTCGACAGTGCCAAATTGCAACGCCTGGGGTTTGGTCAGCCATCACTCGTACCTCGACGCCCGACGACCGTCGCACAACTTCGCCAGCAGCTGGGGATGCAATTGCAGACCAGCCTGGAACCGCAGCGTATCCTCGCGGTGTTTTTCCGTGAGATCCAACGCCTGGTCCCCCTGGACGCCCTGCAATATCGCCACGAAACCAGCGACCTGCGCCTGGAGTTCGGCCACCGCGGCCACCACTCGGTGAGCTACAGCCTGAGCCACGAAGGCGAGCACCTCGGCGAGCTGATCTTTCGCCGCAACCAGCGCCTGCTGGAAGAGGAACTGGGCCAGCTCGAATCACTGCTGTCGACCCTGCTCTACCCGATGCGCAACGCCCTGCTCTACCGAGCCGCCACCCGCAGCGCCCTGCGCGACCCGTTGACCGAAACGGGCAACCGCATTGCCATGGACCAGACCCTGCAACGGGAAATCGACATGGCGCGCCGGCACTTGAACCCGCTGTCCTTGCTGATGCTGGACATCGACCACTTCAAGATCATCAACGACACCCACGGCCATGCAGCCGGCGATAACGTTTTGCGCGCCGTCGCCGGGGCGATCAAGAGCCAGTTGCGTAACGTGGACATGGTGTTTCGGTTTGGCGGGGAAGAGTTTCTGATCCTGCTGTCCAACACCAGTCGGGATGCAGCGGCCATGGTCGGTGAACGCCTGCGCCAGGCGGCACAGGCCCAGGATTATTGGGCGGACGGGACACGGATCGAATTGACGGTGAGCCTCGGTTGTTCGACCTTGCTGGCCGCCGAGTCGGCCGAGAGCCTGTTGCGTCGCGCCGACAGCGCCTTGTACGTGGCCAAGCGCGAAGGTCGCAATCGCCTGGCAATGGCGGGGTAAAACCCCGCCATCCCCGTTACATCACGCTTCGCTGGCGACGCGCAACGGGCGCTCGCGCACGGCAGCGCTCGCCGGTTTGTCTTTCTCCAGGCGCATGCAACTTTCCAGGAACAGGTACATGTAGTCGTAGCTCTTGCACACGGCCTGGCGCAGCTCTGCCTGCAGTTCCCTGGTAGGGTTCATCCCGGCCAGGGTGCAGATGATTTCCAGGGCTTCCCAAGGATGGGCGTCGTCGTACTGGGCGTGCATCTTCAGCCACTTCATCGCACGCTTGCGGTCTTCCTCGGGAAAGGCTGCCGCATACACACCGGTGGAACATACCACCGCCGACCACTCCCCCGTCGCGCCCTCGATCGCATAGTTGGTCGCGGCAACGGCCACGATCAACGAATCGGACGAGCTGGTGTGCCAGCACCAGTGGCTCAGCGCATGCAACTCCGGCGGCACGTTCTGGGCCTGCAGCTCTTCAAGGCTGACGCCATGGGCACGCGCCCAATGCACCCAATAGTCCGCGTGGTTCAGCTCCACACGGATATTGCGCATCAGCCAACGGCGCGCCATGTCTTCTCCTGGATGGCGGGCAAACTTGGTCTTGGTGAGGTTCTGTGCCATGTACAAGGCAAACTGTTCCACCACGGGCCAGCCACCGATCAGGTAGTGACGCATGGTCTTGGCGCTGAGCGTGTTGTCACGCATGCGTTGGTACAGTTCGTGTTCGACAACCCGGCGCTTGCTCTCGCTGCAGTCCTGGATCAATTGCTGAGCCCAGGCGGGGTAACTTGAGGCTTCCATAAGCGGGCCGGTTCTGCTGAATGTGTCGATCACTATTAAGGCTCCTTTTTAAGTGTGATTTACAGACCGGCAAATGTTTCAGCGGAATGTGCCGGGCGCCCTGAATAACAGAGGCTGCGGCCGCACGGGTCGACGCAAGCTATCAAAGGTAAACAATTGCGGTCGTTCAATCAGGTAGCCCTGAGCGTAATCCACACCGATGTCGAGCAAAGCCTGTTCGATCTGCGGGGTTTCAACAAATTCGGCAATTGTGCGCTTTCCCATGACATGGCCGATGTGGTTGATCACTTCGACCATCGCGCGGTTAATCGGGTCGTCCAGCATATCCTTTACGAAACTTCCATCGATCTTCAGGAAGTCTACAGGTAAATGTTTCAGATACGCGAATGAGGACATTCCGGCGCAGAAGTCATCGAGGGAAAAGAAGCAACCTAAGGCTTTGAGTTCGTTAATAAAGCGAATGGCACTGCCCAGGTTCGCAATAGCGCTTGTTTCAGTTATTTCAAAACAAATCATTTCTGGCGGAATGCGGTAAGCCTCGAATTTCTCACGTAAAAAACCGAGGAAATCATCGTCGCCAATCGTAATGCCTGACAGATTGATCGCACACATCGCCATAGGCCGGCCGGGGTGCTCGTGCATGCAACGGGCAATGATCCTGAATACGTTCTCCACCACCCAACGGTCCAGGGAGGTCATCAAACCATAACGCTCAGCTGCGGGGATGAAGCTGTCGGGCAGAATGATCCGACCCGCCTCGTCGTGCAGGCGCAGCAGGATTTCAATATGCCCACTGCCGCCGTCGGCACTTCCCAAGGGCGAGATTTCCTGGGCGTACAGGCAAAACCGGTTCTCCTCCAGCGCCATGTGCAAACGCTGCACCCAGGCCATTTCGCCAAAGCGCAGGGACAGCTCCGAGTCATCGGCGTGGTACACCTGCACTCGGTTGCGGCCTTTTTCCTTGGCCATGTAGCAGGCCATGTCGGCGGCGCGCAACGAGGTTTCCAGGGTGGTCGGGGTTTGGGAGATCTGCACCAGGCCGATGCTCACGGTGGTCATGAACGGCCGCCCCTTCCACACAAAATGCAGGCTCTGCACGGTGTGGCGCAGGCTCTCGGCGACTTTTTCCGCCACCGCCGCCGGGCAGTTCTCCAGCAGGATGCCGAATTCATCGCCCCCCAGGCGCGCCAGGGTGTCACCTTCGCGTAAATCCGATTGCAGCAGCGCGCAGATATGCCGTAGCAACTCGTCGCCCGCCGCATGGCCGCAGGTGTCGTTGACCAGCTTGAACTGGTCGAGGTCGAGGAACATCAATGCATGTCGCCCGCCCTGGGGCTGCCCTGCCCTGTGCAGCACCTGCTCAAGGCGGTACTCGAACTCGCGACGGTTGGCCAGGCCGGTCAAGGCGTCGTGTGTGGCCTGCCACGACAGGTTGGCGATGTACTGACGCTCCTGGGTCATGTCGTGCAGGACCAGCACGGCACCACTGACCTGGCCGCCGCTGAGGATCGGCGCTCCCACCAGAGTGACGGAGACCGTGCTGCCGTCCAGGCGCTGGATGGTTTTCGAATGCTCGCTGCCGCCCTTGAACCGGCCCTTGACGATGTGTTCGATCAGGGTAAAACCATCCGGCTGCGCATTGTCATCGAGCAGATTGAACAGTGCCGCCAGGGGCAGGCCTTGGGCCTGCGCCGAGTTCCAGTGAGTCATCGCCTCGGCTGCCGGGTTCATATAGGTAATGGTCCCGTCCACAGTGGTGGTGATTACCCCGTCGCCAATCGACTCCAGGGTGATCTGCGCACGCTCCTTCTCGGCCTGCAGGGCATTGGCGAACGCATGACGCTGGGCCAGTAGCTTATGGGTACGCAACAGCGCCAGCACAATCAGGCCCAGGGCCGTCGCCAGGTTGGTGATCAGCAACAACCGCAGAATCATCCGCGAGCCTTCGCCCAGGGCGTCGCTGAAGGCTTTGGCGGCGGGGGTCACGCCCTCATTGATCGCGGTGATACGGGCTTTCCACTGCCGGACTTCATTGGGATTGACCTGCTGGTCGGCATTGATCGCTCGGTGCATCTCGCGGGCCAGCTCATCCAACTCAACCAAGTAGCCATCGCCTACGGTCCACAGCTCAATGGCTTTTTCCAGGTAGCTGAAATGCCGAAAATTCAGGTACAGCCAGATCAGGCTGGACACATCGTCCGGGTGGTTGCCGCCCTTGAGGATGCCCAGGCGCGCCGCGGCCAGGTCAGGGCTGGGACGGTCCAGGGCAATGCGCAACTCATGGCCGCCCTGAGGCACGGCAATGGCCTGCTGATATTTGAGATAGGTGGTTTCGGCGCGGTTATCGGCATACAGCGTCAGGTAATAGATCGCGTCCTTCTGGCCCTTGGACCACAGGCTCTCGCCGCCCACATAACCACGCACCGCTGAAAGCACGTAGAGACTGACGCAACCCAACAATGCCTGGAACAGCACGACGGCGATAAAGGGCCAGACAATGCCCAATAGCCGAGGCGTTCCGAAAGTCCGCTTTTGCTTCATGAAGTCCCTTGCATATGCACTGCTGGAAACGCACGCAAACACCCACTTCCGATAGCACAGCCTAGGCTAAATCAACGTATTTGCTGCAAGTGCCCATAGAGTTTGGCGTAAAGACCGCCATCGGCGATCAATTGCTGATGATCGCCATCCTCAGCAATATGACCACCGTCAAACACTAACACTCGATCAGCTTGTTTTACCGCCGACAGACGGTGGGCGATGATCAGTGTAGTACGGCCACTGAGGAACCGCGCCAGCGCCTGGTGCAGGTTGTATTCGGTGGCGGCGTCCAGGGCCGAGGTTGCTTCGTCGAGTATCACCACCTTGGGTTCGGCCAGGACCATGCGCGCAATCGCCAGGCGCTGGCGCTGGCCCCCGGAAAAGCGCACGCCGGAACGCCCGACCACACTGTCCAGGCCCTGGGGCAAGGCCTTGACAGTCGCCTCCAACTGGGCGATTTCCAGCGCCTGCCAGCACGCCTGGTCACTGCGTTCACGGCCCATGGTCAAGTTGGCGCGCACGGTATCGTTGAACAGCGCCGGGTGTTGCAGCACCACCGCAACATGCTCGCGAAGGGTCTCCAGGCCAATCTCCTGCTGAGTGGCACCGCCAAACCGGATACTGCCCGCCTGGGGTGTGTAGAGCCCGAGCAACAATTGCACCAGGGTGCTTTTGCCACCGCCGCTGGCGCCGACGATTGCTACCTTCTCACCGGGCGCGATGGCCAGGTTCAACTGGTCGAGTACCAGCTCTTCGCCGTAGCCGAAGTCCAGGCCGCGCACTTCGATGCCCACGGTGTCGTGCCCGGTGAACGGATCAGCACCGCCGGCATATTGCGGCTCATCGGCACGCGCCAGCAGTTCGTTGATCCGCGTCAGCGCCCCGCCTGCCGCGTAGTAGGCGTATTGCAGGTTCAGCAACTGCTCCACCGGGCCGATCATGAACCACAGGTAGCTGAACACCGCGAGCATCTGGCCGATGGACAGGTCGGAAAACAGCACGGTGAGCATCGCCGCCGCACGGAAGATGTCGATACCGAACTGGAACAGCAACCCACTGGCGCGGCTCGAAGCGTCGGTTTTCCATTGCGAATGAATGGCGTAGTCACGCACTTCCTGGGCTCGCTGGCCGAGGCGCCCGAGGAAAAAGCCCTGGCGGTTGCCGGCGCGCACTTCCTGGATGGCATCCAGGGTTTCGGTCAGGGCCTGGGTAAAACGCGAGGTGCTATCGTTTTCCAGCTTCTTCAGGTGCTTGACGCGCTTGCCCAACTGCACCGTGGCGTAGATCACCAACGGGTTGAACAGCAGGATCAACAGCGCCAGCTGCCAATGCATCCACACCAGGATCGCCGAGGTACCCACCAGGGTCAGCATGGCCACCAGGAAACGGCTGAGGGTTTCACCGACAAACTTGTCCAGCGTATCCAGGTCGGTGACCAGGTGGGTGGTGACGGTCCCGCTGCCCAGGCTTTCGTATTCGCCCAGGGAGATGCGCTTGAGCCGCTCGATCAGGCGCACGCGGATGCGGTACACGATGTCCTTGGCCAAGCGCGCAAACAACCGCGCCTGCACCACGTTGAACAGCAGCGCGCCACAACGCAGAAACAGCGTCACCAGCAGCATCAGGCCGATATAGCCGGCCGCCTTCTGCCAACCCAGGGGCAGTACGTGGTTCATCACCTTGAGCGCGGCATCGCCGTGTCCCAACAGCACTTCATCCACCAGCAACGGCAACAGCAAGGGAATCGGCACGCTGCACAAGGTCGCCAGCACGGCGACGCCATTGGCGATCCACAGGGACTTCTTGTGCCGCAGGGCCAGGCGGCGAATTTCCGCCCAGGTCAGTCGGTCGGAACGGGGTGACTGGTCATGCACAGGTCGCTCGCTCCAGCCATCGCCCCAACAACGGTGACAGCTCGGACAGCGGCTGGTAGCCGTTGGTCAGCAACGCCAACTGGCCGTTACGCTCGGCGAGCAAGGTCGGAAAGCCGGCGATGCCCAGGTCCTGGACCCAGGTGAAGTCAGCGGCGGTCGCGGCATGCTGCTCGGCACGGTCGAATGCGCCGGCAAACTCGATGCGCGGGATGCCTGCCTTTTCAGCCAGTTCCACCAGCACGCTGGCGAGGGTCACGTCGCGGCCCTCGACATAAAACGCGCGCTGGATCAGCCCCAACAGCTTCCACGCGCAATCCGGCGCCAGGCTGCGCGCGGTGACGATGGCACGGCAGGCAGGCTCGGTGTCATAGACAAAGCCGTCGGGCAACGCGCCATCGCGCTTGAACGGCTGGCCGGTGGCGTCGGTGACCGCCTGCCAGTGCTCGAGGATGTAGCGCCGCGTGGTCGGCTCCAGTGCCGCGCCGCTGCCGGTGCGCAAGCCGCCCACCACCAGGTGCACGTCCACGCCGGCCGCCTGGGCCTGCTCGACCAGCGCCTGCGCCACCGGGGCAAAGCCCCAGCACCAGGAACACATCGGGTCCATCACATAGAGCAGGCGCGCGGGCATGGGTCAGGCCTCGGAAGGGGTTTGCTTGTAGTTGAAGCCAATCGGGTGCGGCATATTGCGGGCCTTGGCCAGCTCAATCTGCTTTTGCCGGTCGATCGCGCTACGACGGGTTTTCTCCGGCAGCTTATCCCAGCAATGGGGACAACTGATGCCAGCCACATAGTGTTCGGATGCGCGGTCGGAGGCGCTCACCGGTGTGCGACAGGCGTGACATTGATCGTAGTCGCCTTCGCTCAGGTCGTGGCGCACAGTGACGCGATTGTCGAACACAAAGCAGTCGCCCTGCCATTTGGTTTCTGCCTGCGGCACCTCTTCGAGGTACTTCAGGATGCCGCCCTTGAGGTGGTAGACCTCATCGAAACCTTCGCTGAGCATGTAGCTCGACGCCTTCTCGCAACGAATGCCGCCGGTGCAGAACATGGCGACCTTCTTGTGCCTGGCCGGGTCGAAGTTGGCTTTGATATAGGCGGGAAATTCGCGAAAACTGGTGGTTTTCGGGTCGATTGCGCCTTCGAAGGTGCCGATCGATACTTCGTAGTCGTTGCGGGTGTCGATCAACAGAACTTCGGGGTCGCTGATCAGCGCGTTCCAGTCCTGCGGGTCGACATAGGTGCCGACTTTCTTGTTCGGGTCGACGCCTTCGACGCCCAGGGTCACGATCTCTTTCTTGAGCTTGACCTTGGTGCGGTAGAACGGCTGCTCATCGCAGTACGACTCTTTATGGTCGATGTCATCCATGCGCGGGTCGTTCTTCAGCCAGGCCATCAGGCCATCAATGCCTTCGCGGCTGCCGGAAACCGTGCCATTGATGCCTTCTTCGGCGATCAGCAAGGTGCCTTTGATGCCGTTGTCGACCATCGCTTGCAGCAGTGGCTCGCGCAGGGCGACGTAATCTTCGAGGGTGACGAACTTATACAGTGCCGCCACGACAATCGGTTGAGTCATGGGTGTTCTCTCCAGGTGGCTACCCTCGTAAGGGGTGAACCGGATGCAAAAAAAACGCGCCGGCTGAGCGGCGCGCTGCGGATTCTAGCAAATGCAGGGTGTCAGAGACACCCGCGTATCAGCCATGCCCGCCGGCGCAGGTCGGCGAGGCCGGGGCTGCGTCGATTTTCGCCCATTCTTCGGGCGTGTAGGTATGCAGCGCCAGCGCATGAAATTCGCTCATCAGGTCACCCAGGGTGGCGTAGACCTTCTGGTGGCGCTTGACGCGGTTAAGCCCCTCGAACTGCTGGCTGACCAGCACGGCCTTGAAGTGGGTCTGCAACCCACGGCTGTGCATATGGCTTTCATCCAGCACGCTCAAGTGCTCCGGGGCCAGGGCGGCGAGCGCCATTTCGATACGCTGTTGCATGGTCATTCCTGCTTACTTCTTCTTGGCCGGTGCGGCGGCTTTTGGCGTCAACTCGTTGGTCATGTCTTCCAACAGCTTGTTCACCACCGGCACGGCGCTTTCCAGCTTGGCCTGGGTCATCTGGGCCGATTGCTGGGTCAGCTGCGGCATTTTTTCCAGGACTTTCTTGCCCAGTGGCGACTGGTAGAAAGCAACCAGGTCCTTGAGCTCGGATTCACTGAAGTTGGTGGTGTAGAGCTTGACCATGTCCGGTTTCAGCTTCGGCCAGCCGATGGCCTGGTCCAGGGCGGCGTTGGCCTTGGCCTGGTAGCTGTCCAGTACGGACTGCTTGGCGGCAGGCGCCTTGGTCTGTTCGAAACGCTGGGCGAACATTTGCTGCACTTGCATGTACACCGGGGTACCCAGCTTGTCGGCATGGGCCAGGGTAAGGAAGGCTTCGGCACTGGCGTTGTGGCTGGCGGTATCGGCAAAAACCTGGCCGCTGGCGCAAACCAGAGCAACCGCGGTACAGATGGCACGAAGACGAGTCATCGAGTTTCCTTTTCTAGCAGGCGAGGTAAGACCCCAAGGGCGCCCATTCTGCGCCTAAAAAACGCTGCGGCTCAACCCCGAGCCTTACCGGGCGCGGATTGCGGTGAATGAATCCGATGAAAAGTCTTTTAGGGAACCCCCCAGGCCGATCAGGGCCTAAACTGCGCAAACGAACCTGAAGGAGAGTGCCCGATGAGCCGTATCGAAACCGACAGCCTGGGAGAAGTGGAAGTCCCGGATGACGCTTACTGGGGCGCCCAGACCCAACGTTCGCTGGTGAATTTCGCCATCGGCGAACAGCGCATGCCCCTCGCGGTACTGCACGCACTGGCCCTGATCAAGAAGGCCGCCGCACGGGTCAACGACCGCAACGGCGACCTGCCCGCCGACATCGCCCGCCTGATCGAACAGGCCGCCGACGAAGTGCTCGATGGCCAACATGATGACCAGTTCCCCCTGGTCGTCTGGCAAACCGGCAGCGGCACCCAGAGCAACATGAACGCCAACGAGGTCATCGCCGGCCGCGCCAACGAGCTGTCGGGCAAGCCCCGTGGCGGCAAGAGCCCGGTGCACCCCAACGATCATGTGAACCGCTCCCAAAGCTCCAACGACTGCTTCCCTACGGCCATGAGCATTGCGGCGGTGCAAGCGGTGCACCAGCAGTTGTTGCCGGCGATCAATACGCTGTCCGGCGGCCTCGCGGAACTGTCGGCGCGGCATGCAAAACTGGTGAAGACGGGCCGCACCCACATGATGGACGCCACGCCGATCACCTTCGGCCAGGAGATCTCGGCGTTTATCGCCCAGCTCGATTACGCCGAACGGGCGATCCGCAGCGCCCTGCCCCAGGTATGCGAGCTGGCCCAGGGCGGTACGGCGGTGGGCACCGGGCTCAATGCGCCCCATGGCTTCAGCGAGGCAATTGCTTCGGAATTGGCGGCGTTGTCGGGCCTGCCCTTCGTCACCGCGCCGAACAAATTCGCCGCATTGGCCGGCCATGAACCGATCGTGACCTTGCACGGCGCCCTGAAAACCCTGGCCGTGGCCCTGATGAAAATCGCCAACGACCTGCGCCTGCTGGGCTCCGGCCCGCGTGCCGGCCTTGCCGAGGTGAAACTGCCGGCCAACGAGCCCGGCAGCTCGATCATGCCCGGCAAGGTCAACCCGACCCAGTGCGAGGCGCTGTCGATGCTGGCCTGCCAGGTGCTGGGCAATGACGTGACCATCGGCATCGCGGCGAGCCAGGGGCATTTGCAGTTGAACGTGTACAAGCCGGTGATCATCCACAACCTGCTGGAATCGATCCGCCTGCTGGCCGATGGCTGCAATAACTTCCAGGAGCACTGCATCGCCGGCCTCGAACCCGACGCCGGGAAAATGGCCGAGCATCTGGAGCGCGGGCTGATGCTGGTCACGGCGCTCAACCCGCACATCGGCTATGACAAGTCGGCAGAGATCGCCAAGAAGGCCTACGCCGAAGGCTTGACCCTTCGGGAAGCGGCGTTGGACCTGGGCTACCTCACCGACGCAGAGTTCGACCAGTGGGTACGCCCGGAAAACATGCTGGGTGCCTAGGACGCCATGCGTAGCCGCCGGGCCTTGAGCCCGGCGAGCAACGACGGCGCCAGCGCCACCGCCGCCGACCCCAGCACCACCACCAACGCGCCGAAATAGCCCAGGGCATTGATCTCTTCGGCCTGCACATAGTCCGGCCACAGCCACGCCGCCAACGCCACCGCGACAAAGGTCACCAACGGCGTCAGGGCCAGGGTCGCACTCACCCGCGAGGCTTCCCAGTGAGCCAGGGCTTCGGCAAATGCTCCGTAGGCCACCAGTGTGTTCATGCAGCACGCCAGCAACAGCCAGCCTTGCAGCGGGCTCAGTTGCAGGGCCTCCAGCGGATGGGCCCACGGCGTCAGCAGCACGGCGCACGACAGGTAGATCACCATCATCACTTGCAGCGAATTCCACACAGTCAGCAACTGCTTCTGGCCCAGGGCATAGAACACCCAGACCGACGTCGCCAGCAGGACCGTCAGCACGCCGGCGGTGTAGGCGCCAAGGGACGTCAGCAACTCTTCCAGGCGTTGGTTGAAGAACAGCCCGAAGCCGATGATCAG
Organism: Pseudomonas sp. S3E17; assembly: GCF_024168685.1. Classification (NCBI taxonomy): domain Bacteria; kingdom Pseudomonadati; phylum Pseudomonadota; class Gammaproteobacteria; order Pseudomonadales; family Pseudomonadaceae; genus Pseudomonas; species Pseudomonas sp. S3E17. Next base: position 2,749,073 of record NZ_JALJWE010000001.1, read on the forward strand.
CACCACCAGGCCCACGCACTGCCCGACGCTGAAACGCTCCTTGAACACAAACACGCTGGCGATCATCAGGAAGATCGGGCCCATCTGCACCACCAGTTGCGCGGTGCCGGGGCTGAGCAGTTTCAGGCCCACCAGGTACAACACGTAGTTACCCACCAGGCCGCACACCGCCATCGCCACCAACCAGCCGCCCCTGGGGCCGAGCACTTTACGGCTGGGCAGGCGCCTGGTCGCGGCGAGGTACACGAACAGGCAACTGCCGGCCACCATCAGGCGAAACCAGGTGACGGTGATCGGGTCCATCACCTGCAACACTTGCTTGAGCTTGATCGGCAGAATGCCCCAGAGCAGCGCGGTCAGCAGGGTCAGGAGAAAACCGTAGACCCAGCGGCCGGAAGAGATGTGCATGAGTGCCCCAGAAGCCAGAGGAAGTGGAGCGGGCATTCTAGGGGGAAGTGAGCGAATTGGGATACGCCGCAGTTCAAATGTGGGAGGGGCAAGTCGAATCGTCGCACTCCCCCTCCCACACTTATCAGCGCACGGCTTCGAACAGCCCCGTGGCGCCCATGCCGCCGCCCACGCACATAGTGACGATGCCATAACGCACATTGCGCCGTTGCAGCTCACGCACCAGGTGCCCCACCTGGCGCGAGCCGGTCATGCCGAACGGGTGGCCGATGGAAATCGAGCCGCCGTTGACGTTGTACCTGGCGTTATCGATGCCCAGGCGATTGCGCGCATACAGGCACTGCGACGCAAAGGCCTCGTTGAGTTCCCACAGGTCGATGTCCGCCACCTGCAAGCCCCGCGCCTTGAGCAGCTTGGGCACCGAGAACACCGGGCCGATACCCATCTCATCCGGCTCGCAGCCGGCCACGGTGAAACCGCGGAAAAACGCCTTGGGCTTGAGCCCCAGTGCCAGGGCTTTTTCCAGGCTCATCACCAGGGTCATCGAAGCGCCGTCGGAGAGCTGCGAGGAGTTACCCGCCGTCACCGAGCCGTCTTCGGCAAATACGGGCTTCAACCCAGACAGGCTGGCCAATGTGGTGTCCGGGCGGTTGCAGTCATCGCGATCAACCACGCCGTCGAGGATTTGTACGGCGCCCGTGTTCTTGTCCTCGACCTTGTACTTGACCGCCATCGGCACGATTTCATCATCAAACAAGCCCTCCGCCTGGGCCTGGGCGGTGCGCTGCTGGCTTTGCAGGGCGTAGAGGTCCTGTTCTTCGCGGCTGACGTCATAGCGGCGGGCGACGATTTCCGCGGTCTGGCCCATGGGGAAGTAAATGCCCGGCACCTGCTCCTTGAGCAGCGGGTTGATCAGGTTATCGGTGTTGACGCTTTTCATGGTCAGGCTGATGGACTCGACGCCACCGGCAACGATGATGTCGCTGCAACCCGACGCGATCTGGTTGGCCGCAATCGCAATCGCCTGCAAGCCCGACGAGCAGAACCGGTTGAGGGTCATGCCCGCCGTACCGGTGCCCAATTGCGACAGCACGGCCACGTTGCGCCCGATGTTGTAGCCCTGGGCGCCTTCGTTGGAACCGGCGCCGACGATGCAATCCTCGACGCTGGCCGGGTCGATGCCGTTGCGGGTCAGCAGTGCGTTGACGCAATGGGCCGCCATGTCATCCGGGCGGGTCTGGTTGAACTTGCCGCGAAAGGATTTGGCCAGGCCGGTTCGCACGCTGTCGACGATCACTACTTCACGCATGGGCTACCTCGATCTTGTCGTTGTGGGGAGATGGATCGAGGATAGATCCAGGCCTGGCCCACCGCGACGATCATTCATCCGGCGTATACAAAAGCATGGTGACGAACATAAACCTGTGGCTGGGCCGGCCTGTTGTGGCAAGCGGGCCTGTTGTGGCAAGCAGGCTTGTTGTGGTGAGCGGGCTTGCCCCGCGCTGGGGCGCGAAGCGGCCCCAAAACCAGCCAATAAGGTCTGCCTGAAATAACGCGGCGCCTTGGTCAGGGCCGCTTCGCAGCCCAGCGCGGGGCAAGCCCGCTCACCACAACAAGCCCACTTACAACAACAGGCCCGCTCACTACAACAGGCCCACTTACAACAACAGGCCCACTCACCACAACACGCCCGCTCACCACAGAGGGCTGCATCCTGAACAACACCAGGCCAGTGGTTATTTCTTTTTCTTCTTGTCGTGCTTGTCGGACTTGGCGAACGCTTCCTCCAGGGCAATGTTGAGGGTGCGCAACACCTTGACCCGCGCCCAGCGTTTGTCATTGGCCTCCACCAGCGTCCACGGCGAGACCTCGGTGCTGGTGCGGTCGACCATATCGCCCACGGCGGCGCGGTAGTCGTCCCATTTGTCGCGGTTGCGCCAGTCGTCTTCGGTGATCTTGAAGCGCTTGAAGGGGATTTCCTCGCGGGCCTGGAAGCGTTCCAGTTGGGTCTGCTTGTCGATGGCCAGCCAGAACTTGACCACGATCACACCGGCGTCGCGCAGTTGCTCTTCGAAGTCATTGATCTCGCCATAGGCGCGCATCCAGTCGGCCGTGGTACAGAAGCCCTCGATACGCTCCACCAGCACGCGGCCGTACCACGAGCGGTCAAACACGGTGAACTTGCCCCGCGCCGGGATCTTCTGCCAGAACCGCCACAGGTACGGCTGGGCCCGTTCATCCTCGGTGGGCGCGGCAATCGGCACGATGTGGTACTGGCGCGGGTCGAGCGCGGCCGCCACCCGCCGGATCGCCCCGCCCTTGCCCGCTGCGTCGTTACCTTCGAAGACCGTCACCAGCGCGTGCTTGCGCATGCGTTTGTCGCGCATCAGGCCGGAGAAGCGCGCCTGCTCGGTAATCAGCTGTTCTTCGTAATCGTCCTTGTCCAGGCTCAAGGTCATGTCGAGGCTGTTGAGCAGGCTCATCTGGTCGATGGCCGAGGGCAAGGGTGCCGGGTTCATGCCGCTGGCCTTGCCCTTGGGCAGCTTCAGGGCATTCTGCAGGCCTTCGAGCAGGATCTTGCCCACGGTGAGGCTGCGGTAGTTGGCGTCGACGCCTTCAATCACATGCCAGGGCGCGTAATCGCGGCTGGTACGGCGCAGGATGCGCTCACCGAAATGCACGAACTTGTCGTAGGTCTCGGACTGCTGCCAGTCCAGCGGGCTGATGCGCCAACTGTGCAACGGGTCGTCGGCCAGGGCCTTGAGCCGTGCCTTCATTTGCTTCTTGGACAGGTGGAACCAGAACTTGAAGATCAGCGCGCCTTCATCGCAGAGCATCTTCTCCAGGCGCTCGGCGCCGGCGATGGCCTGGTCGAGCCGCGCATCCTTGATCTCGCCGTGCACCCGGCCTTGCAGCATCTGGCTGTACCAGTTGCCGAAAAAAATGCCCATGCGGCCTTTGGCGGGCAGTTGGCGCCAGTAGCGCCAGGCCGGGGGGCGGGCCAGTTCTTCGTCGGTCTGCTGGTCGAAGGTGCGCACCTCGATCAGGCGCGGGTCCATCCATTCATTCAGCAGTTTGACCGTCTCACCTTTACCGGCGCCTTCGATGCCGTTGATCAGGATGATCACCGGGAAGCGCTTTTGCTGTTGCAACTCGTACTGCACCTCCAGCAAAGCCTCGCGCAGGGCGGGCACTTCGGCCTCAAAGGTGTCTTTGTCGATGGCGTGACCGATTTCGGCAGATTCGAACATGGGCGGCTCCGTTCCAGAAGTGAGCAAGACTAGCGGATTGGGCAACAACGCGCGGGAGGAAATTCCACCTGGGCTTGCCGTGGGTCAATTCAAAGCCTGTTGATCGGCTAGAATGGCCGCCTTGCCTTTACCGAGCCGCCCATGAACCCCGTAACCCACGCCCAGCTCGACTGGGATGATCAAGGTCGCCCGCACTCGCGGGTGTTCGACGACGTGTATTTCTCCGACCAATCGGGCCTGGATGAAACCCGCTATGTGTTCCTGCAACAGAACCGCTTGCAGGAGCGCTTCGCCGCACTGCCGGCGGGCGGGCGGTTGGTGATTGGCGAAACCGGCTTCGGTACCGGCCTGAATTTTCTCTGTGCCTGGCAGTTGTTCGAGCAACACGCCGTGGCCGGTGCGCGCCTGCATTTTGTCAGCGTGGAAAAATACCCCCTGAGCCACGCCGACCTGCAACGCGCCCTCGCCCTCTGGCCCGAGCTCGCGCCGTTCGCCGAGCAATTGCTGGCGCACTACATCGCCATTCACCAAGGCTTCCAGCGCCTGGTGCTGGATAACGGCCGCGTCACCCTCACGCTGCTGATCGGCGATGCCCTGGAACAGTTGCCGCAACTGGATGCGCAGATCGACGCGTGGTTTCTCGACGGCTTCGCCCCGGCGAAAAACCCCGAGATGTGGAGCGCCGAACTGTTCGCCGAACTGGCACGCCTGGCCGCGCCGGGCTCGACCATCAGCACCTTCACCAGCACCGGCTGGGTGCGCCGGCTGATCAACGCCGCCGGCTTCAAGATGAAGCGTACGCCGGGCATCGGCCACAAGTGGGAAATCCTGCGCGGGGAGTTTCTCGGCTGGCCGACCGACACGTCGGCACCGGCCAGCGCCAAACCCTGGTTCGCCCGCCCGACCATGCCCACTGGCGAGCGCCGCGCCCTGGTGATCGGCGGCGGCCTGGCCGGCTGCGCCAGTGCGGCCAGCCTGGCGGCGCGAGGTTGGCAGGTCAGCCTGTTGGAGCGCCATGGCGGTCTCGCCCAGGAGGCCTCCGGCAACCCGCAAGGGGTGCTTTATCTCAAGCTGTCGGCACACGGCACGGCGTTGTCGCAGATGATCGTCAGCGGGTTCGGGTACACCCGGCGCCTGCTGGAGCACCTGCAACGCGGCGTGGAGTGGGACGGCTGCGGCGTGCTGCAACTGGCCTTCAATGCCAAGGAGGCCGAACGCCAGGCGCAACTGGCCCAGGCATTCGCCCCGCAGCTGCTGCATCTGCTGGACAAGGCTCAAGCCCAGGCTCGCGCCGGGGTGGACCTGGAACAGGGCGGGTTGTTTTTCCCCGAAGGCGGCTGGGTGCATCCCCCCGCGCTGTGTCAATGGCAGGCGCGCCAGCCAGGTATCGAGGTGCTGGCCCATCATGAGGTGCTGGACCTGCGCAAAGTCGACGGCCACTGGCAGGCCTGGGACGGTAATCGGCTGCTGGCCAGCGCCCCCGTGGTGGTGCTGGCCGGGGCCGCTGAGGTCAAACGGTTTGCCGCCAGCGCCGAGTTGCCCCTCAAACGGATTCGCGGGCAGATCACCCGCCTGCCCCAGACCGCCGCCAGCCAGGCCCTGGCCACGGTGGTGTGTGCCGAGGGGTACGTGGCGCCGGCTCGCCTGGGCGAACACACCCTGGGGGCCAGCTTTGATTTCAACAACGATGACCTCACCCCTACCGCCGCCGAGCACGCCGGTAACCTTGAGCTGCTGCAGGAGATTTCCCCGGACCTGGCCCAGCGCCTGCACGCCGCCGACCTTGCCGCAGAGACCCTGGAAGGCCGCGCCGCCTTCCGCTGCACCAGCCCGGACTACTTGCCGATTGTCGGGCCCCTGGCCGACAGCCTGGCGTTCGCCCAGGCCTACGACGCGCTGCGCAAAGATGCCCGCCACACGCCACAGGCCACTTGCCCGTGGCTGGACGGCCTGTACATCAACAGCGGCCACGGTTCCCGGGGCCTGATCACCGCGCCGCTGTCCGGCGAGTTGCTGGCGGCATGGCTGGACAACGAACCGCTGCCCCTGCCCCGCAGCGTGGCCGAGGCCTGTCACCCGAATCGCTTTGCAGTGCGCGGGTTGATTCGCAGCAACGCTGCAAAAACGGCCCCGTAGGCCGCGCTTCAACCTGCCGGTGGCAATTCGCAGGCGCCCAGTTCATCGAGCCTCAACGCCTCCTGGGTCAGGCGTTTGAGCTCGACGAGTTCGGCACTTTCCCGCGCGCGCTGGATCGCGCCCATCTGGGTGTGATAGTCAGCGTCACCCAAGGCTTCCCTTTGCGCCCACACCGCTTCCATGCGATCGCCAAAAGGCTGGGTCAGGGTGTCGAACGAACCGCCATGGGTGCGCCTCAGGTAACTGCTCCAGAATGGCAGCTTCACCATATAGTTCAGCAGTTGCGGGGAAAGCTCGGCCTCTTTCAACTGCGCTTCGGCAACCTCCAGCATGTGCTCGGTCACCCCGGCCAGGCTGGCAAAGCGCATATGCCGGGGCTGCCCGGGCAAATGAAAGCGCTCCACCAGCCCGGTGCGATAAGCCAGGCTGACCTCCAGCGGATCGAGCATCGGATGCTCGGCGCTGTGTCGGCTGGCCATGGACTCCAGGCGGTCGAGACGAAACAAGCCCCTGGCCAACCTGAGCAGCGGCTTGGCCGTGACCCTGCCGCCCTCCACCCGTTGCGCGGCCTCGTGGATTTCAACCAGCACCTCCAGGTTACTGAAGCTCACGGCAGCGGCGTCATCACAGTTCAACGGCGTGGCCGCGCGCTCGAAGACCTCGGCACGCAGTCGGGTATCGGCAGCGGCCGCCTCCAGCACGCGCCAGATGCGGCGGTTCATGTCCTCGCGCACGTGGGTGGTGTCGGCGGCTCCGCCCAGGCCGGCCAATAATTTGAACAGGCCGTCGGAGCCGGGTTCGTCCTTGAGCCCCAGCCAGGTCTCGGCCTTTTCGGCGAAGTGTGTCGCGTGTTCATCGCCCAGCCACAGCTCCCGTGCGGTCTGCTCGTTGAGTCGCGCAATGTCATCCTCCACGAAGCCCATGCCCACGCCGATGGTGTCCCGGTAACGGTTCAAGGCCTGACGAGTGCTGGCGTCCAGAGGGTTATGCCGCACGTTGATGACTTCGGTGTGCTCGCGCGGCGCATTGAACAACCATGCCGGCAAACTGGCGATGTCATTGTCCCGCAGGTCGAGTTGCTCCAGGTACGGAACGCGGGTAAAGCCGGTGGGCAGACTGGTCAGCCGGCAGTTGCGCAGCATCAGGTTGCGCAACTCGAACATCTTATTGACGACGGGCGGGTCCACCAGGGGATTGTTGCTCAGGTCGAGCACGACCAGGCTCTTCAGGTCCGCAAGTTTGGTGCGGGTGTACTCGGTCAGTTGCAGGTGGTTATCGGCCATGTACAGCTGCCTGAGCAACGGCATGTGCTGGAGCACTTCCGGCAGCCGCGTCAGCCGGTTACCGTTCAACGCCAGGCTGCGCAGCCCCTTGAAGTGCTTGAGGAAATACGCAACGTCATCGTTGAGTCCCATGCGTTTCAATGACAATTGCCGGACATGCTCGAACTGCACGTGCGCCGGCAAGGTCGGCAATGCCCCGATGGCCATGCCGTCCAGGGACAGGCTCGGCACTTGCTGATGGTATTCATCCGGCGCCAGCGACGCATATTGCCAACAACGCTCGATGGCCCGTGCGGCCTGGTGTCGAGCCAGGCGGTAGTCTTGCAGCGCGATGTCCGAGTAGGGCTGCGCCGGTTTCTCCTTGACCCACAGCCTCAACGCCCGCTGCAGTGCCTCATAGTGCTGCTCAAGGGTGCGCACGGCTTTGGCCCGGGACAGGTGATCGGTGCCCAAGTCCTGCAGGAAGGTCGACAGGCGCCGGTCATCGAATAACGGGAAGAGTTTGCGAGCCTTGCGCATCAAGCCCGCAGGCTGTGGAGGCAGCGCAGGCGGCGAGCCTTGCACACACGACAGGGCCGACTCCTCGGGTATCGCGCGCTCGGGCCACAAATAACGGCCGATGCGATTGCGTTCGTCCTGGGCCTTGCCAATCAATGCATGCCGCAACTGGCTGGCCCTGCCGCTCGCGGTCAGGCGCAGCGCGTCGAGTTGGGCGGCAGACAAACTGTTGAGCAACGCCTCGTAGAAACCTTCCGACCCGCCGGCCAGCGCGCCCAACGCCCCACCTTGCTGATCATGGGCGCGAAAGCCCTTGGCCGACTGCACCACGATGCGCCTCATATCAGCGTCTGCGTGGCCCACCTGGCCCAGGACAGTGCCCTGTACGCTTTCGCGGCGTACCTGCAAGAACAGATCCTCGGGCCAGCCCGGAACCCGTTGCAGCAACCCGGTGGCCACGCGCCGTGTCGCATCGGTGGCCAGCTCCGGCAAGTACAGGCCGGCCAGGGCGTCGTCTTCCTCCAACGCTTCCAGGGCTTCCCGGGCCCACTGGCTGATCCGCAGCGGCACACGCCCGGTATGGCGCAAGTGCCAGCGCTCCGCCGTGGAGGCCTGGGTCATGACCTCCCAGGCCACCCGGATCGGCAATTGCGGCAAGCGCTGCTTGAGCTGGCCGTGATCGGTCTGATCGATGAAATCGGCATCCATGCGCAGCCGCTCATAGACCGCCTGATGGGTGGTCTTGAGCGAGGCTGTGAGACGCCGCGCCAGGGCCGCTTGCGCTTCATCGGCGTGGAAGGTGCCGCCGAGCAATTGCGCGGTTTCCTCGGGGTCGAGGGCGGCCAGCAAGGTGGGCAGGATCTGTCCGTTCCGCAGTTGTTGCGTGGTGAGGTGGATGCTCAAGTCCTCGTAATCGAACGGCGCGGTGTCTGGATGGCGCTCAAGCAGGTAGCCCTCGTCGTCAAGCAATTCGAAAAAACGCCCACGGGGCCATCCGTCCATCAGCGGCAGGGCCAGCATCTGTACACGGGTGGTGGCTGCATTGAGCGGGGCTTGATGCTCCATTTGCCAGATCAGGTCGCGAACCCCCTGGTTCAGCTTGAACCGCAACGCGCAATCGCGCAGCCGCTCCGGCAGCGGCAGGTTCTGCCTGGCCAGTTGCTGCAAGCGCGGCAAGGTCGAGCCGGTGATAGCGGCGATCTCCTGCAGGTGTCCGGCCGGTAAGGCGCTGAGACTGGGGTCCAGCCGCCCCAGGATATAGTCAGGGCTGCGCCACTCATCCGCCTGCTCGAACGAGAACTGCCAGCCGCCCTGGTAGTTGTGGGTCAAGGGCGGCCGATAGGCCGAATCCCGCTGCGGATGCCGGGCTCGCCAGCGCCCGGTGCGGGCGTCAAAGACAATCGAATACAGCGCCCCGTCGACATTCACATAGGACTGGCCATTGAGCTGGTAGACCCCACGGGGGCTGGCCACTGTGCCTTCGAGCGAGACGGTGTGGCGATACGGCTCGGTACGACTGCGCCATAAGCGCGTGGACTTGTCGGGTAGCCGCACGGCTTCGAGACTGTCGTAGAACCCCGCCGCCGACGGCGTGGTTCGCCACAGCCGGCCCACCACGTTCGTACCCGCGGCGAATAAAGCCATGGCAGCGAGGTTTTCCGCGATGTTCGTCAAGTGCCTGAGGGCGCCGAGCTTGTCATGGTGCAGCCAGTCATCCACCCCCTCGAACACCTCGCCAAGCAACTGCCCAACGGCCACGCCGGTCATCAGTTGACCCACCACCGGCACCACGAACCCGGCGACGTTGAGCACCGTCAAGCCGACATCCAGGTAATCCTGGATACGCTTGCGACGCGCGTCGTCATCGGCCTGGGCATTGGGAACCGCCAATACCCGCGCATCCAGCTGGATCTTGCCGACGCAGGCATTGAAAAAGAACGTCGACAGCTTACCCGTGACCGGGAGCGGCGCCACCCGCACGAGGATTTTCTCCTGGTCAAAACGCTCGAAAAAACCGAACCGCTCGGACTCATCCAGGTAACCCTTGAAGAAATCGCGATAAGTGCTGACGTGAAGCTTGAGGGTGAGGTAGAGCTTGAAATGCTCCAGTGATTCATAGCGGTACCACGGCCGCACGGGTTCGTTGGGCATATACACCACGATCGGGCCGCTGGAGAACCCTTCGGCCGACGCACTGGAAAACACCAGTACCCCCCACAGGCAGGCGCCGTCGATGTTCAGGCCTTGCCAGGCCAGCGGCTGCTGGTTGAACCACAATTGCCGGATGTCCCTGGCGGGCATATCCGCCTTGACCAGGCCCAGCAGCAACGCGCGGGTCGATGCATCGATATCGCCCTTGGCATGGGCCAGATGCAGGTCGATCTGCATGTCCACGCAACGGGATTGGCCGACCTGCGTCACCGAAGGGTTGAAGTCCTGGTCGGGCGCTACCAGGTTGAACACTTCGCGCACATGGGTCTGATAGGCCTCTCCCAGGTCCAGCTCGCGGCAGTAGCCGATAAAGGCCTGGGCGCTGAGGGTTTGCGCAATTCGGCGCCTGGGGCCGATGCGCACCACGGCAGTGGTCGGCGAGCCGCCAGGCTCGGCAGCCGCCTGGGAGAAATTCTGCATGGCCGCTTGCAGCAGGCTGTGCTTCTCCAGGGTAACGGTCTCGATCATCTGGCCGCCCAGGTCCGGGTTGACACCGCTGAACGAGCGCCGGGGGATTTCCAGGGTGTCGTTTTCGATGTCCAGGCCCCCATGCCCCTTCCCGTCCAGGAAAGCCTTGAGCCGTTCGGCACAGAATTTATCCAGCGGTTGCAGACGGTTCAGCACCCGGTGCAGGGTTTCACGCGGGCGCTCGCTGTCGGCATACGCCTGCTCGATGGCCTCCAGTACGTGAGAGTCGGCCTTGACCAACCAGGCCGGCAGCGTGTCGTGCAAGACCTGCGCTTTATCCAGGTCGCCGGTGATATTCAGCAGCGCCGCCATCAATTGGTCCCCGGCCACAGGCGCGAGCGCCTGGGTCAAATCAGTGGTTTGCGTCATTCGCAATGTTCCTTTATCGCGTTGAACAATGACGCCAGACGATAAGCGCTGCGACCGCGCAAAAGGGTTCAAATAGCTGCAGGTTCAGCCCGCGCAAACGTCGATTTTTTGCATCTCACCTCGACTTAAGTACCGCCCCTTTCACCCACGCCGCACAGGCTGCTGGGGTGTTCCGAATGGGGGGCGGCGGTTTGCCATATAACTTATTGATCTAAAACTCCGCGTATAGCCTCGGGTCAGTCCCTAGGTACCCGCCATTTTGGTGCGGGTCTTTCTATCCCTCCCCAACGGAAAAACCGGTAAGGAACCTATGTGCGGATTAGCTGGCGAGTTACGTTTCGATCTCCAACCTGCGGACCTCGCAGCGGTGGAGCGAATCACCCATCATTTGGCCCCACGCGGCCCTGACGCGTGGGGCTTCCATGCCCAAGGGCCGATTGCCCTGGGCCATCGACGCCTGAAAATCATGGACCTGTCGGACGGCTCCGCCCAGCCGATGGTCGACGCCCAGCTGGGCCTGTCCCTGGCGTTCAACGGCGCAATCTATAACTTTCCGGAATTGCGCCAGGAGCTTGAAGCCCTCGGCTACGCTTTCTATTCCGGCGGCGACACCGAAGTGCTGCTCAAGGGTTACCACGCCTGGGGCGAAGCGCTGCTGCCCAAGCTCAACGGCATGTTTGCCTTTGCCGTCTGGGAGCGCGATGCCCAGCGCCTGTTCATCGCCCGTGACCGCCTCGGCGTGAAGCCGTTGTACCTGTCGCGCACCGGTCAGCGCCTGCGCTTTGCCTCGGCCTTGCCGGCGCTGCTCAAGGGCGGTGATATCAACCCGATCCTCGATCCGGTGGCGCTCAATCACTACTTGAATTTCCATGCCGTCGTGCCCGCTCCGCGCACCCTGCTGGCGGGCATTGAAAAACTGCCGCCGGCCTCCTGGATGCGCATCGATGCCGAAGGCAACACCGAGCAGAAAACCTGGTGGACCCTGCCCTACGGCCCCCATGAAGATGAAAAAAACCTGAGCCTGGAAGACTGGACCGACCGCGTGTTGGACAGCACCCGCGAAGCCGTGGCCATCCGTCAACGGGCTGCCGTGGATGTCGGTGTGCTGCTCTCCGGCGGCGTCGACTCGAGCATGCTCGTCGGCCTGCTGCGTGAAGTCGGCGTGCAGGACCTGTCGACCTTCTCCATCGGTTTTGAAGACGCCGGCGGCGAGCGTGGCGACGAGTTCCAGTATTCGGACCTGATCGCCAAGCACTACGGCACCCGTCACCATCAACTGCGCATTGCCGAAAGCGAGATCATCGAACAACTGCCGGCGGCGTTCCGCGCCATGAGCGAGCCGATGGTCAGCCATGACTGCATCGCCTTCTACCTGCTGTCGCGGGAAGTGGCCAAGCATTGCAAGGTGGTGCAGAGCGGCCAGGGCGCCGATGAGTTGTTCGCCGGTTACCACTGGTACCCGCAGGTAGATGGCGCCAGCGACCCGTATGCGGCTTATCGCGAGGCGTTCTTCGACCGCAGCTACGATGACTACGCTGCCACCGTCGCACCGAAATGGCTGACCGCCAACGACGCTGCCGGTGACTTCGTACGCGAGCATTTTGCGATGCCCGGCGCGGACGCCGCCGTGGACAAGGCCCTGCGCCTGGACAGCACGGTGATGCTGGTGGATGACCCGGTCAAACGCGTCGACAACATGACCATGGCCTGGGGCCTGGAAGCGCGCACGCCCTTCCTCGACTACCGCCTGGTGGAACTGTCGGCCCGTGTACCGGGTAAATTCAAATTGCCCGACGGTGGCAAGCAAGTGTTGAAAGAGGCCGCGCGCCGGGTCATCCCGAGCGAAGTCATCGACCGCAAGAAAGGCTACTTCCCGGTACCGGGCCTCAAGCATTTGCAGGGCGACACCCTGAATTGGGTGCGCGAACTGCTGCTGGACCCAAGCCAGGATCGCGGCCTGTTCAACCCGGCCATGCTCGACCGCCTGCTCACTGACCCGCAGGGTCAATTGACCCCGTTGCGCGGCTCGAAGCTGTGGCAACTGGCCGCGCTGAACCTGTGGCTCAGCGAACAAGGAATCTGATTGATGAAACCCCATGCAGCGGCTTACAGCCAACGCTTGTTGAAGGGCCAGGCGCCGACCTACGAGCGCCTGCAAGCGCGCCTGGCCGAAGATGGCAGCCCATTGGCCGCCGAGCCGATTGCAGTGCATTGCGGCTGGGGCCGGCTACTGATCGGCCATACCTTTCCGGACCCGGCCAGCCTGGCCCAGGAACTGCTCAACGAACAGCCCGGCGAGCGCGATATCGCGCTGTATGTGGCCGCACCCCAGCAGATCCTCGGGATTGATCCGCAGCAGTTGTTCCTCGACCCATCCGACACCCTGCGCCTGTGGTTCAGCGACTATCGCCCGGCCACTCGCGTGTTTCGCGGCTTTCGGATTCGCCGGGTGCAGAGCGAGGCCGATTGGCTGGCGGTCAACCAGTTGTATCAAGGTCGCGGCATGTTGCCGGTCGACGCCGAGCGCCTGACACCGCGCCATGAAGGCGGCCCGGTGTACTGGCTGGCCGAGGACGAAGACAGTGGCGCGGTGATCGGCAGCGTGATGGGCCTCAATCACCAGAAAGCCTTCCACGACCCGGAAAACGGCTGCAGCCTGTGGTGCCTGGCGGTCGACCCGCTGTGCACACGCCCCGGCGTGGGCGAAGTGTTGGTACGCCACTTGGTGGAGCACTTTATGAGCCGTGGCCTGAGCTATCTCGACCTGTCGGTGCTGCACGATAATCGCCAGGCCAAGAACCTCTACGCCAAGCTCGGCTTCCGTGCGCTGACCACCTTTGCGATCAAGCGCAAGAACGGTATCAACCAACCGCTGTTCCTCGGCCCCGGCCCCCAGGCGGGGTTCAACCCGTATGCGCGGATCATTGTCGAAGAGGCCCATCGACGCGGCATCGATGTGCAGGTGGATGACGCCGATGCCGGTTTGTTCACCCTCAGCCATGGTGGCCGCCGCGTGCGCTGCCGCGAGTCGCTGAGCGACCTGACCAGCGCGATCAGCATGACCCTGTGCCAGGACAAGAGCCTCACCCACAAGGTGTTGAAAGCGGCGGGCTTGAAACTGCCTGCGCAACAACTGGCGGGCAGCGCCGATGACAACCTGGAGTTCCTCGACGAACACCAGCGCATCGTGGTCAAGCCCCTGGATGGCGAGCAAGGCCAGGGCGTGGCGGTGGATCTGCAGAGCATCGAAGAGGTGCAGCAGGCAATCGAAGCCGCGCGCCAGTTCGACAGCCGCGTGTTGCTGGAGAGCTTCCACCAAGGCCTGGACCTGCGCATTTTGGTAATCGGCTTCGAGGTGGTCGCCGCTGCGATTCGCCGTCCCGCCGAAGTGACCGGTGACGGCCAGCATTCCATTGGCGCGCTGATCGAAGCCCAGAGCCGACGCCGGCAGGCGGCCACCGACGGCGAAAGCAAAATCCCCGTGGATGCAGAAACCGAACGCACCCTGCACGCCGCCGGCTACGACTACAGCAGCATCCTGCCCCGGGGCCAGACCCTGGCCGTGCGCCGCACCGCCAACCTGCACACCGGCGGCTGCCTGGAGGACGTCACCGCGATCCTCCATCCCACCCTGGTGGACGCCGCCGTGCGCGCCGCCCGCGCCCTGGATATCCCCATGGTGGGCCTGGACCTGATGGTGGCCGCGGCCGATCAACCCGAGTACGTCTTTATCGAAGCCAACGAGCGGGCCGGCCTGGCCAACCATGAACCGCAGCCGACGGCGGAGAAGTTTGTGGACCTGTTATTCCCCCATAGCCAGCCGACAGCTCAATAACCCTGTGGTGAGCGGGCTTGCCACAACAAGCCCCTTGGCCACAACAGCCCCACTGGCCAAAGAATTTCACTTATTTCATCAGGAGTCTTCATGAGCCGAACCATCCCCGAACCGGATCTCAACTACCTGCAAAAAGTCCTGCTGGAAATGCTCGCCATTCCCAGCCCCACCGGGTTTACCGACACCATCGTGCGCTACGTCGCCGAGCGCCTGGAAGAGCTGGGCATCCCGTTTGAAATGACCCGCCGCGGGACCATTCGCGCCACCCTCAAGGGCCAGAAAAACAGCCCCGACCGTGCGGTGTCGGCGCACTTGGACACCATCGGCGCCGCCGTGCGCGCGATCAAGGACAACGGCCGCCTGACCCTCGCGCCCGTCGGCTGCTGGTCGAGCCGCTTTGCCGAAGGCAGCCGCGTCAGCCTGTTTACCGACAACGGTGTGATCCGTGGCAGCGTGTTGCCGTTGATGGCCTCCGGGCACGCGTTCAACACCGCCGTGGATGAAATGCCAGTGAGCTGGGACCATGTGGAATTGCGCCTGGATGCCTACTGCGCCACCCGCGCCGATTGCGATTCCCTGGGGATCGGCATCGGCGACTACGTGGCGTTCGACCCATTGCCCGAGTTCACCGAGAGCGGGCATATCAGTGCCCGCCACCTGGACGACAAAGCCGGCGTCGCCGCGCTGTTGGCTGCACTCAAGGCCATCGTCGACAGCGGCGAACCGTTGCTGATCGACTGCCACCCGCTGTTCACCATCACCGAGGAAACCGGCAGCGGCGCCGCGGCGGCCCTGCCCTGGGATGTGAGTGAATTTGTCGGTATCGATATCGCCCCGGTCGCCCCCGGCCAGCACTCCAGCGAGCACGCGGTCAGTGTGGCCATGCAGGATTCCGGCGGGCCGTATGACTATCACCTCTCCCGCCACTTGCTGCGCCTGGCCTCGGATAACGACTTGCCCGTGCGCCGCGACCTGTTCCGCTATTACTTCAGCGATGCCCACTCGGCGGTGACGGCCGGCCACGACATCCGCACCGCGCTGCTGGCGTTCGGTTGCGATGCGACCCATGGTTATGAGCGCACCCATATCGACAGCCTGGCGGCGCTGAGCCGGCTGTTGGGCGCGTATATCCTCAGCCCGCCGGTGTTCGCCAGTGACGCACAACCGGCCCAGGGCTCACTGGACCGGTTCAGCCATCAGATCGAGCACGAAACGCAGATGGAGAGCGACACGCGTGTGCCGTCGGTGGACAGCCTGGTCGGCCAGAAGTCCTGACGCTGGCAACTGCGGTCCCGGCGCAGTAGGATCGCCGGGATACATTATCTGAGGCTTGTATGCTGATTCCCTACGACGCACTTGAAGTCGACACCCTGACCCGCCTTATCGAAGACTTCGTGACCCGCGACGGCACCGACAATGGTGACGACACGCCCCTGGAAACCCGCGTGCTGCGGGTGCGCCAGGCGCTGACCAAGGGCCAGGCGCTGATTGTGTTCGACCCGGACAGCGAGCAGTGCCAGTTGATGCTCAAGCACGATGTGCCCAAGCATCTGTTCGACTGACTCAGGGATTGGTGGCGGGCTGGGATGGGGAGGTTTGACGCTTGAGGATTTTTTGGTACACCTCGGCGCGATGGACATGCACCCCGACGGGCGCAACAACACCAAATTTCACCTGATTACCGTTCAGCTCGAGAATGCGCACGGTGATGTCATCACCGATGGCGATGATTTCGCCTACGGCGCGGCTTAAGACCAGCATGGCGGTTGTCCTTATTGAATGACAGGACCCCGACCATGCGCGCTGGGTGTGGGCGCAGCAATGCCTCGCGGCAAAATCAGGCAACACCTACATATGCAGGTAAATTGCCTGACAGACTACTGCCTGATCAGCCCTTAACAGCCTGTGCCTTGGCGCGCATCTTGTCGGCCATGGTGGTCATTTCGTCATAGAGCAACTGCGGGTTCTTCTGCTTCAGGGCCCAGGCCATCCGCCCTTGCTCATGGGGCAGGATCATGAATTCGCCCTGCGCCACACGCTGGTAGATGTAGTCGGCAATGTCCGCCGCCGAGATCGGCGAACTCTCCAGCAACTTGCCGACCTGCGCCTTCATCGCCGGTGTGGGCCCACGAAACGAATCCAACAGGTTGGTCTGGAAGAACGACGGGCACACCACGTGCACGCCGACTTCCTGCTGCTTGAGCTCCACCAGCAAACTCTCCGACAGCGCCACCACACCGGCCTTGGCCACGTTGTAGTTGCTCATGGCGGGCCCCTGCATCAGGGCCGCCATCGAGGCGATGTTGATGATGCGGCCCTTGCTCTTTTCCAGCAGCGGCAGGAACGCCTTGCAGCCCTTGACCACGCCCATCAGGTTGATTGCGATCTGCCAGTCCCAGTCCTCCAGGGACAGTTCGGCAAAGAAACCGCCCGAGGCCACGCCGGCATTGTTGACGATCACATCGATGCCGCCCAGCTTCACTTCGCAGGCCTGGGCAAACGCCGTGAGCTGGCTGTAGTCGCGCACGTCGCAACGCTGGATAAAGCCATCGCCACCGGCTTCACGCACGCGCTTCAGGGTGTCCTGCAAGCCTGGCTCGCTGACGTCCGACAAGGCCAACTGCCAACCCTCGCGGGCCCAGCGCAGAGCGATTTCACGACCCAGGCCGGACCCGGCGCCAGTGATCATCATGCGATTTTGCATAGGAAGTAGCCTTGTGGTTCACAGAAGAAGTGATCGGCAGTGTAGCGAAGGTTTTTCCTGCACCCACGCACCATCAGAGTGATGAATGCCCCAGGCAAACCGTGGGCCGGGTCGGATACCTTCCGTCCGTCTAAGTTCAATGTTTTTCAACTAATAAGTGCTGGATGAGCACGAATTAAAAGAAATAAGCGACTGATCGAAATGCTTTAAAAAAACATGGAATTTTCTGCGAAGCACCAGAGTCGGAGTAGTTAAGGCGTCTGTAATTAACTCTGCAGGCCTATCGTTAAACAACCGGTCTTTGCAGAAAGACAATAAGGAAAAAAACCATGAGCCTCATTCTGATCATTATCTTGATCCTCCTGCTGGTCGGCGGCCTGCCGGTATTCCCGCACTCGCGTAATTGGGGTTATGGCCCGTCGGGTATCCTCGGTGTGGTGCTGGTGGTGCTGCTGGTCCTGTTGTTGCTGGGCCGGATATAACCGCCCCGCGGTAATAACGAAGCAAAAAAAAGAGGCCTTGAAAAAGGCCTCTTTTTTATTGCCGGTTAATTAGTCCGGCTTACCGTTTACAACGCCTGCGGTGTTATCCAGCAAACTCTTGGTCGCGGTTTGCAGGAACGCTTCGAGTTTCTGCTTGAGTGCAGCCTCGTCCGGCGATTCGGCAATCACTTTACCGCTCGGGTTGGCGCCCAGTTCGTATTGCCACAGCTTCGGTGGCATTTCCTTGGGCAGTACCAGAATGCGGTCTGCGGTGACCAAGGCCACGGTCTGGTCGCTGCCCGATGGCTTGATCACGCCAAAGCCCTTGTCGCCTTCCGGCAGGTTCAGCAGGTCGCGGCCCCAGCATTGGTGCAGGGTGTCGCCACCCAGGCGGCCCATGATGGTCGGCACGATGTCGATCTGGGTGCCCACGGTGTGGTCACGCTCGCCGAATTTCTCCTGCATGCCCGGTGCAATCATCAGCATGGGTACGTTGAAGCGGCCCAGGTCCATCTCGGTGATCTGCTGTTCGTTGCCGAAGCCGTGGTCGCCCACGATCACGAACAGGGTTTCCTTGAAGTACGGCTCCTTGCGGGCCTTTTCAAAGAACTGGCCCAGGGCCCAGTCGGAGTAACGCATGGCCGTCAAATGCTCGTTGAGGCTGCCACGGTCGGTGACTTTCTCCACCGGCAATGGCGTCGGCAACGCGTACGGCGTGTGGTTGGACAGGGTTTGCAGAAGTGCGTAGAACGGCTTGCCGCCTTCACGGGCCTTCAACTCTTCCAGGCCACGGTTGAACATGTCCTGGTCGGACACGCCCCACGTCGGGTCGGAGAACACCGGGTCGACGAAGTCGTTGCGGCCGATGAAGTTGGTCATGCCCTGGTTGCTGAAGAAGCCCGACTGGTTGTCCCAGGCGAAGTCGCCGTTATAGACATACACGTCGTTGAAATCACGGGCGCTGAGCAACTGCGGCAGGCCCGACAGCTTGTGGCTGCCTTCCGGGGTCTGCATCAGGTATTCAAAGCCTGGCAGGTTCGGGAAGCAGGCCATGGTGGCGAACATACCCTGGTGGGTATGGGTGCCGTTGGAGAAGAAACGGTCGAACAGCAGGCCTTCCTTGGACAGTTTGTCGAAGGATGGCGTGATGTTGCCGGGACGCCCCAAGGCGCCGACCGAGTGACCGGCGAAGCTTTCCATCAGGATCACGACCACGTTCTTGATCGGCAGGGTCTTCTCGGCCGGCGGTGTGTAGTCGCGGCGCACGGCGGCGATGTCGGTATCGACCAGTTTTTCCTGTGGCAGCACCAGCATGTCCCGCACGGTCTGGGTGGCCAGCGGCTGGTCCAGGGTCGCCTTCCAGATGTTGGAGCGGTCCTCACCGAACCGGGCCTTGGCCGCCGCGATCAGCGACAAGGTGCCATTGAGGCCCAACTGGTTGGCGAAGTTCGAATCGGTGGTGTACACATCGCCCCAACGCAGCGGCGGGCCCTGGCGCAGGGTGCCACGGGCGGCAACCACGGCGATCAGCAGGCACACGACGAACACCGCGATGCGGCTATACCACGGCGCCACCTGGCGCGTGCCGATGCTGCCACCACTGAACGGGCCACGTGGGCGCGTCGCGCGGTCGGCGCCTTTGAACGCGATGCTCAGGATCAGCGTGCCCACGGCCCAGGCCAGCAGGTAGCGCACCACCGGGAAACCGTACCAGAGCATGCTCATCACGGTTTTCGGGTCTTCCTTCACATACTGGAAGACCAGGCCGTTGAGGCGCTGGTGGAACTCGCGGTAGAAGTCCATCTCCATCAAGCCCAGGAACAGGGCGATGCTGGACGCAAGGGTCAGCCAGAAGCGGAATAACCCACGCGCAGCCATGGCCCGTACGCTGAACAGTGCCAGCAGCAGCGGGATCAGCAGGTAGACCACCAGGCGGATGTCAAAACGCAGGCCATTGGCGAACGCTTCAAGGAAGGTCGAGGCCGGCGTGTCGAGGATCATCTCGCGGTTGTAGACCAGCAGCGCCAGGCGCAGCAGGGAGAACATCACCATCATGACCAGTGCGCAGAGCAGCGTGTACGCCAGATGGGATTTGACGGTCGGTTGCAGCAGGCGATTAGAAGCTCGCTGCTGACTCAGGGCGTCCGGGTTTGCCATGTCGTTTCAGGACCCATTGGAAGTTTAAGTGACGAAGTAATGCAGTGGCGCGAATGGTGCCCGATCAACGGCATCAAGGCTATTAATTACTGAACGAGCACCGCTGCGCCGCCTTTAAAAGCACCTGAGGCAGGGCCTTGGCGGGGAGATAGAGCCGGCGGATTGTCTTGGATAAGATGTGAAAATTGTGTGCAGCGAATATTTCGATACACAAATCTCTGGAGCGCGCTGAAGACCAATGTGGGAGGGGCTTGCTCCCTCCCACATTTACTGTGCCCACTCCAAATTGAGTGCGGGGGGGGGTCAGATCCGCACGTTGCCGCGCGGCCCGGCGATAGCCCAGATGATCAGGCCCAGTACCGGCAGCAGCAGGATCAACAGGATCCACAACACCTTGGCCCCGGTGCTTGCGCCGCTTTTGAACACATTGATGATCGCCCAGATATCCAGCGCCAGGATAATCAGCCCGATCAGACCGTTGAAAGTGGAACCCATGGTGTCGCTCCTAAGTGAGGGCATGCCCTTGTAGGATAGCCAGCCCTGGCCGGGGTTCCGTTTTATTTCAGACGTGCACGGCGACCTTCAGCGCTTCCAGGGATGGCTCGGCCTGGATGCCGACTTCGGCACACAACGCCAGCACGCGCGGCAGGTCATTGCCGAACACCAGCACCGCCTGGATCTCGTCGTCCAGCAACTGGCTGAAGTTGAGCAGCACATAACCGCCGTCTTCCGGACTCAGGGCGCTCATCTGGATCTGGATACGGTTCAGGGCGGTAAGGCCGTCAGTCTTGGCCAATTGCTTGGGCTTGAGGTTGAACGCCACACCCGGGCCGAACGACGCGACGATCTGCGCAAACAGATCGCCATAGGTATCGGCCTGGAACAGCACGGTATCCGGCAGGCTGCCGACCACTACCCACTCCCCCAGCGGGATCGGAAAGCTGTCGTCGTAGTTGATATCCGGGTTGGCCGCCAGGAAGGCCGCCGGGTCGGCGTAGGCTTGGGCGGCCTCTTCGGCAATGCGCGCCACCTCGTCCTCGCCCATGACCCCGGCGCTGATTTTACTGATAAGTTCGACGAGGGCGGTTTTCATGGGGTGATCCTGTAGCGGGCTGGTTTTTGAGGGCGCACAGCCTACACCAGTTTCTCCAGCTGCGCCGCCGTGTCCTTCGCGCCCATGGTCTGCGCCGCCGCCAGCGCAGTCGCGCCCTGGGCATCGGTGGCCCTGGGGTTGGCGCCTTGGCTGAGCAGGTAGTCGAGCATCTCGACGCGGTTGAACATGGCGGCCATCATCAGCGCGGTACGCCCGTCGGACGAGGCGGCCTCGATTGGGGTGCCCCCTTCAATCAGCGCCTTGACCACCGGCAAGTGGCCCTTGAACGCCGCGCCGGCGATGGGCAGCTGGTTCTTGTCATTGGCGATCAGCGGGTCGGCCTTGAACTCCAGCAGCACTTTTACCGCTTCGGCATGGCCGTGGTAGGCAGACAGCATCAGCAAGGTATCGCCGTTGTGGTTGCGAAAGTTGGCCGGCAAGCCTTTGGCCAGGAGCGCGGCGAGCATGGCGGCGTCGCCTTTGCGGGCGACGTCGAAGACCTGCTCGGCAAATTCGGCGGCTTCGTCTTCAGTCATTTGTTTGGCTTGGTCTGACATGTGGGGGCTCCTTGTCTGGTGCTTTATAGGCCGCTAGTGTCGCGAGGGAGTTCCCCACTGTCATGCCCTTTTTAGCAAAAGCGGCCATAGACAGAATCAATAGCGGAACTGGCCGCCCTGGATCTGCGCCAACAGTTGCCCGGTGACCGGCACATAGCAGTCCGACCCCGGCAACCAGGCATACACCGGGTCATTGCCAGCCTTGTCCGGATCAAAGGCCTCTTCCTTGAGCTTGACCTTCTGGTATTTGAAGGTACCGGTGGTTTCCATCTTGACCTTGATCCGCAGGAAGAGCGGCACCGCATAGTGGGGCAACTGGCCGTGGGCGAATTGCAGCAGCTCGCGCATGTCCAGCGAGGCCAGGGACTCACTCGGGGTGATGGCGACCATGCCCGCACGGCCATTGGTGTTTTCGATCTCCACGCCATAAGCCACCACTTCGGCGATCTGCGGGTGTTGCAGCAGGACGTTCTCGACCTCGGTGGTGGACACGTTTTCACCTTTCCAGCGATAGGTATCCCCCAGGCGATCCACAAATTGCGCATGGCCAAAGCCGATGCTGCGCAACAAATCGCCGGTATTGAAGTAGCGATCACCTTTTTCAAACACGTCGGTGAGTACCACCCTGCGATTCTTTTCCGGGTCGGTGTAGCCGTCGAAGGGGGATTTTTCATCGATCCTGGCCAGTAACAGGCCCTGCCCGCCCGTGGGGACTTTGCGCATAAAACCATCGCTGCCACGCAGCGGCTCGCCGTTGTCATGGGCGTAGTCCACCAGCGCCCAGTGCTGCAGGCAGAAACCGATGGTGTTGTCGAAATTCAGCACGTTGGTAAAACCGATATTGCCGTCACTGGCCGCGTACAGCTCGCAGATATGCTCCACGCCATAGCGTGCCTTGAACTGCGCCCACACGCCGGGGCGCAAGCCATTGCCGACCATCTTGGTCACGCGGTTATCAAGGTCGTTTTCACCGGGTGGCTGGTCGAGCAGGTAACGACACAACTCACCGACGTAGCCGAGGGTGGTCGCCTTGAATCGGCGCGCATCGTCCCAGAACTGGCTGGCGCTGAACTTGCGGCGAATGGCGAAGCCCGACGCCCCGACAATCGCCGAGCCCCAGCACACACACAGCCCGGTGGCGTGGTACAGCGGCAAGGTGCAATACAAGACGTCGTCCGGCCCCATGTCCAGCGCGATGCTGCCGAAGCTGACGGCGGTCTTGGTCCAGCGGCCGTGTTTCATGATGCCGGCCTTGGGCAGGCCGGTGGTGCCGGAGGTGTAGATATAGAAGCAAGGGTCGTTGAAGAAGATCTGCGCAGTGCTGGCCGGGTTGTCCACCGGGCACTCGGCGCTCGCAGCCAACAGGTCGATATACCCCTGCGGCACCAGGCTGGATGGTTGATCGGCGACGAACCAGGTTCGATCAGCCGCGATGGCCACCTGATCGCGCACCGCGTCATAGGGGGCCACCAGTTCCGCGCCAACAATAATGGCTGCCGGGCTCACCAGGTTCAGGCTGTGCACCAACGCCGCCTGGGTTTGCGCGGTATTGAGCATCGCGCAGATGCCACCCAGCTTGGCCACGGCCAGCACGTTCAAGAGCAATTCGGGGCGGTTTTCGATAAACAGCGCCACCACGTCACCCTTGCCGATGCCCTGGGCTTGCAGGTGGTGGGCAATACGGTTGGCGCGCTGGTTGGCGTCGGTGTAGCTGAGCACACGGTCGCCGTACAACAACGCGTTGCCGTCGGGGTTGCGCAGGGTGGCTTGCTCAAAGTGCCAGCCCAGCCCGCAAGGCTGCGCGGGGTCGGTGACATTGGCGGCACGCATGCCGCGCACTACGCGCGGCAGGGCGCGAACGATGGCCGGCACCTTACTCAGCAGCTTGCCCCAGGTGATCATGTCATTGTGCGGGTGGCTCATGGAGAAACGTCCTTTTTCTTATTCTTCGTCTGATCCCGAAGCACCGACACCTCTGTAAGAGGAAGGCCGAATGCATTGCAGGAAAATACGTCAGCCGTTCTTCGGCTGTACACGCAGGATTTGAAAAGTTTTGTATCCCGTCGGGTGAGCGCTCAAAAAGGGAATTTAGCCGCCCGCGGGTAGTCTTTATCGGTACAGGGGCGCCAACCCCATGCCATCGAGTAACGCAAAATGCAGGATGCATGATGGCCATTCATGCAAATTGCACGAAAGCGAAAATTCACTGTTTTTTCAAACTATTGATTTATAAGGATATTTTTTAAATCATAAGCTGGCACAATCACTGCACCTATCACTCCATGCTTGCCAACTTGAGCCAACGGAGCTGATAGACATGAGCCTGATCCAAGATAAATTCGCTTCAGTATTCTCCAACTACGACGTCACCACCCAGCCACGTCCCGACGGCGGCATTCTGTTGACCCTGCGCAACAGTGACGGCAAGCAGGTCAAGCGTTCGATCTCTTACCAGCAATTGCACACCGCCGATCAATTGACCTGGGTGATCAGCGCGATTCGTCGCGACCTGGCCGAACAAGCCAGTGAACTGCCGCAAATTTCGATGTTGCAAAGCCAGAACCGCTTTGCCCTGCCGACCTACCATTCGGCGTAAATACCGCAGTCATAACAAGGCCGCGACGCTTTCGAGCGTCGCGGCCTTTTTTGTTTGACGATGATTCCAGCCCGGCACTTCGCTGGACTGCGCCTAAGCCCGATAAAGCTGTTTATAGGCGAGTTCAACATCTGCCGGTGCCGTCTCGTCCTATAGAGTCGGCACAGGGGTGCCGCCGTTCAAGGCTGGAATCTTTGAAAACACCTCAGCCATGAAATCCATGAACACGATAGCCCGCGTGGGGAGCAGTCTATTGGCGACATAAACCATCTGCACGGGGACAGGGGGAGCCCCATGATTGGTGAGAATGAACTGTAATCTCCCGCTGTTCAGCCCGCTCTCAAACAGCCACGCAGGTCCATGCGCCACACCCAGGCCCGCCACGACCGCCGCACTCACAGCGTCGGGCGAGTTGACCCTGAGCCTGCCGGTAATCGGAATCTCCGCGTCCCGGAATCGCCAGGTCGCCCCGGACGACAGTAGGGTGTAGACGATGCAATCGTGGTCGCGTAGATCCTCCGGGGTCTGCGGAACGCCGCGTTTAGCCAGGTAATCCTTACTGGCGACGAAGACCCGGTCGTACCATCCAAGAGGCCGCGCGCGCAAGGTGCTGTCCTCCAGCTGTCCTATGCGAATGGCGAGTTCGGTGCCTTCATTGACCAGGTCTACGTATCGATCGTTGAGTTGGAGATCCAAGATCAATTGAGGATAGCGCTCCAGAAAGGCCGGCACATGCGGCAGCACAAACGCGTGTGCGAGAGCTGTCGGACAGGCTACGCGCAAGAGCCCCGATGGATCGACGTTGTTTCTGAACGACGATTCGGATTCATCCACCGCATCCAGGATGCGCCGGATGTCCGCATAGTAGCGTTCGCCCTCCGGTGTCAACGACAGCTTGCGCGTAGACCGGTGGAGCAAACGCGTCTGCAAATGATCCTCCAGAGCCGCTACATAACGGCTTACATTCGGTTGCCCCAGCCCTAGATCACGCCCTGCCGCCGAAAAGCTCCCGGTTTCTACAGCACGTGCGAAGCATGTCATCAACAGAAATCGGTCCACTTCTCCACCTCAATTCATGCTCAATTTGCATGAATTATATGCGAATAAGCAGTCTTATATACCATGGGGCATGAGCGCATATTTCTCCCTGTCGACCGCGGTGGTCGTCCTTCACCGGAGAATTCAAATGTCGCGCTTGCAAGGTAAACGTACGCTCATCACTGGCGGCACCAGTGGCATCGGGCTGGAAACGGCAAAGCAGTTCCTGGCGGAGGGTGCTCGCGTGATCGTAACGGGGGTCAACCCCGATTCGATTGCAAAGGCCCAGGCCGAATTAGGCCCGGAAGTGCCGGTGCTGCGCGCCGACTCGGCCAGCGTTGAGGCACAAAAGGAGCTGGCACACGTCATCAAGGAACACTACGGCCAACTCGACGTTGCCTTCCTCAATGCCGGCGTATCCGTCTGGCAGCCCATTGAGGAATGGACGGAAGATATGTTCGACCGCTCTTTCGACATCAACGTCAAAGGGCCGTACTTCCTGATACAGGCGCTGTTGCCGGTCTTCGCCAATCCTGCTTCGGTCGTGTTGACGACTTCCGTAAGCGCCCATGCAGGCGCAGATCGCTCGTCCGTGTATGCCGCAACGAAGGCCGCATTACTGAACATGTCGAAGACGCTCTCGACCGAATTGCTGGGCCGTGGCATCCGTGTCAATGCAGTGAGCCCTGGCCCCGTCGAGACTCCGCTTTACGACAAGCTGGGTATTCCACAAGCTTATCGCGAGCAGCTTAACAAAGAGATCGCGGCAACCATTCCGCTTGGGCGCTTCGGTACCTCCGACGAGGTGGCCAAGGCAGTGCTGTATCTGGCATCCGACGAGTCGCGTTGGACGGTCGGCTCCGAAATCGTCCTTGACGGCGGCCGCCTGCTGAATGGCTAAGCGCGCAGCTCAAGAATTGCGCGAATGCCACATCGTCCGGGCTGAGTTAATCAGGTACTGAACGCCGGCCCCAGCACTCAGGGACGAACCAGTCCAATCCAGACTGCGCACACAGCGGTACGCGGGAAACCTCTGCCGCTGTTTGCGCTTGATAAACCATCCAGGGCCACTAAAAGCAATGAACGCTCTTACGCTGATAAGCCACCCACTATGCCCATTCGTACAGCGCGCCGCGATTGTGCTGCTTGAAAAGGGTATCCAATTCGATCGGATAAATGTCGACTTATCAGCCAAGCCAGACTGGTTCCTGGCAGTTTCGCCAACCGGCAAGGTCCCGGTGCTCAAGGTGCGCCGGGACAATGCGGAAGACGCGATCCTATTCGAAAGCATGGTCATCTGCGAGTACCTCGACGAAACCCAAGGCGGCGCGCCGATGTACCCCGTCGATGCGTTAGCTCGCGCACGGAATCGCGCGTGGATCGAGTTCGCGTCGCAGGCGCAAGCTGAAGCCTGGCAGTTTCTCCACGCTCGTGACTCTGCGACCGCAGATGCCAAGCGCACCGCATTTCGCGAACGACTCGGCAAACTGGAGTCAGAAATAGGCGTGGGGCCGCTCTTCAATGGCTCCGCCTTTGGAATGGTTGATGCGGTTTATGCCCCGCTTTTCCGTTACTTCGAGAGTATCGACGCAACTGTCGCACACCAGATTTTCGACGGCCTTCCGCGCATTTCGGCTTGGCGTGAGGCGCTTGTGACACGCTCCAGCGTAAGGGATGCCGTTGTCGAAGACTATGCCGATCGTTTCCAGACGCATCTGCGCCAACAAGGAGCGCTGATCGCTGCCGCTTAGCCGACGCGATCAATCAAAAGATTGACGTCGAGCCTAGCGCCACCAATGTGACGTTAAGCATCGAGCCCCCCGAATGTGGGCGACACGATGAGGTCAATTAGGTGCAAGGTCGAGGTCATGGCATTACCGTTATTCCGCGTCAGGTACCGCCTCCGCTACGCGCGTTCATTGACACCCTCCGGAACTGGAGCCGAGTCGGTCGCCGAGGACATTCTGAAGGTGCATCCACGTAAGCACGGCTTGGTTATGGCTGGACGATGACGCTTCAAACCGATTGCTTCGGTGGCCGAAAGTTTGGGTCAGCATAAACCTTGGCGTGCCGCCTCATTCATCGCCTGCACTCGGTTGGTCACGCCAAATTTGCCGTAGATATTGCGCAGGTGGAATTTCACCGTGGCTTCGGACGTGGCGCGAATCTGGCTGATTTCCCAGACGGTCTTGCCTTCGGAGGCCCAACGCAGGATTTCCAGTTCCGTAGGGGTCAGCGGTTTTCCGGACAAACTCAAACGCCTCCTGACGGCGCTGGGCACCGAATGTGGCGGTGGAGACAATTCCCTGGGGCCTCTCATTAGTTTCGCTCCCTTTTGCTGGCTATCGCCCTATCACCTTCGGATTCCTCCTATTGACAGGTGATATAAACGTTGATGCCGCAAAGAGTTACATAACCAATGGCACTAAGGCGCAGGCCCTGCGATAAACAGCCGGGCCTTACAAGAATAAGAGTTTATTCCCACAACAACTTCCAACATGCGGGGGTTGAAGTTTTCGATACGTCGTAATCAGTCATCCAGCCCGGGAAAGCGTCGGGCGATATCGTCACCCGTCAACTCCGGCACCGGGTTTTGCGCCTGATCGAAGAGTCGCAGCGTTATACAGTGCGGGCTCTCCCCCATATCAAACCAGTGCGGCATACCGGCCGGCACCACCAGCAGGTCGTTTTTCTCACAACGCACGGCATACACATAGTCGCCAACATGCAGGTTGAACAAGCCCTGGCCGGCGATGAAAAAATGCACTTCGTCTTCGCTGTAGCGGCGTTCATCCAGGAACCGGGCACGCCATTCGGCTTTTTGCGGGTGGTCGCTGGTGACACTGAGCACCGCCACCGCACCGTAGCCGAGGGCATCGATCTGCGGCTGATAGGCGGCAATCATGTCAGCGTCGCTGGCGCCCCTCTCGATCAGGGCAGGCTGCCAGCGCTCGAACCGCACACCGTGCTCGGCCAGGGTAGCGGCGATGTCGTCGACATGGGTCAGGACCTTGTTCGGGGTATCCGGTGAAGCGACGGGGTAGACGGCGACATAACTCATTGAAGGGTTCCTTGGTTCTGCTCTTGCAATCGAAAACCGATGATAGCGGCGGCGGCCAGGGCGGCGACGCTGGCAATACTAAAGGTGAAGGTCGGCCCCAGCAGGTTCCAGCTGTAGCCGGAATACAGCGCACCCAGCGCACCGCCGGTGCCGGCCAGGGCGGCGTACAGCGCCTGGCCCTGGCCTTGTTGCTTATCGCCAAAGCTGCGCTGCACAAAGGCAATCGCTGCGGCGTGAAAACTGCCGAACGTGGCAGCGTGCATGACCTGCGCCAGCAACAGCACCCACAGGAGTTCGGCAAACGAGCCCAGCAGCAACCAGCGCAGGGCCGCCAGCAGGAAACTGGCCAGCAGCACCCGGCGTACCGAAAAACGTGTGAGGATGCGGCTCATGCCCAGGAACATCAGCACTTCCGCCACCACCCCCAGGGCCCACAGCATGCCGATCATGCCACGGCTGTAGCCAAGGTGTTCCAGGTGCAGGGTCAGGAAGGTGTAATACGGGCCATGGCTCATTTGCATCAGCGCCACGCAGGCGTAAAACGCCAGTACGCCGGGGCTGCGCAGCTGTTTGAGGAAACCATCACCGGCCAAGCGATTGCCTTGGCTGGCGGGCTGCGCATTCGGTACCCACAGGCTGGCACCGATGATGCCGGCCATGATCACCACGACCACCACCGGGTAGATGTCCAGGCTCAGCCAGTCGAACAGGCGGCCCATGATCACCACGGTGAGAATAAAACCGATGGAGCCCCACAGGCGCACCTGACTATAGCGCGCGGTCTGTTTTTGCAGGTGGGCCAGGGTGATCACTTCAAACTGCGGCAGCACCGCGTGCCAGAAGAACGCATGCAGGGCCATCACCAGGGCCAGCCAGGCGTAGGTGTGGCTGACAAAGATCAGGGAAAAACTCAGCAGGGTGCACACCGCGCCGAAGCGCACGATAGCCAGGCGTCGGCCGCTGTAGTCGCCCAGCCAGCCCCACAGGTTGGGCGCCACGCAGCGCATCAGCATGGGGATGGCCACCAGCTCGCCGATGCGCGCGCTGGAGAACCCCAGGTGGTCGAAGTACAGCGCCAGGAACGGCGCCGTCGCCCCGAGCAGGGCGAAGTAGAACAGGTAGAAGCTGGAGAGGCGCCAGTACGGGAGGGCTGTCACCGCCGCGCCGTCACAGCTGGCCCAGCACCGGGGTACTCACGCGCACATCGGCGTTTTGCCCGCGATTGCGCAGCAGGTGGTCCATCAACACGATGGCCATCATCGCTTCGGCAATCGGCGTGGCCCGGATGCCCACGCACGGGTCGTGACGGCCCTTGGTGATCACGTCGACCGGGTTGCCGTGCACATCGATGGAACGGCCGGGGGTGGTGATGCTCGAGGTAGCCTTGAGTGCCAGGTGCGCAACAATCGGCTGGCCGGAGGAAATACCACCGAGGATGCCGCCCGCGTTGTTGCTGAGGAAGCCTTCCGGCGTCAGTTCATCGCGGTGCTCGGTGCCACGCTGGGACACGCAGGCAAAACCGGCGCCGATTTCCACGCCTTTCACCGCATTGATGCTCATCAGCGCATGGGCCAGTTCGGCGTCGAGGCGATCGAAAATCGGCTCGCCCAGGCCCGGCTTGACGCCTTCGGCGACCACGGTGATCTTGGCGCCGACCGAATCCTGGTCGCGGCGCAGCTGGTCCATATAGGCTTCCAGTTCCGGCACTTTGTCCGGGTCAGGGCAGAAAAAGGCGTTGTTTTCCACGCTGTCCCAGGTCTTGAACGGGATTTCAATCGGGCCCAACTGGCTCATGTAGCCACGGATGACGATGCCCTGGGTCGCCAGGTATTTCTTGGCGATGGCGCCGGCTGCCACCCGCATCGCGGTTTCGCGCGCCGAGCTGCGGCCGCCGCCACGGTAGTCGCGTTCGCCGTATTTATGGTGGTAGGTGTAGTCGGCGTGGGCCGGGCGGAACAGATCCTTGATCGCCGAGTAGTCCTTGGACTTCTGGTCGGTATTGCGAATCAGCAGGCCGATGGCGCACCCGGTGGTACGACCTTCGAACACCCCGGAGAGGATCTCGACTTCGTCGGGCTCCTGGCGCTGGGTGGTGTGGCGGCTGGTGCCGGGCTTGCGGCGGTCGAGGTCACGCTGCAGGTCTTCCAGGGACAGCTCGAGGCCGGGCGGGCAGCCGTCGACAATGGCGACCAACGCCGGGCCATGGCTTTCGCCCGCGGTGGTGACAGTGAACAGCTTGCCGAAGGTATTGCCGGACATGCAGGGCGCTCCGTGAAATCAGTTGAATCAAGTCAACCGTAATAACTTAAGGCGGCCAGTATACGCAGGCTAACCGACTAGTTCATCCTCGAAACCTTCCCGGTAGACCTTGGTCCAACCGGCACCTTCCTCATGATGGCGCGATGATGCTGCGAGTTCTTCTGTTTACCCTGACCCTGTTTACCGCCGTGGCCCACGCCGCCTCCCCTGTCGTACTGCAACGCCCGATCAGCCTGGACACCGGCAGCGGCGAACTGTTTGGCTCGCTGCTGCTGCCGCAGTCCGACAAACCGGTGCCGGTGGTGTTGATCATCGCCGGCTCCGGCCCCACCGACCGCAACGGCAACAGCGCCGACGGCGCACGCAATGACAGCCTCAAGCGCCTGGCCTGGGTGCTGGCCCGGCACAACATCGCCAGCGTGCGCTACGACAAGCGCGGTGTGGCCGCCAGCCTCGCCGCCACGCCCGACGAACGCAACCTGACCCTCGACGCCTACGTGGCCGACGCGGTGGCCTGGGGCAAATTACTCAAGGCCGACACACGCATGGGCCCGCTGATTGTGCTGGGCCACAGCGAAGGTGCGCTGGTGGCTGCACTGGCCGCACCGCAACTCGACCCGGCCGGGGTGATTTCCCTGTCCGGCAGCGCCCGTCCGGTCGACCAGGTCATCCGCCAGCAACTGGCCGATCACCTGCCCCCTGCCCTGCTGCTGCGCAGCAATGAAATCCTTGATCACCTCAAGGCCGGTCAGGTGGACGCCGATGTGCCTGGCCCGTTGCAGGGTATTTTCCGACCCAGCGTGCAGCCGTATCTGATCAGCCTGTTTCGCGCCGATCCTTCAGCGGCGTTTGCAAAACTGCGCATGCCGGCGTTGATCATCCAGGGCAGCAACGATATTCAGGTCGGTGTGGGCGACGCCGAGCAACTCAAAAGGGCCAAGCCCGATGCCGAACTGGCGGTGATCGAAGGCATGAACCACGTGATGCGCATCGTGCCCAACGACGTAAAGCAACAATTGGCCTCCTACAATGACCCGCAATTACCCCTCGCCGCCGAGCTGGGCAACCGTTTGGTGCGCTTTATCGACGGACTTCAACCCCGTTAAGCGACAATTTGCCTCCAGTCCTGCAGAAATCGGCCGATAAGCCCAGGGTCGACGGCAAAAAGACGCTCGACTTGCAGGGCTTGGACAGGATCGCACCGCATGACAACCACTGAAGCAACACCGGAACCGACCGCCGACACCCCGGCTGAAAAAACCGAGGCCATCGACACGGCGGCTCCCCTGCCGTGGGCGGATGTTCAGGCCGAGCATTTCAAGATGCTGCGCCTGGCCCCGCTGGCCACCGACCGCGCCACCGGCCTGCGGCCGCTGCGGTTCGTACAGTTCGGCTATGCCGAGCGCCATGACAAACACCACAGCCTGTTGCGCATGGTCATCCAATTGCCGGGGCAGCGGGTGCGCCGTGAGCAGAACCATCTGGATATCTGGGTGGATCACGATAAACACCGCGTGCACTTCGGCCCGGGCAACAGCCTGGAAATCGAACCGGCCAACCGCGGCATCGGTCGTTTCCTGGTGGCCCAGGGCGCCGCGTGGGCGAAGAAGAAATGGTCGCACTACCGCGTCGACGGCGTGGACCTGGCCAACAAGGACGCACTCAACGAAGCCACACGCCTGCGCCGCGATCACTTCCTGCGCGTCCAGGGTTTCGATGTGGCCTACGCCGATGTGCAGCACCTCAAAGGCAACGTGCAGCCGGGCAAGGTCAGCGACGTACTGGACAGTTGGAACACCGAGAAGGTGCAGTTCGTGGAGATCCTTGAAGCCGCGCAGATGCTGCAACAGGCCGAGCACAACCTGCTGGAGCAGGAAGTGAAACTGCGCAAGGAAGAAGAAAAGGTCACCAAGTTCAAGCGTGAGGACAGCGGGTTGCGCTTTACCATCACCTGCCTGGTGGCGTTCACCGTGTTTCAGGCGGGGCTGTTGATCTGGATTGCCACGCACCGCTAGCCGGCTGGAAAGCCATCGAAATGCGGGAGGGCCTTGCCCCCTCCCACATTTTCTACCCTAAGCTTGGTTAAACCCGAGCGGCGAAGATTGCCTGGTGTTCCCGGCACTGCTCGGCCGTGAGCATGAACACCCCATGCCCACCCCGCTGGAAGTCCAGCCAGGCGAAGTCCACTTCCGGGTACAGCGCGTCAACATGCACCTGGCTGTTGCCCACCTCGACAATCAGCAAACCCTTCTCGGTCAGGTGATCCGCCGCCTCGGCCAGCATGCGCCGCACCAGGTTCAGGCCATCGTCGCCGCAGGCCAGGCCCAGCTCCGGCTCGTGCTGGTATTCGTCCGGCATGTCGGCAAAGTCTTCGGCATCCACATACGGCGGGTTCGACACGATCAGGTCAAAGCGCTGGCCCGGCAGGCCGTCGAAGCCGTCGCCCTGCACGGTGTACACACGCTCGTCGACACCATGGCGCTCGATATTCTGATTGGCCACTTCCAGGGCTTCGAAGGACAGGTCGCCGAGTACCACTTCGGCGTCCTGGAACTCGTAGGCGCAGGCAATGCCGATGCAACCGGAGCCGGTGCACAGATCGAGAATGCGCGCCGGCGGTTGGGCCAGCCAAGGTTCGAAGCGGTTTTCGATCAGTTCGCCGATGGGTGAGCGAGGGATCAGCACGCGCTCGTCAACGATAAACGACATGCCGCAGAACCACGCCTCTTTCAACAGGTAGGCCGTGGGCACCCGCTCATGGATACGGCGATGCAACAAACGCTGTACGTGAGAGATTTCCTCTTCTTCCAGGTTGCAATCGAGGTAGCTGTCGGCAATTTCCCATGGCAGGTGCAAGGCGCCGAGCACCAACTGCCGGGCTTCGTCCCAGGCATTGTCGGTGCCATGGCCAAAAAACAGGTCTTCCCCATGGAAACGGCTGACGGCCCAACGGATGTGGTCGCGCAAGGTGCGCAGGCGGGATGTGATCACGGGGGGCAGACTCCTGGAAAAAACGACTGGCGATTCTAACAGTCTTCGCCTGTACCGACGATGTACGAAAAGCTGTTGCCGTACGTCGGATTTCATCCAAATCGCCATCATTCGGTTAAACATCGCCGCCACTTGACATGGCTGCACGCCAGCAACGGCGTACCTTACGATAGTAGCGATTCACAGAACCGCTCAGCCAGTGGACAATGACGCAAAAGCCCCCCTCACAGGAGCCCCAGAATGTCCGTTCCAAAGACGATGTTTCAACTCAGCGGTCGTGGTTACGCAGCTGCCAACCTTGCCCATGCGACCCTCGTGATCATCGACGCCCAAAAGGAATACCTCAGTGGCCCGCTCGCCCTCTCCGGCATGGACGCGGCGGTCGGCAATATCAAGCAACTGGTCGCCGCCGCGCGCAACGCCGGGCGCCCGATCGTGCACGTGCGCCATTTGGGTACCGTGGGCGGCCTGTTTGACCCCCAGGGCGAGCGTGGTGAGTTCATCTCCGGCCTCGAACCTCAAGGTGACGAAACCATCATCGGCAAGCTGCTGCCCAGCGCCTTCCACGGCACCGGCCTGGAAAAACACCTGCAGGACCTCGGTTCCCTGGACCTGATCGTCTGCGGCTTCATGAGCCACTCCAGCGTCAGCACCACCGTGCGTGCCGCGAAGAACCTGGGGTTTCGCTGCACCCTGGTGGAAGACGCCTGTGCCACCCGCGACCTGCCTTACAAAGGTGGCATCCTGAGCGCCGAGCATGTGCAGCAGACCGAGATGGCCATCATGGCTGACAACTTTGCCACTCTCGCACTGACTAAAGACCTGATCTGATCGCCCTTCGGGTGAGCGGCGCGGCCTATTGCAGGTCCCGCTCATCCGCAAAGCCCTCTCATTTGGCGCATTTACCTCGGGTACAGGAACAACCTGTGTATCTTCCGGTCGAAGGGCCGATACCCTGGAGGAAAGGTCGGAATGAAGATATCCGATGGTTTTGACGCTCGTCGCTTGCGCCCCAAGGGCCCGAGCAACTGGCGTCTGCGCCTGGTGGCCGGCATTGCCGCGCTGTTGGCGGTAGTAGGTTTGCTGTTGACCGGCGCTGGTGGCGCCGGTTTGTTTGGCCACTCGCCGGCCCTTGGCGAACTGAATGCCAGCCCTGGCGGCTCGGCGATTCTGTTGGGGATCGGGCTGCTGGTGCTGTGGCTGGGCGTGTGGCTGTGGCGCCGCAGCCGTCGGAAGATGCGCCAGCCGTTGTCACTGAACATCGCCTCGCACCTGATGAAAAAGCACGACTGATGGCGCTTGGATAGCGTTTCCTGCGCCCCGGCCGCCGCGATTTAGGTAAACTGCCCGCCCTTCGCGGAGGCTGACATGCAAGACGACGATTTTTCCCTGTTCAAAAACGAGCTGCGCGGCGTCAAGCCGATCAAGCACGACCGCGCCGACACCGGCAAACCCAAGGCCGACCGCGCACAGATCGCCAAGCTGCGCCAGGCTGCTACGGTGCGCACCGATGCCACCACCGTGGATGGCCTGTCAGACCAGTTCGTGATCGACGTCGGCCCCGAAGACGAGCTGATGTGGGCCCGCGACGGCGTACAGGAAAGCCAGATGCGCAAGCTCAAGGCCGGTCAGATCCCGTTCGAAGGCAGCCTCGACCTGCACGGCATGAACGTGGAAAAAGCCCGGGAAACCCTGTGGGCCTTCCTCGCCGAAGCCACCAGGTTCGAAATCCGCTGCGTGCGCGTCACCCATGGCAAGGCGGTGCGCTTGGACGGCAAGCGGCCGATGATCAAGAGCCACGTCAACACCTGGCTGCGCCAGCATGCCCAGGTGCTCGGCTTTACCTCGTGCCAGGCCCGTCATGGGGGCGCGGGTGCGGTGTATGTGATGCTCAAGCGCACGATGATGGAAGGGCGCGACGAATAAGTAATAAAAAGCCCAGCAATTGAGCTGGGCTATTGTGGTATTGCCAGTAACGTCAGTTGTCGAAAAGCTCTTTCGCTTTTTTCTCTTTCGCCAGCGAGATCACTGCCTTTTGCATGGTGATCGCAGTATCGGCTGCGCTTCTGTAAACAGCACGTTTTTCTTCTACCGAACCACTTCGAAAAAAATCTGACATGGTGGTGGATGAATATTTTTCTACAACTTCCGTAATTTCGCCTTTCATAAGGCTACTCCGGTCAAAATTTGCTCAAGTTGATCAGGATGGTAGGGCTGTATAACGAGTTCGTCAATTTCCTCAGCCGATAGGTCGATGCCGATGTACGACGCCCCGCC
Organism: Pseudomonas sp. S3E17; assembly: GCF_024168685.1. NCBI lineage: Bacteria > Pseudomonadati > Pseudomonadota > Gammaproteobacteria > Pseudomonadales > Pseudomonadaceae > Pseudomonas > Pseudomonas sp. S3E17. Next base: position 2,784,747 of record NZ_JALJWE010000001.1, read on the forward strand.
ATCAGTGTCCTTGATGAGCACATCGACTTGAAGACGCCCCAGAAACTCACGTTTCAATCCGCACACCGTCGTTTTTGATGCATAAAACTGGCGAATGAACTCTTTGCAAGGAATGTTTCGCCCCTCAACAGTCTCCCGTGCCAACACAAATTCCCACGCCAGCTCAGGCTTCTGGTAGACGTAGATAACCTGTGCAGACCGGTTTTACTTATCAAGGGCGCGCTGGATATTTTTCCGAGCCACGGCAAAGTTGGCCAGCGTTCCGTCCAACAGGAAAGACTGACGCTGCTGATAAACCAGATCGACGGTCCTCTCCACCATAGCAGTTACGCCACGTTGAAAAAGACTGGAGTTTGCGCCTGTGTAGTCAGGAAAGTATTCCCTGAAGTCATCGGGGTCGATTCGCAATGCACTGGATCCCCCCTCCTCCATCAAGCGAATAAATGATTTGGACACTTCTGTCTTGCCGGCACCAGGCGAGCCCGCCATAAACACTGAAACCGGATAATTTTCACCTGGGTACTTAGTCAGGCAGGCAAGTTCACGGGCAATGCGGGTCCGATTTGCTTTGGCAAAGATCAGGGCGCGCTCAGAAATACTTCGCTCCAGCGGGGTCATCACGTCCTCCTCAACGGAGGCCGACTCTAACATCGGTATCGTCCGGGAATACAACTGTCGGCGCACCTACGCTACTATGTGCGCCACATCACCCGCCGCTGTTGCGCGCCGGGCAGCGCTTCACATTGGTACAGGCATACACCGTACCGTTCTGAAACCCATACGGAAACAGTCCTGTGACATTGGAACAAAACTACACCGCGATCCTCGGCCAACTCGGCGAGGACGTCTCCCGCGAGGGCCTGCTCGACACGCCCAAGCGTGCCGCCAAGGCGATGCAGTACCTTTGCCGCGGCTATGAACAGACACTCGAAGAAGTCACCAACGGTGCCTTGTTCAGCTCCGACAACAGCGAAATGGTGCTGGTCAAGGACATCGAGTTGTACTCGCTGTGCGAACACCACCTGCTGCCGTTTATCGGCAAGGCGCATGTGGCGTATATCCCGAGCGGCAAGGTGCTGGGCCTGTCGAAGGTCGCGCGGATTGTCGACATGTATGCGCGCCGCCTGCAGATCCAGGAAAACCTCAGCCGCCAGATCGCCGATGCGGTGATGCAAGTGACCGGTGCCCTGGGCGTGGCCGTGGTGATAGAAGCCAAGCACATGTGCATGATGATGCGCGGTGTGGAGAAACAGAATTCGTCGATGATCACCTCGGTGATGCTGGGTGAGTTCCGCGAAAACGCGGCCACCCGCAGTGAATTCCTCAGCCTGATCAAGTAACAGGCTGGGTAGGGAAAAACCGGCGTTCATCGCCGGTTTTTTTTCGCCTGCAAAATTGAGGTAAGCTGCGGCCCCTTCTTCATGGGCAAGAGGTTTCAGCCATGTTCGTCAAAGCACTTCGAGTGGGCCTCGGCCACGTCATCATCGCCGGCGACTTCCTTACCCGCCCGCGCAAAAAGCAGCGCCCTGCCGAACAACAGGCGCAGGTGAACGCAGCGGCCAAGGACCTGACCCTGTATCAATTCCACGCCTGCCCGTTCTGCGTGAAGACCCGCCGCACCCTGCACCGCCTGAATGTGCCGGTGGCGCTGAAGGATGCGAAGAACAACGAGCAGGACCGCCAGACCCTGCTGGAGCAAGGCGGCAAGATCACGGTGCCGTGCCTGCGTATCGAAGAGAATGGCCAGACCACCTGGATGTATGACTCCAAGGTGATCATCGATTACCTGGACAAGCGTTTCGCCGCGATCTGACCGACCTGGGCATATCCACTGTGGGAGGGGCAAGTCCCTCCCAGAGTTAGTCCAGTAGTGCCAAATCGAGATCGAGCAGTGCCGAGCCGAGGCACTTGCCATGGGCATCCAGTGCCAGCGAGCGGGTTACGCCGCCGCGCAATATCCCCGGCAGTACGAAGTTCAGCGCCTGCACATTCGGCAGTTCATAGCGCCGCACCGGGGCCGCGTCCGGCTCCAGCAGGCCGGTAAAAAAGTCGGCCACGCGCTCGGCGGTAAGCTGTTCACACAACAGCGGAAAATCCTCGGCTCGGTAAGCAATGATCGAAATGTTCGAGGTGTCGCCCTTGTCGCCGGTACGGGAATGGGCCAGCGTGTGCAGTTTCATGCTTCGATCCTCGGGTTGACCGCATCACGGGGCAGCAGCAATGACGCCACCGCCACCACCTGCCGTACGCTCTTGCTGGCACCGCCGCCGCCGGACGGGCCGTTGGTGTAGAGGGTTTCCACTTCATTGCCGACCCGCACCGCTTCGCTGCGTTCTTCACAGCGGGCCGCCACGCGCAGGCGCACTTCCCAGGGCTCTACGCTGCTGCGCGGACCGTGCAGCGAGTCCATACCGATCAGTTCGGCGCGTAGGTCCTGCATCTTCACACCCATCAGCTCCAAACGCTTGAGTACGACATCCCGCGCCAGCTGCGCCCGTGCGACCGCGCCGGGACCGCCGTAGGACATTTGCCCTTCGCCAATCCAGCCATCCAGGTAACCGACGCTCACCTTCAACTGCTCGGGCCGTGCGCGGCCAGCAGCACCGTGGGCACGTACCCGATCAACGCCCTCCTCATCAAACCCCACCTGGGAAAAATCGGCAGTCACGTCCGGGGTGAGATACGCCGCAGGATCATGCACTTCGTAGATCAACTGCTCGGTGCAGGTGGCACGACTGACCCGCCCACCGGAGCCTGCCACCTTGGTGATCACGGCCTCCCCCTCGGCATCGATTTCAGCCAACGGAAAGCCCAGGCGTGCGAGGTCATCCACATCCTTGAAACCAGGATCGGCAAAATAGCCGCCGCTGACCTGCCCGGCACACTCCAGCAGATGCCCGACCAACGTGCCGCGCCCCAGGCGCTGCCAATCATCCGCTGCCCAGCCGAACGCAAACATCTGCGGCGCCAGGAACAGCGACGGGTCGGCCACCCGCCCGGTGATCACCACATCGGCGTCGGCGCGCAGGGCCTGCAAAATGCCGTCGACGCCCAGGTAGGCATTCGCGGAAATCAGGCGCTTGCCGAGTGAACCCACGGTCTGGCCGTTATCCAGCAATTGCTCAGGCCGCAAGGCCTCCAACACATCATCGCCCACCACGGCCACGACCTTGAGGTGCAGGCCCAGCTCCGTGGCGATACGGCGCACTTCAACGGCAGCCGACACGGGGTTGGCCGCGCCCATATTGGTGATCACCCGCAGGCGACGGCGCCCTTCATGCTGGCCGACAAAGGGCAACACCCGGCGCATGCGCTCACTGAGCAGCGGGTCATACCCCCCCTGTGGATCGCTGATTCGTGCCTGTTGTGCCAAGGCGATGGTGCGCTCGGCCAGGCACTCGAACACCAGGTAATCCAGGTCGCCCCGCTCGGCCAGTTCCACGGCAGGTTCGATGCGGTCGCCGGAATAGCCGGCGCCGGAACCGATGCGCAAGGTTTTCATTTCAAATCACTCCCAGGAGCAACGCCGTGAGGGTCATCAACACCGACGCGGCAAACAGAAAAGGGATGGTGAAGCGCTGGTGATCGGCCAATTCGATCTTGCACAGGCCCACCAACAGGAAGGTCGCCGGGGTCAGCGGGCTGACCGGAAAACCGGTGGTGTGCACGCCCAGTAACGACGCCTGGGCCACTTGCAGCGGGTCGACGCCCAGGGCCTTGCCGACTTCGGCGATCACCGGCATTACGCCGAAATAATAGGAATCGGGGTCGAACAGCATGCTCAGCGGCATGGACATAAAGCCCACCACCGCCGGAATCAACTTGCCGTGGCCCGCCGGAATCTGCGCCACCGCCACTTCAGCGATGGCCTTGAGCATGCCGGTGCCTTGCATGATGCCGGTGAACACCCCGGCGGCGAGCAGGATACTGGCCATGGTCAGGGCGGTTTTCGCATGGGCATCGATGCGTGCGCGTTGGGCGTCCACGTTCGGGTAGTTGATGCACAGCGCTGCCACGGTGCCGAGCATGAACATCACCACCGGGTCGACCCAGCCGGCGATCATCACCACCATGACCAGCACGGTCAGGATCAGGTTGACCCAGAACAGGCGTGGGCGGCGCAGCTTGATGTCGTCGTCGCTGAGCACCCGTTGCGGCACGGCGTCCACGCTGGAGCCGGCGCCCAGGCCCAGGCGTTTTTCTTCTCGCCGGCCGAGCCACCAGGCGCAGGCGAAGACGAAGATCAGGCCAACGATCTGCACCGGGATCAGCGGCTGGAACAGGTCCGCCACCGGCACGTGCAAGGCCGCCGAAGAGCGCAGCACCGGGCCGGTCCACGGCAGGAAGTTGACCCCGGCGGCCATCGCGCAGACACAGGCGAGGATGCGTTTGTCGATGCCCAGCCGCGTATACAACGGCAGCATCGCCGGCACCGTCACCAGAAAGGTCACGGCACCGGAACCGTCCAGGTGCACCAACAGGGCGAGGGTCGCAGTCCCAACGACAATCCGTGTAGGACGTGTCCCTACAGTACGCAGGATGCGATCAATGATGGGATCGAGCATGCCGGCATCGGTCATGATCCCGAAAAACAGGATCGCGAACACGAACATGCCCACCACGGGGGCGACGTTCTTGATGCCGGTAATGATGAAGGCACTGGTTTGCAGGCCGAACCCACCGAGCAGCGCGGCAATGATCGGCAAGGCGATCAGGGCCACCAGTGGCGAAAGGCGTTTGCTCATGACGGCAGCGAGCAGGCACAGGATGGTAATGACACCCAGGGTTGCGAGCATGGGTTACTCCAGAGCGGCCTTGGTGGCCGGTTATTGTTTTCCCTGGAGTATTGGAAGCGCGTTACTCTTTGTAAATTGGAATGTTCAGCCAGTTATATTCGTAAAAACAAAACGCTCGAGAACAACAACAATGAAAAATTCGATCCAGCACATTCAGGCGTTCCTTGCGGTGGCACGCACCGGCAGCTTTATCAAGGCCGCCCATGAGCTGCATCTTTCGCCTTCGGCACTCACCGTGCAGGTGCAACAACTCGAAGACTGGCTCGGCGTCGCCCTGCTCGACCGCAGCCCCCGGCATGTGAGCATCACCGCTGCCGGCCAGGACGCGCGCGGGCCGATGGAAAAACTGCTGCTGGACCTGGACAACATCGTCACCGGCTCCCGCGACCTCGCGGCCTTGCGCCGTGGCGTCGTCACCCTCGCGGCCCTGCCGTCGGTCTGCGCCGGTGCCCTGCCGCCGGCCTTGCGCCTGTTTCGCGAGCGTTTTGCCGGGATCGAAGTACGCCTGCAGGACCTGGTGGCCCATCGCATTCATGCCCAGGTGCGCGCAGGCGAAGTGGATTTCGGTATTGGCGTACGGGCGCGGCTAAGCCATGGCCTGGAGTTCACCCCGGTGCTGAATGATCGATTGTGTGCGTTCGTACCGCTGGATCACCCCCTCGCCCACCATCGCCAATTGACCCTGGAGCAACTGGCGGACCAGCCGATCATCCTCACCGGCCGCGACAGCAGCGTACGCGAGCAAGTGGATGGGTTGTTCGATGAGACGCGGTTGACGATGAACGCCGGGATGGAGGCCAACTACATGTCGACGGTGCTGGCGCTGGTGCGTCAGGGGCTGGGGATCAGCGTACTGCCGGAGTCGGCGGCGGACAGCCTGGAGGGGTTGAAGCGCATCCACATCGATCATCCCGGGGTGAACCGCGAGATCGGTTTGATCAGTCGTAGCGGGATGGGATTGAGCCCGGCGGCGCAGCGCTGTTTCGACCTGCTGCACGATGAATTATCTGGCACGGCATCGAGCTGAATGTGGGAGGGGGCAAGTCGAATCGTCGCACCGCCCTCCCACCGTTTTTGACCGTGGTGATCAGTCGAGCATGGCCACATGCCTGGGATGGCTGGCCACGCGCTTCAACCAGGCCTGCACCGCCGGGTAAGGCGTCAGGTCAAACCCACCTTCATGGGCCACATGGGTGTAGGCATACAGCGCAATATCGGCAATCGAATACTGCTCGCCCACCAGGTATGGCGTGGTTTGCAGCTGACGCTCCATGACCTTCAGAGCCTTGTAACCGCGCTTGTGGGTGGTCTTGTATTCCTCCAGGCGATCTTCCGGCATGTTCAGGTAGAACTGGATAAACCGCGCCACCGCAATGTAGGGCTCATGGCTGTACTGCTCGAAGAACTGCCATTGCAGCACTTGTGTGCGCAGACGCGGTTCGGTGGGCAGGAATTCGCTGCCATCGGCAAGGAAGTTGAGGATCGCGTTGGACTCCCACAGGCAGGTACCGTCTTCCAGCTCCAGCACCGGGATCTTGCCGTTGGGGTTCTTGGCCAGGAATTCAGGGGTCTCGGTATCGCCATTGAGGATGTCGATATCCACCCATTGATACGGGATGCCCAGCAGGTTGAGCATCAATTTGACCTTGTAGCAGTTGCCCGACTTGTAATCGCCATAAACCTTGTACATGGGGCTCCCCTTATGCCGCTTGCGCGTGCTGTGCTTGACGGACCACCGCGGCCAGGCGTTTGAGCCCTTCGTCCAGGCGGGCCGGGTCGATATGGCTGAAATTGAGTCGCAGTGAGCCTAAATGCTGGTCCGGCTCGGAAAAGAACGGTTCACCGGGCATGAACGCGACGTCCTGATCGAGCGCAGGTGCCAACAAGGTGCGGGTATCGAGCGGCTGTTTCAAGGTCAGCCAGAAGAATAATCCGCCCTGGGGCACTTGCCAGTCGGCCAGTTCGCTGAAGTGGCGTTGTAATGCAGCCTGGAATGCGTCGCGGCGCTCGCGGTAGAAACTGCGCAGTTCCACCAGGTGTTGCTGGTATTTCTGCGTGCCGATCCACTGCATGGCCTGCCACTGGCCGACGCGATTAGTGTGCAGGTCCGCCGACTGCTTGAGCTTGAGCAGGTGTGGGAACAGGTCCGGGCTGGCGATCAGGTACCCCACGCGCAGGCCGGGCAGCAAGGTCTTGGAGACCGTGCCGGTGTAGATCCAGCTGGCTTTTTTCAAGCGGCCGACGATGGGCTGCGCACTGCCGCCGTCGAAGGTCAGCTCGCGGTAGGGTTCGTCTTCGATCAGGGTCACGCCGAACTCATCGAGCAAGGCGGCGACGGCCTCGCGCTTGGCTTCGCTGTAACGCACGGCCGAAGGGTTCTGGAACGTCGGGATCAGGTAGACGAACGCCGGGCGATGGCGTTCGAGGTTGGCGCGCAGGCTGGCCAGGTCGGGGCCATCGGCTTCCAGTTGCACGCTGAGGCAGTCGGCGCCGAACAGCTGGAAGATCTGCAGGGCGGCCAGGTAGGTGGGGCCTTCCAGCAGGATCCTGGTGCCTTTGTCGATATACAGCTTGGCCGCCAGGTCCAGGGTTTGCTGGGAACCGCTGACCACCAGCACCTGGCTGGCCTGGCATGGCACACCCAACGCACGCGCCTCGGCGGCGAGCAGTTCACGCAACTGCGGCTCGCCTTCGCTCATGCCGTATTGGCCGATGTTGAGCGGCATATCATCCCAGTCCAGCGCCGGCAGCATGGCTTCGGCCGGCAGGCCACCGGCGAACGACATCACTTCCGGGCGCTGGGCGGCCGCGAGGATTTCACGGATCAAGGAGCTTTTGAGGCGCGTAACACGTTCAGAGAAGGCCATAAGGTCACCGCTAGCGAAGCCTGTGGGAAATACGTCAAACTGGTTGACCGAAATTACGACAGCTTGAGTGGATACGTCAACATGCTTGACCTTAAAAACCAAAGCAGCCAGCAACAAGCCATGGAAGCGTTCTTCTTCGGTTACCAGGCGTTCACTGCCAAGGCCGATGAAATGCTTGAACGCCGTGGCCTGAGCCGCGTGCACCAGCGCATCGTGTTTTTTATCGCGCGCTACCCGGCGCTGAGCGTCAAGGAACTGCTGGAATTGCTCGGTGTGAGCAAGCAGGCGCTGAACATACCCTTGCGCCAATTGCAGGAAATGCACCTGGTGGACAGCGTTGCGTCCGAGACCGACAAGCGCAAACGCCTGCTGGAGTTGACCGAGGAAGGCCAGCGTTTCGAGCAATCGCTGCGCCGCGAACAGGTGAAGTTGTTGCAGCGCGCCTTCGCCGAAGCGGGCGAAGAAGCGGTAAACGGTTGGCTCGCAGTCAACCAGGCGCTTGCAGGCCAGCCTTGATCCTCGGTGGCGCCCTGGCTTTGCCTTTCATCCTTTTCATGCAGAAAATAGAAAACATTATTTGCTTTATTTGTATACAAAAGCATAATTCGCTTCGTGCGAGTTCCTGACCTATTGGTCAACAAAACCCGCCAGTACCTCACAGCGCCCCGCGCTGGACATAACAATAAAATGCTTGAGGAGTACTCGCTGTGGATAGCCGCAAATCCGAAGCCTCGCCGCTGGACCTTGCCCCCTCACAGAACGGCTGGCTCGAACGCCTGTTCAAACTGCGCCTGCATGGCACCACAGTGAAGACCGAGCTGATCGCCGGGCTCACCACCTTCATCACCATGGCCTACATCATCTTCGTCAACCCCAACATCATGGCCGATGCCGGTATCGATCACGGCGCAGCGTTCGTCGCCACCTGCATCGCCGCCGCCCTGGGTTGCCTGCTGATGGGCCTGTACGCCAACTGGCCGGTGGGCCTGGCGCCGGGCATGGGCCTGAATGCGTTTTTTACCTACACCGTGGTCGGCACCATGGGCTACCACTGGGAAACCGCGCTGGGTGCGGTGTTTATTTCCGGCGTGCTGTTCATGGGCCTGACACTATCGCGGGTGCGTGAATGGCTGCTCAACAGCATTCCGGTCAGCCTGCGCCACGCCATGGGTGCTGGTGTCGGGCTGTTCCTCGGGGTGATAGGCCTGAAAACCGCCGGCATCATCGTCGACAGCCCGGCCACGCTGATCAAGCTCGGTTCGCTGCACGAGCCGGCGCCGCTGCTGGCGGCGGTGTGTTTCCTGCTGATCGCAATCCTCAGCTACCACCGGGTGTTCGGCGCGATCCTCATCAGCATCATCGCCGTGACCCTGGCCGGCTGGGGCCTGGACCTGGTGCACTACAACGGCATTCTATCCACGCCTCCGAGCCTGGCGCCGACCTGGATGGCCATGGACATAAAAGGTGTATTCAATGTCAGCATGATCAGCGTGGTATTTGCTTTCCTGTTTGTGCACATGTTTGACACTGCGGGTACACTGATGGGCGTTGCGCAACGCGCCGGGCTGGTCAACGCCGACGGCAAGATCGATAACCTGTCCCGCGCCCTCAAGGCCGACAGCGCGTCGAGTGTGTTCGGTGCCATGGTCGGCGTGCCGCCGGTGACCAGCTACGTGGAAAGCGCCGCCGGTGTGGCCGCAGGTGGCCGTACCGGGTTGACGGCGGTCACGGTCGGCGTGTTGTTTGTGGCGGCCATGTTCTTCGCACCGCTGGCGGGCATGATCCCGGCCTATGCCACCGCCGGCGCGCTGATCTACGTGGCGATGCTGATGATGGCGAGCATGGCCCATATCAACTGGGATGAGGCCACCGATAGCATTCCGGCCATCGTGACCGCAATCATGATGCCCCTGACCTTCTCGGTCGCCGACGGCATCGCCCTGGGCTTTATCACCTACGTGGCGCTCAAGGCGGGCACCGGCAAGTACCGCGAGATTTCCGTAAGCCTGTGGGTGCTGTGCGCGATCTTTATCGCCAAGTTCGTCTTTCTATAAAAGGAGCATGCAATGAGTCTGGAAACCTGGCTGCTGTTCAGCGGCGCTGCGCTGGTGGTGATCCTGATCCCGGGGCCGCTGTCGTTGCTGATGATCAGCAACAGCCTGAACTACGGCCTGCGCCGCTCGTACCCGGCATTTCTCGGTGGGGTGATTGCCTCGATCTGCCTGTTGAGCGCGTCGGCCCTGGGCCTGGGCGCATTGCTGCTGGCTTCGGAACAACTCTTCAGCGCGTTGAAGATCGTCGGCGCGCTCTACCTGTTCTACCTCGCCTGGCAGAGCTGGCAGCAATCGCGCCAGCCGTCCCACGGCGCGACCGTCCCGGAGGCGGCGCCGGTGCCACGTTTTCGCGCGCTGTTCGGCCGCGCCTTCGTGCTGGGGGCCAGCAACCCCAAGGACATCCTGTTTTTCGCCGCCTTCCTGCCGCAGTTCCTCAGCAGCCAACAACCGTTCCTGCCGCAATTGCTGATCATGATCGCCACCTGGACGCTCCTCGACCTGCTGTGCAAACTCGCCTACGGTCTCGGCGCCCATGGCGCTGCACGCTACCTGCGCAGCGGCAGCGGCCAACACTGGTTCAACCGCGTCAGTGCCGCGCTGTTCGGCTGCGCCGGCGTCGCCTCGCTGCTCAAGGCACGGGCGGGCTCAGTTTGACGAAGTAAACGCTGGGTGCCAGGTTCCCCAGCACCGGCCACTGGATGCCTGCGACGATCCGAACCAGGCGCTGTTCCTCCATCGCCCCGCTGACCGTGGCGGCGAGGACGGAATCCCGGTGCGAACGGATGGCTGCCTGGAGCCAGCGGTCAGTAAGCCGCTTGTTCAACGCCACCGAACCGCGCTCGAACCACTGATAGGTCACGTAGTACAGGTTGTTCGAATGGGGATGGGTGGCAACCAGTTCAGGCACGAGGATCTTGCCGCGCCGCACACGCCATTCGTGAAGGCTGAAGCCCTGCTGCTCCAGTACCGCCCTGACGGCCTCCCGCTGCAGGGTTTTGCGCGCTTCGGAGACCTGCGCACCACCGGCTTTGAGTGCCGGCGCCAGCGCCACCGGCGAACTGAAATCGACACGGGTGAAACCCGGCGCCTTGCCTTCGTAGCCAATGAACAGATTGGCGCCCCGCGTTTGCGTGGGCCGCAGCAGGTTCAGCAAATCATCGGTCTGGCCCAGCCTCACAGGGTTGGGGGTCAACCAGTTGTCCAGGGTGGCCCGCAGGTTGAGCAAATGGCTGGCCGTGACCGAGCGCGAGGAATCGGCCAACTCAATCACCCTGGCAATCGCAGACGCCTGGCTTTGCCGCGTAATGCCCGGAAACGCCCTGCCCACCTGTGGCTCCAGCGGCCCGTCGAACAATGGCGTGTGCAATTGCCACTCCCCCGATGGCAGGCGCGACACCGGAATCGGCTGCTCCTGCAGCGCGCTGCCGGTCCAGCGCTCGATATCCACCTGGGCCTTTGAAACCAGCGGCTCGTTCCTGGCAATAAAGCCGAGCGTGCTTAACGGCGCGTGATCCCCCTGGTGAAGCAACCGGTAATAACCAACGCCCGATTGCGTCGCGGTGTCATACCTGGAACCGATGTAGATAGCGTCGTAGGGAAAACCGGGCGGTTCCAGATGCACGTGAAACACCCCGGAAGCCGGCGGACTCGTCGCCAGGGCCTCAGGCATCTGGGTACGCCAACTGAACCAGTAGTCCGCCGGCGCGGCGGACTGAAGAATACGGTTGTGGGTGGCCATCGGTGCCGTGGGCGGTCGCCAGCCTGGCGCTCGGGCAGGTGCCGGCCACGGGGTGAGCGTCGCCGAGCTCGGCCCGGCCACGGGTGCATCCGCCCCCAGCAGCCACTCCCGGGGCTCATGGACCGTCAGGATCAACTCATCGACGCCCGGCGCCTGCCGGTTCTTCAGGCGGAAATACGCTTCGTCGCCACGTCGGTAAACCGGGTAGTGGTGCGTGTCGTCCACCATGAAGTACTCGCCATGTTTGACGTAGATGCCCTTTTCGCCCGGTCCCTTCAACGCCACGGCCTCCTGCGGCGTACCCTGGGCTTTGAAGCGCTCCAGGAGCTTGAGCCGCGCGACCCTCGATGGCGACGGTGCCAATGGGGCGACCCGGCCCAACGTCGAGACGCTCGCGCGGTGGATACGATTCAAGCCGGCGCCCATGGAACGGACGGCCGGGTTCGCCACGGCGCCCGGCTTCAGCTTGGGGCCGGGGAAAAACGTCAATAACAGGTCTATCGTCAAAAACACCGTGCCAAACGCCACATCCACCGCATCCCGCGCCTCACCATAGCGGTGATAACGCCGCGAGGTGAGCAGCAACTCGTACAACTGGTTACCCAGGCTGAAAAACGGCACCACCACCGACAACAACGCCCGCCGACGCGTGTCACGTTGCGCCTCCAGGTGCTGTTCGCGGTAGCGCTGCAGCGCCTGGCCGGACTGACTGTACGCCTGGGCCTGGCGGTGCAACTCAAGCACCCGCGCCTGGTACAACAGGGCCTGGGCATCGGCGTGGGACGTCGGGACCCAGGCCAGCCAGTTCAGCGGGTCGCTGGCGATTTGCTCAAGCAGTTGCTGTTCAATCTCCTCGACACGCGCCGCGGGCACCAGGTGCTTGATATTGAATGAACGAACGAAATCAGCCGCGCGCCAGAGCCCCTGCAGCATGATCGCACCCGGCAGCAGATTACTCGGCTGAAAAAAACCGGCTTGCGCGTGCACCGCACCCGGGTGATGGGCGATGGCTTCAAACGCCCAGCCCGGCGCAACATGCCGGGCCAGGGCGCTGACGTAATCGGGCAACGCCCCGACACGATTGAGGTGCTCATGGGCCTCTTGCAGGCTGGCGTACTCATGAATGTGCCGCGCATCCGGCGCACTGGGCCAATAGACCACGCAGCGTTGCGACAATAGGTCGTGAATCAGCAGGATGCCGGCGATATAGCGATCGTGCTGCAGGGTATGGCCCACCAGATGCACCACGTGCAACTGCAATTGATCGCCGTGTGCAAGCAAATCCGCGGGCACACGGGCCGCCATTGCCGTGTTGAAAAAACGTTGGGCACTCGCGGTCAGCCCCTGCTGAATCGCCGAATGGAGATCCGCCTCGATACCCGCCTGCAAGGCTCGCCTGAGCAGCTCCGGGACACGTGCGTCGCTCAGCCGGTGCGCAGCGGCATCGGGGGGATAAAACGCACCATTGATCAAGGCCTCGTAGCGCCCGCCAATATCCAGCGAGGACACCATGCCGATCAGGTAACGCGGGCTCAGTTGCTGCCGCCAGGCCGGTTGCAGGTACTGGGCATAACGGAAGCGCCACCAGGTGGACATCATCTGCGGGTCGAGGTTGTGCAGTGCCAGTTGCAGCAGGCTCAAGCGCGAACGCTCAGCACTGGGCGCCAGGACTTCCTTGCGATCGCCGACCGTACAGCCGCTTTCCCAACCGCAGAAGCGACCATCGACCCGGTCGGGCATTTCAATAAGCGGAGTGTCGATGTCCAGCTGCGGCGGCAGGCCGTCCTCACGCAAGCGCGCAATCAAAAGGCTGCGGGCGAAGCTGAGCAGATCCGGCAAACGCTGCCCGAGGCGCTCTTCATAGGCCAGGACGCTGCCCAGGTAGCGGCTTTGCAGGTACTTGAAACGGTTGCGTTGCGCCACCGTCGCCTCGGCCAGCCAGCTCGGCAATCCGTGTTTGGCTGCCGCCGCCTTGCGCACCACGTCGACCTGGGCCCGTGCTTGAATCAGGGCATCGCTGACCGGCGCGTCGAGGTGCTTCTCCAACTCGACGGCCAACAACGAGCGAGTCAATTGGACATCCCGGATTTCACTGAAAATATTCGCGCGGCCATCAAACCCGCGCTGCAGGCGCAGGTACCCCTTCATCAGCCTTTTGAGCGCAAGCAAGACAGGATTACCCTCGATGACCTCATAGCGCACCGCCAGGGTTTGATTGGCCACCTGTTCACGTATGGCGTTGCGCTGCGGCCGCTCGATGTAGCGCCACAGCACAGACCCATCACGGCTGTCGAGGCTGGCCTCGATGCCCTGGGACAAGGCTTCGAGGCTGGCAAACGTCGCCACGCCACCCTCGCGCCCCAACGCGCACAGCACCACCGGCACCCGTCGCTGCGGATCGTTGAGCGCCGTGCTGCGGGTCACCGCAAATACGCTGTGCAGAGGCTCAAAGGCGTCGGCGCTGCCCACCAGCACGGACAGCACGCGGGTATCGCTGCCGGCGCGCTTGCTGGCCAGCGGCGTATCCAGCACATCCACCAGCAGGTCGCGATGGACTGCGCGGATCAATTGGAGCCGATGCAGCAAGAGGATGTCGGCGCGCAGCACAGCAGTCCACCCGTCGATGAGCGCGTTCAGGCGCCTGGCTTGACCGACGGGGCGCGCCTTCCAGAAGGCGGGGTCGAACAGTTGCAATTGCGCGCCGTGCAGCAGCGTGTGCAGGGTGTCCGCGTGCACCTTGCGCCGCTGCTCCAACACGACGAAATCGTCAAAGGCCTGGGTATCCGCCCCGACGTCCTGCGGGTCGAGCAATGCCATCAGGCCTTTTTCATACCGTTTAAGCTGTTGCAGCGCCGTGTTAACGGGCAGGTGCGCGGCGGTGCTGGCGAACAGGATTTCCTTGCGCCGCCGATGCTGATCCCAGTCCTGCAACGTCCGGCGAAGGCTGCCCAGGCGCGCCTTGCCCACCCAGTGTCGGCGCGCGCGTTCGATATAGGCGAGCAACCGCGCGGCATTCATCTCCAGCGGCTCGCGCCTGGCGGAAAACACCTGCGCAAGGTTGATCGACATCCCACAGGCCAACTCGTTTTCCCATTGCCCCTCCAGCACCGCCTGCGCGCTGTATGCCAGCGCATCGCCCCTCACTGCCACACCGCGTCCGGGCGCCGCCGCCGCGTCTTCGGGCCGGCATACCTCATGCCGGCGCCGCAGCGGCAGGCACTGCCAGAGGTCGTCGAACGAGGCGCCATTGATCAATGCCACCAGGCCACACTGCAAGTGGGCGAACGACGGATATTCGTAGTAGTTGCGGCGGGCGCCCGGCAGGTACATCACGTGCGGCCCGCCCGCCGGGTCGCCCTCGCGATAAATATGCAGGGCGCCGGGGATCGGCATCAGCCGCGGCCCCACGCCCGGCCACATCAACTCACTGGCCTGGACGCTGGCCCACAGCTCACCGGCGCGTCGGCGCGCTTCGGCCGTCGGAGCGTCCACCAGCGCCTGGACCATGCCCATCGCCTCCTCCGACAGCTCGTCCAACTGCCGCGCCACAAAGGCCTGGTCAGCGAACTGCTGCTTGTGCAAAGCAGCCCAGCGCTCCTGGCGCGTCAGCCAGGAACCCGGCACCAGCGCCTGCCAATAGGCGCTGTGCACCTGGGCAAGCCGAGCCGAAAGGTTGAGCGCAATCACCCGGCGCAACGCCTCCAGCGGCGTAAACGGCAGCTGGCGTGCCGGCTCGGCCTTGAGGCTGACAGCCGTGAACTGATTGAGGTTGATCGACACTGCAGGCAACACCATCAGCCGTAACGCACGGTCGGTCAGACTGTCGACCTGCTGCGCGGCTGCCGGCGGCTTGGGTTCGGTGAAGAGCAGGCCGTCCGGGTCCAGGTCAAAGGCCTTGCGCAGCTCGGCGCGAATCACCCGCAGCACCTTGGGCGCATGCAGGATCAGGCGGGACTGGTGTTTGGCCGACTGGGCGCACCGCAGGTCGGCAACGGTCAGCCAATTGATCAACAGGCTGGGATGGGGGCTGCGGTTGATGGACCGGGTCAGTTGGCGACGCATGGCCTGCAACGCATCGTCGTCGGCCATATCGGGATCGGTAGGTGAAGTCACGGCGGTATCTTCGTCGAGGAAAACCCTAGCCTATGCAGCGCAAACGCCCACAGGGCGCTAGATAATTGACGGGTGCCGCGCACAAAAAAAGCCCGCAGTGTGGGCGGGCGAAAAACCAACGAAGAGCTTGGGGGTGTAACCAGGTGACGACTCAGCTACCGCGATAGGTGGAGTAGCTGTAGGGCGAAATTAGCAGGGGCACATGGTAGTGATCCTGTTCGGCACTGATGCCGAAGCGCAATACCACCACATCCAGGAAGGCCGGCTCCGGCAATTGCACACCGCGGGCGCGGTAGTAATCGCCGGCGCTGAATTGCAATTGGTAGACACCGCTGCGGTAGTCATCACCTTGCAGTAACGGCGCGTCGCAGCGGCCATCGCTGTTGGTCAGCGCAGTGGCGACCAGTTCCAGCTGCGTGCCGTCGACGCGGTACAGCTCAACCTGGATGGCGCTGCCGGGGCAGCCGTGGGCTGCGTCGAGTACGTGTGTCGTCAGTCGTCCCATGGGGCGGGCTCCCTTGCATGAAGTGAAATAGGCTGCACCTTTACGGGGCATCAAAAAGCCGCTGATGGGCCGATTAAGACACTTTTAATAAAAATTGTACACAATAAAAATCACAAAGTTTCCCACAGGCTGCGACGCCTCGATCCTCGGCGGGAATTCTCAGCAAGCCTTGCTTTTAAAAGACCTTTTGTCCGTTTACTGACCAATCGGGCAAGTTTCTTGCAGTGCTGAACGGCGGCAACTCCACGGAAAAAATGCGGAAATACAGGCTTACAAAGTGACCATTAAGTTGTATACAATCAGCCCATCGCTGTGACGCCACCCAGTCTTTCCGCTGGCCGCCACACACTTGCTACCACGAACAAGAAGGAAGACTGCAGTGAGCGCTGACTACCCACGCGACCTGATCGGTTACGGCAGTAACCCTCCTCACCCCCACTGGCCGGGCAAGGCACGCATCGCCTTGTCGTTCGTACTCAACTACGAAGAAGGCGGCGAGCGCAACATTCTGCACGGTGACAAAGAGTCCGAAGCCTTCCTTTCGGAAATGGTCTCGGCCCAGCCGCTGCAGGGCGAGCGCAACATGAGCATGGAGTCGCTGTACGAATACGGCAGCCGTGCCGGCGTGTGGCGCATCCTCAAGTTGTTCAAGGAATTCGACATTCCTTTGACCATCTTCGCCGTGGCCATGGCTGCCCAGCGTCATCCGGATGTGATCCGCGCCATGGTCGACGCCGGCCACGAGATCTGCAGCCACGGCTACCGCTGGATCGACTACCAATACATGGACGAGGCCCAGGAGCGCGAGCACATGCTCGAAGCCATCCGCATCCTCACCGAACTCACCGGCGAACGCCCGTTGGGCTGGTACACCGGGCGCACCGGCCCCAACACGCGGCGGCTGGTGATGGAGGAAGGCGGCTTCCTCTACGACTGCGACACCTACGACGACGACCTGCCCTACTGGGAACCCAACACTCCCAACGGCAAGCCGCACCTGGTGATCCCCTACACCCTGGACACCAACGATATGCGCTTCACCCAGGTGCAGGGTTTCAACAAGGGCGATGACTTTTTCGAGTACCTGAAAGACGCGTTCGACGTGCTGTATGCCGAAGGCGTCGAGGCACCGAAGATGCTGTCCATCGGCCTGCATTGCCGCCTGATCGGCCGCCCGGCGCGCCTGGCCTCGTTGAAGCGTTTTATCGAATACGCCAAGGGCCATGACCAGGTGTGGTTCACCCGCCGCGTCGACATCGCCCGCCACTGGCATGACGTACACCCTTTTCAGGGAGCGGCCAAATGACTGCTTTCCAGACCTTGAAACCCTCGACCTTGAGCCGTGACGCCTTCGTCCAGGCCTTCGCCGACATCTACGAACATTCGCCATGGGTGGCCGAAAAGGCCTTTGAGCTGGGCCAGGATGCCTCGATCGACCAGATCGAAACCCTGCACCAGCGCATGAGCGACATCCTGTTGAGCGCCGATCACGCCAGTCAGCTGGCGTTGATCAACGCTCACCCGGACCTGGCCGGCAAAGCGGCCGTCCAGGGCCAACTCACCCAAGCCAGCACCGATGAGCAAGCTGGCGCGGGGATTCACCACTGCACGGCCGAAGAGTTCTCACGCTTCACCGAGCTGAACGATGCCTACAAGGCCAAGTTCAAGTTTCCCTTCATCATGGCGGTAAAAGGCAGCAACCGGCATCAGATCCTGGCCGCGTTCGAAACGCGCATTCACAACTCGGTAGACGCTGAGTTCAAATGCGCACTGGCCGAGATCAACAAGATCGCGTTGTTCCGTTTACTGACCCTCTAAACGACCATCCCCAGCCACTCTATTTAAGGCAGACAAGAAGAATGAAAGCTTACGCCGTACCTTTCGAAAAGTTCGTCAACCTGGCCGACGCCCGCCTGGGCACCAAGATCATCTCCGTGACAGATGACTGGTTCGCCGACGCCAACCGCCTGTTCCAGCCGACCCCGGCCGTGTGGAAGGAGGGCGTTTTCGATGACAACGGCAAGTGGATGGACGGCTGGGAGTCACGCCGCAAGCGCTTCGAAGGCTACGACAGCGCCGTGATCCGCCTGGGCGTACCGGGTTCGATCAAGGGCGTGGACATCGACACTTCATTCTTCACCGGCAACTACCCTCCGTCGGCCTCCCTGGAAGCCTGCTTCCTGGCCTCGGGCGAGCCTGACGACGACACCCAGTGGGTAGAAGTCCTGTCGGCCGTCGAGCTGCAAGGCAACAGCCACCACTACCACGAGATCAGCAACGACCAGGCATTCAGCCACCTGCGTTTCAACATCTACCCGGATGGCGGCGTAGCCCGTCTGCGTGTGTACGGCGTGCCGTTCCGCGACTGGTCGGCAGTGGGCGACAACGAACAGATCGACCTGGCTGCCGCATTGAACGGTGGTCGCGCACTGGCGTGTTCCGATGAACACTTCGGGCGCATGAGCAACATTCTCAACCCAGGCCGTGGCGTCAACATGGGCGATGGTTGGGAAACCGCCCGCCGTCGCACGCCAGGCAATGACTGGGTGATCGTCGCCCTGGGCCACCCCGGCGAAATCGAGAAGATCATCGTCGACACCCTGCACTTCAAGGGTAACTACCCGGACACCTGCTCGATCCAGGGCGCCTTCGTGAAGGGCGGCACCGACAGCCAGATCGAAACCCAGTCGCTGTTCTGGCGCGAACTGCTGCCGGCACAGAAACTGGAAATGCACGCCGAACACACCTTCGCCGAGCAGATCAAGGCACTGGGCCCGATCACCCACATCCGCCTGAACGTGTTCCCGGATGGCGGTGTGAGTCGCCTGCGTGTGCTGGGTAAAGTTTCGAAGTAAGCAGTGAACCCCTGTGGCGAGGGAGCTTGCTCCCGCTGGGTCGCGAAGCGGCCCCAACAGATGGGACTGCTACGCAGTCCAACGGGAGCAAGCTCCCTCGCCACAAAAGCAGAACAAACAACACAGAACTCGGATAAGAGACAGCCATGCGCACACTGATGATCGAACCCCTGACCAAAGAAGCCTTCGCCCCTTTCGGAGACGTTATCGAAACCGACGGCAGCGATCACTTCATGATCAACAACGGGTCGACCATGCGCTTTCACAAGCTGGCAACGGTAGAAACCGCACAGCCTGAAGACAACGCGATCATCAGCATCTTCCGCGCCGACGCGCAGGACATGCCGCTGACCGTGTGCATGCTGGAGAGACACCCGCTGGGCAGCCAGGCCTTCATTCCGCTGCTCGGCAACCCCTTTCTGATCGTGGTCGCGCCACTTGGCGATGCACCTGTATCAGGCTTGGTCCGCGCCTTCGTCACCAACGGCAGGCAGGGCATCAATTACCATCGCGGCGTCTGGCACCACCCGGTGCTGACGATCGAAAAGCGGGATGACTTCCTGGTGGTTGATCGCAGTGGCACAGGCAATAACTGCGATGAGCATTTTTTCAAAGAGGATGAGCGGTTGATCCTCGCCCCCCACCAATAAGAGAAGGCCGGATCACCCGACAACAAGGGTGACAGGCGAGAGGTAAAGACTGTGGAAGCACATCTGTTGGAATGGCTGAACCTCAGCGTGCGCTGGGTTCACATGATCACTGGCGTCGCCTGGATCGGCGCTTCGTTCTACTTCGTCTGGCTGGAAAACAACCTCAACCGCGTCAACCCCAAGGACGGCCTGTCCGGTGACTTGTGGGCGATCCACGGTGGCGGTATCTACCACCTGGAAAAATACAAGCTGGCCCCGCCGACCATGCCGGACAACCTGCACTGGTTCAAATGGGAAGCCTATTTCACCTGGATGTCGGGCGTCGCGCTGCTGTGCGTGGTGTTCTACCTCAACCCGACGCTGTACCTGCTCGCCCCCGGCAGCAGCCTCAGTGGCAGCGAAGGCGTCTTGCTGGGCATCGGCTCACTGTTCGCCGGCTGGTTCATCTACTCCTTCCTCTGCGACTCGGCCCTGGGCAAACGCCCTGCCCTGCTCGGCTTGATCCTGTTCGTGCTGTTGATTGCCGCCGCGTACGGCTTCAGCAAAGTGTTCAGCGGCCGTGGTGCGTACCTGCACGTGGGCGCGGTGATCGGCACCATCATGGTCGGTAACGTGTTCCGCATCATCATGCCGGCGCAGCGCGCGTTGGTGGCGGCGATCGCCGAGAACCGCACGCCCGATCCGGCCCTGCCGGCCAAGGGTCTGCTGCGCTCACGGCACAACAACTACTTCACCCTGCCGGTGCTGTTCATCATGATCAGCAACCACTTCCCGAGCACCTACGGCAGCCAATACAACTGGCTGATCCTGGCCGGGATCGCGGTGGCGGCGGTGTTGGTGCGGCACTACTTCAACACGCGGCATAACAGCCAGAAGTATGCGTGGACCTTGCCGGTGGGTGCGTTGGCCATGATTTGCCTGGCGTATGTGACCGGGCCCAAGCCGGCCGAACCGATTGCCAAGGCACCGGCGGCCATCGAGTACCAACCGTTGCCGGAAACCGCATTGGGCGGTGGCCTGAAACCCGCCGCGCCGGCAGCTCCGGCCGCCGCACCTGCGCCGGCCCAGGCGACGATTGATTTCGACAAGGTCCACGGAGTGATCCAGGAACGCTGCGCCGTGTGCCATTCGGCCAAGCCCACCAGCCCGTTGTTCAGCACCGCGCCGGCCGGCGTGATGTTCGATACCCCGGCGCAGATCCAGCAACAGGCGGCGCGTATCCAGGCGCAGGCGGTGGCGAGCCAGATCATGCCGTTGGGCAACATCACCCAGATGACCCAGCAGGAGCGGGATTTGATTGGCACCTGGATCAATCAGGGGGCGCGTACCAACTGACAGCCTGGCGCAAATCCAAAATGTGGGAGGGGCAAGCCCCCTCCCACAGGGGACTTGCAGTGATTTAGAGATTGCGTTCCACACAACACAAAAATAAAAAAGATCCGAGGTGTTGCATGACCGAGTTAGTCGAACCGCAGATTCCTGCCGCACCCGCCATGGTGCGGCTGCCCCTCTTGCAACTGATTCTGGTAGGCCTGCAACACGTCTTGCTGATGTACGGCGGCGCCGTCGCCGTCCCCTTGATCATTGGCCAGGCCGCCGGCCTGAGCCGTGAAGAAATCGCCTTTCTGATCAACGCCGACCTGCTGGTAGCCGGCATTGCCACCCTGGTGCAGTCATTCGGCATCGGCCCGGTGGGCATCCGTATGCCGGTGATGATGGGCGCCAGTTTCGCTGCTGTGGGCAGCATGGTCGCCATGGCCGGCATGCCCGGTATCGGCTTGCAGGGCATCTTCGGCGCCACCATCGCCGCCGGGTTCTTCGGCATGCTGATCGCGCCGTTCATGTCCAAGGTCGTACGCTTTTTTCCGCCGCTGGTGACCGGCACCGTGATCACGGCCATCGGCCTGTCGCTGTTCCCCGTGGCCGTGAACTGGGCCGGTGGCGGCAGCGCAGCGGCCACCTTCGGCTCACCGATTTACCTGGCGATTGCCGCCCTGGTACTGGCCACCATCCTACTGATCAACCGCTTCATGCGCGGCTTCTGGGTGAATATCTCGGTGCTGATCGGCATGGGCCTGGGTTACGCCCTGTGCGGGGCCATCGGTATGGTTGACCTCAGCGGCCTGGCCCAGGCACCGTGGGTGCAAGTGGTGACGCCGCTGCACTTCGGCATGCCCAGGTTCGAGCTGGCGCCGATCCTGTCGATGTGCCTGGTGGTGGTGATCATCTTCGTCGAATCCACCGGAATGTTCCTGGCGCTGGGCAAGATCACCGGCCAGGACGTCACGCCGAAAATGCTGCGCCGTGGCTTGCTGTGTGATGCCGGTGCGTCGTTCTTCGCCGGTTTCTTCAACACCTTCACCCACTCCTCCTTCGCGCAGAACATCGGCCTGGTGCAGATGACCGGCGTGCGTTGCCGCTCGGTGACGATGATGGCCGGTGCCTTCCTGATTGTGCTCAGCCTGTTGCCCAAGGCCGCGTACCTGGTGGCGTCGATTCCCCCGGCAGTGCTCGGTGGGGCGGCGATTGCCATGTTTGGCATGGTGGCGGCCACCGGCATCAAGATCCTCCAGGAGGCCGATATCGCCGACCGTCGCAACCAGTTGCTGGTGGCGGTGAGCATCGGCATGGGCCTGATCCCCGTGGTGCGCCCGGAGTTCTTCGCACAGTTGCCCGTGTGGATGAGCCCGATCACCCACAGCGGCATCGCCATGGCGACCCTCAGCGCACTGTCGCTGAATATCCTGTTCAACATTCTCGGCGGGGCCGAACGCCCCGTAGTCGACCCCGCCCATACCTGACACATGCCCCATTGTCGCCCTGTGCGCGCTGTAACGGCGCACTTGAGCCCTGACGTGGGAGCCAGTATTCTCCGCGCCCGCTTGGATCGACGGTTGTTTACCGCCTTGGCGCGGGTCTTGCTGTAGCAATAAAGCTGACCATTCAGACCACTTTTGTAACCACTAAAGGCGCCGCACCAGAGCGCTTGTGTAGAAGAAAAACCATAAAACTTTAACTCGGGAGCAACCGAATGAAACCTATGTTCAAAGGCCTGATGCTGGCGGGATCCCTGCTGGCCGGCGGCCAGGCCGTGGCCGGTGACTTGTTGCAGTGGCAGAACAACAGCCTGACTTACCTGTGGGGCAAGAGCTTTACCGTCAACCCACAGATCCAGCAAACCGTCACGTTCGAACATGCCGATGCCTGGAAGTACGGCGACAACTTCTTCTTCCTCGACCGCATCTTTTACAACGGCAAGGAAGACGGCAATGTCGGCCCGAATACGTATTACGGCGAGTTCAGCCCACGGTTGTCGTTCGGCAAGATTCTCGACAAGGACCTGTCCTTCGGACCGATCAAGGATGTGTTGCTGGCCTTCACGTATGAGTTCGGCGAAGGCGACAACGAGTCGTACCTGCTCGGCCCTGGCTTCGACCTGAACATCCCGGGCTTCGACTACTTCCAGCTGAACTTCTACCAGCGCCAGACCGAAGGCAATCGCCCAGGCGACGGTGTATGGCAGATCACCCCGGTATGGTCGTACACCCTGCCGGTGGGCAACTCGAATATCCTGATCGACGGCTTTATGGATTGGGTGGTGGACAACGACAAGAACGCCCGTGGCACTTACCACGCCAACCTGCACTTCAACCCGCAGGTCAAATACGACTTGGGCAAGGCGCTGCATTGGGGCGACAAGCAGTTGTACGTGGGCTTTGAATACGACTACTGGAAGAACAAGTACGGGATCGAGGATTCCGGCGCGTTCAAGACGACCCAGGACACGGCGAGCTTCCTGGTCAAGTATCACTTCTGACCCCCTGCAGGAGCGAGCTTGCTCGCGAAAAACCAGAGATCACCGCGTTTATTCAGAACAAAAGCGGTGCCTATGGGTTCTTCGCGAGCAAGCTCGCTCCTACAAGGGTTCATGCCAAGCGCAGGAACCGCATGATCTCTTCACGCTTGGCCAGCGCATCCTTCCTGCCCAACTCAATCAACTCGCTGCAATACCCCGCCTCGAACAGCAAGTAACTCAGCACCCCCGCCCCGCTCGTCTTGGTCGCCCCCGGCCCACGCAGGAACAGACGCAATGCCGCCGGCAATTCCTGCCGATGCCTTGCGGCGATTTCGTCGATCGGCTGGCTTGGCGCAATCACCAGCACTTCCACCGGCGCCAGGCCACGGGCCGCGCTGTCGGCTGGCTGGTGATGGCTGAACTGGTTCAGACGCTCCAGCAGTTCGATATCGCTTTCCAGGCTGTCAATGAACGTGCTGTTGAGCATATGCCCACCGATCTGGGCCAACGTCGGCTCCTGGCCGGTATAGGTGCGTTGCGCCATCGGTTCATTGCCCCGCGGGTTACCGCTGACACCCACCACCAGCACCCGGGTCGCCCCCAGGTGCAGCGCCGGGCTGATGGGCGCCGACTGGCGCACCGCGCCGTCGCCGAAGTATTCCTGGTCGAGCTTCACCGGGGCAAACAGCAAGGGGATCGCCGAACTGGCCAGCAGGTGTTCAACCGTGAGTTGCGTCGGCACTCCGATACGCCGATGGCGCAACCAGGCGTCGATGGTGCCGCCGCCCTGATAGAAAGTCACCGCCTGCCCGGATTCATAGCCGAAGGCCGTGACGGCGACCGCATGCAGGTGCTGTTGGCGGATGGCCTCGTCGATACCTGCCAAATGCAGTTTGTCCTGCAACAAATCCCGCAGCGGCGAGCTGTTGAGCAGCGCCACCGGCAACTGCCGGCCCAGCCCCAGCAAGCTGTGGGTAAAGAAGCGACTCGCCTGGCGCACCACCCCCGGCCAATCGCTGCGCAATACCAGGTGGCTGCGAAATCCCTGCCAGAACGCGGTCAGGCGCTGGATGGCCGCCGTGAAATCCATCGCACCGCTGGCCAGGCTCACCGCATTGATCGCACCGGCCGACGTGCCGACGATCACCGGAAAAGGGTTGGGCGCCCCCGGCGGCAACAGCTCGGCAATCGCCGCCAATACCCCCACCTGATACGCCGCTCGCGCCCCGCCGCCGGAAAGAATCAAGCCTGTAACCGGTTCAGCTGCGCGCATTGCATCACTCCATGTGGGGGGAAAGTCGGTCTTAGCGACGGCGTTTTTCGTACAGCTTGGGTTCGCCCGGTGGCCGGCTCTTGAAGCGGCGGTGGGTCCACAGGTATTGCTCGGGACATTCACGCACCGAGGCTTCGACCCACTGGTTGATGCGCAGGCAGTCGACTTCATCGCTTTCGCCGGGGAAGTCGCTCAACGGCGGGTGGATCACCAGGCGGTAACCGCTGCCGTCCGCCAAGCGCTGCTGGGTGAACGGCACCACCAGCGCCTTGCCCAGCTTGGCGAACTTGCTGGTGGCAGGCACGGTGGCGGCCTGGATGCCGAACAGCGGCACGAAGATACTTTGCTTGGCGCCGTAGTCCTGGTCCGGTGCATACCAGATGGCGCGGCCGGCACGCAGCAGCTTGAGCATGCCGCGCACGTCTTCGCGCTCGACCGCCAGGGAGTCGAGGTTATGCCGCTCGCGGCCACGGCGCTGGATATAGTCGAACAGCGGGTTGCCGTGCTCGCGGTACATGCCGTCGATGGTGTGCTTCTGCCCCAGCAGGGCCGCACCGATTTCCAGGGTGGTGAAGTGCAGGGCCATGAGGATCACGCCCTTGCCATCCAGTTGGGCCTGCTTGAGGTGTTCCAGGCCTTCGACATGGGCCAGGCGCGCCAGGCGCTGGCGCGACCACCACCAGCTCATGGCCATTTCGAAGAAGGCGATGCCGGTGGAGGCGAAGTTTTCCTTGAGCAGCTTCTTGCGCTCTGCGGAGGATTTTTCCGGGAAGCACAGTTCCAGGTTGCGGGCGGCGATGCGGCGACGTTCGCCGGCCACACGGTACATGCCTGCACCCAGCAGGCGACCAATGGTCAGCAGCGCACGGTACGGCAGTTGGGTCACCAGCCACAGCAGGCCGAGTCCCAGCCATAACAGCCAAAAGCGCGGGTGAAAAAATACAGCTCGAAAACGCGGGCGATCCATTACAGATTCCGGGAAAGACAGGGCCGCGCATTCTACAACGGTTCGACTCGGCTTGCGGCCAGTGAGTGTTCTCGTTATAAGTCTCGACACTTTTCGTGACAAGCCGCTTTTTGCCGACCATGAGCCAAACCGAACCGCTAGACCAAGATCCCGTGTTCCAGCTGAAAGGCAGCATGCTCGCCATCACCGTGCTGGAACTGGCCCGCAACGACCTCGACGCCCTGGACCGCCAGCTCGCCGCCAAGGTTGCCCTGGCGCCGAACTTCTTTAACAACGCCCCGCTGGTACTGGCCCTGGACAAACTGCCGGCCGGCCAGGGCAGCATCGACCTGCCCGGCCTGATGCGCGTGTGCCGCTCCCACGGCCTGCGAACCCTGGCGATTCGTGCCAGCCGCATCGAAGACATTGCCGCCGCCATCGCCATTGAACTGCCAGTACTGCCACCCTCCGGCGCGCGTGAGCGTCCACTGGAACCTTTGGTCGGCGAAGTGCAGAAAAAACCGGAAAAACCAGCGGAACCGACGATCAAGCCTACAAAGATAATCACCACGCCCGTACGCGGCGGACAGCAGATTTACGCCCAGGGCGGCGACCTGGTGGTGATCTCTTCGGTCAGTCCCGGCGCGGAACTTCTCGCCGATGGCAATATCCATGTATACGGTCCGATGCGCGGACGTGCCCTCGCCGGCATCAAGGGGGATACCAAGGCACGCATTTTTTGCCAGCAATTGACCGCTGAGCTGGTGTCCATCGCGGGCCAGTACAAGGTTTCGGAAGATTTGCGCCGCGATCCGCTGTGGGGAGCCGCGGTGCAGGTCAGCCTGTCGGGCGATGTGTTGAACATCATCCGTCTTTAACGGATACTGCCGCATTTTCCAAGCATCTCTAGACTCTGATAGCACAGCGAAACTGGCATTACTTGCGTAGGAACATTTGAAGGTTGGCGTTTTTCCTGCGAAAACCCGTCTTTTTTCCTACAAAGGCTGTCCGCCTGCGGCGAGTTCCAAGAGATGTTTTTCAGGGGCTGAAAAGTCCTTTTTCCTTAGGGGTGAAACACCTTGGCCAAGATTCTCGTGGTTACATCCGGCAAGGGTGGTGTGGGTAAGACCACCACCAGCGCCGCTATCGGTACCGGCCTCGCTCTGCGCGGCCACAAGACAGTCATCGTCGACTTCGACGTCGGTTTGCGTAACCTCGACCTGATCATGGGCTGCGAACGCCGCGTGGTGTACGACTTCGTCAACGTGGTGAACGGCGAAGCCAACCTGCAACAGGCACTGATCAAGGACAAGCGCCTTGAGAACCTGTACGTGCTGGCCGCCAGCCAGACCCGCGACAAAGATGCGCTGACCAAGGAAGGCGTAGGCAAGGTTCTCGCTGAACTGAAGGAAACCTTCGAGTACGTGGTCTGCGACTCCCCGGCCGGTATCGAAACCGGTGCTCACCTGGCGATGTACTTCGCCGATGAAGCCATCGTGGTGACCAACCCGGAAGTGTCTTCGGTACGTGACTCGGACCGCATGCTCGGCCTGTTGGCCAGCAAGTCCAAGCGCGCCGAGGAAGGCCAGGACCCGATCAAGGAACACCTGCTGCTCACCCGCTACAACCCTGAGCGCGTCAGCAACGGCGAAATGCTCGGTGTTGAAGACGTCAAGGAAATCCTCGCCGTGACCCTGCTGGGCGTGATCCCGGAATCCCAGGCGGTGCTGAAGGCGTCCAACCAGGGCGTCCCGGTGATTCTCGACGACCAGAGCGACGCCGGCCAGGCGTACAGCGATGCGGTTGATCGCTTGCTGGGCAAGACCGTGGAACATCGCTTCCTCGATGTTAAGAAGAAGGGATTCTTCGAGCGTATCTTTGGAGGCAACTAAACAATGAAATTTCTCGACTTCTTTCGCGCCAACAAAAAGCCAAGCACCGCGTCGGTCGCGAAAGAGCGTCTACAGATCATCGTGGCGCACGAACGCGGCCAACGCAGCACCCCGGATTACCTGCCCGCCTTGCAGAAGGAACTGGTGGAGGTGATCCGCAAGTACGTCAATATCGGCAACGATGACGTGCATGTCGCCCTGGAAAATGACGGCAGCTGCTCGATTCTGGAACTCAATATCACCCTGCCTGATCGTTGATCGAACAGGCGGCCGCCACGGCGGCTCGGTCACCTTGATCCCTTCGCGGGAACCGGGTGGTCGAGCCGCCGTTGGCGTTTGTTGCGAGGCTGTTTAATGCCGCTGTCCACTATTCATATCCTGCATCAGGACGACGCTGTCCTGGTGGTGAACAAGCCGACCCTGTTGCTCTCGGTGCCCGGCCGCGCCGATGACAACAAGGACTGCCTGATCACCCGCCTGCAGGAAAACGGCTACCCCGAAGCCCGCATCGTCCATCGACTGGACTGGGAAACCTCGGGGATCATCCTGCTGGCCCGGGATGCCGATACCCATCGCGAACTGTCCCGCCAGTTTCACGACCGCGAAACCGAAAAGGCCTACACCGCGCTGGCCTGGGGCCAGCCGGCACTGGACAGCGGCAGCATCGACCTGCCCCTGCGCTACGACCCGCCGACCAAACCGCGCCATGTGGTGGACCACGAGTTCGGCAAGCACGCGCTGACGTTCTGGAAAGTGCTGGAACGCTGTGGCGACTGGTGCCGGGTCGAGCTGACACCGATTACCGGAAGGTCGCACCAGTTACGCGTGCATATGCTGTCCATCGGGCATCCGTTGCTCGGTGACGGCCTGTATGCCCATGAACAGGCCCTGGCCGCCTGGCCGCGCCTGTGCCTGCACGCGAGCATGCTGAGCTTCACTCACCCGCAAAGCGGCGAGCGCTTGCGCTTTGAGTGCCCAGCACCGTTCTAAAGCTGTAAATACAGTAAATGTAGGAGGGGCGGTGCACTTCTCGCCCTCGAACGGTAAACTCCGCGCATTGCTGTCTGGAGCTATTTATGCGCGAAGCGTTGAATCAAGGCCTGATCGACTTCCTCAAGGCCTCCCCTACTCCTTTTCATGCCACCGCCGCCCTGGCCCAGCGCCTGGAAGCGGCCGGTTTCCAGCGCCTCGACGAGCGCGAGACCTGGGCCACCGAAGCCAACGGTCGCTACTACGTGACCCGCAACGATTCCTCGATCATCGCCTTCAAGCTCGGCCGCCATTCGCCGTTGCAAGGCGGGATTCGCCTGGTCGGCGCCCATACCGACAGCCCGTGCCTGCGGGTCAAGCCCCAGCCTGAGCTGCAACGCCAGGGCTTCTGGCAACTCGGCGTGGAAGTCTACGGCGGCGCGCTGCTGGCGCCGTGGTTCGACCGCGACCTGTCCCTGGCCGGCCGCGTCACCTTCCGTCGCGACGGCAAGGTCGAAAGCCAGCTGATCGACTTCAAGCTGCCCATCGCCATCATCCCCAACCTGGCCATTCACCTGAACCGTGAAGCCAACCAGGGCTGGGCGATCAATGCCCAGACCGAATTGCCGCCGATCCTCGCGCAATTTGCCGGTGATGAACGCGTGGACTTCCGTGCCGTGCTCACCGAGCAGTTGGCACGGGAGCATGGGCTGAACGCCGATGTGGTGCTCGACTACGAGTTGAGCTTCTATGACACCCAGAGCGCCGCCGTCATCGGCCTCAACGGCGACTTCATCGCCGGCGCACGCCTCGACAACCTGCTGTCGTGCTACGCCGGCCTGCAAGCCTTGCTCACCAGCGAGAGCGACGAAACCTGCGTGCTGGTGTGCAACGACCACGAGGAAGTCGGTTCCTGCTCGGCCTGCGGTGCCGACGGCCCGATGCTGGAACAGACCCTGCGTCGCCTGTTGCCTGAAGGTGATGAATTCGTACGCACCATTCAGAAATCCCTGCTGGTGTCGGCCGACAATGCCCACGGCGTACACCCCAACTACGCCGACAAGCACGACGCCAACCACGGCCCCAAGCTCAATGCCGGCCCGGTGATCAAGGTCAACAGCAACCAGCGCTACGCCACCAACAGCGAAACCGCCGGGTTCTTCCGTCACCTGTGCATGGCCCAGGAAGTGCCGGTGCAGAGCTTCGTGGTGCGCAGCGACATGGGCTGCGGCTCGACCATCGGCCCGATCACCGCCAGCCACCTGGGTGTGCGTACGGTGGATATCGGTTTGCCGACGTTTGCCATGCACTCCATTCGTGAACTGTGCGGCAGCCATGACCTGGCGCATCTGGTGAAGGTGTTGGGCGCGTTCTACGCCAGCCACGACCTGCCCTGATCAACCCTCCTGTAGGAGCTGGCTTGCCGGCGAAAATCGCTCACGATGACGCGAGCATCCTGGATGAACGCGGCGTCCAGGATTTTTTCGCTGGCAAGCCAGCTCCTACAGGAAATCCAACCTGACACATATCAACGCCACCTTCTGCAATCCGACCTAGACTTGTCAGTATTCCCACTCCGACAAGGCCGTCGCCCCATGATCTCCATGTCCTCCTTCCACGCCATGCTTATCCCTATCCTGATCGGCATGATCATGCTCGCCGTCGGCTTCAACTTCCGCGACAAGCCCCTCGGCGTGTTCGGCATGTGGGTCGGCATGCTGCTGATCCTGGGCACCGTGGTGTACAAGATCCTCGCCAAACTGGCCGAATGACGCTTGCACTCGTACACTCGCTCAACCCGTCGTTTCCAAGGTTGACCGCCTCGTGCTTTCCCGTCTGTTTGCCCTGCCCTGCTGTTTCCTGATCGCCCTGCTCACGCTGCTGCCGCTCTCGTCCGCCCAAGCGGTGGGCCTGCCCGGGCTGCTCGGCACCACCAAGGCCCAACCCCAGGCCGAAGTGCCGTTGGGGCAGTCGCTGGACGAGGTGATCAAGACCCTGGAAAACGACCAGCAACGCACCCAGTTGCTGAGCGACTTGAAGAAGCTGCGCGCCGCTACCCAGAAGGCCCAGCCCGCCGCCGAGCAAGGCGTGCTCGGGCTGATCGGCAGTACGCTGTCGGGCCTGGAGCAGCAGTTCTCCGGAGCCGACAGCCCGCTGGGGCGCTGGTCGAATGAAATCGACCTGGCCAAGGACGAACTCAGCGCCCTGATGCTGCCGGCCAGCGAATGGCTGCCGATCATTTTCGGCTTTGCAGTGATCCTGGCGGTGTGGAGCCTGCTGGCAGCCGCGTTGATCTGGCTCAGCCACCGGGTACGCGAGCGCTTCGGTCTGCCCGAGGAGTTGCCGCAACACCCGCGTACCTGGGACATGCTGCGCTTCGCCCTGCGCAAATTAGGGCCCTGGCTGATCGCACTGGTGATCACCGTGTACCTGAGCTACGCCCTGCCCTCGTCCCTGGGCAAATCCCTGGCAATGGTGCTGGCGTATGCGCTGGTGGTCGGCACCTGCTTCTCGGCGATCTGCGTGATTGCCTTCTCCCTGCTCGACGGCCCGCACCGCCACCGCGCGCTGTATATCCTGCGCCACCAGGCGTTCCGCCCGTTGTGGTGGATCGGCAGCTTTGCCGCCTTTGGTGAAGCCTTGAGCGACCCGCGGCTGGTGGCTGCGCTCGGCCAGCACCTGGCCCACACGGCGGCCACGGTCGCCAATGTGATGGCCGCGCTGTCCACCGGCGTGTTTATCCTGCGTTTCCGGCGGCCGATCGCCCACCTGATCCGCAACCAGCCGCTGTCGCGCCGCCTGACCCGCCGCGCCCTCAGCGACACCATCGAGATCATCGGCACCTTCTGGTACATCCCAGCCTTGTTGTTGGTGGGTATCTCGCTGTTCGCCACCTTCGTCTCCGCCGGCGACACCAGCACCGCCCTGCGCCAGTCGCTGTTGTGCACGGTGTTGCTGGTGTTGTGCATGGTGATCAACGGCCTGGTGCGACGCCATGCGCTCAAGCCGCAACGGGGGCACAAGCGCCATGCGCTGTACTCCGAACGCCTGAAAAGCTTTGTCTACACCCTCGCCCACCTGGTGGTGTGGCTGGTGTTTATCGAACTCGGGCTGCGGGTCTGGGGCCTGTCGCTGATCCGCTTTACCGAAGGCGACGGCCATGAAATCAGCGTCAAGCTGTTCGGCCTGGGCGGCACACTGCTATTTGCCTGGTTGATCTGGATCCTCAGCGACACCGCGATCCATCACGCCCTCACCCGCTCGCGCAAAGGCCTGGCCAATGCCCGCGCGCAGACCATGATGCCGCTGATCCGCAACGTGCTGTTCGTGACCATCTTCATCATTGCCGCCATCGTCGCCCTGGCAAACATGGGCATGAACGTCACGCCACTGCTGGCCGGTGCCGGTGTGATCGGCCTGGCCATCGGTTTTGGTGCGCAGTCACTGGTGGCCGACTTGATCACCGGCCTGTTCATCATCATCGAAGACTCCCTGGCCATCGATGACTACGTGGACGTCGGCGGCCACCTCGGCACCGTCGAAGGCCTGACCATCCGTACCGTACGCCTGCGCGACATTGACGGCATCGTGCACACCATCCCGTTCAGCGAGATCAAGAGCATCAAGAACTACTCGCGGGAGTTCGGCTACGCGATCTTCCGGGTGGCGATCCCGTACAACATGGAAATCGACGACGCGATCAAGCTGATGCGCGATGTCGGCCAGAAAATGCGCAACGATCCGCTGCAACGCCGCAATATCTGGTCGCCACTGGAGATCCAGGGGGTGGAAAGCTTCGAGTCAGGCAGTGCGATCCTGCGCGCGCGCTTCAAGACGGCGCCGATCAAGCAGTGGGAAGTGTCGCGGGCGTTCAACCTGTCGCTGAAGCGGCATCTGGATGAAGCCGGGCTGGACCTGGCCACGCCGCGCTTGAGTGTGCAGGTGGTGACGGGGGCTGCGGGGGGGTTGGAGAAGGACAAGAACGCGTAAGGTCATGGCGAATGTGATGAGCTTGTTGTGGTTTGTGGTGAGCTTATTGTGGTGAGCTTTTTGTGGTGAGCTTTTTGTGGTGAGCGGGCTTGCCCCGCTCACCACAACAAGCCCGCTCAACCACAACAAGCCCGCTTGCCACAAAAAGCCCGCCCACCACGACAGGCCGGCCTACTGCAGGTTTTGCGTCAGGCCAGCGTTGCGCCGTCCATCTTCTGGCGCAGGCTCAACGGACGCATATCGGTCCAGGTTTCTTCGATGTAGGCCAGGCACTCTTTCTTCAGGCCGCTCTTGCCCACGGTGCGCCAGCCTTCCGGCACGGCCTTGTAGTCGGGCCAGATGGAATACTGTTCTTCATGGTTGACCACTACCTGAAACAGGATGTCGTCGCGGTCAAATACTGAGGTCATTGCTGTTCTCCATCGCTCAAAGGCTGGCTGCGCACCACGCGCAGCGCTGATATCTGTAGAAACGTACCAACACGCCAAAAAATTAGAGGCTGGCGACGGCTGCCGCCAGGGCGCGCCCGAAGATCTCGGCCACGCGGTCGATCTCGGCGGCGGTGATCACCAGTGGCGGCAGGAAGCGCACCACGCTGCCATGCCGGCCGCCCAGCTCGAGGATCAGGCCGCGCTTGAGGCATTCACGCTGTACCAGCGGTGCCAGTTGGCGATGCACCGGCGGGTGGCCCTGGATATCCAGGGTGCCGTCCGGGTCCACCAGTTCCACACCGAGCATCAGCCCGCGCCCGCGAATATCCCCCAGGTGCGGGTAGTCGCGCTGCAGGATGCGCAGGTGTTCGCCCAGGCGCTCGCCCATGGCGGTCGCATGGCCGGCCAGGTCGTGCTCCTTGAGGTAGCGCATCACCGCCGAACCGGCCGCCATGGCCATCTGATTGCCACGGAATGTCCCGGCATGGGCGCCCGGCAGCCAGGTGTCTAGCCAGTCGCGATACACCACCACCGCCAACGGCAGGCTGCCGCCGATGGCCTTGGACATCACCACCACATCCGGGATGATGCCGGCGTGTTCGAAGGCAAACATCTTGCCGGTACGGCCGAACCCGCTCTGGATTTCATCAACGATCAACGCCACACCCGCCTGCGCGGTGATGCGCCGCAGGCCGCGCAGCCAGTCGAGATCGGCCGGGATCACCCCGCCCTCGCCCTGCACCACTTCGACAATCACCGCCGCCGGCAGCAACACCCCGGCTTCCGGGTCGTTGAGCAGGTTTTCCAGGTAATGCAGGTTGACCCGCACGCCTTCTGCGCCGCCAAGACCGAACGGGCAACGGTAGTCGTAAGGGAATGGCAAAAACTGCACGCCATTGCCGAGCAGGGCACCCAAGGGTTTTTTCGGCCCCAGGCTGCCCATCAGGCTCAACGCGCCCTGGCTCATGCCGTGATAACCGCCCTGGAACGACAGCACCGTGCTGCGCCCCGTGGCAGTGCGTACCAATTTCAACGCCGCTTCCACGGCATCGGTACCGGTGGGGCCGCAGAACTGGATCTTGGCTTCCCGCGCCAGCTCCGCCGGCAGCAGGCCGAACAGGTCCTGCACGAACTGGTCCTTGACCGGCGTGGTCAGGTCCAGGGTGTGCAACGGCAGTTCGTCGCTCAGCACTTGCTGGATGGCCTGGATGACCACCGGGTGGTTGTGCCCCAACGCCAGGGTACCGGCGCCGGCCAGGCAATCGATGAAACTGCGACCCTCCACGTCTTCCACGTAGATCCCCTTGGCGCGTTTGAGCGCCAGGGGGATGCGCCGCGGGTAACTGCGGGCGTTGGATTCCTGCTGACGCTGGCGGGCCAGCAGCGGGCTTTCGTCGAACTGATAAAGCGTTTCATGCACCTGGGTATCTTCGATACGGCTGGTAGCGACTGACATCTCTCGATCCCTCAATACGCGGATGATGGTGACCAAACTGCCGATCCGTTGGCGTCTGGCCCAAGGGCATGCGCACGGATTTCCTGTTCTGGAAACGCACCAGCGAGAAAAGGATTTAGGGGCAGTGATGGTTGACTGATGGATGAGCTCAAAGTCCGCGGTATTTTTCATTCAAGGCATACAGGATCGCGCAGGTCTCGGCATCCAACACACCACAATAATCCCGCGCCCGAAAGTGCATCTGAAACGCCCGGGTGCGCTGCTCGAACGCCTGGCGATTCTGCGCCGGCTTATAGCCATAGCGCTGAAATGCGCGCTCCACCTCCACTTCAGGCGGCAGCCCGACACAAAACCGGCGCTGGTACATGGCCCGCGTCGACTCGTCGAACCATGCCCCGACTCCCGCCTCGAACAAACCGCGCCAGGGCAGGCGCGGCCCCGGATCGCTCTTGCGCCAGTACGCCACGTCCGAGTGCCCGAGGATGTCGGCCGGTCCGATCTGCGGGTAACGCCCAAGGATGTCGCGAAGCAATGCAATCAACACCGCCACCTGCTCCTGGCCATACGCGGGAAAGGTGAAGACGCCACCGTCATCCCGAGCCAGGTTGACGATTTCGATGCCGATCGCCCGACTGTTGAGGTTATCGCGCCCACCCCAGTGGCTCGCCCCGGCATGCCAGGCGCGCTGGTTTTCGTGCACCAGGCGAAACACGCGTAACTCGTCATACCCGGCGGCGCGGTAGCCGGGCTCGTCGGGATCAGGCAGCAGGTAATGCGCGCTGACCCCGTTCCGGGTCAGAGTTCGCAAGGAGGAGGCGAACGGCGCCGCGGTGTAATGCAGGATCACCTGCCGCACGGGTTCGCCGTGACGTTCGTTGAAATCCCTGGCGGGGAAACTGGTATCGATGACCAACATAAGAACCGTCCTTTTCAATACAGGCCGAGTCTTTCGGCCCGTTCAAGCGCAAAAAAATTACCGCCATCCTGAAGGGTTGCACTTCAAGCGGGCGGTAACTATTTGGCACGTCGAAAAGGAGGTCAGCGTCGTAACGGCATGCCCAGATCGACGCGCAGGCCATCCGCCTGGCTGTCGAACGTCAATGAGCAGGCACAGCGCTGCACGATCGCCTGCACGATCGCCAGGCCCAGGCCACAGCCCTCGCTGTTGCCGTTGCGCCAGAAGCGTTGGGTGAGGTATTGCAGGTCTTCGGGGGAGATCTGCTTGCCGTGGTCGCGCACGCGGAAGATCACGTGGTCGGCGGCGGTAAACACACTGAGCTCCACCCGTGTGTCTGCGGGTGTGTGGCGCAGGGCATTGTCCAACAGGTTGCGCAGGGCGGCGACCGCCAGGCCCACCGGCATGTCCACCGGGGTTTCGCTGAGGTTGTCCGCCAGGTTCAGGTCGATACGCCCATTATCGCCGGCATTCGCGTCCTGGATCGCCAGCCGTGCGACTTCCTCGGCGCTGGACTGCACGCCATCGTCGAATGACAGGCTGCCTTCCACCCGCGCCAACAGCAGCAATTGCTCCAGGGTGCGATGCAAGCGGTCGGCGCCCTCCTCGGCATGGGCCAGGGACTGGTCGCGGGCCGCGCCCTCGGTCATGCGCGCCACTTGCAGGTGGGTCTTGATCGCCGTCAGCGGGCTGCGCAGCTCGTGGGCGGCGTCGCCGGTGAGGCGGCGTTCGCGCTCGATGGTCTTGGCGATGCGTTGCAGCAGTTGGTTCTGGGTGTCGAGCAGCGGCTTGAGTTCGCTGGGCAGCGGGTGGATCTGCAACGGTTCGAGGGAATCGGCACTGCGGCGCATCAGCGCGTCACGCATGCGGTTGAGCGGCAGCAGGCTCTGGCCGATGCCCAGCCACAACAGGCACAGGCAACCGAGCATCGCCACGCCCACCGGCACCGAGGCGGCGAGCAGGATCGACAGGTTCAGCGCCTCGCGCTCCACCTGGCGGTCGGCGGTAGTGATCAACAGGTCGCCACGGGACAGGGTAAAACTGCGCCAGCCCACGCCGTCGATGACCTGGTCACGAAAGCCGCTCTTGCGCGACTCCAGGCCCTCATCCGGCGTGGTATGGCTGCGGGCGAGGATTTCCCCGCGCAAGGAGCTGACCTGGCACGCCATGCCCCCCGGCACATTCAGTTGCTCGGCGCTGAAATGCGCGCCGCCGCTGACACTGGCCAGGCCCGGCATCTGCTCGGTCAGGCCCGCCACCATGCGCGCCGACGCCACCAGGCGCTGGTCGAGGGAGAACATCATCTGATTGCGCAGGTCGTTGAGCATCCAGGCCGCCGCCAGGGCCCAGATCAGCACAAACGCGGCGCCGAGCTTGAACGTCAGGCGCAGGCGCAGGCTTTTCACGAAACGTTCTCGCCATCGTCTGCCGGGCCGAGGCGGTAACCCAGGCCGCGCACGGTCTCGACGATGCCATTGCCCAACTTGCGCCGCAGGTGATGGATATGCACGTTGAGGGCGTTGCTTTCCAGTTCATCGTTGAAGCCGTAGACGCTGTCCTTGAGTTGCTCGCTGGACAGCACCCGGCCTTTGTTGTGCAGCAAGGCCTGCAAGAGCGCCTGTTCACGTCGGGACAGGTCCACGGGCTGGCCGCCCAGCAGGGTTTCGCGGCTGCTTGGGTCGTAGGTCAGCCGGCCGTGCTCGATCAGGTTGACGCTGCGCCCCGCCATCCGGCGCAGCAGGGTTTGCAGGCGTGCGGCCAATTCGCGCAGGTCGAAGGGTTTGAGCAGGTAGTCATCGGCACCGGCTTGCAGGCCGTCGACGCGGTTGGTCACCGAATCCCGCGCGGTGAGGATCAGCACCGGAATCTCCAGGCCCTGGCTGCGCAGCTGTTGCAGCAGCTTGAGGCCGTCTTCGTCGGGCAGGCCGAGGTCGAGCACCATGATGTCGAAGGTCGCCGCCTTGAGCATCGCGCGCGCAGCGGCGGCCGTGGCCACGCGCTCGACTGTAAAGCCCTGGGCACCGAGGCCGGCCACGATGCCGCTGGCGATCAGTTCGTCGTCTTCACAGACCAGTACGTGCATGCTGAACCCTTCATGAAAGATGGGGGGATTAAAAGTGCAACGGATTAAGCGCAGATTATGCCGTGAAAAGATGCAAGCTCAGATAATCCCTACACTTTAGAATAGCGCCCGGTTAATCATCGGTTAATCAACGCCACACATTGTGTGCCTCACTTGCATCGAACTAAGGCTTGACCATGCGGCATCTGTTTACCTTTCTGCTGGTGTTATTCGCGGGGTTGGCCCAGGCGGCGCCGGGCAATCCGTTTGAGACCAAAGCCGATTTCCTCCCGGTGGGCAAGGCCTTCACCTTTACCTCCGAACGTCTTGAAAGTGGCGAGACCCAGCTGTATTGGCAGATTGCCGACGGTTATTACCTGTACAAGCAGCGCATGAAGTTCGATGGCCTGGCCGAAAAGCCCGTGTTGCCGCAAGGCGAAGCCCATAGCGACGAATTCTTTGGCGAGCAGGAAGTGTATCGCCAGGGCCTGGAAGTGAAGATTCCCGCCGGTGTCACCGGCCAGGTCAAGCTCGGCTGGCAGGGCTGCGCCGATGCAGGGCTGTGCTATCCGCCGCAGTCGATCAGCGTAGACCTGGGCGGCAACCCCGCCGTTGCGGCCACCGCCGAAGCCCAGGACCAGAGCCTGGCCAGCGGCCTGCAACAACGCAGCCTGGGCTGGAGCCTGCTGGTGTTCTTCGGCCTGGGCCTGCTGCTGGCGTTTGCCCCGTGTTCGTTGCCGATGCTGCCGATCCTCGCCGGCCTGGTGGTGGGCAGTGGCGCGAGCCCGCGTCGCGGCTTTGCCCTGGCCGGCAGCTACGTGGTGTGCATGGCGCTGGTGTATGCGGCGCTTGGCGTACTCGCCGCCCTGCTCGGCGCCAACCTCGCGGCGCTGTTGCAAACCCCGTGGATCCTCGGCAGCTTCGCCGCCTTGTTCGTGATCCTCGCCCTGCCGATGTTCGGCTTCTTCGAACTGCAACTGCCCGTGGCCTTGCGCGATCGCCTGGATAACGTCAGCCGCAACCAGAGCGGCGGCAGCCTGGTCGGCGCCGGGGTGCTCGGCGCGCTGTCCGGCCTGCTGGTGGGGCCGTGCATGACCGCGCCCCTGGCCGGTGCATTGCTGTATATCGCCCAGAGCGGCAATGCCCTGCACGGCGGCCTGATCCTGTTCGCCATGGGCATCGGCATTGGCGTGCCGCTGCTGTTGCTGGTGACCGTGGGCAACCGTTTCCTGCCCAAGCCGGGTACCTGGATGAATGTGCTCAAGGGCATCTTCGGCTTCCTGTTCCTGGCCACCGCCGTGCTGATGATTCGCCCGGTGATCGACGAAAGCCTGTGGCTCGGCCTGTGGGGCGTGCTGGCCATGTCCATGGCCTATTGCGGCTGGCGCCTGGCCCAGGATTTCGGGCGGGTCGCCATGCTGTTCGGCGCCGGTTCCGTGGTCGTGGGGTTATGGGGCGGACTGCTGCTGGTGGGTGCGGCGGGAGGCAGCGATGACCTGTGGCAACCGTTGAAGGTCTACAGCGGCTCGCGGAGCACTGCCGCACCCAGCGCCCACGAAGCCTTCATGACCATCAATGACCCCGCTGTGCTGCAAGGCCAGCTCGACAGCGCCAAGGCCCAGGGCCAATGGGTGCTGGTGGACTACTACGCCGACTGGTGCGTGTCGTGCAAGATCATGGAAAAACAGGTGTTCGGCAAACCCGAAGTGCTCGATGCATTGAAGGATGTACGCCTGCTGCGCCTCGACGTCACCGCCGACAATGCCGCCAGCCGCGCACTGCTGGGCCGTTACCAGGTGCCGGGGCCGCCCAGCTTCGTGTGGATCGGCCCTGACGGTGAGGAACGCCGCGCCCAGCGCATCACCGGCGAAGTGGATGCCGCCGCTTTCCTGCAACGCTGGACTCACGCCCGGGACGCCCTCTGATGCTGACCCTGACCATCGGCACCTTCGCCATCGCCCTGAATCACATCCTGCTGATCAGCGCGTTGATTCTCGCCACCCTGGTGGGTTGGCGCGTGGCCAAGCGTGGCGGTGAAAATCCGGAATCGGTGCTGTTCAGCCTGTTCCTGCTGGGCATGCTGGCGGCCCGCGTCAGCTTCGTGCTGATGTACTGGAGTTACTACAGCAATGACTGGCTGCAGATGGTCGACCTGCGCGACGGCGGTTTTCTCGCCTGGCCCGGTATCGTCGCCCTGATCCTCGGTGCACTGCTCTACGGCTGGCGTCGCCCGGCGCTGCGCAAGCCACTGAGCGCCGGGGTCGTCACCGGGCTGGTGTTCTGGGGCATGACCAGCCTGTCCTTGAGCGTGTATGAAAAAGGCACACGCCTGCCGGACATCACCTTGCGCAACGCCAATGGCGAGGTCGTGCAACTGGCGGATTACCAGGGCGGCCCGCTGGTGATCAACCTGTGGGCCACCTGGTGCCCGCCGTGCCGCCGCGAAATGCCGGTGCTGGAAAACGCCCAGCGCATGCGCCCCGACGTGACCTTCCTGTTCGTCAACCAGGCCGAAAGCATGCAAAGCGTCAGCACCTTCCTCGCCACCCAGGGCCTGACCCTCGACAACGTGTTGTTCGACGCCAGCGGCCGCCTCGGCCAGGCCGTGGGCTCCATGGCCTTGCCCACCACGCTGTTCTACCAAGCCGACGGGCGCCTGATCAACAGCCACCTGGGCGAGTTGTCCCAGGCCAGCCTGGCCCGTGCCATGGAACCCTTCGACACCGCCCCTGCCGCCACAAGGAAACCGACATGCCTCGCCTCCGCCACCTGCTGACCCTGCTGCCGCTGACACTGGCAGCTACCCTGGCCCAGGCCGAAGACTGGCCGGCACCGATCAAACAGATCGAAGCCAAAGGCGCCAAAATCCTCGGCAAGTTCGACGCCCCCAGCGGCCTCACCGGCTACGCCGCGCAATACCAGAACCGCGGTATGGCGCTGTACCTGACCGCCGACGGCAAGAGCGTGATCGCCGGCAACCTGTACGACGCCCAGGGCAATGACCTGAGCAGCGCGCCCCTGGAAAAACTGGTGTACGCGCCGATGGCCAAGGAAGTCTGGGCCAAAATGGAAAAAAGCAGCTGGATCCAGGACGGCGACAAAAACGCCCCGCGCATCGTCTACCTGTTCAGCGACCCCAACTGCCCGTACTGCAACATGTTCTGGGAACAGGCGCGGCCATGGGTAAAAGCCGGCAAGGTGCAGTTGCGCCACATCATGGTCGGCATCATCCGCGAAGACAGCGCCGCCAAGTCGGCCGCCCTGTTCGCCGCCAAGGACCCGCAAAAGGCCCTGGAAGAGCACGAAGCCGCCGGCAAAGGCAGCAAACTGCAGGCGCTGGCCAAGATCCCGGCGGACATCGAAGCCAGGCTCGATGCCAATATGAAGTTGATGGACGAGCTGGAACTGTCGGCGACGCCGGCGATTTTCTACCTGGATGACAAGGGCGGCTTGCAGCAACAGCAAGGGGCGCCGTCGCCGGAGAAGTTGGCGAAGATTATGGGGCCGAAGTAAGCGACGCCTGGTCTGACGCCATCGCGGGCTTGCCCCCGATGGCGTCCTGACAGACAGCGAAGATCAGAGCCCCTCCAACTCCGCCATCAAATCACTCAACCGATCCACCTTCTCTGCACTGATCTCATTGGCCGCCAGCCCCTCGATGTACTCGGCCAACTCCGCCACCGTGCTGCATTCGAACATCGCCCGCAGCGGCACATCCCGCTGCAGGGTCTTCTGCACGCGCGAAGCAATCTGCGTGGCCAGCAACGAGTGGCCGCCCAGTTCGAAGAAGTTGTCCTGCACGCCGACCCTGTCGACTTTCAGCACCTCGGCCCAGATCGCGGCCAAGGTGTTTTCCAGTTCGTTGCGTGGTGCCAGGTAGTCCTGGCTGTGCAACTGGCCGATCTCCAGTTCCGGCAGGGCCTTGCGGTCGAGTTTGCCGTTGGCGTTGAGCGGCAGGCGCTCGAGCCATAGCCAGTGCAGCGGCACCATATACTCCGGCAGTTCGGCGCGCAGGCGTTGCTTGATGCGGTCCAGGCGTTCGCCCGGATTCAGCCTCTCATCGGAGGCCACCAGGTAACCCACCAGATGCTTGCCGTTGACGCCGTCCTGCACGCCCACTGCGGCGTCGCGCACTAGCGGCTGTTCGTGCAGGCGCGCTTCGATTTCACCCAGCTCGATGCGGTAGCCGCGAATCTTCACCTGATGGTCGATACGCCCGACGTACTCCAGCACACCATCGCTGCGCCGCCGTGCCAGGTCGCCGGTGCGGTACAGGCGCTCGCCCGGTGCGCCGAACGGGTTCGGCACAAACACCTGGGCGGTGCGCAGCGGATCGCTGACATACCCGCGGCCCACCCCGGTGCCGGCCACGCACAGCTCACCGACCGCCCCCTGGGGCACCAATTCCAGCGCACCATCCACCACGTACAAACGGTTATTGTCCGTCGGCGTACCAATCGGCAGGTAAGTGCCACGGGTGGACGCCAGGTCGACGCGGAAGAACGCCACATCGTCCGAACATTCCGCCGGGCCGTAGGCGTTGACCAGGCCGATGTCCGGGTAACGCAACAACCACTGGTGCGCCAGCTCCGGCGGCATCGCTTCACCGGTCGGCAGCATCCAGCGCAAACCGTCCAGGCTGATGCGATCCTGGGCAAGCATGCCCTGGATCAGCGACGGCACGCTTTCCAACACGGTGATGCCGTGTGCCTGCACATGGGCCAGCAAGCCCTGCGGATCGTGGGCGATGCTGTTCGGCACGATATCCACCCGTGCGCCGAACAGCGGCGCGGCGAGGAATTGCCACACGGAAATATCGAAGCTTTGCGAGGCGGTCTGGGCGATCACATCCGCTGGCGTCAGGTCCATATACGGCACCTTGCTCAATTGGTTATTGAGCATGCCGCGCTGTTCGACCATCACACCTTTGGGCAAGCCGGTGGAGCCCGAGGTGTAGATCACGTAGGCAAGGTTGTCCGGGCCGCTGTAGATGCCCGGATTTTCCCCACGGGCAGGCACGTCCTCCCAGACCAGCAACTGGCAGTCGACGCCGTCCAGCAGCTCGATGGCCTGCTCGCGGCACGCTTCGGTGCAGACCAGCAACGGTGTGCGACTCAGGTCGATGATGCGGCTCAGGCGCTGGCTCGGCAGGCCCGGGTCCAACGGCAGGTAACCGGCACCGGCCTTGAAGCTGCCGATGATCATGCCCAGCAGGTCGAGGTTACGCTCGGCCAGCAACGCCACCGGTTGGTCCAGGCCGACGCCCGCCGCAATCAGTGCATGACCCAGGCCGTTACCGCGCCGGTTCAGCTCGTCATAAGTCCATTGCCGGTCCAGGCAACGGGCGGCGATGCGCTGCGGATGCGCGCTCACCTGGGCTTCGAACAGCTCGATATAGCTGCGTTCCAGCGGGTAGGCGTGTTCGCTCTGGTTGCAGCCGTCCAACAGGAACGCGCGTTCCTGCTCGCCCATCAGCGGCAGGTCGGCCATATCACCGTGGAAGCCCTGCACCAGCGCCAGCAGCAAGCGCTTGAATTCACCGAGCATGCCTTGCACGGTGGTTTCGTCGAAGTAACGCTGGTCGTAGGACAGGTGCAGGCCGAGGTCATCCCCCGGGTAGCACACGGCG
The DNA here is from genome assembly GCF_024168685.1 of Pseudomonas sp. S3E17. Taxonomy (NCBI): domain Bacteria; kingdom Pseudomonadati; phylum Pseudomonadota; class Gammaproteobacteria; order Pseudomonadales; family Pseudomonadaceae; genus Pseudomonas; species Pseudomonas sp. S3E17. The sequence goes on from NZ_JALJWE010000001.1 coordinate 2,827,724, forward strand.
GTCAGCGGGAAGTTGGTGTGGGTGCGGCCGGAGTCCGAGGTGGCATTCAGGCTGTCGGCGCGGTCCAGCACCGAGACTTCCACCGGGGCGTTTTCGAACACGAACAGGCTGTCGAACAGCGGCTGGCCCTTGGGCAGTTCGCTGTGTTCCTGGATCGTCACCAGCGGCAGGTATTCGTACTCGCGCAGTTGCATATTGCTGTCGAGCAACGCGTTCAACCACTGGCGTACGCTGCAACGCTGATCGTCCTCGGGCAGCTTCACCCGCAGCGCGATGCTGTTGATAAACAGGCCGACGGTGCGTTGCATCTCGGGCATTTCCACCGGGCGCCCGGCCACGGTGACGCCGAACAGCACGTCACGCTCGCCACTCAAGCGTCGCAGCACCAGGGCCCAGGCCGCCTGGGCAAAGGTGTTGACGGTAAGTTGATGGGCCTGGGCCAGTTCGCGCAGTTGCGCACCGTCACGGGGGTCGAGGCGGGTGTAGCAGTCACCCACCACCATGCCGCCACTGTGGCCGGCATGTTCGCGCAGGAACGGCCGGTCGCTCGGGATCGGCGTGGTGCGCTCGAACCCTTGCAGGTTCTGCTGCCACCACTGGCGTGCTTCGGCCAGGTTCTGGCGTTGCAGCCAGGCGATGTAGTCGCGATAACGCGGCGGCGTGGCCAGCTGTGCCTCGCGGCCTTCGCCGAGGGCCATGTAGATATCGAAGAAGTCATTCATCAACAGCGAGCGGCACCAGGCATCGATCAGGATGTGGTGGTTGCTCATCATGAACCAGTAGCGCGCTTCACCGACCCGGATCAGGCGCAGGTGGAACGGCGCCTGGTTGAGCAGATCGAAACCGGCTTCGCGTTCGGCCTTGAGCAGCGCTTGCAGGCGCGGTTCCTGTTCGCTTTCCTGGTCGGCACTCCAATCCAGGTACTCGATCGGCGTGCTGCCGGGCTTGTGGATCACTTGCAGCATGTCTTCGCCGACGTTCCAGCAGAACGAGGCGCGCAAGGCTTCGTGGCGGGCGATCACCGCTTGCCAGGCCTGGGCGAAACGCTCGGGGTCCAGAGCGCTGTTGATGCGGTAGCGGTCCTGCATGTAGTAAAGGCCGGTGCCCGGCTCGAGCAGGGTGTGCAGCAGCAGGCCTTCTTGCATCGGGGTCAGCGGGTACACGTCTTCGATGGCGCTGGCCGGTACCGGCAAGCTGTCGAGTTGCGACTGACTCAAGTGCGCCAGGGGGAAGTCGGACGGCGTGAGGCCGCCGGCGTTGTCCTCCAGGCAATGGGCGACCAACGCTTGCAGTTCGGCCAGGTAGGCCTGCGCCAGGTCCTGGATGGCCTGTGGGTCGTGGCGTTCGCGGCTGAAGGTCCAGCGCAGCACCAGTTCGCCGCCGTACACCTGGCTGTCCACACTCAGTTCGTTGGGCAGCGGCGCATCCGGGTCATGGGCCAGGCCCGCCGATTCGTCCAATGGGTGGAACAGTGCATCGGCGCCGAAGCTTTGATCGAACTGGCCAAGGTAGTTAAAGGTGATCTGCGCACTCGGCAAGGCGGCCATGCTCTGCTTGCACAGGTCATCGGCGAGGTAACGCAGCACGCCATAGCCCAACCCTTTATGGGGCACCGCACGCAATTGTTCCTTGATCGCCTTGATCGAGTCGCCCTGCCCGGTTTGCGGGGTCAGGCGCAGTGGATAAGCGCTGGTGAACCAGCCGACGCTGCGGGTCAGGTCGATGTCGTCGAACAGGCTTTCGCGGCCATGGCCTTCGAGCTGGATCAGCGCCGACCCGTGCCCGCTCCAGCGGCACAGCACACGGGCCAGGGCGGTCAGCAGCAGGTCGTTGACCTGGGTGCGGTAGGCACTCGGCGCCCGTTGCAGCAACTGCCGCGTGTGTTCGGCATCCAGGCGCACGCTGACGGTGTCGGCATCACGGTTGCGCCGCGAACCGTGCGGGCGGGCCACGGGCAATGCCGCGTCAGGGCCGGCCAACCGGTCCTGCCACAGGCTCAACTCTTCACGCAGGGATTCGCTGCCGGCGTACGCCTGCAAGCGCGCGGCCCAATCGCGCAGGGCGCTGGTCTTGGCCGGCAGGCTGACGGACTGGCCGTCGCTGAGCTGGCGGTAAACGTTTTGCAGGTCTTCGAGCAACACGCGCCACGACACACCGTCCACCACCAGGTGATGGATCGCGATCAGCAAACGTTGCTGGCCATGGGGGCCATCCACCAGCAAGGCGCGCAACAGCGGGCCGCGCTCCAGGTCGAGGCTGCGCTGGGTGTCGGTGAACAGCGCGCTGCACTGTTGCATGTCGCGCACTTGCGCCTGCATCAGCACGCCGCCTTTGGGTACGGCCAAGTGTTCGGCATGCCATTGCGCATCGCGCCGGGTGAAGCTCAGGCGCAGGGCGTCGTGGTGTTCGAGTACCGCCAGCAACGCTTGCTCCAGGCGATGAGGCTCGAGCAGTTGCAGCGGCTTGAGCACCAGCGCCTGGTTCCAGTGCTGGCGCGCGGGAATATCGGTGTCGAAGAACCAGTGCTGGATCGGCGTAAGGCCCGAAGCGCCGGTAAGCACGCCTTGCTCGGCGCTGACCTGCTCGGAGCGCGTGGCCACCCCGGCCAGGGTTTGCACCGTCTGGTGCTGGAACAGGTCGCGGGGGCTGAAGTGAATCCCCGCCTGCCGCGCGCGGCTGACCACCTGGATCGACAGGATCGAATCGCCGCCCAGTTCAAAGAAGTTATCGTCGAGGCCGACCTGCTGCACGTTCAACACCGCGCACCAGATCGCTGCCAAAGTGCTTTCCAGCTCGTTGCGCGGCGCCACGTAGTGTTGGCGATTGGCCTCGGGATCGGGTTGCGGCAGGGCGCGGCGGTCGAGCTTGCCGTTGGCGGTCAGCGGCATGCTGTCCAGTACGATCAGGTGCGCGGGCACCATATAGTCCGGCAGTTGTGCCTTGAGATGGGCCTTGAGCGCATCACGCAAGGTGCCGTGGTCGACGTCGCTGACCAGGTAGGCCACCAGTTGCCTGCCACTCGGCGAATCCAGTGCCAGCACCACCGCTTCGCGCACGGCTGCGTGCTCCAGCAGGCGGGTTTCGATCTCGCCCAGTTCGATACGGAAACCGCGAATCTTCACCTGGTGATCGATACGCCCCAGGTACTCCACCAGGCCATCGGCGCGCTGGCGCACCAGGTCGCCGGTGCGATACAGGCGACCGCCCTGGCGGGCAAACGGGTCGGCCACGAACCGCTCGGCCGTCATCCCCGGACGTTCGTGGTAACCCTGGGCCAGACCGGCGCCGCCCACATACAACTCGCCGGTCGCGCCTTGTGGTACCAAGGCCAGGTCGGCGTCGAGAATATAGGCCACGCGGTCGCCGATGATGCTGCCGATCGGCACGCTGCCGGCGCCCTCTTCCAACTGCTGCGGCGCCAGGCTGGCCAGGGGCATGACCACGGTTTCGGTCGGGCCGTAGGCGTTGAAAAACACCTCGGGCTGGAACGCTGCGCGGATACGCTGCAAGTGTTCGCCGGTCAGCGCTTCGCCACCGGTGATGCACATGCGCACCGGCAAGGTCTGCTGCTGGGTCGCCAGCCACTGCGCCAACTGGCTGCCGTAGCTCGGGGTAAAACCGAGGATGTTGATGCGATGGGTACGAATCAGCCCGCAGATTTCCTCGGCATCCCACTGGCCCTGGGCGCGCAGGACCACCTGGGCACCGCTGAGCAGCGGCACCAGCAGACGCTCGGTGGCGGCGTCGAAGTTGATCGAATAGAAATGCAGCTCGCAATCGTCCGGGCGCATGCCGAAGCGCTCGATCACGGCCTGGCAATGCATGGCGATTTCACCGTGGGACACCACCACGCCCTTGGGTTTACCGGTGGAGCCGGAGGTGTAGATCAGGTAGGCCTGATGTTGCGGCAAACTGATAAACGGCAGCTCGCCGTCCGGGTAATTGGCCAGCACCGGCAAGTCATCTTCCAGGCACCAGCAGGCCACGCTCGCCGGCAATTCGCCGAGGGCGTCGAACATCGCCGCATCGCTGAGCAGCAGGCCGATGCCGCTGTCTTCGATCATGTAGTGCAGGCGGTCCAGCGGGTATTCCGGGTCCAGCGGCACATAGGCGCCACCGGCCTTGAGGATCGCCAGCAGGCCGATGACCATTTCCAGCGAGCGCGGCAGTGCCAGGCCGACCCGCACCTGCGGGCCGACGCCGCGCTCGCGCAGCATCCAGGCCAGGCGGTTGGCGCGGGCGTCGAGTTCGGCGTAGGTGAGGGTCACACCGGCAAAGGTCAGCGCCGGGGCATCGCCACGCTTAAGCGCCTGCTGGCTGAACAGTTGCTGGAGGCACTGGTCGAGGCGATGCTCGCCCGCCTCCACGCCCAGGCTGTCCTGCAACGCGCGTTGCTCGGTGGCGCTCAGCAACGGCAGTTCGCTGAGGCGTTGTTGCGGGTTGGCGATCAACGCTTCGAGCAGGTTGCGCCAATGCTCGGCCATGCGCGCGATGCGCGGTTCATCGAACAAATCGGTGCTGTAGGTCAGGCAGCAACCCAGGCGGTGGTCGAGGTCGGTGACTTCCAGGTTGAGGTCGAACTTGGTCGCGCGGGCATCGTTGGCCAGGTATTCGACGGTCATGCCGGCCAGTTGGCGGCTCTGCTGGAATTCCCAACGTTGCACGTTGCACATCACCTGGAACAGTGGGTTGTACGCCGCGCTGCGCGGCGGTTGCAGGGCTTCCACCAGGTGGTCGAACGGCAGGTCCTGATGGGATTGACCTTCGATCACCGTGTGACGGACCTGCTCGAACAGCTCGGTAACACTCATCTGCCCCGTGAGCTGGCAACGCAGCACCTGGGTGTTGAGGAACGCGCCGATCAGCCCCTCGCTTTCCGGGCGAATGCGGTTGGCCACCGGCGCGCCGATGCGCAGGTCGGTCTGGCCGCTGTAGCGGTAGAGCAACACGGCCAGGGTGGCGGTCATGGTCATGAACAGGGTCAGGCCACGTTCGGCGTTGAAGGCACGCACACGGGCGGCCAGATCGTCGCTGAGGTCGAAGCGGTACAGCTCGCCCCGGTGACTTTGCACCGGTGGCCGTGGGCGGTCGCCGGGCAATTCGAGCAGTGGGTGTTCGTTGCCCAGTTGTGCGGTCCAGTAGTCCAATTGGCGTTGGCGTTCGCCGGACTCCAGCCACTGGCGTTGCCACACGCTGTAGTCCAGGTACTGCACCGGCAACGGTGCCAGCGGCGACAGGCGCTCATCGATAAAGGCTTCGTACAGCGCGCTGAGTTCACGGGCAAAGATGTCCATGGCCCAGCCTTCGGTGACGATATGGTGCAGGGTCAGCACCAGGTAGTGCTCCCGCTCACCGGCCTTGACCAGGCACGCGCGCAGCAGCGGCCCGGTTTCCAGGTTGAACGGAGTGTGGGCCTCGTGGTCGGCCAGTCGCTGCAAACGCTGCTCGCGCTCGCCTTCGTTCAACGCCGACATATCCTGCCAGTCCATGCGCAGGCCGGTCTGCGCCGACACCTTTTGATAGGCCACGCCGTCGACGCTCGGGAATGTAGTGCGCAGGGTTTCGTGGCGCATGACCAAGGCCTGCAACGCCGCCTCGAAACGCCCCACATCCAGCACGCCACGCAGGCGTGCCATGCCACCGACGTTGTAGGCCGGGCTGTCCGGTTCCATCTGCCAGAGGAACCACATGCGCTGCTGGGAATACGACAACGGCACCGGCAGGCTGCGATCGACGGTGGCGATTGCGGTTTGCTGGTTGCGTTGGCCGCTGGCCTGGATCAGGCCGACTTGCTCGGCAAAAGCCCCCAGCTCGCTGGCCTCGAACAAGGTGCGCAACGGCAACTCGACGTCGCAGGCCTGGCGGGTGCGGGAGATGATTTGCGTGGCCAGCAGCGAGTGGCCGCCGAGGGCGAAAAAGTCATCGCGCAGGCCGATTGTTGCCAAGCCGAGTACTTCGCGCCAGATCGCTGCAATCTGCTGCTGCAACGGTGTTTCAGGTTCGATGTGTTCGCGGGTTTGCCACACCGGCGCCGGCAATGCGCGACGGTCGAGCTTGCCGCTGGGGCTCAGGGGCATCGCGTCCAGGCGCATCAGTTGCGCGGGCACCATGTACTCCGGCAGCTCGGCGGCCAGGGCGGCTTTGACGTCCTGTTCGTCGAGGGCGGCATGGGCGGTGTAGTAACCGATCAACTGCGCGTCACGCACCAGCACCACGGCCTGGGCGATACCGTCCAGGGCCAGCAGGCGCGCTTCGATTTCTTCCGGTTCCACCCGGAAGCCGCGCAGTTTGACCTGCTGATCGAGACGGCCGAGGTATTCGAGCACGCCATCCGCGCTCCAGCGTGCACGGTCACCGCTGCGATACAGGCGCGCGCCCGCCTCGCCCAACGGGTCAGCGACAAAGCGCTCGGCGGTCAAGCCGGCACGTCCAAGGTAACCCCGGGCCAGGCCGATGCCGCCGATGCACAGCTCACCCGGCACACCGGCCGGCAAGGGGTTGAGTTGCTCGTCCAGCACGCGGCAAATCACATTGCCCAGCGGCCGGCCAATCGGCGAGCGCTCGCCATCCTCGGCGCGGCACTGCCAGTGGGTGACGTTGATCGCGGTCTCGGTCGGGCCATAACGGTTGTGCAATTGCACCGCCGGCAACTGCGCCAATACGCGATTGCGCAACTCGGCGGGCAAGGCTTCGCCACCGGAGAACAGGCGACGCAGGCTGGTGCACTCGGGCACCAGCGGTTCGTCGATAAACAGCTGCAACAGCGGCGGCACAAAGTGCAGCGTAGTCACGCCGTACGCCTGCACCAACTGCGCGATGCGGTGCGGATCGCGGTGCTCGCCAGGACCGGCCAGCACCAGGCGGCAGCCGGTGATCAGCGGCCAGAAGCACTCCCACACCGACACGTCGAAACTGATCGGCGCCTTTTGCATCAGCACGTCGCTGTCATTGAGCTGATAGGTGGCCTGCATCCACTGCAAGCGCTCGGCCAGGGCCGCATGGGTATTACCCACGCCCTTGGGCTGGCCGGTGGAGCCGGAGGTGTAGATCACATAGGCGAGGTTGTCGCCATCGAGGTGCAGGCCGGGCGGCTGGGTCGGCCAGCTGTCGAGGTGCAGGCTGTCCATGGCAATCACGCACACGCCTTCGGCACTCGGCACGCGGTCCAGCAATGCGGTCTGGGTCAACAGCAGGTGCACGCCGCTGTCCTTGAGCATGTAGGCCAGGCGCTCGGCGGGGTAATCCGGGTCCAGCGGCACATAGGCGCCACCGGCCTTGATGATCGCCAGCAGGCCCACCAGCAACTGCGGCGAACGTTCGGCGGCAATGGCTACGCACACGTCCGGGCTGACGCCTTTGTCGCGCAGGTAATGGGCCAGGCGGTTGGCCTGGGTGTGCAGTTGGGCGAAGGTCAGGCTGCCGTCCTGCCAGACCAGTGCGGTGTTGTCCGAGGTGTGTTGATTGAGCAGTTCGGGCAGCCATTGTTGAGCCGGTGCACATGGCGCCTGGTTCCACGCTTGCTGTTCGTCCTGCGGCATCAGCTGGAGGTCACCGATGGCCTGTTGCGGTTGTTCGCACACGGCCTGCAGCAGGTGGATGAAGTGCGCGGCCAGGCGCTGGATGGTCGCGCTGTCGAACAGTTCGTCGGCGTAGTCGAAGGACAGGCTCAGGCGCCCGTTGCGGTCTTCTTCGCTGTGCAGTTGCAGGTCGAACTTGGCTTCGCGGCTGTGCCAGGGCAGCTCGTCGGCGAGCATGCCCGGCAGGCGGCGCAAGGCGCTGAGGTCGCGTTGCTGGTGGTTGAACATGACCTGGAACAGGCCCTGTTCGCGGGCTTGCGGGAAGGCTTCCAGCAGTTGCTCGAAGGGCAGGTCCTGATGGGCCTGGGCGCCCAGTGCAGTCTGGCGGGTGGCGGCCAGCAGCTCAGTGAAAGGCTGGCGCCCGTCCAACTCGGCACGCAGCACCAGGGTGTTGATAAAGAAGCCGATCAGGCCTTGGGTTTCCTGGCGCGGGCGGTTGGCGTTGGGCACGCCGATGCGGATATCGCGCTGGCCGCTGTAGCGGTAGAGCAAGGTCTGGAACGCCGCCAGCAACAGCATGAACGGCGTGGACTCGTGGGCCTGGGCGGTCTGGCGAATCGCCTCGCTGAGGCTGACACTCAGGCGCACACTATGGCGCGATGCGCTGTGGCGTTGCCGGGCCGCACGCGGGTGGTCGGTGGCCAGGCTCAGGGTCGGGTGCTCGTCGCCCAACCGCGCTTTCCAGTACGCCAGTTGGCGCTGGCCTTCACCGTCGGCCAGCCATTGGCGCTGCCAGCTGCCGTAGTCGGCGTACTGCAAGGCCAGTGGTGGCAACGTCAGGGCCTGGCCCTGGCTTGCGGCGGCGTACAGGCGCGAGAACTCGTCGATGAGGATATTCAACGACCAGCCATCGGCGATGATGTGATGCAGGGTCACCAGCAACTGGTGATCGTCCTCGTCCAGGCGCACCAGGGTCACCCACAGCAGCGGGCCTTTTTCCAGGTCGAACAGGGTGCGGGCTTCGTCCTCACGGATCTGTTGTGCGCGGGCTTCACGCTCGGCGACAGGCAAGTCGCTGAGATCGATGACCTGCAGGTCGAAATCACTGTTGGCCTCCACACGCTGGAAGCCCTGCCCATCGCGCTCATAGAAGCGAGTGCGCAAGGCTTCGTGGCGCTGGATCAGGTGCTGGAAGCTTGAGCGCAGCGCGTCTTCATCCAGCTCGCCACGCAGCCGCAGGGCGCCGGGGATGGTGTAGGCGCTGCTCTGCGGGTCCAGTTGCCAGGTGATCCACAGGCGGTTCTGGGCCAGGGATTGGGGCAGTTCGTCCTGCCGCGACAACGGGCAGATCGCACCTTGGGCAATGCCGCCGTCCTGTTGCAGTTGCGCCACGCCGGCGGCGAACCCGGACAACGTCGGCGCCTCGAACAGCAGGCGCAGGTTCAACTCCAGGCCGAGGGTTTCCCGCAGGCGCGCGACCACCTGGGTGGCGGTGATGGAGTTGCCGCCGAGCAGGAAGAAGTGATCGTCGGCCGCCACCGTGGCGACCTGCAACTGCTCGCACCAGATCGCGGCGATCCGGCTTTGCAGTTCGGATTCCAGTGCAACAGCGCTCGCCTGGGCGTGCAAATCGGGGAACTGTGCGTAGCAGTCGAGGCTGCCGTCAGCCTGCCGAAGCGCACACGCTGCACGCTGCACCTTGCCACTGGAGGTCTTGGGCAAGCCGCCGGGGTTGAGCAACACCACCACGCACGGCGCCTCTTGATAGGCCTCGGCCACGGCTTGGCGGATGGCTTTGATCAGCGCTTCAGGCGGCAGGATCTTCTGCACGCTGCGGCTGATTTCTGCGGCGATGCCGATGCCTTCCAGGCCGTTGTCATTCACCGCAAACGCCGCGACCCGGCCCTTGCGCACCACTTCCACTTCGCGCTCGATGGTCTGCTCGATGTCCTGGGGGTAGAGGTTATGGCCGCGTACGATCAGCAGGTCTTTCAGGCGACCGGTGATGTACACCTCGCCCTCGCGGATAAAGCCCAGGTCACCGGTGCGCAGCCAGGTACGGCCGGCATGCTGCACGAAGGTCTTGGCGCTGGCCTCCGGGTTGCGCCAGTAGCCGTGGGCGATGCTCGGGCCGCTGGCCCAGAGTTCGCCGACGCAGTTGTCGGCCAGCTCGCTCAGTGTGTGCGGGTCGGCGATCAGCACCGCGTGTTCCGGCTGGGAGGTGCCGCAACTCATGATCGCACTGCCCCGCCCCGGCTCGGCACGGTTGGCGGCCAGGGCCTGCTCGTCGACGCGCAGCGCCGGGATACCATGGCCACGCCGGCCGCCGGCGACGAACAGGGTGGCTTCGGCCAGGCCGTAGGAGGCGAAGAAGTTATCCGGGGTAAACCCGCAGGCGGCGAACTTCTCGGCGAAGCGCTCGAGGGTGTCGAGGCGGATGGGCTCGGAGCCGGAATAGGCCACGCGCCAGTTGCTCAAATCCAGGCGTTCCAGGGCCGACTCACTGACCCGCTCGCTGCACAGGCGGTAGGCGAAATCCGGTCCGCCGCTGATGGTGCCGCGGTATTCGCTGATCGCTTCGAGCCAGCGCAATGGCCGGCCGAGGAAATAGGCCGGCGACATCAACACGCACGGCACGCCGCTGAAAATCGGTTGCAGCAGGCCGCCGATCAGGCCCATGTCGTGGTACAGCGGCAGCCAGCTGACGATCACGTCGTCAGGGTTCAGGTCGATGCCAAAGCCGCGCCGGATCAGCACTTCGTTGGCCACCAGGTTGCCGTGGCTGACTTGCACACCCTTGGGCAACGCGGTGGAGCCGGAGGTGTATTGCAGGAAGGCGATGTCGTCGGGTTGCAGGTCGGGGGCGCTCCAGGCGCTGGCGATCTGTGCGTCGAGGGTGTCGACACTCAGCACCGGCGGCGCGTTTTCGATCTGCCCGAGGCCCTCGGCCAGGCTGGCGATGGTCAGCAGCAGACGTGGTTCGGCGTCACCGATAATCGACAGCAAGCGCTCCTGGTGATGACGGCGGGTGGACTCCGGCGGGTAGGCCGGCACCGCGATCACCCCAGCGTACAGGCAGCCGAAGAACGCCGCGACGTAGTCCGGGCCACTGGGGAACAGCAGCACCGCACGGTCGCCCTGTGCCGCATTGGCCTGGAGGGCGGCGGCGATGGTGCGGGCGCGTTGGTCCAGGTCACGGTAACTGAGTACCACGTTGTGCTCGGCCGACTCGGCGAGGAAGCGCAGGGCGACCTGGTCCGGGGCCTGGGCGGCGCGACGTTGAAGGGACTCGACCAGGGTGCGGGGAAGTTCGAAGGCGTCCATCATGGGGTTCCTGCCTGAAATCGGCTTACGGGAAATTCGGGAATGGGAGAGCGATCAGCCGGCGGCCATTTGCCGCGCCGCGCCATTGCGCCAGCGGGCCAGGTGTTCGTCGGCATAGCGCCGCACGCAGCGCAATACGGCGCTTTCGTGCTGGATAAGGAAGAAGTGGTGGCCGTCGAACATGTCCAGGGAAAAACCGCTGGCGGCATCGAGCTGCCAGTCGAGCAACTGGTCGGAGCGCACGCTGTCCTGCTTGCCGCCGAACACATGGATCGGCAGGTCCAGCGGCTTGCGCTCGCCGTAGGTGAAGCTGCCGCACAGCAGGAAGTCGGCACGCAGGATCGGCAGCATCAACTGCATCAACTCGGGATTGGCCAGGGCTTCTTCGGCAGTGCCTTGCAGTTCGCGCAGGCGGGCGATCAGTTGCGCGTCGGTCTTTTCGATGGCGTATTCGCTGACATCGCGGCGGGCCGGGCCGGCCGTGCCGGAGGCGAACAGCGCCAGCGGCGCAGGGACATTTCGTGCGTTTAACGCGTGGGCCAACTCAAAGGCCAGCAGGCCGCCGAGGCTATGGCCGAACAACGCATAAGGGCTGCTCAAGTCGCGACTGATTTCCTCCGCGAGCTGCGCCGCCAAGGCCTTGATATCGCGCTGCAGGGGCTCGTCCATGCGCATGCCCCGCCCAGGCAATTCCAGCGGGCACACCTGCAACCACTCCGGCAACGTGCGGCGCCAACGCGCGTAAACCATGGCGCTGGCGCCCGAATAGGGCAGGCAGAACAGGCGCAGTCGAGTCGGCGTAGTCATCCCGCGACGACTCCAAACTGAAACACGCTGTGTGCACGATAAAAACCCATGTCGTCCTCCTGCGGGTGCTGATCCTTGGCCGCTTGACTAACGGCCCTGTCACCCAGAAGAACGGACGGCACCGGCAAATAATTAGTCGCCGGGTACCTGCGAGACGTGGTTCACACCTAACAAGAAAGCATAAGATTAGTTCGCCTTCTCATTTGACAATCATTATCATTCAGCATAATTTGTTGCCCGATGTGTAGGAGGCCTCAGCAAGGACGCCCTCCCCTAACCTCTTTTGCGACAAGGTGATTTCCATGACGGAACAAGTATCCACAGGCAGGTGCGACTCACCGCTTCTCCAGGCATTTGTCGACAATCGACTGATTCTGGTGAAGATTGCGGCACGTATTACCGGGTGCCGCTCCCGTGCCGAAGATGTAGTGCAGGACGCCTACTTCCGCCTGCAATCGGCGCCGACGATCACGTCATCGTTCAAGGCCCAACTGAGTTATCTGTTCCAGATCGTGCGCAACCTGGCGATCGATCACTACCGCAAGCAGGCCCTGGAACTCAAATATTCCGGGACGGAAGAGGAAGGCTTGAATGTGGTCATTCACGGCGCTTCACCGGAAACCTCCCACATCAATTTCAACACCCTGGAAAACATCGCCGACGCCCTGACGGAGTTGCCCCAGCGCACCCGCTATGCGTTCGAGATGTACCGCCTGCACGGTGTGCCGCAAAAGGACATTGCCAAGGAACTGGGGGTTTCACCGACGTTGGTGAACTTCATGATTCGCGATGCGCTGGTGCACTGCCGCAAGGTGTCCGGCAACCATAGCGATACGTTTGCACGGCGCGTGTGACCTCAGGGTACCGCCATCACATCGATGCGGTACGGCTCGAAAATCTTCAGCATCTCGCCGCTGTCGCGCAAGCGCTTGAGCAACGCCGAAAACGCCTCGCCCGTGATCGGCGCCTTGGGCCGCAGCAACGCGTAGTGGTGATAGACCTGGTCGATGCGCTCCGAGACCAGGAACTGCCCGGCCATATCCGTATTGCGCACCATGAAGTCACTCAGGTACGAACGGGTTACCAAGGCGATGTCCGCACGCCCGCGCGCAACCATCAGCAGGTTGCTGTCATGGGAATAGGTCAAGGTGGCGTTGAAGTGCTCGGCCAAGTACTTGGGGTCGGGGTTGAAGTTGGCAAAGGCGTAGTGATAGCCGCTGAACACCGCCAGGCGTTTCCCGGCAAGGTCGGCGAAATAGTCCTGGCCTCGACCGGGCTCACGCTGGGCGACGAAGATTTCCGCATCTTCCAGACCCATGTCGATGCTGGTGTGGGCAACCTTCTGCCAGCCCCAATCGGGATTTTCGAAGATGGCCATGTCGATACGGCCTTGTTCGAAATCACGAAAACGCCGAGGGATGGAGGTGGGTACCAGCACAAACTGGTAGTCGGTTTGCGAGGCGTTCAAGGCCTCCACCAATTGAGGCAACAAACCGGTGTCGGCGCCTTGCTCCGGGCGCACGGTGTAGGGCGGAAAATGCGCCGCGCCGATGCGCACCAGTTGCGCAGCCGAAGCCGGCAACCACGCTGCGGTGCCGAGTGCCCATAAAGTAAGTCCTGCAGCCAACCGCCATGGCGAAAACATCAAGGCACACACCGTTTAATACATCGATGTCGATAAGCTAGGCGTTTTTGCCCAGCTAGACAACTTTCCACCGGCAAATTAATAGCTTGCGCCTCACTCGGCCTTCAAAACCATCAACAAGGCTTCTTCGGCCAATTGCTCCAGGGTCAGGTTGCCCTCGGCGCGAAACCAGGTGGTGGTCCAGGACAAGGCTCCGGTGAGGAAGCGTCGCGCAATAAACACATCGCCCTTGATGTAACCCGCCGCCTTGGCCTCGCCCAGCACCTGCAGCCAGATGTCTTCGTACACATCGCGCAACGCCAGCACCTGGGCCTGGGCGTCGGTCGACAGCGAACGCCATTCATACACCAGCACCGCCATGGCCTCGCCGCTGCCGCCCATGATCGACTGCAATTCGCAGCGAATCAGCGCCAGCACACGTTCGCGTACGGTGCTCGCTTCCTCGAGCGAGGCACGCATCAAGGCCGTGTTGTAGTGGATGGTTTCCTCCATCACCGCGCGCAGGATCTCGTCCTTGCTCTTGAAGTGATGAAAGATGCTGCCGGACTGGATGCCCACGGCACTGGCCAGGTCGCGCACGGTGGTGCGTTCAAAGCCCTTGTTGCGAAACAGGTGCGCCGCGGTTTGCAGCAACTTGCCCCGGGCACTGTCGGGGTCGGTCAATTGGCCGCCGTCGACCATGGTGCGCATCACCCGCAGGGCTTTGTGCTCATCCATGCTGCTCTCCTCTACTTCTACTGACGTCTTGGCCGGCAATTTAGGCCGTGCCAGTCACCCAAGCAAGCGCTTGGCCAAAACTTGTGACCGGAGTTTACAAACCAAGCGCTTGCTTGGTAGTCTCGTTGCCAGCCATTCGAGGAAGGATTTCTCATGAGCAAGACGGTTCGTATCGGCTGCGCCAGCGCCTTCTGGGGTGACACCTGCAGCGCGGCCGCGCAGTTGGTGCACGGCGGCAAGCTGGACTACCTGGTGTTCGACTACCTGGCGGAAGTCACGATGTCGATCCTCGCCGGTGCACGGATGAAAGATCCCCAGGCCGGCTACGCCACGGATTTCGTCGAGGTGCTCACACCGCTGCTGGCCGAGATCCAGCGCCAGGGCATCCGCGTGATCAGCAATGCCGGCGGCATCCACCCCCAGGCCTGCGCCGCCGTCCTGCAAGCTGCCTGCGATAAAGCCCAGGTGCCGTTGAAAATCGCCGTGCTGCTGGGCGATGACCTGCACCCCCGGCTCAAGCACCTGCACGGCATCACCGACATGTTCAACGGCGTACCGCTGCCGCCCCTGTGCGTATCGGCCAATGCCTACCTCGGCGCACCGGGCATTGCCCAGGCGCTGCAACTGGGCGCGGACATCGTCATCACCGGCCGGGTGGTCGACAGCGCGGTGGTCAGCGCAGCGCTGGTGCATGAATTCGGTTGGTCGTGGCAGGACTACGACCGCCTGGCCCAGGCCGCGTTGGCCGGGCATATCATCGAATGCGGCGCACAGTGTACCGGTGGCAACTTCACCGACTGGCGTGACGTGCCCGACTACGAGCACATCGGCTTCCCCATCGTCGAGGTTAGCGCTGACGGCCAGTTCACGGTCAGTAAAGTCGAGGGCAGCGGTGGCCTGATCAGCGAACTGAGCGTGGCCGAACAGCTGCTGTATGAAATCGGCGACCCACACGCGTATCTGCTGCCCGATGTGATCTGCGATTTCAGCCAGGTGAAGCTGCAGCAGCAAGGCAAAAACTGCGTACGCCTGCACGGCGCCAAGGGGTTGCCGCCAACGCATCAGTACAAGGTCAGCGCCACTTACCCGGAGGGCTTTCGCTGCACCGCCAGTTGCCTGATCGCCGGGATAGACGCGGTGGCCAAGGCCGAGCGGGTCAGCCAGGCGATCATCAACAAGACCTCGGAACTGTTCAGCCAGCGCGGCTGGGCGCCCTACACCGACGTGAATATCGAACTGCTGGGCAGCGAAGCGACGTATGGCCCCCGCGCCCTGCGCCACGACTGCCGCGAGGTGGTGGTCAAGCTGGCGGTGCGCCACCCGAGCAAGCCGGCGCTGGTGCTGTTCGCCCGCGAGATCGCCCAGGCGGCCACGGGCATGGCGCCGGGGCTGACCGGGATTGTCGGCGGGCGGCCGACGGTGTACCCGCTGATCCGCTTGTTCTCGTTCCTGATCGATAAGGCCGCCTGCGAGGTGGTAGTCGACTTCCAGGGTCAACGCCACGTCTGCACGCTGCCCATCGTCGACGCGCCGATCCTACCTGCCGCGCCGATGGATCCGCCCCAGCCCCAAGGCCGCGCCGACGCCAGCGTGGCGCTGGTGAAACTCGCCGTGGCGCGCTCCGGCGACAAGGGCAACCACAGCAATATCGGGGTCATCGCCCGCGCCCCCGAGTACCTGCCGTGGATTGCCGAAGCACTGACGCCAGAGGTGCTCGTCGACTGGATGGGCCATGTGCTCGACCCCGTGCACGGCCGCGTTGAACGCTGGTATTTGCCCGGCAGCCACAGCCTCAATTTCCTGCTGGAAAACGCCCTGGGCGGCGGCGGCATCGCCAGCCTGCGCATCGACCCCCAGGGCAAGGCCTTCGCCCAGCAGCTGTTGGAAATCCCCATCGCCGTGCCGCAACACATCGCCGATCAACTCACATCATAAAGGAGCGTCGCCGTGGCCTTCGACTCGATCTTCAAAGCCGGCCTGTTCCAGGGTCACACCGTGATCGTCAGCGGCCGCGACACAAGGCGGAGCAATAAACCATGCCGCTGATTGACAGCCTGATCGATCCCCATAGCCCGCAGTTCGCCCAGAACCGCGCCGCCATGCTGGAAGGCATCCAACACCTGCGCCAGTTGGAACAGGCCCTGCTGGGCAAGGCCGAGGAAGCCAGGCCCAAGTTCGAAAAACGCGGCCAACTGCTGCCCCGCGAGCGCCTCAACCTGCTGCTGGACCCGGGCGCGCCGTTCCTGGAACTGGCGAGCCTGGCCGGTTACAAGCTGCATGATGACAAGGACGGCAGCGCCGCCGGCGGTGGGTTGATCGCCGGTATCGGCTACGTCAGCGGCGTACGCATGCTGGTGGTGGCCAATAACAGCGCGATCAAGGGCGGCACCGTTTCGCCCTCCGGCCTGAAAAAATCCCTGCGCCTGCAACAGATCGCCATGGACAACAAACTGCCGGTGGTGACCCTCGCCGAAAGCGGTGGCGCCAACCTCAACTACGCCGCGGAGATTTTCGTCGAAGGCGCGCGCAGCTTTGCCAACCAGGCGCGCATGTCCGCCATGGGCTTGCCGCAGATCACCGTGGTGCACGGCTCGGCCACGGCGGGGGGCGCGTACCAGCCAGGGCTGTCGGATTACGTGGTGGTGGTGCGCGGCAAGGCCAAGCTGTTCCTCGCCGGCCCGCCGCTGCTCAAGGCGGCGACCGGTGAAGTCGCCACCGATGAAGAATTGGGCGGCGCCGAAATGCATGCACAGATCGCCGGCACCGCCGAATACCTGGCGGAAAACGACGCCGATGGCGTGCGTATCGTGCGTGAAATCGTCAGCCTGTTGCCTTGGGATGAGCGCCTGCCGTTGACGCCCAAACGCACTTACGCCGAGCCGCTGTACCCCATCGACGACCTGCTGGGGCTGATCCCCGCTGACCCGAAAAAGCCCTACGACGTGCGCGAAATCCTCGCGCGCCTGGCCGACGGCTCGCAGTTCCTCGAGTTCAAGGCAGCGCTCGACGCCCATACCGTCTGCGGCCATCTGCACATCCAGGGCCGCGCGGTCGGCGTGATCGGCAACAACGGCCCGATCACGCCCAAGGGCGCGAGCAAGGCGGCGCAGTTTATCCAGCTGTGTGACCAGAGCCGCACACCGCTGCTGTTCCTGCACAACACCACCGGCTTCATGGTGGGTACCGAAGCGGAGCAGCAAGGGGCGATCAAGCATGGCGCGAAGATGATCCAGGCGGTGGCCAACGCAAGGGTGCCTAAACTCACGGTGGTGGTCGGTGGCTCCTACGGCGCCGGCAACTATGCAATGTGCGGTCGCGGCCTGGACCCGCGTTTTATCTTCGCCTGGCCCAACAGCCGCACGGCGGTGATGGGCGGAGCCCAGGCGGGCAAGGTGCTGCGGATCGTCACCGAGGCCAAGCAGTTGAAAGACGGCCTGGTGCCGGATCCCAAGGTACTGGACATGCTCGAACAGGTCACCGCGCAAAAACTCGACAGCCAGTCCACCGCACTCTATGGCAGCGCGAACCTGTGGGATGACGGGCTGATAGACCCACGGGATACCCGTACCTTACTCGGCTTTCTGCTGGATATCTGTCACGAGGCCGACGTCCGCGAGTTGCAGCCCAACAGCTTCGGCATCGCGCGCTTCTAACCGGAGAACAAGAACAATGATCTTCACCCAGGAACACCAGGAATTGCGCCGCACCGTCCGTGCCTTCGTCGACCGCGAGATCAACCCCCATGTGGACGCATGGGAAAAGGCCGGGCGCTTCCCCATCCACGACATCTTCCGCAAGGCCGGCGACCTCGGCTTGCTGGGGATTTCCAAACCGGAACAATTCGGCGGCATGGGCCTGGACTACAGCTACTCGATCGTCGCCGCCGAAGAGTTCGGCACCATCCGCTGCGGCGGCATCCCCATGTCCATCGGCGTGCAGACCGATATGTGCACCCCCGCCCTCGCCCGCTTCGGTTCCGATGAATTGCGCGACGAATTCCTGCGCCCGGCCATCAGCGGCGAGCAGGTCGGTTGCATCGGCGTCTCGGAAACCGGCGCCGGTTCCGACGTGGCCGGGTTGAAAACCCATGCGCGCAAGGACGGCAGCGACTATGTGATCAACGGCAGCAAAATGTGGATCACCAACTCGCCCAGCGCCGACTTTATCTGCCTGTTGGCCAACACCTCCGACGACAAGCCGCATATCAACAAGTCGCTGATCATGGTGCCGATGAACACCCCAGGGATCAGCGTCAGCCCGCCCCTGGAAAAACTCGGCATGCACAGCTCCGAGACCGCCCAGGTGTTCTTCGACGGCGTGCGCGTGCCCCAGCGCAATCGCATCGGCCATGAAGGCGCGGGTTTCATGATGCAGATGCTGCAGTTCCAGGAAGAACGCCTGTTTGGCGCGGCCAATATGATCAAGGGCCTGGAGTACTGCATCGACAGTACCGTCGAGTACTGCAAGGAGCGCCAGACCTTCGGCAAGGCGCTGATCGACAACCAGGTGATTCACTTTCGCCTGGCCGAACTGGCCACCGAAATCGAATGCCTGCGCGCACTGGTCTACCAGGCCACCGAACAGTACATCAAGGGCCAGGACGTGACCCGCCTGGCCTCCATGGCCAAGCTCAAGGCCGGACGCCTCGGCCGCGAAGTCAGCGACAGTTGCCTGCAATACTGGGGCGGCATGGGCTTCATGTGGGACAACCCGGTGGCCCGCGCCTATCGCGATGTGCGCCTGGTGTCGATTGGCGGCGGCGCCGATGAAATCATGCTGGGCATCATCTGCAAGTTGATGGGCACTTTACCGGGGAAAAAGCCATGAATACCCTGCTGCTCGAACCCCACAACGGCGTGTTGCACATCACCCTCAACCGGCCCGAATGCCGCAATGCCATGAGCCTGGAAATGGTCAACGAACTGCGCGCGGTGCTGGCCGGGTTGGACAGCCAGGTGCGCGCCGTGGTGATCAGCGGCGCAGGCGGGCATTTTTGCGCCGGTGCCGATGTGAAGGACCTGGTCAGCACAGGCGATCAATTGCAGGCGTTGAACCGGGCCTTCGGCACGTTGCTGCAAGCGGTGGAAGCCGTGTCGCAAGTGGTCATCGTGGTGCTGCAAGGCGCGGTGCTGGGCGGCGGGTTTGGCCTGGCCTGCGTGAGTGACATCGCGATTGCCGATCACCAGGCGCAGTTCGGTTTGCCGGAGACCAGCCTGGGGTTGCTGCCGGCACAGATTGCGCCGTTTGTGGTCAAGCGTATCGGCCTGACCCAGGCGCGGCGACTGGCGCTGACGGCGGCGCGGTTCGATGGGTTGGAAGCTCAACGGCTGGGGCTGGTGCACTTCACCGAGACCGATCCGCAGGCGTTGGCCGAACGTCTGGATGAGGTGCTGGGGCAGGTGCTGCGCTGCGCCCCAGGCGCCAATGCGCGCACCAAGGCGCTGCTGCTGGCCAGCGTGGAGCAGCCCCTGGGGCCGCTGCTGGACCAGGCGGCGCAGTGGTTTGCCGAAGCAGTGACCAGTGCAGAAGGGATCGAGGGGACGCAGGCGTTTGTGCAGAAGAGAAAGCCTCGGTGGTGCAAGTGACGTCCGGAACAGCCACCGCATAACCCAAGGGATAACCCAATGCCGCAGTTCACAAAAATCCTCATCGCCAACCGCGGCGAAATCGCCTGCCGCATCCAGCGCACGGCCCAGGCCTTGGGCTACCGCACCGTCGCCGTCTACAGCGACGCCGACGCCGAGGCCCTGCACGTGCAGATGGCCGACGAAGCCGTGCACATCGGCCCCGCTGCGGTACAACTGTCCTACCTCAACATCCCGGCCATCCTCGAGGCCGCGAAAAAAACCGGCGCCGATGCCATCCACCCCGGCTACGGCTTCCTCTCGGAAAACTCCGGCTTCGCCCGCGCCTGCCAGGACGCCGGCCTGACATTCATCGGCCCCAGCGCCGAGGCCATCGAACTGATGGGCAGCAAGCGCCGGTCCAAACTCGCCATGCTCGAGGCCGGCGTGCCTTGCATCGCCGGCTACCAGGGCAGCGCCCAGGATGACACCTGCCTGCAACGTGAAGCCGAGCGCATCGGCTACCCGTTGATGATCAAGGCCAGCGCCGGCGGCGGTGGCCGTGGCATGCGCCTGGTCCACCGGCCAGAGGCGCTGCTGGACAACCTGCACAGCGCCCGCTCGGAGGCCAGGAACGCCTTCGGCAGTGACGAACTGATCCTCGAACAGGCGCTGATCGAGCCGCGCCACGTCGAGATCCAGCTGTTCGGCGACCGCCACGGCAACCTGATTTACCTCGGCGAACGCGACTGCTCGATCCAGCGCCGCCATCAAAAAGTCATCGAGGAAGCGCCCTGCCCGGTGATGACGCCCGAACTGCGCCAGGCCATGGGCGAGGCCGCGCTCAAGGCCGGACGCGCGGTAAATTACCTCGGCGCCGGTACCGTGGAGTTCCTGCTCGACCGCAACGGCCGGTTCTACTTCCTGGAAATGAACACCCGCCTGCAAGTGGAGCACCCGGTCACCGAGCTGATCACCGGCCTCGACCTGGTGGCCTGGCAACTGCAGGTCGCCGCCGGCCAGCCGCTGCCGCTCGAGCAGGCGCAGGTGAGCCTGAGCGGCCACGCCATGGAAGTGCGCCTCTATGCCGAAGACCCGGCCCAGGGCTTCCTGCCGCAAACCGGTGAGGTGCTGCGCTGGGAACCGGCCGTGGGCGTACGGGTTGACCATGGGCTGTACGAAGGCGAAACCATCAGCCCGTTCTATGACCCGATGCTCGGCAAGCTCATCGCCCATGGCGCCACCCGCGAAGAAGCCCGGCGCAAACTGCTGCGGGCGGTGGAAGACACGTTGTTGCTGGGGGTGACGACCAATCAGCGCTTGTTGGCTGAATTGCTCAAGCACCCAGGCTTTATCGACGGTGATTTCAGCACCGGCTTTATCGCCGAGCACTTCGGCGAAATACCGCGCCCGGCCGCGACAAGTGATCAACTCGCCCTGGCCGCCGCGCTGTTTTACCAACACAGCGCCGACCAGCATCCCCACGGCCTCGCGGGATGGCGCAACAACGCCCGTGTTCCCTGCACCTTTCGCCTGGAGGTCGACGGCGAAATCCATACTGTCACCGCCGCCCCCCTGCTACTCAGCACCGATGGCCGTCACGCCACCGTGGTGCTCAACGGCGTTCGCCGGCGTATCGCCTATCACCTTGAGGGCTCCCGGCTGTGGCTGCCTGGCCTTACCGTCACCAACCGCACCCAGCAGGTTGCCGGGCGCCAGGCCGACGCCGGCAGCGGCACGGTCAAGGCACCGATGGACGGTGCCATCGTCGACGTCCGCGTCAGCACCGGTGAACAGGTGACTAAAGGCCAACTGCTGCTGGTGCTCGAAGCCATGAAAATGGAGCATCCACTCAAGGCCGACAGGGACGGCGTGGTCAAGGCCGTGCAGGTGATGGCGGGCGATCAGGTACGCAATCGCCAGGTTCTGCTGGAGATCGAATAACCCCCTAGTCGGAACTACAAGGCCGGTCTACGCTCTATCCCCAACGGGAAAGGACGAGTACGGGAACCTGCGCGATGCCTCATTGGCTGATTATTGACCTTGAAGCCACAACGGATGAAGGCGGCTGGCCCGTGACGGAGATGGAAGTCATCGAGATCGGCGCGAGCCTGGTGAACCGCCAGGGCCGCGAACTGGACCACTTCCAGCGCTTTGTGCGGCCGCTGCGCCGCCCCTTGCTCACGCCCTTTTGTCGTCAGCTGACCCATATCACCCAGGCAAACATCGACGGCGCTGCGCCGTTCATCGAGGTGTGGCCGCTGTTCGAGCGCTGGCTGGGCCAGCATCAGGCGCGCCTGGAAGGCTGGGCCAGTTGGGGTGACTACGACCGCGTGCAGCTGGAGCTCGAATGGCAGCGCCATGGCCTGGCCAGCGCCATGGCCCCCACGCCCCATGTCAACCTCAAGCAACGCTTCGCCAAGGCCCGGCGCCTGGACAAGCCCCTGGGGCTCAATGGCGCCCTGCAATTGGCGGGGATGCAGTTCCAGGGCCAGCAACATCGAGCGCTGGAAGATGCACGCAACACCGCGCGCCTGCTGCCGCTGATTTTGCCGGTCTAGGCAGCGCCCGAAGCCTTGGGCATACTGACTCCCCCTTTTCCTTGCTGCTCAACTGTAGGAGCGAGCTTGCTCGCGAAGGTCGTTAACGATAACGCGGTAAACCTGGCACCCAGCGGCGCTCTCAGGTTTTTCGCGAGCAAGCTCGCGCCTACAGGATGAGCGTAAAGCATCAACTTTTTCCGAGGATTCGCCCATGTTCAAAGTCAACGAGTACTTCGACGGCACCGTCAAGTCGATCGCTTTCGGCACCGCAGAAGGTCCGGCGACCATCGGCGTGATGGCCCCGGGTGAATACGAATTCGGCACCGCCCAGCGTGAAATCATGCACGTGGTGTCCGGCGCCCTGAGCGTCAAGCTGCCCGACGCCAACGACTGGGAAACCTTCGCTGCCGGCAGCCAGTTCAACGTACCGGCCAACAGCAAGTTCCAGCTGAAGGTCGCGGTGGACACCGCTTACCTGTGCGAATACCGCGGCTGATCGCTGCGCCGCAAAAAAAATGCCCGTCTCCCAGGAGACGGGCATTTTTTATGGGCCCATGGCTTATTCGAGGATGATCACCGGCATGCCCACTTCCAGGCGGCCCACGCCATCGTTGACCAGGTTCTGGCCAAAAATCGCGCCGTCCTCGGTCTTGCGGTAGGCCTCCAGCGTCACAAAAGGCTCACGGTCGGAACTGCGCTCGCCGGTGTGCGGATCGATGGTGGTGAGAATGCAGCGTGAGCAGGGCTTGACTGCACGGAACTCCACATCCCCGATGCGCAGGCGCTTCCAGCCATCCTCGGCGAAGGCGTCGCTGCCTTCGATCACCAGGTTGGGGCGAAAGCGCAGCATGTCCATGGGACGGCCGACTTTTTGCGAGAGATCGTCGAGGGACGCTTGCCCGATCACCAGCAACGGATAACCGTCGGCGAACGCGACCTGGTCATCATCGCGGCCGTAACCTGCCTGGGTGGTGCGCGCCCGCTCAAGGGGGATCTGCACCAGCCGCGTGGGCTTGCCGATAAAGGCGCTGACCCAGGCGGCGGCTTCGTCGCCGGCGTCCGGCACACGCAAGGTGTCGCGCCAGATGGTCACGCCACGTAGCTCGGCCGCACTGCCGGGCAGCGCCACGTCCAGCGGCGCGTAGCCAGGCGAACTCAGGGTCAGGCCACCGCTGCTGTTCCACAGCGCCGACAGTTGGCTCATCTTCGCCACGGCGCGCTGGGTGAGGAAACGCCCGCTGGCCTCATCCACCAGCATCCAGCGTCGATCGCCGTCCAACCCCAGTTTATCCAGGCCGACCTGTTGCAGGGTTTCGGCCTTGCCGGACTTCAAGGGGTAACGGTACAACGCGCTGAGACGAAGCATGGGCCAACATTCCTGAGGGGCAAAGCCGTCACCCTAAGGTCAAGCGGACGCTTCGTCCAGCATCAGGCGCTGACGCACCACATCCACCAGCTTGTCCGGCTGGAACTTGGACAGGAAGTTGTCGCAGCCGACCTTCTTCACCATCGAGTCGTTGAAGCTGCCCGACAGCGAGGTGTGCAGTACCACGTAGAGCTTGCGCAGCCGTGGGTCGTTGCGGATTTCGGTGGTGAGGCGGTAGCCGTCCATCTCGGGCATTTCGGCGTCGGTGAAGATCATCAGCAGCTTGTCGGTCATGACATGGCCGGCGTCGGCCCAGGCCTTGAGCATGTTCAGCGCCTTGAGACCGTCGCTGGCGATGTGCATCTTCACGCCCAGTTGGCCGAGGGTGTCGCGCAATTGCGACAGGGCCACGTTGGAGTCGTCCACCAGCAGCACTTCGCGGCCACGGGCGCGCTCCAGCACCGGGTCGTCGAGTTTTTCGCGGGAGACCTTGGCGTTGTACGGCACGATCTCGGCGAGGACTTTTTCCACGTCGATGATCTCCACCAACTGGTCGTCGACCTTGCTGATGGCGGTGAGGTAATGCTGGCGCCCGGCGCTGGTCGGCGGCGGCAGGATGGCTTCCCAGTTCATGTTGACGATGCGGTCCACGCCACCCACCAGGAACGCCTGCACCGAGCGGTTGTACTCGGTGACGATAATGGTGCTGTTGGGGCCCGGCACCAGCGGACGCATGCCGATGGCCTGGGACAAGTCGATCACCGGCAGGGTCTGGCCCCGCAGGTTGACCACGCCGCACACGAAGGGGTGGCGCTGGGGCATCAGGGTCAGCTTGGGCAGTTGCAGGACTTCCTGCACCTTGAACACGTTGATGGCGAACAGCTGCCGCCCGGCCAGGCGGAACATGAGGATCTCCAGGCGATTCTCACCCACCAGTTGCGTGCGTTGGTCTACCGTGTCGAGAATGCCGGCCATTAAGAGCTCCTGGTGTGCGCTGGAAAGTAATGCGCGAAGTGTTTGTGCAGTTAGCTTGTTATCGGCGGCAAATGCCGGACCTTGACCCCGGTAAAATGCCACGTAAATTCATTGATGTCACACTGACATCATGCTTTACTGCTGAGGCCTGTTCATATGGCGGTGCAACGACATTGCGCGACACTCAAATCGACGCAAGGTTCCGCCATGTAAGGGATTCCCCTATACACAATCAGGCCCAACCTGATATTCGCAATATCTAATAGCCATTAATGTGACGCCATTCTCATTGCATGAATGGAGTCAGGCTTTTGTTTGCCATCCACAGCCCTCGTCTTATGGGTTTTCCAGACGCTCACGTCGCGGCAACTGAAGGTGTGCAATCGAGCCCACTCACGAGGGCCACGCGCAGCCGTCGCCGTCATTCAAATAAACGTCCTACTGAAAACTCAGAAGCGACCTACAGATTCCCGTTATCTTTCAGCGGTAGTTTTACGCCATTCACCCGGTGCGACCTCTCATCACCCGACCTTATGTTGTGGAGACTTGCATGATGAACGACGGTAACGAGTGGCAACTTGCACTTCCTGAGTTCCTGCGCGAGGCTGAAAAGCTGCTGGCCAAGTCGGAAGAATGCCTGAGCCATCTGCATCTGATTCGCAACGACAGTGACGCCATCGACTGCATGAAAATCAGCCTGATCAAGCTCGCCGAAAAGGCCGATTGCCTGGCCCTGCAAGCGATCAGCGAGTTCTCGCGGCATATTCAGGACGTGATCGCCAACGCCGAAAACCCGTTGCAGTTACATGATCAAGCCCTGGGGGCCCTGCATGACTGCCTGACATTGCTGGCCTGGCAGTTGGAATTGATCGATGCAAAAACAGGCCAACTGACCCTGGATAAAGAAGAACAGACCAAGTTGATTGACACCGTCACCCTGCAAATTCCGCAAAAGGGTTTCAGTTACAATCCGCAACAACGTATGCATCATTTGTCTTGAGGCGCTCTCAGGTCGCATTCAAGCACGGGGTTATCTAAAAACGACAGCGCCAACTAACTCGCTGGAGCAAAATGGCGATTTAACATCAATTAGCTATTAACGATACAAACCCTTTGAAATAATACAACCTCACTTCATTAACGCAGGGATTATCATTCCCCGCGTTCTTGCGCGTTTAAATAGGCCGCCAGGCACGGCACCTGGCGACCAACGGTAAGAGTGGTGGTACTATGCCCCCGCTTGAAGTGACTCAACTTCAGCCTGCTTGAGAACGATTCAAGAACGTATTCCAAACAGAGCCCGGTCAGCCGCGACCGGTCTTCCCGCAGCGAACCTTCATTGGCTCCATCCGCTATGCATGCCAGCCTCAAGACATTCATCGCAAGGTCCGCGTCCCGCAGCAACGCACGCCGTTTGATCCTCGCCCTGTGCCTCGGCTCGCTGCTGCTGAGCCTGTGGGCCTACAGCCGCTCCGCGCCGCTGCCGCTGCTGGTGCTACTGCTCAACCTGGCCATCTTGGTGGTGGTTGGCCTGCAACAGTGGCGCTCGCGTAAATCCATCAAGTTCCAGCCCCAGGAGTTGGCCGATCGCCTGTTGCAAGTGCAGGAAAACGAACGTCATCGCCTCAGCCGTGAACTGCATGACGATATCGGCCAGTTGCTGACCGCCGCCAAGCTGCAAAGCGAATGGCTCAAGCGCCGCCTGCCGGAGGAGCTGCAAAGCCAGTGCACCGTGCTGTGCAACACCTTGAACGAGACCCTGGCCAAGGTGCGCGATGTATCCGCCATCCTCAACCCCCGGCAGCTCGCCAGCCTGGGCCTGGAAGCCAGCCTGCGCGCGCACCTGCTCAAGACCCTGGAAAACACCCAGGTGCACTGGAGCCTCGAATGCCAGCAACGACTGACCGGCATCCCTGAAGAAATGGCCGTGGCGGCCTTTCGCATTACCCAGGAAGCCGTGACCAACATGCTGCGCCACGCCCAGGCGCGCAATCTGCTGGTGCGCCTGCAACGCCTGCCCGAGGGCCTGTCGTTGACCATCTGTGATGACGGCCAGGGCTTTTCGCCCGCCATCAACCCCGGCCTGGAAGGTCAACGGGGCATGGCTGGCATGTCCGAGCGCATTGACCAGCTTGGCGGTTCATTGTCCGTCAGCAGCCAACCAGGCAACGGCACACGGATCGACGCGCTTTTCCCCTGGGCGCCCCGCACTCTCGAACGGGCCAGCGCCCCTAAGGTTATCGAGTGACCTGCACATTACTCCTGGTGGATGACCATGCACTGATCAGGGCCGGCGTACGTGCGCTGATCCAGGATATTCCCGGCTACACAGTGACCGGCGAAGCCAGCGATGGCGCGCAGTTGCTGGAGCAGTTCAATACCTTGCTGCCGGATATCGTGCTGTTGGACCTGTCCATGAAGCACACCAGCGGCCTCGACGCGCTACAGCAACTCAAGCGTGCGCACCCCAGGAGCAAGGTGCTGATCCTGTCGATGCACACCGACCCGGAGCTGATCATGTGCGCGCTGGAGGCAGGCGCCCACGGCTACCTGCTCAAGGACACCACTGCCAACGAGCTGGAACACGCATTGCTGGCCTTGCGCAACAACGAGCGCTACCTGAGCCCGGCGATCGCCCATACCGTGATCAACCAGGCGCTGGTGCGCAGCCAGGAACCCGCCACGCCCGCACGCCACAGCCATAACCTCACGGCCCGCCAACTGGAAATCCTGCGCCTGATCGTGCGCGGCAAATCCACCCGCGAGATCGCCCACGGCCTGGGCCTGAGCATCAAGACCGTCGAAGCCCACCGCTCGCAAATCATGAAGCGCCTGCAGATATTCGATGTGGCGGGCCTGGTGTTATTTGCCGTGCGCGAGCAGATCATCAGCCTGGACGACTAGGGGCGAACCCACCGGCAGATGCACGCGCAGGGCCTTGGGCAAGGCCTCGAAGTGCAGGTCGTCACCTTCCAGCGGCTCGCCATCGAGGTTGATGTACAAGCCCTGCGCGACCTTGATGTTGACCCACGGCAGGCGTGCCCGCACGAACATCGCGTCCAGCTCCCAACCGTTACCCATCAGCTCGCGCAAGGTGCCCACCACTTCCTGGGGCGCCGGCAGGATACTGATGTCGAGCAATCCATCGTCGGCCAATGCGCCAGGGCACAGCACATGCCCACCGCCCGCCTGGCGACCGTTGCCGATGCCCAGGGCGAGCAGCTCGCCCTTCCAGTGGAAATCCGGCCCGTCCAGCTCGGCATAGGCGGCCTTCAACTCGCTGAAGCGCGTCAGGCCGGTGAACAGGTAGGCGGCGCCACCCAGGACTTTCTTCAGGTCTTCGGAGGTATTGGCGGTGACCTGGCTGCCGAAGCCGCCGGTGGCCATATTCAGGAAGATTTGCCCGCCGACCTGGCCGAGGTCGATCGCACGGGGCGGCACATCCAGCAACGCCAGGGCCCGGGCGGGCTCCAATGGCACGCCGGCAGCCTTGGCGAAATCGTTGGCGGTCCCCAGGGGCATCAGCACCAGGCTGGCCTCACCCTTGGCCTGCGCCATGGCCTCGGCCACGTCGCGCAAGGTGCCATCGCCGCCGCCGGCAATGATGTGGGTGTAGCCGCCCTCCAAGGCCTCCTTGACCAGGCGCTTCGCGTCACCGCCCTCCCAGGTCACCCGTACCGCCAGCTCCCAACCCTGCTCGCGCCGCGCCAGCACGGCGCTGCGCACGTCCTCGTTGAGGGCCTGCTTGCCGTGGAGGATCAACAGTGCCTTGGGGGTGGTCATGGGTGGCTTACTCCTGGATTCAAAGGTGCTTGAAGGATGTGGACCTTGGGCAACCGAAAAAAAGCCATGAATATTGAAAATTAATCCAGCGACTGATTAGAGGTTATCCATCGCGTTGCACATAGACAGCTTGCCCTTGGACGCAGGCTCCACAGCGACCCATTGCTTGGCGCCCGCCGGCAGTTCATGCAACTGGATCGAACAATTGGCATACATGGACGCCTGCACCATGTAATCCACCCCGGGTCGAGGCACGAAGGCCATGCTGGCGGAGCATTGCCGGGAATATTGCAATTGCCCCAGGTAATGAAAGGCGATCGGCTTGTTCGCCGGCACCACCAATTCCGACGACACCGCAGCCGCCCACGAATAAATCGGCCCAGGCATGCCCAGGCTTTCACCGTTGTGATCGGGGAAGCCCGCTTTCGTCGACGCCATCACCCCGGCGCCCGGCACGTTCCAGTCCAGGCAATCCCGCCCCGGCACCGCGCGCACCAGACCATCGGTGATCAACCGCACGCGGGCGGTCTCGCCGGCCTGCGGTGCAACGTAACCGGTGGACAGGGAACGGATATTCGCCACCTGGCCGCAGCCGGTCAGCAGCACCAGCAACGCCACGGGAACCACACGTAAAAAGCTCATCAGCAGTCAACTCGCAGAGGAATAAAGGGCCGCTTACGGCTGACGGCAATTCTGGTTGACCGACAGCTCTGGCGCCGGCTCGTACTTCACCTGCTGCAAGCCATCAGCGCCCTGGAAGATGAAGTACTTGATCCGGCAGTCCTTGAACATCGGCGAATAACCCTCAGCCCGGAAGCCTTGGCCATCGACCTGCTTGGTCACAGCGTTGTTTCGGCTGACCACCGCGAGCACCTGGGCGTAGCTCTGGCCCATCTTCACCCCCGGCTCGCCGGTGACCGTCATCGACGAGGCGCAACCGCCCAGCCCTGCCACCGCCAATGCCAGCGCGACGCCGTACAGTCCATTGCGTAGATCGTTCATTCCTTGCTTCCTTTTAGTGTTGGATCAGCGGCGGCCTTCGCACACTGGAGATTCGCCAATGCGGCCAAGCTTGCACAGGTCCAGATTATCCTTGCGGGTAAAGCCAGCGTCCTTCATGCAATAGAAGTGCTTCAGTTTCTCATCGATTGAGCCGCCGCCCGTGCCCGCCACATTGGCGTACCCGCACGCGAGCATGCTGCTCTTGACGCCTTCAACGGACACCCCGCTCTTTTGCCAATAGGTAAAATCAGGCGGCGGAGGTTGAAAGCCCCTGCCCGTGCAGCCGGTCGTTAACACCGCGCAAAAACTTAACAGCAGACACCGACTGAACATGGCGTTCTTCCTCATGGTTTAACTCGAACAAAGTGTGAGACACCGTCGGGTGAATCCCGCCAGAAAGGCTGGCAGGCTGGTCCGCCATCGCCATAGCAGTTGTGCACGGTGTTTTCGCCGCCCAGCACCTTCAGCCACTCCCATACACGAACGCTTCCCTCCGGGATCGTACCGCCTGTGCCAGCGTTAAACCCTACGCCGGGTGTTCGCGCAACGGGGTCGAAATTATGATTCTGGTACTGCAGCGCCATCGCCTCGCGTTGCTCCTCAGAACTGAACGTTGAGCGGTTCTGCAATATCCCCAACAGCGAGTCAGCCTTTTGCACCCCGTAGGCTGCACCAAAGAAGTTCATCGACGTCTGACCCAGAACGCCAGCGTTGGCCGGATCACGGGCCAATGATTCCATCGCACTGCCGGTGGTCAGCGTGCCCCGGCTGTGCCCGTCGATATGCAACCCGCTCTGACCGAACTGGACCATGTAGTCCTTGGTTTGCACGGTGGCATTGGATAAACCCCAGAAGTCATTTTCAAGGTTTTTCTGATACGCCGCGATCATCAGCTCGGACGTGAAATTGTTGGCTTTCTCAAAGTGGATCAAATATTGCGGCCCGGTATCGGCGGTGCTGTGCTGGTTAGCATATTTAGCGGCACCATCGATGTCGTTGAAAATGCCGTTGTTAGCGATATGCACCTTGCCGTCTGGCCCTTTCTTGAGGTGCTGTTTCTCTTCGTCGCTCAACTCGCGACGTTCAACCTTGCCGTCTTTATCAATCAACGCCTTGCCATCCTTGTCCTTCAAGACCTCATACACCCGCGCCTTCTCGATAAAGATCTTGCGATACGCCTCATCCGCCAACAACGAGACCTGATGATAGAACTCACGCTTGATCTCCTGCTCGGCCTCGACCTTGCGCCCCATTTCTGCCACATCCAGGCGCTCCACGGCGGCATGGGCGGCTTCGGTGTTGCGGTTCAGGTTGGCAATTGTCTGGTCGACAGTCATGCCGCCGACCACGCGCTGGCGCTCGGCGTTGGTGATCACCAGGGTACCGGCGCTGATCGCGCTGCGGGTGTCGCTGGATTCGGAGTCGGAATCCGAGCCATTGTTGAGGCTGTTGGCGAGCAGCGCCTTGGCCGTGCCCAGTTTGCCGTCGAGCATGTCCGAACTCAGGTCGACCCCTGACGTCTTGGCGCTGGCTTCGGAAAAGTTGTGGATGTCGGACACGGTCAGCGTACCGGTGGTCAGGCTGTTCTTACCGTCAGCGATGGCCTTGTCGGAACTGGCGATCACACCGCCCTTGAGGTCGGTATTGCCGCGCACGTTGATGTCGAAACCACCGTCGCCGGCGCGGATGCCCGATTGCTCGATCACGCTGGCAAAGTTGGACTTCTGCTTAGTGTTAGTCGAGCTGAAGCTCGCCGTAGCGGCGCCGGCGCAGACCGGCGGGATGCAGATACTGATACCGGCGCTCATGCTTTTCTGCTGGGAAGCAAAGGTGCTGGTGTCCTGCAGGCTCTCGATATTCAAGTCGCCACCGACGTCAGCCTTGACCTTGTCACCCGACACCACGGCGCCGCGAATCGTGGTGTCCTTGCCGGAAATCAGGCTGACCTGGTTACCCGCCGTCAGGTGGGTGTTGCTCCAGACCAGATCGTTGCCATCGGCATTGCCACGGCTCTGGGACGCCGAGGCATTGAAGCTCAGGCCATTTTTCTCGCCGCCAAAGGAGATGCCGATGCCAATGCTGCCGCTGATGCTCTTGTTGGTGCTGTGCTGCTCCATGGTGTTCTGGGCGCCCACCAGCAGGATATTGCCGTCGGCTTTCAACAACGCATCGTTGCCCGCCGTGATCTGGCTGCCCTGCACCGTCAGGTCGTTGTTGCGTGTACCACCACTGGACACAATCGACACATCCCCACCCGCCGCAACGGTCGAGCCGGCCGCGGTGCTGCCATTTTGTTCGCTCTTGCTCGAACTCTGGTTGGTGCCCAGGGAAATACTCAGGTTGATCCCGCCCATGGCGGCCGGATCTTTCATCACCTGGGTGTGGGCATCATCGGCCGCCCAAGCGGTATTCAACGCCGCCAGGGTTTTCATGCGCTTGTCGTCGGTACGTTCGGCGGCCTTGTTCATGCGCTGGCCGGTCTGCACCGCATTCACGATCGGGTTGGTCAGGGTCAGGCTGACGCCCGTCTGCTTGAAGCGCTGCTCTGTCTGCATCGAGCTGAGGTTGCGCGCTTCGAGGATGTTGACCTCGGACGCGTCGATCGACACATCCCCCTTGGGCGCATTGACGTTACTGCCCACCTGGCGGTACTCGCCGCCCGCACTGACCAGCACATTGCCGTCAGTGGCGCCGATATTACTGGCCGCCGCCGTGCTCTGGCGCGAACGCTCCTCATTGGTCTGGCGCTGCGAGCCGATGGTGACGGCAATGGCGCCGCCGCTGAACATGCCGCTGGTTTTCACGTCTTTGGTGTGTTCTTCGCTGAGGTGCTCGGTGGCGGCTTGCACCTTGATGTCATTGCCTGCCGAAAGCAGCGTCCCCGAGGTCGAGACCACATTGCTGCCGGTGATCGCAATGTTGTTGCCGGCTTGCAGCACCGTCTGTTCACCACTGAGTGTCGCCGCCTGTGCGCTGGTCTGGCTCACCGTATCGCGGGTGGTGATGGTCTTTTTAGAGAACATGCCGTTGCTGCCGGTAACCTTGTGCGCTTCATCGGCGCTGTTGAAGCGCTCGCCGGCCTCTACGTTAATGTCCCGCGCGGCGCTGACGACCACGGCGCCGGCATCACTGCCGACTTGCGCGCCGCGCACATTCACGTCACGCCCGGCCCCCAGGCGAATATCGCCGGCGCCTTGCACGGCGCTGCCGACTTCATTGCGCCCGGCTTCCTTGCGCCAATTGCTCCCGTCCCACTGGTTGGCCTGGGTATAGGATTCACTCACGGTGCTCAGGGTAATGTCGTTACCCGCCACCAACGCGGTCTTACCGCCCACACCGGTGTTTTTGACCTCGGCGCCTTGCAGGTTGATGTTGTTGCCGGCGGTGGCTATCAGGTTGGCCGCAGGGGCCGAGACATAGAGCCCGGCAACGCGCGACAGGCCGGTGCGGGTGCCCTGCTCGCTCTGGCTGTCGGTGGTGGTGGACCGCACATTCAGGTCATTGCCGGCACTCAGGGACAAGCGGTTGTTGGCGCTGATCAGGCCACCGATGTTGTTGATGTCCTGGCTGGCACTGAGCGCCACCTCGTTGCCCTGGATCCGGCCGCCGAGGTTATTGAGGTTCTGCACGCTGATGTTGACGCCATCGCGCCCGGACAGGCTACCGGCGTTGACCAGGTCACCGCGCACGTCGAGGTTCAACGTGCGTCCGGCCATCAAGGCACCGGAGCCATCCATGTCGCCCTCACGGACCCGCACATACACCTGCGGCACCAGCACCTGGCGGACTTCGCCACTGGCCAGGGTGACGTCCTTGGCCACCAGCCAGACGATGTCGCTGGTCAGCTGCGCCATTTGCTCGGCGGTCAGCGCCACACCCGGAATCAACTTCCACTGATCGGCCAGGGTCACGGCACTGTCGATCATGCCGCGATACTGCTCTTCGTCACTGGCGTAGCCGTCGACAAACCGCCGCCCGGTAAGTTGTGCCACCTGCTCGCGGATCAGCTTCTGCTCGTAGAAGCCATCACCCAGACGTTGCTGGGTCGCCGCCGGGTCAAGGTTCAGGCGTTGCAGCATATAGTCCGACGACAACCACTGACGGTAGTTGGCAAAACGCGGGTCGGTCTCCACCAGGTAGCCGGCGGTGCTGCCGGGGTTGGTGTGGAACAGGCTGCTGTTGGGCAGGTCCGGGTTGAAGCCACCGGTCCGGATCTGCTCCACCGCGCCAGCGGCATTCTGCTTGGTCAGTGCTTCGACCTGGCTGATCGGGCTGACGGCGTAGGTTCTGCCGACACCCGAGAGATCGCCGGTGCCGGCGGTGTTATCCGCGACCTTGGCCAACACCAGCGCGCCGACCTGCGTACCGGTGCCATTGATGGCCGCGTACTCGGTAAACATGGTCGGTGTCAGCTTGATCTGCTGAATCAACGGTGCCGGCGTATAGGTGGTGACGCTGCGGCCCTGACGGTCGCGGCCCTTGCGCTGGATACGATAGAAATTACTCAGCGTGCCTTTATCGGTGGTGATGCGCTGGCCATCCACCTCGGTATTGATCACGCTGCCGACATTGGCGTTGAGGGCCTGACCAGCAATGATCCGGCTCTTGTCGTTGACCACCTGATCAGCGATCAGGGTGAGGTTGCCGCCCGCCAGTAGTTGTCCGGGGTCGGATTGCGTAATCCGCGTTTCAGTCACCTCACGGGTGTAGTCGTAGCGGTTCCAGCGATCGTCATAGCCCTCCGGGGTGACCAGGTGCAGGACCTCATTGTTGTAGGTCGAGACCTGCTCCGGCGTATAGCGGTTGGTGGAGCCAGACAGCTGGAACTCCTGCAGCACATCACGGGACGCCACCACCTGCTCGGTAGCAAAGTGCTCGTTGGTGTTGCGGATAACCCTGGCGTTCACATTCAGGCTGCCCAGCGCCTCGACGGTTGCACTGGCGTTATTCAATTCCTGCGCCTGGCCGCTGGCGTTGCCGTTGGTATCCAGGGTCGCCCCAATCGCTAAATCGCCGGCACTGAAGATCAGGCCGTGCTCGCGGTTGTTCACGACCTGGCTGGCAATATCCAGGCGGTTGCGCGCTGCAACCGTCGCGGCAACACCGCCTTCGAGGGTGTTGTTCAGGGTCGCGGCGGCGATGGAC
Source organism: Pseudomonas sp. S3E17 (assembly GCF_024168685.1). Lineage (NCBI taxonomy): Bacteria > Pseudomonadati > Pseudomonadota > Gammaproteobacteria > Pseudomonadales > Pseudomonadaceae > Pseudomonas > Pseudomonas sp. S3E17. Next base: position 2,862,112 of record NZ_JALJWE010000001.1, read on the forward strand.
AGGTGATCGCCGTAAATACGCCCGGTGCCCAGGTTGTTCAGCGTCGCGGTGTTGATCCGCGTGACCTCAGCGTCGATCAAGCCACGGTTATCCAGTTGGCTGCCCGCATTGACCTCGACCTGACGCGCGCTGATCAAACCGCTGGCGGCGTTGTCGAGGGCGTTGACGTTCAGGCGCAGCAGGTCACCGGCCTGGAAGCTGCCTTGGTTGGTCAAGCGCCCGCCGGTCTCTACCGTCAGGCCGCCGTTGGCCTGGAACAGGCCGCTGTTGACGAAGTCATTGGTCAGCCGAAACGTCAGGTCGCCCAGGCTCAAGGCCTTGCCACTGCCGCTGTAACGGGCACTGTCGAGCAGCAGGGATTGCCCGGCGATCAGCGTGCCCGCCACGTTACTCACTGCCTGGCGTTTCTGGGCCAGGTCACGGTCGGCCACGGTCAGCGCACTGCCGGCGGAAACAATGCCTTGCTCGTTATCCAGGGTGCCGCTGCCGGTGATGCTCAGTGCCGCATCGGAGACGATCGAGCCGCCGCGGTTGGTCACGTCATCAGCGTCGATGGCCACCGACTGCCCCTTGACGCCTTGGTTGGCGCCCTGGGTCGAGCTGTTATCGACACGCGCAGCCGTAAGCGCCAGATGGCCGTCGGCACGCAACAGGCCCGCCTGGTTACTCACCTGCAGAGCATTGACTTGCAGGGTCTTGGCACTGCCGATAAAGCCCTGGTCGTTGAGCAATTGCCCGGCGCGCACCGTCACCGCAGCCTGGCCAAGAATGCCGCCGCGGGTGCCGGAATTACGATTGCTCAGCAACTGGCCATGGGTGTCCAGGGTCAGCGCCGACTTCGCCTGCACGGTACCGCCGTCATTGTTCAGCACGCCACTGTCGACCGTCAGCGTATCGCTGGCATTGAGCATACCCTGGCCGTTATCCAACTGCTGGCCGTGGGTGTCGATCAGCAACTGCGCGCCGGTCACCACGCCGCTCTGGTTGTTCAAACCCTGGGCGTTGACGGTCAAGGCTTTGGCGGCCTCAAGGCGGCCGCCCTGATTGTCGAGCTGTTGCCCGCGACTGTTGAGGATCAGGTCGGCGGCGACCGAACCGAGGGTGCCGCCCTGGTTGAGGATGCTGTCGGCATTGACCGTCAGCGTCTGTGTCGCCGCGACCGTGCCCTGGGCGTTATTCAACTGCCCGGCGTCGACGTCCAGCGCACCGCCGGCGGTGATCTGGCCGTTACGGTTATCGAGGCTGCCGCCGTCGAGGAACAGCTGCGCAGCCGTGACCAGCTTGCCCTGCTGGTTATCCAGGTGCTCACGAGCCGTGACGTGCAAGTCGCCGAGCCCGCCGGATTGCACCAGGCCATGCTGGTTGCCCAGGGTGTCGGCACTGACGTCGAGGCGGCCACCACTGGCGAGGGTGCCACGGCTGTTGTCGAGACTGTGCGAGACGGTCATGCGCATGCCGGCGCTGCCGGTCTGCACCCACTTGCCGCCGACGTTGGACAGGTCCAGCGCCGTGGCGGTGATCTGCGCCGCGCCCACCTGCGCGGCATCGCTGAGCAAGGTTTGCTTGGCGTCGGCGGTCAGGCCCTGGCCGGCGGTGACGCGGCTGCGGCGCACATCGAGGTTGCCGGCGGTGCTGGTCAACGCCACGCTCTGGGCCGAGGTCTGGCTGTCACTGAGGTCGACCGTTGCGGCGGTGGCGCTCAAGTGTTGCGCCGCAAGGTTCTGCCCCTTGGCCGTCAAGGTGCCGGCAGACGTCAGGGTCAGCGAGCCGCTGCTGCCCAACTTGCCGCTGCTGTCGACGCCGGCGGCCAGTGCGGAACCGGCCTGGCTGCGAATCGCAGACTGCGCGCCGGTGGTGGTCAGGCGCGTATTCCCTTGGGCGGACACAATACCCTTGTTGTCGATATCCCCGGCAGCACTCAGTGCCAGGTCGCCCTGGGCAAACAGCGTACCGCTGTTGTCGATGCCCTTGTCCGCCTGGGCGGTCAGTTGAGTGGCGCTGCTGACCCGGCCGCTGTTCTCGATGCGGCCGTCGCTGCCAATCACCACTTCACCGGCGCTGGCACCGATCTGCCCGGCGTTGCGCACGCCGACGCCGGCACCGTTGCCCACCAGGGTGATCTTGCCGGCATACATGCCGCCCAACTGCGCCACATCGATGGCGACGGCGGGGGCGTCGGCCTGGGTTTTATCCGTGGCCCCTGCCTTGATGCTCAAGTCCTTCGCCCAGATCCCCGCGTTGACTTCAACCGTGCGCGCGATGATCTCGGTGTAGTCGGCCCGAGTACTGTCCATGCCATCGCCGCCGATGCTGACCTTGCCCCCGGAGACTTGATAGCCGCTGATCAGGCCGTTCTCGAACTGCGCGCGGCCCGTGGTCAGTGTCGCCCGGTCGGCGTTGATAAAGCCGCAACCGTCGCAGGCAATCCCGGACGGGTTGGCGATGACCACCTGGGCCTTGGAGCCTGCCACTTCGACAAACCCGCGCAATTGGCTGGGGTTGCTGGAGTTGACCTCGTTGAGGATCACCCGTGCACTGCCGTTGGCCAGCGCGCGGTTGCCTTCGATCCAACCGCCCAGTTGGGTCTGGCTGTTGGTCACGCCGTTGTTGAGGATCACGCCGCGCTTGTCCACATCGAACTGCGTATAGGTATTGCGCGACACCCCTGCCCCGCTCGGCGTGGTGATGTCCACCACGGGCGCGCCGTTGCCGGCGGCGCCAATCGTCGGGCGCTGACCGGCCGGCGCAGAACCGTCGGCCACCACCTGGGCCTGCGCCGGCATCACCAGCGCGACCCAACCCATCCCCACCATCAGCGCAAACCGCAGCGGTGTGAGGGTCACCACGGCGGTGCCGGCCCGGGACACGGCGCTCGTGGTGCCGGGTGCCTTGCACGCACTCTTGACGTTCTCGGCCACCACCATCAGCAGGCCGCGAGCCTTGTTGAATACAATTCGAAATAGATGCTTATTCATGCAAGTCCTTTGCGCGGAGGCTGATCAGAGCGCGTCGCTGGGTAACGGGTGAGTGGCAAACCAGGCTTTCGCCTCCAGATCCAGGACGGCGATCCCCTGGAAATTCATGACGCGTAAACCGCGCTCATCGCCTCGGTGGTAAAGCGAACGGCAGATGCGATTGGGCCACAGGCGCCGACGTAACAAGCTCATGACACGCGGGGTGTGACCAAACGGCGCGACCCAGTCGTTGACCCAGGTGCGTTCGCCGCTGTTCCAGTCCTCCGGCGGCAGGCACACCGCCGGCTCGCGCAAGTAACGCGCTTCGGCCTCGGCACTGAGGTTCAGCCACGACAGGAAAAACACCGGGCGCCCGTCTTCGCTGATCAAAATGAACTGGCGCTGCTTGATGGCGGGCAGCAACAGGGTCGACAGGCTGTGCAACGGCGCATCCCGGTGTGCAGTGGAGTGCATCCACAGCCAGACCGCCGAGCCCAGCACCTGGGCTTCGTCGATGGGGCTGTCGGCCCGTTCGGGGGCCAGCACGTGCAGGGTGTCGTAGCGCATGGTGGTCTCCTTCAAAATGACCAGTTGGCGCTGAAGCCACTGGTCACGTCGGCGGTCTGGAATCCCTTGGGTTTTTCCAGGGGTTTGCCGGTGTAGAGGTCGTAGGAAAACTGCTTGTAGCCGCCGCGCAGGCCCACCACCGCACCGGCCAGGCGTCGCCCCGAGAGGTACTGGGTGGAGTGGCCGCCGACTTCGCCGTAGTCCACGCCCAGGTACAGCTCCTGACCGGTATTGGCCAGGCTCAGGCCCAGGTCGTTGCTGAACGTCCAGCCGCGCTCGGCGGACAGGATCTGCTCGCCGTCGAAGCCACGCACGGTGTAGCGCCCGCCGATCGAAAAACGATCCTGCGGGATCAGCGGCGTGCGGTTCCACTGTCCGCGCCAGCCGGCGATGTAGCGCAGCCGCTGCTCGCCCAGGGTGAACGGCAGTTGCAGTTGCGCGTTGGCGGAAATCACCTGCGAGCGCGAGGTACCTTCGCCGTTCTCTTCCTCGGGCGCACGCAACGCGTCACGGGCACCGGTGCCCCGGCGATAGCCGACGCCGAGGTCGAGGGTGCTGGCACCGATGAACTCACGGTGGTTGATCCCGGCCATCCAGCCCGCCATGCGCCGGCGCTGCAGTTCAATTTCGGTGTCTTCGATATAGTTGCTGGAGGTGCGGCTCCAGCCGCCGACAGATACGGTGGTCTTGCGCACCGCATCGCGATAGATCACCCGCGACAGCTGGATTTCGTTGGTACGGCTGCGGCCACTGTAGGAATACGCTTGGTTAACCCCGGCAATCGTCTGGTGGTAGTCGTACTCGCTGGAGGTCAGGCTCAGTTGCCAATAGTCGTAGGGCACCGAGTAATGCACGGTGTGGCCCTTGGAACCGCGGTCGCCACTCTGGCCGCCGCCCAGGTCGTGGTTGAAGCTGATGTAGAACAGGTCGTTGAGGGTGGCGAGGTTGTCCAGTGACAAGGCGACGTTACCCTGGTACTTGCCGGTCTGCTTGCTGCCGGAGTCGTCCACCGACAAGCTGACCCGCACCGGTATGGCCTGCTTCCAGGCGATGACCACGTCGCTTTCTCCAGGCTGCGCGTCGTTACCCTCGGCCGGGGTGATCTGCACATCCGCTTCGGCGGTGGGCACGCGCTTGAAGTTCTCCAGCGCCTGTTCGATATCGCGCAGGTTGAGCACGTCGCCGGCGGACGCGGGCATGGCGTTCCAATAGTGGGCGCGTGCGGAGGTGCCTTCGGCAAAACGGATGTGCTTGATCCGGCCCGGCACCAGCACCAGCGACAGGGTACCTTGGTTCAGGTCCTGGGCTTGGGCGAGTACGCGGGTGGTGATGAAGCCCTTGGCGATAATCGCGTTCTGGATGCGCTTCATCGTCAGGTTGATGCCGCCGGCACCGACGCAACGTCCTTGCACAGGATCATCGGCCGGGTTGGCGGCACGCAGGGCCCACTGGAAATCCTCGGACTGGTCGCCAGTGAGCACTACGCGGTCGATCTTGAAGCAGGGCGTTTCGTTACGCGGCAAACGCAGGCCACCGGCGTTGTCTTGTGGCGCTTGCAGGCGTACGTCGGGAGACGGCTCCAACTGCTCGCGCTGGGCGCGCTCACGTTGTTGCTGCAACAGCAATTGTTGCGCAGGCGCCTGGGGCTCAGCCGCCAGCACCGCAACACTGGTAAAGAAACCAACAAAGGAGCAGGCGGCGACGCAAGACTGCAGCAAAACAGAGGGTTTTGTTCGAGAGAGAGCGTCGACAGGCATTTCGCATCCTTGTGAATGAAACTTCCTACATGCGCAGGTTGGTCATCACAAAGACGTAAAAGTGCCATGGAAAAGCATGGCAATGTGACACATTCGACACAATCGGCCACAGCCGACACCCTTGAGCCTCAAGCCTGAAGGCTCTAGCTCAAGGCATACAGAGGTATTTCAGGGTTTACACAGCGCAATCAGCTTTTGTGTAATTTACTCATCAACTGCGCCTCAGCCTGGGTCAAGCCACACGATTGGGTCAGTTCATCCACGGTAGCGCCCATGCCCACCAGCTTCGCCGCCTGGGCAAATGACAGGCTGGAAGGGTCACGCTGCTCGATCTGCGCCAGCTTGTCCGGCAACGGCGCGAGAATGGCGCGCAGTTCATGCACCTCGTCCCCGACCTTCACCGCACTCTGCTGGAAGTGATCGACCCGCTTGACCAGCTCCAGCACCCGTCGATCACGCACCGCATCGCGCTCGGCCTGCTGCATCGCCAATTCGCGCTGCTGGCGTATATAACGCAGCAGAAAACCCAGGGTCCCGGCCCACAACAGGGCCAGGACAATCACCGCGACCTCAAGGAACAATCAGATGCTCTCCAGTTCCGACCATTCTTCTTCGCTCATCATTTTGTCCAGCTCAACCAGAATCAACAGTTCGTTGTTCTTGTTGCACACGCCCTGGATGAACTTGGCCGATTCCTCGTTGCCCACGTTCGGCGCGGTTTCCACTTCCGATTGGCGCAGGTAGACCACTTCCGCGACGCTGTCGACCATGATCCCGACCACTTGCTTGTCGGCCTCGATGATGACGATACGCGTGTTGTCACTGACTTCGACCGTGTCCAGGCCAAAACGCTGGCGGGTGTCGATCACCGTCACCACGTTGCCGCGCAGGTTGATGATGCCCAGCACATAGCTTGGCGCACCGGGAACCGGAGCGATCTCGGTGTAGCGCAGCACTTCCTGCACGCGCATCACGTTAATACCGTAGGTTTCGTTGTCCAGTTTGAAGGTAACCCATTGCAGGATCGGATCATCCAAACCTTGTGCGGACGCTGACTTGTTCATATCTCTGACCCCTTCAAATGCCGATGTAGGCGGCGTGTGTACTTCTTTTGGCCGCACACTCGTGCGGCCCTTGTTGTCCCATCAACTGCGTTTGTTCACCGGCATCGCTTTAACCGCACCGCTGGCGATCAACTCGGCCAGTTCGGCAACGTCCAGCAACGCGCACATGTGTTCGATCACGGTGCCTGCCAGCCAGGGCCGCTGGCCCCGATGGCTGCGCCATTTGATTTCATTCGGGTCCAGGCGCAGCGAACGGCTGACTTGATGCACCGCCAGCCCCCATTCGTAGCCCTGCACCGAGATCACGTATTGCAGGCCTTGGCGGAAGTCATCGCGGTAGCGGTCGGGCATCACCCAGCGCGCGGTGTCCAGCACCTTGAGGTTACCGGCCTGGCTCGGCAGGATGCCCAGGAACCATTCCGGCTGCCCGAACAATGGCGTCAATTCCTGGCCTTCCAACGAATAGATCGAGCCCAGGCACACCAAAGGCACCGCCAGGGTCAACCCGGCGACGTCGAACAGCAAACATTCAAATGGCTCGGCCGCCCAGGCCGGCCGATCATCGCCGCTCACCGGCGGTGGCGTGATGCTCGGTGGCAGGTGCACTTCCACGACCGGCTCGACCACCGCAGGTACGACGGGCGCGACCACCGGGACGCTGACCGGGACGACGAGTGCATCGCGGGCCTGCTCTTCCAATACAGCCAACTGGAACTCATCCAGGCTGCTTGAGGACGGCACTTCGACCGCCGGCTCCAGCACCAGGATCGGTTCCGGCAATTCTTCTGCGGTCGCGTCCTGCAGCAAGGCATCCAGGTAGGATTCCAGTGCCAGTTGCGGGCGGGTCTTGACCTTGAGTTCGACGGGACGGTTCATCATCAGGCCACCTGCGCCACAAGCTGCTGGGACAGCAGGTGCTTGAGCAACGCCCGGTAGGCCAGCACACCGCGGCTTTTGCCGTCGAACTGCGACGGCGTGAGCCCGGCACGGCTGGCATCACGCAGGCGGGTGTCCACCGGGATGTAGCCGTTCCAGATAGTCTCCGGGTAGGCATCGCGCAGGACGCGCAAGGTGCCCAGGGACGCCTGGGTGCGGCGGTCGAACAGGGTGGGCACGATGCTGTACGGCAACGCCTGTTTGCGCGAACGGTTGATCATCGCCAGCGTGCTGACCATGCGCTCCAGGCCCTTGACCGCCAGGTGCTCGGTCTGCACCGGGATCACCAGTTGCTGGCTGGCCGCCAAAGCGTTGACCATCAGCACGCCGAGCAACGGCGGGCTGTCGATGATGGCGTAGTCGAAGTCTTGCCACAGTTGCGCCAGGGTCTTGGCGATCACCAGGCCCAGGCCGCTCTGCCCCGGCGACTGGCGCTCCAGGGTGGCCAGCGCGGTACTCGACGGCAGCAGGGAAATGCTTTCGTTACTGGTGGGCAGCAGCAATTGCCCGGGCAGGTCGGCCGGTACGTTGCCTTTGTGCAGGAACAGGTCGTAGTTGCTGTGCTCCAGCGCATCCGGGTCGTAGCCGAAATAGCTGGTCATCGAGCCGTGGGGGTCGAGGTCGACCACGACCACACGCTTGCCCGCCTCGGCCAGCAAGCCGGCTAAAGCGATGGAGGTGGTGGTCTTGCCGACTCCACCTTTTTGATTGGCAACTGCCCAGACTCTCATTCGGATGGTTCCTCCCGGTGGGCACGCGCGCGACCGAGACATTGCATAAGGTTATTGAGCCGGCGACGGAGAATTGACGGCACTCTGCTGAACCGGCGGCTTTGCAGGGGCCGGTGCAGTTTGTGTGCCAGCGCGCTTCAAGGCCGCATCCGGTGTTGCATTGGCGGTACCGGTGCCGGTCAGGCTACGGCGCACTTCCAGGTTTCGAGACACCACCAGCACCACCCGACGGTTGCGTGCGCGGCCTTCGAGCGTGGCGTTATTGGCCACCGGCTGGAACTCGCCATACCCCACCGACGCCAGGCGCCCAGGGTTCACGCCCTGCATCGCGAGCATGCGCACGATGCTCGCGGCACGGGCCGATGACAGCTCCCAGTTGGTCGGGTACTGCGCGGTACTGATCGGCACATTGTCGGTAAAGCCTTCAACGTGGATCGGGTTTTCAAACGGTTTGAGGATCGCCGCCACCTTGTCGATGATGGTGAACGCCTGGTCGCTGGGCAATGCATCGGCACTGGCGAACAGCAGGCTGGAATTGAGCTCGATCTCCACCCACAACTCATTGCCGCGCACGGTCATCTGGTTGGAGCTGATCAGGTCGCCAAACGCGGCACTGATGTCATCGGCGATACTTTTCAGCGGATCACTGGTGCCGCCCACGCCGGCAGCGGTTTCGTCGCTGTCGTTGACCAGCGGCTTGGCCGGGGTCACGGTCTTGGGCCGTTCTTCGCCAATAGGGATCGGCTTGAGCGAACGGTCGGCATCGTTGAACACGCCGATCAACGCCTGGGAAATGACTTTGTACTTGCCTTCGTTGATCGACGAGATGGAGTACATCACCACGAAAAAGGCGAACAACAAGGTGATGAAGTCCGCATAGGACACCAGCCACCGCTCGTGGTTGACGTGTTCTTCAGGCTCTCGACGGCGACGGCTCACAGGCGATTACCTCCGCAAAACAAATCAACTGTAGGAGCGAGCTTGCTCGCGAAAAACCCGAGAGCAACGCGTTCATCCAGGATGCCCGCGTTATCGTTGACGATTTTCGCGAGCAAGCTCGCTCCTACAGGGTGCATGACCATCAATCCATGAAGCCCTGGAGCTTCAATTCGATGGAGCGCGGGTTCTCGCCCTCGGCAATCGACAGGATGCCTTCGAGCAGCATCTCGCGATAGCGCGACTGGCGCATGGCAATCGACTTGAGCTTGCTGGCCACCGGCAACAGCACCAGGTTGGCACTGGCCACCCCGTAGATGGTGGCAACGAACGCCACGGCAATGCCGCTGCCCAGTTGCGACGGATCGGCCAGGTTGCCCATCACGTGGATCAGGCCCATCACCGCGCCGATGATGCCGATGGTCGGCGCGTAGCCACCCATGCTTTCAAACACTTTGGCGGCGTTGATGTCGCGGCTTTCCTGGGTGTAGAAATCCACCTCGAGGATGCTGCGGATCGCTTCCGGCTCGGCGCCGTCCACCAGCAATTGCAGGCCTTTGCGCGAATAGCTGTCGGGTTCGGCATCGGCCACGCCTTCGAGGCCCAGCAGGCCTTCCTTGCGCGCGGTGAGGCTCCAGTTGACGACGCGATCGATGCCACCGGCCAGGTCGACACGCGGCGGAAAAATGATCCAGATGAGGATTTGCATCGCGCGCTTGAACGAACTCATCGGTGACTGCAGCAACGCGGCGCCCACCGTGCCGCCAATCACGATCAGCGCCGCCGGGCCGTTGGCCAGGGCGCCCAGGTGACCGCCTTCGAGGTAGTTGCCGCCAATAATGGCGACAAACGCCAGGATGATGCCGATCAGGCTCAATACATCCATCAGAGGCAGGCCTCCACCAGATGCCTGCCGATGTCGTCCAGGCTGTAGACGGCGTCGGCCAGGTCAGCCTTGACGATGGCCATGGGCATGCCATAGATCACGCAGCTGGCTTCGTCCTGGGCCCAGATCGCACTGCCGCCCTGCTTGAGCAGGCGCGCGCCTTCACGGCCGTCGGCGCCCATGCCGGTGAGCACCACCGCCAGAACTTTGTCGCCGTAGGACTTGGCCGCCGAACCGAAGGTGATGTCCACGCACGGCTTGTAGTTAAGGCGCTCATCGCCCGGCAGGATTTTGATCGCGCCACGGCCGTCGACCATCATCTGCTTGCCGCCCGGAGCCAGCAACGCCAGGCCAGGACGCAGGATGTCGCCATCCTCGGCTTCCTTGACGCTGATGCGGCAGAGCTTGTCCAGGCGCTCGGCAAAGGCCTTGGTGAACGCGGCGGGCATGTGCTGGATCAACACGATCGGCGCCGGGAAGTTGGCCGGCAATTGGGTCAACACGCGCTGCAAGGCGACCGGGCCGCCGGTGGAGGTGCCGATGGCGACCAGTTTATAGGCCTTGCGCTTGGGCGCAGGCGAATGGGCCGCCGCCGGTGCCGACGTTCGTACCGGTGGCGTGGCAGGCCGTGCAAGCGGCGCTGGCGCGGGGCGACTGAACGAGGAACTGGTGGGGGCAGCCGGCGCAGCCACCGGTGCCGGCGCAGGGGCTGGCGCGCTGAACAGGCTGCGGCGGTTGCTGCGGGAAATACTGTGGACTTTCTCGCACAGCAGTTGCTTGACCTTCTCGGGGTTGCGCGAGATGTCTTCGAAATTCTTCGGCAGGAAGTCCACCGCCCCCGCATCCAGCGCGTCGAGGGTCACTCGGGCGCCTTCGTGGGTCAGCGAGGAGAACATCAATACCGGGGTCGGGCAGCGTTGCATGATGTGCCGGACTGCCGTGATGCCATCCATCATCGGCATCTCGTAGTCCATGGTGATCACGTCCGGCTTCAACGCAATGGCTTGATCAATCGCCTCTTTGCCGTTGGTGGCCGTGCCGACCACCTGGATGCTTGGATCGGCGGAAAGAATTTCCGAGACGCGGCGGCGGAAGAAACCCGAATCGTCCACCACCAGGACCTTGACTGCCATAAACACTCCGTTAGGTGGGGCGGGCAATACCGCCCTGCCCCACCAGAATCAAATACGCCGAGCGGCGTAACGCTTGAGCATGCTCGGAACATCGAGAATCAGCGCGATCCGACCGTCACCGGTGATAGTCGCGCCCGACATGCCCGGGGTTCCCTGCAGCATTTTGCCCAAAGGCTTGATGACCACTTCTTCCTGGCCCACCAGTTGATCGACGACAAAGCCGATACGCTGGGTGCCCACGGAGAGGATCACCACATGGCCTTCGCGCTGCTCTTCATGGGCGGCCGATGCAACCAGCCAGCGCTTGAGGTAGAACAGGGGCAACGCCTTGTCCCGCACGATCACCACTTCCTGGCCGTCGACCACGTTGGTGCGCGACAGGTCGAGGTGGAAGATCTCGTTGACGTTGACCAGCGGGAAGGCGAACGCCTGGTTGCCCAGCATCACCATCAGGGTCGGCATGATCGCCAGGGTCAACGGCACCTTGATGACGATCTTGGAGCCCTGGCCCTTGGTCGAGTAGATGTTGATCGAGCCGTTGAGCTGGCTGATCTTGGTCTTCACCACGTCCATGCCCACGCCACGGCCCGACACGTCGGAAATCTCGGTCTTGGTCGAGAAGCCAGGGGCGAAGATCAGGTTGTAGCACTCGGTGTCGGTCAGGCGGTCGGCGGCGTCCTTGTCCATCACGCCACGCTTGACCGCGATATTGCGCAAGATGGTCGGGTCCATGCCCTTGCCGTCATCGGTGATCGACAGCAGGATGTGGTCGCCTTCCTGTTCCGCCGCCAGGATCACTTTGCCGCCACGGGACTTGCCCGAGGCTTCGCGTTCTTCCGGGGTTTCGACACCGTGGTCGACAGCGTTGCGCACCAAGTGGACCAGCGGGTCGGCCAGGGCCTCGACAAGGTTCTTGTCGAGGTCGGTTTCTTCACCCACCAGTTCCAGATTGATCTCTTTCTTCAGCTGGCGCGCGAGGTCGCGAACCAGGCGCGGGAAGCGACCGAAGACTTTCTTGATCGGCTGCATCCGCGTTTTCATCACCGCGGTCTGCAGGTCGGCGGTGACCACATCGAGGTTCGACACGGCCTTCTGCATGGCCTCATCGCCGCTGCTCAGGCCCAGGCGCACCAGGCGGTTACGCACCAGTACCAGCTCGCCGACCATGTTCATGATGTCGTCCAGCCGCGCGGTATCGACCCGTACGGTGGTTTCGGCTTCACTGGCCGGTTTTTCCGCGACCGGGGCCGCAGCGGCACGCGCTGGAGCCGGGGCAGCAGCCGGCGCAGGCGCAGGCTTGGCGGCGGGCGCGGCGGCTTTGGCGGCAACCGGTGCCGCCGTGGCTGCAGCGGCGGCCGGGGCGACTTCGGTGAACTTGCCCTTGCCGTGCAGATCGTCCAGCAGTGCTTCGAATTCGTGATCGGAGATCAACCCATCGTCCGCAGGCTTGGCGCCGGCAGCGGGTGCTGCCGGGGCCGCGGCCGTCGCGGCGACGGCCGGCAAGGTATCGGCCGCGAAGGTGCCCTTGCCATGCAACTGGTCGAGCAACGCTTCGAATTCATCGTCAGTGATGTCGGTGCTGGCAGAAGCGGCAGGCGCCTCCGCAGCACCGGCGGCGGCACCGGCAGGCGCCACGGCGTCGGCGGCGAACTGGCCCTTGCCGTGCAATTGGTCGAGCAGGGACTCGAACTCAGCGTCGGTAATGTCCTCGCTGGTCGGCGCGGCAGCCGGGGCAACCGGGGCAGCCGGGGCAACCGCAGCCGGCGCTTCGGCTTCGGCCTTGACGGCACTGAGGGAGCTGAGCAGTTGCTCGAACTCGCTGTCCGTCACATCAGGCTCCGCCACCGGTTCCGGCTCGGGTGCGGCTTCGACCACCGGCGCTGCCGAGGTGTCGGCCGGCTCTGCATAACGCGCCAGGGCGGCCAGCAGTTCCGGAGTGGCTGCGGTGATCGGGGCACGCTCGCGCACTTCGCTGAACATGCCGTTGACCGCATCCAAGGCTTCGAGAATCACGTCCATCAACTCCGAATCAACGTGACGCTCACCCTTGCGCAGGATGTCGAACACGTTCTCGGCGATGTGGCAGCACTCCACCAGCTCATGGAGCTGGAGGAAGCCGGCGCCCCCTTTTACAGTATGAAAACCGCGAAAAATTGCATTGAGCAGGTTCGCATCATCCGGGCGGCTTTCCAGCTCGACCAGTTGTTCGGACAGTTGCTCTAAAATTTCGCCGGCCTCTACAAGGAAATCCTGAAGGATCTCTTCATCGGCGCCGAAGCTCATGTGGGTGCTCCTTAGAAGCCTAAACTGGATAACAGGTCATCTACGTCATCCTGACCTGACACAACGTCTTCACGTTTATCGGCATGAATCTGCGGACCTTCACCCTTGGCGAGATGTTTTTGTGGATCTTTTTCAGAGAGGATCGCTTCGCGGTCATGTTCGATGCCGGCAAAACGGTCGACCTGGCCGGCCATGAGTACCAATTTGAGCAGGTTGCTTTCCACTTCGGTGACCAACTGGGTCACACGCTTGATCACCTGACCGGTCAGGTCCTGGTAATCCTGGGCGAGCAGAATGTCATTGAGGTTGCTGGAAACCATGCGGTTTTCCTGCTCGCTGCGTGACAAGAACCCTTCGACCCGACGGGCCAGCTCACGAAACTCTTCCGCACCGACTTCACGGCGCATGAAGCGGCCCCAGTCAACGCTCAGGGCGTGGGCTTCCGTGGCCATGCCGTTGACCAGGGGCGTGGCGTTTTCCACCAGGTCCATGGTGCGGTTAGCCGCCGCCTCGGTCAGCCTGACCACATAGGACAGGCGTTCGGTGGCGTCGGTGATCTGCGAAATCTCTTCGGCCTGGGGCATGTGCGGGTCAATCTGGAAATTGACGATCGCGCTGTGCAGCTCGCGTGTGAGCTTGCCCACTTCCTGGTACAGGCCTCGGTCACGGGTCTGGTTGAGCTCATGGATCAACTGCACCGCGTCGCCGAACTGGCCTTTTTCAAGGCTGTCAACCAACTGATGAGCATGCTTTTTCAGGGTCGACTCAAAGTCTCCCTGTGACGTTTCTTTATGCTCCATAGCTCCCCCGCGATGGCATCAGCCGTGGATGCGTTCGAAGATCTTTTCGATCTTCTCTTTCAAGGCCTGTGCAGTGAATGGTTTGACCACGTAACCGTTGACCCCGGCCTGGGCGGCTTCGATGATCTGTTCACGCTTGGCTTCGGCGGTCACCATCAACACGGGAAGGCTGCGCAATTTTTCGTCGGCACGCACGTGGCGCAACAAGTCGATGCCGGTCATGCCCGGCATGTTCCAGTCCGTTACCAGAAAGTCGATGCTCCCGCTGTTGAGGATCGGAATCGCCGTCAGGCCGTCATCCGCCTCGACCGTGTTTGTGAACCCAAGGTCACGCAACAGGTTTTTTATGATCCGCCGCATCGTTGAGAAGTCATCAACGATGAGGATTTTCATGTTCTTGTCCAATTCGACCTCCAAGCAGTCTTAAACGCGCCCAGCACCTGGACGCGCCATTTCAATCAACAGGCATTACACAAAAAGGACTGCCGAGGGCACCACGGCCCGAGCCCGCGAAGGCCTATCACCTTCGCGGTATCGCTTTGCAATGCTCCCCACACTGCCTGTCAGCGCGCTCGCCACTCTCCCAGACGCCCCCGCAAGCGGGCCGCGCACTGGCTGTGCAACTGGCTGACACGGGATTCGCTGACCCCCAGGACCTCACCGATTTCCTTGAGGTTCAGCTCTTCGTCGTAGTACAGCGCCAACACCAACCGCTCGCGTTCCGGCAAGTTGGCAATGGCGTCCGCCAACGCGCCCTGGAAACGCTCATCTTCCAGGTCACGGGACGGCTCCATATGCGTGCTCGCGCCGTCCTCATGCAGCCCTTCGTGTTCGCCGTCCTGTAACAGGTCGTCGAAACTGAACAGGCGGCTGCCCAAGGTATCGTTCAAAATCCCGTAATAATCGTCGAGACTCAATTGGAGTTCGGCCGCAACTTCGTGATCTTTAGCGTCGCGACCGGTTTTTGCTTCAATTGCACGAATTGCGTCACTGACCATGCGTGTATTGCGGTGCACCGAACGCGGCGCCCAGTCACCCTTGCGCACTTCGTCGAGCATCGCGCCACGGATGCGGATCCCCGCATACGTCTCGAAGCTCGCGCCCTTGCTCGCATCGTACTTGGTCGACACTTCGAGCAGGCCGATCATGCCCGCCTGGATCAGGTCTTCGACCTGGACGCTGGCGGGCAGGCGTGCCAGCAGGTGATAGGCAATGCGCTTGACCAGTGGCGCATAGCGCTCGATCAACTCGCCCTGGCTGTCACGGGCAGATTTCTTGTACGCGTTATAGCCGTTCGCTGTCATAGCACCGGTCCTGCACTCGTCTGATGCACCAATCGCTCGACGAAAAACTCCAGATGCCCCCGAGGGTTGGCAGGCAACGGCCAGGTATCGACCTTCTGGGCAATAGCCTTGAACGCCAATGCGCACTTGGAACGAGGGAACGCTTCGTAGACTGCACGCTGCTTTTGCACAGCCTTGCGCACACACTCGTCGTAGGGAACTGCACCGACGTATTGTAAGGCGACATCGAGAAAGCGATCCGTGACCTTGGTCAACTTGGCGAACAGGTTGCGGCCTTCCTGCGGGCTCTGGGCCATGTTGGCCAGGACGCGGAAGCGATTCATGCCGTAGTC
This sequence comes from Pseudomonas sp. S3E17, assembly GCF_024168685.1. Taxonomy (NCBI): domain Bacteria; kingdom Pseudomonadati; phylum Pseudomonadota; class Gammaproteobacteria; order Pseudomonadales; family Pseudomonadaceae; genus Pseudomonas; species Pseudomonas sp. S3E17. The sequence continues at coordinate 2,877,795 of NZ_JALJWE010000001.1, forward strand.
ACGGTTAAGCAGTTTGATCAGGGCGTAGGCGTCGGTGATCGAGGTGGGTTCATCGCAGACCACCAACAAGACTTCCTGCGCCGCGCGCACGAAGCTGACCACGGACTCGCCGATCCCGGCAGCGGTGTCGATCACCAGCACGTCGAGGTTGTCGCCAATGTCACTGAATGCCTGGATCAGGCCGGCATGCTGCGCCGGGCTCAGGTGCACCATGCTCTGGGTACCGGAGGCGGCCGGCACGATGCGGATCCCGCCAGGGCCCTGGAGCAGCACGTCGCGCAGCTCACAGCGCCCCTCGATCACATCGGCCAGGGTATGTTTGGGCGTCAGTCCCAGCAGAACGTCGACGTTCGCCAGCCCCAGGTCAGCATCCAGCAGCATGACGCGACGGCCAAGCTCTGCCAGGGCCAGGGACAAATTCACTGACACGTTAGTTTTCCCGACGCCACCTTTGCCGCCGGTCACCGCGATCACCTGTACGGGATGCATGCTGCCCATTTTATTTCTTTACCTTGTCTTGCTTAGACGCAGGCTACATGGCTTGGCCGCGTGAATCGCTTGCAGACCATCGATGTAGGTACATTTCACGGTGTTCATCGCGCCTCAACCCACCCGCTTTGCCGGGTTGTGGTAAAGGTCGGCGAACATATCGGCCATCGCTTCCTCGCTAGGCTCTTCTTGCATTTGCACGCTGACGGCGCGGCTGACCAGCTGATGACGGCGCGGCAGATGCAAATCATCCGGGATCCGCGGCCCGTCGGTCAGGTAGGCAACCGGTAGTTCATGGCTGATAGCCAGGCTCAACACTTCGCCCAGGCTGGCGGTTTCATCCAGTTTAGTCAGGATGCAGCCGGCCAGACCGCAACGCTTGTAGCTATGGTACGCAGCGGTAAGTACCTGTTTCTGACTGGTGGTTGCAAGCACCAGGTAATTTTTCGACTTGATGCCACGCCCGGCCAGGCTTTCCAGTTGCAGGCGCAACGCCGGATCGCTGGCCTGCAGGCCGGCGGTGTCGATCAGCACCACGCGCTTGCGCAGCAACGGATCGAGCGCGTTGGCCAGGGACTGGCCCGGGTCGACGTGGGTGACCGGTACATTGAGGATACGGCCCAGGGTCTTGAGCTGTTCCTGGGCGCCGATGCGGTAGCTGTCCATGCTCACCAGTGCGATGTTGTTCGCGCCGTACTTGAGCACATAGCGCGCCGCCAGCTTGGCCAGGGTGGTGGTCTTGCCCATGCCGGCAGGGCCGACCATGGCGATCACACCGCCCTCTTCCAGGGGTTCGATTTCCGGGGTGGCGATCATCCGCGCCAGGTGGGCCAGCAACATGCGCCAGGCCTGGCGAGGCTCTTCGATTTCGGTGGTCAGGGCCAGCAGGTCGCGGGACAACGGGCCGGACAGGCCGATGCGTTGCAGGCGGCGCCAGAGGTTGGCCTGGTGCGGTTTGCTGCCTTGCAGTTGGGTCCAGGCCAGCGAACCCAGTTGCACTTCCAGCAGCTCGCGCAGGCCGTTGAGTTCAAAACGCATGGAATCGAAGACACGCTGGTCGACTGCTGCAGCCGGGGCTGGCGCGGCAGGACGCGGCGGTTCGATGAACGTTGGCTCAACCAGCGGCTCGGCGGCGGTCAGCGGCAGGCCGGCGAACAACTGGCGATTGGTGGAGGCATCGCTGTCGCCACGCATGCTCAGTTCAGCCTGGGCCGAGACGATGCGCGAAGCGGTCTTGCGCAGCTCGTCTTCGAGCTCCATGTTCGGCACACGCGGCGCCAATGCCGAGGGGGTGTAGTCCAGGGCAGCCGTCAGCTCGACACCGCCGGCAATACGACGATTACCGATAATCGCGGCATCGGCGCCCAGCTCATCGCGGACCAGTTTCATGGCCTGACGCATATCGGCGGCGAAAAAACGCTTAACTTGCATAACCCACTACCCTCAGCCGTTGGGCCCTACTGTCGCGACGATAGTCACTTGCTTGTTGTCAGGAATTTCCTGATAAGCCAAAACGTGCAAATTCGGTACTGCCAGACGTCCAAACCGCGACAACATCGCCCGGACCGGACCCGCCACCAGCAGAATCACCGGTTGGCCCTGCATTTCCTGGCGCTGTGCGGCGTCGATCAACGAACGCTGCAGTTTCTCAGCCATGCTTGGCTCCAGCAGAACGCCCTCTTCCTGGCCTTGTCCTGCCTTCTGAATACTATTGAGCAATATTTGTTCCAACCTTGGTTCCAAGGTGATCACAGGCAGCTCGGAGTCAAGCCCTACAATGCTTTGCACGATGGCGCGGGACAATCCGACACGCACCGCCGCCACCAGCGCGGCAGTATCTTGACTCTTGGCGGCATTGTTGGCGATAGCCTCGGCAATGCTGCGAATGTCGCGTACCGGCACCTGTTCGGCCAGCAGCGCCTGCAGCACCTTGAGCAATTGCGACAACGACAGCACGCCCGGCACCAGCTCTTCTGCCAGTTTTGGCGAGGCCTTGCCCAGCAAACCCATCAATTGCTGGACTTCTTCGTGGCCGATCAGCTCGTGGGAGTGCTTGTACAGGATCTGGTTGAGGTGGGTGGCGACCACGGTACTGGCGTCCACCACGGTGTAGCCCAGGGACTGCGCCTGGCTGCGCTGGCTGACTTCGATCCACACCGCCTCCAGGCCAAAAGCCGGATCTTTGGCGGTAATGCCGTTGAGGGTGCCGAACACCTGGCCGGGGTTGATTGCCAGCTCGCGGTCCGGGTAGATCTCGGCTTCGGCCAGGATCACGCCCATCAGGGTCAGGCGGTAGGCACTCGGGGCCAGGTCGAGGTTGTCACGGATATGCACGGTGGGCATCAGGAAGCCCAGGTCCTGGGACAGCTTCTTGCGCACGCCCTTGATCCGCGCGAGCAACTGGCCTCCCTGGTTGCGGTCCACCAGCGGAATCAAGCGATAGCCAACTTCCAGGCCGATCATGTCGATCGGGGTCACGTCGTCCCAGCCCAACTCCTTGGTTTCCTGGGCGCGGGCCGGGGATGGCAGCAGTTCCTGCTGGCGGGCGATCTCTTGCTGGGCCTGGACCTTGACCGCATTCTGCTTTTTCCAGAACAGGTAGGCACCACCGCCCGCCATGGCTGCCATGCTCAGGAACGACACATGGGGCATGCCCGGCACGATCCCCATGATCGCCATGATGCCGGCCGCCACGGCCAGGGCCTTGGGCGAGGCAAACATCTGGCGGCTGATCTGCTTGCCCATGTCTTCGGAGCCCGACGCACGGGTCACCATGATGGCGGCAGCTGTAGATAACAACAGTGATGGCAATTGCGCCACTAAACCGTCACCGATGGTCAGCAGGGCGTACACCTTGCCCGCATCGCCGAAGGTCATGCCGTGCTGGAAGATCCCGACCGCCATGCCGCCGATCAGGTTGATGAACAGGATCAGCAGGCCGGCGATGGCGTCACCGCGCACGAATTTGCTGGCACCGTCCATGGAACCGTAGAACTCGGCTTCCTGGGCGACTTCCAAGCGGCGGGTCTTGGCCTGGTTCTGGTCGATCAGGCCGGCGTTGAGGTCGGCGTCGATAGCCATCTGCTTGCCGGGCATGGCGTCGAGGGTAAAGCGTGCGCTCACCTCGGAGATCCGCCCGGCGCCCTTGGTCACCACCACGAAGTTGATGATCATGAGGATCGCGAACACCACGATACCGACCACGTAGTTACCGCCGATCACCACCTCACCGAAGGCCTGGATCACCTTACCGGCAGCGGCGTGACCGTCCTGGCCGTGGAGCATGACCACACGGGTGGACGCCACGTTCAGCGCCAGGCGCAACAGGGTGGCCACCAGCAGGATCGTCGGGAACACCGCGAAATCCAGCGGCCGCAAGGCGTAGACGCACACCAGCAGCACGACGACGGACAGGGCGATGTTGAAGGTGAAGAACACGTCCAGCAGGAACGGCGGCATCGGCAACATCATCATTGCCAGCATGACCAGCAACAACAACGGCACACCCAGATTGCCCCGCGAGAGGTCAGTCAGGGTGCCACGGGCCGTGCTGAACATTTGAGAGCGATCCACCACCGGTATTCCTCGTTTCCTTGAAGCAAACTTTTGACGCCGGGAGGCGTCCTGGAGGCGGTATTGCAAGAAGCCTTCCAACTTTGCTTTTGAGGAGGTGGATCGCTACAGGCGCCCGAGTTCTATCGGATGTAAACACTCCAACTGCGGGAGGGGAAAAGCCCCCTCCCATAGTCGGGTATGTGTACATCCATTGCCGACAGCGAAACTAGCGCCCACGGGCTAGCTCACAGTTTTAACTTCAGTTGCCTGCAGTCCCTTGGGACCGTTGACAAGCTCGTATTCGACCTTTTGGTTTTCATCCAGGCTTTTGAAATCGCCGGAAACGATCCCCGAGTAATGCACAAATACATCTTCAGAACCGTCGTCCGGCTTGATGAAACCAAACCCCTTTTCTGCGTTGAACCACTTTACGATGCCGGTTGCCATTAACCTTCTCCACCCTGCTTGTTTTAAGACCTGAGCCTTATCAAACGCGCTGGAAATAAGATTGACTACTGTCAAAGTTGACAGGTAGACGGCAGTTAGTAACGAGTGGTAGGAGATCAGGAATCGCGGCGCAACTCCGGCGGAATCGGCAGATCCCTGAGTGGATCCGGGCGTTTGCCCTTCCCTGCACGGTACTGGCGAATCTGATAGACATATGCCAACACCTGGGCCACGGCCAGGTACAACCCCGCCGGGATTTCCTGGTCGAGGTCGGTGGAGTAGAAGATCGACCGCGCCAGCTCCGGCGATTCCAGCAGCAGGATGTCGTGGGCCACGGCGATTTCGCGGATTTTCAACGCGGTAAAGTCGCTGCCCTTGGCCAGCAGCATCGGTGCGCCGCCCTTCTCCGGGTCGTACTTGAGGGCCACGGCATAGTGGGTCGGGTTGGTGATGACCACGTCGGCGTCGGGCACCGAGGCCATCATCTTGCGCTGGGACATTTCCCGCTGCAGCTGGCGGATGCGTTGCTTGACCTCGGGGCGACCTTCCTGGTCCTTGTGCTCGTCGCGCACTTCCTGCTTGGTCATCAGCAGTTTCTTGTGGCTTTCCCACAACTGGATCGGCGCATCCACCGCCGCGATGATGATCAGCCCGGCGGCCATCCACAGCGCACTCCAGCCCACCACCTGCACGCTGTGGATGATCGCCGACTCCAGGGGTTCATGGGCGATGCGCAGCAGGTCGTCGATGTCGGCCGACAACACCATCAGCGCCACGAACAGAATCAGGATGAACTTGGCCAGGGCCTTGAGCAGCTCCACCAGGGCCTTGGCGGAAAACATGCGCTTGAGCCCCGCCGCGGGGTTCATGCGGCTGAACTTGGGTGCCATGCTGCCGGCGGCGAACAGCCAGCCGCCGAGGGCGACCGGGCCGATCAGTGCGGCCAGCAGCAGGGTGATCAGGATCGGCTGCACCGCCAATATCGCGATCTTGCCCGAGTGCAGCAGGTATTGGCCCATGGAGCCGGGGTTGAGCAACACATCGCGGGGCAAGGTGAAGTTGTGCTTCATCAGTTCCATCAAGTCCAGCGCCAGGCCACCACCATAGATCAGCAAGGCACCGGATCCGGCCATCATGGTCGCAACGGTGTTGAGTTCCTTGGAGCGGGCAATCTCGCCCTTTTCCCTGGAGTCTTTTTTACGTTTCTCCGTGGGGTCTTCTGTCTTGTCCTGACCACTCTCGCTCTCGGCCATGGCTCAGCGCGCCCGTGCCAGATCACGTAAGAACTGCAAGGCGTCGGTCGCCAGCGGTTGATACTGATTGAGAATGTCAGCCAGGCCGACCCAGAAAATCCCCATGCCCAGCACCAGGGTCAAGGGGAAACCAATGGAGAAAATATTCAGCTGTGGCGCCGCGCGGGTCATGACGCCAAATGCGATGTTGACCACCAGCAAGGCCGTGATCGCCGGCAGTACCAGCAACAGCGAGGCACCGAGCACCCAACTGAGACGCCCCACCAGCTCCCAGAAGTGATTGACCACCAGCCCGGAGCCTACCGGCAAGGTGGTGAAGCTTTCGGTCAACACCTCGAACACCACCAGGTGGCCGTTCATGGCCAGGAACAACAAGGTCACCAGCATGGTCAGGAACTGCCCGATCACCGCTGCCGACACGCCGTTGGTGGGGTCGACCATGGACGCGAAGCCCATGCCCATCTGGATCGAGATGATCTGCCCGGCGATCACGAACGCCTGGAAAAACAGTTGCAGGGAAAAGCCCAGCAGCGAGCCGATCAGGATCTGCTCGGCAATCAGCATCAAGGCACTGAGGTCGAGTGCGTTGACCGGGGGCATCGGCGGCAGGCCAGGCACCAGCACCACGGTGATCGCCACGGCGAAATACAGGCGGATACGGCGTGGCACCAGGGTAGTACCGAACACCGGCATGCTCATCAGCACCGCCGTCACCCGGAACAACGGCAGGATGAACGAGGCTACCCACGTGCTGATCTGGGTGTCGGTCAATGCCAGCAAGGACTGCATCGGGTCAGCCGATCAACTGCGGAATACTGCCGTACAGCTGCAGGATGTATTCCATGAAGGTTTGCACCAGCCACGGGCCGGCGACAATCAGGGTGATCAGCATCACCAGCAGACGCGGCAGGAAGCTCAAGGTCTGTTCGTTGATCTGGGTCGCGGCCTGGAACATCGCCACCAGCAGGCCCACCAACAGGCTCGGCACCACCAGCACGGCAACCATCACGGTGGTCAGCCACAGTGCTTCACGGAACAGGTCGACGGCAACTTCTGGGGTCATGCTGCTTCACCTAACACATCACACCCCTCCGAAACTGCCGGCCAACGTGCCGATAATCAGCGCCCAACCGTCCACCAGCACAAACAGCATGATCTTGAACGGCAATGAAATAATCAGCGGCGACAGCATCATCATCCCCATGGCCATCAGCACGCTCGCCACCACCAGGTCGATGATCAGGAACGGGATAAAGATCATGAAGCCGATCTGGAACGCGGTCTTCAGTTCCGAGGTGACGAACGCCGGCACCAGGATGGTCAGCGGCGCCTGGTCCGGCGTCGCGATGTCGGTACGCTTGGACAGGCGCATGAACAGCTCAAGGTCGCTGGAGCGGGTCTGCGACAGCATGAAATCCTTGATCGGCCCTTGCGCCCGGTCAATCGCGACCTGAGCCGTGATGGTCTCGGCCAGGTACGGCTGCAGGGCTTGCTGGTTCACCTTGTCGAACACCGGCGCCATGATGAACATTGTCAAGAACAACGCCATGCCGGTGAGGATCTGGTTCGACGGCGTCTGCTGCAGGCCCAGGGCCTGACGCAGGATCGAGAACACAATGATGATCCGCGTAAAGCTGGTCATCAGCATGACAAACGCCGGGATAAAGCTCAGCGCGGTCATGATCAGCAGGATCTGCAGGCTGACCGAATACTCCTGGGCCCCCGCCGCGTTGGTACCCAGCGTAATCGCCGGGATCGACAACGGGTCGGCGGCCAGCGCCAATGGCGCAGCCAGCAACAGCATGAGCGTCAATAAAACGCGCATTACTTCTTATCCTTCTGATCCTTGCCCAGCAATTCCATCAGGCGCTGGGCGAATTCTGGCGTGGCGGGCTGGGATTGGGTGGTTGGCACCGGGGTCTTGAGCACGTGCAGCGGCGTGATTCGGCCGGGGGTAATGCCCAGCAGGATCTGTTCCTCGCCCACTTGCACCAGCACCAGTCGGTCTCGCGGGCCAAGGGCGCGCGAGCCGATCATTTCGATGACCTGGGCATTGCCCGGGCCGATGCTCTGTACGCGACGCATCAGCCAGGCCAACACGAAGATCAAGCCGACCACCAGCAACAGGCCCAGCACCAGCTGCGTCAGTTGCCCGCCAACGCTGCCGCCGACGGGCGCAGCGGCAACCTGGGCCACCGGCTCCGCCGCCCACACCGCCAATGGCAGCGCGGCTAACAGTCCCACCATCAGCCGTTTCATATCAGCGCAACTTCTTGATGCGTTCGCTTGGGCTGATCACGTCGGTCAGGCGGATGCCGAACTTTTCGTTGACCACCACCACTTCGCCGTGAGCGATCAGAGTGCCGTTGACCAGCACGTCCAGTGGCTCACCGGCCAGGCGATCCAGCTCGATCACCGAGCCCTGGTTGAGTTGCAGCAGGTTGCGGATGTTGATGTCGGTGCTGCCCACTTCCATGGAGATCGACACCGGGATGTCGAGGATCACGTCGAGGTTCGGCCCATCGAGGGTCACCGGATCGTTGTTCTTAGGCACGCTGCCGAATTCTTCCATGGGCAGGCGATTACCCGCTGGTGCTGTGGCGGCATCAGCGGCCAGCAGTGCGTCGATATCGTCCTGGCCAACATCGCCGGTCTCTTCCAGGGCCGCAGCCCACTCGTCAGCCAGGGCCTGGTCTTCGGCGGAAGTGTTTTCGTGTTCGGTAGCCATTACATGTCCTCGGCGGAGCAAACATTCATAAATAGGGATCAGCGACGGTTGATCGGCTCAACCACTTGCAAAGCGAGGTTGCCCTTGTGGGACCCCAGCTTGACCTTGAACGACGGCACGCCGTTGGCGCGCATGATCATTTCGTTCGGCAATTCGACCGGAATAATGTCCCCCGGCTGCATGTGCAAAATATCCCGCAGGCGCAACTGGCGCCGGGCCACGGTGGCGCTCAGCGGCACGTCGACATCCAGCAGGTCTTCGCGCAGGGCCTTGACCCAGCGTTCGTCCTGGTCGTCCAGGTCGGACTGGAAACCGGCGTCGAGCATTTCGCGCACCGGCTCGATCATCGAATACGGCATGGTCACGTGCAGGTCGCCGCCACCGCCATCGAGCTCGATGTGGAACGTGGACACCACAATGGCCTCGCTCGGCCCGACGATGTTGGCCATGGCCGGGTTCACTTCCGAGTTGATGTACTCGAAATTGACTTCCATGATCGCCTGCCAGGCTTCCTTCAAGTCAATGAAGGCCTGCTCCAGCACCATGCGCACCACGCGCAATTCGGTGGGGGTGAATTCACGGCCTTCGATCTTGGCGTGACGGCCGTCACCGCCGAAGAAGTTGTCCACCAGCTTGAACACCAGCTTGGCGTCGAGGATGAACAGCGCGGTACCGCGCAATGGCTTGATCTTGACCAGGTTGAGGCTGGTGGGCACGTACAGCGAGTGCACGTACTCGCCGAACTTCATCACTTGCACGCCGCCCACCGCCACGTCCGCCGAGCGGCGCAGCATGTTGAACATGCTGATCCGGGTGTAACGGGCGAAACGTTCGTTGATCATCTCAAGGGTCGGCATGCGTCCACGGACGATGCGATCCTGGCTGGTCAGGTCATAACTTTTGACGCTGCCGGGCTCGGCAGCCATTTCAGTCTGTACCAGACCGTCGTCGACGCCATGCAACAGCGCGTCGATTTCATCCTGGGACAGCAGGTCCTGCACGGCCATGGGGTGATCCTACTGCAATACGAAATTAGTGAAGAGCGCCTGCTCGATCACGACTTTGCCGAGCTCCTTCTGGGCCACTTCCTGCACGCTGGCAGTGACCTTCTGGCGCAGCATTTCCTGGCCCACCGGGGTGGCCAGGGTGTCGAAACTCTGCCCGGAGAACAGCATCACCAGGTTATTGCGGATCACCGGCATATGCACCTTGAGGGCATCCAGGTCCGACTGGTTACGCGCCAGCAAGGTGATGCTCACCTGCAGGTAGCGTTGACGACCGTTCTGGTTGAAGTTGGCGACAAAGGCCGGAAGCATCGGCTCGAAGATTGCCGGTTGCTTGGCGTTAGTGGCGGTTTCGGCGGAAGGTGCCGGCTTGCTGGCACTGCTGTGCATGATGTACCAGGTGCCGCCCACCGAGGCGCCGATGGCCAGGAGCAGGCCTACGACAATCATCAGGATAAGCTTGAGCTTGCCTTTGCCTGCGGGTGCGGGTGCTTTTGCTGCGTCGTCGCTCTTCGCCATGCCAATAATCCGTCACTATTCGGGGATTCATAGATCTACGGAAAGGCAAGAGCAAGTGTTATGCCAGAGTTGTCTGGCTGAACGCAGACAGAGGAACGCCACAAAAAATGTGGAAGGGGGGGGTGCTGTGGTGGGTGGGCTTGTTCACCGACAATGGGACTGCTGCGCAGTCCAGCGCGGGGCAAGCCCGCTCACCACAACAAGCCAGCTCACCACAGCAAGCCTACCCACCACAGCAAGTCCGCACCCACATTTTGGCCTATGCCAGGCTCACATCAGGCGTAGTAATCGACGGCGCTGGAGCCGATCACCGTCGAAGTCACGGGCGCCACGGCTTCGGCCACTTCAATGTGGCTGCCGCTGTCGCCGCTGTCGCCACCCCGCCCGCTGCGACTAACGCCCCCTGTCTGCGCCTGCTGTTGCTGCTGCTCCTGGCCACGGGACTGGTCGGACACGTTCACATCCACCTGGCCCATGCCCTGCTGGGCGAACATCTCGCGCAAGCGACCGGACTGGCTTTCCAGGGCTTCACGCACCACCGGGTGGGCGCTCATGAAGTTGACCTGGGCCTGCTGGTCGGCGGTCATGTTGACCTTGATATCCAGGCGCCCGAGTTCGGCCGGTTGCAACTGGATCTCCGCCGACTTGAGGTTGGCGCTGGAGAGGTACATCACGCGGTTGACGATCTCGTCGGTCCAGCCGCTCTGGTGCATGGCCAGCGGCGCATTCGTCACCGGCGGCAAGGCATTCGCGGTTTTCGGCGTGGCCGCCTGGGTCAATGCGGCCAGGCGGTTGGCGAAGTCATCGACGCGGGTGTCGCTGCTGGCCTCCTTCAAGTCCTTGAGGCCGCCTTCGATCAAGCCGCTGAAGGCCTTGTCGCCGCCCTGGTCCGTGCTGTCCTTGGTGGCTTGCTGGTCGACCATGGTGGCCAGGCCGACGGCAAAGTTCTGGGCGGCGGTTGGCTGGTCCTGGGTGGTCGTCGGGGGGGTTTTGGCCGGTGCCTGGCTGCTGGCCGACACATGCCCGCCCTGCTCCATTGCCAGGCGTACGGCCGGCATGGCGTCCAGGGGGTCGGCCTCAGGGTCGAAGGCCGGGGTGGCGTCCTCGGTCGCTGCGATTGGCGCTGCAACCACGGGTGCGGCCTTGTCATCCTTGGCAGCGGCTGCGGGGGCCGGGGTTTCCACCGGCACTGGCACCACCACTGGGGTGACCGTGGCAATCAATGCCGGGTCGACCACCGGGTCCACGGGAGGCTGCTGCGCCAGGGCCGGATCCACAGGTGCAGCGTCATCCTTGCTGGCAGTGTCGTCGGACGATGCCGCAGGCTTGGCAGGCAAGGTATTGCCGCTATCGGCAACCGCTGGCGTGGCGGCGGCAGGTTTGTCGTTGCCCGCCGCAGGCTTGGCGCTGGCATCGGCAGGCTTGTCCCGCGTGGGCTTGGCCGAGTTGTCATCAGCCTTGACCGTAGGTTTTGAACCTTGGCTGGCGAACACTTGAGCGAAGCCAGGGCCCTTGTCCCGTGGGTCAGCAGCCACTGCCGGTGGATTGACGGCAGGCGCTTGAGGCTTGGCCGCAGGGGCAGCCTGGAGAAGCGAATTCGGGGCGACTGGCATAGGTAAAGGTCTCCACTGCATGGGGATCGGGGATGCAGTATCAGGAGGTAGAGCAAGAGTCGGGCCAGGTTTTCACACGGATGGAATCAAATCTGGAACCGCTGCCGCTCCGACTCATACATCGGCTTCACCAAGGCAAACTCATGATCGATCTGATCCACCAGCGCCCCCAGGTCCGCCGCGGCCTCAGCGGACTCCGCCTCCAACCGCTGGCACAGGTGCGCCAACCGCACTGCGCCGAGGTTGCCACTGCTGCCCTTGAAGCTATGGGCGATACGCCCCAGTGCCTTGGCGTCGTCCCGCGCCTTGCGCAGCGCTTCGACGCGTTTCTGGGAGTCATCGAGGAAGGTATCGAGCAACTTGGGATACTCGCCTTCCATGACCTCCTGCAAACCCGACAACACGTCCGGGTCCATATGAATCTCAGCCACTTGCTCGCTCCTTGATCAAGAATTGGCGGATTATGCCAGAGCCCCCCAGCAAAACTCTACGCAGACACTGCGTCCGCCGTCGGACCAGCGCACCTGGCTGCTCAGTTGACGCACCAGGCTCAGGCCTCGACCGGACAGGCCGTCGATGTCCAGCGGCCGGGCCAGCACCTGCTCCACGTCAAACCCTGGCCCACTGTCTTCAAGGCGCAGGGTCATCTTGCCGCCCGCCTCGGTGGGCACCACCTGCACATGCACGCGCACATAGCCACTGTTCAACTGCGCCAGGCGGTCATTGCGCTGGCGGTAATACTCGGCAAAACCCTGGGCATCGCGCTTGAGCCGCGAGTCCAGGCCCAGCACGCCATGTTCCAGCGCATTGGAATACAACTCGGCCATGACGCTGTAGAGCGCCCCGCTCTGCTCGCGCAGCCCCTGGATCTCCAGCAGCAGTTGCAGCAGGTAGGGCAAGGGGTTGTAACGCTTGAGGGTCTCGGCCCGAAATTCGAAACTCACCGACCAATCGAGCGGGCATGTCTGGCCGCTGTCGGCATACAGCAGCCCGGTCGCACGCAGCGGCTGCCCGGGTTGCAGGATGATTTCCACCAGACTGACATCGTCCCGCGCCTCCCCGCGAAAAGCCGCCAGGGCGCGCTCGATGTCGTCGAAGAGCCGGTCGGGCTCACGGTTGGCGGCAAACACCTGCTGCAAGCGCTCGACGCCAAACAGCTGGTCATTGGCGTCGGCGGTGTCCAGCACACCATCGGAGAGCAGGAACACGCGGTCACCCAGCGCCATGGGCCAGACCTCGGTGCGATCATCAAACGCCTCAGCCGACAGCACCCCCAACGGCAAATGCCGCGGCTGCAGCGGCGTGCGCCTGCCGCTGGCGACTTCATGCACATAGCCTTCGGGCATGCCGCCGTTCCACACCTCCACCACCCGCCGCTGCGTGCTCAGGCACAGCAAGGTGGCGCAGCAGAACATGTCCACCGGCAGGATGCGCTTGAGCTTGGCATTCATCTCCCGCAGGATCTGCGCCAGGCCGTAGCCCTTGGCAGTCATGCCGTAGAACACTTCCGCCAGGGGCATGGCGCCCACCGCCGCCGGCAGGCCATGGCCGGTGAAATCGCCGAGCAGCACGTGCATGTCGCCCGACGGCGTATACGCCGCCAGCAGCAGGTCGCCGTTGAACAGCGCATAGGGCGATTGCAGGTAGCGGATATTCGGCGCCGCGTTGATGCAGCCGGAATGGGCGACTTTATCGAACACCGCCTTGGCCACCCGCTGCTCATGCAGCAAGTGATCATGGTGCCGGGCGATCTGGTCGCGCTGCTGCAGCATCGTCGCCTGCAGCCGGCGCAGGCGGTCCATGGCATTGATCTTGGCCGCCAGGATCAACTGGTTATAGGGCTTGGGCAGGAAATCATCACCGCCGGCATCCAGGCACTCGGCCAGGGCGGCACTCTCGCGCAGGGACGTGAGGAAGATGATCGGCACCAGCTCCTCCCCCGCCAACTGCTTGATCCACCGCGCGGCGGTCAGGCCATCCATCACGGGCATGATCGCGTCCATCAACACCAGTTGCGGGCGCTCGCGCGCGAATAGCTCAACGGCCTCCTCGCCATTGGTTGCAGTGAGCACCTGGTGCCCCTGGCGTCGCACAATGGTCGACAGCAACAGCAGGTCGGCGGCACTGTCTTCGGCGATCAGGATCGTCAGCGGCTCAACCGCGGGGGCCAGGGCGCTCAATTGATGTCGAACAATTTGTCGAAGTTGGAAATAGCGAGGATCTTGCGCACATCGGGGTTGGTGTTGATCACCTGGACCTCCGACTCCTCGCCGCCGGCGTGGTCCCTCAACAGCAGGAGCATGCCCAGGGCCGAACTGTCCATATAAGTGGTTTCCTTCAGGTCGACCACATACGACTCAGGCACCTTGTAGAAACGCTCGTAAGCATCACGAAACGTCTGGTGGCTGCTGAAATCGAACCGACCCTTGATTGCGATCGTCAACTTCTTCCCGTCCAGGGATACTTCTGACTCAATTGACATGCGACTGCTTCCTTGTCATAGGCATAGACACAAGGTGTAGCAGGCGAATGGGATACCAGCAACACGACAGACCAAATGTGGCAGGCGGGCAACCGTCAGTATTGTGATTGGCGCGGCAGGCGCTGGGACAATTCGTCGAGCAATTTCTGCTCGCGCTTGTCTTCCAATGCCCGCGCTTCGTCGATGTAGCGCTGCACCAGTTTGCGCAGGCCCTCGACGCGGGCGAAGGCTTGCTGCCAGCTCTCGCGGGCCTTGTCGAGGTTGTTCTGGTGCCAGGCCAGGCTTTGGCGCTGCTGGCCGACGGCCGTCTCGAGCTGATTGAGAAAGCCCTGGTAGCTCATCAGCCATTGGCCCGACACACCTTGGGTGCCGCGCTCGATCCATTGCTGCTGGTACTCGCCACGAAAGCGCTCCAGGTCGCCCAGCTTACTTTCCGCCAAGCGCACCTGGCCCTGGAAATACCCCAGGCGCTGGACCGCGGTTTTCTCGGCCTTCTCGGCCATGTCCACCACCGGGGCCAGGCGTGCAGCGCGGCTGTTGGCCATGGCTTAGCCGCCCGGCGCAGGAGCGAAGATCGAACCCAGGTGCGCTTCGCTTTCACCCATGCTGATCTTGTCGTTGAGGCCCTGGCGCAAATAAGTCACCAACTGCGGTTGCAGGGCGATCGCCAGGTCGGTGTCGCGGTCGCCGCCGGCCACGTAGGCGCCGACGCTGATCAAATCGCGGCTCTGTTGATAACGCGACCACAACTGCTTGAACTGCTGCGCGCGGGCCATATGCTCCGGCGTGACCACCGCCGGCATGACCCGGCTGATGGACGCTTCGATGTCGATGGCCGGGTAGTGCCCCTCCTCCGCCAGACGCCGTGACAGCACGATGTGGCCGTCGAGCACGCCCCGCGCCGAGTCGGCGATGGGATCCTGCTGGTCATCGCCTTCGGACAATACGGTGTAGAACGCGGTGATCGAGCCGCCACCGGCCTCGGCATTACCGGCGCGCTCCACCAGTTTGGGCAGCTTGGCGAACACCGACGGCGGGTAGCCCTTGGTGGCCGGGGGCTCGCCGATGGCCAGGGCGATTTCCCGCTGGGCCTGGGCGAAACGGGTGAGGGAGTCCATCAGCAACAGGACGTTCTTGCCCTTGTCGCGAAAATATTCGGCGATGCGTGTGCAGTACATGGCCGCGCGCAGACGCATCAGCGGCGCATCGTCCGCAGGGGATGCGACCACCACCGAGCGCTTGAGGCCTTCTTCGCCGAGGCTGTGTTCGATGAACTCCTTCACCTCGCGGCCCCGCTCGCCGATCAGGCCCACCACGATGATGTCGGCCTCGGTAAAGCGCGTCATCATGCCGAGCAACACCGACTTACCCACCCCCGTACCCGCGAACAGGCCCAGACGCTGGCCGCGGCCGACCGTCAATAAACCGTTGATGCTGCGAATCCCCACGTCCAGCGGCACGCTGATGGGGTTGCGGTTGAGCGGGTTGATGGTGGGGCCGTCCATCGGCACCCAGTCTTCGGCTTTCATGCCGCCCTTGCCGTCCAGCGCGCGACCGGCGCCGTCCAGCACCCGGCCGAGCATGCTCATGCCCATGGGCAGGCGACCGGTGTCGGCCAGGGGCACCACACGGGCGCCGGGGGCGATGCCGGCCAGGCTGCCGACGGGCATGAGGAAAATCTTGTTGCCGGAAAAACCCATCACTTCGGCTTCGACCTGCACCGGATGGTAGCTGTCGTCGTTGATCACCATGCAGCGGCTGCCCATGGCGGCCCGCAGGCCCTCGGCTTCGAGGGTCAGGCCAACCATGCGCAACAGGCGCCCCTCGAGGATTGGCTGGCCGGGCAATTCGGTGGCCTCGGCATAGCCGCCCAGGCGCTTGGCGAAGCTGGTGCGATCAAGGCGCATCGGGGGCGTCCAGGTCCACGCTCAGGTCCGGCTCGGCCGGGTTCAGCGCCTGCTCGTGTTGTTGATCAAGCAGCTTGGCCATGATCTGGCTGATGCGGGTTTCCACCGTGGCATCGATGCGGCTGTGTTCGGTCTCGACCCGGCAACCGCCAGGCTGCAGCGCCGCATCTTCGACGATGCGCCAGGTTTCTTCATGGCGCTCGCGCATCGCTTTGACCTGTTCGAAGTCCTGCGGGTTGATGTACAGCCGCACATTGCCGACGCCCAGGGGCAGCAACTTGAGGGCTTCGCGCATCACGCTTTCGATCTGGCTGGAATCCAGCACCAGTTCGCGCTGGATCACCTGGCGGGTGATGTGCTGTACCAGGCCGACCATGGATTTTTCGATTTGCGAATCCTGCTCGGCGATGGGATCGAACAACGTCCCCATCAGACGCTCCAGGCTCTCCAGCTTGACGCTCAGCGCCGCCTCGGCCTCCTGGCGCACCTTGAGGGTAGTGCTGCGAAAACCGTCTTTCTCGCCTGCGGCGAAGCCTTCGTTGTAGGCCTCCTGACGGATGCTTTCCAACTCTTCCAGGGTCAGTGGCTGGACTTCCTCCAGCGGCACTTCTTCCATTTCCACCGGCGGCTCTTCAACCGGTTCCGGCTCGGGCTCGGGCACATGCGGATCGAAGCTGGGCAACGACCAGATGTCGAACCCACCGACGTCCCGTGCGCGAATCAGATCGCTGGGCGCCTCATCTTTGTTCGACATGGGGAGCGCCTTAGATCATTTCTTCGCCGCCCTTCCCACCGAGAACGATTTCTCCGGCTTCGGCCATACGGCGGGCAATGGTGAGGATTTCTTTCTGGGCGGTTTCCACGTCGCTGACGCGCACCGGACCCTTGGCTTCCAGGTCGTCGCGCAACAGCTCGGAGGCACGCTTGGACATGTTCTTGAAGATCTTCTCCTTGACGCCTTCGTCCGAGCCCTTCAGGGCCAGTACCAGCACGTCGGAGGACACTTCGCGCAGCAACGCCTGGATGCCACGGTCGTCGACATCGGAGAGGTTGTTGAACACGAACATGAGGTCTTCGATCTGGCCGGACAGGGTGTCGTCGATCTCGCGGATCGAGTCCATCAACTGGCCTTCGACCGAACTGTCGAGGAAGTTCATGATGTCGGCCGCGCGCTTGATACCACCCAGGGTGGTGCGCGAGGCGTTCGAGTTGCCCGAGAACTGTTTCTCGAGAATCGTGTTGAGTTCCTTCAGGGCCGCCGGCTGCACGGTGTTCAGCGACGACACGCGCAGGATGATGTCCAGGCGCACCTTATGGTCGAAGTGGCCGAGGACTTCACCGGCCTGGTCCGGGTCGAGGTAGGCCACCACGATTGCCTGGATCTGCGGGTGCTCGTAGCGGATCACGTCGGCGACCGCGCGCGGTTCCATCCACTTGAGGCTGTCCAGGCCACTGGTGTTGCCGCCCAGCAGGATGCGGTCGATCAGGCCGTTGGCCTTGTCTTCGCCCAGGGCCGAGGTGAGCATCTTGCGGATGTAGCTGTCGGAGCCGACGCCCAGGCTGGTCTGGTCGCCGACGATCTCGACGAACTCGCTCATCACCTGTTCGACTTGCTCGCGATGCACATTGCGCATTTGCGCCATGGCCACGCCCACCCGCTGGACCTCTTTGGGGCCCATATGGCGCAGCACTTGGGCGGCGTCGGTTTCCCCCAGGGACAGCAGCAGGACTGCGGCTTTGTCGACCCGGGAGAGCTTGGCAACAGCGGCTCGATCACTCATCTGCGTTAATCCACTCTTTCACGACCTGGGCCACACGGCCCGGGTCTTCTGCTACCAGACTTTTGATTGCGTTCAACTGCGCGTCATAGCCTTCGCTCGGGCTCGGCAACAGGATGCTTTGCGGGCCGCCGAGGCTGACGCGGTCGTTGGCCAGTTCGCCGTCCAGGCCGCCCATGCCACCCAACTCGACATCGCTGCCACCGAAGGCCGCCAGTTGTTTCTTGCCGTTGCCGGTGATGTTGTTGAGCACCGGGCGCAGCACGCCGAACACCAGCACCAGGATGAACAACACACCCAGCACTTGCTTGACGATGTCCCAGAACCACGGCTGGGTGTAGAACGCCGCTTCGGCGATCACTTCGCCACGCTCGGCGGAGAACGGCATGTTGATCACGCTGACGCTGTCACCCCGGCTGGCGTCAAAACCAACGGCGTCCTGCACCAGGCGTGTGAAGCGCGCCAATTCGTCGGCGCTCCACGGTGCACGTGTTACAGCACCGTCAGCGGCGTTGACCTTGACCTGGTCATCCACCACCACCGACACCGACAGGCGATTGACGCGACCCTGCTGCTGCTTGGTGTGGCTGATGGAACGGTCCAGTTCGAAGTTCTTGGTGGACTGGTTACGCTTGTCCGCCGGGTACGGCGCGAGCATCGGCTGGCCGGTGGCCGGGTCCATGATCTGCTGGCCGTTGGCATCCAACAGTGGCTGGCCAGGCTGGATCGCGCCCGCGGTGGCTGCGGCGCCACCGGTGGTTTGCGGCGCCGAGGCAGGGGCCGGCGGCTGGTTGCTCAAGGCACCCGGCACACCTTGCGGGCCATTGCTGGCGGTACGTTGTTCGCTGGTCGATTGCTCACTGCGCAGGGCCGGCTGGTCCGGGTTGAACTGCTCGGAGGTCGACTCGACGGCGCTGAAGTCCACGTCGGCAGACACTTCCGCCTTGTAGCGGTCATTGCCGAGCACCGGTTGCAGGATGTTGTGCACACGCTGGGTGAGCATGCTTTCCATGCGGCGGCTGTAGTCGAACTGCTTGCCGGCCTGGGTCAGCGCGGAATTTTCGGCCATGTCGGAGAGCAGGTTGCCCTTCTGGTCGACCACGGTGATTTGCGACTTGCTCAGTTCGGGAACGCTGGTGGCCACCAGGTTGATGATCGCCATGACCTGGCCAGGCTCCAGGGAGCGGCCGGAAAACAGTTCGACCAGCACCGACGCACTTGGCTTGCGCTCGTCGCGCACAAACACCGAGCTTTTCGGAATCGCCAGGTGCACGCGGGCACCCTTGACGTTATTCAGGCTGGAAATGGTGCGCGCCAGCTCGCCTTCAAGGCCACGACGGTAGCGGGTGGCTTCCATGAACTGGCTGGTCCCCAGGCCCTGGTCCTTGTCGAGGATCTCGAAACCGATATTGCTGTCGGACGGGGTCACGCCGGCGGCGGCCAGCTTCATGCGCGCACGGGCCACATCGTCGGCCTTGACCAGCAGGGCGCCGGAGTTGGGCTCCACGGTGTAGGCGATGTCGGCGGCGGCAAGGGTTTCCATGATCTGCTTGGAATCCATGCCCGCCAGGCTGCCGTACAACGGCCGGTAATCGGGTTGCTGCGACCACAACACCACGGCAAAACCAATCGCCACGCTGGCAGCCAGGCCAACCATCAGGCCCACCTGACGCAGCATGGTCATTTCCGAGAGGTTTTCCAGGAACGACAGGCCAAACAGCGGCGGCTTGCCGTCTGTCTTGGCGGGTACGTTGTCGGAGACTGCTTCTGCCATGACTTAAATCTCGCCCTTAAACCGGCATCTGCATGATGTCTTGATAGGCCTGAACCAGCTTGTTACGCACTTGGGTCAGGGCCTGAAAGGAAACGCTGGCCTTTTGCGAGGCGACCATCACATCGGTGAGGTCCACGCCGCTTTTGCCGATCTCGAACGCATTGGCCAACTGGCTGGAAGCTTGCTGGGTATCACTGACTTTGTTGATGGCCTGGCCGAGCATGTCGGCGAAGCTGCTTTGGCCCAATTCCGGCGCTGGCGCGACGGATTTCGGTTGAGCCATGGCATCCATCTGCATGGCGCGCATATCCAACATCAACCGATTGAACTCAATACCCTGGCTCATGACCTTCTCTCTCCAACCTGCAATTTTTTGACACTACGCAGCGATTACTAGGGGAGGTAGCAACAAGGGTGCCAGATCCGCATCAGCTCGTAAGAAAAGGCGACAAACATTGTCGACCTTCTTACCGGTTACGTGGCGAATAGATACGCTTCCACATCCATTCCAGCGTCACGCATCTGCGCCAGCTTGTAGCGCAGGGTGCGCGGGCTGATGCCCAGGCGCTCGGCGGCCTCTTTGCGCCGGCCGCGCTCGGCGCGCAGGGTGTCGATGATCATCTGGAATTCGCGGCGACGCAGGTCGTCGCCGAGGGCACCGGCCGATTCAGCCTCTGCAACCACCGGCGCGGGCGCCAACGTCGGCAATGGCGCCGCGCCACTGCCCATGGACAGGCAGAAATCCTGGGGCTGGATCAGGCCGCCCTGCTGCAGGATCAGCGCGCGCTGGATGGCGTTGTCCAATTCCCGCACGTTGCCGGGCCATGGATAACTCACCAGGCAGGCCTGGGCCTGCGCTGATAGCCGCGCCTGGGCGTGCTTCATTTTTTTGACGTGGTTGTTCAGCAGGCGCTCGGCCAGCGGAATGATGTCTGCCGGGCGCTCACGCAGCGGGCGCCAGGCCAGGGGGAACACCGAGAGGCGGTAGAACAGGTCTTCCCGAAAGCGCCCCGCCGCCACTTCGCCGGCGAGATCCCGGTTGGTGGTGGCGACCACACGGATGTCCAACTGGATCGGCTTACGCGCACCCACCCGCTCCACTTCGCGCTCTTGCAGCACCCGCAGCAATTTGGCTTGCAGGCCCAAGGGCATTTCCGAGATTTCATCCAGCAAAATGGTACCGCCATCGGCCTGCTCGAACTTGCCCGCCTGGGCCGCGATGGCCCCGGTGAACGAACCTTTCTCATGACCGAACAGAGTGGCTTCAAGCATGTTGTCGGGGATCGCCGCGCAGTTGATGGCGATAAACGGTTGCTGGGCGCGGGTCGACTGCTGGTGGATATAACGCGCCAGCACCTCTTTACCGGTGCCGGACTCGCCGGAGATCAGCACGGTGGAGTCACTGCGCGCCACACGGGCCGCCAACTCCAGCAATTGTGCACTGGCCGGCTCGAAGGCGATCGGGCCCTCGCCTTCGTTGGCCGGGATCACCCCCAGGGCGTGACGTGCCACCAGCTCGATCAGGGCTTTAGGCTCGAAGGGCTTGACCAGGTAATCCGCGGCGCCCTGACGCATCGCGTCCACGGCACGCTCCACCGCACCGTGGGCGGTCATCAGCAGCACCGGCAGTTGCGGCTGACGCGCACGCAGCAGGCCGAGCAGCTGATGGCCGTCCATGCCGGGCATGTTCACGTCGCTGACCACCAGGCTGAAGGCTTCCTGCTCCACCGCGTCCAAGGCGTCCTCGGCAGAACCGACCGCCCGATAGTCATGGCCCGCCAACAACAGCGTGTCAGCCAATGCTTCACGCAGGGCGCGATCGTCTTCCACCAACAGAACCTTGATAGCCATATCCTTACTCCGCGCTTGCCGCGCATGAAAACAGCGGCAAGGTCATCAATGCACAGGTGCCACGCCCAACACGGGAATGCAGCTGCAATTCTCCCTGATGGGCACGCGCCACCGCCTTGACCACGGTCAGGCCCAGGCCGGTACCGTTGGTCTTGGTGGTGAAAAAGGGTTCACCCAGGCGCTTGAGCACCACCGGGTCGATACCGCTGCCGCTGTCGCTGATGCACAGGCGCAGGGTTTGCTCGCGGTTGTACAGGTGCACCTTGAGCCGCGCGCCGGGGCCGCTGGCCTGGGTGGCGTTTTCGATCAGGTTGAGCAGCGAGCCCACCAGGGTGTCACGGTTGCAGAGCAGCTCGCCGAGGTGGCTGTCGCACTGCCAACGCACTTGCACGTCCTGGATATGGGCAGCGGCCGCCGCTTGCAGGGCCTGCATCAGCTGGGCAGGCGTCACGCGGTCGGTCAGCGGCAATTCGCCGCGGGCAAACACCAGCATGTCGCGGACCTGGTGCTCCAATTCATGCAGACGCTCCTTGAGGCGCCCGGCAAAGCGCTGGTGCGTGGCGGCGGGCAATTGCTCATCAGTCAAATGACTGGCGTAGATCAACGCAGCCGACAACGGCGTACGGATCTGATGCGCCAACGAAGCGACCATCCGCCCCAGCGAGGACAAACGCTCATGACGCGCCAACTGGTCTTGCAGGTGACGGGTTTCAGTCAGGTCGTTAAGCAACACCAACTGGCCCGGCTCCGCATCCAGGGAGCGGGTGGCGATGGACAGGCGGCGCCCGTCTTTCAGGGAGATTTCGTGGCCATCGTCCTCACGCGGTGCAAAGCAGCGGGTGATGACATGGCGCCACAGCTCGCCTTCCAGCGGCAGGCCGAGCATGTCGCAGGCCGCCGGGTTGGCTTCACGCACGCGGCCTTCTTCATCGATGACGATCACGCCACCAGGCAACAGCGACAGCAGGTTTTGCAAACGGTTGGCCAGGCGCTCTTTTTCGGCCAGCTCTTCCATGCGCTGGGCGCTGACCACCGCCAGTTCGCCTTTCAGCTCGGAAACCCGGGCTTCCAGCAGGCTGTAGGAGTCGGTCAGCTGGCTCGACATCTGGCTGAACTGCGAGAACGCCTGTTCAAGACCCTGGCGGGTCGGCGGCTCGACAGGCGGAACCAGCCCCTGGATGGCAGGGGCCGAAGATAGTTGGGCGGCGTGGGGCATGATGCTCTCTCGCTTGGCTGACCGTCAGTTAAACGGAACGTTGCGAGGGCTATAGCAATAGTTGTGCCGAAAAAAAACCGCTGAAATATCAGCGGCTTGAAAAACAGGCGTCAATCATCTGCCTGTTCATCACCTTCTTTGCGGCTCATTCCGTACTTGCGCATCTTCTCCACCAGGGTCGTTCGACGGATGCGCAGGCGCTCGGCGGCACGGGCGACGATGCCGTTGGCGTCGTCCAGGGCCTGCTGGATCAGCCCCTGCTCGAGGTTGCCGAGGTAGTCTTTCAAGTCCAGGCCTTCAGGCGGCAGCATGGCGGTGGAGCCGAAGTCCGGGGTGTGGCCATTGATGGCGACCCGCTCTTCCATATCGCTGCGCAGGCTGTCGACCAGTTGCTCGTCTTCGTCGTCGACGTAGCGGAATTTCTTCGGCAGCTCGACCACGCCGATCACACCGTAGGGATGCATGATCGCCATGCGCTCCACCAGGTTGGCCAGCTCACGGACGTTACCGGGCCAGCCGTGGCGGCACAGGGACATGATCGCGGCCGAGTTGAAACGGATCGAGCCGCGCTTTTCGTGCTCCATGCGCGAGATCAGTTCGTTCATCAGCAGCGGGATGTCCTCCACGCGCTCACGCAACGGGGCCATCTCGATCGGGAATACGTTGAGGCGGTAGTACAGGTCTTCGCGGAAGCTGCCGACCTCGATCATGCTTTCGAGGTTCTTGTGGGTTGCGGCAATGATGCGCACGTCGACGCTCTGGGTCTTGTTGCTGCCCACGCGCTCAAAGGTGCGTTCCTGCAAGACGCGCAGCAGCTTGACCTGCATCGGCAGCGGCATGTCGCCGATTTCGTCGAGGAACAGGGTGCCGCCGTTGGCCAGTTCGAAACGCCCGGCACGGCTGGTGATCGCCCCGGTAAAGGCGCCCTTCTCGTGGCCGAACAGTTCGCTTTCGAGCAGCTCTGCCGGGATCG
This sequence comes from Pseudomonas sp. S3E17, assembly GCF_024168685.1. Classification (NCBI taxonomy): domain Bacteria; kingdom Pseudomonadati; phylum Pseudomonadota; class Gammaproteobacteria; order Pseudomonadales; family Pseudomonadaceae; genus Pseudomonas; species Pseudomonas sp. S3E17. The sequence continues at coordinate 2,901,384 of NZ_JALJWE010000001.1, forward strand.
CTCCGCAGTTGACCGGCACAAAAGGCCCGTCGCGGCGCTTGGAGTGGTAATGCAGGTTGCGCGCGACCACTTCCTTGCCGGTGCCCGATTCGCCGAGGATCAACACGCTGGCGTCGGTATCGGCCACCTGCTGCATCATCTGGCGCACGTGCTGGATGGCACGGCTGGTGCCGACCAGGCTGCGGAACAGGTTGGGCTCGCGGTGGCGACCGCGCTCGCGGGCCTGGTCGTACATCTCGCGATAGACCTGGGCACGGTGCAGGGAATCAAGCAATTTGCTGTAGCTGGGGGGCATTTCCAGACTGGAAAGCACGCGGCGGCGCTGGTCTTCCGGCAACTCGATGGAAGAAATATCACCAATTAGCAACACCGGAAGGAACTCATCCCAGGTAGACAGTGTCTTTAACAAGCCCAAAACAGCGCCAGGAGCGTTTACCGTCCCGATCAGCACACAGATGACTTCACGGCTCGATGACAATGAGCTGACTACCTGCTGCCAGTCATGGCTGCCGCAGGGCAGATTTTCTTCGCCAAGAAAATTCAAAATCACCGCTAAATCGCGGCGTCGGACGCTATCGTCATCGATCAGCAGAATTTTGGTTTCACGCCACATGCAATAGCAACTTCCCTAGTAAAACGCTCTGCCCAGTGTAAGGGCAATCGAGACGGCCGTAAGACTTCTTACTTTATAGACGTCTGAAATCTGAAAACAGCACTAGTTAAGTCAAAAAAGCTGGCACGGTCAAATTTATGACGCGCCGTTCGGATTAACTGCGTCTGTTCAGCCGAACAAATGGTAAACCTTTGACGCATTTTTCGCTTGGTTGATCTGCGACATCTCTTCAAAAATCGCCTGGCGCTCGCCCGTCGTCACCTCAAGCAACTGCTGGTATACCGCCAACAGGCTCTCAAGCTTTTCACGCAACGCATCCTCATCCACCGGCGCTTCGCTGAGCACCTCGTCGATCACGTTGCGACAGCCCATGTCCAGCTCGCCAATGGCGTCCCAGTTACGGTCTGCCAGCGCGCCGATCAGCGCTTCACGGGTTTCATCAATGCGTTGCAGTGCATGACTCATGGCGTGTTCCTCAAGGCACCCTGGCCTTATTCTGCGGCGGCCTGCGGCGCGCCAATGGCATCCCAGCCTTCTTTCACAGTAATCAGCAACCGAGCGACTTCGTCAATCATGTCGACATCGTTGTGCAGATTGGCCTCCATCAAGCGGTTGGTCATGTAGACGTACAGACCTTCCAACTGCTGGACATACTCCTTGTTGTCGCTCTTCTCCGCATTCAGCCCATCACGAAGGCCGATCAGGATGTCGGTGGCTTTGCCAAGCATCAGCCCCTTCTGAGCGATATCACCACGCGCCAGGGCACCTTTGGCTTGCGCCATACGGTCCAGGCCGCCTTCCATCAGCATCTGCACCAGACGGTGCGGGCTGGCTTCGGAGATCTGGGCATGGGAATTGACCTTCTGGTATTGGCGAAGGGCTCTCATGGGATTCATTTTTCTACCTCGTGACAAGCAACAGCGAGAAGGGTTGCAGTAACCATTATGTCGGCGGGGTCGCTAAAAACTTTAACCCGGCGGCCTTGTAAAGAACAAAGCCCAGGTCAATGGACCCGGGCTTTTTTATGCACGCTCAATCAGCTGTCGCTGCTTTGCGACTTGCTGATCGCATTGAGCGTACCGAGGATGCTGTTGCTCTGCTGGCGCAACTGCGCCACCAGGGTGTCCATCGCCGTGTACTTGCGCGTCAGGGCGTCCTGCATGGTGGTAAGACGCTCGTCGAGGCTGGTCTGCTGCTTGGTCAGGTCGGTCAGGCTGGCGGCCAACGACGTGGTGCGTGTCGCCAGAATCCCCGTGGTGGGTTTGGCGTAGGCATCGGTGGCGGCCGTCAGGCGCGCCAGCAGGCCGGTCTTGCCGCTGAAGATACTGTTGATGTCAGCGGCATTGGTCAGCACAGCCTTGTCCCACTGCTTGGCGTCGATGCTCAGCGCACCGGTGTCCTGGTCGGTGGTCACACCGAATTGCGCCAGGGACTTCAAGGTGCCATTGCCGGACAGCGAGTTGAACTCGTTGCGGATCGCCGACTGCAAGGTGCGCATGGTCGAGTCGCCGGTCAGGGTCGCCGCGATGGAGTTGCCGGCGGCGTCCTTGGTGATCTTGGTCTCGGCGTTCATGGCCTTGAGCAGGGCATTGTAGGTGTCGACAAAACCCTTGACCCCGGACTTGAGGGCGGTGGCGCTGGTGGTGACCGAGATGGTCATGGCTGTGCGAAGCGGGTTAGTTGTATTCGGGTCGTTGGCCGTGACCGTAGGCGACACCGACAGCAGCTTGATGCTCACACCACTCACCGCATCCGTGATGCTGTTGGATTTGGACTCTGCAGCAATACCATCGATAGTGTACTTGGCATTCTGAGGCGGGCTGACCACTGTGTAACCGGTATCAATCCCGGAGTTGCCCGACATCGTCAGGTCCGAACCGACCCCGCCATTGCTGGAGGTCAGAATAAGACGCGAGCCCGTGGAGTCGGTGAGGATGTTGGCACTCAGGCCGGCGGTGCCGAACGTGGAGTTGATCGACTCACGCACCTGCTGCAGCGTCGCGCCTGCCGGCACACTCAAATCAAAGTTCTTGCCCGCCTGCGTGATTGTCAGCGTTGTAGCCGTGGTGCCGGCGTTCACGACTGTCGACGGGCCACCGGCATAGGTTTTGGTCGATAGCTTCGACGGTGTGGCCAACTGGTTGACGATCAGCGAGAAGCTACCGTTTGCAGCCCCCTGGTTAGCCGTCATGGTGGCGACCTTTTCGTCCGAAGACGTACCGGTCAAGCCACTGAAGCTGTTATCCGTGCCCATGCTGGTCAACGCACCACGGAAAGCGTCCAAGGCAGCCTGGATCTTGCCGATCGACGACAGCTGAGTGGTTGCCTTCTGCGATTGAGTGTTGATCTGCGCCTGTTTCGGCGCTCGCTCGGCATCCACCAGGGATTTCACAATTGCCTGGGTGTCGAAGCCCGACCCCACGCCAGTAATCGTTGTACCCGCCATCATCTTTCTCCTAGTCCGGTGGCTGCCGTTATCTTGGCGAATATCGCTTCAAACGGTAACCGCAACAAGTTTCATGCCAGCTCAAGCCTTGTCGTCAAACAACACATGACTGGCGCTGGACAAACTTTGCGCCAGCTTCAAGGCAGTTTCCGAGGGAATCTGGCGGATCACTTCACCGGTGTCGGTGGCAATGACCTTGACCACAACCCTATGGGTGGAATCATCAATGGAAAAGTCCAGATTACGCTGGGCCGCTTGTACGAATTCTTTAATATCGGTGACCGCTTTTTCCAGATCGCCCTGTTGGGACGGACCTGCGGTTGGCGCGGCCGGTTCAACCTTCGTCTTGTCTTTGTCAGCAACCACAGGTGCCACAGAGGCTTGGGGCGCCTGGGGCGGATAAGACAAGTTCAACTTTACATTCATGTCCATGCCCAATCTCCTCTGATTGGAAAAGACGAAAGGGCACGTAAACGCGCCCTTCCGTCAGTCACCAAGTGCTGTAATTACTGAAGCAGTTTCAGTACAGCGGATGGCAGCTGGTTAGCCTGCGACAGGATCGCAGTGGAAGCCGACTGCAGGGTTTGCTGCTTGGTCAGTTCGGCGGCTTCGGAAGCGAAGTCGACGTCCTGGATGGTGCTACGAGCAGCAGTGGTGTTTTTCTGGATGTTGGACAGGTTGTCTACAGTGCTGGTCAGACGGTTCTGAACAGCACCCAGGCCCGAACGGGAGCTGGAGATGGTAGCGATAGCCTGGTCGATTACGGACACAGCGTTTTGAGCCTTGGTGGCATCAGTCACGTCAGTTTGCGAAACCGTAGTCTTGGCCGAAGCTGCCGAAGTAGCGGCACCGAAGATACCGGTCACACCAGCGCCTTCCAGGGAGTAGCCCTTCGAGGAGTTCATGTTCACAGCACCGGTAGCGATGATGCCGTCAGCCAGGGCGGTAGCAGTACCGTAAGCGCCCGAACCGTCTTTGGTAGCAACAGTGATGGTACCAGCAGCGGTCGAAGCGCTGAAGGCCAGGTTTTCACCGGTGTCGGATTTAACCGACAGGGTGCCTTTGGATTCATCGTAGTTAACGCTGATACCCAGTTTGGCGGAGTTGGACTTCAGTTGCTCAGCCAAGCTGCCGGTATCGGTTACGCCGATGAACGTGGTGGCTTGGCCGCCAACGGTCATGGTGAACGAAGCCGGAGCAGCGGCAGCACCGGCGCCAACTACGAACTGAGCTTCAGTGCTGGCAGTAGCGCTCAGGCCACCGATAGCGCCGTTCAGTTGAGCAGCAATGGTCTTGGCCGAGGCAGCACCAGCAATGTTGACGCTGCTGGTCTGGCCGTTACCAGTGATGGCGATTGCGCCGCCAACTACACCAGCACCAGGAGTGATACCCAGGCTGTTGATTTGCTGCGAACCAATGTTGTTGGCTGCAACGTTGTCCAGGCTCAGGTTGATGGTTTCGTTAGCGTTGGCGCCAACCTGGATGGCTTTGGTACCGTACGAACCGTCCAGCAGCTTCTGGCCACCGAAAGTAGTGGTTTGCGAGATACGGGTCAGTTCCGAAGTCAGAGCCTGGTATTCGTCGTTGTTCGACTTACGGTCGTCGGGGCTCAGGGAGCCGGTAGCCGAGGACAGAGCCAGGGTACGCATTTTTTGCAGAATGTCGGTCGAAGCCTGCATTGCGCCTTCAGCGGTTTGCGCGATGGAGATACCATCGTTGGCGTTCTTCACTGCTTGACCCAGGCCATTGATCTGGCTGGTCATACGGTTGGAGATACCCAGGCCGGCTGCGTCGTCTTTAGCGCTGTTGATACGCAGGCCGGAAGACAGGCGCTGCATGGAGGTGGCCAGGGCGCCGCCGGCTTTGTTCAGGTTGCCCTGAGTAGTGATCGAAGCAATGTTGGTGTTTACTGTTAAAGCCATGACGAAATCCTCGTTGGATGGATACTGCGGCTTCCGGCCCTGGCAACCGCCGGGTGTGGCCTGAGAACCTACGTAATAGTTATCGTCGTGGTAGCCGGTTGCTTGAGGATTTTTTTTGATTTTTTTAATGGCGCCGTGCCACCCCTTGTAATTCAAGGGCTTACGACGGCCAAAACCCCATATTTCATTGGGTTTTCTGGCGCCAAATAAAAAACGCCGATGCTCTTTCGAGCATCGGCGTTTGCTTTTAAGCAGAAAGCCGTCTATCGAAGCGTCACGGACGATAGAGAATCGCCGACCCCCACGACAGGCCCACACCAAAACCGCTGATCGCCACGCGCTTCCAGGTGGCGTCCATCACATGCTTTTCCAGCAGCAACGGAATGCTCGACGACACGGTGTTGCCGGTCTCGACCATGTCCTTGATGAATTTCTCCACCGGCGCGTCTTCGAAACGCCGGGCCACGGCGTCGACAATCGCCGCACTGCCCTGGTGAATGCAGAACGCATCGATGTCATCGGCCGCAAGGTCCGACTCGTCGAGCAGCTCGTGCAAATGCGCCGGCACCTTGAGCAAGGCGAAGTTGAACACCTGGCGACCGTTCATGAAGAACACGCCATCGCTGACCTTGAGATGCGGTGCGCCGGAACCGTCGGTGCCGAACTTGGACTTGCCCAGCAACCACGGCGCGTCTTCGCCCATCCAGGTGGCGGTGGCGGCATCGCCAAACAGCATGGTGGTGTTGCGGTCTTCCGGGTCGACGATCTTCGAATACGGGTCGGCGGTGACCAACAGGCCGTTTTTCAGGCCGGTGGCTTCCATGAAGCCCTTCATGGCGTAGATGCCGTAGACGTAGCCGGAGCAGCCCAGGGAAATATCAAACGCCGCCACGTGGGTGGGCAGGCCGAGTTTGTCCTGGACGATCGCGGCCGTATGGGGCAAACCCTCTTCATCGCCGTTCTGGGTGACGACGATCAGTGCATCGATGGACTCGCGCTTCAAATCCGGGTTGTTGGCAAACAAAGCGTTGACCGCCTCGACACACAGATCGGAGGTTTCCTGCGCGGCTTCCTTGCGCGGCAGGAACGCCGAACCGATCTTGCCGATGATGAATTCTTCATCCTTGGCGAACTTGGCACCCTGGGCGTAGTTATCGATCCCGTCTGCCGGCACGTAACTGGCGATGCTTTTTATGCCAATCATTGTGGCTTCCCAATACTAAATAGCTGGAGAACACCCCAGGCGTGGCCTGGAGTGCTGACAATAAAGGGGATAACCCCATAAAAATCTCGCTGAAAGCCGCCCCGCAAGGACCCTGTGACGACTTATCCTTTTCACACGATACAGTGAAGATGCGCTTTATGACTCACAGGTCACTCAATTGTGTGTGCTTTGTGCAAAACCTTCAAACAATTAAACCCCGGAAACGACAGCGGCCCGCCCTGTTTCCAGAGCGGGCCGCTTGACTTGACGCCGCTTACATCTTGTTGAACAGGCTCAACTGGGAAATTTTGACGAACGCCAATTGCGAGGCCTGCAACATGGTTTGCTGCAGCGTCAGATTGATTGCCGCCTCGCCCATATCGATGTTGGCCAGGTCACTCATGGTGCTGGTGTTGGCCAGGCCGATGCTGGTGTTTTCGCTGGTCTGGATGTCCAGGGCGTTCTGCCGCGCACCGATGGAACCGCGCACGTTGACGATCTGGGACGTCGAGTTGGCCAGGTTGGCAATCGACGAATCGAGGACGTCCTTGAGCTTGACCGTCGCCGCCGGATTACCGTCGGCCGGCAGTTCCAGCGCCTGGCGCAATCGGCTGAGGGTATCCAGCGCGTTTTGGGTCTTCTGGGTGCTGGCGCCGACGGAGAACTGATCGCCCGCCTGCGGTGGCCCGCCACTTACGTCAAACGTCACCCCCGCCGCCGTCACCGTGGTGCCGCCGCCGGTGTCGCCAGTGGCGATGGTCTTGCTGTCGGTCGTGTACGGCTGGGCATACACCTCATAGGCCGTCGCGCTGGTGAATTTGATCACCGCCCCGCTGTTGGTCGGGAACGTACTGGCGTAGGCCGCCTGGTTGGACACCTGGGCGCCGGTCAATTGCGTGCTCGACGGGTTGCTTGGAGTGCGCGATACGCTGAAGGTATCCGGCTTGGCCGCCAGTTGGAACGAACGCCCCGCCACCACTGCGTCGGAGTTGGCACCGGGCGCGACATCCCCAAGGTCCATGGTGATGTCGAACTTCACCCCACGCAAAGCAACGCTGGAGCTGCCTTCCTTGGTGGCGTCGAACGTGCCGTTGCCGGAAATCTCCGAAGTCACGTCGGTACCGGTGCTGTCGGTCACTGTGTATTGCGTGCTGCTGGTGAAGGTCAGCGTGTAGGGCTGGCCATCCGCGAATTTCTTGGTGTAGTCGGAGCCCGAAGTGACCAGGCCCGCCGACAGCGCAACCTTGTTGTCATTGACCGTCGGCGGCACTGTCTGCGGCACAGGTGGCAACCAGGTGGCCTGGGTGCGGCCGGCATTGGGCGAGCCCTCCAGGATGGTCTTGCCGGTATCGCCAGCGCTGACCGTCAGCGTATTGGAAATCTGCAGGCTCAGCGGGGTTTCATCGCCCTGGTAGCTGTAGGTGCCATCGTTGTTACGGGCATAAGGCGGAGTCTGGGTCTTGGAACCGGAAAACAGGTAGTTGCCGGACGAGTCCTTGCTGTTGAGCAAGCCCAGGACCTGATCCTCGATCGCACCGACTTCGCTGGCAATCGACCGGCGATCAGCATCGCTGATCGAACCACCGGCACGCAGGGCCAACTGAGTGGCGCGCTGCATCGCATCGCTGATTGCGTCCAACACGCTTTCTTCGTTGGTCAGGGAGTTTTTCAGGCTGGTGACGTTGCTGTTGTACTGACCCAGCATGTCTTTCTGCTGCTGCAGCATCAGCAAACGCGCCGCCGCCACCGGGTCATCCGCGGCGGTTTGCACACGCACGCCGGAACTGGCCTGGTCTTGAGCCTTCACCACGCTCGAATAGTTGTCCGAATACTTGGAGGAACTGGTTTCGAAATACTGCTGTGTAGAAATACGCATCGTCCCAGACTCCCTTAAAGACTATTGATCAGCGTGCTGAAGGTTTCCTGCGCAGCCTTGATGATCTGCGAGGACGCCGTGTAGTACTGCTGGAACTTGATCATGTCGCCCGCCTCTTCATCCAGGTTGACCTGGGACACGGAGTTGCGCGCGTTCTTGTTCGCGGTCAGCAGCGCACCGGTGGCGGTGTTGTCGGTACCGGCCGCAGCCGCCTTGGCGCCGACGGTGGACACCAGCTTGCTGTTGGCCCCCACCAGGCTGGTACCGCCAGTGCCGTCGGCCGCCGTGCCCACCGTCGCCTTGGTCTGCAGGCTCAGCAGTTCCAGGGCGTTGCGGTTGTCGGATTTGCCCGAGGCATTGAAGGAGAACGTGGTGCCGTCGCCATCGGCCGGGGTGCCGCCCACGGTGGTATCAAAGCTGAAGCTGGCAGCCGGGACAACCAAGGCGCCGCTGGCATCACGCATTGGCACGTTGATCGAAATCTTGTTGCCCTGCCCCGGCACGATGCTGCCGGTGCCGATCGGGTTGCCCTGGGAATCGCTGAGGCTGTAAGGCTGGGTACCATCCGCTGCGACCTTGCCGAAGACCATCTTCACCGGCATCGAGTTTTCAATGCCGATACGCAATTGTGCGGTGGCGGCGCCGCCCTGGATATCCAGGGGCACAGTGAGGCTCGGCGGCGTGAAGGTGCCGGTGCCCTGGTTGGTCTTGCTGGCTTCGCCGATCAAGGGCGCGGCAAACGCGATCTTGGTCGGGTCGCTGAGCACCGTGCCGATTTCCTTGGCGCCATTGGCGGTCGGGCTGACCTTGAAGCTATCGCCGGCCTGCACCGCACCACTCTGGACCGCCAGGGTGAAGCCATCGATGACCGGCGGCGGCGTGGCACTGAGGTCATAGGTGCCCATGGCCTTGCCGTCGGAGCGCAGAACCGTGACCTTGTTGAGATTTGTCCCATCATTGAAGCTGACCTTGTAATCGAAGCTGGTCAGCTTGCTGGTGTCCTTGATCGTCACGCCCAGGGCGCCGTCACCCAGGTTACCTTGGGCAGCCTGGCTGCGCAGGGCAACGGACGCGGCATTGTTGATGTCGGTGAACAACGAGGTACCGAACTCGCCATTAAGGTCCAGGCCCTGGCCCAATTGGCTGTTGACCGTATCGGCGGTGGCAATCGCGATGCGCCCCAGATCATTGATCGCCGGAATCAACGCGTCGCTGCGATAGCGCAACAGGCCGCCGATGCTGCCGCCGCTGATCACGTTGCCCAAGTCCATGGTCGTGCCGCCGGCTGCATTAAGCTGGATCGTGTACTGGCTGGTGTCGCCCTTGCTCGGTACGGCGGAAATCGTGTTGGAGCGATCACCCAGCACCAGGGATTGGCCGCTGCCGGTGCTGACACTGAACACGCCGTTCTTTTCGGTGGCGGTCACGCCGATCAACTCATTGAGCGAACGCACGGCTTCGGCACGGGAATCCAGCAGGTTGGCCGGGGTGGTGTTCGACGAACCCTGCACCTGGGCAATCTGCTTGTTGAGAGAGGCAATCGACGAGGTCAGCTGATTGACCTGATCGCTCATCGAGCTCAGTTGGCCGTTGATGGTTTCTTTCTGCTGGCTCAACTGCGTGGAGATCGCGTTGAACCGGTTGCTCAGGGTCTGGGCGTTGGTCAGCAGCACCTGGCGGGCCGATACATCGCTCGGGTTGGCCGAAGCCGTCTGCACCGAGGAGAAGAACGCGCTGAGTACGGCCGACATGCCGGTGGTCTTGTCCGACAGGGTCTTGTCGACGGCGCTGACCTGATCCAGGTAAGCCTTGGCATCGCTGTTGAGCGAGGTGCTGTTCTGGTAGGCGGTGTCCAGGTATTCGTTGTACACCCGGCGCACGTCGGCCAGGGTGGTGCCGCTGCCGATGAACACGCCGCCATACTGGTTCGACGCATTTGCGCTCTGGGTGGTCTGCTGACGCGAATAGCCCGCGGTATTGGCGTTGGCGATGTTGTTACTCAAGACCGACAACGATCCTTGAGCGGCGTTAAGCCCCGACATCCCGATATTGAGCAAACTCATGGTTCAGACCTTATAAATGAGTGGTCGCGCCCGCGGCAGCGTAATTCTGGTAACTGTTCATGGTTTTTGCGATCTGCGAAATCTTGCTGGCGTAGGCCGGGTCCGTGGCGTATCCGGCTTTTTGCAACTCGCGTACAAACTGTTCGGGGTTATCGGCCGATTTCACAACTTCTTTATAGCGATCATTGCTTTGCAGCAATGTCACGAGATCATGAAAGCTGTCCTGATAGGAGGCGTAGGAACGGAACTGCGCCGTTTCCTTGACCATCGCCCCGTCACGAAACTCGCTGGTGATTGCACGGGCCTGGCCGCCCTGCCAGCTCTGGCCGGCCTTGATGCCGAACAGGTTGTGGCTGCTGCTGCCATCTTCGGCGCGCATCACCGACTTGCCCCAACCGGTTTCCAAGGCGGCCTGGGCCACCAGGTACTTCGGATCGACACCGATACGCGCGGCCGCCGCCTTGGCCATCGGCAACATGGTCGCGACAAATTCATCCTGGGAGCTGAACGCCTTCTTCACCGGTGCCAATGGCGGCTGGGCCACGGCGCGGCCGTAGACCTGCATGCGCCCGCTCGGCACGGCAAACGTGCGCGCGGTGCTGTTGACCACATTGTCGGCGGCCGCGCTGTTACGCAGCGGCGCCGCCTGGGCAACGGTGGTGGTGTCGGTGCTCGGCACGATACCGGCGAGCAGGCGATCGGTCAGCTTGCTCGGCAAGGCGATACGGCGCTGGTTCATCAGTGCGATGTCATTGCTGTGGGCCGCTGCAGCGCCCGCCTGGGGCTCCGCCACGCGATAGGCCCACAGTGGACGCTGGCCATTGGAACGCCCCAGCGGGCCCTCGGCCTGGGTTCCGGCGGCAATTTGCGTCGGCACATCGACTTTCTTGACCGCCTCGGCCGCCGCCGGGCCCTGCAAGGTGGCCGCCTGGGCGTCCACCGGCTTGTTCTTCTGCATCTGGCGCATCAGCACATCGGCCAGGCCGATACCGCCGCCTTCGCGGGACATGGAAACCGCCAGTTGCTGGTCGTACATTTCCTGATACTGCTTGGCGGCCGGGGTGTTCATCGGGTTGTCCTTGCCCAGGGCCTCGGTGGCCGAGCGCATGGACTTGAGCATCTCGCTCAAGAACAGCGACTCGAATTCCTGCGCCACCTTGCGCATGTTGCCTTCGCTGTTCTTGTCGCCGACCTTCAGTTGGTTCAGGCGATTCAAGTCGGAATACGAACCCGAATCCGCCGTGCTGGTCAGGCCGCTGTTACGCATGTCCATGGCCATGGCCTTAAATCACGATCAGATCGGCTTGCAACGCGCCGGCCTGCTTCAACGCTTCGAGGATCGCCATCAAGTCGCCTGGCGCTGCGCCCACCTGGTTCACCGCACGTACAATCTCATCCAGGGTCGTGCCCGGGCCGAACTTGAACATCGGCTTGGCTTCTTGCTGGGCATTCACTCGCGAGCGTGGCACCACCGCCGTCTGGCCATTGGACAACGGCCCAGGCTGGCTGACGATCGGATCTTCGGTGATGGTCACGGTCAGGCTGCCGTGGGTCACCGCCGCCGGCGAGACCTTGACGTTCTGGCCGATCACGATGGTACCGGTGCGCGAATTGATGATGACCTTGGCCACCGCCTGGCCCGGATCGACTTCGAGGTTTTCCAGGATCGACAGGTAGTCCACGCGCTGGCTGGGGTCCAGCGGCGCGGTGACGCGGATCGAGCCACCGTCGATAGCCTGGGCCACGCCAGGGCCGAGCATGTCGTTGATCTTGTCGACCACACGCTTGGCGGTGGTGAAGTCCGAACGGTTGAGGTTCAAGGTCAGGCTGTTGCCCTGGTTGAAACCGCTCGGCACGGTGCGTTCAACCGTGGCGCCACCCGGGATACGCCCGGCCGACGGCACGTTGACGGTGATCTTCGAACCGTCGCGACCTTCGGCGTCAAACCCGCCCACCACCAGGTTGCCCTGGGCGATGGCGTAGACGTTGCCGTCGATACCTTTCAGCGGGGTCATCAGCAGGGTGCCGCCCCGCAGGCTTTTGGAGTTACCGATGGACGACACGGTGATGTCGACCACCTGGCCCGGCTTGGAAAACGCCGGCAAGTCGGCACTGATCGACACCGCCGCGACGTTCTTCAACTGCACGTTGCCCGAACCCGCCGGCACCTTGATGCCGAACTGCGACAGCATATTGTTGAAGGTCTGCAGGGTGAACGGGGTCTGGGTGGTCTGGTCGCCCGTACCGTTGAGCCCCACCACCAGACCGTAGCCGATCAACTGGTTGGAACGCACGCCAGAGATGCTGGCGATGTCTTTCAGGCGTTCGGCCTGGGCGACTGCGCTCAGACTCAGCAGGAGTGCCGCCGCCATCAGCTGTTTGAGTTTCAAAGTGGCCACCTAGAAAGGGAACAGCGGGCTAAGGAAGAAACGGTCGAACCAGCCCGGCTGACTCGCATCAGCGAACGAACCCGTACCCGAGTAGGTAATGCGTGCATCGGCAATCCGCGTCGAGGGCACCGTGTTGTCAGTCGCAATGTCATCGGCCCGCACCATCCCGGCAATACGCACCAACTCATCACCGGTATTGAGGGTCATCCACTTTTCACCGCGTACGGCGATGATGCCGTTGGGCAACACATCCGCGACAGTCACGGTGATCGAGCCGGTGAGGCTATTGCCCTGCCCTGCGGCGCTCTTGCCGTTGGTGGCACGGTTGCCGCTGTACCCTGCGTTGAGGCTCAAGTCGCCGCTGCCCAGCGGGTTGTTGGTATTCGGTACGGCACCAAACAACGAGCTCAGCCCAATGCTGTTGGTGCTGGTCTTGTCCACCTGGGAGTTGGCGTTCTTGCTGGCCGTCGTTCTCTCGTTCAGGGTGATGGTGATGATGTCACCCACGCGGAACGCCTTGCGGTCGCTGTACAGGTTCTGTTCGAAACCGGCCTGGTAAATCGAGCCATTGTTGGCCGCCGCCGGCAACGGCGTGCGCGGCAACACCGGCGCGTAGTACGGGTCATTGGGTTTTGGCGTCGGGGCGACACAGCCCGCGAGCACGGCAATCCCACTCAATGCCAGAACGGAAACATAGCGATTCATGACCCTTACCTCACGGTGTTGCAGGCGCTCTCAGGAGCGCCCCATAGACTTGATTACAGATTCTGCGTTACGAACGAAAGCATCTGGTCGGCGGTGGAAATCACCTTGGAGTTCATCTCGTAGGCGCGTTGAGTGGTGATCATGTTGACCATCTCTTCAACGGTGCTGACGTTGGAGGTTTCCAGGGTGCTTTGCAGCGTGGTGCCGAAACCGTTCAGGCCAGGGGTGCCGATTTGCGGCGCGCCGCTGGAAGCGGTTTCCAGGAACAGGTTGTTACCCATCGCCTGCAGGCCGGCCGGGTTGATGAAGTCGGCGGTTTGCAGGTTGCCGATCACTTGCGACGCCGGGTTACCGGCCACGGTGATCGACACGGTGCCGTCGTTGCCGACGGTGAAGGTCTGGGCGTTGTTCGGCACGACGATAGCCGGTTCCAGGGCAAAACCGTTGGCTGTCACGATCTGGCCATTGGAGTCCAGGTGGAAGGTACCGTCACGGGTGTAGGAAGTGGTCCCATCCGGCTGCAGGATCTGGAAGAACCCTTTACCGTTGATGGCCATGTCCAGCGGCTGCCCGGTCTGCTGCAGGTTACCGGCGTTGAAGTTCTTCTGGGTGCCGACGATCTTCACACCGGTACCCAGTTGCAGACCCGACGGCAATTCGCTGTCCTGGGTCGACTGGGCGCCTGGCTGGCGCTTGATCTGATAGAGCAAGTCCTGGAACTCGGCGCGGTCACGTTTGAAACCCGTGGTCGACACGTTGGCCAAGTTGTTGGAAATGGTGGTCAGGTTGGTGTCCTGGGCGGACAGACCTGTTTTGGCAACCCATAGAGCCGGAAGCATGCTGTTCTCCTTCGTGCGCCTGTTTGTTGGCGCTGCGCTGCAAAAATTGGTAGTCGGTCAATAACGTGGCTATCAGCTCATCGCCATCACGCGGGTCATGGCCTGGTCGTCTTCCTTGGCGCTGTTCATCATCTTGATGTGCAACTCGAACTGCTTGGAAAGCGCCAGGACCGCAGTCATCTCTTCAACCGCGTTGACGTTGCTCGCCTGCAGGAAACCCGAGGTCAACGTAACGTTCGCATCGGCCACGGCCGGCTGGCCATCCTTGGTATGGATGGTGCCATCCAGGCCTTTATTCATATTCTTGAGATCGGGCTGGACCAGCTTGATACGGTCCACTTCAGCCATCACCCGCGGGCCTTCGCCCATGGCGCGGATGCTGATGGTGCCGTCGGCGCCCACTTCGACTTTCTGCTGCGGCGGTACGGCGATCGGGCCACCGTTGCCCATGATCGGCATGCCATTGCCGGCGCGCAGCACACCCAGCGCATCGACGTTCATGCTGGCACTGCGCACGTAGGCTTCACCGCCATCGGGGGTTTGCACCGCCATCCAGCCATTGCCGTTCACCGCCACATCCAGGTCGCGACCGGTCTCGATCATGGCGCCGGGGCTGAAGTCGGTCGCGGGACGTTCGGTCATGGCAAACGCACGCGCCGGAAAGCTGTCACCGAACACCGGCATCGAACGCGCCTGTTCCAGGTCGCGTTGGAAACCGTTGGTGGAAATGTTCGCCAAGTTGTTGGCATGGGCCTTCTGCGCCAGTGCATTCTGGCTGGCGCCGGTCATTGCCACATAAAGGTACTTGTCCACGCTCTTTCCTCTTTCTGACGCAGGCTTGCCGCCCACCGCTGTACTGATGAGGCTTAAGCAATTTGCGAACCAACTTTTAAAAAGAACGGAAAGCCCAGGCGGGGCGGGGGTTTGCGGGCAGGCAGCAGGATTTGAAGGACTGGAGATAGTCGAAAAAACGGCGGACTTATGCCGCTTACGGCAAGTACCCGTCTTACGGGTGACAGAGAACCAATGCGGGGGCGCAGTTGGTTATTTGTCCGCCTTGAGGATTTCGTAGTCGCGCAACTTATTGGCGATGGTGGTGTGCGACACCCCCAGGCGTTTCCCCAACTGCCGGCTGCTGGGATGCTCGGCATACAGGCTCTCCAGCACCGCCTTCTCGAAGCGTCCGACGATTGCCTCCAAACCGCCCTCCAGGGAAAAGTCGCCAAGGGGTTGGCGCACGCCGTAGTCCGGCAGGCGGATGTGTTCGACCTTGACCGTCCCGCCGTCACACAGCGACACCGCCTGGAACAGCACGTTTTCCAACTGCCGCACATTCCCTGGCCAGTGGTAGTGGCTGAGCTTGTCCATGGCGGCAGGCGCCAGCTTGGGCAACGGGCATCCGATCTGCCGGCTGGCCTGGTCGAGAAAGTGCTCGACCAGGGGCGCAAGGCCGTCGAGGCATTCGCGCAGGGGCGGGATATGCAAGGACAGCACGTTGAGGCGGTGATAGAGGTCCTGGCGGAATTCGCCACGGGCGCAGAGTTCGGAGAGGTCCACCTGGGTGGCGCAGATCACCCGTACATCCAGGTACACCTCTTCGTCACTGCCCACGCGCCGAAAGCAGCCGTCCTGCAGGAAGCGCAGCAATTTCACCTGCAAGCGCGCGCTCATTTCCCCGACGCCATCGAGAAACAACGTACCGCCGGCCGTCAGCTCCAGCAGCCCGAGCTTGCCCTCGGCCCGCGCGCCTTCAAACGCGCCGGGGCCGTAGCCGAACAATTCGGTCTCGGCCATCGACTCGGGCAGCCCGGCGCAGTTCAGCGCCATCAACGGCGATTGCCCGCGCGGGCTGGCCAAGTGGCACGCGCGCGCCAACAACTCTTTGCCGGTGCCGGTTTCGCCTTCTATTAATAGAGGCGCATCCAACGGCGCCATGCGCCGGGCTTCACGCACCACGGCGGCCATGACCTTGGAGCTTTGGAAAATACTGTCGAAACCGCGCAGCTCCTGTTTGCGCACATTGTAGATACGCTCGCCCACGCGGTCGGCACGGTGCAGGGTCAGCACCGCACCGGCCATGGCTTCGCTGTCGTCATGTTCGGAGGATTGCAGCGGTGCGATATCCGCCAGGAACACGTCACCCTTGACCTTCACCCGCAGGCCATTGATCCGCGATTTACTCGCGCGTACCAGTTCCGGCAAGTCGAAATCCTCGGCGTAGCGCGACAGCGGAATGCCCGGCACCTCGTCCACCCGCACCCCGAGCAACTGCGCGGCCGCACGGTTGGCGGCGACGATGGAGCCGCCCATATCGATGGACAACACCGGAAACTCAAGCGCACCGAGCAGCGCATTGAGTTCCATATGCCGACGTTCACTGGGCATCAGCCCTACCCTTTTGACGCCAAACACCCCGGCAATCGCCTCGAACTGCGGGCGCAGCGCCTGGAATTGCATGTTCACCAGGTTCGGACAGAACAGGTAAATGGCGTTGCCATGCTCGCCGCCCACCTCACCCTTGGCGACGTTGACGCCGTACTCCACCAACAGGTTGAGGATGTCCCGCAGGATGCCGATGCGGTTCTGGCAGTGCACTTTGATACGCATGAAAAGGCCCGAAAAGTGGGTAGGCGCCGCGTCTTTTTGTCGCTGGGCGCAGATAGTCGTCAAGATTATGTGACAGCTCGGGGGCTTTTCCCAGCCCAATACGCCAACCAGCCGTGCTTCCGTAACGAATACTTTACGAATATTGGTAATTTTTCCTACGCACAAGCCCTTGAAGCCGATGGCATCTCGCCGCATACGGCGTATCAATAGGCTCATCCCAGGACATAACAAGAACGAATGCCTAGCAGGAGAGCCGTATGAAGCAGACGCACTACGTGGCCCGCGAGCCCGATGCGCAAGGTTTTATCCACTACCCCGCGGAAGAGCACGCGGTGTGGAACACCCTGATCACCCGCCAGTTGAAAGTGATCGAGGGCCGTGCCTGCCAGGAATACCTGGATGGCATCGACAAGCTCGGCCTGCCCCTGGATCGCATCCCGCAACTGGGTGAAATCAACCAGGTGCTGGCCGCGACCACCGGCTGGCAAGTCGCCCGCGTGCCGGCGCTGATCCCCTTCCAGACCTTCTTCGAATTGCTCGCCAACAAGCAGTTTCCGGTGGCGACCTTTATTCGTACCCGCGAAGAACTGGATTACCTGCAAGAGCCGGATATTTTCCACGAGATCTTTGGCCACTGCCCGCTGCTGACCAACCCCTGGTTCGCCGAATTCACCCACACCTACGGCAAGCTCGGCCTGGCGGCCAGCAAGGAGCAACGGGTGTACCTGGCGCGCCTGTACTGGATGACCATCGAGTTCGGCCTGGTGGACACCCCCGACGGTCGGCGCATCTACGGTGGCGGGATTTTGTCGTCGCCCAAGGAAAGTGTTTACTGCCTGTCCGACCAGCCTGAACATCAAGCCTTCGACCCGCTGGAAGCGATGCGCACGCCGTATCGCATCGACATCCTGCAACCGCTGTATTTCGTGCTGCCCAACCTCAAGCGCCTGTTCGAAGTGGCGCAGGAAGACATCATGGGCATGGTCGAGCGCGGCATGCAGCTTGGGTTGCATGCGCCGAAATTCCCGCCAAAACCCAAGGCCGCGTGAACCGTGGCTTTTAAGGCCAGGTGAGTCTGTTCCCCGGCCCCGCGTTGCTTTAGGGTGACGCCACTGACGACCGTTTTTAAACACTCGAATTCAGGACACCACCACATGACCACCTTGAACCAAGCCCACTGCGAAGCCTGCCGCGCCGATGCCCCGCAAGTCAGCGATGAAGAACTGCCGGTGCTGCTCAAGCAGATCCCCGACTGGAACATCGAGGTGCGCGATGGCGTGATGCAGCTGGAAAAGGTTTTCCTGTTCAAGAACTTCAAGTTCGCCCTGGCCTTTACCAACGCCATGGGTGAAATCTCCGAAGCCGAAGGCCATCACCCGGGCCTGCTCACCGAATGGGGCAAGGTCACCGTGACCTGGTGGAGCCACTCCATCAAGGGCCTGCACCGCAACGACTTCATCATGGCCGCGCGCACCGACGAAGTGGCCAAGGACGCCGAGGGCCGCAAGTAATGCATTTCGATGCCATAGGCCGCGTGCCCGGCGACCCGATCCTCGGCTTGATGGACCTGTATGCCCAGGACGCCAACCCGAACAAGTTCGACCTTGGCGTGGGCGTCTATAAGGACGACCAGGGCCTGACGCCGATTCCCCAGTCGGTAAAGCGTGCCGAACAGCGCCTGGTCGACACCCAGGCCACCAAGACCTATATCGGCGGCCACGGCGATGCAGCGTTCGGCACCCTGATCAGCGAACTGGTGCTGGGCGCCGACTCCGCCCTGCTGCGCGAACACCGTGCCGGCGCCACTCAAACCCCAGGCGGCACCGGGGCCCTGCGCCTGAGCGCCGACTTTATCGCCCACAACCTGCCCGGCCGTGGCGTGTGGCTGAGCGACCCGACCTGGCCGATCCACGAAACCATCTTTGCCAAGGCCGGGCTCAAGGTCAGCCATTACCCCTACGTGGGCGTGGATAACCGCCTGGATGTGGCGGCGATGCTGGCAACCCTCTCCACCGTGCCCAAGGGCGACGTGGTCTTGCTGCACGCCTGCTGCCATAACCCGACCGGCTTCGACCTGTCCCAGGATGACTGGCGCCAGGTGCTGCACATCGTGCGCGAGCGCCAGTTGCTGCCGCTGATCGACTTCGCCTACCAGGGCTTTGGCGACGGCCTGGAGCAGGACGCCTGGGCGGTGCGCTTGTTGGCGGCTGAACTGCCGGAAGTATTGATCACCAGTTCGTGCTCGAAGAACTTCGGCCTGTACCGCGACCGTGTCGGCGCGCTGATCGTGTGTGCGGCGGACGCCGAGAAGCTGAAGGATGTACGCAGCCAGTTGGCAAATACCGCGCGCAACCTGTGGTCGACGCCGCCGGACCATGGTGCGGCAGTGGTCGCGACCATCCTGGGGGATGCCGAGCTGAAACAGCAGTGGAGCGAGGAAGTCGAAGCCATGCGTGCGCGAATCGCGCAGTTGCGTTCCGGACTGGTGGAGGCGTTGGCGCCCCATGGTCTGGCGGAGCAGTTTGCGCACATCGGGGCGCAACGCGGGATGTTTTCCTACACCGGCTTGAGTGCCGAGCAGGTCAAGCAACTGCGCGAGAAGCACAGCGTGTATATGGTCAGTTCGGGGCGAGCCAACGTGGCGGGTATTGATGCGACACGCCTGACGCTCCTGGCCGAAGCCATCGCCGACGTATCCAACTGAAGAAACACAAAACCAATTGTAGGAGCGAGCTTGCTCGCGAAGAACTCATAAGCACCGCGCCTATTCAGGCTGCACGCGTTATCGTTGACGTTTTTCGCGAGCAAGCTCGCTCCTACAGTTGGACTGTGGTTGGCCTTCAGTTTGTGATCATCTCAGCTTTCAACTGCGCTTCTTTCGCCTGGGCATCCGCCAACCGATACAACTCGATGCTCCCGTCCCAGTGCTCGATCAACGCCGTGCACGACTCCACCCAATCCCCGCAGTTGAGGTAATCCACCTCGCCCACCTTGCGAATCTCCGCATGGTGGATATGCCCGCACACCACGCCATGCAACTCGCGCCGGGTCACTTCGTGGGCGATGGCCTCTTCAAAATCGCTGATAAAGCTCACGGCGGTTTTGACCTTGTGTTTCAGGTACGCCGACAAAGACCAGTAGCCATAGCCGTAGCGGGCGCGCCAGTGGTTCAACCAGCGGTTCAAGGTGAGGGTGAACTCGTAGGCCGAGTCGCCCAGGAACGCCAGCCAACGGTGGTAACGGGTGATCACATCGAACTGATCGCCGTGGATCACCAGCAGATGACGACCGTCAGCCGTCACATGCACCGCCTCATCCACCAACTGGATATTGCCCAGGATCAGCTTGGAGTAGCGGCGCAGGAACTCGTCGTGGTTGCCGGTAACGTAGATCACTTCGGTCCCGCGCTTGGCCATGGTCAGCAGGCGACGGATCACGTTGGTGTGGGCCTGAGGCCAATACATGCCGCCGCGCATTTTCCAGCCGTCGATGATATCGCCCACCAGGTAGACCTTATCGGCGTGGTAGCCCTTGAGGAACTGCGACAGGTGTTCGGCCTGGCAATCCCGGGTGCCCAGGTGCACGTCGGAAATCCACAGGGTACGAACCCGCTGCTTGCGGCTGGGCTTGGTGAACTCGGCACTGGTCATGGGCATCCCTCGACGCTGTTTTCGCGAGCTTGCGCCCTGGCGATTAATAGCCCATGACAGTCGTGCGTCAGTCCGATGACAGCGCCCGCCGGCCGCGAAGCGTTGTAGACTGGCGCCCTGCCGCCCAGGAGACCGCGATGAGACCGTCGCTCACGCTACGCCACTACCTCGAAGCGCCCATCGCCCACAGCCATGACCATGCGCAGTTGGTGTTCGGCCTGTCCGGCCACCTGGACCTGGAAGTCGACGGCCGTGGCAGCCAGGTGCGCGAAAGCAGCGTGATGGTGCTGCCCTTCTCCGCCCACCACGCCTGTGGCAGTCGCGATGGCAGCCGTTGCCTGGTGCTGGATGTGCCCACGGAGCATTGGCTCCTGCAATCCCTGGGCGAACACGCCGACGCCAGCCGCCGTCTGCTCGATCAACCGGCACGCCTGGCCCTGGATGCCCGGCAGCACCAACTGGTGCAATGGCTGGCGCACGGTCCCGTGGATGATCCACTGATCGTCCAGCAGGGTGCGGTGCTGTTGCTGGCCAGCCTCAACCATCCGCAGGCCCCGCAGGTGCCGGGCCGCCGCCTGCCGTATGCGGCATTCAATGCGCATATCGAGCGACACGTTGCCCATCCGTTGCAGGTCGCCGACCTGGCGCGTATCGCCGGCCTGTCGGTGGCGCGCCTGCATGCGCGCTTTATCACCGAATGCGGGCAGACGCCCATGGATTACATCCGCAGTCGGCGCCTGCAACTGGCCCTGAACCTGCTGCGCGAGACGCCGCTGCCCATCGGTGAAATCGCCGAGCGGGTGGGCTACACCTCACAAAGTGCCTTTGCCGCCGCTATGCTGCGTGAATTCGGCGCCTCTCCCGGCGCGTTGCGGCGCGCCTCATAGGGCGAGCCTTGCGCTAAAAATCGCGAGTCCCACGACAGACGCCCGCACCGGCACCCTCTAGACTGCGAACCTGTCACTCCCGTTGGTTCAAGGATCGCAATGACTCCCCGCTCAGCCCTCGGCGCCCTGCATATCGGCGCATTGATGTTTGGCCTTACCGGCGTCTTCGGCAAGCTGGCGGCCGCCTCCCCGGCCATCATCGTCTTCGGTCGCGCCGCGTTTGCCGTGATTGCCCTGGCAGTGTTTGCACGCTTCGCCAGCAACGCCCCCTGGAAAACCCTGGCGCTGCAGGACTGGCGTCGCCTGCTGGTCAGTGGCGTGTTGCTGGCGGCGCATTGGGTGACATTCTTCATTGCAGTCAAGGTCGCCGGTGTGGCCGTCGCCACGCTGGGGTTTACTGCATTCCCGGCGTTTACCGTGATCCTCGAAGGGCTGATCTTCCGCGAGCGCATTCGCGCCAATGAAATCGTACTGGTGGCTCTGGTCACCGTTGGGTTGGTGCTGGTCACGCCGGACTTCAACCTCGCCAGCGAAGCCACTGGCGGCCTGCTCTGGGGCATCGCCTCGGGGTTGCTGTTTTCCTTGTTATCGCTCAATAACCGAGCCAGTTCCGGGCGCATCCCTGCCGTACAGGCGGCGCTTTGCCAAAATGTGGTGGTCGCCCTGTGCCTGCTGCCCGTGGCTGCGCCGGGTTTGGCGGATGTGCGTGCGCTGGATTGGTTGTGGATCGGCCTGCTTGGGGTGTTCTGTACCGGCCTGGCCCATAGCCTGTTTGTCGCCAGCCTCGCGGTGATCAAGGCGCGCACCGCCTCGGTGGTGTTCGCCATGGAGCCGGTCTACGGCATCACGGTAGCCTGGCTGCTGTTTGCCGAAACCCCGACCCTGCGCATGTTGCTGGGCGGCGCGTTGATCATCGTCGCGATCGTGCTTTCCGGGCTGATGGGCAGCGCCAGCCAGGCCAAGCAGCCCGCTGCAACGGCCTGATCTATACTTTAAACATCCGCAACAGTCAGCCGTCGTTCAACGGATACAGACTCCTCGACGACAGCCATGGCGTTTCCTGAAGTTGCTGCACGCGAGTGGTCACTCCATTAACGCGATGCAGGGGTTTCATCATGGAAATGTTCATCAGCTTGTTGGTACAGATCATCAGCGGTGCCGTCGGTGGCAATTTGGCCGGCATGACCAAACAGAGCCTGGGGACCGGCCTCAATACCATGCTTGGCGGTATCGGTGGGCTGGTGCTGGGCCAGGTTGTCGCGGCACTCACGGGCACCTCCGGCGGCGAAGCCCTGGATGTGGCGGCGGTGGGCAGCAACATCGTCGGCGGCGGTGTCGGCGGCCTGCTGCTGACCTGGGTCGTGGGCTTCATCAAAAGCAAGATGGCCGCCAAATAGCGGCGCACCAAGGGGTCACCGCCCGGCTGTGGCGGTGACCTTCATGGCGTACGGTCGTTGTGGCCCAGGTCCCGTTGTGGATCGATCTGGTCGCGCACCCGTTGCTTGAGCACCTTGGCTTCGGGGAAGCCGCCGTCCACCTTGCGCTCCCAGATCTGCACGCCGTCGCAGGTGATCCGAAACGCACCGCCGGTGGCCGGCTCCAGCGCCACCCGGCCGAGGTCATCGGCAAACGTACTCAACAACTCCTGCGCCAGCCACGCGGCGCGCAGCAGCCACTGGCACTGGGTGCAATAGGTGATGACAATCTCGGGTTTGCTCAGCGACATAATTTGAGAGGCTCCTGGCGTAACGGGCTCGGTGGAACGGATGGCTATAATACCGGCCTTTATCGCCCAGCCTCGAGATTCATGATGCGCCGCCTGTTGTCCTGCCTGTTCCTGTGCCTGCTCCCGCTTCTTGCCGACGCCGTAGAAACGCCCCGCCCCAAAATCGGCCTGGTGCTGTCCGGCGGTGCCGCCCGAGGCCTGGCCCATATCGGCGTGCTCAAGGCCCTGGAGGAACAGGGTATTCACATCGACGCGATTGCCGGCACCAGCATGGGCGCGGTGATTGGCGGGCTGTATGCCTCGGGCTACAAGATCGATGAACTGGAAAAACTGGCCCTGGGCATCGACTGGCAACAGGCGCTGTCCGACGCACCGCCACGGGAAGACGTGCCGTTTCGACGCAAGCAGGATGACCGGGATTTCCTGGTCAAGCAGAAACTCAGCTTCCGCGATGACGGCAGCCTCGGCCTGCCCCTTGGCGTGATCCAGGGCCAGAACCTGGCGCTGTTGCTGGAAAGCATGTTCGCCCATACCAGCAACACGCGTAATTTCGATAAGCTGCCGATCCCCTTTCGCGCCGTGGCCACCGACATCACCACCGGCGAGAAAGTGGTGTTCAGCAAGGGCCACCTGCCCCAGGTGATCCGCGCGAGCATGTCGATCCCGGCCGTGTTCGCGCCGGTGGAGCTGGATGGCCGCCTGCTGGTGGATGGCGGCATGACCGATAACATCCCACTGGATGTGGCGCGTGAGATGGGCGTGGACATCGCCATCGTGGTCGACATCGGCACCCCGCTGCGTTCACGCAAGCAACTGGCAACGGTGGTGGACGTGCTCAACCAGTCCATCACCCTGATGACCCGGCGCAACTCCGAAGAACAACTCAAGGCCCTGCAGCCCAGGGACGTCCTGATCCAGCCGCCGCTGGCCGCCTATGGCGTGACGGATTTCGGCCGCGCCAAGGACATGATCGATGCCGGCTACCGCGCCACCCGCGCCCTCGACGTTCGCCTGGCCCATTTGCGCCCCGCCGAGCCGATCGACCCGCAACTGGTGGCCGCGCGCACGCCGGGCGAACGCACCCCGGTGATCACCGCGATCAAGGTGGAGAACGACTCGAAGGTCAGCGACGACGTGATCCGCTACTACATCCGCCAACCGCTGGGCCAACCGCTGGAACTTGGCCGCCTGCAGACCGACATGGGCACCCTGTATGGCCTGGATTACTTCGAGCAGGTGCAATACCGCGTGGTGAAAAAGGGCCAGGACAACACCTTGGTGATCAGCGCGCGCGGCAAACGCAGCGGCACCGACTACCTGCGCCTGGGCCTGAGCCTGTCGGACGACATGCGCGGCGACAGCGCCTTCAACCTTGGCGCCAGCTACCGCATGAACGGCATCAATCGCCTGGGTGCCGAATGGCTGACGCGGGTGCAGATCGGTGATCGGCAGGAGCTTTACAGCGAGTTCTACCAGCCGATGGATACCGGTTCGCGCTACTTTGTCGCGCCGTATATCAGCGCCCAGGCACAGAACGTCGAGCTGATCCTGGACAACGACCCCATCTCCGAATACCGCCTGGAACGCTACGGTTTCGGCCTCAACGTGGGGCGGCAGATCGGCAACAGCGGCGAGATCCGCTTCGGTGTCGGCGAGGCCTGGGGCAAGGCGGATGTGCGCATCGGCGACCGCGACCTGCCAAGTGTGAGCTTCAGCGAAGGCTTCTATGAACTGAAGTATTCCTTCGACTCCCTGGATAACGTGTACTTCCCCCACAGCGGCGAGGACATTGGCCTGGCGTTTCGCGAATTCGAACCGGGGTTGGGCTCGGACCAGCGCTATCGACAATGGGAGTTCAAGCTGGACAAGGCCATGAGCCATGGTCCGGACACCCTGGTACTGGGCGGGCGCTACGGGCGCACCCTGGATGATTCGGACGTGGTGATTTCCAGCTTCCTGCTGGGCGGTGCGCGGCAGTTGTCGGGCTTTCGCCAGGATGCGATTTCCGGGCAGAACATCAGCCTGATGCGCGCGGTGTACTACCGCCGGCTGACACCGCGCTCCTACCTGCCGCTGGATTTCCCGCTGTACCTGGGCGCGTCCCTGGAACGCGGCCGGGCGTGGAACAACGACAATGAGTTCGACAGCGGCTATATCAACGCCGCGAGTATTTTCCTCGGGTTTGATACGCCGCTGGGGCCGCTGAATTTCAGCTATGGGTTCAACGATGATAATCAGAAGGCGGTGTACCTGAACCTCGGGCAAACCTTCTAACCCTTGCTACGGGGCTCGGATCAGGACTTTTCCAGGTTTGCCAGGATGTGCCCATGCACCCGCATGCAGACACGCATATCTTCTTCGTCAATGCCCACAAACAGCTCGTGACGCAACGCCGTGGCGATAGTCTCGATCTGCTCGATCAACGGCTTGGCGGTGTCACACAGCAGGATGCGCTTGGCGCGACGGTCCTCCACCACGGCTTGGCGTTGCACCAGGCCCTGGCCTTCGAGGCTGTCGAGCAACCGGGCCAGGGTCGGCCCTTCTACGCCGACGCTTTGCGCCAACTCACGCTGCGTGGGGGCCTCCTCAAAACGGGCCAGGTGCAGCAGCACCAGCCAGCGCGCCTGGGACAGGCCCAGCCCGGCCAAACGGCGGTCGAGCTCGGCGCGCCAACCTCGGGACATTTGCGCCAGCTGCATGCCAAAACGGTGTTGATCGGTTAACGGCATAAAAAACTCATGTTTTAGACTGAAAATAAAGTATGGCTAATTATTAGTCAGCTAAGCATGAGCCATGTCACTAGGCAAGAGTTGCTATGTACTGATTCGTTACATTGTCGTAATTGGCACACTAAATTTCGAATTCAGACTGCAAAGCGGCCCGCACGCAGTACAAAACCCCTTCAGGAACACGCCCGGTAAACAGCGGTGCAATCTCCGCAACCGGTGGCAATTCGCCTTCTCCGTCCAGGAATGCATCCTGGATTTCGCCGAGCAAATCTTCCGGCAAATCAAGGGCCTGCTCCAATGACAACTGCTGCTTGCCGATGGCTTCGGCCAGCAAGGTGTAGACGTTTTTCTCCGTGCATTGCAACTGGCCGGCGATCTGGATCGGGGTCATGCCGGCGCGGGCCAGGCTGATCAGTTCATGGCGAATATCGGCGATTTCCTTCGGCGCTTCGGCCTGGCCACCAAGCACTTCAAGGAATGCCTGGCCGTAGCGCTCCAGCTTACGCGCACCGACGCCGCTGACCCGGGCCATTTCGGCCATGGTGGTGGGCTGCTCGCGCAGCATTTCCAGCAAGGTGGAGTCGGGAAAAATAACGTACGGCGGCACGCTGTGTTCCTGGGCCAGTTTGCGTCGCAGGGTCCGCAGGGCTTCCCACTGTTCGCGCTCCTCACCCCGTACAAGCTGGCTGGCCTGGCTGGTGCTGGTCTTGGCGGTGGTTTGCGGCTTGAGGTCGCGACGCAGCTCCAGGCTCACCTCGCCCTTGAGCAGCGGCCGGCAGCTGTCGTTCAGACGCAGGCCGCCATACCCTTCGATGTCGATGTCCACCAGGCCGCGCGCGACCATCTGCCGGAACAGCGAACGCCACTCGCCCTCGGCACGGGCCTTGCCGACGCCGTAGACCGAGAGTTTCTCGTGGCCGAAGCTGCGTACTTTTTCGTTGTCCTTGCCCTGCAATACATCCACCAGATGACCGACGCCATAACGCTGGCCGGTGCGGTAGATCGTCGACAGCGCCTGGCGCGCGGGCTCGGTGGCGTCCCAGGTCTGTACACCATCGATGCAGTTATCGCAGTGGCCGCACGGCTGCGGCATGTCCTCGTCGAAGTAGGCCAGCAAGGTCTGGCGGCGGCAGCGGGTC
Organism: Pseudomonas sp. S3E17; assembly: GCF_024168685.1. Lineage (NCBI taxonomy): Bacteria > Pseudomonadati > Pseudomonadota > Gammaproteobacteria > Pseudomonadales > Pseudomonadaceae > Pseudomonas > Pseudomonas sp. S3E17. The sequence goes on from NZ_JALJWE010000001.1 coordinate 2,928,180, forward strand.
TCTTCACACAACGAGAGCATCGCGTCGAGCTTGTGCTGCTCCAGGCGCTTGTGGCGCTCATCGCCTTCGGAGTTCTGCAGCATCTGCTTGAGCATCACCACGTCCTGCAGGCCGTAGACCATCCAGGCATCCGCCGGCAGGCCATCACGGCCGGCACGCCCGGTCTCCTGGTAATAGGCCTCGAGGGACTTGGGCAGGTCCATATGGGCCACGAAGCGCACGTTGGATTTGTCGATGCCCATGCCGAACGCGATGGTGGCCACCATGATCAGGCCTTCCTCGTTGAGGAAGCGTTTCTGGTGGGCAGCGCGCGTTTCGTTGGGCAGGCCGGCGTGGTACGGCAGCGCGGGGTAGCCCTGCTCGCAGAGGAACGCAGCCACTTCATCGACCTTCTTGCGCGACAGACAATAGACAATGCCCGCATCGCTGCGCCGCTCGGAAAGGAATGCCAGCAACTGCTTGCGCGGCTGCTCCTTGGGTACGATGCGGTAGAAAATATTCGGCCGGTCGAAACTCGACAGGAACCGCTCGGCGTCCTGCAGGTGCAGGCGCTCGACGATTTCTTCACGGGTGCGCTTGTCGGCCGTGGCGGTCAGGGCGATGCGCGGGACGTCCGGAAACAGCTCCGCCAGTTGACCGAGCTGCAAATATTCGCGGCGGAAATCGTGCCCCCATTGCGATACGCAGTGGGCTTCGTCGATGGCGAACAGGGCAATTTCCAGGCTCTGCAAAAACGCCAGCATGCGCGGCTGCACCAGGCGCTCAGGTGCCAGGTAAAGCATCTTCACTTCACCGCGCTTGATCCGCGCGGCCAGGTCGCGTTGCTGCTCGGCACTGAGGGTGGAGTTCAAGGCGGCGGCAGCGACGCCAAGTTCTTCCAGGGTCGCAACCTGGTCGTCCATCAACGCGATCAGGGGCGACACCACCACTGCCAGCCCGTTGCGCAACAACGCCGGCACCTGGAAGCACAACGACTTGCCACCACCGGTAGGCATCAGGACCAGGGCATCACCGCCCTTGGCCACGCGCTCAATGATCGCACCCTGGCGGCCACGAAAACTGTCGTAGCCGAAGATGTCCTTGAGGACGCGTTGAGCCTGATCGAGCATGTATAACTCCAACAAAATAGTGCCGAAATCCCTCTGTACAGGCTGGTCGAAAAAATACGGGCTCACGGAAAATAATCCGTAAGCGAAGTTTTCTCGACCTGGCGCTTGGCCTGCTGGGGCATCACAAAACGCGGCAGTATACCCGAGCGTCATCCGGCAAAGGGCGCCGCTGACGAATTGCAGCCCGTCTCTAAAACCTGGCAAATATGCATGCCGACTGGCTTGGGCGCGCAAGAAAGCCTAGAATTCAGCATCGTTTATTCCCAAGGTAGTCCTTCAATGTCCTTCGCTGAGCAACTAACCCGCCTGCAAGCCTTCCTCGACGCCGATGAGCTGCATGACGAGGCGCTGGACTACGTGGCCGCCCACGGCTACCTGACCGCCCTGTCGATCTGCTCCGAGGTCGTTCCCGACCGTGAATGGATCGACGCACTGTTCGCCGAAGAGCCGCACTACGCCGACGCCGCCCAGCGCGAAGAAATCGAATCCACCCTGCTGGCCCTCAAGGCCCACATCTCGCGCCAACTGGCCTCCGATGAAGAGTTCGAGTTGCCGTGCGAGCTGGACCTGGGCGAAGAGCCGGACGACTCCGACCTGCGCGGCTGGTGCATCGGCTTCATGGAAGGTGTGTTCCTGCGTGAAGCCGCCTGGTTCGAAACCGCCGAGGAAGAAGTCAGCGAAATGCTCTTGCCGATCATGGTCGGTTCGGGGTTGTTCGAAGAAGAAGCTGAATTTTCCGACATCGCCGCCGACGCCAACCTGATGGACGACATGATCGTACAGATCCCGGAAGCCCTGACCGCCCTGTACCTGCTGTGCAACGCCCCTGACGAAAAACCGGCGATCCTCAAGCCACGCCACCACTGAGTCGCTTGCCCGTGACACCCATGGGCAATCGCTCGCTGCTCCTGCGCTACGTGCTGCTGGCCATCGGCTGGCTGAGCGTAGCGTTGGGAGTGATCGGTATTTTCCTGCCGGTATTGCCGACCACCCCCTTCCTCCTGCTCGCCGCCGCCTGCTTCGCTCGAAGCTCCCCGCGTTTCTACCAGTGGCTGGTGGAACACCCGCGCCTGGGCCCCTGGATTCGTGACTACCTGGACGGCAACGGCATCCCGCTCAAGGGCAAGGTCTACGCCATCGGCCTGATGTGGCTGAGTATCGGTTTTTCCTGTTACCTGGTGCCGTTGCCATGGGCCCGCGGGTTCATGCTGACCAGTGCCGTACTGGTGACAATCTACATCCTGCGCCAGAAAACCCTGCCACCGCGCTGAGCGCCAACTGCGACATTAGATCCCACACGACCTTGGTCGACACTGACTAACCCCAGGCATCATGCGAGACTGTCCAACCGGGCCTGGAATGCCTGGGTGTTCTCATGCTCGGAGTTACCATGACGCTGTCCAGCGGGCTGATCGCCGCCGTTGCCCTGGCCTATATGGCCATTATGTTTGCCATCGCCTTCTACGGTGACCGCCGCCATGCGCCGCTGCCGCCGCGCATGCGTGCCTGGGTCTATAGCCTGTCGCTGGCCGTCTACTGCACCAGCTGGACCTTCTTCGGCGCCGTAGGCCAGGCCGCCGAACAGCTGTGGGCGTTTCTACCGATCTACCTGGGACCGGTACTGTTGCTGGTGTTGGCACCCTGGGTCCTGCAGAAGATGATCCTGATCAGCAAGCAGGAAAACATCACCTCCATCGCCGACTTCATCGCCGCACGCTATGGCAAATCCCAGTCCCTGGCAGTGGTGGTCGCGCTGATCTGCCTGGTGGGCGTGCTGCCTTATATCGCCCTGCAACTCAAAGGCATTGTGCTGGGGGTCAACCTGCTGATTGGCGCAGGTGCCGACACCACCGGCACCCGCGCGCAAGACACCGCCTTGATCGTGTCCCTGGTGCTGGCGCTGTTCACCATTGTGTTCGGTACCCGCAACCTCGACGCCACCGAACACCACCGCGGCATGGTGCTGGCGATTGCGTTTGAATCGTTGGTGAAGCTGTTCGCCTTTCTCGCGGTCGGGGCGTTTGTGACCTACGGCCTGTACGACGGTTTCGGCGACCTGTTCAGCCAGGCGATGCTCGCGCCACGCCTGGAGGAATACTGGAAGGAAACCATCAACTGGCCGTCGATGGTGGTGCAGACCGGCGTCGCCATGATGGCGATCATCTGCTTGCCCCGGCAGTTCCATGTGACGGTCGTGGAGAACATCGACCCCCAGGATCTGCGCCTGGCCAAGTGGGTGTTTCCGGCCTACCTGATCCTCGCCGCGCTGTTTGTCGTGCCGATCGCCTTGGGCGGCAAGATGATGCTGCCCGGCTCAGTGCTGCCGGACTCCTACGTGATCAGCCTGCCCATGGCCGAGGCTCACCCGGCCCTCGCCGTGCTGGCGTTTATCGGCGGTGCGTCGGCGGCCACCGGCATGGTGATCGTGGCGAGCATCGCCTTGTCGACCATGGTCTCCAACGACATGCTGCTGCCCTGGCTGCTGCGCCGCTCCAGCGCCGAGCGGCCGTTCGAAGTGTTCCGCCACTGGATGCTGTCGGTGCGCCGGGTCAGCATCGTGATCATCCTGCTGCTGGCGTATGTCAGCTACCGCCTGCTGGGCTCCACCGCGAGCCTGGCGACCATCGGCCAGATCGCGTTTGCCGCGGTGACTCAACTGGCCCCGGCCATGCTGGGCGCACTGTATTGGAAGCAAGCCAACCGACGCGGTGTGTTTGCGGGACTGGCGGCGGGTACGTTCCTGTGGTTCTACACCTTGGTCCTGCCGGTTACCGCGAAAAGCCTGGGTTGGTCCCTCGCCATTTTCCCGGGGCTGACGTGGATGCATTCGCACCCGCTCGGTTTGTCCGTCACCTCACTGACCCTGGGCACCGTGTTCTCCCTGGCGGGTAACTTCACGCTGTTCGTGTGGGTGTCGATGCTATCGCGCACACGTGTGTCGGAACACTGGCAAGCCGGGCGCTTTATCGGCCAGGAAATCAGCCAGCGCGCCAATGCCCGCTCGATGCTGTCGGTACAGATCAGCGACCTGCTCAGCCTGGCCGCGCGGTTTGTCGGCGAAGAACGGGCCCAGCAGAGTTTTATCCGCTTCGCCTATCGCCAGGGCAAAGGCTTTAACCCCAACCAGAATGCCGACAACGACTGGATCGCCCACACCGAGCGATTGCTGGCCGGCGTACTCGGCGCATCCTCGACCCGGGCCGTGGTGAAAGCGGCGATCGAAGGGCGGGAAATGCAGCTGGAAGACGTGGTACGCATCGCCGACGAAGCGTCCGAAGTGCTGCAATTCAATCGCGCGTTGCTGCAGGGCGCTATCGAGAACATCACCCAGGGCATCAGTGTGGTGGACCAGTCCCTCAAGCTGGTGGCCTGGAACCGGCGTTACCTGGAGTTGTTCAATTACCCGGACGGGCTGATCAGCGTAGGCCGACCGATTGCCGACATCATCCGCTACAACGCCGAGCGCGGCCTGTGCGGGCCGGGGGAAGCCGAGGTTCACGTGGCGCGCCGCCTGCACTGGATGCGCCAGGGCCGCGCGCACACCTCAGAGCGGCTGTTCCCGAATGGGCGGGTGATCGAGCTGATCGGCAACCCGATGCCCGGCGGCGGCTTCGTCATGAGCTTCACCGACATTACCGCGTTCCGCGAGGCCGAGCAGGCACTCACCGAGGCCAACGAAGGCCTCGAGCAACGGGTGACCGAGCGCACCCACGAACTGTCGCAGCTCAATGTGGCGCTCACCGATGCCAAGGGCGTTGCCGAGTCCGCCAGCCAGTCAAAGACGCGCTTCCTCGCGGCCGTCAGCCATGACCTGATGCAACCGCTGAACGCCGCCCGCCTGTTCTCCGCCGCCCTTTCCCACCAGAACGACGGCCTGTCCAGCGAAGCCCGGCAACTGGTACAGCACCTGGACAGCTCGCTGCGTTCGGCCGAAGACCTGATCAGCGACCTGCTGGATATCTCGCGCCTGGAAAACGGCAAGATCAACCCGCAGCGCCAGCCCTTTGTGCTCAACGAACTGTTCGACACCCTCGGCGCGGAATTCAAGGCCCTGGCCCAGGAACAAGGCCTGCGTTTTCGCCTGCGCGGCAGCCGCTTGCGCGTGGACAGTGACATCAAGTTGCTGCGACGGATCCTGCAGAATTTCCTGACTAACGCTTTCCGGTATGCCGACGGCCCGGTGCTGCTGGGCGTACGCCGGCGCAAGGGCGAGCTGTGCCTGGAAGTCTGGGACCGTGGCCCTGGTATCCCGCTGGATAAACAGAAGGTGATCTTCGAAGAGTTCAAGCGCCTGGACAGCCACCAGACCCGCGCCGAGAAAGGCCTGGGCCTGGGCCTGGCGATTGCCGACGGCCTGTGCCGGGTGCTGGGCCATCGCTTGAGCGTACGTTCCTGGCCGGGCAAGGGCAGCGTGTTCAGCGTGCGTGTGCCGCTGGCACGCAACCAGGCCAGCCCGCAGGCCAAGCCTACCCAGGAGAACGGCCTGCCGTTAAGCGGCGCGCAAGTGCTCTGCGTGGATAACGAAGAGAGCATCCTGATCGGTATGCGCAGCCTGCTGACACGCTGGGGCTGTGAAGTGTGGACCGCCACCGACCAGGCGCAATGTGCGGCGCTGCTGGAGCAAGGCGTACGCCCGCAACTGGCGCTGGTGGATTACCACCTCGACCACGGCGAGACCGGCACCGAGCTCATGGGCTGGCTGCGGGCGCAAATGGCTGAGCCGATTCCCGGTGTGGTCATCAGTGCCGACGGCCGCCCGGAGATGGTGGCAGAGGTGCACGCGGCAGGGCTGGATTACCTCGCCAAACCGGTGAAACCCGCCGCGCTGCGGGCGTTGCTGAGTCGACACTTACCGCTGTAAACCGGACCTACTCAGTCAAAATTGGGGAGGGGACTTACCCCCTTCCACCTTTCGGATTGTGTTTATTCGGGCAGGTGCGCGACGCCGTCGGCGTCGGTCATCGCCCGCTCCAGCAAATCCGCCGGCAGGCTTTTGCTGGCACGCGCACCGAGCAACTTTAATTGCTCGGTGCGACTGACCAAGTTTCCGCGCCCATCCGTCAGCTTGTTTCGCGCAGCGCTGTAAGCCTTGTCCAATTGCTGTAGACGATTGCCCACTTCGTCCAGGTCCTGGATAAACAGCACGAACTTGTCGTACAGCCACCCGGCGCGTTCGGCGATTTCGCGGGCGTTCTGGCTTTGACGCTCTTGCTTCCAGAGACTGTCGATCACCCGCAGGGTGGCGAGCAGCGTCGTTGGGCTGACGATCACGATATGCCGGTCGAAAGCCTCTTGGAACAGATTCGGTTCGGCCTGCAAGGCCGCGGAAAAAGCGGCTTCGATCGGCACGAACAACAACACGAAATCCAGGCTGTGCAAACCTTCCAGGCGTTTGTAATCCTTGCCGGCCAAACCTTTGACGTGATTGCGCAGCGACAGTACGTGCTGCTTCAAGGCTGCCTGGCCGATCACCTCATCATCCGCTGCGACATACTGCTGGTACGCGGTCAGGCTGACCTTGGAATCCACCACCACCTGCTTGTCGCCCGGCAACATGATCAGTACATCCGGCTGGAAACGCTCGCCGTCCGGCCCCTTGAGGCTGACCTGGGTCTGGTACTCGCGGCCCTTCTCCAGGCCGGCGTGTTCCAGCACCCGTTCGAGGATCAACTCACCCCAATTGCCCTGGGTTTTCTGGCCCTTGAGGGCGCGGGTCAAGTTGGTGGCTTCGTCTGACAGACGCAGGTTCAACTGCTGCAGGCGTTCAAGCTCCTTGGCCAGGGAAAAGCGCTCGCGGGCCTCGTTCTGATAGCTCTCTTCCACGCGTTTTTCGAAGGACTGGATGCGTTCCTTCAAGGGGTCGAGCAACTGGCCAAGGCGCTCCTGGCTGGTCTCGGCAAAGCGCTGCTCACGCTCATCGAAGATCTTGCCGGCCAGCTCCGCGAATTGCGCACGCAACTCGTCCCGCGAGCCCTGCAGGTCGGCGAGGCGCTGCTGATGGCTTTCCTGCTGTTCGCGCAGTTCGGCGCGCAAGGCGGCCGACAATGCATCAAGGCGGCGCAATTCAGTTTCCTTGGCGCTGCGGTCAAGGTTCCAGGCGTGGGCGGCGTCACGGGCGTTGTCGCGGTCGATCTGCAACAGCTCGACCTCGCGGCGCACTGCAGCCAGGTCCGCTTGCTTGGCGGCGTTGGCCTGGCTCAGATCGCTGATTTCATCGCGGCTGGCATCCAATTGAGCGACGAGGCCTTCCTGGGCCAGTTGCGCAGTGGCCAGGCGCTCTTCGAGCAGTTCCCAGCCGGTGGTCCGCGCGGTCAACCGCCGTTGAAGCTGCCAGCACACCGCCAATAAAGGCACTGCGGCGCCAGCCAGGCCCAGGGCAATACTGGTCCAGTCAAAAACCATAGCCATTTCTGCCATCACCGAAAAGGAGCAAGGTTAACCAAGCGTAGAGCGTGAGGACAGCTCAGTCTTCGACCTGACCCAGTTCCCGTTGGGCGCGGCGGTCACCGGCACGGGCGGCCAGGCGCAGCAGATCGTGGCCGATGCGGCGGTCGCGGGCGTTGCCGCACTCGCGGCACATCAATTGGCCCAGACGGCTTTGCGCAGCCACTACGCCCTCACGGGCCGGCTGCTTGAGCAAGCGCCCGGCGAAGTGTTTGACGTTGGTGCTATGCCCCAGGCGTGGGCTGTCGAGCAACCACAGGGCGACTTTCAAGGAAAAACGCTTGGGTGCGGTAACAGTCTGGGGGGTGTCGGTAACAGAAGGTGATACTGAGCGAAACTTCATAAAGCACTGTGGGACAGAACGGAAGGCGCGCCACTCTACTCTTTTTTTCGCACAGGTAAAGCTGAAAAAACCCGGCACGCCCGTTCTAGAGCAAGCGCTGGGGACAATCCACAGAAGCTGTGGATAACTCAGTGGACAACCATCCTTTAACTCGCGCAAAGGCCCATGGAACGGGGCCCGCAGTCAAACTGACGATTTTTTCACCAATAAAAAAAAGCCAGATTTTTCATTGACTTAAATTTCCATTGCAGGCAAATGGCGGCCCTGTCCAGCGATTGACAGCCTGGTTACACACGCCGCAACTAATGTGCACAAGTACCGATCCGATGGTTATATCCCCGGCTTTTTTTGAAGCGATAGCCTTCAAAAATGTTACCGCCGAGGCAAAGCAGGGACTTTTCAAATCTTTTCCCGCTCGCCACACTGCCCGACGGACAACACAACGCTGAGTGGGCCGATGAAAGGAATTCTGTTATTTGCCGTGTTGTTACTGGCCATCTGTGCCATTTCATTAGGGATCAATGTCGCGCTGCCATCCCCGGATGGGGCGTTGTTTGCCATCGCCATCCTGCTATCGGCCGCGTTCACCGCCGTGAGCTTGTGCATCGAGCTGGGTGAAGGCCGTATCGACGACATGGGCGATGTGATGAAGATGGTCGAGACCGGCCAATCCTTGCGCCTGACCCTGGCCGCCTATGGATTGGGTTGTTCCCTCGCCGCCGCCGTCACGGTGCTGGTGTACCGTGGCCTGCTGGGCGGCTGATTGAAGTTTTTTGACTAGCACGCTTCCATTGCCTGTTTCAATCCGTTACTATCCGCAGCGTTAGTACCAAGCTGAAAGTCAATTCTGGTCGAACAACTCCCCTGAACAACACGGGATCGACCACCTCGATGGTTTCCAGGTATCACTTGCGACGACACTGCCTTTGAACAAGCAAAGGGTGCCGCGAAGTTTTCATACTCTGACCGAACCAACCTGCAAATTGATCAGGATCTTCACCCCGGGCCCAGAACCTTTGCCCTTGTTGTGTCGCCTGCCCTCCTAAGTACCTACCTGCCAGCCCAAGCGCGCCTAACTTAATCAGCGCTTCAAACTGGCTGCTTTGTTCCAGTCGGGTTCTTCGTTCGATCAATGGTGATCAACGTTACTGGAACGTTTTAACGTTGCACGGTTCTTATCCGTGTCATTTGTAGGAACACCAATAATATGTCCGCTATCCACACTCAGGATGCCATTCGCACCCTCACCAACGCTTTTGCCCCAATGAACTGCCTGATCATGGCCGCTCGCAAAGGCTGCTTCAGCTTCACCCTGGTCAACGAACACGGCATCGCCCGTCACAGCGAACGCCTGTACCCCGATCAATACTCCAGCGCTGAACCGCTGCAGGCCGTGATCGAGCGTACCCGTCAGGCACTGGTTGCCTGATCGACCCGAGTCGCTGAAACACAAAAAACCCTGTTTAAAACACAGGGTTTTTTATTGCCCGTCATTCTTGCCTCGAGTATTTGCACTAAGTTCAAATCGATATAAACGTTATAACTGGTTGAAGAAGATGTTTTAAAAACAGTCCTTTACCTCATGAATATGACACTACACTTCAACTCAAGCGGCATGATCCGCTTCCGACGAGCCTGAGAGCCGATCCACTGCTGCCAAGCCCCCTTTCTCAGGGCTCGTCGACCCTTTTCACGGATTGAGGCATGTATGGGTATCGCAGCCAGTGAATTGTGTCGTTATGTGATCCGGCCGACGCTGACGTACCTCGGCCAGCAGAGCCCCACGGCTGAGTCACTGCTGCTGGGTATCGCCGCCAGCCAGTCGGAATTGGGTTCTGCCCTGCATGATCGACGCGGCCACGGCCTGTACAGCATCACCGAACCTCGCCATCGTGCCTTGTGGGATAACTACCTGGCGCTCGACCCCGAGCGTGCCAGCCTGGTACGCGGGCTCGCCAGCCAACACGCCTTTCTCAGTGCGCCCCAACTGGAACTCACCGTAAACCTGCGTTATGCCACGGCCATCGCCTGGCTCCTGGTCGAACAACACAGCCCTGCCCTGCCACCACCCGGTGATGTTTTAGCCATGGCGCGTATCTGGAAAGAAATATTTCATCCTCAAGGAAGGCTGCGGGATTTCACCCAGGCCTGGCAAACCTGTGTTTCGCCCTTGAATCACGTGACCTGCTGACCGGGCAATTTGCAAGATTCGGCAAAAAAGCCGAATTTTGGTCGGATTGTCCTACAAAACCGCTCTATCTCCTGCATTACAGCCTATAGCGCGATGTTAATTTTATTGATACTTTCCGCTGCGGTGATCACCACGGAGTTCTAATAATGAAAAAAGTAATGCTCAAGACCACACTTAGCCTCGCCGTTGCCATGGCATCCTCCCAACTGTTCGCAAGCGGTTTCGCACTGAACGAACAGAGCGTCAGCGGGATGGGTACGGGTTTCGCAGGTCGCTCTTCTTCTGCCGATGATGCAAGCACTGTCTACGGTAACCCTGCCGGTATGTCGCGCCTGAATGGCCAGCAAATCACCGGTGGTGTCGCTGCCATTGATGCGTCGACCGATATCAAGGACGCAAGTGGCCGCCCAAGCGGCTCAAACAAAGGTGATATGGTTCCGTTCACCGCGGTGCCATTCGGCTTCTACACCAATAAACTCAACGATCAGTGGGCCATCGGCTTCGGCGTCTATGCACCGTTCGGTCTGGTGACCGACTATGAAAACGGCTTCCAGGGTCGTGGCTTCGGCAGCAAGAGCGAAGTGAAGGTCATGACCTTCCAGCCGACTGTCAGCTATGCCTTCAACGACAAGGTTTCCATCGGTTTTGGTCCGACCATCAACCGCATCTCCGGGGTGTTGGAGTCGGACAAGACGCTGGTAATCGGCGCACCTTTCTCTGACACCAACGTCAAGATCAAGGGTGATGACACCGCACTGGGCTTCAATGTCGGTGTACTTGTACAAGCAACCGATACTACCCGAGTCGGCCTGACCTACCACTCCAAGGTCAACTACAAGCTTGAGGGGCACACCACCGTCAGTGGTCCGGCCCAGACTCAAGGCGCATTGCGCAACAATCGTTACGACGCCTCCTTGAAAATCGAGACCCCGGAATCCTACGACCTGTCTGTCACTCAAGACCTGACCGATGCCTGGAAACTGTACGGCGGCGCAACCTGGACACGCTGGAGCCGCCTGAAAGAGATCACCGTCAACAACGAAGGTGTGACCGCGACAAACGGTGGCGCCCTGGCCCCTAGCCGAATCGCCAACATCACCGAAGAACAAAACTGGCACGACACCTGGGCCTATGCCGTGGGTACCTCCTACCAGTTGACCAAGCAGGTGGTACTGCGTACCGGCCTGACCTTCGACCAGTCGCCAACCAACAACAAAGATCGTTCGCCACGTATTCCTACTGGCGACCGGACGATCTTCAGTGTGGGCCTGGGCTACAAGGTCATGGATAACATGACGGTCGACCTGGCGTACTCCTACCTCAAGGAAGAAGACGTCAAGGTCAATAACACCTCGCTGCCGTCCAACTACAGCGCCAAATACGAAAACAGTGCCAACGGTTTCGGCCTGGGCATGACCTACACCTTCTGATCCAGGCGGGTGTAAAAAAGCCCCGCGCTCCTGCAAAGGAGGCGGGGCTTTTCAATGGGCGTTGGTCAGGGTTTGGACGCTATCGCCTGCTCCACCGCCTTGATCAGGTCGGGGCTGTCCGGCTTGGTCAGGCTGGAGAAATCGGCAATCACCTTGCCCTGCCGGTCGACCACGTACTTGTAGAAGTTCCACTTCGGCGCATTGCTCTGCTGCGCCAATACCTTGAACAGGTGCACCGCGTCCGGGCCCTTGACCTTCTGCGGCTCGGTCATGGTGAAGGTCACGCCGTAGTTCACGTAGCAGACCTTGGCGGTTTCTTCGCCGGTCTTGGCTTCCTGCTTGAAGTCATCGGATGGCACGCCGATCACCTCCAACCCTTCGCCCTTGTAGCGTTGATACAGCGCTTCGAGGCCTTTGAATTGCGGTGCGAACCCGCAAAAGCTCGCCGTGTTGACGATCACCAGGGGCTTGCCGGCAAAACGTTGGCACAGGTCGATGGATTCCTTGGCGCGCAACTTGGGCAGTTGACCCTCCAGCAACGGCGGGCAATCGGCAGCCAACGCCACACCGCCAAAAGCAGCCATCAGCACAGGTACAGCCAGCCAGCGCATCTGCATGTCGAAAAGTCCTTTAAAGAGTTCAGGCACCGAACTTAACAGATCGACATACCCAGTTGCATCAACGCCAGGCCACCGCGCTGCCAGCCCCACCAGGCCAGGGCCAGCAACAGCGCGGTCGCGGCGGCCCCGCCGAACCAATACCAGGTCGAACTCATGCCGCCTCCATCTGCGCCTGCAATCGCGCCACCGGCCGCTCACGCACCGGCCAGTTAAGGGCTGCGGCGAGCACGCTCAACAGGATCGCCACTTGCCAGATCAAATCGTAGTTACCGGTTCGATCATAGACCACTCCGCCCAACCAGCCGCCAAGGAACGAGCCGAGCTGGTGGAAAAGGAACACGATCCCACCGAGCATGGACAGGTTTCGCACCCCGAACAACGTGGCGACCGTGCCGTTGGTCAGCGGCACCGTGGACAGCCACAAAAAGCCCATGGCCATGCCGAACAGGTAGGCCGTGACTTCGGTCACCGGTGCCCACAGGAACAGGATGATCACCACCGCGCGCAGCAGGTACAACCCGGTCAACAGGCGCGGCTTGGACATGCGCCCGCCAAGCCAGCCGGCGGTGTAGGTACCGAAGATATTGAACAGCCCGATCAACGCCAACACCGTGGTACCGACCGTGGCTGGCAAGTGCTGGTCCACCAGGTAGGCCGGCAGGTGCACACCAATAAACACCACCTGGAAACCACAGACGAAAAAGCCGAAGGCCAGCAGCCAGAACCCGGAGTGGGAGCAGGCTTCCTTCAAGGCTTCACCCAGGGTCTGCTGGCCGGCCATGACCGGCAGCGGGCGATCCTTGAGCATGCTCACCAGCGGCAGGATCAGCGCCACCATCAGGCCCAGCGCCAGCAAGGCGGCCGACCAGCCCAGCCAACTGATCAAGCCCAAGGTGCCCGGCACCATGGCGAACTGGCCAAACGAACCGGCGGCGCTGGCAATGCCCATGGCCATGCTGCGCTTTTCCGGCGCCACGGCGCGGCCGACCACGCCCAGAATCACCGAGAACGATGTACCCGACAGGCCAATCCCGATCAGTAGGCCGGCACTCAAGGACAACGACCACGCCGAATCCGACAGGCCCATCAGCACCAGGCCTGCGGCGTATAACACTCCACCGACAAACACCGCCTTGGTGGCGCCGAACCGGTCGGCCAGGGCACCGGTAAACGGCTGCGCCAGGCCCCAGATCAGGTTCTGCAAGGCGATGGCAAAGGCAAAGGTCTCACGGCCCCAGCCGAATTCGCTGCTCATCGGCGCCAGGAACAGGCCGAACCCGTGCCGCACGCCCAAGGACAACGCCAGGATCAGCGCACTCCCTACAAGGATCCAACCGCTGGTGCGCCACATCGACGTCATTTCTTATTCTCCGTTCGCGGGTATATACCCGCTTGTATTCGAACAAACCCGCGTTCAGGCGAGTTCATCCAGCAAGGCCAACAGGGTTTCGCGTTTTTCCGCGCCGAGTTGATCGATCAATTTCTGTTGCGCTGCCTCCCAGGCGGGTAACGCAGCGGCCAGGCGCTCTTCACCGGCGGCGGTCAACAGCACCAAACGGTTGCGCAGGTCATCCCCCTCCACCATCCGCACCAGGCCCTCACCTTCCAACACCCGCAGGTTGCGCCCCAAGGTGCTGCGATCCAGGCCCATGGCGTCGGCCAGGCTGGAAATGCTCGGTTGATCGAGGCGCTGCAGGTTGCACAGCAAGGAATACTGGGCGACGTTGATCCCGAAGCCGTCGAGGGCGCCGTCGTAGTGCCTGCTGACGCCACGGGCGGCACGTCGCAGGTTGGTGCATAAACATTGGGAGGCAAGCATGGAACGTGTATATACCCGCGATTAAGGAAATGCAAGAAAGTGTTACAACGCCAGACCGACCAGAACAGCCACTTCCAGCAGCTCCAGCAGCGCGCCAGCGGTGTCGCCGGTGGTGCCGCCGAGGCGATTGACCATCAGCTGGCGCAGGCCGATAAAACACACGGCCGCGAGCAGCACGGCGAGCCCACCGCTGAAACCACCGATCAGGATGCAGGCCAGGCCACTGAGGATCAGCACCTGTTGCCCGACGACGCGCGGTAAATGATCCGACAACGCCTGGCCCAACCCACCCGCTCGCACATAACGGGTGGTGAGAAACAACCCGAGCATCGACGCGCGCCCGATCAACGGCGCGAGAATCAACGCCACACCGTTGTGCTGTTCGATCAAAGCCACCAGTGCGGTGAACTTGAGCAGCAACACCAGGCCCAGGGTGACCACGGCAATCGGCCCGCTGCGCGGGTCTTTCATGATACTGAGGGTGCGCTCGCGGTCGCCGAAGCCACCCAGCCAGGCATCGGCGCTGTCCGCCAGGCCGTCGAGGTGCAAGCCGCCACTGAGCAATACCCAGGCCGTCAGCAGCAGCGCGGCGTGCAACAACAGCGGTGATCCGGTCAACAGCGTATTGAGGCCCCACAGCAGCACGCCGAACAGCAACCCGACCACGGGATAAAACAGCAACGAGCGCCCCAGTTCCTGCGGCTGCGGCATACCCGGCAGGCGAATCGGCAAACTGCTCAGGAACTGCACGGCGATCCAGAACGGCAGCATGCTTAGATTCCTTCCTTCAACACGCCATCGGCGCCGACCTGCAGGTTGAACAACCCACCATGAGCGACTTCCACATTCAGCAACTGCTCACGGGGCAGCCCCCGAGCCTGGGCCAACAGCAAACGCATTACCCCGCCATGACTGATCAACAGCACACGCTCACCGGCATACGCCTTATGCAGGCGCAGGACGGCGCCCAAAACCCGCTGGGAAAACGCGCTGACCGGTTCGCCCTGGGGCGGCGTGAAGCTATAGGGATCGGCCCAGAACCGGCCCAGGCCTTCGGCGTCGGTCTCCATCAGCGCTGCCGCACTCTGCCCTTCCCAGGCACCGAAGTGCAGTTCCTGCAGGTCCTTTTCCAGGCTCACCGGCACATTCAGCCGCGCGCCCAGTTCATCCGCGAACCGCGCGCAGCGTTGCAGCGGCGAGCTGATCAGCCGATCCCAGGGCCCCTGTGCCGCCACGGCGGCGCGCATCTGTTCCCAGCCTTTGGCGGTCAATGCATCGTCCAGGCTGCCGCGCAGGCCGCCACCCAGTTCGGTTTCGCCATGGCGCAACAGGTCCAGGTGCAAAGTCATGCCGGACGGTCTGCCACGGCCGCTTCGGCAAACGTCGCCATCTGCCCGTGCAGCGCACAGGCCAGGCGCAGCAATGGCACCGCCAACGCCGCGCCACTGCCCTCGCCCAGGCGCAGGCCGAGTTCCAGAAACGGTTGTGCATCGAGGCTCTGCAAGACATGGCGATGGCCAGGCTCGGCGCCGCGGTGGCCGAACAGCAGCCAGTCGCGGCACGCCGGGTTCAAGCGCGTGGCGACCAGCGCCGCGACGGTGCAGATAAACCCATCCACCAGCACCACGATGCCTTCCTGGGCGCAGGCCAGATAAGCGCCCACCAAGGCAGCGATTTCAAAGCCACCGAGATTAAACAGAGTGTGCAGCGCATCCCCACGCTGCGCCGCATGCACCGCCAGCGCGCGCTCGATCACCGCCACCTTGTGGCTGACGCCCTGGGCACTCAACCCGGTGCCCGGGCCTGTGAGGTCGGTCACCTGGCAATCGAGCAAGGCGCAGGCCAGCGCACTGGCGGCGGTGGTGTTGCCGATGCCCATCTCGCCGCCGACAAACAACTGCGCACCGCTTTCACGGGCGCGCAGCACACTGTCGCGACCCGCCTGCAATGCCAATCGGCCCTGGGCGCCGGTCATTGCCGGGCCCTTGACGAAATTGGCGGTGCCCGCGCCGATATTCAGGTGACGGACGCCGGGCAGGTTCAGCGAAGGGGTCACCGTACCGAGGTCGACCACTTCCAACTGCGCATCCAGTTGCCGCGCCAATACACTGATGGCCGCGCCACCGGTGACAAAGTTATGCAGCATCTGCCCGGTCACTTCCTGGGGAAACGCCGATACACCCTCGGCAACCACGCCGTGGTCACCGGCAAAGATGGCGATCCACAGCCGGTCCACCGACGGCTTGACCTGGCCCTGCAAGCCGGCCAATTGCACCGCCAGCGCTTCCAGCTGGCCCAGGGAACCGGCCGGCTTGGTCAATTGCTGCTGGCGTGCCAGGGCTTGTTCGTACGCCGAGGCGTCAATGGCCTTACAAGGGTTGAGCCACCAGGTATCAGTCATAACGCAGTACCTTTCAACGTCAGGGGCAGGCCGGCAACCGTCAGGACAACACGCTGACAGCGCTCGGCCAAGGCTTGATGCAGCCAACCGGCTTCATCCACATAGCGGCGAGTCAATTCGCCCAGCGGTACGACACCCAGACCGGTCTCGTTGCTGACAAAAATAATTTCACCCGGCAGCACGGCCAGGGTTTCCAGCAATTGATCGCGCTCAAACGCCAGGCGCTCTGCGTCTTCGAGCATCAGCAGATTGGTCAGCCAAAGGGTCAGGCAATCCACCAGCAGGCAACGACCGGGCGCGGCGTTTTCGCGTAGCACACGCGCCAGCTCGACAGGTTCTTCGATCAAACCCCAGTGATCAGGGCGACGCTCGCGATGCAAGGCAACACGGGCATTCATCTCGCCGTCAAGCGGCTGGCTGGTGGCGATATAGATGACGGGCAAAGCGCTGTCGCCGGCGAGTTTTTCAGCGAGGCGGCTTTTGCCGGAGCGGGCGCCGCCTAAAATCAGTTGAAGCATGAGATACCCCCTGCCCACCCACCCATCCACGATGCGCAGCGAGTCGTTTTTGATCTGGCTTTTGATCTGAGGTCGCCCCGTAAACCACGCTGGCCGAACGCAGGCTTGAATCCGTGGGTAACCCGGCAGGACGCCGGGTTAGCCGCACTGGGCCAGGGATGGCCCATTGCGGCGGCCCACGGATTCAAGCCGGAGTGAGGGCACACCGAGCCCAAGCGAGGTGCCGAGTGGTGGGGCGAAGGCCTTTTGCTTACTTTTGGGCCTTTCCAAAAGTGAGCCGCTGTAAGAGCGGAACCATACGTGGCCGTTACCGCAGGAATGGATATGTACTCGGTATACCTGAACAATTCAGCACCTGATACACCGCTATCGGGGGCAAGTCGAATCGTCGCGCCGCCCCTCCCACATTTGAACCGTGTGTACACGATTAAACCCCACACAGTTTGCGCAACAAATCGGTATCCAAATGGTTCTCCACCAGATCCGCCAGGCGCTCGATATCGCGCTCGCGCAGGGCGTGATAATCCACCGCCTGCACATCCTGCAACCCGGCCCAACGCAGCAACGCACTGCAGGCCGCCGGGGTCTCGAACACGCCATGCAAATACGTGCCAAGAATCTGCCCATCAGCACTTTGCGCGCCGTCACGGCGACCGTCCTCCAGCACCACGGCGGCGTTCGCCAGGGCCGCGCCGCACGTCACGCCGGCATGGATCTCATAGCCACTGACCTCGGCGTCCTCCAGCAACAAGCGCCCGCGGACATTACGCAACTGTTTCTCGGCCTCCAGGGTGGTACTGAACGCCAGCAGCCCCAGGCCGTCGCTGGAACCGGCTGGCCCTTCCAGGCCCAACGGGTCGTGCACCTGCTCACCGAGCATCTGCAAGCCGCCGCAAATCCCCAGCACCTTGCCGCCGTAGCGCAAGTGCCGCGCCACGGCGGTGTCCCAGCCATGGGCACGCAGGTACGCGAGGTCGCTGCGCACGCTTTTCGAGCCCGGCAGGATGACCAGGTCGGCGGCCGGAATCGGCTGGCCCGGCCCGATGAACTGCAAGTCCACTTGGGGATGCAGGCGCAGCGGATCGAAATCCGTATGGTTACTGATGCGCGGCAAAACCGGCACCACCACCTTGAGCACCTGCGCTGCCTTATCGGTTTGGCGCCGGTCGATGCCGTCCTCGGCTTCCAGGTGCAGGTCCATCACGTAGGGCAATACGCCCACCACCGGTTTGCCGGTGCGTGCCTGCAACCAATCCAGGCCGGGTTGCAGCAGTGCGATGTCGCCGCGAAAGCGGTTGATGATGAAGCCCTTGACCCGTGCCTGTTCGCTGGGAGAGAGCAATTCCAGAGTGCCGACCAGATGGGCGAACACTCCGCCGCGATTGATGTCGGCAATCAGCAGCACCGGGCAGTCGACGGCCTCGGCGAAGCCCATGTTGGCGATGTCATTGGCGCGCAGGTTGATCTCCGCCGGGGAGCCTGCACCCTCCACCATCACCACCGGGTAGGTTTCGCTCAACCGCGCGTGGGAGGCCAGCACCGCCTGCATCGCGATGGCTTTGTAATCGTGATACGCCACGGCATTCATGCTGGTGACCGCACGGCCATGGATGATCACCTGGGAGCCGGTGTCGCTGTTGGGCTTGAGCAGCACCGGGTTCATGTCGGTGTGGGGCGCCAGGTTGGCAGCCTGGGCCTGCACCGCCTGGGCACGGCCGATCTCGCCGCCTTCGGCTGTCACGGCGCTGTTGAGCGCCATGTTCTGCGGTTTGAACGGCACCACGGCGATGCCCTGGCGTACCAGCCAGCGGCACAACGCGGTCACCAGGGTACTTTTGCCGGCATCGGAGGTAGTGCCTTGCACCATCAGCGTCGTCATAAGGCGTCCTTGTAGGCCGCCAGCGCTTCGTCAAGGCGCAGCCAGTCGGCCTCGGTGTCGGGCAGGCCAAACCGCACACTGCTGTTGTGCACAAACAGGCGCAGCAAGATGCCGCGCTGGGCCATGAATTCGTGCATGCGCTCGGCGTGCGGGGTGATCAACCACTGGAACAACGCGCAGCCGCCCTGGGGTTGAAAGCCACGGCGTTCGAGCAGTTCAAACAAGCGCTGGCCGGCCTCGATGCAGCGTGCCCGCTGCCGTGCATGACCGGCGGTATCGCGCAGGCACACTTGGCCCAGTACCCGCGTCGGCCCGCTGACAGCCCACGGCCCGACCTGTTCGGCCAAAAGCTTAAGCAGCCTGCGTTCGGCCAGTACAAAGCCCAGGCGCACACCGGCCAGGCCGAAAAACTTGCCGAACGAACGCAGCACAATCAGGCCGACCTGATGGGCCTGGCTCGCCAGGCTCAACTGCGGGGTAACATCCATGAACGCTTCGTCCACCACCAGCCAGCCGCCGCGCTGGGCCAGCTTTGTGTGCCAGTCCAGCAGGCGTTGCGGGGTCAGGCTCAGTCCGGTGGGGTTATTGGGATTGACCACCACCAGCACGTCGAGGACGTCGAGGAAGAAGTCGACTTCCTGCTCCTGTACTTCACGCACCACGTAGCCGGCGCGGCGCCAGGCCTCGGCATGTTCGGCGTAGCACGGCGACAGCACGCCGACCTTGCCAGCACGGCGCAGGCGCGGCAGCAACTGAATCGCCGCCTGGGAGCCGGGCACCGGCAGGACATGCGCGGCGCCGTAATACTCGCTGGCCGCCTGTTCCAGGCCGTCGTCCGATTCCGGCAAGCGCGCCCAGGCCCGCAGCGGAATCTCCGGGATCGGCCACGGCCAGGGCGCGAGGCCGCTGGACAGGTCCAGCCAATCGGCTTCGGCAATTCCGTACTGAATCGCCGCCTTGCGCAGCCGGCCACCGTGCTCAAGCATAAAATTGCCCCCCCACGCAGAGAATCAGCAACCACAACCATACGCCGCGCTGCACCAGTTGCCAGCCGCGGTCGATGGAATCGGCATCCGCCGCCGGGCCTTCGCCCAGGGGCGGACGCTGGTGCACCTCGCCGTGGTAAATCGCGGCGCCACCCAGCTCAACGCCCAACGCGCCAGCGCCGGATGCCATCACCGGCCCGGCATTGGGGCTGTCCCAGGTCGGCCCCTGGGTGCGCCAGCATTTGAGGGCCAGGCGGGTTTTGCCCAGCACGGCGTAGGTCAAGGCCACCAGGCGTGCAGGCACATAGTTGAGTACATCGTCGATCTTGGCCGCGGCCCAACCGAAACGCTCGAAGCGTTCGTTGCGATAGCCCCACATCGCGTCGAGCGTATTGCTCAGGCGGTAGAGCACCACGCCCGGCACGCCGGCGACGACAAACCAGAACAGCGCGGCAAACACCGCATCGCTGCCGTTTTCCAGCACCGATTCGGTGGCGGCACGGGCGACTTCGGTGCGGTCCAGTTCACTGGTCTGGCGGCTGACCAGGTAGCTCACTCTTGTACGGGCCGCGTCGAGGTCATCGCTGCGCAGGGCCTGGGCCACCGGGATCACATGCTCGCCGAGGCTGCGCATGCCGAGGGCGCAGTACAACGCGAGGATCTCCAGGACCCAGCCGATATACGGCGCCCACGACAACGCGGTGGCCAGCAGGGTCAACGGCACCACGGCGATAACCCACGCAGTCACGCCATGGCTGCGCCAGCCCCGGCCACCGCTGTTGAAACGCTGCTCGATGCGCCCGGCAAAATTGCCGAACGCCACCAGCGGATGCCAGCGCCTGGGCTCGCCCAGCAGCGCATCCAGCGCCACCGCAGCGACACACAGCAAGGCCACACTCATTGACTCACTCCCCACGCATTTTCATACACCATGTCACTCAACGGCCGAGGCTCGGTCCAGCCTTCGAGCTGCAACATCGGTGCCGGGTAAAACTCGGTCACCGGCCCCAGGCACAAGACCGCCAGGGGTTTTGCGCCAGGCGGCAGGCCCAGCAGGTCGGCCAGGGCCTGGGGTTCGAACAGCGAGACCCAGCCCATGCCCAACCCCTCGACCCGCGCCGCCAGCCACAGGTTCTGGATCGCACAGGACAGCGACGCCAGGTCCATCTCCGGCAAGGTGCGCCGTCCGAAGATGTGGCGCTCGCGATCATCCATCAACGCCGCCACCAGCACTTCGGCGCAGTCGTGGATGCCTTCGACCTTGAGCTTCATGAACGCATCGGAGCGCTCGCCCAACGCCTCTGCGGTGCGCACGCGTTCTTCTTCCACCAACTGTTGAATCCGGCTGCGCACCGCGCGGTCGCTGATGCGGATAAACCGCCAGGGCTGCATCAGGCCGACACTCGGGGCCTGGTGCGCGGCCTGGAGCAGGCGATGCAGCAATTCGGGCGCGACACTGCCGCCGCTGAAGTGGCGCATGTCGCGGCGTTCGGCGATGGCGCGGTAGACGGCGTCGCGGTCGGCCTGGGGGAAAGCGTTGTCGGTCATGGCCCTATCGGGGGCAAGCCCCCTCCCACAGTGGATGGGGTTTCAGCTCGGTCCGGGGCAAACAACGCGGCTACCGCCGTCGGATTCGACGGGAAATAGAAGTGCACGTAAGAGGCGGTCATCCGCCCCTGTCGGAACACCGCTTCGGCACCGCGCCCACCGTTCGGGCTCAGGCCACGGGCAATCGGCTGGCACTCGGTACTGGTCAGGGAATGGTGATACGTGTGCCCGCGCAGCACGCCTTCCGGCAGTTCGACGCTTTGCAGGGCCAGGGCCGCGAGTTTCTTTTGCATCACCGCATCGCCTTGCAGCAGGCCGACCAGCTCGGCACGGGAGCCGTCGACATCGGTAAGCGAATCCAACAGGTAGAGCATGCCGCCGCACTCGGCGAGCAAGGGTTTGCCGGCGGCATGATGGTTACGAATGGCGTCAAGCATCGGCGTGTTTTGCGACAGCGCCTGGTGGTGCAATTCCGGGTAACCGCCGGGCAAGTACAGGCTGTCAGCCTCGGGCAGCTGGCGATCATGGATCGGCGAGAAAAACGTCAGTTCGGCCCCCATCGCCCGCAGCAAGTCGAGGCTGGCGCCATAGGTGAAGGCGAAGGCTTCGTCACGGGCCACCGCAATGCGCACACCGGCCAGCAACGGCTCGGCCTCGATCACTTCCGGTGCGGCGAAGGTCACCGGTGGCGGCAATGCGACTTCGCAGCTGCTGCCCAGGGCCTGGGCGGCGGCGTCCAGGCGCACGTCGAGGTCATTCAGCTCGCTGGCCTGCACCAGGCCCAAATGGCGGCTGGGCAGTTCGATCCCGGTTTCGCGGGACAGGGCGCCATACCAACGCAAGCCTTCGGTGAGGCTGCCTTCCAGCAACTGCGCATGGCGCAGGGTGCCGACGCGGTTGGCCAGTACCCCCGCAAACGGCAGGTCCGGCTGATAACGCGCCAGGCCCAGGGCCAGGGCGCCAAAGGTCTGGGCCATGGCGGTGCCGTCGATCACACCGAGCACCGGCACGCCGAAATGCCGCGCCAGGTCGGCGCTGGACGGTGTGCCATCGAACAGGCCCATCACGCCTTCGATCAGGATGAGGTCGGCCTCACCCGCCGCTTCCCACAGCAGGCGGCGACTTTCCTGCTCACCCACCATCCACATGTCCAATTGATACACCGGCGCACCGCTGGCGCGCTCGTGGATCATCGGGTCCAGGAAATCCGGGCCGCATTTGAACACCCGTACTCTGCGCCCCAGGTTGCGGTGCAAACGGGCCAGCGCGGCGGTGACGGTGGTTTTGCCCTGGCCGGACGCCGGTGCGGCGATCAGGACGGCCGGGCAATGACGGGGCTGATTCAAAGTTCGACGCCCTTCTGTGCCTTGATCCCGGCCTGGAACGCGTGCTTGAGCATGCCCATTTCGGTGACGGTGTCGCCCATTTCGATCAGTTCAGGCTTGGCGCCACGGCCGGTGACGACCACGTGCTGCATCGGCGGACGCGCTTGCAGGTCGCTGAGGACCTGGTCCAAGTCGAGGTAACCATGCTTGAGGGCGATGTTCAGCTCATCCAGCACCACCAGGCCGATGCGCGGGTCTTGCAGCAGTTCGCGGGACACGGCCCAGGCGGCTTCGGCGGCAGCGATATCGCGCTGGCGGTCCTGGGTCTCCCAGGTGAAGCCTTCGCCCATCACGTGGAAACGCACTTGCTCGGGGAAACGGCGGAAGAACAACTCCTCACCGGTGCTGTTGCGCCCCTTGATGAACTGCACCACACCGCACTGCATACCGTGGCCCATGGCGCGCGCGAGCATGCCGAATGCCGAGCTGCTCTTGCCTTTGCCGTTGCCGGTCAGCACCAGCAGCAAGCCGCACTCATTGGGGGAATTGGCGATGCGCTCGTCGATCACGGCTTTTTTGCGCAGCATGCGCGCCAGGTGGCGTTCGTCGCGGTCGGGGGTATCGGTCATGGCAGCTCTCCATTGGGGCTGGACAAAAACGGCAGGCAGGAAAAAACAGACAGCCAAGCATCGCCCACCGTGATGCTGTTGGATGATCCAGGCCGGTCTCCGGGCTCACGAGTGGTGCGCTGGCTCATCGACAGAGCGAACACGCCGACGGCGCGCCTTCCCATATCGCGGGCGATACAGTGGCAAAAGGCACCGTCTTGACTCATTTACCGTTGCGGGGGCAGCGCCGGAATCGCGGCAGCACTGTGTACAAGTGCGCTCGCTCACCGGCTTCCCTGTTTCACTCGGTCGACCCATGGGTCACAGAGCACCTGGAACAAGCCGCGAAGGTTAGTGGGTTGGGGGTGGAGCGTCAATTAAAGCTGGCCTTGCACTTGAACCATCGCACCAGCGCCCTCCTCTACCCTTACAGGTATCAAGGAGAACACCATGCATAAAACCAGACTCGCCCTGCTCATCATGCTCGCCGGCACCCTTGCGGCCTGCGGTGAAAGCTCCACCCTGCAGGTGTCCGACGGCACCGGGCCGTCGCCGCAGCTACCGGAGCCGAACAAAACCCTGATCCCCACGGTGAACATTGCCCCGGCTATCGGCTGGCCGGAGGGCGTGAAGCCAACGGCGGCGGCCGGCACCCACGTGGCGGCGTTCGCCGAAGGCCTGGACCACCCGCGCTGGCTGTATGTGCTGCCCAACGGCGATGTGCTGGTGGCAGAAACCAATGCGCCGCCCAAACCGGATGATTCCAAGGGTATTCGCGGCTGGGTCATGGAGAAGGTCATGGGCCGCGCCGGCGCCGGGGTGCCGAGCCCCAATCGCATTACCCTGCTGCGCGACGCCGATCACGATGGCGTTGCCGAGACCCGTACGGTGTTCCTGGAAAACCTCAACTCGCCCTTCGGTATGACACTGGTCGGCAATGACCTGTACGTCGCCGATTCGGACAAACTGCTGCGCTTCCCCTATCAAGCGGGCGAAACCGCGATCAAGGCACCTGGCACCAAGGTGGTCGACCTGCCGGGCGGGCCCCTGAATCACCACTGGACCAAGAACGTGATCGCCAGCAAGGACGGCAGCAAGCTGTACGTGAGCGTCGGCTCCAACAGCAACGTCGGTGAGAACGGTCTTGAGGCGGAACAGGGCCGGGCGGCTATCTGGGAAGTGGATCGCGCCAGCGGCCAGCAGCGCATTTTCGCTTCCGGCCTGCGCAACCCTAACGGCATGGCCTGGGAACCCCAGAGCGGCAAGCTATGGACCGCGGTAAACGAGCGCGACGAGATCGGCAGCGATCTGGTGCCGGACTACATCACCTCGGTCAAGGATGGCGGGTTCTATGGCTGGCCCTTCAGCTATTATGGCCAGCATGTGGATGTGCGCGTCACGCCGCAGAACCTGGACCTGGTGGCCAAGGCAATCGTGCCGGACTATGCGGTAGGGCCGCACACCGCGTCTTTGGGACTGACGTTCGCCGAGGGCAGCAAACTCCCGGCGCCATTCAGCAACGGCGCGTTCATCGGCCAGCATGGCTCATGGAATCGCAAGCCCCACAGTGGCTACAAGGTGATCTTCGTGCCGTTCGAGGCAGGCCAGCCTGAAGGGCAGCCGGTGGATGTGCTGACCGGGTTTCTCGATAAGGATGAGAACGCCATGGGCCGGCCGGTGGGCGTGGTGATTGATCAGCAGGGGGATTTGCTGGTGGCGGATGATGTGGGGAATAAGGTGTGGCGGGTGTCGGCCGCTAAATAAACGCCCCCAGAAGCATCACAAAACCAATGTGGGAGGGGACTTGCTCCCGATAGCAGTGGGTCAGGCACAGATACTGTGATTGATACTTCGCTATCGGGGGCAAGCCCCCTCCCACATTTGGTTCAGGGATTACGTGCCAGGTTTGCTGGCAACACACGCTTGGCGCTCAGATAGGCATTCTGCCAATACGCCTTGGACAAGGTGTCCAGCTTGACCGTACCGCCGGTCTGCGGCGCGTGCACAAAGCGGCCTTCGCCCACATAGATGCCGGCGTGGCTGACCTGGGAGCCGCCACCGGTGGCGAAGAACAGCAGGTCGCCGGTCTGCAGGTTCTGCTCGCTGACGTCCTGGGCGCGCATCACGATCAGCTCGCGGGTGGTGCGCGGCAGGGAGATGCCGGCGGCGTCGCGGAAGACGAAGCCGATCAGGCCACTGCAATCAAAACCCGAATCCGGCGTGTTGCCGCCCCAACGGTAAGGCGTGCCGACCAGGCCCAGTGCACGAAAGAGTACGTCTTCGGCCGCAGGCGAGAAATTCTGGGTGGAATAGTTGAATACCGGCTTGGGCTTGACCGCAACGGGAGCGGGCGGCGGGCGGCTGGCGCAGGCGCTGATAAGCGCGGCGCAGAGAATAAGGAGCAGGCGGGCTGAGGTCGACATGTGCAGAACAATCCTGGTCTGGATGCGGCTATCGCTGCCGAACGCTGAAAACCAGAACGCGCAAGCAAAGCTCGCGCGAACGGATTACAACAATGTCCAGGGATTCTAGCGCTTACACGTCAAACTTCAAGTATCACTTTAAGTTTACTTACTGGCGGTAACCGTAGTCGGGGCCATGGCGAGTGCGCGCTTGGCTTCGATGAAGGTTTTGCTCCAGTAGCTGTCACCCAGGCTGTCGACTCGAACACCGCCACTGCGACGGCTGCTGGAGTGGATAAACTGGTTATCGCCCAGGTAGATACCGGCATGGCTTACGCGACCACGGCCTGCAGTACTGAAGAAAAGCAGATCACCGGGCTTGAGGTTGTTGCGCGCGACCAACGGTGCTTTCACGTTGATCATTTCGCGAGTGGAGCGTGGCAGGTTCATGCCAGCTTCTTCACGAAACAGGTAGCCGATGAAACCGCTGCAGTCGAAACCGGCTTCAGAGGTACCGCCGAAACGGTAACGGGTACCGATCAGGGACATGCCGCGTTCGAGGATGCTGTCGGCCAGGACTGGAAGCTGGTAAGGCTTGTTGCCGGAGAAATCGGCCAGTTCCTTTTCGGTTGCGACCTCTTCTTCATAGACAGAAGCAGACTGTGCAGCAACGAATTTTGCCTGGGACTGTTGTTGAGGTTTTTGCTGCTCAACCACCTGTTGAGGGTGGGAGGCGCAACCAAACAACAGGGTAACGAGTGCGAGGGGCACGAGGGGTGCGAAGCGATTTAGCA
The DNA here is from genome assembly GCF_024168685.1 of Pseudomonas sp. S3E17. NCBI lineage: Bacteria > Pseudomonadati > Pseudomonadota > Gammaproteobacteria > Pseudomonadales > Pseudomonadaceae > Pseudomonas > Pseudomonas sp. S3E17. Next base: position 2,954,597 of record NZ_JALJWE010000001.1, read on the forward strand.
TGGGCACGACCGTGGCTGGTATGTAAAGAAGTCGAGACTATGCCTTCTATCACATCGATTTGCAAATTCAATCGTGATCTATGTGACTTCGCGATTGGACTATGACATCTAAGCCGTAATTCCATTTATCGGTTCAAATGCGTAGCCAACGTGGCTTAAACGCAGGATTTCTGGCGCCTGTAAATTGCCGAACCCCGTAGATTCAACCGGTTACCAGCCCAACGTTTCCTTGAGAAAAGGGATCGTCAATTTTCGTTGAGCCTGCAAAGAGGCCTGATCGAGTTGCTCGAGCAAATCGAACAACGCGCTCATGCTGCGGGTGCCACGGGTGAGGATAAAGTGCCCGACTTCATCGGTGAGGTGCAGGCCGCGACGGGATGCGCGCAATTGCAGGGCCCGCAGTTTGTCTTCGTCGGAGAGTGGGCGCATCTGGAAGATCAGCGCCAGGGTCAGGCGCGACTTGAGGTCGGCCAGCTTCACCGGCAACTCCCGTGGCGAAGTGGAGGCGGCAATCAACAAGCGCCGGCCGCTGTCACGCAGGCGGTTGAACAGATGGAACAGCGCCTCTTCCCAATCCGCCTTGCCGGCCACTGCCTGCAGATCGTCCAGGCACACCAGTTCGTATTGCTCAAGGTTGTCGAAGATGCCGATGCCGCGATCCATCAACTCGGCCAGGGGCAAGTAAACCGCCGGCTCTCCCATCTGCTCGAAACGCAGGCAAGCGGCCTGCAACAGGTGGGTACGCCCGACGCCGTGTTTACCCCACAGATAGATCAGGCTTTCGGTCCACCCGGCGTCGGCTTCGCAGAGCCGCTCGACATAGCCGAGTGCAGCGGCATTGGCGCCTGGGTAGTAATTGATAAAGGTAGCGTCATCACGCAGACGCACACCTAAGGGCAGCTGAATCGGTTTCATGCTGACTGAACGGCTCCCATCGAACCGTTAGTGGCCTCTGTGTAAAGTTTGCAAAGTTTATACCCGTGACGCCGGGCGCACAATGCAGCAGACCACAAGCAAAATCAAAGGTTTGCGTTAACTTGCCGGTTTTGAGCGGATTGTTTGACGCCATAGCCCCATAAACAACAAACCCGGCCGAAGCCGGGTTTATGACGCAGCGGTTACAGGTCGGGGTCTTCGACCCCCGTATAAGCGTCGGAATCCTTGTACAGATCGTGCACATGACGCACCAGCACCATGATCACCGCTGCCACCGGCAGTGCCAGCAGGATGCCGGTAAAGCCGAACAGCTCGCCGCCCGCCAGGATCGCAAAGATCACCGCCACCGGGTGCAGGCCAATCCGATCCCCCACCAGCAACGGCGTGAGCACCATGCCTTCCAAGGCCTGGCCGACCATGAACACCGCGACAATCCCCAGCATCGGGTACAGGTCGCCGCCAAACTGGAACAACCCTGCCACCAACGCCGCACCGATCCCGATCACAAAGCCCATATACGGCACGATAGCGGCGAGGCCGGCGATCAGGCCGATCAACAGGCCCAGCTCCAGGCCGATGGCCATCAAGCCCGCCGCGTAGATGATCCCCAGTGCCAGCATCACCAGCAGTTGCCCGCGCACAAAGGCGCCAAGCACCTCATGGCACTCGCCGGCCAGGGCCACGATGCGCTCTTCACGGTTGCGGGGCAGCAGGCTGCGGATCTTGGCCATCATGATGTCCCAATCGCGCAGCAGGTAGAACGCCACCACCGGAATCAGCACCAGGTTGGTCAGCCAGCCGATCAGCGCCAGGCTGGACGCGGTCGCCTGGCTGAGGATCACCCCCACAATATCGGTGGTCTGGCCCATGTGCTCGCTGATCGCCGCCTTGACCTTGTCGAACTTCCAGAAGCCATCCGACAGGCCCAACTTGGCCTGGGCCCATGGCATCGCCGTGTGCTGCAGCCAATCGAGCATCTGCGGCGCCAGCTCATAGAGACGAAACAGTTGCTTGGCCAGCATCGGCACCAGCACCAGCACCAGCGCGGTGATGATCAACGTGAACAGTGCAAACACCGCAACCACGCCCAAGGTCCGCGACAGACCGGCTTTTTCCAGGCGATCCACCACGGGATCGAACAGATAGGCGAGCAGCAACGCAACCAGGAACGGCGTCAGGATCGAATGCAGCAGGAACACAAAAACGCACAGCAGGACGATCCCGCCAAGCCACACCCAACGACGCGTATCCGCCATAAACCACTCCATTATTTGCTTCTATCTATATAGGAAGAACTTTTACCAACGAAAATGCAGTTGCGCCTGGGGCGCAGGTGCCGCTGCCGGTTGTGTGCCATCGACCGCAGGCTGCTGCGCCGGGGCCTCACCGGCAGGCACCTCCTGCAACTTGGCCAGGCTCAACTGGGTACGCAACTGATCGGCGCTGCCGTTGACCCGATACACAATACGATTGCCATCCACCCATTGCGGCTGACCGCCAAACGGCTCAAGCAGGTGCCCCAGGGCCGCGTACCGCTCCAGGTTCATGCCCTGCACTTCCAGCAGTTGCTCGGTACTCACACCGGGCTTGACCGCAAAGCGCGGCGCCAGTTTTTGGCTGACCGCCAGCATGACTGCATCGGCCAGCGCGCCCGTGTCGGCGCCTTGCGCGGTGCCCTGCTCGCTCTTGTCACCCAGCCACAGGCGCCATTTGGCCTGCCATTGATTGCCTTCCTGGCGTGCATGCACGGCCAGCAAGGCGTCGGCACCGTAGCGTTCGGACGCGGCGCGCAACGGCGTGGCATCGGCGCTTTCAAGATTCGGCGCGGTGGCGACCACCTGTTCATCCAGGTCCCCCAGGGGCAGGCGCAATGGCAAGCCACGGTGCTGTGCCGCACGGCGCAGCGCCTGGGCAGCGGCCTGGCCATCGCCGACCAGGCTGCTGCCTTCGGTGGAGTCGTTCAGCCACCAGCCGAGGATCGATGGCCGATTGCTGCCCCAGATCGACAGGCCGGCATCACGCAAGGCGCGATCAGTGCTGACCGGGTCGAAGTCCACTTGCAGGCTCTCGGGCGGGCCGGCGTCGTAACCGTATTGAGTGATGATTTGCTGCGGATCCTTGCGAATCGCCGCCAGGCCCGGGCCTTGCGCGGCCTTGGCGTCGCCGGTCAGGCGAATCACCAGGGTTTCCACCGCGCGCTGGGTCGCCTGGTCGCGCTCTTGCGGCGATTGGCTGCTGACGGGTTCGAGTACCTGGTACAGGCCATTGAGGGTTTCGGCATGACTCGCCAGGCTGATCAACGACAAGCAGCCTACAAAAAAGACATTACACAGACGCATGGAAGATTCCCGAACGACAAATTTAGCGGCTGGAACAGACCGCGTGAAATCGGTATAGCCAGGCTGTGACCACAGCGACAACTAAAACATTCACGGGGTCCCGGTAAGTTTTCGCCATGTCATTAACGACAGCGGTTTAAAGGCTATACCTTAATACGTGCCTGAACAGACCCGATCAGCATTTTTTTAACCTGCTTTTTTAAATCTATCTGCCCTGCCCGTCGGCCCGAGGATGGCCGCTGCCCCTCAAGCCTGATAAAATCGCGCGCCTTCGCAGACCGTCAACGGCTGGGCCTTTTACCAAAAGCGCCTGCCCGCTCGGTCGTTACCCCTGAATCCCCCCTAAAGGCCTGGATCATGAGCAAGCAACCCTCCCTGAGCTACAAGGACGCCGGTGTAGACATCGACGCCGGTGAAGCATTGGTCGAACGCATCAAGAGCGTTGCCAAGCGCACTGCGCGCCCCGAAGTCATGGGCGGCCTGGGCGGTTTTGGCGCCCTCTGCGAGATCCCGGCCGGCTACAAGCAGCCTGTATTGGTTTCCGGCACCGACGGTGTGGGCACCAAGCTGCGCCTGGCACTGAACCTGAACAAGCACGACAGCATCGGCATCGACCTGGTCGCCATGTGCGTCAACGACCTGGTGGTCTGCGGTGCCGAGCCGTTGTTCTTCCTCGACTACTATGCCACCGGCAAGCTGAACGTCGAGACCGCCACCCAGGTGGTGACCGGCATCGGCGCCGGCTGCGAACTGTCGGGTTGCTCCCTGGTCGGCGGCGAAACCGCTGAAATGCCAGGCATGTACGAAGGCGAAGACTACGACCTGGCCGGCTTCTGCGTCGGCGTGGTGGAAAAAGCCGAGATCATCGACGGCTCCAAAGTGGCTGCCGGCGACGCCCTGCTCGCCCTGCCATCCTCCGGCCCGCACTCCAACGGCTACTCGCTGATCCGCAAGATCATCGAAGTGTCCGGTGCCGACATCGAGAACATCCAGCTCGACGGCAAGCCGCTGACCGACCTGCTGATGGCCCCGACCCGCATCTACGTCAAGCCACTGCTCAAGCTGATCAAGGACACCGGCGCGGTCAAGGCCATGGCCCACATCACCGGCGGCGGCCTGCTGGACAACATCCCGCGCGTACTGCCAAAAGGCGCCCAGGCGATCGTCGACGTGGCCAGCTGGCAGCGTCCTGCGGTATTCGACTGGCTGCAGGAAAAAGGCAACGTCAATGAAACCGAAATGCACCGCGTGCTGAACTGCGGCGTGGGCATGGTGATCTGCGTGGCGCAGGAACACGTTGAAACCGCGCTGAACGTATTGCGTGAAGCCGGCGAGCAGCCTTGGGTCATCGGCCAGATCGCCACCGCTGCCGAAGGCGCGGCTCAGGTTGAACTGAAGAACCTCAAGGCTCACTGATGCCTCGGACCTGTGATGTCGTGGTGCTGCTTTCCGGCACCGGCAGTAACTTGCAGGCCCTGATCGACAGCACGCGCACCGGCGACAGCCCGGTGCGCATCGCTGCGGTGATCTCCAACCGCAGCGACGCCTACGGCCTGCAACGCGCCAGGGACGCGGGTATCGAAACCCGCTCGCTGGATCACAAGGCTTTCGAAGGCCGCGAGGCCTTCGACAGCGCCCTGGTCGAACTGATCGACACCTTCAACCCCCAACTCGTGGTACTGGCCGGTTTCATGCGCATTCTCAGCGCTGGTTTCGTGCGGCACTACGAAGGGCGCCTGCTGAATATCCACCCTTCCCTGCTGCCCAAATACAAAGGCATGCACACGCACCAGCGCGCGCTGGATGCCGGTGACAACGAGCATGGCTGCAGCGTGCACTTCGTTACCGAGGAACTCGATGGCGGGCCTCTGGTCGTACAGGCAGTGGTTCCGGTAGAGTCTGACGACTCGGCGCAGACCCTTGCGCAACGGGTGCATACCCAGGAACACAGGATTTACCCGCTGGCTGTGCGCTGGTTTGCCGAGGGGCGGTTGATTCTTGGTGACCAGGGTGCATTATTGGACGGTCAGTTACTTGCGGCCAGCGGCCACTTGATTCGAACCTAGGAGATTTTATGCGTCGCGCCTTGCTCTTCGCTTTTGCGCTGCTCGCCTTGCCTGCCGTGCAAGCGGCAGATCTACACCCGTTCTCCGCCAGCTACACCGCCGACTGGAAACAGTTGCCCATGAGTGGTTCGGCAGAACGCAGCCTGACCAAGAACGGTGACGGCACCTGGACCTTGAACTTCAAGGCTTCCATGATGATCGCCAGCCTGACCGAAACCAGCGTTATCCTGTTCGACAAGGACACCCTGCAACCGAAGAGCTACGCCTTCGAACGCGGCGGCCTGGGCAAGACCAAGAAGATCAACCTGGACTTCGACCCGTCGACCAAGAAAGTCACCGGCTTTGAAAACAAAGACCCGGTCAATGTGCCCCTGCAAAGCGGCATGCTCGACAAGTCGACCTACCAGTTGGCCTTGCAGCGCGACGTGGCAGCCGGCAAGAAAAGCATGAGCTACAACGTGGTTGAAGGCACCGACGTCGACACCTACGACTTCCGCGTGATCGGCCCGGAAAAGGTCCAGACCAAGGTCGGCAGCATTGACGCAATCAAGGTCGAGCGCGTACGCGACCCGACTCAAAGCAAGCGCATCACCCAGATGTGGTTTGCCAAGGACCAGGGCGGCATCCTGGTTGCCCTGCGTCAGGTTGAGACCGACGGCAAGGAATACAACATCATGCTGCAAGACGGTACCGTTGACGGCAAGGCGGTCAAAGGCAACTGAGTGCGCGGATGAGCTGAACAAGAGCCTCGCTGAATGCGGGGCTTTTTTTCGTCTGGGGTTTTGGGTTCAAGTGTCTGCCGTCATCGGGAACAAGCCCCCTCCCACATTTGAACTGCGAACACTTTCCCCTGTGGGAGGGAGCTTGCTCCCGATGGTGCCCAACATGAAACTTCTGTCATAAACCTCTAAAGCGGTTTACTTAGCAAGCTAACAAACCGTATAAAAAGACCTGCGACGACTTGCCGCATACCCACCAGAAATTGGAGCAAGCAGATGACTGTAAAAGTAACTGAACGCGACGACGAACATATGTCCCACGAAGCGCTGGGCCATGGGATTCACATCTGGGATGTCCACCAACAAGACCTGCTGGTCGGCATGTTTCACAACGAGAGCGACGCTCATAATTATAAAAACGAGCTCGAAGCCCTTGAGATGAAACGCCAGACGCAAAGCTCCTGAAACTTCGAAATCCTGTAGGCCCCCAGCCCCACGCAGCTGGGGGGCCTGTAAAACACAAACCCCGCCTTTTGAGCGGGGTTTGTGTGTTCTGGGGCTACTTCGCAGCCCAACGCAGGGCACGCCTGCTCACCACAATTCGTTGCTACAGCCTTACCACATCAAATCATCCGGGATCTGGTAGGCCGCGTACGGATCATCCTCATCCGGCACCTGGCTTTCGGTCAGGATATTGAGCTGCACGATACGTTCCGGGGCGCGCTCCTGGATCTTCAGCGCGGCTTCACGGGGGATCACCTCGTAGCCGCCACCGTGATGCACGATGGCCAGGGAGCCGTTGCTCAGCTTGTTGCGCATCAAGGTGTTGACCGACAGGCGCTTGACCTTCTTGTCATCCACGAAGTTGTAGTAGTCCTCGGTCGTGAGCTTAGGCAGGCGCGAGGTTTCGATCAGTTGCTTGACCTGGGCCGTACGGGCCTTGGCCTCGGCTTTTTCCTGCTGCTGGCGGTTCAGCTCCTGGTCACGCTTGACCTTCTCGGCCTGGGCTTCGGCAGCCAGGCGAGCCTGGGTGTCATCGGCCTCGATCTGGCCCTTGTGGACCAGGCGCTGCTGTTTCTGTTTCTCTTTGCCGACCTGCTTGGCCTGCTTTTGGTTGACCAGACCTGCTTTGAGCAACTGGTCGCGAAGGGAAAGGCTCATGGTGCTTACTCACTTAGGCAACTGCTCAACCGCAGCTGGACACGTTCTTTTCCTGACGTTTGGCTTCGCCCCACAGGGCGTCCAACTCTTCGAGGGTGCAATCTTCTATGGGTTGGTGGGTATCGCGCAATGCCTGTTCGATAAATCGGAAGCGTCGCTCGAACTTGGCATTGGCGCCACGCAGCGCGGTTTCCGGGTCGACCTTGAGGTGGCGGGCCAGATTGACCGCCGCGAACAGCAGGTCACCGACTTCATCGGCGATGGCCTCCAGGTCGTTGTCGGCCATGGCTTCGAGCACTTCGTCCAGCTCTTCGCGCACGTTATCCACCACCGGCAACGCCGATGGCCAGTCGAAGCCGACCTGGCTGGCGCGCTTCTGCAATTTGGCGGCCCGGGACAGGGACGGCAAGGCGGTGGGCACATCGTCCAGCAGGGACAGCTGCTCCGGCGCGTCGGATTTTTCCGCACGCTCCTCGGCCTTGATCTGCTCCCAACGTTCCTTTACCTGCTCTTCGCTCAGTCGAGGAATATCCAGCGGCGCGTACAGATCGCCGGTCGGGAACACATGGGGATGGCGGCGAATCAGTTTGCGGGTGATGCTGTCGATCACCCCGGCAAATTCGAAACGCCCCTCTTCCCGCGCCAGCTGGCTGTAATACACCACCTGGAACAACAGGTCGCCCAACTCACCTTGCAGATGATCAAAGTCGCCGCGCTCGATGGCGTCGGCCACTTCGTAGGCCTCTTCCAGGGTGTGCGGGACAATGGTCGCGTAGGTTTGCTTGATGTCCCACGGGCACCCGTATTGCGGGTCCCGCAGGCGGCTCATCAGGTGCAGCAGGTCTTCAAGTGAATACATCTTTCTGTGTCCGATCAGTGTGGGAGCAAGCCCCCTCCCACATTTAGCCTGCATTCATTCTGCGAATCATGGGGTACGGTTGCGCCGCGTCTCAATGATGTTCGGCAGCTGGGAAATCCGCCCCAGCAGCCGCCCCAGTGCGTCCAACCCCGGAATCTCGATGGTCAGGGACATCAACGCGGTGTTGTCCTCTTTATTCGAGCGGGTGTTGACCGCCAGCACGTTGATGCGCTCATTGAGCAGCACTTGCGAAACGTCACGCAGCAGGCCGGAACGGTCGTAGGCACGGATGATGATGTCCACCGGGTAGGTGAGCACCGGCACCGGGCCCCAGCTGACCTGGATAATCCGCTCCGGCTCACGCCCGCCCAGTTGCAGCACCGAGGCGCAGTCCTGGCGGTGAATGCTCACGCCACGGCCTTGGGTGATGTAGCCGACGATGGCATCCCCCGGCAACGGCTGGCAGCAGCCGGCGATTTGCGTCAGCAGGTTGCCGACGCCCTGGATCTGGATATCGCCGCGCTTGCCGGGCTTGTAGCCGGTGGCCTTGCGTGGGATCAGCTCCAGTTGTTCGTTGCCGCGCTCCGGCTCGACCAGTTGCTGGGCCAGGTTGACCAGTTGCGCCAGGCGCAGGTCGCCGGCACCGAGGGCGGCGAACATGTCTTCGGCAATCTTCATGTTGGCCTTTTCGGCCAGTTTGTCGAAGTCCACCTGCGGCAGGCCCAGGCGGCCCAGCTCGCGTTCGAGCAGGGTCTTGCCGGCGGCGACGTTCTGGTCGCGGGCCTGCAGCTTGAACCAATGGACGATCTTCGCCCGCGCCCGCGACGTGGTGATGTAGCCCAGGTTCGGGTTCAGCCAGTCGCGGCTCGGCGTGCCGTGCTTGCTGGTGATGATCTCGACCTGCTCGCCGGTTTGCAGGCTGTAGTTGAGCGGTACGATGCGCCCGTTGATCTTGGCGCCTCTGCAGTTATGGCCGATCTCGGTGTGCACGCGGTAGGCGAAGTCCAGCGGCGTCGCACCCTTGGGCAAGTCGATGGCATGGCCGTCGGGGGTAAAGATGTAGACCCGGTCCGGCTCGATATCCACGCGCAACTGTTCGGCCAGGCCGCCGATGTCGCCGAGTTCTTCGTGCCATTCCAGCACTTGGCGCAGCCAGGAGATTTTCTCCTCGTACTGGTTGGACCCGGCCTTGACGTCGGTGCCCTTGTAGCGCCAGTGCGCGCACACGCCCAGTTCTGCCTCTTCGTGCATGGCGTGGGTGCGGATCTGCACTTCCAGCACCTTGCCCTCGGGGCCGATCACCGCGGTGTGCAGCGAGCGATAGCCGTTTTCCTTGGGGTTGGCGATGTAGTCGTCGAACTCCTTGGGAATGTGCCGCCACAGCGTATGGACGATACCCAGCGCGGTGTAGCAGTCGCGCATTTCCGGCACCAGCACGCGCACCGCACGCACGTCGTAGATCTGGCTGAAGGCCAGGCCCTTGCGCTGCATTTTGCGCCAGATCGAATAAATGTGTTTGGCGCGACCGCTGATGTCGGCATCGACCCCGGTGGCCTGCAGCTCGGCGCGCAACTGGCCCATCACGTCGCTGATAAAGCGCTCACGGTCGAGCCGCCGCTCGTGCAGCAGCGTGGCGATCTGTTTGTATTGATCAGGTTCGAGGTAGCGGAAGGACAAGTCCTCCAGCTCCCACTTGATATGGCCGATACCCAGGCGGTGGGCCAGGGGCGCATAGATGTCGAAGACTTCGCGGGCGACGCGGTTGCGCTTTTCGTCGTCGGCGGTCTTCACCGCACGGATCGCGCAGGTGCGCTCGGCCAGCTTGATCAGGGCGACACGCACGTCGTCGACCATCGCCACCAGCATCTTGCGCAGGTTTTCCACCTGGCCCTGGGTGCCCAGCACCATGGACTGGCGCGGGCTGAGGCTGGCGCTGATGGCGGCCATGCGCAGCACGCCGTCGATCAGCTTGGCCACCACCGCGCCAAAACGCTGGCTGACGGTCGGCAACTGGATGTGCCCTTCGCGCACGCCGCGATAGAGCACGGCGGCGATCAGCGAGTCCTGGTCCAGCTTGAGATCGGCAAGGATCTCGGCGATTTCCAACCCGGTGCGAAAGCTGGAAGTGCCTTCGGCCCACAGGTTCTTGGCTGCATTGTCTTGTTGCTCAGACTCACGAGCGAACTCGCAGGCTGCTTTCAAGGCTTCACGGTCCAGTGCCGGGTCGACACTGATGGCATGATCCAGCCATGCCTCGAGATTGATACTGCCGTCGGTGTTGATCGGCTGGTGTGCTCTCACCTGTACCATCTTGCTTACCTTCCCTATGACGCACCTTGGATGCGCCAAAATCATCGCCGACCTTTTTACTGCGAGCTCCGTGGCAGATCATAGGCCTTGGAGAACGCAGGCCAGTCGGATTAAACGGGCATCCTAGCCCGCTTCAAATAACGCCATGGCCTCGACATGCGCTGTCTGCGGAAACATGTCGAGGATCCCGGCACGTTTTAGCCGGTAGCCTTGCTTGACCAGCTCAACCGTGTCCCGCGCCAGCGTCGCCGGGTTGCAGGACACATACACCAGGCGCTTGGCCCCCAGGGTGGCGAGATTGCGCACAACCTCTTGGGCACCATCGCGGGGTGGGTCCAAGAGTACCGCAGAAAAGCCCTGTTTGGCCCATTCCGCGTCAGTCAACGGCTGGGACAAATCGGCCTGAAAAAACTGCGCATTATGCAAATTGTGGCTGATGGCGTTCCGTGCAGCCCGGTCCACCATGGTCTGCACACCTTCCACCGCCACCACGTCGCGCACCTGTTTCGCCAGCGGCAGGGCAAAGTTGCCCAGGCCGCAGAACAGGTCCAGCACCCGCTCATCAGGTTGCGGCGCCAGCCAGTCCAAGGCCTGGGCAACCATCGCCTCGTTGACCCCGGCGTTGACCTGGACAAAATCCCCCGGTCGGTACGCCAACTCCAGGTCCCATGGGTCCAATCGGAAACCTAGTGACTGATCGGGCTCAATCGGTTCCGGCTGACCTTCACCATGCAGCCACAGCTGGGCGTCATGGAAGCTGCAGAATTCTTTCAGGATCAGCAGGTCCGCCTCCGACAACGGCGCCATATGCCGCAGCAACACGGCGACGGACGAGCCACTGAACAACTCCACATGCCCCAGTGCCTGAGGTTTGCTCAGGCGGCGCAGCATGTTCGGCAGGCGCTGCATGATCGGTTGCAAGGCCTGTACCAGCACCGGGCAATCATCGATGGCGACGATGTCCTGGCTGGCCACGGCGCGGAAACCCACCTCAAGCTTCTTCGCCTTGGCATCCCAACGCACCGCCACCCGGGCGCGGCGCCGGTAAGCGAATTCCGGCCCACTCAATGGCGCGGCCCACTCCTGCGGTTCGACACCGGCCACGCGGGACAGTTGCTCGGCGAGCATGCGCTGTTTCAGGGCAAGTTGTTCGGCATGGGGCAAGTGCTGCACGCTGCAACCGCCACAGCGACCGAAGTGCGCGCACGGTGCCGGACGGCGCAGTTCGCTGGCCGTGAACACGCGCTCGGTGCGGGCCTCGACCACCTTGCCGTGGGTACCCAATACCCGCGCTTCAACCTCTTCACCGGCCAGCGCACCGTTGACAAACCAGGTGCGGCCTTCAAAGAACACGATGCCGCGGCCGTCGTTGGCCAGGCGCTCGATGGTCAGGCGCTGCTTCTTGCCCACGGGAATCTGTGGGGCCCGGCTGCCGCCCGTCGGTTGGAAGCGCAGGCCTCTCTCGTGCTTGGCCATCAGTTGGGTTCGTCGAAAATGCCGGTCGACAGGTAACGGTCGCCTCGGTCACAGATGATCGCGACGATCACCGCGTTTTCCACTTCCTTGGACAAGCGCAACATACCCGCCACGGCGCCGCCGGACGACACGCCGCAGAAGATGCCTTCTTCACGCGCCAGACGGCGGGTGGTGTCTTCGGCTTCACGCTGGGCCATGTCGATGATGCGGTCCACGCGCGTCGCGTTGTAGATCTTCGGCAAATACTCTTCGGGCCAGCGACGAATGCCTGGGATCGCCGCGCCTTCCATCGGTTGCAGGCCGACGATCTGGATCGCCGGGTTCTGCTCCTTGAGGTAGCGCGAGTTACCCATGATGGTGCCGGTGGTGCCCATGGAGCTGACGAAATGGGTGATGGTGCCCTGGGTCTGGCGCCAGATTTCCGGACCGGTGGTGGTGTAGTGCGCTTCGGGGTTGTCCCCATTGGCGAACTGGTCCAGCACCTGGCCACGGCCTTCGGCGGCCATGCGCTCGGCGAGGTCGCGGGCGCCTTCCATGCCTTCTTCCTGGGTGACCAGCACCAACTCGGCGCCATAGGCGGTCATCGCCGCCTTGCGCTCGGCGCTGCCGTTGTCGGGCATGATCAGCACCATCTTGTAACCCTTGATCGCGGCGGCCATGGCCAGGGCGATCCCGGTATTACCCGAGGTGGCTTCGATCAGGGTGTCGCCGGGCTTGATCTGCCCGCGCAGTTCGGCGCGGGTGATCATCGACAGCGCCGGGCGGTCTTTCACCGAGCCGGCCGGGTTATTCCCTTCGAGCTTGAGCAACAGGGTATTGCTGGTTTCACCCGCCATGCGTTGCAAGCGGACCAGGGGCGTGTTGCCGACGCAATCGGCGATTGTAGGGTACTGCAAGGTCATGGCGTATTCGCAATCCAGACTGCGGGGGCGAACATCATACCGGGAAAGGTCGGCGGGCCATATCACGCAAAGTGTGGTGCTTATGGCTTAAAGGAATAAGCGAGGCGATGGTGGCTGAGCGGGCGCCATCGGGAGCAAGCCCCCTCCCACACTGGACCGCATTCTCATGCTGGAACTCGGTCGAATGTGGGAGGGGGCTTGCTCCCGATGGCCGCGCCTCGATGCCCCGCCTAGCCCAAATGCCCATCGCCATGATTTCTCCGAAAGACCTCCTCTCCCATCGCCGCAATCTGCCCTTCGATCAATGCATCAAACGGCTTGAGCAACGGCTCGAACGACATCGGCGCCTCCAGCACCTGCAACGCCTGCACAATCGCCTCCACCGTCGACAACGCGCCTGGCCCCGGCGCCTTGCGCAGTCGATAGCGAGACACGGCGCCCTCGACCAGCGTCACCCGAGGCAACGCCGCCAACACAGGATTGAGGTGCAGCAGTTTGCGCGCCTTGCGCCAGGTGCCGTCGGGCACCACCAGCAACAGCGGCTGGGCGCCGGGTGCATAGGCTTGCAGCGGCTGTGCATCGTCAGCCGGAAACAACAGCCGCGCCTGATAGCCGGGCGGGTTCAACAGGGTCGGCAAGTCATCAAAGACCTCGCCCACCACCAACTGCGCGTTGTTCAGTCCCAACGCCGCCAGCCGCGCGGTATTGAGCGCATGGTTGACCTCGCTCGGGTGCTGCAAAACAAGCACACGTGTGCGGCTGTCGAGGCTGGGAATCAGCGCGCACAGGCAATGGGCGGCGGGCCTGAGGCAGCGGGAACAGTGGGTTCGGGACATGGTTTTCAGGCCTGGTTGAGCTGGGCTTTGAGTAGATCGCGGAAGGTCTGGATCAGCGGTTCGCGGCTGCGGCCCCGGCGCATGATCATCGAGAACGGCGCCTGGTAGCCGAAGGTCGCCGGCAGCAATACGCGCAGGTCGCCCTTGTCGGCCCAGGCCTGGGCGTAGTGCTCGGGCAGGTAGCCGATGTAGGCACCGGAGAGCACCAGGATCAGCTGCGCCTCCATACTTTCCACCGTCGCGGCGCTGTGCTTGAAGCCGTGGCGCGCCAGTTCGGCCTGGCTCCAGTAGCCGCGCCCGACCATGCGCTGCTGGGTGATCACCTGCTCGGGGATGCGTCGTTCGCTGAACAACGGATGGCGGGTGCTGCAATACAACCAGTGCTGCTCGCGGTAAAGCGGCATGTAGATCAGCCCGCTCATGCGGTTGGAGAAGGCACCGATGGCCAGGTCCAGGCGGTTGTCCTGCACGCCGAGTTGCAGTTCGTAGGGGCTCATCACCGATAGATTCAGGTGCACCGCCGGGTGCTCCAGGCTGTAGGCGCCGATAACCTCGGCGAACGGCAAGGCCTTGTCGCTCACGGTGGAGTCGAGCACGCCGAGCTTGAGCGTCCCGCGCAGCTCGCCCTTGAGCGCGGCGGCGTATTGCTCGAAGCCTTCCAGTTCGCCGAGCAGGCGCAAGGTTTCCTGGTGAAACAGCTCGCCCTTGCTGGTCAGGCTGAACCCACCCCGGCCGCGATGGCACAGCACCAGGCCCAACGCACTTTCCAACTGGCTCATGTAGGTGCTGATGGCCGAGGTGGACAGGTTGAGTTCGTGCTGGGCATTGGCGAACCCCTGGTGGCGCACGACGCTGACGAAGATGCGCAGGAGTTTCAGGTCGGGCAAGGCGCTGGCCATGGTCGGCTCCGGGTGTAGATGTGGGCAGTCTACCTGCCCGCATTAGTTTAGAAAAACCTGAACTAAGTATTTGCCCCTGCCGATTCTTCCCTTCCTGCGCTTTTCGCAGAATCGGCCCCTGATAAACACAACAACGATGAGGCAATCCCGTGGACAAGATTTTCCACCAACCACTGGGCGGCAACGAAATGCCGCGCTTCGCCGGCATCGCCACCATGATGCGTCTTCCCCACCTGCAATCGGCCAAGGGCCTGGATGCGGCCTTTATCGGCGTGCCCCTGGACATCGGCACCTCGCTGCGCGCCGGTACTCGCTTCGGGCCCCGTGAAATCCGCGCCGAGTCGGTAATGATCCGCCCCTACAACATGGCCACCGGTGCCGCGCCGTTCGACTCGCTGTCGGTGGCGGACATTGGCGACGTGGCGATCAACACCTTCAACCTGCTGGACGCCGTGCGCATCATCGAAGAGGCCTACGATGAGATTCTCGAGCACAACGTGATCCCGATGACGTTGGGCGGCGACCACACCATCACCCTGCCGATCCTGCGGGCGATCCACAAGAAACACGGCAAGGTCGGGCTGGTGCACATCGATGCCCACGCCGACGTCAACGACCATATGTTCGGCGAGAAAATCGCCCACGGCACCACCTTCCGCCGCGCCGTGGAAGAAGGCCTGCTCGATTGCGACCGCGTGGTGCAGATCGGCCTGCGCGCCCAGGGCTATACCGCCGAAGACTTCAACTGGAGCCGCAAACAGGGCTTTCGCGTAGTACAGGCCGAAGAATGCTGGCACCACTCCCTTGCGCCACTGATGGCCGAGGTGCGGGAAAAAGTCGGCGGCGGCCCGGTGTACCTGAGCTTCGACATCGACGGCATCGACCCGGCCTGGGCGCCCGGCACCGGCACCCCGGAAATCGGAGGCCTGACCACCATCCAGGCGATCGAAATCATCCGTGGCTGCCAGGGCCTCGACCTGGTTGGTTGCGATCTGGTAGAAGTTTCGCCGCCTTACGACACCACCGGCAACACCTCGCTGCTGGGCGCCAACCTGCTGTACGAGATGCTCTGCGTACTGCCTGGCGTGGCGCACCGTTGATGAGCGTGCCGCAGGTATTGAAAGCCGCCGCCGACCTGGTGTCGGCCTTTGCGCGCAACGACCGCGCCGCCTACTTCGGCGCGTTCACGGCCGATGCCAGCTTTGTGTTCTACACCCTCCCCCAGCCGCTGCTCAGTCGCGATTCCTACCAGGCGTTGTGGGACAGCTGGCGCCGGGATGAAGGATTTGAGGTGCTGTCCTGCACCTCAAGTAACGCCGTGGTCAGCCTGCAGGGTGACGTGGCGATATTTATCCATGACGTGGCCACCGAGCTGCGCATGAACGGGGAGCAATTCTTTAGCCAGGAACGCGAGACCATTGTCTTCAAACGCCAGGGATCTCGCACAGAACAACAAGAAGGCCCGTGGCTGGCCTGTCACGAACATTTGTCCGCTATGCCGGAAGGGCTGCCGCCCCCTTAGCCAATGTGATCGGAGCTGATCATGAATAATAAAAACAACGATAAAAGTATTCGCACAATAGAAACCAACGGGGTCGAACAGATCCCGGACAACGAACGTACCGCCACCCCCAAGGATCTGTTCCGCCTGATCTTTGGCGGCGCCAATACCTTTGCCACCGCCGTGCTCGGTTCCTTTCCGGTGTTGTTCGGCCTGTCGTTCCAGGCCGGCGTCTGGGCGATTGTGCTGGGTGTGCTGGTGGGTGCGTTGATCCTCGCCCCCATGGGCCTGTTCGGGCCGATCAATGGCACCAACAACGCGGTGTCTTCCGGTGCGCACTTCGGCGTGCACGGGCGGATTGTCGGCTCGTTTCTGTCATTGCTGACGGCGATTGCCTTCTTCTCACTGTCGGTGTGGAGTTCAGGCGATGCACTGGTCGGCGGTGCGAAACGGCTGATCGGCCTGCCTGAAACCGACCTGACCCTGGGCCTGGCCTACGGCGTATTCGCCATGCTTGTCCTGACGGTGTGCATCTACGGCTTCCGCTTCATGCTGTGGGTCAACCGCATTGCGGTCTGGGCGGCAAGCCTGCTGTTTCTGTTGGGCATCTTCGCGTTCGCGCCGACCTTCGACAGCCACTTCGCCGGCACCGTAGCCCTGGGCCAGACCGGCTTCTGGGCGGCCTTTATCGGCGCGGCGCTGGTGGCCATGAGCAATCCGATTTCCTTCGGGGCGTTCCTGGGTGACTGGTCACGCTATATCCCGCGTGAGACGCCGAAAATGCGCATCATGCTGGCGGTAGTCCTGGCACAGATCGCCACCTTGATCCCGTTCCTGTTCGGCCTGGCCACCGCCACCATCGTGGCGATCAAGGCGCCGGACTACATCGCGGCCAACAACTACGTCGGCGGTCTGCTGGCGGTGGCACCGACCTGGTTCTTCCTGCCGGTGTGCCTGATCGCGGTGATTGGCGGCATGTCCACCGGCACCACTTCGCTGTATGGCACCGGGCTGGACATGTCCAGCGTGTTCCCGCGCCTGCTGTCGCGGGTCAAGGCCACGCTGCTGATCGGGGTGATGTCGATTGCCTTCATCTTTATCGGACGTTTCGCCGCCAACCTGGTGCAGAGCGTATCGACCTTCGCCGTGCTGATCATCACCTGCACCACGCCATGGATGGTGATGATGATCATCGGCCTGATCGTGCGTCGCGGCTTCTACTGCCCGGATGACCTGCAGGTGTTCACCCGGGGTGAAACCGGCGGCCGCTACTGGTTCAGCCATGGCTGGAACTGGCGCGGGCTGGGGGCCTGGATTCCGAGTGCGCTGGTGGGCCTGTGCTTCGTCAACTTGCCGGGTCAGTTTGTCGGGCCGCTGGGCAACCTGGCCGATGGTATCGATATCAGCCTGCCGGTGACGCTGGGGTTGGCGTCGGTGGTGTACCTGACGTTGTTGCGTGTGTTTCCGGAGCCGGCTTCGGTGTATGGCCCCAAGGGTCCGCTTCGCAGCCCTGCGGGAGCAGGCTCCGCTCCCACAACAAGTTCGCCTGTTACCTAAAACAATAATCGGAGACCCGCCGTCATGGCTTTGGATTTATTCGTCGTACTCATCTACGCCGCCGGCATGCTCGTGCTCGGCTATTACGGCATGCGCCGCGCCAAGACCCACGAAGACTACCTGGTGGCCGGTCGCAACCTGGGCCCGTCGCTGTACATGGGCACCATGGCCGCCACGGTACTGGGCGGTGCATCCACCGTCGGTACCGTGCGCCTGGGTTATGTGCATGGCATCTCCGGCTTCTGGCTGTGTGCGGCGTTGGGCATGGGAATCATCGCGCTGAACCTGTTCCTGGCCAAGCCGCTGCTCAAGCTGAAAATCTTCACCGTCACCCAGGTACTGGAAAAACGCTATAACCCCATGGCCCGCCAGGCGAGTGCGGTGATCATGCTGGCCTACGCGCTGATGATCGGCGTGACCTCGATCCTGGCCATCGGCACGGTGCTGCAAGTGCTGTTCGGCCTGCCGTTCTGGATTTCGGTGTTGCTGGGCGGTGGTGTGGTGGTGGTCTACTCGACCATCGGCGGCATGTGGTCGCTGACCCTCACCGACATCGTGCAATTCGTGATCAAGACCGTCGGCCTGATGTTTATCCTGCTGCCGATCTGCCTGTACCGCGTCGGCGGTTGGGACGAACTCGTGGCCAAGCTGCCGGCATCGAGCTTCAGCTTCACCGCGATCGGCTGGGACACGATCATCACCTACTTCATGATCTACTTCTTTGGCATCCTGATCGGCCAGGACATCTGGCAGCGGGTGTTCACCGCCCGTGACGAAAAGGTCGCCAAGTACGCAGGCACTTTCGCCGGCTTCTACTGCATCCTTTACGGCCTCGCCTGTGCGCTGATCGGCATGGCGGCCCATGTGCTGATTCCGGACCTGGACAACGTCAACAACGCGTTCGCGGCCATCGTCAAAGTCTCGCTGCCGGACGGCATCCGCGGCCTGGTGATCGCGGCGGCACTGGCGGCGATGATGTCGACGGCCAGCGCCGGCTTGCTCGCCGCCTCCACCGTATTGACCGAAGACCTGCTGCCACGCCTGCGCGGCGGCAGACAATCGAGCCTGGCAATCAACCGCCTGTTCACGATGCTGACCGGTATCGTCGTGCTGGGCATCGCACTGGTGGTCAATGACGTGATCAGCGCCCTGACCCTGGCCTACAACCTGCTGGTGGGCGGCATGCTGATCCCGCTGATCGGCGCGATCTTCTGGAAGCGCGCGACCACGTCGGGGGCAATC
Source organism: Pseudomonas sp. S3E17 (assembly GCF_024168685.1). Taxonomy (NCBI): domain Bacteria; kingdom Pseudomonadati; phylum Pseudomonadota; class Gammaproteobacteria; order Pseudomonadales; family Pseudomonadaceae; genus Pseudomonas; species Pseudomonas sp. S3E17. Next base: position 2,973,400 of record NZ_JALJWE010000001.1, read on the forward strand.
ACCTCCATGAGCCTGGGTTTTGTAACGGCGCTGGTGTTCATGTTCAAGGATGGCCTGGATGCGAACACGCCGATCTACTACAGCCTGGCGGTGGCGCTGGTGAGTTTTGTGCTGGTGAGTGTGTTGTCGCGCCGGCCAGAGCGGGTCGCGGCCAGCGCAGTTTGAGATGGAGCGGGATTTAGAGCGGTTTCTTCAGCGGGCGCGACGTCGGATGTCGCGCCCGTTTTTTATCATGAGTACACGGCCGAAACTGCGGGCGCCTTTGCCTGGATGATTTCCTCGACCAAGGAGGCCCACACCAATCCCTGGGTGGTGCCGCCGGCATACGTTCCCCCGGCGGCAATGCGGTTGTAGGCGGAGCAATAAACTATCGACAGTCCATCAGGCTCCTCTCCTTCCATGGCCGTGACGACGAACTGTTCTCTGCTCAGTTCAGCAATGCGGGCCGGACTCAGATGCTGGGACAGGAACCGAACCCCAGCGCGCCGCAAAAGCGCCTCTATCTCATCCATCAAATGCGCAATGCCCAGATCGTCGCCCGATGCGTCAATCGATGGATTGTCGGCCAGAAACTTTTCAAACAGCTCAATGCCTGCACGGTTGCACTCCACGGCCAGGTACTGGTTTCCAGGCGTCAGATAAGCGTTGTCCAGCGGCTTTGCAGTCGTCTCCGTGGCTGAAAGGTGGCGCATGTTCACCTGCTTATGACTGGCGCCATCGCTCTGCTGATGTCCTCCGTAGACCGAAACCTGATAATTGGCCAGGCGGAACATCACGGCTTGGAGCAGGCCGTTGATGCCTCGACCGATGATCGATACGCGCGGCGCGCGGGCATCTGCCTGTTGCGCGGGGATCATCAATGAGTGGGCAAGTTTGCGTCGGACCAGGCAGCGCAAGGCGGTCAGGCTCAGTTGAATCGAGACGGCATAGTCAAGGTCGCCATGGCAGGCTTCAGTCACTGCCGCCTGGGTTGTCAGGGTCGCCGGTTTGCGCCACTTGGAGACACTGCAGCCGAGTGCCTGCGCGCGCACCCGAAATGCATCCAGTGTCCCAGGCCCGTAGTCCAATACAAGCTGGATAGCTTCAGCCGTTGCCAGGGCCCGCAAAGCGTCATCGCTGAAGACATCCGGCTTGGCGACGCAGACCAGGCGAGCCTGTCTGTGCAGGCACTGAATGAGGGCCCGGTCAATGCGATGGGTGGAGTCATCATTCAGGGATAAACAGATAGCGACGGCACGGGCCCCCTCCAGCACCTCGAACCAGTCCACGCCAAAGGACACTCGGCTGTCGGAACAGGCTTTGCCGAGAGTGGCCGGCCTCTGACCATGTCGATCCAATACCTTGATCCGAACCTCCGGATCTCGATCAAGCAACAACTTGACCAGCTCCCTGCCCACGTTGCCGTATCCCAGCACACAGATGTCGCGCGGCAGGGAGCCATCGGCCAGTGTCAGCCAGCGCGCCATATAGGCGGCGACATGTGGCGCGTTGACCCCCGGCGTATTGACTACGCGGATGTCGTTGGAACCGCAAAGGTCCAGTCGCACCTTATCCAGGCTCGTACCTCTGCGGATCAGATGGAGGTCGCCAAACGGGTGGGATATGCGCCATTGGGCGATCACGTCTGCATCGATCGCCTGGTCCCCGACAATGATCGCCGATGGACTCAGGAGACCGATCTGAATGAGCAGATCATGCTTGGTCAATGTCGGGGGAAAGAACACCACGTTACTGGGTGCGTGAGCTTTCCAGGCTCTCGACACCGGTGCGAGATGCAGGATATTTCCGGTTATGGCGATGAGTGACGCGGCGACTGGCGGAATGGAAGGGAGCCTCATAGCTGTGTCTCCAACAATTCTGACGGACTGATGCCTCGCAGAGAGCCCTTCAATAAAGGTGGGGCGTTATTGGAAGGCCGTTGAGAAACTCAACCTACGCTCATGGTTTGAATTGAATAAGCCAGCCACTTCTGATGAACGAGTAGCCTGATTCCGACACGTGAAGGTCAGCGGCCTGACTGACCTGCATGGATTCGGACTACTTGCCTGGGTTACCGAGGGATGACAGAGGGTTCCTGAAAGCAGACGCTCGCATCCGAACGATTGTTCAGATCACTGGGGCGAGTGAGTGTTATGGCGTGAGGGGGCTATCGCGCAGGCCCGGGGCAAGGGTGACTGGGGCGGCGGGAGGTAGGACTGGCGTTGGAAACGCTATATGGACGCTGCGACGTGGGATGTCACGCCCGCTGGTTTTGCCTGGCGCAAAATAAACGGTGGGAGCGGGCTTACTCGCCCCCACCTTTAATCCTGCTTCAGCCAGAGATTATCTGCGACGTGGACGACGCTGCTCGTCATCGGTACGAATCGGCACCGGTTGCAGGGGCGGCTCGATCAAGCCCAATGCAACGCCAAGGTCGTGGAGCCAGTTCTGGATTTTCTCTTTCATGGTTTGCCCCCTTTGAGGGAAATGCTGGTCGGCGCAAGTTCTGTCGCCTTTTCCTACATTGATAGTAGCCCTAAGTCCTACGTATTGCTTGAATGAAACCACAACGAACTGTTACTGAATTGATGCAAATCCTGACGGATCGCTCAAGCAATCGCACGTGCGTCTTGCAGGACCTCGGCCCTGCCCTCTTGCTGCAGGTCGATCCATGCGTTGAGGTTAGCGCCGAGCATACCCTTTCGCCACATCAGCCAGGTCGTAGCAGTGGCAAATTGCCCTGTCGGCGGATGAACGGACACGCTGTCCTTGCCCGGCAGGCTGTCGAGCATGGATTCGGACATCAGCGCCACCCCTGAACCGGCGATGACACAGGCGAGCATGCCTTGATAAGACTCGATCTCAATCGCCCGCCCCATGGCGACGTGCTCGTGGGAAAACCAGGTTTCCAGGCGCGTGCGGTAGGCGCAACTGCGGCGAAAAGTGAACACCGAACGGCCGGCAACATCCTGCGGCCCGCGCACCGGTGGGTGGTCGGCTTCGCATATCAGCACCAGGCGTTCTTCGCACAGGGCGACGCCGTCCAGGGAGGCAATCGTGATGGGCCCGTCCACAAATGCGGCGTCCAGGCGACCGGTGATCAACCCTTCGAGCAGTTCACCGCTGGGCGCCGACAACACCTGAAGGTTCACCATCGGATAGGCCTTGTGATAGCACGCCAGCAGCTTCGGCAAATGCACTGCCGCCGTGCTGTACATGCTGCCCAGCACAAAATTGCCGGCCGGTTGCCCGCCTTGCACGGCGCCATGGGCTTCATCATGCAGCGCCAGCAGACGGGTGCTGTAGTCCAGCAACACCTTGCCCGCCGGAGAAAGCTGCAAGCGCTGGCGTTCGCGCACGAACAATTCCACGCCAAGCTGTTCTTCCATCTGCTTGAGCCGGGTCGACAAGTTCGACGGCACTCGATGCAGGCGCTCGGCAGCACGGGTAATGGAGCCCTCTTCCGCCACCGCCTGGAAGATGCGCAATTGACTGAACTCCATGCCTTTCTCCAAAACTGAACAAGTTACTCACTATTATTCATTTTTACAGAAAGTCAATCCACTCTAGCCTGACGGTATTCGCTTACCGGCAGGACACCCGACCATGTCACCCCTTACCCGCTTACTCGCCAGCTTTATCGCCCTGATGATGGCCATGGGCATTGGCCGCTTCGCCCTTACCCCGCAAATGCCCCACTTGCTCAGTGAAGGCCAGATCGACCTGACCGGCGCCGGACTGATCGCAGCGGCCAATTACCTGGGCTACTTCGTGGGCGCGGTGGATTCGATTTTTGCGCGCAGCCATCACCATGTGCGGGGTCGCCTGTATGGCGGGCTCTGGTTGTGCGTGTTGCTGACCCTGGCGTCGTACTGGGCCCAGGGTTTTTGGCCCCACGCGCTGCTACGCTTCGGTACCGGCGTTGCAAGTGCCTGGGCATTGGTGATGATCACCAGCCTGAGCCAGCCGCTGGCGATTGCCGCCGGGCGTGCACGCCTCGGCGCCCTGGTGTTCGCCGGGCCGGGGCTGGGGATTGTGTTGACCGGGTTGCTGGCGCTGGGCTCCAACCTGTTGGGCCAGAGCTCAGCAACCTTGTGGCTGATCTATGCGGTAGTGGCGCTGGTGATGCTGCTGGCAATCTTGCCCTTCCTGCCACAGCCGTCCGCCATCACTGCGCCTGTTGCAAGCCACGCCGACACGGCCAGCAACGGCAGCATTACCCACCTGTGCTGGATCTACGTGTTGTTCGGCCTGGGCTACATCATTCCGGCGACCTTCCTGTCACAGATGGCCAGCGCGCAATTCAACGGCGCCTGGCAGGCTGATCTGTTCTGGCCCTGCTTTGGTTTGGCCGCGGCGATTGGGGTAGTGGTCACAAGCCTGCGTCCAAAGGACCCGGACACCACCCGCCGCTGGCTGATGACCACATTGTGGCTTCAGGCGGCCGGGGTATTCGCCTGCCTGCTGGGGAACGGTTGGGGCCTGGCGCTGGGGGTGTTGCTGTGCGGCGGGCCCTTCCTGGCCTGCATGCAGTTGGTGATGGCGCGCCTGCGGGACGTTGCGCCCCACGGCTATCAGCGCAGCACCGGGCTGCTGACCGCCAGCTTTGCCATCGGCCAATTGAGCGGGCCGTTGCTGGCGTCGGTGAGCAGTCACCTGAGCGGTGGCCTGCAACCGGCGCTGGTGATTGCCGGTGCAGGCCTGTCAGTGGCGGGAGGGGTGTTGGTCAGCCGGCGACCAACGGTGCCGGCGCACGAACCTGCTCACGCCGCGCCAACACCAGGAAAAACAGCCCACCCAGGAAGCAGCCGGTGAACCAGGCAAAGTTAGCCATGCCCTGCAACGCCGGCGTGAAGGTGATCGTGACACCCGCCAGTGTCGCAGGCACCAGCGCCTTGACCGCCGTCCAGTTCACACCGCCGTCGAAGTAATAGCGCCCGCTCGGGCTGTCATCGAACAGCGCGTCCACGTCGATCTTCTGCTTTTTGATCAGGTAGAAGTCCACCAGCAGAATCCCGAACAGCGGGCCGATAAAGGCCGCGAGGATATCCAGGGTGTAGTGGATCATCAGCGGGTTATTGAACAGGTTCCACGGGGTGATGAAGATCGACGCCACCGCAGCGATCATGCCCCCGGCGCGCCAGCTGATCTTGCTCGGCGCGACGTTGGCGAAGTCGAACGCCGGGGACACGAAGTTGGCAACGATGTTGATGCCGATGGTGGCAGTCACAAATGCAAAAGCGCCCAGCAGCACCGCCATGCTGTTATCAATGCGCGAGACGGTAGCGATCGGGTCATGGAGCATTTCGCCAAACACCGGCAAGGTGCCCGAGACGATCACCACGGTCACCAGGGAAAACGCCAGGAAGTTCACCGGCAGGCCCCAGAAGTTGCCGCGCCGCACGTCCTGCATGCTGCGGCAGTAACGGCTGAAATCACCGAAATTCAGGGTTGGCCCGGAAAAATACGACACCACCAGCGCCGTCGCCACGATCACCTGGCCGAACGCCTGCCAGCCCGACAGGGATTTTTCCGCCAGGGTAAAGCTGATATTCGCCCACCCTGCCTTCCACACGATCCAGCCGGCCAGGGCAAACATCACCGCATAGACCACCGGCCCCGCCCAATCGATAAAGCGGCGGATGGACTCCATGCCGGCCCAGAACACGGCCGCCTGCAACACCCATAAACTGAGGAAACCAAACCAGCCCAGGTAAGACAGGCCGGCAAAATGCGGCTCTGCAAACACCGCCATCTGTGGGAAAAAGCGCAATACCACAATGATCAGGGCACTCGACGCCAAGTAGGTCTGAATCCCGTACCAGGCCACCGCAATCAAGCCGCGAATCACGGCGGGAATGTTCGCGCCGAACACACCAAACGCCAGCCGACAGATCACGGGATAGGGCACGGCGGCCTGCTGGCTGGGCTTGGCCACCAGGTTGGCAATCAATTGCACAATGCAAATGCCTGCCAACAAGGCAATCAACACCTGCCAACTGGCCAGCCCCAGGGCAAACAGACTGGCGGCGAACACATAGCCGCCCACGCTGTGCACGTCACTCATCCAGAAGGCAAAGATGTTGTACCAGGTCCACTTTTGCGGCAGCGGCCCCAGGTCCTGGTTGTACAGGCGGGGGCTGTAGCCTTTGGGCAATTGTTCGGTCATCGCGGGCTCCTCGTCATACCGGCCTGCGCTTCCGTCACGGGGTGCATACGGGAGGCGGCATGGTTTGTATACGAGACAGTCAGCAGAATACGTGCCAATAGCACACAATCCCTCTGAAACCGCGTTCCAAAGGGCTACACAGAGCTTTAGTAACGGGGACTGCGCTCAGCAACGGTGCAGATTAATCCTGTACACAATCACCGGTGCACCCGATGTGCACACAAGTACCCGACCGTGCAGCAGGCCGCTGTGAGGAAGGTGCCCCAGGCCATGTCCATCACCGCCAACCCGCCGGACCAGCCTTGCAGCGTGGCCCAGTTGCTCAGGTCATAGGTGCCGTAGGCCACCAGGCCCAGCAATCCACCCAGTCGCGCCGCGCGCTGCCAACTGGCACTGGGCAAGACCACGAACACCACGCAACCGAGGACATACAGGAGATAGAACAGCGCGGCGGGCAACAGGCGAGGCTGATCGAGCATCAGCGGGCCCAGCAGGGATTTGTAGGTCGGGCCCATGAGGACGCCGAGCCAGAGGCCGTCGAGGATCAGGAAGGCAAGCAAGGTGCCGAGGTAGGCGAAGACAGACTTCTTGGACATTGATGCAGCCTCTGTAGGAGCGAGCGTGCTCGCGAAAATATTCCAGGCGCATCACGGTGTCGGATGGACCTTTTTCGCGAGCACGCTCGCTCCTACAGGAGAGCAAACTGCACTCAGCTTAGTTCAATGCGATCCGCGTGAATCACGATCTGGCCCTGCTTGTAGAGCGCACCAATGGCCTTCTTGAAGTTCCCCTTGCTCACGCCAAACAAGTTGCTGATCACCGCCGGGTCGCTCTTGTCGCTGACCGGCAAACTGCCGTTGTTTTCACGCAACTTGGCGAGGATCTTCGAGTTGAGGCTGGACGCCGCTTCCTGGCCGACCGGTTGCAGGCTCAGGCTGATGTTGCCATCGGCGCGGATCTCTTTGATAAAGCCTTTTTCTTCCTTGCCCGGGCGCAGGAACTTGAACACTTCGTTCTTGTGGATCAGGCCCCAGTGCTTGTTGTTGATGATCGCCTTGAAGCCCATGTCGGTGGCCTCGGCGACCAGCAGGTCGACTTCCTGGCCCACGACGTAGCTGGCCGGCGTCTTGTCCAGGTAGCGGTCGAGGCGTGCGGTCGCGGTAATACGCTTGGTGTGTTTGTCGAGGTAAACATGCACCACGCAGTATTCACCGGCGGTCAGCTGACGTTTCTCCTCCGAATACGGCAGCAACAGATCCTTTGGCAACCCCCAGTCGAGGAACACGCCAATACTGTTGACTTCCACGACTTTCAAACTGGCAAATTCGCCGACTTGAACTTTCGGTTTTTCGGTAGTGGCGATAAGTTTGTCATCGCTGTCCAGATAAATGAAAACGTTAAGCCAGTCTTCATCTTCACTGGGAATATCTTTTGGGATATACCGATTAGGCAAGAGGATTTCGCCATCTTGCGCACCATCGAGGTACAAACCAAAGTTAGTGTGTTTAACCACTTGCAAGCTGTTGTAGCGCCCGACTAAAGCCATTTCCAATACCCTCATTGCGTGGGCGGCATTCTACCCGAGTTGCCCTCGCCGCGCGCGCGCGCCTGAAAAATCGCGGGTTTGCCTGGCGTTCCAGTGGCACCGCCCCGCTCGTCCGATCATTCGGCTGAATTTTGCCACGCCGCCGGTGCCGGCTCAGCCCGTGGTTTCGAGTTAAAACAGTAAGTTAGGGGCTAATATCAAAAATAAACTTTGGCTGTTCTCAGCTGCCGCGCTTATTCCCGGGGGATATTTACCAAGCAATTGTCAAGTATTTCCTGTACGATGCCTGGCCAAGTTAATTTTCTACAGGTTAGTGGCCGCCATGCGTGTAAAAGCATCCAACAGCAAAGCAAAGCCAGCTCCCGCCGTTGAAACCAGCGAATCGATCAACAGCCAGATTGCTGCTTTCCTCAAGTCCGGTGGCGAAATCCAGCAAATTGCCAAGGGCGTGAGCGGCCAGACTTTCGGCCCGTCCAAGCAGATCAGCCTGGGTAAAAAGTAATACCGCGCAGCACATCTGGTCCCTAAGCGTCTTGCCTTCAAGGCGCTAGGACTAGAGCCCGAAATACCCTCTCGCGTCACCTTCAGAACGTGCAAATCGACGAACGGGCCTCACCTCCTGGCATTCGCCGGTATGCTTGCACACGTCTAGCACGGGCATCTGCCCTATTTTTCCGTTACTGCTCCTCGCTTTTCATGGAGTGAAGCATGCTTAAACGCTGCATTTTCGTGGCCAGTATCCTGGCGGCCAGCCCTCTCGCCGAAGCGCAGATTTTCCAGCGTGAACTGGGCGACTTCGACCTGAAATTGGGCACCACCCCCAGCCGCAGCATGGCCCAGGGCCTGGTCAAGCCGACCTCGCCGGGCAGCGACTCGTTCCATGGCGGGCTGGACCTGAGCCATGACAGCGGCCTGTACTTCGGCCAGTTTTCGCCGAACATGGGCCTGTCCTCGGCCAGCACCCTCGAAGTCGACTCCTACATGGGGTTCAAACACCCCTTCGACCAGACCCTGGGCTACGAAGTCGGCCTGATCCACTACAGCTACCCTAAGCTCAGCCCTCTCGACAGCCAGGAGTTCTACGGCGGTCTGAATCTACTCGGCAATCGTTTCGGCGCCTCCTTCAGCAACGACCCGGACCGCCAGGACAGCACGCTGTTCGCCGACCTCGGCGGTACCCAGCCCTTCGGCATCGGCGTCAGCATGAAGTACACCACCCATCAGCTGGGCACGCCGGCTTCGGTAGAGGGCGGCACCATCAGCAGCTTCAGCGACTGGTCGGTACAGTTCTCCCGCGCCTGGAAAGGCATCGACCTGGACCTGATCTACAGCGACTCCAGCCTCAGCGGCGGCGATTGCTCGGCCTACTCCGGACACAATTCGCAATGCGATGGCCTGTTGACCCTGAAGGCGGTGCGGTCGTTTTATTGATGGGCTGAACTGTCGCGTGCGCCGCGGGTTCACATGCATTGACTCCCTCTGCGCAAGGACACGCCCATGTTGCATCGGCTCAAACTGCTGGTGGTATTCCTGACCCTGAGCCTGGTGCTCGCCGGCTGCAACCGCGTGGGCCTGGCCTACCGTAACCTGGACGTGATCATCCCCTGGACCCTCAACGACTACCTGGACATGAACGCCGGGCAGAAGAGCTGGTTCAACGACAAGCTCAAGGACCACCTGGCCTGGCACTGCACCACCCAATTGCCGGGTTACCTCGACTGGCTCGACCGCCTGCAAGCAATGGTCGAGAACAATCAGGTCACCGATGCAGCGCTGCAAACCCGCACGGTTGAGGCCAAGCAGGCGATTGCCGAGGTGGCGCGGGAAATCACCCCGTCGGCGATTGAATTGTTACAAGGGCTGGATGACCAGCAGGTCAACGACATGAACGATGCCCTGGCCAAGGACTTGCGCAAACGCCAGGACGAATACCTCAAGCTGCCGCTGGCCAAGCAGATCCAGGACCGCGCCGAGCGTATGAACAAGCGTCTGGATGCGTGGATGGGGCCACTGAGCGATAGCCAGAAGAACCGGGTAATGGCGTGGTCCATCAGCCTGGGCGAGCAGAACGAGCAGTGGATCGGCAACCGAGCCCACTGGCAGGCACAATTCATCGACGCCGTGCAGCAACGCCACAGCGCCGATTTCCCGCAGAAAATCCAGCAACTGCTGGTGGACCGCGAAAGCCTGTGGACACCGGAGTATCGCGCGGCGTATGCCCAGACCGAAGCCGCCGCGCGCAGCCTGATCATCGACGTCATGGCCGACAGCAGCGTGCCGCAACGGCTGAAACTCACCCAGAAAATCGACAAGGTCCGCAGTGACTTCCAGGCGCTCAAATGCCTGAAAAGCGCGCAGTCCTAATTGGGCGCCAGGGTGCCCAACCAGGCCACCAGCGCGAGGATCAGCGCCCCGCCCCCCATCTCCAGCACCATGCTGCGCCGTAGCGCAGCCATGGCAGCGACATAATCACCGGCCGCCACGGACCGTTGCAGAAGCGGCGTCAGGTGGAAACACCACCAGCGCCGCCATCCGTAGCCACCACGTCAAGCCCAGGTCGGTCTGCCAAAGCATCATGTGCAGATGCGGCCACAGCGTCTGCCAATCCGTCGCGCCACTCATGGCCTGGGTCAGCGCCAACAGCGACGCTATCGACAGCACTATCCCGACGCCAGCCGTCAGCCGCAGCAGGCCCCTCAAATTCAGCAGCACGCGCTCCGGCGCCTTGAGCCCGTAAAGACCAAAGAGCCCCAGGCCAAACAACAGCATCAGGTCAAGATAGAGCGCGAAACGCAGTGTGACTTGGGTCAGTTCGCTCATGGCTGGACGCTGAACACCACGTTACCGGTAATCGGGTGAGTGTCGGATGACACTGCGCGCCAATCGACCCGGTAGGTGCCGGTAGCCAGTGCAGAGGCCGGCTTGATCAGCATCACCCTGGGGTCGGTGCTCGCCGCGACACTGGCCTTGATGGGCATCGGCGAATTGGGCATGCCGGGCATATCGGTCATGGTCAGTCTGGCCCCGGAAAACTGCGTCAGCAGGTTCTCCGAAAAGCGCAGTTCAATGACGGCCGGCGCGGCACCTTGGGCCCCGGCTGGAGGGAGGGACGACAACAGTTTCGGATGGGCCGAGGCCGGCAGGCTGATCATCAATCCGGCCCACAGCGCTCCCCCCGTTAACGCGGTTTTCAACATCGACATGCAAGGCTCCAGGCCGCTTAAGGCGGCGAGTTATAGGAATAAGAAACCGGTTAAAACCAAAGGCGCACACCGACCACCCAGCGCAGCTGGCTGATGTCTTCGTCTTCATCGCGAGCGTACTGCGCCGTCCGCCCATAGCTGCGGTTCCAACTCACCCCCACGTAAGGCGCCAACTCCCGGCGCACCTCATAGCGCAAGCGCAGCCCCAGCTCGCTTTCCGACAGGCCTGCGCCCACCCGGCGCTGCGGATCGTTCTGTGCATAAAAATTGAGTTCGGCCGTCGGCTGAAGGATCAGGCGGTTGGTCAGCAGGATGTCGTAGTCACCTTCCAGGCGTGCCGCGGTGTGGCCCGACTCGCCCACAAACAGCGTCGCCTCGGCCTCGAAGTTGTAGAGCGCCATGCCCTGCAGGCCGAATGCGGCCCAGGTCTGGCTGTCCCCGGGCTTGAAGTCCTGGCGCACGCCGCCAACCAGGTCCCACCAAGGGCTGATGGCGTGCCCCCACAACGCCTGGGCTTCGGCGCTGTCAGTGCGACCGGCGCTGCGCTCGCCTTCGCTGCGCAGCCACAGGCGGTCGATGTCACCACCGACCCAACCCTTGATGTCCCAGTTCAGCGCACCACCGCCACCGCCGCCTTGCCATTCCAGCTGGTTGACCAGCAGCATCGAGTTGATGCCGCTGTCATGCACCACATGCCCACCCGGCGCGTTATACACAGCGGCGCGATCCGCGTCGGTGAGCAGCGGGATCGGCGTACGGCTTTCGGTCAGCGCCGGAACCGCCGGGCTCATGCCTTGAAACTCCTCGGCCTGCACCGGCGAGCCGAATGCCCACCCGGCCAGCGCGATACACACCGATAAAACTCGACGGTTCATGTTCGCGTCCTCATTCATGCACGCGCACTTCACGGAACATGCCCATTTCCATGTGGTACAGCAGGTGGCAGTGATAGGCCCAACGGCCCAGGGCATCGGCGGTCACCCGGTAACTGCGGCGCGAGCCCGGCGGCATGTCGATGGTGTGCTTGCGGACCTGGAACTGGCCGTTTTCATCCTCCAGGTCGCTCCACAGGCCGTGCAGGTGAATCGGGTGGCTCATCATCGTGTCGTTGACCAGCACCAGCCGGACGCGCTCGCCATAAGTCAGCTGCAAGGGCTCGGCATCGGAGAACTTCACGCCATTGAATGACCAGGCGAACTTCTCCATATGCCCGGTGAGGTGCAATTCAAGGGTGCGCGCGGGGTCGCGGCCATCGGGGTCCTCAAAGGTGCTGTGCAGGTCGGCGTAGGTCAGCACTCGCCGACCGTTATTGCGCAGGCCGATACCGGGATCGTCGAGCTTGGGCACCGGGCTCATCGCCTGCATGTCCACCAAAGGATTGTTCTGCTCGCTGGCCGGGTGGCTCTGCATCGACATCGCGCCCATCGCGCTGTGATCCATGCCCGCCATATCCGGCATGTCCGCCATGGCGCCGTGATCCATCCCACCCATGCCCATGTCGTCCATGGTGAGCCAGGGGCGCGGCTCAAGTGCCGGTACGGGTGCCGTCGCCCCCGCCTGGCGGGCAAGCGTGCCACGGGCATAACCCGTGCGGTCCATGGACTGGGCAAACAGCGTGTAGGCCGCTGCCGTGGGCTCCACCAGCACATCGAAGGTTTCGGCGACCGCAATGCGGAACTCATCGACGCTGACCGGCTTGACCGGCTGGCCATCGGCAGCGATGACGGTCATCTTCAGTCCCGGAATGCGCACATCGAAATAGGTCATCGCGGAACCGTTGATAAAGCGCAGGCGTATTCTCTCCCCCGCCTTAAACACTCCGGTCCAGTTGAGGCCGGGGGGCTGGCCGTTGAGCAGGTAGGTGTAGGTCTGGCCGCTGACGTCCGCGAGGTCGGTAGGGTTCATCTTCATCTGCGCCCACATCAGCCGGTCAGAGACGGTGGCCGACCAGCCCTGTTTGCCCACATCCCGTGCGAAATCGCCCACGGTGGGCTTATGCCGGTTGTAGTAATCGGACTGCTTCTTGAGGGTCTTCATCAGGGCGACGGGGTCTTCGTCGGTCCAGTCCGAGAGCATCACCACGTAGTCGCGCTGGCAGGTGAAGGGCTCGGGCTCCAACGGCTCGATGACCAGCGGGCCGTACACCCCCTGCTGTTCCTGGAACCCGGAATGGCTGTGGTACCAGTAAGTGCCATGCTGTCTGACCTTGAACTGATAGACAAACACACCACCCGGCTCGATGCCTTTGAAACTCAGGCCAGGCACGCCGTCCATGATCGACGGCAACAAGATGCCGTGCCAGTGGATCGACGTCGGCTCGCGAAGGCGGTTGTGCACGCGCAGGGTCACTGTGTCGCCCTCACGCCATCGCAGCAACGGGCCGGGCAGGCTGCCATTGATGGTCAACGCGGTGCGCTGTTGACCCGTGAGATTGACCGGCGTCTGCTCGATAAACAGAGCGAATTCGCTGCCCGCCAGCACCGTGGGCTCGCCCGCACTTGTCAGCGCCCATACCGGCGTGCGCCATAGCCCGAGCCCGCCGAGCAGGCCGCCGGCGGCCAGGCCTTTGACGAAGGTTCGTCTGGAGGTAGTAGAGTGCATGCCGATTCAAGTCCGTCAGTTGAATGGCAGCAGATTAGGGGGCGCCGGCTGTCAGCAACCTTAGCGGCAGATTACCGATCCGACAGTTTCGGCATGCCCGGCACCGCCTGGGTGCCGGGGCATGGAGGGGTCAGGCAATCTGTGCCTTGGACGCCACCTCAGCGAAGGTCGCCGGGTCCAACGCATCGGCCTGCTCATCCAGCACCTGGCGCGGATGATCGTTACCCGGGATGGAGCTGTCGATCAGCGCCAACAGCTGCGCGCCCAGGGCGGTCAGAATGAAATTCTCACCGTTGCCGCCTTCTTCTTCAGGCCGCGACTCGATAAACCCACGCTTGAACAACAGCGCTTCATAGTCCGCGGCGGTCTTTTTCAGCGCATCCAGATTACCGGTGGACTCACCCGCCGTGGCCTTCTCGGCCGCTTCCTGCTCGGCGTATTTGCGCGGGGCAAAGCTGCCCTCGCCGTTCTGCACTTCATGCAGCAGACGTTCGATCAGATCCCAGTTGTAAGTCGTCATCCTGATTCCTCCTGCAGGCCTAAGGAAAGTAGCCCGTCTGTAGGAGTGACCCTGTGGGTCTGTGGCCGTTCAGACCAACCGACGGGCGTCATTTCTCTGAACTTTCCAGACGTTCGCCCCCTCAACTGAGCATCACCGCCAAGGAGGTCCGACCATGAAAACCCTGATGAACCTGGCCATCGCCGCCACGTTGCTCACCGCCCTGCCCGCTTGGGCCTGCACCCCGGAAGAGGCCACGGCCAAGCGCGAGCAACTGGCCCAGGAAGTGGCCAAACTCACCGAACAGAACCCGACCAAGGCCAAGGAGATGAACGACGAGCTGCAGAAGATGGACCTGGATACTGAAAGCGCGGAGTTCCCCGACAAGTGCCAGTTGATCGACGCCCGCCTCAAGGAATTGAAAGAAGCGGCGGCCAAGGCGAAAAACTGAGGCTATAAAAAAACCGGACAACGTCCGGTTTTTTCACATCCCCCACGCCTTACTCGGCAGCGGGTGCTTCTGGCTTGCGACGCTTGAGCGGCGCCATGCCATCTTTGCTGACCAGCGACAGGTTGTCGGTCTTCGGCCGGTTGGCGATCTTGCGCTTGGTCGGCGACTTGGCACCGGCCTTTTTCTTCTCGCCCTTGGCGTCGGTCTTTTTCTTCTTCACGCCAACGGCCTTGCCCGACGCCTTGACCTTCTTCGGCCCGGTGTAGGTACCTTTGACTTCCTTGATGGTGCGGCGCTCGAACGACTGCTTGAGGTAGCGCTCGATGCTCGACATCAGGTTCCAGTCGCCGTGGCAGATCAGCGAGATCGCCAGGCCATCGTTGCCCGCACGCCCGGTACGGCCGATACGGTGCACGTATTCGTCGCCGCTGCGGGGCATGTCGAAGTTGATGACCATGTCCAGGCCGTCCACGTCCAGGCCGCGCGCGGCGACGTCGGTGGCAACCAGGATCTTCACGCCGCCGGCCTTGAGGCGGTCGATCGCCAGTTTGCGGTCCTTCTGGTCTTTCTCGCCGTGCAGCACGAACGCCTTGTAGTCCTGGGCCACCAGGCGGCCGTAGATGCGGTCGGCCGCAGCACGGGTGTTGGTGAACACGATGGCCTTCTGATAGGTCTCGTTGGCCAGCAACCAGTTGAGGATCTGTTCTTTGTGCACGTTGTGGTCAGCGGTGACGATCTGCTGGCGCGTGGTGGCGTTCAGGTCGCTGACGTTGTTGACCTGCAGGTGCTCAGGGTTGTTCAGGACCTTGGCGACCATCTCGCGCAGGGTCGAACCACCAGTGGTGGCGGAGAACAGCATGGTCTGCTGGCGGTTCACGCATTCAGCCACCAGGCGCTGCACGTCGTCGGCAAAGCCCATGTCGAGCATGCGGTCCGCTTCGTCGAGCACCAGCACCTCGACTTCCTTGAGGTCAAGGTTGCCCGCATTGAGTTGCTCGATCATGCGGCCCGGCGTGCCGATCAGAATGTCCGGCACCTTGCGCAGCATGGCGGCCTGGACCTTGAAGTCTTCGCCACCGGTGATCAGGCCGGACTTGATGAAGGTGAACTGCGAGAAGCGCTCCACCTCCTTCAAGGTCTGCTGGGCCAGTTCGCGGGTCGGCAGCAGGATCAGGGTCTTGATGCTGACGCGGACCTTGGCCGGGCCGATCAGGCGGTTAAGAATCGGCAGCACGAAAGCGGCGGTCTTGCCACTCCCGGTTTGAGCCGTCACCCGCAGGTCACGCCCTTCGAGCGCGAGCGGGATGGCCGCTGCCTGCACAGGCGTAGGCTCGACAAATTTAAGCTCGGCCACGGCTTTGAGCAGGCGTTCGTGCAGGGCGAATTGGGAAAACACGGGTGCTACCTCGAAGAAATACAAAAAATCAGCTGCATAGGGTACCGGTTTCGGGCGTCCAAACCGAGTGTCTTTACGCGAACGGCGCTAATCAGTTGCTTTTTTGTCAGAGCATTTGTCCACGGCATCAACTTTGTTGCACTTAAATGCTCTAATCGCGCCGTCTTGTCTTACAGAAGAATCGGTTTCATCCATGGATATCAAACAGCTCTGGCTCAACGTCCAAGACCTCTGGGGCACCCTCGACGAACACCCGCTGCTGCATGCCAGCCTCGGTTGCCTGGTGTTGCTGGTGGTGGCCCTGCTGCTCGGACGGGTGGCGCGTTACCTCATCCTCCACGCCGTCAAATTGCTTGGCCGGCAACCGGCGCTGCACTGGCTCAACGACCTGCGGCACAACAAAGTCTTCCACCGCCTGGCGCAGATGACGCCGTCGCTGGTGATCCAGTTCGGCCTGTACCTGGTGCCGGACCTGAGCAAGACCGCCATCCTGTTTATCGGCAATGTGGCGCTGGCCCTGACCATCCTGTTCCTGATGCTGGCCATGAGCGCCCTGCTCAACGCCCTGCTGGACATCTATGCGCGCACCGAACACGCGCGTACCCGCTCGATCAAGGGCTACGTGCAGTTGGCGAAGATGGTGCTGTACGTGTTTGGCGCGATCATCATCGTCGCGACCCTGATTGACCGTTCGCCACTCTTGCTGCTGTCAGGCCTGGGTGCGATGTCGGCGGTGATCCTGCTGGTCTACAAGGACACGCTGTTGTCGTTCGTCGCCAGCGTGCAATTGACCAGCAACGACATGCTGCGCGTCGGCGACTGGATCGAAATGCCCCAGGTCGGCGCCGACGGCGATGTGGTGGACATCACCCTGCACACGGTCAAGGTGCAGAACTTCGACAAGACCATCGTCTCCATCCCGACCTGGCGCCTGATGTCCGAATCGTTCAAGAACTGGCGCGGCATGCAGGCCTCGGGTGGGCGACGCATCAAGCGCAGCCTGTTTATCGATGCCAGCGGCGTGCGTTTTTTGCGCGACGATGAAGAAGTGCGCATGACCCAGGTGCACCTGCTCACCGACTACATCGGGCGCAAGCAGGCCGAACTCAAGGCCTGGAACGAAGCCCAGGGCCACAGCGCGCAACTGTCGGCGAACCGCCGGCGCATGACCAACCTCGGCACCTTCCGCGCGTATGCCCTGGCCTACCTCAAAAGCCATCCGGACATCCAGCCGAACATGACCTGCATGGTGCGCCAGATGCAAACCACCGCCGAGGGCGTGCCGCTGGAGATCTACTGCTTCACCCGCACCACCGCGTGGGCCGATTACGAGCGGATCCAGGGGGATATTTTCGACTACCTGCTGGCCGTGTTGCCGGAGTTCGGATTGAATCTTTACCAGCAACCCAGCGGCACCGACTTGCGCACCGGGATACTGGCCCTGGCAGACACTGCCCGAACCTTGGAAACCCCGGCGTAGTGACAACGATAGCGACGAGGGGCTGGCAAGCGCCTCGTCGCTATATAGAACGATGGGTGCAAGCGTATTCATCTAAACGCGACCGATAAAAGCCGGCATCTATGTATAGCCGCTGCTGCCGTTTATTCAACGGCCCCACCCCATAAAGAAAATTTCTCCTACGCCTTTAGTGAATTTCACTACTTGCGCGCACTATTTCTAATCTGTTTTAAAAAAAACCAACGCCTTAGCATCTGGTAATCAAACAACGCCAGCAAAAGGCCACCCTCATGTTATGGACAACTCAGCTTTCCGATAATGCAGCAGACTTTGTATTAAGTTCGAATGCCGAAGCATTGACCCACTATTGTGGTGCTGGCGCCTTTGCTCAACCCCACGACTTTTATACCCAAAACCCCTACCAGCGCCCTTCGCGGCCGCAGGACGTAACCGATTCAATCATCACCACTTGCCTGACCAGCGACCAGCTTTCAAACAGCCAGCATCTATTGGCACAGCGGTTGTTATTGAATATCTACGAACAAGACCTGGTCTTCTTGCCCAAGCCGCCATTGGAACTCGACTTCAAGGCGTTCAAGCGTTTCTATGATCCGCAGCACGCAGCCAGTGGCAAAAAGATCCGCCCGTTGCTGGAACACTACTTGTACAACTGGCTCAAGGAAGAAGTGCATATCAACGGCCCTTGGTGCCTGGACTCTTTTATCGCCCACACTGATAAAGTCTTGGATGACGTCGCCCAGTCCGAGTCCAAACTCCATGAAGTGCTGACCACCAGCCGCCACCCCGAGCGAGCCGCCAGGTTTTTCATGACGCAATGTGCGGGAGACTTCCTCAGTGAAGCATCGGCCATGGCCCGCAACGTACTGGGTAACAGCGGCGTGTACACCAGCGAATTGTTCAAGATCCTGATCGACGAGTATGGCTACGGCGTAGACAAAAAGAAGCACAGCACCATTTTTGAAGACATGCTCCAGGACATGGGCATGTCCCATCACGTGCACCACTACTGGCAGTTCTATACGCCGGCATCGCTGTCGCTTACCAACTACTTCCACTATGTATCGGCCAACCATGGCGAGCTGTTCCGCTATATCGGCGCCATGTACTACACCGAAGCCACGTTGGCGCTGACCACCAAGCACCAGTCACGCGCGATCAAGACCATCTTCAACGGCAGCGTCTCCACGGACTATTTCGATGAGCATGCCCACATCGATGTGCACCACGGAAGAATGGCCCTCCAGCGCCTGATCATTCCCATGATCAAGCAGTTCGGCACCAAGATCATCCCCGACCTTATTCGCGGCTTTGAAGAGTTCAGGCTGCTTCAGGACATCGCCGACGAAGAGTTGTATGCCCATATCAACTGGCATGACGCGTTCGAAGAGCATCGCGCGCAGGCAGCGGCGCTCCAGGGCCAAAAACCCGTGGACCTGAGGATTACCGAGACCGAACACGAGCTGTCGGTGCTGCATACCCACCCGAATGACGAACTGTTCTGGGTCGAATCAGGCGAGCTGGAGTTCGTCGCCAGCCCCGAACTGACGGTGCACCTCAAGGCCGGCGAAGGCGTGGTGATTCCCAAGGGAATGCTGCACGGCACCCGCATCACCAGCCCGTCCTGCACGTACACCGTCACCGCCATCTGAGTGGGCAACCCAATGAAAGCCATCAGCCTGAATATCACCCACGCCAACTATGTGGCCGTGGAGGAAAGAACCTATTTTCTCAAGCGTCACGCCTATTCGACGCAATTGCTGCCCACCTCGTGCCCCCATCGCGGCGGCCCGCTGCACATGGGCGAAGTGACAGGTGACGGCCAAAGCGTGATCTGCCCCTGGCACGACAACGCCTACAAGGTCTGCAACCTGGAAAAGAAAGCACTGCCCACGGTGCGCGTAAGGAACCAGATCACCACCGTCGTCGGCGACACCGAGCGCTGTGTGCCGCTGCTTAAAATCTCCCGTTACGACTGATGAAGCCCATGAATACTAAATCGACATTGACCGCGTTCTATTCAATCGTGACCCTGTTCACCGGCCTCGACATGGCGATTGTCATCGCGATGGTCTGGTTCGGCCTGGAGACCACCGGTTCGACATTCCTGGTCGGCGCCACCTTGTGCGTGGCCACCGTGGTGCCCTATTTGTGCGAACAGTACATCGGCAAGTTCTTTACCATTGAACTCAGCCTGAAACGCCTGCTGTACATTCGCCTGGCGGCCTTCGCCGCAGTACTGGGGCTGTCGTTTACCCAGGCCGCCTTGCTGCCGATCGGCTTCCTGGCCATCGCGTTCGTGGTGGGCGTCACCGACTACTTCACCATCAGCACGCTGGAATCGAAAAATACCAAGCTGGTGCTGGCCGGCCTCACCGACAGCGATACCTGCGCGCGGTTGATGCAAACCTCCATCCAGATCGGTGCCTTCGGCGGTGCGCTGCTGGGCGGATTGATCGTGGATGTGTTCTCGGTCAACCAGACGCTGCAGATCATCAGCCTGGCGGCGATCCTCTCGCTCGCGGCGATCCTCCTGGTGGCCGACACCCCCAACGAACACACCGGCGAACAGGCCACAGGGCCCTCCACTGCGCGGCCGCTGGACCTGCCGCGCAACCTCTACATCCTGATCATCGTGTTGAGCATGATCGGTTTCCATATCGGCGCGTTCAACAGCCTGGTGCCCATCGTTTTTCAAAAGCTCAATGAATGGAATGCCACCCTGTTCGGCGTCGCCAGTGGCCTGGCCGGCCTGGGCGCCTTCAGCGCCGCGGTGTTGCCGCGCATCAAGCTCAACAGCTACGGGGCCATCTCGCTGGTGATACTGGCGGACGTTGCAATCGTCTACTTCCAGAACCTCTACGTGATGATGGCTGCAGCCTTCCTGCTGGGTTTTTGCATCAACAGCCTGCGGATCCAGTTGCGTAAAACCCTGATCGAGTCGGCGCCCAACGCCCGGGTAGCCGATGTGATCGCGGCCAAGAGCTCACTCTACTACCTGCTGGTCAGTGGCTCGGCACCGATGATCCTGACGTTCTTCACCACCTCGGGATTTCTCGGACTCGAAGGCGCCCGCCTGTTGATGATCGTCTCCGCCGGCCTGTTGGCCACCGCCGTACTGGCGTGGAACCTGACCCCGGCCGCCGCGCCCACCGCCACCACGGAATAAGGAATGCACGACGTGAAAACCGTACTCATCGTTGACCCGTTCTCCACGGGCAAACTCTACGCGCCCTTGCTCAACGCACAGGGCATACGGTGCATCGCCGTGATCTCCACGCGCGCCTTGCCTGAACACTTCACCAACGACCTGATCACCGAGAACTTCCATGAGGTGTATGCCTGGGAAGAGAGCCTGTTGATCACCCTGGAAGCCTTGTCACCGAGCGCCGTGATCGCCGGTTGCGAAACCGCGATCTACCTCACGGACTACCTGACGGAGCTGCTCGACATCCCGGGCAACAGCCGTATCACCAGCGACCTGCGACGTAACAAGTTCTCCATGCAGCAGGCGCTGAAAAAATACCAGTTGGCCCACATCGATTCGCACCTGCTGAGCTCACCGAGGCGCATCGGCGAAGTGCTGGCCAAACTCGACGACTCCGCCACCTATGTGGTCAAGCCGCTGAACTCGGCCGCCACCGAAGGCGTGGTGTTTGCCCAAGGCAAGCGCGAAGTGGAGACCGCCTTGCAAAACGCGGCCTGGCAGCAGAAAAACGACCTGGGCGAAGTCAACCTCGGTTTTATCGTGCAGTCGTTCATAGCGGGACCGGAGTACGTGGTGGATATGGTCGCCTTTGACGGCACCTACATCGTTGCCAGCGTCTGCAAGTACACCAAGATCCAGAAGAACGGCAGCATGTTTGTCTACGAAAGCCTCGACACCCTCGACCCGCAGGCTGCAGAACTGCAACCGCTGACCGACTACGCGCGCCAGGCGGCAGCGGCCCTGGGCGTGCGGGTCGGGCCGATTCACATGGAAATCATCTGGTCTGAGGATGGGCCGGTGATGATCGAGGCCGGCGGTCGCTTGCACGGCGGCATCGCGCCCCTGTTGTTCCAGCAGGTGTATCACCCCGACTTGCTGTCACTGTCGATCGACAGCTACCTCGGCCACCCACGCCCCCAGGCCGATGCGGTCAGCCAGATCAGCCATGGCCGGATCGGTTTCTTCTGCTCCGATGAACGCCATGCCTTCGCTCCGCCCTCCCCCCAGGCCATACAAAGCGCCCAGGCGGACGAGGCCTATTGCGGGCACCGTTATTTCATCGGCGCCGGCGATACCACGCCGGTCACGATCGACTTCGCCACCTGTCCGGGGCTGTTCTGGCTGCAAAGTCCTTCGGCGCAGCAACTGGACGCCAGTACCGCCAACCTGCGAAAAAAACTGTGGGGCTAAGGTTATGAAAAGTCGCTTGATCATCAGAAAGTCAGCCTGTGAGCTGGGCATCAATAATGCGTGCGCCGCCGTGATCGAAGACATCACCGTCTCCGATGACCAGAGCTTCGTCGGGGTACTGCAAAGTAACCTGAACCACGTGGCCTCGCGCCTTAACGAGCTGGACTCGAACGTCGTGTACGAAGGGTTTGCCAAACAGCTCAAGAAACTCGGCTACGAAAATACCGTGAGTGCCAACGAAAAGCTGCTGCGCCGCTTCATCGCCAAAGGCGTGTACCCCATCAACAACATCGTCGACGCCTATAACGCGGTCGCGATCCGGCATGGGGTCAGTATCGGCGTGCACACCTATCATCAGAAGGATGACATCTACGTGATGCGGTCGGAAAAGCCGAGGGTGCTACGCCCCCTGTTCGCCAAGAAGGCCATCACCATTCCCGTCGGCGATATCGTCTATACCTGCGGTGATGTGCCATTGGCGAGCATCGGCAAGGTGGATGCCGATGCCCATGACTTCCGGCTGACAAAAGACTCGTCGAGGTTGTTGGTGGTGATCCTGGGGCACGACGACACATCGTTCCAATTCAACCAGGCGGTCATCGAAGAACTCGTGGACACCCTGCGCCAGAAAATGCCGAACCTGAGCCATCATTTTCTTGAAACCGTGCGCGACCACGCCTGAAGCCAGCACATGAAGGGGTGGCCGGCGCCTAGCGCCAGGCCTTCAGCACCGGGTTGACCACCACTTCCTTCACATGCTCGATCTTCAGCAGGCTGTCCTTGAAGACCATCAGCTCTTCAAAGCTCCTGTACCGAACGTCGAGCATCATGTCCACGTCGCCAAACAGGGAATAGGCATGCACCACCTGGCTGAACTGCTGGATCTTCGGAAACACCAGATGGCAGTTGCTGCCATTGAGCGTCAGCATCAAGAACGCCGCTTGCAGGGTCTCATCGCCCTCGGCGACGTTGATGGTGAAGCCCAGGATGATGCCTTTTTCAATCAGCTTTTGAACGCGCGACTCCACTGCGGTTCGAGACTTGTGAACTTGCCGCGCCAATTGCGCCAGGCTGACTCGGGAGTCATCCTTCAAGGCTGCAATGATCAGTTCATCAATCTTGTCCACTCTGCCGCCCCCACACCGTTCTTTTCGATAGCAGACTTTCATTGCCGCTCACGCTTGCCCTCGACCGATCACGTCGCAGACTGTACGCCAGGCGCGGGCTTTACGCCCAATCGACTTATCCACACCGCCCCCAGGATCACCAGGCCACCCAAGGCCAGGCGACCCAGCGGCTCGTGCTGGTTCCAGATCAGCAGGTTCAGCAACAACCCCACGGGCACATGCAGGTTGTTCATCACCGCCAACGTGCCGCCATGCACCAGGCAGGCGCCCTTGTTCCACCAATACATTCCCAGGGCAGTGCTGACCAGCCCGAGGAACACCAGCACGCCCCACTGCAGCGGCGCTTCGGGCAGGAAGTTGGCCTTGCCGAACAGCAGGAACGCCGGCAGCACCACCAGCAACGCGCCGAGGTAGAAGTAACCGAAGCGCCGGTAGTGCGGCAGGTCACTCGGGTAGCGTGCCACCAGGTGCTTGTACATCACTTGCCCGGCGGCGTAGGTGAAATTAGCCAGCTGCAGCAGCAGGAAGCCCATCAGGAAGTGCGGGGTGATCTGGTCGAAGCGAATCACCGCCGCCCCCGCCACCGCCACCAGGGCAGCAACCAGTGCCCACGGGTTGAAGCGTCGGTTGAGGGCGTCTTCGATCAGGGTCACGTGCAACGGCGTGAGAATGGTGAACAGCAGCACCTCCGGCACCGTGAGCACACGAAAGCTCAGGTACAGGCACACATAGGTCACGCCAAACTGCAGCGCGCCGATCACCAGCAGGCCGCGCATAAAGGCAGGTTCCACCGAGCGCCAGCGGGTCAGCGGGATAAAGACCAGCCCGGCCAGCACGACACGCACCAGCACCGCGAAGTAGCTGTCGACGTGACCGGCGAGGTATTCGCCGATCAAGCTGAAGGAAAATGCCTGAATCAGGGTGACAACCAGTAGATAGCCCATGTGCGCCTCGCATCGAATGGGCGGGACATTAAAGGTTTTCGGCGATTGAAGAAACTCGGGGCAAAAAAAACCCGACCTCGCTAAAGCGGCAGTCGGGCAGGAGCACTCAGGAGCAACAAGTGCAAAGGGAGGTTCGTACGCGTACTTGAAGGGTTTGCGTGGAGCGATATAAACACCGCGCGATTATCTGACGATTAAAGGATCAACCACCTCATGCCACGAGCTGTACCAGCTGGGCCTTGGCGTGGTTGATGCCCTTTTCCTGGAAGTCCCCGCTCAGGTTCACCCCTTCGGCGTGAATGAAAGTGACATCGTGGATGCCGATAAAGGCCATGACCTGGCGCAGGTACGGTTCCTGGTGATCGGAACTGGCGCCGGTGTGGATGCCACCCCGGGCGGTCAACACAATGGCACGCTTGCCGGTCAACAAACCTTGCGGCCCGGTGGGGGTGTACTTGAAGGTCACACCCGCCCGCAACACGTGATCCAGCCAGGCCTTGAGGGTGCTGGGGATGGCGAAGTTGTACATCGGTGCGGCCATCACCAGCACGTCAGCGGCCAACAGTTCGTCGGTCAATTCGTTGGAGCGGTCGAGGGAAGCCTGTTCGCTACCGTTGCGCTGATCCGCCGGTTTCATCCAGCCGCCGAGCAGGTTGGCGTCCAGGTGCGGAACCGGGTTGAGCGCCACGTCACGTACCGTGATCCGGTCCATCGGGTGGGCGGCCTGCCATTGGCTGATGAACTGCTGGGTCAGTTGACGGGAGATCGAATCCTGCTGGCGGGCGCTGCTTTCGATGATCAGGACATTGGACATGGCTTCGTAGGCTCCATCTGTAATTGCTGTAAGTCGATGGAGTGGAGATTAGACAGAGCCAATTCGATAAAAAAGCGCAAAAAACTGCTATAACCCATCTATAAATTTGTTTATAAGCGGAGTATCGCGATGGGCATGCTCCGCTGGTGTGTTATTTCGGCGCGCAGGCCAACGCGATACGCATCTTGATAATGGCGCGGTTGAACTTGACCGTGGTGTTGGTGCTTTTCCCCGCCGGCACCGTAACCGTGCGACGACGCGGCGATTCCGGGCCATTGGTGAACGTTACCGAACACACGGCGTCCTGGGTGCCGTAGTTATTCAGCTGGATCGAGCTGATATCGCCGTCCACGTCGGAGGCGGTGTAATCGATGCTCACGCCGTCGATCTTTTTCGTCACGTCGATGGGGTAGGCAAACGCGCTCATCGGCAGCAGCGTCAGCAACACACAACAGAATTTTCTCATTCGGCAGTCTCCAATAGGGACCGCCAGCTTAGGACAAGAGGAACACATCTTGAAAGCGCCCCGCGTTACCCTCGATCAATGGCGCACGCTGCAAGCCGTCGTCGACCACGGCGGCTTCGCCCAGGCAGCGGAAGCGCTGCACCGTTCGCAGTCTTCGGTGAGCTACACCGTGGCCCGTATGCAAGACCAACTCGGCGTGCCGCTGCTGCGCATCGACGGGCGCAAGGCGGTACTCACCGACGCCGGTGAAGTGCTGCTGCGCCGCTCCCGGCAACTGGTGAAAAACGCCAGCCAGCTGGAAGACCTCGCCCACCATATGGAACAGGGCTGGGAAGCCGAAGTGCGACTGGTCGTCGATGCGGCCTACCCCAATGCGCGCCTGGTACGCGCACTTACCGCGTTCATGCCGCAGAGCCGTGGTTGCCGGGTGCGTTTGCGTGAAGAGGTACTGTCCGGCGTCGAAGAGCTGTTGATGGAAGGCGTGGCCGACCTGGCGATTTGCGGCTTCAGCATCCCCGGCTACCTGGGCACCGAAATGAGCGACGTGGAGTTCGTCGCCGTGGCCCACCCCGAGCACGCCTTGCACCGCATGAACCGTGAGTTGAGCTTCCAGGACCTGGAAAGCCAGATGCAGGTGGTGATCCGCGACTCCGGCCGCCAGCAACCCCGGGATGTGGGCTGGCTCGGCGCCGAACAACGCTGGACCGTCGGCAGCCTGGCCACCGCCGCCGCGTTTGTCGGCAGCGGCCTGGGCTTTGCCTGGCTGCCACGGCACATGATCGAGCGCGAACTCGCCGAAGGCGTGCTCAAGCAGCTACCCTTGGAACAGGGCGGCAGCCGCCACCCCACGTTCTACCTGTATTCAAACAAGGACAAACCCTTGGGGCCGGCAACGCAGATCCTCGTGGAGCTGCTGCGCACCTTTGACACCGCCCCCCTGGACGCGCCTTTCGCCGCCCCCCGGCAAGCCTGAAACGGAGTTCATGCATGGCCTGGTTCGACCATGAAGGCTGCAGCCTGCACTATGAGGAATACGGCCACGGCACGCCGCTGATCCTGATCCACGGCCTGGGCTCCAGCAGCCAGGATTGGGAATTGCAGGTGCCGGTGCTGGCCCGCCACTACCGCCTGATCGTGGTGGATGTGCGCGGCCATGGGCGCTCCGACAAGCCTCGGGAGCGCTACAGCATCGAAGGGTTCACCTACGACCTGGTCGCCCTGATCGAGCACCTGGATCTGCCACCCGCCCATGTGGTGGGCTTGTCCATGGGCGGCATGATCGCGTTCCAGCTGGCGGTGGACGAACCCGGCCGGGTCAAGAGCCTGTGCATCGTCAACAGCGCGCCGCAGGTCAAGGTACGCAGTGCCCAGGAGTACTGGTGGTGGGCCAAGCGCTGGACGCTCGCCCGTGTGCTCAGCCTGGCCACCATCGGCAAGGCACTCGGCGACCGGCTGTTTCCAAAACCTGCACAGGCCGACCTGCGCCGCAAGATGGCCGAACGCTGGGCAAAAAACGACAAACGTGCTTATCTCGCCAGCTTCGATGCGATTGTGGGCTGGGGCGTACAGGAACGACTTTCGAGGATTACCTGTCCAACCCTGGTCATCAGCGCCGACCACGACTACACCCCCGTGGCCCAGAAAGAAAACTATGTAAAACTGCTGCCCGATGCGCGACTGGTGGTGATCGAGGATTCCCGCCATGCCACGCCCTTGGACCAACCCGAAGTCTTTAATACCACCCTGCTCGATTTTCTAGAGACAGTCGAAACCACTACCCAGGATCACTGACCCATGCTGAAAAAAATCGCCTTTTTTGCCGGTTCCGTTCTGTTCGCTGCCAACCTGATGGCCGCCGAGCCTTCCAAGGCGCCACACGTATTGATCTCCACCACCAACGGCGACATTGAAATCGAACTGGACCCGGTCAAGGCGCCGATCAGTACCAAGAATTTCCTCGCCTATGTCGACAAAGGCTTCTACACCAACACGATCTTCCACCGCGTGATCCCGGGCTTCATGGTCCAGGGTGGCGGGTTCACCCAGCAGATGTCGCAAAAGCCGACCGAAGCGCCGATCAAGAACGAAGCCAGCAATGGCCTGCATAACGTGCGTGGCACCCTGTCGATGGCCCGCACCTCGAACCCGGACTCGGCCACCAGCCAGTTCTTCATCAACGTGGCTGACAACGCCTTCCTCGACCCGGGTCGCGATGCCGGTTATGCCGTGTTCGCCAAGGTGGTCAAGGGCATGGATGTGGTCGACATCATCGTCAACTCCCAGACCACCACCAAGCAAGGCATGCAGAACGTGCCCATCGATCCTGTCCTGATCAAGTCGGCCAAGCGCATCGACTGAGGTCTGCAGGTAGCTCCGCGCGCGGCCCACAAGGCTGCGCGCGCATTTGAAAGGAGAGCCCGCCAGGCGGGCGTCAACCCTAATGCTCTATCGTCGTTTTGAACAACTGATCGATATTTTCCGCGACGCTCCCAGCGCCGCCCCTCCCGACAAAGTCCTGCCCTTCTACCTCTACTACCTGCGCCAGGTGTGGCCCTGTTTTGCCGCACTGCTGGTGGTGGGCCTGGTCGGTGCGCTGATCGAAGTCGCGCTGTTCAGCTACCTGAGCCGTATCATCGACCTGGCCCAGGGCACGCCACCCGCCAACTTCTTCCAGCTCCACAGCACCGAGCTGATCTGGATGGCCGTGGTCGCCCTGCTGCTGCGCCCGATTTTCAATGGCCTGCACGACTTGCTGGTGCATCAGACCATCAACCCCGGCATGACCAGCCTGATCCGCTGGCAGAACCACAGCTATGTGCTCAAGCAGAGCCTGAATTTCTTCCAGAACGATTTCGCCGGGCGCATTGCCCAGCGCATCATGCAAACCGGCAACTCCTTGCGTGACTCTGCGGTGGCAACAGCGGAAGCCATCTGGCACGTGTCGATCTACGCCATCACCTCCCTGGTGCTGTTTGCCGAGGCCGACTGGCGACTGATGATTCCGTTGATCACCTGGATCATTTGTTACTGCCTGGCATTGCGTTACTTCGTACCGCGGGTCAAGGAGCGTTCGGTAATTTCTTCCGAAGCCCGTTCCAAACTCATGGGGCGCATCGTCGACGGCTACACCAATATCACCACCTTGAAGCTGTTCGCCCATACCCAGAATGAGCAGGAATACGCCAAGGAAGCGATCATTGAGCAAACCGAAAAAACCCAGCTGGCGGCACGCGTGCTCACCAGCATGGATGCGGTGATCACCGTGCTGAACGGCCTGCTGATCGTCACCACCACCGGCCTGGCCCTGTGGCTGTGGACCCAGTCGCTGATTTCCGTGGGCGCCATCGCCCTGGCCACTGGCCTGGTGATTCGCATCGTCAACATGTCCGGCTGGATCATGTGGGTGGTCAACGGCATTTTCGAAAATATCGGCATCGTGCAGGACGGCCTCAAGACCATCGCCCAGCCCCTGGCCGTGGTCGACCGCGACAATGCCCCGCGCCTGACAGTGCCCCAGGGCGAAGTACGCTTCGAGCAGGTGGATTTCCACTACGACAAGCAGAGCGGGATCATTGGCGGCCTGAACCTTGAGATCAAGGCCGGGGAAAAAATCGGCCTGATCGGCCCGTCCGGCGCGGGCAAGTCGACCCTGGTCAACCTGCTGCTGCGCCTCTACGACCTGCAAGGCGGGCGCATCCTGATCGACGGCCAGGACATCGCCGAAGTGGCCCAGGAAACCCTGCGCGAACAGATCGGCATGATCACCCAGGACACCTCGCTGCTGCACCGCTCGATCCGCGACAACCTGCTGTACGGCAAGCCGGACGCCACCGACGAACAACTCTGGGCCGCCGTGCACAAGGCGCGTGCCGATGAGTTCATCCCGCTGCTGTCGGACTCGGAAGGGCGTACCGGGCTGGATGCCCATGTGGGCGAACGCGGGGTGAAACTCTCCGGTGGGCAGCGTCAACGTATCGCCATTGCCCGTGTACTGCTCAAGGATGCGCCGATCCTGATCATGGACGAAGCCACCTCGGCGCTGGATTCGGAAGTGGAAGCGGCGATCCAGGAAAGCCTGGAAACCCTGATGCAAGGCAAGACGGTGATTGCGATTGCGCACCGGTTGTCGACAATCGCGCGGATGGACCGCCTGGTGGTGCTGGAGAAAGGCCAGATTGCCGAGACCGGCAGCCATGCCGAGCTGCTGGCCCATGGCGGCTTGTATGCACGTTTGTGGCAGCACCAGACCGGTGGGTTTGTCGGCATCGACTGAAGCAAACACCGTTTAAAATAATGTGAGGGGGGCAAGCGTACATCGCCTCCTGTAGGAGCGAGCTTGCTCGCTCCTACAAAAAGCCTTAACTGACTGGCAAGCCCCCTCCCACACTTGATGGTCTGGATTTGTGTAAAAACCGTGCTGTACTCAGTGCAGTGCCCAGACGGGCGCTGAAGTAAATCTGCAGGGAGCATCACTGATTTACTGATTGGGTAGAGCGATCTATCAAGGACGTGTTGCATGTCTTTGTTCAAGCGTTCAGTCACAGAGGGGTTGGGAACGTTTTGGCTGGTGTTGGGTGGTTGCGGGAGTGCGGTGTTGGCCGCCGCGTTTCCCGCCGTCGGGATCGGGTTGCTGGGTGTGGCCCTGGCGTTCGGGCTCACGGTGCTGACCATGGCGGTGGCTATCGGGCATATCAGCGGTTGTCACCTCAACCCGGCGGTATCGGTGGGGCTGGTGGTGGGCGGGAGGTTTCCGGCCAGGGAGTTACCGGCGTACATCGTGGCCCAAGTCATTGGCGGGGTGGTCGCCGCCGCATTGTTGTACTTCATCGCCAGCGGCAGGCCGGGCTTTGAACTGGCCGGCGGGCTGGCCTCCAACGGCTATGGCGAGCATTCGCCGGGCGGCTATTCAATGGCTGCGGGGTTGGTCTGTGAGCTGGTGATGACAGCCATGTTCGTGCTGATCATCCTCGGCGCCACCGACCACCGTGCCCCGAAGGGCCTCGCGCCCATCGCCATTGGCCTGGCCCTCACGTTGATCCACCTGATCTCCATCCCCGTGACCAACACCTCGGTCAACCCGGCCCGCAGTACCGGCCCGGCACTGATCGTGGGCGGGTGGGCGATCCAGCAATTGTGGATGTTCTGGCTCGCGCCGATCCTGGGTGCGGTGGCGGGCGGTGTTGTCTATCGATGGCTGGGCAAGGAGGAGCCGGCCTGAGGCAAAGGGTCAGCCCTGCCGGTAGAGCAGGGCTGATTTCAATGGGCAGATACTCAACCCTGATGAGCCTGCATGTATTGGCGCAACAATTGATTGATACGCGTCTGGTAACCCGTACCTTGACCTTTAAACCACTCCAAAACGTCAGCATCCAGCCGAATCGTAACTGCCTGCTTCACCGGCACACGCAACTCTGCACGCCGGAAAAATTCCGCGTCCAACTCAGGAATATCGCTGGTATCAACTTCTTCATCATTCATCTTGGCCAGGCGCTCCCAATCAGTTTTCGATGTTTGCGTCATAATATTTGGCCTCCTTCTTGGTTGCTTTTCGGGCGGAAATGATACGGATCACATCACCGTGCCGCTCGGTGTATACGACCACGCCCATTAACAATTTGATCCAGCCAATACTGATCCAACGCTCTTCGCCATAATCCGCTCGATCATCGCGCAAGGCCAGCATTAGATGCCGAAAGATATCCGGAACGTCGTTGAAATCGATGCCGTGCTTGGAAATATTGACTTTGTTCTTGGACTCATCCCACTCAAAATGCATGGCACATCCTGTATGTACTTTTGTACATACAGGATATCGACTCCATTACGTCCTGCCAGCATTGCCAGACCAATGGTTCAGCCCTGCCGGTAAGGCAGGGCTGCCCTCGCCTCTTCGGCATACGCCACAATCCCCACCCGTTCGCGCTCGAGGAAATCCTCGACGGCATTCTTCAACCCGGGATGGCGCAGGTAGTGCCATGACCGGGTGATCACCGGCTCGAACCCGCGAATCAATTTGTGCTCGCCCTGGGCGCCGGCGTCGAAGCGTTGCAGGCCGTGAGCGATGGCATAGTCCATACCCTGGTAGAAGCAGGTTTCGAAATGCAGCCGGTCGAACTCCGCCAGGCAACCCCAGTAGCGGCCGTAGAAGCTGTCGCCACCGATCAAGCTGAAGGCCATGGCCACCGGGCGTGTGCCTTGCTTGGCCAGCACCACACGGATCGCCTCGGGCATGCGCTCGGCCAGCAGGCTGAAAAACGCGCGGGTCAAGTACGGTGTCTGGCGGCGTACCGCGTAGGTATTGGCGTAGCAGGCGTAGACAAAATCCCACTGCGCCTCGCTCAGCGCGTGGCCTTGCAACCATTCGAAGTCGATGCCCTGCCCCGCCACTTGTTCGCGCTCCTTGCGCATCTGTTTGCGCTTGCGGGAACTGAGGGCGTCGAGGAAATCCTGGAAGTCACGGTAGCCACGATTCTGCCAGTGAAACTGACAGCCCAGGCGCCGCAACCAACCCGGTTGTTGGGCTAACGCCTCATCGGCCAGGCCGTCGGTGAAGTTGATATGGGCACTGGAGAGCCCTTCGATTTCCAGATAGCCCGGCAGGCTCTTCAGCAGTTCGAACCCATCGTCGGCGCTGGCCGCTAACAGGCGGGGGCCGCTGACCGGGCTGAACGGTACGGCCGTCAGCAGCTTGGGGTAGTAATCAATGCCCGCACGCTCGCAGGCATCGGCCCAACCATGGTCGAACACGTACTCGCCGTAGGAATGCCATTTGCGATAACTGGGCAATGCCGCCACCAGGCGGTCGCCTTCCCAGTGCAACAAATGTTCCGGTTGCCAGCCCGATTGAGGGCCCAGGCTGGCACTGTCTTCCAGCGCGCTGAGGAAGGCGTGCCGCACAAAGGGCTGGGCGTCCGGCACCAGTACGTCCCAGGCCTGCGGGGCGATTTCGGACAGGCTGTCCAGGCGTTGCAGCGGCATTGGCATCCTCACTACGTCATGGCATGAAAGCCTGGCGAGTATCGCTTATCGCAGGTCCGGGCACACCCCTCAATCGCCCGACAAGGCTCTAAATCAATAGTTCCATTCTTAAATAATTTGTCATCTACATGACATCACTTCGCCACTGCGCCGTCATAAACGATCGTGATACTGACGCCTGTTTTTAGAGCGCCTGGTTCTATCAGGTGGTTATTTTTCCGTCCGTCATCGGTCGGTTGTGTCCTGGATGGTTTGCCATCCCTCCTCACTTTCGGAGATTGATATGCGTCTTGCTTCCACTAAAACTGCAGCGGCCCTGTGCGGTGGCCTGTTACTGGCCCTGAGCGTTCCGGCCGGCGCTGCAGTCGACGCTAAATTGCTCGACATGCTCAAGGCCAACGGCCAGATCACCGCTTCGCAGTACACCGAACTGCAAAACGAGTTGGCCAAAGACCAGAAAGAACAGCAGATCGCACGGCAAGCTCAACAAGAGACCAACGAACAGATCGCGGCCACCGCGAAGAAAACCAACGAGCTGAGCAGCTTCGACCAGAAGCTGGCCTGGGCCGCCAAGACTCAGTTCAAGGGTGATGTGCGCATGCGCCACGAGACCATCAAGGTCGAAGGCGAAAATGGTGTGACCCGCGCCGGCGTCACCGGTCGCGACAAGGACCGCGAACGGATCCGCGCGCGCCTCGGCGCCTACACCGAAATCAACCCGCAGGTGGACACCGGTATCCGTATCGCCACCGGCGGCGGCAGCGATGCGCGCTCCACCAACCAGGACCTGGACGGCTACTTCGATAAAAAATCGATCTGGCTGGACCTCGGCTACATCGACTACCACCCCGACCAGATCAAAAACCTGCACATCATTGGCGGCAAAATGCTGCAGCCCTGGGTCAACATGGGCGATGTGATCTGGGATAGCGACATCAACCCGGAAGGCCTGGCACTCACCTACAAGTACCCACTGGGCGGCAGCGCCGAGCTGTTCGGCAGCCTGGGTAACTACAACCTCAAGGACAACGTGGACGGTGACGGCGTGCAGTACCGCCATGACCTGCGCCTGACCACCGGCCAGTTGGGGACCCGCTTCTCGGTGACCGACAACCTGAAAATGACCCTGGGCGGCAGCGTCTACGCCTACCAGAACGATGAAGACAGCCGCGCCTCAGGCACCAGTACCCCGAACGTGCTGGCCACCAACGGTAACACCCCCAACGGCGAGTTCCGCCTGTATGAAGGCTTCGGTCAAGTCGATATCGGCGGCCTGGCGGTCCCCCTGTCGTTCTATGGTCAGTACGTGAAAAACAACGACGCTGTCGACGATGCGGACACTGCCTGGTTGCTGGGTGCCAAGTCCAAGGTGTTCGGTTTCAACCTGGACTACAACTATCGCGACGTGCAGAAAAACGCCGTGGTGGGTGCCTTCACCGATTCGGACTTCGGCGGCGGCTTCACCGGTTCCCGTGGTCACAAGTTCAAAGTCGGCTATGACATCGACAAGAACTTCGCCGTCGGCGCAACCTACTTCCTGACCAAAACCGACACCTACAGCCGCACGCTGGTGGACGGTAGCGCCAAAGCCAACACCTTCCAGCTGGATGCAGAAGCCAAGTTCTAAATGTAAAAGTTGAAAGCCTTGGGCCAGGAAGGCCCAAGGTGGCTGTACCAGACTTGCGTGGGTGGATCGGTCCCCATCATCCGTCCGATCGCCCCACGCGAGCCTGCTTATTCCCCGCCTTTCTGATCCTTGAGCCGCTCCGCAGCCAGCCGTTGCGCCAAGGCATCCACGTCCTTCACCGGTTCCTGCGGCAGCATCCGCAACGTCGCCTGCAGCAGGCGCATCTGGCGGATAAACCGTCGGCAGTTGGGGCAGAACATCAAGTGATGACGCACCAGCAGACGTTCGCGAAAGGTCAATTGCCCATCGAGATAGTCACTGGAACGTGCCACTTGTTCTTTACAGGTCAACATTCGCCCGTTTCCTCAAAATGCTCCACCGTGGCGAAGACTTTAAGCCGTGCTCGATGCAACAGCACGCGGACATTGGAGAGTGAGAGCGTCAGAAGATTACAGATCTCCTCCAGTTCCAGGCCCTGGCGTTCACGCAGCACCAGCACGCTGCTTTGCAGTTCGGACAAACTCAGCAACGTGTGCTCCAGGCATTTGCGCAGTTCATCCTCGGTCAGCAAGGCTTCCGGGGTGTCCTGGTGCCAAGCATACGGGGCGACGGCCCAGTGGCCATCATCGGCAGTAAAGCGGTCATCGCCGATGGTGCCATGGGGCGAAGGCAAGTCGTCGAGCAGCACTTCCCGGCGATTCTGCTTATAGCGCCCCTTGGCGGCGTTGGCGGTGATGGTCAGCAGCCAGGTCTTG
Source organism: Pseudomonas sp. S3E17 (assembly GCF_024168685.1). NCBI lineage: Bacteria > Pseudomonadati > Pseudomonadota > Gammaproteobacteria > Pseudomonadales > Pseudomonadaceae > Pseudomonas > Pseudomonas sp. S3E17. Next base: position 3,007,831 of record NZ_JALJWE010000001.1, read on the forward strand.
AGGCTGGAACGCCCTTCGAATTTGGCCAGGTTGCGCACCACCGACAGCCAGGCGTCCTGCACCACTTCGTCGGCATGCCGCTGGCCGGCGATGGCATACGCCACCGCCCGCATCGCGCTTTGGTACGTGGTGACCAATTCCTTGTAGGCCCGTTGCTCGCCCTTGAGCAGTCGTTCAAGCAGGTGCGCGTCGTCCGCTGCTGCCATTCAAGACCTCGATTGTCTTAACGCTTGCGCAGGATCACGCTACCGATCGAATAGCCTGCGCCAAACGAACTGAGTACCGCGACGGCGCCCTTGGGCAGATCGTCCTGGTAGGTGTGAAACGCAATCACCGAACCCGCCGAGCTGGTATTGGCGTAAGTATCGAGGATCACCGGTGCTTCTTCCACCGTGGCTTCGCGGCCCAGCAGTTTCTTCACAATCAGGTGGTTCATGCTCAGGTTGGCCTGGTGCAGCCAGAAGCGCTTCACATCGGCCACGTTCAACTGGTTCTCTTCCAGGTGCACGCCGATCAGTTCCGCGACCATCGGGCACACGTCGCGGAAGACTTTGCGGCCTTCCTGCACGAACAGTTTGTCGGGCGCACCGATGCCCTCTTCCGCTGCGCGGTTGAGAAAGCCGAAGTTGTTGCGGATGTTATTGGAGAACTTGGTCAGCAGCTTGGTGCTCACCACGTCGAACTGATGCTCGGAGGTCGCCAGGTCGGCGCGCTCGAGGACCACGGCCGTGGCGGCGTCGCCGAAGATAAAGTGACTGTCGCGGTCGCGGAAGTTCAAGTGGCCGGTGCAGACTTCCGGGTTGACCATCAGGATCGCCCGGGCCTGGCCCAGCTGGATGCTGTTGGCGGCGTTCTGGATGCCGAAGGTCGCCGAGGAGCACGCCACGTTCATGTCGAAACCGAAGCCTGCGATGCCCAGGGCTTCCTGGACTTCGATGGCGATGGCCGGGTAGGCACGTTGCAGGTTGGAACAGGCGACGATCACACCGTCGATGTCGGCGGCAGTCTTGCCGGCGCGCTGCAGGGCCTGCTCGGCGGCACCGATGGCCATCTGGCAAAGCACCGACCACTCGTCATTGCTGCGCTCAGGCAGGCGCGGCGCCATGCGCTGCGGGTCAAGGATGCCCTCCTTGTCCATCACAAAGCGGCTCTTGATGCCCGACGCCTTTTCGATGAACGCGGCGCTCGACTCCGTCAGCGCCTGGACTTCACCGCGCTCGATGGCAGCGGCGTTGTCCGAGTTGAACTGGTGCACGTAAGCATTGAAAGACTGCACCAGCTCTTCGTTGCTGATGCTGTTGGCAGGGGTGTAAAGGCCAGTGCCGCTGATGACGACGTTATGCACGATCGTTCCTCTAAATCTGTCAGGCAGATGATATTGGTACCGACGTACCAAACTTTAAGTAGTTTTATTCCGCCCAGCGGACATCAAACTGGCAACGCTTTATTCCTTCGCGCCGCAGACTTTTGCGACGATCCCGGCATTTATAGCGGCGAAGTTTGCCACAAACCCTGGGGTTTGGCGCCATATGCCGGATAAACACCCCGATCAAAACGCCATCAAGTTTCAATGTGGGAGGGGGCTTGCCCCCGATAGCGGTGTGTCAGACAAAGATTCTGTGACTGATATACCGCTATCGGGGGCAAGCCCCCTCCCACATTTGGACCTGCTCAGTCTTGGAGACAGGGAGAGCTTCAGGGCTCTACTTGGCTCCACTGCTTGCTCAAGCGCTTGTCGGAAATCGGCACCTTGGTCCCCAACTGCTGGGCAAACAACGACACCCGGTATTCCTCCAACCACCAGCGATACAGCTCCAGTTGCGGGTCGCGCTTGCCTTCCTGGGCGTGCTTGTTCAAGCGGTTCTGGTACTGCGCCCACAGGCCGCCCAGTTCGCTGCTCCACACTCGATCCTTTTGCACCTGGCTCGGCAGTTTCTCCAGGCGCAATTCGATGGCCTTGAGAAAACGCGGCAATTCCTTGAACCACTGCGCCGGGGTTTCGCGCACAAAGCCGGGATAGACCAGGTTGCTCAATTGCTGCTTGATGTCGTTCAGGGCCACGGCCTGGGCCAGGTCGATCTTGCCCTTGAAGCGCTTTTGCAGGCCATGCCAGAGCTTCAGCACGTCCAGGGTCAGGCGCGCCAGGCGTTCGGCGTGTTCGGTCCAGCTGCCACGCTTGCGTTCAGCCAGCGCCGCCAAACCGGCACCGTCACGGGGCAGGCTGGCTTCGCCTTCCAGCACGCAGGTGTCGAGGCTGGCCAGCAGGATGTCTTCCACCAGGGCGTCGATACGCCCCAGTTCGCGGTACATCAGGCCTAGTTCAGTGAGGCCGGGCAATTTGCCGCGCAGGAATTTGGCCGGTTCCGCCAATTGCTGCATCAGCAGGCGCTGCAACGCCCGGCGGTGCTGGAACTCAGCCTCGGCGGCGGTGGAGAAACGCCCCTCTTTCACGGTGCCGTTTTCTTCCACCAGCGCCGGGTAGACCGTCATCGACAGCCCGGCGATCTTCTGCTGAGTTTTCTCAGCCACCGCCGCGAACACCTTGGCCTCCACCGCCTGCTGGCTTTTCGCGGTGTGCGGCACAGCCAGCGCGGCCTGGCTGGCTTCGGCAAAGCGTGCAGTCAGTTCGGCCAGGTCGCGGCCTTCGCCAAGGAACCTGCCTTGGCCGTCGACCACTTCCAGGTTCATCTTCAGATGGTTTTCCACCTGCTGCGCCGCTTCGGCCCAGGCCTCATCGCTGACCCGCGCCCCGGTCATGCGCAGCAGCTCGCGCCCCAATGCCTGGGGCAACGAACCCTGGCCAAACTCGATGCGCTGCAGCGCCGCCTTGACGAAATCCGGCACCGGCACGAAGTTCTTGCGCAGGGCCTTGGGCAGGTTGCGCACCAGGGCGATGCACTTGGCTTCGATCAGCCCTGGCACCAGCCATTCCAGGCGCTTCGGCGGCAAGGCTGGCAGCAGCGGTGCCGGTACGCGCAGGGTCACGCCGTCGCGGGGGTGGTTGGGTTCAAAGTGGTAACTCAGGGCCAGTTCCAGGTCGCCCAGGTGCAGGGTGTCCGGGTAATGGGCGGCAGTGACTTCACTGGCCTCGCGGGCCAGCACGTCTTCCTCGCGCATGATCAGCAACTGCGGATCTTTCTGGCTGTTGACCTTATACCAGCTGTCAAAGGTGGCGGTCTGGTGGATCTCCGCCGGCAGCCGTGCGTCATAGAACGCGTACAAGGTCTCTTCGTCGGCCAGGATATCGCGGCGGCGTGCCTTGGCTTCCAGTTCGTCGAGCTGCTCCAGCAGTTGCTGGTTGGCCGTGAGGCACTTGGCGCGGGACTGGATCTCGCCACGCACCAAGCCTTCGCGAATAAACAACTCCCGCGACACCACCGGGTCAATCGGCCCGTAATGCACCGGCCGACGCCCGACCACGATCAGCCCGAACAGGGTGATCTGCTCGAACGCCACCACCTGGCCGCGCTTCTTCTCCCAGTGGGGTTCGAAGTGGTTTTTCTTGATCAAGTGCCCGGCCAGCGGTTCGATCCAGTCGGCATCGATCTTCGCCACCATGCGCGCATACAGCTTGGTGGTTTCCACCAGTTCGGCGGTCATCAGCCATTGCGGGCGTTTCTTGCCGATGCCCGAGGAGGGGTGGATCCAGAAACGTCGCTGACGAGCGCCGAGGTAATCGCCGTCTTCAGTCTTCTGGCCGATCTGGCTGAGCAGGCCGGACAGCACCGCCTTGTGCAGCTTGGGGAAGTCCGCCGGTTCTTTGTTGACGGTCAGCTGCATGTCGCGGCAGATCAGGCTCAACTGGCGATGGGAATCACGCCACTCGCGCAGGCGCAGGTAGTTGAGGAAGTTCTTGCGGCACCAGTTGCGCAGCGGGCTGGCGGTGAGTGCCTGGCGCTGCTCTTCAAAGCCACGCCACAAATTGACCAGCCCGGCGAAGTCCGAGTCCGCATCTTTCCACTGCGCATGGGCCTGGTCGGCGGCCTGCTGGCGCTCCGGTGGGCGCTCGCGCGGGTCCTGGATCGACATGGCGCTGGCCACGATCAACACTTCCTGCAAGCTGCCGAGCTTGGCGGCTTCGAGCAGCATGCGGCCCATGCGCGGGTCTACCGGCAGGCGCGCCAACTGGCGGCCCAATGGCGTGAGCTGGCTGTTGCGGTCGACGGCTGAGAGTTCCTGCAACAGGTTGAAACCGTCGCTGATGGCCTTGCCGTCCGGCGGTTCGATAAACGGGAAATCGGTGATTTCGCCCAGGCGCAGGTGCAGCATCTGCAGGATCACCGCCGCGAGGTTGGTGCGCAGGATTTCCGGGTCGGTAAATTCCGGACGCCCGATAAAATCCTCTTCGCTGTACAAGCGAATACAGATCCCCGGCTCCACCCGGCCGCAACGACCTTTACGCTGGTTGGCACTGGCCTGGGAAATCGCCTCGATCGGCAGGCGTTGCACCTTGGCGCGGTAGCTGTAGCGGCTGATGCGTGCGGTGCCGCTGTCGACCACATAACGAATGCCCGGCACGGTCAGCGAGGTTTCTGCCACGTTGGTCGCCAGTACCACGCGGCGCCCTGGATGGGACTGAAAAATGCGCTGTTGTTCGGCCGGTGACAGGCGCGCGTACAACGGCAGGATCTCGGTGTGCTTGAGCTGGGCCTTGCGCAGCATCTCGGCCGCATCGCGAATCTCGCGCTCACCGGGCAAAAACACCAGCACGTCGCCAGGGCTGCGGCGTTCGCTGCGCTCATAGGCGGCGATTTCATCAAGGGTGGCGAGGATCGCCTGATCGACGGTCAGGTCGTCTTCGACACGGTTGCCCTCCTCGTCCTGTTCCAGGGTCAGCGGGCGGTACCAGGTGTCCACCGGGAAGGTGCGACCCGAGACCTCGACAATCGGTGCGTCGTCGAAGTGCTTGGAAAAACGCTCCAGGTCGATGGTCGCCGACGTGATGATGACTTTCAGGTCCGGACGACGCGGCAGCAGGGTTTTCAGGTAACCCAGCAGGAAGTCGATGTTCAGGCTGCGTTCGTGGGCTTCGTCGACGATGATCGTGTCGTAGCGTTCCAGGTAACGGTCGTTCTGGGTCTCCGCCAGCAGGATACCGTCGGTCATCAGCTTGATCAAGGTGTTGGCGTCGCTCTGGTCTTCGAAGCGCACCTGATAGCCGACCAACGCGCCCAGCGGCGTGGCCAACTCTTCGGCGACGCGGCTGGCGACGCTGCGCGCAGCGATCCGGCGTGGCTGGGTATGGCCGATCAGGCCATATTGGCCGCGGCCGATCTCCAGGCAGATCTTCGGCAACTGGGTGGTCTTGCCCGAGCCGGTCTCGCCGGCAATGATCAGCACCTGATGCTTTTGCAGCGCGTCCTTGATCTCATCGCGCTTGGCGGCGATCGGCAGGCTGTCGTCGTAACGAATCACCGGCAGGCTGGCGCGCCGTGCCGTGACCTGGGCGCAGGACGCCTGCATGCGCACCACCCACTGCGCCAGCTTCTCCTCGTCGGGCTTCTTGCGCAGCTCGAGCAACTGGCGCCGCAAGCGGTGGCGGTCGGCGAGCATGGCGTGGTCGAGGTTTTTCAGCAGTTGGTCGATAGCGGGCGCTTGGTCAGTCATCAGGGCGGCAAGGGTCTTTTGGGTGAGGCAGGTGAGGCCTGCGCAGCGTAAGTCATCAGAGAGGACGGGGATTGTCGCAGATTTCGACCAGTATGGAGACGGTCAGTCAATCAGGACTGCGCTGACTTACCGCCGATGACGATATTTACTACGACACGGAGTGGACCATTCGGTAGTTTCAATAGCAGCAGTCCGATGGGATGGATGGCACGTGAACGGTTCAATGAGACTTCCAGACACCCACCTAACGTGAAACGGAGCTTCCATGGAAATCAGGCCGTCCACTACACCCTCAGACAACCCGCCCTCATACGATGAAGCAATGAGTTCTCGGAACCTGCCGCCCAATGAGCCCCCTCCGAGCTATGCGCAAGCAACAGGTACGCAGCCTTCGACCAGTAATAGCCGTACTCCAGCCGAGCCGGCCACCAACCTGACGGAGAATCGAAGCGCAAACAGCGCTACAAGCAGACTGGCAACGCTCGGGATGTTCATATTGTCCAAAGTTTAAAATGAGGGCTGCCCCCAATAGCGACTTGTACTACAGGGCTTTGGGCGCCCGTCACACTGTTAAAAAGAGAAAGTCCGATTTGATGGGTGAGATACGCAGGCTTCAATGAGTTGCCAGATATCTCAAGCAACTCAAAGTACTCCCCATTGAATACGGAGCTTAATATGCCAATCGATTCCGTAACGCCGCGCCAGCCGCCGAGCTACCAAGAGTCCATGCGGTCCCAACCACGCTCGGCAGATACCCTGCCACCACCGCGCTACGAGTTTGCTCCGGCCTATACCGAAAGGCCGTCGTCAACATCAACCAGCAGCCAAGCTTCATCGGAGCGGCCAACAAGCCTGACGGCGAATAGAATCTCGCAATATCATTCTACAAGCCAGGCCATTCGAGGAATGAACTTCATGAGTAACCTTTAACAAACGAAAGCCAAGAAGACGCGTCTTTTCCATTCAACACTTGAATACCCTATTAAAAACACAGCGATTTATTTCGCGAAAGGAATAAAGAAGCATCCCGCGCTTTTGTGAGAAAACACTGATGCGCTGATGCAATATCGAAATCATATTCGACGCGCTATTTACCAATCATCAACAACAATGCTCATCGGAGTTTTTATGCCTATAGATCGCATGTCTTCCTCTCGTGTCGGAGGCTATGGACATTCATTTTCAGAAAAGCACCAACGCACGCCAGACAGCATGCCACAAGGTGCCTCGGCCTCTTCCTCCAGTTCGTGGAAAACCATTGAAACTTTAAAAAGTCTCCCCAACGAGTTCCCTACCTCCAAATTCGGTCAAAGTCATGTTGACAAGCCTATAGGTTTGCTACAGAGAAAAATTGAATTACAGGACAAAGGGTATTCAACTAATAATATCGATAAAACGTATAAAAAATCGATGAATGACCTCTACCAGGCAACGGCTACAGGCCAGAGTCGTTCGTCCAACGAAGCTGACAGAAATCGTTTGACTAACTGGAGTGACAGGGTACTGGAAACTAACAAAGACATACCATTCCTGAAGTAACCTCAACCGAACCATTAGACATATCGACTTATAACCTATATCACCTTGAACTACTGGCTTTTTATAATTGCCAGTAGTTTTTTTCAGTGGGAACACTCCAGGGTGTGCTAAACCACAGTGACTGAGCAGTTCAAGATATTTCTCCCCACTTGCGTCGATACGGAAACACATCAATCACCTTCCCCGCGCGAATAGCGTCCTGCAAACCTTTCCAGTAATCGGCGTTGTACAACTCGCCGTGCAGCTCATCGAACAACTTGCGCTGGCCGGCATCGGCGAACAGGAACGGCGGGAATTCTTCCGGGAATACATCCAGCGGGCCGATGGAATACCAGGGCTCGGACGCCATTTCGTCCTCGGGCGTACGCGGCGCGGGGATGTGACGAAAGTTGGCCTCGGTGAGAAAGCAGATTTCGTCATAGTCATAAAACACTACGCGCCCGTGACGGGTGACGCCGAAGTTCTTCAGCAGCATGTCGCCGGGGAAGATGTTCGCTGCCGCCAGTTGCTTGATCGCCAGGCCGTAGTCTTCCAGGGCTTCGCGCACCTGGGCGGGGTTGGCGTGTTCCAGGTAGAGGTTGAGCGGGGTCATGCGCCGTTCGGTCCAGCAGTGGCGGATCAGCACGGTGTCGCCTTCCACTTCGACGGTGCCGGCGGCGACGTCCAGCAGTTCCGCCAGGCACTCGGGCTCGAACTTGCCCAGGGGAAAGCGGAAGTCGGCGAACTCCTGGGTATCGGCCATGCGCCCGACGCGGTCGACGCTTTTGACCAGGCGGTACTTCTCGATCACCGTGGCGCGGTTGACGTTTTTCGACGGTGAAAAACGGTCCTTGATGATCTTGAACACGGTGTTGAAGCCCGGCAGGGTGAACACGCTCATGACCATGCCACGCACGCCGGGGGCCATGATGAATCGATCGTCGGTGGTGGCCAGGTGATTGATCAGCGCGCGGTAGAACTCCGACTTGCCGTGTTTATAGAAACCAATCGAGGTGTACAGCTCGGCGATGTGCTTGCCCGGCAGGATGCGTTTGAGAAAGCCGATGAATTCCGCCGGCACCGGCACGTCGACCATGAAGTAGGAACGGGTGAACGAAAAGATGATCGACACCTCGGCCTCGTCGGTGATCAGCGCATCGATCTGGATGCCCTGCCCTTCGCGGTGCAGCAGCGGGATCACCAGGGGCCATTGTTCGTCGCGGGTGTAGATGCGCCCGACGAGGTAGGCACCTTTGTTGCGGTAGAGCACCGAGGAAAACAGCTCGACCTTGAGGTCCGGGTCCTTGCACACCCAGTCCGGCAGGTTTTCCCGCAGTTGGGCTTCGAGGCGATGCAGGTCGGCTGCCAGGTCGGCGTAGGGCTCGCTGAAACGATAGTCGGCAAAAATCTGCGCGAGCATCTCGGGAATCTGGCCGGCGGGCGCGTAGATACGGGTTTGTGCCGCCCGCGCCCGGCGCAGGCTCGGCCGCGTGGTGTGGATGAACATGCAGCCGTCGCTGATCAGGTCATGGCTGAACAGGCCGCAGAAGATCGAGTTGTACCAGGTCTCGGACAGCTCATCGTCAAAGCGCAGGTCGATCAGGCCGATATAGGCGCTTTTCACCAGCGGCCATAGGTCAATGTCGAGCAATGCGCTGCCCTCGAAGTTCGCACGCAGGCGCGCGCTGACTTCACCGACCTTGTCTTCGTACAGGTTGATCCGCGCCGCCGACGCCGCCTGCCCCTGTTGCCACTGGGCCCTTTCGAAACGCTCGCGGGCACCATCGGTGATCTGGCGAAAGTGTTCGCGGTAATCGTCGAAGCCTTCGAGGATGGTGCGGGCGATAGCGAGGGCAGGCGTGGATGGCGACATGCGGGAAACCTCGAGCGGGCATCGGGAAGCCCTGAGCTTAGCCAGTGTACGCAGGCAGGAGAAGGGTCATTTTTTGCACTGACTTATACAAGTCCGTTCATTTCGTACATTTATTTTCAATTTTTTTAATTCGACCATCCGGTCAATAAACGCACCTCATAGTCGATCCGCGTTTGATCCACACGCCTTGAGCGCCGTGGCCTGGCAGGTAGAAGCCGGAAAACCGCCAACCAGAACGGCCGCGGGTCCTCCATAGGGCTTTGGATCCAACTAAGGGAAACCCCGATTACTACCTTGATGGCACTTTGATATATAGCGCGCCCTCTCCCACCCTAACAAGGTCCGAAGACCGATCCGGGAGCAGGTTCTAATCGCCCAAGGAGCATTGAGATGTCATTGAGGAACATGAGGATCGGTCTGCGTGCCAGTCTGAGTTTTGGGGTTTTGGCCAGCTTGCTGGTGATTGTGGGAATGTTTGGCCTGGGCCAGATGGCCAAGCTGCGGGAAAGCGCGCTGGTCATTGAACAAACCTGGATGCCGAGCATCGAGAATATCCATGACAGCGCAGCCCTGGTGGCCACTGTCCGCCTGGAGTCCCTGCGCCTGGTGAGCACCGACGAATCTCGCGTGCGTGACACCAGCAGAGGCCTGATCAGCCGCACCAGCAGCGAACTGCAAGCCCTACTCGAACGTCATGAAACCTTGCTGAGCAATGACGAAGAGCGCGAACTGCTGAAAACCCTCAAGGGCAATGTCGCGACGTACCTGGCCATCGTCGGGCAGATGGTCGCGCTGGTGGACAAGGATCAACAGCAAGACGCCCTCGACCTGCTCGTCAGCCGTCTCGCCCCCCAGGGCACGCTCCTGAGCCAGAGCCTGGAAAACCTGATCGTCTTTAACCAGAACGGCGTCGAAGCGGCGGCTGATTCGGCCGCACAGATGTATTCGAGCGCACAGTGGATTGTCGGCCTGATTATCGCAGTCGCATTGATCGCCACCTTGCTGCTGGCCTGGCTGCTGACCCGCAGCATCACCGCGCCGATCGGCCAGGCCCTGAACGTGGCGCGCACCATCGCCGCCGGCGACTTGAGCCAGCCGATCGTGGTGCGCGGCCATGACGAACCCGCGCAATTGCTGAGCGCCCTGGCGACCATGCAAGCGCAGCTGCAGACCACCATCCGAGGCATCAGCGAATCGGCGCAGCAACTGGCTTCCGCCGCGGAAGAAATGAGCGCGGTGATGGAACAAAGCACCCGCGGCCTGCAGGCGCAGAACGATGAAATCGAGCAGGCTGCCACCGCCGTGACCGAGATGAGCACGGCAGTGGACGAGGTCGCCGGCAATGCGGTGTCCAGCGCCGAGGCGTCCCAGGCTTCCGATGAAGACAGTAAGCACGGCCACTACCAGATCAGCGAAACCATCAGTTCGATCCAGAACCTGGTGGACGAAGTGCTCGGCGCCTCGAACAAGGCCGAAGGCCTGGCGCTGCAAGCCCAGGACATCAGCAAGGTGCTGGAAGTGATCCGTGGCATCGCCGGGCAAACCAACCTGCTGGCGCTCAACGCCGCGATTGAAGCGGCGCGTGCCGGTGAAGCCGGGCGTGGGTTTGCGGTCGTCGCCGACGAGGTGCGTTCGCTGGCACAGCGCACCCAGGACTCCACCGAAGAAATCGAACAGATGATCACCGGTATCCAGCAAGGCACCCAGGCCACCGTCGAGGCGTTGACCAGCAGCGCCGAGCACGCCGGCCAGACCTTGCAACGGGCCAACAGCGCCGGCAGTGCCCTGGAAAAAATCACCGCCGCCATCTCGCAGATCAGCCAGCGCAACCTGGTGATCGCCAGCGCCGCCGAGCAACAGGCGCTGGTAGCGCGCGATGTGGACCGCAGCCTGGTGAACATCCGCGACCTGTCCACCCAGACCGCCGCCGGCGCCACCCAGACCTCGGCCGCCAGCCAGGAACTGTCGCGCCTGGCGGTGGACCTGAATGGGCTGGTGACGCGGTTTGTCCTGTAATCAGTGAAGGCGGCGTGCAACACTCGCCGCCTTATTGATGTAGGAGTGTTCCGTGAGGCCTGTTGACACCCTTTACCTGCTGGGACTCGCCGCCATCTGGGGCGCGAGCTTTCTGTTCATGCGCATCATCGCGCCGGAAATCGGCACGGTGCCGACCGCATTTTTCCGCGTATCGATTGCCGCCGCCGGGCTATTGGTGATCCTGGCGATGGCGCGGGTGGACTGGGATTTCCAGGGCAAGTTCAAGACGGTCCTGTTGCTGGGGGTGATCAACTCGGGGATCCCGGCGACCATGTATTCGGTGGCCGCCCAGGTACTGCCGGCGGGTTACTCGGCGATCTTCAATGCCACCACGCCGTTGATGGGGGTGTTGATTGGCGGGCTGTTTTTCAGCGAACGCCTCACCCCGTCGAAAATCGCCGGGGTGTGCCTGGGTCTGTTCGGTGTAGGCGTGCTGACACGTGCGGGACCGGTGGCGTTTGACCTGGAATTATTGATGGGCGCACTGGCTTGCCTGTTGGCCACCACCTGTTATGGCTTTGCCGGGTTCCTCGCCAGGCGCTGGCTGGACCAGCGCGGCGGGCTGGACAGTCGTCTCGCGGCCCTGGGCAGCATGCTGGGCGCGACCCTGTTTCTGCTGCCGTTGTTTGCCTACAGCGCGATCAGCCATCCGCCGGCGAGTTGGGGTGGCTGGCAGGTCTGGTCGTCGCTGCTGGGGTTGGGGCTGGTGTGTACGGCGTTTGCGTACGTGTTGTACTTTCGGCTGCTCACCGCGATTGGGCCGGTGAGGTCGATGACCACCACCTTCCTGATCCCGCCGTTCGGCGTGTTGTGGGGGGCGTTGTTGCTCGACGAGCCGTTATCGATGGCGCATTTATATGGCGGCGTGTTGATTGCCGGGGCGTTGTGGCTGGTATTGCGGCCTCGAAAACCGTAGGCGCCGGCTGGCCGGCACCTACGGGGGGCATCAGTTTTTGCGGAACACGAAGACCAGCCCAATGATGATCAAGCCCATCCCCAACAGGCTCAGCATCGCGAGCCGATTGCCGAAGATCAGGTAATCCATCACCGCCGTCACTGCCGGCACCAGGTAGAACAGGCTGGTGACATTCACCAGGTTGCCCCGGGCGATCAGGCGGTACAGCAACAGCGTTGCCAGCAACGACACCACCAGGCCCATCCACAGCACCGGGAGGTAAAAGCCGGCGTTGTGTTCAACGTGGAACGGCTGGAACGGCACGAACACCGAACACAACAGCAGCCCCGCCAGGTACTGCACCGGCAGGGTGCCGAGGGGGTTGTCGGTGATGCGCTTTTGCATGATCGAGCCGAAGGTCATGCTTGCCAGGGCCAGCAGCCCGAACAGCATCCCGGCCAGGGACATGCCCGCCAGCCCGATGCCTTGGTAGACCACCATGATCAGCCCGGCCAAGCCCAGACTCAGGCCGAACATCCGGCGCCAGGATCGCTGGCGCTCCATCAGCACCACGGTGAGGATCGGCTGCACCCCCATGATGGTCGCCATGACGCCGGGGGTGACGCTGAGGTCCAGGGCCAGCAGATAGAAAATCTGATAGGCCCCCAGCAATACCAACCCGGTCGCCGCCGCGTACAACACGGGCTTGCCGCGACGCGGCAGTTTCAACCGCAGGACCGGCACCAGGATCACCAGCCCCGCCAGGGCGATGGCAAAACGGATCAGCAGGAAGGCGAAGGGCGAAGCATGGGCCAGGCCCAGTTTGGAGAAGATCGCCCCGCTGCTCCACAGCAGGACAAACAGGCTCGTCGAGGCCGCCGCGGCCACGGAGTGTTTCGAAAGAACGGACATGGTTACCACCTGTAATCAGGCAAAAAAAGCCGATTCAGCCGCAGAGGCTGAAATTCAGTAGTTTTTTTCAGGCAGGCAGAGCGGGCACAACAACGTGCCGATCAGCCCGAAATGCCAACACCCGGCGGTGATACGACTGCGTACACCGGCGTGCTACTGACAGGTGGGGGGTAGTGACTGATCTGCGCAGGCTGCTTGTTCGCGCACGGCACGCGCACAGCGTTGACCGCTGAATCGACTACCGCTATGCGCAGGGAAGCTGGCATGTGCTGATCTTTTTGAAGGAATAAGGACGCAAGGACTATAACCAGCCGATGACATGTTTTGCAATCACTTGCCCAAGCCCTTTTGCGGGGAGGCGTTTTCACGTTTCGGCGCGCAGGTCATCGCTATAATGCCGACCGGTTTTTTCCAAGGATTCCTCCATGCTCCCACTGCCCTGGCTGTACCTGGCGCTTCTTTCCATCGGCTATGTGCTGGCCTTGGCCTACGGGCAACTGGGCGTACTGGCGCTGGTGTCCGTCGCCCTGCTGTTGATCGCCGGCTATGCCGTACGCCAGCAGCGCACGCCGTGGGCGCGTTACCTGGGTCACGGGCTGTTTATCGTGTTGGCGCTAGGCCTGGCGATGCACTGGCTGCCGGGGTTCCATAACGGTCGCGGCATTGCCCCGCAGCGCTTCACCCCCGATGCCGTGCCGTTCTCGATGTACCTGAACCTGGACAAGCCGTTGATTGGTTTCTGGTTGCTGCTGGCCTGCCCGTGGATTGTGGCGCGGCGTTCGTTGCGCCTGTGGATCTGCGTCACCGCGTTGGTACTGACCCTTACCGCCATTGTCGCGCTGGGTGGCGCAGCCTTGCTGGGCGTGATCAGTTGGGCGCCGAAATGGCCGGACCAGGCCTGGCTGTGGATGCTCAATAACCTGTTGCTGGTGACCCTGGTGGAAGAAGCCCTGTTCCGTGGCTACATTCAAGGCGGCTTGAGCCGACGCTTCAAACAGCTGCCCTACGGGGAAAACCTCGCGCTGCTGCTGGCATCGCTGCTGTTCGGCCTGGTGCACGTGGGTGCGGGGTGGCAATGGGTGCTGCTGGCGGGCATCGCCGGGGTCGGTTACGGCCTGGCGTATCGGTTTGGCGGGCTGGGTGCGGCGATTGCCACGCACTTTGGCTTGAATCTGCTTCACTTCGGGTTGTTTACCTATCCGATGCTGGCGGGTTGATATCCCCTCGAGGAATGACCAACCTGCCGGATTGTTGCAAAAATAAGTTAAATAAACCCCCGTTACCGCCGATACCCAATGAAAGCCTTGCGGATTGAACAATCATGCGTAATAACCAGCCCGTTACCCAGCGCGAACGTACCTTCCCCGCTCAGCAACGGTTGATCTCCACCACAGATGCCAAAGGCGTGATTACCTACTGCAACGACGCGTTCGTCGAAATCAGTGGGTTCTCTCGCGACGAACTGGTGCGTGCCCCGCACAACCTGGTGCGTCACCCGGACGTGCCAGCGGCCGTGTTCGGGCATATGTGGACCACGCTCAAACAAGGCTTGCCATGGATGGGCATCGTTAAGAACCGCTGCAAGACGGGCGATCACTACTGGGTTAACGCCTATGTGACGCCGGTCTTCGAAGGCAACCAGGTGGTCGGCTACGAATCGGTGCGCATCAAGCCCACCGCCGAGCAGATCCGCCGTGCCGAGGCGCTCTACCAACGCATCAACCAGGGCAAGTCGGCCGTTCCCCAGCGGGACAAGTGGCTGCCGGTGTTGCAGGACTGGCTGCCGTTTATCCTGATCAGCCAGTTGAGCTTCATGATCGGTGCGTCGCTCAACTCCCACTGGGGCTTTGCCCTGGCGGCGGGTTTGTCGGTGCCATTGGGCCTGCTGGGCCTGAGCTGGCAACAGCGCGGCCTCAAGCGCCTGCTGCGCCTGGCCGAACAGACCACCTCCGACCCGTTGATCGCGCAGATGTACACCGACAGCCGTGGTGCCCAGGCGCGCCTGGAGATGTCGATCCTCAGCCAGGAGGCGCGTCTGAAGACCTGCCTGACGCGCCTGCAGGACACCGCCGAGCACCTCAACGACCAGGCGGCGCAGTCCAATACCCTGGCGCATAACAGCTCCAGCGGCCTGGAACGCCAGCGCGTGGAAACCGAGCAGGTGGCCACGGCGGTCAACCAGATGGCGGCGACCACCCAGGAAGTGGCCAGTCACGTGCAGCGCACGGCCGATGCGACCCAGGAAGCCAATCGCCTGACCGGTCGCGGTCGCGATATTGCCGGGGAAACCCGCGAGGCGATTCAACGTCTGTCGGTGGCCGTGGGGGAAACGGGCGTGACCGTCACCCAACTGGCCAAGGACAGCGACGAGATCGGCGGCGTAGTCGACGTGATCAAAGGTATTGCCGACCAGACCAACCTGCTGGCGCTCAACGCCGCCATTGAAGCGGCGCGAGCCGGTGAGATGGGCCGCGGGTTTGCGGTGGTCGCCGATGAAGTGCGCCAACTGGCGCAGCGCACGGCTGAGTCGACCGGGCAGATCCATGCCCTGATCGCCAAGCTGCAGCAAACCGCTGCCGCCGCCGTGCAAACCATGGATGCCGGGCATCGCCAGGCCGAAGAGGGTGTGGCGCGGGTGATGGAGGCGGACCAGGCGTTGGTGGGCATCAGTGAAGCGGTGGCGCATATCACCGACATGACCACCCAGATCGCGGCCGCCACCGAAGAGCAAAGCTCGGTGGCCGAAGAGATCAGCCGCAATATCAGCACCATTGCGCTGTTGGCGGACCAGACCTCGGAACAGGCGTTGAACTCGGCGCAGTTGAGTGAAGAGCTGACGCATACGGCGAATACCCAGTATTCGTTGGTCGAGCGTTTCAACCGGTAGACCGATATCGGGAGCAAGCCCCCTCCCACAGTTAACCGCGTACATCCCTTGAAATGCGGTCGAATGTGGGAGGGGGCTTGCTCCCGATTGGCCCTAACAGGCGCTGAGAAACTCAGCCACCTGCACGGCCGCAGCCTCCAAATGCTGCTCATGCGTAAACCCCGAAGCCTTCAACGGCTTCAAGTCGTGATCCCCCGCCACCAGCCACATCACCTCGATGCTCGGCGACAAATCATAGCCCTCCACCGCCCCCCGATTGCCGAGGGCATCCCGTTCGCCCTGCACGATCAGCGTCGGCGTGCTCAGCCCGGCCAAATGCTCGACCCGTGGTTTCTCCGGTTTGCCCACCGCATAGAACGGATACCCCAGGCACACCAGCCCGTCGGCGGCCATTTCATCCGCCAACAGACTCGCCATGCGCCCGCCCATGGACTTGCCGCCAATGGCCAGTTTCCCAGCGACATGACGTCGCACCTCGGCATACACCCCGCGCCAGGCTTCCAGCAGTCTTGGCGCCGGGTTGGGTGGGCGTTTGCCGCCGTCCACCCGGCGCTGGGCCATGTAGGGAAACTCGAAGCGCAACACGTTGACGCCATGCCCGGCAAGGCGTGCAGCCACGTCGTTCATAAAGGATGAGTCCATCGGTGCGCCGGCGCCATGGGCCAGGATCAACGTCACGCAATCACCCGAAGCACGGCCCGACGCGACATCCCAAAGCCACCCGTGTTCCCGCACACACTGCGCCCATTGATCCCCGTCAATACTGGCCTTGTGCTCTTTGCCCATGCTTGCCTCGCTATTCAGTCTGCCTATAACTCCAGCCCAAGTGCCGCATTTGCTTGGGTTGAACCGTGGATGGGGAACCATGAACACTACTTTAAGTACCGCCTATAACTACAAGGTGGTCCGCCAATTCGCCATTATGACGGTGGTGTGGGGCATCGTCGGCATGGGGCTCGGGGTTTTTCTCGCCGCCCAATTGGTTTGGCCCGCGCTCAACTTCGACTTGCCCTGGACCAGCTTCGGCCGCCTGCGCCCATTGCACACCAACGCGGTGATCTTCGCGTTCGGTGGCTGTGCGCTGTTCGCCAGCTCCTTCTACTCGGTGCAGCGTACCTGTCAAACCCAGCTGTTCGCGCCGAAAATCGCCGCGTTCTGCTTCTGGGGCTGGCAACTTGTCATCCTCCTGGCCGCGATCAGCTTGCCCCTGGGCTACACCAGCTCCAAGGAATACGCCGAGCTGGAATGGCCGATCGACATCCTGATCACCATCGTCTGGGTGGCCTACGCCATCGTGTTCTTCGGCACGGTGATGAAGCGCAACACCAAGCATATCTACGTCGGTAACTGGTTCTTCGGCGCGTTCATCATCACCGTGGCGATCCTGCACATCGTCAACAACCTGGAAATCCCGGTCAGCCTGACCAAGTCCTACTCGCTGTATGGCGGTGCGACGGATGCCATGGTGCAGTGGTGGTACGGGCATAACGCGGTAGGCTTTTTCCTCACCGCCGGCTTCCTCGGGATGATGTACTACTTCGTGCCGAAACAGGCCGAGCGCCCGGTGTACTCCTATCGCCTGTCCATCGTGCACTTCTGGGCGCTGATCACCCTGTACATCTGGGCCGGCCCGCACCACCTGCACTACACCGCGCTGCCGGACTGGGCACAGTCCCTGGGCATGGTGATGTCGCTGGTACTGCTGGCGCCGAGCTGGGGCGGCATGATCAACGGCATGATGACCCTGTCGGGCGCCTGGCATAAGTTGCGCAGCGACCCGATCCTGCGTTTCCTGGTGGTGTCCCTGGCGTTCTACGGCATGTCGACCTTCGAAGGTCCGATGATGGCGATCAAGACCGTCAACGCCCTCTCCCACTACACCGACTGGACCATCGGCCACGTACACGCCGGCGCCCTCGGCTGGGTAGCGATGATCTCCATCGGCGCGCTGTACCACATGATCCCGAAAGTCTTCGGTCGCGAGCAGATGTACAGCCTCGGCCTGATCAACGCGCACTTCTGGCTGGCCACCATCGGCACCGTGCTCTACATCGCCTCGATGTGGGTCAACGGCATCGCCCAGGGCCTGATGTGGCGTGCGATCAACGAAGACGGCACCTTGACCTACTCCTTCGTCGAAACCCTGGTGGCCAGCCACCCAGGCTTCATCGTGCGGCTGGTGGGCGGTGCGGTGTTCCTCAGCGGCATGTTCCTGATGGCTTACAACACATGGCGCACCGTGCGCTCGGCACAACCTGTCGAAGCCGCCCCTGCCGCGCAGATGGCCTGAGGAGTCAGTGATGAAACACGAAACGATTGAAAAGAACGTCGGCCTGCTGATGCTGCTCATGGTGCTCGCCGTGAGCATCGGCGGCCTGACCCAGATCGTCCCGCTGTTCTTCCAGGACGTGACCAACAAGCCGGTGGAAGGCATGAAGCCCTACACCGCGCTGCAACTGGAAGGCCGCGACATCTACATCCGCGAAGGCTGCGTACAGTGCCACTCGCAGATGATCCGCCCGTTCCGCGCCGAGACCGAGCGCTACGGCCACTACTCGGTGGCCGGTGAAAGCGTGTGGGACCACCCGTTCCTGTGGGGCTCCAAGCGCACCGGGCCTGACCTGGCACGCGTTGGCGCACGCTACTCGGACGACTGGCACCGCGCGCACTTGTACAACCCGCGCAACGTCGTGCCTGAGTCGAAAATGCCGGCCTACCCGTGGTTGGTCACGGCTGCGGTCGACAGCAGCCACACCGAGACCAAGTTGAACGTGATGCGCACCCTCGGCGTGCCGTACACCGACGACGACATCAGTGGCGCCGTGGCCAGCCTCAAGGGCAAGACCGAAATGGACGCGCTGGTTTCGTACCTGCAAGTACTCGGCACTGCCATCAAGAGCAAGAGGTGAGCCATGGGATTTGAATTCGATGCGGGCACCATCCGCGGCCTTGGCACGCTGGTGGTCGCCATCGCCTTTATCGGCCTGTCGCTGTGGGTGTTCAACAACCGGCGCAATGCGGAATTCGAGCAGGCGCGCCTGCTGCCCTTCGCCGATGAACCCTCTCCAACCGACGCTCAAGAAGAGCCTGTAACAAGGAGCAACCGGCCATGACTACCTTTTGGAGTACATGGATCTGCGTACTGACCCTCGGCAGCCTGATCGGCCTGACCTGGCTGTTGATCGGTACCCGCAAGGGCGAGACCAAGGGCAGTGTCGACCAGACCATGGGCCACGCCTTCGACGGTATCGAGGAATACGACAACCCCCTGCCCCAGTGGTGGTTCATGTTGTTCGCCGGCACCCTGGTGTTTGCGGTCGGCTACCTGGTCCTCTATCCGGGCCTGGGCAACTGGAAAGGCGTGTTGCCGGGCTATGAAGGCGGCTGGACCTCGGCCAAGGAGTGGGACAAGGAGATGGCCAAGGCCGACACCAAGTTCGGACCGATCTTCGCCAAATTCTCGGCCATGCCCGTGGAACAAGTCGCCAAAGACCCGCAGGCACTGAAAATGGGCGGCCGTCTGTTCGCCTCCAACTGCGCGGTGTGCCACGGCTCGGATGCCAAGGGCGCATTCGGCTTTCCAAACCTGGCTGACAACATCTGGCGTTGGGGTGGTTCGGCCGAAGCGATCAAGACCACCATCATGAACGGTCGCCACGCGGCGATGCCGGCCTGGGGCGACATGCTCGGCGACGACGGCGTGAAAAACGTCGCCGCCTATGTGCGCCACGACCTGGCCAAGTTGCCATTGCCGGCCGACAGCACCGCCGACCTGGCCGCAGGGCAAGCCGCATTCAACACCACCTGCGTGGCCTGCCATGGTCCGCAGGGCCACGGCATGGAAGCCATGGGCGCGCCGAACCTGACCCTGCCCGCCGGCTACATCTACGGCACCAGCCTCGCGCAGTTGCAGCAGACCATTCGCCACGGCCGCCAAGGCCAGATGCCTGCCCAGGAAGTGCTGCAGGGCAACGACAAAGTGCACCTGCTCGCCGCCTACGTTTACAGCCTGTCCCATAACGCTGATGGCGCAACGCCAGAAAGCCCAGCCCAGTAACACCTGACTGCCGCCCCAATCTGGGGCGGCAGCTCTACCGCGCTACGCGACCAAGTGTCGCACCCTTCCAAAGCACACCTTTCCCCTCCTGCCATTCGGGTCTACGCTTGCTTGCACAGCGGACCGATCCTGGCGTACGCGACGACAGTCGTTGCGACCCCCGAAATTTCCTGTCCACTCGATCAGCTTTCGATTTGGGATTTTATCCTTACGCCAAACATGGAAAGGGCGCAGAATCTGGCGTGGAACGCATTGACACAGGTCAGCCTTGCGTTGCAATGGCCCCTTGCTTTCTACATACTTGCGGCCGAATTTTACCTATAAAAAAACCTAAACCGTGGAACCTTAGAATGAGCACAGCAATCAGTCCGACTGCTTATAACTATAAGGTAGTCCGCCAGTTCGCCATCATGACGGTGGTCTGGGGGATCCTTGGCATGGGGCTCGGGGTGTTCATCGCCTCGCAACTGGTTTGGCCGGAATTGAATTTCGGTCTGCCATGGACAACCTTCGGCCGCCTGCGCCCGCTGCACACCAACCTGGTGATCTTCGCCTTCGGCGGATGTGCATTGTTTGCCACCTCTTACTATGTCGTGCAGCGAACCTGCCAGACGCGACTGATCTCCGACAGCCTCGCGGCCTTCACCTTCTGGGGTTGGCAAGCGGTCATCGTCGGCGCCATCGTCACCTTGCCGCTGGGCTACACCACCACCAAGGAATACGCCGAGCTGGAATGGCCGATCGCGATTCTGCTGGCCATCGTCTGGGTGACCTACGCAGTGGTGTTCTTCGGCACCATCGTCAAGCGCAAGACCAAGCACATCTATGTGGGCAACTGGTTCTACGGGGCCTTCATCCTGGTGACGGCGATGCTGCATATCGTCAACCACGCCTCGTTGCCGGTCAGCCTGTTCAAGTCCTACTCGGCCTACGCCGGGGCGACGGATGCGATGATCCAGTGGTGGTACGGCCACAACGCCGTAGGTTTCTTCCTCACCACCGGTTTCCTGGGGATGATGTACTACTTCGTGCCCAAACAGGCCGAACGGCCTATTTACTCGTATCGCCTGTCCATCGTGCACTTCTGGGCACTGATCACCCTGTACATCTGGGCCGGCCCGCACCACCTGCACTACACCGCGTTGCCGGACTGGGCCCAGTCCCTCGGCATGGCGATGTCGATCATCCTGCTGGCCCCGAGCTGGGGCGGCATGATCAACGGCATGATGACCCTGTCGGGCGCCTGGCATAAGCTGCGCACCGACCCGATCCTGCGCTTTTTGGTGGTGTCCCTGGCGTTCTACGGCATGTCGACCTTCGAAGGGCCGATGATGGCGATCAAGACCGTCAACTCGCTGTCCCACTACACCGACTGGACCATCGGCCACGTACACGCCGGCGCCCTCGGCTGGGTAGCGATGATCTCCATCGGCGCGCTGTACCACATGATCCCCAAACTGTTCGGCCGTGTGCAGATGCACAGTGTCGGGCTGATCAACGCGCACTTCTGGCTGGCCACCATCGGCACCGTGCTCTACATCGCCTCGATGTGGGTCAACGGCATCACCCAGGGCCTGATGTGGCGTGCGATCAACGATGACGGCACCCTCACCTACTCCTTCGTCGAAGCGCTGCAAGCCAGCCACCCTGGTTTCATCGTCCGCGCCCTGGGGGGTGCGTTCTTCGCCAGCGGCATGCTGTTAATGGCCTACAACGTCTGGCGCACCGTGCGTGCCTCGGACCCGGCAGAAGCCGAAGCCGCCGCCAAGATCGCCGTTGTGGGAGCCCACTGATGAAGCATGAAGTAGTCGAGAAGAATATCGGCCTGCTGGCCTTCTTCATGGTCATCGCCGTGAGTATCGGCGGCCTGACCCAGATCGTTCCGCTGTTCTTCCAGGACGTGACCAACAAGCCGGTGGAAGGCATGAAGCCACGCACCGCCCTTGAGCTGGAAGGCCGCGACGTCTACATCGCCAACGGCTGTGTCGGCTGCCACTCGCAGATGATCCGCCCGTTCCGTGCCGAAACCGAACGCTACGGCCACTACTCGGTCGCCGGTGAAAGCGTGTGGGACCACCCGTTCCTGTGGGGGTCCAAGCGCACCGGCCCGGACCTGGCCCGTGTCGGCGGGCGTTACTCCGATGACTGGCAACGTGCGCACTTGTACAACCCGCGCAACGTGGTGCCTGAGTCGAAAATGCCGGCGTATCCGTTCCTCGTGGAAAACAAGCTCGACGGCAAGGACACCGCGAAGAAGATGGAAGTCCTGCGCACCCTGGGCGTGCCCTACACCGACGAAGACATCGCCGGTGCAGCCGCAGCCGTGAAGGGCAAGACCGAAATGGACGCATTGGTGGCCTACCTGCAAGGCCTGGGCACCATCATCAAAAGCAAACGGTGATTCTTCATGGATATCGGGATGATTCGAGGCCTGGGCACCGTCGTGGTGATGGTGGCCTTTATCGGCCTGGCGCTGTGGGTGTTCAGTCCCCGGCGCAAGTCGGAGTTTGACGACGCGACCATGTTGCCCTTTGCGGATGATCCCGAAGCCATCAAGCACGTCGAGCAAGCTTCTAGGAGTAACAAAGAATGACTACGTTCTGGAGTCTGTACGTCACAGTCCTCAGCCTGGGTACCATCTTCGCCTTGACCTGGCTGCTGCTGTCGACCCGCAAGGGCCAGCGCGCCGAGCAGACCGACGAGACCGTCGGCCACTCGTTCGACGGCATCGAGGAGTACGACAACCCGCTGCCCAAGTGGTGGTTCATGCTGTTCGTCGGCACCATCGTCTTCGCCCTTGGCTACCTGGCGCTCTACCCCGGCCTGGGCAATTGGAAAGGCCTGCTGCCAGGCTACAACTACCTCGACAACGACAAGCAAACCCCGTTCGCCAACGGCCAGACCGGCTGGACCGGCGTGCACGAATGGGAAAAGGAAATGGCCAGGTCGGACGCCAAGTTCGGGCCGATCTTCGCCAAATTCGCGTCGATGCCGATTGAAGATGTCGCCAAGGACCCGCAGGCCCTGAAGATGGGCGGGCGCCTGTTCGCCTCCAACTGTTCGGTGTGCCACGGCTCCGACGCCAAGGGCGCCTACGGTTTCCCCAACCTGACCGACGCCGATTGGCGCTGGGGGGGCGAACCGGCCACCATCAAGGAAACCATCATGAAGGGCCGCCATGCCGTCATGCCGGCCTGGCTGGACATCCTCAAGGAGCAAGGCGTCAGCGACGTCGCCGCGTTCGTCGTCACCAACCTCGACGGCCGCAAGCTGCCGGAAGGCGTGAAAGCCGATGTGGCCAACGGTGAGAAACTCTTCGCCGCCAACTGCGTGGCCTGCCACGGCCCGGCCGGCAAGGGCACTCCCGCCATGGGCGCGCCGGACCTGACCCACCCGGGTGCGTTCATCTACGGTTCGAGCTTCGCCCAACTGCAGCAGACCATCCGCTGGGGCCGCCAGGGCCAGATGCCTGCGCAGGAGCAACTGCAAGGCAACGACAAGGTGCACTTGCTCGCGGCGTATGTTTACAGCTTGTCCCATGGGGATAAGAAGGCCGAAGAGCAGTAAGGCTCTCGGAAACAAAAGAGCCCCGCCCAGCGAAAGCTGGCGGGGCTTTTTCATTTCCAAGGCCGTGACAACCCCATGGGAAAAGCACGTTGACCGCTTGTAGTTTTAAGCTTGTGGCTGGCAAAGGTGAAGTAGTAACGTAACTACATTCAACCCGCTCCAGGGGAGGCGCACCATGACTTTCACCACCATTTCCAGTCGCGAATTCAATCAAGACACAAGCGGTGCCAAAAAAGCCGCTCGCCAAGGCCCGGTTTTTATCACCGATCGCGGCAAGCCTGCCCATGTACTGCTAAGCATTGAGGACTACCAAAAGCTGACAGGTCTCAATGCCAACATCGTTGACCTGCTGGTGATGCCGGAAGCGGCCGATATCGACTTTGAAACCGAACGTGCCGTGATCACTCATCGACCCGTGGACCTCTCTTGATGTATCTACTCGACACCAACGTGATCTCTGAACTGCGTAAACCCCAGGCTGATGCAAACGTGGTCGCCTGGGCCAAAAGTGTCATCGCACCGCGTATGTTTATTTCGGCAATCACCCTGAAAGAATTGGAAACCGGGGTCTTGCGCATTGAGCGGCGCGACCCGGCTCAGGGGAAGGTGTTGCGAACCTGGCTCAAGCGTCATGTGATGCCGGCCTTTGATGCCAGAATCCTGCCCGTCGATGCTGCAGTCGCGTTGCGTTGCGCACACTTGCATGTGCCGGACCGCGCCAATGAAAGTGACGCATTAATTGCCGCGACCGCGCTGGTGCATGGGCTCACGGTTGTCACGCGCAACGTCAGCGACTTCAAATCCAGCGGCGTTCCACTGATCAATCCTTGGGACGAATGACCGCCTCCCCCACGAAAACCGTCCATACTTCCCAAGTCAATTGATCCAGATCACGTACACCATCAATTGATTTCCCCCAACGCGACCAAAGGTCGCACCCCTTGAGCACCATCGGGGGCGTATCATTACGCCACTGCAAGACCCTTAATTTGACCCCGGTTGGCACGTACTGGCCGAGGCAAATCTCCACCGCCGTGGGATGCAATGATGAGCAACCAGATACCGGTACATGACGTTACCCCGCCTGCCAAAAACGCCAGCAGTGCTGACACCAAGACTGTCGACCTGTACGCCTCGCGCGAAAAAATCTACACCCGCGCCTTCACCGGCCTGTTCCGCAACCTGCGGATGCTCGGCGGCGCCGGTCTGTTCCTGCTCTACTTCGGCACGGTGTGGCTGAACTGGGGCGGCCACCAGGCGGTGTGGTGGAACCTGCCGGAACGTAAGTTCTTTATTTTCGGCGCGACCTTCTGGCCCCAGGACTTCATCCTGCTGTCGGGCATCCTGATCGTCGCGGCGTTTGGCCTGTTCTTTATCACGGTGTACGCCGGCCGCGTATGGTGCGGGTATACCTGCCCGCAAAGCGTGTGGACGTGGATCTTCATGTGGTGCGAAAAGGTCACCGAAGGCGACCGCAACCAGCGCATCAAGCTGGACAAGGCGCCCATGGGGGCCAACAAGTTCCTGCGCAAATTCAGCAAGCACACGCTGTGGCTGTTGATTGGTTTTGTCACCGGCATGACCTTCGTCGGCTACTTCTCGCCGATCCGCGAGCTGGTGTTCGACTTCTTCACCGGCCAGGCCGACGGCTGGTCGTATTTCTGGGTCGGCTTCTTCACCCTCGCCACCTATGGCAACGCCGGCTGGCTGCGCGAACAGGTGTGCATCTACATGTGCCCGTACGCACGCTTCCAGAGCGTGATGTTCGACAAGGACACTCTCATCGTTTCCTACGATCCACGCCGTGGCGAAGTGCGTGGCCCGCGTAAAAAAGGCACCGACTACAAGGCCCAGGGCCTGGGGGACTGCATCGACTGTACAATGTGCGTCCAGGTATGCCCTACCGGTATCGACATCCGCGACGGCCTGCAAATCGAGTGCATCGGTTGCGCCGCCTGTATCGACGCCTGCGACACCATCATGGACAAGATGGAGTACCCGCGCGGCCTGATCAGCTACACCACCGAGCACAACCTGTCGGGGCAGAAAACCCACAAGTTGCGCCCACGCCTGATCGGTTACGCCCTGGTGTTGCTGGCGATGATCAGCCTGTTGGCCGGGGCGTTCTTCATGCGTTCGCTGGTGGGCTTCGACGTGAGCAAGGACCGCGTGCTGTACCGTGAAAACGCCGAAGGGCGTATCGAAAACGTCTACAGCCTGAAGATCATGAACAAAGACCAGCGCGATCACACCTACGTGCTCGACGCCGTCGGCCTGCCGGACCTCAAGCTGCAAGGCCGACGTGAAATCAGAGTGGCGGCGGGCGATATCGTCAGCATGCCGGTGGAGCTGTCGAGTGCGCCGGAGCAACTGCCGTCGAGTACCAACGAGGTGAAATTCATCCTCACCGATGCCGATGACGCCAGCGTCCATGTTGAAGCCAAGAGCCGATTCATCGGCCCACAAGTTCGATAACGAGAGAACTGAACAATGCCCGTAGCCACTGCCGCAAGCCCCTGGTACAAGCACCTCTGGCCCTGGATCATCATTGGGATCCTGGCCTGCTCGGTGACCTTGACCTTGTCCATGGTGACCATCGCGGTGAACAACCCGGACAACCTGGTCAACGACAACTACTACGAGGCCGGCAAAGGCATCAACCGCTCCCTGGACCGCGAACGGCTGGCCCAGACCCTGCAACTGCGCGCCAAGCTGCACCTGGATGAGCTGACCGGCGAAGTCGAGCTGCAACTCACCGGCTACAGCAACCCGAACACCCTGGAGCTGAACCTCATCTCCCCGACCCAGCCGGAGAAGGATCGCAAGATCAACCTGACCCGCAGCGACAGCGAACCGGGCCGCTACATCGGACAGGTCACCGACAAGGTCGAAGGCCGCCGCTTCGTGGAATTGCTGGGTGTGGAGGGCGACAAGACCTGGCGCCTGTTCGAGGAAGAGGAAGTCAGCCACGACAAGGACTTGCTGCTGGGTGATGAGCCGTTGCTGGGTGCTGAAGACCTGAAAAAATAGCAGCGCCCATGACCAGCCCAACCCCCTGCTACCACTGCGCCCTGCCGGTCCCGCCCGGCAGTCGGTTCACCGCCGTGATCCTCGGCGAGCGCCGCGAGCTGTGCTGCCCCGGCTGCCAGGCCGTGGCCGAAGCCATTGTGGCCGGTGGGCTGGAAAACTATTACCAGCACCGCAGCGAAGCCTCGGCCAACCCCGAGACGCTGCCGGTGCAACTGGTGGATGAACTGGCGTTGTATGACCGCGCCGACGTGCAAAAACCCTTCGTACATCATCAAGGCGAGCTCGCCGAAACCACCCTGTTGATGGAAGGCATCAGTTGCGCCGCCTGTGGCTGGTTGATCGAGAAACACCTGCGCAGCCTGCCCGCCGTGGCCGAGGCGCGGCTGAACCTGTCCAACCATCGCCTGCAGGTGCGTTGGGCCGACGGGCAATTGCCGTTGAGCCAGGTGCTCAGTGAACTGCGCCATATCGGCTATGCCGCCCACCCGTATCAAGCCGACCGTGCGGCCGAGCAACTGGCCAGCGAGAACCGCCTGGCCCTGCGCCAGTTGGGGGTCGCCGGGCTGCTGTGGTTCCAGGCGATGATGGCGACCATGGCCACCTGGCCGGAATTCAATATCGACCTGAGCCCCGAACTGCATGTGATCCTGCGCTGGGTGGCGATGTTTCTGACCACCCCCATCGTGTTCTACAGCTGTGCGCCGTTTTTCAAGGGCGCCATGCGCGACGTGCGTACGCGTCACCTGACCATGGACGTGTCGGTGTCCCTGGCCATTGGCGGGGCTTACCTGGCCGGGATCTGGACCGCGATCACCGGCGTGGGCGAGTTGTATTTCGATGCGGTGGGCATGTTTGCGCTGTTCCTGCTGGCCGGTCGCTACCTGGAGCGCCGTGCCCGAGAGCGCACGGCCGCCGCCACCGCGCAGTTGGTCAACCTGCTGCCCGCTTCATGCCTGCGCCTCAAAGGTGACGGCCAGAGCGAACGTATTCTCTTGAGCGAACTGGCACTGGGCGACCGCGTGCTGGTGCATCCGGGCGCGGTTCTGCCGGCAGATGGGGTGATCCTCGACGGCCGCTCCAGCATCGATGAATCGCTGCTCACCGGGGAATACCTGCCGCTGCCGCGCCAAACCGGTGATGCCGTCACCGCCGGCACGCTGAACGTCGAAGGCGCGTTGACCGTCGAAGTACGTGCCCTGGGCCACGAGACCCGCCTGTCCGCCATCGTGCGCCTGCTGGAGCGGGCCCAGGCCGAGAAGCCGCGCCTGGCGCAGATCGCCGACCGCGCCGCACAGTGGTTCCTGTTGTGCTCGCTGATTGCCGCGGCGGTGATCGGCCTGTTGTGGTGGGAGCTGGATTCATCGCGGGCATTCTGGATCGTGCTGGCAATGCTGGTCGCCACCTGTCCGTGCGCGTTGTCCCTGGCCACGCCGACCGCCCTCACCGCCGCCACCGGCACCCTGCACAAGCTCGGCCTATTGCTGACCCGTGGCCATGTGCTCGAAGGCCTGAACCAGATTGACACGGTGATCTTCGACAAGACCGGCACCCTCACCGAAGGCCGCCTGGCGTTGAAAGCGATCCGGCCCCTGGCCGCTCTGAACAGCGACGAATGCCTGGGCCTCGCCGCCGCCCTGGAAAACCGCTCCGAACACCCGATTGCCCGCGCCTTCGGGCGTGCGCCGCTGGCCGCCGACGAGGTGCTCAGTTCCCCGGGCCTTGGCCTGGAAGGCCGTGTCGACACACGCCAGTTGCGCATCGGCCAGCCGGGGTTTGTTTGTGCACTCAGTGGTTGCCCGATTCCCGCCGCTCCGGAGGATGACGGCCAATGGCTGCTGCTGGGCGACGGCGACGGAGCCCTGGCCTGGTTCATCCTCGACGACCGCCTGCGCAGCGATGCCCCCGCCCTGCTGGCCGCCTGCAAGGCGCGCGGCTGGCGCACGCTGCTGCTGTCGGGGGACAGTTCGCCGATGGTCGCCAGCGTCGCCGCCGAACTGGGCATCGATGAAGCCCACGGCGGCCTGCGCCCCGACGACAAGCTCCACGTGCTGCAACAGTTGCACAAGGAAGGCCGCAAGGTGCTGATGCTCGGCGATGGCGTCAACGATGTGCCGGTGCTGGCCGCCGCCGACATCAGCGTGGCCATGGGCTCGGCCACCGACCTGGCCAAGACCAGCGCCGATGCGGTGCTGCTGTCCAACCGCCTCGACGCGCTGGTGCAGGCCTTTACCCTGGCACGACGCACCCGTCGGGTGATCATTGAAAACCTGCTGTGGGCGGGGCTGTACAATGGCCTTATGCTGCCGTTTGCCGCCCTCGGTTGGATCACTCCGATCTGGGCAGCGATCGGCATGTCCCTCAGTTCGTTGACCGTGGTGCTCAACGCCCTGCGCCTGACTCGCCTGCCGAGTGCGCAGGCCACAAGCGCCCCTTTGGTAACCCGCCCGCTGCCGGCTTGAGCCGCGCGGGCATGGAGTGCAGATGCCAGCTCTATACGTGATGATTCCGGCGGCGCTGCTGTTAGTGGGCGTGGCCATCTACATCTTCTTCTGGGCGGTGGACAGCGGCCAGTACGACGACCTCGACGGCCCGGCCCACAGCGTGCTGTTCGACGACCAGGACCCCAACCACCTGGCGGCCGTCGACGAAGCCAACGGCCCCGAGCAACCGCCCGTGCCCAAAGACCCGCCCCATGCTTGAGCTGGCGCCGCTGCTGGTCTCTGCGCTGATCCTCGGCCTGCTGGGCGGCGGCCATTGCCTGGGCATGTGCGGCGGGCTGATGGGCGCGCTGACCCTGGCGATTCCCAAGGAACAACGCAGCCGCCGATTCCGCCTGCTACTGGCCTACAACCTGGGGCGCATCCTCAGCTATGCCAGCGCCGGGTTATTGATCGGCCTGGCCGGCTGGGCGCTGGCCAACAGCCCGGCGGCCCTGTTCATGCGTGTGCTCGCCGGGTTGCTGTTGATCTGCATGGGGCTGTACCTGGCCGGTTGGTGGAGCGGCCTCACCCGTATCGAAAGCCTCGGGCGCGGCCTGTGGCGCTACATACAGCCCGTCGCCAACCGTTTGCTGCCGGTGTCCAGCCTGCCCCGCGCGCTGCTGCTGGGCGCGCTGTGGGGCTGGTTGCCGTGCGGGCTGGTCTACAGCACCCTGCTGTGGGCCGCCAGCCAGGGCAATGCGCTGGACAGTGCGCTGCTGATGCTGGCTTTTGGCTTAGGCACATGGCCGGTACTGCTGGCGACCGGGTTGGCGGCCGAACGCGTGACCGCGTTATTGCGCAAGCGCAGCGTGCGTATGGCCGGTGGCCTGCTGGTGATTATTTTCGGTATCTGGACACTGCCAGGTCCGCACCAGCACTGGCTGATGGGCCATTAAAAGGCTATGTGGCATAGCGCCGCTCCCCGTTGATGCAAATCAAGATGCCCTACCAACCACACCCCTAGACTCGGCTCACTAGCCTATCCGGGGAATGCCCGCATGCTCGACGCCATTCGTTGGGACCCACATCTGATTCACCGCTACGACCTGGCGGGACCGCGCTACACGTCCTACCCCACCGCCGTACAATTCGACAGCCAGGTCGGCACCTTCGACCTGCTCCACGCCCTGCGCGAAAGCCGCAAGGCCACGCGACCGTTGTCGCTGTATGTGCATGTGCCGTTCTGCGCGAACATTTGCTACTACTGCGCGTGCAACAAGGTGATCACCAAGGACCGCGGCCGCGCCCAGGCCTACCTGCAACGCCTGGAGCAGGAGATTCAGTTGGTGGCCTGCCACCTCGACCCGAAACAGTCGGTTGAACAACTGCACTTCGGCGGCGGCACCCCGACCTTTCTCAGCCACGACGAACTGCGCCAGGTCATGGGCAGCCTGCGCCAGCACTTCAATCTGCTCGACGACGACTCCGGCGACTACAGCATCGAGATCGACCCGCGCGAAGCCGACTGGGCGACCATGGGCCTGCTGCGTGAACTGGGCTTCAACCGGGTGAGCATCGGCCTGCAAGACCTCGACCCCGACGTGCAGCGCGCGGTCAACCGCCTGCAAAGCCTGGAAGAAACCCGCGCGGTGATCGACGCCGCCCGCACCCTGCAGTTTCGCTCGATCAATATCGACCTGATCTACGGCCTGCCCAAGCAGACGCCGATCAACTTCGCGCGCACCGTGGAGGAAGTGATCAAGCTGCAGCCGGACCGCCTGTCGGTGTTCAACTACGCGCATCTGCCGGAACGCTTCATGCCCCAACGACGGATCAACAACGAGGAACTGCCGTCGCCGGAATCCAAGCTGCTGATGCTGCAGACCACCATCGAGCAACTGACCCAGGCCGGCTACCGCTATATCGGCATGGACCACTTCGCCCTGCCGGACGACGAACTCGCCATTGCCCAGGAAGAAGGCACGCTGCAGCGTAACTTCCAGGGCTACACCACCCACGGCCATTGCGACCTGATCGGCCTCGGCGTATCAGCCATCAGCCAGATCGGCGACCTGTACTGCCAGAACAGCAGTGACCTGAACGGCTATCAGAACGCCCTGGCCAGCGCCCAACTGGCCACCAGCCGTGGCTTGCTGTGCACCACGGATGATCGGTTACGTCGGGAAGTGATCCAGCAGTTGATCTGCACGTTCAGCCTGGCCTTCGAGCAGATCGAACAGGCGTTCAACATTGATTTTCGTGGGTATTTCGACGAGGTCTGGCCGCAACTTGAGGCGATGGCGCAGGACGGCCTGATCGAACTGGATGCCCAAGGCATTCGCGTGCTGCCCGCCGGACGGCTGCTGGTGCGTTCGGTCTGCATGGTGTTCGATGCGTACCTGGAGCACCAGAACCGGCAGCGGTTTTCGCGGGTGATCTAGTTACATCGACAACGACGCGGCCTTGAGGGCATCGTCGCCACTCAGGCCTTTCATGGCTTTGGCCAGGGAGGTTTGAGCGGTGACCAGGCTTGCCTGCAGCGCACTAAGCGCGCTCTGCAGGTTGCCGATCTTGATCCGGGCTTCTTCCGGGGTGAGGCGCTTGTCTGCCATCACCGCTTGCAG
Organism: Pseudomonas sp. S3E17; assembly: GCF_024168685.1. Taxonomy (NCBI): domain Bacteria; kingdom Pseudomonadati; phylum Pseudomonadota; class Gammaproteobacteria; order Pseudomonadales; family Pseudomonadaceae; genus Pseudomonas; species Pseudomonas sp. S3E17. Next base: position 3,039,258 of record NZ_JALJWE010000001.1, read on the forward strand.
TTCAGCTTGTTTTTCGGCGATCTGTGCCTTGATCTTGCGGATCATCTTGAGCACCTGCTGGACGTTATCCGGCAGGCCGCTGTCCTCGATGTCGCTGTTGGATTTCTTCGCATCGCTGATGGCCAGCAAGGCGGCACCGGAAAAGGTCACCACCACACCCTCGGCCTCTTTGGTTTCCCTGAGTGGCGCGGCGGTGGCGTCGCTGAGCGCCTTGGCCGCAGCGGCCACCTTGGCTTCCGCCACCAGGTCCTTGGGCTCTGGCCGGGGTTGCAGGGTAGTGCTGACAGGGGTGTTGGCACCCAGGGAAATCATGATGTGAGCCTCCAAGCTCAGGGAGTCGTGACTTTGTATCGGCCTGGATACATAAAGCTTTATACCGTTGCTGCTTTTTTGTACACGCTGGCCTCCCCCCCCCACAGTGCGGTACCCTTACGTCTTATGTGTGTTTTCCCACAAGGATTCAAGAAATGTCCGAGCCAGTCAAACTGCGCGCTCACAGCCAGGCTCACTGCAAGGATTGCAGCCTGGCTCCCCTCTGCCTGCCACTTTCGCTGAATCTGGAAGACATGGATGCGCTGGACGAAATCGTTAAACGCGGTCGCCCGCTCAAGAAAGGCGAGTTTCTGTTTCGCCAGGGTGACAAGTTCGATTCCGTCTATGCAGTACGTTCGGGTGCGCTGAAGACCTTCAGCCTGAGCGACAGCGGCGAAGAGCAGATCACCGGTTTCCACCTGCCCAGCGAGCTGGTCGGGTTGTCGGGCATGGACACCGAGATTCACCCGGTGTCGGCCCAGGCCCTGGAAACCACCTCAGTGTGCGAAATCCCCTTCGAGCGCCTGGACGAACTGGCTCTGCAACTGCCACAACTGCGCCGTCAGTTGATGCGCGTGATGAGCCGCGAGATTCGTGACGACCAGCAGATGATGCTGCTGTTGTCGAAGAAAACCGCCGACGAGCGCATCGCCACCTTCCTGGTCAACCTGTCGGCGCGGTTCCGTGCCCGTGGTTTCTCGGCCAACCAGTTCCGCCTGAGCATGTCGCGCAACGAAATCGGCAATTACCTCGGCCTGGCGGTGGAAACCGTATCCCGTGTGTTTACCCGCTTCCAGCAGAGCGAACTGCTGGCCGCCGAAGGCAAGGAAGTGCACATCCTCGACCCGATCCAGCTGTGCGCACTCGCCGGTGGTTCCTTGGAAGGCTGATGCAGACGCTTGCGGCCGCGCCAATCGGTGAGGCCGCAGGTATACTTCGAGTCCGTTTTCCGCCCAGGACTCTTCGACGATGACTTTCGATTCGTTCGACATCAAATCCCTGATCCGCCCCGTCATCGACTTCCCCAAGCCTGGGGTGATCTTTCGTGACATCACACCGCTGTTCCAATCGCCCAAGGCCCTGCGCCTGGTGGCTGACACCTTTGCCCATCGCTATGTCGAGGCCGATTTCAGCCATATCGGCGCGATGGATGCGCGCGGCTTCCTGATCGGCTCGATCATCGCCTACCAACTGAACAAGCCGCTGATCCTGTTCCGTAAGCAGGGCAAGCTGCCGGCTGACGTGCTGTCCGAGGGCTACCAGACCGAGTACGGCGAGGCCTTCCTCGAAGTGCATGCCGACAGTCTGTGCGAAGGTGATTCGGTGCTGATGTTCGATGACCTCATCGCCACGGGCGGTACCTTGATCGCGGCGGCCAACCTGGTGCGACGCATGGGGGCGAAGATCTTTGAAGCGGCGGCGATCATTGACCTGCCGGAACTGGGCGGCTCGCAACGCCTGGAAGACATGGGCATTCCGACGTTTTGCCTGACCCGCTTTGCCCTCACCGAGCGGTAACTGCTGCGCGGACTGACGCTATCAGGGGCAAGTGGATTCGCCGCCCTGCCCCTCCCACATTTGATCCTGCGCTGATCGTCAGAGCGCGATCGGTTTACGACCGGCGAACGAATGCGCCAACGTGCCGCCGTCCACCAACTCCAACTCGCCCCCCAGCGGCACGCCATGGGCGATGCGTGAAGTGACCAGGCCTTTGTTGCTCAGCAGTTGGGCGATGTAATGCGCGGTGGCCTCACCTTCCACGGTCGGGTTGGTGGCCAGGATCACCTCGGTAAAGGTGCCCTGCTCCTCGATACGCGCCACCAGCTGCGGAATGCCGATGGCCTCCGGCCCCAGGCCATCGAGCGGCGAGAGATGGCCCTTGAGCACGAAGTAGCGCCCGCGATAACCGGTCTGCTCCACCGCGTACACATCCATCGGCCCTTCCACCACGCACAACAGCGTGTCGTCGCGGCGCGGGTCGGCGCATTGCGGGCAGAGTTCTTCTTCGGTGAGGGTCCGGCACTGGCGGCAGTGGCCCACCCCGGTCATGGCCTGGCTCAGGGCCTGGGCCAACCGGGTACCGCCGCTGCGATCCCGCTCCAGCAGTTGCAGCGCCATGCGTTGGGCGGTTTTCTGGCCGACACCCGGCAACGTGCGCAGGGCGTCGATCAGTTGGCGAATCAGGGGGCTGAAGCTCATGGGCGAGTGGTCCGACAAAACAACGAGACGCGGTTTATACCCGCGCCTCGGATTAGCGTCAAATGCTCAATCCTGCGCGACCCGTACCACCAACTTGCCGAAGTTGCGCCCTTCCAGCAAACCGATAAAGGCTTCGGGCGCCTGCTCCAGGCCCTCGACCACGTCTTCGCGGAACTTGATCTTGCCGTCGCGTACCCACGGCGCCATGGCGCTGAGGAACTCCGGCTGGCGGTCACCATAGTCGTCAAACACGATAAAGCCCTGGATCCGTACACGCTTGGTCAACAACGTGCGTTGCAGCGCCGGCAAACGGTCAGGCCCGCTGGGCGCTTCATGGGCGTTATAGCCTGCGATCAACCCGCACAGGGGGATGCGCGCCTTAGGGTTGAGCAACGGCAGCACGGCGTCGAACACCTTGCCACCGACGTTTTCGAAATAAATGTCCACGCCCTTGAAGCAGGCCTGGGCCAAGTCGTCGGCAAACGTTGCGCTCTTGTGGTCGATGCAGGCATCAAAGCCCAATTCGTCCACCACGTAGCGGCACTTGTCGGCACCGCCCGCAATCCCGACCACCCGCAGGCCCTTGAGCTTGGCCACCTGGCCGACCACCGAACCCACCGCGCCGGAGGCAGCCGCCACCACTAGGGTTTCTCCGGCTTTCGGCTGGCCGATGTCCATCAGGCCCATGTAGGCGGTCATGCCTGGCATGCCCAGCACCCCCAAGGCCATGGACGGGCTGGCCAGGCCATTGGGTACCGGAATCAGGTTGCGGCCGTCGGAAATGCTGTGGCTCTGCCAACCGGTGGCGCCGACGACCAGATCACCCACCTCGAATTTCGGATTACGCGATTGCTCGACACGGCTGACAGCCCCGCCGGTCATCACCTCGTCGATTTCCACCGGTGCGGCGTAGGACGGTGCGTCGCTCATGCGCCCGCGCATATAAGGGTCGAGGGAGAGGTAGAGCGTCTTCAGCAGGACCTGGCCGTCTGCCAACTCCGGCAAGGTCACCCGTTCCAGGCGGAAGTTTTCCGGGGTGGGGGCACCTTGGGGGCGTGAGACCAGGACAATGCGCTGGTTCAAAGTCGGTTCGTGAGGCATGAAGGGGCTCCTTGATCGAATCTATCGGTATAGGGTGCAGACCATGGGTGCCGCGCCAGGGTTCGATTGGATTGGCACAAACAAAAATGCCAGGCACGAGGCCTGGCATTGGAGTCTAGCTAAAGCCTGGCGATCAGAACGGCAGCTTCATGCCTGGTGGCAGTTGCATGCCGGCGGTCACGCCGGACATTTTGTCCTGGCTGTTGGCTTCGATCTTGCGCACGGCGTCGTTGACGGCCGCGGCGAACAACGCCTCGAGCATTTCCAGGTCATCTTCGCCCACGCCTGGCAATACGCTTGGGTCGATGCTCACGCGCTTGATGTCGTGACGACCGGTCATCACCACGCTGACCATATCGCCACCGGCTTTACCGGTGACTTCGGCGTTGGCCAGCTCTTCCTGCATCTTGGCCATCTTTTCCTGCATCTGCTGCGCCTGCTTCATCAGGCCGGCCATGCCACCTTTCATCATGGGAATCACCTCAAAAGTACGTGGATCAATGAATAGCCCGGTGTCAGGACGCCTGGGGCACCGGGGCTTCGACAGGTTCAATTGTATCTTGGCGAACGACCGCACCGAACTGCTGCATCATTTGCTGGATGAGCGGATCGCCGTGGATCGAGTCCTCAGCCTCGCGCTGGCGGTTGATACGCCGGCGGGTCGCGGCCTGGGCCGGGGTTTCCTGCTCGGGCTTGATCAACTCGATGGCGATGGTCAGCGTGCGCCCATGGTACTGGTTCAAGGCATCGTTGAGGCGCCGCTGCTGGGTCGCGTTGAACAGCGCGCTGTGGGCCGGGTCCAGGTGCAACAGCCAGTGGTCGCCATCGATGGCGATCAGGGTGCAGTTGGCGGCGATGCTGCCGGTCATGCCGGAAATCGGCAGTTTCGGGAACAGCTCCAGCCATTGCAGGGCCAGGCCGGTGGCCGGTGCCGCAGCTGGCTCCGCCTCGGGTTCCGGGGCCGGCTCGGCGGTGTGCTCGCTGGCCAGGTCGTCCAGGTAGCTGTAGGCCGAATCCATGTCCGGCTCGATGTAGTCTTCGTCCAGCGGCGGTTCGTCGTCGAGGTCGATGCCCGGGGTTGCGGCTTCGACCTGGGCCACGGTCGGCTCGGGAACCGGGGCCGACACCCACTCGGGGGCAGCCGGTACCACGCTGTCCGGCGTCGGCGCAGGCATCGGCGTCAGCTCGGGCTGCTCACCGACGGTTTCCAGGACGGGCTCGACATAGGGCTGCTGTTCGACCTCGACCTCAGCGTCTACCGGGTCATTCCAGGGCAGGTCGACCACAGGCTCGGGCTCGACAACCGGTTCAGGCTCAACCACCGCTGCCGCCACTACCGCTGCCGGCTCAGGCGCCGGTGCAACAGGGGCAGCAACCACTGGCGCGACCACCGCCGCGCCAGCCACTGGTTTGGCGGAATCAACTGTGGCCTGGCTGATCCCCACTGGCTTTAGCGGCTGTCTCGGTGCGTCCGCCGAATCGGCAGGTCGGAAGGCCAGCATCCGCAGCAGGACCATCTCGAAGCCTCCGCGCGGGTCGGGCGCCAAAGGCAGGTCGCGACGACCGATCAGGCCCATCTGGTAGTAGAACTGCACGTCTTCGGCCGGCAACGCCTGGGCCAGGGCCAACACGCGGTCGCGGTCGCCATGGCCGTTGTCGACACCTTCCGGCAACGCCTGGGCGATGGCGACGCGGTGCAGCACATTGAGGATTTCCGAGAGCACGCCATTCCAGTCCGGGCCTTGCTCCGAGAGGTGGCGCACGGCTTCGAGCAACGCCTTGGCATCGCCCTCGATCAGCGCGTGCAACACGTCGAACACCTGGCCGTGGTCCAGGGTGCCGAGCATGGCGCGCACATCGGCGGCCATGACCTTGCCTTCACCAAAGGCAATGGCCTGGTCGGTGAGGCTCATGGCATCGCGCATCGAGCCATCGGCGGCGCGGCCCAGCAGCCACAGTGCGTCGTCTTCGAACGGTACGTTCTCGACGCCCAGCACGTGGGTCAAATGCTCCACCACGCGCTCGGGGGTCATGTTTTTCAGGGAGAACTGCAGGCACCGCGACAGGATCGTTGCAGGCAGTTTCTGCGGGTCGGTGGTGGCCAGGATGAATTTGACGTAGGGCGGCGGCTCTTCCAGGGTTTTCAACAAGGCGTTGAAGGAATGGCTGGAGAGCATGTGCACTTCGTCGATCAGGTAGACCTTGAAGCGGCCACGGCTGGGCGCGTACTGCACATTGTCGAGCAGCTCGCGGGTGTCTTCGACCTTGGTGCGGCTCGCGGCGTCGATCTCGATCAGGTCGACGAAACGCCCTTCGTCGATCTCGCGGCACACCGAGCAGGTGCCGCAGGGCGTCGAGGTGATACCGGTTTCACAGTTCAGGCATTTGGCGATGATGCGCGCAATGGTGGTCTTGCCCACTCCCCGGGTACCGGTGAACAGGTAGGCGTGGTGCAGCCGCTGGCTGTCCAAGGCATTGATCAGAGCCTTGAGCACATGGGTCTGGCCGACCATTTCGCGGAACGAGCGCGGACGCCATTTACGTGCAAGAACCTGATAACTCATCGAAAACCGTCGCAACTGGGAAGCGGAAGCGGGTAATGCTAGCGGAGCAAGGGGGAAATTGCATCCGGCACGCTCGCCTAATCTGACTAAGCTCTGCTGACTGGCCCCGAAAAGGCCTGAACCCGGAGAGTGTATGCGCGTAGTCCTGGGCGCTTTATGGATGATGACCACGGCTTGCCTGGCGGCGCCTGCACCGCTGCGTTTCTCGGTTTCCGACAGTTGGGCGATGCCTATGGTGCAGGTGGAGAACGGCCGGCCTACACAGGGGATTTTGTATGATTTGATGTTGAGCCTGGCCACCCAGGTTGGCCAGCCGGCGGAATTCCACGTGCTGGCCCGCGCCCGTATCGCCACAGCCATGGGCCACGGGGATATTGATGTGCGCTGTTATGTCACCCAGGCGTGGGTCGACAACCTGTCCGGCGACTACATCTGGAGCTTGCCTTTAATGGTGCAGCGCAATGTGCTGGTCAGTGTGCGCAACCAGCCGGTGCAGGTGCTCAAGCTGACACCCCAGCCGATCGGCACGGTGCTCAACTATCGCTATGGCGCCCTCGATCCACTGTTTGCCAACGGCCAACTCACCCGCGACGATGCACGCAGCGAAGAACAGGTGCTGCACAAGCTGGTGGCGGGGCGATTCAACTACGCGGTGAGTAACGAATGGATCGTCGACCGTTTTAACCAGAAAATGCCAATCAGCCAGCGCTTGCACAAAGTTGCGCTGATTGAGGAGCAAAACCTCGGCTGCATCGTGCGCAACGATCCCGACGTGCCGGCCCAAAAGATCCTGCGCACTTTGCTGCGGATGAAAATGTCTGGCGAAATCGACGACATCATCAAGCTATACACTGGCGAAGACCCGGTCCCCCTGCACGCTCCTGACAAAAACTGACAGGCACTCCTTATAGACTCGGCGCCACACCACGCCCGTTCTCAAGGAGCCCACATGAACACCCTCGCCCATTACTTCCTGCTGTACGTCGACAGCCCGGCCACCAGTGCCAATTTCTACAGCCGCCTGCTGGGCAAGCCGCCGGTCGAATTGAACCCGACCTTTGCCCTGCTCATTCTGGACAACGGGGTAAAGCTCGGGCTGTGGTCGCGTCATACCGTCGAGCCGGCAGCCCGGTTCACAGGCGGTGGCGGTGAAGTGGGCTTCTCGCTGCCCGACACCGCCGCCGTGGACGCGTTGCACGACCAATGGGTAGAACGGGGCGCCATCATCCTCCAGTCACCGACGCCCATGGACTTCGGCTACACCTTCGTCGCCCAGGACCTCGACGGCCACCGCTTGCGCGTCTTCTGCCTGAACGACTGATCGCCAGCGCACCTCCAGGCTGATGGCCGCCACGCTGGCCAGCACGATCACAGCGCCCAGCATTACCTGCACGGCAATGTGTTCGCCCAGCAACGTCGCGGCCATCACCATTGCCACCGGCGGGATCAGGTACATCGCCACCGACGCGCGACTGACCTCCACATGCTTCAACACATACCCCCAGGCCAGATACGCCAAGGCGCTGGGGAAAATGCCGAGCACCAGCACCGCCACGTTCTCCGCCAACGGCGCCTGCACCACTGCAGCCGGCAGGCCCGGCAGGTTCACACACAGCATCAGAGTGCCCGCCCACACCATGTAGCACGCCATGGTCAGTGGACTGTAGCGGTGGGCATAGTGTTTCTGCAGGGCGAAGTACACGCTCCACGACACCGCCGCCAGCAGGATCAACAAGCCACGCGGGTCGATCTCACCCAGCCCCTGATCCCCCCAGATCACCACCAGCACGCCGAGCAGCCCCAGCAAGACGCAGCCCCAGCGCCAGGCACTGACTCGCTCCTTCAGGCAGAAAAACGCGATCAGCACACTGAACAACGGCGCCGACTGCGCCAGGACGCTGGACGCCGCTGCCGTTACCCACTGCTGTCCGTAATTGATCGCAGTGTGATGCAGGAACACGCCGAAGAACCCCAGCACCAGCAACCACGGAACATCCCGCAGGCGCGGCCGGCCGATGCCCATCACCAGGGCCACACCGCCCATGAACAGCGAGGCAATCAAAAACCTTAATAACGCCAATTGGCCGGGACTGTAGCTGTGCAGCCCCATGTGCACGCCAATCGGCGAATAGGCCCAACACAGGATGACGCTGGCGATGACTAGCGTAAGCTTTACGGGTGAAGGGGTATTCATCGACGGCGTCCAGAAACCGGGAAGGAGTGCCGTCAGTCTTGGCCCGGGCAAGGCGCAGGACAATTAACCGTTTCTGACTTCTGCAATCACTGGAACTGAGCAATGGAACTGGCCCAACTGAAAATGGTGCGAGCCGTGGCACAAACCGGCAGCGTGGCCCAGGCGGCCGTGCTGCTGCATTGCGTACCGTCCAACATCACCACGCGCATCAAGCAACTGGAAGGCGAGCTGGGCACACCGCTATTCATCCGCGCCGGACGTGGACTGGCCATCAGTGCCGCCGGTGAGATTTTCCTGGATTACTGCGAGCGCATCCTGGCACTGGTGGATGAGTCCAAACGCGCCGTGGACGCCAATGCCATTCCCCGTGGCACCTTGCGTATCGGCGCGGTGGAGTCCAGCGCCAGCGGGCGTTTGCCGCCCCTGCTGGCGGAGTATCACCGGCGCTACCCCGATGTCAGCCTGGAACTGGTGACCGGCGCCTGGGGCCCGTTGCTCGACGACCTGCAACACCACCGCCTGGATGTGGCGCTGGTGGCCGCCGGCAACAAACGCACCAAGCTCGAACACAGCGTGGTCTACAGCGAGCGCCTGGTGCTGATCGCCAGTGCGTCCAGCGCCCCCATCAGTGGCGCAGAGGACCTCGCCGGCCGCACCCTGCTGGTATGGCCACCCGGTTGCCCCTATCGCGCAGCCCTGGAAAACTGGGTCAAGCCCCATGACTTCAAGCCGGCCATCGCCAGTTATGCCAGTTGGGGCACGATCATCGGCTGCGTCAGCGCGGGGATTGGCGTGGCGTTGGCGCCGGAGGGGATCCTGGCCCGCTATGAGCAGGCCAACCAGCTGGCCTCTTATCGATTTGAAGAGCTGGCGGCCGTGGATAACCTGCTGTTCTGGCACAAGGACACCCAGCGGCATCTGGCCAGGGACGCATTTGCCGAGCTGTTGCGGGAGACTTTTGGCTGACACAAGTCAAAAAGGTGGAACGGACTTGCACCCTCCCACCTTTCGATTTCAAGCGTCTGCGCAATCAGCTTTCCGGAGCGGTCAACCGTGTGTACTGATCCTGGCTGATCCAGCCACTGAACGAGCGGTCGTCGGCATTGATGAACTCGACCTGGGCCCAGCCGTCCTTGAAGGCCAGCACACCGACCACATCGCGTTTGACGATATACGGACGCTTGGCGGCCTTGGCGCCTGGGGCCTTGAGCAGGTAAGCCTTGTCGGCAGACACCGTCACCAGGCCGATCCATTGTTTGCTGGCGGTCTGGGTCAGGTCCAGGCCGGTGGCAATCTCCGGCATCAGCACATTCAGGCAGCCGGGGTGCTGGCGGCCCTCTTCCACCGTCAGGGTCACGCCATCGGACGAAGGCGCCAGGCTGCCGGGATGAGCCTCGTCAAGCCACGTGGTGAGCGCCTCAGGCTTGCCTTGCAGGTAAAACGCGCAACGGCGGGTGACGCCCTCGCCCATGGCTTCCGAATAGAACCCTTCGACCTGATGCTCCGGCGTCACCGCCAGCATCAGCCCTTCGTACTTGCCCGAATGCAACGCGGCCGAACCGGCCAAGGCAGGGCCCACGGCGCACAACGACAACACACCTATCGCTAGAAAACGGATCATCCTATTTTTTCCCTTCAAGTTTTTCGTAGGCTTTTTGCATAAGGACGTCGTAGTTGCCGTAGTCCTCGCCGTTATAGTTACGTGCCATGCCGGTAAAATCCTTGGCTTTCATGGCCTTCATCAATGCCGGGCTCTTGCTGCAAAAACCGAGGAAGGCTTTTAGTTGGTTGCCGGCATTTACCTTTAATGCTGCGGCGAACTCAAACACCGTCTTGTAACCGCACGACGCGTAGTTGAAGCCCATGATCTGGAACATGCCCCACGACGCCGACATGAGTGCCGCTTCCTGGTCCAGGGCAAACGCGGTGGCCATGGTTTCCCAAGCCTTGATCTGGTCCTTGTTATTGGCCTGCCACTGCGGCCCGGCCTTTTTCTTGTAGGGGTAGGACAGCAGCGGGTGCGCCTGGTCGTAGATGTGCTTGGTGTACTTGCGAAACAAGTGCCCTTCAAACGCGATCACCGGCAACTTGGCCGGCCCGAACCCGGAACGCCCACCTGATTCCACGGTGGCGAAGGCCTTGATGATATTCACCGAAATACCGCTGCCCAATTGCGTGGCAGCATTCTGGAAGTCCGTTTCGCTGAGGGTCATGCCCCCGTCGCACGTGGCCTGGAGCATCAATTGCCGGTTACGCCGCTCGGCCTCGATCATCGCGCGCATGCGGTCCAGGTACACATTGACCGTGGCCTGCACGGCATCGCCCTGGTTGTTGCCGAATGCATTGAGAAAACTCGGGATGCGCATCGTCGGGAAGGCCTTCACCGGCACCTTCACCGCTTCTTCGATCAGGCTGTTGAACGTGCGACCGGTGGGATCGACCACGCCATCGGGATGGGCATACTTGAGGTGGCGAAACTGGTATTGGCTGATGCACTGCACCAACTGGCCATCGCACTTGCCGTTTTCGGCCAGCGGAAAACCCATCTTGGGAATGATCAGATTGAATAAATACTGGATGCACTGCACATCGGCGGGCAAGTTGCGGGCTTTACCTGGCGCACCTACCGAGGCACTGATAAGACGGGGTAACCCTTGCAGGCTTTTCATCACAGACATCCTTGTTAGTTAAAGAAGTGATGGCACTTCAATATCAATTCGACGCCCTCGTCATACTCTGTAACAAGTGGCCGGCGGAAACTAACAAGGCGGTTTGGGGTTGTCCAGAGGGGTGTTGGAAAGTTGTGAAACAACCATCATCGACCGCGCAATAAAACATCGGCAGTTGACTGAAAACAGGTGATTTGGATTTGAATCGAAGGGGGACTGCAAGGAGGAGCGTTATGGAGGCAACCCCACCAGCCACACCCCGGCACACAATGTTCCCGCTGTGGCTGCTGCCTTCCGGCTCTGACCAGGTTCACGGGTAATCGTTGCGGGGGGACCGATGGGGTCACCATAACGACGCTGGCCTCTCGGCAAGCGGGGCCATTGTACCGATCTCATCGGAAGTTACAACCGTTGGCGACGGATTAAAAATATGAAGGGGTTCAAGCACTTGCCATGGCCGTCAGCATCCCCTCCCACAGGGGTTCATCATTGTGCCTGCAACACCTCGTCCGCCCGGCCACCCTCTTCCTGGATCACCAGGTGGATGAAGTGCAGCTTGGCAATCACCGCCGGTGGCAGCACGAATGGGTAGAAGTCCGGCTGGCCCATGGCGCGGGACAGTTCATTGAGCATGCCCGCCAGTTCGATCCAGGCGTTGACGAAGGACAGGAACGCCACGCCGCCCGGATGTTCGGGGTCGTAGAGGGTGGTGAGGGGGAATGGCTGGTAATCCAGGTCCATCTCACGGGCGCTCATGCCAAAGCCCAGGGCGGTGTCGACGGCGTCCATCATGTGCAGGTAGTGGGCCCAGGTTTCGGCCCAGTCTTCCCAGGGGTGCATGGTGGCGTAGGCACTGACGCAGGTCTGCTGCCAGTCGGGGCGTGGGCCGTTCTGGTAGTGCTGATCGAGCGCGTCGGCGTAACTGGCGCGTTCGTCGCCGAACAGGCTGCGAAAAGGCTCCAGCCAGTGGCTGTTGGCGATCAGGCGATCCCAGTAATAGTGACCGACCTCATGGCGAAAGTGGCCCAGCAAGGTGCGGTAGGGTTCGCGCATCTGCACGCGGATTTTTTCGCGGTGGGCGTCGTCGGCTTCCTTGATGTCTAGGGTGATCAGGCCGTTGGCATGCCCGGTCATGGGCGCGTTGCCTTCCAGGTCGATGCCGACGAAGTCGAACGCCAGGCCGCCGTCCTCGTCGACGCTCTTAGGCACCACTTGCAGGCCCAGGCTGATCAACTGCGCCACCAGCCGACGCTTGGCGGTCTCCACCTTGCGCCAGCGCTCAGGGTTCTCCGGGATCGACAGGTCGGGGATGGTGCGGTTGAGGCTGCACGCCACGCACAGCGGTGCGGTGCTGTGGGCGGGGATCAGCCAGTTGCAGGCCGCCGCGGTGTCGAGGTTGGCGCAGCGGCGGAAGGCGCCGGCGTCGAGGTTGTCGTCCTGTAGCCAGGTGCCTTCCACGGGCCCAGGCTGCAAGGAGGACAAGCGGCTTTGCTGCGGCTGATAACCCAGCAGGGCCTGACAGGCCAGGCATTGGCTGTTGCGAAAGAACAGCGCTTGCCCGCACCGACACTGCCACACCTTGCTGTTACGCGAGGTTTCGGCCATGAACGGTGCAGCGATGCGCGAACTGAGTTGCTCGAAGTAGCGGAACATGGCGATCTCTCCCTGGGTGACTGAGACTAGATCATTTGGGACTCAGGATCGTTCCACTTTCTTCAAGGGCGGCTTCGCAGCCCGGCGCGGGCGGTGCGACGAATCGACAAGCCCGCTCACCACCGGCGCCGCGTCAGACCGAAATGTTGTGCTTGGCAAGGAACGCGACAAAGGCCTCTTCGTCCAGCACCTTCAACCCCAGTTCGCTGGCCTTGGCCAACTTGGAGCCGGCACCCGGCCCGGCCACGACGCAATGGGTCTTGGCCGACACGGAACCGGCCACCTTGGCGCCGAGGCTTTCGAGCTTATCCTTGGCCACGTCGCGACTCATCAGCTCCAGGGAGCCGGTAAGCACCCAGGTATGCCCTGCCTCGGGCAGGCCTTCGACCACCTTCTTCTCGCTCTGCCAGTGCATCCCGAAGTCCTTGAGCTGCTGCTCGATGGCCAGGGCATGGCTGGCGTTGTCCGGGTTATCAAAGAAGTCGCGCACAGCCTTGGCCTGCTTCTCCGGCAGCGCCTGGCGCATGTCGAGCCAGTCCGCCTTGATCACGCCTTCCAGGCTGCCGAACTTGTCCGCAAGTTTCTGCGCGGCGCCGGGGCCGACGGAGGGTACGTGCAGCTTGTCGAGGAAACCGCCCAAGGTGGTACTGGCGGCGAACTCGGCGCTCAGCTCGCCCTGATCCTGCAATTGCAGGCCGCATTCATCAGGCGACAGCAACGCGCCGATCACTTCCTGGTTGTGGCTGTCTTCGAAGAAGCTGTGGATCTCATGGGCCACTTCCAGGCCCACATCCGGCAGGTACGTCAACACTTCCGGCAAGGCCTTCTGCACACGCTCAAGGGACGCCAGGGAGCGCGCCAGCACCTTGGCCGTCTCTTCGCCCACATCGGGAATGCCCAGGGCATAGATAAAGCGCGCCAGGGTCGGCGTCTTGCTGTTTTCGATGGCGGTGATCAGCTTCTTGCTGGAAATATCGGCAAAGCCTTCCAGGTCGATGATCTGCTCGTACTTGAGTTTGTAGAGGTCGGCCGGCGAACCGATGAGTTTTTCATCCACCAGTTGCTCGATGGTTTTGTCACCGAGCCCGTCGATGTCCATGGCCCGGCGCGAGACGAAATGGATAATCGCCTGCTTGAGCTGCGCACCACAGGCCAGGCGCCCGACGCAGCGGTACACCGCGCCTTCGCTGACGGTTTCCTTGCCCTTGCTGCGCTTGACCAGCTGGGTGCGCTCCACATGGGAGCCGCACACCGGGCAGCTTTCGGGGATCTGCACCGCGCGGGCGTGTTCCGGGCGGCGCTCGGTGACCACGGAGACGACCTGCGGGATCACATCCCCGGCACGGCGGATGATCACGGTATCGCCGATCATCAAGCCCAGGCGCGCGACTTCATCCATGTTGTGCAGGGTGGCGTTGGACACGGTGACGCCCGCGACCTTGACCGGTTTCAAGCGCGCCACTGGGGTTACGGCGCCGGTGCGGCCGACCTGGAACTCCACGTCGAGCAACTCGGTGAGTTCTTCCATGGCCGGGAACTTGTGCGCGATGGCCCAGCGCGGCTCACGGGCGCGAAAGCCCAGCTCACGCTGGGAGGCGATGCTGTTGACCTTGAACACCACACCGTCGATTTCATAGGGCAGGCTGTTACGTCGCTCGCCGATATCGCGGTAATAGTCCAAGCACTCCTGGATGCCCTTGGCCAGTTTCAGCTCATGACTGATAGGCATGCCCCACTTCTGCAGTTGCTTCAAGTTACCGATATGGGTGTCGCTGATATCCCCGGTCACCTGGCCGATGCCGTAGCAGCAGAACTCCAGCGGACGGCTGGCGGTGATCTTCGAATCCAGCTGACGCAAGCTGCCCGCCGCCGCATTACGCGGGTTGGCGAAGGTCTTGCCGCCGACTTCCAGTTGCGAGGCGTTGAGCCGCTCGAAACCGGCCTTGGACATGAACACTTCGCCGCGCACTTCCAGGGTCGCCGGCCAGCCGCTGCCGTGCAGTTTCAACGGGATATTGCGCACGGTGCGCACGTTGACGCTGATGTCTTCGCCCGTGGTGCCGTCGCCGCGGGTGGCGCCGCGTACCAATTCGCCATCCTGGTAAAGCAGGCTGACCGCCAGGCCATCCAGCTTCGGCTCACAGCTGTATTCCACCGCCGCGCCACCGCCGAACAGATCGCCCACGGGCAGGTCGAGCCCCTCGGTGACCCGGCGATCAAATTCCAGCATGGTGGTTTCATCAAACGCATTGCCCAGGCTGAGCATGGGGATCTCGTGACGTACCTGGGTGAAGGCTGACAATGCCGCACTGCCGACCCGCTGCGTCGGTGAATCACGCGTCACCAGCTCCGGATGCTCGGCCTCCAGGGCCTTGAGCTCGTGGAACAAGCGGTCGTACTCGGCGTCCGGAATGCTCGGCTCATCGAGCACGTGGTAACGGTAGTTGTGCTGATCCAGTTCAGCGCGCAGTTCGAGGATGCGGGTATGGGCGGCGGTCATGGGTGTTCTCTCATAAAGCAAAAGAGCAGCCGAAGCTGCTCAAATGTTGGTGCGCTTATTCTAATGACAACGCTGGAAACCAATCCTCAGCGTTTCTGTGTCAGGGCGCGACGCTCGAACTCGACGATGCGCTGACGGTAGTGTTCGATGGTCTGGGCGGTCAGGACGCTGCGTTGGTCATCCTTGAGCTCGCCGTTGAGTTCCTGGGACAGCTTGCGGGCAGCGGCCACCATCACGTCGAAGGCTTGTTTCGGGTGACGCGGGCCCGGCAGGCCGAGGAAGAAGCTCACCGCAGGGGTGCTGAACAGGTCGATGTCGTCCAGGTCGAAAGTGCCTGGCTTGACCGCGTTGGCCATGGAGAACAGCACTTCGCCGTTGCCGGCCATGCTTTCGTGGCGGTGGAAAATATCCATCTCGCCAAAGCGCAGGCCGCTTTCGAGGATGTTCTGCAGCAGGGCCGGGCCCTTGAAGCCGGCGGCGTCGCGGCAGATCACGCTGATCACCAGCACTTCTTCGGCGGCAGGCTGATCGTTGACGGATTGACGCGGCGCATTCTTGCCGGCGTTTTCATCCGGGAAATCGTCATCACGGCTGCTGAAGCTCGGGCCTTCATCGACATCGAGGTTCAGGTCACCCTGATGGGGTTCGGCAACAGCTGCACTGGCGCGCTTGCCACGCTTGGACGAGGGCTCGCGGGCTTCACGCACCGGTGCACTCATCGACGGCAGGTCATGCTCGTCCAGTTGCGGTTCCTTATGGGTATCCAGCACACGGGGCGGCCCCAGCAGCTCGGCGCTGCCGTCGTCGTCGGGCAAGTTGGACAGGTTGCGGTCCAGACGGAATTTGAGCTTGCCCTTGCCACCGCGCATGCGGCGCCAGCCATCAAAAAGAATACCGGCAATGACAATAATGCCGATGACGATCAGCCACTCGCGCAGACCGATTTCCATGTAATCCCGTGCCTCTAATAAAAAATGCTGAAAAATAAGGGGTTTAGCACCGTGCAAACCGCTTTAAAACGTGGCGCCAACTCTATGTTCTGACTGACGTTTTGCCCACGCACACGAAAAATTGACATTAAACTAGCACGACCAAAGATAACTTTACACCGTCTGTCAAAATGCCTTGAACAAATATGTCCATTTGCCACTTTCACCAGGCCGGTAAATCACCTGACATCGCGCTGAAAACTTTCTCTCATGGCCCAACTCAAGATTCCACCATCGCCATCGCTTCTTCCACATCCACCGCGACCAACCGCGAGCAGCCTGGCTCGTGCATTGTCACCCCCATCAACTGATCAGCCATTTCCATGGCGATCTTGTTGTGGGTGATATAGATGAACTGCACCGTCTGGGACATCTCCTTGACCAGTCGGGCATAGCGTCCAACGTTAGCGTCATCCAATGGGGCGTCAACTTCATCGAGCATGCAGAACGGCGCCGGGTTCAACTTGAAGATGGCAAACACCAGGGCCAACGCGGTCAGGGCTTTTTCGCCGCCGGACAACAAATGGATGGTGCTGTTCTTCTTGCCCGGAGGCCGCGCCATGATCGTTACCCCTGTATCGAGTAGATCTTCGCCCGTCAGTTCCAAGTAAGCGCTGCCACCACCGAAAACTTTCGGGAATAACGCCTGTAAACCGCCATTAATCTGATCAAAGGTATCTTTGAAGCGGTTGCGGGTTTCCTTGTCGATCTTGCGGATCACGTTTTCCAGGGTGTCCAGGGCTTCCACCAGGTCGGCGTCCTGGGCATCCAGATAACGTTTGCGCTCGGACTGCTGCTGGTATTCATCGATGGCCGCGAGGTTGATCGCGCCCAGTCGCTGGATACGTGCGGCAATCCGTTCAAGTTCTTCCTCGGCTTCTTTCTCGTTGGCCTGGGCGGTCAAGGTATTGAGCACGCCATGCAAGTCGTAGCCGTCTTCGAGCAATTGGTCTTGCAGGGCCTTGCGGCGCACGGTCAGGGCTTGCCATTCCATGCGCTGTTGTTCGAGCTGGCCGCGAATCAGCTGGGATTGCTGCTCGGCCTGGGTCCGACGTTTTTCTGCGTCGCGCAGTTCGCGGTCGGCGTCTTCCAGGGCGATCTGCGCGGTCTTGAGTTCTTCGTCGACGGTCATGCGCTTGTCGAGCAACTCTTCAAGCTTGAGGCGCAGCTCTTCCAGCGGCGCTTCGCCCTCCTCCAGGTTGAGGCTCAGTTGCTCGCGTTTTTCGGTGAGGCGTTCGGACTGCATCTCCAGGCGCTCAAGGGCCTGGGCCGTGGACGCGTGCTGGGCCTTGAGCGAACCCAGGCGCACGGCCAACTGATGGGCGTGGTCCTTGTGCTGGCGGGCTTCCTGGCGCACGCGGTCGAGGCGTTCGCGCAGGCTGTCACGCTGGGCCAGTAGCAGTTCGCGCTGCTCGGTGTCCAGGGCCATGCTGTCGAGGGCTTCCTGCAACTGCAGGCGCGCTTCGCCAATCTGTTCGTGTTCGAGGGCGCGCTGTTCGCCCATCTCCGCCACTTCTTCGTCGAGGCGGGTGCGGCGCAGGGTCAGTTGCTCGGCCTTGGCTTTGCTCGCGGAAAGCTGGGCTTTCAATTCGCCTTGCTGGCGCGCTTCGTCCTGCAACAGGCGGCGCAGGTGTTCGCGGCCGGTCTCTTGCTGGCGCTGGGTGGCGCGCAGGGTTTGCAGTTCGGTTTCGAGGCTTTCCAGGGTGGCTTCGCGCTCTTCGCGCTCGGCGATCAGGTTGACGATTTCCTGGCCTCGGGCCAGAACACCGCTTTCCGCTTCACTGGCACGGCGCACCCGCAGGAAGTGGCGGCCGACCCAGTATCCGTCGCGGCTGATCAGGCTTTCGCCGCCCGCCAGTTGACCGCGCTGGGCCAAGGCCTGTTCCAGGGACTCCACCGGCTTGACCTGGCCCAGCCACGGCGACAGGTCAATCGCCGCTTCGACCTTGTCCAGCAGGCTGCCCGGCACTCGCGTGCCATCAGCGGCGGGGCTGAGCAAACGCAGATCGCCCTGGGCAAAACCGGCCAGGTCGAAGCCGCCAAAATCATCCACCAGTACGGCTTGCAGGTCGGCGCCTAGAACGGTCTCTACCGCCAGTTCCCAACCGGCTTCAACTTTCAAGCCTTCGGCCAAGCGCGGACGCTCGGCCAGGTGCTGGTCACGCAGCCATTCGGCGGTGCCGGTGCCTGGGTCCAATGCCGCTTGCTGCAAGGCTTCAAGGGAAGCCAGGCGGCCGTTAAGCCGCTGCAAATCGCCCTGGGCCTGCTGCTGGGCCTGGGTCGCCTGTTGCAGTTGCTGACGCAATTGCTCCAGGCGCTCCACTTGTTGTTCTTCGCTGGCTTCCAGCTCTTCCAGCGTCATTTCGCTTTCGGCCAGTTGCTCGCTGAGTTCCATGATCGCCGCGTCTTCCGGGTCGGCGGCAAGCAGCACGCGCTCTTCCTGCAGGCGACGCTGGCGCTCGGCCAGGCGTTCCATGCTGGTTTCCAGTTGCTGGATGCGCGACTGCTGCACCTCGGCCTGGCGCCGCGGTTCGGCGGATTGCAGGTTGAAGGCGTCCCACTGCTCCTGCCAGCCGTGCATGGTGGTTTCGGATTCTTCCAGCGCAGCGGCGGCCTCTTCGGCGGCGGCGTTGGTGATGTCCTGCTCGGGGGTGAGCATGTCCAGCTCTTCGCCCAACGTCAGCAGCAAGGTGCGGTCGTGGCCCAGGTGCGATTCGGTTTCCAGGCGCGCGCGTTCCGCTTCCTTCAAGTCATCCTGCAACTGACGCAGGCGCTGCTGGCCGTGCTGGATGCTTTGCTCGACGCGGGCAATATCACCGCCCACCGAATAGAAGCGGCCCTGCACCAGATTGAAGCGTTCGGACAGGTCATGGTGCCCGTCGCGCAGGCGCTCGATGGCGGCGTCGGCATTGCGCTGCTCGGCCACCAGCGCTTCAAAGCTGATTTCCTGGGTGCCGATGATCGCTTCGCGCTGGCCCACCTGATCGTTCAACGCCTGCCAGCGCAGGGCCGACAGTTGCGCCTTGAGCTGGCGCTCTTCGCCCTTGTATTCCTGGTACTTCTCGGCCGCCTGGGCCTGGCGGTGCAGGCGCTCCAACTGGCGCTCCAGCTCTTCGCGCAGGTCGGTGAGGCGGGCGAGGTTTTCATGGGTGCGGCGGATACGGTTTTCGGTCTCGCGGCGGCGCTCCTTGTACTTGGAGATGCCGGCCGCTTCTTCGATAAAGTTGCGCAGGTCTTCGGGCTTGGCTTCGATCAGCTTGGAGATCATGCCCTGTTCGATGATCGAATAGCTGCGCGGGCCCAGGCCGGTACCGAGGAAAATGTCGGTAATGTCGCGGCGCCGGCACTTGGTGCCGTTGAGGAAGTAACTGTTCTGGCTGTCGCGCGTCACTTTGCGGCGGATCGAGATTTCCGCGTAGGCCGCGTACTCGCCGATCAGGGTGCCGTCGGAGTTGTCGAACACCAGTTCGATGCTGGCCTGGCTCACCGGCTTGCGGCTGGTGGAGCCGTTGAAGATGACGTCGGTCATCGACTCGCCACGCAGGTTTTTTGCCGAGCTCTCGCCCATCACCCAGCGTACGGCGTCGATGATGTTCGACTTGCCGCAGCCATTGGGCCCGACCACTGCCGCCATGTTACTGGGGAAGTTCACCGTGGTCGGGTCGACGAAGGATTTGAACCCCGCCAGTTTGATGCACTTGAGCCGCACGTTTAGGCGTCCGCCAACGCAGCGATGACCAGCGAGCTGCTGCGCTGGCAGTAGGCCGACAGCACCTGGCGGATCTGCTCCAGGTCACGGGCGAGTACGGCGGCGAGCAGTTGCTCGAACAGCGCCAGGTACTCGCTCATGGACGCCTTGCGCTGATCCAGGGCCAGGTAATAGGCACGGTTCATCGCCGGCTGCAGGTTCTCGACGGTTTCCTGCAAATACGGGTTGTTGGCAAAGGGGTACGCGGCGCGCATCACATTGAAGCATTCTTCGACAAAGGCGCGGATGTCCTGGCGCTCGAAATTGCTCACCAGGCGCTGCTGGATCTGGACGAACGGCGCCATGTCGGCCTGGGTCTGCCAGCCCTGGGCGACCGCATTGCCAAGCAGGATATACAGCTCACTCATCAGCGTGCACAGGCTCTGCACCTTGTGCGCCGTGAGCTCGGTCACATGGGCGCCACGGCGCGGCAGGATCGCGATCAGGTGGCGGCGTTCGAGGATCAGTAAAGCTTCACGCACGGAGCCACGGCTGACATTGAGCGCCAGCGTGACTTTCTGTTCCTGGATCCGCTCTCCAGGCTTGAGATCGCCGCGAATGATACGTTCGGCGAGGTGGTGAGCGATTTGCTCGGCGAGACTGTCCGGCGCCTTGAACGTCATGTTTTCCCTTCAAAATCGTCTATCGGTACAAGCGCGGCAGTGTAGCGCATTGGCCCGCTGATGGCGCTACGCCCACCGTGGCGAATTTGGCATGAAATAAGCAACGCTGAACACCCACACGCCCCCAAAAACGCCGGTTTCAGAAGACTGAACCATAATTGAAAGTGTTGTGATCGCATTTTCCTGACCTTCTGGTCAGAAAATCATTGACCGAAAAGTCAGACATGACTAGATTCGGCGCAAAGCGGTTAACAACAATAATGAGTCTGCGAGGCCTTCCGTGATCCAGTTTTTACTTAACCAGGAACTCCGTAGCGAGCACGCCCTGGACCCCAACCTGACCGTGCTCAACTATCTGCGCGAGCATGTGGGCAAACCCGGTACCAAGGAAGGCTGCGCCAGCGGCGACTGCGGTGCGTGCACCGTGGTGGTCGGCGAGTTGCACACCGACCCTCAGGGCGTGGAGCACATCCGTTATCGCAGCCTCAATTCCTGCCTGACATTTGTATCGTCGCTGCACGGC
This sequence comes from Pseudomonas sp. S3E17, assembly GCF_024168685.1. Lineage (NCBI taxonomy): Bacteria > Pseudomonadati > Pseudomonadota > Gammaproteobacteria > Pseudomonadales > Pseudomonadaceae > Pseudomonas > Pseudomonas sp. S3E17. Next base: position 3,060,333 of record NZ_JALJWE010000001.1, read on the forward strand.
AAGCAACTGATCAGCGTCGAAGACCTCAAGCACCAGGGCCAACTGCACAGCGTGCAACAGGCGATGGTGGAGTGCCACGGTTCGCAATGCGGCTTTTGCACCCCCGGGTTTGTGATGTCGTTGTTCGCCCTGCAAAAGAACAGCGACGCCCCCGACAGCCAGAAGGCCCACGAAGCCCTGGCCGGCAACCTGTGCCGCTGCACCGGCTATCGGCCGATCCTGGCCGCCGCCGAACAGGCCTGCTGCAACAAACCGGTAGACCAGTTCGACAACCGCCAGGCCGAAACCATCGCCCGCCTCAAAGCCATCGCGCCGACCCAAACCGGTGAACTCAACAGCGGCGACAAACGCTGCCTGGTGCCCCTCACCGTTGCCGACCTGGCCGACCTCTACGACGCCTACCCGCAAGCCCGCCTGCTGGCCGGCGGCACCGACCTGGCGCTGGAAGTCACCCAGTTTCACCGCACCCTGCCGGTGATGATCTATGTCGGCAATATTGAAGAGATGAAACGCATCGAGGACTTCGACGACCGCCTGGAAATCGGCGCCGCCACTGCCCTCTCCGATTGCTACACCGCGCTGCACCACGAATACCCGGATTTCGGCGACCTGCTGCACCGCTTCGCTTCCCTGCAAATCCGTAACCAGGGCACCCTCGGCGGCAATATCGGCAACGCCTCGCCGATTGGCGATTCGCCGCCGCTGTTGATCGCCCTGGGGGCGCAGATCGTGCTGTGCAAAGGCGAAGTGCGCCGCACCCTGGCGCTGGAAGACTACTTCATCGACTACCGCGTGACGGCGCGCCAGGACAGCGAGTTCATCGAGAAAATCATCGTCCCCAAGGGCCACGCGCTGTTCCGTGCCTACAAGGTTTCCAAGCGCCTGGACGACGATATTTCCGCCGTGTGCGCGGCCTTCAACCTGAAGATCGACAACGGTGTGATCAGTGATGCCCGCGTCGCGTTCGGCGGCATGGCCGCCACGCCCAAACGCGCAAAACACTGCGAGGCGGTATTGATCGGCGCCACTTGGAACGCTGCCACCGTGGAAAAAGCCTGCGCCGCCCTGGCCGAGGATTTCACCCCGCTGTCGGACTTCCGCGCCAGCAAGGAATACCGCCTGCTCAGCGCGCAAAACCTGCTGCGCAAATACTTCATCGAACTGCAAACGCCGCACATCGAGACTCGGGTGACCGCTTATGTCTAACCATCACGCCGTGGAAAAAACCCAGGCCGAACTGGCCGCGCTGTTTGCCCAGGACCTGACCTCCGGGGTCGGCCGCAGCGTCAAGCATGACAGCGCCGCCAAGCACGTATCCGGTGAAGCGCAGTACATCGATGACCGCCTGGAATTCCCCAACCAGTTGCACCTGTATGCGCGCATGTCCGACCGCGCCCACGCCCGGATCATCCGCATCGACACCGCGCCCTGCTACGCCTTCGACGGTGTGCGTATCGTCATCACCCACGAAGACGTGCCGGGCCTGAAAGACATCGGCCCGCTGCTGCCCGGCGACCCATTGCTGGCCATCGACACGGTGCAGTTCGTCGGCCAGGTGGTTTTGGCCGTGGCCGCCCGCGACCTCGACACCGCACGCAAGGCCGCGATGGCCGCCGTGATCGAATATGAAGACCTGGAGCCCGTGCTGGATGTGGTCGAGGCCTTTCGCAACAAGCATTTCGTGCTCGACAGCCACACCCACCAACGGGGTGATTCGGCCGGCGCGCTTGCGACCGCCAAGCACCGCCTCCAGGGCACCCTGCATATCGGCGGCCAGGAACACTTCTACCTGGAAACCCAGATTTCCTCGGTAATGCCCACCGAAGACGGCGGCATGATCGTCTATTGCTCCACGCAGAACCCCACCGAAGTGCAAAAGCTGGTGGCCGAAGTGCTGGATGTGTCGATGAATAAGATCGTCGTCGATATGCGCCGCATGGGCGGCGGTTTTGGCGGCAAGGAAACCCAGGCGGCGAGCCCGGCGTGCCTGTGTGCGGTGGTGGCGCGCCTCACCGGCCAGCCGACCAAGATGCGCCTGCCGCGCGTCGAAGACATGCTGATGACCGGCAAGCGCCACCCCTTCTACATCGAATACGACGTGGGCTTCGACGACAGCGGTCGCCTGCACGGGATCAACCTGGAGCTGGCCGGTAACTGCGGCTGCTCGCCGGACCTGTCCAACTCGATCGTCGACCGCGCCATGTTCCACGCCGACAACGCGTATTACCTGGGCGATGCCACGGTGAACGGCCATCGCTGCAAGACCAACACCGCGTCCAATACCGCCTATCGCGGCTTCGGCGGCCCGCAAGGCATGGTCGCCATCGAGGAAGTGATGGACGCCATCGCCCGCCATCTGGCGCTGGATCCGTTGGCGGTGCGCAAGGCCAATTACTACGGCAAGACCGAGCGCAACGTCACCCACTACTACCAGACCGTCGAGCACAACATGCTCGAGGAAATGACCGCCGAACTTGAAGCCAGCAGCCAATACGCCGAGCGCCGCGAAGCGATCCGCCTGTACAACGCCCACAGCCCGATCCTGAAAAAAGGCCTGGCGCTGACCCCGGTGAAATTCGGGATCTCATTCACGGCGAGCTTCCTGAACCAGGCCGGTGCGCTGATCCATATCTACACCGACGGCAGCATCCACCTGAACCACGGCGGCACCGAAATGGGCCAGGGCTTGAACACCAAGGTCGCACAAGTGGTGGCCGAAGTGTTCCAGGTGGACATCGACCGCGTGCAGATCACCGCCACCAACACCGACAAAGTGCCCAACACCTCGCCGACCGCTGCCTCCAGCGGTGCGGACCTGAACGGCAAGGCCGCCCAGAACGCCGCCGAAACCATCAAGCAACGCCTGGTGGAATTCGCCGCACGCAAGTACGACGTGAGCGAAGCGGATGTGGAATTCCACAACGGTCATGTGCGCGTGCGCGAGCAGATCCTGACCTTCGAGGCGTTGATCCAACAGGCGTATTTCGCCCAGGTCTCGCTGTCGAGCACCGGCTTCTACAAGACCCCGAAAATCTTCTACGACCGCAGCCAGGCCCGCGGTCGGCCGTTCTACTACTTCGCCTTCGGCGCGGCGTGCTGCGAAGTGATCGTGGACACCCTGACCGGCGAATACAAGATGCTGCGCACCGACATCCTCCACGATGTGGGCGCCTCACTGAACCCGGCCATCGATATCGGCCAGGTGGAAGGCGGTTTTATCCAGGGCATGGGCTGGCTGACCATGGAAGAGCTGGTGTGGAACACCAAGGGCAAGCTAGAGACCTGCGGCCCGGCCAGCTACAAGATCCCGGCGGTGGCCGACATGCCTTTGGATTTGCGTGTGAAGCTGGTGGAAAACCGCAAGAACCCGGAAGACACGGTGTTCCACTCCAAGGCCGTGGGTGAGCCACCGTTCATGCTCGGGATTGCCTCGTGGTGCGCGATCAAGGATGCGGTGGCGAGCCTGGCTGATTATCGCCATCAGCCGAAGATCGATGCGCCGGCGACACCGGAGCGGGTGTTGTGGGGGTGTGAGCAGATGCGCAAGTTGCAGACGGCGACAGCTGTCGAACCTGAAGCTGAAATGGCTTCGCTCTAGACCGAGGCGCTGCCATCGGGAGCAAGCCCCTCCCACATTTGGAATGCATTCCCATGTGGGAGGGGCGGTGCGACGATTCGACTTGCTCCCGATGACGGCCTGACAGACACCACAAGAGGTGACTATGAACAACTGGATCAGCGCCCTCGCCGACCTGCAGAACCGGGGCGAACCCTGCGTACTGGTGACCATCATCGAAGAGCTCGGCTCCACGCCGCGCAATGCCGGTTCGAAGATGGTGATCAGTGCCGCGCAGACCTTCGACACCATCGGCGGCGGGCACCTGGAATACAAGGCCATGCAGATCGCCCGCGACATGCTCGTGCGTGGCCAGCAGAACACCCATCTGGAGCGCTTCAGCCTCGGCGCCAGCCTGGGCCAGTGCTGCGGGGGCGTCACCGTGCTGCTGTTCGAACCCATGGGCCAGGTGCAGGCGCAGATCGCGGTGTTCGGTGCCGGCCATGTCGGCCGTGCGCTGGTGCCGTTGCTGGCGAGCCTGCCGTGCCGGGTGCGCTGGATCGATTCCCGCGAACAGGAGTTTCCGGAACATATCCCCCAGGGCGTGCGTAAAATCGTCAGCGAAGAGCCGGTCGATGAAATTGCCGACCTGCCGGTGGGCAGTTACTGCATCGTCATGACCCACAATCACGCGCTGGACCTGGAACTCACCGCCGCCCTGCTCAAGCGCAATGACTTTGCCTACTTCGGCCTGATCGGCTCGAAGACCAAACGCGTCAAGTTCGAACACCGCCTGCGCGATCGCGGCTTCGACGCCGCACAGTTGCAACGCATGCGTTGCCCCATGGGCCTCAGCGAGGTGAAGGGCAAGTTGCCGGTGGAGATCGCCATCTCCATCGCCGGCGAAATCATCGCCACCTATAACGCCAGTTTCGGCCAGCACACCGCGAGCGCCGAACCCATTGCCAAACTGCTTGTGGCTTCGCGCCGCAGCCAAGCTTTGACTTCTTTTGCCAAGAATTGAGACGACCATGCCTTTGACTCGCAAAGCCTACCGTGCCGCCCTCCTGCACAGCATCGCCGACCCCGCTGAAGTTGGGATCGAAGCCTCCTACGAGTATTTCGAAGACGGCCTGCTGGTGATCGAAAACGGCCGGATCAGTGCCGTTGGCCATGCCGGCGACCTGCTGCCGAGCTTGCCTGCCGACATCGACATCACCCATTACCAGGATGCGCTGATCATCCCCGGCCTGATCGACACCCATATCCACCTGCCGCAGACCGGCATGGTCGGCGCGTATGGCGAGCAGTTGCTGGACTGGCTCAACACCTACACCTTCCCGTGCGAAAGCCAGTTCGCCGACAAGGCCCACGCCGAGGAAGTCGCAGATATTTTCATCAAGGAACTGCTGCGCAACGGCACCACCACCGCGCTGGTGTTCGGCAGCGTGCATCCGCAATCGGTGAACGCATTCTTTGAGGCGGCGGAAAAACTCGACCTGCGCATGATCGCCGGCAAGGTGATGATGGACCGCAACGCTCCGGACTACCTCACCGACACCGCCGAATCCGGCTACCAGCAAAGCAAGGCACTGATCGAACGCTGGCACGGCAAGGGCCGCCTGCACTATGCGGTCACCCCGCGTTTTGCGCCGACCAGCACGCCGGAACAATTGGCGCTCGCCGGACAACTGTTGGGCGAATACCCGGACCTGTACATGCAGACGCACATCAGTGAGAACAAGCAGGAAGTCGAGTGGGTGAAGGCGCTGTTTCCGGAGCGCAACGGCTATCTGGATGTGTACGATCACTACCAGCTGCTGGGCGAGCGCTCGGTGTTTGCCCACGGCGTGCACCTGTGTGATGACGAATGCGCACGGTTGGCGGAGACGGGGTCGGCGGTGGCGTTCTGTCCGACCTCGAACCTCTTCCTCGGCAGCGGCCTGTTCAACTTGCCGATGGCCGAGAAACACAAGCTGAATGTCGGCCTGGGCACCGATGTGGGCGGCGGCACCAGCTTCTCACTGCTGCAAACCCTCAACGAAGCCTACAAGGTCATGCAACTGCAGGGCGCGCGGTTGAGCCCGTTCAAGTCGCTATACCTGGCCACCCTCGGCGGTGCGCGGGCGCTGCGCCTGGAAGACAAGATCGGCACGTTGCAGCCGGGCACCGATGCAGACTTCCTGGTGCTGGACTACAACGCCACGCCGCTGCTGAGCTATCGCTTGAAGCAGGCCAATAACATTGCCGAGACGTTGTTCGTGTTGATGACCCTGGGGGATGATCGGACGGTGTTGCAGACCTACGCTGCCGGCCAACTCGTGCACCAACGCTGATCTGCGCCACGACACAAAACAAATGTGGGAGGGGGCTTGCTCCCGATAGCGGTGGATCAGGCACTTAATTCAGTGACTGACACTCTGCCATCGGGAGCAAGCCCCCTCCCACATTTTTTAATCGGGTTTACAGCTTGACTGAAGAACGCCCCGGCTTCTTGGTCTGCAACAGATGCGAGAACACCGCATGCAAATCATCCGACGCACTTTCCTCGTCGAGGTTGAGCTTGCTGTCGATGTGATCCATGTGATGCATCATCAAGTTCACCGCCAGCGCTGCGTCCCGTGCTTCGATCGCATCGATCAGTTGGGTGTGCTCATCGTAGGAACAGTGCGAGCGGTTGCCGCTTTCGTACTGAGCGATGATCAACGAGGTCTGGGACACCAGGCTGCGCTGGAAGCTGATCAGCGGCGCGTTTTTCGCGGCTTCGGCCAGCTTGAGGTGGAACTCGCCGGAGAGGCGGATGCCCGCTCCGCGATCGCCGCGGGAGAAGCTGTCGCGCTCGTCGTTGACCATCTGGCGCAGTTCGGCCAGTTGCTCGGCGGTGGCGTGCTGCACTGCCAGTTCGGTGATCGCCCGCTCTACCAGGCGCCGGGCCAGGAACACCTGGCGTGCTTCTTCCACGCTTGGGCTCGCCACCACCGCGCCACGATTGGGCCGCAGCAGCACCACGCCTTCATGGGCCAGGCGCGACAGCGCGCGGCGAATAATGGTGCGGCTGACGCCGAAGATTTCGCCCAGTGCCTCTTCGCTCAATTTGGTACCGGGTGCCAGGCGCTGCTCGAGGATCGCCTCGAAGATATGCGCGTAGACGATATCGTCCTGGGTTCCGCTGCGACCGGCCTTGCCGGCTCGCGGTTGTTTCTTGAGAGGTTGCAACTGTTCGTTCATGGGCACTCGGGTAGGGAGAACGGCGGCGAATTAACGGTAATACGGCAACTTTAAGGTAATACGGCAACACGGGGTCGCTGGCAAGTATCACCTAAAAACAGCGCACATTGTACACAACCCACTGCGCCAACACACTGTACGGCTGTTTGCGGTGCCGTCTGTATTGCAATGAGTCGTTACGTTTGAGTTTAGGCTTGAATCTGCGCCGTCACCGGCAAACACCCAGGTAAAAGGAACACCTCTCCATGACCGACGCCACCCAAGCGCCCTTGCGCCCGCTGGCCGACACTTCTGCCTCCGCCGTTGTCGCCGGCTTTATCGCCATGATGACCGGCTATACCAGCTCCCTGGTGCTGATGTTCCAGGCCGGCCAGGCGGCCGGCTTGACCACGGCGCAGATTTCTTCGTGGATCTGGGCGATTTCCATCGGCATGGCGGTCTGCAGCATCGGCCTGTCCCTGCGCTACCGCACGCCGATCACCATTGCCTGGTCTACCCCCGGCGCGGCGCTGCTGATCACCAGCCTGGGCGGTGTGAGTTACGGCGAGGCCATCGGTGCCTACATCACCTGCGCGGTGCTGGTGGCGCTCTGCGGGCTCACCGGTAGCTTTGAAAAACTGGTCAAGCGTATCCCGGCGTCGTTGGCGGCCGCCTTGCTGGCGGGGATCCTGTTCAAGATCGGCAGCGAGATTTTCGTCGCTGCGCAGCATCGCACCGGCCTGGTACTGGGGATGTTTTTCACCTACCTGATCATCAAGCGCCTGTCGCCACGCTATGCGGTGCTGGCCGCATTGGTGATCGGTACCCTGCTGTCGGGGCTGATGGGCTTGCTGGACTTCAGCGGTTTCCACCTGGAAGTGGCGACGCCGGTGTGGACGACACCGCACTTCTCGCTGGCGGCAACCATCAGCATCGGGATTCCGTTGTTCGTGGTGGCGATGACCTCGCAGAACATGCCCGGCGTCGCCGTACTGCGGGCCGATGGCTATAACGTGCCGGCCTCGCCGCTGATCACCGCCACCGGCCTGGCCTCGCTGGTGCTGGCGCCCTTTGGCTCCCACGGCATCAACCTGGCGGCGATCAGCGCAGCGATCTGCACCGGCCCCCATGCCCATGAAGACCGTAATAAACGCTACACCGCCGCCGTATGGTGCGGGGTGTTCTACGGGATAGCCGGGGTGTTCGGCGCAACACTGGCGGCACTGTTCGCAGCCTTGCCCAAGGAACTGGTGCTGTCGATTGCGGCCTTGGCCTTGTTTGGCTCGATCATCAATGGCTTGAGTATCGCCATGAATGAGCCGAAGGAACGGGAAGCGGCGCTGATCACCTTCATGGTCACCGCGTCAGGCTTGACGTTGTTTTCCATCGGCTCGGCGTTCTGGGGGATTGTGGCGGGGGTGTTGACGCTGCTGATTCTGAACTGGCGCAAGGCATAAAAAAACGGCGACCCTCAGGTCGCCGTTTTTTTCAGTATCACTTAGCCGCGTTGATCGGCTTTTCCGGATACCATACGTCCAGCAGCGGGCTGACTTCAGCCTTGGTCAGCTCGGAACGGGTTTTCAGCCAGGCTTCGACGGCAGCGCGCTGCTCTTCGGAGACCGAGCCACGCTTCTGCAGGCAAACCAGACCGTAGTCGTCGCCGCCGACATAGCCCAGGCCGTTGGCTTCCATGGCTTCTTTGATGAATGCTTCGAGGAAAGCGTCGATAGCTTCTTCACTCAGGCCTTCTTTGAAGTCCAGGTTCAGTTCGAAACCCAGCTCTTGAAATTCATCAACGCACAGTTTTTTGCGCAGACGCTGGGAACGGTTAGTCGCCATTGGAACAATCCTCATAAGTAATAACGGGCGGCACTTTAGCAGTTTAAGGCGACGATTGCCCGACTCTCTGGGACGGGCGGCCGTTTGCTGTTAAAAAAACGCCGATTACCAGCTATCGTTCAGCTACAAGTGCCTTCACCTTGGGGCATAATGCCGACACTTTCATGACCATTGAGGGATTTTTCCTATTTACCCCTCGCCTTTTTCACCCTCCTCAGCAGTAGGGTTTTATTTCTTATGATCAAATCTTTGCGTCCATTGCTACTTGCCAGTTTTCTCCTGCCACTGGCCTTTTCCACCTCCGCGGCCCCGATCAACAATACCTTGCCTGCAAACGTCCAGCAGGCACTGGCCAAAGCCAAGCTGCAAAACACTGCGCTGTCCCTGGTGATGATCCCTCTGAACGGCCCCGGCACCCCCACGGTATTCAACGCCGACGTCTCGGTAAACCCGGCTTCCACCATGAAGCTGGTCACCACCTATGCGGCCCTGGAAATGCTCGGCCCCAACCACCAGTGGAAAACCGAGTTCTACACCGACGGCACCCTCAGCGGTGGCGTGTTGCACGGTAACCTGTACCTCAAGGGCGGCGGCGACCCCAAGCTGAACATGGAAAAACTCTGGCTGCTGATGCGCGACCTGCGGGCCAATGGCGTGCAGCAAGTCACCGGTGACCTGGTGCTGGACCGCAGTTTCTTCAACCAGCCGCAGTTGCCGGAATTCAATGACGACGGCAACGACGAGAACAAACCGTTCCTGGTCAAGCCCGACGCCCTGCTGGTCAACCTCAAGGCCCTGCGCTTTGTGACCCGTAACGATTCGGGCCGCGTGCTCGTCTCGGTCGAACCGCCGATTGCCAGCATCCGCATCGACAACCAGGTCAAGGCCTCCAACGCCAAGCAGTGCACCGGCGACGTACGCTACAACCCGGTCACAGGCGCCGATGGCAGTATGACGGTCACCGTCAGCGGCCAATTGGCCGATGGCTGCAGCTCGCAGACTTATCTGTCGTTGTTGGACCACGCCACCTACACCGCCGGTGCGGTGCGGGCGATCTGGCAGGAACTGGGCGGCACCATTCAGGGCCGCGATATCCAGGCACCGGTGCCCAAGGATGCCAAGGTACTGGCCCGCGCCTTTTCGCCGGACCTGGCGGAAATCATCCGTGACATCAACAAATACAGTAACAACACCATGGCCCAGCAATTGTTCCTGAGCCTGGGCGCGCAGTTCCGCAACGATGCCGACGGCGACGATGCCAAGGCCGCGCAACGTGTGGTGCGCCAGTGGCTGGCGAAAAAAGGCATCACCGCGCCACACCTGGTGATGGAGAACGGTTCGGGCCTGTCCCGTGCCGAACGGGTCAGCGCCCGCGAAATGGCCGCCATGCTGCAAGCCGCCTGGAAAAGCCCCTACGCTGCGGAATACATAAGCTCGATGCCGATCGCCGGCACCGACGGCACCATGCGCAAACGCCTGAAGACCACCGCCATGCGCGGCGAAGCCCACGTCAAGACCGGTACCTTGAACACCGTGCGCGCCATTGCCGGGTTCAGCCGCGACAACAATGGCAACACCTGGGCGGTGGTGGCGATCCTCAACGATCCGAAGCCGTGGGGCGCGTCGTCGGTGCTGGACCAGGTGCTGCTGGATCTGTACCGCCAGCCAAAACTGGCGGCGGCGGCTCCCGTCCTATAGGAGCGGGCATCAGGCCCGCGCCCTCTCGGCCTCCACCCGGTCCCTGCCCGCCTGCTTGGCCACGTACACCGCCGAGTCGGCACGCAACAACAGGCCATCGATGCCTTCATCCACCCGCCAGCTGGCCACACCAAAGCTGGCGGTGACAATGCCCACCGGTTCCATCGGCAGGCTACGCAGGGATTGCCACAACTCCATCGCCAAGCTGTAGGCCTGCTCACCATCGGTGTTGGGGCACAGCACCATGAACTCCTCGCCCCCCAGGCGGCAGAATACATCGGTGCGGCGCAGACGCTGACTGATGCGCTTGCACAACTCCTGCAACACCCCATCGCCAACCGCATGCCCGTGCTGGTCATTGATCCGCTTGAAATGATCGATATCGAGCATGATCACCGACAGCGCCCCACTGGTCCGGTTAAGCCTCGCCATCTCGGCCCTGAGGCGGTCCTGGAAATAGCGACGGTTGTGAATCCCGGTCAGGGAATCTGTGATGGACAGCGCGCGCAGTTCTTCTTCCACTCGCTTCAAATCGGAAATGTCCGACACATAGCCATGCCACAGCGTACCGCCTCCCGGTAATTCCTCCGGGGTGGCCTCGCCGCGAATCCAGCGTAAACCCCGTTGCGGCAACTGCACCCGGTACTCTTCGCGCCAATGGCTCAACTGCAATGCCGACAGGCGAATCGAGGCCCGCACCCGCTCCGCGTCCAGCGGGTGGATTCGCTCGAAGACCTTCGTCGCATCCCGCTGCAACGCGCTGACCTCGATTTCATAGATATCGCGCATGCCGTCGCTGGCGTAGATAAAGCGCCAGTTATCCTGGGGTTCCAGGGTGAATTGGAAGATCCCCCCGGGTACGTGGGCACTGAGTTTCTTGAGCAGGCGGTCCCGCGCCGCCAGGGCCTCGTAGGCGCGTTTCTGCTCGGTGACGTCTAGGTAAATCGCGAGGTACCCGACCCACAGGCCATGGTCATCCAGCAAGACGGTGGCCAACATGTTCACAATCAACTGACTGCCATCCTGGCGGATCAAGGTCCACTCCCGGGCTTCGTGCAGGTTGTCGGGGCTTTCCACCAGCATCGCCTGGCTCGCCGGGATACGCTTGCCCAAGGTCACGCTCAGGCTCGCGGAACGTGCCTCCAACTCCAACGCCAAGTGCAGGCTTTCCAGGGTCAGCTTGCCCACCACCTGGTCGGCCTCGTACCCCAGCATCTGCTCGGCACCGGCGTTGAAGGTGTTGATCACACCGCGCAAGTCAGTGGCAATGATCGCCACTTGGGTAGCGGCGTTGAGTACGCTGCGCAACTGGCCATGGGCACCACGTAGTTCCTGCTCACGCAAGCGCAACTGCACAGTGCGTTGCTCCACCAGTTTCAACGCACGCTGGCGTTGGCTCACCAGCACATAGAGCAAGGCGCTGAGCAGCAGGCTGAGTAGGCTACCCATGGTCAGGATCGTGGACAGCGAGGAATAGTTGGCCTGCTCGAACACCTTGCTCGGGCGCAGGCTCAGGGCGTACACATGATCGCCCAGGGTCAGGCGACGCGCGCCAGCAAGATCACTGTTGGCCACGGCATTGCCAGATTCGAAGAGCACGCGCTTTTGCAGGTCGGAGGTGTCGACGATCTGCATCACCAGGTTGTCCCGCTCCGCTTTGGGCAAGCCATCGGCGACCAACTGGCGCATGCTGATCACCGCCATCACGTAACCGTATGGCTCATTTGGGGACGGCTCGGAGGTGGGCAGGTGACTCACCGGCGCGACCAGTAATACACCCGTGACATAAGCCGGCTCGACCCCCACCAACTGCATGGGTTGGGACACCGCCAACTTACCGCTCTTTTGCGCCCGCTCCAGGGTCGAGCGCCGCAGGGGCTGGGCCAACAGATCAAAACCCAGGGGCGACCCCAACAGGCTTTGAGTCTGGCTGTAGAGCACCGGAACGTATTCATCACGCTCGGGCGCCGGGGCCAGTTCGCCGGCGCTATTAAGTTCACGGATAACAAAGGGTACCCCACGCAGGCGGGACACCTCTTGTTCAAACTGGCTGCGCTGTTCGCGAAACACGCGGGGTGCCCAGGCGTAGGCCCGGGCGCGCAACAGTAACGGCTGGGCAAAGCCGTCGAACTCCTCGCGGGACACAACATCGGAATTGACGAAGAACCGCCGCAGGCTGTTCAGGCGTTGTTCCTGATCCTCGAAACGCTCCTGCAAGCGGGTGTAACGCTCGTTGACCAGCAACTGAAAGCGCTGGCGAACCTGTTGCTGATAGAGGTCGGAGGCCGCCCAGGCGACGATGGCCGTCAGCGCAAAACCCGCCAATAACACCACCAACGCCACCAGCCAAGCCGACGCCTGTTCACTGATAAAGCCTAGGATTTTCGGGCGAACGGCTTGCAACGGCATAGGCAACACTCACAACGCCAGCGTGCGGGGGGTGTCACTTTGGCTAGGCCTTAAGTTATAGCCATCGGCCCAGGGTTTGACCAGCGTAAAAAAGCCGCAAGCCCGGAATAGTCCAGGCTTGCGGCTTTTTCGTGGCGGCGATCAGCGAGCAGTGATTTTCCACGCCCGGTGGATCTTCGCATTACGCGCAAAATCCGGATCGATGGTCTTGTCGCTGATTTCCTCGACCGCATAGCGTTCGCTGAGATTGTCCTCCAGCTGGAACTTGCGGAAGTTGTTCGAGAAGTACAGCACGCCACCCGGTGCCAGGCGCGCCATGGCCAGGTCAAGCAACTGCACGTGGTCGCGCTGCACGTCGAAGATGCCTTCCATGCGCTTGGAGTTGGAGAAGGTCGGCGGGTCGATGAAGATCATGTCGAACTCATCGCGGCTGGCCTCCAGCCAGGCCATCACATCGCCCTGCTCCAGGCGGTTCTTGTCGGAGAAACCGTTGAGCGAGAAGTTGCGACGTGCCCAGTCCAGGTAGGTCTTGGACAGGTCGACACTGGTGGTGCTGCGCGCGCCGCCCTTGGCTGCGTGCACACTGGCGGTGGCGGTGTAGCAATACAGGTTGAGGAAACGCTTGCCGGCCGCTTCCTTCTGGATACGCATGCGCATCGGACGGTGGTCGAGGAACAGACCGGTGTCCAGGTAGTCGGTGAGGTTGACCAGCAGCTTCACGCCGCCTTCGCTGACCTCGGTGAACTTGCCCTGGGCACTCTGGCGCTCGTATTGCTTGGTACCGCTCTGGCGCTCGCGACGCTTGACCACCACGCGGCTCTTGTCGATGTTCAGCGCCTGGGGAATGGCCGCCAGGGCGTCGAACATGCGGGCCGAGGCTTTTTCCGGATCGATGGATTTTGGCGCAGCGTATTCCTGGACGTGGACCCAATCGTGGTACAGGTCGATGGCCATGGAGTATTCAGGCATATCGGCGTCGTAGACGCGGTAGCAATCCACCCCTTCACGCTTGGCCCACTTGCCCAGCAGCTTGAGGTTCTTTTGCAGGCGGTTGGCGAACATCTGCCCGCCTTCGCTCAGGCGCGCCTGCTCGACCACCGGGGCCGGGGCGGGCTTGATCGGGTTGCCGTTCTTGTTGTACTGGCGCTCCTGCGGCTCGGCCGGAGCCTGGTCGTAAACGGCCTGCTCACGTTCGGCCTGGCGCTGTTCCGGGGTACGGCGCTCGCCGGTGACGAACTGATCCGGGTTGACCTTGATCAGCAGCAACTTGCACGGCAATGCGCCATTCCAGAACGAATACTGCTTGTGGCTGCGGATCCCCATGCGCTTGCCCAGGTCCGGCGCGCCGGTGAACACCGCCGCTTCCCAGCCCATGCACGCCTGGCGCAGACGCTCGCCGAGGTTCTGGTAGAGGTACAACAGGCTGGCTTCGTCACCCAGGCGCTCGCCGTAGGGCGGATTGCAGATCACCAGGCCTTTCTGGTTCTGGTCCGGGCGCGGCTCGAAGGTGCCGACTTCGCCCTGGTACACCTTGATCCAGTGGCTCAGGCCGGCGCGCTCGATATTGTTGCGGGCGGGCTGGATCAGGCGCGGGTCGGCTTCGTAGCCCCGCACCCACAACGGCGGCTTGTTCATGCCAATGGCCGCGCGTTCAGTGGCTTCGGCGTGGAGTTTTTTCCACAGCGCCGGGACGTGGCCGAGCCAGGTGGTGAAGCCCCACAATTCGCGATTGAGGTTAGGTGCCATGTCGGCGGCAATCATCGCGCCTTCCACCAGGAAGGTGCCCACGCCGCACATCGGGTCAGTCAGCGCGCCGCCTTCGGCAGCAATGCGCGGCCAGCCGGCACGAATCAGGATCGCCGCCGCGAGGTTTTCCTTCAACGGCGCGGCGCCCTGCTGCAGGCGGTAGCCGCGCTGGTGCAGGCTGTGGCCGGACAGGTCGAGGGACAGGATGGCTTCGCCACGGTCCAGGCGCAGGTGGATGCGCAGGTCGGGGTTGATCTTGTCGATGGACGGGCGTTCGCCGGTCGGGGTACGCAGCTTGTCGACGATCGCATCCTTGACCTTCAGCGCGCCGAAGTGGGTGTTGTCGATGCCTGAGCCGTGACCGCTGAATTCCACCGCCAGGGTACCGTCAGAGACCATGTGATCGGCCCATTCAATATCCAGCACGCCGTGGTAGAGGTCTTCGGCGTCCTTCATCGGGAAGCGCTTGAGCACCAGCAACACACGGTTGGCCAGGCGCGACCAGAGACACAGGCGATAGGCGGTTTCCATGTCGGCCATGCCGCGCACGGCCGAGGTGTGCTCGCGGGCTTCCTCAAGGCCAAGCCCGACGGCTTCCTCGATCAGCAGGCCTTCGAGGCCCTTGGGGCAGGTGAGGAAGAGTTCAAAACGGTCCGACATGGGGCATTCCAGGCTTTTCAGCAATAAGTGAACGGGCGACGCATCGCCGGTTCGGTTTTCAATCAAGCACTTTTCTTGAAGAGTGCCCGCGTGGCACGAATGTGCCGTTCCACCCCGTCTGACGGGCCTTGGAGCCTTTATTGACGGGGCAGAGAGAGAATTTGACGCAACAAAAAGAAATATTCCGACCCTTCGTCGAATAATAACCGACTGCAACCGGCGGACATTCTCACTAAAGGATTAAACCCATCCTCTTTGCAGGGTGCATCATAGCTGGCTTTGCCCAACAAATGGGGCGAAAAGCCATCCCAGCTTATGGCTATAGCATCGTTATCGTTACGTGCTTATGACAAAACGATCATTGAATCCATGTGACCTATTGGTTAGAACTCAACACAGGTTGGCGCCGCAACGACGCCGACACATAGGCTCGCCACGCCGGCAGCGAGCCCACCAACGGCAGAAAAACTCTGCCCGGCCTCAGACGAGGCCGAAGGATATCAAGACAGTCAACAAGTGAGGGAAACACCCTATGAGAAGACTTAAGCGTGATCCGTTGGAAAGAGCATTTTTACGCGGATATCAATATGGCGTTCATGGCAAATCCCGTGAGCTTTGCCCATTTACTCTACCGTCGGTACGCCAAGCCTGGATCAACGGCTGGCGAGAAGGACGCGGCGACAACTGGGACGGTATGACTGGCACTGCGGGAATCCACAGACTCAACGAACTTCACGCCGTCGGCTAATCAAGGGCATTTAATTCCGACACCACCTCGAATATGTAGCGACTTAACCACGCACGCCCTATCCAGGCGGCGGGCTTCGGCCCAGGGGCTCCTCTTAAGGAGCCCTTTTTATTGGCCTGAGCATAATGAGGACTACCGCATGAGCGAGATTGCTCGCGAAGAACCCGAGGGCGCCGCGTTAAACCAGATGCGCCGCGCTATCGTTGACGTTCTTCGCGAGCAAGCTCGCTCCTACACGCGCAAGGCCGCAATCGCATCCACTGACTGGCGGATCAGCGCCGGGCCTTTATAAATAAAACCCGAGTACAACTGCACCAGGCTGGCGCCCGCAGCGATCTTCTCGGCGGCATGCTTACCTTCGGTAATGCCGCCCACCGCGATGATCGGCAAACGCCCGGCCAACTCAGCGGCCAGCACCTTGACGATATGGGTGCTCTTGTCACGCACTGGCGCACCCGACAGGCCACCCGCTTCATCGCCATGGGCCAACCCTTCGACGCCGACACGGCTGAGGGTGGTGTTGGTCGCGATGACCGCATCCATGCCCGCATCCACCAGGGCCTGGGCCACCAGCACGGTTTCTTCGTCAGTCATATCCGGGGCGATCTTGATTGCCAGCGGCACACGCTTGCCATGGCGCACGGCCAGGTCTTCCTGGCGTTGGCGCAGGGCTTCGAGCAATTGCTTGAGCGAATCGCCGAACTGCAGGCTGCGCAGGCCCGGGGTGTTGGGCGAGCTGACGTTGACGGTGACATAGCTGGCGTGGGCGTAGACCTTGTCCAGGCAGATCAGGTAGTCATCCACTGCGCGCTCGACCGGCGTGTCGAAGTTCTTGCCGATATTGATACCGAGGATGCCCTTGTACTTTGCGGCCTCGACGCGCGACAGCAGATGATCGACGCCCAGGTTGTTGAACCCCATGCGATTGATGATCGCCTCGGCTTCCGGCAGACGGAAGATACGCGGCTTGGGGTTACCCGGTTGCGGTCGCGGCGTCACGGTGCCGATCTCCACAAAACCGAAACCCAGCTGCGCGAAGCCATCGATGGCCGCACCGTTCTTGTCCAGGCCGGCGGCCAGTCCGACCGGGTTGGGGAAGTCGAGCCCCATCACCGACACCGGCATTTTCGCCGGCGCCTTGCATACCAGGCCATTGAGCCCCAGGCGGCCACCGGCGCCGATCAGGTCCAGGGACAGATCGTGGGAGGTTTCCGGGGAGAGTTTGAACAACAGCTGGCGGGCCAGGGTATACATGGGCGGGCTAGACTCGGATGGCGGCGGAAGGTGGCGGCGATTATAGCGGGGTGGCGGGGTGCACGCGAGGCGCGCCGCCCAAACGTCAGTAGCGTTGCTGTACCAGGGTCTCATAACGTGCCCAGATTTTTTCTGCATAGCGCATGCGCAACGCATCGCGCTCAGGGCCGGAGCCGGGCCCGACATTGTAGGACCCCACCGCCGTCCAGTTGTAGCCAAAGCGCTGGATAAACTCGGCCAGTATGGAGGCCCCGACTTCCACCGACAGGCAGGGTTCACTCAACAGCCTTTCCTCAGTGATACCCAGCTTGAGCAGACGAGGTAAATGGATACTGTTGATCTGCATCAGGCCGATATCCCGTGTGCCATTACCGTTGGCGTAGTTCATCGCATCCGGGCGAAAATCCGACTCCACGGCAGCGATAGCCTGTAGCAATTCCGGTTCGATATCGTAGCGGCGGGCAGTTTCCTCCCAGCAATAGGCCAGTGCCTGATTGCCGCTCGTCACCAGGCCAAGCCACAGCAGCCTGCGCCAGAACTTAGCCATGACTGACTTGGCCACAGGCCGAACACACATGCTGCCGGGTATCCATAGGCCCGCGCCCATGGCGCTCAGCCTTCACCGGGCAGGTAAAGCGATACCCGCGACCATAGATGGTCTTGATAAAGCCTTTGTCAGCGCCAAGATGCTTGCGCAGCGAATAAATGCAACGGGTCAGCGACTCCTCGGCGACCTCCCCCTGAGGCCAGACCAACTCCAGCAAGCGGTCCTTGGTCATCAGTACACCGCCAGAGACCAGCAGCAGCCGCAAAACATGCAGCTCCTTGGGTGGCAACTGGACATCGCTGCCGTCTCCGGTCAAGCGACCATCGCCATGCAGCGTCCACCGGGAAAAGAGCAGGGAAGTCGCCGTCAATTCATCATTAACGACGGCCATATCTACCTCGACATCCGACTACTGACATTGAAGCCCTTATTTTCCAGTACTGGCCCTTGCGCCCACATCACGACTATAAAAAACCGCCTTGCAGGCCACGCTAGGAAAAAACCCATACAGCCAACGATTTTTAGCAACACCCTGTAAGACACTTCACCCATACACATCAGGCGCTCCCCTTTTATAGACCTCGTGCAACTCAACGCCCAACCGATCCTCCAGTTGTACCAACTCGCCCAATGCGAGCAACCGGCCATTAACCCGAACTTCCACGCAGTGGATGATGCCGGGCGACAATGGCAACACCTTCCCAGGAGCAAAGGCGGCCAGGCGCCTGCGGCTGATCAGTTGTTCCTGTAGAAGAATTTCCAAATGCATGGGGCAACGCCTTATTCACGGAGAACCATCGCGACCCGGGCGTACGAACGCACGTTGCACGCGCTCGTATTGCGCCGCACTCAACGGTGGCGGGCCACCGCCAGTGGCCAACGTTTTCATCTCGCCTCCCACGGCCCGGGCCTCAATCACAAACAGGCGAACCTTGGCCGGGCCAGCTGAAACGGTGCTGCGTCCCGACTCATGTGCCTCACGGCTGAACGCTCCCAGCCACAGGCGCTTACCCTGCGGCACCCTTGCCACGCTGCTGACACTCACCCGGCCGACCGCGGTCGCTTTGCCGCCCCGCCCCGCCTGGTTCAATTGTCGACCATCCTCGACATGGAGCAGCATCTCGATCTGGTTCCCTTCGGCAAAACGCGGCAGCACGCTGACCTGGGAACCGTATTGCACGGGCTTCCAATCAGCATGGTCGGCTCCGGGAGCTGTCAGGTAGAAGGTGTGGTTATCCTGGAACACGGCCGGCACATTCTCCTGGGTGAGAATCACCGGCAACGTCATCACCCTTGCTCGCCGCCGGCGCTCCAGCGTGGCGATTTGCTCCATCAAGCGGATATCGTCCATCGGTTCCAGAATTCGCGTGGCCTGGGCCTTCGCATCCTTCTCCCGGTCAAAATCCAGCTTTTTCAGTTCATCACGGTCTACGTCCACCATCCATAGCGAGACTTCGATAGAACGCTTGGGGGTGTCCAACTCCGCCACCAGGCGCTCGATGAGAGCCAGTTGCGCTGGCTTACCCTTGATCAGCAGGCTATTGGTATCCGGATAGGCACTCACAACCAGGCTCTTGTCGGCCAACGCTCCCTTCTGTTCAGAGCCCAACAGGGTTTCGATCGTCGATGCGATGCCCGGCACCGTGACCTTTTCGTTGCCCATGGCGTACCCTCGGTCTGCCACATGGGTGTTGAGTACCTGAACCACAGCAAACGCCTGGTTGCCTATGTGCAATTCAGCACGCTCGCGATCCATCAACTGGGCCAGACGCAAGACCTGGTCGACATAATGGGGTGGCCCGGACACATGGAATGTCCGCGCCCCGCTCACGCGCAGGGGATAACGCGTTTCATCAAGTCCCGAGCGGCGCATGAAGCCACGAAACCTGTCGACCGATATATGCCGCAATACCACCGCCAAGCTTTTCGCCTCGTTGACGGCGTAGAGGTAGAGCGCCTGCCCATCGCCGTACCAGATCAAGCCGTATTGCTGTGAAAGCATCTCCAGGGCCTGTTGCGGCATATCGAGGTCAATGACCTCGCTGATGCGTATGCGCGCCACTTCACTGCTCACGACGATGGGCAGGCCCATCGGCACGGACAAGGCGGTAAAGACGGTATGCAGGCTCTCGTCCCGTGCCTGGTAGGTCTGGCCCTGGGCATCGACACTTCCCAGCATCAGCGCGGCAAACAGCAGCCAGAGACAGGCAGTGGTTACGGAAAAATGAGCGTACACCTTGGATTTCCTGGGCAGCCTGGCAGTAAGAAGCGGCCATACTGAGAGGCCGCCCAATTTCAATCTTGATGAAAAGTTGACGGCTGGCGGTGCCCATCGGCCCGTGGCATGTGCCTTGCTATGGACTCTGTATCAGAGCGCGCACCAACGGCGGAGCGGGCTTACGGACAAAGGCGTCGTTACCCGCAATGGCCTTGCATCGCCATCTGAGGGAACGACGCTTTTTTGTGAAAGAAAAGGTAGGTGTTGATGAACGATTCGGTTGGCAACAGCCCGACGAACGACCCACTGGCCTGGGTCAACGGCAGTGACGCCCCGGAAAAGAGCAGCCTTGACCTGGGCTTCATGGCCTTGAGCGATTGCGCATCCCTGGTGGTGGCAGCGACCCAGGGCTTCGCCCAGCCGTATGGCTTGACCCTCAACCTCAAGCGCCAATCTTCATGGGCCAACCTGCGGGACAAACTGGTCAGCGGCGAGTTGGACGCCGCCCACAGCCTGTACGGGTTGGTGTACGCAGTGCACTTGGGCATCGGCGGTGTCGCGCCCACCGACATGGCAGTCTTGATGGGGCTGAACCAGAACGGCCAAAGCATCAACCTGTCCCGCAGCCTGCAACAGCAGGGCGTGGTCACTCCTGAGGCGCTGGACCGCCACGTGCACCAAAGCCGAACAAAACTGACTTTCGCCCAGACCTTTCCCACGGGCACTCACGCCATGTGGTTGTACTACTGGCTGGCGAGCCAAGGCATTCATCCACTGCAGGATGTGGACAGCGTCGTGGTACCGCCCCCGCAAATGCTCGCGCACCTGCAGGCCGGGCGTATCGATGGCTTTTGCGTCGGCGAGCCCTGGTGCGCCAGTGCCGTCAAGCAACACCAGGGCTTTACCCTGGCGACCAGCCAGGCGATCTGGCCGAACCATCCGGAAAAGGTGCTCGGCTGCACCCAGGCGTTTGTCGACCAGTACCCCAACACCGCCCGCGTGTTGGTGATGGCGATCCTGGAGGCCAGCCGCTTTATCGAGCAAAACACCGAAAACCGCCGCTCCACCGCACAATTGCTCAGCGGCCGCGAGTACCTCGATGCCCCGCTCGACTGCATCGAACCCCGCTTGCTGGGCACCTATGACGACGGCCTGGGCAACCAGTGGCAGGACCCGCACGCCCTGCGTTTTTTTGCCGATGGCGAGGTCAACCTGCCCTACCTCTGCGATGGCATGTGGTTCATGACCCAGTTCCGCCGCTGGGGCCTGCTGCGCGAAGACCCTGACTACCTCGGCGTTGCGCGCCAAGTGCAACAGCTGGCGCTGTATCGCCAAGCCGCCGAGGCACTGGGCCTCAGCGACAACGGCGAGGACATGCGCAGCAGCCAACTGATCGACGGTAAGATCTGGGACGGCTCGGACCCCGCCGGCTACGCACGCAGCTTCCGCCTGCATGCCATGGTCGACCCTACCAGCCGCCAAGCCTTGCGCTGACAGGAGGATTTCCATGCTGCGAATCCTGTTGATCAATGACACGCCGCGCAAAGTCGGCCGCCTGAGGGCAGCACTGATCGAGGCTGGTTTTGAAGTGATCGATGAGTCCGGCCTGACCATCGACCTGCCTGCGCGCGTCGAAACGGTGCGCCCGGACGTCATCCTGATCGATACCGAGTCACCGGGCCGCGATGTGATGGAGCAAGTGGTGCTGGTCAGCCGCGACCAGCCCCGGCCCATCGTGATGTTTACCGACGAGCACGACCCCGACGTGATGCGCCAGGCCATCAAGTCCGGGGTCAGCGCCTATATCGTCGAAGGCATTCAGGCGCAGCGCCTGCAACCGATCCTCGACGTGGCCATGGCTCGCTTCGAGAGCGACCAGGCCTTGCGCGCCCAGCTCCAGGCCCGTGACCAGCAGCTGGCCGAGCGCAAGCGCATCGAGTTGGCCAAGGGCATGCTGATGAAAATGAAGGCCTGCAATGAGGAAGAGGCCTACACCCTGATGCGCCGCCAGGCCATGAGCCGCCAGCAGAAACTGATCCAGGTGGCGGAGCAGATCATCGCCATGAGTGAACTGCTCGGCTGAGCACCCTACGGCCAGCAGGTTGGCGCAGGACTTGCTAAGTAATCATCACAGGTAACCAACGGCGGTTGCCCCTTCACGACAAAGACGTCGCACACCCGGTTTGCCCTCGCGAACCCGGTGGCGGCGTTTTTTTGTTTTGGCCCCGGTAGCACGGGGCCGGTGGGGCGGCCTCAGCCGGCGGCTCCATCACCAGGCCTTTTTATAAGACTCCCAACCGTTGAGGTGCGTGATGAAATCAAGCTTCTGGAAATCCGGGCACACCCCGACCCTGTTTGCCGCGTTCCTGTATTTCGACCTGAGTTTCATGGTCTGGTATTTGTTGGGCCCGCTGGCGGTGCAGATTGCCGCCGACCTGCACCTGACCACCCAACAACGCGGCCTCATGGTGGCGACGCCGATCCTGGCCGGCGCGGTGCTGCGCTTCCTGATGGGCATGCTGGCGGACAAGCTGTCGCCCAAGACCGCCGGGCTGATTGGCCAGGTGATTGTGATCGTCGCATTGTTCAGCGCCTGGAAACTGGGGATTCACAGCTACGAACAAGCCTTGTTGCTGGGGCTGTTCCTCGGCATGGCCGGCGCATCCTTTGCGGTGGCACTGCCGCTGGCGTCCCAATGGTACCCGGCCGAACACCAGGGCAAGGCCATGGGCATCGCCGGTGCCGGTAACTCGGGCACGGTGTTCGCGGCGTTGCTGGCCCCGGTGCTGGCGGCGGCGTTTGGCTGGAGCAATGTGTTCGGCTTTGCGCTGATTCCGCTGATCCTGACGCTGATCGTCTTCGCCTGGCTGGCACGCAACGCGCCCGAGCGGCCGAAAGCCAAGTCCATGGCCGATTATTTCAAGGCCCTGGGCGACCGCGACAGCTGGTGGTTCATGTTTTTCTACAGCGTGACATTCGGCGGTTTTATCGGCCTGGCCAGCGCCCTGCCCGGCTATTTCAACGACCAATACGGCCTGAGCCCCATGACTGCCGGCTACTACACCGCCGCCTGCGTGTTCGGTGGCAGCCTGATGCGCCCACTGGGCGGCGCCCTGGCCGACCGTTTCGGCGGAATCCGCACCTTGCTCGGCATGTACAGCGTCGCGGCGATCTGCATTGCGGCAGTGGGTTTCAACCTGCCCAGTTCCTACGCGGCACTGGCCCTCTTCGTCTGCACCATGCTCGGCCTGGGTGCGGGCAATGGCGCGGTGTTCCAGTTGGTGCCACAGCGTTTCCGGCGTGAGATCGGTGTGATGACCGGCTTGATCGGCATGGCCGGCGGCATCGGCGGTTTCGCCCTGGCCGCGGGCATGGGCGCGATCAAGCAGAGCACCGGCAGCTATCAACTGGCCTTGTGGCTGTTCGCCAGTTTGGGCGTACTGGCCTGGTTCGGCCTGCATGGCGTCAAGCGTCGCTGGAGAACCACCTGGGGTTCGGCCGCAGTGACCGCTGCACGCGTCTGATGAGCCTGCAACTGAGCGTCGCCCAGGCCAGCGCCATCGGCCCACGGGCGGAAAACCAGGATGCGCTGCGGGTCGTCACCCCCGCAGCGGAACTGGCGGCGAGCAAAGGTTACCTGTGCGCCATGGCCGACGGTGTGAGCCAGTGCGCCGACGGCGGCCTGGCCGCACGCTCGACTTTGCAAGCCCTGGCCCTGGATTACTACGCCACGCCGCAAACCTGGGGTGTGGCACAGGCATTGGAGCGTTTGCTGCTGGCGCAAAACCGCTGGTTGCAGGCCAACGGCGGCGGCCAGCCGTTGCTGACCACCCTCAGTGCCCTGGTCTTTCGCGGCCAGCGTTTCACCCTGGCCCATGTCGGTGATTGCCGGGCGTATCGCTGGCTGGACGGTGAGTTGCAGCGCATCAGCGAAGACCATGTGTGGGAACAGCCGGGCATGCAGCACGTACTCAAGCGTGCCCTTGGTCTGGATCAGCACCTGGTGCTGGATTTTCTCGACGGCCAATTGCGTGAAGGTGAGTGCTTCCTTCTGCTCAGCGACGGCGTCTGGGCCACCCTGGGCGATCACAGCATCAGCGCGATCCTGCGCGAACAAATCGACCTGGACCTGGCGGTCACCACGCTGGTCAATGCCGCACACCTGGCGGGCAGCCAGGACAATGCCAGCGCCTTACTGGTGCGCGTCGACACACTCGGCGCCGCCACCCTCGGCGACGCCCTGGTGCAATTGCAGCAATGGCCCTTGCCACCGCTGCTGAAATCCGGGCAACGCTTTGAAGGCTGGCAGGTAGACAGCGTACTGGCGCAAAGCAGGCAGTCATTGCTGTACCGGGTGCGCGATGCCCAACAGCAACCCTGGCTGCTGAAAACCTTGCCACTGAGCCGCGACGACGACAGCAACGCCGGCCAGGCATTACTGTCGGAAGAATGGTTTTTGCGACGGGTAGCCGGGCGTGCCTTTCCTGAGGTGCACGCCGCCAGCGGGCGCCAGCACTTGTACTACGTCATGCGTGAATACCCGGGGCAGACCCTGGCCGAGCTGTTCCAGCACCAGGGCCCATTGCCCCTGGCGCAATGGCAGTCCGTCGCCGAGCGTTTGCTGCGCGCAGTCGGCATGCTGCATCGACGGCAGATCCTGCACCGCGACATCAAGCCGGAAAACCTGCTGCTGGGGGATGACGGTGAATTGCGCGTGCTGGATTTCGGCCTGGCCTACTGCCCCGGTCTTTCCGAGGACCGTGCCCACGCACTGCCCGGCACCCCGAGCTTTATCGCGCCCGAAGCGTTCAATGGCGACCGTCCGACAGCCCAGCAGGATTTGTACAGCATAGGCGTCACCTTGTATTACCTGTTGACCGGGCATTACCCCTACGGGGAAATTGAAGCCTTCCAACGGCCTCGATTTGCCCAGGCTGTCAGCGCCAGCCGCTATCGCCCGGACCTCCCCGATTGGCTCCCCCTGAGCCTGGAGCGGGCCGTGGCTGCCCAGCCGGCGCATCGCTATGAAACCGCCGAGGAATGGCTGCTGGTGCTGGAACAGGCGGACCGCCATGAACTGAGCATCCGCCCCAGGCCCCTGCTGGAGCGCGAACCGTTGAAGGTCTGGCGCACCTTGGGCCTGGTCTCGATGCTGATCAATCTGATTCTTCTGTATTCACTCTTTCACAACTGACGTCAGCTCTAGACGAGGAAAACCCATGAACGCAAAAGTCTGGCTGGTGGGCGCGGGCCCTGGCGATCCGGAGCTGTTGACCCTCAAGGCTGTACGGGCCCTGCACGAAGCCGATGTGGTACTGATCGATGACTTGGTCAACCCCGCAGTGCTGGAGCACTGCGCCGAAGCGCGGGTGATCACGGTCGGCAAACGCGGCGGCTGCCGCTCGACCCCGCAGGACTTTATCCACCGCCTGATGCTGCGTTACGCCCGCCAAGGCAAGTGCGTAGTGCGGCTGAAAGGGGGTGACCCGTGCATTTTCGGGCGAGGTGGCGAAGAAGCCGTGTGGCTGCGCGAACGCGGCGTCGAGGTAGAGTTGGTCAACGGGATCACCGCCGGGCTGGCGGGGGCAACGAATTGCGCGATTCCACTGACGCTGCGTGGCGTCAGCCGTGGTGTGACCCTGGTCACGGCCCATACCCAGGACGACAGCAGCCTTAATTGGCGCGCGTTGGCCGAGGGCGGGACGACATTGGTGGTGTATATGGGAGTGGCCAAGCTGGAGGAGATTCGCCAGCAATTGCTCGAAGGCGGGATGGCGACAGATATGCCGGTGGCAATGATCGAAAACGCCTCATTGCCCCAACAGCGCGAATGCCGCAGTGAGCTGTCGCGGATGCATGAAGACGCACAGGCATTTGCCTTGAAGAGCCCGGCGATTCTGGTGATCGGCCATGTTGCGGCCGCCGAGCAGACGGCTTATGTCGCTGCCGCAGTCAGCGCCTGAGGCAAATTCCAGGCGAAAAAAAACCCGGCCGAAGCCGGGTTTTTTCTACATCTCAGTAATTACTGAGCGGTAGCTTCAACCGACGCTTCTACGCGACGGTTAACAGCACGACCAGCTTCAGTTGCGTTGTCAGCAACTGGGCGGGATTCGCCGTAACCTACTGCGGTGATGCGGCTAGGAGCCACGCCGTCTTTAACCAGGACTTGCTTAACAGCGTCAGCACGACGCTGGGACAGCTTCTGGTTGTAGGCATCTGGACCTACGGAGTCAGTGTGACCAGCAACTTCTACGTTGGTAGCTGGGTACTGAGCCATGAAGTCGGCCAGGTTTTTCACGTCGCCGTAGCTGTTAGGCTTAACAACGGACTTGTCGAAGTCGAACTTGACGTCCAGCTCAACACGAACAACCTGAGCAACTGGAGCTTCTGGCTCTGGAGTTGGCTCTGGAGCTGGTGCTGGGGTAGGAGCTGGAGCAGCTGCGCCAGCGTTACCGCCGAAGTTCACGCCCAGGCCAACCAGTGCGGAGTAGTCCCACTTGCCGTTGTCCAGACCGTAGTCAGCTTCAACACCGGCACGAGCGTACAGGTTGTTGGTGAAGTAGTACTTCACGCCGGTACCAACGGTAGCGAAGGTAGTCTGGTCGCGACCGCTGTGGCCGTCAGCCTGGACGTTGGTACGGCTCTGGTGACCGAAGCCGCCTTCTACGTATGGACGCAGGCTGTCTACGCCAGCTTGACCGAAGTGATACTGGGCAACCAGGCTGCCGGTATCGCCTTTGATCTTCTGGTTACCAGTACCGTCGTTCGAACGGGTGTGGTTGGTCTTGTCGTAGGACAGGTTCAAGGACAGGTCGTCGGTCAGGAAGTAACCGATGCGAGCGCCAGGATTGAAGCCGTCTTCGATGTGCTTGACGCTATCGTTGTACTGCTTCTTGTAGAACAGCTCGCCTTCAACTGCGCCTTGGCCTTGTGCCAGAACGCCGAAAGAAGTAGCGGCAATAAGAGAACCAATGGCCAAGCCCAAGGTGTTTTTCAGTTTCATCCGTTAAATCCCCATCTGGTGATTGTAAAGCAGTCCCACAAACCGGGGGACAACTCGGCGACAAGTCTAACAGAACTTGCCTACACGTAAGAGATATTTGCCACGCACTAAGTTTCAGTCTCGCCCGCAAATTTCTCACGTAATTTATCTAGAGCACGCTTGTAACGCATTTTTGTAGCACTCAAACCCATGTGCATGATGTCAGCGATTTCCTGGAACTCCAGCTCTGCGACAAATCGTAGCACCAGAATTTCCCGGTCAATCGGGTTCACATACACCAGCCAGCGATCAAGTCCGCCCTTCTCCTCGGGTGCCGGCGCCTTTTCTTCAGACGCCTCCTCAAGGGGGTCCAGACTCAAGGCGTCCATCAAGCGACGCTTTCGCCGTTCCTTCCGATACTGCGTGATGCACTCGTTGTAGGTGATGCTGTACAGCCACGTCTTGAACTTCGATTTGCCCTCGAAGTTCTTCAGGCCGTACAGCACCTTGAGCATCACTTCCTGACAGACATCATCCGCATCTCTATCGTTCCCTAAATACCTTGAACAAACGTTGAACAGAGTGCGTTGATATCTGCGCATCAATTCTTCATACGCGCGAGTTACGTGAAACAGCTCCGTGTGCGCGCGCGCGACCAACTCCTCATCAGAGAGCTCACGGGGGTCATAGCGCGTGGACAGCGTTTGGGCTTTATTCAAAACAAGTCGTGCCGACAGTCAGGTCAATGTCCGCTACAGCCCGGTCAGCCGGGCTTGCGGCGGCGTACATTAGCAGGGTTTACCGGGTTAGCGGCTACTGACCTGCTGCTCGAGGAGAATCCGATTGGACAGCGACACCAGGTCGCCGTCATCGGTCAGCACCGTCGTCTTGACTGTGCCGATCTCCTCGATTTGCCCTTCGACCTCGCCCACACGCACCTGTTGCCCAACCTGATACAACTCACGCACATAGATTCCCGCGAGAATCTGGCCGGCAATTTCCCGGCTTCCCAAGCCCATGGCCAGCGCAACGGCCAGACCAACGGTAATCAAAACGATGACGATCACGTGGTTGAGCAGGTCAGTCTTGACCTCCAACTGGCTGATCGCGACCGAAATACTGATGATGATCACCAACCCCTGGGCGATACGCCCCAGGCCAGCGGCATAATCCAACCCCACCCCTTCAGCGGCGCCGCGCACCAGCCCGTTGGCCAGTTGAGCAAGCAAAACGCCTACGAGAAGCACCAGCGCGCCGCCGAAAACCTTCGGCAAATACAGCGCCAGCATGTCGAGCGTAGCTGAAACTCGCTCAAGTCCAAGGGATTGAGCCGCAGAAACCAGAAAAATCAGCAAAACAAACCAATAGACGATCTTGCCGATCAACGTGGAGATCGGCACCTGCAACCCGGCGCGGCCCAGCAGCTTGGTCAGGCCAGTGCCGGCCATCAGGCGGTCAAGGCCCAGTTTCGCGAGCAATTTGGACAGCAGGGTGTCGAGCAGCTTGGCCACGACAAAGCCCAGCAGCACCAGGACCAGGGCACCAAACAGGTTGGGAATGAAATTCGCCACCTTGGTCCACAATGCGGTCATCGCGGTGACCAGGCTCTGGGTCCAGAGATCAAGTTCCATATTCAATCAGCCTTATCAGCAGTGCGAGCAAGAGGTTTACGACGGGAAACCGGCGACACGTGGGCCGAACCGTTGTTCAGGGCCATCATCAACGCCGGCATCCAGCGGCCGAGCAGACCGAACAGGTCACCCGCGCCCACCTGACGGTTAGCGGTTTTCAATACGCGGCCCAGGCAGGCATCGTCGTCACGGTTGGACGGCGAGGCATTGAGCATGTCACGCAAAGACTGTTCGAACGGATCGTGCATAAAGACCTCTCGCAAGTGTTTTAAAAGACGAGGGTAAAATTCCTGGGGTCACATAGGCCCCTTCCTACGTTCAGGTCATATTCAGCTCAAACCCAGCGCAATCGTCGAAACAACCACCATTGTCCGAGCGCCACCGATACCATCAACAGGCATGCAATCACGAATCCGTAGGGGCTGGCGGAGAACGGTATACCCCCCACATTTATACCCAGCAAACCGGTCAGGAAACTCATCGGCAGGAAGATTCCCGTGATGATCCCGAAGCGGTACATGGTGCGGTTCATGCGTACGCTCAAGCGCCGGTCTTCGGCCTCAAGCACAAGCCCCACGCGCTCCCGGGTCAATTCGAGCTCTTCCAGGTAGCGGGTCAGGCTGTTGTTCAATTCGTTCCAATAGTCGGCATCGTCGTCACAGAACCACGGCAATTTTATCCGCGTGAGCTGGGCAAAAATATCCCGCTGCGGCGACAGGAAACGCTTGAGCCCGGCCGCTCGGCGACGGATCTGCAAAACACTGCCATGTTCAGGTGTATACCGTTCGTCGGTATCAAGTTTTTCTTCCTCCGTATCGACGATTTCCGACAAATCCGTGACCAGATCCTGGACCTTGTTGGTCAGGTACTGCGCCATATAAAGGATGAGCTCCGAAGCGGTTTTCGGCCCCTTGCCATCCGCCAACTGCACCAGCAGTTCATCGGTGGCGCGCAACGGGCGCAGACGCAGGGAGATCACGCGGCTGGCGGCAGCGAAGATACGTACCGATACCATGTCTTCCGGCTCGGCCCCCGGGTTGAGGTTGACCCCGCGCAGGAACAGCAGCAACTCGGCATCCGGCAGCGGCAACAGGCGTGGGCGGGTGTTCTCCTCCAGCAGCAGGTCACAGGCGAATTCGCTCAAGCCACTGGATTTGCGCAGCCAGGTCTGGGTCTGGGGATGGCTGCGATCCCAGTGCAGCCACAGGCTTTCCTGGGGCTGCAGTTGCAAGTCGTCGAGCTCAGTCCGGGCAATCGAACGCGCACCGCCTTTACCGTCCAGCACCAGGGCATGCACCAGCCCCCACTGCGCGTTTTCTTCCTCGAACATCCTCACCCCTGTCGGTTATTGCGGTTTATTCAGGCATCTGCAGCGGGCTTGGCGAGACGATCACGCCATTATTGTCGGCATAGATGTACTCACCCGGGCGGAACGTCACACCCGCGAATGTCACCACGACGTTCAGGTCGCCGATGCCGCGCTTATCGGTTTTCATCGGATGACTGGCCAGCGCCTGTACCCCAAGGTCGGTCTGGGCGATCACATCGACGTCACGGATGCAGCCATAGATCACCAACCCTTCCCAACCGTTTTTCGCGGCTTTCTCGGCGATCATGTCGCCCAGCAGCGCGCGCCGCAGGGAACCACCACCGTCGACCACCAGCACCTTGCCGGCGCCCGGCTGATCGGCCTGCTCCTTGACGAGGGAGTTATCTTCGAAACATTTGATGGTGACAATCTCGCCGCCAAAGGAGTCTCGGCCGCCGAAGTTGCTGAACATCGGCTCGACTACCTGCACCAGGTCCGGGTAGGCGTCGCACAGGTCGGGGGTCACGTAATGGTTCATTGAAAAATTCCTTTCCGTCAAAGAAGTGTCTTTCGAAAGAAGCACCAGCCGGAGCCGGTGCGCAACATCCCATCCGCTTCGTCGTAACGCAATAACCACTGCGCGACTGAATATGACCAGAAGCGTTTAACGCGTCATATATTAGCCGCAACCACACACGAGCGAAACGCCCTTGGCAGAGCCCTGGGTCAAACTACGACCAATGCCTCGGGCTTGGCACCCAATAAAGGTGTCAGCGGATCGTTCAACCATTGCTCAACCAGCGGCCAGACCTCGGCCTGGGCGGCTTTGCTGACGAGCATTTCCACATGCCCGAAATCACCGCTGAACCCTTGCTGGCGCCCCAGGCACAGGTATTGGCGGTGCTCGGAGCCGATCTGCTCGAACAGCTTACGGCACGCCCAGTCCGGATCCTGCTGGTCGCCCGCCGCGCTGACGGCCAGCAGCGGCACATCGACGTCCGCCAGGCCTTTCCACCAATCGCGCTTACCCTCGCCAAAGCGGCCGAACAGGCCATTCCAGCGCATGGCTTCGATCAGCACGCCGGCCGGTTCGTCCTCCGGGCCCCGCTTGAGCCGCGAGCCGGACACTGCGCCGAAGCGCTTCAACAGCAGACGGCCGGTCCACTCCACTGGAGGAAGTTTCAATGGCCAGTGGCTGCGACTGACCTGACAGCCAAACAGTGCCACCGAGGCCACTGCCGGCGCACCCAAGTGCTGCCCACCCAGGGCCGCCGCCAGGGTTGTAGCGCCGAGAGAATGACCTATCCAATGGGGAATCTGCGCACTTTGCTCACGCACAAAGGCGCCAATGGCCGGCAGATCGTAACGCGCGTAGTCGGCGACGCGGTTGCGGGCGTAGTCCTGGTTGCGCCGGGACAGCCCATGACCGCGCATTTCCGGGATCCACACATCGAACCCCTGGCGTGCCAGGTAGGCGCCCAGGCCGATCCCCTTCGGCGAATACCAGAAACGCCGGTTGGAAAAACTGCCGTGCAACAAAATAACCGGTATGCCCCGGTTTTCCGGGACATCGGCCAGGCCCAAACGGGTCACAGCCAGCTCGACGGTACCGTCGGGGCTGTTACCGGGCTTGAGGCGATACACGTCTTCACTCAGGTCGCCACGACGCTCAGCGCTGATCAGGGCGACAGGAAACAGGTTGCTGCTGCTTTGCATAATGCTCTTGCACAAAAAAGGGCGACGTCCGCAAGGATTCCGCCCTGTACAGATAAGAATGCCGGTCACCCTGACGGGGGACCGGCACTTTTGACATGGCGACCTCAGGCGGACGCTTGGCCTTCCGCCAGGAAGAACCAGGTTTCCAGCACGGAGTCAGGGTTCAGCGAGACGCTTTCGATACCCTGCTCCATCAGCCATTTGGCCAGGTCCGGGTGATCGGAAGGGCCCTGGCCGCAGATACCGATGTACTTGCCGGCCTTGTTGCACGCCTGGATGGCGTTGGCCAGCAGCTTCTTGACCGCAGGGTTACGCTCGTCGAACAGGTGGGCGATGATCCCGGAATCGCGGTCCAGGCCCAGGGTGAGCTGGGTCAGGTCGTTGGAACCGATGGAGAAGCCGTCGAAGAACTCCAGGAACTCTTCGGCGAGGATGGCGTTGGACGGCAGTTCGCACATCATGATCACGCGCAGGCCGTTTTCGCCGCGGGACAGGCCATTTTCGGCCAGCAGGTCGACGACCTGGCTCGCTTCGCCCAGGGTACGGACGAACGGCACCATGATCTCGACGTTGGTCAGGCCCATCTCGTTGCGCACACGCTTGAGGGCGCGGCATTCAAGCTCGAAGCAGTCACGGAACGCTTCGCTGATGTAACGCGAGGCGCCACGGAAGCCCAGCATCGGGTTTTCTTCTTCGGGCTCGTAGAGCTTGCCGCCGATCAGGTTGGCGTATTCGTTGGACTTGAAGTCCGACAGGCGCACGATGACTTTTTTCGGGTAGAACGCCGCCGCCAGGGTGCTGATGCCTTCCACCAGCTTCTCGACGTAGAAGCCCACCGGGTCGTCGTAGCCGGCGATGCGCTTGTCCACGCTTTCCTTGATGTCCAGCGGCAGGCCGTCGTAGTTCAACAGGGCCTTGGGGTGCACGCCGATCATGCGGTTGATGATGAACTCCAGGCGGGCCAGGCCCACACCGGCGTTCGGCAACTGCGCGAAGTCGAAGGCACGGTCCGGGTTGCCGACGTTCATCATGATCTTGAACGGCAGGTCGGGCATGGCATCGATGGAGTTTTGCTTGATGTCGAAGCCCAGCTCGCCTTCAAAGATGAAGCCGGTGTCGCCTTCGGCACAGGACACGGTCACGCCCTGGCCGTCCTTGAGCAATTGGGTGGCGTTACCGCAACCGACCACTGCTGGAATCCCCAGTTCGCGGGCGATGATCGCCGCGTGGCAGGTACGCCCGCCACGGTTGGTAACGATGGCGCTGGCACGCTTCATCACCGGTTCCCAGTCCGGGTCGGTCATGTCGGAAACCAATACGTCGCCAGGCTGGACTTTGTCCATCTCGGACACGTCCTTGATGATCCGCACCTTGCCGGCGCCGATGCGCTGGCCGATGGCACGGCCTTCCACCAGCACGGTGCCGGTTTCTTTCAGCAGGTAGCGTTCCATGACGTTGGCCGAGGTA
This sequence comes from Pseudomonas sp. S3E17, assembly GCF_024168685.1. Taxonomy (NCBI): domain Bacteria; kingdom Pseudomonadati; phylum Pseudomonadota; class Gammaproteobacteria; order Pseudomonadales; family Pseudomonadaceae; genus Pseudomonas; species Pseudomonas sp. S3E17. Next base: position 3,093,320 of record NZ_JALJWE010000001.1, read on the forward strand.
CGGCTCTTCACGGTTTCCGGGCGGGCCTGCACGATGTACAGCTTGCCGTCATCACCGTCCTTGGCCCATTCGATGTCCATCGGGCACTGGTAGTGCTTTTCGATGATCATCGCTTGCTTGGCCAACTCGCTGACTTCCGCGTCGCTCAGGCAGAAGCGCGCGCGCTCGGCTTTGTCGACGTCTACGGTTTTCACCGAGCGACCGGCCTTGGCCTCGTCGCCGTAGATCATCTTGATCGCCTTGCTGCCCAGGTTGCGGCGCAGGATGGCCGGGCGGCCGGCTTCAAGGGTGTGCTTGTGCACGTAGAATTCGTCGGGGTTGACCGCGCCTTGTACAACGGTTTCGCCCAGGCCGTAGGCGCCGGTGATAAACACCACGTCACGGAAGCCCGACTCGGTGTCGAGGGTGAACATCACGCCGGCGGTGCCGGTTTCCGAACGCACCATGCGCTGCACGCCAGCGGACAGGGCCACCAGCTTGTGGTCGAAACCCTGGTGCACACGGTAGGAAATGGCGCGGTCGTTGAACAGCGAGGCAAATACTTCCTTGGCGGCACGGATCACGTTTTCCACGCCGCGGATGTTGAGGAAGGTCTCTTGCTGGCCGGCGAAGGAGGCGTCGGGCAGGTCTTCGGCGGTGGCCGAGGAGCGCACGGCGACGGCCATGTCCGGGTTGCCGGCCGACAGGGTGGCGAAGGCGGTGCGGATTTCTTCGTTGAGCTTCTCGGGGAACTCGGCTTCCATGATCCATTGGCGGATCTGGGCACCGGTTTTGGCCAGGGCGTTGACGTCATCGACGTCCAGGGCATCCAGCGCGGCGTGGATCTGAGCGTTGAGGCCGCTCAGTTCGAGGAAATCGCGGTAGGCCTGGGCCGTGGTGGCGAAACCACCCGGCACCGACACACCTGCGCCTGCAAGATTACTGATCATCTCGCCGAGGGATGCGTTCTTGCCCCCTACGTGCTCTACATCATGGACGCCGAGCTTATCGAGGGAAACTACGTACTCTACCAAGGTGATCTCTCCACTAACTGTGTTGGAAAAGCTCAGGACGCCGGCTGCTCGTAGGAGCGATTACCTGCGTTTGTGGCCTGGACCTGGAAAATAAGTGAGAATGCGGCCCACTATGGGACGGCAAAATCGCGCCTATCATATCCAAGATTCGTCATCAGCTTAAGGCCCAGGGCTCAAATGAAACGATCTGCTTTCTTTATCTCCGACGGCACCGGCATTACCGCCGAAACCCTGGGTCAGAGCCTGCTCGCGCAGTTCGAAAACAATACCTTCGCCAAATTCACGCGGCCCTATATCGACAGCGTGGATAAAGCGCGGGCCATGGTACAACAAATCAATCTGGCGGCTGAAAAAGACGGCTTTCGGCCGATCATTTTCGACACCATCGTCAATCAAGACATCCGTGAGATTCTCGCAACGTCGAATGGTTTCATGATCGACATTTTCTCGACGTTCCTGGCGCCGCTGGAGCAGGAGTTGAGCGAACACTCCACCTATTCGGTCGGAAAGTCCCATTCCATTGGGCATAACTCCAATTATATGGAGCGTATCGAGGCGGTGAACTTCGCCCTCGACAACGACGACGGCGCCCGCACTCACTACTACGACAAGGCCGACCTGATCCTGGTCGGCGTGTCGCGCTGCGGCAAAACGCCCACCTGCCTGTACATGGCCATGCAATTCGGCATCCGTGCGGCCAACTACCCGCTGACCGAAGACGACATGGAGCACCTGACGCTGCCCGCCGCGCTGCGCGCCCATTCGCACAAGCTGTTCGGCCTGACCATCGACCCGGACCGTCTCACCGCCATCCGCAACGAGCGCAAGCCCAACAGCCGCTACTCCAGCTATGCCCAGTGCGAATTCGAAGTGCGCGAAGTAGAAAATCTGTTCCGTCGCGAGAACATTGCGCATATCAATTCCACGCATTTTTCGGTGGAAGAGATTTCGGCGAAGATTCTGGTGGAGAAAGGTGTGGAGCGGCGCTTCAAATAATGTCTTGAGACACTGCTTTACCGTGGTGAGCGGGCTTGCCACAACGAGCCTGCTCACAGCATGGACATCCACTCGCTATAGGTGAAACCGCCCTCCCCCTTGCCCCAACGCCGTCGCCAACGCATCAAACCCCGCCCGCAACAACTGATCATCCCCCGAGGTATTGCAGATACTCGCCCGAATGAACTGCGGCACCGCCGTCTGCCCTACGGCAAACGCCTCGGCGGTGGCGATCAGGTAATTATTCTGCTTGAGCTCCGCCTCGATTTCCGACGCGCGCCAGGGCTCCGGCACCTCGATCCAGAAGTGCGGGCTGTTCAGGTGGGTGCGGTACGCCAGGCCCGCCAACAAATCCTGCACCAACGCTTTGCGTCGGCTGATCTCGTTGATCTGTTGGCGCAGCAGGTATTCAGCCGTGCCGTTTTCGATCCACTGCGTCGCCAGTTCCAGGGTCACCGGCGTGGCCATCCAGCAGGTGGAGCGCAAGGCCGCCGAGATACGGCTGACCAGCGCCGGGGGCGCATGCACATAGCCCACACGCAGCCCGGCAGACACGGCCTTGCTCAGGCTGCTGATCAAAATCGTACGTTCGGGGGCGAAATGGCTGAGGGGCGGTGGACGGTCTTCAACCAATACGCCGTGGGCTTCGTCCTCAAGAATCAGCAGATTATGTTCCCGGCACACCTTCACCAAGGCTTCACGGCGCGCCACCGATAACACCGCCGTGGTCGGGTTCTGGATGGTCGGCGTGCAATACAACGCTGAAACCCGGTGATTACGACAGACTTCATCCAGCGCGCTCGGCAGCACGCCTTCTTCGTCCATCTCCAGGCCGATCAGGCGGATACCCAGCATGCGTGCGGCGGTGATCAGCCCCGGGTAAGTCAATTGTTCGGTGACCACCGTATCGCCGGCGCGCAGCAGGGCCATCATCGCGCACAGCAGGCCATGCTGGCCGCCGTTGACGCAGATCACCTGCTCGGGGATCGGATGAAAATCACACTGCACCAGCCACTGCGCCCCCGCATCGCGATAACGCGGCAGGCCGGCATCGGGGGTGTAGGCGCTGATGTCCTGGAGAAACTTGGCGTTGGTCGACAGGGTTTGGAAGCTCTGTGCCAGGAAGGTGGTTTCCTGACCCGGGATATGCATGTTGCGGCTCATGTCGAAGTACTGGCGCGGCTCCTCGCTGAAGTTACGAAAGCCTTCATCACGCTGGCGTTCCATCCCACGCTTGCGGACGAAAGTGCCGTCACCCACTCGCGCTACCACCAACCCCAGACGCTCCAGCTCACCGTAGGCCCGGCTGATGGTGCCGATGGTCACCCCCAGGTTGTCGGAAAGCACCCGATGAGGCGGCAGTTTTCGTCCCGGCTCAATCAAGCCTTCGAGGATGCCCCGTTCCATGACATCGGACAGGCGCTTGTACTTCACGCCCTGCCCGTTGGACAACCCCTCACGCATAATTGACACCATGTCAATATTTGTTTTGACAGCCATCTTTCGCCCTAATAGTGTGCTTTTACGGGTTCAATCGCCGAATTTCATAACTCATTACAAGTTCAATATAGAGTTCAATTCAGGCTCAGGGAAGCAATAAACGATGCCAATGTCCGCCGTTCTCGAAAACACCGCCAAAACCAAAACGCAAAAACAGTGGCTGGCCGGGCTGGTAACCAGCGTGATGTTCCTGATCGTGTGCCTGAGTTGGGGTACCACGTGGCTGGGGATCAAGATCGCCGTGGAGAGTGTGCCGCCGCTGACGTCCGCCGGCCTGCGCTTCCTGATCGCCTTCCCGCTGTTCCTGTGCTTTGCCAAGGTGCGCCGCGAACCGATCCTGTTTCCCCGCGAGAGTCGCTGGTTCTTCGTGTTCGTGACCCTGTCCTACTTCAGCGTGCCCTACTACCTGCTCAACTACGGCGAGATGCATGTGTCATCCGGTCTCACCGCCCTGCTGTTCAGTTGCATGCCGGTATTCATCCTGATTTTCTCCGCGTTGTTCCTGCGCGAGCGCATCTATTTTTCCCAGGTGGTCGGCATCGGTATCGGCTTCGGCAGCCTCTACATGATCATCAGGAGCCAGGGCCTGCACCTGGACCACGCCGAGTTCCTGGGGGTACTGGCGATCCTGGCGGCCGCGATCATGCACGCCTTGTGCTACGTCATCACCAAGCAAAAAGGCAGCGCCATCAGCGTGATCACCTACAACACCCTGCCCATCGGCATTGCCGGGCTGATGCTGTTCGTGGCCGGGTTGTGGTTTGAGACGCCGACCTTCGAAGCCATCACCCTGCGCTCCTGGAGCGCGCTGTTCTACCTGGGGCTGGTAGCCTCGGTGGGTGGGTTCATCGTGTATTTCATGCTGCTCAAGCGCTTGAGCCCGATCATCCTGTCGTTCGTGTTCATCATCTTCCCGGTGTTCGCGGTGATCATCGGCGCCTGGTACGAAGGCGTGGCGATTTCCCGCGACCTGATGCTGTATTCGGCCATCCTGCTGGCCGGCTTTGCGATCACCAAGTTGCCCATTGAAAAACTCCTGGCCAAGAAAAATTGACCCGCCATCAACGCGAGAGAAACATGGACGTCCTCCGCCCAAAAGCCCTGGAACAGATCTACGCCCACGCCAGCCGCAGCTACCCCGAGGAATGCTGCGGCTTTGTCTTCGCCGACGGCAGCGTGTACCTGGGCAGCAACATCCAGAACGAACTGCACCGCAAAAACCCAGAGATGTACCCGCGCAGCGCGGCCAATGGCTACACCTTCTCGGTGGCCGACACCCTGCTGATGAACAAGGCGTTTCGCAGCGACAACCCGGTGGTGGTGATCTACCACTCCCACCCGGATGTCGGCGCCTATTTCAGCGATGAAGACCAGGACAAGGCCCTGTTCATGGGCGAGCCGATCTACCCCGTCAGTTACCTGGTGGTCGACGTTCGCCGGGGCCAGGCCCTGGGTTCAAAACTGTTTGCCTGGGATGGCGAGCATTTCACCCTTAACCCCTTCAACGACCTGCACACGGAGTTGTCCATGAACGCTGTCTCTTTCCCCGACATTCTGGTTCGCGTGGCCAAGCTGCCGGAATCGACCCTCGAGGGCGCCGGATCGACATTGCGCGAAGTCATTGAAAACCTCTGCAGCAGCCACCCGCAGTTGCGCGCCCATCTGTTTCACGAAAAGAACAACCAGCTCAAGGAACACTTTCTGTTCACCGCCGAGGAAGAACTGATCGGCGCCGATGACAGGCTGCCGGAAAAAGCCCGCATCGAAGTGCTGCTCGCCACCTCCGGCGGTATGGACGTCGACAGCCTCAGCAACGAGGAAGTGCAACGTTATGTGCGCCATATCACCCTGCCCGGCGTCGGCCGCGAAGGCCAGTTGAACCTCAAGAAAGCCAAGGTCCTGATCATCGGCACCGGCGGCCTGGGCTCGCCCATCAGCCTGTACCTGGCAGCGGCCGGTGTCGGTACCCTGGGGCTGGTGGATTTCGACGTGGTGGAAAGCAGCAACCTGCAACGCCAGATCGTCCACGGCAACAGCACCCTGGGCATGCCCAAGGTCGAGTCGGCCAAGCAGCGCTTGCAGGACCTCAACCGCCATATCCAGATCAACGCCCACGACACCGCCCTGAACGCCGACAACGCCCTGGAACTGGTAGGCGCCTATGACCTGGTCATCGACGGCACCGACAATTTCGACACCCGCTACCTGGTCAACGACGCCTGCGTGCAACTGGGCAAACCCCTGGTGTACGGCGCCATCTACCGCTTCGACGGGCAGATCAGCGTGCTCAACTACCGAGGCGGGCCGTGCTACCGCTGCCTGTTCCCCAGCGCACCGCCCGCGGAACTGGCGCCCAATTGCAGCGCCGGAGGGGTGATCGGCGTGCTTCCCGGGGTGGTCGGGATGATCCAGGCCACCGAGGCGATAAAACTGTTGATCGGCATTGGCGAGCCCCTGTCCGGCCGCCTGATGCGCTTCGATGCACTGGCGATGAAGTTCAGCGAAATCCGTTTCAAGCGCCGTGCCGACTGCCCGTGCTGCTCCGACCTGCGCCATAGCGAAACCCTGGCGCCAGCCGTCTGTGCGGACGCCGTGCCCAGCCAACCGTCCCTGGCCGAAGAGCGCTACATCAAGCCGCGCGTACTCCAGCAGGTGATCGAACACCCCAGCAGCGCCGACGTGCTGCTGGATGTGCGCGACGCCAGCGAACTGGAGGTGTGCAAATTACCGGGGGTGGTGCATATCCCCCTGGCCGAGCTGGATGGCCAGCTCGGGCGTCTCAGCCGCGACAACACCCATTACCTGATCTGCTACGCCGGCACCCGCGCCGAGCAAGCGGCCAGCACCCTGTTGGCGGCGGGTTTCGCCAACACCAAAGTCCTGCAAGGCGGCATGAAGCACTGGGTTCGCGACGTCGAACCCGACATGCCGTTGTACTGACCCGGGGACTGACCGATGCTGCATAACTCTATCCTCGACGCCATCGGCCATACGCCGATCGTCCGCCTGGCGCAGTTTTCCGAAGACCTCGGCATCGAGGTCTACGCCAAGCTCGAATCCCTCAATCCGGGGGGCAGCCACAAGGCGCGCATCGCCCTGGGCATGATCCTCGACGCCGAGCGGCGCGGCGTGCTGATCCGTGATTCCGGGCAAACCATCATCGAACCCAGCGGCGGCAATACCGGCATCGGCCTGGTGATGGCCGGCAACGTGCTGGGCTACAAGGTGGTGCTGGTGATCCCGGACAACTACAGCCCCGAAAAACAGAAGCTGCTGCGCCTGTACGGCGCCAAGGTGGTGCTCTCCGACAGCCGCCTAGGCAACAATTCCCACGGTGAAAAATGCATGGAGTTGCAGCTGGAAAACCCCAGCTACGTGATGCTCAACCAGCAACGCAACGGCGCCAACCCGCAAACCCACCGTGACACCACCGCGCCGGAAATCCTGCGCGCCTTCGGTGATCGCCGTGTTGACTATTTCGTCAGCGGCATCGGCACCGGCGGCCATATCACCGGTATCGGCGAAACCCTCAAGGCCGCCTGGCCAGCCCTGCGCGTGATGGGCGTGGAGCCCGAAGAATGCGACCTGCTGAAGAACCAGCACGCGCCGCACCATATCCAGGGCCTGTCGATCGGCCTGATCCCGAGCATCCTCAATCTGGAGGTGATCGACGGCATGCTCAAGGTCTCGCGCCAGGACTGCATCGACATGATGAAACGCATCATGCGCACCGACGCCATCAGCCTGGGCCTGTCCTCCGCCGCCAACATGGTCGCCATCGCCAGGCTCGCCCCCGAATTGCCGCCCGAGACGGTGGTGTTGACCATGGTCTACGACAATGCCGACAGCTACCTGCCCAGTTTCGAATAACCGGTTTTCCAACCATCCACAATGCGGGGATGCCTCCATGGGCGGCTTTATCGACATGCAACAGTTGCACGATGAGTTGCTTACCCAGCTCATCAAGACCCTCACCCCCATGCAGATGAAACAGCTGGAGCCGCACCTCGCGCCGCTGATCCAGAATGCCGCCCAGGCGGTGGCCGAAGACCTGATCGCCTATGCCTATCGCGATCCGGCATCCCGTGGCCGCGGCGAACTGATCCTGGAGTCCTACGCCTCGTTCAAGGCGGTGCTCTATTACCGGCTTGCGCATCAGGTGTGGAATTTCCCCGACCAGACCAACGGCGTGTTTTCACGCATCGCCCTCAAGCTGAGCAACCAGGGCAAGGTCCTGTCCGGGGCCGAAATCCACCCGGCGGCGCGTATCGGCCGGCGCTTTGTGCTCGACCACGGCTACGGCACGGTAATCGGCGAGACCTGCGAGATCGGCAACGACTGCTACATCCTCTGCGGCGTGACCCTGGGTGCCCGCGGCATCGCCAACAATCCCGATGGCAAGCGCCATCCGCGCCTGGGCAACAACGTCGAGGTCGGTTCCGGCGCCCGTGTGCTGGGCTATGTGCTGATCGGCGACAACGTGTTTATCAGCCCCTCCTGTGTGATCACCCAGGACGTACCCGCCGGCACCAAGGTGAAGGTGGTGAACCAGATCCAACTGCAAAAAAACGATGAATCGGACCACAGCAACTACCTCGGGGCTTTCGCCCTGGATGAGCGCCTGCACGTGGTCGGCGAGGTCAATGCCAGCCACAAGGTCACGGTGCTGGACGCCGACTTTCATCCGTTGCAAGGCCTGATGCTGGAGCCAACGGTGAAGGAGCGTCACCACCTGCAATTCAGGCTGCACCGCCTCGAATCCGGCAACCACCTGCCACGCCTGCCGCTGAACCTGAAAGTCTGCGGGCCGGAATTCGAAATCACCCTGCTCTCCCCCCCTGGCTTGAGCGCGATGGTGCGCCACCTGCTGCAAGCCAGCCCACTGATCGTCGGAGGTTGAACATGTCCGTGCACACCATGGAAACCCTGGCGCTGTTTGACAGCGCGCCCTACCAGAACGCATTCAGCGCCCGGGTGATTGCCGTCAGCGAACACGGCATCGCCCTGGAGCACACCCTGTTCTACCCCACCGGCGGCGGCCAACCCGGCGATACCGGCCACTTGACCCTGGCGGACGGTACGCGGGTCGACGTGACCGGCACGGTGCGCGACCCGGTGCTGCGTTCGATCATCTGGCACCAGGTGGAACACTGCCCCGAGCAACTGGTCGCCGGCGTGCTGGTGGACGCCGGCCTGGATTGGGAACGGCGCTACCAGCACATGAAAATGCACACCTGCCTGCACCTGCTGTGCTCGCTCATCGACGCACCGGTGACCGGTTGCAGCATCAGTGCCGACAAAGGCCGCCTGGATTTCGACCTGCCGGAAATGACCCTCGACAAGGACAGCATCACCCGCGACCTCAACGCGCTGATCGAACAGGCCCACGAGGTGAAGACCCTGTCGATGCCGGCTTCGGAGTACGCCACCCTGCTGCAGATCACCCGCACCCAGGCGGTTGCGCCGCCGGTGATCCAGGGCTCGGTACGGGTGATTGAAATCGGCGGGATCGATATCCAGCCATGCGGCGGTACCCATGTGCTCAACACCGAGGAAATCGGCCGGGTGTTCTGCGAGAAGATCGAGAAGAAGAGCAAGCACAACCGCCGGGTGATCCTGCGGTTTGAGTGAACGCAACAACTGTGGGAGGGGGCTTGCCCCCCCACATTTTTAGTTTTGCGTCGCCTGCTAGATGACGAACAGGTCCACGAAACGATTGACCGGCGTGGCCTCGAGCTTCGCCTGGTCCGTGCACAACGCAAAGATCTCGGCACTGCGCTGGGCGGTAAAGCGCGTGGCCAGGTTGGCCTTGAACTTGTCTTCCAGCAACGCAATGCCCTCCACTCGACGACGGCGATGGCCGATCGGGTATTCCACCGCCACTTGCTCGGTGCTGGAGCCATCCTTGAAGAACACCTGCACCGCATTGGCGATGGAACGCTTGTCGGCTTCCAGGTATTCACGGCTGTAGCGTGGGTCTTCGACGATGACCATCTTGTCGCGCAACTGATCAATAATCGGGTGAGCGGCGTGGAATGCATCCTCGTAGTGCTCGGCCACCAGGTTGCCAAATGCCAGGGGCACGGCGGTCATGTATTGCAGGCAATGGTCGCGGTCGGCGGCGTTGGCCATTGGCCCGGCCTTGGAGATGATGCGAATCGCCGACTCATGGGTGGTGATCACGATGCGCTCGATGTCGTGCAGGCGATCCTTGACCAACGGATGCAAGGTCACCGCGGCTTCACAGGCGGTCTGCGCGTGGAACTCGGCGGGGAAGCTGATCTTGAACAGCACGTTTTCCATCACGTAGGTGCCATACGGCTGGGACAGGCTGAACGCACGCTTGTCCTCGGGCTTGAGCGCCAGGTCTTTGTTGGTGTGGCTGAACAGCACGTCGTAGAAGCCCCATTGCGGCGCGCTCAGCACACCAGGGATGCCCATTTCGCCGCGCAGGGCGATATCCGCCAGGCGCACGCCGCGACTCGACGCATCCCCCGCCGCCCAGGATTTGCGCGAGCCGGCATTCGGCGCATGGCGATAAGTGCGCAAGGCCTGGCCATCGACGAAGGCGTGAGACAGTGCCGACAGCAGCTGTTCGCGGTTGGCGCCCATCAGCTTGGCGGTGACCGCCGTGGAGGCGACTTTCACCAATAGCACATGGTCGAGGCCGACGCGGTTGAACGAGTTTTCCAGGGCAATCACACCCTGGATTTCGTGGGCCATGATCATCGCATCCAGCACCGCGCGCACCGTCAGCGGCGCGTCGCCATTGGCCACGCGCTGTTGCGACAGGTGATCCGCCACGGCAAGGATGCCGCCGAGGTTATCCGAGGGATGCCCCCACTCGGCGGCGAGCCAGGTGTCGTTGTAGTCGAGCCAGCGCACGATGCAACCAATGTCCCAGGCCGCCTTGACCGGGTCCAGGCGAAACGAGGTGCCCGGCACCCGCGCGCCAAACGGCACCACCGTGCCTTCAACCATCGGCCCCAGGTGCTTGGTGCACTCGGGAAAACGCAGGGCCAGCAGGCCGCAACCGAGGGTGTCCATCAGGCAGTTGCGGGCGGTGTCCAAGGCGGCCTGGGACTCGATCCGGTAGTTGAGGACATAGTCGGCAATGTCCTGCAAAACCTGGTCGTAGTCGGGGCGGTTGTTCTGGTCGACGTTGGTGCTCATGGCAGATCTCCAAAAATGGGTGGGGTCAATCCTCGGGCTAACGGTTATGGGAAGCAGATCTTGGATGCCTGCCTTTTGGAATAGAGATCCTCTGTGGGAAGGGCTTACCCTAATGCCAGTTCACATCGCCTCCTGTAGGAGCGAGCTTGCTCGCGAAAAACGTCAACGATAACGCGTGCTTCCTGAATGAACGCGGCGCCTGTGAGTTTTTTGCGAGCAAGCTCGCTCCTACAAAAAGCCTCCTCCCACATTGGATCTGTGCAGGGTTTTAGAAGGCGTCGCCGGGTACGCGGACGAAACCTTCCATCAACACCCGCGCACTGCGGCTCATGATGGCTTTCTTCACCACCCACTCACCGTCCACCTGGGTGGCTTCAGCCCCCACGCGCAAGGTGCCGGAGGGATGCCCGAAGCGCACGGCATTACGTTCAATACCGCCCGCAGCGAGGTTGACCAAGGTCCCCGAAATCGCCGCCGCCGTGCCGATCGCCACCGCCGCCGTGCCCATCATCGCGTGGTGCAGCTTGCCCATGGACAGGGCGCGCACCAGCAAATCCACATCGCCGGCCTTGATCGCCTTGCCACTGGACGCCACGTAGTCGGCAGGCTTGGCCACGAACGCCACCTTCGGCGTGTGCTGGCGCTGGGCCGCTTCGTCGAGGTGTTTGATCAGCCCCATGCGCAACGCGCCATAGGCCCGTACGGTCTCGAACATCGCCAGGGCCTTGGGGTCGCTGTTGATCGCGCCTTGCAGCTCGGTGCCGGTGTAGCCGAGGTCTTCGGCGTTGATGAAAATCGTCGGGATGCCGGCGTTGATCAGCGTGGCCTTGAAGGTGCCGACACCCGGCACTTCCAGATCGTCGACCAGGTTGCCGGTGGGGAACATCGAGCCGCCGCCGCCCTCTTCTTCCGCCGCCGGGTCCATGAATTCCAGCTGCACTTCGGCCGCCGGGAAGGTCACGCCGTCCAGCTCGAAGTCGCCGGTTTCCTGCACCGCCCCGTCGGTGATCGGCACATGGGCGATGATGGTCTTGCCGATATTGGCCTGCCAGACCCGCACCACGGCCACGCCGTTATGGGGCACGCGGGCCGCATCGAACAACCCGGCGCTGATAGCGAACGAACCCACCGCCGCCGACAGGTTGCCGCAGTTGCCACTCCAGTCGACAAAGGGTTTGTCGATGGAGACCTGGCCAAACAGATAGTCCACGTCATGATCGGCGCGGGTGCTTTTGGCGAGGATCACGGTTTTGCTGGTGCTCGATGTAGCGCCGCCCATGCCGTCGATTTGCTTGTCGTAGGGATCGGGGCTGCCGATCACCCGTAGCAGCAAGGCATCCCGCGCCGCTCCCGGCACCTGCGCCGACTCGGGCAGGTCCTGGAGGCGAAAAAATACACCCTTGCTGGTGCCGCCCCGCATATAGGTGGCGGGGATCTTGATTTGCGCTGCGTGTGCCATGGTCATCCTCTTCAGGCGGTGGTCGCCGATTCCAGGAAATCCTGGGCAAAACGTTGCAACACGCCGCCCGCCTCGTAGATCGACACTTCTTCGGCGGTGTCCAGGCGGCACGTCACCGGCACCTCGACACGTTCGCCATCCTTGCGATTGATCACCAGCGTCAGCTGCGCACGCGGGGTACGTTGGCCGATCACGTCGTAGGTTTCGCTGCCATCAATCTGCAAGGTGTGACGGTCGGTGCCCGGCAGGAACTCCAGCGGCAGCACGCCCATGCCTACCAGGTTGGTGCGGTGGATGCGCTCGAAACCCTCGGCGGCAATCGCTTCCACACCCGCCAGGCGCACGCCCTTGGCCGCCCAGTCGCGGGACGAACCCTGGCCGTAGTCGGCGCCGGCAATGATGATCAGCGGCTGCTTGCGCTCCATGTAGGTTTCGATGGCTTCCCACATGCGCGTGACCTGGCCTTCCGGTTCGATCCGCGCCAGGGAGCCCTGCTTGACCTTGCCGTTCTCCCGCACCATTTCGTTGAACAGTTTCGGGTTGGCGAACGTCGCGCGCTGGGCGGTCAGGTGGTCGCCACGGTGGGTGGCGTAGGAGTTGAAGTCGACTTCCGGCAGGCCCATTTTCGCCAGGTATTCGCCGGCGGCGCTGTCGAGCATGATCGCGTTGGACGGCGACAGGTGATCGGTGGTGATGTTGTCCGGCAGCACCGCCAGCGGGCGCATGCCCTTGAGCGGCCGCGCACCGGCCAGTGCGCCTTCCCAGTACGGTGGGCGGCGGATATAGGTGCTCTGCGGGCGCCAGTCGTACAGCGGCGCGACTTTCGGGCCGGTGTCTTCGTGGATCGCGAACATCGGGATATACACCGCGCGGAACTGCTCCGGCTTGACCGAGGCCTTGACCACCGCGTCGATCTCTTCGTCGCTCGGCCAGATATCCTGCAGGCGGATTTCCTTGCCGTCGGCGTCCAGGCCGAGGACGTCCTTCTCAATGTCGAAACGGATGGTGCCGGCAATCGCATAGGCCACCACCAGCGGCGGCGAAGCCAGGAACGCCTGCTTGGCGTACGGGTGGATACGCCCGTCGAAGTTGCGGTTGCCCGAGAGCACGGCGGTGGCGTACAGGTCGCGGTCGATGATCTCTTGCTGGATCGCCGGGTCGAGTGCACCGGACATACCGTTACAGGTGGTGCAGGCAAACGCCACCACGCCAAAGCCGAGCTTTTCCAGCTCATGGCCCAGGCCGGCGTCTTCCAGGTACATGGCCACGGTTTTCGAACCCGGTGCCAGGGACGACTTGACCCAAGGTTTGCGCGTCAGCCCAAGCCTGTTGGCGTTGCGCGCCAGCAGCCCGGCGGCGATCACGTTGCGCGGGTTACTGGTGTTGGTGCAACTGGTGATGGCGGCGATGATCACCGCGCCGTCGGGCATTTGCCCCGGCACTTCATCCCACTGGCCGGAGATGCCCTTGGCGGCCAGGTCGCGGGTGGCGACGCGAGCGTGCGGGTTGCTCGGGCCAGCCATGTTGCGCACCACGCTGGACAGGTCGAAGGTGAGGCCACGCTCGTATTGCGCACCTTTGAGGTCATCCGCCCACAGGCCGGTATGACGGGCGTACTGCTCGACCAGGGCGACTTGCTCGTCTTCGCGGCCGGTGAGTTTCAGGTAGGCGATGGTCTGCTGGTCGATATAAAACATGGCCGCCGTGGCGCCGTATTCCGGGGCCATGTTAGAGATGGTCGCGCGGTCGCCGAGGGTCAGTTTGGACGCGCCTTCACCGAAGAACTCCAGCCAGGCGCCGACCACTTTCTGTTGACGCAGGAACTCGGTCAGGGCCAGCACCATATCGGTGGCGGTGATGCCCGGCAGCAACTGGCCGGTCAATTCGACACCGACGCTTTCCGGCAGGCGCATCCACGACGCGCGGCCGAGCATGACGCTTTCGGCTTCAAGGCCGCCGACGCCAATGGCGATCACGCCCAACGCATCGACGTGGGGGGTATGGCTGTCGGTGCCGACGCAGGTATCCGGGAAGGCCACACCGTCACGCACCTGGACCACCGGGGACATTTTCTCCAGGTTGATCTGGTGCATGATGCCGTTGCCCGGCGGGATCACGTCGACGTTCTTGAAGGCCTTTTTGGTCCACTCGATAAAGTGGAAGCGGTCTTCGTTGCGACGGTCTTCGATGGCGCGGTTTTTCTCGAACGCGTCCGGGTCGAAACCGCCGGCTTCGACGGCCAGGGAGTGGTCGACGATCAATTGGGTCGGTACCACCGGGTTGACCTGGGCCGGGTCGCCGCCTTGCAGGGCGATGGCGTCACGCAGGCCGGCGAGGTCGACCAGGGCGGTCTGGCCGAGGATGTCGTGACACACCACGCGGGCCGGGAACCAGGGGAAGTCGAGGTCGCGCTTGCGTTCGATCAACTGGCTCAGGGATGCGTTGAGGGTGGCCGGGTCGCAGCGGCGCACCAGGTTCTCGGCAAGCACACGAGAGGTGTAGGGCAACGTGGCATAGGCGCCGGGGCTGATTGCATCGACAGCCGCGCGGGCGTCGAAGTAATCCAGGCGGCTGCCGGGGAGCGGTTTGCGAAATTCAGTGTTCATCGTCAGGACTCGGTCACGGTGATTGCAAAAGGAAGACCTGGGCCGATCCGGAATTGAAATGCGATCCAAATGTGGGAGGGGCGGTGCGACGATTCGACTTGCCCCCGATAGCGGTGTGTCATTCAACACCTATGGCAACTGATAAACCGCCATCGGGGGCAAGCCCCCTCCCACACTGGGTCCGGTTTCCACTTCGGGATCGTCGGTGTTCCCATTCAGCGACGTTCGATTGGCACGAACTTGCGCTGTTCGACGCCGGTGTACTCGGCGCTTGGACGGATGATGCGGTTGTTGGCGCGCTGTTCGAACACATGCGCGGCCCAGCCGGTAAGCCGCGAGCAGACGAAGATCGGCGTGAACAGCTTGGTCGGGATGCCCATGAAGTGGTACGCCGAGGCATGGTAGAAATCAGCGTTGGGGAACAGTTTTTTCTGTTCCCACATGGTCTTGTCGATGGCTTCGGAGACCGGGAACAACACGGTGTCGCCCACTTCGTCGGCGAGCTTTTTCGACCAACCCTTGATCACTTCATTGCGCGGGTCGTTGTCTTTGTAGATCGCGTGGCCGAAGCCCATGATCTTGTCCTTGCGGGCCAGCATGCCGAGGGTGCCTTCGACAGCTTCCTCTGCCGAACCGAAACGCTCGATCATTTCCATCGCCGCTTCGTTGGCACCGCCGTGCAGCGGGCCGCGCAGGGAGCCGATGGCGGCGGTGACGCAGGAATACAGGTCGGACAGGGTCGAGGCACACACCCGCGCGGTGAAGGTCGAGGCGTTGAATTCGTGCTCGGCGTAGAGGATCAACGACACGTTCATGACTTTTTCATGCAGTTCGCTCGGCTTCTTGCCGTGCAGCAGGTGCAGGAAATGGCCGCCGATGCTTGGCTCGTCGGTCACGCAGTCGATGCGCTTGCCGTCATGGCTGAAGCGGTACCAGTAGCACATGATCGCCGGGAACGCGGCGAGCAGGCGGTCGGTCACGTCGCGTTGCACGCTGAAGTCTTTTTCCGGCTCGATATTGCCGAGGAACGAGCAACCGGTGCGCATCACGTCCATCGGGTGGGCGTCGACGGGGATGCGTTCGAGCACTTCTTTCAGCGCCTGGGGCAGATCGCGCAGCTTGCTCAGCCTGGCGCTGTAGGCGGCCAGTTCGGCCTGGGTCGGCAGTTCGCCGTACAACAGCAGATAAGCGACCTCTTCAAACTGTGCATCGGCAGCCAGTTCGCGCACGTCGTAGCCACGGTAAGTCAGGCCGGCTCCGGCCTGGCCCACGGTGGACAGTGCGGTCTGCCCGGCGACCTGGCCACGCAGGCCGGCACCACTCAGTACTTTTGCTTCAGCCATGGTTTTTCTCCAATTTTGTCGTTATTCAGGGAGGCGTGTTCGTCACTTTTTCGCGGCGAACAGCGCGTCAAGCTTCTGCTCGAAGGTGTGGTAGTCGATGCGATCGTAAAGCTCCATGCGGGTTTGCATGGTGTCGATCACGTTCTGTTGCGTGCCGTCGCGACGGATCGCGGTGTAGACGTTCTCGGCGGCCTTGTTCATGGCACGGAAGGCCGACAGCGGGTACAGCACGATGGAAACATCGGCAGATTTCAACTGTTCGGTGGTGTACAGCGGCGTGGCGCCGAACTCGGTGATGTTGGCCAGGATCGGCGCCTTCACACGGGCGGCGAACAGTTTGTACATTTCCAGTTCAGTGATGGCTTCCGGGAACACCATGTCGGCGCCGGCCTCGATGCAGGCGGCGGCACGCTCCAGGGCGGACTCCAGGCCTTCCACGGCCAGCGCGTCGGTGCGCGCCATGATCACGAAGCTGTCATCGGTGCGCGCGTCCACGGCGGCCTTGATGCGGTCGACCATTTCCTGCTGGGATACGATCTCTTTGTTCGGACGATGACCGCAGCGCTTGGCGCCGACCTGATCTTCGATATGGATGGCGGCCGCGCCGAACTTGATCATCGATTTGACCGTGCGCGCGACGTTGAACGCCGAGGAGCCGAAGCCGGTGTCCACGTCCACCAGCAGCGGCAGGTCGCAGACGTCGGTGATACGGCGCACGTCGGTGAGTACGTCATCCAGGCCGGTGATGCCCAGGTCCGGCACGCCGAGGGAACCGGCCGCCACCCCGCCACCCGACAGGTAGATCGCCTTGAAGCCGGCGCGCTTGGCCAGCAGCGCATGGTTGGCGTTGATCGTACCGACCACCTGCAAGGGGTGCTCGCTGGCGACCGCGTCACGGAAACGCTGGCCGGGGGTGCTTTTATTGTTCGAACTCATGACTCACCTCTATCAGGGGCGCCGCCTGGGAAATGACGGGCAATATTGCGTTTGGAAGCACCGATATGCCGGCGCATCAACAACTCGGCCAGTTCACCGTCGCGATCGGCAATCGCATCAAGAATGCGGTGATGCTCGGCAAAGGCCTGGCGTGGACGATTTGGGGTGGCGGAGAACTGGATGCGGTACATGCGCACCAGCTGGTACAGCTCGCCGCAGAGCATCTGGGTGAGCGTGCGGTTGCCCGCACCTTGAATGATCCGGTAATGAAAATCGAAGTCGCCTTCCTGCTGGTAATAGCCGACACCCGCCTGGAACGCGGCGTCGCGCTCATGGGTGTGCAGCACTTGGCGCAATTCTTCGATTTCCGCGTCGGTCATGCGCTCGGCGGCCAGGCGACAGGCCATGCCTTCCAGGGACTCGCGGATTTCATACAGTTCAACCAGCTCGGCGTGGCTCAAGGACACGACCCGGGCGCCCACATGGGGCACGCGCACCAGCAGGCGCTGGCCTTCGAGGCGGTGGATCGCCTCGCGCAGCGGGCCACGGCTGATGCCGTAGGTGCGGGCCAGTTCCGGCTCGGAAATCTTGCTGCCGGGCGCGATCTCACCCTTGACGATGGCGGCCTGGATGCGTCGGAAGACGTTCTCGGACATCGTTTGGGATTCGTCCGACGCCATTATCGGAGCTTCTGATTGACCCAGCATATTGTCGACACCTTTGAAAGCAATGCGGCAAAAACTAGCCAATAAACCGCGACCAGTCAAAGAATAAATCGATATTGTCGACAATCGTCTAATAATCTCGGCTGTATCCCCTCAAGGCATGGCCGGCTGCCAGCGCTGGCGCCAGAAAAGCATCATGTTAGAATGCCCGCCGCATTTGCCTGACATCACTTGATGAAACGGCGCACGAAGGGAGCTTGCGCAGCAATGCCAGTCGCCTTGAATTGAACATCGCACTGCACCGCCTCAGGATCTATGAGACTCAAGCCCTTCCCCCTGTTGTTTTGCCTATTGTCCATACCGAGCCTTGGCGCTGCCGCCGAGAAGACCGTGTATGGCCTCAATGAATACGCGCAGTTGGCCGGCATCGACCTGGAAGTAGCCGCCAAGCTCGACACCGGCGCCAAGACCGCCTCCCTCAGCGCCCGTGACATCAAGCGTTTCAAGCGCAACGGCGAATCCTGGGTGCGCTTCTACCTGGCCATCGACACCGCCCATTCCCATCCCATCGAACGCCCCCTGGCCCGCGTCAGCAAGATCAAGCGGCGCGCCGGCGACTACGACCCCGATGAGGACAAGAACTACACCGCCCGTCCTGTGATTGCCCTGGATATCTGCATGGGCACCGCTTTACGCAGCATCGAAGTGAACTTGACTGACCGCAGCGCTTTCCAATACCCGCTGCTGATCGGCTCCGAAGCGCTCAAACGCTTTGATGCGCTGGTCGACCCCAGTCTTAAATACGCAGCAGGCAAACCTGCCTGCGCCGCCGACGCTCATACCGCCGAGTAAACCGAATGCGCGCTCTAACCCTGCACCTGAGAATCCTGATCGCCATCCTGGTGGTGTTGGGTATTTCGGTCACCGCCTACCAGATCTTCGTGCTGGGCATTCCCGTCACCGAGGACGCCACCGACGATTTGTGGAACATCGACGCCAAGGTCGAGTTCGTCGCCAACCCCAAGGACCCGGTGAAGATCCAGATGTTCGTGCCGCCCTTGAGCCGCGACTTCGTCAGCCTCAATGAGAGTTTTATCTCGAATAACTACGGGGTGAGCGTCAACCGCATCGACGGCAACCGCAAGGTTACCTGGTCGGCACGCCGCGCCAAGGGCAACCAGACCCTGTATTACCGCCTGGTGCTGACCAAGCGCTACAGCGGCGAAAAAACCAAGATCAAGGGCCCGACCTTCCGCGACAGCATTGCCGTGGAAGGCCCGGAAAAAATCGCCGCCGAAGCCCTGCTGGCGCCGATCCGCCAGCATTCGGCCGATGTCGAGACCTTTATCACCGAAGCCATCAAGCGCACCAACAACCTCAACGACGACAATGTGAAGCTGTTGCTGGCAGGCGACCCCTCGACGCCGCACAAGGCCAAGATCGTCGAGTTGCTGCTGTCCATCGCCCACGTGCCAGTGGAAAAGGTCCACACCATCCGCCTGGTGGCCGACCAGCCGCAAACCCCGGAACTGTGGCTGCGCAGCTTCAATGGCAACGACTGGCTGTACTTCAACCCGGAAACCGGCGAACAGGGCCTGCCCACCGACCGCCTGCTGTGGTGGACCGGCGATGAAAACCTGATCACCGTCGATGGCGGCAAGAAAGCCATGGTCACCTTCAGCCTCAATAACAGCGAAATGAACGCCATTCGCCTGGCCAAGCTGACCGACGAGAACACCGACGCCAACTTCCTCGAATACTCGCTGTACGGCCTGCCGCTGCAAACCCAGCAGACCTTCATGATCATGGTGATGATCCCGATTGGGGTGCTGGTGATCCTGATCCTGCGCAACCTGATCGGCCTGCAGACCCTCGGCACCTTTACCCCGGTACTGATTGCCCTGGCGTTCCGCGAGACGCAGCTGGGCTTCGGGATTGTGCTGTTCACGATTATCACCGCGCTGGGCCTGTCCCTCAGGTCGTACCTGGAACACCTGAAGCTGCAGATGCTGCCCAGGTTGTCGGTGGTGCTGACCTTCGTGGTGGTATTGATCGCCGCCATCAGCCTGTTCAGCCACAAGCTGGGGCTGGAGCGCGGGCTGTCGGTGGCGCTGTTCCCGATGGTGATCCTGACCATGACCATCGAACGCCTGTCGATCACCTGGGAAGAGCGCGGCGCCAGCCATGCCATGAAAGTCGCGATTGGTACGCTGTTCGCCGCGTCCCTGGCGCACATCATCATGAGCGTGCCGGAGCTGATCTACTTCGTCTTCACCTTCCCGGCGATCCTGCTGATCCTGGTGGGCTTCATGCTGGCAATGGGCCGCTATCGTGGCTACCGCCTGACCGAGCTGGTGCGATTCAAGGCCTTCCTCAAGGCTGATTCGTAATGTTCGGCTTCTGGAAGACCTGGAAGGCCCTGGAAGCGCGGGGGATCATGGGCATCAACCGGCGCAATGCCGACTACGTGCTCAAGTACAACAAGCGCAGCCTGTACCCGATTGTGGATGACAAGATCATCACCAAGGAGCGGGCCATCGCTGCGGGCATCCATGTGCCGGAAATGTACGGGGTGATCTCCACCGAGAAGGAAATCGACAAGCTCGACGAGATCATTGGCGGGCGCAGCGACTTCGTGATCAAGCCGGCCCAGGGTGCCGGCGGCGACGGCATCCTGGTGGTGGCGGACCGTTTCGAGGGGCGCTACCGCACGGTGTCGGGCAAGATCATCAGCCATGAAGAGATCGAGCACCAGATTTCCAGCATCCTCACCGGCCTGTACTCCCTGGGGGGCCACCGCGACCGTGCGCTGATCGAGTACCGCGTGGTGCCTGACCAGATCTTCAAGAGCATCAGCTACGAAGGCGTACCGGATATCCGCATCATCGTGCTGATGGGCTACCCGGTGATGGCGATGCTGCGCTTGCCGACCCGCCAGTCGGGCGGCAAGGCCAACCTGCACCAGGGCGCGATCGGCGTGGGCGTCGACCTCGCCACCGGCCTGACCCTGCGCGGTACCTGGCTGAACAACATCATCACCAAGCACCCCGACACCACCAACGCGGTGGATGGTGTGCAACTGCCCAACTGGGACGGGTTCATGAAGCTCGCGGCCGGCTGCTATGAGCTGTGCGGGCTGGGGTATATCGGCGTGGACATGGTGCTCGACCAGGAAAAGGGCCCGCTGATCCTGGAGCTGAATGCGCGGCCGGGGCTGAATATCCAGATCGCCAACGACTGCGGCCTGACCTTGCGCACCCATGCGGTGGAGGCGCGACTGGAAGAACTGAAAGCCGCCGGCGTGACGGAAACCCCGGAAGAGCGGGTGAAGTTCGTGCAGGAGATGTTCGGGCATATTCCCCCCGTGGAAGGCTGATCCGGTCTTCAAACTGTCTATCCCCGACATCCCCCCTAGGAGCAAATCCTACGGGGGACTACAATCCCTCTCCCCCCGCGCCATTGGCTGATCCAACCCCGCATGTCGACCTGCTCCGTACACCCATTGCCCTACCGGGCCAACCCCGCCGAGTATTTTGCGGCGATTCGCCACGCTCCCGGCGCGGTACTGCTCGACAGCGGCCGCCCGGCGGCCGAGCGTGGGCGTTACGACCTGCTCAGCGCCTGGCCCGACGCAACCTTGACGGTAGCGCCTGACGAAAGCGGCGCTGCTTTCCTGCAACGCCTGCGAGAAAACCTGACGCGATTGGGTGAAGCCGCAATCCCCGCCGGTTTGCAGTTGCCGTTCGCCGGTGGCTTGATCGGCTACCTGAGCTACGACTTCGGTCGGCACCTGGAGCCCATGCCGCACCTGGCGGTGGATGACCTGCACTTGCCGGACGCGCGCTTCGGGCTGTACGCCTGGGCGCTGATCAGTGACCACCAGGCCCGGAGCAGCCAGCTGGTGTTTCACCCCTCACTGGCAGACAGCGAACGGCAACGGCTGATCGCGTTGTTCAGCCATGGGACGGTCGACACCTCTGCGACGTTCAAACTCCAGGGCCCGATGGCCCCCGACCTCAGCGCCGAGGCCTACCGCCTGGCCATCGTGCGGATCCAGGATTACATCCAGGCGGGCGACTGCTACCAGGTCAACTTCGCCCAGCGTTTCCGCGCGCCGTGCCTGGGCGATCCCTGGGTAGCCTATTGCGCGTTGCGCGAAGCCTGCCCGACGCCGTTTTCCGGGTTCCAGCGCCTGCCGGACGACGGCGCGGTGCTGAGCCTGTCGCCGGAGCGTTTCGTACGCATCAGCGAGCGCCACGTCGAGACCCGCCCGATCAAAGGCACCCGCCCCCGCGGCCTTACGCCGGAAGAAGACGCGGCGAATGCCGCCGAACTGCTGGCCAGCCCCAAGGACCGCGCCGAGAACCTGATGATCGTCGACCTGCTGCGCAACGACCTCGGCCGCACCTGCCGCACCGGCTCGGTCAATGTGCCGGAATTGTTCAGCCTGGAAAGCTACCCCAATGTGCACCACCTGGTCAGCAGCGTGACCGGCACGCTGGCCGACGACAAAGATGCCCTCGACCTGATCGCCGGCAGCTTCCCCGGCGGCTCGATCACCGGCGCGCCGAAGATCCGCGCGATGCAGATCATCGACGAACTGGAGCCCACACGCCGTGGGCTGTACTGCGGTTCGCTGGTGTACCTGGACGTACGCGGTGAGATGGACAGCTCCATCGCCATCCGCAGTTTGCTGGTCAAGGAGGGACAGGTGTGCTGCTGGGGCGGCGGTGGGATCGTGGCGGATTCACAGTGGGAGGCGGAGTACCAGGAGTCGCTGACGAAGGTGCGGGTGTTGTTACAAACGCTGGAAAGCCTGTAGCGCACAGTGCCTTCCTGGCTCTCAGACGCAGCGCCGAGCAGTAGAAAAAACCTGAATCAGAAACGCAGTAGACGTAGTTGAACGTCGGAAGATAGCGTCCGGCTTCAACCGTCCACCCGCCGTCTGTGAAGGATCACATGAAGCGACTGCCTACCCGTCAGGAAATATTTCCGAGATTGCGCCCTCTCTCAACCGCGCCTATAATCTCCCAAATTGGGAGGTTGCAGCGATGCGGATAATCGCCCTATCGACCTTACGAATATTCTGGGAAAGCCAACCCGCCTATATCGATGCAAAAGCGCCGCTTATTGAACTGTATCGGCATATGGAAAAGGCCATTTACCCTACGCCACAAGCACTCAAGGCAGCGCTCAGGACCGCGAGCATTCTCAAAGGTGGCAGGGGTTGTATTCAATGTGGGCGGCAACAAATATCGAGTGATCATGGCGATCGATTACCAGCGACAGCTTGGGTTCATATGGTTCGTAGGAACTCATGGGCACTACGACCAGATCAATGCGGAGACCGTGTAATGAACATCAAACCCATACACTCCCAGGAAGACCTCACTGCGGCACTCGCGCGGGTGCAGCAGCTCTGGGGAGCGGACATCGGCTCGACTGAAGGCGATGAGCTGGAAATTCTTGCAGTACTCATTGAGAAGTACGAAGCCGAACATTACCCAATGCCACCTTCTGATCCGGTGGAAGCCATTAAATTTCGCATGGAGCAACTGGGCATGACCGCCCGCGACCTGGAGCCATTTATCGGCACCAGCGGACGGGTGTCAGAGGTGTTGAACCACAAGCGCAAGCTGAGCCTGTCGATGATCAAGCGGCTGCATGAAGGCTTGAGTATTCCTTATGAGCGGTTGCTTGCAGGGAGCTGACAGAAACATGGTAGTGGCGCTACCTTCCCCATCGGGAGCAAGCCCCCGATAGGGCCCTCAGCCGGACCGAAAGAAATTACAGGCTCAACTGCCGATTCGACGCCCTGATGAACTCTTTCTTCAAATCCTCAAACGTATGCACCGCCGGGAATTGCGGGAACTCTCGAATCACATTGTCCGGCGCATGGAACAGAATCCCACGGTCGGCCTCGCCCAACATGGTGGTGTCGTTGTAGGAGTCGCCCGCGGCGATCACGCGGTAGTAGAGGGTCTTGAACGCCAATACTGACTGGCGCTTGGGGTCTTTCTGGCGCAGTTGATAGCTGACCACGCGGTCGTTTTCGTCGGTGATGAGACGGTGGCACAACAAGGTCGGGAAACCCAACTGGCGCATCAGCGGCTGGGAGAATTCGTAGAAGGTGTCGGACAGGATCACCACCTGGAAGCGCTCGCGCAGCCAGTTGACGAACTCGATGGCGCCGTCCAGCGGCTTGAGAGTCGCGATCACTTCCTGGATGTCGGCGAGCTTGAGCCCGTGTTCGTCGAGGATGCGTAGACGCTGCTTCATCAGCACGTCGTAGTCGGGAATGTCCCGGGTGGTGGCCCGCAGGGATTCAATACCGGTTTTTTCGGCGAAGGCGATCCAGATTTCCGGCACCAGCACCCCTTCCAGGTCGAGACAGGCAATTTCCACAAGACACTCCCATTAGATGTTGTTGGTTGAGCGAGCAAAAGGACTGCCGAACTCTAGCGATTCAAGCCCGCCGCCGCAACGCAGGGCGGATTTTGATACCATCGCTCCCCTATAGAGCGCTCAGCGCCATTGAACTGTAGGAACCGTCCTGATGAACCAAGCCTTCGACGTCGTTGAACTCGCCACGACTTATGCCAACAAGTCTGCCCAGGACATTCTCAAGCTGGCGTTCAGCCAGTTCGGTGATGACCTGTGGATTTCCTTCAGCGGTGCCGAGGATGTGGTGCTGGTGGACATGGCCTGGAAGCTGAACAAGAACGTCAAGGTGTTCAGCCTCGACACCGGCCGCCTGCACCCGGAGACCTACCGGTTTATCGAGCAGGTGCGCGACTTCTACAAGATCGATATCGAACTGATCTCGCCGGACCAGAACAAGCTGGAACCCTTCGTCAAGGAGAAAGGCCTGTTCAGCTTCTACAAGGACGGCCATGGCGAATGCTGCGGCGTGCGCAAGATCGAGCCGCTGCGCCGCAAGCTTTCCGGCGTCAGCGCCTGGGCCACCGGCCAACGCCGCGACCAGAGCCCCGGCACCCGCAGCCAGGTGGCGGCGCTGGAAATCGACACGGCCTTCTCCACCCCGGAACGCACCCTGTACAAGTTCAACCCGCTGGCGCAGATGACCAGCGAGGAGATCTGGGGTTACATCCGCATGCTGGAGCTGCCGTACAACAGCCTGCATGAGCGCGGCTTTATCAGCATCGGCTGTGAGCCGTGCACCCGGCCTGTGCTGCCGAACCAGCACGAGCGCGAAGGTCGTTGGTGGTGGGAGGAAGCCACGCAGAAGGAATGCGGGTTGCATGCCGGGAATATCATCAGCAAGGCTTGAAGTTGATGCTGTAAAAAATGTGGGAGGGGGCTTGCCCCCGATAGCGGTGGGTCAGCCAGTTCAATAGTTGCTGACACACCGCAATCGGGGGCAAGCCCCCTCCCACATTTGTCTTGTGTTCAATGTTAGAGATGTACACACAGCTGTAACCATCGGTGCCATTTATGTGTGCAATTTCTCTTCAGCCGCACCATAACGTAACACCTCTCCCCTCCCCTTGGTTGGCCTGGTGAATCACAGGCTGACAGTCCAAAAATAAATAGCTGTTCAATCGGTCAATTTATATTTCTTCAAATTCAGCCAGTTATTCAACCAACCTATAAAAACGAAATTGCCCAGGACTTTCATAGATCCAAAGCTGGCACGCATGTGGCTTAAGGTGAAATACGCTTTGTATACAATAAATACAAAACCTACATACACTTTGCCATCTGCAGCGCCTCAGCAGATGCGCTGGAGCCTGCCGGAATGCGTACAAGCCTCCCGAATAACATCGCACTGGATCTACCCTCCTCCGCCCTGAACCCGGACGCCGCGAGCCCCGGCCCCCTGGTGCTCAGCCCGCGCCTGCACAACAAGGACCTGGCGCCCACCAAAGTCGAAGGCCGACGTTGGGGGCGCTACAGCATCTTCGCGCTGTGGACCAATGACGTGCACAACATCGCCAACTATTCGTTCGCCATCGGCCTCTATGCGCTGGGCCTGGGCGGCTGGCAGATCCTGTTGTCCCTGGGCATCGGCGCGGCGCTGGTGTACTTCTTCATGAACCTGTCGGGGTATATGGGCCAGAAGACCGGCGTGCCGTTTCCGGTGATCAGCCGCATCAGCTTCGGCATTCACGGCGCGCAGATCCCGGCGTTGATCCGCGCGGTAATCGCGATTGCCTGGTTCGGTATCCAGACGTACCTGGCGTCGGTGGTGTTCCGCGTACTGCTGACGGCGATTCATCCGGGCTTTGCCGACTATGACCACAACTCGATCCTGGGATTATCGACCCTGGGCTGGGCCTGTTTCGTGGCGATCTGGTTCGTGCAACTGGTGATCCTGGCCTATGGCATGGAGATGGTGCGCCGCTATGAAGGCTTCGCCGGACCGGTGATTCTGCTGACGGTGGCGGCGCTGGCCGGCTGGATGTACTTCCAGGCCGGCGGCAACATTGCCTGGTCGATCCGTGAACCGCTGAGCGGCGGCGAGATGTGGCGCAATATCTTTGCCGGTGGCGCGTTGTGGCTGGCGATCTATGGCACGCTGATCCTCAACTTCTGCGACTTCGCGCGCTCTTCGCCGTGCCGCAAGACCATCCTCGTCGGCAACTTTTGGGGCCTGCCGGTGAATATCCTGGTGTTCGCAGCCATCACCGTGCTGCTGTGCGGCGGTCAATTCCAACTCAATGGCCGGGTGATCGAAAGCCCGACTGAAATCATCGCCGCCATCCCCAATACCTTCTTTCTCGTGCTGGGCTGCCTGGCGTTCCTGATCGTCACCGTGGCGGTGAACATCATGGCCAACTTTGTCGCGCCGGCCTTTGTGCTGAGCAACCTGGCGCCCAAATACCTGAACTTCCGCCGCGCCGGCTTGATCAGCGCCACCGTGGCCGTACTGATCCTGCCATGGAACCTCTACAACAGCCCCTTGGTGATCGTGTATTTCCTCTCCGGCCTGGGTGCGCTGCTGGGGCCGCTGTACGGGGTGATCATGGTCGATTACTGGCTGATTCGTAAAAGCCAGGTAGACGTGCCGCAGCTGTATAGCGAAAACCCGAATGGCGTTTATTACTACAGCCGTGGGGTGAATATGCGTGCCGTGGCAGCGTTTATTCCTGCAGCCGTGATCGCCATCCTGCTGGCGCTGTTGCCCGGATTTGCCAGCGTCTCACCGTTTTCCTGGTTGTTTGGCGCCGGTATTGCAGGGTTGCTGTACCTGCTGATCGCCAAGCGCCAGCCGTTCTACGCCGATGTCAGCGGCGAAAGCATTGCCGTCGATAACGTCAGTCACTGAGTAAGGACCTTCCATGCGTATCCTCGTGGTCAACGTCAACACCACCGAATCCATCACTGAAACCATCGCTCAACAGGCGCGGTCCGTGGCCTCGCCGGGCACCGAGATTGTCGGGCTCACGCCCTACTTCGGCGCGGAATCGGTGGAGGGCAACTTTGAAAGCTACCTGGCCGCCATCGCCGTGATGGACCGGGTGATGGCCTACGACCAACCCTTCGATGCGGTGATCCAGGCCGGCTACGGCGAGCACGGCCGGGAAGGTTTGCAGGAACTATTGAATGTGCCGGTAGTGGACATCACCGAAGCGGCGGCCAGCACCGCAATGTTCCTGGGCCACGCCTACTCCGTGGTCACCACTCTGGACCGCACCGTGCCGCTGATCGAAGACCGCCTGAAACTCGCCGGCCTGTACCAGCGCTGCGCCTCGGTGCGCGCCAGCGGCATGGCGGTGCTGCAGCTGGAAGAAGACCCGCTGGCCGCCATGGAAGCCATCGTGCGCCAGGCGGAACTGGCCATCCACGAAGACAAGGCCGAAGTGATCTGCCTGGGTTGCGGCGGCATGGCCGGGCTGGATGAGCAGATTCGCCAGCGCACCGGGGTGCCGGTGGTGGATGGGGTGACGGCGGCGGTGACCATTGCCGAATCCCTGGTGCGGCTGGGGTTGTCGACGTCGAAGATCCGCACTTACGCGACGCCACGGCCGAAGCAGGTGATTGGCTGGCCGACTCGGTTCGGCCGCTGACCGGCACCTGCTTTCAGATTGCGCTGAACCTCTGGCCCAGCTTCCTCTCGGCAAACTGCTCGATGATGAAATCCACAAACGCCCGGGTCTTGCCGGGCAGCAGTTTGTGCTCGGCGTAGTAGATGGAAATATTGCCGTCGTCGACACACCAGCCGGGCAACACCCTTACCACCTCGCCGCTGTCGAGGAACGGCACGGCCATGGGCATGCTCACCAGCGCAATCCCCAGGCCTTGGGCGCTGGCACAGCAGGCGGCTTCGGAGTCGCTCATGGTCATGCCGGGCTTGAGCACCAGCGGGCGGTGTTCACGTTCGACACTGGTCAACTGCCAGGAACGGATACGCCCGGTTTGCGGCGAGCGGATCAGAATGCCCTTGCAGCGCGACAAGTCTTCGGGCTCGCGCACCGGCGGGCGCTGCGCCAGGTAACCCGGCGAGGCCACCAGCACCCGATGCGCCGGCGCCAGCTTGCGCGCCACCACCCCTTGGGGCAGCTCAAAACCGCCACCGATGGCGGCATCGAAGCCCTGGCCGATCAGGTCCACCTGGCGGTTGTCGAAATGCCAGTCCGGGCTGATATCCGGAAAGCGCGCCATGAACGCCCCCAGCAACGGCACCACATAGCGATTGCCAAACACGGTGCCCATGCTGACCTTGAGCGTGCCCACCGGTCGCCCTTCGGCGCTGGCCAGGTTAGCCACGGCATTCTGGATGGTGGTGAGGCTGCCGCTGACTTCGGCCAGGAACAGCTTGCCGGCTTCGGTCAGGGCCAGGCGCCGGGTGCTGCGCTGGAACAGCCGCACGCCGAGGCGCGCTTCGAGCTTGGCGACGCTTTTGCCGACCGCCGCCGGGGTCAGGCTCAGGTGCCGGGCGGCCTCGGCAAAGCTGCCACCTTCAGCGCTGCGAACAAAGCATTCGATACTGCCAAAGCTTTCCATGTCGCCCCACTCTAAACTTTTGGTTTACACAGACTATAGCAATCACGGTCTACCGGCAGCGGCGAGCGAGGTCGATACTCGGCTCCAACAACAAGGCATTGCGCCTTGAATAACCAGGAGATCGACATGACCACACACAACCTCAGCGGCAAAGTCGCCTTGATTCAAGGCGGTTCCCGCGGCATCGGCGCCGCCATCGTCAAGCGCCTGGCCGCACAGGGTGCAGCCGTTGCCTTTACCTACGTCAGCTCGGCCGCCAAGGCTGAAGCCCTGCAGCACAGCGTGATCAGCGAAGGCGGCAAAGCCCTGGCGATTCACGCCGACAGCGCCGATGCCACTGCGATCCGCAACGCGGTCAACGCCACCGTGGAAGCCTTTGGCCGCCTGGACATCCTGGTGAATAACGCCGGCGTGCTGGCCATCGCACCGCTGGAAGACTTTAAGCTGGAAGACTTCGACCAGACCCTGGCGATCAACGTACGCAGCGTGTTTATCGCCACCCAGGAAGCCGCCAGGCATATGGGTGAAGGTGGCCGGGTGATCAACATCGGCAGCACCAATGCCGAACGCATGCCGTTTGGCGGTGGTGGCCCATACGCAATGAGCAAGGCGGCGCTGGTCGGTTTGACCAAGGGTTTGGCGCGGGATCTTGGACCGCGTGGCATCACGATCAATAACGTGCAGCCTGGGCCGGTGGACACGGACATGAACCCGGCAAACAGCGATTTTGCCGAGAGCCTGATCGGGCTGATGGCGGTGGGGCGTTACGGGCATGTGGAAGAGATTGCCAGTTTTGTGGCGTATCTGGCCGGGCCGGAAGCGGGGTATATCACCGGTGCCAGCCTGACTATCGATGGTGGCTTCAGCGCTTAAGCCAATGTGGGAGCGGCTTGCCCCCTCCCACAGGTTGACCTTGTTGGTTCAGGAGATGGGCGGCAGGCCATAGGCCGCCAGGTCGAAATCCGCAAGCTTGCGGATGATCTGGTCGGCATGCTGGTACTTGCTGTCGGCCATGGCCTCATCGGGCACGGCGATGGCAGTCATATGGGCGGCCTTCGCCGCCGTCACACCAAACGGCGAGTCTTCGAACACCAGGCAATCCTCGGGCGCAACGCCCAGGCGGCGCGCGGCGGTAAGGAAGATGTCCGGCGCAGGCTTGGCGGCGCCGACTTCCGGGTCGTCAGCGGTGACGATGGTGTCGAACAAACCAAACCACTCGCGGTGCAGGGTGGTCTTGTGGCCAAACGAATTGCGCGACGAACTGGTGCCCACGGCAATCGGTATGTTGTGCGCCTTCAAGTGCCGCACCAGCGCCTCCGCGCCAGGCATGCCCAAGGCCTTGGGAAAGCGCTCGCTCATCAACGGCTCGCGAATCTCGAGGAATTCAGCCGGGGTAATCGGCAGGTCCAGCGCCTTGACCACATAGTCGGCCAAATCCTGGGCGCCGCGCCCGATGATGTGCTGCTTGATGCCCCAGTCGTAGGTTCGGCCGTAGCGTTCAGCGATGATCTGCGTGACTTCGGTGTAGATGCCTTCCGTATCCAGCAATAACCCGTCCATATCGAAAATCACGGCCTTGATCGGACCGACTGCGGTACGCGGTGCATTCATCACTACAAACCCTGGAGGAAGGACTAAATGGATTCAGCACAATAACGGCCTGGGTTGCCTGCAAGCAACCTTCGCGGCCAGGTATTGAGTCGGCACAAGCCTGCAATCTGTGTGCGATCAGTGATTCATAGCGCGCAACAGTTTTACTCGCTCGCATGCCATGCGACCGTCTAGGTTTTGTAGGAACAGAGCGTTTGGCCGAAGGCTCGTCTTTGAAAAATACCCCTTGCAAACCTTATAAAAGACTTATTAACCTCTGATGAACTCAATCCACTGGACCCGAAAAGCCGTCAAGCAATTGCTTCGATTGCATTCGTATCATCAGCAACAAGTACGCGATGCCGTCTTCGCGCTTGAACGCATGCCCGAGGCAGTCAATGTCAAGGCGTTGGTCAACCACCCCCACGGTTACCGATTAAGGGTGGGTCATTACCGAGTCCTTTTCGACTGGGACGGCAATATCCAGGTAGTCAGCATTCAAGAGGTCAAGAAACGTGACGAGCGAACCTACTGCCATACAGATCATCCACAATACGGAGGGCAAGCCAGCGTTCGTGGTGATCCCTTATGAACACTATCTGGCCCGGCAGAACGATCCAAACCTCATCCCCCACGCGGTCGTCAGCCGCCTGGTAGATGGAGCCACTCCGATCCGAGCCTGGCGCGAACATCTGAACCTGACCCAGGAAGAAGTCGCCCAACGCCTGGGCATTTCCCAATCCGCATTTGCCCAGCAAGAGGCGGTGAACAAACCTCGCCGGACGACGCGGGAAAAGATTGCCAAGGCATTTGGCATTAACGCCGCTCAGCTCGAGCTATAAGGTCAACCGGGACAGTCCGCGCCTTCCAGCCACTTAAAAGCGAAACCCAATGCTCTATCGTCTAGCCGCAGACAGCCTCGTGCTGTTCCACCTGTGTTTCATCCTGTTCGTACTGTTTGGTGGGCTGCTGGCCCTGAAATGGCACCCGGTTATCTGGCTGCACCTGCCCGCCGCTGCGTGGGGCGTGGCGGTCGAAGTGTTCCACCTGCCCTGCCCGCTGACCCGCTGGGAAAACCTGTTCCGCCACCTCGCCGGGCAGGACGGTTATGGCGGTGGGTTTATCGAGCATTACATCCTCACACTGATCTACCCGGCCGGACTGACGCCACAGATCCAGCTGGGCCTGGGCGGGTTGGTGCTGGCGATCAATATTGCGGTGTATGTGCGCTTGATCCGGCGTTACGTACAGGCTTGAGACAGCTTCACTGGTGAAGAATCAGACTCCCTCAGTCCCTTCACCGGCGCGCCCCCATGTCCGAAGCCTTCGAAGTCCCCAGCCCCCACGAAAAACACCTCGAACACACCACAGAACATGCCCACGCCCGTGGTGACAGTTTCGCCAGCCGCATCGCCGTCATGACCGCGCTGATGGCCACCCTCGGCGCCATGCTCAGCTACCAGGCCGGCTCCACCGAGAGTGAGGCGGCGATGGACAAGAACAACGCGGCCATCATCAAGACCGACGCCGCCAACCAATGGAACTACTACCAGGCCAAGTCCAGCCGACAGAACCTGGCGGAACTCGCGACCCATATTCCCGGCGTGGATGCCGCCCATTACAAGGATGAGATCGAGCGCTACAAAAGCCAGAAGGAAGAGGTACGCAAGCAAGCGGAAAAACTGGAAGCGACCTCAAAGGAATGGGATGAAAAATCCGAGCAGGCCCTGCACCAGCATCATCGCTGGGCCCAGGCGATGACCGCGATTCAGATCGCAATTTCGCTGGCGGCGATTACGTTGTTGACGAGAAGGGAATGGTTGAAGCGCATGTCCTATGCGGCGGCGGGTGTGGCGGTGGTGCTAGGTAGCCTGGCCTGGCTGCATATCTAGCAATTTTACTTGGGCGCGTTGCACTCATCGCTATATAGTAAATGGCATAACGCTACCCAAGGAGAGACCGGTGTCCGCACAACCCAAAGAAGCCGTGGGCGCCGCCTACAGCATTGAATCCATGCGCTATGCCCAGGCCATGACCTGGCAAGCCATCGACCACCTCGCCCAGCGCATCCGCCCCGGCATGCTGGAATCCGAAGCGCGCGAATTGGGCAAGCACGTGCTTGCCGAGCTCGACATGCAACGCATCTGGCACCCGCTGCTGGTGCGCTTCGGCGCCAACACCCTCAAGACCTTCAAGCAGCGCTCCGATGGCGATCCGGTGCTGGGCGACAACGACATTTTCTTCATCGACATGGGCGCCGTGTGGCAAGGCCACGAAGGCGATGCCGGCGCGACCTTCGCCACCGGCAACGACGCGGACATGATCGCCTGCGCCCACGCCGCCAAGGCGCTGTTCGACCGCGTGCAAGCGCGCTGGAAAAACGACCACGTCGTCGGCCTGGAGCTTTACCGCTATGCCGAAGAACAAGCCCAGGCCATGGGCTGGCAACTGAACCTGGACATCAAGGGCCATCGCGTCAGCGACTTTCCCCACGCCATCCACCGTGGCGGCGACCTGGGTGACTTCGAACACTACCCGAATGCAGGGCTGTGGATCCTGGAAATCCAGATCGCCCACCCGACCAAGCCCTATGGCGCCTTCTATGAAGACTTACTCGCCTGACCGTTAAAGGAACAGAAATGGAACGCTCCACTGAACACTCTGTGCTGTTGTTTTCCTACGGCACATTGCAGGACAAAACCGTGCAACTGGCCAACTTCGGGCGGGAACTGGCGGGCCGACACGATGCAATGCTGGGCTACGCGCAAAGCTGGGTAGAAATCACCGACCCGCAGGTACTGGCCAGCAGTGGCAAGACCCATCACCCGATTGTGCAACCTACCACCGAGGCGGGGGCGCGTATTGAGGGGATGGTGTTTCAGATTTCCGAGCAGGAACTGGCGGCGGCGGATGCGTATGAAGTGGCGGACTACAAGCGCATGGCTGTGACGTTGGCGTCCGGGCTGACGGCGTGGGTGTATGTGCAAGCCTGAAGATGACGTTGCCCAAATCGCCCAAGCTTTAACCTGAGCCCGCGACGTATCATGGGCCAACCTTTCGAGGATGGCCCATGAACCTCAGTATCTTCTACGCACTCGCCGCCGCCGCCCTGTTCGGCGCCAGCACCCCGCTCGCCAAGCACCTCGGCCTGGGCCTCTCGCCCGTGCTGCTCGCCGGCCTGCTCTATCTTGGCAGTGGCGTCGGCCTCGCGGGTGTGCGCGTTATTCGTGATCGCGGCTGGAAACCCTCCGGGCTAACCCCTTCGGAATGGCCCTGGCTGCTCGGCGCCATCGCATTCGGCGGCATCCTCGGGCCCGTCGCGTTGATGTTCGGCCTGACCCGCACCGCCGGCGCCACCGCCTCCCTGATGCTCAACCTGGAATCGGTGCTGACCGCCGTTATCGCCTGGGTCGTGTTCAGGGAAAACGCCGACCGTCGCATCGTCCTGGGGATGATCGCCATCGTGCTGGGCGGCGTGGTGCTGTCGGGGGCCGACGGCGGTGGAACCAGCCATGACTGGACGGGGCCGCTGGCGGTGGCCGTGGCGTGCCTGTGCTGGGGGATCGATAACAACCTGACACGCAAGGTGTCTGCGTCGGACGCGCTGTTTATCGCCGGGGCCAAGGGATTGATTGCGGGGCTGGTGAATGGCGGGTTGGCGCTTTATCTCGGGGCGCAGATTCCGGGCATGGCGCAGCTGGCGCCTATCTTGCTGGTTGGCTTTCTGGGCTATGGCATCAGCCTGGTGATGTTCGTACTGGCGTTGCGCGGACTGGGCAGTGCACGCACGGGGGCGTATTTTTCGACTGCGCCGTTCCTGGGGGCCGCGATCGCGGTGCTGTTGTTGGGTGAGTCAGTGACGCTGGCGTTCTGGATTGCATCGGCGTTGATGGCCGTGGGGGTTTGGCTGCACCTGACGGAGCGGCATGCCCATGAACATCAGCATGACGCGACGGAACACGGGCATCGGCATGTGCATGATGAACACCATCAGCATGAGCACGGGTTTGAGTGGGATCCGGCGGAACCCCATAGCCATGTGCATGTGCACAGTCCGCTGAGGCACAGCCATGCGCATTTTCCGGATGTGCATCATCGGCATAGGCATTGAAGGGAGATGTATTGCGCAGCAGCAATAGATTTGAGCAACTCCCTACAAAGCTCTCAGAAGCGCCACTCTCCCACTTCAAAACCGCCCAGCCTATAGTCCCTCGGTCGCTGACATGGCGATCGGGTTTGGCGACTCGAGGATAAATCGACAGATGCCTCCCGGCGATTTGCGGGATGCTTCTGCGCGCAATAAGCTGCTCGATGGTAGCTGTGCGTGGGAGACCTTCGGGTCTGCCGGTTTTTCCGATTGTCCCGGTTCGCCAACCTGCGTACAGCTGCCACCCTTTTGTTTGGCGACAAATGTGTGGTTGCTACCCTTCGACAACCGGAGCTCCACATATGAACCAATACATGGCCCTAACCAGCAATGACAGTGCCACACCTGCGCTTTTTGTCGATACAACCGCACCACTGGAAATCCTCCTCGACGCCGCGACCTATCGACTGCGTGCCGTGACACAGGTCCTAGAGAACCTTGCGCTGCGCGGTGAAATAAATAGCGATGCGGTCGTACTCAGCGATTTTG
Organism: Pseudomonas sp. S3E17; assembly: GCF_024168685.1. Lineage (NCBI taxonomy): Bacteria > Pseudomonadati > Pseudomonadota > Gammaproteobacteria > Pseudomonadales > Pseudomonadaceae > Pseudomonas > Pseudomonas sp. S3E17. The sequence continues at coordinate 3,128,205 of NZ_JALJWE010000001.1, forward strand.
CCTTACTGTGCTCAATCCCGTTACGCGATGGGTGTGACTTGCTGGACGTCATAGGGCGAAGGATGGATACACCAAGCGAATGATTTGAATTAGGTTAGTGTTTCAAACCCCAGAAATCACAAAACCCCTGGTTTCTTTAGAAACCAGGGGTTTTGTTTACATCGAATTTGGCGGTGAAGGAGAGATTCGAACTCTCGATACAATTTCTTGTATACACACTTTCCAGGCGTGCTCCTTAAGCCACTCGGACACTTCACCGTATCTCGTCAAACCAGTTCAGTCTGTCGAGGCGCGCTAATGTAGTCGAAAGCCTTTCTGATGGCAAAGGTTTTTTTCAGAATTTTCATGCGGTTAGACGGCTATGCCGGGATGCGCCCGGCAAGGGGTGGTGATTCTGCCATTCTTGGGCATGGGCGGCCTGTGTCTGGGGTCGGTGTTGCGCCCTGCCCCAGGCCTTCCAGTGCTCTCCCTGCGGGGAAAGTCTGACTGGGTAGTCAGTCACGGCGCTTTACCGGGGCGGGCGTGGTGGGTAACGTCTGCGCATGCGCCTTTATAAACAGCCTCTCTATAACAAATCCTACAAGGAACCGCGTCATGAGTGAGTTGATTGCTTACCACCTCGAAGACGGTATCGCGACCCTGACCCTGAGCAACGGCAAGGTGAATGCCATTTCTCCGGATGTGGTCAGTGCGTTCAATACAGCGCTGGACCAGGCCGAGAAAGATCGGGCGGTGGTGGTGATCACCGGCACGCCGGGGATTCTGTCGGGTGGTTATGATTTGAAGGTGATGACGGCCGGCCCTAAAGAAGCCATCGGCCTGGTGACGTCGGGTTCGACGTTGGCGCGTCGCCTGTTGTCCCACCCGTTTCCGGTGATTGTGGCGTGCCCTGGGCATGCGGTGGCAAAGGGGGCTTTCCTGTTGTTGTCGGCAGATTATCGGATTGGGGTGGAAGGCCCGTTCAGTATTGGCCTGAATGAGGTGGCGATCGGCATGACCATGCACCACGCCGGTATCGAGTTGGCGCGGGACCGTCTGCGTAAGTCGGCGTTTCATCGGTCGGTGATCAATGCCGAGATGTTTGACCCGCAAGGCGCGTTGCAGGCCGGCTTCCTCGACAAGGTGGTGGCACCTGAAGAGCTGCAGGCGGCGGCGCTGGAAGCGGCACGTCAGTTGAAGAAGCTGAATATGAATGCCCATAAGCACACCAAGCTGAAAGTGCGTAAGGCGCTGCTGGAGGCGTTGGATGAGGCAATCATCCAGGATCAGGGCCATATCCTGAGTTAATACCTACAACCGAAACATCGAAGCCCGACCTTGCGTCGGGCTTTTTCGTACAAATGAATCCGAAACATCTTTAGCCGCTCTAGCCTGCCTATATCGGCACATGTTGAAACATGTGCTTAAACATCGCCTATCTCCTACCTCTTTACGGGTAATTGCCGAATTCAGTGCACATCCGTACACTGCGCCACCTTTTATCCCGATGGGCCGTGTCGATGCTTTTTCTGTTACGCATGTTATTGATGGGCCTGCACTTTATGGTGGCCGGTGTACTGGGCGTACTGCTCGGGGCCTGCCGGCCATTCAACCCGGACAACAGTCGCTTGTGCGCGCGCCTCTATGCGCTGCCGGCCATGTGGATCCTGCGGCTGAGGGTGAAGACCGATGTCGACTCCCTGCGCAACAAGCCTGGTACGTGCGTGATCATCGCCAATCACCAGTCCAACTATGACCTGTTTGTGCTGGGCACCGTGGTGCCCCATCGCACTGTGTGTATCGCCAAAAAAAGCCTGAAATGGGTACCGCTGTTCGGCCAGTTGTTCTGGCTGGCGGGCAATGTGCTGATCGACCGCGGCAATGCGCACAAGGCACGTCGCGCGATGCTCACCACCACTCATACGTTGCAGCATCAGGACACGTCGATCTGGGTGTTTCCGGAAGGCACGCGCAACCTGGGCAAAGGCCTGTTGCCGTTCAAGAAAGGCGCGTTTCATATGGCCATCGCCGCTGGCGTGCCCATCGTGCCGGTGTGTGTCAGCAATTACGTCACCCATATGAAGCTCAATCGCTGGAACAGCGGTGATGTGCTCATACGTTCGTTGCCGCCGATTCCGACTGTGGGCCTGACTTCGGATGACATCCCGCGGTTGATGCAGACCTGTCAGGCGCAGATGGATGAGTGCATTGCAGCGATGGATCGCGAAGTGCAATCTGCCTGAACACCTTGTTTCGGGGGCCTTGCTCGACAACGCAAGCAGGCGTGCTCGCCACAAAAAGCACGTGCCTGCAACAGGAACAATGGAACGCCATTCAAGCTAAGCTGCCCAACACCTGTCCTCCTAATAAGAAGTGATCAGCACCATGGGTAGAGTTGTTGCGGCCGCCGTGTACAGCGCCGGAAAGAAAGTCACGGATATCACCCTCGACGAAGGCGCGGCCTGGGCCGCCAAACCCGGGCACTTTGTGTGGATCGGCCTGGAAGAGCCCAACGCCCAGGAGCTGGCCAACCTGCAACGCCAGTTCAACCTGCATGAACTGGCCATCGAAGATGCCCTGGAAAAACACAGCCGCCCCAAGCTGGAAACCTTCGGCGACGCACTGTTTATCGTCACCTATTCACCGGTACGCGAGAACGGCAAGCTGGAGTTTATCGAGACCCATATCTTCGCCGGCAACGGCTACATCATCACTGCGCGCAACGGCCATTCGGCGTCCTACGGCTTTGTCCGGCAACGCTGTGAGGCACGGCCGTTATTGCTGGAGCATGGGGAAGATTTCGTACTCTATGCCCTGCTGGATTTTGTCACCGAGAACTACCAGCCGGTCAGCGAGGCGATCCACGCCGAGATCGATGAACTGGAGCACAACGTGCTGTGCAGCTCGCTGAGCGAGCGCGATATCCAGAAGATCCATGGCCTGCGCCGCGACGTGCTGCGACTCAAGCGCTATGTGGCGCCGATGGTGGAGATCAGCCAGGAGCTGCAGAAGCTGAGCTTCCCGTTTATCGACAAGAACATGCGCCCGTATTTCCGTGACGTGCAGATCCACGTGACGCGGCAGATGGAAGACCTCACCACCCTGCGCGATATCGCCAGCCAGACCATCGAGATCGGTGTATTGCTTGAGGCCTCGCGCCAGAGCGTGGTGCAGCGCAAGTTTGCCGCGTGGGCGGCGATCCTGGCGTTCCCCACCGCGGTGGCGGGGATTTATGGGATGAACTTCCAGAACATGCCCGAGCTGCAATGGCACTACGGCTATTTTGCGGTGCTCGGGTTTATTGCGTTCGGTTGCACCGGCTTGTGGGCCAGTTTCAAACGCTCGGGCTGGCTTTAAACCCGGGCTTCAGGCTTGTGCGCCACGAAACGCATCATCCATTCCGCCACGGTGACGCCGTGGTGGTCGCGCGCCAGGCTGGCCACGCCGTTTGTGTAGACTTTTTCACCCAGGGTTGTCTGAAGAATCTCCAGCAACTCGCGGGAATAGTCATGGATAAATTCCGGATGCCCCTGGAAGCACAGCACCTGGTCGCCGATGTGATAGGCGGCGAACGGGCAAAACTCGCTGGAGGCGATGACCGTGGCATTGTCCGGCAAGGTGGTGACCTGGTCCTGGTGGCTGATCAATAGCGTCAGCTCTGGCACTTCAGGGCTCATCCACGGCGCCTGGGTATCCAGTTTGTAATCGTGAATGCCCATGCCCCAGCCCTGCCCCGCGCGCTCGGCCTTGCCGCCCAGCAGCAGCGCGAGCAATTGATGGCCGAAGCAGATGCCCAGCAACTTATCGCCGCGCTCATAGCGTTCGAGCAGGTAGGTCTTGAGGGTCTGGATCCAGGGGTCGGTGCCGAAGGAATCGGCCTTGCTGCCGGTCACCAGGTAGGCGTCGAACACTTCGTCGTCCGACGGGTATTCGCCCTGCACCACGTTGTACACAACGAATTCGGCGGCAATCGGCTGCTTGGAGAACAGGCGCTTGAACATCTGCCCGTAGCCTTGGTATTGATCGATCAAGCCTGGACGCAGGATATCGGTTTCCAGGATACAGACGCGTAGCGACATAAAAAATACCTGACACGGTGATGGGAATAATGCACACCCCAGAGCCTGCCTTGAAATACCCTGACAAGGCAAGCCCTGTACATGCCCAAAACCGTCAGAAGGTCGTGTTCTGCGCCGCTTTGTCGAGCAACAACGCCGGCGGCGAGAACCGCTCCCCATACTGTTCGGCCAGGTAGCGGGCGCGGGCGATGAAGTCGTTGAGGCCGTACTGGTTGATAAACTGCAACGCGCCACCACTCCAGGCGGCAAAACCAATCCCGAAGATCGACCCCACGTTGGCGTCCGCGGTGGACATCAACACGCCCTCCTCCACGCAGCGTACGGTTTCGATGGCCTGGATGAACAGCAAACGGTCGCGCACATCCTGCGCTGAAATCTGCTGGTCGGCTCGCTCAAAGCGCGCTTTCAATTCAGGCCACAAATGCTTCTGCCCGCCCGCCGGGTACTCGTAGAAACCTCCCCCCGCCGCCTTGCCCGCGCGTTTGTACTCGTTCACCAACAGATCAATCACCACCGTCGCCGGATGGCTCGGCACTGTTATACCTTCCGCCTGCAGATCCTTGGCAGCCTGCTGGCGGATATGGCTCATCAGGCTGAGGGACACTTCGTCGGACACCGCCAACGGCCCCACCGGCATACCCGCCTTGCGCGCCTCGGTCTCGATCATCGGCGCAGCCACGCCTTCGCCCAACATGGCGATGCCTTCATTGGTGAAGGTGCCGAACACCCGCGAGGTGAAGAACCCACGGCTGTCGTTGACCACGATCGGAGTTTTCTTGATTTGCAGGACGAAATCGAAACCTCGGGCCAGGGTTTCGTCCGAAGTGCGGGCGCCCTTGATAATTTCCACCAGGGGCATCTTGTCCACCGGGCTGAAGAAATGCAGGCCGATGAACTTGCCTTGATCCGGCACCGCCGTGGCCAGGCCGCTGATGGGCAAGGTGGACGTGTTGGAGGCGATCACCGCGTCATCGCCGACAACACGGTGGGCGGCAGCCGAAACCTTGGCCTTGAGTTCACGGTCTTCGAACACGGCCTCGATGATCAGGTCACAGCCAGCCAGATCAGCATCCGAAGCCGTAGGATGAATCCGCGCTAGGGTGGTTTCGCGCTGCTCGGCGGTCAATTGCCCACGGCTGACCTTCTTGTCCAACAGCGCCGCCGAATGTGCCTTGCCCTTCTCGGCGGCTGCCAGGTTGATGTCCTTGAGCACGACTTCGATGCCCGCACAGGCGCTGACATAGGCGATGCCCGCGCCCATCATCCCGGCGCCGAGCACTCCGACCTTACGCGTCACGTAAGGCGCAAAGCCCTGAGGCCGCGAGCTACCGGCGTTGATTTCATTGAGCTGGAACCAGAAGGTGCCAATCATGTTTTTCGCCACCTGCCCGGTGACCAATTCGGTGAAGTAGCGGGTTTCAATCACGTGCGCGGTGTCGAAATCCACCTGCGCGCCCTCCACGGCGGCGCAGAGGATTTTCTCCGGGGCCGGGAAGCAGCCATTGGTTTTGCTGCGCAAAATCGACGGTGCGATGGCGAGCATTTGCGCCACTTTCGGGTGAGACGGCGTACCACCGGGAATCTGATAGGCCTTGTTGTCCCACGGCTGACTGGCCTGCGGATTGGCGAGAATCCATGCGCGGGATTTGGCCAGCAGCTCCGTGCGATCCGCCGCCAGCTCATCCACCCACCCGGCTTGCAGCGCTTGCCGGGGCCGGACTTTTTTGCCTTCGAGCAAATACGGCAAGGCCTTTTCCAAGCCCAGCATGCGCACCATCCTCACCACACCACCGCCGCCTGGCAGCAGGCCAAGGGTGACCTCCGGCAAACCGAGTTGCACCGACTTGTCATCCAGCACGACGCGGTAGTGACACGCCAGGCAGATCTCCCAACCGCCGCCGAGGGCTGCGCCATTGATCGCGGCCACCACCGGCCTGCCGAGGGTTTCCAGGCTGCGCAGTTGCGCCTTCAACACCAGGACGCTGGCGTAGAAATCCTTGGCCTGGGCCTTGTCGACCTTGATCAGTTCATTGAGGTCGCCGCCGGCGAAAAAGGTCTTCTTCGCCGAGGTGATAACCACGCCGGCAATGTCGTCCTTTTCCGCTTGCAGGCGTGCGACGGTGGCCGCCATCGCCTCACGGTACGCGGCGTTCATGGTGTTGGCGCTCTGGCCGGGCATGTCGAGGGTCAGCACCACGATCTGGTCCTGGCCTTTTTCGTAACGAATGGCAGCGGTCATGACAAATTCCTTGGGCTCAGAGGCGTTCGATAATGGTGGCGATGCCCATGCCGCCGCCGACACACAGGGTGGCCAGGCCGTAGCGCTGCTGGCGCACCTCCAGTTCGTCGAGCAGGGTGCCGAGGATCGCGCAACCCGTGGCGCCCAACGGGTGGCCCATGGCGATGGAGCCGCCGTTGACGTTGACGCGTTCGGCGTCGATGCCCATGTCCTTGATGAACTTGAGCACCACCGAGGCAAAGGCTTCGTTGACCTCGAACAGGTCGATGTCTTCTACGCGCAAACCGGCCTTGGCCAGCGCTTTACGGGTGGCCGGCGCCGGGCCTGTGAGCATGATGGTCGGGTCGGTGCTAGTGACGGCCGTGGCGACGATGCGCGCCCGCGGTTGCAGGCCCAGCTCGCGGCCCTTCGCTTCGGAGCCGATCAACATCAATGCGGCGCCGTCGACAATGCCGGAGCTGTTGCCTGGTGTGTGGACGTGGTGGATGCGTTCCACATGGCTGTAGACCCGCAACGCGGTGGCGTCGAAGCCCATCTGCCCCATCATTTCGAAGCTGGGCTTGAGTTTGCCGAGGCCTTCGAGGGTGGAATCGGCGCGAATGAATTCATCATGGTCCAGCAGCACGATGCCGTTCTGGTCCTGCACCGCGATCAACGACTTGTTGAAGGAACCGTCTGCACGCGCCCTGGCGGCTTTCTGCTGGGACTGTAGGGCAAAGGTATCGACATCCTCGCGGGTGAAACCTTCCAGGGTGGCGATCAGATCGGCGCCGATACCCTGGGGCGTGAAGTGGCTGTGCATGTTGGTCTGCGGGTCGAGCACCCAGGCCCCGCCATCGCTGCCCATGGGCACGCGGGACATGGACTCCACGCCGCCGACCACCACCAGGTCCTCAAAGCCGGAACGCACTTTCATCGCGCCGAGGTTAACCGCCTCCAGGCCCGAGGCGCAGAAGCGGTTGATCTGTACACCGGCGACGCTGACGGCCCAGTCCGCCACCAGGGCGGCGGTCTTGGCGATGTCGGCGCCCTGGTCGCCCACCGGGGTAACGCAGCCGAGCACGATGTCATCCACCTGCTGGGTGTCGAGGTCGTTGCGTTGCCCCAGCGCGGTGAGCAGGCCGGCCACCAGGTTTACCGGCTTGATGCTGTGCAGGGCACCGTCGGCCTTGCCTTTGCCGCGGGGGGTGCGTATCGCATCAAAGATCAAAGCTTGGGTCATGACGTCCTCGAACCATTGCGCAGTAATGCCCTTACCTTAGGCCCGATTGACACGGTTTCAATGACGGATGCGCTCATTGCTTTTGACCGCCACGCTCGGACGAACGGTAGGCACCTAAGGTAATTGCTGGATTAATCGTTTTAGCTGTCTAGCCAAGGCATTGGCGCCAAGATGGCGTTATGCCTCATGCCTTTTTAAGCTGAAATGCTGATCAGGTGATATGAAATGGGTCTAAGCCGCGCAGAACGAGGGCTCTAAGGTTCAATCAGTAAGAAGTTGCTGCCGGGTTTTGCTGGAGCAGCTGTAAGAAAAGCGACACGTCACATTGCGATACTCATATTCAACGGCACGCATTTGACGCTCAGGAATAACAACAAAAGGCAGTCAGCCATGTTCAAACATTCGAAAGTACGTCAGGCGGGACTTATTCTGTTCGCCACCACATTGATTCTGATCTTGCCCAACTTGACCAAGGTCATTGGGTGACCTCTTCTTGAGCCTGTTCTGTACCTCAGGATTACCGCTTTTGGCAGCACCTGCCGGGACTTCGTGCATAGCGATCCTGTTGCAGGGGCTGCCTTTTTACCTGCATTTTTCCGCTATCGTGGGCCCTATCGCCACTTAACACGGGGCCGCCGTCTTGAAACCGTTCTTCGCATTCCTTGCCTTGTTGCTCGCCCTGCCCGCTTCGGCGGCGCAATTGACCGTCGAGTTGGATCACAGCCGCAAGACCTGGCAGACCGCCGACCTGCTCAAGCATCCGGATGCGCAGACAGTGCAGGTCGTCGATGACGTTTCCTACAAGCGCAACATGACCTATCGCGCAGTACCGCTGGCAGTGCTCCTGCCGGGCCTACAGCCCGATAATCATCTGCAAGCCGTTGCCCTGGATGGCTTCGCCGCCGAACTGGCGGCGGCACCGTTGCTGCAAAAAAACGGCGCCCGCGCCTGGCTGGCCGTGGAAGACCCGGACCACCCATGGCCCCCGTTGGCAGACGGCAAGCCGAGTGCCGGGCCGTTCTACCTGGTGTGGACCGATCCGCAGGCCGGGCATATCAGCCCGGAGCAGTGGCCGTTCCAGATCTCCGCGATCAAGCAGTTGAAGACGGTGGCCGAACGTTTTCCGGCGCTGTTGCCCGACCCGAGGTTGGCGGCGGATGATCCGGTCAACCAGGGCTTTGCGCTATTCCAAAAGAACTGCCTGGCCTGTCACCGCCTCAATGGCGCCGGCGATGCACAGGTGGGGCCGGACCTGAATGTTCCCTACAACCCTACGGAATATTTCAGCGGCGACTTCCTCAAGCGCTATATCCGCGACCCGCAGAGCCTGAGGCACTGGCCGCAGGCGAAGATGCCAGCGTTCGCCGCCAGCGTGTTGCCTGACAGCGAGCTGGAATTGCTGGTGGGGTACTTGAAGCATATGGCGGGGCGTAAGCAACACCCCTGAACCCAGCCTGATCTCGGTGGCGAGCGGGTTATTGCTGCTGGACCAGGACCACCGGCGTCGGCGCCACGAACACCTTGGCATGCATCTGCTCATGCCCACCGCCACGGCGCATGCCGCGCACCGGGCAAGCGTCGAGGTAGTCCAGGCCCACGGCCAGTTTCAAATGCCGCTCCGGCCGGGCCAGTTGGTTGGTCACGTCAAAGCTGTACCAGGCGTCATCCAGCCAGGCTTCTGCCCAGGCGTGGCTGGCCAGGTGAGTACTGTCTTCCGTGTACAAATACCCCGACACATACCGCGCAGGAATGCCCAGGCTGCGCGCGCAGGCCAGGAACGCATGGGTATGGTCCTGGCACACCCCCGCCCGCCCTGCGAAGGCCTGGGCGGCGCAGGTGTCGACTTCGGTGGCGCCGGGCGTGTAGACCATCGACTGGTTGAGGGCGTGCATCAGGTCGATCAGGGCCGTGCGATCACGACGCTGGTGGCAATGCTGTTGCACGAAGGCGCGCAGGGCTTCGTCGGGCTCGGTCAGGCGGGTGCAGCGCAGGAACGGAAAGGCTGACTGGCTCTCGTGTTCAGCCTCACGCAGCTCATCGATATCCACCTGGCCACGGGCGCCAATGATGATGGCGTCGTGGGGTTCGTCCAGGGTCAGCACGTGCAGGATGTTGCCGAACGGGTCGATCTGCGCGCGCACCGGGCGAGGCAGGTCCAGTTGCCAACTGAGCACATGCTGGCGCTCGCTGTCGTGGGGCGTGAGGCGCAGGTATTGGATGCTGGCGCGTACCTGGTCTTCGTAGTGGTAGGTGGTTTCGTGGCTGATGGAGAGTCTCATGCGGCCTCCAGGTAGGAACTGTAGATGGCGTCGCCCAACTGGCGGACCAAGGGGATAAAGTCGGTCAGCCAGGCATGCAGGCCTTCCTCGAGGATTTCATCGATCGCGGTAAACCGCAGGCGCGCGTCCATCTCGGCCGCCAGGCGCTGGGCCGGACGGCCATTGATGCCGGGCAGGCTGGCGAGGATCTGGTCGATCTCTTCGCTGCAGGCCCGCAGGGAGCGCGGTACATCGGCGCGCAACAGCAACAGCTCCGCGACTTGCCGGGCACCTGGGGCGTCGCGGTAGATCTCGGTGTAGGCCTCGAACGACGATAACGCGCGCAGCAAGGCACTCCATTGATAGTAGGCGTGGGCAGTGCCATCGGTGACCGCTTCGGCCTGGTCACCGGCCATTTCATAGCGCGCATCCAGCAGGCGCAGGGTGTTGTCGGCGCGCTCGATAAACGTACCCAGCCGAATAAAACGGAAGGCGTCATTGCGCATGATGGTGCCGTAGGTCGCCCCCCGGAACAGATGGGAACGCTCCTTGACCCACTCGCAGAACCGGCTCATGCCGTAGCGGCTGAGGCCCTGCTGTGAGATTTCGCGAATCTCCAGCCAGGTTGCGTTGATGTTTTCCCACATGTCGGCAGTAATTCGCCCACGCACAGCATGGGCGCTGGCCCGCGCGGCACCGAGACAACTGTAGATGCTGGCCGGGTTGGCCGCATCCAGTGCGAAGAAATGCAGCAGGCGTTCGGCGTGCAATTCGCCGTGGCGCTCGCGGTAATCATCCAGCGTGCCGGTGATCAACAACGGCATGGCCAGTTCATGCAGGCCATCACCGCGCCCATCCTGTGGCATCAGCGACAGCGAATAACTGACATCGAGCATGCGCGCGAGGTTTTCCGCGCGTTCCAGGTAGCGCGACATCCAGTACAAATCCGAGGCAGTTCTACTCAACATGGCATCAGTCCTCGACCACCCAGGTGTCTTTGGTGCCGCCGCCCTGGGACGAATTGACCACCAGCGACCCTTCACGCAGCGCGACACGGGTCAAACCGCCGGGCACCACACGGGTTTCCTTGCCGGATAACACGAAGGGGCGCAGGTCGATATGGCGCGGTGCAATGCCGTTTTCGACAAAGGTCGGGCAGGTGGACAAGCACAGGGTTGGCTGCGCGATATAGGCGTGGGGCTTGGCCTTGATACGCGCGCGGAAGGCTTCGATTTCCGCCGCCGTGGACGCTGGGCCCACCAGCATGCCGTAGCCGCCGGAGCCCTGGGTTTCCTTCACCACCAGGTCTGGCAGGTTGGCCAGCACGTGGGACAACTCGTCGGGCTTACGGCACTGGAATGTGGGAACGTTCTGCAGGATCGGTTCCTCGTCCAGGTAAAATCGGATCATCTCGGTGACAAAGGGGTACACCGACTTGTCATCCGCCACCCCGGTGCCGATGGCATTGGCCAGCACCACATTGCCCGAGCGATAGGCCGCCAGCAGGCCGGGCACGCCGAGCATGGAGTCGGGGTTGAAGGCCAGTGGGTCGAGGAATGCGTCGTCGAGGCGACGGTAGATCACGTCTACGGCTTTGGGGCCGTCGGTGGTGCGCATGAACACACGGTCATCGCGCACGAACAGGTCCGCGCCTTCCACCAACTCCACCCCCATTTCCCGGGCTAAAAATGCATGCTCGAAAAACGCGCTGTTGAAGCGTCCCGGGGTCAGTACCACGACGCTGGGATTATCCAGGGGGCTGGCGCTTTTCAGGGTATCGAGCAGCAGGTTGGGATAATGATCGATCGGCGCGATGCGCTGGGCCGCGAACAGCTCGGGGAACAGGCGCATCATCATCTTGCGGTCTTCGAGCATGTAGCTCACGCCGCTGGGCGTACGCAGGTTGTCTTCCAGCACGTAGTAGGTGCCGTCGCCATCGCGTACGAGGTCGACTCCGGAGATGTGGGAATACAGGTCGCGGTGCAGGTTCAACCCCTGCATCGCCAACTGGTATTGCTCGTTGGCCAGTACCTGTTCGGCGGGAATGATCCCGGCCTTGATGATGCGTTGTTCATGATAGAGGTCGGCGAGAAACATGTTCAGCGCCTTGACCCGCTGGATGCAGCCACGCTCGACCATCCGCCATTCGCTGGCGGGAATGCTGCGGGGGATGGTGTCGAACGGAATCAGGCGCTCGGTGCCCTGCTCGTCGCCGTAAAGCGTGAAGGTGATCCCGGCACGGTGAAACAGCAAGTCGGCTTCGCGCCGGCGCTGGGCCAGCAGTTCAGCGGGGGTGTCGGCCAACCAGCGGGCGAACTCGCGGTAGTGAGGGCGAACCTGCCCTGCCCCATCGTACATTTCGTCGTAATAAGTGCGGATCATGCCGTACTCCTTGTCACCCGGACGCAAGAACCATCGCAAGGCCCGTGCCAGCGGCATAAACACTTAAAAATCAGTGGGTTAAATATAAGCAAAGAACCGATCGCACCGTCCTGGTGCGCAGAATGCCCGCTGCCCTGCTGCACGCTTCATGGCAATGCAGCCTTTGGCTATCAACAGCATAGTCAGAGTTGATTTCACTGCCCGTCGAAGCGTGCGGATAATCGCCCCCATCCGCTGAGCAGGACATGTCCTACAGCTTTAACCATTGCGTAATCGGTACCGTGATCACTCGTGTACCGACCGGCTCCTTCGGTCTTCCCTTTCAGCCACCCTTTTCTACGGGTGGCTTTTTTTTGTGCAAGAAAGAGCGGCGCAAGTTCCACAAACCTTCATATACCGCAAACAAAATCGGCCGACCCTAAGGCCAGCCGATACGCTGTGCTGCTCATACAATGGCGCTACATGGGTAACCCACGCACCTCCTGCTTGACGCCCCAACCTTCAATGATTCCGCCCAGCGGCTCGACCACCGCTTCAAAGTCTTGCTCGAAGTCTCCTATGCCATCGTAGGTTGCAAACATGATCTTGCTCAGTTCCAAGTACCAGGCGCCATCGTCGCGCGCACTGACCTGGGCATTCAGGGACTCACCACGAAATTCACCCGCGGCCCTGCGCGCCCGTTCCTCATCCGGGAAAATGGCGTAGAACTCAATGGGGTGGAACCGTGAAAAGTCGAAGCCGCCTTCTTTCATGCGGCGCAGAACGTTGGTGCTGATGTCTTCTTGATAGGCTGTGCTCATGAAACGTCCTCCTCAAACCGATGGATAGACTTTCCGTGCTTCCCAAAGCCCGCGCCCTACTGGCGCGGGTACTACGGCAGGTACAGCACCGCAGGAAAACAAGCATGTAGCTGACAAGACCAGACCTTAGCGATTCATTCGCTGATCTCACTTGCAGAGTAGCGCGAAGCTATCACCTCCACCAGAGGTGCTTGAATGGCATACAGGGAATGTTCAGGCGGCGGGAGAGATGTCGAGGATCTGAATACTGTTCTGGTCTTTGAGGATCTTGACCGTTGGCTCGGGCTTGCGGCCCTCAAGGTCGTTGAGGTCCAGTTCGGCGGCCACGGGCACCAGCTTGTTGCGAATCATGTGTGCCGCATCTTCGAGGCTGGGCTTGTGCTCGCAGGTGAACTGCTCCACGGACTGTACGCCGTGATCATCAACGAAGGTAATCTGCCACTTTTGCATCGGTGCCTCCTCGATAAAACCCATGTGTGGGCTTACATCTATCTGGACCTTGAGGGCTCGGCAAACGTTCCACTCACCTCAGGAGGCACCGGATCAAGCGCAGTTATTTTTCAGCGTGTTCCTTCAGGGCTTTCAAGGTGTTGAACGGCGCGTCCACCACGAACTTGTTGGCCAGCCACGACGGTACGCTGCCGCCTGGCTCGGTGTGTACCTGGTAGGTGACTTCCGTCTCATTGGCGCCTTTAGGGACCAGTTTCCAGAAGCCCTCGACCTGAGCGACACGCACGTAGCCTTTTTCTTCGGGCTTGTAGGTCGGCACGCCCTGCAGCTTGCGGGTTACGCTGCCGTCGGCGTCCTTGGTGGTGGTGACATGGATGTACGAATCACGATCGGTCACCGGGAACGGCGCCTTGAACTGGGTGTAGGTCCAGGCCTCATCGCCTTTCTTGTCCACCAGCTTCTGGGATTTGCATTCATGAATCCACGAGCAGGCGCCGGCCACATCTTCCTGCAGGGCCTGGATCCTGGCGACAGGCGCCTTGATCACGGTAACACCGCGATAGGCCTTGTATTTGGAGCCAGCGACTTCGATCAGGGACACCTTGATACCGTCTTCATCCTTGGCAACCTGCCAATCCTCAGCCTGGGCAGTGGCAGCAAATACCAGGGTAAAACCGCACAGCACAGCCATTCGTTTCAGCGAACCCATTGTTGTATTCCTTATTGTTGAAGTTCCGATAGTAAAGCCCATCAAGCCGCCGTCATCTGCTCCCACCAGCCGATCAACCGAATCGCATCGGCCTGGTCGGTGCCGCAGACCTCGATATCCGCCTTGAAATCACTGCACACGGCCGGGCGCTCCGGTCGGCCGAACAGTTGGCACAGCTGTTCGACCGACAGGTGCAGGCAGCGTTCGCCCGCCGGTTTGCCATTGGGCATCCCGGGTAACGGTGAACTGATGGAGGGAGCGATGCAGCAGGCGCCACAGCCTTCACGGCAATTCATGACCAGCAGGTCCTCGACGACTCAATAGGGACGGCCGGGCTAGGGTACGCCCTTAAACAGCCGTTTTAAAATGGTCTAACAGGGGTTTTTCGCACAAAACAAAAGTGACCGACCAGTCTGCGACAGATGGTCGATGGCCTGCGTCACTTCTTAGGAAAAAGTTTACTGCTTGAACTCGAATTCCAACGCGGCACCTTCCACTTCACGGCGCTCTTCGTTGCGCAATTGCAGCTTCATCTCATTGCTGAGCAAACGGCCGTTGATCTGGAACGCACTGTTGTCGGTGGGTTTTTCACCGAACATCGGCGGCAACAACGGAACGCTCTTGGGCTTGGGCACGGTACCCAGGGGCTGCAGGTGCCTGACCATGTCCGAAGGCAGGGACAAATCCAACTGTGCCGGTGGCAGTTTGGTCTGTGCCACTTCCTGGGCTGACTTGGATTTTTTCGCCGTTGACGCACGCTTTTTCGCCGTGGCGTTTGGCTTCTTCGTGACGGGGGCTTGCTTGGCGGAGGAAGGTTTTTTTACCGGGGCATCCTGCCGGGTGTTGGCAGCGGGCTTGTTTTCAGCCACGGGTGCCGCCGCCAGCGCTGTGCCGACGTTACACAGGCTTAACAGGCCAATCACCAAAGCAGCGCGAACAATTGAAGTCATATTGCCTACAGCATTAACGGCAGAGGGCCATATGCTCGCTTGTTGTGCGCGGCATGACAAGCACGGTGATCATCCAGCTATCGGCGTTGTCCCTTTTCAACGCCTCAAAAGCCGGCTGCGGTTTCCTGGCATAACTGGCTGGCCAGCATCCCCAAGGTCATCAGCGCTCGCTCTGCCTCGCGGTTCCACGGTGTGCCGCAGTTCAGACGAATACAGTGGTTGAACTGCTCGGTATTGCTGAAGATCAACCCCGGCGCAATGCTGATGCCCTGTTGCAGGGCGCGCACGTGCAGTTCCTGGGTATTGACCCGCCCTGGCAAACTGACCCACAAGATAAAACCGCCCGTCGGACGGGTCATCTGGGTGCCTTCCGGGAAATACTGCTGCACCGCCAGTTGGAAGGCGCTGAGATTCTTGCGGTATTCCTGGCGGATGTAACGCAGGTGCCGGTCGTAGCCGCCGTTCTCCAGGTACGCGGCCACGCCCATCTGGGTGACGCTGCAGGCCGAGTGGGTGCTGAACATTTGCAGACGCTGGATTTCCTGCTGGTACTTGCCGGCGATCATCCAGCCGATGCGCACGCCCGGCGACAAGGTCTTGGAGAAACTAGAGCAATAGATGACCCGGTCCAGGCGGTCGTAGGCCTTGAGGGCCTTGGTGCGGCCGAGTTCGAACATCAGTTCGCCGTAGATATCGTCTTCGACAATCTGGATATCGAAATCCGAGGCCAGGCGCAGCAACTGTTTCTGCCGTTCCTCGGGCATGGTGCCGCCCAAGGGGTTGCTCAGGCGCGTGGTCAACACCAGGGCCTTGATCGACCATTGGTTGGCTGCCAGTTGCAGGGCTTCCAGGCTCATGCCGGTAGACGGGTCGCTGGGGATCTCGATGACTTTTAGGCCCAACAGGTCGGCCAGTTGCAGCAAGCCATAATAGGTGGGCGATTCAGCCGCGATCAAGTCGCCGGGGCGTGTCAGCACCCGCAGGGACATCTGCAAGGCGTCAACACAGCCGTGGGTGATCACCACTTCGGAGGGGTCCACCACCACGCCGGCGTCACGCATGCGAATCGCCACCTGGCGGCGCAGCGGCTCGAAACCGGGGCTGAACATGTAGCTGAAGGCGCGTGGGCTCTGGAAACGCGTGACCTTGGCCAATTGCTGGTGCAGCGCCCGTACCGGCAGATAGTCGACGCTCGGCACGGCGGCGCCCAGGGGAAATACACCTTCGCGGCGCGACTCGCCCAATACCTGCTGGATAATGCTGCTGCGGGTGACCAACCCCGGGCGCTCGACCCGCGCGATGTCCGGCGTCGGAGCGGTGAGCGCCGGCGTCTGGTGCACGTAGTAACCGGACTGCGGCCGTGCCCGGATCAACCCCTGGTCTTCCAGGTTGGCGTAGGCCTGCAATACCGTGGCGTGGCTGACATTGAGCTGGGAGCTCATCTTGCGCACCGAGGGCACGCGCTCGCCAGGTTGATAGACACCGCGACGGATGTCCTCAGCCAGTTGCTGGGCGATACGTTGGTAAAGCAACAGATTGGTCATGACGCAGCACTCGATTTCACGGGTATTTTATTTTTGTGTGAAACATACCAGCACAGTTTAGAAGTGTACGGGGACAGTTGCCACAATAGTCGAGCGCGCGCGGGAGTGACAGTAAAAACTGTAAGGTGAGTGGAGAGAATACTCAGATGTATACAGAACAATGTGGGAGGGGGCTTGCTCCTGATGACGGAGTGTCAGTCGCCGAAAATAGTGACTGATCCACCGCTATCGGGTGTAGCCCCCTCCCACACTTTTGATTTGCGCAAGGCTTCAGCGAGCGGCGCCCAACTGGCCCTTCTCGTCGGAGAACACTATTTCCACGCGACGGTTCTGCGCGCGGCCACGCTCGGAGGCGTTGGCTTCCACCGGGTACTGGTCGCCGTAGCCTTCAACCTGGATGCGCTTCTCATCGATCCCCAGGTCCACCAGCACATCGGCCACCGATTGCGCACGATCACGGGACAGTTTGAGGTTTTCCTGCTGACCACCGGTATTGTCGGCGTACCCCTCGATGCGCACCACACGCTTGGGGTTCAGTTGCAGGAACTGCACGATTTTCAACACAGTGCGGTTGGCCGAATTTTTCAACTCCGCTTCACCGGTATCGAACAGCACGTCGCCCAGGGTCATCACCAGGCCGCGATCGGTCTGGGTGGTGGTCAGGCTGGCGATCTGTTCTTCGAGCCATTTACCCTGCTGCTGCACGCTGATCAGCTTGCTTTCGCGCAGGGCCAATTGCAGGCGCTGGCGTTCCAGTTCGAGCTTGGCGGCACGCTCTTCGTTAAGTGTCTGCTCGGTGTGTTCGCGGGCGATGGCACTGTAGCGCTGGCTCAGGTAGGCGTAATGCACCACGTCGGGGCCGCTGCCCCAGTAACTGGACAAGCGGTCGGCCCGCGCCAGGGATTCACCGGCGCGGATCACGTCCTTGGGTGCGATACGCAGCACGTTGGCGTCTTCCTTGACCTTCTGGAAGTCGCTGCCCGCCTGTTGCAAGGCCTGTTCGCCACTGGGGTGGCTGGCACAACCGCCCAGTGCCGCACTGCCCAGCAGCACGACACAGCCCAGACCACGGATCATCGGGTTCATTGGGCTTCTCCCAGCTGCAATTGCTTGCGCAGGCGCGTGATGCGGGTGTTGAGCACGTTCAGTTGTTCCTGGCTCTTGCGGGTCAGCACCTGGGCTTCGGCCAGGCGCGCATCCAGCTCGGCCTGTTCGGCCTGCATGCGCGCGTCCTTGTAGGATTGCTCGGCCATGTCGGCCTTGGCCTGGGCGAATTTGTCCTCGGCCAGTTTCAGTTCGGGTGATTCATCGGCGCTGGCGCCCACGGCGTTGGCTTGTTCCAGGGCTTGCTGGGTGAGGCGAATTTGTTCATTCGGCGCAGGATCGGCTGCACATCCCGCCAGAGCGACAACGGCGAGGGCCGCGAAAAAAGGTCGAAGAGTCACTGAAAATCCCTACTTTGTTGGGGTGCCGACGGGTTGTTGCAATTGCGCTTTCCAACGCTCCAGATTGCGCTGCAGCGCGGCTTCCGTCACACCAGACCCGGGCAATTCTGTCATCTTTTTGGCCAGCTGTCCGCGCAGCCACGGATCATTGCAGGCCGAGTTGTGGGAAATCGCCAGGTACAGGCCGGGCTGATCGACAGGCACGTCGCGGGCGACCAGGTCATTGCTCATCCCTAATGTCTGGGCCATGGCCATGCCGGAGTAACGCCCGGCCAGCACGTAGTCCACTTCCCCCAGCAGCAGTTTCTGGAAGGCCGGGGTCAACGTGGGCAGGCGTTGCAGGGTCAGTTGCTGGCCGGCGAAGGTTTCAAAGTCGCGGCTCAAGCGCGCACGTTCCGACACTGCACCCTTGTGGCCATGCAGGTCCGCCGCCGTGGTATAGGCCAGCGCCGAATCCTTGCGGGTCCAGACCAGATAATCGAGCTGTACCAGCGCGGGGTGGATGTAGTCGAGGGTTTCCAGCTCGCCAAGGTTCAGCGGTGCATCGGCGAGGATATCCATGCGCCCGCTGCGCACTTCGTCCAGGGCCAGGGAACGCTTACCGCCGTAGAGCAGGTCGATTTTCAACCCAAGCTCCTTGGCTACCTGTTGCAAGACATCGGCGGTGGCGCCGATCAGGTGCGTCGGGTCTTGGGGGTCACGCCACAGCAGCGGCGGTGCGTCCGGGCTGCCGGTGATCACCAGGCGATCACATTTGCCGGCTGCCTGGGTCAGGCTCGGCAGCAGCGTAAGTCCCAGCAGTACGGCCCAGGGGCGCAGTTCCATGGCGGTTTCTCCGGCGTTCAAAAAAGCCCGGGCCAAAAAAAGCCCGGTCACTAGACCGGGCTCTTTATAAGTGAAGCGGCTGGATTAGACCAGCTTCTCCAACTCAGGTACGGCTTCGAACAAGTCCGCCACCAGGCCGTAATCGGCCACCTGGAAGATCGGTGCTTCTTCGTCTTTGTTGATCGCGACGATCACCTTGGAGTCTTTCATACCGGCCAAGTGCTGGATCGCGCCGGAGATACCGACGGCGATGTACAGCTGTGGCGCAACGATCTTGCCGGTCTGGCCGACCTGCATGTCGTTGGGTACGAAGCCTGCGTCGACGGCCGCGCGGGAGGCGCCGACCGCAGCGCCGAGCTTGTCGGCCAGGGCGTACAGGTGCTTGAAGTTGTCGCCGTTCTGCATGCCACGGCCGCCGGAAACGACGATCTTGGCAGCGGTCAGCTCAGGACGGTCCGACTTGGCCAGCTCTTCGCCGACAAAGCTGGAGGTGCCAGCGTCGTGGGCCGCGGAGACGGCTTCAACGGCAGCCGAGCCACCTTCAGCGGCAACCGGATCGAAACCGGTGGCACGCACGGTGATGACTTTGACGGCAGCGGTCGATTGCACGGTGGCAATGGCGTTACCGGCGTAGATCGGGCGCTTGAAGGTGTCGGCGCTTTCTACCGAGATGATCTCGGAGATCTGGTCAACGTCCAGCTGCGCGGCAACGCGTGGCAGGATGTTTTTGCCGTTGGAGGTAGCGGCAGCCAGGATGTGGCTGTAGCCAGCGCCCAGCTCTGCTACCAGGGGGGCAACGTTTTCCGGCAGTTGGTGAGCGTAAGCGGCGTTGTCGGCCAGCAGTACTTTGCTCACGCCAGCCACTTTGGCTGCAGCCTCAGCCACGGCGCCAGCGCCTTGACCGGCAACCAGTACGTGGATGTCGCCACCGATTTTAGCGGCAGCAGCAACAGTGTTCAGGGTGGCCGGGGCCAGCACCTTATTGTCGTGTTCTGCGATTACCAAGATAGTCATGATTAGATTACCTTCGCTTCGTTTTTCAGTTTCTCGACCAGTTCAGCCACCGACTTGACCTTGATGCCCGCGCTGCGTGCAGCCGGCGCTTCGACTTTGACGGTCTTGTTGGTGGAGGCGGTGGAAACGCCCAAAGCATCCGGAGTCAGCACTTCGAGAGGCTTCTTCTTGGCTTTCATGATGTTTGGCAGGGACGCGTAGCGCGGCTCGTTCAAACGCAGGTCGGTGGTGACGATGGCCGGCAGTTTCAGGGAAACCGTCTGCGCGCCGCCATCGATTTCGCGGGTTACGGCAACCTTGTCGCCGCTCACTTCGACTTTCGAAGCGAAGGTGCCCTGGCCGTAACCGGTCAGTGCAGCCAGCATCTGGCCAGTCTGGTTGTTGTCGCTGTCGATCGCCTGTTTGCCGAGGATCACCAGCTGAGGCTGTTCCTTGTCGACAACGGCCTTGAGCAACTTGGCCACGGCCAGGGAGGTCAGTTCTTCAGCGGACTCGACCAGGATAGCGCGGTCGGCACCCAGTGCCAGGGCGGTACGCAACTGCTCTTGAGCAGTGGTCGGGCCGATGGAAACCACAACGATTTCAGTCGCCACGCCTTTCTCTTTCAGGCGTACGGCTTCTTCCACGGCGATTTCACAGAAAGGGTTCATCGACATCTTGACGTTAGCAAGGTCGACGCCGGAATTGTCCGCCTTGACGCGAACTTTCACGTTGTAATCGACAACGCGTTTGACAGCTACAAGAACCTTCATGGATTCCTCGTTACTCTCCGGTGAAAAGAAAGTCGCCTAGGCGAACCTGGCGGTTGATGCTCATCGGCACACAAGGGCACCTCCAAAAACGGCGGCGAATGACCTTGCTCACGGGAAGTGATGACCGTTCGTCAGTGGTGACTGGGAGGTCATTCTTTATCGCGGCGTGTAAACTGCGCGCCATCAATTAAACGCGCGTCACCTGTTTTGCCTTTGCCGTGCTTTTGGACGTGCTCTTGAAACCTACAGTCTGCCTACGGTCTGTGCAAAACCGACCGTATATTGACCGGAACGCCTATTCTGGTCAATACGGCAAAATGGCCAGTCATAAGCCGCGTTGCTTTGATTTACCTAGCCTGCGGGCAATTCAAACAAACGTTTGTATTGGACGCTGACAGTGGTCTATATATAATGCGCCACCTAGAGAGACAGGTGGGTCATCCCCTGCCGTTGCGCACGGCGATGACGGACACGACACCGAACCTCCACCCATTAGAAAAAAAGCCTGTTGAGCCTTGAGTAGGAGATAGCCTGTGGAACGCGAATACATGGAATTCGACGTGGTCATCGTCGGCGCTGGCCCGGCGGGCCTGTCTGCCGCCTGCCGACTGAAGCAGAAGGCCGCCGAAGCCGGTAAGGAAATCAGCGTCTGCGTGGTCGAGAAAGGCTCCGAAGTGGGCGCACACATCCTCTCCGGTGCCGTGTTCGAACCCCGTGCCCTGAACGAACTGTTCCCGGACTGGAAGGAACTCGGCGCCCCGCTCAATACCCCCGTGGTGCGCGATGACATCTATGTGCTGCGCAGCGCCGACACCTCCACCAAGGTGCCTGACTTCTTCGTGCCCAAGACCATGCACAACGAAGGCAACTACATCATCTCCCTGGGCAACCTGTGCCGCTGGCTGGCCCAGCAGGCCGAGAACCTGGGCGTGGAAGTCTACCCAGGCTTCGCCGCCCAGGAAGCACTGTTCGATGAAAACGGCGTGGTGCGCGGGATCATCACCGGTGACCTCGGCGTCGACCGTGAAGGCCAGCCAAAAGAAGGCGTCTACACCCCGGGCATGGAACTGCGTGGCAAGTACACGCTGTTCGCCGAAGGCTGCCGTGGGCATATCGGCAAGCAGTTGATCCAGCGTTTCAACCTGGACAGCGACGCCGACGCCCAGCACTACGGCATCGGCCTCAAGGAAATCTGGGAAATCGACCCGGCCAAGCACCAGCCAGGCCTGGTGGTGCACACCGCCGGTTGGCCGCTGGACATCATGAGCAACGAGAACACCGGTGGCTCGTTCCTCTATCACCTGGAAAACAACCAGGTGGTGGTTGGCCTGATCGTCGACCTGTCCTACAGCAACACTTTCCTGTCGCCCTTCGATGAGTTCCAGCGCCTCAAGCACCATCCTGTGCTGGCCCAGTACCTGGAGGGCGGCAAGCGTATCAGCTACGGCGCACGCGCCATCTGCAAAGGCGGCCTGAATTCGCTGCCGAAGATGGTCTTCAAGGGCGGCGCGCTCATCGGCTGCGACCTGGGCACCCTCAACTTCGCCAAGATCAAAGGCAGCCACACCGCCATGAAGTCCGGCATGCTCGCCGCCGACGCCGTGGCCGACCGCCTGTTTGCCGAGTCCGAAGGGGGTGATGAGCTGACCGCTTACGTTGACAGCTTCAAATCCAGCTGGCTCTACGAAGAACTGTTCGCTAGCCGCAACTTCGGCCCGGCCATGCACAAGTTCGGCCCGATCATCGGCGCCGGCTTCAACTGGTTGGACCAGAACATCCTCGGCGGCAAGATGCCGTTCACCCTGCACGACACCAAGCCGGACTACGCCTGCCTGAAGCTGGCCAAGGACAGCAAGAAGATCGACTACCCGAAACCCGACGGCAAGTTGAGCTTCGACAAGTTGAGCTCGGTGTTCATCTCCGGTACCAACCACGAAGAAGAGCAGCCGTGCCACTTGAAGTTGAAAGACCCAAGCATCCCGATCGGCACCAACCTGCCGCTCTACGATGAACCGGCGCAGCGTTACTGCCCGGCCGGCGTGTATGAAGTGATCACCCAGGAAGACGGCGAGAAGCGCTTCCAGATCAACGCCCAGAACTGCGTGCACTGCAAGACCTGTGACATCAAGGACCCTTCGCAGAACATCACGTGGGTCACACCGGAAGGTGCGGGTGGGCCGACTTACCCGAATATGTAAGCCAAGCGAGGCTCCCGAATGGGAGCCTTTTTTATGCAGTCAAACTCGGTCAACTGTGGGAGGGGGCTTGCCTGAAATGACTATGCAGCCCGCTCTTCGCCAGGGTTACGCTCGAAGTAGCGCTTGTACTCGCGACTGAACTGCGACGTACTCTGGTACCCCACGCTGTGCGCCGCCTGCGCCACGCCCATGCCCTCCACCAGCAGCAACTGCTGAGCCTTGAGCAAGCGCAAACGCTTCAAGTACTGCACCGGCGACAGCAGCGTGCAACGCTTGAAATGCTCGTGAAACGTCGACGCACTCATATGCGCGTACCCCGCCAACGTCTCGATATTCAGCGGCTCGGCGTAATGGGCATGCAGGTGATTCAACGACGTGGCGATCCGCGAAAACTGCCCCTGCTGTTCCACCAAGGCGCGCAGCACATCGGCCTGGGGGCCACGCAAGGCGGTGAACAATAATTCCCGCACCCGCGCCGGGCCCATGATCCGGCTTTCCAGTGGATCGTGCAGGCACTGCAGCAGCCGCTCGACGCAGCCACGCATGGCGTCATCCAGGACCACCGAACTCATCGACTCCAGGGTTTGCGCGGTCGGCGGCGGACCGGCCTGCATGCCCATGGCCATCACCAACTCACCCAGCACCACGCGGTCGATGCCCACGGTCACCCCCAGCAGCGGCGCACCGGGCGCCATGGCGAACGTCTCGCACTCGAACGGCACCGGCATCGCCTGGATCAAGTAGTGCCCGGCGCCATACTCCAGCGTACGCGGGCCCAGGTAGGCGACCTTGCTGCCTTGGGCGACGAACATCAGGCTCGGCTCGTAGATCTGCGGGCCACGTGCCACGTCGCAACTGGCGCGCAGTACTTGCACACCCGGCAGGTGGGTCGGGGAGAAACCGTCGCGGGACGTCAGCCCCTCGATCAGGGCAACCAGCGTGGCGTTGGCATCAACATGGCGGGTCAACAGCATGGCAAAAAACTTCGCGAATAAGGGATGAGAGCATCATCGCAGGTCTGGCCGCCGATGAATCCAAACAGGGGGCACTCCCGGACGAATAGGCATGAGACTCGGAGCAATCGCCATGGCCGCATCAGGGGGTGACGGGGAAAATGGCCCGCCTCATCTGTCCCTGCTTTTGCGAGGTTTTCGCCATGTATACCGCCATCGGTTACGCCGCCCAGTCGGCCACCACTCCCCTCGCCCCCATGTCGTTTGAACGCCGCAGCCCGCGCGCCGATGACGTGGCCATCGAGATTCTCTACTGCGGCGTGTGCCACTCCGACATCCACCAGGCGCGCAACGAATGGGGCATCGCCGTGTACCCGCTGATGCCGGGCCACGAGATCGTCGGCAAGGTCACCGTCGTCGGCGCCAGCGTGACCGCGCATAAAGCCGGCGACCTCGTCGGTGTCGGCTGCATGGTCGATTCGTGCCGCCACTGCGAAGCGTGCAAATCGGACCTGGAGCAATATTGCCTCGAAGGCCCGACCATGACCTACGCCACACCGGACCGCGTCGATGGCAGCAACACCATGGGCGGTTACTCCGACAGCATCGTGGTCAGCGAGCACTTCGTGGTGAAGATCCCGGCCAAGCTCGACCTGGCCAGCGCCGCGCCGATCCTGTGCGCGGGCATCACCACCTATTCGCCGCTCAAGCACTACGGCGTCAAGGCTGGCGACAAGGTCGGGATTCTCGGCATGGGTGGCCTGGGCCACATGGGCATCAAGTTCGCCAAGGCCATGGGCGCGGAAGTGACACTGTTCACCCGCTCGGCGAGCAAGGCTGAAGAAGGTCGTCGCCAGGGTGCCGACCATGTGATCGTGTCCACCGATGCCGAACAGATGCAAGCCGCCGCCGGCAGCTTTGACTTCCTGCTCGACACCATCCCGGTGCAGCACGACCTGAACCCCTACCTCGACGTATTACGCTTTGATGGCGTGCACATTCTGGTTGGCCTGATCGAGCCCGTGGACCCACCGGTCAACGCCGCCAAACTGGTATTGGGGCGTAAAGTGCTGGCCGGTTCGCTGATCGGTGGCATTGCCGAAACCCAGGAAGTCCTGGATTTCTGCGCCGAGCATGGCATCACCTGCGACATCGAAATGCTCGACATCCGCCAGATCAACGAGGCTTACGCCCGCATGATCGCCGGTGATGTGAAGTACCGCTTTGTCATCGACATGGCGACCTTGAAGGCCTGATCAGGCCTTCGCGCCCAGCTCTGCCGACAGCCGCGCTGCGACCTGTTTGATCACAGGGATCAGCTCGGCCATTTTCTCCAGCGGCATGTAGGGCACAGTACTGGCGATGCTGATGCCGGCGACGATTCGCCGGCTGGCATCGCGCACCGGTGCCGCTACGCAACGGATCGACGGTTCGTTGTCTTCCAGGTCGAACGCATACCCGCCCACCACATACTCACGCATGCGCTGCTCGAACTGCGCCCAGGATTGTTCTGGATGCTGCGGCCATTGCAGGTTTTTCCCACCCGCGGGCAGGCTGGTCTCGTACAAGCGCTGCCACTCTTGCACCGAGTCATCCAGCAGCATCGCCTTGCCCACGCCCGTGCGCGCCAACGGCATGCGATGGCCGACCCGCGAGCGCATTTCCGGACCGTTGCGGCCAGGGTTCTTGTGCAGGTAAAGCACGTCGTCGTATTCGCGAATGGCCAGGTGGATGGTGTCGCCGGTCAATGCCGACAGCTCATCCAGGTACGGCACCGCCAGGGTCACCAGCGGCAGCTCTTCGCGGGCCTGAAACCCCAGTTCGATCAACTTCGGCCCCAACAGGTAGCCGACTTGCGGTACCACGCGCAGGTAACGCTCTTCCACCAGGCAACTGGCCAGGCGGTGGGTGGTGCTGCGGGTGGTGCCGATGCGCCTGGCGATCTCTTTCAGATCCCGCGCTCCGGCCGCCACCGCCTGCACGACGCCCAGGCCACGCAGCAGGGTCTGGGTGCCGGTGGGGGCAGCGTCTTTGACGGGGGTGTGGGCGTTTTCCTGCATATCGGGCCTATAGGTATGAAAGCGGGGGCATTATGGCAAATACCGTCCCTCAATACAGTGGCGATCCAAAGGTGGGTGGTGTTCGATCTAGCGCTGCTTCATGCGGTCGATGATGACCGCCAGCAACAGGATCGAGCCGCGGATCACGTACTGGTAGAAGGTGTCGATGTTCTTCAGGTTCATCGCGTTCTCGATGATCGCCAGGATCAGCACACCCGCAATCACATGGCGGATCATGCCGATGCCGCCGCTCAACGACACCCCACCCAGCACGCAGGCGGAAATCACCGTCAGCTCGAACCCTTGGCCGATCATCGGCTGGCCAGAGGTCATGCGCGAAGCGAGGATCACCCCGGCCAGCGCGCCGATCAGGCCGTGCACGGCAAAGATGATGATTTTGGTGCGATCAACGTTCACCCCGGCGAGCAACGCGGCCTCCTGGTTGCCGCCGATGGCCATGGTGTTGCGCCCATAGGTGGTGTAGTTGAGCAGCCAGCCAAAAAATACAAAGCACAGCACGGTGATGATGATCGGCACCGGCACGCCCAGCAGTTGGCCGTTGCCGAACACGAAGAAATCCTCGTTCATCACCCCCACCGCCTTGCCGTTGGAGAAGATATAGGCCAGGCCGCGCACGATCTGCATGGTCGCCAACGTCGCGATCAACGCATTGATACGCAGCTTGGCGATGACAATGCCGTTGATCAGCCCCACCACCAACCCCATGGCCAATGCAGCGGACACACCGAGCGCCACGCTGTCGGTGTCGCGAATCACGATCCCCGCCACCACACCGGCGCAGGCGATCACCGAGCCCACCGACAGGTCGAAGTGCCCCGACGCCAGGCAGAACAGCATGGTGCAGGCGGCGATGCCCACGGTGGAAATCGCCAGGCCCAGGCCACGCATGTTCAGCGGCGAGAGGAAGTTGTCGATAAACAGCGCGCTGAGCACAAAGATGCCCAATGCCGCCAGCAGCATCACCCAGTCATCGAGAAACTTGCGCTGGTTGAAACCCGGCCAGAAGCCCTTTGCAGTTTTTACCTGAGACATGCCTACACCCTCTTATTCTTCAAGCCCGCGAACGCGGGAGTGCCAGTTGCAGCAGGCGTGCTTCATCCGCTTGATCGCGGCTCAGTTCGCCGGTCAGCGCGCCTTCGCTCATCACCAGGATGCGATCGGAGATGCCCATCACTTCCATCAGGTCGCTGGACACCACAATGACTGCAATGCCCTTGGCCGCGAGGTTATGAATGATCTGGTAGATCTCCGACTTGGCGCCGATGTCGATACCACGAGTCGGCTCGTCCAGCAGCAGGACCTTCATCGGCATCGACAGCCAGCGGCCGAGAATGGCTTTCTGCTGGTTGCCGCCGGACAGGTACATGATCTTTTGCGCGGCGGTCGGGGTTTTGACTTTCATCGCCTTGATCTGCTGGTCGGCATTGCCCTTTTCCCAACCGTCGCGCAGCAACCAGCCAAACGAAGAGTGGGCGCCACGGGCGCTGATATTGATGTTCTCGGCGACGCTGGACAGCGGAATGATGCCTTCCTTCTTGCGGTCTTCCGGGCACAGCAGCACACCGGCGGCGATGGCGTCGCGGGGTGAGCGCAGTTGCAGGGCCTCCCCGCATAACTCAAGGCTGCCGGCGCTGGCGCGCTCCAGGCCGCTGAGCAAGCGGAACAGCTCCGTGCGCCCTGCCCCCACCAAGCCGAACAGGCCGAGAATCTCGCCTTTGCGCACCTCAAAACTGATCGGCTCACGCAAACCCGGGCCCAACAAGCCGTCGACCTTGAGCGCCACCTCACCATGCTCGCGCGGGCGGTAGTCGTAGATGTCCTGGATGTCGCGGCCGACCATGCAGGTCACCAATTGGTCGTGGGTCAGCGCGCTCATGTCATCGAAAGTGCGCACGTAACGGCCGTCCTTGAACACCGTGACCGCGTTGCAGATGCGGAACACTTCTTCCATGCGGTGCGACACGTAGAGCACCACTTTGCCCTCGTCCCGCAGGCGCGCGATGATCGCCATCAAGCGGTCGATCTCCCGCGCCGACAGGCTGCTGGTGGGTTCGTCGAAGGCAATTACATGGGCGCCACGGGACAGCGCCTTGGCGATTTCCACCAGTTGGCGCTGACCCAGGGACAGGCGGCCGAGTTTTTCCTCGGGGTCGATTTCATCCGCCAGGCCCTTGAGGCAAGCCAGGGCCTGCTTGCGCAGCAGGCCCCGGTTGACCACGCCGAAGCGCGCGGGCAAATGCCCGAGGAACAGGTTTTCGGCGACGGTCATTTCCGGCACCAGGTGCAGTTCCTGGTGAATCACCGCCACGCCACTGGCGATGCTGTCGGCGGCGCACTTGAACGCCATGGTCTGCGCGCCGATCTGCACGCTGCCGCTGCTGGGAATATAGGCGCCACCGAGGATCTTCAGCAGCGTCGACTTGCCCGCACCGTTCTCGCCCATCAGGGCGTGCACCTGCCCCGGGTGGGCGGTGAAGCTGATGCCGTCCAGCGCCTTGACCCCGGGAAAGGTTTTGCCGATAGCGTCAAAACGCAGGGCCGCCGCCGTCATTTCCACAGCCCGATCTTGGTCAGTTCTTCCTGGAAGTTGGCGCGGGTGATCAGGGTCACTTCATCCATGGCCGTGTATTTAGGCGGCTCGGTGCCCTTGGTGACCCACTCGTACATCATCAGCGCAGTGTTGTAGCCCTCGATGTGCGGGCTCGGCAGCATCGAGCCGAAGAAGCCGCTGTTGGCTTTCTTCAGTTCGCCGATGGCGTCGGTGCCATTGATGCCGATGCCGATCACATTGGCGGCGGCGAAACCGGCGCTTTCGGTGGCGCGCACGCCGCCGAGCACGGTGTTGTCGTTCATGCCGCCGATGATCAGGTTTTTCGCGCCGCTGGGCAGCTTGACCAGGGCCGAGTTGGTGGCGTCCATGCTGCCGGGGACGTCGAGGGTTTTCAGTGCGGCGGTGAGGATGTGGTCCTTGGGAATGCCGGCTTCTTCCAGGGATTTGATCGAGCCGTCGGTGCGTTTCTTGCCGGTGTCGAGTTCATTGAAGGTGTTGATCACCGCGTAGGTGTCCTTCCAGTCCCAACCGCGTTTTTTCGCTTCGGCAGCCATGGCCGCGCCTTGTTTCTGGCCGACTTCAAACGCGGCCATGCCCAGGTACGGCACGTCTTCCATGAAGTTGCCCTTGGCGTCGACAAAACGGTCATCCACGGCAATCACTTTCAAGCCGTTGGCCTTGGCCTTGGCGACGATGGCCGGGCCCAGGGACACGTCCGGCGGGCAGATGACAAAGCCCTTGGCGCCGTTGGCGGCCAGGCTGTCGATGGCCGAGAGGGTTTTCTCGCCATCGGGCACGGCGATCTTGATCACGGTAAAGCCATGTTCCTTGCCGGCTTTTTCGGCAAAGGCCCATTCGGTCTGGAACCACGGTTCCTCGGCCTGTTTGACCAGGAAACCGATCTTCACTTCCTCGGCAAATGCGAAAGTACTGAGGCCGCTGAGCACGGCGGCAGCTGCCAGTACGCGTATTGCTTTTTTCATGAACGGCACCTCTTGTTGTTATTGGGAGTGGCAAGTTCTAGTCGTGGTACATCACCGACCGCCCGCCATCGATCATCAGGCAGGTGGCATTGATAAAGGGCGCCTCGTCGGTGGCCAGGAACAGCGCCGTCATCGCCACCTCGACGGGCTGGCCGATGCGCTTGGGCGGGTGCAGGTCGAACGCGCGCTGGCGCTCGGCGTGGGGGTCTGGGAAACCGTTCCAGTAGTCGACGTTGAGCTGGGTCTCGATATAGCCCGGGGCGATGGCATTCACGCGGATGCCCTTGGGCGCGTATTCGATACCCAGGGCGCGGGTAAGGCCGAGCAGGCCATGCTTGGCCACAGGGTAAGGGAAACAGCCGGGAATGATGTGGCTGGAATGGGTGGAGGCGATGTTGATGATGTTGCCGATGCCCTGCTCGATCATGTGCGGCAACACCGTGCGGCAGCCGTACCAGGCGCCGTCGAGGTCGATGGCGAAGCAACGGCGCCAGTCTTCGTCGCTCATCTCCAGCGGGTCGCGGAACACGTTGACCCCGGCGCAGTTGACCAGCACATCCACCCGGCCGAAGCGCTCAATGGCCACATTGACCAACGCCAGCCATTGCGCTTTGCAGGTGATATCGACGGGTTGGGCGTAGATCTCGGCGCCGCGTTCGCGCCAGTGGGCAGCGACTTTTTCGACCTTGTCGCCCTGGATATCGGCGATCACCAGGCGCGCCTGCTGGGCCTGGAAACACGCGACGATCGCCTCACCAATGCCCTGAGCGGCGCCGGTGATGATCACCACCTTGTTCTTCAGGCGCTCGCCGTAGGTTGGCTCGGGCACGGCGGGTAATGACAACGGTTGGGGCTGCATCGCTTCACCTGTTTTATTTTTGGCAGTGAGTGCTGATGCAGACGACTATAAACCCATCATTTGAAATATCTCAATATATAAATTTGCATCCCATATAGTGAGCAAAATCAAAAAATAATGTGGGAGGGGGCTTGCTCCCGATAGCGGCACGTCAGCTACAGAAAGGCTGACTGATTCACCGCTATCGGGAGCAAGCCCCCTCCCACATTTGATCTACAGTGTGTTCAAGAAGGTGGCTTCAGCCGAGGGCGAAGTCCCGCAGCGCATCACCTTCCATGCGATAACGCACCCACTCCTCCTGCGGCTGGGCACCGATGGATTTGTAGAAGGCAATCGCCGGCTCGTTCCAGTCCAGTACGCTCCACTCGAAGCGCGCGCACCCGTTATCAAAGGCAATCTTCGCCAAGTGGCGCAACAGCTTCTTGCCCGCCCCGCCGCCACGTTGTTCCGGGTTGATGTACAGGTCTTCGAGGTAAAGGCAGTTGCTGCCCAGCCACGTGGAATAGCTGAAAAAGAACACCGCAAACCCAATCGGCAAACCATCCCGCGAGCAGATCAGGCCATGGGCCGTGGCGCCCTCGCTGAACAGGCTGCGCTGGATATCCACCACGCTGGCGATCACTTCATGCCGGGCTTTCTCGTACTCGGCGAGTTCGGTGATGAAAGTCAGGATCTGCGCAGCATCGCTGGGCACGGCGGGGCGAATCTCGATGGTCATGGGCGAGCCTTGGCAATTTCAAAGCACACATACTAAGGCGCTTTGATGACTGATTGCAGTGCAATTTATGGGGAGCCCGGCAGCCGACACACAAAATCTTACAGGTGCCACAGCACCGTTCGTCGCCACCCAGGCACGATCATCAAGGCACAACTGACCAATAGAGGGTAAGGACATCAATCATATGGAGACACCCTCATGAAGCATTCCAAGTTTGCCGCCTTCGCATTTGCCGGCCTGTTGTCTTCGGTTTCGCTGAGTGGTTTCGCTGCCACGTCGTCCACCGGTCCTACCAACCCGGACGCCACCAGCGAATCGCAAAAATCCATGGGCACCGGCCTGGACACCAACGGTGGTGCGGTCATCGATAACACCAATGGTGCCGACCCGCATACCCAGGGTCACGATACCCAACGCCAGGCGCCAGCGGCCGTCGGCAACGGCAAAATGGGCCCTTCGGTGAATGAGCCGAAGATCAATAAAGGCGATGACTCGAACCTGCCAGGCGCGCCGAAACAGCCTGCGCCTTAACGCTTCACACACAATCGCAACACCCGATCATTCCCCAATGAAGAGGTACGCATGAACGTCGATAAAGACCTTGAAAAAGAAGTCCTCACCCGCCTGCTGCACGCTCATCCCCAGGGGCTGGGCAAGGAGGTGCTGGATAACTACCGCGGAGAGAAAGTGGTCGCCAGTGCGTTGGCATTTCTGCAGGACCGCGGGCTGATCAAGGATGGGCATGTGACCACCGACGACGCCGGTGAATACTCGCTGAATCTGCCGATCAAGTTGACGGCGTCAGGTGTGGATGAAGCGCGCAAGCTCGAAGGTGAAACGCGCCAGTAGCCCTCATGCAAAACCCAATGTGGGAGGCCCCCTCCCACATTTTTTCCGCGCTTATTCGGTGAGTAATACGTCGACTTCGGCGCTGCCTGGGGAAGTTGCCGGCCCCCAACGCGTCACCGCCAAGGCTGCCGCTGCATTCGCCCGCCGTGCTGCCGCCGCTGGTTTCAAACCCGCCGCCAACCCCGCAATAAACACTCCTGCATGCGCATCCCCCGCGCCATTGCTGTCGACCGCCTGTACCTTGAAGCCAGGCACATGCTCGATCTGACCCGCACGCCCCACCCAGCAGCCATTCGGTCCGTCACGCACCACCAATAGCGTCTCGGCGCGCAGGTGCTGGCTGAGCGCCGGCAACGCGGCAGCGATGTCCGCCACGCCGGTAAACGCCAAGGCTTCAGGACCATTGCTGGTCCAGATATCGATACGTGGCAACAGCGCACCCATCAAGGCCGAATCCGGCGCTTTGACCAGCGGCCCCGGATCGAACACCACCACGACTTCCCGGGGCAGTGCCAGCAGCCAGTCGATCAGCGCCTGGGCCTTGCCTTCCAGGAGCAGGCTGTAGCCACTGACATAGACGTAGTCGTCGGCGCGCGCTGCGACGGCGGTCAAATCCTCCTGGCTGAGTTCACCCTCGACGCCGATATGGGAAATGAACGTGCGCTCGGTCGTGGCTTCGGTCAGGGACACACACAAGCCAGTGTCCTTTGCGCTGCTGGCTGCCAGGGCCATTTCAATGCCCTCGGCCTGCATCGCCGCGCGGGCCAGATCGCCGAAGCGGCCAGTGCCGTGACGGCCCAGATAGACCACCGGCAAGCCATTGCGCCGCGCCGCCGCCATCACATTGAAGCCCCCGCCAGCTTCGAAGCTGGCGGACTTGGCCAGCACGTCGCCGCCGGTCGCGGGCAAGGTGTCGAGGGCCATGACCAGGTCGACGATGACCTGGCCGGTGTGCAGCAATCTAGACATTAGGGCTCTCTACCAACGCCGGACGACGGTCAGCCGCGCCGCCCAGTACCGCATAAATCCCACCGGCAACCAGGAAGGTGACGATCCAGCCCAGGCCGTTGTGGCCGAGCCAGGAGTCGGACAACGGCCCGGCGAACCAGATGTTCTCGGCAGTGGTGCCAATGGTGGTGAAGCTGAAACCCAGCACGATGGCCACGGCCCAGGCGCCGAAGGCACGCCATTCCACACCGCCGCGATACCAGTAGGCGCTGCTCGGGCTCACGTCCAGCAGGTCCTTGGGGCTGTAGTAGTGACGATGGATCAGGTCGACCACGAAGATCCCCACCCACGCGGTGATCGGCACCGCCAGCAACGAGATGAAGGTGATGAACGGGCCGTAGAAACTGTCGGCGATCAGCATGAAGTAGATGGAACCGGCGAAGATCGCCACGATGTCGACGATCACCGCATGCACGCGCTTGACCTTCAGGCCAAGGGTCAAGGTGGTGAGGCCGGCCGAATACACCGACAGGTTGTTCGACAGCAGCAGCCCGCCAAACGCGGTGATCAAGTACGGCACCGCCATCCAGGTGGGCAGCATGTCGCGGATCGCGATGATCGGGTCAGTGGCCGCGGCCAGATCGTTGTTGCCGACCGACAGCAGGCCGCCGAGGGTAATCAGCAACACCAGCGGAATGCCCGCACCAAACGCCGCCGACGCCACCAGGCGCACGGCGGTGACGCTGCGGTGCTGGTAGCGCGACATATCGGCACCGGCGTTGGCCCAGCCGATACCGGTACCGGCGGCCATGGTACCGACGCCGATGATCATCGCGCTCAGAGGAGCCGGGGTGGCGTTGAACACCGCGCTCCAGTCGATGGTGGCGCAGAGGAAACCGCCCACCAGGATATTCAACGCGCCGAACACGTAGGTGGCCCACTTCTGGATCACCAGCAAGGTGGCGTGGCCGAGGCCCGAAACGGCCAAGGTCAGCAACACGAAAATGCCGATGAAGATCAGGGTGAGGACCGGTGCGCTTTTCGCCTCCACCGCAGAGCCGAACAGAATCGAACACAACGACAGCAACACGAAGGCAGCCGTGGTGGTGTTGACGGTTTCCCAACCCAGGCGCGACATCAACGACACCAGCGTCGGGCCAATATTGCCGCGCACGCCGAAGATGGCGCGGGACAAGGTCAGGCTGGGGGCACGGCCGCGACGGCCGGCGATGGAGATGATGCCCACCACGGCAAACGAGCCCGCGGCGCCGAGGATCGCGACGATGATCGCCTGCCAGATGGCCAGGCCGCGAAACGCCACGAGGGTGGCGCCGAGGGGCAGGCCGAGGATGCTGATATTGGCGGCGAACCACACCCAGAACAGTTGCAGTGGATGGCCGTTGCACTCGCCTTCAGGGACCGGTTCGATACCGCGGGTTTCCAATTGCCCGGCGCTTTGGCCGGAAGAAGTGCTGCTCATGAGTGGTGCTCCTGGTGCCTGTATTGTTGTGGTTGTGGCGGATACGCGGTCTTCCTGACTCAGCGCAATGCGAGCAAGCCTTGAACCAACGGCTGCAGATCGAGGCCGTTGACCTGCTTGACCTGTTCGATCATCGATTCGGGCCAGCACTGCAGGCCGAGGCAGGCACCGAGCATCGCGCCGAGCATCGCGGCAATCGTGTCGGTATCGCCGCCCAGGCTGGCAGCCAGGCACAGGGCTTCGAACGCGTTCATGGCCCCCACCGCCACTTGCTGGGCGAGGGCAAACGACACCACCACCGACTCCTGGGAGGCGACGGAGGTGCCGATCAATTCATACAGCAGGTCGGCGAACAGGGCTGTGTCGCCGCTGCCGACGCTCAGGGTGCGCGCCCAACTGATGCGGGTGGAGATGCGCCCGCCGGCAATCCAATGGCCATGGCCTTCCGCCTGTTGAGCCACCTGGGTGCCGATATTCAAGGCTTCACCCAAGTCCACACCGTTGATGCCTGCGGACACCACCGCCGCCACTGCCGCTGCGCTGGAGATGCCCAGGGTGGTGTTGTGGGTGACCTGGCAGGCCTGGATCACCGCCTGGATAAATCGCGCCGGGTCGCTGACATTGGCGGCGATTCCCACGGGCGTGATGCGCATGGCGGCACCATTGGTGGTGCCGTAGCGCCCGGATTCTTCCGGGGTATGGCCGTTGAGGATCATGTCGATTGCACGCTTGGTCGACGGGCCAAGCAGATCCTGGGAACCCTTGGCGCGCATCACCGCTTCCCAATCGATCAGGCGCCGGGCGAGCACGCTGGGGTCGATCTTGCCTTGGCCCTCGACCAGCAGCTCACCGACCAGGATCGCTTGCTCGGTGTCATCGGTGATGGAGCCCGCCGGCATATTGGGCGCGATGGGTTGGTCGGCGTCGGCATCTTCCAGGCCGGTAATGGCACCAAAGCGCTGTTGCACGTGCTCACGGCTCAGGGATTGGGTGGGCATGCCCAGGGCATCGCCCAACGCCAGGCCGTAGAAAGCGCCGAGGGCGCGGGTATTGGGGGTCATTTCGAAGATCCAAACTGCAGGTGCAGGCGAAAGTGCAGAGGGTCGAGCAGGCTTTCGACGTACTCCATAAAGCGCTCGCGGCGATCGTAGGTGGTGCGCGAGGCCTTGAGGAACACGGTACCGGCAGGTCGGCCAAGCAGCTCGGCGTCTTCATCGCTGAGGGGCTCGGCGCCGATCCACTGGTCACCTTCGGCACCGACGTAACCGTAGGCTGCCAGGGTGATGGTCAGGGAATTGTCGATCAGCCCAACGCGCGGCAGGCTTTCCAGGCCACCGGACGCCGGCATCAGCGAGCGCTCAAGGGAAACGGCCGTGCCATCAGTCGTGCGGCGACGGCGGTCGAGGGCGATGAATTGGTCGGTGCCGAAGCGACTGAACAGATCGGCGCGCGTCACCGCTTCCAGGCGTAGGATATCGGTGGTCACCAAGGCCCCAGTGTCCGCCAGGGCCTGGGCCCAACCACTGGTTTGATCCAGCGCCATGCCATCAAATGTGACGATGGAGCCCACGCCGCTCTGGGTCGCGATGTAATTGCGCCTTTTGAGTTCGGCGAGGGCTTCACGCAGCGTGCCCCGGCTGACCGCAAACTCTTCAGCCAGTTGATGCTCGCCCGGCAACAGGAAACCGTCGGCCATCACCCCTCCCTCGATACGGCGGATGAGCTCGTCGACGACGCGTTTTTTCTTATCAAATCGGACATGTCTAATCATGTACAAATTGATAACCGAAAGCGGCCATTTGCAGCAAGGGAATTATTTCAGGGAGATGAAAAAACCGGCTTCACGGCTCCAGGCCAATACGGAAAAACTCGCCGCCGCTCCATACGCCAAGCCAGTTCTGACCATTGATCGGACGGCTCACTGCCAACTCTACCAACTGGTAGAACACATTGCGATGCACCAGGGCTTCGAGGTTGGTACGCACCCGCAGATAGGGGGACGGTTCCTGGGTGACGGGGTCGATCACCACCCGCAGTGGATGCTCGATATCGGCTGCCACCTGCTCGTCGACGTTGGTGGTGAAGCGCAGCACCTGGCTTTCGCCCTGCCCTTCGACGTCGAGGGTAACCGCGACAAAGGGCGCATCATCGACGGTGATACCGACTTTTTCCACCGGGGTGATCAGGAAGTAATCATCGCCATCGCGGCGGATGATAGTAGAGAACAACTTGACCATCGGCTTACGCCCGATCGGCGTGCCCTGGTAGAACCAGGTGCCATCACGGGCGATGCGCATGTCGATGTTGCCGCAGAAATCCGGGTTCCACAGATGCACCGGCGCCGGTCCCTTGCCCTTGGGCAACTGAGCCAATAGATCGTTGGCCTTGGCGGAATCGGTCATGGTGTTCTCCTTGGTGTTACTGATCGCCCATGCCCAGCAGGCCTCGGGCGTACTGCGCCAAGGGACGGGCAATCAGGTCTTCTGGCTTGTTGTCGTGGAACGTCAGTAAACCGCCACGACTGCGAATACGTGCAGTATCAATCAAATACTGGGTGCTGGTCTCGATCAACATGATCTGGATAACGCCGTTGTCCAGGCCAAGTCGGTCCAGCGCCTCTTGATCAGCCCATTCGTCGGCGTTGCCGATACGGTCATCGGCCTTGGCGAAGCGGCAGTACAGCAGGTAATGGGCACCCGCCGCACGGGCTTCGGCCATCGCCTGCTCCAGGCCTTCCGGCTGACGAGCGCGGCGCACCATGGGGAAGTATTCGACGAAACCGTTGAAAGCTTCCTCCGCCACCACATTCGGCCGCGGGTAGGCGCTGCCGGGCGGTACGAAGGCGCCCTGGGCAATAAAGACAAAGGAATCCGGCTGTATGCGCACCGAGGCAGTCCGACGAGTGTCGCTGTGGTCCAGCAACCCGGCGTCGCTCATCTGATAACGGGTGCCTTCGGCCATATCGCTGACGGTCATGCAACCACTCAGCGTCAACGACGCCAGCAACAAAACCAGACTACGCATCCTAATCCTCCAGAAGCCGGTGACGGAAAACCGGCGAATGGGCACGAGATGCAGAATCCGCGCCATTTGGAAACAACGCAGAACTAAATGTGGGAGGGGGCTTGCGCCCTCCCACATTGGATGATGTTTAATCTTGGGAAAGCATTATCCGCCGATGATCTTCATGACCGTCGCGCCGCCGGAGAAAGCCACTTCCTGCTTGTCCCCCAAGGCCTTCATCAGCAGGCCTTGCAGGGCCGGCAGCGCCTGGTGGCGAGGCTTGTCCAACAGGTCGCCGACATAGTGACGGTTGCTCGACGACAGGCAGCCATGCAGCCAGCCGGTCGACGACAAGCGCAGCCGTGAACAAGTGCGGCAGAACGGCACGCTTTCGTTGGCGATCACGCCAAAGAAGCCTTTGCCCGGCACTTCGTAGCGTACCGCCGTGGCATCCACGGGAGCGTTGGCTTGCAGGTATTCGTGGTGTTCGCCGATCAGGCCGAGCAATTGTTGCAGGCTGACGAACTGCTGCAGGAAGGCATTGGAGTCCTTGGCCAGGTGGCCCATGCGCATCAACTCGATAAAACGCAGCTCGTAGCCACGCTCCAGGCAGTAGTCGAGCAGCGGCATCACCTGGTCGAGGTTCTGGCCGCGCAACGGCACCATGTTGACCTTGATCTTGATCCCGGCAGCACGCGCCTGGTCCATGCCATCGAGCACGGTGGCCAAGTCGCCGCCACGGGCGATGCTGCGGAAGGCGTCGGCATCCAGGGTGTCGAGGGAAACATTGATACGCCGAATCCCGGCATCCACCAGCAACGGCAGTTTGCGCGCCAGCAACTGGCCGTTGGTGGTCAGGCTGATATCGCTGAGGCCCATGCCCCCCACCGCGCCCATGAAGGCTTCCAGCTTGGGGCTGACCAGCGGCTCGCCACCGGTGATGCGCAAGCGGTCGATGCCCGCGGCCTCGATCAGGTAGGCCACGCCACGGGCCATGGCCTCGGCCGAGAGTTCGTCCTGGGCAGCCACCAGCCGCTTGCCGTTCGGCACGCAGTAGGTACACGCGTAATTGCAGGCTGAGGTCAGGCTGATCCGCAAATTGCGAAAACGCCTGCCTTGACGATCAACGATCATGGATCACTCCGGCAGAGGATGATTCGGGCGCGCTAAAAACTGACTGATAAATCAGCTTTTAGCAAGATCCTTGCCTGAGTATATTCCTGGGTTACTGCGCCTGGCAGTAAATCATTACGTGGCCGGGGTTTCGACGGGGGCCGCTTCAACCAGTGCCGGCTCGGAGCTGTGCTTGCGCTTGTTGCCCATGCGCACACCGATATCCATCAGGAACTGGAAGAAACCTTCCTGGTCTTCCAGCACATTGCTCCAGAACGGCGAGTGGTACAGCGCCACGGCGCCGTGCACCAAGGCCCAGGCGGCGCAGTAGTGGAAGTACGGCGGTACGTCTTCAAGCTTGCCTTCGCTGATGCGGCCCTTGATCAGCAGGGTCAGGCGCTCGAAGTTCGAGGCGCGGATCTTGTGCAGTTCCTCGACCATTTCCGGCACTTGATGGCCCTTGACCACCTTCTCTTCCAGGCGGTCGAACAGGCGGTAGCGCTGCGGGTCGCGCATGCGGAACTCGAAGTAGGCGCGGGACAGGGCCTCCTTGTCCTTGTCGACATCGGCCGAATGCAGCAGCTCGTTCAAGTCGCGCTCATAGTCGAGCATCAGGCGCAGGTAGATCTCGGCCTTGGACTTGAAGTGTTTGTAGATCGTGCCTTTGCCGATACCCACGGCATCCGCGATCATCTCGACGGTGACGCTGTCTTCGCCTTGTTCGAGGAACAACTTGAGTGCGGTGTCGAGAATTTCCTGCTCACGGCGGCGAAACTCACGGACCTTACGGGGTTCTTTGTGCATGAGGAAGAGGTCTGCAAAGGTCGGAATAGGGAGGGCTGCGCAGGGCCACGAATACATGGCGATACGATTTACCCAGTGCGAGGGATTATCCCGACTGAACGGTCGTTGGGCAACGTCTATGTGAACCCGCCCTGCACTTTACTTTCAAGGCGCCAACGTTTTCATGCCTATCAGTCAGAAATAATACGCAACAACTGCACCCGTGCACCCGCCCAATGAGAACTCAAGCGAAGCGCATGTATTCCAAATCTGTTTAAAAAACGATCAGTCGCGACTGGACTGAATCAGATACTGATCAATACTTGAACTGTCGGCGTGACATCTCCCCCAAGTGAAGCGCCGACCTGGGTACCGACGGACTGTGTGCCCTTGTTTACTCCTAATGGTCTTAACCCGGATTCACCCCCCAGAACCCGGGTTTTTTTTGCCTGCGATTCAGTCCTGTCATGCAGCAACGTGGGCCAGCGGGAACAGGCGCTTGAAGTTCTCGGTGGTCTGCTCGGCAAAGCGCTCATAGGACTCACCGCGCAGCATCGCCAGGTAGTCCGCCACATCCCGCACATATTCAGGCAGGTTCGGTTTGCCACGATGGGGAATCGGCGCCAGGTACGGCGAATCGGTTTCCACCAGCAGGCGGTCGGCTGGCACTTGGCGCGCCACGTCGCGCAGGGCATCGGCATTGCGGAAAGTGACAATGCCCGACAGGGAAATATAGAAGCCCAGGTCGAGTGCGGCCCTGGCCATGTCCCAATCCTCGGTAAAGCAATGCAACACGCCGGCCTGGGGCAACGCGGCTTCGCGCAGCAGGGCCAGGGTGTCGGCACGGGCACCACGGGTGTGGACGATCACCGGCTTGCCGGTTTGCCCGGCGGCCTGTAAATGCAGGCGAAACGAGGCCTGCTGCAACTCGGCGGCTTCCGGCTCGTAATGGTAGTCCAGGCCGGTTTCGCCAATGGCCACCACCCGCGGGTGATTGAGCTCGCCCAGCAGCCAGTCGAGGGCCGGGGCTTCGCCGGGCTTGAGGTCCAGTGGGTGGATACCCACCGAGCAATCCACATCGGCATAACGCTCGGCCAGGGCTTTGACGTCGGCAGCATTGTCGGCGCTGACGCCAATGCACAGGAAATGCCCTACCCCACGCTGGCGTGCAGCGTCGAGGGCAGCATCCAGGGAGCCGCCGTGTTGGGCGAGGTCAAGGCGATCAAGGTGGCAATGGGAATCTACAAGCATAGGAAATTACGACTTAGGTCACGGAAAGTGTCTGGCCAACGATACACCCGTCGGCCACGGAAATTAACGCCGGCCGAGCAAGCCGACCCACTGCACCAGCAGCGCTTCAAGCAACAGCACGCGGTTGAGGTTGGCCTTGCCGAGCACCTTCTGGCGCTGGGCGAGGATCCAGTCCTGGATAGTCAGCACCTTGTCCTGGGCACTTTTCTGCGCGAGGTATTGCACCACCTTGCGCATGTCCGGCAGGCCCAGGCCGTTTTCATCCTGGGTCAACTGGTAGCGCAGGATCAGGCTCGACCAGTCACAGAACCAGTCGAACAGCAGCAGCAAGGGAATGTCCTTCCAGGCGCTTTCAGCCAACTGGGTGGCGGACAGCTCTTGCTTGAGCAGTTTTTTCACCCCATCCACAACCAGGGCGCGTTGCTCACGTACACCTTGGGCTTGCAGCTTGACGGCCGCCAGCGGGGAACCGGCCGCCAGGGTCAGCAACTCGATCCGCTCCTCTGCGGAGGAATCCGGCAGCGCCTTCGCCAGCCATTGCAGGCTCATGGCCTCGCTCGGCAACGGGCAGGCCTGCTGTACGCAACGGCTGCGAATGGTCGGCAACAAGCGGCTGGACTGGTGGCTCACCAGCAACAGCACCGTGTCGCCGGAGGGTTCTTCCAGGCTCTTGAGCAAGGCATTGGCGGCGTTGATGTTCATCGCCTCCACCGGCTCGATCAGCACCACCTTGCGCCCCCCCATCTGCGCGGTCTGCACCACGAAACTGACGAGGTCACGCACCTGGTCGACCTTGATCGCCTTATCGGCTTCCTCGGGTTCGAGCAGGTAGTTGTCCGGGTGGCTGCCGGCCTTGAGCAACAGGCAGGATTTGCACTCGCCGCAGGCTTCAAGTTTGACCGGGCGCTGGCACAGCAGGCTGGCCATGAGTCGCTCAGCCAGATCGCGCTTACCAATACCGATCGGCCCGTGCAGCAGATAGGCGTGGGCGTGCTGGGCACGGCCGGCCAACTGCTGCCAAAGACCGTCCTGCCATGGGTAGGCTTCAGCCACGGGCGCGCTCCAACAGCTTGGGTAACAGGGCGTCGATGGCCTGCTGCACCTGCGTCAACGGCTGGGCCGCGTCCAGCAGGTGGTAGCGCGCCGGTTCAGCCTGGGCGCGCTTGAGAAACGCGCTGCGCACAGCATCGAAAAACCCCTGGCCTTCCAGTTCGAAACGGTCGAGACGCCCACGGGCGCTGGCGCGGGCCATGCCCACTGCCACCGGCAGGTCGAACAACAGGGTCAGGTCGGGACGTAGATCACCCTGCACAAAGGTTTCCAAGGTGGCGATACGCGCCAGGGACAAACCCCGGCCACCGCCCTGGTAGGCATACGTGGAATCGGTAAAACGGTCGCAGATCACCACGGCACCGCGGGCCAGGGCCGGACGAATCACCTCGGCCAGGTGTTGGGCACGGGCAGCGAACACCAGCAACAGCTCGGTGTCCGGGTTCATCTGTTCTTCGCCTGGGGCCAGCAACACGTCACGGATGCGCTCGGCCAGT
Source organism: Pseudomonas sp. S3E17 (assembly GCF_024168685.1). Lineage (NCBI taxonomy): Bacteria > Pseudomonadati > Pseudomonadota > Gammaproteobacteria > Pseudomonadales > Pseudomonadaceae > Pseudomonas > Pseudomonas sp. S3E17. The sequence goes on from NZ_JALJWE010000001.1 coordinate 3,170,170, forward strand.
GGCGTACCGCCGGGCTCACGGGTCAACACCACCTCGACACCTTCAGCGCGCAAGCGGCCGGCCAGGTAATCGCGGTTGGTGCTTTTGCCGGCGCCTTCGGGGCCTTCCAGGGTAATAAACAAGCCAGTCACAGGCAGTCCTTAGTCAGAGTCATTGCGGGCTTTGCGGCGCGGCGTCATCCGGCGCGGGCTCGGCGGGTGCATCAGCAGGCGGCGCCAGGTCTTCCGGCGGTTTTACCAGCGGTGCCGGGCTTGAGCGGTAATCGGCACGGCGCTTGAGCTGGAACTCACGCACAGCGGCATTATGCGCACCCAGGTCATCGGAGAAAATATGGCTGCCGTCGCCACGGGCGACGAAATACAGGCTGCTGCCCGGCACCGGGTTCAACGCGGCATGGATCGCCTCGCGGCCGACCATGGCGATGGGTGTCGGCGGCAGGCCGGCCACCATGTAGGTGTTATAGGGGTTGGCTTCCTTGAGGTGCGCACGGGTCAACTTGCCGTTGTAGCGCTCGCCCAGGCCGTAGATCACGGTGGGGTCGGTCTGCAGCAGCATGCCGATCTTCAGGCGGCGTACGAATACCCCGGCAATCTGCCCGCGCTCTTCCGGCACACCGGTCTCTTTCTCCACCAGGGAGGCCATGATCAAGGCTTGATAGGGGTCGGTATAGGGCACGTCGGCGGCGCGCTTGCTCCACTCCTGGGCGAGGACATCATCCAGGCGGTTATAGGCTTTCTTCAGGAACTCGACATCGGTCATGCCGCGCACGAAGCGGTAGGTATCCGGGAAGAACCGACCTTCGGGGAACACGCCAGGATGGCCAAGCTTGTCCATCACTTCGCTGTCACTCAGGCCCGCCAGGGTCTGCACGATCTTTTCATGCTTGGCCAGGGCCGAACGCACCTGGCGGAAGTTCCAGCCCTCCACCAGCGTCAGGCTGTATTGCACCACTTCGCCGCGCTGCCACAGGCCGATCAGGCCTTCGGCGGTCATGCCCGGGGTCATGCGGTATTCACCGCTGTGCAGCGGTTGGCCGTCGAGGTTGAAGCGCCAATACAGGCGCAACCAGAACGCGCCGTCGAGCACGCCATCGGCTTCCAGGCGATTGAAGGTCCCGGTGGGCGTCGCCCCGGCCGGCACATCGAGCAATTGCTCCTGGGTCAGATTCAACGGCTGCTTCAAGGCAGCGTCATATTTCCACGCGGAAAACCCCAACAGCAAAGCCGCCGAGAACAGACCGATCAGCAGCAGTACAACCAGTTTTCGTATCAACTCAAATATCCAATAGCGCGCGAACAATGCCCTGCAGTTTACGGGTGAGCGGCCCAACCGACCAGCTCATCGCAGCGCACCCACGCACCGGCCAAATGCCATAAACGCTGTTGCACACAAAGACTTCGTCAGCCTCCCGCAATTGCTCGAGGCTGATGTCAGCCACGGCTACCGGGATGCCCAGGGCGCTCGCCTGAGCCAGAATCTCGGCGCGCATGACGCCTGCAACGCCGCAACGATTCAGATCGGCGGTTAGTAACAAGCCATTACTTACCAGGAACAGGTTGCTGAATACGCCTTCGATGACACGCCCGGACATATCCAGCATCAACCCTTCGGCATGTTCGGCATCCTGCCATTCCGCACGGGCGATCACCTGCTCGAGGCGATTGAGGTGCTTGAGACCGGCCAGCAACGGCTGCTCGGCCAGGCGGGTGGCGCATGCAAACAGACGAACACCGTCGGTTCCATGGGCCTGGGGATAGGTCGCAGGCGGACTGCCCTGCAAGATACGGCGCACAGGGGCCTCGGGGTTGATGCCATAACCGCGCTGGCTGTCGCCGCGGGTGAGGATCAGCTTGAGGACACCGTCGCCGAGAGCGGCGGTATAGGCCTGCACTTCGCTGCAGACCAACGTCTGATCCACAACGAAAGCGAGGCGCCTGCAGCCCTCATCCAGGCGCTGCAGGTGACGGTCAAGCAGCACGGGCTGCCCGGCCTTGACGGCGATGGTCTCGAACAGGCCATCACCGTACGCCAGGCCGCGATCTTTCAGGGGGACACTGTCCGCTGGCTGACCGTCGACCCAGCTGTGCATCACTCGGCGAACCGGCGGAACACCAGGGAACCGTTGGTGCCACCGAAGCCGAACGAATTGGAGATCGCAACGTCGATCGGCATCTGTTGCGGCTCATGCGGCACGAAGTTCAGGTCGCAGCCTTCGTCCGGCTCATCGAGGTTGATGGTCGGCGGAGCGACCTGGTCCTTGATGGCCATCACGCTGAAGATCGCTTCTACCGCGCCCGCCGCACCCAAGAGGTGGCCGGTCATGGACTTGGTGGAGCTGACCGCCAGCTTGTAGGCGTGCTCGCCGAACACCGACTTGATGGCTTCGGCTTCCGCCAGGTCGCCCGTCGGGGTCGAGGTGCCATGGGCATTGATGTATTGCACCTGGTCGGCATTGACCCTGGCATCGCGCAAGGCATTGGTGATGCACCTTGCAGCGCCGGCACCGTCGGACGGTGGCGAGGTCATGTGATAGGCGTCGCCGCTCATGCCAAACCCGATCAACTCGGCATAGATGGTGGCACCGCGCGCCTTGGCGTGCTCCAACTCTTCGAGTACCAGGGCACCGGCGCCGTCGGACAGTACAAAGCCGTCACGGCCCTTGTCCCACGGACGGCTGGCACGGGTCGGCTCGTCATTGCGGGTCGACAGGGCACGGGAGGCGCCAAAGCCGCCCATTCCCAGGCCACAGGCGGCCATTTCAGCACCACCGGCGATCATCACGTCGGCTTCGTCATAGGCGATGTTACGCGCCGCCATGCCGATGCAGTGGGTACCCGTGGTGCACGCGGTGGCAATCGCGTAGTTAGGCCCCTGCGCCCCCAAGTGGATGGACAGGAAACCGGAAATCATATTGATGATCGAGCCAGGCACGAAGAACGGTGAAATTCGACGAGGGCCGGAATCATGCAGCGTGCGGCTGGTTTCTTCGATATTGGTCAAACCGCCAATACCCGAACCCATGGCCACGCCGATGCGCTCACGGTTGGCGTCGGTCACTTCCAGGCCAGCGTTACGCACTGCCTGGAAACCGGCTGCCAGGCCGTATTGAATGAACAGGTCGAGCTTGCGGGACTCCTTGATCGAGAGATATTCCTCGACATTGAACCCCTTTACCGAGCCGCCAAAACGGGTGGAATAGGCAGAAAGGTCCGTGTGTTCGATCAGACCAATACCACTGCGGCCAGCCAGAATGCCCTGCCAACTGCTCGGCACATCCGTACCCAGTGGCGACAACATACCCATACCGGTGACTACGACGCGTCTACGCGACACAGCACTCTCCTTTTTCTAATGACGACACTTTGCTTCAGAGCTTACTTTTCATCAGCGCTAAAGAAAAAACCGCACGCCGTTACAGCAGTGCGGTTTTTCCCTAACAGCAGGCGACGACTACAAACTATTACGCCTGGTGGTTCGTAACGTAGTCGATAGCAGCTTGAACAGTAGTGATTTTTTCAGCTTCTTCGTCCGGGATTTCGGTCTCGAATTCCTCTTCCAGAGCCATCACCAGCTCAACGGTGTCAAGGGAATCGGCACCCAGGTCTTCTACGAAGGAAGCAGTGTTGACCACTTCTTCTTCTTTGACGCCCAGTTGCTCGGCAACGATTTTCTTGACGCGCTCTTCGATGGTGCTCATACCTTGTTTAACTCCTAATGGACAAATTCAGGCAGCTGGCCAGTGGGTAAGTGTATAGAAAGCCTTTTCAGCTTTTCAACTGAAAGCTTCACCCTGTACCCGGTTTACCACCTGCCTATAAATTAAGTTGCAGCTTTATAACGGATTTTAGACAGCTCGTATGACATTTTTTTGAAGCGATCCGTCACAATTTAGCTCATGTACATCCCGCCGTTCACCGGGATTGTAGCCCCAGTCACGTATGCCGCACCGTCGGATGCCAGGAAAGCGACCACATTCGCGATCTCTTGGGCCTGGCCCAGACGGCCCAGCGGAATCTGCGTCAGCAAGCCTTCACGCTGTGCTTCCGGCAGTTCGCGGGTCATATCGGTGTCGATGAACCCTGGGGCCACCGAGTTGACCGTAATCGACCGCGAACCGACTTCTCGCGCCAATGCACGGCTGAAACCTTCCAGGCCGGCCTTGGCGGCTGCATAGTTTACTTGGCCTGCGTTGCCCATGGCACCCACTACGGAGCCAATATTGATAATTCGCCCCCAACGCGCCTTGGTCATGCCGCGCAAAACACCCTTGGACAGGCGAAACAGACTGTTCAGGTTGGTATCGACCACGTCGTACCATTCGTCGTCTTTCATGCGCATCATCAGGTTGTCGCGGGTGATACCGGCGTTGTTCACCAGAATCGCCGGCGCACCGAACTGTGCGGTGATCTCGGCCAGTACGGCAGCCACGGACTCATCGCTGGTCACGTTCAGCTCAAGGCCGGTGCCTTGAACGCCGTTTTCCTTCAGGGTCGCGGCGATACGCTCGGCGCCCGAAGCGGAAGTGGCGGTGCCGATCACGACGGCGCCCTGACGGCCCAGTTCCAGGGCGATGGCCTGGCCAATGCCACGGCTCGCGCCGGTAACCAGTGCAACTTTACCTTGCAGACTCATGCAGGCTTCTCCTAAGTTCGGGGATCAGGCCAGCGCCGCACGAGCGGCAGCGAAGGCATCCGGGGTATTGAGGTTGGCAGTCGACACGCCGTCGGCGCAGCGCTTGTTCAGGCCAGCCAGGACTTTGCCCGGGCCGCACTCGACCAGCTCGGTGGCGCCATTGGCGGCCAGGGTCTGGACCGACTCGACCCAGCGCACAGGCTTGTAGAGTTGCTCCAGCAGGTCGCGCTTGAGGGTGTCGAGGTCGGCGGCCACGGCCGCGCTGACGTTCTGCACCAGCGGGATCTGTGGCGCCTGCCAGTTGATGGCAGCGATGGACTCGGCAAAGCGCTCGGCAGCCGGGCGCATCAGCTCGCAGTGCGACGGCACGCTCACCGGCAACGGCAATGCACGCTTGGCACCGCGCGCCTTGCAGCCTTCGATGGCACGCTCGACGGCCGCCCTGGCACCGGCGATTACCACCTGGCCTGGGGAGTTGAAGTTTACCGCGCTGACCACTTCGCCCTGGGCCGCTTCGGCGCAGGCTTCGATCACGACGGCATCGTCCAGCCCCAGGATAGCGGCCATGCCGCCCTGCCCGGCCGGAACGGCTTCCTGCATCAGCTGGCCACGACGCTCCACCAGCTTGACCGCTTCAGCAAGGGTCAGGCTGCCCGCCGCCACCAGGGCGCTGTATTCGCCCAGGCTATGACCGGCCACGAACGCCGGGCGCGCACCGCCTTCGGCCAACCACAAGCGCCACAGGGCGATCGAGGCGGTCAGGATGGCTGGCTGGGTTTTATCGGTTTGATTGAGCTGCTCTTCCGGCCCTTGTTGGGTCAGCGCCCACAGGTCGTAACCCAGGGCCTCGGAAGCTTCCTTGAACGTGTCCAGGATCAGCGGGTATTGCGCGCCCAGCTCGGCCAACATGCCGAGGGACTGCGAACCCTGCCCTGGAAAGACGAATGCGAGGGATGTAGACATGTAACAAGCCCCTAATGATCTGGTCGTCGGAAATGGTCGCTCCTCGGTGGGAGCGCACGAAACTGACAGATTGGATGGTCAATTGAACTGGCCGGTCACATTTAAGCATTCCCCGGCCGATTCGCCTAAGGCAACAGGTCCTCGAGACGGCCGTGCAAGCGTTGCGGCAGGTTTTCCTGGATCTCGATCACCGCCCGCGCAATCGCACTCTGGAAGCCTTCGACCCCGGCCGAACCGTGGCTTTTCACCACGATGCCCTGCAACCCCAGAAAGCTCGCACCATTATGCCGCGCCGGGGCCAGGTCGGCCTGCAGGCGACGCATCAACGGCAGCGCCAGGGCGCCCACCAGGCGCGATACCAGGTTACGCCTGAACAAGGCCTCGATACGCGAGGCGATCATGGTCGCCAGGCCTTCGCTGGACTTGAGCAGGATATTGCCGACAAACCCATCGCACACCACCACATCCGCCTCGCCCCGGTACAACCCATCACCCTCGACAAAGCCGATGTAGTTCAGGCCTCGCGCACCTTGCAGCAAGGTGGCCGCAAGCTTGACCTGCTGGTTGCCCTTGATGTCTTCGGTGCCGATATTCAGCAAGGCCACGCGCGGACGAGCCACGCCCAGCGCTTCGGCGGCCACCGAGCCCATCACGGCAAACTGGAACAGGTGCTCGGCACTGCAATCGACGTTCGCCCCCAGGTCCAGCAACTGGCAATAGCCCTTCTGCGTCGGAATCGCCGCCACCATCGCCGGCCGATCAATGCCCGGCAGCGTCTTGAGCACATGCCGCGACAACGCCATCAACGCCCCAGTGTTGCCGGCGCTGACACAGGCTTGCACCTTGCCATCACGCAGCAGCTCCAAGGCCACCCGCATCGACGAGTCAGGCTTGCCACGCAGGGCCGTCGCCGGCTTCTCATCCATGGTGATGGTTTCGCTGGCTGGCGTAATCGTCAGGCGCGCGCGATCCACCGCCGGATGGCTGGCAATCAATTCTTCAAGGAGGGAGGGTTGACCGACGAGGGTCAGGTGCAGCGAGGGCGTGGCAGACAGGCTGGCAATGCAGGCCTGAACAATGCTGCGGGGACCGAAGTCCCCGCCCATTGCGTCAATCGCGATGACTTGAGCAGACAAGTGATTACTCGTCAGCGCCCTTGTCGATCACTTTACGGCCACGGTATACGCCTTCTGGCGATACGTGGTGACGCAGGTGAATTTCACCGGTGGTTTTTTCTACAGACAGAGTGCTTGCCGTCAGGGCATCGTGGGAACGACGCATGTCACGGGCAGAGCGGGATTTTTTGTTCTGCTGAACAGCCATAATTGATTAACTCCTAAACGTTTGGGTCACGCTTTAACTGCGCCAATACACTGAACGGGTTGGACCGCGTTACCTCGTCCTCGCTCGGTTCGGACTCGTCATCGAGACCCGCCGGCTGCTGGCATTCTTCCGGATGATGAGCAGGCACAATGGGCAAGGCGAGCAGAAGCTCCTCCTCGATCAGTGCATGCAGATCCAAAGGATCTTCGCCCAGTTCCAGCACGTCATAACCTTTCGGCAACGACTGGGTATTCGCACCCTCCTTTACCACAGCATAACTGCACTCGCTGTGAATCGGCAGGGTGACCAGCTCAAGACAACGCTGGCAAACCATTTTGACCTCGGTGTCGATAAAACTGTGAATTACCACAGATTTACGTTCATCTCGTTCAAAAACGAATTTGGCCTGCACCGTACCGACAGTGTCGGAAAGCGGGTCGCAGAGTCTCTCCAAATCGGCCAGCAGCAACTCACCTTGAAGGGAAGTGCCACGATCAGCCAATTTGCGCGGGTCAACGTGAGGTGGAATCGGGTCATTCAACATAGGCGCAGCATTATAGGGATGCACCCAGCCATGTCAAAGGAAATTCAGCCCTGTGCGTCGGCCGGTCGCCCCGCTAGAATCGGCGGCTGCCTTGAGGAGACGTATATGCTGCCTTTATTACTCGCTTCCAGCTCGGTTTATCGCCGGGAATTGCTCAGCCGCCTGCACCTGCCATTCATCTGCAGCTCGCCGGATATCGACGAAAGCCATGCTGCACATGAGTCCGCCATCGAGCTGGTCAAGCGCCTGGCCGAAGCAAAGGCCCGCGCCCTCGCCGCCAGCCACCCGGGACACCTGATCATCGGCTCAGACCAGGTCGCCGCGCTGGAAGGCCGCATCATCGGCAAGCCTCACACCTTCGAAAATGCGCGCGAGCAGTTATTGGCCGCCAGTGGCAAGCGTGTCAGCTTCCTCACCGGCCTGGCCCTGTTGAACAGTGAGACGGGGCACTGCCAGGTCGACTGCGTGCCCTTTACCGTGCACATGCGCGAGCTGGATGCAGCGCGCGTCGAGCGCTACCTGCGGATCGAGCAGCCGTATGACTGCGCGGGCAGCTTCAAGGCGGAAGGGTTGGGCGTGAGCCTCTTCCAGAGCACCGAAGGGCCGGACGCGACCAGCCTGGTCGGCTTACCGCTGATTCGGCTGGTGGACATGCTGCTCAGCGAAGGCGTGCAAATCCCTTAAGAACACTGCTAAACCAAATATGGGAAGGGAGGGCTTACCCCCGATAGCAGTGTGTCAGCCAACCTTGGATTGATTGATCCACCGCTATCGGGGGCAAGCCCCCTCCCACATTTTGATCTACGACAGACTTGAGATATTAACGCAGTGCCGGACCCTGGAAGCCCATGTACAGCGCCAGCTTCTCAGCCACGCTGGCGCCGAGCTTCTTGGAGAAACGATCAAACGGCGACTCTTCAACGGTGAAGTCCACCAGTTCTTTCTCGCCGACCACATCCCGCGCCACCGAACTGGCACTGCCCAAACCATCGATCAGCCCCAGCGGCAATGCTTGCTCGCCCGACCACACCAACCCAGAGAACAGCTCCGGATGGTCTTTATCCTTCAGGCGATCCCCACGCCCCTGCTTCACGCTGGCGATGAACTGGCGATGGGTGGTATCGAGCACCCCCTGCCAGAACTGGGTTTCATCGGCCTTTTGCGGCTGGAACGGATCAAGGAACGACTTGTGCTCGCCCGAGTTGTAGGTACGACGCTCAACCCCCAGCTTCTCCATGGCACCGACAAAGCCGTAGCCGGCCGCCGTCACACCAATGGAGCCGACAAGACTGGCCTTGTCGGCGTAGATCTGGTCGGCGGCACTGGCAATGTAATACGCGCCCGAGGCCCCCAGGTCGGAAATCACCGCGTACAGCTTGATATCCGGGTGCAGGCCGCGCAGGCGGCGAATCTCGTCATACACATAGCCCGATTGCACCGGGCTGCCGCCTGGGCTGTTGATGCGCAGGATCACGCCCTTGACCTTGGGGTCTTCAAACGCGGCACGCAGACTGCTGACGATATTGTCGGCGCTGGCAGGCTCCTTGTCGGCAATCACTCCCCGCACTTCGATCAACGCAGTGTAGTTGGCGCCACGGGTCGCGCTCTTTTCCATGTCCATCAGCGGGCTGAACAGCGCCAGCATCAGCAACAGGTAAGTGAAGGTCAGCAACTTGAAGAAAATCCCCCAGCGCCGTGCTCGACGCTGCTCCTGGACGCTGGCCAGGAGCGTCTTCTCCAGCAGTTTCCAGCTCTTGTCGTCACCGCTTTCAGCCTTTTCAGGCGCTTTCCACTCATCACTCATGCCATCAACCCCAGCAAAGACTTATTGGGCCCGACTGAGCCAGGCCTGCAATTCAGAAAAATGATCAATCGTGACCCTCGGCTCGTATTGCTGCAACGCCTCGGCGGACTGGGCGCCATAGCTGACTGCCACGCTGTCCATGCCGGCGTTGCGTGCCATCATCAGGTCGAAGGAAGCATCACCCACCATCAACGCCTCGCGCGGCGACACACCGCAATGGGCAAGGATCTGCTCCAGCATCAGAGGGTGAGGTTTGCTCGCGGTTTCATCTGCGGCACGGGTGATGTCGAAATAATCTTCCCAGCCATGGGCGCTGAGCACCCGATCCAGCCCGCGACGGGCCTTGCCGGTGGCGACGGCCAGGTGATAGCCCCCGGCGCGAAAAGCCTCCAGCGACTGCGCCACACCCTCGAACAACGGCGAAGGTGTGGCCTCCAGCGCAATGTAGTGATCCGCGTAATGCTCGCGGAACGTCACCAGTTCAGCGTCGCTGATCTCGGGATACAAGGTGCGGATCGCCTCAGGCAAGCCCAGGCCGATAATGCCTTTGACCGCCAGGTCAGTGCACAAGTCGAAGCCCGAGCGGGTCGAAGCTGCGTGCATCGACTCGACAATCCGACCGATGGAGTTACACAGGGTGCCGTCCCAATCGAAAATCAGCAGCTTGTAGTCAAGGTGCGACACTCAAACGCTCCACGGTCTTGGCCCACATCTCATCCACCGGCGCCTGCAGCTTCAGCTCGCCGCCGTCAGGCAGCGGCACGGTGAGCATGTAGGCGTGCAGGAACAGGCGCTTGCCGCCCAGGTCACGGATTTCCTTGGAAAAATCCTCGTCGCCATACTTGGTATCGCCGGCGATGCAATGGCCTGCATGCAGGGTGTGCACACGAATCTGGTGGGTGCGCCCCGTCACCGGCTTGGCCTCGACCATGGTGGCGAAGTCACCGAAACGACGCAGCACCTTGAACAGAGTCAGGGCTTCTTTGCCCTCCTCGTCCACTTCGACCATGCGCTCGCCGGAGCGCAGGTTGCTCTTCTGCAACGGCGCGCGGACGCTCTTGATCGAGCTGGCCCAGTTACCGCGTACCAGCGCCATGTAGCGCTTGTCCACACCATCGCCGCGCAGGGCGGTGTGCAGATGGCGCAACATGCTGCGTTTCTTGGCGATCATCAACAGGCCGGAGGTGTCCCGGTCCAGGCGGTGAACCAGTTCCAGCTCCTTGCAATCCGGGCGCAGCTGACGGAAGGCTTCGATCACGCCGAAATTCAGGCCGCTGCCACCGTGAACCGCAATGCCGCAGGGCTTGTTGATAACGATCAGTTTGTTGTCTTCGAAGACAATCGATGCCTCAAGGCGCTGCAACAGGCCCTGGGCCAATGGCACGGGCTCATCGCGTTCAGGCACGCGCACGGGCGGCACACGGACAATATCGCCCGCCTGCAACTTGTACTCAGGCTTGATACGGCCCTTGTTCACGCGCACTTCGCCTTTGCGCAAGATGCGGTAGATCAAGGTCTTGGGCACACCCTTGAGCCTGGCCAGGAGAAAATTATCGATGCGTTGGCCGGCATATTCCGGCGAGACCTCGAGCAGCTGGACGCTGGGGGTCTGGGGGGCGGTAGTCGTCATGGCGGCGATGATAACAATTTTTTATGGAATTGAAGCACTTAATCATTGCTGCTATAGTCGCGAACGCCGCCAAAAGCGGCCTGGGCAGAGGACTAGCGGCAAACTGCCGGCCCTGACCATCGCAATTCATCAGGACGCGAGGCCGTCCTACGGGGCTTTCGCCACCCTGGAAGGCTCGAGATTGTAACAAGCGCAGGTGACATGAGGCCTGAAGCGAGTGCAGAAAGCAGAGTGAATACTCGCGTTCTGCGCCGATATTTACGGCCAGTTCACAAAGTGCAGTCAGTCTTGAGCCGGACCACGGCGAATGCTTCGGAAACAACGCCTGTTAAGAGCTGAGTGTGAGCGCAGTCGCCCACATTCAGTCTTGTTTAGCCATGAGCGTGGACTCCCCATTGGAGAACACGGTAAATGCCAACCCGCTGCGGATTCTGCGCGCGGCAGCACCCGAATTATCAGGGATACGTGTAGGGTGGAGATGCACAACCGTCGGACCGTGTAGCACTAGGCTTATATTTAGACGCTTCATCTCGTCCACAGTCGCCGGTTGATTCCTCCTCCTGACCTTAGCTTTTGTTGAAGTGGTGCCTTTGTCACCACCGCTAACAAGCAGGACGCGTCCGTCGCGATACCGGCCCAATTGGCCGATTTTGCTGGACACTGGAGTGGCCAACCACTCTTGACGCACCTGACACCGACCGTGAGAAGTCGTGTGTGCCGAACGCCGTTTCCGGCAGCCCGGAAACCGACGGTACAACATGAAAAGAATGCTGATTAACGCAACTCAACCCGAAGAGTTGCGTGTTGCACTGGTAGATGGCCAACGCCTCTACGACCTGGACATCGAATCCGGTGCACGCGAGCAAAAGAAGGCCAACATCTATAAAGGCCGTATTACTCGCATCGAACCAAGCCTTGAGGCTGCCTTTGTCGATTTCGGCTCCGAGCGCCACGGCTTCCTGCCCCTCAAAGAAATCTCCCGCGAATACTTCAAGAAATCCCCCGAAGGCCGCGTAAACATCAAGGACGTCCTGAGCGAAGGCCAGGAAGTCATCGTTCAGGTCGAAAAAGAAGAACGTGGCAACAAGGGCGCCGCCCTGACCACCTTCATCAGCCTGGCCGGCCGTTACCTCGTGCTGATGCCGAACAACCCGCGTGCCGGCGGCATCTCCCGTCGCATCGAAGGCGAAGAGCGCAACGAACTGCGTGAAGCGTTGAACGGCCTGATCGCACCGGCCGACATGGGCCTGATCGTGCGCACTGCCGGCCTGGGCCGCAGCAGCGAAGAAATGCAGTGGGACCTCGACTACCTGCTGCAACTGTGGACCGCCATCAAAGAAGCCTCCCTGGATCGTTCCGCGCCGTTCCTGATCTACCAGGAAAGCAACGTGATCATCCGCGCCATCCGCGATTACCTGCGCCAGGACATCGGCGAAGTGCTGATCGACAGCGTCGAAGCCCAGGACGAAGCCCTGACCTTCATCCGCCAGGTGATGCCGCAGTACGCCAGCAAGATCAAGCTGTACGAAGATAGCGTGCCGCTGTTCAACCGTTTCCAGATCGAAAGCCAGATCGAGACCGCTTTCCAGCGTGTGGTCGAACTGCCTTCCGGCGGCTCCATCGTGATCGACCCGACCGAAGCCCTGGTGTCCATCGACATCAACTCGGCGCGCGCCACGAAGGGTAGCGACATCGAAGAAACCGCCCTGCAGACCAACCTGGAAGCGGCTGAAGAAATCGCCCGCCAGCTTCGCCTGCGCGACATCGGCGGCCTGATCGTGATCGACTTCATCGACATGACCCCCGCCAAGAACCAGCGCGCCGTGGAAGAGAAAGTCCGCGAATGCCTGGAAGCCGACCGCGCCCGCGTACAGGTCGGCCGTATCTCGCGCTTCGGCCTGCTGGAAATGTCCCGTCAGCGCCTGCGTCCATCCCTGGGCGAGAGCAGCGGCATCGTCTGCCCGCGTTGCAACGGCACCGGCATCATCCGTGACGTTGAATCGCTGTCCCTGGCGATCCTGCGCCTGATCGAAGAAGAAGCCCTGAAAGACCGCACCGCCGAAGTCCGCGCGCAAGTGCCGATCCCGGTCGCAGCCTTCCTGCTCAACGAAAAACGCAACTCGATCACCAAGATCGAACTGCGCACCCGTGCTCGTATCGTGATCCTGCCGAACGATCACCTCGAGACGCCGCACTTCGAAGTACAGCGCCTGCGTGACGACAGCCCGGAAGCCCACAGCGGCCAGTCCAGCTACGAAATCGCTGCTGCCGCTGCCGAAGTGGAAGAAGTCCAGCCAGCCGCCGCGACCCGTACTCTGGTGCGCCAGGAAGCCGCCGTGAAGACCGCGCCAGCCCGTGCCAACGCACCGGTGCCGGTTGAAGCCGCTGCCCCGGTTGCCGCACCGGCCGCCCTGCCTGAGCCGAGCCTGTTCAAGGGCCTGGTGAAGTCGCTGGTCAGCCTGTTCGCCACCAAGGAAGAGCCTGCAGCACCGGTTGTGGTTGAAAAACCTGCGACCGAACGCCCAGCGCGCAACGAAGAGCGTCGCAATGGTCGCCAGCAGAGCCGTAACCGCAACGGTCGCCGTGACGAAGAGCGCAAGCCGCGTGAAGAACGTGCGCCTCGCGAAGAACGCGCACCTCGCGAAGCGCGTGAAGAAACCCCGGCCGTAGCCCGTGAAGAACGTGCACCGCGTGAAGAGCGCGCACCACGTACCCCACGTGCGCCGCGTGAAGATCGCAAGCCGCGTGGCGAGCGTGAAGAACGCGTGCGTGAACTGCGCGAGCCATTGGATGCCGCCCCTGCCGTTGCAGGTGTTGCAGCCGCTGCCGCTGAAGAGCGTCCAGTTCGCCAGCCGCGTGAAGAGCGTGCACCACGTGAAGAGCGCCAGCCGCGCCCACCGCGTGAAGAGCGTCAACCACGTGCCGAGCAAGCCGCTGCCGCCAGCGAAGAAGAAGTACTGACCGGCGAAGAGCAATTGCAGGAAGACGGCCAGGACAACGCCGAAGGCGATCGTCCACGCCGCCGCTCCCGTGGCCAGCGTCGTCGCAGCAACCGCCGTGAGCGTCAGCGTGATGCCAACGGCAATGTGATCGAAGGCTCGGAAGAGGCCGGCGAGAACGCAGAAGCCGCCACCCACGAACCGACCGGTGCCGAACTGGCTGCCGGCCTGGCCGTTACCGCAGCGGTTGCCAGCTCGGTGATCAGCGCACCTGCTGAAGCCCAGGCTCACGAACAGGCTGAACGCGCGACTGCCGCTGTCGAAGAAACCGTTGCCGTTGAAGCGCCAGTTGCCGAGACCCCAGCGGTTGAAGCACCGGTCGTTGAAGCAACTACCCCTGTCGAAGCCCCAGTGGTTCCGGAAGTGGAAGTGGCACCGACCCGCGACGCCCAGCCAGAAACCGAAGTGGTTGCCGTTGAAGCCGCTCCGGTGGTTGAGCCTCAGCCAGTGGTTGAAGCGGCTGCTGAAGCCCCGGTAATCGAAGAAGCGACCCCGGCGGTGCGTGAAGTTCGCGAAGAACAGACCGCGTTCCAGTGGACTGCCGAACCTGCCGCCCCGGTTGAAGCACCAGCGCCTGCACCGGTGGTAGAAGAAGCGCCTGCGCCGGTTGCCGAAGCAGTGGTCGCCGAGCCTGCGCCAGCTGTCGAGCCTGCGCCCGTGGTTGTTGAAGCACCGGTGATTGCCGAAGCACCCGTGGTAGAAGCCGCACCAGCCAGCGCCCTGACCGAAAACGGCCGTGCGCCGAACGACCCACGTGAAGTGCGTCGTCGTCGCAAGGAAGCTGAGGCAGCTGCTGCCGCTGCTGCTGCCGCTCCAGCCGTAGTCGAAGCTGTCGAGGCACCGGCCCCGGTTGCTGAAACCGTGGTTGAGCACGCTGCTGCTGAAGCAGTGGTAGAGCACAAGGCCCTGGAAGAAGAACACGAGCCTAAACCCCTCGCCTGATTCCATCAGCCACTAAAAAGCCCCGCCTGAGTGATCAGGCGGGGCTTTTTTATAGATCTCGAAAACAACGAAGATCAAATTTAGTCTGGGTTAAAAATTAACCGTTTCGGCAGATCCACATCCCACAGAACACCCGCATCTTCCACCTGCACTTCCCGCACCCTGGCACGTGCGAACAATGGCTTGCCTCCACGATCCCCGGTCAGCGCCATCAAGTCCGGACCAAAAGCACGACCAAAGGCCACCGGATGCCCATAGTCACCCGCCTGCACCGGCACGCTGATGCCATCCTCCTCCAGCACGTCAATCACCCGTTCAATGCTCGATGATTGGATAAACGGCATATCCCCCAAGACCACCAGCCAGCCATCCGCCGAGACACTGGCCGCGACGGCTGCGGCGATGCTCTCGCCCATGCCGGCTGACTGCAACAGCAAGACCTGGCAGCCATACGCTTCGGCCAACCGAATGACCTCCGTTCGATCCGGCGTGGTCACCAGCCAGCGCGCCACCAGGCGATCCGGCAAATTCACCAATACCTGCTCGATCACCGGCCGCATCACGCCATCACGGCCCACGCAATCGGCGAGCAACTTATCCTGGTCAGCCCCCGCCTCGGCTCGGAACCGGCTGCCCTGCCCCGCCGCCAAGACAATCGCCGTCACCATTACTCAGCAACCACCGGCAGGGGCTTTTTCTGCATCGGCGTCACGCCGTTCTTGATCGCGACAATTTCCGCCATCAACGACAAGGCGATCTCCGCCGGCGTATGACTGCCGATATGCAGGCCAATCGGCCCATGTAAACGCGCAATCGCGTCAGTCGACAATCCCAGCGCCGCCAGGTTCTCGCGACGCGTCTGGCTGTTGACCCGCGACCCCAGCGCGCCGATGTAGAACGCACTGGAATTCAGCGCCGTCAGCAACGCCATATCGTCAAGGCGCGGATCATGGGTCAGGCAGACAATGGCCGTGCGCTCGTCGGTCTGGATGTTCAGCACCGCCTCATCAGGCATACCCGGCACGAAGCGGCCGTGCTGCTCTTCCCAGCCGTAGACAAACTCACTACGCGGATCGCATATCAGCACTTCGAAATCCAGCAAACGCGCCATTTCCGCCACGTAGCGCGACAGTTGCCCGGCACCGATCAACAGCAGGCGCCAGCGCGGGCCATAGATAGCCCGCAGGCGTTCGCCATCGAAGGTGACTACATCGGTCTTGTTCGCACTGCTCAACGTGACTTCGCCGGAGACCAGGTCCAGTTCCCGCGCGACAATTTCATGCGCCTCGCAACGCTCCAGCAACTGCGCGACCCAGGCCCAGTCTTGCACCCGCTCCTCGGTCAAGCGCAAGGTGCCGCCGCATGGCAGGCCGAAACGCGCCGCCTCGTCGCGCGTCACGCCGTAGGTCACCAACTGCACCGCCGGCCCGTCGTGCCTCAGGCGACCATCCTGCAAGCGGGCGATCAAGTCGTCCTCGATGCAACCGCCGGACACCGAGCCGATCACCACGCCATCCCCCCGCAACGCCAACATGGCGCCCGGTGGACGCGGCGCGCTGCCCCAGGTCTGGACAACGCTATACAACACCACCTGCTGCCCGGCGCGGCGCCATTCGAGCACGCTGCGCAGGACATTCAAATCAACACTGTCCATATATCCTCCTGCCAGTCTGCGTTTGGAACATGCCGCGTAGCGCGAATTTCATCAGTCGCTGACTCTAAGTGAAAATATTGCAAAAAAGTAATCCCGCACAAACGCAAACGCCCCGAACCAGTCGGGGCGTTTGCGGATAGCGGTCGGCGCGGATTTCACGCCATCAGCGGTTTACTTGATCACAGGGGCTGGGCCTTCGGCCACGCCCAGGTCATCGACTTCGCGGGTTTCAGAGATACCGGTACCGCCGGATGCCAGCTCGCTTTGCAGCTTGTCGGTGTCCAGTTCCTTGACCCACTTGGCCACAACGAGGGTAGCAACGGCGTTACCCACCAGGTTGGTCAGTGCACGGGCTTCAGACATGAAGCGGTCGATACCCAGGATCAGCGCCAGGCCGGCAACCGGCAGGTGGCCGACAGCCGACAGGGTGGCAGCCAGTACGATAAAGCCGCTGCCGGTCACGCCAGCAGCACCTTTGGAGGACAGCAGCAGCACCAGCAGCAGGGTGATCTGGTGGGTGATGTCCATGTGTGTGTCAGTCGCCTGGGCGATGAACACGGCCGCCATGGTCAGGTAGATCGAGGTACCGTCGAGGTTGAACGAGTAGCCGGTCGGGATCACCAGGCCGACTACGGATTTCTTCGCGCCCAGACGCTCCATCTTGATCAGCATGCGTGGCAGTGCGGATTCGGAGGAAGAAGTACCCAGTACGATCAACAGCTCTTCACGGATGTAACGGATCAGTTTGATCACGCTGAAACCGTGGGCGCGGCAGATACCACCCAGCACCACCAGCACGAACAGCAGGCAGGTGATGTAGAAGCAGATCATCAACTGGCCCAACTGCACCAGGGAACCTACACCGTAGGCACCGATGGTGAACGCCATGGCGCCCAGGGCACCGATTGGCGCGAGCTTCATGATCATGTTGATGATGTTGAACATCACGTGGGCGAAGCGATCGATGAAGTCCAGCACCGGCTTGCCGTAGGCACCCAGGCGATGCAGGGCGAAACCGAAGATCACCGAGAACATCAGCACTTGCAGGATGTCGCCGTTGGCGAAGGCGCCGACGATGGTGTTCGGGATCACATTGAGGATAAAGCCAACGATGCTCTGGTCTTTACCGGCAGTGACGTAGGCCGCCACTTTGGAGGCGTCCAGGGTTGCCACGTCGATGTGCATGCCGGCGCCCGGTTGCACAACGTTCACCACGATCAGGCCGATCAGCAGTGCGATGGTAGAAACGATTTCGAAGTACAGCAGCGCGTAGCCGCCGGTTTTGCCGACCGATTTCATGCTTTGCATGCCGGCGATGCCGCTGACAACGGTGCAGAAGATGATCGGGGCGATGACCATTTTGATCAGCTTGATGAAGCCGTCACCCAGTGGCTTGAGCGCCACGCCGGTCTGCGGGTAGAAGTGACCGAGCAAAATACCGATAACGATTGCAACGATCACCTGGAAATACAGGGATTTGTAGATTGGCTGACGAGTCGTCATTGCAAAATTCCTCAATCGTCCCGTGTGGCAAATATCCGCCATTGCCCACGACACTTGAATTGCGAACCCTCCTGCACTGGAGGGATTTGTTGTTTGCGAAGCCTGTAGGACCAGGCCTGCGCTGTAATCCTTATCGCAAACGCCGTGCCACTTTGCTGAAAACCCCTGGGAGCCTTAAGACATCAGGGCTGCGGATTTCAAAGCCGCCACCAATGTGCCGAATCGGCTGGCGGATTTCCGCCACGCCGCCCAATCCCGTCCTACAATTTGGCGGATATCCGCCTTGTCGCCCTGCCAGGTGATGACTACCATCCGCCATTCCATGGACGAGGGCCCCACATGCGTGAACGTACCATCGCCAGCCATTACGCCCGGGCAGCCCTGGGCGGTGCGCGTCGAGCCGGTTACGACTATTCGGGGCTGTTGCAACAGCTGGGAATCACCCCGGAACTGTTGACCGAACCCCGCGCCCGCATTGCACCCGAGCAATTTACCCGGCTGCTGCAAATGCTCTGGCTGGCGCTGGACGATGAGTACCTGGGGTTCGCCGACGGGCCGAGCAAACGCGGCACCTTCGCCATGATGTGCCATGCGCTGATCCACTGCCGCACCCTGGAGAAGGCTCTGGAACGCGGCTTATTATTTTATAGCCTATTCCCACAAGGCCCGCGCTGGCAGCTGACACGAGAAGGCGAAATGGCCCGCCTGAGCCTGGATGATTCTCACCTGTGGGACCCGGATCACTTCCTCAGCGAATGCCTGCTGGTGATCTGGCACCGCCTGGGCAGTTGGCTGATCGGCCAGCGCATTCGTTTGCACCAGGCCACGTTCAGCTACCCGATGCCGGCCCACGCCGCTGAATATGACCTGCTGTTCCCCTGCGCCCAGGTGTTCGGTGCCCCGCACAGCAGCCTGGTGTTTCCCGCCCGCTACCTGAGCCTGCCGCTCTTGCAGGACGAGCGCACCCTCAAGCATTTCCTTGAGCGCTCCCCCGCCGACCTGCTGTCACGCCCGGATGAAGGCGACAGTTTGAGCAGCCAGTTGCGGCGCTTGTTGAGCCGCGACCGTACGCCCTGGCCAGACCTGGAAGCCGTCGCCCAGCACTTGCACGTCAGCCCGCAAACCCTGCGCCGACACTTGCGCGAAGAAGGCACCAGCTTTCAGGCGCTCAAGGATGAATTGCGGCGGGACATCGCCATCTACCACCTGGGGCGGGCGGATTTGTCCTTGCAGGCGATCGCCGAGCAGCTGAGGTTCTCAGAACCGTCGGCGTTTCATCGGGCGTTCAAGAAGTGGACGGGGCTGACACCGGGGGCCTATCGGGCGCAGGAGAGTTAGCGCTGCGTCGTGTGTGAGGGCCTCATCGGGGGCCAGCCCAGCCACTACCGTTCACAAGGCCGGAAAGTGAATCTTGAACGCCGCACCACCCAGCGGCGAATCCCCCAGGGTCAATCGCGCGCCGTAGCTTTCTATGATGTCCTTGACCACCGCCAACCCGATCCCCTGCCCCGGATGCTGACGGTCCAGGCGCTCGCCCCGTTGCAGGATCCGTGCACGCTGGTCCGGTGGCACTCCGGGGCCGTCGTCCTCGATGCACAACTCGAGCCCTTCGGAATTTTCCACCAGGCTGACGCGCACTTCACTCAGGCACAACCGATAGGCGTTTTCCAGCAGGTTGCCGAGCAATTCAAGCAGGGCGCCCTTCTCGATCGGTACATCGCATTCGTCCGGCAGTTCAAAGGACACCGTGACGCCCTTGTCGCGGTAGACCTTGCCCAGGGTATCGCAGAGGCTTTGCACTACCGGCTCCAGGCGCACCTGATGGCGCACCAGGCCGCTTTTGCGCAGGCTGGCACGCTGCAACTGGTAGCCGATCTGCTGGCTCATGCGTTCGATCTGGGATTGCAGCACCCAGGCCTGGTCGCGATCTTCCGGACGTTGCGCCATGTCTTCGCTCACGCTTTGCAACACGGCGAGCGGCGTTTTCAGGCTATGGGCCAGGTCATCGAGGGAGTCGCGGTAACGTGCCCGTTGTTCGCGCTCGCTGTGCAGCAGACGGTTAAGGGAACCGGTGAGACGCAGCAATTCGCGCGGGTGTTGTTCGGAGAGGCTTTCGCGGGTGCCGCCCTCGATCTGGTCAAGCTCCTGGCTCAATCGCCGCAGGGCCTGCAGGCCCCAGGTCAGGCCCAGCCACAGCAAGGTCAGCAGCACCAGGAGTGCCGCGCCAAAGCCCAGGTAGAGGTTTTCGCGCAGGCCTTCGAGGGTCAATTGGTATTCGCGCACCGGTTGCAGGGCCACGATACTGAACGCCGCACTCTTGCCGCCGAGCAGCCTGACCTCGACGTCATAGACGAAGAATTCCTGCCCGTCGGCCTCGCGAATCCGCGCGAACTCATTGCCGCGCCCGTCATAGCGCGGCTTGTAGTTGATGTTTTCGTCCCGGGTGGCCCGCGAACGCCACACCAGGTGGCCTTCGCGGTCATAGATATAGCCGAGCAACCGGCTATCGGTGAGGTTGAAGCGTTCATCCGGCAACTGCGCCGGCATCAGCAGGCGATTGTTTTCCACCCGCGCGGCAGAGATCAGTGTGGTGACGTCCGACGCCAGGCGCTGCTCGATGGAATCCTGCAATGCCAGGCTGAACGCGCCCTGCATGGCGGGCAACAGGCCCAGCATAAACAGCACGGCCAGGGTGGCGGCCGCCAGCATCAAGCGCACACGAAGCGAGCGAATCAACGGCAGCGCTCATTGAACAGGTAGCCCAGGCCACGCACGGTGTCGATCGGCTTGAACCCCGCCGGGCCTTCCAGCTTGCGGCGCAGGCGGCCGACCAGCACTTCAATCACATTCGGATCGCGTTCATCGTCGTCGGGGTAGAGCTGCTCCATCAGGCGGTCCTTGGCGACGACCTGCTGGTGATGGCGCATCAGGTATTCGAGGATGCGATATTCATAGGCGGTCAATGCCAGGGGCTGTTCATCGAGGGACGCCTGCTTGCGATTGAGGTCCAGCAGCAAGGGCCCGGCAACGATGGTCGACTGGGTAAACCCGCTGGAGCGGCGCAGCAAGGCGTTCATCCGCGCCTCCAGCTCTTCGAACTGGAACGGCTTGACCACATAGTCGTCGGCGCCGGCGGCCAGGCCTTCGACCTTGTCCTGCCAGTTGCCGCGCGCGGTGAGGATCAGGATCGGAAAGGTCTTGGCCTGGCTGCGCAGTTGGCGGATCAGGTCCAGGCCGCCCATGCCGGGCAGGCCCAGGTCGATGATCGCCAGGTCATGGTTGAATTGACCGGTCTGGTACAGGGCCTCTTCGGCATTGGCCACGGCCTCGACCACGTGGCCGCTGTCGGTCAGGCGGGTAAACAGGTGATGGCGCAACAGCGCCTCATCTTCCACCACCAGCAATTTCATAAGGCTCTCCAAAGCAAATCAACTGTCCGACAGAGGGGTATCATAGCGGCCCTGCAGATCTTGCGGGCGCAGTTTAATGCCGTTGAACCGGCCGGTCAGGTGTTCATAGCCGGCGCGATAGCTCGGCTGCGGGGTGGCCTGGCCCAGGGACTGGCCCCAGGGCGTGGGCTGACTGCCAGCATCTTCGATGCTGACGCGCTGCATCAGGATGCTGGATTTCTTGGTTTTCTCACGGCCGAATGCGGCACAGGCACCATCGGAGGCCTGAACCCCGACGGTGGCACTGAGCATGGTTAAGGCCAACATCAGCTTCTTGATCGCAGTCATGGTGTTACCTCATTACGCGTTTGGCTGTGAGGCCAGACTACGCAGGCGCCCCTGAACTCCCCCTGAACAGGCTCTGAACCTCGCCTGAATCACGGCGGGCTATCCTCTTGCCCATCAACTCGGCAAAATACCGCCCATGACGCCCCTACCCGCTTGCTGCACCCCACTCGACGCCCATTGGCCGCTGCCCGCCCCCTTGCCGGGCACGGTGTTTCTCAGCACCCGGTTCGATCCCGCATTGCTGGCACCTGGCGACTTCCAGCATTGCGCCGTGCCGCCACCGGCGAGTATCCAGCGCTCGGTGGCCAAGCGACAGGCCGAGTTTCTCGCCGGCCGCCTGTGCGCGCGCGCAGCCCTGCAACAGCTCGATCAGATCAACTGCATCCCGGCGATCGGCGAAGACCGCGCACCGGTGTGGCCCGCCCATATCAGCGGTTCCATTACCCACAGCACCGGGCATGCCGCCGCGATTGTCGGGCACAAGGCGCAATGGCGCGGGTTGGGGATGGACCTGGAGAACCTGCTGAGCCTGGAACGGGCGGAGCGCCTGGCCGGGGAAATTCTGACGGCGCAAGAGCTGCAGCGTATGGCTGATGTGCCGCGAGCGCAGATCGCCTTGCTGGTGACGCTGACGTTTTCGGTCAAGGAGAGTTTGTTCAAGGCACTCTACCCGATCGTGCAGAAGCGCTTCTATTTTGAACATGCCGAGGTGGTGGAGTGGTCAGAGGCCGGGCATGTGCGCTTGCGCTTACTCACAGACCTTTCCAGCGAGTGGTGCCACGGCAAGGAACTTACCGCGCAGTTTGCGGTGAATGAGGGGCAGTTGTTGAGTCTGGTTGCCATCAGCGCTTGATACACCGCCATCAGAGTTTATCTTGATCCCGGGGCCAACTCAGGCTGAAGCACGCTCCACCCAGGTTGTTGCTCTTGCTGATCAACGCTCGCCCGCCGTGCCAATAAATGATGCGCCGCACAATCGACAACCCCAGGCCATGCCCGCCCGAGGCACGGGTACGGCTGTCATCCAGGCGCAGGAACGGCGTGAAGATACGCTCCCAGGCACTTTCCGGTACGCCGGGCCCGTCGTCCTCCACATCAATGCGACAGCGCACCTGGCCCACCTGATAACTGATCAGCACCTGGCTCTGGGCGTGGCGCATGGCGTTGCTCACCAGGTTTTGCAGGGCGCGGTGCAAGTAGCGCGGCTCGGCATCGACCCAAGCGTCGTCCCAGTGTGCCGACGACAGGCAAATCCCCCTGGCCACGGTCACCTGCGGGCGCAGTGGCGATAATTCGCCGATCACCTGGTC
The DNA here is from genome assembly GCF_024168685.1 of Pseudomonas sp. S3E17. Taxonomy (NCBI): domain Bacteria; kingdom Pseudomonadati; phylum Pseudomonadota; class Gammaproteobacteria; order Pseudomonadales; family Pseudomonadaceae; genus Pseudomonas; species Pseudomonas sp. S3E17. Next base: position 3,193,211 of record NZ_JALJWE010000001.1, read on the forward strand.
AAGCAGCGCATTGAGGTCGACCCGCTGGAAAATCAACGCCGGTGCACCCTGCTCAAGCCTTGCGTAGGTGAGCATTTCATCCACCAGGCCGTCGAGGTCCTGGATATCACTGTCCATGCCTTCCAGGTACTTGCGCCGCGCTTCAGGCGTGGCGGCGTCGCCGATCATCTCCAGGCCGAAGCGCAGGCGTGCCACCGGTGTGCGCAGTTCATGGGACACCGCGCGCACCAGTTCGCGCTGGATCGCCAGCAGTTGCTGCAGGTGCTCGGCCATGCCATTAAAGGCCGCCGCCAGGCGCCCCACCGAGTCGGCCCCCCGGGCCGGCACACGCACCTCGAGATTGCCTTTGGCGATGCGCGTGGCGGCGGCTTCCAGGCCTCGGAGCCGGCGCTCAAGCTGACGCACCAATAGATAGACAATCAGGCCGATCAGGGTCAGGCCGATCAACGCGATCAGGACCAGCCATTGTGCCGGATACGGGTTCATCTGATACAGCGGGCCGAGATCCAGCACCCAGGGCGTGCCGACCATGCCGGCAAACACGCGGATCGAATCGCCGCCCTTGCCCAGGGCCATGACCGTATCGCCCTCCGATACGCGGCGGCGTTGGTCGTCGTCCATGTCGGCCTGGTCGAGGGTCATCAGGTGCATTTCGAAACCAAAGCCCTTGGCTTCCTTGATATCCGCCAGCCGTTGCGGCTGCTCGGCCACGGGGAAGCGCACCAGTTCGTCGGCCAGCAGGTAAATGGTCGCGCGGGCCAGTTGCTCGCTGATCTGCTGCACCTCGCCCGTCAGCACCCACTGTTCCTTATCGCTGACCAGGCGCAGCACCCGGGCGGCATGGGGGCCGGTCTGCTCCACCAGCACCTGGCCGCGTTGCAGGCGGGTGCGCTGGCTGAGGTCCAACTGGGCATCGGTGAGGCTGCGTAATTCCAGGGGAATGCCGAGCAAACGCTCCCACACGGCCAGGGCGCGCTGGCGCTCGATGGTGCTCATGGGCTGCAGGTTGTCGCCCATCAAGGCAAAGGTGCCGTGGGCCAGGCGCTCGCGGTATTGGCCGCTGCGCACCTCGTTGAGCAGGTGCAGGGCCAGCACGCCGAGCAGTGCCACCAGAATCAGCGCCGCGCACATGCCGCCATAGATTCGCAGGAAGATCGAGTTCACAACGGCATATCGGCAGCGGCTTCAGGGACGAACAGATAGCCTTTGCTGCGGATGGTCTTGATCAGCCGTGGGTGGATCGGGTCATCGCCGATTTTCGGGCGAATCCGTGAGATGCGTACATCAATGGAGCGGTCCTGGCCGTCGTAGCCGATGCCGCGCAGGGCGATAAAGATTTCTTCACGGGACAGGATGCGCCCGGCATTCGCCACCAGCAGCCACAGCAGGTCGAACTCGGCACTGGTCAACTCGATACCTTCACCCTGCAGCCAGGCTTCGCGAAGGGCGTTGTCCACCAGCAGCGGGCCGAATTGCAGGCGGCGCTGGCTTCCTACGCTGGCGGGTTCCGCCGGCTCACTGCGGCGCAACAGGGCCTGGATACGCGCGAGCAACAGGCGCGGGCGCACGGGTTTGCACACGTAGTCGTCGGCGCCCATGTCCAGGCCGAGCACCTGGTCCATGTCGTCGGTGCGGGCGGTGAGCATCAGGATCACGCCGTCGTAGCGTTCGCGCACTTTGCGGCAAATGCTCAGACCGTCTTCGCCGGGCAGCATCAGGTCGAGAATCACCAGGTCCGGTTGCTCGGCGATAATCCGCGCCGCAGCCAGGGCGCCATCACCTTCCACAGAAACCCGCAGGCCGTTGCTCTCCAGGTAATCGCGGGTCAACTCGGCGAGTCGCTCGTCGTCCTCGACGATCAGGATGTGCCAGGCTTCTTGCTCCACGGGTGATCCTCGTTGTTATAGAAGGGATGCGTTGGCCGAGCAGGCCACACCTTATTTGTAATGTTTTGAGGGCATAACAGAGGCCGATTGTAGCCATGCCCAAGCCCTCTCGCACAAGCCGGGAAATCCATTCGGTGATCGCGCTTTTCTGTGATAGGGTTCGCGCCCTCAAAAATCCAACCGGCTGTTTTCAACTTGGAATATTCAGTGACAAACGGCCGAATCCAGCAGCGCTGCGGCCTACACGGGCGTTCCACGTTTCATACACATTTTACTCACAACGTTATCCACAGGTAGTGCGTTGCTAAGCCCCCCAAAACGCATTATCTTGTAGCTCGGCGCAAAAAAAACCCTACATGTAGGGTTTTCAGCGAAAAGACCCAACACAAATCAGACAAGAAACTCAAGCCCTTTCTTGCTCCTGCTGGGTCTAATCCAAGCATTTTTTGAAAGCCCAAACCGCTCAAGCGGATGGCAGCCGTTTTCAAGCTCCAACAGCGGAAAACGGTACGGGTGTTGCAGTGCTTGAACCTGGCAACTGTCACCCACCAGGAATACGGCCAAGGGCGTTTGAGCCCCGAACCGAAGACTTCGGCATGGAAGCGGCGCGTTCAGCTCCCTTCCTCCTGTCCCGAAGTTGTTATGCCAGGCCCAGGCCTGCTGTAAGTGCTTCAGGACGGAACGGTGGGCACCGTGATGGTGCCCAAATAAATATAGAAATGTGGAGACAACCCCCATGCAAACCGACACAACTCGCGAGAACCCGCAAGGCTCCGTGCCGCAGGCCGCCGATTCGACTATGGATCTGTCCGCCACTGCACCTGGCCAATTGCGCGTGATCAAGCGTAACGGGACTGTCGTTCCTTACACCGATGACAAAATCACCGTCGCCATCACCAAAGCGTTTCTTGCAGTTGAAGGCGGCACCGCTGCTGCCTCGTCGCGCATCCACGACACCGTTGCCCGCCTGACCGAACAGGTCACCGCGACCTTCAAGCGTCGCATGCCGTCGGGCGGCACCATCCACATCGAAGAGATCCAGGACCAGGTCGAACTGGCCCTGATGCGTGCCGGCGAGCAGAAAGTGGCCCGCGACTACGTGATCTACCGCGATTCGCGCGCCAAGGAACGTGCCGTCCGCACCCCGGCCGAAGAAGCCGCCGTGCAAGCGCACCCGTCGATCCGCATCACCCTGGCCGACGGCAGCTTCGCGCCGCTGGACCTGGGCCGCCTGAATACCATCATCACCGAGGCCTGCGAAGGCCTGGAAGAAGTCGACGGTGACCTGATCCAGCGCGAAACCCTGAAAAACCTGTACGACGGCGTGGCCCTGACCGACGTCAACACCGCCCTGGTGATGACCGCCCGTACCCTGGTTGAACGCGAGCCGAACTACTCGTTCGTGACCGCACGCCTGCTGATGGACACCCTGCGTGCCGAAGGCCTGGGCTTCCTGGGCGTGGCCGACAGCGCCACCCACCACGAGATGGCCGAGCTGTACGCCAAGGCGCTGCCTGCTTACATCGCCAAGGGTATTGAATTCGAATTGCTGAACCCGGTCCTGGCCACCTTCGACCTGGAAAAACTCGGCAAGGCGATCAACCACGAGCGCGACCAGCAGTTCACCTACCTGGGCCTGCAAACCCTGTACGACCGTTACTTCATCCACAAGGACGGGATCCGCTTCGAACTGCCGCAAGTGTTCTTCATGCGCGTGGCCATGGGCCTGGCGATCGAAGAGAAGCACAAGGAAGACCGTGCGATCGAGTTCTACAACCTGCTGTCGTCCTTCGACTACATGTCGTCCACTCCGACCCTGTTCAACGCCGGTACCCTGCGTCCACAGCTGTCGAGCTGCTACCTGACCACCGTGCCGGATGACCTGTCGGGCATCTACCACGCGATCCACGACAACGCCATGTTGTCCAAATTCGCCGGTGGCCTGGGCAACGACTGGACACCGGTGCGCGCACTGGGTTCGTACATCAAGGGCACCAACGGCAAGTCCCAGGGCGTCGTACCGTTCCTGAAAGTGGTGAACGACACCGCCGTAGCGGTCAACCAGGGCGGCAAGCGCAAAGGCGCCGTGTGTGCCTACCTGGAAACCTGGCACATGGACATCGAAGAGTTCATCGAGCTGCGCAAGAACACCGGTGATGACCGTCGTCGTACCCACGACATGAACACCGCCAACTGGATCCCTGACCTGTTCATGAAGCGCGTCTTCGATGACGGCAAGTGGACCCTGTTCTCGCCATCCGAAGTGCCGGACCTGCACGACCTGACCGGCAAGGCCTTCGAAGAGCGCTACGAGTACTACGAAGCCCTCACCGAATACCCAGGCAAGGTCAAGCTGTTCAAGACCATCCAGGCCAAGGACCTGTGGCGCAAGATGCTGTCGATGCTGTTCGAAACCGGCCACCCATGGCTGACCTTCAAGGACCCGTGCAACCTGCGCAGCCCGCAGCAGCACGTGGGCGTGGTCCACAGCTCGAACCTGTGCACCGAGATCACCTTGAACACCAACAAGGACGAGATCGCCGTTTGCAACCTGGGCTCGATCAACCTGCCGAACCACATCGTCAACGGCAAGCTGGACACCGCCAAGCTGGAACGCACCGTCAACACCGCCGTACGCATGCTCGATAACGTGATCGACATCAACTACTACTCGGTGCCACAGGCGCAGAACTCCAACTTCAAGCACCGTCCGGTCGGCCTCGGCATCATGGGCTTCCAGGACGCGTTGTACCTGCAGCACATTCCCTACGGTTCGGACGCTGCGGTCGAGTTCGCCGACAAGTCCATGGAAGCGGTCAGCTACTACGCGATCCAGGCTTCCTGCGACCTGGCCGACGAGCGCGGCGCCTACGAGACGTTCCAGGGTTCGCTGTGGTCCAAGGGCATCCTGCCGCTGGATTCGCAACAGATCCTGATCGAAGCCCGTGGCCAGAAGTACATCGATGTTGACCTGAACGAGACCCTGGACTGGGCACCGGTACGTGCCCGTGTGCAGAAAGGTATTCGTAACTCCAACATCATGGCCATCGCACCGACCGCGACCATCGCCAACATCACTGGCGTATCGCAGTCGATCGAACCGACCTACCAGAACCTGTATGTGAAATCGAACCTGTCGGGCGAATTCACCGTGATCAACCCGTACCTGGTCCGCGACCTGAAAGCCCGCGGCCTGTGGGACTCGGTCATGATCAACGACCTGAAGTACTACGACGGTTCCGTGCAGCAGATCGAACGCATCCCGCAGGAACTCAAAGAGCTCTACGCGACCGCCTTCGAAGTGGACACCAAGTGGATCGTCGATGCCGCCAGCCGTCGCCAGAAGTGGATCGACCAGGCTCAGTCCCTGAACCTGTACATCGCCGGCGCATCGGGCAAGAAGCTCGACGTGACCTACCGCATGGCCTGGTACCGTGGCCTGAAAACCACTTACTACCTCCGTGCCCTGGCCGCGACCAGCACCGAGAAGTCGACCATCAACACCGGCAAGCTGAACGCTGTGTCCAGCGGTAACCACGGTGATGATTCGGCGCTCGCCGCCCCGGCCGGCCCGGCACCAGTGCCAAAGGCCTGTGCAATCGACGAGCCGGATTGCGAAGCTTGCCAGTAAGCTGAGCCCACCCTGGGTTTAACCCCCCGGGTTGAATAGCCCCCGATATGCCTACGGTGTATCGGGGGTTTTCTTTTGCCCGGAAAAACCCGCGCAGAGGACTAGATCAACACGGTCGCTATACCCATTTTAGGTACACCGCCTCGCTGCCCCCATAACTCAATACGGCCGTTAATCACCGCCATCGAATGACCGCCATACGCCACCGTTCCGACTCTGCTGCTTCTCAAGTCGGCATCGGTCGCCTGCCTGTAAAGCCCCTTCAATCCCAAGCGATCCAGACCTTCGCGGGAGTACTCTCCATTGTTGAGGCTCTCCATGGCAGACCTGAAACTGTACCCTGCCGTGCCATCGTTGTTTTCCATCTGCGCCCGCTTGGCGCTCGCGGCATACATGAAGTTTGCAGACGTTATCATCGAAGGGTCATCCCCCTCGAAGCGGGCCTCCTTTGCCGCCTCTTTCAGTTCGCCCTTGGACACGTGAAGCTTGAATCCATCGCGCATCGTTACGTCATAGCCATTACCCGACTCTTTTACCTCCTTGAACACATCTGTCGGTTCCTTGCCATACCGCATCATGGCAGCCTTTATTGCGGAAACAGTCACACAGTTGCCGTCGGGTCCTTGCTTGAAACCACTCCAGATATTGCCCGGCTCTCGGCCAGTTCCCGGCTTTTGCCCAGGGTTACTGTTATCAGGCTTGTAGTTGAAATAGTTGGCCCCACTGGTATAGGGCTTGGTATTCATTGCTTCAGAGGGGCCAAAATCCTGCGGATTCACCCCTGCACCGCCCCGCCCGCCCCCTCCTCGCGGTGGCGGTGGCGGAGCCGGTGGCGTTACATCATCGTTATCAGGAAACCACTCCCGAAGCAGCCGCTTGAGAAGTTCAAGCAGCCTGCCATCGGCTTCTTCGGCCAGTTTCTTAAGGATTTCCTTGAATTTCTCGTCACCCAATTTCTCGCGCAACTCATTCAACTTGTTGCGCAGGTCCTGAACCGTTTGGGTCTTGCCATCTTTATCTGCATCGAGCAACTGGTTGAGCAACGACTTAACCGTAGATACTTCAGCAGCAGGTTCAACAGGCGGCGAATCACCTCGCGCAACGCCCGACAAAAAAGGTATGCGACCCGTACTTGACGCAGAAACTTCTGAACTCCACATCTTTGGTGCTCCCATTGATTGGTAAGCCCGCAAGGCTCTGGACCAATCAGTGGCAAGGCAGGAATGGAGTGTTCCTCCCCAAGCATTTCGACAAGTAACCTTAATTTTTTATGGTTTTTTCTTACACCCACAAAAAAGCCCCTCTTACGAGGGGCTTGTTATGGAGCCTACGGCATCAGGTCATCTGAATGATGGTCTGCATGATGGTGCTCTGGGTCGAGATGGTCTTGGCGTTCGCCTGGTAGTTGCTCTGGGCCTTGATCAAGTCCACCAGTTCGTTGGTCAGGTTGACGTTGGAGTTCTCCAGGGAGTTGGCCACGATCGAACCCAGGGTACCGGATTGCGGGGAGTCATAACCCGGCTGGCCCGAAGCGAAGGTCTCTCTCCAGGTGGTGCCGCCCGATGGCTGCAAGCCTTGCTCGTTGTTGAAGCTGGCCAGGGAGATCTGGCCGATGGCCTTGCTCTGCTGGTTGCTGAACGTGGCGAACATTACACCGCTGCCGTCGATTTTCAGGCCGGTGATCTGGCCAGTGGCGTAACCGTCGGTGGTCGGAGGATTGCGGTAGCTGGCCGAGTTGTATTGGGTCACGTCGCCCAGGTTGACGGCAATATTCGGCGCTGTCGCGTCGTTAGGCGTCCATACACCGTTGGTCACCGAACCCGGTATCCAGCCGGTGAGCGTCAGGGTGGTACCGGTCACACCCGCACCGGCGATACTCAGCAACTTACCGGCACCGTCAAAGTTGAAGGTTGCCGGCACGGGCGCAGTGGCGCCAGTGGTTGTAGGCTTGGAGCCATCCAGGTTACGGCCATCGATCAACGTGTAGGCCTTCCACTCGTTGGCGTCTGTTTTCACCATGTACTGCACCATCTCGTGGGAGTTGCCCTGGGCATCGAACAAGGTGGTGCTGTTCTGGGTGGTGAAGGAACTGGATTCGCTTGGGTCAAACGGATTAGTGGTCTGATTGATCACCGGCGCCGACGAGTTCAGGTTACTGGTGGAGTCGACTTTAGTGGACGCTTTGGGTGGCAGGTACGACAGGTTCAGTTGCAGGTCGGTCAGGCCGCCCTTGACGATCTTGCCGTCCGCGTCCGCTGCGTAGCCCTGCAAGCGCGAAGTACCGGTGTTGTTGGTGATGTAGCCGTCTTTGTCGGCACGGAAGGCACCGCTACGGGTGTACTCCAGCGAGCCATCGCTGCCCTTCTGCACGAAGAAGCCACCGCCCTGGATCGCCATGTCCAGCACGCCGCCGCTGTTGTTGACGTCACCCTGGGTGAACTGCTGGGACACCGCTGCCAGGTTCACACCGTTGCCGATGCTGTTCTGGCCGGTGCCCAGTTTGGACGCGGCGTAGATATCCGCGAATTCCGCACGGGACGACTTGAAGCCAGTGGTCGCAACGTTGGCGATGTTGTTGCCGGTTACGTCCAGTTGTTTGTTGGCCGCATAGAGGCCGCTAAGGCCGATATTAAAAGACATGTTTCTCTCCCTCTGCCGTATTTAGCCGGCTCTATGTACCGATAGTCTGAATTTGCGACAGCTTGACGCTGCCCATGCCACCTGCAAGGTTCAGCAGCATTTCGCCGCCGGTCTTGCTCAACGTCACACTGGTCACCGTTGCCGGCAACGAAGTCGCCATGGCCACCGATTCACCCTTGTCGTTCTTGGTCGTCGCCGCGAAGGTGTAGGTGCCGGCTGGGGCGACCTCGCCCTTGTCGTTCTTGCCATCCCAGATGAAGTCGGACGAACCCGCGCTTTGGGCACCCATATCGATAGTGCGCACCACGTTGCCGTCTTTATCGGAGATCTTGATCGAGACGTTGCCTGTCGCCGCAGTCACCGCCACCGAACCGGTCATGCTCTTGCTCGTGTCCACCAAGGCCTTGTTGGTCTGGGTGATGATCGAGCGCCCCACCAGCGACGAAGCCTGCAGCGCCTGCGACGAGCTGAAGTTGCTGGAGATCGCATTGACCGAGTCGTTCAGGGTGTTGATGCCTTCCAGGCTGCTGAATTGCGCCAGCTGGGCCACGAACGCACCGTTGTCCTGAGGCGACAGCGGGTTCTGGTTTTTCAGTTGGGTCACCAGCAGTTGCAGGAACGCGTCCTTGCCCAGTGACTGGCTGCCCGTCGCCGTCTTGGTAGCATCGGCGACGGTGGTGTTGTCGGTGGCGGTCTTGACCTTGGAGTTGAAAAGGTCCTGGACTGCCGTATTGGTCGTGGTATCAACGATGGCCATTATTTGGCGCCCCTTATCACTGACCCAGGGTCAGGACCTTCTGCATCATGGTTTTGGCGGTATTCATCATTTCCGCGTTGGTCTGGAACGAGCGGCTGGCGGAGATCATGTCTGCCATTTCCTCGACCACGTTGACGTTGGGGTAATAGACATAACCCTTTTCGTTCGCGGCAGGATGGTTCGGCTCGTAACGGGCCTCGAGGTTGCTCTGGTCTTCGACCACACCGAGCACCTGCACGCCCTGGCCGGCAGCATCCTGGTTCTGGAACAGCGAATCGCTGCCACCGCTCTGGCCACCCTGGAACATGGTGGCGAACACCGGGTGACGGGCACGGTAGGTCTGATCGATGCTCGAAGACACGGTCTCGGCGTTGGCGATGTTACTGGCGACGGTGTTCAAGCGCGTGGTCTGCGCGCTCATGCCACTGCCGGCAATATTGAAAACACTGGACAGGGACATGGCTTACTCTCCACGCAGGGCTGACATCAGCCCTTTGAATTTACTGTTGAGCAGGGTAAAGCTGGCCTGAAAGTTCACCGAGTTCTCGGCATAGGCCGATTGCTCCAGCTGGGCGTCGACGGTGTTCTGGTCGATCGACGGCTGCATCGGCGTGCGATACAGCAGCGACTCGTCCCCACTGCTCAGGCCTTGCGCTTCGATATGACGGCTGTTGGTCATATTCAAGGCGAAGGTGCCGTTCTTGGTCTTGTCCTGCTGTGCGGCGAGCACGGCAGAGAAATCCAGGTCCCGAGCCTTGTAGTTCGGGGTGTCGGCGTTGGCAATGTTGTTGGCCAGGACTTCGGCACGCTGGGCGCGGAAGCCCAGGGCTTGTTCGTGGATACCGAGCGCTTTATCGAAGCTGATGCTCATGGCGGAAACCTTTAGGCTGACCTGCTGTTCGTTAACAGGGTTATAGCAAGGCGCATGCCAATATCTGATACCCCCGTAAATCAAGGGGTTGCGAGGAGCTTGCCGGCGGCAATGCCAGAAAAGCGGCAACGGGTTTCCGCGTGGCGCCAGTAAAGCGGCAATGGGGAGTTGCCGCTTTCGTCAACTTTGCCGCAGAAACAAATGTGGGAGGGGGCTTGCCCCGATAGCGTTTGATCAGTTGATGTCTCTATCACTGATACACCGCTATCGGGAGCAAGCCCCCTCCCACATATTATTTGGCCTGATTATTTGGCCTGGTAGATGATCCCAGGGCTGCATTGCACCATCTGGAAGTGATCCGGCAAACCATTGAGCGCCTCGGATGCACCGAGGAACAGGTAGCCGCCACGCTTGAGGGTGCCGTGGATGCGCAACAGGATGTCTTTCTTCACCTCTGCCGAGAAGTAGATCAGCACGTTGCGGCAGAACACCATGTCGAACTTGCCCAGGCTGGCGTAGCTGTCGAGCAGGTTGAACGAGCGAAACTCCACACGGTTCTTGATCGGCGCCTTGACCGCCCAACGCCCTGCCCCTTTCGGGTCGAAGTAGCGTTGCAAACGTTCCTGGGACAAGCCACGGCCCAGGGCCAGGCTGTCGTACTCGCCGGTCTTGCAGTTGGTGAGCATGGTGCCGGACAGGTCGGTGGCGACGATCTGCGCTCCGGCTTTCAGTTGGCCCATGTTGGTCCGCTCGAACTCATCGATGGACATCGAAATCGAGTACGGTTCCTGACCCGAAGAGCAGGCGGCCGACCAGATACGCAGGCGCTGGCCCGGGCTGGCCTTGATGGCCTCCGGCAGCACTTTGCTCTTGAGCACTTCAAAGGGGTAGGTATCGCGAAACCACAGGGTTTCGTTGGTGGTCATGGCATCGACCACCATCTCCTTGAGGCCACTGCGCGGCTGCCCCTGGATCCGCTGAACCAACTCGCCCAGGGATTTGATGCCCTGCTGCTCCATCAGTTTGTTAAGACGGCTGGATACCAGGTATTGCTTGTTTTCACCGAGCAATATGCCACAGGCTTTTTCCAGGAAGACCCGGAACTGTTCAAAATCCAAATTACCCGTAGACACTGATACCGCCTCTAAAATCGTATGACCGCCAGGGGAAAACCCTAGCCGTGATCTGCTGCCTTGATCCGGTCGACTACCCGGGATGCCAGGTCATCAGGGCGGAATTTGGCCAGGAAGTCATCGGCACCGACTTTCTTGACCATCGCCTGATTGAATACGCCCGACAACGAAGTATGCAGGATGATATGCAGTTTTTGCATGCGTGGATCGCTGCGTATCTCTGCAGTGAGGGTATAGCCGTCCATTTCCGGCATCTCGATGTCAGAGATCATCATCAAGAATTCTTCTTCCGGCTTCTTACCTTCATCCACCAGCTTACGCAGGTAATCCAATGCCTGACGCCCGTCATTGAGGGCGACAACGTCCACGCCGACGGTTTGCAGGCAGCGAGTCACCTGTTTACGCGCCACCGAGGAGTCATCCACCGTCAGTACACGCAGCGAGACCGCCTTGTGCGCCGTCTCGGCGTCGACCACACCCACGGAAATCGACTCCGAGGTGGGCGCCACTTCGGCGAGGATCTTCTCCACGTCGATGATCTCCACCAACTGGTTATCGACCCGCGTCACCGCCGTGAGGTAGTGATCGCGACCGGTGCCCTTGGGCGGCGGATGGATCTCTTCCCAGTTCATGTTGACGATGCGCTCCACCGAGCGCACCAGGAAACCCTGGGTCTTGGTGTTGTACTCGGTAATGATCACGAACGGGTTCTCGCGATCCTGCAGGCCGGCCGAGCCGGTGGCCAGGGCCAGGTCAAGAATCGGGATAGTCGCACCACGAATATTCGCCACACCGCACACCACCGGACTGGACTTGGGCATGATCGTCAGCTTGGGACATTGCAGCACTTCCCGCACCTTGAATACGTTGATGCCATACAGCTGCTTGCCATCCAGGCGAAACAGCAGCAACTCCAGGCGATTCTGCCCTACCAGCTGTGTGCGCTGGTTTACTGAATCCATTACTCCTGCCATGCCATGACTCCTACGCTAAAACCTTTGGCTATACCTACAAGGGCGGCGCGCCCCCAACACTAAAACGGCACGAGCTTTGCTATTTGTTGAATTATGGACATTAAAACGACAGTTTCCCGACGCCTTCACCTGACACGGTTTTGCAGATTGCTCTGCGTACCGCTGGCGCTGCTTGCCTTCAGCCTGGGCACCACGGCCCGTGCAGAGAACGTCACCTTGCCTGATCTACTTATCGGCGTCACCCAAGGCTTTCTTGAGTTCACTGTAGAAGATTATCTGGCAACCACACAGACGCCGGGGCGTTATGAAATCCAGGTCAACCAGTTGGACCCGCGTCTGCGCATGCCGATGTGCGACAAGGAATTGACAGCGACCCTGGAAAGTCCCGCCCAACCGATCGGGCGCGTAACGGTAAAGGTACGCTGCGAAGGTGCCTCGCCCTGGACCGTGTTCGTACCGGCCCAGGTCAAATTGTTCCGTGATGTGGTGGTGGTTGCCCGCCCGCTGAAACGAACGGGCATCATCGATTTCGAAGACGTTGTACTGCGTGAGCGCGACATCAGCCAGATCAGCCAGGGCTACCTGACATCCCTGGACCAGGCCATCGGGCAGAGATTGACCCGACCAGTGGTCACCGATCAGGTCATTACCCTGGTGCACCTGGAACAGGCGGAGGTCATCCGCAAGGGCGACCAGGTGGTGATTTCCGCGAGCAGCGGCGGCTTGAATGTAAAAATGCCGGGCGAAGCGCTCTCCAACGGCGGCATGAGCGAACAGATTCGCGTCAAGAACCTCAACTCCAACCGCGTGATCAAGGCGCGGGTGACAGCCCCAGGGCAAGTCGAGGTCGCGTTATAGATTACTGGTACAGGACGCTGGGTTTTCCTACACTGTGCACGAGAGGCCCCGTGCGGAGATTTATTGTCATTCGCGCCTAAAGTTTGTCCGGGTATGGCCGAAAACATGGCAAGCGTCCAAATACCCAGAGGTTTTTTTATCATGGTCATCGATTTCAGCCGTTTGAATAACACCCCGACGACGTCAGGCACTACGCGCACTACCAGTCCCAAGGACAACGTAGAAGCCAAGGCCCCTGCACTGCCCGCCAAGGCAGAACAGGCCAGTGCCAGCCAAAGCGGGGAATCCGTACACCTGAGCAATGAGGCTCAACAGTTGCAGAAGGTCACTGACTCGCTGCGCGACCAACCGGTAGTCAATAAAGCCCGCGTGGCCGAATTGAAACAGGCGATCGCCGATGGCAGCTATAAAGTCGACAGCAACCGTGTAGCCAGCAAGCTGCTTAACTTCGAAGCCGAGCGCTAGGCAAAGGCCTGCGCAGGGCTTTTGGACGCTTAAAACCCAAGGCCAGCCATGCATCACGACGAACATTTGCTTCAACTGATCATTGATGATCTAGCGCCGACGCAACAATTGCTCGAGCTGCTCAAAGAAGAATCACTGGCCCTCTATGGCCGGGACATGCCGCTGCTGGAAGAAATTCTGGCACGCAAGCAGTCGTTGATCGTCCTGCTGGAACAGCACGGCAAAAAACGCAGCCAGATCCTCATCAGCCTCGGCCTGCCGGCAGACCACGACGGCCTGGCGCAGTTGGCCAGCCACTCCTCGGTCGGCGATCAACTGCTGAGCCAGAGCAAAGAACTCAACCAATTGCTCGCCCAGTGCCAGGAAGCCAACCTGCTTAACGGTCAGTCGATCCAGCTTCAGCAAGCTACGACCGCCAACCAGTTGCGTATACTCCACGGCGGAGAGCCTCCGGCACTCTATAACGCCCAGGGCTCCACCTCGCGCCTGGTCAAGCCAAGCACTCGCAGCCAAGCCTGACACCGGTTTACAGCGCGCCCTATCCAAGGCCCGCCACATGCTGGCAAAATGCCGGTTCTTGCGTGTAGTCGTATTTTGTCTGGAGATGGAAGAACCGTGTTCAACGCCCTTAATGCGGAAGATGCCCCGCAGCCACCCAAGGTCCTCACCACGCCTCTGGAAATCGCCGGCACCTTGCGGATGCTGCAAGACAGCCATGACCCGCTGATCATCACTTTCCACGAACGCAGCCAGCGCTTCCAGAGCTACCTGGTGGACGTCAACCGCGACAGCAACACGCTGGCGCTGGACGAAATGATCCCCCGCGACGGCGAGCGCCACCTCGAAAACGGCGAACCCTTTCGCATCGAAGGTTTCCATGATGGCGTACGCGTCGCCTGGGAAAGCAATGGCACCTTGACCATCAGCGAAAAAGACGGCCACCGTATCTACACCGGCAGCCTGCCGGGCGAGGTGGTCTACCATCAGCGCCGCAATGCCTTCCGCGCCGCGTTGAAGCTGGCGCAACTGGTGAATATTGAGCTGGGCGGCGAGAAGCTTCAGCTGCCGATCAACGGCAAACTGCTGGATATTTCCGCCACCGGCTGCAAGTTGCGTTTTGAAGGCGATATTTCCGAGCGCCTGCAACTGGGCCAGGTCTACGACCGTTTTATCGCAGCCCTGCCGTTTGGCAGCATGACCACCGCCGTCGAACTGCGATACCTGCACTTCGAGGAAAGGATCAACACGACCTTTGCCGGTGTGCGCTTCCACAACATGAGTGGTTTGGTGCAACGCCAGGTCGAGCGTTTTGTGTACCAGTTGCAGCGTGAAGCACGACGGTTCGACAAAGACGACGATTTTTGATCCTTAACCATCGCAGCAAAAAATACGGGCAGACCCTTTGGGATCTGCCCGTTTTTGCTTTCAGGGGCGCGCCCTGCTCAATTCGTGAGGATGCTCGTCCGGCCCCAGGGGCTCAGGTGGCCCTTCGAAGACGCGCTCATCCACCGGCGGCTCCGGATCGGCCTGCGGCTCGGGATCGGGGACCGTCTGCATCTGCTCCTGCACCACCTGCTCGTCCACCCGCGGGTCCAGCGCCGCCACCAGCGGTGAACTCGACATACTGTCGGGCATTGCCACGTGATGCAGGGGGGCATCTTCCACCTGGTGCAGGTTGGTCACCGCCTTAGGCCGGATTCGCCACACCAGGATCAGCGCGCACAGACTGAAAAACGCATACAGCATCTGGCTGCCGAACAGCTTCATCACCACACCCGCCAGCAACGGCCCGACACTGGCGCCGATACCGTAGGTCACCAGCAGCATGGCCGTCAGCGAGACCCGGCGATCCCCCTCTACATGGTCGTTGGAAAACGCCACCGCCAATGGATACAGGCAAAACTGCACGAGAGAACACAGGAAGCCCGCCACAAACAGCACTTCCAGCGGCACTTGGGTCATGATTGCCAACGGCAGTGCCGCCACCGCCAGGCACAAGGCGAAGCAGCGGATCAGCAGCGCGCGATCATAACGATCCGACAGCCAGCCCAACGGCCACTGCACCAGCAACCCGGCAAAAATGCAGCTACCCATGAACAGACCCACCTGTTCAGTGCTCAACCCTTGCTGGGAGGCATACAGCGGCGCCAGGCCGTAGAACGAACCGACGATCAACCCCGCCCCCAACACCGTACTCAGCGACTGCGGCACACGCTTGATAAAGAAACGCGGCTCCATCGGCGCAGGATGCAAGGCCGCCGGGTGAATGCGTCGGGTCATGGCCACCGGCACCAGGCACAAGGCGAAGCACAGCGCCACCAGCATCAGCAACTCCAGGCCAAGCTGGGGATGCATCACCAGTATCAACTGGCCCAATACCAGACCCAGGTAGGAAGCGATCATATAACCGCTGAACACCACGCCACGCTGCTTGGCATCGGCCTGCTCATTGAGCCAGCTCTCGATGACCATGTACTGGCACATCATCCCCAGGCCCACGATTACCCGCAGCACAATCCAGGCCGGCAGCCAATCGACCAGGCCATGGCCCAGCACCGCCGCACCGACAATCCCGGCACAGGTGGCGTAGGCACGAATATGCCCGACCCGGGCAATCAGGCGATGCCCGATCTTGCCGCCCAGCACCAGGCCAAAGTAGTTGGCCGCCATCAGTGCACCCACCCATAGGCTGTCGACGTGGTCGGCCGCCAGGCGCAAGGCCAGGTAGGTACTGAGCAGGCCAGAGCCAATCAGCATCATCAAGGAGGCGAAATAAAGGGCTCGAAAAGATTTCCAGATCTGGCGCATCGGCGTTCCGAGCGGCTCCTTGCGGTGAGAGACAGGGCTATCGGCATGATAGTCCGGGGTGACAGGGTCCGGACAGGCAACATGCGCTGTTCCGGGGATTATTTTGCTTACAGCTCAGACGCTGTCGGATGGGGCGCAAGGTACATGGTTGCGACAAATACATCACAGCACCTGCTGTGAACCTTGATCGGCGACAAGGTTCGACCTGCGTGTAAAAAGATCGAGCGCCCACAAAAAAGCCCCGCCAGGAGGTTCTGTGCGGGGCTTTCTCGACGGACTTCGAATCTGGTGTCCCAGGGCCGGTTCGAACGGCCAACCTTCCCCTTAGGAGGGGGATGCTCTATCCAATTGAGCTACTGGGACAAATGACAGCCATCAGGCCAAGGGCACTGCGACAGACGGCGTGCATGTTAACGGCCGAACTGGGTTTTGTCATGTCGTCCGTGGGCTTTTTGAGTGTAGGCCGAGCCTTACCGGAACGATCGCGGTTTCGCCCCGCAAATACGGGCACTTGGCCTGATCGTGCAAAATGCACTCCTCCAAAATGCCAGCATTGCAAATTGCAACCCCGCACCCTGCTAAAGTAAACTCAAGCCATTGATTTTAATGAATTTATATTTTGGCACGACACCTGCAACAGTTCTCCTGCAAGCCCCATTCAGCCAAGGCATTAAACGGAGAACACGACCATGAACAGTGCCATTCTGTTAGCTCTCAACACCGTGGCCTTGGCTGCACTGGTGATGTTCCACTTTCAATCGACGGGCAGCAACGACCCCGCTCAGATTAGCCAGCAGGCAGTCCCCCACCACTTGCAACAACGTCCGCAACTGGCCGTGATGACACCGAATGCACAAGCGCCAGTACGCCTGACTCAAGGCGCCCAGGCCGCGCCCGCATCTGAACACTGGGTTTTTTAAGGACACTGATGATGAGCAAATTTGCCTGGCTGTTTCTGTGCCTCACCATCGCCACTGGCCTTATGGGACTGAGTGCAAGCTCCCAGGATGGGCAAACCAGCGCATTCGTCGCTGCCGGCGTTTTCGCAAGCCTGCTTCTGTTGACGCTCGTCGTGGGTCGCCGAATCAAATTTGACCCGGTTTTACGCTGACCCGTCCCTTCTCTACTCTGCCCTCCCCCTACCTTATGTCGCCTCACCCTAGTAAATCGGCAAATTGCCACTAGTCTTAAAACTAAGGGCAAAAGGCCACTTTGCTATAGGATGTGCGGCCTCAAACCCTGTGCTGGCCTGGACTTACGGAAAGTTCCGTTGCGGAATCACCCATGGAAAAGTTTTCCAACCAGTCCGCAAAAATGCAAATGAGTGCTGGCATAAAGCCTTTAGGCAGTTCAATATTTGTCACAGAATTGACGCCAAGGAACTGGCAAATCTGAGGCATGATGCGGCCTCTTTGCAATTCGGGTTGAACTTTGGTCGTGAGTCTTGTCTTAACACTCATCTTGCGGCCAATTCCAATAACCGCTCCCCTGAACTAACCGGTTAAATATATGCGCCCATTGAAACAGGCAATTTATTCCAGCCGTACGGCTGACAAGTTCGTCGTACGTCTGCCAGACGGAATGCGGGAACGCATTGCCGAGGTGGCTCGCAATCATCACCGCAGCATGAACTCCGAAATCATCGCGCGCCTGGAGCAGAGCCTTATTCAGGAAGGTGCGCTGGGTGACGAACTGAGCATGCGCCTGGACAGCCCTGAGCTGTCGCTGCACGAACGCGAACTGCTGCAGCGTTTTCGTCAGCTCTCCCACCGCCAGCAAAATGCCCTCGTCTCGCTTATCGCGCACGACGTCGAGGCGGCCGCAGAAGCCAATTGATCCGCCACTGAAAGCCGAAGCCAGCCGTGTGCTGGCTTTTTTTTGCCTGGGATTTATACAGGTCTCGACATTTTTATCACGCCGCAGCTGTCGAGCCTTGGCGAGGCTGCGTTTGCGCCCTGTCTGGCACACCGCTGACCCAGCCTCGCCAAGGCTCGACAACTGCTATGCAGAGGGCGCCCGCCCGAGAAAGATCAGAGCAAAAAGATCGTCGCCAAACCGAGGAAGATGAAGAAGCCACCACTGTCGGTCATGGCCGTGATCATCACGCTGGCGCCCATGGCCGGGTCGCGCCCAAGGCGTGCCAGGGTCATGGGGATCAGCACCCCCATCAGGGCCGCCAGCAGCAGGTTGAGGGTCATGGCAGCGGTCATCACCACCCCCAGGGACCAACTGCCGTACAGCAAGTAGGCCACCACGCCAATCACCCCACCCCACACCAGGCCATTGATCAGGCCCACTGCCAACTCCTTGCGCAGCAGGCGCGAAGAGTTGGCGGTACTGACCTGGTCCAGCGCCATGGCGCGTACGATCATGGTGATGGTCTGGTTGCCCGAGTTACCACCAATGCCTGCCACAATCGGCATCAACGCCGCCAGGGCCACCAGCTTCTCGATGGAACCTTCGAACAGCCCGATCACACGGGAGGCGATAAACGCAGTAATCAGGTTAACGGCCAGCCAGGCCCAGCGGTTATGCAGGGAACGCCAGACTGACGCAAAAATATCTTCCTCTTCACGCAAACCCGCCATGTTGAGGACTTCGGTTTCACTCTCTTCACGAATCAAGTCGACGATTTCGTCGATGGTCAGACGGCCGATCAGCTTGCCGTTCTTGTCGACCACCGGGGCGGAGATCAAGTCGTAACGCTCAAAGGCCTGCGCTGCGTCGTAGGCATCTTCATCGGGATGAAAGCTCACGGTATCGCTGGCCATCAGGTCAGCTACCTTTTTCTCCGGATCGTTGACCAACAGGCGCTTGATTGGCAGCACGCCCTTGAGAATGCCTTCATAGTCGACCACGAACAGTTTGTCGGTATGGCTCGGCAGCTCTTTCAGCCGGCGCAGGTAACGCAATACCACTTCCAGGCTGACATCTTCGCGGATGGTGACCATCTCGAAGTCCATCAGTGCGCCGACCTGATCCTCATCGTAAGACAGCGCGGAACGCACCCGCTCACGCTGCTGAGTGTCCAGCGCTTCCATCAGTTCATGGACAACATCACGCGGCAACTCAGGAGCCAGGTCGGCCAGTTCGTCAGCGTCCATCTCCCTGGCGGCCGCCAGCAGTTCGTGATCGTCCATGTCGGCGATCAAGGTTTCACGGACCGAGTCGGATACTTCGAGCAGGATATCGCCGTCGCGGTCGGCCTTGACCAACTGCCAGAGGGTCAGTCGATCATCCAGCGGCAAGGCTTCGAGAATGTAGGCAACGTCGGCGGAGTGCAGGTCATCGAGCTTGCGTTGCAACTCGACGAGGTTCTGGCGGTGAACCAGGTTTTCCACCAGGTCGTTATTCGGACCATCCTGGCGGTGCGTGAAATCTTCGACCACGCGCTGGCGCTGCAGCAGCTCGATGACTTGAGCCAGGCGATCCTGCAGGCTTTCTTGTGTTTTCTTTACTTCTACTTCGGTCATAGGCGAACTCCACTCCCAGCAGCGGGGCACGCCGGAAGGATCAATCAGTCAATTCATGATTGGTAAAACGGGGTACTGAGTAACTACTGGGTAAGTCCATGGAGGTATTCCATAAGCCCCGGCGGGGCTGACGGGCGCAATGATACACCGTGCATCCGTTTTTAACGTCAAAAAACTGGAAAGAACAAGCGCTTGCGAGCCAAAGTTGAGTATTGGCCGCACCTATTCAACTGCGACGCCATCACCGGAATGAAAAACACACGAGGGAGGAGAAAAAGATAAGGATCTACACAAACCCCAGACGGCAAAAAGCCCGCACTAGGCGGGCTTTTTGTTTGTATGGTGCACTCGACAGGATTCGAACCTGTGACCGCTCGGTTCGTAGCCGAGTACTCTATCCAGCTGAGCTACGAGTGCAGATTGTGTTTTTAGACCAGATCACAACTGGTTGAAGCCAAGCTACCTGCATTGCTGCAACTAACTCTTAAATGGTGCACTCGACAGGATTCGAACCTGTGACCGCTCGGTTCGTAGCCGAGTACTCTATCCAGCTGAGCTACGAGTGCATTTGTTGCCGCGCATTATAGGCCGTTCAATCTCTATGTAAAGCTATTTTTTCGTTTAATTTCAACAACTTAGCGAAAAAACCAGATTGCAACGTACTAAGCAAATAATGGCGGAGAACGGGGGATTCGAACCCCCGACACCCTTTTGAGGTGTACTCCCTTAGCAGGGGAGCGCCTTCGGCCACTCGGCCAGCTCTCCGCAACACGGGGCGTATATTAACCACGTTCATCCCCGTTTGCAAACATAAAAAACGATAAAAATTAAAGGCTTGGTTCTCAGTCCTTTTCCTCGTCCTTCTGTTCGTCGTTTTGCGCGTCCTGATCTTTACCCTTCTCTCTGTCCTTCTCTTTACTGATCCGCTGGTAGATTTCCTCGCGGTGGACCGCTACCTCTTTCGGAGCATTCACCCCGATACGTACTTGATTGCCTTTGACGCCGAGCACGGTCACGGTGATTTCGCCATCACCGATAATCAGGCTTTCTGCGCACCGACGAGTCAGAATCAGCATACCTTTCTCCTCACGCATTTCATTTCAGGAACAACAGTCTGCAAAAAAAAGGCGTTCGACCTACGACTCGATAGCCATAGCCCTAACGGCCTAAGTATTGTCGAGCGCACACAAAAGACCATGCGCCCTACAAAAAAATGAAAGGCGCGGTAAACCGCGCCTTCCTGGCATTGCGTCACTCGCCCTGTCGGGCAGGAGCATCCAGCTCAAAAGCGGTATGCAGCGCGCGTACAGCCAGCTCCAGGTACTTCTCTTCAATCACCACCGAAACTTTGATTTCCGAGGTAGAGATCATCTGGATATTGATGCTTTCCTTGGCCAAAGCCCCGAACATGCGGCTGGCAACGCCGGCATGGGAACGCATGCCCACACCTACGATCGAGACCTTGGCAATCTTGGTATCGCCGACCACTTCACGGGCGCCAATTTCGCTCGCGGTGTTCTCCAGGATTTTCAACGCCGCATCGTACTCGTTGCGGTGCACGGTGAAGGTGAAATCGGTGGTGTTATCGTGCGAGACGTTCTGCACGATCATGTCGACTTCAACATTCGCATCGCTGATAGGGCCCAGAATCTTGAAGGCCACGCCCGGGGTGTCTGGCACGCCACGGATCGTCAGCTTGGCTTCATCGCGGTTGAAAGCGATGCCGGAAATGATCGGCTGTTCCATGGATTCCTCTTCATCAATAGTAATGAGGGTGCCCGGACCCTCCTTGAAGCTGTGCAATACGCGCAGCGGAACGTTGTACTTGCCGGCGAACTCCACCGCGCGGATCTGCAACACCTTGGAGCCGAGGCTGGCCATTTCCAGCATCTCTTCAAAGGTGATCTTGTCCAGGCGCTGGGCCACGGACACCACACGCGGGTCGGTGGTGTAGACGCCATCCACATCGGTGTAGATCTGGCACTCGTCAGCCTTGAGGGCCGCAGCCAGGGCCACACCGGTGGTATCAGAACCGCCACGCCCGAGGGTGGTGATGTTGCCGTGCTCGTCCACACCCTGGAAGCCCGCTACAACTACCACGCGCCCGGCTTTCAGATCACTGCGAATTTTCTGGTCGTCAATCTGCAGGATCCGGGCCTTGGTGTGCGCGCTGTCGGTGAGGATGCGCACCTGGCTGCCAGTGTAGGACACGGCAGGCACGCCACGTTTGTTCAGGGCCATGGCCAGCAAGGCGATGGTCACCTGCTCGCCGGTGGACACGATCACATCCAGCTCACGCGGCAGCGGCTGTTGCTCGCCACTGATGGCCTTGGCCAGTTCGATCAGGCGATTGGTCTCGCCGCTCATGGCCGACAGCACCACGACCAGGTCGTCACCGGCATCGCGGAATTTCTTAACCTTGTCGGCCACCTGCTCGATTCTTTCGACAGAGCCGACCGAGGTGCCTCCAAATTTCTGTACGATCAAAGCCATTTCCAAGCCGCCTCAGCCCGTAAAGGGGCGCCTAATATCCAATCAACCAGCACAGAACAGCCCGTGACTAGACCACGGGCGGGTTAACAGTGCCTTAAATACCTGCCTCGACAAATGGCACGGTCAGGGCCAGGGCCGCGTCCAGTGCACTGGCGTCTACACCACCGCCTTGCGCCATGTCCGGACGACCGCCGCCCTTCCCGCCCACTGCCGCAGCGGCTTGCTTCATCAAATCACCGGCCTTGAGTTGGCCAGTCAGGTCCTTGGTTACACCGGCAACCAGCACGACCTTCTCCTCATGGACACTGCCGAGCAGGATCACTGCGCGGCCGAGCTTGTTCTTCAACTGATCGACCAGGGCCAACAGCGCCTTGCCGTCCTGGCCGTCCAGGCGTGCAGCCAGGACTTTCACGTCCTTGACGTCAACGGCCGAAGCCGACAGATCGTCGCCCGCAGCGCTGGCCGCCTTGGCTTGCAACTGCTCCAGCTGTTTCTCCAGCGCACGGTTGCGCTCCAGAACGGCGGACAACTTGTCGATCAGGTTGTCGCGGCTGCCCTTGACCAGGCTGGCCGCTTCCTTGAGTTGTTCTTCAGCCGCATTCAGGTAGGCCAGGGCCGCAGCGCCGGTCACCGCCTCAATACGACGCACACCCGACGCCACGCCGCCTTCGCTGATGATCTTCAGCAGGGCGATGTCGCCGGTACGGTTGGCGTGGATACCGCCACACAGTTCCACCGAGAAGTCGCCGCCCATGCTCAGCACGCGCACGCTGTCGCCGTATTTCTCGCCGAACAGCGCCATGGCGCCCTTGGCCTTGGCCGTCTCGATGTCGGTTTCTTCGGTTTCTACCGGGGAGTTCTTGCGAATCTCAGCGTTGACGATGTCTTCCAGGGCCTTGATCTGCTCAGGCTTGATCGCTTCGAAGTGACTGAAGTCGAAACGCAGGCGCTGGCTGTCGACCAACGACCCCTTCTGCTGGACGTGCTCGCCCAGCACCTGGCGCAGCGCGGCGTGCAGCAAGTGCGTGGCCGAGTGGTTCAGCGCGGTGGCATGGCGTACGTCGGCATCGACCTGGGTGTCCACTGGCGCACCGACGGTCAGGTTGCCCAGCACCAGCACGCCGTGATGCAGGAACGCACCGCCGGTCTTGGTGGTGTCGCGCACCTCGAAACGACCGGAGGTCGAACTCAGGAAACCACAGTCACCGACCTGGCCACCGGATTCGGCGTAGAACGGCGTCTGGTCCAGGACCACAACTGCCTCTTCGCCTTCGCTCAACACGTCGACCGACTTGCCGTCTTTATAAATGGCAACGATCTTGGCCGCGCCAACGGTCGCCTTGTAACCGGTGAATTCGGTGGGCACGTCAACCTTGACCAGGGTGTTGTAGTCCAGGCCAAAGGAACTGGCGGAACGGGCGCGCACGCGCTGGGCTTCCATCTCACGCTCAAACCCGGCTTCGTCGATGGTCAGCTCGCGCTCACGGGCAATGTCGGCGGTCAGGTCCATCGGGAAGCCATAGGTGTCGTACAGCTTGAACACGACATCGCCCGGCACCACGGTGCCTTTGAGCTCGGCCAAGTCCTGTTCCAGAATCTTCAGGCCGTGCTCCAGGGTCTTGGAGAACTGTTCTTCTTCAGCCTTGAGCACACGCTCGATGTTGTCCTGCTGCTGCTTGAGTTCCGGGAAGGCATCGCCCATCTCGGCAACCAGTGCGGCGACGATCTTGTAGAAGAAGCTGCCGGTGGCCCCCAGCTTGTTACCGTGACGGCAGGCGCGACGGATGATGCGACGCAGCACGTAGCCACGGCCTTCGTTGGACGGCAGTACACCGTCGGCGATCAGGAAACCGCAGGAACGGATGTGGTCCGACACCACCTTGAGGGACGACTGGCTTTCATTGGCACAACCAATGGCCGCGGCCGACGCGCTCAGCAGGTTGGTGAACAGGTCGATCTCGTAGTTGGAGTGAACGTGCTGCATCACCGCACTGATGCGCTCCAGGCCCATGCCGGTGTCCACCGACGGCGCTGGCAGCGGATGCAGCACGCCATCGGCGGTGCGGTTGAACTGCATGAACACGTTGTTCCAGATCTCGATGTAACGGTCGCCGTCTTCTTCCGGCGAGCCCGGTGGGCCACCCCAGATGTCGGCGCCGTGATCGTAGAAAATCTCGGTGCAGGGGCCGCATGGGCCGGTGTCGCCCATGGTCCAGAAGTTGTCGGAAGCGTAAGGCGCGCCCTTGTTGTCGCCGATGCGAATCATGCGCTCGACGGGCACCCCGATTTCCTTGGTCCAGATGTCATACGCTTCGTCGTCCGTCGCGTAGACGGTCACCCAGAGTTTTTCCTTGGGCAGCTTCAACACGCCGGTCAGGAAGGTCCAGGCGAAGGTAATCGCGTCTTTCTTGAAATAGTCACCAAAGCTGAAGTTACCCAGCATCTCGAAGAACGTGTGGTGGCGGGCGGTGTAGCCGACGTTTTCCAGGTCACTGTTCTTGCCGCCGGCACGCACGCACTTCTGGCTGCTGGTGGCGCGGGTGTAGGCGCGTTTTTCCTGGCCCAGGAAGCAGTCCTTGAACTGGTTCATCCCCGCGTTAGTGAACAGCAGGGTGGGGTCATTGCCTGGGATCAAGGAGCTGGAGGAGACACGGGTGTGACCTTGCTCTTCGAAGAAGCGAAGGAAGGCTTCACGGATTTCTGCGCTTTTCATAGGTTCTTCCACGGAGGCTGCGGCCAAAGGCCAGTGCGCAACATCATCAGACGGAGCGACGGCAAAAGGCCGCATTATATCGGCCCTTTGCCGGTGGTACAGCGTGTTTATGCGATAGAGAGGTTCAATTAGACGGTCTGCACACTCATTTGCGCGAAAAATCGACGAATGCCTTGAGCACTTGCTCGATCTGCACCCGGCTCACATCCAGATGCGTCACCATGCGCAGGCGCGGCGCAGCACTCAACTTGATCCCACACTCGGCGGCAAACGCCTTCAAGGCCTGGGCCTGGTCGCCGATCTGCACGTAGACCATGTTGGTCTGCACCGGCTCCACCGCGTAACCGGCATTACGCAACTCATCGCCCAGCCATTGCGCATTGGCGTGGTCGTCGGCCAGGCGCTGCACCTGGTGATCCAGGGCGTACAGCCCCGCCGCCGCCAGGGAACCGGCCTGGCGCATGCCGCCGCCGACCATCTTGCGCAAGCGGCGAGCCTTGGCGATCAACGCCGTGGAGCCGCACAGCACCGAGCCGATCGGTGCACCGAGGCCCTTGGACAGGCACACCGACACCGAGTCGAAATGCTGGGCGATCTCCCGTGCATCGACCCCAAGCTTGACCGCCGCGTTGTAGAGTCGCGCGCCATCCAGGTGCAGGGCCAGGCCATGTTCGCGGGTCAACGCCCGCGCCTTCGCCAGGTAGTCCAGCGGCAACACCTTGCCCTGCATGGTGTTTTCCAGGGCCAGCAGGCGGGTGCGGGCGAAGTGGAAGTCGTCGGGCTTGATGGCCTCGAGCACCTGATTCAGGTCGAGGGAGCCATCCGCCTGCACGTCCAGCGGCTGCGGCTGGATCGAACCCAGCACGGCCGCCCCGCCGCCCTCGTATTTGTAGGTGTGGGCCTGCTGGCCGACGATATATTCCTCGCCCCGTTCACAGTGGGCCATCAGCGCCAGCAGGTTGCTCATGGTGCCGGTGGGCACGAACAGCGCGGCCGCAAAGCCCAGGCGCTTGGCCAGCTCGGCCTCCAGGCGGTTGACGCTGGGGTCTTCGCCGTAGACGTCATCGCCGCTGGCGGCATTGGCCATGGCGTCGAGCATGCCGGCGGTGGGTTGGGTCACGGTGTCGCTGCGCAGGTCGATCACAGACATGAAACAAGCCTCGAATGGGTTCATTAAGATTCTTATGAAGATGATTACTGCGGGCAAAGCCGCGGAATATCAAGCCCCACGCGTTCTCAATCGAATACCAACCAAACAAACCGATATAGCTTATCGATACGACGCTCGTGCAGTTTATGAAAAACCATGTTAAAAACTCTCCGCCGCCAGGGTTCTGGTGGCAACGTTCTCAGGGCGGGGTGCAATTCCCCACCGGCGGTAATTGCACGCAATGTGCATAGCCCGCGAGCGCTTGGCGCCTCGAACTGCTCACGCAGGACGGCGACAAGGTCAGCAGACCCGGTGTGATCCCGGGGCCGACGGTCATAGTCCGGATGAAGAGAGAACGGGATTGGCACCTAAGGGCCGCACGCTGAGCGCATGCCTGCATGACTCGGCGGTTCGTACCCTTAAATCCCATTCGATTCATAACGCCCTGTTTTTTTCTTAAACAGGAGTCAGAACATGCAACCCACCGCAATCGACAGCAAAAGCAAAAACCATCACGGCGAGCGCGTCGCGTTTATCCAGGCCTGCTGGCACAAGGATATTGTCGACCAATCGCGCAAAGGCTTCCTCGCCGAAATGATCGCCCAGGGCTACCAGGAATCGGACATCGATTTCTTCGAAGTCGGCGGCGCCTTTGAAATGCCCCTGCACGCCAAGCTGCTGGCCAAGACCGGTCGTTACGCCGGTATCGTGGCCGCCGCGCTGGTGGTGGACGGCGGGATCTACCGTCACGAGTTCGTCGCCCAGTCGGTGGTCAGCGGCCTGATGCAGGTTCAGCTGGAAACCGAAGTGCCGGTGTTCTCGGTGTCCCTGACGCCGCATCACTTCCACGCCGGCAGTGAACACACCGCGTTCTTCCATGAGCACTTCGTGCACAAGGGCCAGGAAGCTGCACGTACATGCGCCGACACCCTGCACAAGGTGCGGGCGATCCGTCGCAGCGAGCCACGGGCTGTAGCGGTCTAAGCAACACTGCAAACAAAATGTGGGAGGGGGCTTGCCCCCCGATAGCAGTGTGTCAGTCAGCTCATCTGGAGCTGAGACACCGCCATCGGGGGCAAGCCCCCTCCCACATTTGGATCCGGATACGCCTTGAGACCTATGCCAGGCCCACGTCCGTGGTCGGCACAATTAATATCCCCGCCCGCAAACCATTCTTCACCTTCGGGTTGGGGAAGATGATGCGCGCACCCTCCTCCTCGATCACCCAACGGGTCTTGGCCACGTCTTCGGCCAGCAGATAACCCTTTTCCAACTCCGAAAAGTTTTCCACGTCCGCCGGCAAGTGCAGCAGGAATGCGTCGCTGTGCTTGATGACTTCCCGCGACACGGCGAACAGTTTCAACCCGTCCAGGCTGTCAGTCTCAGGCTCGGTGCCTTCTATGATCTGCTTGAGGCGCAGCTCCAGGCGGGAGACATTCACGCCCTGGTTGTGCCCGAACGGCCGCGCCTTGCCCAGTTCCAGGGTGAAGGCCTCGGCCTCCAGCTGCTCGTAGGTAAACGCGGTGAAGGTGATCGAGCTCTTGTTCTGCAGCAGCACCGCTTCCATGCCGGCAGCGTTCAGGCGCGCCAGTTCGTGGCGTGAATGCTGGCGCCCTTCCTTCCAGGGGTACAGCGCAAACTGCTCGATCTTCGAGCCGCGGATGGCGGTGTGCAGGTCGTAATGCAGGCGCGAACGGCCAGGCTGGCTGAAGAAGCTGCGGGCCAGTTGTTCAAGCTCGGCGGCGCGCATGGCTTCGGGGCCGATGTTTTTTTCATGCCGGCCGTTGAACAGCCGGTTGACGTCCAATTCAAGGTAACGCTCACCGCGGCGCATGGCCTCGGGGTTGCCGAACAGGAACAGAATACGGGTGCGGGGTTTGATCTCCCCACGGGCGATGCCATGCAACAGGCGGTCGAGCAATTCGATCGGCGCGGTTTCGTTGCCATGGATGCCGGACGACAGCAGCAGGTCGCGGCCATTGTCCGTTGCCTGCGGCGGGCGCACTTCGAGTGCACCCTCGCTGAGCCAGCGCATCTGCACGCCGTCGACAGTCAGTTGAATTTTTTGCGCCGGTTCGCGACCGGCGAGGGTCAGTTCAAGCAGTTTGCCAAGGGCGAGCATACGCAGCTTCCTTAGTGGTTGCAGCCTGGGCCGTGGACGTGATCGTCATCATCACCTTCAACGTCGGCCGGTTCCATTTCCAGTTGCAGGCTCATCAGGTTGGTGGCCAGCGGACGCATTAGCAGGTTGGCGTATTCGGCGTCGCCTTCTTCCACATCCACACCGATCAGCAGTTGGCCACGGCCGTCGTGCTGGATCCAGATTTCCTTGCCCTGCCAGACCACCGCGACGCGGGTGCAGGAGGTTTCCAGCTGGGTGCCGTCGGTGTCTTCAAGGATCAGTTGCAGGGTGTCGGTGCTCATAAATAATTCTCAGCCATAGGGTGTAAAAAGAGGTGGCGTTAATTGATCTGGAAAGGATAAACCGAGCCCAGTTTAAGGATTTGCGTCAGTTCATCCAGTGCCGTCCGGCACTCAAGCAGCAATTGCGGGTCAGCCAGGTCGGTTTCGCGCAGGCTGTCGCGGTAGTGCTTGTCGACCCATTGGGTCAGTGTGTCGTACAACGGCGCGGTCATGATAACCCCTGGGTTCACCGCTGCCAGCTCGGTTTCATTGAGTGCCACGCGCAGGCGCAGGCACGCCGGGCCGCCGCCGTTCTGCATGCTTTGCTTGAGGTCGAAGACTTTGACTTCGCGGATCAGCCCCGCGGACGCCGTCAGGCCTTGCAGGTACTGCCAGACGCGCTCGTTGGCGCGGCATTCTTCCGGCACGATCAGCAGCATCGAACCGTCGGCACGGGTCAGCAACTGGCTGTTGAACAGGTAGGAACGCACCGCGTCCTCGACGCTGACCTGGGCACGCGGCACACACACCGCCTGGAAGTTGCCGCCCAGCGCGCCCAACTTGCCTTGCAACTCGGCCAGCATCTGCTCGGTATTGAGGAACGCGTCCTCGTGATAGAACAGCACCTCGCCGTTGCCCACCGCGATCACGTCGTTGTGGAACACGCCGGCATCGATCACCGCCGGGTTCTGCTGGGCGTAGACCACGCCTTCATACTTCAGGCCATGCAGGCGGGCGACGGCCTGGGAGGCTTCGAGGGTCTGGCGCGCCGGGTACTTCTGCGGGGCCGGGTAACGGGGGTCGAACGCGCTGCGCCCGAACACGAAAAACTCCACCCCCGCGTCGCCATACTCACGGCAGAAACGCGTGTGGTTGGCCGCGCCTTCGTCGCCGAACTGCGCCACCGCCGGTAACGCGGCGTGGTGGGCAAAGTGCTTCTGATCGGCAAACATCGCCCCCAGCACGCGGCTGGTGGTGGGGTGTTCGATGCTGCGGTGGTATTTGCAGTTGAGGTTGGCGGCGGTGAAATGCACGCGGCCATCTGCCGTGTCGGCGCTCGGGCTGACGGTGGCGGCGTTGGCCACCCACATGCTCGATGCCGAGCAGCTGGCGACCAACAACGGCATGGCCTGCTTGGCCGCCTGCTGGATGACCTGGGCGTCAGTGCCGCTGAAACCGAGGTTGCGCAACGCCGCTACGTCCGGACGCTCCTGGGGCGCGAGCACGCCTTGCACAAAGCCCATGTCCATCAGCGCTTTCATTTTCTGCAGGCCCTGCAACGCCGCTTCCCTGGGGTTGGAATGCTGCTGGCTGTTGCTCTGGGACGCGACGTTGCCGAAGGACAAACCGCCGTAGTTATGGGTCGGCCCCACTAGACCGTCAAAATTGACTTCATAGGATTTCATCGGCGAGGCTCCACGAACATCTGTTTTTATAGGCTTCAAAAATCTTCAACACACCACAAATCCAGTGTGGGAGGAGGCTTGCCTCCGATAGCAATCTGTCAGTTGATCAATCAGGTGACTGACACACCGCCATCGGGAGCAAGCCCCCTCCCACATTTAGATCAGCGTAATGCCGGGGGTTAGCGTGGCCGGTACCACCAGGCTTGGCGTTTCAAGCGACGCCACCGGGTACGCACAATAATCCGCCGCGTAATACGCACTGGCGCGATGGTTGCCCGAGGCCCCAACCCCACCAAATGGCGCGGTGCTGGCGGCGCCGGTCAGCTGTTTGTTCCAGTTGACGATGCCGGCACGGCTTTCCAGCCAGAATTGCTGGTAACGCGCCTCGGAATCGGACAACAGGCCAGCGGCCAGGCCGTACTGGGTGTTGTTGGCTTCGGCAATCGCCGCCGCGAAATCAGCGTAGCGGATCACCTGCAACAGCGGGCCGAACAGTTCTTCGTCTTCGCGCTCGGTC
This sequence comes from Pseudomonas sp. S3E17, assembly GCF_024168685.1. Classification (NCBI taxonomy): domain Bacteria; kingdom Pseudomonadati; phylum Pseudomonadota; class Gammaproteobacteria; order Pseudomonadales; family Pseudomonadaceae; genus Pseudomonas; species Pseudomonas sp. S3E17. The sequence goes on from NZ_JALJWE010000001.1 coordinate 3,223,389, forward strand.
ACGCCGGTCACGTCGATGATGCCTGGGGTCAGCAAGGCAGCCTGGTCCTGGGGCTGGGTCATCTCCAACAGCGCCACGGCGCCATTGGCCAACATCAATTCCTGAGCCTCCATCAAGGCTTTTGCCGCTGCCAGGGAAATCACCGAGCCCATGAACGGCGGCGGTTGCTGGTCGAACGCGCCGACTTCAATCGTCGCGCACACCGCCACCAGCCGCGCCAGCAGCGCATCGCCCCAGGCGCCTTCCGGCACCAGCAGGCGACGGGCACAGGTGCAACGCTGGCCGGCGGAGATAAACGCCGATTGGATGATGGTGTAGACCGCCGCATCCACGTCGGCCACCTCGTCCACCACCAGTGGGTTGTTGCCGCCCATTTCCAGGGCCAGGATCTTGTCCGGACGCCCGGAGAACTGCTGGTGCAGATGATTGCCGGTACGGCTGGAACCGGTGAAGAACAACCCATCGATACCGGGGTTGGCGGCTAACGCAATGCCGGTCTCGCGCGCGCCTTGCAGCAGGTTCAACACGCCCGCCGGCAAACCGGCGTCGATCCAGCACTGCACGGTCAGCTCGGCGACTTTCGGGGTCAGCTCGCTGGGCTTGAACAGCACGGTGTTACCCGCCAGCAACGCCGGGACGATATGCCCATTGGGCAGATGACCGGGGAAGTTGTAAGGACCAAACACCGCCACCACGCCGTGGGGCTTGTGGCGCAATACAGCAGTGGCGTCGCCCAGGGGGCCGCTCTTCTCGCCGGTACGCTCGCGGTAGCTTTGCACCGAGATAGCGATCTTGTTGGCCATGCTGGTGACTTCGGTGGCCGACTCCCACAGCGGCTTGCCGGTCTCCTCGCCGATGCAGCGGGCGATTTCATCGGCGCGGCTTTTCAGGCTCGCGGCGAAGGCTTCCAGCACGCTGATGCGCTCTTCCAGCGGGCGCCGGGCCCAGGCCGGAAACGCCTGGCGCGCGGCCTGCACGGCCGACTCGACCTGCTCGACCGTGGCGCCATTACCGGCCCACAGCACCTGCTGGGTCACCGGATTGCGCGATTCAAACAGTTCACCCTGGCCAGCCAGCCAGCTACCTGCGATATACAGCGAATTCATTATTTCGACTCCCGGGCAGCAGACAACGGTACGGCACGCACTTGATCACCCACCACCAGTTGCAGGCGCTTGGCGGTTTGCGGATCGACCACCAGCGTGCCGGCCGCCAGGCGTGCCGGTGCGGCGGTGATGCGGCAATCTTCGCGTTTGCGGTTATGGATCAGGAACGGCGTGGCGTCGTCCCCCGGTGTGCCGATGGCCAACACCAGCGACTGGCTATCACGCACCGCACGGATCTTGCTGGTTTCACACTCCACGGCCGGGCCGGCGTCGAAAATATCGACGTAGCCCTGGTAGCTGAAGCCTTCGCTCTTGAGCATGCTCAGCGCCGGCTCGGTGTCCGGATGGACCTTGCCGATCACGTTGCGCGCATCTTCGGAAAGGAAGCAGCTGTACAACGGAAACTTGGGCATCAACTCAGCGATAAACGCCTTGTTGCCCACGCCGGTGAGGTAATCGGCCTGGCTGAATTCCATCTTGAAGAAGTGCCGGCCCAGGCTTTCCCAGAACGGCGAACGCCCGGCATCGTTGGACACGCCACGCATCTCGGCGATGATCTTGTTGCCAAACAGTTGCGGGAACTCGGCGATAAACAGCAGGCGCGCCTTGGCCAGCATGCGGCCGTTGAGGCCGTTACGGTAATCGGCATGCAGGAACAACGAGCACAGTTCGGAATTGCCGGTGAGGTCGTTGGCCAGGAACAGCGTCGGAATCTCACGGTAGATATTCAGTTCCTGGGAGGCGCTGACCGTCAGGCCGACCCGGAAGTTGTACCACGGCTCGCGCAGGCCGACGGCACCGGCGATGGCGGAAATCCCCACCACCCGACCTTCGTCGTTTTCCAGCACGAACAGGTAGTCGGCATCACCGCGCCCGGCGTCGCCGCGAAAGGTTTTTTCCGCCCAGCCTACCCGGTGGGTCAGGCGCTCTTCGTTGGCCGGCAAGGTGGTGAGGCCGGTGCCGGTGCTGCGCGCCAGATCAATCAGGGCCGGTAAATCGCTGCTGCGTACGGGACGAACGATCATGCTATCTCCTCAGACGGGCCGCTGCTGCCAGCCACCCGCGACACTCTGTTTATACCGCTACCAGGCGCACACTCGCGCCTTCACCAACGCCCAGGGCTTCGGCGGCTGCCAGGTCCAGGGTCACCGGTTTGCCCGGCGCGTAGTCCAGCTCCAGCATGACCGCGCGGTAATCCTGCAACTGCGCGTTGCTCACCAGGTACTGGCGGCCGACACCCTTGACCATCTCGCCGATCTTCACCGGCACCACGCGGCTCTGGGCGATCGAGCGAATGCCCGAGACCCGTGCGTGCAGCGTCGGGCCGCCGTCGAAGATGTCGATGTAGTGGTCGGTCTCGAAGCCTTCACGCATCAGGATGTCGAAGGTGATCTGTGCACGCGGGTGCACCTGGCCCATGGCTTCCTGGGCTTCGTCCGGCAGCAGCGGCACGTAGATCGGGTAATGCGGCATCAGCTCGGCGAGGAATGTACGGCTTTTCAGCCCGCACAGGCGCTCGGCGGCGGCGTAGTTGAGGTCGAAGAAGTTGCGGCCGATGGCGTCCCAGAACGGCGAATCACCGTTCTCGTCGCTGTAGCCGACAATCTCGGTCACCACCGAATCGGCAAAGCGCTCGGGGTGGCTGGCGACGAACAACAGGCGGCCACGGGAATTGAGTTCCGACCACGGCGAACCGACCAGCTCCGGCACCACGTAGAAACTGGTGAGCAGGCTGTTGCCGGTGAGGTCGTGGCACTGGGAAAGCACGTGAATCTTGTTGTGGATCTTCAGCTCGCGGGAAGCGTGCACGAAGGTCTCGTTACGAAAACTGTAGAAAGGCTCCGAGTAACCGGCCGAAGCGACGATGGCCGAGCAGCCGGCAAGCTTGCCGGTCTCGGTGTCTTCCAGCACGAAGAAATAGCTTTCTTCGCCGTTGAAACTCACCTCGGCCGCGAAGGACGCTTCGCTGGCGGCGATCTTGTCGCTCAGGCGTTCCACATCATCCGGCAAGGAGGTGACACCAATCGGGCTGTCCGCAGCCAGACGCTGTACCTCGCCCAGATCAGCCATTTGCGCGGGGCGCATCACCAGCATGGTGTCACTCCTTAACTCGAAAACTCATAAGAAAAAATACCGGACAGGTCAGGAACAACACAGGTCCTAATGTGGGAGGGGGCTTGCCCCCGATAGCGGTGTATCAGTCACCGGATGTATCAACTGACAAACTGCCATCGGGGGCAAGCCCCCTCCCACATTTGATCCGGTCCGACAGACAGATATGTATCAGGCTTGGGTCAGCGCTTTTACCGCACGCTCGAAGCGATCCAGGCCTTCGTTGATGTCCGCGTCTTCCACCACCAGGCTCGGCGCAAAACGCACCACGTCAGGGCCGGCTTGCAGGATCATCAGGTTTTCTTTCTCGGCCGCGTTGAACACGTCCTTGGCCTTGCCTTTGAACGCATCGCTCAGTACGCAACCGATCAGCAGGCCCATGCCACGCACTTCGGTGAAGATGCCGTACTGCTTGCCGATCTGCTCCAGGCGCGCCTTGAACAGGTCGTGCTTGGCGTTGACGCCGGCCAGCACCTCAGGGGTGTTGATCACGTCGATGACCGCTTCGGCCACCGCGCACGCCAGCGGGTTGCCGCCGTAGGTGGTGCCGTGGGTACCGACCACCAGGTGCTTGGCCAGGTCTTCACGGGTAAGCATCGCCGCAATCGGGAAACCGCCGCCCAGGCTCTTGGCGCTGGTGAGGATGTCGGGCACCACGCCGTAGTGCTGGTAGGCAAACAGATGGCCGCTGCGGCCCATGCCGGTCTGCACTTCGTCGAACACCAGCAGCGCATTGTTTGCGTCGCACAGTTCGCGAGCACCTTGCAGGTAAGCCAGTTCGGCCGGCAGTACGCCGCCTTCGCCCTGGATCGGTTCCAGCACCACGGCGCAGGTCTTGTCCGACACGGCGGCTTTCAGCGCTTCCAGGTCGTTATAAGGGACGTGGGTGATGCCGGTGATTTTAGGCCCGAAACCATCGGAGTACTTCGACTGGCCACCGACGTTGACGGTGAACAGGGTACGGCCGTGGAAGCTGTTCAGCGCGGCAATGATCTCGTACTTCTCGCTGCCGAAACGGTCGAACGCCACGCGACGGGCCAGCTTGAACGCGGCCTCGTTGGCTTCGGCGCCGGAGTTGCAGAAGAACACACGCTCGGCAAACGTGGCGTCGATCAGCTTATGGGCCAGGCGCAGGGCCGGCTCGTTGGTGAAGACGTTGGAGACGTGCCACAGCTTGCTGGCCTGTTCGGTCAGTGCACCGACCAGCGCCGGGTGGGCGTGGCCCAACACGTTGACCGCGATACCGCCGGCAAAGTCGATCAGCTCGCGACCCGCCTGGTCCCACACACGGGAACCTGCGCCACGCACGGGGATGAATGCGGCAGGTGCGTAGTTGGGAACCATGACCTGGTCGAAATCGGCACGTTGCACCGGGGCTTGCTCAACGGACATCGGAGTCTCCTGAAGAGGAACGCCTGCCTGGAACTGGCGGGCGATGCAGGGATTGTAAGGACAGTTTTCAGCGCGGCCTTGCCGCCAAGCGACAACTTCTTATAGCGCCAACCCCCGTTTTACGCGGGTTTACGCCAATGCGACAAATAGCGTCGCAATGGCGCAGTTTAAACGGATGCAGGGTTTTTCGGCAGTATGCAGGGAAGTTGTTCGATGGACGCGCCACACCGCGCCAACCGTATTCACCCCACGTCAACCACGCTCGGACGGCACCGACGAGAGTTCGAACGGGCTGCTGCTGCGCCGCTGGTTGCGGTCTTCGCGCGGGGTGGCGCCAAAGAAGTTGCGGTAGGCGCTGGAGAAGTGCGGCCCCGAGGAGAAGCCGCAGGACAGGCCGATCTGGATGATCGACTTGCTGGTTTGCATGAGCATCTGGCGGGCCTTGTTCAGGCGCAGTTCCAGGTAGTACTGGCTGGGAACGCGATTGAGGTATTGCTTGAAGATCCGCTCCAGTTGTCGTCGCGACACGCACACATGCTGGGCGATTTCGTCGGTGGTCAGCGGCTCTTCGATATTGGCTTCCATCAGCAACACTGCCTGGGTCAGCTTCGGATGGCTGGAGCCCAGGCGGTTCTGCAGCGGGATGCGCTGGCGCTCGCCGCCTTCGCGAATGCGCTCCACCACCAGCTCTTCCGACACCGCACCGGCCAGTTCGGCACCGTGGTCACGGGCCAGCACCGCCAGCAACAGGTCGAGTACCGACATGCCGCCGCAAGCGGTCAGGCGATCACGGTCCCAGTCGAACAGATGGCTGGTGGCAATGACCTTGGGGAAGCGCTCGGCAAAATCATCCTGCCAACGCCAGTGCACGGCGGCGCGGTAGCCGTCGAGCAGGCCGAGCTGGGCCAACGGGTAGACACCGGCCGACAAGCCGCCGATCACACAACCGGCGCGCACCAGTTGCTTGAGGGCGGTGCTCAGTTGCGAGGCGATCACGGCAGGCGGCTCGTCCGCCAGCAGGAACAGTTTCTGGAAGCCTTCCAGCTTGCCGGCCCACGGCTCACCCGGCAGTTGCCAGGCGCCTTCGGCGGCCGGCTCTGCGAGCAAAAACGACAGCTCGTAGACCACCTCCGGATGCACCCGCTGAGCAACGCGCAAGGCCTCCTCAGCCAGCGCAAGCGTGAGTGCTTTTGTGCTGGGCCAAATCAGGAAACCAATTTTGTGGGCGGTCATGGAGTGCTATCCGAAGCGAAGAACGGTAATGAAGACAAGGGCCAATGCTAGCCCGTAAACCAACACAAAGCTCAAAAACAATGAAGACCTGCTTTCCTGTAGGAGCGAGCTTGCTCGCGAAAAAACCTGAGAACATCACGGGGCATCAGGCTTCCCGCGTTATCGTTGACGATCTTCGCGAGCGAGCTCGCTCCTACAGGGGGGGAGCAGCGGCCTTGATTATTTCAAGCTGCCGGACAGGAACTGCTGCAACCGCTCGGACTGCGGGTTGACCAGCACTTCCCGCGGGTTGCCACGCTCTTCCACGATGCCTTTGTGCAAGAACACCAGCTGGTTCGACACTTCACGGGCAAAGCCCATTTCGTGGGTCACCACCACCATGGTGCGGCCTTCCTGGGCCAGGTCCTGCATGACCTTGAGCACTTCGCCCACCAGCTCGGGGTCGAGGGCCGAGGTGGGTTCGTCGAACAGCATCACCTCCGGCTCCATCGCCAGGGCTCGGGCAATCGCCACGCGCTGCTGCTCGCCACCGGACATATGGCCGGGGAACGCATCCTTGCGATGGCCCACGCCGACCTTGGCCAGGTAGTGCTCGGCCTTTTCACGGGCGTCTTTTTTCGACATGCCCAGCACGTGCACCGGCGCTTCCATCACGTTTTCCAGCGCCGTCATGTGCGACCACAGGTTGAAATGCTGGAACACCATCGACAGGCGCGAGCGCATGCGTTGCAGCTGCTTAGGGTCGGCGGCCTTCATGGCGCCGTCCTTGTTGGCCACCAGTTTCAGCTCTTCGTTATTGAGCAGGATCTTGCCGGCGTGGGGTTGCTCCAGCAGGTTGATGCAGCGCAAAAAGGTGCTTTTGCCCGAACCACTGGAACCGATGATGCTGATCACATCACCGGCCGCGGCGGCCAGGGACACGCCTTTGAGCACTTCATGACTGCCATAGCGTTTATGCAGGTCTTGGACTTCAAGTTTGTACATGCGGTCGGTTCTCACAAAAACAGGTGGTCAGTCGTTGAGCAAGCGCCCGTGACGCAGCGCTTCGCGCCCCGCCACCTTGGCCAGCCAGAAACCCGCTTGGGCATAACGTAGCCGTTCAACGGCAAACAATACCCCCGAGGTGCCCGCGCAGATAATGCTCACGCGGTCTTCCAGGGGATCAATCACTTCAAAAATCGGCTCGCCCTTCTCGATCCAGTCGCCGGCTTTACGCAGGTAACTGATCACCCCGGCGTGGGGCGCGAACAGCAATTCGGTGCCTTCGAAGGGCACGCCTTCACACGGTTCGTGTTGCGGCGCCGGCCATTCGCCCTTGATCAGGCCTTGCTCGGCGAGAAACGCGAGGATGCCTTCGGCGTGGAAGATCGCTTCGTCACGGCCGGTGTCCGCCTGACCGCCCAATTCCAGGGTAGTCGCCAGGCAGGCCAGCGGGACCTGTGCGTCGGGGAAGGCGCGGGACAACCGCAGCCACGGCAACGAACAGGCCTCATCGAACGAACTGCCACCGGAATCTTCCGCGAGCAGACCGACTTTCACATTCAAGTGCGCCGACAACGAACGCCACTGCGGCCAATGCTGGGGCAGCGCGTACATGTGCAGCGCGGCTTCGGCGTCGCAGTGCAGGTCGAGGACGATATCGGCGCTGCACGCATGGCTCAGCAGGATGCGCTGCATGCCTTGCAACTGGCTGCTCGGCTCGGGCAATGCGTTGAGCGCATCGGCCATCGCCTGGCGAATCATGCGCACGTTGGCGTGAGCATCATCCCCCAGCTTGCCTGTGAGCAACTCGGCCACCGGCTCGCTCAACTCAACGAAATCGCGGTTGAAATTCTTGCCGCTGCCCACTTCGAAACGGCCCTGGTGGCTGCCTTGCAGCAACTGGCCCAGGCCCATCGGGTTGGCCACCGGCACCAACTCGATCACGCCGTTGAGGGCGCCTTGCGCTTCAAGTTCAGCGAGGCGTTTTTTCAGCTCCCACGCGGCGCGCATGCCGGGCAATTCATCGGCGTGCAGGCTGGCCTGGATATAGGCCTTGCGCTCGCCGCTGCCGAAACGGAACACGCTCAGCTGGCGCTCGCAGCCCAGGTGGCCCCAGGGCAACAGGTGATCGATACGTTCCATATCAGTGCTTCCGTGGAGCCAGGTAGCTCAGCCAGCGGCGCTCGGCCAACTTGAACAGGCGCACCAGGATAAAGGTCAGGCACAGGTAGAACACGCCGGCGGTGATGTAGGCTTCGAACGGCAGGTAAAACTGCGCGTTCACCGTGCGCGCGGCACCGGTGATGTCGATCAGGGTGACGATGGACGCGAGACTGGTGGTCTGCAGCATCATGATCACTTCGTTGCTGTACTGCGGCAGCGCGCGGCGCAGGGCCGACGGCAGCAGGATGCGGCGGTACAGCTTGTAGCGCGACATGCCCATGGCCTTGGCCGCTTCGATCTCGCCATTGGGGGTGGCCTTGAGGCTACCGGCAATGATCTCGGCGGTGTAGGCGCTGGTGTTGATCGCAAAGGCCAGGCACGCGCAGAAGGTCGCGCTGGACAGCAGCGGCCACATGAAGCTCTCGCGCACCGCTTCGAACTGCGCCATGCCGTAGTAGATCAGGAACAGCTGCACCAGCATCGGCGTGCCGCGGATCACGTAGGTGTAGAGCCAGGCCACGCCGTTGACGACCGGTTGCTTGGACACACGCATCAAGCCCAGGGGCAACGCGGCGAGCAGGCCGAAGAACAGCGAGATGGCGAGCAGTTTCAGGGTGGTCAGCAGGCCGCCAAGGTACAGCGGCATGGCCTCCCAGATGACGTTGTAGTCGAAGATCATAGATCAGCCGCCCTTACGCCTACCGAGTAGCGCTTCTCAAGATGACGCAGGGCCAGCAACGACACGCTGGTGATCACCAGGTACATCGCCGCCACTGCGAGGAAGAAGGTAAAAGGCTCGCGGGTGGCATCAGCCGCCTGCTTGGCCTTGAACATCATGTCTTGCAGGCCCACCACCGAGATCAGCGCGGTGGCCTTGGTGAGTACCAGCCAGTTGTTGGTAAATCCGGGGATCGCCAGCCGGATCATCTGCGGCACCATCACCCGGAAAAACACCTGGAAGCTGCTCATGCCATACGCCAGGCCGGCTTCGGCCTGGCCCTTGGGGATGGCCATGAAGGCGCCACGGAAGGTTTCCGACAGGTAGGCGCCAAAGATGAAACCCAGGGTGCCGATACCGGCGGCCAAGGGGTTCAAGTCGATATAGTCGTCATAGCCAAGCATCGGCGCGACGCGATTGAGCAGGTCCTGACCGCCGTAGAAAATCAGCAGGATCAGCACCAGGTCGGGGATCCCGCGGATCACCGTGGAGTACAAGTCACCCAGCCAGGCCAACCAGCGCACCGGCGACAGGCGTAACGCGACCCCGATCAGACCCAGAACAATGGCCAAGGCCATGGACGACAAGGCGAGCTGAAGCGTCAACCATGCGCCATCGAGGATGACGGCCCCGTAGCCTTTCAACATGATTCAGGTCCTCGAAAAGGGGGATGAAAAAATGGCGCAAACCGCAGGAATTCTGTTGCTTGCGCCATTTCGGACAGACAGCTGCGAGTACTTACTTGGCTTCTGGGCCGTAAATATCGAAGTTGAAGTACTTTTTCTCGATTTCTTTGTATTTACCGTTGGCACGGATCGCGGCGATGGCAGCGTTGATGCGGTCCAGGTTTTCCTTGTCGCCTTTGCGCACGGCGATGCCTACACCGTCGCCGAAGTACTTGACGTCGGTGAATGCCGGGCCGGTGAACGCATAGCCTTTACCGGCTGGCGTATCGAGGAAACCTTCCTGCAACAGGGTGGCGTCGGCCACGGTGCCGTCGAGGCGACCGGCTTCCACGTCCAGGTAGATTTCGTTCTGCGAGCTGTAAGGCACAACGGTGGCGCCTTTAGGTGCCAGGACTTCCTTGGCGAAACGGTCGTGGATCGAACCGCGCTGCACGCCGATCTTCTTGCCTTTGAGTTCATCCAGGCTGTCGCTGACCGCAGTGCCTTCCTTCAACACCAGGCGCGCAGGGGTCAGGTAGTAGCGGTTGGTGAAGTCCACGGACTTCTTGCGGTCTTCGGTGATGGACATGGACGACAGGATCGCGTCGATCTTGCGCACTTTGAGCGCCGGGATCAGGCCGTCGAACTCTTGCTCGACCCAGGTGCACTTGACCTGCATCTCTTCGCACAGGGCGTTGCCGATATCGTAGTCAAAACCGACGATGCTGCCATCCGGCGCCTTCGAGGCAAACGGAGGGTAAGCCGCTTCGATACCAATTTTCAGAGGCTTGCCTTCAGCGAAAGCCTGCATGGACAGCACGGACAGCGCCAGGGCGCCCAACAGCACGAGTTTCTTCATCTTGGGACTCCATCGGTATAGGGCAAAACAGCAGTATGAGCCATGGCCCACGATGCGACTGAGTGAAACCGAATAGCGGTGCTGCGTCCTACACCAATTCAACAGTGGAGACGACGAGCGAGTGATCGGCATTCTAACGACAGGCCGGAAGCCGATATTTCCTCAATGCGACAACAATTTACAGAAGCACTGAGAAAGCGGTTCCAGCACATTGACAGCCTCTGAATTTTATGCAGAGACAAAAGATATTAAACCTGTTGATGCTGCAAATTGCGGGCCTATTATTCGCAAACCCTTCTAGCACGGCAAGTGTGGCGTTTAATCTTATGGCTCGGGGTGTCTAAAACGCGGTTTTTCGGGGCATAAGAGTAGCCCTTTGCCTCATGTTTGGGCGATGGGTTACACATTTGGGCCACTCGGTAACATTCAGAAACCTCCTACGCGAAAAACCGATATTTATTTGGATCTCCTCCAATTTCAAGCACTCACAAAAAAGCCCCACTCGGCTCACACCGAATGGGGCTTTGTCTGACCAGCCCGCCTTACGCGACGTTCATGGTCTTGTGGGTCTCAATCAAATGCGCCACTACCCCCGGGTCCGCAAGGGTGGAAATATCGCCCAGCCCGTCGTACTCGGCCGTGGCAATCTTGCGCAGGATGCGGCGCATGATTTTCCCCGAGCGCGTCTTCGGCAAACCCGGTGCCCACTGGATCACGTCCGGCGAGGCAATCGGCCCGATTTCCTTGCGCACCCAGTTCTTCAGCTCCAGGCGCAGGGCTTCGCTGGGTTCTTCGCCATTCTTCAGGGTCACATACACATAGATGCCCTGGCCCTTGATGTCGTGCGGCACACCCACCACCGCCGCTTCGGCGACTTTAGGGTGGGCAACCATGGCGCTTTCGATCTCGGCGGTGCCCATGCGGTGGCCGGACACGTTCAACACGTCATCCACACGGCCGGTGATCCACCAGTAGCCATCTTCATCGCGACGGGCGCCGTCACCGGTGAAGTACATGCCACGGAAGGTCTTGAAGTACGTGTCGACAAAACGGTCATGGTCGCCGTACAGGGTACGGGCCTGGCCTGGCCACGAGTCGAGAATCACCAGGTTGCCTTCGGCGGCGCCTTCGATGATGTTGCCCAGGTTGTCCACCAACGCCGGTACCACGCCGAAGAACGGTCGCGCGGCAGAACCCGGCTTGAGTGCATGGGCGCCCGGCAGCGGGCTCATCAGGGTGGCGCCGGTTTCGGTCTGCCACCAGGTGTCGACGATCGGGCAACGGGATTGGCCGACGTTCTTGTAGTACCAGTCCCACGCTTCCGGGTTGATCGGCTCACCCACCGAACCCAACAGGCGCAGGCTGCTGCCATCGACGCCTTCGCAGGCAGCGGTGCCGGACGCCATCATCGCGCGGATCGCGGTCGGGGCGGTGTAGAGGATATTGACCTTGTGCTTGTCGACGATCTTGCCAACCCGGGTGATGTCCGGGTAGTTCGGCACGCCTTCGAACAGCAAGGTGGTCGCGCCATTGGCCAGCGGGCCGTAGACAATATACGTGTGGCCGGTGACCCAGCCGACGTCAGCGGTGCACCAGTAGATTTCGCCCGGGCGGTAGTCGAATACGCGCTCGTGGGTCAGGGCCGCGTACAACAGGTAGCCGCCGGTGGTGTGCTGCACGCCTTTGGGCTTGCCGGTGGAACCGGAGGTGTAGAGGATGAACAGCGCTTCTTCGGCGCCCATCTCCTTGGGCGCACACACGGTGCCCGCCACTTTCATCAGGTCTTCGTACCAGATATCGCGATGCTGGTTCCACTTGATCTGGCCATTGGTGCGCTTGCACACGATGACCTTCTGGATGCTGCTGGTTTCCGGGTTGGTCAGCGCGTCGTCGACGTTGGCTTTCAGCGGAATCTTCTTACCGGCGCGAATGCCTTCATCGGCAGTGATCACCACCTTCGACTTACAGTCGATGATGCGACCGGCCAGGGCCTCCGGCGAGAAACCGCCGAACACGACCGAATGGATCGCACCGATGCGGGTACAGGCCAGCATGGCGACCACGGCTTCGGGGATCATCGGCATATAGATGGTCACCACGTCGCCGCGGTGTACATCCTGGCCACGCAGGGCGTTGGCGAACTTGCAGACTTCTTCGTGCAGCTCGCGGTAGGTGATGGTACGGCTCTCGGCAGGGTCATCGCCCTCCCAGATGATCGCCGCCTGGTCGCCGCGCTCGGCGAGGTGACGGTCCAGACAGTTGTAGGAAACGTTCAGGGTGCCATCGGCGAACCACTTGATGTCGACATGGTGATCGTCGAAAGAGGTCTGCTTCACCGCGGTGAAAGGCTTGACCCAGTCAAGGCGCTTGGCTTGCTCGCGCCAGAAGCCATCGGGGTTGACCACCGACTGCTGGTACATGGCCTTGTAGGTTGCCTCGTCGGTCAGCGTGTTGGCTGCTACTTCGGGGCGAACGGGGTACAGGGAAGCCGCACTCATCTTTCTTACCTCGGTGACATAGTTGTTGTTGTATGACCCAGTTGTATCCGGGGTGGGCCTATAGAACCATTCGACGATGGTAGTAACAAGACCCTACAAAATGCCCTGCTATCCCCGTTTGCCGCTCTGGCCCGCAGCCTGCGGGGCTTTGCAGGCGGGTGAAAAAACCTTTACCACGGGATTGTTACAAAAACCGCCAACAGTCTTTATCAAAAGCACGGGTATATGAATATAACCCGCAGGCCTAGAATCACTTCCGCCAACCAAGGCATTGTGATTAACACAACAGTGATTAACAACGTAACAGCCCCCACGAAGGCACGTTAATCCGAACTAACCATTCCTAAGTTACACACGTGGCCTCACAAGGGCCCCGTGACCCCTTTCGCCCTGAAGAAGGTAAGTAAAGAAATGAAAGCTCTCGTAGTTATGGCCCTCAGCAGCTTGTGCGCCACCGCCGCCCTGGCCGACGAGGCCCCGACCGAGCTGGCCGGCCAGAACGCCCCGATTGTTGAGGACTACACCTATAGCACCAAGCTGGATGTGGCCAAAGTATTGTCCATGAGCAATATCCCGGAAGTCTGCGAAGTTGTACCAGTGAAGATGGAATATGAAGACTCCCAAGGCCAGCGTCATATCCTTAATTACCATGTCATGGGTAATGGTTGCTCTAACGGATAACAACTTCGTTAGCTAGACAGACCCGGATCTTATTCGCCGCAAGAAATCGTTCTTGCGGCAAAGAACCGGTCCTCCCTTCCTGCCCTCAAAAAGCCCTCCCCTCCCCCCCAAAATAAATAGCCCACCCCCGTCAAAAATTTCCTACCCCATCAAACCCCCGCAAACCCTCACTCTGGCTCAAATAGCCGCCTTTTTGTCTCTGATCCGAGACCATCCGCCGCAACACAAAGCCGAATTTTTCCCTATAATGCGCGGGTAAATCGGGCCTGCAATATCCCTTTACACAGGGACGAAGAGCCAGACCTTGAGCCTGCGCTGGAGCATGCACCTGTCGCTCCGCCCCTCAAGCCTCAAGCAGAGCACCGTTACCCAATTCCGTTTATTTGCCTGCGCGAGCTGTTGCAACAAACGATTCCTTAAGATCCACCGCGGCCCGAGGGCCGTGTGAACACCCAACCATCCGGTTTCACACGGGCACCTTTGAGCCCTCACGCAGGAGACGACACGTCATGCTGAGCTGGGACGAATTCGACAAAGAAGAAGACGGCGAAGTAGCCACCAAAGGCGCCAACGCCGGCCACGCCACCGAAGCCAACATGGACCGCCTCGACGGTGCCGGCGCCGCTGCCGCCATCGAAGCCCGCGCCGTCACCGCCAGTGACTCCGCCGCCATCGTGCGCGCCAAGGCTGCCCTGGACAAACTCGACGTCGCCGAAGGCCTCGCCGAACTTGAAGGCGCCTCCGCCCGCGTCGCCGTTGACGAAAAGCGCATGATCAACTGCCGCGCCGACCTCAACCAACTCGTGCCCTTCAAATACGACTGGGCCTGGCAGAAGTACCTCGACGGCTGCGCCAACCACTGGATGCCGCAAGAGGTCAACATGACCGCCGACATCGCCCTGTGGAAAAACCCCGAAGGCCTGACCGACGACGAACGCCGCATCGTCATGCGCAACCTCGGCTTCTTCTCCACCGCCGACTCCCTGGTCGCCAACAACCTGGTCCTGGCCGTGTACCGCCTGATCACCAACCCGGAATGCCGCCAGTACATCCTGCGCCAGGCTTTCGAAGAAGCGATCCACACCCACGCCTACCAGTACTGCATCGAATCGTTGGCCATGGATGAAGGCGAGATCTTCAACATGTACCACGAGATTCCATCGGTGGCTAAGAAGGCAGCCTGGGGCCTGAAATACACCCGCTCGATCTCCGATCCGAAGTTCGAAACCGGTACCGTCGAGACTGATAAAGAGCTGCTGCGCAACCTGGTCGCCTACTACTGCGTGCTGGAAGGCATCTTCTTCTATTGCGGCTTCACCCAGATTTTGTCCATGGGCCGCCGCAATAAAATGACCGGCGTTGCCGAGCAGTTCCAGTACATCCTGCGCGATGAGTCGATGCACTTGAACTTCGGTATAGATGTGATCAACCAGATCAAGATCGAAAACCCGCATCTGTGGGATGCCGAGATGAAGGAAGAAGCGACCCAGATGATCCTGCAAGGGACACAGCTGGAGATTGAATATGCGCGGGATACCATGCCACGTGGGGTGCTGGGGATGAACGCTGCGATGATGGAAGACTATCTGAAGTTCATCGCTAACCGTCGCCTTTCGCAGATTGGGTTGAAGGAAGAATATCCGGGGACGACCAACCCGTTCCCGTGGATGAGTGAAATCATGGACTTGAAGAAAGAGAAGAATTTCTTTGAGACTCGGGTTATTGAGTATCAGACGGGTGGGGCGTTGAGCTGGGATTAATTCTTAGCACAGTTAAACCGAGAAGCCCTGACTTGTTCAGGGCTTTTTTATGCAAGCTCGCTTGAAACCTTCAAGACAAAGCAGCCAATTCAGTTACCAATGGCGCTGTCCGCTCATTCCTGTCAGAACGTAGGAAATTTCGTAGACGCAATAATGGCTACTCAGTATCGTCCGAGGGTTTTCTACCCTCGGCGGCTGTATGGACATTACGAAAGACAAAACGGACTGGAGCGACGCGGAGCTGGCAGCTGCGGTCGAGGCGTATTTGAAGATGCTGACCTGGGAAAAGAGCGGCCAACCTTTTAACAAAGCCCTCGAAAATCGCCTTCTACGCGAAGGCCCGGTGGCAGGCCGTGCAAAGGGCTCTATCGAGTTCCGTATGCAAAATATCTCCACCGTGCTTGTGCGTATGGGCTGGGACCGTATCGAAGGCTATAAGCCTGCGAAGAACGTAGGCACAGGCGTCGAACAACGTATCCGCCAAGCGCTGGCCGCACAGGGTGTATTCGAATCCGAAGACGCCGCCCAAACAGCAGACGAGCAAACGCTTATCCGCCGCGCGTCCAAACTGCAGCAGCAACCGTTCACTCAGCTACCGGACGGCATTGCCCAGCCGCAGAAGGTCTCGACCGTCAGCACCGCTTTTGTTCGCGACCCAAAGGTACGCGCCTGGGTACTGAAAGAGGCCGAGGGCATCTGCGAAGGCTGCGGCGCTAACGCGCCGTTTGAGGTCGACGGTTTGCCATTTCTTGAAGTACATCACGTCAAGCACCTGGCCCAGAAGGGTTCGGATCGCATCACCAATGCTGTAGCCTTGTGTCCCAATTGCCATCAGCGTTGTCACCGGTCGAGTGACCGGGTGGCTTTCACCGAGGGGCTTTACGCCAAGGTCGGAAGATTGGCACGGGAGTAGACTCCTGCTGTCACACCTGATGCACGCTCAAAAAAATACTAGATAGGACCGAGGCCAACCCGTGAACCCAGACATGCTCGAAGCCGGCCCTGTGGATGCCAAAGTACTCTCCGTCTTTGACTTCGACGGCACCCTGACCCACCACGACAGTTTCGTGCCCTTCCTCAAGTTTGCCTTTGGCACCGGCGAGTTTTATGGCCGAATGGTCAAGCTGGCCGTGCCCGGGCTGCGCTTTTTGGTGCGGCAGATCAGCCGGGATGAGTTGAAGGCGCAGTTGATCCGCACCTTTATGACCGGGGTGGAGAAGACGTGGGTGCAGCAGAAGGCCGAGGAGTATTGCCAGCGCAATTGGGCACGGTTGATGCGCCCGGCGGGGGTGTTGTCGGTGGAGCAGGAGTTGGGCTCGGGGGCGGTGGTGACGCTGTGTTCGGCGTCGCCGGCGTTGGTGCTGCAGCCGTTTGCCGATCGGCTTGGGATCAAGTTGATTGGCACTGAGCTTGAGGTGGTCGACGGGGTGTTGACCGGCAAGCTCACCGGGAATAACTGCCGGTGTGAGAATAAGGTGCTGCGGCTGGAAGCGGTGTATGGCGATTTGGGCGAGTATCGGCTGCGGGCCTGGGGCGATACGCGTGGGGATCGGGAGTTGTTGGCGGCCGCGCAGGATGCGCATTTTCGGCATTTTCATGCGAAGAAGAAAAAGCGGGCTCGGTTGCAGCGGTGATTCGGGTCGTGGGGTTGGCGGGGGACCGAGGTGATTCGATCGCAGCCTCGCTAAAGCTCGACACCTCCCACATTTGACCTTTTTCAGCCCCTTGATCTGTGTTCGGCTAGTGGCTTATGTGGTGGCTTTGAGATTTACGCCCAGGGCGGTGGCAAAGGCTTTTACCAGCGGGCTTCTCGGCGCGTTGTGGCGCAGGATCAGGTTGAAGGCGGTGCTCAGATGAACGTGCTCAGGGCACAGTGCGCGCAGGCGTCCTTCCCTTACCAGCGGTGCGGCGTAGTGCTCGGGCAGGAAGCCGATAAACCGGCCGGTCAGCACCAGGATGGCGACCGCTTCAACCTGGGAGGCTGAGGCGGATTGGCTGTCGTAGTTGACGAAGTTAGTCTTGTCGCGATGGATCGCATACCGATGGTTGACCACTTCATATTGGCGCAGCACCTCGGGCGTGATGTCGTTCGCGGTGAAGAGCGGGTGTCCTACGGCGCAGTAGGCGTGGGCCTTTTCTTCGTACAGCGGGAAGTAGTCAAATTCTTCGCGGCGCTGGTAGACGGGGACGATGCCGACAATCAAGCGCCCTTCCACCACGCCGCGTTCAACTTCGTCCAGCTGCGAGGCATGCAGGCGTAATCTAACTTTTGGCGATTGGCTATGTAAATTCCCCAACGCGGTAATCAGCGGGGAATTAACGTCGGACACAGTGTTATCAATAACGCCCACACTAAGGTCGCCAATGAGTTCGTTTTGCGCCGAACTAAGCTTGTCTCTGAAACTGTCCACCGAGGTAAATAACTCAATGGACGCTTGATACACCAACTTGCCTTCTTCGGTCAGCCCGAAGCCTTCCCGGCCCCGTGTACACAGGCGCATGCCGATACGAATCTCGAGGTCGGAGATCTGTTTGCTGATGGCCGCCAGGCCCACATTCAGCTCGTTTTGCGCAGCACTGAAGCCACCGGCTTCGACCACGGCCATAAATACCCGCAGCAGTTTGAAGTCCAAACCACTGAGTTGCAGGGGCGGTCGTGTGCCGGGTTTTGGCGGTAGGTTTCCAGAAGTGGAAAGTGGAGTTTCCATAATACGCGTTGACCTCAAGTGCCATATTCAACAGGCTTCAACCCAATCCTTGAACATAGCCAGGCGGCGATAATGAACATAAACATCCGCCCTTGGCAACCTTGAATACGGCGCGTCAGACGCCGGTTCAGCTTAGTTGAAAACCTTTTCTTACTGCCTCCGACTCTTCTAAAAACAAGCGTGAGGAATACCCATGTCCCAGCCCACCGACCGCCTTTGGGGCGCTCGTTTCAAGACCGGTCCGTCTGCTGCCTTGGCCGCATTGTCCCGTTGCCCCGAGCGCTATTTTCGCCTGACGCCTTACGACCTGGCCGGCTCCCGTGCCCATGCCCGTGAATTGCAGCGCGCCGGTTTGCTGGATGAGTCGGAGACCTTGCGTACCCTCGAAGCCCTGGACCGTATCGGTGAAGACTTCGCCGCCGGCCGCCTGCATCCCACCCTGGATGACGAGGACGTACATACCTTTATCGAACGCGTCTTGACCGAGCGCCTGGGCGCATTGGGCGGCAAGCTGCGCGCCGGGCGTTCGCGTAATGATCAAACCGCCAACGATTTGCGCCTTTTCCTACGGGACCATGCGCGCACCATCACCACCGAGGTGCTGGGTTTGCAGCAGGCGTTGGTGGAACAGGCCGAGCAGCATATCGACAGCATCTGCCCCGGTTTTACCCATTTGCAGCAGGCGCAACCCATCGTGTTCGCCCACCACTTGCTGGCTCACGCGCAGTCGATGTTGCGTGATGTACAGCGCCTGGTGGATTGGGATGCGCGTACGGCGTTGTCGCCATTGGGTGCAGCAGCAATGGCGGGGTCGGCGATTGCGCGACAGCCGGCGCAGTCGGCCAAGGAAATGGGCTACACCGGACCGTGCGAAAACTCTATCGATGCCGTCGCCAGCCGTGACCATGTGGCGGAGTTCCTGTTTGTGGCGGGCATGCTCGGGGTGAATATTTCGCGGCTGTCGGAGGAGTTTTGCCTGTGGTCATCGCGGCAGTTTCGTTGGGTGGTGCTGGACGATGCCTACGCCACCGGCAGCTCGATCATGCCGCAGAAAAAGAACCCGGACATTGCCGAGTTGGCGCGGGGCAAGGCTGGGCGTCTGATTGGCAACCTGACCGGGTTGATGTCGACGCTCAAATCCTTGCCGCTGTCGTACAACCGCGATTTGAGTGAAGACAAACACAGCGTGCTGGACAGCGTCGACACCTTGCTGCTGGTACTTCCAGCCATGGCCGGGATGGTGGCGACCATGAAGGTCCAGGTGGAGGAGCTGCGGCGCCAGGCACCGATGGGCTTTACCTTGGCGACCGAAGTGGCCGACTGGCTGGCCACCCGTGGTGTGCCGTTCAAGGAGGCCCATGAGATTACCGGCGCGTTGGTGCAGGCCTGTGAGAAGCATGAAATTGAGTTATGGGAAGCCTCGCCAGCGATGTTGGCGGAGGTGGATGCGCGGCTGACGCCCGAGGTGCGCGATTGCCTGACCCTGGAGGCGGCGATTGCGGCACGCAGTGGATGGGGTGGAACAGCACCGGAGCGGGTGCGTGAGCAGATTGGGCGGTTGAAGATTGCATTGGCGGCTCAGCAGCAGTGGGCTGAGAGCTATCAGGGCTTTCGGATTTAAGCCTGTCAGAGGTGCGGTGCTGAGGCTGACGCTTTCGCGAGCAAGCCCGCTCCCACAGTTGGACCGAGTACATCAGTAGCAGCGTCATCCGTTTTGGAGAATCACCATGAACCAGACCCCGGCCGAGCGCTTGGAAATAGAGCGCAAGCTGTCCGAAAACCAGTTCGACATCACCCAGTACGAACACGTGCCGCGTCGCTATTACGGGCGGATGTTCTTTGCCACGTTGATCGTGATTGTGCTGGCCGCGTTGTTGCGCGCGTTCGCCAACGGCCAGATCGAATGGTCCTACATCGGCCAGTTCCTCACGTCTGAGGCCATCCTCTGGGGCTTGGTGAATACCATCGTCATGTCGATCCTGGCGATGGCGCTGGGCGTGGTGATCGGGGTGATCACGGCGATCATGCGCATGTCGGCCAACCCGATCCTGCGGTACGTGGCCATCACCTACACCTGGCTGTTCCGGGGTACGCCGCTGATTTTGCAGTTGCTGCTGTGGTTCAACCTGGCGTTGATCTTCCCGGTGATCGCGATTCCCGGTTTGTTCAGCATCGACACCGTCGACCTGATGACGCCCTTCGTGGCTGCCTTGCTCGGCCTGAGTATCAACCAGGGCGCCTACACCGCCGAGGTGGTGCGCGCCGGCCTGTTGTCGGTGGACACCGGCCAGTACGAAGCGGCCAAGTCCATCGGCATGCCGAGCCTGCAGGCGCTACGTAGGATCATTCTGCCGCAGGCCATGCGTGTGATCATTCCGCCTGTAGGCAACGAGTTCATCAGCATGGTGAAAATGACCAGCCTGGCCAGCGTGATCCAGTACTCCGAGCTGCTGCACAACGCGCAAAACATCTACTACGCCAACGCCCGGGTCATGGAGCTGCTGATCGTCGCCGGCATCTGGTACCTGGCGGTGGTGACTGTCCTTTCATTTGGTCAAAGCCGCCTCGAGCGTCGTTTTGCCCGCGGCGCCGGCAAGCGTTCGTAAGTCTGGGTTGAGGAGATTTGCCCCATGAGAAGCATCGTCAAGGCCGTCAACCTGAACAAGTATTACGACCAGTATCACGCGCTGCGCGACATCAATATCGAGGTCGAGCAAGGTGAGGTCATGTGCATCATCGGCCCGTCCGGCTCGGGTAAAAGCACCCTGCTGCGCTGCGTCAACCAGTTGGAAAAAATCGACAAGGGCGGCCTGTGGGTCGATGGCGAACTGGTGGGTTACCGGGTGGTCGGCAACAAGCTGCATGAGATGAATGAAGTGCAGATCGCCCGCCAGCGCCTGGTCACCGGCATGGTGTTCCAGCGCTTCAATTTGTTCCCGCATATGACCGTGTTGCAGAACATCATCGAAGGCCCGTGCCAGGTGCTCAAGCGTTCGCCCAAGGAAGCCATCGAGGACGCGCTGGAATTGCTCGCCCGCGTCGGCCTGGCCGAAAAGCGCAATGCCTACCCGGTGGAGTTGTCCGGCGGGCAACAGCAGCGTGTGGCGATTGCCCGTGCGTTGGCAATGCGCCCCAAGCTGATGCTGTTTGACGAACCCACGTCAGCCCTCGACCCGGAGCTGGTCGGCGAAGTGCTGTCGGTGATGCGTGATTTGGCCACCACCGGCATGACCATGATCGTGGTCACCCATGAGTTGGGCTTCGCCCGCGAAGTGTCCAACCGCATGGTGTTTATGGACGCCGGCCAGATTGTGGAAGCCGGCAGCCCTGAAGACATTCTAATAAGCCCACAAAACCCGCGTACCCAAAGCTTTATTTCTGCCGTTCGCACTTAACTAACAAAACTAACGAGAACGCCCCCATGAAAAAAATATTTATCCCAACCTTGCTCGCGGGCCTGATGGCCTCCTCGTGTGTTTTCGCGGCATTGCCGGCAGCTATCAAGGACAAGGGCGAGATCAGCGCGGCCATCGTGCCGAACTACCCGCCGATGGATTTCAAGGACCCGGCCACCAACACACTCACCGGTTTTGACTTCGACCTGGGCAACGCCCTCGCCGAACGCCTGGGCGTGAAGATCAAGTGGCAGGAAACCGGCTTCGAGCAAATGCTCAGCGGCCTGACCACCAAGCGCGTGGACATCGTGCTGTCGGGCATGAGCGACACCGCCGAGCGCCAGAAGTCGGTGACCTTTATCGACTACTTCACCAGCGGCCCGCAGCTGTACACCCTGGCCAAGCGTGAAGAAATCAAGGAATTGACTGACCTGTGCGGTAAAAAAGTCGGCACCAGCCGCCGTACCACCTGGCCGTCGGAAATTGCCGCATGGAGCAAGGAACACTGCGAAGCGGCGGGTAAGCCGGCCATCGTGGTGATCGGCACCGAAGGCTCGGCGGATGCACGGGCGCAGTTGCAGCAGAACCGTCTGGATGCGGCGATGCAGGGCAGCGAGACGATTCCGTATTTGATGTCGTTGGATAAGGGTAAGTACAAGCCGGTGGGTCTGGCGATTTCCAAGCAGTTCACGGGGCTGGGGATTGAGAAGAGCAACACTGAGCTGGTGACGGCGATCAGTGAGGCGTTGCAGGGCATGATTGATGATGGGACCTACGGCAAGATCTTGAAGAAGTGGGAGCTGGAGCAAGGGGCGGTCGAGAAGATCACCATCAATGCCGGCCAGTAACAACACGGTCTGAAAATGTGGGAGGGGGCTTGCCCCTCCCACATTTGATCGGTGTTGTCATCAAGTACTCAATAGGACGCTCGCCCCCACCGTGGCCACCTACTCCCTGGTAATCCGCCGCCTGATGATCTGCTCGGTGACCATCGTGGTCAGCCGCGCCATGACCAGCCCGTTGCTGGCCCTGTTGCTGAGCACCCGCCTGGGCTTGGACCAGCAGGACATCGGCCTGCTGATGGGCATTGCCGTGTTTATCGCCACGCTGTTGGGCCTGTACGGCGGCTACATCATCGACCGCCTGGAAAAGCGCAAGCTGCTGATCCTGGCCATGCTCTCCAGTTCTATCGGTTTTCTGTTGCTGACCTTTGCCAGCAACCTCTACCTCACCACCTTGACCCTGGTGATCACCGAAGCCGCGTCGGCGCTGTTCCTGATTGGCTCCAAGGCGATCATCAGCGAAAACCTGCCGGTGGGTGAGCGGGCCAAGGTGTTTTCCCTGCGCTACACCCTGACCAATGTCGGCTACGCCACCGGCCCGATGGTGGGCGTGGTGATCGCCGGGTATATGCAGCTGGCGCCATTCCTGATCGCCAGCGCCATTGCGTTTGGCAGTGTGTTCCTGATGATCGGCATTCCCCCGACCCAACGGGACGACAGCCACAAACCCCTGAGTTTCCTCAGCACCCTGCGTACGCTGCGCAACGACCGCACGCTGATCCTGTTCACCAGCGGCAGCCTGTTGAGCACGATTGTCCACGGCCGCTATACGCTGTATCTGTCGCAATTTCTGCTGGTAGCCTACAAGCCGGCCGAAGCGCTGAAGATTCTCTCGGCCGTGCTGGCGTGCAATGCCATTACCGTGATCTTGATGCAGTACCAGATCGGGCGGTTTCTCAAGCGTGAGCAACTGCGCTACTGGATCGTACTGGGCACGCTGCTGTTTATTGTCGGGCTGATCGGCTTCAACCTGGCGGATAGCCTGGTGACCTGGTGCCTGGCGATGTTCGTGTTCACCTTGGGCGAGATGATCATCTACCCCTCGGAGTTCCTGTTTATCGACACCATTGCCCCGGATGCACTGCGCGGCAGTTACTACGGCGCGCAGAACCTTGCAGCGTTCGGCGGGGCAATGAGCCCGGTGATATGCGGGTATCTGCTGATCAACGCAGCGCCGGCCAGCATGTTCTATGCCTTGGGTACACTCACAGCGATAGGCGGGACCTTGTGCTTCCTCAGTGGACGCCGGGTTGCAGGTTCTTGCTGATATTTACGCGGGTTCCCGCTATTAATAGCGAAACCTCTCACGGACCCGAGCCCCATGAAATTCGACACGGCCTACAGCCTGAGTCTCGATGACAAGCTGTCGATCTACGACGTACGAGACCTGAATTTCGACGAAACCGCCACCTACGATTCCGACCAGGACAGTTTCCTGTGCCCCAACGATGCCTGTCGTGCCGCCTTCGAAGCAGGCAATGTGCTGAGCACGTTCAACGCCAGGAACGTCAACTACCAACGCACCCCGCACTTCAAAAACACGCCGAGCACCCGGCATATCGACGGCTGCCGCTATGCCAGTCTCCACAAGAGCGCAGAGGGCGAAAACGGCGATGAGCGTGAGGACAATTTCCCATCGGAATTTGTCCTCACCCGTCGTACGTACGAGCGTAAAACCGCGGAGGTCGGCAACGAGGGGCTGGCCCTGCAAGATTCAGCGAAAACACCTTCACCCCGCAGCGGCGAATCTGTCAGTGCCAGCGACACCACCCCGGACAAAACCAGCGTGTTCGCCCACCCGGTGGAATGTTATGTGTCGAACATCGACGACAAGGAAAAGCTGAAAAACATGCCGCTGAAAATCGGCGAGCACTCCGCGACTTACGCGGCGTTTTTCAAGAAGATCGAATACCTGCAAGACAACAAGGGCCTGATCTACTGGGGCAAGGTCAAAGCGATCAAGGACTACACCAGCAGCTTTCGCATCGACTTTGAAAAGAAGGTGTGGCTCGACAAAAAGCCCTACTCGGTCAACGTCTACCTGAGCAAAAAGCTCATCGAGAACTACCGCAAGCGCAAGGCGTTCCTGGAGCAGATCAGGGCGGCGGCGGACAGTGAGCGGGCGTTGTATTGTTTCTTCTACGGGGTCACACCGGAGCTGAAACAGGTGCCCAGCAAGAAAAACCCCGAGCAGACGTTCGGGGTGTTCAGCGCGAATATCGAGAACCTCGATCACCTGATCATTCGGGACGTGCCTGGGTTGGATTAGGGGATCGATAAACATCCAGTTGATGAGCGGTCAAAACAACTGTACAAAAACACAGTATAGTTTGTCCTCCCCCGTCGAACCCTGGAGAAACCCCATGTCCTCCCTGGCAATGAGCTCTTTCGTAGAACAGCAGATCGTCCTGCACCAATTCACCGCCAAACACAGCGTACAGGCCCGCGCGATGCTGGGCTGGAGCCGCGAGGAGCTGGCCCGCCAGGCGGGTGTAACGGTGGATGCCATCCAACAGTTCGAAAGCCAGGGCGACGTGGCTGATGAAGCCCGCCTGGCATTGGCTTTTCGGTTTGAGGCGCAGGGGCTGGTGTTTTTTCCGGGGTTTGCGCCGGGGTGGGGCATGAGTGTACGGCGGTTTGACACCGCCCCTGCCGAACCCGCAGCACAAAACATTATGTCGCGATTGATGGGCTCAACAGCGGCATCAATTGATTCACCAGCGCCCCAACCCCATGGTGCGTAGAGTTCAAGCGGATCACCGGACAGGTCAGTGCCGCCAACCAGGTTTCATGCCGACGCAGGCTGCGTAGGCTGTGGTTGCCGTTGTCGTAACGAGCGGCCCAGGCCAGGAAGGCGACGCTGTTCTCGTGGCGACTGCCACCTTCCAGGATTTCATCACCGTAGCGTTGCACTTCCCTCAGGCGCAGGCGGTGCAGGCGCACGTGCGGGTCGAGGCGCAGGAACACCACGTGGGTGAACTGCGCGATCATCGCGTCGCCCCAGCCGCACAGTGAACCGGACAGCACCCAGCCTTCCAGGCCCGCAGTCTGCTCCTGCAGCAGGCGGATGCGTTCCTCCTTGGGCCGGGCAACGGTGAAGGGGGCGTCGGTTTGCTGCCAGTAGTAGTCGTCGGTGTCGAAGTAAGCGACGTCCAGACTCTCTGCCAAGGCCCTGCCCAGGGTGGTAGTGCCCGCCCCCGCAGCACCGAGGATATGAATTCGATAGGCCATGGCGTCCCTCCATCGCATTGAGTGTGTCTTTTGAAGGCGTCAGCCCTTGAGTTTACAAACGCCAACAACCGCCTGTTGTTCAACGCCCGGTCCTGGAACCTGCCTTCGCGGCTTGCTCGTAGCCATGGGCTACGGCAAGCAATGTGGGTTCGGTCCAGCGGGCACCAAAGAAGTATGCACTGGCCGGCATGCCGTGCTCGTCTTTGCCGGAAGGTACCGAGATCCCTGGATAACCGGCCACTGCGACTGCAAAATAGCTGTTCGTTTCAAAGTCCGACACCACGGCATCGAGCTTTTCCCCGTCAATCAGCTCATCCACTGTGCTGCGAAAATCCTGGATAAGTGCATCCCATAGCGGCTTGCGCTCCTCGGATGTCAGGGTGGATGCGTCGATTTCCTTGAGCAGCGGCTGGTGGTCGATGTCGTTGCCATCGCGTTTTTCATTGAACGCGATCAACTCGGAAACTGACTTGACCGGCAGCCCACCGCGCTTGTCCAAGTAATCATTCAACTCACTCTTCACATCAGCAAACAATAGTTCGCCATAGCGTGATGCATCCGCCAGCCGCATGTTTACCGGTACGAGTACTGCACCTTGTGCGCGAAGCACATCAAGGGTTTTTTGAAACTGAGGGCTATTGTCCACCGGCAGGTTTTCACCATTCACGGAAAAGGTTGCGGGATAACCAATACGTTTATCCTTCAAGGCGCCAGGCTTGAGCAACGCGGTGTAGTCAATGCCTTGGGGGGCATCCACATTGGCTGAATCCTGAGGGTCGCTGCCCGACATGGCGTTGAGCAACAACGCGGCATCAAACACCGAACGCGTCATGGGCCCCGGCGTGTCCTGTCGATGGCTGGCAGGAATGATGCCGCTGCGGCTCAGCACCCCCACGCTCGGCTTGAAACCGACCACCCCGTTAAACGCCGCCGGGACTACGATCGAACCATTGGTTTCGGTGCCGACGGCCAAGGGCGCCAAACCAGCCGCGACCGCTACAGCCGAGCCCGAGCTTGACCCACCCACCTCTGCGTCCGCTTGATGTGGATTGAGCGTTTGCCCGCCCCGCTGGCTGAAACCGTCGGGGCTGCCGCGAAAGCCGGCCAGTTCGGTCAGGTTGGTTTTACCCAGGATCACTGCGCCTTGCTGGCGCAGGCGTTCGACGATAAACGCGTCCTTGATCGCCGCAGCCCCCACCAATCCGAAGGCGCCTGCGCTGGTTTGCTGGGTATCGCCCGTCTCGATATTGTCCTTGATGAGCACGGGAATGCCATGCAGCGGTCCTCGGACCTTGCCGCTGGCGCGCTCGCGATCCAGCTCGCGAGCAATCTCCAGCGCCTGCGGGTTGAGCTCGATGATGGCGTTTAATCCAGGGTCGCGTTTGCGAATGCGCTCCTGCAGGAAGGTGACCAGATCTTCCGATGTGAGCCCGCCTGGCCTGGCCATTTGTTCACTGAGCGCGCGAACACTGGCCCATTCCGTTCCCGGCGGTACCGGTTTGGAGGTATTGGCTGTCAACGGCAACCCCATCCAAGACGCCGCATGGCTGACAAACGCATTCACACCATATCCAATTCCAAACATGAACCACCTCGGGAGAAGAGTAAGAAATGACGAAGGACCATCATTGAGCCGTGCGCCAGTCTAAAAACTTCCCTCTCCCCATCCTGCCTGATGCAGGCAGTTCAACCCGTGGGATTGTTCAACACACCCGGTAGCCCATGCTGTGCATTTTCCAGGCAACAAGCATTGCGATAACCCTGCGCCAGCGCCGCCAACGATTCCTTCGACCATCGTGCACCGTAGAGCCACAACGTCCCGCCGCCATCGAGAGCCTCGCCAAACCTCGGGTAACCACTCCAGCACGCACCATGGAATGCAGCACTTTGGCTGTCCGACACGAGAGCATCCAGCCGGTACTCATTTACAAGTTCATCGATTTCATTATGCGTGTGCAGGTTGAACGTGAGGGTGCCGTCGACCCGTTGCGCCGGCACCGGTATCAGTTGCGCCCCGGCCCGGCGCAAAACGTCCAGCGCCCGTATGAAGGGCGCACGGTGTTGAATCGGTTCGTGACCATCGCCACGTCCATATCGGTCGGCATACCCCACGCGCCTGCCGGCCAACACTTGCATGGCGGCAAAGGGACTGTTGTTCTCCACCAGCGGAACCTCCACCATCACCTGGCCCTCTGGTTCGATACCGCTTAAGGCAATCAGCATCAACGAGGGATCACGCATGGGTCTGATGGGAAGTGCCGGTACGTTATACCCGGGGATCAGGCCCCCACCATTGGGGTGGGTTTGAGGGTGGGGATCGACATCAAACGCGATACTGCGGGGGGGCGCTTGATCGGTGGAAGGGCGCAGGCATGAAGGCGCCGAATTGGTCATATCCAAGAGCGCAGGCAACGGCTGGCCCACCTGGCAAACCGCATCCGCTCGAGAAAACTTTCTGCATTTGCTGTCCATCGGAACGTCTCCCCTGAAATCATTTTCCGGGGATCATCGCATCCTCGTCGGAGCCTGTCGCAGACCCGAAACAACTTGAAAACTCCTTTTCCATTACCTCTGCGCCCTCAGCCCACAAGGTGCTCTTGTGCACCTTGGGTTTCCACTTCCAGCCACCATGCATATCCACGCTCCGGCTGGTTCAAGCTGAACGCCTGGCCCATCGGCGGTGTGGTAATCGACACATTGCGCTCCCACGCCAGCGCCATGATGCGGTCGAAAGGTTCGTGCCAGGCATGGAACGCCAGGTCGAAAGTGCCGTTGTGGATCGGCAGCAGCCAACGGCCCCTGAGGTCGATATGCGCTTGCAGGGTTTGCTCCGGCTGCATGTGCACATGGGGCCAGTCGACGTTGTAAGCACCGGTTTCCATCAACGTCAGATCGAACGGGCCGTACTGTTCGCCGATGCGTTTAAAGCCGTCGAAGTAGCCGGTGTCGCCGCTGAAAAAGATGCGGCGCGTGCCGTCGATCATCACCCAGGAACACCAGAGGGTCTGGTTGGCATCAAACAGGCCGCGCCCGGAAAAGTGCTGCGCCGGCGTGGCGACAAAGCGAATGCCATCCACCTCGGTGCCTTGCCACCAATCCAGCTGCCGCACTTTGCTGGCGTCGACACCCCACTTGACCAGGATGTCGCCCACGCCCAGCGGCGCGAGAAAGTAACGGGTCTTGCCGGCCAGTTGGACCACAGCCTTATGGTCAAGATGGTCGTAGTGGTTGTGGGAAAGAATCACCGCCTCCAGGGGCGGCAGCTCTTCAAGACGGATAGGCGGCTGGTGGAAACGCTTGGGGCCAGCCCAACTGAATGGCGAAGCACGCTCGGCGAACACCGGGTCGGTCAGCCAGAACTTGCCGCGCATTTTCAGCAATACGGTGGAATGCCCCAGGCGGAACACGCTGTGATCAGGCGCCGCCAACAATTGCTCGCGGGTCAGCGGTTGCACCGGGATCTGCCCCACCGGGCGCGTGCTGCGTGGTTTGTTAAACAGCATGTTCCAGAAGATACGCAAGGTCTTGCCAAAGCCACCGTGCTGCACGGGGGCCTCGTTGCTGAAACGCCCCAGGTCCTGCTCGGCAGGCTTGGGCGCCGCAGGTGAAGACTTGAGGCGGGTTGAGATGGTGGCCATTACAGAGTGACTCCTACGGTCCGCTCATAAGTTACACTGCACAGTGTAGTTTCAAGATTGCAACAAAATCCGCAGCAAGTAAACTACCCAGTGTAATTTACCCTCAAGAGCCGAACGCCACCCATGACTGCCCCTCAACGCCTCACCGACCGCAAACGCCAAGCCATCGTGGCAGCGGCCATCGCTGAGTTTCGCGATAACGGCTTCGAGGTCACCAGCATGGACAAGGTCGCCGCCACCGCTGGGGTGTCCAAGCGCACGGTGTATAACCATTTCGCCAGCAAGGAAGAGCTGTTCGCCGAAATCCTTCACCAGCTCTGGGCCAGCAGCGTCGCCCAACTCGATGTCAGCTACACCAGCGAGCGCCCGCTGCGCGAACAATTGCGCGGGTTGCTGGACGCCAAGATGAAGATGATGTCGGACACCAATTTCCTCGATCTGGCCCGGGTGGCCATCGCCGCCACCATCCACTCGCCGGAACGTGCGCAAGACATGGTCACCCGCCTGAGCCAGCGCGAAGAAGGCTTTACCCAGTGGGTACGCGCCGCCCAGGAGGACGGCCGCCTCTCCTGCACCGACCCGGCGTTTGCCGCCCACCAGATTCAAAGCCTGCTCAAGGCTTTCGCGTTCTGGCCGCAGATCACGTTGGGCCAGCCGACCCTGGATGCCGCTCACCAGGCGCGCGTCATTGAGTCGGCCATCGACCTGTTCCTGGCCGGCTATGAAGTCAGCGCCCCCCGCCCCGAGTAAAAACCATTGCAGGAGCGACATTCCTGGTCGCTTTTGACGCATTCGCCCTCTGTTTTGCGCAAATGGCCTGGAAGGCCACTGATTATTCCTATGGGAATAACTGACAATATTCACAGGCCTTATGCGATCAACGGTCGATCCGGTGACCGCGCGCCGCGGTAAATGTGGAAAACAGCTGAACCAGGAATTTATGGAAAACAGACGAGGCAAAGGGCTCTCATTTGCCCGGCGTATCTACCAGCCAAGGATCATCGGCCTGGGTGTCGGCAGCATCAGCGTCACCGGCGCCCTGTACCCGCTCGCCATGCCGGGCTGGGTCTGGGCATTACTGCTGTTCAATGGGTTTGCCTGGGCGCACCTGGCGTACCAGCTGTCCACCCGCTCGCCATTCCCTTACCAGGCTGAACAGCGCAACTTTCTGTATGACTCGGTACTCGGCGGGTTCTGGGCGGCGGCCACGCAGTTCACGCCGCTGACAGCCGTGACCATCCTGTCGATGATGACCATGAACAACGTCGCCGCCGGCGGCCGGCGCCTGTTCCTGCGTGGCCTGCTCGCCCAGGGGCTGGGGATCGGCGTGGCGTGGGCGCTGTTCGGCATCCAGTTCAACCCCGACGTCAGCCTGCTGCAGGTCCACTCCTGCCTGCCGATGCTGACCCTCTACCCCATGGCCATCGGCATGGTCTGTTATCAACTGGCGATCAAGCTCTCGGAACATAAACGCGCCCTCAGTGCCCTGAGCCGCACCGACAGCCTCACCGGCCTGCTCAACCACGGCTCGTGGAAAGATCTGCTGCACCTCAAGTTCCACAAGTGCCAGCAGCAGCAAAGCCACGCCACTATCGCATTGATCGATATTGACCACTTCAAGCAGATCAACGATACCCACGGTCATATCGTCGGCGACACGGTGCTGCGGCAACTGAGCCTGGAACTGCGGCGCAACCTGCGGGAAAACGACCTGGCCGGACGTTACGGTGGCGATGAGTTCTGTGTGATTCTTCCGCAAATGCCTCTGGAGCAAGCGGCGCAGATCATGGAGCAGATGCGCGAAACATTCGGCAACTACCGCACCCCGCACATACCGGAATTGCGCGTCAGCCTGAGCATCGGCCTGGCGGACTTCCAGCCGCGCTTCACCGACGCAGCCATGTGGCTGAACGCGGCGGACCGGGCACTTTATGCCGCCAAGGACACCGGGCGTAATCGAGTCAGTGTCAACGACGACCGGATAGCCTGTTCCGCCTGACGTTGTCCTGCGACACCGGTCTGAATCCTCCGTGCAGCCCCGCACGAGATAGCACAATGCCTCCACTGGTCGCCTACCCAAAAATGGTCCTGCCCATGGGGCGAACTTCTTGTCAGGCTGATGACTCTTAACCCGTTGTTCCACCCCCCGCTGTCAGCACAAGGAAGCTGACAATGAGCAGGTCAACCGTAGGGCAAATGCCTTACGGAGGCAGGCGCCTATACATGGATCCTCCCAGACGCGTGCTTGCCCGAGCCCCCGAACATGCTATTCAACGCCCATAAGAAAACCATCGATACCCTGCAACACACCGTGGCTCACCAGGCCAGCCTGCTGGACGCCATCGAACGCTCCATGGCGGTGATCGAATTTGATCCGCAAGGCCTCGTGCTGCGGGCCAATGACAACTTCCTCAATACCCTGGGCTACCGCGCCGAGCAGATCGAAGGCCAATCCCACCGGATGTTCTGCACGCCCGCCTTCGCCCGCAGCGCCGAGTACCAGCAACTCTGGGCCAACCTGCAAAAGGGTCAGTTCCAATCAGGTACCTTTGAACGGGTGGGCGGCAATGGTCAGTCGGTGTGGCTGGAAGCCAGCTACACCCCGGTACGTGATAACGCGGGCCGTGTGATCAAAGTGGTGAAGTACGCCCTGGACGTTACCCCGCGCCTGCAGGCCGAAAGCGAGGCCAACGCCAAGTTGGAAGCCATCGGCCGGGCCATGGCCGTCATCGAGTTCAACCTCGACGGCACGATCATCACCGCCAACGCCAACTTCCTGCAGCGCATGGGCTATAGCCTGGCGCAGATCCAGGGCCAGCATCATCGTCTGTTCTGCACCCCGGAGACCGCCGCGAGCTCAGCCTACAGCGAGTTCTGGCGACGCCTGAACCAGGGTGAATTGTTCAGCGGCCAGTTCGAGCGCGTGGATAAAAACGGCCGGCCTGTTTGGCTCGAAGCCAGCTACAACCCGGTGTACGACGCCAGCGGACGCCTGCGCAAAGTGGTGAAGTTCGCCTCGGACATCACTGCGCGCGTGCAACAACATGCCGCTGACGCGCAGAGCGCCGCCCAGGCTTATCACCTGTCCCTGCACACCCAGGACATGGCGGAAAAAGGCGCCGACGTGATCCAGAAAACAGCCAGCGGCATGCGTGAAATCTCCTCGGACATCGACAACTCCTCGCAACTGATCGCCAAGCTGGGCGAGCGTTCGCAGCAGATCACCACCATCGTCAACACCATTCGCGGCATTGCCGAACAAACCAACCTGTTGGCACTCAATGCCGCTATCGAAGCGGCGCGCGCGGGTGAACAGGGCCGTGGTTTTGCCGTGGTGGCCGATGAAGTGCGGCAGTTGGCGGCGCGCACCAGCGGGTCCACCACGGAGATTTCCAGCATGATCGCGGTGATCCAGGCTGAAACCCGCCAAGCCATCGACAGCATGGACGCGACCCGCGACCGCGCCGCCCAGGGCGTGGAGCTGGCCGACCAGGCCGGTACGGTAATGCTGCAGATTCGCGAAGGCACCAGCGAGGCGGTGCACGCGGTGAGTGCGTTTGCCAATGAGCGGGGTGCCCACTAAGTAGGCCACGGGTTATTCATGTGTAAGACAGGTCGCCAGGACTATAGTGATTCACTGTCTTAACGTTGATGACCCGAGCCGACCATGACCCCCGACAAGCCCGAAACCGCCCCCGTCGATCACCTGCGTTTTCACCGCCGCCACGCCCACCTGGCGCCGACCTTCGGCAACGATACCTTTGCCCTCAAGGCCGAGGCCTTTGCGCGCTTCTTTGGTACACCGACCTTCCTCGGTGCGCAAACCGCGATCGTGATCTTGTGGGTGGCGCTGAACGTGACCGGCATTACCCACTTCGACGTGTACCCGTTCATCCTCCTCAACCTGGCCTTCAGCCTGCAATCCGCCTATGCCGCGCCGCTGATCCTGCTGGCCCAGACGCGCCAGGCGGCCCGCGACAAAGCCCAGTCCGACGCCGATGCGCAACACCGCGAAGCGCTGGCCATCGCCAATACCGAACGCCAGGCCCAGGCCGCGCAAACCACCAGACAGCTGCTCGAATTGCTGGAGCAAAACACCCGGCTGACGGAAATGACCAAGCAACTGACCGAACACATCGAAACCCTGACGTGCGAAATGCATGAGCACTACGTGCGAAAACCTCAATAACAACGCGAATGCCATGTGGGAGGGAGGGTGTGTCAGGGTTTCATCTGCACATGCCGGCCCAACTCATCAAACAGCGTCACCACCGAGCGCAACGCGCGGCAATCGGGGCGCGTCAGCAGCCATAACGCGGTGTCGTGCCCGGCCAACGCAGGGCCCAGGGGTTGCAGGCCGTCATCCAGCAGAAAATCCGGCAGCGCCGCCACCCCCAACCCGGCCCGCACCAGTTCGGTCACCGACAACATGCTGTTGCAGCGATAGCTGGGGCGTACACCGGGCAGGTGTTCGCGGCGCCAGGTCACGGTGGGATGGTCGGGCAGGAAGTCATCCGGCGCGATCCAGGCCAGGTCCGCCAGTGAGCGTGCGGCGTGTTGATGCGCATACGTGGGGCTGGCACATACCTGATACGCCACGGCCCCCAGGCAACGGCCGACCAGATGCGCCGGCGGAGTCCTGGTCAGGCGCAGGGCGATGTCGGCATCGCGGCGGCTGAGGTTGGCGAAATCATTCGACGTGCTCAGCTCCAGGGTCAGCGCCGGGTAGTCCGGCATGAACTGCGCCAGCGCCGGCAGCAGCAGCCCTTGCAGCACCGAGTCGGTACAGGTCAGGCGCACCGTGCCGCTGATCACCTCGCCGCCCTGCTCCACGCCGATGCGCGCCGCCTCCAGCGCTTGTTCGGCACGTTCGGCCTGCTGCGCCAGGTTGCTCGCCAGGTTGGTGGGCAGGTAGCCGGCGCGGCTTTTTTCAAACAGCGTCTGGCCCAATGCGGCCTCCAGCCGTCGCACCGCGCGGAACACCGTGGACACATCCACCCGCAACAATGCCGCCGCCCGCGCCAGGGTGCCGCCACGCACCAGGGCGAGGATCAACGACAGGTCGGGGTAATCGAGTTGATAGTGCGTGGCTGCATTGAGCATGTGGGTAAACGCCAATATTGATTGCGTGCGCGCCAATCTATAGTGCGTATCAGGACACCACAAGCCATGGGACGCACACGATGAAAGCCACCACCCTGCACCTCGCCCTGATCGGCGATTACAACCCCGATGTCATCGCGCACCAGGCCATTCCCGTCGCGCTGCAACGGGCCGCCGAAACCCTCGGTTTGCAGGTTCAAATGCAATGGCTCGACACCGACACCCTCACGCCCACCACAGCATTGCACGGCTTCGACGGTTTCTGGTGCGTGCCCGCCAGCCCCTACCGCGACACCGACGGCGCATTGCGGGCGATCCGTTTTGCCCGCGAACAGCGGCGACCTTTCCTCGGCACTTGCGGTGGTTTTCAACATGCAGTGCTGGAATACGCCCGCAACGTGCTGGGCTGGGCCGATGCCGAACATGGCGAACTGGCGCCGGGCGCTGAGCGCGCAGTGATCACCCCCTTGAGCTGCGCACTGGTTGACGCCACCGACAGCCTGCGCCTGACACCCTACACGCGCATCGCAGAAGCCTATGGCCGTCTTGACATCGAGGAAGGTTACCGCTGCCGCTACGGCATCAACCCCGAATTCGCCGATGCGCTGCTCGAGCGCGAGATGATTCCCAGCGGGCATGATGCAGCCGGCGATCTGCGCGCGGTGGAGTTGCTCGACCATCCATTTTTCGTCGCCACCCTGTTCCAGCCTGAACGCGCCGCCCTCAAGGGCATCACGCCGCCTTTGGCGATTGCCTTGCTCAAGGCCTGCCAGGAGCAATACGCATGATCGCCAAGACCCCGGCCCCTCCCTACTACGCGGTGATTTTCAGCTCATTGCGCACCGACGGCGATCAAGGCTACGGCCAGGCTGCCGCCCGCATGCTGGAGTTGGCTCGCGATCAACCGGGGTTTCTCGGGGTGGAATCGGCGCGGGAGGATGGCCTGGGGATTACCGTGTCCTACTGGAGCAGCGAGGCGGCGATCCTGGCCTGGAAGCAGCAGGCCGAGCACCGGGCGGTGCGCGAACAAGGACGCGCCACCTGGTACTCGGCGTTTCAGACACGGGTGTGCAAGGTGGAGCGGGCCTACACATTCCAAGGCCAGTAACCGTCGTATCGCCTGGCCCTCTGTGGCGAGCAGGCCTGTTGTGGTGAGCGGGTCTGTTGTGGTGAGCAGGCCCGTTGTGGTGAGCGGGCTTGCCCCGCGCTGGGCTGCGAAGCAGCCCCAATTCAGTTAACGCGGTTCTCCTGACTAACCGCAGCGTCTGGCTCAGGGGCCGCTTCGCGCCCCAGCGCGGGGCAAGCCCGCTCACCACAACAGGCCAGCTCACCACAACAAACCGGCCTGCCACAGAACGCTCGCTCACCGCCTACGCCGTCTAGCTCACCAGACTGCGCAGCGCACTGATCTGTGGAATCTCCACCCGTTTCATGTACACGCGCAGCGGCTCGCTGATGTTGATGCGGTCGTCGATATTCTGGTCGAGCAGCAACTGGATACGCTCGCGGGACAAGGTCATGGTCTGCTCGGGGGCCGGCAGCCAGACAAATTCAGCGGTGGGGATAATGCCGTCGTCGGCCACGTCCATGCCGAAGGAATCTTCGCTGAAACGCACGATGTACTGGCCGGTCTTGCGGTTGAGGCCAACAAAACCGCGGAGTTGGTCGGCGGCCTGGCAGATAAGCTCGGAGGTGATGCGCATGGTAAACCTCACTGAAAAGTCCCACAGGGACTGGAAAGATGGTTTACACGCGTGGCAGAAAATACCGTCCTCTGGCGGGGCGGCTGCGAGCAAGAGTACTGCAATGCCGCGCAAAAAAACCGAGAAAATTGGCACGTGCGCACGTTAATGTCGGTTTGGTGATAGCGCCTTTCGCAATCAATTGTTAAAAAGGAGGCCTTCTCAAAGCTACCTCCACGAAAGGACTTCGCATATGCCTGTCACGTTTTCCAAGAGCGCCCTGCTGCTCGCACTGGCGCTTGGCCTCGGCCAGGCACAGGCTGCCGAACCGATCAGCCCGGCTGAACTGGCGACAAACGAAGGCATTCCCTACCCCGCCGTGATCGCTCACCGTGGCGCGTCCTACGACGCGCCTGAATCCACCGCCGCCGCCTACAAAGTCGCGCGTGACCTGGGTGCCGACTACCTGGAACTGGACCTGCAGCGCAGCAAGGACGGCGTGCTGTTCGCCCTGCACGACAACAACCTGCAGCGCACCACCGACGTGGCCACCAAGTTCCCTGAGCGCAAGGACGCCCCGGCCAACGAGTTCACCTGGAAAGAACTGCAAACCCTCGACGCCGGCAGCTGGTTCAACGCCGCCTACCCGGACCGTGCGCGTCCAGGTTTCGTTGGCCTGAAGATCCTGAGCCTGGACGACATCATCAAGATCGCCGAAGGCAACCCGCAGCACAAACCCGGCCTGTACATCGAAACCAAGGAGCCCAAGCAATTCCCGGGTATCGAAGCCGACCTGAAAAACAAGCTGCTGGATAAAGGCTGGTTGAGCTCCGCCGGCTCCAAGCTGGGCAAGAGCAACACCGGCGTCGGCCAGGGCAAGGGTCGTGTGGTGCTGCAGACGTTTGAAAAAGACAGCTTGAAAGAGCTGCAGAAAGAGATGCCGAACACCCCGAAAATCCTGCTGTTGTGGGTTGGCCCGGGCAGCATCGAGCCGAAATCCACGCAAACCTTTGCCGAATCCGGCGAAACCACCAAGGCCGCCTACTACGCCAAGCAAGAGCCAAAAGACGCCGCCGAGTTCGAAAAGTGGGTCGACGAAGCCAAGCTCCTCGGCGCCATCGGTACCGGCCCATCGGCTGAACTGACCGCCCATGGCGACCAGAGCTACACCGACCTGGTGAAACCTGAAATGAACAAGCTGACCCACGACAAGGGCCTGCTGGTGCACGTCTACACCGTGGACGAGCCAGTCGACTTCGACAAAGTGATGAAGGCCGGCGTCGACGGCATCTTCACCAACCGCGCCGCCGAGCTGCTGAAGTTCTACAAGCGCTGGCCGTCGTCCAGCGTTCAGGACCTGCTGAACGACTATAAGTACTGAGTAAGCCGGGCATTGGTGTCAGTGCGCCATTAAGGATGAGTTAAGTTGCGCCGGTTAATCTGGCGCCACTTAAACAGCTCACCAGAGAAGGATACACACCATGAAAACCCTGACCGCCCTGTTCGCCGCCACCGCCCTGACCCTGACCGCCGGCCTGGCCCAGGCCGATGTTCGCCCGGACCAGATTGAAGGCCTGCTCAAGTCCGGCGCCGTGATGCCGTTCGAGAAACTCAACGCCGCCGCCGTGGCCACACACGCCGGTAGCAGCATCACCGACACCGAGCTGGACCACAAAAACGGGGTACTGGTCTACGAAGTCGACCTGACCGACACCGCCGGCAAGCGCTTTGAAGTGAAGCTCGACGCCAAGACCGGCGCGGTGCTGGAAAACAAGCAAGACACTTGAGTTGAACCTAGAAAAAACGCGCCACCTCCGGGTGGCGCGTTTTTTTATGCGCACCGTTAAAACGTCATATAACTGTCATACCTCCTTGCAATGATTCGCCCACGCGAACCTGTGAAACGTCCTACAGGCGCTTTCTCTGCGAGTCTCCATGAACCACAGCCTCGACCACAGCCACCAGGACTCCGACCTGTTTGGCTTGCTTTACGGTTTTCGTTTTCGTCCCGGTGAAAAGGGCGAACAGATTGATTCGGCCGCGGCCCTCGCGGCCTTGCAGCAACCCGCCGACCCGGAAGAGTTCCTGTGGCTGCACTTGAACCTGGCCCACGCCGCCTGCGAACGCTGGATGCAGGCCAACCTGGATTTACCCGAAGAGTTTTTCGAGGCCCTGCACGAAGGCTCGCGCTCCACTCGCATCGAACACGTCGACTCTGCCTTGCTGGCGGTGGTCAACGACGTGGTGTTCAACTTCAGCAGCATGGTGTCGTCGGATATTTCCACGCTGTGGGTCTGCGCCCGCAGCCGGCTGTTGATCAGCGCACGCCTGCAACCCTTGCACTCGGTGGACAAATTGCGCTCGTCGGTCAAGAGCGGCGAACGCTTTCGCTCACCGCTGGAACTGCTGGTGCACCTGCTGCGCGACCAGGGGGAAGTGCTGACCCAGATCGTGCGCAAGACCAGCATCAGCGTCGACCATATCGAGGACCAGTTGCTGTCCTCGCGCCTGTCCACCAACCGCGCGGAACTGGGGGCGGCGCGCCGGGTGCTGGTGCGCCTGCAACGCCTGCTCGCGTTGGAGCCGGGTTCGCTGCTGCGCCTGCTCAACCGCCCGCCGCAATGGCTGCAAAAGGAAGACGTGAAGGAGTTGCGCAAATCCACCGAGGAGTTTGCGCTGATCATCAACGACCTGACGGCGCTGGGCGAACGGATCAAGCTGCTGCAGGAAGAGATCGCCGCCAACCTCAACGAGCAAAGCAGCCGCACGCTGTTCACCCTTACCGTGGTGACGGTGCTGGCGTTGCCGATCAACATCATCGCCGGCTTTTTCGGCATGAACGTGGGCGGTGTGCCGCTCTCACAGGACCCGGAGGGGTTCTGGATCCTGGTGGCGTTGGTCGCGACCTTCACGCTGATCGCCGGGCGCTGGGCGTTTCGCAAGTTTTCAAATTGAAATGAAACCAACGGTCGAATCGTCGCACCGCCCCTCCCCCATGAGGACTACGGTGTTTTGTAGACCAGTGGCAGATCCAATTACCTAAACAATGACCTGCGGCAGCATCGCTGTAACATTCTGCAATGAATATGAACGGCATCCTCCCCACACGGATGCCCGGCATGGCCACCCCTTCCCTGACTGCCTCCACGCACTCATCCTCCGTCGATTCAAAACCGCGCCTGGACAAGAAACCCGGCCTGGTGACGGTGATCGTTTTCTTCGCCGTGCTTGCCATGGGCCTGTTGTTTACCGCCTACAGCCTCATGCACGACATGCACGAAATGGGCGCCCAGCTCACCACGTGGACGCCGTTCCTGCTGCTGGGTGTGGCGCTGTTGATTGCCCTGGGTTTCGAGTTCGTCAACGGTTTCCACGATACTGCCAACGCGGTGGCAACGGTGATCTACACCAACTCGCTGCCGCCGCAGTTTGCGGTGGTGTGGTCGGGCTTCTTCAATTTCCTCGGTGTGCTGCTGTCCAGCGGCGCGGTGGCGTTCGGCATCATTGCCTTGCTGCCGGTGGAGCTGATTCTGCAGGTGGGTTCATCGGCCGGCTTCGCGATGATCTTCGCGTTGCTGATCGCCGCGATCCTGTGGAACCTCGGCACCTGGTGGCTGGGTTTGCCGGCCTCGTCGTCCCACACCCTGATCGGTTCGATCATCGGCGTCGGCGTGGCCAATGCCTTGATGCACGGGCGTGACGGCACCAGCGGTGTGGATTGGAGCCAGGCGATCAAGATCGGTTATGCGCTGCTGCTCTCGCCGCTGATCGGCTTCGCCTTTGCCGCCTTGCTGTTGCTGGCCCTGCGCGCCTTTGTGAAAAACCGTGCGTTGTACAAGGCCCCCAAGGGCGACACTCCGCCGCCCTGGTGGATTCGCGGCATGCTGATCGCCACCTGCACCGGCGTGTCCTTTGCCCACGGTTCCAACGATGGGCAAAAAGGCATGGGCCTGATCATGCTGATCCTGGTGGGTACCCTGCCGATGGCCTATGCGCTGAACCGCGCCATGCCGGCCGAACAGTCGTTGCAGTTCGCCGCAGTCGCCGAAGTGACCCAGGTGGCGCTGATGAAAACAGCGCCGCTGGCGTTGGCGGGTGACCCGCGGCCGGTGCTTTCGACCTACATGCGCACCAAGGAAGCCACGCCCGAGTTGATTCCCGCCCTCGCCGCCCTCGCCGGCCAGATCGGTGACCAGGTCAAAGGCTACGGTTCCCTGGCCAAAGTCCCCGCCGAAGCCGTGGGCAACGTGCGTAACGATATGTACCTGAGCAGCGAAACCATTCGCCTGATGGACAAAGGCAAGGTCGGCAATTTCGACGCCGACACCCAAGGCAAGCTGCAACTGTTCAAGCAACAGATCGACGATGCCACGCGCTTTATTCCGCTGTGGGTGAAGATTGTCGTGGCCATCGCCCTGGGGCTGGGCACCATGGTTGGTTGGAAGCGCATCGTGGTCACCGTGGGCGAGAAGATCGGCAAGACCCACCTGACTTACGCCCAGGGCGCCTCGGCCGAGACCGTCGCGATGCTGACCATTGGTGCAGCGGATATGTTCGGGCTGCCGGTGTCGACCACCCATGTGTTGTCGTCGGGTGTGGCGGGGACCATGGTGGCCAATGGGGGTGGGTTGCAGATGCGGACCATCCGCAATTTGCTGATGGCGTGGGTGCTCACCTTACCGGCGGCGATTCTGCTGTCCGGCAGCCTCTACTGGCTGTTCACCCAACTCTTCTGACCAACCCTAGATTGAAAATGTGGGAGGGGGCTTGCTCCCTCCCATATTTGGATGTGCGTCGTATCAGTTGTTGAAGAGTCCCGCCATGGCCTTGAGCCGTTTTTTGTACACCCGCCGCGCCTCCAGTGCCTGCTCCAACGTCACCGCCACAAACCCCGCCCGCTGGTTCGGCTGCATCTGCCCGATCAAGTCCAGGTCGGCACTGATCACCGTGCCAATCATCGCGTAGCCGCCGCCGGATACCGCATCCCGATGCAGCACAATCGGCTCCAGCCCCGCCGGTACCTGGATCGAACCGATGGGGTAGCAACTGTCGACGATATTCGACGGATCCGACCCCGCGCCGAACGGCTGCTCACGCGGTTGAAAGCTCAGCGCACTGCCGCCCTTGAAGCGATAGCCGATGCGATCCGCCTCGGAGCCGACCGTCCACGGTTCGGCAAAAAAACTGCGCTTGGCACCCGCGGTCAAGCGCTCGTAATACAGCCCCGGCACCACGCGCAACGTGACATCGCCGCCCACCGAGCGGCGCAATGCCATCGGCAAACTGTTGCCTGCCCGCCCGAGACCGCTGGCGTCACCGATGGGCAGCTCATCGCCTGCCTGCAAGCGTCGCCCGTGGAAACCACCAAGGGCGCCGAGGGTGTAGGTGGAACGGCTGCCAAGCACCAACGGCACGTCAATGCCACCGGCGACGGCGAGGTAAGTGCGGGCACCGGCCTTGGGAAATTCGAAACGCAGCACCTGCCCGGCACGTACCTGGAACGCGGTGTCCTGATGCACCACTTCACCGTCCAGGCGCGGCGACATCAACGCACCGCTGAGCGCGACCAGGGTATCGCGCTGAAACGCCAGTTCCGGCCCGATCAAGGTGCATTCCAGGCCGGCAGCGCCCACCGGGTTACCCACCAGATGGTTGGCCGCACTCAGGGCGTATTGGTCCAAAGCACCCGATGGCGGAATGCCCAGGTGGTAATAACCTTCACGGCCCAGGTCCTGCACAGAGGTGGCGAGGCCGGGTTTGAGGACCTTGATCATGCCAGCGCCTCCTGCAGGGTTTTCGGATAGCCGATGGGGTCGGCGAGAAACGCATCGAGGGAAAATTCCACCGGGCGAATGCGCAGGTCGAAACGTCCTGCCTCCACCTCGGCAACCGCCAGGTCGTAGGCGTCCCGGTCGATGGGTTTGAATTGCACGATGTCACCCGGCCGGAAAAACACCATATGCGCCTTGAGGTAAGCCAGCTGCTGCGCCGGGTCGTAGATCGGTGCCGGGGTCACGCCAAACATCTGGTAGCCGCCGGCGCCGCGCACCGAGTAGATGCAGCCGAAGCAACCGCCATGGCCGAGGGTCAGCTTCGGCGTGTCGGTGCGCGGGCGCAGGTACTTGGGCACCTGCAACTGCCGCTCGCGCTCGACCATCTGGAACATGAACGGCAAGCCCGCGACAAAACCCACCATCGAGACAAACCACAGCGCACCGCTGTGGGCGGCGATAAACGCCTCGACATCGGCCAGGCCGTTGATGCGTGCGGCATATTCCAGGTCGGTGCCAGCAGGGTCTTGATGGCGGTCGCGAAACCGCATCAGGGTTTCATGGGTCCAGGGGTCGTTATAGAGCACCGGGATTTCGATGATGCGCGTGTGCAGGGTGCGTTCGGCCACGGCCTGGGCTTCGGCGCTCTGCACGGCGTCGAGCAGCACATGGGGGGCGATGCGGTCGGGGTCGAAGCGAATCTGGAACGAGGCATTGGCCAGGCACACATCCAGCACGCCCTCCAGCGCCAGGCGCTCCACGGCACGGGTCACGGCCATGCCCTTGAAAAAAGCCTCAAGGGACATGCTCTCGCTGACTTCGGCGAACAGGTGTTCATCACCGCCGAAGCTGTAGCGGATGGGGGACGTTTCAGCCATGTCTGTTCCTCTTGGAATCGTTATAGAAAG
Source organism: Pseudomonas sp. S3E17 (assembly GCF_024168685.1). Lineage (NCBI taxonomy): Bacteria > Pseudomonadati > Pseudomonadota > Gammaproteobacteria > Pseudomonadales > Pseudomonadaceae > Pseudomonas > Pseudomonas sp. S3E17. Next base: position 3,265,836 of record NZ_JALJWE010000001.1, read on the forward strand.
GCAGGCAAAAAAGTAAATGTGCGATCTTATTAGGGTGTTTTGACTGTGATACCGGCCTGGTCCAACGCTTCACGGGTGGCCTCCACCAACTCCAGCGCGCCGGGGGTGTCGCTGTGCAGGCAGATGGAGTCGAATTCAATAAACAGGTCTTCGCCTTCTACGGTACGCACCAGCCCCGTCTGACATGCGCGCAGGACGCGGGCCGCGACCGTGGCCGGGTCCAACGCACGTACGTTGCGGGTAAACACAATGGAGCCGGTGAGATCGTACTCACGGTCGGCATAGAATTCGCGCACCACCGGCTGCCCGAGTTCCTTGGCCACGCGCCAGATCACCGAGTTGGGCATGCAGTACAGCAACAGCGTCGGCTCGATGATTTGCAGGTTCTGTACCAGCAGGCGCGCGGCTTCTTCGTCGCGGGCCAGGTGCATGTAGAGCGCGCCGTGAGGCTTGATGTGTTGCAGGGCCATGCCCTGGGCGCGGGCGATTTCGCGCAGGGCGCCCAGTTGGTAGAGCATGTCGTCCACCAGTTCCTGGGCCGGTGCATGGATATGCCGACGACCGAAGCCCACCAGGTCGCGAAAGCCCGGATGCGCACCGATGGCCACCCCCAATTGCTTGGCACGCGCGACGGTGCGGCGCATGGTGCCGGGGTCGCCCGCATGGAAGCCGGTGGCGATATTGGCCGAGCTGATATAGGCCATCAGCTCCGCGTCGACGCCGTCGCCGATGGTCCATGGACCGAAGCCTTCGCCCATGTCTGAATTGAAATCCACTGCCTGCATCGGGGACGCTCCGCCAAAAGGTGATGCTCGAAAGTAGGCTGCGGCTTGACCCCTTGGGAAGATCTATTATCAGATGACCTATCTTCTGAAAATCAGATAAAGCCATGTCCCTGACCTTGCGCCAAATCCGCTACTTCGTTGCCACCGCCGAAATCGGCCAGATTTCCCAGGCGGCGATTCACCTGAACATCTCCCAGTCTGCGGTGACCACGGCGATCAAGGAACTGGAAGCCCTGCTCGGCGTGCAGCTGTTTGTGCGCTCGGCCCAGGGCATGAACCTGACCGATGCCGGGCGGCACTTTCTCAACCGCGCCTACGTGATTGTGCGCAGTGTCGACGATGCGCTGAACAGCCCGTTGCCCGACTACCGCGCCAGCGGCGTGCTGCGCCTGGCGGCCAGCTACACGGTGCTGGGTTACTTCCTGCCGCACCACCTGCAGCGCATGGAGCACTGGCACCCGGATGTGACCCTGGAGGTGTTCGAGCAGGAGCGCCAGGCCATCGAACAGGGCCTGCTCGATGGCCAGTTCGACATGGCCGTGGTCCTCACCGCGAACCTCACTCACCCGGCGATCGTCTCGGAAATCCTGTTCAACTCGGAACGTCGTTTATGGCTGCCCAGCCATCACCCGTTGTGCGAACGCGGTGCGGTGAGCCTGGCGGATGTGGCGCAGGAGCCGTACATCCTGCTCACCGTCGATGAGGCCGAACACAGCGCCATGCGGTACTGGGAACAGGCCGGGCAAACGCCCAAGGTGCGGCTGCGCACCAGTTCGGTGGAGGCAGTGCGCAGCATGGTTGCCAATGGCAGCGGCGTAGCGATCCTGTCGGACCTGGTGCACCGGCCCTGGTCGCTGGAAGGCAAGCGCATCGAAACCCTGACCGTCACCGACCCCGTCACGCCCATGAGCGTCGGCCTGGCCTGGCACCGCGAACGCGCCTTTACCCCGGCAATGCAGGCGTTTCGCGATTACTTCCACGACGCCTTCCTGGCGCCGCAACAGCTGTCGGCGCGGCGTTAAAGCTGCGAATGCAGAATGGCCGCCAGCCAGTCCATGAACACCCGCACCCGCAGAGGTAAATGTCGCTGCCCGGCATACAGCAGAGACACATCCAGCGGCGGGGCCGGATAGTCCGGCAAGACCGCCACCAACTCCCCGCTGGCCAATTCGTCACCCATGCCCAGGGCCGGCACCTGAATAATCCCGAAACCGCCCAGGCAGGCAGACTTGTAGCCATCGGTGCTGTTGACCGTGACCCGACCGGCCATGGGGACGCGCAGCACCTTGTTGCCCTGCACGTACTCAAACCCCGCCGAACGTGAACCCAACGGCCGCACGTAATGCACCAGGTGATGGTCGGCCAGGTCGGCCAGTGTCCGGGGCACGCCGTAGCGTTGCAGGTAAGTGGCGCTCGCGCAGTTGATCATCGGCATGCTGCACAGCAGCCGCGCCACCACGCTCTGGTCCGGCTGGGCGCCCACGCGCAGTACGCAATCGAAGCCTTCGGCGAGCAGGTCGACCTGGCGGTCGGTGGTGCTGATCTCCAGTTCGATCAGCGGATGCGCGTCCATGAATTGCGGCAGACGCGGCAGGATCAGGTCCCGCGCCATCATGTTGGGCATGTCCACCCGAATCCGCCCGGCCAGTTGCGCTTCGTCCTGGCGAAACAGCCCCTCCAATTCCTCCATGTGTGCGAGCAAATCCTTGCTGCGCTCATACAGCACGCGGCCATCCTGGGTGGCCTGCACCTTGCGCGTGGTGCGCTGCAACAGGCGGGCGCCGAGCAGCTCTTCCAGCGCCTGCACATGTTCCGACACTGTGGAGCGCGGCAGGCCCAGGCTCTCGCCGGCACCGGTGAAACTCGACAGCTCGGTAACGCGCACGAAGGTGCGCAGCAGCTCCAGTTTATTCATGGGGATTGTTCGCCTTATTCGGCCAGTGATTCCGGTATAGCGCTGTTTATCACGTTACGACCGGACAAATACACTGTTTCCCACACTCAATCACCGAGGACATCACCATGACCCGTAAAATCGCATTGATCACCGGGGCCAGCCGTGGCCTGGGCAAAAACACCGCCCTGCACCTGGCGGCACAAGGCGTCGACATCATTGGCACTTACCACAGCAAGGCCGATGAAGCGCAGGCATTGGTCGCACAGATCGAACAACTGGGCGGCCGTGCCGCGATGCTGAAACTGGACGTGAGCCAGAGCGCGACGTTCGCTGATTTCGTCGGCGAGGTTGCTGGCGTGCTCAAGGATGTTTTCGCACAGGACCGCTTCGATTTTCTGATCAACAACGCCGGTATCGGCATTCACGCCAGCTTCGCCGAGACCACCGAAGCGCAGTTCGATCAATTGGTGGCGATCCAATTCAAGGGTCCGTTTTTCCTGACCCAACAGCTGTTGCCGTTGATCCGCGACGGCGGGCGCATCGTCAATATTTCCAGTGGCCTGGCGCGTTTCAGCCTGCCCGGCTACGCCGCTTACGCCGCCATGAAAGGCGCGATGGAAGTGCTGACCCGCTACCAGGCCAAAGAGCTGGGCGGCCGTGGCATCAGCGTCAACATCCTGGCCCCCGGCGCCATTGAAACCGACTTCGGCGGTGGTGCCGTGCGCGACAACGCCAACCTCAACGCCATGGTCGCCAGCAATACCGCCTTGGGCCGTGCCGGGTTACCGGACGATATCGGCGGCGCGATTGCCAGCCTGCTCGCCGACGGTAGTGCCTGGATCACCGGCCAACGTATCGAGGCGTCGGGCGGCATGTTTCTGTAGGAGCTTGTCGCGCAGTACGTCATACCCCCAGTGATACACATAGGTGTACGGCAGGAAAAACAGCAGTACGCCTATGTCGAGGATAAACGCCTGCACCAGGCTGATGTTCAGCCAGGCGGCAATCAGCGGTACACACACCAGGATCAACCCACCTTCAAACATCAAGGCGTGCAGCATGCGGGTCCAACCGTTGCTGGCCAGTTGCAGGCGCGCCTTGAGGCGGTCGAACAGGCCGTTGAAAATCACGTTCCAGGCCAGCGCCAACAGGCTGATCGCCAGGGTGACCATGCCCATCTCCAGGGCAGGCTTGTCCATGATCCACGCCAGCAACGGGGTGCAGATCAACAATGCCAGGGCTTCGAAACCAATGGCCTGGCAAACGCGTTCAGTAATCGACTTGGTAGGGTTCATGACCCGGCTCCGTGAGTGACGATGGTTGTCATCATTAGCCTTTGACTCGATACTTCATAACCAATAACCATCGATCAAGGCGATAGTCATGGCCTCTAACGAAGTGCTGCAGGCGTTTGTGCAGGCGGCCACCCAAGGCTCGTTTTCGGCGGCGGCGCGCAAGCTCGGCAAGAGCCAGTCCACCGTCAGCGCGGCCGTGGCGAGCCTGGAGATTGACCTGGATGTGGTGCTGTTCGATCGCAGCAGCCGCAAGCCGACGCTGACGCCGGCGGGCCATGTGTTGCTGCAACGCGCCGAGCAGGTGCTGGAGGCCAGCAGCCGGCTGGAGTTGGCGGCGAGCCAGTTGGCCCAGGGGTTGGAGCCGAAGCTGAGTATCGCCATGTCCGATACCTACCAGTCCGACCGTTTCGAAGTCGCCCTCAGCGCCTTTGAACAGCGCTACCCGGACCTGGAGCTGGAATGCCTGATCGCCGAGTGCGAAGACCTGATCGCCCTGGTCCAAAGCGGCCGCGCGCAGATTGCGTTTATTGAACACCAGGAAGAGTATCCGCCGGACCTGACCCGCGCCCCCGTGGACGAGCGCACGGAAATTGCCCTGTTCGTGTCACCCAGACATCCGCTGGCGGGCGTCGGTACCCTCACCGCGCACACCCTGCAACAGCACCGCGAATTGCGCCTGGCCAGCATCATCAACCCGAACGAAACCCGCGCCAATGGCCGTGTGTGGTCGGCCCCCAGTTACCTGATGCTGTTGGAGATGGCCCAGTTGGGGTTTGGCTGGGCACCGATTCCGCGCTGGCTGGTAGAGCGCTTTGGTGGTGGGCAACTGGTCGAGCTCAAGGCCCGGGGTTGGCCGCGCTCGGTAGCCGTGGATGCACTGTGGTCCCGACACCATCCGCCGGGGCCGGCGGGGAGTTGGTTGTTGGGGAAGATGCTGGAGTGATCTTCATTGCTTGGGGGGATTGAGTTCGGCCAGGCGGCGTTCCAGGAATTGCTTTTCCGGAATTTGCCGGGTCAGTGACAAGGCTTTTTCGTAGGCTGCCCGGGCCTCTTCCACCCGCCCCAATTGCCGACAAAACTCGCCCCGCGCCGAATACGCCAAGTGGTAATCCAGCAACGCCCCGCGCGCCAGAATGCCTTCCACCAACTGCAGCCCCGCCAGCGGCCCTTTGCCCATGGCCACCGCCACGGCGCGGTTCAACTCGATCACCGGCGACGGCACGGCACTGAGCAACACATCGTAGAGCCCGATAATCTGCGGCCAATCCGTTTCCCCGGCGCTAGGCGCTTCGGCATGCACCGCTGCAATCGCCGCTTGCAGGCAGTACGGGCCAAAGCCGCGACGGCTCAGGGCCTGTTCCACCAGCCCACAACCTTCGGCCATCAGGGACGCGTCCCACAACGAACGATCCTGCTCATCCAACAACACCAGCTCGCCGCTGGCCGAGGTGCGCGCCGCGCGGCGGGACTCGTGCAACAGCATCAGCGCCAGCAGGCCCATCACTTCCGGCTCCGGCAGCAACTCCAGCAGCAGGCGGCCGAGGCGAATGGCTTCGCGGGTCAGGTCCTCGCGCGTGAGGTCCGCGCCCATGGACGCCGAATAGCCTTCGTTGAAGACCAGGTAAATCACCCGCAGCACGCTGTCGAGGCGCTCGGGCAGCTCGGCCAGCGACGGCACCTGATAAGGGATTTTGGCTTCGCGAATCTTGCCCTTGGCGCGCACGATGCGTTGGGCGATGGTGGTCGGGGTGGCCAGAAAGGCGCGGGCGATTTCCTCGGTGGTGAGGTCGCAGATCTCACGCAAGGTCAGCGCCGCCTGGGCGTCGGCCGCCAACGCTGGGTGGCAGCAGGTGAAGATCAGGCGCAGGCGGTCGTCTTCCACGTCCTCAACGCTCCAGTCAGCGGCTTCCAGTGCGTCGGCCTGCGCCTGCAATAACGGGGTAAAGCGGGCCTGGCGGCGTAAACGGTCGATGGCCTTGAAGCGTCCGGTCGACACCAGCCAGGCCCGTGGGTTGTCCGGCACGCCCTCTTGCGGCCAGCGCTCGACCGCGACGAAGAACGCCTCGTGCAAGGCTTCTTCGGCGAGGTCGAAATCCCCCAGCAGGCGGATCAGGGTGGCGAGGACGCGCCGGGATTCACTGCGGTAGATCGCCTCGATGGGAGGCGTCAATCGCGCATGCCCTGGGTCACCAGCGTCACCAGGCGGTCCAGGCTCTGGCCCCAGCCGTCGTGAAAGCCCATGGTTTCGTGGGCCTGTTTGTCTTCGGCGCTCCAGTGCATGGCGCGGGCGGTATAGAGGGTCTTGTTACCTTCGACTTCCTGCAGGATCACTTCGGCGGTCATGAACGGTTTGCCCGAGGGGATCCAGCCCGGCGTATAGGCGTCGGTAAACACCAGGCGTCGAGGGGCGACGATTTCCAGGAACACGCCCTGGGTCGGGTACTCACTGCCATCCGGCGCACGCATCAGGGTGCGAAACAGACCACCGACCCACAGGTTCATTTCGCACTCGGGGGTGGTCATGCCGTGGGGGCCCCACCATTGTTGCAACAACGCGGGTTCGGTCCAGGCGCGGAATACACGGCTGCGCGGCGCATCGATCAAGCGGCTGATGGACAGTTCAAATTCGGCAGGTTGCGTAGGCATGGCTAAACCTCCTCAAGTCTTATGGTTGTTGTGCTCAGAGATTCAATTCGCGCACAGGGCGCACTTCCACACTGCCGACCCGGGCGGCCGGAATGCCACCGGCCACCTGGATCGCTTCATTCAAGTCCCGCGCCTCGATCAGGTAGAACCCGGCGAGCTGCTCCTTGGTTTCGGCAAACGGCCCGTCGGTGATCGACAGCTTGCCATTGCGCATGCGCACCGTGGTGGCCGTGGTTACCGACTCCAGCGGCTCGGCGGCGAGCATCCGCCCGCTTTTTTGGATGGACTGCGCGTATGCAAGACATTCCGGGTCTGCGGGGCTGTCCGGCGAGGTGTGCAGCACCTGCTCGTTGCTGTAGATCAGGCAGAGGTATTTCATGTGCGTCTCCGTCTTCGGACTATTGACTATAGTTCGCGGCGCTCAAGGTTTCAGGTCGAACAGTGCTGTGCCGCTGGCCATGTCGAACGGCGCCGACCAGTGCTCATGCACCACCTTCCAGTCGCCGTTGAAGCGTTGATAACCAGCGGTCACGCGCATCCAGCAAGCCTTTACTTCACCGTCCGGCCCGGCGCCGCCGCAGTGGGCGAGCCAGTGGGCGAATGCGCTGTCCTGGGACTCGACGATACGCAGTTCGTGGAACTCGAAAATGCCCGGGCCGGGGCAGTGCTCCATGCAGGCCTCCCAGTGCGCACGGTAGGCCGCCTTGCCTTTGAATTGCAGGGCGGTCACGGCGTCGAACGAGACGATATCGTCGGCGTAATAGCTGACAATTTTATCGATATTCCGGGAAAGCACGGCTTGCTTCCATTGCTCGATCAGGGTGTTGATTGCGGTACTCATGGCGATACTCCTTCGGGTTGGAAAATCACGGAAGACACCCTTAGTCGAACGGCCCTCGGGCAAATCGACAGCCCGTTGAAAAATAATGTCGTCCAGCACAAACCCGATAGACTGCGCCCTTCCTTGCCGCTGTTCGGACACGCCGATGCAAACCCGCCTTGTCGCCTACGAAACCCTGAATGCCGTGCAACAACAGCACGTCAGCGCCATCGAAGTTCACCCTGAACAGTTGCCGTTTTGCGGCGACATGTACTGCGCCCTCAATTCTCTCCTGGCCAAGCCCAGCCCCGGCGTCAAAGGCTTTGCCCTGCTGGCCGACGACATTCCGGTAGCCTTCCTCCTGCTTAAACGCCCACCCTGCCTGCCCCACTGGGCCGATGAACACAGCGCAACGCTGCATGCGTTGCAGGTGGATCGGCAGCAGCAAGGGCGTGGATTCGGCAAGGCCTGCCTGCAAGCCTTGCCGGCGGCGGCATTGCAGGCGTGGCCGCAGATCAAGGCGCTGGAGTTGTCGGTGGACACGGACAATGTGGCGGCGATGGGGTTGTATCTGGGCGCAGGATGGGTGGACAGCGGGGAGGCGTATAAGGGGCGGGTTGGGTATGAGCGGAGGTTGAGGTGGGTGTATGCGTCTTAACCATGGCTCTGCTGACGGGCTGCGCAGCGGTAGGTTTGGGGGGCTGCTGCGCAGCCCAATGCGGGACAAGCCCGCTCGCCACAAAGGAAGGGTTCAGCCAGTGCTTACTTGGGTTCTACAGGCAACCAGATCTCCACCGTGCCCGTGCCCTTGCGCTCATCAAAATCCGCGCTATAACGCTCGAAATCCGCCCCCGCCACCTTGTAGCCCGAGTGCGGCAACCACTCGAACATGATGCGCTCATAGGTCTGCTCCAGTGCCTGCACCGGGCCATAGTGCGGGAACACGGCGTAGTGGTGCACAGGCAGTTCGACGCACTCGAAGTTGCTCGGCACATCGCCCTTGGACGGTACTTCCACCCCGGCCATGTAATCGAATTCACCGTGGCTGGGGCTATGGCAAACGCCGTAGGCCACCCCGCCGACGCGTTTCTTGATGTGTTTTACGCTTTCGTCGAACACGCTCCACAACTTGGGGATATCCCCCACGGTGGCCTTCGAATAACGCCCTTGCACCCCGGCGATCACCAGGGCCTTGCCGTCTTCCATGCGGGGTTCTAACGGTTGTTTTGTCTGCTGGTCCATCTGAACAGTCTCCTTCTTATGAGGGAACAAACCCGTATCGAGTATAGGGGCATATCCTTGCAGTACTCCATGCAGAAAATTTCCCGACACATCTGGACAACTGGCCATCATCGACCGTATTGTCTGCCCCGCAGGCCACCGCAGTGGCCGACGTCGCTCGGACGGTTCCGGGCGCTTACGTACTCTCGAGGCAACAATGGCAGACCTTGGTTCGCCGCGCCGCTTTGCGCGCATAGATCGACTCCCCCCTTACGTTTTCAATATCACTGCCGAGCTGAAGATGGCTGCGCGTCGGCGCGGCGAAGACATCATCGACTTGAGCATGGGTAACCCCGACGGCGCCACGCCTCCCCATATCGTGGAGAAGATGGTCACCGTCGCCCAGCGTGAAGACACCCACGGCTATTCCACCTCCAAAGGCATTCCGCGTCTGCGCCGGGCGATTTCGCGCTGGTACAAGGATCGCTACGAAGTGGACATCGACCCCGAGACCGAAGCCATCGTGACCATCGGTTCCAAGGAGGGCCTAGCGCATTTGATGCTGGCCACCCTGGACCAGGGCGATACGGTGCTGGTGCCCAACCCGAGCTACCCGATTCATATCTACGGTGCCGTGATTGCCGGCGCCCAGGTGCGTTCGGTGCCGCTGATTCCAGGCGTGGACTTCTTCGCCGAGCTGGAACGGGCGATCCGTGGCTCGATTCCCAAGCCGAAGATGATGATCCTCGGCTTCCCGTCCAACCCCACCGCGCAGTGCGTGGAGCTGGATTTCTTCGAACGGGTGATCGCCCTGGCCAAGCAGTACGACGTGCTGGTGGTGCATGACCTGGCCTACGCCGACATCGTCTACGACGGCTGGAAAGCCCCGTCGATCATGCAGGTGCCGGGCGCCAAGGACATTGCGGTGGAGTTTTTCACCCTGTCCAAGAGCTACAACATGGCCGGCTGGCGCATCGGTTTCATGGTGGGCAACCCGGAACTGGTCAACGCCCTGGCGCGGATCAAGAGCTACCACGACTATGGCACCTTCACCCCGCTGCAAGTCGCCGCGATTGCCGCACTGGAAGGCGACCAACAGTGTGTGAAGGACATCGCCGAGCAGTACCGCCAGCGCCGCAACGTGCTGGTCAAGGGCCTGCATGAGCTGGGCTGGATGGTGGAGAATCCCAAGGCGTCGATGTACGTCTGGGCGAAGATTCCCGAGGCGTATGCCGCCATGGGTTCACTGGAATTTGCCAAGAAGCTGCTGCTGGAAGCGAAGGTCTGTGTGTCGCCGGGGATTGGGTTTGGCGAGTACGGGGATGATCATGTGCGCTTCGCGCTGATCGAGAACCAGGACCGGATTCGCCAGGCGGTGCGCGGGATTCGCGGGATGTTCCGGGCGGATGGGCTGGTCGCTAAAGCCTGACCCATCCACCTGAACAAATGTGGTCAAACTGTGGGAGGGGCTTGCCCCTCCCACAGTTGATTGGGTTTTCACCCTTGCCTTGTGGTGTGTCTGTTAGACCACCAACGACAGCAACATGATAAAGATCAGTGCCACAACGGACAGGATGGTCTCCATTGCCGTCCAGGTCTTGAAGGTCTCGGCCACGGTCATGTTGAAGTACTGCTTCACCAGCCAGAACCCCGCATCGTTGACGTGCGACAGGATCAACGAACCCGCCCCCGTCGCCAACACCAGCAGCTCACGGTTAACCCCGGGAATCATCCCCACCACCGGCACCACGATGCCCGCGCCGGTAATGGTCGCCACGGTGGCCGAACCGGTCGCTACACGAATCACCGCCGCCACCAGCCACGCCAGCAGGATCGGGTTGATCTGTGCGTTCACCGCCATGTGGCCGATCACGTCACCCACGCCGCTGGTCACCAGCATCTGCTTGAAACCACCACCGGCACCGATGATCAGGATGATCGCGGCGGTCGGTGCAAGGCTGGCGTCGAGCAGCTTGAGGATCTGCTTGGAATGGATGCCCTGGCGACTGCCAAAGGTGTACAGCGACAACAGCAACGCCAGCAGCAAGGCGGTGATCGGGTGACCGATCATGTCCATCCAGTTGCGCACCACGTTGCCTTCGGCAAAGGCGATGTCGGCGAAGGTTTTGAGCAGCATCAGGAACACCGGCAGCAGCACGGTGACCAGGGTGATACTGAAGCTCGGCAGGTTTTTGTTCTCAGGCTCGCGGGCCAGTTGGTCGACCAGTTCCTGGGACGGGTTGCCCGGGATGTACTTGGCGATAAACGTACCGAAGATCGGGCCAGCGATGATGGCCGTCGGCAGCGCGACGATCAGGCCGTACAGGATGGTCTTGCCGATGTCGGCGCCAAACACACCGATGGCCAGCAGCGGGCCCGGGTGCGGCGGCACCAGGCCGTGGACTGCCGAGAGGCCGGCGAGCAGCGGGATGCCGATCTTGATCAGCGACACGCCGGTGCGGCGCGCAACGATAAACACCAGCGGGATCAGCAGTACAAAGCCGATCTCGAAGAACAACGGAATGCCCACCAGGAATGCGGCGAACATCATGGCCCACTGGACCTTGTCCTTGCCAAAGGCGCGGATCAGGGTCTGGGCGATCTGATCGGCACCGCCGGATTCGGCCATCATCTTGCCGAGCATGGTGCCCAGCGCGAGGATGATGCCGACAAAGCCAAGCACCCCGCCGAAACCGTCCTGGAACGCCTTGATGATCTTGTCCACCGGCATGCCCGAGGTCAGGCCAAGGAAGCCGGCCGCGATGATCAGCGCAATAAATGGGTGAACCTTGAAGCGGGTGATCAAGACGATCAGCCCGATGATGGTAACGACTGCATCTAACAGCAGGTACGACTCGTGGGACATGCCAAACATGGGGGGTCTCTCCTGTTTGTTGTTGTTATTAAAGCGGGTGTTGAATTTCCTGCCGGGGATAGCGCTATCTTTTCCGGCAAAAAATCAGTTGGATGGTTCAAAACCGTGTGTCAGCCACCAGGCGTTGGTCTGCCTGGCCAACTCCTCGACGCTGTCTTCGCTGGCGTTGAGGGCCAGGGTCAGCGGCTCGCCCTTGGGCGATTCAAGGGTGGCGAACTGGCTGTCGATGAGGCTGGCCGGCATGAAATGGCCCGGCCGATGGGACACGCGGTCGGCGGCGACTTCGCGGGTCAGCTCCAGGAATACAAAGCCCAGGCCCGGCGCGGCTTCGCGCAGGTGGTCGCGGTATTTCTTTTTCAGCGCGGAGCAGGTGAGTACCGGATGTTCACCGGCTTTAAGCGAACGGCGCAGTTCATCGCACAGGATGTCGAGCCAACCGGCGCGGTCGTCGTCGTTAAGGGGGTGGCCGGCGCTCATCTTTTTGATGTTCGCGGCGGGGTGAAAGCTGTCGCCTTCAATGGCGGTGGCACCGTTCAGCTGGCACAGGGCCTCGCTGACACTGGTCTTGCCACAGCCGGCGACGCCCATGATGACCAGGGCGGTAACAGGTTGACTCATGGAACACCTCAGGACGCAGATAGCGCTACCTTTGCACGCGGTGAGGCAAGTGCAAAAACAGGCTTTTCCCGCGCCGTCTTGTCATTTTTATGGAGTGACGCGTGCATCCGCTCCAATCATTTGAACCGGATCAGGCAACCCATAGTTCAATAATTTGCAGCCTTTTGGAGACAGCGCTACCTTAGTGCCTCGATTTTTGTTTGGCAAGCCGCCTGATGACCTCCAAGAACGATAAAAATACCCGCACCACCGGTCGCCCTACCCTCAACGAAGTTGCCCGCCTGGCCGGCGTCAGCCCGATTACCGCCTCCCGCGCGTTGCGCGGCATCAGCACCGTAGCCACCGAGTTGGTGGAAAAAGTCCAGCACGCCGCTGCCGAACTCAACTACGTGGTCAACCCCGCCGCCCGTGCCCTGGCTTCGGCCCAGAGCCATTCGGTGGTGGTATTGGTGCCGTCGTTGTCCAACCTGCTGTTTATCGAAACCCTCGAAGCCATCCACCAGGTGCTGCGGCCCAAGGGCTTTGAAGTACTGATCGGCAACTCCCACTATTCGCGCGACGAAGAGGAAAACCTGCTGCGCAACTACATGGCCTATCAGCCTCGCGGACTGTTGTTGACCGGCTTCGATCGCACCGAAAGCGCCCGACGGATGGTCGAGGCCAGTAATGTGCCGTGTGTGTACATGATGGACCTGGACCCCAATGCCGGCGTGAACTGCGTGGGCTTCTCGCAGTTGGCGGCGGGTGAAACCGCGGCCGCACATTTGATCTCCCGCGGGCGCAAGCGCCTGGCGTACATCGGCGCGCAGTTGGACCAACGCACCTTGCTGCGTGGCGAAGGCTTCCGCCGTGCGCTGCAACAGGCGGGCCTGTACGACCCGGCGCTGGAACTGCTGACACCACGCCCTTCCTCGGTGGGCCTGGGCGGCGAGCTGTTCCTGCAACTGCTGGCCGCCCATCCGGATGTGGATGCGATCTTCTTCGGCAACGACGACCTGGCCCAGGGCGCGCTGCTGGAAGCCATGCGCCACGGCATCAAAGTCCCAGAACGTGTCGCGGTGCTGGGCTTCAACGACTTGCCGGCCTCGTCCTTCATGGTGCCGCGCCTGAGCAGCATCAGTACCCCCAGGGAAGCGATCGGGCGGCGGGCGGCGGAGCATTTGTTGACGATCATGGCGGGCAACAGGATCGCCAAGCCGGTGGTGGACATGGGGTTTGAGTTGCAGGTTCGCGAGAGCACGTAGTCCCTCCCACATTTTGACCCCGCCCGCTCGGAGGCATCGCCGTAGCTTCTCCCGCCTGCTAGATTGGCTGTTCTCCATCGCAAGGAAAGCACCATGGCACATTCACTGAAAATCCTGGGTCGCACGTCCTCCATCAACGTGCGCAAAGTGCTCTGGACCTGCCAGGAACTGGGCATCGACTACGTGCGCGAAGACTGGGGCATCGGCTTCCAGCCCACCCAGTCCGCCGAATTCCTTGCCCTGAACCCCAACGCGCAGATACCCGTGCTGATCGACGACCACGGCGTGCTGTGGGAGTCCAATACCATCTGCCGCTACCTCGTGGGGCTTTACCAACGCCACGACCTGCTGCCCATCGAGCCCGCACCACGGGCCCGGGTCGAGCAGTGGATCGACTGGCAGGCCGTCGAGCTCAACCGTGCCTGGGGAGATGCCTTCACCGCCCTGGTACGCAATAACCCGGACGGCCTGGACGCGGCGCAGATTGAAGCCGCCGTGCAACGATGGAACGACAAGATGGGCATCCTCGAGCAACAACTGAGCAAAACCGGGGCCTTTGTTGCCGGCGATGAATTCACCCTCGCCGACATCCTCATCGGCCTCTCGGTGCATCGCTGGCAGATGACGCCCATGGCGCGCCCGGCCTACCCCGCCATTGCCGCCTATTATCAGCGCCTCGGCCAGCACCAGGGCTTCCAGCTCTTCGCCCTCGACGGACACAACTGAGGAGACGCACGTGAAAGGACTCAACGTACTGCTCACCGGCGCCTGCGGCAGAATCGGCAAGACGTTTTTCGAAGCCTCGAGAGACCGCTACCGTTTCACCCTCACCGACCGCATCGCGCCTGATTTCGACCTGGGCGAACACCGCTTCATGCACGCCGACCTCAGCAACAAAGCCAGCCTGGCCAGCCTGCTCGAAGGCATCGATGTGATCGTGCACCTGTCGGGCATCCCCCACGCCAGCGCCACGTTCGACGAATTGCTGCCGAACAATATTCTCGCCACCACCTACCTGTTCGAAGCCGCTGTGGCGGCGGGTGTACAGCGCCTGGTGTTCGCCAGCAGCGCGCAAACTATCGAAGGCTACCCGGTAGACCGGCAGATCACCCCAGGCATGCAGGTGATGCCGGGCAACCTGTATGGCGTGAGCAAATGCTACGGCGAAGCGCTGTGTGGCTACTACGCGGCGAAAACCCCGCTGTCGACGATTGCCCTGCGCATCGGCGCGTTCGAATTCGTTGAAACCCACGACCTGAACAACGCCCGCGACCTCAGCGCCTGGCTCAGCCCGCGGGACGCCGTGCAGCTGCTGCAGCGTGCAGTGGAGGCCGAGGGCGTGAAACACCTGATCGCCCATGGCATTTCCAATAACCGCTTCAAGCGCCTGGACCTGAGCGAAACCACGCGGGTGTTGGGTTACCATCCGCTGGACGATGCATTTCAGACCTTCGATATCCCGATCACTGACTGAGTTTTCCCCGCCATGCCTGCACTCCCAGCTACAGACGGCATCGACCCGATCCGCGCCGCCCATATCAGCGCGCGTATCGACCGCCTGCCCGCCGTCGCCACGGTCTGGCGCCTGGTGGCGCTGCTGTCGATCGGCGGTTTTTTCGAGCTGTATGACTTGTTCCAGACCGCCTACATCAGCCCCGGCCTGATCAGTGACGGGATTTTCCACACCGGCAGCGAGGGCGTGTTCGGCTTCTCCGACCAGGCGGCGTTCGCCTCGGCGACCTTCCTCGGCCTGTTCCTCGGCGCCAGCCTGCTCAGCCCGATTGCCGACCGCTTCGGACGCCGGGCGATCTTCACCTTCGCGCTGATCTGGTACACCGTCGCCACGGTGTTGATGGGCATTCAGACGTCCGCGCTGGGCATTATCTGCATGCGTTTCCTGGTGGGTATCGGCCTGGGCATCGAGCTGGTGACCATCGACGCCTATCTGTCTGAACTGGTGCCCAAGCGCATGCGCAGTTCGGCGTTTGCCTTTGCATTTTTCATCCAGTTCCTGTCGGTGCCGGCCGTGGCGTTGATGTCATGGTGGCTGGTGCCCCAGGCCCCGTTCGGGGTGTCGGGCTGGCGTTGGGTGGTGCTGAGCAGTGCGGTGTTTGCGCTGTTTATCTGGCAACTGCGCAAGCGCCTGCCGGAATCACCGCGCTGGCTGGCGCAGAAAGGCCGCTTCGAAGAAGCCGGCAGGATCATGGACACCCTTGAGGCACGCTGCCGGAAAGACCATGGCAAACCGCTGGATGAACCTGAACCCGAAGCCGTCAGCGTGCAAGGCAGTGGCCGTTTTGCCGACATCTGGCAACCGCCGTACCGCCGCCGCGCGTTGATGCTGATTGTGTTCCATGTGTTCCAGGCCATCGGCTTCTTTGGGTTCGGCAACTGGTTGCCGGCGCTGCTTTCGGGCCAGGGTGTCAGCGTGACCCACAGCTTGCTGTACGCCTTTATCATCACCCTCGCCTACCCGCTGGGGCCGTTGCTGTTTGTGAAGGTGGCCAACCGCTTTGAAAACAAATGGCAGATCGTCGGCTCCGCCATGGGTGCGGTGATCTTCGGCAGCCTGTTCGCGTTGCAGACCACGGCGGTGGGGCTGGTGATCTGCGGGGTGATGATCACCTTCTGCAACGCCTGGCTGAGCTTCAGTTACCACTCCTACCAGAGCGAGCTGTTCCCGACCAATATCCGCGCGCGGGCGGTGGGGTTCTGCTATTCGTTCAGCCGCTTGTCGACGGTGTTCAGCAGCCTGTTGATCGGTTTTATCCTCGAACACCTGGGCACACCCGGTGTGTTGGCGTTTATTGCCAGCAGCATGCTGATCGTGATGATTACCATCAGTTGGTTCGGCCCGCGTACGCGCAACCTGGCCTTGGAACATATCGCCCATTGACGGCAACGGTTGGCCGCCTGCGGGACAATGTTTGCCGCGGCGGCCAGGCCAAATCCAGTCAAACCGGGGTTATCGGACCCGGCATGTTATTTGCTCCCGCTATGGCACCGAACATTTTCCCAGGTGACCGATCATGCTGGTTAACAACAACACCCAAGCCGTGTCGACCCTTCAAAAGATCACGCGTCCCGACATGGACCCGGCCAACGCCGCCGCCAGCACGCTGTACAGCGGTGCCCTGCAAGCGGCGCAGCAAAGCGTGACCCTGCCGGCCGCGCAGAAGGATCTGGACAAGGCCGGCGATCGCATCGACGAAGCTTTCGCCAAGACCCGCGTGCAGTTGCAGGCCAGCACAGCGGCCACCACGGCGACGACGGATGTCCCCGCCACCGGCTCCACCACCAGCTCCGCCCGCGCAGACTTCACCGATTACATGAGCAAAACCCCGGCCGAGCGTATCCGTGAGCAATTGCTCAAGGAACAGGGGTTGACCGAGGCGGATGTGCAGAACATGTCGCAGGAAAAGCAGGACGCCATTTCCAAGCAAGTGGCCGAGCGTTTGAAGCAGCAGCAAGAGCAGCAGGTAGCGGCGAAGACCACTGACCCGCAGGCGCAGGCAGTGAAAGAAACCCTGGCGGCGATCTAAGTCACAGGTGGGGCGCCGAGCGTCCCTGGCGGCATTCCCACGCGGGTGCGTGGGAATGATCATTAACTCAGTGACCGAACAGGCCTGTCTCGGTTTTCTTGGCTTTCTTGTCGGCGCGTTTTTCGTCGGCGGTCTTTGCCGGTTTCTTCTTCGCGGCTTTCTTTGAATCCATACCTTTGGCCATGATGCATGCTCCACTTACAGGGGATGTAACACTGGGTATACCACCTATTGCCGCACAGAAGGCGCTTATAATCCCCGGCCCTTGATTATGTTGCCCAAACACCATGCCCGAACTGCACATCGCCCCCCTGGCTGAGCCGCTGTGGCCGCTGCTGAACAAGTTTTATCGCCGTCATGACTCCCCGATGAAGGCGCTCAAGGGCGGGCGTTTGTGGGTAGCGCGCGACAGCGAGATTGTCGCCGGTCTGTGCCTGACACCCGTGGTCGGCGGACAGTGGTTGACCGGCGTGTTTGTCGACCCGGCGTATCGCGGCCAGGGGTTGGCGGGGCGATTGATAGCGGCGGCGGCGGCCGAGGTGCAAGGCACGCTGTGGTTGTTGTGCCATCCGGACCTGGAGGGTTTGTATCAGCGCATGGGTTTCACCCAGGACACGCTATTGCCGCAATCCCTCAGCGAGCGACTGGTGCGCTACAAGCGCAACAAGCCGATGATTGCCATGGGCTTAGATCGTTTAGTGAGGTCGTCCTCGGATAATGTGTGATCGCCCCGCATGGGCCCCATGCTAGCCTCGGCGACACAGTGGCCCACTTTTCGGATGATCATGAAAGCGACCTTTGCAGCTCTGTCCCTTACCGCCCTCCTCGTTCCCACGTTCAGCCAGGCCGCCGACGCACCGATCAGCGCCCAGCAATACGCCAGTGTGTTGGCCGGCAATTGGCGCGACCCGGCCAACAGCGCCCGCGACGGCTATCGCCACCCGCAGCAGACCTTGGAATTCTTTGGCCTGGGCGCCAGGCAGACGGTGATCGAAATTACCCCAGGGGGCGGTTGGTACAGCGAACTGCTGGCACCGTTGCTCAAGGAGCACGGGCATTACATCGCCGCCGTGCAAGCACCAAGCAGCAGCGCCTATGCGCGCACGTCCGAAGAGAACCTGAAAAACAAATTCGCCGCCGACCCGACGCGCTATGCCAAGGCAGACGTGGTCGAGTTCGACCCCAAGGCACCGGTGTTCGGCAAACCTGCTTCGGCGGATGCCGTGCTGACGTTCCGCAATGTGCATAACTGGGTGCTGGCCGATACCGCCGAGGCCACGTTCCGCGCGTTCTACACGGTGTTGAAACCGGGTGGCGTGCTGGGCGTGGAAGATCACCGGGCCAAGGACGGGGCCGCGCTGGAAGCGATCAAGGACAGCGGTTACCTGACCACCGCCCAGGTGGTGAAACTGGCCACCGATGCGGGATTCAAGCTGGCAGGCCAGAGCGAGGTCAACGCCAACCCGAAGGACACCAAGGATTATCCCGCCGGCGTGTGGACGCTACCGCCGACGTTGAAGCTGGGTGAGCAGGATAAGGCGAAGTATGCAGCGATTGGCGAGTCGGACCGGATGACGTTGCGGTTCGTCAAACCGGCCAAATAACCTGGTCCCTCCCACATTTTTTCCTCAACGGGTCGGCGATTACTCGTCAGCAGTTGGGTCCATGTCGGGAAACATCACTTCAATAAAGCCGAACTTGCTGAAGTCGGTAATGCGCGAGGGGTACAGCCGGCCGATCAGGTGATCGCATTCATGCTGCACCACCCGCGCGTGGAAGCCATCGGCAAAACGTACGATCGGCTCGCCCTTCGGATCAAACCCCTCGTAGCGAATCTGCTGGTAACGGTCCACCGCACCACGCAGTCCAGGCACCGACAGGCAGCCTTCATAGCCTTCTTCCAGCACCGGGCTGAGCGGTGTGATCAACGGGTTGATCAGGATGGTCTGCGGCACCGGCGGCGCATCCGGGTAGCGCTCGCTGGCTTCGAACCCAAAGATCACCAGTTGCAGGTCGACGCCAATCTGCGGCGCGGCCAGGCCGACGCCGCCCACGTGCTCCATGGTCTGGAACATGTCATCGATCAATTGCCACAGCTCGGGGCTGTCGAACATTTCCGGCGGTACCGGCGGGGCGATACGCAGCAGGCGTTCATCGCCCATTTTCAGGATTTCACGGATCATCGATCAGACTTCATCGGTAGTGGGTTTGGAGTGGTCGCGGCCGAGGCCGGAGACATGTTGTTTTTCATGCGCGGGCGCGGGCTCATCGAAATCCTTTGCGCCTGGCTCCTTGCCTTCGGCCGACATGTGCTCGATCACGGCATTCATCTCCGCCCCCAGCAACAGCACGGCGGCGGAAATGTAGAAGTACAGGAGCAACACGATGATCGCACCGATGCTGCCATACATGGCGTTGTAGTCGGCGAAGGTTTTGACGTAGTAGCCAAAACCGAGGGAGGCGACGATCCACACCACTACCGCAAGCACCGAACCCGGGGTAATAAAGCGAAACTTCTGCTCGACGTCCGGCATCACGTAATACATGAGGGCCACGGCAAACATCAGCAGGATCACGATCAGCGGCCATCGCACGATGGTCCACAAGGTCACCACAAATTCCTGCATGCCGATCTGGCCAGCCAGCCATTCCATCACCTGCGGACCGAGCACCATCAGCGCGGCGGCCGCCAGCAGCATGCCGGCGATGCCGATGGTGTAGAAAACCGACAGCGGAAAACGCTTCCAGATCGGCCGGCCTTCCACGACGTCGTACGCGGCGTTCATGGCGCTCATCATCAGGCGCACGCCAGCAGAGGCGGTCCAGAGGGCAATCACGATACCCACCGAGAGCAGGCCGCCCTTGGATTGCTGCAACTGGTCGATCACCGGGTTGACCTGCTCCAGGGCCTGGGGCGGCAACACCAGTTCCGATTGCAGGCGCAGCCAGGTGAAAAAGTCCGGCAGGTGCAGGAAACCGATCAGGGCGATAAGGAACAGCAGGAAGGGAAACAACGAGAACAGCATCTGGTAGGCCAGTGCCGAGGCGTAGGTGGACATCTCGTCATCGACGAATTCCTTGACGGTGCGCACCAGCACTGTGTGGAGCTTGAGACCATCGAGAACCGGAAAAATCATAGCGTCTCCTTTCGCCGCAAAAAGGGGGTTCATGGGCGACTCAGGGGCCGTTTTCTACATCAAGGTAGCCTATTTGGCGACCTTGAAACAATTTCGAAACTTTAATCACTGCATGTGACATAAAAACGGCCATCCGTGGATGGCCGTCCGGCTGCACGATGGCAGTCTTACTTGGTCGCTTTTTTCACCGCGTCCTTGGTGTCGCCCACGGCTTTTTCAACCTGGCCTTTCTTTTCCTGCACGACACCTTCAGCGCGCAGCTTGTCGTTGCCGGTGACTTTGCCGACGCCTTGCTTGATGTTACCGACGGCCTCGTCTTTCAAACCTTTTGCCTTATCCGCTGTGCTGCCCATGGTATTTCTCCGAAAGAACAATCAAAGGGTTTTGGTCATTACGTAGAGATTGACCCAAGGCCGTTCGGCAGAGTTTCAATTATTTTTCGGTGAACATTTCATCGCCAACGACAGGTTTGGCTTTATGTTTTGCAGCCAACCCACGAGAATGCCCGGCACATTCAGGCTCCAACGCTGAATAACAGATCCCGTAGGAAGGTTATGAAACTCAATAAAGCACAGGCCATCGCCCGCAGAAACCAGGAACTGGGCGGTGCCGTACTCGGCGTCAACAACTGCCACTTCACCGACCTGGACCGCAAACGCAACATCTGGTGGTTCGATCTGCCGGTGGGTCGTATTGCCGTCGGCCAGTACGAGTGGATTCACCTGTTGATGCATAACGCCGAGACCGACCAGCTGCTGCACCTGAAGGTGCCGACCGTGTTCCTGCGTGAAAAGCTCGAGGGGCTGGTGGTGCGCAACGCGGGCAAGCGCAAGCCGGAGATTACCCTAGAGCTGAGCGCGGATAAGGATTCGTTCTTGAAGGATGTGCGGCCGGCAGGTGCGGGTGTGAGCTTCGCGCAGTTCGCCGTGTAAGAACACGGTCAAAAAAATGTGGGAGGGGGCAAGCCCCTCCCACATTTGGATCGGATTACTTTTTAAGACCGAGTTTCTTCAGTTCTTCATCGCGCAACTCGCGGCGCAGGATCTTGCCCACGTTGGTGGTCGGCAACGCATCGCGGAACTCCACGGCCTTGGGCACCTTGTAGCCGGTGACGTTGGCGCGCATGTGCTCCATGACCTGCTCCTTGGTCAGGGTGGCGCCCGGCTTGACCACGATGAAGAGCTTGATGTGTTCGCCGGATTTTTCATCCGGCACACCGATGGCCGCGCACTGCAGTACGCCCGGCAGGCCCGCCAGCACGTCCTCCAGCTCGTTGGGATACACGTTGAAGCCGGAGACCAGGATCATGTCCTTCTTGCGATCGACGATGCGCATGTAGCCATCCGGCTGGATGATCGCGATGTCGCCGGTCTTCAGCCAGCCTTCGCTGTCGAGCATCTCGGCGGTGGCGTCTTCACGCTGCCAGTAGCCCTTCATCACCTGCGGGCCCTTGACGCACAGTTCGCCGACTTCACCCAGGGCCAGCTCGACGCCGTCGTCGGTGATGACCTTGCACAGGGTCGACGGCACCGGAATGCCGATGGTACCGATCTGGATATGCTGGATCGGGTTCACCGTGGCCACCGGGCTGGTTTCGGTCATGCCGTAGCCTTCGCAGATGCCGCAACCGGTCACCGCTTTCCAACGCTCGGCCGCCGCCAGTTGCAGGGCCATGCCGCCCGACAGGGTGACCTTCAGCGCGGAGAAGTCCAGCTTGCGGAAGGCTTCGTTGTTGCACAGCGCCACGAACAGAGTGTTCAGGCCGACAAAGCCGCTGAACTTCCACTTCGACAGTTCCTTGACCATCGCCGGCAGGTCGCGCGGGTTGCTGATCAGGATGTTGTGGTTGCCGATCAGCATCATCGCCATGCAATGAAAGGTGAACGCATAGATGTGGTACAGCGGCAGCGGCGTGATCAGGATCTCGCAACCTTCATTGAG
Source organism: Pseudomonas sp. S3E17 (assembly GCF_024168685.1). NCBI lineage: Bacteria > Pseudomonadati > Pseudomonadota > Gammaproteobacteria > Pseudomonadales > Pseudomonadaceae > Pseudomonas > Pseudomonas sp. S3E17. Next base: position 3,287,857 of record NZ_JALJWE010000001.1, read on the forward strand.
GTTGGAGCCCATCAGCGCCTTGCATTGCAACATGTTGGCGACCAGGTTGCGGTGGGTGAGCATCGCGCCCTTGGCCACGCCGGTGGTGCCACCGGTGTATTGCAATACGGCCACATCGCCGCTGGCCGGGCAGACTTCGTTGACCGCTTGCCCCTGGCCCTTGGCGAGTACGTCGTTGAACTTGATCGCCTTGGGCAAGTGATAGGCCGGGACCATTTTCTTCACGTACTTGATGACGCTGTTGATCAGCAGGCGCTTGAGCGGCGGCAACAGGTCGGCGACTTCGGTGACGATCACATGCTTGACGGCGGTCTTGGGCACGACCTTTTCCGCCAGGTGGGCCATGTTGGCCAGGCAGACCAGCGCCTTGGCGCCGGAATCATTGAATTGGTGTTCCATTTCCCGCGCGGTGTACAGCGGGTTGGTGTTGACCACGATCAGGCCGGCACGGATGGCGCCGAACACGGCAACCGGGTATTGCAGGACGTTGGGCAACTGCACGGCAATGCGATCGCCGGGCTTCAAGTCGGTATGCTGTTGCAGGTACGCAGCGAAGGCGCCGGACAGTTCGTACAATTCACCGTAGGTGATCGTCTTGCCCAGGTTGCTGAAGGCCGGTTTGTTGGCGAAGCGCTGGCAGGACTGCTTCAATACCGCCTGAATATTCGGATACTCGTCTGGATTGATTTCTGCAGCAATCCCGGCGGGGTACTTATCCTTCCAAAAGTCTTCGTGCATGGAAGCCCACTCCTCAGCGACGCGAATTCATCATCGCATTTGATGCGATTATTATTGGTGTATGTTTTTTTTTGGTGAATCTGGCGCTTTCAAGCAGGCCTAGACGTCACAAAGCGCGCCGAGAGTAGCAGCTTTGCCAAAGGCCGACTAGAGCCTAAAGAGGGCCCCGCAGTCATAATCACGACTGTCCTACAATATTTGGTCACACTTTAAACAGAACTGAAATTCCTTGATGAAAGGCTCTGGAATAAGGCCTTCAGGACGACACACGACAAATGTGGGAGGGGGCAAACCGAATCGTCGCACCGCGACTCCCACATTTTTACCGCATTTCACATCAGGCGATGTCGCGTAGCTCCCTGCGCAGGATCTTCCCTACCGGCGTCATCGGTAACGAGTCGCGCAACACAATGTGCTTGGGCACCTTGTAACCCGTGAAGTTGGTCTTGCAGTACGCCTTCAATTCCTCAAGGCTCACCCCTTCTGCACGCGCCACCACGAACAGTTTCACCGCCTCCCCCGTGCGCTCGTCCGGCACGCCGATCACCGCGCAGTTGGCCACGGCCGGATGGGCCATCACCACGTCCTCGATTTCGTTGGGGTACACATTGAAACCCGAGACGATGATCAAATCCTTCTTGCGGTCGACAATGCGCACAAACCCATCTTCGTCGATCACCGCGATGTCACCGGTCTTCAGCCAGCCTTCGGCGTCCAGGGCCTCTGCGGTGGCGGCCGGTTGCTGCCAGTAGCCCTTCATCACCTGCGGGCCCTTGATGCACAACTCGCCCCGTTCGCCCAAGGGCAGCTCGGTGCCTTCGTCATCAATGACCTTCATCGCCGTGGCGGGCACCGGGATGCCCACGGTGCCCAGGCGTGATTTGTTGCCATAGGGGTTGGTGCTGGCCACCGGCGAGGTTTCCGTCAGGCCATAGCCCTCGCCGATCGAGCAGCCGGTGATCTGCTCCCAGCGTTCGGCCGTGGCCTTGATCAGGGCCGTACCGCCGGAGTTGGTGAGCTTGAGGTGGGAGAAATCCAGGTTCTTGAACTCCGGGTGGTCCATCAACGCCACAAACAGCGTGTTGAGCCCCAGAAGCCCGGTAAAGCGCCACTTTTTCAGTTCCTTGATAAACCCACCGATGTCCCTGGGGTTGGTGATCAGCACGTTGTGGTTACCCGAGACCATCATGCACATGCAGTTCGCGGTGAAGGCATAGATATGGTACAGCGGCAGCGGCGCGATCATCACCTCCTGCCCTTCCTTGATCAGCGGGTGGCCGTCATCGCCGGTCTGGGACATACAGGCACGGACCTGTTGCATGTTAGCCACCAGGTTGCCATGGGTGAGCATCGCGCCCTTGGCCAGGCCGGTGGTGCCGCCGGTGTATTGCAGCACGGCGATATCGTCCAGGGTCACCGGATGATGGGTCACGCCCAGGCCCGCGCCCATGCGCAAGGCGCGCTTGAACGACACCGCACGCGGCAGGTGGTAGGCCGGGACCATCTTCTTGACCTTGTCGACCACGGTGTTGACCAGCCAGCCTCTGGCGGCGGGCATGAAGTCGCCCATCCTGGCTTCGATCAGGTAGTCGATCTCGGTGTCGGTGCACACGTCCTGCACCCGCGAACCGAACAGGTTGAGGTAGACCAGGGCACGCACGCCGGCGTCCTTGAACTGGTGGCGCATCTCGCGCGGGGTGTAGAGCGGGTTGGTGTTGACCACGATCAGCCCGGCGCGCAGTGCGCCGAACACGGCAATCGGGTAGTGCAGCACGTTGGGCATCTGTACGGCGATGCGCTCGCCGGGCTTGAGGTCGGTGTGCTGCTGCAGGTAGCCGGCGAACGCCGCACTCTGGCGCTCAAGCTCGGCGTAGGTCAGGGTGATGCCCATGTTGCTGAATGCCGGACGGTCGGCAAAGGCCTTGCACGAGCGCTCGAAGACTTCGATTACCGACTTGTAGGCCGACAGGTCGATGTCATTGGGAACGCCCGCCGCGCGTTTGTCATTCCAGAAATCAGGTTGCATTATTCTTGTCCCCTTACCTGAAGGTGTCCGGCCGCTTTTATAGAAAGCGGAGCTTGGGGGACGTTAGCAGCTATGGCCAAACAGGCAAATACAGCAAATTGCGTCATTGATTGTATGAATCTTGTCCCTGATGCGCAGGCAGATACCCCGTCGCCTGACAGATGAGCTATACACTGCAACAACGTCGAGCAGACCTTGAGCAGACCTTGAGAAAGGGAACCCCATGAACCACAGCACCTTCTGGCTGACCGCGAATGACCGCAGCCGCCTGTACGTCAATCATTGGATGCCCGACGGGCCGGCCAAGGCGGTGGTCATGCTGTCCCACGGCATGGCGGAGCACAGCGGGCGCTATGCGCGGCTGGCCGAAGCCCTGGGCAGTGCCGGCTATGGCGTGTATGCGCCGGACCAGCGTGGTCACGGCCGCACCGCCGACGAAGGCACGCTGGGCCTGTATGCCGAAAAGGACGGCTGGAACAAAGTGGTGGGCGACCTGGCCAGCCTCAACCAGCACATCGGCCAGCAGCATCCGGGGCTGCCGATCATTTTGCTCGGCCACAGCATGGGCAGCTATATCGCCCAGGCCTACCTGCTGCACCACAGCGCCAGCCTGCATGGAGCGATTCTCAGCGGTTCGAATTTCCAGCCGGTGGCGCTGTACCGCGCCGCACGGCTGATCGCTCGCGCCGAACGCCTGCGCCAGGGTGTCCGTGGGCGCAGTGCATTGATCGAGTTCCTGTCGTTCGGCTCGTTCAACAAGGCATTCAAGCCCAATCGCACCGCGTTCGACTGGCTCAGCCGTGACCCGAACGAAGTCGACAAATACATCAACGATCCACTCTGCGGCTTCCGCTGTACCAACCAACTATGGATCGATCTGCTCGACGGCTTGCAGCAAATCAGCAAAGCGTCCAATCTCGCCCAGATCGATCCGGGCCTGCCGATCCTGGTGATGGGCGGCGAATGTGATCCGGTCAGTGAGGGCAAGCGTCTCAAAAGCCTGGCCGATGCCCTGCGAGAGGCCGGCAGCCAGCACCTGCAACTGAATATCTACCCGCAGGCGCGTCACGAAGTGTTCAACGAAACCAATCGCGACGAAGTCACCGCCGATGTGCTGAGGTGGCTCGACCAGGCCCTGACCTTGCGCAGGCCGGCCCACTGCGAATAAATTTACTTTTAAATCAGACAGTTAAATTACCGATTAGCCACAGGATGCACCTTTAGATGACCCAGGTAACCAACACCCCGTACGAAGCCCTTGAAGTCGGCCAGACCGCCAGCTACAGCAAGACCGTCGAAGAGCGTGATATCCAGCTGTTTGCCGCCATGTCCGGCGACCACAACCCGGTGCACCTGGATGCCGAATACGCCAAGGCGACCATGTTCAAGGAGCGTATCGCCCACGGTATGTTCAGCGGTGCCCTGATCAGCGCGGCCGTTGCGTGTGAGCTGCCCGGGCCGGGCACTATCTATATCGGCCAGCAGATGAGCTTCCAGAAGCCGGTGAAAATCGGCGATACCCTGACCGTGCGCCTGGAAATCCTCGAGAAGCTGCCGAAGTTTCGCGTACGCATTGCCACCCGTGTGTTCAACCAGCGCGATGAGCTGGTCGTGGATGGCGAGGCGGAAATTCTTGCACCGCGCAAGCAGCAGGTCGTGACCTTGACCGAGCTGCCGCCGATCAGCATCGGCTGAGTACGGTTTTCAGGGCCAACACCATGCAAATGTGGGAGGGGGCTTGCCCCCGATGGCGGTGTGTCAGTCATTGAAATATCGACTGATCCACCGCTATCGGGCGCAAGCCCCCTCCCACATGTGTTACACAGCAGCGCTTAGGACTGAGCGCGAGCCTGGTTACGCAGGGCTTTTACCTGGTCGTGATTGCGTTGCACGCCGTGGTACTGACGCTCAACCAGGTCACGAATGCCCAGCAGGTTGTGCTTGTTGATCTTCTCGATGGCTTCTTTGTAAGCCTTCAGTGCGTGGTCTTCGCCGCGCTCGGCTTCGTTCAGCACAGCCTCTTCGTCCTTACCGGTCAGCATCGACTTCACGTCGACCCAGCCACGGTGCAGGGCGCCGGCTACGCTGCCGGAGTCTTCCGGATCACCGCCCAGGGCACGCACCGCGGTCTTCAATTCGGCTGCGGCGGTAGCGCAGTCAGCGGAGCGCTTGGCAAACAGCGCCTTGAGTTCCGGATGCTTGATGTCTTCTGCGCATTCCTTGAAGCCTTTCTGGCCGTCGATGCTGGTCTCGATCAGGTCGTTCAGTACGGAGATCGATTCTTTGTTGATGTCAGTCATTTTTCAATTCCTTAGGCAGGTGAAGAAGGGTTGTCTTAATGATTGCAGCGCTCGTGCCAGGTTTTGAAAAATTACTTTTATGTTTATTTTCAATGACTTAAAAATATTTGAACCATCTGTATGTACGTTATTTGCATGATCTGTCATTTGGCCTTCATGCAGAATGCCTGTATTTTCGAAGACCTCGCCTCACTCAACACGAAGCCCATGAATCCCGAAAAACTCGAACTGCTGATCACCCGCGAAATGCCCTTCGGCAAATACAAGGGCCGGATCATCGCCGACCTGCCGGGTCCCTACCTGAACTGGTTCGCCCGCGAGGGCTTTCCCCACGGGGAACTGGGCGGGTTGCTGGCATTGATGCAGGAAATCGACCACAACGGTTTATCTGAATTGTTGCAACCGCTGCGCGCTAAACACGGCAAACCCGCCCCCCGCCATTAAGAGACTCGCCATGCCAAGGAATGCTGACAACGAACCTCACTGGCAGGCCATCGCCCAGCGCTATGCGCTGGAGCCCGGCCCGATCAACCTGGAGAACGGCTACTTCGGGCGTATGAGCCGCGAGGTGCAGGCGCAGTACCTGGAGCATGTGGCGTTTATCAACCGCAGCAACTCGCTGTATGTGCGCCAGCGCTTCGAGCAAGGTGAAAATGTCGAGATCCGTCGCCAACTGGCGGGCCTGATCGACGTCGACCCCGAGGCAGTCGCCTTTACCCGCAACGCCACCGAAGCCTTGCAGTCGCTGATCCGCAACTACAACCGCCTGCAACCCGGCGATCAGGTGCTGATCAGCGACCTGGAATACGACACCGTCAAAGGCGCGATGCGCTGGTTGGCGGGTGTTCGCGGTGTGGAAGTGATCGAGTTGTCCCACACCCATCCGGCCAGTTTCGACAGCCTGGTGCAGACCTATCGCGATGCGTTCGCCCGGTACCCGCGCCTGAAGCTGATGGCACTCACCCATGTGACCCACCGCACCGGCCTGGTGATGCCCGTAGAGGCCATCGCCAAGGCCGCGCGTGAGCATGCCATCGACGTGATCCTCGACGGCGCCCATGCACTGGGCCAGATCGAGCTCAACCTCGCCGAACTGGGCATTGCGTTCGCCGGCTTCAACCTGCACAAATGGATCGGCGCGCCGCTGACCCTGGGGTTCCTCTATATCGCCCCCGAACGCCTGGCTGACATTGATCCGGACATGGGCGAGTTCCACTACCCCGCCACCGACGTGCGTGCCCGTACGTCGTACAGCACGCCGAATTTCCCCGCGTTAATGACGTTGCCGCTGGTGTTTGAAGAACATCGCGCCATGGGCGGCGCGGCGGCCAAGGGTGCGCGGGTCAGTTACCTGCGGGATGTGTGGGTGAGCCAGGTGCGACCGTTGCCGGGGATCGAGGTGCTGACGCCGGACGATCCACGGCTGTATTGCGGGATCACGGCATTCAAGTTCAGCGAGCGGGATCAGCAGGTGATGGTGGATCGCATGCTCAAGGACTATGGGCTGTTCACTACTACGCGCACCGGTGCGGCGTTTGGTACCTGTATCCGCGTGACACCGGGGTTGGTGACGTCGGCGGAGGACATCAATGTCCTGGTCAATGCCATTACCGAGCTAAGCAGAGACTAAAGGCGGGCCTCAGGTTTTTACCGGCAAAAAAAAGCGGTACACCGACCAAGTGCACCGCAAAAATGCCGTTAAGCACAGCAACAACGATTCGATGAATCAGATCAATCCAGCAGCGCCAGCGCCTGCGCGGTGACTTCCTGGATGCGGGCCCAGTCGCCGTTCTTGACCCACTCCGGGTCAAGCATCCAGCTACCGCCCACGCACATCACGTTTTTCAGCGCCATGTAGCTCTTGATATTGGCCGGGCCGACGCCGCCGGTCGGGCAGAATTTCACTTCGCCGAACGGGCCGCCCAGGGCCTTGATCGCGGCAACACCGCCGCTGACCTCGGCCGGGAACAGTTTGAAGCGGCGGTAGCCCAGGCCGTAGCCTTCCATGATGCCGGAGGCGTTGCTGATGCCTGGCAGCAGCGGGATCGGGCTGTGTACCGAGGCTTCCAGCAGGTCGCGGGTGATGCCGGGGGTGACGATAAATTGCGAACCGGCGACTTCCGCCGCTTCAAGCATGTGGCGGTCGAGCACGGTGCCGGCGCCGGTGCACAGTTCAGGCCGCTGCTCACGCAGCACCTGAATGGCCTTGAGGCCGAACTCGGAACGCAAGGTCACTTCCAATGCGGTCAAACCACCGGCTGCCAGGGCATCGGCCAGCGGCAGGATGTCCTGCTCGCGAGCGATGGTGATCACCGGCAGGATCCGCGCCTTGGCGCAGAGGCTGTCGATCAGGGCAACTTTATCCGCCATGGACACGGTCGGTTGAGGGCTTTTCATAGCGGCTGATCCTTGGCTCATGGGCACCAGTAAATCTCTAAAGTAGGTTGCAAAAACGCGCGAATCGGCATGGCAGCAACGTCGTCACTGGCCAGCGCGGCGCTCAAGGTGGTCAATTTCGAACTGCCGGAAATCGACAGCGCGGTGTAGTGGGCGGTGGCCAGCAATGCGCGACTCATGGTCAGGCGCTGGTGCGGCACGGTCGGCGCCAGCATCGGCCAGCAACGGCGGGTACCGTCGGCCTGCAGTGCAGCCGCGAGGTTCGGGCTGTTGGGAAACAGCGATGCGGTGTGGCCGTCATCGCCCATGCCCAGCACCAGCACATCAATGGCCGGCAGCTCGGCCAGCAGGCGATCGGCCTGCTCGGCAGCGTCTTCAAGGTTGGCGGCGGCGCTGTACAGGCTGAGGAACCTGGCCTTGGCCGCCGGGCCTTGCAACAGGTGCTGCTTCAACAGGCCGGCATTGCTGTCGGCGTGTTCCACCGGCACCCAGCGCTCATCGGCCAGGGTGATGGTGACCTTGGACCAGTCCAGGCCTTGCTTGGCCAGGTTCTGGAAAAACGCCACGGGGCTGCGGCCACCGGACACCACCAAGGTCGCTTCGCCACGGGCACTGATGGCCGCGCGCAGTTGTTCAGCCACGTCGTTGGCCAGGCCGTCCGCCAGCAGCACAGGCGTGCGGTACTCGTGGGCAGTCACGCCCCGAGGCAGTTTCAATTCAGATATCGCCATACCAAGACCTCCCATCCCGCGTGATCAGTGCAATCGAGCTCATCGGCCCCCAGGACCCCGCCGCATACGGCTTGGGCGCATCACCGGATTTTTTCCACCCGGCGATCAACTGGTCACACCACTTCCACGCGGCTTCGATTTCATCTTTGCGAACAAACAGGTTCTGATTGCCGCGCATCACTTCCAGCAACAACCGCTCGTAGGCATCGGGGATGCGTGCGCTGCGGTAGGTGTCGGAAAAATTCAGTTGCAGAGGCCCGCTGCGCAGTTGCATGCCCTTGTCCAGGCCCTGCTCCTTGGTCATCACGCGCAAGGAAATGCCTTCGTCCGGCTGCAGGCGGATGATCAACTTGTTGCTGATCTGCAAGCGCTGCTCGGGGGCGAAGATATAATGAGACGGTTCCTTGAAGTGGATGACGATCTGCGACAGCTTCTGCGGCATGCGCTTGCCGGTGCGCAGGTAGAACGGCACCCCGGCCCAACGCCAGTTACGAATATCGGCGCGCAGGGCGACGAAGGTCTCGGTGTCGCTCTGGGTGTTGGAGTTCTCTTCTTCCAGGTAACCCGGCACCGGCTTGCCGGCGCTGTAGCCGGCGATGTACTGGCCACGCACCACTTGAGTGGTAAGGCCATCCGGGCTGATCGGCGCCAGGGCCTTGAGCACCTTGACCTTCTCGTCACGGATGCTGTCGGCGGACAAGTCGGCCGGCGGGTCCATGGCGATCAGGCAAAGCAGTTGCAGCAAGTGGTTCTGGATCATGTCGCGCAGCTGGCCGGCCTTGTCGAAATAGCCCCAACGGCCTTCGATGCCGACCTGCTCGGCCACGGTGATTTCCACATGGGAAATGTAGTTCTGGTTCCACTGGGTTTCGAACAGGCTATTGGCGAAACGCAGGGCGATCAGGTTCTGGACGGTCTCTTTGCCCAGGTAGTGGTCGATACGGTAGGTGCGGTTTTCCGGGAAGAACTGCGCCACGGCGTCGTTGACCTTGCGCGAGGATTCCAGGTCCGACCCGATGGGTTTCTCCAGCACAACGCGGGTGTTTTCCGCCAGGCCGACCTTGGACAGGTTCTCGCAGATCGCACCGTACACCGCCGCAGGCGTGGCGAAGTAGGCAATCAGGCGTTGCTCGGTGCCGGCCTTTTCCGCCAGGGCCACGTAGTCATCGGCTTTCAGGAAGTCGACGTGGACATAGGTCAGGCGCGCCAGGAAACGCTGGGCGATGCTCTCGTCCAGTTCCTTGCCGACGTATTTACGCAATTCTTTTTCGATATGGGCCAGGTGTTGCTGCTCGGAACCGGCTTCCCGGGCCAGGGCCAGGATACGGGTATCGTCGTGCAGGAGCCCGGCGCCATCGAGTTGATAGAGGGCAGGAAATAACTTGCGCAGCGCCAGATCACCCAAGGCGCCAAACAGGGCAAAGGTGCAGGGTTCTACGGTTATCGAAGGCATGATGTTTGTTCTTTTATCAAGTTAAGCTACAAATACCTTTTTTCAAGGCATCACTCAAGGAAAAATGTAGTAATAACCACAACATTTTCCGGAAATACGCATTCCGAGTGGTGGTGTTCAGCTACCCTCAGTAGGATAGGCCACCGCAAAAGGCCACTCGTCGATTGGTTGCCACCCTTTATTTGCATCGTCGCCCGAAGGAAAGACTGAATGGACCGCGTGCGAAATCTTCTGGAACAGATCCGGAACCGCCTCGAAGAATTGAACAAGGCCGAGAAAAAAGTGGCCGAGGTCATCCTGCTCAACCCGCAGCAGGCGACCCGCTTCTCCATCGCAGCCCTCGCCCAGGCCGCCTCGGTCAGTGAACCGACGGTCAACCGTTTCTGCCGTTCGTTCGGCGTCAGCGGTTACCCTGAACTTAAATTGCAGTTGGCGCAAAGCCTGGCCAGTGGCGCAGCGTACGTCAGCCGCGCCGTGGAGGCCGATGATAACCCCGAGGCCTACACCCAGAAGATCTTTGGCAGCGCCATCGCCTCGCTGGACGCCGCCTGCCAGGCCCTGGACCCGGCCCTGATCAGCAAGGCCGTGGACCTGTTGATCCAGGCGCGGCAGATCCACTTCTTCGGCCTGGGCGCTTCGGCGCCGGTGGCCATGGACGCGCTGCACAAGTTTTTCCGCTTCAACCTGGCGGTCACCGCCCACGCCGACGTGCTGATGCAACGCATGATCGCCTCGGTGGCCCACACGGGCGAGTTGTTCGTGATCATTTCCTACACCGGCCGCACCCGTGAGCTGGTGGAAGTGGCGCGTATCGCCCGGGAAAACGGTGCGTCGGTGCTGGGCGTAACCGCCGAGAACTCGCCGCTGGCCAAGGCCAGTACCGTAAGCCTGAACATTCCGCTGCCCGAAGACACCGACATCTATATGCCGATGACCTCACGGATCATTCAGTTGACGGTGCTGGATGTGCTGGCCACCGGCATGACCTTGCGCCGCGGGGTAGATTTCCAGCCGCATTTGCGCAAGATCAAAGAGAGCTTGAATGACAGCCGGTATCCGGTGGGGGATGAGTTCAACTAAGCCAGCCTGTGTGCTGGCTTCACTGGCCTCATCGGGGACGATTCGACTTGCCCCCGATGAGGCCATAAGCCACAACGCTAGACTCCCGCCCGTGCCTGCAAACTGAGATGCGCCCGCTCCCCCGGCGCCAGGCTCGCCCCGGCCATCGCCGACTCCACGCACACAAACCCCGACGCCTCGTTAAAACTAACGCCCAATAGTGGCCGGCTGCCTGGATGCCATACGACGGTGTCGGCGCTGTCGCCGGTATCGATGCACAGTTCACGCTGCCAGGCGTGATCCTTGAGGTGCAGTTCACCATCGTGCTGGAACACCCGCTGGCACCCGCCATCCACTCGCAACTCGCCTTCCTGCTGGCACGCCTGGCGATTGAGCTGGTCGTAACCGTGCGCGCCGTCGAGCCCAGACAGCGCTATCTCATCGACGTGACCAATACGCCAGTAAGCGTGCAAAGCATGGCTCAACTGGCACGGCAACTCGTCCTGATGCTCGGTGCTCAGGCGCAGTTCCAGGGTGTCGCCCAGGTGCGCGTGCAGGTCGACCTGCCAGTCGCACAGCTGCAATTGCCAGTGCAGGCGCACGCCGTCGTCGTCGCTGCTGCTGTCGAGCAGCTTCCAGTCGATCAACCGCGCCCAACCATGGGACGGCCATGCGTTTTCGCTCGGATGGCGGCCATACCACGGCCAGCACACCGGTATGCCGCCACGGATGGCGCCGACTTGCGGCCACTTGGCTGCGCACCACAGCCAGGGTTTCTGGCCACGGGGCTGAAAGTGCAACAGTTGCGCGCCCTGGCGACTGAACACCGCCTGGCACAGCGGATGGTCGATTACCAACACGTCGCGCATCTGAAAGCGCTCCCAGGCGAACACCGGACGCTCGCGCAGGGATTTGAAAAAGCGTTGCAGCGGTTGCTCATGCATGTGCCACGGTCCTGAATATCGTCACAGTGCCACTCAAAAAAAAGCGGATAGCCATGGCTACCCGCAAAATGCGCACAGAGAGAAGGAGCTTATCGCAACAGCGTTAGAACGTAGACTGAATTTTCAGGCCCGCCACCAGCGCGTTGTCGACTTTATCCACGCCGCCCGGTTGGACAACGTATTGCAGGTTGGGACGCACGGTCAGCCAGTTGGTGACGTGGAAGCCGTAGTTGATTTCGAAGTTGTACTCGGTTTCGCGGATCGGCGAGAACAGCGGGTTGTCGTAGTCGGCCACGCCGTTGGCGGCATTCAGCAGTTCGGCGTTTTTCTTCACGTCATCGTTGACGTGCAGACGCGCAGCACCAATGCCGACGTCATCTTTTGGACGCGCGTCGAATGGGCCTTTGTACACCAGCATCAACGACTGGTAGTTGTCGACCAGGTTGGTTTCCTTGTCGTGGAAGGTCGCGTTGGCGGCGATGTTCAAGCCACGGGAAGCGTCGCCGTTATGGGTGGTGAGTTGCTGCTGGGCAACGAACCAGTAGCCTTTTTTGCTGCTGCGGGTACGGTAGGCCGCACCGGTGGTGGCAGCATCGTTGCCATTGACGTCTTCACGAACGTCAGCAGCATCGGCGGCGCTCTTGTAGTAACCCACACGGTATTCGCCCGGCAGGTTATTCACCTTCGGCGACCAGACCAACTCCACCGGAATCACGGTGCCCTTGGTGCCGCTGCCGCTGAGCTTGAAGCCGTTGCCGTGCTCCAGCTGCGACGGGTTCTGGTTGTACGCACCGATTTGCGCATACAGCTCAGGCGTGATGTTGTACTTCACGCGGATCGCGGCCTGGCTGACCGGCCAGTTGTACCAGGTATTTACATAGTTGCCGACCTGGGAGCCACAGAACGACAGGTTCTGGAAGTCGCACGGGAAGGTGTTGAAGTCTTCGCCTTCACCGAAGTAGCCGAGCTTCACGTCCAGCTTGTTGTCGAACATCTGGTGCTGAATCCAGAACTGGGTCAGACGCACCATGTGGCCACGACCGTAGACTTCCATGGACGAGCTCAGCGTGCCGGCACGCGGGTCGCCAATGCGGTCGTTGGAGATGTTCTGGCCATTACGGTTAGTCAGCTGGATCTTGGCCTGGGTGTTATCCCAGCCCCACAGCTTTTGCAGGTCCAGCGCCACGCCCAACCCAAACTGGTCGGAGTAACGGCCGGTCTTGTCGTCGTTGTAGCCGCCGCGCAGGTTGGCGCCCATTTCCCCTACGTAGTCAGCCTTGATGTCGATACCTTGTTCGATCAGCTTGGTACGCTCGCCGCCCCAATCACCGGTCATCCACTTGGAGTCGGCACTGAATGCATCGGCCGCCATCGCATTGGCGGACAGTACAAGGGCTGCTGCTGCTGACAGTTGGCAGATCAGCCGAGTGTTGTTGTGTTGCTTTTTCATCCCTACATCCTCGTCTTTATTGTTATTAAACTGTTTTTATCTAACGCGGGTTACTTTTTTTCATCTAAAACAACAACTTATCTACTTCAGCGACCTTTGAATTGGGCCACGTTGTCCGCATGCCCCTGTGCGGGCAATGAAGAAGCAGTGCCGAGGCGCTCGCCCGTGTTGGCGTCGAACAGCAATACCTTGGATGGATCGAATTGCAGTGTCAGGGTCTCGCCCACCTGCGGCGCCACATCAGGCGCCAAACGGCAGCAGACCTTGGTGTCATTGAGCTGCACAAACACCAGTGTGTCCGGGCCGGTCGGCTCGGTGACCTGGACCTCGGCACGAATGCTCGACGAACCATTACCCTCACCCGCCGCCAGCACGATCTGCTCCGGGCGCAGGCCCAGAATCACATCACGGTCTTCCAGGCCGGCGTCGTTCATACCCAGCGGCAATTCGCATCGCGCCTGGCCGCTGTCGAGCAGCGCCACCAACTTCCCGTCCTTGCGTTTTAGGCGCATAGGGACGAAGTTCATCGGTGGTGAACCGATAAAGCTTGCCACAAATAGGTTAGCAGGGTCGTTGTAAATTTCTTTCGGCGTGCCGAATTGTTGGATGATGCCGTCCTTCATCACCGCCACTTTATCGCCCAGGGTCATCGCTTCGATCTGGTCGTGGGTCACGTAGACGGTGGTGGTCTTGAGGCGCTGGTGCATCAGCTTCATTTCGGTACGCATCTCGACGCGCAGCTTGGCGTCGAGGTTCGACAGCGGTTCGTCGAACAGGTAGATCTTCGGCCGACGCGCCAGGGCCCGGCCCATGGCCACGCGCTGTTGCTGGCCGCCGGAGAGCTGGCCCGGCTTGCGGTTGAGCAGGTGTTCGATCTGCAGCAGCTTGGCCACGCGCGCCACTTCGGCGTCGATGTCGGCCTGGGGCATCTTGCGGATCTTGAGGCCGAACTCGATGTTCTCGCGCACGCTCATGGTCGGGTACAGCGCGTAGGACTGGAACACCATGGCGATGTCACGGTCCTTGGGGCTCATGCCGCTGACGTCCTGGTCGCCGATCATGATCGCGCCGCCGGTGATGGTCTCCAGGCCGGCGATGCAGTTCATCAGCGTGGACTTACCGCAACCCGAAGGACCGACCAGGATCAGGAACTCCCCTTCCTTGATCGACAGTTCGATGTTCTTCAAGGTGTCGGGCAGGCCGGCGCCATAGGTCTTGTTTACATTGCGAAGTTCAAGCGTAGCCATGATTACCCCTTGACCGCGCCGGCCGTCAGGCCGCGCACGAAATACTTGCCTGCGATCACATAGACCAGCAGGGTCGGCAGCCCGGCGATCATCGCCGCCGCCATATCCACGTTATATTCCTTGGCCCCGGTGCTGGTGTTGACCAGGTTGTTCAGCGCCACCGTGATGGGCTGGGAGTCGCCACTGGAGAACACCACACCGAACAGGAAGTCGTTCCAGATCTGGGTGAACTGCCAGATCAGGCAGACCATGATGATCGGCGTGGACATCGGCAGAATGATCTGACGGAAGATGGTGAAGAAACCGGCCCCGTCCAGGCGTGCCGCCTTGATCAGCGCATCCGGGATGCTCACGTAGTAGTTACGGAAGAACAGCGTGGTGAACGCCAGGCCGTACACCACGTGCACAAACACCAGGCCGGTGGTGGTGCTGGCCAGGCCCATCTTGCCGAGGGTGAACGACGCGGGCAGCAGCACGGTCTGGAACGGCAGGAAGCAGCCGAACAACAGCAAGCCGAAGAACAGCTGCGAACCACGGAAGCGCCAGAACGACAGCACATAACCGTTCAATGCACCGATGGCGGTGGAAATCAGCACGGCCGGCACGGTGATCTTGAGCGAGTTCCAGAAGTAGCCATCCACGGTGGCCCAGGCCTTGACCCAGCCGATGCCGCTGACCACGGTCGGCCAGCTCAACAGGTTGCCGGTGCTGATGTCTTCCGGGGTCTTGAAGCTGGTGAGCAACATCACCACCAGCGGTACCAGGTACAGCAGCACAGCGAGGATCAACACCGCGTAGATCGCGATGCGGCTCAGGCTGATGGCAGGTTTGGCAGCGAGACTAGTCATTACGCTTGGTCCTCAGCTCGGAGTAGAGGTAAGGCACGATGATCGCGAGGATCGCACCGAGCATCAGGATTGCACTGGCCGAGCCCATGCCCATCTGGCCACGGCTGAAGGTGAACGAGTACATGAACATGGCGGGCAGGTCGGACGAATAGCCCGGGCCACCGGCCGTCATGGCCGCCACCAGGTCGAAGCTCTTGATCGCAATGTGCGCCAGGATCATCACCGCACTGAAGAACACCGGACGCAGGCTCGGCAGCACTACGCTCCAGTAGATGCGCGGCAGGCTTGCGCCGTCGATCTGGGCGGCACGGATGATCGACTGATCAACGCCACGCAGGCCGGCGAGGAACATCGCCATGATGAAACCGGAGGCTTGCCACACGGCGGCAATCACCAGGCAGTAGACCACCCGGTCCGGGTCGATCAGCCAGTCGAGACGGAAGCCTTCCCAGCCCCAGTCACGCAGGAGTTTGTCCAGGCCCATGCCCGGGTTGAGCAGCCATTTCCACGCGGTACCGGTGACGATCATCGAGAGCGCCATCGGGTACAGGTAAATGGTGCGGATAAAACCTTCGCGGCGGATTTTCTGGTCGAGGAAAATCGCCAGCGTCACGCCGATCACCAGGGTGATGCCGATGAACATCCCGCCGAACAGCGCCAGGTTCTTGCTCGCCACCCACCAACGGTCGTTGTCGAACAACCGCTCGTATTGCGCAAGACCCGCCCATTTGTAGCTTGGCAGGAACGTAGAGGTGGTGAACGAGAGCACAAACGTCCACAGGATGTAGCCGTAGAAACCCACCAACACGATGAACATGCTGGGCGCCAGCACCAGTTTGGGTAGCCAGCGCTGCAGTGCATCGAACGGCGAGGCTTTGCTGAACACAGCAACAGAACTCATGGGGAAATCCAATACAGGGAAAAAGGACTACAGAAGCACGCCTTGTGAGGGGTCAGGGATCCCCCTCACAAGGTCAACCGTTACTTGGCAGACTTGATCGCAGCGCCGAGTTTCTTGGCGGTGTCGGCCGGGTCGGCTTTCGGGTCGTTGATGTAGTTGGTCACGACATCGAAGAACGCACCTTGCACCGCCAGGGTGGTGGCCATGTTGTGCGCCATGCTTGGCTGCAGGCCGCCGGTCTTGGCGTCAGCCAGGAAGTCCTTGGCGGCGGTCTGGGCGCAGGAGTCGAAACCGTAGGAGTCCATTTTGTTCAGCATGTCGTTGCGAACAGGGATCGAGCCCTTGTTGATGCTGAACACCTTCTGGAAGTTTTCACCCAGCACGACTTTGGCGATGTCCTGCTGGCCAGCGGCAGTGCCTTTGTCTTTCTGCTTGAACACCGCCAGGGAGTCGATGTTGTAGGTGAAGGCTTTGTCGGTGCCCGGGAAGGCTACGCACTCGTAGTCTTTGCCGGCGACTTTCTTGGCGGCGGTCCATTCGGACTTGGCCCAGTCACCCATGATCTGCATACCGGCCTTGCCGTTGATGACCTTGCCTGCTTCGAGGTTCCAGTCCTGGCCTTTGCCGTCGACGTCCATATAGGTCGCGACTTTCTTCAGCTCGGTCAGGGACTTGACCATTTCCGGGCCGGTCAGCGCAGCGTTATCCAGGTCGACCAGGGCTTTCTTGTAGCCATCGGCGCCCATTACCGACAGGACCACCGCTTCGAACACGGTGCTGTCCTGCCAAGGCTGGCCACCGTGGGCAAGCGGGATGAAGCCCGCGGCCTTGAGCTTGTCGCCGGCGGCGTAGAATTCTTCGAGGGTGGTCGGGTTCTTGGTGATACCGGCTTTCTTGAAGACTTCCGGGTTGATCCACAGCCAGTTCACGCGGTGGATGTTGACCGGTACGGCAACGTAGTCGCCGTCGTACTTCACGGTGTCGGAGACTTTCTTGTCGAGCAGGGAATCCCATTTTTCGTCTTTGGCGACGGACTTCAGGACGTCGGTGTCGAGCAGGCCGGTGGACGCCCATTCCTGGATGTCGGGGCCTTTGATCTGGGCAACGCCTGGCGGGTTGCCGGCGACCGCGCGGCTTTTCAGCACGGTCATGGCCGTGGCGCCACCGCCACCTGCGACGGCGCCGTCTTTCCAGGTGAAGCCGTCTTTCTCGACTTGGGCCTTCAGGACATCTACAGCCGCTTTTTCGCCACCCGAGGTCCACCAATGCACAACTTCAACCGTCCCTTTGGAGTCGGCGGCAAATGCACTGAGGGGAAACAACGAGGCAACGGAAATAGCTACGGCGAGGCGATTAATCGCGTTCATCTGAATACCTTTTCTTGTTGTTATGCATGCAAGTCTGGAGCTTGCGCTGCACGGAGTTTAAACATGGTTTTTTCGAGCACAGGTAACAAAGGGATGCACAAATGTCACCACTTGGTGACATAACACCCAGCGCCTAAAGCGCTGGCCATGCTCGGTGCCAGGGGCAGTGCAGGCAGCACGACCGCTTGCCAGGCATGGTACAGGTCCGGTTTACCGCCCCAGATGGTGCTGCTGGGCTGGTTGTGGGGGCTGAGTTCGTGGTGCCAGCTGCCGTGGAGGCGGTCGATGAAATGGGTGTCGCAAAATTCCCAGAAACGCCGGTACCAGGTTTCGTAATGCAGCTCACCCGTGCGTTTGAGCAAGGCCTGGGCAGCGGCGCTGGCTTCGGCGTGGGTCCAGTGCAGGCGCTCGCGCACGACCGGGCGGTGGTTCCAGTCCAGGGTGTAGACGATACCGGGGGCGCCATCCACGGCCCAGGCATAGTCGCAGGCGCTGGCGAACAGGCCCTTGGCGGCGCTCAGCAGCCAGTCCGGCGTGGCCAGCCCGGCCTGCAGGCGCGCGGCTTCCAGGTGCAGCACCAGCCGCGCCCACTCAAAGCCATGGCCAGGGGTGATGCCATACGGGCGGAAGCCATCGGCGGGGTTGTCTTCGTTGTAATCGAGCAGGGGTTTCCATTGCGCGTCGAAATGCTCGATCACCATGAACTGGTTGGCGGCGGCGTGCGTATGAATCACTCGTTCGACGATGCGCAGGGCGCGGTCCAGCCAACGTGTGTCGGCGGTGACATCGGCCAGGGCCAGGAAGGCTTCGGTGGCGTGCATGTTGCTGTTGGCACCGCGATAGGCTTCGACGCCGCTCCAGTCCCGGGCGAAGGATTCGAGCATCACGCCCTCCTCTTCGCTCCAGAAGAACT
The DNA here is from genome assembly GCF_024168685.1 of Pseudomonas sp. S3E17. Classification (NCBI taxonomy): domain Bacteria; kingdom Pseudomonadati; phylum Pseudomonadota; class Gammaproteobacteria; order Pseudomonadales; family Pseudomonadaceae; genus Pseudomonas; species Pseudomonas sp. S3E17. The sequence goes on from NZ_JALJWE010000001.1 coordinate 3,306,231, forward strand.
GGTCGATGATATGGATGGCGTCGTTCAGCAGATTTTTCGCACCGGGCGCGCCTGCCACCACGGCCGAGCTGGCAGCCAGGGCGACAAACGCATGCAGGTAGGCCGCCTTGCCGGTGTTGCCGTCCAGGGCCTGGGGCGCGGCGAACCAGCCACCGTGTTGGCTGTCACGTAAAGGTCCGCCCAGGGCCGCAACACCGTGCGCCACCAATTCGGCATAACCCGGCAAGCCCATGGCATGGGCCATGGCGAAGCTGTGGGTCATGCGCGCGGTATTCATGGTTTCGGCGTGGGCATCGGCCGGCAACTGGCCTTTGTCGTCGAGGTTGCCAAACCCCTCAGGCAGACGGGAGGCCTTGGCGAATGCCAGCAGGCGCTGGCCTTCGGCGGCGAGCCAGGCGTGATGGGCAGGTGCATTCAGCCAACTGCTGGCAGGCAGTGGTTGCGTGGTCATGGGTGGCCCTTATTATTGTTTGTGGGATGACCGGAGTCTAAACAAGGGCGAGGTGGGGGCAAGTAACGAAGGGGATGGGAAATGTCACCAGACGGTGACATTCAAGCCGCTAGGCGGCCTGTGGCGAGCAAGCTTGCCACAGGCCCGATATTACTGGCCGAGCGGCGTGACAGCCGCCGGCGCATTCAGGCGTTGATTCAGGTTCTGCACCTGGCTCTGCAAGGTGGTGATATTGCGGGTGGTCTGGATGCGGAACACGTCGAACTCCTTGTTGGTCGGCGCATCGCTGTTGGCCGGCTGGCTGTCCTGGGCGCTTTTGAGTACCACGAGATCCTGCTCGAGACGGGCGATGGCTGCGCTCGGATTGCCTTGTTTTTTCAAGGCAGCCACATCAGCGACCAACTCCTTTATCTCGGTATCGCGCTTGCCGGCATCGCCCTGCGCAGCCTTCAGGGTGGCCACTGCATCGGTCAAGGCTTGCACCTGGCCCTGCAGCTTGGCATTGGCGCTCGACAGCTCAGTGGTGCTGGCAGTCATTTGCGCCAGGCGCTTGTCCAGCTCGGTGGCCTGGCCGGCAACGCCGAGTTGCTGCTTGCCCTGCTCCAGCAACTGGGTTTCCAGCTGTTTGATCTGCAGTTTCAGTGCTTCGCTGCCGTTGTTCACATTGGCTTCACTGGCTACGACCTTGCCGGAAATGTCCTGCAGGCGCCCTGCCGCTTCTTCGCTGATGCGCGCAAAGCTTTCCTGGGTGGCTACCAACTGCTGGCCCATCAGGGAAATCTGCTGGAAGCTCCACCAGGCCAGGCCGGCGAAGGCGATCAACAGCGCGCCGATCAATGCCCACAGCGGGCCGGTGCTGGCGCCCTTGACCTTGACCACGGGCGTGTTGCGCGAACGCACCGAGGTGGCCGGGGAAGGTTCGAAATCATCGTCATCCCCAAGATCGGCCCGCAGGCTGGGAATGTTGTCGAAATCGTCTTTGGCATCGTTACGCATGAATCAACCCTGAATCGGTGAGTTAGCTGGCTGGAAAGCCGAGCGACGGGAGTATAAACCCCAACTCCGTCGCGTTGATCGACCCGGAACCTGGAATTCGGTTCCCGATGTGTTGCCTGTTGTGACCTTATTTGAACCCGGGATCCTGGGCCTTCCACCAACTGCAGAATTCGTCGAGGGCGGTCCACAGGCTGACCTTGGGCTCGTAATCCAGATAATGCCTGGCCCGGCTGATGTCGAGGGTGAAATCTTTGTTCATTACCTGCATGCCCAGGCGCGATAACGCCGGCTCCGGACGACCGGGCCACATTGCGCAAAAGGCTTCGTTAAGCGCCGCCACGCTGTAGGACAAGCCGTAGGAGCGATAACGGGTCACCTGGGGCATCTCCATTTGGCGCATCACGTAATTGACCACATCCCACACCGGCACCGGCGTGCCGTTGCTGATGTTGTAGGCCTTGCCCAGGGCCGAACCGGTGGCCAGCAAACTGCTGAGCAGCGCTTCGTTGAGGTTGTGCACACTGGTGAAGTCGACCTTGTTGAGACCATCGCCGACGATAGCCAGGCGGTTCTTGCGCTGCATCTTCAACAGGCGCGGGAAAATACTCATGTCACCGGCACCGGTGACGAACCGCGGACGCAGGGCCAGCACCTCGAGGCCGAACTCCTGGGCGCCGAACACTTTCTGTTCGGCCAGGTACTTCGTGGCCGCATAGGGATGCTTGAAGCGCTTGGGGACTTGCTCTTCGGTCAACCCGAGGTGATCGCGCCCGTCGAAGTAGATCGACGGCGACGACAGGTGCACCAGACGGCCCACGCGTTGCTTGAGGCAGGCTTCCACGACGTTTTCAGTCACCAGCACGTTGCCCTGATGGAAGTCCTGGTACTTCCCCCACAAGCCCACGGCGCCTGCACAATGCACCACGGCTTCGACATCGCGGCACAGGTCGCGCACCAGGTCGGCGTCACTCAAGTCACCCTGGATAAACTCGGCACCGCGCCGAACCAGGTGCTCCACACCCTCGGCGCGCCGCCCGTTGACCCGCACGTCCAGGCCCTGCTCCAGGGCGAAACGCGCAAAGCGCCCGCCGATGAAGCCGCTTGCGCCGGTGACCAGAATCTTCATGTATTACCCCGTGTTCTTTCATTTTTCATCGCTGTTGCCTTGACGACCGCCATCAGTCCAACGGCACCAACCATTGTCCACAGGCTTGGGCCAGGTGGTCGGTCAACAGGCTCAACAGCTGCCCGCCGCTGCGCCAATGATGCCAGTACAACGGCACATCGATGGGCTTATCTGGCATCAACTCGACCAACACGCCTTTTTCCAGCTGGTCGCGCACCTGCAGTTCAGGCACCAGCCCCCAGCCGAGCCCGGCTTCCGCCAGGCGGAGAAAGCCTTCGGACGATGGGCATAAATGGTGTTCGAAACCACCGTCCACGCCCAGAGACGCCAAATAGCGATGCTGCAGGAAATCATCCGGGCCAAACACCAGCGCCGGTGTGCGCGCCAGTTGGTCGGCACGTACACCTTCGGGGAAATGCCGTGCAACAAATGCCGGGCTGGCCAACGCCCGATAACGCATGGCGCCGAGCAACAGGCTGCGGGCACCGGCCACCGGGCGTTCACTGGCGCAAATGCAGGCCGCTACCTCGCCGGCACGCATGCGCTTGAGCCCCACCGTCTGGTCTTCTACGACCAGATCCAGCAGCAAATGCTGCTCGGCACAAAAATCGCTCACCGCCTCGGCCCACCAAGTGGCCAGGCTGTCGGCATTCAGGGCGATGCGCAGGCGCTCAGGCATGCCTTCTTCGTCCAGCGCCGGCACCTGGCTTTGCAGGTCGCGCTCCAGCAGCCGCACCTGCTGCACATGGTTAAGCAAACGTCGACCGATATCGGTGGGCGTCGGCGGCGTAACCCGCACCAGCACCGGCTGGCCGATGCGTGCTTCCAATAACTTGATGCGCTGGGAAATCGCCGATTGCGACAGCCCCAATACCTGGGCACCGCGCTCGAAGCCGGCCTGTTCCACCACCGCCGCCAGGGCAGAAAGCAATTTATAGTCGAACATCAGTTTCTCTAATGAGCGATCAGCAATATTGGTTTTTCTTATACAGCCTGGGCCATGAGAATAGCCAGCATCGCTTCTCTCTTTATAAGGACCTTCACCATGGCTGGCGAAACCGCCCTGGCAACCCTACTGCGCAGTATGAGCCCGCAGCTCAATGACGGTGACTACGTGTTCTGCACCCTGCCTGACCATCGTATACCGGCCGGTTGCGAGGCCATCGGCAGCTTTCGCGAACAGGAAGGCCTGACCCTGATTCTGGAGCGCCGGCAGGCGGAACAGGCAGGGCTGGCATTCGACTACATCGCCGCGTGGATCACCCTGAATGTGCATTCAGCGCTGCAAGCCGTGGGCCTGACGGCCGCCTTCGCCAGCGCACTCGGCAAAGCCGGCATCAGCTGCAACGTGATCGCCGGCTACTACCACGACCACCTGTTCGTCGGCCGCGCGGATGCCGAGCGAGCCATGGACGTATTGCGGCAACTGGCAGCGACTTCGGAGTAATGGTTATGTGGCAAAGCTATCTGAACGGATTATTGGTGGCCCTGGGGTTGATCATGGCCATCGGCACGCAAAACGCATTTGTATTGGCGCAAAGCCTGCGCCGTGAACATCACCTGCCGGTAGCGGCATTGTGCGTGGTGTGCGACGCCTTGCTCGTGGCAGCCGGGGTATTCGGCCTGGCGACGGTACTGGCACAAAACCCGCTGCTGCTGGCAATTGCCCGCTGGGGCGGCGCCGCGTTCCTGCTGTGGTACGGCACCCTGGCGCTGCGCCGGGCGTTTTCGACACAGGGCCTGGAGCAAGGGGGCGACCTCAAGGTCCGCTCATTGCGCGCCGTATTGCTCAGTGCCCTGGCGGTCACGTTGCTCAATCCTCATGTGTATCTGGACACGGTGCTGCTGATCGGCTCGCTGGGCGCGCAACAAACCGAACCCGGCGCCTACGTGGCCGGGGCCGCGAGTGCATCGTTGCTGTGGTTCGCCACCCTGGCGCTCGGCGCGGCCTGGTTGGCGCCGTGGCTGGCACGCCCGGCGACATGGCGCCTGTTGGACCTGTTGGTAGCGGTAATGATGTTCAGCGTGGCCTATCAATTGATCAGCGCCTGATGAATATTCCAAAACGCTCTGGAACCTCTATCCCACACAGTTGTTGCGTGGTTTTGCCGCACCCCCGGTGCTATGATCCGGACCCTGCGCCGCAAAGAGTACAAACTCCCCGGCGCTTGTTTGGCCGCCCGTGATCGGCCTTGCGCTCACCGCAACTGACCTGATTAGGAGAATCATCATGGCTTTCGAATTGCCGCCGCTGCCCTACGCACACGATGCCCTGCAGCCGCACATCTCCAAGGAAACCTTGGAATACCACCACGACAAGCACCACAACACCTATGTCGTGAACCTGAACAACCTGGTGCCAGGCACCGAGTTCGAAGGCAAGACCCTGGAAGAAATCGTCAAGTCTTCTTCGGGCGGCATCTTCAACAACGCCGCTCAGGTCTGGAACCACACCTTCTACTGGAACTGCCTGGCACCCAACGCCGGCGGCCAACCTACCGGCGCGCTGGCTGAAGCCATCAACGCCGCGTTCGGTTCGTTCGACAAGTTCAAGGAAGAATTCACCAAGACGTCCGTCGGCACCTTCGGTTCCGGTTGGGGCTGGCTGGTGAAAAAGGCTGACGGTTCCCTGGCCCTGGCCAGCACCATCGGCGCCGGCAACCCGCTGACCAGCGGCGACACCCCGCTGCTGACCTGCGACGTGTGGGAACACGCCTACTACATCGACTACCGCAACGTGCGTCCAAAGTATGTGGAAGCGTTCTGGAACCTGGTCAACTGGAAGTTCGTGGCTGAGCAGTTCGAAGGCAAGACCTTCACTGCCTAAGCGACGCTTGCAGTAGAAAGAGCCCGGCGAATGTGCCGGGCTTTTTTATGGGCGCGGTTTAACCGCAAGGGCATGCAAAGACCCATGGAACTCAACGATAAGAAATGACCACCCAGGCGGCAGGAGGAATGTCCCTCTTAATTGATGTAGGAGAGTTTAATTATGGCAATCGCAGGCGCAGCAGCAGCAGCAGCCCCAATAATCTCAGCCGCCGCCCCGATGGCGATAGACTTCGGGCTTAAAACCTTAAGAATGGCAATCGACACAGGCTCGTCGCTGGCTCAATCCATGGCAAACGCGCAGAAAGATAATCCAAACCAGGTACCAGCCGGGTAAAAGCCGCAGCGTTCGCTTCCCAGGGCTTCCAGGGAAGCGAAAACCGCAGCTTCTTCACCGCCATCGCTCGCCTGATTGAACCCCCTCTCCATTTCACCCCGCGCCCGCCAACACCACCCGCCCCAGGCTCACCCAGCGCCCCAAAGTACCGTAAGCCGCAATGTCCCTTTGACTGGCATCACCAGATTGCCAATACTCATGGCATATTGAAGGCCACCCGCATGAGACAAGGAATGCCCCTTTGAAGCTGGAACTCAAAAACAGCTTGTCGGTGAAGTTGCTACGGGTCGTGCTGCTGTCGGCGTTGATCGTGGGCGTGACGCTGAGCGTGGCGCAGATCGTTTTCGATGCCTACAAGACGCGCCAGGCCGTGGCCGGTGATGCCCAGCGCATCCTCGACATGTTTCGCGACCCCTCGACCCAGGCCGTCTATAGCCTGGACCGCGAGATGGGCATGCAGGTGATAGAGGGGCTGTTCCAGGACGAGGCGGTGCGCATGGCCTCCATCGGCCATCCCAACGAAACCATGCTGGCAGAAAAAAGCCGCGCCTTGCAGCACTCCTCCAGCCGTTGGCTCACCGACCTGATTCTGGGCCGGGAACGCACCTTTACCACGGCCTTGGTCGGCAAAGGTCCCTACAGCGAGTATTACGGCGACCTGAGCATTACCCTCGACACCGCTACTTACGGCCAGGGCTTTATTGTCAGTTCGGTGATCATCTTCATTTCCGGCGTGTTACGCGCCTTGGCCATGGGCCTGGTGTTGTACCTGGTGTACCACTGGCTGCTGACCAAGCCGCTGTCGCGGATTATCGAACACCTGACATCGATCAACCCGGACCGCCCCAGCGAGCACAAGATCCCGCAACTCAAGGGCCACGAGCGCAACGAATTGGGGTTGTGGATCAACACCGCCAACCAGTTGCTCGAATCCATCGAGCGCAACACCCACCTGCGCCATGAGGCGGAATCCAGCCTGCTGCGCATGGCCCAGTACGATTTTCTCACCGGCCTGCCCAACCGCCAGAAACTGCAGGAGCAATTGGACAAGATCCTCATCGACGCCGGCCGCCGCCAGCGCCGCGTAGCAGTGCTGTGCGTGGGACTGGATGACTTCAAAAGCGTCAACGAGCAGTTCACCTACCAGGCCGGCGACAAATTGCTGCTGGCCCTGGCCGACCGTCTGCGCGCCCACAGCGGTCGCCTCGGCGCCCTCGCCCGCCTGGGGGGCGACCAGTTCGCGCTGGTACAGGCCGATATCGACCAGCCCTACGAAGCGGCCGAACTGGCGCAAAGCATCCTCGACGACCTGGAGGCGGAGTTCGCCCTCGACCACGAGGAAATTCGCCTGCGCGCCACCATCGGCATCACCTTGTTTCCCGAAGATGGCGACAGCACCGAGAAGCTGCTGCAAAAAGCCGAACAGACCATGACCCTGGCCAAGAGCCGCTCTCGCAACCGCTATCAGTTCTATATCGCCAGCGTCGACAGCGAAATGCGCCGCCGCCGCGAGCTGGAAAAAGACCTGCGCGACGCCCTCAGCCGCGACCAGTTCCACCTGGTCTACCAGCCGCAGATCAGCTATCGCGACCAGCGTGTGGTAGGCGTGGAAGCCCTGATCCGCTGGCAGCACCCGGAACACGGGCTGGTGCCGCCGGACCTGTTCATCCCGCTGGCAGAACAGAACGGCACGATTATTCCGATTGGCGAATGGGTACTGGACCAGGCTTGTGGACAATTGCGCGAATGGCATGACCTGGGCTTCACCGAACTGCGCATGGCGGTCAACCTGTCCACCGTGCAGTTGCACCACACCGAGCTGCCACGGGTGGTCAACAACCTTATGCAGATCTACCGCCTGCCGCCGCGCAGCCTGGAACTGGAAGTCACCGAGACCGGCCTGATGGAAGACATCAGCACCGCCGCCCAACACCTGTTGAGCCTGCGCCGCTCCGGGGCATTGATCGCGATTGATGACTTCGGCACCGGCTATTCCTCCTTGAGCTATTTGAAAAGCCTGCCCTTGGACAAGATCAAGATCGACAAAAGCTTCGTCCAGGACCTGCTGGACGACGATGACGATGCCACCATCGTTCGCGCCATTATCCAACTGGGCAAAAGCCTGGGCATGCAGGTCATCGCGGAGGGCGTGGAAACCGCGGAGCAGGAGGCCTACATCATCTCCGAGGGTTGCCATGAAGGTCAGGGTTACTACTACAGCAAACCCCTGCCGGCCCGGGAGTTGGCGGCTTTTTTGAAGCAGGCCGAGCGCAATGGCGCGGCCATTCTCTGACCGGGCAAAACGATACTGAATATTTCCCGCGTATAACCCTTTACACAAAATGCAAATCTTTCGCATTATGTCGCAGTTTTGCGCGACCCCCGCGCGCCCATCAACAACCGAAGCAGGATGTTCGCCATGATTCGTATGCCCCTGGCCACCGCCAGTCTGCTGGCCATTGCCATTTCTCTCGCCGGTTGCGGCGAAGGTAAAGACAAGCCCGCAGCAAACCAGGCGCCGACCCCGGCTGCCAGCACCACCGCTCCAGCGGCTGCCACCCCTGCCGGCCAGGTCGACGAAGCGGCCGCCAAGGCCGTGGTTGCGCATTACGCCGACATGGTCTTCGCGGTGTACAGCGATGCCGAGTCCACGGCAAAAACCCTGCAAACCGCAATTGACGCCTTCCTCGCCAAGCCGAACGACGAAACCCTGAAAGCCGCCCGCGCCGCCTGGGTTGCCGCCCGCGTTCCGTACCTGCAGAGCGAAGTGTTCCGCTTCGGCAACACCATCATCGACGACTGGGAAGGTCAGGTGAATGCCTGGCCCCTGGACGAAGGCCTGATCGACTACGTCGACAAATCCTACGAGCACGCCCTGGGTAACCCGGGCGCTACCGCCAACATCATCGCCAACACCGAGATCCAGGTCGGCGAAGATAAGGTCGACGTGAAGGACATCACCCCGGAAAAACTCGCCAGCCTCAATGAGCTGGGCGGTTCCGAAGCCAACGTCGCCACCGGCTACCACGCCATCGAATTCCTGCTCTGGGGCCAGGACCTGAATGGAACCGGCCCAGGCGCCGGCAACCGCCCTGCGTCGGACTACCTGACCGGCGACGGCGCAACCGGCGGCCACAACGAGCGCCGCCGCGCCTACCTGACCGCCGTGACCCAACTGCTGGTCAGCGACCTGCAGGAAATGGTCGGCAACTGGAAACCCAACGTCGAAGACAACTACCGCGCCACCCTGGAGGCAGAACCTGCCACCGACGGCCTGCGCAAAATGTTGTTCGGCATGGGCAGCCTGTCCCTGGGCGAACTGGCCGGTGAACGCATGAAGGTTTCCCTGGAAGCCAACTCGCCGGAAGACGAACAGGACTGCTTCAGCGACAACACCCACTACTCGCACTTCTACGACGCCAAGGGCATCCGCAACGTCTACCTGGGCGAGTACACCCGCGTCGACGGCACCAAACTGACCGGCGCCAGCCTGTCGTCCCTGGTGGCCAAGGCCGACCCGGCTGCCGATACCGCGCTGAAAGCGGACTTGGCGGCGACCGAAGCGAAAATCCAGGTCATGGTTGATCATGCCAACAAGGGTGAACACTACGACCAGTTGATCGCGGCCGGTAACGACGCGGGCAACCAGATCGTGCGTGACGCCATCGCCGCCCTGGTCAAGCAGACCGGTTCGATCGAGGCCGCGGCAGGCAAGCTGGGCATCAGCGACCTGAACCCGGATAACGCTGATCACGAATTCTGATCAGTGCGGTGTTGAATGAGGCGGCCTTCGGGTCGCCTTTTTTTTACCTGCCTTTCACAGTAGTACCACCACTCCCTCCCACATTTGATTTGCGTCGCTTTCAAGGCCCGGTTTACATGCCCGGCACCCCAGGTAGAATGGCGCCTCTGCCCTATTTCGAGCTCACTTCATGGCGTTGCCGACCCTACGCATCATCGGTTTCATCATCGGCATCTTCCTGATCACCCTTGCGATCGCCATGGTCGTGCCCATGGCCACCCTGGTGATTTTCGAACGGACCAGCGACCTGCCCTCGTTCCTCTGGGCCAGCCTGATCACTTTTGTCGCCGGGCTTGCCCTGGTGATTCCCGGTCGTCCCGAACACGTGCACCTGCGTCCGCGAGACATGTACCTGCTCACGGTCAGCAGTTGGGTGGTGGTATGCGTGTTCGCCGCGCTGCCGTTCCTGCTGACCCAGCACATCAGCTACACCGACTCGTTTTTCGAAAGCATGTCCGGTATCACCGCTACCGGCTCTACGGTGCTGAGCGGCCTGGACACCCTGTCACCCGGCATTCTGATGTGGCGCTCGCTGCTGCACTGGCTCGGCGGCATCGGCTTTATCGGCATGGCGGTGGCGATCCTGCCGCTGCTGCGTATCGGTGGCATGCGCCTGTTCCAGACCGAATCCTCGGACCGCTCGGAGAAGGTCATGCCCCGCTCGCACATGGTGGCGCGGCTGATCGTGGCGGCCTACGTCGGCATCACCATCCTCGGCAGCCTGGCGTTCTGGTGGGCCGGCATGGGCCTGTTCGATGCGATCAACCATGCGATGTCGGCGATTTCCACCGGTGGGTTTTCCACCTCCGACGAATCCCTGGCGCACTGGAAACAACCGGCGGTGCACTGGGTGGCGGTGGTGGTGATGATCCTCGGCAGCTTGCCGTTCACCTTGTACGTGGCCACCTTGCGGGGTAATCGCAAGGCATTGATCAAGGATCAGCAAGTACAGGGCTTGCTCGGTTTGTTGCTGGTGACCTGGCTGGTGCTCGGCACCTGGTACTGGTGGACCACCAACCTGCATTGGCTGGATGCCCTGCGCCATGTGGCGTTGAACGTCACATCGGTAGTAACCACCACCGGTTTTGCACTGGGGGACTACAGCCTGTGGGGCAATTTCTCACTGATGCTGTTTTTCTACCTGGGCTTCATCGGTGGCTGTTCCGGCTCCACGGCGGGCGGGATCAAGATTTTCCGCTTCCAGGTCGCCTATATCCTGCTCAAGGCCAACTTGAACCAACTGATTCACCCGCGCGCGGTGATCAAGCAGAAGTACAACGGCCACCGCCTCGACGAAGAGATCGTGCGTTCGATCCTGACCTTTTCGTTTTTCTTCGCTATCACCATCTGCGCCATCGCCCTGGCCTTGTCGCTGCTGGGCCTGGACTGGATGACCGCACTCACCGGCGCCGCCAGCACCGTGTCCGGCGTCGGCCCGGGCCTGGGGGAAACCATTGGCCCCGCCGGCAACTTCGCCAGCCTGCCGGATGCGGCCAAGTGGATCCTGTCCCTGGGCATGCTGCTGGGCCGGCTGGAAATCATCACAGTCTTTGTTCTGTGCATTCCTGCATTCTGGCGTCACTGACCGTCGACGCATCCTGCAGCCGCGCCCGGTATTCGCCGGGTGTTGCATCGAACCAGCGGCGAAACGCGCGAAAGAAGTTGCTCGGGTCGGCAAAGCCCAGCAGGTAGGCAATCTCCAACAGGGTCATGCTCGGCTGCGCCAGGTACTGCTCGGCCAGTTCGCGGCGGGTGTCGTCGAGCAGGGTCTGGAAACTCGTGCCCTCTTCCTGCAAGCGCCGCTGCAAGGTGCGCTGGGACAGGTGCAGGGTCTGGGCCACCACTTCGCGCTTGGGTTCGCCCTGGGGCAGCAGTCGGCACAGCACCTGCCGCGCCTTGTGGGTCACACGGCTTTCGGAGAACCGCGCCAGGTACTCACCGGCAAATCGATCGTGCAACAGCGCCATGGCCTCGTTGGCCGTGGGCAGCGGCGCGTCCATGTCGGCGCGCTCAAAGATCAGCGCGTCATACGGCGCATCGAACTCCAGCGGGGCATGGAACGCTTGTTTATAAGGGGCCAGGTCTTCCGGTTGATTGCCCTGCAACAGCACTTTGCGGGGTTGCAGGGTCCGCCCGGTGAGCCAGCCGCACAGCGCCAACGCACAGGCCAGGGAGGCTTCGGCGCTTTGTCGGGTCGGCGGAAGATGATCGCCATGCACCGTCAGAATCAGTGCATAGCCTTCAGGTAATAGTCGAAAACTCAAGTCGGCGCTTTCGGCGATGATCCGCTGGTAACGCACCAGACGCATAAAGCCTTCGGCCAGGGTGTTACTGGACATCAAGGCGTAACCGGCCACATGAAACGACGCCGGGCGCACCACCTTGCCCATGTTCAGGCCAATCGCCGGGTTGCCCGACAGCTCGACCGCGCGCTGCCACAGGCGGGTCATGGAGTCTTGCGGGAACCGTGCATCGGGGTCACTCAGGGCGGCGTAGTCCAGGCCCAGTTGCTTGAACAAGGCGCGGCAATCCAGGCCGTCCATTTCCAGTGCCTTGACTATCCCCATCGCCCAGCTTGCAGAAGTTGTTCGTTCGCTCATGGCGTCTTCTTAATAAAGCAGGCTCAAAACGGCAGCCAGGAAAGCCAAGGATACTAAAGTGGCATCTATTGTCACTGGCTGTTACCACTGATCACTCTAGACTCAAATAAGCTCCCCGCCGAACATCTGTTGGGCGGCACAACAATCAAAGGGCCGGCCACAGTGGAAAACCTCAAGCGATTCAATAGCTTTGCCGAGTTTTACCCCTATTACCTGACTGAGCACGGCAACAGCACCTGCCGGCGCCTGCACTTTATCGGCACTACCCTGGTGATCGGCATACTGGCCTACGCCATCGGCCGAGGCTCACTGGGGCTGTTATTGGCCGTGCCGATTGCCGGTTACAGTTTTGCCTGGATCGGGCACTTCTTCTTCGAAAAGAACCGTCCGGCGACCTTCCAGCACCCGTTCTACAGCTTGCTCGGGGATTTTGTGATGTACCGCGACATGATCCTCGGTAAGGTGCCGTTCTGAGCGATGTGACCTCTTGTCACTTGCGTAAAAACGATAAAAGGTTCGTACACCCGGCGATATAAAAGTCTTTTTGTCATTTACAGTGCTGTATCCTGCCAAGGCTTTTTGAGAGCGCGGAATCACCTGCGATTGAAAAAACAGACTTTGCGAGGAGCGACGACGATGCACGAGATACCTAATCTCCCCTTCCCAAGCCTGCACGAAACTGAGCAGCCAACACCGCAGCAGGCCAGCGCAAAGCAGCCTGAGGCCAAAGAAGCAAAACCAGTCGACAGCAAGAGCCAGGACTGACGCCGTACCAGACCGTGTGGAAAGCGTACCTTTGAACGCTTTCCACACTGCCTGAATCACCCCCGAGGTACCCGCCATGACAGACACCCTCCCGGACACCGCCGTACTCGACACTGCCCTGCAGATGGTCGACGTGTGGAACCGCCTCAGCGCGGACAAACAAGCCTTGCTGCTCAAGCGCTTCGGCACCCAGGAAAACGCCCTGGCCGCCCTGGTCACCACCCAGTTACTCGCCCCCCTTCAAGCCTGACGTCTTTTTGATCTGACGTTTTTGCGTTTTACCGCCCTGCGCACGCCCAAGCCCCGGTATCATTAGCAGCCTATCTTTACCTGCTGCGACAGTGGACCTCTCCCATGCCAGATACCCAGCGCCCCATGGCGGTCACGCTGCAAGTTGTTTCCATCGTGTTGTTCACCTTTATCGGCTACCTGAATATCGGCATTCCCCTGGCCGTGTTGCCGGGCTATGTCCACAGTGAACTGGGCTACGGCGCGGTGATCGCCGGCCTGGTAATCAGCGTGCAGTACCTGGCCACGCTGCTGAGCCGCCCGTATGCCGGCAAAATCATCGATAACCTGGGCAGCAAGCGGGCGGTGCTGATCGGCCTGGTGGGCTGCGGCGCGAGCGGCGTGTTCATGTTGCTTGCAGCGTGGTTTTCAAGCGTGCCGGCCGTCAGCCTGGCCAGCCTGCTCATCGGTCGATTGGTTCTTGGCAGCGCAGAAAGCCTGGTGGGCTCAGGTGCCATCGGCTGGGGCATCGGCCGGGTGGGCGCGGCCAATACCGCCAAGGTCATTTCGTGGAACGGCATCGCCAGTTATGGCGCGCTGGCGGTCGGTGCGCCGTTGGGTGTGCTGCTGGTGCGGAATTTCGGACTGTGGAGCATGGGTGTCAGCATTATCCTGCTGGCGGTCGTCGGCGTGCTGCTGGCCTGGAACAAAGTGGCCGCGCCGGTTGTGGCCGGTGTGCGCCTGCCGTTCATGAACGTCCTGGGCCGAGTCCTGCCCCACGGCTGCGCGCTGGCCCTGGGCTCCATCGGCTTTGGCACCATCGCCACCTTTATCACCCTGTATTACACCACCCAGCATTGGGATAACGCGGTGTGGGCATTGAGCCTGTTCGGCGCCAGCTTTATCGGTGCACGCCTGCTGTTCGGCAACTTGATCAACCGTATCGGCGGCTTTCGCGTGGCGATCGCCTGCCTGTCGGTGGAGATCCTCGGCCTGCTGCTGTTGTGGCTGGCGCCGGATGCCAACCTGGCCCTGGCCGGCGCGGCGTTGAGTGGGTTCGGCTTTTCCCTGGTGTTTCCGGCGCTGGGGGTGGAGGCGGTCAACCTGGTGCCCGCGTCCAGCCGTGGTTCGGCGGTGGGCGCCTATTCGCTGTTTATCGACCTGTCGCTGGGCATTACCGGGCCGCTGGCCGGGGCCGTGGCGGCAGGTTTCGGTTTTGCGTCGATCTTCCTGTTCGCCGCCCTCGCCGCCCTCGGTGGGCTGCTGCTGAGTGTCTACCTGTACCGGCAAGCACCCAAGGCCCGCGAAACGCGCGATGCCTAGAAATCAACCTTGCCGCGCCCGGCCTTGATGCTGCCGCGCTTGGTCTTGGATTCCAGGCGACGCGTTTTCGAGCCCAGGGTGGGCTTGGTCGGGCGGCGCTTCTTCTCGACCTTGGTGGCACTGAGGATCAGCTCCACCAGGCGCTCCAGCGCGTCGGCACGGTTCTGTTCCTGGGTCCGGTACTGCTGGGCCTTGAGCACCAGCACGCCTTCGCTGGTGATACGGCTGTCACGCAGTGCCAGCAGTCGCTCCTTGTAGAACGCCGGCAGCGACGACGCCGGAATATCAAACCGCAGGTGCACCGCGCTCGACACCTTGTTGACGTTCTGCCCGCCGGCGCCCTGGGCGCGAATGGCGGTCAGCTCGATTTCGGCATCGGGCAGGTGCACGTTGTTGGAAATAACCAGCATCACTCAATAAACCCTAGACAACAGACACGCCCAATCAGGACAACAACCTCAACAACAAGGACGCATGACAATGAAAATACTGTTGATCACTTTGCTCGGCACCTTATCACTCATTCAAACGTCACTGTCCTTTGCAGATAACGCCAATGGCAAAAACCTCTATTCACAGCGCTGCGCCATGTGCCACGGGCCAGACCTCAAGGCAACGGGGCCGTTGGCCAGGAAAAGCAACCCGCCTACACCTGACCTGACAACCCCAGCCTTCAAAAAACGGCTGGCGGCTTATCCGGGCGTGATTGTGTCGTCGGTCATACTTCGCCCGAATGGAGACCTGATCCCAAAAACGCTGCGCGAGAATGGGGTGAAAGTCGCGCCGCATGCCTGGAACGTTAAGGATTTTCGCGACTTGAATGAATACATGAGCGGTGTGATTTCAAAAAGTTGACGGCTTCAAAATGCAAAACCCCGCGCCCTATGCAGGATGCGGGGTTTTCCAGGTAGGCGCCTGTTTACTTCAACGCCGCACTCGCGGTGCTCAACGCCGCTTCAGCACTGCGCTTGTTCTTGATCCAATAACACACCGCCATAAACGCCACCCACAGCGGGATCGCGTACACCGACACCTGGATCCCCGGAATCATCAGCATGATCACCAGGATAAACACCACGAACGCCAGGCACACATAGTTGCCGTACGGGTACCACAACGCCTTGAACAAAGGCACCTGGCCGGTGCGGTTCATGTGCTGGCGGAACTTGAGGTGGGAGAAGCTGATCATCGCCCAGTTGATCACCAGCGTGGCCACCACCAGGGACATCAGCAGTTCCAGAGCATGTTGCGGGATGAAGTAGTTCATCAACACCGCCACCAGCGTGACCGCCGCCGACGCGAGGATCGAACGCACCGGCACGCCGCGCTTGTCGATCTTTGCCAGCACCTTGGGCGCATCACCCTGCTCGGCCATGCCCAGCAGCATGCGGCTGTTGCAGTAGGTACCGCTGTTGTACACCGACAACGCCGCCGTCAACACCACGAAGTTGAGGATATGCGCGGCGGTGTTGCTGCCCAGCATGGAGAACACCTGCACGAACGGGCTGCCACTGTAGGCATCGCCGGAGGCGTTGAGGGTGGCCAGCAGGCTGTCCCAAGGCGTCAGCGACAGCAACACCACCAGGGCGCCGATGTAGAAGATCAGGATGCGGTAGATCACCTGGTTGATCGCCTTGGGGATCACGGTGCGTGGCTGGTCGGCTTCGGCGGCGGTAAAGCCGAGCATTTCCAGGCCGCCGAAGGAGAACATGATGATCGCCATGGCCATCACCAAGCCGCTGACGCCATGGGGGAAGAAGCCGCCGTGTTCCCACAGGTTGCTCACCGAGGCTTGCGGGCCGCCGCTGCCGCTGACCAGCAGGTAGCTGCCCAGGGCGATCATGCCGACGATAGCCACCACCTTGATGATGGCGAACCAGAACTCCGCTTCGCCAAAGACTTTGACGTTGGCCAGGTTGATCAGGTTGATCAGCACGAAGAACGCCGCCGCCGAGACCCAGGTCGGGATCTCCGGCCACCAGTAGTGCACGTACTTGCCGACGGCTGTCAGCTCGGACATGCCCACCAGGATGTACAGGATCCAGCAGTTCCAGCCCGACAGAAAGCCGGCGAAACCGCCCCAGTACTTGTGGGCAAAGTGGCTGAAGGAACCGGCGACCGGCTCTTCGACGATCATTTCGCCAAGCTGGCGCATGATCATGAAGGCAATGAAGCCGCAGATGGCATAACCCAGGATCATCGACGGGCCGGCGGATTTGAGCACGCCGGCCGAGCCCAGGAACAGGCCGGTGCCGATGGCGCCACCGAGGGCGATCAACTGGATATGCCGATTTTTCAGGCCGCGTTTCAGCTCGCCTGAAGAGGAATGGGGTTCACTCATGAAAAGGGTCTCACGCAAGGTTTGATGATGTTGAATGCAGGTTGCTGCCTTGAATTACCGACTCAAGCAGCGCCGCTCAAACCCCAGCGCAGGCACCAGGAGTACAGCGTCTTTCTAATGGTCATGCGTCACCTGTTTGTTTTTATCTGTGACGAAATCGAACCCGCCGGGCTCGTGGCCAGGCGGAGTGATCAGGGTGGGTAAACCCTGAGGTCTTGGCCTTTTGCGTGGTTACGCAAGGGGGTCACAGTAAAACGCGGCGCATTGTACACCGCTCGACAGCTTCAAGCCGTACCCGCGGAGCACGTGCGACGATCTGTCAGGTATTCCTTACAGCGGTAAATAGGCCAATCATGCCGCGAGCCACACGTAAATTAATCGTTACAGCATGGAAAATCGGCGTTACAGCTGTAAGTTTTTGAAAAAATGGCGGTAGGAAAATTCATCGCCATTAGCGACGCCAGCTCACTGTATTTCCTGAAGAAAAAAAGCCGGCGGAAAAACAGAAGAAAAAATCCAAATGAGACCGTGTCAATAAAATTTTTGCATTACCAAACACTCTCACCTAGGTTCTTTCACTTGCCCAGCGAAGCCCGCTGGCAAGCCGTTCTCAAACAACGTCCTCTAGGAGATACACCATGCAAGCACTGGAAAACGACCTGGAAACCGAACTGCAGCTCGACGATTGGTTTGAAGCGCCGACCCACGAGGCCGCCGTTGAAATGATGCAAGCCGATGCCGTGGTGCCATTTGGCACGGCGATGTGGCCGTTCTGACACCCGGCACGTATTCGGCAGGTGCTGTGCACGGCACCTGCCTCCTTACCCAAGGCACACAAGGACATACGTCATGGACAAGGCCCGCGCCGTTGAACACTTTCTCTACTACCTTGCACACCATCCGGCCCTCAGCGCCCTGAACTGCCCCACTGTGCTGCTGGGCCACACCGAGCGCTACGACGCCATCGCCCAGGCGATCGCCCAGAGCAGCGCCGCCCGTTTCAACTTCCAGGTGCAGCGTCTGGACCTGGCCGACAGCGACAGCCTGGCGCAGGCCATCGAAGCCTGCGACCTGTACCTGTTCCTCTACGATTCCTCCACCCTGCCCAACCCGCGCGCAGAAGGCCCGGACTTTATCCGTGCCCTGCAAGGCGTGATGGCCGAACACTGGAAGAAATCCCTGCTGTTCAAGGATTACGGCGACTACTTCTACGACACCTTCAGCGTCGAGCCGCAGCGCATCGCCGACCTCAACGCCACGCTGATCCGGCGCATGTCCCAAGCCGCTGTGCTGAGCTTTACCGACAAACACGGCTCACGCCTGCAGGCGCCCATGAGCAGCATCAAGAAGTGGACCAATATCAACGGCATCGGCAACCACGACCTGGCCCCGGGCGAAATCGCCACCCACAGCGAAGCCATCAATGGTCAGGTGCGGTTTGTCGGCACCTTTCTCAGCACCATCCCCTTCGCACGCAAGTACGGCGTGCTGCAGTCACCACTGGAACTGTGGATCGAAAACTCGACCATCTGCAGCGTGGCCAGTGACGTACCGGGGCTGGCCGACGACTTCAATAAATACCTGAATGCCAACCCGTCCAACCGCCGGGTGGAGGAGCTGGGGATTGGCACCAATGAAGGGGTGAAGGACCTGTATGCGCGCAACGCCGGTTTCGAGGAACGCCATTGCGGCTTGCACCTGGGCTTGGGTGGCGGGCAGAAAGGCAGTCATCACCTGGACCTGATCTTTGCCAGTGGGGTGTTGGCGCTGGATGACAAACCGGTGTTTGACGGCACTTTTGCGTTCTGAACACCGAGCTTGAAAATGATGGAGATCCAGCGGTGGGAGGGGGCTTGCTCCCGATAGCGGTGCGTCAGTCGCCGGATTGGCAAGCTGATACACCGCTATCGGGAGCAAGCCCCCCTCCCACATGTTTTACCTCTATTCCAAGGCAAAAAAAACGCCAACCCTAGGGTTGGCGTTGTTGTGCTGCGTTTACATCACTGCGGCTTTTTGCGACCAAAGCCTGGACGCTGACCCGAACCGGCCGGTGCGCCACGGCGCTTGCCCGATGGCTCGTCCGCCACCAGCTTCAGGCCTGGGCGCTTTTTCGGCGCGGGCTTGGCCGGGCGCTTGGTGTTGGCGCTGTCGGCTGGGTGATCGGATGCAGGAGCACCGCGACCGGCGTCACCACGGTTGCTGCGACCACCGCTTGGCGCATCACCACGACCGGCTGGGCGTGGGGTGCGTGGCGCACGTTCGCCTTCCTGGCGCGATGGCGCGGTGGGGCGACGCTCGCCTTCGATATGCGGTTGACGCGAGATACGCCCGCCGGTCGCCGGTGCATCCAGCGCCGGGCGCAGGGTGCGTGCAACACGTTCGGTGCGGGCCACGGGGCGCGACGATTTACGCTGCATACGATCGAGCTTGTCTTTGCTCTTGGCGTTCATCTGCGGCATGGCGACCGGCGTCAGGCCGACTTCGGCGCTGAGGATGTCGACTTCGTACTGGCTCATTTCGCGCCAGCGGCCCATCGGCAGGTCGGAGTTGAGGAACACCGGGCCAAAACGCACGCGCTTCAGGCGGCTGACCACCAGGCCCTGGGATTCCCACAGGCGACGCACTTCACGGTTACGGCCTTCCATCACCACGCAGTGGTACCAGTGGTTGAAACCCTCACCGCCCGGCGCCTGCTTGATGTCGGTGAACTTGGCCGGGCCGTCTTCCAGCACCACGCCGGCCTTGAGGCGTTCGATCATCTCGTCATCGACTTCACCACGCACACGCACGGCGTATTCGCGGTCCATCTCGTAGGACGGGTGCATCAGGCGGTTGGCCAATTCACCGTCGGTGGTGAACATCAGCAAGCCGGTGGTGTTGATGTCGAGACGACCGATGTTGATCCAACGGCCTTCTTTGGGCTTGGGCATCTTGTCGAACACGGTCGGACGGCCTTCCGGGTCGTCACGGGTGCAGATCTCGCCATCGGGCTTGTTGTACATGATCACGCGGCGCACCGATTCGGCGGCCTCTTCACGCTTGATGACCTTGCCATCAATGGTGATTGCATCGTGCAGGTCGACGCGCTGGCCGAGGGTGGCCTCGACGCCGTTGACCTTGATGCGCTTCTGGGTGATCCAGGCTTCGACGTCGCGGCGCGAGCCCACGCCGATACGCGCCAGCACCTTTTGCAGCTTTTCGCCTGCAGGGCCGATTTCCTGGCTGTCGTTCTGGTCTTTGTCGTTCATCTTAAGCACCTCCCGGTGGGTCGATTCAGGCGTGGCCTGAAGAGTGTTGAAAGCGGGGCTTTGGCCGAATAGGTCGGCAAAGGGTCGCGAATCATACGCCCATGGCGCGCATTGCGCATCAGAGACTAGTCGATAAGCGCCAGGTCATTGGTTTTTCCGCCGACCGGTGGTGCCCCAGGCTCCACATTCGAGTGCGTCAGTCTTCGAACTGGCGGCGTTCGTTCTCAATAGCTTCGGCCAGGGCCCGGGCTTCGTCTTCTTCGTCGCTCAGGGGCGGTTGTTCGAGGGCGGCGACGGCGGCCAGGAGTTTTTCGCGGGCTTCGGCCACGCCGAGGATATCGTCCTCAGGTTCAGGGTCGACCTCCACACTCACCTGGGCGTCCGGCTCGGCCGCACCATCGCGCAGCAAGTCATCAAAGTCGGTCTTGATGCCCTGCTCCATGTCGTCCAGTTCCAGCAACAACGTGTGGAAACTGGTTTCGTCCTTGGGCTCTTCCGGCTCGGCGGTGGCGTCGGCCAGTTCCTGCAGGCTCGCCGGGACCGGGGCGTCGTCGAAGTCGAGCACCGGCTCGGCCTCCATCTCACGCAATTCGGCCAGGGGCGGCAGGTCGTCGAGGTTTTTCAGGTTGAAATGGTCGAGGAACACCTTGGTGGTGGCGAACATCGCCGGTTTGCCGGGCACGTCGCGGTAGCCGACGATGCGGATCCACTCACGCTCCAGCAGCGTCTTGACGATATGGCTGTTGACCGCCACGCCCCGCACGTCCTCGATTTCGCCACGGGTGATGGGCTGGCGATAGGCGATCAGCGCCATGGTCTCCAGCATCGCCCGTGAATAGCGCTGCGGGCGTTCTTCCCAGAGGCGGCCGACCCACGGGGAAAACTTCTCACGGATCTGCAGGCGATAACCCGACGCCACCTCGCGCAGTTCAAAGGCGCGGCCGTCGCAGGATTTGCGCAGGATTTCCAGCGCCTTCTTGAACACCGGCGGTTCAGGGCGCTCGGCTTCCTCAAACAGTTCGAACAGACGCTCCAGGGATTGCGGCTTACCCGAGGCCAGGAGAAAGGCCTCCAGCAACGGGGCCAGTTCGCGGGGTTCAGTCAGATTCATCGTTTCAGCTCTTTATTCGGCTCGCGCCCGCACGTGGATAGCCGCAAAAGGCTCATTCTGGACCAGCTCGACCAAGGACTCCTTGACCAGTTCGAGGACCGCCATAAAGGTCACCACCACCCCCAGGCGCCCTTCCTCCGCCGTGAACAGCTCCACAAACGGCACAAACCCGCCGCCCTTGAGGCGTTCGAGCACATCGCTCATGCGCTCGCGGGTGGACAGGGCCTCGCGGCTGACCTGGTGGTGTTCGAACATATCGCCACGGCGCAGCACCTCGGCCATGGACATCAGCAACTCTTCCAGGCTCACGTCCGGCAGCAGCTTGCGTGCACGGGCTTCGGGGGCGTCGAGCTTGGGTACCACCACGTCGCGACCGACGCGGCTCAGGCCGTCGATACCTTCGGCGGCGGCCTTGAAGCGCTCGTATTCCTGCAGGCGGCGGATCAGTTCGGCGCGCGGGTCATCCTCTTCGGCCTCGACCGTCTCCGCCCGCGGCAACAGCATGCGCGACTTGATCTCGGCGAGCATGGCGGCCATCACCAGGTACTCGGCAGCCAGTTCCAGGCGTACCGACTGCATCAACTCGACATAGCCCATGTACTGGCGGGTGATTTCCGCCACCGGGATGTCGAGGATGTTGATGTTCTGTTTGCGGATCAGGTACAGCAGCAAGTCCAGCGGGCCCTCGAAAGCCTCAAGGAAGACCTCCAGGGCGTCCGGCGGAATGTACAGGTCCAGCGGCATTTCCAGCACCGCCTGGCCGTAGACCATGGCAAACGGCAGCTCCTGCTGGGCGCCCGCCTGGCTGTCGACGGTTTCCACGGCTGACATTCAGGCCTCGGCCATAAAGGGCGCAGGATCGCCGCAACCGACACGGATCACTTCAGGTTCGCCGTCGGCCAGGTTGATCACGGTGGAGGCCTTGTTGCCGCCGAAACCGCCGTCGATGATCAGGTCGACCTGTTTTTCCAGCAATTGGCGCATTTCGTATGGGTCTTCCAGGGGCTCGGTGTCGCCGGGCATGATCAACGACACACTCATCAACGGCTCACCCAGCTCGGCCAGCAACGCCAGGGCGATGGGATGCTCCGGCACCCGCAGGCCGATGGTGCGTTTTTTCGGGTGCAGCAGCAGGCGCGGCACTTCGCGGGTGGCGTTGAGGATAAAAGTGTAGGGCCCTGGCGTGTGGGCCTTGAGCAGGCGGAAGGTGCCGGTGTCGACCTTGGCGAACAGGCCCAGCTGGGACAAGTCGCTGCAGATCAACGCAAAGTTGTGCTTGTCATCCAGCTGGCGCAGGCGTCTGACACGCTCGACTGCGCCCTTGTCACCGATCTGGCAACCGATGGCGTAGGACGAATCGGTTGGGTAGATCACCACACCGCCGGCGCGAATGATCTCTACGGCCTGCTTGATCAGGCGCGCCTGGGGGTTTTCCGGATGAATCTGGAAGAATTGACTCACGGGTTCTACCTGTTCAGACGGTGGCAATAATGGGGTCATGCTTGAATCTCCCCCACAACAGCGGCAAATCTTCCGGGACCGCGCGGTACTCGCCGATCTCGGACCAGCCGCCAGGGCCATGAAAGTCACTGCCGGCGCTGACCAGCAGACCAAATTCGCGAGCAAGGATCGCCAGGCTGCCCACCTGTTCGGCGGGTTGAAAGCCGTTGACCACTTCAAT
Source organism: Pseudomonas sp. S3E17 (assembly GCF_024168685.1). NCBI lineage: Bacteria > Pseudomonadati > Pseudomonadota > Gammaproteobacteria > Pseudomonadales > Pseudomonadaceae > Pseudomonas > Pseudomonas sp. S3E17. The sequence continues at coordinate 3,329,066 of NZ_JALJWE010000001.1, forward strand.
CGCGTGACCACCCGCTCCAATATAGTCGCCAATCAGCTTGCGACGCTTGCTGCGGGTGAAATCGTAATGCCAGGGATGGGCCAGGCTGACCCAGGCCCCGGAGGCCCGCAGGGTCTCGACGGTGTCTTCGAGGGTCGGCCAATGTTGCTTCACATCGCCCAACTTGCCGGCGCCCAGCCATTTGCGAAAGGCTTCGGCGCGGTCTTTGACAAAACCCTCACGCACCATCCAGTCGGCAAAGTGCGGACGGGCCGGTGCGTTGCCGCTGTCACCCAGTTCCTGCTGGATGGCGCGGGCGCCGTCGAGGGCGTTGGGCATGCCTTTAAGGCCGAGTTTTCGGCTTATTTCTTCGGACCGCAGCCAGCGGCCATCGTGCAATTGCGCGATAGCCTCCACCAGCGGCGCAGCTTTTTGATCGAAACCGTAGCCGAGCACATGAATGGTGGCGCCGCCCCAGGTGCAGGACAATTCCACCCCGTTGACCAGCTGCATGCCCAGGGCATGGGCGGTTGTACGGGCTTCGTCGAGGCCTTCAAGGGTGTCGTGGTCGGTCAACGAGAGGACTCGCACGCCTTTTTCAAACGCACGCGCAACCAGTACCGCAGGCGCCAGGGCGCCGTCGGAGGCCGTGCTGTGGCAGTGCAAATCAACATTCACGGGGGGGTGTAACCTCAAGTCAGCTGGCGCTATCGCAACCAAGGATGTTTGTTATTATGCCGCCACATCCAGCTTCTGGCTCTTACTGTGAAACAATTCATCGACTTCATCCCGCTGTTGCTGTTTTTCATCGTTTACAAACTCGACCCCAGGGTCATCGACCTGGCCGGCCATGAGCTGACTGTCGGCGGCATCTACAGTGCCACCGCCGTGCTCATCATCAGCTCTGTGGTGGTCTACGGCGCCATCTTCATTTCCCAGCGCAAACTGGAAAAAAGCCAGTGGCTGACCCTGGTCGCCTGCCTGGTCTTCGGCAGCCTGACCCTGGCCTTCCACAGCGAAACCTTCCTGAAATGGAAAGCGCCGGTGGTGAACTGGCTGTTCGCCCTGGCGTTCATCGGCAGCCACTTCATCGGTGATCGCCTGCTGATCAAGCGGATCATGGGCCACGCACTGACCCTGCCGGAACCGGTGTGGACACGCTTGAACCTGGCCTGGATCGCGTTTTTCATCTTCTGCGGCGCCGCCAACCTGTTCGTGGCGTTTACCTTCCAGGACTACTGGGTCGACTTCAAAGTGTTCGGCAGCCTGGGCATGACCGTGCTGTTCCTGGTCGCCCAGGGCATCTACCTGTCGCGCCACCTGCATGACACCGAGCCTACCACGCCGAAAACCGAGGACTGACATGCTCTACGCCATCATTGCCACCGACATCGCCAACTCGCTGGAAAAACGCCTGTCCGTGCGCCCGGCCCACGTCGAGCGCCTGAAAGTCCTTCAAGCCGAAGGCCGCATCGTGCTGGCCGGCCCGCACCCCGCCGTGGACAGCAACGACCCGGGCGACGCCGGTTTTACCGGTAGCCTGATCGTCGCTGAGTTCGCCTCGCTGGCCGATGCCCAGGCTTGGGCCAAGGCCGATCCCTATGTCGCCGCAGGTGTCTACGCCGACGTAGTGATCAAACCCTTCAAGCAAGTCCTGCCCTGATCCTGGTGGCGCCGAACCTATTGAGGGCGGCGCACGCCTAATTGCTCATTATTCTCGGCAACCTGCCGACAACGTTCTGAATATTCGTGTGGAATCAGGAGTTCCGATGCGCTTACGTCAGTTGTGTCTGTTGGCAGTGTTAATGATCGGGGCTACGGCCCACGCTGAAGAAACCTCGAGCACCGGCAGTTCCACGCCCCTGTCCTTGAGCGCCGGCGCCCAGATCACCGAGTTGCAGCAACGTTTGAAAGAAAGCGAGCGGCAGCGTGAAGAACTGAGCAAGCAACTGCAAAGCGCGGATGCCACCCGCGAAAGCGCTCAATTGAGTCGCCTTCGCCAGGAGAACCAACGCCTGGCCCAGCAACTCAAAGATGCACAGGGCGGCGCATTGACCCGCTGGCTGACCGAGCAGCAGCAATGGTTCGTCACCGGTGGGGCCGTCGCACTGATCGCCCTGCTGTGCGGGATCTTCGCCAGCGGTGGGCACCGTCGCCGTCGACAATGGCTAAATTGAGTGAGTCATGAGCGAGCTGTTACTGATAGATGATGACCAGGAGCTCTGCGAGCTGCTGAGCAGTTGGCTGAGCCAGGAAGGTTTCCAGGTGCGCGCCTGCCACGACGGCTTGAGCGCGCGCAAGGCCTTGGCCGACAGCGCCCCGGCAGCGGTGGTGCTCGACGTGATGCTGCCCGACGGCAGCGGCCTGGAGCTACTCAAGCAATTGCGCAACGACCATCCGGAGCTGCCGGTGCTGATGCTTTCGGCGCGGGGCGAACCCCTGGACCGCATCCTCGGCCTGGAATTGGGCGCCGACGACTACCTGGCCAAGCCGTGCGACCCGCGCGAACTTACCGCGCGCCTGCGCGCGGTATTGCGCCGCAGCCACCCGGCCGCCGTCTCCAGCCAACTGGAACTGGGCGACCTGTGCTTCAGCCCGGTGCGCGGCGTGGTCAGCATCGATGAGCAGGAATTCACCCTCACCGTCTCCGAAAGCCGCCTGCTGGAAGCTTTATTGCGCCAGCCCGGCGAACCGCTGGACAAGCAGGAACTGGCGCAGATCGCCCTGGGCCGCAAGCTGACCCTTTACGATCGCAGCCTGGACATGCACGTCAGCAACCTGCGCAAGAAGATCGGCCCGCACCCGGATGGCCGGCCACGAATCGTGGCGTTGCGCAGCCGGGGCTACTACTACAGCCTCTAGGCCCCCCTCGCGCCTGCAGGGTTTTGTCAGTTCACAACAAAACCCTCTTTACCCAAGCTTTACCCACACCTGACCGCCGCTGACCTTGATCTCCGTAATCTACTCACATCCGGACTCACCGGAATAGAGACAGGAGAATCACCATGCGCAAGACCCTTATCGCTTTGATGTTCGCCGCCGCCCTGCCGACCGTTGCCATGGCCGCACTGCCAGAAGGTCCAGGCCCGATGGGCGGCCCTGAAGGGCACATGATGGGTGGCCCGGGCCACGGCGGTGAACACGGTCCGCGCGGCAAAGGCGGCCCCTTCAGCCAACTGGACCTGAGCCGCGAACAGCGCGAGCAGATCGGCAAGCTGATGGGCGACCAATGGCACGCTCGCAAAGACCTGGTCAAAAAGTACCTGGACAAACTCCCGGCCGCCGACCAGAAAGCCATGCAGGATGAAATCGCCGCCGGCAAGCAGAAGACCCAGGCCGATATCCGTGCCGTGCTCAAGCCTGACCAGCAGAAGAAGTTCGACGAGATCGTCAAGAAGCAAGAACAGCGCCGTGCCGAATGGAAGGAATTCCAGGCCTGGAAAGCGCAACAGCCGCAAAAAGCGCAATAATGCACCCGCGTTAACACTCCCAGCCCAGTGGCCACCGCCACTGGGCTTTTCCTGTTTGAGGGTTTCCTGTGCGTTCATTGTTCTGGCGCATCCTGGCCAGTTTCTGGCTGGCCATCGCCCTGGTTGCCGGGTTGTCGATCCTGCTTGGGCACATGCTTAACCAGGATGCCTGGATTCTCAGCCGCCACCCCGGCCTCAATAACCTCGCGCAAGAGTGGACCCAACTCTACGAGGCCCAGGGCGAGGATGCCGCCCAGGACCTGCTGCAACAGCGCAAGCGCCAGTACCACATCGACGTGCAAGTGCTCAACGAAAGCGGCGAGCCGGTGGTGCGCGGCACCTTCCCGCGCCGCGCCGCCGCCTTTGAAGCCCGCCAGAACGATAGCAAGGAAGGCCATCTGCCCTGGCGACGCCTGACCGCCGAGTACACCAGCGAGAAGACCGGCGATACCTACCTGTTGATCTACCGCATCCCGCACCCGGAGCTGGACGAGTGGCACCGCAGCAGCCTGACATGGCCCTTGAGCGCACTGACGATTGCCCTGGTGGTGCTGACCTTGTTCAGCCTGTTCGTCACCTTGTCCATCACCCGCCCACTGAGCCGCCTGCGCGGCGCGGTGCATGACCTCGGCCAGGCCACCTACCAGCAGAACAGCCTGGCGCAACTGGCCAACCGCCGCGATGAGTTCGGCGTACTCGCCACCGACTTCAACCGCATGGGCGCACGCCTGCAAAGCCTGATCGGCAGTCAACGCCAGCTGCTGCGCGATGTGTCCCATGAGCTGCGCTCGCCCCTCGCGCGCCTGCGCATTGCCCTGGCCCTGGCCGAACGCGCCAGCCCCGAAGAACGGGAAAAACTCTGGCCACGCCTGACCCGCGAATGCGATCGCCTGGAAGCGCTGATCAGCGAGATCCTGGTGCTGGCCCGCGTCGATGCCGACAATGCAAGCGCCGAAGACGTCGACCTCATCACCCTGCTCAAAACCCTGCAAAAGGATGCCCAACTCAGCGCGCCGGACCAGGTGGTGCAACTGAGCACCGATGCCGACCTGCAACTGAAGGGCTGGCCGACCATGATCGAACGGGCTGTGGATAACCTGCTGCGCAATGCCCAGCGCTTCAACCCGCCGGGACAACCCATTGAATTGCACGCACAGCGCCAGGGCGAACGTATCCTGATCAGCGTGCGCGACCATGGCCCCGGTGTGGACGCCGAACACCTGAGCCAACTCGGTGAACCGTTCTACCGCGCTCCCGGCCAGACCGCCCAAGGCCACGGCCTGGGCCTGGCGATCGCGCGACGCGCGGCCGAACGCCACGGTGGCAGCCTGATCCTGGCCAATCACCCAGCCGGTGGTTTTATCGCCAGCATCGACCTGCCGTTGGAACCAGGAGTTGTCACGCCGGTGTGATGATCTTCTATAGTGGCCCTTCTCTTACGGAGGGCCTTTGATGACTGACCTGCTGACTCCCATCCAAGCCGCACTCGATCTACCCCACACCCCGCTGACCTTCACCGAGGCTGGCGCCCTGCCCTCGACCTTCGCCGTCACCGAACTGGCCAGTGCCAGCATCGGCGCCGCCGGGCAGGCCGTCGCTCAGTTGATCCGGCAACAGACCGGGCGCCTGCCCGACGTGACCGTGGACCGACGCCTCGCCTCTTTCTGGTTCTCGTCCTCGATCCGCCCGCTGGGCTGGCAAGTGCCGCCGTTGTGGGATCCGGTGGCCGGCGATTACGCCAGCGCCGATGGCTGGATTCGCCTGCACACCAACGCGCCTCATCACCGTGCCGCCGCCGAACGGGTGCTGGGCAAGGTCGCCGACCGCGCCGGGATGGCCGGCAAGGTCGCGGGGTGGAACGCGGCAGAACTGGAACAGGCGATTGTCGACCAAGGTGGCTGCGCCGCGCAGATGCGTGCGTGGCAAGCCTGGCAGCAACACCCGCAGGGGTTGGCGGTGAACGCCGAGGCGCTGGTCCAACGCCAGACCTTCGAAACCACGACCGACAAACCCTGGCACGGCTCGCTGGCACGCCCGCTGGCCGGCCTCAAGGTGCTGGACCTGACCCGCGTATTGGCCGGCCCGGTGGCCAGTCGTTTCCTTGCCGGCCTCGGCGCGGATGTCCTGCGCATCGACTCACCCACCTGGAACGAACCCGGCGTAGTCCCGGAAATGACCCTGGGCAAACGCTGCGCGCGCCTGGACCTGAAAACGCCCGAAGGCCGGCGGGTTTTCGAGCGTTTGCTCAGGGACGCCGACATCCTGTTCCACGGTTACCGCGCTGACGCCCTGGAGCATCTGGGCTACACCGCCCCCGAACTGCAACACCTCGCCCCCGGCCTGATCGATGTCAGCCTCAACGCCTACGGCTGGAGCGGCCCATGGCGTAATCGCCGGGGCTTCGACAGCCTGGTGCAGATGAGCAGCGGGATCGCCGAGGCCGGCATGCTCTGGAAACACGCGGATAAACCGCTGCCACTGCCGTTGCAAGCGCTGGATCACGCGACCGGGTATCTGATGGCGGCCAGTGCGATTCAGGCGCTGAGCGAACGGTTGCAGTCGGAGCGCGGTGGTTCGGCGCGGTTGTCGTTGGCACGCACCGCAACGTTACTGGTGCAAGCAGGCCAAGTGCCCGAGCAACCGGCGTTGCGCGAGGAAGAACCAGGGGATCAAGGCCTGGTCGTCGAACAGACCGCCTGGGGCCAGGCCCATCGGCTGCTGCCCCCGCTGACTATCAGCGGTACGCCATTGCAATGGGATTTGCCGGCGGGAGAATTGGGCTCCCACCGGCCTCAATGGTGACTTGACGGCCGCTAGCGGCAGCAAGCCCCATCACAACGACAACACCCCGCTGTACAACCCATACGCCGCCAGCCCCGCGCCGGCGATCACGCAACTGAAAATGCCCTTCTCAACGTGGGTAAACAACGGATGGCCCTGTTCGCGCTTGGCGAGGGCGAACAGGATCACGCCCGGTGCATACAGCAGCGCCGACAGCAGCAGGTATTTAAGGCCCCCGGCGTAGAGCAACCATACGGCGTAACCCAGGGCGATCAACCCCACCAGCAGGTCCTTGATGCGATGGCGGTGGGCACCTTCATAGGTTTCACCGCGCCCGCTCAGCAACACCGCGTAAGCCGCCGACCACAGGTAAGGCACGAGGATCATCGACGACGCCAGGTAGATCAGGGTGGTGTAGGTGCTGTGGGAAAACAGCGTGATCACCAGGAAGACCTGGATCATCCCATTGGTCAGCCACAAGGCGTTGACCGGCACCTGGTTGGCATTTTCCTTTTTCAGGAAGGCCGGCATGGTCTTGTCATGGGCGGTGGCATAGAGGATCTCGGCACACAGCAGCGCCCAGGACAACAAGGCACCCAGCAGCGACACGGCCAGGCCGATACTGATCAGCAACGCGCCCCAGGGCCCGACGATATGCTCGAGCACACCGGCCAGGGACGGGTTTTGCAGGCCGGCCAGTTCCGCCTGGCTCATGATGCCCAGGGACAACACATTCACCAGCACCAACAGCGCCAGCACGCCGAGAAAGCCGATCACCGTGGCCCGCCCCACGTCCGCGCGCTTCTCGGCCCGCGCCGAATACACGCTGGCGCCTTCGATGCCGATAAACACAAATACCGTGACCAGCATCATATTGCGCACCTGGTCCACCACACTGCCGAATTGCGGCTTTTCCAGGCCCCAGATGTCAGCCGTGAAGATATCGGCCTTGAACGCCACGGCAGCGATGACCACGAACATCAGCAGCGGCACCAGCTTGGCCACGGTGGTGATCTGGTTGATGAACGCGGCTTCCTTGATCCCGCGCATCACCAGGAAGTGCACGGCCCACAGCAGCAACGATGCGCAGCCGATGGCCACCGGCGTGTTGCCTTGGCCGAATACCGGGAAAAAATAGCCGAGGGTGCTGAACAGCAACACGAAATAACCGACGTTGCCCATCCACGCGCTGATCCAGTAACCCCAGGCCGATGAGAAACCCATGTAGTCGCCGAAACCCGCCTTGGCGTAGGCGTACACCCCGGAATCCAGTTCCGGCTTGCGATTGGCCAGGGTCTGGAAGACAAACGCCAGGGTCAGCATGCCCACGGCGGTGATCGCCCAACCGATCAACACCGCGCCCACCTCCGCGCGCGCGGCCATGTTCTGCGGCAACGAGAAAATCCCCCCGCCGATCATCGAGCCCACCACCAGGGCAATCAGGGCGCCAAGCCGAAGTTTCTGGGTCGGTTGAGACATGCAGACTCCTGAATAAGATTTGAGCTGACAACCGTGCACTCAACTAATTAACTCAGCGAGTGTAGCGTTTATTAAAGACAGCGATAAAACCGCCACGCTCATAACTCAACGGCATGACAGTTTTTATAGTTTAGGCTTATTTAGATTTTAAATACGCCGAATACTTTGTCGCTTCCAAGCTATTTATTGTCGCCGTTGCGAAAAGTTTGCACATTCGGGAAAACGGGCTAGTTTCAAACGTCCATACGCAGCACTAAATGATTGACCAAACCGCAGAGATCGCTCTGGAAAGCGCCTTTGCGCGGAAAACTATTGCCCACGATTTCCCAATCTAAGTCATTAATTCACAATGGAATGTGCCAATGAAGTGATCTGAGTCAGCTGTTTGATTAGCGCACGGAATTATTCTGTGGTCTCTCTTCTCCTGCATTGGAGTTATGCGATGTCTGAATCTCCCGGAAAACTTCGATTGGGCGCACTGGTTGCACTTGTCGTCGGCTCAATGATTGGCGGCGGGATCTTCTCTCTGCCGCAAAACATGGCCGCCAGTGCCGATGTTGGCGCGGTATTGATCGGCTGGGTAATTACCGCCGTGGGCATGCTGACCCTGGCATTTGTCTTCCAGACCCTGGCCAACCGCAAACCTGACCTGGACGGCGGCGTCTACGCCTACGCCAAGGCCGGCTTCGGTGACTACATGGGCTTTTCGTCGGCCTGGGGTTACTGGATCAGCGCCTGGCTGGGCAACGTCGGTTACTTCGTCCTCCTGTTCAGCACCCTCGGTTACTTCTTCCCGATCTTCGGCGAAGGCAATACACCCGCGGCGGTGATTGGCGCGTCGGTTTTGCTCTGGGCCGTGCACTTTCTGGTACTGCGCGGGATCAAGGAGGCGGCGTTCATCAACCTCGTGACCACGGTCGCCAAGGTGGTGCCGCTGGTGCTGTTCGTGTTGATCGCCCTGTTCGCCTTCAAGCTGGACATCTTCACCGCTGACATCTGGGGCGTGAAAAACCCGGACCTGGGCAGCGTGATGAACCAGGTGCGCAACATGATGCTGGTCACCGTGTGGGTGTTCATCGGTATCGAAGGCGCAAGCATCTTCTCCTCCCGTGCAGAAAAACGCTCCGACGTCGGCAAGGCCACCGTGATCGGCTTTATCACCGTGCTGCTGTTCCTGATGCTGGTGAACGTGCTGTCCCTGGGCATCATGACCCAACCGGAGCTGGCCAAGCTGCAGAACCCGTCGATGGCCGCCGTGCTGGAGCATGTGGTGGGCCACTGGGGTGCGGTGCTGATCAGCGTCGGCTTGATCATCTCGTTGCTGGGTGCGCTGCTGTCGTGGGTGCTGCTGTGTGCGGAGATCATGTTCGCCGCCGCCAAGGACCACACCATGCCGGAGTTCCTGCGCAAGGAAAACGCCAACCATGTGCCGGCCAACGCCCTGTGGCTGACCAACGCCATGGTCCAGATATTCCTGGTGATCACGCTGTTTTCCGCCAGTACCTACCTGTCGCTGATCTACCTCGCCACCTCGATGATCCTGGTGCCGTACCTGTGGTCGGCGGCCTACGCGCTGCTGCTGGCGGTACGCGGCGAAACCTACGAAAATGCCCTCAAGGAGCGCAGGAAAGACCTGTTTATCGGCGCGATCGCACTGATCTACGCGGTCTGGCTGCTCTACGCCGGCGGCGTCAAATACCTGCTGTTGTCCGCCCTGCTCTATGCCCCCGGCGCGATCCTGTTCGCCAAGGCCAAGCATGAACTGGGCAAACCGATTTTCACCAACGTCGAGAAGCTGATTTTCGCCGCAGTCGTCATTGGCGCCCTGGTGGCTGCCTATGGCCTCTACGACGGCTTCCTGACTCTGTAACTGATGTTCACTGGAGGATCTGTAATGACCACGGAAAAAGTGAAGTACGGCGTACATTCCGAAGCCGGCAAACTGCGCAAAGTCATGGTGTGCTCCCCAGGCTTGGCCCACCAGCGGCTGACCCCTAACAACTGCGATGAACTGCTGTTCGATGACGTGCTCTGGGTAGCCCAGGCCAAGCGCGACCATTTCGACTTCGTGACCAAGATGCGCGAACGGGACATCGATGTGCTGGAAATGCACAACCTGCTGACCGATATCGTTGCCAACCCCGAAGCCCTGGACTGGATCCTGGAACGCAAGATCACCTCCAACACCGTGGGCCTGGGCCTGGTCGAGGAAGTCAGCTCCTGGCTGCGCAGCCTGGAGCCGCGCAAGATCGCCGAGTTCCTGATCGGTGGCGTGTCGGCCGATGACCTGCCGAGCAGCTTCGGTGGCAAGACCATCGAGATGTTCCGCGACTTCCTCGGCCACGCCAGTTTTATCCTGCCGCCGCTGCCCAACACCCAGTTCACCCGCGACACCACCTGCTGGATCTACGGCGGCGTGACGCTCAACCCGATGTACTGGCCGGCGCGACGCCAGGAAACCCTGCTGGCGAGCGCCATCTACAAATTCCACCCCGAATTCACCAACGCAGACTTCCAGATCTGGTACGGCGACCCCGACCAGGAACACGGTGCCGCCACGCTGGAAGGCGGCGACGTCATGCCGATTGGCAATGGCGTGGTGTTGATCGGCATGGGCGAGCGTTCGTCCCACCAGGCCATCGGCCAACTGGCGCGCAACCTGTTCAAGAACAAAGCGGTGGAACGGGTGATCGTTGCCGGCCTGCCGAAATCCCGCGCGGCGATGCACCTGGACACCGTGTTCAGCTTCTGCGACCGCGACCTGGTGACCATCTTCCCCGAAGTGGTCAACCAGATCGTGCCCTTCACCCTGCGCCCTGACGAAAGCAAACCCCACGGCATCGACATCCAGCGGGAGAAAACCAACTTCCTCGAGACCGTGGCCGCAGCGCTCAACCTCAAGGCCCTGCGCGTGGTCGAGACCGGCGGCAACAGCTTCGCCGCCGAACGCGAGCAGTGGGACGACGGCAACAACGTGGTGGCCGTGGAGCCTGGCGTAGTGATCGGCTACGACCGCAACACCTACACCAACACCCTGCTGCGCAAGGCCGGCGTGGAAGTCATCACCATCAGCGCCGGTGAACTTGGCCGTGGCCGTGGCGGCGGCCACTGCATGACCTGCCCGATCATCCGCGACCCTATCGACTATTAAGGAGATTCCATCATGGCTTTCAATATGCGCAACCGCAGCCTACTGTCGCTGATGCACCACACCACCCGCGAACTGAATTACCTGCTGGACCTGTCCCGCGACCTCAAGCGCGCCAAATACACCGGCACCGAGCGTCCGCACCTGCAAGGCAAGAACATCGCGCTGATCTTCGAAAAAACCTCGACCCGCACCCGTTGCGCCTTCGAAGTGGCGGCCCACGACCAGGGTGCCCACGTCACCTATATCGACCCGGTGTCGTCGCAGATCGGCCACAAAGAAAGCATGAAAGACACCGCCCGCGTACTCGGTCGCATGTTCGACGCCATTGAATACCGTGGCTTCGAGCAGGAAATCGTCGAAGAGCTGGCCAAGTTCGCCGGGGTGCCGGTGTTCAACGGCCTCACCGCCGAGTTCCACCCGACCCAAATGATCGCCGACACCCTGACCATGCGCGAACACAGCGACAAGCCGCTGCATGACATCAGCTACGCCTACCTGGGCGACGCGCGCTACAACATGGGTAACTCGCTGCTGATGATCGGCGCCAAGCTCGGCATGGACGTGCGCATCGGTGCGCCGAAAGCCCTGTGGCCCCATGAAGACTTCATCAAACAGTGCCAGGCCTTCGCCGAGGAAAGCGGCGCGCGCATTACCATCACCGAAGACCCGAAAGAAGCGGTCAAGGGCGTGGACTTCATCCACACCGATATCTGGGTGTCCATGGGTGAGCCGGTGGAAGCGTGGGACGAACGCATCGAGCAACTGCTGCCGTACCAGGTCAACGCCAAGATGATGAAAGCCTCGGGCAACCCTCGGGTGAAATTCATGCACTGCCTGCCGGCGTTCCACAACAGCGAAACCAAGGTCGGCAAGGACATCGCCGCGCGTTATCCGAACCTGGCCAATGGTGTTGAAGTGACCGAGGAAGTCTTCGAGTCGCCGGCCAACATCGCCTTTGAGCAGGCGGAAAACCGCATGCACACCATCAAGGCGATCCTGGTGTCGGCACTCGCGGATATCTAAACCCTGCTGCGATCCCACTGTAGGAGCGAGCTTGCTCGCGAAAAATTCAAGGGCACCGCGTTCATTCAAGATGAGCGCGTTATCGTTGACCTCCTTCGCGAGCAAGCTCGCTCCTACAAAGGATTACGAGCTCTAGAAGGATTGCATTATGCGCATCGTCGTAGCCCTGGGCGGCAACGCCCTCCTGCGCCGTGGTGAACCCATGACCGCAGACAACCAACGCGCCAATATCCGCATTGCCACCGAACAGATCGCCAAGATCCATGCCGGCAACGAACTGGTCATCGCCCACGGCAATGGCCCGCAGGTCGGCCTGCTGTCGTTGCAGGCGGCGGCCTACACCAGCGTTTCGCCGTACCCGCTGGACGTGCTCGGTGCCGAGACCGAAGGCATGATCGGCTACATCATCGAACAGGAACTGGGCAACCTGCTGGACTTCGAAGTGCCGTTCGCCACCCTGCTCACCCAGGTGGAAGTGGACGCCAAGGACCCGGCCTTCCAGAACCCGACCAAGCCCATCGGCCCGGTGTACTCCAAGGCCGAAGCGGAAAAACTCGCCGCCGAGAAAGGCTGGGCCATCGCCCCGGATGGCGATAAATATCGCCGCGTCGTGGCCAGCCCACGGCCCAAACGCATCTTCGAGATTCGCCCGATCAAGTGGCTGCTGGAAAAAAGCGCCATCGTGATCTGCGCCGGTGGTGGCGGTATCCCGACCCTGTACGGTGAAGACGGCAAGCTCAAGGGCATCGAAGCCGTGATCGACAAAGACCTGTGCTCCTCGTTGCTGGCCACGCAACTGGACGCCGATTTGCTGGTGATCGCCACCGACGTCAACGCCGCTTTTATCGACTTCGGCAAGCCGACCCAGAAAGCCATCGGCCAGGCCCACCCCGACGACATGGAAAAACTCGGCTTCGCCGCCGGTTCCATGGGCCCCAAGGTGCAAGCCGCCTGCGAGTTCGCTCGCCAGACTGGCAAAACCGCGGTGATCGGTTCACTCTCCGACATCGAAGCCATCGTCCAGGGCAGCGCCGGCACACGCATCAGCACGGCGACACCTGGCATCACCTATCTGTGAAGTAGAGGAGATACGCCTATGGCCACCTTTGAACCCGGTCACCTGCACGTCGAACGTCACGCGCTGAACAAGGACGACTACAGCTACAACCTGTGTATCGACTACGAAGTCAGCCAGGACCCAAAGGAAGGCAAGGGCATGCTGTTCAAGCTGCACGGCTCGGTGCAGGGCAAGGACCTCAAGGAAGAGTTCTTCTTGCCCAAGGACCAGGCATTCGACTTTGCCCGGCATGCGATGAACATCGCGCAGAAGTATGGGATGCCGAAGATTGCGGTGTTGAATGGCTCGATGCACAAACAGTACGACCTGATGTTCGAGGATGTGCGGCATCAACTGGATGTGAAATCCGGGGACCCGATCAAACCTGAACACCTGGAATAACCCGACGCCCCCGACACCAACACTCAAATGTGGGAGCAAGCCCGCTCCCACATTTTTGATCTCCATCACCTGTCAGGCATACTGGCCACCCTCAGTACGCCAGAACCAACATTCGCCCCATGCGTATCCACGTCAGCTTTATCGACCGCGTCGGTATCACCCAGGAAGTCCTGGCCTTGCTCGGTGGGCGCAATCTCAACCTGGATGCGGTGGAAATGGTGCCGCCCAACGTCTATATCGATGCGCCAACCCTCAGCGCCGACGTGCTCGAAGAGCTGCGTGACGCGCTGTTCAGCGTGCACGGCGTACAGGCAGTGACGGTGGTGGACATCCTTCCCGGCCAACGCCGCCACCTGCAACTCGACGCCCTGCTGGCGGCCATGACCGACCCGGTGCTGGCCCTGGACAGCGCGGGCAAGATCCTGCTGGCCAACCCGGCGCTGATCGCGCTGTACGGTCGCGAACCGGCCGGGGAAAGTATCGCCGAGCTGTTCAATGACCCGGCCTTGCTGGACACCTTGCTGGAAAACGGCTTTCGCCTGCCCTTGCGTGAAATCAGCGTCAATGGCCAAACGTTTTTGCTCGACGCCACGCCGATCACCGATGCCGGCGCCCTGCTCACCCTGTACCAACCCAACCGCATCGGCGAACAACTGTCGGCGCTGCACCACGATCATGCCGAAGGCTTTGATGCGCTGCTGGGCGAATCCCCGGTGATCCGCACCCTCAAGGCACGCGCACAACGGGTGGCCGCGCTCGATGCGCCGCTGTTGATCCAGGGCGAAACCGGCACCGGCAAGGAGTTGGTGGCGCGGGCCTGCCACGCCATCAGCGCGCGCCACAGTGCGCCGTTTTTGGCGCTCAACTGCGCGGCGCTGCCGGAGAATCTCGCCGAGAGTGAATTGTTCGGCTACGCCCCCGGCGCCTTTACCGGCGCCCAACGCGGCGGCAAGCCGGGGCTGATGGAGCTGGCCAACCAGGGCACGGTGTTTCTCGATGAGATCGGCGAAATGTCGCCCTATTTGCAAGCCAAGTTGCTGCGTTTTCTCAACGACGGCAGCTTCCGCCGGGTCGGCGGCGACCGCGAGGTGAAGGTCAATGTGCGCATCCTCAGCGCCACCCACCGCGACCTGGAAAAAATGGTCAGCGAAGGCACCTTCCGCGAAGACCTGTTCTACCGCCTCAACGTGCTCAACGTGGAGGTGCCGCCCCTGCGTGAGCGCGGCCAGGACATCCTGCTGTTGGCCCGCTACTTCATGCAGCAGGCCTGTGCACAGATCCAGCGCCCGGTATGCCGCCTGGCGCCCGGCACCTACCCGGCGCTGTTGGGCAACCGCTGGCCGGGCAATGTGCGCCAGTTGCAGAACGTGATCTTCCGCGCCGCCGCCATCTGCGAAAGCAGCCTGGTGGACATCGGTGACCTGGACATCGCCGGCACCTCCGTGGCGCGCCAGAGCGACGGCGAAGTCGATAGCCTGGAACAGGCCGTCGAGGACTTCGAACGCAGCCTGCTGGAGAAACTCTACGTCAGTTACCCCTCGACCCGGCAGTTGGCCAGCCGCCTGCAAACCTCACACACCGCCATCGCCCACCGCTTGCGCAAGTACGGCATTCCCGCAAAACCCTGAGCGCCTGCCTCACCAGAACGCACGCCGGCCACGATGCTTGATAACGCCGGTGGCGCTGAAAAACAGTTGCGTGGCCATGGGCGGGCTGATGCGCGAATAGTAGATCGCGATGGCCTCGTTGTCGGTTTTGTCGAGCAGGCTGCGAAAACTCATGAAGCGCTGCTCCGGCCTTTTCAGATGGCCGGCGTTGTAGGGTAAATCGGGGTCCGTGGGCGACGAGTAATGAAAGTGCGCATAAGCCAGGACCTTGCCCTGCCTGTCCTTGACCACATACTCCTGCAGGAAATCATCCACCCGCTTGAGCGCAATACGCCCCTCGATGCGCAGTATCTGCACCTGGTCCCGGGCCTGGAGCCAGGCAATCCCATCCTCATCGGGCGGCAAGCGCTTGATCATCTCGATGCGTAATCCTCGCCCCTGCTCCAGAGAGTGGCTGGCGGCCTGCTCCAGCTCATCGATCAGCGCCTGGGCCGCGGTATCCGGCGTTGACGGCAGCGCCTTGCGGATCTTTTCGGCAACCGCCTTGATGCCCTCGGACTGCCGCGTCAACCGGGCTTCGACGCTGGCCGGCAGCGTGGCACTGCGCGCTTCGTCGCGGGCCTGCTGCAGCACCAGCGGTGCCCTGGCCAACAAGCGACGCGCGTCGGCCTTGAGGTTTTCCAGGGAACGCGTCGGCCGCGGCATCACCGCGCCAGCCTCGGTGATCGCTTCGAACGCATCCGAACCCGGCTGCTGATGCAGGCTGACCACCACGGCCTGGTCAATCGGGTTGATGACATCAACGATGTCTTCGGTCGCCTCCGGCGTGCGGGCGCGAACCCGTCCCAATTGATAGCGCTTCTTCGAATCGCGGATCAACCGTTGATCGGCCTCAAGGGAGCGTACCCGGCCAGGCTGAGGGTTGCGCTCGTGCTCACGCAGCAGCTTTGCCAGGGCGATTCTCGACTCCTGTTCCAGACTGAGGATCGTGGCTTGCACCGGTACCTCGGCATCCCCATGGATCAATTCCGGCGCGGCGGCACGGTATTCATCCAGGAGCGCCAGGGTTTTCGCGTATTCGTGCAGCACCGCCCGGGTGCCGTCGATGCGCTGTTGCACACTCAGTACGCCTGGCTCATCGATGGTTTTCTGGGACTGGGCCGACTGGATCGCCTCATCCATGGCCGCGTCGATCCGACTGTAGTCATCCTGTTCTTCAGGCAGCGGCAGCCGGCGCCACAGCTGCTCCTTGAGCACCTGCAACTGCACGGTCCGCCAGTCCAATGGCAGCCCGTATGAGGACGGTTGCAACTCACCGATGTAAGACTTGTAGGCAGGAATGCTGAGCAACCGCTCGTAATTGACCCGTTCCCAGAAGCTCAGGTTGACCATCTTGTCGTGAAACTCGCCGATCCTGCGGCTCTCTTCGGTCAAGGTCCCGATCACCGCCTGGGCCGCGATCGCGTCCTCCCCCGCCACCCGCTCGGACAGTTGCGCGAGATGCGCTTCGGAAAACTGCTCCTCGCGGCGACTGAAGGTCAGCACGAACATCTGCCGGCGCATGTTCAGCACGATATCTTCCAACTGCAGGCACTGTTCCCGTTCAAAGCCGTCCAGGGGCTTGTTGGCGTTTCTGCGCATCAGCACATTGAGTTTTTTCTGTTGCGCATCGGCCTTTTTTTCCAACTCACGCAGGTAGCGCGCCCGGGCATCGCGCCGGTGCTGCTCGGTGAAGGCCGCCTCGGAGGTCAGGTGCGCCTTCTCACACAGGTCTTCGGCCGCGGTCACGACACGCTCCAGGCTCTGCAATTCGCTGCTTGCCGCGCTGTATTCGTGCTCAAGCTCAAGCTTTTGCCGCTCGATGTGGGCACGCCGCTGGGCCACCGTGCTCTTTGGCTGCCCGCCAACCAGGCGCAGGCCCAGGTCGACTTTCCACACCCCATGGGCATCCTTGTCCAGCCACGGGCCGAGACGCTGGGGTTGCCGCAGATCGACGACCCGCCAGCCATCCCTGACCTCCCTCACGCCATAGACTTTGCTGTCTATCAAGGTGTACTGCTCGTGACGGGCCGCGCTGCCGTCGCGCTGGACCAGCACCCGACCACGCACCGGGCTGGCCGCCGAGGCCAGTGTCGGCGAGTCGGGCCAGCGTTCGCCCTGCCTGGGTGACCATTGGAAGGTCTCGAGCTGGGCACGCTGTTGGGTCGTAAGCCTGGACCTTGAGTTGGCCCAGGAAAAATCCATTGCCGTGACGTCGGCGAACGAACGCTGCCAGGCAAACGTCGACGCCGAGTGGCGCGTGTGGCTGGCCGGGATCAAGTCAGGGGCCTGGGCACCGCCCGAACTCAAGCGCAGCCGTTGATCCAGCGTGACCACCGGGCTCATCAGCAGGCCGGCCACGCTGCCGATCAGCTCGGCGAAGGCATTGGCGGAATCTTCGCGGCTCGTCTCGAGCGGCAGCGCCAGCACCGCCTGGAATGTCCTGAAGGTCTGGGACAACCAGCCCGCCACCGCCACCGGCCCCCGGACCATCGGCAAAAGCGCGTTGAACACTTGCCACAGATCATTCTTGAACAGGGTCCACCGCAGCGCCTCGTTGGAAACCGACTGCTTGACGGCGCGCTGCCACAGGTCTCGGGCGTTTTCATCGAAGACGCTCTCAAGGAACTCGCCACGCACCGCTTCGTCACTCAGCAGCGCCGGGCTCGATGCGGGCAGCACGTCGAACTCATCGCCCTGCAGCACACGCTGGACATGAGGACGCAGAAAACCGCCGTTGGCAAACAGGGCACGGCTGTCCTGCGGTAAACGCTGCAGCACCACGCGTTGAAGATCGCTGCCCACCGTTGCGATCGCGTCGAGCAATGCCTGGCGGCTGGGAAACTGTTGCAGCATCGCGTCGGTTTGATCCGGCCGGTAGAGAATATGCGGCAGCGTGCTGTTGTCGCGGGGACCGAGGACAAACAGGTTGTGTGCTTGATGGGCCAGCCCGCCTGCATGGGCAAGGAACGCCAGGGGCCGGGCGACGATCACCTCACCGTCGACCACACGCTGGAGCGGATCTTCCCGCAGCAACGCGTGCACCACCCGAGCGCCGGAGCGGGTAAAGCCGTTGCGTTGGCGCAGGCTGTTTTCAAGGGCGCGCATCGGCAGTTGCAGCGCCATCTGAGCGACAAACAAACGGCGCCGCCGTGCAGACTGCGTCGGGTCGGCGATCAGTGCGTGCTCCAGCAATGGCGGATAGTGCTTGCCCACATCCACCCGTTCGATCAGCCCCTTGAGATAGGCCGGCGTGACCCAGTGCGGCACGTTACCTGGGGTGACCTGGTGGCTGATGTGCACACTGGCATAGGCGGTGGCGAAGGGGTTTTCCAGCGACCACTGGGTCAAGGTCCGGGTGGTCCGTTGCGTCCAGCCAACCGTGCCGCCCTGGGTGCGCTCGAAGGTCAGGAGACAGTCGTCCGGGTTGATGGGGGCCTGCGCTGGATGATCCAGGCGCATTTGCCGTTGCAGCGCCTTGCGCGCGTACACATCGATCGGCTCGAGGCCATCGAGGAACGTTGCACCGCCGGTACTGCGCTGCAGCTGCGCCAGGCGCTCCAGCCACTGACCGTAAGCCAGGCGATCCGCGCTGCTGGCCCGCTGCAACCAGAGCGGCAGCTGTTCTTCATGAGGTTGTTCGAGAGCGTCCGGGTCGAACCAGGCCAGTGGCGAGGTGAGCGTGGTGAACAGCTGTTCATAGCTGCCGATGTCGGGCAGTGCCGACCAGTCAACCCGCCGCACATCGCGAAGTTGGCGTTCGAGCAAGGCCTGGGCCAACGCATCGAACACATCGCCCTCGGGCTCGCGCAGTACCCATTGCAGCGGCGCCCCTGGCAGGTAACGGCTCATATAGCGCGGCAGCAGGTCACCCAAGGCGTCCAGGGATTCGAGCTGCACCAGGTTCATCACCGGGATATAGACGAGGGTGACCTGTTGCCCCTGGACTCGACGCTGCAAGACCAACAGCGGCAGCCATTCGCCCGGGTCCCCGGCCTGGGCCGCATAGACTTGATAGATATGCAGCGCATCGGCGTTACCCAAGGCCTCTCGATCCGCCCGATACCCCCAAAGCTGCTGTGCCTGCTCATCGCCCAGCCCCAGCAGCAGCCGCGCCTGCTCTGGCGTCAATGGCGGGTTCTGCCGCGCCGTGAGCAGGCATGCACGTAACTGGCTGCTGACCGCGTGCCAACGGCTGTCGGCCGAACCGTCCGACACGCGCGCGTTCCAGTAGTGCACCAAGCGCTCGGCAAAACCCGCCAGCACATCGGGCGCCAGGGTGTTGAGCATCCACTCGATATCGTCCACGTTGATGGCGCCGCTCGCCGGTTCGAACACCTGCGGTGCAGACTGCACCAACAGCACATGATGGCCTGGCGTGTAGTTCAGCGCGTCACCCTTCATGCAGCGCTGGATCAGCGCATCGCTCAAGGTCATAAGCGGCATGTGGCGGCGGCCGCTCGAGGTTGGCTGGATCACACCGATCCAGCTGTTACCGGCCTGCAGGCCGGAACCGGCAAACCACTGCCCGATCCATTCCTGGATCATTGCGCGGGCCACTTGGCCCAGGCCCAGGCGCCGCGCGAAGACCTTGGATAAATAGTCGCGAGACGTCCGCGCCTGGGAAATCTCGGGGGGAATAACCTTTGAAGCACTCATGGGGCGCATCCTGATGACGAAATGCGCCAACGGTAAAACGCCGGCTGGTCTCCCGGACGGTAGATAAATCGCGAAAAGCGACGTCCATGCGTACTGAAAGCGCTACAGTGGAACGATATCGCTACAACCTTGTTTTTTGCGCGCCATGCAAGGCTTTGATCCGCATAGGCTTTTTTTCGACGGCAGGACTGTAGCGAAATCGCTACACACAAATACGCTATCGTTATAACCGCTTTTGCCAAGCCATTGATTAATAAAGGATTAATCACATTGGCCGCGATATTGCTAAGCAACTCCTCATTATTCCAATCCTGCCCACCAGACGATTCTGGCCCTGAGGAGTTTCCATGAGCGAGTTGCGTTTCACTGAAGATCACGAATGGCTGCGCGCCGAAGCTGACGGCAGCGTCACCGTGGGTATCACCGCTTTCGCGCAGAACGCGCTCGGTGATGTGGTGTTCGTGCAACTGCCGGAGTTGCAGGCCTATGACAAGGGCGCTGAAGCGTCCACGGTTGAATCGGTCAAGGCCGCCAGCGGCGTGTACATGCCGTTGGACGGTGAAGTGCTGGAAGTGAACGCCAAACTCGATGGCAACCCGGAACTGGTCAACGAAGACCCGCTGGGCGAAGGCTGGTTCTTCCGCTTTAAACCGGCCGATGCCGGGGCAGTCGCTAAACTGTTGGATCAGGACGCGTACGACCGTCTGATCAAAGCCAACGCCGAAGCCTGAGGAGCGCGCCATGACCATCAATCTCAGCACCGCCAATGAGTTCATCGCCCGCCACATCGGCCCGCGCCAGGAAGATGAGCAGCAGATGCTCGCCAGCCTGGGCTTCGATTCCCTGGAAGCCCTGAGCGCCAGCGTGATCCCGGAAAGCATCAAGGGCACCAGCGTGCTCGGCCTGGAAGACGGCCTGGGCGAAGCCGAGGCCCTGGCCAGGATCAAGGCCATCGCCAGCCAGAACCAACTGTTCAAGACCTACATCGGCCAGGGCTACTACAACTGCCATACGCCGTCGCCGATCCTGCGCAACCTTCTGGAAAACCCGGCCTGGTACACCGCCTACACGCCGTACCAGCCAGAAATTTCCCAAGGCCGCCTGGAAGCGCTGCTGAACTTCCAGACCCTGATCAGCGACCTCACCGGCCTGCCGATCGCCAACGCCTCGCTGCTCGATGAAGCCACCGCCGCCGCCGAAGCCATGACCTTCTGCAAGCGCCTGAGCAAGAACAAGGGCAGCAACGCCTTCTTCGCCTCGGTCCACAGCCACCCGCAAACCCTCGACGTACTGCGCACCCGTGCCGAGCCGCTGGGCATCGACGTGGTGGTGGGCGATGAGCGCGAACTGACCGATGTCAGCCCGTTCTTCGGCGCCCTGCTGCAATACCCGGCCAGCAACGGTGACGTGTTCGACTACCGCGCTTTGACCGAGCGTTTCCATGCCGCCAACGCCCTGGTGGCCGTGGCTGCCGATCTGTTGGCCCTGACCCTGCTGGCCCCGCCGGGTGAGTTCGGCGCCGATGTGGCCATCGGCAGTGCGCAACGCTTCGGCGTGCCGCTGGGCTTCGGTGGCCCGCACGCGGCGTACTTCTCCACCAAGGATGCGTTCAAGCGCGACATGCCGGGGCGTCTGGTCGGTGTGTCGGTAGACCGCTTCGGCAAGCCGGCCCTGCGCCTGGCCATGCAGACTCGCGAGCAACATATCCGCCGCGAGAAAGCCACCAGCAACATCTGCACCGCGCAAGTGCTGCTCGCCAACATCGCCAGCATGTATGCCGTGTACCACGGGCCCAAGGGCCTGACCCAGATCGCCAAGCGCATTCACCAGCTGACCGCGATGCTCGCCAAGGGCCTGACCGCCCTGGGCCTCAAGGTCGAGCAGGCGCACTTCTTCGACACCCTGACCCTGCACACCGGCACCGACACCGCTGCGCTGCACGACAAGGCCCGCGCCCAGCGCATCAACCTGCGCGTGGTGGACGCCGAGCGGGTTGGGCTGTCGGTCGACGAAACCACCACCCAGGCCGATATCGAAACCCTGTGGGCGATCTTTGCCAATGGCAAAGCCCTGCCGGACGTCAACGCCACGGTGGACAGCCGCCTGCCCGACGCATTGCTGCGCCAGTCACCGATCCTCAGCCATCCGGTGTTCAACCGTTATCACTCGGAAACCGAGCTGATGCGCTACCTGCGCAAGCTGGCGGACAAGGACCTGGCCCTGGACCGCACCATGATCCCGTTGGGCTCGTGCACCATGAAGCTCAACGCCGCCAGTGAAATGATCCCGGTGACCTGGGCCGAGTTCGGTGCCCTGCACCCGTTCGCTCCGGCCGAACAAAGCGCCGGCTACCTGCAACTGACCTCCGACCTGGAAGCCATGCTCTGCGCGGCCACCGGGTATGACGCGATCTCCCTGCAGCCGAACGCCGGTTCCCAGGGCGAGTACGCCGGCCTGTTGGCCATCCGTGCCTATCACCAGAGCCGTGGCGAAGCACGTCGCGACATCTGCCTGATCCCATCGTCGGCCCACGGCACCAACCCGGCCACCGCCAACATGGCCGGTATGCGTGTGGTCGTCACCGCCTGCGATGCCCGTGGCAACGTGGACATCGAAGACCTGCGCGCCAAGGCCATCGAGCACCGTGAGCACCTCGCCGCACTGATGATTACCTACCCGTCCACCCACGGCGTGTTCGAAGAAGGTATCCGCGAAATCTGCGGGATCATCCACGACAACGGCGGCCAGGTGTACATCGACGGCGCCAACATGAACGCGATGGTTGGCCTGTGCGCACCGGGCAAGTTCGGCGGCGACGTGTCCCACCTGAATTTGCACAAGACTTTCTGCATCCCCCACGGCGGTGGCGGCCCGGGCGTTGGCCCGATTGGCGTCAAATCCCACCTCACGCCCTTCCTGCCCGGCCACGCGGCCATGGCGCGCAAGGAAGGCGCGGTATGTGCGGCACCGTTCGGCAGCGCAAGCATCCTGCCGATCACCTGGATGTACATCAGCATGATGGGTGGCGCAGGCCTCAAGCGCGCGTCGCAGCTGGCGATCCTGAATGCCAACTACATTTCCCGTCGCCTCGAAGAGCACTACCCCGTGTTGTACACCGGCAGCAACGGCCTGGTGGCGCACGAATGCATCCTCGACCTGCGCCCGCTGAAGGACAGCAGCGGCATCAGCGTGGATGACGTGGCCAAGCGCCTGATCGACTTTGGCTTCCACGCCCCGACCATGTCGTTCCCGGTGGCGGGTACGCTGATGATCGAGCCGACCGAAAGCGAATCCAAGGAAGAACTGGACCGCTTCTGCGACGCGATGATCGCCATCCGCGAAGAAATCCGCGCGGTGGAAAACGGCACCCTGGACAAGGACGACAACCCGCTGAAAAACGCACCGCATACTGCGGCGGAACTGGTTGGCGAATGGAGCCACCCATACAGCCGTGAACAAGCG
The DNA here is from genome assembly GCF_024168685.1 of Pseudomonas sp. S3E17. Lineage (NCBI taxonomy): Bacteria > Pseudomonadati > Pseudomonadota > Gammaproteobacteria > Pseudomonadales > Pseudomonadaceae > Pseudomonas > Pseudomonas sp. S3E17. The sequence continues at coordinate 3,352,175 of NZ_JALJWE010000001.1, forward strand.
GTGTACCCGGTCGCTTCGTTGATCGAAGGCAAGTACTGGCCACCGGTTGGCCGGGTCGACAACGTGTTTGGTGATCGCAACCTGGTGTGTGCATGCCCGTCGATCGAGCTTTATGCCTAAAGCAGTTGTAAGCGGCAAGCTACAAGCTGCAAGTTAAAGCCTAAGGCTCTTTCTTGCAGCTTGTGGCTTGGAGCTTGCCGCTGCTCCTATAACAAGAAACCGGAGAACAACTCATGTCCTTAAGCGTGTTCGACCTGTTCAAGATTGGCATCGGCCCCTCCAGCTCCCACACCGTCGGCCCCATGCGCGCGGCCGCTCGATTCGTCGAAGGCCTCAAGCGTGACAACCTGCTGAGCGCCACCACCGGCATCAAGGTGGAACTCTATGGCTCCCTCGGCGCCACCGGAAAAGGCCACGGCAGCGACAAGGCCGTGCTGCTGGGCCTGGAAGGCGAACACCCGGACACCGTGAACACCCAAACCGTGGCCGCACGCCTGGCGCAGATGCGCGGCGACGGTCGCTTGAACCTGCTCGGCGAACACAGCATTGCGTTCAACGAGAAAGAACACCTGGCGATGATTCGCAAACCCCTGGCCTACCATCCCAACGGCATGATTTTTCGTGCCTTTGATGCGGCGGGCATCCAGATCCGCAGCCGCGAGTACTACTCGGTGGGCGGCGGTTTTGTGGTGGATGAAGACGCCGCCGGCGCCGACCGGATCGTCGAAGACGCCACCCCACTGACGTTCCCGTTCAAACATGCCAAGGACTTGCTTGGCCACTGCACCACCTATGGGCTGTCCATCAGCCAGGTGATGTTGACCAATGAAAGTGCCTGGCGCCCGGAAGCGGAAACCCGCGCCGGCCTGTTGAAGATCTGGCAGGTGATGCAGGACTGCGTAGAGGCCGGCTGTCACAACGAAGGCATCTTGCCCGGCGGCTTGAAGGTCAAGCGTCGCGCCGCCGCCTTGCATCGCCAGTTGTGCAAGAACCCGGAGTCGGCCCTGCGCGACCCGTTGTCGGTGCTGGACTGGGTCAACCTGTACGCCCTGGCCGTCAACGAAGAAAACGCCAACGGCGGGCGCGTGGTCACGGCGCCCACCAACGGCGCGGCCGGGATTGTGCCGGCGGTGCTGCATTACTACATGCGTTTTATCCCCGGCGCGAATGAAGACGGCGTGGTGCGCTTCCTGCTCACCGCTGCCGCCATCGGCATTCTCTACAAGGAAAACGCCTCCATCTCCGGTGCCGAAGTCGGTTGCCAGGGTGAAGTCGGCGTGGCCTGTTCCATGGCCGCTGGCGCGTTGTGCGAAGTGTTGGGCGGCACGGTTTCCCAGGTGGAAAACGCCGCCGAAATCGGCATGGAACACAACCTCGGCCTGACCTGCGACCCGATTGGCGGGCTGGTGCAGGTGCCCTGCATCGAGCGCAATGCCATGGGCTCGGTGAAAGCCATCAATGCAGTGCGCATGGCCTTGCGTGGCGACGGGCAACACTTCGTCTCGCTGGACAAGGTCATCCGCACCATGCGCCAGACCGGCGCCGATATGAAAAGCAAATACAAGGAAACCGCCCGTGGCGGTTTGGCGGTCAATATTATCGAGTGCTGACGCCTAAAGGCGCGCCGGCACGTTTTTCAGGAGCTGAACATGTCCACCGAAACCCTGTTGAAAACCCCATTGCACGCCCTGCACCTCGAGCTGGGTGCACGCATGGTGCCCTTCGCCGGCTACGACATGCCGGTGCAATACCCACTGGGCGTGATGAAGGAGCACCTGCACACCCGTGAACAGGCCGGGTTGTTCGACGTGTCCCACATGGGCCAGATCCGCCTGACCGGCGCCAATGCCGCCAAGGCCCTGGAAACCCTGGTACCGGTCGACATCATCGACCTGCCGGTCGGCATGCAGCGCTACGCCATGTTCACCAACGGCCAGGGCGGCATCCTCGACGACCTGATGGTGGCGAACCTGGGTAACGACGAACTGTTCCTGGTAGTCAACGCAGCCTGCAAGGACCAGGACCTGGCGCACCTGCGCCAGCATATCGGCGAGCAGTGCCGCATCGAGCCGCTGTTCGAAGAACGCGCGCTGCTGGCCCTGCAAGGTCCGGCCGCAGTGAAGGTATTGGCGCGCCTGGCACCGGAAGTCACCCGGATGACCTTCATGCAATTCGCCCCGGTGCGCCTGCTGGGCGTGGACTGCTACGTCAGCCGCTCGGGCTACACCGGTGAAGACGGTTTTGAAATCTCCGTGCCTGCCGCCAGCGCCGAAAGCCTGGCGCGCAGCCTGCTGGCCGAGGACGAAGTGCAGGCCATCGGCCTGGGCGCCCGTGACTCGCTGCGCCTGGAGGCCGGCCTGTGCCTGTACGGCCACGACATGAACACCGAGACCACCCCGATCGAAGCCAGCCTCCTGTGGGCTATCTCCAAGGCCCGACGCACCGACGGTGCGCGTGCCGGTGGCTTCCCGGGTGCCGACCGCATCTTCACCCAGCAGCAAACCGGTGTCAGCCGCAAGCGCGTAGGCCTGCTGCCCCAGGAGCGCACACCTGTACGTGAAGGCGCAGAGATCGTCGATGCCCACGGCAGCGTGATCGGCAGCGTATGCAGCGGTGGCTTTGGCCCGAGCCTGGGTGGCCCACTGGCCATGGGTTACCTGGACAGCGCATTCACCGCACTGGACACCGAAGTCTCTGCGTTGGTGCGTGGGAAAAAAGTGCCACTTCGTGTAAGCAAAATGCCATTTGTGCCGCAACGTTACTATCGTGGCTGATTGACTGTTCCTATAAGTAACGCGGTTGCGTTAACGTGCACTAATCTGTAACGCAACCGCCATAAAACAGTGCAGCAACGATAGGCATTATTATAGGAATTAACCTATAACAAGTGACCCATTCTATCGAATAAGTCGGCTTCACATTATTCAACGAAGTGTCATGCGACCGAGCAAAACCCGGGCTTTTGCCAGGGCTTGTTTTTTCTCCATTAGTTGGCGTAGAGTTTGCCCACTGTGTTTGCATGGGTCGCTTGGAACCTGGACCTGGGCAGTAGCTGAAGTAGTTGTGCTACAACCCGTTCGACGTCTCTTACTTTCCTGCAACCCAGCCCAGTACTCTTTCATGTGAAAGGGGCTGTCATTAATTTTTAGCGTCAAGGAAATAAGAAAATGGCTGATCGTCAGAGCGGTACCGTCAAGTGGTTTAACGACGAGAAAGGGTTTGGTTTTATCACTCCAGAAAGCGGTCCGGATCTGTTCGTGCATTTCCGCGCTATTCAAGGCAACGGCTTCAAAAGCCTGAAGGAAGGCCAGAAGGTCACCTTCGTTGCAGTTCAAGGCCAGAAAGGCATGCAGGCTGACGAAGTACAAGCAGAAGGCTGATCCTTCCTGCGACAAAAAGCCCCTGACATGACATCAGGGGCTTTTTTATGGGCGCTATTCCGTAAAATGATTTTTTTCCTCTGAGAGCCCTGCCATGTCCAAACCCTTGCTGAGTCCCCAAGGCGAGTTCCCCGCCGTTGGCCTGGGCCGTCGCCTGGCAGCGATGTTCTATGACTTCCTGTTGTGCACCGCGCTGCTGATCGTCACCGCGTTTATCTACAAGCTGGTGTGGATCGCGTTCGTGGGCGAAGCCAGGATGCGCACCCTCACCGAATCCGGCGCACTGGACGGTGACCCGCTGCTGTCGACGATTCTGTTCTTTGTGCTGTTTGGTTTCTTTGCCAAGTTCTGGACCCATTCCGGGCAAACCCTGGGCATGCAGGTCTGGGGCGTGCGCGTGCAAAACGCCGACGGCTCGCGGATCAGCCTGTGGCAGGCGCTGTTGCGCTTTGTGGTGTCGATTGCGTCGTGGTTATGCGTGGGGCTGGGGTTTGTCTGGTCGTTGTTCGACAAGCACAAACGCAGCTGGCATGACATCTACTCGGATACGCAGTTGGTGCGCATCCCGAAGCAAAAGAAATAACCCGCTGCCTGAACGAAATCAAAATGTGGAAGGGGGCAAGCCCTAATGCCGATCAGTTAAGAAGTAGAACGGGTAAAAATTAACCTGTGGCGAGGGAGCTTGCCCCCTCCCACATTTTCAACCGAGCTCGCCTCGATTCAGGCGTTACCCGCCAGCTTCAGGCGCGCAGCCTGGGTGAAATCCAGCATGCGCTTGAGCGGTCGCACGGCGTGCGGAATCACCGACGGCTCGACGAATATCTCATTACTGCCCTCACGCAGGCACTGCAGCGTACGCTCCAGCGTATTCATCGCCATCCACGGGCAGTGCGCGCAACTGCGGCACGCAGCGCCGTTACCGGCCGTGGGCGCTTCGACGAAGACCTTGTCCGGGCACAGCTGCTGCATTTTGTAGAAGATGCCGCGGTCGGTCGCCACGATGAAGGTCTTGTTCGGCAGCCGCTGTGCCGCCGCAATCAACTGGCTGGTGGAGCCCACCGCGTCGGCCAGTTCGATTACCGAGGTCGGCGATTCCGGGTGCACCAGGATCGCTGCGTCCGGGTACAGCGCCTTCATGTCTTCCAACTGCTTGGACTTGAACTCCTCGTGGACGATGCACGCACCGTCCCACAGCAGCATGTCGGCACCGGTCTGGCGCTGGATGTAGGTACCCAGGTGCTTGTCCGGGCCCCAGATGATGGTCTCGCCGTTGTCCATCAGGCTTTCGACGATTTCCAGCGCGCAGCTGGAGGTCACCACCCAATCGGCCCGGGCCTTGACCGCCGCCGAAGTGTTGGCATACACCACCACGGTGCGCTCGGGATGCTGGTCGCAGAACGCCGAAAACTCATCCACCGGACACCCCAGGTCCAGGGAGCACGTGGCTTCCAGGGTCGGCATGAGGATGCGTTTTTCGGGGGTGAGGATTTTGGCGGTCTCGCCCATGAAACGTACACCGGCGACCAGTACGGTCTTGGCCGGGTGGGCTGCACCGAAGCGGGCCATTTCCAGGGAGTCGGAGACACAGCCGCCGGTTTCTTCGGCCAGGGCCTGGATCACCGGATCGCAATAGAAGTGGGCAACCAGCACCGCGTCCTGAGCCTTGAGCTCGGCAGCAATGGCGGCACGCAGGCTCGCCTCTTCCTCGGCGCTGAGGGCCTTGGGCTGCTTGGCGTCGAGGTGGGCTTGAACCAGTAGGCGTTCGGAAATGTGCGTCATGTTCGCAAGACCTGCAGGCGCAGTAGCGCGAAAGTCGAGTGTACCACCGGCTCTGGAGCCCTTCGGGCGCCGCCGGACGAAGTGATTGTGTTCATCAAGCACGGGTAAAGGTGAAGCTGCGCAAGGCTACAGAATATCCAATGGTTTCAAAAGCCTAATCTGGCTTTGACGCGTGCGCCTGTCGATTAAAAACCGCAATGGTACCTTGGGTCTCCCCCGCCTTCAGAAATCACCTCAAGCACATAGCTGTCAGCGGGCAGAGTTCATGCAGCAAGTTCGTTCAGACCGTTTTGGAAAGAGGCTCGAACTGGCATTGGTACCGGGCGTCCTTGAGGTTGCTTTCGAACTGTTCAAGACCGTCGTAGATGTTTTGCAGCCCTTCGATCTGGGCTTTCAGCTCGAGCTTTTTATCGGCAATGGCCTGGTTGGCCAAATCCCACGGCAGCTCCAGGCCCCGGTGGTCCTGCAGAATCGCCTGCATTTCCTTAAGCTTGAAACCCAGCTGCTGAGCACACTTGATGAACGTCAACAGCTCAACGCATTGCTGGTTATAGACCCGATACTTACCCTCGCGCACGGGCGGCGGCAGCAAGCCAATGTCTTCATAGTGGCGGATCGTCTTGACGGTAGTGCCCGATAGCTGGGCGGCTTTGCCGATATACATGAAAAGTCCTTTTTTGGCACAAGAGTGGGGAGAGCACTTTGGCGCGCCGCATCTTCACACATGTCTACGGGGTCGGAAACTCGAAGGTGTCAAAAGGCAATGTATCGCAGGGATGAAGCCGACATCGCCTGCTGCAAGGCGATGCCGGGCAATGGGGGTGTCAGCGACCAGCGATAGCCTGGGCTTGCTTGAGCCAGGCTTCGCGCAGGGAGGCGTCGGAACCGAGGATTGGTCCGAACATGAGGGTCTTCAATGGTTTGATGCCGCAGAACTCCAGGGTGGTCTTGCGCATCTGGTGCAGGCCCGGCATGCGGTAGACCCACTTGTAGTACCACGGCGGGGTATCCATCGTGACCAGCAGGTGAGCCGTGCGCCCCTTCAAAAGCTTGTCGGGAAAGGCTTTGCCTTTACGGTACTTGAAGGCAAAACCGGGAAGGAATATCCGATCGAAGAAGCCTTTCATCAGGGCCGGAATTCCGCCCCACCAGATGGGATAGACAAACGCCAGGTGCTCAGCCCACGTGATATCGGCCTGGGCCTTGAGCAGATCGGGCTCCAGCAACTGAACCTGTTTGTAGCCATCGTGCAGCACTGGATCAAACCGCAGTGCATCCAGACGTAATAGACGCACATCGTGCCCGGCCTCTGTGGCCGCCTTCACATAGGTGTCGGTCAACGCCCCACAGAAACTGTCGGTTGAGGGGTGCCCCAGAATCACCAGTACTCGTTTGCTCATCGTCACTTCATCCTGAAAAGTCGAACGGGCAGGATAGGGTGTGCCCGTAACAGGAGAGTCAACAGGGAGGTTTGCCAAATGCTGGTATAGCTTGGGTGCATTGCGCACCGGCAGGTAAGCACCAAATCGCAGGCAAAAAAAAACCCGGAAATCCTCACTTGCGTGGGCCTTCCGGATTTTCTAAACCGCCAAAAATGGTGGGTCGTGTGGGATTCGAACCTACGACCAATTGGTTAAAAGCCAACTGCTCTACCAACTGAGCTAACGACCCGCTGTGTGGTGGCGCGTATAATACTGATTTCTAAGGATTATTCAACACCTTATTTGAAATAAATCAGAAATAACGCGTCGGGTCCGTAATTCCGGCCATTTGGAAGCCCTCTGCACGCAGTCGGCAGCTGTCGCATTTCCCACAGGCACGGCCGTCATCGTCTGCCTGATAGCAGGAAACTGTCAGCGAGTAATCGACACCGAGTCCTACGCCAACCTTCACGATAGCGGCCTTGCTCAGGTTTTGCAGCGGTGCCTGGATCCGGAAACCCTGCCCTTCTACCCCGGCTTTTGTCGCCAAATTGGCCATACGTTCGAACGACTCGACGTACTCGGGGCGGCAGTCCGGGTAGCCGTTGTAATCAAGCGCGTTAACCCCGATGAAGATGTCACGGGCACTCAGAACCTCCGCCCAGCCCAGGGCGAGGGACAGAAACACGGTGTTGCGTGCCGGTACGTAGGTGACCGGGATGCCTTGGGTGGGCCCCTCAGGGACGTCGATAGTGCTGTCGGTCAAGGCCGAGCCACCCATGCCGCCGAGGTTCAGGCCAATCACCTTGTGTTCGACCACGCCCAGGTCTCGGGCCACACGGGCGGCTGCCTCCAGTTCGGCACGGTGGCGCTGACCGTAGTCGAAGCTCATGGTGTAACAGCTGTAACCTTCGGCGCGAACCATGGCCACTAACGTCGCGGAGTCGAGGCCACCGGACAGCAGGATGACCGCGCGCTTTTGATCAGTCATCTCAGCGCCCCGGTTCGTCGTTCCACAGGTATTTATGCAGCTGCAATTGCAGGCGTACGGGCAGGTTATCGGCAACCACCCAGTCGGCCAGATCGCGCGCGTTCAGGTCGTGGTGGCTGGGAGAGAACAATACCTCACCGGCACGGCGATCAAGGCCGTACTGGATCAGCTTGGAGTTGGCCCAGTCGTAGTCTTCACGGGAACAAATCACGAACTTGACCTGATCGTTGGGCGTCAGCAGCTCGATGTTCTCGTAGCGGTTGCGGTGCACTTCCTTGGAGCCCGGCGTCTTGAGGTCAACCACTCGGCTGACACGCGGGTCTACAGCGGAAATATCCAGGGCCCCGCTGGTTTCCAGGGAGACCTCGTAACCGGCATCACACAGCTGTTTGAGCAAGGGGATGGCGTTGGGCTGGGCCAGGGGCTCGCCACCCGTTACACAGACGTAGCGGGGCCGGTAGCCGGCAACCTGTTCCAGGATGTCTTCGAGGGTGCGCACGGTGCCGCCACTGAAGGCGTAGGCGCTGTCACAGTATTGGCAACGCAAGGGGCAACCGGTCAGGCGCACAAAAACTGTGGGCAAGCCAGCGGTTCGCGTTTCACCCTGTAACGAGTAAAAAACTTCGGTGATGCGTAATGTGTCTTGCATAGTCGCCACGGGCGTAACAGCTAAACAGGCTGTCCGCCTCCGTCAGGCACTTCAAGGAACCCCGCCAACGCGTAGGCCCCAGGAAGCGTGTGTCATAAAAGGGCGTGGATTCTAACGAAAAAACCCGCGCCAGGCGCGGGTTTCTTCTAAACGGCTGCATCGCTTACAAGCGTTGCAGATCCCGTTGGGCCAACTGTGCAGCGGAGGTACCCGGATATTGGGCTACGACCTGCTGCAGAATGCCTTTGACCTTGTCGGTATGACCCAGGCGGCGTTCTACGTCAGCGAGTTTATACAGCGAGTCGGGCACCTTGGCGTGCTTGGGGTACAGCTGGCTGACCTTGGCAAATGCCTGGCCCGCCCCCTGCAGATCACCCTTTGCCAGATTCACCTCGCCCAACCAGTATTGGGCATTGCCCGCGTACTGGCTGTTTGGGTAGCGGCCCAGGAAGGCAGTAAAGGCTTTGCTGGCCTTATCGAAATCCTTGGCCTTGATCAGGTCGAAGGCTGCATCGTAATACAGCTTTTCCTTCGCCGGATCACCCGGTTCACTGCTGGCGGCAGGGGCCTGGCTCGCAGCGGCGGCCCCTGCTGCTGCACCACCGATAGCCGCGCTGGGCGCGCCACCGGCAGAAGAATTATCAGGAGTAGCGGCAGGTGTAACACCGGCTCCTATACGTCGATCAAGATCCTGGTAACGTTCCAGGCCTTCTTGCTTCAGCTGACGCACCTCATTTTGCAGAACTTCAATGGTGCCTTGTTGCTGCGCCAATTGATCCTGCATGCGTTGCAGCTGGTTGAACAGTTCGCCCTGTGCCGAGGGAGCGGACGTAGCCGCCCCCCCAGCATAGGCGCCGTTCGTGCCATAACCCGCTGGCGGATAGCTACTCCCGCTATTGTTATAGCCAGAGTTGCTGTCTTCCACAGGAACCGCAGCCCACACCGCAAGCGGGGCGAGGCTGAGAGCCAATACAGTTAGAGCACGACGGCACGTTCGCATGACGAATTACTTACGCAGTTCGACGCGACGGTTTTGAGCCCAGGACTGCTCGTCGTGGCCAGTAGCAACTGGACGCTCTTTACCGTAGGAAACCAGTTCCAGTTGGCCTGGAGCAACACCTTGCAGTACCAGGTAGCGCTGAACGGCTTTCGCACGACGCTCGCCCAGTGCCATGTTGTACTCACGAGTACCACGTTCGTCAGTGTTACCTTCCAGAACAACGCGAGCGCCGTTAGCTTTCAGGTCCTTCGCGTGAACGTCCAGAGCGCGCATGGCTTCTGGCTTCAGGTCCGAACTGTCGTATTCGAAGTAGAAAGTGGTGATAGCGCGCAGAGCAGCTTCTTCGCTCAGGGAGCCGTCAACTGCACCAGTGTTAGCGCCGTAACCAGCGTTTGGATCAACAGCTGCGCCTTCACCGGCATTGTCGCCGCCTTTAGACGAGCAACCAACGGCTACGGACAGAGCCAGAGCCAGAGCAGCAAACTTACCAAACTTCAGCATTTCCATCGTGAAACTCCTAATGAACCCCAGTGTGTTAAGTACTTCTTTTTGTAGCGCCGCGTCAGTTCAGGTAAGGGGACCAGGACGGTTCTCTGACTTCGCCTTGTGCGGTAGGAAGCGGGAGCCTTACGCGTCCATTAATGGACACGAGCATCAAGACTCCCCGGCCCTGCTGGCGGGTGGCGTAGATTACCATGGTGCCGTTGGGCGCAACAGTAGCTGACTCATCAAGGTTGGTATCTGTGAGGATTTTTACCGTTCCACGCTGCAAATCCTGGGCCGCAACCCGGAAATTAGTGAAACCATCCTGACGGTGAATCATCACCAACGTCTTTTCATCAGCCGAAAGCTTAGGATTGGCGTTGTAGTTACCGATAAAGGTCACGCGTTCCGCACCCCCGCCGCCAACGCTGGTCTTGTAGATCTGTGGCTTGCCGCCGCGGTCCGAGGTGAAGTAGATGGTCGAACCATCCTTGCCCCAGAACGGTTCGGTGTTGATACCAGGACCGCTGGTCACGCGGCTGATCTGGCGCGAAGCCATGTTCATCACATAGATGTCCGGGTTGCCGTCCTTGGACAGTACGAATGCCAGGCGCGAACCATCCGGCGACCAGGCCGGTGCACCGTTGAGGCCTTCGAAGTTGGTGATCTGCTCACGACGGCCAGTATCGATGTGCTGGACGAAGATACGCGGACGCTTCTGTTCGAAAGACACGTAGGCAATACGCTTGCCGTCCGGCGCGAAGCGCGGCGACAGGATTGGCTCACGGGATTGCAGCAAGGTCACTGCCCGCGCACCGTCGTAGTCCGAACGCTGCAGGGTATAGCGAGTGTTGTCTACGGAGAAACGCTCGGCCGTTACATAAAGCAGGCGTGTCGAGAACGCACCCTTGATACCGGTGAGCTTTTCAAACGACTGGTCCGAGATGTAGTGGGCCATGTCGCGCAGTTGTTCGGCGGTACCCGATACGCTGCCGGTCAGGACCTGCTGCTCGGTGGCCACGTTGAACAAGGTGTACTGGATCTGCAGGCGACCGCCGGCCGGCGTGATGCTGCCGACCATCAGGTACTGCGCGCCCACCGCTTTCCAATCACGAAAGATGACTTCGCTGGCCTGGGTCGGCTGGCTGATCATGTTGCCTTTCGGAATCGGTGCGTAGTAACCGGAATTGCGCAGGTCGTCGCTGACGATCTGGGCCATGTCGTCCGGCAGAACGCTGCCGCCCTGCCAGCCAAACGGCACTACCGCGATCGGGGTGGCCCGATCGCTGCCGCTGGTGACCAGGATGTTCTTTTCATCCGCCGCCGCTATCCCTGCCATACAGCAAATAACGACAAGCATTCCTCGAAGAAGGTTTCTCACAAGGCTAGATCCTCAGGTGTGAATGTCATCTTGAATGAACGATAGGGAGCGAAGTCGCTTGGTTTCATTCCCTGCATCTCGGTCAACCGGCCAATATTCTTGACCGCGGCAACCGCCGAACTGTCGAACGAACCGTCACCACTGGACTTGGCCACGCTGACCGAAGTCACCGTACCGTCCGGCAACATGCCGATCTGCAGCACTACTGTCATGCCTTTGCGTGCCGAAGGTGGACGTGTCCAGCCTTCTGCTGCCCGTGCCCGAATCAGGTCGTCGAAACTGCCCGCGACTTCATCGCCACGTTCATCGGCCAAGGCTTGCTGACGCTGCGGCGTGTCGGAGAGCAAATCTGCCAAGGCCTGGGCCTTTTTCTCTTCGGCGGATTTACGCGCTGCTTCCTGGGCCTTTTTCTTGGTGGCATCGGCGGCAGCTTTCTTCTTCGCGTCGTCGGCGATTTTCTTCTTCGCCTCGTCTGCTTCAGCTTTTTTCTTGGCGTCTTCGGCGGCTTTTTTCTTCGCGTCTTCGACTATTTTCTTCTTGGCGTCTTCAGCGGCCTTTTTCTTGGCCTCTTCTTCGGCAGCCTTCTTGGCTTCTTCTTCAGATTTCTTCTTGGCTATATCAGCCAATTGTTTCTCTTCAGCTTTTTTAGCTTCGGCAGCTTTCTCGGCTTTCTTGGCTTCATCAGCCTTTTTCGCCTCGTCGGCCTTCTTGGCTTCGTCAGCCTTTTTCGATTCCTCGGCCTTTTGAGCCGCCTCTTCTTTCTTTTGTTCCGCAGCAGCCTTCACCGCTTCCTGCTCGACCTTCTTCTGTTCCATCTGTTCGACTTCAGTCTGGCGCGCAGCCGACTTCTGGGCCTCCCCCGCAATCTTCTGATTGGTCTGGGTGGTGGCCTGGCTTTTCGATTTCAGCTGATACAGGGTCGCCTGCACGATCGGCTTGGCTGGCGGCAGGTCCGGGGTCATGGCAAAGCTGACGAACAGCATGCCAAAGACCAGGACGTGCAGGGCAATTGCCCAGACGCTAGGCCAGAAGAAGCTTTCCGAGGCGGACGGCTCTCGCTGTTGGTGCATCAGGGCGCCTCGGTAATCAAGCCAACGTTACCGACGCCGGCCTTCTGCAGCCCGCCCATGGCGCCCATGACGGAACCGTAGTCGACCGACTTGTCGCCGCGGATGAACACCTGGGTGTGCTTGCCGCCTTCGTTGCCGGAGCGAATGATCTTGGTCACCGCATCGGTCATCGCCGGCAGGGTCAAGGCCTTGTCCTGTTGCTTCTGGGTGTCGACTTCGCTGCCAAGGTTCCAGTAATAGGTCTTGTCAGCCTTGATCGAAATGGTCAGGACCTGAGTGTTGTTGTCCTGCGGCAAGGCTTCACTGGAAACCTTGGGCAGATCAACCTTCACGCCCTGGTTGAGCATCGGCGCGGTCACCATGAAGATCACCAGCAGCACCAGCATCACGTCGATGTAGGGCACTACGTTCATCTCGGCGACCGGCTTGCGCTTTTTGCGAGCTCGAGCGATTAAAGCCATTGGGAATTACCTGCTTATTCTTCGCTGGTGTGCACTTTACGGTGCAGGATCGCCTGGAACTCATCGGCGAAGGTGTAGTAACGGCCGATCAACGTTTCGCTGGTGGCAGCAAAGCGGTTGTAGGCAATTACTGCGGGGATAGCGGCGAACAGGCCGATCGCGGTGGCGATCAGGGCTTCGGCAATACCCGGGGCCACGGTGGCCAGGGTAGCTTGCTGGGCCTGGGCCAGGCCACGGAACGAGTTCATGATCCCCCACACGGTACCGAACAGGCCGATGTACGGGCTGACGGAACCGACGGTAGCGAGGAACGGCAGGCTCTGCTCCAGCTTCTCTTCTTCACGGGAGATGGCGACGCGCATGGCACGGGCCACGCCTTCCATGACCGCTTCCGGATCAACACCCGGCTGTTGGCGCAGGCGCGAGAACTCCTTGAAGCCGGCGCGGAAGATCTGCTCGACGCCCGAGTCCGGGTCCGGATTGCTGCCGGCCTGGCGGTACAGCTTGGACAGGTCGATACCCGACCAGAAGCGCTCTTCAAAGCTCTCCAGGGCACGTCGACCGGCGCGCAGCAGGTTGCTGCGCTGAAAAATCATGACCCAAGAGGTAACCGATGCGGCTACCAGGGTCAGCATCACCAGTTGAACCACGACACTGGCATTGCTGACCAGGCTCCACATGGAGGAATGGTCGACGACGGTAGGTTCCACGCTAAATCTCCTGCTTTGATTGTTTACCCGCGCCGCTCACGGCGGCAAAGGCCGCACGTAGAGTTTCGGGAATGGCCCGAGGTTTCAAACTGTTGGTGCGCACACACGCCACCAGGAACTGCCCCTCACAGAGCAGCGTTGCATCCGTTGCCCGCCTGACCTGCTGCTTGAAACGCAGGCTGGCACGGTTCAATTCGATTACTTCAGCGCTGACCAGCAACTCGTCGTCCAGTCGCGCCGGTGCGTGGTAGCGCGCCTCGCTGGAATGCACGACAAATAACAGGTCCTCCCCTGCCAGCTGGGATTGGGCAAAGCCCAGCTCCCGTAGCCGCTCGGTACGAGCCCGCTCCATGAACTTGAGATAATTGACGTAATACACGATGCCGCCGGCATCGGTGTCCTCGTAATAAACGCGACAGCGATGTGCGAACGACTGATCCCCGTTTTGCGCGCGCATACTCTAGTGCTTACTCCTCAGGTTGCCAATCCGCTGGGGCAACTGTTTTTTCATTCTCGAAAAACATATCCAGTGACTGAATGACGACGCCAGCCACTAGGACAGCACAAACATCGAATAAATCGACTGGCGTGAAGCTTTTAATCGTCCACTGCATCAAGGAATTCGTCTACCGCGGGCATCTCACCCAATCGTGACGGAATGTTTAGCCCGAAGTGCAGATAGGCATGGCGCGTCACCACTCGCCCCCTTGGCGTGCGCATGATATAGCCCTGCTGGATCAGGTACGGCTCCAGCACATCCTCGATGGTATGGCGCTCTTCACTGATGGCCGCCGCCAGGCTGTCGACACCCACCGGGCCGCCGTCGAACTTCTCGATCATGGTCAAGAGTAGACGTCGATCCTGATGATCGAAGCCGTGCTCGTCCACATCCAGCAGGTTCAGGGCCAGGTCCGCCACGGCCTTGGTGATATGCCCCTTGGCCCGGACTTCGGCAAAGTCACGCACGCGACGCAGCAGGCGATTGGCAATCCGTGGCGTGCCCCGGGCCCGACGGGCAATTTCGAACGCGCCTTCCGGGTCCAGGGGCAAGCCAAGAATACTGGCCGAACGGCTGACGATGGTCGCCAGATCGGCGGTGCTGTAGAACTCAAGACGTTGAACAATGCCGAAACGGTCTCGCAGCGGGTTGGTCAACATGCCCGCGCGCGTGGTCGCGCCCACCAGCGTAAACGGTGGCAGGTCGAGCTTGATCGAGCGCGCCGCCGGGCCTTCGCCGATCATGATGTCGAGCTGGAAATCTTCCATCGCCGGGTACAGGACTTCCTCGACGATTGGCGAGAGCCGGTGGATTTCGTCGATAAACAGCACATCGTGCGGTTCGAGGTTGGTGAGCAAGGCAGCCAAATCACCTGGCCGCTCCAGCACCGGGCCGGAGGTGGACTTGATCGACACGCCCATTTCCTGGGCAATGATGTTGGCCAGGGTGGTTTTACCCAACCCTGGAGGACCGAAGATCAGGGTGTGGTCAAGGGACTCACTGCGCCCGCGCGCGGCCTGGATAAACAACTCCATCTGCTCGCGCACGGTAGGCTGGCCGATGTATTCGGCCAGGCTCAGGGGACGGATGGCGCGGTCCTGGACTTCTTCACGGTCGCGCGGGCCGGTGGCCGCGATCAGACGATCAGCTTCAATCACTTAAATCATTCCCTTCAGGGCTCGGCGGATCATGTCTTCGCTGCTCAGGTTCTTGTCCTTGATGGCCGAGACGGCCTTGCTGGCCTCCTGGGGTTTGTAGCCCAGGGAGATCAGCGCACTGACGGCGTCGCTTTCAGCACTCGCGACCTGGCCCGCCGGCATGTCCGGCTGGTTCGGCACCAGGGCGAACATGCTCGGCACCACCTCCCAGGCCTTGAAGCGGTCCTTGAGTTCTACCAGCAGGCGCTCGGCGGTTTTCTTGCCCACGCCCGGCACCTTGGTCAGCGCCGAGGTGTCCTGGGCCGACACGGCACGTACCAGCTCATCCACTTCCAGGCTCGACATCAACGCCAGGGCCAATTTAGGCCCCACGCCATTGAGGCGAATCAACTCGCGGAAGAAGTCGCGGTCACGCTTGCCAATGAAACCATAGAGTAGTTGCGCATCTTCGCGCACCACCAGATGGGTATGCAGCGTTATGGGCTCACCGACCGACGGCAGGCGATACAGGGTGGTCATGGGCACTTCCAGCTCATACCCCAACCCGTTTACATCCAGAATCAGGTGCGGCGGCTGTTTCTCAGCCAGGGTGCCGCGCAAGCGTCCAATCACGGTTCAGATCCTTAAAGCTTGGGGTCAGAGCGAGGCCTGACCGGAAATAACGATTGCGCTGATGCTATCAGAGACGCAGGCGCCCGCCACGACTGCGTGCCGTGCCCAGGCCGTGAGGCAGCAGGCTGGAGCGCGTGTGCGCATGGCAAATGGCAATGGCCAGGGCGTCGGAGGCATCGATCTGCGGCTTTGAGGTGAGCTTGAGCATGTGCATGACCATCATCTGCACCTGCTCTTTATTGGCCGCGCCGGTGCCGACCACGGACTGCTTGACCTGGGTCGCGGTGTACTCGGCGATCTCCATGCCCTCCTCGGCGCCGGCGACGATGGCCGCGCCACGGGCCTGGCCGAGCTTCAACGCCGAATCTGCGTTTTTTGCCATGAATACCTTTTCGATGCCCATGGTCACCGGTCCGTAGGTCTGGATCACTTCACGCACGCCGCGATAGACGATCTGCAGGCGCTCAGCCAACTCACCTGCACCGGTACGGATACAGCCCGAAGCAACGTAGACGCAGCCGCGCGGGGTGTGTTGCACCACACCAAAACCGGTGATGCGCGAACCGGGGTCGATACCTAGGATTAAAGTCATAACGCCTGCAGGTCGGATAAACACATTTTTTGATACACCGTAGTTCTAATGTGGGAGGGGGCTTGCTCCCGATGGCGATCGTCCAGTTAGACATAGGCTGACTGATACACTGCCATCGGGAGCAAGCCCCCTCCCACATTTGGATCTACGTCATTCTTCAGCCTAGCTGTTCGGCCACGGATTCCGGAATGTCGGCGTTGGAATACACGTTTTGTACATCATCCAGGTCTTCGAGCATATCGAGCATCTTCAACACCTTCTGTGCGCCGTCCAGGTCCAGTTCGGCACTGGTGGTCGGCAGCATCACGATCTCGGCGTCGGAGCCTTTGAAACCGGCCGCTTCCAGGGCATTACGCACGGCGTAGAAGCCGGCGAACGAAGTAAACACGTCGATGGAGCCATCTTCATTGGTCACCACGTCGTCGGCATCCGCCTCCATCGCCGCTTCCATCAGTGCGTCTTCATCCACACCCGGCGCGAAGGAGATCTGCCCCTTGCGTTCGAACAGATAGGCCACCGAACCGTCAGTCCCCAGGTTGCCGCCACACTTGCTGAACGCATGACGCACGGCGGCGGCAGTACGGTTGCGGTTATCGGTCATGCATTCGACCATCACCGCCACGCCACCCGGGCCGTAGCCTTCGTAGGTCAACTCGACCATGTCGTCGGTGTCGGCAGCGCCGGCCCCACGGGCCACGGCACGGTCGATAATGTCACGACTCATGTTGGCGCCGAGGGCCTTGTCCAGGGCCAGGCGCAGACGCGGGTTGGAGCCCGGGTCACCACCGCCCTGGCGGGCAGCGACCGTCAGCTCACGGATCCACTTGGTAAAAATCTTGCCTTTCTTGGCATCCTGACGCTCTTTGCGGTGCTTGATGTTCGCCCACTTGGAATGGCCAGCCATAACACAACTCCGAAATTCTCTAGAAACCTTATCAACCCCACCCCGGGTGGGATACACCCCTTGTAACGCAAAGGCGCATCCGAAGATGCGCCTTTTTAGACTGCGTAAACCTCAGTGCGCTTTCACGCAGCAGCCTTACTCAGCCTTCGGCGTCTCGCGCAGGCGAATATGCAGCTCGCGCAATGCCTTGGCATCCACCACACCCGGAGCCTGGGTCATGACGTCCGCAGCACTCTGGGTTTTCGGGAAGGCGATCACTTCACGGATCGACTGGGCACCGGTCATCAGCATCACCAGGCGGTCGAGGCCGAAAGCCAGGCCACCGTGGGGCGGCGCGCCGTATTTCAGGGCGTCGAGCAGGAAGCCGAATTTCTCTTCCTGTTCCGCTTCGTTGATGCCCAGCAGGCGGAAGACCGCTTGCTGCATCTCTTTGCGGTGGATACGGATCGAACCGCCACCCAGCTCAGTACCGTTCAACACCATGTCGTACGCGCGGGACAGCGCGCCTGCCGGGTTGGCTTCCAGCTCTTCGGGCGAGCACTTCGGCGCGGTGAACGGGTGGTGCAAGGCGCTGAAGCTGCCGTCATCGTTCTCTTCGAACATCGGGAAGTCGACGACCCACATCGGTGCCCACTTGCAGGTCAGCAGGTCCAGGTCGTGGCCCAGCTTGATCCGCAGAGCGCCCAGGGCTTCGCTGACGATCTTGGCTTTGTCGGCGCCGAAGAACACGATGTCGCCGTCGACCGCGCCCACGCGATCCAGGATCACATTGAGGTTGGCTTCCGGGATGTTCTTCACGATTGGCGACTGCAGGCCTTCAACACCCTTGGCGCGCTCGTTGACCTTGATGTACGCCAGGCCCTTGGCACCGTAGATGCCGACGAACTTGGTGTAGTCGTCGATCTGCTTGCGTGGCATGCTCGCGCCGCCAGGCACGCGCAGGGCGGCGATGCGGCATTTCGGGTCGTTGGCCGGGCCGCTGAACACCTTGAAATCAACTTCGGTGAGCTGGTCGGCCACGTCCACCAGTTCCAGCGGGTTACGCAGGTCTGGCTTGTCCGAACCGTAGCGGCGCATGGCCTCTTCGAAGGTCATGTGCGGGAATTCGCCGAACTCCAGGTCCAGTACTTCCTTGAACAGGTTGCGGATCATCTGCTCGGTGATGCCCATGATCTCTTTCTCATCGAGGAAGCTGGTCTCGATGTCGATCTGGGTGAATTCCGGCTGGCGGTCGGCGCGCAGGTCTTCGTCGCGGAAGCACTTGGCGATCTGGTAGTAACGGTCGAAGCCAGCCACCATCAGCAGCTGCTTGAACAGCTGCGGCGACTGCGGCAAGGCGAAGAAACTGCCGGCGTGGGTACGGCTAGGCACCAGGTAGTCACGCGCGCCTTCCGGGGTGGCCCGGGTCAGGATAGGCGTTTCGACGTCAAGGAAGCCGTTCTCGTCGAGGAAGCGGCGGATGCTGGTGGTCATGCGCGAACGCAGGCGCAGCTTCTCGGCCATTTCCGGACGACGCAGGTCCAGGAAGCGGTAGCGCAGGCGGGTTTCTTCGCCGACGTCGGAGTATTCGTTCAACGGGAACGGCGGGGTTTCCGATTCGTTCAGTACTTCCAGCTCGTAGCCCAGCACTTCGATCGCACCGGACGCCATGTTCGCGTTCACGGCACCGGCCGGACGCAGGCGAACCTTGCCGGTGATCTTCACGACGTACTCGCTGCGCACACGGTCAGCGGCGGCGAAGCTCTCGGCGCGGTCCGGATCGAATACCACCTGGGCCAGGCCATCACGATCACGGATATCGAGGAAGATCACCCCGCCGTGGTCGCGGCGACGGTGAACCCATCCGCAAAGGGTGATTTCCTGACCATCCAGGGTCTCGTTCAGTTGGCCGCAATAGTGGCTGCGCATCATGGTAGTGGTTTCACTTCTCGTAATTCGAAATTCGGTGGAGGCCTGCCTCGTCACCGTACATTAAAGCAGGGGACGGATAATGCAGGAGCCTGCGCATGGAGTTCAACTCAGTCTGCTTTGTCGCCGCCCGCCAGGTTCTTCTTCGAACCGGTTTTGAAATCGGTCTCGTACCAGCCGCTGCCGCTCAGGCGGAAGCCCGGCATGGACAACATCTTCTTGAGCTCGGGCGCCTGGCAGGCCGGGCAATCGACCAGCGGCGCTGCGCTGATCTTCTGGATGGCTTCCAACTGATGTCCACAGGAAGCACATTGATAGTCGTACATGGGCATGGCGATGTCTCGGCGGTCGATCGTTACTGTGCCGCGCCCGCTCCTGATAGAGAGCAGAGGGAGAAAGCCCCGGCAGCAGCAAAGCGCGGGATTATATCTGGTAAATCAAGGCAGCGCAGCCGGCTTTCTGCCCGGAGCCTGGTCCACCTCCACGGCGGACCTGCCCCGGGACGTGCCGATTACTCAAGGTTGGCTGAGACGGCACGGCCTTTTAACAGATGAACCACACACACCACCCTGACCAACCCACTGAAGTTCTTCACTCCTCCATACCGGAGGTGCACTTCCCGATCGACATAGGACAGCAATGCGCTGACAGAGCAGGCATTGATCCTGGCTATTTCCGTGAGGATATTCCAATAGATCTGCTCAAGCCGAAGACAAGTGGAAAACCCATTGAGCCTTACCGATCGGGACAATGGCTTGGCCAGCCCCATATCGAACCCCTTGGCGAAGGGGTCGACGCTTATCTTGTGGAAACCACCGGTTTCCATCACTCCCACATCCACTCCACGTGACATACACCTGACACTCCATTGCCAAACAACAGCCCATGGGCTCTCCCATTGGACAATGGCCCTATAAGACAGCAGGACGAAGCAGGCAGCCAGAAGACGGGGCGTTGATAGGCGTAGGACAACGCCAGGAAATGCGTGGAAACAAGCAAGTGGCGCCACAACGGCGCCACTGTGGGTGACGTTTACTGGTTTTCGAGCAGGGAGCGCAGCATCCACGCGGTTTTCTCGTGAACCTGCATGCGCTGGGTCAGCAGGTCCGCGGTCGGCTCATCGCTGACCTTATCGAGCAACGGGAAAATACCGCGTGCGGTACGCGTGACCGCCTCCTGGCCCGCCACCAGTTGCTTGATCATCTCTTCTGCGCTGGGAACGCCCTCTTCTTCCTTGATGGAGGAAAGACGGGCGTAGATCGAATAGGCGCCCGGTGCCGGGAAGCCCAGGGCACGGATACGCTCGGCTATGGCGTCCACCGCCAGCGCCAGTTCGTTGTACTGCTCTTCGAACATCAGGTGCAGTGTACGGAACATGGGGCCCGTGACGTTCCAATGGAAGTTGTGGGTCTTCAGGTACAGTACATAGGTATCGGAGAGCAGTCGTGAAAGCCCATCGACGATGGATTTACGATCTTCTTCACTGATACCGATATCGATTGCCATGTTTATCCCCTTCAATTGACAAGCATTCATTGATCAGGTGCACGACCACTCTAGCAAGAGCGGGGCAGAGACGCAGCCCGACACCTTCGGGCGACATGCGGCAAAACGCCCCTGCACGACCTGTCAGCCCGTGCAGTACAAGCCTTTGTGCACGTCGGAAATTTCTTTTAAGGCCGCAAGAAACCCCTGCACATGTCTAGGACAAGCGTTTCACGCAGAAATGCCACGCCTCTTTCAACCGCGGAAAATGCTCGATTTGAGTAGGCACGGCCTTTGCTGTTAAATAGGCAGCGTGTCGCCGTCGTTAATTTCCACGGCAAGCGGCATAGGCTGATACCCGCGCGCGTGCCCAACGCCTCCCATTGTTCAGAAGCGAACCGTGCCAGTCAGCTCTTCCTTGTGATCCGTCTTAACGTGAGTTAATCAAAATGTTGAAAATCGTCCACCTGCTAACGGGCGTTGCAGCGTTGCTGCTGTCCTTTATCCCGAGCCTGCAGCCTGAAAGCCTGCCCTACCTGCAACAACACGACGCTCTGTACCTGGCCTTGTTCGGCCTTCTTAACCTGACGCTCGCTCCCGTAATCCCTTACTGGAACAAAGGCACACGTCATCAACTGCAAAACCTGGTCAGCGCACTGCTGGTACTGACCGTTGTCGTACAAACCCTCACCCTCCTGGCACCTATGCCTGAAGTGGGCGGCCATCCGGCCATCCTGCTCAGCCTGGTGATTGCTGTGGTCGCCATCGTTCTTCACCTGGCCATCAGCTTCTACCGTTCGTCCCCGGCGGCCGCGTCGCAAAACTACGACATGACCAATCGGGATACCGGTACCGTCAAGTGGTTCAACACCTCCAAAGGCTTCGGCTTTATTTCCCGCGATTCGGGCGACGACATCTTCGTCCACTTCCGGGCTATCCGTGGCGAAGGTCATCGCGTCCTGGTGGAAGGCCAGCGCGTGGAGTTCTCCGTGATGAATCGCGACAAAGGCCTGCAAGCCGAAGACGTGATCGCTGCCCTGCCGCGTCGCTGATTCCAGCCTTCGCAGCAAAAAAAACCGCGATCCAGCCTGGCTGGGTCGCGGTTTTTTTATTGCCCTCGGATTAATAGTGCGGTGGCGGCGCCTCTTCTTCGGACGTCTCGAACTGGCCGCCCATTTCTTCCTGACGCTTGAGCAGCGCGGTCATCTGCAGTTGCAGGCGCTCAACCGCGCGCTGCTGGGCGACCAGGATGTCATTGAGGGTCTCGATGGTGTCGTCCTGAAAGGCCAGGCGGCTCTCCAGATCGGTAACGCGGTCTTGCAAGTCCATGGTTCAACCCTGGGTAAAGATAAAGTCGGCAGGCAGCAACGCGCGCAGGCGCACACGAATGGCCGCCACTTGCTCTTCAGTGTACGGCTGGGCCGGATGCTTGCCCCAAACCGGCGCAGGCCACGCGGCGTCATCACGCTTGCGTACGATCACATGCACGTGCAATTGGCTGACGACATTGCCCAGCGCACCGATATTCATCTTGTCGGCGCCCAGGCCTTCGTTGAGTAACTGCGCCAGCAGCGTAGTTTCCTTCCAGAGGATCTGTTGATCTGCGACATCCAGCTGAAACACTTCGCTGATACCGTTGATGCGTGGCACCAGGATGAACCACGGGTAATTCGAGTCATTGGACAGCAGCAGGCGGCACAACGGGAAGTCCCCGATCACCAGTGTGTCTTGTTGCAGGCGTTGATCTAAGGCGAACACCACGGGCACTCCGTTTGGCAGGTCAAGTTCTGGCGCCCAGCATACCTTTGAATGCAGGCGGCTTCACGGCGAATGCGGGGGAGCCCGGCGCATCCGGAGAAAAACATCGCACCCTTTCGATGCAGGCGAATAATTGAGCTACGCTAACTCGGGCCTCACCGGGATGCACCAAAATGACCCACTTGTGCCTCAAAGAGATCCGCCAACTACCCACTCATGGGGGTGGACCGGTAACGTTTTTCTCGGGCAAGGTTTTTTTGCACCCCCGAACAGCGGTAACACACGGGCGTCAAGCCCAAACCAAACGGCGTAAAAAGCCCGTGCTTATGCGGTTTTTACCCCGTCGTAACGTTTTTCACGAAAAAATGACATTCAGTTACCGGTTTGGGCGCGCTTGTTGCATTCACCCCCCTATCGTCGACAACGGCACCTGCAGGGAAGTGAGTGTTTCGCGATAAATAACAGTGGCGTTTCAATGTATACCAAGGAAGACGACAAACGCTGAACGGCGTTTGAAAACAGCATTGAAGTTGTCAGTCCCGTTACATTCGGACTGTGAATTTGCGACATGGAACTAGCAATTTACGACAGCCTCGTAAAGAAGCTGAAAGGAAAGATGGGTAAGTATCGTCAATAGAGTCTGCGTGATATAACTTTGCGCCGACACAAAAAAGAAAGAGCCGCCCAGATAAAAATACAGGTGGGACGGCAGTACTCTTCCTAAAACCAAAGGAGCAAATCACGATGCGCGTGATGAAGTGGAGCATGATCGCCCTGGCTGTTTCAGCAGGCACCTCGCAGTTCGCAATGGCGTCCGCCCAGGACGATTCCAAGGGCTTTGTTGAAGACAGTACGTTCAGCATCAATACTCGCGCGCTGTACTTCAGCCGCGATTTCCGTAATGAACCAGCGAACGGCTACGCCACGGTCAACGGCAAGCGCAAAAGCCGTGCTGAAGAAACGGGCTTGGGCTTCAATGCACTGTTCGAATCGGGCTTCACCCAAGGCACTATCGGCGTCGGTTTCGATGCAATCGGCCTGCTGGGCGTCAAGCTCGACAGTGGCAAGGGGCGCGCAGGCACCGGGCTGTTCCCCACCGGTTCCGACGGTCGTTCGCAAGACGACTACTCCAAAGGCGGCGGCGCCATCAAGTTCCGCTTCTCCAACACCGTGCTGAAAGTCGGTGACCAATACACCACAGCCCCTGTGTTCGCTTCCGACGACAGCCGTCTGCTGCCGGAACTGCCACAAGGTATCTCGATCACCAGCAACGAGATCAAGGGCCTGAAACTGGAAGGCGGCCACTTCACTTCCAGTGTTGCGCAGAACCAGACGTTTCATGACAGCCTGGGCCTGACCAAGACCGACTTTGTCGGCGGTGTATACTCGTTCACTCCAGAGCTCACCGGCAGCCTGTACTACGCTAAAACCGAAGACTACTTCCGCAAGTACTACAGCAACGTGAACTGGACCCACGCGCTCAGCGATGACCAGTCCTTCGCTCTGGACTTCAACATCTACGACACCAAGAGCGACGGTGCCGGCCTGCAGCGCGCCGAAAAAGATGGCACGACCAAGCTCGACAACCGCGCGTTCAGCTTGCAGGGCGCCTACACCATCGGCGCTCACACGTTCACCCTGGCAGCCCAGAAGGTTACCGGCGACGGCGACTACGGCTACGGCGTAGACGGCGGCGGCACGGTCTTCCTGGCCAACTCCGTTGCCCGTTCCGACTTCAACGCCGAAGGCGAGAAGTCCTACCAGGCACGTTACGACATCAACATGGCAACCTTTGGCGTTCCTGGTTTGAGCTTCATGACTCGTTACATAACCGGTAGCGGCGCCGACACCGGCACCACTAACAATGGTAAAGAGTGGGAACGCGATATCGAAGCCAAGTACGTGATCCAGAGCGGTCCAGCCAAAAACCTGAGCCTGCGTCTGCGTCAAGCGACCTATCGCTCCGGCGATGGCGTGTACTACGGTTCGCCTTCGATCGACGAACTGCGTCTGATCGCAAACTACCCGCTGAACATCTTGTAATTGCCGGTTCAATTACAACGATGACTTAAGGCCCCGGCCTTAAACAAAAAAGCCGCTCCCCTGTTTACAAGGGAGCGGCTTTTTTATTGCAGTTTTATTTCAACGAATAAATAACTAGCAAGCTAACTAACGAGATTCAGGTGACACGTTTAACCTGACCTTTCGGCCAAGTTAAACGCGCTTCTTTCACTTACTTCGGAGCTGCTTCCTGCATCACTCGAATAACGCGCTGCGGAAATGGAATATCAATCCCCGCTGCCTTTAAACGATCACGCGCCAGTTCATTCAGCATGAACACTACATCCCAATAATCCGGGGTATTGGTCCAGCAGCGCAGGGAAACCGTGATCGAGCTATCGCCCAGGGTCGACACCACGGCCACCGCAGCAGGATCCGTCAGTACGCGCGGATCTTTTGCCAGGTCCAGCAGTACTTCACGGGCCTTTTGCAGATCCGCCTCGTAGTCCACACCCACGTCAAACACCACCTTGCGGGTCGGCTGACGGTTGGTGTTGGTGATGATGCCGTTGGACAGGATGCCGTTGGGCACGATGACGGTTTTGTTGTCACCGGTACGCAGCACGGTGTGGAAGATCTGGATGCTATCGACGGTCCCGGAGGTGCCCTGGGCTTCGATCCAGTCACCAATGCGGAACGGGCGGAACAACAGGATCAGCACGCCACCGGCAAAGTTGGCCAGGCTGCCTTGCAACGCCAGGCCGATGGCCAGGGTAGCGGCACCGATGGCAGCCACGAACGAGGTCGTCGCCACGCCGATCATCGAGGCCACGCTGACAATCAGCATGACTTTCAGCGCAATGTTCGCCAGGCTGGTGATGAAGTGCTGCAGCGCCAGGTCCGCGTTACGCATGGCCAGCAGGCGGCCCACGCGATGGGTCAATACGTTGATCAGCCACCAGCCAATGGCCAGGGTGATCACCGCCAGCAACACCCGGCTGCCGTATTCCATGATCATCGGGATCCATGACTGCGAGGTCTTGATCAAGTGATCCATTTCAGCGTTTAAATCCATGTAGCTTCTCCTGTATGGCGGATGTGCGGCTTATTGACTGCCTGAAAACGCAAATGAGCCCCGTAGGGCTCAAGAGCAGGCGCTGGCTCTGGGGCGTGGGACGCCGAAAACGCCCGCAGGTTCCCCAATGTGCCATCAGTCGCGGAAGTTATTGAACTGCAGCGGCATGTCGAAGGTCTTGGCGCGCAGGGCGGCAATGGCGTCCTGCAGGTCATCACGCTTCTTGCCGGTGACACGAACCTGCTCACCCTGGATGGCCGCCTGGACTTTCAGCTTGGCATCCTTGATATGGGCGACGATCTTCTTCGCCAGCTCCTTGTCGATACCTTCCTTGAGTACGGCTTCCTGCTTCATCAGCTTGCCGGAGGCGTAGGCGTCCTTGATTTCAAGGCACTGCGCGTCGATCTTGCGCTTGACCAGCGACAGCTTGAGGATCTCGATCATCGCTTCCAGCTGGAAATCGGCTTCAGCGGTCAGGTTGACGGTCAGTTCCTTTTCCTTGAATTCGAAGCTGCCCTTGCCTTTCAAGTCATAGCGGCGGTCCAGCTCCTTGACGGCGTTCTCGACGGCGTTGGTGACTTCGTGTTTGTCCAGTTCAGATACCACGTCGAACGAAGGCATGTGATTTCTCCAATATAAGGGGCGGGTTCAGTAGAGATGGAGCGCGCCCGAGCTAAAATGCCGGGGCATTATAGCGGTTCTTTCGTCCCGTTCACTGTGAGCGAACCTGCGGAGCAAAAACTGATGTCGACCACCTGGCATATTCTCGGCGCGGGCAGCCTGGGCACACTGTGGGCCACCCGCCTGGCTCGTGCCGGCTTGCCCGTCAGGTTGATCCTGCGCGATGCCGCGCGCCTGGCCAGCTACCGGGCTTCACCCGGCTTGACCCTGGTGGAACACGGCGTCGCCCACACCTACCCGGTGTTCGCCGAAACGCCCGACAGCCCCGAGCCGATTCATCGCCTGCTGGTAGCGTGCAAGGCCTACGACGCCCAGAGCGCTGTCGCACAACTGCAACACCGCCTGGCACCGGACGCCGAGCTGATCCTGCTGCAGAACGGCCTCGGCAGCCAGGACGCGGTGGCCGCGCAACTGCCCCAGGCGCGCTGCATTTTTGCCTCCAGCACCGAAGGCGCGTTTCGCGACGGTGACTGGCGCGTGGTGTTCGCCGGCCATGGCTACACCTGGCTGGGGGACGCGAGCCACCCTACCCCACCGCGGTGGCTGGACGACCTGCACGCTGCGGGCATCCCCCACGAATGGAGTACCGACATCCTGACGCGCCTGTGGCGCAAACTGGCGCTCAATTGCGCGATCAACCCGCTGACGGTGCTTTACCAGTGCCGCAACGGCGAATTGCAGAACCATCAATGTGAAGTCGCGACCCTGTGTGCCGAGCTTGGCGAACTGCTGGAATGCTGCGGCCAACCCGCCGCCGCGCTGGATCTGCACCAGGAAGTGGAACGGGTCATCCAGGCCACGGCCGCCAATTATTCCTCCATGTTCCAGGACGTGGCCAACGCCCGCCGCACCGAAATCAGCTACTTGTTGGGCTATGCTTGCCAGGCGGCCGCCCGACACCAATTGAGCCTGCCCCATGTGCAACAACTGCAAGTGCGCCTGGTCGAGCAGTTACTTGCACGCGGATTGCCCCGCGACTGAGGCACGCGCTACCCTGCCCGCCTGTCTATCACCTGGGAAAACCCTGATGCCGCTGCGCCAGCGTCTAGAAAACCTACCGGTCGGGCAGAAACTGCTGGCCGCCCTGCTGGTGCTGCTGACCACCGTCCTGCTGGTGGCCAACCTGACCTTTATCAGCGCCGCCTACTGGATCTCCCAGGAAAGCATGGCGCCCCAGGCCTTGCAGGCCATCGGCCGGCTGGTCTCCAACCCGGCCCTCGCCGCCGAAGCCCTTGAATCCCCGGCCAAGGCCGATGCGCTGCTCAATGAACTGACCAGCTATTCGCCCCTGCGCGCCGCCGCCCTGTACGACGGCGAAGGCAACCGCCTGGCGCAGATGCAACACGGCGATCGCCTGCACCTGCCGGACAACTACCGGCATATCGAAGCCTGGCGAGTGACCGAATTTCGCAGTAACCAGGTCATCACCCTGCCCCGTCCCGGCCAACCGTCCGGCCACCTGCTGCTGGTGGCCAGCAGTGAGCTGCCGGTGGCCTTCTATACCGGCACATTGACGGCGAGCCTGGGCATCCTGATTTTCAGTGTGCTGCTGTGGTTGATCATCGCCCGGCAGATCAAACGCCTGATCACCCGGCCGATCCATGAACTCGAAGAGCTGTCACGCCAGGTGACCCGCGAAGAGAACTACGCCCTGCGCGCCGGCCCAGGCAACCACGACGAAATCGGCAGCCTGGCCGAAGCCTTCAACACCATGCTGTCGCGCATCGAAGCCCGGGAGCAGCAGCTCAAGCGCGCGCGGGACGATTCCCAGGCGGCCTACGACCAGGCACAAGGCCTGGCCGAAGAGACGCGCCACACCAACCGCAAGCTGGAGCTGGAAGTCCAGGTACGCAGCAAGATCGAGAAAAAGCTCACCGGTTTCCAGAACTACCTGAACAGCATCATCGACTCGATGCCTTCGGCACTGATCGCCCTGGACGAACAGCTCTACGTCACCCAATGGAATCAGGAGGCCACGGCCCTGTCCGGCACACGCCTGGACGAAGCGCTGAATCAACCGATCTACCTCGCCTTCCAGCCGCTCAAGCCGTACCTGCCGCAGATCAAGGCCACGGTGGAACAACACACCGTGGAACGCATCGAGCGCGTCACCTGGATCAAGGACGACGAACCCAAGCATTACGCCCTGACCTTCTACCCACTGATGGGCGGTGCCGGGCGCGGCGTGGTGATCCGTATCGACGACATCACCCAGCGCCTGTCACTGGAAGAGATGATGGTGCAGTCGGAAAAAATGCTCTCCGTCGGCGGACTTGCCGCCGGCATGGCCCACGAGATCAACAACCCGCTGGGGGCGATCCTGCATAACGTGCAGAACATTCGCCGGCGCCTGTCCCCCGACTTGCCCAAGAACCTGGAACACGCCGAGCAGGTGGGGGTTGAGCTGGACACCGTCAACCGCTACCTGCAAAGCCGCGAAGTGCCGCAACTGCTCGACGGTATCCAGCAGGCGGGGGCACGGGCGGCGAAAATCGTCACCCACATGCTCAGCTTCAGCCGCCGCAGCAACCGGCAGATGGCGCCTTGCGACTTGCCGGCGCTGATCGACCAGGCGGTAGAAATCGCCGGTAACGACTTTGACCTGGCCATTGGCTTCGATTTCAAGGGCCAGGCGATCATCCGCCAGTTCGACCCACAACTGGGCCCCGTGCCCGGCACGGCCAACGAACTGGAACAGGTGCTGCTCAACCTGCTGAAAAACGCCGCCCAGGCCATTCACCTGCGCGAGGACGACAGCGAACCGGGGCGCATCATCCTGCGCACGCGCCTTAACCCGCCGTGGGCGGAAATCCAGGTGGAAGACAATGGCATCGGCATGAGCGAAAACGTGCGCAAACGCACCTTCGAGCCGTTCTTTACCACCAAGGAAATCGGCCAGGGCACCGGGCTTGGGCTATCGGTGTCGTACTTCATCATCACCAACAACCACAAGGGCCAGATGGAGGTGCATTCCACCCTCGGCCAAGGCACCTGCTTCACCTTGCGCCTGCCCCTGGCGGGCCAACTGCCACCTTACGAACTCACCCAACTGGAGCACTGACCATGGGCTTTCGCCTGTCGAAGATTTACACCCGCACTGGCGATAAAGGCGAAACCGGCCTCGGCGACGGCCGCCGCGTGCCCAAGGACCATCCCCGGGTGGAGGCCATCGGCGAGGTCGATACGCTCAATAGCCAGTTGGGGTTACTGCTGGCGTATCTCGAAGCCCTCGGCGGGCAGCATCCAGGCTTACAGGACGTGATCGAGGTGCTTACGCCTTGCCAGCATCGATTGTTCGATCTGGGTGGGGAGTTGGCCATGCCGGAGTACAAGGCATTGAACGCAGCGGAAGTGGATCGGCTGGAAGCGGCGATCGATCGCTGGAACGAAGAGCTCGGGCCCCTGGAGAATTTCATCCTGCCCGGTGGTTCAGCGCTGATTGCCCAGGCCCATGTGTGCCGCAGCCTGGCGCGCAGTGCCGAGCGGCGCTGTCAGCACCTGAATGCTGTCGAGCCGTTGGAAGGGGTGGGGTTGGCGTATATCAATCGGCTGTCGGATTTGCTGTTTGTGGCGGCAAGGGTGATTGCCAGGCGCCAGGGGGTGGCGGAAGTGTTGTGGCAGGCGGCGGCGAAGCCACACTGATGATGATTCGGTGACTGATAGGGCCTCATCGGGGGCAAGCCCCCTCCCACACTTTGATCACATTCCAAAGTTGGAACCCGGTCGAATGTGGGAGGGGGCTTGCTCCCGATAGGGCCCTTCAGAACAGCATCAAACCTCAGGCCAGAACGCCCGAATCCCTGCGACACCTTGAGCGCCGGCTTCCCAAGCCTGTTCCCGCTCAGCAGGCCCTACCCCACCCAACAGAAACACCGGCTTGCTGAACCCACGGATCAACTCTGCCGCCTGTTCCCAGCCCAACGGCTGCGCATCGGGATGGGTCTGGGTCGGCTGCACCGGCGACAGCGTGACAAAATCCACGTCCATCAACTCCGCCAACGCCAATTCTTCCACGTTATGGCATGACGCCGCCAACCAGCGGTCCTTCGGCAACGGCCGGCCCTTGCTCGCATATTTACGCAGTTGGGCCGAGGTCATATGCCAGCCGGCTGCCGGAAAGTCCCCGAGCCATTCAAACGGTCCCTTGAGCATCAACTGCGCCTTACCGGCGCACAGGCCCACCGCATCTACCGCAAGGTCGCGGTACTTGGGGTCGTAACCGTTGGGCGCCCGCAGCTGGATCAGCTTAATGCCACCGGCGATAGCCTTCTGGATCCCGCGCAAGAGCGTGGGCGTTTCCAGCTCGCCCGGCGTGATCAGGTAGTCGGCCGGCAAGCGCGCAGCCGCCACGATTGGCGCATTGGCGGCCGGGAACTCATAGTGGGGCAGATCGCGCGGGGCCACCCATTCCAGCGGTTGTCCCTCGGCACCGTGGGGCTCGCCGGTAAAAGCCGAGACTTCCCAGACATCCAGCAACACCTGCTTGTCCGGGTAGTCATGCTGCACCTTGATCAGCGGTCGCGCCGTGGTGACCTGGATACCCAGCTCTTCCTGCAACTCACGGGACAGGGCCGTGGCGACCGACTCATCGGCCTCCACCTTGCCACCGGGAAACTCCCACAGGCCGCCCTGATGCTGGGTATCGGCACGGCGCGCCAGCAGGATCCTGCCGTCGACACCGCGGATCACCGCTGCTGCTACATGCACTCGTTTCACCGCGCTTATCCTCTTCTATCAGGTGCGGTATTCCGCATTGATCTTCACGTACTCGTGGGACAGGTCGGTGGTCCAGATGGTTTCGCTGCACTCACCGCGACCGAGTTCGATGCGGATGGTGATTTCTTCCTGCTGCATCACCGCCGAACCCTGGGCTTCGGTGTAGGTCTCGGCACGGGCGCCACGGCTGGCGATGCATACGTCGCCAAGGAACACGTCGATCTTGCTCACATCCAGGTCCGGCACGCCGGCACGGCCGACGGCAGCCAGAATACGGCCCCAGTTCGGGTCGGAGGCGAACAGCGCGGTCTTGATCAGCGGCGAGTGCGCCACGGTGTAGCCGACATCCAGGCATTCCTGGTGGTTGCCGCCGCCGTTGACTTCAACGGTCACGAACTTGGTCGCGCCTTCACCGTCACGCACGATGGCCTGGGCCACGTCCATGCACACCTCGAACACCGCCTGCTTCAACGCCGCGAACAGCGGGCCGCTGGCCTCGGTGATTTCCGGCAGGTTGGCCTGGCCGGTGGCGATCAGCATGCAGCAGTCATTGGTGGACGTATCGCCGTCAATGGTGATGCGGTTGAACGACTTGTTGGCGCCGTCCAGGATCAGGCTGTGCAGCACATCGCGGGAAACCTTGGCGTCGGTGGCGATGTAGCCAAGCATGGTGGCCATGTTCGGGCGAATCATGCCCGCGCCCTTGCTGATACCGGTCACGGTAACCGTTACGCCGTCGTGCACGAACTGGCGGCTCGCGCCTTTTGGCAGGGTGTCGGTGGTCATGATGCCGGTGGCGGCTGCCGCCCAGTT
The DNA here is from genome assembly GCF_024168685.1 of Pseudomonas sp. S3E17. Classification (NCBI taxonomy): domain Bacteria; kingdom Pseudomonadati; phylum Pseudomonadota; class Gammaproteobacteria; order Pseudomonadales; family Pseudomonadaceae; genus Pseudomonas; species Pseudomonas sp. S3E17. Next base: position 3,383,701 of record NZ_JALJWE010000001.1, read on the forward strand.
ATCCACAGACAGGTCGTCCAGCGCGGCTTGCAGGGCGCCTTCGATTTTTTCGACCGGCAACGGCTCACCGATGACGCCGGTGGAGTATGGCAGCACTTGGCTGGCGTCCACGCCGGCCAGTTGGGCCAGCTTGGCGCAGGTACGTGCGGCGGCGACCAGCCCAGGCTCACCGGTACCGGCGTTGGCATTGCCGGTGTTGGTCAGCAGGTAACGAATCGAGCCGGCAACACGCTGCTTGGCCAGGATCACCGGCGCGGCGCAGAAGGCGTTGAGGGTGAACACGCCCGCAACGGTCGAGCCTTCGGCACAGCGCATCACCACCACATCCTTGCGCCCTGGGCGCTTGATGCCGGCCGAAGCGATACCGAGCTCAAAACCGGCAACCGGGTGCAATGTGGGCAAAGGACCAAGACCAACAGCCATGAATGCGCTCCTTAAAAATAGGTGATGTCTGTGCCGTCGTGATCGACGGTGAAATTAATGGCAAAACGCCGCGACGGCAGGGGCCGGTCGCGGCGCGGGGTGTAGCAGCGTCAGGCAAAAATCTTAGTTGATTTCGCCGTGGCAGTGTTTGTACTTCTTGCCCGAACCGCACCAGCACAGTTCGTTGCGGCCCAGCTTCTGCTCGTTGCGAACCGGGGTCTGGGCCAGGACTACATCGACCTCTTCACCCAGAACTTCAGGCGCTTCCAGACCCGGTGCCTCGTCGTGCTGGAACTGCATGCGCGCAGCCAGTGCCTCGGCCTCCTGGCGCAGGCGCGCTTCTTCCTCGACCGGGTCTTCGCGACGCACCTGAACGTGGGACAGCACGCGAATCGAATCGCGCTTGATCGAATCCAGCAACTCGGAGAACAGCGTGAACGACTCGCGCTTGTACTCCTGCTTCGGGTTCTTCTGGGCATAGCCACGCAGGTGGATGCCGTGACGCAGGTGGTCCATGGTCGACAGGTGGTCTTTCCACAGGTCGTCCAGCACGCGCAGTACGATTTGCTTCTCGAAGGTGCGCAGTGCTTCGGCACTCGCCTGCTCTTCTTTCTCGTTGTACGCGGCCAGCAGCTCGGTCATGAGCTTCTCGCGCAGGGTTTCTTCGTACAGGTGGTCGTCTTCGTCGAGCCATTGCTGGACCGGCAAGTCGACACCGAAGTCGCTCTTCAACGCCGCTTCCAGGCCAGCGACATCCCACTGTTCAGGCAGCGATTGTGGCGGGATATGTGCGCTGACGGTGGCGTTGAGCACGTCCTGACGGAAATCGGCGATGGTTTCGCCAATGTTGTCGGCGGCCAGCAACGTGTTACGCATGTGATAGATCACTTTACGCTGTTCGTTGTTGACGTCATCGAACTCGAGCAGTTGCTTACGAATGTCGAAGTTACGGCCTTCTACCTTGCGCTGGGCCTTCTCGATGGCGTTGGTCACCATGCGGTGCTCGATCGCTTCACCGGACTGCATGCCCAGGGCCTTCATGAAGTTCTTCACCCGATCCGAGGCGAAGATACGCATCAGGCTGTCTTCCAGGGACAGGTAGAAACGGCTGGAACCGGCGTCACCCTGACGGCCGGCACGACCGCGCAGCTGGTTGTCGATACGACGGGATTCGTGGCGCTCGGAGGCGATCACCTGCAAGCCACCGGATTCCAGCACGGCCTGGTGGCGTTTCTGCCAGTCTGCCTTGATCTGGGCGATCTGCTCAGGGGTCGGATCGTCCAGCGAGGCCACTTCCACTTCCCAGTTGCCGCCCAACAGGATGTCGGTACCACGACCGGCCATGTTGGTGGCGATGGTCAGCGCGCCTGGGCGACCGGCCTGGGCGATGATCTCGGCTTCTTTTTCGTGGAACTTGGCGTTGAGGACCTTGTGCTCGATGCCTTCCTTGTTGAGCAGGTTGGACACGTGCTCGGAAGTCTCGATGGTGGCGGTACCCACCAGGATCGGACGACCCTGGGCCATGCCGTCCTTGATGTCGTTGATGATCGCCGCGTATTTCTCTTCGGCGGTCAGGAACACCAGGTCGTTGAAGTCTTTACGGGCCAGCGGCTTGTTCGGTGGGATGACCACCACGGACAGGCCATAGATCTGGTGGAATTCGAACGCTTCGGTGTCGGCGGTACCGGTCATGCCGGACAGCTTGTTGTAAAGGCGGAAGTAGTTCTGGAAGGTGGTGGAGGCCAACGTCTGGCTTTCGGCCTGGATGTTGAGCATTTCCTTGGCTTCGATGGCCTGGTGCAGGCCTTCGGACAGACGACGGCCCGGCATGGTACGCCCGGTGTGTTCGTCGACCAGTACGACCTGGCCATCCTGCACGATGTATTCGACGTTGCGATGGAACAGCTTGTGGGCACGCAGGCCGGCATACACGTGTGTCAGCAGGCCCAGGTTGTGCGCCGAGTACAGGCTCTCGCCTTCGGCCAGCAGGCCGATCTGGGTCAGCATGTCTTCGACGAACTGGTGACCGGCTTCGTTGAGTTCGACCTGGCGGGTCTTCTCGTCGATGGTGAAGTGACCTTCTTTGGTCACCACGCCTTCCACTTCCTCGATGTGCTGCTCAAGGCGCGGGATCAACTTGTTGATCTCGGTGTACAGGCGCGAGCTGTCTTCGGCCTGGCCGGAGATGATCAGCGGGGTACGGGCTTCGTCGATGAGGATGGAGTCGACTTCGTCGATCACGGCAAAGTTGAGTTCGCGCTGGAATTTTTCTTCCATGCTGAACGCCATGTTGTCGCGCAGGTAGTCGAAACCGAATTCGTTGTTGGTACCGTAGGTGATGTCGGCGGCGTAGGCGGCGCGCTTCTCTTCCGGCGGCTGGAACGGCGTTACCACGCCGACGGTCAGGCCGAGGAATTCATACAGCGGGCGCATCCAGTTGGCGTCCCGGCGAGCCAGGTAGTCGTTCACCGTCACAACGTGCACGCCCTTGCCGGACAGTGCGTTGAGGTAAACACCCAGGGTTGCTACCAGGGTCTTGCCTTCACCGGTACGCATTTCGGCAATCATGCCTTCATGCAAGGTCATGCCGCCGATCAACTGGACGTCGAAGTGGCGCATGCCCATGACACGCTTACCGGCTTCACGGGCAACCGCAAAGGCTTCGGGAAGCAGCTTGTCGAGGGTTTCACCTTTGGCTATGCGGGCCTTGAACTCTTCGGTCTTGGCGCGCAATTGCTCGTCCGAAAGGGCAACCATCTGCTCTTCGAAGGCATTGACCAGCTGCACCGTCTTGAGCATGCGTTTGACTTCGCGCTCATTCTTGCTTCCAAAAAGTTTCTTTAACAAAGGCGCAAACATATCGGCAGGTTCTTCCACACATAGGGATGGAGGGCGCACCGTGAGTGGCCCGAGCAGCCCTCACGGCCGCATGCGAACGCGCATTCTACCCGGAATCGTGGGTGAGGAAAGTGGCGTTGTTCCCCGAGGCGGGCAAGGGGCTGTGAGAGGGCTTGTTTAAAATAAGGGCTTTTGCGCGAACTTCAACCCGTGGAGCTCATTGATTTTGTGGATAAAGCCCCGGCAATGCATTGCCCGGGGCCGCGTAGACGCTTTCTGCTAAGATGGCCGCTCTGTTACTTAAGGTGTCCAATCATGGCATTTCGCCCTCTTACAGCCCGCGCGCCCAGCGTGTTGCTTCGCGAAGCCAAGCCGTTGAAAGCCATCTTTGGCCATGCGCAACGCTTGGGCCATTTGCAACGCCTGCTCGAAAGCCAACTTCAACCGGCCGCCCGTGAGCATTGCCACGTGGCGTCCTGGCGTGAAGGCAACCTGCTGCTGATTGTCACAGATGGCCACTGGGCGACCCGCCTGCGCTATCAGCAAAAACGCCTGCAGCGTCAATTGATGGCGTTCGATGAGTTCGCCAACTTGACGCGCATCCAGTTCAAGGTGCAGCCGCCGACCGTGCAACAAGGCGCGGCGGGCCACACGATGGACTTGTCGGAGACGGCGGCCGAGACGATTCAGGCCACGGCCGACGGGATCAGCGATCCGGGCCTGCGCGCGGCTCTTGAACGGCTGGCCGCCCATGGCAAGCCCAAACCCTGAACCGCTACTTGCGCTTGCTGCCGCCCAGCAAAGACCCCAGCAAACCACGCACCAGTTGGCGCCCCATCTGATTGGCGGCCTGCTGCATCGCGGATTTCAGCGCCTTGCCTGCGGTGGTTCCCAGAAACGCCCCGGCCTTATCAGTAAAGCTCGGCTCCTCGTCGACCTGCCTGGTCTCTTCGGTCGGTCCAAGCGCCTTGCGCGCCATCAATACTTCATAGGCCGACTCGCGATCAATCGGCTTGTCATAGCGCCCCTGCAAGGGCGAACTGGCCACCAATGCAGCGCGCTCAGCCGAACTGAGCGGCCCGATTCGCGATTGCGGCGGCGCGACCAGTACGCGTTGGACGACTTCCGGCGTACCTTTTTCCTGCAAGGTGCCCACCAATGCCTCACCCGTGCCCAGCTCGGTCAACACCGATAACGCATCAAACGCCGGGTTCGGCCGGAACCCGTCTGCGACCGCCCGCAAGGATTTCTGTTCTTTCGTGGTGAACGCCCGCAGGCCATGCTGGATGCGCAAACCCAGTTGCGCCAGCACGGAGTCCGGCAGGTCGCCCGGCGATTGGGTGACGAAATACACCCCCACGCCCTTGGAACGGATCAGCCGCACCACTTGTTCCAAGCGCTCTTGCAAAGCCTTGGGCGTGTCGGCAAACAACAAATGCGCCTCGTCGAAAAACAGCGCGAGCAACGGTTTGTCGGCATCGCCGCGCTCTGGCAGTTGCTCGAACAATTCCGCCAACAGCCACAACAGGAAGGTCGCGTACACTTTCGGGGCTTCATGCACCAGGCGGCTGGCGTCCAGCAGATGGATACGCCCGCGTCCTTCGCGGGTGGGCTGCAAGATGTCTTCAAGCTGCAGGGCCGGCTCGCCAAACAACGCCTCGGCGCCCTGCTGCTCCAATACTGCCAGACGCCGCAACAGCGCCTGACTGGAGCCGGTGGTCATCAGCGCCGCATCCTCGCCAAGCAACTCCGGGTGATAACGCAGGTGGTTGAGCAGTGCCTTGAGGTCCTTGAGGTCCAGCAGCAACAGGCCTTCGCGGTCTGCCACCTTGAACGCCGCATAAAGGGCCGACTGCTGGCTGTCCGTGAGCTCCAGCAAACTGCCGAGCAACAACGGCCCCATTTCGCTGATGGTGGTGCGCAATGGATGACCGGACTGCCCGTGGATATCCCACAGCGTGACGGGATACGCCTTGGCCGTGTAATTAAGGAACGCCATGCCGGCGATGCGCTCTGCGACTTTGCCCTGAGGGTTGGCGGCGGCACCCAGGCCACAGAGGTCACCTTTGATATCTGCGGCAAATACCGCGACGCCCGCATCACTGAACGCTTCGGCCAGACGTTGCAACGTGACCGTCTTGCCTGTGCCCGTGGCGCCGGCGATCAAACCGTGACGGTTGGCCAGGCGCATGGCCTGGGCAATAGGCTGGCCGTCAAGACCGGCACCGATAAGGAGTTGTGTGGAGTCAGGCATTTCGTCACCCATGGTTAATCTTTAGTGTCGCCAGGTCGATAAGACAGATGTGAGACCCACAAAGTCTAAAAACGCTCAGATAGTTCCTACAGGGACCAACGGAAATATCAAACTTTTTTTGACGCTACCCTTCCGCGTGTTCCACAAGGACGCGCTTCGGATATTAAGACCTTAGCGGACCCTTCAAGCTATGAATAAAAATCTGCGCTTCAGCCATAAAATCCTGCTTGCAGCCTCCCTTATCGTCATCGCGGCATTTACGCTGTTCACGCTTTATAACGACTATTTGCAACGTAACGCGATACGCGAAGACCTCAATAGCTACCTGCACGAGATGGGCGACGTCACCGCCAGCAGTATCCAGACCTGGCTGACCGGACGTATCGCACTGGTGGAAAACGCCGCACAGAACATCGCCATCAACCCTGAACCCGCTGCGGTTGCCAGCCTGCTGGAGCAGAAAACCCTGACGTCATCGTTCATGGCCACCTACGTGGGTGACAGTCAGGGCGCCTTCACCATCCGTCCCGACACCAAGATGCCGGACGGCTTCGATCCACGCGTTCGCCCCTGGTACAAAGGCGCCCAGAGCAGCAACGGTTCGACCCTGACCGAGCCCTACATCGACGCAGCCACCGGGCAATTGATCATCTCCATCGCCACCCCCAGTGCCAAGGGCAGCCAGAGCATCGGCGTGGTCGGCGGCGACCTGAGCCTGCAGACCCTGGTGGACAACATCGGTGCACTGAACTTCGGTGGCATGGGCTATGCGTTCCTGGTCAGTGCCGACGGCAAGGTGCTGGTACACCCGGACAAAAGCCTGGTGATGAAGTCCCTCTCCGATGTCTACCCAAAACACACGCCCACCATCAGCGGCGACTTCAGCGAAGTCGAAGCCAACGGCAAGGACAACATCGTTACTTTCACACGGATCAAGGGGCTGCCCTCGGTGAACTGGTACCTCGGGGTATCGGTGGACAAGGACGAAGCCTACGCAATGCTCAGCAAATTCCGCACCTCCGCCGTAATCGCCACCGTGATTGCCGTGGTGATCATCATCGCCCTGCTCGGTATGCTGATACGCGTGCTGCTGCAGCCGCTGCACGTGATGACTCGCGCGATGCAGGACATCGCCGACGGCGAGGGTGACCTGACTCGCCGCCTGGCCATCCAGAATCACGATGAGTTCGGCACCCTGGGTAACGCGTTTAACAGCTTCGTAGAGCGCATTCATACATCGATCCGCGAAGTGTCCTCAGCCACCCAACAGGTGAATGAAGTCGCACTGCGGGTTGTCAGTGCGTCCAACTCGTCGATGGTCAACTCCGACGAACAGGCCAACCGCACCAACAGCGTTGCTGCCGCGATCAACGAACTGGGCGCCGCCGCACAGGAAATCGCGCGTAACGCCGCACAAGCCTCCAACCAGGCCAGCGATGCACGGCAATTGGCCGAAGACGGTCAACAGGTGGTTGAACGCAATATCAAGGCGATGACTCAGCTGTCTGCAATGATCAGTGCCTCAAGCAGCAATATCGAAGCACTTAACAGCAAGACGGTGAATATCGGCCAGATTCTTGAGGTAATCACCAGTATTTCCCAGCAAACCAACCTACTGGCACTGAATGCCGCCATCGAAGCCGCACGCGCCGGGGAAGCCGGGCGCGGGTTTGCGGTGGTCGCCGATGAAGTGCGCAACCTGGCCCATCGCACCCAGGAGTCGGCACAGCAAGTACAAAAGATGATCGAGGAACTGCAAATCGGTGCCCGTGACTCGGTCAGCACCATGAGCGACAGCCAGCGCCACAGTCATGACAGCGTGGAAATCGCCAACCTGGCCGGCGAACGCTTGAACAGCGTAACCCAGCGCATTGGCGAGATCGACGGCATGAACCAGTCGGTGGCCACCGCGACCGAAGAGCAGACCTCGGTCGTGGAGTCGATCAACATGGACATCACCGAGATCAACACCCTCAATCAGGAAGGCGTGGAAAACCTGCAATCGACGCTGCGCGCCTGCGCCGACCTGGAACAGCAGGCGGCACGGTTGAAACAGCTGGTGGGCAGCTTCCGGATTTGAACTACCGCAGGAGCCGGTCAGGCTCCTGCACTGTTTTCACGATGAACGCCAACCGAACATCTATCCTTAGCTCAGGTCCACGTTAGGAGAGCAATGGATCGGAGGGATGTTCATCGTGCATATCGCTGACATAACCATGTTCTACGCCCCGACAAGCGGCGGCGTGCGCACTTACCTGGACGCCAAGCACCGACGCCTGAGGCTTAAGCCCGGCATTCGCCATAGCCTGCTGATTCCCGGCGCGCAATGGAGCAATCAGGATGGCATCTTCAAGGTACCGGCTCCCGCGCTGCCCTTCGGTAAAGGCTACCGCTTCCCTCTTCGCCTCGCCCCTTGGCGAAATGTCCTGCACGACTTACAGCCCGATCTGATCGAGGTAGGTGATCCCTATCTCACCGCCTGGGCCGCGCTGGATGCCCGGCGCCAGCTGGATGTGCCGGTGATCGGCTTTTACCACTCCGACTTACCGTTACTGGTGAGCAACCGCATGGGGTCTTGGCTTGCCCCGAACGTTGAAGCCTATGTCAGCAAACTCTATGGAAGTTTCGACCGGGTACTGGCGCCCAGCCAGGTAATGGCCGACAAGCTCATGGGGCTCGGCGTGAAGAATGTGTTCGTCCAACCACTGGGCGTGGACCTGCAAACCTTTACCCCTGACGCCCGCGACCCAGGCCTGCGCGCCGAGCTGGGGATCGGCGAAGACACCCGCCTGCTGATCTTTGCCGGGCGCGGTTCCAAGGAAAAAAACCTGCCGATCCTGCTTCGCTGCATGAAACGCCTGGGGGACGGCTATCACTTGGTGCTGGTGGGCTCCGGCATGCCGACCAGCGTGCCGGCCAATGTCACCGTCATCGAGGGGTTTCGCCCGGCACAGCATGTCGCCCGGCTGATGGCCAGTGCCGATGCCTTGCTGCATGGCGGCGACCAGGAAACCTTTGGCCTGGTCATCCTCGAAGCCATGGCTTGCGGCATACCGGTAATCGCGGTGGCGGCTGGCGCGTTCACGGAGATAGTCGACGAACGCTGCGGCCTGCTGTGCGCACCAAACAACCCAAGGGCGATGGCCGATACGGTGCGCGAGCTGTTCAACTTCGGCAGCAGGCGCCTGGGCGCGCAGGCTCGGCGTCATGTAGAACAACATTACGCCTGGTATACGGTGGTCGACAGCCTGCTCGGCCACTACCACGCGGTACTGGGCAGTCACAAGCCGATGCCTTCCCATGCCTGAGCGCTCGGTATTACTGGTGCTGCACGATGTGGCGCCGCACAACTGGGCCGATTATCGGCCCTTTGTCGAAGCCGTCGATGCCCTGGGCACCGTGCCAATCACATGGTTGGTGGTGCCGGACTTCCATCATCGCGACGCCTTGACTGCCCACGGCGATTTTCAACGCCTGCTGGATCGCCGCGTGACCAAGGGCGATGAACTTGCCTTGCACGGTTACTACCATTGCGATGATCAACCGGCACCGCGCACACCCAAAGACTGGTTCATGCGCCGCCTCTACACCCATGAGGCTGAGTTCTATCAACTGTCTCAAGCCCAGGCTCTTGATCGTCTTCAGGATGGCATTGAAGTATTCCGGCGTCATGACTGGCCGTTGCACGGCTTCGTCGCACCCGCCTGGTTAATGAGCCAGGGCACTCGCGAGGCCCTGCGCCAACTACCGCTGAGCTACACCAGCAGCCCGCAGCATCTGTATCGACTACCCGATTTCACGCCGATCGACGCCCCGGGCCTGACTTGGAGTGCGCGCAGTGCATGGCGCCGAGGGGTGTCCAGAGTCATCAGCGATCGTCGCGAACAGCGCTGGCACGCCGCCCCGGTGATTCGCCTGGGCGTGCACCCGGTGGACATGCGCCACGCATTCTCTCGCCGCTATTGGCTTGAAACCGTACAACGCCTACTCGACGCAGGGCGAGCACCGCTGACCAAGGCTGCCTGGCTGGCTGAACAGGTGGTCGCTCAAGCACCTCGGCCAGGGGATCCGGGCAATTCATCGGCCTCCTGCAATTGCTCCCACAGCTCGGCTGCTCCCGGAAAGTCCGTACCGTCTTCCGGCTCCAGCGCATCCGGGTCGTAACGACTCAGGCAGCCCTCACCCAAGGTAGCAGGCGCCTTGGACGTGGCTTTATCAAGTGGGTCGGTCATGGCCTGGTCCTGAAGTGCGGGGAATGAAAAAGGGCCTGCAGCGATTTAACGCCCAGGCCCTTCTTTGTTCAACCAAGACGCTTGAATCAGAATACGACCGTCTTGTTGCCGTGCACCAGCACGCGGTCTTCCAGGTGATAGCGCAGGCCACGGGCCAGCACCATCTTCTCGACATCACGGCCAAACCGCACCATGTCCTCAATGCTGTCACTGTGGCTGACACGCACCACGTCCTGCTCGATGATCGGACCGGCATCCAGCTCTTCGGTGACGTAATGGCAGGTTGCGCCAATCAACTTCACGCCACGCAGGGAAGCCTGGTGGTAAGGCTTGGCCCCCACGAACGACGGCAGGAAGCTGTGGTGAATGTTGATCACCTTGCCTGCGTATTCGCGGCACAGCTCAGGCGGCAGGATTTGCATGTAGCGCGCCAGCACAACCACGTCGGCCTCATGCTGCTTGACCAGGCGAGAGACCTCGGCGAACGCCGGCTCCTTGTCCTGCGGGTTGACCGGCACGTGGTAGTAAGGGATGCCATGCCACTCGACCATGCTGCGCAGGTCGTCATGGTTGGAGATCACGCACGCGATCTCGCAGTCCAGCTCGTCGCTGTGCCAGCGGTGCAGCAAGTCGGCCAGGCAGTGGGATTCGCGGCTGGCCATCAACACCACGCGCTTTTTCTGCTCGGTGTCGGTGATGTGCCAGGTCATCGAAAACTCTTCCGCGATGGGCGCAAATGCCTCGCGGAACGCTTCAAGACCAAAGGGCAGCGAGTCGGCACGGATTTCGTGACGCATGAAGAACCAACCACTGAGGTTGTCCGAGTGATGGCTCGCCTCGGTGATCCAGCCGTTGTGGGAGGCCAGAAAGTTACTGACTTTGGCAACGATGCCGACCCGGTCCGGGCAAGCAATCACCAGCCGAAAAGTGCGCATTAGGGGGGAACTCCAGAACTTCGCAAAGGCCGCCATTCTAGCGATTGTGCAGAAAAACTGCAGTATTCGATGAGCCTTATTCTGATCCGTTGCCCTGGCCACATCCCTTAATAGCGCATGGTTTTACCATTGCTATATGAATGAACAGCGCACGCTGCAGCAATTATGCGAATTTCAAGGAGATTATTTTCGGGGTAGCCCCTACTAATTAACTCGATTGCATAGCGTCTTCACAAACATTCAAAGTAATTCACCTGAATACGCGCTTAAATGTTTACTTGGGGAAACCGCCTGACTATTATTGGGCCACTATCCCTGTCAATCAGCGTTCTACATAAGGTAGTCCACATGTCTCTGATCAACGAATACCGTGCCACCGAAGAAGCTATCAAAGAGCTGCAAGCTCGTTTGAAGAACCTGTCCCAAGATGACAAACTGAAAACCGAGCTGGAATTCGAAGGCAAACTGCGCACCCTCATGGGTGAATACTCCAAATCCCTGCGTGACATCATCGCGCTGCTGGATCCAGAGTCGAAAGTTAAAGCACCCCGTGGCGCCGTGAAAACTACCGGTACCAAGCGTGCGCGCAAGGTCAAGCAATACAAAAACCCGCACAACGGTGAAGTGATTGAAACCAAAGGCGGCAACCACAAAACCCTGAAAGAGTGGAAAGCCAAGTGGGGCGGTGACGTGGTTGAAGGCTGGGCTACCCTGCTGGGCTAAGCCTCACCCGGTCTGCGCTTGATACGCAACCCATTAAAAACGCCAGCTTGCTGGCGTTTTTTATTGACCGTCTTTTCTACAAACCGCTATTACCGATTCACACGAGCGGCTAAAGAGTCGGCATATCTCTGCCATTGCTCCAGCACCTGCTGCTGAAACGGCGTCGCACTAACGGCCAACTCCTGCCGGGCTTGATTAAATGCCTCCAAGGTATTCGGCGCGCCGAATTCAGGATTTGCCAAACGTTGCTGACAGAAAAGTTTCCAACGTTGTAGCTCCTCGCCGTTCAGCGTATCGGGGAAGTTACGCGCCCGGTAACGAAACAATAATTCAGGCAAACGGTGATCATCAAAAGGCCACTGCTGGCTGGCTAACTGCGCAGGTTCCGCCGCCCGGACTTGCTCACATAACCGTCGATCACGATCCCCGATAAAACCTTCGTAAAGCTGCTGTTCCGGGTCTGCGCTCGGGGCAAAATCTTCCTCGGCGTAAATAACCGCCAACTTATCGCGCCAAAGTTCCTGTGCGTCAGTTAGCCGCAGGGCTCGCGCCTGGCAAATATCCATATCCAATTGCAGGCGCCCACGGTCCTCGGCCCGCAGTACGTTCAAGGGCGCGACCACGGGGCAACGGTTGATATGCACCAACTTGAGCGGCACCGGCAGCTCGCCTTCGGCAAGGTCCTCGCGACGGGTGTACAGGCGTTGGCGCAAGGCCGCGGCATCCATGTCCAGCAGCCCTTGGGGGTCGAGCCCCAGGTCGCAGACAATCAGCGCATTACGGTTGCGCGGGTGCCAGGCCAGGGGCAGCACGACACCCAGGTAATGACGCTCGGCGGAAAAACGTCCGGAGATATGCACCATGGGTTGCAGCAGGCGCACCTGGTCCATCACCCGTTGCTTGCTGCGCAGTTGAAACAGCCATTCGTAAAGCTTGGGCTGCTTCTCGCGCACCAGGCGCGCCAGGGCGATGGTGGCACGCACGTCGGATAACGCATCGTGGGCCTGGCCATGGTCAATGCCGTTGGCGGCAGTCAGGCGCTCAAGCTTGAGGGTCACGCGCCCGTCCTGCTGCGGCCACTCGATGCCTTCCGGGCGCAGGGCGTAGGCAGTGCGAACCACGTCGATCAGGTCCCAGCGGCTGTTACCGCCCTGCCACTCCCGCGCGTAGGGGTCGAAAAAATTGCGATACAGGCTGTAGCGCGTCATTTCGTCGTCAAACCGCAAGGTGTTGTAACCTGCGCCGCACGTCCCCGGGGCCGCCAGTTCGGCATGTACACGGGTCATGAAATCGGCCTCGGCCAGGCCTTTTTCCGCCAGTATTCCAGGGGTTATACCGGTAATGGCACAGGCAGCGGGATGGGGCAGGATGTCGTCGCTGGGCTGGCAGTAAAGATTGACCGGCGGGCCGACCTCGTTGAGATCAAGGTCCGTACGAATGCCGGCAACCTGGAGTGGGCGATCGCTGCGCGGGTTGATGCCGGTGGTTTCATAGTCGTACCAGAAAATGGAGGTCACGGGCTATTCCTGTGCTGAAGATCGACAAAGTCTAGGCGTTCAGCCGTGTTCGCGGCCAGCACCAATTATACTGTACAAACATCCAGCAAAACCTTGAGTAGTTGCTTCCATCACGGACACTGTTAGCATCCGTGTCTCCAGCCGCTCTGCACTGCCAAGGATCGCGATGCCATCAGCCCCATTGGACACCCTCTACCAGATCGAGACCCCGGAGGGCATCGACCTGCCGCTGCGCCCAGCCGGCCTGGTGCCACGGGCGCTGGCATTTGCCTTCGACCTCGGCGCGCGTGCAGTGATCATGGGCGTGCTGCTGGTGCCATTGGCGTTGCTCGGCAATATCGGTATCGGCCTGGGATCGCTTCTGCTGTTCCTGGTCAGTTGGTGGTACATGGTGCTGTTCGAGGTGCTCAACCAAGGCTGCTCACCGGGCAAACAGGTCATGGGCTTACGGGTCGTGCAGGACGACGGCACCCCCATAGGCTGGTCGGCGTCGCTGATCCGCAACCTCCTGCGGTTTGTCGACATGCTGCCTTTCGGCTACTTTCTCGGCGCCATCAGTTGCCTGCAACATCCTCACTTCAAACGCCTTGGCGACCTGGCCGCCGGCGCCCTGGTGGTCTACCGCGAACAGCCGCTGGCACGTCCCCAGGTGCCCCAAGCTGCAGCCCTGCGCTTGCCATTTGCCCTGGACCTGAGTGAACAGCGAGCGATTCTTGGCTTCGCCGAACGCCAGGGCGAACTGTCCCCTGAACGGGTACACGAGCTCGCCTCGATCCTTGCGACGCCACTGCAGGTGTCCCCGGCCCGCGCCGTGGAGCAACTCAACGGTGTGGCCCGCGGCCTGCTGGGGCCGACATGAAGCAGAGTCTTTTCGAAGGCCGTTACCAACACCAATGGCAAGCTTTTGCCGAACAACTGAAGCAGTTGGAACAAGGCAAGGCCAAGGCCAGTGATATGGCCGATTTCCCTCATCAATACCGGCGTCTATGCCAGCTCCTGGCCCTCGCCCAGGAGCGCGGCTACAGCAGTTACCTGGTGGATCCCCTGCAACAACTGGCATTGCGCGGCCATCAACAACTGTATCGCCACCGCAGCCAATTGGCGGCGAATGTGCTGAGTTTCGTCCTGGCCGACTTTCCGCGTCTGGTGCGAGAACAGTGGCGTTTCGTGTTGATTGCCAGCCTGCTGTTCTTTGGCAGCCTGCTGGGCATTGCCCTGCTGGTCTACCTGTTCCCCGACCTGATCTACAGCATTGTCAGCCCCCAGCAGGTGGCCGAGATGCAGGGCATGTATGACCCCGAGGCCAGCCGGCTGGGGCGCGCTGCCGAACGTGCTTCGAGCGAAGACTGGATGATGTTTGGCTACTACGTCATGCACAACATCGGTATCGCCTTTCAGACATTTGCCGCCGGTTTGCTGTTCGGCCTGGGCAGTGTGTTTTTCCTGATATTCAACGGGCTGATCATCGGCGCGATTTCCGGGCACCTGACAGAAATCGGCTATGGGCAGACCTTCTGGTCATTTGTCATCGGCCATGGGGCCTTTGAGTTGACGGCCATTGCACTCGCCGGTGCCGCGGGCCTGCAACTGGGCTGGGCGTTGATCGCCCCGGGGCAACTGACCCGTGGCGAATCCCTGCGGCTCGCCGCTCGCAAGAGTGTGCAACTGCTATGCGGTGTCATGGTGTTCCTGCTGATCGCAGCTTTTATCGAGGCCTACTGGTCTTCCACCACCCAGATCGCCCCTTGGATCAAATACCTGGTGGGTGCTGCACTTTGGCTGCTGGTGGCGACTTACCTGACCCTTGCCGGACGGACTCGCCATGCGCCTGAGTAATGCCAGCGTGGCGATTCGCCCGCGTACCGCATGGGAGGCCATGGACCTTGGGGTATTAATGGCCCGGGAACATCGCCTGCTGTTGATGAGCAGCTGGGCGCTGGTGACACTGCCGGTTTTTGCCCTGCTTACCGCGTTGCTATGGCAATACCCGTCCACAGCCATGTTCCTGTTCTGGTGGCTCAAACCGGCGTTCGACCGCTTGCCTTTATATATCCTCTCCAAAGCCCTGTTCGGCGAAACACCCAGCCTTAAGCAGGCCGTGCGCCAATGGCCAAGACTGCTTAACCACCAACTGCTGGCCAGCCTGACCTGGCGCCGACTTAGCCTCAGCCGCAGTTTTGTAATGCCGGTCAGCCAGCTCGAAGGCCTGGACGGCCAGGCGCGCCAGAAACGCCTGGGCGTGCTGCAGCAGCGCAATGCAGGAGCCGCGCGCTGGTTGACCACCGTTGGGGTGCACCTGGAAATCGGCCTGTGGTTCGGCTGCATGGCGCTGTTCTATCTATTCATTCCGCAACAACTTGAACTGGATTGGGATTGGCAACGGCTGGCGCTGGCGACAGGCTCCGAGGGAGTCTGGCTGGAACACTTGAGCAACGCCTTCTACGCCTTGATCCTGGTATTTTGGGAGCCCATCTATGTCGCCTGCGGTTTCAGCCTTTATCTCAATCGCCGCACCCTGCTGGAGGCGTGGGACCTGGAGCTGGTATTCCGCCGCCTGCGCCAGCGTCTGAGCAGTGTGGTGCCACTGTTAGTGCTGGTGATCGGGCTGACCTTGCTGCCATTCAACCTGCCCGCCATGGCGGATGACGCCAAGCCACTGCCTCCCCAGAGCGCAAGCCAGTCCATCAAGTCGCTGCTGGACAAGCCGCCCTTCAAAAATCCGGAAACCGTCACCCGCTACCGCTTTGGCGAAGAAAAGTCCGTCGTTAAAAACAAGGCACACAGTGACGGCAAACTTCCGTCGTGGTTGCAGGCACTGCTGGACAACCTCAACAGCAACACGTTCAAGCCTGTAGCCCAAGGCCTGGAAGTACTGTTATGGAGCCTGCTGATCGGTGGCGTGGCCCTGGTGGCCTGGCGTTATCGGGACTGGTTGCGCACCTTTGTCAGCCTGCGCGGGGCACGTACACCCAAAGCAGCGAAACCACCACCCGCGCAATTGTTCGGCCTGGAACTGGGCACCGAGACCCTGCCCGAGGATATCGCCAGCGCCGCCGAGCAACTCTGGTCTACCCAGCCACGGGAGGCCCTCGGCCTTTTGTATCGTGGCCTGCTGAGCAGGTTGCTGCATGACTTCAACCTGCCCCTTAAAAGCGCTGACACCGAAGGCCAGGTCCTGCAACGGGTTCACCAATTGCAGCAGCCGCAGTTGCTGGCCTTCAGTGATGAATTGACGCGGCACTGGCAAAACCTCGCCTATGGCCATCACCTGCCCCCGGTCTCAGTCCAGCAGAAACTGTGCAACGATTGGCGTGCCCTGTTCAGTGCGGGAGGCGCCCGATGAACCGGCCATTACTGTGGGTGGGGCTGCTGTTGGCGTGCCTGCTTGGAGCGGGCGGTTTTTACGCCTGGAGCAAAGCGATTCCCTATGAAGAAGTGGTGGACCGCGGCCCCTCCCCGGAAGCCCTGGCCAATCCTTACCTGGCAGCCGAACACTTTCTGCGCCAGCAAGGCCTGGCCGTGGAGCATGCCAACGGCCTGGAACGTCTGGCGAGCCTGCCCGCCAAGGGCAACAGCCTGCTGTTGCTGGGTGAACGCGGCAACATGTCGCCACGCCAGGTAGGGCAACTCCTGGACTGGGCCAGGTCCGGCGGCCATCTACTGGTAGTCGCCGAGGCCCTGTGGGACGAAGAAACCGGCAAGAGCGGCGACCTGCTGCTCGATCGCCTGCCTATCCACCAAGTCCTCAGCGATGAACCCGATGCCCCCGCGCCGGCCCGCAAAAATAAAGCACCGGACCTGACCAAACTCTATGTCGACAACGACACAGCCCCGGTCTATTTCAGTTTCGACACCGACTTCAATCTCATCGACCCCAAGCACCTGGCACAATTTTCAGCCAATAGCGCCAGGTCGAGCCATTTGATGCAACTCGACCTCGGGCAAGGCCGCGTAACGGTGATCACCGACAGCGAGCTGTGGAAAACGCCAGACATTGGCAAACACGACAATGCCTGGCTGCTGTGGCATCTGACCCAGGGCACTGCCGTAACCTTGTTGTTCAACGGCGACGTAGATGACCTGTTCACCCTGCTGCTGCGTTATTTCCCCCAGGCGTTGGTGGCGCTCATTGCCCTGATTGCCCTGGCACTCTGGCAGGCAGGTATGCGCCAGGGCCCAATCCAGGCGCCCGCCCCCAAGGCACGCCGGCAATTGCAGGAGCACCTGAAAGCCAGCGCCGACTTCCTGCTGCGTCGCAGCGGCCAAGGCACACTGTTGCAGGCCTTGCAGCGTGACATCCTGCGCGCCGCACGGCGGCGTCACCCCGGCTTTGAACATCTCGACAACACGGAACAGGGGCGAGTACTTGCCCACCTGACGCGCCAACCCTCTCACGTCATCAGCCAGGCCCTCGGCCCACTCCCGACGAAACGGCTTTCCAGTGCCGATTTCAGCCGGCAGGTGGCGTGCCTGCAAACCCTCAGGAATGCCCTATGAGCGAATTTCCCAGCGCTAACACCCTGCCCGGCGACTCTCTGCAACGCGCCAGCCAGCAGGCCCAGGCCCTGCGCATTGAACTGCGCAAGGCGGTGATCGGCCAGGATCAGGTGATTGATGATGTACTCACCGCGCTGATCGCCGGCGGCCACGTATTGCTCGAGGGTGTTCCCGGGCTGGGCAAGACCTTGCTGGTGCGGGCCCTGGCCCGTTGCTTTGACGGCGAATTCGCGCGGATCCAGTTCACCCCGGACCTGATGCCCAGCGATGTCACCGGCCACGCGGTGTACGACCTGCACACCGAACAGTTCAAGCTGCGCAAGGGGCCCGTATTCACCCACTTGTTGCTGGCCGACGAAATCAACCGCGCTCCGGCCAAGACCCAGGCAGCCCTGCTCGAAGCCATGCAGGAACGGCAAGTCACCCTCGAAGGCGAGGCGCTGCCCATCGATCAGCCGTTCATGGTCCTTGCCACGCAAAACCCCATCGAACAGGAAGGCACCTACCCGCTGCCGGAAGCCGAACTGGACCGTTTCATGCTCAAGGTACGCATGGACTACCCCGATGCGCAGCAGGAACTGGATATGGTGCGCGAAGTGACACGCTCATCACGGGCCGACATGCTGGACGTGCAACCGTTGCGCACCGTGCTGGAGGCCGAGGACGTGCTGCAGCTGCAGCTGGTCGCCAGTGAACTGCCCCTGGATGAACACGTGCTCGACTATGCCGTGCGCCTGGCGCGAGCAACCCGCAGTTGGCCGGGGTTGGCCATAGGCGCCGGCCCGCGAGCCTCCATCGCCCTGGTACGCGGCGCCCGCGCACGGGCCTTGTTACGTGCGGGCGAGTTCGTCACACCGGATGACATCAAGGGCTGTGCCCTGGCGGTACTGCGTCATCGGGTACGTCTTGCGCCAGAACTGGATATAGACGGGCTGGAGGTCGACCAGGTGCTCAAGCAGCTGCTGGACCAGATTCCGGCCCCCCGGCAATGACCCGTTCATGAAACCGACCCGTCTGTTATTAGCCTGGCTCAGCGTACTGCTGGGCTTAAGTATCCTGCTGGGCGCTGCGGCCGCCTTGCAGTTCAAGGTACCCGAGACCTTGCACTCAATAACGTGGGGCTTGCTCCTGGCGCTGTTGCTGCTGGCCATGCTCGACGCGCTGCGACTGCGCCGCCGACCCTCACCACGCGTGCACCGGCAGATGCCCGGCAGCCTGGCGCTGGGGCGCTGGGGCGAAGTCCGCCTGTCCCTGGAACATGACTACCCACAGGCGCTGACAGTGCAGGTGTTCGATCACGTCCCCGACGGACTGAGCTTGGAAAACCTGCCCCAGTCCATCGAATTGCGCCCTGGTGAACGCAGTGAGCTGGGTTATCGCCTGCGCCCCTTGCGCCGTGGGCATTTCGCGTTCAGTCGCTGCGAAATCCACCTGCCCAGTCCCTTGGGGCTCTGGTCTGCACGGCGCTTTATCGAAGCCGAGGACGCCACCCGCGTCTATCCGGACTTCGCCCGCCTGTACGGGGCACAACTGCAGGGTGTGGATAACTGGTTGAGCCAACTGGGGGTCCGTCAACGGCAACGACGAGGATTGGGACTGGAATTTCATCAACTGCGCGAGTTTCGTGAGGGCGACAGCCTGCGGCAAATCGATTGGAAAGCGACCGCGCGGCAACGTACCCCCATCGCCCGGGAGTATCAGGACGAGCGCGACCAGCAGATCGTGTTCATGCTCGATTGCGGCCGACGCATGCGCAGCCAAGATGACGAGCTGTCCCATTTCGACCACGCCCTCAATGCCTGCCTGCTGCTTAGCTACGTGGCCCTGCGCCAGGGCGATGCGGTGGGGTTGTGCACCTTTGCCACTGACCAGCCACGCTACCTGGCACCGGTCAAGGGCAGCAGCCAATTGAACCTGTTGCTCAATACGGTCTATGACCTGGACACCAGCCGCCGAACCGCCGACTACCAGGCAGCGGCCAGCCAACTGCTGGCCCGGCAAAAACGTCGGGCATTGGTCATTATTGTCAGCAACCTGCGGGATGAGGACGACGAAGCCCTACTCTCCGCCGTCAAGCGCATCAGTCGTCAACATCGGGTGCTGGTGGCGAGCATGCGTGAGGAAGTACTCGATCGACTGCGCCAATCCCCCGTACAAACCTTGCCCGAAGCCCTGGCCTACAGCGGTACTGTCGACTACCTCAATACTCGGGATGAATTGCATGACCGCATGAACGCCCACGGCCTGTCGGCGTTGGATACGTTGCCATCAGAAATGGGCGCGGCCCTGGTGACACGCTACCTGGGTTGGAAGAAAGCCGGAGTATTCTAAAAAAGCGCACGACTGCGGCAGGGACAGCAGCACCCCGGCCGCGTCGACAGCGCGCCGCTTCTAGGCCGAAGCCTGCAAGGGATCAAAACTGAAGTACTGCAACAGCACGTTGATCAGTTGCCCATATTCCTCGGGAGCCTCAAGCACGCTGAACCCGGAATCGTAGTGCTGCGGGTTGATATCTTCATGGCTCCACAGGCAGGTCGCCGTGATGTCAATGACATGGAACGTGTCGTCAGCACCAGGTATCTTCAAGCGCAACTCGAAGTCCACATCGACCATCATGGGTAACTGGCTGACCAACATCAGCCCGTCGTCAGAGACGTTACCCAGAAAACCTATGGGTTTGTCGGTGAGACGGTTAAACACTTGCAGGAAATACGGTAGTTGATGCCGCTCGATCCGTCGGTCGGTAAACATGGTGAGATCGCCATCCAGTGGCCATGACTCTGGCCGTGCCAGTGATTCGGAACGAGCGCAATTGCTCGCTCTCCCTGGATCTCGGTGTGACAACGGACAACATTTTGTCACTCGACAGCTGCCGAATCCGGGTCCTGCATCCGTTCGAATAGAAACTTGTACAAACGAACGTTAAAAGAATAGCCCAAGACTGGCAACGGGCCAGTTATTAAATGACGAATGCCATTACAAAGAAGCGGGCCGTGGCTGTGCCACGCTCGCACCGGGGTAATGACCCAGTTGTTGCAAGGTGTCCAGCCTCGCGCGGGCACGGTAGGCGTACTCGCTCGACGGGTACTGGTTAATGATGAATTGATAGGTTTGCACGGCGTCGACAAACAGTTTCTGGCGTTCCAGGCATTGTCCGCGCAACATCGAAACTTCCGGTTGTACATAACGCCGTGTACGGCTCTCGCGGTCGACCTGGGATAGTTCCAAAGTGACGCGCTCGCAATCACCGACCTTGTACGCACGGTAGGCATTGTTCAAATGGTGGTCCATCGACCAACGGGTGCAGCCGACAACACTGACGGCCAGGGCAGCAATGAGCAAAATTCGCATGAAGGTTCTCCTGTCTTGTGCAGTGTATCGACCCCTCGTCAAAAATCTTCAAAGATGTTCATCTATTCAACCGGCGCGAAAACAAGCGAATCGTCGATAAGTAGTGCAAACGAACAATGACTACAACCAAAGAGCATAGTAGCCTTCCTCAGCGCTTGAACTCAGGAGTCTGTGCATGTCCGTCCGTCGTACCAAAATCGTCGCCACCCTTGGCCCGGCCAGCAACTCGCCGGAAGTCCTCGAACAGCTGATTCTGGCTGGTTTGGACGTTGCCCGTCTGAACTTCTCCCACGGCACCCCGGACGAGCACAAGGCTCGCGCCAAGCTGGTGCGTGACCTGGCCGCCAAGCACGGCCGCTTCGTCGCACTGCTGGGTGACCTGCAAGGCCCGAAAATCCGTATCGCCAAATTCGCCAACAAGCGTATCGAGCTGAAGATCGGTGACAAATTCACCTTCTCCACCAGCCACCCGCTGACCGAAGGCACCCAGGACGTCGTAGGTATCGACTACCCGGACCTGGTCAAGGATTGCGGCGTCGGTGACGAGCTGCTGCTGGACGACGGTCGCGTGGTGATGCGCGTCGACACCGCGACCCCGACTGAACTGAACTGCACCGTGATCATCGGCGGTCCGCTGTCCGATCACAAAGGCATCAACCGTCGTGGCGGTGGCTTGACCGCCCCAGCCCTGACTGAAAAAGACAAGGCCGACATCAAGCTCGCCGCTGAAATGGAAGTGGACTACCTCGCCGTGTCCTTCCCACGCGACGCCGCCGACATGGAATACGCCCGTAAACTGCGCGACGAAGCCGGCGGTACCGCCTGGCTGGTGGCGAAGATCGAACGCGCCGAAGCCGTGGCCGATGACGAAACCCTCGACGGCCTGATCAAGGCGTCCGACGCGGTGATGGTTGCCCGTGGCGACCTGGGTGTGGAAATCGGCGACGCCGAGCTGATCGGCATCCAGAAAAAGATCATCCTGCACGCACGCCGCCACAACAAAGCGGTAATCGTCGCGACCCAGATGATGGAGTCGATGATCCAGAACCCGATGCCGACCCGCGCCGAAGTGTCCGACGTGGCCAACGCCGTGCTCGACTACACCGACGCCGTGATGCTCTCGGCCGAAAGCGCCGCCGGCCCATACCCACTGGAAGCCGTGCAGGCCATGGCGCGTATCTGCGTCGGTGCCGAAAAGCACCCGACCAGCAAGACCTCCAGCCACCGCATCGGCAAAGTGTTCGAAAGCTGCGATCAGAGCATTGCCCTGGCCGCCATGTACACCGCCAACCACTTCCCGGGCGTGAAAGCGATCATTGCCCTGACCGAAAGTGGCTATACGCCGTTGATCATGTCGCGTATCCGTTCTTCGGTACCGATCTACGCGTTCTCCCCGCACCGCGAAACCCAGGCCCGTGCGGCCATGTTCCGTGGCGTATACACCGTGCCGTTCGACCCGGCGTCGTTGCCGCCCCATGAAGTCAGCCAGGCGGCCATCGACGAGTTGATCAAGCGCGGCGTAGTGGAGAAAGGCGACTGGGTCATCCTGACCAAAGGCGACAGCTACCACACCATCGGCGGCACCAACGGCATGAAGATCCTGCACGTTGGCGACCCAATGGTCTGAGTGACAGGCTGAAAACCAAAAGCCCTGCCATGTGAATGGCGGGGCTTTTTGCTTTCCGTGTGGCAGGGAGCATGTCGAATCGTCGCACCCACATGGGGTTAACGCCTGTCCATAAACCCCGACAGCGCCGCAATCGCTTCCGGCGACTTCAAGCGCTGCACAAACAACGCCCCCTCTTCCTCGATCACTTGCCGCAACTGCTCCCGGTCCACGCTCTTCATCAACTGCTTGCAGACCTGCACCGCTCCCGGCGCCAGGGTTTCAAAGCGCTCGGCCATTTCCCGCGCCTTGGCCAACGCCGCTTCGCCACTGCCCAACGCTTCGGTAGCAATCCCCCACGCGGCCGCTTGTTCGCCGCTGAAGCCCTCACCCAGCAACAGCAGTTCAGCCGCCTTCGCGTGCCCCAATAAACGCGGGAGGATCAGGCTCGACCCAAACTCCGGACACAGCCCCAAATTGACGAACGGCATGCGCAACCGTGCATCGCGGCTGATGTACACCAGGTCGCAATGCAGCAGCAGGGTGGTGCCGATCCCCACCGCCGCACCCGCTACAGCTGCGATCACCGGCTTGCGGCAGTTGAGCAGGCTTTTCATAAAGTGAAACGGCGGGCTGTCGAGGTCGCTGGGCGGCTGTTCAAGAAAGTCGCCGATATCGTTGCCGGCGGTAAAACACTCGCTGCTGCCCTGGATCAGCACGGCATTGATCTGCGGGTCCGCATCGGCCTGCTCCAACGCCTCGGCCAATTGGCTGTACATGGCTCGGGTCAGGGCGTTTTTCTTATCCGGGCGATTGAGCTGCAGGGTCAGCAGCCCGCGCTCGCGTTGCAGCAGGATAGCGTCGGTCATGGCGAATCTCACGGCAGTGGAATTCAGCACTCAACCACGGGGCAGGAACACATCGGCCAGCAGTTGATTGCGCGGCAGTCCCGCCAGGAACAGGCGCTTGGAAAACGCATCGACGCTGAGGGGATGCCCGCAGAGTAAGGCCAGGGTTTGCCGGGAAACAAGCCGCAGTTGCGCCAATGCCTGGGCCGACTCGGCCGCAGTCCACAGCTCCACCGTCAGGTTGGGATGACGCGCAGCCAGTTCGGCCAGGGGTCCGGCCAGGTAATGACCGTCGGCATCATGGGCCAGGTGAATCATACGGATGGCGCCCTGGTGATCCTGGCGCAACGCCTCGCGCAGCACACCCCACAAAGGGCCCAGGCCGGTACCGGAAGCCAGCAGCCACAGCGGCCGGGATTGCCAGTCGGGATCGTATTGCAGTGCTCCGCCACGCAGTTCTCCCAGGCGCAGGCGATCACCCACCGACAACGCGCGCGCGGCATCGCTGAATGCGCCGGGCTGGCGGCAATCGATATGAAACTCCAGGAAGGCATCCTCCTGAGGCAGGCTGGCCAGGGAATAAGGCCGTGCCACCTGCCCGACCCACAACACCAGGTGCTGCCCGGCGCGATACCGCAGTCCACGCTCCGGTTGCAGCCGCAGGCGCAGCACCGAGGCATTCAACCAATCGGCCCCCACCACCTGGGCCGGCAAACCGTCACGCAGTGGGTCGAACGCCTCGACCTGCAGATCGCCGATCACCTGGCACTGGCACGCCAGGCGCCAGCCCTCCTGGCGTTGTGCCGGGCTCAAAGCAGCGGGCTGCAGGTCCTCGACCTCGCCCTGGCACCGCACCAGGCACGCATGGCAACTGCCGGCCCGGCAACTGTAGGGCACGGCCACACCCGCCTGACTCAAGGCATCCAGCAGGTTGCTGCCGGTGGCTACCGACCAATGGCGTTCGCCGACGTACAGTTCAGGCATAGCAGGACTCGATCACAAGGGGCGCGCACAGGGAATCATGCCTGCGACAGTTTGACCATAGTCGGGTGTATCGGCCACCGTGCCGGGTTATACTGCCGCGCCTTTTTAGCGTCGCGCCTGCACCACTTGGCGTGCCTTGGAAAGGTGGACTCAGCCGACCGATGCACCCCACTGAGCCCACCTTTATTGAATGTTCCCTTATAGAGGAGCGCGACTCATGACCGTGATCAAGCAAGACGACCTGATTCAGAGCGTTGCCGACGCCCTGCAATTCATTTCCTACTACCACCCCGTTGATTTCATCCAGGCGATGCACGAGGCCTACCTGCGCGAAGAATCGCCGGCAGCCCGTGACTCCATCGCGCAGATCCTGATCAACTCGCGCATGTGCGCCACCGGCCATCGCCCGATCTGCCAGGACACCGGTATCGTCACCGTGTTCGTGCGCGTGGGCATGGACGTACGTTGGGATGGCGCCACCATGGGCCTGGACGACATGATCAACGAAGGCGTGCGTCGCGCCTACAACCTGCCGGAAAACGTCCTGCGCGCCTCCATCCTGGCCGACCCGGCCGGCGCACGTAAGAACACCAAGGACAATACCCCTGCCGTGATCCACTACTCCATCGTCCCGGGTAACACCGTGGAAGTGGATGTGGCGGCCAAGGGCGGCGGTTCCGAGAACAAGTCGAAAATGGCCATGCTCAACCCGTCCGACTCGATCGTCGACTGGGTGCTCAAGACCGTTCCGACCATGGGCGCCGGCTGGTGCCCACCGGGCATGCTCGGCATCGGCATCGGCGGTACCGCCGAGAAAGCCGCGGTGATGGCCAAGGAAGTGTTGATGGAATCCATCGACATCCACGAGTTGAAAAAGCGCGGCCCGCAGAACCGTATCGAAGAGATGCGCCTGGAGTTGTTCGAGAAGGTCAACCAACTGGGCATCGGCGCCCAGGGCCTGGGTGGCCTGACCACCGTGCTCGACGTGAAGATCATGGACTACCCGACCCACGCCGCTTCGCTGCCGGTGTGCATGATCCCCAACTGCGCCGCCACCCGTCACGCGCACTTCGTGCTCGACGGTTCGGGCCCGGCGTCGCTGGAAGCGCCACCGCTGGACGCCTACCCGGAAATCGTCTGGGAAGCCGGCCCATCGGCCCGCCGTGTCAACCTCGACACCCTGACCCCGGAAGAAGTGCAGAGCTGGAAGCCGGGCGAAACCGTACTGCTCAACGGCAAGATGCTCACCGGTCGCGACGCCGCGCACAAGCGCATGGTCGAGATGCTGAACAAGGGCGAAAGCCTGCCGGTGGACCTCAAGGGTCGCTTTATCTACTACGTCGGCCCGGTTGATCCGGTGCGCGAAGAAGTGGTTGGCCCTGCCGGTCCGACCACGGCGACGCGGATGGACAAGTTCACCCGTCAGATCCTCGAGCAAACCGGCCTGCTGGGCATGATCGGCAAATCCGAGCGCGGCCCTACCGCGATCGAAGCGATCAAGGACCACAAGGCCGTGTACCTGATGGCGGTGGGCGGCGCCGCTTACCTGGTGGCGCAGGCCATCAAGAAATCGCGTGTGGTGGCCTTCGCCGAACTGGGCATGGAAGCGATCTACGAGTTCGACGTGAAAGACATGCCGGTCACCGTTGCGGTGGACAGCAAGGGCGAATCCGTCCACATCACCGGTCCTGCCATCTGGCAGAAAAAGATCAGTGAAAGCCTGGCGGTAGAAGTGCAGTAAGCACCCTCCCCCAAGACTGAGGCGACCGCGGCCCATGGCCCGGTCGCTTTTTTATTGCCTGCTGATTCACCTATGGCAAGCGGGTTTATTGTGGTGAGCGGGCTTGCCCCGCTCACCACAAGAAGCCCACTCTCCCCTTCAGCCACGACAGCCCCTCACCACAAGACCCAAGCCGCTCATGTTATGGTGCACTCCCCTTACCGTGCCTGCCCATCACCGTATGATCGTGATCCCGCGTCCCCTGCGCCTGACCTTCTACTCCCTGCTGATCATCGCCGGTGCGCTGCTGGCCGCGGCCTTAGCCACGCGCCATGCCGAACGCCAGGCGTTGGTGGACGATGCGGCCCGCGCCAACCAGCAGCTGGCGCTGTACGCCAACTCCCTGCACACCCTGATCGAACGCTACCGCGCCCTGCCCGCCGTGCTGGCGCTGGACTCGGAGATGATCAACGCGCTCAAAGGCCCGTTGGACCCCGGCACCCAGGACCTGCTCAACCGCAAGCTCGAACGCATCAACGGTGCGGCGCAGTCCTCCACCCTGGAGTTGATGGACCGCACTGGCCTGGCTGTGGCCGCCAGCAACTGGAACTTGCCGAGCAGTTACGTCGGGCACAACTACGCGTTTCGGCCGTATTTCAGCCAGACCAAGAGCCAGGGCACCGGGCGCTTTTACGCGGTCGGCGTAACCACCGGGATCCCGGGGTATTTCCTCTCCAGCGCCGTGCTGGATGAACACGAGCAGTTCCTTGGCGCCATGGTGGTGAAACTGGAATTCCCTGAGCTGGAGCGCGAATGGGCCCAGGGCAATGACCTGTTGCTGGTCAGCGACGCACGCGGCATCGTGTTTATCGCCAATCAACCGGGCTGGCGTTATCGCAACCTACACCCGTTATCGGCCAGCGATCTGGCCGAACTCAAGGCCACCCGCCAATACGACAAGAAACAACTGCAGCCGCTGGACACCCAGACGTTGCAACGCTTCGACGAAAACAGCCACCTGATGCGCGTCAACGGCCCCGAAGGCAACGCCAATTACATCTGGGAGTCCCTGCCGCTGAAAGCCGAGGGCTGGACCCTGCACCTGTTGCGCAAACCCCTGTTCGCCTTTGAAGACCAGCGCAACGCCGGCCTCGCCGCCGCCGGCTCCTGGCTGGCGCTGGTGTTCCTGGTGCTGTTCCTCAGCCAACGCTGGCGCCTGGCCCGTTTGCGCCAGCGCAGCCGCGAAGAACTCGAACAGCTTGTGGAAGAGCGCACCCAGGCCCTGCGCACGGCCCAGGATGGCCTGGTGCAATCGGCGAAATTAGCGGCGTTGGGGCAGATGTCCGCCGCCCTCGCCCATGAGATCAACCAGCCGCTGACCGCCCAGCGCATGCAGTTGGCGACCCTGCGGTTGCTGCTGGACCACGGTCGGGTGGACGACGCCTACAAGGCCCTGACCCCACTGGACGACATGCTCACACGCATGGCCGCGCTGACCGGCCATCTCAAGACTTTTGCGCGCAAAAGCCCCAGTGGCCTGCGCGAACGCCTGGACCTGGCCACCGTGGTCGACCAGTCCCTGCACCTGCTCGACGCGCGCCTGCGTGATGAAGCCATCGGCAGCGTGCTGGACCTGACCCGCCCCGCCTGGGTACGCGGCGACGCGATCCGCCTCGAACAGGTGATGATCAACCTGCTGCGCAACGCCCTCGACGCCATGGCCGACAAACCCCGCAAACGCCTGGAAATCCGCCTGCATGCCGACCAGCAACTGTGGCAACTCACGGTCAGCGACAGCGGCGGCGGGATTGCCGAGGAGCACCTCAACAGCGTGTTCGATCCGTTCTTCACCACCAAGCCGGTGGGCGACGGGCTCGGCTTGGGCCTGGCAGTTTCCTACGCTATCGTGCACGAATTGGGCGGGCGCCTGAGCGCCAGTAACCGTGGCGACGGCGCGGTATTCACCCTGACCTTGCCTATCGCGCTGGAGACACCCGACTTATGTTGAACGCGGTGATTGTGGTCGATGACGAAGCCAGCATTCGTACGGCCGTCGAGCAATGGCTGAGCTTGTCGGGCTTCGAGGTGCAGTTGTTCAGCCGCGCCGAAGCCTGCCTGGCGCAACTGCCCAAGGACTTTCCCGGAGTGATCCTGAGCGACGTGCGCATGCCCGGGCTCAGCGGCCTGGAGCTGCTGGCCGAAGTGCAGCGCCGTGACGCCGACCTGCCCGTCATCCTGCTGACCGGACATGGCGATGTACCGATGGCCGTAGAAGCCATGCGCGACGGCGCCTACGACTTCCTCGAAAAACCCTTCAGCCCCGATGCCTTGCTCAACAGCCTGCGCCGCGCGTTGGACAAGCGCAGGCTGATCCTCGAAAACCGCCGCCTGCACCAACAGGCCGATCATCGGGCGCAGTTGGAGTCGAGCCTGCTCGGCGTGTCCCGTGGCTTGCAGAACCTGCGCCGACAGGTACTCGACCTGGCGACCTTGCCGGTCAACGTGCTGATCCGTGGCGAGACCGGCAGCGGCAAGGAGCTGGTCGCCCGTTGCCTGCATGACTTCGGCCCCCGTGCGAAAAAACCGTTTGTGGCGCTCAATTGCGCGGCGATTCCCGAGCAGCTGTTCGAGGCTGAACTGTTCGGCCACGAAAGCGGCGCCTTCACCGGTGCCCAGGGCAAGCGCATCGGCAAACTGGAGTACGCCCATGGCGGCACGCTGTTCCTCGATGAAATCGAAAGCATGCCCCTGGCCCAGCAAGTGAAGCTGTTACGGGTGTTGCAGGATCAGAAGCTGGAACGCCTGGGCTCCAATCAAAGCATTCATGTGGATTTACGCATCATTGCCGCGACCAAGCCGGACCTGCTGGAAGAGGCCCGCGCCGGGCGTTTTCGCGAAGACCTGGCCTATCGCCTGAACGTTGCACAACTGCGCCTGCCGCCTCTGCGCGAGCGCCGCGAAGACATCCCGCTGCTGTTCGATCACTTTGCCCAAAGCGCCGCCGAGCGCCTGGGCCGCAGCGCGGAACCGCTGAGCGGCGCGCAGTTGGGCCGCCTGCTCAGCCATGACTGGCCGGGCAATGTGCGCGAGCTGGCCAACGTCGCCGAACGCCAGGTGCTGGGCCTTAGCGAACCGGAACCGGAAGGGATCGAAGCCGGGCAATCGCTGGCCGCGCAGCAGGAGGCGTTCGAGGCCCATTGCCTGAAGGCCGCATTGACCCGGCATAAAGGCGATATCAAGGCGGTGCTGGCGGAGTTGCAGCTGCCACGGCGCACCTTCAACGAAAAGATGCAGCGCCATGGGTTGGCCAGGGACATGTTCCTGAAAGACGAATGAGCGGATTTCCGCTCATCACCTCAAAAACATCAGCGACTTTCCGCCCAAAATAAAACCCAGCCCCTTCTAGACCGGGCCTTCATCTACCTGGCACAGCTCCTGCTATAGCCCCAGCCAGGCTGCGCTCGCGCCGCTCCATAAAAACAACTAGATGAAGGATCCTTCAATGGATAACTCCAACACCTTGCCCCTGGGGTCGGCGGCCGCGCCGGCTAAAGAACGCACCACCACCAGCCGCATCAAATCGATCTTCAGCGGATCGGTCGGCAACATGGTCGAGTGGTACGACTGGTACGTCTACGCCGCGTTCTCGCTGTACTTCGCCAAAGCCTTTTTCCCGAAAGGCGACACCACCGCCCAATTGCTCAACACCGCTGCGATCTTCGCCGTGGGCTTCCTGATGCGCCCCATCGGTGGCTGGCTGATGGGCCTGTACGCCGACCGTGCGGGTCGCAAAGCAGCATTGATGGCGTCGGTCCTGCTGATGTGCTTCGGCTCGTTGATCATCGCCCTGAGCCCCGGTTACGAAACCATCGGCGTCGGCGCACCGATCCTGCTGGTGTTCGCCCGCCTGCTGCAAGGCTTGTCGGTCGGTGGCGAATACGGCACCTCGGCCACCTACCTGAGTGAAATGGCCACCAAGGAACGTCGCGGTTTCTTCTCCAGCTTCCAGTACGTGACCCTGATCTCCGGCCAGCTCATCGCCCTGGCCGTGCTGATCGTGCTGCAGCAGATCCTTACCACCGAGCAACTGTACGACTGGGGCTGGCGTATCCCGTTCGCCATCGGCGCCCTGTGCGCAGTGGTCGCGCTGTACCTGCGTCGCGGCATGGAAGAAACCGAGTCGTTCACCAAGAAGGAAAAAGCCAAGGAAAGCGCCATGCGCACCTTGATGCGCCACCCCAAGGAACTGATGACCGTGGTCGGCCTGACCATGGGCGGCACCCTGGCCTTCTACACCTACACCACCTACATGCAGAAGTACCTGGTGAACACCGTCGGCATGAGCATTTCCGACTCCACCACCATCTCGGCGGCAACGCTGTTCCTGTTCATGTGCCTGCAACCGATCGTCGGTGGGCTGTCGGACAAAGTCGGGCGTCGGCCGATCCTGATCGCCTTCGGCATCCTCGGCACCCTGTTCACCGTACCGATCCTCACCACCCTGCACACTATCCAGACCTGGTGGGGCGCGTTCTTCCTGATCATGGCCGCGCTGATCATCGTCAGCGGCTATACCTCGATCAACGCCGTAGTCAAGGCTGAACTGTTCCCGACCGAAATCCGCGCCCTGGGCGTGGGCCTGCCCTATGCACTGACCGTGTCGATCTTCGGCGGTACCGCTGAATACATCGCGCTGTGGTTCAAGAGCATCGGGATGGAAACCGGTTACTACTGGTATGTGACCGCGTGTATTGCAGTGTCGCTGGCGGTCTATGTGACCATGAAGGACACACGCAAGCATTCGCGCATCACCACGGACTAACGGTTGGATGCAGTAACAAATGTGGGAGCGGGCAAGCCCTAATGCCTGTTAGTTAAGAGATAGAACGGGCACACAGTAACCTGTGGCGAGCGGGCTTGCCCGCTCCCACCTGTTGAATCAGGACACCTCTGCTACCGGGCTCCGGCCATACCGCCGCTGTGCATACGACGCCCCGACAATCATCACCACCAGCACCGCCGCCAATACCGCCGATGATCCAATGGTGCCGAAATCCAACCCGCCCTTTTCATGGGGCTTGGTCAGGAAGTCGCCCAGGGTCGCACCAAACGGCCGGGTCAGTACAAACGCCACCCAGAACAACAGCACCGACGAGATTTGGGTGAAGTACTTGAGCGCCACCACCGCGGCAATGGTCGAGCCAATCAACAAGGCGCCACCGGCAAAGCCGAGCCCCGAATCGTCCGCCAGGAAGTCGCCCAACGCAGTGCCCAGGGTGTTGGAGAACAGGATCGCCATCCAGTAGAACAGCTCGCCTCGGAAAGTCTGCACCTTGTTCACGTTCAGCGAGTCACCACTGAGGTGCCACAAGGCAAAGATGATCATCAGGATCACGATCAGGATCATCGACCCGGTGGCGTAGCCCAGGCCCAGGGTGCGGTCCATGAAGTCCGACATGGTGGTGCCGGCGGTGCTGGTGGACAGGATCACGATCCAGTACAGCACCGGGTTGTAGGTTTTCGACCAGAGTTGTGTCACCAGAGTGACCAGGAACACGCTGATGAGGATCATCGAGCTGATGGCGTAACCGACGTTCAGGGTCATCGACAACAAATCCCCGGCGGTTTCGCCGAGGGTGGTTGCGCAGATTTTCATGACCCAGAACGCCAGCGTGATCTGAGGAAGTTTATTCATGCGGTAGAAGGCTCCGAGGCTCAGTCTTATAGGGGGTATCGACCTTGGGCGCAGACTGAACGGGCCGCTGTGAAAAATAGGTGGCCGCTGAATGAAAATTCCATAGGGTCGATGGAAATTCGTCGCCGTGGATTGCACTATGACGGCCTCCCAGAACCCCGCAGCAGGAACCCGGCCATGCCTGACGATATCCACTTCTACGAACCGGCCAACGGCCACGGCCTGCCCCATGACCCGTTCAATGCCATTGTCGGGCCACGGCCGATTGGCTGGATTTCATCCCACGACAGTAACGGGCGCCTGAACCTGGCGCCCTACAGTTTTTTCAATGCGTTCAACTACATTCCACCGATCATTGGGTTTTCCAGCGTCGGGCGCAAAGACAGCCTGAACAACATCGAACAGACCGGCGAGTTTGTGTGGAACCTGGCCACCCGCCCGCTGGCCGAGCAGATGAACCAGAGCTGCGCGGCCGTCTCGCCGGAGGTGAATGAGTTCGAGTTGTCCGGCCTGACACCGGTGGCGTCGAAAATCGTCGGCGTGCCGCGAGTGGGCGAGAGCCCGGTGTCGTTCGAGTGCAAGGTGACGCAGATCATCCAACTGCAGCGCGCCGACCAGCAGTTGGTGCCCAGCTGGCTGGTGCTGGGCGAGGTGGTCGCGGTGCACATTGCCAAGTGGCTGCTCAAGGATGGGGTGTACGACACTGCCGCCGCCGAGCCGATCCTGCGTGGCGGTGGCCCGGCGGATTACTTCCAGCTGGGCCCGGAGGCGTTGTTCAAGATGTACCGCCCAGGCGCCACCCAACCCTGACTGAAATACACCAAAAAAGTGGGAGGGGGCTTGCCCCCGATGGCAATGGCACATCCAAAATCGTTGTTGGCTGACACACTGCTATCGGG
Source organism: Pseudomonas sp. S3E17 (assembly GCF_024168685.1). Taxonomy (NCBI): domain Bacteria; kingdom Pseudomonadati; phylum Pseudomonadota; class Gammaproteobacteria; order Pseudomonadales; family Pseudomonadaceae; genus Pseudomonas; species Pseudomonas sp. S3E17. The sequence continues at coordinate 3,416,223 of NZ_JALJWE010000001.1, forward strand.
AGCAAGCCCCCTCCCACATTAGAGGGTCGGCGTTGCTCAGCTCGCGGCGCTCGCCCAGGTCAATTGACCCTCTTCATCCACACCGATCAACCGCTCAAGCTGCACGGTGGCGGCATCATCGGCGTCGGAGGCAGTCTTGAACGTCTGTCCATCCAGGATCTTGTGAAACTGCGGGGCGCCCATGCCATCCAGTGCCTTGATGGCGACGGCGGCGCTGTAGCCCCCTTCACCCGGTACTACGGCGGAAACGGCTTCGTGGTGGGCAAATTGTTTACGTGCCATGTTGCAGGTCCTGGCCAATGGAAAAGTTGGCCATTCTAACCATTAACCGGCCAGTTGCAGGTACTCGCCGTAGGCATTGGCGGCGGAGGCATCGGTGAAGGTCTGGAAGTCCATGCTGCGCACGACCATGTCGTTCAACAGCTCAGTGAAGATCATCAGGGCCGGCGAGTTGAAGTAGGCACTCATCGCCTGCTCGCTGCTCCAGAAACCCGAGATCAACCAGACATCGGGATCGACCTGGGAATGCTGCAACGAAAATTGCAGGCAACCCTGAGCCTGACGGCCCGGTTCGATCAAACTGCTCAAGCGTGCACCCAGTTCGGTGCTGCACCCGGTGCGGGCGCGGATAAAGGCCATATGGCTCGCGGGAATGGGGGTGGACATGTTCGACTCTCCCGTTGAGAAGTGATGCTCGGCAAGCACTGTGGGGGCGTGTTGCCACAGGATCAAAGATAACGGCGCGGGTGCGGGCGCGGTTAGTCAATTCCTGCAGGCTTATTGCACAATCCTGCGAGAAGCGTAGGAAGGACGGAGGGACCGCCGATTCGATTCCACAGGCAAACGCCTTGTTTCAGGGACATGACAGCCCGAGAACTTGCCTGATTCACGACGCGTCGCAGGATCAGGCAAGGATTGTGCAGAATCGACCTAACACTGTTTGAAAAGCCGCCGCTAAGCTGAGCCCATCAAAAAAGCATGCAGAGGACGCCTTATGCCGTCGCCCGAACATCAGTCCATGCCCCTCGACGCCGAGACGGAAAAACAGCGCGCCGAGTTGGCGAGCATCGTACATCGTCACACCTGGGAAGACGGCTCCTATGGCACGGCGATTACGTCACTGTTCCTGAACCGCCACAACACGCCGCGTGACTTCATGCCGGTACTGGTGGAGCCGGCGTTGTGCATCCTCGCCAACGGCAGCAAGGAAGTGCGCCTGGCCGACGAAATCTTTGCCTACGACCCGCTCAATTACCTGGTGTTCTCGGTGGCGATGCCCGTGGCCGGGCGAATCATCGATGCCACGCCGGAAGATCCAAACCTGTCAGTGCGCATCAATATCGACCCGGCGCAGCTGACTGCCTTGATCGCCGAGGCCGGCCCCATGGGCGTGCCCACGCGCCCGACATCGCGCGGGATGTATGTGGACCGCATCGATCCCCAGTTGCTCGACGCCGTGCTGCGCCTGGCGCGCCTGCTGGATACGCCCAAAGACATTGCCATGCTGGCGCCGCTGATCAACCGTGAAATCCTCTACCGCCTGCTACGCGGTCCCCAGGGTTATCGTCTGTATGAAATTGCCGTGGCCAACAGCCAGAGCCATCGCGTCAGCCAGGCAATCAAGTGGCTCAATGGCAACTACGAACAACCGCTGCGCATCGATGACCTGGCCAAGGAAGTGAACCTCAGCGTCTCGACCCTGCATCACCGTTTCAAGGCAATTACCGCCATGAGCCCGTTGCAGTACCAAAAGCAGCTGCGCTTGCAGGAGGCACGTCGGCTGATGATTGCCGAAGGGCTGGAAGCGTCGGCGGCGGGGTATCGGGTGGGGTATGAAAGCCCGTCGCAGTTCAGCCGGGAGTACAGCCGGTTGTTTGGGGCACCGCCGCTGAGGGATTTGGCACGACTGCGCCAAAGCGTCTGACACACAGACGATCAAAATGTGGGAAGGGGTTTGCCCCCTCCCCTATTTGTCCAATGGTGTTTTCAGTCCAGGGTCCTGGGCAGTTGCAGGGTGACCCGCAAGCCGCCCTCACGCAAATTCTGCAAACTCACTTCACCGCCATGGCTATGGGCAATATTGCGCGCAATCCCCAAGCCCAAACCGTAACCCTGCTGCTGGCCGGCCAGGCGAAAATGCGGTTCGAAGACCTGTTCCAGACGCTGTTCCGGCACGCCAGGGCCTTCGTCGTCGACGTGCAGGATGAACTCCGCGCCATCGTCCTCAATACGCAAATGGGCGTTCTGCCCGTACTTCAAGGCATTATCGATCAGGTTGCCGATGCAACGCTTGAGCGCCAGCGGCTTGCCCGGGTACGCCGCCACTGCTGCGCCGTCCAGGGTGACCCGGCCGTTGCCGTTGGGCGCCACATAAGGCTCCACCAGGCATTCGAGCACATGGTTGAGGTCGACCGGCTGGATGTTCTCGTGGATATCGGTGTCTTTCACACATTGCAGCGCGCCTTTGACCAGCAACTCCAACTCATCCAGGTCACGGCCGAACTTGGTTTGCAGGTTCTCGTCTTCGAGCAATTCCACGCGCAGGCGCAGGCGGGTAATCGGTGTGCGCAGGTCGTGGGAAATCGCGCTGAACAACTGGCTGCGCTCCGTGAGGTAACGGCTGATGCGTTCGCGCATGGCATTGAACGCGCGGCCCACTTCCACCACTTCACTGCCGCCGCCTTCGGCCACCGGTTCCACATCGGCGCCCAGGGACATGTCACGCGCCGCCCGCGCCAGGCGCTTGAGCGGCCGGCTTTGCCAGTGCACCAGCAGGCCGATGAACAGCAGCAAGAAGCCGCTGGTCAGCACGATAAACCACACTTGCTGGGACGGCAGGCCCTGTTCTTCAAGGCTGGTGTAGGGCTCGGGCAACAGCGAAGCGATGTACAGCCATTCGCCGGGGGCGAGTTCGATCTGAGTCACCAATACCGGCGGGTTGACCGGTTCCAGGGTCAGCGCGTAATGCGCCCAGGAACGCGGCAACTCATCCAGTTTCAAGCCGGCGTTGAAGATGCGCAGGTCTTCGGCGCTGACGAACTCCACCGAGATAGGCACGTCGGCGCCCAGGGTCTGGCGCAGGACTTCATCCACGGCCACCAGCACCGCCTGCTTGCGCGGGGTTTGCGGCAACACTTGCATGTCGAGGGGCCGATCATTCAGGGTCACGACAAAACGGGTGCCGCCCATACTGCGCAGCTGGTCAAGGACCAACGGCCGATAGGCCACCGGCAACGAACGGAAATAACTCACGCTGGCGGTCATCGAATGCGCCAGGCTACGGGCACTGGTGACCAGGCCTTCGAGCTGGGTGGCGCGCAACTGCGAGACCCAGATCACGCTGGACAGCGCCTGGGCGAACAGCACCGCGAGCAAGGTCAGCAGCAACATGCGCCCCAGCAGCGAGCGCGGTACCGGGAAGCGCCGGCGGCGTTCGCTCAGCGGCTCAGTGGGCATTGCCGGCAACCACGCTGGCTGCCAGTTGATAACCGCTGCCGCGCACGGTGCGGATCAGCCTCGGGGGTTTTTCGGTGTCGCGTAGACGTTGACGCAGGCGGCTGACAGCCATGTCGACGATCCGGTCGAGGGGCATCAGGTCGCGGCCACGGGTGGCATTGCCGATGGTGTCGCGGTCGAGAATCTGCTGCGGGTGATCGAGAAACAGCTTGAGCAGGGCAAAGTCGGCACCGGAGAGGATCACCTCTTCGCCATCCACGTGAAACAGCCGATGGCTGATCATGTCCAGGCGCCATTCATCGAACACCAGCACATCGCCATTACCGCTGCGCTCCTGGCCGAACTGGCAGCGGCGCAACAAGGCCTTGATCCGCGCCTGCAACTCGCGGGGGCTGAAGGGCTTGCCGATATAGTCGTCGGCCCCCAGTTCCAGGCCGATCACGCGGTCGGCTTCGTCGGAACTGGCGGTGAGCATGATGATCGGCACCTGCGCCTGGCGCGGGTGCTGGCGAATCCAGCGGCAGAGGCTGAAACCGTCTTCGTCCGGCAGCATCACATCGAGGATGACCAGGTCGCACGGCGCCTCGTTCATCGCCTGGCGGAACCCCGCGCCATCCGGCACGCCACGCACCTGGAAACCGGCGCGACTGAGGTAGGTCTGCAGCAATTCGCGGATTTCCTGGTCGTCGTCGACGAGGAGAATCGATTTACTGATTACGCTCACGGGGTCCTCCTTGTTGTTATAGGGGGTGCGGGTCAGGCAAACGCCTGCTCCAATGCGACGCCCGCCCCGGTCAACCCGGAATACGGCGCGGTCACCAGCCACACCGGGATGCCCTTGAAGTAGTCGCTCATGCAGCCTTTGTCACTGAAGCTCCTGGCAAAACCGCTGTGGATGAAGAAGTCGGCAAACCGCGGAATCACCCCACCCACGATATACACACCACCGCGCCCACCGGTGGTCAGCACATTGTTGCCGGCTACCCGTCCCAGCCAGATGCTGAATTGATCCAACACTTCCATGGCCACCGGGTCGCCCGCCAGGCCCGCTGCCGTGATGGCTTCGGGCGTGTCGAGCACCGGGGTGTGGCCATCGACCGCGCAAATCGCCCGGTACAGCCGCGGCAGACCGCCACCGCTCAAGGCGGTTTCGGCGCTGACGTGGCCGATCTCGCTGTAGATATGCTGCCACAGCTGGGTTTCCCGTGGGCTGCTCAGGGGCAGGTCGACGTGGCCGCCCTCCCCCGGCAACGCCGCGTAACGGCCTGCGCCGAGGTCCAGCAGGGTACCGACACCCAGGCCGGTACCCGGACCGATCACCACCGCCGGGCGCAACGGTTCCGGCGTGCCTTCGCAGACCACACGGAATTCGTCGGGCTTGAGGCGAGTCATGCCCAGGGCCATGGCCGAGAAGTCATTGACCAGCAGCAGTTCATCCACCTGCAAGGCCTGGCAAAACGCAGTCTTGCTCAGGCGCCAGTGATTGTTGGTGAATTTAAATTCATCCCCGCTCACCGGCCCGGCGACCGACAGGCACACCGCACCGATGTCGCCGATTTGCAGGCCTTCTTCCTTGAGGTAGACCTTGATCGCGTCCTCAGGGCTTTGGTGATCAGCCGTGGCATGCACCCGGATCGAATGCAGTGCCTGATCTCGCCACAACGCAAAACGGGCGTTGGTACCCCCGATGTCACCGACCAGCGCTAGCTTCACTTAAGCGTCTCCAAGGCACAGGTAAAGGCGCTGGCGCCTTGCTCTGCGGAGCTTGCGGCCAAGCGCATAAATGCAAACAGCTCGCGACCGGCCCCCACGTTATTGCCCAACAGGCCCGTGGCAGGCGTGCGCGCTGCAAATTCTTCGGCGTCCACCTTAAGCTCCAAGGTGCCCTTCACGCCATCCACGCGAATGATATCGCCATCTTTGACCCGTGCCAGTGGCCCGCCGCTCTGGGCTTCGGGGTTGACATGAATCGCGGCGGGGATCTTACCCGACGCGCCGGACATACGCCCGTCTGTCACCAGTGCGACTTTGAAGCCACGGTCCTGCAGCACGCCGAGGAACGGCGTCATCTTGTGCAGTTCCGGCATGCCGTTGGAGCGCGGGCCCTGGAAGCGCATCACGGCGACAAAATCCTTTTCCAGCTGGCCGGCCTTGAACGCATCGGCCAGGTCCTGCTGGTCCTGGAACACCACCGCCGGCGCTTCGACGATCTGATGCTCAGGGGCTACGGCAGAGACTTTCATGACACCGCGGCCGAGGTTGCCTTCCATCACACGCAGGCCACCTTCCGGCGAGAACGCGCGCGCCACCGGGCGCAGGATGGTTTCGTCGAGGCTTTCGATCGGGCCGTCGCGCCACACCAGCTCGCCGTCGACCAGAAATGGTTCCTGGACATAACGGCTCAGGCCCTTGCCCGCCACAGTGTTGACGTCGTCGTGAAGCAGGCCGGCTTCAAGCAGCTCGCGGATCAGGAACGACATGCCGCCCGCTGCCTGGAAGTGGTTGATGTCGGCCTTGCCGTTTGGATACACGTGGGACAGGGTCGGCACCACCTCGGAGAGGTCGGCCATGTCGTCCCAGGTGAGGATGATGCCCGCCGACATGGCGATGGCCGGCATGTGCAGGGTGTGGTTGGTGGAACCGCCCGTCGCGTTGAGCGCAACGATGGCGTTGACGATGGATTTCTCATCGACGATCTCGCCGATCGGCGTGAAGTTGCCGTTGGCCTTGGTCAGGCGCGTGACCTGGTGCGCGGCTTCGCGGGTCAGGGCGTCACGCAGCGGCGTGTACGGGTTGACGAACGAGGCACCCGGCAAATGCAGGCCCATCACTTCCATCAGCAGTTGATTGGTGTTGGCGGTGCCGTAGAAGGTGCAGGTGCCGGGGCTATGGTAGGACTTCATCTCCGATTCCAGCAGCTCTTCGCGAGTGGCCTTGCCTTCGGCGTAGCGCTGGCGCACATCGGCCTTCTGCTTATTGGAGATGCCCGAAGGCATCGGCCCGCCCGGTACGAAGATCATCGGCAGGTGGCCGTAGCGCAGCGCGCCCATCATCAGGCCGGGCACGATCTTGTCGCAGATGCCCAGCATCAGCGCGGCGTCGAACATGTTATGGGACAGCGCTACCGCCGTGGACATGGCGATGACTTCACGACTGAGCAGGCTCAGCTCCATGCCGGGCTCGCCCTGAGTCACGCCGTCGCACATGGCCGGGGTGCCGCCGGCGAACTGGCCGACCGAGCCGACTTCGCGTAGGGCTTTCTTTATTTGTTCCGGGAAATGTTCGTACGGCTGGTGCGCCGAGAGCATGTCGTTATATGACGAAACAATTGCCACGTTGGCGGCGTTCATCATGCGCAGGCTATTTTTATCTTCGGTGCCGCAACCGGCCACGCCATGGGCGAAGTTGGCGCATTGCAGCTTGCCGCGCATCGGACCGTCGCTGGCTGCGCCGCGAATGAGCGCAAGGTAAGCCTCACGAGTGGCGCGGCTGCGGGCGATAAGCCGTTCGGTGACCTCAAGGACGCGGGGATGCATGTGTAGAACTCCAGGCTAACGGATGTGGCGACCTGAGTGTCTATGCTGATCAAACGCCCGCAGCTCATGGGATGGCAGAGAGTCGTTTGGATCATCGGACCAGTTGATTCAGGTCACTCGTTGTAGATTGAACAAAATATTGCCACTAAAAAGGCTTGTTTTCTATTTTTATGCGAATAATCTTGTAATTCTTACAACAAATCGACGACAGGCACTTTCCAATGACTCTTCGTATCGCAATCAATGGTTTTGGCCGTATCGGCCGTAATGTCCTGCGCGCACTGTATACCCAAGGCTATCGCCAGGATTTGCAGATCGTCGCCATCAATGATTTGGGCGACAGCTCGATCAACGCCCACCTGCTCAAATACGACACCGTGCACGGCACTTTCGATGCAGAGGTTGCCCACGATCAGGAAAGCCTGACCGTCAATGGTGACCGGATTGCCGTCAGTGCCATTCGCAACCCGGCCGACCTGCCGTGGGCGGCGCACAAGGTCGACGTGGTGTTCGAATGCACCGGCCTGTTCACCGACCGTGACAAGGCTGCCGCCCATATTACCGCCGGCGCACGCAAGGTGATCATCTCCGCCCCGGCCAAAGGCGCGGACGCGACCGTGGTCTACGGCGTGAACCACGACATCCTGCGTCAATCCCACCAGATCATCTCCAACGCGTCGTGCACCACCAACTGCCTGGCGCCGGTCGCCCAGGTGCTGCACCGCGAATTGGGTATCGAAAGTGGCTTGATGACCACGATTCATGCCTATACCAACGACCAGAACCTGACCGACGTCTACCACACCGACCCGTACCGCGCGCGTTCGGCCACCCAGAACATGATCCCAAGCAAGACCGGCGCCGCCGAAGCGGTGGGCCTGGTGCTGCCGGAGCTGGCAGGCAAGCTGACCGGCATGGCCGTGCGTGTACCGGTGATCAACGTGTCGCTGGTGGACCTCACCGTGCAGTTGAAGAAAGAAGCCACTGCCGACGAAGTCAACGCACTGCTCAAGGAAGCCAGCCAACACTCGAAGATCCTCGGCTATAACACCCTGCCGCTGGTCTCCAGTGACTTCAACCATAACCCGCTGTCGTCGATCTTCGATGCCAACCACACCAAGGTCAGCGGCAAGTTGTTGAAAGTGCTGGCCTGGTATGACAACGAGTGGGGCTTCTCGAACCGCATGCTGGATAACTGCCTGGCGTTGTGCAACGCCGAGTAATGCGGTCCTGTGGGAGGGGCAATTCGAATCGTCGCACCGCCCTTCCCACATTGTTCTATGTAGACACAGAGGAATAGCCACTTGCCATTTGAGTTGATGATAAGCATTATCATTAACTGCAAATCGGTCTGGTATCACTGTGAGCCAATCTCGCTTCAACCAAGTCTTTCTCACCCAACGGGTGATTCTGCTACGCACCTTGCAGCGGATGGTGAATAACCACAGCACCGCCGAGGACCTGTTGCAGGAGACCTACCTGCGCGTCACCCGGGCCCTCAGCGAGCGGCCGATCGATCACCTCGAACCCTTCGTCTACCAGACCGCGCGTAACCTGGCGCTGGATCACTTGCGTTCACGCAGGATTCAAGCGCGCACCCTGCAGGAAGATGTACCGCTGGAGATCCTGCAAAGCGTCGCCGCCCCCATCAGCCCCCCCGAAGATGCAACCCAGGCCGAGCAATTGCTTGAACACCTGAGCATCAGCCTCGGCCAGTTGAGCGCACGCCAGCAGCAGATTTTCATCCTCAGCCGCCTGCACGGTTGCAGCTACCAGGAGATCGCCGATCAGTTGGACGTGTCCTTGAGCACCGTGCAAAAGGAACTGAAATTGATCATGGCCATTTGTGTAGGTGTGGCCGAAAGACTGGATCGGCCTTAAGCTTCAGCCGACAGAATTGTCGACCCAAGCTGTAGGAAAGATGAATAAAACGTGGCGAAGACCCGAGGAACACCGTGACGGACCCGAATAAACTGCGCCCCCATGAGCTGGCTCATGAGGTGTTGCAAGACACGGCTATGGACCAGGCCCTCGACTGGCTGATCGCCTTGCAGTGCCCTGCGCCCGGGCAGCAGGCCGAGTTTGAAGCCTGGCTGGCCCAAGACCCCGCCCACGTCCACGCCTTCGGCAAGGCCCAGGCCGCCTGGGGTGGCGCGCCGGTGCACAGCGCCGCCGTCGCCCTGGCCGCGCCGCGCAAACCCAGGGGCTGGCGCCGGATCAAGCCGCACTGGAAACCGCTGGCCACCGCCGCCGTGCTGTTGATCGGCCTGTTCAGCTTCAGCAACCTGCCGGTACGCCTGCAAGCCGACCATCTCACGGTGGTGGGCGAACGCCAGCGCCTGCAATTGGACGATGGCTCGAAAGTGTTGCTGAACACCAATTCGGCGTTTTCCAGCAGCATCAAGGACCACCAGCGGATCGTTCGCCTGTACCAGGGCGAAGCCTTTTTCGAAATCATGCCCGGCCATGGCCTGCCCCTGGAAATCGACGCCGGCCCCGTGCGCGCCAGCGTGCGTGATACCGCCTTCGCCGTGCGCTTCCTCAACGGCGAAGCCCAGGTGCAGGTGCAGCGCGGCGATGTCGACCTGAGCAACACCTTCGACGATGCCCGCGTGCGCCTGAGTGCCGGTGAAAGCATCCGCATCGGGCCCAAGGGCTTTGGCCAACCGGCCAGGCTGGATGCCAGCAAGGACCTGGCCTGGGTGCAAGGCCGGCTGATTTTCGAAAACTGCCCGATGAGCGAAGTGCTCGCCGAGTTGCGTCGTTACTACCCCGGCTGGATCGTCAACACCAACGACAAGCTCGCCAGCGTCGCCGTCACCGGCAACTACCGCCTCGACCAACCCCTGGATGTGGTGCGCTCCCTGGCCCACATCACCTCAGCGAAGTTGTCGGAATACCCCGCGCTGGTGATTTTGAACTAAATGAGAATTATTTTTACTCGATAGCCTTCGACGGTACGTCTCGTCTTAGCCAATGCAACTGATTCCTATTTGGTTCGGTTCGCAACTATAAGATTCGTACCTTCCGGAGCGCTCTCGATGTCCTCTCGTTTCAACCGCCGGTCCTCCTCCCCCGTGCTGTCCTTGCTGACCGCCGCCATCCTGCTGGCCGGTTCGCCAATGATGGCCGCCACTGCCGCCGAACCTGCCGCCCGCAGCCATGGCAACTACAGCTTCAGCATCGAGCAACAGCCACTGGTTTCGGCGCTGAACGCTTTTACCAGCGTGACCGGCTGGCAAGTCGGCCTGCCCGCCGAACTGGGCCAGGGCGTGTCGTCCCCTGGGGTGCGCGGCGCACTGTCGCCGGAGAAAGCCCTGGACCGGCTGTTGGTGGGGACCAACCTGAGCTACCGCAAGCTGGGCAATAACAACATCGTCCTGGAAAAGCGCACGGCGGGCAGCACCCTCAACCTGCAACAGGTGACCATCAGCGCCACCCGTAACGCGCAGGATGTGAACAGCGTACCGAGCACCGTCAGCGTGCATGATCGCGAAGAGCTGGACCGCCAAAACGTCAACAACATCCGCGAACTGGTGCGCTACGAGCCCGGCGTCTCGGTGGGCGGCGCTGGCACCCGAGCCGGCAATGCCGGGTTCAACATCCGCGGTATCGACGGCGACCGCATCCTCACCCAGGTGGACGGTGTGGAAGTGCCCGACAACTTCTTCAACGGCCCTTATGCCAAGACCCGCCGCAACTACGTCGACCCGGAGATCGTCAAGCGCGTCGAGATCCTGCGCGGCCCGGCCTCGGCCCTCTACGGCAGCAGCGCCATCGGCGGCGCCGTGAGTTACTTCACCCTCGACCCGGACGACATCATCAAGCCCGGCCAGGACGTCGGCGCACGCCTGAAGACCGGCTACAGCTCCGCCGACGAAAGCTGGCTGACCTCCGGCACCGTCGCCGGCCGCGTGCAGGACTTCGATGGCTTGCTGCACCTGAGCCAGCGCAATGGCCATGAGACCGAATCCTACGACGGCAACAACGCCACCGGCCTGGCCCGTACCGGCGCCAACCCCGAGGACGCGCGCACCACCAACATCCTGGCCAAGCTCGGCTGGAACTATGGCGATGACAACCGCCTGGGCCTGACCTATGAGAAGTACAAGGATGATCGCGACGTCAACCTGAAGAACGCGGTGGGCGGCCCGTTCATCGGCGGCCGAGGCTTCAACCTCTACCGTGATCGCCGTGGTAACGACACCATTACCCGCGAACGTTTCGGCCTGGAAAACAGCTTCGCCCTTGAGTCGCCGATTGCCGACCGGATCAAGACCAGCCTCAACTACCAGATCGCCAAGACCGACCAGACCACTGCCGAGATCTATCAGTCAGGTCGGCGTGTCCTGCGTACCCGCGACACGCTGTACCAGGAAAAACAGTGGATTTTCGATGCGCAGTTGGACAAAGCGTTCAACCTCGGTGAAACCGATCACCAAGTGACCTACGGCACTACCCTCAAGCAGCAGAAAGTCACCGGCTCGCGCGAGGGCGGCGCGACCTGTGTGGCCGTCGGCAGTGGCTGCACCGCCATCGGCGCGCCCAGCCCGATTGCCACTGACAGCGTGAAGAAGTCCAGCGACTTCCCCGACCCAACCATCAACACGTATTCACTGTTCGCACAGGACCAGATCAGCTGGGACAAATGGACCTTTTTGCCCGCCGTGCGCTACGACTACACCCAGCTCAAACCCAAGCTGACCCAGGAGTTCCTCAACACCGTCAACCCGACGGGGACGGACCCGGTGAGCGACAAGGAAAAAACCTGGCACCGTGTGACGCCCAAGTTCGGCCTGACTTACGCCCTGACGGATCAATACACCTGGTTCGGCCAATATGCCGAAGGTTTCCGTACGCCCTCCGCCAAGGCGTTGTACGGCCGCTTTGAAAACCTCAACCTGGGCTACACCGTCGAGCCCAACCCCGACCTCAAGCCAGAAACCAGCAAGGGCATCGAGACCGGGATTCGCGGCAAATTTGACGAGGGATCCTTTGAAATCGCCGTGTTTTACAACAAGTACCGCGACTTTATCGATGAGGATAACGCCGTCGTCGGCGGCACGGTCGAACAGTTCCAGGCCATCAATATCAAGCGCGCCACCATCAAGGGGGCCGAAGCCAAAGGGCGCCTGAACCTGGATGCATTCGGCGCCCCGCAAGGCCTCTACACCCAGGGTTCGGTTTCCTATGCCTACGGTCGTAACGACGATAACGGCGAGCCGCTGAACAGCGTCAACCCGCTCAAGGGCGTGTTTGGCCTGGGCTACGACCAGGACAACTATGGTGGCCTGTTGAGCTGGACCCTGGTGAAAAAGCAGGATCGCGTCGACAGCAGTACCTTCCACGCGCCGGACGGCGACACCAGCGGGCCCTTCAAGACTCCGGGCTTCGGGGTTGTCGACCTGACCGCCTTCTACAAAGTCACCCAGGACGTGACCATCAACGGCGGCCTCTACAACCTCACCGACAAGAAGTACTGGAACTGGGATGACGTACGCAGCTATGACAGTGTCGGCGAAGCCGCGGTGACCGGACCGGCCAACCTCGACCGCCTGACCCAGCCGGGCCGCAACGTTGCGATCAACCTGATCTGGGACATCTGACGACACCCGACTCACCTCGTCGACATTTCAATGACGAGGTGAGGATTTTTTACTGTGCCGCGTCTTCTTGTTCGTCTAGTTGATAACAGCTCTCTTTAAGGGCCATAAGGCGCTCCCCCTTCTCAAGGACTTTTTCATGACCGCTTCTTCTACCGCAGAACGCCCAAGCCTGCGCTCCCAACGCCTGAACCAGATCACCCACGAGCCACACACCAAGCTGGACGCGTTGGTGAAGGCCCACGCGCCTTTTGAAACCCAGGCCAACTTCGCCCGTTTCGTGGTCGCGCAGTACCTGTTCCAGTCGGAACTGGTGACCCTGTACAACGATGCCGAACTGATCAAGATCGTGCCTGACCTGGCCGAACGCTGTCGCGCCGAAGCCGCCAGGCTGGACCTGGCTGACCTGGATACAGAAGTGCCAGCACCGGTCCCCGGTGCGCTGAAGAACCCAAGCAAGGCCGAGGCCCTGGGCTGGTTGTTCGTGTCCGAAGGCTCCAAGCTGGGCGCTGCATTCCTGATCAAGCGCGCCGTAGGCCTGGGCCTGAGCGAAACCTTCGGTGCCCGCCACCTGGGTGAGCCGGCCGGTGGTCGCGCCGAAGGCTGGAAAAGCTTCACTCGCACCCTGGATGCGTTGCAATTGAGCGCCGAGGAAGAAGCCGCAGCGGAAAAAGGCGCGGTGGATGCGTTTGTACGCTTCACCGTGCTGCTGGAACAGGCGTACGCTAGCGCCCCTGAACTGGCCTGATCGCCCAAAATTGAAATGCGTTTTAAATGTGGGAGGGGGCAAGCCCCCTCCCACATTTTGATTGCATTTCAGTTCGGACTTTTTTGTAAACCTTTCCCTCAGAAAAGCTTCACCATGACCCGCAAACCCCAATCCACCTCGAAAATCGCACAGCTCCTCTTCGGCCTGCTGGCCTACGTCAGCCTGGGCATCGGGCTGGTGGCGATTGTGGTACCGGGGTTGCCCACCACCGAATTCATCCTCCTGGCCGCCTGGGCCGCGACCAAAAGCTCGCCGCGCCTCAGTGCCTGGCTGGAAAACCACCGCCTGTTCGGACCGATCCTGTTCAACTGGCGCAACGGCAGAATCATCGCGCGCCGGGCCAAAGTCAGTGCCACCGTGAGCATGCTGCTGTGCGCGATCCTGATGCTGGTGATGCTCGACCACGGCTGGCCGATCTACCTGGCGATTGCCGGGATGAGCCTGGGCAACCTGTGGATCTGGTCACGCCCGGAACGGCTCGCACAGCCCATGTGACGCCAGCTGTAGCCGCTTTCCTACCGCCCATCGCCTATCTCTCATGAATTGATTTGTTACGCCGATGTTTCAGACATAGCGCTGAATGGACTTGGCCCTGTATTGCATGCATTTCCACACGCCCATTCGCGAGTGAACCTATGTTCGACACCCTCTCCATACGCTTGAAAATCGTGCTGCTGTCCGGGCTATGTCTGCTGGGCGTAATAGCGTTGATCATCAGCATCAACCTTTACGAAACCGACCAGAACGACCATCTGATCAGCGATTCAAGCTCGCGAATGCTCACCAGCAGCGTGCAGAACCTGCTGCAAGCCAAGGCAGCGGAGCAAGCCGTGCTGCTGCAGAAAACCTTTGGCGAAAATCTTACCGTGATCACGGCCATCGCCGATCAGGTCAAAGACCTGCGCAACCTGGCCACCAAGCGCTCGCTGGACCCCGGCGCCTTGCGTGAAGAACTCAACCAGAGCCTGAAAACCACCTTCGAACGCAACAGCAAAGTGCTCGGCATCTGGCTGGCGTTCGAGCCCAATGGCCTGGACGGCAAGGACAGCGAGTTCGCCAATGACAAGTCCCGCGCGTCCAACGAAAAAGGCCGCTTCTCCAGCTACTGGAACCGCGTCGGCGGTGAAGCCTTGAACACCATCATGCTCGAGGAAGACCTGACCAAGACCACGCTCAACCTCAGCGGAACACCCTACAACATTTGGTACACCTGCCCCCGGGACACCCGAAGCACCTGCCTGCTGGACCCATATGAAGACACAGTGACCGGCACACCGGTACTGATGACCACCATCTCCTTGCCGATGATCGTGGGCGGTAAAGTCATCGGCGTGGTCGGTGTCGATATCGCCCTCAACACCCTGCAAGCTAGCACGGACGCCGCACAAAAAGAGTTGTTCGACGGTGCGGCGCACCTGGAGATCATTTCCAGCACCGGTCTGATTGCTGCCTACAGTGGCGAGCCCGCCAAGGTTGGGAAAAACCTGGTCGACACCCTCGGTGCAGAAGGCAAGGAGATCGTGCAACTGCTCGCCAGTGGCAGCTATGTCAACCGCGAACAAGGCGACACCATCCGCGCGGTTTACCCGGTCAAGCCCATTGCCGATGCCAAAGCCTGGGGCGTAGTAATCAAACTACCCAAACACGTGATGCTTGCCGACAGCATGAAACTTCAAGGCGTGCTCGACGCAGCCCAGGCCAGCGGCACGCTCAAGGCCTTGCTGGTCGGCGCCGCCGCCGGCCTGCTCGGCTTGCTGCTGATCTGGCTCACCGCCACCGGCGTGACCCGCCCGATCAACAGCGTCGCCGCCATGCTCAAGGACATCGCCAGCGGCGACGGCGATCTCACCCAGCGCCTGGCCTATGCCAAGAAAGATGAACTGGGCGAGTTGGTGAACTGGTTCAACCGCTTCCTCGACAAGCTGCAACCGACCATCGCGCAGATCAAGCAAAGCATCACCGAAGCCCGTGGCACGGCTGACCAGTCCTCGGCCATCGCACGCCAGACCAGCGAAGGCATGCAGGTGCAGTTCCGCGAAATCGACCAGGTGGCCACGGCGTCCAACGAAATGAGCGCCACCGCCCATGACGTCGCCAACAGCGCCTCCAATGCCGCCAGCGCGGCACGCGGCGCCGACCACTCGGCCCGTGAAGGCATGTCGATCATCGAGCAGAGCACCCGCGACATCACCACCCTTGCCGAAGAAGTCAGCAAGGCGGTGGGCGAAGTCGAAGCCCTGGCGGTCAATAGCGAGCAGATCGGTTCAGTTCTGGAAGTGATCCGCAGCATTGCCGAGCAAACCAACCTGCTGGCGCTCAACGCGGCGATCGAAGCCGCACGCGCCGGGGAAAGCGGCCGGGGGTTTGCGGTGGTGGCCGACGAAGTGCGCAACCTGGCCAAGCGCACCCAGGATTCGGTGGAGGAAATCCGCCAGGTGATCGAACGCATCCAGAGCGGCACCCGTGGCGTGGTGGCAACCATGCACTCGAGCCAGAGCCAGGCCCAGAGTAACGCCGGGCAGATCCATCAAGCCGCGCAGGCCCTGGGCAAGATCAGTGATGCCGTGACGGTGATCAGCGACATGAACCTGCAAATCGCCAGCGCCGCCGAGCAGCAAAGCGCCGTGGCCGAAGAGGTCAACCGCAACGTCTCGGCGATCCGCACCGTGACCGAAACCCTCACCGGCCAGGCCACCGAGTCGGCGGCCATCAGCAGCCAGCTCAATGCGTTGGCCAGCCAGCAGATGAAACTCATGGATCAGTTCAAGGTTTAAGAAACACCACGGGCCCCATGTGGGAGGGGGCTTGCCCCCGATAGCGATGTGTCAGCTACCGATGAGTTGACTGACACACTGCAATCGGGGGCAAGCCCCCTCCCACATTTTGACCGCCTACTGCTTAGAGACCCGTCCAGGCCTGCACAAACGCCGCCACATCTTCCTTCGGCGCCGTACGCGGTGGGTTCTGCGGTGTCCCCAAATAAAGGAAGCCAATCACTTCCTCATCCGCCGTCAGCCCCAGGCCTTTGGCCACATGGGCCGAGTAGGACAACTCACCCGTGCGCCACACCGCACCAATCCCCTGGGCGTAGGCCGCCAGCAGAATGCCGTGGGCCGCGCAGGCGGCAGCCAACAGTTGTTCAGACTTGGGCACCTTGAAGTGCTCCTGCAGGCGGGCAATCACCACCACCACCAGCGGCGCGCGCAAGGGGCCGTTCTGGGCCTTGTCGATGGCAGCTTGCGGGGCATCGGTGTCTTGCAGGCGAGCGGCTTCGGCCAACAGCGTGCCCATCTGCTCACGGGCAGCACCTTCCACGGTGAGGAAACGCCAAGGGCGCAGTTGGCCGTGGTCGGGCGCACGCATGGCTGCGGCGAACAGCACATCGCGCTGCTCCTGGGTCGGTGCCGGTTCCAGCAAACGCGGCACGGAAACACGGTTGAGCAAAGCGTCGAGAGCCTGCATTGGCCACCTCCAGAAAAAAATGTGCGGTCATTCTAGCGGGAATGAATCGGGATGCCACCAAACGATAATTGCTCTTATTCAATCCGCCCCGCCCTGTTAGACTTTGCGACCTTATTTTCAGCCTTGGTCCGGGAAACTCGATGTTTCGTTCGCTTTTTCGCCTGTGCGCAGCGTTGATGGCCTTGAGCCTGGCCGCCTGCGACGACGCCCCACGCTTCACCAAGGCCGAGCCGGGTGAAGCGCGAGCGGGCGGCGCGACGACGGTGAACAAGCGCGACCAGAATGCGTTTTCCCTGCCCTCGGCCAACCTGTCGCCCACGCGCCGCCTGGATTTCAGCGTGGGCAACAGCTTCTTTCGCAGCCCCTGGGTGATCGCGCCGTCCACCACCACCGCCCGCGATGGCCTGGGCCCGCTGTTCAATACCAACGCCTGCCAGAACTGCCATATCAAGGACGGCCGCGGCCACCCGCCGCTGCCCGACGCGGCCAATGCGGTGTCGATGCTGGTGCGCCTGTCGATTCCCCTGTCTATCCAGGACCAGCCGCCCTACGCCAAGCTCATCGAGCAAGTCGGGGTGGTACCCGAGCCCGTCTACGGCGGGCAACTGCAAGACATGGCGGTGCCCGGCGTGCCGCCGGAAGGCAAGGTGCGCGTCGACTACACGCCGGTCAACGTCACCTTCAAGGACGGCACCGTCGTCGAGCTGCGCAAGCCCGACCTGCAAATCACCCAGCTCGGCTATGGCCCGATGCACCCGGATACACGGTTTTCCGCGCGCATCGCCCCGCCGATGATCGGCCTGGGCCTGCTCGAAGCTATCAGCGACGCGGACATCCTGCGCAATACCGACCCGCAGACCGCCGACAAGGAAGCCCTCGTCGGCCGCGCGAATCGGGTCTGGGATGACGCCGAGCAAAAAACCGTACTCGGGCGTTTTGGCTGGAAAGCCGGGCAACCCAACCTCAATCAACAAAATGTTCACGCGTTCTCTGGTGATATGGGCCTCACCACCTCCCTGAGACCCTTCGATGACTGCACCGACGCCCAAGTCGCCTGCAAACAGGCACCCAACGGCAATGGCCCCGATGGCGAGCCGGAAGTCAGCGATAACATCCTGCGCCTGGTGCTGTTCTATACGCGCAACCTGGCAGTGCCCGTGCGCCGCGACGTCGACACGCCGCAGGTGCTGGCCGGGAAAAACCTGTTCTACCAGGCCGGTTGCCAGGGTTGCCATAAACCGACGTTCACCACCGCTGCAAATGCCGCCGAACCCGAGTTGGCCAACCAAGTGATTCGCCCCTACAGCGACCTGCTGTTGCACGACATGGGCCCAGGCCTGGCCGACAACCGCACGGAATTCAAGGCCGGTGGCCGCGACTGGCGCACGCCGCCGTTGTGGGGCATCGGCCTGACGCAGACCGTCAGTGGCCATACCCAGTTCCTGCATGACGGCCGCGCCCGCAACCTGCTCGAAGCCGTGCTGTGGCACGGCGGCGAAGCACAAGCGGCGCAGCAGCATGTGTTGTCCTTCAATGCCGAGCAGCGTGCTGCGTTGCTGGCGTTCCTGAATTCTTTATAAGCTTCGCCCCAATTACAGAAGGGAGCTCGACATGTTCCGTCCCAAGTTGTTGTTCACCAGCCTGGCCGCCCTCGCCCTGGGCGCCTGCTCGCCACAAGACCCGCAAGCCGTGACCTCGGCGGCGATCGCCAAGCAGGTGATCCTGCCGACCTACAGCCGCTGGGTCGAAGCCGACCGCCAGTTGGCCGTCAGCGCCCTGGCCTACTGCCAGGGCAAGGAAAGCCTGGACACTGCCCGCGCCGACTTCCTCCACGCGCAAAAAGCCTGGGCCGAGTTGCAACCGCTGCTGATCGGCCCGCTGGCCGAGGGCAACCGCTCGTGGCAGGTGCAGTTCTGGCCGGACAAGAAGAACCTGGTGGGCCGCCAGGTCGAGCAACTGGTCGCCGCCCAGCCGCAGATCGACGGCACCGCACTGGCCAAGTCCAGCGTGGTGGTGCAGGGCCTGTCGGCCTACGAATACATCCTCTACGACGCCAAGACCGACATCGCCGACGAGGCGCAGAAAGCCCGTTACTGCCCGCTGCTGGTGGCCATCGGTGAGCGCCAGAAAGCCCTGGCCGAAGAGATCCTGGCCAGCTGGAACAGCACCGACGGCATGCTCGCGCAGATGAGCAAGTTCCCGAACCAGCGCTACGCTGACTCCCACGAAGCCATCGCCGATCTGCTGCGCGTACAAGTGACCGCACTGGACACCCTGAAGAAAAAACTCGGCACGCCCATGGGCCGCCAGACCAAGGGTATCCCGCAGCCGTTCCAGGCCGATGCATGGCGCAGCCAGTCGTCCCTGCAAAGCCTGGAAGCCAGCCTCGCCGCCGCCCAGACCGTGTGGGTCGGCGTGGACAACAAGGGCCTGCGTGGTTTGCTGCCGGCGGACCAGAAGCCGCTGGCCGACAAGATCGACGCAGCCTATGCCGCCGCGCTGAAACTGTTCGCCAGCAACCAGCGCACCCTCAACGAACTGTTGAACGATGACGCCGGGCGCCAGCAGCTCAACGACATCTACGACAGCCTCAACGTCGTCCACCGCCTGCACGAAGGCGAGCTGGCCAAGGCGCTGGGGATCCAATTGGGCTTCAATGCCAACGACGGTGACTGATGATGCTCAGGCGACAGGCTTTGGCGATCGGCAGCGTGCTGCTCAGCGCACTCACGTTGGGTGGCTGGACGCTGTTCAAAGGGAAGGACAAGCGCCCGCTGCTGCTGTCGGCGCGCGATGATGCAGACGGCAAGCACTATGCCGTGGGCTTTCAGCTGGACGGCAAGCAGGTGTTCGCCACCCAGGTTGGCCAGCGCTGCCACGACATCATCAACCACCCGACGCTGCCGATTGCGCTGTTTGTTGCCCGCCGCCCGGGCACTGAGAGTTACCTGATCGACCTGCGTAATGGCGCACTGTTGCAAACCATCACCTCGAACGCCAACCGCCACTTCTATGGCCATGCGGTCATCCACAAGAGCGGCGATTGGCTGTACGCCACCGAGAACGATACGTCCGACCCCGGCCGTGGCCTGCTCGGTGTGTACAAGTTCGAAGGCGAGCGCCTGGTGCACAGCGGCGAGATCTCCACCCATGGCATCGGCCCACACCAGGTGTCGTGGATGCCCGACGGCGAAACCCTGGCGGTGGCCAACGGCGGCATTCGCACCGAAGCCGAAAGCCGCGTGGAGATGAACCTCAACGCCATGGAACCGAGCCTGGTGCTGATGCACCGTGACGGCACGCTGATCAGCAAGGAAACCCTCGGCCAGCAGATGAACAGCGTGCGCCATATGGGCATCGCCAGCGATGGCACCCTTCTCACCGGCCAGCAGTTCATGGGGCCGTCCCAGGAGCGCTCCGAGTTGCTGGCGATCAAGCGCCCGGGCCAGCCGTTCGTGGCGTTCCCTGTGGCCGATGAGCAGTTGCAGGCCATGGGGCATTACACCGCCAGCGTCGCCGTACACAGCGAATTGCGCCTGGTGGCGTTGACCGCACCCCGTGGCAACCGCTTCTTTATCTGGGACATGGACACTGCCGAGCTGCGCCTGGATGGACCGCTGCCCGACTGCGCAGGCGTCGGCGCAGTGGCGGACGGGTTTGTCGTCACCTCGGGCCAAGGCCGTTGCCGCTACTACGATTGCCGCCAGAAACAGTTGGTCGCCAAACCGTTGGAATTACCCGCAGGGCTCTGGGATAACCACCTGCATCTGAT
Organism: Pseudomonas sp. S3E17; assembly: GCF_024168685.1. Classification (NCBI taxonomy): domain Bacteria; kingdom Pseudomonadati; phylum Pseudomonadota; class Gammaproteobacteria; order Pseudomonadales; family Pseudomonadaceae; genus Pseudomonas; species Pseudomonas sp. S3E17. Next base: position 3,436,821 of record NZ_JALJWE010000001.1, read on the forward strand.
CTGAGCTGCGTAGATACCGTCTAGCCAACATCGCGCCCCCGTAGCAGACGCCTTGCGGATAAGGTTTGAAAGGCAAAAAAAAGGGCCTCGCATCGCAAGGCCCTTCTTCGGGGGTTTGAATCGTTTCAACTTTGCGGCCTCATCCCTTGAGACATCCCAAACATGAACAACAGCAACTCATGATCAGGCTTGACCGCCGCACTCGCCTTGGCGACGCGGGGCAACAGGCATTGCCCGCCGCCTTGCACCGCACTGAGTACCTGTGTGCGAGGTTGCTCCCATGCGGCCAGGGCCAGGGCCGCAATGCCCATCGCCCCGACCAGGAACAGACCTCGTGCTATTTCTAGCTTCATCTGGTTAAACCCTTGATAGCGCTGCCAAACGCCGCTTCATAAAAGTAGCTGAGTTTTTCCCAGTCGGTGCTGTTCCACGACGAATGGCGACGCAGCTGCAACATGTCATGGGAGGCTGCCCGATAAGCGGTCAAGCGCTGGCGGCATTTCTCGAAGTCCAGCAGCGCCACTTCCACCTGGGCCGAGTCGCCCTCGCCCGTCACCCGCACGAAAATATGCTTGATGTACAGGCAACCGTGCTGCCAGCGTCCCTTGTGCATGCGGGCCAGGGTAGCGGCCAACTCCTTGAGCAAGCGCTCGTGCACCTGCTCGCCATACTGTTCGCGACCACCGGCGGCGTACCAGTTTTCAATTTCGTCGAAGCCATCGAGCGCGGCGGTCACCAGCAGTGCCTTCCAGCGGTGCTCGGGGTCACGACGCGCCTCACAAAAGACCATTTCGGGCACGCGAACATCCAGCAGTCGCAGGCCCTTGAGGGCATCGCGCTCGCGCAATACGGTTGGGCGTCCAAACGGATGCAGCCAACTGCGGTAGATATGGCCCGTCTGACGCTTGCTGTAGAGCAAACGGCCATTGGCGCTGAGTACACGCTGTACACCACTTTCACCGCCACGCCGGCGATTGGGCTCTTCGACCCACTCGCCTTGCTGACGCCAGAAATAATCGAAGCGTTCTTCGGGAGCTACGTGACTGCCTGCTACGCACTCAACTGCCATCCTGTTACCTCTTGCGCAATACATACACCCGCCACATGGCGTAGAGCGGTATGAAGTCCAGGGAGTCCTGAACACGAAAACCGGCTTGCTCGAACTCTGATTCAACAGTAGCAGCCGGTAACACAAATCTGTTTTGGTAACCTTCCTGCTCACCTGTCTTGCGACGCTTTCCTTCCAGACGCTTGCGTTTCCAGGCTTTGAAATTGCCATCGACCCACAACGAAATGATCACGCTGTCGCGGGTAACCCGCTGAAACTCCCGCAGAATTGCCTGACGGTGCGCCGGGTCACCAATGTGGTGGAGCAGGCGCATACAGAAAATGCTGTCGACCGAGTTATCCGGCAAATCGATATCGAAGGCAGATGTCTGCAAGGGCCGTACCCGTTTCACCACTTCTGCGGGCTGGGCGGCCGTCGCTACCTTCAACATGGAGGCCGAGTTGTCGGCGCCGATGATCACACGGTTGGGTTTTTCCGCCAGCAGCGGCCAGAAACGCCCGGCGCCACACGGCAGGTCCAGCACCAGGCCTGGCTCGCCGGCCATCGCCAACGCGCCACGGGCCAGTTGCTCGTCGCGTTTGTGTGACAACCGGCGCGCCAGATTGTCCTGATGCTTGAGCAAATATTCGTGGGCGTGCTGGTCGTCGTACTTTTCGGAAAATTCGAGCTTGATCGGGGTAGGCATCAACGGATCTCCAGTTGCTGATGCCTACAACCTTAAGCAGCGTCCTGTGATCAACAGGTCAACCCCTTGTGAAAAACTTGTCCTGTCCAATCCCATACATTTCAAGACTTTACAGACACAAGCAATATCATGGGGCCATCTTCGCCGATTTACGGGGATCTCTGGCAGGATAACGGCAGAGGGACCGGTCAGGCGTTGACCTGACTCAACTGAACATGAAAGCGACAGCCATTGGGCTCCACGGTGCTGAGGGTAACGCTCCAGCCCTGGTTCTCGCAGATGCGCTGGACCAGTGACAACCCCAACCCCAGGCCCTCACCGCGCTTCTCACTGCCGCGGACGAACGGCTCGAACATCGCTTCGCGCTTGTCTTCGGGAATGCCGACGCCGCTGTCTTCCACCACAAACCCGGTCGGCTCCAGGGTCAGCCGGATGAAGCCGCTTTCGGTGTAATGCAGGGCATTGCGCAACAGGTTGCCCATCACGGCATGCAGGAAGGTCGCGTTGTAGCGCGTATCCAACGGGTTGCCCGGCTGGTAGATCAACTCCAGACCCTTGTGCTCGATGGGCTCGCGCCAGATGCCGAGCAGATCATCCGCCACCTGGGACAGATTGACCTTGGGTGACATGCTGCCGTCATCATGCTGAGCCCGGGCCAGCATCAGGAAGGTTTGCACCAGTTCGCGCATTTCTTCGCAGGCCCGGGCGATTCGCTCGACCTGGTTACGCCCACGCTGATCGATAGCCGGGTTTTCCAGCAACAATTCGCAGGAGCTGGCCAGCACCATCAAAGGCGTGCGCAGTTCGTGGCTGACATCGCTGGTGAACAACTGCTCGCGGGACAATGCCTGGCGCAGGCGCCCCAGCGTGGCGTCGAAGGCCACCGCCAGCTCACCCACTTCGTCGGCCGCGTAGTCCGGGGCCAGGGGCGGCGCCAGGCCCAGCAACTGGTCGCGATGCCGCACCTGGCGGGCCAGGCGCACCACCGGCGCCATCACTTTACGGGCCAGCACCCAGCCGAGGAATACCGCCAGCGCCAGGCTGAGCACGAAGCCCACCAGCACCACGGCAAACAGCACGCGCTCGCGCTCTTCGAAATCGCTTTGATCCTGCAGCAGCACATAGCGCCGACCGTCGACCACTTCGACCATGGCGTGGTACGACAGGGCCTCGCGAAACACCTCATGAAACCCTGGTTCCAGATGCCGCAGGTCCTTGGGCAATTCAAAATCCCCGGGGCCACCGCTGAAGTAAAACAGCTGGTCGGGCTCGGGGCGGTGCCGCCAGTCCTCGACGGTGTCCATCAGCAGCAGGCGCTGCAGGTCACCGCCCAAGCCTGCCGAGATCAATTTCTCTTCCACCAGGTGCACGGTGGCGACGATGCCCATGGCGAAGGCCCCCGCCACCAACGCACTCATCAAGGCAAAGGCGATGATGATGCGCTGGGCAAGGCTTTGCTTAAACTCCATCACGGCCCTCGGCCAGGCGGTAACCCACACCATGCACGGTTTGCAGCAACGGCTTGGCGAACGGCTTATCGATCACCTGGCGCAATTGGTGCACGTGGCTGCGCAGGCTGTCGCTGTCCGGGCAGTCATCGCCCCACAGCGCCTCTTCCAGCACTTCCCGACGCAGTACGTGGGGACTTTTCTGCATCAAGACCGCGAGCAGCTTGAGACCGACCGGGTTGAGCTTGAGCAGGCGCCCTTCGCGGGTCACTTCCAGGGTATCGAGGTCGTAATTCAGATCGGCCACTTGCAGGGCGCGGCGACCGCCACCTTGGGCACGGCGCAGCACCGCTTCGATGCGCGCGGCCAGTTCCGACAGGGCAAACGGTTTGAGCAAGTAATCGTCGGCACCGGACTTGAAGCCCTGCAGCCGGTCATCCAACTGGTCGCGGGCGGTGAGCATGATCACCGGCGTGTCGCGGCGGGCGTCTTCACGCAGGCGCTTGCACAAGGTGTAGCCATCGATGCCAGGCAGCATGATGTCGAGCACGATCAAGTCGTAATGCTCGGTGGCGGCCAGGTGCAGGCCCGACAAACCGTCCTGCGCACAGTCCACGGTGTAGCCTTTTAGCCCCAGGTAGTCGGCCAGGTTGGCCAGAATATCGCGGTTGTCTTCAACCAATAGAATTCGCATGGGCAGTGTCTCCGTACGCGGTAACGGCCGTGTTGGCTCGCGCAGCTTAAGGCCAAGTGTGGCTCAGGGATAGAGCGGAAAGGCGTGCCAATAAAGGTTTTCAACCGATTCGGCCTACCAACGAGTTTTTCACTATAGCTTCACAAACTGACTACAGTGTCAGGCAGAAGATCGCCCCCCATTGATATAAGGAACATGGACATGGGGTTGCTCAAGACGGCGCCAATGCGCTATTTGCTGTTGGTAACCGGTGCCTGGCTGGTTATTTTCCTGCTCACCCGCAGCGTGCTGCTCATCACCCATTTGGATGAAGTCGGCGGCAACCTGCTGCCGGTGTTTGGCGTGGGCCTGCTATACGACCTGGGCTTCCTGGCCTACGCGGCACTGCCGCTGGGCCTGTATTTGCTGCTGTGCCCGCCCGCGCTGTGGCGCCGGCGCGGTCACCGCTGGTTCCTGCAGGCCGTGCTCACCGTCAGCCTGTTTGCCATGCTGTTTACCTCGGTGGCCGAGTGGCTGTTCTGGGATGAGTTCGGCGTGCGCTTCAACTTCATTGCCGTCGATTACCTGGTGTACTCCGACGAGGTGTTGAACAACCTGCTCGAGTCCTACCCGATCGGCAAACTGCTGAGCCTGCTCGCCATGCTGGCGATTGTCTTGAGCCTGGCCTTGCGCAAACCGTTCAATGCAGCGATGAGCGCCCCACTGCCGCCGATGCGCGGTCGCCTGGTGAATGCCCTGGCCCTGTTGGTGATTGCTGGCCTCAGCCTGCAGCTGATCAGCCAGGACAGCCCGCGAGCCCAGGGTGGTAACGCCTACAAGAACGAACTGGCCAGCAATGGTCCGTATCAGTTTTTCGCCGCATTCCGTAACAACGAACTGGATTACCCACAGTTCTACAAAACCCTGCCGACTGAGGTTATCGCCACGCAACTGCGTGCAGAGCTGAGCGACCCCAACGCCCGCTTTATCGGCCAGGACCCGCTGGATATCCGCCGCGCCATCACCAACCCGGGCACGCCGCGCAAACCCAATATCGTACTGGTGACCATCGAAAGTTTCAGCGCCAAGTACATGGGCAGCAACGGCGACGAGCGCAACCTCACGCCTAACCTGGATGCGCTGCGTAAACAAAGCCTGTATTTCAATAATTTCTATGCCACCGGCACCCGCACCGACCGTGGCCTGGAGGCGATCACCCTGGCGATTCCACCCACGCCCGGGCGCTCGATCGTCAAGCGCATCGGTCGTGAAAGCGGCTTCGCCAGCCTGGGGCAACAGCTCACGGCCGTCGGTTACGACAGCGTGTTTGTGTACGGCGGGCGCGGGTACTTCGATAACATGAACGCGTTTTTCAGCGGCAATGGTTATCGCGTCGTGGACCAGAGCAGCGTGCCCGAGTCAGAAATCTCGTTCAAGAACGCCTGGGGCATGGCTGACGAGGACCTGTACAACCAAACCCTGAAACTGGCCGACACCGACTACGCCAAGCAGCAACCCTTTTTGCTGCAACTCATGACCACCTCCAACCACCGCCCCTACACCTACCCGGATGGGCGTATCGACATCAAATCCGGGAATGGCCGCGACGGCGCGGTGAAATACACCGACCACGCCATCGGCCAATTCCTGGAAGCCGCCCGCCAAAAACCCTGGTTCGATAACACGATCTTCATCTTCGTCGCCGACCACACCGCCGGCAGCGCAGGCAAGGAAGACCTGCCCATCACCAACTACCAGATTCCGCTGTTCATCTATGCACCCAAGCTGATCGACGCACGGGAAAGCGCACAACTGGCCAGCCAGATCGACCTGGCGCCCACGCTGCTGGGCCTGCTCAACCTGAGCTACGAATCCACCTTCTTTGGTCGCAACCTGCTGCAGGGCAACCCACTGCCACCTCGGGTCGTGATCGGCAACTACCAGCACCTGGGCCTGTTCGACGGCAAGGACCTGGCCATTCTCAGCCCACGCCTGGGCCTGCGCCGCCACGACCAGGCCCTGGGTGAGAGCCAGGAGTTGCGGGTCGGCAGCGATGACCCGTTGATCCAGCGGGCGATCACCTACTACCAGGCCGCCAGCTATGACTTCAAACAACAGTTACTGAGCTGGAGAGCGCCCAAGGAAGAGGCCCCGGCACTGAGCACGCGCTAACCAAAACGTCCCGTACAGGTCAGTACGGGACGTTTTTCACCAGGGTCCACCATGGGAACCACCCCCGCCGTCCCCGTCTCCAAACCTCTCAACCTAAGGCTCTGCCTGGGCATCCCCGGCGGCGCTGCGCTCCTATTGCTGTTGCTGGAACTGACCTCGCTGGACATGGACCTCGCCAAGCTGTTCTACAACGGCGCGGAGGGCGGTTTCATCGGGCGTTACAGTTTCTTCCTCGAAGACATCCTGCATGACCGTGCCAAACAGTTGGTCATCCTATTCTCGGTCCTGGCGATGCTGGGGTTTGCCGGCACGTTTATCCTCCGACGGCTCAAACCCTACCGTCGTGAACTGGGCTGCCTGGTGCTGTCACTCGGGCTGGCGACCGCGTTTGTCGCTCCGCTGAAAACCATCACCGGCGTCCAGTGCCCGTGGAGCGTCCAGGAATTCGGAGGTCAGGAAACCTACAGCAAACTGCTGAGCCCTCGCCCGCCCACCGATAAACCCGGGCGCTGCTGGCCCGGCGGTCATGCCGCCACCGGGTTCGCCTTGTTCGCCTTGTTTTTTGCACTGCGTGACCGGCAGCCGCGCATGTCGCGCTACGCATTCATCTTCGCCGTCGGCTTGGGCAGCGTGTTTTCCATCAGCCGTATGATGCAAGGCGCACACTTCTTTTCCCATAACGTGTGGACGGCAATTTTCTGCTGGCTGATCTGCCTGGGGCTGTATTGCCTGTTGCTGTACCGGCCCTCCACGCGCGCAACGCCCACCTGAAGCCAAGGCAGCGCCCACAAAAAAGCCCCGCCTGCATCACTGCAGGCGGGGCTTTTTCAGTACAGGGGTAAGGCTGGCTTACATCATGCCGCCCATGCCACCCATGCCGCCCATGTCTGGCATACCGCCGCCAGTCGAGCCTTCAGCCTTCGGCTTGTCAGCGATTGCAGCTTCGGTGGTCAGGATCAGACCACCGATGGAAGCTGCGGCCTGCAGCGCGGAACGAGTCACCTTGGTAGGGTCCAGGATGCCCATTTCGATCATGTCGCCGTAGACGCCAGTCGCAGCGTTGTAACCGTAGTTACCTTTGCCGTTCTTGACTTCGTTGACCACAACACTTGGCTCGTCGCCGGAGTTGGCAGCGATCTGACGCAGCGGTGCTTCAACCGCACGACGCAGCACAGCGATACCGACGTTCTGATCAGCGTTGTCGCCGGTCAGGTTGGTCAGGGCTTCCAGGGCACGGATCAGCGCAACGCCACCGCCAGGTACCACGCCTTCTTCGACGGCTGCGCGGGTTGCGTGCAGGGCGTCTTCAACGCGGGCTTTCTTCTCTTTCATTTCAACTTCGGAACCCGCGCCAACCTTGATCACTGCAACGCCGCCGGACAGCTTGGCCAGGCGCTCTTGCAGTTTTTCACGGTCGTAGTCCGAGGACGTCTCGGCAACCTGGGCACGGATCTGAGTGATGCGCGATTGGATGTCGCCGTCAACGCCAGCACCGTCAACGATGATGGTGTTTTCCTTGGAGATGGTCACGCGCTTGGCGCTACCCAGGTTTTCCAGGGTGGCGCTTTCCAGGCTCAGGCCGATCTCTTCGGAGATAACGGTACCGCCGGTCAGGACGGCGATGTCCTGCAGCATGGCCTTGCGACGGTCGCCGAAGCCTGGAGCCTTGACGGCTGCGACTTTAACGATGCCACGCATGTTGTTCACAACCAGGGTCGCCAGGGCTTCGCCTTCAACGTCTTCGGAAACGATCAGCAGTGGGCGGCCGGCTTTGGCAACGGCTTCCAGCACTGGCAGCATTTCGCGGATGTTGGAGATCTTCTTGTCGACCAGCAGGATCAGCGGGCTGTCCAGCTCGGCAACCATGGTTTCCGGCTTGTTGACGAAGTACGGGGACAGGTAGCCACGGTCGAACTGCATGCCTTCGACAACCGACAGTTCGTTTTCCAGGCCAGTGCCTTCTTCAACGGTGATCACGCCTTCTTTACCGACTTTTTCCATGGCTTCGGCAATGATGTCGCCGATGGAGCTGTCGGAGTTGGCGGAGATGGTGCCTACCTGGGCGATAGCCTTGGTGTCGGCGCAAGGCTTGGACAGGTTTTTCAGCTCAGCGACGATGGCGATGGTGGCCTTGTCGATGCCGCGCTTGAGGTCCATCGGGTTCATGCCGGCAGCAACGGCCTTGTAGCCTTCGTTGACGATGGCCTGAGCCAGAACGGTGGCGGTGGTAGTACCGTCGCCTGCGTCATCGTTGGCACGGGAGGCAACGTCTTTGACCAGCTGCGCGCCCATGTTTTCGAAACGGTCTTCCAGTTCGATTTCTTTGGCGACGGAAACGCCGTCCTTGGTGATGGTCGGAGCGCCGAAGCTCTTCTCGATGATCACGTTACGGCCTTTCGGGCCCAGGGTCGCTTTTACTGCGTCAGCCAGGATGTTGACACCGGTGAGCATTTTCTTACGGGCGGAATCGCCGAATTTAACTTCTTTAGCAGCCATGATCGATATTCCTTAAATACTTTGTAGTAACGGGAAAATGAGCGGGGAAATCAGTCTTCCAGAACGGCGAGAATCTCGTTCTCAGCCATAACCAGCAGGTCTTCGCCGTCGACTTTCACAGTGTTGCTGCCGGAGTAAGGGCCAAATACAACCTTGTCACCGACTTTAACGGCCAGCGCACGTACGTCACCGTTTTCCAGAGTCTTGCCTGGGCCTGCAGCGACGATCACACCGTGGTTGGCTTTTTCAGCAGCCGAACCTGGCAGAACGATACCGCCAGCGGTTTTCTTTTCTTCTTCGCTGCGACGGATTACGACGCGGTCGTGCAGAGGACGAAGCTTGCTCATTGTCGATCTCTCCTAATTGTGTTTTTCATCGGCCGGTATCGATACCGGCGGGTTGTATTCCGGCAGTGCCGGTCGCGGTTCGCTGGGCGAAACACGGAAGTCTGTCCGGTGTCGCCACCAGAAACCTTGCGGTGACCGTTACATAAGGGCGCATAAGCTTATTACAAGGGGCCGGCGATGATTTTTTTTGCGTCTGCCAGCCTATAAAAGCAACACGGCACCCGAAGGTGCCGTGCCAGTGAAGCGGTTATTTGCTGTCGCGGTGTTCGAACTCGCCTTCGATCACGTCGCCTTCTCGCCCCAACGGTTGGCGCGGAGCCGGGCCGCCACGGGGTTGCAGGTCGTCGGCGAACGCACGTTGGCGAATCGCGGCCTCTTCGGCGCGCTGGCGCATCTTGCCCGCGAGCAATTTGCGGGTGAACGGCAGCAGCATCACCAGTCCCACTACGTCGCTGATAAAGCCCGGCAGGATCAACAGGCCGCCCGCCAACGCCATCATCAGGCCTTCGAGCATGGTCTGGGCCGGCAGTTCGCCGCGGTTCAGGCTCTCACGGGCACGCAGCGCCGTAGCCAGGCCGGCGACGCGCAGCACCAGGACGCCGAGCATCGAGCCGAGAATGATCAGCAACAGGGCCGGGAAAAACCCGATCGCACCGCTGACTTGAACGAATACGAACAGCTCCAACACCGGGAACAGCAGAAAGAGCAATAAAAAAGGGCGCATCAAAAGGTTCCTCAACGCAAGAATGCCTTGCCAGTCCACCTTAGATGACGTCGCCATTTCGTGAATTCAAGCTTCAGCGGCGGCTTTTTTCGGCCAGACCTCGGCGTGGGCCAATGAAACCAGGGCTTCGCGTACTTGTGTCGGCGTGTTGCAAGACGCCGCAAACGGCAGCCAGTGCAAAGCCTGGCCGATGCGCAGATGCAGGCCTTCGCTGTCGATGCCGGCCAATTGCGCAGGTTCGAAAGCAGGCAAGCCGGCCAACTCGACGTAATGGGCAATGGCCTTGGTGTGGTCACTGTTCATGTGCTCGACCATGCTGCGCTCGGCCTTGCCCGCGAAGGGGTTGGCCAGGGTCAATTGGTCGATCCAGTGAATCGCGCCAAACCCGCCGATATAACGGTGGCGCACCGGCTTGAGCACCCAGAAATCGAAATCGTGGGCCTGGTGGTAGTTGGCCGAATCGGGGAAGTAACGGTAATAGCGCTCGGCCGCCGCTTCGATGGCGGCAGGGTCGTCGAGTTTCTCGGCTTCGGCCAGGTAGGTCAGGCGCCCCACGGCCTGCACGTCATCCGCTTCGCGCTCGCCGACCAGCAGCGAGCACTTGGGATCTTTTTGCAGGTTATGGGTGTGCTGGGCGATACGGCTGATCAGGATCAGCGGGCGGCCCTGCTCGTCGAGGCAATACGGCACGACCGAGCCGAACGGAAAGCCGGGCATGGCCTTGGACAGTGTGGAGAGAGCCCCACGGTATTCCTTGAGCAACAGCTCTCGGGCGTTCTTGGCAACCTGCGCGCTCAACGTATGACTCCTCGGGTATTCAGCCGCCCATAGCGTATGGGAATGGATCTCAACACAAGGTAATCAATCTACGCGCCGGTTGCCAGGGCTCGATTACCAGGCGACGCCGAAGCCTGCGGTATAGCGGGTCTTGCTCAGGCTGCTTTCCGAATCGCCGCTGATCACGTCGCGCTCGGCCTTGAGGTTGAGCGATGCCCACTCGGTCACCTTGTAGCGCAGGCCCATTTCCGCATCCAGGGAGTACTCGGCGGGGCCGTCGATAGGCTTGCCTACCTCGCCATTGGTGAAGAACTCAACGGTCTTGCCCACCAGGTAGCGGTTGTAGTTCCACTTCATGGCCAGGGAATAGAAGTTGTCCTTGCCGCCATCGGCGTACTCGTAATCGGTGCGGTTGACCAGCGAGCCGAGGGAGAACGCCCCCAGCTCGTCGTCCCAGAACTGGTAGCCCGGGCCGGTACCGACGGTACGTTGACGCGCCAGGTCTTCAACCTTGTCGCGCTTGTAGGTCAGGCGCCCCTGCCAGAACCAGTGCTCGGTGATGAAGCGGTCCAGGTCATACTCCAGCGCCCAGTTGTCGGTGGTGGTGACGTCGTCCTGGAACTCGCGGTTGTATTCGCCCTGCCCGGTATGGCGCCATTGGCCATGGCGCGCGGTGGTCTTGAAGTCGATGTCGTAGTCGTTGGTGTCTTTTTCGGCGCGCTTGTAGTCCAGCGCCATGTCGACATTGCCCTTCCACACCAGGTCTTCGATCACCGGCTTGGGCTTGATGATCTGCTGGATACTTGCCAGCTCGACAGTCTTGGGCGCCTCGCCATTGGCCAGCACCACCTTGCCATCGTCCGCCGCCTGCAGGGACTTGGCCTTCTCGCCGGTGTAGGCGTCCTGCTTGACCAGCAGTTCCTGGTCGCTCTCCAGGGTTTTCACCTGTTTCCAGTCCACCGGAATGGCGCCGGCGTAGTCGGTCTGGATCAGCAGCTTGCCACCGTCGAAGACCTTGATCTTGCCAGTCAGGCGGTCACCGTTTTTTAACCAGACGGTATCGGCCAGCAGGGGCGTGGAGGCACTGAAGACAGCGAGGCACAGCAGGGTTCTGGACAACATAAGCGGATAGGGAGCTCAAGGTTGGCGAAAAGGGGCGATTATCGTGTTAGATAGCTAGGACTGACTCAAGGATTTGTGTTGAGTTCAATTCTCAACAGCATACTTACAGACGTTTCTTACAAAAGACCGACAATCCCAACGGATATGCCCACAGTGAATCAGCCTGCCGATGCCCCACAACCCCCCGCCGAAAGGCGCCGCACCGCGCTGTACCTGACCCTGGCGCAAGTCCCCGCCGGTTGCGTGGTGAGTTACGGCGAGCTGGCGCAACTGGCCGGGCTGGGACGCGCCGCGCGCTGGGTGGGTCGCACCTTGAGCCAACTTCCCGAGGGCACCACATTGCCCTGGCATCGCGTGCTGGGTGCCGGTGGTCGGATAAGTCTGCCGGTGGGCAGCGCCTCGGGCGACGAGCAACGGGCCCGCTTGCGCGATGAGGGCGTCACGGTGCGCAACAATCGCGTGGATATTCAGCGCCATGGCTGGCGCCCGGTAGAGCACAGCGGTTAGAGTGCGCGCTTTGTTTCCGTGAATCTGAGGCAGACTCCAGCCCATGCCCCGTAAAACCTGGCGCGCCGCGCTCGCCGCCTATGCCAGCCCCTCGACGTTAGTGCTGTTGTTGCTCGGCTTTGCCGCCGGCTTGCCTTACATGTTGGTGTTCTCGACGCTTTCGGTGTGGCTGCGTGAGGCCGGTGTGGCCCGCGAGACCATCGGCTATGCGAGCCTGATCGGTTTGGCGTATGCCTTCAAATGGGTCTGGTCGCCGCTGCTCGACCAATGGCGCCTGCCACTGCTCGGTAAACTCGGACGTCGTCGCTCCTGGCTGGTGCTTGCACAGTCGCTGGTGATCCTCGGATTGATCGGCATGGGGTTCTGCGACCCGCAGAAACACCTGTCCTGGCTGATCGCCATTGCCGTCGTGGTGGCCTTTGCTTCCGCCACCCAGGACATCGCGGTCGACGCCTATCGCCTGGAAATCGCCGACGACAGCCGCCAGGCCGCCCTGGCCGCCAGCTATATGTCCGGCTACCGCATCGCCGCCCTGCTGGCCACGGCCGGTGCGCTGTTCTTTGCCGAAGGCTTCGGCTCCACCGGCTTCAACTATAAGCACTCGGCCTGGACCGGTACCTATGTGCTGTTCGGCGTGCTGATGATCCCGGCGCTGCTGACCACGCTGTTCATGCGCGAACCGAATGTACCGCTGCGCACCCAGTTGCAGGCCGGGCGCTACAGCTTCGTGCATCAACTGGTGTCGGTGTTTGTGCTGATCGTGTTGCTGGTGTCCGTACCGGCGATGTTCACCCAGCTGTTCAACACCGACTTCGCCAGCGTGCTGTTCCAGGGCGTCAGCCTGTGGGACTTGTTGATGGACGACCGTGCGTTCCTGCGCGCCATTCTCTATATCATTCTCACCACACTGTGCCTTTCGGCCATGGGCCGACGGGGCCTGGCGCCGGTGCTCACGCCGGTCAACGACTTTATCCTGCGCTACCGCTGGCAGGCATTGCTGCTACTGGGGCTGATCGCCACCTATCGTATGTCCGACACGGTGATGGGCGTGATGGCCAACGTGTTCTATATCGACCAGGGCTTTACCAAGGATCAGATCGCCGGGGTCAGCAAGATCTTCGGCCTGATCATGACCCTGCTCGGCGCCGGCATGGGCGGCCTGCTGATCGTGCGCTTCGGCATCCTGCCGATCCTGTTTATAGGCGGCGTGGCGTCGGCGGGGACCAACCTGCTGTTCGTGATGCTCGCCGACATGGGCCCCGACCTGCAGATGCTGATCTTTACCATCTCCCTGGATAACTTCAGCTCGGGCCTGGCCACGTCGGCATTCGTGGCGTACCTGTCGAGCCTGACCAACCTCAAGTTTTCCGCCACCCAATATGCGCTGCTCAGCTCGATCATGCTGTTGCTGCCGCGCCTGATCGGCGGCTACTCGGGGGTGATGGTGGAGAAATTCGGGTACCACAATTTCTTCCTGATCACCTGCATGCTGGGCGTGCCGACACTGCTACTGATTGCGTTGCACTGGTATCAGGAGAATCGGCGGATGCGGTTGAATCCGCCGGTAGAGGACTGATTCTGGGGGCCCTTTAAAAGCCAGACCGCGGCGCCCCCATCGCAAGCAAGCTCTGCGCCTACAGACAGCCCTGCATTCTGATGCCTGTACGGCGGCAGTTTGCGCCCGTACAATCCCAAGTCATTTCAAGTTCAAGCAACCGACAACGGCCTACCATGCGTACCAGTCAATATTTGCTCGCCACACAGAAAGAAACGCCTTCCGATGCGGTCGTGATCAGCCACCAGCTGATGCTGCGCGCCGGCATGATTCGCAAACTGGCCTCGGGCCTGTACACCTGGCTGCCCATGGGCTTGAAGGTGATGCGCAAGGTCGAAGCCATCGTTCGCGAAGAAATGAACGCTGCCGGCTCTCTCGAAGTGTTGATGCCGAGCACGCAACCGGCCGAGCTGTGGCAGGAATCCGGACGCTGGGAAGAGTACGGCCCTGAGTTGCTGCGCTTCAAGGACCGTCATGGCCGCGACTTCTGCGCCGGCCCGACCCATGAAGAAGTGATCACCGACCTGATGCGCAACGAGTTGAGCAGCTATAAACAGTTGCCTCTGAACCTGTATCAGATCCAGACCAAATTCCGCGATGAAATCCGCCCACGCTTCGGTTTGATGCGCGGCCGCGAATTCATCATGAAGGACGCCTATTCGTTTCACGCCGACCAGGCATCGCTGCAGGTCACCTATGACCGCATGCACCAGGCCTACTGCAACGTGTTCACACGCCTGGGCCTGAAGTTCCGGGCAGTTGAAGCGGACAATGGCTCCATCGGCGGTGCCGGCTCCCACGAATTCCACGTGTTGGCCGAGTCCGGCGAAGACGATATCGCGTTCAGCAACGGTTCCGACTACGCGGCGAACATCGAGAAAGCCGAAGCCGTGCCACGGGAAACCTCCCGTCCAGCCCCGACTGAAGAACTGCGCCTGGTGGATACGCCAGAAACCAAGACCATCGCGGCCCTGGTGGAGAAATTCAATCTGCCGATTGAAAAGACCATCAAGACCCTGATCGTGCATGCCGAAGAAGAAGGCAAGCTGATCGCCCTGGTGATCCGTGGCGACCACGAACTCAACGAAATCAAGGCCGCCCAGCAACCTGGCGTGGCCAGCCCGCTGGTCATGGCCAGCGATGCCGAACTGCGCGACGCCATCGGCGCCGGTGCCGGTTCCCTCGGCCCGCTGAACCTGCCGCTGCCGATCATCATCGACCGTTCGGTCGAGCTGATGAGCGACTTCGGTATCGGCGCGAACATCGACGACAAGCACTACTTCGGTGTGAACTGGGAGCGTGACCTGCCGGTGCCGACCGTGGCCGACCTGCGCAACGTCGTTGCTGGCGACCCAAGCCCGGACGGCAAGGGCACCCTGGAAATCAAGCGCGGCATCGAAGTCGGGCACATCTTCCAGCTGGGCAACAAGTACAGCAAGGCGATGAAGTGCGAAGTGCTGGGCGAGAACGGCAAGCCGATCACCCTCGACATGGGCTGCTACGGCATTGGCGTTTCCCGTGTGGTTGCCGCTGCCATCGAGCAGAACAACGACGAGAAAGGCATTATCTGGAGTGACGCCCTCGCGCCTTTCCAGGTGGCCCTGGTACCGCTGCGTTACGAAACCGAGCAAGTACGCGAAGCCACCGACAAGCTGTATGCCGAACTCACGGCCGCTGGTTTTGAAGTGCTGCTGGATGACCGCGACAAGAAAACCAGCCCGGGCATCAAGTTCGCCGACATGGAGCTGATTGGCATCCCGCACCGGATCGTGGTCAGTGACCGCGGCCTGGCCGATGGCAATCTGGAATACAAGAGCCGGACCGAAGCCGAAGCCCAACCGTTGCCGGTGGCTGACGTGCTGTCTTTCCTCCAGGCGCGTATTCGTCGCTGAAAACCAGATCAAGAGACGTCATGTTCAAGCGAAACACCAGAGCCCTGGGGGGCGCCGCCTTATGCGGCGCCCTGCTGGTCAGCGGCTGCGCCAATCAGATGTCGCAACGCAGTGAGCACGAGGAGCGGGTCGAGCGTAAGTTGCTCGACCACAGCCTGCAGATCGATGTAGGCGAACCCAAAGTGCTGGAACTGCCGCAACGCCGGGTTCGTATTCACGAGCAAAAGACCTTTGAGGTCACCGAATTCGAAGTCACCCGTCGTTACGACCGCTACACGCCTTACCAACCCTGGCGCAAACTCTATGAGATGCCCCTGGGTGCAGTGGCTTTGGTCGCGGGTGCGGGCGCCAACGTGGCGAACATCTTCGCCCTCGGCAACCTGCCGACCAGCATGACCCACGACTGGCTGACCTACGGCGTGGACGGTCTCAACCCGTTCATGAACGTGCAATCCCATGGGCGCGCGCAACAGAACCTGGCGGGTATCGATGAAGTCCAGCGCGACAAACGCGTGGAGTATTCGAGCCTGCCCTGGAGCGAACGCCCGGTCCAGGTCACCGCCGGCAAACAGACCCATGAGCTGACCACCGACCGCAACGGCGTGCTGCGCCTGAACCTGTTGGACAGCCCGTTTGCCGAGCAGGACCTGAACCGCGTCACGGCCTTGAAGATCAGCGTGGAAGATGGCCAGGACGACGTGCACTCGGACTCGACCCTGGCGATCAGCAGCACCCTGCGCGGCAAGTTGCTGGAAGCCCACGGCCTGATCTACGACGACCTGGAAGACGATGAAGTCAGCCAGTGGGTGCACCGGGTCAAGCGCCTGTCGGAGCTGGGCCTGGAGGAAGAAGCCAGCGAACTGGAACAAAGCCTGATCGAACTGACCCGCAATGATCCCGAGTTGCAGCAGGAATTCCTGCAGGCGTTGACCAAGGATGCGGGGCGGTTGGTGGCGGATCCCGGAGCACGCTGAGGCTTCGAAAACGCTACAGGTCCAAATGTGGGAGGGGGCTCCCTCCCACATTTGTTTCCGGTTTCTACCAGGAGAACTCTAACTGTTCGTTCCCGCCACTCAGGTCCAGCAACCGCACCCCAATCCCCAACAACCGCACCGGTTTCCCGCCGCGATTGAACGCCTGGGTCATCAACTGTTGATAACTCTCCAGATCCCGCGCCGCGCCCGCCTGTTCCAGCGTCGTCTGGGTAAAGTCATGAAACTTCACCTTAACGAACGGCTTGCCCGCCTTGTAGCTGCTGTCGATACGCGCCATACGCCCGGCCAGGGTTTCCATCAACTCTGGAAGTTTCGCCAGGCAGCTTGAGAGATCCGGCAAATCCACATCGTAGGTATTTTCCACACTGATGGACTGCCGCCGGCTGTCGTTCTGCACCACACGTTCATCTATCCCACGGGCCAGGCTCCACAAGCGCTCGCCAAAGCTGCCGAACTCACGCACCAGCGCCAGCTTGTTCCATTCGCGCAATTGCAGGCAGTCTTCGATGCCCAGGCGCGCCAGCTTGTCTGCCGTCACCTTGCCCACGCCGTGCAACTTGCTTACCCGCAGTTGGGAGACAAAGTCCTCGACCTGATCCGGGGTAATGACAAACAGGCCATTGGGCTTTTTCCAATCGCTGGCGATCTTGGCCAAAAACTTGTTCGGTGCCACGCCGGCGGACACGGTGATGTGCAACTGGTTGGAGACCCGGCGCCGAATGTCCTGGGCGATGCGCGTGGCGCTGCCGCCAAAGTGCGGGCTGTCGGAGACATCCAGGTAGGCCTCGTCCAGCGACAGGGGCTCGATCAGGTCGGTGTAGTCGCGGAAGATCGTCTGGATTTCCTTCGACGCTTCCTTATAGGCATCCATGCGCGGCTTGACGATGGTCAGGTCCGGGCAGAGCTTCAGGGCATGGCGCGACGACATGGCTGAACGCACCCCATACGCCCGCGCTTCGTAATTGCATGTAGCGATCACGCCCCTTCGATCTGCCGATCCACCTACTGCCAGGGGCTTTTGCGCCAGGCTCGGGTCATCGCGCATCTCAATGGCGGCGTAGAAGCAATCACAGTCGACGTGGATGATTTTGCGCTGCGTCATAAATAGAAAGGGGTGTAATCCAACGGATGGGCAGTATCGCATCCACCCCTGTATATAGCACCAGTAGTTTGAATCTTCCGTCTGAGCGGTAGGAAATTTCCCAGATGAATTTATTTTCTCAATCGAAATTAGCGCCCCAATAGAGCTGAAACCCTTGGCCCTTCTGGCCCGAACCCCTCAAACGGCTCTGCATGGAGAGCTAACCGATTGAACCACAAGCGCTTTTCTTCGATTCACCGGTTGACACACTGGTGATCCTCTGTAGAATGCCGACACACAGACGCGGGATGGAGCAGTCTGGTAGCTCGTCGGGCTCATAACCCGAAGGTCGTCGGTTCAAATCCGGCTCCCGCAACCAAACATCAAAAAAGGCTACTCGAAAGAGTGGCCTTTTTTGTTTTAGCGAGCGGGCTTGCCCCGCGCCGGGCCGCGAAGCAGCCCCACACAAGATAGTGTGCACTTCACCACGGACTGCTCCGCAGCCCGGCGCGGGACAAGCCCGCTCACTACAAAAAGCGTTTTCAATCGCGAACTTAGGTTGCATCTCAGCTATTTCACACTTATTTGACCCATCGGCTCATTAACGGTTGACACCTCGCCATCTGGCTGTAGAATGCCGCCCACAGACGCGGGATGGAGCAGTCTGGTAGCTCGTCGGGCTCATAACCCGAAGGTCGTCGGTTCAAATCCGGCTCCCGCAACCAAACATCAAAAAAGGCTACTCGAAAGAGTGGCCTTTTTTGTATCCGATGAAAAAGTTCTTCTGAAACAATGGCATGGCATCTTTCATGAAACCGTACACGGTTTGTAGAGTCCATCTCATTGCACGCTATGCTTACGCCTCTACGACCAATGGCCGCAGTCGCCGCCCCCGGTGATCCGCGTTAATATTTGTAATTATTTTGTCCATAGGGATTGGTAACTTGGCTGGATACCTCCATCCTGTCGCGCACAATCCACGAGGTGATTGATGCGCGCCAACTCGTCTGAACCACAAGACACCGTCACAGCAGAACAACCTATCGCCCCCACCCGCTTGCGCTGGCTGGATCTGTTGAGCAAATACCGGCAACCCATCGGGCTGGCCGTGACCTTGTTGCTGTTCGCAATCGCCCTGATCGCCTGTCGGCACCTGCTATTGGAGCTGGACCTCTACGCCCTCCACGACTCGATCCTGGAAGTGCCCAAACCCGCGTTGCTCGGTGCGTTCGCCGCCGCCGTCGCGGGGTTCGTCATTCTGCTGGGCTATGAGTTTTCCGGCGCACGCTATGCCGGGGTGAACCTGCCGGCCAAGACCTTGGCCCTTGGCGGCTTTACTGCCTTTGCGATCGGCAATGCCATTGGCCTGTCGATGCTCTCGGGCGGCTCGGTACGCTACCGTTTATATGCACGCCATGGCATCGGGGCTTCGGAAGTCGCCCACATGACCGTGTTCGCCAGCCTGGCACTGGGCTGCGCCCTGCCCCCGCTGGCTGCATTGGCCACGCTGAGCAACTTGCCGGCAGCGTCGACCTACCTGCATTTGCCACAAACGGTGCTCGGCGGCGTTGCCGGCGCAGTGCTGTTGCTGTCGGCCATGTTGTGCATCGGCATCTACCGCCGCCGCCTGCCGGAACAACCCTACCCGGACAACCTGCTGGTAAAAGCCGGGCGTCGGACCCTGCGTCTGCCCGGTCGCCGCCTGACATTCCTGCAACTGATCATCACCGCACTGGACGTTGCCGCTGCCGCCACCGTCCTTTATCTGCTGCTGCCGGAAGCACCGCCTTTCGGCCCGTTCCTGCTCGTGTACCTGCTGGCGCTGGCCGCTGGTGTGCTCAGCCATGTGCCAGGGGGCGTGGGCGTATTTGAAGCCATCCTGCTCGCCGCATTCGCCGACAAGCTCGGTGCCGCGCCATTGGCTGCGGCCCTGCTGCTGTACCGCATGATCTACGTGGTCCTGCCGCTGCTGATCGCCTGCGTATTCCTGCTGGTCAACGAAGCGCAGCGTCTGTTCCAGACTCAGCAAAGCCTGCGGGTAGCCTCGGGTTTGGCAGCGCCGGTGCTGGCCGTACTGGTTTTTTTGTCCGGCGTGGTCCTGCTGTTTTCCGGCGCCACGCCAGAAATCGACTCACGCCTGGAAAACATCGGTTTCCTGATCCCCCACCGCCTGATTGACGCCTCGCACTTCGGTGCCAGCCTGATCGGCGTGCTGTGCCTGTTGCTGGCCCAGGGCCTGCGTCGACGCCTATCGGCTGCGTGGATGCTGACCATGGTGCTGCTGCTGGTGGGCGCCCTGCTCTCGCTGCTCAAGGGCTTCGATTGGGAAGAAGCCAGCCTGATGACCATGACGGCGATACTGCTGGCGATCTTCCGCCGCTCGTTCTATCGCGCCAGCCGCCTGACCGAGCTGCCTTTCTCACCGCTGTACCTGGTGGCCAGCGTCTGTGTGCTGGGGGCTTCTATCTGGCTGCTGCTGTTCGCGTATCAAGATGTACCGTACAGCCATCAACTGTGGTGGCAGTTCACCCTCGATGCCAACGCCCCGCGCGGCCTGCGTTCGCTGCTGGGCGCCGCCGTGCTGCTGGTCATCGTCTCGTTGACCTGGCTGCTGCGCACCGCACGCCCGGTGATCCACCTGCCGACACCCGAGGAGCTGGAACGCGCCAGCAAGATCCTGATGGCATCGTCGCAACCCGACGGCGGCCTGGCGCTGACCGGCGACAAAGCATTGCTGTTCCATCCGAATGACGAAGCGTTCCTGATGTATGCCCGTCGCGGCCGCAGCCTGGTGGCCTTGTATGACCCGATCGGTCCGACCCAGCCCCGTGCCGAAATGATCTGGCAGTTCCGCGACCTGTGCGACATTCATCATGCGCGCCCGGTGTTCTATCAGGTACGCGCCGAGAACCTGCCCTATTACATGGACATCGGCCTCACCGCGATCAAGCTGGGCGAGGAAGCCCGCGTCGACCTGAAACGCTTTGACCTGGAAGCCAAGGGCAAAGAGATGAAGGACCTGCGCTACACCTGGAACCGCGGCACCCGGGATGGCCTGTCCCTGGAGATCTTTGAACCCGGCACGGCACCGATGGATGAATTAAAAGTCATCTCGGACGCCTGGCTTACCGGTAAGAATGTGCGGGAAAAAGGCTTTTCCCTCGGACGCTTCAGCGACGACTACCTCAAGCACTTTCGTATCGCGATCATTCGCTTCGAAGGCCGCCCGGTGGCCTTCGCCAACCTGCTCGAGACCTACAACCACGACCTGGCCAGCCTCGACCTGATGCGCGCCCACCCGGATGCGCCCAAGCTGACCATGGAATTCATGATGGTCGGCCTGATTCAACACTATAAGAGTCATGGCTACGCCCGCTTCAGCCTCGGCATGGTGCCGTTGTCGGGCCTGCAACCGCGACGCGGCGCGCCACTGACCCAGCGCCTGGGCTCGATGGTGTTCCGTCGCGGCGAGCAACTGTATAACTTCCAAGGCTTGCGCCGCTTCAAAGACAAGTTCCAGCCTGACTGGGAACCCCGTTACATGGCTGTGCCCGCGGGACTTGACCCGCTGGTGGCACTGGCCGATACCGCCGCCCTGATCGCGGGCGGCTTGACTGGATTGGTGAAACGCTGATGATTCGACGCTCCTGGCGGTATGTATTGGCCTTTGTAGTGCTGCTCGCCCTGGTCCTGGGTGGCGGCTTTTGGTTCTGGAACCGCCCTGCCCCGCAGCCGACCCTGGAGCAACTGCCCCAGGCCGACGGCTCGGTGATGACCCGCGTGACCCCGGCCGGCACCCCGAAAGCCCGCGTCGCGGTGGCGGTGATGGCTGACGAAACCCTGACCGATAGCCAGCTGATTACCCTGAGCCAGGGCGGCAAGGCGCAGATCGTCCAGGTGATCCTGCCAAAGGATGACTGCAAGCTGCAGGAACAAGCGCTGCAAAGCGCCCTGGGCCAGCTCAAGGGCCCCGCGACCCTGGTCAGCGGCATCGGCCCTGGCGCCGCCCTCGCCTGGCGCTGGCTGGCCACTCAGAGCGACGACAAGGCCAACGCCATCTCCGTCGGCTTCACATTGGTACAGGAAGGGTGCAAGGACCCACTGCCGAAAACCGCCGCGCATGGTAATTGGCTGGTGGCCTGGAACGACAACCCTGACGATGAAAGCGCCAGTTTCGTACGTGACACCCCGCGTGCCACCACCAGCATCAGCGACTACGACATTCACTATCCGCAAGTGCTGAACAACGAACTGCGCAAGCAACTGGTGGGTTCGGACAACGGCGGCCTGGCGATTCCCGTGGTGGAAGTGCCGGCTGGCCAGGCCAAGGACACCGTGACGCTGTTCCTTTCCGGTGATGGCGGCTGGCGTGACCTCGACCGCGACGTGGCCGGCGAAATGGCCAAGATCGGCTACCCGGTGGTCGGCATCGACACCCTGCGCTACTACTGGCAGCACAAGACCCCGGAACAAAGCGCTAAAGACCTCACCGAACTGATGCAGCACTACCGGCAGAAGTGGGGCACCAAGCGCTTCGTGCTGACCGGTTACTCCTTCGGCGCGGACGTCCTGCCGGCGATCTACAACCGCCTGCCGGAAAACGAGCAGCAGCGTGTGGACGTCATCATCCTGCTGGCCTTCGCCCGCACCGGCAGCTTTGAAATCGAAGTGGAAGGCTGGCTGGGCAACGCCGGCAAAGAAGCCGCGACCGGCCCGGAAATGGCCAAGCTGCCGGCTGACAAGGTGGTGTGCATCTACGGTGCCGAAGAAGTCGACGAGAGTGGCTGCACCGACAAGACCGCCGTGGGCGAGGCGGTGAAACTGCCGGGCGGGCATCACTTCGATGAGAACTACCCGGCACTGGCCAAGCGGTTGGTGGATATCATCGTGAAGCACCAGGCCAAAACCGAATAAACCCGAGCCTTACACAAATCAAACTGTGGGAGGGGGCTTGCCCCCGATAGCTGAGCATCAGTCAACAATGCTGTGACTGACCCAACGCTATCGGGAGCAAGCCCCCTCCCACAGTTTTTTGCGGCGTGGGTAAGATCTAGCGCGGTTCGATGTGGGCAATCATCAGTTGCACGGTTTCATTGCCACGAAACTCGTTCACATCCAGCTTGTAGGCCAACTCCACCCAACGTACGGTCGGGTTCGGCCAGACTTCCCGGTCGACGCCGAAGGCAATGCCATCGAGCTTCACCGACCCGCATTCGCTCTTGAGCACCACTTTCAGGTGCCGCTCCCCCACCACCCGCTGCTCGACCAGCTGGAACACGCCATGGAACAACGGCTCGGGAAAGTGCTGGCCCCACGGCCCGGCGTGGCGCAGTGCGCGCGCCAGTTCCAGGTGAAACTCTTCCACCGCCAGGGTGCCGTCGGACAGCAGGCGCCCGGTGAGGTCTTCTTCACGCAGCTGCCGACGCACTTCGGCGTCAAAGGCCTCGGCAAACAGTGGGAAATTTTCCTCGGGCAAGGTCAACCCCGCCGCCATGGCGTGGCCGCCATATTTGCTGATCAGGTTGGGATGCTGGCTCGCAACCACCGCCAGGGCATCGCGGATGTGAAAGCCTTGCACAGAGCGCCCTGAGCCCTTGAGCAGGCCATCGCCGGCATCGGCGAAGGCAATGGTGGGGCGGAAATAGCGCTCCTTCATGCGCGACGCAAGAATGCCGATCACACCTTGGTGCCAGTCCGGATCAAACAGGCACAAGCCGTAGGGCATTGAGTCCACCGGCAAGTCCTTGAGCTGAGCCAGGGCCTCGCGCTGCATGCCCTGCTCGATGGATTTGCGGTCCTGGTTCATGCCGTCCAGTTGCGCAGCCATTTCCCGTGCGGCGGCGAAATCCGTGGTGAGCAGGCATTCGATGCCCAGGCTCATATCGTCCAGGCGCCCGGCGGCGTTCAAGCGTGGCCCGAGGATAAAGCCGAGGTCGGTGGAGGTGATGCGCGCCGCATCCCGCTTGGCCACTTCGAGGATCGCCTTGATCCCCGGCCGTGCGCGACCGGCACGAATACGCTCCAGGCCCTGATGCACGAGGATGCGGTTATTGGCGTCCAGGGGCACCACGTCGGCGACGCTGCCCAGGGCGACCAGGTCGAGCAGCTCGCCGATGTTGGGTTGAGGCTTGTTTTCATACCAGCCCAAACTGCGCAAACGCGCGCGCAGGGCCATCAGTACATAGAAGATCACGCCCACGCCGGCCAGGGCCTTACTCGGGAACTCACAGCCCGGCTGGTTCGGGTTGACGATGGCATCCGCCGCCGGCAGCTCATCACCAGGCAAGTGGTGATCGGTCACCAATACCTGCAACCCCGCCGCTTTCGCCGCCGCCACGCCTTCGACACTGGAGATGCCATTGTCCACGGTGATCAGCAACTGCGGCTCGCGCTGCAGGGCCACCGCGACGATTTCCGGGGTCAGGCCATAGCCGTATTCGAAGCGGTTGGGCACCAGGTAATCGACATGGGCCGCACCGAGCAAACGCAGGCCCAGGGTGCCTACGGTGCTGGCGGTGGCACCATCGGCGTCGAAGTCACCGACGATGAGGATCCGCTGGCGCTGCTCCAATGCCGTCACCAGCAAGTCCACCGCCGCGTCGATGCCCTTGAGCTGCTGATAGGGAATCAACCGCGCCAGGCTCTTGTCCAGCTCGGCCTCGGACTGCACGCCACGTGCGGCGTAGAGACGGGTCAACAGCGGTGGCAATTCCCCCAGGAAGGGCAGGACGGCGGGCAACGGGCGGGGATCGATACGCATGGGTGACGGGAGCTTCTCTTGAATACAACGGTTAAACGACAACTCTGAAGGGAACACAGATCAAATGTGGGAGGGGGCTTGCCCCCGATAGCGGTGCATCAGCCAGCTTATATATAGCTGACACACCGCAATCGGGGGCAAGCCCCCTCCCACATTTTCAACCGCGTTCGCCGACCAGCCATTGCAGTTGCACTTCGTGCTGGCCACGGTCGTCGGTGACGAAGATCGTGCCTTCACTGATCATCACGTCCCACTTGATCACGCGGGGCATGTCCTTGGCCAGAACCTCCAGAATCTCCTGGGGCACTGCTGCGATGTGGACATTCTTCAGGGTGTTCGCCACCGGCACCACTTTGCCCTCCCAAACACGCAAGCTGCCGTATGCCAGCAGGCTGGTGCGCTCAGTGCGACGCGAGCACCAGGTCAGGCGGTCGGCATCCGGCTGGCCGACTTCGATCCAATGCAAAACCCGATCATCCAGGCTTTTTTCCCACAGGGCTGGCTCGTCTACATCTGACAGGCCACGGCCGAACGCCAACTGTTCGTTGTAAAAAAGGGCGTAGGCCAGCAGACGCACGGTCATGCGCTCTTCAGTTTCCGAGGGGTGGCGAGCGATGGTCTGCTTGACGCTCTCGTACACCGAACGGTCGAGGTCGGTGAGGTTGAGTTCGAATTTGTAGGTCGTGGACGGCTGGGCCATGAACGGGCTTCTAGAGACAGGGAAAGACGGCCAGTCTAACCGATGGCGAGGTCATTCAACGAATCCTGCGCTGCATCATCCTTATCTCTGGGTTGCTCGCCTATGTTAAAAGGCTTCACATCACCGTTCCGCGTAGACAAGGATCCCCATGTCGTTTAATGCCAAACCGCTTGCCGGCCTGAAAGTCATCGAACTCGGCACTCTGATCGCCGGCCCCTTCGCCTCACGCATTTGTGCTGAATTCGGCGCCGAGGTGGTCAAGGTCGAATCCCCGGACGGCGGCGACCCGTTGCGCAAATGGCGCAAGCTGTACGAAGGCACCTCGTTGTGGTGGTTTGTGCAGGCGCGCAACAAAAAGTCCCTGACGTTGAACCTCAAGCACCCGGACGGGCTGGCGATTCTCAAGCAACTGCTGGCAGACGCCGACATCCTGATCGAAAACTTCCGCCCCGGCGTACTGGAGAAGCTTGGCCTGAGCTGGGAAACCCTGCATGGGCTGAACCCGAAACTGGTGATGGTGCGCCTATCGGGTTTTGGCCAGACCGGGCCGATGAAAGACCAGCCCGGGTTTGGCGCAGTGGGCGAGTCCATGGGCGGGCTGCGTTATATCACCGGTTTCGAAGATCGCCCGCCGGTGCGCACCGGAATCTCCATTGGCGACTCCATCGCCGCGCTGTGGGCGGTCATCGGTGCCTTGATGGCGCTGCGTCATCGCGAGGTCAACGGCGGTGTGGGCCAGGTGGTGGATGTGGCGCTGTATGAAGCCATCTTCGCCATGATGGAAAGCATGATCCCCGAGTTCGACGTATTCGGGTTTATTCGCGAGCGCACCGGCAACATCATGCCCGGCATCACGCCATCGTCGATCCACACCAGCGCGGACGGCAAGCACGTACAGATCGGTGCCAACGGCGATGCCATCTTCAAACGTTTCATGAGTGCCATCGGCCGTGACGACCTGGCGAACGATCCACAACTGGCCAGCAATGACGGGCGCGACAGCCGTCGCGATGAACTCTATGGCGTGATTGATCGCTGGGTGAACTCGCTGCCGCTGGAGCAGGTGGTGGAGCAACTCAACAAGGCTGAAGTGCCCGCCAGCCGTATCTACAGCGCCGAGGACATGCTGGGCGACCCGCAATTCCTCGCGCGCGAGATGTTCCTCGAGGCCCGGCTTCCCGGCGGCAAGGACTTCAAGATGCCGGGCATCGTGCCCAAGCTGTCGGACACACCGGGCAGTTGCGAATGGGTGGGGCCGCAACTGGGTGAACACAACGGCGTGGTGCTGGGCGAGTTGGGATACGACGCCGCCGCCATTGTCCGCCTGCGTGAGCAAGGCGCCATCTGATGCCCCACGGTTGCAGGCACTGGTTCAGTGCGCTGTCCCTGGCCGTCATGCTGGCCGGCGGCTGGCCCGTGCCGGCGAGTGCCGAGGGTACGTTGATCTGGTTGCTGCGCGACTTGCCGCCGCTGACCATCTTCGAAGGGCCAGGCAAAGGCCAGGGCGCCCTGGACCAGTTGCTGCCGATACTGATCGAGCACTTGCCGGAATATCGCCACCAGGTAATGCACGTCAATCGCGCGCGCGGCATGCAGATGCTGCGCGAGCCCACGCTCACCTGCGATCCATCCTTGCTGTGGACGGCCGAGCGGGCCAGGTACATCGTATTTTCCAGGCAGGCGTTTGTGGTCGCCAGTAATGGCGTCACGATCCGACGCAGCCAGCAGGGCGCCCTGGCGGCGTTTATCGCAGACGGCCAGTTTGACCTGCAGGCCTTCTTCGACGCCCATGAGGCAAGGGTCGGCGCGATCGCGGAACGCAGCTACGGCGCGGTTATCGATGAGCGACTGAAACAGGCCGACACACACAAACTGGCACTGCACTACGGCAACGATGCCCTTGGCAGCTTGCTGCAGATGCAGCGCCTGGGCCGGCTGGAGGCGGTGCTGGGCTATTGGCCGGAAATCCGCTACCACGCGATGCAACAGGGGATCGCCGCCGAAGACCTCAGCTTCTACCCCATCAAGGGCACAGCACCTTACCAGCGCACGCATATCGGCTGCTCGGATACACCTGAGGGGCGCGAGGCCATGGAACGGATCAACCAGGTTCTGCTCAGCCTCCCGCTGGAACACGTACAGCAGTCCTACGCCGCCTGGCTGGACCCTGCCATGCGTGAACACTACCTGCGAGACAACCCGAGCTTTTTCCAGGACTCGCCAGCGCCGTGACAAATCTCAGGCAAAAAGAAACCCCGAAGAGTGGGGAGACACTTCGGGGTTAAACGTGGCCTACAAAGACCAGTACAACAAGGCACAAACACCGGAGCACAATGTTTGCTCTTGCTGTTACAAAATCTGACCGGCCATGACGTGGGAAGTTTCCATCTATAAACAATTCTTCATGCAACGGCAGCGCTGCGGGTCTGGGCGGCGTTGCGCAAGGCCGCGATGACCGAGGGTTCCAGGCGTCCTTCAGCGATCTTGAGGTCACGCAGCAGGCAATCCACCACATCCACCAATAGGCGCTTATCGAGCAATTGCGCCCGGTCGACTTCACGCTCGACCATGATCGCACCGGCGGGGTTCTTCACGGTTACCAGGCACTCTTCCTGCACACCTGCGGTGGTCAACGTCACCTGATAAGGGCTCAGTGCTTCTTCGAGCAATAGGCTGATACTTTCCATCTCGATCACCACTCAATAGTTCGCAAACATTCTTGTAAACGGGAGCTGCATCTATCCTAAGTGACTGGTTGTGACGTAGGAAAGTTCGCTTTTTCGTTTATGCGGGGTTGTCGGGGGATGACGTTTCCAGCATGCGCTTGCAACATGACAGGTAAAAAACGGCGGCACATAAATGCTTACGCAATGGGCGGCTGTTTTGGGCATCTCCGGCCGCGCAGGCCATGGGTGAATCCTATACTCGATGAGCGCTGATCACAGTGCCACGTGGGTAAAGCGTATGCCAAAGGCCCTTATTGCGAAGGAGGAATGCGATGGTGGAAAACGATGAGCGACTGGCGACGATGGAGAGAATGCATGCCGATGTAAGGCGCATCTACGCAGAAATATCACGCATGCAGGCTGAGCAAGACAAGCTCAAATCGGAATCCCTGAAAATAAACTGTGAAACTTTCTGGTACCCCATGGGCGTAGCAATGGCCGTGGTCGCAACGATTGCTTCGATTACTGGAGTAGCGATTAAGTTGCTCTTGTAACCGGCACGCCGTCGGGCCTGCCAGAAACAAAAAACGCCGCTGACCCAAGGAAGGGAAAGCGGCGTTTTTATCTGGGTGACCTGCCTTACAAAGGCTTGCCACGATTGCCATGCTGGCTGACAAACGCCTGCATCGCCTTCAAGTCATTCGGCAGCACCGTGCAACGCTCTTCACGCTCGAACAGGTCGGTCAGGTGCACCGGCAGCTCCAGCGCCTTGCCGACACCCGCCTTCTCCACCGCTTCCGGGAATTTCACTGGATGGGCGGTGCCGAGGATCACCATCGGGATATCCAGGCTGCGACGGCATTCGCGGGCGGCCTTGACCCCAATGGCGGTGTGCGGGTCGAGCAACTCGCCGGTCTGGGCGTAGACCTCGGCGATGGTTTCGCAGGTCTGCGCGTCGTCCACGGCCAGGGAGTCGAACAGCTTGCGGGTTTCGGTCCAGCGCTCTTCATCAACGCTGAAACCGCCGCCGCTCTTGAAGGTGTCCATCAAGCCGGCAATGGCTGCGCCGTTGCGACCGTGCATGTCGAACAGCAGGCGTTCGAAGTTCGACGACACCATGATGTCCATGGACGGCGACAGGGTGGCGTGCAGGGTTTCCTTGACGTACTGGTTGCCGCTCATGAAGCGGTGCAGGATGTCATTGCGGTTGGTGGCGACGATCAACTGGTTGATCGGCAGGCCCATGTTACGGGCCAGGTAGCCGGCGAAGATGTCGCCGAAATTGCCGGTCGGCACCGAGAACGACACCGAGCGCGCCGGGCCACCCAACTGCAGCGAGGCGTGGAAGTAGTAGACGATCTGGGCCATGATCCGCGCCCAGTTGATCGAGTTCACCGCCACCAGGCGTGTGCCTTTGAGGAAGCCCTGGTCGGCGAAGCTGTTCTTGACCATTTCCTGGCAGTCATCGAAGTTGCCTTCGATGGCGATGTTATGGATGTTCTCGCCGAAGATGGTGGTCATCTGGCGGCGCTGTACTTCCGAGACACGCTTGTGCGGGTGCAGGATGAAGATGTCGACGTTTTCGCAGTGCTTGCAGCCTTCGATGGCGGCCGAACCGGTATCACCCGAGGTGGCGCCGATGATCACCACGCGCTCGCCGCGCTTCTCCAGCACGTAGTCCAGCAGACGACCCAGCAGTTGCAGGGCGAAGTCCTTGAACGCCAGGGTCGGGCCATGGAACAGCTCGAGCACCCATTCGTTGCCGTTGAGCTGGCGCAGAGGCGCGATGGCGCTGTGGGAAAACACGCCGTAGGTCTCTTCCAGAATCTTTTTGAAATCCGCATCGGGGATGCTGCCGGTGACGAATGGGCGCATCACCCGGAACGCCAGCTCGTGGTACGGCAGGCCGGCCCACGAAGCGATTTCTTCCTGGGTAAAGCGTGGCAGGTTTTCCGGCACGTACAGGCCGCCGTCAGTGGCAAGGCCTGCCAGCAAGACGTCTTCGAAATTCAGGGCCGGTGCCTGGCCGCGGGTGCTGATGTAACGCATGACTGGCTCCTCTAAAACATTCTCGAACAGAGGCCGCCGCACACACGGGGCCTCTGGAACAGATTGGTTAGTTCAGGTGTTCGACCCGAATCCGCACCACCGGGCCCACGACGCCTTGCAAGGCTTCCAGCGCGGTGATGGCATCGTTGATGTGCTGCTCGAGCACCCGGTGGGTCAGCAGGATCATCGGCACCTGGCCGTTCTGCTCCTCGACTTCCTTCTGCATGATCGACTCGATGTTGATACCGCGCTCCGACAGGATGCTGGCGACCTGGGCCAACACGCCCGGGTGATCCTTGGCCTGGATGCGCAGGTAGTAGGCGCTTTCGCAGGCCTCGATCGGCAGGATCGGGTGGGCCGACAGCGAATCCGGCTGGAAGGCCAGGTGCGGCACGCGGTTTTCCGGGTCGCTGGTCATGGCGCGAACCACGTCCACCAGGTCGGCGATCACCGACGAAGCGGTCGGCTCCATGCCGGCACCGGCGCCGTAGAACAGGGTGGACCCGGCAGCGTCACCGTTGACCATCACGGCGTTCATCACGCCATTGACGTTGGCGATCAGGCGGTCGGCCGGGATCAGCGTCGGGTGCACACGCAACTCGATACCCGCCGGAGTGCTGCGCGCGACACCGAGGTGCTTGATGCGGTAGCCCAGGGCTTCGGCGTAGTTCACGTCGGCAGTGGTCAGCCGGGTGATGCCTTCGGTGTAGGCCTTGTCGAACTGCAGCGGGATACCAAAGGCGATGGACGCCAGGATGGTCAGCTTGTGCGCCGCGTCGATGCCTTCCACGTCGAATGTCGGGTCGGCTTCGGCATACCCCAGGGCCTGGGCTTCGGCCAGTACGTCTTCGAAGGTACGGCCCTTCTCGCGCATTTCGGTGAGGATGAAGTTACCGGTGCCGTTGATGATGCCGGCCACCCAGTTGATGCGGTTGGCGGACAGGCCTTCACGGATCGCCTTGATCACCGGGATACCGCCGGCAACCGCGGCCTCGAACGCCACGATCACGCCCTTCTCGCGGGCCTTGGCGAAGATCTCGTTGCCGTGTACAGCGATCAGCGCCTTGTTGGCGGTGACCACGTGCTTGCCGTTTTCGATCGCCTTGAGCACCAGCTCGCGAGCCACGGTGTAACCGCCCACCAGCTCGATGACGATATCGATTTCAGGGTTGGTGGCCACGGCGAAGACATCGTTGGTAATCGCAATACCGGTCGTTTGGAACTGAGGCTTTGGCGAACGCGTGGCAATTTGCGCCACTTCAATCCCACGCCCTGCACGGCGGGAAATTTCTTCAGCATTACGCTGAAGTACGTTGAAGGTGCCGCCACCGACGGTCCCTAACCCACAGATGCCTACTTTGACCGGTTTCACTGAAGAACTCCCCATGAAACGGCCGACGCTAGGTCGGCCGTGAAAAACAGCCGCACAACTGCGGCTTTCAATTAATGACCCGTCGACTTATCCACAGGCCATGATCGCCAAAGGTTCGACGATGCTGGTTTATTTGGCACCCAGCGCCAGTTTGGCAACTTGTGGTGCCGGCTGGTAGCCCGGAATCACCTGGCCGTCAGCCAAAACGATGGCCGGTGTACCGTTGACGCCGATGGACTGGCCCAGGGCAAATTGCTTCGACACCGGGTTGGCGCACTTGGCGGCCTTGATTTCCTTGCCATCGACCATCTTGTCCATGGCCGCTTTCTTGTCGGCCGAGCACCATACGGCCTGCAACTGCTCGTCGCCTGGCGAACCCAGGCCCTGGCGCGGGAACGCTACGTAGCGGACTTCCACACCCAGCTTGTTCAGCGCAGGCACTTCGGCATGCAACTTATGGCAGTACGGGCACGTGGTGTCGGTAAACACGGTGATATGGGTCTTGGTCTCGCCGATGGCCGGGTAAACCACGGTTTCAGCCACCGGGATGCCGTTGATCAGCTTGGACACGCCCAGGCGCTCGGCTTTTTCGGTCAGGTTGACCGGCTTGCCGTCCGTGAGCTGGAACAGGTAGCCCTGGACGATGTACTGACCGTCTGCACTGGCGTACAGCACGCGGCTGCCCTTGAGCTTGACTTCATACAGGCCGGCCATCGGGCTGGCGCTGATGCTTTCGATCGGGGTATCGAGTTGCAGGTTGGCCAGGCTCTTGCGGATGGTCTGCTCGGCCGCGTCATCGGCGACGGCAAAGGTGGAAACCAACGCAATGGCTGCGGCGGCAATAATCTGGGTCAAGCGCATGGAAACTCCTGAAGGCAGATGCAGGGACGGGTGCAGGTACGCCAATACGGAAACACGGGTGCGGGCCGTCCCCTTTGCTAACCGGCAAAGCCTACCACAGTTGGGCCGCAGGGCAGCCCGTGGCGGCATAAATTGGCGCTTTTCAGCCTCGCGGGTGGTGCTTGGCATGCATATCCTGCAAGCGCGCACGCGCCACATGGGTGTAGATCTGGGTGGTGGATAAGTCGCTGTGCCCGAGCAGCATTTGCACCACGCGCAAATCCGCACCGTGGTTGAGCAAATGGGTGGCGAATGCATGGCGCAAGGTGTGGGGCGACAGGCTCTTGCCGATCCCCGCGACCTTGGCCTGGTGTTTGATGCGATGCCAGAACGTCTGGCGGGTCATCTGTTCGCCACGCTGGCTGGGAAACAGCACATCGCTGGGCCGCCCACCAAGCAGCTCGCTACGGGCATCGCGCATGTAGCGCTCGACCCACACAATCGCTTCCTCCCCCATCGGCACCAGCCGCTCCTTGCTGCCCTTGCCCATTACCCGCAGCACACCCTGGCGCAGATTGACTTGCTCCAGGGTCAGGCTGATCAGCTCCGTGACCCGCAGGCCACAGGCATACAACACTTCCAGCATGGCTCGGTCACGCTGGCCGATGGGTTCGCTGAGGTCGGGCGCAGCGAGCAAGGCATCGACGTCGGCTTCCGACAGGGATTTGGGTAAAGGCCTACCCAGTTGCGGCATATCGATTTGCAGGGTCGGATCGAGGGCGATCAGTTTTTCCCTGAGCAAATAACGATAAAACCCACGTACACCGGAGAGAAATCGTGCAGTGGAACGGGGCTTGTAATTCTGTTCCAGGCGCCAGGCCAGGTGATCGAGGATCAGCTCGCGGCCGGCATTGATCAGTTCCAGGTGTTTCTCCTGCAGCCAACCGTTGAACAGCGCCAGGTCGCTGCGGTAGGCCTGGCGGGTGTTATCTGACAGGCCTTTTTCCAGCCATAGGGCATCGAGGAAACGGTCGATCAGGGGATGGTCGATGGCAGGCATAGGGACTCGAACAGAAAAGTGGCGGAATCAGGTAGATCCTATCCCGGACCTCAAATCGCGGGCACAAAAAAGCAGCCCGTAGGCTGCTTTTTTCTGCATCGGGAAGCTGGACTTAAGCCAGTTTTTCCTTGATGCGAGCTGCTTTACCGGACAGGTCACGCAGGTAGTACAGCTTGGCTTTACGTACGTCACCGCGACGCTTGACGGCCATGCTGTCGATTTGCGGGCTGTAGGTCTGGAAAGTACGCTCTACGCCAACACCGTTGGAGATTTTACGAACAGTGAAAGCACTGTTCACACCACGGTTACGCTTGGCGATTACCACGCCTTCGAACGCTTGCAGACGCGAACGGTCGCCTTCCTTCACTTTCACCTGAACGACAATGGTGTCGCCCGGGGCAAAGGTAGGGATCTCTTTGGTCATCTGCTCTGCTTCGAGTGCAAGGATGATTTTGTTAGTCATGCTGTGCTCCTAAGGTAAGTCAATGGACCTACCATCGATACGTTGTTAACTATCGTCCCGCGCGAGGATGTATTCCTCGAGCAGCTTCTTCTCTTCTCCAGAAAGCGAGCGGCTTTCCAGAAGATCGGCGCGTCGTTCATAGGTCCGACCAAGGGACTGCTGTAAACGCCAACGCCGGATGTGTGCGTGATTGCCACTTAGCAATACGTCGGGAACACGCTGATCCGCATACACCTCCGGTCGGGTGTAGTGCGGGCAATCCAGCAAACCGTCCGTGAAGGAATCTTCCTCCGCGGAGTCCGCATGCCCTAAAGCTCCAGGCAGCAGTCGTGTAACCGCATCTATCAGGACCATCGCCGGCAGCTCGCCGCCAGACAGGACATAGTCCCCAATCGACCACTCTTCATCGACATGAGCTTCAATAAACCGCTCGTCAATGCCTTCATAGCGACCGGCAATCAGGATCAGTGCTTCCTCATTCGCCAGTTCGCGGACCCCAGCCTGCTTCAGCTGACGGCCTTGAGGGGACAGGTAAATTACCTTCGCCTTCTCCCCGGCGGCTGCCTTGGCCTGAACCAACGCATCTTCCAGGGGCTTGATCTTCATCACCATGCCCGGGCCACCGCCAAATGGGCGATCGTCCACAGTGTGATGTCGATCCGTCGTGTAGTCTCGCGGGTTCCAACAGGTGAGCTGCAACAGCCCCTGTTTCACCGCCCGACTGGTGATGCCGTACTCGCTGATGGCGGAAAACATCTCGGGAAACAAACTGATCACTTCAATGCGCAAATTAGCCACGCTTAGAAGTCCGCGTCCCATTCCACCTTCATCTCGCCCGCCGCCAGGTCGACAGCCAACACGCATTGCTCGGTATAGGGCAACAGGCGTTCGCGATCATCCAGGCTGCCAGCGCAAGGCTTGACCACCATTACATCATTGGCGCCGGTTTCCAGAAGATGATCGATTTTCCCGAACAATTGCCCGAGTTGATCAATAACCTTCAGACCTTCCAGCTGGTACCAGTAGTACTCGCCGTCGGTCAATTCAGGGAACAGGTTGCGCGGCACGCAGATCTCATAACCGGCCAGAAGACGAGCTTCTTCACGATCATCAAGACCCTTGAGCTTCGCGACCAGGAACTTATCGCTCCCGCGTCCACTGACCAGCTCGACCTGTTTCACACTACCTTCGCGCTTGAGCGTCCAGGTCTTGTACTGCAACAGGTTTTCAGTCGGATCAGTAAAGGAATACACCTTCACTTCGCCGCGAACGCCATGAACAGAATAAATCTTGCCGATAACGATCAAATCATCAGCAACAGTTGGCGTCGCGTTCATATTGCTCAGGCTGCGGCCTTAGCCGAGTCCTTCAACAACTTGGCAACACGCTCAGACGGTTGTGCACCAACGCTCAGCCAGTAGGCTACGCGCTCTTGGTTCACGGACAGGCGGACTTCTTGACCACGAGCGATCGGGTTGAAGAAACCTACTTGTTCCTTGTGAGAGCCGTCACGTGGGTTGCGGCTGTCAGTTACGGTCAAGTGGTAAAACGGGCGCTTTTTGGAGCCGCCAAGGGCAAGACGGATTGTTAGCATGTGAACATCGTTCCTGTAGTCGGTGCTGCAAATCTAAATGCACAGCGGGCATAGGTGCCCGAAAGGCCGCATATTCTAAGGAATATCCGGACTTTTGCAAATGTCTTTTTCTGGCGCCTATCAGCGTGCCATTCAGATCTGCTAGAGAGCCGTCGGTTAAAACGGCAGGTCAGCC
Organism: Pseudomonas sp. S3E17; assembly: GCF_024168685.1. NCBI lineage: Bacteria > Pseudomonadati > Pseudomonadota > Gammaproteobacteria > Pseudomonadales > Pseudomonadaceae > Pseudomonas > Pseudomonas sp. S3E17. The sequence goes on from NZ_JALJWE010000001.1 coordinate 3,472,043, forward strand.
CCCGCCAACGGCGGGTTTGCTGGAGATCCCACATCCCTGTGGGTCGGAGCAGGAGTGAACTCCCGCTCGAATACTTTACATTTTCGGCATGCCGCCGCCGGGCAACATACCGCCCATGCCGCGCATCATCTTGGCCATTCCGCCCTTGGCGGAGAATTTCTTCATCATCTTCTGCATCTGCTTGTGCTGCTTGATCAAGCGCCCGATGTCCTGCACCTGGGTGCCGGAACCCATGGCGATCCGACGCTTGCGCGAACCGCTGATCAGCTCAGGGTCGCGGCGCTCGGCCGGGGTCATGGAGTTGATGATGGCTTCCATCTGCTTGAATTGCTTCTCTGCCGCGCCCTGGGCATTGCCCATTTGCGCCAGGTTCACGCCGCCGATGTTCGGCAGCTTGTCCATCAGGCCGCCCAGGCCGCCCATGTTCTTCATTTGTTGCAGTTGGTCGCGGAAGTCTTCGAGGTCGAAGCCCTTGCCCTTCTTCAACTTTTTAGCAAGCTTATCGGCTTTGTCCTTGTCGAGCGTCGCTTCGGCCTGCTCGATCAGGCTGAGCACGTCACCCATGCCGAGGATACGCGAGGCGATACGCTCAGGATGGAACGGCTCGAGCGCTTCGCTCTTCTCGCCCATACCGATGAACTTGATCGGCTTGCCGGTGATGGCACGCACCGACAGCGCGGCACCGCCACGGGCGTCGCCGTCGACCTTGGTGAGGATCACGCCGGTCAGCGGCAGCGCGTCGCCGAAGGCCTTGGCGGTGTTGGCCGCATCCTGACCGGTCATGGCGTCGACCACGAACAGCGTCTCGACCGGGTTGATCGCGGCATGCAGCGCCTTGATCTCGCCCATCATCTCTTCATCGATGTGCAGGCGACCGGCGGTATCGACGATGACCACGTCGATGAACTTGAGCCTTGCTTCTTTAATAGCAGCGTTGGCGATGTCGACCGGCTTCTGGCTCAGGTCGGACGGGAAGAAGGTCACGCCCACTTCGCCCGCGAGCATTTCCAGCTGCTTGATGGCCGCCGGACGGTACACGTCGGCCGACACCACCATCACGGACTTCTTCTTGCGCTCTTTAAGGAAGCGCGCCAGCTTGCCGGCGGTGGTGGTCTTGCCCGCACCTTGCAGGCCGGCCATCAGCACCACGGCCGGTGGCACGGCACTGAGGTTCAGGTCTTCGTTGGCCGCGCCCATCAGGCTTTCGAGTTCGGCCTGGACGATCTTCACAAAGGCCTGGCCCGGGGTCAGGCTGCGGGACACTTCAGTGCCGACCGCGCGCTCCTTGACCGAGTTGACGAAGTCCTTGACCACAGGCAAGGCGACGTCGGCTTCCAGCAACGCCATGCGCACTTCGCGCAGGGTGTCTTTAATATTGTCCTCGGTCAGCTTGGCCTTGCCGGTTACATGGCGCAGCGTCTGCGAGAGACGGTCAGTCAGGTTTTCAAACATGCGCGATCCTTTCAGGCCCTATTCATCGAAATGCATTGGTAGACCGAGGTAATGGCGGCCCAGGCTGTGGTAAATCGCTATTAAACACAGCGCTCGGCGAGCCTGCGGCGTGGGCAGGTCGCGGATTATAGCGAAGACTGCGCCCATGCACACCCGCTGTCTGGCCCTGGAGTCTTTCGTGGAACGCAGGTGTATGCCAAACTCAGCGCCTTTCGGGCTTGCCTATCAGGATTTATGCTCCCCTTGTCACCCAGTTTGCTACCCAGCCTCGCCGCCGCCATCTTGTATGCCGCTGCGACCCTCTATCAGGGCTCTCGTCTGGCCAAAGGCGCCAAGGCGGACAAACGCCTGCTGGTCGGCCTGGGCGTCCTCGCCCTGCTGGCCCATGCCGCGAGCCTGTTCACCCACCTGATGACGCCGGTTGGCCTGGGCCTGGACTTCTTCAGCGCCGCCAGCCTGATCGCCGCGGCGGTGATTGCGCTGACGCTGATGGCCTGCTATCGGATTCCTGTCGAGAACCTGCTGGTCCTGCTCTTCCCATTGGGCGTGCTGACGGTGCTGCTCGCGCAGTTCGCCCCCACCGGCACGGTGCAGGTGATCGATGAAGAGCCAGGCATCCTCGCCCATATCCTGCTGTCGATCCTGGCCTACGGCATGTTCACCATCGCGGTGTTCCAGGCCTTGCTCCTGCTGTTGCAGGACCACCAGCTCAAGCACAAGCACCCTTCCGGACTGATCAAGAACTTCCCGCCGCTGCAAACCATGGAAAGCCTGCTGTTCGGTTTCCTGTGGGCCGGCTGGACGCTGCTGTCGCTGTCGCTGATTTCCGGTTGGCTGTTCGTCGAAAACCTGTTTGCCCAGCACCTGGTGCACAAGACCCTGCTGGCGTGCCTGGCCTGGGTAGTGTTCAGCGTATTGCTGTGGGGCCGTAACCGCCTTGGCTGGCGCGGGCACAAAGCGATTCGCTGGACCCTGGCCGGTTTCTGCCTGCTGATGCTGGCCTATTTCGGCAGCAAGCTGGTTCGCGAATACATCCTGCATATCTGACGGGCAGCCAAAATGGACAACTTGCCCCTGGGGCCGATGCTCGCGGTAATCGCCCTGCTGGTGTTATGGGCGGCGCTGTTTACCGCCATCGAAGCCGCACAACAACACCTACTGGCCCTGCGCCCCGGTACACGCCAGGGCGACAAGGCTGCCGCCCGCCTGAGCTTCCCGCGCCACAGCCTGATCCTGTGCAACAGCCTGTGCCGTGCGGCCGTGGTCATCCTCTGCACCCTGCTGGCGATTTATGCCTGGGCACAGAACGGCCCGTGGCTCGGCTGGCTGATCTCCTGCGCCGTCCTGCTGATCCTGGCCGACTACCTGCCCCGCGCCCTGGCAACCCGGCATCCGCACGCGGTGCTGGGCTTTGGCAACACATTGCTGGGCGTGCCGTTGAAAATCCTCTACCCCGCCGCCTGGCTGCTCAATGGGATCAGCCTGTTGCTGCTGCGCCCATTTGCCCGAAAGGCCGGCGTGGTGAAAAACAGCGACGAGCCACTGCCCGACCACGACGATGAACCGCAGCCCGAGGCCGACGACCGCCGCACCCCAGGCATGCCGGGCATCCACGCCCTGGACAACATCACCGTCAATGACATCCTGGTGCCCCGCAGCGAAGTGGACGGTATCAACCTGGATGACTCGATCGAAGAAATCATCGAGCAACTGCGCACCTCCCCGCGCACTCGCCTGCCGGTGTTCCACAGTGACATCAACCAGGTCGAAGCCGTACTGAACACCCGGCTGATCCAGCATCTGCTGCCGGACGCCAGCCTGACCAAGGAAGCCTTGCTCGCGGCCTCCTACGAACCCTACTTCGTCCCGGAAAGCACGCCCCTGCAACTGCAATTGCTGAACTTCCACAAGCAGCAGCGCCGCCTGGGCATGGTGGTGGATGAATACGGCGAAGTCCTGGGTATCGTCACCCTGGAAGATATTCTCGAAGAAATCGTCGGCGAATTCGAAAACGAGCAAAGTGCGGACAACCCGCATATCGAAGCGCAGCCCGATGGCCGCTATATCATCGACGGCGCCGCGTCGATCCGCGAATTGAACAAGAGCCTGGGCTGGCACCTGCCCAGCGATGGCCCCAAGACCCTCAACGGCCTGGTCACCGAGGCCCTGGAAACCATTCCGGATTGCGCGGTGTGCCTGAAGATCGGCCGCTACCGCCTGGAAATCCTCGAGACCGAGGACAACCGCGTCAGCAAGGTGCTGATCTGGCATACCAGCCACATGCCTGTGGCCGCATAGCTTTCTGATAATCCCGTGTGGGAAGGGGTAAGCCCCGCCCACATTTTGATTTGCGGCACGCCAGTCACTTGTTGTAATTCCAAACCCCTTCCTATAATCCCTGCGGCTTACCCAAGCCCCCGCCCGACCGCGTGCTACCCGCACTCAGCGTGTCCAGGCACCGCTTTACCATGTCCGACCGGTGTTCGCTCCCATCCCGAGCCGCCCCGCGCACAACCCTGATCCAAGGGTGTTCGACCCAATAATAATCCGCGTCCAAACGCGCAATGACCGTCAGGGATACCGCCATGAGCACCACCTATAACGAGGCCGCGACCGCCGCCCCGACCAACTCGACCGCACGTGTCGCCACCGCGAGCATCGTCGGCACCGCCATCGAGTTCTACGACTTCTATATCTATGCCACGGCTGCCGCGCTGGTGATCGGGCCGGTGTTCTTTCCGCAGACCTCCGGTACCGCGCAGATGCTGGCGTCGTTCCTGACCTTCGGTATCGCCTTTATCGCGCGCCCGCTGGGCTCGGCGCTGTTCGGCCACTTCGGCGACCGCATCGGCCGCAAATCGACCCTGGTGGCCTCGCTGCTGCTGATGGGTGTGTGCACCACGCTGATCGGCTTGCTGCCCGGTTATGACAGCATCGGTGCCTGGGCACCTATCCTGTTGTGTGTGCTGCGCTTCGGCCAAGGCCTGGGGCTTGGCGGGGAATGGGGCGGTGCAGCGTTGCTGGCCACCGAGAACGCACCGAAAGGCAAGCGCGCCTGGTTCGGCATGTTCCCGCAACTGGGCCCATCGATCGGATTCCTGGCGGCCAACGGTTTGTTCCTGATCCTGACGATGAGCCTGAATGACGAGCAGTTCCGCAGTTGGGGCTGGCGCATCCCGTTCATCCTCAGCGCAGCCTTGGTGATGGTCGGCCTGTATGCGCGCCTGAAGCTGCATGAAACCCCGGTGTTCGCCAATGCCGTGGCGAAGGAAGCCCCGGTGAAAGTACCGTTGGTGGAGCTGTTCAGCCAGCATTGGTTGCCGGTCCTGCTGGGCGCCGCCTCGATGGTGGTGTGCTACGCGCTGTTCTACATCACCACGGCTTTTTCCCTGAGCTACGGCGTTTCGACACTGGGCTACAGCCGCGAGACGTTCCTGGGGTTGCTGTGCTTTGCAGTGCTGTTCATGGGCCTGGCCACACCGTTGGCGGCCTTGGCCAGTGATCGCTACGGGCGCAAGCCGGTGCTGATCGTCGGCGCGATCCTGGCGATTCTGTCGGGCTTCACCATGGAGCCATTGCTGACCCACGGCTCTACCTGGGCCGTGGCGCTGTTTTTGGCCCTGGAGCTGTTCCTGATGGGCGTGACCTTCGCGCCGATGGGTGCGCTGTTGCCGGAATTGTTCCCGACCCGCGTGCGTTATACCGGGGCTTCGGCGGCGTATAACCTGGGTGGGATCGTGGGCGCTTCGGCCGCACCGTTCTTCGCGACCAAGCTGGTGGCGATGGGTGGGCTGAGTTATGTCGGCGGGTATGTGTCGGCGGCGGCGTTGCTCAGCTTGATTGCGGTGCTGTGCCTGAAAGAGACGCGAGATAATGATTTGAACAGGGTTGCCTGATAAACAGCTATCGGGGGCAAGCCCTAATGCCAGTCAGTTAAGGCTTTTTGTAGGAGCGAGCTTACTCGCGAAAAACTCACAGGCGCCGCGTTCATTCAGGAAGCACGCGTTATCGTTGACGTTTTTCGCGAGCAAGCTCGCTCCTACAAGAGGCGATGTACGCTTAACTGACCGGCATCAGGGCAAGCCCCCGATGCTTTTAGAGCTCTACAACAACCGCTTGGGAAGCACGGGTCGCCTTGGCCCGCGCAGCCTCGATCGACTCATCCCGCGCCAACGCCACGCCCATGCGGCGCTGGCCATTCACTTCTGGCTTGCCAAACAGACGCAACGCCGTGTCCGGCTCGCTCAAGGCCGCGCCGAGGTTGGCGAATGCGGTCTGGGTCGACTGCCCTTCCACCAGAATCACCGCCGAAGCCGAAGGCCCGAACTGACGGATCAACGGGATCGGCAGGCCGAGGATGGCGCGCGCATGCAGGGCAAACTGTGACAGGTCCTGGGAAATCAGGGTCACCAGGCCGGTGTCATGGGGGCGCGGCGACACTTCGCTGAACCACACCTGATCGCCTTTGATGAACAGCTCCACGCCAAACAGGCCACGACCGCCCAACGCCTCGGTCACTGCCTTGGCTACACGCTCGGACTCGGCCAGGGCAATCGGGCTCATGGCTTGCGGCTGCCAGGATTCCTGGTAGTCGCCCTTCTCCTGACGGTGGCCGACCGGCGCGCAGAACGTGGTGCCGCCGATGTGACGCACGGTCAGCAGGGTGATTTCGTAGTCGAAGTCGATAAAACCTTCGATGATCACCCGGCCTTTACCGGCACGCCCGCCTTCCTGGGCGTAGTCCCAGGCTTTCTGCACGTCGTCGACGCTGCGCAGCAGGCTCTGGCCCTTGCCCGACGAGCTCATCACCGGCTTGACCACGCAGGGGAAGCCCAGATCCTGGACGGCCTTGCTGTAGTCTTCGAAAGTGTCTGCGAAGTGGTACGGCGAGGTCGGCAGGTCCAGCTCTTCGGCGGCCAGGCGACGGATGCCCTCACGGTTCATGGTCAGCGACGTGGCGCGGGCGGTCGGGATCACGGTGAAGCCTTCGGCCTCCAGCTCCACCAGGGTCGCGGTGGCGATGGCTTCGATTTCCGGCACGATGAAGTGCGGTTTTTCCGCTTCGATCACCGCACGCAGGGCGGCACCGTCGAGCATGTTGATCACATGGCTGCGATGGGCAACCTGCATGGCCGGCGCGTTGGCGTAGCGATCCACGGCAATCACTTCAACGCCCAGGCGTTGCAGTTCAATCACCACTTCCTTGCCCAGCTCACCGCAGCCACACAGCAAAACGCGGGTCGCGGTTGGCGACAATGGAGTTCCGATTCGGGTCATCTCAGGTCCTCAGGGGAGCGGATCATGGGGAGAAAGGCCGGCATTTTACATGAACTGTAAAAATTGGCCTCAGTTGGCGACGGCCCGCTTGCGCATGCGCCAGGCCATGATCAGCCACACCGCCGTGACCCCGGCGAACTTCGACGCCAAGGCGGTGCCCACCACGGCAGGGGTGAGCGCACCGATCAGGCCGAAGAAGATAAAGGTATCAAGGGGAATGCTCAGCGCCGAACTTATCCACAGGCGGTCGTGGAGCGGGCGCTTGGTGATGCTGAACACCAGCCAGTCGATGCATTCCGACACCGCGAATGCCGTGGCGCTGGCCAGGGCGATGGAGGGGTCGGAGGTGATATACGACAACACCAGCGCCGCCAGCATGGCGATGATCGCCCCATGGCCGAAGCGGGTCTGCACCATGTCGCGCAGGATAAACACCAGGCCGCCCCAGGCCGACCAGATGACATCCAGGTGCGGGGCGGTGGAGAAGGCGAAGTTGATCAGCACGACACTGCTGATGTAGGCGATCAGGAAGAGCATGGGGCGAAGGACCTGTGAACAAGGGGCACAGGGTACTTCACATTTGGAAATATGTCGTCTGGGCGGACCTCATCGGGGGCAAGCCCCCTCCCACACTTAATCGCGTTTAGTCTGTAGGAATGCGGTCAAAATGTGGGAGGGGGCTTGCTCCCGATGGCGATCCATCAGGCGCCGGATTTACCAGAAGCCATAAACACCAACCCACCCGCCACCGCCCGCTCATGACACAAGCCCAACACCACCCGCCGCTCGGCGTTGTCCATGCGGCTCCAACGCGTAATCTCATCCACTGTGCGCTGGCAGCCGGTGCAGATATCGTCATCATCCAGCGCACAAATACTCACGCAGGGCGAGGCAACAGGTCGTTCAACTGCACTCATTCTTCCTGCTCTGCCAGATCCCGCGCGTAACGCTGGGCGTTATGCACATAGTGCGCAGCGCTGGCTTCCAGCATCCGCTTCTGTGCGTCGGTCAATTCACGCACGACTTTGCCCGGCGAGCCCATCACCAGGGAGCCATCGGGAATTTCCTTGCCTTCACCGATCAGCGAGTTGGCGCCGATGATGCAGTGCTTGCCGATCTTGGCGCCGTTGAGGATCACCGCATTGATACCGATCAGGCTGTAATCGTCGACCGTGCAGCCGTGCAGCATGGCGTTATGACCGATGGTCACGCCGGTGCCCAGGGTCAGCGGGTAGCCCATGTCGGTGTGCATCACGCTGCCGTCCTGGACGTTGCTGTTCTTGCCGATCAGGATCAGCTCGTTGTCGCCACGCAGCACTGCGTTGAACCAGACATTGGCGCCCTCCTCCAGCTTGACCTTGCCCACCAGCGTGGCATTCGGCGCCACCCAGCTGTGTGGATGGGTCTCGACGCGGGCGTCGCCCAGGCGGTATTTCATGGTTTTCCCTCACGGCTGGCCGTTCAAACGACGGCTTAGGTATTGATGAAGCTCTTGGGCGGCTGGTGCAGGCTGATCTGGGCGTCGTCATAAAGCAGGTTGATCAACTCGACGATCATGATTGCCGTCAGGCCCCAGATCTTGTATTCGCCGAAGCGATAACTGGGCACGTACCAACTGCGGCCCTGGTAATCGATGCGGTGGGTATGTTCGCGCGGGTCCTGTCGGAAAAAATCCAAAGGCACGCTGAAGACAGCGGCAATCTCGGCATCGTTGGCCAGGTATTCGACGTAGTCGGGGATCACCCCCACATAGGGCGTGACCCGGATGCCGTGCAGGGAGATCAACGGGCTCAGCGGGCCGATGACTTCCACCAGGCCGGGGGGCAGGCCGATTTCTTCTTCGGCTTCACGCAGGGCGGTGAAGATCAGGTCCGGGTCTTCGGGGTCGCGGCGCCCGCCGGGAAAGGCCACTTCGCCACCATGGGTCGACAGGCCGCTGGCGCGCAGGGTCAGGATCAGCTCAGGTTCGTCACTGCGGGTAATCGGCACCAGCACCGCGGCCTCGGGGAAACGCCCGTCGGTTTCCAGCGTGTGGGGGGTGTGATTGCTTACCCGGCGAAGTAGCTCGTCCAGCATGAGTCATCTCGGTCTGTTGGCTACCTTGCATCATGCACCAAAGCCGCCGGGCGCCCAACCCCAAAACCCGGAGCATGTCGCTAAACGACAACTTGCAGGGCCCTGCCAGCCAAGCCAAGATAGACGCACTTTCCAGGAACCCCCAGCATGAATTTCTGCAGCCAGTGCGGTAAACCGGTTACCCAGCGCATTCCCGAAGGCGACGCCCACCTGCGTTTCGTGTGTGATCACTGCTCGACCATTCACTATCAGAACCCCAATATCGTCGCCGGCACCCTGCCGGTATGGGGCGATAAAGTGCTGCTCTGCCGCCGCGCCATCGAGCCGCGCCTGGGTTACTGGACCCTGCCCGCAGGCTTCATGGAGAACGGCGAGACTGTCGAACAAGCCGCCGTGCGCGAAACCCTGGAAGAAGCCTGCGCCCGGGTGCGCAACCTGAGCATCTACACCCTGATCGATGTGCCGCATATCAGCCAGGTGCATATCTTCTACCGTGCCGAACTGGTCGACCTGGACTTCGCCGCAGGCCCCGAAAGCCTCGAAGTGCAGCTGTTCGACGAGGCGGACATCCCTTGGTCCGAGCTGGCTTTCCGCACGGTCGGGCGTACCCTAGAATACTTTTTCGCTGACCGCCGCCAGCAATCATTCCCGGTGCGCAGCGAAGCCGTGCCACCTCTTTCTTCAAAGCCCGCCCAATAACCATTCGGCAGCTCGTCGCCACAGGGATACCGTTTTAATGCGTTGGTTGCTTGCTCTGATCTGCCTGTCGTTCGCCACGCTTTCGCCGGCCTCTACCGTGGAAACCCTGGGCGGCAAGACGGTCGAAAAAGTCCTGGTGCTCAAGTCCGCCCACCAATTGCAGTTGATCAACGACGGCAAGCCCCTCAAGACCTATCGTATTTCCCTGGGCAAGAACCCCAAGGGCCACAAGCTGATCGAGGGCGACCGCCGCACGCCGGAAGGCCTGTACTGGATCGACTGGCGCAAGACCAGTGACCGCTACTACCTGTCCATGCACATCTCCTACCCGAATATCAGCGATGCCGCCCGCGCCCGCCGCGAAGGGGTGAAGCCCGGCAGCATGATCATGATCCACGGCACGCCCGACACCGAAGAGTACCCGGAGCAGTGGTTTCACACCCTGGACTGGACCGACGGCTGCATTGGCATGCGCAACGTCGACATGCGCGAAGTCTGGAACCTGGTCAAGGACGGCACGCTGATCGAGATCCGCCCGTAAATCTTCGACCGTTCGTAATTTAATTAAAAAATCTTTCCCTCCTCCGCCCAGGCCTGCCGGTGAATACCAGTTCATCGCGCGGGCTGCGCACTTCTGCGCGCGATAAAGACCTCTCTAATACCACTTGATACCAGGCACCATTAAGGCGCCCTGAAACCGGTACTCGCACCGTTTTGGCAGCATTGACATGGTATTTAAGTGGTATTAGCTTCCGGCCAATACCGGGCGACAACACTCCAATAACCGCATCGGAAACCTCATAGATGAACCCCATCCTGACGCTGCGTCCCGACGACAAGCAATCCACGCCGCTGTACCTGCAATTGGCCCGCAACCTGGAAGCGGCGATCCATGCCGGCCAGTGGAAATCCGAACAGGCCCTGCCCTCGGAGCGCGCCCTCAGCGAACAGCTGAGCATTTCGCGGGTGACCGCCCGTAAAGCGCTGGAAGTGTTGTTCGCCCAAGGCCTGATCCGCCGCAGCCAGGGCTCCGGCACCTTTATCACGCCACGCCTGGAACAGCCGCTGTCGCGCTTGTCGGGGTTCAGCGAGATGTTGCGTCTCAAGGGCTTTGTGCCCAGCTCCCAATGGCTGGAGCGCGAGATCACCCCGCCGACCCATGAAGAACTGATCCGCCTGGGCCTGTCGCCGACCGACAAGGTCGCGCGTCTCAAACGCCTGCGTAAGGCCGATGACACCGTGATGGCCATCGAGATGACCGCCATGCCCGCCTCGGTACTGCCGCAGCCGCAAGCCATCGGCCATTCGCTGTACGAATACCTGGAAGGCATCGGCAAACCCATCGTTCGCGCCCTGCAACACATCCAGGCGATCAACGCCTCGGACGAATTCGCCAGGCTGGTGGGCATCGCCCCCGGCACCGCCATGCTGCTGATGACCCGGGTCGGCTACACCGCCGACAACACGCCGATCGAAATCACCGACACCTACTGCCGCAACGACTACTACGACTTTGTCGCAGAGCTTCGCCGTTATGACTTTGCCGCCGAGTTGCGGCCTTAGAGAACTGCCCATGTCCGAAGACAATATCCTCACGCCCCACGGCTGGATGCGCGGCCGCCTGGTGCACCAGCACGGCAAGGTCATCGCCATCGAGGGCGAACCTTGCGACCCGGCTGAAAACGACTTGCCCTACCTGCTGCCGGGTTTTATCGACCTGCACGTCCACGGCGGCGGCGGTAAAGACATCATGGAAGGCGCCGACGCTTTCGAGACCATCACCCGCACCCATGTGCGTTTTGGTACGACGTCGCTGTTGGCTACCACCATGACCGCGCCGGTGGATGAAATCTCCAGCGTGCTCGGCCAACTCGGCCGCTTCTGCGAGCAGCGTCCTACGGGCAGCGCCCGGGTACTCGGCGTGCACCTGGAAGGCCCCTACATCAACCCGGGAAAACTCGGCGCGCAGCCCAACTTCGCCCACACCGCCTTGATGGCCGAAGTCGAAGCCTACCTGCGCCTGGCGCCGATCCGGGTGATCACCATCGCCCCGGAAATCGCCGGCCACGACGCCCTGATCCGCGCCCTCAGCGAGCGCGGCGTGCGCATGCAGATCGGCCACACCCTGGGCAGCTATGAAGAAGGCGTCGCCGCCCTCGCCGCCGGCGCCACCAGCTTCACCCATTTGTACAACGCCATGAGCCCGTTGCATCACCGCGAACCGGGCATCGTCGGCGCAGCACTGGCCCACGCCAAGTACGCCGAGCTGATCCCGGATCTGCTCCACGTGCACCCCGGCGCCATGCGCGTGGCCCTGCGCGCGATCCCGTGCCTGTACTGCGTCACCGACTCCACCGCCGCCGCCGGCATGCCCGACGGCGAGTACAAGCTGGGCAGCCACACCGTGACCAAATGCCTGGGCGGCGTGCGCCTGGCCGACGGCACCCTGGCCGGCAGCACCCTGACCATGGATCAGGCGCTGCGCAACCTGGTGAAAATCGGTCTGCCCATCAGCGAAGCCTCACAACGCCTGTCGCAATTTCCGGCGGACTACCTGGGCCTGGAACAACGCGGCCGCCTGCAACCCGGCAGCTTTGCCGACTGCGTGCGCCTGGACCGCTTCCTGCACCTCACCGACGTCATGGTCGAAGGAGAAACCATTGTCTTCAAAAATGCTTGAAGAGGCCTTGGCCTCCGGTGACGCCGTCGCGGCGCAACTGCAACGCCTGGGCCCGCTGCTGGAAGAAGTCGCCGGCCGCCTGCGCCGCCAGCCGCCGCAAGTGGCGATGACCATTGCGCGGGGCAGCTCGGACCACGCCGCCAGCTACTTCGCCTACCTGGCCATGCAGCATGTTGGCATCCCGGTGGCGTCGTTGCCGATGTCGGTGGTGACCTTATTGCAAGCACCCATGAAAGTCAGCGGTCAGGTGGCGTTCGGTTTCTCCCAGTCGGGGCAAAGCCCGGACCTGGTCAACAGCCTGCGCCTGCTGCGCAAGCGTGGCGCCTTGAGCATCTCGCTGGTCAACGCCGAAGACTCGCCGCTGGAAGCCGCCTGCGAATTCCATGTGCCTCTGTGCGCCGGGCCGGAACTCAGCGTGGCCGCGACCAAGAGCTTTATTGCCACCCTCAGCGCCAGCGCGCTGTTGATCGGCCACTGGAACCAGGAGCCCGACTTGCTGCAGGCCTGCCAGGCCCTGCCCGAAGGCCTGCGCGAAGCCGCCGGGCAGGACTGGACGCCCGCCATCGAGGCGCTGCGCGGTTGCCAGCAACTGATGGTGATCGGCCGTGGCGCCGGTTTTGCCATCGCCCAGGAAGCGGCGCTCAAGCTCAAGGAAACCTCGGCGATCCAGGCCGAAGCCTTCAGCAGCGCCGAGGTACGCCACGGGCCGATGGCCTTGATCGGCGCGGACTACCCGCTGCTGGTCTTCGCACCACGGGGTGCCGAGCAAGCCGGCTTGTTGAGCCTGGCCGCCGATATGCGCCAACGCGGTGCCCGCGTGCTGCTCGCAGCACCGGACGATATCGCCGAACGCGACTTGACCCTGAGCCGCGCCGAACACCCGAGCCTGGACCCGATCCTGGCGATCCAGAGTTTCTATGTCATGGCGGCCGGCCTGTCCGTCGCCCGAGGCCTGGACCCGGACCAGCCGCGCCACCTGAGCAAAGTTACCCGCACTCACTGAGTCGCGCTTTCCTGATGAGTACCGTGCCCATGCCCAACAACAATAATGAACTGACCCTCAACGCCCCCCTCAGCGGGCCGTTACTGGCCCTGGGCAACGTGCCTGACGACGTGTTCGCCAGCGGCGCCCTGGGCGACGGCATGGCTATCGACCCGCTCAACGATTGCCTGCATGCGCCGTGCGATGGTGTGGTCATCCATGTCGCCCGCACCGGCCACGCCTTGACGATACGCGCCGACAACGGCGCCGAAGTGTTGCTGCACATCGGCATCGACACGGTCGAATTGAACGGCGAAGGGTTTGCCCTGCTGGTCAAGGACGGCGCACGGGTCAGCAATGGCCAGGCGCTGGTGCGCTTTGACCTGGACCGTATCGCCCGCCAGTGCAAAAGCCTGGTCAGCCTGATCATTCTCACCAATGGCGAACACTTTGAACTGCGCCCGCTGGCCGCGAAATCCGTCAGGCTGGGCGATCCCCTGGTGCAGGTTGTGCCGCGTGCGAACGCAGCGCAGCAAACGGCGGTGGATAACGCCGTCGCCGAAGCCAGCGCCAGCGTGCGCGTGACTCACCGTGGCGGCCTGCACGCACGGCCGGCGGCGTTGATTCGCAAGACCGCCCAGGGTTTCAGCAGCCAGGCGCTGGTGCACTTCGGCGCCAGGTCGGCCGCCTGCGACAGCCTGATCGGCCTGATGGGGCTGGGCATTGGCGAAGGCGACGAGGTGCGCGTGAGCTGTCGCGGCAAGGACGCCGAGGCCGCGCTGCAGGCGCTGGTCGCGGCCTTGTCCGCCGCCGTCAAGGCTGAACCCCACGCACCGGTCGTCGCCATGCCACGCCGGACAACCACGGAAGTTGATGTGTTGCAGGGCGTGTGCGCGGCACCGGGCCTGGTCTGCGGGCCGTTGTTTCGGCTGGCCGGTATCGAGTTGCCGTCAGACCCCGGCCATCACGTCACTGACGAACAACTGCAACGCCTGGACGCAGCCCTGGAGCAGGTGCGCGGTGAAATCCGCAGCACCCTGGACCAGGCGCGCCAACGCAAGGCCGTCGAAGAAGAAGAGATTTTCGCCGCCCACCTGGCCCTGCTTGAAGACCCCGCCCTGCTGGACGCCGCCACCCACGCCATCGAACACGGCAGCGCCGCCACCCACGCCTGGCGCGATGCGATCCAGGCGCAGTGCGCGGTATTGCTGGCCCTGGGCAAGCCGCTGTTCGCCGAACGCGCCAACGACCTGCGCGACCTGCAGCAACGGGTCCTGCGCGCATTGTTGGGTGAAGCCTGGCATTTCGACTTGCCTGCCGGGGCGATTGTCAGTGCCCATGAACTGACCCCTTCGGATTTGCTGCACCTGAGTGCGCAACAGGCTGCCGGGATCTGCATGGCCGAAGGTGGCGCCACGTCCCACGTCGCCATCCTGGCGCGGGGCAAAGGCTTGCCGTGTGTCGTCGCGTTGGGCGCTGAGGTACTCGATGTGCCGCACGGCCAGCGCGTGGTACTCGACGCCGGCAACGGCCGCCTGGAACTGGCCCCCAGCGCGGCGCGTCATGCCGAAGTCCACCGGATCCGCGACGCGCAGACACTGCGTCGTCGGCAGCAACAGGCCCAGGCCCAACAACCGGCGCAAACCCGCGATGGCGTGAACATCGAAGTGGCCGCCAATGTCGCCTCCAGCGCCGAGGCCCAGGTGGCCTTTGAAAACGGCGCTGATGGCGTCGGCCTGCTGCGCACCGAGTTCCTCTTCGTCGACCGCCGCACCGCGCCGGATGAACAGGAACAATGCCACGCTTATCAAGCCGTGCTGGACGCCATGGGCGACAAGTCGGTGATCATCCGCACCATCGACGTCGGTGGCGACAAGCAGCTCGACTACCTGCCGCTGCCCGTCGAAGCCAACCCGGTGCTGGGCCTGCGCGGTATTCGCATGGCCCAGGTGCGCCCTGAACTGCTCGATCAGCAATTGCGCGCCCTCCTGCAAGTCAGCCCCTTGCAACGCTGCCGCATCCTGCTGCCGATGGTCAGCGAAGTCGACGAACTGCTGCAGATTCGCCAGCGCCTGGATGAGTTGTGTGCAGAGCTGGAACTGAGCCAACGCCCCGAGCTGGGGGTGATGGTCGAAGTGCCCGCTGCGGCGCTGATGGCCGAACAATTGGCCGAGCACGCGGACTTCCTGTCCATCGGCACCAATGACCTGTCCCAGTACACCCTGGCCATGGACCGCGACCATGCCGGCCTCGCCGCGCGTGTCGATGCGCTGCACCCGGCGCTGTTGCGGCTGATCGCCCAGACCTGCGCCGGTGCGGCGAAACACAAACGGTGGGTCGGCGTGTGCGGCGCCCTGGCGTCCGACCCACTGGCCACGCCGGTGCTGGTCGGCCTGGGGGTCAGCGAACTGTCCGTCAGCCCGCCGCAAATCGCAGAAATCAAGGATCGCGTCCGCCACCTGGACGCGGCGCAATGCCGGCAACTGAGCCTTGACCTGCTCGACCTGAGCAGCGCCAAGGCGGTTCGCCAAGCCTGTCAACACCACTGGCCGCTGAGCTGACAACAACAAGAAAAAGGAGACCCGCCATGTACCCATTATTTATCGAAGGCCTGCAACGCCTGGGACGCGCGCTGATGCTGCCCATCGCCATCCTGCCGATTGCCGGCCTGCTGCTGCGATTGGGTGACACCGACCTGTTGAACATCGCGGTGATGCACGATGCCGGGCAGGCGATTTTCGCCAACCTGGCGCTGATCTTCGCCATCGGCATCGCCGTGGGCTTTGCCCGTGACAATAACGGCACGGCGGGACTGGCCGGGGCGATTGGCTACCTGGTGATGATCTCCACCCTCAAGGTGATGGACAGCAGCATCAACATGGGCATGCTCGCCGGTATCGCCAGCGGCCTGATGGCCGGTGCGCTGTATAACCGCTTCAAGGACATCAAGCTGCCGGAGTACCTGGCGTTCTTCGGCGGGCGGCGGTTTGTGCCGATTGTCACCGGGTTCTCGGCGGTGGCGCTGGGGGTGATCTTCGGCCTGATCTGGCCGCCGATCCAGCACGGCATCAACAGCTTCGGCGTATTGCTGATGGAGAGCGGCAGCTTCGGCGCGTTCGTATTTGGCGTGTTCAACCGCCTGCTGATCGTCACCGGCCTGCATCATATCCTCAACAATATGGCGTGGTTTGTGTTCGGGACCTTCACCGACCCCGTCACCGGTGCCGTCGTCACCGGCGACCTGACCCGCTATTTTGCCGGCGACCCCAAAGGTGGCCAGTTCATGACCGGCATGTTCCCGGTGATGCTGTTCGGCCTGCCCGCCGCGTGCCTGGCGATGTACCGCAACGCCCTGCCGGAGCGGCGCAAGGTGATGGGCGGGATCTTCCTGTCCATGGCCTTGACGTCGTTCCTCACCGGGGTGACCGAGCCGATTGAATTCGCCTTCATGTTCCTCGCGCCGTTCCTGTACCTGATCCATGCACTGCTCACCGGCCTGTCGATGGCGGTGACCAATATGCTGAATATCCACCTGGGCTTTACCTTCTCCGGTGGGTTTATCGACATGGTGCTGGGCTGGGGCAAATCCACCAATGGCTGGCTGGTGATCCCGGTGGGCCTGGCATACGCGGCGATCTACTACAGCGTGTTCAGCTACTGCATCCGCCGCTTCAACCTGAAAACCCCGGGTCGTGAGGATATCCAGGTGGCACAGGCTGAAGCGATGACTGATAACCAGCGCGCCACGGCTTATATCCGGGCCTTGGGCGGTGCGGCCAATTTGCTCAGTGTGGGCGCCTGCACCACGCGCCTGCGGTTGGACATGGTCGACCGCAACAAAGCCGTGGATGCCGAGTTGAAAGCCCTGGGCGCCATGGCCGTGGTGCGGCCTGGCAATGGGGGAAGTTTGCAGGTGGTGGTCGGGCCGTTGGCGGACAGCATTGCCGATGAGATTCGGTTGGCGATGCCAGGGTTTGTGGCCCCCGCTCCCGTAACGGCTGCGCCTGTGGATAAGCCGGCTGCGGTGAATGTGCAGGAGGCCGAACAATGGCTGGCCGCACTGGGCGGTCGAGGCAATGTGCGCCAGCTGGAAGCGGTGGCGATGACCCGGCTGAGGGTGGAGTTGGGCGATGATTCGGTGGTGTCCGAAGCTCAACTGACGGCGTTGGGTTGCCAGGGTGTGCGCCAGTTGGATAGCGGGGTCTGGCACCTGTTGATGGGTGACAAGGCGTCGGGGTTGGGAGAAGCATTGGAGCGCCTGGTTGGTGGTCGTGAGGTAGGCGCCGGGGTATAGAGCTGCGGTGACCGTACTGGCCAATCGCGAGCAAGCCCGCTCCCACATTTTGATCGGTGCCCGACTTGGCAATTCGGTCAAATGTGGGAGCGGGCTTGCTCGCGAATGGGCCTCATCGGCGCCGAATTACTGCTGCGCAGGCACCTCGGATAAATCCAGCACTCGATCCACCATCAACTGGATCCCCTCCACCATCCGGTGAATGCCCAGCACCGCATCACGCTGCGAGCCGTCGATGTCAAACGCCAGATGGGCCGCCAGCGCCTGCACGGACGCCAGGTCCTGGGATGCATTGGCAAGCAAGGTTTCGCTGTTCAGATGGGGACGTACGGTGAAGAGTTGGTCGGTGGGTTGAGAGGCGGATAGGGGATTTGGACTGTCTTTGATCATGGTAAACCTCTGGTGTGAAGTAAGAGCTACCAGCATCACTTGCAGTTGATGGGTGGCAGCTGTGTGCAGGCCTGCAAGACCGAGAATCACCAGTAAATCTCGGTAGACCCGAAGGTCTCCCGCACACAGCCACCATTGGATGACCATGAAAAAGCGCCGCAATTATAAAGGCGCTTGTGACTAACTGGTGAGGTTTCGGCGGGCTTGCAGTCCCGGTCGCTGAATAAGCAGCGACTGGCGAAGGTTAGTGAGGGGCGTTCCGAGGGACAACCTGAACAGCTTGTGGGAAATCTCCGAGAGCTGAAGATATCGAAGACAATAAAAAACCGGCCTAAGCCGGGTCCTTTGATCGCGACCAACGCTTAGGTAGATGCTGCTTCACGTTGTTGCGCCTCGTAATGGCGGGTCTGAAAAGGTATCAACGCCTGGGCCTTCAAACCCAGCCCTTCACTCAACCCCCAAGACACTGCCAGCTCATCACGACGACGGCGAAGCGCAACAGTACCTTGTGGTTTCACGTTTTGTCTGGAAGCAGAAAACAACTCAAGCGCTTTCAACGCTTCCATTACCCGACTGTCTGTCGCACACGAAAAACGCGTGAATCGCTCAAGCAAGTAGCCTGCGCGACGAAGTTCCACCTCACTGGAGTGTTCCTCCAGAAAAGCTTTCACCTCGCCCACAAGGTTCGCTTCCGAGTACCAAACCGCTTTCGCTGCACTGACAAGAGCAGTGTCATCAGCCTGACTCAAAGGTTCTTTGACCAGAGTCCCCAAGGCGCAAGAGAGGACTGGACCATCAAAAGGCTTCGTCAACTTCAGTGTCCAGATAATCGTGCAAAATATTGGTCAGAATGGATATAGGTGGCTCTTTATTACCAACATACATATCAATCGCCTGCAACGCCAGCCGGCGGAACTCAGTGGTCACAATGAAGCCGGCCCTAAGCAACGCCATGATATCGCCAATGTCCTGATCAGTCGCTCTACCCAGTTTGGAAATTGCAATATCGATAGGCGCAGCTATACGCAGATGCAATGCAGACTCATCAGGAAACTCTTCGAGGGGAAGACTGCGTTCCCAGTAATCTTCGTGAAGCGGGCCAAAACCCGTGTTGTACTGAAGATCGTAATTCAGTTCCATTACACGGCCAGACTGCTGGTCGAAAAACTGCTCTGGAAACTCGGCCAGCAATGTCCGCAGACGCAGCTTGTCCTGAATATTCGCGCAATAAATCTCTGCATCCACGTCAGTGGAAACACGGTGGTGCGTATATAAATGAACAGCGCAACCACCGAATACAATGACCTTGACCGCGCCTGACGCGGCGCCCTCAAGCATTAACTCCACCTCGATGGACTTGAACATTGAAACCAATGCTTGCCCCAGTGCAGTACTCGTATTGAGCCTAGGAACAACGACGTCTGGTAACTCCATTATTGAATCTCAAGCCGGTGCAACGTTACTGAACGGGTCTTGAGTTCAAACCCCGATCACTGAATTGTCAGCGACCGGCGAAGGTTATTGAGGCGGGTTCCTAGGGACAACCTGAAAGGGTTGTAGGAAACATACAGGTTGTCGTCGGGTAGATTCATTCCCACAAATCAAAAAACCTACTTATCTACCTCTCTGCCAATGGCCCGCCTGCGCATGCTCAAGGTTCTTATCCCCGCATGGAGAGCGTACCCGTGAGCACAACATCCCAGACCTTTGAAGGTATCAAAGGCCACCTCAATCAGATCGGGCACCACCTGCTCCAGATCGAAAAGCCGCTAGTGCCCGAACACACACCGTCTACCGAACTGGCCTACCTGGAAAAAACCAACGGCATCCTGAAGCGTTACCGCCAGCAGTTCCTGGCCAAGAGCCGCGCGCTCTATCAGGACATCACCCAGGGCGATCTGCTCGCCCGAGTCGAAGCACTCAAGTCCAGCTTGAATACCTATCTGCTGGCACTCGATCGCAACGAGCAAATCGACGGCAAGCCGCGCAAATCCTTCATGACTTTTGAAGCCGGCTACACCGCCCTGGCCAATGAAACGGCGGTCAGTGCCCAGGACCGACTGCTGCATCCGCAGCAACAGGCCATGCTTGCGCGTGTACCGCTGGGCGCCACGTTGCGCCCAGGCCTGTATGCGCTGAGCTTTCGTTACCAGGACCGGACGGTGGAGCTGGCCGGCGCCTTTGTGCTGACCGAAACGTCCAGCCCCGTGGTCACCGACCTGAGCGCTGTGCCGGTAGGGGAAGTGATGCTGTTCACGCCTTCGCGCGGGATCGAGGCATTCGGCTCGCTGGCGCAACTCAATACGCACGTGCTCCAGGGCCTGGAGGATGCCGGGCAGCGACGCGACTTCATGGCATTGTTGCCCGTGCGTTATCGCGATGTAACGCCCGGCGCCATCTGGCCGCTGCAACTGACGCCGATCACCGACAAACCGCTGTTCGAACACACCTACAACGCCCTGCTCGACAAGCGCACCGAGGACATCGAGCGCGCCTTGAGCCTGGTAGATAATCCGGCCCACAAGGCCGCTGTGCTGATCGACGCCCTGGACCAGGCCATCGCGGCGGCCTTGCCGGACTTAGAAGCACGCCTGCAGTGGCGCAGCCGACGCCTGCTGGAGCGCCACCTGCGCCACAGCGCACCGGACTGGTATCGCAGCGCCAGCGAACCCCGCCGGGCCGCGCTCGCCGCTCACCTGGCGAGCTATAACGCGGCCCGCCAGGATCTGCTCGACGTGCTGGGCCCGGTCGCTACCCCTGAGGCCCTGGCCCGCTATCGACTGCTCGAACGCTTGAGCGATGAGCTGGACATCCACGACCTGGCGCCGGAACACCTGCTGGTCAACACCCGGCGCTACGTCGATCCCATCGGTGAATACGAACACGACCGCAACCTGGTTGACCTGGCCCTGCGCGGGCTGCAAGCCGGTGATGCCGAGCCGGGTTCGGACTTCCTGAACAAAACCACGCTGACCTACCACGAGGCACCGCTGCCGCCGGCCTATCAGGACCTGACCGCCGCCTGGCTGGCACAGGTATTGACCACCCTGCAGCCGCGTATCGAGTTCGGTGAGCTGCAACAGCAGATGCATGCCAAGCCTGCGCTCAGCCGCGCGATCGAACAGATGCTCGACCAGCGGATCAACGCACTGGCCTATACCGCCATGCTCCAGGGTCATCTCAGTGAAGAGGACTTTCAGTTGGTGCAGAATCTGCGCCAGGGCACCGACACGCGCCTGAGCGCCGCCACCCTGTCGCTGCACGAGGCCCAGTTGCAGGATATATGGGTATTGCGCCAAACCGACGCCAGCGGCGCGGTCACCCGCCTGCTGCTGTGCACGCCCGAGGCACCAAGGGAGCAGCAATTCCAGGCCTTCGACACTGAGCTTGCGTGCCAGCAGCACATCCTCGGCTGGAGCCTGGACAACGGTGCAAAACACCCGCCTGGCAGCCTGACCGACTACCTGATCAAGCGGGTCGCCCTGCGTTTTCGCGCAGCGATGAAGCGGGTGCTGAGCGGCTTGAGCTTCAAGTTTCAAGACCGCGAGTACACAGCGATCAGCTTTGGCAACGTCGGCAGCCACGCCGACTGCCTCAAGGCGATGTCTGCCCATGTGCTGGCGACCCGCGTCGACGACTACGAATTCAGCACCCCGAACTGGTACCGCTCCACCCACGCCGACAACCGCCGCAAGCTGTTGAAACTGGCCGAGGACAGCGAAGGCGCGTTGCTCACCTATCAGGACTTTCCGCTGTCTGACGCGCAGTTTCCCAGCTTCGCTGACTACCTGCATGACCAGGCAAAAAAACGCTTGAACCTGCTGCTGGGACGTCCTCAGAACGATGTCGACCCCGACACCATCTGGGCATTTTCACCGCCGGCGCTGCTCGGTTCATTGACCCCGCCGCCCCTGACCTACACCCAGCTGTACCGCGACGGTTATGCCGACGGTGTGGGGTTCCTCGACGAGAAGTTCTCCCGCGCCGCCCAGTTCAAAGGCCCCAAGGGGATTGACCTGAGCGCGTTGACCGCCGAGAAAGTCGCCCGCTCGGTCACCGGCACCTGGGTCGGCGCGCGCTATATCAGCGAGGTGCGGAGCCGATTGCTGAATGTCGGCAGCGCGGACTATGACCTGCGGCGCAATGCAACGCTGAGTATCACCCAGCGCCAGATGCAGAACGCCGCCCTGGAGTGCCGGCTCGAGGGCCACATCGCCGGGGTCGATTGGGACTGGCTGGAGCGCAGTATCGCCAGCATGGGGGAAACGGCCACCGAGACACGCGGCACCTACGCCATTCATCGCCTGATGATCAATGGCGAATGGGTGATGGGCACTTTCCTCTTCAGCCATGCTGATTTTCCGACCCTGCTCTATACCCCCAACGCACCGGATGGCATCAGCTTTCGCGAGGCCAGGCAGTTCAACTACCTGCTGAAAAAGGTGCCCGGCATGGTCGCCTATTTCACCCTACGGGTCGGTGCCCAATCCCAGGTTAAAGTGCGTACCTTTCTGGAGACCGCCAAGGCGCAGTTGCCCGAGGACCTGAACAAAACCGACACCAGCCCGGCACGCTATGACGCAACCCGTGCACAGCCGCCCCTGCTGGATCTGCGTCGGGCCCTGTACGACATGAAGCTGCAGCGCAGGATCGACGACGTTGAAGGCACCACGGCCAATCGCACCCAGGTGATCACGGGCATCCTCTGGACCTGCGTGGAATGGGTCACCGCCATTGCTACCGCACCGTTTCCCATCGTCAGCCTGAGCCTGGGCATGCTGCTGGCGTTCAAGGACGGCATGCTGGCCCTGAACGCCTATCAACAAGGCGATACAAGTGCCGCCGTGGCACACTTGATCGGTTATGTGCTGAACAGCGCCGGCGCGGCGTTCACCGACCTGCGTCCGGCATTGGTTTCCCTTAAACAGCTGGCAAGACCGGCCCTGCGCGAGGCCGCCCAGAGCGCCACCGCGACCAGCGAGGCCCTGAAGCTGGTGCATCCCCTGCAACCCCCGGTACTTGCGCCGGCAGACATGCAGGCGGTGCTGTTCGACGGCGAGTTGCTTTGGGCAAAAAACACCCCGGACCCGATCGGACGTTATTTGCTGTACCGACTCGATCCGCCTACCGGCAAACTGATCTCCACGACTCGCGTGGCCGCGCCCGATACACAAGGCGTCTGGCGCCGCACCGGCGTCACCGGTGGCGCACCCAAGTATGAAAAATTGCCCGACACACCGGAGCCGCTCAAGCCTTATGAGATGCCGGCAAAGTACGCCAACAAACTGGAACTGGTGCTCGACCCGGATGTGCGCACCGGGATACTGCTGCGGTCGGAGTGGGATTTCGGCTCGCAAGACGTGATCCTGGGAAGCGCCGCCATTGAACTCAAATCCCTTCGTACCGCTTACCTGCAACAGGCCGAACGCCTGGCCACCGACGCCCAGGACTTTTTCAAGACCCTTGACCCGTTGCCGGCCCGCGCCGAGCTTCCGGCCCTGGACGCCAGCACGTCGTTTGCACAACTGATCGCCAGCGATGCCTTCAGCGGTAACAAGAACCTGGTCATTGGCGCGGTGCCCGGCTCCATTGCCAGTAAACAGCTGCTGGTCACACACATGGACGCGTTGATCAGCAAGGGTTTCAAACACCTTTATATCGAGTACCTGCCCGGTGATGTGTTTCGTCCAAAACTGGAGAAGCTCAACAGCGGAAAATCCTGGCAGCACATCGAGCGGCACCTGAAGACTGTCGACAAAGCCTTTGGCTTGGCCGAGAACGCCGAGTACTCCTACGTCGCCCTGGTACGCAAGGCTCAGGAAAAGGGCGTGAAGATCAAGGCCCTGGATGCCTCAACCTCGTACTTGCTGGACGACGCCCTGCAAATGGGCGACACCCCACCGACGACGCCACGCGGCAACAGCATCAGAAACTATTACTCCCACAAGGCGATTCAGACCGATGCCCTCGACGAGCAGGATGAACGCTGGGTGGCCCTGGTGGATCATTCCCGGCTGCGTACTTTCGAGCAAACGCCTGGCCTGGCGGACCTGCAGGACGCGGTCGCGCTGCGCGTGGTGGATGTGGGTACGGACCAACCCGTGGGCGTGTGGATCGACACCCCCTTGGCGGGTGAAGCGCTGGCCAGAGGCGATTACCAATTGACCATGCGCACCCCGTACAAAGCCCCCGAACCGGCAACATCGCCCAGCGCTGCGCCTGTGGCCGCAGCGCATTACAGCGAGTACGACATTGCCGTCCCGCTCCGGGAGAGCATCGTCCGACAGACCAGCACACGGCATGGCCTGGACACGCGCTACTTCCCGCAGAACCCGGAGCATCAGGAAGCCTTCAGGGCATTTGTGGATACCCGCGCACGCCTGAGTGCGGATGCCGACACGTACCTGGCCAGCCACGTGCCGCCAGCCCGGCCCGAGCCATCCGTCCTGGGCCTGCCGAACACCCCCGAGGCATTGCTGGAGAAAATCCGTCACAGCGAGTTTTCGGGGCTGGTGATCGGTGAAGGGCACAACGCGCAATCGAGCAAACGCTTGCTGCGCGATTACATGGGAAAGCTCAAGGAACTGGAGTTCAAGACGCTGTACGTGGAGCATCTGCTGACCGATTTGCACCAGCACGAGTTGGATATTTTTCTGCAGACCCAACGGCTGCCGGACAACCTCAAGCGCTACCTCTCCCAGCTGGATCGGGGCCATATGCCGGGCTACAAAGGCAGCGATACCTACACGGAAGTGATCCAGATCGCGGCAAGACACGGCATGCGCATCCGCGCCCTGGACTGCACCGCCAGTTACCACATCAAGGGGTTGGGGGACGCGGATGTCTCACGCAACCAGCTGTTCAGTTACTTCGCCTCCAAGGTCATCGACGCCGACCAGGCCGCACACGGGCCCCACAAGTGGGTGGCCTTCGTGGGCAGCGCGCACACCAACACCCACCTGAGCGTGCCTGGCCTCGCGGAACTCCAGGGTGCCGTCAGCCTGCATGTGCGGGACACCGCCCCGGCGCTGGCCCGGAACATTCGAGCGGGGGCCTGGGAGACCGTTTCCGAAGGCATCAGCCCTTACACCAGGGCCTTGCGCAGCGACTTGATCCTCGACGCCGGAGTTGCCGGCACCAAAGCCCCGGCGCCCTTCGCAGCGGTGGACAGGACACGCCTGAACCGGCCCGGCCTGTTCCTGATCGAACGCCCGTCGCCCTCGCAGAACATCCTGCTGCACCGTTCGCGCACCGGGGAAATCGTGTCGACGCCGATCAAGGT
Organism: Pseudomonas sp. S3E17; assembly: GCF_024168685.1. Taxonomy (NCBI): domain Bacteria; kingdom Pseudomonadati; phylum Pseudomonadota; class Gammaproteobacteria; order Pseudomonadales; family Pseudomonadaceae; genus Pseudomonas; species Pseudomonas sp. S3E17. The sequence goes on from NZ_JALJWE010000001.1 coordinate 3,497,175, forward strand.
CGACCACAATGGCCTGTTTTATGTCGAGCGCTGGGAGCCGATGCAGGGTAAGCGGTTCAGCTACGAAAACATGTTGATCAGTGCATTGAAGGCAGAAGTCGGGTTGACCCCCGCGCCCTGAGCCATTGAGACTTTGACACCGGGTTCATGACCACCCACAAAAAACCCGCTGGCCAAACTGGCCCAGCGGGTTTCTTGTTTCTACAGCGGGCGGATCAGAAATCCGCCAACGGCCACACTTCATAAGCCGGTGTCTCATAGGGGTGGCTGAGCTTCAACGCGGCGACCACTGCGTTGATCAACTCATCGGCCACCACCAGCTCGACCTTCCATTCTTCAACCACTTCAACCTGGCCAACCTGCCCGATAAACGGCTGGCTGCCGTCCAACGCGCGAAACTGGCCCTGGCCCGGCACTTGCCAGGCGCAGTGGTCGTAGTCGCCGATGCGCCCGCCGCCAGCAGCGAAGACGGCGGCTTTCACCGTCTCCACATGGCTGTCGGGCACAAAGAAGGCAAGCTTGTACACCGCCTTAGTTCACCCACACGCGGGCGTTGCGGAACATGCGCATCCACGCACCGTCTTCGTTCCACTCTTCCGGACGCCAGGAGTTCTGCACGGCGCGGAACACACGTTCCGGGTGCGGCATCATGATGGTCACGCGACCGTCGCGGCTGGTGAGGCCGGTGATCCCGCGCGGCGAGCCGTTCGGGTTGGCCGGGTAGCTTTCGGTGACCTTGCCGTGGTTGTCGACGAAACGCATGGCCACGCAGCCGGACAGATCGGCCTCGAGCAACGCCTCTTCGCTTTCGAACTCGGCATGGCCTTCACCGTGGGCGATGGCGATCGGCATGCGCGAACCGGCCATGCCTTGCAGGAAGATCGAGTTGGATTCCTGCACCTGCACCATGGCGACGCGGGCTTCGAACTGCTCGGAACGGTTACGCACGAAGTGCGGCCAGAACTCGCTGCCCGGGATCAGCTCGTGGAGGTTGGACATCATCTGGCAACCGTTGCACACACCCAGGGTGAAGCTGTCGTTGCGTTCGAAGAAGCCCTGGAACGCATCGCGGGCACGGCTGTTGAACAGGGCCGATTTGGCCCAGCCTTCACCGGCACCCAGTACGTCGCCGTAGGAGAAACCGCCGCAGGCCACCAGGCCTTTGAACTCGTTGAGGTCAACGCGACCGGCGAGGATGTCGCTCATGTGCACGTCGATCGCATTGAAGCCGGCGCGGTCGAACGCGGCCGCCATTTCCACCTGGCCGTTGACGCCCTGCTCTCGCAGCACGGCAACTTGTGGGCGGATGCCTTTCTTGATGTACGGCGCGGCGATGTCCTGGTTGACGTCGAAGCTGAGCTTGGTGCTCAGGCCTGGGTTGTCTTCTTCCAGGATTACGTCGAATTCCTGCTCGGCGCAGTCGGCGTTGTCACGCAGGCGTTGGATCTGGTAGCTGGTCTCGGCCCACTGGCGTTGCAGCAAGCGGCGCTGGCCGGCAAACACGGTGTCGCCATTGAACGAGATGTTGATCTCGCCGTTGTTGATCGGCTGGCCGATCACCGCGACGCAGTCGTCCAGGCCAGCGGCGCTGAACTGTGCGAGTACGTCCGGGGTTGCGTCCTGGCGAACCTGGATCACCGCACCCAATTCTTCGTTGAAGAGGATGCCGTTGATTTCAGAGGCGTCCTCGGCAACGCTGTCGAGCACGATGTTCAGGCCGCAGTGACCGGCGAAGGCCATCTCGACAACGCTGGTCAGCAAACCACCGTCGGAACGGTCGTGGTAGGCCAGCAGGTGGCCGTCGGCGTTGAGGCCCTGGATCACGGCGAAGAAGGCTTTCAGGTCTTCGGCGTCATCCACGTCCGGGGCCTGTTTGCCGAGCTTGCCGTGGGTTTGCGCGAGGATCGAGGCGCCCATGCGGTTCTGGCCACGGCCCAGGTCGATCAGGATCAGGTCGGTGGTGCCCTTGTCCATGCGCAGTTGCGGGGTCAGGGTCTGGCGGATGTCGGTGACCGGCGCAAAGCCGGTGACGATCAGCGACAGCGGCGAGGTGACGCTCTTGTCCACGCCTTCATCGTTCCAACGGGTGGCCATGGACATGGAGTCCTTGCCCACCGGAATGGTGATGCCCAGCTCCGGGCACAGCTCCATGCCGACCGCTTTCACGGTGTCGTATAGACGCGCGTCTTCACCGGGGTGACCGGCAGCGGACATCCAGTTGGCCGACAATTTGATGTCGGACAGCTTGCCGATGCGCGACGCGGCGATGTTGGTGAGGGTTTCACCAATGGCCATGCGGCCCGACGCCGGGGCGTCCAGCAGGGCCAGCGGCGTACGCTCGCCCATGGCCATGGCTTCACCGGTGTAGACGTCGAAGCTGGTGGCGGTGACGGCAACGTCGGCCACCGGCACCTGCCATGGGCCGACCATTTGGTCACGGGCCACCAGGCCGGTGATGGTGCGGTCGCCGATGGTGATCAGGAAGCTTTTGCTCGCCACGGCCGGGTGGTGCAGCACGCGTTCAATGCTGTCAGTCAGGTCCAGCGTGCTTGGGTCGAAATCATCGCCCAGCTCGGTTTCACGAACCGCCGAACGGTGCATGCGCGGGGCTTTGCCCAGCAGCACTTCGAGGGGCATGTCCACCGGGCTGTTGCCGAAGTGGCTGTCGGTGACCGTCAGTTGCGGCTCGGCAGTGGCTTCGCCGACCACGGCAAACGGGCAACGCTCGCGTTCGCAGATGGCCTGGAAGCGCGCGAAGTCTTCAGGGCCGACCGCAAGTACGTAACGCTCCTGGGATTCGTTGCTCCAGATTTCGTGCGGGGCCATGCCCGGCTCGTCGTTTGGAATGTTGCGCAGTTCGAAGCGGCCACCGCGGTCGCCATCGTTGACCAGCTCCGGGAAGGCGTTGGACAAACCGCCGGCGCCGACGTCGTGGATAAAGCTGATGGGGTTCTTGTCACCCAACTGCCAGCAACGGTCGATGACTTCCTGGCAGCGACGTTCCATCTCAGGGTTTTCGCGCTGTACGGAGGCGAAGTCGAGGTCTGCCGAGCTGGTGCCGGTGGCCATGGAGGAAGCCGCGCCGCCGCCCAGGCCGATCAACATTGCCGGGCCGCCGAGCACGATCAGCTTGGAGCCGACCAGGATCTCGCCTTTCTTGACGTGTTCTTCACGGATGTTGCCCATGCCGCCGGCCAACATGATTGGCTTGTGGTAGCCGCGCACTTCATCGCCACGGGGGGTGGTGATGGACTGTTCGAAGGTACGGAAATAACCGGTCAGCGCCGGACGGCCGAACTCGTTGTTGAACGCGGCGCCGCCCAGCGGGCCTTCGATCATGATGTCCAGCGCCGTCACGATGCGCTCAGGCTTGCCGTACGGCACTTCCCATGGCTGTTCGAAGCCCGGGATCTGCAGGTTGGACACGGTGAAACCGGTGAGGCCGGCCTTTGGCTTGGCGCCACGGCCGGTGGCACCTTCGTCGCGGATCTCGCCGCCGGAACCGGTGGCTGCGCCCGGGAACGGGGCAATCGCGGTCGGGTGGTTGTGGGTCTCGACCTTCATCAGGATGTGCACCGGTTCCTGCACCGCGCCGTATTGGCGGGTTTCAGGGTCCGGGAAGAAACGGCCGGCAACCGAGCCGACGATCACCGATGCGTTGTCCTTATACGCTGACAGAACGCCTTCGCTGTGCATCACGTAGGTGTTCTTGATCATGCCGAACAGGCTTTTTTCCTGGCTTTCGCCGTCGATGTCCCAACTGGCGTTGAAGATCTTGTGACGGCAATGCTCGGAGTTGGCCTGGGCGAACATCATCAGTTCGATGTCGTGGGGGTTGCGCTTGAGACCGTTGAAGGCGTTGACCAGGTAGTCGATCTCGTCTTCGGCCAGGGCCAGGCCCAGCTCGGTGTTGGCCTTCTCCAGCGCAGCGCGGCCACCGCCCAGCACGTCAATCGCGGTCAGCGGCTTGGGCTCGGCGTGGCTGAACAGGCCGGCAGCCTGTTCCAGCTGGCTGACGATGATCTGGGTCATGCGGTCGTGCAGGCTGCTGGCGATCAGCTCGGCCTCGGCGTCGCTGAACCCACCTTCGACGTAGAACGCGATACCACGCTCCAGGCGCTGGATCTTCTCCAGGCCGCAGTTGCGGGCGATATCGCTGGCCTTGCTCGACCAGGGCGAGATGGTGCCGAACCGTGGCAGGACCAGGAACAAGCGGCCGGTCGGCTCTTGAACGGGAACGCTTGGGCCGTACTTCAGAAGGCGTGCGAGCACTTGCTGTTCGTCGGCGGTCAAGACGCCGGTAACGTCGGCGAAGTGAGCAAATTCAGCATACAGGCCTGTAACCGCTGGAACCTTCTGGCTCAGTTGTTCAAGGAGTTTGCTGTGGCGAAAGGCAGAAAGGGCAGGAGCGCCGCGCAGGATCAACATCTTCGGGACAGCCTCGGGAAGGGGTGTGCTTTGAGGCCGTGCATTCTAGCGTAAACCATCGCCAACGGCACCCGAAACGGCACCGCTGGCGGCTGCCGAACGTCAGTTGGCACGGTTTGCACGCTATCGGGGCGTTATCCAAGGCATTCCGCGCAGTTATTTTAACCGTCACAATCGAGCGCCAAGCCACGTTTCTGCGGGTTGCAGCACAGTTTTGGCGGCGCTAGCAGACAAGTCCGCCGCTGTCGAGATATGGCGCCGTGGGCCGTTTGCGTATACTGCGCAGATGTTCTCCCCAACTGCTTTGCGCCCGCGATGCGCCAGATGGCTCATCGTCACCGGACTCTTCCTGATGCTCAGCGCCTGTGTTGATAAACCCAGCACGCTCGAGCGAATCAAGGAGGATGGCGTATTGCGGGTGATTACCCGAAACAGCCCGGCGACTTACTTCCAGGACCGCAACGGTGAAACCGGTTTCGAATACGAACTGGTCAAGCGTTTTGCCGATGACCTGGGCGTGAAGTTGGAAATCGAGACCGCCGACAACCTTGACGACCTGTTCGGCCAGTTGGGCAAACCCAACGGCCCGGTGCTCGCCGCGGCCGGCCTGGTCAGCAGTGAGCAACGCCAGCAACAGGTGCGGTTCTCCCACCCTTACCTGGAAGTCACCCCGCAGATCATCTACCGCAACGGCCAGTCACGCCCGACGAACGCGGCGGACCTGGTGGGCAAGAAGATCATGGTGCTCAAGGGCAGCACCCACGCCGAACAACTGGCCGCGCTTAAGAAGCAGAACCCGGCCATCGAATACGAAGAATCCGATGCCGTCGAGGTGGTCGACCTGCTGCGCATGGTGGACGAGGGGCAAATCGACCTGACCCTGGTGGACTCCAACGAAGTGGCGATGAACCAGGTGTACTTCCCCAACGTACGGGTGGCGTTCGACCTCGGCAACGCCAGCAACCAGAGCTGGGCCGTGGCCGCCGGCGACGACAACAGCCTGCTCAACGAGATCAACAGCTACCTGGACAAGGTGGAAAAGAACGGCACCCTGCAACGCCTTAAAGACCGCTATTACGGGCACGTCGATGTACTCGGCTATGTCGGCGCCTACACCTTCGCCCAGCATTTGCAGCAGCGGCTGCCCAAATACGAGAAGCACTTTCGCGCCTACGCCAAGGAAGAAAAAGTCGACTGGCGCCTGCTCGCGGCCATCGGCTATCAGGAATCGCTGTGGCAACCGGCGGTCACCTCAAAGACCGGCGTGCGCGGCCTGATGATGCTGACCCAGAACACCGCCCAGGCGATGGGCGTGTCCAACCGCCTGGATGCCAGGCAAAGCATCATGGGCGGCGCCAAGTACCTGGCCAAGATCAAGGACGAGCTGGACGACAAGATCGCCGAGCCCGACCGCACCTGGTTTGCCCTCGCCGCTTATAACGTCGGCACCGGCCATCTGGACGACGCGCGCATCCTGGCGAAGAAGGAAGGCCTGAACCCGAACAAGTGGCTGGACGTGAAGAAGATGCTGCCGCGCCTGTCGCAGAAGCAGTGGTACAGCAAGACCCGCTACGGCTACGCCCGGGGCGGCGAGCCGGTGCACTTCGTGGCGAACATCCGGCGCTACTACGACATCCTGACCTGGGTGACCCAGCCGCAGTTGGAGGGTAACCAGGTGGTGGAAGGTAATCTGCATGTGCCGGGTGTGGATAAAACCAAGCCGCCGGAAGACACCCCGCAGTTGTAAAACTGATCTTCCCAACACCACAAAACCAATGTGAGAGGGGGCTTGCCCTAATGCCAGTCAGTTAAGGCTTTTTGTAGGAGCGAGCTTGCTCGCGAAAAACTCACAGGCACCGCGTTCATTCAGGAAGCACGCGTTATCGTTGACGTTTCTCGCGAGCAAGCTCGCTCCTACAGGAGGCGATGTACGCCTACTTGGCTTCGAGCCCGATGAGCAAATGGACCACCCCACCCGTCAATACCATCACCCCAGAGACCCCCGCGGCCTTTAACGCCGCAGCATCAAACGTCTCAGCATCCTGCAATTGCACCCGCACCCGCGTCAGCGCCACACGCTGCTGCGACCTGAGGTTATCCGCACCGCCCAACGCGCTCAGCACCTCGGCCGACAACAGCACCTGTGTCGGCACCGCCACCGTCTCGGCAATCAAATCCGGGGTCAGGGCTTTCCAGAACGCCCGCTGCAATTTCTCGAACATGCTCAGTGCTCCACGACAGGTGAGGTTTCAACGGTGGCCGCGTGGTACAGGCGCAAGGCCTCGCGCACCTGGGCGGCCTCTTCCAGGCCCAGTACCTGACGGGCGATGGTCTGGCAGCCGGCCAGGTCCAGCTCGCGGACGGTGGCCTTGATGCTGGGGATCAGCGGCACACTGACCGACAGTTCATCCACCCCCAACCCGAGCAACACCGGCACCGCCAGGGCTTCGGAGGCCAGTGCGCCGCATACGCCCACCCACTTGCCATGGGCATGGGCGGCCGTGACGGTGGCGGCGATCAGGCGCAATACCGCCGGGTGAAAGCTGTCGGCCTGGCTGGCCAGGCGCGGGTGATCACGGTCCATGGCCAGGGTGTATTGGGTCAGGTCGTTGGTGCCGATGGAGAAGAAATCCACATGGGGCGCAAACACATCCGCCATCAGGGCCGCCGACGGCACCTCGATCATGATGCCCAGTTTGGGCAACGCGCTGAGCCCAAGGGCCTGGGCTTCTTCCTTCATAATCTGGCGGGCCAGGTGCAGCTCCGACAGCAGGCTGACCATCGGCAACATGATATGCAGGCGTGCCAGCCCGGCACTGGCGAGGATCGCGCGCAACTGTTCACGCAACAGCTCCGGGCGCTCCAGGCACAGGCGTATGCCGCGCAGGCCCAGGAACGGGTTGGTTTCACTGTCCATCGGCACGTACGCCAGGGGTTTATCGCCGCCGACGTCCAGGGTGCGCACCACCAGATTGCGCTCGGTGCCCAGGGCACGGGCGATGGCGCTGTAGGTGGCGGCCTGCTCATCCACGCTTGGGGCGCGATTGCGATCCAGGTACAAAAACTCCGAGCGCAGCAGGCCGACGCCTTCGCCCCCGAGGGCCCGGGCTTGTTCCACCTCCTGCAACGAAGCGACGTTGGCGCTCACCTCGACGTGATGGCCGTCGCGGGTAATCGCAGGCACTAAAGCCTGCGCCACGTCACGCTGGCGTCGCAGCACGTGCTGCTTACGCGCAGCTTCCAGCTGTTCGATCTCGGCCAGGTTGGGGTCCAGGTGCAGCTCGCCTTTGTCGGCATCGAGCAGGACCTGTTTGCCGTTGGCCAGCGCCAGCACTTCAGGCCCGACCCCACACATGGCAGGCAGGCCCAGGGCCCGCGCCAGGATCGCGACATGGCTGGTCGCCCCGCCGCCGACGGTGACAAACCCCAGTACCTTTTGGGTGTCGAGGCTGGCGGTTTGCGAAGGCGTCAGTTGCTCGGCGACCAGGATCGCGCGGTCGGGCAGGTCCCAGGCGCGGTCTTGAATACCGAGGATCAGCTTCAGCACACGCCGGCCGACATCCGCCAGGTCCGCCGCACGTTCGGCCAACAGGGCGTTGCCCAGGTTCTGGAACAGCTGGGCAGTGGCGACCGTGGCGCTGTTCCAGGCAAATGCGGCGCTCTTGCCTTCGGCCAGCAGGCCATCGGCTTGTTCCAGCAGCGTCGGGTCTTCGAGCAACTCCTGATGGGCGCGGAAAATCTGCGCCTGGGCACTGCCTGCCGCCTGGGTTTGCAGGGCTTGCAGCGCTTCGGTTGCAGCCAACAGGCCACGCGCCAAAGCGACACGTTCGAACGCCTCGCCAGCGCCCTGTTCAGTCACCTTCAGCTCGGGCTCAGCAACCTGGACCACCTGGCCAAACGCCGATCCCGGCGATGCGCAAACGCCTCGCAGCAGCGTCGCCGACGATACCGGCACGGGCGCTTCAAGCTGTGCAGCCGGTGCCGCGATGGCCTCGCCGCAGCCTTCAAGCAACAGCGCGACCAGCGCCTGGATCGCCGCCTCGGCGTCGTCACCGGCCGCACTCACTTGCAAGGTATCGCCCTGTACGGTTTGCAGCGCCATGATCGCCACCAACGACTTGGCGTTGGCACTCTGGGTTTGCTTGTGCAGGTAAATGCTCGCGTTAAAACCTTTCGCGGCTTGTGCCAATACGGCGGCCGGGCGCGCGTGCAAACCGTTGGCGTTGGGTAAGGTCAACGGCTTGGAGAAGCGTGCATCGCCCTCCTCCTCATCGGCCTCCTCTACCCGGTTGCCGGGTGCTACCTGCAACACCGGTTGGCCCAATTCCACCAGGCCGCTTGCCAATGGCGTGAACGGCTCGCCGCTGACCACCAGCATCAAGGTCAGCAAACTGCGTGCGTTGAGCGCCACGTAGTCGGCGTCGAATTCGATCAGCGCTTGCCCGGCCTCCACCCGCTGGCCTTCCTCGACCAGGCGGGTGAAGCCCTTGCCTGCCAGGCTCACGGTGTCCAGGCCGATATGCATCAGCACCTGCACGCCGTTGTCGTTGGTGACGCTGACCGCATGCCCGCTGTCCTGGATATTGCTGATCACCCCGGCCAGGGGCGCGCACAGGGTCTGCGAGGTGGGATCGATGCACAGGCCGTCGCCGATCATGCGGCTGGCGAACACCGGGTCAGGCACCTTGTCCAGTGCCAGCAGCACGCCGGACAAGGGCGCCAGCAGTTCCAGGGATTGAGTTGCGGTCATGACGTCACCTGCCGTTTTGTTCTGTAAAAATCCTTGGGTGGATGCCTATCCCATGGATGACTTATTTCCACCAGTATTCAACCTGCACGCCCACGTTCGACCCATGCCGCGCGGTGCCATAGGCGCCGGTGTCGGACAATGCCGAGCCCGCCGCCAGTTCATTCGCTGCACGCTTGGCCGCTTCGTTCCAGGTCGCATAGGTGTAGTACAAACGCACTTCCGGCCGCGCCCAGAAATCCGGGCCGTTGGGCGACCAGGTCGGGGCGAAGGTAAATTTGCTCAGCTTGCGCGTGCCGCCGGTGGCATCGACCTGATCATGCCCAAGCTCGGTGACCAACTTGAATTGTTCGCTGATCGCATACGCAGGGCGCACGCCGATGGACATCCAGGTCTGGTCCTGGCTGCCGGGGCGAATATCCTTCTGGTACACCGCCTCGATCTGCCCACCAAAGCGCGGGGTCACTTGCCAGTCGAAGAACTCCACGGCGCGATAACTTTTGCTGCTGTTATCCAGGAAGGTATTGCCGGTGTAGCCCAGGCCGGTGCCGGGGCCTTCGCCGTACTGCAAAGCGAATTTGTTCTTGCCGCCCAGGAAGGGCTTTTGCACATGCTGCGCGGTGAGTGCCCAGCCGCTGTGGGTATCGCGCCCACCGGCCTTTTCGATATGGCTCAAGCCCAGCTCCAGCTCGCCGCCGGGGTTGGTCTTGAAGCCCGCGACGTTGAAGTCGTGACGGGTGGCGTATTCCTTCTGGTACAGGTTGTCCTTACGCGAAATGGCGTAGCTGTACTTGAGGTCGCCGATCAGCACGTCCTCGATTCCGCCGCCGGTGGCGCTCTGGTTCCAGTAGTAGAAGTCGGAAATATGGATGTCATTGCGTTTGTAATAACGCCGACCGGCCCACAGCGAACCGCCATTGAGGGCAGGCAGGTTCGACCACTGCGCATACATCTGTGGCATGCGCGCCGAGCCGTTGTCTTCGCCCTGGAATTTAAGGGCGCGGTCGTATTGGTTGTACAGCGATGCCATGGCGTCGACGCTGAGCACCGAGCCATCGTCGAGGGTCAGCAGGTCCTGACGCAGTTCCAGCTCGGCGTACTGCTCGCATTCGTTGCCCAGTCGGTATTTGGTTTGCGCCCCCGGCAACTGGAAACACTGCTGCTTGCCACTGCCTGTCGACGTCCCCGCGCCGCTGCGTAAGTAACCGGCAAATTCCAGGGCCTGCGCGCCGAATGGCAGGCTCAGGCAGGATGCAACGAGGCCCAGCTTTATTGTTGTTTTCATGAATGCTCCTTCTATTTTTATTGTTTTATTACTGTCCTTGCACGACACGATTCCCTGTAGGAGCGAGCTTGCTCGCGAAGAACGCTAACGATTACGCAGCGATACTGGTTTAGCGCGGCGCTCTCAGGTTTTTCGCGAGCAAGCTCGCTCCTACAGGGGGCGTATCAATCAATCAGGTGCAGCACGAACGATTCGTAGGGACGCAAGACGACCGTGGCCGTGCGTGGTGGGCAGTCGGGGTAGTTGCTGATCAGCAGGCGTTGCTCGGTCGCGGCGCCGATCACGTCGCCAGGCAGTTGGATCTCACAGGGTTGGCCGTAGAAGTTGTTCAGCACCAGCAGGCGCTCACCGTGGCCTTCGCGCAGGTACGCCCAGACCTGCAAATGGTCTTGCAGCAGTTGGCGGTAAACCCCCTCTTGAATCAGCGGTTCGTGGCGGCGCAAGGCGATCAGCGCGCGGTAGTGATGCAGCACGGAGTCGGGATCGTCGCGCTGGTATTCAACGTTGATCTGCGCGGCATTCGCCGGGAGGCCGATCCAGGGCTCGCCGGTGCTGAAACCCGCATTCGGCTGCGCGTTCCACTGCATCGGCGTACGGCCGTTGTCGCGGGACTTCTGCATGATCGCCGCCATGCTCGCCGCTTCGGATTCACCGGCATCGCGCTTGAGGCGGAAGATGTTCAGGGTCTCCACATCGCGGTACTGATCGATGCTGTCGAAGCCCGGATTGGTCATGCCCAGTTCTTCGCCCTGGTACACGAACGGCGTGCCCTGGAGGAAGTGCAGCGCGGTGGCGAGCATCTTGGCCGAGACCACACGATGCTCACCGTCGTCACCAAACCGCGAGACCACCCGGGGTTGATCGTGGTTACACCAGAACAGCGCGTTCCAGCCGCCACCGGCCTGCATGCCCAGTTGCCAGTCGGAGAGGATCTGCTTGAGTTGCAGGAAGTCGAAGTCAGCCTTCACCCACTTCTGCAGGTTCGGGTAATCGACTTTCAGGTGATGAAAGTTGAAGGTCATCGACAGCTCTTTCGACTCTGGCCGCGAGTAGCGAATGCAATGCTCAAGGCTGGTGGACGACATCTCGCCGACGTTGATCAGGTCATGGCCTTCAAAGACTTCGCGGTGCATCTCCTGCAGGTATTCATGCACGTTCGGGCCGTCGGTGTAGAAGCGGCGGCCGTCGCTGTTGTCTTCGGGGAAATCCGCGGGCTTGGAGATCAGGTTGATCACGTCCAGGCGGAAACCGCCCACGCCCTTGTCGCGCCAGAAGCGCATCAACTTGAACACCTCGGCACGCACCTGGGGGTTGTCCCAATTGAGGTCGGCCTGGGTGTGGTCGAACAGGTGCAGGAAGTACTGGCCGGTTTGCGCCTCGTATTCCCAGGCCGACCCGCCGAACTTGGATTCCCAGTTGTTCGGCTGGTCGCGCCAGATGTAGAAGTCGCGGTAGGGGTTGTCGAGGCTGCTGCGCGCCTGCTGGAACCACTCATGCTCGATGGAGGTGTGGTTGACCACAATGTCGAGCATCAGCTTGATGCCACGCTTGGCCGCTTCGCTGATCAACAGGTCACAGTCGGCCATGGTCCCGTAGCTGGGGTCGATGGCGTAGTAGTCGCTGATGTCGTAGCCGTTGTCCCTTTGCGGCGAGCGCAGGAACGGGGTGATCCACAGGCAATCCACGCCCAGCCATTTGAGGTAGTCGAGTTTGTCCACGATGCCCAGCAGGTCACCGGTGGCGTTACCCGCGTGGCTGTGGAAGCTCTTGGGGTAGATCTGGTAGATCACCGAGTGTTGCCAGTCTTGCATGGTGGATTCCTTCAGTAGAGTTTTGTGCTGGCCTCTCGGGCCTTGATGGCGATTGATCAGGCGACGCGATAACCCGGCCGAACAATCTTCATGCTCAACGCACAGGTCAATGCAAACGGCACGACCATCGCGATGACCATCCCGATCACAAACATCGCGATGGATTGCGGCACGATCGAGATAAACCCAGGTAAACCACCGACGCCGATGGCCGAGGCCTGCACCTTGTTCAGCGACAGGAAAATGCTGCCCAGCGCCGAGCCCACCAGGGCCGCGTAAAACGGAAACTTGAAGCGCAGGTTCACCCCGAACATCGCCGGTTCCGTGATGCCGAAGTAGGCGGAAATCGCCGAGGTCGAAGCCATGCTTTTATCCCGCGCATTGCGGGTGGTGTAGAACACCGCGAGCGCGGCGCTGCCCTGGGCCAGGTTGGACATCACGATCATCGGCCAGATAAAGGTGCCGCCCTGGGTAGAAATCAGTTGCAGGTCCACGGCGAGGAACATGTGGTGCATGCCGGTGATCACCAGCGGCGCATACAGCAGGCCGAAAATCGCTCCGCCAACCATCGGTGCCAGGTCAAACAGGGTGACCACGCCTTCGGTGATCAGGATGCCGAGGTGACGGGTCACCGGGCCGATGATCGCCAACGCCAGCACGCCGGTGACGACGATGGTGGTGATTGGCACGACCAGCAATTGAATGGCGTTGGGCACGCGAGCGCGCAGCCATTTCTCGATGACACTCATGACATACGCCGCCATCAGGATCGGCAGGATCTGCCCCTGGTAGCCGACTTTCTCGATCTTGAACCAACCGAAAATATCGAAGTAAGGCAGGCTCTGGCCGTCGAGCCCGGCGACCGCCTTGCCGTAGTTCCAGGCGTTGAGCAGATCGGGATGCACCAGCATCAGGCCGAGCACGATGCCGAGGATTTCACTGCCGCCAAAACGCTTGGCCGCCGACCAGCCCACCAACGCCGGCAGGAACACAAACGAGGTGTTGGCCATCAGGTTGATCAGGCTCCACAAGCCATCCAGGTTCGGATACGCCTCCAGCAGCGTCTGGCCCTCGATGAACATGCCCTTGGCGCCCATCAGGTTGTTCACGCCCATCAACAGGCCGGCGATGATCAACGCGGGCAGGATCGGCATGAACACATCGGAGAACACCCGCACCAGGCGCTGCATGGCGTTGGTCTTGTCGGCGCCCTTCTTCTTCACATCGGCGATGGTGGCGGCAGCGAGGCCGGTCTGTTCGCGCAGGGCGGCGTAGACCTTTTCCACTTCGCCGGGGCCGATCACCACCTGGAACAAACCGCCGGTGAAGAACGAGCCCTTGACCAGATCGACCTGGTTCAACGCGCTGTTGTTGACCAGGCTCGGGTCCTTGAGCGCCAGGCGCAGGCGGGTCACGCAGTGGGCAGCTTGCTCAAGGTTGTCGCTGCCCCCGAGGTGCTCGAGGATCTCGCGGGCAATGTTGGAATAGTCGTGGCTCATGCTTGGTTTCCACTTTGATTTTTTTATTTGGGGGGCAGTCATTGGCAGCACGCCGAAGGCAAAAGTACTCGTACAGACGAGTTAAAGCAACAACTCGTCTGTACGAGTTTGATTTTGTTTATTCCCTACAGGACACCGCTGCGCTGCAAGCCGCAGAAATCCTTGGGTCTAATGGACAAACCGCCGCTCTGCCTCTAAGGTTCCTGCCTTGAACGCCAACGCGGCACAGAGCCCTATCCATGAGCAAATACAACCAGATCTATACCGATCTGCTTGCCAGCATCACCACCGAACGCCTGCAACGCGGCACGCGCCTGCCCTCCGAAACCGAATTGATGGACAGCTACCAGGCCAGCCGAGGCACCGTGCGTCGCGCCATCGAGCAGTTGCAGGAGCGAGGGTTTGCGCAAAAGATCCACGGCAAGGGCACCTTCGTGCTCTCGCCCAACCCGATTGAGTTCCAACTCGGCGGCATCGTCAGCTTCCACGAAACCCACGCCGACCTGGGCGATGACGTACGCACCGAAGTGGTCGAATTCACCCAGCTCCCCCTGGAAGGCCCGCTGTTGCAACACATCGAGGCCGAACCCGGCAGCCTCATCACACGCATCAAACGGGTACGGCGCATCGGCGGCAAACGGGTGATCCTCGACATCAACCACTTCGTCGCCGATCTGATCCCCGGCCTGGACCAGGCGATTGCCGAACAGTCGATCTACGCCTTCATCGAGCAGACCTTGCAACTGCAGATCAGCTACGCCCAGCGCACCATCGAAGCCCTGCCCCGCAGCAAGGACGACCAGACGCACCTGGACCTCGAAGGTCAGAGCCATGTGATCGTGGTGAGCAACCAGACGTTTTTGCAGGACGGGCGGCAGTTCGAGTACACCGAGTCGCGGCATACGTTGGATAAGTTTTACTTCTCCGATATCGCCAGGCGCTAACTATCTACCCAACGCCCGTCTAAACGGCTTGGCATGCTCGGCTCTTCCCCCTTAAGGAGAGCAGCATGCCGCTTGCCGACACCTCCCCCGCCGCTCAGCAACAACTCAGGGCCCTGGCGCCCATCGTGCTGGATGCGTGCCCGAACATGCAGAGGATGGCCATCGAGGCCGCCCGCGAGATTCTCGCAAAATACGATCTGGCGAACCTGGATCCCGATCACGTGTACTGGCACCGCTTCAACGGCGGCGTCGGTGACCCGGCGACGTTTACGGGCTGGAGCCACAACGAAAAACCCCAGGCGTCGATGACGCTGACGCAGTTGGTCATTCACCGCTTCGAGGTCCATGACCAGGACAATGCCGACCTGCTCGACGGTGATGGTGGCTTTTATCGCGAAGGTGCCGAAGCGCGGTTATTCGATCAGCATAACGAAGTGCCGCTGTCCGCCAGCGCGGTGCTCAAGGACTTCTGGGCGATCAATTTCAGCGATCGCTACACCACGCGCATGGATGCATTCTGGCGCACTCACTTCGATGATTTTCGCACCCTGGCCAAGGTCAACTGCCTGGCCGAGGCCCTGCAAGCACGACAGGCCGGGCATCTCAGCAAGTCGCAGTTGCAGACGGTGATTCGAGCCCTGGCCAGCAATCTGTGCTGGCCCCCAACCCTGTCCAACCTGCAAGCCAAGGCCACTTCAGCCAGCGGGCTGCGTGTGGCGGCGCTGGATATTGGTGGACATACCGCTACGGATATCCTGCGCATCGTCGACGGCGATGGCCGGCAAATTCTCTACGTTCCGGGTGAGTCCCAGGCCTTCCACTGTTTCGAGACCGCAGCTGACCTGCATTTCTGGCTGCTGAACCAGACCAGCCACCCGGATAATCGCGCACGCTTCATGGCTCACTTTCCACTGTCGGCCCAGGTGCAGCAGGACGACACCGATGCCGTGACGTGGAAACAGATGCTGCTCACCCCCGTGCTGATCTATCGCACCGCCCAGGCCCTGGCGGGTACCCTGCCGCCGGACTGGGTGGACAAGGGCCTGTCCCACCAACTCGACCAGTTGTTTGTCGACTGGGGCACCTGGGACCACCGCCTGATCAATCAAGCCGACCAGACCATCGAGGACGATGCCTTTACCTGGCTGGCGCAATCGAGTCAGACGCGCATGCGCAATGACGCGGATTTTTCCCTGCGCAGCAATGGCGACCTGCGCAAGAAACTCTGGATCGGCTACCTGAACGCCTTTGGCAAAACCTTCGGCCCGATGGCCGTGGTCGGCTGGCCGGTAGCGTTGGTGGTGGTGGGGGCCAGTGCGGCAAATCTTGGCCTGAACATCGACCAGGCCATCAACGGCAAGACCCCGGCCGAACGCCACGCCGGGGAGCTGGGCGCGGTATTCAGTGCCATCGATACGCTGTTTAACCTGGCACTGTTGAAAGCCGACGGGGTCGTGCCCGATATCACCGAAGCAGCCGATACCCTCGCAACGGAGCCCATTGAGCTGACGCCGCCCACAGCGCCCGCCAGCGCACCGCCGGTGCCTGAGCCTGTGGTACCCGCCACCTACCAGGCCAACCTGATACTGGAAGGAGAACACCTGGATACCGCCCCCGGAAAGTTCCAGCAGGTCTATAGCCTGCGGACCTCCGACGGCATGCCTCAGCAAGCCATCCTGATGAACGACCAAGCCTATTACGTGCGCTACGAAGCCGACCCCAACGGTCGTGGGCATTGGGCGATTGTCGACCCGAACAACCCCCATGGCTTTTCCGGCGCGCTGCCGGTGCGCCTGAACGAACTCAACGAATGGGAACCTGTGCCCCACGGCAACGGTTTGAAAGGCGGCGGGGGAAACTCCAGCAAAAGCGCCCGGAGGCTGGCCCCCTCGCAGGTTCCGCCACCGCCACAAGCGATGACCACGCCACCCCACTCGCTGCGCAGGGTGACCAGCCCCTTCGATACCCCGCCATCCACCCGCCCGGAAGTGAAACGCTGGGCAATGGGCCTCACTGAAACCCATGTTCACAGCCGCTTCGGCCGCATTGACCGCTTCACCTACTACTTCGGCGAAACTCAGCGCAAACTGCTGCAATCAGCACAAGACTTCTACAAGGAACTGTCCTGGACCCGCCTGCCACCTCGTCCGGACATCCCCGCCTTTGAACCGACAACGGCCTTCGAAGAAGTCCTCGAACGCCTGCCCGAAGACCTACCGGGCTACGTCATCGGCGAAACCCTGGACCGCATCACCAGCACCCGCCTGGTGATCAGCAACATGCCGCTCTTCGCGCGCAAGGGCGTGAAAACCTTGTATGTGCGGCGCCTGCTCAACGACTTCGCCCAGGATGATCTGAACCACTACTTCCAGACCGGCGAGATGCCGGAGGACCTGGAAAGCTACCTTGGCAAGCTGGGCACCGATCCATCCGGGCGGTTCAACGAACTGGAACTGGTCAAGACCGCCAGGGCCAATGGCATACGCGTGCAGGCTATCGACTGCGCAGCCCATTACAAATACCCCACCCCTATCGCCGATCTTTCAGAGCAGGTGATGAGCAATTACCTCGCCCACATCCTTGTTCAAGCCGACAGAGCGCTGAACGGCGGCGGTAAATGGCTGGTACTGACCGGCGCCAGAAACATCAACACCTTCAATGGATTCGCCGGTCTCAGTGAACTGGAAGGAGGTATCGGTCTGCGTATAGAAGAGGTCTTTCCGGGGCAAGGCAACGAGGTGCGTATCGACCCCGGCATCGCCATTGATCGCGACAGCGCCCCCAGTCATGAAAGCATCGGTGACAGCTTCGACACCTTGCATGCCGACCTGCGCGTACAAGTGGAAGCGCCGCCGGTGCACCGGACATTGGAGCAACAGCAGAGGCTGCTGTTTCGCAAGGGCATGTACCTGATCGACGAAAACCAGGGCAACTACACCCTGCGGCACCACAGCAGAGACAGGGGCATCGTTGCGACCCCCATCAATCGGCTGGCCGACGGCAGCTTTTACATTGACCGCCCGGCCTGGGCAGGCGTGCATGACATACGGTTCCCCACGCTGGAACAGCTGTCCAGCGCCCTCACCAATATGGGCATGAGTCTGCAAAGTCGGCTTCCTGCCTGACAGGTAATAAAAAACCTGGCCGAGGCCAGGTTTTTTACTCACTCTAGCGGAGGGTGTCGATGCCCCCGCCATCAGACTCAGACTTTGCCTTTCCCATGAATAAACACTTTCCCTGTCGTCGGACATTGGCCTGCCTTTATAAAGCCTGGATGGTGATGGTCAGCGCGCTTCTCATCGCCTGCCAATCGCCGCGCGAGGCACTGCAACAACTGGCTGAAGAGCATGGACGACAATTGGAAGTCCTGCCGGGACACGCCTTCCCCCTCTTCATACTTGCGCCGCGCACGGCAGAAAAGATGACTCGCCTGCGTGTTTACCTGGAAGGCGATGGCCATTCCTGGGCGACGGCCACTCAACCCAGCCTGGATCCGAGCCCGCACAATCTGTTAGTGCCACGGCTGGCAGTCGATGATCCGACACCGAATGCGTACCTGGCACGCCCCTGCCAGTTCGTCATGACCGCAGCCTGTCAGCCAGCACTCTGGACCAACCGACGATTTTCCCAGGAAGTGGTCACCCGCCTCAGCCAGGCGTTGGACCAACTAAAACAGCGATATGGCAATAGTGAGTTCGAACTGGTGGGGTATTCAGGTGGTGCCGCTCTCGCATTATTGTTAGCGGCGCAGCGCAATGATGTTACCCAGGTGCAGACCCTTGCTGGCAATCTCAGTCCACGCCTGTGGGCGACGATGAAAGGGCTGTCGCCGCTCGACGGTTCACTGGATCCGCTGGACTACCGTGATCGACTCGCCTTATTACCCCAGCGTCATTTCATCGGAGAAGCTGACCTGATCATTCCCGGTAAGCTAGCTGATAAGTACCAACAGGCGCTTGACTCCCCCCTCTCCCAATACGTTCCTGTACCAGGAGCAAACCACGACAGTGGGTGGGAAGCAACTTGGAGCCAATGGGTCAAAACTCCGTTGGCACATGAGAATCCTCAGATTGAGGACGGGAAGGTCCGTTTAAAAACATCCGAATCCCCTTCCCCCTAGTGCCTGACCCGCCCGGGACTGCAATAGCGACTCTAACGTTCCGATTATTGCTGAATGTTCCCGTAAAACTTCAAAAAACAACTGGGACGTCGCATTTTTTAGCTTTTTGTTCGGCATTAATTATTTTTATGATGAATTGTCCTACAGGGATCATGTAAATTCGAGCGCGCTTGAATCAGCACTCACTGACAAGCTGGCAGGGATGCCTAAAAACTGACGCTGACGCGTGCGTTATTCCCTGTCAGTTTTTGCCCTGTAAGGATACTGCCTTGAACATTTCCCACCTGCGCCGCTCGTTGTTGGCGCTGTCCGTCGCGGCTGCCACTGCCACGGTCCATGCCGCAGCCGCACCCGACCTCAACTACGACCTGAGTACAGGGGCGTACAGCAACTCCGATGAGGTTTTCAATAACGCCACCTTCACCGGGACGTCGCAAAACGCAGGTGTAAATCTGATGAATGTGACCCTGGCGGGTAACTTGGTCAACCAGGGCAAAATCAACCTGACGGCTGCGACCCCCACCGACTTCCCGTCCGGTATCGCCATGACCCTCAATTCCAACGTCGGTGGCGACTTGGTAAATAATGGCGACATTACGGTGAGCGGCAACGCCGTCGTCGGGCTGGACCTGTATCTGGCAAAGATCGCTGGTGAAGTGAACAACAACGGCAACATCACTGTGACTGGCGCAAATGCCGAAGGCATGCTGATCACCTCTACCCAGGCGCGCATCAATAACTCGGGCACTATCACCGCGCGTGGCATCGACTCTGTGGGTATCGACATCGAGAAAGCACGCTTTACCGGTCAGATGGCAGGCGCTCCCTTCAAGAGTGATATCAACAACAGCGGGACTATCTCCGCTGACGGGGTCGGCATCCGCTTTCGCAGCCTCGACACCTCCGGCGGTTTCGACACCCTCTCCATCAGGCAGACAGGTGGCCTCATCGAAGGCGGCACCGCAGCCATTCTGGCGGACGACAATACCTCCCCTTCGTATTTCTACTGGCAGGGTGGTCAGGTCAAGGGTGACCTGCTGGGCCTGAGTGGTGTGCTGGTGCGAGGGGACGCGATGTTCGATGGCTCGACCATCCGCGCCGGTTACGTCGATATCGACGGTGGCCGCCTGACTCTCCTTCGCCCGCAGACCACGATTGTGGGCGACCTCGACATGGACAGCGACACTGCGCGCCTGCGCCTGCTGCTGGATAACAACACGCAGCCCAACACGCCGATCCTGAAAGTCACCGGCAATACCTTCTTCTCTCCAGGCAGCCAGGTCGAACTGCAGGCTCGCTCCGACGACTTCCGCACGTCGGCCCAGGGCACCCGCTACACCCTCATTAACTCTGGCACTTGGGAAGACCCGCAGAACCTGTCCGTGGTTTCCTCCTCAGCGCTGCTTGAAGTGAGGAACTTCGGCATCGAAGGCCAGGACGTGAAAGCACTGGTTGCCACCCGCAGTGATGAGGTGATCACACAAGACCTGCTGGGTGCCCGTGGTTCGCGCAATGCGGTGAACGCCATCACGCCGCTCAAGAACACGGCCCTGGGCCAGATGGACGAAAGCGACCCGGTATTCCAGCGTTTCGCCAGCGCCGCCACCAGTGAAGAGCTGGCCAAGCTTGCCGAAACCCTGGCCCCGGACGTCAGCCGTGGGGCGATCAACGCCGCCACCAACAGCCAGAACCTGGTCGCAAGTGCCATCAACCGCCGCGCCAGCAAAGCACGTAGCGGCCTGTCCTCCGGTGACGTCCTGGCAGAACAAGGCGTATGGCTGCAAGCGCTGTCCAGCGATGCCAACCAGGACAGCCGCCACGGTGTCGACGGCTACGACGCCAACACCAACGGCATCGCCGTGGGTGCCGACGGCAAACTCAACACCGATACCACCGTGGGCTTGGCTTACAGCTACCTGACCAGCGACGTCAAATCCGACCTGGGCAACAAAACCGACGTCAGCGGCCATGCACTGACCCTGTATGGCAACTGGGCCCGTGACAACTTCTTCGTCGACACCTCGCTGATGTATGGCTGGAACGACAACGAGTCTAAACGCTACATCGCCGGCACCCGCGCCAAGGCCGACTACGACAGTGAGATCTTCGGCGTCAACGCACTGGCAGGCTACACGTTCCAGCTCGACAAGCAGTGGCTGCTGGAACCACAGGTCGGTGCGCGCTATGCCAACGTATCGATTGATTCGTACCGTGAAAAAGGCAGCTCAGCCGCCCTCAACGTCGGCAGCCAGCGTTATGAAATCGGCGAAATGGGCCTGGGCGCTCGCCTGGCGGCCGCTTTTGACGTAGGCGTGGGCAGCCTGGAACCGGAAGCCAAGCTGATGGCCTGGCACGATTTCATCGGCGACAAGGCCGGTACCACCTCCACCTTCGTGCTCGGCGGTACCCCGTTCACCACCACCGGCGCGACACCCGCACGCGACAGCTACGAGCTGGGACTGGGCGCGAACTACCGCGTGGGCGCGTGGAGCGTGGGAGGGATGTACAACTACCTGACCAGCAGCGGTTTCGACGCCGACACCTTCACTGCGAACGTGCGTTACGATTTCTGATTAACGTGTTCGTCTGAAACAACAAAGCCCGCCAATGCGGGCTTTGTTGTTTCAGACGAGACCCGCACCACGCACCATGAACCGAGCCATTGATGACGTGGGAAAATCGCAGCCACCTGGTTTTTTACCTATGAATCAGGTGGTTGCGGATCAGCCTTACTCCCACTCAATCGTCGCCGGCGGCTTGCTCGACACGTCATAAGTAACGCGCGAAATACCTTCGATCTCATTGATGATACGGCCGCTGACGGTTTCCAGCAGTTCGTACGGCAGGTGTGCCCAACGGGCGGTCATGAAGTCGATGGTTTCTACCGCACGCAGGGCCACGACCCAGGCGTAACGACGGCCATCGCCTACAACGCCTACGGACTTAACCGGCTGGAACACCACGAACGCCTGGCTGACCTTGTGGTACCAGTCGGCCTTGCGCAGTTCTTCGATGAAGATGTGGTCGGCACGACGCAGCAGGTCGGCGTATTCCTTCTTCACTTCACCGAGGATGCGCACGCCCAGGCCCGGGCCTGGGAATGGGTGGCGGTAGACCATGTCGTACGGCAGGCCGAGTTCCAGGCCCAGACGACGGACTTCGTCCTTGAACAGTTCGCGCAGCGGTTCTACCAGCTTGAGGTTCATTTCCTCAGGCAGGCCACCCACGTTGTGGTGGGACTTGATCACGTGGGCCTTGCCGCTCTTGGCGCCGGCCGACTCGATCACGTCGGGGTAGATGGTGCCCTGGGCCAGGTACTTGATGTTGTCCAGCTTGTTGGACTGGGCATCGAACACGTCGATGAAGGTGCGACCGATGATCTTGCGCTTCTTCTCCGGGTCGGACTCGCCGGCCAGGTTGTTCAAGAACTGCTCTTCGGCGTTGGCGCGGATCACCTTGACGCCCATGTTCTCGGCGAACATGGCCATTACCTGCTCGCCTTCGTGCAGGCGCAGCAGGCCGTTGTCAACGAACACGCAGGTCAGTTGGTCGCCGATGGCCTTGTGCAGCAGCGCAGCGACCACGGAGGAGTCAACGCCGCCGGACAGACCGAGCAGCACGTTGTCGGTACCGACCTGGGCGCGTACGTTGGCGATCGCGTCTTCAGCGATTTTCGACGGGGTCCACAGGGCTTCACACTCGCAGATGTCGAGAATGAAGCGCGACAGGATGCGCCCGCCTTGCTTGGTGTGGGTCACTTCCGGGTGGAACTGCACGCCGTAGTAGCGACGCTCGTCGCTGAACATGCCGGCGATCGGGCAGCTCGGGGTGCTGGCCAGGATGTGGAAGTCTTCCGGCATCCTGGTGACCTTGTCACCGTGGCTCATCCACACGTCGAGGCCGAACAGGCCGTCGGCGTCGATGTGGTCTTCGATGCCGTCCAGCAGGCGGCTCTTGCCGACCACGTCGACACGGGCATAACCGAATTCACGCAGCTCGGAACCTTCAACCTTGCCGCCCAGTTGCTCGGCCATGGTCTGCATGCCGTAGCAGATACCAAAGACAGGAACACCCAGGTCGAACACGGCTTGCGGGCAACGCGGGCTGTTGGCTTCGTGCACGGACTCGGGGCCACCGGCGAGGATGACGCCTTTCGGTGCGAATTCGCGAATCGCTTCGTCATCCATGTCGAACGGGTGCAGTTCGCAGTACACGCCGATTTCACGCACGCGGCGGGCGATCAGCTGGGTGTACTGGGAACCGAAGTCGAGGATCAGGATGCGGTGGGCGTGAATGTCGAGGGCCATGAAGTCAGTCTCGTCTAATGAATCAGAAACAACTCGGGGCTGAAAGAACAGCCCCGGTTACTTAACGTTTTGCTGGAAGCCTCAACCTACGCGGTAGTTTGGCGCTTCCTTGGTGATCTGCACGTCGTGGACATGGGATTCAGCCATGCCGGCGCCGGTGATCCGTACGAACTCTGGCTTGGTGCGCATTTCTTCGATGTCGGCGCTGCCGGTGTAGCCCATCGAGGAACGCAGGCCGCCCATCAGTTGATGGATGATGGCGCTCAGGGTGCCCTTGTACGGCACACGGCCTTCGATGCCTTCCGGTACGAGCTTCTCGGCGCCTGCCGAAGAGTCCTGGAAGTAACGGTCGGAAGAGCCTTGCGCCTGGGACATGGCGCCCAGCGAACCCATGCCGCGGTAAGCCTTGTAGGAACGGCCCTGGAACAGTTCGATCTCGCCCGGCGCTTCTTCGGTACCGGCGAACATCGAGCCCATCATCACGCAGGAAGCACCGGCAACGATGGCCTTGGACAGGTCACCGGAGAAACGGATGCCGCCGTCGGCGATCAGCGGTACGCCAGTGCCTTCAAGGGCAGCGGCGACATTGGCGATGGCGCTGATTTGCGGCACGCCCACACCGGCAACGATACGCGTGGTGCAGATCGAGCCAGGGCCGATACCGACCTTGACCGCATCGGCACCGGCTTCGGCCAGGGCCTTGGCGGCAGCGCCGGTGGCAATGTTGCCGCCGATCACCTGCACCTCAGGGAAGTTCTGCTTGACCCAGCGAACGCGGTCGATCACGCCTTTGGAGTGACCGTGGGCGGTATCGACCACCACCACGTCAACACCGGCCGCCACCAGGGCCGAAACGCGATCACCGGTGTCTTTGCCGGTACCGACCGCAGCGCCGACGCGCAGACGACCTTGGTCATCCTTGCTGGCCAGCGGGTAAGCCTTGGCTTTTTCGATGTCGTTGACGGTCATCATGCCCTTGAGGGCGAATTTGTCGTCGACGATCAGCACGCGCTCGATACGGTGCTTGTGCAGCAGTTCGCGCACGTCGTTCTTGTCGGCACCTTCCTTGACAGTCACGAGGCGCTCTTTAGGCGTCATCACTTCGCGGACGGTGACTTCAAGACGGTTCTCGAAACGCACGTCACGGGAAGTGACGATGCCGACCAGGTCGCCATCGTGCAGTACCGGAACGCCGGAGATGTTGTGCAGGCGAGTCAGGTCGAACAGGTCACGCACGGTAGCGTCGGCTTCGATGGTGATCGGATCCTTCACCACACCGGCTTCGTAACGCTTGACCTTGCGCACTTCGGCAGCTTGCTGCTCGATGGTCATGTTCTTGTGGATGATGCCGATGCCGCCTTCCTGGGCCATGGCGATTGCCAAACGGGCTTCGGTGACGGTGTCCATGGCAGCGGAAACCAGGGGAATATTCAGCTCGATGCCACGGGTTAGGCGGGTCTTGAGACTGACTTCGTTAGGAAGCACCTCGGAATAACCGGGCACTAGGAGAATGTCGTCGAATGTCAGAGCTTCTTGGCTGATACGCAGCATCGCGGGGGCTCCCGAGCGGGAAAATGGAAGCGCGCCATTATACTCAGACACCCCCCAGGTCTCAATGTAAAACTCTGACATATTTGGGAATAGTGATAGAAGGACTACAGCTCGACTTTGACCCAGCTGATCTTCTGGTCCAGCCAATCGGCGAATTCGTCGATAAAGCTCTGCTTGAACCCCGCCTCCGCCCAGTTGTTGAAGATGAATCCCAGGTTGGAAAACCCGCACGCCTGCAGGAACAGGAAGCCGTTGATGTCATCTTCATGCCCACACAGCGGGCAGGTGAAGTTGTCGGTGTGGCCGGGCATCCAGTCTTCCAGGCTTTCGAACAGCGCCTCGCCGACTTCCTTGAGGCATTCCGGGCAGCCGGCTTCTTCGAGAAAGCCCTTGGCCGGGGTATAGATGCAGCGCTTGTAGATGATCTCCAGGCCATTGACCGGCTCGTTGAACGGCAGCGCCTCGGGGTGCAGCACCACGGCGCGGGCGCCGTCGGCCAGGGCATAGGCCATGCGGTTGCCGGTGCGGCCACAGGTGGTCAGTTCTTCCTTGATGATGTTCTTGCGCACCAGCCACCGCACGATCGCCCGGGCGCGGGGTTCGTGGACGGGCAAGGTGGAGATTTTCGGGACAAGGATGCTTTGGGAATTCATGGGAGACCTGCGGCGTGGCTTCTGGCCTCATCGCGGACAAGCCCGCGATGAGGCTCGGGAGGACGGCAGCTTAATCCCTGAAGAAATCAGGTCAAGTGCTCAAGTACCGCCCAATCAACGCAATGCCACTGGCCAGCACCAACCACGTCACCAGCCGGACGAAGGCCTCACGGGACATGCGCATGGTCAGCCTGCGCCCACACCACAGCCCCAGGGCCATCGCCGGCAGCAGGCACAGCGCCAACATCAGTAGCGGCCAGTCAGCATACACCCCGGCGATCAGGAACAGGCTCAGGCGCACCACCGTGCTGCAGCTGATCAGCGCGCTTTGGGTGGCGCGCGCCGCGTCCTTGGGCAACCGGCTGTTGAGGTAGATTGCATATAAAAAGCCACCACTGCCGAACAACGCACCGAACAACCCGCCTACGGTGCCCATGGGGATCGACCAGCCAGCGGCCAGCTGCGTTGGCCGGGTTTTTACCGCCAGACTGTAAATCGCATAGGCGCTGATAAACAGCCCCATCAGCAGCAGCAACAGGTCCGAATGCAGGTTGAGCAGAAACACCACGCCCAGGGTGCAACCGATGGCCATGCACGGCAGCAGGCGCAGCAACTCAGCCTTGTTCACGTCACGCCGCGTTTGCAGCAGGCCGCCGAAGGCCGCGACGAAATCCAGCAGCACCAACAGCGGGATGATCTTCGACAGCGGCATAAACACGAGCAGGATCGGCCCCGCCACCAGCGCCGTGCCAAAACCGGCGATGCCGAACACGATATAGGCCACCCCCACGCCCAGGCCGATCGCCAGCCAATCCATACCACCAAATGACCACTGACTCATCAGCTCAACCGGGCTCATGGGTAATTCCTTATTGAAGATGACCATCACTTTAGCCATCGGTGAGGGATGCGACTAATATCTTCAAAGCCCTCTACCCATCTCGAAAAGGCATGACGTGTGATCTCCACCCGCCAACTGCGTTACTTCGTCGAAATCGCCGACAGCGGCAGCTTCAGTGCGGCCGCCGAACGTTTGTTCGTGGCGCAATCGGCCCTGAGCCGGCAGATCAAGGAGCTGGAAAACCAACTGCAAACCCCGCTGTTCGAACGCACCGCGCGCCAGCCGCGGCTGACCGCCGCCGGTGAAGCCTTCTATCCACGGGCACGCAACCTGCTGAGCGAATTGCTCAAGGCCAGCCAGATGGCGACCCAAGTGGGCAACGGCGAATTGGGCACACTGCGCCTCAGCCATTCGAGCACCGTGCCGATGAGCGGGCCTTTATTGCAAGGCATCGGCACCTGGCTGGAGCGCTGCCCTGGGGTGTCGATGGATATCGGCAAACTGTCCTCCGAAGCGCAGCTGGAAGAAATCGCCGACGGTCGCCTGGAAGTCGGGGTGCTGCGTTTACCCGTGCTGCGCCAGCGCGAAGGTGTGCGGGTCATGCCTTTATACAGCGAACCCCTGCTGCTGGCCGTGCCTGCGAATCATGCGCTGGCACGCAGCCAGGCGCCCATCGAACTGGAGCAACTGAAAGACCAAGCGTTTATCTCGATCCCCCATCCCCAGCGCGGCGGCCTGAGTTATCTGTCGGCCGAACTGTGCATGCGTGCGGGATTTTTCCCCAAGGCCGCGCGAGTGATGTCACGCAAGACCACCCAGTTACAGTTGATCCAGGCCGGTTTCGGTATAGCCTTGCTGCCAAAGTCCATGCAGGACATCGCCCCCGCCAACGTGCACTTTTTGCCCCTGGCCGACCCGGACTGCCTGAGCACCGTCGCCCTGGCCTGCCAGCAGTCACCGAGCGCGTTGGTGGAGCAGTTCTGTCAAACCCTGCGCGAATGCCTATAAACTGCCGCCCATGATTAAAGATCCCTTTGCCCGCTTGGGCCTGGACCGCGAAGTCCTGACTGTCAGCCAGCTCAACGGCCGCGCGCGGGTGTTGCTGGAAGACGTGTTCACCAATATCTGGGTCGAAGGCGAGATCTCCAACCTCGCCCGCCCGGCCTCCGGCCATGTGTACTTCACCCTCAAGGACAGCGGCGCCCAGGTGCGCTGCGCACTGTTCCGCAATAACGCCGCGCGGGTTCGCCAGGCGTTGAAGGATGGCCTGGCGGTGAAGGTGCGCGGCAAGGTCTCGCTGTTCGAGGGCCGTGGCGACTACCAGTTGATCCTCGATACCGTGGAGCCGGCCGGGGATGGCGCGCTGCGCCTGGCCTTCGATGCCCTGAAGGAAAAACTCAGCGCCGAGGGCCTGTTCAGTGCCGAACGCAAGGTGCCGCTGCCGGCGCACCCTCGGCGTATTGGCATTATCAGCTCGCCGACCGGTGCGGTGATACGCGACATCATCAGCGTGTTCCGCCGTCGAGCGCCGAACGTTGAACTGACCTTGATCCCGACGGCCGTGCAAGGCCGCGAAGCGATCCCCCAGATTGTACGTGCGTTGAAACTCGCCGACGCCCGCGGCTTTGACGCGTTGATCCTGGCGCGTGGCGGCGGTTCGCTGGAAGACCTCTGGTGCTTCAACGAAGAAGCCGTGGCGCGGGCGGTGGATGCTTGCGTGACGCCAATCGTCAGTGCCGTCGGCCATGAAACCGATGTGTCGATCAGCGACTTCGTAGCGGACGTGCGCGCCCCCACCCCCTCCGCCGCCGCTGAACTGCTGGCGCCGGACGCCAGCCACCTGGTGCGCCAGGTGGAGAACCTGCACCGCCGCCTGGTGATGCTGATGCGCAATCGCCTGACCCACGACCGCCTGCGTCTGGAAGGCATGGCCCGGCGCCTGCGGCACCCCGGCGAACGTCTGCGCCAGCAGGCCCAGCGCCTGGATGATCTGGATATGCGCCTGCGCCGCGCCTTCGAGCGCAGCCTCAATACCCGCCGCGAACGCCTGATCCGCCTGGAAACCCGCCTCGCCGGCCAGCATCCGGGGCGCCAGTTGGCCCTGCTGCGCCAGCGCCTGGACAGCCTTGCCGAACGCCTGCCCCGCGCCATGCGCGAAGGCCTCAAGGCGCGTCGCCTGCAACTGCAAAGCCAGGTGCAGACGTTGCAGGTGGTCAGCCCGCTGGCAACCTTGGGCCGTGGCTACAGCATCCTGCTGGACGAGCGTGGCCAGGCCATCCGCAACGCCGCACAGACCCACACCGGCCAGCGCCTCACCGCGCGCCTCGGTGAAGGCCAATTGCAGGTGCGGGTGGAAGATAACCACCTGACCCCCGTCACCCTTTCGTTATTGGATTGATTGATGCCACGTTTCTTTAGTGTGTTGTTGCTGCTATGCCTCGCCGTTAACGCTCATGCCGACAGCTATATCAGCCGTACCTTGAACAAGCCGGTGCCCGGCGGCGTTGCGGTGGTTGAACTCGGCCCTTCGGCTGCCGCGCCGAAAGCCACGTACCAGGGCAAACCCGTGCTGGTGGTGAAGGAGCAGGACAACTGGCTGGCGATTGTCGGCATCCCACTGACGGTCAAACCGGGCAACGAGCGTATCAGCAGCGGCGGGCGCAGCCTGCCGTTTATCGTTGGTTACAAGAAGTACCCGGAACAGCGCATCACCTTGAAGAACAAAAGCCAGGTCAACCCGGCCCCTGCGCAACTCAAGCGCATCGAGGCGGAACTGGCGGTACAGATCAAGGCGTATCGCAGCTTCAGCCCCAACCTGCCAAGCAATCTGGTGCTGGATAAGCCGGTGAACGGGCCGCTGTCGAGCAAGTTCGGCGTGCGTCGCTTCTTCAACGGTGAAGAACGCAACCCGCATTCGGGCCT
Source organism: Pseudomonas sp. S3E17 (assembly GCF_024168685.1). Classification (NCBI taxonomy): domain Bacteria; kingdom Pseudomonadati; phylum Pseudomonadota; class Gammaproteobacteria; order Pseudomonadales; family Pseudomonadaceae; genus Pseudomonas; species Pseudomonas sp. S3E17. Next base: position 3,526,283 of record NZ_JALJWE010000001.1, read on the forward strand.
GGATTTCGCCGTACCCGCAGGCACGCCGATCAAGACTCCGGCGAACGGCAAGGTGATTCTGGTCGGTAACTACTTCTTCAACGGCAATACCGTGTTTGTCGACCACGGCCAGGGCTTTATCAGCATGTTCTGCCACATGTCGAAGATCGATGTAAAAGTCGGCGATCAACTGGTGCGCGGTACGGTGGTGGGCAAGGTCGGCGCAACCGGCCGCGCCACCGGACCGCATATGCACTGGAATGTGAGCCTGAACGATGCACGGGTCGACCCGGCGATTTTCATCGGGGCGTTCCAACCGTGAATGAAGCGATTGCGCGCCCGATAACGGTCGCGCAATTTAATCTAGCCCAGGCGCAATTCCCAACCATAAAATCCCGTTTCTTACGCAGATAAAAGAACTTCTCTCAATTTTTAGCGACTGCTTGCCATCTTTCACCCCGGCGGTTAGGGTTGAGCTTATGAAAACCTCTCACACCCTCATTCAGCTCCGCCAGCACCGCAGCCTGTGCCTTGTCAGCGCACGACTGCCAGGCTGAATCGATCTGCCTCGTCTTTACGTTTTATCCCTAAAAACAGTTCTACGGCAGGCCGCCTTTTCTCGGCCCCTACAACAAAGGATTTCCCGATGAGCATGCTCAAAGACCCGTCTTCGAAGTACCGCGCGTTTCCGACCATCGACATCCCGGATCGCACCTGGCCTTCCAAAACCATCACCACCGCGCCGATCTGGTGCAGCTCCGACCTGCGTGATGGCAACCAGTCGCTGATCGAGCCGATGGACGCGGTGAAAAAGCTGCGCTTCTGGAAGACCCTGGTCGCGGTCGGCGTGAAGGAAATCGAGGCTTCGTTCCCGGCCGCATCGCAAACCGACTTCGACTTCGTGCGTACACTGATCGAAGACAATCATATCCCCGAGGACACCACCATCCAGGTGCTGACCCAGGGCCGTGAAGACTTGATCGCACGCACCTTCGAATCCCTGCGCGGCGCCAAAAAGGCCATCGTGCACCTGTACAACGCCACGTCGCCGTCGTTCCGCCGCATCGTGTTCAACCAGGACAAGGACGGCATCAAGGCCATCGCGGTCAACGCGGCCAAGCTGTTCGTCAAGTACGCCGCCCAGCAGCCGGAAACCCAGTGGACCTTCGAATACTCGCCGGAGACCTTCAGCGCTACCGAGCTGGAGTTTGCCAAGGAAGTCTGTGATGCGGTGATCGAGGTCTGGAACCCGACGCCTGAGCACAAGATGATCCTCAACCTGCCGGCCACCGTCGAGTGCGCCACGCCGAACATCTATGCCGACCAGATCGAGTGGTTCGGTCGCCATATCAACCGTCGTGACAGCGTGATCATCAGCCTGCACACCCACAACGACCGCGGCACCGGCGTAGCCGCCACCGAGCTGGGCCTGATGGCCGGCGCGGACCGTGTCGAGGGCTGCCTGTTCGGTAACGGCGAGCGTACCGGTAACGTCGACCTCGTCACCGTGGCGTTGAACATGTACACCCAGGGCCTCGACCCGCAACTGGACTTCTCCGACATCGACGGCGTGCGCAAAGTCGTCGAGGAGTGCAACCAGATCCAGGTTCACCCCCGTCATCCGTACGTCGGCGATCTGGTGCATACCGCCTTCTCCGGTTCTCACCAGGACGCGATCCGCAAAGGCTTCTCCCAGCAGAAAGAGGATGCGCTGTGGGAAGTGCCGTACTTGCCGATCGACCCGGCCGATATCGGTCGCAGCTACGAGGCGGTGATTCGGGTGAACAGCCAGTCGGGCAAAGGCGGCATCGCCTACCTGCTGGAGCAGGAATACGACATCAGCTTGCCACGCCGCATGCAGATCGAATTCAGCCAGGTGGTCCAGGCCGAAACCGACCGCGTGGGCCTGGAGATGACCGCACCGCAGATCTACGCCTTGCTGCAGCGTGAATACCTGCAAGCCAACACCCCGTATGCGCTGGTCAGCCATCGCCTGCAGGAAGAGAACGGCAACAGCTTTGTCGAAGTGGAAGTCTCGGGCAAGGGCCAGGGCGAAACCAACCTGCACTGGAAAGGCAAAGGCAACGGCGCACTGGAAGCGCTGGTGGCCGGCCTGCCAATTGGGGTGGAGATCATGGACTACAACGAACATGCCATCGGCGCAGGCACCAACGCCAAGGCCGCGGCCTATATCGAACTGCGTGTGAACGGTGAACGCCCGGTGCATGGCGTGGGTATTGATGAAAACATCACCACGGCGAGCTTCAAGGCACTGTTCAGTGCGCTGAACCGCTCGTTGAGCCAGCAGGAAGCGAAAGCGGCGTAACCTTCGCCGTCATACAGAAGGCCCCTGGGTGAGCACCCAGGGGCCTTTTTTATTGAGTTTCAGATTTGGGTTGCCCCCGATAACGGCCTGTCAGACAAACTGAAAGCTATCGGCATCCAGGTTCGCCGGAAACCTGGTGCGATACGCCGCCAGTTCAGCCGCGCCCAGGCACACCTGGAACACACCGTCGGCCTCCCCCGCACTCAGCAGGCTCTCGCCCTGGAAATCCAGCACCTGGCTATCGCCGGTGTAGGCAAAGCCCTTGCCGTCGGTGCCCACTCGATTCACCGCCGCTACGTAGCACAGGTTCTCGATAGCCCGCGCCGGCAACAAGCGGTTCCAATGCTGGCGCCGCGCCCCCGGCCAATTGGCGGTGTAGAGCAGCAAGTCAGTGTCGTGGGCATCCCGACTCCACACCGGGAAGCGCAGGTCGTAGCAAATCAGCGGCCGAACACGCCAGCCTTTCAACTCGAACTGCACCTGGCGCTCGCCGGGGGTGTAGTGATTGTGTTCACCGGCCATACGAAACAGATGACGCTTGTCGTAGTGCAACACCTCACCATCCGGCCGCGCCCACAACAGGCGGTTGCGGTGGCTGCCATCAGCGGCCTGGATGATCACGCTGCCGGTGATCACGGCGTTGTACTTCGCAGCCTGGGCCTGGAGCCACTGATGGGTCGGGCCGTTTTCCGGCTCGGCGAGGGTTTGCGACGCCATGGAGAAACCGGTGGTGAACATTTCCGGCAGTACGATCAGGTCGGCGCCGCGGGCCTGCTCCAGCAGCCCCTCGAAATGCTCGAGGTTGGCCTGGCGGTCGTGCCAGGCCAGGATGGTCTGGACCAAGGCGATATTCAAGTCAGGCAATGCCGTCAGATCACGCATAGTTTTTCAGCCGCTTGTCGCAGCGTCTCCTCGCGTTTGGCAAAACACAGGCGCACCAGGCGCTGGCCTTGCGGTGGGCTCTGGTAGAACACCGAGACCGGGATGGTCGCCACGCCATGCTCGCGGGTCATCCACAGGGACATGGCGACGTCATCCAGGTCCGGGCGTATTTGTGAGTAATCGACCAACTGGAAGTAGGTGCCGGCCACCCGGGTAAAGCTGAAACGCGACGGTGCCAGCAGGTCGCAGAACAGGTCGCGCTTGGCCTGGTAGAACCCCGGCAGTTCATCGACGTGCTCCGGGTGTTCAGCCATGAAATCGGCCAACGCGAACTGCAACGGGGTCACGCCACAGAAATTGACGTATTGATGCACCTTGCGCAGTTCGGCCGTCAGGGCCGGTGGCGCGACCACGTAGCCGGTTTTCCAGCCGGTGACGTGGTAAGTCTTGCCGAAGGAGCTGACCACGAACGCCCGCGGGTACAGCTCTTCATGGGCCAGCACGCTGACGTGGGGCACACCGTCGAATACCAGGTGTTCGTAGACCTCGTCGCTGACCAGGTAGATATCGCGGTCGCGGATCAGTTCAGCCAACTGGTCCAGCTCGGCGCGGTTGATCAGCGCGCCGGTTGGGTTGTGCGGGGTATTGAGGATGATCATGCGCGTACGTGGCGACAGCGCGGCCTTGATCTTCTCGAAGTCCAATGCAAAGCCTTGCAGGCTCAGTTGCACATGCACGCAGCGGCCACCGGCCAGTTCGACCGAGGGCTCATAGCTGTCGTAGCAGGGGTCGAACACAATGACCTCATCGCCAGTGCGAATCACCGCCTGGATCGCGCAGAAGATCGCGGCGGTGGCGCCAGGGGTGATGGTCACTTCGCTGTCGGCATTCACCGTGGCGCCATAGCTGCGGGCGATCTTGGTCGCCACTTGCTGGCGCAAGGCCGGCAGGCCGGTCATCGGTGAATATTGGTTGTGCCCGCTGGCAACATGTTTGCCCACGGCATCGAGCAAAGCCTGAGGCCCATTGAAGTCGGGAAACCCCTGGGACAGGTTGAGCGCGCCGGTTTCGGCAGCGAGTTGCGACATGGTGGTGAAAATGGTCGTGCCGACATTTGGCAGCTTGCTGGTGATCATGGGAGCCCCCTTCGGGTGAGCTGCAAGTTTTAAGCTGCAAGCTGCAAGCAGGTCAAGCGACAAACCGCCAGGCACAAAAAAGGGCTCCAAAGGAGCCCTCTCTTGCAGCCTGTAACTTACAACGTGAAGCGGCTGCTATTTCTTGTCGCGACGCTTCTTGTCGGCCTTCTTGTGGTGAGTCATCAAACGACGCTTCTTGTTCACCTGGCGGTCAGTCAGTGTGTTCTTGTTGCCTTCGTATGGGTTCTCGCCCCCCTTGAACTCGATACGGATCGGCGTACCCACCAGTTTCAGGACACGGCGGTAGGTGTTTTCCAGATAACGCACGTAGGACTTGGGTACCTTCTCGATCTGGTTACCGTGGATCACGATAATCGGCGGGTTGGCACCACCCAAGTGGGCGTAACGCAGTTTGATCCGGCGGTTGTTGACCATCGGCGGTGCGTGCTCGCCAACGGCGTCTTCGAGGATCTGGGTCAGGCGGTTGGTCGGCCAACGGGTGACCGCAGACTTGAACGAGTTCTGTACGGAAGCGTAGAGGTTGCCCACACCCGTGCCGTGCAGGGCCGAGATAAAGTGGATATCGGCGAACTCGACGAAGAACAGGCGGCGCTGCAGCTCGATCTTGACGAAATCGCGCTCGCTCGGCGTCATGCCGTCCCACTTGTTGATCGCGATAACCAGCGCCCGACCGGCTTCGAGGGCAAAGCCCAGCAGGTTGAGGTCGTGGTCCACCACGCCTTCGCGGGCGTCCATCACGAAGATCACCACGTTGGCGTCTTTGATCGCCTGCAGGGTTTTCACCACGGAGAACTTTTCAACTTCCTCGTGGATCTTGCCGCGCTTGCGCACACCGGCGGTGTCGATCAGCGTGTACTTCTCGTCGTTACGCTCGAACGGGATGTAGATACTGTCGCGGGTGGTGCCGGGCTGGTCGTAGACGATTACCCGGTCTTCACCGAGCATGCGGTTGACGAGGGTCGACTTGCCCACGTTCGGGCGGCCGATGATTGCAATCTTGATACCGTCTTTTTCGCTTGGGCCGGGAATGCGCTTGGCTTCCTCGCCTTCGGCAACGATCTCTTCTTCGCCTTCTTCTTCCTCGACGTCATCCTTGGGGAAGTCGCGCAGGGCGATTTCCAGCATCTGGGTGATGCCGCGACCGTGGGCACCGGCGACCGGGATCGCGTCGCCAAGACCCATCGGGCTGAATTCGGCACGGGCCGCCTCAGGATCGATGTTGTCGATCTTGTTGGCGACCAGATAGGAACGCTTGTTGCGCTTGCGCAGGTGCTCGCCAATCATCTGGTCGGCAGCCGTGTAGCCCGCGCGGGCGTCCACCAGGAACAACACGACATCGGCTTCTTCAATGGCCAGCAGGGACTGCTCGGCCATCTTTTCGTCCATGCCATGCTCATCACCGGAGATACCACCGGTGTCGACAATAATGTAGGAGCGCCCTTGCCACTTTGCCTCACCGTATTGGCGATCACGGGTCAGACCGGACAAGTCGCCGACGATGGCGTCACGAGTCCTGGTCAGGCGGTTGAACAAGGTGGACTTGCCGACGTTAGGTCGGCCCACCAGGGCGATTACGGGAACCATGCGGCTCTCCACTTCGTTATTTCAGAAAATACAAAAGCCGCTGCAAGGCAGCGGCTGGTGCTCGGGGCAGCATATTCAAATGCCGCATGCCCCGCCGAAGCGGGGCCGCCTGGGTTTTACCCCAAGCATAGTCAAACCTTTACTTGATGGTCAGGGCTTCCAGCTTGCCGCTGTTGCCATACACATAAAGCATGTTGCCCACCACCAGCGGACGGGCACGCAGGCCGTCGCTGTCGATACGCTCACGACCTACAAAACGACCATCCACCTGGCTCAGCAGGTGCAGGTAGCCTTCGAAGTCGCCGACCGCTACATAGCTGGAGAACACTTCCGGGGCCGACAGTTGACGACGGGCCAGGGAGTCATTGCTCCACAGTGCAGTGGTGGAACGCTCGTCGACACTTTCAACGGTGCCGGACGCCAGGCTTACGTAGACGCTGCCAAACCCTTGGGCGACACCCGCATAACTGGAAGCATCACGCTGCCAGTTGACACGGCCGCTCTGCAGGTCCAGCGCGGCAACGCGGCCCTGGTAAGTGGCGACGTAGAGGGTTTCACCCGACAGCAGCAAGCCACCGTCGATGTCCACTACGCGATCCAGCTCGGAACGACCTTGGGGGATGGCCACACGGGTTTCCCAGGCCGGCACGCCGTTCCTGGTGTCCAGGGCGACTACTTTACCGGTCGACAGGCCTGCAACGGCCAGATTGTTGGTCACAACCGGACCACTGGTACCGCGCAAGGTCAGCACCGCCGGGGTGCTGTCGTACAACCAACGCTGTTCGCCGGTGCCGGCGTCCAGGCCGATCACACGGTCATCCTGGGTTTGCACCACGACGATATCGCCGTTGGTGGCAGGCGGTGCGAGGACTTCACTGGTCACGCGAGCGCGCCATTTCTCTTCACCGGTGCTGGAGTCCAGCGCCACGACTTCGCCCTTGAGCGTGCCGAGCATGACCATGCCGTAACCCACGCCTACGGCGCCGGATACAGGCAATTCGAGGTCTTTCTTCCACTTCACGTCGCCGTTCATGCGATCCATGGAGATCACCACGCCGGTTACGTCAGCGGCCACAATGTTGTCACCGTCGATTGCCGGCACCAACATGTTGTAGGTCTCGCCCTGGCCATCACCGATGGAGCGGCTCCATTGCTTTTGCAGGACGACTTCTTCCTTGAAGCTGGTCAGCTCGGCCGGAGGCAGTTCTTTTTTACTGTTGCTGCTGCAACCCGCGGCCAGAACGGCCAGAGCCAGCAATGCTGCATGTTTCCAACGGATCACGTCATGCATCCCCTTTGGCCAAGTCGTCCAGCTTGATTTGTAAGCCACCGACCGCCGCTTCATCAGACAGCGCCGCCTTGGCTTTCTTGTACGCAGCATTGGCTTCGTCGGTACGACCCAATTGGACCAACAGGTCGCCCTTGAGCTCTTCGCGAGTGGCTACAAATGCCTTGTCCGCATCGCCGTCGAGCAGTTTGAGTGCTTCGTCAGCCTTGTTCTGTGCCGCCAATACCTGGGCCAGGCGCTGACGCGCGATTTCACCCAGGGTCGGGTTGGTCGGCTTGTCGGCGATGGCCTTGAGTTCTGCGGCGGCGTCATCCAGCTTGCCGGTATCGACCGCGACTTTCGCGACGAACAGGCTGCCGTATTGGGCGTAGGTGCTGCCGCCGAATTCGTTCTTCAGCTTGCCTGCCAGGTCTGCAACCTGCGCGGGGTCGGGCTTGCCGTCCGGCGTCAGGGTGGTTTCCAGCAATTGCTGATAAACGATCGAGGCGCCCTGGGACTGGTTGGCCTGATACTTTGTCCAGGCTTGCCAGCCGAACACCACCACTAAAGCCAGCAGACCGCCAGTAACCAGGGGCTTGCCGTTACGCTGCCACCAGTCCTTGAACTCGGCCAACTGCTCATCATCAGTACTCGACACCCCAATACTCCTTAATCGCTAAATTCGGCTGTTCGACAGCTTCAACCCTGCACGACGCAGGTGGCCAAGTGCGCAGCGAGCGCATCAAAGGCAATGTTCTGTTGCTCGCCCTGGCCACGCAGGGGTTTGAAACCTATCACTTGCTGGGCCAGCTCGTCATCGCCAAGGATCAGTGCGTACAGCGCACCGCTCTTGTCGGCCTTCTTGAACTGGCTCTTGAAGCTGCCTGCGCCGGCATTGACCTGAAGGCGCAGGTTGGGCAACTGGTCACGTACTTTTTCGCTCAGGGCCAGGGCAGCCAGTTCGGCGGCCTCGCCAAAGGCGCACAGGTACACGTCCACCTGACGGGAGATTTCTTCCGGAACCTTCTCCAGGGTTTCCAGCAGCAGGATCAGCCGCTCGATCCCCATGGCGAAGCCCACGCCGGTGGTCGGCTTGCCGCCCATCTGCTCGACCAGCCCGTCGTAACGGCCACCCGCACACACGGTGCCCTGGGCGCCGAGCTTGTCGGTGACCCACTCGAACACGGTCTTGCTGTAGTAATCGAGGCCACGCACCAGCTTGGTATTGATCACAAACGGAATGCCGGCCGCGTCCAGACGAGCCTTGAGGCCTTCGAAGTGAATGCGGGATTCGTCGTCCAGGTAATCGGCCATTTTCGGCGCATTGACCAGTACGGCCTGGGTGTCGGCGTTCTTGGTGTCGAGGACGCGCAACGGGTTGGTCTTCAGACGACGCTGGCTGTCTTCATCCAACTTGTCCAGATGGGCGGACAGATACTCGACCAGGGCCACTTTATAGCGGCCGCGGGATTCACTGGTGCCCAGGCTGTTGAGCTCAAGCTTGACCGCGTCGCGGATGCCCAGCAGGCCCCATAGGCGCCACGTCAGCACGATCAGCTCCGCGTCGATGTCCGGGCCGTCGATGTTGAACACTTCCAGGCCGATCTGATGAAACTGGCGATAACGGCCTTTTTGTGGACGTTCGTGACGGAACATCGGGCCGATGTACCACAGTTTCTGTGGCTGGCCAGCACCGGTGAGGCCATGCTCAAGCACGGCGCGCACGCACGCGGCGGTACCTTCCGGACGCAAGGTCAGGGAGTCGCCGTTACGGTCTTCAAAGGTGTACATCTCTTTTTCGACGATGTCGGTCACTTCACCGATGGAGCGCTTGAACAGCTCGGTGAACTCGACGATCGGCATGCGGATCTGCTTGTAACCGTAGTTATCCAGCAGGCGCGCGACAGTACCTTCGAAGTAGCGCCACAACGGCGTTTGCTCCGGCAGGATGTCGTTCATGCCACGAATGGCTTGCAGAGACTTGCTCACATCAAATCCTTAAATTCGTTCAATCAGCCGCGAGCGATCAGCGCTGCGTCAGCCGCGACCTTTTCGGCCGCTTTCTCGCGGATCAGCTTTTCCAGCTCATCCACCAGATTGTCATTCGTTAACTTCTGCGACGGCTTACCGTCGATGTAAATCAGGTTCGGTGTACCGCCAGTCAAGCCCACATGGGCTTCCTTGGCTTCACCCGGGCCGTTGACCACACAACCGATCACTGCAACATCCAGCGGCACCAGCAGGTCTTCGAGGCGCAACTCAAGGTCGTTCATGGTTTTCACCACGTCGAAGTTCTGCCGCGAGCAACTCGGGCAGGCAATGAAGTTGATACCGCGTGAACGCAAACGCAGGGATTTGAGAATGTCGTAGCCGACTTTCACTTCCTCTACCGGGTCTGCCGCCAACGAGATGCGGATAGTATCGCCAATCCCTTCGGCGAGCAGCATACCGAGACCCACCGCAGATTTCACTGTGCCTGAGCGCAAACCGCCGGCTTCGGTGATCCCCAGGTGCAGCGGCTGCACGATTTCCTTGGCCAGCAGGCGGTAGGCTTCCACCGCCATGAACACGTCGGAGGCCTTTACGCTGACCTTGAAGTCCTGGAAGTTCAGGCGTTCGAGGTGTTCAACATGACGCAGTGCAGACTCGACCAGCGCTGCCGGGGTCGGCTCGCCGTACTTCTTTTGCAGGTCTTTTTCCAGGGAACCGGCGTTGACGCCGATGCGGATCGGGATCCCGCGATCACGGGCAGCGTCCACCACGGCGCGCACACGGTCTTCACGACCGATGTTGCCCGGGTTGATGCGCAGGCAATCGACACCCAGCTCGGCCACGCGCAGGGCAATCTTGTAGTCGAAGTGAATGTCGGCCACCAACGGCACCTTGACCAGCTGCTTGATGCGACCGAAAGCCTCGGCAGCGTCCATGTCCGGGACGGATACCCGAACGATGTCTACCCCAGCCGCTTCCAGGCGATTGATCTGGGCAACGGTAGCGGCAACGTCATTGGTGTCGCTGTTGGTCATGCTCTGTACCGCGATGGGGGCGTCGCCACCCACCGGCACCGAGCCAACCCAGATCTTGCGCGATACGCGACGTTTGATTGGAGATTCGCCGTGCATGACTATTGTCCCAACTTCAGGCGAGCGGTCTCGCCAGTGGTGAACGGCGCTACGTCTACAGGCTGGCCGTTGTAGGCCACTTGCGCGCCACGGGCGAAGCCCAGACGCAGCGTCAAAGGAGGCTTGCCGCCCAGGTCGAGCGTATCGCCCTTACGCTTGAGACCACTGGCCAGCACTTTGCCGTTGCCATCGGTGACTTGCGTCCAGCAGTCAGCGACGAAGGTAATTTGTACACGCCCGTCACCGGCGATCAACGCAGGGGTGGTGGGTGGTGAAATCGCCGGGGCTGCCGGAGCGGTTGGCGCCGTAGTCGCTGGCGCCGGGGCCGGAGCAGCCGGCGTATGAGCCTGGGCAACCGGAGCCGCGGGTGTGTGAGCTGGCGCTGCCGGTGTCACTGGGGCCGGTACGGCGGCGGTCGAGGCGCTTTCCGGCTCGGACGGCTCAGCGGCGGCCGGGGTTTCGGGGGCAGCCTGGCCTTGGGCTACGGCCTGGTCTTCCGGCTCATCCAGCGGATGAATCTGGGTGGTGCCGTCGGCGCTTTCGACTTCGACGTGCTCCATGGCGTTGCTGGTCAGGTCCTTACTGCGCTGGGACGTCTGGTCTTGCCACCAGACGAAACCGCCGCCGATCACGGCGATCAGCAACAACAGGCTGACAATACGCAGGATTGTGTGGGAAACCCGCACCGGCTCTTCGATGCGCCCCAGGCCATGCACATTGCTGCCCTGGGAGTCGGTGCCGGTGAACTGGTCGAATTCCTGGACCAACACGGCCTGGTCGATGCCCAGCAACTTGGCGTAGGCGCGGATATAACCACGGGCGAAGGTATGCCCAGGCAGCTTGTCGAATGCGCCGGCTTCAAGGTTGCCCAGGGAGGTGGTGGTCAAATTGAGCTTGAGGGCCACTTCCGCCAGCGACCAACCATTGCTTTCGCGGGCCTGACGCAAGGTGTCGCCTGGGTTTACGCGATTAGCTGCTACAACTTCCGGGTGCGCCGCTTTCATCATTGCTCCGACAGGTATTGCTGATATTCCGGCGTACCGGGATAGAGTCGTTCGAGTTGCTGGCCAAAACGTGCGGCCGTGTCGTGTTCTTCATGAACCGTCGCCAGGCGCACGCCGAGCAATAGACTACGTGCATTTTGCCCGCTGAGCAGGCTAAAACGCTCGTAATAGTCACGTGCCGGCACATAATGCCTGTCTTCGTAGGACAACTCAGCCATTTCGAGCAGCGCTCGTGGCTGATGGCCGTTCAAGTGCAGGGCTTTTTCCAGCTGCTGGCGTGCGCTGTCGCGCTGGCCGAGGCGCATCGAGGTTACCCCAAGGTTCTCGAACACCCGTGCGCGCTCAGGATAGAGGGTATCGGTACTGGCTTGCTGGAAATAAAGGGCGGCCTGTTCATAACGCTTTTGCTTGAACAGGAAACTGCCGTAATTGTTCAGCAGTTTCGGATCGGCAGGCCGTGCGGCCAGGGCTTTGTTGAAGTACCGGTCAGCCAGTTCAGGCTCGGCCTGGGCGTGGAACACCAGGGCCAGCGCAGCGTTGGCGTCGGCATCGCCGCTGTCCAGTTCAAGGGCTTTTTTCAACGGCACCTTGGCCTGCTCGCTCATGCCTTGTCGCAGGTAACCCAACCCCAGTTGCACATAGGCAACCCGCGCCTCGTCACGGCCCTTGCCGGTTTGCAAAGGGCTGTCATGGCCCGATGAAACACAACCGGCGGCGAGGCCGGTAACCAGCAAAAGCAGCGCAAGGCGCAAGGGCATAGAGATCCTCTCTCAGATTCGATTCACAGCAATTTGCGGCAGATCGTCGGCGGCGTTCAATTCACGCACGGCGATATAGCGCTCGCTGCGGCGGGTACGGTCCATCACCTGCCCGACCAACTGACCACAGGCGGCGTCGATGTCTTCACCACGGGTGGTGCGCACGGTGACGTTGTAGCCGGCCTGGTGCAGTTGATCCTGGAAACGGCGAATGGCGTTGTTGCTTGGCCGCTCGTAACCAGAATGTGGAAACGGGTTAAACGGAATCAGGTTGATCTTGCACGGGGTGTTCTTGAGCAGTTCAATCATCTCGACCGCGTGTTCGACCTTGTCGTTAACATCCTTGAGCATGGTGTACTCAATGGTCAGCACACGTTTCTCGCCCAAGGTCGCCATATAACGCTGGCAGGATTCGAGCAGCATCTTAAGCGGATACTTCTTGTTGATCGGCACCAATTGGTTACGCAATGCGTCATTGGGTGCGTGCAGCGACAACGCCAGGGAGACGTCGATGTGCTTGGCCAGCTCATCGATCATCGGGACCACGCCGGAGGTCGACAGGGTCACACGGCGCTTGGAGATGCCGTAGCCCAGGTCGTCCATCATCAGGTGCATGGCTGCGATGACGTTGTCGAAGTTCAGCAGCGGCTCACCCATGCCCATCATCACCACGTTGGTGATGGCACGGTCGACGGTCGCCGGGACGCTGCCAAAGGATTTGTTGGCAATCCACACCTGGCCGATCACTTCGGCGGCAGTGAGGTTGCTATTGAAGCCTTGCTTGCCGGTGGAGCAGAAACTGCAGTCCAGGGCACAGCCTGCCTGGGACGAAACGCACAAGGTACCGCGCTTGCCCTGGGGAATGTACACGGTCTCGACGCAGCTGCCGGACGCTACGCGCACCACCCACTTACGGGTGCCGTCGCTGGAGATGTCCTCGCTGACCACTTCGGGGCCACGTACTTCAGCAATAGCCTTGAGCTTGTCGCGCAGGGCCTTGCTGACGTTCGTCATGGCGTCGAAATCGTCGACGCCAAAGTGGTGAATCCATTTCATTACCTGACCGGCACGGAAACGCTTCTCCCCGATTGAGTCGAAGAATTTTTCCATTTCCTGTTGAGTCAGACCCAGCAGGTTGGTTTTTACAGTCGATGTCGTCATGGATTCACCCTCACTCTTTAAGCCGATGCTTAGCGAGTGGTTACTTCGGTAGCTGCGAAGAAGTACGAGATTTCGCGAGCAGCAGCGGCTTCGGAGTCCGAACCGTGTACAGCGTTGGCGTCGATGGAGTCAGCGAAGTCAGCACGGATGGTGCCGGCAGCAGCTTCTTTAGGGTTGGTAGCGCCCATCAGCTCACGGTTCAGAGCGATGGCGTTTTCGCCTTCCAGAACCTGAACAACAACAGGACCGGAGATCATGAAGGCAACCAGGTCGCCGAAGAAGCCACGAGCGCTGTGCTCAGCGTAGAAGCCTTCAGCTTCAGCCTTGGACAGTTGCTTGAGTTTCGAAGCTACAACCTTCAGGCCGGCTTTTTCGAAACGAGTGGTGATCTCGCCGATGACGTTTTTTGCAACAGCGTCAGGCTTGATGATGGAGAAAGTACGTTGAACAGCCATGGTGTAACTCCAGAAACGGTAATTTACGAAAAATTAAACCCGCGAATTATACGCGGGTTCTTGGGTATTGCCTAACTGCGTAAGGGAGGCGTCAGTCCTGTTCTTCTTTCCAGGCAGTCTGGATAGCTTCCAGAACCTTTTCGCCACCGCGATCGCGCTCATCATCAAAGCCTGGCAAGGCCATGACCATGTCACGCAAAGCAACAAAATTCAGGGAGTAGGGATCCATATCCGGGTTGCCGTCGGCCAACAGGATAGCGATCTCTTGCACATCAACCCATTTAAGACTCATGACACTTCCTTGAATCAGTGCGGCGCTTCGGCCGCATGGTTGAGCGAATATTTCGGAATTTCGACGGTAATGTCTTCAGTCCCGACCCTGGCCTGACAGCTTAGGCGAGAAGTGGCTTCCAGGCCCCAGGCGCGGTCAAGAAAATCCTCTTCCAGCTCATCGGCCTCTTCCAGGCTATTGAAGCCTTCGCGAATGATGCAGTGGCAAGTGGTGCAGGCACACACACCACCACAGGCACTTTCGATCTCGATATGGTTGTCATGGGCAACTTCGAGGATGGACTTGCCGGTCTCAGCCTCAACAACCATACCGTCCGGGCAATGCTCGGCGTGTGGCAGAAAAATGACCTGCGGCATTAATTATTCCTCGATTTCATTCAGGTTGCGCCCGGCCAGTGCGGCTTTCACCGTCTGATCCATGCGGCGGGCGGCAAAGGCGTCAGTGACCTGCGACAAGCGCTTGGTCTGTTGCTCGATGGCGTAACCATCGTTGCCTTTCATCAGTTCGGCCAGTTCCTGCATCTGCAGGTCGATGACCATGCGCTCTTCGGCATCCAGCAGGCGCTCGCCGTCGGCATCCAGGGCGCCCTGCACCGCTTCGAGCAGGCGCTGGGCATCCACTTGTTGCTCGCGCAGTACGCGCGCGACCTTGTCGTCGCCGGCGTATTGGAACGAATCCTTGAGCATCTTGGCGATTTCACCGTCAGTCAGGCCGTAGGACGGCTTGACCTGGATGCTGGCTTCAACGCCGGACGCCAGTTCGCGCGCGGCGACGCTGAGCAGGCCGTCGGCGTCGACCTGGAAGGTCACGCGAATCTTCGCCGCACCCGCGACCATGGCCGGGATGCCGCGCAATTCAAAGCGGGCCAGGGAGCGGCAGTCGCTGATCAGCTCGCGCTCACCTTGCAGCACATGAATCATCATGGCCGTCTGGCCATCTTTGTAGGTGGTGAAGTCCTGGGCGCGCGCGACGGGGATGGTGGTGTTGCGCGGAATCACCTTCTCCATCAGGCCACCCATGGTTTCCAGTCCCAGGGACAGCGGGATGACGTCGAGCAGCAGCAATTCGCCGCCATCACGCTTATTGCCGGCCAGGGTATCGGCCTGGATGGCGGCGCCGATGGCGACCACCTGGTCCGGGTCGATTTCTGTCAGCGGCTGGCGACCAAAGGCTTCGGCCACGGCTTCGCGAACCCGCGGCACACGGGTTGAACCGCCGACCATGACCACGGCACCGACGTCTTCCAGCTCGATACCGGAGTCACGCACGGCTCGACGGCAGGCTTTCAGGCTGCGGGCGATCATCGGTTCGATCAGCGAATCGAAGGCTTCGCGAGTCAGCTTGGCGCACCAACTGCCGTAGGAAACATCAACAGAAGCAGCGTCAGTCAGCGCCTCTTTAGCAGCACAGGCCGTTTGCAGCAAGTTACGCTGCTCACCCGGATCCAGGTCAGCGGACAAGCCGGCGCTGCTGATGATCCAACCCGCGATGGCGTGGTCGAAGTCATCGCCACCCAGGGCTGTATCGCCACCGGTAGCCAGTACCTCGAATACACCGCCAGTCAGGCGCAGGATCGAAATATCAAAAGTGCCACCACCCAAGTCGTAAATAGCGACCAAGCCTTCGGCATGCTGGTCCAGGCCATAGGCCACGGCCGCAGCAGTCGGCTCGTTGAGCAGGCGCAACACGTTCAGGCCGGCGAGTTTCGCCGCGTCCTTGGTGGCCTGGCGCTGCGCATCATCGAAATACGCCGGGACGGTGATCACCGCGCCGACCAGTTCGCCACCCAGCGTGTTTTCCGCGCGCTGGCGCAGCACCTTGAGGATATCCGCCGACACTTCCACCGGGCTTTTCGGGCCCTGGACGGTGTCGATGAACGGCATATGGGATTCGCCACCGACAAAGCGGTACGGCAGTTGGTCGCCCAATTGCTTGACGTCGGACAGACCACGACCCATCAAGCGCTTGACCGACAGCACGGTGTTCAAGGGGTCGGTAGACGCCGCCAACCTGGCTGATTCACCGACTTCGGTGCGATCAGCGTGATAACGCACGGCGGACGGCAGGATCACCTGGCCATCGGCATCGGGCAGCGGCTCGGACAGGCCGCTGCGCAAGGCAGCAACCAGGGAATTGGTGGTACCCAGGTCAATCCCCACCGCCAGGCGACGCTGGTGCGGTTGAGGGCTTTGGCCGGGTTCGGCGATTTGCAGTAGAGCCATGGTAATCAGGTCTTATCTGTCTATCAGGCGCGCATCACGGGCAGCACACTGGGTTAATCGTCGAGGCGCTCTTCCAGCTGGCGCACTTCGTAGGTGAGCTTGTCGAGGAACTGCATGCGCCGCATCAGGCGCTCGGCCTGTTCACGTTGCGCTGCATCGTCCCAACAGGCTGCGAAGCTTTCGTTGAGCTCATCCTGGGCAACTTTCAGACGACGCTTGAAGACCGCGACACCCGCCACATCGGCTTCGTCCTGCAGGTCTTCGAGTTCTTCACGCCATTGCATCTGCTGCATCAGGAAGTCCGGGTCGTGCACGGTCACTTCCAGCGGCAACTCGCCACCGTTCATCGCGAGCAAGTAACGCGCGCGTTTAGGAGGGCTCTTGAGCGTCTGATAGGCTTCGTTGAGGCTGGCCGACTGCTCCAGCGCCAGGCGTTGCTCACGCTCGGAGGCGTCAGCAAAACGGTCCGGATGCACCCCACGCGCCAATTCTCGGTAGCGCGTGGCAAGCTGCTCGAGGTCCAGCCGAAAACTCGGCTGCAGCTCGAATAAAGCGAAATGACAAGGAGTACCCACGAATAGCCTCAGATGTTGAAGCTTTCGCCGCAGCCACATTCACCGCGTACGTTGGGGTTGTTGAACTTGAAGCCTTCGTTCAACCCTTCCTTGACGAAATCGAGTTCGGTGCCGTCCAGGTAGGTCAGGCTTTTAGGGTCGATGATCACTTTCTCGCCGTGACTTTCGAACACCTGATCTTCCGCAACCACCTCGTCGACAAACTCCAGCACGTAGGCAAGGCCGGAGCAGCCTGTGGTGCGAACACCCAGACGAATCCCCTCACCTTTACCGCGCCCATTCAGGGAGCGGCGAATGTGCTGTGCAGCCGCTTCTGTCATGCTGATAGCCATCGTTGACTCCTTACTCGTCGCCAAATGCTTAGATCAAGCCTTTCTTCTGCTTGTAGTCGCGAACGGCCGCCTTGATGGCGTCTTCAGCGAGCACGGAGCAGTGGATTTTCACTGGCGGCAGGGCCAGTTCTTCGGCCAGCTGGGTATTGCTGATAGTCACAGCCTCATCCAGGGTCTTGCCTTTCATCCATTCGGTCGCCAGGGAGCTGGAGGCGATGGCCGAACCGCAACCGTAAGTCTTGAACTTGGCGTCTTCGATAACGCCGGCGTCGTTGACCTTGATCTGCAGGCGCATCACATCGCCGCACGCCGGAGCGCCGACCATGCCGGTGCCGACATCAGGATCTTCCGCGTTCATCTTGCCGACGTTGCGCGGGTTTTCGTAGTGGTCGATGACCTTTTCGCTGTAAGCCATGGTACTGAATCCTCACTCATCAGGGCCGCTCTGGAACCCTGTAGAAACGCCTGCGTTTTCCGCCACGTTCCTACAGAGCTGGGGTGGCGGCTTCTATAGTTAGTGTGCCGCCCACTCGATCTTGGAAATATCGACACCGTCTTTGTACATGTCCCACAGCGGCGACAGGACACGCAGCTTGTTGACGGCTTCGCAGACCTTCTGCGCGGCGTAGTCGACTTGCTCTTCGGTGGTGAAGCGGCCGAACGTAAAGCGGATCGAGCTGTGTGCCAGTTCGTCGTTGCGACCCAGGGCGCGCAATACGTACGAAGGCTCAAGCGAAGCCGAGGTGCAGGCCGAACCGGACGAAACCGCCAGGTCCTTGAGCGCCATGATCAGCGACTCGCCTTCGACATAGTTGAAGCTCAAATTCAGGTTGTGCGGTACACGGGCAGTCATGCTGCCGTTGATGTACAGCTCTTCAAGGTTCTCGACCTGCTTGTAGAAGCGATCGCTCAGGGCCTTGATACGTACGTTTTCGGCTGCCATGTCTTCCTTGGCGACGCGGAAGGCTTCGCCCATGCCGACGATCTGGTGGGTCGCCAGGGTGCCCGAACGCATGCCGCGCTCGTGACCGCCGCCGTGCATGGTGGCTTCGATGCGCACGCGTGGCTTGCGGCTGACGTACAGGGCGCCGATGCCTTTGGGGCCATAGGTCTTGTGGGCCGAGAACGACATCAGGTCGACTTTCAGCTTGGACAGGTCGATGTCGACCTTGCCGGTGGACTGAGCGGCGTCGACGTGCAGCAGGATGCCTTTGGAACGAGTCAGCTCGCCGATGGCCGCGATGTCGTTGATGGTGCCGATTTCGTTGTTAACGTGGATCACGGAAACCAGGATGGTGTCTTCACGCAGCGCGGCTTCGATCATCGCCGGGGTGACGATACCGTCGGTGGTTGGCTCGAGGTAAGTGACCTCGAAACCTTCACGCTCCAGTTGGCGCATGGTGTCGAGGACAGCCTTGTGCTCAATCTTGGTGGTGATCAGGTGCTTGCCTTTGGTCGCGTAGAAATGCGCCGCGCCCTTGATAGCCAGGTTGTCGGACTCGGTGGCACCGGAGGTCCAGACGATTTCACGCGGATCGGCGCCAACCAGGTCAGCAACCTGGCGACGAGCGTTCTCGACCGCTTCCTCGGCTTTCCAGCCGAAAACGTGGGAACGGGAGGCCGGGTTGCCGAAGTTTCCGTCGACCAGCAGGCACTCGCTCATCTTTTGCGCGACACGCGGATCAACCGGGGTGGTCGCTGAGTAATCAAGGTAAATCGGCAATTTCATGGACTTTCTCCTAAATCAGGCTGGCTGGCGTGCCGTTAGCTCTTCGGCTGTCACTCGACGGCGGACGCTTCGATCTTGTCCAGACGCGGCGCCTTGGTGTTGCAACGGCGCTGGTCCTGACGCTGGGCTACTTCTTGCACCTCACGGCGAGTCACAAGATCAGCCAAGCTGATACCACTCAAAAACTCATGGATCTGCAGGCTCAAGTCACACCACAAGTGGTGCGTCAGGCAGGTGTCGCCGGCGTGGCAGTCACCCAGGCCCTGGCACTTGGTGGCGTCGACGGATTCGTTGACCGCATCGATCACCTGGGCCACCTGGATGCCCTGCATGTCGCGGGACAGCTGATAGCCGCCGCCCGGCCCACGCACACTGGAGACCAGATTGCTACGGCGCAACTTGGCGAACAACTGCTCTAGGTAGGACAGGGAAATGCCTTGGCGCTCGGAGATATCGGCCAGGGACACCGGCCCAGTTTGCGCGTGCAAGGCCAAGTCAAGCATGGCGGTCACCGCGTATCGGCCTTTTGTAGTCAGTCTCATGGACAAGTACCAAGGTGTTTCAGAATGGGAGCAAGTATGCGATTCCCGAGTATTTAAGTCAACTATAAGACCTAGTACTTTAGTCAGGATTACCCGTAAAAAGGGCGCGCGAATCATAGCAGGATGGGGCGAGGACGAACAGCAGCAGCGGGGGTGATGGCTTGATATCAAGACCAATGGAGATCAAATGTGGGAGGGAGCTTGCCCCCGATAGCGGTTGATCAGTCAATATATTGGATGACTGACAGATGGCCATCGGGGGCAAGCCCCCTCCATCATGGGCCTAGCAGCAAATGTAAGATCTCAGCCAGCCTTGGTGGCGGGCTCACTCTTGATCTCGGCAAAGTCCTCTTCGCGCAGCTCAGGCAGGTCTTTGGCACAGTAGCTGCTGCCCAACTCTTTCAGCGCGCCGCACATACCGTCCAGCTTGCCGTCCACCGCTTGCAGGTGATCAAGCAGCTGGCCGATGGCGCGCGCCACCGGGTCGGGCATGTCTTCGCTGACACCGTAGGCATCGAAACCGATTTTCTCGGCCATGGCCTTACGCTTGGCTTCCTGCTCATCGCCCACTTCCGGCTTGACGATGATCCGCCCCGGAATCCCCACTACAGTGGCGCCGGCCGGCACCGCCTTGGTCACCACGGCGTTGGAGCCGACTTTGGCGCCAGCGCCTACGGTGAACGGACCAAGCACCTTGGCACCCGCACCTACCACCACGCCATCCTCCAGCGTCGGGTGGCGCTTACCCTTGTTCCAACTGGTGCCGCCCAATGTCACGCCCTGGTAGAGGGTCACGTCGTCACCAATCTCGGCAGTCTCGCCAATGACGATGCCCATACCGTGATCGATAAAGAAGCGACGTCCCACCTTGGCACCTGGGTGAATCTCGATCCCGGTCAACCAGCGGCCGAAGTTCGACACCAGCCGCGCCAGCCATTTCCAGCCCATATTCCACAAGGCACCGGACAGCCGATGAATCCAGATCGCGTGCATGCCCGGGTAGCAGGTCAGCACTTCAAAGGCGTTGCGCGCCGCCGGATCACGGTGAAAAACACTCTGGATATCTTCTCGCAAACGCTCGAACATTTTTAATCCTTCCGCTTAAGAAGCTCGCCACGGGCCGCTTTCTGGGTTTCCGTGAGGATGCCACGCAATATATTCATTTCCGCCCGGCTGACCGAGCTACGCCCGTACAGGCGGCGCAGGCGCGCCATCAAGTGCCGAGGCTTTTCCGGATCGAGGAATTCGATGGCCACCAGGGTTTGCTCCAGGTGCTCATAGAACCGCTCCAGCTCGTCCATGGTGGCCAGTTCACCACTCTTGGTCGACGCCACTTCATCCTTCTCTACCTTGCTCGGCTGGCCTTCAGCGGCCAGCCAGGCCATGCGCACTTCGTAACTCAACACCTGCACCGCTGCCCCGAGGTTCAGCGAACTGAACTCAGGGTCTGATGGAATGTGCACGTGATAATGACATCGTTGCAGCTCTTCATTGGTGAGGCCGGAGTCTTCACGGCCGAATACCAGGGCGATTTCAGCACCGCCGGCCGCCTCTTCCACCACCTTGGTACCGCACTCACGCGGATCCAGCAGCGGCCAGGGGATGCGGCGGTCACGGGCACTGGTGCCAAGCACCAGGTTGCAGCCGACCAAGGCGTCTTCCAGAGTGGCGACCACCTGGGCTTTTTCCAGGATGTCATTGGCGCCGGATGCGCGGGCATCGGCCTCGTGGTGCGGGAACACGCGCGGCTCGACCAGCACCAGGCGCGTCAGCCCCATGTTTTTCATGGCTCGCGCCACCCCGCCGATATTGCCGGGATGACTGGTATTGACCAAGACGACACGAATGTTTTGCAGCAAGGTAGGCGCTCTCGGACACGGGAAAGGGGAGCAAATCTTACAGAACAGCCTAAGGTTATGCCATGAAAGCTAACGTCGTCCTTCACCTGAAGAAAGTTTCTGCTAGAATGCTCGGCTTTCTTTAACAACCTTAGGTGACACATCCATGCAGCCCATGCTGAATATCGCGCTGCGCGCCGCCCGCAGCGCCAGTGAATTGATCTTCCGCTCCATCGAGCGCCTGGATACCATCAAGGTCGACGAAAAAGACGCCAAGGATTATGTGTCCGAGGTGGATCGCGCCGCTGAACAGAAGATCATCGACGCGCTGCGCAAGGCCTACCCTACCCACGGCATCCTCGGCGAGGAAACCGGCCTGCACAAAGGCAGCGGCGAAGGCGAAGACTACCTGTGGATCATCGACCCACTGGATGGCACCACCAACTTCCTGCGCGGCATCCCCCACTTTGCCGTCAGCATTGCTTGCAAATACCGTGGCCGCCTGGAACACGCTGTAGTACTCGATCCTGTTCGCCAGGAAGAATTCACCGCCAGCCGTGGCCGTGGCGCCCAGTTGAACGGTCGTCGCCTGCGCGTCAGCGGTCGCACCAGCCTGGACGGCGCCCTGCTGGGTACCGGCTTCCCGTTCCGTGACGACCAGATGGACAACCTGGAAAACTACCTGGGCATGTTCCGCGCCCTGGTTGGCCAGACTGCGGGCATCCGTCGCGCTGGCGCGGCCAGCCTGGACCTGGCCTATGTGGCTGCCGGTCGTTTTGATGCGTTCTGGGAGTCAGGCCTGTCCGAGTGGGACATGGCTGCAGGTGCCCTGCTGATCCAAGAGGCCGGCGGCCTGGTGAGCGACTTCACCGGCGGTCATGACTTCCTGGAAAAAGGCCACGTCGTTGCCGGCAACACCAAATGCTTCAAGGCAGTATTGACGGCGATCCAGCCGCACCTGCCGGCTTCGCTGAAGCGCTAAACGAGCGAGCAAAAAAAAGCACCCTGTGGGGTGCTTTTTTTATGCCTGGGATTTGCTTGATGTGAGCTTAAATACCAACAACACCACAAATCAAATACAAGAGAAGACTTACTGCTGGTTCTGGCCCAGGACGAGACGCCCTTCCTTGTCGACTGGAATCTGGCCGCCCGGATCACGATCCATGCGCACCGAACCTTCCTTGCCATCCAAGGTGTAACGCACGTCATAGCCGACGACCTTGTCACTGATGTCGTTGACGGTGTTACAGCGAGTCTGGGTGGTGGTATAGGTATCGCGGTTCTGCATGCCTTCCTGAACCTTGTTACCGGCGTAACCACCACCGACCGCACCGGCCACAGTGGCCAGCTTTTTGCCGTTACCGCCACCGACCTGGTTACCCAACAGGCCACCGGCCAGTGCACCCACCACGGTACCGACGATCTGATGTTGATCCTGCACCGGCTTCTGCCGGGTCACTGCGACGTCCTTGCAGACTTCGCGAGGTGTTTTAATCTGGGTTTTCACCGGCTGCACCGCCAGCACTTGCGCATACTCAGGGCCGCTTTTTACCAGGCTGTAGGTGGCAACAGCACCCCCGGCAGTCACACCGACAGCACCCAATACCGCACCAACCAGTAACGACTTGTTCACGTTGAACCTCCTGACCATCACAAACGGACCGAAAGATCCGCGCTATACCCAGCCTTGGAGCAAAAAAAAAGGCACGAGTTCAATACTCGTGCCTTTTTCGTAACAGCAGATCAACAAGCGCCCATCAAGGACGGTCGTCGACCTCCTTGCCAGTGGCGGCAGGAGGGATCAGGTCTTCGCTGTTGAGGTTCAGCCAGATCAGCACCACGTTAGCGATGTAGATCGACGAGTAGGTGCCCGCCAGGACGCCGATGAACAGCGCCAGGGAGAAGCCCCACAGGTTGTCGCCGCCGAAGATCATCAGCGCCGCGATCGCCAGCAAGGTGGAGATCGACGTCGCCATGGTCCGCAACAGGGTCTGGGTGGTGGAGATATTGATGTTCTCGATCAGCGACGCCTTGCGCAGTACGCGGAAGTTCTCTCGAACCCGGTCGAATACCACGATGGTGTCATTGAGGGAGTAACCAATGATCGCCAGTACGGCCGCCAGCACGGTCAGGTCGAAGGTGATCTGGAAGTACGCCAGGATACCCACGGTGACGATCACGTCGTGGATCAGCGACACAATGGCGCCGACACCGAACTTCCACTGAAAGCGGAAAGCCAGGTAGATCATGATGCCGACCAGCGCCATCAGCATGCCGAGGCCGCCCTGGTCGCGCAGCTCTTCACCCACTTGCGGGCCCACGAACTCGACGCGCTTGACCGACGCCGGGTTGTCGCCCCCCACCTTCTGCAAGGCCTCGGCTACCTGGTGACCCAGTTGCGGGTCTTCGCCAGGCATGCGCACCAGCAGGTCGGTGGTCGCACCGAAGCTCTGCACGATGGCTTCGTGATAGCCGGCCTTGACCAGCTCACTGCGCACCAAGGTGACGTCGGCAGGCTTCTCGTAGGTCAGCTCGATGAGCGTACCGCCGGTGAAGTCCAGACCGTAGTTCAGGCCCTTATGGAACCAGCTGAACAACGCCAGAACGGTAAGGAGCACAGTGACGCCGAACGCAATGTTGCGAACGCCCATGAAGTTGATTGTACGTAACATGGCAGCCCCTTAAATCCACAACTTCTTGAAGTCACGCCCGCCAAAGATCAGGTTGACCATTGCGCGGGTCACCATGATGGCCGTGAACATCGAGGTAAAGATACCGAGGGACATGGTTACCGCAAAACCTTTGACCGGGCCGGTGCCCATGGCAAAGAGGATCCCGCCGACCAGCAATGTGGTCAGGTTGGAGTCGAGAATCGCGGTAAATGCCCGGCCGAAGCCTTCGTTGATTGCACGCTGTACGGTCATGCCAGCGGCGATCTCTTCACGAATCCGCGAGAAGATCAGCACGTTGGCGTCTACCGCCATACCCATGGTGAGTACGATACCGGCGATACCTGGAAGGGTCAGCGTGGCGCCCAGCAGCGACATCAGGGCCAGCAACATCACCATGTTGCCCGCCAGTGCCACGGTGGCAATGATGCCGAAGAAGCGGTAGATGGCGATGATGAACAGCGACACGAACAGCATGCCCCACAAGGCCGCGTCGATACCCTTGGTGATGTTGTCGGCACCCAGGCTCGGGCCGATGGTACGTTCTTCAGCGAAGTACATCGGCGCAGCCAGGCCGCCGGCACGCAGCAACAGGGCCAGCTCAGAGGATTCGCCCTGGCCGTTCAGGCCGGTGATGCGGAATTGAGCACCCAGCGGCGACTGGATGGTCGCCAGGCTGATGATCTTCTTCTCTTCCTTGAAGGTCTGCACCGGTACGTCTTTCTCGACGCCGTTGACCATTTGCTTGGTGTAGGTGGTCACCGGGCGCTGCTCGATGAAGATCACCGCCATGCTGCGACCCACGTTGCTGCGCGTGGCGCGGCTCATCAGTTCGCCGCCGTGGCCATCCAGGCGGATGTTCACTTCAGGGGTACCGTGCTCGCCGAAACCGGCCTTGGCGTCGGTCACCTGATCACCGGTGATGATCAAGCCACGCTCGATCAGCGCCGGAGGACGATTGCCTTCACGGAACTCGAACTCTTCGGAAGTTGCACGGGAAGCACCCGGCTCAGCCGCAAGACGGAACTCCAGGTTGGCGGTTTTACCCAGGATACGCTTGGCTTCAGCGGTGTCCTGCACGCCCGGCAGCTCAACCACGATGCGGTTGGCGCCCTGACGCTGAACAATCGGCTCGGCCACACCCAGCTCGTTGACGCGGTTACGTACCGTGGTCAGGTTCTGCTTGATGGAGTACTCGCGGATTTCCGCGATTTTGGCCGGGCTCATCGCCAGACGCAGTACCGCCTGACCATTCAGGTCGGCCGGTACGATGTCGAAATCATTGAAGTTCTTGCGGATCAGCGCACGGGCCTGTTCACGAGAGGCCTCGTCAGAGAAGCCCAGCTGGATGGCACCGTTGAGCTGCGGCAGGCTGCGATAACGCAGCTTCTCTTTGCGCAGCAGGCTCTTCACGTCGCCTTCGTAGACCTTCAGGCGTGCGTCGAGGGCTTTGTCCATGTCGACTTCCAGCAGGAAGTGCACGCCGCCGGACAAGTCCAGACCCAGCTTCATCGGGTGCGCGCCAATGCTGCGCAACCACTGCGGAGTGGTCTGTGCCAGGTTCAGCGCAACGACGTAGTCGTCACCCATGGCCTTGCGTACGACATCTTTTGCCGGCAATTGGTCTTCTTGCTTGGTCAGGCGCAACAACCCGCCCTTCGCACCAGCTGCCAATGTTGCCGCTTTAACCTGGATACCCGCGTCGGCCAGTGCCTTGCTCGCGCGTTCCAGGTCAGCCTGGTTGACCTGCAGCGAAGTGCTGGCGCCAGTGATCTGGATCGCCGGGTCATCAGGGTAAAGATTGGGAGCGGAATAAATAAAACCGATCGCCAGCACCGCCAGGATCAGTACGTATTTCCACAGAGGGTATTTGTTCAGCATCACGCCGCCCGCTTATAACGCGGGGCGCCTTGCGCGCCCCGTCGATTGGTAAAGGTTGGAACTTAGATCGCTTTGAGCGTGCCTTTTGGCAGCGTGGCGGCGATGGCGCCCTTCTGGAACTTCATTTCCACGGTGTCGGAAACTTCCAGAACCACGAAAGCATCGGAAACCTTGGTGATCTTGCCCGCGATACCGCCGGTGGTCACGACTTCGTCGCCTTTCTGCAGGCTGCCCAGCAGGTTCTTCTGCTCTTTGGCACGCTTGGCCTGTGGACGCCAGATCATCAGGTAGAAGATGACCAGGAAGCCGACCAGGAAAATCCACTCGAAACCACCGCCCATAGGGCCGGCAGCAGCAGGCGCAGCGGCGTCAGCCATGGCGTTAGAGATAAAAAAGCTCATTTAGCACTCCAGTTGCAAATAGTGAATCTTAGGGTCGGAAAACTCAGTCCAAGGGCGGCACAGGGAGCCCGCGCTTGGCATAGAAGGCATCGACGAAGGCGGCCAATGTACCCTGTTGAATAGCCTCGCGCAAACCAGCCATCAGGACTTGGTAGTGACGCAAATTGTGGATGGTATTCAACATGCTACCCAGCATTTCCCCGCATTTGTCCAGATGGTGCAGGTAAGCACGGGAGAAGTTCTGGCAGGTGTAGCAATCACAGGTGGGATCCAGCGGCGAATCATCATGGCGATGGAACGCGTTACGGATCTTGAGCACGCCTGTATCGATGAACAGATGCCCATTGCGGGCATTACGGGTTGGCATCACGCAATCGAACATGTCCACACCGCGGCGCACACCCTCTACGAGATCTTCGGGTTTGCCAACGCCCATAAGGTAACGAGGTTTGTCAGCGGGCATCAGGCCTGGCAGGTAGTCCAGTACCTTGATCATCTCGTGCTTGGGTTCGCCCACCGACAGACCGCCGATGGCCAGGCCGTCAAAACCGATCTTGTCGAGGCCTTCCAGCGAGCGCTTGCGCAAGCTTTCATGCATGCCGCCCTGGACGATGCCGAACAACGCCGCGGTGTTGTCGCCATGGGCATTCTTCGAACGCTGGGCCCAACGCAGGGAAAGCTCCATGGAAATCCGCGCGACGTCTTCATCGGCCGGGTACGGCGTGCACTCGTCGAAAATCATCACGATGTCCGAGCCCAGGTCGCGTTGCACCTGCATGGACTCTTCAGGCCCCATGAATACCTTGGAACCGTCCACCGGAGAGGCGAAGGTCACGCCCTCCTCCTTGATCTTGCGCATGGCACCCAGGCTGAACACCTGGAAACCACCCGAATCCGTGAGGATCGGGCCTTGCCACTTCATGAAGTCATGCAGGTCGCCATGCTTCTTGATCACTTCAGTGCCTGGACGCAGCCACAGGTGGAAGGTGTTGCCGAGGATGATCTCGGCGCCGGTGGCGACGATGTCACGCGGCAGCATGCCTTTGACGGTGCCGTAGGTGCCCACGGGCATGAATGCCGGGGTCTCTACCGTACCGCGCGGAAACGTCAGGCGGCCGCGACGGGCCTTGCCGTCGGTGGCGAGCAATTCAAACGACATACGACTCATAGTTGTTCCTCTGGGCCGCGCGGCGCCGGATTACGGGTGATAAACATCGCATCACCGTAGCTGAAAAAACGGTATCCATTGTCGATGGCTGCTTTGTACGCCGCCATTGTTTCGGGATAACCCGCGAAGGCCGACACCAGCATCAATAGCGTGGATTCCGGCAAATGGAAGTTGGTCACCAGGCAGTCGACCACATGGAACGGCCGGCCTGGGTAAATAAAGATATCGGTGTCGCCACTGAACGGTTTGAGCACGCCATCACGCGCCGCGCTCTCAAGGGAGCGCACGCTGGTGGTGCCCACCGCAACCACCCGCCCGCCGCGCGCCTTGCAGGCGCTAACTGCGTCCACGACGTCCTGGCTGACTTCCAGCCATTCGCTGTGCATATGGTGGTCTTCGATGTTATCCACACGCACCGGCTGAAACGTGCCGGCCCCCACGTGCAGGGTCACATAGGCTGTCTCGACGCCCTTGGCTGCAATCGCATCCAGCAGCAGCTGGTCAAAATGCAGCCCGGCAGTCGGCGCGGCAACCGCACCGAGGCGCTGGGAATAGACCGTTTGATAGCGCTCACGGTCCGAGTCTTCGTCCGGGCGGTCGATATAAGGAGGCAACGGCATATGGCCGACACGCTCCAGCAACGGCAAAACCTCTTCGGCGAACCGGAGTTCGAACAGCGCATCATGACGCGCCACCATCTCGGCTTCACCGCCACCCTCGATGAGGATGCTCGAACCCGGTTTCGGCGACTTGCTGGAGCGTACATGGGCCAGCACACGATGGCTGTCCAACACCCGTTCCACCAGAATTTCCAGCTTGCCGCCGGATGCTTTCTGGCCAAACAGCCGTGCCGGGATGACCCGGGTATTGTTGAACACCATCAGATCGCCCGGACGCAAATGCTCAAGCAAATCAGTGAATTGACGGTGTGCGAGGGTGCCGCTGGCCCCGTCCAGAGTCAGCAGTCGACTGGCGCGACGCTCGGCCAAAGGGTGGCGAGCAATCAGCGAATCAGGGAGTTCAAAAGTAAAGTCAGCAACGCGCATGATGGGGTTCGTCTAGCAGGGCCGGGAAGTCTAGCGGAAATAGTGAAAATAGACCATGAAACGTGATTGACCAACGGTAATCTCATCTCTATACTTCGCCGCCATTGAGCCCTGATGGCGGAATTGGTAGACGCGGCGGATTCAAAATCCGTTTTCGAAAGGAGTGGGAGTTCGAGTCTCCCTCGGGGCACCATCTTAAAGAAAGACCTTGAATTTCAAGGTCTTTTTTTTCGTCTGCAGAAAAGCGCCCTGAGGCCGCGACAGCTCCCAGAGAGCGAGATAGCGAGACACCCCTCCATCGCCATCATAAAGTCCAGCAGGCCCACTCACAGGCCTTGCAGGACGCTAAAACGCCCCTTGGTTACCCCTGGACTCACCCAAAGTACTGCTAGCACTTCGAGCGGAGATTCTGTTTCCTTTAATGGGCATGGACTCTAGTGCTGAAGGCCCTCCCGAGGCGCCTCCTCGCACTTTTCGACCGCCCAAAACAAAACCCCATCTGCTTTCGCAAATGGGGTTTCGGAATTTAATCTTGACGATGACCTACTCTCACATGGGGAAACCCCACACTACCATCGGCGATGCATCGTTTCACTGCTGAGTTCGGGATGGGATCAGGTGGTTCCAATGCTCTATGGTCGTCAAGAAATTCGGGTACTGAGTCGTGGCCAGCGGGCCTCGCTTCAGCAAATTGGGTATGTGACAGCTGTCGGTGTTTTGTGAAATCTCGAACTTTCGGTTCATTGCGTCTTCACACACCGCAATCTGGCCTTTCGACGCAAATTGCTTGGGTGTTATATGGTCAAGCCTCACGGGCAATTAGTATTGGTTAGCTCAACGCCTCACAGCGCTTACACACCCAACCTATCAACGTCGTAGTCTTCGACGGCCCTTCAGGGGACTCAAGGTCCCAGTGAGATCTCATCTTGAGGCTAGTTTCCCGCTTAGATGCTTTCAGCGGTTATCTATTCCGAACATAGCTACCCGGCAATGCCACTGGCGTGACAACCGGAACACCAGAGGTTCGTCCACTCCGGTCCTCTCGTACTAGGAGCAGCCCCTCTCAAATCTCAAACGTCCACGGCAGATAGGGACCGAACTGTCTCACGACGTTCTAAACCCAGCTCGCGTACCACTTTAAATGGCGAACAGCCATACCCTTGGGACCGGCTTCAGCCCCAGGATGTGATGAGCCGACATCGAGGTGCCAAACACCGCCGTCGATATGAACTCTTGGGCGGTATCAGCCTGTTATCCCCGGAGTACCTTTTATCCGTTGAGCGATGGCCCTTCCATACAGAACCACCGGATCACTAAGACCTACTTTCGTACCTGCTCGACGTGTCTGTCTCGCAGTCAAGCGCGCTTTTGCCTTTATACTCTACGACCGATTTCCGACCGGTCTGAGCGCACCTTCGTACTCCTCCGTTACTCTTTAGGAGGAGACCGCCCCAGTCAAACTACCCACCATACACTGTCCTCGATCCGGATAACGGACCTGAGTTAGAACCTCAAAGTTGCCAGGGTGGTATTTCAAGGTTGGCTCCACGCAGACTGGCGTCCACGCTTCAAAGCCTCCCACCTATCCTACACAAGCAAATTCAAAGTCCAGTGCAAAGCTATAGTAAAGGTTCACGGGGTCTTTCCGTCTAGCCGCGGATACACTGCATCTTCACAGCGATTTCAATTTCACTGAGTCTCGGGTGGAGACAGCGCCGCCATCGTTACGCCATTCGTGCAGGTCGGAACTTACCCGACAAGGAATTTCGCTACCTTAGGACCGTTATAGTTACGGCCGCCGTTTACCGGGGCTTCGATCAAGAGCTTCGCGTTAGCTAACCCCATCAATTAACCTTCCGGCACCGGGCAGGCGTCACACCCTATACGTCCACTTTCGTGTTTGCAGAGTGCTGTGTTTTTAATAAACAGTCGCAGCGGCCTGGTATCTTCGACCGGCATGAGCTTACGGAGCAAGTCCTTCACCCTCACCGGCGCACCTTCTCCCGAAGTTACGGTGCCATTTTGCCTAGTTCCTTCACCCGAGTTCTCTCAAGCGCCTTGGTATTCTCTACCCAACCACCTGTGTCGGTTTGGGGTACGGTTCCTGGTTACCTGAAGCTTAGAAGCTTTTCTTGGAAGCATGGCATCAACCACTTCGTTACCTAAAAGGTAACTCGTCATCAGCTCTCGGCCTTAAGATCCCGGATTTACCTAAGATCTCAGCCTACCACCTTAAACTTGGACAACCAACGCCAAGCTGGCCTAGCCTTCTCCGTCCCTCCATCGCAATAACCAGAAGTACAGGAATATTAACCTGTTTTCCATCGACTACGCTTTTCAGCCTCGCCTTAGGGACCGACTAACCCTGCGTCGATTAACGTTGCGCAGGAAACCTTGGTCTTTCGGCGTGGGTGTTTTTCACACCCATTATCGTTACTCATGTCAGCATTCGCACTTCTGATACCTCCAGCAAGCTTCTCAACTCACCTTCACAGGCTTACAGAACGCTCCTCTACCGCATCACTTACGTGATACCCGTAGCTTCGGTGTATGGTTTGAGCCCCGTTACATCTTCCGCGCAGGCCGACTCGACTAGTGAGCTATTACGCTTTCTTTAAAGGGTGGCTGCTTCTAAGCCAACCTCCTAGCTGTCTAAGCCTTCCCACATCGTTTCCCACTTAACCATAACTTTGGGACCTTAGCTGACGGTCTGGGTTGTTTCCCTTTTCACGACGGACGTTAGCACCCGCCGTGTGTCTCCCATGCTCGGCACTTGTAGGTATTCGGAGTTTGCATCGGTTTGGTAAGTCGGGATGACCCCCTAGCCGAAACAGTGCTCTACCCCCTACAGTGATACATGAGGCGCTACCTAAATAGCTTTCGAGGAGAACCAGCTATCTCCGAGCTTGATTAGCCTTTCACTCCGATCCACAGGTCATCCGCTAACTTTTCAACGGTAGTCGGTTCGGTCCTCCAGTTAGTGTTACCCAACCTTCAACCTGCCCATGGATAGATCGCCCGGTTTCGGGTCTATTCCCAGCGACTAGACGCCCTATTAAGACTCGCTTTCGCTACGCCTCCCCTATTCGGTTAAGCTCGCCACTGAAAATAAGTCGCTGACCCATTATACAAAAGGTACGCAGTCACCCAACAAAGTGGGCTCCCACTGCTTGTACGCATACGGTTTCAGGATCTATTTCACTCCCCTCTCCGGGGTTCTTTTCGCCTTTCCCTCACGGTACTAGTTCACTATCGGTCAGTCAGTAGTATTTAGCCTTGGAGGATGGTCCCCCCATATTCAGACAAAGTTTCTCGTGCTCCGTCCTACTCGATTTCATGACTAAGAGATTTTCGCGTACAGGGCTATCACCCACTATGGCCGCACTTTCCAGAGCGTTCCGCTAATCTCAAAGCCACTTAAGGGCTAGTCCCCGTTCGCTCGCCACTACTAAGGGAATCTCGGTTGATTTCTTTTCCTCAGGGTACTTAGATGTTTCAGTTCCCCTGGTTCGCCTCTTGCACCTATGTATTCAGTACAAGATAACCATCTTATGATGGCTGGGTTCCCCCATTCAGACATCTCCGGATCAAAGTCTGTTTGCCGACTCCCCGAAGCTTTTCGCAGGCTACCACGTCTTTCATCGCCTCTGACTGCCAAGGCATCCACCGTATGCGCTTCTTCACTTGACCATATAACCCCAAGCAATCTGGTTATACTGTGAAGACGACATTCGCCGAAAATTCGATCATACTCAATTAAGAGCCACTCACAAATTTTACCTTAGCCTGATCCGTTACCAGTGAAAGTAACGTTCAGTCTATCTTTCTATCACATACCCAAATTTTTAAAGAACGATCTAATCAAAGACTAGAAATCAACATTCACCATCATACCGATGGAATGCTCATTTCTAAGCTTTCAAAACGCAGAAGCAGTAGTGGTGGAGCCAAACGGGATCGAACCGTTGACCTCCTGCGTGCAAGGCAGGCGCTCTCCCAGCTGAGCTATGGCCCCGTATTTCTACAGGCGTTTCCCACACAAAATTGGTGGGTCTGGGCAGATTCGAACTGCCGACCTCACCCTTATCAGGGGTGCGCTCTAACCAACTGAGCTACAGACCCAATTTCGGGCTGCTTCTTATCGTCCTCTTCAATGAATCAAGCAATTCGTGTGGGAACTTATGGAGCAGCTGATGTCGTCGATTAAGGAGGTGATCCAGCCGCAGGTTCCCCTACGGCTACCTTGTTACGACTTCACCCCAGTCATGAATCACACCGTGGTAACCGTCCTCCCGAAGGTTAGACTAGCTACTTCTGGTGCAACCCACTCCCATGGTGTGACGGGCGGTGTGTACAAGGCCCGGGAACGTATTCACCGCGACATTCTGATTCGCGATTACTAGCGATTCCGACTTCACGCAGTCGAGTTGCAGACTGCGATCCGGACTACGATCGGTTTTCTGGGATTAGCTCCACCTCGCGGCTTGGCAACCCTCTGTACCGACCATTGTAGCACGTGTGTAGCCCAGGCCGTAAGGGCCATGATGACTTGACGTCATCCCCACCTTCCTCCGGTTTGTCACCGGCAGTCTCCTTAGAGTGCCCACCATAACGTGCTGGTAACTAAGGACAAGGGTTGCGCTCGTTACGGGACTTAACCCAACATCTCACGACACGAGCTGACGACAGCCATGCAGCACCTGTCTCAATGTTCCCGAAGGCACCAATCTATCTCTAGAAAGTTCATTGGATGTCAAGGCCTGGTAAGGTTCTTCGCGTTGCTTCGAATTAAACCACATGCTCCACCGCTTGTGCGGGCCCCCGTCAATTCATTTGAGTTTTAACCTTGCGGCCGTA
Organism: Pseudomonas sp. S3E17; assembly: GCF_024168685.1. Classification (NCBI taxonomy): domain Bacteria; kingdom Pseudomonadati; phylum Pseudomonadota; class Gammaproteobacteria; order Pseudomonadales; family Pseudomonadaceae; genus Pseudomonas; species Pseudomonas sp. S3E17. The sequence continues at coordinate 3,559,530 of NZ_JALJWE010000001.1, forward strand.
CTCCCCAGGCGGTCAACTTAATGCGTTAGCTGCGCCACTAAGAGCTCAAGGCTCCCAACGGCTAGTTGACATCGTTTACGGCGTGGACTACCAGGGTATCTAATCCTGTTTGCTCCCCACGCTTTCGCACCTCAGTGTCAGTATCAGTCCAGGTGGTCGCCTTCGCCACTGGTGTTCCTTCCTATATCTACGCATTTCACCGCTACACAGGAAATTCCACCACCCTCTACCATACTCTAGTCAGTCAGTTTTGAATGCAGTTCCCAGGTTGAGCCCGGGGATTTCACATCCAACTTAACAAACCACCTACGCGCGCTTTACGCCCAGTAATTCCGATTAACGCTTGCACCCTCTGTATTACCGCGGCTGCTGGCACAGAGTTAGCCGGTGCTTATTCTGTCGGTAACGTCAAAACCATCACGTATTAGGTAATGGCCCTTCCTCCCAACTTAAAGTGCTTTACAATCCGAAGACCTTCTTCACACACGCGGCATGGCTGGATCAGGCTTTCGCCCATTGTCCAATATTCCCCACTGCTGCCTCCCGTAGGAGTCTGGACCGTGTCTCAGTTCCAGTGTGACTGATCATCCTCTCAGACCAGTTACGGATCGTCGCCTTGGTGAGCCATTACCCCACCAACTAGCTAATCCGACCTAGGCTCATCTGATAGCGCAAGGCCCGAAGGTCCCCTGCTTTCTCCCGTAGGACGTATGCGGTATTAGCGTCCGTTTCCGAACGTTATCCCCCACTACCAGGCAGATTCCTAGGCATTACTCACCCGTCCGCCGCTCTCAAGAGAAGCAAGCTTCTCTCTACCGCTCGACTTGCATGTGTTAGGCCTGCCGCCAGCGTTCAATCTGAGCCATGATCAAACTCTTCAGTTCAAACATCTTTGGGTTTTTAAGAAACCCTAAACTTGGCTCAGCAATCGTTGGTTATTCTTTGATTTCTCGCGGAGTAACTTGTGATGCTGATAATCTTGTTGACTATCAGTCTGACTCCACAAGCACCCACACGAATTGCTTGATTCAGTTGTTAAAGAGCGGTTGGTTAAGAGCTTTCGTCTCAACCGAGGCGCGCATTCTACAGCAGCCTCATTTGCTGTCAAGTGATTATTTTCAGAAGCTTTCGAAGATTTCTTCAACAACTTCAACCACTTGCGCTTGCGATCTCTCGTCAGCGGGAGGCGAATAATACAGTATTGAATTACCTGGTCAACCCCCTTCTGGAAAATCTTCTCCTTAACAGAGAACCCACACCGCGACGCAACGACGCTCTCCTTTATAAAGAAGGGCTTCGTGGCTTCTATATAGATAGAAGGTGTACTTGGCCAATAGGGGATGCGGCTGCCAAGGATCACGGCGGTGTCCCCATGAAGTCAGGCGACTCTCTAATACCGCAGGAGAGCCCGGTACGCATCGGGTCTTTGTTTTCACGCCCAGAACAGGGATCATCGCCCTCCCCCAACCCCAGAGGAACCGAGACCATGGAATTGACGCTGGAAGCTGTTGCGCTCTTTGCACTCAAGCTCGTGCATGAGGAGGACGGCGGCAGCCCGGTGTTGAGGGACGACCTGGTGATGGATCGGTATGAGCGGGAGGTATTCGGGTTGCTGGTGCGACAGGGGGATCTGCCGGGAGTTCTGCTGAAGATAGACGAATGTGTGGTGCAGGCACTGGTCGCTTTGGGTGGGGCCGATACAGTATTGGGACGTGAGCTGCAGCGGTTATCTACCGACGTACAGCAAGCCTCCACGCTGGAGGAACTCAAGCCACTGCTCGCGACACTGAAGGACTACCTCAAAGCCATTCAATAACGGACTCACCACAAGGACCTTCACATGATCGACTTCAACAACAAAGGCTTCTTCAAACTCAAGCAAAACAACGAATACGCAGAACGCGTCGCGGCCCTGCTGCTGGAAGACGAAGAAGTCATCGACGCCTACAAAGCCATGCGCGACGGCGTGGTGTTCACCACCAAACGCATCATCGCAGTGAACGTACAAGGCATAACAGGCAGCAAGAAGGACTTCACCTCGCTGCCGTACAAGAACATCGTCGCGTACTCGGTGGAAACGTCCGGCACGTTTGATCTGGATTCGGAACTGGAGATTTACTTTTCGTCGTTGGGGAAAGTGAAATTTGAATTCACCGGCAAGACCTCGATTGTTGAAATCTCGCGCTTGATCTCCAAGCACTTGCTGAGCTGATCAGCAGGCATGCTTCAGAGCATCACCGATGACGCCTATTGATCGTCACCCACGCTGTTGAACCGAGCCCGATCACCTAAAAGCAAATCGACGCTGACTACACGCAACCTCATCAAATAAATGGAGCCCCCAGTCAACAGCTGACGCTTCACCGCCACTGAAGTGAACGTGACAGTAAACCGTGCCAGCGGCCTGTGGTCGTTCGATTTCGCGCCGATGTAACGTTGAACCGCGCGGCGAGCAAATCGCCGCGCGCCTTACCTGGCCACACTCTCCACCACTACCTGTTGCCTGATTTCTCGCCGACATGGATACAGTGAGTGTCATGCCAGTTGAAAACCCGGCCTTCACCGACAATTCCCACATTTGAGTCACTGAACGAAACAACCGAAAATCGAAATAATCGAAGCAGCGCGACTGACCCAAACATCAGTCTACTTTTCCGACACTAGCCAACGAATTAAGCCGACATCAGCTTCTGATCCCCCCTCGGGGCCTCGCTCCCTCGCACAAGGAAGTGAGCCATCCATGTCAGAACGCTTTTATCCCCCCACCGAAGAAGAGTTACTCAAACAGCGAATCCTGACCCACAGCCGTCGCGGGCGCCGTATTCGCCATCTGTTGATTTTTACGAGCCATCCCCGCGTTCGCAGATGCGTTTGCATATCGAGCAACGCGAGGACGGCACGCTCAAGGGGTATGGGTTTTACACCGGCAATAATCCTGATTGGCAAATGATTGATGTGGTGCAGTTCCAAAGCCGTGGCGATCAATTTGTGGCGGATTTGGGTGAGGGTGTCGAGCTGATCTGGACGCCCGCCGTTGATCCAAGTGACACGCTGGGTATTCCGACCCTGGAGGCTGCGCCGCCAGCGCCGGTAATCTGGATTTACCCACCGACGGAGAAGGCCGCGCAGATTCTGGTTAACCCGATTTATCCGCCGGAGTATCGGGATTTTATTCTGGTGTTCCCGGTGGAGTCGGGGGTTCGACCGCTGTATGTGGTGGTTAGTGTTAAGGCTGGGGATCACAAGTACCACAAGGCTCCAAATACTGAACAAATAACTGGCTTTGGAAACCTGATAAAAGCAAAACCCATGACTCCCAGACAGGGCGGTGCCGGGCTGAGAGAGCGTTGGATTGAGGAAAAAGGCAGGAAGATCTATGAATGGGACTCCCAACATGGAGAGTTGGAAGTTTATCTCGCAAGTGATGGGAGCCATTTAGGTGCGTTCAGTCACATAACCGGCGAGCAGCTAAAAGAGCCGAAGAAAAAACGAAACATCAAAAAATATCTATGAGGGACACATGGGACTAAAAATGAGATTGGAATGGTTCGACAGAACCACAGAGTGGCTACGCGGAACGGAGGACTCAGCGGACCTAGGAAACGACTACTCCGTGATTTCTAAACTTGGACTGTCGATAGACGAGGACGTCAATAACGGTATGTTTGAACTGCGGCGGGAATGGCTATCACTGATACAGACACACTTCTCTCATGAAATTGCTCTTTCAGAAAGCGACTACTTCATCGCGTTTGATTACGAAGGTACAAACGAATAACACAGACTTAGAGAATTCGTCTTCATGCGCAGACTGTCGTTCAGGCAGGCCTCCACGAGTTGGCTTTCACTTCATCATCCACGAGGACGAAAAAGGAAACGTTTTCGATCAGAGCATTGGTACTCCGGCGAAGTCAGCACGACCGATGAAGACCCTGGCGGATAGCGCTGGAAGTATCAAACCTTCACGTCCTTCCAGGCGCAGCATCCGCATTTGTTCGGCCGTCCACCTAACCCTCTTTCGCCTCACTCCCCAATCAGAACCCGTTTCCCCGGATCCGTAATATCAAACACCTGCTGCGCACACGCCGAGGGTTTGAACTGGAACTCCACCAGATACACCTTGCCCTTTTCAGGCTGGAAGCTACTTAACAGAGGCCCGCAAATGGCGTAGATGCCAGGGCGTGAGTCGGTGGACGAACTGGCAACGGTCAACTTCTTGCCAGGATCTGCCTGGATCTCCAACTGCGGGAAGCGCTTGAACCCAGCACTGGCCACCGTCTGGTTGAGCTTTGCAATCCAGTTGAAAACGCGGCCTTCACCTGCATCCATCACCGTGCCCAGGGTTTCCATGCGTTCATCGGGGTCGCCTTCGCGGCGTATCGAGAACTCAACGGGAGCGGTGCCGCCATAGGCTTTCATGATGACTTTGGCGTGGCCCGCATCGACGGACACGGTTTTCTGACGCAGTTGGATGCCGTCCTTGAGCAGACTGGGGGATGAGTCACGTTGGTTGGATTGACAGGCACATAGCGCCAGGACCAGGGACAGCAGCGCGATTCGCTTCACGGGAGGATGTCCTTATCAGGGTGAACGATGATGACTGGACCTGTGATTAAACAGAATGTTCCGCCATGATCGCCTCAGGTCTCGTTAAACACCAACCGCGCGCACAACCCGCCCTGCTCCCGGTTATACAACGCCAACCGGCTACCGATCTTGCCCACGATCATCTCCACAATCGCCAGCCCCAGCCCAGCGCCATTGGCATTGCCACGGCTGTAGAACCGCTCGAACAAACGCCCCATTTCTGCCTCATCAATGCCCGGGCCCTGGTCCTCCACGCTCAGGCAATGGGCGCCAATGACCACTTTGACTTCGCTGCCCGGCGGGGAGAAGTTGAGGGCATTGGTCACCAGGTTTTGCAGGGCGATGGCCAGCGCCACCGGCTCGGTTTCGATCCAACATTCTTCATCCCCTTCCAGCACCAACTCCACGCCTTTCTCCATGGCCAGCGGTGTCAGTTCGGCGAGTTCTTCGCGCACCAGTTCGGTGAGTTGTACACGGCTGCGCTTGGGGTTGTTCAACTGCGGTTCGATACGCGCCATGGTCAGCAGTTGGCTGCCAATACGGGTGGCGCGGTCGACGCCGTTGACCAGGAAGTCCAACGCTTCGCGCCGCTGGGCCTCGGTGCCGGCACTTTGGGCGTTTTGCGCGTGGATGCGCAGGATCGCCAGGGGTGTGCGCAGTTCGTGGGCGGCGTCGGCGATGAAGCGGCGCTCGCGTTCCAATAGGTCATCCACTTGGACCAACAGCCGGTTGAGCGCGGTTTGCATCGGCTCCAGGTCGCTGGGCAGCGGCTTGAGGTGCAGCGGTTGCAGGGTCTCGGCGGTTCGCCCGCGAATCTTGCGGGCCATGGCGCGCAGGGGTTTGAGGCCCCAGCCGATCACCAGCCAGATCAACACCGTGAGCAACGGCACGCCGATCAATGTAGGCCAGAGGGTGTGGCGCATGATGCGCTGGATCACGTCCTGGCGAATATCGTCGCGCTCGCCCACCCAGATCAGCAGGCCCTGTTGCGGATCGGCGAGGAGAAAAGCGCACCAGTCGTTGCCGTTGTCCATGATGTCGTGGGAGCCGAGGGTAGCCGGCGGTGCGGCCAACACCGGCGCTTCGGTGGAGCGTACGAGCAATTGGCCGTCGCTGCGCCACACCTGGAAGGTCAACCGGGTTTCATAAGGGTGAGCGACGCCGCCTTCGCCGACACGGCTCATGGCCTGATCGAAGGCCTGGTACAGCCGGTCCCAATCAGCCTCGCCGGGGTCGCGCTGGCGCAATACGCCTTGCAACAGGCGCGCGCTTTGGGCGAGCTGGGCGTCGTAGACTTCTTCGATTTCGTGGTGGCTATCGCGCAGCACCAGCCAGCTGATCAGCGCGTCGCCCAACAGGATCAGCACCAGGACAGGGATGAGGATACGAGCACGCACGGAGGTCATGGTTTGAGCGCCAGTACATAGCCAACGCCGCGCACGGTGCGGATCAGCTCGGTGGATAACTTTTTACGCAGGTTGTGGATCAGCACTTCCAAGGTGTTGCTCTCGACCCGGTCCTGCCAGCCATATAACGCGCGGGACAGGCGCTCGCGGGTCACCACTTTGCCGGGGCGCACCATCAGTTGGTGCAGCAGTTGGTACTCCATCGGCGTCACGATGATGTCCGCGTCCAGGTAGCGCACCTGTTGGGTGGCCGGGTCGAGGCTGACGCCGGCATGTTCCAGCATCGGTTGCGCGCGCCCCTGGCTGCGGCGCAGCAGGGCACGCACGCGGGCCTTGAGCTCTTCCACATCGAAGGGCTTGACCAGGTAATCATCGGCACCGGCATCCAGGCCGGCGATGCGCTCGGCGGTGCCGTCGCGGGCGGTGAGGATCAGCACCGGCAGGTCGTGCTGCTCGGCGCGCAGTTGCTGCAACAGGTCCAGGCCATCGAGGCGCGGCAGGCCGAGGTCGAGCAGCAACAGGTCGAAGCTTTCCGTGCGCAGGGCATGCAGGGCCGCAACGCCATCCTGCAACCAATCCAGGGTGTAGCCTTCAACGCCCAATGCCACGCGAATCCCTTGGCCAAGGGCGCGATCATCTTCGACAAGGAGTAGGCGCATAGCAAAGTCTCTGTAGGAATCGGCGGCATCATGCCGGGTTCTGGGCGGGGCTATTCCGGCAAAGATGTTACGGCGCGTTGCCAACTAAGGTTGCCCTAAGGTTGGTTTTGCACTGTTAAATCTCCCACATCTGCTGAGAGCTTTTCCATGCGCAAAATTCTCCTGCTGTCCCTGATTATCGCCAGCCCCCTGGCCGTTGCCGGTCCGCAATGCACCACCGCCGAACGCTCGCAATGGCAAGACGAAAAAACCTTCCAGGACAAGCTCAAGGCCGAAGGCTACGAGATCAGCAAGTTCAAGGTCACCGATGGCAACTGCTACGAGATCTACGGCTTCGACAAGGACAAGCGTAAGGTCGAGATCTACCACGACCCGGTCACCGGCAAGGCCGTGAAGACTGAGATCAAAGGCTGATGCCAGGCGAATCCCTGCGCCTGTGGGACCCACTGGTGAGGCTGTTTCATCTGTCGATCGCCGGGGTCTTCGTCGCCAATTACTTCTTTAACGAAGCGGGCGACGACTGGCACGTCTGGCTGGGCTACTACGCCATGGCCTGGCTGCTGGTACGAACGGTGTGGGGGTTCATCGGGCCGCGCAGTGCACGCTGGGCGGACTTCTGGCCGACCCCGAAACGCTTGAAAACCCATCTGCGCTCGCTGCTCAACCGCCGCCCGCAGCATCGCCTGGGCCATTCGCCCCTCGGTGCGCTGGTGATGCTGTCGATGTTGCTGGCGTTGCTGACCATCGGTGTCAGCGGCTTTTTGATGCAGGAAGTGGATGCCCTGTGGGGCGCCGATTGGCCCCTGCAAATCCATGAGACCGCCGCCAATGTGCTGCTGGGCCTGGTGTGCATCCATGTGCTGGCCGCGGTGTTTGAAAGTATCCAGGTGCGGGACAACCTGCCGTTATCCATGCTCACCGGTCGCAGGAAGCGCCTGCCGGATGAACGTGCGCAGTAATCCTTTTCTCGACAGGTCCTCTATGCGCTCCGCCTTACTGATCTGCAGCCTGCTCGCCGTCTTCGTCGCCGCGTGGCTAAGCCATCCGCCCCATGTGCTGGCCCCCTTTGCCCAAGTGACGCCAAACACCTCGAAGGTGGCGGCGGCGCCGCAATACACCAGCCGTTTTGTGTCCTCGCAGCTCACGGACTTTGTGCACTCTTCCTCCGTCACCGCCCTGCCCGGCGGCGACTTGATGGCCGTGTGGTTTGCCGGTTCGCGGGAAGGCGCCGCCGATGTGCAGGTGCGCACCGCACGCTTCGATGCGCGCAGCGGCGAATGGGGCACCGAGCAGGTGCTGGCCACGCGGGAAAGCACCCGCGACGGCACCCAGCGCTATATCCGCAAACTCGGCAACCCGGTCATCGCCCTCGGGCCGGATAAACGCCTGTGGATGTTTTATGTGTCGGTGTCGGTCGGCGGCTGGGCCACCAGTGCGATCAACCTGATGGTCTCGGATGACCTCGGCGCCAGTTGGTCCGCGCCCCGGCAGTTGGTGACCTCACCGTTTTTCAACATCAGTACCCTGGTACGCGCCGCGCCGGTGTTCCACGCCGACGGCTCCATCGGCCTGCCGGTGTACCACGAGTTCATGGGCAAGTTTGCCGAGTACCTGTACTTGAGTGCCGACGGCGCGGTGATCGACAAATTCCGCATCAGCCGCGGCAAGAATTCCCTGCAACCGACCATCGTGCCGCTGGATGGCAAGCGTGCCGTAGCGATGTTGCGCTACGCCGGCGACACCCACCACCGCGTCCTGGCCAGCCGCACCGAAGATGCGGGGCAAACCTGGAGCGAGCCATACCCGCTGGAACCGGCAAATCCCAATTCATCGTTGGCGGCGGTGGGTACCGAGGATGACGGGCTGCTCGTGGCCCTCAACGACCTGCAGGACGGCCGCTTCAAGCTCAGCCTCTACGGCACCGACGCCCAGCTCAGCCAATGGCGCACCGTGGTGCAACTGGATGAGTCACCCGACCCGCTCGGCCAACCGTTCTCCCCCGATGCCTATAAAGCAATCATCGGCGAAGGCTTCCGCGCCTCCAGCGGCGCCAAACGCCTGCCGCTGGAACAGCGCTTTCTCAGCAACCTCGACTACCGCGTGTGCAAACCCCGGGGCTGCGATTTCGAATACGAGTACCCGTACTTCAGCCGCAGCCCGGACGGCATGTACCACGTGGTGTACTCGTGGAATAACACCTTTATCAAACATGTCAGCTTCAACGAAGCCTGGCTGGCGGAGCGTCTGTGATGGTTTCTGTGTGGCAGGCCCATTTGAGTTTTGTGCTGTTGGGGTTTGTGCTATTGAGCGCGCTCAGGTTTACCGCGCCCTGGCGGCCATGGCTACTGCCGGTGCTGGTGGCGGTCAGTTTTATCCCAGTCAACGCGCTGCCGCTGGCGGCGTATGTGCGCAGTTTTACCGATGACCTGGCCATCTGCACATTGGTGCTGTTGGCGTGGGTCATGCTCTGCCGCCTGGGCTTAGTGCAACCGCTCGCTCGTCGGCATCAGGTGCAGATGTTGCTGCTGTTTGGCTTGCTGAGCCTGGTGCTGTACCCAGCCACGTTGGGCCTGACTTACTTTGACCCGTACCGCTGGGGCTTCAACCCGCGGCCGATGATCGTCCTGGTGGCGGCAGCCGCACTGTTGATGCTGTGGCTGCGTAATACGCTGGCGGCGTGGATGCTGGCGGTGGGCACGTTGGCCTTTGCGTTACGGCTCAAGGCGTCGGAAAACTATTGGGACTATCTGGTCGATCCGTTGCTGACCGGTTACTGCCTGATCGCCGGCGCGGGGCTGCTGATCAGCGCCGCCTGGCGCCCTCTTTTGAAATGGCACCGGGGTCAATGATGAGTGCGTTGCAATCACGCCGCCTGCGCTACGGTCTGGGCGCGATCGGGTTGGTGTTTGTGTTGCTGGCTGCGTTGCGGCTGGTGTTTGTGCTGGTTTTTTCCGGCCTGGACTTGAACACCCCGGCACTGTTGGAAACCCTGGGGATCGGCCTGCGCTTCGACCTGCGCCTGGCGGTGTTGCTCCTGCTGCCGCTGGCCGTGCTGGCGTGGCTGCCGCGCTGGAACCTCACCACTCTGCCGGCCCTGCGCTGGCTGGCGCGCGCTTACCTGGTCATCGCACTGGCGGCAGTAGGGCTGGTGTACATCATCGACTTCGGCCACTACGCCTACCTCGGCGTGCGTATCAATGCGACGGTGCTGCGCTACCTGCAGGATGCGCAGATTTCCCAGCAGATGGTGTGGGAAACCTACCCGGTACTGTGGATAACCGCCTGCTGGCTCGCGGCGGTGGCGCTTTGGGTCTGGGCGTTGGTCTGCCTGGAGCGGTTGACCCTGGATCGAGCGCCCGCCCTTATCGGCAAACCGGCACTGGCGGTGGTGAGTGTGATGGGCGTCGTCGCGGTGCTGCTGGCCCTGCTCGGCCGTGTTGCCCATCTCAACCTGGAAAACCCGGTGCCCCTGCGCTGGAGCGATGCCTTCTTTGCCGGCAACAGCCAACTGGCCGCCGTGGGCCTGAACCCGGTGCTGTTTTTGTATGACACGCTCAAGGTCGGCCAATCGCAGTTCGATGAGGCCCAGGTCCGCCAGTATTACCCGCAAGTCGCCCAATACCTGGGCGTGACCCAGCCCGATGCCCAGTCCCTGGACTTCATCCGCGAACAAACCGTGCAGCCCTATCGACTGGCCGGCGAGCGCCCACCCAACGTGATTTTCGTGATGCTCGAATCCCTCGGCACCAGCGCCGTGGGCGCCTATGGCAACCCGCTCAACCCCACACCGAACCTGGACAAACTGGCGACGCAAAGCTGGTTCTTCAAACACTTCTACGTCCCCGTCACCGGCACCGCGAAAACCGTGTGGGCCAGCATCACCGGCGTGCCCGACGTCACCCGCCAGGAGACCGCCACGCGCAACCCGCTGATCACGCGGCAACACACATTGATCAATGCATTCGAGGGCTACCAGAAGTTCTACATGATCGGCGGCAACGCCGGCTGGGCGAATATCAATGCACTGATCCGCCAGAGCATCGACGATGTGCAACTGTTCGAGGAGAGCGACTGGCAGTCGCCACGGGTAGACGTGTGGGGGATTTCCGACCTGGACCTGTTCAAGGAAGCTGACGATCTGCTGAGCACGCTTCCCAAGGACCAACCGTTCTTTGCCTACCTGCAAACCTCCGGCAACCATCGCCCCTTCACCATCCCCAGGCACAACGATGGCTTCCAGCTCAGCCACGTGACGCTGGAACAGGCCCAGGCCGCGGGGTCCCGCAGTGTCGAGCAGTACAACGCCGTACGCCTGCTGGACTACAACATCGGCCGGCTGATGGACATCGCCAAGGCCGGTGGCTACTACGACAACAGCATTTTTGTGTTCTTCGGCGACCACAACACCCGCATCAGCCAAATCCCGCACATGGCGCCGGCCTTCGAACAGCTGGGCCTGGAAAGTAACAACGTGCCGCTGCTGATCCACGCTCCCGGCCTTGCGCCTCGGGTGATCGAAGAAGCGGTGGGGCTGGCCGACCTGCTGCCCACCGTGGCCGGCATGGCAGGCGTACCGTTCCGCAACGGTGCAATGGGCCGGGACATCCAGCAACCGGCGCCCGAGGGCGAGCGCGTGGTGCCGCTGGTATTGCGCGAAGGCACCTTCCCGATCATCGGCGGCGTAACCCGGCACTTTTTGCTGCAGATGCAGCACGACGGCAGTTCACCCACCTTGCATGACCTGGCATCACTCACCCCGCGTGACGATGTGGCCGCGCAGCACCCCGAGGAATTCCAGCGCCTGCAGGCACTGACCCGTGGGCTGCATGAAAGTGCGCGGTTGATGCTGTTCAGGAATGTGCGTGAGTGATTACTTGGGCTGGAACGTCTCGAGGTACGCCAGGATATTGTCGATTTTTTCCGGGTCGCTGATGCCCCAGAAAATCATGCGCGTACCACTCACCACCTTTTTGGGCGCTTCGATGTAGGCCGCGAGCTTGTCGCGGGTCCAGACCACACCGGAGTTTTTCATCGCGTCCGAATATTGATAGTCGGTGGTGGTACCGGCAGGTCGGCCGATGATGCCGTTGAGCTCCGGGCCAAAGCCACCGCGCGCGCCTTCGCCAACGCTGTGGCAGCCGCCGCAGGTCTTGGTGAAGAGCTTGCCGCCGGCCTCGGCATCGCCGGCGGCATTGGCGGCGCCGGTGTCGAGGATCAGCGCAAGGGTCAGCAGGACGTACTTCATGGGTGACTCCACATCGGTGTTGGCGGCGATTATGCCGGTTTGTCAGGAGCGCATGCCCATCCAGATCACCGCTTCGGTCCACGCCGTAACCACCGGCGTCAGCGCACGAAACCAGGGATCCTGCACATCGATCTGCGCAGCCGAGTGGTCGTGGTGGTGTTGCTCTTCGTCGACGATGGAAGCAATGGCCGCCACGGCCAGCGGGTCTATATCACGTAACGTGTGAAGTTGATGAGCCAGGTGCTTGAGCACCACGCTTTCCACCGCGACGGTGGTGGCAACAATAGCCTTGCGCCCGCACACCCCGGTGAGCAGGCCCAGCACCAGTCCGCCAAAGCCGCACAGCCAGTAGCTGCGGCAGCGTCGGTAACCCCGTCGTTGCAACTCGGCCTGGAACACTGCGCGATGGCGACGTTCGTGGGACAGGAATTCCTCGAGCTCACCCACCATGCCGGGTACAAACAATCGCGCCATAAACAGCTGGCCGCTGTAGATACAGATCGCGCCATGCTCGCCGGCGTGGTCGACTTTGATCATGCGATTGCCCAGGTCAGGGTCGATCAAGGGGGCTGCGGAAGCGTTCACGGTTGACGACCTTGTGCGAGGGCCTACGGGATTCGGGCCGATCCTGATTGCAGAACGCCGGTATCCTGCCGTACCTCCGCGCAAATGCGCAACCTAGACCCTCGAAACTGACCACCCATCGCCCCATACGCATCCAATCGAACCTATCCGCCCCCGTTCCACTCCACCTTACTGAACCCTGATGGTGGAGTAAGGATCATGGCTCAGCCATCGATTTTGGTATTGGAAGACGACGAGATCATTCGGTCGTTGATGGTGGATGTACTGGAGGATTTCGGCGCGGTTGTGACGTCTTTTCCTTCAGCCGATGAAGGAATGATTTACCTGGAACGCGGCGATGATCCGGTGGACTTGATTGTCAGCGATGTGCAGATGCCGGGGCTGCTCAACGGCTATGACTTGAGCCGGGTAGTGGCTCATCGCTGGCCGTCGGTGCCGGTACTGCTCACCTCCGGCAATGCCAAACTTGCACAGCAATTGGGCGGCTCCGTGCGGTTTCTGCCCAAGCCGTGGAGCACCGAACATTTACTTGAGTGTGTGCAAACGGCGCTGACTCAGCAGGGCTCATCCATGCATTGATAGCTTCGCGATATCACTTTTGCCGAACTTCACCGCCTGCCTTGTGGTCACTTGCATCAGCAGGGAGCGACTTTTCTGATCCGCTGGTCAGCCTTTTCGTCTGTGCGTTCAGCCGATGCCCACCTGTTGTGTAGAATTGTCGCCTTTTACAACGCGTCATTCATGGCCGGAAGGCCCACAGTTCGAGCTCATTGCATGCATTCACAGGCCCATGATGGTGGTGCGCCCTCATTGCTGGACGCGTTGCGCGCAGGCACCGGCCTATTGCACGTAGCCTTGGAAGAACGCCTGCCGTTTTTTTCCGAGGAGCTGGATGCCGACTGGTATCGGCGCCTGATCCAGGCGTATTACGGGTTTTACCGGCCGATTGAAGCAGCGCTGTACGGCTGTGAGTTTATCCCTGAAGGCTTCGACCCGGCGTTGCGTATGAAAACACCGACGCTGATCGACGATCTTCACGCCCTTGGCCTGGACGCCTGCGCGATCAACGCCTTGCCGCACTGTGGGCAATTGCCCGCTTTCGACACCCCCGCCGCCTGCCTCGGCGCCTTGTATGTGCTTGAAGGCGCGACCCTGGGCGGCCAGGTACTGCGTCGGGAAATGGCTCGACGCCTGGCGCTGGACGCCGATAACGGAGGGGCGTTCCTTGATGTCTACGGTGCCGAAACCGGTCGGCGCTGGAAAGATTTTCTCGACTACCTGGGCCGTCTGCCGCTGGACGCGCCAGCCAAACAGCGCGCGGTACACGCGGCCCGTTCGACATTCAGCTGCTTTGAGCAATGGCTCGACAGCCAGGAGGTACTGCTATGAAACCCGAAGACTTTGAAGAGCTGCTTGCCAACTGTGCCGACGAGCCCATCCGCTTTCCAGGGGCGATCCAACCCCACGGTGTGCTGCTGACGTTGTCTGAGCCCGACCTGAACATCATTCAAGTCAGCACTAACGTCGCCAGCCTGTTCAACCGCGCCCCCGAGTCGTTGCTGGGCCAGCCACTGCACACGCTGCTCGGTGCCGAGCACGCCCAGGCCGTGCAGGCCATGGCCGAACACAACAGCTTCCTTGATGCGCCGCCTTTGCACGTCACCCTCAACGGCGCCGAGTTCGAAGGCCTGTTGCACCGCCATCAGGACGTGCTGGTGCTGGAATTCGAACCACGGCTCAAGGACTTCCGGCCACGGGCCCTGAAAGGCCGCAGCAGTGACTTGGGCAAGATGCTGCAACGTTTGCAATCAGCGAAAACCCTGCAAGCGCTGTACGAAATCAGCGTGACTGAAATCCAGGCCATGACCGGTTACGACCGGGTGTTGATCTACCGCTTCGAAGAAGAAGGCCATGGCCAGGTGATCGCGGAAGCATCGGCACCGTCCATGGAGCTGTTCAACGGGCTGTTCTTCCCCGCGTCCGATATCCCGGAGCAGGCCCGCGAGCTGTATCGCACCAACTGGCTGCGCATCATCCCGAATGCGGCCTACGAGCCGGTGCCATTGCTGCCCAAGCTGCGCCCGGATACCGGTGAGCCGCTGGATTTGAGCTTTGCCACCCTGCGCAGCGTGTCGCCGATTCACTGCCAGTACATGCAAAACATGGGCGTGCTGTCGTCCATGAGCATTTCGCTGATGAAGGGCGACAAGCTCTGGGGCCTGATCAGTTGCGGCAATCGCGAGCCGCTGCTGGTACCCAATGATTTGCGCATCACCTGCCAGACCATCGGCCAGGTGCTGTCATTGCAGATCAGCGCCATGGAAGCCCTGGACCTGAGCCGTCAGCGGGAAGAAAAAGTCGAGGCCCTGGCGTTGCTGGATAAAGCCATGAAGGCCTCCGAAGAAAACGTGTTCGACGGCCTGGCCCAGCGCGGCCAGGTGCTGATGGACCTGACCTTGTCCGGCGGCGTGGCGATCATCGAAGACAAGCAACTGCACCGCTACGGCAACTGCCCGGAACCGGCGCAGATCCGGGCCTTGCACAAGTGGCTGCAGGACAGCGGCGAGCCGGTGTTCTCCAGCCATAACCTGGTGTCGATCTACCCGCCAGGCGCCGAGTTCCAACAGGTGGCCAGCGGTGTCCTGGCCATGAGCCTGCCAAAGCCTGTGGATAACGGCGTGCTGTGGTTCCGCCCGGAAGTGAAAGAAAACATCAACTGGAGTGGTGACCCGAAAAAGCCGCTCGACCTGGAAAGCTCCGACGCCGGCCTGCGCCTTCGCCCACGTACCTCGTTTGAAATCTGGAAAGTGGAAATGGCCGGTATCTCCACCAAGTGGAGCCATGGCGACCTGTTCGCCGCCAACGACCTGCGTCGCTCTGCCCTGGAGAACGACCTGGCTCGCCAGGTGCTGCGCGAGCAACAGGCCGTGCGCGCCCGCGATGACCTGGTGGCGGTGGTGTCCCACGACCTGCGCAACCCGATGACGGTGATCTCCATGCTCTGCGGCATGATGCAAAAGGCCTTCAGCTCCGACGGCCCGCATACCTCGCGACGCATTTCCTCGGCCATCGACACCATGCAACAGGCCGCCGGACGCATGAACGTCTTGCTGGAAGACTTGCTCGACACCTCGAAAATCGAGGCCGGGCGCTACGTGGTCAAACCCGTGGCCCTGGACGTCAGCCAAATGTTCGAAGAGGCCTACTCCCTGCTCGCGCCGTTGGCGATGGAAAAAGGCATCGACCTGTCGTTCAACGCCGAGCCTGGCCTGCAGATCAACGGCGACCCGGAGCGGCTGTTCCAGGTGCTGTCGAACCTGATCGGCAATGCCATCAAGTTCACTCCGCGCCAGGGCAATATCGGCATCAGTGCGATGACCAACGGTGAAGAGATCGTGTTTTCGGTGCGTGACTCAGGCGAAGGTATTGCGCCTGATCAACTGCCCCACGTGTTTGATCGCTACTGGACCCAATCGGAAAACAATCCCACCGGCACCGGCCTGGGGCTGTATATCACCCAGGGGATTGTCCAGGCCCATGGCGGCAAGATCATGGCTGAAAGTGAAGTGGGGCGTGGCAGTGAGTTCCGGTTTACGGTGCCGAAGGTGATTGCGGACTCCCATACCTGACCGCCCCTGTGGCGAGCTCCGGTTACACCGGCAACACCACCACCGCCTCCAACCCTCCACCCTGGCGCTCCGACAGGGTGAGTGTGCCGCCGTGTTCCAGCACAATCGCACGG
The DNA here is from genome assembly GCF_024168685.1 of Pseudomonas sp. S3E17. Classification (NCBI taxonomy): domain Bacteria; kingdom Pseudomonadati; phylum Pseudomonadota; class Gammaproteobacteria; order Pseudomonadales; family Pseudomonadaceae; genus Pseudomonas; species Pseudomonas sp. S3E17. The sequence continues at coordinate 3,575,754 of NZ_JALJWE010000001.1, forward strand.
GCGGTAGACAGCCCAAGTCCGACGCCGCCGGTGCTTTTGTTGCGTGAATTTTCAAGGCGGTAGAACGGCAGGAACACCTGTTCGCGATACTGCACCGCAATCCCCGGGCCGCGATCCAGCACGCGGATCACCACTTCGGCCGGCCCTTGTTGCAGTTCGATTTCCGGCGCCCGGCCGTAGTGGATGGCATTGTCCATCAGGTTGGTCATCACCCGCTTGAGGCCCAAGGGCCGGCCAAAGTACACCAGGCGCGGCGGTCCGCTGAAAGCCAGTTCAATCGCCTGGTCGCGGTAGTCGTCGATCAGGGTTTGCAGCAGTTCCGCCAGATCCAGCTGGGTGGCCTGCTCCAGGCGTGCGTCGTCGCGGAAGAACGCCAGGGCCGTGTTGATCATGGCCTGCATTTCATCGACATCATTGAACAGCCGGCGTTGCTGGTCGGCATCTTCGATGAATTCACCGCGCAGGCGCAGGCGGGTCAGGGGCGCACGCAGGTCGTGGGAGATGGCCGCGAGCATTTGCGTGCGGTCCTGGATAAAGTGCCGCAACTGCGCCTGCATGCCGTTGAACGCGAGGATCGCCTGGCGGATTTCGTGGGGCCCGACCGGTTCGATGGGCGGCGCGCGGAAGTCGGCGCCAAAGCGCCGCGCGCCCTGGGCGAAGTGTTGCAGGGGGCGAGCCAGGCGACGGGTCGCGACCAGGGTGACCAGCGCGGTGGAGATCAGCACCAGCAACACCACGATCACACTGCGTGCACCCTCGTCCAAACCCCAGCTGCGCGCACGTGCGCTGAACATCAGCCAGGATTGATCGGCCAGTTGCATCAGGAGCACATACTGCCCGTTGCCACCTGGCCAGTCGGACGGTTCGTAGGCTTCCATGGGCCGGGTCGGTCCCTGAAGCAGGTGCTTGAACGCTTGCTCCCCCGAATCAAAGTCCGGGTCGTTCAGCACGGGCAAATCAAAGGCCGCGCGCTGCGCTACCCACGTCACGCTGAAGGACTCATCGCCCATCACCTGAGCCAGGTGTGCTCGCTGGGCAGGCTGCGACGCCTCGACCGCGCGCACCACCACGGCGATCTTTTCCAGCAAGCCGATTTCGGTCAACGGTGGTCGTGCCCACACGCCCGCCAATTGTACGAACAGGGCGTTAAGCGCCAGCGCGGTAAACATCGCAACCAGGATGGTCAGGGCGATCCAGCGCGCTACGGTGTCACGCGGGCGGCGACTCATGAACGGCTCACGCTGGCCGTGAATTGATAACCGCCATTGCGCACGGTGCGGATCATGGCCGGGCGCTTGGTATCGAATTCCAGCTTGCGCCGCAGGCGGCTGACCTGCACGTCGATGCTGCGGTCGAACGCGTCATGGCTATGGCCCCGCGCCAGGTTGAGCAGTTGTTCGCGGGTCAACACGCGCTGGGGGTGTTCGACAAAGACCAGCAGCAGGTCGAATTCGCCGGATGACAGCGGGATCATCACCTCGTCGGGGGAGCGCAGTTCACGGCGCGTAACGTCCAGTTGCCAGCCCGCAAAGCGAATCAAGGGACGGGCAGACTCGCCCAACACCGGCCCCCCCTCGCCTGCCCGACGCAATACCGCACGCACCCGCGCCAGCAGTTCACGGGCGTCGAAGGGTTTGCTCAGGTAATCGTCAGCGCCCATTTCCAGGCCTACCACGCGGTCACTGAGTTCGCCCATGGCGGTGAGCATGATCACCGGTGTTGCGTACTGCTGGCGCAGGCGCTGGCACAGCAACAGGCCGTTTTCCCCCGGCAGCATCAGGTCAAGGATGATCAGGTCTGCAGGATGACGCTCCATGGCGGCCCACAGTTCGGTACCACCGGCGACGGTCTCGACCGCATAGCCATGTTGCATAAAGAATTTCTTCAGCAGCGCGAGGACTTCAAGGTCATCGTCCACGATCAAAAGGTTGCTCACAGGCGGGCATCACTGGGTGTTGTCGATGCGCCATCTAAAACCATTCGGCGCAGCCCGTCATATATTTCAATCGTGCAATAAAGCGTCAGCGCCGCAATAAACCAGACATCTTTGCGCAAGGGACGGCTGCCAGCATCGGCCTCCCTTTTGCGGAGACCGTGCTTATGCGCTCGCTGACCTATCCCCGGCACCTGGCTCGTCAGGTCGTGCTGTTGTTGACCGTGTCTTACCTCACGGGCTGCGCCAGCCCGGCCCCCTCGGGCACCACCACCCGCTGCGCACAGGTGAATTACCCGGTGTATGACCCGGCCGAACCGCTCAATCGCGGGGTGTTTGCCTTCAACCGGACGGTGGATAACTACGCCCTGGCGCCGGTAGCACGTGGCTACCGCTACCTGCCGGATTTTTTCCAGCAGGGTGTGCATAACTTCGCGAGCAACTTCAGCGAGCCGAAGGTGTTTATCAATGACCTGTTGCAAGGCAACCCAAGGCGCTCGGTCAATACCCTTGGGCGTTTTGCGCTGAATACCACAGTAGGGGTGGTGGGACTGATCGATGTATCAGACCGCGTGGGCATCCCGCGCCATAGCGCCGACTTCGGCCAGACATTCGGCGTGTGGGGCATCGGCAACGGGCCGATTGTCGAACTGCCACTGCTGGGTACCAGCAACAGCCGCGATGCGGCAGGCAAAGTCTTGAGTTTCCTGGTCTCGCCGTTGGGAGACAGTGACACCGTGCAGACCCTGGGCACCCTCAGCCTGGTGGGGGGGACCGTGGACACGCGGGCATCGCTGTTGCCGCTCACCGACAGCCTGCAAAAATTGCCGGACTACTACAGTGCATTACGTAACGTGGTCGCGCAAAACCGCGCGGCCTTTGTGCTGGAAGGCAAGCGCGGCGCGACTTCCCCCAAAGTTGACGAATGCACCAAAAGCAGCGCTGATGATTTCTGAGGGGAATAACACGCCGTCGTCATCATTTGCAGCGAGGCGTTTATAGTTCCCCCCTCTTACCCTTCTGTAGGCTTGACTGCGCTTCACTGCTCACGGTGAGGTGTCCAACCGACAGAAGGATTTCCCCATGATTGACTCCATCTTTCACACACTGAATATGAATCGCGCACTGAATGTGCGGCAAGAGTCTGAGGCGCACCGGCGCCAGAATCGCAGCATCGAACCCATTCAGGAGAGATCCTCCACCATCGAATTGGGCGGCATCGCAGCGAAAGACACGCACAAGAATCAGGGCACACTGGTTAGCATTGGAGGAAAACTGCTTTGACACATCACAAAGGGCAGCCATCCGGGCTGCCCTTTGCGCCGTATTAACAAAATGCTGACATTCACTGCGATAACCTCGCCGGTTCTATAGCGCCTGGAGCCTCTGCCTACATGTCTCAACCAGATACTTTGCCCGACGTTCTGGCAGGCCCGTTACTGCGGCGCCTGGAGCCCCGACGGCTGGTGCTGTGGCTGGTGGGCAGCCGGGCGCTGGCACTGACCCTGAAGCTGTACATCGACGGGCAGCCCCGCGATATCCCGCTGGATCAGGGCCAATGCAAAACCGTACCCGTAGGCCGCCACGCCGTTATTCATTTGATCGATGTACCGTTGGACGACGCCCTGCCCTTGGACGTGGGGATCGGCTATGACCTGCTGATTGAAGACACCGGCATTACCGAATGGGCACCGCACCTGCTGTACACCGACACACACTGCCCAAGTTTTGTACTGCACAGCCACATCCATCAGTTGGTACACGGCTCCTGCCGCAAACCTCACCACAGCGCCGACGAAGGCCTGCTCTGTGTCGATCGGCTGCTGGCCGATGCGCCGACCCCGGCCGACCGCCCAGCCTTGCTGATGATGAGCGGCGACCAGGTGTACGCCGACGATGTGGCCGGGCCGATGTTGCGGGCGATCCATGGGCTGATTGCGCGCCTGGGCCTGTTCGACGAGTACCTGGAAGGCGCGGTGGTAGACGACAGCGCCAGCCTCTACGGGCATCACGCCAGCTACTACCACCGCGCGGACCTGCTACCCGCGCTGGACAGCAACGAGACCCTGCGCGAACGTTTTTTTGGCGGCGTGAAAAAGCCGATTTTCACCAGCAGCACCGCCGACAATCACCTGGTGACGTTCGCCGAAGTCATGGCGATGTACCTGCTGGTGTGGTCGCCCACCCCCTGGTCCCTGATCACCGTACAGCCACCGCAACTGAACGCCGATGAAGCTGCGCGCTATGCCCGCGAACAGGTGCAGGTGGATAAATTCCGCGATGGCTTGCCGGGCGTGGCACGGGTATTCGCCCATCTGCCCACCCTGATGATCTTTGACGATCACGACATCACCGACGACTGGAACCTCAGCGCGCAATGGGAAGAAACCGCTTACGGCCATCCGTTCTCCAGACGCATCATCGGTAACGCCCTGCTGGCGTACCTGCTGTGCCAGGGCTGGGGCAATAACCCGGACGCCTTTGATGAGCTGGTGGGCCACACCCAGGCACTGGCCACCCAGGCGCAGAACAATCATTTGGACGCCCAGGCACAGGATGCTTTGCTCGCGGCGCTGCTGAAGTTCCAGCAGTGGCACTACGTACTGCCCACCACCCCGGCCCTGGTGGTGCTCGACACCCGCACCCGGCGCTGGCGCAGCGAATTCACCCTCAAGCAACCCTCCGGCCTGCTGGACTGGGAAGCCTTGAGCGAACTGCAACAGGAACTGCTCGACCATCCCTCGGCCATCATCGTCTCCCCCGCGCCGATCTTCGGCGTCAAGCTGATCGAGACCGTGCAGAAAATCTTCAGCTGGTGCGGCCACCCGTTGCTGGTGGACGCAGAAAACTGGATGGCCCATCGCGGTGCGGCCCAGGTGATCCTCAACATCTTTCGTCACTCGCGCACACCGGGTAACTACGTGATCCTCTCGGGGGATGTGCACTATTCGTTCGTCTATGAAGTGCTGATCCGCCATCGCAACGCCGGCCCCAGGATCTGGCAGATCACCAGCAGCGGCATCAAGAATGAATTCCCGCCGCGCTTGCTGGAATGGTTCGACCGCCTCAATCGCTGGCTGTACTCGCCACGCTCCCCCCTCAACTGGTTCACTCGCCGCCGCACCATGCAGGTGGTGCCGCATATCCCGGAGCATGCCGAGGCCGGTGAACGGTTATGGAATTCAGCAGGCATCGGCCAAGTGTTCTTCAACGAGCGGGGGCAGCCTGACACGATCTACCAGCACAACGCCGACGGGAAGGCGCGTACGAGGATGATCGCGCCGAAGCAATAGCCCATGGCCACCCTCCTGTAGCCGTCCATCCGCCCTATTCAAAGCGCACAAGCTCCGTTGTACAGTAGCTCCAGCCACGGAGTATCGGCATCAATATGACTGGCCTTGGACGCCAGCCCATGCAAGGAGCGCACAGATGGACGATACCTCCGACAACGGTAATTTCTCCCACCTCAATGCCGACATGCTGCATACCGTGCTGGAGCTGGTCAGCGACGGGATCTGGGACTGGAACGCCAATACCGGGTTCGTCTACCGCAACCCGGGTTGGTACGAAATGCTGGGCTACCCCCGCCATTCCCTGGAAAACAGCGTGTTCACCTGGGAGACCGTCATCCACCCGGAAGACTACCCCCACGTGATGACGCTGTTCGATGACTACATCCACCGTCGCGCCCCCCATTATCAAATCGAATACCGTTGCCGCAAAAAAGATGGCAGCTACCTGTGGATCGAAGACCGGGGCTACGTGATTGCCCGTAACCCAGATGGCTCGGTGGCGCGGATGGTCGGCGCCCATCGCGATATTCATATACGCAAGTGCTCCGTCGAACAGCTGGAGCGGCGCAACCAATCCCTTGAGGCACTGGTGGCCGAGCGCACGCGCGAGTTGTCACGGGTCAACCAGCAGTTGCAATTACAGCTGGACGAAAACCGCTCCCTGGCCGAACGGGATGCCCTGACCCTTGTTGCCAACCGCTATCGCCTGGAAAAAGTCCTGCTGGAAGAGTGCGACCGTGCCCAGCGTTTTCGCCTGCCGCTGGCATTGATCGCGATGGATATCGATGACTTCAAGCCCATCAACGACCGGCACGGGCACGGCGTCGGCGACCAGACCCTGGTGCAGGTCGTGGAATGCCTGGAAAGCTGCCTGCGCCAAGGCGACCTGCTGGCCCGCTGGGGGGGCGACGAGTTCATGGTGGTCCTGCCCAAGAGTTCGCTGGAAACCGCCACGCAGTTGGCCGAGACCATCTGCCAGACGATGCGCAAGCGGCCGATGCGCGGCGACCTGCCCGTGACCCTGAGCCTGGGTGTGGCCGAGCGCCATATGGATGAGTCCCCCGCCGCCCTGATGGCGCGTGCCGATCAGGCGTTGTATCGCGCCAAGGCCGCGGGGAAAGATGGCGTGTCGGCGTAAGCCGAGCCTGTCAGCGCACCGGTGGCGCGTACTGGATGCCGCCGTTGCTCCACAGGGCATTGAGCCCGCGCTTGATCTTCAACACACTGCCTTGGCCGATGTTGCGCTCGAACACTTCACCGTAGTTACCCACCTGCTTGACGATCTGCACCACCCAATCCTTGCGCAGCTTGAGGTCCTTGCCGTACTCGCCGTCGGCGCCCAGCAGTCGCGCTACATCCGGATTTTTCGTGGTCTTGGCCTGCTCTTCGACGTTCTGCGAGGTGATGCCCATCTCCTCGGCGTTGATCATCGCAAACAGGGTCCACTTGACGATGCTGAACCACTCGTCATCGCCCTTGCGCACCAGTGGCCCCAGCGGCTCCTTGGAAATCACTTCCGGCAACACCACGAACTCATCCGGGTGGGCCATCTTGATCCGTTGGGCATACAGCCCCGACTGGTCGGTGGTAAGCACATCGCAACGCCCGGCTTCAAGGCCCTTGGCGCTTTCGTCGGCGGTGTCGAAGGTGATCGGCGTGAACTTCATGCCATGGGTACGAAAATAGTCGGAAACGTTGAGTTCGGTGGTCGTGCCGGCCTGGATGCACACGGTTGCACCGTCCAGTTGTCTGGCGGCGGTGACCCCCAGTTTGTTGTTCACCAGAAAGCCGATGCCGTCATAGTAGGTCACCCCCGTGAACACCAGGCCCATGCCCGAGTCGCGGGAGCTGGTCCAGGTGGTGTTGCGCGAAATCACGTCGATTTCGCCGGACTGCAGGGCAGTGAAACGCTCCTTGGCGGTCAATTGGGTGAACTTCACTTTGGATGCGTCACCGAATACGGCGGCCGCAACGGCGTGGCACACGTCCACATCGATGCCGGTCATCCTGCCCTGGCTGTCAGGCACGCCAAAACCTGGCAACCCGTCGCTGACCCCGCACTGGATAAACCCTTTTTTCTGGATCGCGTCCAGGGTCGAACCGGCGTGCGCGGTGCCGGCCAGGCCAAACACGGCGGCGGCACTGATCATGGCCAAGGTAATGTTGAATCGGTTCATGCGAGGCTCTCCCTGTCGTTTCTTGTTATTCGGCGCCACACCGCCCGCGCCGGCTTCTGATGCTGCCGAGGGAGTATCGACGGGTTTACCGCGTGGCCACAAACGACCTTTTGGCAACAGCTCCTTCCGATTTGGAATGACCCGGCGACTTTATTTCGTTTGCGGCAGGGCCTGGCCCACGGCTTAGATAAAAATACGCCCGCCACTGCCGAGTCCGAGATTCATGAGCCGCGAAACCATCAGCCAGTCGATTTCCATCGTTCATCCCATCAGCCTCAGCCATGGCAGCAACGCCGAGGTCTGGGACACCACGGGCAAACGCTATATCGATTTTGTCGGCGGGATCGGCGTGCTCAACCTTGGCCATTGCCACCCGGGCGTGGTGGCGGCGATTCGTGAACAGGCGACGAAGTTGACCCACTATGCGTTCAACGCTGCACCGCACACGCCCTACATCGAACTGATGGATCGCCTGACCGGGTTTATCCCGGTGGACTACCCCGTCAGCGGCATGCTCACCAACAGCGGTGCGGAAGCGGCAGAAAACGCCTTGAAGATCGTGCGCGGCGCCACCGGCCGCACGGCGGTGATCGCCTTTGACGGTGCCTTCCACGGCCGCACCCTGGCCACCCTCAACCTCAATGGCAAGGTGGCGCCCTACAAACAAAAGGTCGGCGTCCTGCCCGGCCCGGTGTATCACCTGCCCTACCCCAGCGCCGATAACGGCGTGAACTGCGCTGAAGCGCTGAAAGCCATGGACCGCTTGTTCAGCGTGGAAATCGACGTCGGTGACGTCGCCTGTTTCATCATCGAGCCGGTGCAGGGCGAAGGCGGTTTCCTGGCGCTGGATATCGAGTTTGCCCAGGCCCTGCGGCGCTTTTGCGATGAACACAATATCCTGCTGATTGCCGATGAGATCCAATCGGGCTTCGGGCGCACCGGCCAGCGTTTCGCCTTCTCACGCCTGGGCATCGAACCGGATCTGATCCTGCTGGGCAAAAGCATCGCCGGCGGCGTGCCGCTGGGTGCGGTGGTCGGGCGCAAGGCCTTGATGGACAACCTGCCCAAAGGCGGCCTCGGTGGTACTTACTCGGGTAACCCCATCGCTTGCGCAGCGGCATTGGCCACCCTCGATGCGATGACGGACGAACACTTGCAGGTCTGGGGCTCGCAACAGGAAGAGGCGATCGTTGGCCGCTATGCCGCCTGGCGTTCGCAGCACCTGTCGCCGTACCTGGGCCGCCTGACCGGCGTCGGTGCCATGCGCGGCATCGAACTGGCCAACGCCGACGGCACGCCTGCGCCCCGGCAACTGACCCAATTGCTGAGCCTGGCGCGAGACGCCGGGCTGTTGTTGATGCCCAGCGGCAAGTCGCGGCACATCGTGCGCTTGCTGGCACCGCTGACCATCGAGCCTGCGGTGCTGGAAGAAGGACTGGATATTCTCCAGGCGTGCCTGAAGCAGTTGGTTTGACGCCCTGCATTCGCCGGTCGGCAGCCTTGACCTGATCCCCCTCCCCGCTGAAAATGCGCGACGCTTTTTTGTCTTCCGTTTACTGAAGTAGTGAAATTTCAATGTCCGATTCTTACACCGAACACTCCGCCGAAGAATCCGTAGTCGCCTTGCACGCCAAGGCTGAATACGAAAACGCCATCAATCTTTCACAGCATGTGCCAGCCGCCAAGATCATCAGCGAGATGGTGCTGGACGCCTTTCACACCTCCAAGGAAAGCGACCAGATCCGCGAACTGCGCGTGGCCATCCGTCAGGCCCACGACGCCTTCGACGACGACAAGGCCTACGACCTGATGGGCCAGCTCAAGCAGCTCAAGGACGCCGAAGCCGCTGACAACCTCGCCCTTGAAGACCTGAGCAGCAAGTTCTCCATCAGCCGCATCCTGTCGAGCTTCAAGGATGATCCTGAGTTTCAGGAGCTGGTCTACGGGCTGGCCCTCAAAGTGCTGAACCAGTCTCACCAGGCCATCAGCAACCCAAGCGCCGGCAAAGGCAAGGCGGCTCGCCCCAAGAAAGAAGCCGAAGTGTTTGTGATCAGCAAGGACGGCACCAGCGTCACCCTGCCGCTGCGCACGCCACGCTCGCGGTTGAACGTCGACCGTGAGGCGTTTGAGTTCCTGGGCTTCAGCTTTGTAGGCGAAGGCGACGAAGCCGAGCTGGAGGTTGAAAGCTTTGTGGATAACGCCGGCGTCGAGCAGCCGCTGAGCCGCAAGAGCGTGATTACTGCGCTGCAACAGCAGACGGCGTTTGAGGGCTACAGCATCGCGCAGCAGTGACATCCCTGAACTGAATGTGGGAGGAAGAAAGCCCCCTCCCACATCGGCGCTAGACCGTCGCCGCAAACACCTCGCGAAACCGCTCCATCTCCCGCTTGTTCCCCACCGTCACGCGCACCCACTGCGGCCAGTTTTTCCACACCCGCCCGATGAACACGCCCTGTGCGGCAAGCTTGTCGATGACCTGCTCGGCCGGTTGCTTCACGTCGATCATGAAGCAGTTGGCCTGGGAGGGCGTGCAGGTGAAGCCACGGCCCTTGAGCCAGGTGATTGTTTCATCGCGCAGCTGAGCATTGAGTGCCTTGCGTTGTGGCAACAGCTTCACGTCTTCCAGGCTGGCGAGGCCGCCGAGCAGGGAGGAGCCCGCCGGGACATTGTCACCGCCGAACACCGCCAGCCGTTCCAGCAGCGCCGGGTGGCCGATCGCCAGGCCCAGGCGGGCGCCGGCCATGCCGTAGATTTTCGAGAAGGTGCGCAACACCAACAGGTCGTCATGGTCCTTGACCCAGCTCACCACGCTTGGGGTGTCGGCGAAGTCGATGTAGGCCTCGTCCACCACCAATACGCTGCCTTTGGGCTTGTTCGCCAGCGCCTGGCGAATAGCCCCGGTGGAGGTGATGGTGCCCGTCGGATTGTTGGGATTGCAGACATAGAGCATCCCCGCCTGGGGATCGGCGGCGAGCATGGCGGGAACGTCGTGGGCGTGGTCGGCGTCAAGGTCCACTTCGCGCACCGGCGCCTTACGGGACTCGGCGGCCTGGCGCGGTACTTCGTAGGACGGCGTGGCCATCACCAGGCCGCGGGTTTCGCTGGTGAACGCCAACACCGCGTAGCGCAGCGCGGCCATGGAGCCGGCGAATACCGCCACCTGCTCTTCGGCAATCCCGTGCTGCTGGGCAAACAGGCCGGCCAAGGCGTACATATGTTTGTACGGATACCGCCCGGCTGTCGCGATGCCGCGCTGCATCGCTTCGCGGGCCGCCGTCGAAGGCCCGTAGGGGCTTTCGTTGTAGTTGAGCAGTACCTTGTCAGCCTTGGTCGGCGCGGGTGCGGCGAGCGCCCAATCCAGGCGCCCGAGCAAAGGCAGGGCGGCGCCAAGAGCGAGAAGGGATCGACGACTAACGCTGACCATGGTGACTACTCCTTGTAGACGGGTGAGGAATTCGCACAACTCGTATAGAAGGGTATGACGAGACAAGGAACGAAGGATTTAACCGAGCCACCATGAAAAAGCCCCGTACAACGTGCGAAGACGGGGCTTTTTTTCGAGCAGGGCGCTTCAGCGTTCCCAGTAGCCGGCGATGGGATATTTCGCACACAAGGCTTCGAGTTCTGCACGCAGTTGTTGCTGCAGAATCGGTTCGAGGCGGTACGCGTGCTCCCCCAGCGGGGTGACATTGTCCAATACCCGGCACACCAGATCGATGATGTGCCGACAGCCCTCGGCATCGACACCGCGTTGCGCCATGGAGCCCGTGCCGATACACAAGCCACTGGCGACGGCAGACGAACGCGTCTCGCCCGGTATGCGGTTTTTATTCACCACGACACCGCAGCTTTCCAGCGCCGACTCGGCGATAGCGCCGGTAACGCCGCCGCGCAAGCGAATCAGCACGGTATGGTTTTCACTGCGCCCGCCGACCACTTCATAGTCATGGGCCTGAAACGCGCTGGCCACTTCATCGGCCAGGGCGCGAATCCGCCCCATGCACGCGTCGAACTCCGGCGTCATCGCGTAGCCCAGCGCAGCGGCTTTGGCGGCGATCATATTGACCGCCGGCGCGCCCTGCATGCGCGGGAACACGGCTTGTTCAAGTACACGGCTGAAGGTCGCCCTCAAGCCGGGCACCTTGGTATGGGCATCGCGTCCGGACAGGATCAAGCCTCCGCGCGGCCCACCCAGCTGCTTGTGGGTACAGGTGGTGGTGACATGCGCGGCGTTGATCGGACTCGGGTGCCGCCCCGTCACGACCAGCCCGGCAATATGAGAAATGTCGGCGAGCAGGATCGCACCCGCTTCATCGGCTATGGCGCGAAACCGCTCGAAATCCACAACCCGCGAATAAGCCGATGCACCGCAGATGATGATGCGTGGGCGATGGGCAAGCGCCAGACTACGCACCTGCACGTAATCGATCAGTCCGTCGGCGGTGGTGCCGTAGCGAATGGCCTTGTAGTAGGCACCGGTAAATACGGCGGGGCTGCCATGGGTAAGGTGCCCACCGTGATCGTGGGCCATGCCCAGCAGGGTATCCCCCGGTTCAAGCAGGGCTGACAGCACTTGGGCGTTGGCGTTGGAAGCCGAGTGCGACTGCACGCCGGCGTAGTGGGCATCGAACAATTCACGCGCCCTGCGGATAGCCAGGGACTCGACCAGATCGACATTCTCGCAGCCCGCCCGATGGCGTCGGCCAGGCGCGCCCTCGGCAGTGATGTTCACCAATGCAGACGCGGAGGCCACCAGGGTGCGGGGTTCGACCGCACAGGAGGACGCGACCAGTGACAGTGTGCGGTGCTGGCGCGCCACTTCCGCATCCAGCAGCATCGCCAACTCCATGTCCTCGGCGTGCAGATCCGCCATGCCTCGGCGCAACAGGTCAGCCTGATCCTGCAGGTGTACGGTATTGACTGCCATGGGGAGAGTCCCTTCCTTGGTCGCTGCGTAGCGGTTCGTCCTGAACCGTGGCGCCCAATTAAACAGTAAATTAAACATTTTCCAAATTAAATGTTCGCTTTTGTCCCCCTTTGCCGAGTAACTGGCCATTTGCCTTACCGCCTGACAGGGTCGAGCATCTTGGGCTTTATTGTTAAGCCACGCGCGTGCAACACTTGCGCCCGCCGCAAAGCCTGAACGCCCTGGATGGGTACTTCAGTGCTGAAAGAGCCTGCGTGGCGTCTTCAAGGATCAACGGTTTTTACTAAAGGGAAGTGGTGAGCACGTGATGCACAGACGAGAAAAAACCGAGCACTTGAAGAGCAACATCAAGTACTTGATCAAGAGCCGCGGCGAGACCCAACTGTCGTTGTGCAGCGCGGCCGGCCTGACCCGCACCACGATCTACAACATCCTCGAAGGCAAGGTCGTCAACGTTCAACAGTCGACCCTGCGCAAGATTTCCGATTTTTTCGGCGTGTCTTACGAAGAAATCGAGACCATCGATTTTGAAGCCAAGGAAATCATTGAGAGCAGTGTTTCGCCCCAGGGCAATATGAACCCGGCAGCCGTGCCTGTGCTCAAGCAAAGCCAGGTCATGCAACACCTGGACAAGCGCATCGGCGAACTGGCCACCCTCTTCCCGCTCACGTACTACTTCGGCGCGTCCCATAACCTGATCGGCGTGCAGCTGGAGCACCCCATCGCGGGTATGAACGAGCCAGGTGACCTGCTGATCATCCAGAAGGGTTCATCGAGCGATGCCAAGGAAAAGCTGGTGTTCGACAGGATCACTCAGACGCTGTTGATCAGCCGTGAGGCCTGCGCCAACTCAGAACGCCTGTGTGTACTGGGCGATATCATTGAGGAGCGCTTCAATGACCACGCATGAAAGCGAGATAGAAAACAGCAAGTACAAACTGCTTGGCTTCGAAAATGACAAGAGCCTGGCCGTGATCATGATCATCGCCACGGGCAAGATCATCCGGGTCAAGTTGAGCGAAGTCATCAACAGCGAAATCATGGACAACTTAAATAAAATGGAAGTTAAAAACCTGTACAAGAAGTTCTATTCCCAAGGCGGCTCGGTGACCGCGTACGACCTCAATGACCGTAATGAAAACTCATGGATGATCTACATCATCCTGAACCTGCTGCTCTTCACTTTTTATATTTTCACCAGCATCGCCGCGACCAAACCGATCTACATCGAGTCACTCGACATCATCGTCACGCCCGGCACTTTCCTGTATCCGTTGACCTTTTTGATCGTGGACCTGCTCAACGAAAACTTCGGCCTGAGACTCGCCAGAAAGGCCATTCTGTTTGCCTTTGCCAGCAACGCGATGATCATCATCCTGCTCTACGGCTCGACCTTCCTGCCCGGCCTGCCAGGTTGGAAGCTCGACGGTCCTTACAACGACGTGATCGTCCAGGTATCGTCGGTATTGATCGCCTCTTCGGTGTCGTTCCTGGTGTCGGAAAATATCAACTCGTATTTACTGTGCAAGATCAAAGAACTGACCAATTCCAAATACCTGTACCTGCGCATTTTCCTCAGTACGTTCTTTGCGGTGATTATCGACAGCTTCCTGTTCTGCTTCATCGCGTTCTACGGCGCCATGCAGACCAGCGACATCCTGAGCATGATCTACGTACAGATCGCGATCAAAGTCGGCTTTGCGTTCTTCAATATCCTGCCGGCCTACGGTGCCCGCTCGTTGTTCAAGCGTTACCTGACCGCCGCCACTGCCTGATGCGTAGCTGTCGAGCCTTGTCGAGGCTCGACAGCTACGTGTTGGGGTCAGTTCAGCTGCAATTTCTGCTTAAGGCTCTGCATGACCGCTGCCTTGTTCTGCAGGTAGTCATTCAAGCCACGTGCGCGCAGGTTGCACGCATCGCACTCGCCGCAGCCGGTGCCGATAATGCCGTTGTAGCAGGTCAGGGTCTGCTCGCGGACCAGGTCCAGTTGCTGGTGGTAATCCGCCAATGCCCAGGTCTCGGCCTTGTTCAGCCACATCAACGGGGTTTCCAGGCGTACGTCGTACTCCATGCCCAGCTTGAGCGCCTGGTTCAAGGCTTTGACGAACTCATCGCGGCAATCGGGGTAGCCGGAGAAGTCGGTTTCACACACACCGGTGATCACCGCCCCGGCCTTGACCTGATACGCGTAGATAGCCGCCAGGGTTAAAAACAGAATATTGCGGCCCGGCACAAAGGTGCTCGGCAGGCTTTCTCCGGAGCTGTTCACGGTCGGCACCGGGATGTTGTCGCGGGTCAGGCTGCTGATCGCCAGTTCGTTGAGCAGCGACACATCCATCACTTTGTGCACGGTGGCCCCCAGTTGCTTGGCCAACTGCCGGGCGACTTCGATTTCCGCCACATGGCGCTGACCGTAATCGAAGGTGATGCAGTGCACTTCGTCATACAGCGGCAGCGCCTGGATCAGGCAGGTCGTCGAATCCTGACCGCCACTGAACACCATAACGGCTTTTTTACTCATCACTTTGCTTCCTGCAGGGGTAGGGTTTGGTCGTAGTTTAAAGGCCACTCAATAAAAAACCCCGCGCTTCTTTCGAAGGCGGGGCCTTTTTATTACTCGGACACTCAGTGGGCGTAGGTAAGCAACAGCTCTTTCGGCACTTGGAAATCCAGGGACATCATCACGCTGAGCGCGGTGATGGTGAAGATCGAGAACACGAACAGCTTGCGCGCCCAGACGGTGTCGTCCACCGCCTTGTAGCCGGTCCAGGCCATGTACAACCAGTACATGCCCATGGCCGCAGCGACGGCAAGGTAGCTCATGCCGGCGTAGCCACTGAAGGTCAACATCAAGGTCGCCACGAGGAAGGCCAGGATGTAGAGCAGGATGTGTTTCTTGGCGACCTGGATGCCACGCTTGACCGGCAGGACCGGAATCGACGCAGCCAGGTAGTCGTTGAAGCGGAAGATCGCGATGGCGTAGGAATGCGGCATCTGCCACAGGCTGAACATCACCAGCAGCACCAGCGCAGCCATGTCGAAGCTATTGGTCACAGCCACATAACCAATCACCGGCGGCATCGCCCCCGACAGACTGCCCACCAGCGTGCCGTGCACCGACTTGCGCTTGAGGTACAGGCTGTAGAGGCCGACGTAGATGACAAAACCGATCACGGCAAACAGCGCCGCCAGCGGGTTGGCCACCTGGTACAACAAAGCCACACCGGCAACACCCAGGACGGTCGCGAAGATCAGTGCCAGCTTCAGGGAGATCAGGCCCTGGACCAGCACGCGATTCTTGGTGCGCTCCATCTTGATGTCGATGTCACGGTCGATGCAGTTGTTGAAGACACAGCCGGAAGCTACCACCAGGGACGTACCGATCATCGCAGCCAGGAAGATGGCCAGATCGACATGTCCCTTGGAGGCCAGGAAGAAACCGCCCGCCACAGAAAGCACGTTACCGAAAATGATCCCCGGTTTGGTGATTTGGATAAAGTGCTTAAGCGACATCGGGTCTTACCTCACTTCGCCATCATGAACGTATGGATGCTGAACATGATCCATATCGACAGGCCAACCAGCAGCAGGATTACTAAGCCTGCGAACACGAACGCAATCACGTTATCGCGCTGCTCTTTAGAGCGATCCAGGTGCAGGAAGTACACCAGGTGAACCAGAACCTGAATCACCGCGAACGCCAGCACGATCATCAAAGTGATCGACTTCGGCAGGGTCGGGTACATCACCAGACCGAACGGGATGAGCGTCAGGATTACCGACAGGATGAAGCCGATGGCGTACGACTTAACGCTGCCGTGGCTCGCATCATGGCTGTCATGGTCATGGGAGTGTGCATTAGCCATTACAGAGTCCCCATCAGGTAAACAACGGTGAAGACGCAGATCCAGACCACGTCCAGGAAGTGCCAGAACAGGCTCAGGCAGCTCAGGCGAGTCTTGTTGGTGTTGGTCAGGCCGTGTTTATTGACCTGATACATCATCACCGCCATCCACAGCAGGCCGGCCGTTACGTGCAGACCGTGGGTGCCTACCAGCGTGAAGAACGCCGACAGGAAGCCGGAACGGTGCGGGCCGTAGCCTTCGGAGATCAGCAGGTGGAACTCGTTGATCTCCATGCCGATGAAGCCCAGGCCGAACAGGAAGGTCAGTGCCAACCAGCTCAGGACGCCTTTCTTGTTGCCCTTGTAGAAGGCCAACATGGCGAAACCGTAGGTGATCGAACTGAACAACAGCAAGGCGGTTTCGCCGAGCACGTAAGGCAGTTCGAAGATGTCGTGGCCCGACGGGCCACCCGCAACGTTGTTTACCAGTACCGCGTACACCGCGAAGATCGACGCAAACAAGATGCAGTCGGTCATCAGGTAGAGCCAGAAACCGAAGACGGTCATCGGCCCCGAGTCGTGGTGATGGTCATCGTGCCCATGGTCATCGACATGGGCGTGTCCAGCATTGGTCACTAAGTTCGACATGGTTTAAGCCTGTTCCAACGAGGTTTCTACACGGTTGGCCGGGATTTTCTTCTCGGCGACCAGGCGAGCGTGCTGCTCGGCTTCGATGCGCTCGATCGTTTCGACCGGCACCATGTAGCCTTGATCATCACGTGCTGCGTGGACAATGAAGTAGCCGATGGTGCCCACCAGGCTCACGATTGCCAGCCACCAGATGTGCCAGATCATCGCGAAACCGAACACGGTCAACAGCGCACCCATCACCACGCCAGTAGCGGTGTTGCTTGGCATGTGGATCGGCTCGTAGTGCTTGGGCTTCTGGTACGCAGTACCGTCTTCCTTGGCTTCGGTGAACGCATCGATTGTGTTCGCAGTCGGGATCACGGCGAAGTTGTAGAACGGAGGTGGCGACGAGGTCGACCATTCCAGGGTGTGGCCATTCCATGGGTCGCCGGATTCGCAAGCGTTCTGCTTACGGTCACGGATGCTCACGTACAGTTGGATCAACTGGCAGGCGATACCCACAGCGATCATGAGTGCACCAAACATGGCGACGTACAGGTACGGCACCCACTCAGGGTTGGTAGTGGCGTTCAGACGACGGGTCATGCCCATGAAGCCCAGTGCATAGAGCGGCATGAACGCAACGAAGAAGCCCGAGATCCAGAACCAGAACGCAGCCTTGCCCCAGCCTTCGTGCAGCTTGAAGCCGAACGCTTTCGGGAAGTAGAAGCTGAAACCAGCGATGTAGCCGAATACCGCACCACCGATGATCACGTTGTGGAAGTGCGCGATCACGAACAGGCTGTTGTGCAGCACGAAGTCAGCACCCGGGATGGCCAGCAGTACGCCGGTCATGCCGCCGATGGCGAAGGTCACCATGAAGCCCAGGGTCCACAGGACCTGGCTGGTGATGCGCAGACGGCCGTGGTAGATGGTGAACAGCCAGTTGAATAGCTTCACCCCCGTCGGGATGGAAATCAGCATCGTCGCCAGGCCGAAGAAGGCGTTGACGCTGGCCCCCGAACCCATGGTGAAGAAGTGGTGCAGCCACACCATGAAGCCCAGTACGGAGATTGCGCCCGATGCGTAGACCATCGAGTGGTGACCGAACAGGCGCTTGCCGGTAAAGGTCGAGATCACTTCGGAGAAGATACCGAACGCTGGCAGGATCAGGATGTACACCTCAGGGTGACCCCATGCCCAGAACAGGTTCACGTACATCATTGGATTGCCACCAAGTTCATTGGTGAAAATGTGGAAATCCAGGTAACGGTCAAGCGACAGCAGCGCCATGGTAGCGGCCAGGATCGGGAACGACGCCACGATCAGGACGTTGGCCCAGGTGCAGGTCCAGGTGAAGATCGGCATGTCCATCAGTTTCATGCCAGGGGCGCGCATTTTCAGGACGGTGGCCAGGAAGTTGACCCCCGTCAGCGTCGTCCCGAGTCCTGATAACTGTAGCGCCCAGATGTAGTAGTCCACACCCACGCCAGGGCTGTACTGGATGCCCGACAATGGCGGATACGCAACCCAACCGGTCTTGGCGAATTCGCCGACACCCAGGGAAACGTTGATCAGCACCACGCCGGAAACCAGCAGCCAGAAGCTCAGGGAGTTCAGGAACGGGTAGGCAACGTCACGCGCACCGATCTGCAGCGGCACTGCAAGGTTCATCAGGCCGGTGAAGAAAGGCATCGCCATGAAGATGATCATGATCACACCGTGGGCGGTGAAGATCTGGTCATAGTGTTCAGGCGGCAGGTAGCCAGGCGAACCTTCGGTGGCCATGGCCAACTGGGTACGCATCATGATGGCGTCGGCAAAACCACGCAGCAGCATGACCATGGCAACGATGATGTACATCACGCCGATTTTCTTGTGGTCGACCGACGTCAGCCACTCGGTCCACAGGTAGGTCCACTTCTTGAAATAAGTGATTGCTGCAAACAGTGCCAGACCACCCAGCGCGATCATGGCGATGGTAATCATCACAATCGGCTCGTGGAACGGGACCGCATCCCAACTTAATTTACCAAACATCGTTTACTCCTCTGCCCCAGCAGTTGAATGCGAGCCCGTGTCAGAACCTTCAACCGCGGCCACTTCTTTCTTCTCGTGCTTGACCGGCTTGCCTGGCTTCATACCTTCGTACTTGTCGACGATTTTCTGAAACAGGTTCGGCTCATACGCGGAGTACAGGGCGACAGGGTTGTTCTGGCTTGGTTTGGTCAGGGCGTCGTATTCAGCTTGATCAAGCTGTTTAGGTGCGGCCTTGACTTCGGCTACCCAGGCGTTGAAATCTTCCTGGCTCGTCGAGATCGCTTTGAATTTCATGCCGGTGAAGCCAGCGCCGCTGTAGTTCGCGGAGATGCCTTCCATTTCAGCTTTTTCGTTGGCGATCAGGTGCAGTCGGGTCTGCATGCCTGCCATCGCGTAGATCTGACCGCCCAGGGCAGGGATGAAGAACGAGTTCATCACGGCGTCGGAGGTGATCCGGAAGTTAAGCGGGGTGTTCTCAGGGAAGCGAATCTGGTTGACCGTGGCGATACCCAGGTCCGGGTAGATGAACAGCCACTTCCAGTCCAGCGCGACCACTTCGATGTTGATCGGCTTGACGTCGGACTCCAGCGGACGGTACGGGTCCAGCTCGTGGGTCGACTTATAGGTGATGTAACCCAGGGCGATGATGATGAGGATCGGGACCAGCCACACCGCGATTTCGATCTTGGTGGAGTGCGACCACTTAGGCGCGTAGGTCGCGCTGGTGTTCGACGCGCGGTATTTCCAGGCGAAGGCAAAGGTCATGATGATCACAGGCACCACGACCAACAACATCAGCAGGGTGGCAGTGATGATCAGGTTTCGTTGATCCAGACCGATCTGTCCTTTTGGGTCCATCAAGGTCCACTTGCAGCCTCCCAGCATTAACATCATGCCAAGCAGCGGCAAAAAGCCTAGTAATCGGGGGTACCTGTTTTTACTCATCTCACGACCTCTAAAGCAGCTTGCGCAATGCAGTTGGGTTTTGATCGCCAACACTTCACCCTGCCAAGGGTTGGCATTTCTCTTCGATTGAATAAGAGCCTGCCCGGCACGCCATATAACGGAGCGTTTCACGGACCTGCGGTGAGTTCTTATTCGATTTCGTGGTTAAAGGCCTTGTTACAGACCAATTCCCTTTGGTGCGGATAGTTGAAAGGCTGCCGGAACCTTGGGGTCGCACAGAGCCGTCCATCTGCCCCTCGACCGCTCCAGTGCTCAAATATTGAGCAGCACCGGACATTCAGTGCGGGCGATTGTAGTTAGCTAGCGATGTATAAACCATGTCTTATAAAGAAATAATTTTTATCGATTACAGCAATAATCCTTCACCAATATTGCAATGGTTCGCGATCTTATCGCGTTCGATTCTCAACAAAAACCACAAAAATTGCCGTGTTATAGGGCAAACGGTCACACCCCTTACCCCCCGTAAGGGTCTACGAAACCTATGCAACCCCCCATAAAACAAGGCATTCAGACATCACTCAGAGCCTTGTACGACGTGAGGTACGTGGCGTCGTCCAAACCACGAACTGACAGCACATCCTGGAGGCTTTTTGCAAATTTAAGCGTTGGTTTGGCGGGCCAGAAACGTCCTGCGGCGGCTTCCGTGTGACAACATGTCGCACACTGCGCGCAGCCAAAATTGTCCGGCGTCACGCTCTGTTCACAAAAGCCTACATGCAAAAACGCCCCGGCCTACCTTGAGGAAAGACCGGGGCGTTTCACTGATGGGTTCAGCCTTTGTGGCGGCGATTACGATAGATGCCCAGAGGCACCAGGATGACCGTCAACACGAACGCCACCAGCGCCCATTGCGCCAAAGACAGGCCCAGCACCGGCGGGTACGGGGTGCTGCAGAAGCCATCGACCTGGAAGCCCAGCGGGAAGACCTTGGCCAGGGGCAGGTCGTCGACGATAGGTTGCAGTACATCGACGCCGCAGCTCACCTGCGGAAAGAACTGGGTGTACACATGGTGACCGGCCGCGGCCACCCCGCCGAGGGCGCTGAGTACCACCAGGCCTTCGAACAGCGTGAGGGCGCCCTTGGTGCGCATGGCGGCACCGATGAACGCGAAGATCGCAATCAACAGCAAGGCATAGCGTTGCAGGATGCACAACGGGCACGGCGCCTCGCCCAACACCACCTGCATGTACAACGCTCCACCGATCAGCGCCAGGCAGATGATGCCCAGCAACACCAGAAAGCGCCGCTCCCTGCCTAAACGCAATTCGTCACTCATCCCCGTATCCCTTTGTTTGGTTGTACCAATGGCCGCAAGTTTACACACAGAGAGTGGTTTAAACAGAGAGGGGTTAACAGGGGATTAATCGAGAGGAACAGAGATCCAAATGTGGGAGAGGCAAGCCCCCTCCCACATTATTTTGAACAGTGTGAACCTTCAGGTCTTATTCCAAGGCAGCCGCCGGGCCGAAGAATTCGTAGCGACTTTGCTTTTCGGGTACGCCCAGAGCCTTGAGGTGACGCTTGATCGCCGCCATGAAGCCTTTAGGTCCCAGGAAGTACGCGTCCAGGTCACGCTGCTCCGGCAACCACGCCGCCAGTTGCTCCTGGCTCAACAGACCGACTTTATCCGCCGCCGGGCTCACGCCGTCGTCCTCGGCATAGCAATAAAAGCGCTTGAGCTGCGGGTGCTTGGCCGCCAGTGCATCCACGCAATCGCGGAACGCATGCACCCCGCCATTGCGCGCGCAGTGGATAAAGTGCACCGGACGCTCGGTGGCCAGTGCGGCCTCCAGCATCGGCAAGGTTGGGGTGATCCCTACCCCGCCGCTGATCAGCACCAGCGGCTTATCGCTGGCCGCCAGGGTGAACTCGCCCGACGGCGGAAACAGGTCAATCGTCGCACCGACCTGCAACTGGTCATGCAGGTGGTTGGAAACCCGCCCGCCGGCCTCGCGCTTGACGCTGATGCGGTATTCACCCCCATCACTCAGGGCCGACAGTGAATAGTTGCGGCGCACTTCCTCACCGTCGAGCACCAGCCTCATGCCGATGTATTGGCCCGGCGCGGCCGCGAGGATCGCCCCGTTGTCCGCCGGCGCGAAATAGAAGGAAGTGATCTCGGCGCTCTCCTCTACGCGCTTGACCACAGTGAACGCCCGCGCACCGCGCCAGCCGCCGGGGGCCTGGGCTTTCTCTGCGTAAATAGCGGCTTCGGCACCGATCAGGATGTCCGCCAGTTGGCCGTACGCGGCGCCCCAGGCATTCATCACCTCAGGGGTGGCGATCTCACTGCCCAGCACCTCGGAAATCGCCCGCAGCAGGCAAGCGCCCACGATCGGGTAATGCTCCGGCAGGATCTGCAAGGCGACGTGCTTGTTGATGATCTTCGCCACCAGGTCGCCCAGTTGGTCGAGCTGGTCGATATGCCGCGCGTACATCAATACGCCGTTGGCCAGGGCCCGGGGCTGGTCACCGCTGGCCTGGTGAGCCTGGTTGAACAGCGGGCGAACCTCAGGATACTCGGAGAGCATCATGCGGTAGAAATGGGTGATCAGCGCTTCACCGCCGCTTTCCAGCAGGGGCACGGTGGATTTGACGATGGCACGGTCTTGGGCACTAAGCATGGGAGCCTCCTGGGCTTCTTTACTGGTGCCCTTAGCTACTCAGTATTCATGCCAACTTATAAATCCTTTAATTTCAATAAGTTGAATATTATGTAGTCAGTATGACCTCCTACACCTTATAGTCATATGGACTACAAGGAGTCATTATGACTGCACACTCGCTGCTCACCACCCTGCTGCCGCTGGTCGCCGACCTGTCGCGGGAACTGCCCGAAGGCGAACGCTATCGACGCCTGCTGCAAGCCATGCGCGCCCTGTTACCGTGTGATGCGGCCGCCCTGCTGCGCCTGGACGGGGAGTCGCTGGTGCCGCTGGCGGTGGATGGCTTGAGCGCAGACACCCTGGGCCGCCGCTTCAAGGTCAGCGAACATCCGCGCTTCGCCGTGTTGCTCAGCAGCCCTGGGCCCACACGCTTTGACAGTGACAGCGAATTGCCCGATCCCTACGACGGCCTGGTCGATGGCGTGCACGGCCACCTGGAAGTCCACGACTGCATGGGCTGCCCGCTGTTTGTCGACGACCTGCCCTGGGGCCTGTTGACCCTGGACGCGCTGGACACCGAGCGCTTCGAACGGGTGGAGCTGGACGCCCTGCAAGCCTTCGCCAGCCTCGCCGCCGCCACCGTCAACGTGGCCGAACGTATCGAACGCCTGGCATTGCGCGCCGAAGACGAACACCAGCGCGCCGAGATCTACCGCCAGGCCAGCGGCCAGCAGCACAAGGAAATGATCGGCCAGAGTAAAACCCACAAGCGCCTGGTGGAAGAAATCAAGCTGGTGGGTGGCAGCGACCTCACGGTGCTGATCACCGGCGAAACCGGGGTGGGCAAGGAACTGGTGGCCCAGGCCATTCACGCGGCGTCGTCCCGGGCGGACAAACCACTGATCAGCCTCAACTGCGCGGCCCTGCCGGAAACCTTGGTGGAAAGCGAGTTGTTCGGCCATGTGCGTGGCGCCTTCACCGGCGCGCTGAATGAACGGCGCGGCAAGTTCGAGCTGGCCAATGGCGGCACGCTGTTTCTGGACGAAGTGGGCGAACTGTCCCTGAGCGTGCAGGCCAAGCTGCTGCGGGTGCTGCAAAGCGGCCAGTTGCAGCGCCTGGGATCGGACAAGGAACACCAGGTGGATGTGCGCCTGATCGCCGCCACCAACCGCGACCTCGCCGACGAAGTGCGCAACGGCCGCTACCGCGCCGACTTCTACCACCGCCTGAGCGTGTACCCGTTGCAAGTGCCGGCCCTGCGCGAGCGCGGGCGTGATGTGTTGCTGCTGGCCGGCTTCTTCCTCGAGCAGAACCGCTCACGCATGGGCCTGGGCAGCCTGCGCCTGACCAGCGATGCCCAGGCGGCGCTGCTGGCCTATAACTGGCCGGGCAATGTGCGGGAGCTGGAACATTTGATCGGCCGCAGCGCGCTGAAAGCCCTGGGCAACTGTCGCGAACGCCCGAAGATTCTGAGCCTGAGTGCCCAGGACCTGGACTTGCCCGACGTCAGCACGCCGGCGATCGAAGCAGCGGCAGAAACCGCCCTGGCCGTCACCGGTGACCTGCGCCAGGCCACCGAGGACTACCAGCGCCAAGTGATCAACGCCTGCCTGGAACGCCACCAGCACAACTGGGCCGGCGCCGCCCGCGAACTGGGCCTGGACCGCGCCAACCTCGGCCGGATGGCCAAGCGTTTAGGGCTCAAATAAACCAGACAACTCGGTCAAATGTGAGAAATGCAGGAAATGTGGGAGAAGGTTTACCCCCTCCCACACTAGACCTGCTTTGCCTGAAGGATCGGATTCACCGGCTGAGCCACCTTAGGCTTACGAAACACCAACACATTCCCCAGCATCACCAGTACCAACCCCGCCAACGCCGGCGCGGTCCACTGGTAGCCTTCGGCAAACGCCGACACATTCAGCGCCACCACCGGGAACAGCACCGTGCAATACGCCGCACGCTCCGGTCCCATGCGCCCGACCAAGGTCAGGTACGCGGTAAAACCGATCACCGAACCCGGAATCACCAGGTACCACAACGCACCGATGTAACGTGCGCTCCAGTCCATCTCAAACGGAATGCCGCGCACCACGCAGTAGGTCGCCAGCATCAACGAACCATACAACATGCCCCAGGCATTCGTGGTCAACGGCCTCAAACCGGCCTTCTGCTGCAGGCTCGAGAGCATATTGCCCGCCGAGAAACACATCGTCCCCAGCAATGCCAACCCCAAACCCAGCAAGGTCTGCGGACTGGCGGTATGCCCCACCAGTTCCGGCCAGAACAGCAAGCCCAAGCCGGCCAAGCCCAGGCCACCGCCCATCAACACATTGCGTGCCACCCGCTGACCGAAAAACACCCGGGCATTAAGCGCATTCCACAGCGTGGCGGTGGAAAACACCACCGCCACCAGGCCGCTGGGGATCCATTGGCTGGCCGTGAGAAAGCACATGAAGTTGACACAGAACAGGCACAACCCCTGGGCCAGGCAGATGAGGTGCCCGCGCCGGTTCATCACCTGCAACTTGCGACTGACCAGCAACAACGCAAACAACACCAGGGCCGCCAGGCCGAAGCGGTAGACGATGGACACGGGAATCGCCACCACGCCCAATTGCCATTTGAGGGCGATCCAGGTGGTGCCCCAGATCAGCACAGTGAGTAAGTACAGGGAAAGGTTCATAGCGGGCTCCATCGATTGAGCCACAGTGTCGCCTTCAACCCGGGCAAGGCTCTTGCACAATCTTGCGCTTTTGTCGGGCGATGGGATCACAGCGCCAGCCTCGCGGAGTAGGATGCAAGGCGTCGGAGAATACACACCATGCCAGACCTGGAATCCCTGCAAGTCTTCCAAGCCCTTAACCGCTCGCCCAACGCACGCCTGGAAGCCTGCGCCGAGCTCGGTGACGGCTTGTCCGCGGCCTTGTGGAGCAACCATCACGATTCCCAGGACTACCAGGCGCCCAGCCATCACACCCTGTCCTGCTATGTCGGTGGCGGCACCGGCACGTTTCGGCGCGACCGTCCGGGCACCAAGGGCGGCCCCGACAAGCTGTGCATCCTGCCTGCCGAGCACCAATCGGCCTGGGTGATCAACGGTGAAATCCGCCTGGCCCACGTGTATTTCAGCCCGGAACAATTTGCCCTGGGCTGCGTTACCCTGCTTGACCGCGAACCGCGCGCGCTGGAACTGCGGGAAAGTACCTTCCTGGAAGACCAGCGCCTGGCCCGACGCTTCCACCAGTTGATCGCCCTCAACTGGGATGAACCCGCCGAACGCCTGCTCACCAGCAGCCTCGCCCATGAAATGCTCAGCCACACCCTGCTCAGCCAGGTGGGCGCCCGCGAAGGCCTGCGGTTGAAAGGCGGGCTGGCCGCCTACCAACGACGGTTGCTGGTGGACTACATCGACCAGCACTTGGAGGAGCCCATCAGCCTTGGGCAACTGGCTGGGTTGTGCGCGTTGTCGGAGTACCATTTCGCACGGATGTTTCGCCAAAGCTTCGGCCTGCCGCCCCATCAGTACCTGCTGGCGCGTCGGCTGACCCGCGCGCAAAACCTGCTGCGTGGCGGCGCCCTGCCGTTGGGCGAGATTGCCTTGCTGTGCGGTTTTTCCAGCGCCAGCCACTTTACCCATCGCTTCCGCCAGGCCATGGGCGCGACGCCCGGCGAATACCGTCAGGCGTTCATCTAAACCATCAGGCCCAAGGTCTTGGCCTTGGCCACCGCCTGGGTACGCCGCTCCACGCCGAGCTTGCTGTGAATGCGCCGCGCGTGGGTCTTGACGGTGTGCAGGGAGATAAACAGGCGGTCGGCGATCTCCAGGTTGGAACTGCCGAGGGCGATCAGTTGCAGCACTTCCAGTTCGCGCTGGCTCAAGGGGTTTTCCACCGTGCCCGGGGTTGATGCCTGAGGCTCCAGGCCCAGCTCACTCAGCAGTCCCGGCGCGCGCAGACGCAATTCGCGAATCGCTTGCTGCACCTGGCAACGCGCCGCCAGCTCCAGGCCGGCTTGCAGCGAGCGGCGCGCCAAGACCGGATCACCCAGCTGCCAGGCGACTTCGCCCAGCACCAGGTGCAGTTCGATTTCCAGGCACAGCATGCCGCGCTGATGGGTGGCTTGCAGCAACGCGTTGAGCCGTTCCAGCGGTTGCTCGGCGCAGCCCAGCTTCACCTCCGCCAGCACCAACAGGTATTCAAGACGCGGGATCAGTTCCAGGGTGGCCGGCGGTGCTTGTTTGGCCTGGGGCCCACGGAAGTGACGCAGCACGCGGCGCACCGCTTCCACAGTCAATTCGGCGCGCCCCTGCTGCAACCAGAAGTGCCCGCTGACCAACAGCAGCACCGCGCGGTACACCGTGTCCGGCACCTGGCGTTGCTGCATCAGCCGTTCGGCCTCACGCAACTGGACAAAGGCCTGGGCGTAATCGCCACGGTTGGCAGCCAACAGTGCCAGGCCGAGAAAGCCGTAGAGCACGCGCTTGTCCTGGCTGTGCAGGCACATTTTCAAGCCCGTGTCGAAACACTCGGCGGCCAGGCTGTCCTGGCCCTGGCGCAAGGCCAGGTGCCCGCGTCGCAGGGCGATACGCCCCACCAAGGGGCCGGCCTTTAGCCGCTGCTCAAGTAACATGGCCTGTACATTTTCCAGCAGGCTCTGGGCCCGGTACGGTGCCCCGCGCTGTTCCAGCAGTTGAGCGTGATCCAGTTCAAGCAGCGCCTCCAGCAGCAACGAACCCTGAGCGCGCGCCAGGCACAGCGCTTCGCGGTTCAGGCTTTGGGCCACGTCCAGTTCGCCGCGCAACAAGGCCTGCTGGGTCAGGCCCGACAGGCACATCAGCCGCGAGGTCCACGCGCTGTCGGGCAAGGCTTGCAGCGCCTCCAGAAAATGCAGGCGCGAGCCCTCGGCATCGCCGCCCAGGTGCAGCAGCCAGCCCCATTGCGCCTGCCAGCGCGCCAATAAATACCGCTGCTGCGCCGCCGTCGGTTGCGGGGCAAACCGGGCCAGTTGATCGATGCACACCGCTGCCTGCTCGAAACGCCCGGCAAACAGCAACGCCGCCGTCACCAGCCCCACCAGTTGTGCCGAGCCGAGCATCAATTCATCGCCATGCTGCTCATGCAGGTGCAACAGCAAGACGGCGTTCTGCTGGCGGAACAGGTCCTCGAAACTGAAATGCTGCAACAGGCTCACCGCCATTTCATATTCTTCGGCCAGCAGCGCCTGTTCGAAGGCGGCCTGCCAGTCCTGTTCGGCGCAGAACCATTGGCAGGCGCGGCGATGCCAGGAGCGTTTGGCCGGCCAGGGTTCGTTTTGCATCAGTTGCGCCAGGGGCGGAAAAACCTGCAGCCAGTCGGTGTCTTCCCACGGCTGAATAAAGGCGCCGAGCACCTGCAGATCCCTCAGGTACTGGTCACCGTCTCCCGCGCCGAACAAGTGCTCGCACAAGCCGGCGTTGAAGCGCGGCAGATGAGCCAGTACGCGCCAGGCCTCCGCCAGCTCCGGCGGCAGTGTGCTGAACAGTTCGTGTTGCAGGTAGTCGAGCAAGGTCTTGTCGGGGTGCCCATCCCCCAGCAGGGCGATGCGCACACCCGCGCACCAACCGGCGCTGAACTGCTGCACGCTGTCGACCGAATGCCCGGGGGCATGGCTGAGCAGTTGCTGGATCTCCCCAGGGCTGAAGGCCAGTTCGGCGCCACATTCAAGCAACTCATCGTCGAGCAGCAGGCGCGGCCAGTTGCACGCCGGTCGCCGTCGTGCGCCCAGCCACCAGGTCAGGGCCGGGCTGCTGGCGGTGAGCAGCCGGTCAAGCAAGGCGTCGGTGTCGGGCGTGGGCAAGCGGCAAAAATCATCAAGGAAAAGCCACGCCGAAGCCTGCCAGCGACTGAGATCGAGCAGCAGGGTGGCTTCATCGGTAAACGTCAGGCCCAGGTTTTGCGCCAGCCGCAGGCACAGGTCGAGGGGGCTGAGCACCGCGCCATTGAGGGGCAACCAGTACACCTGGCAACCCGCAGGCGCCTGCAACGCACATTCGGCGAGCAGCGCACTCTTGCCACTGCCGCCGGGGGCGCAGAGTAATTTGACCCTGGCCTGGTCCGTCAGCAACGGCTCGGCCAGGCGTGGGCGCAGCAGATGGTGAGCGGACAGCCGGGGCATGAATCCAGGACGGTCCAGGCAGCGTGTCATGGCAGTCATTGCTGCATCCTGCTTTTTTATTGTTATGCAACCTGGTGCTTACCCTAGTCCTGTGGCGGGTGGTTGTTGAAGAAGTATTCAGCGGGGTGATTGAAGGCCATGCACAGAACCCCATGTGTAAAAAACCCACTGTGGGAGGGGGCTTGCTCCCGATGAGGGACTGTCAGTCACTGGATTGGTTGACTGATACACCGCCATCGGGGGCAAGCCCCCTCCCACATTTGATTGCATTTCATATTGGGATCAGCGCACGCCTTCAGCCCTCAACGCCGCCGGGGTGTAGTCCGCTGCCTTGGCCGCAAAGCCGAACACGAAGCTGCTCTTCTCCTCGTTCTTCATGCCCAGTGCGATATAGCGCCCGGCAATGATGTCGTACAGGGTCTCGACGGTGTAGGCAGGCACCTGGTGGTCGTAGTAGAACTGCGCATGACCTTCGGCGACGCGCCACAGTTGGCCACGACCGTCGTAGTGATCCACCAGCGCGACTTGCCAGCTGTCTTCGTCGATGTACATGTGGCGCTTGGCGTAGATGTGCCGCTCGCTCGGCTTGACCGTGCCGACCACTTCCCACACGCGGTGCAGTTCGTAACGGGTCAGGTCCTGGTTGATATGACCGGCCTTGATGATGTCGTCGTACTTGAGCGACGGCGAATCGAGCTTGTAGCTGTTGTAGGGGATGTACATCTCTTTCTTGCCCACCAGCTTCCAGTCATAGCGGTCGGGGGCGCCGGAGAACATGTCGAAGTTGTCGGTGGTGCGCAGGCCGTCGGACGCGGTACCCGGGCCGTCATAGGACACTTGCGGCGCGCGGCGCACGCGGCGCTGGCCGGCGTTGTAGATCCAGGCCAGGCGCGGTTCCTTCACCTGGTCGAGGGTCTCGTGCACCAGCAGTACGTTGCCCGCCAGGCGTGCCGGGGCGGTCACCGATTGCTTGAAATAGCTCAGCACGTTGGCCGCCTTGGCCTGGTCGATATCGGGAATCGCCTGGGGCACCGCCACTTCCTCCTCGAAGCGGATCGGCGTGTAGCTGCCATTGGTCTGCGGGGTGGCCTGGGTGATGATGCGGCGCAGGTTGCCACCGTGGTAGCGGGTGATGTGGTTCCACAGCACTTCCACGCCATTCTTGGGAATCGGGAACGCGTAGTAACGGTTACCGGTGAAGTTTTCCAGGCCGTTGCCGTCGTTGATCGTCTTGACGTTCAGCGCGCTGCGCTTGATCGACTCGTAGATGTCCGGTGGCAGGTTGACCGTACGGTGGCTCGGGTACACCGGGATCTTGTAGGTCTCGGGGTAGCGCTTGAACATCGCCACCTGGCCGTCGGAGAGTTTGTCCTTGTACTTGTCCACCGTGGCGGCGGTGATCACGAACAGCGGTTTTTCATTGGCGAACGGGTCGGCGAGAAAGCCCTTGCTGTCTATCGCGCCAGCGTTTTTCGGGATACCGCCGGTCCACGCCGGGATCGAGCCATCGGCGTTGCCGGCTTTTTCGGCGCCGACCGGTGTCAGGGTGGTGCCCAGCTTGGCCGCCTCTTCCGGCGACACCGCCGCCATCACGTGGGAAGCCAACAGGCTGAGGGCCAATACTGCAATTGTCTTACGCATGGATTCTTGTCCTTCTTTAAGCCAAATCAGAAGTTCACGCCGAAGCTGAGGGCGAGGAAGTCGCGGTCGGTCAGGGTGTTGTAGTCGCCGCCAAAGAAGTCGGTGTAGCTGAGGCTGGCGGTGTAGGTGCTGCGATAGTCCGCATCCACGCCGACGCTGATGGCCTTGGCGCCTTTATTGAAGATCCCGTTGGGCCCGTAGCCGGCCACGTCATGGGACCAGGACAGGTTGGGCTTGAGGTTCACCCCGGCAATCGCATTGTTGTAGTCGAGGATCGCCCGCGCGCGGTAGCCCCAGGAGGTGGAGGTGACGAAACCGTCGGTGTCACCCTGGAAACCATAGGCGCCGTACACCGAGTCGCGGCCGTAACGCAGCTTGGATTTATCCTCCAGGCCGGCGACATGGACCACGGCCGCTTCGCCCACCAGGGTCAAGCGTTCAGCGCCCAGCACCTGGTCGAAGAACTGGGTCATGGTGCTTTGGATCTGGGTGATTTCCTTGCGGCGGTAGCCCTTGTTGTCGGCGCCGAAGGAGGAACGGATCGGCGATGCCGCATTGCCGGCAATCGGGTTGATCAGAGCCAAAGTCAAGTCAGTGGTGTTGAGCTGCACCGGTGCATTCGGGCGGTAGCTGATCTCGCCGGTCCACGCCGTACCGGTGGGCAGGGTGGTGGAGAAGCTGGCACCGAACAGGCGGATGTCTTCCGGATAGTCGAGGTAGTACTGGCCACGACCAAGCATGGTGCTTTGGGCCAGGGCCGAACCGAAGCCCGCCGGAGCAGCCGCCGCGATACCACCGATGGTCGCCAGATTGGTGTTGGCGGTAATCGTGCCCACAGTCGGCGTACGGCTGTGGTAGTTCATGAAGTACAGGCCGTACTCCGTGTCATCGCCCAGCCAGCGCAAGGCTGCGCCGAATTGGCCGGAGTCCCGTGCATCGCGATCACCGGCACGCTGCACCACCACACCTTCGCGGGTCACCACAAAGCCTTGCCCGCGAGCCGCTGCGATCGGTTGGAGCGGTGCAATCGCCGGACTACCCACCGTGTAGTTGCCGGTGCAGCCATCCGCCGCCACGTCATTGCCAAAGAAGGTGCCGCAGTTATCCAGCACCGTCTGATCCCACTCCAGCTGGTAGAAGCCTTCCACGGTCAGTTGGTTGGTCAGGCTCTGGGACGCGAACAGCATGTTGACCGGAATCAGCCCTTCCTTGATCTCGGCACCGGGCCGACGGAACGCCGACACGTCAATCGGGTTGATGCTGTTGATGGAGTTGCCGATGAAGGTACTTTCGCCCCAACTGACCACCTGCTTGCCTGCGCGCACGGTGCCCGGCAGGTCGCCCAGGGAGTAGTTGTGGTAGACGAACGCATCGAGGATCTGCGCGCCGCTGGACTTGGCGCCTTCCTTGCGGTTGTGGTCGCTGATCTGCTTGAACTCGCGGTCTTCGTCCTTGAGTTCGAAGTCGTACCAGTACTTGCCGCGCACGAACACACCGGTGTCGCCGTACTTCAGCTCCAGGTCATGCAGGCCTTTGAAGATCTTGGAGAAGGTCTCGCCCTTCTTGAAGTTGAGACGCCCGTCATCCCCCGTGGAAGCTTGCCCCGTGCCGCCATTGACGGTGCCCACGAGTTTTTTATCGGCATCGCGCATGCCCCAGCTCGAGCCGACCGACAGCGAGGAGTCGAATTGCCCTTCGATCTCGCCGATGTTGAAGGAAACAGCCTGTGCCTGGGCACAGCAACCCAACGCAACCGCAGCGGCCAGCGCCTGTGGCGTGAAGATGGCGCGCATTGTTGTTTTTGTCATGCGTCTTCCCCGGTGAGTGACAGAAGGCCTCACCCTACTGCCGCGCATCAGGAGCGATAAGCGCACCAAGGAGGGATTCGCTCTATCGCTCGAAAGGATGACAAGCCGCTCTGGCCGGGGTGCGGGCGGGCCCATGGATTGGGTGGATGGCGGGTTATCAGGGGAATGGATGGCTTGCCCTGAAACTGTTGCGTTTTCAGTAACAGTCCTTGTCATGAATCGGGATTACTCATTTTGTAACAACCGACTATTCTTGCCTGGCTTTCAGGGCAAACAGCCCGCTTCCCCATCGGGAAGAACAGCCAGATTCGAATGGATTGATGCCTTTTTTCAATCTGTTACCCGTGTTCACTGACGTTGATTTGTCGCTCCTTGATCCAACGTCTGACTTCAGCCGCTGCGTTTGCAGCGGCTTTTTTTTGTCTGAAATAAAACGGGGCGCCATCAGCGCCCCGTGGGATTCAAGCTTTTTCAAGCAACGATCACAGGCTGTACTTCTGCAAGTTCGCCATCATCTCCTTCAACGCTTCGATGTTGTCGTTGGGGTGGGCTGCGCCTTCAAAGTCGCAGATCTGCGCCCAATGCGCCGCCACGTCATCGGGGGAGAACCCGGCTTCAGGGTCGAAGCCCACGCCCAGGCTGCGTTCCCAGCGGGTCTTGCCGATCCAGCCACCACCCACCTCGAACAGCCCGGACGTTTCCCGGCACGCTTCGCTGCCCAGGTACACCACCAGCGGGCTGACCAGTTCCGGCTTGAGGCGCTCGAACACTTGCGGCGGGATCAGGCCTTCGGTCATGCGCGTACCGCCGGTGGGGGCAATCGCATTGACCAGGATGTTGTTCTTGCGCCCTTCCAGGGCCAGGGTGCGGGTCAGGCCGTACAGCCCGAGCTTGGCCATGCCGTAGTTGGACTGGCCGAAATTGCCGTAGATGCCCGAGGTGGACGCGGTGAAGATCACCCGGCCATAACCTTGCTCACGCAGGTGAGGCCAGGCGGCGCGGGTGACTTTGTAGGCACCTTCGACATGCACGCGGTAAACCAGGTCCCAGTCGGCGTCGTCCATTTTGTGGAAGGTTTTGTCACGCAGGATGCCGGCGTTGTTGACCACTACGTCGATGCGGCCGAAAACGTCGAGGGCGTTCTGGACGATCTTGTCACCGTCGGTGACAGAGTCATGGTTGGCCTCGGCGACACCGCCCGCAGCACGAATCTCGGCGACCACCCGGTCGGCGGCGGAGGCATTGGCGCCCTCGCCCTGGGTAGAACCGCCGAGGTCGTTGACCAAGACCTTGGCCCCGTGCCTGGCGAACAGCAGCGCATGGGCCCGGCCCAATCCGCCGCCGGCACCGGTGACGATCACGACCTTATCCTGGAACTGCACTGACTCACTCATACCAAACTCCGCTGGCGACAATGGGAATGGTTCGAGTGTCCGGCAACGCGCCTGCGGTCACAATAAATACGGCGGAGGATGAATGGTGCTCGATAAGGCTGGGGGATGATGACTCGTCTCTCTGCAGGAGCGAGCTTGCTCGCGAAAAATCCCAGAGCGCCGCGTGGTGTCAGGATTCCCACG
Organism: Pseudomonas sp. S3E17; assembly: GCF_024168685.1. Taxonomy (NCBI): domain Bacteria; kingdom Pseudomonadati; phylum Pseudomonadota; class Gammaproteobacteria; order Pseudomonadales; family Pseudomonadaceae; genus Pseudomonas; species Pseudomonas sp. S3E17. The sequence goes on from NZ_JALJWE010000001.1 coordinate 3,609,356, forward strand.
TTATTGTTGACGATTTTCGCGAGCAAGCTCGCTCCTACAGAAACGGATTCGGGATCAGGAATAGGCCACTTGCGAGGCCGGCTGCCCGAGCCGATCACGAAAGGCCTGGTAGTGCCTGAGCACCTGCACCGGCGCCTCGATCTGCGGGTAGTGGCCGATATTGGCCAGCAACACCGTGTCGGCGTCGGGCACCAATTGCTGGTAACGCTCGACCATATGAGCGCCGGAGATCGGGTCCACTTCGCCGTCGATCACCCGCAACGGCACTTCGCCGCGCTGCATCGCGCCGACCCAGCGATCACGCAGGCGGCGGCGCTGGGGGACGTAGGCGATCAGTTTGTGCAGGATACGCGTGCCGCCGTTGCCGTTGATCAGGCTCCAGAAATCATCCAGGGCACTTTCACTGGGGCGGGTGTCGGGGCCGAATATCTGGCTGAAGCTGTCTGCCAGGGCATTGCGCCCGAACGCGCGGCCGATCATCCAGCCCAGGGGGCTGAGCAAGAGCTTTTGCACCAGCGCCAGGCGATGGGTTTCGGGGAACAACCCACCATTGAGGAACACACAGCTGGCCATCTCAAACCGGCCTTCGTAGTGGCGGGCCAGGAGTTCCTGGGCGACGCTGTCACCATAATCATGGGCCAACACATGCACCGGCTGTTCCACCCGCAAGTGTTCGAGCAGGGCCTGTTGCAAGTCCGCCTGTTCCAGCAGGCAGTAATCGTGATCCAACGGCTTGGCCGAGTCACCGAAGCCGAGCATGTCGCAGGCGATCACCAGGTGCCGTTGGGCCAGGGGTTGCCACAGGTAATGCCAGTCCCAACTGGCCGTGGGGAAGCCATGGATCAGCAGCAGCGGTTCGCCCTGCCCGGCCACCCAATAGCGAAGGGTACGGCCGCGAAAGACGAAATCCTGGCCACGCTTGCGCCAGGCTCTGAGCGGGATTTCGGCGAGTGGCATCAGCGGTTATACCCTGGATCTTGCAGGTCCAATTTGCGCAGCAAGGCCGGCCAGGCCAGCGCGCCGCCCATGCCTTGGGCACTCTTTGTAACAGCCGCCACCATCGCCTTGGCACCGGCAAGAATCTGCGGCCCGATGGCGATCAATTCGGCGCCGCCGCTCTGCGCCAGCACCTGAATATCGCAGGCGCGCTGGAAGGTGAACATCATCAGAAAGGTGTCGGCAATGGTACTGCCGCAGGTCAGCAGGCCATGGTTGTGCAGCATCAGGAAATTGCTATCCCCGAGGTCGGCCTGCAAGCGGGCTTTTTCTTCGTGGTTCAAGGCCACGCCTTCGTAGGCGTGATAGGCCAGGCTCGACAGTACGAAGAGCGATTGCTGGCTGATGGGCAACACGCCCTGCTGCTGTGCAGCGACGGCCACACCCGCAGCCGTGTGGGTGTGCAGCACGCACGTCACATCATGGCGAACTTCATGGATGGCACTGTGGATGGTGTAGCCCGCCGGATTGATGTCGTAGGGGCTGTCCATCAGTTTGTTGCCGGCCAGGTCGACCTTGACCAGGCTCGACGCGGTGATCTCGTGGAACATCAGCCCGTAGGGGTTGATCAGGAAGTCATCGGTGCCCGGCACCTTGGCCGAGATATGGGTGAAGATCAGGTCATCCCAGCCATGCAGCGCCACCAGGCGATAGCAGGCCGCCAGGTCGACGCGGGTCTGCCATTCGGCAGCGCTGACCTGGTCTTTGACATTCTGCGGCGATAGAACGGGGGCTAGGCTCACGGCGATGACCTCCTTGGCGCACTGTCTTATTGTTGTTTTTTTTGTGTGATGGGCCAGTCTAGTCAGACCTCATGCCTGCCGGAGTTGCCTTGGCAGCCAGCTTGATGACCGAGCGGGTCAGTTCAGAGAATAGTTGAAGTTTGTTTAAAGCGCGTCAGAGAAGCGCCGCCAGAAAAGGCACGGCAAACAGGTTGAGCAACCCCGTCAACACCATCACCAGGCCGGCGACCGAGCCCTCTTCGCCCCCCACTTCATGGGCGCGACTGACACCCGCACCGTGGGCGCCCACGCCAAACAACGCGCCACGTGCCAGGGGTGTCCGCAGCGGCAGCCATTTGAGCAATACACCACCGAGCATGGCGCCGAACACACCGGTGAACATCACAAACACCGCCGTCAGCTCCGGCACGCCACCCAGGTCGGAAGACACCGGCATGGCGAACGGTGTGGTGATCGAGCGCGGCACCAGCGACATCGTCACCGCGCTGTCCAACGCCAGGGCTTTTGCCAGGCCGAACGAGGTCGCGATCGACGCCACGCTGCCCGCCATCATGCCCAGCAACAACGCTGGCCAGTGCCGCGCCAGCAAGCGGCGCTGCTGCCAGATCGGCACGGCAAACGCCACAGTCACCGGGCCCAGCACCAGCATCAGCCAGTGGGTGTCGGTGGCGTATTCGGCATAGGCGGTGCGCATCGGCACGGCCACCGCCAACAACAGTGCCGGCACCAGGATCAGTGGCGACAGCAGGTAGCGCCCGGTACGCCGGTAGAGCCAGCGGCTGAACACGTAGGCGCCCAGGGTCAAGGCGAGCCAGAACACCGGCATCAGCTCAAGCTTCATGGCGCAACCTCCAGCGGCACACCGCTTCTACCGTAAACGCCGTGACCAGCATCACCGCCAGCGTGCTCAAGCCGATCACCAACAGGATGCGCCAGCCATCATTGCGCAGCAGGCCACCGTAATCGAGCAGGCTCATCAGGGCCGGGATGAAGAACAGCAGCATCTCGGCCATCAACACCCCGGCGCCCAATTGCAGTGCCGCCGGTTTGACCAGGCCGCTGGCGAACGTTGCCAGCAACAGGCCCAGGCCCACCACGCCACCGGGAATGGGCCAGGCCAGCCAGGTCGCCAACTGGGTGCCCAGCAGATAAATCGCGAGCAGCACGACCAGTTCAGTCAGCAAACGGCCAAGGTGTTTGAAGGGAAAACGTTTCATGGGCTTTGGGTCCTCGCAGGCCCCTATTTTAGAGTGCGGCCTTCCATCCCCACAGCGAATTGTTAGACTGCCAACCATTCCAAACTGGAATCAGGCCGATGGAATTCAAACAGCTGCGCAGCTTTGTCGAAGTGATCCACCGAGGGGGCTTTACCCAGGCGGGGAAAACCCTGCATATCAGCCAGTCCGCCGTCAGCAAACAGGTGGCGCAACTGGAGCAAAGCCTTGGCACACCGCTGCTTGACCGCATCGGCTCGCAGACCCGCCTGACCGCCGCCGGCCAGGTCGTACTGCAACGCGCCGAAGCCATGTTGCGCCTGCAAGCCGAACTGCTGAGCGAGCTGGACGATATGCAGCAGCTCACCCGCGGCGAGTTGCGCCTGGGCCTGCCGCTGCTGGCGGGTGACACGCTGTTCGCCGGGCTGTTTGCCGAGTACCGCCGGCGCTACCCGAACGTCACCATCCAACTGCTGGAAGGCGGCAGCCGCAATATCGAACAGGCCATCCTGAGCGGTGAGCTGGAAGTGGGCGGCAGCTTGAAACCCAATGACCCGGCGTTTGCCTGGCAAGCCTTTTGCGATGAACCCCTGGACGCACTGCTGCCGATTGACCACCCCCTGGCGGACAACGCCCAGGTGCGCCTTGAGGAATTGGCGGACACACCGTTCCTGATGTACCAGCGCAGCTTTGTGCTTAACGACCGCCTGATGCAGGCGTGTCAGCAGTTGGGTTTTACCCCGAAGGAAATCGGCCGCAGCGGCCAGGCGGACTTCCTCGCAGCCTTGGTGGCCGCCGGCCAAGGCGTGGTGCTGCTGCCCAGCGTGGTCGCCCGTGGGCTGGTGCGACCTGGGGTGGTGCGCCTGACGTTGAAGGCGCCCGATTACCTGCGCTGGGACATTGCCTTTATCTGGCGTGAGGGCGCCTACCTGTCGAAAGCCGCCCAGGCCTGGCTGGCGTTGTTACGCGAGTTTCCGGTCAAGCGCGCAGTGCAGTGACCAGCTCGGCCAGCCATGGCTCGGCGTCGGCTTCCGGGGTGACGCTTTCGCTGGCGTCCAGGCGCAGCATCGGCAGCACTTCACGCACACCCAACTCGCCGAACAGCTCGCGCATTTGCTCGCCACCGCCACAGAAGGTATCGCCGTAGCTGGCATCGCCCAGGCCGATCACTGCGCCGGGCAACCCGCGCCAGGCGCCGGGCAGTTGGTCGCGAATGGAGGAATACAGGGGTTGCAGGTTGTCGGGCAATTCCCCCATGCCGGTGGTGGAGGTCACCGCCAGAAAGGCTTGCGGACTGAAGGCTAGTACATCCGCCAAGGTCGCACGGGGATTGTGCCAGGCCTCAAAGCCGGCCTTGTTGAGGAGGTCGGCGGCGTGGTGCGCGACTTCTTCAGCCGTGCCGTACACCGAGCCGGAAAGGATGGCGACTTTCATCAATCTGATCCTGTAGTTGAGCGAAAGCCTGGGATATTAGCAGCTGGCGCAAATATTTCGGCGCCCGCCGTGCAAGATTCAAGGCATGTCTTAAACTGCCCACTCCAACCACAAGCCATGGACCGCTCAATGATTAACGCCAAGCTGATGCAAATGGTGATCAACGCTTCCAACGACGGCATCGTCGTCGCTGAAAGAGAAGGCAAGGACAAGCCGCTGATCTACGTGAACCCTGCATTCGAACGGCTGACCGGCTACACCCTCGACGAAATCCTCTATCAGGATTGCCGCTTCCTGCAATCCGGCGACCGCGACCAGCCGGCCCTGATCGCCATCCGTGACGCGTTGGAGAACGGCGGTGCCTGCCGGGAAACCCTGCGCAATTACCGCAAGGACGGCAGCCACTTCTGGAACGAACTGTCCCTTTCAACGGTTTACAACGCAGCGGACAAGCAGACGTATTTCGTCGGTGTACAAAAGGACGTCACGCTCCAGGTCAAGGCCCAGCAGCGTGTTGCGCAGTTGGAAAGCGAACTGGCCGAGGTCAAGGCCGAGCTGGCAGCGCTCAAAGTGACAAGCGGATTAAACAAAATTTAGAAAGTGCAGCGATAAGAGCGGATAATGGCACTTTAGCACCCTCCATTGAGCAAGCACGATGCAACGCAATGCGCTTCTGACCCAGGATGAGCTGGATTTCATTCAGAACATGCAGCACAACCCGCAACTCAACCTGCGGGATGCTTCGTCGAGCCTGACCGTCAACGGCGGTGCGCAGATTCGCGACTTGCTCACCCGCCTCGCCGCCCACGACCATGTCACCATCCAGGCGCAGTTCGACAACCAGCAACTGACCTTCCCCCTGCATCTGGTGGAGGATGAGTTCAATGCGGTGCATCTGCGTTTGGGCGTGCCGAGTATTTTCGAAGACGGGCCGATGATACGCCCGTGGCGCCTGGCGCTTGAAACGCCGGTGCCCCTGGAGAACATCCGGGGCACTGCGAGCGCTCTGTGGGTGCATGAAGTGTCATTCAAGGGCGTGCTGGTGGAGATTCGCGGCCGGAGCAAGCCGCCAAAAACCTTTTCCCTGTGGTTCAGCCCGTCGGGGTACGAACGCATCGCGCTGCGCGGCGCGTTCGAGCGGGAAACGGCGCGGGGCTTGTTTGCCTACCGCTTGAGCCAAAGCGATGCGGATGAAACCGAGCGTCTGCGTCAGTTCATCCTGCACCAGCACCGCCTGGTCCACCCGCACATGCATGCCTGAAATCAGGTATCCAGCCCGCCGCTGAGAAACTGTTGCAAGCGCCGCCGCATCAAGCGACCTTCATTGCCCAGGCAGCCGATGGACGTGCCGGCCAGGTCGTCCTCGGCAAGATCCGACGCCGCACCTGCAAGCAGCAGCGGGCAATCCAGAGTCAACGCCAAGCGGTTCAAGCGCCCGGCAAGATCATGGTTATGCGAGTAATTGGAGAAGAGGATCAGCGCCTGTGGGTGAGTCTTCTCGCAGACCAGCGTCAACTCGTCAAACGGCTGTCCCATGCCCAGCACCTTCACGGCCAGGTCATCCCGGCTCATCAAGAGCGCCGCCACCAGCAACTCCAACTTGCGGCACTCACCCGCCATGGCCGCCAGCAATACCCGCGGCACGGGTGAAGCACACGCCAGTTGCAGGCGCTCCAGGGCACGTACTCGCAGGAAGTTGTCGAAGAACAACCACTCGCTGGCCTGGCCGAAACGCCCCTGATGACGCAACAGCTCATTCCACAGAGGCATCAGAATGTCCTGGAACACCACATCAAGTGGGTAGGTAGCCAGAATCTGCCCATACACACGTTCCAGTTGACGGTCATCGAAGTCGCTGACGGCCTGCATCAGCCGCGCCTGCCACTGCGGCCATTCACTTTCCTCGACCGCATCGCGCTGCGCACGAACGGCTTCGGCCTGCTGATCGTCGCGAGCGAGGATCTTGCCCACTTTGCTCACGGCCACGCCGCGCTCGATCCAATCGAGAATACGATGGACTGTCTGTATATCGGCCTTGGAATAGAGGCGATGCCCACTTTCGGTGCGCGTGGGCTGTATCAGCCCATAACGGCGCTCCCAGGCACGCAGGGTGACCGGGTTGACGCCTGTCAATCTCGAGACTTCACGGATCGGAAACAGCTCATCGGAATCAGTGGAATCCAGATGCGAAACACTTTCAAGCGGAGCAGTAATCACGGGCATTTTTGACCAAAAAACCAACGTTAACTGGGCGCTCATTTAACGCCTTTACACCTGTCTTTTTCAAGTTTCCCGCTTTTCGGACCAATGTCGCTGGTGTATTCGGGTAAAACAGGAATAATCCTTGCCTGCTTTTTACACGTCGCTGCAACACCCCGCAGCTTCGTCTGTGCGCCACCTACACGGTCCAGTGCACCCGTACATTTGGAGATACACAATGTCTACCTCTCCCGTCACCTTGATGGTTGCGCGCCGCGTGGCCAAAGGGCGCTATGAAGAACTGATGGCCTGGCTGCGCGAAGGCGAGCAATTGGCCACCGACTTCCCCGGTTACCTGGGCTCCGGCGTGCTGGCCCCACCGCCCAATGACGATGAATTCCAGATCATTTTCCGCTTCGCCGATGAGAAGACCCTGCACGCCTGGGAGTTTTCCGCCTCACGCAGTGCGTGGTTGAGCCGTGGCAGCGATTTGTTCGCCGCCCCGTCCGAGCACCGTGTACGGGGCATCGATGGCTGGTTTGGCGCAGCGGGTGCCCGTCCGCCACGCTGGAAGCAGGCGGTGGCGATCTGGCTGGCGTTTTTCCCGGTGTCGCTGCTGTTCAACTTCGTCCTGGGGCCGCTGCTCAGTGAACTCGAGCTGGGGCCACGGGTGCTGGTCAGCACAATGGCACTCACGCCCTTGATGGTGTACTGGTTCATTCCGCTGTCGACCCACCTGCTGGCGAGCTGGCTGCACCCAGCGCCAGCCCCGCGCAAGGCCTCCGAAGCGGCGGCGTGAGTACAGGGGCGGCCCGTCGCTGGTATGATTTGCACCTGCCAGCGACGCGAGCCTCCCATGACTGCAACGAACGCCCCGATCCTGATCACCGGCGCCGGCCAGCGCGTCGGCCTGCATTGCGCCGAGCGCCTGCTGGACGAAGGCCAGCCAGTGATTTTCAGCTACCGCAGCGAACGCCCCGGCGTGCAGGCCCTGCGTGAGCGTGGCGCAGTCGGCGTGTTTGCCGACTTTTCCACCGAAGCCGGGATTCTCGCGTTTATCGCTGAACTGAACACCCACACCCAAAGCCTGCGTGCGATCATCCATAACGCTTCGGCTTGGGTCGCGGAGGCGCCGGGCGACGAAAGCCGTGCCTTTACCGACATGTTCAGCGTGCACATGCTTGCGCCGTACCTGATCAACCTGCATTGTTCACCCTTGCTGCAACGCTCTACACCTGCCGACATCGTGCATATCAGCGATGACGTGGTGCGCAAGGGCAGCCGCCAGCACATCGCCTACTGCGCCACCAAGGCCGGGCTCGACAGCCTCACGCTGTCGTTCGCCGCGCAGTTTGCGCCGCTGATCAAGGTCAACGGCATCGCCCCGGCGATGGTGATGTTCAACGAAGAGGACGACGCGGCCTATCGCACCAAGGTGCTGGCCAAGTCGGCCCTGGGCATCGAACCTGGTCCCGAGGTGATCTACCAGAGTGTGCGTTACCTGCTGGACAACCCCTATGTCACCGGTACCACCCTGACCGTCAACGGCGGGCGGCATATCAAGTAAGCCGTTTGTGAGGATGTTGCATGACCTTATCCCTGCCCCACCATTACCGCGAGATCCTCAAGGGCCTGGGCGAAGACCCGGAACGCGAAGGCTTGCTCGACACCCCCAAGCGTGCCGCCAAGGCCATGCAGTACCTGTGTCATGGCTATGAACAGAACCTCGAGGAAATCGTCAACGGCGCACTGTTCGCCTCCGACAACGACGAGATGGTGATCCTCAAGGACATCGAGCTGTATTCACTGTGCGAGCATCACCTGCTGCCCTTTATCGGCAAGGCCCACGTGGCCTATATTCCGACCGGCAGGGTGCTGGGCCTGTCGAAGCTGGCGCGCATCGTCGACATGTTCGCCCGGCGCCTGCAGATCCAGGAAAACCTCACCCGGCAAATCGCCGACGCCATCCAGGGCGTGACCCAGGCCGCTGGCGTGGCCGTGGTGATCGAAGCCAAGCACATGTGCATGATGATGCGCGGCGTGGAAAAACAGAATTCAACCATGAACACCTCGGTGATGCTCGGCGCGTTCCGCGAGTCGAACACCACGCGCATGGAGTTCCTGCAACTGATTGGACGGAGCAAGTAGCAATGCCACAACTTCAACCAGGCATGGCGCGCATCCGGGTCAAGGACCTGTGCCTGCGCACCTTCATCGGTATCAATGAGGACGAAATCCTCAACAAGCAGGATGTGCTGATCAACCTGACCATCCTGTATGCCGCCCAGGAAGCCGTGCGCGACAACGACATCGACCACGCGCTGAACTACCGCACCATCACCAAGGCCATCATCGCACACGTGGAAGGCAACCGCTTTGCCTTGCTGGAGCGCCTGACCCAGGAACTGCTGGACCTGGTGATGAGCAACGAATCGGTGCTGTACGCCGAAGTCGAAGTGGACAAGCCCCATGCGCTGCGCTTTGCCGAGTCGGTGTCGATTACCCTGGCGGCCAGCCGCTAACCCCTGAATTGTCAGTGAGCCCTATGAACGATCAACAACGCCTCGAACTCGAAGCCGCCGCCTTCCGCCGCCTGGTGGCGCACCTGGACAGCCGCAAGGATGTGCAGAACATCGACCTGATGAACCTCGCCGGTTTCTGCCGTAACTGCCTGTCCAAGTGGTACAAGGCCGAGGCCGACGAACGCCAGATCGAGCTGAGCCTCGATGACGCCCGTGAAGTGGTGTACGGCATGCCGTACGCCGAGTGGAAAGCCCAATTCCAGCAAGAAGCCAGCGCCGAGCAACAGGCGGCGTTTGCCAAAGGAAAAACCCATGACTGATTTGAACACCCTGCGCGCCAGCCTCAACAGTGGCGAACACGTTTTTGCCGACACCCTGGCATTTGTCGCTGCCGGTTACGATTACCAGCCACAGGCCTTCACCAATGGCGATGTGGAAAACGCTGCCGGGCAGAACGAAGGTTCGTGCAAGACCTTGGGCCTGGCCCTGCTGGAAGGCTTGAGCGACCAGGAAGCGCTGCTGGCGTTTGGCGAGCATTACCGCTCGGTGGTGGCCACGCCTGAGGGCAGTGACCATGGCAATATCCGCGCGTTGATTGCCCATGGGTTGGCAGGTGTGAAATTCGCCGCCCAGCCACTGACCCGCAAATCCTGAGTCAGATGCAGATCAAAATGTGGGAGAGGGCTTGTCCCTCCCAGATTTAAATTGCACCCATAAAAAAACCGGCCTCGTAGCCGGTTTTTTTATTTCAACAATTTAGAACGCAGCGTCCTTCAAACCGTCGAGGTAACGCTCGGCGTCCAGGGCCGCCATGCAACCGGCGCCGGCCGAGGTGATGGCCTGGCGGTAGACGTGGTCGGCCACGTCGCCGGCAGCGAAGATGCCTTCGATGTTGGTCGCGGTGGCGTTGCCTTCACGACCGCCTTGCACCACCAGGTAACCGTCTTTGGCTTCCAGCACGCCTTCGAACAACGACGTGTTCGGGGTGTGGCCGATGGCGATGAACACGCCGTCGACTTTCAGCTCGTCGAAGCTGCCGTCGTTGTTTTTCAGGCGAGCACCGGTCACACCCATGTTGTCGCCCAGGACTTCATCCAGGGTGGCGTTGAGCTTGAGGATGATCTTGCCTTCGGCGACACGGGCGTGCAGCTTGTCGATCAGGATCTTCTCGGCGCGGAACGTCTCGCGGCGGTGAACCAGGGTCACGGTGCTGGCGATGTTGGCCAGGTACAGCGCCTCTTCCACGGCCGTGTTGCCGCCACCGACCACGGCGACCGGCTTGTTGCGGTAGAAGAACCCGTCACAGGTGGCGCAAGCGGAAACGCCCTTGCCCATGAACGCTTCTTCCGATGGCAGGCCCAGGTAGCGAGCGCTGGCACCGGTGGCGATGATCAGTGCGTCGCAGGTGTAGACGCCGCTGTCGCCGGTGAGGCTGTAAGGCTTCTTGGAGAAGTCGACCTTGTTGATGTGATCAAACACGATCTCGGTTTCAAAGCGCTCGGCGTGCTCTTTCATACGCTCCATCAACACCGGGCCGGTCAGGCCGTGGACATCGCCCGGCCAGTTGTCGACTTCAGTGGTGGTGGTCAACTGACCGCCCGCCTGCATGCCGGTGATCAGCAGCGGCTTGAGGTTGGCCCGGGCAGCGTAGACGGCAGCGCTGTAACCGGCAGGGCCGGAACCGAGAATAATCACTCGCGAATGACGGGTATCAGACATGACTCACTCCTATCGACCGCCCGGACTACAAGACGGCTGGAATAAAAAAGGGACCACGAAGCACTTGGGGAAGGCTTTAACTCGCAGGCCCTGAAAAATAATGGGTGCAGCGTATCGAGGGGGGCAAGATTAAGGAAATACGGAATAACAATCCAGCTCATAGGCGGTCTCTATGCAGTCAGGCCGATTAATCGACGCCTTTGTTACCGTTGATGTCGTCACACCGACCACGCTTTCGCCTTGAAGGCAAAGCCGGTAAGGTCGGCGCGTTCGTCATCCTGCTCGGAGTTCTCCATGCCCGCCCCTGTTCTTTCCGGCCCGCAATACCTGCGTGAAGGCCTCAAACTGGTGCTGAGCCCCGGCCTGCGCCTGTTTGTGCTGCTGCCGCTGGCGATCAACCTGGTGCTGTTCGTCGGCCTGATCTACTTTGCCGGCCATCAGTTCAGCCTGTGGGTCGACCACTTGATGCCAACCCTGCCCGGCTGGCTGAGCTTTCTGAATTACCTGCTATGGCCGCTGTTTGTGGTGCTGGTGGTGCTGATGGTGTTTTTCACCTTCACCATGCTCGCCAATATCATCGCGGCACCGTTCAATGGCTTTCTTTCCGAGAAAGTCGAAGTGGTGGTACGGGGTACCGATGACTTCCCGGCCTTCAGCTGGGGCGAACTGATTGAAATGGTTCCGCGTACCCTGGCCCGGGAAATGCGCAAGCTGGGCTACTTCCTGCCACGGGCCATCGGCCTGTTTATCCTGTCGTTCATTCCGGTGGTCAACCTGATCGCCGCGCCACTGTGGTTGCTGTTCGGCGTGTGGATGATGGCGATCCAATACATCGACTACCCGGCCGATAACCACAAGCTGGGCTGGAACGAAATGCTCGCCTGGCTGCGCCAGAAGCGCTGGCAGAGCATGAGCTTCGGCGGCATCGTCTACCTGGTGCTGCTGGTGCCGGTGGTCAACCTGCTGATGATGCCGGCGGCAGTGGCCGGGGCGACCTTGTTCTGGGTGCGCGAACAGGGCGCCGAAGCCATGGCGACGCCGAAAGTGGCCAAGTCATAAATCCATCATCTGCATGACACAATGGCGACATGGCCCACAGCGACACTGTGGGTCATGACGACAGCTTCGCTTCACATCACTCTCATCACCGAAACCTTCCCGCCAGAGATCAACGGGGTGGCCAATACCCTTGGCCGCCTGTGCGAAGGTTTGCGCGCGCGCGGCCATCAAGTCGAACTGGTTCGCCCGCGCCAGGGCGCCGATGCAAGCCGGCCCAGCGATGATGGCTTGCTGCTCTGCCGCGGCTGGCCGCTGCCGGGTTACCCAGGCCTGCAATGGGGCCAGTCGTCGATGCACAAGTTGCTGCGCCGCTGGACACGCCAGCGCCCCGACGTGCTCTACATCGCCACCGAGGGCCCGCTGGGGCTGTCGGCGCTGCGGGCGGCGCGGCGCCTGGGAATCAGTGTGGTCAGCGGTTTTCACACCAATTTCCAGCAGTACTCCAACCAGTACGGCCTGAGCCTGTTAAGCCGCATGGTCACGCACTACCTGCGTTGGTTTCATAACCGTTCGACCTTGACCCTGGTGCCCAGTGCCAGCCAACGCCTGGAACTGGAGCGTCGGCATTTCGAGCGCTTGGGGATGCTGGCGCGCGGGGTGGACAGCCAGTTATTCCACCCGGCCAAGCGGGACAACGCACTACGGGAAAGCTGGGGCCTGGAAAACGACGATATTGCCGTGCTGCACGTGGGGCGCCTGGCCCAGGAGAAAAACCTCGGGCTGCTCAAGCGCTGCTTTGACGCGCTGCAGGCAACTTATCCACAGCGTCGGCTGAAACTGATCATCGTCGGCGATGGCCCGCAACGCCCGATGCTCGAGCGCGACCTGCCCGATGCGGTGTTCTGCGGCACCCAGCGCGGCGAAGAACTGGCGCGACATTACGCATCAGGGGACGTGTTCCTGTTCCCCAGCCTGACCGAAACCTTCGGCAATGTGGTGCTCGAAGCCATGGCCTCCGGGCTGGGTGTGGTGGCGTACGACCAGGCGGCGGCGACCCAGCATATCCGCCATGGTTACAACGGTGTGCTGGCCATGCCGGGTGATGAGGACGCGTTTTGCGATGCGGCCAGATGGTTGCTGGAAGACAGCGAACATTTGCGCAGGGCCCGCCTCAATGCACGCCAACATGCGAGCCGCCAGGGCTGGCCGGCGATTATCGAGCAGTTCGAGAACCAGTTACGCGATGTGTGCGCAGAACATTTGGCAGCTCCAACACTGCCTGACATTCGTTGAACGCTCTACGAATGAAGTAGGCCAATTCCCCGCCCTGCCTGCCTACCCCTTGAATACTGGTTTCAACGGTAGGAATGCCTGCCTGAGACTGCCTGAATCGGCACGCCACAACAGGATATTTCCGGAACGTCGAGCGAATTATCACCACTGATATGACACCTGCCGTAAGAGGGGGTGTGTCCCTGTGAAACACACTCGAACAAGGCAGGTCATTCATGCTGAAAAACTAATAGAGAGCACTATGTCGACACTGATAAATGGATCAATGGCGCTGAGATTCCAACCATTCAACCCCTCCGCATGGGCATCCCCATCCGGAAGCGGTCAAAACCACCAGAACCACACCAACACTGGCTGGAACCGCCCGCAACCTTCGCGCCCGCAAAACAACTGGCAAACGGCGCAGAATGACTGGCAACGCCCATCGCACAGCCATGACAACCGCCCGCAGCCCACACGCCCGCAAAACGCCTGGCGGCCGGCGCAGAACGACTGGCAACGCCCATCGCACAACCATGACAACCGCCCGCAGCCCACACGCCCGCAAAACGCCTGGCGGCCGGCGCAGAATGACTGGCAACGCCCGCAGCCCACTGACAGCCTTCCATTACCTGGTGGTACGCGCCCAAACCAGGAGCAATGTTCCGTCAGGCCACCTCAATGGGTACGTTCCGACCAGACGGACAGCACTTCTAGCTTTAACCAATATGGACCAAGGACAAGGCAATAAGCATTGAGGCGAATGATGGCCTGAACACAAGCGGAAGGCCGGGTACTCAATACCCAGCCTTTCGCCTGAAACAGCGAAACCCTCACGCTCAGCCGTCGATAGCGAACGCCGGCTGGGCTCCAACGCCCCTACACCAGAGTCGTCAACGCCTCGCGACTGAACGGCAGAATGTCGCCTTCACGACCTTCACGCACCTTCACGGCCCAATCCGGATCTACCAGCAGCGCACGGCCAACAGCGACCAGGTCGAACTCATCGTTGTTCAAGCGCTCCAGCAGTTTTTCCAGACTGGCCGGTTGCGCAACCTTGTCGGTGTTGACCATGAACTGCAGGAATTCGCCATCCAGGCCGACACTGCCCACGGTGATCGTCGGTTTGCCCGTGAGTTGGCGGGTCCAGCCGGCGAGGTTGAGGTCGGAACCTTCGAACTCCGGCTCCCAGAAACGGCGGGTGGAGCAGTGGAAAATATCCACACCGGCATCAGACAACGGCTTGAGGAATTCACCCAAGGCCTCGGGGGTTTGCACCAGGCGCGCGGTGTAGTCCTGCTGCTTCCACTGGGAGAAACGCAAGATGATCGGGAAGTCCGGGCCGACGGCGGCGCGGGTGGCCTGGATCAACTCGATGGCAAAGCGCGAACGGTTGGCCAGGCTGCCGCCGTATTCGTCGGTGCGCTGGTTGCTGCCTTCCCAGAAGAACTGGTCGACCAGGTAGCCATGGGCGCCATGGATTTCCACGCCGTCCATGCCGATGCCCTGGGCATCCTTGGCGGCTTGGGCGAACGCGGCAATGACATCCTTGATGTCCTGGGTGGTCATGCCGTGGACGACCACGTTGCCATCCTTGAGTTTTTCCATCGGGCCGTAGGCCGGCACACTGGCGTCAGGCTCGGTACCGATGCGGCGCACACTGCCCACGTGCCAGAGCTGCGGGACAATCTTGCCACCTTCGGCGTGCACGGCATCGACGACCTTCTTCCAACCGGCCAGCGCCGCCCCGCCGTAGAAATGCGGGACATTCGGGTAGCCGTTGGAGGCCGGGTGACCGACCACGGTGCCTTCGGTAATGATCAGGCCCACGCCGGCAGCGGCACGGCGGCGGTAGTACTCGATGACCTTGGAATCAGGCACGCCACCTGGGGAAAACGAGCGGGTCATCGGCGCCATGACCACACGGGTCGACAGCTGCAGTGCACCGAGCTGGAACGGTTTGAACAAGGCTTGGACAGGCATGGGAGCACTCCGCGGAAGACGAGGTTTATGATGCGGATAATATGGGGAGTGCAGAGCGCTGAACAGCACTATTGATTTGGGTGATTAAGGGGTATGAAAGCAGCGGCCAGCTTCAAGCCTGAAACTTGAAGCTGCGCCTGCTGGTGCTCAATTCAGGGCTTTTTCGATAGCCTGCACGACCGTTGGATCATCCGGTGCGGTGCGCGGCGAGAATCGCGCGAGGACCCGGCCATCCTTGCCCAGCAGGAATTTCTCGAAATTCCAGGTGATATCCCCTGGAAACTCGGCGCCCTCGCCCGCCAGCAAACGGTACAGTTGGTGACGCTCAGGGCCGTTCACATCGAGTTTGCTGCCCAGGGGGAAGCTCACGCCGTAGTTCAGGCTGCAGAACTCGCGGATTTCTTCCTCGGTGCCCGGCTCCTGGCCTGCAAACTGGTTGCACGGCAGGCCAAGCACGGTAAATCCCTGGTCCTTGTACTGCTGATAAAGGTTTTCCAACGCCGCGTACTGCGGGGTCAAGCCACATTTGGAGGCTACGTTGACCACCAGCACAACATGCCCCTTGAAGGGCGCCAGTGGCAGCTCTTGTCCGTCCAAAGCTTTGAGTTTCAGGTCGTGGAAAGCACTCATGACGAACTCCAGATTTCCCATGTTCTTAGCAAAGCAGCGCTTCGAGATTACAACCCGCAAGCCTGCAATCATAGACGCCGATTGCAAAACTCGCTTGCGGATTACTGAGCGGTCGGCCACGGCAGAATGGGAATCGCCGTCACCGCGTTCTGCGGACTGCCTTCGATCAATCGGTCACTGTAGACCAGGTACACCAGGGTATTGCGCTTCTTGTCTAGGAAACGCACCACCTGCATGGTCTTGAACACCAGCGAGGTGCGCTCCTTGAACACTTCGTCGCCGTCCTTGAGCTCGCCCTTGAAGCGAATCGGGCCGACCTGACGGCAGGCGATCGAGGCTTCGGCACGGTCTTCGGCCAGGCCCAGGCCGCCTTTCACGCCGCCGGTCTTGGCGCGCGACAAATAGCAGGTCACGCCGTCGACCTTGGGGTCATCGAACGCTTCGACCACAATCCGGTCGTTGGGGCCGACAAACTTGAACACCGTTGACACCTGGCCAACTTCTTCGGCCGAAGCCAGCAGCGGCAGGGCCAACAGCAGGCCGAGCAATCCCTTTATCACGCGCATCGTGTATTCCCTTTGTTTAGACCAGGATCAGGTTATCGCGGTGAACCAGTTCCGGTTCCGCCATGTAACCCAAGAGTCCGACAATCGCGTCAGACGATTGTCCGATGATTTTCTGCGCTTCCAGGGCGCTGTAATTGGCCAGACCCCGGGCGATCTCACGACCGTCAGGCGCCACGCATACCACCATCTCGCCACGGCGGAAGCTGCCCTGCACCAACTTGACGCCCACCGGCAGCAGGCTCTTGTTGCCCTGGGACAACGCCGACACCGCGCCATCGTCGAGCACCAGGGTGCCACGGGTTTGCAGGTGCCCGGCCAGCCATTGCTTGCGCGCTGCCAGCATGCCGCGTTCGGGCGACAGCAACGTACCGATGCGCTCACCGGCCTTGAGGCGATCCAGCACACGCTCCAGGCGCCCACCGACGATGATGGTGTGGGCCCCGGAACGTGCTGCCAGGCGTGCTGCGCGCAGCTTGGTCTGCATGCCGCCACGCCCCAGGGCGCCGCCGACGCTGCCGGCCACGGCGTCGAGCGCCGGGTCATCGGCGCGCGCTTCGTAGATCAGTTGGGCATCGGGGTTGTGGCGCGGGTCGGCGTCGAACATGCCGTCGCGGTCGGTGAGGATCACCAGCAGGTCGGCCTCCACCAGGTTGGCCACCAGCGCGGCCAGGGTATCGTTGTCGCCGAAACGGATCTCGTCGGTGACCACGGTGTCGTTCTCGTTGATCACCGGGATGACCTTGAGCTCCACCAGCGCACGCAAGGTGCTGCGGGCGTTGAGGTAGCGCTTGCGGTCGGACAGGTCATCGTGGGTCAGCAGGATCTGCGCCGTGTGGCGGCCGTGCTCGGCAAAGCTGGATTCCCAGGCTTGCACCAGGCCCATCTGGCCGATGGCGGCGGCGGCTTGCAGCTCGTGCATAGCGCTGGGTCGCGCGGTCCAGCCGAGGCGGCTCATCCCGGCGGCAACCGCCCCGGACGACACCAGCACCAACTCGACACCTGCTGCATGCAAGGCCACCATCTGCTCGACCCAGACGCTCATGGCTGCACGATCCAGGCCTTTGCCATCTGCCGTCAGCAGCGCACTTCCGATCTTTACGACCCAGCGCTGCGCACCTGTCACTTTGCTCCGCATCATCTTCAACCTTAGATTGAGGGCCGCGCGACCCAGCGCCGCCCATAACGTTATACCCGGATACCAAAACGCCGCTCCAGGGAGCGGCGTTCAAGTTTATCGCAACGGATCAGTCGCGCACGTAAATGATTTCCGGACCGTCTTCGTCATCCACGTCTTCTTCGTCCCAATCATCGTCGCCGATGTCATGGACCGACTTCACGCCGCTGCGGCGCAGGGCACGCTGGTCATCCAGGGCTTGCAACTGGGCACGGGCCTCGTCTTCGATCTGCTGATCGAGTTCGGCGAGTTCGGCCTTGAATACCGGGTCGGCCGCCAGACGGTCGGCACGGTCTTCCAGGTAGCGCATGATGTCGCGGGTCAAGCGCTCGGTGCCTTCTTTGGCGATCGCCGAGATCACGTAGACCGGACCGGTCCATTCCAGGCGATCGACGATTTCCTTGACGCGCTCCTCATGCTCTTCTTCGAGGATCTGGTCGCATTTGTTCAGCACCAACCAGCGATCACGCTCGGCCAGGGCCGGGCTGAACTTGGTCAGTTCGCTGACGATCACTTCGGCGGCGTCCGGTGCACTGGTGTCATCCAAGGGCGCCATGTCGACGAGGTGCAGCAGCAAACGGGTACGGGACAAATGCTTGAGGAAGCGAATCCCCAGGCCTGCACCGTCGGAAGCCCCTTCGATCAGGCCGGGAATGTCGGCGATCACAAAGCTTTTCCAGCGGTCGACGCTGACCACGCCCAGGTTTGGCACCAGGGTGGTGAACGGGTAGTCGGCGACTTTCGGCTTGGCGGCCGACACCGAGCGGATGAAGGTACTTTTGCCGGCGTTCGGCAGGCCCAGCAGGCCCACGTCAGCCAGTACCTTCATTTCCAGCTTCAGGTCGCGCTGCTCGCCCGGCTTGCCCGGCGTGGTCTGGCGCGGTGCACGGTTGGTACTGGACTTGAATCGGGTGTTACCCAGACCGTGCCAGCCGCCCTGTACAACCATCAGTTTCTGGCCGGCCTTGGTCAGGTCGCCAATCACTTCCTGGGTCGCGGAGTCGATGATCGTGGTGCCGACCGGTACGCGCAGTACCAGGTCTTCGCCTTTTTTACCGGTGCAGTCTGTGCTGCCGCCGTTGGAGCCACGCTCGGCATCGAAATGCCGGGTGTAACGGTAGTCCACCAGGGTGTTGAGATTTTCGTCGGCCATCATGTAGATGGAACCGCCGTCACCGCCGTCACCGCCGTTGGGGCCACCGTTTTCGATGAATTTTTCGCGACGGAAACTCATGCAACCGTTACCGCCGTCGCCTGCTTTTACTCGGATGGAAACTTCATCAACGAACTTCATAACAAAACGCCTCTCGCCGCACGGACGAGCTTAAGAAACCAAGACATAAGACTCTTGCAAAAATGAGCGCAGCGACCTCAATCAACAGCCGCAAATCCAGCTGCTCGAGCCCATTACAAACAGCTTTGCAA
This sequence comes from Pseudomonas sp. S3E17, assembly GCF_024168685.1. Lineage (NCBI taxonomy): Bacteria > Pseudomonadati > Pseudomonadota > Gammaproteobacteria > Pseudomonadales > Pseudomonadaceae > Pseudomonas > Pseudomonas sp. S3E17. Next base: position 3,628,232 of record NZ_JALJWE010000001.1, read on the forward strand.
GAGACTCACTCCACAAACGAAAAAGCCCCGTCGCAAGACAGGGCTTTTCCAGCGATCGCGCAATTAAGCGGCGACAACGCTCACGTAACGGCGGTTGAACGCGCCTTTTACTTCAAACTTGATCACGCCTTCGATTTTCGCGAAGAGGGTGTGATCTTTACCCATGCCAACACCGTAACCGGCGTGGAATTGGGTGCCGCGCTGACGCACGATGATGTTGCCCGGAATGATTTTCTGGCCGCCATACATCTTAACGCCAAGGCGTTTGGCTTCTGAGTCGCGACCGTTACGGGTACTACCACCAGCTTTTTTGTGTGCCATGAGTCAATTCTCCTAGTGAGGAATTAGGCTGAAATTAAGCCTGAATACCGGTGATTTTGATCTCGGTGTACCACTGGCGGTGGCCCATACGCTTCATGTGGTGCTTACGACGACGGAACTTGATGATGCGGACTTTATCGTGACGACCTTGGGAGATCACTTCAGCCACAACGGTAGCGCCAGCAACAACTGGAGCGCCGATGTTCAAGTCATCGCCATTGGCGACCAACAGAACGCGATCAAAGGTAACGGATTCGCCGGTAGCGATTTCCAGTTTTTCGATCTTCAGGTATTCACCTGGGGCGACCTTGTATTGCTTGCCACCAGTAACAATTACTGCGTACGACATGGTATTTCTCCGATAATCCTGCTCACCCAGCGCTTTATAAGAAGAGGTATTGGCTGGCATGGCTGCATGGGATGGACGTCCCGAATGCAATTGCGTAAGGCAGGTGCTGCCCAGGAAGTTCAGGGTGCGCGATTGTACGCAAGGTAAATGGGTGTTGCAAGTGGCCGTCTATCGCGCCTTGACACCCGGGGGTCAGGGTCCTAGCATGCCGCGCAACCCTTCTGGAGCGACTGTCGCTGATGCAACCCCAAGCTTTCTACCGCGCGGTCGCGGACGATTTTAGCGCCGTCGACGGCATCATCAAGCAGCAGCTGACGTCTAAAGTGCCGCTGGTCTCCAAAATTGGCGACTACATTACGTCGGCGGGCGGTAAACGCCTGCGTCCTTTATTAGTGCTGCTGTGTGGCAAGGCCCTGGGCCGCGAAGGCGATGACCTGCGCCTGCTGGCCGCCACCATCGAATTCCTGCACACCGCGACCCTGCTGCATGACGACGTGGTCGACATGTCCGGCATGCGCCGTGGTCGCGAGACCGCCAATGCGATGTGGGGCAATGCCCCGAGCGTGCTGGTGGGCGACTTCCTGTACTCGCGCTCGTTCGAAATGATGGTCGAGCTCGGCTCGATGCCGGTGATGAAGATTCTTTCCCAGGCCACGCGCATCATCGCTGAAGGCGAAGTGCTGCAGCTGTCCAAGGTTCGCGACGCCAGCACCACCGAAGAAACCTATATGGAAGTGATTCGCGGCAAGACCGCGATGCTCTTCGAAGCCTCCACACACAGTGCCGCCGCGCTCTGCGGCGCGACCGCCGAGCAGGCCGAAGCCCTGCGAACCTTCGGTGATCACCTGGGCGTGGCATTCCAGCTGGTGGACGACCTGCTCGACTACCGTGGCGATGCAGAGACCCTGGGCAAGAACGTCGGCGACGACCTGGCCGAAGGCAAACCGACCTTGCCGCTGATCTACACCATGCGCGAAGGCACGCCGGAACAGGCGGCTCTGGTGCGCAAGGCGATCCAGAAAGGCGGGATCGAAGACCTGGAGGCCATCCGCGCTGCCGTGGAAGCGTCCGGTTCCCTGGAGTACACCGCGCAACTGGCGCGTGATTACGTAGCCCGTGCGATCCAGTGCCTGCAAGCCCTGCCGGCCAGCGAGTACCGGGATGCCCTGGTTGAGCTGAGTGAGTTTGCGGTCGCGCGTACTCACTAAGACATACCTGCAAGACCAATGTGTGAGGGGGCTTGCTCCCGATAGCGGTGGATCAGCCAGTCGATATATCGACTGGAACACCTTCATCGGGGGCAAGCCCCCTCTCACATTTGGATTTCATACAGCCTGCAACATCACAAAACCCTATATAATGTGCGACTTTTAGTCATCCCTGAATCTCAAGGAGCTTTAGTGAGCACGTTGCCACCCTGCCCGAAATGCAATTCCGAATACACCTATGAAGACGGCGCCCAGCTGATCTGCCCGGAATGCGCCCATGAGTGGTCCGCCAATGGCGAGGCCGAAGCAGCCGGCGATGAAACCGTGAAGAAAGACTCTGTGGGCAACGTCCTGCAGGACGGCGACACCATCACCGTGATCAAAGACCTCAAGGTCAAGGGCACGTCCCTGGTCGTGAAGGTCGGCACCAAGGTCAAGAACATCCGCCTGTGCGACGGCGACCACGATATCGATTGCAAGATCGACGGTATCGGCCCGATGAAACTCAAGTCCGAGTTCGTGCGCAAAGTCTGAACCTGCTGCATCCATCCCGCGCCCGCGCGGGATGGCGTTTTGCCCTCCCCGTTGACCCCTCGCAATATCCACACAGAAAAACCAGGAAACTGCCAATAGGCACTTGCTATTCTACGAATAAGAATTATTCTCATTGAAACCCATCAAGGAGATGTACCCATGACTTATTTGATAGATGCCTGGCTCGACCGCCCACACCCTTACCTGCGCATCCTTCATCGGGAAACCGGCGAAGTCTGTGCGGTGCTGGAAGAAGAAGCGCTGAATGAATTGCAGGATCAGGGTGACCTGGACGTCAACGGCCTGAGTTCGAGTGAACCAGGAGTGCTCAAGGAAGTGGTGCGCAATCTGTTTCTGTTCTGCTATGCCCGAGCGTTGCGCCCGGCGACGGAGCTCAATGGCAAGTTCCATCCATGAGAAAACCAGCAAAACACTGTAGGAGCGAGCTTGCTCGCGAAGACCGCACAAACAACGCGCTCATCCAGGATGCCCGCGTCATCGTTGACGTTTTTCGCGAGCAAGCTCGCTCCTACAGGTAATCAAAAGCAGGTCTTACAGAACGTCGAGCAGCTCGACGTCGAATACCAGCACGCTGTGCGGCGGAATGCTGCCAACGCCTTGAGCGCCATAAGCCAGTTCGCTCGGCACGTACAGGCGCCATTTGCTGCCGGCATTCATCAGTTGCAGGGCTTCGGTCCAGCCGGCGATCACGCCACCCACCGGGAATTCTGCAGGCTGGCCACGCTCGTAGGAGCTGTCGAACACAGTGCCGTCGATCAGGGTGCCGTGATAGTGAGTGCGCACCTGGTCTTCACGGGTGGGCTTGGCGCCATCACCGGCCGTCAGCACTTCAAATTGCAGGCCGGAAGCAAGGGTAGTGATGCCATCACGCTTGGCGTTTTCAGCCAGGAACGCCAGGCCAGCACCGGCAGCGGCTTCAGCCTTGGCAGCGGCCTCGGCTTGCATGATTTCGCGGATGACCTTGAAGCTGGCAGCCATTTGCTCCTGGTCAACACGGCTTGGTTTGCCGGCGAATGCGTCGGTCAGGCCAGCCAGGATCGCGTCCAGGCTCACACCCGGTGGCGGGTTGTCACGCAGTTGGTCGCCCAACTGACGGCCGATACCGTAGCTGACGCGGGTTTCGTCGGTGGACAGATTAACTTCGGACATGAAGAGGCTCCGCTGTAGGGCAGCACTGGAAACAGTGATGTGCGCGCCGCCCTGAACTAAAAGGGCCAGCAGACTAGCACACAAGACCTGCTGGTGATGAGCCCCCCACCGCGGCGCGGCACCGGGATCGCGACCCTTCGTCGCACGCGCAATAAAAGCGCTTCAGATTCAACCCTCCCCGCCGATACAGCGCTACACACTTTGGCTGGCTCAAACAACAACACCGTCCAGCAGACAAAAAATCACCTTCGCGGAGCATTCGATGAACAGCTGGTTCGGTAACATCAGCGTCAACCTCAAACTGGGCCTGGGCTTTGGCCTGGTACTGGTTCTCACCTCGATCCTGGCCTTCACCGGCTGGACCAGCCTGGGCAGCCTGATCGACCGCAGTAACTGGATGAGCGACATTACCCAGCTCAACGCGTCGCTGACCAAACTGCGCATCGTGCGCCTGCAATACATGTTGGCCAACGGCGATGAAGCCGTGGCGCAGAACGTGCAGAGCAGCCTGGATGCCTTTGCTGCCCAGCAACAGAAACTCCTGGACAGCTTCAAGAGCCCGGAAAACGTCAAGCTGCTCAACGAGCAGAAAGCCATCATCACGGCTTATCAGCAATCCCTGAACAAAATGCGTGAGGCTTACCGTAACGGCAACGCTGCTCGCCAGGTCATGGGGGACAAGGCCGATATCGCCAACGCCCAGATCGATGCGCTGGACACCAGCGTGCAGCAGATGCCCGACAGCCCGGAGCGCTTCACTCAGTTCCAGGCGGTGACCAACGCCAAGCAGGCGTTCCAGTTGGCCCGCTACGAAGTGCGTGGCTACACCAACAACGTCAACCCGGACACCGAAGCCCGCGCGGCGGCACAAATCGAGAAAGCCATCGGCGGCTTGAAAGGCCTCAGTGTCGCATTCGGCGCCAGCCAGCAAAGCGCGCTGAGCGCCCTGGAAACCGCCCTGGGCGCCTATCGCACAGCCGTTCAAAACTACAAGACGGCCAACGCCAACATCGTGGCTGCCCGTGCCGAAATGACCACCCAAGGCGCCGACATCGTCACCATCAGCGACAAGCTCTACGACATCCAGCTGGATCGTCGCGACGCCGAAAGCGCCCAGGCCCGTAGCCTGCAGTTGATCAGCACGCTGCTGGCACTGCTGGTCGGTATCATCGCGGCACTGGTGATCACCCGCCAGATCACCCGCCCACTGCAGGAAACCCTGGCCGTGGTTGAGCGCATCGCCTCCGGCGACCTGAGCCACAATATCCAGGTCACCCGTCGCGATGAGCTGGGCGTACTGCAACAAGGCATCCAGCGCATGGGCACCACCTTGCGTGAACTGATCAGCGGGATTCGCGACGGCGTGACCCAGATCGCCAGCGCCGCCGAAGAGTTGTCGGCCGTGACCGAGCAGACCAGCGCCGGTGTGAACAGCCAGAAGATCGAGACCGATCAGGTCGCCACGGCAATGCACGAAATGACCGCCACTGTGCAGGAAGTCGCACGCAACGCCGAGCAAGCCTCTCTGGCTGCCGCCGACGCTGACGGCCAGGCCCGCGCAGGCGATAAAGTGGTGGCCGAGGCCATCGCCCAGATCGAACGCCTGGCCGCCGAAGTGGAACGTTCCACCGATGCCATGGCGCACCTGCAACAAGAGAGCAACAAGATCGGCAGCGTGATGGACGTGATCAAGGCGGTGGCCGAACAGACCAACCTGCTCGCGCTCAACGCAGCGATCGAAGCGGCGCGTGCCGGTGAAGCCGGTCGCGGCTTTGCCGTGGTCGCCGACGAAGTGCGTGGCCTGGCCCAGCGCACGCAGAAATCCACCGAGGAAATCGAAGGCCTGGTCGCCGGTTTGCAGAACGGCACCCAGCAAGTCGCCAATGTGATGAACAACAGCCGCAGCCTCACCGACAGCAGTGTCGAACTGACGCGCAAGGCCGGTGTGTCCCTGGAAAATATCACCCGCACGGTGTCGAACATCCAGTCCATGAACCAGCAGATCGCCGCTGCCGCCGAGGAACAAAGCGCCGTGGCCGAAGAGATCAGCCGCAGCATCGTGAATGTGCGTGATGTGTCGGAACAGACCGCCACCGCCAGTAATGAGACCGCTAAATCCAGTGTGGAACTGGCGCGACTGGGTAGCCAGTTGCAGCAGATGGTCAGTCACTTCCGGGTGTAAAAACCGCTCTCACTGTGGCGAGGGAGCTTGCTCCCTCGCCACAGGCAAACCTGGACATACTCGGCCCTCCGTGAATTGGGCCTTACCTCCAGCACACTTACCGGAACATGTGGGCCCTAGGATGCTGGTCATAGCTTCCGCTGAATATGCAACCCCAGCTACTAACCGGGATTGCAATAAAAAACCGCCTACCAAGGCGGTTTTTTATTGCCTGCGATTTACCTCTCAGCCCTCACCTTCCTCAACAAACACCACCCGATTCCCAAACGGATCCTTGATGCTCATCTCCCGCGATCCCCAAGGCGTTTCCTCAACCCCAGGCTTGGCGTAACGGTAATCCTTGCCCGCCAACTGCTGCTGATACGTGTCCACCCCTTGCGCCTGAATCCGCACCGCCGCGCCCGGCGAAGCATCGCCATGATGTTCGGACAGGTGCAGTACACAATCGCCCAGCGACACTTGCAGATAGAGTGGATAGTTCGCCTCAAAGCGATGCTGCCAATCGACCTTGAATCCCAGGAAGTCGACGTAGAACTCCAAGGCCTTGGCCTCGTCGAAAATCCGCAGGATGGGGGTGACGTTTCCTAAGTGCATGGCAACCGCTCCGTGTATGAAAGCGCCCACTATAGAGTCGAAAACCCACCACGCAAATCCCCACTGCGCGCCAGGAAGCGCCCCGGTCGCTGACCGTTCGCTTGGCCATCGCTGTAGCTCAATACGCCGTTGACCCACACGCCATCAATGCCTTGCGCTGCCCGCTGTGGCTCATTGAAATCCGCCACATCCCGCACCCGCAACGGATCGAACAACACAAGGTCGGCCCAGTGCCCTTCACGAATTTCACCACGCTCGGATAACCCAAAACGCGCTGCCGACAAGCCGGTCATCTTGTGCACGGCGGTATGCAACGGGAACAAGCCGACATCCCGGCTGAAATGTCCCAGCACCCGTGGAAACGCCCCCCACAAGCGTGGGTGTGGAAACGGGTCTTCGGGCAACCCATCAGACCCCACCATCGACAATGGATGCGCAAGGATGCGTCGCACATCCGCTTCATCCATCCCGTAGTACACCGCTCCCGCAGGCTGTAGACGACGAGCGGCATCCATCAACGAGACGTCCCATTCGCCGGCAATGTCCTGCAAGTCGCGCCCCCCCACTTCCGGGTGCGGCGTCGACCAGGTAATGGTGATGCGAAATGCGTCGGTCACCTGCTTGAGGTCCAGGGTCGAAGAACTGGCCGCGTAGGGATAACAATCACACCCCACCGGATGGGTTTTCGCCGCCGACTCCAACGCCGCCAACAGCTGCGGACTACGCCCCCAGTTCCCCGCGCCCGCACATTTGAGGTGGGAAATGATCACCGGTACCTGTGCGTGCCGACCGATCAGAAAAGCCTCGTCCATCGCCTCCAGCACCGGTTCGAATTCGCTGCGCAAATGGGTGGTGTACACCGCACCGAAGGCCGTGAGTTCTTCACTCAGTTGCAGCACCTCATCGGTCTCGGCATTAAACGCGCTGGCGTAGGCCAGGCCGGTGGATAAACCGAGGGCGCCGGCCTCGAGACTCTCGTGCAACTGCACACGCATGGCAGTGATTTCATCCGCTGTGGCGGTGCGATGCAGGTCGTCCATGTGGTTACTGCGCAGCGCCGTGTGGCCGATCAATGCCGCGACGTTCACCGCTGGATGAGCGCTTTCAACGGCGCTGCGATAGTCGCTGAAACGGGGATAAACAAACGCCGCAGCGCTACCCAACAAGTTCATCGGGTCCGGCGGATCGCTGCGCAAACTCACTGGTGAGGCGCTGATGCCACAGTTGCCGACAATCACAGTGGTCACGCCCTGGCTGAGCTTGGGCAGCATCTGCGGCTGGCGGATGACCACCGTGTCGTCATGGGTGTGGACATCGATAAAGCCCGGCGCCAGCACCCGGCCTGTCGCGTCGATTTCATGCGCGGCCACCGCCGTCGATAAGTCACCGATCGTCTCGATGCGCCCGTCACGCAGCCCCACATCGGCGACAAACCCTTCGGTGTTGCTGCCATCGATGATCAGCGCCTGGCGAATCAGCGTGTCGTACGTCATGTCAATCTCCAAGCGGCATGCGGTCAGGGCCGCCGCGATAATCGTCGAGGGCCAGCTTGATCCGGCGCAAGCGTTCCTGGTTGTCGTCGGGCAGGGCCAGCGCCAGTTCGGTGGCGAGCAGGTCGATGGCCAGCAGCATGCCGTAGCGCGCCGCCGTGGGTTTGTAGATAAAACTGGTTTCGGCCGGTTGCAGCGGCAGCAGCACATCCGCCAACTGCGCCAGGGGTGAGTCGGCCAGGGTGATGGCGACGATGCGCGCGTCGTAGTTGCGTGCCAGCGCCACCACATCGAGCAACTCAGGGGTGAGGCCCGTGAGCGAGCAGACAATCAGCACGTGTTCCGGCCCCAGGGTTGCCGCCGTGACACGCATCATCACCGGGTCGTGGCTGGCGGCAATCGGGTAGCCCAGGCGAACCAGGCGCACCTGCAATTCATCGCTGCACAAACTCGACGGCCCGCCCATGCCGAACGCGTGGATCATCCGCGCCCTGCCCAGCAGGTTGACCGCATCGACAAAGCTGGCCTGGTTGAAACCCGACAAGTGCTGGCGCAACGTCGCTTCGATATCGCCGAGAATCTGCCGATGAAATGCCGACTGTTCAGGCAGCCCCGCCGGGTCCAGGAAGCGGCTGCCGACGCCGCTGGCCTGGGCCAGTTGCAGGCGCAGGTCGCGCAAATCCCGGCAACCGACACTGCGGGCAAACCGCGACAACGTCGCGGTACTGACCTCGGCCCGTTGGGACAGCTCTTCCAGGCTGGCCGAGGCGGCAAAGCCCACGTCCTCCAGCATCAGCCTGGCGATACGCCCTTCGCCGGCGCTGAAAGAATCCTGACGGGCGCGGATCTGGTAGAGGATGTCCATGAAGGCTCCGGGTTACAAAATACAGGACAGGCCGTAAGTCAGACCGAAGGCAACCACAGAGATCAGCGTCTCCAATACGGTCCAGGTCTTGAAGGTCTGGATCACCGTCATATTGAAGTATTCCTTGATCAGCCAGAAGCCGCCGTCGTTAACGTGGGAAAAGATCACCGAACCCGCGCCAGTGGCCAACACCAGCAATTCCGGGTGTGGATAACCCAGGCCCAGGGCGACCGGCGCAACCACGCCGGATGCGGTGGTCATGGCCACCGTGGCCGAACCTGTGGCGATGCGCATCAGGGCCGCAAACAGCCACCCCATCACCAGCGGCGACAACTGAAACGCGTGGGCCAGGCCGAGGATCTCATGAGTGACGCCTGCATCCACGAGGATCCGGTTCAGGCCACCGCCCGCACCCACCAGCAAGGTGATGCTCGCAGTCGGCGCCAGGCATTCATTGGTGAACCTGAGGATCGACTCACGGTTGAAGCCCTGCGCCAGGCCCAGGGTCCAGAAACTCACCAGGGTCGCCACCAGCAGCGCAATCACCGAGTTGCCGATAAACAGCAGGAACTGGTTGAAGCCCGTACCTGGGGTGGAGATCACGTTGGCCCAACCGCCGATCATCATCAGCACCACCGGCAACAGGATGGTGCCCATGGTCAGTGTGAAGCTCGGCAAACGCTCACGGGGCTCGCGCTCGATGAATTGGCGTTCCAGTGGGTTTTCCGCCGGCAGGTGAATACGCGGCACGATGAATTTGGCGTACACCGGGCCGGCGATGATCGCCGTGGGTATACCGATGAGGATCGCATAGAGCACGGTCTGCCCCACCGACGCGTTATACGCCAGCACGGCCATCATCGCTGCCGGGTGCGGCGGCACCAGCGCATGCACCACCGACAAACCGGCGACCATCGGCAGGCCGACCATCAGGATCGACACCCCCACGCGCCGCGCCACGGTAAAGGCGATTGGCACCAGCAGCACAAAGCCCACTTCGAAAAACAGCGGCAGCCCCACCAGGAAGGCGATGCACACCATGGCCCAATGGGCATTCCGTTCGCCGAAACGGTTGATCAGGGTGCGCGCCACCTGCTCGGCGCCACCGGACTCGGCCATCATCTTGCCGAGCATGGTGCCCAGTGCCACGACCAGGGCGATATGCCCCAATGTTTTGCCGACGCCCGCCTCGTAGGAGCCCATGATGGTATCCGCCGGCATCCCGGCCATCAGCGCCAGGCCGATGGACACCAGGGTGATGACGATAAACGGGTTGAGCCGGTAACGTGCGATCAGCACGATCAAAGCAATGATGGCGATGGCAGCGTATGCCAACAGCCCGAAGCCCGGTGATGCGGCCATGCGGTACTCCTCGGAAAGGGTCACGTCGAATTGATTGTGAAACTCATAAATCATTACCGAGGAGCATTTTCAAATTTCATGAAAGTAACTTTCGCCCACGGATAAGCGCTGTCGCGTTGGGACATGCCCAAGGGCCGTGCATGAAAATCCGGGGGGTGTTCTTACATGAAGATCGGAGAAGGCTGGAAACTCAACGAATACCCTTGAGTCATAGAATGCACATCCACCGTTGCCAGGAAAATCGAGCATGATTCGTACGACACTCGCCGCCGGCGCCCTGCTTCTCGCTGTGTGCGGCACTGCCGCCGCCGCCGACAACCCGGCGCTGAAAAAATGCATGGACGGCGCCAACACCACTGCCGACATGGTCAGCTGCAACGTCAAGGAAACCAAGGTGCAGGACACGCGCCTGAACAAAGCCTACAAAACCGCCCTCGCCGCCCAGGAAGGCAACCGCAGGCAGCAACTGCAGGACCTGCAGCGCCTGTGGATCAAGTACCGTGACGCCAATTGTGCCTTCGCCGGCTCGGCTACCGGCGGCACCATCGACCAGGTCAACGGCACCGGCTGCGTGCTGGACATGACCCAGACCCGCGCCCAGGAACTGGAAGACCTGGTCGGGCCATAAAATCAGTCGTGATGCACCCTCGCGCGCTTGAGCAGCTTCTTGCAGCGTTCGGACAAATGCAGCACGCGCAAATGCTTGCCGGCCTTGCTGTAGCGCTCGCGCAGGGTCATCAGCGCGGCAATCGCCGAGTAGTCGACAAAGCTCAGGTGACGACAATCCAGCGTCACCTGGGCGGGGTCGTTGGCCGGGTCGAACTGGTTCAGGAACGGCGTCGTCGAGGCAAAGAACAGCGTGCCGTGCAGGCGATAGAGCTTGCTGCCATCCGCTTCCAGATGCTCATCGGCGTACAGCTCACGGGCCTGTTGCCAGGCAAAGTTCAGTGCTGCGATCACGATGCCGCACAGCACGGCGGTGGCCAGGTCGGTGAACACCGTGATCACGGTCACTGCGATGATCACCAGCACATCATTGAGCGGCACCTTGTTGATCACCCGCAGGGACGCCCAGGCGAAGGTCTGCTGGGACACCACGAACATCACCCCCACCAGCGCCGCCAGCGGGATCCGCTCGATCAGCGGTGACAGAAACAAAATAAACAGCAGGATCATCACCCCGGCGAACACCCCGGAGAAACGTCCGCGCCCGCCGGAGCTGAGGTTGATCACGGTTTGCCCGATCATCGCGCAACCGCCCATGCCGCCGAACAGGCCCGAGAGCATATTCGCCGCGCCCAGGGCCACGCTCTCGCGGTCAGGATAGCCACGGGTCTCGGTGATTTCGTCGGTGAGGTTCAGGGTCAGCAGGGTTTCCAGCAGGCCGACCATGGCCATCAGGAACGCATAGGGGGCGATGATGCCGAGGGTTTCCAGGGTCCAGGGGATCTGCGGCAGCGCGAAGCTCGGCAGTCCGCCGGCGATGTGGGCCATGTCGCCGAGGGTACGGGTCGGCAGGCCAAGCAGGTACACGGCCAGGCCCACGCCAAGGATCGCCACCAGGGCCGGCGGCACCGCACGGGTGATGCGCGGCAGCAGGTAGACGATGGCCATGGTCACCAGCACCAGGCCCGTCATCACGTACAACGGCATGCCGCTGAGCCAGCTCTCACCGTTCTTGAAATGTTCCAACTGGGCCAGGGCAATGATGATCGCCAGGCCGTTGACGAACCCCAGCATCACCGGGTGCGGCACCATGCGCACCAGCTTGCCCAGGCGCAACAGGCCGAACGCGACCATGATCAGCCCGCCCAGCAGCACTGTGGCCAGCAGGTACTCCACGCCGTGCTGCACCACCAGCGCGACGATCACCACCGCCATCGAGCCTGCCGCCCCGGACACCATGCCGGGCCGGCCACCGAACAAGGCGGTGAGGGTGCAAATGATAAAGGCGCCGTACAGCCCCATCAGCGGGTTGAGGTGAGCCACCAGGGCAAAGGCGATGCACTCGGGCAGCAGCGCGAAAGACGTGGTGAGGCCGGCCAGGGCATCGGCGCGCAGACGGGTGAGGTTCATGAGGTACCAGGGCATTGCGGGGGATAAGGCGGGGAATGGTACGGAATTGAGCGCGGTGGGGCCAGATTTTTAAGGCAAGCACACACCCTGTAGTGAGCGGGCTTGCCCCGCGTTGGGCTGCGAAGCAGCCCCAAAACCATTCACCGTATTTCTGTCTGAATGTATGCGATTACTGACAGGGGGCCGCTTCGCAGCCCGACGCGGGCAGGCCCGCTCGCCACAACTAAACGGCGGAAAACTTAGACCATCTCCTGACGAATCCACTCCACCACCGACGTACGCTTCGGCGCCCAATCCAGCAACTCGCGGGCATGCCTGCCGCGCACGCGGCTGTTGGAGCCCAGGCCATAGTTGGCCATTTCATAGCCCCACTCGGCCTCAGCGTCGGCCAATGGCCAATCCTGCGGCCGGCCCAGGTTCAGGGCTTGGGCAATCGCCGTGGTCATGTCGATAAACGAGGCCTCGCCGCTTTCCACAAAGTAGAACGTGCCCGGCACGTTGCGGGTCAGTGCCAGCAGGTACAGCGCCACCACGTCTTCAATGTGCACATTGGACCAGATGTTCTGCCCGGTGCCGACATGGCGCACCACGCCGCTCTTGCGTGCCTGCTTGAGCAAGCGCGGCAGTTGCACGCTGTCGCGCTTCACACCGAGGCTGTGGCCGTAGATCAGGGTGTTGCAGATCACCGCCGAATTCACCCCGTCTTTGGCCGCTGCCAGGATCAAGTTGTCGATGGCCACGCGGGCAGCCTTGTCGACGGTCGGTTCCGGCAGGCTGTCTTCGAAATAGATGACATCGCTGGACTTGCCGCCCGACGCATCCCCCACGATGCTCGAACCGCTGGTGTGCAGGAATGGCTTGTCCGAACCTTTCAGTGCGGCCAGCAGGGTTTCCACTGCGGCACGATGATCGCTGCTCGCGGCATTGATCACTGCATCGGCTTTGTGCGCTTGCTCGGCCAACACAGCAGCATCGTCGAGGGTACCGATCACCGGGTGAATGCCCAGGGCGGTCATTTCAGCCGCTTGCTCGGCGCTGCGTACCAGGCCGGTAACCGTGTGACCGGCCTTGACCAGGCCAGTGGCGATGGAACCGCCGATAAAACCGGCTGCGCCGGTAATGAATACGTTCATGGAGAGTGCTCCTGACGGGGTAAGTGATGGGTCCATTGTTACGGACTCATCCCTGGCGAATAAGCCCGCACCGCCCAATTCACTCTTGCGTGAGGGTCACGAATCAGCACGCATACCGCGCCAGCTTGGCCTGGATAAAGTCCAGGAAGCACTGGATGCGCAGCGCCAATTGCGAGTTGCGGTAGAACACCGCGTGGATCGGTTGGCGATACCCGCTGTTGAACGCCTCCAGCACCGGCACCAAGCGCCCGGCATTGATGTCTTCGACGGTCATGAAGTTCGACAGGCAACAAATGCCCTGCCCTTCCAACGCCAACTGGCGCAGGGTTTCACCACTGGACGCGGCCACGCTGGGCTCGATCAGCCAGCGGTCACCTTCCACATGGCGCAGCGGCCAGTGGTTGAGGGTTTCGGTCTGGGTAAAGCCCAGCAGGGTGTGGTCAGCCAACTCGGCGACCGTCGTCGGCGTGCCGTACTGCTTGAGGTAGTCGGGGCTGGCGAGGATATGCAGCGGCGTACAGCCCAGGGATCGCGCATGCAGGGTGGAGTCGGCCAGGGCACCGATGCGGATCGCAATATCGGTACTCTGTTCCAACAGGTCGATGATCAGGTCATCGCTGTTCAGCTCCAGCTGGATCTGCGGGTACAAACGGCGGAATTCGGCGATGTAGGGCACGATCCCATGCAGCATGAACGGCACGGCGGCATTGATGCGCAGGCGCCCGGCGGGGTTTTTCTGGCGTGACGACAGGCGCTCCTCCAGCTCGTCCATCTGCGCCAGGATCAGCTTGGCCTGCTCGAAGAAGTACTTGCCCTCCTCGGTCAGGTCCATGCGCCGCGTGGTGCGGTTGATCAGCGTGGTATCAAGCTTGGCTTCCAGGCGCGACAGGGTGCGGCTGACCGCCGACGGCGTCTGCCCGACCTGCTCCGCGGCGGCGGAAATCGAGCCGCACTCAATCACGCTGACGAAGATCTGTAGCTCATCGGATCGGGCTTTCACGGGCGGTCCTCGTTATAGGTGTACCGCAGCTTACACCGAGAGGTTGAACACCCGCGCCAGATGCTGTTCGTAGCGCGCCACATCCACCTCGATGGCCGGGCGTTTCATCACGTCCACGCACAGGAAGGTCGGCAGGCCGGTCATGCCGAGGAACTCGTTGGCTTTGTGGAACGGGAAGTACACCGCATCCACGCCCTTGGCTTCGAAGAAGTCGGTCGGGTCGTCGAAGGCTTGCTGCGGTGCATTCCAGGTCAGTGACAGCATGTAGTGCTTGCCCTGGACCAGGCCACCGCTGCCGTATTTCTGCGAGGCGTCGGAACGGGTGCGACCATCGCTGGCATACAGGCTGCCGTGGCCTTCGGTGAAGACTTCGTCGATGTACTTCTTGACGATCCATGGCGCGCCCATCCACCAGCCTGGCATCTGGTAGATGATCACGTCGGCCCAGAGGAATTTGGCGACCTCTTCGGCCACGTCGTAGCCTTCGTCGATATGAGTGACCTTGACGTCGATACCGCCTCGGTCCAACACCGCCAAGGCGGTGTCATGCAGGGTGGCGTTATAGCGGCCGTCGGAGTGGGCGAACTTTTTACCGCCGTTGAGCAGGAGTACTTTTTTCATGGGAGGCATCCAGAAGGTTGAAAATGTCTGGACGCAGACTATCCACCTCGGCCCTTCGGAATAAGCGGCCACCGGGCAAAATACCTTTGACCACAAGGCACGAATGGATCGCTAATTGTTAACCGCCGATCAGCAAATGCCCGCCCAGCAGTACCATGCCGATAAAAAATACCCGCTTGAACAGCACCGCACTGATGCGCTGGCGCACCACCTGGCCCAGCCACATGCCCAGCAGCGCCGGCACCAAGGCCAGCAACGAGGCATTGATTGCGCCAGCGCCCAAGGTGCCGCGCCAGGCCAGACCGGCGGCCAGGGCCAGGGTCGATACCGTGAACGACAACCCCAACGCCTGCACCAGTTGATCGCGATTCAAACCCAGTGCCTGCAGGTACGGTACGGCAGGAATCACAAACACACCGGTGGCCGAGGTGATGAGGCCAGTGATCAGCCCGCACACCGGGCCCAGCCAACGCTCGGTCCGGGCCTTGACCTTGAACGTGGGCAGGAACAGTCCGCTCAGTGCATACGCCAGCAACGCCGCGCCCAATGCGCGCACCACCCATTGCCCGCCGTCCATCCCCAGCCACACCGTGCCCAGCCCGGTGCCGAGGAAAATCAGCAGCAACATCGGCCACAGGCGCTTGAGCAAAGCACTCAGGTGCCCGCCGAATGCCAACTGCCACAGGTTGGTGACGGTCGAAGGGATGATCAGCAATGCGGCAGCCTGCGCCGGTAACATCGCCAGGCCGAGCATGCCCATGGCGACAGTGGGCAGGCCCAGGCCGATAACCCCCTTGACCGTACCGGCCAGCAGGAAGGTGCCGATCACCAGCAAGGTAAGGGCGGGGCCGAGGTTCTGGTAAAACGCTAGGAAGGTATTCATGGGCAGAGTGTGCGACTTTTCGATGCGCTCTAAAATTCGCCATATACTGAGGCAGCCTCTTGTTTTGCGTGAGCCTGAGGCCAATCCAGTTATCCGAGCCATCAGCCATGCACTTTGACCTGATCGACCTGCGCCTCTACCTGCACACCCTCGACACCGGCAACATCACCGCCGGCGCGGCCCGCAGCCATTTATCCCTGGCCGCCGCCAGTGCCCGCATCCGGGCGATGGAGGCGTCGTTGGGCATCGAGTTTCTCCAGCGTGGACGTCGCGGCGTCACCCCCACACCGGCAGGCAAGGCCCTGGCCCGTCACGCCCGCCTGTTGTTGCAACAGGCCGAGCACCTGCAACAGGACCTGGCGGAATACGCCAACGGCGTCAAAGGCCAGGTGCGCCTGCTGTGCAACACCACTGCGCTCAGCGAATACCTGCCGGAACTGCTTGCGGACTTTCTGCGCGAACACCCCAACCTCGATATCGACCTGCAGGAATTGCCCAGCCTGCGCATCACCCAGGCCTTGCGCCAGGGCACGGCGGAGTTGGGGATCATCTCCGACGCGGTGGACACCCACGGCTTGCAGACCTTGCCCTTTCGCGACGACCCGCTGGCGCTGATCATGCCGCACGACCATCCCCTGGCGGGCGGCACGGTGAGCTTTGTCGACAGCCTGCAATACGACTACGTGGGTCTGGCCGCCGCCAGCGCACTCGCGGTGTACCTGGAAGAACAGGCACTGCACGCGGGCTTTCGTGTGCAAACGCGCATCCGCGCCGACGGTTTTGACGGGTTGATTCGCATGGTGGCCCGCGGCGCCGGCCTGGGCATCGTGCCCCAGGCGGCGTTGGCGCGCTGGCCAGCGCCGCGCCGCTTCATCGCCCAACCGTTACAGGAAGAGTGGGCTTGCCGCACGTTGCTGTTATGCGCGCGTTCGTTCGAACAATTGCCGGGTTACGCCAGGGCCTTGTTCGATGCCTTGGCCCTGCCCTTGCGGAAAACCCCGTAATACACCGCCGACAGGATCAGCAGGAACGGCACGCCAAACACCAGGGTCATCTTGAACGCTTCGGTGAAGTACGTGGTGATCATCACCGCGCCCATCAGCACCAGGCCCAATAACGTGCTGTAGGGAAACAGGCGCAACTGGAACGACAGCTTCGCGCCGCCATGGCGCTTGCGATAGCGCCGGAAGAACAGGTGCGTGAGGAAGATCATGAACCAGGTGAAGATCGCGCCAAACATCGAGATAGCCATCATCAGGGTGAACGAACTTTCCGGGTACACCAGGTTCAACAGCGTCGCCAGGGCGATGCCCGAGCTGGACAACAGCAAGGCATTCAGCGGAATGCCGCTCTTGCTCAAGGCCCCCATGGACCTGGGCGCAAAGCCGGCGCGGGACAGGCTGAACATCATGCGCGTGGTGATGTAGAGCTGGCTGTTCATCGCCGACAAGGCCGCGATCAGGATCACGAAATTCATCACCCCGGTGGCGCCGGGAATGCCGATGGTCTGCATCACCGTGACGAACGGGCTCTGGGCCTGGCCGGCCTGGTTCCACGGCACGATGGCGAGCATCAGCGCCAGGGTAAGCAGGTAAAACACCACCAGCCGCACGATGGTCGCGCGAAAGGCTTTCTTCACGGCCTGCTCCGGGTCTGCCGCTTCACCGGCGGCCACGGCGATCATCTCGACGCTCAGGTAGCTGAAGATCGACACGATCACGGCGATCCACATGCCGCTCACGCCATGGGGGAAAAACCCGTCGTGGGCCGTGTAGTTCTGCACCCCGTATTGTGGGTTGCCGGAGCCGAATACCACGTACACCGCGAGGATGATGAAGCCGACAATGGCGCTGATCTTGATCGTCGAAAACCAGTATTCGAAGTTGCCGAAAGTCTTGACGCTGATGGCGTTGAGCAGGATCAGCACGCTGGAAAACGACACGATCCACACCCATTCCGGCACGTGGGCGAACCAGTACTTCATGTACATCGCCACCGCCGTGACCTCGGCCCCCACCGCCAGCACAATCGCCGCCCAGTAGGCGTAACGCACCAGGAACCCGGCCAGCGGGCTGATATAGAACTCGGCATAGGCGCCGAAAGAGCCCGAGGTGGAATGGGCCACCGTCATCTCGGCCAGGCAGCCCATCAGCAGCAAGGTGATCAACGCGCCGATCGCGTAGCTCACCAGTACGCTGGGCCCGGCGTAGCCGATGGCATAGGCGCTGCCCATGAACAGCCCGGTGCCGATGGCGCCACCGATGGCGATCATGCTCATCTGGCCGGAAGAGAGCTGGCGCCTCAGGCCCAGTTCGCGGTGGGTGATCTCGGCAAAGCCGTTGTCTGGCGTGGTCACGTGGTGTGCCCCTTTATTATTGTGGTTGTACTGTCTAACCGTTGTCACAGATCCCCTGTAGGAGGGGGCTTGCCCCCTCCCACATTTTGATCTGCATTATCTTCAGGTGACGCTATGGCGGACCTTGAATTGGGGTTGGTCCCAGGTGGTGTTATCGAGAATCTCACCGAGGATTTCCACCGCATCCCACACCTCGGTAAAGCTCGTATACAGCGGCGTAAACCCAAAACGCATGATGCGCGGCTCGCGGTAATCACCGATCACGCCACGTGCTATCAGGGCCTGGATCACCGCATAGCCTTCCGGGTGTTCGAAGCTCACATGGCTGCCACGCCGGGCGTGCTCGCGCGGAGTGATCAGCACAAGGTTGTGGGCGGCGCAGCGGCTTTCGACCAACTCGATAAACAGGTCGGTCAGCGCCAGGGATTTGCTGCGCAGGCGGGCCATGTCGGTCTGTTCGAAAATCTCCAGGCCGCATTCCACCATCGCCAGCGACGTGATCGGCTGGGTGCCGCACAGGTAGCGGGCGATGCCGGCGCTCGGCGCATAGCTGGATTCCATGGCGAACTGCCGGGTATGCCCGAACCAGCCCGACAGCGGCTGGTGCACCAGGTCCACCAACGCCGGGTTGACCCACACGAACGCCTGGGAACCGGGGCCGCCGTTGAGGTATTTGTAAGTGCAGCCAATTGCATAGTCAGCACCGGCCCCGTGCAGGTCGATGGGCACCGCGCCGGCCGAATGCGCCAGGTCCCAGATGCTCAGCGCGCCGCATTCATGGCTCAAGGCCGTGAGCGCCTGCATGTCGTACATGTAGCCGGTCTTGTAGTTGACGTGGGTGAGCATCACCACCGCCACGTCCGCATCGATGGCCTCGGGCAATTCATCCGGGCTGTTGACCAGGCGCAGGGAATAGCCCTGTTGCAGCAACTCGGCGAGGCCCTGGGCGATGTACAAATCGGTGGGGAAGTTGTTCGCTTCGCTGACGATCACCTTGCGCGCCGGCTCACGTTGGCGCTGCACGCTCAAGGCGGCGCTGAGCACCTTGAACAGGTTGATCGAGGTGGTATCGGTGATCACCACCTCACCGTCCCGCGCCCCGATCAGCGGCGCCAGGCGGTTGCCCAGGCGCTGGGACAAGTCGGCCCAGCCGGCGCTGTTCCAACTGCGAATCAAGCCATTGCCCCACTCTTGCGCGATGACCGCCTGCGCCCGCTCCAGCGCCGCCACCGGACGCGCACCGAGGGAGTTGCCGTCCAGGTAGATAACGTCCTGCGGCAAGGCGAACTGCTGACGTAGCGGCGCCAGCGGGTCCTGGGTGTCGAGGGCTTGGCAATGGCTGCGAGGGGTCATGGGTTGTCCTGGTTTTTGTCAGTGAGGATGCAGCAAATAATGAACGAAGATTTAAAGAATTTTCGTGCAAAGTGGTGGGCAACAGGCTAATTAAGCTGTAGGAAATTCGAAGTTAACCCCTAAATACGCGGATTTATTCTAACCATGATCCTTGACGCCACCGACCTGCGCCTCCTGCATTTCCTGCAACAGGATGGCCGTATCAGCAACCAGGAACTGGCGGAAAAAGTCGCGTTGTCGCCCTCTGCCTGCCTGCGTCGTCTACGCCTGCTGGAGAGCGAAGGGATTATCAGCGGCTACCGTGCGGTGTTGAATGCCGAGCAGTTGGGGATTGAACTGGAGGCCATCGTCCACCTGTCATTGCGCCAGGATGTGGAGGATTGGCATGAGACGTTTATCAAGAAGGTGCAAGGCTGGCCGGAAGTGGCCAGCGCCTACGTGATCACCGGCGCCAGCAACTATGTGCTGCGGGTGCAGGCGCGCAACCTCAAGCACTTTTCGGACTTTATCGTGAACCACCTGAACCGCACGGCGGGGGTGATGGATATCCGCTCGGAGATTGTGCTGCAGAAGATCAAGGATCGGGATGAGGTGCTTGATCTGGTGGTACGCAAATAGGAGCAGCGCCATCGGTAAAATGTGGGGGGGTAAGCCCCCTCCCACACTTTTGACCGCATTTAGTCTTCGAGGGCGCGAACCCGCTGCATACGCTTTTGCTCTACCGGCGCTGCGGCGGTTTGCAACTCAAAGTCAAAATCAATCTGCGCAAACCGCCCCTCCACGCCAAACTCCCGCGCCAGTTGCTGATCGTCACTGAAGCGAATCTCGGCAATCAACTCATCCCGCGTCGCGTAGGCAAAATCATCGTGCAGGTACGGGTCATCCGACAGGTTGATCTGGGTGGTCAAGTGCCGATACCCCGGCGCCGAGATGAAGAAGTGGATATGCGCCGGGCGCTGCCCGTGGCGCCCCAGTTGATCGAGCAACTGCTGGGTCGGCCCGGTCGGCGGGCAGCCGTAGCCCGACGGCACGATGCTGCGAAAGCGGTAGTTGCCCTGGGCGTCGGTCTCGATACGCCGACGCAGGTTGAATTCGGATTGCGTCGGGTCGAACCACGAATACGTACCGCCGGTATTGGCCTGCCACACATCGACAATCGCCCCGGCCAACGGCTTGCCGTCGGTGTCGCGCACCTGCCCGCGCATAAACAGCGGCACCGCGTCGTCCTTGCCATCGTCCAGCCGCGCTTCGTACTTCGACAGCGGCGCGCCGGCCACATACAGCGGGCCTTCGATGGTGCGCGGGGTACCACCGGATTTGCCGGCTTCCTCGTCGGCGGCGTCCATCAGCATATCCAGGTAATGCTCCAGGCCGAGCCCGGCTGCGAGCAGTCCGGCTTCCTGGTGCTTGCCCAGTTCGTTGAGGTAGTTGACCGCCTTCCAGAACTCTTCCGGGGTCACGTCCAGGTCTTCGATGATGTTTACCGTATCGCGCAGGATCCGGTAGATCAGCGCCTTGGTGCGCGGGTTGCCGCCGTCAGTGAGGTTGCCGCTGGCTTCTTCGAGAAACCGTTGGGCGTGGGCAGTCTGGGACAGTCGGATGGACATGGTGCGTTCCTCATCTTGTAGTTATCAGGGTGAAAACCGGCCTAGCGGTCGTCTTCATGGATCGACGAAGGGTGTCGGCACAAGGCATTCACTTCGATGGCCATGTAGGGATAAAGCGGCAGTTGCATCAGCAGGTCATGCAGCTCTTGCACGCTGTCGACGTCGAACACGCTGTAGTTGGCGTAGAGCCCGGCGATGCGCCATAAGTGGCGCCATTTGCCCTGGTGCTGCAGACGCTGGGCAAAGGCCTTTTCGTCGGCCTTGAGGCTGGCGGCGCGCTCGGGGTGCATGTCGACGGGCAGGTTCACGGTCATTTTTACGTGGAACAACATGGGCGGCGCCTCTTAGTGTTTGTCACGACGGAAGAACGCCAGGCGCTCCTCATCGATGGCCAGGCCCAGGCCCGGCAAGTGGGAGACATGCAGCTGGAAATCGCGGTACAGCGGCGGCTCGGCAAGAATGTCTTCGGTCAGCAACAGCGGGCCGAACAACTCAGTGCCCCATGCCAGCCTGTTCAGGGTGAGGAAGGCATGCGCCGACGCCAGGGTGCCGATCCCCCCTTCCAGCATGGTGCCGCCGTACAGGCCGATACCGGCGGCTTCGGCAATCGCGGCGGTGCGCAATACCGCACGGGGGCCGCCGTTCTTGGCGATCTTCAGGGCGAACACCGAGGCCGCGCCTTCACGGGCCAGGTTGAAGGCATCTTCGACACACTCGATGGATTCGTCGGCCATGATCGGCGCCGGGCTCGATAGGTTGAGCCGGGCCATGCCGCCACGGTTGTTACGCGAGATCGGCTGTTCGATCAGCTCGATGCCGTGGTCGCCGAGCACCTTGCACGCCCGCAGGGCCACGGCTTCGTCCCAGGCCTGGTTGACGTCGACGCGCACGCTGGCACGTTCGCCCAGGGCCTGTTTGATCGCGATGACATGGGCCAGGTCCTCGCCCACTTCACCGGCACCGATCTTCAATTTGAAGATGCGGTGGCGGCGCAGGTCGAGCATCTTTTCGGCCTCGGCAATGTCCTGGGCGGTATTGCCGCTGGCGAGGGTCCAGGCCACCGGCAGTGCATCGCGCACACGCCCACCGAGCAGTTCGCTGACCGGCAGATTCAGACGCTTGCCGAGGGCGTCGAGCAAGGCGCTTTCGATACCGGATTTGGCAAAGGTGTTGCCGCGAATGCTGCGCTCCAGGCGCAACATGGCCGCGTTGATATTGCTGGCGTCCTGGCCGATCAGCAGTGGGGCGAAGTGACGGTCGATGTTGACCTTGATGCTCTCGGGGCTCTCGTTGCCGTAGCTCAGGCCGCCGATGGTGGTGGATTCACCGATGCCTTCGATGCCGTCGGCGCAGCGCACGCGGATGATCACCAGGGTCTGGTTTTGCAGGGTGTGCATCGCCAGCTTGTGCGGGCGAAGGGTGGGAAGGTCGACGATAATGGTCTCGATCGACTCGATGGCGCAAATCGGCATGGCAATACCCGCTGGGTTCTTTATAGATTTACGTCGATTCTGTGCCGCATCTTTCCTGGCTTCCAATATAGAATTGGTCTCGAGCAATACCATTAAGGTATGAAAGGAGCCGTTATGGAACTGCGTCATCTGCGCTACTTCCAGGTGCTGGGGCAGACCCTCAACTTCACCCGTGCGGCCGAACGCCTGCACATCGCCCAGCCGCCGTTGAGCCGGCAGATCCAGCAATTGGAAGAGGAATTGGGCGTGATTCTGCTGGAGCGTGGCCGACCGCTGCGGCTGACCGAAGCAGGGCGGTTTTTCTATGAGCACGCCAATGTGTTGCTCGAACAATTGGCCAAGGTCTGCGACAACACCCGCCGCATCGGCCAGGGCGAGAAGACCTGGCTGGGCATCGGCTTTGCGCCGTCGACCTTGTATGGCGTGCTGCCGGAATTGATCCGGCGCTTGCGCACCCATGAGGCGTTGGAACTGGAACTGGGGTTGTCGGAAATGACCACCTTGCAGCAGGTCGAGGCGCTCAAGGCCGGGCGTATCGACGTGGGCTTCGGGCGCATTCGCATCGACGACCCGGCCATCGTCCAGCGGGTGTTGGTGGAGGATCGGTTGGTGGCCGTGCTGCCCGCCGCCCACCCTTTGCTGGCCGCCCCCGCGACCCTCGCCCAACTGGCCGCCGAGCCGTTTGTGCTCTACCCCGGCAACCCGCGCCCCAGCTATGCCGACCATGTGATCGCACTGTTCGACGCCCACGGCCTGAGCCTCAAGGTGGCGCAGTGGACCAACGAACTGCAGACCGCCATCGGCCTGGTCGGTGCGGGCATGGGCGTGACACTGGTGCCGGCGTCGGTGCAGGTGCTGCATCGCGCGGATATCGGCTACACGCCGGTTGTGGAAGCGACGGCGACCTCGCCGATCATTCTCAGCCGACGGGTGAATGATCAGTCGCCGGGGCTCAGTCATTGCCTGCAGTTGGTTGAAGAACTGATCTGAAATCGCCCAGGCACCGCCCCTCCCACAGGTTGATCTTCATCAGCTTCAAGTACTGCGCATACGCATGCGTTGCAACGTCTGGCTGGGGGATTCATCGAACAGTTTCCGATACTCCGCCGAGAACCGCCCCAGGTGGGTAAAGCCCCAGCCGAAGGCGATCTCGGAGATGGTGCGGATCGATCCATGCTCGAGGATTTCCTGGCGCACCGCACTCAGCCGGTGCTTCTTCAGGTAGGCCATGGGCGACAGGGCAAAGTACTTGCGAAACGCATCGAACAGTTTGAACCGCGACACCCCGGCAGCGGTTTCCAGGTCTTCCAGGTGCAGCGCCTCGCGGGCGTTGTCGTGAATGTACTGGCGCGCACGGATCAGGTAATGGGGCAGTTTCACCCCCAATACGTCGCGCAGTTCTTCCGAGTAATTGTTCGGCTGGGCGAGGATCAGGCCCTTGATCAATGAGCTTTCCAGGTCTCGGGTGAACGCCGCCTGTTCATACAATTCGCTACGGCACTCCAGCTCCGCGATGAAGTAGCGCGCCATGCGCCACCACGACGCCGACGCCCCCTCCACTGCATCCATCACCGGTTCAAATTGCAGCGGCGCCTCGATCGGCCGTTGCAGCAAGCCCTCCAGCGACTCGCTCATCGCCGCCCGCGTGATCACCACCTGCAACTTGCGACAGTCACCGGATATGGCCAGCACCTGGTGCTCATTGGGCGCGATGATCACGCCCTGGTCGCGGTTGGAACTCAGGCGTTGGCCGTTCTTGCTCAGCTCCTGCTCCCCCACCAACGGCAGCGTGAGGCTGTAGCTGCTGAAGTGCTCGGCGTCTTCGATATCGATGGTCACGTCGGTGCCGTACTCGATCACCCCCAGGGTGGTAGCCCGGGACTTGAACACGTTGGCGCTGTGATGAAAACGCAGGCGCGCGGGCGTGGCCGTCGCCAGGCGATGGGGCCCGCAAATGCCGGACATCCAGCTGCGGGCGCCTTCGAGGTCGAAGCGTTGGACATGGATATCGCGTGTAGGACTATTCATCAGTGTGCACCCACGGCGGTCAGGCGGTTGCGCGCTCTGGCGGCGCGTCGTTGTGGTTCCACAGCAAGTTCTACGCCACGCCGACCCGATTGCAACCGGGTGGATAGCAACGGCCGACTATGTGGATAAACCACAGGTTTTGCCGCCCCTGGCCGCACCGGACAGTGGCGCGTTGCGTCACCGCCCCGCACCGCCGTGGGTATTTGCTGCCCAACTTTGCGGCCCACCTTCCCCCATTAAGCGGATAGCCCGCCACCTTGTCGCAGCCTCTTAATGGCTCACCTGTTCAGCCATTATCAAAAGGTGCCCCCCATGAGTGGTGCAAGAAGCGTCGAGCAATGGAAAAGCTTTATCGAGAGCTGCCTGGATTTTCGCCCGGCAGACGCCGTGTTCCGCATCGCCCGCGACATGTTCACCGAGCCGGAACTGTTCGATCTTGAGATGGAGTTGATCTTCGAGAAGAACTGGATCTACGCCTGCCATGAAAGCGAACTGGCCAATCATCATGACTTCGTGACGATGCACGCCGGGCGCCAGCCGATGATCATTACCCGTGATGGCGAGGGCCGGCTCAATGCGCTGGTCAACGCCTGCCAGCATCGCGGCACCACCCTCACCCGGGTCGGCAAAGGCAACCAGTCCACCTTCACCTGTCCGTTCCACGCCTGGTGCTACAAGAGCGATGGCCGGCTGGTGAAGGTCAAGGCGCCGGGGGAATATCCGGAAAGTTTCGACAAGGCGACACGCGGCCTGAAAAAGGCCCGCATCGAGAGCTACAAGGGTTTTGTCTTCATCAGCCTGGACGTGAATGGCCGTGACAGCCTGGACGACTTCCTCGGCGATGCCAAAGTGTTCTTCGACATGATGGTCGCGCAGTCCGCCACCGGTGAGTTGGAGGTGCTGCCGGGCAAGTCGGCCTACACCTACGACGGCAACTGGAAACTGCAAAACGAAAACGGCCTGGACGGGTATCACGTCAGCACCGTGCACTACAACTACGTGGCCACGGTGCAGCATCGCCAGCAGGTGAATACCGAGAACGGCAGCGGGTCCGCCAGCACCCTGGACTACAGCAAGCTCGGCGCCGGCGACGCCAACACCGATGACGGCTGGTTCGCCTTCAACAATGGCCACAGCGTGCTGTTCAGCGACATGCCCAACCCCAGCGTGCGCTCCGGCTACGCCACCATCATGCCGCGCCTGGTACAAGAGCACGGCCAGCAGAAGGCCGAGTGGATGATGCACCGCCTGCGCAACCTGAATATCTACCCGAGCCTGTTCTTCCTCGACCAGATCAGCTCGCAGCTGCGCATCATCCGTCCGGTGGCGTGGAACAAGACCGAGATCATCAGCCAGTGCCTGGGGGTGAAAGGCGAATCCGACGCCGACCGCGAAAACCGTATTCGCCAGTTCGAAGACTTCTTCAACGTCTCGGGCATGGGCACTCCGGACGACCTGGTGGAGTTCCGCGAAGCCCAACGTGGTTTCCAGGGCCGCCTGGAACGCTGGAGCGATATTTCACGCGGCAGCCATCGCTGGGAGACCGGCCCCACGCCGAACAGCGAAGCCATCGGCATCTCGCCGGCCATGACCGGCACCGAATTCACCCATGAAGGCCTGTACGTCAACCAGCACCGCAACTGGCAGCAGTTCCTGCTCAAGGGCCTGGATCAACAAGCGCTGACACTGCGGGAGGTGGAATGATGAATGCGCCATTGCAGTATCGGATCGAGCAGTTTTTCTACCTTAAGTCCGAGCTGTGCGACGCCCAGGACTGGGACGCCTACGTGCAGTTGTTCGACCCCCAGAGCGAATTCCACCTGCCGCAATGGGACTCTGAGCACGTCTACACCCGCGACCCCAAGCGCGAGATGTCGCTGATCTACTACGCCAACCGTTCGGGCCTGGAAGACCGCGTGTTCCGCCTGCGCACCGGCAAGGCGGCATCCGCTACACCGATGCCGCGCACCTTGCACCTGATCAACAACGTGCGCATCGCCGAGCAGGCGGACGGCACGCTGGAGGTCCGGTTGAACTGGCACACACTGTTCTATCGGCTGGCCACATCGGAGCAGTTCTACGGGCATGCCACCTATCGCCTCAAGCCCCATGGCGACAGTTGGCTGATCACTCGCAAGCATGCGCTGCTGCTTAACGACACCATCAATTCGGTGCTGGATTTCTATCACCTTTGAAGCACATCACGCGTGGAGTTTCCGTGAATGAATCACAAAGTGGCCTTCAGTTTTGCCGACGGCAAGACCCTGTTTTTCCCGGTGGGCGCAAATGAAATCCTGTTGGATGCGGCGCTGCGCAATGGCATCAAGATCCCCCTGGATTGCCGCGAAGGCGTGTGCGGCACCTGCCAGGGGCGGTGCGAGTCGGGTGACTACACCCAGGACTATGTGGACGAGGAAGCTCTCTCCAGCCTCGACCTGCAACAGCGCAAGATGCTCAGTTGCCAGACCCGGGTGAAGTCCGACGCGGCATTCTACTTCGACTTCGATTCGAGCCTGTGCAATGCGCCGGGGCCGGCGCAGGTGCGTGGCACGGTAAGCGAGGTGCAGCAGGTGTCGGCCAATACGGCGATCTTGACGGTGCGGTTGGACGCGGCGCTGGATTTCCTGCCGGGCCAATATGCGCGCATCTCGGTACCCGGCACCGACTGTTGGCGTTCCTACTCGTTCGCCAACCTGCCGGGCAACCGGCTGCAATTCCTGATCCGCCTGCTGCCGGATGGGGTGATGAGCAATTACCTGCGGGAACGTTGCCACGTCGGCGATGGGTTGCTGATGGAGGCGCCGCTGGGTGCGTTCTACCTGCGCCATGTCAGCAAACCGCTGGTGCTGGTGGCCGGCGGCACCGGACTGTCGGCGTTACTGGGCATGCTCGATGAACTGGCCGCCACGGGCTGTGATCAGCCGGTGCACCTGTACTACGGCGTGCGCGGGGCCGAGGATTTATGTGAAGCGCAGCGTATCCATCAATACGCCTCGACAATCCGCGGCTTTCGCTACACCGAAGTGCTGAGCGCACCGTCGCCTGAATGGCCCGGCAAGCGCGGCTACCTCACCGAGCATTTCGACCTGGCCGAATTACGCGACGGATTGGCGGATATGTACGTATGCGGCCCTCCGCCAATGGTCGAATCCATCCAACAATGGCTGGCGGATCAGGCACTTGATGGCGTTCAGCTGTATTACGAAAAGTTTACGCAGAGTAATATCTGACTCCTCAGCACTTCTGAGGGGTTCTACCCCGAGAAAAACAAGTAGAAGGGAACGTTAATGGCGGATGACATGGTTAACCCGGTAGGCCTCAAGCGTGGCCTGAAGAACCGGCATATTCAGTTGATCGCCTTGGGCGGGGCGATAGGCACGGGGCTGTTCCTCGGTTCGGCCGGGGTACTCAAGTCGGCGGGGCCGTCGATGATCCTGGGCTACGCGATCGCCGGTTTCATCGCGTTCCTGATCATGCGCCAGCTCGGCGAGATGATCGTCGAAGAACCGGTGGCCGGCTCGTTCAGCCATTTCGCGCACAAATACTGGGGCGGTTACGCGGGCTTCCTGGCCGGCTGGAACTACTGGGTGCTCTACGTGCTGGTGGGCATGGCCGAGCTGACTGCGGTGGGCAAGTACATCCAGTTCTGGTGGCCGGAGATCCCGACCTGGGTCAGCGCCCTGGTGTTCTTTGTCGCGGTGAACCTGATCAACACTCTTAACGTGAAGTTCTTCGGTGAAGCCGAGTTCTGGTTCGCGATCATCAAGGTGGTGGCGATTGTCGGCATGATCGTGCTCGGCTGCTACCTGCTGTTCAGCGGTACCGGCGGCCCGCAAGCGTCGGTCAGCAACCTGTGGAGCCACGGCGGGTTCTTCCCGAATGGCGGCATGGGGCTGTTGATGTCCATGGCCTTCATCATGTTCTCGTTCGGCGGCCTGGAGCTGGTGGGTATCACCGCTGCCGAGGCCAGTGAGCCCCGCAAGGTGATCCCCAAGGCGATCAACCAGGTGGTGTACCGGATCCTGATTTTCTACGTCGGCGCATTGACCGTGCTGCTGTCGCTGTACCCATGGGATCAACTGCTGCAAACCCTCGGCGCGTCAGGCGATGCCTACAGCGGCAGCCCGTTTGTGCAGATCTTCTCGCTGATCGGCAACGACACCGCCGCCCACATCCTCAACTTCGTGGTGCTGACCGCGGCGCTGTCGGTGTACAACAGCGGCGTGTACTGCAACAGCCGCATGCTGTTCGGCCTGGCCGAGCAAGGCGATGCGCCGAAAGCGCTGATGAAACTCAACAAGCAAGGCGTGCCGCTGCGGGCCCTGGCGATCTCGGCGCTGGTGACGATGCTGTGCGTAGTGGTCAATTACGTGGCACCGCAAAGTGCCCTGGAGCTGCTGTTCGCGCTGGTGGTTGCCTCGCTGATGATCAACTGGGCGCTGATCAGCATCACCCATATCAAGTTCCGCAAGGCCATGGGCGAGCAAGGCGTGACGCCGTCGTTCAAGACCTTCTGGTTCCCGTTCAGCAACTACCTGTGTCTGGCGTTCATGCTGATGATCATCAGTGTGATGCTGGCGATCCCGGGGATTCGCGAGTCGGTGTATGCGATGCCGGTTTGGGTGGGGGTTATCTATGTGGCCTACCGGTTGCGAGCGAGTAAGACGAAAGCGGTCGCCGCCTCCCGCATTTGATTGCATTGCAAATGAAAAGCCCCGGTGATCCGGGGCTTTTTTTTACAGCGTGGAGCGCACTCGCCACAGCTCGGGGAACAGCACCGTGTCGAGCATATTGCGCAGGTAACCCACGCCCTCGGTGCCGCCAGTGCCGGGCTGGAAGCCGATAATCCGCTCCACTGTGGTCACATGCCGGAAGCGCCATTGGCGGAACGAATCCTCCAGGTCGATAAACTTCTCGGCCAACTGGTACAAGTCCCAATACCGGCTCGGATCGCGATACACCTCGCGCCACGCCGCCTCCACCGACTCATCGTGCACGGTCGCCGCCGTCGGGTCGCGCTCGGCACGCTTGGGGTCAATCGCCAGGCCCGCCTTGACCATCAGGTTGATCGCCTCGTCATACAGCGACGGCGTGGCAATCGCCACCTGCAACGCCTGCAACAACTCAGGCCGATGGGCATGGGGGCGCAACAGCGCCGGGCTCTTGTTGCCGAGGATAAATTCGATCTCGCGGTACTGGAACGACTGGAACCCCGACGACTGCCCCAGGAACGGGCGAATCGCCTTGTACTCTGACGGTGTCATGGTCGCCAGCACGGCCCAGGCGTGCACCAGTTGATCGAAGATCCGCGACACCCGCGCCAGCATCTTGAACGCCGGCGGCAACTCGCCCAGGCGCACGTGTTCGCGGGCGGCCTTGAGTTCGTGGAGCATCAGCTTCATCCACAGCTCGGAGGTCTGGTGCTGGATGATGAAGAGCATTTCGTTATGGTCCGGCGACAGCGGGTGCTGGGCACTGAGCACTTTGCCCAGGTCCAGGTAGTCGCCATAGCTCATGGACTCGGAAAAATTCAGTTCGGCGTTATGCCATTCTTCCGGTGGCTGGTAGTCGGCAGAGAAAGGACATTGGCTCATCGCGTGGGCTCCTTGAGCGGGCGGAGAATGGCACGGACCGGGCTGGCGTCCAGGTTGGCGAAACGCAGCGGCAGGGCGATCAGTTCGTAGTCGCCCTCCGGTACGTCGTCGAGCACGATGCCTTCAAGGATCGCCATGCCATGCCGCGCCACGGCGTTGTGGGCATCCATGGTCTTGGACTGTTGCGGGTCCAGGGAGGGCGTGTCGATCCCGATCAGGCGCACACCCAGGCTGGCCAGCAGCTCAATAGTCTGCGGGGCGATGGCGGTGAAGTTCGCATCCCATTCGGTCAGCGGCGCCTGTGGATAAGTCCGCAGCAGCACGCGCTCCGGCAGGTTATCCACACGCCCTTGCAACTGATGGGGCTGGACCAGCGCGCCGCTGTCCAGGCAATGCAGTACCCGGCACGGGCCCATGTACACCTCCAGCGACACCTCGCCAATCGGCGCTCCGTCGGCGCTGTAATGCAGCGGCGCATCCACATGGGCGCCGGTGTGCGGCGACAGGGTGATGCGTCCGACATTCACCGGGCACTCCGGGCCGAACTGCCACACACGCTCTTCCTGGAACGGCGTATCGCCCGGCCAGGTCGGGGTTGCCGTGCTCAAGGGCGGGCTGATGTCCCACCACGTTTTTATTGGGTTCATTTGAAGGCTCTCGGCGGTTACTGGGGTGAATGATACGAGGGCCAGACGTGAATTTTCTTGCGAATTCGTGCGCCGAGGGGAAAATCTTTCGCACTTACTGCGAGGAAATGGCTGATTTACGCTCAAAAGTGTCGGCTAGAGAGGATTAATGTGGGAGGGGGCTTGCCCCCGATGGCAGTGGGTCCGTTTACACAGGTGCCAACTGACCCACCGCTATCGGGGGCAAGCCCCCTCCCACACTGACTCGCGATGCCCCGACAATCGTGTTCACCTGCGCTTCTGGGCATCCCGATGTCGAGTTCAGACCACTGGCGCAACGCCCCAGGCCTTAGGGTGCATCTTTCCATTCCCTGCCTCGGAGTCATCATGTCCAAGCCCATCACCGTACTGCGCGACACCCATCCCCTGCCGGTCCTGGATGCCTGCAAATGGGAAAAGCTCGAAGGCGACCCGCACACCGTCAACCTCAACGCCTACACCAGCGAAGACGGCAGCAAGATCATGGGCACCTGGATCTGCACGCCGGGCAAGTGGTATGTCGAATACGTGAAATGGGAATACTGCCATTTCCAGGAAGGCTACTGCGTGATCACGCCTGAGGGGATGGAGCCGATTCACTTGCGGGCTGGAGATATCTTTGTGGTGGAGCCAGGGATGAAGGGGACGTGGGAAGTGGTCGAGACGGTACGTAAGTATTTTGTGTTTGCTTGAGCCACCTCTTCCAGTGAACTGATTTTTTGTGGTGAGCGGGACAAGCCCGCTCGCCACCGTCAGTTTATTCGGGTTTGCGATAGCTGTTGATGATCGCCGAAAAGTCCTTGCCCCCTTCGCCGCGCTGACTCATCGATTGATACAACTGCTGGGCCACCGCACCGAGGATCACCGGTTGCTTGGCCTGGCGAGCGGCTTCGGTGGCCAGCCCCAGGTCCTTGAGCATCAAATCGGCGCCGAACCCGCCGGTATAACCACGGGACGACGGCGCGGTTTCGATCACGCCCGGCCATGGGTTGTAGGTGTCGGAACTCCAGCAACGCCCGGTGGAGCTGTTGATGATCCCGGCCAGCACCTGGGTATCGATGCCCAGCGCGTCGCCCAAGGCCATGGCTTCGCTGACGCCGACCATGCTGATGCCGAGCAGCAGGTTATTGCAGATCTTGGCGATTTGCCCGGTGCCCACATCGCCGCAGTGCACGATGTTACGGCCCATCTGTGCCAGCACCGGTTGCAGGGTGGCGAACAGTTCCGGGGTGGCGCCGACCATGAAGGTCAGGGTCCCGGCCTGCGCCCCGCCGGTGCCGCCGGAGACCGGTGCGTCGGCCATTACCACGCCTTGCTTGGCGGCAGCAGCGGCGACGTCGCGCGCGGTCTGTGGGTCGATGGTGCTGCAATCCACCGCAGGCACGCCGTTGCCGATCCCCGCCAGTACACCGTCTTCATTCAGCCAGACGCTGCGCACATGGGCGGCGGCGGGCAGCATGGTGATCACCAGCTCGGCGCCTTGGGCAGCGTCACGCGGCGAGTCGCTGATGTTGCCGCCCAATTCGGCGAGTTCCTTGAGCACCGTCTGGTTCAGGTCGAACAGGTTCAGCCCATGGCCGGCTTTGATCAGGTTGCGGGCCATCGGCGCGCCCATGTTGCCCAAGCCGATAAATGCAATCTTCATGGTCGTCTCCCGAATCAGCGCAGGTTGATGGTGGTATTGACGCCATCGTTGACCGTGTCGTCGTCGAACCAGCGGCTGGTGACGGTCTTGGTCTGGGTGTAGAACTGCACCACTTGCTTGCCGTACGGGCCGAGGTCGCCGAGCTTGGAGCCACGGGAACCGGTGAAGCTGAAGAACGGCACGGGCACCGGGATCGGGATGTTGATACCGACCTGGCCCACATCGATTTCGCTCTGGAATTTACGCGCCGCCGCCCCGCTCTGGGTGAACAGGCCGGTGCCGTTGCCGAACGGGTTGGCGTTGACCAGCGCAATGGCCTGGTCGAGGGTGTCGACTTCCAGCACCACCAGCACCGGACCGAAGATTTCCTGGGTGTAGATCTGCATATCGGTGGTCACGCCCGAGAACAGGGTCGGGCCGACGAAGTTGCCGTGCTCGAAGCCCGGTACCTTGATATCGCGGCCATCCAGCTCGAGCTTGGCGCCTTCTTTCACGCCGCTTTCGATCAGCTCCAGGATGCGGGCCTTGGCGCGCTTGGAGATCACCGGGCCGACATCCGTGCCGGCTTCGCTGCCGGCGTTGACCTTGAGCTTTTGCGCCAGCGCTTTCAGATCCGGCAGCCATTGCTTGGCCGCCCCCACCAGCACCACCACCGAGGTGGCCATGCAACGTTGGCCCGCCGCGCCGAAACCGGCACCGACCAGGGCATTGAAGGTGTGTTCACGGTTGGCATCCGGCAGCACCACGGCGTGGTTCTTGGCCCCCATCATCGATTGCACGCGCTTGCCGTGCTTGCCGGCCAGGTCGTAGACATGAGTGCCGACGGCAGTCGAACCGACAAAGGACACAGCCTTGATGTCTTTATGGGTGCACAGCGCATCCACCACGTCCTTGCCACCGTGCACCACGTTGAGCACACCCGCCGGTACGCCGGCTTCCAGCGCCAGCTCCACCAACAGCAGGGTCGACAGTGGGTCCTGTTCGGACGGCTTGAGGACGAAGGTGTTGCCGCAGGCGATGGCCATGGGGAACATCCACAGCGGAATCATTGCCGGGAAGTTGAACGGGGTAATGCCGGCACACACGCCGATGGGTTGGCGCAGGGTGTAGGTATCGACGCCACCGGCGACGTTCTCGGCGAACTCCCCCATTTGCAGGGTGCCGATGGAGCAGGCGTGCTCCACCACTTCCAGGCCACGAAAAATATCGCCCTCGGCATCGGCAATGGTCTTGCCCTGCTCGGCGCTGAGGACCACCGCGATACGCTTGGAGTGTTCGCGGATCAGGGCTTGCAGCTTGAGCATGATGCGCATGCGCGCGCCGATCGGCGTCAGCTTCCAGGTCTGGAAGGCTTGATGGGCGGCGTCGATGGCGGCATTGACTTCATCGGCCGTGGCGAACGGGACTTTGGCCAGCACTTGCTGAGTGGCCGGGTTGACGATGTCTTGCCAATGGGTAGTCCTGGACTCGACCCACTCACCATTGATGAGCAACTTGACCTGTTGCACGGAAATATCGGCAGATGCGTTCATGTGGTCTCCAACTCTTATATTTATACAGAGACAAGGCGCTTGAATCGCCTTGAAGAATGAGGCGTTCGGACTGTTTTTGGAGTATAGATGTGCAAATCTCTAATAAGAACGCACATAAAAGCCGGTCCAATATGCAAAAAAACATCACATCACTGGGCTCCCTGAACTGGGATGACCTGAAGTTTTTCCTCGAAGTGGCCCGCACCCGCAAGGCCAGCGTCGCTGCCAAGCGCCTGGCGGTGGACTACACCACCGTGTCGCGGCGCATCAGCTCATTGGAAGTGTCCCTCGGTACGCTGCTGTTTGAAAAATCCCGGACCAACGGCTTCGTCCTCACCTCCGAAGGCCAGCGTTTGCTGGGCTACGCCGAGTCCATCGAAAGCACCCTGCACATGGCCTGCGAACAGGTGTCCGGCTCCGGCGTGGCGCTGTCCGGCCATGTGCGCATGGGCTGCACCGAAGGCTTCGGCAGCTTCTTCGTCACCCCGCAGTTGAGCCACTTCGTCGACACCTACCCCGCCATCTCGGTCGATATCCTGCCCCTGCCCCACTTCATCAGCCTGTCCAAGCGCGAAGCCGACATCGTCATCGCCCTGGAACGCCCGGAACACGGGCCTTACGTATGCTGCAAACTGTGCGACTACAAACTGCAGCTGTACGCGACCCAGGAATACCTCGACCAACACCCGCCCATCCAGCGCCCGGCCGATTTAGCCGAGCATCCGTTTATCAGCTATGTGGATGATCTGGCCTTCAGCTCGGAGCTGCTGTACCTGGCCAACGTCGTGCCCGGCGCCAGCGCCAGCCTGCGCAGTACCAGCGTGATTGCACAGTACGTGGCGGCGCAGCAAGGGCGATCGATGGCGATCTTGCCGTGCTTTCTGGCGGCGCAGGATCCACGGTTGCTGCCGGTGTTGGGGGAGCAGATTGCGATCACTCGCCAGTTTTGGATGTATTGCCGGGAGGATCTGAGGAAGTTGAAGCGGATTACGTTGTTGTGGGATTACATCCGGGAAGTGACGGAGCAGAACCAAGGGTTGTTGATGGGGGAGACGCGGGAGATGCGGTTTGCGGATTAAGGGCCAGCAACGATAACTCCCCTTAAATTGCAGGAGGCTCCTAGAGAATCTCCGGCCAATTAAGCGAACACCGTTCGAATGTGGGAGGTGGCAAGACCTCTCCCACATTTTGATTGGATTTCAGATTGAAACCGGACTGCTGGCTCAGTCCGCGATCACCACAATCGACACCCGCCGATTCTCGGTACGCCCTGCCGCTGTGTCGTTGGCGGCCACCGGTTTACTGCTGCCCAGCCCACGCAGCTGAATGTTTTCTTCTTTCATGCCCACGCCCTGCAGCACCGTGGCCACGCTTTTCGCGCGGCGCAGGGACAGTTGCTGGTTGTAGGTTTCCTTGCCCGAGCCGTCGGTGTGGCCATCGACGCGTACGCGCTCGATGCCTACACCCAGCAGGGCCTTGCCGATGTGCTGGACGATGTCGGTGCTGGCTTGGTTAAGGGTTTCGACGTCACTGCCAAACAGCACTTTGCCGGACAGCCCGAACGCCCAGCCGTCATCGGTAAGCTCGAAGCCCTGTTGCTTGAGGACGGCGACTTGCGCCGGGGTCAGGCCTTTGGGAGGCGCCGTCTGGCAGCCGCCAAGGGCGAGCAAAGCCACCAGCAGGGTGATAAACATAAAACGCGCGGTCGAGAACAAGGGATCAACTCCTGTGTTGAACGTTGACGACGGGGCTCTCCGGCTCCGCCGTTTGCTGGCCGCCCGAGGACAAACGCTTGGCCTGGTACATCGCGGCATCGGCGGCATTGAGCAAGGTGCCGGGTGTGACGCCATGTTCGGGGTAGATGGCGATCCCGATACTGAGGGAGGTCAATACCTGGGTGCTGCCGGGCACGGCAATCGGCATGTCCATGCTGGCGATGATTTTTTCGGCGATGCGCTGGGCGTCTTC
This sequence comes from Pseudomonas sp. S3E17, assembly GCF_024168685.1. NCBI lineage: Bacteria > Pseudomonadati > Pseudomonadota > Gammaproteobacteria > Pseudomonadales > Pseudomonadaceae > Pseudomonas > Pseudomonas sp. S3E17. The sequence continues at coordinate 3,664,240 of NZ_JALJWE010000001.1, forward strand.
GACTTTGTGCAGCGGCGCCAGCAGGATGGCGAACTCGTCACCGCCCAGGCGCGCTACCAGGTCATCTTCACGCAATTGCGTACGCACCCGCTCGGCGACGGCCACCAGCACGGCATCACCGGCGGCATGGCCGAAGCTGTCATTGATCTCTTTGAACCGGTCGCTGTCGAGGTACAGCACGGCTACCTGCTCCTTGGCTTTGGCGGCGCTGCGCAGCGCGCGAATCAGGCGGCCTTCGAAGTACGCGCGGTTGGGCAGACCGGTCAGGCTATCGTGGTTGGCCTTGTGGGCGAGGGTTTCGTTTTCGCTTTGCAGGTGGTTTTGCCAGGCTTCCATCTCGCCGAGCAGGGCATTGAAGTCGCTGCCCAGGCTGTCGAGTTCGGCGATGCGGGCCGGCGGCACGCGACGGTCGAAGTCCCGCTCGCTGCGGGCGGCGTGGGCCACGGCGGCGAGGCTTTGCAGCGGCCCGGTGATGCCGGTCAACAAGCGACGGGCCAGGTGCAGCGCGACCCAGGCACTGAGGACGGTGCAGATCAGGATCCCCGCCAGGCCGCTGAGCAGGAAGCGCAGCAGGCTACCGCCGTGGCCGGTCAGGTGAATGCTGCCGATGGTGCGCCCCTGGTGGAGGATCGGCTGGCTGATGGGCTGTTCGAGCAGGGTATGCGCCAGCGCCAGTTCAACCCGGGAGAGCATCCCGTTTTCCGGGCGTTCCCAGTGCGCCAACAGCCGGCCACTGCTATCGAACACGTCAGCCTGGGCGACTTCTTCGGTGGAGGCAATCAGGCTGAGGGCTTCGGTGGCCGCGCCGCGGTCGTTGAACACCACGGCTGCTTCCACGGTGTAGTTGATGGACCGGGCGATCAGGTGCAGGTTGTGTTCGGCGTAGACCCGCAGCGCCAACACGCCGAGCAGGGTCAGGGAAACACTGGCCAGCGTCACCGCCACCAGCGCCAGGATCATGTGCCCTCGGCCGATGACGGAACGCAGGGTAGGTCGTACGTTCGCCGCTTTCATGTGGCGGGCGCCCGGCGCCGGGACAGTTGCAACACGCTGGGATGAATGCGCACGCCACTGCGCGCCACCGAGTCGAGATTGACCTCAAACGACACTTGCTCATCGCCCACTCGCAGGCAGAACAGGCTGCCCACGGTGCATTGGTCGCCGCCTTCGCTGATGCTGAGCACCGGGTGGCCAATCAACGAGGCAAACAGGCGGCTGCGTTCGTCATTGCTGAGTTTGCCGATGTACACGGCATCGCAGGCATTGACGATATCGGGATGGTCGGCCAGCAGGCGCCGCACCACAACCGGACGACCGGTGGCCTGGGTGGTGCCTTTGATCAGGTCGTCGGTGTATTGGGTCGGGCCGACGATGCACAGGCGCAGTTGCGCAGGCTCTACTGGCCAGCGGGCATAGCTGAGGATACCGAGTACTACCTGGGTAACCGCCTGGGCGCGCTGGTCAGCCGGGCCTGGGGCCTCGGCAAATACCCGGGCTGCCAGCAGGCATAGAACCGCCACCAGCAGCAGGCGTCTCCAGCTCAAACTACGCTCTGTGGGCGAGACGGCCAGGTTCATGCAGCGATTCTCTCAGGTGTTTTCGGGGTGATGCCGCAACGATAGCACAGCGTCAGATATTTCTGACTCCTGACCCAACTCCAGCATCAACCCACTCAAGCGTTTGACCTTGCGGCGCACGGCCTCTTCAAACACACCGTCACGGGGTTCGATCAGGCTGAACCAGCGCTTGGCGCGGGTGATGCCGGTGTAGATCAACTCTTTGGTGAGCACCGGGTTCAGCGCGTCCGGCAGGATCAATGCGGTGTGGGTGAACTCCGAGCCCTGGGATTTGTGCACGGTCATGGCGTACACGGTTTCCACGTCATTGAGACGGCTGGGCAGGACAAAGCGCACGCCACCCTGGCCATCGTTACGTGGGAAAGCCACCCGCAGCACCTGGGGGCCGCCGTCGCTTTCAGGCAGTTTGAGGGCAATGCCGATATCGCCGTTCATCAAGCCCAGGCCGTAATCGTTGCGCGTCATCAACACCGGACGGCCTTCGTACCATTGCTCATCCCCCTCGATCAGCCGCACTTTGCGCAAGGCGGCCGTGATGCGCAGGTTCAGCCCTTCCACCCCCCAAGGCCCCTTGCGCACGGCGCAGAGCAGTTGGAACGCATCGAAGGCTTGCAGCAGTTGCTGGGCCCAGTGGGTCCAGGCGAGGTCATCGCGCGGGGTGTCGACGGTGGGGCGCGCGCTGTGCAGCAGGTTGAGGTAATAGCGATAACCCTCGGCGCCGTCGCCCTGCCCGTCCAGCACCAGGCGCTCCAGGGCGTGGTCGTGCTCACCTTTGAGGCTGACGCAGAACAGGTCGCTGTGGCTGCGTGCGGCCAGCAGCTTGCGCGCCTCGTCGGCGTTTTGCTGGTTGACCCAGCGCGCCAGTTGGCCGATGCCGCTGCCTTCGCCGAAACGCCGTGAGTAGCGCAGCATCACCACTTGCTGAGCCAAGGGATGGCTGCCATCGAGGTCTTCGTGCAGGCCACTGGCGCTGAGGTCTTCGCCGCTGACGGTTTGCAGCCATTGGCGGGTATCGGGGCTGTACCAGCCGGCTTCAGCGTCGCGGCACAAATCACCGAGTACGGCGCCGGCCTCCACCGAGGCGAGTTGGTCCTTGTCACCCAGCAGCACCAGGCGCGCGTGGGGCGGTAACGCATCCAGCAGGTTAGCCATCATTTCCAGGTCGATCATCGAGGCTTCGTCCACCACCAGCACATCCAGGGGCAACGGATTGCCAAGGTGATGGCGGAAGTGCCGAGTGCCCGGGCGACTGCCCAGCAAGCGGTGGACCGTGGTGACCTGGGTCGGAATCTTTTCCTTCACGCTTTGCGGCACTGTCAGCGACAGCACTTGCTGGCTGATGGATTCGGTCAAACGCGCGGCGGCCTTACCGGTCGGCGCGGCCAGCCGGATGCGCAACGGGCTGCCGGACTCTACGGCCGGCGCCTGCAACAGCGCGAGCAGGCGCACCACCGTGGTGGTCTTGCCGGTGCCGGGGCCGCCGGTGACGATGCTGAATGCACCGCGGGTGGCCAGGGCGCAGGCGAGTTTCTGCCAGTCGATCACGCCATCGGGCGCCGGTTGGTCAAACAAGCCATTCAAGCGCTGGGGCAAATCGGCGGCGACGCGTTCCTGGGTGGCGAGACGCAGGCGCAGGGCGCTGTCGATGCGTCGCTCGTAGGTCCAGTAGCGGCGCAGGTACAGGCGTTTGCCCGACAGTACCAAGGGACGACTGTGTGCCGATTCGCTGCCGTCCACCGCCAGGGCGACCAACGGACTGGCGGCCAAGGCGTGGCACCAGTGGGCGCCGTCGAGGCCGTCGAGCAACTGCGACGGCAGCAGCATGGCGCCGCTGTGCAGGTCGCCTTCGGGCGGCAGGGACAGGGCAAAATCCGGCGCGTTGAGGGTTTCGAACAGGTCCAGGCACACATGGCCGTGGCCGAGTTGGTGGCTGGTCAGCGCCGCCGCCAGGAGCACCAAGGGGTCGGCGTGTGGATCGAGCTCGTGCAGGAAGCCCACGAACGCCTTATCCAACGCCCGCAGCCACCCCCGGTCAACCCAACGCTCCAGCAGGTGCACCAGGTCGGCGGCGCGGCTCAAGGGCGCTAACGCCTCAAGCGGTAACGGCGACAGGCTCATAACAACACTCCTTGTTCCCAGGCAGGCTCAGCCTTGGGCGGGATGGGCTTGCCCTGGAACAGCAGGTCCAGGCCTTCGATCAGGTCCCGTGGCGGCCGGGTGAAAAACGCCCCTCGGCTGACAGCCTGGGTGCCGCGCAGGAACAGGTACAGCGCGCCGCCGACATGCCGGTCGTAGTCATAGTCCGGCAGGCGCGCCTTGAGTTGGCGATGCAGCGCGAGCAGGTAAAGCACGTATTGCAGGTCGTAGCGGTGCTCGAGGATCGACTGTTCCATGGCGTCCTGGGTGTAGGCCGAATCGTCAGGACCGAGCCAGTTGGATTTGTAGTCGGCCACGTAGTAGCGGCCATCATGTTCGAAGGTGAGGTCGATAAAACCTTTGAACATGCCGTTGAGCAGCACTGGTTCCGCGGCGACGCGGGACACACCGTTGTGGGTGTACTGGCATACCAGCTTGTCGAGGGCGAGCACGTCGACTTTATGGCTGGCGAACCAGAACTCCATTTCGATCTGGTAGTGCTGCAGGTCGCTCAGGGCGACCTGGTCGTTATCCACCGGCAGCGGCGTGTGCAGCAGATGGCCCAGCCAACCGCTGAGGGTGACGATCCAGCCTTCCCAGTGGCGGCGATTGCAGCGTGCGCCTACAGCTTGTTCGATCGCTTGGGAGGTCACGTTGAAGCCTTCTTCCCCGGCCCACTCCAGCAGGCCGTGAAGGAAGGTGCCGGGGTTCGGACCGCGTGGGAAACGGTGAATGTCTGCGCCGGACGCCGCCACGTCACGCGGGGCATCGGGATCGAGACGTTCGTCATCGAACAGCTTTTGCGCCTGTGGGCTTTCGGGCGCTTCGAGGTGGGCGACGCTCATGCTGTCGCCAATGCGCAAGGCACTGTAGGACGCGATCCACCAGTTCTCGGCGGCCTTGCGCTTGGGTAACAAGGGCGCGAGCAAGTGGGCAGTGTTGCGCGGCGGGTGGAACAGGATGTCCTGGGCGTCGGGCACCGGGGCGTAGTGGATGGCCGGGCAGCCGTCCTGCAGATCCAGCAGCCAACGCGCGAGGCCGGCGGATTCACTCAACGACGCACCGGCGCCGAGCAAGTAACCCAGCGCCGACAGGTGCAGTACCGAGCTGCTGCTGTTGCCACGCTTGAGGTCGGCAACGCCGAGCCAGCAGGCATGTTTGGCGCGGGTCAAGGCCACGTAGAACAAACGCAGGTCTTCGGCCAGGCGCTCATCGTCGGCCTGGGCGATCAACTCGGCGGTCGGGCGCAGGCTGACATGGGATTTGCCGTGTTCGTCGTGGTAATGCAGCGGCAGGCGACTGCCGTCGACCGGCTTGGCCGAGCAGATGAAAGGCAGGAAGACCAGGTCGTACTCCAGGCCCTTGGATTTGTGAATGGTCACCACCTTGACCAGTTGCTCGTCACTTTCCAGGCGCAGGATTTGCTCTTCGCCGGCCTGGCCGGACAACGCCAGGTGTTCGGCCAGGTGGCGGATCAACGCCTGTTCGCCGTCCAGTTCCGACGCGGCTTGTTGCAACAACTCGCTGAGGTGCAACAGGTTGGTCAGCACACGTTCGCCGTCGCTGCGGGCGATCAGGGTTTGCGGCAGTTTGAAGTCGTGCAGCAGGCGACGCAGCATCGGCAACACGCCTTGGGTGCGCCAGATCGTGCGGTAGCCTCGGAACTGCATCACGCGGCGTTCCCACGCCAGTTCGTCCTGGTTCAGACGCTCCAGTTCCGGCAGTGACAGGTTCAAGGTGACGCAAGCCAGGGCCGCCCGCAGCGGCCGCTCGACGTCCGGCTCGGCGCAGGCCTTGAGCCAGGCGAGCAGGTCGTGGGCTTCCTGGGCGGCGAAGACGGAGTCCTTGTCGGACAGGTACACGCTACGCACGCCACGGGCGGCCAACTCGGCGCGCACGGCCTGGGCTTCCTTGCCGTCGCGCACGAGGATGGCGATGTCCGACGGCAGTACGCCTTTGAAGCTGTCGTCCGCTTGCAGGAAACCGGCCGTACCTTGCTGCCCGCCGTTGAGCAATTCGACAATCCGGGTGGCGCAGGCGCCGGCCAGTTGGTGGCGGTACACCGCGTTGGAAACCGGCTGGTCGGTGGGCAGGTGCCACAGGTTCAGCGCCGGCAACGTTTGGCCGTCGACCTGCAGTTTTTCCTTGCGGCCTTGGGACAACACCGGGTGGAACGGCACCGGGTTGTCGCCGTTCGACTCCCGGAACAGGAACGCGCCGCGGCCGGTTTCCGCCCGCAGGAACACGTGGTTCACCGCCTCGACCATCGCATGGCTGGAACGGAAGTTGGTGCCCAGGGTGTGATGACGGCCGAGCGTGGATTTGCGCGCACGCAGGTAGGTGTAGATATCGGCGCCGCGGAAGGCGTAGATGGCTTGCTTGGGGTCGCCAATCAGGAACAGGCCGCTGTCGAGGTGGTTCTCTTCGATGCGGTAAATGCTGTCGAAGATGCTGTATTGCACCGGGTCGGTGTCCTGGAACTCGTCGATCAGGGCCACCGGGAACTGCTCGCGGATCACACTGGCCAGGCGCTCGCCGCCATCGGCCTGCAGGGCGGCGTTGAGGCGGATCAGCATGTCGTCGAAGCCCATTTCGGCGCGACGGCGCTTTTCTTCTTCGAAGCGCTTGCCCACCCAACCGGCAGCGTGTTGCAACACCGCCGCGTCGGGGGTTGGCAGCGCGTCGAGGGCGGCCTTGAGGCCGGCCATAGCGTCGATGCCAGGATGTTGCGGCGGGTCGCCCTTCCAGGCTTCGGCCATGCCGTCGGGGGTGAGGCGGGTGAACCCGGTGCCGATGTCCAGTTGCTCGAGGGTTTCGTCAGCGGCCCAGGCGCTGATCTTTTCGAACCAGGGCTCGAAGTAACGCGCTTGCATCTTGCGGCCGTCGACGGCTTTGGCGGCTACGGCTTGCAGACAGATATCGCGCAACTCGGCGGCCCATTGTTGCCAGGGAGCCTTGATGTTTATCAACGCTTCACGGCGTTCTTGCAGGCAAGCGTTGATCAACTCGGCGGGTTCGCGGGTTTCATCCGTCGGCCGTTCGCTGCCGAACAGTGCGCGCACGCGTGGCATCAACGCGGCCGGGCCGCCCCAATTGCTGCGTACCCAGTTGAGTGCGTCGTCGTGCATCGGGTAGCAGAACAGACGCCAATAATCGCGCAGCACTTCGCCGAGCAGGTCACTGTGGTCGGTTTCCAGGGTCTGGGTGAACAGGCTGCCGCTGTCGAACGCGTGTTCGCGCAGCATGCGCTGGCACCAACTGTGAATCGTGGAAACCGCCGCTTCATCCATCCACTGGGCGGCGATGTCCAGGCGGTTGGCACAGGCGGGCCATTGCTCGGGGAGGTATTGCGCACGCAGGTCGGCGATCAGCGCGTCGGGCTGTTCAATCTCTTCGCGGAAGAAACGTGCAGCTTCGGCCAAACGAATGCGGATGCGTTCGCGCAGCTCTTTGGTGGCGGCATCGGTAAAGGTCACCACGAGGATTTGCGGCGGCAGCAGTTCACGACCAAAACCGGACTCACCGTCACCGTGGCCAAGGACCAGACGCAGGTACAAGGCGGAGATGGTGAAGGTTTTGCCGGTGCCGGCGCTGGCTTCAATCAGCTGGCTGCCATTCAACGGGAAGGCCAGGGCCAAGGGTTTGCTGCTCATGGGCCGGCCTCCTCGCCTGTGAGTGATCGCCATGGGGCGTTGATGAGCGGTCGATACAAGGTTTCGCACCAGCCTTCGAACTCTTCGCTGGCGACCAGGGCGGCGTAATCGGGGAACTGTCGGGTGAGCGCCGGGGTTTCGCGACGCTCGCCGTCGGTGGTCAGGCCGTCGCCTTCATAGGCTTTGCTCGCGGCGGCGTGGGCTTTGACCGGATCGGTCTGGCTGAGCCAGGCGAAGGCGGTCTTGACGGCTACCGGCAGCGGTTCTCTCATGCCGCTGTGCCAGGCCAACAGCAGGTTGCCGAGGATTTCCCGGGCGATGGGCTGATCCAGCGGGGCCAGTAGCAACGTATCGTCGCTGGCCACCAACCCCGTGCTCAAGGAAAAGCCACAGGCGCAGGCCACTACGTGATTGACCCAAGGACGGATCAGGCGATGCCATTTGCGTGTTTTGATCGAGCCGATGCTATTGGGGATGGTGGTGACACTCAGCAATCCGCCATCACCGCGTCGATGCAGGCCGCTGATCCAGCCTTCAAGCGCGATACCCTGATGCTCGAAACTGATCGGTTCTGCGGCGGTGTGTGGTGTTGGCCAGAGCGCCAGCAACTGCTGGTAACGTTGCAACAAGTCGGGCAGGGGCTCAATGAGTTCGTTGCGCAGGCACTCGCCGAAACCGACCATCGGCAACAGGCCACTGCCTTGCAGCCGTAGGGCCTGGGCGTTGAGGGCTTGGTCGAGGTGTTCGGGCTGGGACAGCGCAGCGTTCAACAGGCTGTCGCTCAGGTTGTAGCGTTGCAGCGCGTCAAGCACGAAGGGTTCTTCATCGGCCAAGGGTACTTCAGCGGCTTCGAAGAACACTTTCAGACGCTGGCTGAAGAAGTGTTTGACCGGGTTGCGCAGGAAGTCCTGCAACTGGCCGAGACTCAGGGGCTCTTCCTGTTGGTGCTGCGCCAGTTGATCCTCTTTGGGGACGTTATCCACAGCTTGGTGGAGTAACTGCCATTCGCGGGCGTAGCTGAACAGTGGATCACCTTCGTGGAAATAGCGGGCGCTGAAGGGTTGGAGCGGGTGTTCCTGGGTCATCGCGTCCAGTAGCGGTATTTCTTGTGTGTTGTGCCAGCCACTGGCGATATGGTCGCGCAGTTGGCCGATGAGTACAGAGGCCGGGCGCTCGCTGTTATCGCGGATGCTACGGCCCACCCAGCTGATATAGAGCTGATCGCGGGCGGACAGCAGGGCCTCGAGCAGCAGGTAACGGTCGTCTTCGCGGCGCGAACGGTCGCCGGGACGGTAGTCGCTGCCCATCAGGTCGAAATCCAGCGGTGGCTGGGCGCGAGGGTAGTCGCCGTCGTTCATGCCGAGCAAGCACACCAGCTTGAACGGGATCGCGCGCATGGGCATCAGGGTGCAAAAATTGACAGCCCCAGCGAGAAAACGCTGGGACAGACGGCCTTGGTCAAGGCCGGCCAGCCAGGCTTCGCGGACTACGGTAAGCGGTAACTCATCCTGCAGTCCAACGGACTCGCAGGTTTCCAACCAGGTTTCCCTGAGTTGCTCAAGCTGACCCAACAGGTAGTCGTCGTGCTCGCTGCTGGGTAGGAAGAAGAGTTGCATCAGGCGTTGCAGACGCTCGCCCCATTCGTGGGGCGGCGCGGGTTGTGACAGCGCTTGATGGGCATCGCCGAGGGCATCGAGCAAAGCGACCAGGGGGCCGATCAAGGCCGCATCAAGTCCGCCGATTTCGTCGTAAGGTTCAATGCCTTCGCAGGCCGCACCGGTGCCGACGGCGTAGCCTAGAAGCATACGGCGAAGGCCGAATCGCCAGCTGTTTTGTTCCAGTTCACTCGGCAGACCGAGCCCCGCACGTTGCTCGGCGTTGAGGCCCCAACGGATGCCAGCGCCTTCGATCCAGCGGTGCAGCGTGGGCAGATCGCGCTCCTTGATGGCGAAGCGTTCGCGCAAGGCCGGGACGTCCAACAGGTCGAGAATCTCGCTGACGGGGAAGCGGCTGTCGGGGAGTTTGAGCAGGTGTTCAACGGCGATCAGCAGGGGATCGCGGCCACGCTGACCTTGATCGGTCAGGGTGAAGGGGATGAAGCGGGGATCGATTCTGTCCAGTTGACCGAATACCGCGCGGATATGCGGCGCATAGCTGTCGACGTCGGGGACCATGACGATGATGTCCCTTGGGCGAAGCGTGGGGTCGGCGCTGAAGCGTTGGAGCAATTGGTCGTGGAGAATTTCCACTTCGCGTTGGGCGCTGTGGGCAATGTGGAAGCGGATGGATGTATCACGCTCCAGATCGACAGCGGGCCATCGTTCCCGAGTCTCATTGAGTGGGCGCAGTTCGAGGATATCGTCCTGAAGCTGGTTGAGCAGTGTGGTGGGTTCGCTATCGCTGAACAGGTCGATTCGACCATCGCGAAAAGCGGCGCGGTAGCTGTTGGGATCGTCGTAACTGTCCAGCAGGCTGATGTAGTCGCGACCTTGTTTGCCCCAGGCAGCCAACAGCGGATGGGCGTGTTGGTGCAGGGTTTGTGGGTCGATGGTAACGGGCATGCCGGCTTTGCGCGCCTGGCGTTTGTATTCGTTACGCAGCAGGTCTTTGTCGGCGACGATGTCGGACCAATGGTGGCGACACGGGTTGTGCACGCACAGCAGGACTTGGCTGAAACGGGCCAGACCGGCCAGCGCCTCCAGCGCTTGGGCGGGCAAGGAAGAAATCCCGAAGACAATCACCCGGGAAGGCAAACCCTTCGGTGCTTGCTCAAGCGTATTGATACGTTCGATAAAGCGCTGGTGCACGCCGGCGCGGCTTTCGGCCATGCCCTCTTCACCGACGTCCAACAGCAGCGCGCGCCATAACTCGGCTTGCCAACAATTGGCAGGGTTGAGTGGCTTTGACTCGCCTCGACCGTTACGCAATTGATGGCGGCCGGCAGCCCAGTCTTCCAGCCAGTCAGCGCGGTAGACCTGGTATTGGTCGAACAGGTCAGCCAGTCGTTCCGCCAGTTGGTAGCGTTTGCGCAGGTCGGAGTCGTGGGTCAAGAAACGTTGCAACGGCTCGAAGTGCTGTTGATCGATGAGTTCCGGGAGCAGGCGCATCAGGCGCCAAGTGAGCGGGGCTTTATCGAGCAGGGATTTTGGAGGGATTTCGTCACGTCCCAGGACCATGCGATAGAGCTGCCACATGAAGCTGCCGGGGAGCTGTACATCGATGGCGGCGGCAATTCCGCAGCCTCCCATATCGTCGTCTTGCGGGTCTTCAGCCAAGGCCAGTTTGAGCCACTGGGCAATGCCGTTGCTTTGTACCAGGGCGATTTCGTTTTCCAGAGGCGCCAAGGGATAACGGCGCATCCAACTCACCACCAGGCTGCGCAGTTCGTCCAAGCGGTTGCCGTGAACCACCATGAATCCAGCGCTGAGGGACGTCGCATCCGGCATAACGGCTTCCTTGGGAAAAGCAAAATCGAGGGCATGGACTTTAGCACTGAAGGCCCTCCCTAGGCGCCTCTTCGCACTTTTCGAGCGCCCAAAACAAAACCCCATCTGCTTTCGCAAATGGGGTTTCGGAATTTAATCTTGACGATGACCTACTCTCACATGGGGAAACCCCACACTACCATCGGCGATGCATCGTTTCACTGCTGAGTTCGGGATGGGATCAGGTGGTTCCAATGCTCTATGGTCGTCAAGAAATTCGGGTACTGAGTCGTGGCCAGCGGGCCTCGCTTCAGCAAATTGGGTATGTGACAGCTGTCGGTGTTTTGTGAAATCTCGAACTTTCGGTTCATTGCGTCTTCACACACCGCAATCTGGCCTTTCGACGCAAATTGCTTGGGTGTTATATGGTCAAGCCTCACGGGCAATTAGTATTGGTTAGCTCAACGCCTCACAGCGCTTACACACCCAACCTATCAACGTCGTAGTCTTCGACGGCCCTTCAGGGGACTCAAGGTCCCAGTGAGATCTCATCTTGAGGCTAGTTTCCCGCTTAGATGCTTTCAGCGGTTATCTATTCCGAACATAGCTACCCGGCAATGCCACTGGCGTGACAACCGGAACACCAGAGGTTCGTCCACTCCGGTCCTCTCGTACTAGGAGCAGCCCCTCTCAAATCTCAAACGTCCACGGCAGATAGGGACCGAACTGTCTCACGACGTTCTAAACCCAGCTCGCGTACCACTTTAAATGGCGAACAGCCATACCCTTGGGACCGGCTTCAGCCCCAGGATGTGATGAGCCGACATCGAGGTGCCAAACACCGCCGTCGATATGAACTCTTGGGCGGTATCAGCCTGTTATCCCCGGAGTACCTTTTATCCGTTGAGCGATGGCCCTTCCATACAGAACCACCGGATCACTAAGACCTACTTTCGTACCTGCTCGACGTGTCTGTCTCGCAGTCAAGCGCGCTTTTGCCTTTATACTCTACGACCGATTTCCGACCGGTCTGAGCGCACCTTCGTACTCCTCCGTTACTCTTTAGGAGGAGACCGCCCCAGTCAAACTACCCACCATACACTGTCCTCGATCCGGATAACGGACCTGAGTTAGAACCTCAAAGTTGCCAGGGTGGTATTTCAAGGTTGGCTCCACGCAGACTGGCGTCCACGCTTCAAAGCCTCCCACCTATCCTACACAAGCAAATTCAAAGTCCAGTGCAAAGCTATAGTAAAGGTTCACGGGGTCTTTCCGTCTAGCCGCGGATACACTGCATCTTCACAGCGATTTCAATTTCACTGAGTCTCGGGTGGAGACAGCGCCGCCATCGTTACGCCATTCGTGCAGGTCGGAACTTACCCGACAAGGAATTTCGCTACCTTAGGACCGTTATAGTTACGGCCGCCGTTTACCGGGGCTTCGATCAAGAGCTTCGCGTTAGCTAACCCCATCAATTAACCTTCCGGCACCGGGCAGGCGTCACACCCTATACGTCCACTTTCGTGTTTGCAGAGTGCTGTGTTTTTAATAAACAGTCGCAGCGGCCTGGTATCTTCGACCGGCATGGGCTTACGGAGCAAGTCCTTCACCCTCACCGGCGCACCTTCTCCCGAAGTTACGGTGCCATTTTGCCTAGTTCCTTCACCCGAGTTCTCTCAAGCGCCTTGGTATTCTCTACCCAACCACCTGTGTCGGTTTGGGGTACGGTTCCTGGTTACCTGAAGCTTAGAAGCTTTTCTTGGAAGCATGGCATCAACCACTTCGTTAACTAAAAGTTAACTCGTCATCAGCTCTCGGCCTTAAGATCCCGGATTTACCTAAGATCTCAGCCTACCACCTTAAACTTGGACAACCAACGCCAAGCTGGCCTAGCCTTCTCCGTCCCTCCATCGCAATAACCAGAAGTACAGGAATATTAACCTGTTTTCCATCGACTACGCTTTTCAGCCTCGCCTTAGGGACCGACTAACCCTGCGTCGATTAACGTTGCGCAGGAAACCTTGGTCTTTCGGCGTGGGTGTTTTTCACACCCATTATCGTTACTCATGTCAGCATTCGCACTTCTGATACCTCCAGCAAGCTTCTCAACTCACCTTCACAGGCTTACAGAACGCTCCTCTACCGCATCACTTACGTGATACCCGTAGCTTCGGTGTATGGTTTGAGCCCCGTTACATCTTCCGCGCAGGCCGACTCGACTAGTGAGCTATTACGCTTTCTTTAAAGGGTGGCTGCTTCTAAGCCAACCTCCTAGCTGTCTAAGCCTTCCCACATCGTTTCCCACTTAACCATAACTTTGGGACCTTAGCTGACGGTCTGGGTTGTTTCCCTTTTCACGACGGACGTTAGCACCCGCCGTGTGTCTCCCATGCTCGGCACTTGTAGGTATTCGGAGTTTGCATCGGTTTGGTAAGTCGGGATGACCCCCTAGCCGAAACAGTGCTCTACCCCCTACAGTGATACATGAGGCGCTACCTAAATAGCTTTCGAGGAGAACCAGCTATCTCCGAGCTTGATTAGCCTTTCACTCCGATCCACAGGTCATCCGCTAACTTTTCAACGGTAGTCGGTTCGGTCCTCCAGTTAGTGTTACCCAACCTTCAACCTGCCCATGGATAGATCGCCCGGTTTCGGGTCTATTCCCAGCGACTAGACGCCCTATTAAGACTCGCTTTCGCTACGCCTCCCCTATTCGGTTAAGCTCGCCACTGAAAATAAGTCGCTGACCCATTATACAAAAGGTACGCAGTCACCCAACAAAGTGGGCTCCCACTGCTTGTACGCATACGGTTTCAGGATCTATTTCACTCCCCTCTCCGGGGTTCTTTTCGCCTTTCCCTCACGGTACTAGTTCACTATCGGTCAGTCAGTAGTATTTAGCCTTGGAGGATGGTCCCCCCATATTCAGACAAAGTTTCTCGTGCTCCGTCCTACTCGATTTCATGACTAAGAGATTTTCGCGTACAGGGCTATCACCCACTATGGCCGCACTTTCCAGAGCGTTCCGCTAATCTCAAAGCCACTTAAGGGCTAGTCCCCGTTCGCTCGCCACTACTAAGGGAATCTCGGTTGATTTCTTTTCCTCAGGGTACTTAGATGTTTCAGTTCCCCTGGTTCGCCTCTTGCACCTATGTATTCAGTACAAGATAACCATCTTATGATGGCTGGGTTCCCCCATTCAGACATCTCCGGATCAAAGTCTGTTTGCCGACTCCCCGAAGCTTTTCGCAGGCTACCACGTCTTTCATCGCCTCTGACTGCCAAGGCATCCACCGTATGCGCTTCTTCACTTGACCATATAACCCCAAGCAATCTGGTTATACTGTGAAGACGACATTCGCCGAAAATTCGATCATACTCAATTAAGAGCCACTCACAAATTTTACCTTAGCCTGATCCGTTACCAGTGAAAGTAACGTTCAGTCTATCTTTCTATCACATACCCAAATTTTTAAAGAACGATCTAATCAAAGACTAGAAATCAACATTCACCATCATACTGATGGAATGCTCATTTCTAAGCTTTCATAACGCAGAAGCAGTAGTGGTGGAGCCAAACGGGATCGAACCGTTGACCTCCTGCGTGCAAGGCAGGCGCTCTCCCAGCTGAGCTATGGCCCCGTATTTCTACAGGCGTTTCCCACACAAAATTGGTGGGTCTGGGCAGATTCGAACTGCCGACCTCACCCTTATCAGGGGTGCGCTCTAACCAACTGAGCTACAGACCCAATTTCGGGCTGCTTCTTATCGTCTTCTTCAATGAATCAAGCAATTCGTGTGGGAACTTATGGAGCAGCTGATGTCGTCGATTAAGGAGGTGATCCAGCCGCAGGTTCCCCTACGGCTACCTTGTTACGACTTCACCCCAGTCATGAATCACACCGTGGTAACCGTCCTCCCGAAGGTTAGACTAGCTACTTCTGGTGCAACCCACTCCCATGGTGTGACGGGCGGTGTGTACAAGGCCCGGGAACGTATTCACCGCGACATTCTGATTCGCGATTACTAGCGATTCCGACTTCACGCAGTCGAGTTGCAGACTGCGATCCGGACTACGATCGGTTTTCTGGGATTAGCTCCACCTCGCGGCTTGGCAACCCTCTGTACCGACCATTGTAGCACGTGTGTAGCCCAGGCCGTAAGGGCCATGATGACTTGACGTCATCCCCACCTTCCTCCGGTTTGTCACCGGCAGTCTCCTTAGAGTGCCCACCATGACGTGCTGGTAACTAAGGACAAGGGTTGCGCTCGTTACGGGACTTAACCCAACATCTCACGACACGAGCTGACGACAGCCATGCAGCACCTGTCTCAATGTTCCCGAAGGCACCAATCCATCTCTGGAAAGTTCATTGGATGTCAAGGCCTGGTAAGGTTCTTCGCGTTGCTTCGAATTAAACCACATGCTCCACCGCTTGTGCGGGCCCCCGTCAATTCATTTGAGTTTTAACCTTGCGGCCGTACTCCCCAGGCGGTCAACTTAATGCGTTAGCTGCGCCACTAAGAGCTCAAGGCTCCCAACGGCTAGTTGACATCGTTTACGGCGTGGACTACCAGGGTATCTAATCCTGTTTGCTCCCCACGCTTTCGCACCTCAGTGTCAGTATCAGTCCAGGTGGTCGCCTTCGCCACTGGTGTTCCTTCCTATATCTACGCATTTCACCGCTACACAGGAAATTCCACCACCCTCTACCATACTCTAGTCAGTCAGTTTTGAATGCAGTTCCCAGGTTGAGCCCGGGGATTTCACATCCAACTTAACAAACCACCTACGCGCGCTTTACGCCCAGTAATTCCGATTAACGCTTGCACCCTCTGTATTACCGCGGCTGCTGGCACAGAGTTAGCCGGTGCTTATTCTGTCGGTAACGTCAAAACCACCACGTATTAGGTAATGGCCCTTCCTCCCAACTTAAAGTGCTTTACAATCCGAAGACCTTCTTCACACACGCGGCATGGCTGGATCAGGCTTTCGCCCATTGTCCAATATTCCCCACTGCTGCCTCCCGTAGGAGTCTGGACCGTGTCTCAGTTCCAGTGTGACTGATCATCCTCTCAGACCAGTTACGGATCGTCGCCTTGGTGAGCCATTACCCCACCAACTAGCTAATCCGACCTAGGCTCATCTGATAGCGCAAGGCCCGAAGGTCCCCTGCTTTCTCCCGTAGGACGTATGCGGTATTAGCGTCCGTTTCCGAACGTTATCCCCCACTACCAGGCAGATTCCTAGGCATTACTCACCCGTCCGCCGCTCTCAAGAGAAGCAAGCTTCTCTCTACCGCTCGACTTGCATGTGTTAGGCCTGCCGCCAGCGTTCAATCTGAGCCATGATCAAACTCTTCAGTTCAAACATCTTTGGGTTTTTAAGAAACCCTAAACTTGGCTCAGCAATCGTTGGTTATTCTTTGATTTCTCGCGGAGTAACTTGTGATGCTGATAATCTTGTTGACTATCAGTCTGACTCCACAAGCACCCACACGAATTGCTTGATTCAGTTGTTAAAGAGCGGTTGGTTAAGAGCTTTCGTCTCAACCGAGGCGCGCATTCTACAGCAGCCTCATTTGCTGTCAAGTGATTATTTTCAGAAGCTTTCGAAGATTTCTTCAACAACTTCAACCACTTGCGCTTGCGATCTCCCGTCAGCGGGAGGCGAATTCTACAGCGTTACACGCTGCTGTCAACACCTCTTTTTCTCCGCTTTCGACCGAGAAGATCGAATCGTTAATAGCGTCAAACAACACGACTCTACCAACTCCTTCTGGGCTTCGATGAACTGAAGCAAACCGCTGCCTTATCCTGCATAACTCATTGTTTACCAAGGAGTTTTACGTTTCGACCGCGCCGGAAGTGGGGCGAATTATAGACGTCTACAACCTGCGGTCAAGCGTTAATTACGCTTTTGTTGCAGTGGGTGCTTTTTTAGTAATAAGTCGGGGGATTCGGCGCGCCACTGGCGGTACACGCAGTACCAGAAGCAACGCACCTATAGAAGCATAGATAGCCCATTCCTTCAGATCAGCCCGCACGATCCACAGCATGTGCAACAGACCAAGCCCAAGAATCACATACACCAGCCGATGCAGCTTCTTCCAGCGACTACCCAGTCGACGTTGGCTATAGCGATTAGACGTCACCGCCAACACAAACAAAGACAAGAATCCCAGCGCCCCCACAATAATGTAAGGCCGTTTGCGCAGCTCCACACCCAATTGCGACCAATCCAGCCCCAGAACAAACACACAATAAGCCGCCAAATGCAGCACTACATAAGCAAAGCACCACAATCCAAGCTGCCGGCGCACCGCGATCCACCCCGCCCAACCGCTCAGTTTCTGCAGCGGCGTCATTCCAAGGGTAATCAGCAAGAGGATCAGGGTACCCAGGCCAAGCCGATCAACCAGCACCTTGCCCGGATCCGGCCCCAAGGCAAAACTCCATGCCTCATACAGCCATAATAACGGCCACACTGCCGCAGCTATAAAAACGCCAACGCGCCAGATGGGGTAACGCATCAGTAGTTCTTCCGCAGATCGAGGCCTGTATATAAAGAGGCGACCTCATCCGAGTAGCCATTGAACATCTGCGTCTCACGCACATTCGGACTGAACAGGCCGCTTGGCAGACGACGCTCCCGCGCCTGGGTCCAGCGGGGATGATCCACCGTAGGGTTCACATTCGCATAGAAACCATACTCATCCGCAGCGATACTCTGCCAAGTGGTTTTTGGCTGCTCGCTCACAAGACTGATACGCACAATGGATTTCACGCTCTTGAAACCGTATTTCCAGGGCACGACCAGACGTAACGGTGCACCGTTCTGATTGGGTAACTCGCGCCCATACATGCCAACGGCAAGAATCGCCAAAGGATTCATCGCTTCATCCAGACGCAGCCCTTCTACATATGGCCAGTCAATCAAGCCAAAACTCGAGCGCTGCCCAGGCATGCTCTTGGCATCCTGAAGGGTTTCAAAGCGGATGTACTTGGCCTTGGAGGTCGGCTCAACCTGCTTGAGTAAGGCAGAGATCTGAAAACCCATCCACGGGATGACCATCGACCACGCCTCGACACAGCGTAAACGGTAGATCCGCTCTTCTAATTGATAGGGCTTCATGAAGTCTTCAAGGGCGTAACGCCCCGGCTTTGCAACCTCACCATCAATCACCACACTCCAGGGCTCGGTCTTGAGTGATCCCGCATTTTTCGCAGGATCGCCCTTGTCTGTTCCGAACTCATAGAAGTTGTTGTAGTGAGTTGCGTCCTTGAAGGGGGTGATGGACTCATCCTTGACCGTCACCGCCTGCCATTTCGTTGCCGGCAATTTTTCGGCAAACCAATTGGGCGCCTTGCCAGGCTCAACATCGGGATAACGCACGGCCTCGTCAGCACTGGCCCAACGCGGCAGGCTGCTGGCAGCAATGCCGGCAAGCGCACCACCGAGCAAGCTACGGCGAGAAAGGTAGAAGGACTCAGGCGTGACATCCGATTCTTGGCAATCGGACGCTTTGGGCAATTTGATTAACATGGCAACTCCGCAGCATTGGAGAACTGATGCACCAATAGACTGCGGAGTATGGGGGAAATTACATTAAGGCAATGTTTTGTCCCGGCGCATATGCAGCAAGTACTGAATCGGACCCGAAGCGGCGTAGACCAGGAAGGCCAATAGCAGGATCCGAGGAGGGTCACTGAAGACCACCGCAAACACCAGTACCACTGCCAGGATTGCCACGAACGGTACACGCCCCTTGAGGTCAAGCTCCTTGAAGCTGTTGTACTTGATATTGCTGACCATCAACATACCGGCCGCAGCAACCATCAACGCCACCAGGAACGACATTTTCGAACCCTGGATGCCGTAGTCGCTGAACGCCCAGACGATACCCGCCACCACGCCCGCCGCTGCCGGACTGGCCAGACCGATGAAGTAACGCTTGTCAGCAGTCCCCACCTGGGTATTGAAGCGAGCCAGACGCAACGCCGCACCCGCAACATAGATGAAGGCGACCATCCAGCCAACCTTACCCATATCACCCAGCGCCCAGGCAAAGGCCAGCAGTGCAGGTGCAACACCAAAGGCAACCATGTCCGATAGCGAGTCATACTCGGCTCCGAAGGCGCTTTGGGTATTGGTCATGCGCGCCACACGACCATCAAGGCCATCCAGCACCATGGCCACGAAAATCGCGATGGCAGCAAAGCCGAAATACTTGCTGGCGCTCGCCGCATCACCTGCCGCCAGGGCACTTTGGGCACTCATTGAGTTGATGATGGAATAGAACCCGGCAAACAGGTTTGCCGTAGTGAACAGATTGGGTAGCAAATAGATGCCACGATGCCGGACCTTGCGGCCTTCAGCGTCATGCCCTTCTTCGACATGTTCATCGATCGGCAGCAGGCTTTCGGCGTCAGAAGCCTGGTTTGGCTCTTCGGGACGTTCGCTCATGGACTTTACCTTGCAACGGTGTGAAAAAAATTCGACCAATACTTGCGGCGAGTGTTCGCCCGCAAACGATGCAGCTTTATACCAGAACCCGCCCCCCAAACGAAAAAACGCGGCCTAAGCCGCGTTTTCTGTTGATACGTACGACTTAGTTTTTGGCTTTGTCGACGATCTTGTTGGCACCGATCCACGGCATCATGGAGCGCAGTTGCTCGCCGATGACTTCGATACCGTGAGCAGCGTTGTTACGACGCTTGGCGGTCATCGAAGGGTAGCCGGTAGCACCTTCGCTGATGAACATTTTGGCATACTCGCCGTCCTGAATACGTTTCAGGGCGTTGCGCATAGCTTGGCGGGACTCGGCGTTGATGACTTCCGGGCCAGTCACGTACTCGCCGTATTCGGCGTTGTTGGAGATCGAGTAGTTCATGTTGGCGATACCGCCTTCGTACATGAGGTCAACGATCAGCTTCAGTTCGTGCAGGCATTCGAAGTAGGCCATTTCCGGCGCGTAGCCAGCTTCAACCAGGGTTTCGAAACCGGCTTTAACCAGCTCAACGGTACCGCCGCACAGAACGGCTTGCTCGCCGAACAGGTCGGTTTCGGTCTCGTCCTTGAAGGTGGTTTCGATGATGCCGGTACGACCGCCACCCACGCCAGCAGCGTAAGACAGCGCAACGTTCTTGGCGTTGCCCGAAGCATCCTGGTAAATCGCGATCAGGTCAGGGATACCACCGCCTTTGACGAACTCGGAGCGTACGGTGTGGCCCGGTGCCTTCGGCGCAATCATGATCACGTCGAGGTCTGCGCGCGGTACAACCTGGTTGTAGTGGATCGCGAAGCCGTGGGAGAAGGCCAGGGTGGCGCCCTTCTTGATGTTCGGCTCGATTTCGTTCTTGTACAGCGCGGACTGGAACTCGTCCGGGGTCAGGATCATGACCAGGTCGGCGGCAGCAACAGCGGAAGCAACGTCAGTCACTTTCAGGCCGTGGGCTTCAGCCTTGGCAACGGTGGCCGAGCCTTTACGCAGGCCAACAGTCACGTCAACGCCGGAGTCTTTCAGGTTGCAGGCTTGCGCGTGACCCTGGGAGCCGTAGCCGATGATGGCGACTTTCTTGCCCTGGATGATCGACAGGTCACAATCTTTATCGTAATAAACTTTCATGAGGTTCCTCTATATATCCAGGCCTTAAGGCCATTCGCTAATTTGGGTTAGATGCTGAGTACTTTGTCGCCACGGGCAATCCCGGTGACACCACTGCGTACCGTTTCCAGAATCGAGGCCGTCCCGATCGACTGGATGAAGCTGTCCAGCTTGTCGCTCGTACCGGTCAGTTGAACGGTATAAACACTGGCGCTCACATCGACGATCTGCCCGCGATAAATATCGGTAGTGCGCTTGATCTCGGCACGCTGGGCACCCGTTGCCTTGACCTTGACCAGCATCAGCTCGCGCTCAATGTGGGCACTTTCCGACAGGTCGACCAGCTTGACCACTTCGATCAGCTTGTTGAGGTTCTTGGTGATCTGCTCGATCACCTCATCGTGGCCCACGGTGGTCAACGTCAGGCGCGACAAAGTCGGGTCTTCGGTCGGCGCCACGGTCAGGCTTTCGATGTTGTAGTTGCGTTGCGAAAACAGGCCGACAACACGAGACAGAGCGCCGGGTTCGTTCTCCAGAAGCAGGGAGATAATGTGCCGCATGATTAAGTACGCTCCGTCTTGTTCAGCCACATGTCGCGCATAGAGCCGTCTTTGATCTGCATCGGGTAGACGTGCTCGCTGGTATCCACCTGAATATCGAGGAACACCAGGCGGTCCTTCATGGCGAACGCTTCTTCCATCTTCGGCTTCAGATCTTTCAGATCGGTGATGCGAATGCCAACGTGGCCATAAGCCTCAACCAACTTGATGAAATCCGGCAACGATTCCATGTAGGAATGGGAGTGACGGCTACCGTAGCTCATGTCCTGCCACTGACGAACCATGCCCAGCACGCCGTTGTTCAAGCAGACAATCTTCACAGGAAGACCGTACTGCAGGCACGTCGACAGTTCCTGGATGTTCATCTGAATGCTGCCTTCACCGGTGACGCAGGCAACGTCAGAGTCCGGGAAACTCAGTTTCACCCCCATGGCTGCCGGGAAACCAAAGCCCATCGTGCCCAGGCCACCGGAGTTGATCCAGCGGTTAGGCTTGTCGAACTTGTAGTACTGCGCGGCGAACATCTGGTGCTGGCCCACATCGGAGGTCACAAAGGCGTCGCCCTTGGTCACTTCGCAGAGCGTCTCGATCACGGTTTGTGGCTTGATGATGCTGCCGTCGCCCTTGTCGTAAGGGAACAGGCCACGGTCACCACGCCATTCGTCGATCTGCTTCCACCAACTGGCAACGGATTCCTTGTTCGGCGTCTCGCCGATGTCCTTGAGCGCAGCGACCATTTCGGTCAGTACACTTTCCACAGGACCTACGATCGGCACATCGGCCTTGATGGTCTTGGAGATGGACGCCGGGTCGATGTCGATATGGATGATCTTGGCATTCGGGCAGAACTTGCTCGCGCCATTGATCACGCGGTCATCAAAACGCGCGCCCACTGCCAGGATCACGTCGGCGTGGTGCATGGTCAGGTTGGCGGTGTAGCTGCCGTGCATGCCCAGCATGCCCACGAACTGACGGTCCGTACCCGGGAATGCGCCGAGGCCCATCAGGGTATTGGTGACAGGCAGGTTGAGCAGCTTGGCCAGTTCGGTCAACGGTGCAGAACCGCCGCCCAGGATCACGCCACCACCCGAGTACAGCACGGGACGCTTGGCCGCCAGGAGCATTTCTGCCGCCTTGCGGATTTGCCCCGAGTGCCCGCGAACGGCCGGGCTGTAGGAACGCAGCTTGGCTTTCTTCGGGAAAACGTATTCGAACTTTTCAGCCGGGTTGGTCATGTCTTTCGGGATATCGACCACGACAGGCCCCGGGCGACCGGACTGTGCGAGGTAGAAGGCCTTTTTCATGACGTCCGGGATTTCCGACGCATGCTTGATCATGAAGCTGTGTTTCACGATCGGCCTGGAGATACCGATCATGTCGGTTTCCTGGAACGCATCGGTCCCCACCATGGTGCTTGGCACCTGGCCGGAAATGATCACCATCGGAATGGAGTCCATATAAGCAGTCGCGATGCCGGTAATGGCATTGGTTGCGCCTGGGCCGGAGGTTACCAGTACCACACCGGCTTTACCGGTGGCACGGGCATAACCGTCAGCCATATGGGTCGCGGCCTGTTCGTGGCGAACCAGGATGTGGGTAACAGCCGGTTCCTTGAACAGTGCGTCGTAAACATGCAGCAGAGCACCACCTGGGTACCCGTAGATATAGTCGACGCCTTCGTCACGCAAAAAGCGGACGAGCATCTCACCGCCAGATAAAAGCTCCACGTTGTTCACCTCTAAAACGCCAGAATACCGTCCGTTGAAAACCGACGGGTCTTAATAGGTTTACTTCTCAACAGAGCATGAGCGACGGTGGTCGCCGACTACGTCAGCACTGACTGAGCAAGTATTGGGATCGTCCCAAGTGTTGCGGGCTTTTCCCACCCAGCGCGAGGTAACGCGTTGCGGGTGTAACAGGTCGGCGCGGATGTGCGCCTCATGATCTGCTGAGCGGGCCTGCTTCTGGCAGTCCCGATACAGCGGACTTTGGATTCTTCTGTTTCAGGCCTCTCAAGTCAAGCAATAATTGCGCTTTTTTCCAACTAAGCGCATGAGAACGTAGAAGAAAGGGCTTTGAGGAGGGATAAAACTCGCCTGAATGTCGTCAAGCGGTAGAAATGTGCGCAAGACTGCCGGAAAAACCGGCAGCCAGGCAATTAACGAGCGTCGACGATCAGTTGGTCGAACTTTTTCAGCGCATTGCGCAAACCAAGGCTCTCGAGCGGCCGGTCGGCATAGACCATCTCGGCCATCTCCATGATCCCGGAAGCATTGGGCAAGGGCAGATCCTGTTCGAGAATCTGCTTCATGCGCACAAGGAAGACCCACTGCAACCACTGGTGGAAGTCCAGAGTATCCACCGAAAAGGGCTCGACACTGCTGAGCGCTTCGGCACTGGGGCGCACCTCATCCCACCAGCCCTGCACGCGCAATTCGCGCTCGATCAGCAATAACTGTTCGGCAATCGCGGGAAACCGTGCATCCATCAGAGGTTGACCTTGGCTTTTTGCCGAGCCTGGGCAGCGCCGGCAGCGTCACCTTGTGCCGCACGCGCATCGCCGATCAACGCCCACAGGCTGGCTTGCAGGTCGGGACGACCGTTGGCCAGCGTGAGACCACGACGAGCGAATTGTTCGGCCTGGGGCGCATCGCCCTGGGCCATGCGTACCTGGGCAAGGCGATACAGCACTTGCGGCTCGCGCGGAGCAACACGTTGCGCACGCTCAAGGCTGGATGACGCACCATTCAAGTCACCACCCGCCTGCTGTTGCTGCGCGGTGGTCAGCAAGGCCAGCACCGGGCCGTCCAATTGCTCGTCGGCTGACAAGCCGCCAGCGCTGGAGGACGATGGAATGCCACTCGGCGTCGACGGCATGGTGTAGGTGCCCTGGTTGATCGGCGCGGTCTGCATCGGCGCGGCATCAATCGGCCCGGAGGAGCTTGGCCCAGGCGTCCAAGGCTCGGCACTGATTGGCGCCGAGGCAGCAGCACCGCCGCCCGGCACCATCACGACCACACCCGAATCCTGCGGCACGGCCTGAGGCTTAGCTTGGGCCGGACGGTTGGTCACGGTTTGGCGGAAACCGCCATTGGCCGAGATACGGTCATTATTGGAGACAGCTGTACTCGAATCCACCACAGGAATAGAGCCGCGCTGCACGCTGGAGCAACCGCCGAGCAAAGCCAGAGCTGTAATAGCTGGAATCCACCACTTGTTCACTTGAAACCCTCTTTGCTTAATTCATCCAGCCCTTGACCCAATCCATCACCGATTCCGCATCTGCAGGGGCTCCGCCACCGCACGCAGCACCGGGTGGTGGTTCGCTGCCGCGAATATACGGCATCTGCACCGCGCCCGGACAGTTGGCATCGGAGCCCTGGCCGGTATGCGGATCAATCCAGGCCTGCACGATGTTATCCGGCTGCGGCATGTTCAACGGCAGCGGGTCGGCCTTGCGCATGAAACTGGTCCAGACCTGCAGCGCGCCGGTGGCGCCGGTGAATGGTGTCTTGCCATTGTCGTCACGGCCCAGCCACACCACGGCGAGCACATCCTGGCCGAAACCGGCGAACCAGCTGTCACGGGAGTCGTTACTGGTACCGGTCTTGCCCGCCAGTGTCAGGTTGGAAGGCAAGACTTTATAGACCGAGCTGCCGGTACCTTCACGCATCACACGCTGCATGGCGTTCTGGATCAGATAGATGGAGCCCGCGTCGAAGCGTTGCTGAATCTGGAACGGATAGCGCTTGAGTGGCTCACCCTCGGCCGTCAGTACACTGCGGATCCCGCGCATCGGGGTATTGAAGCCACCGTTGGCGAGGGTCTGATACATGGTCGCCACTTCAATCGGCGTCATGGCACCGGCACCCAGCAGAATCGACGGGAAAGCCGGGAATTCGCGGGTGATGCCCAGGCGCGCCAGTGTCTTGAGGACATTCGGCACGCCAACCTCCAAGCCGAGCCGAGACGTGGAAATGTTGTAGGAATGCGCCAAGCCCTGATACAGGAACACCGTGCCGTGGGAGCGGCGATCAAAGTTCTGCGGCGTCCAGACCTGGCCGTCGCCCCCTTTGACCGACAGCGGGTCATCCGACAGCCAACTGGTGAGGGTGTATTTGCTCGGTTTTTCCAACGCTGTCAGGTAGACCGCCGGCTTGACCAGCGAGCCGATCGGCCGCACGGCATCGAGTGCGCGGTTGAAACCGGCAAAGCTGGCCTGGCGACTGCCGATCATGGCCTGGACTTCACCGGTTTCCGGGTTGGTCACCACCATGGCGGCTTCTACTTCGTCGGCGCCCTTACGGCCAGTCAGGCGCTTGAAGGTGTCGTTGACCGATGCTTCTGCCTTCATCTGCAGGATCGGGTCGAAGCTGGTGAAGATCCGCAGGCCTTCTTCGGTCAAGTCTTCGTCGCGATAGTCTTCACGCAACTGGCGCTTTACCAGATCGATAAAGCCTGGGAATGAACTGTCCGCCAACTTCCCGCGGGTTGTCACACCCAGTGGCATTTTTTTCGCCGCGGCCACTTGTTCCGCCGTGGCAACGCCTTGCTGTTCAAGCACATCGAGCACCAGGTTACGGCGCTCAAGCGCACGCTCCGGATTGCGACGCGGGTTGTAGTAGGAAGGCCCCTTGACCATGCCCACCAACAAGGCAACCTGATGCAACTTCAACTCGGACAGCGGTTGACCAAAGAAGAACTGGCTGGCCAAACCGAAGCCGTGCACCGCGCGCTGACCATCCTGGCCGACGAATACCTCGTTGAGGTACGCCTCAAGGATCTCCTGCTTGCTGTAGTGCAACTCAAGCAGCATCGCCATCATGGCTTCGGTGAGCTTACGGGTCAGACTGCGCTCGTTGGTCAGGTAGAAGTTCTTCACCAACTGCTGGGTCAGCGTACTGCCGCCCTGGGTCATCCTGCCGCCGGAAGTATTCACCCAGACGGCACGGGCAATCGACTTCGGCGAAACGCCCCAGTGACTATAAAAGTCGCGGTCCTCTACAGCCACTAACGTTTCCAGTAGATACGGCGGCACCTGATCAAGCTTGATCAGGATGCGATCTTCAAGGTTCTTAGGGTAAATCCCGCCGATCATCAGCGGCTCAAGGCGCACCACCGGCAACTTCGAACCGTTGAGGGACGACAGTTCGGCCACGTAGTCGCCGGAGAAGCGCACGCGCACAGGCTGGGCCTTCTCCAGGCCTTCATAGAACTGGAAGCCGCGGGTATTGAGGTCGACGGTGTTGCCGCTGACTGCAGCCGCCCCTGGACCATTGCTCACGGGTTCGCGTCGATAGCCCAGGGCGTCGAGTTCGGTGAGGAAGTCATCCTTGCTCAGCTTCTGGCCGGTAAAGAGTTCCAGCGGGCGTGCATACACCTTGGCCGGGATAGTCCAGCGCTTGCCGGAGAACTTCTCCTGGACCACAGCGTCGAGGTACACCGCAAAGCCAGCGAGCACCACAAGGCCTACCAGGCCGAGCTTGAGCGCCCAGCCAAGCCACGGGCGCAGGCCGCGGGAAGGAGGTTTTTTACGGGAACGGGGAGATCGGGTTCGAGTCATGGCGGCGGATTATACGCACTTTATTGATGATCAACATGAGCCGGACAGCGGTTTGCACGACCGCCCGTAGCAGCCATAATGCGCGCCATGATTTCCCACCGACTCTGAAGGATCGCCCGTGAGCCAGTCACTGATCGCAGCCCTGCAAAACCCGGCTTTGTACCCTCATCCGGTTGAAGCGTTCCAGGTCATCGAAACGCATATTTCATGGGTGGTCCTGACCGGCCCCTACGCCTATAAATTGAAAAAACCGATGAACTTCGGGTTCCTGGACTTCACCGACCTGGAAAAACGCGGGCACTTCTGCAACGAAGAACTGCGCCTCAACCAACGCCTGACCACAGATCTGTATCTGGAAGTGTTGCCGATTACCGGCACAGCCGAAGCCCCGCAACTGGGTGGCGACGGCCCGGTGATCGAATATGCCCTGAAGATGCGTCAGTTCCCGCAGAGCCAATTGCTCAGCACCTTGCAGGCCAATGGCGAATTGACCGCCGCGCACATCGATGAAATGGCCAGGCAGATCGCACGCTTTCACCTCGCCGCACCAAAAGTGCCTCAGGACCACGCGGCCGGCACCCCCGATGAAGTGATGGCACCGGTACGACAGAACTTCGACCAGATCCGCCCATTCCTCAGCGACAAAGCCGACCTGATTCAACTGGAAGCCCTGCAAGCCTGGGCCGAAAGCAGCTTCGAACGCCTGAAACCGCTGCTGGCACAGCGCAAGCTCGACGGTTTCACCCGCGAGTGCCACGGTGACATCCACCTCGGCAACGCCACCTTGATTGACGACAAGGTGGTGATCTTCGACTGTATCGAGTTCAACGAGCCGTTTCGCTTCACCGATGTGTACGCCGACATCGCTTTCCTGGCCATGGACCTGGAAGACCGCGGCCTCAAGTCCCTGGCGCGGCGCTTTATCAGCCAGTACCTGGAACTGACCGGTGATTATCAGGGCCTTGAAGTGCTGAACTTCTACAAAGCCTACCGCGCCCTGGTGCGTGCCAAGGTGTCGCTGTTCAGCATGCCGAGCGAGGCAAGCCCGGTGCAGCGCGCCACCACCCTGCGCCAATACCGCAACTACGCCAACCTGGCGGAAAGCTACAGCACCATTCCATCGCGCTTCCTGGCAATTACCCATGGCGTCTCGGCAGTCGGCAAAAGCCACGTTGCCATGCGCATGGTGGAAGCATTGGGCGCTGTACGCCTGCGCTCGGACGTGGAGCGCAAGCGCATGTTCGGTGAGCAGCAGGTGGAAAACACGCCCCAGGCCGGCATCTATGCGTCCGACGCCAGCGCCAGGACCTACGCTCGCTTGAATGACATCGCGGATACCGTGCTGCGCGCCGGCTTCCCGGTAGTACTGGATGCCACCTTCCTCAAACGCGAACAACGCGACGCCGCAGCCAAGGTGGCCGAAGCCACGGGTGCGCCGTTCCTGATCCTGGACTGCAACGCGCCACAGGCGGTTATCACCAGTTGGTTGGCGCAACGTCAGGCCGACAAAAACGATCCATCCGACGCGACCCTGAGCGTTATCGAAGAACAACAGGCCAACCGTGACCCACTGACCGCCGAAGAACTGTTGCTGAGTAAACGCGTCGAGACCAACCAAAGTGGAACCCTCGATGCGTTGGTCGCACAAATTCGCCAGCGCCTGCCAGGCCTGTAAGAAAAATTTCTTGGGCGTGTCGTCTACTTGGACGCACGCCCAAGAAATAGTGGCACTATAATGGCGTCATAAATCCAACAGGAGTCGTTTTCATGAGTCAGCCCAAGCTTCTAGATACACCGCTCTACGCACTCCTGCATAAAGACGATATTCGTGGCTTCAATCAGGCACGCCCGGCAGGCGGCATTATCGACATGCGCGGCGGCGACTTCCGTGGGCTGGACTTGCGCGACCTGAACGCCACCGGCGTGGACTTCACCGACGCGTATTTCCGCTCCGCCGACTTGCGCGGCCTGGATTTGCGCGACTGCTCGCTGGAAGGCGCCAGCCTGGCCCATGCGCAGATTTCGGGCACCTACTTCCCGCCTGAATTGACTGCCGATGAGATCCTCATGTCGGTCAATTTCGGCACTCGCCTGCGCTACCGCACCAAGTAAGATTCGATCCAAGCCCGACTACGCGCAACGCGTAGCGGGTGCTTCACGCCTGCCCGGCGTCAAAATCCCCGCGCCATTCTTATAAGCTTTTTGGCCGTTTCGGACCAAAGAACTACGCTTTTCCTACTGAGCGCTACACTGCTGTTCAGGCCTGCCTGGTCACGATACCCACCGCACCATTCGGCCGTCGCAAGGAGGCTTGATGAACGATGAGCTGCAACACCTGAAAAACCTCGGCAAGACGTCAGCGCAGTGGCTGCATGCGGTGGGCATCCACAGTGCATCCGACTTGCGTCGCCTGGGAGCGGTCGATGCGTATCGAGCCGTCAGGACTCGCGGATTTCGCGCATCAAAAGTGTTGCTCTATGCGATCGAAGGGGCCCTGATGGACGTGCACTGGAATGACATTCCGGTCGAGCGTAAGGAGGCGTTGAACCGCCAGCTGGATGCCATTTCAGCGCGTCAGAAGAGCTAGGTCGTCAGCAAGGCCCAATGTTTATGCGCACTTCGAACGGACGTTTGAGGAAAACCGCAGATCCTTCAAAAACAACTGTTGACTCTCAAATGAGAATCGTTATGATTATCACAACTGGTCGCGAGATCAGCCGATAACTGAAAGACCATTGGTTCGGACTCTCAGATTATCTCCTCATCAGGCTAATCACGGTTATTTGACCCGGCTTTTGCCGGGTCTTTTTTTGCCTATGAAAAAGCACGCCTCAGCGAGCAATGATTAACGGATGCCCACGCTCCGGGTGCGGCTGAACCAATACTTCCAAACCAAACACGGCCTTAAGCGGCTCGGGCCGCAGCACCTGCGCCGGTGTATCCAACGCGTGGGGACGGCCCTGCTCCAGCAGCAAAATGCGATCACAGTAGCGCGCAGCCAGGTTCAGGTCATGGAGGATCACCAGCACCGCTGCACCACGATCGGCAAAGCGGCGGATCGCTTGCAGGGTCGTGTGCTGATGCAGGGGGTCCAGCATCGATGTCGGCTCATCCAGCAGCAATGTCTGCCCCGCCTCACCCGGCCATAGTTGTGCCAACACCCGCGCCAAGTGCACGCGTTGACGCTCGCCACCAGACAGCGCCAAGTAGCTACGACCTTTCAAGTGTGCGACGTCCGCCGCCAGCAAGGCTGCGTGGATAATTTCATCATCGCGCACACGCCCCGCCTGGTGGGGCAAACGGCCCATGCCGACCACCTCTTCGACACGGAACGCGAAGTCCAGGGTCGAGGTTTGTGGCAACACCGCCAGCCGCTGCGCGCGCTGCGGTCCGCTCCAGTCTTTCAACGCCTGCTGCCCCAACCACACCTCGCCCTGATCCGGATGCAACTCGCCGCACAACGCCCCCAGCAACGTACTCTTACCCGCGCCATTGGGACCCAGCACACCGATCACTTCACCCGGCAGCAACTCCAGAGTGACGTCCGCCAGCACGACCTTGTGGCCACGCCGGATCTGCAGGTCTTCAACACGCAGCATCAGGCACGCCCCCGTAACAACAGGTAAAGAAAAAACGGCGCGCCAATAAACGCAGTCACGATACCAATCGGCAATTCAGCCGGTGCCAAGGCCAGTCGCGCAACCAAGTCGGCAAACAGCAACAAACTCGCACCCGCCAATATCGACGCCGGCAGCAGCACGCGGTGATCAGGCCCGGCCAGCAACCTGACCAGATGCGGCACCACCAGCCCGACAAAACCAATCATGCCCGCCGCAGCCACCGCAGCACCTACACCTAATGCGGTACAGAACACCAACTCGCGCTTGAGCCCTTCAACATCAATTCCCAGGTGATTGGCTTCGGATTCACCGAGCAACAGCGCATTCAATGCCTTGGCCCGGCGCGGCAACCAGAGCGCCACTCCGGCACTGACCAGCAATAAGGGCCATAACCGCGAATAGCTCGCACCGTTGAGGCTGCCAAGGTTCCAGAACGTCAGGGTACGCAGGGTGGCGTCGTCCGCCAGGTAGGTGAACAGGCCCACCGCCGAGCTTGCCAGTGCAGTGAGGGCAATGCCGGCAAGCAGCATGGTCGCCACATTGGTCTGACCGTTACGACGCCCCAGTCGATAAACCAGTGCGGTCACGCCCAGCCCGCCTAGAAACGCGCACAGCGACAGCACATAAGGCCCGAATGCCTCCGGTAACCCACCAAAAAACGCACCGCCGACAATCGCGATTGCCGCCCCCAGTGCCGCCCCGCTGGAAACCCCGACCAACCCCGGATCGGCCAACGGGTTGCGAAACAACCCTTGCATGGCCACGCCGGACAATGCCAATACGCCGCCAACCGCCAAACCAAGCAACGTCCGCGGCAAACGAATCTGCCCCAGGATCAACTCAGCCTGCTCCAGGCCTTGCGCCTCTATCGGCACGCCCATCAAGCGCAATGCCGCCTTGAGCGTGTCCAGCAACGGCAAGCTTACCGGGCCCAATGCCAACGAGAGCCAGGTCGCCAACAGGCATAACAGCGCCAGGCCGATGAACAGCGTTTTCGGTTTAACCAGAGTGGTCATGGAGCGGGTTTAGCCTGTGGCGGGTAAAAGCCGGCCGAGAGTTTCACCAGACTTTGCGGCAGGCGCGGTCCAAGCCCACCCACCAGCAAGGTCGGGTCCAGCTCGAACACACGCCCACGCTTGGCCGCCGGCGTCGAAGCCAGGATAGGATTCTCCTTGAACAACGCCGCGCGCGCCGCGTCTCCGGTAAGGGCACGATCGGCAAACACCAGCACATCCGGGCTCAACCCTGCCAACGACTCCGCCGAAAACGGCTTGTAACCGCTGTGGGTAGCCAGGTTATGCCCGCCGGCCTGCTGCACCACCCAATCGCCCGCTGTGTCCTTACCGGCAATCAGCGGCTTGCCGCCAGCATGACCGATCAGCAGCAACACGCCAGGTGCCTTCTGCGCGGCCTGAGCCTTGACGACCCAGCTTTTCTGCTGATCAAGGGCCCGTTCATATCCGGTAAACAATGCACTGGCCTTAGCCTCATCTCCCAGCAACTTGCCCAGGTGCTGAAGATTACCCTTCAAGGTCGGCAAATCCGGCTGCGCCGAGAACATCTCGACCTGGACACCTGCACTGCGAATCTGCGCCAGCACCGGCGGCGGCCCCATCTCTTCAGTCCCCACCAGCACCTGTGGGCGCAGGCTGAGAATGCCTTCGGCCGACAATTGCCGCTGATAGCCGATACTTGGCAACGCCTTGAGCGATTCAGGATGCTGGCTGGTGGTGTCCACGCCGACCAACTTCGGCTCACCGCCCAACGCCGTGACCCATTCCGACAGCGCCCCACCGGCACTCACCCAGCGTTGTGGCAGTTCAGAGGCTTGCGCCCCATGGTTGACCAGCAGTCCGACAACAAGCGCAATAGCGCTGGCACTCAGGCGCATAACAGGGTTTCCTTCCAAAGGGCAGGGCCTTTCGAGCACTCATCGATGTGACAGATAACCCCTGGCGGACATCGAACTGAGCACCCAGTCAGCTAACGGGCGAAGCCGGCATTTGATAATTGTTTGCATTTGAACGTCAAGGCACTTAAGGATTGAAATGAAGTTTCTCTGCCCCTCGGACATGCTCGCGCCCAACAGCAGCCTCGGTTTTACGATGGATGGCACGCCGCTGCTGGCGGTACGCCGGGACGGCATCGCCTACTTCTATATCAACCGCTGCCCTCATCGCGGCATTCCACTGGAGTGGCAACCCGACCGGTTCCTTGACGACAGCGCCAGCCTGATCCAATGCGCCACCCACGGCGCGCTGTTCCTGATCGAAAGCGGCGAGTGCATTGCCGGCCCATGCGCAGGTAAAAGCCTCAAGGCCCTGCGCGGTCGCGAAGACGCACAGGGCCTGTGGGTGGATCTCTAGTCGAGCAACACCTCTAACCGACGATCCACGCAAATCTCCTCGGACGTCACGCGCACCCCATACGCCAACACTTCCACCCCGGCAGCTTTAGCCTCGCGCAAGGCCGCACCGTAGGCAGCATCGATTTCCAGCGCCGGGCGCACCGCGTCAATCCCCGAGAGGTTGACGCAATACAACTGCACCGCCCGCACACCTTCACGCGCCAGGTGCGCCAGCTCCCGCAGGTGCTTGGCGCCACGCTGGGTCACCGCATCGGGGAAAGCGGCAACCCGGGTGCCATCAAACCCCAGCGTGACACTTTTAACTTCCACATACGCCGCGCCGTCGGGATATTCGAGACGAAAGTCGATGCGGCTTTTCTCCTGGCCGTAAGGCACTTCCCGCTTCAACGCGGTGAAACCGTTGAGTTCAGTGATCACGCCAGCGCGCAATGCCTCCTCGACCAACGGATTGGCGCGTGCCGTGTTAACGCACGCCAAGCGGCCCTGGGGCGTTTCGGCAATTTCCCAGGTACCGGGCAACTTGCGCTTGGGGTCATTGGAGCGACTGAACCAGACCTGCCCGCCTTCCACCATGCAGTTGAGCATCGAACCGGTATTTGGGCAGTGAATAGTCAACAACTCGCCGGTAACGGTTTCGATATCGGTGAGAAAGCGCTTATAACGGCGAATCAGCCGGCCTTCTTCGAGGGGAGGATAAAAGCGCATCAGCCTTGCCAGCTCCGTAGGCCACGCTGGATTCGTTCCACCGCCTCCTGTAGTCGATCAAGGTTTTGCGTGTAGGCAAAGCGCACATGATGACCCGCTTGATAGCGGCCAAAATCCAGACCGGGGGTAAAGGCGACATGCTCGGTTTCGAGGAAATGACGACAAAATGCGAAGGCATCGACGCCGAACGCACTGATATCGGCATACAAATAGAACGCACCTTCCGGTTCTACCGCAATCCCGAAGCCCAACTCGCGCAAGGCAGGCAGCAGGAAGTCGCGACGCCGGCCAAATTCGGCACGGCGCTCCTCCAGAATGCTCAGGGTCTGCGGGGTAAAACAGGCGAGCGCCGCATGTTGGGCCATGCTGGGCGCGCTGATATACAGATTTTGCGCCAGTTTTTCCAGGTCGCCGACCGCAGCCGGCGGCGCCACCAGCCAGCCCAGGCGCCAGCCGGTCATGCCGAAATACTTCGAAAAACTATTCAGGACGAAGGCCTCATCGTCGACCTCCAGCACGCTGGCGGCGTCAGTGCCGTAGGTCAGGCCGTGATAGATCTCATCCACCACCAGATGGCCGTTACGCGCCCTGATTGCGTCGGAAAGCCCGGCTAATTCATCACGCGTGAGGATCGTGCCGGTGGGATTCGCCGGGGAGGCAACCAACGCGCCCACGCTGTCCTGATCCCAGTGTCTGGCCACCAGATCAGCGGTCAGTTGATAACGCACTTCAGGGCCTACCGGCACCAGTTGCGCGGCACCTTCCACCAGGCGCAGGAAGTGCCGGTTACACGGGTAACCCGGGTCTGCCAGCAGCCAATGCTTGCCGGGGTCCACCAACAGGCTGCTGGCCAACAACAGTGCGCCGGAGCCCCCGGGAGTGATCAGGATACGCTCGGGATCGACGTTCAATCCGTAGCGCTGCTGGTAGAAACCGCTGATGGCTTCACGCAATTCCGGCAGGCCACGGGCCGCAGTATAGCGGGTCTTGCCATTGGCCAGCGCCGCCTGGCCGGCCTGGATGATCGGCTCGGCCGTGGTGAAATCCGGCTCGCCGATCTCCAGGTGGATCACATCATGGCCGGCCGCTTGCAGCTCATTGGCTCGCGCCAGTAACGCCATGACATGAAAAGGTTCGATGGCGCGACTGCGCGCACTGTAGGGCTGAGCCATTAGCCTTCCTTAACGGTGAGGACAAAATCAGGATTCTACCGAACCCTCGCGGTAAAACATGCTCTATTGCCTGCCTGGCCGTCCAAGATGAACCCGGCAAGCGCTTGCAAAACGACTAAAATCAACATTCGAGACGATGCATACCCAGCCACAGCGGGCTGCTGCAGTTTGCAACCCCTGCATGACGGGCGTCGACAACCGGGAGTGGCGCACCCTGAATCTATCTGGTAAGTTCGCCCGCTTGCAGCCGCAGGGCCGGCAGGTGTCGGTGACGTTGCAATCCTGCGCAATGGATTAGAAGAGTGAGAGGCGGTCTATTCATGTCCACCCAAGCAAAGCAACAGAGCATCAGCGGCTTCCAACCCTACGTTGAATCGAAGGGTGAGGAATACATGGGCAAGCCCATGCGCGAGCACTTCTCCAAAATCCTGAAGCAGTGGAAGCAGGACTTGATGCAGGAAGTCGACCGCACGGTTGACCACATGAAGGATGAAGCCGCCAATTTCCCGGACCCGGCAGACCGTGCCAGCCAGGAAGAAGAGTTCGCCCTCGAACTGCGCGCCCGCGATCGCGAGCGCAAGCTGATCAAGAAAATCGACAAGACGTTGCAACTGATCGAAGACGAAGAATACGGCTGGTGCGAATCCTGCGGTGTCGAGATCGGTATCCGTCGCCTGGAAGCCCGCCCTACTGCGGACCTCTGCGTAGACTGCAAGACCTTGGCTGAAATCAAGGAAAAACAGGTCGGCAAGTGATCCAGCCGAGCTGAACGAATGGGGCGTGCGAACGCCCCGTTTTTGTTTCTGGGATTTACCGATTTTCCAGTAGTATCCGGCCCATGACTGCCTCTACCTATATCGGGCGTTTCGCCCCCACGCCCAGCGGCCATCTGCACTTCGGTTCCCTGGTCGCCGCCCTCGCCTCCTACCTCGACGCCCGCGCCAATCACGGCCGCTGGCTGATGCGCATGGAAGACCTCGATCCGCCCCGCGAAGAGCCCGGCGCCCAGGCGGCAATCCTGCATGCCCTGGAAAGCTACGGCTTTGAGTGGGATGGCGAACTGGTCCGACAAAGCGAGCGGCATGACGCCTACGCCAAGGTACTGAACGACATGTTCAACCACGGCCTGGCCTACGCCTGTACCTGTTCACGTAAACAACTGGAGCCCTACGACGGGATTTACCCAGGCCTGTGCCGAAATGCCGGTCACGACCAGCAGGACGCCGCCATCCGCCTGCGTGTTCCGGAGCTGGAGTACCACTTTACTGACCGCGTACAAGGAGAATTCCGACAACACCTGGGCCGTGATGTCGGCGACTTCGTCATCCGTCGCCGCGATGGCCTCTACGCCTACCAACTGGCCGTGGTGCTCGACGATGCCTGGCAAGGGGTTACCGATATCGTGCGCGGCGCCGACC
Source organism: Pseudomonas sp. S3E17 (assembly GCF_024168685.1). NCBI lineage: Bacteria > Pseudomonadati > Pseudomonadota > Gammaproteobacteria > Pseudomonadales > Pseudomonadaceae > Pseudomonas > Pseudomonas sp. S3E17. The sequence continues at coordinate 3,700,045 of NZ_JALJWE010000001.1, forward strand.
TGCTCGACTCCACGCCACGCCAGCTGTACCTGCAGGAGTTGCTGGGCCTGCGCCAGCCGCGCTATCTGCACGTACCGTTGATCGTCCAGCCGGACGGTAACAAGCTGGGCAAATCCTATCGTTCCCCGCCGCTGCATCCCGACCAGGCCACGCCGCTGCTATTGAGAGCCCTGCGCGCCCTTGGCCAGCAGCCTGGCAACGAACTGCTTCATGCCAGCCCACGGGAGTTGCTGGATTGGGGCATTGTGCACTGGGATGCCAGCAGGATCCCGCGCACACTGACCCTGGCCGAAGCGCAATTACGCTGAAGGCGCTTGCAGCCTGCCAGCCATCCGTTACCATCGCGTAGGAGCGAGCTTGCTCGCGAAAAATTCCGAGGCAACACGTTTATCCAGGATGTACGCGTTTAGGTTAGCGCCCTTCGCGAGCAAGCTCGCTCCTACAGAAAACCGTTGCATTACCGCACTCTCAATCAAAGGCCAACATGTACATCTATCGATTGGTCCTGCTGCTGGTCGTCGGGATCTACCTGTTTTCCCCCGCCATCATGGATTGGTGGATCGACGCCACGGGCGCCTGGTATCGCCCCTATCTGCTGTGGCTGATCCTGATCGTCGTGACCTTCATCCTGCAGAGCCAAAAAGATGCCGATGAGCTTTAGCCTCACCCAGATGCTGCTGATCAGCGCCGCCTACCTGGCGGCACTGTTCGGCGTCGCCTGGATCAGTGAGCGCGGAATGATTCCGCGGGCGATCATTCGCCATCCGTTGACCTACACCTTGTCCCTCGGCGTGTACGCCAGCGCCTGGGCGTTCTATGGCACCGTCGGCCTGGCCTATCAATACGGCTACGGCTTTCTCTCCAGCTACCTGGGTGTGTCCGGCGCGTTCCTGCTGGCACCGGTGCTGCTGTACCCGATCCTGAAAATTACTCGCACCTATCAGTTGTCGTCACTGGCCGACCTGTTCGCCTTCCGCTTCCGCAGCACGTGGGCCGGGGCATTGACCACGGTGTTCATGCTGATCGGCGTGCTGCCCTTGCTGGCCCTGCAGATCCAGGCGGTAGCCGACTCCATCAGCATCCTGACCCGCGAGCCGGTGCAACACCGGGTCGCCCTGGCGTTCTGTGCGCTGATCAGCCTGTTCACGATTTTCTTCGGCTCACGCCACATCGCCACCCGCGAGAAGCACGAAGGGCTGGTATTTGCGATTGCGTTCGAATCGGTGATCAAGCTGATCGCCATCGGCGGCGTCGGCCTCTACGCGCTCTATGGCGTGTTCGACGGCCCGCAACAGCTGGAGCTGTGGCTGCTGCAAAACCAGACCGCTCTCGCCGCCCTGCACACGCCGCTGCAGGAAGGCCCATGGCGCACGCTGTTGCTGGTGTTCTTCGCCTCGGCGATCGTAATGCCGCACATGTACCACATGACCTTCACCGAGAACCTCAACCCGCGCTCGCTGGTCAGCGCCAGCTGGGGCTTGCCGCTGTTCCTGCTGTTAATGAGCCTTGCGGTGCCGCTGATCCTCTGGGCCGGCCTGAAACTGGGGGCCACCACCAACCCCGAGTATTTCACCCTGGGTATCGGTATCGCCGCCAATAGCCCGGCGTTGGCGCTGCTGGCGTATGTCGGCGGCTTGTCTGCTGCCAGCGGGCTGATTATCGTCACGACGCTGGCCCTTTCGGGCATGGCCCTCAATCACCTGGTGCTGCCGCTGTACCAGCCGCCCGCCGAAGGCAATATCTACCGCTGGCTGAAATGGACGCGCCGCGCGCTGATCGTCGCGATCATCATGGCCGGCTACGGGTTCTACCTGTTGCTCGGCGCCGGGCAAGACCTGGCCAACCTGGGCATTGTCGCGTTTGTCGCCACCTTGCAGTTCCTGCCGGGAGTGCTGTCGGTGCTGTACTGGCCGACCGCCAATCGCCGTGGGTTTATCGCCGGGCTGCTGGCCGGGATCCTGGTATGGATCGTCACCATGCTGCTGCCGTTGGTCGGCAACCTGCAAGGTTTCTACATTCCGCTGCTGAACATGATCTACGTGCTGGACGACACCAGCTGGCACATGGCGGCAATTGCCTCACTGGCCGCCAACGTACTGATGTTCACCCTGATCTCGCTGTTCACCAATGCCAGCCCGGAAGAGACCAGCGCCGCCGAGGCGTGCGCGGTGGATAACGTGCGTCGCCCGCAACGCCGCGAACTGCACGCAGCCTCGCCCCAGGAATTCGCCACGCAACTGGCCAAGCCCCTCGGCGCCAAGGCGGCTCAGAAGGAAGTCGAGCAGGCGCTGCGCGATCTGTACCTGCCCTTTGACGAGCGCCGGCCGTATGCGCTGCGTCGCCTGCGCGACCGCATCGAAGCCAACCTCTCCGGCCTGATGGGCCCCAGCGTGTCCCAGGACATGGTGGAAACCTTCCTGCCCTACAAGGCCGGCGGCGAAAACTACGTCACCGAGGACATCCATTTCATCGAAAGCCGGCTGGAGGATTACCACTCACGCCTCACCGGCCTGGCGGCCGAACTCGACGCCCTGCGCCGCTACCACCGCCAGACCCTGCAGGAACTGCCGATGGGCGTGTGTTCCCTGGCCAAGGATCAGGAGATCCTGATGTGGAACAAGGCCATGGAAGAACTCACCGGCATCGCCGCGCAACGGGTGGTGGGCTCGCGCCTGAATACCCTGGGCGATCCGTGGAAAGAACTGCTCCAGGGCTTTATCAACCTGCCCGACGAGCATTTGCACAAACAGCACCTGGCCCTCGACGGCCAGACCCGCTGGCTCAACCTGCACAAAGCCGCGATCGATGAACCGTTGGCCCCGGGTAACAGCGGCTTGGTGCTGCTGGTCGAAGACCTGACTGAAACCCAGATGCTCGAAGACAAGCTGGTGCACTCCGAGCGCCTGGCCAGTATTGGTCGCCTGGCGGCGGGTGTGGCCCACGAAATCGGCAACCCGATCACCGGTATCGCCTGCCTCGCGCAAAACCTGCGGGAAGAGCGTGAAGAAGACGGCGAAATCATCGAAATCAGCGGGCAAATCCTCGAACAGACCAAGCGCGTCTCGCGCATCGTGCAGTCGCTGATGAGCTTTGCCCATGCCGGCGGCCATCAGAATCTGGATGAGGCCGTGTGCCTGGCCGAAGTGGCCCAGGATGCCATTGGGCTGCTCGCCTTGAACCGGCGCAATTTCGAAGTACAGTTCTTCAACTTGTGCGACCCCGACCATTGGGTCGACGGCGACTCACAACGCCTGGCCCAAGTGCTGATCAACCTGCTGTCCAACGCCCGTGACGCAACCCCGGCCGGTGGTGCGGTACGCGTCAAGACCGAGGCTTTCGAACATACCGTCGATCTGATCGTCGAAGATGAAGGCAGCGGTATTCCACAGAACATCATGGACCGATTGTTCGAACCCTTCTTCACCACCAAGGACCCGGGTGAAGGTACCGGTCTGGGCCTTGCACTGGTCTATTCCATCGTTGAAGAGCATTATGGACAAATCACCATCGACAGCCCGGCTGACACCGAAAGCCAACGCGGCACCCGTATTCGGGTGACCTTGCCGCGTCATGTCGAAGCGACGTCCGCTGTGAACTGAGACCGTCGAGAGAATTGAATCAATGCCGCACATTTTGATCGTCGAAGACGAAACCATTATCCGCTCTGCCTTGCGTCGCCTGCTTGAGCGCAATCAGTACCAGGTCAGCGAAGCCGGCTCGGTGCAGGAAGCACAAGAGCGTTTCAGCATCCCCACGTTCGACCTGATTGTCAGTGACCTGCGGCTGCCCGGCGCACCGGGCACCGAGCTGATCAAGCTTGGCCAGGGCACCCCGGTGCTGATCATGACCAGCTATGCCAGCCTGCGCTCGGCGGTTGACTCCATGAAAATGGGCGCGGTGGACTACATTGCCAAGCCGTTTGACCACGATGAAATGCTCCAGGCCGTGGCCCGCATCCTGCGTGACCGCCAGTCAGCCAGCAGCGCGCCTGCCGAACAGCGCCCCACAGGCAAGGCGACCAACGGCGCCGACAAACCGGGGATCGACAACAGCAACGGCGAAATCGGCATCATTGGCTCCTGCCCGCCGATGCAGGACCTGTACAGCAAGATCCGTAAAGTTGCGCCCACCGACTCCAATGTATTGATCCAGGGCGAGTCAGGCACCGGTAAAGAACTGGTGGCCCGCGCCCTGCACAACCTGTCCAAACGCGCCAAGGCACCGATGATTTCGGTGAACTGTGCGGCGATTCCAGAATCCCTGATCGAGTCCGAACTATTCGGCCACGAGAAAGGCGCGTTTACCGGCGCCAGCGCTGGGCGTGCGGGCCTGGTGGAAGCGGCGGACGGCGGGACGCTGTTCCTTGATGAAATCGGTGAGTTGCCGCTGGAGGCCCAGGCGCGACTGCTGCGTGTGCTGCAGGAAGGTGAGATTCGCCGTGTAGGCTCGGTGCAATCGCAGAAGGTTGACGTACGCCTGATCGCGGCCACCCACCGCGACCTCAAGAGCCTGGCCAAGATCGGTCAGTTCCGTGAAGACTTGTATTACCGCCTGCACGTGATCGCGCTCAAATTGCCGGCCCTGCGTGAGCGCGGCGCCGACGTGAATGAGATCGCCAACGCATTCCTGCTGCGCCAGAGTGCGCGCATCAACCGCACCGACCTGACGTTCGCGCCCGACGCCGAGCAAGCCATTCGGCATTACTCATGGCCGGGTAACGTGCGGGAGCTGGAGAATGCGGTCGAGCGTGCGGTAATCCTGTCGGAAAGCCCGGATATTTCCGCCGAGCTGCTGGGTATCGATATTGAACTCAGTGACTTGGAGGATGACGATTTCATTGGCCTGGTCCCGACACAGGGCGGCGGTAGCAATACCAGCCATGAGCCGACGGAAGATTTGTCACTGGAAGACTATTTCCAGCATTTCGTCCTGGAGCACCAGGACCACATGACCGAGACCGAGTTGGCACGCAAGCTGGGCGTGAGCCGTAAGTGCCTGTGGGAACGCCGCCAGCGCCTGGGCATTCCACGGCGCAAGACCGGGGTGGCCAGCGAAAGCTGAGGGTGCGCCTCCACAGGTAACACCCTCCGATGTGAAAAAACTGTTACCGCGGATATTTCGCGTAACAAAAGCCGGGGCTTACGGTAACGAAGCCCCGGCTTTTTTTCGCCCTTCAAAAACCAAAAACCACCTCAACCCCCCGGTTTTGCTGGGCGACGCAAAAGTTGGCACGCACCCTGCTATATGCTTAGTACAAAAACAATAACAAGCTTTGTACAAGACAATAAAAATAAGACGAATCGACTCACGCATAACAAAAACAACACGGCGGAGGCGCAGCTAACTGATTCTTTTGGAGAGGCGTTGCATTTGGGGCTTGCCCCGCAACCAGGCCGAGAACAACAAAAACTGCCCTAAGGCAGAGCCTGAACTGGTTGGATCGTAGATCAGCAACACAGCGACCAAAGCAATCCGTTTGCTCTTGACTCCCGATTGGGAGTGTCATGAAGGTGAAGCTTCATGGCGAGGGCGATCAACAAAAACAAGAAGCCCGAAATCAATAATAAAAATAGAGCACGCAACTACTTCTGGGGGAGCTTCGGCTCCCCTTGTAGTTTCCGGGATTTGACGATTTAAGGCTTATGGCGCAACGCCGAAGCTTGTTCCTACACCATCCCCTGACTAAATGCTAGAATCCCCGCCCATCATGCGGTCATTCTTCGTTATGGCCGAACATTCCTTCAAACAGTGCATCCCATGCTGAAGAAGTTGTTCCAGTCATTCCGTTCTCCCTTGCGTCGTACGCAACACAAACGCAGCACGCCTGAAGTGCTCAACAGCAGCCAGCATTCGTTGCAGCGCGCTCAATTCAGCCGTTATGCGGTGAATATCGTCGAACGGTTGCAGAACGCCGGTTACCAGGCCTACCTGGTAGGCGGCTGCGTACGCGACATGCTGCTCAATATCACGCCTAAGGATTTCGACGTCGCCACCAGTGCCACGCCTGAGCAAGTGCGTGCCGAGTTTCGCAATGCGCGAATCATCGGTCGCCGCTTCAAGCTGGTGCACATCCACTTTGGTCGCGAAATCATCGAGGTCGCGACCTTCCGTGCCGGCCACCCGCAAAACGATGAAGAGGAAGATACCAATCAGTCCTCCCGCAACGAGAGCGGGCGTATCCTGCGCGACAACGTCTACGGCACCCTGGAAGAAGACGCGCAGCGCCGCGACTTCACCATCAACGCCCTCTATTACGATCCGGTCAGCGAACGCATCCTCGATTACGCCAATGGCGTACACGACATCCGCAATAACCTGATCCGCCTGATCGGCGACCCGACACAGCGCTATCAGGAAGACCCGGTGCGCATGCTGCGGGCCGTGCGCTTCGCCGCCAAGCTCAACTTCGGCATCGAAAAGCATACCGCCGCACCGATACGCGAGCTGGCACCGATGCTGCGGGAAATCCCGTCCGCGCGTCTGTTCGAAGAAGTGCTCAAGCTGTTCCTCTCGGGCTACGCCGCCGACACCTTCGAAATGCTGGTTGACCTGCAGTTGTTCGACCCACTGTTTCCGGCCAGCGCCGAAGCACTGGAGTACAACCCGACTTATACCCACACGCTGATCAGCGAAGCGTTGATCAATACCGACCTGCGCATCAAGCAGAACAAACCGGTCACGCCGGCGTTCCTGTTTGCCGCCCTGTTGTGGCCGGCCCTGCCCAAGCGCGTACTGCGTCTGCAGGAGCGTGGCATGCCGCCGATCCCGGCCATGCAGGAAGCCGCTCACGAGCTGATCGCCGAACAGTGCCAGCGCATCGCTATCCCGAAACGTTTCACGATGCCGATCCGCGAGATCTGGGACATGCAGGAACGCCTGCCGCGCCGCAGCGGCAAGCGCGCCGACCTGTTGCTGGACAACCCGCGCTTCCGTGCCGGCTACGACTTCCTGCTGCTGCGCGAAAGCGCCGGTGAGCAGACCGACGGCCTGGGCGAATGGTGGACCGACTATCAGGATGCCAATGACAGCCAACGCCGCGACATGATTCGCGACCTCGGCAGCAAGGGTGATGGCGAAGGCGCAGGGCCGAAGAAGCGTCGTCGCAGCGGCACCAAGCGCAAACGCAGTGCTGCCGATGCCTCGGGCGCTGCGGGCGAATAAACGTGGAACGCATCTACATCGGCATGGGCAGCAACCTGGCAGCCCCGGACCAGCAATTGCGCAGCGCTATCGAAGCGCTGGCGCAATTGCCAGACACTTGCGTCGCGGGTGTGTCCGCCTTTTACCAAAGTGACTCCCTGCTCCCGGGCCAGCCGCGCTACACCAACGCGGTTGCTGCCCTGGACAGCCGCCTTGCGCCACTTGACCTGCTGGATGCGCTGCAAGCCATCGAAAACGACCAGGGCCGCGAGCGCCTGGAGCGTTGGGGCCCTCGCACCCTTGACCTGGACATTCTGCTGTTTGGCGATCGCCTGATCGACGAACCGCGCCTGAAGGTGCCCCATTACCAGATGCACCTGCGTGCGTTTGTGTTGTATCCATTGGCCGAACTGGCGCCTGCCGCATTGCAATTGCCGGATGGAAAGCGCCTCAGTGCCCTGCTTGAAGCCTGCCCGTTTGTCGGCCTGGAACGGCTCCCGGTTGCTGAATCGCGTCAGTAACAGCGGTAACACCGCCATCGTAACAATGCGGTAACACATCCAATTGACTTCCCGTGTCCTCCTCACGACTATAGGCGTCCCGCTGCCGCCAACCCGGCGCTGAAGGGCGCAATCCAGGCCTTATAAGCACTGCTCTCAAGACGGTGCGCCTGAATAACGAAGACTCACGCGCGTAACTCGCTGTTTCCAAGCGCCTGAACGAGGACCCTTTTCATGCCAGACATTACCCTGACCACCTTGCAGAGCCTCAAGCTCAAAGGTGAAAAAATCACCATGCTGACCTGCTATGACGCCACCTTCGCCCACGCCTGCTGCCAGGCCGGGGTTGAAGTGTTACTGGTAGGCGACTCCCTGGGCATGGTCCTTCAAGGGAATGACAGCACCCTGCCCGTCACCACCGATGAACTGGCCTACCACACCGCCAGCGTCAAGCGCGGGAACGACGGCGCATTCATCATCGCCGACCTGCCGTTCATGGACTACGCCACCGTCGAACAGACCTTCCTGAACGCCGGCAAACTGATGCGTGCCGGTGCACACATGATCAAGGTGGAGGGCGCCGTGTGGCTCGCCGAGTCGATTCGCCTGCTGGCTGAGCGCGGCGTGCCGGTCTGTGCACATATGGGCCTGACGCCACAGTCCGTGAACATCCTCGGCGGCTACAAGGTCCAAGGCCGCAACGAAGCCCAGGCGCGCCAGATGCGTGCCGATGCCATCGCCCTGGAGCAGGCGGGCGTTGCGATGATCCTGCTCGAATGCGTGCCCAGCGAACTCGCAGCAGAAATCACACAGGCCGTCAAAGTGCCGGTGATCGGTATTGGCGCGGGCTCGGCCACCGACGGCCAGGTGCTGGTGCTGCACGACATGCTCGGCCTGTCGATTACCGGCCGCGTGCCGAAGTTCGTGAAGAACTTCATGACCGGCCAGGACAGCATCCACGCGGCATTGAGTGCTTACGTCGCCGAAGTCAAAGGCGTGACCTTCCCAGGCGCCGAACACGGATTCTCTGCATGAACACCGTAAAAACCGTACGTGAACTCAGAGCCGCCGTCGCCCACGCCCGCAAGGCCGGCAAACGCATCGGCTTCGTGCCCACCATGGGTAACCTGCACAGCGGCCATGCCAGCCTGGTCAGCAAGGCTGTGCAGCAGGCGGACTTTGTCGTAGCGAGTATTTTCGTCAACCCGCTGCAATTTGGCGCCGGCGAAGACCTGGACAAGTACCCTCGCACCTTGGCCGCCGATCAGGAAAAGCTCCTGCAGGCCGGCTGCAACCTGCTGTTCGCGCCGACCGTCGAGGAGATGTACCCCGGCGGCATGACCGGCCAGACCCGCGTCAGCGTCCCGCAACTGTCCGAAGGTTTGTGCGGCGCCAGCCGTCCCGGGCATTTCGAAGGCGTGGCGACCGTGGTCAGCAAATTGTTCAACATGGTCCAGCCGGACATGGCTGTATTTGGCCAGAAGGACTACCAGCAACTGGCCGTGATTCGCGCCATGGTCCATGACCTGAACATGCCGATCCAGATTATCGGCGAGCCCACCGTGCGCGCCGATGATGGCCTGGCGCTGTCCTCGCGCAACGGCTTTCTCAGCGAAGAACAACGTGCGATCGCGCCGGTGCTGTACCGCAGCCTCAGCCAGATTGCCGCAGCCATCAAAAGCGGTGATCACGACTTCGCCAGGCTGCGTGCCGAACAGGTGCAGCAGATCGAGGCTGCCGGGTTGCGCCTGGATTACCTCGAAGTGCGCCAGGGCGTGCACCTGCGGGCCGCTACGGCGGAGGATCGGGATATTGTGATTCTGGTGGCGGCCTTTCTAGGCACGACCCGCCTGATCGACAACCTGCATCTGACCCTCGACTGACCCCTCTGAACACCCCGCCGATTGCCCTGATCGCTGTGCCGGTATAAAAAAGTACCGGCCACAGCGCAGACAAAGCCAAGACATATCGACACGCTAGGTTTAATGTAATCGCCCTGCGCTATGGTTAGCGCTGTCTGGAACCCAACCCTTGAGATAAGACTGGATGTTCCGGGCTTTGAAGTGTCCTAAAGGCAGTCCCCGTAATAAAAGGAAACCCGCAGCGATGGCGTACTACCGCACCCCTCATGACGTTACCGCTCTGCCCGCCTGGCAAGCGCTCAATCAACATCGCCAAGCCATGCAGGATTTCAGCATGCGCGAAGCGTTCAATGCCGATCCCCAGCGCTTTTCCCAGTTCACCTTGAGCAGCTGCGGACTTTTCCTCGATTACTCGAAAAACCTGATCACCGGCGAAACCCGCGACCTGCTGGTGGGCCTTGCCAACGAAGTGGGCCTTAAGGACGCAATCAACTCGCTGTATGCGGGCGAGCCGGTCAACTCCTCCGAAGGCCGCCCTGCCCTGCACACCGCCCTGCGCCGCCCAGTGGGCGACAAGCTGTCGGTCAACGGCGTGAACATCATGCCGGACGTGCATAAGGTGCTGAACCAGATCACCGACCTGGTCGGCCGCATCCACGACGGCCTGTGGCGTGGCTACACCGAGAAACCGATCACCGACGTGGTGAACATCGGCATCGGCGGCTCGTTCCTCGGCCCGGAGCTGGTCTCTGAAGCGCTGTTGTCCTACGCCCACAAAGGCGTGCGCTGCCACTACCTGGCGAACATCGATGGCAGCGAATTCCATGAGCTGACCATGAAGCTGCGCGCCGAGACCACGCTGTTTATCGTCTCATCGAAATCCTTCAACACCCTGGAAACCCTGAAAAACGCCCAGGCCGCCCGCGCCTGGTACCTGGCCCAGGGTGGCTCGGAAGCCGAGCTGTACCGCCACTTTATCGCCGTGTCGAGCAACAACGCGGCCGCCGTGGCCTTCGGTATCCGCGAAGAAAACATCTTCCCGATGTGGGACTGGGTGGGCGGCCGTTATTCGTTGTGGTCGGCCATCGGCCTGCCAATCGCCCTGGCCATCGGCATGTCCAACTTCAAGGAACTGCTGTCCGGTGCCTACACCATGGACCAGCATTTCCAGAACGCGCCGTTCGAACAGAACATGCCGGTGCTACTGGGCCTGCTGGGCGTGTGGTACGGCAACTTCTGGGGTGCGCAGAGCCATGCGATCCTGCCGTACGACCACTACCTGCGTAACATCACCAAGCACTTGCAACAGCTGGACATGGAATCCAACGGCAAGAGCGTGCGCCAGGACGGCAAGCCGGTGTCCACCGACACCGGTCCAGTGATCTGGGGTGGCGTCGGCTGCAACGGCCAACATGCTTATCACCAATTGCTGCATCAGGGCACCCAACTGATCCCGGCCGACTTCATCGTGCCGATCGTCAGCTTCAACCCGGTGTCCGACCACCATCAATGGCTGTACGCCAACTGCCTGTCCCAAAGCCAGGCACTGATGCTCGGCAAGACCCGCAGCGAAGCCGAAGCTGAGCTGCGCGACAAGGGCATCCCGGAAGACGACGTGCAGAAGCTGGCACCGCACAAGGTGATCCCGGGCAACCGTCCGAGCAACACGCTCGTGGTTGAACGCATCAGCCCGCGTCGCCTGGGCGCCCTGGTTGCGATGTATGAACATAAAGTGTTCGTGCAAAGCGTGATCTGGGGCATCAACGCCTTCGACCAATGGGGCGTGGAGCTGGGCAAGGAGCTGGGCAAGGGCGTATACAATCGCCTCACCGGCGCCGAAGAAACCTTGGCCGAAGACGCTTCGACCCAGGGCCTGATCAACTACTTCCGCGGCCGTCACCGCGGCTGATGCAGGCACCGCAAGGCCAACGTCCGTTTGGACGTTGGCCTTGAACCCTCTCCATACAGGGTGCATCTTTATGACTTGTCGCAAAAACAAGAATAAGGATCGCTCATGTTCGATATCAGCACGTTTCCCACCGCCGATGCCGTCCGCCGGGCTGCGCAACTCAGTCAAGAGGACTACCAGCGCCTCTATCGCCAATCCATCGAACAGCCGGACACGTTCTGGGCCGAACAGGCCAAGGGCTTTCTCGACTGGATAACGCCGTGGCACACCGTCCAGCAGTCAGACATCCAGACCGGTGCCGCCCAGTGGTTTGCCGGTGGCCAGTTGAACGTCAGCTACAACTGCATCGACCGTCACCTGGCGCAACGCGCCGATCAGCCGGCCTTCATCTGGGAAGGTGACGATCCTGCAAAATCGTCCAAAATCACCTACCGCCAACTGCACCAAAACGTCTGTCGCCTGGCCAATGTGCTGAAAAGCCGTGGCGTGAAAAAAGGCGACCGGGTGTGTATCTACATGCCGATGATCCCGGAAGCGGCCTACGCCATGCTGGCTTGCACACGGATTGGCGCGGTGCACTCGGTGGTATTTGGCGGGTTCTCACCGGACGCCCTGCGTGACCGCATTCTGGACGCCGACTGCCGCACCGTGATCACAGCCGATGAAGGCGTGCGCGGTGGTAAGCCGGTGGCGTTGAAACAGAATGTCGACAAGGCCCTGGCCAGTTGCCCCGACGTCAGCACGGTGCTGGTGGTACAACGCACCGGCGCACCGGTGAGCTGGAGCGAAGGCCGCGACCTCAAGTATCAACAGGCCCTGGATGCAGCGAGCGACCATTGCCCTCCAGAACCGATGGACGCCGAAGACCCGCTGTTTATCCTCTACACCTCCGGCAGCACCGGCAAACCCAAGGGCGTGCTGCACACCACGGGCGGCTACCTGCTCCAGGCGGCAATGACCTTCAAGTACATACTCGATTACCGCGACGGTGAGGTGTTCTGGTGCACCGCCGATGTGGGTTGGGTCACCGGCCATAGTTACATCGTGTACGGGCCGCTGGCCAATGGCGCGACCTCGCTGATGTTCGAAGGTGTGCCGAGCTACCCGGACAGTTCGCGCTTCTGGCAGGTCATCGATAAACACCAGGTGAATATCTTCTATACCGCCCCCACCGCCTTGCGCGCGTTGATGCGCGAGGGTCACGCCCCGCTGGAGACGACCTCCCGCGCCAGCCTGCGGCTGCTGGGCAGCGTGGGCGAACCGATCAACCCGGAAGCCTGGGACTGGTACTTCAACGCGGTGGGCGAACAGCGTTGCCCCATTGTCGATACCTGGTGGCAGACCGAGACCGGCGGCATCATGCTCAGCCCGCTGGTCAGCGCCCAGCGGATCAAACCGGGTTGCGCCACCCAGCCGATGTTTGGTGTGCAGCCCGTGCTGCTGGACGAACAAGGCAAGGTCATCAGCGGAGCCGGCAGCGGCGTACTGGCGATCAAGGCCAGTTGGCCGGGACAGATTCGCAGCGTCTACGGCGACCCGCAGCGCATGGTCGACACCTATTTCAAACCCTACCCCGGTTACTATTTCACCGGTGACGGTGCGCGCCGCGATGAGGACGGTGACTACTGGATCACCGGGCGTATCGACGATGTGATCAACGTATCCGGCCACCGTATCGGCACCGCCGAGGTAGAAAGTGCGTTGGTACTGCATGACCAGGTGGCCGAGGCTGCCGTGGTGGGCTACCCCCACGATGTCAAAGGCCAGGGCATCTACGCCTTTGTCACCCCCATGAATGGCGTAGAACCCAGCGAGGCGCTGAAAAAACACCTGCTGGAACTGGTCAGCAAGGAAATCGGCAGCTTTGCCAAGCCGGAACTGATCCAATGGGCACCGGCCTTGCCGAAAACCCGATCCGGCAAGATCATGCGCCGGATTTTGCGCAAGATCGCCTGCAACGAACTGGACAGCCTGGGTGATACCTCGACCCTGGCCGACCCCAGCGTCGTCGACGGCCTGATCGACAAACGCCTGAACCGCTAGGAAACCCGAGTCACCATGGAATTTATCCGCAGCCGTATCGAAACCCAGTTGATGAGCCTCACCGGCTTGTCACTGGGCCAACTGGACCTGGAAAACCCCAAGGGCGATCCGGGCCTGTTCGGGCCGGACTCGATCAGCTGGCAAGTCCATGGTGACTTCAGCAGCATGCTTATCGGCGGTATCAGCGCCTTGATGCTGCAAGCCTTGCACCCATTGGCCCTGGCCGGCGTGTGGGACCATTCGAACTTTCGCCAGGACATGCTTGGGCGCCTGCGCCGTACCTCGCAGTTTATTTCCGGTACCACGTTCGGCGCGCGCAAAGACGCCGACTGGCTGATCGAAAAAGTGCGCACCATTCACCTGCAGGTGGTGGGCCATGCCCCGGACGGGAGGCCTTATGCGGCCAGCGATCCAGCGCTGCTGACCTGGGTGCATGTGGCGGAGGTGAGCAACTTTCTTGCTGCCCACTTGCGCTATCGCAACCCGTACCTCTCTGGCCGTGATCAAGACCGTTACTACAGCGAGATCGCCGTCGTCGCAGAACGGCTCGGCGCGCAGGATGTGCCGCATTCACGCCAGGAAATTTCCGATTACCTTGAGAATATCCGCCCGCAATTGCTGTGCGACGAGCGCAGCCGCGAAGTGCTGCGCCTGTTGCTGAACGCGCCCTCCCCCAGCCTGCTGGCCAAGCCTTTTGGTGCCTTGATGATGCAAGCCGGGATCGACCTGCTGCCGGACTGGGCCAGCACTCTGCTCGATCAGCACCAGAGCCCGCTGCAACGCCGGATGATCCGCGCCGGGGTCAAGCGCAGCGCGCCGTTGTTGCGCTGGGCGATGCGTAACGGTTCGGTGCAGCGTGCACACCGGCGGATGGGGTTGATGTAGGCAACGCGCCATAGCTGCTAAACTCCGCGCCCTTATTTCCCCCATTTACCTAAGCAAGGCGCGCTCCATGTCTCCCTTGAATCAGGCGCTGCGCGCCGCCCTCGATCATCGCCAGGATCTGATCAGCGAACTGCACGCCCAGGGCACCGACTGCTATCGGCTGTTCCATGGCAGCCAGGAAGGCGCCGGCGGCCTGACCATCGACCGCTATGGCCCGCAGTTACTGGTGCAAAGCTTCCATCAGTCGCTGGAAACCGCCGACCTCCTGGACATGCACCAACTGATCAACCAGTACATGGGCCTGGAGTTGCTGCTGGTCTACAACGACCGCTCCCGCGGAAACTCGCGGGTCGATCGCGAAGATTCGGTATACCGCGCCGAACCTGCCGCGCTGGAAGACCTGGTCGGCCACGAATGGGGCCTCAATTACCGTGTCCGTGGGCGCCACGCCGGCCAGGACCCACTGCTGTTCCTCGACCTGCGCAATACCCGCGGCTGGGTCAAGGACCACAGCGCCGGCAAAAGCGTACTGAACCTGTTTGCCTACACCTGTGGGGTGGGCCTGAGCGCCGCTGCCGGTGGTGCGCGCGAGGTATGCAACCTGGACTTCGCCGAGGGCAACCTGGCGGTGGGGCGAGAAAACGGCCAGCTCAATCCACAGCTTCCCACCATGGAGTTCGTGCAATCGGACTACTTCCCGGCGATTCGCCAACTGGCCGGGCTGCCGATCACCCAGCGTCGCGGGCAGAAACTGCCGAGCTATCCGCGCCTCGAGCAGCGTCAATATGACCTGGTGTTGCTCGACCCGCCGGCCTGGGCCAAGAGTGCCTTCGGTACCGTTGATCTGTTACGTGACTACCAGAGCCTGCTCAAGCCGGCACTGCTCGCCACAGCAGACAATGGCGTGCTGATCTGCTGTAACAACCTGGCAAAAGTCAGCATGGAAGACTGGCGTGACCAGGTTTTGCGCTGCGCCGAGAAAGCCGGGCGTCCGGTACGCGACTGGCAAATCATGACGCCTGGCGCGGACTTCCCTTCACAGGATCAACAGCCACCGTTGAAGACCCTGATCCTGCAGTTGTAGTACTTTTCCCATGTTCCTCGGTGCTTCGGAACCGAAATCCCGTGCCATACTCCAAGGCACTCCTGTTTGACATAGATGGCGCCGCCCCATGCCCAAAGGATTGATTCGCGCCACTGGCGCCTTGTTGACTGCCCTCGCGTTGTACAGCTTGCTGGGCTTTCTGATTTTGCCTGGCATCGCCCTTCGTATTGCCAACCAACAGTTAGCCAATTACGCCACGGTGCCGGCACGCATCGAGCGGATCGAACTTAACCCGTTCAGCCTGGAAGTCACGGTTTGGGGCTTGAAAATCGGCGAACCGGGTAAGGAACAGGTAGGTTTCGAACGGCTTTACGCCAACCTGCAGGCCGATAGCCTGTGGACCCGCGCCCTGCACCTGGCGGATGTGCAACTGGACAAGCCCAGGACCGAGTTGTTGTTCGACAAGTCAGGCCAGCTGAATCTGGCGCAGTTGTTCAAGCTGCCACCGAGCGAGCCGACCCCGGCAGACCCTGACGCCAAGCCGTTCCCGCTGCGTGTCGACAGCATCAAGCTGGCTGGCGGTTATTTGCATTTCCAAGACCTGCGCCCCAGCGAACCCATCGAATTCCTCTACGACACCCTCGACTTCGAACTGAAGAATCTCAGCACCCTGCCGGAAGACAATGCGGACATGACCTTGGTCGCCGCCGGCCCTGAAGGCGGACAGATCGACTGGAAAGGCAACTTCAGCCTGGTGCCGATCACGTCCGAAGGTACGCTCAAAGTCACCGGCGGCAAAATGAAAGCCTGGTGGCCTTATGTACGTGACGCCTTACCCCTGGTACTTGAAGACGGCGTGCTCAACTTCAGTACCGAATACAGATTCAGCCTGGCCAAAGAGACCGAGCTGAACCTGACCAACACCGCCGCCAGCATCGCACCGTTCGCGATCAAGGCCCCGGATGGCCGGCCGTTGGTGCGCCTGGAGCGTTTGGACGTCAGCGAGACCACGGTGGACCTGGCCAAACAGCAGGTGGTGGTGGGCAAGATCCGCAGCAATAAACTCGAGACCTGGGCGGCTCGTGAAGCGGATGGGCAACTGGACTGGCAAAAACTGTTCGCCGGCCAGCCGAACAAACCGGCCAAGGCGCCGGAGCCTGCGACTGCACCCGCCACTGCCGACTCGCCAAAGCCTGCGCCCGTCGCCCCAAGCAAGCCCTGGCAAGTGCTGCTCAAGGATGTACAGCTGCGCAACTACCAAGTGCACTTGGCCGACCGCCAGGCCAAACCTGCAGTGGCGCTGGAGCTCGGCCCGTTGAACGTCGACGTGCAGAACTTCGACAGCCTCAACCAGAGCCCTTTTACCCTGAAGGTCGACACCGGCCTGGGCAAGCAGGGCAAGATCCAGGCAACCGGCACGGTTAACCTCAACCCGGTCAGCGCCAAGTTGAAGGTCAATACCAAGGACATCGACCTGCGGGTCGCCCAGTCCTATATCAGCCCGTTTATCCGTCTGGAGCTGCGCAGCGGCATGCTTGGCAGCGACCTCGACGTGAACCTGAAAAGCACCGACCCTCTGGCGCTGCAGATCACCGGCCGCGCGCAGGTTGACCAGTTGCATACCCTCGACACCCTCAAGACCCGCGACTTCCTCAAGTGGCAGCGCCTGGTGCTCGAAGGCGTGAACTACCAACACGGCGACAGCCTGTCGATCGACAAGGTCAACCTGCTGCAGCCCTATGCGCGGTTCATGATCAACGATGACCGCACCACCAACGTCGACGACTTGCTGATCCCGCAGCCGGCCGACAGTGGCGCCAAATCGTCAGCCAAACCTGCCGCGAGCAAAGAAAAACCCCTGGGCATCCATATCGGGCAAATTGCGATCAACGACGGTTCGGCCAACTTCGCCGACTTCAGCCTCACCCCCAACTTCGCCACGGCGATCCAGCAGCTCAATGGGCAGATCGGCACCATCGACAGTCGCCAGGCCAAGCCGGCGAGTGTTGACATCAAGGGCAAGGTGGACCGTTATGCACCGGTCACCATCAAAGGCAGCGTGAACCCGTTTGACCCGATGGCGGCGCTGGACATCGCCACGAGCTTCAAACGTGTCGAGCTGACCACCCTGACGCCTTACTCGGGCAAGTTCGCCGGTTTCCGCATCCGCAAGGGCCGCCTCAACCTGGACCTGCACTACGTGATCACCAAGGGCCAATTGAAGGCTGAGAACAAAGTGGTGGTCGAGCAATTGCAACTGGGCGAAAAAGTCGACAGCGCCGATGCCGTGGACCTGCCGATTCGTCTGGCAATCGCCTTGCTCAAGGACAGCGACGGCAAGATCTCCATCGAACTGCCCGTATCCGGTGACCTGAATAACCCGCAATTCAGTGTGATGCCCATTGTGTGGCAAACCCTGCGCAATCTGGTGGTGCGGGCGGCCACTGCGCCGTTCAAGTTTATTGGCGGATTGGTCACCGGAGGCGGAGCGCAGGACCTGGGCAGCGTGTCGTTCGCGCCGGGCTCCAGCGAGTTGAACAAAGACGCCGAAGGCGCTCTCAACACCTTGGCCAAAGCTTTGAAAGAACGCCCTGCCCTACGCCTGGAAATCGAAGGCACGGCCGCAGCCAGCAGCGACGGCCCATTCCTGGCGGCCCAGCGGCTGGAGCGGGAATACCAATACAACTACTACAAAATGCTGCAGCGCCGTGGCGATAAAGTCCCGGCGCAGGCGTCCTTGCTGGAAGTCCCTGAGAGCGAAAAAGCCCCCTTGCTCGAAGGTATTTACCGCACCCGCTTGAAACAGCAGCCTCCGGCAGAATGGAAGGACCTGAGCAGCAGTGACCGCTCCGCCAGGCTGAAGGAGGGCGTGATCAAGTTCTGGAGCGGCAGTGACGTGCTGCTGCGCCAGTTGGGCCAGGACCGTGCGAGCACGATCAAGGACTACCTGGTGGATAAAGCCCAGCTGGAGGACGACCGGGTCTACTTCATTGACGCGCAACTGGGCCAGGCAGAGAAAGACGGTCGAGTGATAACGCCGATGCACCTGGACGCCGAGTAGGCGTCCACAGCAAGCCGCTGGCGCATTACTTTCCCGCCCCAATAGAACAGGCCCCGACACAGAAGTGCCGGGGCCTGTAATGACCACATCCGTGTGGTCGGTCGCATGAAACTTAGAGGTGCATTGAGTGGATATCTAACTCACGCGCCGCCGCCGCTAGTTCAGACGAGTGCTTGAGCGTTACTCTGCTTTCAGGCCATCGGCCGATACAGCTTTAACGCCTTTGATTTTCTTGGTGATGTTCACCGCGGTCGTTTTCTGTGCCTCGGTCACAGCGACCGAAGAGGACAGGGAAACTACACCCTTGTTGGTTTCGACTTTGATGTCGGTGCCAGGAATGCCTTTCTCGGTGACCAGGTCAGCTTTGACTTTGGTGGTGATCCAGGTATCGGAGGTTGCGCCTTTGGCGTCAGCCGCTGCACCTTTGGTTTTGTCGATGTTGTCTGCCTTGGTAGCGCCGCCAGCCAACAGGCCGTCAGCAGAAACTGCGGTTACACCTTTGATTTTCTTGGTGATCGCTACGGCAGTTTCTTTCTGCGCGTCCGAAATGGCTACGGTCGAAGACAGGGAAACCACACCTTTGTTGGTCTCAACCTTGATGTCCGAACCAGGAATGCCTTTTTCGGTCAGCAGATCGGATTTAACTTTGGTGGTGATCCAAGTATCCGAAACGCTTTCTTTTGCCTTGGTGGCTTCACCGGCCGCCAGGGTCATTGGAGCTTGGGAAGTCTGGGCAAAGGCCACGTTAGCACCCATGGCCAGGGTCAGAGCGGTAGCAGTAGCGAGAGCGAACTTCTTCATACGAGTAACTCCTGTTTTATTAAAAGTCTGCAGTGTGTGAACCTTGATGCTGCAGCGTTAACAGGGTTATTGCAGGCAGTGTGCCAAGTCGCCATGGAAGATTAAATCGTTAAAAATCATACACTTATAAAAACACCCGAATTTCGGAATCGTGCAACTTGCATGAACGCCATCGTGCCTGCGTGCAAGTTGCGGCTTTTGCGATTTACTAAGCGTCTGATTTTTCGGCATTTTCCTTCAGGCGTAAAAAAAGGACTCCGAAGAGTCCTTTTTTTCAGCGTTAGCTTGGGGTAATTAAACGCCCGAAGCCTTGGCTGCTGCTACGTCCTTGATGGACAGCTTGATACGGCCGCGGTTGTCCACGTCCAGTACCAGCACTTCCACTTCCTGGCCCTCTTTCAGAATGTCGGTCACTTTCTCAACGCGAGCGTCGCTCAGCATGGAGATGTGAACCAGACCATCTTTGCCTGGCAGGATGTTGACGAATGCGCCGAAGTCGACGATGCGCTCAACCTTACCGACGTAGATCTTGCCGATCTCGGCTTCAGCGGTGATGCCCAGGACGCGTTGACGCGCAGCTTCTGCAGCTTCCTTGGTTTCGCCGAAGATCTTGATCGAGCCGTCGTCTTCGATGTCGATCGAAGCCTTGGTCTCTTCACAGATCGCACGAATGGTCGCGCCGCCTTTACCGATAACATCACGGATTTTGTCGGTGTCGATTTTCATCGCGATCATGGTCGGAGCATTTTCCGACAGTTCGGTACGGGACTGACCAATGATCTGGTTCATCTGACCGAGGATGTTCAGGCGCGCTTCCAGGGCTTGGCCCAGGGCGATTTCCATGATTTCTTCGGTGATGCCCTTGATCTTGATGTCCATCTGCAGCGCGGTAACACCTTTGGCGGTACCGGCTACTTTGAAGTCCATGTCGCCCAGGTGGTCTTCGTCGCCCAGGATGTCGGTCAGGATTGCGAACTTCTCGCCTTCTTTAACCAGGCCCATGGCGATACCGGCAACTGGCGCCTTCATCGGCACACCCGCGTCCATCAGCGCCAGGGAAGCACCACAGACCGAAGCCATGGAGCTGGAACCGTTGGACTCGGTGATTTCCGACACCACACGGATGGTGTACGGGAACACGTCAGCAGCAGGCAGCATGGCCTGGACCGAACGACGGGCCAGACGGCCGTGACCGATTTCGCGACGACCAGCGCCACCCATGCGACCACACTCGCCCACCGAGAACGGCGGGAAGTTGTAGTGCAGCATGAAGGGGTCTTTTTTCTCGCCTTCCAGGGTGTCCAGCAGCTGTGCGTCACGGGCAGTACCCAGGGTCGCAACGACCAGTGCCTGGGTTTCACCCCGGGTGAACAGTGCCGAACCGTGAGTCTTCGGCAGAACACCGACTTCGATGTTCAGCGGACGAACGGTGCGGGTGTCGCGGCCGTCGATACGTGGCTTGCCGTTAACGATGTTTTCGCGAACGGTGCGGTATTCGATTTCACCGAAGGCTGCTTTGACTTCGCTGGAAGAAGGCTGGCCTTCTTCGCCGGACAGCTTGGCAACAACCTGGTCCTTCAGCTCACCCAGGCGAGCGTAACGATCGGCCTTGACGGTGATGGTGTAGGCGTCGGAGATCGCAGTGCCGAACTCGGAGCGGATAGCGCCCAGCAGTTCGGTGGCTTCGGCTTGCGGAGCCCAGGCCCAGGTCGGCTTGGCAGCTTCGGCAGCCAGTTCTTTAACAGCGTTGATCACAACCTGGAACTCGTCGTGAGCAAACAGTACTGCACCCAGCATCTGGTCTTCGGTCAGCTCTTTGGCTTCCGATTCAACCATCAATACGGCTTCCGACGTACCGGCAACGACCATGTCCAGGCTCGATGCTTTCAGTTGCTCGTAAGTCGGGTTCAGCAGGTAACCGGTGCTTTCGTGGAAAGCAACGCGGGCTGCGCCGATCGGGCCATCGAAAGGAATACCGGAGATGGCCAGGGCTGCCGAAGTACCGATCATCGCAGCGACGTCAGGATCGGTTTTCTTGCTGGTGGAAACGACGGTGCAGACAACCTGCACTTCGTTCATGAAGCCTTCTGGGAACAGCGGACGGATCGGACGGTCGATCAGTCGGGAAGTCAGGGTTTCTTTCTCGGAAGGACGGCCTTCACGCTTGAAGAAACCGCCAGGGATCTTACCTGCAGCGTAAGTCTTTTCCTGGTAGTGAACGGAAAGAGGGAAGAAGCCTTTGCTTGGGTCAGCGTGCTTGGCGCCAACAACGGTCACCAATACGGTAACGTCGTCATCAACGGTAACCAGCACTGCGCCGGAGGCTTGACGGGCGATACGGCCTGTCTCGAGGGTAACGGTCGACTGACCGAACTGGAATTTTTTGATAACCGGGTTCACGGTGTCCTACCTTCTTTGTGGCTCTTGGGGAACTTGTCTTCTTGCGAAATTCGTGGGCAATGTCGGGAATCGGCCCAACCCTTGTCCAGGGGTAAAACGTGTATCCAGATAAAACTTGAGGCTGGGAGCCTACCATGGGCCAGCGGGAATCCCACTGACACACGGCAGACAACCAACCTCTAGCGCAATCGCTGATTAGCGACGCAGACCCAGGCGACCGATCAGAGCCTGATAACGACCCAGATCCTTGCCTTTCAGGTAGTCCAGCAGCTTACGGCGCTGGTTTACCATGCGGATCAGACCACGACGGGAGTGGTGATCTTTACCGTTGGCCTTGAAGTGACCTTGCAGCTTGTTGATGTTGTGGGTCAGCAGTGCAACTTGCACTTCTGGCGAACCAGTGTCACCAACAGCTTGCTGGTAGTCAGCTACGATTTGTGCTTTTTCTTGAACGTCGAGAGCCATGAGGCAATCCTTTTTTCAGGAAACCACCCAAAGGGCAGTTTCAACAGGCCAGGGACAAATCCCTGTATCTAAAAATGAGTGTTGACCGTGCCTGTTAACAGCCACACTCGTTCGGTCATTCTGACCGAATCAGTCGACGTGGCGCGATGCGCCCGTCTTCGCTCACTTCACCGATACCGATAAAGCGACCGTTATGATCCTGTACCCGCACCATGCCGAACTTCGGGGCATCCGGGGCGCGTACCGGCTGGCCGTTTAGCCAGTAGAACGCGCTATGTTCCGAAAAGTGCAGTAATGGCCAATCCAGCAAACCACTGTCCGACGGCATCAGGAAGCGATCAACCGCTTCGTTGCCACCTTCGGCGTGTACCGCCTCCAACTCTTCCAACGTGACCGTCTGGGCCAGGCTGAAAGGTCCGGCCTGGGTGCGTCGCAGTTCAGCTACATACGCGCCGCAACCGAGCTGCTCACCAATATCTTCCACCAGGGTACGGATATAAGTGCCTTTGCTGCAGTCCACGGCCAAGCGTGCGGTGTCACCTTCACAGGCGAGCAATTCCAAGCGCGCAATAGTAACAGAACGCGGTTCGCGCTCCACTACTTCGCCCGCACGTGCCAGCTTGTAAAGGGGCTGCCCATCACGCTTGAGCGCCGAGTACATCGGCGGTATCTGACTGATTTGCCCACGAAAAGCAGGTAAAGCAGCTTCGATATCAGCACGACCAACGGTCACGTCGCGAACCTGCAAAACATCACCTTCGGCGTCTGCCGTGGTGGTGGTCTTGCCCAGTTGCATCAGGGTTTCGTAACCCTTGTCGGAATCGAGCAGGTATTGCGAGAACTTGGTAGCCTCGCCAAAGCACAACGGCAGTACACCGGTGGCCAGGGGATCGAGGCTGCCGGTGTGTCCGGCCTTCTCGGCATTGAGCAACCAGCGGACCTTCTGCAACGCGGCATTGGAGGTGAAGCCAATCGGCTTGTCGAGCAGAATGATGCCGCTGACGTTGCGACGGATACGTTTGACCTGAGCCACCGCTTACTCCTTGGCGTCTTCAGGTGTGGATGGGTGCTGGCTGTCTTCAGCCACGGCGCGCTCGATCAGTGCCGACAGATGCGCGCCACGCACGACGCTTTCGTCGTAGTGAAAGTGCAACTGGGGCACGCTGCGCAGCTTCATTTCACGGGCCAACTGCATGCGCAGGAAACCTGCCGCCGAGTTGAGCACCTTGATGCTTTGCGCGATTTCTTCGCTGTTGTCCTGCCCCATCACGGTGATGAAGATCTTCGCGTGACCCACGTCACGGCTCACTTCAACAGCGGTGATGGTGACCAGGCCAACGCGGGGGTCTTTGACTTCGCGACGGATCAGTTGGGCCAGCTCACGCTGCATCTGATCGCCGATACGCTGGGTACGGCTGTATTCTTTTGCCATGTCTTGTTACCTGTTACTGCCACACGGTGAAACCCATGGGGTCTGAAAGCGGCAAACGCCCGGCCTGACAAAAGCCAGACCGGGCGTTGCGTTTAGAGTCCGCACGCTGCGCGGGGCATTTGCATGCCCACACGCGGCGTGGTTCCTGAAGTGCGCGAGTTAGAGGCTGCGAGCAACCTGAACCTTCTCGTAGACTTCGATCTTGTCACCAGCCTTGACGTCGTTGTAGCTCTTGACGCCGATACCGCATTCCATGCCGGCACGCACTTCGGAAGCGTCATCCTTGAAGCGGCGCAGGGATTCCAGCTCGCCTTCGAAGATAACGATGTCTTCACGCAGTACACGGATTGGACGGTTACGGTACACGGTACCTTCGATAACCATGCAACCGGCGATCGCACCGAATTTCGGCGAGCGGAACACGTCACGAACCTCGGCGACACCCAGGATATTCTCCCGGACGTCACTGCCAAGCATGCCGGTGAGGGCTTTCTTGACGTCTTCGATGATGTCGTAGATGACGTTGTAGTAACGCATGTCCAGACCTTCCTGCTCGACGATCTTGCGAGCGCCAGCATCGGCACGCACGTTGAAGCCGAACAGTACAGCGTTGGAAGCCAGTGCCAGGTTGGCGTCGGACTCGGTGATACCACCGACACCGCCACCGACAACACGCACTTGCACTTCGTCGTTACCCAGGCCATTCAAGGCGCCGTTCAACGCTTCGAGGGAACCACGAACGTCAGACTTGAGGACGATGTTAAGCGTCTTCTTCTCGGCCTGGCCCATGTTCTCGAAGATGTTTTCCAGCTTGCCGGCATGCGCGCGAGCCAGTTTGACTTCACGGAACTTGCCTTGACGGAACAGAGCCACTTCACGGGCTTTCTTCTCGTCAGACAGCACGCTCATCTCGTCGCCAGCGTCCGGAGTACCGTCCAGGCCGAGGATCTCGACAGGGATGGAAGGACCGGCTTCCTTGATTGGCTTGCCGTTCTCGTCGAGCATGGCACGTACACGGCCATAGTTCGAACCGACCAGTACCATGTCGCCTTGACGCAGGGTACCGTCTTGAACCAGTACGGTTGCAACCGGGCCACGACCTTTGTCGAGACGCGACTCAACCACAACACCACGACCTGGGGCCGATGGGGTTGCTTTCAGTTCAAGTACTTCAGCTTGCAGCAGGACAGCTTCGAGCAGTTCGTCCACGCCAGTACCGACTTTCGCCGAAACCGAAACGAATGGCGTATCACCGCCCCACTCTTCAGACGTCACGCCATGAACCGACAGTTCGCTACGGATGCGATCGAGATCGGCGCCCGGCTTGTCGATCTTGTTCACGGCAACAACCAGAGGAACACCAGCGGCTTTAGCGTGCTGGACAGCTTCAATGGTCTGCGGCATCACGCCGTCGTCCGCTGCAACGACCAGAATCACGATGTCAGTCGCCTTGGCACCACGGGCACGCATTGCGGTAAACGCGGCGTGACCTGGGGTGTCGAGGAAGGTGACCATGCCGCGCTCGGTTTCAACGTGGTACGCACCGATGTGCTGGGTGATACCACCGGCTTCGCCAGCAGCTACCTTGGCACGACGGATGTAGTCGAGCAGCGAAGTCTTACCATGGTCAACGTGGCCCATTACGGTCACGACTGGCGCACGGGAGAATGTCTCGCCTTCAAACTTCAGGGACTCTGCCAGGGAGTCTTCCAGGGCGGTGTCGCTGACCAGGGTCACTTTGTGGCCCAGTTCTTCGGCTACCAGTTGAGCAGTTTCCTGATCAAGCACCTGGTTGATGGTCGCTGGAGTACCCAGTTTGAACATGAACTTGATGATTTCAGCAGCCTTGACCGACATCTGGTTGGCAAGATCGCCAACCGTGATGGTCTCGCCGATCTGCACATCACGCACGACAGGGCCGGTTGGGCTCTGGAAACCGTGGGCGTTGCGTTTCTTCAGCTTGGCCTTGCCGCGACCACCACGACGGAAGCCAT
This sequence comes from Pseudomonas sp. S3E17, assembly GCF_024168685.1. Taxonomy (NCBI): domain Bacteria; kingdom Pseudomonadati; phylum Pseudomonadota; class Gammaproteobacteria; order Pseudomonadales; family Pseudomonadaceae; genus Pseudomonas; species Pseudomonas sp. S3E17. Next base: position 3,725,582 of record NZ_JALJWE010000001.1, read on the forward strand.
CGCTTTCTTCGTCGGTAGTCCGTGGAGCAACGCGTGGAGCAGGCGCTTTCTCTTTGACCGAAGCACGATGGGGAGCGTTTTTGCGCTCGCCATCGCCACCACCACCGCGACGATTGTTATCGTCGGCACGTGGTTTATCCGGACGACGAGGTTCCTCGCGCTTGCGGGCATCGGCAGCAGGTGCTGGTGCAGCGGCAACCGGAGCGGCCTCACGCACAGCGTCTGCAGGAGCGCCAGGCGCGGCTACCGCTTCAGTGGAAGCCGTTTGCGCAGCAGCAGGCTGACGACGCGCTTCTTCTTCGGCGCGACGCTTGGCTTCTTCTTCAGCCTTCTGACGTGCAGCATTTTCTACTGCGCGACGTTCTTCCAGTTCGCGTTTGCGCTCGGCTTCGATTTCTTCCGGGCTGCGCTGTACGAAGACTTTCTTCTTGCGTACTTCAACGCTGATGCTCTTGCTACCCGCAACCCGCAGGGTGCTGGTGGTTTTGCGCTGCAATGTAATCTTGCGCGGTTCTTCCACTTTCGCCTTGTGGCTGCTCTTCAAGTGAGTCAGCAAAGACTGCTTCTCACTATCGCTCACACCTTCATCGGCGGCGGTGTGCGGCAGACCTGCCTCACGCATCTGCTGCAACAGGCGCTCTACCGGTGTTTTGACCTCATCGGCCAGTTGTTTCACCGTGACTTGCGTCATGCACTTCTCTCCTCAGGCCGCGCCTAATTACTCGAACCAATGGGCTCGGGCGGCCATGATCAACTTGCCGGCACGATCATCGTCAATGCCGTCGATGTCGAGCAGATCGTCAATAGACTGCTCGGCCAGGTCTTCGCGGGTAATTACGCCGCGCACCGCCAGTTCCATCGCCAAATCCTTGTCCATACCCTCAAGCGAGAGCAGGTCTTCGGCCGGATGGGCGTCTGCCAGCTTTTCCTCAGTAGCGATGGCTTTAGTCAACAAACGATCCTTGGCCCGAGCGCGAAGCTCGTTGACGGTGTCTTCGTCAAAGCCGTCGATGTTGAGCATTTCTTCCAACGGTACGTAGGCAATCTCTTCCAGGCTGGTGAAGCCTTCATCTACCAGCACCTGCGCCAGGTCTTCGTCGACTTCCAACTCGTCGATGAAGTTGCGCAGGATGTCACCGGTTTCAGCTTGCTGCTTAGCCTGGATGTCCGATTCGGTCATTACGTTCAGGGTCCAGCCGGTCAACTGGCTGGCCAGACGCACGTTCTGACCACCACGACCAATGGCCTGGGCCAGATTGTCTGCGCCAACGGCGATGTCCATTGCATGGGCATCTTCGTCAACGATAATTGCCGCCACTTCAGCCGGCGACATGGCATTGATCACGAACTGCGCCGGGTTATCGTCCCAGAGGACGATGTCCACACGCTCACCACCCAATTCGCCCGACACTGCCTGGACGCGCGAACCGCGCATACCGATGCAAGCGCCTTGCGGGTCGATGCGTTTGTCCTTGGAGCGGACCGCGATCTTGGCACGCGAACCCGGGTCGCGGGACGCAGCCATGACTTCGATCAGGCCTTCGGCAATTTCCGGCACCTCGATACGGAACAGCTCAATCAGCATTTCCGGCGCAGTACGCGACAGGATCAACTGAGGGCCACGGTTCTCGGTGCGGATTTCCTTGAGCAGCGCACGCAAACGCACGCCAACACGGAAGGTTTCGCGGGAGATGATGTCTTCGCGGGCCAGCAACGCTTCAGCGTTGTTGCCCAGGTCGACGATCACATTGTCGCGGGTAACTTTTTTCACGGTGCCGGAGATGATTTCCCCCAGACGCTCGCGATAGGCATCAACGACTTGAGCGCGCTCAGCTTCGCGAACCTTCTGCACGATGACCTGCTTGGCGGTCTGTGCAGCAATGCGGCCGAACTCGATGGACTCGATCTTTTCTTCAACGACATCACCGACCTGGGCGCCTGGGTGCGTTTCAGCAACCTTGCTTGGCCAGGTTTCGATGGCCGGATCATCAAGATCGGCCTCTTCGACGACCGTCCAGCGACGGAAAGTCTCATAGGCACCGGTGTGGCGGTTGATTTCCACACGCAGATCAACTTCGTCTTCAAAACGCTTTTTGGTAGCAGTGGCCAGGGCCAGCTCCAGCGCTTCAAAAATCACGTTTGCCGGTACGCCCTTTTCATTGGATACCGACTCAACAACCAGCAGTACTTCTTTGCTCATCGTACGCCTCGCCTTTCGCAAGCCATTGGATCCGCGGGATCCGCGTCTCAGTCAAAACTGGGAATAATGTTGGCCTTGTCGATCATATCGATCGGCAACAGGAACTCATGGTCTTCTACCTGCACCACGACATCCTGTTCTTCTACACCGCGCAGAAGGCCCTGAAAGTTGCGACGCCCTTCGAACGGGGATCGCAGCTTGATCTTCACTTGTTCACCGGCAAATTTTGCAAACTGATCAATAGTGAACAGTGGGCGTTCCATGCCTGGCGAGGAAACTTCGAGGGTGTATTCAACGGAGATAGGATCTTCAACATCCAGAACACCGCTGATCTGACGGCTGACAATGGCACAATCGTCCACCAGCACGCCGCCCTCTTTATCGATATAAACGCGCAACATTGAGTGGCGACCTTGAGCCGAAAACTCAATACCCCAGCATTCATAGCCTAGGGCCACGACCACCGGGGCCAACAAGGCCTGCAACTCTTCTAGCTTGCTCGACACCTGAACCCCCTCGTGCATGTATGTGCATGCTGTGCAAAATAAAAAAATGGGCGAAACGCCCATCCTTGAAACGCCGTCGAACAGCGGCGTTGAAAGTGTCCAGCTAACAAAAAGCCCCTTAAAAGGGGCTCCGCTAAAACTGGTTGCGGGGGCCGGATTTGAACCGACGACCTTCGGGTTATGAGCCCGACGAGCTACCAGACTGCTCCACCCCGCGACAAAGCTGGGGCGGAAGTATACGACCGATCCCTTACAGGGTCAATGTAACCTTCCACCTACAAGAAAGCCCGCAACAGCGGGCTCTCCTGATAATTGGTACCGAGAAGGGGACTCGAACCCCTACACCCTATGGGCACAACCACCTCAAGGTTGCGTGTCTACCAATTCCACCACCTCGGCAATACAGCGTTTACAACCCTTCTTACTTCTGCTCTTGAGCTGGAGGTACGTCAGTCGCTGGAGTAGCCGACTTTTGCTCTTGAAGCACCGGGACATCATCAGAAGCCGGTTTTGCCTTTGGTACTTCCAACACTGCTGGGTTTGGCAAACCTACTTGAGTCAGCACATGAGCTTTCTCTTTAGCAAAGTAACCTAACCCTAAGCTGGTTATGAAGAAACCGGCGGCAAGTATAGCAGTAAACTTACTAAGAAAGGTAGAGGAACCTTGGCTTCCGAACACAGTATTTGAAGCACCTGCACCGAAAGACGCACCAGCATCCGCACCTTTACCCTGTTGCAACAAAACCAGGGCAACTACGCCCAGGGCAGCCAACAGATGAAAAACGACTACGACTGTTTCCAGCATTTTTTCAGTTTCCCGCGGCGCGACAAATCGCACCGAACTCATCTGCATTCAGGGAAGCTCCACCAATGAGCCCCCCATCGATATCCGGCATGCCGAACAGTTCGACCGCATTGGCCGCCTTCACGCTGCCGCCGTATAGAAGCCGCACACCTTGTGCGACTTCAGAATTCTCTGCCGCCAACTGAGCGCGAATGGCTGCGTGCACATCCTGCGCCTGTTGCGGTGTAGCAGTCAGCCCGGTACCAATGGCCCAGACCGGCTCGTAAGCAATTACCGCCTTTGCGAACGCACCAACACCCAGCTCCTCGATGATGCTGCCAAGCTGACGCGAGACAACTTCAAGAGTCTTGCCCGATTCACGCTGCTCAAGGGTCTCCCCAATACACAACACCGGAATCAAGCCACAAGCCTGCGCTGCTGCGAACTTGCGATTGAGTGTCCCATCACGCTCGCCCATCATCTGACGGCGCTCGGAGTGCCCGACGAGCACATAGGAACAACCCGCATCAACCAGCTGACTCGGTGCAATCTCACCGGTCAACGCACCTTGCATGGCTTCCACCGCAGAGTTCTGCGCGCCGACCTGAATCGACTTACCTTTCAAGCCATCCACCACTTGGGTGATATGCAAGCAAGGCGGGAACACCGCGATATCAACACCGCCAGGCAAGGCCAAGTGACGAAGGCCATTGATCAGCTCAGCGACACTGGCGCGGGTACCGTGCATCTTCCAGTTACCAGCTACCATAGTGCGACGCATGCTGTACCTCGTCGGTCAAAGTGGGCGCAGATGTTACCCAACCACATCATCACTGGCAAGCCGAATTCAGGCGCAAACTTCAGTTACCAGTTTTGCCAGGTCCTCGGCATGACCGCGAACCTGTATTTCGTCGTCACCTTCGACCATGACGCGCACCAAGGGCTCTGTGCCGGACTTGCGTAGCAATACCCGTCCACGACCAGCCATTGCCAGGGTCGCGCGCTCGCAAGCCTCTTTGACAGCAGGGTGCTCGATCGGGTTTTCCCCACCTGCGAAACGCACGTTCAGCAATACTTGCGGACATTTGCGCAAAGCCTGACGCGCCTGGGCCAGGCTCTCTTCGCGGCGACGCAAAGCCAATAACACCTGCAACGCCGCAATAATCGCGTCACCGGTGGTGGTGTGCTGGAAGCACACCACGTGCCCGGAGTTCTCACCACCTACCTGCCAGTTACGCTCCAGCAGCTCGGCGATCACATACCGGTCACCGACATTGGCACGAACAAAAGGAATACCCAGGTCTGCCAACGCCAGCTCAAGCCCCAGGTTGCTCATCAGCGTACCTACGACACCGCCTTGCAGCTTGTTACGCTCGTGCAGGTCGCGGGCAATGATGAACAACAGATCATCGCCGTCCACCACGGCACCCGTGTGGTCAACCATCAGCACGCGGTCGCCGTCACCGTCGAAGGCAATCCCGAGGTCGGCGTGCTCGGCCAGGACAGCGGCCTGCAACTGCTCCATATGGGTGGAGCCGCAGTTTTCGTTGATGTTCAATCCGTTGGGTTGAGCCGACAGCACTGTCACGTCTGCGCCAAGCTCCCTGAATACGCTTGGCGCGACTTTATAGGTCGCACCATGGGCGCAGTCGACAACAACCTTCAAGCCAGCAAAATTGGTACTGGTAGGCACACTGCTCTTGCAGAACTCGATATAACGACCGGACGCGTCATTGATGCGCGACACCTTGCCCAGCTTGCTGGACTCGACCACGGTCATCGGCGCATCCAACAGTTCTTCGATCATCAGCTCAATCTCATCCGGCAACTTGGTGCCCTGACCGGAGAAGAACTTGATGCCGTTGTCGTCATGTGGGTTGTGCGAAGCACTGATCACAATACCGGCCTCAGCGTGAAAGGTACGCGTCAGGTATGCAATCGCGGGCGTCGGCATTGGCCCCAGCAACATCACATCGGCGCCTGCGGCGGATAAGCCGGCCTCAAGCGCTGATTCAAACATGTACCCCGAAATTCGGGTGTCCTTGCCCACCAGGATGCGGCATGCCCCCATGCTGCGGAACGCCATGCCCGCCGCCCATCCAAGCTTAAGCATGAAATCAGGAGTAATCGGAAACTCGCCGACCCGACCACGGATACCGTCGGTGCCAAAGTATTTTTTAGTCATAAGTGCTCCATCATTCTTATTCGGCTGATTCCACAGCTGCAATCATGCGTACCACATCCACGGTCTCAGCAACGTCATGCACACGCAAGATGCGCGCACCCTTGGTCACCGCGAGCGCCGCCAGTGCAAGACCGCCGTACAACCGCTCACCCACCGGACGGCTCAATGCCAGCCCTATCATGCTCTTACGCGAAACACCGACCAATAGGGGCCGACCAAGGGCATGCAAGGACTCCATGTGTTTGAACAAACTCAAATTGTGTTGCAGGGTCTTGGCGAAACCAAACCCCGGATCAAGGATGATCCTTTCCGGCGCAATACCTACCGCAGCGCATTGGGCAACGCGCTCGGAGAGAAAACCACTCACCTCGTCCACTAGATCATCATAGTGCGGGCTGTCCTGCATATTGCCGGGCTCACCCAGCATATGCATCAAACACACCGGCAAACCGGTAGCTGCAGCTGCATCCAGGGCACCGTCGCGCCGCAGGGACCGCACATCGTTGATCAAGCCGGCACCTAATCGCGCAGTCTCACGCATCACGGCCGGAGTGGAGGTATCAACCGAAATGATCACATCCAACTCTCGAGCGATGCGCTCGACAATCGGCGCTACACGCTCCAACTCCTCCAGAGGAGAAACAACGCGAGCACCAGGCCGAGTCGATTCACCACCGACATCAATCAAGGTCGCGCCGGCCGCCACCATGGCTTCTGCGTGACGCAAGGCAGCATCAAGCTGGCTGAAGCGGCCACCATCGGAAAAGGAGTCAGGGGTTACATTAAGAATACCCATGACATGCGTATGGGCCAAATCAAGAACCCGGTTGCCGCAAGGCAACCGGGGGGAGGACGGAGCAAAAGTCATCTCAAACCTTAATGATCAGCTGCCGGGCCGCCGATTGGGGTTTCAGGGCGCTCGTTCTGAACCACAGGCGGGGTGCCCGAAGTACCCGAACCACCTTCCCAATCACGAGGCTCACGAGGCGCCCGACCGGCCATAATGTCGTCGATCTGGTCTGCATCGATGGTCTCGTACTTCATCAATGCATCAGCCATTGCATCAAGCTTGTCGCGATTATCGGTCAGGATCTGCTTGGCAGTGCCATAGCACTGGTCAATGATACTGCGCACCTCAGAATCGATCAGCTTGGCTGTCTCACCGGAGAAACTGGCGTTTTGACCACCGCCGCCACGCCCCAGGAATACTTCACCTTCTTCCTCGGCGTACATCAAAGGACCGAGTTTTTCCGACAAACCCCACTTGGTCACCATGTTCCGCGCAATCTGGCTGGCGCGCATGATGTCGTTGGAAGCCCCCGTGGTCACACCATCGAAGCCCAAGGTCATCTCTTCAGCGATTCGACCGCCGTACAGCGAGCAGATCTGACTGATGAGCGCACGCTTGGAGAGGCTGTAACGATCCTCTTCCGGCAGGAACATGGTGACACCCAAGGCGCGACCACGAGGAATGATCGACACTTTGTAGACCGGGTCATGCTCAGGCACGACACGCCCCACAATGGCGTGGCCGGCTTCGTGGTAAGCAGTGTTCTGCTTCTCTTTTTCGGACATGACCATGGATTTGCGCTCAGCGCCCATCATGATCTTGTCTTTCGCCAGCTCGAACTCTTTCATTTCAACGATGCGCTTGCCGGTACGGGCTGCAAACAGCGAAGCCTCGTTCACCAGGTTAGCCAGGTCAGCACCCGAGAACCCCGGGGTACCACGGGCAATCACAGCCGGTGCAACGTCGTCGCCCATTGGCACTTTGCGCATGTGCACTTTCAGGATTTGTTCGCGCCCACGGATGTCCGGCAGGCCAACCACCACCTGGCGGTCAAAGCGGCCTGGACGCAGCAGCGCAGGATCCAGCACGTCCGGACGGTTGGTTGCCGCGATGACGATGATGCCGTCATTCATCTCGAAACCATCCATCTCGACCAGCAACTGGTTGAGGGTCTGCTCACGCTCATCATGACCACCGCCCATGCCAGCACCACGATGGCGACCAACGGCGTCGATTTCATCGATGAAGATGATGCATGGTGCATGCTTCTTGGCCTGTTCGAACATGTCGCGAACGCGGCTCGCACCGACACCGACGAACATTTCAACGAAGTCAGAACCGGAAATGGTGAAGAACGGTACCTTGGCTTCGCCGGCAATCGCCTTGGCCAGCAAGGTTTTACCGGTACCTGGGGGGCCGACCATCAGCACGCCGCGAGGAATACGGCCACCCAGGCGCTGGAATTTGCCTGGATCGCGCAAGAACTCAACCAGCTCGCCGACTTCTTCCTTGGCTTCATCGCAACCCGCTACGTCAGCCAGGGTGGTCTTCACCTGATCTTCAGAGAGCAGGCGCGCCTTGCTCTTGCCGAAGCTCATCGGCCCGCCCTTGCCTCCCGCACCACCTTGCATCTGGCGCATGAAGAACATGAACACGGCAATAATCACCAGGATCGGGAAGCTTGCCACCAGGAGTTGAGTCCAGATGCTCTGCTGTTCAGGCTGCTTGCCTTCGACAACCACGTGGTTATCCACCAGGTCGCCGATCAGACCATTGTCCTGAATTGCCGGACGAATGGTCTTGAAGCTATCGCCATCGTTGCGTTTGCCGGTGATCACGTAGCCATCAACCGCTACGCGCTCGACCTTGCCATCCTTAACTTGCTGGATGAAGTCGGAATAGTTGAGGGTCTGCGGCTCGTTAGGGCTGGAGAAGTTGTTCATCACCGTCACGAGGACAGCCGCGATGATCAACCACAGGATCAGATTCTTTGCCATATCGTTCAATTAACTACCCTCTGAAGCAAGCTCCGCTACTGGCGCGTGCTTCGCATGATATTCACCGGCCTAACTTACTACATAACCTACAACTCTGGCAGGCGCCGTCTGTAACCCTTTGTGAAACTTTGACTACACAATATTCGTAAAGCTTCGTGACGAAAGCGATATAAAAAAACCTATCGCCCTCCTCGAATTCCTCAAAAACGCTCTTCACTGGCCGCGCCTTCGACGCCACGGAAGCCGCGGCACAGCAGGTATTGCTCCCTGGACCGGTCCCGGGAAGAGTCTGGTTTACGCGTCTGCACCTTGTCGAACAACTTGCGGATGTTCTTGTGGTATTCGTCGAAACCCTCTCCCTGGAACACCTTCACCAGGAAATCGCCACCGGGACGCAACACCCGACCTGCCAAATCCAACGCCAATTCACAAAGGAACATGGCCCGCGGCATATCAACGGCCGGTAATCCACTCATATTGGGGGCCATGTCGGAAATCACAAGGTCTACCTGCGAATTTCCCACAGCCTCGAGGATCTGGGCGAGCACTGTGTCCTGGGTAAAGTCTCCATGAACAAAGGTCACGTCCGGGATGCTGTCCATTTCCAGGATGTCGGAAGCGATCAGGCGGCCTTGACCACCAATCAGACGACTGGTCACCTGGGACCAGCCACCAGGGGCCGCGCCAAGGTCGATAACGCTCATGCCAGGACGAATCAACTTGTCCTTATCCTGGATCTCTAACAGCTTGTAGCTGGCCCGGGAACGATAGCCATCCTTTTGCGCCTTTTTGACGTAAGGATCGTTGAAATGCTCTTGCAGCCACTTAAGGCTAGTTTTGGAACGGGCCACGGGCCACCTCGAAAATAAAACGGGTCGTGATTAACTGGGCGGTCCCGGACTCGCTCGGGTAAACTGGCCGCCGCTTTTTACAAGATCAGACGCAGGGGTCAGATTATGCCGCTCACTCAAGAGCAGAAGAAACAGTACAAATCCATTGGCCACCATCTGAAACCAGTTCTGATTGTGGCAGACAACGGTTTGACTGAAGGTGTGTTAGCCGAACTTGAACGCGCACTGGGCGATCACGAACTGATCAAGATCAAGGTCAACATCCTTGACCGCGAAGCACGCCTGGCCGCCATTGCAGAACTGTGCAAGGTTGGCAAGGCGGACCTGGTTCAGGTCATCGGCAAGATGGCGCTGCTGTATCGCAAGAACTTCAGCGCCAACAAGCAACTGTCGAACGTACACCGCTTCAAGTAATACAAAGGGTCACGGGCGTGCTTCGCGCGCCCCGCTACTCCATCCCGGAGCAGGCTGTATAACCAGCACCAGGCCGGAGAACCCTAGCACAAGATAGCTGAATAGCTGCCAGCGCAACGCTTCCGGCAGCCAGACATGCACAATGCAATACATTGCACACGCATACAGCGCCATCAACAGCAGTTGGCCGCGAATATCCCGCCACAGACTCTCCAAGCCTTCAGCCTTGACCAGCACCAATGCCTGAAGTGCTACGCACGCCGCCGCGAAACCCACCAGCAGCGCACTCAATAATCCATCGATTTCATCGATCAGCAACGGAGCCAGGCCAATCAGGCCCAGCACCGGCAATACACCAAGATGTAACAACCACAGGCCGCCCACCCAAAGCATCTGGGCAAGCTGCCAGAGCATGGCGCCCGCACGAAGCGGGCGCCGCCTTTCAGATGTGACGAACTTCAACAATCTCGTACTCGATCACACCGCCTGGCGTTTTGACAGACACCACATCACCCTCTTCCTTGGCGATCAAGGCACGGGCCAGTGGTGAGCCGACGGAGATCTTGCCGAGCTTGAAGTCAGCCTCGTCCTCTCCCACGATGTGGTAGACCACGCTCTCGTCAGTCTCGACGTTGGCGATCTCCACGGTGGTACCGAAAATCACCTTGCCAGTGTGGGGAATAGTCGTGACGTCGATGATCACCGCATTCTGCAAACGGCCTTCGATATCACGGATCCGCGCCTCGACCATACCCTGCTGCTCACGAGCAGCGTGGTATTCGGCGTTTTCCTTCAGGTCACCCAGCTCGCGGGCCGTACCAATGTCCTGGCTCAGCTTTGGACGTACGACCTTGGTCAGATGGGCGTGCTCCTCTTCCAGGGCCTTGGCACCCTGGACGGTCATTGGGTATTTGATCATGCCTTCAATCCTGCGTGTAGATCCTGCAAGCGACGCACGGTCTTTTCCGGACCGAACTTGAGCGCTTCGCAGATAGCTTCGCCAGCAGCAATAGTGGTGGTGCAGTAGATCTTGTGCTGCAAGGCATTACGGCGAATGGAGTAGGAATCCGCGATCGACTGGCGACCTTCGGTGGTGTTGATGATCAGCGTGACTTCGTCATTCTTGATCATGTCGACCACATGCGGACGGCCTTCCGTCACCTTGTTCACGCGGCGCACTTTCAAGCCGGCCGCTTCAATCAGCTTGGCGGTCCCGGCAGTTGCCACGACTTCAAAGCCCAAGTTGATCAGATCACGGGCCACGCCTGCAACCAGCGGTTTGTCATCATCACGCACGCTGATAAACGCAGTACCGCCGGTCGGCAGCACTTCGCTGGCGCCCATCTGGGCCTTGGCGAATGCTTCACCGAAGGTATCGCCCACACCCATCACTTCACCGGTGGACTTCATCTCTGGGCCGAGGATCGGGTCCACACCAGGGAATTTGGCAAATGGGAACACTGCCTCTTTCACACTGTAGAAGTTCGGAATGATTTCCTTGGTGAAGCCAATTTCCTTCAAGGTCTTACCAGCCATCACACGTGCAGCGATCATGGCCAGGGACACGCCGATGCACTTGGAAACGAACGGCACGGTACGCGAAGCACGCGGGTTGACCTCAATGACGTAGATGTCTTCGCCTTGCAACGCCAACTGTACGTTCATCAGGCCGACAACACCCAACTCCAAGGCCATTTTCTTGACCTGCTCGCGCATCTCGTCCTGGATATGTGCAGGCAACGAATACGGCGGCAGCGAGCACGCGGAGTCACCGGAGTGAACGCCCGCCTGCTCGATGTGCTGCATGATCGCGCCGATGACCACGTCGGTACCGTCGCAAACTGCATCCACGTCCATTTCGATGGCGCAGTTGAGGAAGTGGTCCAGCAGCACCGGGCTGTCGTTGGACACTTTTACCGCATCACGCAGGTAACGCTTGAGCTCTTCTTCTTCGTAGACGATTTCCATCGCCCGGCCGCCCAGCACGTAGGATGGACGCACCACCAGCGGGTAGCCGATCTTGCTGGCTGCACGGATGGCCTCGTCTTCGCTGCGCACGGTAGCGTTTGGCGGCTGACGCAGGTTCAGGCGCTCAACCATTTGCTGGAAGCGCTCACGGTCTTCGGCACGGTCGATGGCGTCAGGGCTGGTGCCGATGATTGGCACGCCGGCAGCCTCAAGGGCACGCGCCAGTTTCAGCGGGGTTTGGCCGCCGTACTGGACGATCACGCCTTTGGGCTTCTCGACGCGACAGATTTCCAACACGTCTTCCAACGTTACCGGCTCGAAGTACAGGCGGTCGGAAGTGTCGTAGTCAGTGGAAACAGTTTCCGGGTTGCAGTTGACCATGATGGTCTCGTACCCGTCTTCGCGCAGCGCGAGGGCGGCGTGTACGCAGCAATAGTCGAATTCGATGCCCTGGCCGATACGGTTCGGACCACCGCCCAGGATGATAATCTTGTCGCGGCCCGACGGCGCGGCCTCGCACTCTTCCTCGTAGGTGGAGTACAGGTACGCAGTGTCGGTGGCGAACTCGGCGGCACAGGTGTCAACGCGCTTGTAGACCGGGAAGATCTCCAGCTTGTGGCGATGCGTGCGCAGGTTCTTCTCGGTCACACCCAGCAGCTTGGCCAGGCGCTGGTCGGAGAAGCCTTTGCGCTTGAGGCGGAACATCATGTCGCGGTCGATGCTGGCCAGACCCAGGGTCTTGACCTTCTCCTCTTCCTTGATCAGATCTTCGATCTGCACCAGGAACCACGGATCGATCATGTTCATGCCGAAGATGTCTTCAACAGTCATGCCGGCGCGGAAGGCATCAGCCACATACCAGATACGCTCGGCGCCCGGTACGGTCAGCTCGCGCTTGAGGATGCTCATGCTTTCCGGATTGCTCAGGTCGAGCTTCTCGTCCAGGCCGCAAACGCCGACTTCCAGGCCACGCAGGGCTTTCTGCAGGGACTCCTGGAAGGTCCGGCCGATGGCCATGACTTCACCCACCGACTTCATCTGGGTGGTCAGGCGCGCGTCGGCCTTGGCGAACTTCTCGAAGGCAAAGCGTGGCAGCTTGGTCACGACATAGTCGATGGACGGTTCGAAGGACGCCGGCGTAGCGCCGCCCGTGATTTCGTTTTGCAGCTCGTCCAGGGTGTAACCGATAGCCAGCTTGGCGGCGATACGCGCAATCGGGAAGCCGGTCGCTTTCGATGCCAGCGCCGAAGAACGCGATACACGCGGGTTCATCTCGATCACGACCATGCGGCCTGTGTCCGGGCAGATGCCGAACTGAACGTTGGAGCCACCGGTTTCAACGCCGATCTCACGCAATACCGCCAACGAGGCGTTACGCATGATCTGGTATTCCTTGTCCGTCAGGGTCTGCGCCGGAGCAACAGTGATCGAGTCACCGGTGTGCACACCCATCGGGTCGAAGTTTTCGATGGAGCAGACGATGATGCAATTGTCCTTTTTGTCGCGGACAACCTCCATCTCATACTCTTTCCAGCCAATCAGGGATTCGTCGATCAGCAGCTCTTTGGTCGGAGACAGGTCCAGGCCACGGGCGCAGATTTCTTCGAACTCTTCACGGTTGTAGGCAATGCCACCACCGGTGCCGCCCATGGTGAAGGACGGACGGATAATGCACGGGAAGCCCAGCTTTTCGAGAACTGCGTTGGCCTCCTCCATGCTGTGGGCGATACCGGAGCGCGGGCAGTCAAGGCCGATGGACTTCATGGCCTTGTCGAAGCGCGAACGGTCTTCAGCCTTGTCGATGGTGTCGGCGTTGGCGCCGATCATCTCTACGCCGAATTTTTCCAGGACGCCTTCGCGCTCCAGGTCCAGGGCGCAGTTCAATGCAGTCTGGCCGCCCATGGTCGGCAGCAGTGCGTCCGGACGCTCTTTCTCGATGATCTTGGCAACCGTCTGCCACTTGATCGGCTCGATGTAGGTGGCGTCGGCCATGTCCGGATCGGTCATGATGGTGGCCGGGTTGGAGTTCACCAGGATGACGCGGTAACCCTCTTCGCGCAGGGCCTTGCAAGCCTGGGCGCCGGAGTAGTCGAATTCGCAGGCCTGGCCGATAACGATCGGGCCAGCGCCGAGAATCAGGATGCTTTTTATGTCTGTACGTTTTGGCATGGGTTTGTCACTCAAATCCGCAGGTCAGTCGGCAAGCCGTCTTGAACAATCTTCGAAGAGCCTGCAGGGGCCACCAAGGCAGGGGCCGCCCGCAGGCCGCTCAGTCAGCGTCGCTTGGCCATCTCATTGATGAAACGGTCGAACAGCGGCGCTACGTCGTTCGGGCCCGGGCTTGCTTCAGGGTGGCCCTGGAAGCTGAACGCGCTCTTGTCAGTACGTTCGATGCCCTGCAGGGAACCGTCGAACAACGACTTGTGAATCGCGCGGACATTGCTCGGCAAGGTCGCTTCATCCACCGCAAAACCGTGGTTCTGGCTGGTGATCATCACAACACCGGTATCCAGGTCCTGCACAGGGTGGTTGGCGCCGTGATGGCCATGACCCATTTTCAGGGTCTTGGCGCCGGAGGCCAGCGCCAGCAACTGGTGACCGAGGCAGATACCAAATACCGGAATCTCGGTTTCCAGCACTTCCTTGATGGCCTGGATGGCGTAGTCACAAGGCTCCGGATCACCCGGGCCGTTGGACAGGAACACGCCGTCAGGTTGCAGGGCCAGCACATCGCTGGCAGGCGTTTGCGCCGGCACCACGGTCACACGGCACCCACGCTCGACCAGCATACGCAGGATGTTGTACTTGACGCCGTAGTCGTATGCGACCACGTGATACGGCAAGTCAGCCGCTTCGATAGTCTCGTGGCTGTCGGTCTTCAAGTCCCAGACGGTGGAGCGCCACTCGTACTGCTCCTTGGTGCTGACGACTTTCGCCAGGTCCATGCCTTTCAGGCCAGGGAAGCCCTGCGCTGCTGCAATCGCCGCAGCTTCGGAAATATTGTCACCGACCATGATGCAGCCGTTCTGCGAGCCCTTTTCACGCAGGATGCGCGTCAGGCGGCGCGTATCGATACCGGCGATCGCCACAACGTTGTTGGCTTTCAGGTAATCGGACAGCGACATCGTGTTACGCCAGTTGCTCGCAACCAGTGGCAGATCACGAATGACCAGACCCGCTGACCAGACACGATCAGACTCAACGTCTTCCGGCGTAGTACCGGTGTTGCCGATGTGCGGATAGGTCAGGGTAACGATCTGTTGGGCGTAGGAAGGATCGGTAAGGATTTCCTGATAGCCGGTCATGGCGGTGTTAAACACCACCTCTCCAACGGTTTGACCGTCGGCTCCAATGGCTTCGCCGCGAAAAATGCTGCCATCAGCAAGGGCGAGTATGGCTGGCTTAGTCAAGAAGACCTCCCGTAAATAAAGCCTGAAAGGGCGATCGCAGGTTGTAAAAAAGCGGAGTGACGTATGGACACGTCACCCCGCTTCTTCACTGAATTATTCTGCGCGCTTTTAGTGGACACACTAAAGCTGTAGCTTACAGAAAAAGGCTTTTTTGGTCCACCGCTAATGAGCCTTAAAGGCAGGAGAATGCGACAGGACGTCGCTTAGCGGGTAAAAACGGGGCCTTAGGATAATCCTGAGGCCCCGTTTTAGCTACTGATTAGTGCAGATCCAACACATCGCGCATGTCGTACAGACCAGGCTCGCGACCTTCCAACCAGAGCGCGGCACGCACCGCGCCCTTGGCGAATGTCATGCGGCTGGAAGCCTTGTGAGTGATTTCCAGGCGCTCACCCTCGGTAGCAAACAATACCGTGTGGTCGCCCACCACATCACCGCCGCGGACGGTCGCAAAACCAATGGTGTCACGTGCACGCGCACCGGTATGCCCTTCGCGACCGTAAACCGCCACCTTGGACAGGTCACGCCCCAGCGCGTCGGCAATAGCCTCACCCATGCGCAGTGCGGTACCCGACGGCGCATCGATCTTGTGGCGGTGATGCGTCTCGATAATCTCGATATCCGCCTCATCCCCCAGCACCCGCGCCGCCATGTCCAGCAACTTGAGCGACAGATTCACGCCGACACTGAAGTTGGCTGCGAAGACGACGGGAATATCCTTACCCGCCTCCTCAAGCAACTGCTTCTGTTGCGCAGTCAACCCCGTGGTGCCGATCACCATCGCCTTGCCCGCCTTGCGGCAGAACGCGAGGTTTTTCAGCATCACTTCCGGCAGGGTGAAGTCGATCAGCACATCGAACTCGTCAGCCACCTGCTCCAGGCTACCTGACAAGGAGACACCGATACGCCCCAGAGAAGCCAACTCACCCGCATCCGCACCGATCAACGTGCTACCGGGACGAACAATCGCCGCAGTCAGCCCAGAGGCCGGGGAGCGCTGCTGCACCGCCTCGACCAGCGTCTTGCCCATGCGCCCGGCAGCGCCCATTACGGCTATACGTCGCATACTCACTTCCTTACAGGTCGCCGAAGAAGCGCTTCACGCCTTCGAAAAAGCCAGTGGTTTTCGGCGAATGCGTGTCATCGCCCTCCAGCGAACTGCGGAATTCCTCAAGCAATTCACGCTGACGGCGCCCCAGATTGACTGGAGTCTCCACAGCCACACGACACATCAAGTCGCCAGCACCGCCACCGCGCACCGGCGCGACGCCTTTGCCACGGATACGGAACTGCTTGCCGGTCTGCGTACCTTCAGGGATCTTGAGCTTGACCCGACCGTCCAGGGTCGGGATCTCCAATTCGCCACCCAGGGCTGCATCGACAAAGCTGATCGGCACTTCACAGAACAAGTGCTTGCCGTCGCGCTGGAAGATCGAGTGCTCGCGCACATTGATCACCACGTACAGGTCGCCCGTAGGACCGCCCTGGGTACCGGCCTCCCCCTCACCCGACAGACGAATACGGTCTCCGGTATCGACTCCCGCCGGCACTTTCACCGCCAGGGTCTTGTACTCTTCGACGCGGCCTTCGCCATGGCAGGAATCGCACGGATCGGAAATGATCTTGCCCTGCCCATGGCAACGCGGACAGGTCTGCTGCACCGAGAAGAAACCCTGCTGCATACGGACCTGGCCGATACCGCCGCACGTCGGGCAAGTAATCGGCGCAGAGCCTTTCTTGGCACCCGAACCATCACACGGCTTGCAGTTAACCAGCGTGGGTACGCGAATATTGACGCTGGTGCCGCGTACAGCTTCTTCCAGGTTCAGCTCCAGGGTGTAACGCAAGTCGCTGCCACGCTGGGCACCACCGCGCTGACCACCCCGGCCACCACCAAAGAAGTCACTGAATACATCCCCGAAAATATCGGAGAAGTTCTGACCGCCAAAACCGGCACCGCCGCCCCCCATGCTCGGATCGACACCGGCATGCCCATACTGGTCGTAGGCCGCACGCTTATTGGGATCAGACAGACATTCGTAGGCCTCGTTGGCCTCTTTGAACATATCTTCGGATTCTTTGCTATCCGGATTACGGTCCGGGTGGTGCTTCATTGCCAGGCGACGGTAAGCCTTTTTCAGGTCCGCCTCGCTGGAGCCGCGCTCCACACCCAACACTTCGTAATAGTCACGCTTTGCCATAAGTCTTTGCACTCTTAAGGACGTCCAGCCAGACCCTCCTGAGCCTGGCTAAACTCGTTGAGCCCCAATACAGGCCCGGACCCAACTCACGTCAATTCAACGATCCTGGTCGTTACTACTTTTTAGCCAGGGACCCGGCCAAAAACGCGGTATTCATTGCTCGGAAAGCAGGAGCATCCCCGATCACACCGCCAACATCCGAACACAGTCGCATGCTGTAAAAATTCACATACCCCAGACACGCCAACGCGGGAGCAAGCTCCCGCGCGGCGACATCCTACCAGTCACCGCTTGATAGCGGTCAACCGGGCGACCAACTTACTTCTTGTCGGTAACTTCTTCGAACTCGGCATCGACAACATCGTCTTTAGCTTCAGGCTCTGCCTTTTGAGCAGCACCGTCAGCCGGCTGGGCCTGTTCGGCATACATTTTTTGAGCCACTGGCGCGGAGACTTTCGACAATTCTTCAACCTTGGCTTCAATGGCAGCCTTGTCGTCGCCTTTGACAGCGGCTTCCAGGGCAACGACAGCAGCTTCGATCGCAGCCTTCTCTTCAGCGGTCACTTTCTCGCCAGCATCAGCGATCATTTTGCGTGTCGAGTGAACCAGTGCGTCGCCCTGGTTACGGGCACCTGCCAACTCTTCGAACTTCTTGTCAGCTTCAGCATTGGTTTCAGCATCGCGGATCATCTGTTGAATTTCTTCATCAGAAAGACCGGAGTTGGCCTTGATGGTGATCTTCTGCTCTTTGCCGGTAGCCTTGTCTTTCGCACCTACGTGCAGAATGCCGTTGGCGTCGATGTCAAAGGTCACTTCGATCTGTGGCACGCCACGCGGTGCTGGTGGAATCTCAGCCAGGTCGAACTTGCCCAGGGACTTGTTCTGAGCAGCCTGCTTACGCTCACCTTGCAGCACGTGAATGGTCACAGCCCCCTGGTTGTCATCAGCCGTCGAGAACACCTGGGATTTCTTGGTAGGAATCGTGGTGTTTTTCTCGATCAGCGCAGTCATCACGCCACCCATGGTTTCGATACCCAGGGTCAGCGGGCTTACGTCCAGCAGCAACACGTCTTTCACGTCACCAGCCAATACCGCGCCCTGGATGGCAGCACCCATGGCAACCGCTTCGTCCGGGTTCACGTCTTTACGTGCTTCTTTGCCGAAGAACTCGGTAACCAACTTCTGAACCAGTGGCATACGGGTCTGACCGCCTACCAGGATCACGTCGTTGATCGCACCAACATCAATACCGGAGTCTTTCAGCGCAATGCGGCATGGCTCGATGGTGCGTTGAACCAGGTCTTCGACCAGCGCTTCCAACTTGGCGCGAGAGATCTTCACGTTCAAGTGCTTAGGACCGGTGGCGTCTGCAGTGATGTACGGCAGGTTAACGTCGGTCGACTGAGCGGAAGACAGCTCGATCTTGGCTTTCTCAGCAGCTTCTTTCAGGCGCTGCATCGCCAGCGGGTCACCCTTGAGGTTCATGCCGCTTTCTTTCTTGAATTCGTCAACGAGATAGTCGATCAGACGAATGTCGAAGTCCTCACCACCCAGGAAGGTGTCGCCGTTGGTGGCCAACACTTCGAACTGGTGCTCGCCGTCTACTTCAGCGATCTCGATCACGGAAACGTCGAACGTACCGCCACCCAGGTCATAAACGATCACGGTGTGATCGCCCTTGGCCTTGTCCATGCCGTAAGCCAGAGCAGCTGCGGTCGGTTCGTTGATGATACGTTTTACATCCAGGCCCGCGATGCGGCCGGCATCTTTGGTCGCCTGGCGCTGGCTGTCGTTGAAATAGGCTGGAACGGTGATCACCGCCTCAGTCACTGTCTCACCCAGGTAATCTTCGGCAGTCTTCTTCATCTTCTTCAAGATTTCAGCCGAGATTTGCGGTGGCGACATTTTCTGGCCATTTACTTCAACCCAGGCGTCACCGTTGTCAGCCTTGGCGATCTTGTAAGGGACCATTTTGATGTCTTTTTGTACGACTTCTTCGTCGAACTTACGACCGATCAGGCGCTTCACCGCGTACAGGGTGTTATGCGGGTTGGTCACAGCCTGGCGCTTGGCCGACTGGCCAACCAGGATTTCACCATCGTTGGCGTAAGCGATGATCGACGGCGTGGTACGCGCGCCTTCGGCGTTTTCGATTACTTTTGCAACGCCGTTTTCCAACACGGAGACGCAGGAGTTGGTGGTCCCCAGGTCAATACCGATAATTTTGCCCATGATTTACTCTCCCGAAACTTGAATTTGGTTGCCGCAGCAGTGGTGGCTAACTGCGGTAGCACTTAAACGCTTGACTTATAAATGGGGGCCTTGCGGCGGATTTCAAGCCTGCTCATCAATAGAAGGTGCAACGGGTGCAGGAGCCTTGCTCACTACCACCATTGCAGGGCGCAACAGGCGACCGTTGAGCTGATAGCCCTTCTGGAACACTTTCAACACACTGTTGGGTTCGAGGTCGTGGCTTTCTTGCATGGCCATGGCCTGGTGAAGCTCAGCGCTGAACGGTTCGCCGCCTTGCGGATCAATGGCTTCCAGCTGATAACGTTTCAGGGTGTCCTGAAACATTTTCAGGGTCAGTTCGATCCCTTCGCGCATCGGGCGGATGTTTTCGTCATCCGGGTTGGACAACTCGAGGCCACGCTCCAGGCTGTCAATAATTGGCAGCAGGTCGCCCGCGAACTTTTCCAACCCGAACTTGTGAGCTTTTTCTACGTCCTGCTCGGCACGGCGGCGGACGTTCTGCAGATCGGCGGCAACACGCAAAGACTGATCCTGCGCAGCGGCCAACTGCTCTTCGAGCACTTGCACACGAGTTGCCAGTTCATCACCGACAGCCGAATTGGCGTCCGGAGTTTGCGTATCCTGCGTCTGTTCGTCAGCCATAGATTTCTCCTTTCAAAATCATGCGCGAACTCAACTCGCGCTTCTGTTCCGGTATATGGGGCCACAATTTCCAGGTTCAAGGGGACAGGCGCTACCAAAAGTCTTTCGCCTGCCCCAGATCAACTTCAGCCTGATCATTCTTCTTTGCACTAAAAAAGCTGAATGACCGAGCAAATTGAGCTAAGCACCAGGATTGTCAGCCCAGAACAAAACACTGTATAAATAACCAGACCTAAAGCCTGGGAGCGGCCGTCATGCTCGTGCACCTGTCTGTACACAACTACGCCATCGTTGAACATCTGGACCTCGAACTGGATCGCGGGATGAGCGTAATCACAGGCGAAACCGGCGCCGGCAAGTCGATCATGCTCGACGCCCTGGGCCTGACCCTGGGCGACCGCGCCGACAGTGGCGTGGTGCGCCCCGGCGCGGACAAGGCCGACATTCTGGCCACCTTCGACCTCGCGGACATCCCCGAAGCCGAAGCCTGGCTGGTCGAGCGCGACCTTAATAACGACGGCCCGTGCATCCTGCGCCGAGTCATCACCGCCGAGGGCCGCTCGCGCGGCTATATCAATGGAACGCCCTGCCCCCTTGGCGACCTGAAGGCCCTGGGCGAACTGCTGATCGACATCCATAGCCAGCATGAACACCAATCCCTGCTCAAAACCGACACCCATCGCCGCCTGCTCGACGAATACGCTGGCGCCACCGACCTTGCCCGGCAGGTACAACTGGCCGCCCAGCGCTGGCGCCAGACCCGACAGGAGCTGGAGCGACTGTCCAATTCCGGCGATGAGCAACGTGCTCGCCATCAATTGCTCAGCTATCAACTTGAAGAGCTGGAAAGCCTGGGTCTTGGCGAAACCGAGCTGGAACAACTGGAACAGGAACACAAGAATCTCACCAACGCCGAAACCCTGCTGTCTATCTGCCGCCAGGTAGTGGAGCAATGCAGCGAGAGCGATTCCGGCAATGTGCTCAACGCACTCACCGCCAGCCTCAACCGACTGTCCAGTGTTAACAGCGCTTCAGGCTCACTGAGTGAAGCCACCACCCTGCTGACCAGTGCGCAAATCCAGGTAGAAGAAGCCGTCGGCGAACTCAATCGCTTTCTTGATCATTTCGACGCTGACCCGGCGCGGCTGCAGGAAATAGAAGAGCGCCTGGACACCATCTATACGCTGGCGCGCAAACATCGAATCCAGCCCACCGAAGTGGCAACCATGCAGCAGAAACTGCTGGATGAAATCGAGACCCTGAACGCGAATGACGAATCCATTGAGCGACTGGGCGAAGAGCTCGGCTCTTTTGCCCGCCACTATCAGGAGAAGGCCCGCGAACTGAGCGATCTGCGCCAACAGGCCGCCACCAGCCTGGCTGGCGCCGTCGAGCAGGAAATTCAGCGCCTGGGCATGCCGGGCGGGCGCTTTACCATCGAGTTGCGTACCAACGCCAGCAACGAGCTGCAGCCCTACGGCCTGGAGCAGGTAGAGCTACTGGTCAGCGCCAACCCGGGGCAACCGCTCAAGGCACTGGCAAAAGTGGCGTCTGGTGGTGAGCTGTCGCGAATCAGCCTGGCGATCCAAGTGATTACCGCGCAAACCTCACGGGTACCGACACTGGTGTTCGATGAAGTAGACGTAGGTATCGGTGGCCCCACGGCGGAAATTGTGGGTCAGTTACTGCGCCGCCTGGGGGATCGCGGCCAGGTGCTGACCGTTACTCACTTGCCACAAGTGGCGGCTCAAGGACATCAGCACTTGTTTGTGCACAAGGTGAGAGGCAGCGAAGCGACACACACGGCAGTATCCAAATTGAATAAGTCGGAGCGCGTGGAAGAAGTGGCGCGGATGCTCGGCGGGATCGACTTGACCAAAGAGTCGTTGGCACACGCGAAGAAAATGGTCGTAGCCGCCAAGGCCTGAGCCGAGCTTTTCCTTATTATAGAAAGCACGAAGGCGACCCTAGGGTCGCCTTCGATCGTTTCGCAGAGCAATTCTGCGTCGCTTTTTACTTTTTCTTACGGATGTACAACACAAGATTGTGGTCGACCAAATCGAAACCATGCTCCTCAGCAATTTCGTGCTGGAGCTTTTCGATTGCCGGGCTGGTGAACTCGATAACCTCATTGGTATCCAGGTCAACCATGTGGTCGTGATGACCACCGTCAGCCAATTCGAACACAGCATGACCGCCGTCGAAATTATGACGAACCACCAGCCCTGCGGCTTCAAACTGGGTCAGTACACGGTAAACCGTGGCCAGGCCGACGTCCTCGTTAGACTCCATCAGCGCCTTGTAAACATCCTCGGCACTCATGTGGCGCTGCTCAGCAGAATCGAGCATTTGTAGAATCTTGACTCGTGGCAGAGTCACTTTAAGACCGGCTTTGCGTAGTTCGCTATTTTCAACCATGGTTAGCTTTCTCGCGGATGCTGCTTCGCAGCTTCTCTTAATACGGGTATGATCGGCGTTTACGTTGTCCCAGCCAAGATAGTGGAAGTCGCCCACCGATGCAAAACACCAAGCTCTTGCTAACCAGTTTCACCTTTGTGGGACTGCTCGCACTCGCCGGTTGTTCATTCCCCGGGGTTTACAAAATCGACATCCAGCAGGGCAATGTCGTCACGCAGGACATGATAGACCAGTTACGCCCGGGAATGACCCGACGGCAAGTACGGTTTATTATGGGCAACCCCCTGCTGACCGACACTTTCCACGCCGATCGCTGGGATTATCTCTACAGCCTGCAGCCTGGTGGCGGTGAACGCCAACAGGAGCGCGTCAGCGTCATTTTCAATGGCAATGACCAGCTTGTCAGCCTGTCGGGCGACTTCATGCCAGGCGTGAGCCGTGATCAAGCGCTGCTCGGCAACGATAACGGCACCAACGTGACTGCACCAGTGCAGGAAAGCGAGAAGCCGAAGTCCGAAGTACCGGCCAAGCCAGGCTCCTTGCTCGACAAGATCCAGAAAGACGTCGACGGGGTCGAAACGGTCCCTGTCCCGACGCCTCAGCCTCTGGACACCAGCCCGCAGTAACATTGCGACGCATATAAAAAGCCCGGCATGCCGGGCTTTTTGTTGCCTGTCATTCAGCCAGCCTATGGATGCTGCCGCTTCGCCAACGCCGCCTTGGCCGCACGCAGCCTGCGCACTTCTTTAGGGTCCACAAGCAAGGGCCGATAGATTTCAATGCGATCGCCCGATTGTACGGGGCGCACCTCCGCATCCGGGACGACCTTACCGAATACCCCCAAAGGACAATCAGCCAGATCCAGTTCAGGAAACTGCATAGCCATCCCTGACAACTGCACTGCTGCACGCAGACTGGTTCCCGAAGCCACCGTCAGCGCCAGCAGAACCTGGCGATCCTCGGCGGCATAAACCACCTCGATCTCAACCATGCAATTGCTTGGCTCGCTGGCAGAATGCATCCACCAGGGTATTGGCCGCCTGGTTGAACAACGGCCCCAATGTCGCCCGCACAATCGGCCCAGCGTAATCAAACGACAAATCCAGGCTGATCTTGCAGGCCTTGTCGGTAAGCGCCTTGAAAACCCATACACCATGTAGCTGGGTAAACGGCCCTTCCTGCAAATTCATTTCAATGGACTTGCCCGGCACCAGCGCATTCCGCGTAACAAAGTGCTGACTGAGCCCGCCTTTCGCCACCCCAACACTGGCAACCATATGCTCATCACTGCTTTCCAGCACCTCGGCAGTTGAGCACCAAGGCAGGAATTCCGGGTAACGCGCCACGTCGTTGACCAGGTCATAGAGCGCCTGCGCCGGATAGGGCAGCAGGGCCGAACGTTGAATATGCGTCGTCATGTGTGCGTGATTTCCACAGCTGAGCGGCAAACATCGCGAAACAACAGTCCGATCCGCGAAAGAAAAAAACCAAAGAACTGCCGGTATTGTCCGGGATTCGACCAACACGCTCAAGCACGCAGGTTGACCGTAGCCGACACGCTCGCAACTCCCTATAATGCCGCCCCTATGGCTAAACAAAAGAAACACCCCACAGGGACCATCGCGCAAAATAAAAAAGCGCGACACGATTACTTCATCGAACATCGGTTCGAGGCTGGTCTGGTCCTGGCCGGCTGGGAAGTAAAGAGTCTGCGTGCCAGCAAGTTGCAACTGGTCGACAGCTACGTATTGCTCAAGGATGGCGAGGCATGGCTGCTCGGCAGTCATATCACCCCGCTGACAACCGCGAGCACCCACGTGATTGCCGACCCGGTGCGCACGCGCAAACTATTGCTCAATGCCCGTGAACTGGAAAAGCTCGCCGCAGCCGTGCAGCAGAAAGGCTACGCCTGTGTCTGCCTGTCCTGGTATTGGAGCAAGCACCTGGTCAAGTGCGAGATCGCATTGGGCAAGGGCAAGAAGGAATACGATAAGCGTGACTCTGAGCGCGAACGCGATTCCAACCGCGAACTGCATCGCGCCGTGCGCAACAAGGGCAAGGAAGAGTAACCCTTGTGACGATGTAGCCTCGGGACTTCCCCCCCGGCTACATCCCCTTGCGCCGCTCCGCACGCGCCACGCGCTGAACCTCCTGACGCACCTCCTCCAACACTTCCTGCACGTACTCAAGGTGACGTGTCGAGACTTCTCGCGCCTGTTCTGCCCGGCCCTCGATAATCGCCAGGTACAGCTCCCGGTGCTGACTGATCAGCATGTCGCGCGTCTCCGTACGTTGCTGATACATGCCGCCAATATTGGTCACCACATTACGCTTGAGCAGGTCGAACAAGCCGCGAATGGTGTGCAGCAACACCGCGTTATGGCTAGCCTCCGCAATGGCCAGGTGGAACTGTGCATCCGCAGCCCCTTCCTCGACCCGGCTCACTTCATCAACGCGGGCATAGCAATCCTGCAAGGCTTCGAATGCAGCGGTCAGCCGCTCACGGTCGACCTCAGTAGCTCGCAATGCTGCGTAATAAGCACAGGACGCTTCAAGGGTCTGACGAAACTCCAGCAGGTCACGCTGGGCCTCGGGATTGTTTTCCAACAGGTGCAGCAACGGATCGCTGAATGTCGAGCCCAGTGACTCGGCAACATAGTTGCCACCCCCCTGACGGCTCACCAACAAGCCCTTGGCCGCCAGCTTCTGAATCGCCTCCCGCAACGAAGGACGCGACACACCAAACTGTTCAGCCAAAGCACGCTCGGCCGGCAAGCGCTCACCCGACTTCAACGTGCCCTCAAGGATCATCCCCTCAAGCTGCTCGACTATATCGTCAGACAAACGGCGCTGACGCACCTGATCAAACCCCATAACTCACTCCCCACCATCCCGACCACTCGCCGGGCCCTCTATTCTGGCCTATCGCCGCCCTTCCAGCACCTATCAGAACCGCTTCGATTCACCCGATCAAACCACCTCGCCTGCCGGGCTACGACCAAAGTTTCGCAAGCGGCAAATTGACACATACCCCGAAGACTTTTAACCTAGCCTCCAGCGATTGTAAATTGGTATTACCAATTATCCAAGTCGACTATGAAGTGCCTGACCAACAACAATTAGGGGCCACCCCATATGCAAACCTGGCAACAGCTCTACAGCCCGCTCGGCAGCCTCGGCCTGTCCGCACTGGCCGCCGTTATTCCGATCGTGTTCTTCTTCCTGGCTCTGGCCGTGTTTCGCCTCAAAGGTCACGTGGCCGGCAGCATCACCCTGGCACTCTCGATACTGGTGGCGATCTTTGCCTTCCACATGCCAGTGGACATGGCGCTGGCAGCCGCCGGTTACGGTTTTGCCTATGGCCTGTGGCCTATTGCCTGGATCATTGTCGCGGCGGTGTTTCTCTACAAACTCACCGTCAAGAGCGGCCAGTTCGAGATCATCCGCAGCTCTGTCCTGTCGATCACCGATGACCAGCGCCTGCAGGTGCTGTTGATCGGCTTCTGCTTCGGCGCATTCCTGGAAGGTGCTGCCGGTTTCGGCGCCCCCGTGGCGATTACCGCCGCACTGCTGGTAGGCCTGGGCTTCAACCCGCTGTACGCGGCCGGCCTGTGCCTGATTGCCAACACCGCACCCGTCGCCTTTGGCGCCCTGGGAATTCCGATCATCGTTGCCGGGCAAGTGACCGGAATCGATGCATTCAAGATCGGCGCCATGACTGGCCGCCAACTGCCGCTGCTGTCGCTGTTCGTGCCGTTCTGGCTGGTCTTTATGATGGATGGCCTGCGCGGCGTTCGCGAAACCTGGCCAGCTGCGTTGGTCGCGGGCCTGAGCTTTGCCATTACGCAGTACTTCACGTCCAACTTCATCGGCCCGGAACTGCCGGACATCACCTCGGCCCTGGCCAGCCTGATCTCTCTGACCCTGTTCCTGAAAGTCTGGCAACCCAAACGCACTGCGGGCGCGCAGATTGCCGGCGCCACGTCCGACGCAGCGATTACCGCCAGCGCCGGCGGCTTCGGCCTGCCGCGCAGCACCGTCGCCTCACCTTACAGCCTGGGGCAGATCTTCAAGGCCTGGTCACCGTTCCTGATCCTCACCGTGCTGGTCACCATCTGGACCCTCAAACCGTTCAAGGCGATGTTCGCCGCAGGCGGCTCGATGTACAGCTGGGTATTCAACTTTGCGATCCCGCACCTGGATCAAATGGTGATCAAGGTTGCCCCCATCGTGACCAACCCGACTGCGATCCCAGCGATATTCAAGCTGGACCCGATTTCGGCGACCGGCACCGCGATTTTCTTCTCGGCACTGATCTCGATGCTGGTACTCAAGATCAATATCAAGATTGGTCTTACCACTTTAAAAGAGACTTTCTACGAGTTGCGTTGGCCGATCCTGTCTATCGGCATGGTGCTGGCATTCGCCTTTGTCACCAATTACTCCGGCATGTCTTCGACCATGGCACTGGTATTGGCCGGCACCGGCGCAGCCTTCCCGTTCTTCTCGCCTTTCCTAGGCTGGCTGGGGGTTTTCCTGACAGGCTCCGACACATCGTCCAACGCCCTGTTCAGCTCGTTGCAAGCCACCACTGCGCACCAGATCGGCGTCAACGACACGCTTCTGGTCGCTGCCAACACCAGCGGCGGCGTGACCGGCAAAATGATTTCGCCGCAATCGATCGCCGTGGCCTGCGCCGCTACCGGACTGGTGGGCAAAGAATCCGACCTGTTCCGCTTCACCCTCAAGCACAGCCTGTTCTTCGCCACCATCGTCGGGCTGATCACCCTGGCCCAGGCTTACTGGTTTACCGGCATGCTGGTGCACTAAAGCCGTAGCAATAGGGTCATAACCGACGCCGGGCTATAACTTCGGCGTCGGCTTTGCGCAATCGTGTCAATACGGCGCCCAGGGGGTGCTGATCCTGGAGGACCAATGAGTCTGCCTGCCGCTTTCCTTGCTGACGTCGCACAGCTGATCCCACAAGATCGACGTTTCGACGATCCACTTTCCACCCTCGCATTCGGCACCGACGCCAGTTTTTACCGATTGATCCCACAACTGGTGATCCGCGTCGAATCGGAAGACGAAGTGGTGGCGCTGCTGCAACTGGCCCAGCGTGACGGTGTGCCTGTAACCTTCCGCGCAGCGGGCACCAGCCTGTCCGGACAAGCGATAAGCGACTCGGTACTGATCGTGCTGGGGGACAATTGGAACGGCCGTGAGATTCGTGGGCAAGGCACTCAGATCCGCCTGCAACCCGGCGTCATCGGCGCACAGGCCAACGCCTGGCTGGCGCCATTCGGGCGCAAGATCGGCCCAGACCCGGCGTCGATCAATGCCTGCAAGATCGGCGGAATCGTCGCCAACAACGCCAGTGGCATGTGCTGCGGTACGGCGCAGAACACCTACCACACCCTGGCCGGAATTCGTCTGGTCCTGGCGGATGGCAGCCGCCTCGATACAGAAGACGCAAGCAGCGTTACGGCGTTTCGTGAACAGCACGGCGCACTGCTCGAGCGCCTGGCGACACTCGGCCGTGAAACGCGGGCAAACGCCGAATTGGCAGCCAAAATACGCCACAAATACCGCCTGAAAAATACCACCGGCCTGTCACTCAACGCCCTGGTGGATTTTGATGAACCGCTGGATATCCTCAGCCATTTATTGGTGGGCTCCGAGGGAACCCTCGGGTTCATCAGCGCAGTCACCTACGACACCGTGATCGATCACCCAAACAAGGCGTCGGCGTTGATCGTGTTTCCGGATGTGGAGACCTGCTGCAACGCAGTCAGCGTCCTGAAAACCCAACCGGTGTCGGCCGTCGAGTTGCTGGACCGACGCAGCATGCGCTCGGTGCAGAACAAACCGGGCATGCCCGCATTCGTACAACACTTGTCAGAAAATGCCTGCGCCCTGCTGATTGAATCCCGCGCCGCATCGCCGTCATTGCTGCATGAACAATTGGCGCTGATCATGGCGTCGCTGGCCGGTTTCCCGGTGGAGAAACAGGTCGACTTCACCGAAGACCCGGTGGAAAACGCCCGCCTGTGGGCCATCCGCAAGGACACCTTCCCCGCCGTAGGTGCAGTACGCAAAACCGGCACCACGGTGATCATCGAAGACGTCACCTTCCCGGTCGAACAACTGGCCATTGGCGTGAACCGTTTGATCGAACTGTTCGACAAGCATCACTACGACGAAGCCATCCTTTTCGGACATGCCTTGGAAGGCAATCTGCACTTTGTGTTCACCCAAGGTTTCAACAGCGCGGAAGAAGTCACACGCTACCAAGCGTTCATGGATGACGTCGCGCAATTGGTGGCCGTGGAGTTCGGCGGTTCGCTAAAAGCCGAACACGGCACCGGCCGCAATATGGCACCGTTCGTTGAACTGGAATGGGGCAGCGACGCCTATCAATTGATGTGGCAACTCAAACGCCTGCTCGATCCCAACGGCATTCTCAATCCTGATGTGGTGCTCAGCGAAGATCCGCAGATTCACCTCAAGCACCTCAAGCCGCTGCCCGCGGCCGATGAGCTTGTGGATAAGTGCATCGAATGCGGCTTCTGTGAACCGGTATGCCCATCGAAGGGCCTGACGTTGAGCCCGCGCCAGCGCATCGTGATCTGGCGAGATATACAGGCGAAAAAACGCGCCGGCGTCGACACCACCGAACTGGAAGCGGCCTACCACTACCAGGGCATCGACACGTGCGCCGCCACCGGCCTATGCGCTCAACGCTGTCCGGTAGGAATCAATACCGGCGATCTGGTGAAAAAACTGCGAAGCCGTGACGCCGACCGTACGAAAACCGCCGAATGGCTGGCCACCCATTTCGCCACGGCACTGCAAGGTGCGCGCTTTACCCTGCATGTAGCCAATGGTGCACGCATGCTGCTGGGGGCACCTCGCCTGGCGAAGCTGTCGGCCACCATGACCAAGTTGTCCAAGGGGCAGATCCCGCAGTGGACCAACGCCATGCCACAACCGGAAAAAGCCATTCGCTTCAGCCCGGCGGTGACGGATGAGCGGCCACGGGTGGTCTACCTGGCGGCCTGCGTCTCACGCGCCATGGGCCCGGCGGCAGGTGATAAAGAGCAGATGTCGTTGTACGAAAAAACCCAGGGCCTGATGGAAAAAGCCGGTTACCAGGTCGTGTTTCCCGACAACCAGGACAACCTGTGCTGCGGCCAGCCTTTCGCGTCCAAAGGCTACGCCGAACAGGCAGAACACAAACGCCAGGAACTGATCGGCGCCCTGCTCCATGCCAGCCGCGGCGGCCTGGACCCGATCTATTGCGACACCAGCCCCTGCACCCTGCGCCTGGTGCAAGACCTCGGCGAAACGCGCCTGGACCTTTACGACCCCGTACGTTTCATCCGCACGCACCTGATGGACCGTCTCGATTTCACCCCACAGGAAGCGCCGATCGCCGTACACGTCACCTGCAGCACCCAACACCTGGGAGAAAGCCAGGCCCTGATCGACCTGGCCCGCCGCTGTGCCAAAACCGTGGTGATCCCGGAAGGCATTCACTGCTGCGGGTTTGCCGGCGACAAAGGTTTCACCACGCCGGAACTCAACGCCCACTCGCTTCGCTCCCTCAAGGATGCAGTGCAGTATTGCAGTGAAGGGATCTCCACCAGCCGCACCTGCGAGATCGGCCTGAGCCAGCATGGCGGCATCGACTATCACGGGCTGGTGTACCTCGTGGATCGCGTGACCCAGGCCCGCACCCATTAACCCCGCAAAAAAACAGAACCCCTGCGCGCTGGCGTAGTCATCTGAATAGGCCTCGACGCACGAGGCCCATTTGTGATGTCGCTGGCAGCCCATGAACGCCAGCAGCGTCGAGCCTTTTTTGCGCAAGGAGATACCCTATGAAGCGTTCCGCTCTTGCTGGCTTGTTCATTACCGCTGCGATGTTGGCCTCCCCTGCTTTCGCCGCTGGCGAGCCCGACCTGTGCAAGATCAACCTGGACAAAATCAACAACGGTAAAGCGCTGCTCGCCACCGACACCAGTGGCAAAAGCGGCGAAATCGACACAGCCGTCTCCCAAGCCAAGGCCGCACACGCCGCCGGTGATGACAAGAAGTGCATCGAAATCACCTCCAAGGCCCTGCAAGACCTGCAGAACCTCGAAAAAGGCGGCCAGTAAACGATAGGGCCAACCTTCGGGTTGGCCTTCCGTGACCTTTTGGCGTACACTGCACAGGCTTGTCACTCACTATGAAACAACGAGTTACAAGCACGGGGCCGTTTAGGATTCGACGCCGGTCGCGAAACTTTAGGTGCATGCCGAGTTGGTAACAGAACTCGTAAATCCACTGTTGCAACTACTTATAGTTGCCAATGACGAAAACTACGGCCAGGAATTCGCTATCGCTGCGTAAGCAGCCTTAGACCTGAGCTTCTGGTACCTTCGGGTCCAGCAATCACCAGGGGATGTCTGTAAACCCAAAGTGATTGTCATATAGAACAGAATCGCCGTGCAGTACGTTGTGGACGAAGCGGCTAAAACTTACACAACTCGCCCAAAGCACCCTGCCCTTCGGGTCGCTGAGGGTTAACTTAATAGAAACGGCTACGCATGTAGTACCGACAGCGGAGTACTGGCGGACGGGGGTTCAAATCCCCCCGGCTCCACCACTTCATCATCTAAAGACGTCCACGGACGTCTTTTTTTGTGCCTGGAATCCGGTAAATACGGGGGCTTCAGGGCTATTGGGTGCTTTCGAGGCTTTTAGAGTTCCAGGCGATTTGGTATTCCCAATGGTATTCCCGGCTACCTGGCGCTAATCTTGGGAATACCAAAAGGTGTCATGGAGTACTTCTCATGTGCGCTCAAACCACCCGCCTCTCCGACCGCCAGCTCAAGGCGGTCAAACCGAAAGACAAAGATTACGTCCTCACCGATGGCGACGGGCTCCAACTGCGAGTCAGAGTCAATCGCTCGATGCAGTGGAATTTCAACTACCGGCATCCTGTCACCAAGAATCGAATCAACATGGCACTCGGCTCTTATCCCGAGGTTTCTCTTGCGCAAGCAAGGAAGAAAACCGTCGAGGCCAGAGAGCTGCTTGCACAGGGCATCGACCCAAAAGCTCAGCGCAATGAGCTGCAGGAAGCCAAACGAGCGGAAACGGAACATACGTTCGAGAACGTAGCCACCGCATGGTTCGAATTGAAGAAGGACTCCGTCACCCCGGCGTATGCTGAAGACATCTGGCGCTCGCTTACACTGCACGTTTTCCCAAGCATGAAATCAACGCCGTTATCGGAAGTGAACGCGCCGATGGTAATCAAGCTGCTTCGTCCGATTGAAGCTAAAGGCAGCCTCGAGACAGTTAAGCGATTGAGCCAGCGCCTTAACGAGATCATGACCTACGGGGTCAACTCCGGAATGATCTTTGCCAACCCTCTCAGCGGCATTCGAGCGGTGTTCAAGAAACCGCAAAAAGAAAACATGCCAGCACTTCCCCCCGAAGAACTACCCGATCTCATGGTGGCGATTGCCAACGCCAGCATCAAACGCATCACCCGCTGCCTGATCGAATGGCAACTGCACACCATGACCCGTCCTGCAGAGGCTGCCGGAACGACCTGGGCAGAAATAGATTTCGAGAAGCGTATCTGGACTATCCCAAAGGAGCGCATGAAAAAACGCCGTGCGCACCCCATCCCCCTGAGCGATCCGGCGCTCGCGCTACTAGAGACACTCCAGCCCTACAGCGGCCACCGAGAACATGTGTTTCCGGCAGATAGAAATCCTCGTACCCACGCCAACAGCCAAACCGCGAACATGGCGTTAAAGCGTATGGGTTTCCAAGACCGGTTGGTCAGCCACGGTATGCGATCGATGGCCAGCACCATCCTCAACGAACATGGATGGGACCCTGAGTTGATCGAGGTCGCCCTCGCCCACGTCGACAAAGACGAAGTCCGAAGTGCGTACAACAGAGCGGACTACATCGAGCGTAGGCGTCCGATGATGGTTTGGTGGAGCGAGTACATTCAAAAGGCCGCTACCGGTAATTTGTCGGTGACGGCGATTCATGAAAACAAAAACGGCAAAATCATTCCGTTTCGTTAATCACCTCCTGCTGGCGACAATGGCGACAGCGGCGACAACCTATGTATTTAGCGGTCCGGCGTATGGCGACAACGTGGCGACAGTCGCCACCAGCCGCATCGCCCATAACCTTTTCAGGCCCAGCCCCTGAGGGCGGGAAGGCTTGCCTTCCTGCCCTCAGGGGCTCACTTTAAAAACCGACGAACGACCTATCATCCATCTGAAGGCCACCCTCTTCCATACATGTCCACTGCCTAAAAACGCCATCCCACCCGCCGAGCACGCGCTACACCTGAGCCGAAAAGCGCTGTCATCGACAGCATTGCCAAAGTAGCAAGGGGTCTTTAAGCCCACTCCAAATCGTGGACCCAGCCCATGCGCGCTCGCTTCCGATAAAGCACAGGCACGCTCAACGTAGCGAAGCCCACTTACCCACAGTGCAGTAGCGTCAGCCGGCCCTCCCGTCTCTTTTAGACGGGAGGGCCGGCTGACGCTACTGCAGTCCGACTCGTACATGGACTTTGGGTTACTTCAGCCCTGGCCTTCTAGAGTCAGATAAATAGTTCCTGTACATTTTTCATCGCACTATCGGCAAAGCTTTGCAGGAAAGCCTCGAACGCTGGCACGTCTTCCTTGCCGCCGGTGTAGGGCTGGCCAATGATAGTCCAGGTCGCCAGGCTCTGGCGCTCGCCTTGAGGAGCAACCTGCATTACTGCCCATAGGTTGCCGATATTCAACGACGTGTAGATCAGTGACCAGGTCATGGCCATCGCTTGGTCGTCATGCGTATTGAGTTGCTCAATCACCACATTACCGTCCTTGAACAGCTTCTTGCGTACCGAACGCACGCCCTCGCCGGTCATTTCAATATGGGAAAGCGCAGGGATAAACTTGGCGAAACCGGAGAAATCTCCGACGACTTTCCACACGCTGCGAGCATCACCGTTCACGATCACGCTGGCGACGACAGGGTTGCCCACTGGGTTGCGGACCAGGGTATCGGGTTCAAAATGTTGCATGAGAAAGCTCCTTTTTTGTTTAGATGAAATCGATTTGCTTGAGGTAGTCACAGCCTTTTTGCAGCAGCGCACTGCTCTTGGCCGGGTAGTCTTCCCCCATGCTCTGGATGCCTGAGAGCGCATTGCGGTACTCGATCATCGAGATATCACCAATGTCTTCTTCAAACCCATTAAGGTAAAAGCCGACCACGCCGAACAGTGCGTTATTACTGTCGATGGCCGACAGGCGCTGTTGCCATTGCGTCACCGGGACCATCTGGAAGTCGTGACCGGCAGCGCGAAACGCCTCCACATAGTGAGTCCATGATAGGGGCTGCGGGTTGTGCAGGTTGAACACCGCTTTGGAACGGTTATGGCGGCTGGCATGAAAGGCAATGAACCGGGCGAGGAAATCCACCGGCATCAGGTCGAAATTAAGCGCCAGTTCGGGCACTTCCTTAAGCTGCAGTGAGCCTTTGAGCATCAACATCAAGCGGTTCTGGTGCGGCTGACACACCCCGGTTCGCGTATTGAATGCAATGTTTCCCGGCCGGTAGAGGTTGACCCAGACGCCCGACTCGCTGGCATTCCACAAAATGCGCTCAGCCACCCACTTGGAAAGGTTGTAACCATTGCGAATGTAGATCGGCGGCGTGAACGCCGGTGGCTCTTCCAACACCCGCCCCTGTTCATCCACTGTGCTTGAAGCTGACAGGGTGGAGATGAAGTTGAAAATCTTCTTGCTGCGCCCTTCACACAGTTGCAGGCATTCGAGCACAGGCGTGACGTTGTCCTTGACCAGCGACTCGTAGTCGAGCACGTGGTTGACGTTGGCCGCGTTATAGATCAACACGCCATATTCACGGTCCAGCCAT
Organism: Pseudomonas sp. S3E17; assembly: GCF_024168685.1. Taxonomy (NCBI): domain Bacteria; kingdom Pseudomonadati; phylum Pseudomonadota; class Gammaproteobacteria; order Pseudomonadales; family Pseudomonadaceae; genus Pseudomonas; species Pseudomonas sp. S3E17. The sequence continues at coordinate 3,760,150 of NZ_JALJWE010000001.1, forward strand.
TCATAGTCCTGCTCGGATAACCCCAGGCGTGGCTTGCTGATATCCGCCGCCAATACCTTTACGCGGCTCAGGTCCAGATGCTCGAGACGGTTCTGGATCAGCGCCTGCTCGAAGCGCTGCTGGGCGCTCATCCCCGCCGACTCGCGAACCAGGCAAGCCACTTCGGTACTGCCCAGTTCCAGCAGTGCCTCGACAATATGCACGCCGAGAAAACCATTGGAGCCGGTCACGATGACCTTGTGTATGTTGCCCAGCCGACTGATCGGCAACACGTCCAGTTCAGGCCGAATCATCGCGTCCTGCAGCGCTTGAGGGCTGACCGTAGCGGTGGCATCGACGTGCTGGTCGATCAGGTTGGCAAGGTTGATCAGGGTGGGCTGTTCGATAAAACGGTTGATCGAGACCCCCTTGCTAAACGTTTCGCGAATGCCCATGAGCATCTGCGACAAAAGGATCGAATGCCCCCCCAGATTAAAGAAACTGTCATCCACGGAGATGTCCTCCGCGGGTAGGTCCAACAGCCTGGACCACAGCTCCAGCAACTGCTGCTGGGTGATGTTCTGGGGTGCCAGGTGCGGCCCTTGGGTCTTGTAGTTGACTGGTAAGTCTCTCAAGGCTTTGCGGTCAATCTTGCCATTGGCCGTGGCCGGCAAACGCTCCAGCAGGCAGTAGGCGCTGGGGCGCATGTAGTCGGGTAAATGCTTGAGCGCATAAGCCTGCAACTTTTCGCTGGCCACTTGGCCTTCGGCATTTTGGGGCTGAGAGAAAAATGCCAGGATGCGCCGCTGGTTATCGATGACCACCGCCAGTTGACGGAACAGTTGGCTCGATTGCAGCAGGTGCTCGATTTCTTCCGGCTCGACCCGGAACCCGCGAATCTTCACCTGGTTATCCAGGCGCCCGATGATCTGGATGCCTTCGCGGGTCCAACGCGCCAGATCGCCGGTACGGTACAGGCGCACCCGTTGACCGTCGGGCAACTCATGCAGGCGGTAACGTTCGGCAGTCATTTCCAACGCACCGAGGTAGCCAGCACCTACGCCGGGCCCGGCGATGTGAATCTCACCGCTGTCCGCTTCGCCTATCGGTTGACCGTGTTCATCCAGCAGGTAAACCGAGGTATTGGCAATCGGCACGCCCAGGTTGCGATTGTTGTCTGCGGGCTGGAAGGTGCGGCAGGTGGCGAGCACCGTGGTCTCGGTGGGACCGTAAATATTGTGCAGCGCACAATGGCCCACCAGTTGCTCGATCACCTGGGGCTCGCACACATCACCGCCCGTCACCAGGTGCTGGATGCCGTACAGCGATTTGAGCTGAATAATGCTGAGCAAGGCCGGCGGCAAGAACGCATGGGTAACCTGTTCTTGCTGGATCAACTCGGCAAGCGCCACCGGGTCGCGGCGCTGGTCTTCGGTGGGCACGATCAACTCGCCGCCCTGGATAAGCGTGGGGAAGATATCCAGCAACGACGCATCGAAGTTGATGGTGGAAAACTGTAAGGCTCGACTGTGATGGCTCAGTTCCACATAGAGGGCATACCACGCACAGAAGTGGCTCAGGTTATCGACCGTCAGCAACACGCCCTTGGGTTGCCCGGTGGTACCCGAGGTATAAATCGCCACGCAAGGCGCCGAGCCGCTAAGCGCTACTCGCAGCAGGCGCTGATCCGGGGCCAGGGCGACCCGGCTGTAACCCTGGGCGCCGTGGTGGAAGAAATCCAGGTGGCTGATGTCCAGGGTGGCCAGGCCCGGCAGTGGGTCGTCTGCCTGGATGTCCTGAATCAGCAAGCAGGCGCCGGAATGCTTGAGGATCGCCGTGCGGCGCTCGACAGGATGGTTCGGGTCCAGGGGCAAGTACACCGCGCCACACCCGAGCACCGCCAGGATCGCCGCGTAGAGCGCCGTGCCTTTAGGCAACGAGATAGCGACCACCGTCACCCCGCCGGTGGAGATTTCAAGCAAAGGCTGCAAGCGCTCTTGAATCGCCACGCTATAGGCATGCAATTGCGCGTAGGACATGCCACGCCCCTGCACTTTCAGGGCGTTGCGCTCGGCATTGATCAGCAGGCTATCGGCCAGGCGTTGTATAAAGGGGCGCTTGGCGTCCTCCAGGATCCCGGTGTTGACAGTTGCATTGTGGTGATGGCACCACACCAGGCTGTCGATCAGCGTCAGGCTCGACAACCGGTCGAGCGCCCATACCGACTCACGGGGCACCTCAAGATAGTCGGCGCTACGTGAGAAACGCCCAATGTGCATACTGGCCATCTCCACCACCTGCGCAACCGCTTCGTGCGCCAGGTCGGCGCCGTTGCCAGCGGCATCGGCGCACACCTCGCGGCGCCCCAGCAACATCCAGTCGCCGTCACCAGGACGCCATAGGCAGTCCACCCGCACTGGCGCAAAGACATCGCTGGCATTATCGGAGTGCGCCCGCAAAGACAGGCGCTGACACGACGGATAATGGGGCAGTTGCGCCGTGCTGGCGTCATCTATCAGCAAGTCCGGCACCGGTAACCGGCAAAGATCAATGGCGTTATCACTGGTCAACAAGTGGGCGGTGTGGCCCATCTGCTCCAGCTCTTGCGTAAGGCAGGCAAGCGCATGGCTGCGCCCGCACAGAACGATATCAAGATGTCTCATTGAAGTTGTCCTCTAGCGCAGATAATCGGCGAGCGCTTCCTGCATGCAGGGAGCGTCGAGCAGGGCGCTGTGTTTGAAGAATCGGACGATGTTGCCTACCAGCGGGTGAGACGGCGTGATCGGAAAACTCATGCCTTCGACCTCCTGACGCAAGGCTGCCTTGACCCCGGGGCTTACCTGGAGTTGCTCGATCAGCGCGAAATCAAAGCCCTGCTGGATCTCGTTGGTCAGGTACTCACCCAGGAACACCGGCATGATCGAGGCCAGCACACGTTTGTCCTCCTCGCTCGCAGTGCTCCAGTAGATACGTGTCAACTTGGCCCAGAAGCCCGAATGTCGCCCCTCATCAGCCAGGTGGTCTGCCATCAGCCCTTTGACTGACGTCTTGACCGAGTCGTCGCGGGCAAAGGCCGCGACATCGTTGGTCAGGGTGTTTTCCGCGATGGCGACACAGATCAATTCGACAGCCGCCTTGAGGTGCTCGGGCGCCATGGCCAATGCCTTGGGAATCGAACGGCTGAGTTCGATTTCCGTTGGCAAGGCAATCGGTTCGATGCCGGTCAGCTCGATGGTCTGTTGCATGTAGTCCATCGCCACGAGCGCGTGATAGTCCTCATCGACCACCACGGTCATCGCGTCATATCGACAGGCGAATGGAAAACGTATAGCGAAGTTATCTTTCGCAATGCTCCTGGCAGTCTTGTCGACAATTTCGGTTTCAAAAATCACTACATCATTAATGAATTTGTACAAACTTTGAGCAAGCACAAAGTGCTGCAAGTGAGCGCATTCCCGTATAAATGTCGCGCCCATGACCAAGGGTTGGCGGCTGATCGGAAATATCAACTTTCCATCATCTTCCAGGCGCCGTCTCGGCCGCGTACGAATGGTCGCCCGCTCCTCCCACGACTCGGAAAATGACTGGTATTCTTCAGCTCTCATGAATCGTTCCCTTTGTTCATGACGATCAGTAGTAATGCACTTCAAACAACAGGCATCCGTCCTTTGAATTAAACGGTCCGTGCTCGGTGTGCGCCGCCCTGAAGAAGTAACTACCGTCGCGATAGGTCTTCTCGGGACGATCCTTACTTGCCAACTCGGTCTGGTCGCCCTCAATCAAATACACTTCTTCGTGATAATCATGGGTGTAGATTTCACGCGTGCCGCCCCCAGGATGGAAACGTACCAACCGCGTACGAACACCGGTTTTCGTCACAGGGTCCAGTGTGTCCTTGAATACCGTCAGGGTAATGTCGCGCTCCGACGTCACCTCAAACCACTGGGCCTGTTCAGCCTCGATGACTTCGAAGTTCATGCTACGCACTCACTGACAGTTTCGCGCATGGACAAACGCAAGTTGTCCCACAAGGCCAAACGGCTTCGCACTGCAGCAATCGCGGACACGTAGACTTCGTCCTGACGCTGGGCATCGCCATTGACCAGTCGCGCCAACAGGCTTTCCGCCGCTGGGCCGTGGTCTTCCGAGTCGACTTCGATGTGACGTTGCAGGTAGTAGCGAAAGGTGGGGGCGTCGTCGGCGGTGATGTCCCAATCATCAAGGATTCGCTGGAACATCTCGGGGATGACGCTTTCACGGCCATGCAGGAAGGCGGCGGCAACACTGTGGGTGGAGGCGTTGATAGCGGTTTCGATGGTGTCGGTGACGAAGGCAGAGGCTGCCAGGCCAGCGCCGCAACGCGTGAGAGCCGTTTGCAGGTCGACGCCGTCGCGCATCAGTTTGACAAAATGTTCGATCTTGTCAGTGCTGGCGCCCACTTCCCGCATAGCGTGCAGGTAAAGTTCGAAGTGGCTGTAATGCCCGCCTTGCAGATTCTGGTCAGACTCCTCGCCTAGGATGATCTCATTGATAAGGTGCGCTGCCGCCGGGTCCAACGGCGGCAGCCAAGGCAGGCGAGTACAGGTCAGGTCCTGTTGCAGGCGCTTGGCCAGAGACATGAAATCCCACACCGCGAATACATGGGTTTCCATAAAGGCACGCAGCACCGGCAAGGAATTGATTTCAGCAAAGATCTGATGGTTGCCCAGTTCTAATTTCTTTGCGCTCAATAGCGACTTTTTATCTTCCATGTTGCGCTCCTTATCAGGCGTTAGTCAGGTCTGGCCACGCGAGACTTACCTGGCTATCTTTTTCCAGGCATAAGCAGGCCTATCTCGCCATTGCCGGCCAGCACTTACGTCTTATTCAAGTTAGTTATAGTCTCATGCTTCGTTAGCGCGAACTCTAAACCGCCAAAGCAAGACAAAACTTAGAGGAAGTTCATGACACTCGGCAAGTGCTTTTTTGAAAATTAATACAATTTATTTCGGAGCTATAAATACGCAAACAACAGAAGCCCGACCGAAGTTAATAACATCAACTTCGTCAGGCAATAGTTGGCCGACACCCCTTTTCCGGAGTGCAAACCACCTATATGTCATTGCTAAGTTAGCAAACAATCAATCTATGAAGAGGCCATGCGCCTTTTTACCATTCAAATTCCCTCTTGCTCATTGACAAAGACCCGCTCATTGCTGGCGGACAGAATTTGGTCAACTCTTTACGTGTTGCCGTAATGCGAGCGCCGCCACACCGCACAAGATCAAGGCAATACAGGACACATAGAACGCATCGCTGTAGGCCATCAGATACGCCTCGCGACGCACGGTGTGGATCAGACCCTCGATGAGCTGCTGCTGGGCAGGCAGCAATTGGTTGAATATGAAATCTTCGCTGTCTGCCATGCTGTCGCGCAGCCGCTCCTGCAGCGACGGGGAAAACAGCGTGATCGACTCTCCCACCCGCTCTGAGTGAAAGCGCTCGCGCATCGCGACGATTTGCGTCAGCCCTGCGGTACCCACGGCCCCGCCAAGGTTGCGCAGCATGGAAAACAACGCGGATGCGGAACCGGCTTCATCTTTGGCCAGCCCGGAAACCGCCAGAACAGAAAGCGCCACCATGATCAACGGCTGTCCGATCCCCCGTACCACGGTGGAAGGAATGATTACGTTGGCGGCGCTATCGACGTCCAGGTGCGCGCCGAGGTAGCAACCCAGGGCCATGATGAAAAAGCCGCTGGCGACCATCAGTTTCGGGTTGAGCCACTTCATTAGGCGCGGCATGAACGGTGCCAGTACCAATTGCACCATACCGTAGGCAATCAGACTGATGCCGATTTCCCGGGCGTTGTACCCCTGCAGTTGGGAAAGGTAATTGGGCACCAGGAACACCAGGCCGAAGGTAGCCCCGCCGAAAATGAACATCGCCGCACTGGCCACTCCGAAGTTGTAGCTCTTGAGCAGGCGCAGGTTGATGAAGGAGCGGCTGCCGTACAACTGCGACAGCACGAAGTACACCAGAGCGAGCCCGGCGATCAGCGACATCCACACAATGAAATCGGAGCCGAACCAGTCCTTGCGCCCACCTTCCTCCAGCACGATCTGCAAGCCTCCCAGGCCGACGATCATTGCGAGGATGCCGCCCCAGTCACCGCGTTTGAGCAGGCTCAACTGCATGGGCTTGGCATCGATGGACCATGCCACCGCCAGCAACAAGAGAATGCCCGGCGCCAGTTGCAGGTAAAAAATCCAGCGCCACGAATAAGCATCGGTCAACCAGCCACCAATGGATGGCCCGGCGGCCTGGGCAACGCTGTTGGACAAGGCGAACAAGGCCATGCCCATTGCGATTTTGCTGGGCGGGAGCTCGGTGATGATCAACTGGAATGACAAGGGGATCAGCACCGCGCCGGCGGCACCCTGAATCACCCGAATGATGATCATCACTTCCAGGTTGGGCGCCCAGGAGCAGGCAATGGACGCCACCAGGAATACAAACGATCCCACCAGCATCACTCGCCGCAGTGAAAACACCTGGACCAGCCAGGCCGTCAGAGGAATCATCACGATTTCCGCAACCAGATAAGCCGTGGAAATCCACGAACCCTCCTCGAAGGTCGCCCCTAGGGAACCCTCGATTTCAGGCAGCGCGGCGCTGGTCACATGCACGTTCATACCGGCCATGAAACAGCCGAAAAGCCCGCCGATCACCGCCACCCAGGCGCGAAAGGAGACGGTTTTTTCAGCGGTCTCAGTCATGCGTCATGCCCTGGGTGCCGGACCGGGTGTCAACGGTGGTGATCACCGACATGCCAGGCAAAATAGGCCCGCCCTCGTCATGCTCATCGATGACGATCTTCACTGGGAAGCGCTGCACGATCTTGGTGAAGTTGCCGGTGGCGTTATCCGACGGCAACAGCGCGAACACGGCCCCGGAACCTGGCGAAAAGCTCACCACATGACCCTTGAGCTTGCGTCCCGAATAGCTGTCCACGCTGATATCCACCGGTTGACCGGCGCGCATGTCGCGCAACTGGGTTTCCTTGTAGTTGGCCACCACATAGGCCTGCTGCAGGGGCACCACCGCCAGCAACGGCAAGCCCGGCGCGACGTATTGGCGAGTACGCACTTTGCGCTGCCCCACGACCCCGTCGATGGGCGAGCGGATCAAGGTGTCTTCCAGCGCATGAGACGCAAGGCTCAACTGCGCCTCGGCCTGGCTGCGCCGGGCAACCTGTTGTTGGAGCGAGGCTTCGGCCAACTGGCGCCGGGTAATGGCGACGGTCAACCTGGTTTCCTGTTGACGCTGCATGGCCTTGGCGATTTCCACCGCGGCGTTGGCCTGGGTATAGCTGGCAGCCGCCGTTTCCAGACGCTGGGCACTGGCGGCGTGTTCGCGCACCAGGCCCTGGTAGCGGCGCTGGTCAAGGCTCGCGCGGCGCAACTCGGCCGCCACGCTGCGGGTGTGGGCCTCAGCCTGGTTTACCCCGGCCTTTTGCTGAGCGATCAGGCTGTCGGTCACTTGCAGGTTGGCCTGTTGGGCCGCGACCGAGGCCTGGGTTTCCGCCAATTGCGCACGCGCCTGCGCCAGCCGCGCCTGGTAATCGCGGTCCTCGATGCGCACCAGCACATCCCCGGCCTTGACGGGCTGGTCATCCTCCACCAGCACCTGGGCCACATACCCGGAGACTTTTGGGCTGATGGGAATCCAGTCGGCACGCACATAGGCATCATCGGTCTGTTCCAGGTAACGTCCAACCGTCATCCAATACACCCCGAACGCCACCGCCGCGATCGACAGTACAACGCCTCCCAGCAGGATAAGGTTGCGTTTGCGGCGTTGCTTGCGCGCATGCATGAGCTGCTCGACCACCTTCTCCTGCTCGTCCTGGACAGCGATTTTTTCATCGACAGCGATATTCATGGCTGGGTACCGGAAAAATTGACGGAAGTGCGGCTGAGGGCAGCGGTTGCGGGGGCAGAAGACTGCCAACCGCCGCCAAGCGCGCGAAACAGGCTGATCTGGCGCTGCAATAGCTGGCCATCGGCATCGGCGAGCGTGGCCTGCAGGCGGATCAGCTCACGCTCGCTGTCCAGCACGTCGAGAAAGTCGATGGACCCGGCGTCGTAATTGAACTGGGCCAACTTGTAGGCTTGACGACTGCTGTCCAGGGCCTGGCTCAACGCGGCGTGGCGCCGGCGTTCGCCGTCGTATAGCGCGAGAGCCTGGCGTACCTCCTTGAGGGCCTTGAGTACACTGGCCTCGAATTGCGCCACTTCCACCCGCTCCAACGCCCTGGCCTGGTTGACCCGCGCGCGATTGGCACGCCAGTTGGGGAATTGCCAGGTAATCAGCGGGCCGACGCCAAACATCACCGCGCTACTGTCTCCCAGCTCATGGAGTTTGTTGGCGGATGAGGACACTGAAGCGCCAAAGGTCACCTTCGGATACAGGTCGGCCTGGACGATATCCACTTGCAGCGTGGCCGCTTGTAGCGCTCGCTCGGCCTGACGGATATCGGGGCGGCGCGCCAGTAATTGCCAGCCATCGCCCACAGGCAGCTCGGCATTAAGTTGCGGCATGACCTCACAGGTCGCCGCGCTAGTGCCTTGTTCCAGGTCGGCCACGCCGGTCAGCATCGCCAGCTCGTACAGGGCAGCTTGCCGGCGTGCATCCAACATCGGCAGCAGTGCCAGGGTTTCACCCTGCAACGCCTGCATACGGGTGTATTCGAGATCCGTCACCACGCCGGCCTGGCGCTGCCGATCGGTCAATGCCAGGCTGTGCCCGACCACTTCCAGCGAATGGCGCTGCACCTTGGCACGTGCCCCCAGGGCGCAGGCATTGACATAGGCGCGGGTGGTTTGCGCCACCACCGTGATGCGCAATAAGTCTTCGGCGTCCTGCGCCGCGGCCGCCTGGACCTGAGCCCGCTCGATACTGCGCTGGACCTGGCCCCAGACATCCACTTGATAAGCCAACTCGAAGCCTGGGTTGAACGCCCACTGGGACGGCGCATGGCTATCGGTGGCTTTGGCCAGGGTCTGATCATCGGCTGTCTTGCCGTACTCGGCGCCCAGTGACGCCTGGGTCGACGGCCAGCGCTCGGCATCGGCCTGCATGATCCCGGCCAACATCGCCTGCACATGGGACTGGGCTGCGGCCAGGTCGCGGTTATGCATCAATGCCTGCTGCACCAGCGCGTCAAGTTTCGGATCGTTATACAACTGCCACCAATGGTCGGGTAACGCTTGGGCCGAAACCCCCTGCGGCAGGTGACTTAGGGCATTAATGCGCTCCGGGTGTGGCTGCGCGGGTGTGCGGGCAACCCAGGAGGAACAACCCGCCAGCAAGACGACCGCCACAGTCAGGAGCGAAAGACGACCATGCCGTGCATATAAAAAAGGCGAACCCATCGAAAAAACCCAGAATGCCAAGTAGAAGCGCAGGTTAAGAGAGCACCGGGCCGCACATCTCCCGAGTTCCAGACAACCATCGTTTCGATTTGGACAATGTGCCTGTAGGCCGCCTTATCGCAGGCGTCCACGGGCCGGGCACGCGCAAAGACATGGCCCTGCCTGGAGGCGGGGCCATGTACGCTTGGGGGTCGCGCGCTCGCCGGGGCGTATCAGACCAGGCGGCAGTTGCTCGGGGTGTAGCCCATTGTGCGCTTGAACATTGCAGTAAACGCACTTGGGCTCTGGTAGCCGTGCTCCAATGCCACTTCCAGGATCGATACGCCGCAGGCCAGCCGTTGCATGCTGAGTAGCAGCCGAGTGCGCTTGCGCCACTCCCCGTAACTCATGCCCAACTCTTTCTGGAACAGCCGCGCCAGGGTGCGCGAACTCATATTGAGTTGCACCGCCCAACTCTCCAGTTTCGACTCCTGTGACGGGTTGTCGATAAAGTCGGCACACAGCGACTTAAGCCTTGGCTCATCAGGGATCGGCACATGCGCCGGCACCCTCTGCGCAATGTCGAGTTCAGAGAAAATCAGATCGACAATCTGCACATGGCGCAACAGGGCGGGTTCAGTGTCATGTTCATCGGCCGCGGCGATGATCAACTCCCGCAGCAACGGCGAAACCTTGAGAACGTGGCATTCCTCCGTCAACGCCCGGTGTGCGCCCGGCGAGATCAACAGGGTGCGCATGCGCACCTCGCCGGTCATGCGGATTTGGTGCTCCGCCCCCGAAGGGACCCAGAGCGCATGCCCGGAAGGCACCACCCAAGTGGTCCCAACGACCGATACCAGCATCACACCGTTAATGGCATAAACCAGTTGACCCTCTTCATGCCGATGCGAAGCCACTATGTCGCCATGGCCATAGTTACCGGCGAGCGCCGCCAATGCGGTGTGCGCCATCATATCAGGAAGGCACCGCGATGCTCGCCACGCTGAGCAGGCCCAGGCGGGATGCGCGGTTGACGGCACTGGTCACCGCGTTGAGGGAAGCCAGCAAGCTGCTACCGTCGCGGGCGGCACCGAACAGCAACTGGTTGCCCACGCGAATTTCCACATAGGCCAGTGCTTCAGCCTGGGCCCCGTCGCAGGTGGCATGCTCGTGGTAATCAGCGATATCGAAGTGAACGCCGCGCTGGGCAAAGGCATCGACAAGCGCCGCCAGTGGGCCGTTGCCCTCGCCATTCAGGTCGATGTGCTGCGCACCGTGTTCAAGCGCGGCTTCCAGATAGGTCACATCCCCCTCGCTGACCAGTTTTGGCATCCGCAACGCGTAAGGCTTGCCCTGTTCCAGGTAATGCCGGGTAAAGCAGGCAAGGATCATTTCCCCACTGATTTCTTGGCCGGAGCCATCCGCTTCCTGTTGGACCAGGCTGCTGAATTCCATCTGCAAGCGACGCGGCATCACGATGCCATGCTGCTCCAGCAAATACGCCACGCCACCTTTGCCCGACTGACTGTTGACGCGAATCACCGCTTCATAGCTGCGGCCCATATCGGCGGGATCGATTGGCAGGTACGGTACTTCCCATATTCCGTTCGGGTTGGCTTGGCGTGCCGCAAAGCCTTTCTTGATCGCGTCCTGGTGCGAACCGGAGAAAGCCGTGAACACCAACTCACCGGCGTATGGGTGGCGAGGATGGGTCGGCAACTGATTGCAGAACTCCACCTCACGCTGGACATGAATGATGTCCGAGAAATCCAGCCGAGGATCAATGCCACTGGTGTAGAGGTTCATAGCCAGCGTCAGGATATCCACATTACCGGTTCGCTCACCGTTGCCGAACAACGTGCCCTCGACACGCTCAGCGCCTGCCAGGCATGCCTGCTCCGCCGTAGCAACGCCGGTGCCACGATCGTTATGGGGATGGACGCTGATGACCACGCTGTCACGGCGGCTGAAATGCCGACAGAACCATTCAATCTGGTCGGCAAACACATTTGCGGTGGAGACTTCCACCGTTGTCGGCAGGTTCAGGATCATTTTGTTGGACGGGGTCGGCCCGAACGCGTCCGTCACCGCCTCACAGACCTCCAGCGCAAACTCCAGCTCGGTGAAGCAAAAGGTTTCCGGGGAATACTGGAATGTCCATTGCGTACCGGGATTGTTGTCCATGTGGCGCTTGATCTCGCGCGTCGCTTGGGTGGCAATCTCGATACAGCCGGCACGATCCACACCAAAGACAACATCGCGAAACACCGGAGCGGTGGCGTTGTATACATGCACAATCGCCCGTGGAGCCCCCTTCAGCGCCTCGAAGGTGCGCTCGATCAGATGACTGCGCGCCTGCGTCATCACTTGAATCGTGACATCGTCAGGAATCGAGCCGCTGTCGATCAGCTCACGCACATAGTCAAAATCGGTCTGGGAAGCGGCGGGAAAACCCACCTCAATTTCCTTAAAGCCCACCTTGACCAGCAAATCAAAAAAACGGCGTTTGCGCTCGGCATTCATCGGTTCAATCAAGGCTTGGTTACCGTCGCGCATATCAACGCTGCACCAAGTGGGAGCTAGCGCCTGCACGTTGCCGGGCCATTGGCGGTCGGGCAGGTCCACGGTATTAAAATGGCGATATTTGCTGGACGGATCCTTGAGCATCATGACGGTTTCTCCTTTTTTCGACAGTTACGACAGTGGGCAGCCGAAGCGGCCGTTCACCCTCGCTCGCTAGAACAAACACTAAACGAAACACACGAAAACCAATTGCTAATCCTCCCAAAAAAACCATAAAAACAAGCATAAAATGTCATTAATTATAATTTTGTTGGCGATTTACATCACCAAGGAAAAATTAACTGCAACCCAAGCACACCAACAAATACCCGCCAAAAAGGGTCGACCAACCCTCTCTCACCTCTGGTAAGAACGCTCGCTCGGGCGCCGAAGGCGTTCCAACGCCGTGCTAACGACCCGCTTCAGCGCTACTTGACAGAGCTGAATTGTAAAATTATATATTGGATCCAGGATCCATAAACAAGCCTGTCAGCGAGACAAAATTGAAAGCCACCGTAGACCTCAAAGCAGCTTTTCCTGAGATAGATGCTCAATCTCCGTTATCACGAAACTTGGTGGAAAAGACATTGAGGGATGGGATTTTGAACGGAACCCTTGCAGGCGGAACGGCCTTGCGACAGGAAGAGCTAGCGAGCTTGTTCGGTGTCAGCAGAATGCCAGTCCGAGAAGCGTTGTTGAAACTTGAAGCCCAGGGATTAGTACGCAACACCCCCAACAAGGGAGCCGTCGTGTTGCAGATGAACGTCAGCGATGCGGTGGAGACATACTGCCTGCGCCTGCTACTCGAGCCAGAGGCGCTGCGTCAGTCAATTCCAAACCTGCGTGACGAAGATTTCGCGAAAGCCCGCGAATACGTCGCCGCTATGGAAAACGAAACCGATCTGGCCAACCTTGGGCGCCTCAACGGGTTGTTTCATATGTCGCTCTATGGACGTTCGACGAACCGGAAGCTGCTCAACCTGATCAACGTTGAGTTGCAAGAAGAAGAGCGCTTTTTGCGCTTCCATCTGGCGGCCATGGGACTGGAAGAAATGGCCCAGGATGACCACAAAAAATTGATATCGCTTGCCGAGGCCAGAGCCCCCGAAGAGGCGGCTGCTGTTTTACGCCAGCACCTGCAAAAGGCTTGCGACACATTCAAAAATTATCTGGAAAAACAGATGACCCGTTAGAACACGATCCACAAACCCGCGAGGTGTCAAATGGAAGAACAGGTACGTTCCACTGAACTGGATTTTAGTCTCAGCCAAAGTGAATTGGAGAAGTTCAACCGCGACGGTTACATAGGGCCTTTCGACCTTTATCAAAAGGACGAAATGGAGCGTAGCTTACAAGCCCTGCGCCCCAAACTTCTCAACACCAAGAAAGCGATCTACAGCCAGGACAAGGCGGTATCCGGGATAACCAATCTGTCCAACTATGACCGTCACCTGGATGTCGACTTCCTCGCAGCGCACATTACTCGTCCGGAAATCGTCGATCGGGTGTCGAGCATCCTTGGCCGTGACACGCTTTGCTGGCGCTCCGAGTTCTTCCCCAAATACCCCGGCGACGAAGGCACCGACTGGCACCAAGCCGACAATTTTTCTAACGTTGCCGGCTCCAAGCATCCTCAAATAGTCTGGCCAGAAGACGCGCAGTTCGGCGGCACCATCACGGTCTGGGCCGCATTCACCGAGGCCACCATTGAAAATGGTTGTCTGCAGTTCATTCCCGGTACTCACCGGACCATGAACTACGACGAATCGAAGACCATGGATTACCAATCCGACGCCATCAATAAAATGGAAAAAGACGGCGTCCGTCGGGGCTTCTTCGGTTATGACTATCGACAACTGCAGAAAGACCCGAACTGGAAGCCCGACGAGTCCCAGGCCAAATCCATGGTCATGCGCCAAGGCCAGTTCATCATTTTCTGGTCGACCCTTATGCATGCCTCGCACCCGCACAACGGCCTGACCGACCAGATGCGCCTGGGCTTCGCCGCCCGTTATCTGCCGACCTCAGTGCAAGTCTATCCGTACTCGAACACTCTCGAGGAATTCGGCGGCCAGGCCAGCCTGGACAAGTTCGGTTGCGTATTGGTGTCCGGGGATAATCGTTTCCCTCACAACCGTTTTGTCGATCGCACCTGCAACGGCTTCCAATTCCCTCGGCGCTGAGCCAGATAAAGAAGGAGAACAGAGCATGAGCAACGTAGGAGAAATCGGCAAAATCGAGTTCTGGCTGATTAATACCTGCCGCGAATTGGGGCTAGGTGTGGAAAATGCCAGCAGCGACTTCTTCGCCGCAGGAGGCACGTCACTCAGCGCCATCCGTCTGATTGCGAAGGCTGAGGAGCATTTTGGCGAGGACAGTTTGCCCCCCGAGGATCTCTTCGCACAGAGCCTTGTAAGTGACATTGCTACCTGCATTCAACGTAACGCAAAACACTTTAACGCCCTGACGGAGATCTGAGGATATGTCCGGGCAAGCATACGATGAGCGCTGGCTTCTGGTGCCCCGCCCCCGGATTCGTCCGCGCTTGCGTCTGATCTGCTTCCCTTATGCGGGAGGTAACCCCGATCTATTTCGCAGTTGGGTGAATGATTTGGACGCAGACGTGGAACTGCTCGCCGTACGCCTGCCCGGCCGAGGTTCCAGAATCAAGGAAACGCCGTATGAGGAATGGTCGCCACTGATCGAGGACTGCCTCGAGGTGCTGGCGCCCTACCTTAATGCCCCCCATGCGCTCTATGGGCACAGCTTCGGCGGACGCCTGGCCTACGAACTGGCTCAGAAAATCCGCTATCGCCATCCCGGCCAGACCCACCGTTTGTTCGTCAGCGGCTGCCGCAGCCCGGCCAGCCGACAAGCGCAGCCTTATCTGCATCAACTCTGCGCCGAGGATTTCCATCAAGCCCTACACACCATGGGCGGGACGCCGCTGGCGGTACTACAGAGCGAGATTCTGATGCGCCTTATGCTCCCAGCGCTGCGCAGCGACATGCGGCTCTCGGAAATTTGGGAAGACTGGCATGAGCAACCGTTGGAGATTCCTATACACGCCTATTTCGGCCGCCACGACCCGATCGACCGACAAGCCAGCATGGCAGGTTGGTCCATGCATACCTCGAAAGAGTTTGAGCTGATCGAGATCGATGGCGATCACTTTTTCCTCGACAGCCATCGCCATCAACTGCTGCACAGCTTGACCACTCGAATGAGGAATCAGCATGCAAACGCTTGAGCTAACCCCTTCAGCCTTGGCGCTGCACATACAAGTCAACCAAACCCACGTACCTTATCCGGACCACCTATCGGTCGGCGAGTTGTTCTCCCGCACCGCAGCGCGCCACCCGAACGCCATTGCCATATGGCATCAGGATCATGAGTGTAGCTATCAACAGTTGAACACCCACGCCAACCACTTGGCGTGGTACCTGCTCGCCAAGGGCGTGCAACCTGGCGATGTAATAGCCGTCAGCCTACCGCGCAGCACCGAACTGATCGTGGCGCTCTTGGCGATCCTGAAGGCTGGAGCGAGCTACCTGCCCATCGATGCGGGTTGGCCGGAGCAACGTATTCATGAAGTGCTAGGCCAAGCATGCTGCGACTACCTGATAGGAAGCGAAAACACCAGGCACGACACCCGCTTTTCCCGCTACCACGTGTTGGCACCCAGTGCTGTTGCAGAAGCGACTGAGGATCGAGGCGACCCGCCGCTCATAATCGAAGCCGACGCCATCGCCTACATCAACTTTACCTCCGGCTCCACAGGCAAGCCCAAAGGCGTGCCTGTCCCACACCGGGGCATTACCCGCCTGGTATACAACGCCCGCTACGCCTGCCTGGACGAGAACAGCAGGTTGCTGCAAATGGCGCCTGCGACCTTCGACGCGGCCACCTTCGAAATCTGGGGTGCCCTGCTGCTCGGAGGCACCTGTGTGCTTTACCCGGACGTGTACATTCGCGCTTCGCGGCTACAGCACATCCTGCAGACGCAAAAGATCAGCGTGCTGTTTCTGACCACAGCCCTATTCAATACCTTGATCGACGAAATGCCACAGGCGTTGGACAGTGTCGGTACCGTCCTCACCGGCGGAGAAGCACACTCTCTGCGGCATATGGCCAAAGCCCTGGAGCGATACGGGCCGGGACGGATCGTCAGCGTCTATGGCCCGACAGAGAGCACAACATTCGCGACGTACTATCCGCTCTGCGAGCTGCGCGACGAGGATACCGCCCTCCCCATCGGCTTCCCGATCCAGAACACCCGCGTCTACCTGATTGACCAGGATCGCCTCTGCGAACAGGGTCAAAGCGGCGAGGTTTGTCTCGCCGGACCCGGCCTTTCGCCAGGCTACCTCGGACTGCCAGACGTCAACCGCGAGCGCTTCTTTGAATGCCTGATCGGCGAACGCCAGGAACGGCTCTATCGCACCGGGGACCGAGGCTACTTCCGCGGAGACGGTGCCATAGTGTTTCAAGGACGTACTGATGACCAGGTGAAGATCAACGGCTTTCGAATCGAACTGGGGGAAATTGCCTACCATCTCAACCGCCATCCGCAGGTGCGGCAAAGCGTCATTACCGTTACTGAATCACCGCAGGGCGAGAAGGCGCTGGTCGCTTTCGTGATCGCCGTCGACCCCTCGTGTTGCCCGGAGCAACTGCGTCTTAGCCTGGCCACGCAGCTGCCGGCCTACATGGTTCCACGCCACATCCAACTCTGCGAAATCCTGCCGCTGTCCGCCACCGGCAAGATCGATCATCGGCGACTGCTATCTACGCTTCATCCATCGGGAGAACCCGCTTATGACAATCAGTAAACGCGCTCAGCAATTCCAGGACACCCTTCACGAGCGCGGCCTCGACCTGACCGTTCAGGAGTTGCCGGACTCGACCCGCACTGCCGACGATGCCGCCCAAGCGCTGGGATGCGAAAAGGCCCAAATCGTCAAGTCGCTGATTTTTCGCACCCGCGACAATATCCCGGTGCTGGTACTGGCAAGCGGGCCGAACCGAGTGAACGAAAAGACCA
The DNA here is from genome assembly GCF_024168685.1 of Pseudomonas sp. S3E17. Lineage (NCBI taxonomy): Bacteria > Pseudomonadati > Pseudomonadota > Gammaproteobacteria > Pseudomonadales > Pseudomonadaceae > Pseudomonas > Pseudomonas sp. S3E17. The sequence continues at coordinate 3,777,130 of NZ_JALJWE010000001.1, forward strand.
TTTCGCGGCTGGTCGGCGACAAGATTTTCAAGGCAGATGCTGACTTCGTCAAAGAGGTGACCGGCTTCACCATCGGTGGCGTTCCGCCTCTCGGACATAAGCAAGAGCTGAAACTGTTCGTCGATGAAGACCTGCTGACGTTCGACGAGATTTGGGCCGCAGCCGGTACCCCTAACGCCGTATTCAGAATTCCTGGCTGTCTGACAGACATCATCTCGGCACACCAAGTGATCTCGGTGAAATAAAAGCGAACCGACTATGCCCAGCCCCTATCTGAGCGACAGCCATCGCAACTTCGCCCTACAGGTGCGCCAGATCCTGCAGAGCCAGCTTCTGCCAATAGCAGACGCTGCCGAAGAACGTGGACATCTGTGCGAAAACGCCTGGCAGACCCTGGCCGAGCACGGCCTGCTAGGTTTGCCACAGCGTGGCGAAGGCTTTCTGGAAAGCGCTGTGTTCCTTGAAGAGCTGGGCGCGCTGGGGTACGCCGGTATCCGTGCGTCGGTTGGGGTGCATGCCTACATGGCCAGCGCCTACCTGGAGTTGTTCGGTAGCGAAGAACAAATCCAGCGCTACCTTCCTGGCATTCGCCAAGGACGGATCATTACCGCCTTGGCTATCAGCGAAGAACACGCCGGAAGCGATCTCAGCCAGATGCAATGCAGGGCGCGACCCTCGGCTAACGGTTTTATCGTTGAGGGCAGCAAACGCTATATCGCTAATGGTTCCCGCGCCTCCTTGATCGTGACCCTGGTGCGCAGCTGCGAAGGCCAGCACGCACTGAGCAGCAGCAGTCTGTTGCTGATCGATGGCGACAGCCCGGGGCTGGTGCGCACGCCGCACCCCATGCTTGGCTGGTGCAGCGCCGACGTCTGCGATCTCGACTTCACCCATCTGGTGGTGCCGGCCTGCAATGTGCTCGGCAAATCCGGCAAGGGCCTGCTCTACCTGATGCAGGGCCTGGATTTCGAACGCTTGGTCGCAGGTCTTCTAGCCCTCGGTGGGGCCCACCACAGCATCCGTGTACTCGACGGGTTCGTGCGTCGACATCAACTCCAGGGCAGGCCACTCAGCGACAAACAAAGTGTCCGGCACCGTCTGGCAGACCTCGTCGGCGAACAACAAATCCTACGGCACTACGCCTATCAGGTGGCATGGCAGCACAGCAAAGGCCAACTCGACACGCGCTCCGCCTGCATCCTCAAACTGCGCGCCACCGAACTCGCTCTCAGCGCCGCGCAGGCTTGCGCGCAACTGCATGGTGCGCAGGGCTATCAACTTAACTCCGAGGTGGCACGCGTGTATCGAGATGCCATGGCCGGCACTATAGCCGCCGGTGCGAGTGAACTGATGCGCGACATGATCTTCGACAGTACGCCAGCAAGTTGAATATCCAAAGAGGCAATCACCATGGACATGGTCAATTTTCTCGGACTTTCACTGCTGCCAATTTTATCGCCCGGCCCCTCGACGATCCTCGTGGTACGTAACAGTCTGCGTTACAGCTGGATGTTTGCCGTACGACGCCTGCTTGCCGACCTCGGCGGTACATTGATCACCGCCACTCTTCTGCTTTATGGCCTGGGCGCAGTGATTGCGGCTTCAAACCTGCTCGTCGTAGGCATCCAGTTAGCAGGTGCCTGCTACGTTCTCATCATCGGCATAAGGATTTTGAGGCATGAATATTGGCCAAGCCCCTATAGCCTTGACACGGCACACCGTTTCCACGGTTCTTGGCTAGAGGCTTTTTTTGCGGGATTGCTCAATCCCAAGACCTTGGTATTTTTCTCCCTTCTGTTTCCCTTGCTACTCGGGGAAAACAGGTCCCATTTGACGATCGCATTACTATATTCACTAAGCTATAGCCTGCTCAAAGGACTGGTTTTAGCGGTTGCCTCTGGAGTTTTCCTGCTCGCTAAAAACCGGTTGCGCCCACACTTACGCCCAGCCAATGGGACTCTTGGTGCCATATTGATCGCTGCAAGCTCAATCTTTCTGGTGAAAATATCGATCAACCTGTGGTGAATAACTGCCCTTAGAAATCACCTACCCTATTCTGATGATAAGGACGATGTTCCCTATTTAAAAATATGCCCCCTCTTGGTCAGTCACGGCATCCGCTCCATGGCTAACACCATCCTGAACGAGCGTGGGTAGCGTCCGGAGCTAATCGAAGTCGCGCTGGCGCATGTTGATAGAGATGAAGTCCGAAGTGCCATACCGGGCTAATTACAGCGACCCCGACACCCAGTGAATACTGCGCACTCCATCCTCACGGGCTCACGCTTAAGGTCTATCAGACAACCACGAGTTGCGCCTTTCTGCGGCGGATCAGCCCTGCGGTTAACTCATAGTAATAAATGGTCGCTGGTGCTGAGCAACGCAGGTGGTGCTCTAAAAACCATCTAGTGTGCTTTTCCTTCCAGGACCAAGGGGTCGCACAACTCCAGCGCTCACGAATCGCCTCGTGCATCCTTTCTGCCTGCCTGATATGCCGCTGCCGCGTGGCATGCGCACCTTTGAGCACGGGGCTCAGAAACAACGCCATATCGAACTCGGACTTCATCGACGACCTCCGATGTAGGCACTCACCACGTCGATGCGGTTATGCCCCAACTCGTGGCTGATCTGCTGACGTGCACGCTGATCGAGTGCTCGATCCTCTCGTTGACCACGACCGCCATTGATGGGCGCGGAGAAGCCGGTCAATTGTTCATAGCGCTCACAGGCGTAAGCCGCCCGCAGTTCATGAAAGCCTTTCAATCCATGCTCATGCATGATGTCCCGCGCCGGTCGTAAGATTGTCTGTAAGAAATCCTTGTAGCTTTCATCAGGTGTTAACAAATTCCGACTGCCCTTGGGTGAGGCCTCGCTGGCCCTGTCGAGGGCGCCACGAACTTGATCCGTGACCACAATCCAACGCGGTGCCGATGCTCCTGATCGACCGCCTTTGGTGCCGTCCTGGATATTGATCTTGCCCAGTTGCCGAGCCTCACGTTGCAGCCGGGGCAAGTCCGCCAAGATCGCTTCACGCAGGCGCATGCCGGTCTCCCGAGCGAGGAGCACGATGGCACTCACCCTCAGTTGCTGTCGCTCTGACAGCGCTTGCGCAATCAGCCTGACCTGCACACGGTCTTGGCCTTGTGGCGCCTCACTACGCACGCTTGAGCGCTGCAAGCCAAGCGCCTTGCTCGGACTCGGAATTTTGACGTATTGATCACCGCGCAGCGCAGCCATCGTTCGGTTCACGCTGGACAGTCGGTTCTGCGCGGTGGCGATGCCGACGTTGCCCTGATCAACCTGCTCCCGCACGTGGACGGCGTACCGCATTAGGACTTCGCGGTCGATCTGTCGCGCATCATTGAGCCTCGGCCCTTCCTCGGATAGACACCAACGCACGAAGGCCTGCCAGCGATCACTATGGGCTTTGACGGTAGCAAAATGGCCGTCGCCAAACAGGTCTTTCAGTGCTTGCGGTCCGGCATAGCTGAGCTGGCGACCGAAGCCGAAATTGCGCCCAGATCGCTTACCAACTCGAGCCATTTTTCTGTTCCTGATCGATTGCAGCGAGATCATGCAAAAGGGCTCGCCAGTGCGCGCTCACGATGGGGATCTGCGCCCAATCAGTCGGGCAAAAACACAGCGTGTTGTCGGTGACGTAAAGATGCGCACCCTCCTCTTTCAACCATTGAATAATGGCTGTCGTAGAGGCGATAGCTTTATGGGTGGTGGCGACACTGGCGACAGCGGCGACAACCCTCGTCCTGCCTGGTTTTGCGCGTGGCGACAAAGTGGCGACAGTAGCGGCGACAAATCGCGCTTTGGGCTCCTTTTGACGCTGAGCCAGATGGTTGCGCAGCGCTTCATCAAGATTAAACATGGCGCACCTCGAAGGTGTGGCCATCGGTGATCAACCACTGATGATCAATCAACTCGACCAGCAGCTTGGCGGCATGACGACTGCTCTTGCGGGCAAAGCGGGGACCGTTGCGATTCAATTCACGAATACTGAAACGCTTCCAATCTTTGACCTGTAGCCATCGCAGCAGCCGGTCTGCTTCCTCTTTTACTCGACACACTGGCTCCTGCTCAGTCAAGCGCTGGATCTCGGTGAGGTAGTAGCCGACTAAAGCGGAGGCCCGTTGGATATGGTCGACCTCCACGACGCTGCTCTCCTCCACAACTGCAAGAATGCCGGCGACGCGCAGCAGGTTATCGGCGGCCTTTGATCCGCTGGGCCGTACGCTGGCCAGCTCGCCAAACTCCCCCAGCTGAGCTTCGATAGCATCATGCAAATCAATCCAGCGACGACGAGCCAGCGGACTGAGGCTCAGCTTTGACAGTTGCAAGGCTCCGTCAGCGGAAAGTGACCAAGGCTGATAAAACAGAGCCGAAAGGCGATGATGATAGCGCTTGAGGGCAGCGTCTTTGGACAAGTCGACAGCCTGGTAGCTACGTTGCCCGGCTAGACTGGTGGGCCAGGTCATCAAGCAGCGCCCTAGAATGCCTTGCCCCTGCAGCAACGGGTCACTGAGTAACTGCATGGCCAAATACGGTTGCAGCATCAGGTGCAGGCTTAAGCGTCGATCATAAGCTCGCAAGCTTTCACCCACCATGGACCGCGCGCGATCTATCGGACTGCCGTCCCAGAGTGACGACAAGGTCGTAACCGCTTTCAAACGGTTATCCCGACTCATGGTGCTGCTGCCGAGGAATTGTCCACCCTCATCACAGAACAGACCCATGCTAGGCAGGTCATGACAGAGCCCCTTGATCAGGGCCTCGATAGTCGGGTCGGTGGTGATCAGTCTAGGGGCTGAGGGCTCCGCTTCGAGCGACATTCCGTTTGCGGGCTCAGGATCGCCAGGCTTGATACGCTGCGCCTGCCGCTGTGCGGCACGGTACCTGGCAAGTTGTTCGCGATAGCGCTGCCACTGTTCACGCTCCCATTGCCGTGCAGGCAGCAATGCACATCGGTCTGCGGCGGTCTTGCGATCACCTGACGCGGCCACCGTGATCAGGTACAGCGACAGGGGATAATTTCTCCCGTCGAGTTGTAAGCCCGCATGACCTTGAGTGGCCAAAGCCGAGGCGGCCAACACCGATTGCGCGGCCAGAGCCTGAGGCACGCCGATGACCTCGGCCATGCGTTCGACCGCAGGCCCAAGAATCCCACCCAGTGCCGGCACCGGATAAGGCTGGGGCACGGGGTTCGACTCAATCAACGGTCGAGGTGGTCGTGGTAGTTCAAGCTTCGGATCTAACTGCTGCATGGGCCTCTCCTCGATCATTGCTGGTTGTCCTCACGTAGTCCCGCCACGGCTGTTGAGTGTTATCAGGGATCAAGGCCCCTGCGGCCTGTGAGGTGTTCACTGACGCGGAACGAACGGCTCCTTACAACCAGGAGCGAGGGCATGACCCCATGAATCTGGCCTCCTTAGTCGCATCCGAAGATGCGGGCGGGTGGAGGCTGTGCCGACTGACGAGTTCGGCACCTGGAGATCCTGAGTAGGAGAAGGCAACGACATGGACACCTGGAGCATGCCTGACTGTCAGTCAGGTGCAGCCTTTCCATTGGCTGCTGCACCGGTGCCTGTGTCATTGCGGATGGCGACGAATCGCATTTGTCAGGTCGATTGTCACGAGGAGAGTTGCGGCAATGCCTTGTACGACGTGGCTTGCAGCAGCGGTACAAGCGCCCGTCTCTTTCCAGAAGAAAGAGACGGGCGCGGATTGGCGCAGCGAAGTGTGCCGAGAGGTGAGGTTGCTGCAGTGCAGCGAGGAAGGTCCATCGTCTGCCGCAGTAGGCAGATTGGTCGAGTAGGCATCCATCACTCTTGGGAGTGACCGTGCGAGCCGCCGGACGCTAATCGCACTTGGGGAAGAACCACCACGCAAGTGGCGTAACCTTAAAGGTTCTGGCTACCTGGGCAGGTGCTGTCAACTACAGCGATCCGTGCGCCAATTTTTATACCTACTCGAAAAGGCGGTCAAGAGTCACGAACAAAGCGCTTAGAAAGTGGCGACTGTCGCCACTAGTGTCGCCACGCTCCAGGCCCGGTCTGCATGGGTTGTCGCCATTGTCGCCGTTGTCGCTACACCTAGATCCACGCCTCAACGAAACGATCCGTCCTGACACTTAAACGGCGCTGCGCTTAGTAGAATCGCGCGGGCGATTACCGACGGTAAAAGAATATGTGGCGCTAATCAGATATCAAAATAAGACGGTGGCACGACGTGGCTTCGAGAAAAAGCGAGTGAACCCTCCGATCAACGCGATCAAAGATCGCTTGATCGGAGGGTTTGGCGGAAAAAGCAAATCTCAAACGTCAATTACAGACTCAGGCATCAAAGCTGGTTGATTGGGAGGTGACGGCTTCACGTCGCACGATCAGCGTCTGCTGCAACCGCAGCAGAAAGCCTGCTTCAAATGCTTCTTGGGGATCACCTGGACGATGATGCTTTCGGTTTTGCGCCAGTGCCCACCACAGCGGCAATGATGAGCCATCGAGCCAGGTCTCAGCGCACCGAACGCCGTCCTCAATCATCGGGCGGAATTCATTGCCCCACGGTGTTCGAAGACCAGGACAGCCTTCAGCTGAAGGGACAGAGACGTACTCACCAACCTGTTGATGAACGCGCTGAGCTGGGATACCGGACAAACATCGAAACGCCTTGTCGAACAGTACAGCCGCGTCATCCAACAGCTCTACCGCCAGCTCAACATCCTGTGGAAAATGAAGCAGGACGCTCTGTGCTCCATTAAGCCGAAGGATTGCAGCCTGCCGTAGTTTAATAGCTGCATCTTCAGGGGTAAGCGATGAAGTATCGATGCTGTTGGGTTTGGGTAGGCCAATGAGAAGCGAAAGATCAAACATCGCGGAATCCTCCGAGATATTGTGCAGCTTGAATCATTTGGCCAGGGTGGCGCACGAGCTTAAAAGGGGGACAGGTCATTTTCCTTATCTCCTCGGACAGTTAAGGAGCCGTCCACCCAGCCGTTCTGACACGAAATGGGTGGCGGACCGTACGGGGGTCAGAAACCGGCGTCCGAGGGAACCGGCCAGGCCGAAGCCTGCCCCGCACGGACCGCCATAGAAAAGCAGCAGCTAAGCCTATGTAAGCACTTAATAGCTGGCTATGGCGCTATGCGCCTCGAACAATTCAGGTTCTGACACCCGGCCACGGGATTGACCGTGACGGGACAAAGCGTAAATGTGAAGCAGTGACAACACAAGCATGCAGTATCAATAAGCTATACATCGAATGAAGCTGCCAGCCAGACGATGACGCTCGGCGGTGACTGGCGGCCCTCCACCGCTTCAGGTTTGACCTAGCGACGAATAATGCAGAGTCCGACCACGCTGACAGAATCGGCATGGTTGTACATAACGCCCTTCTGAGAAATGTTATGACTACAGAATTGACGGAAGAAGAGATGCGCCGGGCGCTATTCGGTGATTCACAGTCCCCTGCGCCAGCATTTAACACACACGTGCAAGACACCATCTCGGATGTCGTGATGGTACAACCGGTAAACGCAGCGAAGAAAAAGAAAGTCTCAAAAGGTTTCACGCCCAGGCTGAGAGTCACGCTGCGGGTGGGAAATGAATTTGAAGGCAAAATGCACGAGATGGTACATGAGGCCGATACGCTGAGCTCACTAGTTGCGGAGCAAGAAGCTACAAAGACGGCCAGAAAAAAATTCAGGTTTGTCGAAGTTGTATCGGTCAAGTCGATGTAAACGGCCCCTCTAATGGCACTGAATCGCTTTCTGTTACCGCGGGTCATCCGACCGACCAGTTCGTGTCGATTGAGCCCTTAAACCTCAGTTATGCTAATCATATCGCAGGTCGGATTTAACATTGACGCTCCATCCAAAGTCTCGATACTTAACTGATCGCCAGCTCCCCCCGCGGCCGAGGGTGGCGACGGGCAGAAACCGGTCAGCAGAGGACTTTAACAAACTCTCCATTTGAGGTGTGGAGGCGTCTATGGCATCGGGGACGATTCAGAATGTATAGGAGCAGGAATTAATATGTCGCGCATACCGCTATGGCTCCAGAATGCCCATACAGCCTCGCTTACCATCAAAGATGGGCAAGACATTTTTGAGGTTTTCGACGTTCCTCTCAACTTGACGTGGCTGAACAACTGGGGCGGTGCCTGTCATGACACCTCTGCCTGTCTCTACATGATCTTGAGTGAGATGGGACTGAAACCTGCACTGGTAATCGGTGAGGTCATGTCAACTGTAGGGACATTTGATCATTCATGGGTTGAAGTCGATGGCAAGATTTTTGATATAGCGGTTTCCTTACCTGATAAAGGTGGGGTAGATGTTGGGCCGCCGATATTTTCAAACCTCGACCTGGACTCAGCGCAGCCGACTCAACTTAGATATGGAGTCAGAACAACCATTGGGCTTCATGAGCACGGATTAAAGATTGCTCACAAAACCCTGGATGAATATTCAAAGATGCAGAATCCAAATGGCGCTGTCTGGAATCTGACGTCATTGATAGCGGATCTGTGCGGATTCAGTTTGGATACGGACTACCTGAAGAGAGAGTATGGCCATGTGAGACGTGTAATTCGCGGACAAGAACTGCGTCTATGATCTTTTCCCTCAGCTAACCCCGGGAATCGGATGTCTCTAGCCGATTGCTGCCCTCGTCACCGGCAGCAATCGGCCATAGGCGGACATTCTTAGATATCTGCATATGGCAAAACGGCGTCATCACGCTCCGAATCAGAACAAAATGCAAATCCTAGTTTAACTACGATGGCCAAAAGCATCAGTACTTACCAGTGATTCAGGATGTGGGTAGGAGGGAGGCAAGCCCGGACCGTTAACCGTTTGTCCAGCAGCAATCTGCGTGGCGACTGCGTGATTAAGGTTGAGCAATCCTTCAAGCAAATCTTGCTTGGCAGAAAAGCCGTAAGCCTTCAGCACCGCGGTATCAAGGATCGCATGAGCGTCTTTGAGGGGGTTCTTACCGGGTACATCAATGGTGCGATAGAGGGTACGAAGGCCTCCATCGAGATGTTCCAAGGCTTGATCGCGCACCTGACGCAAATGACGTCCTGCATTCACCACCGCGTCGATCTCGGCAACGCTTACATCTTGCGGCCAAGGAAAGGTATCAAACACTGATTCCGAGGTGTAGCGCGGGTCCGACTTCATATTAGAGCATTTGGCATGAAACCATTTGTAATGTGCAGCCGATTGTAGGATGCCGAAGCTGTAGTCATCAGCGAGGGCAAATACTTGAAGGGCGTCACCGGGACGTATGGTCGCATCAATGAATGTGAAGATTGGACGCTTCGTGACCCGGGAGCAGGTGAGGTAGCGCGGGACTTCTTTGATGGCATCAATCAAATCCTCACGTCGACGCCAATGTTTCCACCAGTAGTTAATAGATGTTGCTCGCTCAGAAGCCTCTGATTTTGCCAACATATCTGGAAGTACGTTTGTTTCCAAATGGGCAAAAACCTTCTTGAAACGCTTGGCTTGGAGAACGTCCATATCGCCAAGGTCGATAATATTGCGGGCGAGCTGGCGACCACTAAGCAGATCATCACCAACCAGATATGGGTGAATGATGACTTGCTCGTTTTCAGGCATCGCGGATTTAGCGAAGTTGTCCAGTAGAAAACCAGAATGACCAGGGGTAATACCTTGGCAAGTAACGACCTGGCTGTTGCAGGATAATTTTTCTGCAGCCCCCACATCTACCTTATCCGACAACGACGCGTTGATATGCGTCACTATGCGCATATCCAGTTCGTAATCCTTGCTTGCATGTCCGCTACCACGAGCCTTGCGAGCTTTGGGTGCCTGTTCAATCTTGTACCACAACCTCCGGCCTTTCGGCAGCAATGCAGAATCCTGAGATTTAATCCAGTTAGCGATAGAAACGTGTACGTTGGCTTCTCCGGACCAGGGTTGGTTATCAATGGCCTCGATCACAGTACCGCTTGCACAGATGAAGTCTAAACCACCGATGCGACTAGCATTATTGCGGATATTCTGCGTACCAACCAAACCTGCACGCCCAGACGGCCAGTCGTTCATGGTGCTTTCAGCTAGGTGCAGTTCTGCACGGCGGAACCAGTAAACGCAGAAATCTGCCATGCCCGGTACTTCTGGGTAGGCGTTACGCAAACGCTTGACATAGTCTGCACCATGTTTGGGTTTGAGTAGTTTAGCGCCTAGAAATGGAGGGTTACCTATGATCACGTCGACTTCTGGCCAAGGGGTACGAGCTCCGTCATCGAGTATCAAGGCATCACCGATACTGAAGTTGGCGTCGAGATTATCCAGCGGAAGTGCTTGCTCCTGAACATGTAGTTCCTCGATAGCCAACTTGTGCGCCAGCATCATCGTTACCTTGGCTAATTCAACCGCGAATGGATTGATGTCCATGCCGAAAAAGTTACGTGTGGAGACAAAGCCCATCGGCCTCTGGGATGCGTCAATGCTCTTGTACTCACCCATGCGCTCGTAAATGACAGCTTCCAGGCGTTTGATCTCACGGTAGGCGATATAAAGGAAATTACCTGAGCCGCAAGCCGGGTCCAGCACCCTGAAGCTCTCGATACGCATCAGGAGGTGCTCCAGCTCCGTTAGCGTTTTCGCGTTGTCGATGCGCTGCCGCCAAGGCTCGACAATCGTCGGTCCAACCACCTTCATGATGTCCACAGGGCTTGTGTAGTGGGCACCGTAGGCACGGCGCTCGTCGGAGTCCATGCTGTGCTCAAAGATGGCGCCGAATATCTCCGGTCGCACCTGCGACCAGTCGAACTTGGCTGCTTCCTTGAGCATCACAATTTCGTCCGCGCTGAGTTCGATGCGAGCAGGATTGGCAAATAGGCCGCCGTTGAAATAGGGAACACCCTTGAAGCGGCCTCCGGGTGTTCTGCCGGGGGTGTTCATCTCCACGAATAGCTGTCCGATCAGGTCATAGGCAAGCGCCGGACTTGTGCAGTCATCTAGTAGTCGGGTTAAAAAATATTTCTCAAGTAGGCCAATATCTTCTGCGAACAGCGACATTAGGATTTGAAGCGTGAAACGCTGAGCAAGATCACGATCAACATTTCGCTTGATCAAAGAGCGAAAAAGCAGCACTAACTGATCGGCGGCTTTACGTGTGACGCTTTCTTGGTGGTTACCGAAGACAGGCTCTGTGGGAGCAGCGAATAGAAACGCCAGCGGCCCAAATCGCTCTGGCAACTCACTGAGACGGACCTTGTCGACCGGGCTGTCCATCTGGCTATTGAAGTCGAAGATCCAGAACTCATCGAAGTTACACAGTACGACATAATTCGGGCGGTTGGGAACCAAGCGGGTCCAGTATGTGAAAGCCTGAGAGTAATGCTTGGAGAGGTCCTCACCGCGCTTTTTCATCTCCACTAACACCACTGGTTTCCAGACCAAATCCGCAAAGCTGGTGCCCTTGTCCGCCTTCTTAACGCGCATTTCGCAGACGGCGCCTGCTTCCTTAAAGCCTGCATGACCGAAGGCTCGAAAAAGTTGATCCAAGAAAATTTGGGCCTCACCCTTCTCATCGCCGATAATGTGATCCGAGCACCATTGAACAAATTGCTGAAGGGGAGCTTTACAGATAGCGGTCATGTCGGATGTGCGTCCTGCAATGGTTAGAAGTTGTGTAGCACGTAAAATTTCGCTGGCTACTGTACTACGCTACGTAAAAATTTATGTTCAAATCGCCATCATTATGGGTACCTCAGGCCGTTTGCCATTCGCGAGCGGCGGCTCCTGGCACAGAGTGTGTAAAAACGCCTTCGCGAACCCTTGCTATGATTTCTGAGGATTTCATCGCAGGGATCGCCCATGAAGCGCTTTATCCAAGGTAAACATCGAGGCCAAGGCACCTTACTTCTCGAGGGCCTCGACGACTACGTCAGCGTTATCAACCCGGCGCGCGTAGTCCACGTCTTTGTCAATGACACTCGACCTGTTCTCCTTGGGTTTTGACGGTGCTATCCCAGCCGACACAGGCCGGCCTGCTTATCACCCGGCGATCCTGCTGAAGAGCTACATTTACGGCTATCTCAACCGCATCCAGTCGAGCCGACGCCTGGAACGAGAAGTCCAACGCAACGTCGAGCTGATGTGGCTGACCGGGCGGTTGATACCCGACTTCAAGACCATCGCTAACCTTCGAAAAGACAACAGCAAGGCCATCCGGGGCGTCTGTCGCCAGTTCCGCAGCATTTACCGTGCGATCGCTCAGCCAACGAAAGTCGATGATCCAACGATGAGGTCAAAGCGTTTTTACACACTCTGGGCCGAAAGCTGCCGCTCACGAACGACTACTTTCGGCCAAAAAATAAATTTCTCTCCATTGTTCTCTCTTTGATTGTTATAGGCAGCTAGCTATATTGATAGCAAATTGATACTCCTCAGGCTTTCAAGGACGACGCATGCGCATCCAGCACGTAGAGATATCTAACTTTCGAAAACTGCTTTCTGTCCGAATTGACTTCGCTAATGAGACCACTCTGCTTGTAGGTGCAAACAACAGCGGCAAATCCTCCGCTATGCTGGCACTCCGGAGATTTTTGGTTTCGAAGGCTTCTGCTTTTCGGCTCCAGGATCTGACTCTTTGTCATCTCGCCAAGCTGGACGAGATTGGGAAGGAGTGGGAGAACCCACCAGCAAACTATGAAATTCCTACAGCCAAGGACTGGGCCGACTGGCTCCCTAGTCTGGATATCTGGGTGTCGGCAGATCAAGGAGAGTTCCACTTCATCCGCGATCTCATACCCAGCTTTGAGTGGCGCGGGGGGCTTGTGGGAATGCGTTTCCTGCTTGAACCAGATGATATGAATACGTTGTACACGGACTACCGCAAGGAGCGCGCGAGGGTTGCAGAGCTTGAGGATGCTCTAGGGAAGGAAGACCCGCCTGGTAGCCCGCTGACACTATGGCCGCAGAGCCTTCATGATTACTTGAACCGTCGTCTGGGAGATAAATTCAAGATTCGTTGGTACCGCCTAGATCCACAACAACTTAAGAAGCCTGACAAGTCGACTCGAATGGCGCAAATGCAGCAATTGGGCCCTACTGCCCTGCCCTTGGAAAGCAATCCTCTCAGTGGATTAATTCGAGTACATGAAATCAATGCACAGCGGGGATTCGGCGACCATTCGGACGACAATCAAGGCGATAGCACTAGCCCCAGCGGCGCTCGAAAACTCTCGGAACAACTCAGATCTTATTACTCCCGACACCTTGATCCAGGTGACAGCCCAGATATTTCAGATCTCGAAGCGTTGCGGGCGATAGAAGCAGCCCAGTCGGCATTCGATACGAAGCTAGGTAGCAGCTTCGAACCTGCTATTAGAGAGGTCGAGGGATTGGGCTACCCCGGCCGCAATGACCCACGCATCAAAGTCGCAAGTCGCCTAGCAACAACTGACGGCATGAATCATGAAGCGGCCGTCCTTTTTGAGTTGGATTCAATCCAGGGCGCTCCAGGAGCCCCTCCTCTTCACTTACCAGAGACCGCTAACGGGTTGGGATATCAAAACCTGATATCTATGATTTTCCGGTTGATGGGCTTCAGGGACGAGTGGCTGAGAAAAACCAGGGCCGCCAGCACTGAAGTAATAGACCGCGTCGAGCCCATCCACCTCGTGCTCATTGAAGAGCCTGAAGCCCACCTTCATGTTCAAGTGCAACAAGTGTTCGTGCGGCACGCCTACCAAGTTCTATGCCGAGACGCTTTGCTTGAACGCTACCCAAATCTGAAGACTCAGCTTTTGGTGAGCACGCACTCCAGCCATGTAACACATGAAGTGGAGTACCAGAACCTTAGGTATTTCAGGCGACTCCCAGCTGGGATGTATCGCATCGGTGTACCGGTGTCGACGGTCTCTAATCTCTCTAACGTGTTCGGCGAGGGAACAAAGACGAAGGAGTTCGTAACCAGGTATTTGCGGGCACAGCACGCGGACATATTCTTCGCCGATGCCGTCATCTTGGTAGAGGGTTCAGCAGAGCGAATGATGCTGCCGCATTTTTTGCGAAATAAGTTTCCATTCCTTGACCGCTGCTACATCACAACTCTCGATATCGGTGGTAGTCACGCACACCGACTAAGGCCTTTAATTGACGCCCTTGGCATCCTCACCCTGGTTATTACAGACCTCGATGCAGGGCTTAATAAAGCTGCAAAACCGGTGCAAAGAAACGCAGATCAGATTACGAACAATCCGACGTTGCGGAGCTGGATGAAACTGATGCATCTCGGCAGCACAGTGGATGAGCTGCTTGAGCTGCCAGCGAACCAAAAAGAGCACCAAATCGACGACCTGTACTCGGTACGCATCGCCTATCAAACTCCTATTTCCACCCACCTGCCCGCTACTGGTAAAGCAATACAAGCTCTTCCAAATACCTTTGAAGACAGCTTCGTGCTTAGCAACGCTGGTTACTTTGCGAAAAAGACAAACAGTACTGGTCTGATGAAGGCTTTCGTAAAAGTTTTGAATGAAGCGCAAACATCGGAAGCCGTCGGAGAAGGATTTTTCAACGAATTACGCGAAGGAAAGAAAGCAGAGTTTGTGTTGCTCGTTTTGGGCGACAAAAACTTTCCCAGCCTCGAAATCCCTGAATACATCTGTGAAGGCCTCAACTGGCTTGAGTCCAAATTGCGAAACAAGCAAAAAGAGCTGCTGGTAATTCCACCCGAGGGCGTGGAGGTGACGCCATGAGCGAGGCACCTATCGCAGATGCCGACACCATTATGCAGGCTTGCCTGAATCTGGCAGACCCGAAGAGTTTTTTTCTTTACGCAGGTGCTGGCTCAGGAAAAACCCACTCACTCGTCGAATCTATCCGCGAACTCAAAAGTCGCGAGCGAGAACGCCTGACATTCGAGGGCAGGCGCATTGCGGTGATCACCTATACAAACGCAGCCTGCGATGAGATTCTTCGGAGGCTAGAGTATGATCCACTCGTGGAAGTCTCGACCATTCACGCGTTCGCCTGGCGCCTAATCCAAGGATTCGACAACGAGATCAGAGAGTGGCTAAGAATCAAACTTGCCCAGGACATTGAAAAGATCGAGGGCGAGCTAGCACGCTCGAGAGGCGACAATAAAACATCTCGGGCAAACAGACGGAAGCTACAAAGCAAAATACGCAGGCTTGAGACTCTCGACGAGATTACGAAGTTCATCTACAGCCCCGCTGGCGACAACAGAGAGCGGCAAGCACTTAATCACGATGAGGTCATCAAGTTAACTGCAGCATTCGTTCCTGAACGCCCTTTGCTGGATGTTCTAGTAGACCGCTACCCAGTTGTATTGATCGACGAAAGTCAGGACACCCACGCTCCAGTAATGGAGGCTTTTCTGAAAGTCCAGCAATTGGCGCAGACACGCTTCTGCTTAGGGCTACTGGGCGACACCATGCAACAGATTTACGGCCATGGAGTAACGCGCCTTGATAAAGCGATACCGGGTGACTGGCTGAAACCTGAAAAGGTCGTTAATCGCCGCTGCCCTCGTAGGGTGGTAGACCTTATCAACGTGATTCGAAGCACTGCCGACACTCATCAGCAGACCCCAAAACCTGATGCCATTGAAGGCGTAGTGCGCATGTACTGCATTAGTCAAAGCCAAGAACAGGCATCGAATCTTGAGGAAGGAATCGCACATTCGATGGCTGCAATCACCGACGACGGAGAATGGGCTACCGGCCCTGAAGGCCGAAAGACCTTGATCCTCGAACATAAGATGGCTGGGCGGCGAATGGGGTTCGAGAAGCTGTTCACGCCCCTACACGCGGTTGAGCACCTTCAAACAGGCTTGCTGGATGGAACCCTGCCCGCACTTCGCGTTTTCAGCGAAGGCGTTCTTCCCATTCTTACCGCAAAGGACGATCACTTCCTTCTGCTTGAAGCAGTACGCTCTCGCTCTCCTTTGCTCAGTAAGGACGCTATGCAATCAACAGGGGATCAATCGGCCCACATGCAGCGTGTAGAGGAAGCGACGCACGCCCTGCTTTCTCTTTTCGAAAGAAACGATCCAACACTGAGCGAGGTCGCAACGCTTCTGTTGCAAACCCAACTACTTGATGTCCCTGAAAATCTGGTTGGGGCAATGGTGTTGGGAGCTCCTGGTGAGGCTCCAGATCCTGAAGATACGAGCGCGATGACCAACTACGCCTACCAGCTATTCCTTGAGCGTCCATTTTCGGAGCTGGCAGCCTTTGCGAGTTATGCGGATGGCCTTTCACCCTATGGTACACATCAAGGGGTAAAGGGGCTGGAGTTTCCACGAGTCATGGTCGTCATCAACGATGAAGAGGCAGGCGGTTTCTTATTCAGCTACGACAAATTGCTGGGTGTAAAAGAACCAACAAAGACAGACCGAGACAACGAGCGTGACGGCAAGGACAACGCACTAGCACGTACTCGTAGGCTGCTTTACGTGACATGTAGTCGGGCTGAAAAGAGCCTGGCGATTGTCGTATATACACCCCAGCCGACGCTGGCTAAGCGAAACGTTGTTGCTGCTGGCTGGCTTCTTGAGAGCGAGGTCGAAATCCTGTGAGGCCTTCCTCCTAGGATTGAGTCGCCCTAGTTGCGTAGACGCTTCCGGGCGTCATAGTGAGGCTATATGAGCGAGCTCCCTTTTTTGAGCAGGGCTTCCGCCAGCGGCTGCTTTTGGCCGATAGCGACGTCGGTAATCCGCCCGTTATGGCCCTTCTTGGATGGTAGTGAACCGCCAGGTGGGGGTATTCGAAACCAGCTCCATCTTACCGAACCACCTGTTGTAACATCTGGAGCTGCCGAATGCATTTGCTCCTTTGACACGCGTCGCGTCAGCAGTCGAATTTAATCGAACACTGTGAGTGCAGCACTCGTGGACGAGTTGAGCGAAGGTGGGGCATCCTCTTGGGCTGAAACATAGACAGGAGCTTGCAGTGAGTAAGTGGCAATCGATTCCTCGCGAGATGGGGGTCTTCACCGTGTGGTGGTTGTGGCTTTTGATGCTCGGCATACCGACGCTCTGGTTGCTAGTCGGGGTATTTGTGCATTTCGGTGTGCTCGATAAAGATAGCCCCGGCTGGGTGCAAGCGGTTGGGTCTATTGCAGCAGTTTTCGCTGCGGTTCTGATTGCTAATGAGCAAGGGCGGCAACAAGCGCGGGAGCGCCAAAGTAAGGACCGGGTGGTTTCTCATCTAGTTGTTGGCGTTGCTGCGCGCGCAGCTGCGGTGAGCAGTTTGCTGTTCCAGAGCTTCAACGATCTACAGCAACAGGTTAAGGAGACGAACGAGGAGATCCTGACAATTGTCGAGTCGCAGGTACTTGCTCTGCGGGGTATCAACCCTGTGGATCTGCCACGGCCTGAGATGGTTGAACCATTCTTGAGAATCAGAGCCGCAATGGAGCAAAGCCACGTAATGGCTAACCTGCTTGCTAACGGACGTGACGGTTACGTCGACAGGCTTCGCTGTGCGACTGCCTTCGCGCACAACTCTCAGGCCGTCCATAGAGCTGCTGAAGAGCTGCAGCAGGCCGCCCTAATTTAGATGCGTATGCCGACGTTGTGGAGGCTATGAAGCGAAACCACCAAGCTCAGATCTCCGGCGGGTTCTACCCCATCTCAGAAATCGACGGGCCATGCAAAACCAGGCACCTGCGCCAAATTATTGCCGCGAGGCAATCGGCTTAGCTCCCCGGCGAAATGCTCTCGCATTACAGCGCAGCAATGCGCTTCCCAAGAGATGTAAGTACAGAGTGAAGGTTCTGCAGGCCTTGGCCCGAGAAAATTTCAATAGAAGTATCTGCTTTGTAGAGGTACTCAGCCAAGATCAGGCCGTATTGAGCCTTGGTAGGTAGGGAGCTCAATCCCAAGCTGTTCTGAGCTACCTCCATGCTGTCTTTCCCCAAGAGCATTTCCAGCGCCATCCCTTCGAATGAGGCATCGATATCTGCCAGGGTGATCACCATTTGATCCGGGAGGATCCATTCCTTTCGGAAGCGATCTCGGGCTTTTCGTCCTTCCTTGTCGTCATCTAGCAGAACAATGAATTTTTCGCCTCGCCCCATGAGTAAGTTGATCAGATTACCTGACGCGCTTGAACCGACACCCGGAATAAGATTGAACCCAAGCTTGTCTCCAGTCCGTAATGCTGATGCTTTGAGCGCGTAATAGTCAGAGATCCCTTCCAAGATCACACATGGTGAAGTCCCCACGACTTCAGGTACGACGTACTGCAGTCGGTCAATCACTGGCTGGAAATAGTGGGTACGAGTTGGGAATGTGTTCAGGTATTGCTTGTACTTAATAGCGTTCACTTCAGCAGGCGTGAAGTCGAGATCGTAGTCTTCATCATCACCCTGACCTGCAGGGCGATTCTCGATAATGTAAGCCCCGGAAAGCCACTTCGGGTTCACCATATGGTGACTATGGGTTGAGTAGATGATCTTATCGCCGCTGGCCGCCATCTTCTCGAAGTAACCCAGCAGCTCTGCCTGAGCGCGGGAGTGCAGGTTTGCAGCAGGCTCGTCAAAGACGTAGATTTTATGCTGGTTTTCACGCTCAAGTTTGAATCCCGTGAGCAGCAAGAATGTAAAGAACCATCTGAAGCCGATCGATCGCTCGGCGATCTTATAAGTCGTATCGCGGTTACTCACGACAAACGACACGACCGCATTGGGGTCATCAGCGCTGCCGACTATCCACTTGAGGTCAACCCGTTTTGCTGTGGCATTGCGCGAAAGAACGCGCCGCCAACCGCCAATCACTTCAGCGGAAAGCGCGTTGGAGACCTGCTGGAAGACATTATCAATCTTGCCCTTTGCTGCGCTACGCTGGAACTTCTCATACCAGTCAGCACCGTTAGCGGCCCGAAACGACTCGATTGGTCTGTTCACATCCCGGTCAACATCGAAGCCAGCGAATTTGATTATGCGCTCGACAATCTCCCGATAATGCCTCTTCTCGTAACCCTCATAACCATCGGATGCGAGCGAGATTTGCTCAGGCACATTGATCAAAAACGTCGGAAAATACGCAACCTTGGGTATCGAAGCCTCGATCAAATCAGCCGTACGTTTCCACAGATTTTCGTTTTCATCATCCGGCTGGGCATAAACCTCAAACTCACCTTCCCCCTGGGGCCTGACGCGAAAGTCGAACCCAAGGCTAGCAATCCTTGACTTCGGCATACTATTTTCGAAGCTAAACTCCCGTGCGATCTTGAATGGTCTCGCTAGCGCCTCGGTGTCCACATCCAGCCCAGCACGACTCACCAGCGCCTTGATCGACTCCACATCATGCACTTCAAGCTCAACAGTCGCAGCAATCGATACGGTGCCAGTAAACGCACCTTTCTTGCTGGCAGGGATGAAGGTGAACTGATCTTTATTTTCTGGGCTAAAGAAGTAAAGCCTTGAAACAGAACGGTCGCTGCTCACAAATTGCGAGATGGCTTCCAATATCGTGGTTTTGCCACTTTCATTCAGTCCAATGAGTGTCACGACTGGGTTGTCCAGTCGTCCTGCCAGCTCAATTCGTGTGTTAACAATCCCTTTGTAGTTTTTTATCTCAAAATCTAGGATTTTCGACATCAGCGCACACGACCTTGTGTTGGCACGAATCGGAGCATAGCCAGAGCGTAGTCTGGCCGGTTTGCCCCCTGCGAATAGTGCTCTTCCGCTGAGACGCGGGCTATTGGCAAATAGGATACAACAGGGGTAGAGTGCTGGCACTCTAGCATCAAGCTGACCGCTGTCAACTGGCTTTGATTTGACGCTGGGCCGCTGTTGCGTCGGTTCACATAGGGAAGATGGGGAACGTAATGTCAGGTACTGACGGAAGGCTTTTTAGAGATTATACAGCCGGTGCTCCAACGGAGACCGCCTGCGATACGTTGTACCTGCAGACCCAGCTTGCTTCTCCAAAGCCCGAGGTCGTGAGCGAGATCGAAGTCGGGGATACACTTGGAATTGGCCTCGGTGAAATCGACGGCAACGTAGTCGCCTGCGCATTTTGGAACAGGCATATTGCCGGCGGCATTGCATCTCCCAAGGTTATTCGGCTGATCGCCTGCCTCCAAAGCGGTACGAACTATTCCGCAATAGTTACGGCAAAAACGGGCGCTCAGATCTCGATCAAAATCTCGCCGATCAAGGAGGAATGATTTTGATCAGACTAACTGGCGGTGTGTATTACGAGCAGTGCATGTGCCCCACCTGGCAAGAGCTTTTTGGCTCTGGAGGGCGAGCAGCTACAGCTATAGCGCGCCTTGGCGGGCACGTC
This sequence comes from Pseudomonas sp. S3E17, assembly GCF_024168685.1. NCBI lineage: Bacteria > Pseudomonadati > Pseudomonadota > Gammaproteobacteria > Pseudomonadales > Pseudomonadaceae > Pseudomonas > Pseudomonas sp. S3E17. The sequence goes on from NZ_JALJWE010000001.1 coordinate 3,797,436, forward strand.
GCGTTGGACACCTACACTGATCTTACGGCGGAGGCCATTCTACGCCAGAGAGCAGTGCTTGAAGGTTTCTCTGTTTCAAGCTATTCCATCGATCAGAGCCTGCACTTCCGGTATACCCATGGTCTTGCCAAGCCGTCGATCCAGTCACTACCAGAGACATCTTCGACGACTCTTCAAATCACTGCCGAAAATGTGGTTCGCTTCGGACTGCTCGAAGGTGACTGCGTCGTAGATGCCCGCAATGCTGTTTACGACCCACAGAGCTCCCGGCACCCAGCCCCCTTTCATGAGAATGGCTCCAAGGCCGAGCGACTTGCGCTTGTCCTGAACAGAAGTGAAGCCGAAGCGCTGCATGGCAATGACGAGTTGAGCGCAGCCGATTTGGCGCGGGCACTATCGACGTCTCAGAATGCTGAGATCGTCATCATCAAGATGGGCCCTGCCGGCGCCCTGCTGTTTTATGACGGCCAATCGCACCACATTCCCTCCTTTGTGACGTCGCAGGTGTGGAAGATCGGTTCAGGTGATGTGTTCGTCGCCAGCTTCGCGCACTTCTGGCTCGAAGAGGGACTTACGCCACTCAAGGCCGCCATGCAGGCCTCACGTGCCACGGCGTACTACTGCGAGACAAAGGGCTTTGCCTCCAAAACGGAACTGGAGACCTATCACCCTGCTGCCGCCAGCCTGCCAAAGAAATCCAGGACAGGGCGACCTCCTCTGGTCTACCTCGCCGGCCCCTTCTTCTCGCTGGCACAGCTTTGGCTCATCGAGGAAGCCCGCGTCCGGCTTTTGGAAATGGGATTGAAAGTATTTTCTCCTGTACATGACATTGGCCACGGGCCTGCGGATGAAGTCGTGCAGAAGGATCTCGATGCGATCCACGACTGCGACCTAATGCTCGCGATCGGGGATGGCCTCGACGCCGGAACGATCTATGAGATCGGCTACGCGCGCGCACTCAAGAAGCCCGTCATAATGTACGTGGAGAATGAGTCGGAAGAGGATCAGAAGATGATGGCCGGCTCCGGCTGCACGCTGACCAAGGACTTCGTCACCGCCATTTACCAAACCGCATGGAAGGCAGCTGAACTATGAGACGCGCCCTTCTTTTATCAGGCGGTATGGATTCACTCGCGGTGGCCTGGTGGCTGCGCCCTGAAATTGGCATCACGCTGAACTATGGGCAACTCGCCGCTCAGGCTGAGATCTGCGCCTCGAAGGCAATCTGCGAGCAACTCCAGATTGAGCACCACGTCATTTCCATCGACTGCCGATCGGTCGGTTCCGGTGACATGGCCGGAGGCAAGGCTGATGCCCATGCACCTGCCAGTGACTGGTGGCCATACCGGAACCAGATGCTCGTAACCCTGGGGGCCATGAAAGCCATCAGCCTCGGCGTAAACAAGCTCTACTTGGGTACCGTGAAATCCGATGGTTCCCACCGCGATGGCACTCCGGAGTTCATCGCTGCCATCAACCAACTGATGGTCATGCAGGAGGGTGAGATGACCGTTGAGGCGCCTGCGATCGATTTAAGCACCACCGAGTTGGTAAAAACTGCAGGCGTGCCCTCCTCTATCCTGGCCTGGGCTCACAGCTGCCACAAATCGAGCGTGCCGTGCGGCAACTGCAGAGGCTGCAACAAATACTTCGAGGTCTGGCACGAGATCGAACATGGAATGGATCAAGCTCGGTAGCCCGGCAGTAAGAGCTGAACCTGGCTACTATCAGCCCTTCACCTGGCCTGATGGAACATTCCATGCCCTGCCCGAAATTGAGGATGTCTGCGACAAAGGTATCCTCAATCTACTCGACCATAGACGCACCAGGCGAACGTTCAATGCTTTGAGTAAAGGCCAACTAGGCCAGTTGCTATGGCGCTGTGCACGAACGCAGGCCATTGCCGAATCGGATTATGGCTTCGACCTAGAGTTGCGACCGGCGCCATCTGCCGGCGCCATCCACCCTATCCATATCCTGATTCACCTTCCAGGCGCCTCGAACTGGCTCCGCTACGATAGTCGCCGGCACGGTCTTGTCGAGATATCAGGATCAGTGGAGGCCTTTGCAGGATTGATAGAACAGTGCCATGACGCTTTGCCCACAGAACAGGCAACACGGTTGCTCCTAGTGGCCGAGCCCGGTAAAACTCGTGCCAAATACCAGTACGGTGAAAGCCTGATCTGGCGAGACGCTGGAGCACTCTTGGCGATCATAGCCGTGATTGCTGATGCCTTGGACTACTCGTTTTGCCCGTTGGGGATTACGGGTGAACCTTGGGCTGGCCGACTAGCACCTGCAGGTGTGCTCACTGGGGTTGGTGTTGCGCTCGTTGGCGGGCAAAAGCCCCAGCACTAGGCGGCTTTCAAACCAGCCTGGCTCAGCAGTCCGTGGACGACGGTAGGCGAAGACATCATCTGGTACCACATCAGCGCGTCGAGCTTGGAAGGTCGAACGTCGATCGCTTTGCTCAGTGCAAGAAACTCAGCTTCGAGCTTCAGGTAGTGGCGCTCCACGGTGAGGCCGGGGGAGAAGAAGCCAGCCAACGCCCCTGCACGCAGGATGTGGATATCCAGGATGGCGACATCATCTGCATCAAGCCAGTTGCGAGTAATCCACGAAGCAGTCTTGTACCCAATGCCCGGCAGCTCCAGCAGCCAGTCCCGAAGTGCCCGGCCAGAATGGAGAGGAACATTCCCTAAGACCAAAGCTGCAAGCGCCGAATGAAGGTAACGCGCCTTCTGTTTGGCGAAGCGGTAGCGCACTGAGCGGCTGCCGATTTTCAGTGGGGTGCTCAACCACTCTTGCAGTTGTTCCTCACTGGGCACCTCAGCGTCAAAAGCCCCGAGGTTTCTCAGGTGAGCGAAGGCCGCCAGTCCGACGTTCGCCTGGATACCATGGCCACCCAGCAGGCACGCTCCGACTTCCTCAGCCAAGGTGGCGCCAAGCTTATAGTTGAGCGGCTCGAGCTCTTGCTCGTTTGCCCACACCTGATAGGCCCAGTACGCCGGAGTCGGGAATGCTTCGATCAAGCCCCATGAAACACCGGGGAGCACTTCGCTCATAGCGTCAGGGAAATCGCGGCTGTAGATCTTGGCGTCTACGAATACAACACCGTTCTGCATTACCGGGCCTCCTGAACAAAGCCATAGGTCTGCGTGATCCAGTGGAGGAAATCACTACGCTCTACCGGATCCATCGCTATAACTCGATCTCGTAGACGGGACTGGCGCCTGGCGATGGTCTGCCGCTCACGAAACGTGTCACCTAAGAAACGAGTGTCGTGAAGCTCTTTGGGGGCAGCGTAGTTCATCCAAACGCACTCTTCCCTGACATCCGTGTGCGTCTTCGCCATAAACGTCACCTTTCTCCATCCTTGAAGTGTGTCGTTGTAGAGGACGCTGTCGTAACCCGAAATCATCACCTTGCAAGGGACACTATTAAGTGTTGAGAGCAGCTGCTCGTGCTGGCCCACGTCATACTCGAAACGGTAAATTTTGGCGCGACGGCGAGTCTCCGTCACGTACGGAGGGTCAGCGTAGATCAGTTCGCTACCGTCGAATAAAAAGCTGCTCAGGTAGCTCAAAGCATCGCCCTGGATGAGCTCAAGGCTCTCAACCTGGTGATCAGTCCAAGCTTCGTGAACAGCGGGATCTACGTCCACGCCGATGTTTCGAGCGGCAGACTTTTTGTGGCGCAGGACAGCGCCCGCCCCCAAGTGAGTCTCGATGTAGGTCTGATGCGGAGGCATCAAGTTGATCAAGCGCTGGTAGCACTTGCCTTTCCCGCCTGGATATCTCATGCACACATCATCGTCAAAAGTGACGATGATGTCAATGGAGCCTACCGACCAGAGAACCGTGGGAGCGGCACGAACGCTTGAAGTGCTCTAGCAGCTCGACAAACCATTAGCCGTTGCGGCGCAGGGGAATAGCAGTCCCAATTCATCACCGAAAAGGCTGATGTTTTTCGCTCATGACCGGCAGCAGTCGGCCAAAAGCGGACAAAGATGGACGCCCCGCCTGTGCGGTCGTAGGCTCGCCTCACCTGAAACATCGACTACGGAGTCTGCTTTGAACACAAGGACTGTGAAATTTGCCTCCCATGGCTATTCAGTAATACCCGGACTCATTTGTGAACAAGAACTAGCGTTCGCACGAGAGCTGGTCACCGAATTGGTTGATCGCTATCGGAGCGGTGATCCGACTGCGTTATCTGTTGGGGTCACTATTGGTGATGTTAGCCGGCAACATCCACAGCGCAATCCAGACATTGACCCAGATCGATGGAGGCACGAACCGTTCATTATCGGCGACCTCATCGCCCTGGAGCCCCGCTTTGCGCGGCTACTCTCCCAGAAGTCCATCTGGACCTGCGTCGCCGAACTACTCGAATGCGCTTCTAGCGATCTGCTGTTTCATTTCTGCAACCTCACACGCAAACCCAGCGAGGTTGGCCCTGCCATCGGGTGGCACCGGGATGCTGACAATAAATACTTTGCCAGCCATGACGGACGCACTTTGCGGTTATTGATCCCGCTTCAGTTCATGTCTGCTCGCAATGGCGGCACAGCGGTAGTTCCGGGCTCCCACATTCAAACCGACACACCTGTCGAAACCGCGCTTTATCCTGATGTGGCTCCTGGCGCCTGTCTGGCACTGCACTCCGCAACTCTGCACGGCGGCTCACCCAATCGTAGTGAGCAGGAACGGGAGGTCATCGTCATCCAATTTGGTTTGTGTTCATCGACTCTTCGTTGCCAGGCGGACGAAACATTGTCCCTAGCGACTAGAGAAGATCTTCTAGCGTTCTACCGGGGCACTGTAGAGAAACGGATCGTGAATTCCTGAGCGTCATCTATGGGTCGAAATCAGCAGTTCGCGACATACCGTTTTCGAATCAAGGCGAAGTCCCAGCAGTGAGCCGTAACAACTGACGCTCGCCCCAGCCTTTAGAACTTAACGACAAAGCCTTATAGTTAAGGCTTGCCTATATCGAGCAGGACCGAGGACCTAACTTTTAGAAACTAAGCATGTCGAAAACGATGAGAAATTATAAATCTAGTCTACTCTTGCGGAAGGCAAGCAAGGGAAAAATATTCTCGGATAAGTTCTTTGTTGTTGAAATGCGAATCTAGAACTTGAAATATGAAGTGGCGATCTGAGCATTTGTAATCAAATGGAATTCTTGCATTGTCAATCTTGAATGTTTTGCATTTTTTATGGCCTTTCTGTTTCGGGTTGGTTTGTCTATTTATATATTCATCTAGAGTATAAATAATATACTCATGATCCAAGTGACTTATAAAAAAATCACTCTCTCCTTTAGTTAGCTCCAAATGAATTACTTGAGTTGCTATACAGCCATCCCTCTCTGGGAAATCGCGATAAAGCTCCTCAAAAGTGATGCTTGATTTTTTGTGATCCACATGAATCCATAGACTATCATCAAAGCATTTCGAGTTATAAAATTTAGAGAATTTAGGTAGTTCTAGTGCTCTGAAGCTGAAAAAAGATCCGTACTCGAGATTTTCTAATGACGGTACGGCTTTTGCGATCGTTCCTATCCTGAAGGAAATTTCGCGGACATAACCTTTATCTATTAAGCTCTCAAGAGCGAGCAACACATCGCGCGGTACATGAATGGTGAAATGAATTCCCGTTCGTTTCTCTATCAACGTCTGGCTGTCTTTTTGGTTGCAAATAATAAGGTTTTCGTCTAGTGAAATCAGGTCGTATTTTAAAAACTGAGCATCCTGCTCAAGAAGGTTAACGCCTAAAGTTCTGTATGTGTCCAGCAGTAGCTGCTGGCTTTCCTTACTGTCGAATAAATCGAAGATGAAATTTTCATTCATGATGCGGGACTTATAACGCTCGTACAGAAAAGCTGTAACGCTGTACAAGCTATAAAGCCTGTTTACATAGTTAGTTGCCTCTGCAAGGCCAATTTCTTGCTCTTGCATAACTCTTGTGGCTAGATGGACCTTGGTGTCTTCAAATCTTGGGTTTGAGTCCAGCCAATTAATATATTCATCGATATTTTTTATTGAGAGCATTTCTTCGAGATAAGGAAGTTGACGCTCGTAAAAGTACGAAGGTTTGCATGCGTGTTCACATATTTTAATTTCAGCCAGAATTGAGTCGCGCTCAGCGCAGGCAATCGTTCTAAACATCTCCATGTAATTACTTTGAAAGTCTGGCAGGGCGAGTTTTGCTCTAAGAGCAAAGAATATCTCATCAATAAGTAGAGGGCTTCCTATGATGAATAATACCTTTATTATACCGTCAAACAATTCGCTTTCAGATCTGATCCTATCTGCAGTGCTGACTGATTCAAACAAATTATCCATTTTTGCCTGCTTACGTATTGGTGGCAGTAGAAGTATATATTGATAAAGTGGAGCGATAATTAATTTAATTTGTGGGAAAATACCCCAACTCTAACCTGATCGAAAGGCCGTCTTTGGCCATTAGGCGACTCCGGCCAACGGTAGCTGTGGGGCGAAAGCTGCCGGCCGTGGGTTATTGCTTTCGCCCAGGAGCAGACGTTCGTCCAAGCCTCAAAGCAATGGAGCGTAGACGTTGGTTAACAGTTTTTTGAGCTGTTCTGGAACACCATCCCAGGCTTCTCCCCACTCAAGAGTACGCTTGTAGGCATTGAAGGGTTTTTCGGAACTTGGCGCCGCGTAACCCAGGAAGTCTTCGATGCACTCCTCTAGGAGGATCAGCTTTTCGTCATTACCCACTGCAACCCTGATTGGCTCGTTAAATTTCTCCGCCCCTTCGGTACCTTTGTCGCGATCATGAATGACAAAAAAATCAACATTGAGTGCGCTAAGGTACTTAACCAATCCGATAATTGAGGCTTTACCTCTAGCCTTGACCATTTCACTTCCCGAAAGGACTAGTGATTTCATTTCCGGCGGCATTCTGCGAATGGCCTCTTTGATGACGACCTCTTCTGTATCGCCTTCGACGACCAGTACCCGACGGGTGAAGAATATCCGCGACACGTGATCGTCAAGCTTGATAAGCATTTTGACCTGATCTTTATCATTACTTTGCAGCTTGACGAACTCCTCGGATACCGAAAATGGAAGCACGCTGGTGTGCCCTTTTTCGTATTGAAAGCGATTGAGGACCTGCTTGGGTTTACGGGAAAGGTCGATCAGGTAGGGCGAGTGAGTGGTAGCAACTATCTGAGAGTTCTGATCGGACAGGTCGTAAATCAGATCCCGCATCTGGTTAGCAGCACTCGGATGCAGGTAAATCTCTGGTTCTTCAAAGCCGATAATGAGTCCGCGCTCATCGTTACCTTCGCGTCGTTTCAGCCATTGCTGCCTAAACCGCAGCAGCCCGAATACAGCAGCGCGAACCATGCCGGTACCCTGGTTGGCGACGCTTGTGCGGATGTTGCTGGACATTTCAATTGCGAAGGTAGGGACGAGTGCATCTGGGCTAGAGAGATCAGCTGCGGCGTAAATGCGAGACTCTGGGAAGACTCCGCCAAGGACCGTGTTCAATTCCCCCATCATCTTGCCAAACTCTGAGCCAGCATCGCTTGGGTCAAGCTCTTTGGCAAGCAGGCTCAGGCACGCTTGGGCATCTTTGTAATTGGCGGAGCTTTCACGGACATCCTTGAACAGCTCGTGCAGAATCTTCTGCAGCACACCATTTTTCTGATCGATTTCGTGGGATGCGGCGTCCGCCGGGATGATGAGGATGGAAGGGAGCTTAGAGAGAACGACGCTACCAATGCCGCCTGGATTAAGCGCCCACTCCTCTTCTTCATTTGTTTCCCACAGTTCGTCGATGAGTTCGAGTTTATCTCGGTCGCTAGCGGAAATTTTCTTGTCTAATACGGAGAAGGTCTCGGCGAGCAGCTCTGGAGGGGCCCCGGCGGCGATGAAGTCGGCAGGTTTCTGTAGATCTGCAAACTCTGGTTTCATCGTTCGTCTAAGGGTCTTCAACTCGATCTTGACATCTTCGAGCACCTTGTACGTTTTTCGATAAAAAATGCTTTTCCCAGTCTCTCCGGTGTCTTTCGGATCATACGAGAAAATGCGCCCTTTGAAGCCACGCCACGTGGAAGCGGAGTCAGGGACATTTCTGAACTCCGCCTCTAGAACGACAGTGTCACAAGTGATTTTCGTCTCGCCTGTTTCTTCATCTAGTTCGGAACAGAAGCATTCAGCATCCATACGTTTGCTGTTAGACAGCAGCGATCCGATAGCCTTGAGTACTGAGCTCTTCCCCGCATTATTAGCGCCGATTAGAAAGGTCGCATTACCAAACTCTATTTCAGCAGTTTGCAAGCGTTTGAAACCGTTAATCGAAAGCCTATGAAGTCGCATAATTCTCTTCCTTGAACCGATTTATGAGCTAGTCGTAATGCTTTTCAGTAAGTACTAGGCCTTAAAATTCTTCACTGAGATGGCCAAACGGTGGCAACCATAGACCACAGTTTTTGGGGTGTCGAGAACCGGAGGTGAAACGACCAGACTCTGAGTGTTTCTGGTGATTTCTAGAATCAAGGGGGAACGACCGAATTTGGCCGGTTTCTGCCTGCTGCCACCTTCCGACTTGGATCGATTGCTACCCGTTGTCCCGACTGCCGCGAGAAGATCACTGCTTATCATGGATGCGAAGCAAAGTTTTCAGATCGAATACAGGCGGGGATAACGGAGTGCTATCTCATGAGGTATTCCATTTGGTATTCCAATCAAAGCACACGAATAATATTAGCTTTAATAATCAATAGGATAAGTTACCGTTTCAGATTACCCCGGCTCTAAAGACGTCCACGGACGTCTTTTTTTGTGCCTGAAATCCAGAAAAACCAAGGGTTCGGAGCTATTGGCTTCCGTATAGGCTTTTTGCGTTCCAGACGCGTTGGTACCCCGGCTACCCAGCACCCGTCTTGGGAAAGCCCCTGCACCTTTGCAGACGACGTCCTCCACACCATCCTCCGAATTCATCTCCAGTAGGAGCACAAGCGGGATACGGTGCTGAACAAGGGTACCGGCATAATTCACTCTGATGTAGGAGCTCTGCGCAAAGTCCACTTGATGTTCGCCAAATCCTCGCCTCACCCAACGCCATGACCACGACCAGGCCTTCGAACTCGAAGGCTCCAACCGTCACACGCTACTGGCCACCCACCGATCCACTGTGCTGGGGTGAACTGTTGGTCGAAGGCATGTTGCTACTTACCGAGGACGCCTGCGCACGCCAGTAACAAAAGTAGTCATACGCGCGCACCCGACGCTTTTCCAACCTAAATCATTCTCAGCTCCAAAAATAGCAAGTTAGCCAACTAACTATTTTAAAACACCCACCTGAATAGCTACTCATCCGCGTCGATATTGCTTTAACGATAAACCACTCGATTATTTTTATTTCACATATATTTTACATTCCCCTACATATGCTAATGCCATTACGATATCAACGCTGTTCCAACCAGAATCAAGGGGTGTGTATGGCAGGTGTAATGGCATCCGTTAACAGCCGTACACAACTGGTCGGTCAGAACAGGCTGGAATTATTGCTATTCCGCTTCAACGACCAACAGCTGTACGGAATCAACGTCTTTAAAGTTCGGGAAGTTATCCGCTGCCCCAAGTTATCTCTACTACCAAAGTCTAATAACAACATTTGTGGCGTTGCCAATATACGCGGCGCTTGCATTCCCATTCTAGACCTCGCGATGGCAACAGGGCTGCCCGGGATCACGGATAAAGAAAGCGCCTTTATTATACTTACGGAGTACAACAACCGCGTTCAGGGTTTCCTGGTGTATGCGGTTGAACACATCGTCAATTTGAACTGGGAAGATATTCATCCGCCCCCCAAGGGCAGCGGCGACAACAATTACCTGACGGCCGTTACCCGTGCCGATGATCGTCTGGTCGAAATCATCGACGTGGAAAAGGTGCTGACGGAAATCTCGCCCTCGTCCGAGGAAATATCGGTCGGCGTGGTGGATGACGCCGTCACCCAACAGGCCAGGCATCTGCGTGTGTTGACCGTGGACGACTCGATGGTGGCGCGTAAACAGGTGACCCGCTGCCTGGAAACGGTAGGCGTCGAGGTGGTCGCCTTGAACGATGGGCGCCAGGCGCTGGATTACCTTCGGGCCATGCTCGACGAGGGGCGCAACCCGCACGAGGAGTTCCTGATGATGATTTCGGACATCGAAATGCCGGAAATGGACGGTTATACCCTGACCGCCGAAATCCGCGGCGACCCGCGCATGGCCAAGTTGCATATCGTGCTGCACACCTCCCTGTCGGGCGGTTTCAACCAGGCCATGGTCAAGAAATTCGGGGCCGATGACTTCCTGGCGAAGTTTCGCCCGGATGACCTGGCAGGCCGCGTAGTCGCGCGTATCAAGGCCGCGAGCCCGACCTGAAAGGCAAGACAACACTGCTCAAGCCAAGGAGGCTGATGAGAAAGGTATAAGAACATCAACAGAGGGCATACCATGTGGAAGTGCAATGAACTTAATCTGCAGTCGCCTGACGGCGAGGCAAAGCCCTTCTGGCGGGACGGTTCACCCTCAGAGGGGCCGTGCGCCCTGGGCTGCGGCGCTCCGCCAGCCACCCAGGCCCCAACAGCTGCTCCGGTCATCGCCGTCGTCCCCACCTCCATGCAGGACGAGTTGGTCGCCGCACAGGAAATCTGTAGCCGCGCCAAGGCCGCCGTTGTCGAAATGTTCGGCCATGCCCGCATGGGCCGGGCCCTGGAGCTTGAAGACGTCAGCGCACTGGTGGACGACATTTCGAGCTCGATCGCCCGCCATCCCAACGCCTTTATCAGCCTGGCACGCCTTAAAAGCATCGACGACTACACCTACATGCATTCGGTCGCCGTGTGTGCGTTGATGATTGCCCTAGGCAATCAATTGGGCCTGTCGTCCGCACTGATTCGTCGGGTTGGGATGGCCGGGTTGCTGCACGACATCGGCAAAATGGCCATACCAGGTGCCATCCTCAACAAGCCTGGCCGGTTGAGCAGTGACGAATTGCAGTTGGTGCGCACCCATCCACTGGAGGGGGAGAAAACCCTGCTGGCGGCCTCGCAGATGTGCGAAATGGTCGTGGATGTGTGCCTGCATCACCACGAAAAAGTCGACGGCACCGGCTACCCCCATCAGTTGGCGGGTGACCAGATCAGCCTGGTAGCCCGGATGGCTGCGGTATGCGATGTCTACGATGCAATCACCTCGGACCGTTCCTACAACCAGGGCTGGGACCCCGCCGTCGCCATCCAGCAAATGTCCACATGGGACGGACACTTTGATGATGAGGTATTTCGTGCGTTTTTGAAGTCCGTGGGTATTTACCCGATCGGTTCTATCGTTCAATTGAAAAGTGGCAGTATCGGCGTAGTCATAGAACAACATCCTGATTCTTTATTGACGCCAAAAATAAAAGTGTTTTTCCTGCCCGTTCTGAATATCCATGTAACGCCGAAAATAATAGACCTGAGTGATCCCGCACAACCCGACCGGATTGTCGCGAGGGTGCCGCACCAGCGTTACGGCTTTAAAAACACCGACCGTTTATGGCTCGATGAAGAGACGCCCAAAGAGCATTAAGCAACACCCAGCGCTGTACCGCATGTATATGCCTAAGCAGCCAATGATAAAACACTATGCCTTGTGCAAAGAAAGTACCGGAATGTCGACATTCGATGATGTTGGCAACTATTAGCATGGGCAGGAAACATCATGAAATTCAACTCATTGCAGACTCGAATCTGTTTCACCGCCGGGCTCTGCCTGTTTATCTCTTGCGCGAGCCTGGTGTTATATGGCCTGTATTCCTCGAATGCCAACCAGGCTTTTGTAGGTGCTGAAGTTTCAACCCTGATTGAAAGCGCCACTATCCGCGAAGTGCAAAACCTGGCTGAGGCGCGTGCCAATGCCATCCAGGCAAAACTGCAAAACGCCTTGGATTCGGCACGCACAATGGCCAATACCCTGGGAGCGAGTAAAAGTGCCCAGAGCCCGCTGACCCTGGGCCGCGAGCAGATCAATGCGATGCTGCTCAGCGTGCTCAAGGACAACCCTGAATTCAACGGCACCTATTCATGCTGGGAGCCGGATGCGCTGGACGGCCAGGATCAAGCCTTTCGTATCAATGAGGGCGGTAACAACCCGCTGACGGGCCGCTTCACGCCTTACTGGACACGCAGTTCAGACGGCCATATCGCCGTGCAACCGCTGGTTGAGTACGATTCCGATGCCCGCCACCCCAATGGTGTGCTGAAGGGCGGCTGGTATTCCGGCCCGCGGGACACCCAGAAAGAAAGCGTGCTGGACCCACTTCCCTACGTGGTGCAAGGCAAAAATGTGTGGTTGACCACGCTGTCGGTACCGATCACCGCCAATGGCAAGTTCTACGGCGTGGTCGGTGCAGACTTCGACATTTCGTTTATCCAGAAACTCAGCGAGCAAATGTCCGCCGACCTGTATGGCGGCAAAGGCTCGGTGTCGATCCTGAGCAATCAAGGGTTGGTGGTGGCCGACAGTAAACGCCCGGAACTCATTGGCCAGTCATTGAAAGCGTTGTTGCCCGGCTCTTGGGAGAACGTGTTGAGCAATGTACAGAAGGGTCAGGGAGACAGCCGGTTCAACCCGGATTCCCAGGAAATCGAAGTGCAGATGCCGATCAACCTGGGCCGCACCGGCAAGCCCTGGGCGATCGTGATCCATCTGCCCAAGGCGGTGGTCATGAGCCAGGCCATGGCCCTGGAGCAGGAACTGCAGTCACGTGGTGTCAAGAGCAGCATCTGGCAGGTCTCGGTCGGCGTGGGGATCTCCTTGCTGGCATTGCTGGCGCTGTGGTTGGCCACGGCGAAAATCGTCGGTCCGATTCGTGAAGCCGCGGCCCTGGCCGCCAACATCAGCCTGGGGGATTTCTCGCGTCGGCTGGTGCAAAAATCTGAAGATGAAGTGGGCCAGTTGTCCTTTGCCTTGAACGATATGTCGGAAAGCCTGCAACGCCAGGTGCGCGTGGCCGAGCGAATTTCCGAAGGGGACCTGGATCTGGAAGTGCGCCTGTCCTCGCCCAATGACACCCTGGGCAAGTCGTTGGAAAAAATGGTCGGCAACCTGAACACCTTGATTTCCCAGGTGCAGGCCAGCGCCACGCAAATCACCGGCAGTTCCGCGCAGGTCACCGAGTTGAGCCAGTCGCTGTCCGACGGCGCGTCCAATTCTGCCTCGTCCATCACTGAAATCAGTGCGGTGATGACCCAGATGGCAGCGCAAACCACCGACAACGCCGCCAATGCGAAAAAGGCCGACGAGCAATCCCAGGCTTCCCGCGCCGACGCCGGGGAAAGTGACAAGTTGATGAGTGAATTGATCGCCGCCATGGCGGAAATCGACAACTCGGGCAAAGACATCACGGCCATTATCACCACCATCGACAACATCGCCGCTCAGACCAATCTGCTGGCGCTGAACGCGGCCATCGAAGCGGCACGTGCCGGCGAACTGGGCCGTGGCTTTGCGGTGGTCGCCGATGAGGTCAGGAGCCTCGCCGCCCGCAGCGCCGAGGCCGCCCAGCAAACCGCCGCGCTGATTGCCGACTCCTCGACCAAGACCCAGCGCGGCATGATCATCGCAGGCCGCACAGCCGACTCGTTGAGAAATATCGTCAGCGGCACCAGCACGGTGTCCAGCCTGGTGTCGTTGATCTACCAAGCCTCCAGTGAACAGGCTTCCGGCCTGCAACAGGCGAGCATCGGCCTGGAGCAGATCGACGAAGTCACCCAGCAGAATCAGGTCAACTCCCAACAATGCGCGGTGGCGGCCAAGAATCTCTCGGAGCGGGCTAACGCCATGCAACAGGGCCTGAGCCGCTTCAAAGTCAAAGCCTCGTAATGCCTCACGCGAAGCCAGGGGGAACATCAACCTCCTGGCCCAGCGCTATAAACCCACTCCCATTCATGAAATATTAAGAATCGTCTCCCTATACTCACCGATTGCGAGCCGTTCCCCCGAACGGCCTTCTGCCTCGGTAGCCAGACTCCATGACGCGCCCCGCTCCCCTGCTGCTCCTGCTTGCTGCTCTGTTGTTCTTCTTTGCCCTGGGTAACCACGAACTGCAAGGCTCCACCGAAGCCCGCGTCGCGGGGATCGCCATGGCCATGCACCTGGACAATGACTGGGTCGTGCCGCAACTGTTTCGTGAACCCTTCCTGGAAAAACCGCCCCTGAGCCTGTGGCTGGACGCCGGAGCGATTCACCTGTTCGGCGGCACGCCTGGGGCGGTCCGCCTGGCCTCGGCATTTGCCGGTCTGTTCAGCGTGATGCTGTTCTATGGAATGCTGCGCCGGTTCGGGCGCCCGAAAACATTGGCCTTCAGTGCGGCGCTGATCCTGGCGACCATGGCCAGCTACTGGAGCAATGTGCGCGGCGTGGGGGAAGACTCACTGCTCAGCCTCGGCGTGACCACCGCGCTGCTGGCGTTCTACCAGGCGATGCGGCCTGAGTCCGAGCGCCAAGGCTCCACGACCTGGGCCTGGGCGCTGTTTACCGCCGGCATGGTGATCGCCACCTTGAGCAAAGGCGTACTGGGCCTGGCGATGCCGGGCATCGTGATCTTTGTGTACCTGGCCAGCACCAGCCTGATGGACAAGCGCCTGCGCCTCGCCGACTGGCTCAAGCCGGCGCTGTTCACCCTGTTGGCATTGGTGCCGCTGATGATCTGGCTGGGTTTCCTGTTCCAGCGCGGCGGAATGCAGGCCGTGGGCGAAGTGCTGTGGACCAACAGCGTCGGGCGCTTCAGCGGCTCGTTTGTGGAGGCCGGGCATTACGAGCCGTTCTACTACTACATCGCCAAGCTGCCCGAGGCCTTCCTGCCGTGGAACATCCTGGTGTACCTGGGCCTGTGGCACTTCCGGAAAAGCCTGGTGCGTAACCGCTATCGCCTGTTTTTCAGCGTATGGCTGGTGGCGCAATTCACCCTGCTGACGCTGGCCTCAAGCAAGCGCACGGTTTACCTGATGGCCCTGACACCGGCCGCCGCTGTACTGGCTGCGGAATATGTGCGGGTGCTGCTGAAATGGCTGAAGGATCACAAGCCGGCGTTGTACGCCTATCACCGCCGCGTGATTGGCGGCGTTTTCACCCTGGCAGTGGCGTGCTACCTGATCGCTGCTTTCTGGTTCGCGCCCAAAGCCGACGTGCGCCAGTCGTTCGTGCCGTTGATCAGTCAGATCCAGGCACTGCAAGCCGAAGGCAAGGAGGTGGTGTTGTTTCAGCCCAATGAGCGGATCGCCGGCGCCAGCGTGTTCTACACCCAGGCCTACCTGCCGATCCTGCAGACCGAAGCCGAGCTTCAGCACTTTTTGACCGCCAAGCCCGGCAACGTCGCGCTGCTGGACCATACCAACGACTTGACCACCAAGGTCACGGTGATCAAGGAGATAGCCATCAACCGCCAGCCCTACTACTTCATCGAGCAGTAAGGCCAGCGCGGGGCATCAGTGCTTGGTGACCTTGTCCAGGTAACCCATGGCGAACGCCGAGATCACGAAGGTCATGTGAATGATCACGTACCACATCAGGTGTTGCGGATCGACGTTCTTGGCGTCCATGAAGATGCGCAGCAAATGGATGGAGGAAATCGCCACGATGGAGGCCGCCACTTTCATCTTCAGCGACGAAGAGTCCATGGTGCCCAGCCAGTTGAGCTTTTCCTTGTTTTCATCGATGTCCAGCTGCGAGACGAAGTTCTCGTAGCCGGAAATCATCACCATCACCAGCAAGCCGCCGACCAGGGCCATGTCGATCAACGACAGCAGCACCAGGATCAGCTCGGACTCGGCCATCGAGAACACGCTCGGCAGCAGGTGAATCACTTCCTGGAAGAATTTCAGCGCCAGCGCCAGCAACCCGAGGGACAGGCCGAAATAGATAGGCGCCAGCAGCCAGCGCGAGGCGTACATAGCATTTTCGATAAAGCGTTCCATTGGATCTCACACAGCATGGCTAGAAATGGCGGCGAGTATACCAGCCGCTATAAGACACCTGTAACCACGAGAAAACTGACCTGGGCGGCATCTGTAAGAGAATTTTTCTGCTAGTGTCGAGCCCAATAACTCGGCTCGATGACGTCGGACAGGAAAAACTCAGATGATGGATGTGCGATCCCCTTTGGCCAGCGTTGGCCTGTGCGCCGCCTTGTTGCTGGCCGGCGGCTGTTCCCCAAGCGATGAGCAGAAACAGGCCACCCTCGAAGAGAAAACCGCGAAGTTCGAGCAGTCCCTCGACAGCATCCAGGATCCGAAACTGCGCGACGCCATTGCCGACCTCGGCGGCTCGCTGCTGCTGCTGGAACGGGCGCGGGTCAAGCTCGCCACCAAGCCCATCGAGGCCGAATACGGCGAGGACAGCCTCGCGCTGCTCAAGCACTACCCCACGCCGCAAGGGCTGGTGGACACCTACATCAATGGCTTGTTCGTACTGCGCAAAGCCTCACATTCCGACTACCTGACCGATCTGCAGCCGGTCTTCCCGTTCAACTTCAATGTGCCGGACCAGTTCCCCTTCCCCCACGGCCTGGAATGGCAGTCCGTCACCTTGAGCAACAACAAGGTCGTGCCGTTCCAGCCGGAATGGTCGGAAACCGATCCCGGCATCCAGTTGAGCCCCAGCAGCTCCAACCTGACCAACCCGGATGACCTGACGGTCACCTACCCGTTCATCGATGGCATCGAGACGGAAAACAAAAGCCAGCCGCAACCCGTTCGCCTCAAAGGCGCAGTGGAAGTGATCGCGCCGGGCAAGGTGCTGACCTTCGACTTGTCGAAAAAGGACGTCGGCCACAAACGCACCGAAGGCAATATCACCGTCAACCTGCTGCTCCTGGAAAAGAACTACGCCGAAATCGAACTGACCAACAGCCAACCACTGGCCCCCGAAGTGGGTGACGAATCGCCTAACCCCTTGCTGGTACAGGCGCGGGACAGCACCGGGCAATTCCTCACACGCTCGGGTTCGATCAACGAAAGCAGCGCGCAAGTCGAGTTCTACCAGAAGCAGTTGGCCGAGATGCAAAAACAGAAGGCCTGGTCCGATGGGTTTGAAAAGCAACTGCTCGATGAGCAGAAAGCCTTCGAACACAAGCAGAGCAGCCATTACGCCAAGGTCTATTTCAATGGCCTAATCGACACCCTGCAGATCAATGTGCTGGATTTCTCCACGGCCACGGTCACGCGCAAGGACCTCGACCTGCCGGTCCTGCGCTTCGACAAGAACAGCCTGGAAAAAACCGTACAAGCCTTGCCCATGCCGGTCACCGTGTACGACGACGGCGCCGCCAGCTGGCTCAAGGACGCCTCGTTGACCGAGGAACAACTGAAGAACAGCGTCACCATCAGCCAGTCCGTCGAAGACGCCAGCGCCGCCCATATCGTGTTCGACCACCCATTCACCTTCAATGACGACTTGGTGGGCAGCGAGCGCAACAGCAGCGAATCACCGGTGACGTTCTTCACTGCCGATGAGAAAGGTGAACGCGGCGAGCCCATCGAATTGCCGACCGAGGCGTATGAATTGAACCCGGCCCGCGGCACCCTCACCTACGATCTCAACCTGTTCCCGGAAAACCCGGCGTTTGTGGTGGGTTCGATCCCGCTGTTCCTGGCGACTATCGAGAAAGGCGACATCGATGCGGCCAAGCTGCCCAAGGGTTTATCACTCAAGGACAACGCACTGATCGTCGACCAAAAGGAGTTCCCCGCCGACAGCTGGCGCTTCTACGCCAAGGACGCCAGCGGCAACTACCTCAAGGAAATCCTCGGCGTCAGCCATCGCGCCGAGGAATACGGCACGGCCTTGTTTGACGTGCATTACTTCTACGGCCAGCCGACGGCACTGGAAAGCTACCAGCGCACCGACCTGAGTACCGTGCAATACGGCTTTGAGGTCAAGCTGGACAAACCCGAGAGCAAATAACCGCGCCTACAGCGCCAGTTGCTCATGGCTGCCATTGAGCTGCCGCAGATGGGCCTGCATGTGCAGGCACCAGATCTGCGGGTCACCCGCCAGCTCATAGCCATGCAGGGTCAGGCTGTCGACGATCGATTGCAGCATGCTTTCTGCCACGAAGGGCCCATGAAACGGGCCCTGGGACTTGATTGTGGAAGGCTGCTCACCCGTCATTCCGGCGGCAAACAACAAGGTCCACATCCCGTTATCCCCCGCGAGCGGGCGAACGGAACATTCGATTCGGGTAACCAGGCCGAAGCACTGGCGGGTAAGGCAAAGGTTGCGCGGCATGGCGGCGACCCTCGGTAGATCGGTGTTCAGCCTCAACCTATGGCGAGGCTGTTTCTATCCAGCGACTCCTGTGGATATCCCTAAGGCTCAGAATAGAATAAAAACATGACAAACCAAGGCTGTAGGGACCAACGGACGTTGGCCCCTCGGAAGGACGTCAATTTAGTGACGTAACCAGATCCAAATGTGTGGGGGCTTGCTCCCGATGCAGTGTGTCAGTCGACATCTACATGACTGACCTATCGCAATCGGGAGCAAGCCCCCTCCCACAGGTTTGATCCGGCCTGGCCTCAGAACTCAGGTGGGCTTGGCTTCGGCCAGCGCCTGCTGCGCCAGCTCCTTCTCCGCTTCCTTCAGGTCTTCCTCGCTGATCATCTCGGCAATCGCGCGCAAGCGCTCGACCACGCGGGCATTGACCGTGCCTTCCGGGAACTGCCCCTCGGCGTCCGGCTCACCGGCATCCTCGCCCACCAGCAGGCTCAATGCCTCGTCGGCCTGACGCACCGCATAGATGTGGAATTGCCCGGCGCGCACGGCCTGCAACACCTTTTCATCCAGCATCAACGTGGCCACGTTGGCCTGGGGAATGATCGCCCCTTGCTCGCCGGTCAAACCGCGGGCTTCGCACAGGCGGAAGAAGCCTTCGATCTTCTCGTTGACCCCGCCCACGGCCTGCACTTCACCAAACTGGTTGATCGAACCGGTGATCGCAAAGCACTGCTTGAGCGGCGTCTTCGACAAGGCCGAGATCAAGGTACAGGCCTCGCCCAGGGACGCGCTGTCACCGTCCACGTAACCGTAGGACTGCTCCAGCGCGATACTCGCCGAGATCGCCAGCGGAAACTCCTGGGCATAGCGGCTGCCCAGGTAACCGGTGAGGATCATCACGCCTTTGGAGTGAATCGGCTGTCCAAGGTTAACTTCACGCTCGATGTCGACGATGCCGCTGCCGCCCGGGTAAACCGTGGCGGAAATCCGCGCCGGCACCCCGAACGCCGAGTCGCCGACCTCCAGCACCGTCAGCCCGTTGCACTTGCCGACCGCCGCGCCGGCGGTGTCGATCAGGATCACCCCGGCGAGCATATCGTCGAGAATCCGCGCCGACACACGCCCGGTGCGCGTGGCCTTGGCCTTCAGCGCACGCTCGATATGGCCCGCATCGGTCATCTCATCGCCTGCCAGGTGCCGGATAAAGTCCGCTTCGCTGACCAGCTGGAACAAATCCCCAATACGTGCCGACAAACGGCCCTGGTGCTCCGCCAGCCGTGCGCTGTAGGTGGCCAGGCGCGCCACCGCGTCAGAGGTCAGCGGCGCCATGCCTTCTTCCGAAGTGCGGGTCTTGAGCAACTGGGCGAACTGCTCCAGGCTCTCGTCCACCATCGGGATGTCTTCGTCGAAATCCACCAGCACCCGGAACATCTCCTGGAAGTCCGGATCGGCGTCCTGCAGCGCGTAATACAACTGGCGCGAACCGATAATGATGACTTTGACCTGCAATGGGATCATCTGCGGGTTAAGGGTCACGGTGGCCAGGCGGCCCAGTTCGCCCAGGGGCGATTCCATCTTCAGCTTGCGCGACTGCAGGGAACGCTTGAGGGCGTCCCACACAAACGGCTCGCTGAGCATCTTCTCGGCTTCAAGAATCAGAAAACCGCCGTTGGCACGGTGCAACGCACCCGGGCGTAACTGGCGATAGGTGGTGTACAGCGCGCCCTGGTCGGTGCTGTATTCGATACGGCCGAACAGGTTGTCGTAGGTCGGGTGCGGTTCAAACACCACCGGCGCGCCACCATTGACCGGATGGCCCACAACCAGGCTCGGGCAGTATTGCTCTTCGAGCAGCTTGCGGGCCTGGGCGTCGGTCTTGGCGTCGTCCACCAGTTGCTCGACCACGGTTTTCAGCAGGTACACCTGCATGGCCTGCAGGTAACCGCAGACACCGGCGTTCTCCGCGTACTTTTCCGACAGCGGTGCGAGCAAAGGCTGCAGGGCCAGGGTGATGGTTTCTTCGTTGAACTGACGCAGTTGGTTATTGGACTCGCGCTTCCACTGGGGCAGGCTGGCCAACTCCTCGTTGAGGCGTTCTTCCAGCTCGGAAATATCCGTGTGGAAACGCTCGCGATCCACTTCCGGCAACTGCGAGAACTCGGCCTCATCCAGGGCCTTGCCGTCGAGCATCGGGGTGAAGGCGATATTTGAGCTGTCGCGGTACAGCGCCACGTCCTTTTCCAGGGCCAGGCGCTCGATCACGTCCAGGGCCTTGTCATAGCGCTGGTTGAAGGCGCGGTCGATGGCACTCTTGCGCTGTTGATAAGTCGGGTGTTCGAACACCGCCGGGAAGGTCGCGACGAGGTTGTCGACCAGGCCATTGATATCGGCAATGAACGCCGCCGCACCGCCGCCTGGCAATTCCAGGGCGCGGGGTTCGCGAGGCTCGTCAAAATTGTTCACATAGACCCAATCCGCCGGGGTCTGCAGGCGCTTGCCCTCGGCTTTCAGGTAGCGTTTGACGAACGAAAAGCGGCCGGTGCCCGGCTCGCCCATGACAAATACGTTGTAACCGGGGCGTGGCATGGCCACACCGAACTGCAACGCTTCAACCGCACGTTCCTGGCCAAGCACACCGCGAAAGGGCTCCAAATCATTGGTGGTCGAGAAGCTGAACTGTTCAGCGGAGAAAGGGCGAGTCAGCGCTTCGGGCGCTAGACGCAAGCTGGCAGCAACAGGATCAGGCATCGGGCTTCCTTACATCAGGCGGGGCAGATGACGGCATTCTGGCTCCCTGTTGCGCGCTCTGGCAAGGCGCGCCGTTGGGAAACCCTGGACACGGGAGGCGCCCTGCCAAAAAAATCGCGACAATGCTGATTGTTTTATAAAAACACACGGAACCCTTGGAACGTGCCTAAACTCCAAACTGCGCGGGTTGGACTAATAACCGATCCCTAGGGCGCTATGAAGTGCCTGAACCCTTGTCCATTGGTTTGCACACAAAGAGAACAAAGCTATGAAACGGATCCTTCTCGGTACTCTCTTCACCGTCGTCTCCCTCAATGCAATGGCTGAAGCACCAGGTGGCCCGAACTGCGGTTGGGGCAACATGTTGTTCGAAGGCCAGCGCGGTACTCCAGCTCACTTCCTGGCTTCCACCACCAACGGTACTTCGGGTAACGCCACCTTCGGCATGACCTCGGGCACCAACGGTTGCAGCACCAACAGCGCGCTGACCTACGGCGGCAAGTCCTGGATTGCCATGAATGGCATGATGAACGAGCTGTCCGAAGACATGGCCAAGGGTAATGGCGAAGCACTGACCACCTACGCCGTGGTACTGGGCGTTGCTCCGGAAGATCGCGAGCACTTCGCTGCCGTGGCTCACGAACACTTCCAGCAAATCTTCAGCAAGGCCGATGTGACCGCTGAAGACGTGCACAACAACACCCTGGCTGTACTGAAAGGCGATGCCCGTCTGGCGAAATACGCTACCCAGGCTTAAGCTCGTCCTGCCCGCGCCTACCCAGGCGCGGGTTTTATTTTTGGACCCGCCTCTCCTTGGGTCTCTCTAATTTCCGACTTAAGTTGCCCCTATGCTCAAACGCTTTGCCTGGATGGCACTCTTTGCCTGCGCCCCGCTGTACGCGGCACCGCATCTTGATGATCAACGTTTGCAGCAACTGGCCAATGATCCGTTCTGGCTTTCTCTGGGCCATTACGAAGCCGGCAAAGTCAGTGGCTGGCGCAGTTATGTCAGTGAAAAGAAATTCTTCCTCGCCGCCGATGGCGCCCACCACCCGGATGCAGAACTCAAGGCCACCGTTGAAGCGCTTTACGCTCCGGCCAGCCTGGGTGAAAAACACGCTCAATGCGTTTACCCCGCACGTACCCGCTGGCTCAAGGATCAGTTGCACCTCACTGACCTGCCCGCCGTGGACTGCAAGGAATTCAAGCAGTGGTTCAAGGACGTCGCCCCCCATAGCGCAGTGATGATCTTCCCGGCGGCCTACCTCAACAGCCCGTCGTCGATGTTCGGCCACACCCTGCTGCGTATCGACCAGGCCGACGTGCAAAGCAACAAGACTGCGCTGCTCAGCTACGCGATCAACTTCGGCGCCTATATCGAAGGCTCGGACAACAGCATCCTGTACGCCTGGAAAGGCCTGATGGGCGGCTACCCCGGCCTGTTCGCCCTGGTGCCCTACCAGGAAAAACTCTCCGAATACCGCAGCCTCGAAAACCGCGACCTGTGGGAATACCGCCTCAACCTCACCCAGGTCGAGACCGAGCGCATGGTCGAACACGTGTGGGAGCTCAAGCAGATCCAGTTCGACTACTTTTTCTTCGATGAAAACTGCTCCTATCGCCTGCTGGAGCTGCTGCAAGTGGCGCGCCCCGGCCTGCGCCTGACCGAGCAATTCCCGCTCACCGCGATCCCCACCGACACGGTCAAGGCCGTGAAGGACGCGGGCCTGGTGGAAAAGATCGACTACCGTCCCTCCCGCGAGCGCGAGTTGCTGGAGCGTGCCAAGCCGCTGAACAGCGACGAACAGCAATGGGTGTTGAAGGTCAGCGACGACCAGCAGCAATTGCAGGCGCCAGCCTTCAAAGCATTGCCTCGCGACCGCCAGGCCCTGATCATCGACGCCGCCTACCGCCTGGGCCGCTACCGTGCCAATGGCCTCGAGCGCGACACCGCGCGCTCCCAACGCAGCTTCGAACTGCTGCGCGCGATCAACCAGAACCCCGCGCCCGACCTGACGATCACGCCCCCCGGCCTGCCCGAAAACGGCCATGAGTCCCGCACCTGGCAAGCCGGCCTCGGCACCCGTGGCGACAAGGCCTTCGGCGAATACGGCCTGCGCATGGCCTACCACGACCTCAACGACAACGCCGAAGGCTTCCCCCTCGGCGCGCAGATCGAAATCCTGCAGATGAAACTGCGCCAGTACGAAGGCAACCACTGGCAACTGCAGCAACTGGACCTGGCCACCATCCGCTCCCTGACCCCGCGCAACGCCTTGCTGCAGCCATGGTCCTGGCAAGTCACCGGCGGCCTGGAGCGGGTGCCCGGTAAACACGACGACGAAACCCTGGTCGCCCACGTCAACGGCGGCGCCGGCGGCACCTGGCAACTGCGCGACGACATGCTCGGCTTCGCCCTCGGCACCGTGCGCGTGGAACACAACAACGACTTCAACGAAGCCATCTCCCCTGCTGCCGGGTTCAATACCGGCGTGCTGTGGAAAACCCCCCTGGGCAACTTGAGCCTGGAGGCTAAAGGAGACTTCTTCACCAATGGTGAAGTGCGGCGCAGCATCAGCCTGAACCAGCAGTGGGAACTGTCCCGTAACCTGGGCCTGCGCCTGAGTGCACAGCGCGAGTACAGCCACTTGTCGACGCCGGTGAATGAAGTGATGCTTGAGGTGAAGTGGTATCACTACTGACCAACGCCTGGCGAACATCAAAAATGTGGGAGGGCCTTGCCCCCGATGGCGGCGGTTCAGTCCAGTATCGAGTGGCTGGCGCACCTCTATCGGGGCATGGGTCTCTACACAACTTTTCAGATCCTGAAAAATTCCCCTGTGGCGAGCGGGCTTGTCCCGCGTTGGGCTGCGTAGCAGCCCCAGTAAAGAAGAACGCGGTGTATCAGACACCCTGTAGAGGCTGGTTTTGGGGGGGGCAGGGTCAGCGCCCACCGCTCGATCTCATCGTGCTCCACACCTTTCTCACACCCCTTTCACACCTCCCCGACAAATCCCTATCTAGACTTCTCCTATCAGCCGTGAAACGGCCAGGGAGCAAGCAATGTGGCGGTATGCAGTAATGCTGTGTGCGGTGGTGTGGCTATCGGGTTGCCAGTCAACCCATCAGGAATTGCTGGCTCGGGGCTATCCGCCCGCCTTTGCCGATGGTTTTGACGATGGGTGCAGCAGCGGCCGCCAGGCGGCGGGGGTGATCACCGGGGTGTTTCGCAAAAACGTGCCGCGTTACCTGAAAGACCGGGTCTACGCCGAAGGCTGGGAGGATGGTTTTCGCCAGTGCAAGGCCATGCGCGAGAACGAGGAGCTGCGCGACTACAAGGACAATCACTGGGATGACCGTGAACGCGCCTGGCAACAGGAGAAGAACCGGGATGCTGCGCGGGCCTATCGCTCGCAATAGGTCGCTTTCAGACATTCATCGAAACTAAAGCGCGGCGAACATGGCCCAAGCTCCATAGAGGGAGAACGTCATGAGCCGAGCTTTTGTAAATGAGGACAACGCCGCCGCCCAGGCCGATCAGCCGGTGGAGCGCCAGGTCAGTGAGCAGCCCAATCGCCTGACCGCCCAGGGGTTGGCGCAATTGCAGGCCAAGGTTGCGCAGCTACAGGCCGCCCACAGCGCCGAGTCCGCCAAGGGCGAACAGGCCGATAAGCAGCGCCAGGCCGACCTTGAGCGGGATTTGCGCTACTTCAACCAGCGCATGCAAAGCGCCCAGGTGGTGGCGCCCGCTACGTCTACCGACAAGGTGCAGATCGGCAGCTGGGTGACGTTCGCCAATGAGCATGACGAACAGCAGCGCATTCAATTGGTCGGGGAAGACCAGGCCGATGCCGGCGCCGGCCTGATCAACTGGGGCTCGCCCCTGGGCCGTGCATTGCTGGGCGCCCAGGTGGGTGACGAGGTGCTGTGGAAGCGCCCCGTCGGCGATCAGTTGATCGAAGTCCTGCGCATCGAGGCCGAGGCTTAGACGATGCCCTGGGCCAGCATCGCGTCGGCAACCTTGACGAAGCCCGCAATGTTCGCGCCCTTCACGTAGTTGATCCGACCGTTCTCTTCGCCGTAGTGCACGCAGGCATGGTGGATCGACTGCATGATGTTGTGCAGCTTGCTGTCCACTTCACCGGCGGTCCACAACAGGCGCATGGCGTTCTGCGACATCTCCAGGCCGCTCACGGCGACGCCGCCGGCATTCGATGCCTTGCCCGGCGCAAACAGGATGCCCGCCTCGATAAAGATATCCACAGCCTCAAGGGTGGTCGGCATGTTGGCGCCTTCGGCCACGCAGATGCAGCCGTTGCGCAGCAGCGTGCGGGCCGCTTCGGCGTCGAGTTCGTTCTGGGTAGCGCATGGCAGGGCAATGTCGCAGGCCAGTTCCCAAGGAGTCTTACCGGCGCGGAATTCCAGGCCGTAACGGCCGGCCAGTTCGCTGATGCGCCCGCGCTGCACGTTTTTCAGCTCCAGCAGCGCCGACCATTGCTCCTCGGTCAAGCCGCTTTCGGCGTAGAGCGTGCCTTCGGAGTCGGACAGGGAAATCACCTTGCCGCCCAGGTCCATGACCTTGCGCGCCGCGTACTGGGCGACGTTGCCGGAGCCGGAGACCGCCACGCGCTTGCCTTCCACCCGCAGGCCATCGCGCTTGAGCATTTCTTCGGCGAAGTACACACACCCGAACCCGGTGGCTTCCGGGCGGATCAGGCTGCCGCCGTAGGTCATGCCCTTGCCGGTGAGCACGGAGGTGAATTGGTTGCTCAGGCGCTTGTACTGGCCGAACAGGAAGCCAATCTCCCGGGCGCCCACGCCGATGTCGCCGGCCGGCACGTCCACGTCTGCGCCGATATGGCGGTACAGCTCGCTCATGAACGCCTGGCAGAAGCGCATGACTTCGGCATCGCTCTTGCCTTTGGGATCAAAATCCGAGCCGCCCTTGCCGCCGCCCATGGGCAGCGAAGTCAGGGAGTTCTTGAAGGTCTGCTCGAAGGCGAGGAACTTCAGCACACCCAGGTTTACCGACGGGTGGAAACGCAGGCCGCCCTTGTAGGGGCCGATGGCGCTGTTCATCTGGATACGAAAGCCGCGGTTGACCTGGACCTTGCCGTGATCATCGACCCACGACACCCGAAAGGTAATCGCACGCTCCGGCTCGCAGATGCGCTCCAGGATGCCCGAGGCTAGGTAGTGGGGATTGGCTTCAAGAAACGGCCACAGGCTGCGTAGGACTTCTTCTACCGCCTGGTGGAATTCCGGCTGGTCGGGGTCGCGTTTTTTCAGGCGGGCGAGGAAGGATTCGACGGATTCGATCATGAAAAGTCTCGGCAAATTGATTGTTTTTAAATGAGATTGAGCCGGACTTTATCAATTCATGTCGCACCGCGACAGGGCAAAATGTCGCTTTTGTGAATTTAAATGGTGCATTAGATATAAATAAACC
This sequence comes from Pseudomonas sp. S3E17, assembly GCF_024168685.1. NCBI lineage: Bacteria > Pseudomonadati > Pseudomonadota > Gammaproteobacteria > Pseudomonadales > Pseudomonadaceae > Pseudomonas > Pseudomonas sp. S3E17. The sequence continues at coordinate 3,823,921 of NZ_JALJWE010000001.1, forward strand.
CAGGAAAAAGGGATTTATCGCACTTAAAAGGGGATTACCAAGGCAGGTTATGCACCAGCAGGGAAAAAGCTATCGGGGGCAAGCCCCCTCCCACATTTGATCGGTGTGGGTCAGGAAAAATGTACAAAAAAAACGGAGCCCGAGGGCTCCGCTTTTTTCACACCAGCCGGATCAGGCCAGTTTTTTGTGCCGTACACGGTGCGGCTGGGCGGCAGCTTCGCCCAGGCGCTTTTTACGGTCCGCTTCGTACTCGGTGTAGTTGCCTTCGAAGAACACCGCTTGCGAGTCGTCTTCGTACGCCAGGATGTGGGTCGCGACGCGGTCAAGGAACCACCGATCGTGAGAGATCACAATGGCGGCGCCCGGGAAGTCCAGCAGGGCTTCTTCCAGGGAACGCAGGGTTTCAACGTCGAGGTCGTTGGACGGTTCGTCGAGCAGCAGGACGTTGCCGCCCTCTTTCAGGGTCAGGGCCAGGTGCAAGCGACCGCGCTCACCACCGGACAGGTCCTTGACGAACTTCTGCTGGTCGCCGCCCTTGAAGTTGAAACGGCCGACGTAGGTGCGCGACGGGATTTCATAGTTGCCGATGCGGATCTGGTCGGAACCGTCGGAAATTTGCTGGAACACAGTCTTGCTGCCATCCAGGTCTTCGCGGCTCTGGTCCACACAGGCCAGTTGCACGGTTTCGCCGATTTCGATGCTGCCCGAATCCGGCGTTTCCTTGCCCATCAGCATGCGGAACAGGGTGGATTTACCCGCGCCGTTACCACCAATGACGCCGACGATCGCGCCTTTTGGCATGGAGAACGACAGGTTGTCGATCAGCACGCGATCGCCATAGCCTTTGCACACGTTCTTGAACTCGATGACCTTGTCACCCAGGCGCGGACCGGCCGGAATGTAGATCTCGTTGGTTTCGCTGCGCTTCTGGAATTCCTGCGACTGCATTTCTTCGAAGCGTTGCAGACGTGCCTTGGATTTGGACTGGCGGGCCTTAGCGCCTTTGCGCACCCACTCCAGTTCTTCCTTCATGGCTTTTTCGTGGGCCGATTGCTGCTTGGATTCGGCGGCCAGACGGTCGGACTTGGCTTCCAGCCAACCGGAGTAGTTGCCCTCGTAAGGGATACCGGCGCCACGGTCAAGCTCGAGGATCCAGCCGGCAACGTTGTCGAGGAAGTAGCGGTCGTGCGTGATCGCAACCACGGTGCCGGGGAAATCGTGCAGGAAGTGCTCCAGCCAAGCGACGGAGTCGGCGTCCAGGTGGTTGGTCGGTTCGTCGAGCAGCAGCATGTCGGGCGCCGACAGCAGCAGGCGGCACAAGGCCACGCGACGTTTTTCACCACCCGACAGATGTTCGACCTTGGCGTCCCACGCCGGCAGGCGCAGTGCATCGGCGGCGACTTCCAGCTGGCGCTCCAGGTTGTGACCGTCGCCGGCCTGCAGGATGGCTTCGAGCTTGGCTTGTTCAGCGGCCAGCTTGTCGAAGTCGGCGTCCGGTTCGGCGTAGGCGGCGTAGACCTCGTCCAGGCGGGCCTGGGCGTCCTTGATCACGCTGACGGCCTCTTCGACCACTTCACGCACGGTCTTGGTCGGGTCCAGGATCGGCTCCTGGGGCAGGTAACCGATGTTCAGTTCCGGCATCGGGCGGGCTTCGCCTTCGAACTCGGTGTCGACGCCGGCCATGATTTTCAGCAGCGTGGACTTACCCGAACCGTTGAGGCCGAGCACGCCGATCTTGGCGCCGGGGAAGAAGGACAGCGAAATGTTTTTCAGGATTTCCCGCTTCGGAGGGACAACTTTTCCCAGCCTATGCATGGTGAAGACGTATTGAGCCATGGTGAACCTAGCGTCAGTGACTGATGAATTAAGCGGGCGAAGCCCGTGCCAGGCCATGCGCCGCGCGGGCCGTTGACTATCATCAATGCCAGCGAGCGGAAAAAGCCTGAATGTCTGGGGCTGGAACGCCCCCGCGTAACCGGCAAAGCTACCTGAATGCGCTTGGTCAGTCCAGCCAAGCAGGGCTGGCACTTTGCCACAAGTCAAGGCATGCTAGCCGCCCTTCGGGCGTCCGGCTTATAGTGCACGTCGCGCGCCAGTCCAGCCAAACCGCAGGATCACAGCTTGTCCAAAGTCACGCCGCCAACGCCCTTGCGCGCCGCTCATGTAGCGCCGGGAACGCCCCTGCACGGCACCCTCAAAGGCGCATTGGCGACGCTCGTCCTCCTGCTGCTCGCATTATTGTTCTGGCAACTGCTGGACCAGTTGCAGCAAAACCAGAAAAACCAACAGCAATACACCATCGACTACAGTGCCGACCTGGCTGAACAGATCAGCCTGAACATGGCCCTGAGCGCAAAAATTGCCCTGAACCTGCTACCGATGGTCGAGCCGCCGCGCGACATCGAACAGCAACAGGCCTTGACGCGCACGTTGCAGCGCTCGCTGCCGGAACTGCGCAGTATCGCCCTGCTGGCGCCCAGCGGCGCGATGATCAGCGACAGCGCCAATGACAGCCAGGACAGCGCCTGGCTGGAAGAGTTGGTGCAGCGCAGCCACGGCCAACCCTATTACCTGAGCAATAACAACGACGGCACCCTCATCTATCTGCTGCTGCACCAGCCCAGCGGCGGCTCAAGGATGTACTGGGCGCTGCGCCTGGCACCCGAGTACCTGGTCAACCTGACCCGCCAGGACAGCCAGGGCCAACGACCGATGTGGGCCATCGAGAACCGCCTGAACCACCGTGTGGTCAGCCGTGACAGCGGCATGCCGGCGCAATGGGGCGACGCCCTGACCCCGGATGACCTGAATAAAAGCGTGCTGGTCACGCCCCTGAGCAAAAGCGACTGGCAATTGCGTGGGATGTTCGACCGCGCAGCCGTGCTGGAACAACTGCTGCCGGCGTTTATCGGTAAATGCCTGCTGGGCCTGGCCTTCTCGCTGATCCCCGTGATCGTGTTGCTGAATATGCGTCGCCGCCAGCGCCAGGTGCATGAAGGCCGGCGTCGGTATCAGGATATTTTCGAAGGCACCGGCGTCGCCCTGTGCGTACTTGACCTGTCGGGCCTGAGTGCATTCTTTGGCAAGGTGCACTTGCAGACCCGCGAGCAACTGCACGCCTGGCTGCAAACCTCCCCCGAGGAATGCCGGCAGTTGCTCACCGAACTGCGCATCACCGAGATCAACCAGGTGGCGGTGAGCCTGCTCAGAGTGGGCTCCTGCGAGGAAGCGTGGGAGCGGCTGATCGATGATTGCCCGCGCAACACCACGTCCATCGGGCATCAGATACTCGAAGCGGTCCTGACCCAACAGAATCAGCTTGAGTTGGAAATCCAGCTCAAGGATGTGGCCGGCAACGAACAGTACCTTTGGATGGTGATGCGCCTGCCGGAGCAGCAGGACGACTTCAAGGCGGTGATCCTCAGCATCAGCGACATCACCAGCCGCAAGCTGATCGAGCTGTCGCTGGTGGAACGCGAAAGCTTCTGGTCGGACGTGGTGCGTACCGTGCCCGACCACTTGTATGTGCAGGACGTGATCAGCCAGCGGATGATCTTCAGCAACCACCATCTGGGCCACACCCTCGGCTATACCAAGGCCGAACTGCAGCAAATGGGCGAGTATTTCTGGGAAATCCTGCTGCACCCCGAAGACGCCGAGCATTACCACGATTTGCGCCAGCAGCAACGTCAGGCCGGCTACGCGACGCAGTTGCACTGCCAGTTGCGCTTTCGCCATCGTAACAACCAATGGCGGCGCTTTGATATCCGCGAGCAGGCCCTGGCGCGGGACAAATCGGCGCAAGTCACGCGTATCATCGGTGTGGCCAAGGACATCACCGACCAGATCGAAGCCAGCGAGTCCCTGCGCGACAGCGAAAAGCGCTACCGCATGCTGGCCGAAAGCATCAGCGACGTGATCTGCTCCACCGACAGCCAACTGGCCCTCAACTACATCAGCCCGTCGGTCAACGCCGTGCTGGGTTACGACGTGGACTGGGTATTCAAGAACGGCTGGCAGTCGATCATCGCCAACCCCCAGCAACTGACCGGCATCTATAGCTTGCTGGAACAGGTCAGCCGGGCGCTGGGCGATCCCGACGCGCTGAACAGACTCCGCGATCAAGTGCAGACCCAATTGTTCCTGTTCGACTGCCTGCGCGCCGACGGCCGCAAGGTGCCGATCGAGCTGCGCCTGGTGCTGGTGTGGGATGAGCACGGGGCCTTCGAAGGTGTCCTCGGCGTGGGCCGCGATATCAGCCAGCAACGCCGCGCGGAAAAAGACCTGCGCATGGCCGCCACCGTATTCGAACACTCCACGTCGGCGATCCTGATCACCGACCCGGCCGGTTATATCGTGCAGGCCAACGAGGCGTTCAGCCGGGTCAGCGGTTATGCGGTGAGTGACGTACTCGACCAGTTGCCGAACATGCTCACCGTCGACGAACAACAGGAAGCCCACCTGCGCTACGTGCTCAAGCAATTGCACCAGCACAGCACCTGGGAAGGCGAAGTGTGGCTCAAGCGCCGTAACGGCGAGCACTACCCGGCCTGGGTCGGCATTACGGCGGTGTTCGACGACGAAGGCGACCTGGCGAGTTATGTGTGTTTCTTCAGTGATATCAGCGAACGCAAGGCCAGCGAACAGCGCATCCACCGTCTGGCCTACTACGACGCCCTGACCCACCTGCCCAACCGCACGCTGTTCCAGGACCGCCTGCACACCGCGCTGCAATCAGCCGAACGGCAGAAGTCGTGGGTGGTGCTGATGTTCCTTGACCTTGACCGTTTCAAGCCGATCAACGACTCCCTGGGCCACGCGGCCGGCGACCGCATGCTCAAGGAAATGGCGACCCGCCTGCTCGGCTGCGTGGCCGAAGACGACACCGTGGCACGCATGGGCGGCGACGAGTTCACGTTGCTGCTGCAACCACGGGTCAACCGCGAAATGGCGCTGAACCGCGCGATCCATGTGGCCGAGCAGATCCTCGCCAGCCTGGTGAAGCCCTTCGTGCTGGAGGGTCGCGAGTTCTTTGTGACCGCCAGTATCGGCATCGCACTCAGCCCCCAGGACGGCAACGAGCTGAGCCAACTGATGAAAAACGCCGACACCGCGATGTATCACGCCAAGGAACGCGGCAAGAACAACTTCCAGTTCTATCAGGCCGATATGAACGCCAGCGCCCTGGAACGCCTGGAACTGGAGAGCGACCTGCGCCACGCCCTGGAGCAGGACGAATTCGTGCTCTATTACCAGCCGCAGTTCAGCGGCGACGGCAAACGCCTGACCGGCGCCGAGGCGTTGCTGCGCTGGCGCCACCCACGCCGTGGACTGGTGCCGCCGGGGGACTTCATTCCGGTGCTCGAAGAGCTGGGCCTGGTGGTGGACGTGGGCGACTGGGTGATCAGCGAAGCCTGTCGCCAGCTCAAGACCTGGCACCAGAACAAGGTGCGGGTACCGAAAGTCTCGGTGAACATCTCCGCGCGACAGTTCTCCGACGGCCAACTGGGCACGCGCATCGCCACCATCCTCAAGGACACCGGCCTGCCGCCGGCGTGCCTGGAACTGGAGCTGACCGAAAGTATCCTGATGCGCGAAGTCAACGAAGCCATGCACATCCTCGACAGCCTGAAAAACCTGGGCCTGAGCATCGCGGTGGACGACTTCGGCACCGGTTATTCGTCCCTCAACTACCTCAAGCAATTCCCCATCGACGTGCTGAAAATCGACCGCACCTTCGTCGATGGCCTGCCCTCCGGCGAACAGGATGCACAAATCGCCCGCGCCATTATCGCCATGGCCCACAGCCTCAACCTGGCGGTGATTGCCGAAGGTGTGGAAACCCATGAGCAGCTGGACTTCCTGCGCGAGCATGGTTGCGACGAGGTGCAGGGGTATCTGTTCGGGCGGCCGATGCCGGCACATCGGTTCGAGGCGCAGTTCAGCAATGATGCGCTGTTCATGTTCGATTGAGCGGTGTGATGAGGCCGGCACAGTCACCGCCCATCTCGAGATGAGCCCCACTTGTCCGCGACATGATGTCCTTTCATATGCCATCTAAAACCCATTGGGTTAGAATGCCCTCCTTTTCTGCCCCCGATCCTTGAGGACCGCCATGTTCAGCCGTGATTTGACTATTGCCAAGTACGACGCCGATCTCTTCGCCGCCATGGAGCAAGAAGCCGTGCGCCAGGAAGAGCACATTGAGCTGATCGCTTCGGAAAACTACACCAGCCCTGCGGTGATGGAGGCTCAAGGTTCGGTTCTGACCAACAAGTACGCCGAAGGCTACCCAGGCAAGCGCTACTACGGTGGCTGCGAGTACGTCGACGTGGTTGAGCAACTGGCCATCGACCGTGCAAAAGAACTGTTCGGCGCCGATTACGCCAACGTCCAGCCGCACGCCGGCTCCCAAGCCAACAGCGCCGTGTACCTGGCCCTGCTGCAAGGCGGCGACACCATCCTGGGCATGAGCCTGGCCCATGGCGGTCACCTGACCCACGGCGCCAGCGTTTCCTCCTCCGGCAAGCTGTACAACGCCGTTCAGTACGGTATCGATGCCAACGGCCTGATCGACTACGACGAAGTCGAGCGCCTGGCGGTCGAGCACAAGCCAAAAATGATCGTGGCCGGTTTCTCTGCCTACTCGCAGATCCTCGACTTCCCACGCTTCCGCGCCATCGCCGACAAGGTGGGCGCCTACCTGTTCGTCGACATGGCTCACGTAGCCGGTCTGGTCGCCGCTGGCGTCTACCCGAACCCGGTACCTTTCGCTGACGTGGTGACCACCACCACCCACAAGACCCTGCGCGGTCCACGTGGCGGCCTGATCCTGGCGCGCGCCAACGCCGAGATCGAGAAAAAGCTGAACTCCGCCGTATTCCCGGGCGCCCAGGGCGGCCCACTGGAGCACGTGATCGCTGCCAAGGCGATCTGCTTCAAGGAAGCCCTGCAGCCTGAGTTCAAGACCTACCAGCAACAAGTGGTGAAAAACGCCCAGGCCATGGCCAGCGTGTTCATCGAGCGCGGTTTTGACGTGGTGTCCGGCGGTACTGAAAACCACCTGTTCCTGCTGTCGCTGATCAAGCAGGACATTTCCGGTAAAGATGCTGACGCCGCCCTGGGCAAAGCCTTCATCACCGTGAACAAAAACTCCGTGCCGAACGACCCACGTTCGCCGTTCGTCACCTCCGGCCTGCGCTTCGGCACCCCGGCTGTGACCACTCGTGGCTTCAAGGAAGCAGAGTGCAAGGAACTGGCCGGCTGGATCTGCGACATCCTGGCGGACCTGAACAACGAAGCCGTGATCGACGCGGTGCGTGAGAAGGTCAAGGCCATCTGCAAGAAGCTGCCGGTATACGGCGCGTAATACAAAGAAGCCCACTGTAGGAGCGAGCTTGCTCGCGAAAAACGTCAACGATAACGCGTGCATCTTGGGTGCACGCGTTGCCTGTGAGTTCTTCGCGAGCAAGCTCGCTCCTACAGGTGGGCTTTTTTATGCCTGATAGACCCGCTCAAAGCCTTCTCGGATCTTGTCCTCCGGCAATTCATCGGCAATAAACACGATCACACTCTCCCGCGCCTCACCCTCGGCCCATTCGGTATCCCAGTCGAAACCATAGAGCTTGAGCACGCCCTGGAACACCATGCGACGGTCTTCGCCGGCAATATTGAGTACGCCCTTGTAGCGCAGCAGCTGCTTGCCATGGTCTTCCAGCAGTTCGTTCATAAACTCACTGAGCCGGTCGATATCCAGCGGCTGGTCGGTGCGCAGCACCAGGCTGGAAATACGGTCGATGGACGGCGCCTTGCTCACCGGGCGCAGGCTCATGCCGGCGTTGAGATTGAAGCCGCGCACATCGAGCAGTTCGGCCAGATCAATCTTGCCGTGCTCAACCACGCGAATCGGCGCGCGGCGGTTGATGCGTGTGAGGCGATCACTGAGTACTTCGAAGGTAGCGTCATCCACCAGGTCTCGCTTGCTCACCAGCAGCCGGTCGGCAAAACCGATCTGCGCCTGGGCGATGGTCTGGGTTAAGTGGTGCTCGGCATGGGCGGCGTCCACCAGGGTGATGATGCCGTCGAGGATGTAGCGCTCGCGCAGTTCTTCATCGATGAAAAAGGTCTGGGCCACCGGCGCCGGGTCGGCCAGGCCGGTGCACTCGATCACCAGGCGGTCAAAGGCGATCTCACCGCTGTCCAGGCGCTCGAGCAGCAGATACAGGGCCTTGGTCAGGTCGGTGTGGATGGTGCAGCACACGCAGCCGTTGGACAGGGTCATGACTTGCACCGGTTCTTCGCCCAGCAATTGGGTGTCGATACCGGCGTCGCTGAATTCGTTTTCGATCACGGCAATTTTCAGCCCGTGCTCTGCCTTGAGCAGATGGCGCAGCAAAGTGGTCTTGCCCGCGCCGAGAAAGCCGCTGAGAACGGTGACTGGAATGGGAGAGGACAAAAGAAATTCTCCTTAAAGGAACACAGAAACAAATGTGGGAGGGGGCTTGCACCCCGATAGCAGTGTGTCAGGCACTTATCTGTCACTGACACACCGCTATCGGGGGCAAGCCCCCTCCCACAGGGCGTTGCGTTAAATCAACAGCACTTGGGCCCACCCTTGCCGCCGTAACGGGCCTCCTGACGTTCCCGGAAGAACGCCTTGTAGTCCATCATCGGCTTGTCCGGGTGCTTGGTTTGCATATGCTCGACGTACGTGTCGTAGTCGGGCATGCCGACCATCAGGCGCGCGGCCTGACCGAGGTATTTACCGAGGCGACTGATGTCATTGAACATGCTTGCAATCCTCGATTATGCGTCCGGTACTGCCTGGAACGGGGCTTCTTTATCCGTACGCTCTTTGTTGCCCCAGGCGGCGACGCCGACCTTGAGCGCATAGAACAGGATGCTGAACACCACGAACAGGAACAGCACAGTCAGCGTTGCGTTGGTGTAGGCATTCCAGATCACGTGCTGCATCTGGTCCACGCTCTTGGCCGGGGCCAGGATCTGGCCGTTTGCCAGGGCATCACTGTACTTCTTCGCCAGCGACAGGAAGCCGATCGCCGGGTTGGCGTCGAACAGCTTGATGAAGCCCGCGGTGGTGGTGCAGATCAGCAGCCAGACCGCCGGCAGCATGGTCACCCAGATGTAGCGCTGGCGCTTCATTTTGATCAGCACAACGGTGGCGAGCATCAGCGCGATACCGGCCAGCATCTGGTTGGAGATACCGAACAGCGGCCACAAGGTGTTGATGCCGCCCAGCGGGTCGATCACGCCCTGGTACAGCAGGTAACCCCACATGGCGACGCAACCGGCGGTCGCGATCAGGTTGGCGGTCCAGGACTCGGTGCGCTTGAGCGCCGGTACGAAGGAGCCGAGCAAGTCCTGAAGCATGAAGCGACCGGCACGGGTGCCCGCATCGACGGCAGTCAGGATAAACAGCGCTTCGAACAGGATCGCAAAGTGGTACCAGAACGCCATGGTGTTTTCACCCGGCAGCACACTGTGCAGGATCTGCGCGATACCCACCGCCAACGTCGGCGCACCACCGGCACGCGCGAGGATGGTGGTTTCACCGATGTCATGGGCCACTGCCGACAGCGCCTCGGGGGTAATTGCAAAACCCCAGCTGCTGACGGTTTGTGCCACGGTCACCACATCGGTGCCCACGATCGCCGCCGGGCTGTTCATGGCGAAGTACACGCCTGGCTCTATCACCGAAGCGGCAACCATCGCCATGATCGCCACGAAGGACTCCATCAGCATGCCGCCGTAACCGATGTAACGGGCGTGGCTTTCACTGGCCAGCAGCTTGGGCGTGGTGCCCGAGGAAATCAGCGCGTGGAAGCCCGAGACCGCGCCACAGGCAATGGTGATGAACAGGAACGGGAACAGGCCGCCCTTCCATACCGGGCCGGTACCATCGATGAACTGGGTCAGCGCCGGCATTTTCAGGTCGGGCATGGTCACCAGGATGCCGATCGCCAGGGCGATGATCGTGCCGATTTTCAAGAAGGTAGAGAGGTAGTCACGTGGCGCGAGGATCAGCCACACCGGCAGTACCGCCGCCACGAAACCGTAGCCGATCAGCATCCAGGTGATCTGGATCCCGGTGAAGGTGAAGGCCTTGGCCCAGACCGGATCAGCGGCAATCTGCCCGCCCAGCCAGATCGAACCGAGCAGCAACAGCACGCCGATGATGGAGATTTCACCGATACGGCCCGGGCGGATGTAGCGCATGTAGATACCCATGAACATCGCAATCGGGATGGTCGCCATCACCGTGAAGATGCCCCATGGGCTCTCGGCCAGGGCCTTGACCACGATCAGCGCCAGCACCGCGAGGATGATTATCATGATCAGGAAGCAGCCGAACAGCGCGATGGTCCCCGGGATACGCCCCATCTCTTCGCGAACCATGTCGCCCAGGGAACGGCCATTACGACGGGTGGACAGGAACAGGACCATGAAGTCCTGCACCGCACCGGCCAGCACCACGCCGGCAATCAGCCAGAGCGTGCCGGGCAGGTAGCCCATTTGCGCCGCCAGTACCGGGCCGACCAGGGGGCCTGCACCGGCAATCGCCGCAAAGTGGTGACCGAAAAGGATGTGTTTGTTGGTCGGCACATAGTCCAGACCGTCATTGTTGAGCACTGCGGGGGTGGCCCGCCGTGGATCGAGTTGCATCACATTATTAGCGATGAACAGGCTGTAGTAGCGATAAGCGACCAGATAGATGGCCACGGCAGCGACCACGATCCACAAGGCGTTGATCGCCTCGCCTCGGCGCAAGGCCACTACGCCCAGGGCGCACGCTCCTACGATTGCCAGCACCAGCCAGGGTAGGTGGCGTAGCAGGCTATTATTATTTTTCATTTTTATATTCCAGCCAGGGTGGACAGAAAGGACAGCCATCCGGAGTTTAGCGCTACTGGCCTTAAAGGCCACCCCCCTACGTTGGTCTAGAGCCTTGCAGAGGCAAAAAAAGCAGAAAAAACCACCCGATAATGGCGCAGGGCTACAATCCTTTTATCCACAGAGGGTTTCACCATGACCGAGCAAGCGTCTGATCGCCGTCGTTTTCGCCGGATCGCCTTTGATGCCAAGACCGAACTTCGGCAAAACGGCCAGGAGTGGCCCGTGCAATTGGTGGATTTGTCGCTGAAGGGCTTGCTGGTGCAAAAGCCCGCCCCCTGGAAGGGGAATAAAGCCCTGCCGTTCGACGTCGACATACGCCTGGACCCCAAGGCTCATATAAAGATGCGAGTGCATCTGACCCACGAAGCGGATGGCCAGCTGGGATTTGTGTGCACAGACATCGATCTGGACTCGATCAGCCACTTACGGCGGCTGATCGAGTTGAACCTGGGCGACCAGGAAGAGCTGGAGCGGGAGTTGGGCGCGTTGCTGGAGGTGTAAGGGCTCAGGGAAACGCCGTACGTGCGGGAAATTCGCTTTCCATGTCCCAGTAGCCCTTCTTCTGACTTGAGGCGCCGTGCCACTGCCCGTCGACAAACCGATAAGTCTGATAACGGGTGGCAAAGTCATCCTCACCGTCGCCGTCCATGAAGGACGACACCTGCAGCAGTTCATCCGCGCCGCCACTGGTTGGCGTCACGATCTTCCACGCCGCCTTGCCCGTATGCGCCAGGGTCAACGCCTGGACTTTGCCGTCGGCGCCCTGGTAACCCAGCGGTTTGAGTTGCTGCTTGCCAGGCAGCAACAGCTGCGTGGCAGGCCCGCTGTAGCTGCCCATGGGGGCGGTCTGGTCAATAGTCAAAAAATACACAGGTTCGGGCAGCCCTTTGAGCGGGGCTTTCTTGACCTGGGCCAAGGGGTAGCCGAGGTCTTCGTGGGCGATCACCTCACCCGTGGCCGAGACCAATCGCACCTGGGCGTCCAGCAGCGGGTTGTCGACCAGATCACCGGGCTCGTCGAACGAGTCTTCATCCAGCCCACTGCCCCAACTGTCCTTGTGCAGCTGGACGCTGATGCGTTGGTCTTCGAGCACCTGCAACACACTGCCGTCCTGTGTCACCAGCGTTTGCGCCAGGCGATAGCCCGTTGGCAGCTCAGCCCAGGCCATGGCGGGCAAGCCGGCCAAGGTGATAAACAGGGCGACGACGCCCCAGCGGTTTGATCGTTGCATGGCGTCCATCCCTGAGTTATTCGAAAAGTGCATCCAACGCCTGTTCCAGGCGCGTGACCCCAATCACCTGTAATCCTGGCGGCATTTCCTTCGGCGCATTGCCCTTAGGCACAATCGCGCGCTTGAAGCCGTGCTTGGCCGCTTCCTTCAAGCGTTCCTGACCACTCGGCACCGGACGCACTTCGCCGGACAGGCCCACCTCACCGAATACCAGCAGGTCGTGGGGCAATGGCCGGTTACGCAGGCTGGACATCACCGCCGCCATCAGCGCCAGGTCGGACGCGGTTTCCAGCACCTTGACCCCGCCGACCACGTTGAGGAACACGTCCTGGTCATGGGTCGGGATGCCACCGTGACGGTGCAGCACCGCCAACAGCATCGCCAGGCGGTTTTGATCCAGGCCCAGCGTGACGCGACGTGGGTTGGCCAGATGGCTGTCATCCACCAGCGCCTGGACTTCCACCAGCATCGGCCGGGTGCCTTCCCACGTCGCCATGACCACGCTGCCTGGGACTTCTTCCTGGGCACGGGTCAGGAAAATCGCCGATGGGTTGGAGACTTCCTTCAGCCCCCGGTCGGTCATGGCGAACACACCCAGTTCGTTCACCGCGCCGAAGCGGTTCTTCACCGCCCGCAGCAAGCGCAAGCGGCCATCGGACTCGCCTTCGAAATACAGCACGGTATCGACCATATGCTCCAGCACCCGTGGCCCGGCCAGCGCGCCTTCTTTGGTCACATGGCCGACCAGGAAGATCGCCGTGCCGCTCTGCTTGGCGTAGCGCACCAGCAACGCGGCACTTTCGCGCACCTGGGACACGCCGCCCGGCGCCGATTGCAGCTGCTCGGTGAAAATCGTCTGGATCGAGTCGATCACCATGACCTTGGGTTTTTCGATCCGGGCCGTGGCGATGATGCTTTCGATGCAGGTTTCGGTCATGACCCGCAGTTGGTCCTGGGGCAAGCCGAGGCGGCGGGCACGCATGGCCACCTGTTGCTGGGATTCTTCGCCGGTGACGTACAGCGCCGGCATGCGGCTGGCGATGCTGCACAGGGTTTGCAGCAGGATCGTCGACTTGCCGATGCCGGGGTCGCCGCCGATCAACACCACCGAACCATCCACCAGGCCGCCACCCAGGACCCGATCCAGCTCACCGGAGGCCGTCGAGAAACGCGGGATCTCTTCAACGCTGACTTCCGCCAGGGTCTTGATCTGCGCCTGCTGCCCGGTCCAGCCGGCGCGGCCGGTGGGGGCCGAGGCGCCGCCACTTTCGATCATGGTCTCGGTCAGGGTATTCCACGCACCACACTCGGTGCATTGGCCGGCCCACTTGGGAAAGGTCGCGCCGCACTCCGTGCAGCCGTACATGCGCTTGGCCTTTGCCATTTGAGAACCTCCAACCGAAAAACCGCGATGATAGCTCAGCGCGACGCCGGGGTCCGGATTTCACCGCTGGCCAATCGTGAAGCACTGTTGCCGACCGGGTCTTCGGCGTTGAGATCGGCGCCCTTGGCCTTGAGTTCGTCGAGCAACTCGAGGCGCTTGAACAGGCCGGCGTACATGGCGGCCGTCTGACCGGCGCCGTTACGTTGGTCGGGGTTGCAGTCGGTGGCCAGCAGGCGCTGGGCAATGGTCAACTCACCCTTGAAGATCGCCCCCATCAACGCGGTGTTACCACGTTTGTCCTGCACACAGGCGTCGGCACCGGCGGCGAGCAAACGCTCCACATAAGGGCTTTCGCCGTGGTAGGCGGCGAGGATCAGCGCGGTATAGCCCTTGTCGTCCTGGGTGTTGAGGGGGAAGCCGGCGTCGATGAAGGTGTTGAGCATGTCGAGGTCGCCACGGCGGGCGGCGTCGAAGTAATAGTCCTGGAGCTGCGCCTTGAGCGCGACCGGGTCGGGCGACTCGGCATGGGCGACAAAGGCCAGCATGGTCATCAGTAAACCGATAGAAATACGCATGGGTTCTCTCCTGCCAGAGGTCGACGCCCGGGAGGGCGTCGACCGAAACCAACGTCAGTCATTGAGTTTTTCGGCCAGCGCCTTCACGCGTGCCAGATCACCCTTGGCGACCTTGGCCACGCCAGTGCCGTATTCCGGATCGGCCTTATAGAGGAACGACAGGATGATGTGCTTGCTCTCGTCATCGGTAGTGGCCAATGAGCCGCCGAAATTGTCGATCAAGTCCTGACGTTCTTTCGGGCTGTAGGAGCGATACAGATCGCCGGCCTGCTTGAAGTTCTGCTCACGCTGGATCTTCGCCTGCTGGGTGCTGCCCGACAGCGCCGTCTGGCTGTAGCGCGCGGTTTGCGGCTCTTCACGGTTTTCCAGGCGGCTTGGCTGGTAGTTCACGCCACTGGTGGTCTTGCCGAAGTTCAGCGCGCCGTCCTGGTTACCGTTGTTGACGGTGACCCGTGGGGCGTTGATCGGCAGCTGCAGGGCATTGGCGCCCAGGCGATACATCTGCGTGTCGGCATACGAGAACACCCGGCCTTGCAGCAGGCGGTCTTCCGACGGCTCGATGCCCGGTACCAGGTTGGCCGGGGCCATGGCCACTTGTTCGGTTTCCTGGAAGACATTTGCCGGGTTGCGGTTCAGCACCATCTGCCCGACTTTGCGCTCGGGTACATTCGGCCAGATCTTGGTAGCATCAAGCGGGTCGAAATCAAACTTGGCCAAGTCTTCCGGCTTGAGTACCTGCACATACAGGTCCCACTTGGGGAAGTCGCCCTTGTTGATATGGGTGACCAGGTCATTGGTCATATGGCTGTAGTCACGCCCCTGCACTTCGGTAACTTGCTTGGGATCGAGGTTCTTGATGCCTTGCAGGCTCTTCCAGTGGAACTTGACGTAGTGCACTTCACCCTTGGCGTTGATCAACTTGTAGGCATGTACGCCATTGCCGTCCATTTCCCGATAACTGGCCGGAGTACCGGAGTCGGAATACAACTCGGTAAGTGTGCGAGTGGCCTCGGGAACATGGGAGAAGAAGTCGAAGCGACGGGAGTCATCATCCAGGTTAGTGCGCGGGTCCGGCTTGAAGGCGTGGACCATGTCGGGGAACTTGATAGCATCGCGGATAAAGAACGTCGGGAAGTTATTACCCACCAAGTCCCAGTTGCCATCGGCGGTATAGAACTTGGTGGCGAAGCCGCGCGGGTCACGCAGGGTTTCCGGGGAATGATTGCCGTGCACCACGGCCGAGAAACGCACGAACACCGGGGTCGTTTCGCCAGCAGCGAAGACCTTGGCCTTGGTCAGGTCACTGAGGTTATCGGTGACGGTGAAGGTGCCATGGGCGCCGGTGCCGCGGGCATGCACCACGCGCTCGGGGATGCGCTCACGGTCGAAGCGCTGCAGTTTCTGGATCAGTTGCACGTCCTGCAGCAGCACCGGGCCGGTGGCGCCGGCGGTTTGCGAGTTCTGGTTGTCGCCGACGGCAGCACCGTTATCGCGGGTCAGGTTAGCGGCTTGTACGGAGAGGGAAAGCAGGCTGGCGGTCGCCAGTACCAGCACATGACGCGCCAATACCGGGCCGCGATTCATTGGATTCTTCATCAAGGTTTCCTCTGGTTTTTTAATGCACATTCAGTTGTGCTTGCCAGAGGCTAGTGACCCGCGAGTCAGAAGATAAATAGAAAAACACCACCAGGGCGATTAAGAAAATAATGTGGTAAGCCGCTGAAATAGCGGGTATTTCGCGCGCGATTGGTGGCACTTTGCAAACTATTTGCGATTTAATGTGTCGATAAAAACTGACAGTGTTAGCAGCTGTATCAGGCAAGCCGGTTACGACTGACTTACACTGAGCGGCACCCTTCTCATCTGTAACAAGGAATAACCTATGGGCGTGATCAGTGAGTTCAAGGCCTTCGCGGTCAAAGGTAATGTGGTCGACATGGCCGTCGGTATCATCATCGGCGCCGCCTTCGGCAAAATTGTTTCCTCGTTTGTAGGCGATGTGGTGATGCCGCCCATTGGTCTGTTGATCGGTGGCGTGGACTTTGGTGACCTGGCGATTACGCTCAAGGCGGCACAGGGCGATGTGCCTGCCGTGGTGCTGGCGTACGGCAAGTTCATCCAGAGCGTGATCGACTTTGTGATCGTCGCGTTCGCGATCTTCATGGGCGTCAAGGCCATCAACCGCCTCAAGCGCGAAGAAGCCGTGGCGCCTAGCCTGCCACCGACACCGAGCAAGGAAGAAGTGCTGCTGGGTGAAATTCGCGACCTGCTCAAGGCACAGAACGACAAGCCGCTTTAACCCGTACCGGCTTGGAAAAAAGGCGCCTCCTTGAGGCGCCTTTTCATTACCAGTAGTTTTCCACTGCCACCTGCCCTGGTCGGCGGCTAAGGCTCAGTTGCATGTCGCGCTGCTTGAGCAACTGGCGAGTGTCATCCACCATCTGCGGGTTGCCGCAAATCAGCACGCGGGAGTGTTCCGGGGTCAGCTCGACGCCGGCAGCACGCTCCAATTCTCCGTTTTCGATCGAGGTGGTAATACGCCCGCTCAATGCACCCGGATAATCCTCTCGGGTCACGATGGGGATGTAGGTCAGCTTGTGCGCATATTCTGCCAGGTACTCCCGCTCGCCCAACCCCTCGATCAGCGACTGGTACGCCAGCTCCCGGGCTTCCCGCGCGCTGTACACCAGGATGATGCGCTCGAATTTCTCCCAGACTTCGAAGTCCTGCAGGATCGACAAAAACGGTGCCACCCCGGTGCCGGTGCCTAACATCCACAAATCACGGCCATCGACGAAACGGTTCAGGGTCAGGAACCCGGTAGCCTGGCGCTCCACCATCAAGGTATCGCCCACCCGCAATCGGCTGAGCTCACTGGTGAATTCACCGCCTGGGACAACAATCGAGAAGAAGTCCAAGTATTCATCAAACGGCGAGGACACCACGGAATACGCACGCCACACCGTGCTGCCATCCGCCTTGGTAACGCCCAGGCGCACGAACTGACCGGCGGTAAACCGGAACCCGGGGTCACGGGTGGTTCGCAGGGTAAACAGGCTGGGGGTCAGGGATTGCACATCGAGCAAGGTCTGGCGGGTAAATTTCTCAGCACTGGCCGTCATGGGGGACTCCGTTCTACAGGTGCCCTAGTGTCCCTCAAACTCAAGCCCGGAAACACCTCTGGTTGGTAGTGGCATTATATAGGCACAAAATAATGGCAACCTAATATCAACTCTGATCAATTTGCTATTAGCTCCTTTATCCGCGCTACAAGCACGCTCTAAGTTGATCCGCTACAGCTGCTTCAACTGACTAAAAAATCGAAAAAAACCACTAAGCCCCTTACCTAAGCCCGCCGCGACCTTAGAGAAAATTTCTTAAACGCTGCCCTGCAAGAGCGAAAATTTTGTCTCGCGATGTAGCTCATGTCCTACACTAATTTCCGTGCAGTGGGAGTTCAGGACGTATCCCATGTCATGCAGAAACCCATGGAGAGTTACCAATGGTCAACTGGCGCAATACCCGACTTCCTAAACTGGAAGGCGAGAGCGAGGTTACGACTCTTTTCGAGATGGCTGTCAACCACACCTACGCGCTCGGCTTCCAATACTGTTCTTTCACGATGAGCTCTCAACTACCTAACAACCAAACGAAACCTGTTCGCCTCAACAACTATCCAGATGAATGGAACAAACTGTATAACCAGGCCCACTTCTTTGACGCTGACCCCGTGGTGGAACATTGCAAACGTTGTGTACTGCCCCTTGTCTGGGAAGAAAAAATCTTTAAAGACTCACCCAACCTGTGGTCTTTAGCTCAATCCTTTGGTGTGCATTTGGGATGGACCCAAGCCGTGCATGATTTCCAGGGTGTGTTCAGCATGCTGACCCTGGGTCGCAGTGCGGGTGAAGTGACCCCGCAGGAGCTTTATGAAAAAGCCGGCCAGGTCCTGTGGCTGTGCCATGCGATGCATGCGGTAGTCGCGAAGACTTACGCACACAAGCCCAGCATTAACCCTGCAAACAAATTGACCCCGCGCGAAACCGAAATCCTCAAGTGGTCAGCCATGGGCAAGACCGCTGCGGACATTGCCGCCATCCTGTGCCTGTCCGAGCGTACGGTGGGCTTTCATATCTGCAGTTGCTTCAAAAAGCTGGGAGTCAACAACAAGATCGCCGCCGTGCTCTGCGCCTCGAAAGCGGGGTTGTTTTAATCAGCGTTGAAACACCGCATGTAATCCCTTAGGAAAAAAAGTAACATTTACGCCCCATTCTGAGTGCTGGGCTGTTCCCACGGGGTGCCGCCCGCTGTTCACTCAGACGGTTCCGCAGCCGACTGCCGAACACCCATCGATGACCCAGAGCCTCCCTCGCCATGCCCCTGCTCGACAGCCCCTTCGCCCAGCTCGATCTGATCCGCCAGCCAGAGCAACATAACGATCCGCTGCAAGCCTTCGACGCCGCCGACGAGTACCTGCTCAACTACCTGGCGGAACAGCAACCGAGCGCTGCGACCCGCGTGCTGGTGCTCAATGACAGCTTCGGCGCCCTGGCTGCGAGCCTGGAAGGCCGGGTGCAGGTGACCTCCAGCGGCGACTCGTTCCTGGCCGCCCTGGGCCTGGATAAAAACCTGGTGCGCAATGGCAAGGCCTTTGACGCCGTGCCGTTCATCCCCGCCAGCGAGGTGCCCAGCGGGCCGTTCGACCGGGTGCTGATCCGCGTCCCCAAGACCCTGGCATTGCTGGAAGAACAGCTGATCCGCCTGCAAGGCCAACTGGCGCCGGGCGCCGAAGTGATTGCCGCAGCCATGGTCAAGCACCTGCCCCGGGCGGCCGGTGAGTTGCTGGAGCGCTATATCGGGCCGATGCATGCATCCCTGGCGGTGAAGAAGGCACGGTTGCTGATTGCGACACTGGCCGACCGCCCCGCGGCGGTCTCGCCCTACCCGACGCGCTACACCCTGGACGCGCCGGCCATCGAACTGCTCAACCATGCCAACGTGTTCTGCCGTGAAGGCCTGGACATCGGCACCCGCGCCTTCGTGCCGCACCTGCCCAATAACCTGGGCAGTGCCCGCGTGGCGGACCTGGGTTGCGGCAACGGGGTATTGGCGATTGCCAGCGCACTGCAAAACCCCGACGCCCGGTACACCTTGGTGGACGAGTCCTATATGGCCGTGCAATCGGCCCTTGAGAACTGGCAAGCCGCCCTCGGTGAGCGGGAGGTGACAGTACGTGCCGGGGACGGCCTCGCAGGCCAGGAGCCGGACTCCCTCGACGTGGTGCTGTGCAACCCGCCGTTCCACCAGCAGCAGGTGGTCGGCGACTTCCTCGCCTGGCGTATGTTCCAGCAGGCGCGGGAGGCGCTGGTGGTAGGCGGCGCCCTGTATATCGTCGGCAACCGTCACCTGGGTTATCACAGCAAGTTGGCGCGCTTGTTCCGTGGCGTAGAGCAGGTCGCCGCCACGCCCAAGTTCGTGATTCTCAAAGCACGCAAATAAAAAAAGCCCTGCCCTTCCAAAAGAAGAGCAGGGCTGAAAACCGGGCGCGAAGCCCGGATCGGGATGTCAGTGGGTGGTCAGGCCGGCCGCATTCATGAACATGCGCATCAGGCTGGCCACCACGAACAGGGCCAGCACACTGCCGGTCCAGATCATCGCCAGCCAGCCGAGGCGCCGCCAGAGCGGCTGTTTCTCGGCCTGTTCAATCTCGTGCAACGTAGGTTTGCCGGACATGCAACGACCCTCCTAGTGATAGCCGTCTTCGTGGGTGACCTTGCCGCGGAACACGTAGTAGCTCCAGAAGGTGTAGCCCAGGATGAACGGGATGATGAACAAGGTGCCCACCAGCATGAAACCCTGGCTCTGCGGCGGCGCAGCGGCATCCCAGATCGACACCGAGGGCGGGATGATGTTCGGCCACAGGCTGATCCCCAGACCGCTGTAGCCGAGGAAGATCAACACCAGCGTCAGCAGGAACGGTGTGTAGTGGGCATTACGCGCCACGGCGCGGATCAAGCCGTACATGGTCACCAGCACCAAGATCGGTACCGGCAGGAACCAGAACAGGTTCGGCAGGGTGAACCAGCGCGAGGCGATTTCCGGGTGCGACAGCGGCGTCCAGAGACTCACGATGCCGATCACGGCCAGCACCACGAAGGCCAATGGCCGCGCCAGGTTGTGCATCTTCTCCTGCAACGGGCCTTCGGTTTTCATGATCAGCCAGGTGCAGCCGAGCAATGCATACGCCACGATCAGCGCCACGCCGCAGAACATCGTGAACGGCGTGAGCCAATCCAGCGAGCCGCCGGCAAACTGGCGATTGACCACCGGGATCCCGTCGATAAACGCCCCCAGCGCGACGCCCTGGAAGAACGTGGCCGCCAGCGAACCGCCGATAAACGCCTTGTCCCACAGGTGACGCTTGTGGTCCTTGGCCTTGAAGCGGAACTCGAAGGCCACGCCACGAAAGATCAGCCCTACCAGCATCAGGATCAGCGGCAGGTACAGCGCCGACAACACCACCGAATAGGCCAGCGGGAACGCGCCGAACAACGCCGCGCCGCCCAGCACCAGCCAGGTTTCGTTACCGTCCCAGACCGGGGCCACGGTGTTCATCATCACGTCACGGTCGGTCTTGCCCGGGATAAACGGGAAGAGAATGCCGATACCCAGGTCGAAGCCGTCCATGACCACGTACATCATGATGCCGAAGATGATGATCACGGCCCAGATCAGCGGAAGATCAATACCCATCTCAATTCCCCTTATGCTGGATGTGGGCGTGGTCGTCATCGCTGCCATCATCGGCGGCGGACAACGGACGGGCCGGTGTGCGTTTCTGGCCAGGGCCACCGTGGGTCGGTTCCGTGCCTTCGTGGGTCACCGGGCCTTTGCGCACCAGGCGCATCATGTAGCCCAGGCCGGCGCCGAACAGCGCGAAGTACACCACCACGAACAACACCAGGGTGATCGTCATCTGCGCCAGGCTATGCCCGGAAGAAGCATCCGCCGTGCGCATCAACCCGTAGACCACCCACGGCTGGCGGCCGATCTCGGTGGTGAACCAACCGGCGAGAATCGCGATCAGCCCGGACGGCCCCATCCACAGCGCCAGGTACAGGAACGGCCTGGACGTGTACATTTTGTCGCCCCGGCGCAGCCAGAGGCTGAACAGGCCGGTGAAGATCATCAGGAACCCCAGGCCGACCATGACCCGGAACGACCAGAATACGATGGTCGAATTCGGCCGGTCTTCCGGCGGGAACTCCTTGAGCGCCGGCACCTGTTTGTCCAGGGAGTGGGTCAGGATCAGGCTGCCCAGGTACGGAATCTCCACCGCATATTTGGTTTTTTCGGCTTTCATGTCGGGCCAGCCAAACAGGATCAGCGGCGTTGGCTCATTGCCTTTGTTTTCCCAGTGGCCTTCAATCGCTGCGATTTTTGCCGGCTGATGCTCGAGGGTGTTGAGGCCATGGAAGTCGCCGATCACCGCCTGGATAGGCGCCACGATCAGGGCCATCCACATCGCCATCGACAACATCTTGCGGATCGCCGGGTTGTCTTTGCCGCGCAGCAAGTGCCAGGCCGCCGAGGAACCCACGAAGAACGCGGTGGCCACGAACGCCGCCGTCGCCATGTGCATCAGGCGGTAAGGGAACGACGGGTTGAAGATCACCGCCAGCCAATCGGTAGGAATCACGCGGCCGTCGATGATTTCAAAGCCTTGCGGCGTCTGCATCCAGCTGTTGGACGCCAGGATCCAGAAGGTCGAGATCAACGTACCGACGGCCACCATCACGGTGGAGAAGAAGTGCAGCTTGCGCCCCACCTTGTTCCAGCCGAACAGCATCACACCGAGGAAACCGGCTTCGAGGAAGAAGGCCGTAAGCACTTCGTACGTCAGAAGCGGCCCGGTCACGGCGCCGGCGAAGTCCGAGAAGCGGCTCCAGTTTGTGCCGAACTGGTAGGCCATGACCAGACCGGAGACCACGCCCATGCCGAAGTTGACGGCAAAGATCTTCGACCAGAAATGGTAGAGGTCACGGTAGGTATCGTTGTGGGTCTTGAGCCACAAGCCTTCCAGCACCGCGAGGTAACTGGCCAGGCCGATGGTGATCGCCGGGAACAGGATGTGGAATGAGATGGTGAACGCGAACTGAATTCGGGCGAGATCTAGCGCCTCCAAACCGAACATAAGTCTTCCTCTGTCAGGTAATACCGGCTGCTGGCGGGAGCCTGCACCCACTGCCCCCACGGATATGGAGTCTGGCGAATTTCAATTCGTTTCTTTTTTTAACCAACCACGTAGGGAGTCGGGCCTTGCGGCCACCAGAACAAATTCTGAAATGACTTTGATCTGGATCAATCACAGTGAAAAGAGTAGTCCCATTTTCGCGGTTGGCCTGTGTGGTCTTTTGCCGCGTGACAGCTTGCCTCAGCCTTCTTCTCGCAACTAATTGTTACAGCTTGATGCTAATCTGCCCCTTCCCTCCGGCCTTGACCTGAACTCCCGATGCCCAGTGAACCCACGTTGCTGTTACGTCACCACCGCCCTTTCATCGCGTTCTGGCTGGCACGGATCTTCACCGCCAGCGGCTTCCAGATGCTTACCGTGGCCATTGGCTGGAACCTCTACCAACTCACCGGCAACGTGCTCGACCTGGGGCTGGTCGGCCTGGTGGAGTTCGTGCCGCGCGTGCTGTTCATGCTGCACACCGGGCATGTGGCCGACCGCTATGAGCGACGCAAAGTCGCGGCCATCTGCCAGACCGTGCAGGCGCTGATTGCCCTTTCCCTGGCCATCGGCGGCCTCACCGGCAACGTGACCCGCGAGATGATCTTCATCCTCGCCTTCCTGCTCGGTGCCGCACGCTCGTTTGAAATGCCCACCACCCAGGCCCTGCTGCCAAGCATCGTGCCCAGTGCGCTGTTCCCGCGTGCGGTGGCCTCGTCGCAGTCGGCCCAGCAACTGGCAACCATCGTCGCCCCGGCCCTCGGTGGTTTGCTATACGCCTTCGGCAGCGTCTGGGTGTATGGGCCCACGGTGGCGCTGTACCTGATTGCCTGTGTACTGACCCTCAACCTGCCCGCCCGCCAGACCCCGCTCAACAAAGGCAAGGCCACCCTCGATTCACTGCTGGCCGGCATCCGTTTTATCCGCAGCCGCCCGGACATCCTCGGGGCGATTTCCCTCGACCTGTTCGCCGTGCTGCTGGGCGGCGCCACCGCGTTGCTGCCGGTGTTCGCCAAGGACATCCTGTTGACCGGCGCCTGGGGCCTGGGCCTGTTGCGCTCGGCGCCGGCGGTGGGCGCGTTGTTGATGTCGTTGTGGCTGGCGCGGTTTTCGGTAGATCGGCAGGTGGGCCGGGTGATGTTCACCGCCGTCGGCGTATTCGGCGTGGCGACCATCGCCTTCGGCCTGTCCACCTCGTTCTGGTTTTCCCTGGCGGTGCTGGTGGTGCTGGGCGCGGCGGACATGATCAGCATGGTGATCCGTGCGTCCTTCGTGCAGCTGGAGACGCCGGATGAAATGCGCGGACGGGTCAGTGCGGTCAACGGTCTGTTTATCGGTGCCTCCAACCAATTGGGCGAGTTCGAATCGGGGATTACCGCCCATTGGTTCGGCACCGTGCCCGCCGTGGTCATGGGCGGCATCGGTACGCTGGTGGTGACCGGGGTGTGGATCAAACTGTTCCCGACCCTGGCGAATCGGGATCGTATGCATGTACCGGTAGATGAAAGCATCAAGCCCGCTGCATGATCCAATGTGGGAGGGTGCTTGCTCCCTCCCACATTTGGATCTTCAGTGTTTGCTGGACCGCGTCAGAGCACCTTATCCAGGGTGATCGGAAACTCTCGCACCCGCTTGCCGGTGGCATGGTAGACCGCATTCGCCACCGCCGCCGCCACCCCGACAATGCCGATCTCTCCCACGCCCTTGGACCCAAGGGCGTTGACGATCTCGTCATGTTCCTCGACAAACACCACGTCAATCTCGCCGATATCGGCATTTACCGGGATGTGGTACTCGGCCAGGCTGTGGTTCATGTAGCGGCCCAACTGATGGTCGATCTGGGTCTCCTCATGCAGGGCCATGCCGATGCCCCACACCACCCCGCCGAGGATCTGGCTGCGGGCCATCTTCGGGTTGACCACCCGCCCGGCCGCAATGGCGCTGACCACGCGGCTGACCTTGATCGTGCCCAAGTCTTCATCCACCCGCACTTCGACGAACACCGCCGAATGGGTGGCGGTGGCGTAACCCTCGCGCTTTTTGTCCGGCTCGCTGTCGACCTGGACTTCCACGCTCTCTTCACCGCTGTCCTTGACCAGCTGTGCCAACGACACGCTCACGTCGCCGGTGTGCAGTTGGCCGTCTTCAAAACGCACGGACTCGGCATCCTTGAACACCGGGTAAGTCTGCCGGGCGATGGCCAGCAGCCTGGCGCTCAACGCTTCGCAGGCTTGCTGCACGGCGGTGCCGACGGACGACACGGTGAACGAACCACCTTGCAGCGGCGCGGAGGGCAATGAAGAGTCGCCGAGCAGGAACACCACGTCCTCAACCGCCACGCCACTGGCCTGCGCCGCGATCTGGGTCATCACCGTGTAGGTGCCAGTGCCGATGTCCGTGGTCGCACTGCTGACGGTCAGCTTGCCCTCGGCGTCGATGCGCGCCTTGGCGCTGGCCTTCATCTGCATGGCCTCCCACACGCCACCGGCCATGCCCCAGCCGATCAACTGGCAGCCGTCGCGCATGCTGCGCGGTTCCGGGTTGCGCTGGCTCCAGCCGAAGCGCTCGGCACCTTCGCTGTAACACTCGCGTAGGGCCTTGCTCGACCAGGGTTTGTCTTCGTTCTGGTTGCGCTCGGCGTAGTTGACCAGCCGCAGTTGCACCGGGTCCATGCCCAAGGCGCTGGCCAACTCGTCCATGGCGCACTCCAGGCCGATCACGCCCAAGGCAGCGCCGGGCGCGCGCATGTCCAGGGGCGTGAATACATCCAGCGGCACCAGTTTGTAGGTCAGTTGCACGTTGTCGCAGTGATAGAGCATGCCGCTCCACTCCACCACGTGCTCGCTGAAGTCTTCGAAGCGCGAGGTCTGGCCAATCGCCGTATGCCCCAATGCCAGCAGGCGACCATTGGCGGCGGCGCCCATCTGCAAACGCTGCAAGGTGCGCGGGCGGTAGCCGAAGGTGAACATCTGCTGGCGGGTCAGGGTGACGCGCACCGAGCGCTTGAGCGCCAGGGACGCCATCACTGCCAGCGGCAATTGATACTGCGGGCGCAAGCCCGAGCCGAACGCACCACCGACGAACGCGGCGAAGATCCGCACCTGGCTTTTATCCAGGCCGAACACCTCTTGCACATAGGCCTGGCAGTTCTGCGGGCCCTGGGTCTTGTCATGGATAAGCAAGGTGCCGTCCGGCTGATACAGCACGGTGCTGGCGTGGGGTTCCATGGGGTTGTGGTGTTCGATGGGAGTGCTGTAGTGCAGGTCGAGGCTGACGGCGGCAGCGGCCCACTCGGCCTGGAAATTGCCACGCGGCTTGGGCGGCGCCTGCGGTGAAGCATGGGCCTGTTCCTGCTGGGCGAGCAGGTCGGTCTCGAAGTCTTCCCGTGCGTAGTCGATCGCTACCAGCGAGCCGGCATGCCGCGCCAGCTCCAGGTTGTCGGCGATCACCAGGGCCAAGGGTTGGCCGCTGTACAGCACACGGTCGTTATACAACGGGCGAAACGGTGAGCCGTCCGCCGCATCGTCATCCTGGAAGGCATCGTCGTAACGGGCGATTGTCGGCCGGTTGAGGTGATGGATAACCGCCATCACGCCCGGCAGGGCCAGAGCCCTGGACGCATCGATCGCCAGCACACGGCCCTTGGCGATGGTGCTGGACACCACACTGCCGTGGAGCAGGCCGTCCTCGGGAAACTCACCGGCATAACGCGCCTGGCCGGTGACCTTGAGCAGACCGTCGACACGGTCCAGGGGTTTGCCAATAGCGGTCATGGGCGATCTCCTGCGACGGCGGCGTCGCTCAGGGCGCGGATGATTGCGCGGCGCGCCAGCTTGATCTTGAAGCCGTTGTGTTCCAGCGGCTCGGCATCTTGCAGCACCGCGTCGGCGGCATTACTGAAGGTTTCGCGGCTGACCGCCCGGCCGATCAGCGAGGCTTCCACCGCACGGTCGCGCCAGGGTTTATGGGCCACGCCGCCGAGGGCCAGGCGCGCGTCGACGATTCGATCGCCGTCCAACTCGAGAGCGGCGGCCACCGACACCAAGGCAAACGCGTAAGACGCGCGGTCGCGGATTTTCAGGTAATGGCTGTGACGGGCCAGGTGGTCGGCGGGCAATTCGATGGCGGTGATCAGCTCATCGTCGGCCAGTTGGTTGTCGCGTTGGGGCGCATCACCGGGCAAGCGGTGGAAGTCGGCAAACTCGATAACCCGCGCGCCGCCTCGGCCTTCGACATGCACCCGCGCCTCCAGCGCCGCCAGGGCCACGCACATGTCCGACGGGTGAGTTGCCACGCACCGTTCGCTGGCACCAAGGATCGCATGGATACGGTTCAACCCAGTGCGCGCCGGGCAGCCGCTGCCGGGTTCCCGCTTGTTGCAGGGCACGCTGGCGTCATAGAAGTAATAGCACCGGGTGCGTTGCAACAGGTTGCCGCCGGTGCTGGCCATATTGCGCAGTTGCGGCGAGGCCCCGGCAAGGATCGCCTGGGACAGCAACGGGTAACGCTGTTCGATCAGCGGGTGCCAGGCCAGGTCGGCATTGCTCACCAGCGCGCCGATGCGCAGGCCGCCCTCGGCGGTTTGTTCAATCTCATTGAGCGGCAGGCCGGTGATATCGATCAGGTGCTCGGGGCGGCTGATGTTTTCTTTCATCAAGTCCAGCAGGTTGGTGCCCCCGGCAATAAAGCGCGACGCCGCGCTGCTCAGGTGCACGGCTTCGTGGACATCGGCCGGTTTGCTGTACTGGAAGGGATTCATTGCTCACCTCCCTGGGCGCGGCACGCCGGCAAAGCCTCTTCGATGGCATCGCGGATATTGCTGTAGGCGCCGCAGCGGCACAGGTTGCCGCTCATCAGCTCCTGGATCTGTGCGCTGTCGTGGGCACGGCCTTCATTGGCCAGGCCAACGGCGGAGCAAATCTGACCGGGCGTGCAGTAGCCGCACTGGAAGGCGTCGTGCTTGATGAAGGCTTGCTGCATCGGGTGCAGTTGGTCGCCGTCGGCCAGGCCTTCGATGGTGGTCAGCTCGGCGCCGTCGCACATCACCGCCAGGGTCAGGCAGGCGTTGATGCGTTTGCCGTCGCGCAATACTGTGCACGCACCGCATTGGCCGTGGTCGCAGCCTTTTTTGCTGCCGACCAGGTCCAGTTGCTCGCGCAGCAGGTCCAGCAACGTGGTCCAGGGCAATACGTCGAGTTGGCGGTCCTGACCATTGAGGGTCAAGCATATGGAGTGGGCGACGAACGGTTGGGCCGCCGCGCCATTGGGGGTCGCGCTCATAAACACCTCACGGGTTGGTGTACGTCCGCGGCGTTCAGGAAAGTCGCCGTCTCAGGGGTACGACTTCCCGGGGTATTGAGCGTTCAAGATGATTGATCAGCGGATATTGAGCAGGGTCTTCAAGGTATTCCGCGGGCCGTTGATCGACGAGTTGCTGTATTCGAACCAGCCTTGGGCCTGGACATTCAGGTCAAATACATAGATGTAGCCCATCAGCGTGCCTGCCCCACTGCAGGCCTCGCTGACGCTGCCGACCTGGCACACGGGCGTACGTTGCCCGTTCAGTTCGGCACCATTGAAGCGCCCCATCGGGTTGCTACCCAGGCCGACTTCCATCACCGACACTTGGGTGGGCCCACGGTGCGTGCACATCTGGGTGCTTTGCGCGCGTTCCGGGATGGTTTCCGTGCAGTGCGCCGATTCGACCTTGAACACGCGCACCTCGCTCAAGGGCGGTGCAGTCGCGCCCCACACCGGTGCCGCGCCCAACCACAGGCCGAGACAGGGGATCAGGGCTAGACTCCACGCGTTGGCTTTTTTCATGCTGTCGATGACCCGCTGTTGAACGTCGCCGCAGTATGCCTCAAGGCCATGCGCCACACAGCCTCGGCTGCTGGTATGATGCGCCGCTTTTTCCGATCCTCTCTGGAACCACAGGCGCTTGGCGCAGTTTGTGCTTTGACTTAGAGGTCAACAAATAACGACGCAACATAGCGTCACAGGGAGCAGGCATGCTGGAAAAGCTGTTTCAACTCAAGGCACACAACACCAACGTGCGCACCGAGATCCTCGCGGGCATCACGACATTCCTGGCCATGGCCTACATCCTGTTCGTGAACCCGAGCATCCTCGGCGAGACCGGCATGGACAAGGGCGCGGTGTTTGTCGCGACCTGCCTGGCGGCGGCCATCGGTTCGACCGTGATGGGCCTGATCGCCAACTACCCGATCGCGCTGGCACCGGGCATGGGCCTCAACGCCTTCTTTACCTACACCGTGGTGTTGCACATGGGTCACACCTGGCAGGTTGCGCTGGGTGCGGTATTCATTTCGGCGGTGCTGTTCTTCCTGCTGTCGATCTTCCGTATCCGTGAGTGGATCATCAACAGCATTCCCCTGCCCCTGCGTTCGGCGATTGCCGCCGGTATCGGCCTGTTCCTGGCGCTGATCGCCCTGCACAACGCCGGGATCGTGGTCGGCAACCCCAACACCCTGGTGGGCATGGGCGACCTGACCAAGCCGGCGCCTATCCTGGCCATCCTCGGCTTCATGCTGATCGTTGCGCTGGAAGCCCTGGCCGTACGCGGCGCGGTGCTGATCGGCATCCTGGCGGTAACCATCGTCTCCATTCTGCTGGGCGTCACCGCGTTTGGTGGCGTGATGTCGATGCCGCCGTCCCTGGCCCCGACCTTCCTGCAGCTGGATATCAAGGGCGCGCTGGACATCGGCCTGGTCAGCGTGATCTTCGCCTTCCTGTTCGTCGACCTGTTCGACAACTCCGGCACCCTGATCGGCGTGGCCAAGCGCGCCGGGCTGATGGGCAAGGACGGCCACATGCCGAAAATGGGCCGTGCGC
Source organism: Pseudomonas sp. S3E17 (assembly GCF_024168685.1). Classification (NCBI taxonomy): domain Bacteria; kingdom Pseudomonadati; phylum Pseudomonadota; class Gammaproteobacteria; order Pseudomonadales; family Pseudomonadaceae; genus Pseudomonas; species Pseudomonas sp. S3E17. The sequence goes on from NZ_JALJWE010000001.1 coordinate 3,853,113, forward strand.
TGATCGCCGACAGTACCGCCGCCATGGCCGGTTCGCTGCTGGGTACGTCGACCACCACCAGCTACATCGAATCCGCTGCGGGCGTGAGCGCCGGTGGCCGTACCGGCTTGACCGCCATCGTGGTGGCGATCCTGTTCCTGCTGGCGCTGTTTTTCTCGCCGCTGGCCGCCAGCGTACCGGCCTTTGCTACCGCGCCGGCGCTGCTGTTCGTCGCCGTATTGATGACCTCAGGCCTGGCCGAAATCGACTGGGATGACATTACCGTTGCAGCGCCGGTGGTGATCACCGCCCTGGCGATGCCCTTCACTTACTCCATCGCCAACGGCATTGCCTTCGGTTTCATCGCCTGGACCGCCATCAAGCTGCTTTCGGGCCGCTACCGTGAGCTCAACCCGGCACTGGTGATTCTGTCGATTCTGTTCGTGATCAAGCTGGGCTGGTTCAACGCATGACTTTTGACGCCGCACGCTACACCGCTCAACTGCAAGACAAGGTCACGCGCTTGCGTGACCTGTTGGCACCGTTCGACGCACCCGAGCCGCAGGTCTTCGAGTCGCCGCTGCAGAACTTCCGCCTGCGGGCGGAGTTCCGCCTGTGGCGCGAAGGCGGTGAACGCCACTACGCGATGTTTTCCCAGGACGACAAGCGCACGCCGATCCTGATCGAAGCGTTCCCCATCGCCAGCACACGCATCAACCAACTGATGCCCCAGCTCAAGGCCGCCTGGCAAGCCAGCGCTGCCCTGAGCCACAAGCTGTTCCAGGTGGAGTTCCTCACCACCCTGGCCGGCGACGCGATGATCACCCTGTGTTATCACCGCCCGCTGGACGAGCACTGGCACACGGCGGCGAATAAGCTGGCGGCTGATTTGAATGTCAGCATCATCGGCCGCTCCAAGGGCAAGCGCGATGTGATCGGCCACGACTACGTGGTGGAAAAACTCGACGTGGGCGGCCGCACTTTCAGTTACCGCCAACCCGAAGGCGCCTTCACCCAGCCCAACGGCACGGTGAACCAGAAGATGCTCAACTGGGCATACGAAGCCTTGGGCGATCGCCCGGATGACTTGCTGGAGCTGTATTGCGGCAACGGCAACTTCACCCTGCCCCTGGCCACCCGTGTACGTAAAGTGCTGGCCACCGAGATCAGCAAGACCTCGGTGAATGCGGCCCTGAGCAACCTCGATGAAAACGCGGTGGGTAACGTCACCCTGGTGCGCCTCTCCGCCGAAGAGCTCACCGAAGCGCTGAATGAAGTACGCCCTTTCCGCCGCCTGCACGGCATCGACCTGAAGAGCTATGAATTCGGTAGCGTATTCGTCGACCCGCCCCGCGCCGGCATGGACCCGGACACCTGCGAACTGACCCGGCGCTTCGACAATATCCTGTACATCTCCTGCAACCCGGAGACGCTGGCGGCGAACATTGCGCAATTGCATGACAGCCACCGCATTACCCGGTGTGCGATGTTTGACCAGTTCCCGTGGACGCACCATATGGAATCCGGGGTGTTATTGACCCGGCGGTAATTCAGCGTCCTCAGGTTCCTTCTTGCGTGGCCGGCCGCCCTTCTTGCCATTGGCGCGGGCGGCGGCGGATTTGGCGGCGCTGCTCTTGCGACCGTTGCGTGACGCTACCAGGCTGGTGGCCAGGTCCATCAGCGGCTGGCTTGTGGCGATCAGGCCCGTGATCGAAACATCCAGATCCTGGGCCTCACAGCTAATGGCCTTGCCACCGAAACTGACTTCCAACTGCTGGAAATCTTCCTCTGAAAACCCTTCGAACTCCGGCAGGCCGGCCACCGGCAACATGACGCGGCTGCCGTCGCTGAAACCGATGGAAATGCAGTCGTCTACATAACGCACATTGCTGGCGTTGGCGTACAGGCGCTTTAGCCTACGGCCACGGGCGATTGCCTTGTCGATGTCGGCGTCAGTGAGAGGTACATAAGGTATGACTTTGGCTTTTACGATTTTCATAAATTAATCCCCACGCAATCTGGCGCTCTTACCAGATTCAAAATAGTCCGTTGCGCTACAGCGTCGTGCCAGGCGCTTGCGATGACGTAGACACCACGTCGAATGACTAACCCTGGAACCAATTCACTGGTGTCCCAGTTCCAGGAATGATTCTCCAGGCAAACCGTTTGCAGTTTTTCCCACCAAATCTTGCGTGCCCGTGCCAGATAATGTCGCTGCATGATTACCTCGCGTATTTCCTTCAGGACCGCAGTGGGTGGCCGCCTCCGTTCAGGCTCTACGTCCCACAATTCAACGTCCCCATCCAAAAAACTGAAACGAAACCGCGCATCCCATTCCCTGCCCCTGACATGTACATGAGGCGGACAATGCTCGTCCCTGATAAACACCGAGATGACATATCCCTTGTAAGCACCTACTTTCATCGTAACCCATCCGTTAGGTTATTTTCCGCCAGGTAACAATTTCCCCCTGCAACCCGACAACCGGCTCCCAATTCCCGAAGCTGTTTCACAGATTAGTAACCACAAAAAACCCGGCGAATGCCGGGTTGTAACCACTCATGCCGAAGGCTGGAAGTACCCCGCCAACGCCCGCAAGTCCTGCTCGCTCAGCAACCCCGCGTAATACTTCAACTGAATCCTGGCCAGCAGATACGCATGCCGCGCATTGGCCAAGTCGCGGCGGGCAGTGAAGAGTTGTTGTTCGGCGTCGAGCACGTCGAGGTTGACCCGCTCACCGCCGCTGACGCTCTTTTTGGTGGCGATGACCAGCGCGGTGGCTGAGCTGACGGCCATCTCGTAGGCACGCACTTTCGCCGCGCCACTGGTGTTGAGGTTGAATTGCTTGCGCAGCTCCACCAGCGTCGCCGAGGTGTGTGCGTCCAGCTCGTATTGGGCCTGGGACAGTTGATTGGCCGCCTGGCGCGTGGAGGCCGACACCGACCCGCCGGCAAACAACGGCAGGCTGATCTGGATGCCGACGCTGTGGGTGTCGTACCTCTGGTTGTAGCTGCTTTCCGAATCGGAGCTGGTCTGGCGGCTGCTGGCGTACAGGCTGACCTTGGGCATGTGCCCGGCGCGTTTGCGCTCCACTTCGTAGGACGCCACGTCCAGCGCATGGTGCTGGGACTTGAGTTCTGGATTGTTGGCCATGGCCAGTTCACGCCAGGTTTCGAAGCGATTGGGCTCCAGCGGCGGGATGTCGAATTGACGGGTCAAAGGGGCCAGCTCTTCGATCTGCAATGGCTGGCCGACAATCGCTTCCAGCTCGCGCAAGGCGCTGTCCTGGGCGTCCAGCGCCTCGATTTCCTCCGCCTGGGCCAGGCTCAAGCGCGCCTGGGTTTCCAATACATCGGTACGGGTGCCTTCGCCGCCTTTGAGCAAGCGATCATTAAGTTGCAGGCGTTCGGCAAATGCTCGCTTCTGCGCGCGGCTCAACTCAATACGCTCCTGCGCCAGCAGCGCCTGGCTGTAGGCACTGAGCACACGCACGGCCAGCTCCTGGCTCTTGCCGCGAAAGCGCTCATCGGCCATCAGCGCCTGGGCCGTGCCTTGGCGAAAGCGCGCATAGGCTTCGTAGTCCAGCAACGGTTGCTGCAAGGTCAGGGTCGAGGCGTAGCTGCGGTAATCACGGTCGCTGGTGACATCGCCGACGGCGGTGCTTTGGGTCACTTCGGATTCGTTGCGCGAGTTGTTATAGCTCCAGGACAGGTTCGGCAATAACGCTGCACGGCCGATCACGCGGTTCTCTTCGCCGGCTTCGCGCTCCTGAATGGCGGCCTGGAAGGTCGGGTCATTGCGCAGAGCGAGGTCGTAGGCGTCGAGCAAACCCAAGGCATGTGCCGCCGGTGTAACGCTCAGGCACAGGGTCAAAAACAGCGCCTTCATTCTTCCACCAGGGCCATGTGGGTACGGTCCAGCAAGGGTTTGAACAGGTAGTTGAGCATCGAACGCTCACCGGTCTTGATGAAGGTTTCCACCGGCATGCCCGGACGAATCCGCACGCCGTCCAGTTGTTGCATGCCCGCCGCACTGACCTGGGCGCGCACGGTGTAATAAGGCTCGTCGGTGCGCTCATCGACCTGGCGGTCGGCGGAGACCAGCGTCACCTCACCGGCCACCCGTGGGGTGGTGGCCTGGTTGAACGCCGAGAACAGCAACTCCACCGGTAGGCCCGGATGCACCTTGTCGATCATTTGCACCGGCACCCGCGCTTCCACCCACAACGCTTCGCCCTGGGGCACGATGTCCATCAGGGCCTGGCCGGGCTTGATCACGCCGCCTTCGGTGTACACCTCCAACCCGACCACCACCCCCGAGGCCGGCGCCCGTACCAGGCTATTGGCCAGTTCGAACTCGGCCGACGCCAGCCGGTTACGCAGGTCATCGCTGCGGGTGCGGGTCTCGGCCAACTGGCCGCGCAGGTCTTTCTGGAAGTCTTCGCCGAGCTGGCGGATGCGCAGGCGCAGTTCCAGAACCTGGCGCTGCAACTGGCCGATGCGTCCGTAGTCTTCGGCAATCGCGCCGTCGACCTGGGCGTACAGGCGCTCGCTGTCGAGCAGGCGATTGCGCGGGATATAGCCATCGCGCGCCAACTCGCGCAGCCCTTGCAGTTGCTCATTCAACGCCGCGCGTTGCTGCAGCTTGCTCGCCTGGGAATCCCGCGTGCCGCGCAACTGCGCCTCGGCGCCGGCGATGGTTTCGCGCAGGCCTTGCTGCTCGGTGGCCAGCGCCTGGGCGCGGCTGGTGAACAGTTGCCGTTGCAGGTTCAAGGTGTTGGCGGCCTCCGGCTCGTTGAGCAATTCAGGACCGAAGGTGATGGCGGGCAGACCTTCGCTTTCCGCACTCAAGCGCGCCTCGCTGGCCAGGGACGCCAGGTACTGGCTGCGCAGCGACTGCATCTGCCCGCGCAAGGGCGTCTCCTTCAAGCGCAACAGCACCTGGCCGGCGTTGACCACATCACCGTCACGCACCTCGATACGCTCGACGATCCCCCCGGCAGGATGCTGTACGGTCTTGCGATGGCCAGAGACCATGACCTTGCCCGACACCGCCACGCCCTTGTCCAGCGGCGCCAGCGCGGCCCAGCCGATAAATCCGGCAAAGCCGCCGAGCACCAACAACCAGCCCAGGCGCGAATATTTTTTGTCATCCAGCGCCAACACCGTGTGAGGGCGGTCGCTGACCAGCACCGGCTTACTCATGCTCATGCCTGTTTTCCTTCGCCGAGGCGATAGCTCATGCTCAGGGTCGACACCGGTTTGGAGGCTGCCGGTTTCTGCCGCGCCTCCAGCACCCGCGCCGTCGGACCAAAGGCCTGCAACTGGCCGTCCTTGAGGATCAGCAACTGGTCGGTCAGGCTCAGCACATTGGCTTTGTGGGTAATCAGGATCACCGTGCGGCGCTGCTGCTTAAGCTGGGTGATGGCCTGGAGCAGCGCCTGCTCGCCCACTTCGTCGAGGTTGGCGTTGGGCTCATCCAGCACGATCAACGCCGGCAGGCCGTACAGCGCACGGGCCAGGGCCACGCGTTGCTTTTGCCCACCGGACAACCCCGCACCGCCCTCCCCCAACTGCGTGTCGTAGCCTTGCGGCAGTTGCAGGATCAGGTCATGTACGCCGGCCATTTGCGCGGCGGCGAGGACTTTGTCGGCCTCCAGCTCGGCAAACCGCGCGATGTTGTCGGCGATGCTGCCGGCGAACAATTGAATGTCCTGGGGCAGGTAGCCGATGTGCGGGCCGAGTTGCTGTTTGTCCCACTGGGCCAGGTCGGCGCCGTCCAGCCGCACCTTGCCGGCCAGCGGTGCCCAGGCGCCCACCAGCACCCGCGCCAGGGTGGATTTGCCGCAGCCGGAAGGCCCGATCACGCCGAGCACATCCCCCGCGGGCAGGTTAAACCCCAGGTTCACCAGTGCAGGCCGACGGCTGCCGGGGGCGCAGGCGCTGATTTGCTCGACGCTCAACTGGCCCTTGGGCACCGGCAGGTTCATGCGCGGCGGTCGCGCCGGGTTGGCCGCCAGCAGCTGCGACAAGCGCTCGTAGGCCAGGCGCGCCGAGCCCCATTGTTTCCAGACGCCGATCAGTTGGTCGATGGGGCTCAGCACCCGGCCCATCAGGATCGAGCCGGCAATCATCATCCCTGGCGTGATATCGCCCTGCACCGCCAGCAACGCGCCCAGGCCGAGTACCAACGACTGCAACGCCAGGCGCACGCCCTTGGACCAGGCGGTGACGGCGGCGGTCTTTTCACTGGCCAGGTTTTGCTCGGCGAGGAACGCCTGGTGCTGGTGGAACCAACGCCCGCGCAAGGTGGCGAGCATGCCCATGGCCTCGATGCTGTCGGCATTGCGCAGGTTGGCCGTGGCCTGCTGGCTGGCGTGGATGGACAGTTGGCTGGCCTGGGCCATCGGCGCCTGGCTGACATGGTGGTTGATCCACGCCAACGCGATCAATATCGCCGCGCCGCCCAGCGCCAGCAGGCCAAGCCAGGGGTGGAACAGAAAGATCACCAGCAGATACACCGGAAACCACGGCGCATCGAAAAACGCGAACAGCGCCTGGCCGGTGGCGAACTGGCGCAAGGTGGTCAGGTCATGCAACGCCTGGCCTGCCGGCTGGGTGCCGCCCTTGAGTTGCGCTTCGAACGCGGCGTCATAGACCCGCTGGTTCAGGCGCATGTCCATCTGCGTGCCGAGGCGGATCACCACCTGGCTGCGCACCCACTCCAACGCGCCCATCAGGCCGAACAGGCCGAGGATCATCAGCGTCAGCATCAACAGGGTCATCTGATTACCCGAGGCCAGCACCCGGTCATATACCTGCAGCATGTACAGCGCCGGAGCCAGCATCAGCAGGTTGATCACCGCCGAGAACAGGCCGATGTTGAAGAAGCCACTTTTATAGGCCGTGAGGGCGGCCAGGGTTTCGTTGCCGACGTGGCGCATCTGGGGATTCTCGTGGGGTTGAACGTGCAGCGTCGCCGCGTTGACAGCCGATACGGCGCTGCGCAGAATTCGGCACCGCCGTCGCCGGAAGAGTTAGAAGGCTTGGGCGACGGCGGTGTAATACGGCGAATGGGAGAGCGATCTTCCATTCGCTTTTTTCAGGCGGCAGCAGGTTCAGGCGGCGAGTGCCCAGTCCTGTGCCACGTCCTGCACGCCCACCAGGGCAACGTCGGTGGACACTGCGCTGGCGTGTGCCGCCAGGCCCGCCGACACTTCGTCGAAGGTGCTGGCAGTGGACAGGCCGAAGTCGTCGAGCAGGTTGTTGAGCACGGTTTCCAGCGCGGCGGTGTTGCCCTGCATCAAACCGTAGATCACGCTTTGTACTTCGTTGCCAGCCCGGCCGGCGCCCTCGGCGGCGCTCAGGTCGAGGCCGTTGAACGCGACCTTGAAGTCGCTCAGGGAGAAGTCGCTGCCATTGCCGCCGCCCAGGCCTGTGCCCAGTTGCACGTTATCCAGGTCGCCCCACAGGTAGTGGTTCAGGTTGCTGCTGGCGGGCAACGACGGGTTGAACACATAGTGCAGGCCATTGCTGGTGTCGCTGTCGGCGATGAACGCGTACTCGGAGTTGTTGGCGCCGTGGGTCGAATACTGGTCGCCGCTGAGGGTGCCGTTGCTGAAGCCGCCGGTGTTGCTGGTGCCGTGCCCTGCGGTGTTGAACCCCACTGCCCAGGAGCTCAGGTAGTCCGATACCGACAGAGAACCCAGGCCCGAATCGTAGCTAACAGAAATAGTCATCGCTAAACCTCGTTAAACAACGTTGTTGATGAGCACGCCGGTGCGGCGCGCCTTTTTGCCCACCCATGGGCAAAACCGTTGATCAAGTGCCTGCGCACGCTGATCAGAATTTGTATTCCAACATGCCGCTCAGGGTTCGCCCGCGCGCCAGACTGAGGTTGTTGGCGTCGCCCATGGCGACGAAATAGGCTTCATCGGTGGCGTTTTCCAACGCCAGTGCAATGTTCAGTTGATCCGTCATCCAGTAACTGGCGTACAGGTCATAGAGCGTGTACTTGGGCCACATCGCCTGATCCATCAACTCGTAGCCCTGCTGATTGAGGTTTTCGCCGTTGCCCGAGCTGTAGCGCACACGCACACCCGTATCCAGGCGTTTTTCCAGGAAGCGCGTACCCAGGGTCAGCGAGCCGCGATCGGCTGGCATGTACGTGGCGTTCCCCATGATTCGCCCGCAGCTTTCCTTGTTGTTGGCGACGTCGTCATCCAACACTTCATAGGTGGTGACCGGCCGTATGCCGATGCGCCCATCCGGCAGGGTGAAACGCTCCAGGCGAGTAGTCCTTGGCCCGGTGGTCTTGGCACCGCCCATGTAATAGTTCTTCGAGCAGAACTCATTGCTGCCGATCATGTGGGTGTAGCTGAGGTTGGCGTACGCACGGCCCATGTCGTAATTGAGCTGGTATTCGACCCCGCGAAAACGCGTCGGGTTGGTGTTATTGACGTAAGCCATGGTCCCGAGAAATCCACCCACCTGGGTTTCCGGCAAGCTGACGCTGGTGTTGAGGAAAGAGAAGTTTTCGATCCGGGTATCGAAGTACGCCACCTTCATGCCGAGGCGATCGTCACTGAAAAACAAGCCTTCCTTGAAGACATTCATGCCCACTTCCCAATCCCGTGATTCTTCAGGCTTGAGGTAGGGGTTGGGAAATACGCGCTCTCCCGAACCGCCACCGTGGGGTCTGCCGGTCATGAAGGTTTCGGTCACCGCCGGTGGCCGCCAGCCCTTGCCCCACCGGGTATAGAGCTGCAGCCAGTCCACGCCCGGTTTCACCGCGAGACCGAAGGTGGGGGAAAACTGGCCTTCTTCACGGTCGACCTCCATCACTTCCGAGACACGCCTGGCACCGACAAGGCTGTTGTAGAAGCGATCACGCCGGTACAGGGTCATGCCGGTTTCGCCTTCGAGCCGATAGCGGTCATAACGCAAGCCCGCATCCAGGGTCAGCCAGCCGCCATATTCGTACTGCGCGTTGTTGAACAGGCTGGCGATGGTGCGCTTGCCCCCTGGGGTGCTGCCCTCTGCGTAAGGCAACAAGCCCAGGTTGTTGGTGGCTTCAACTTTGTTGGTGCGGGGCTTGAACTCGTCCTGATACAGCTCCACCCCGTAGTTCCAGGTGACATGCCCCTGGTCGCCAAAATCGAACCGCGAGGTGTTGTCCCCCTGCAGGCCCCAGGTGTCGGTCTGGAAGTGATCGGTGTAGGCGCCGACGTAGTTACCGGTACCTGGCGACGACAGGTTGGGGGCGTTGCCGCGATCCATCTGGGTGGTGACGTAATAGAGCTTGGCCTTGAGATCGATCAGCGGGTTGTCCGGGCTGTAGCTGTAGTCCAGCGCGACGTTTTTGGCGTTGAGATTGTTTTTGCTGGTGCGTACGTAGTAGGTGCTCTGAAGATCGTTGGCGATATAGCCCCAGGCATCGTTACTGTCGGTGTCGGTTTCCAGGTAGCTCAACTGCACGCGTTGGTCGTTGGGCAGGTTCAGGCCGAACTTGACGATCTGCGAGCGGGTCACGCTACCGGTGTCGCCGACTTCGCTGTTCAACCAGTCGTCGAAGGCCGCAGGGGCAGATGACCTGGCGCGCAGGTTGGTGCCCAGGTTGTCGTCGTTGTGCCGGCCGGCGCGGTAGTTACCGAAATGCCGCTCGCTGTAGCCCAGCACGACATCGCCGCGCTCATCACCAAAGGCAAACACGCCACTGCCGTTGAAGTCGGTGCCGTTACCCAGCTCACCGATGCCGCTGCCGGCGCGAAGGCGGCCGCCGTAGTCCTTGCCGTCCTTGAGGAACTCACTGGCATCCAGGGTCTTGAACGAAGCAATGCCGCCCAGCACGGCCGCACCGCCCTGCCCCGACTGGCTGCCTTTGTCGATCTCGATGCTGGAGATGAACTCCGGGTCGATCAGCATGGTGCCGTTGCGCTGCTGGTGGCCGTTGACGTTGAAGTTCTGGCGCATGCCGTCGATGTTCATGTTCACCCGGCCATAGTCCTGCACACCGCGAATATTCACCGACAGGCCAGGGTCGCGCTGGTTGACGGCGGTGTAGACGCCGGCGGTTTCTTCGAGCATGTCGGCGGCGTGACGGGGCGGACGTTTATCGATCATGTCGCGGCTGATCACCGCCACGGACTTTGGGGTCTGGTACACCCAGTCGCTGGCCTGGCCGTTGGTGTTGCCGGTGATGGTGGTGGTGCCCACGGTCATGGCGCCGTCGTGGTCGTCGCTGACACGGTTGAGGGTGACCTGGCGCTCACCGGTAAAGCGGTACTCCACCGGCGTGGCACCGAGCAAACGGCCAAGGCCTTCCTGCACGCTGAAGCTGCCTTTGAGCGCGGTGCTGCGCAAGCCTTGCAGGCGCGGGCTGTCGAACAGCACCTGCAGACCGGCCTGGTCGGCAAAGGCCAATACGGCACTGCCCAAGGATTGCGCCGGGACATCGAACACCCGCACCGCCGACTGGGCAGCGTCCACCTGAGGTTGCACCGCATACACGGGAGCGGCCGCGGCGAACAGACCCAAGTGGATGGCCAGGGCTAACCGGCTACCGGTGATACGCCCCTTGGTGAGTGCTGACATTTCTGGTTTCCCTGCGCTGATCGTATGTTTGTTTATGCGAATGCTTCTCACCTAGCAAGACGTACGAGGCGCAGGAAGTCAGTAAGGTTTTTTCAAAAGTTTTTGCGCAGGGGGGGGTTAAGCGGGTGAGAGCAGGCCTCCCACCGGGTCATCAATAGATCAGGCTGAGGCCTGCCAGGTCCAAGCGTTGCACTTGAAGTTCCTGGGTGAGCGTTCCGAGGGCGCTGTCGAGCATGTCGAGACGGAAGACGCCGCTGACTTCACGCTCACCCAAATCGGAATGGGTCAACACCACCCGCCCCGGACGGTAGCGATTGAGCTGCTCAATAACCTTGGCCAGGGGCTGGCGATCAAAGATCAGCACGCCGCGTCGCCAACTGGTGGCACGGTCTACATCAAATTGATCCAGGGGCACCACCCCCTCCTGGGCGTTGTAGCGCGCAGCCTGGCCCTCCTGGAGCACCCGATCGCTGGGGCCTTTTTTCGGCGAGGCGTGCAAAGACACTTCGACGCTGTGCTGCAACACGCCCACCCAAGCCCGGCGGTCGGCCTCGCGCTCCACCACAAACCGCGTGCCCAACGCCCGCGTCTGCCCGCCGGCGCTCTGCACCACGAACGGACGGGTCTCCTGACCCACCATCGGCGCCACATCAAAAATCGCCGAGCCCTGGATCAGGCTGATACGCCGCTGCACGCCGTCGTAATCCAGGCGGATGGCACTGGCGGAATCCAGCTCCACCGTGCTGCCATCGGCCAAGTGCACGGTGCGTACCTCGCCCTTTTGGGTGACATAGTCGGCCTGCATGCGCAGCCAGGCGTCCGGCCCGCGCAGCCAGCCGACGCCAGCCACCACCACGACCAGCGCGACCGCCGCCGCACTTTGCCAGGGCCTGCGCCGCAGGGAGCGACGCGGGGGCAGCGCTGCAGTCGCAGGGCGCTGGCGGTGAACGGTCTCGTCCTTATGCACCTCGCCCAACGCCGCCCAGGTCTGTTCGGCAAAGCGCAGCGCCGCTTCGTGGCGGCTGTCGCAGGCGATCCACTGGCGCAACTCGGCCTGCTCCTGGTCGGTCAGGGCACCGGCGTGCAGGCGCACCGCCCACTCGGCGGCCTCCTCGGTAATGCTGTGCTGTTGCGGACCCTGGCTATTCACGTGTGAATCTCGAATTTTTCGTTATATGACGCTGTGACGTCTGAGCGGAGGTTTTTCCGTAATTCATTCGTCGGCTGGCTCCACCTCGCCGTCCTGCAAGCGCAGCATCACATACGCCAGCGCCTTGGCCAGGTGCTTTTGCACGGAGCTGTCGGAGATGTCCAAATGCCGGGCGACCTGGGCGTGGGTCATGCCCTCTATACGGTTCAGACGGAAGATCTGCTGGGTGCGTTCCGGCAATTCCGCCAACGCCTGCTTCAATGCCTGTCGCTGTTGCTGCGCCATTGCCTGAGCCTCCAACCCGGCCACTTCATCTTCAATTTCGGCCAGCGCCTCATGGGGCACGGAGTCTGTCTTGCGCCGCGCTTCCTGGCGAATATGGTCGATCAGCAGATTGCTCGCCGTTCGATAGAGATAGCCCTGGGAGTTGTCGATACGCTCGCCGGCGGGTTTTTCCGCCAGGCGCAGGAAGCTCTCCTGCACCAGGTCGGCCGCCAACTGCGGGTCCCGTACCTTGCGCGCCAGATACCCGCGCAGGGTATCGGCGTGCTTGAGAAACAGGCCTTTGAGATCCACGTCCGACAAACCGACTCCCTGGAATGTAAAGGAAACAGGCGGGCATCTTAAGCGTTGTCGAGAATGATTTTCAATTGATATCTAATCCGATTCGAGCACCGGACACGTCTGATTAACGGTTCGGTAATCGAACACATCTGCCGTCATCAATTGACCAAATTAACTAACCAGTACATTTTATCTCCACAACCAACAAGAACTGTGGAGATCCCCCGTATGCCGCCCATCGTGCTGGTGCTCAACGGCCCCAACCTCAACCTGCTCGGCACCCGCGAACCCGCCACCTACGGCCACGAAACCCTGGCCGACGTGGCCGCTCTATGTGGCCGCAGCGCAGAACAACTGGGGCTTAAAATCGAATTCCGCCAGACCAACCACGAAGGCGAACTGCTCGACTGGATCCACGGCGCCCGCGCCCGCTGCGCCGGTATCGTGATCAACCCGGCAGCGTGGACCCACACCTCGGTGGCGATTCGCGACGCCCTGGTGGCCAGTGAAGTGCCGGTGATCGAGGTGCACTTATCCAATGTGCATGCGCGCGAGGCGTTTAGGCATCACTCGTTTGTATCGCCCATCGCCAAGGCGGTGCTCGCAGGCTTTGGCAGCCATGGCTACCACTTGGCCCTGGAACATTTCAGCCAGTTGTTGAAGGGGTCGGCCCGATGAAACCGCGCATCCTCGCCGGCCTGATCGGCGCCGGCATCCAGGCCTCCCGCACCCCCGCCTTGCATGAGCAGGAAGGCGACGCCCAAGGCTTGCGCTACCTGTATCGCCTGATCGACCTTGAGCCCCTGCACCTGGACATCAACGCCCTGCCCGACCTGCTGGACGCCGCCGAGTTGATGCACTTCACCGGGTTGAACATTACCTACCCGTGCAAGCAGGCAATCCTGCCGTTGCTCGATGATTTGTCCGACGAGGCCCGAGGCATCGGCGCGGTCAATACGGTGGTGTTCAAGGACGGCAAGCGTATCGGCCATAACACCGACTGCCTGGGATTTGCCGAAGGCTTTCGCCGCAACCTCAACGATGTGCCGCGCCAACGCGTGGTGCAGATGGGCGCGGGTGGCGCCGGTGCCGCAGTGGCGCATGCGCTATTGGCGGAAGGTGTCGAACACTTGAGTATTTTCGACGTGGACCCCAGCCGCGCCCGCGACCTTGTGGATAACCTTGCCCAGCGTTTCGGCGCCGGTCGCGCCCAGGTCGGCACCCACCTGGAGAACGCCATGGCCGAGGCGGATGGCCTGGTCAACACCACGCCCATGGGCATGGCCAAGCTGCCCGGCACGCCGGTGCCCGCGGCCCTGCTGAGAGCCGAACTGTGGGTGGCTGAAATTGTGTATTTCCCACTGGAAACCGAACTGCTGCGCGATGCCCGCGCCTTGGGCTGCCGCACCCTGGATGGCGGCAACATGGCGGTGTTCCAGGCGGTAAAGGCGTTTGAACTGTTCAGTGGCGAGGTGCCGGATGCGCAGCGGATGCTCGCGCACTTCAAGAGCATGAACAGCTGAAATGTGGGAGGGGGGCAAGCGCCCTCCCCCATTGGGTCAGGCGGTGTACTCAGGCCTGCAGGTAGCGCAGCACCGATTCGCAAATCATCTCGCGATGCCGCTGTTTAACAGCCTCATCCGACAGGTCGATCTGAAAGATCTCACTGAACGTATGGCGGTTGGACACCCGGTAAAAGCTGAATGAGTTGATCAGCAGGTGCACGTCCAACGGCTCCAGTCCTTCACGGAACAGCCCCATCTCGGCGCCCCGGCGCAACGTCACGCCCAGCCCCTCGAGGATTTTGCTGTTCATCGCCTTGATGGTTTCGGTGCGTTTCACGTACTCGGCATTGTGGATATTTTCGATGCTGACAATACGCACGAAATCGACGTTCTGATCGTGGTGATCGAAGGTGAACTCCACCAGCCGCCGGATCGCCTCACGCGGTTCCAGGGCGGTGAGGTTCATCCGCGTTTCGGTGTTGCGAATATCGCCGTAGAGCTTCTCCAGCACCTCGACGTACAACTGCTCCTTGCTGCCGAAGTAGTAATAGATCATGCGTTTGGAGGTATGGATACGCTCGGCGATGGCATCCACGCGAGCGCCGGACAGGCCCTGCTGAACAAACTCGACGATGGCTTCCTGGAGAATGTTCTCGCGGGTCTTTTCCGGGTTGTTCTTACGACTCTTGCGCGGTGCGTCTGACACCGCGGGGAGTTCGGGACTTGAGGTCATGGTGCGCTCACGGCCATTTTTATTGTGCAGGCCGCGATTATGGGCCGAGGCGTCCTACGAAGGAAGCACCTGGCCCACCGTTATAAACGCGCCTGGCGCACCGCGCCGCTGCGGGATTTGGCCATCGCCGCCAGGCGCACCGCTACGTTGGCCGCGCCGTAGCCGGCGTAACCGTTCTTGCGTTGGATGATCTCGAAGAAAAACCGTCCTTCGAAGGGCTCGGTATACACATGAAACAACTCACCGCCCTGGGCGTCACGGTCGTACAACACGTTGTAGTACGCCAGTTCGCTGAGGAACTCATCATCGAAATCAAAGCGCGCGGCCAGGTCATCGTAGTAGTTGAGCGGGATATCCAGCAGCGGCACCCCGGCCTCCTTGGCACGGCGCACTTCGGCAAAAATATCCGCGCAGTCAAAGGCAATGTGATGCACACCCGAGCCGCGATAGCTCGACAGCGCGTGGGAAATCGCGGTGTTGCGGTTCTCGGAAATATTCAGCGGTAAGCGAATCGAGCTGCAACGGCTGCGCAGCGCACGGCTTTTCACCAGGCCGTAGGGGTCGGGCAGCACCACTTCGTCATCGGCTTCGAAATCCAGCAGGCTCTTGTAGAACAGCACCCAGCTGTCGAGGCTGTCGGCCGGCAAGGCCATGGCCATGTGGTCGATGCGCAGCAAACCACCGCCGGCCGCGCTGGACGCTTGCAGATTGAAATCGGTGTCGTAGATCCCGCCCTCACTCTGATCAACCAGGTAAATCAGGCTGCCGTCCGGCGCACGTACTGCTGCCAGCTCCAGCTCATTGGGCCCGACCAGGCCGCGGTAGGGCTGGCCTTTGTAGGCGACCGCCCGTTCCAGGGCCTTGGCGCTGTCCTTGACCCGAATCGCCGTGGCGCACAACGATGGCCCATGGGCCTCGAAAAAGTTATGCGCAAAGGAATAGGGTTCGCAGTTGAGGATCAGGTTGATGTCACCCTGGCGCAGCAGGCTCACGCTCTTGGAGCGGTGCTGGCCGGCCTTGACGAAACCCAGGCGTTCCAGCCAATGGGTGAGCTTGGCGCCGAGGTTTTCATCCACGGCGAATTCGAGGAACTCGATACCGTCGTACTCGCTGGCCGCTGGGGTATCAAACAGAATCTCGACGGGTTGTGCGGGCACCTCCTGTTGCAGGCGCTCGCGGGTTTTCTCTTCCAGATACAGCAGGGAGCGCAGGCCATCCGCCGCATTCGCACGGGTTGGCGCGGCGCGGAAGCCATCGTTGAAAATCTCCAGGGACAACGGCCCGGTGTAGCCGCTCTTGATGATCGGCGCGAGGAACCCCGCCAGGTCGAATTCGCCCTGGCCGGGGAAGCAGCGAAAATGCCGGCTCCACTCCAGCACATCCATGGCCAGGATCGGCGCGTCGGCCATCTGCACGAAGAAGATCTTGTCGCCGGGGATCTGCGCGATGGCGCTCGGGTCGCCCTTGAGCGACAGCGTGTGGAAGCTGTCGAGCAACACCCCAAGGCTCGGGTGATCGACCTGGCGCACCAGGTTCCACACCTGCTGCCAGGTGTTTACATGCTTGCCCCAGGCCAACGCCTCATAGCCAATGCGCAGGCCGCGACGACCGGCGTGTTCGGCCAACAGGCTGAGGTCGTCGAGCAGGATGCGTTCATCCCCGACGCAATCGGCCGAGGCATTGCTGCACACCAGCACCAGGTCGGTGCCCAGTTCCTGCATCAGGTCGAACTTGCGCTCGGCGCGCTCCAGGTTGCGCGCCAGGCGATCGCGGCGGCAGCCTTCAAAGTCGCGAAACGGCTGGAACAAGGTGATGGCAATGCCGAGGTCGGCGCACATCTGCCTGACTTCACGGGGGCTGCCGTCGTAATACAACAAGTCGTTTTCGAAGATCTCGACCCCATCGAACCCGGCGGCAGCAATGGCTTCGAGCTTTTCCGGCAGAGTACCGCTCAAGGACACGGTGGCGATGGAACGTTGCATGGGCGACTCCCGGCAATTGTTGTTTGTGGCAAATTATTCGCCCCCAGACTACCCGCAGCAATTAAAATGTACGAACCGGTTAGTTTTTGGTGCGATTATCGAACACTAAGCCTCTTTGGCGAATTGACGATTTTTTAGCCACTGCGCACCATCAATCACGCAGCGACACCCAAAAGAAGACCCACAACACCTCATAAAAATTTCAAAAAACGGGTACAACCACATGCCTTCGCAAAACTCCGCCCTGGCCGCGCGCCCGGGCACCCCGCACGCCGGCATCGGCGACAAGATCCGCGGCGCCCTCGCCGTGGGTAAAACCCGCTGGGGCATGCTGGCCCTGGTGTTCTTTGCCACCACCCTCAACTACATCGACCGCGCCGCCCTGGGCGTGATGCAACCGATCCTGGCCAAGGAAATGAGCTGGACGGCGATGGACTACGCCAACATCAATTTTTGGTTCCAGGTCGGCTACGCCATCGGCTTTGTGCTGCAAGGCCGGCTGATCGACCGCGTGGGCGTCAAGCGCGTGTTCTTCTGCGCCGTACTGCTGTGGAGCCTGGCCACCGGTGCCCATGGCCTGGCCACTTCGGCCGTCGGCTTTATGGTCTGCCGCTTTATCCTCGGGCTGACCGAAGCCGCCAACTACCCGGCCTGCGTGAAGACCACGCGCCTGTGGTTCCCCGCCGGTGAGCGCGCGGTGGCCACCGGTATCTTCAACGCCGGTACCAACGTCGGCGCGATGATGACGCCGATGCTGCTGCCGCTGATCCTGCATGTGTGGGGCTGGCAGGCGGCGTTCCTGTGCATGGCGTCGCTGGGCGCGATCTGGCTGGTGTTCTGGGGCTTGAAGTACTACAACCCGGAAGACCATCCGAGCGTTAAACAATCCGAACTGGACTACGTGCAACAGCAAGTCGAACCGGAACAACCCGGCGTCCCCTTCAGCCGCATTCTGCGCATGCGCGGCACCTGGGCCTTCGCCATCGCCTATGCACTCACCGCACCGGTGTTCTGGTTCTACCTGTATTGGCTGCCGCCGTTCCTGAACCAGCAGTACAACCTGGGCATCAACGTGACCCAGATGGGTATCCCGCTGATCATCATCTATCTGACCGCCGACTTCGGCAGTGTGGGCGGGGGGATTCTGTCGTCGTTCCTGATCGGCCGTGGGATGAACTCGATCAAGGCGCGGTTGCTGTCGATGCTGCTGTTTGCCTGCTGCATCGTCGGCGTGATCATGGCGGCCGGTTCCAGCCAGTTGTGGGTCGCGGTGTTTGCCATTTCCCTGGCCATCGGTGCGCACCAGGCGTGGACCGCCAACATCTGGAGCCTGGTGATGGACTACACGCCCAAGCACATGATGAGCACGGTGTTCGGTTTCGGCGGCATGTGCGCGGCCATCGGCGGCATGTTCATGACCCAGATCGTCGGCCACATCCTCACCGTCACCAACAACAACTACACCGTGTTGTTCACCCTGATCCCGGCGATGTACTTCATTGCGCTGACTTGGATGTACTTCATGGCACCGCGCAAGATTCCGACCGTAGACGCCTGATCACCTGCGCCGCTGCTGCCAGGCAGCGGCCAGACCGCTCATGCAGATCACCCCGATGCCGACCACCGTGGTCACATCGGGGGTATGGTTGAACACCAGCCAGCCCAACAACCCCGCGAAGACGATCTGGCAATAGCCGAACGGCGCCAGCAAGGCCGGTGCCGCGAAGCGGAACGCCTGGGTCAGCATCAAGTGGGCAGTCATCCCACAGGTGCCCAGCGCCAGCATCAACACCCCGTGCCACAGCGTGGGCACCTGCCAGAAGAACGGTACCATCGCACTCATCACCAAGGTATTGCACAGCCCGGCGAAGAAGTTGCTGGTGGTGGGCGTGTCGTATTGGCTGAGGATGCGCGTGAGCAGTTGGTAGAAGCAGAAGAACAGCGCCGAACACAGCGGCAGCAACACCGCCGGCGTAAACAACTCACCGCCTGGGTGAATGATCACCAGCACGCCGACAAACCCGCAGATCACCGCCAGCCATTGGCCGCGTGTCACGTGCTCGCCGAGCAGCGGCACCGACAGTGCCGTCACCAGGATTGGCGCGAGAAAGTTCACCGCCGTGGCTTCCGCCAATGGGATGTAATGCAGCGCTGTGGTGAAAAACAGGCTGGTGCCCAACAGGCACAAGGCCCGCACCACCTGCATCCCCGGTCGTTTACTGCGCAGCACCCGCAAACCCGATTGCGGCAGGAAAATCCCGGCCATCAGCAAGGTGTGCACCACGTAGCGCGCCCACACCACCATCACGATCGGGTAAAACCCGGCCAGGTACTTGGACAAGGCATCGTGGCTGGAGAACAGGAATGTCGCCAACACGATCAGCAAAATGCCTTTGAAGGGATGGTTGACGCCGGATAGGGGGGTGCTGACAGTCATGAAATTCTCTTGCGTGGCGAGCGGAACGCTGAGCACTGAACGAAGCAGCGCTCAACCCGGTAATCTAGCAGCCGGGCTGGCGCCTGCCCCAAGAGCATAACCAAACAGCGGGCGAACAGCGCACTAAATCACTGGATTCGAGTCCAACGCAGCACCTTAGCCTGCGCATTGCATACTTTTTAACCAAGGCCTCGTCGCTATGAAAAAATTCCTCTTTGTTCTTTCTGCCCTTGCCCTGCTGACCGCCTGCGACCAGGCGTCCAAGCCAGCGCCCAAACCTGCGCCGCCTTCCGTGCAGGCCACCCTGGTGCCCGAAACCCCGCCCACGGATAAATGGGTCGGCAAATGGATCGGTGTCGAAGGCCTGCACCTGACCATCGCCAAGGACGACAGCATCGGCCGTGGCCATTACCTCCTGACCATGCAATACGGCCTCGACGCCGACGACTCGGGCACCTTCAAGGGTGAAGCGGCCGAAGACGGCATCGCCTTCACCCGTCCGGACGGCCCGCAATTGCTGCGCGCCGGCGACGGAGAAGCGACCGGGCTGAAATGGCTGGCGGATAAAAAAGACTGCCTGATCGTCGCCACCGGCGAAGGCTATTGCCGTTAATACCGACCATACTCAGACACTAAATTAGTGTAGGAGCGAGCTTGCTCGCGAAAATCGTTAACGATAAAGCGGGCAATCGGGTTAAACGCAGTGGTTGTGCGTTTTTCGCGAGCAAGGACTAGGCGTCCCCCTCGCTCCTACAGAAGGCTGATCAAGAGGATTGCCCCATGCTATGGAAAAAAGGTCGACGCAGCGACAACGTGGTGGATGCCCGCGATGACAGTGGCGGCGGCGGTGGCGGGATGCGCTTTGGCGGCGGCAAGGGCCTGAGCCTGACCGCGATTGTGCTGATCGTCGGCATCGGCTGGCTGACCGGCCAGGACCCGATGCAGATCCTCGGCCAGTTGACCGGCCAGATGGAACAGGCGCCCTCGGTGAGCACGCAGTCACGCCAGGCACCGCCGGCCAACGATGAGCAGGCCGACTTCGTACGCGCGGTGCTGGGCGATACCGAAGACACCTGGGGCCAGGTGTTCCAGGAAAACGGCCTGGCCTACAAGAACCCGAAGCTGATTCTGTTCCGTGGCCGGGTCAATTCCGCCTGCGGTGGCGCCACCTCGGCCAGCGGTCCGTTCTATTGCCCGGCTGATCAGCAGGTCTATCTGGACCTGGATTTCTTCCGGGAAATGTCCCAACGCTTCCAGGCGGCCGGCGATTTCGCCCAGGCCTATGTGATCGCCCACGAAGTCGGGCACCACGTACAAACATTGCTGGGCATTTCGTCGAAGATCCAGGCCGCACGCCAGCAAGGTCGGCCGATGCAAGGCGACGGTGGCCTGCTGGTGCGCCAGGAGCTGCAAGCCGACTGCTTCGCCGGTGTGTGGGCCAACCGTGCGCAAAAGCGCCTGAACTGGCTGGAGCCTGGCGATATTGAAGAAGCACTGAACGCCGCCAACGCCATCGGCGATGACCGTTTGCAGCAGCAGGGCCAGGGGCGCGTGGTGCCGGACTCGTTTACCCACGGCACCTCGGCACAGCGGGTGCGCTGGTTCAAGATCGGCTTCGCCCAGGGCCAGATCACTCAATGCGACACGTTCGCTGCCAAGAGCCTATAAATGAATCAACGATTGGGACTGCTGTTGGGCCTGTTGCTCATCTCGTCATCCGCCTGGGCCGCCGAGCATGGCGTCAAGGTGGTCAGCCCCGAGCGTTTTCATCTGGAAGCCGGCGATCTCAGCCTCGGCCTGAGCCAGGACTGGCGCCAGCCACTGCCCGACGTCACCCGCGCGTTGATCATCGTGCACGGGCGCCTGCGCAATGCGCAGACCTACCTGCAAAGCGGAATGGATGCCGCCGAACACGCAGGCGTTGGCCCCACCACCTTGGTAATCGCGCCGCAGTTTCTCAATGGGGCCGACGTGAAGCGCAACCACCTGGACAATCAGTTGCTGCGCTGGAGGGGTAATGACTGGATGGCCGGCGATGCCTCCACCGGCCCAGGCCAGATCAGCTCTTTCGGCGCCCTCGACCAGATCATCAAGCACCTGGGCAACCGCACGCTGTTCCCGGCGCTGAAGGAAATCGTGGTCGCCGGCCACTCCGGCGGCGGCCAGGTGGTGCAGCGCTTCGCCCTCACCGGCCACGCGCACCCGACCCTGCAAACCGAGGGCATCCGCCTGCGTTATGTGGTGGCCAACCCCTCGTCCTATGCCTACTTCAGCCCACAGCGGCCGGTGAAGTTCGATACCGCCAGTTGCCCGGGCTTCAACACCTGGAAGTACGGCATGCAGCACCTGCCGGCCTACGCCAACGGCCAAAGCGCCGAGCAGCTGGAACAAGCCTACGTATCACGCACCATCACTTACCTGCTGGGCCAGCAGGACACCGACCCGAACCACCCGGCGCTGGATAAAAGCTGCGAAGCCGAGACCCAGGGCGCGTATCGGCTGATTCGTGGGCACAACTACTTTGACTACCTCAAGCAGCGCCATCCGCAATTGCGCCAGACGCTGGTGGAAGTGCCGGGGGTGGGGCATGACGGGGATGGGATGTTTACGTCGCCCGAGGGCCAGAAGGTACTGTTCACTCAGTAATACCTGACGAAACAGTCTCAAAATGTGGGAGCTGGATCATCCGGCGCAATGCAGCGCAGTCTGCAGCATGCCAATCCGCCAGCTCCGGCCACGGGTTCTCCGGCAGGTTGACCAACACCGTCCGCGCCCCTGCCGCCCGGCCGCAGTCCAGGTCAAAACGGTAATCGCCGACCATCACCATCTCGCTCGGCGATACATCCCACGCCGCCGCCAATTTCAACAACCCACCCGGATCGGGCTTGGGCGGCGCATCGTCGCGCCCCAGCACATCGTCCACGGCAAAGCAGTCCGCCAGGCCAATCGCGTCCAGGGTGATATGCGCCAACTCCCGCGCATTGCGGGTCAAAATGCCCAGGCGATAACCGCGCCCGGCCAGCTCGCGCACCAGTTCCACCGCACCGTCCGCCGCCACCGACCCCAGCGCCAGCTCGCGTTCATGTTCCAGCAACCAGGCGTGCTTGGCCGCTGCGACGTCCGCCGGTAATGCGGCAAGGTGAGTGAGGATGTCGTCCTCGGAGGGAATATCCAGGGCCACGCGAATCGCCGCAAAGTCATGCACCGCCACCGTCAGGGTGCCGTCCATGTCGAACACCCAGTGCTTAATGTCCGTCAGGCTCATGCCCAATCCTTGCGATGGCGAATCAAGCCTTCCTGGGTCACCGACGCCACCAGTTGCCCGGCGCGGTTGTACACGCTGCCGCGGGAGAACCCACGGGAATTGCCGGCCCATGGGCTGTCCATGGCATACAGCAACCAGTCATCGGCACGCAGGTCGGCGTGGAACCACAACGCGTGGTCGAGGCTGGCGACCTGCATGTCTTTCTGCCACACAGTCTTGCCGTGGGGCAGCAACGAGGTGGTCAGCAGGCCGAAGTCCGAGGCGTAGGCCAGCAGGTATTTGTGCAGCGCCGGCGTATCCGCCAGGGCACCATCGGCGCGAAACCACACGTATTTGACCGGGTCGGACGGCTGCGGGTTGAACGGGTCTTTTTCGGTGACCGGGCGCACTTCGATGGGCTTGGGGCACAGCAGCTTGTCGCGCATATGCTCGGGGATCAGGTGCGCGCGCTGCTGGGTCAGCTCCAGCTCCGACGGCAGGTTTTCCGGGCCGACCACCACGGGCATGGTGGTCTGGTGCTCGAAGCCGGCCTCGTCGTACTGGAACGAAGCGCTGCAGGTGAAGATCGGGTGGCCCTTCTGGATCGCCGTCACGCGGCGGGTGCTGAAACTGCCGCCATCGCGTACACGGTCCACCGAGTACACCACCGGCAACTTCGCATCGCCGGGGCGCAGGAAATAGCCATGCAGGGAATGCACGTGGCGCGCTTCTTCGACGGTCTGGCTGGCGGCCGACAGCGACTGGCCGAGCACCTGGCCACCGAACAGTTGGCGAAAACCCAGGTCCTGGCTGCGGCCGCGAAAGAGGTTTTCCTCGATCGGCTCCAGGGTCAGCAAGTCCACCAGATCTTCCAATACTTGGCTCATTCAAACTCTCCTCAGAGCAAAACGGTATCTACCTGTAGGAGCGAGCTTGCTCGCGAAGATCGTTAACGATAACGCAGCGCTTCTGGTTTACAGCAGCGCTCTTGCGTTCTTCGCGAGCAAGCTCGCTCCTACAGGGGGTCTATTGGGCATTCCGGGCTGCTTATCCGTGCAGCGTGTCCAACCATTGGGCGCGGGTGATGCGGTACAAAACGTGGGGGCGCAGCGGGTCATCGGCTGCGACCTTGGGGTGTTCAAAATCTGCCTGGGGATCGTAATGCATACCGATGGCCTGCATGACTTTTTGTGATGGCAGATTGGCTTGAGTGGTGAAAGCGACAATTTCGTCCAACTGCAAACGGTCGAAACCACAGCGCAGCGCGGTCCAGGCCGCCTCGCTGGCATAACCCAGGCCCCAATGCTCACGGGCCAGGCGCCAGCAGATTTCCACCGCCGGGGTAAAGCCCGCTTCGAAGCTGACGTTCTGCAACCCGGTCAGGCCGATGAACTCACCTGTGTCCTTGCGTTGCAGGGCCCACTGGCCAAAACCGTATTCGGCGAAGTGGCCGCGAATCCGGCCGATCAGGGCGGCGCTTTCCAGGTGGCTCAATCTGGCCGGGAAATAGCGCATCACCTGCGGGTCGGCACACATGCGCGCAAATTCCGTCAGGTCGGCATCGCGCCATTGGCGCATGACCAGGCGCGCGCTTTCCAATTGCAATATCTCCTCCATGGGTCCCCTCCCCTTGCCATGTGCGTGAGTGTACAGCGCTGTTAAGATCCTTCGCAGATCCCCGTCAGAAAATCCCATGCCTTTGCCATTGATCTACCACGATGACTACAGCCCTGAGTTCCCGGCAGACCACCGGTTCCCCATGGACAAGTTCCGCCTGCTGCGTGACCACCTGGTGGCCAGCGGCCTGACCGAAGACAGCCAATTGCTGCGCCCGTCGCTGTGCCCACCGGAGATTCTGGCCCTCGCCCATGAACCTGGGTATATCGAACGCTACATGAGCGGCGAGTTGTCCCGCGAGGACCAACGGCGTCTTGGCCTGCCCTGGAGCGAAGCCCTGGCCCGGCGCACCGTGCGCGCGGTCGGCGGCTCGATCCTGGCGGCGGAGCAGGCGCTTGAGCATGGCCTGGCCTGCCACCTGGCGGGCGGTACCCACCACGCCCACTACGACTACCCGGCGGGCTTTTGCATCTTCAATGACTTGGCGGTGATCAGCCATTACCTGCTGGCCAGCGGCCGGGTCAACCGCGTGCTGATCTTCGACTGCGACGTGCACCAGGGCGACGGCACCGCGCGCATCCTCCACGACACGCCGGAGGCGATCACTGTGTCCCTGCACTGCGAAAAGAACTTCCCTGCGCGCAAAGCCCAGAGCGATTGGGACATCCCGCTGCCCATGGGCATGGGCGATGCCGACTACCTCACGGTGGTGGACGACGCCCTCAACTACCTGCTGCCGCTCTACCAGCCGGACCTGGTGCTGTACGACGCCGGCGTCGATGTGCACAAGGATGACGCCCTCGGTTACCTCAAGCTGACAGACGCAGGCGTGGCCGCCCGCGATGAAAGCGTGATGCGCCATTGCCTGGGCCGCGACATCCCGGTGATGGGCGTGATCGGTGGCGGCTACAGCAAGGATCGCCCCGCCCTGGCCCGCCGCCACGGCATCCTGCACCACAGCGCGCAACGGGTGTGGACGTCATCAGGGTGTCATTGAAGTGTGGGCGTTACCCACAATGTCTGTGGAACGGCCTGTGGATAACTTGAGCGTAAGCGTCTAAGAGCCCGTATCCGTCTGGCCTGTCGGAAGCTGTACATTTTTTGATCAGGCAGCGCCGCGCGCCTCGGGTAGAATGCTCGGCTTATTTCCGCGATCGTAGCCCTGCCCATGTCCGATATTTCCTCTCGACACGTCACCATCATCGGCGGCGGCCCTGCCGGGCTGATGGCCGCCGAAGTCTTGAGCCTGGCCGGGGTGCAGGTTGACCTGTACGACGGCATGCCGTCGGTGGGGCGCAAATTCCTGCTGGCCGGCGTGGGCGGCATGAACATCACCCACTCCGAAGCGTACCCCGCGTTCCTGTCGCGCTACGCCGAGCGTGCAGCGAATATGGCCCCGCTGCTGCGGGGGTTTGGTGCCGAAGCGTTGTGCGAGTGGATTCATGGCCTGGGTATCCAGACCTTTATCGGCACTTCCGGCCGCGTGTTTCCCACGGATATGAAAGCCGCCCCGCTATTACGTGCCTGGCTCAAGCGCCTGCGCGATCAGGGTGTGGTTATCCACACCCGGCACCGTTGGGTGGGCTGGAATGCCGAGGGTAATTTACTTATCCACAGCCCGGAAGGCGAAAAAGTTGTCCACAGCGATGCCGTGCTCTTGGCCTTGGGCGGCGGCAGTTGGTCGCGCCTGGGTTCCGACGGCGCCTGGCTTAAGCTGCTGGAAGACAAAGGCGTGCCCTATGTCCGCTTGCAACCGAGCAACTGTGGTTTCGAAGTGTCGGCCTGGAGCGACTTGATGGTCAGCAAATTCGCCGGCGCACCGCTGAAAAACGTCGCCATTGGGCTGGGGGATGACAAGCCGCGACTCGGCGAATGCGTGATCACCGCCACCGGTATCGAGGGCAGTTTGATCTACGCGCTGTCGGCGCCGATTCGTGAGGCGATCAACCGTAATGGCTCGGCGACGGTGCATATCGATTTGCTGCCGAGCAAGCCATTGGACAAGGTCCAGGCCGCCTTGACCAAGCCGCGAGGTTCGCGCTCGATGAGCAAGCATTTGCACAGCCAATTGGGTTTGGATGGGGTCAAGGCGGCGCTGTTGCGCGAGTTGGCACCCGCCGAACACTTCAATGACCCGGCGCAATTGGCGGTGGCTATCAAGGCGTTGCCGCTGACAGTGGTGAAGACACGACCGATGGATGAAGCCATCAGCACCGCAGGCGGCGTGCCGTTTGAGGCGTTGGATGAGCGGCTGATGCTCAAGCAATTGCCGGGGGTGTTTTGTGCGGGGGAGATGCTCGACTGGGAAGCGCCCACCGGGGGGTATTTGCTGACGGGGTGTTTTGCCAGTGGCAGAGCGGCTGGGCGGGGGATGTTGGAGTGGCTCAACCGCTGAGATCTGCGGTGAATTCAAAGCCCCCGATGAGGCCCTTGGCAGCACCTCAAAACTTACTTCTTCTTACGCGGCCCGGTATTAAACACCGGCACCTTGCGCACCGGCTTGATCGAAGGCTCCACCGGCGCCACGTCACCACTGTCCACCCACTTGCCGAGGTTGCGCTTGCCACCGCCGCCACCGGATGCCTTGGGCTTCTTCGGTTTTTTCGGCTTCTTCACCACCTGACCGCTGGCATCGGTATCCGGCACGCGGTGTTCCGGCTCGAAGTCCTGTTCCATCTTGCGGGTCAAGGTCTGGCGGGTCAGCATCTCGATGGCCGACAGCATGTTGACTTCATCGGCGCACACCAGGGAAATCGCCTCACCGGTGTTGCCCGCGCGACCGGTACGGCCGATGCGGTGGATGTAGTCTTCGGCCACGATCGGCAGGTCGAAGTTGACCACCAGCGGCAGGTCTTCGATATCCAGGCCACGGGCCGCTACGTCGGTGGCGACCAGGATCTGCACTTCGCTCGATTTGAAACGGTCCAGCGCACGCTGGCGTGTGGCTTGTGGCTTGTCGCCATGGATGCCATCGGCGTTGATGCCCAGGCCCTGCAACTTATCCACCAGCGCATCCACGCCGTTACGGGTCTTGGCAAACACCAGCACCTGCTTCCAGCGGCCTTTGCGCATCAGGTGCACAAACAGCTCCGCCTTGCGCTTCTTGTCCACCGGCACTATCCATTGCTTGACGGTGTTGGCGGCGACGTTACGCGGGCTGACTTCGATGCTCAGCGGGTCGTTGAGCATCTGCCCGGCCAGCAGGCGAATGTCATCGGAGAAGGTCGCGGAGAACAGTAACGTCTGGCGCTTTTTCGGCAGCATGCGGTAGATGTTCGCCAGTTCTTCGGAGAAGCCCAGGTCGAGCATGCGGTCGGCTTCGTCCAGCACCAGGGTTTGCAGCTGGTTGAGTTTCAGCGCGTTCTGGCGGAACAGGTCGATCAGGCGGCCCGGCGTGGCGACCAGGATGTCGACGCCCTTGCGCAACTTCATCATCTGCGGGTTGATGCTCACGCCGCCGTACACCGCGTAGGTGGTGAGCGGCAGGTGCTGGGCGTATTCGGCAACGCTGGCGTGAACCTGCTCGGCCAGCTCGCGGGTCGGGCACAGGATCAGCGCGCGCGCCGAGTTGGCGGCGACTTTCGGCCCTTCCAGGGTCAGCAGTTGCAGCAGCGGCACGGCGAAACCGGCGGTCTTGCCGGTGCCGGTCTGGGCCGCGGCCATCAGGTCGCGACCGGCGAGCACCGCCGGAATGGCTTGCGCCTGCACCGGCGTCGGGGTCTGGTAGCCGAGCGTCTCAAGGGCGCGCAGCAAGGGTTCGATCAGGCCAAGTGTGGCGAAAGTCATGTAGTTACCGTAGGAAAAATTCAGCGCAAGGGCGTAATGCGCGGCAGTTTACCTTATTTCCGGCTTGGGCTTTCGCCACTGGGGCAGGCTGATCAACAGCACGGCGCTGATAATCACCAGCATGGCCAGGGCCTCTTCCACACCGATGGTCTCGCCGATGAACACAATCCCCAGCAACACTGCGACGGCGGGGTTGACGTAGGCATAGCTGGTCGCGGCTGCCGGGCGTACGTGCTTGAGCAGGTACATATAGGCGTTGAAGGCGATGATCGAGCCGAACACCGTCAGGTAGGCCAGCGCCAGCCAACCCTCCAGCGGCGGCATGGCCTGCAGGTGCTCACCGGAAAGCGCGCTGCCGATCAACAATGTCACGCCCGCCACCAGCATTTCCGCAGCGCTGGCCATCGCGCCCTGGGGCAGCGGCAACTGCCGACTCCACACGGACCCGAATGCCCACGATGCCGCCGCGAACAACAACAAGGCGGCGCCCACCGGGCTCGATTGCAGGGTGCTGCCCATGTTGAGCATGGCGATGCCCACAATCCCCAGGATCACCCCGGCCCATTCCAGCCGCGTATTGCGCGCGCCCCAGAAAAACCCGCACAGCAAGGTGAACAGCGGCACGGTCGCCACCGCCAGGGCAGCCACGCCAGACGACACGCCCGCATGTTCGGCCAACGTGACGCCGCCATTACCGAAGGTGAGCAGCAAAATGCCGATCATCCCGGCGGCCTTCCATTGTGGCCACGTCGGCGCTGGCACCCCGCGCCATCTGAGGTAGCCATACATCAGCGCACCCGCTGTGCAGAATCGAATCCCCGCCAGCAGCAACGGCGGCCAGTAGTCCACGCCGATGCGAATCACCAGGTAGGTGGAACCCCAGATCACATACAGTGCAAAAAAGGCGGCGATCAACGGTAAGGGAAAGCGACGTGTGCCAGGCATTGGGCGGCTCGAAGGCAGAGATAAGAGAGGCTTATTCTAAAAAGGCAGGTCGTTAAACATAAGTTACAAAACCTGTTTAAACCGCCCATACACTTTTCAAAACATGGTTATGAGGGCTATAAACCATGCTTTCGAAAGCCACGCGCAACTGGAGCCTTCCGATGGACAAATACGACCGCATGCTCCTCAGCGCCCTGCTCGAAGACGGCCGCGCCTCCTACGCGCAACTGGCCCGCACGGTAAACCTCTCCGCCCCTGCCGTGGCCGAACGGGTGGCCAAGCTGGAAGCCAGCGGGGTGATCACCGGGTACCAGGCCAAGGTGGATTTTTCGAAGGTGGGCTTGCCGATTCAGTGCGTGATTGAACTGCGGCTGACCAACCACGGCAGCCAGAAGGTGTATGACGCACTGGCCGAAATCCCGGAACTGACCGAATGCCACCGGGTGACGGGCGATCCGTGCGTGATCATGCAAGCGGCGGTGGGCTCGATGCCGGAGTTGGAGAACTTGATCAATCGGCTGGCGAAGTTCGGGTTCAGCAAGACCTCGATTATTTTGTCGAGCGCGATCGAGCGTCGGGTGCCGTTGGGGCAGTTGGAGGGCAAAAATGGTGGATAAGCACAGCAAGGTCTTCAGCCTCAGCCACCCGATCACCCCGCGTATTCCGCTGTGGCCGGGGGACCCGCCGGTGACGTTTGAAGACGTCGCGTCACGGGATAAGGACGGCTATTTCCTAAGGCGTTTCAGCATGGGCGAACACAGCGCCACGCACATGAATGCGCCGAACAGTTTTTATGCCGACGGGATGGGGATTGATGGTTATCAACCCGAAGACTTGGTGCGACCCGCTGTAGTGATCGATGTGCACGGTAAAACCCAGAGCAATCCAGATTACGAAATCAGCCCACTGGATATTGAAGCGTGGGAACGTCAGCACGGGCTTATCGAACCTGGCTCGGTGGTGCTGATGTACACCGGCTGGCAACACCTCTGGAACGACCCGATAGCGTTTTTTGGGCAGGACGCGCAAGGCTCACACTTCCCTGGGATTGGTGAAGCGGCGATTCGGTTTTTACTCGAACAGCGCCAGATTGCCGGGGTTGGCATTGATACCCACGGGGTCGATCCAGGGCAAAGCACCGCCTTCGCGACAAACCATGCCGTGTTGGCGGGAAACGGGATTGTGCTGGAATGCCTGACCCACCTCGACCGGCTTCCGGCCAAGGGCGCCACGTTAGTGATAGGTGTACTGGGACTGGAAGGCGGTTCGGGATCACCAGCCTCGGTGATGGCGTTTATTCCCTGACTTGCAGGTAGGCCCTACCGACGCCATCGCAGGCAAGCCAGCTCCCACACTAGACCGCATACAGTCCGGGCAACTCGTCACCTGTGGCGAGCGGGCTTCCCCGCGACGACGTCGGTTGCTTCAACACAGCTGTGAGCGTTGAACAATCAAATCGACCACTTGCTCAATGGTGGTGATGTGATCCCAATCTTCCTGGGTCGCTTGCAAGTTGAATTGCCACTTGATCTGCATGACAAAGCAGGTCAAATCATCATCAATAATCTTGAAGTCATGGATGAAGTCCGTTTGCTCCGTGACCTGACTTCGGTCGATGAAACCGATGATATCGACGAATAGCTGAATCACCTTTTCGCTGATCTCGGCTCTAGTCGGGCTACCTTCCATTTCTTGCCTCATAGGCACACTTACCAATACTGATTAGATCAAAGACAGCCAACCCCGCAGCAACGAAAGGAATGCCTCGTCCAATAATGCCAAATACCCGGACGGTGCCAAACGTTGCTTTCGCCATTCTGGCCACCGTGGGTTGCCTGATCAATGTACGAGGGAAAAAGCGCATTCCAATGAGACTCGCCAGGTTCGTCGTTTTGCTGGAGCCAACATGAACCCAAGTGCCCACGGCAATTTTGCTTATAGGTATGCCCGCGGCGCCAGTGAGAACCGTTGCGGCCGTCAAGCCATAGTGTTGCTGTGTACATTTCCAGAGTTCGTCAAACGTGGTGTTCGGCACCGAGGAGTCAGCATGAACGGGCTTGAGTAACTGGTAACTGGCGCCATGGGTCCAGCCTGGCGAATTAGGTAAAACCATGACTGCCGGGCAACTTGTCATCGTGTTTCCTAAATGAAACGCCATGCTTGAAGTTGAGCCGAAATCAATTCCATTGCGTTGGAGCTCAAACTGGCTGTGCATGATTGCTGTGTGAAGATCGATTTCCTGCATGACGTAATCCTTTTACGTAAATGACAGGCGGGATGTTAGGTGGCCGCGCAAGGCGATAGGCGGCAGAAGGGAAAATCCAGAAAGGTCCGACGAGCCAGTAGGGCTAAGCCTACTGGCTATTCAGAAAGCAGCTAAAAGCTCCCCAAAAAGAGCTGTTGTTTCATGGCCAGCAAAACCGATCCTTTTCAGTTGCAGGACGTTTCCTAGAGAATCCAACGGCCTTGTTTCCGTCGGCTCAGGTAGCCAGTCTCGCTCCGCCATCGAATGTTCGGTGACCTGAGGGGGCTTGCCCCCGATGATGCCAGTTGCCGCATTGCCGAGGGACCCGCTTGTTCTCTCCCTTGGGATTTGGAATGTTCAGGGGAAGACTGGCACTTTACCGAATCAAAAAGTCTATTCAGGATTTCCTCCAGTAACTACGCTGGGGGGTTGGTCAACAGGTAGACTAGGGCTTTAGGCGCCGGTCTGGAGATCTCATGGGCACGCAGAAAAATATGGCGAGTGCCGGAATAAATTCGCTTCGGCTTTCGCGGTTGCGGCTACGTGATTTCCGCTGCTTCGAAACAATGGATATAGACTTCCATCCGCAGTTGACCGTGCTGGTTGCGGCCAACGGTACGGGTAAGACGTCCATCCTGGACGCCATCGCTGTCGCCTTCGGCCCCTACGTGGGAGCGTTCGATGAGGCGGTAGGCAAACACCTTGAACCCAGCGATATCCGCCAGTTTCGTGCCAGGCGAACCACAACCAACGAAATGGAATACGCGCCCCAAGGGGCTCGGATCGAGGCGACAGGGGTCATTCCTGGAAGCTTGATGGATCAGTTGTCCGATGATCTATCGACCATTTGGCGCCGTCATTTATCAAGCACGACCAAGACCAAGACCTCGATCAAGGATGCCAAGGAGCTGGTGAGCTACGGCAAGCGCATGCAGGAAGCGGCGCGCACTCCGGGCACCGAAGTTGTTCTGCCACTCATCGCGTACTACGGTACGGGGCGACTGTGGCAGCAGAAGAAACTGACAGACGCAAAGAATATTCAACGCACCTCCAGAACCGTGGGCTATACCGATTGCCTGGATCCGGCCTCTAGCTATAAATCGTTTGTGCAGTGGTTTCGCTACTGGAGCCTGAATGCCAAGGAGGCCCAACTCAAAGCTCTTGAAGCTGGGGCCAGCATTGCCAAAACTGAATTCGACGACTACATCCAGTCAGTTAGTCGCGCGGTGAATGCGTGTATCCAACCAGCAGGTTGGAGCGGCATTCAATATTCGTTCACTCGTGACGCATTGGTCGCTCGCCATGAGCAATTTGGAGAGTTGCCGGTCGAGTGGCTTAGCGACGGCATTCGCAACATGATTGGCATGGTTGCCGATATCGCGTTCCGTGCGACCAAGCTCAACGGGCACCTTGGTGCACAGGCAGCTCAAGAGACTCCCGGCGTGTTGCTGATAGACGAAGTCGACATGCATCTGCATCCGGAATGGCAGCAAGTGGTGCTGCTCAACCTGACCGAAGCATTTCCGGCCATGCAGCTTATCGTTACTACCCACAGTCCTCAGGTGTTGAGCACCGTATCCTCGGACAGCGTCCGAATCTTGCGTACCGAAATCGATCCTGAGACCTCTAGTCGAATTACCAGCGTCAGCGAGCCACAGTGGCAGACCCGAGGGGTTGCCAGTTCCGACCTGCTCGCTCGTATCATGGGTGTGGACCCCGTTCCTGATGTGCCTGAGGCATCATGGGTTTCTGACTATCAGGCACTGATTCAGCAAAATCTCCACGAGCAGACTGCCGGACTCGCGTTGAGAACAAAGCTGGAGTCTCATTTCGGCGCTGACCATCCAGTTATTCGCGAATGTGAGCGGCAAATTCGATTGCAGGTCATTAAGCAGCGTCTTCCGCGCGACCTCGGCAACCGGGAGTATTGAGATGCGTCGTCTACGTCGGCAGGATGAACCTCCCTCGGGGCTGAAGCGTTACCGACACGGCCGAGACAGATGGACTCGCACATGCCCAACGCAAGAGGAACGCGACGGTATTTGGGCATCTTTAGAGCTCATGCAAGGTCCACGGTGCGCCTACTGTGAAGGACCGATCAGCCCAGGAAACCGTCATATTGAGCACTTCCGCCAACGGGATCGGTATCCGCAAGGTACTTATGACTGGAACAATCTGTTCGGCTCATGCGAGCGCGCCGGCACCTGCGGGAAGGCCAAAGACCGATGTGGAATCTACCCACCGGACGTTCTGATTAAACCGGATATAGAAGACCCCGATGCTTTTCTAGTATTCACACCCGGTGGAACGGTGGAACCACGGGCAGGCTTGAGCGCACGCGATCATCTTCGTGCACGCGAGACAATCCGTATTCTCGGTCTGGACGGCGCGCTGAATGAAATTCGGCGCGCGGAACTTAGCGGCTACCTCCAGACCATGGATTATTTTGTTGAAATCGCCGAAGCATTTCCCGAAGACGAGGAATGGATACAGGAGTTACAGCAGGAGGTGAGTAACGCTGCACACTTACCGTACGCGACGGCGATCAGACATGTTCTTACTCGACAGAGTGAATAATGGAAAAGACTGTGCCGAAGGGTCTGACGGAGCGATAAGACTCAACCTACTGACTACTCCGAGAATTTGTAAAACCCCTCTCAAAGGTCTGACTTTTAAGTGGCCAGCAAGACCGGTCCCTTTCATTTGCGGGACGTTTCCGAGAGAATCCCACGGCCTTGTTTCCGTCGGATCAGGTAGCTAGTCTCGCCCAGTCATCGAATGTTCGATGACCGGACGTGCAAGTCCGATCAGTGGAAAATGCGCAAAAGCCTTACCGTCCTATGCCAGCTTTTCAGGCATTGGCATGCTATGGCAGTTGTGCGCGGGAGGCCATTCGGCCTGCTGGGTTTTCCGCCCCGGTCTTGCACACCCGCGTACTGCTGCCACCCTAATTCGTGTGCAAGCGAACGGTTGCAGCTTCAAACCTAGCGGAAGGATTTACAACATGGTCAAAGTCACCCCCGATCCACCCAGTTTCCTCAGCGAAGACGCCCTGCTCAATCGCCGAGCCATCGACTACTACCTCAAAGCCTGCGCCCCGGATGCACCCACCTTCATCCTGAATGACAACCTGAGCCTCGAAGACGCCCTCGCCCATGCGGCGGATTTGCTGCATTGCGCGGTGGGCACTGCGCACGCGTCGGGTGAGGGATGGATGTGCAGCAGCGGGCGGCGATGCATTTGGTGGAGATGGCGAAGGGGGGGGTGGATCGGGCTTTGGAGTGTGTGCAGCCTCGATGAACGACAGATAACCAATGTGGGAGGGGGCTTGCCCCCGATAGCTGAGTGTCAGTCACCAGATGTACTGGCTGACACACTGCTATCGGGAGCAAGCCCCCTCCCACATTTTTTTGAACGGCGTTGTTCTATCAGAACCCGCGATGTTTCTTCAGATGCTCATTGATCTTCGCCGCCGGCACTTTCTGCAGGGTGCACAGCAGGTCGTGGGACAGTTCGCGCAAGCCATGGGTACGCCGCAGTTCCTGGGCCAGGTGCGCCGTGAGGTTGGCGGCCATTTCCGCATCCGCCAGCGCGCGGTGGGCCTGGCCGGTGTGGGGCAGTTTCGCGTAGGCGTTGAGGGTGCCGAGCTTGTGGTTGGGCGCAGCCGGCATCAGGCGGCGGGCCAGCAGCAGGGAGCAGGCGAATTTTTGCAGGCGGGTGCGGCGGATCAAGCCCAGTTCGAAATCCCAGAACTTCTGGTCGAACGCGGCGTTGTGCGCCATCAGCGGCGTGGTGCCGACGAATTCGTTGACTTCGTTCATCACCCGCTCGGCCGGCGGGGCGCTGCGCAGCATGGCGTTGCTGATGCCGGTGAGTTGCTCGATAAAACCGGGCACGCGCACACCGGCGTTCATCAGGCTCTGGTAGCGGTCCACGATCTGGCCGCGTTCGAGGATAACCACCGCGATTTCCGTGGCCCGGCAGTGGCTGCTCGGGGTGATGCCGGTGGTTTCAAAGTCGATGACCGCTATACGTTCCAAACCTGTTCCAACTCCGTCTAACCCTTTATTTATTAAGCCGCCGTGCTTATTTGAGCAGCAACGCGCCTTCGATCGGCACGTAGCGGCTGGCGGCACGTATCAATGAGTTGGCCGTCAGCCCCGGTACACCGTAGGCCACGGCGTCGACGCCGTGCTTGTGGATGATGCGGTCGAGCAGCATGTCGAAATCGCCGTCACCCGAGGCCAGCACAATTTCGTCGACGTGGTCGGCGGCGTCCATGATGTCGATGGTGATGCCCACGTCCCAGTCACCCTTGGCCGAGCCGTCGCTGCGCTGGATATATGGCTTGAGCTTTACCGTGAACCCCAGGTTGCGCAGGATCTGCTGGAACTGCTGCTGCTTGCTGTCACCGCGGTCGATGGCATACGCATAGGCCTCGACGATCTGCCCACGCGAGCTGATATCAGCCCACAGGGCGGCGTAGTTGAAATGGCAGCCATAGGCCTGGCGGACGGTGTAGTAGAGGTTTTGTACATCGGCGAACACTGCAATTTTCTTCACCGCACTTCCCCATGACAGCCAGGCGCCAGGGCCCGGAAAGGGTGCCAGTATGCCAGCCGCGAGAAGGTTGCCGGGAAAAATCAGACCGGGGCGGCTCAGCGCCCCGGGCCGGGAGGGTCAGACGAAGGAATCGTCGTCGCCGAAGGAAGAGGAATCGTCGGAATAGTCGCTGTCGGCAAAGCTGTCCGAGGCATTGTCGCTGCCCCAGCTGTCATTGCCGGCGAACTTCTGGTCGTCGTTGCCCCAGTTGCCGTTGTCACTGGCGGGCGCCGGCTCTTCACGGATGATCTCTTCCACCACCTGCGGCTGTTGCGAGTTGTGGTTGAACAGGCTGCTGATGCCTTCGGCCAGCAACACACCGCCGGCCACGCCGGCGGCGGTTTTCATCGCTCCACCCAAGAACCCGCTGCCAATGGGGGCGGCGGCCGGTTGCTGCGGCTGTTGATAGTTCTGTTGCGGCGCTGGCTGGCCAAAGGACGGCCGCGCCGGTTCACGCCAGCCACCGCCCGACGATGCCGGAGCGCTCTGGGCCGGTTGCGGGTCACGGGAACCGCCGCCAAAGATGCTCGACAGGAAACCACCGCCGCTCGCCGGGGCCGGTTGCGCAGACTTGGCCCGCTGCAACTCATCCTGCAATTGCTGGATCTGCTGCGCCTGTTGCTTGTTCTGCGCGTCGAGACTCTTGAGCGCGTGTTCCTGCACCAGGATCGACTGGGTCATGTAGTACCCGGCGGCCGGTTGGCGAGTCATATGCTCCTTGATCCGCGCTTCTGCTTGCGCATCGCGCGGGGCTGAGTCCGTTTCGGCTTGCTGCAACCGTGAAAACAGTCCATCGATCAGGGTTTGCTCTTCGCTGTTCATGGCGACCTCGTTAGATTGCCGGTAGAAATCGTGGCCTTGCCTGTGATCAGGCCAGGTGCTTAACCGTTATGGGGGTGTTACGAGTTGTTTCAATGGTCTTTACTCAAGGTTTACATTTGCTTACCGCTGGCCATGATCGGTTAAAGTGTTGCCCTTGCTTTCAGGCCTGCGATGAACCCGATGAATCCGTTAGACGTATTGCGCGACTCCTTCCGTTTTACCCGAGGCAACCTGGGCGCAATCGTCCAACTGTGCCTGCCATTGGTGATCCTCGAAGCCCTGTTGCAACAGCTGCTCGACCACACGCTCGGCGCGGATGCGTTCCCCGGCTACAGCGTGGTGGTGGGTTTGCTGGTGTACCCGCTGTACACCGGTGCCTTGATCCTGTTTCTCGACGCGCGCACCCGTGGCGAGTCGCCGCGCACCAAGGACATCTGGGCCATGGCCCTGACCCTGTGGCCGCGCTTCGCCCTGCTGACCGCCATGAGTACCCTCCTGATTCTGCTGGGCCTGTCGCTGTATTTCCTGCCGGGCCTGTGGCTGATGGTGGTGTTGGCGTTCGCCGAGTACCTGCTGGTATTGCGCGGCATGCCGGCGCTGGAGGCGATGAAGGAAAGTTTGCGCCTGACCCGTGGGCATTTCTGGCGAATCCTGGTGTGCCTGCTGTGTGTCATGACGCCCCTGTGGCTGCTCAAAGGCGCCAGCGTCGCGGCCTATCCCAACCCCGCGCCGTTGCTGGGACTGCTGATGGACAGCGCCCACAGCTTCCTGCAACTGTTCACCAGCGTGGTGCTGTTCCGTTTATTCATGCTGATCGGTGGCGATGCCGACGCGCGGTGATATGCTCCACGCCACTCCTGAAACGCCATAAGCCGAGCCGATGACCCGTTTATTGCGCATCACCCTGCTGGGCCTGCTGATCATCGCAGGCCTGCTGACGGCCCTGATCTACAGCCTGACCTGGCGCCCCGCCGCCAAGGAAACCCTGCCCGTCAGCTGCGTCGCGCCCCGTGCGCCAACCCTGTTGCCCGGGCAGGCGCTCAAGGTCATGACCTGGAACGTGCAATACCTGGCCGGCAAGAACTACGTGTTCTGGTACGACACCGCCGACGGCAGCGGCCCGGACGACCGCCCCACCGTAGAGGACATGGCCGCCAGCCTCGACGAAGTGGCGCGGGTGGTTCGCGACGAACAACCCGACATCCTGCTGTTGCAGGAACTCGACGAAAACGCCAAGCCTTCCCACTATCAGGACCATCTGGCGCTTCTGCAGGAGCGCCTGGTCGACCTCTACCCGTGCAGCGCCCAGGCCTTCGACTGGAAAGCCGACTTCGTGCCCGACCGGCATATCTTCGGCAGCGTCGGCCGCAAGCTGGCCACCCTGAGCCGCTACCAGATCGAACACGCCGAACGCCTGCAATTGCCGGCGCCCGAGGCCAATATCATCAGCCGCCAGTTCCAACCCAAGCCGGCCTTGCTGCTGACCTACCTGCCGCTGAGCGATGGCGGCCAACTGGCGGTGCTCAACACCCGCCTGGACGGCGACGCGCCGGGGCGCAGTGCGGTGCAGGAGCAGGTCATCAGCACGGTCAAGCTGTTGGATAAATTCGAAGGCCGTGGCACGCCCTGGCTGATCGGCGGGGATTTCAACCTGCTGCCCCTGGGGCAATTCCTGCGTTTGGAGGCGGGCAAGCGCGGGCAGTATTCGCCGGACAGTGAGCTGCATTTACTGTGGGACAAGTACCCGATGATCCCGAGCAACAGCCAATCCAGCGGGATTGATCGTGAGAAATGGCTGACGTACTTTCCCAATGACCCGAGCATCGATGGCCCGGATCGCACCGTCGATTACCTGTTCTACAGCCCGCGGATCAAGCGGGTGGAGGCGAAGGTTCGGCAGGAGGATACGTTGCGTATTTCCAACCATCTGCCGGTGATTGCGCGCTTCCTGTTGCCCGCCGCGCAATAACCCACACAACAAGATTAATGTGGGAGGGGCGGTGCGACGATTCGACTTGCTCCCGATGGCGGTGTGTCAGTCAGCTCATCTGTAATGGATCCACCGCCATCGGGAGCAAGCCCCCTCCCACATTTGGATCTTTGGCGTTACGACTTCCGGGGTTTGATCCGCGCGGTCGGCTCGGCTATCAGCGGATCATCCGGCCAGTAATGCTTGGGATACCTGCCCTTCAGATCCTTCTTCACTTCGGCGTAGGTACTGCGCCAGAAGTTCGCCAAATCCTGGGTCACCTGCACCGGCCGCCGTGCCGGGGACAACAGGTGTAACTTCACCACCTGGCGCCCGCCGGCAATGCGCGGGGTGTCGGCCAGGCCGAACAGTTCCTGCAAGCGCACCGCCAGGATCGGTGGCTGTTCGCTGTAGTCCAACCGCACCGATGAACCCGATGGCACCTTCACATGCTGCGGCGCCAGTTCGTCCAGGCGCTGGGGCAGCGGCCAGGGCAACAGGTTGTGCAGGTAGCTGGAAATATCCAGGTTGGCGAAGTGACTCAGGCGCGAGACTTTGCCCAGGTAGGGCATCAGCCAGTGCTCCAGGCTGGCGAGCAAGGCGCTGTCGCTGACGTCGGGCCATTCGCTGGTGTTGCCGGCGTCCAACTGGCGCAACAGCAGGACGCGGGATTGCCATTGGCGCAGCTCCGGGGTCCAGGGCAGCAGTTCCAGGCCTTTGCGCCGCACCAGGTTGACCAGCGCCTGGCTGCGCGCGGCTTCGTCGAGGCCGGTGAGCGGTTCGCGGCTGAGCACCAGTTCACCGACTTTGCGCTGGCGTTCGGCGCGCAGCACGCCTTCGCGCTCGTCCCAGTCCAGTTGATCGACGTTACGCACTTGTTCCGCGAGCACCGTGTCGAACAGCGCCGGATCGAAGTCGGCCGCCAGATAAATACGCTCTTCACGCTGGC
Organism: Pseudomonas sp. S3E17; assembly: GCF_024168685.1. Taxonomy (NCBI): domain Bacteria; kingdom Pseudomonadati; phylum Pseudomonadota; class Gammaproteobacteria; order Pseudomonadales; family Pseudomonadaceae; genus Pseudomonas; species Pseudomonas sp. S3E17. Next base: position 3,892,234 of record NZ_JALJWE010000001.1, read on the forward strand.
CCTGGCGGCTGCCGAGGTCGGCGATCACCAGCCATGGCTGTTTCATCAGGCTGTCGGCCTCGGCGAATAATGCCGCGCGGCCATTGGCCAGGCGATATTCGGCACCGCCGGGGCGACGTTGCTGGGCGACACGGTCCGGGTAAGCCAGTGCCAGCAAGGCGCCGAGCCAGCGTGGGTGGTCGGGGTCGGCCACCGGCCGGGTCGCCTGGCCTCTCAAATAGCCACGGTATTGCCGTGCCAGTTGCTTGGCGCGTTGCACGCCGCCTTGAGTACCGCGTGCACGCTCTTCACCGGACATCAGCGCCAGGCGGCTGTGCAAATCCGCGCCGCCACCGCGCAAAATATCGCGCTCACCCAACAGTGCCGCGACATCACAGGCCGTGGCCGCCAGCCCCAGGTCCTGCCCGCGCAGCAACAAATGGGCGATACGTGGATGGGCCGGCAGCTCGGCCATCTTCTGGCCATGTGCCGTGAGTTTTTCGTCAGTCAAGGCCCCGAGGCGCACCAGCAAATCCTGGGCCTGGGCATAGGCGGCGGTGGGTGGCACATCGAGCCAGACGAGCTGCGTGGGCGTGACGCCCCAGCGCGCCAGCTGCAAGGCCAGGCCGGCGAGGTCTGCGGCGAGGATTTCCGCACTGCCGTATGCGGCCAGCCCTTCATGCTGGTCTTCGGACCACAACCGATAACACACCCCTGGCTCCAAGCGCCCGGCCCGGCCCGCGCGCTGGGTGGCGCTGGCGCGGGAGATGCGCTGAGTGTCGAGGCGGGTCATGCCGCTGCCGGGGTCGAAACGCGGCACCCGCGCCAACCCGGCATCGATCACCACACGCACGCCGTTGATGGTCAGGCTGGTCTCGGCGATGTTGGTGGCGAGCACCACTTTGCGTTTACCGGCCGGTGCCGGATCGATGGCCGCGCGCTGGGCGTTGAGGTCCAGCTCGCCATGCAGCGGGCAGAGCAACACGTCAGGGCTGTGCCCCAGGGCGTCGGCCAGTTGCTGGTTGATCCGGCGAATTTCCGCCTGGCCCGGCAGGAACACCAGCACGCTGCCGGTCTCATCGTGCAGGGCTTCGAGAATGGTTTGCACCACGCGCGGCTCGATGAATTCACCGGCGTGGTACGGCCGCCCCCAGCGCATCTGCACCGGGAACATGCGCCCCTCGCTGCGCAGGATCGGCGCATCGTCCAGCAGGCTGGCCAGGCGCTCGCCTTCAAGGGTGGCGGACATCAGCAGGATTTTCAGCGGTTGCTCGTCGCGAAATAGGTCGCGGCCGTTCAGGCTCAGGGCCAGCGCCAGGTCAGCGTCGAGGCTGCGCTCGTGGAATTCGTCGAAGATCAGCAGGCCGACACCGTCCAGTGCCGGATCGTCCTGCAAACGACGGGTGAGGATGCCTTCGGTGACCACTTCGATGCGCGTGTTGGGTCCGACCTTGCTGTCGAGACGGATGCGATAGCCGACGGTTTCACCGACTTTCTCCCCCAGTTCGCTGGCCAGGCGTTCCGCGGCGGCGCGGGCGGCCAGGCGCCGGGGTTCGAGCATCAGGATGGTCTGCCCGGCCAGCCAGGGCTCATTCAACAAGGCCAAGGGCACGCGGGTGGTTTTACCGGCGCCGGGCGGCGCTTCCAGCACGGCTTCATGGCGATTCGCCAAGGCGTCACGCAGGGCGGGTAAAACATCATCGATCGGCAACGAATTCATACTGGCTCCAAAGCAGAGCGGCGAGTATAACGGCGAACTGCCGGATGCCGACGCTGGTCTCAATGGCAGTGCTATATAGTCCCGTATCAACCGTGTTCAGGAGAGTCTCCATGCGTATCGCTTCCCGTGTCATCGGCGGTGTCCTCGCCGTCACCCTGCTGAGCCAACTCACCGCCTGCGGGTCGATTTTCTACCCCGACCGCCGTGGCCAGATCGATGGCAAGATCGACCCGACCATTGCCGTGCTCGATGCCGTGGGCCTGTTGTTCTACGTGATCCCTGGCCTGATCGCGTTCGGCGTCGACTTCGCCACGGGCGCGATCTATTTCGAACCCGGCAAGACTGCCCAGGTCGACCCGGAAAAACTCCACGAAGCCATCGGCGCCGACGGCAAGGTCGACAACGCCAAGCTGCAAAGCATCATCCAGAAGGAAACCGGCCGCACCCTGCCGCTGGACGACCCACGCATGATCCAGTTCAAGGGCAGCGTGCAACAACTTGCGCTCCTGGGCCTGAAACCCGCCGCCTAAGGAACGTTTATGACCAGCAGTCCCGAACACGCCCGGCTGTTGCGCCTGGCCACCCGCGCCTCGGTGGGCGTGGCCTGTGCGTTGATCGTCACCAAGGCGATTGCCTGGTGGCTCAGCGGCTCGGTGAGCATGCTCGCCGGGTTGACCGACTCACTGCTCGATGGCGTGACCTCGCTGCTGAACCTGCTGGCCGTGCATTACGCCCTGCGCCCGGCCGATGACGATCACCGTTACGGCCATGGCAAGGCGGAGTCGCTGGCGGGCATGGCCCAGGCGTTGTTCATTGGTGGCAGTGCGGTGTTGATCGCCTTGCAGGCCTACGAGCGCCTGCAGCATCCGGAACCGGTCGGCGCGCCGTGGCTGAGCATCGGGGTGATTGTATTTTCCCTGGTACTGACCGTGGCGCTGCTGATGCTGCAACACCGGGTTGTGCGCGAAACCGGTTCCAATGCCGTGCGGGCAGACTCGTTGCACTACCGCTCGGACCTGCTGCTCAACGGCAGCATCCTGGTGGCGCTGGTGCTGGCGGGCATGGGCTTTCATCAAGTCGACGCCTGGTTCGGCCTGGGCATCGCTGCCTACATTTTGTGGAACGCGATCCAGATCGCCAGGGAAAGCTTTGCGGTGTTGATGGACGAGGAACTGCCGCCGGACGTCAGCCAGCACATGCTGGAACTGGCGCGAGGCGTACCGGGGGTGTTGGGTGCCCATGACCTGCGCACGCGCATCTCCGGCAACCATTGGTTCGTGCAGTTGCACCTGGAACTGCCGGGGGAGTTGACGCTGTCAGTGGCCCACGGCATCAGCGACCAGGCCGCCGATGCCATTCACGCAGCCTACCCGCGGGCCGAAGTGCTGGTGCACGCCGACCCACGGGAAGTGGTCACGGGCGCCAAGGCCTAGTACTGCACCTGATACCCGCGACTGCTCAGGCAGTTGCCCTGGGCCTGGCGGTAGGTTTGCACCACCGCCGGGTCAGGGGCGTAGGTGACCGCCTGCGGGTCGAAGCCGCTTTGTTGCACTGCCCAGCGATAACAGTCGTAGCCGTCCTGCTGCACTTGCGCCGGTGACTGCCCGTTGGCGGGATAGGCCACCACGTCATAGCCATTGCCTTGGGGTGCTGGCTGCGGTGCCGGCACTTGCGTCGGCGGTTGCACCACCACGTATTGCTGGGTGCTTTGTTCGTAGGCGTAGTAGGCGCCAGCGGCCAGGAACAGCAGCGAGCCACCTACCCACACTTCACGCGCATAGTCCGGCAGGTAATGCACGCGGATGCCATACGGCGGCGCCACGACCACATAGCGTGGGCCTTGGGGGCGGTACCAGTAGCCGCCGGAGAAGAAGTAATCCTGGCCACGGTACGGCACCCGGTAGTTGCGGTCGGGGAAGCGGTCGACAACATAGCCAGGCCGATACTGGGGGCCGGGGCCCCAGCCGTTGCCATGGCCGTCGGGGCGACCTGGCCAGCGGTTATCGTTGGGATGCCCGTTGTAGCCAGGCCGCGAGCCTGGGCCGCCGGCCTCCCAATTGCGGTTGTCGTCGTTGCGTCGAGGAATGTCACGGTAGTAACCCTGACGCGGTTCCTGGGTCTGGCGCACGGTATCGGGGCGACTCTGGATCGGCAGGTTGTTCGCAGGCTGCGGGGCTGGCCGAGGCTGTTCGGCACCTTGCGGGCGACCTTGCCACTGCCCGCCACCGTGGGGCGATTGCTCGGCGCGATCAAAATGCGGGTTCTGTGGACGTGGCTGATTATTTTCCGGCCGGGGTTGATTGTTCTGGGGCTGCGGGCGCGGTTGGTTATTCTGCGGGCGCGGCTGTTCGTTACCTTGCCCTTGCCGACCGCCCTCCGGCCCTCTTTCATGCTGGCCGCCACCCTCAGGGCGCGGCTCGTCGGCCATCACTTGCGTGCCGACGGTGACCATCAGCAAACCTACACCTGCCATACGCCAGATGCGCTTCATGCTATTCCTCACTGCGGATAAGGGCCTGGAAGGTCCGGCCTCATAGATGAGACTGGAAAAGCCCCGCCCGGTTCTGAGACAGGTTATCAGTCACAGGAACAATTTTCTTAAGGCAAAAGAAAAGGGGTGACCCGTCGGCCACCCCTTGAGAACTTCGTCCATGCTCAACGCTTTTGACGTTGGCTCACCTCACGCCGTCTTGTGGACAGTGTGCAGCCTGGAGGCCGGCTCGACCCTGCTGGGGTGGCGGCCGCAGCAAGCCTGATTGGGCGAGCTGCTGTGGACTGTTGTCCAGGCGGTGATTCTGTTGATAACGATACAGGCCAGCGCCGGACAGATGATTGCGAAGATTGCGTCAATAAACAGTGCTTGCGCAATTTTTAACCCTTCATGGATAATTCACCGCAATAGTTACGACAAAGGCCAACCCAATGAGCAAGCTTGACCGATACGACCTGAGTATTTTGGCGGAATTGCAGCGCGACGCGAGGATCTCCAACCAGGAGTTGGCCGAGCGTATCGGCCTGTCGCCTTCGCCCTGCTCACGCCGCGTCAAGCAGTTAGAGGACGACGGCTACATCGCGCGCCAGGTCGCCCTGCTCGACCGCAAGATGCTCGGCCTGAGCCTCACCGCCTATGTGCTGATCGGCATGGACCGCCACACCCCCGAGCGTTTCGAGAACTTCGAAGCGGCCATCCGCACCCTGCCCCAGGTGCTGGAATGCAGCCTGGTCACCGGGATGGATGCGGACTATCAGTTGAAAGTGGTGGTGCCGGACATGGACCACTATCAGAAACTGCTGCTGGGCCACCTCACCCGGATCGAAGGCGTGACCAGCGTGCGCTCGAGCTTTGTGCTGAACCAGGTGCTCAACAGCACCGAGCTGCCGCTGACCCACCTGCGCACCTGATCCCATGAACAATGAAGATCAAATGTGGGAGGGGGCTTGCCCCCGATGGAGTATCAGTCACCAGATACACAGCCTGACACACCGCTATCGGGGGCAAGCCCCCTCCCACATTTGGCCCGTGTTTCAACAGTGAAGTCTGCGTGCGACGCACCGACGCAGGTCAATGTTGCGCCTGTGACGCTGCCGTATACTTGCCGCCTGCCCCGTTGGAAGAGCCCATGAACAACATCGACCCCGCCCTGTTCGAAGAATGGATGATGACCGGCCTGGTCACTATCCTGATCATTTTCATGGGCTTTATCGTCTGGGACCTGGCAAAGAAATCCAAGGCCGGGCGCTTTGGTTCGTTCATCCTGTTTTTCGTACTGGGCCTGGGCGTGGCCGCGTTCATCATCAAGAGCGTAGTGATCGGCCTGATCGAGTCCGGCGCTTTATAAACGCGCGGGGACTTCCTTCCATTGGCCTTGGTCCAGGCCGTCGATTGTCCAATCGCCAATACGCACCCGCACCAGGCGCAAGGTCGGCAGGCCCACGGCGGCGGTCATGCGCCGAACCTGGCGGTTACGCCCCTCTCGAATCACCAGTTCAAGCCAGTACGTCGGTAGGTTTTTGCGAAAGCGCACCGGCGGGTTGCGCGGCCATAACGCCGGCTCATCCAAACGCCGGGCCTCGGCGGGCAAGGTTTTGCCGTCGTTGAGCTCTACGCCGTCGCGCAGGCGTTGCAGCAATGCTTCGGTAGGTTCGCCCTCCACCTGCACCCAGTAGGTTTTCGCCAGCTTGTGCTTGGGGTCGGCAATACGCGCCTGCAGCTGGCCGTCGTTGGTCAGCAACAACAGACCTTCGCTGTCACGGTCCAGGCGACCTGCCGGGTAGATGCCGGGAATGTCGATAAAGTCCTTGAGCGTCGCGCGCCCGCCTTCGTCGCTGAACTGGGTCAGCACATCGAAGGGTTTATTGAACAGCACCAACTTCGGCTCGGCCGGTGGCGCCTTGGCAACACGGCGCGCGGCAGAATACGGAGGTTTCACGCCAGGGCGGCGCGAATCGGGACGGGTGGGACGGGACATGGCAAAGGAACATCTAACGGTCAGGACCGACAATGCTAGTGGCCTGACCGCTAAATGACCATCCCAACCGCTTAGCGGAACGGCGGCTCGTCGAAGCTGCGCAGTTTGCGCGAGTGCAACGAGTTGAGTTCGGTGCGCAACAGGTCCACCGCCTCGATGCCGATCTTCAAGTGCTGGCTGACCGCACGTTCGTAGAACGCGTTGGCCGAGCCCGGCAGCTTGATCTCGCTGTGCAGCGGCTTGTCCGACACACACAACAACGTGCCGTACGGTACGCGCAAGCGGTAGCCCTGGGCGGCGATGGTGCCGCTTTCCATGTCCACCGCCACGGCGCGGGACAGGTTGATCAACGGCCGTTCCTGAGCCCAGCGCAGTTCCCAGTTGCGGTCGTCGTAGGTCAGCACGGTGCCGGTACGCAGGCGTTTTTTCAGTTCTTCGCCTTTCTCACCGGTAACATTCGCCGCCGCCTGCTGCAAGGCCATCTGCACTTCGGCCAGGGCCGGGATCGGGATGTTCGGCGGTACCACCCGGTCGAGAATCCCATCGCGGCGCATATAGGCGTGGGCCAGTACGTAGTCGCCGATGGTCTGGGATTGGCGCAGGCCGCCACAGTGGCCAATCATCAGCCAGCAATGCGGACGCAGCACCGCCAGGTGGTCAGTGATGTTCTTAGCGTTGGACGGGCCGACACCGATGTTCACCAGGGTCACGCCGTGGCCATCGCTGGCCTGCAGGTGATAGGCCGGCATCTGGTAGCGGTGCCACACTACGCCGGCGGCAATCGCCGAGGCTTCGCCGTGGTCCATGCTCTTGTCGATGATCACATTGCCCGGCAGCACCATGCGGATAAAACGCGGATCGCTGCGCAGTTGTTCCAGGCCATGCAGGATGAACTGGTCGACATAGCGGTGGTAGTTGGTCAGCAGGATCCACGGCTGCACATGGCGCCAGTCGCTGCCGGTGTAATGCACCAACCGGCGCAGGGAAAAGTCCACGCGCGCCGCATCGAACAGGGCCAGGGGCAGCGGGTCGGTGTTTTCCCAGTCGTACAGGCCATCGGCGATGCCGTCGGTGGCGGCCGACAGGTCGGTGCTGGGGAACACGCGCGCCAAGGTCGCGGCGGTCACACCGGAGCCGGCCAGTTCGTCGCCCTGCTCCACCACGTACGGATAAGGAATGTTCTGCTGGCTGACGCCCACTTCCACGGTCACGGTGAAGTCGTGCATCAGCGGCACCAGTTGTTCCAGCAAATACTTACGGAACGCTGCCGGATGCGTGACGGTTACGCTGTAGGTCCCGGGTAACTGGACCTTGGCATACGCCCGGGTAGTCTGTGGGACTTCGCCGTGGCAGTGGTAAGTCAGGCGCAGTTCCGGGTAGCGAAACAGCGCGCGCTGTTCGGCGTCGGGTTCGACGCGGTCCTTGAGGTATTGCTTGAGGGCTTGATTGAGCGCGCCGGTAGCCCGCTCATGCAGGGCCGCCAGCCGATCCACGGCTTCTTCGGCGGTTTGAACGACAACAAAAGCTTCGGTCACGGTAAGCATCCTGTGTTCTGACTTGCAGGCCTTTATCTTGCCTGTATCCCTGTCAGACGCAAACCTTGAATTGGAGTGCCCTCTCAAGAGGGCTGCAATCCCTGTGGGAGGGAGCTTGATCCCGATAGCGGTGGGTCAGTTTACAGATAGGCTGACTGACACTCAGCCATCGGGAGCAAGCCCCCTCCCACATGTGGACCGTGTTTATTCAGAGACATTGGGGCTTGAGCGCGCGACGATGGCCCCGACATCGACGCCACGCGGCAAGGTGCCGTAGACGCGGCCAGACGACTGGCCCAAACGGCTGGCGATAAAACCATCGCTGACCGCCGCATGACCGTCCTCCAGCAGCAACTTGGCCTGTAGCGCCACGGCAATATCCTCGGTCAACTGCCGCGCGCGGTACTGAATGTCCTGGGTGTCCATGAACGCCGACTTCAGGTGTTCGATATGCCGTGCCAGTTGCTTATCGCCATGCCCGTCACCGAGTTCGACAAACAGCGCTTCCAGCACGCCGGGCTCCTTGGACAGTACGCGCAGCACGTCCAGGCATTGCACATTGCCGGAACCTTCCCACGTCGAATTCACCGGCGCTTCACGGTACAGGCGCGGCAGAATGCTGTCCTCCACATAGCCCGCGCCGCCCATGCACTCGGCGGCTTCGTTGATCATCGCCGGGGCGCGCTTGCAGATCCAATACTTACCCACCGCCGTTACCAGCCGAGCGAACTTGGCTTCGCGCTCATCGCCCAGGTTGTCCAGGGCGCAGCCCATGCGCATGCTCAAGGCCAGCGAGGCTTCGCTTTCCAGGGCGAGGTCGGCCAGCACGTTTTGCATCAGCGGCTGCTCGCTGAGCACACGGCCACCGACCCGGCGATGAGCACAGTGATGGCTGGCCTGGGTCAGCGCCTGGCGCATCAAGGCACTGGAACCGACCATGCAATCGAAGCGGGTCATGGCGACCATCTCGATGATGGTGGGCACGCCACGCCCCTCTTCGCCGATCATCCAGGCCAGGGCCCCACGAAACTCCACTTCACTGGACGCATTGGAGCAGTTGCCCAATTTGTTTTTCAGGCGCTGGATATAGAACTCGTTGCGGGTGTCATCCGGGCGGTGCCGGGGCAGCAGGAAACAGGTCAGGCCTTTGTCGGTCTGGGCCAGGGTCAGAAAGGCATCGCACATCGGCGCCGAGCAGAACCACTTGTGACCGACCAGCTCATAGGCTTGCCCGGGCCCGCCGGCGCCCACCGGATAGGCGCGAGTGGTGTTGGCACGCACGTCGGTGCCACCCTGTTTCTCGGTCATGGCCATGCCGATGGTTGCACCGGCCTTGTGGGCAATGCCGACATTGCGCGGGTCATAGTGGGTGCTGAGGATTTTCGGCAGCCAGGTCTGCGCCAGGTCGGGTTGCAGGCGCAGGGCCGGGACGCAGGCAAAAGTCATGGTCAGCGGGCAGCCGGTGCCGGCCTCAGCCTGACTGTGCAGGTAGGTCATGGCCGCACGCGCCACATGGGCACCGGACTGTGGATGGGCCCACGGCAGCGACGGCAGGCCATGCTCGACCGCGGTGCGCATCAGCTCGTGGTAGGCCGGGTGAAACTCCACCAGGTCGATGCGATGCCCATACCGGTCATGGCTGCTGAACACCGGTTTGTTCTGGTTGGCCAGGAACCCGGCCGCCATCAGCGGCCCGCCGGCCAACGCCCCGTACGCATCGATGCGCGCCTGCGCCCAGCCGGCGCCAAAGCGCCGCGACCAGTCTTGCAGGGGCACGTCGATGCGGTACAGGTTGGTGCCGTCCAGGGAGGGCGGCTGGTTGGTGACGTCGTGGGTTTCGGCGAACTGATGCAGGTTCATGACGGGCCTCCTGGAAAAAGGCCCTGTCGAATGCGCACCTACCCATAAAGAAAGGCGCAGATCGATTGAGGCCGGTTTTTTCAGTTAAGCACCGTCATCCGGGTTAAAAAAGTGGCATACCCGCCGAATGCCCGGCGCTTTCGCCCTCGAGCGCGCTCAACAAGCGGCGCTCCAGTACCGACTGCAGCGCCTCGAAGCGCACCGGCTTGGCCAGACGGTCGGTGATGCCGACGCCATGGCTGCGCTCGCGCTCGGACGTGTGCAGCGACGCACTCAAGGCGATCACCGGCAATTCACCGCAGCCCGGCAGTGCACGGATCTGACAACACAACGAGAAGCCGCCTTCGGGCACATCCAGCAAGACCGCGTCGAAGTTTTGCCCCTGCAAGGCCGCCAACGCCGCCGGGCCACTGTCCACGGTTTTCACCCGGTAACCCAGCTTGAGCAACATGCCGCGCACCGCCAACTGGCCCACGCTGTTGTCATCCACCAGCAATACCGCGCAATCCTGGGGCGCGCGTTGCCGGCCGGGCACCGGTTTTGCCTCGATCGGCACCGGGCTGACGTTCACGTCCAGCTGGAAGCGGCTGCCCTTGTGCGGCTCGGAATGATGGGTAAGGCGCCCGCCCAACAGCTCGATCAATTGCCGGCAGATGGCCAGGCCGATGCCCAGGCCGCCGTATTCGCGGGTCATGGAGCCATCGAGTTGGAAAAAGCGCTGGTACAAGGTCGCCTCGTCAAGGAAGGCGAAGCCGATACCGGTGTCGGTCACAATGAAGCTCAGGCGCACATCGCCGTCACTGTGAGTCACACCCACCACCCGCAGGCGCACGGAACCTTCGCGGGTGAACTTGAACGCATTGTCCAACAGGCAATCCAGGCACTGGAGCAGTTTGTCGGCGTCGCCCACCATGCGGTCCGGCAGCTCATCGGCCACATCGATGGAAAACGCCAGGCCTTTGCCTTGGGCACTGGTGGCGAATTGCTGGCGCAGGGTGTCGAGCACGCCCCGCAGGCTGAACACCCGAGGCTGGGCACTCAGGCGTCCGGCCTGCAATTCGGTGAGGGTGAGGATGCCGTTGACCATGCGCATCATGTCCCGTGCCGAACCGGCGGCCGTTTGCTGGTACTGCGCCAGGTCGTCGTCCAGCGGCACCGTTTGCATCAGCTCAAGGGAGCCGATCACACCGTTCATGGGCGTGCGCAGTTCGTGGGTCAGCGTCGCGAGGAATTCATCCTTGAGACGGTTGCTGCGGGCCAGTTGCTGGTTGAGCACTTCGAGCTTCTGGCTGGCATCGAACAGGATCTGTGCCTGTTGTTCACGCATGGCATTGATGCGGTCGGCGAGGGCCAGGGATAACAGCGCCACTTCAATTGCCGAGCCGATCTGGCTGGCGTACATGGTGAGGAACACATTGGGCAGGTAGCCCAGCACCATCAGCGTGTTCACCACCCCGCCCAGCAGGAACGCCGACCAGGCGATGATGAAATACCGCGCCACTCGCTGGCCGCAGTACCAGGCCTTGATGGCGGCGACGAAGATGGTCACGGTGAATACCAGCGCCAGGCCGGTCGCCAGGCGCAAGGCCAGGGCGTAGCTGGTCAGCAGCGCCAGCGCCATCACTACGCCGCCGCACACCGCCAGTGCCAGCAAGAGCCGGTTGAGCCAGCGGCTGTGCTGCGCGGTATGCAGGAAGCTGCGGGCGAACAGGCTGCCGAACAGCGCCGCCGAACCGATCAGCAACGGCACCGCCGCATTCGCCCACCACGGGCTGTTCGGCCAGAAGTACTGCACCGCCACGCCATTGACCGACAGTTGGTACAGGCCAAACGAGGCGATATAGAGGATGTAATACAGGTAGCTGGTGTCGCGCACGCTCAGGTAGATGAACAGGTTGTAGACCAGCATCCCCAGCAGGACGCCATAGATCACCCCCAGCACAGACAGGCGCAGCGGTTGTTGCTCCAGGTAAGCGGTGCCGGCCCAGAGCGTCAACGGCGCCTGGATCGAGCCCTCGCTTTGCAGGCGCAGGTAGAGCGTTTGCTGCTGGTCGGGCACGAAATTGAGCTTGAACAGGTAGTTGCTCTGGCTGACCTCACGGCTGGAAAAAGGCAGCGCACTGCCGGTACGGCTGGCCAGCCGATAGTTGCCGGTGCCATCGTTCTGGTACAGGTCCAGATGATTCAGCGGCGGGTAAGCCAACTCCAGGAACCAGGTGCGGGGGGCACGGGGGTCCTTGGCCACGTAATGCAGGTCGACCTTGAGCCAGAACACCGAGCGCGAATAGCCTGCGTTGAGGGTGGCTTTGTCATGGTGCTTGAATTGAGCGGCGTAGGCGGGGGAGCTTACTTCGGCGATGGTGAGGGCATCGGTGGGGTCTTCGAGCACTTGCATGGCTCGGCCCAGCGGCAGGCTTCGGGTGTCCTGGTTGAACTCGATGGCGCTGGCGAGCATCGGTAGCCCGCACAACAATAAGATCAGCAAATAGCGCATGCGAGCCCCAGCGTGGCCTGTCCGGTTATGTCAAAAGCCCCCCATTCCTTTTGAGAAGACGTACACCGGCGGTACAGTTAAGTTGTTTGAATCCACTTTAGCATAGCCGCTAAAGGCCATTGGACACCATTGAAATAATTTTTTGAAAGGCTCTAGAACAAGGCTTTCAGAGCGTTTTCGCAGCCGAGCACACGCCAAAAAAGCGGCGTTCGCGCGACAACATTCAACCATCGCCCGAAGGCCCCGCCAAAAGCGTTTGGTGGTAAGCTCGCGCACCATGAATATCTACAGCTCTCGCCCCGTTGTCCTCTGTCTCTCCGGCCATGATCCCAGTGGTGGCGCCGGCTTGCAGGCAGATATCGAAGCCCTCCTCGCCCAAGGCTGCCATGCGGCCCCGGCCGTCACTGCCCTGACCGTGCAGAATACCGTCAATGTCAGCGATTTCCGCGTACTGGACCGTGAGTGGGTAATGGCCCAGGCCAATGCCGTACTCGGTGACTCCGACGTGGCGGCGGTCAAGCTGGGCATGCTCGGCTCCACCGCGATGGTCGACACCGTGGTCGAACTGCTGCAGGCGCACCCGCACCTGCCGGTGGTGTGCGACCCGGTGCTGCGCGCCGGCGGCGGTGGCAGCCTGGGCAAGGACGAAGTCGGCTATGCCATGCGCGAGCGGCTGCTGCCGCTGTCGCTGATCGCCACGCCGAACCTGCCTGAAGCCCGCATCCTCGCCGAACTGCCCGAGGGCACCGCCGACGAATGCGCCGCGAAGCTGTTGCCGTTTATCAAGCACCTGTTGATCACCGGCGGCCATGGTGATGAGCACGAAGTGCACAACCGTCTCTACAGCCGTGATGGCACGCGCCAGACCTTTACCTGCCAGCGCCTGCCCGGCAGCTATCACGGGTCGGGCTGCACCCTGGCCAGCGCCCTGGCCGGACGGATCGCCCAAGGCGAAGGGCTGGTGAGTGCGGTGCAGTCGGCACTTAACTACACTTGGCGCACCCTGCGTGACGCCGAACAACTCGGCCAGGGCCAGTTCGTACCGCGCCGTCTGCCACTGGATTTCTGCTCGTAACTATCTGCTCTTAACAGCAAGAGGCCTGCCCGATGAAACTACGTGGCCTTTACGCCATTACCGACAGCCAACTGTTGGCCGGCAAGTTCCTCGCCTACGTCGAAGCGGCATTGGACGGTGGCGTGACCCTGCTGCAGTACCGCGACAAAAGCAGCGACGAAGCCCGGCGCCTGCGCGAAGCCGAAAAACTGCGGGAGCTGTGCTCGCGCTACAAGACCCAGCTTATTATCAATGATGACTTCGACCTGGCCGCACGCCTGGGCGTCGGCGTGCACCTGGGCCAGACCGACGGCCCACTGACACCGGCCCGTGCGTTGCTCGGTTCCAAGGCGATCATCGGCGCCACCTGCCACGGCCAGATCGAACTGGCCGAACAGGCGGCAAAAGAAGGCGCCAGCTATGTCGCCTTCGGCCGCTTCTTCAATTCCAACACCAAGCCGGGCGCTCCGGCCGCCACCGTTGAAATGCTCGCCGAGGCCCGCAAGCGCCTGCATGTGCCGATCTGCGTGATCGGCGGCATCACCCTGGAAAACGCCGCACCGCTGGTGGCCCAGGGTGCCGACCTGCTGGCCGTGGTCCACGGCCTGTTCGGTGCCGACAGTACCCAGGAAGTCACGCGCCGCGCCCGCGCCTTCAACGAACTCATCAAATCCTGAATTCAGAGAGCCCTCACCATGTCTCGTTCCGAAACCCTGTTTGCCAATGCCCAGAAACACATCCCCGGCGGTGTGAACTCCCCCGTGCGTGCGTTCAAAAGCGTGGGCGGCACGCCGTTGTTCTTCAAGCATGCCGAAGGCGCCTACGTCACCGACGAAGATGACAAGCGCTACGTGGATTACGTCGGCTCCTGGGGCCCGATGATCCTCGGCCACAGCCACCCCGACGTGCTGGACGCCGTGCGCAGGCAGCTGGAACACGGCCTGTCCTACGGCGCGCCGACCGCCATGGAAACCGAGATGGCCGATCTGGTCTGCAGCATCGTGCCGTCGATGGAGATGGTGCGCATGGTCAGCTCCGGCACCGAAGCCACCATGAGTGCGATTCGCCTGGCCCGTGGTTTCACCGGCCGCGACAGCATCATCAAGTTCGAAGGCTGCTACCACGGCCATTCCGACAGCCTGCTGGTCAAAGCCGGTTCCGGCGCGCTGACCCAAGGCGTACCCAGCTCGGCCGGCGTACCGGCAGCGTTCGCCAAACACACTCTGACCCTGCCGTTCAACGACATCGGCGCCGTCGAGCAGATGCTCAGCGAAGTCGGCCAGGATGTGGCGTGCATCATCGTCGAGCCGGTGGCCGGCAACATGAACTGTGTGCCGCCCGCCCCGGGCTTTCTGGAAGGCCTGCGCGAACAGTGCGACAAGCACGGCGTGGTGCTGATTTTCGACGAAGTGATGACCGGCTTCCGCGTTGCCCTCGGCGGCGCCCAGGCGCACTACGGCGTCACGCCGGACCTGAGCACATTCGGCAAGATCATCGGGGGCGGCATGCCCGTGGGCTGCTTCGGCGGCAAGCGTGAAATCATGCAGCACATCGCGCCGCTGGGCCCGGTGTATCAGGCCGGCACGCTCTCGGGTAACCCGCTGGCCATGGCGGCCGGCCTGACCACCCTGCGCCTGATCAGCCGCCCGGGCTTCCACGCCGAGCTGACCGACTACACCACCCGCCTGCTGGACGGCCTGCAACAGCGCGCCGATGCCGCCGGTATCCCGTTCGTGACCACGCAAGCGGGCGGCATGTTTGGCCTGTACTTCAGCGGCGCCGATGACATCGTCACCTTTGATGATGTGATGGGCAGCGATGCCGACCTGTTCAAGCGCTTCTTCCACCTGATGCTGGAGGGCGGCGTGTACCTGGCGCCGAGTGCCTTCGAAGCCGGCTTCACCTCGATCGCCCATGGCGACGCCGAGCTGAAACTGACCCTGGATGCCGCCGAACGCGCCTTCGCCGCACTGAAATAAGCCGGCGCAAAAACCTGACGTCGCGGTGGGCGGCGTCAGATTCGCTACTTTGCCTACAGGCATTTCCTTATTTTTCCGAGAATTTACCTGCAATCCGGCAGATAACTTGCCTAAGCAGCAGAAAAACGAGTAAAGACTTTGTAAGCAGAGGCCTGCTTATTTCATAATGCGCGCTTATTGGATCCCCCGAGGATCCGCGCGCCCCGTCAGAGGTAAGTCGATTCCCATGAAACGCACCGGCCGCACCCTGGTACTGGGCTGCCTGTTGCTCCTTCAGCCGCTGCTGGCACATGCCCAGGCAGGCGGCAACTCGTTGTTAATCCCAGCGATGGGTCGTTGCACCCTCAATACCCAGCCGGACAGCCAGGCCGAAGCCCTGAGCGCGTGTCAGAAACAGGCCGACGGTGGGGATGCGCAGGCGCAATACGAGTTGGGCGAGTACTACCACGACAGCAAGAACCCGGCCCGTGACCTCAACAAAGCCTTGAGCTACTTCGAGAAAGCCTCGTTGCAGGGCCACGCCCAGGCGCAATTCCAATTGGGCACCATGTTCTTCAAAGGCGAAGGCGTGCCGGCCAATAACGTCCAGGCCTATATCGTGCTGAAAATGGCCGCGGTCAACGGCGCCGAAGACGCGCTGGACACTGCCGACGAAGTCGCCGAGCACATGCAACGCGATGAATTGGAAGTGGCCACCCAAGTCCTGGGGCAGATTTTCCGCAACTACCTGCTGGAGCTGCAGAGTGCCGATGGGCGCTCGCCCTTCTCACCCCTGCCCTGACACCCCGCCTACTTTTCAGGCATCGGCATCGGAAACGGCATGACATTGCTCATGCCCCGGGCTTCGCTGATCTTCGGCGTGCCCAGGCGCTCGACTTCGTCGATGCGCACGATCGAATGCATCGGCACAAAACTACGCACCACGCCTTCGAACTGGGCCTTGAGCTTTTCCTCGCCCGGGTCGACGACCAGCTGTGTGCGCTCGCCAAAGACGAACTCTTCCACTTCCAGGAAACCCCACAGATCACTTTGATAGATCTGCTTGGCGTACATTTCGAACACCTGGCCCTGGTTGAGGAAAATCACCTTATAGATTGGAGCTTCACGTTTGGTCATGGTGGGTGAGGAACACATGGGGGATATAAAAGAGGGCGCGAACTATAGCATGGCACCCGATGCACAGTGCTAGGAACCGATGGGCATGACCCCTATAATGCGCGGTTCTTTACCACCAGTTGACGATTCCCATGGCCAAGAAGCTTTATATCGAAACCCACGGTTGCCAGATGAACGAGTACGACAGCTCGCGCATGGTCGACCTGCTGGGTGAACACCAGGCCCTGGAAGTCACCGCCCGCGCCGAAGATGCCGACGTGATCCTGCTCAATACCTGCTCGATCCGCGAGCGGGCCCAGGACCGTGTGTACTCGCAGCTGGGCCGCTGGCGCGAATTGAAACTGGCCAACCCGGACATGGTGATCGCCGTCGGCGGTTGCGTGGCCAGCCAGGAAGGCGCCGCGATCCGCGACCGTGCGCCGTATGTTGATGTGGTCTTCGGCCCGCAGACCCTGCACCGCCTGCCGGAAATGATCGACGCCGCGCGCATCACCAAGCTGCCCCAGGTCGACGTCTCGTTCCCGGAAATCGAAAAATTCGACCACTTGCCCGAACCGCGCATCGATGGGCCGAGCGCCTACGTGTCGGTGATGGAAGGCTGCAGCAAGTACTGCACCTTCTGTGTGGTGCCCTACACCCGTGGCGAAGAAGTCAGCCGGCCGTTTGACGACGTGCTCGCAGAAATCATCCACCTGGCCGAAAACGGCGTGCGCGAAGTGACCCTGCTGGGCCAGAACGTCAACGGTTATCGCGGCCTGACCCACGATGGGCGCCTGGCTGACCTGGCGGAGTTGATCCGCGTGGTCGCTGCGGTGGATGGTATCGAACGCATTCGCTACACCACCTCGCACCCGCTGGAGTTCTCCGACAGCCTGATCCAGGCCCATGCCGACGTGCCGGAACTGGTCAAGCACCTGCATTTGCCGGTGCAATCGGGCTCGGACCGCATCCTCTCGGCGATGAAACGCAACCACACCGCCCTGGAATACAAATCCAAACTGCGTAAATTGCGCGCCGCAGTGCCAGGCATCTGCATCAGTTCGGACTTTATCGTCGGCTTCCCCGGCGAAACCGAGAAAGACTTCCAGCAGACCATGAAGCTGATCGAAGACGTCGGTTTCGACTTTTCCTACTCGTTCGTCTACAGCCAGCGCCCCGGCACCCCGGCGGCGGACCTGCTGGACGAAACCCCGGAAGCACTGAAAAAAGAGCGCTTGAACGCGCTGCAACATCGCCTTAACCAGCAGGGTTTCGAGATCAGCCGACAAATGGTCGGTTCGATCCAGCGCATCCTGGTCACCGACTACTCGAAAAAAGACCCTGGCGAATTGCAGGGCCGTACCGAGAACAACCGGATCGTCAACTTCCGTTGCGATAATCCGACATTGATCGGTCAGTTTGCCGACGTGCATATCGATGCGGCGCAACCGCACTCGTTGCGCGGCTCGCTGGTGCAATAAACCAAGTTTCTGTAGGAGCGAGCTTGCTCGCGAAAAACCTGAGGGCACCGCGTATATTCAGGCTGCACGCGTTATCGTTGACGTTTTTCGCGAGCAAGCTCGCTCCTACAGAATCGCCGTCAGCCAATATGCTCCGTTTAAGTGCTTTCGCACCCGGCGTGCTGGCGTTATCCTCTCTTTCACCTAAACAGCCAAAGGGCGGCTAAAAGCAACCTTGAACGCACCCATAGCAGAACCCCATCGTTTTCTCCTCGAGCCCTTTGAGGCTCGCCGTTTCGCCAACCTGTGCGGACAGTTCGACGAGCACCTGCGCCTGATCGAACAACGCCTGAGTATCGAGATCCGCAATCGCGGCAATCAGTTCGAGCTCATTGGTGAACCCCAACACACCACGTCTGCAGAAAACCTGCTGCGCCGCCTCTACCGTGAAACCAAGGGTAGCGAGCTGTCGCCGGAAACGGTGCACCTGTACCTGCAGGAGTCCGCCGTGGAAGACCTGGCCAACAACCCGGTGGCCGAAGCCAGCGTGGCCCTGCGCACCAAAAAAGGCATGATTCGCCCGCGCGGCTTGAATCAGCAGCGCTACGTCAAGGAAATCCTCGGCAACGACATCAACTTCGGCATCGGCCCCGCCGGTACCGGCAAGACCTACCTGGCCGTGGCCTGTGCGGTCGACGCCCTGGAGCGTGAGCAAGTACGCCGTATCCTGCTGGTGCGCCCAGCGGTCGAGGCCGGTGAAAAACTCGGCTTCCTGCCCGGCGACCTGGCCCAGAAGATCGACCCGTACCTGCGCCCGCTCTACGACGCGCTGTACGAGATGCTCGGCTTTGAATACGTGGCCAAGCTGATCGAGCGCCAGGTGATCGAGATCGCTCCGCTGGCCTACATGCGCGGCCGCACCTTGAACAACAGTTTCATCATCCTCGACGAAAGCCAGAACACCACCGTCGAGCAGATGAAGATGTTCCTCACCCGGATCGGTTTCGGCTCCACCGCCGTGATCACCGGTGACGTCACCCAGGTCGACCTGCCCAAGGGCACCAAGTCCGGCCTCGCCCAGGTGATCGAGGTGCTCAAGGACGTGCCGGGTATCAGCTTCACGCACTTCATGCCCAAGGACGTGGTCCGCCACCCGCTGGTGCAGCGCATTGTCGAAGCCTACGAGCGCTTCGACCACCGCGATGACGCACCGGCCAAGGACGTTCGCCGCGATGCTTGAGCTTGACCTGCAGCTGGCCACCGAAGCGCCCGCCCCCAGCGAAGAACAGCTCCGTCAATGGTGCGCCCTGGCCCTGCGCCAGCGCAGCGCCGACTCGGAACTGACCATCCGCCTGGTGGACGAGCCCGAGGGCCGCGAGCTGAACCACACCTGGCGCCAGAAGGACTACGCGACCAACGTGCTGTCGTTTCCCGCCGACGTACCCGATGAGTTGCTGGATATCCCCCTGCTGGGCGACCTGGTGATCTGCGTCGAGGTGGTCGAGCGTGAAGCGAAGGAACAAGGCAAGGAACTTGAGGCTCACTGGGCCCATCTAGTCATCCACGGCTGCTTGCATCTCTTGGGTTACGACCATATAGACGATGAAGAAGCCGAGGAAATGGAAGCGCTGGAACGAACGTTGCTTGCAGAATTGGGTCACCCGGATCCATATGCAGACGACGAAAACTGATCAACACTCAACTGTCACATCAAAGGATTTAGAGTAATCGCTATGAGCGAAGACCGATCGAGCAACGGGCAAAAGTCATGGCTGGGTAAACTGACCCAGGCTTTTGCCCACGAGCCGAAAAACCGCCAGGAGCTGCTGGAGCTGCTGCGCGAGGCCCACCAGAACAAGTTACTGGACAGCGAAGCGCTGGCCATCGTCGAAGGCGCCATCCAGGTGGCTGACCTGCAGGTTCGGGACATCATGGTCCCGCGCTCGCAGATGATCAGCATCAAGGCGACCCAGACCCCACGGGAATTCCTCCCGGCCGTGATCGACTCGGCGCACTCGCGCTACCCGGTTATCGGCGAAAGCCATGACGACGTCATGGGTGTCCTGCTGGCCAAGGACCTGCTACCGCTGATCCTCAAGGAGAACGGTGACAGCTTCAACATCAAGGACCTGCTGCGCCCGGCCACCTTCGTGCCCGAATCCAAGCGCCTGAATGTGCTGCTGCGCGAATTTCGCGCCAACCACAATCACATGGCCATTGTGATCGACGAATACGGCGGCGTGGCGGGCCTGGTGACCATCGAAGACGTGCTGGAACAGATCGTCGGCGACATCGAGGATGAGCACGACGTCGAAGAAGACAGCTATATCAAGCCGCTGCCCAGCGGTGACTTCCTGGTCAAGGCGCTGACGCCGATCGAGAACTTCAATGAGTTTTTCGACAGCGAATTCTCCGACGACGAGTTCGACACCGTCGGTGGCCTGGTGATGAGTGCGTTCGGGCACCTGCCAAAGCGTAACGAAACCACCGAGATCGGCGCCTATCGCTTCCGCATCCTGAATGCCGACAGCCGCCGCATCCACTTGATTCGCCTGACACCTATTGCCCGCTAAGGATTGATATGCGCCGTCTGACCCGCCCCGGCTGGCCCGGTAATCTGCTGGCCGTGGTGGCCGGCGCCATCACCACCCTGGCGCTGGCGCCGTTCGACCTGTGGCCGTTTGCATTGGTTGCGGTCGGATTGTTCTATGTCGGGCTGCGGGAGCTGACGCCGCGCCAGGCCCTGGGCCGTGGCTGGTGCTTCGGGTTCGGCCTGTTTGGCGCCGGCACCAGCTGGATCTACTACAGCATCCACCACTTCGGCGGCGCTTCGGTGCTGCTGGCGGGGTTCCTGATGCTGTTGTTCACCGCCGCCATTGCCTGGTTCTTCGCCCTGCCCGCCTGGCTGTGGGCGCGCTGGCTGCGTCGCAATGAAGCGCCGTTGGCGGATGCGCTCACGTTTGCCGCCTTGTGGGTCGGCCAGGAAGCCTTTCGCGGCTGGTTCCTCACCGGATTCCCGTGGTTGTACTCCGGTTACAGCCAGCTCGACGGCCCCCTCACCGGCCTGGCGCCAGTGGGCGGGATGTGGCTGATTTCCTTTGCCCTGGCACTGACGGCGGCCCTGCTGTGCAACCTGCCACGCCTGTTGGCCGGCAAACGCAATGGGTTTATCGGCGCCGGCCTGGTGTTGCTGGTAGCGCCCTGGGCCATCGGCCTGGCGCTCAAGCATCATGCCTGGACCACGCCGTCGGGCGCGCCGCTGAGCGTTGCCGCGATCCAGGGCAACGTCGAACAAAGCATGAAGTGGGACCCGGAGCAGCTCAATGCGCAGCTCGCGCTGTACCGCGACATGAGCTTCAGCTCCAAGCCGGTCGACCTGCTGGTGTGGCCGGAAACGGCGGTGCCGGTGCTCAAGGAGTCCGTCGAGGGCTACCTGGGAATGATGGGCAAGTTTGCGGCCGACCGGCACACCGCGCTGATCACCGGCGTGCCGATTCGCCAGGAAGTGCATCACCAGAAGCGCTACTTCAACGGCATCACCGTGGTGGGTGAAGGTGACGGCACCTACCTCAAGCAGAAACTGGTGCCGTTTGGCGAGTACGTGCCGCTGCAGGATATGCTGCGCGGCCTGATTGCCTTCTTCGACCTGCCCATGTCCGACTTCGCCCGTGGCCCTGCCGATCAACCGATGCTGCAAGCCAAGGGCTATCAGATTGCGCCGTTCATTTGCTACGAAGTGGTGTACCCGGAATTCGCCGCCGGCCTTTCAGCCCAGAGCGACCTGCTGATGACCATCAGCAATGACACCTGGTTCGGCCACTCCATCGGCCCTTTGCAGCACCTGCAAATGGCGCAGATGCGTGCACTGGAGGCTGGCCGCTGGATGATCCGCGCCACCAACAATGGCGTGACCGGGTTGATCAACCCGTTTGGGCAAATCACCGTGCAGATCCCGCAGTTCGAACGCGGCATCCTCTACGGCGAAGTGGTGCCGATGCACAACCTGACGCCGTACCTGCAATGGCGCTCGTGGCCGCTGATCATCGTGAGCCTGGCGCTGTTTGGTTGGGCGTTGCTGGCAGGCCGGATGGCCAAAACCGTTTAACAGCCAACGCGAAACAAAGTGTGGGAGGGGACAAGCCCCTTCCCACATTTTGATTGGCGGCGTTATCGATAGAACAACCGGTAGCCTAGCTGCCCCACCGCTTCATTGATCAACTGCCCACTCTGCCACACCGACTTGAACTCCGGCATCCAGCCGCCCAGCGGCCGGGCGTTGTCCACACCCAGGAACCCCACCGGCGCCGGCACCACGGTGAAGCCTGCCTTTTCAAAACTCCACACCGACCGCGGCATGTGCCAGGCCTGGGTCACGACCACCACACGCTTGATGCCCTCAGGCAATAGAATCCCGGCACTCATCTGCGCGTTTTCCCAGGTGGTGCGGCTGCGTTCTTCCTTCCAGCGCACATCGACGCCGAAGTCATCCTGCATCGATACCGCCATCAACTGCGCCTCGCTGGGCGGCGTGCCGTAATGCAGGCCACCGGTCGTCAACACCGGCAGCCCGGAGGCCTTGGCCAGCCGCGCGGCATACCGCTGGCGCTCCAGGCCGATACCGGTCGGCTGATCAGAACCCCATGCCGGGTCGCCGCGCTCGCGTCCCGAGCCCAGCACCACAATGGCATCGGCGCGCTGGGCCAGGGTCGACCAGTCTTCACGGGCCAACGGTGGTTCGGTCTCCAGGGCACGTGCGCCCCACTCCACCGCCACCGGCAGGCTGATCAACCACATGCCGCCAAACCCGAGGGCAAAGCAGCAGCCGGCCAAACGGGGGCGGCTGCGACGAAACCACCAGGCAAGGGCCAGCAGCAGCAAAAGAATGCCGGGTGGCAGGAGCAGTTGTTTGATGAAATAACGAATAGGCATCGGGCATCTCCATAGATGCCCGAAGCCTAAGGTGTAACGGGGTTTAGCGACAATCTTTACAGTGACATGGCACGATGATGTGTTCCTGGGGAGTGAACTACTTGAAGCGGGCGGACCGGAGCCTTTCCGGGCCACGACCGGCCGACAAGTCCTTGAGCCACACCACCTTGGCTGAGTGCGTAGGCTCTTTGGCTGGCGGGGTTGCCACCCAAGAAGGCGCACTGCGCTTATTACGTTCCAGGTAAGCTTTGATCAGTTCCAGCTCCGCACGGCTCAAGCCGCGCAGTTCCAACTCGACGGGCCGTTCATCACGCAATCGGCCCGCGGTCCTCGCTGCATCCAATGCACGACCCAATCGGTCGATCAGTCCTTCGTAGATTTCCGGTTTCGTTGCGATTCGCTGCGATTCAACCATCCCCTCACCTCATTGAAGAAAGACTTGCTCCCCAATAAACAGCGTAGCCCCCGTGGGTGCGCCTGCCCGGCGCCGCGACAGACGGCCCTTGCCGCGCAATCAGGGTTTCCCTCGATAGAGTGGGGTCATGTATGCTACGGCGCTTCCTGTAACTCCACTTCCCGCAGGGTTTGGGCACGGACGCGCCACTTTTTGGTGTCGAACAACCTGAACGTTGCACCGAAGAGGATTAGGCCACCCCTATTCAGTTCAAAAGTAGCCATGCACGAACAATATCAGCCCCGTGAAATAGAAAATGCCGCCCAAACCTTCTGGGACGAGCAAAAGTCCTTTGAAGTCAGTGAACAGCCAGGCAAGGAGACGTTCTATTGCCTGTCGATGTTCCCTTACCCCAGCGGCAAGCTACACATGGGGCATGTGCGTAACTACACCATCGGCGACGTCATCTCCCGCTACCAGCGCATGCAAGGCAAGAACGTCCTGCAACCCATGGGTTGGGACGCCTTCGGCATGCCGGCGGAAAACGCCGCGATGAAAAACAACGTGGCCCCTGCCAAGTGGACCTACGAAAACATCGCCTACATGAAGACCCAGCTGCGCAGCCTGGGCCTGGCGGTGGACTGGTCCCGCGAAGTCACCACCTGCAAGCCGGATTACTACCGTTGGGAACAATGGCTGTTCACCCGCCTGTTCGAAAAAGGGGTGATCTACAAAAAAAGCGGCACCGTGAACTGGGACCCTGTCGACCAGACCGTCCTCGCCAACGAACAGGTGATCGACGGTCGCGGCTGGCGCTCCGGCGCGCTGATCGAAAAGCGCGAAATCCCGATGTACTACTTCAAGATCACCGCCTACGCGGATGAACTGTTGTCGAGCCTCGACGATTTGCCGGGCTGGCCTGAACAGGTCAAGACCATGCAGCGCAACTGGATCGGCAAGTCAAAGGGCATGGAAGTGCAGTTCCCGTACAACGTCGACTCCATCGGCGAAGCGGGCGCACTCAAAGTCTTCACCACCCGTCCGGACACCCTGATGGGCGCGACCTACGTCGCCGTGGCTGCCGAGCACCCGTTGGCCACCCAGGCCGCACAGAACAATCCTGAGCTGCAGGCGTTCATCGCCGAATGCAAAGGTGGCAGCGTGGCCGAAGCCGATGTCGCCACCCAGGAGAAAAAAGGCCTGCCGACCGGCCTGTTCGTCGAGCACCCGCTCACCGGCGAGAAGTTGCCGGTATGGGTCGCCAACTACGTGCTGATGCACTACGGCGATGGCGCAGTAATGGCTGTGCCGGCCCACGACGAGCGCGATTTTGAATTTGCGGTCAAATACAACCTGCCGATCAAGTCCGTGGTCCGGACCAGTTCGGGCGACACCAACCCGGCCCCATGGCAGGACGCTTACAACGAGCACGGCACGCTGATCAACTCCGGTGAGTTCGACGGCCTGGACTTCGCCGGTGCCTTCGACGCCATCGAAGTGGCACTGATCAAGAAGAACCTCGGTGCCTCGCGCACCCAGTTCCGCCTGCGCGACTGGGGCATCAGCCGCCAGCGCTACTGGGGCTGCCCGATCCCGATCATCCACTGCCAGACCTGCGGTGACGTACCGGTGCCGGAAGACCAGTTGCCGGTCGTCCTGCCGGAAGACGTGGTGCCGGACGGCGCCGGTTCGCCATTGGCGCGCATGCCCGAGTTCTACGAATGCAGTTGCCCGAAATGCGGCCAGCCTGCCAAGCGTGAAACCGACACCATGGACACCTTCGTCGAGTCCTCGTGGTACTACGCCCGCTATGCCTCGCCGCACTACGAGGGCGGCCTGGTAGAGAAATCCGCAGCCGACCACTGGTTGCCGGTGGATCAGTACATCGGCGGTATCGAACACGCCATCCTTCACCTGCTGTATGCGCGCTTCTTCCACAAGCTGATGCGCGACGAAGGCCTGGTGAGTTCCAACGAACCGTTCAAGAACCTGCTGACCCAGGGCATGGTGATCGCCGAGACCTACTATCGTCGCGAAGCCAATGGCGCCTACACCTGGTTCAACCCGGCGGACGTCGAGCTCGAGCGCGACAGCAAGGCCAAGGTCATCAGCGCCAGACTGATCGCCGACGGCCTGCCGGTGGAAATCGGCGGCACCGAGAAGATGGCCAAGTCGAAGAACAACGGCGTCGACCCTCAGTCGATGATCGACCAGTTCGGCGCCGACACCTGCCGCCTGTTCATGATGTTCGCCTCGCCGCCTGACATGAGCGCCGAATGGTCCGATTCCGGCGTCGAAGGCTCGCACCGTTTCCTCAAGCGCGTCTGGCGCCTGGCGCACGCCCATGTCAGCCAGGGCCTGCCGGCCAAGCTGGACGTGGCGTCGTTGAGCGACGAGCAGAAACTCATTCGCCGCAGCACCCACCTGGCCATCAAGCAAGCCAGCCAGGACGTGGGCCAGAACCACAAGTTCAACACCGCCATCGCCCAGGTGATGACGCTGATGAACGTGCTGGAAAAAGCCCCGCAAGCCACCGCACAGGATCGCGCACTGCTACAGGAAGGCCTGGAGACGGTCACCCTGCTGCTGGCGCCGATCACGCCGCACATCAGCCACGAACTGTGGAGCCGCCTGGGCCACACAGATGCTGTGATTGATGCGCGCTGGCCAGTACAGGATGACAGCGCCCTGGTACAGGACACGCTGCAACTGGTGATCCAGGTCAACGGTAAACTGCGCGGCCAGATCGACATGCCGGCCAGTGCCAGCCGTGAAGAAGTCGAAGCGGCCGCACGGGTCAACGAGAACGTACTGCGCTTTACCGAAGGCCTGACGATCCGCAAGGTGATCGTGGTGCCTGGCAAACTGGTCAATATCGTCGCTAGCTAATCGGATCGGGCGTGGGGCTCAAGCCCTGCGCCGAACAAAGCCTTCAGGGCCTCGATAAGGCCCACATGGTTTCAAGGGGAGCAACAAAATGATCAAACGCAATCTGCTGGTTATGGGTCTCGCCGTACTGCTGAGCGCTTGCGGCTTCCAGCTGCGCGGCACCGGCACCAATAACCTGACGATCAAGGAACTGGACCTCAGCGCTCGCGACGCCTACAGCGAAACAGTGACCCAACTGCGGCAGGTCCTGGAAAACAGCGGCGTGCACGTCTATACCGGCGCGACCTACAAGCTGTTCCTGGCTAACGAGAAAGAAACCCAGCGCAGCCTGAGCTACGCCAGCGCCGGGCGTGCGTCCGATGTCGAACTGAGCACCGTGCTCAGTTTTGAAATCCAGGGCCGCGACCACCTGCCGTTGATGAATGACAACATCCAGGTGCAGAAGATCGTCAGCCACGACGGTAACAACCTGGTGGGTTCGGACTCCGAAATCATCCAGGTACGCCAGGAAATGCGTCGCGAACTGGTGCAACGCATGATGCTGCGCCTGTCGATGCTGACTCCGCAACAACTCGAAACCTTGCAGCAACGTGCTGACGACAAGGCCAAGGCCGATGCCGACGCGCTGAAAGCAGCGAAAGAGTACGAAGACAACACGCCGAAACAATCGCCTGTTGAAGTCCCTGTCGAGTAAGCCAGACGGGGCGCCCCAGGCGCCCCGTTCACCCTGCCTATGAAACTCGCCCCCGCCCAGCTCGCCAAACACCTGCAAGGTGGTCTCGCGCCTGTCTACATCGTCAGCGGTGATGACCCGCTGTTGTGCCAGGAAGCCGCCGACGCCATCCGTACCGCCGCACGCCAGCAGGGCTTCGATGAACGCCAGGTATTCAGCGCCGACGCCAGTTTCGACTGGGGCACGCTGCTGCAAGCCGGGGCAAGCATGTCGCTGTTCGCCGAAAAACGCCTGCTGGAGCTGCGCCTGCCGTCGGGCAAGCCCGGTGATAAGGGCGCGGCTGCACTGATGGAATACTGCTCGCGGCCCGCCGAAGACACGGTGTTGCTGATCAGCCTGCCCAAGCTCGACGGCAGCGCGCAGAAGACCAAGTGGGGCAAGGCCCTGGTGGAAGGGGCGCAGACCCAGTTCATCCAGATCTGGCCAGTGGACAGCAATCAGCTGCCGCAATGGATTCGCCAACGCCTGTCACAGGCGGGACTGTCCGCAACACAGGATGCAGTGGAGCTGATCGCGGCGCGGGTCGAAGGCAACTTGCTTGCCGCCGCCCAGGAGATCGAAAAGCTCAAGCTGATGGCCGAAGACGGGCAGATTACCGTCGAGACCGTCCAGGGCGCCGTGGCAGACAGTGCACGTTTTGACGTGTTCGGGCTGGTGGATGCGATTCTCAATGGCGAGCCCGCCCATGCCCTGCGCATGCTCGAAGGCCTGCGTGGCGAAGGTGTGGAGCCACCGGTGATTCTCTGGGCCCTGGCCCGGGAACTACGGGTATTGGCCAATATTGCCCTGCAATACAGCCAGGGCACGCCGCTGGACAAGTGCTTCAGCCAGGCGCGACCACCGGTGTGGGACAAGCGCAAACCCCTGATGAGCAAAGCCCTGCAACGGCACTCGGCGCAACGCTGGGCGCAGCTGTTGCTGGAAGCGCAGCGCATTGATGCACAGATCAAGGGCCAGGCCGCGGGTTCACCGTGGATGAGCTTGAGCCGTTTATCGCTGTTGATGGCCGGACAACGCCTGGCACTTCCCGCCGAATAACCCCTCTCTTAAAAACACTGCAAAACCAATGTGGGAGGGGGCTTGCCCCCGATAGCGGCGTGTCAGCCACTGCATTGTTGACTGAGCCACAGCTATCGGGAGCAAGCCCCCTCCCACATTTTTGACTGGGTTTACAATTCATGGGCTTTACAGCGACCTGACTTCGGCAGATTATTTGCGCCGCACCTCCCCCTATCAAGAGCATCGACCATGAGCAAAAAGCCATCCAAGCATGGCCCCAACAAGGCCAAATCCATCATCGCCCAGCCACTGTTCCGCAGCCGTCAGGAACGCGCCGGCAAGGGCAAAGGCAGCTACCGCCGCGAAGCCTTCCAGTCTAATAGCTGGGAGGCTTCTTACTTTCTGGCTGCCTGAAGGCAAGCGCCCCTCTGGCATGATAAGGTCTGTGCCTGATTTGTAATTCCTGGACCTGTGCATGCCCTCTTGTCTTTCCCGTCGTTGGCACCTTCGCCAATTGATCGCTGCCTCCAGCCTCATTCTGCTTGTCGCCTGCGCGGAAAAACCCACCGCCGCCGATGCCCAACCCTTGCCGAAGCTCCAGACCGCCCCCGTGGCAGCCCCTGCCGTGGTGGCCCCACTGGCCGTGGACAATCTCGACATCCAACCGACCCAGACCTTTGCTGAATGGCAGGCCGGTTTTCGCGCGCAAGCCCTGCAAGCCGGCATCACGGCCGACGTATTCGACACCGCATTCGCCAATGTCACCCCCGATATGGCGGTGATCCGCGCCGACCGCAGCCAGCCGGAGTTTTCCCGCCCTGTGTGGGAATACCTCGACGGCGCCCTGTCGCCCGTGCGCGTACGCAATGGCCAGGCACTGCTGGTCAAGTACGCTGACATCCTGCAAAGCATCGAGCAGCGTTATGGCGTCGACCGCCAGGCGCTGGTCTCGGTATGGGGCATGGAAAGTAACTTCGGCCAGTTCCAGGGCAATAATTCGGTGATCCGCTCCCTGGCCACCCTGGCCTATGAAGGCCGTCGCCCGGCCTTTGCCCAGGCGCAATTGCTGGCGGCGTTGCAGATCATCCAGCACGGCGACATCGCCGCTGACCAGATGAAAGGCTCCTGGGCCGGGGCCATGGGCCAGACCCAGTTCATTCCGACCACTTACAACACCCACGCGGTAGACTTCGATGGCGACGGTCGTCGCGACATCTGGAACAGCCCGGCCGACGCCCTCGCATCGACCGCGCACTACCTGCAAAGCTCCGGCTGGCAGAAAGGCCAGCCGTGGGGCTTTGAAGTCAAGCAATTGCCGGCGAACTTCGACTACGCCCTGGCTGACGGCGGCGTGCGCAAGAGCATTGCCGATTGGATGAAACTGGGCATTCAGCTGCCACCGGGCGCGAGCATGCCGCCGAACGTCGACCAACTGTCCGCTGCCCTGCTGCTGCCGGCAGGCTACCGTGGCCCGGCGTTCCTGGTGCTGGATAACTTCCGTGCGATCCTCAAGTACAACAACTCGTCGTCCTACGCACTGGCGGTGGGCCTGTTGTCGGAGCGCTTTGGCGGCGGCGGTGTGATCCGTGGTGACTGGCCCAAGGATGAGCTGCCGCTGAGTCGCTCCCAGCGCATTGATCTGCAGACGGCGTTGAGTGCCAACGGTTATGACGCAGGCAACCCGGATGGGATTATCGGCGCCAACACCCGCAAGGCGATTCGGGCGGCGCAGCAGGCGTTGGGCTGGCCGGCGGACGGGTATCCAACGGTGAAGTTGCTGGAGTCGCTGCAAAACCGATAGATCCGCGTATGGCGACTGCCGCAATCGGGGCAAGCCCCGATTGCGGTTTAGCAAACGCCAGCAGATTCAGGACCTGAAGACCACATCCTGCTCCAACACCACCTGCTGCTCCCCCGCATCCAGCCGTACCAACGCACCCATCGGCAGCGTCAGGTTCGGATCGCAATGCCCGCTGCGCCAGCCGGCCAGCACCGGTATGCGCAACGGCTCGAACGTCTGCTTCAGCAAGCGCTCCAGCGCAACGTTATCCACACCCGCCACATCCCCGACCAGTACCCCGGCGACCTGGGCCAACTTGCCCGCCAGGCGCAGGTGGGTCAGCAGACGGTCGATGCGGTAGATCGGCTCGTTGACGTCTTCGATAAACAGGATGATGCCTTCTGCGTCGATTTCGTATGGTGTGCCCATGACCGCCGCAATCATCGACAGGTTACCCCCCAGCAAGCGCCCACAGGCAATGCCAGGCTCGATCGTGGTCAGCGGGTACGCCACCGGGTGCGCCAGTACGCTGCCGGCGCCCAACTGGCCGCGCAGAAGGCTGAACAATGACGACTCGGTAGGGGGTTGCTTGCCGCCGAGCAGGTCGGCGTTGAGCATCGGGCCGTGGAAGGTCACGAAACCGGCGTAACGGTTGATTGCCAGGTGCAGGGCGGTGATGTCGCTATAGCCGACGAACGGCTTGGGATTGGCACGCAGCAGGTCGAAATCCAGCGCGTCGAGCAGCCGTGGCGTGCCGTAACCACCACGCAGACACAAGATAGCGTCGATATGCGGATCGGCAAAAGCCGCGTGCAGGTCACGCAGGCGCACGGCATCGCTGCCGGCGAGGTAGCCGTCGCGCTCATAGACACCGGGAAAAATTCGCAGATCGTAGCCGCGCGTGCGCATCCATTGGCCGGCCTTTTCAACGTCCAGCACGGCGGGGCCGGCGGGGGCGATCAGGGCGATGGTGCCTTCAGAACGAAGGGCTGGAACGGCGGCAGTCATACACAACTCTCCCTAACTAACGCGGAGCGAAATGTGGGAGGGGGCTTGCCCCCGATAGCGGTGGATCAGCCAGCACATGTGGCGACTGACATACCGCAATCGGGGGCAAGCCCCCTCCCACACTGGGTCTGAACCCCGATCAGGAAACCAGGCTAGCCTTGACCAGCTTGGCCTGCTCATCGGCGTGGTACGAAGAACGTACCAGCGGGCCCGAGGCGACGTTCTTGAAGCCCATCTTGTAGCCTTCCTCGGCGAACCAGGCGAAGGTGTCCGGGTGCACGAAACGCTGCACCGGCAAGTGGCTGCGCGACGGTTGCAGGTATTGGCCCAGGGTCAGCATGTCGATGTCGTGTTCGCGCATGCGCTTCATGACTTCGATCACTTCTTCGTCGGTCTCGCCCAGGCCGAGCATCAAGCCGGATTTGGTCGGGATGTGCGGCATCATCTGCTTGAATTTCTGCAGCAGGGTCAGCGACCACTGGTAGTCCGAACCTGGACGCGCAGCCTTGTACAGGCGTGGCACGGTTTCCAGGTTGTGGTTGAACACATCCGGCGGCTCGGCAGCGGTGATTTCCAGCGCAACGTCCATGCGGCCACGGTAGTCAGGCACCAGGGTCTCGAGCATCACGTTCGGCGACAGTTTGCGGATTTCGCGGATGCAGTCGGCAAAGTGCTGGGCACCGCCGTCGCGCAGGTCATCACGGTCAACCGAGGTGATCACAACGTATTTGAGTTTCAGGTCGGCAATGGCGATGGCCAGGCTTTCCGGTTCGTTGACGTCCAGTGGCTTCGGCCGGCCATGGCCGACGTCGCAGAACGGGCAACGACGGGTACAGATGTCACCCATGATCATGAAGGTGGCGGTGCCGCCGGAGAAGCACTCGCCCAGGTTCGGGCAGGAGGCTTCTTCGCACACGCTGTGTAGCTTGTGCTTGCGCAGCAGGGCCTTGATACGGTCGACTTCCGGCGAAACCGGGATGCGCACGCGGATCCAGTCGGGCTTCTTCGGCAACTCGGTGGTCGGGATGATCTTGACCGGGATGCGTGCAACCTTCTCGGCGCCGCGCAGCTTGACGCCGGCTTCCACCTTGGCACGCGGGGCCGGGGCCGGACGCTCGGTGATGTCCAGCGTCGGGATCATGGTTTGCACTGCATCAGTAGTCATAATCAGTCGATTCCGCCCGTGAGGGTCGTCTGCTCAGCATAGTCGAGGTGTTTGACGAGCTGCGCACGCAGCCGGGCACTTACCTCGGCAAATTTAATCGGTGTGGCGTGGTCGCTCAGTTGGGTCATCGCCAGCCCGGCATAACCGCACGGGTTGATGCGCCGGAACGGTGCCAGGTCCATATCCACGTTCAGGGCCAGGCCATGAAAGGAACAACCGTGGCGAATGCGCAAACCGAGGGAGGCGATTTTCGCGCCGTCCACATACACACCGGGTGCATCGGGCTTGGCCGCGGCGCTCACGCCATAACTGGCCAACAGCTCGATCAGGCAAGCCTCCATGCGGCTCACCAGGTCGCGCACGCCAAAACCCAGCTTGCGCACGTCCAGCAGCAGATACGCCACCAGTTGACCGGGCCCATGGTAAGTCACTTGGCCACCTCGGTCGACCTGCACCACCGGAATATCCCCCGGCAGCAGCAGATGTTCGGCCTTGCCGGCCTGGCCCTGGGTGAACACCGGTGGATGTTCCACCAACCAGATTTCGTCGGGCGCCGAAGTACCGCGTTCATTCGTGAACCGCTGCATGGCGTGCCAGACGGGCTCGTAGTCCATCCGGCCGAGCTCGCGAAAGCCCAGGACCTGTGACATCACAGCACCATGTGCACGAAGCCGGTGGCCCGCAGTTCGCTATTGATGTCGTAGAGCTGGTCTTGACCGGTCGCAACGATGTGCAACTGGATCGTGGTGTACTTACCGTTGGTGCTCGAACGCTCGTCCACCCGGTTGTCATTGATCGTCGCGTGTTTACGCACGATATCCAGGATTCTGTCTTTGTTGCCTACACCGGTATCGCTGATCACCTTGACGGGATAATCCGTCACCGGGAATTCGATCTTTGGCGCCTTTACTTCTTTATCGGTCATGGCAGAACGGCCTCGTAAGCGGTAAGCCGTGGCGACGGCAAAGCCCCGCGTCGGATCAACGCGGGGCTTTGCAGGTGCACACAATCAGTTGAACAAGCCGTAGAAGAATAGACGGATGCTATCCCACACGCGGCGGAAGATACCACCTTCGTCGACGGCGTCCAGCGCGATCAGGTCGGCGCTGTGCACCACCTTGTCGTCCAGCTTGACTTCGACTTTACCGATCACGTCGCCCTTGGCGATTGGCGCAACCAATTGCGGGTTCATGGTCAT
The DNA here is from genome assembly GCF_024168685.1 of Pseudomonas sp. S3E17. Classification (NCBI taxonomy): domain Bacteria; kingdom Pseudomonadati; phylum Pseudomonadota; class Gammaproteobacteria; order Pseudomonadales; family Pseudomonadaceae; genus Pseudomonas; species Pseudomonas sp. S3E17. The sequence continues at coordinate 3,924,974 of NZ_JALJWE010000001.1, forward strand.
GCTGGCAGCGAGCTTTTTCAGCTGGCCTTTAGGCATGGTCAGGGTCAGGTCTTCAGCCAGGCCGGCCTTGACTTGCGAGGTCGAGCCTTTCCATACCGGCGCGGTCGCCAGTTCAGCACCCTTCTGGTAGAAGGTCTGGGTTTCGAAGAAGCGGAAACCGTAGGTCAGCAGTTTTTGCGTCTCGGCCGCACGGGCCTGCTCGCTGTTGGTACCGAAGACCACGGCGATCAGGCGCTGGCCATCACGTACCGCGGACGACACCATGCAGTAGCCGGCTTCGTCGGTGTGGCCGGTTTTCAGGCCATCGACGGTCTTGTCGCGCCACAGCAACAGGTTGCGGTTAGGCTGCTTGATGTTGTTCCAGAAGAATTCCTTCTGGGAGTAGATCGCGTAGTGCACCGGGTCGACACGAATGATCGCGCGCGCCAGGATCGCCATGTCGTGAGCCGACGAGTAGTGCTCAGGGTTTGGCAGGCCGGTCGGGTTCATGAAGTGGCTGTTGGTCATGCCCAGGTCGGCCACGGTTTTGTTCATCATGTCGGCGAACGCGTCTTCGCTGCCGGCGATGTGCTCGGCCAGGGCGACGCTGGCGTCGTTACCGGACTGGATGATGATGCCGTGCAGCAGGTCGCTCACAGTGACTTGCGAGCCGACCTTGATGAACATCCGCGAACCGCCGGTACGCCAGGCGTTTTCGCTGACGGTCACCGGGTCGTTTTCGCCGATCTGGCCGCGACGGATTTCCAGGGTTGCGATGTAGGCGGTCATCAGCTTGGTCAGGCTGGCCGGTGGCAGGCGCTGGTCACCGTTGCTCTCGACCAGCACGTTGCCACTGGCGGCATCCATGAGGACCCAGGACTTGGCGGCCAGTTGCGGTGAAGCCGGTACCATTTCAACCGCCCAGGCGGCCGGGGTGATGATCAGCGAAAGAAGCAGGCACGTGCGTTTGGCTAAGGTGGTGATGTTCATCCGTCTCTCGAAATTGCTTATGGAAACTTGCCCTCGCGGGCAAAACTTATTCAGACAGCCCGCTACCAGACTGTCGCGTGTTCGGTTGCCCGCTCACCCCTTGCCCCTGGGTTTTATTGTTCAACGAGCCAACAACCAGGGTCCAGGCCCGCATGCGAGCCTCAACCATCAATTTATTATTCGGCAGTGACCACGCTGGGTTGCCCCAGGTTGGCCAGGCGCACGCTGTTCTGCACTTGCGCTACCTCGCTCGGCGAACCGATCGGGCCCATGCGCACACGGTGCAGGGTTTGCTGGTTACGCACGATGGAGCTGATGAATACCGGCGCGCTGACCATGCTGCTGAGCTTGGACCTTAACAGTTCTGCCGCATCCGGGTTGGCGAAAGCACCCACTTGCAGGTATTGCCCGCCCGCGACCGCGGCGCCCGGTGCTGCATGGGGCACGACCACCGTATCCGGTGCGTGCTGCTGCGGTGGCGGTGTCCATTGTTCGATCTTGCCGGTGGATGCCGTCACTTGCGGCTGCGCACTCTGCGGCTCGTTGAGCATCAACGGCGCGGGCTTGCCACGCTGGGCCCAGTACTGCGCCGGATCGATGCCTTCGACCTTGACCCGCGCGGTACCGGTTTCGGCATAGCCGAGTTTTTTCGCGGCGGCGTAGGACAAGTCGATAATGCGATCCGAATAGAACGGCCCACGGTCGTTGACCCGCAGGATCACCGTGCGATTGTTGTCCAGGTTGGTCACGCGGACATAGCTGGGCAGCGGCAGGGTCTTGTGGGCCGCGCTCATGCCGTACAGGTCATAGACTTCGCCGTTGGCGGTGTTCTGGCCGTGGAACTTGGTGCCATACCAGGACGCCGTGCCCGATTGCACGTAGGTCTTGGAGTCCTGCAACGGGAAGTAGGACTTGCCTAGCACCGTATAGGGGTTGGCCTTGTACGGGCCGGTGTGCAGGGTCGGAGTGGCATCCGGGATCTTCGATACGTCGACGTCCCACCACGGCGCGCCGTCTTTGTGCGCGCGGTTGATGTCCAGTCCTGGCTGGGACCGCACAGCCGTGCCGCCGGACTTCGGTACCGGGCCACGGCTGGTGGAACAACTGACGACGAGCAGGGACAACGCGGCGAACGCCACCAGCTTGAGCGGTTGATTGAACGGCGATGCCCGCATTACTTGTTGCCCCGTGCTTGGACCAGCATGTCTGACAGCTGATGCACGGCCATGGCGTACATCACACTGCGGTTATAACGCGTGATTGCGTAGAAATTCTTCAGGCCCATCCAGTATTCAGGGCCGTTTTCACCTTCGAGGCGGAATGCCGTCACCGGCATATCGTCGCGTGGCGCATTCTGACTCGACCAGCCCAGCGCCCGCAACTCCCCGACGGTCTTGGCCGGCTCGATACCCTGGGTCAGGCCTTCATCGGCGTGCTCCCCGCTGACATCGGCGCGGATCACCACCGGCTCGCCACCGACCCAGCCATGGCGCTTGAAGTAGCTGGCCACACTGCCGATCGCATCGTCCGGGTTGCTCCAGATATTGATGTGCCCGTCACCGTCGAAATCCACCGCGTAGGCGCGAAAGCTGCTCGGCATGAACTGCGGCAAGCCCATCGCCCCGGCGTAGGAGCCCTTGAGGGTCAGCGGGTCGACCTGCTCTTCACGGGCCAGCAGCAGGAACTCACGCAGTTCCTTGCGGAAGAAGTCGGCGCGCGGCGGGTAATCGAAGCCCAGGGTCGACAAAGCGTCGATCACCCGGTAACTGCCGGTATTGCGCCCGTAGAAGGTTTCAATACCAATGATCGCAACGATGACCTGGGCCGGCACGCCGTATTCCTGCTCGGCGCGGGCCAACACGGCCTCGTGCTGGCGCCAGAAGTCCACCCCCCGGGCCACCCGGGCGTCGGTGAGGAACATCGGACGGTATTCCTTCCACTGCTTCACGCGCTCGGCGGGGCGAGAAATCGCATCGAGGATCGCCTGCTTGCGCTGGGCTTCGCGGAACACGCCCATCAGCTGTTCACCGGCGAAGCCGTAGTCGCGGGTCATTTCACCGACGAATTCGGCGACCTGGGGTGAGCCATCGTAGTCACCGGCCTGCGCCTCGTGCGTTGCCCCCAGCAGCCCGATCAGGCCCATCCAGGACGCATGCCGAGTCGCCCAGCCGCGCATTACTTGCATTGACATCTTCACCTTATTCAAACCTGTGCGATCCACTTGCGATGCGTATGAATCGACATCAAAACCCCAAACGCTGACAGCAATGTCACCAGCGAAGTTCCGCCGTAGCTAATGAACGGCAACGGCACCCCAACCACCGGCAGCAGGCCACTGACCATACCGATGTTGACGAAAACGTAAACAAAAAAAGTCATGGTCAGGCTGCCGGCGAGCAATTTGCCGAACAACGTCTGCGCCTGTGCGGTAATCACCAGGCCACGACCAATCAATAGCAAATAGATCAGCAACAGCGCGCAAATGCCCACCAGGCCGAACTCTTCGCCCATCACCGCAATGATGAAGTCAGTGTGGCTCTCGGGCAGAAAGTCCAAATGCGACTGGGTGCCGAGCAGCCAGCCCTTGCCAAATACACCGCCGGAACCGATGGCCGCCTTCGACTGGATAATGTTCCAACCGGTGCCGAGCGGGTCGCTCTCGGGATCGAGGAACGTCAGGATCCGCTGCTTCTGGTAGTCGTGCATAAAGAAGAACCACATGGCCACGGCCACCGGCACTGCCGCCGCCAGCACGCTGAGGATCCAGCGCCAGCGCAACCCGCCCATGAACAGCACGAACGCACCGCCGGCCAGGATCAGCAGCGAGGTGCCGAGGTCCGGCTGGCGCACGATCAGCACAAAGGGGATGCCGATCAGGATCAGGCTGATCCCCACATGCTTGAGCTGCGGCGGCAAGGTGCGCTTGGACAGGTACCAGGCGATCGTCGCCGGCATCAGGATCTTCATGAATTCCGACGGCTGGAAGCGAATCACCCCCGGAATGTTGATCCAGCGGGTCGCGCCCATGGCGTTGTGGCCCATGACGTCCACCACCACCAGCAGCAACACCCCGGCCACATACCCCAGCGGCACCCAGCGCGCCATGAAACGCGGTTCCAGCTGGGCAATCACCACCATGGACAGCAGGCCCAGGCCAAACGACGAAGCCTGCTTGATCAGCAAGTCCCAGTTCTTGCCGCTGGCCGAATACAGCACGAACAGGCTGCCAGCCGCCAGGGTCAGCAGCAGGATCAGCAACGGGCCATCAATGTGCATGCGCTGCAACAAAGTCGCGCGGCGACGCATCACATCCTCGCTGGAGAGGATGCGGTCAAAATTACTCTTCACTGGCCGTAACCTCTGGGGTTGAAGGGGGGCCGCCATATTCGGGCTTGAGCCTGCCGTCGTCGGCCAGCAACCAGGCGTCCATCACCTGGCGCACCACAGGCGCCGCCACACCGGAGCCGGACTCGCCGTTCTCGACCATCACCGCCACCACGATTTTCGGGTCGTCGGCCGGGGCAAAGCCCACAAACAAGGCGTGGTCGCGGTGGCGTTCCTGGACCTTGGAACGGTCGTATTTCTCGCCCTGCTTGATCGCCACCACCTGGGCGGTACCACTCTTGCCGGCGATACGGTATTGCGCACCGATCGCCGCCTTGCGCGCAGTTCCGCGTGCACCGTGCATCACCTGTTGCATGCCGTGGTTGACCTTGGTCCAGTCGGACGGGTCGCGCAGTACGATGTCGGGGATCGGGTTTTCATCCACAGGCTTTTCGCCTTCAATGGTCCGGGCCAGGTGCGGGCGGTTCCAGATGCCTTTGTTGGCCACCAGCGCCGTGGCCTGGGCCAGTTGCAAAGGCGTGGCCTGCATATAGCCTTGGCCGATGCCGAGGATCAGGGTTTCGCCCGGGAACCATGCCTGGCGGCGGGTCGCACGCTTCCACTCCCGCGATGGCATCAGGCCAGGGGATTCTTCGAACATATCCAGGGAGACTTTCTGACCGAGGCCGAACTTGCCCATGTAGGCGGACAAGCGGTCGATCCCGAGCTTGTGGGCCAGGTCGTAAAAATAGGTGTCGTTGGAACGCATGATCGCGGTATCCAGATCGACATAGCCGTCACCGGTACGGTTCCAGTTGCGGTATTTGTGATCGTAGTTGGGCAGCATGTAGTAACCCGGGTCGAACACCCGGCTGGACGCCGTGACCACGCCCGCGTCCAAACCGGCAATCGCCACCGCCGGCTTGATGGTCGAACCCGGCGGGTACAGGCCGCGCAGCACGCGGTTGAACAGCGGCCGATCGATGGAGTCACGCAGCTCGGCGTAGGCCTTGAAGCTGATCCCGGTCACAAACAGGTTGGGGTCGAAACTCGGCTGGCTGACCATGGCCAAGACTTCGCCGGTCTTCGGGTCCAGCGCCACCACTGCGCCACGCCGGCCACCCAGGGCCATCTCGGCCGCTTCCTGCAGCTTGATGTCCAGGCTCAGCACAATGTCCTTGCCCGGCACCGGGTCGGTCCGCTTGAGCACCCGCAGCACACGGCCGCGAGCGTTGGTCTCGACTTCTTCGTAACCCACCTGGCCGTGCAGCTCGGGCTCGTAGAAACGCTCGATGCCGGTCTTGCCGATATGGTGGGTGCCGCTGTAATTGACGGGATCGAGGCTTTTCAGCTCTTTCTCGTTGATCCGCCCCATATAGCCGACGGAGTGAGCAAAGTGCGGCCCTTGGGGATAGTGGCGCACCAGCTGCGCCACCACTTCCACACCCGGCAGGCGGAACTGGTTCACCGCGATCCGCGCAATCTGCTCTTCGGTCAGCTCGAACAGGATCGGCACCGGTTCGAAAGGCCGACGCCCCTGTTTCATGCGTTTCTCGAAGATCACCCGGTCTTCCGGGGTCAACTGCAGCACCTCGACGATGACATCGAGGACCTGCTGCCAATCGCCGGAACGCTCACGGGTCATGCTCAGGCTGAAGCTGGGCCGGTTATCCGCCACCACCACGCCATTACGGTCGAAGATCAGCCCACGGGTCGGCGGAATCGGCTGCACATGCACGCGGTTGTTTTCCGACAACGTGGAGTGGTAGTCGTACTGGATCACCTGCAGGAAATACAGGCGCGCAATCAGCACCCCGATCAGCGCCACCACCATGATCGCGCCAAACACCACCCGCGCGCGTACCAGACGTGCGTCTTTCTCGTGGTCCTTGATGCGGATCGGCTGGGTCATCGGGAGGGGCGCAGATTATTTGTGGTAAGGGTGCCCGGACAGAACTGTCCAGGCGCGATACAGCTGTTCACCGATCAGAATCCTTACCAACGGGTGCGGCAGCGTCAGCGCCGACAGCGACCAGCGCTGGTCCGCCCGCGCGCAGACTTCCGGCGCCAGCCCTTCGGGGCCGCCGACCATGAAGTTGACGGTGCGCGAGTCCAGGCGCCAGCGATCCAGTTCCACCGCCAGTTGCTCGGTGCTCCAGGGTTTGCCGTGCACTTCCAGGGTGACGATGCGCTCGTTGGGGCCGACCTTGGCCAGCATCGCTTCGCCTTCCTGACGGATGAAGCGCGCCACGTCGGCATTCTTGCCCCGGGTGTTGAGCGGTATCTCCACCAGTTCCAGCGACAGCTCGGCGGGCAGACGCTTGGCATACTCGTGCCAGCCTTCTTCCACCCACTTGGGCATGCGTGAACCGACAGCAATCAGACGCAGGCGCACAGCCGTTCCTTATTCCTGGTCTTTGTTGAGCTTGTCGAAGTGCGCGTGGCCCACTTCCGGGCTGTGGTGCTTGCCATCGGCGGCACGGCTCTGCTCGGCGCCTTTCCACAGACGCTCCAGGTCGTAGAACTGACGGGCATTGCTGGTCATCATGTGAACGATCACGTCGTCCATGTCCAGCAGCACCCAGTCGCTGTCGCCCTTGCCTTCTTCACCCAGCGGCTTCACGCCCTGGGCTTTGACGGCTTCGCGAACCTTGTCCAGCATCGCGCCGATCTGGCGGTTGGAGGTACCGGTGGCGATGATCATGAAGTCGGTGATGCTCTGCTTGTCGCGCACGTCCAGGACCTGGATGTCTTGGGCCTTCACGTCTTCCAGGGCGGCAACGGCGACTTTCACCAGCGCTTCGCCAGCCAGTTCCGGGCCAACGTGGGCTTCAACGGGCAGCGGGGCGCTTTTGAACGTGCCTTTGCGTTTTACTTTGCTTACGTCTTTGTTCGTCATAAAAAACTCGTTTTGCTCATATGTTCGGGCGCTCGCTGCACGAGTGTTCGTGCATTCAAGCGCGCCTTTTCAGTTCGACGCACGGTAAAGCCCGTGCGCATCGATGTAGGCCAGGACCGCGTCAGGCACCAGGAAACGTACCGACTTCCCGCTGGCCAGCAGTTGACGGATCTGGGTGGCGGACACCGCAAGCGGGGTCTGCCAGACGAATGCAATATTCCCGTTCGGCCCGGTCAGGGCCAAGGGGTCACTTACCGACCGCGCGGCCAGCAGGTTGCGCAAGGCATCCGGCGGTTCGCTGTCGGCATCCGGGCGTTGCAAAACCAGGATGTGGCAGTGCTGGAGGAGTTCCTCCCAGCGATGCCAAGAGGGCAGGCCGCAAAATGCGTCCCAGCCCAAAAGCAGAAACAACTGGTCATCCGCGGCCAACTCGGCGCGCATCAGCTCCAGGGTGTCGACAGTGTAGGACGGTTTATCGCGCTTGAGCTCACGATCGTCCACCACCAGCGGCGGTATGCCCTCTACGGCCAGGCGTACCATTTCCAGGCGCTGCTGCGGCGACACCTGCGGGGTATCGCGATGGGGCGGCCGGAAGTTAGGGATCAGGCGCAGCTCATCCAGCGCCAAGGCATCCGCGACTTCCAGGGCACTGCGCAAATGGCCGATGTGCACGGGGTCGAAGGTACCGCCGAGCAGCCCGATGCGTTTAGCCATCAAGTGCGCACATGACCGTCGCCGAACACCACGTACTTCTCGCTGGTCAGGCCTTCAAGGCCAACCGGGCCGCGTGCGTGGAGCTTGTCGGTGGAGATGCCGATCTCCGCCCCCAGGCCGTACTCGAAGCCGTCGGCAAAGCGCGTCGAGGCGTTGATCATCACCGAAGCGGAGTCCACTTCGGTGAGGAAACGCCGGGCATCGCTGAAATGCTCGGAGACAATGGCGTCGGTGTGCTTGGAGCCGTACGTGTTGATGTGTTCGATGGCTTGGTCCAGATCGTCGACTATGCGGATCGACAGGATCGGCGCCGTGTACTCGGTGTACCAGTCCTGCTCGGTGGCTTCGATCACGTCCGCGCCCAACAGCGCACGGGTGCGTTCGCAACCGCGCAGCTCCACGCCCTTGTCACGGTAGATGGCAGCCAGCGGCGGCAGCACGCGCTCGGCAATGCCGACGTGCACCAGCAGGGTTTCCATGGTGTTGCACGGCGCGTAGCGGTGGGTCTTGGCGTTGTCGGCGATGCGGATCGCCTTGTCGATGTCGGCGGCGATGTCGATATACACGTGGCAGACGCCGTCCAGGTGCTTGATCACTGGCACCTTGGCATCGCGGCTGACGCGCTCGATCAGGCTCTTGCCACCGCGCGGCACGATCACGTCGACGAATTCCGGCATGGTGATCAGCGCGCCGACAGCGGCACGGTCGGTGGTTTCCACCACTTGCACCACTTCGGCCGGCAACTCGGCCACGGCCAGGCCCTGCTGGATGCAGGCGGCGATGGCGCGGTTGGAATTGATCGCCTCGGAGCCGCCACGCAGGATGGTGGCATTGCCCGACTTGAGGCACAGGCTCGCGGCGTCGATGGTCACGTTCGGGCGCGACTCATAGATGATGCCGATCACGCCCAGGGGCACGCGCATCTTGCCGACCTGGATGCCGGACGGCAGGTAACGCATATCGCGAATTTCACCGATGGGGTCAGGCAGCTTGGCCACCTGACGCAACCCTTCGATCATGTCGTCGATACGTGCCGGCGTCAGCGCCAGGCGGTCCAGCAAGGCGGGCTCGAGGCCATTGGCGCGGCCGTTGGCCAGGTCCAGTTCGTTGGCGGCAGTCAGCTCGGAGCGCGAAGCGTCCAGAGCATCGGCGGCGGCCAGCAGGGCACGGTTCTTCTGCGCGGTGCTCGCACGGGCGATCAACCGCGAGGCCTGACGGGCAGCGCGACCCAGGCGGGTCATGTAGTCAAGAACGGACTCAGTCATGGTCAGGGAGTCTTGGCAAAGAGGAAAGCGGCAGATTATAGCTGTGACGCCGCCCGACTGACAGCGGTGAGGGGCGGATGGTCGAAATGAACTGTAAAAACCTGGGGTTCAGCCGTAATTAAGGTGGGAGTTGTTATTATTCCGTCACATTTAGCCGTATTAACCTCAGGCCACCATGCCCAGTTCTTCGCCCCAACTCCCCGCCAGCGCCCTGCCCGACAGCTTCTTCGACCGTGACGCGCAAATACTCGCGCGAGATTTGCTTGGAAAAGTCATCCGCCATCGCGTCGGCGATAGCTGGCTTTCGGCGCGAATTATTGAAACCGAAGCCTATTACGTGGCCGAAAAAGGCAGCCACGCCTCACTCGGCTACACAGAAAAGCGTAAGGCTTTGTTTCTGGATGGCGGGCATATCTATATGTACTACGCCCGTGGCGGCGATTCGCTGAACTTCAGCGCGCAGGGGCCGGGCAATGCCGTGCTGATCAAATCGGCCTACCCCTGGGTCGATGAAACCTCCGGCCCCGCCAGCCTGGCGCAGATGCTGCTGAACAACCCGAATGCCGATGGCAGCCCGCGCGCGTCGCAAAAGCTGTGTGCCGGCCAGACGTTGCTGTGCAAGGCGCTGGGCCTGAAGGTGCCGATGTGGGATGCCAAGCGCTTTGATCAAGAAGGGCTCTATGTCGAAGACGTCGGCCAGACACCGATACAGATCATCCAGACCACCCGCCTGGGCATCCCCAGCGGCCGTGACGAGCACTTGATGTACCGCTTCGTCGATGCTGGCTATGCGCCCTACTGCACGCGGAACCCGCTGCGCCGGGGCCAGGTCGAAGGCCGCGACTATTTCCTGATTTGAATCTGTGGCGATGGAGTAACGATTTATGGGCCAATGGCTCGATAGCATTACCGGCTGGCTGACCCTCAACCCGCAGTGGCTGGCGGCGGCGGTGTTTATCGTCGCGTGCGTGGAATGCCTGGCCATTGCCGGGCTGATCGTGCCGGGCACGGTGCTGCTGTTTGCCATTGCGGCGATGGCTGGCAGCGGCGCCTTGTCCCTGAGTGAAACCCTGCTGCTGGGGTTCCTGGGAGGCTTGTTGGGCGACGGGGTTTCCTACTTCCTGGGCCGACACTTCCATCAGAACATCCGCCGCCTGCCCGGCCTGCGCCACCACCCGGAATGGATGAGCGGCGCGGAAACCTACTTCCACAAATACGGCATCGCCAGCCTGCTGGTGGGACGTTTCATCGGACCATTGCGGCCAATGCTGCCGATGGTGGCCGGGATGTGCGACATGCCGTTCCCGCGTTTCGCCCTGGTCAGCCTTCTGGCGGCAGCCGGTTGGTCGGTCGCCTACCTGCTACCAGGCTGGGCAACCGGCGCTGCGTTCCGCCTGCCATTGCCGGAAGGGTTCTGGCCTGAGGCGGGGGTTGTTACAGCCTGCCTGGCAGCCATGCTGGGACTGAGCCTGCACACCAGCGTGCGCGGCCATCGTCGCGCGACCTTGTGGATAGGGTGCGCCAGCCTGACATTATTGATCGCTCTGTTTATCGGCTATACCCACCTGGATGACTTTGACCAGGGCCTGAGCGCGCTGGTACAGGAACATCGCAGCCCCTGGCTGGACCACACCATGGTGATGGTGACCCAACTGGGTGAGTTCAAGAAAATGTTCTTCGCCAGCACCGTATTCACCGCGCTGCTGCTACTGGCGCGGCAATGGCGTCATGCCGTGTTTGTCGGCGCAACACTGGCCGGGGCGGCGGTGATCAATACCGGGACCAAACTGTTTTTCGCCCGTGGCCGCCCGGAAATCCTCACCGACCCATTGACCAGCTTCAGCATGCCCAGCGGCCACGCCTCCGGTGCGTTTGCGTTTTTTCTGGCGTTGGCGGTGCTGGCCGGTCGTGGACAACCCACGCGCCTGCGTCTGACCTGGATGTTGCTGGGCTGTATTCCTGCGGCCTTCATCGCACTGTCACGGGTCTACCTCGGCGCCCATTGGCCCACCGACATCCTGGCTGGCACGCTGCTGGCAATGACTGTGTGCGCATTCAGCCTTACCGTCTGCCAGTACCGCAGCCCACTGCCGCCAATGCCGCAGAAGGCCTGGTGGCTGGTATTACCCGCGGTGGTGGCGGTGCTCGGTTTCATTGCCTTTACCGGCACCCCCCACGCGCTGCTCAGGTATGCCTATTGACCCTGGGCCGGACCGAGCCAGTCAACGGGTGCGGCGCGGCGTTCAATACACCGCTCGCGTCGTTCCAGCAACATCTCATCCGCTATTTCCGCGGCGCGTTCAGCGATGTATTCCGGACCGCGCTTGGCGTCCAACCGCAGCAATTGCGCGGCAATATTGCCAAAAAAAGCGTCCCAGGCTGCCTGCTCCGATTGCGCTAGCCGAATCATGCTCATCCCCGATCATTGTTGAGTGATCGGCGACTATTTCAGCCCTCGCACCGGGAGCAACGAAGAAACGTCTGAACGAGGTGCAGGACTGATCCGAAACTCAGGTGAACAACTCCCCCTGAAGCTCATCGAGCAGCATCTGGATCGCATCCAGCCGCTGCTGCGGGTCGTCGAGTTGCAGCAGGTCGATCTTGTCGGCCTCAGTGAACGGCAAGAGATAAGCCAGTTGATTGCCCAAGGCTTGCTGGCCATCGGCGTGAGTGTCCATGTCCAGCGACGCGACCATCGGGTGTTCGGCCAGGGCCTGGAGCAAGGCCAGCAGGTCGGCATCCTCTTCTTCCAGCGCCTGGTCCGGCAGTTCTTCCAGCCATTGCACCTCGGCCACCAGCAGCTGGTCCTTCTGCACGCCGGCGTCTCGCACGCGGAAGCGCCGCCCGCCTTCGACGCGAATCCCCAGCAGGCCGTTGTCCTGCTGCTTGAAGTCGCGAATCAACGCTTCGCAGCCGATCAACGCATAGCCATCCGGGGCCATGCCCACCTCCTTGCCATCGAGGATGCACACCACGCCGAAGCTTTCGCCCTTTTTCATGCAGCGGCTGATCATGTCCAGGTAGCGCGCCTCGAACAGTTGCAGGTCGAGGATGCAGCCAGGGAACAGCACGGTATTGAGGGGAAACAGCGCCAGACTCATAAAGGCTTCCTTAAACCCGGTTTAAACAATCACTGACACGGCCAGCGGCAGGAATACCGCTGTGGCTACGCCCATCAGACTCATGGCCAGCGCCGCAAAAGCGCCACACTCTTCGCTTTCCTGCAGGGCCACCGAGGTGCCGACGGCGTGAGCAGTCATGCCCAGCGCCATACCGCGCGCCTCGGGACTGTGCACCCCAAGACGCGAGAGTAACGCCGGGCCAACCATCGCGCCCACCACCCCGGTAATCAGCACAAACACCGCCGCCAAGGCTGCCACACCGCCGATCTGTTCGGCCACCAGCATGGCAATCGGCGAGGTCACCGACTTCGGTGCCATGGTCATCAACATCCTGTGTTCGGCGCCGAACCACCAGCCCAGCAGTACGCACAGGCCGGTGGCCAACACGCCGCCTATCACCAGCGTAGTAAAAATCGGCCAGAACAATTGCCGAATCCGCCGCAGGTTCAGATAGAGCGGCACCGCCAGGGCCACTGTCGCCGGGCCCAGCAGGATCCCCATGATCTCCGTGCTCTTGCGGTACTCGGCGTAGCTCAAACCGCACGTGAGCAACACGCCGATCACCAGCAGCATGGAGACCAGCACCGGTTGCAGGAAAATCCAGCGGGTTTTCTCGAAACCCGCCAGCACCAGCTGGTAGGCGCCCAGGGTGATCCCGATACCGAACAGCGGGTGATGAATCACCGCCGTCCATGCGCCGTGCCAGTCGAAGATCATTGATCCTGCTCCTTGCGCTTGACCATGCGTTCCATCAACAGCCCGACAAAGCCCATGGCGATCACCAGCGACAACACCAGTGCACCGACGATGGCCCAGAAATCGGCGGCAATATCCCTGGCATACACCATCACCCCCACCGCCGGCGGCACCAGCAGCAACGGCAAGTAGCGCAGCAGGCTGCTGGCCGCCAGGCTCAGGGGCTCGCCGACTTCGCCACGCCACACCAGGTAACCGAGCATCAACAGCAGGCCGATGATCGGCCCCGGCAGTACCGGCAGCAGCAAATGATTGATCGCCGTGCCGATCAATTGAAACAGCACCAGCCATGTCAGACCGCGTAACAGCATCCGTCCTCTCCCCCCTCAAGACCCGCCCGCATTATAAGCATGCCCGTCCTATGCTCCGGCATTCGCCAAAAGCATGGTGGGTTGACCGGGCTGGTTGGCCATGATGATCTACATTGGTTCTCTGTACCCCATAACAACAGCACCGATGAACCAAGGAGAGACGCAATGCCCTATGTACCCGTAGCGCAGCTCAAAGATTATGTCGGCAAGGAACTGGGACGTTCCGAATGGCTCACCATCGACCAGGCACGTATCAACCTGTTCGCCGAGGCCACTGGCGATCATCAGTTCATCCACGTCGACCCGGTCAAGGCCGCGCAAACCCCGTTCGGCAGCACCATTGCCCACGGTTTCCTGTCGCTGTCGCTGATGCCCAAGCTGATGGAAGATATCCTGATCGTGCCCGAAGGCCTGAAGATGGCCGTCAACTATGGCCTGGACAGCGTGCGCTTTATCCAGCCGGTGAAAGTCAATTCCAAGGTGCGCCTGAACGTGACGCTCACCGACGTCACCGAGAAAAAGCCCGGCCAATGGCTGCTCAAGGCCACCGCCACCCTGGAAATCGATGGCCAGGAAAAACCCGCTTACGTCGCCGAGTCGTTGTCGCTCTACTTCGTGTAAGCCCATCCCTGTGGCGAGCCACTGAAACTCGCCACAGGGTATGTAAATTTATGTATGAATCTCGCAGCTGCGGCATACTCGGCGCTCAATTATCCGGATCCCGCTATGCGCCCACTCGCTCCCCTTGCCCTTGCCCTGTTGCTCACCGCTTGCGGAGACGGCGAATCGCTGTTGCCGCCCGATGCGCGCCTGCCCGATGGCGGTCGTTACCGGGGCGATGTGGTCAATGGTCTGCTGCAAGGCCAGGGCCGCGTGGATTATCCCAACGGCAGCTGGTACGCCGGGCAGTTCGACAAAGGCCAGTGGCACGGCCAGGGCGAATGGCATGGCAGCAACGGCGAAGTCTATAAAGGCCAGTTCCAGCAAGGTCTGTTCGATGGCCAGGGCAGCCTGACCACGGCCGGCAGCCACTATGTGGGCGGGTTCAAGAACGGTCGGCGCAACGGCGAAGGCACCCTCAAAGAAGGGCAGATGACCTATCGCGGCGAATTCAAGGACGACCAGTATTCCGGCCTCGGCCGCCTGGAACTGGCAGATGGCAGCCAGTATCAGGGCCAGTTCGCCCACGGCAAGCCGAACGGTGAAGGCCAGCGCAATGACGACAGCGGCAACCAATTCAGCGGCCACTTCGTCGACGGCCAGCTGGAGGGCAACGGTACGTTCAACAGCGCCGACGGCGACATCTATGTCGGCCAGTTCAAGCAGAACCAGCTCAACGGCAAGGGCCGTTATGAAAACGCCGATGGCGACGTGTGGATCGGCCAGTTCAAGGAAGGCGCACTCAGCGGCAAGGGCGAGTTGATCGGCGTCGACGGCAGCCACTACGTCGGCCAGTTCAGCGACTGGCGCTTTACCGGCGAAGGCCGCCTGAACCTGACCGACGGCAGCTTTTATATCGGCGGCTTCGACAGCGACAACTATCAAGGCCGCGGCACCCTGGTACTCACCGACGGCACCGTGCAGGCCGGTACCTGGGTCAACGGCATGCGCGTGCGTGATGCCGACGGCACGCTGTTGCCCGACCCGCTGGAAATCGGCGTACTGGCCCAGGGCCGCCTGCTGGACACCGCCCTCGCCGCCGTGCCCGCCTCCACCTCGGCCGTGGAGCTGTACACCCTGGCCGTGGCCGGCGACGGTAAACAAAGCGTGTTCCTGCGCGAAGCCGATTACGTCAGCAATATGCTCGCCACCCGCTTCGGTGCCCGTGGGCAGATCCGCCTGGTCAACCACCGCGACCATATCGCCGACCGACCACTGGCCACCCGCGAAAGCCTGCGCCGGGCCGTGCAGACCCTGGCCGAGCGCACCGGGCCGGAAGACCTGGTGTTTATCTACATGACCAGCCACGGCACCCACGAACACGAACTGGTGCTGGATCAACCGCGCATGGAATTGGCCGACCTGCCTGCCGATGAACTGGCCGCCGTGCTGGCGCCGCTGAAAAACCGCGACAAGATCGTGGTGATTTCAGCCTGCTACTCCGGCGGTTTCATCCCGGCCCTCAAAGACGAACGCACCCTGATCATGACCGCCTCGCGCGCCGACCGCGTGTCCTTCGGCTGTTCCGAAGAGGCCGACTTCACCTACTTCGGCGACGCCCTCTTCGCCCAAGCCTTCAACCAGACCGACGATTTGCAGCAAGCCTTCAAGCTGGCGCAGCTGCATGTGAGCGAACGCGAACAGGCAGACAACTTCGAAGCGTCCGAACCGCAGATCTGGGCCCCCAAAGGCGTGATCGCCCATTGGCAATTATTACGCAAACAGCAGGCACGAAAGGCGCTGGAAAGCGTCTCAATGAATAGCAAGGAAGCCAAAGGCAACTAAGCTGTAACGTGTAACGAGGGGGAAACACCATGTACCTGACACCTCAGCATATCCTGCTCGCTGGCGCCTCTGGCCTGACCGGCGAACACCTGCTCGACCGCCTGCTCAACGAACCTACCGTGACCCGCGTGCTGGCGCCCAGCCGCAAGCCGCTGGCCGAGCATCCGCACCTGGAAAACCCGGTGGGCGACCCGGCGGTGTTCCTGCCGCAACTGAGCGGCCAGGTGGATATTGCCTTCTGCTGCCTGGGTACCACCATCAAGAAAGCCGGTTCGGAAGAAGCTTTTCGTGCCGTCGACCTGGATATGGTCGTAGCCTTTGCCAAGCGCGCGCGGGAGATGGGCGCGCGGCACCTGATCGTGATCAGTGCGATTGGCGCCGATCCGAAATCCTCGGTGTTCTACAACCGGGTCAAAGGGGAAATGGAACAGGCACTCAAGGCCCAGGACTGGCCGCAACTGACCATCGTGCGACCTTCGTTGCTGCTGGGGGAACGGCTGGAGCCCCGCTTGGCCGAGCAGCTGGCCGGGCCGCTGTCACGGTTGATTCCGGGGAAATACCACGGCATTGAAGTCTGCGAACTGGCCCGGGCCATGTGGCGCCTGGCGCTGGAAGAGCAGGATGGGGTGCGGGTGGTGGAGTCGGACGAACTGCGCAAGCTCGGTAAGTAAGGCCTCCCACATTAGTTTTGTGGTGCCCAGGTCAGCGCTAGAGCCCGCCCGTGGCGTTAAATCCCACACCGAGCACCGTCAACACCGACAGCGGCAATAAAAGCGTGTCGAGCAACGCGCTGGCCGGCAGGTCTACGCCGGGATAGCTGGGCGCCTCGGCACCGAACCGGTCCTTGGCGCAGCAACCTCCGTTCATTGCATACAAATCCAATCGCGTGCCGGCATACACCACCGGCGCACCGGGCTGCGCGGCGTCCAGGGTACGCGCGGTGGCGCAGCCGGCCAATTGCAGCGCCAGTATCACCAACAGCGCCTTATTCATCGCTGCTCAAATGGTGTTCGCCCCAACGCGGCAGCATGTCCTGGGGGATATTCAGCAGGTTGAGAATGCGCGCCACCACGAAATCCACCAGGTCATCGATGGTCTGCGGCTGGTGATAGAAGCCGGGCGACGCCGGCAGGATGGTCACCCCCAGGTTCGACAGCTTGAGCATGTGCTCCAGATGAATGCTCGAGTACGGCGCCTCACGCGGCACCAGGATCAACTGGCGGCGCTCCTTCAACGTCACGTCGGCGGCGCGTTCGATCAGGTTGTTGCAAGCGCCGGTGGCAATCGCCGACAGCGTACCGGTGGAGCACGGCACCACGACCATTGCCGCCGGCGCACCGGAGCCCGAAGCCACCGGCGACATCCAGTCTTCCTTGCCGTAGACCTTGATCTGCCCCGCCGCCGCACCGGTGTACTCGGTGAGGAAGGCTTGCATCATCTGCACCTTGGCTGGCAGCGCGACATCAGTCTCGGTGGCCATCACCAACTGCGCGGCCTTGGAGATCAGAAAGTGCACCTCACGGTCTTCACGCACCAGGCAATCGAGCAGGCGCAAGCCATAGGGCGCGCCGGATGCGCCGGTCATCGCCAGGGTGACGCGCTCCGGGCCACTCATTTCAGGGCCTCGGCCAGTTTGCCGTGCAAGCCGCCGAAGCCGCCGTTGCTCATCACCACCACATGGGTGCCAGGCTTGGCCTGTTGCTTGACGAACGCAATGATGCCCTCGATGGAATCACAGACTTTCGACGGCACCGTGCACTGCGCCGCAATCGCCGGCAGGTCCCAGCCCAGGTTGGCCGGGGCATACCACACCACCTGGTCGGCATCGTTAACGCTTTCCGGCAGGCCGTCGCGGTGTGCGCCGAGCTTCATGGAGTTTGAGCGCGGCTCGACAATCGCAATGATCGGGGCATCGCCAACGCGTTTGCGCAAGCCGTCGAGGGTGGTGGCAATGGCCGTTGGGTGGTGGGCAAAGTCGTCGTAGATGGTAATCCCATTCACGTCGGCGACCTTTTCCATACGGCGCTTCACGCTTTTGAACGCACTCAACGCAGCAATGCCCATGGACGGCACCACGCCCACATGCCGCGCGGCCGCCAGGGTGACCAAGGCATTGGCGACGTTGTGCTGGCCAGTCATGTCCCACTCGACGATGCCTTGGGCCTCGCCTTCAAACAGCACTTCAAACCGGGAACCGTCTTCACTGAGCAACTTGACCTGCCATTGCCCACCCGCACCGGTGGTTTGCACCGGGGTCCAGCAGCCCATCTCGATCACGCGTTGCAAGGCTGGCTCGGTGGTCGGGTGGATGACCAGGCCTTCGCTCGGAATGGTGCGTACCAAATGGTGGAACTGCCGCTCGATGGCCGCCAGGTCGGGGAAAATATCCGCGTGATCGAACTCAAGGTTGTTGAGGATCGCCGTGCGCGGGCGGTAGTGGACGAACTTGGAACGCTTGTCGAAGAACGCACTGTCGTACTCGTCGGCTTCGATCACGAAGAACGGCGTATCACCCAGGCGCGCCGACACCGAGAAGTTCTGCGGCACGCCGCCGATCAGGAAGCCCGGGCTCATGCCCGCGTGTTCCAGCACCCAGGCGAGCATGCTGCTGGTGGTGGTCTTGCCGTGGGTGCCGGCAACGGCCAGTACCCAGCGGCCTTGCAGCACATGGTCGGCCAGCCACTGTGGGCCAGACACGTAAGGCAAGCCTTTGTTGAGCACGTATTCGACAGCCGGATTGCCCCGGGACATGGCATTGCCGATTACCACCAGGTCCGGCACCGGGTCGAATTGCGCCGGGTCGTAACCCTGGGTCAGCTCAATACCCTGGGCCTCGAGTTGCGTGCTCATGGGTGGGTAAACATTGGCATCGGAGCCCGTTACGTGATGGCCCAGTTCTTTGGCCAGAACCGCCATCGAACCCATGAAGGTGCCGCAGATACCAAGAATATGAATATGCATAGTCGACCTCGTAAACATCGAGGCAGGTTAGCGCAGGGGGGCGAAAATCGCACTCTTTAGCTGTAGGACCGATCTATGGCGCAGCCCGTGCAATACCGTGCCGGCGCAGCTTTCTATACAGCGTGTTACGGCTGACCCCCAACTGCTCCGCCGTATGGGTCATGTGCCAGCGTTGTTGCTCCAGGGCCGTGAGCAGGGCGAGTCGCTCGGCGTCGCCCAGGGGCGACTCTGCAAGCCTGGTCTCGGCCACAGCTTGCGGCCGTGCCTGGCGAATCAACGCGGGCAAATCCTCAAGGCCGACCCGCCCGTCGTCGCACAGCGCCGCCAGCGTACGCAACACCGTGCGCAGTTGCCGGACGTTGCCGGGCCAGGGGTAGGTCAGCAGCGCCGAACGCGCCGCCGGGTCGAGTTTTATGCTCTGGCCGCCCGCCTCCTGCGCCAGCAGGAAATCCAGCAACTGAGGCTTATCGCTGCGTTCACGCAACGCTGGCAAACCGACTTCCAGGCCGTTGAGCCGGTAATACAGGTCTTCCCGAAAACTTCCGTCCTGCACGCGCTCCAGCAAATTCCGGTGAGTCGCGCTGATAATTCTGACATCAACCGCCTGGGGCTCGCCACCGATGGGCACCACCATGCGGTCCTCCAGCACCCTTAACAGGCGCGTCTGCAGCGCCAACGGCATATCGCCGATTTCATCGAGGAACAGCGTACCGCCGTCGGCCTGCTGCAACTTGCCCTGCATGCCGTCCTTGCGCGCGCCGGTAAAGCTGCCGCCGCGATAGCCGAACAGTTCGCTTTCGATCAGGCTTTCCGGGATGGCGGCGCAGTTGAGGGCAACGAACGCCTTGTCGGCACGCTGGCTGGCGTGATGCACCGCCTTGGCGAAGGCCTCTTTGCCGGAGCCGGTTTCGCCGTTGATCAGCAGGGGCACATCGCGCTCGAATACCCGCAGCGCTTTGCGGAAGTCGCTCTGCAGCGCCGGGTCGCCCAGGCAGATACCGGCCAGCCGTACCGGCTCAGGCTTGGCGATGGGCGCAGGCACACTGCGCGATTGGCCACGCAAGGCCGCGAACAAGTGCCGGCCATCCCGCGTGCGCAATGGCCAACTGGCGGTGGCATTGGCACTGGCGCGACCGAGCAGTTGGTCCAGGGAGCACTCGAACAACGCCTCCACCGGCTGCCCCAACAACCCGCCACGCACCTGCCCCAGCAGATTGAGTGCGCTCTGGTTGACGGCACATATCCGACCTTCGCCGTCAAACGCCAACAACCCTTCGCTGAACAGGCCCACCGACTCGGCCTGCAGGTGAAAGCGCAGCAGCCAGTGGTTTTCGAAGTGACGCAGGAAGTAGCAACTCTCGATCATCTTCGCCGACAGGTTGACCAGCGCCATGGTGTGGAACTGGCTCTGGCGCGACACCTCCTCCCGGGCCGACGACACGTCCAGCACCGCCAACAGGTCGCCGTGGGGGTCGAACACCGGGCTCGCCGAACAGGTCAGCCCGGTGTGGCGCCCACGAAAATGTTCATCGCGATGAATGGTCAACGACTGGCGCTCCACCAGGCAGGTGCCGATGCCATTGGTGCCCTCGCACGCTTCGCTCCAATCGGCACCGAGCCACAGCCCGGCGCGTTCGAAAATCTTGCGCTCGGACGGTGCCGTGACACAGTTGAGGATCACCCCACGGGCATCGGTCAGCAGCACCGCGTGGCCAGCGCCCGACAGCTGCTGGTGCAGGCTGTTCATCTCGCTGCCGGCGATATGCAGCACCTGTTGCAGGCGCTCGCGGCTTTCCAGCAGGCGGTCGTGCTCAAGCACCGTAGGGGCGATGGTCTGGGCAGGATCGAGGTGGTAGTCCTCCAGGCAGCGCAGCCAGGAGCGGGCGATGGACGGGTCGCTCGACGGGTCGCGCCCACGCGCCACAGTGAGGACTTGCTGGGCATGGCGACTGAAATGATCGTTGTGCATGTTCTTATTATTCTCCCTGCGTGAGAGCCACCAGCA
This sequence comes from Pseudomonas sp. S3E17, assembly GCF_024168685.1. Lineage (NCBI taxonomy): Bacteria > Pseudomonadati > Pseudomonadota > Gammaproteobacteria > Pseudomonadales > Pseudomonadaceae > Pseudomonas > Pseudomonas sp. S3E17. Next base: position 3,945,745 of record NZ_JALJWE010000001.1, read on the forward strand.
TCCCCCAGGCACCCAGCCAATGCAATCCCGGACCGACCCGCCGGTCACGGCTTGTACCGTTTATGGCACAAACTGTCACAGCGCCTGTACCAGCCGTGTCACAGCAACGCCTTGCAACAAACCCCAAGCCCTTGATTTTCCTGGCCTGCAAAGCAGTGGCCCAACCTTTGCTCTACGCTTTATCAAGCGCTTGCGCGCTGCACTCCAATAAACATAAAAGCCAGGAGATACCCACCATGCGTTACGCACACCCCGGTACTGAAGGCGCGATCGTTTCGTTCAAGGCCAAGTACGGCAACTACATTGGTGGCGAATTCGTTGCCCCGGTCGATGGCAACTATTTCACCAACACCTCGCCGGTCAACGGCAAGCCTATCGCCGAATTCCCGCGCTCCACTGCCAAAGACATCGACAAGGCGCTGGACGCCGCCCACGCTGCCGCTGACGCCTGGGGCAAGACCTCGGCCCAGGACCGCTCGCTGGTGCTGCTGAAAATCGCCGACCGCATCGAACAGAACCTCGAACTGCTGGCCATCACCGAAACCTGGGACAACGGCAAGGCCGTGCGTGAAACCCTCAACGCCGACATCCCGCTGGCCGCCGACCACTTCCGCTACTTCGCCGGTTGCATCCGCGCCCAGGAAGGCACCAGCGCCGAGATCAACGAACACACCGCGTCCTATCACTTCCACGAGCCGCTGGGCGTGGTCGGCCAGATCATCCCGTGGAACTTCCCGCTGCTGATGGCCGCGTGGAAACTCGCCCCGGCCCTGGCCGCCGGCAACTGCGTGGTGCTCAAGCCTGCCGAGCAAACACCGCTGGGCATCAACGTGCTGCTGGAAGTCATCGGCGACCTACTGCCACCGGGCGTGCTGAACGTGGTGCACGGCTTCGGCAAGGAAGCCGGCGAAGCCCTGGCCACCAGCAAGCGTATCGCCAAGATCGCCTTCACCGGTTCGACCCCGGTGGGTTCGCACATCATGCATGCCGCGGCCACCAACATCATTCCGTCCACCGTCGAGCTGGGCGGCAAGTCGCCGAATATCTTCTTCGCCGACATCATGAAAGCCGAACCGTCGTTCATCGAGAAAGCCGCCGAAGGCCTGGTGCTGGCGTTCTTCAACCAGGGCGAAGTGTGCACCTGCCCATCCCGCGCGCTGGTGGAAGAGTCGATCTACGACGACTTCATGAAAGTGGTGATGAAGAAGGTCGAGCAGATCAAGCGCGGCGACCCGCTGGACACCGACACCATGGTCGGCGCCCAGGCGTCCGAGCAGCAGTTCGACAAGATCCTGTCCTACCTGGAAATTGCCAAGGGCGAAGGCGCGCAATTGCTCACCGGCGGCAAGGTCGAGCAACTCACCGGCGATATGGCTGGCGGCTATTACATCCAGCCGACCCTGCTCAAGGGCACCAATGAAATGCGCGTGTTCCAGGAAGAAATCTTCGGCCCGGTGGTGAGCATCACCACCTTCAAGGACGAAGCCGAAGCCCTGGCGATTGCCAACGACACCGAGTTCGGCCTGGGCGCCGGTGTGTGGACCCGCGACATCAACCGCGCCTACCGCATGGGCCGCGCGATCAAGGCGGGCCGCGTGTGGACCAACTGCTATCACCTGTACCCGGCGCATGCCGCGTTTGGCGGTTACAAGAAGTCCGGCGTGGGCCGTGAGACCCACAAGATGATGTTGGATCACTACCAGCAGACCAAGAACCTGCTGGTGAGCTACGACATTAATCCATTGGGCTTCTTCTAACCCACAACACCCTCCCACCTTTGAAATGCCATCAAGTGTGGGAGGGGGTTTGCCCCTCCCACACTTGGATCTCCACAAGTACTTGCCAATTGCATTCGGCACACAGAGGCCGAGTTAAAAAACAATAACAATGAAAGGTACTTTCCCATGCCTAGCGAACCGACTGGATCTTCTGTCGACTTCGAAAAAGTCGACTCCCAATACTTCCAACAACGCGAACTGAAAAAAGGCGCCGCCGGCTGGGTCCTGCTGGTTGGTCTTGGCGTTGCCTACGTCATCTCCGGCGACTACGCCGGCTGGAACTTCGGCCTGGCCCAGGGTGGCTGGGGCGGGATGTTCCTCGCCACATTGCTGATGGCCACCATGTACCTGTGCATGTGCTTTTCCCTGGCCGAACTGTCTTCCATGATCCCCACCGCCGGCGGTGGCTACGGTTTTGCCCGCAGTGCCTTCGGGCCCTGGGGCGGGTTCCTGACGGGCACCGCCATCCTGATCGAATACGCCATCGCCCCCGCCGCCATCGCGGTGTTTATCGGCGCCTATTGCGAGTCGCTGTTCGGCATCGGCGGCTGGATGATTTACCTGGCGTTCTACATCATCTTTATCGGCATCCATATCTTTGGCGTCGGCGAAGCCTTGAAGCTGATGTTCGTGATCACCGCCATCGCCGCGATTGCGCTGGGCGTGTTCCTGGTGTCGATGGTGCCGCACTTCAATGTCGCCAACCTGCTGGATATTCCGGTGACCGAGGCCAAGGGCGCCAGCACCTTCCTGCCATTTGGCTATGTTGGCGTGTGGGCGGCGATCCCCTATGCGATCTGGTTTTTCCTCGCCGTAGAAGGCGTGCCACTGGCCGCCGAAGAAACCAAGAACCCCAAGCGCGACCTGCCCCGGGGCCTGATCGGCGCTATTGTGGTGCTGACCAGCTTTGCCCTGTTGATCCTGGTGATCGCACCGGGCGGCGCGGGCACCTACGCGCTGGTCAAATCCGGTAACCCGCTGGTGGAAGCGCTGGCGCTGTCCTATGGCGGTTCGACCTGGATGGGCAGTTTCGTCAACCTGGTCGGCCTGGCCGGCTTGATCGCGAGCTTTTTCTCGATTATCTACGCCTATTCGCGGCAGATCTTCGCTTTGTCCCGTGCCGGCTACCTGCCACGCAAACTGTCCCAGACCAACAAGAGCAAGGCCCCGGTACTGGCCCTGGTGATCCCCGGGATTATCGGCTTCGGCCTGTCGCTGACCGGCCAAGGGGATTTGTTGATTCTTGTGGCCGTGTTTGGCGCGACCATTTCCTACGTGCTGATGATGGCCGCGCACATCACCCTGCGCATCCGTCGCCCCAAAATGGACCGGCCTTATCGCACGCCGGGCGGCATCTTCACCTCCGGTGTCGCCTTGGTACTGGCCTGCGTGGCCGTCGTTGCGGGCTTTTTGGTGGATCCACGGGTGGTGATTGGCGCCGCGATCATCTATGGAGTATTAATTGCTTACTTTGCTTTCTACAGCCGGCATCACTTGGTAGCAGGCACGCCCGAAGAAGAATTCGCCGCGATCCAGGCCGCAGAGGCCGCCTTGCACTAACTGCCGTAAACCTCGACGCGAGTTCCTCTCCCGCCCGCGTCGTCAAGGAGACACTGTATGGCAAGCTTTTCCCACGCGGTGGGTGCACAGACCTACCGCTTCGACAGCCTCAAGGACGTGATGGCCAAGGCCAGTCCCGCCCGCTCCGGGGACTTTCTCGCCGGCGTCGCTGCGCAGAACGACGGTGAGCGGGTCGCGGCGCAAATGGCCTTGGCCAACATTCCGCTCAAGCACTTCCTCGAAGAAGCGCTGATCCCCTATGAAAGCGATGAAGTCACCCGGCTTATCATCGACACCCACGACAAGCAGGCTTTCGCCGTGGTCAGCCACCTGACCGTCGGCGCCCTGCGCGACTGGCTGCTCAGCGACGCCGCCGATGAACAATCCCTACGCGCATTGGCGCCGGGGCTGACACCGGAAATGGCCGCGGCCGTGTCCAAAATCATGCGGGTGCAGGACCTGGTCCTGGTGGCGCAGAAGATCCGAGTGGTCACCCGGTTTCGCGGCACCCTGGGCCTGCGCGGGCGCCTGTCGACCCGCCTGCAACCCAACCACCCGACCGACGAGCCGGCGGGCATCGCTGCGAGCATTCTCGACGGCCTGCTCTACGGCAACGGCGACGCCATGATCGGCATCAACCCGGCCACCGACAGCATCGCCTCGATCTGCGCCATGCTGGAGATGCTCGACGCAATCATCCAGCGCTACGAAATCCCCACCCAGGCCTGTGTGCTGACCCACGTCACCACTTCCATCGAAGCCATCAACCGCGGCGTGCCGCTGGACCTGGTGTTCCAGTCGATTGCCGGCACCGAGGCGGCCAATGCCAGTTTCGGCATCAGCCTGAGCGTACTGCAGGAAGGTTACGAGGCGGGTTTGAGCCTGAACCGGGGCACCTTGGGCCAGAACCTGATGTATTTCGAAACCGGCCAGGGCAGTGCCTTGTCGGCCAACGCGCACTTTGGCGTCGACCAGCAAACCTGCGAAACCCGCGCCTATGCGGTGGCCCGGCACTTCAAGCCATTTTTGGTGAACACCGTGGTCGGCTTTATCGGCCCCGAGTACCTGTACAACGGCAAGCAGATCATCCGCGCCGGCCTTGAAGACCACTTCTGCGGCAAGCTGCTGGGCGTGCCCATGGGCTGCGACATCTGCTACACCAACCACGCCGAAGCCGACCAGGACGACATGGACACCCTGCTGACCCTGCTGGGTGTTGCCGGGATCAACTTCATCATGGGCATCCCCGGCTCCGACGACATCATGCTCAACTACCAGACCACCTCGTTCCACGACGCCTTGTACGCTCGCCAGACATTGGGTTTAAAGCCGGCGCCGGAGTTTGAACAGTGGCTGGCCAAAATGGGCATCTTTACGCAAGCGGACGGCAAGGTGCGCTTCGGCAACAGCCTGCCACCGGCGTTTCGCCACGCCCTGGCGCAATTGGGATGAAGGAGCCGCCTGTGCAACTCGACCTGCCTGAAAACCCGTGGCTGGAACTGCGCCGCCTGACCCCGGCGCGAATTGCCCTGGGCCGCACCGGCACCAGCATTCCCACCAACGCCCAACTTGATTTCCAATTTGCCCACGCCCAGGCACGGGACGCGGTGCACCTGCCCTTCGACCACGGCGGCCTGAGCAGTCAACTGGCCGAACGTGGGCGCGATAGCCTGTTGCTGCACAGTGCCGCAACCGACCGGCACAGCTACCTGCAACGCCCGGATCTGGGGCGGCGCCTGAGTGACGAGTCGGCCCAGCGCCTGCGGGATTACGCGGCTGCGCATCCGGGCGGCATGGACCTGGCGGTCGTGGTGGCGGACGGTCTGTCGGCGCTGGCAGTGCATAAACATACGTTGCCGTTTCTGACGCGCATGGAAGAACAGACCCACGCCGAAGGGTGGTCCTTGTCGCCGGTTATCCTGGTGGAACAGGGCCGCGTGGCGGTCGCGGATGAAATCGGGCAACTGCTCGGCGCCAAGATGGTGGTGATCCTCATCGGTGAACGGCCGGGGCTCAGTTCGCCGGACAGTTTGGGGCTGTACTTCACCTACAACCCCAAGGTCGGCCTCACCGATGCCTATCGCAACTGCATCTCCAATGTACGTTTGGAAGGCCTGAGCTATGGCATGGCGGCCCATCGCTTGCTGTACTTGATGCGAGAGGCGTGTCGCCGGCAGCTGTCGGGGGTCAACCTGAAGGACGAGGCCCAGCTTCAGACGATCGAATCCGACGACCCGGACCTGATGAAGGGCAATTTCCTGCTCAGCCCACCCACCGACTGATCCCGGCACGATTGCGCTTTTTCGCGCCTTTAGGCAGCATCAAGTCACGGCCGCTCGTGTGGTCATACCCCATTTGGAAGTTGAGGCCTGGCATGCGGATTACTCAAGCGACCCTGGAACACCTGGACCTGTTGACCCCGTTGTTCGTCAAGTACCGCGAGTTCTACGGGGCCCTGCCCTTTCCGGATTCGTCACGGGCCTTCCTGGAAAAGCGCCTGCGCCGCAAGGAGTCGGTGATCTACCTGGCCCTGGCCGATGACGACGACAAACGCCTGCTCGGGTTTTGCCAGCTTTACCCGAGCTTTTCCTCGCTGTCGCTTAAACGCGTGTGGATCCTCAACGACATCTATGTGGCCGAAGACGCGCGCCGGCAACTGGTGGCGGATAACCTGATGCGCACGGCGAAGAAAATGGCCAAGGAAACCCACGCGGTGCGGCTGCGGGTATCGACCAGCAGTGACAACCAAGTGGCGCAGAAGACGTACGAGTCCATCGGGTTTCGTGAAGACACCGAGTTCAAGAACTACACCTTGCCGATCAGCGAAGACTGACGCACTGACAGCATGGACACCTTGTGGGAGGGGGCTTGCCCCCGATAGCGGTTTGTCAGTCAGACTATTTATAACTGACCCACCGCTTTCGCGAGCAAGCCCGCTCCCACATTGAATTTCTGGCGATCTTCAGACCTCACGCCACGACATCCCCCGCTACAAAACCAACAGGCTTTTCACCTCTCAATCCGTATAATGCGGACCTTTCAGGGTTGTAAGAAACACTACATACACGTGTAGCCTTATTACCCGAGCTTCCGCACAGGCCTGCCGAGTCGGGCCGTTCACACAGGTGCCATCCATGGATTTCAACCCGCTCGACCTTATCCTGCATCTCGACGTGTACCTCGACATGCTGGTAACCAATTATGGTCCGTGGATATACGCCATTCTGTTCCTGGTCATCTTTTGCGAAACCGGCCTGGTGGTCATGCCGTTCCTGCCGGGTGATTCGCTGCTGTTTATCGCCGGCGCCGTCGCTGCGGGCGGTGGCATGGACCCGGTATTGCTGGGCGGGCTGCTGATGCTGGCGGCAATCCTCGGCGACAGTACCAATTACGTGATCGGGCGAACGGCGGGAGAACGCCTGTTCAGCAACCCGAACTCGAAAATCTTCCGCCGCGACTACCTGCAAAAAACCCACGACTTCTACGACAGGCACGGCGGCAAGACCGTGACCCTGGCGCGCTTCCTGCCGATCCTGCGCACCTTTGCACCGTTCGTTGCCGGCATCGCGAAAATGCCCTATGCACGCTTCTTCGGTTTCAGCGTGCTGGGCACCATCCTCTGGGTCGGCGGCCTGGTGACCCTGGGCTACTTCTTCGGCAACGTGCCATTTATCAAGAAAAACCTCTCGCTGCTGGTGGTGTTCATCATCCTGCTGTCGCTGGTGCCGATGATCATTGGCGTGTTCCGCAGCCGCTTTGGTCGCACGTCTTCAGAAGCCAAGTCGCAGTAACCCGGCATGTGGTCCCTCAGCGCCTGGCGGCGCCGACGCCTGCTGGCCAAGCACCCGATTGCCGATGACACCTGGCAGCGGGTGCGCCACCACCTAACCTTCCTCGACGGCATCAGCGCCGAGCAGGACCAGTGGCTGCGCGAAGCCTGCGTGGTGTTCCTCGCCGAAAAACACCTCACCGCCCTGCCCGGCGTCGAGCTGCACCAGGAACAACGCCTGCTGCTCGCCGCCCAGGCGCAACTGCCGCTGATGAACCTGGGCGACCTCGACTGGTACCAGGGTTTCCATGAAATCGTGCTGTACCCCGACGACTTCCTCAGCCCTCAACGCCATCGCGACAGCAGCGGCATCGAACACGAGTGGGACGGCGAACACAGCGGCGAGGCCTGGCAGCAAGGCCCGGTGATCCTCGCCTGGCCCGGCGTACTGGCCAGCGGTCAGTGGGAAGGCTACAACCTGGTGATCCACGAGCTGGCGCACAAGCTGGACATGCTCAACGGCGACGCCAACGGCCTGCCGCCGCTGCACCACGACATGCGCGTGCAGGAGTGGGCCAGCGTGATGCAGGGTGCTTATGACGACCTCAATCGCCAGCTGGACGCCAACCCCGATGCAGAGACGGAGATAGACCCCTACGCGGCGGAAAACCCGGCGGAGTTCTTTGCCGTCACCAGCGAATATTTTTTCAGCGCCCCGGATTTACTCGTCAACAGTTATCCACAGGTGTACGCCCAACTCAGCCGCTTTTATCGCCAGGATCCCTTGGCCCGCCTGACCCGACTGCAAGCGCACGACCCGCGTTATCAGCCACAAGACGAATGACCGTACGACGTCTGGCGCATGGCATCGCCGTCAGAATATGCCTATAATCGCCGCCACTTTTAGGCCAATCCGGCCATGTCATATGGCCAACTACGGGGGCAACGCCCAATGAGCTACAGCAAGATTCCGGCTGGCAAAGACCTGCCGAACGACATCTACGTCGCCATCGAGATTCCGGCCAACCACGCGCCGATCAAATACGAAATCGACAAAGACAGCGACTGCCTGTTCGTTGACCGTTTCATGGCCACCCCGATGTTCTACCCGGCCAACTACGGTTTTATCCCGAACACCCTGGCCGACGACGGTGACCCCCTCGACGTGCTGGTCGTAACCCCTTACCCGGTTACCCCAGGCTCGGTCATCCGCGCTCGCCCAGTCGGCATCCTGCACATGACCGACGACGGCGGTGGCGATGCCAAAGTGATCGCCGTGCCACACGACAAGCTGTCCCAGCTGTACGTGGACGTGAAGGAATACACCGACCTGCCGCCACTGCTGCTGGAACAGATCAAGCACTTCTTCGAGAACTACAAAGACCTCGAAAAAGGCAAATGGGTGAAGATCGACGGTTGGGGCAACGCAGACGCCGCCCGCGCCGAAATCATGAAGTCGGTCGCGGCCTACAAAGGCTGATACCGGCTACTCATTGCCTCGGCAATTGAAAAAGCCCCGATGATTCGGGGCTTTTTTTGTGGGAAAAACTAAACTAAAAGTTCAACACTTTAAAAACTTAGTTTAATTCAACTTAAAATCCGAAGTAACGAGCTACAACTAAGCAAAAACCTACAGACCCAACTCAACGCATGGTTTATTTGATGTATTTTTCCGGCCAGTAAACTCTGCGTTTATGAATACATCAGGTGATCGCTTAAAAGCGCTATTACGGGAAGTTCATCTTTCCGCCTCCGACTTCGCCAAGAACCGTGGTGTCACGCCTCAACACGTGAACAACTGGTTCAAACGCGGTGTACCCATGGGCCGACTCAACGAGATCGCAGAACTGCTGTGCATCTCCAGCCGTTGGCTACGCACCGGCGAAGGCCCCAAACACCCACCGGCCAACTTCCTGCTGGAAGGCCCCGGCACCAGGAAAGGACTCCTCACCCGCGAAGAAACTGGCAAATACCTCACAGGCCCCGCCTGCCGCCCGGAAAAAATCGACGTGGAAATCCCCCTCCACCCCACCTTCACCTCAACCGAACGCATCCGCGTCTCCCTGCACACCCTCGAAACCCTCAACGTCAATCCCGACCGCGCGCTGGGCGCCTACATGGTCGACAACAGCATGATCGACATCATCCAACAAGGCGCCACCCTCGCCATCGACAAAGGCCGCACCCAAATCATCGACGGCGAAATCTACGCCGTCGAACACGACGGAATGCTCCGCATCAAATACCTCTACAACCGCCCAGGGGGTGGTTTGCGCATGCGCAGCCACAATGCCGGCGAACACCCGGATGAATACCTGACCCACGAACAACGGTTTGAGCAGAACTTCCAGATTGTGGGGTGGGTGTTCTGGTGGTCCACGTTGAATAACCGTAGGCCGCCGGTGCCGCTGGATGAGCATTTATTGGGCTGGGAAGGCTCTAAATCGGATCCGGAGGTGGGCAACTGAAGTGAATGTGGGTATCATGCGCCGCACATTTGGCAGGGGGTTGCGTTGCGCTATCCACCCTGCTCGGCGATGCGGAGGATTTCCCGCGGATGCCCCTACTATTCAGCCCGACGCAATGTGGGCTGAGCGATTTGAAGGCTGCTGAGGTTTGTCAAAAACAAGCTGAGGCAGTCAGCGAGAAGCCGGCCACAAGCCGGCTTTTTAATATCTGACGGTCCCCACAATTGTCCAACAGCTATTGGACAATTGAGTAATCAAAAGCGGGTTGCTATACCCTGCCCTTCTCTCAGTCGCCTTACGCGGGCTGCAAACACTCCACAGCCAGATCCGCCACCATCTCCACCAAATGCATCACCGCTCTCTGCGGCGCACCCAATAGCTCCCCAAGCACCTGCGAAGTAGCCACCGCACACTGCAGCAACTCAGCCACACGCCCCCAGGCATCCTCAAAGCTGAATTCTTCATTCACGACAAATGGATTGGTTGCACGCGAAGACTGCGAATCTGAAATAACGTTATCCATAGCAAAACCTCTAGCGGTAAGTGATTACCACCGTCCTTTCGCGACTAAACAATCAGTGGCGGCGGCCGTACGCAGGTTAGTCGACCGGCCGCTAGGCACCGGCGCACCCGAGGGTGCCCTGCGCACAGCCACCATAAAGTGCAGGTGAGAAGACACATGTCTTTGAGATGGCGCTTGCGCCTAGCGAGGTCCGGGCGACTAAACCCGATCACTGAATAGGCAGTGACGATCCGCAGCCTAGTCACGCATTCCGCTGGTGCAATGCGCTGGGATTCTCTCGGAAACGTCCTGCAAATGAAAGCGATCCGCCCTGCTGGCCCTTGAAAATCACACCACACTCCCCGTGTTCCCCTCCCGCACACCTGTGTTCCCAGGTGACATCTTCCTGCGCTCCCCCCCATCCCATAAACCCAAAATGAAACGTCCTACATCCATATCTAAACAAGCCGTTTAACCCCTAATTCCCCACCTCCCTCCTCCGCTGGCCCAAAACCTGCTTATTGAACACCGTACAATAAATCCGGCGTCCAGCCGGTCTACCACCCACTACCGCTGCAAACGCAGCTTGAGGAATGCGGATGTCCACTATGAGGTTTCACCCATCCAACCACGGCTTGGCGCGATCACTGAAGGAGCGCCATGTCATGTTGATCGCTATCGGCGGGATTATCGGGGCCGGTTTGTTTTTGGGGTCGGGCAAGGCGATTGCCACGGCGGGACCGGCATTGTTGCTGGCGTATGCGTTGTGTGGAGGGATGATTTATTTGATTGCGCGGGCGCTGGGGGAGTTGTCGTTGTATCGGCCCAGCAGTGGGTCGTTTGCGACGTATGCGGAGGAGTTTTTAGGGCCGCGGGTGGCGTTTATCACGGGGTGGTCGTATTGGATGATCTGGATCCTGGTGGGGGTGTTGGAGGTAACGGGGATCGGTCTGTTGATGAAGTACTGGTTCCCGGAATTGCCGCAGTGGATTCCGGCGTTGGTCACCACGGGCGTGCTGATGGTGATCAATTTGTTTGCGGTGCGCACGTTTGGCGAGGTGGAGTTCTGGCTGGCGTTGATCAAGGTGTTGACGATTGTCGGGCTGATCGGCGCGGGGCTGGTGATTCTGGTGTTTGGGTTGGAGACATCGACACAGACGACACCTTCCGTCACCAACCTGTGGCGCCACGATGGCTTTTTTCCGAATGGCTGGAGTGGTTTCTGGTACGCGATTCCGGTGGCGGCGTTTACGTTTGCCGGGGTTGAGGTGATTGGCCTGGTAGCGGCGGAGACGGCCGAGCCGCAGCGTACGTTGCCACGGGCGATCAATAGCATCATTTGGCGGATGGCGATTTTCTATCTGGGGTCGACTGCGGTGATCATGGCGCTCTACCCCTGGAATCAGATTGATACGTCGCAAAGCCCGTTCGTGATGGTGTTCGACAGCATTGGCCTGGGGGTGGCGGCGGGCCTCATCAATTTCGTGGTGATCAGTGCGCTGGCGTCGTCGTGCAATACCGGGTTGTTTGCGACCAGCCGCATGCTGTTTGCTTTGTCGCACATTCAACAGGCGCCGCGCCAGCTGCAGGTGTTGAGCCCGCGACAAGTGCCAGCGCGTTGCCTGATGGTGTCGACAGCCATTCTGCTGGTGGGGGTGCTGCTGAATTACTTGATACCGGAGAGCATTTTCAGCCTGCTGATCACCGGGATACTGGGCCTGCTGATTTGGGTGTGGGCGGTGATCATCACATCGCACATGGCGTATCGGCGCAAGGTGCAACGGGGTGAAGCGCCGGAGGTGGCATATCGCTTGCCCTGGGCCCGGGTCAGCAGCGTGGTGGTGTTGGGTTTTCTTGGTGTGCTGACGGTGTTGGTGATTCGCGATCCGGAGACGCGAGCGGCGTTCTATGTGGCGTCGGCCTGGTTTGCGCTGCTGTTGCTGGTGTATCCGAAACCTTCTGCAACGACGGAGGTGAACGATGTCTTGGGCGCCTGATAGCCGTGTGCTGGACCACTGCATTGAGCGTTACATCCGTGCCAACCCAAACAGCGCACGCCAGTTGGAATGGGCGGCGCGGGTGATGCCCGGCGGCAACACGCGCTCGGTACTGTTTTATGAACCCTTTCCATTGGTGATGTCGGCTGGGAAAGGCTGCTTTCTCGACGACGTGGACGGTCATTGCTATATCGACTTTTTGGCCGAGTACACCGCAGCGCTGTATGGACACTCCCATCCGGTGATCACCCACGCGCTGACCAAGGCAATGGCGAACGGGCTTAACCTCAGTGCTCACAATGAGTTGGAGGCACGCCTGGCGACATTGATTGTGGAGCGTTTCGGCTGTATCGAGCAGACGCGCTTTACCAATTCCGGCACCGAAGCAAATTTACTCGCGCTGGCGGCGGCAAAAGCCTACACGGGACGCGAAGCAATCATAGCGTTTAACGGCGGTTATCACGGCGGCGTGCTGAGCTTCGCCGGGCCGGCCACGAAGATGAATGTGCCGCACCGGATGCACATGGCCGACTACAACGATTTGTGCAGCGTCGAGCGTTTGCTGGCAGAGCATCCGGGCGAATGCGCCGCAATCCTGGTGGAGCCGATGCTCGGCGCGGGCGGATGTATCTGCGCCGAAGACGGTTTTCTCGAGGGGTTGCGGACGTTGAGCCAGGCATACGGTGCGCTGTTGATTTTCGATGAGGTAATGACCTCGCGCCTTGCCCCCGGCGGCTTGCAGGAAAAGCTCGGCGTAACGCCCGACCTGATGACCCTGGGCAAGTACCTGGGCGGCGGCATGCCGTGTGGGATGCTGGGCGGGCGACGGGACATCATGGCGCAATTCGACCCGCGCCAGGGGAGCCTCTCCCATGCAGGCACCTTCAACAACAATGTGCTGACCATGGCGGCGGGGATCGCGGGGTTGGAGCAGGTGTATACCCGCGCCGAGGCGATAAGACTGAATGCCCGAGGCGATCTGTTGCGCGGGCAACTCAACGAGGTGCTGGCACACATGCCCATGCAATTTACCGGGCAAGGTTCGGTGATGAACCTGCATCCTACAGCCTTGCCAATTCGTCGGCCTGCAGACAGTCCAACGGATCGAAACAGCCTACGGGACTTGTTCTTTTTTCACCTGCTCGAATGTGGCATTTACAGCGCACGCCGTGGGCTGCTTGTGTTGAGCTTGCCATTGACGGAGCGGGAACTGACCCTCCTGGTGACGGCGACGCAGTCATTCGTGGACCGCTATGGAGAGGTGTTGACTGCCGACTGACGTACGTTCCGCGAGAGCGACAGCGAATCGGCGACCGGCTATCCTTTCGCCGTCGCTCAACCGGAACCCACCACCATGACCAGCAAAACCGCGAACCCGCGAGGCAGGCGTAAGAAGGCCACTGGCGAAGCGTCCGAAAACCCACTGAACAAGGACGTCATCGTCGCCGCCGCATTGGCGCTGATCGACCGCGATGGCCTGGAGAAATGCAGCCTGCGCAACCTGGCAAACGACCTGGGGGTTTATCCAACGGCCATCTATTGGTACGTCTCGTCGCGCGAATTGCTGCTGGGTGAGGTGCTGGCCAAAGTCCTGGAACATGTAGCACCGGCTCCCCAAGAGCATTGGCAGGATTATCTGCGGGCGGCGATGGTCAACTGCCACAACGCGGTGCATGAGCACCCGAATATCGCGCCGTTGCTGGGTGCGCAATTGGTGTCCAACACCCGCACCGATTTCACCTTGGTGGAAGGTGTATTGGCGGCGCTGCAACAGGCCGGTTTCAGTGGCCCGAGCTTGGCGGGCGCCTACAACACGTTTATCGCCGCGCTGGCAGGCTTCACCACTCTGGAGTTTGCGCCGCTGCCAGACAACACCGAGGCGTGGCAGTGCCAAGTGCAAGAAAGCCTGCAGTGCGTCGATGCCGAGCAACACCCTACCCTTGTGCAGAATATGGCTCAACTGAGCAATCGCGGTTTCAGCCTGCGTTGGCAAAACGGTATACACGCGGCACTGGATGAAAGCTTTGCGTTCTATGTCGATACCATCCTCTGCGGCCTGGAAACCTTGGCTGCACGTCGCTGAAAAATTACGCAACACAACCTCAAAACCACTTAATTGTACGACGTACAATTTGTCGTTACAGTCCGCCACGCATAAGCACCCATGACCCGAATAACAATAACGTCAGAGGTCTTTTATCGTGACAATTTCATTCAACGACGTGGTCCAGGGCCAACGGCTTTGGCAACCCTCCCCTGAGCATATCCAGCACACCTACCTAACCCGTTACCTGAATTGGCTCAAGCATGAGCGCGGCCTGAGTTTTGTTGACTACGCCGCGCTTTGGCAGTGGTCGGTGAACGATCTGGACGCTTTCTGGCAATCCATCTGGGATCATTTCCAGGTGCAGGCCAGCTGCCCTCCTCAGGCGGTGCTCGGCCAACGTACGATGCCGGGCGCACAGTGGTTCCCAGGTGCACGGCTGAATTTTGCCGAACACATTTTGCGCAACGAGCGGGCTGGCGACGCGCTGCTCTACCTCAGCGAGACCTGCGCCCTGCAAGGCCTGCCCTGGGCGGAGTTTGCAGGTCAGGTGCGCACGCTGGCCACGTACCTGCGCGAGCTGGGCGTGGTACCGGGCGATCGGGTGGTGGCTTACTTGCCCAACGTTCCCGAGACGATGATCGCTCTGTGCGCATGTGCCGCCATTGGCGCGATCTGGGCCAGCTGTTCGCCGGATTTCGGAGCGGAGGGCGTGCTGGATCGGGTGCGCCAGTTGGCCCCCAAAGTTCTGCTGGCGGTGGATGGCTATCGCTACGGTGGCAAGGTGTTCGACCGGCGCGAGCAGGTTCGGCGGATCCTGTGCGAGCTGGGCAGTATCGAGCATTTGATCCTGCTGCCGACCCTGTATCCCGATGAACCGATCACCCTGCCCAATGCCCTCGACTGGCACACGCTGCACCTGCGCCCTACGGTGCGTGCGGCCGATTTCCACTGCGAGCAACTGCCTTTCGATCACCCGCTCTGGGTGCTGTTTTCTTCCGGTACCACGGGGCTGCCCAAAGCCATCGTCCAAAGCCACGGCGGGATCCTGCTGGAGCAATTGAAGGCCCTGCATCTGCATCTGGATTTCCGTTCCGGCGATACGGCGCTCATCTTCACCACCACCGGTTGGATGATGTGGAACACCTTGTTCAGCGCACTGCTGTGCGGCGTGTGCCCGGTGCTCTACGACGGCCACCCGACCTGGCCGGCCAGCGATACGCTGTGGCAAATCGCGCAGGACAGCCGCGCCAGTTTCTTCGGCACCAGCCCTACCTTTATCGAACTGATGAACCGCCAGGCCATCGTGCCCGGCGAGCACTTCGACCTGAGCGCGCTGCGCACGGTGATGCTCGTTGGCTCGCCGGTTTCACCACAATGCAATGCCTGGTTTTACCGCAACCTGAAAGCCGATATGTGGGTGACCACGGGCAGCGGTGGCACCGATATCTGCTCCGGGTTGGTGAGTGGCGTGCCGACACTGCCCGTGCATGCGGGCGAAATACAGGCCCGTGCACTGGGTGTAGATGCCCATGCGTTTGATGAACACGGCCAACCGGTACTCGATCAGGTCGGCGAATTGGTAGTTACGTCGCCCATGCCATCGATGCCAGTGTACTTCTGGGATGATCCTACAGGCGAGCGTTACCGGCAGAGCTATTTCCAGCCCTGGTCCGGCGTATGGCGCCATGGGGATTTTTTCCTGCTCAATGCGCGTGGCGGCTGTCAGGTGCTGGGGCGTTCGGATGCAACCCTGAACCGCTTTGGCGTGAGGATCGGCACCGCGGAAATCTACCGCGCGCTGGAGCCGATCACGCAAATCGAGGATGCGCTGATCGTCAATCTGGACCTGCCTGAAGGTGGTTTTTTCATGCCGCTGTTCGTGCAGTTGCAACCTGGCGCCGAACTGGACGACGCGCTGCAACAACGGGTGCGCGAGTGCCTGCGCCTGTCGTGTACACCGCGACATGTACCGGACTGCATCATCGCCGTGCCACTGATTCCCATGACCCTCACCGGTAAAAAAATGGAAGTGCCGGTGCGCCGGATCATGATGGGCCACGACCCGCGAAAAGTCGCCAACCCGAGTGCCATGCGCGACCCGCACGCGCTGGCGTTTTTTATCGAGTACGCCAATCGGAGCCATCAGCCATGAGAGGCAAAGCCTTTATCGTCGGCGCTTATGAACATCCTATCCGGCATGCCGTAGACCGCTCCCTGGCGCAATTGCATGCGGACGTGGCCCGAGGCGCCCTGGCCGATGCGGGGTTGAGCCTCAGCGATGTCGACGGCTACTTCTGCGCCGGCGACGTGCCGGGTTGGGAAGCGCCGGGTGTGGGGCCGTTCTCCATGGTCGAGTACCTAGGCATACGGCCTCGGCACCTGGAGACCACAGAAAGTTGGGGATCGTCTTACCTTCACCATGTCGCCCAGGCCACGCGCGCTATCGCCGACAGGCGCTGCAGCGTGGCGTTGATCACCCAGGCCGGGCGCCCGCGAGCCGAGCACAAACGCCCGGACGCCAGTCACCGCGATCAACCACAAACGACCTGCGAAGCCCCCTTTGAAATACCCTACGGCGCCGCGGTGACCAACCTGTACGCCATGTGCGCGATGCGTCACCACTACCAGTACGGTACCAGCGCCGAGCAATTGGCCTGGATCAAAGTCGCGGCGTCGCACCATGCCCAGCACAACCCCCAGGCCATGTTGCGCCAGCGGGTGACCGTGGACGACGTACTGAACTCACCCATCATCGCCGCGCCCTTGCGACGCCTGGACTGCTGCGTGATCAGCGATGGCGGCGGCGCACTGGTGGTCGCCCACCCATCCATTGCCCGCTCGCTCAAGCGACCATTGATTACGCCCATCGGCGCAGGTTATTCGATCAACCATCTGAATGGCGGCTACTTCGACCTGCTGGCTTCCGCCGCCGTGCAATCGGGTGCCGATGCGTTCGCCCAGGCACGACTCAAGCCCGGCGATATCCGCTACGCCTCGCTGTACGACAGTTTCACCATCACGGTTTTGATCCAGCTGGAAAACCTGGGTTTCTGCGCCGCCGGTCAAGGGGGCGCCTTCGTCGCCGACGGCAAGCTGATCAGTGGTGTCGGCCCGTTGGCGGTCAACACTGACGGTGGCGGACTGTGCAACAACCATCCCGGCCATCGCGGCGGCATGGCCAGGCTGATCGAAGCAGTACGCCAACTACGCGGCGAAGCACACCCGGCGGTACAGCGGCCCGACTGCGCACTGGCGCTGGCTCACGGCACCGGCGGCCTGCTGGGATCCCGGCACGGAAGCGCCACGCTTATTCTGGAGCGATTTTGATATGCACCTGACATCACCACACATCACCGCCGAAAGCGCGCCGTTCTGGGACGCGGCCAACCACGACCAACTGCTGCTGCGCCGCTGCCTGGACACCGGCCAAGCCTACCACTACCCCCGCGACCACAGCCCGTTCACCGGCACCGCGGCCACCGACTGGATCACCGCCAGCGGCAACGCCACGTTGTACAGCTTTACCTACAGCGCGGCGCAGTGCCTGGCTTACGTGACGCTGGATGAAGGGCCGACCCTGTTGTCGCTCATCCAGTGTGAAAATCCTCGGCATCTACGCATCGGACAGCGGCTCAAGGTGGCGTTCGCACCGACCCCGAGCGGACAGAAAATCCCGGTCTTTGTATTGTCTGATTCGAGTTAACAGTAAGACTGTGCGTGGCGTTCCCGACCTTGTCGGCGCATCAGCACTGAGCCTGTCGCGGGTTTGATTGCGAGGCGGTTCCAGAATGGGACTGCTGCGCAGTCCAGCGCGAGGCAAGCTCGCTCACCACAAGTGACAGTCCCTGCCTGTTAGCCTGAGCCCCCCAGGAAGGGTTCTCAATCCAATATCAAATGCGGCAAAAACCGGCTCGAATCCTTGGTAATCAAACTATTATCCTCCCGCACCCCAATCCCCGCCGCCTGGTCCCCAATCACCCAAGACCCAATCAACGTGTAGCTGTCCCCAAACCGCGGCAACGGCGCAAATTCCTGAAGAATAAACGGCGCATCCGTATAAGGCCCGTCCTCCTTCACAATCAGCCCATCGGCCGTTTGCAGCTCGATGTTCGCCCCTTCCCGCGAGAAGAATGGCTTGCGCACCCATCCCTTCGGCACAGCTTTACCCGGTTCGGTATCCAGGTGGGCCGCGAGCAGATTCGGGTGGCCTTTGTTGAATTCCCACAGCAGCGGCAGGATGCCTTTATTGGAAATGATGGATTTCCATGCTGGCTCGAAAAACTGTGTGTCGCTCTCGGCAATCGCGGCGCCGAAGGGTTCGTGGAAGATGAATTCCCAGGCGTGCAGTTTGAACAGGTGGGGAATCCAGCGATCCTGTAGGTCGACGAAGCGGCCTTCGCTGGTCAGGCCGATGTCTTCGATGTCGATGTGGCGCGATTCGATGCCGACTTTTTCCGCGACCAGGCGCAGGTAGTCGGTGGTGCCTTTGTCTTCGACCGAATCTTTCATCGAGGCGAAGTAGAACGGCTGGTTGATCTGCAGTTGCGCGAAGGCCTGGTGCAGTTTGGTGTCGATGCTGTTGAACTGGTCGGCATGCTTGGGCAGCAGGCCGCGTTCGATGCATTGCTCGAGCCAGCCCCATTGGAACGCCGCGGCCTCGTAGAGGCTGGTCGGTGTGTCGTAGTTGAGTTCCAGCAGCTTGGCGGGGCCGGTGCCGTTGTAGGAGAAGTCCATGCGCCCGTACAGGTGCGGGTGGCCTTCGAGCCATGAGGTTTTGATCATGTCGAAGAAGGGCGCGGGGATGCTCAGGCGTTCGAGCAGTTCTTCGCTCTGGACCACGCGGGCGACGAGGTCCATGCACATGTCATGGATCTCGGTGGTCGGGTCTTCGAGGTCGTGCTCGATTTGCTTGAGCGTGAACTGGTAATAAGCGCGCTCGTCCCAGTAGGGTTCGTTGTCGATGGTATGGAACAGAAAGCCGAGGTTTTCAGCCGTCTGTTTCCAGTCATGACGCTCTGCGCAATGGATTTTCTTCATGGCCCGGTTTCCTTAACTGCTCGACCCGCCGCCGCCCCAGCCGCTGCGTGCGCTGGCCTTGCTGCCGAAGCCGCCACGGGAGGTGGCCGACGCCACGGAGCTCGACTGGCTGGAGGTGCGCAGCGTGTTGGTGTAATTGCTGCTGCCGTACCGGGCTTGATTCGAGCGGCCAAACGTCGCGCCACTGGAGACGCGCTGGTTGAGCGTGGAGTTGCCGTAGTTACCGCGATCATCGCGATAGCGGTACACCGGCTCGGAGCGGTAGCTGTTGCGATTGTTGCTCAGCATGTTGCCGATGAGCAGGCCGGTCAGCAGGCTGCTGGTGGAGAAGCCGGAGCCGCCGCTTGCCTGAGCGTTGCCCGCCTGGGCGTTGGCCGCGTCTACCTGGGATTGTGTCACCTGGCCTTCGGCGGTCAGTTCGAAACCGCCCAGCTTGGGAATGAACTGGCCATTGGAGTCCAGTTGGCACCAGCCGGCGACAAAGTCGGCATCGCAATCGGCCTGGCTGGCGTATACCGGGGCGATGCGGCGATGCTCGGCCATGGCCGTCATGTAGGCATCCGAACAGACGTCCACCGGCAGTTTTTCATCGGCGCATTGCTGCACCGACTGGAAGTTGTACTTCTTCTGCAAATCGTAGGTTTTTTCCGTCGGCCCGCAGCCGGATATCGCCATGGCGACCGACGCTGCCAGCGAAAGCTGGACGTACTTGCTTCGTTTCATCGGGAGCTCCGTGCGCAATCAGTTCTGGGTAGGTGTCATGCAGGCAGCATTCAACATGCCGACGCTGATGGCCACGGCCGCCACATAGATGCCCGCTGCGAGCTCGCCTCTCTTGATGCGCTCGGAAGTGCCTTTGAGCACGAGGCTGGTGAGCAGAAACGCCAGGAGTTGGACGACGGCTGCGATCACCGCCCAGACGACGAAGTCGAGGATGCTGATCGAATAAGCAATCACGTTGCTGGCCGGAATGGCGAAACCGACGATGGCGCCGCCCAGGGCGACTGCCGCGGAAACGTTGCCCGCCCGGATCAGCTCGAACTCCTTGTGCGGGGTGACGCGGGTGTAGATGAACTGGAACAGCGCAAACAGTACGGCAGCCCCCAGGATGTAGGTGACAAACCCGAGCACGGCGGCTTTGTTCAGGGAGATGGAGAGAGCTTCTAGCATGGACTTCTTCCTTTTTTAGAGCGCATTCAAGTCGGTTGTGTACAGCGAAATGCCCAGCGACGTGCTCAGGCTGACGGTGCCTTCAGCGTCTTCTTCGACAGAGAACAGCAGAAACTCGCGGCGATCGGTCAGGCCGGTGTCACGGGCATATAGCATCGAACGGTGCTCGACGCTGTAGGAGTCCTCGGGGTTTATCACCTGCTCGCTCATGGCCACCAATTCCGTCTGGCCAGCCTCGCTGCCCCACACGCGCGTGTATTCGACGCCGTTGTGGGTGTAGGTCGGCAACCCGATCGGGCTCTGCGGCCCCGCCAGCCGGCGCAATTCAGCTTCGCTGCTGATAGTGACGTAGCTCAGGTAGTTGAACAGGATCACAGACTCGACCTGCCCGGCGATGTCGCCCGTGGTGTGCACCTGCAGCCAGTAATCCTCGTCGTTCATGTAGTAGCGCGACAGCCAGGTCGACTGCCCGAGGTCAACGGTGCCGTTACTCCAGATTTCCTGGGAGCCGGGGATAACCACTGTGGTCTTCCCGTCGAGCAACAACTTCAGGGTCGTGTCGAATATCACGCCTTTGCCCGGCGCCAGGCCAAGCGGCCCGGTGGTCGGCAGCGGTTCGGCGGCGCCTTTCGAGTGTGTATTCGCTTGCGGGGCCTCAAGCCCCATCAACTGTTTAAACCATCCCATTGGAGATTTCCTTGAGGCGGGTGGAGGCAATGTAGAAGAGTTCGCCGCCTTCAACGCGCGTGGCGCTGGGCGGGTTGATCGACGGTTGCGGGGCACCTTTGGCGCGATAGCCGATGAGGGTGGCGTTGTGGCGCTCTTTCATCTGGGTGTACAGATCGCCGAACGTGGCTTCAAACGCCTCGGGCAATCTCATCAGGTATTGGGTGGCCCCCTGCCCCACGCACAGCAGCTCATTAATGACCACCGACGAGCCCGGGTCCTGAGAGGCGCGCACCAGCATTTCGATGGCCATGCTTGAGGTGCATTCCAGGCTGGGGGCGTAGGAACTGGCCAGTGCGGCGATCTCACTTGCATTGAAGTGGGCGACCACGTGCCCGACTGGATTCAATTGATTCACCGCCAGCACGGTGGCCAGCGTCAGATCGTCAGACGGGGTTCGCACCAGCACACGCTCGGCACCGGGCACACCGGCACGCAGCAACAGCGCTGTGGAGGACAAGCTCTCACCACGGATAAAGGCCGCCTTGCCCGGCATCGGGTTTTCTTCAAGGGTGCAATCGCAGATGACGATCAGGTTGTCGTTCGAGGTTTCGTCTTGCAGCAACAACTCGATGACCCGTTCACTGGACGCGCCCTCCCAGCCAATGAGCACGGTATGGCCGATTTTGCCGGTGAAATCGCCTTTGCCCTTCATGCCTTTTCTCCATGCATCGATGACAGTGCTGGTGGTTTTGCCGATGGCCGCCGTCAGCAGCGCAATGCCCCCGAGCATGACCCAGGTCGCCACGAACAAGCGTCCCAAAGAGGTCTGCGGCGATAGATCGCCATAGCCGACGGTCAGCGTGGTGGTGAGATAGAAGTAAACAAACGTGGCGGGCGCGGTGAGGTGTTGTTCGCCCAGAACCACCAGGCCCAGATAAGCCGTGCTCAGGTGTACCCCCAAGGCAATCACCAGGCCTGCCCAGCCGAAGCGGTGAAAGAGGGAAGCGGCGTACCTGCGCAACAAAAGAAAAATCGGCATTGCGTCCCTGACTCCCTGGGTGCTCAAGTGCGTTCAGCCGGCATTAAACCTGCTGCGTGGTTGAGAGAGAAGTACCTTGGCGGCAATAAATCCGGCGAAGGCACCAAACAGATGCCCTTCGAAGGAAACGCCTTGGCGAGGCAGGAAGCCAAGGACCAGTCCGCCATACAGTACCGCCACCACACCGGCCGTGATCAGGTTGCTCCAGCTCCTGTGGAACCAGGCGCGAGACAACAGGTAGGCCCACAACCCGAACACCCAGCCGCTGGCCCCCACGTGTATGCCCGCAAAACCGAACAGCCAGACCAGCGAACCGCCCAGCAGGAGGATGATCGCGCTGACGGTCACAAACCGATTGAGCCCTTCGATCATCACCAGGGTGCCCAGGATCACAAAGGCAATCAGGTTGGCACTCAGGTGGGCAAACGACCCGTGCAAAAACGGCGAGGTGAGGATGCCGGGCAGGCCCTGCAGCGTCCTCGGGATCAGGCCGAACGTCATCAGGCTGTAACCGGTCGCTGCATTGAGCAATTGCAGCGCGACCATGAACAGCGCCAGGCCTGCGATTGTCTTGAAACCCTTCAGGGCATCCATCCTGACCTCGACGTAAAAAAGAAGGGCAGACACTGCCCTTCCTGCGGCGACGTTGCTTACTCGGCCGATTTTTGCTTCAGACGCTCCAGAATGGCATTGGCGCTGCCTTCGTTCGGCGTGATGCCGGCGTCGCGCAGCTTGCGCTCCAGGTCGGTCCCGGTCGATGCATCTGCCAGCTCATCCTGGGCTTGCAGCTCAGCGGCGCGTTGCTGCTGCTTGGCCTGCAAGCGATTCAGCGTACCGACGGCGGTTTCCAGCTTGCCGTTGGCACCGCCGCTGGCGATGGAAGCGCTGACCTGGGCCTTCTGTACGCTGTCGCGTGCCTTGGCCATGTCCACTTGCTGGCGCAGGCTTTTGATCCGGCTTTCGGCCTTGGTGATGTCCTTGCGCATGCCTTCCGCGTAGCCACCGAACTCGGTGGCTTGCTTATGCTCGACATCCCGCTCGTTGGTCAGGGTCGAGATGGCTTCGGCCACTTCCAGGGCGAGGTCTTCACGATTGGCCTGCAGGGCAGCCACGGCCTTGGACTCCAGGTCCTTGATCTTGGCGTCGTACTCGTTGACGCGATCAGTCGCCAGTTTGTGCTTGGCCATGATGCTCACCAGCTCACGCTTGGCGTTGGCCAGCGCGGTGTCGGCATCGCGGATTTCCTGATCGAGGATGCGCAGGGCCTGTTGGTCGACGATCGATTCGCCGACTTCGTTGGCACCGCCACGCAGCGCGGTGAACAATTTGCTCCAGATGGACTGAGTCATTGGATACTCCCGAATACTTAATTGAAGAAACGTTCGAAGGCTTCGCTGGCGCGCTGCACGTTGTCGACCAGGGTTTTCACCTCGGTGACGATATTGGTCAGGCTGGAGTCGGAGCTCAATGCACCGAACATGTTGTAGACCACTTGCCCGTTAGGCATGGACTCGATGCCGATGGAGGACAGCGGGAACATTTCCCGGCTGCGCAACACCGCGTCATTGAATTTAGCGACATCGTTGATGGACTCGACATCGACCAGAACGGTGTCGACGATGATCTGCTCGCCCACCACTGCGATGTAAATCGGCAGGCCACCGAAATCGTTCATTTCCAGCTTGATGCTGGACTCGGAGCCTTGAACCAGAGAAAGCGTAATGTCCTTGGACACCACGTCATCCAGGGCCTGAAGAGCGGTGAAGAGGCGATCGATATTCCAGTTGGTACCTGCGCTCATGAAATTCTCCGACATGAATGAGCCAGCCAGAATCGGCTGGCGAAGCTGTTTCTCCATCTGCTTGAGCAAGCTTCGGTTTTCGGGAAGCACCCAAGTCTCGTGTTTCACGTAGCCGGCGGCCGCCAGGCCTGCACGCATCTGCTTCATGTAAAAGCTCGATGGCTTTTTCGCGGACGGCTTCAAGCGCTCTCCCTTGAGGCTTGCTGAATCGGTATCGGGCCCTTTAGGCGGACTCGATGGAGAGCTGCTTTCCATGGTACTGACCTCGCTGTGAAAAACTCACGCGTGAGAAAATCTACAGGCATTTTTAGCCACACTCAATAGCTCACGCGTGAGATTTTTTGACTTACTTTTTCGATCATCAAAAGGACAAATCCTGCTGACAACCCATGAATTGTCGCCTTTGAGTTGACGGTATTACCCATTCCAGCCGATTTATCCCCCAGCATCCACCCATTAATCTGTGCCCATGTTGAACGCAACGCCCAACCAACCTGAACAAAAAAGGATTCAACCATGAGCACTCCAACCTACAACCGCTTGAACAAAGACGACGCCGTAGTCCTGCTGGTCGACCACCAGACCGGCCTGATTTCCCTGGTGCAGGACTTCTCGCCCAACGAGTTCAAGAACAACGTGCTGGCCCTGGCCGACCTGGCCAAGTTCTTCAACCTGCCGACCATCCTCACCACCAGCTTCGAACAAGGCCCCAACGGCCCGCTGGTACCGGAGTTGAAAGAGATGTTCCCGGACGCGCCGTACATCGCCCGCCCCGGCCAGATCAATGCCTGGGACAACGAAGACTTCGTCAAGGCAATCAAAGCCACCGGCCGCAAGCAGATCATCATCGCCGGCGTGGTCACGGATGTATGCGTAGCGTTCCCGACCTTGTCGGCACTGGCGGAAGGTTTTGAGGTGTTTGTGGTGACCGATGCTTCCGGCACGTTCAACACCACGGTGCAGCAGGCGGCGTGGAGCCGGATGACCCAGGCCGGTGCGCAGTTGATGAACTGGTTCTCGGTAGCCTGTGAGCTGCACCGCGACTGGCGCAACGATATCGAAGGCCTGGGCAATCTGTTGTCCCAGCGCATTCCCAACTATCGCAACTTGATGAATGGGTATGCGGCGCTGACGGCTCACCAGAAGTAAGTCAGCCGAGATTCGCGATTAGCCTGCTTTGAAAAGCAGGCTTTCGTTATTCAACCGAGCTTCCAACTTAAAGAACCACAGCGCACTGCTCTTCGATCAGCATGATCGCCATTTAAAGTAGCCCCCAACTGTGATTTGGGGCTGACTATTACGCGACCTTCGTAAGCCCTTTCTGATTTTCCCCACCGTTCATCCAGCCGCTTTTTACTGCGGCAGACAAATTTCACATCACAAAAACTACAGAAAACACCGATCACCAGACTAGACCCTGAGCCAAATCCACAGCACAATCGGCTCACCAAATGAGCCGAATAACTCTCTTTATTCGGCTCACGCACCCAGGCATTCCACCATGGCTCATCCGCACTGGATCTGGCAACACGCCGACTGGCCTCACTTCCACTGGCAACCCGGTCGCCTCGCGGCTTTGCTGCGCGAGTGCGGACAAGCCCAGGGCAAGTTGTTGGGCATGCTCGGCTCCGTCAGCCAGGCAGTCAGCGCACAGAATGAACTGGATGCGCTGCTGCAAAATATCCTGACGTCCTCGGCGATTGAGGGTGAGCAGTTGAATGTCGGCTCGGTGCGCTCGTCCCTGGCAAGGCGGATGGGCCTGGAAGCGATGGAAGGCGGTCAGGTAAGCCGCCGCAGCGAAGGCCTCGCCGAGTTGATGATGGATGCCACTCAACAATTCACCCAGCCGTTTACCCTCGCCCGCCTATTGAACTGGCATCACTTATTGTTCCCGGGCCCGGAAGCGGGCTATGCCGCTCGAGCGCTCAATATTGGATCCTTGAGGGGAGATGAGCCGATGCAAGTGGTGTCGGGCCGGCTTGATCAGCCGACCGTGCATTTCGAGGCCCCGCCACGTCTGGGACTGGAGCAGGCACTGGCGGATTTCCTGGAGTGGTTCGAAACCAGCCGCGATCAGCCGGAACTGGACCCATTGGTACGCGCCGGCGTCGCGCACTTCTGGTTTGTCACACTGCACCCCTTTGATGACGGCAATGGTCGCCTGACACGGGCTATCACCGATTTGGCACTGGCCCAGGGTGAACACCAGGCCATCCGTTTCTATGCCATGTCAGCCAGCATCCTCGAAGACCGCACCGGCTACTACAACGCGCTGGAATCCAGCCAGAAGTCCTCCCTGGATATCACTGCCTGGCTGGAGTGGTTCCTTAAAACCCTGTTACGCAGCGTGCAGCAGGCCATGGCGCGGATTGACCGGGTGCTGGAAAACAGTCGCTTCTGGCAGCAACACCGCGACGTCCCTTTGTCGGCTGAACAGATCAAGGTCCTCAATCGACTGCTCGACGGTGGTGAGAAGGGCTTCGAACACGGCATCAGCGCGGCGCAGTACCAGGCGGTGGCAAAGGTATCCAAGGCGACAGCGACGCGACACCTGGCGGACCTGCTGGAAAAAAACTGCCTGGTCCGTCTCCCCGGAGGCGGCCGCAGCACGCGTTATCAGGTCAATACAGGGGGCGAGTGACACCCCACTCATTTGCCCGCTCATTTGCCCAGAATCCCCATGTCTGCTAGTGTCGCGCCGGTTTACCGTCTACCGGAATAGCCGCCATGGCCCGCAAAAAAGTTGCACTCGATTTCGAACAATCCCTCGCCGACCTGCAAACATTGGTCGAGCGTCTGGAGAACGGCGAGTTGTCGCTGGAGGACTCGCTGACGGCGTTTGAGCAAGGCATCGGCCTGACCCGTGACTGCCAGAGCGCGTTGGCGCAGGCGGAGCAGAAGGTCCAGGTATTGCTGGAGCGTGACGGAGAGTTGGCCGAAGAACCTTTCGACGCGGAACAGCCGGAATGATCGACGCGTATCAGGCCAGTAGCCAAGCCCGGGTGAATGCGGCGCTGGAGCCCTTGTTTGTTGCGCCAAGCCCGGAAATGAAGCGTCTGTATGAAGCCATGCGCTACAGCGTGATGAATGGCGGCAAGCGCGTGCGCCCGTTGCTCGCGTATGCGGCCTGTGAAGCGCTGGGCGCGCCGGCCGAACAGGCCAACGGTGCCGCCTGTGCGGTCGAGTTGATTCACGCCTATTCCCTGGTACACGACGATTTGCCGGCCATGGACGACGACGATCTGCGTCGTGGCCAGCCCACCACCCATAAGGCCTTTGATGAAGCCTATGCGATCCTCGCCGGCGATGGCTTGCAGAGCCTGGCGTTCAGCGCGTTGCTGGACCCACGCTTGAGCAGCGTCAACGCCGAGATTCGCCTGCGCATGGTCACGGCCCTGGCCCTGGCTGCCGGCCCTGCGGGCATGGTGGGCGGGCAAGCGATCGACATGGGTTCGGTCAGCGTCAAGCTGGATCAAAAAGCCCTTGAGCACATGCACCGCCACAAGACCGGCGCACTGATTGAAGCCGCCGTGCACTTGGGCGCCCTGGCCAGCGGGCGTGCCGAAACCGCGCAATTGGCGGCCCTGCAGACCTATTCCCGGGCCATTGGCCTGGCGTTCCAGGTGCAGGACGACATTCTCGACGTGGAAAGCGATACCGCCACCCTGGGCAAACGCCAGGGCGCCGATATCGCACGGGACAAACCGACTTATCCTGCACTGCTCGGGCTGCAAGCCGCCAAGGGCTACGCCGTGGAACTACGCGACCAGGCGCTGGACGCCCTGCGACCTTTCGACGCGGCAGCCGAGCCGCTGCGTGACCTGGCGCGGTATATCGTCGAACGCCGCCACTGATTACGGCGGCCATTGCAGCCGCATATCGGCCAAGTTCGGCGCTCTGCGTGGGCAGTTTGCGATGCTTGAGGTAAACTGCCGCCTCTTCTATACCTATAACGATTCGCCTGATGCCCACGACGTTTCAAGAGATTCCCCGCAAGCGCCCGTCCACGCCCCTGCTCGACCGTGCTGCCACGCCGGACGGCCTGCGTCGTCTGGGTGAAGCCGAGCTGGAAACCCTGGCCGATGAGTTGCGCCTGGAATTGCTCTACACGGTCGGCCAGACCGGTGGGCATTTCGGTGCCGGCCTGGGTGTCATCGAGCTGACCATCGCGTTGCACTACGTGTTCGACACCCCGGATGACCGGCTGGTGTGGGACGTGGGCCATCAGGCGTATCCGCACAAGATCCTCACGGGCCGCCGCGAGCGCATGGCGACTCTGCGCCAGAAGGACGGTGTTGCCGCCTTCCCGCGCCGCGCCGAAAGCGAGTACGACACCTTTGGCGTCGGCCACTCCAGCACCTCGATCAGCGCAGCGCTGGGCATGGCGATTGCCGCCCGCCTGCAAGGCAGCGACCGCAAGGCAATCGCCGTGATCGGTGATGGCGCGCTGACTGCCGGCATGGCCTTCGAAGCGCTGAACCATGCGCCGGAAGTGAACGCCAACATGCTGGTGATCCTCAACGACAACGACATGTCGATCTCGCGCAATGTCGGTGGCCTGTCCAATTACCTGGCCAAGATTCTCTCCAGCCGCACCTACGCCAGCATGCGTGAAGGCAGCAAGAAGGTGCTCTCGCGCCTGCCTGGCGCCTGGGAAATCGCCCGGCGCACCGAAGAATATGCCAAGGGCATGCTGGTCCCCGGCACGCTGTTCGAAGAGCTGGGCTGGAACTACATCGGCCCCATCGACGGCCATGACCTGCCCACGCTGATCGCCACGCTGCGCAATATGCGTGACCTCAAGGGCCCGCAGTTCCTGCATATCGTGACCAAGAAAGGCAAAGGCTTCGCGCCGGCGGAAGTCGACCCGATCGGCTACCACGCGATCACCAAGCTGGAACCCCTGGACGCCCCCGCCGCTGCGCCAAAAAAAGCCAGCGGGCCGAAGTACTCCGGTGTGTTCGGCGAATGGCTGTGTGACATGGCCGCCGTCGACCCACGCCTGGTGGGCATTACCCCGGCGATGAAGGAAGGCTCAGATCTGGTGGCGTTCAGCGAGCGTTTCCCGCTGCGCTATTTCGACGTGGCCATTGCCGAGCAGCACGCGGTGACCTTCGCCGCCGGCATGGCCTGTGAAGGCGCCAAGCCTGTCGTGGCGATCTACTCCACCTTCCTGCAGCGCGGTTATGACCAGTTGGTGCATGACGTCGCGGTGCAGAACCTCGACGTGCTATTTGCCATCGACCGCGCCGGTCTAGTCGGCGAAGACGGCCCGACTCACGCGGGCAGCTTCGACCTGTCCTACTTGCGTTGCATCCCCGGCATGCTGGTGATGACGCCGAGCGACGAAAACGAACTGCGCAAGATGCTCAGCACCGGCCACCTGTATAACGGCCCGGCCGCCGTGCGTTACCCACGGGGCAACGGCCCGAATGCGCTGATCGAGAAGGACCTGGAGCCGATCGAAATCGGCAAGGGCGTTGTGCGTCGCCAGGGCAGCAGGTCCGCGTTCCTGGTGTTTGGCGTGCAATTGGCCGAAGCGCTCAAGGTGGCCGAGAAGATCGACGCCACCGTGGTCGACATGCGCTTCGTCAAGCCGCTGGATGAAGCCCTGGTGCGCGACATCGCCGGCAGTCATGAGCTGCTGGTGACCGTCGAGGAGAACGCCATCATGGGCGGTG
This sequence comes from Pseudomonas sp. S3E17, assembly GCF_024168685.1. Taxonomy (NCBI): domain Bacteria; kingdom Pseudomonadati; phylum Pseudomonadota; class Gammaproteobacteria; order Pseudomonadales; family Pseudomonadaceae; genus Pseudomonas; species Pseudomonas sp. S3E17. The sequence goes on from NZ_JALJWE010000001.1 coordinate 3,975,263, forward strand.
CCGGTGCGGCGGTCAGTGAGTTCCTGGCGCGGGAGAATATCCTCAAGTCGGTGCTGCACCTGGGCTTGCCGGATACCTACGTCGAACACGCCAAGCCGGCGCAGATGCTGGCCGAGTGCGGGCTGGATGAAGCAGGGATCGAGGCTTCGGTGCGCGAGCGCCTGGCGCTGCTGGCCCTGTAGAAACCGGGACCCAATGTGAGAGGGGCTTGCCCCTCCCACATTTGATTGGAGCCATCCTCAACGCCATGGACAGCCATGAAACACCTGTACCTTGCCCTGATGCTTCTGCCCTCCCCTGAATTGCTCGCCGACACCCGCGACAACGCCCTGAAACTCCCCGACGTCGTCATCAGCGCCAACCGCCAGGTCCAGGCACGCAACGACAGCAGCGCCGCCAACACCGTGTTCACCCGCGACGACATCGACCGCCTGCAACCCACCAGCCTCACCGACCTGCTCAGCCGTGTGCCCGGCGTACAAGTCGCGCCCTCCGGTGGCCGTGGCAGTTTGCCGGGCATCTACCTGCGGGGCACCAAGTCCGCCCAAAGCCTGGTGCTGGTAGACGGCCAGCGCATCGCCAATACGACGTCCGGCGACAGCGGCCTGCAATACCTCAACGTCGACCAGATTGAGCGAGTGGAAGTGCTGCGCGGCTCGCGCTCGGTGATCTACGGCAGCGACGCGATTGGCGGGGTGATCCAGGTATTCACCCGGCGCAATGCCGAGCAAGGCGTGCAACCGCGGGTGAAACTCGGGTTCGGCAGCCACAACACCTGGGAGCGCAGCCTTGGCCTTTCGGGTGGTGACAAACAGACGCGCTTCAACCTGGGCGCGAGCCTGGATGACACTGCCGGCATCAACTCAACCCGCCAGTCGTTCCCCAGCGACGGTGACCATGATGCTTATCGCAACCAGTCCGTGAGCCTGAACCTCAGCCACTCCTTCAGCGATGAACTGGAGGTGGGCTTCAATCTGTTGGATAACCGCGGCAAGTCGGAGTACGACAACAGCTTCGGCCACTACGACGCCGCCACCGGGCAAACCGTCGGCCAGAAACCCTACACCGACTACGCCGTGAGCAGCGCCAGCGGCTATGTCGACGCCACGCTCAATGAGCACTGGCAATCGCGCCTGGAGCTGGGCCACAGCGAGAACCGCGACACCAAGCGCGACACCCTCAGCGAGGATTTCAGTGTATTCAACACCTACCGCGACTCGGTCAACTGGCAGAACGATCTGACCCTGGATGAGCAGAACAGCCTGATCCTCGGCGGCGACTGGTACGAAGACCGCTTCCACGGCTCCACCACCTTTACCGAAAACAGCCGCTGGAACCGCGCCGCCTTTATGCAGCATCGTTTTCACAGCGAGTGGTTTTCCACCGAACTGGGCCTGCGTCACGACCAGAACCAGCAGTTCGGCAGGCAGAACAGCTGGAGCGGCACCCTGACCTTGCCGGTCAACCCCGACAATGACGTGCTGCTGAGCTACAGCGAAGGCTTCCGCGCGCCGACCTTCAACGACCTCTATTATCCGGACACGAAGTACAGCAACCCCCACCTGCAGCCCGAAACATCAAAGAGCTACGAACTGCAGTGGCGCAGCCAGTTGAGTGACAGCACGCGCCTGGAGGCCTCGCTGTACCGCACCGATTTGAGCGATGCGATCATTCTCAACCAAACCGGCAAGCCGCAGAATGTGGCGTCGGCACGCATCAACGGTGTTGAGGCGGCGCTCAAGCAGGACCTGTTCGGCTGGCAAGGTAACCTCGGGCTGTCGCTCATCGACCCCCGCGACCGCGACAGTGGCCACACCCTGGCCCGCCGGGCACGGCGTACGTTGAGCCTGGACCTCGACCGGCAATTCGACCAGATGGGCGTGGGCGCCAGTTGGCAGGCGATCAGCCACAGCTATGACAATGAAGCCAACACCCAGCGTCTGGGCGGCTATGGGTTACTCGGGCTGCGTGGCAGTTGGGCGGTGACGCGGGAGGTGGCGTTGTCGCTGAAGGTCGATAACCTGCTGGACAAGTCCTATGCACGGGCGCGCTACAGCTACAACGATCCGGCATTCGTCAACAATCAGGATTACCGTGAAGAAGGCCGGACGTGGATGTTTGGCGTGACCTGGACACCTGAAATCTGATTGTGGCCTGGACCGGCCTCAGCGGCCCGGAGCAATCACCTGACACAGCCGCGCCAGCGCTTCCAGCATCTGCCCGCTGGGCCGTTCCAGGCCTTTGTCCGGAACCAGCCGCACCCGCGCCGCCATCGCTGGCCATACCTTCCAGGCTTCCTTCTGAGCCTGATCGCCCACCAGGATCATCTCGGGATTGCGCTGCAATACCGACTCGATGCTGACCTGCGGCGCGGGCAGCTTCAGGTCGTCAAACACATTGCGCGCACCGCACACGCTCAGCGCGTCGCTGATGATCTGGCCGCCGCCCACGGTGTACAGCGGCTGGTTCCACACCTGGTAGAACACCCGCACCGGTTCGGCCCGCTGATAACGCTGGCGCAACTGCGCCAGGCGCTGGCGCAGGTGCGCAGCCAATTGCCGGCCGGCGTCGGCATGGCCCAATTGCTCGGCGATGGCCTGGACCTGGGTGGTCATTTGTTCAAGGCTATGGGGTTCGGCGACATACACCGGGATATTCAGGCGCTGCAGTTGCTCGCGCTGGGCCGGGCCGACGCTGCCGGGCCAGAGCAGGATCAGGTCGGGCTTAAGGCTGAGCAGGCGCTCCATGTCCAACTGCCCATAACGCCCAACCGACGGCACGTTCGCCAGCGCCTCTGGCCGATCACCGCCATCGAGCACGCCCACCAGCAGGTCGGCAGCACCCAGCTCAGCCACGATTTCAGAAAGTGAAGGCGCCAGACTGACGACACGTTCGACCGCCAGGCCCTGGGCACTGAATGCCAGCAGCAGAATCGCCAGCCAGCGGCGCATCATCCCAACTGACGCGGGATGCGGTAGAGGTAAAACAGCACCGTCGTCGACAGCGCCAACAGAAAAAGCGGCACCGCCTCCAGGCCGACGAATACCGCCAATGCGCCCACCCACGCCGGCACGGCCGCCACCATCAAGGCCGTGCGCCGACGCGCCGCCAGGGTGATCCAGGCAGCCGGTTCTTCAGCGGTATCGAGGGCTTTGGAGGTGGCGATCAGGGCGTGTTTATAGCCGTTGAAGTAGCGCAGGCTGAGGAACATCGACGCCACGCCGGCGATAAAGAACGGCATGGCCAGCACCGGCAACAAGGGTTCGGCCTGGCCAAACACCAGGTTGATCACGAACAGCGGGAGCAGCGCCAGGGCCAGATACTGCCACCAACTGAAGGACAGTCGCCGTTTCACCTGGCCACGGGTCACGCGCGGTCGACCTCGCCTTGATGCTCGTTGCCCATCATGTGGTCGAGCTTGCTGGCCTTGGTCGCCAGGTAGAGCTTGTTGTGCGGGTTGTGCCCGGTGTGCAGCGGTACGCGCTCGGCCACGGTGATGCCCATCTCGGTCAAGGCCTTGACCTTGCGCGGGTTGTTGGTCATCAGGCGCAGGGACTTCACGCCCAGGTGTTCCAGCATCGGCAGGCAGATCGCGTAGTCACGCTGGTCGGCGGCGAAGCCCAGGCGCTCGTTGGCCTCGACAGTATCGGCGCCGCCGTCTTGCAGCTCATAGGCGCGGATCTTGTTCAGCAGGCCAATGCCACGGCCTTCCTGACGCAAGTACAACAGCACCCCACGGCCTTCACGGGCGATGGCGCGCATCGCGGCTTCCAATTGCGAGCCGCAGTCACAGCGCTGGCTGAACAGCGCATCGCCGGTCAGGCACTCGGAGTGCACGCGACCGAGAACCGGTGCGCCATCGGCGATATCGCCGAGGCTGAGCACAACGTGCTCGCGCCCGGTGGCTTCTTCGAGAAAGCCGCTCATGGTGAACGTGGCAAAAGGGGTAGGCAGCTTGGAAGCAGCGACGAAAACGACGGGCACCGTGTGCTCCTGATTTCAGATTTCACAGAGGCGGGCATTGTAACAGCAGGTTCCTACAGACGCTTAAGCTGAATTATCGCTGATAAAGATCAATCGGTTCGATTGGCCTTCGTCCCGGTTCTATGCAGGTCAGAACGGATACGGCAGTTTCCAGCGCAGGAAAATCGGCTTCAGCTCGCCGCTTTTCACCAGGACGGCCATGCGCTGGTCAAACACGGTGCGTAATGCCCGACCACGCTCGGTATCGGCAAAACCCACGTAGAGCGGCAGGTCGATGATATGGGTGAGCCGGAACTGGGACGGGGCGTCCGCCTGACTGAGGACGTATCGGGCTTCGGTGAGCGCATCAATGTAGAAGTCGGCACGACCATGTTGCAGCATCGGCAAGATGCCATCGCGCCGCTGGATCTGATTGAAACGGCGCACATGGGGCAAATACGCCTCGTACTTGTAGCCCCGCACCCAGGCCAGGCGATAATCCCCCAGCGTCGCGGCGCTCGGTATCGGCGAGGTCGCCAGCCCAAGGGCGTAGATGGGGTCGGAATCGAAGTTCCAGTGCGGGTAGAGCACACCCTTGACTTCATCGCGGTAGGAACCGACCCAGCCATCCACTTCACCGCGCTGGGCCAGGCCGACCGAGCGGGTATAGGGCTCAATGCGGGTTTGCAAGGTGATCCCGACCGGTTCGAAGACGTGCCGCAACACATCCCAGGCCAGGCCGCTGCCGTCGGCATTGGTGTAGTCATCCCAGGCCTCGCTGGCCAGCATGACCTTGCCGGGCACCACCGGCACCTCCTGCGCCTGGGACCATGACGGAAGGGCACACAGCAGCATCAGCGCCCAGCGGCGTACATCCATGGCGATGATCTCCTGCAAATCCAGCATCCAGAACGACGTAATAGAGCGTAGCGCAGCACGCGATTCAGGGTGCCGGGCAAAAATGTTGATAGCCACGGATGGCCGGGGTGATGTCTTGCCCGAGAGCGTCAAGCAGCGTGACCCCCTGCCCCGCCTGGACCTGGCCGATAACATGCACCGGCCAACCGTCAGCCAGCAACGGCGCCAACTCGACGGGCGGCAGGGTGAACACCAGCACGTAGTCATCGCCGCCGCTCAATGCGGCGACCCGCGCCTCGTCATCACCGACAAACGCCAGCAACGCGTTGGACAGCGGCAGCTTCTGGCGCTCGATCAACAGGCTGACAGCCGAGGCCTTGGCGATATGCCCGCAATCGGCCAGAAGGCCGTCAGAAATATCCATCGCCGATGTGGCCTTGCCCCGTAGAGCCAGGCCAAGGGCCAACTGTGGCTGTGGCGACCAGTAATGGGCCAGCAGCGGGTCGGCAATCGCGGCATCGGCGCTGCGCTGCCCCAATACCAGCGGCAAGGCACCGGCGGCATTACCCAACTCGCCGCCGACACACAAGAGGTCGCCCGGCTGTGCGCCGCTGCGAGTCAACGCTTGACCGGCCGGGACACGACCAAACACGGTCAGGGTCAGGCTCAGCGGACCGCGCGTGGTGTCGCCGCCCACCAGGCCCACACCGCAGTTTTGCGCCATGGCGTTCAACCCCTGGGCATAGCGTTGCAGCCAATCGGCATCGACGGTCGGCGTAGTGAGTGCGAGGGTAAACGCGAGGGGGTGGGCGCCCATGGCGGCCAGGTCGCTGACCGCCACGGCCAGCGAGCGCTGGCCGAGCAGGAACGGGTCACAGGGGGCGGCAAAGTGCACGCCGGCCACCAAGGTATCGGTGGAAATTGCCAGTTGCTCCCCGGCGGGGAGCGCCAGCAGGGCACAGTCGTCGCCGATCCCCAGGGCAATGCCCTCGCCGCCCTGTGCGCACGGCGCGGCGGCGAAGTACTGGTGGATCAGCTCGAACTCGCCCATTCAGGACTCAAGCGCAGGTTAGCGCTTGTACGCCTTCACTTCGGCTTCACGCAGGCGCGGGGCCAGCTTGTCGAGCACGCCGTTGACGAACTTGTGACCGTCGGTCGAACCGTAGACTTTCGCCAGTTCGATGCCTTCGTTGATCACCACGCGGTACGGCACGTCAACGCGCTTGAGCAGCTCCCAGGTGGACAGGCGCAGTACGGCCAGTTCAACCGGGTCCAGCTCTTCGAGGGTCAGGTCCAGGCACGGCGTCAATGCCGCATCGATCTCGGCCAGGTTGGCCGGAACCCCGTGCAGGATGTCGTGGAAGTAGCTCTGGTCGGCAAACGTGAAGTCGTTATCGACGCGAAACTGCGCTTCGATCTCGTTCAGCGAGGTACCAGCCATGTGACGCTGGTACAGCGCCTGGGTGGCGAGCTGGCGGGCAGCACGGCGCTTTTCGCTTTTCGACGGCTTGCCGGCGTCCGCTGGACGCTCGTCGCGTGGGTTGAAGCAATCGCTCTCGTCGGAAATCACTTGGCCTCCAACTGCGACAGCAGGCTGACCATTTCCAGGGCGGATAGGGCAGCTTCAGCGCCTTTGTTGCCGGCCTTGGTGCCGGAACGCTCGATGGCTTGCTCGATGGAATCCACGGTCAGTACGCCGAACGCGACTGGCACGCCGAACTCCATGGACACCTGGGCCAGGCCCTTGGTGCATTCGCCGGCCACGTATTCGAAGTGCGGAGTACCGCCACGAATGACCGCGCCCAGGGCGATGATCGCCGCGTATTCACCCTGCTGAGCAACTTTTTGCGCAACCAGTGGAATTTCGAAGGCGCCAGGGGCGCGGATGATAGTGATGTCGCTCTCGCTCACACCGTGGCGAACCAGGGCATCCACGGCACCGCCTACCAGGCTTTCAACCACGAAGCTGTTGAAGCGGCCAACCACCAGGGCATAGCGGCCTTTGGGGGCGATGAAGGTACCTTCGATGGTCTTCAGGGTCATTCGACAAATCTCTTAAAGAGCCGGGACGCGAAAAGTGCGTCCCTCAGTGATGATTTAACCGCGAACAAGGGGCAAAAAGCGCCGGCCTTTATTCGGAGGGCACGTATTCTACAACTTCCAGATCGAATCCGGATATCGCATTAAATTTCATCGGTGCGCTCATCAAGCGCATTTTGCGCACACCGAGGTCACGCAGGATCTGCGAACCGGCGCCGACAATGCTGTAGGTGGTCGGCGTTTTCACCTGGGTCTGCTCGGCGGTTTCGCGAATATGCGCGAGCAGCACGTCGCCATCTACCGGGTTACCCAGCAGCAGCACCACACCGCTGCCGGCCTCGGACACCGCAGCCATGGCGGCGCGCAGGCTCCAGCGGCCCGGTTGCTTGACCATCAACAGGTCGCGCAACGGGTCCATGTTGTGCACGCGCACCAGGGTCGGCTCGTCGGCGCAGATGGTGCCCAGGGTCAGGGCCATGTGCACGTCGCCTTCCACCGAATCACGGTAGGTCACCAAATTGAATTGGCCCAGTTCGCTGTCCAGTGGCTGCTCGGCAATCCGCTGAACGGTACGTTCGTGGATCATCCGGTAGTGAATCAGGTCGGCAATGGTGCCGACCTTGATGTTGTGTTCGGCGGCAAAGGCTTCGAGTTCGGCACGGCGGGCCATGGTGCCGTCGTCGTTCATCACTTCGCAGATCACGCCGCTCGGCTCGAAACCGGCCATGCGCGCCAGGTCGCAGGCGGCTTCGGTGTGGCCGGCACGAGCGAGGGTGCCGCCCGGCTGGGCCATCAACGGGAAGATGTGGCCTGGGCTGACGATGTCTTCGGCCTTGGCGTCCTTGGCGGCAGCGGCTTGCACGGTGCGGGCACGGTCGGCGGCGGAAATGCCGGTGGTGACGCCGGTGGTCGCTTCAATCGATACGGTGAACTTGGTACCAAACCCTGAACCATTGCGCGGCGCCATCAACGGCAGCTTGAGCAACTCGCAGCGCTCGCGGCTCATGGGCATGCAGATCAACCCACGGGCGTGCTTGGCCATGAAGTTGATGTGCTCAGGCTTGCAGGCCTCGGCGGCCATGATGATGTCGCCTTCGTTTTCGCGGTCTTCGTCATCCATCAGGATGACCATCTTGCCTTGGCGGATGTCTTCAACCAGTTCTTCGATGCTATTGAGCGCCACAGGGCACCCCCTTGGTCAGGATTTCAGGTAGCCGTTAGCGGCCAGAAAACTTTCAGTGATGTTCCCGGCTGCAGGCTCTGCGGCCTTATCGCCCAACAGCAGGCGCTCCAGGTAACGGGCAAGCAAGTCGACTTCCAGGTTCACCCGGCGACCAGGCTGGTACGACGCCATGATGGTCTCGCTCAGGGTGTGGGGAATGATGGTCAGTTCAAATTCGGCGCCATTCACGGCGTTCACGGTCAGGCTGGTGCCGTCGACGGTGATCGAGCCTTTGTGGGCAATGTACTTGGCCAGCTCCTTGGGCGCGCGGATGCGGAATTCCACGGCGCGCGCATTTTCGCTGCGGGCCACCACTTCGCCGACGCCGTCGACGTGGCCACTGACCAGGTGGCCGCCCAGGCGAGTGGTCGGGGTCAGGGCTTTTTCCAGGTTGACCGGGCTGCCGGCCTTGAGGTCGTTCATCGCGGTGCAGTCCAGGGTTTCCCGGCTGACGTCGGCGGCAAAGCCGTTGCCCGGCAGTTCGACGACGGTCAGGCACACGCCGCTGACGGCGATGCTGTCGCCCAGCTTGACGTCGCCGAGGTCGAGCTTGCCGGTTTCAACCAGCAGGCGCACGTCGCCGCCCTTGGGGGTCATGGCGCGGATGCTGCCGATGGATTCGATAATGCCGGTGAACATGGCCTTACTCCTGGAAAACGGTGCGGGCACTTGAGCGCCCGGTCAGAATTATACGCTCGCTGCTGGCACAGGGATGGCAGTGACTCGCCAGTCGTCGCCTACAGCGCGCATTTCAGTGATCTTGAGTTGGGGCGCGTCGGCCAGCTTCTCAAGTGGCCAGTCCAGCAAAGGCCGGGCAGCGGAGCCGAGGAACTTGCCGGCGACGAAAATCACGTATTCGTCCACCAGGCCCTGCTGGGCAAACGCGCCCGCCAGGCTTGGGCCGGCCTCCACCAGTACGTCGTTTACGCCACGGGCGGCCAGCGCCACCAGCGCCGAGCGCAGGTCGACCTGGCCGTCCACGCCCGGCACCACCAGGCATTCGGGGCCACGGGGGAACTGGTTTTCCGCGGTGACGCAGGTGATGACCAACGCCGGGCCGGCCTTGAAGAACGGTGCGTTGAGCGGCACGCGCAAACGGCCGTCGATCAGCACGCGCAGCGGCGGACGCGACATAGCCAGGGCCGTGGTGGCGTCGTCCAGGCCGAGTTCGGCGGCGCGGACGGTCAGGCGTGCGCCGTCGGCCAATACGGTGTCGGCACCGGTCAGCACCACGCTGGCCTCGGCGCGCAAGCGCTGCACGGCGGCGCGGGCGGCGGGGCCGGTGATCCATTGGCTTTCGCCGCTGGCCATGGCAGTGCGGCCGTCCAAACTCATCGCCAGCTTGACCCGCACAAACGGCAGGCCATGCTCCATACGCTTGAGGAAGCCCTTATTCAGGGCCCTGGCTTCACCTTCCAGCACGCCGCTGCGCACCTCGATTCCGGCCTGGGCCAGGCGCTGCATGCCGCGCCCGGCGACTTCCGGGTTGGGGTCCTGCATCGCTGCGACCACCCGCGCCAGCCCGGCACTCACCAGCGCATCGGCGCACGGCGGGGTATGGCCGTAGTGGCTGCAGGGCTCGAGGGTTACGTACGCCGTGGCGCCGCGCGCCTTGTCACCGGCAGCCCGCAAGGCATGCACTTCCGCATGGGGCTCGCCGGTGCGCACATGCCAGCCTTCGCCGACAATCTGCCCAGCGCGGACAATCACGCAGCCCACACGCGGGTTGGGGTGGGTGGTGTACAGGCCGTTGCGCGCCAGTTCGAGGGCGCGGGCCATGTAATGGGCGTCCAGTACAGCCTGTTCAGCAGAAAGTGGGTTCATTCTTTGACCGGCTCACGGGCCAGGCGGTCGATCTCTTCGCGGAACTCGTTGAGGTCCTGGAAGCGTCGATACACCGAGGCGAAACGGATATAGGCGACTTCGTCGAGCTTTTGCAGCTCGCCCATCACCAGCTCTCCCACCACCAGGCTCTTGACCTCGCGTTCGCCGGTGGCGCGCAGCTTGTGCTTGATATGCGCCAGCGCCGCCTCCAGCCGCTCGACACTCACCGGGCGTTTTTCCAGGGCGCGCTGCATACCGGCGCGCAGTTTTTCTTCGTCGAAAGGCTGGCGGCTGCCGTCGGACTTGATCAGGCGCGGCAATACCAGTTCGGCGGTTTCGAAGGTGGTGAAACGTTCACCGCAGCCAGAGGCCAGGCATTCGCGCCGGCGACGCACTTGATCGCCCTCGGCGACCAGACGCGAGTCAATGACCTTGGTGTCGTTGGCACCGCAGAAGGGACAGTGCATGGTGGCAGGCAACAAAAAAAGGGAGGGCCATGGTAGCGCATCCCTGTGGCAAGACAAGCCATAGCCTTTACGGTATATAGGCAGGCCTATATGTTTCTTATATTTCAAGCCACGGATTTTGTCCTTTTCTGGAGCCGTACATGCAGTTACGACCACTTGTTTTGCTCACCGTGTTCAGTGTCCTGGTCGCCTGCAGCAGCGAAGCCCCCAAGCCGGCCGCCCCTCAACCGACGCCCGCACAAGAGAAAAAAGTCCCCGGCATTGAAGACCTCGGTCCCCTGCCCGCCTATCAACGCGAAATCAGCGGCAGCCTCACCAACGTACCGGCCGGCGCCGAAGTCGAGATGGCGCTGCTGGTGATCGATGACCGTTCGCGCCCGCAACAACTGTTGGCGAGCAGCGTCTTGACCGGCAACGGCAAGCCCCTGGCCTTCCGCCTGCGCTATAACCCCGAGGCGTTCCCAGTCGGTGCGCGGGTTGAATTGCGTGGCCGTGCCAGCCAATCCGGCCAGTTGATCCTGCACCTGCCTGCCGTACGCATCACCCAGGCGATCACCCAGACCACCGGCCCCCTGGAACTCGTCAAGGCACCATGATGCCGCCGCTGGACTTGCAGCGCGCCCTGAGCGCGCTGATCGGCGACGCCCAACTGGTGCCCTGCCCGCTGCCAGGTACCGCGCTTTCATTGTGGCTGCTGGATGCGGACAACATGGACCGCGCCTTCAGCCCCGAGGAAACCCGACGCATCCTGCATGAACCGCCCTACTGGAGTTTTTGCTGGGCCAGCGGTTTGGCGCTGGCGCGGTATCTGGCGGCGAACCCGCAATGGGTGAAAGGTAAGCGTGTGCTGGATTTCGGCGCGGGCTCCGGTGTGGCCGGGATTGCGGCGGTCAAAGCCGGCGCGCTGGAAGTGGTGGCCTGCGACCTGGACCCGCTGGCGTTAGCGTCCTGCCGAGCGAATGCCGAACTCAACGGTGTGGAACTGAGTTACTCGGCGGACTTTTTCGCCGAAGCCGATCGCTTCGACCTGATCCTGGTCGCCGACGTGCTCTACGACCGCGCCAACCTGCCGTTGCTCGACCACTTCCTCAGCCGAGGCCGCGAAGCGCTGGTGGCGGACTCGCGCGTGCGGGACTTCCAGCACCCGGCTTATCAACGGCTGGAGATACTCGATGCACTGACGTTGCCGGACCTGGCCGAGCCTTGGGAGTTTCGTAAGGTGAGCCTGTACCATTCGCGGCGCCAGCCCTTATAGTTGCCCCATTCCCGCTTTATTCGAGACGCCCCATGAGTGAACCCACGCCGTACATCTTCGACGTCACCAGCGCCAATTTCGACCAGGCCGTGATCCAGAATTCCTTCGAAAAACCCGTGCTCGTGGATTTCTGGGCCGAGTGGTGCGCGCCGTGCAAGGCGTTAATGCCCATGCTGGCGCAGATCGCCGAGAGCTATCAGGGTGAGCTGCTGCTGGCCAAGGTCGATTGCGAGGCGGAGCAGGACATCGTCGCGCGCTTTGGCATTCAAAGCCTGCCGACGGTGGTGCTGTTCAAGGATGGCCAGCCGGTGGATGGGTTTGCCGGGGCGCAGCCGGAGTCGGCGGTGCGGGCGATGCTGGAGCCTCACGTGAAGATGCCACCACCGGCGGCGGCTGACCCACTGGAGCAGGCCCAGGCGCTGTTTGCCGATGGCCGCATCAGCGACGCCGAGGCCGTGCTGGTGGCGCTGCTGGGTGAAGACAACAGCAACGCCGCCGCGTTGATTCTGTACGCCCGTTGCCTGGCCGAACGCGGTGAGTTGGGTGAAGCCCAAACCGTGCTCGATGCGGTGAAGAGCGATGACCACAAAGCAGCGCTCGCCGGCGCCAAGGCGCAAATCACCTTCCTGCGCCAGGCCGCCGACCTGCCGGACGCCGCCGAGTTGAAAAGCCGCCTGGCGCAAAACCCGCAGGATGACGAAGCCGCCTATCAACTGGCCATCCAGCAGCTGGCGCGCCAGCAGTACGACGCGGCGCTGGAAGGCTTGCTCAAGCTGTTTATCCGCAACCGCAGCTACAGCGAAGGCCTGCCGCACAAGACCTTGCTGCAGGTGTTCGAGCTGTTGGGCAATGATCACCCGCTGGTGACCGTGTACCGCCGCAAGTTGTTTGCCGCGCTGTACTAATCGCGCTGTAGGAGCGAGCTTGCTCGCGAAAAACTCAAGGGCGCCGCGGTCATCCAGAATGCCCGCGTTATCGTTAACGACCTTCGCGAGCAAGCTCGCTCCTACAAGGGTTCGATCCAGGTATACAGCGGCGTATCCCCGCCGCTGGCCACCTTGACCTTGGTGCTATGGCGCAGGCGCACCAACAGGCGCTTGCCCGCCGCGGCATCCCCCGCCAAACCTTCCAGTCGATCAAGCAGTTCCAGGCCGCTGAGTTGCCCGGCGTTGCGCAACAGGTCCTGGGCGTTCTGCCACAGATCATCGTTCGGCTTGACCGGCGCTGCCGGCGCGGCGGTCGCGCTTGCCACTGGCGTTGCCTGCAACTGCGCGCCGAGTCGCGCCCAATCGCCGTCGTCCAGCTCCAGGGTCAAGTCCACCGGCAGGTCGCCGATGGTTCCACGAATTCGCAACATCGTCCTTCCTCCTGCATTTTTTCTGACGAGCATGCTCCCATGCGGCTTGCGCAACGCCAAGCGGGCGGTCAAACTCTTAGCACTATTGTTATAAGATCACATAACAAAACTTTCATCTCCTGGAGCTTTCCCATGCGCCGTCTGTTGCTTGCTTTGCCGTTTGCCCTGTTGCCACTCGCCATCGCTCACGCCGCTGACGAGCATGACCACGATCACGAACACGGCAGCCTCGGCGCCCACGAACATGGCGTCGGCCGCCTTAACGCGGTACTCGACGGCCAGGCCCTGGAGCTTGAACTGGACAGCCCGGCGATGAACCTGGTGGGCTTCGAACACCTCGCCACCACTGCTGCCGACAAAGCCAAGGTCGCCGCTGCACGCAAACAGCTGGAGAACCCACTGGCGCTGTTCAACCTGCCCAAGGCCGCCGGTTGCGTGATCAGCTCCCAGGAACTCAACAGCCCGCTGTTCGGCGACAAACCGGAAGCCGACCACGACGACGACGATGATGACCACGACGCCAAAGACGGCGCCCACGAGCATCATCACGATCACAGTGAAATCCACGCCCACTACCAATTCACCTGTGCTACGCCGACCGCCCTGGGCAACCTGGACCTGACCCAGGTGTTCAAGACCTTCCCCGCCACCCAGAAAATTCAGGTACAACTGATCGGCCCGAGCGGCCAGCAAGGTGTTGAAGCGACCGCCACCGCAGCCACCCTGAAGTTCTGAGTGCCCATGACCCACCCATTGATCGAACTGTCTGACCTGGGCTTCAACTGGCCCGGTCACCCACAGCTGCTGGACATCCCCGCGTTCCGCCTGGAAGCGGGGGAAACCCTGTTTCTGAAGGGGCCGAGCGGCAGTGGCAAAACCACCTTGCTCGGCCTGCTCGGCGGTGTGCAAAAGCCCAGCCAGGGCAGCATCCGCCTGCTCGGCCAGGAGCTGACCGAACTCTCGGCCGGCGCCCGGGACCGCTTTCGTGTTGACCACACCGGCTATATCTTCCAGCAGTTCAACCTGCTGCCGTTCCTGTCGGTGCGCGAGAACGTCGAGTTGCCCTGCCACTTTTCCAAGCTGCGCGCGCAACGGGCAAAGCAGCGCCACGGCAGTGTCGACACAGCCGCCGCCACATTGCTGGCGCACCTGGGCCTGAAGGATAAGGACTTGCTGGAGCGCCGCGCCGACTCGCTGTCCATCGGCCAACAGCAACGGGTGGCCGCCGCCCGTGCGCTGATCGGCCAACCGGAGTTGGTGATCGCCGACGAGCCCACCTCGGCCCTGGACTACGACGCCCGCGAAGCCTTCATTCAACTGCTGTTCGCCGAATGCCGCGAAGCCGGCGCCAGCCTGTTGTTTGTCAGCCATGACCAGAGCCTGGCGCCGCTGTTCGACCGCAACCTGTCGCTGGCCGAACTCAATCGCACCGCCACGCCCGCAGAGGTTTGAGATGTATCTGTTTCGTCTAGCCATGGCCAGCCTGGCTAACCGCCGCTTTACCGCGATCCTCACCGCCTTCGCCATCGCCCTGTCGGTGTGCCTGCTGCTGGCGGTGGAGCGCGTGCGCGTTGAGGCGCGCAACAGTTTCGCCAGCACCATCAGCGGCACCGACCTGATCGTCGGCGCGCGCTCCGGTTCGGTCAACCTGCTGCTGTACTCGGTGTTCCGCATCGGCAACGCCACCAACAACATTCGGTGGGACAGCTACGAGCACTTCGCCGCCAGCCCCCAGGTGAAATGGGCGATCCCGATTTCCCTCGGCGACTCCCACCGCGGCTACCGCGTCATGGGCACCAACGAATCCTACTTCGAGCACTACCAGTACGGGCGCAAGCAAAACCTGGAGCTGGCCAGCGGCCGCGCCTTCGCCACCGACCCCTTCGAAGTAGTACTCGGCGCCGAAGTCGCCGATGCCCTGCACTACAAGCTCGGTGACAAGCTGGTGCTGGCCCACGGCGTGGCGGTGGTCAGCCTGGTCAAGCACGATGACAAGCCATTCACCGTGGTTGGCA
The DNA here is from genome assembly GCF_024168685.1 of Pseudomonas sp. S3E17. NCBI lineage: Bacteria > Pseudomonadati > Pseudomonadota > Gammaproteobacteria > Pseudomonadales > Pseudomonadaceae > Pseudomonas > Pseudomonas sp. S3E17. The sequence goes on from NZ_JALJWE010000001.1 coordinate 3,990,264, forward strand.
TCCTCAAGCGCACCGGTACGCCGGTGGACCGCACGCTGCATATCAGCCTCGGCGGCATGGAAGCGATCCATATCGACTGGCACAACGGCGTACCGGCCCAGGGCAAAGGCCGCATCAGTGCCGACCAGGCGCGCAACATGGACCTCACCCCGCAAGCCATCACGGCCTTTATGCTCGGCCTGAACAACAAGATTTCCACCTTCGCCCTGCAGCGGGAGATCAACGAATTCCGTGGCGAACCGATGCTGGCGATCCTGCCCGGCGTGGCGCTGCAAGAGCTGTGGAGCATGATGGGCACCGCCGAAAAAGCCTTGTTCGTGATCTCGCTGTTCGTGGTGCTGACCGGTTTGATCGGCATGCTCACGGCGATCCTAACCAGCCTCAACGAACGCCGCCGCGAAATGGCGATCCTGCGCTCGGTGGGCGCGCGGCCGTGGCATATCGCAACCTTGCTGATTTTCGAAGCCTTCGCCCTTGCCCTGTCCGGCGTGATCGCAGGCGTGGGCTTGCTGTATGTGTGCATCGCCGCATCGCGCGGGTATTTGCAGGCCAATTACGGCCTCGACCTGCCGATGTCGTGGCCCAGCGAATATGAATGGACCCTGCTCGCCGGTATCCTGGCTGCAGCGCTATTGATGGGCAGCGTGCCCGCGTGGCGCGCCTACCGACAATCCCTGGCCGATGGCCTGTCCATACGTTTATGAGGAAGGCTTCGATGCGTCGCGCTCTGTTTGCGTTATTGCTGCTGGTGGCCGTGCCCGCCTGGGCAGAGGACCAGCCCAAGGACTTGTCCTGGCAGGAGATGATCCCGCCGGACGCGCCGCCGGAAATCCCCAACATGAAACCGCTGCACAACCTGTCGAACATGGCCGATGCCTTGTCCGTCGAAGCGGCACCAGCGGCCAAGCAGGATCTGCCCAATGCGCCGGTGGTGCAGAGCCTCGATGGCCAGCACATCCGCCTGCCCGGGTATATCGTGCCGCTGGAAGTCAGTGAAGAAGGGCGCACCACCGAGTTCCTGCTGGTGCCGTATTTCGGCGCGTGCATCCATGTGCCGCCACCGCCATCGAACCAGATCGTGCACGTGAAAAGCGAACTCGGCGTGAAGCTCGATGAGCTCTACCAGCCGTACTGGATCGAGGGGGCGATGCAGGTCAAACCGTCCACCAGTGAACTGGCCGACGCCGGCTACCAGATGGATGCCGAGAAAATTTATATCTACGAACTGCCGGAATAACGCTGATCGCCCTTTCATTGAGCTGAGTCAAAAGACCGGACGGAACGATCTTTACCATTGGACGTACAACTTCTAAACGTCCTCTGGAGCTCCCATGAACAAGTCTCTGCTCGGCGCGTCCCTCTTCGCCCTCGCACTCGCCGCCCCTGCCGTCCACGCTCACGAAGCGGGCGACATTCTGATTCGTGCCGGTGCAATCACCGTGAACCCGAAGGCAGACAGCAGCACCGTCAAAGTTGACCAGGGCCCACTGGCCGGCGCCAACCTGGGCGGCAAGGCGACCATGAGCAGCGACACCCAGCTGGGCCTGAACTTCGCCTACATGCTCACCAGCCATGTCGGTATCGAACTGCTGGCGGCCACGCCGTTCGAGCATGACGTGAAGATCAAGGGCACCGCCCTCGGCGCCGCCAACGGCAAGCTCGGTACGCTGAAACACCTGCCACCGACCCTGAGCGTCGTGTACTACCCGCTGGACAATAAATCCCCGTTCCAACCGTACGTAGGCGCCGGTATCAACTACACCTGGATCTACGACGAACACGTCGGCAGCCGCGCCTCCGAAGCCGGCTTCAGCAACTTCAAGGCCGAGAACTCCTGGGGCTGGGCTGCGCAGATCGGCGCGGACTACATGATCAACGACAAGTGGATGATCAACGCCCAGGCGCGCTACATCGACATCAGCACCAAGGCCACCGTGGAAAACAACGCCGTGGCGCCTGGCACCCGTGCCAAGGTCAATGTGGACGTTGACCCGATGGTTTACATGGTGGGTATCGGCTACAAGTTCTAAGCAACACTGCATAACCAATGTGGGAGGGGGGTTGCTGTGGTGAGGGACAAGTCCCCATCACCACAGCAACCCCCCTCCCACATTTTGCTTTGTGTCGTGTCAGCTATGGCGGTAGAACCGGTCCAGCAATGCCGGTAACCCCGCTCGCCACGCCCGCGGCTTGATGCCGAAGGTGTGGAGGATTTTCTTGCAGGCCAGCACCGCATGCTGCGGTTCGTCTGCCGCATCCGGCCGTGCCGCGTGGGCCTGGGCGGTAGGCGCTTCGATGGCCAGCGCATGGTAGCTGCGCGCTTCGGTGAGGATCGCCTGGCCCAGCGCCAGCGGCGTGGTCGCCTCATGCCCGGCGTAGTGGTAAGTGCCCCACAGCGGCGCCGCGCAATCGAGTTGCTTGAGCACCGAGATGATCACCCGTGCGGCATCGTCCACCGGCGTCGGGTTGCCGCGGCGGTCGTCGGCCATCAACAACTCATCCGGTTTCTCGGCCCGAGCCAGGAAGCGCCCGAGGGTGCCGTCGACGCTGTCATCCAGCAGCCAGCCAAAACGCAACAGCACATGTTGCGGACACGTCGCGCGCACGCTCTGCTCGATCCGCCACAACGCCTGGCCGCGCAGGCCCAGGGGCACCGGCTCGTCCTTTTCGCTGTAGGCGGTGGCGCGGGAGCCATCGAACACGCGGTAGCTGGACGGTTGCAGCAGGGTAATGTTGTGGTGCTGGCACAGTTCGGCCAGGCGCTCGATGGCGAACTCCTGGGCGGCCAGGCGGGTTTCGCTGACGGCTTCGGCCTGGAACCAGTCGAAATAGTAGGCGAGGTTGATCAACGCATCGGGACGGGTGTCGTCGAGCAATTGGGTGAGGCTTGCGGCATCCCAGCCGTCTTGGGGCGGTTTGGGTGCGAGGAAACCAATGTCTTCCTCTGCACCGAGGCGAATCAGCGCCTGCCCGAGGGCATTCCCGCCGCCCAGTAACATAAGGCGCATTCGCATAGATTGAGCAGGCCCGGTCTGTTTGGAACGATGGTTATGGTCGGCAAGCCCGTGAGGCGTGCCGTAGGTTTATTCCAGAATCGTTGCATTTTGCGGGTTTGTAGCGCAACCGTCACGGATAAAGTGCGGGGTTGCAACTTGTTGGAGTGGGCTGCATAACTTAGGCATGAACCTTCCTGAATCAACCGACACGGTCTTGAACGGCTTCCACCCCGCCGTCAGCACCTGGTTCCGCCACACCTTCCCTTCGGTGACCAGGGCCCAGGCCCAGGCGTGGCCGCTGATCCGCCAGCGCCGCTCGACGCTGATCGCAGCGCCCACCGGCTCCGGCAAGACGCTGACGGCCTTCCTCGCGGTGCTCGATGACCTGGTTCACCAGGGCCTGGCCAACGGCGGGCAACTGCCGGACGAGACGCTGGTGGTGTATGTGTCGCCGCTCAAGGCGCTGTCCAATGACATCCAGATCAACCTGCAAACCCCGCTGGCCGGGATCACCGAGCATTTGCAGCGCCTGGGCCTGCCGCCGCTGGCGATCCGCACCGCCGTGCGCACCGGCGATACCCCGCAGAAAGACCGCGCACAGATGCGCAAGCGCCCGCCGCATATCCTCGTGACCACGCCGGAATCGCTCTACGTGCTGCTGGGCTCGGACTCCGGCCGGCAGATGCTGGCCAGCACGCGCACGGTGATCGTCGATGAAATCCACGCCATCGCCGCCAGCAAACGCGGCAGCCACCTGGCCTTGAGCCTGGAGCGCCTGCAAGGCTTGTGTGCCGAGCCACTGACCCGCATCGGTCTGTCGGCCACGCAAAAGCCTATCGAGGCGGTGTCGCGCTTTCTGGTGGGCACCGACCGGGCGTGCGACATCGTCGACATCGGCCATGCCCGCCCCCGTGACCTGGATATTGAAGTGCCCCCGGTGCCGCTGTCGGCGGTGATGGCCAACGATGTCTGGGAGCTGGTCTACGACCGCCTCGCTGCACTGGCCCGTGAGCACCGCACCACACTGATCTTCGTCAACACCCGGCGCCTGGCCGAACGCCTGGCCCGGCACCTGAGCGAGCGCCTGGGCAAGAGCGCCGTGGCCGCCCACCACGGCAGCCTGGCCAAGGAGATGCGCCTGGATGCCGAGCAACGGCTCAAGGCCGGCGAGTTGCAAGTGCTGATCGCCACCGCGTCACTGGAGCTGGGGATTGATATCGGCGATGTCGATTTGGTGTGCCAGATCGGTTCACCGGGCTCCATCAACGGTTTTCTGCAACGGGTGGGCCGCTCCGGGCATCAGGTCGGCGGCACGCCCAAGGGGCGCCTGTTCGCCACCACCCGCGACGATCTGATCGAATGCGCCGCCCTGCTCGATTGTGTGCGGCGGGGCGAACTGGACACCTTGCAGATCCCGGTGGCGCCCCTGGACGTGCTGGCCCAGCAGATCATCGCCGAGGTCAGTGCCCAGGAGTGGCCGGAGCAGGCCCTGCTCGACCTGATCCACCGCGCCGCGCCCTACGCCGCCCTGGATGAACGCCACTACCAGGCGCTGCTGCAGATGCTCGCCGACGGCTACAACGGGCGCCAGGGTATCCGCAGCGCGTACCTGCACCGCGATGCCCTGACCCGCACCCTGCGCGGCCGCCGTGGCGCCAGGCTGACCGCCGTGACCAGCGGCGGCACCATCCCCGACAACGCCGATTACAGTGTGTTGCTCGAACCCCAGAGCCTGAACATCGGCAGCGTCAACGAAGACTTCGCGGTGGAAAGTATCGCCGGGGATATCTTCCAGCTCGGTAATACGTCCTACAGGATCTTGCGGGTCGAAGCCGGCAAAGTGCGGGTCGAAGACGCCCATGGCCAGCCGCCGACCATTCCGTTCTGGCTCGGCGAAGCGCCGGGGCGCAGCAATGAGTTATCCGCCGCGGTCGCACGTTTGCAGGGGCAACTCGACACCCTGCTCAGCGCCAGCCCCGGCGACCTGCAACCGGCGCAAGACTGGCTCACCGGCACCCTTGGCCTGAACCGCGCCAGCGCCGAACAGATCCTCGACTACCTGGCCCGCGCGCGCCTGGCCCTCGGCGCGTTGCCGTCCCGGGACACGTTGATCATGGAGCGGTTTTTCGACGAATCCGGCGGCACCCAGTTGATCATCCACACGCCGTTCGGCAGCCGCATCAACCGCGCCTGGGGCCTGGCCTTGCGCAAGCGTTTTTGCCGCACCTTCAACTTTGAGCTGCAAGCGGCAGCCAGTGAAAATGCGATCGTGCTGTCGCTGTCCACCAGCCACAGTTTCGAGCTGGATGAGGTGTGGCGTTACCTCAACAGCAACAGTGCTGAACACCTGCTGATCCAGGCGGTGCTGGATGCGCCGCTGTTCGGCGTGCGCTGGCGCTGGAACGCCGGCGTGGCCCTGGCGCTGCCGCGCTTTACCGGCGGGCGCAAAGTGGCGCCGCAGCTGCAGCGTATGAAGAGCGAAGACCTGATTGCCAGTGTGTTCCCTGACCAGATCGCCTGCCTGGAAAACCTCGCCGGCGAACGCGAAGTGCCCGAGCACCCGCTGGTGGAGCAAACCCTCGATGACTGCCTGCACGAAGCCATGGACAGCGACGCCTGGCTTGCCCTGCTGCGGCGCATGGAGCGCGGCGAAGTGCGCTTGATCAGCCGCGACCTGCCGGCGCCCTCGCCCATGGCCGCCGAGATCCTCAGCGCGCGCCCCTACACCTTTCTCGACGATGCACCGCTGGAAGAACGCCGCACCCAGGCCGTGCTCAACCGCCGTTGGAGCGACCCGCAGAGCACCGACGACCTGGGCGCACTGGATGCGGACGCCATCGCCGGCGTGCGCGAAGAGGCCTGGCCGGCGCCCCATGGCGTGGATGAAATGCATGAGGCGCTGATGAGCCTGGCGTGCATCGCCAGCCACGAAGTCACGGCGCAATGGGCCGAGTGGCTGAACGCCTTGGCCAAGGCTGGCCGCGCCTTTCAGTTGTCCAATGGCCTGTGGGTCGCGGTGGAGCGCCTGGGGTGTTTGCAGGCGATCTACCCCAACAACTTGCCGTTGCTCCCCGGCTTCGATGAGCCCTGGACCTTTGACGACGTGCTGGTGGAGGTGCTGCGTGCGCGCCTGGGTGGCTTCGGCCCGCAGAGCATTATCGAGATCGCCGCGCCACTGACCTTGCCGGTGGCCGACATCACCCAGGCGCTGGCCCGCCTGGAGCAGGAAGGCTACGTGCTGCGCGGTCACTTCAGCCCCGGCGCACTCGAGGAACAATGGTGCGAACGACATCTGCTTGTACGCATTCATCGCTACACGGTCAAGCGCCTGCGCCGGGAAATCGAGCCGGTGGCACTGCAGGATTTCATGCGCTTCCTGTTCGATTGGCAGCACCTATCCGACAGCACGCGGGGCCAGAGCAGCGCCATGCTGCCGCAGATTGTCGGCCAGTTCGAAGGCTACGCCGCCGCCACATCGGCATGGGACAGTGACCTGCTCAGTGCACGGCTCAAGGATTACTCATCGACCTGGCTCGACGAGCTGTGCCGCAGCGGCAAGCTGGTGTGGACGCGCTTGAGCAACAAGTCCGGCGCCATGGCCCTGCGCAGTACGCCGGTGGTGCTATTGCCGCGCAGCCAGGTGGCATTGTGGAGCGGGCTCACCGAACCCACCGACAGCACGACGCTGTCGCCCAAGGCGCAGAAAGTCCACCTGGCCTTGCGCGAACACGGCGCGCTGTTTTTCGATGAGCTGGTGCACGAAGCCCATCTGCTGCGCAGCGAACTGGAAAGCGCGTTGCAGGAACTGGTCGGCGCCGGCCTGGTGAATGCCGACAGTTTTGCCGGGTTGCGCGCACTGACCACCCCGGCCAGCAAGCGCCAGGCGCGCAGCAGTCGGCGCGGGCGTGGGGCGTTCATCGGCGGCATGGACGATGCCGGGCGCTGGGCGCTGATTCGCCGCCCATCGACCGCCGTCGGCCCGTACTCGGCCGAAACCCTGGAACATGTGGCGATGACCTTGCTGCGCCGTTATGGCGTGGTGTTCTGGCGTTTGCTGGAGCGCGAGGCCGATTGGTTGCCGAGTTGGCGCGAACTGCTACGCACATTCCATCGGCTGGAGGCCCGGGGTGAGATTCGCGGCGGGCGGTTTGTCAGCGGGCTGGCGGGTGAGCAGTTTGCGTTGCCCGAAGCGATCCCGTTGCTGCGCGAAGTGCGGCGCAGGCCCCATGACGGGAGTTTGATCGCCGTGTGCGGGGCTGACCCGCTGAACCTGGTGGGCACACTGTTGCCGGGCAGCAAGGTGCCGGCGGTGAGTGGGAATCGAATTGTGTATCGGGATGGGTTGCCGGCGGCGGTGATGGTCGCCGGCAAGCAGCAGCTGTTGCTGGAGGTGGATCAGCAGGCGGTGCAGGAGAAGTTGATCAGGCATTGAATTTGAGGGCCTCATTGAGGCCTGGGCTGCTCCGACAACACCACCGACGCCGGCACCTCTTCGTCCGGCTCATCCACCTGGGATGTACGCTTGGGCAACAGCACCTGCTGTGGATAAGTCTGCGCGAAGTGCACCTCATCGCAGTTATCCACAAGCTTTTTCAAACGCTGGTTGAACGCACGGCTCACCGCGTATTGCCCACCGGACACGGTACGAAACTGCGCCGTGAGCACCACGCCATTAAGGTCCATCTTGTCGACGCCAAACACCTCCAGCGGCCCTTGCAGGTTGTACTTGAGGAACACATCGTCGCGAATCGACTGCCCGGCCTCGCGGATCAGTTCCACGGCCTTGTCCACATCGGTGTCGTAGGTGAACTGCACCGAGAAGAACGCATAGGCAAATTGCCGCGACTGGTTGGTGACCGCCTTGATCTGCCCGAACGGCACCGAATGCACGAACCCCTTGCCGTCGCGCAGGCGCAGGGTGCGGATGGTCAGGCCTTCGACGGTGCCGGCGTGGCCGGAGTCGAGCACCACCCAGTCGCCGATGGACAAGGTGTCTTCGATGATGATGAACAGGCCGGTGATCACGTCCTGCACCAATTGCTGGGAGCCGAAACCAATCGCCAGGCCGACCACACCGGCCCCCGCCAGCAACGGCGCGACGTTGATGCCCAGGTTGGCCATGGTGGTGATTGCGCAGATCACCACCAGGATGATTTTGATCGCATTGCGCAGCAGCGGCAGGATGGTCTTCACCCTTGTGCTGGGCTGGCGATTGGAGCGTTTGTTCACCGGCGGTTTCAGCGCTTCCTGGATCGCCGTGTCGAGTACGACCCAGAACAACCAGGTCATCAACAGGATCAGGCCGATGCTGCTGAGGGAGTCGCTGATCGCACGGCCTACCGAGTTGCGCTGGGCAAATTCGAACAGCGATACGCCCCAGATGCGCCCGAGGATTTCGATAAAGGCGATGGCCATGACGATACGCAGGATCGCATGCAAGAGGCTGAGGAAACGCTCCTTATAGGCACTGCTGCGCTGGATCGCCACTTGGCTGCGGGACTTGAACAGGTGTTGCAGCACCGTGCTCAGGAAGACCGTGCCGATCAACAGAATCGTGGTGAACAGCGCGCAGCGCAGGGCTTTCTGGTTGTCGTCTCCGGCGCCGATCAGGTTGATCGCCGAGACCAGCACCATCAACAGGATCGGCCAGTACCAAAGGCCGGAAAATACCCGCAGCGACTGCTGCAACGCCGGGTGTTTCAGGCGCTGGGCCAGCGGTCGATTACGAATCAGGTGGGCCACCGGGCGGCGCAGGCGCACCACCAGCACGCCAAAGATCACCGCCGCGAACAGGCCGGTAAACACCGCGATACTGCTGGTGATATTGCCGCCGAGCTGGCGGGCGATCTGCGGACTGGTCAGGGCGTCGCTGAGGGCGGCGAGGAAGCCGATCAGGAACAGCGGCTTGGGGCAGTAGTCGCGAATGATCTGCACCGCCGGCCGCTTATGGCCGACGTTGAACATCACAATCACGCACAGCAGCATCGACGTGGAGAAGATGCCGCTGCTGGTCGCATAGGCAAAGCACAGCGCCAGGGCGCGGCCTATGGACGTGGGCAGGAAGTGACTGACATAGAGCGTCAGCGGCAGGCAGATCAGCGCCGGGATCGTGTAGGGCACCACATAACCCAGTACGCCTTGCAGGCGCCTGCGGCGTTCGACGAACTGGCGCCGGTTCAAGCGCCGCACGATAAAGCGCCCCAGCAACGTCAACAGCGCGAAGGCGCCAATCCACACACTGGACAGCAGCAGGAAGTCGCCGGCCACGCTCCACGGCGAACGCTCCGACGTCTGGTCAACCAACCGGCCGACTTCATCCGCCGCGCGGTCCGCGCGCAGGCGCCAGGCATCAACAAGGTTCTGATTGAGGTCGAGCTTGTTCTGCACATCATCGATGCTGGAACTGATGGCACCGAGCAATCCACCCTCCACCAGCAACTCCGGTTTGGCCGGTGCCTCGGGCTCCGGCGCGGTGGCCGCGGCGTACAGTGCGCCGCTGCCGCAGAACAGCAGCGCGCCGAGCAGTAATGCAGTCTTTAGATTCAGCAAAACACCGGGCTCCTTCAGAAGGGTCTGTAAGGAACTGACGGATTTGAGCACTGATCGTTCCCCTGTTTCAGCATCTTTGCCGCTTGGCAACTATCAAATGCGGCCTGCATGCCGGGGTGAGGCGTGGTGGCCCTTTGCACAGTTTTGAACCTGCACCGTCTGTAGGACGGTGGAAACTTTCGCGCAAATTGCACGGTCATCCCAAAACGGAGGTCAATCGACCCACATCGACGGGAGTAACCATGGCGGCGATTCATATCGGCATTTCCGGCTGGCGCTACACGCCTTGGCGGGGGGATTTCTACCCCGAGGGGCTGACCCAGAAACGCGAGCTGCAGTTTGCGTCACGCGCCGTCAACAGCATCGAGATCAACGGTTCGTTCTACGCGCTGCAAACTCCCAAGCGTTACGCCGAGTGGTATGCCCAGACGCCTGAAGACTTCATGTTCAGTGTCAAGGCACCGCGCTACATCACGCATATCCTGCGCCTGCAGGATGTGCACAAGCCGATGGCGAACTTCTTCGCCTCCGGAGTGCTGGAGCTGAAAGACAAACTCGGCCCGATCCTGTGGCAGTTTCCGCCCAGCTTTAAATTCGATCCGCTGCTGTTCGAAGCCTTCCTCGCCGAATTGCCCACCGACACCCGGCAGGCCGCCACCCTCGCCCACCAGCATGAGCCGCGCCTGAACGGCAAGGCCAGCCAGCAGGCCCACGGCAAGCGCGCCCTGCGCCACGCGGTGGAGATTCGTCATAACAGTTTTGCGGTGCCGGAGTTCGTGCAGATGCTGGAAAAGCACGGCGTGGCGCTGGTGGTGGCAGACACCGCCGGCAAGTGGCCGTATCTCGAAGATGTTACCGCCAACTTCATGTACTTGCGTTTGCACGGCGACAAGCAGCTGTACGCCAGCGGTTATACCGATGAAGCCCTCAAGCGCTGGGGCGATCACATCGAACGTTGGGCCCACGGCAAGCAACCGGCCGATGCGCACCTGGCCGCCCCACAGCACAAACCGCGCGCCCGCAAACAGCGGGATGTGTTTTGCTTTTTCGACAATGACATCAAAGTGCGTGCGCCCTTCGATGCACGCCACTTGCTGCAGCGTTTCGGGCTGGACAGGCAGCTTTGCACCGAACCCGGCAAGTTGCCTGAACCGGGGGTGTTGCCATGACACATCCGGAATGGGTCCCCATTACGCCCACCGTCGCCATCACCCACTTCACGGTGCTGACGGTCAATATCCACAAGGGCTTCACCGCCTTGAACCGGCGTTTCATCCTGCCGGAACTGCGCGAAGCAGTACGCAGTGTGGGCGCTGATATGGTGTTCCTGCAGGAAATCCACGGCACCCACGAGCGCCACCCCCAGCGCTACAGCGACTGGCCGAACATGCCGCAGTACGAGTTCCTCGCCGACAGCATCTGGCCGCAGTTCGCCTACGGGCGCAACGCGGTCTACCCCCATGGCGACCATGGCAATGCGTTGCTGTCGAAATTCCAGATCGTGCGCTACGACAACCTCGATATCTCCCAAAGCGGCCATGAAAACCGTGGCCTGTTGCATTGCGTGCTGCGCTTGCCTGGCACCGGACAGGAAGTGCATGCGATCTGCATCCACCTGGGCTTGCGCGAGGTGCATCGCCAGCAGCAATTGCGCTTGTTGGAGCAGCGTATCAGCGAGATCCCGGCGGATGCGCCGTTGGTGGTTGCCGGCGATTTCAATGACTGGCGCCAACGCGCCGACCTCAGCCAGAGCGGCCTGCAGGAAGTCTTCATGCAGGCCCACGGCAAACTCGCACGCACCTTTCCCGCGCGCCTGCCGCTGCTGGCGCTGGACCGCATCTATGTGCGCAATCTAAAGATTCATAACCCCAAGGTGCTGACCACCCGCCCCTGGTCCCATCTGTCAGACCACGTGCCCCTGTCGGTGGAGATTGAACTATGAACATTGCCGTTGAGCACATTGCTACCGACCAGCCGCCGGATGAAGCCAAGGCCCGCGACGTCGATTACGGCTGGCAGCCTGACAACCGGCTCGAGTTGCTGGAGAACGGCGAGGCCTACTTTCCCAAAGTGTTCGACGCCTTGCGCCGGGCACAGCGGGAGATCCTGCTGGAGACCTTTATCCTCTTCGAAGACAAGGTCGGCCATGAGCTGCAACGCATCTTGATCGACGCGGCGCAGCGTGGGGTCAAGGTGGTGGTCAGCCTGGATGGCTTTGGCTGCGGCGAACTGAGCCCCGCTTTTCTCGGCGAATTGGCCCAGGCCGGGGTGGCCGTGCAGATGTTTGACCCGGCGTCCAAGACCCTGGGTATTCGCACCAACTGGTTTCGCCGCCTGCACCGCAAGATCGTGGTGGTGGATGCCGCCGTGGCGTTTATCGGCGGGATCAATTTTTCTGCCGATCACCTGGGGGATTTCGGCCCCGAGGCCAAGCAGGATTACGCGGTGCAGGTGATAGGCCCGGCGGTGGCCGACCTGCATCATTTCGCCCTCGCCCAAAGCGGCCGCCAGGTGCGCACACGGCGCGGTTGGCGACGGCGCCAGCAACGGCCATCGCCTTGGCCGACCGATACAGGCGACGGCCTGGTGCGCCTGATTTACCGCGACAATCTGCAGCACCGCGACGACATTGAAGAGGCCTACATCCATGCCTTGAGCAAAGCCCGGGAACGCGCGGTGATTGCCAATGCCTATTTCTTCCCCGGTTACCGCCTGCTGCGCGAGATCCGCAATGCGGCGCGCCGTGGCGTGAAGGTGCAATTGATCATGCAGGGCCAGCCCGATGTGCTGCTGGCCAAGCTGGCCGCGCGCATGCTCTACGACTACCTGCTCAAGGATGGCGTGGTGATTCATGAATATTGCCAGCGCCCGCTGCACGGCAAGGTTGCGCTGGTGGATGACGAGTGGAGCACCGTGGGTTCGAGCAACCTCGACCCGTTAAGCCTGTCGCTGAACCTGGAGGCCAACGTGCTGATTCGTGACCGGGCGTTCAATCAGCAACTGTACGAACGCCTGGACGTACTCGCCAAGGAGCATTGCCAGACCATGCCGGAAAACCGCAAGCCGCGCCTGTGGCTATGGCGATTGACCGTCGGTTTCCTGGTGTTCCATGTGATGCGCCACTTCCCCGCGCTGACCGGCTGGTTGCCGGCGCACAAGCCACGGTTGAAACCCTTCGAGGCTCGAACCCATGACATCTGAAGCCAACGGTTCCCGCTTCAAGCGCTGGAAGAAACCGCTGACCGTGGCGTTCTTCCTGTTGCTGATCGTGCTGTTCACCCTGCTCGCAAGGCGTATCGACTGGAGCGAAGTGTTCCAGACCCTGGGCGATTTCAAGCTGCGCACCCTGCTGATCGCGGGCACGCTGACGTTGTGCAGCTTTATCGTCTACGCCTGCTTCGACTTGATCGGCCGCACCTACATTCGCCAACCGCTGCGCTGGAAGCAGATCCTGCCGGTCGGGATCATCAGCTATGCGTTCAATCTGAACCTGAGTGCCTGGGTCGGCGGGATCGCCATGCGCTATCGGCTGTATTCGCGGCTGGGGGTGAGCACCGGCAATATCGCCAAGATTCTCGGGCTGAGCCTGGCGACCAATTGGTTCGGTTATATGGCATTGGCCGGGGTGGTGTTCAGCAGTGGCCTGGTGACCATGCCGCCGGGCTGGAAGCTCAGCAGCGGCGCCCTGCAGGGCGTGGGTGTGCTGTTGGTGCTGGCGAGCCTGGGCTATCTGGCGGCGTGCCAATTCTCGACAAAACGTGCATGGTCGATTCGCGGCATCGAGATCAACCTGCCGTCGCTGCGCATGGCCTGCCTGCAGTTGGCATTGGGCGCGTTGAACTGGTCGCTGATGGCGGCGGTGATTTTCACCTTGTTGCCCGCCAAGCTGGACTACCCGCTGGTGCTGGGCGTGCTGCTGATCAGCGCGATCGCCGGTGTCATCACCCATATCCCCGCCGGGCTCGGGGTACTGGAAGCGGTGTTTATCGCACTGCTGCAACATGAAGCGTCGCGGGGCAGTTTGCTGGCCGGACTGATCGCCTATCGCGCCATCTACTTTATCCTGCCGCTGCTGATCGCCCTGGTGATGTACCTCGGTGTCGAGGCCAAAGCCAAGGCACTACGGGTGAAGAAAACACCGGCATGACCGCGTTACTGGGACTGGATGATGCTCAACCGTTCCCCCACCACCATCTCGGTGATCCAGTCCACCAGGATCGAGGTGTAGGCCTGTTGTGACACTGGATCGCTCAGGGAGTGGTCGGCACCATCGATGATGCGGTGCGTCAGGGAGTGCGTGTGCTGGCACGCCGCGCGGTAGCTCATGATGGTGGCGTGGGGCACATGGTCGTCGGTTTCCGATTCGACAATCAGCACATCACCGGTAAATTGCGCGCAGGCCTGCAGCGCGCGGTTGGTTTCGGCGTGCACCAGGGTGCTGCGGTAATCCATCAGGTCGGCCTTATCGAGGTCACGCTTGGGCTTGAGCCATTCCTGGTCGCGGTACAGCGCCGGCACGCGCAGCGCCAGCCAGCGCACCGGGCGCAATGAGGTGAGAATCGCCGCCAGGTAGCCGCCATAGCTGGTGCCCACCACCGCCACCGCCGAGGTGTCGATGGCCGGGTGCGAGAGCAGTCGGTCGTAGGCCGCCAGCAGATCGCGCAGGTTGTCTTCACGGGTCACGCGGGACAACGGGATACCTGTGCCCGCGTGGCCTCGCAGATCGAACGTCAGGCACACACATCCCAGCCCGGCGATACCTTTGGCGCGCTCCAGGTCCCGCTCCTGGCTACCGCCCCAGCCGTGCACGAATAACACCCCCGGCACCTTCGATTTGGGGCTGAGGAACGTGCCGCTCATCTGTTCGTCGTCGATGTCGATCGCAATGCTTTCGCTTCTAGCCGTCATAAGATTTAACCGTCACGTACTTGAGAAGAAAGTCGCTGTTTTCCGCCGGGCCTCGGTACACCTCGATAGCATCCGCGGGCAGCGCCTGGTCCACGTAGGTTTCTACCGAAGACACCTGAATGGCCTTGAGGCCCGGGTGGTTGATAAAGCTCTGCAGCGCCGCGACTTCCGCGCTGCTGGCGCCACCCATGCGCCAGGATTGTTCAAGCACACCACTGCGCCGCTGGCCGTCGCTGTCCAGGCCCTGGGCGATATCGTAGTTGCGCCGGGACGCGTAGAAACCCGGGTAAGCCTCATCGGCGGCCGCGTCGAAGACCTGGGCTTGCTCGATGGCTTGGCGCACGTCGCCGGGCAGCTCGAGCTTGAGCAAATCGTCATAACCGCCAGGCACCACCAGCAGGTTGGAGCCACCGTAGACCTCCTCGCCCTGTCCGTCCTGGGTCAGGTATTGCTCGCCGCAGTAGCTGATGACGTGATCGCCGATAAAACTCTGGCCCACACTATGGGTGACCACATCGTGCAGGTCTTGTTCCAGCACCACGCCTTCGCTGAACATCCGGGCCGCTTCGGGGCGCGCCAGCACGACCTCGAACTCATCCAGGCTGTGGATAACTTCCTGGCCGCGCCCGGCGCAGGCATGCACCGGCTTCAGGCGGATCGGCCCGCTGTAGAGCAGGCGTTTGGCGGCTTCCCGTGCATCGTTGAGCGCAAATACGCTCAGGCCGTCCAGCACAACGTCGCGCACGCGCTCGCAGAACAACGGCGACCAGCCTTCGGGGGCTGCGGCGTCCGGGCCCAGCAGGCCGTGACTGATGGCTTTGGTGCCGATGAAGTCATGCTCCACATAACCGCCCCACAGGTCTTCGGGGCCCTTGATATCAAGGGCCCGCGCCTGCGCAGGGCCAATCAGTGTTTGCGTGGGAAGCAGGTAACGTTCACGGCCGGCGTGTTTACGTGGATCGTAATCACCGCCGTACTTGAGCCCGAGGATTTGCGCCAGCCAGCGCGCAAGGGCTCGGTTGGTTTCGACTTCATGCCGGGGAGCGCCTTCTCGCGTGGAGTGAGCGACTACCCATTTCTTGCGTTGAGTCGGGGTCATGCATCCCCCTTGGCCATCCCGCCATGTGTGTGGGTGGAAGGTTGCAGGGATCAGGCCAAGGCAGGTTCAAAAGTGAGGGGTTTGAAATCAATCACTTGCGCAAAAAGCGATAGCAGTTGGCCTGTATTATTCTGCACGACACCCCCTTGACCGTGGGGCGTTCTGCACGATTCACACGCCAAAACGGCTGCGGTAATCACTGGGTGCCAAACCGGTGATCTTCTTGAAGGTGGCGCGAAACGCACCAGGGTCCTGATACCCCACGGTCCAGGCGATGTGGTCGATGGTGGCGGTGGTGAACTCCAGCATTTGCCGCGCCTTGCCGACGCGCAAATGCTGGCAGTATTCGGTGGGTTTCAACCCCGTGGCACTGCGAAAACGCCGTAGGAACGTACGCTCTTCCAGCCCCGCCTCTTGCGCCATGGCGGCCACGGACACATCCACCGCGCCACTGGCTTGCAACCAATGCTGGACCTTGAGGATGGCCGCATCGCCATGGCTGAGGATCGGCGCAAAGTTGCTGCCGCACTGGCTGGCACTGTCGCTGTGCTCGATCACCAGGAAACGCGCAGTAGCGGCGGCGACGCTGGGGCCCATCAGGCGGTCGACCAGGCGCAGGCCCAGTTCGGACCAGGCCATCAGCCCGGCGGTGGTGATCAGGTCGCCGTCATCGACGATCGGTTTATCCGCCTCAAGGCGTACGGCCGGATAACGGGTCGCGAAGGATTTGGCTGAGGACCAATGGGTGGTGGCGCTGCGCCCGTCCAACAGACCGCTGCGCGCCAGCAGGATCGAACCGATGCACACGCCACCGAGCACGGTGCCCGCAGCGTGTTGCTGGCGAATCCACTCGAGCAGTGCGGGCGGCGCCTGGTCTTCGGTGAACTCGCCGATTGAAGGCGGCACCAGCACCGCCATCATCGGTTGCTCAGGCCCTGGGTGGCTGTCGAATACCCGCGTGGGTGTGCCATCGCCATCCATCTGCCAGTGGCTCACCCGCAGCAACGGCAGCTGTGCGGATTGATGCTCGGCGGCGATCCGGTTGGCGACACCGAACAGATCGGTCAGCCCATGCACCGCTGCCAACTGCGCACCGTGGTAGATCAACACGCCCAGCTCAACAACCGCCATTGTCAGTTTTCCCCCTGTTATTGTCGGTGCAGCCAATCCCCCGCTGCGGCGCCAGCTAACATACTGGCCCCATCAACCCATCACGAGGCAATACCCATGGCCAAGCAAGCGCTCATCCTAATCGATATCCAGAACGACTACTTCCCTCAAGGCAAGTGGCCGCTCGATGGCGTGGAAGCTGCCGCGGACAAGGCTGCGCAGGTGCTCCAGGCGTTTCGCCAGAACGGGGATGCAGTGATTCATGTGCGCCATGAGTTCACATCCGAGGATGCACCGTTTTTCACGCCGAACTCTGAGGGTGCCTATTTGCACCCCAAGGTGCTGAACGAGGGCAGCGAGCCGGTGGTGCTTAAACATTTCGTGAATGCGTTCCGCGAAACCCCTCTACGCGCCCTGCTGGAGCAGCGCAGCATCACCGAACTGGTGGTGGTCGGCAGCATGAGCCATATGTGCATCGATGCGGTGGTGCGGGCCGCAGCGGACCTGGGCTACAAGGTCACGGTGATTCATGACGCGTGCGCCACCCGCGACCTGGAATTCAACGGGCAGGTGATTCCGGCGGCGCAGGTGCATAGCGCGTATATGGCGTCGTTGGCATTTGGCTACGCGGGCGTAGTGTCGGCGGATGAGTATTTGAAGGCGCAAGCAGCAGCGGCGTAAGCGCTGCTTGCTTCTGTGCCGTCAGCGGGTCGCGATGATAAAGAGGCGCGGGAAGGGCAGTAATACGGTGCCATCACCTAGTGCTGGATAAGCCTGTGTAATCCGCGCCTGGTATTCCTGTAGGAAGGCGGCTTTTTCGCTATCGCTCAGTGGCGCAAGAAAGGGTCGCAAGCCCGAGCCCTTGAACCACTCCACCACAGCGGCATGATCCGCCAGCGGGTGCTGGTACGTGGTGTGCCACACATCCACGGTACTGCAGTGTTGGCTCAGCAACTCGTAGTAGTAGCTCACCGAGTGGCGCTCATTGTGTTGGAACGCGCCGATCTTTGCCGCCCATGGGCCATCTGCCGCCACTTCGCGCGCCAGCCGGTGGGCGGGTTCATTGAGGTTGTCCGGGGTTTGTACGGCGAGCGTGCCGCCAGGCGCCAGCTGGTCGACCAGATGCGGATAGAGCGTGGAATGGTTTGGCAGCCATTGCAGCGAGGCGTTGGCGAGGATCACGTCGAATGTCTGCGACGGACTCCAGGCACCGATGTCCGCCAGCTCAAAGTTCAGCGCGGGCAGGCGTTTGCGGGCGTCGACCAGCATATCGTCGGAACTGTCCAGGCCAGTGACCTGCGCCTCTGGGAAACGCTCGGCCAATACTTGCGTGGAATTGCCGGGACCGCACCCCAGATCGACAGCAGTGCGCACATCGACATTGGGAATGGCCGCGACCAGATCACGCACAGGGCGCGTGCGCTGTCGTTCGAACATCGTGTACTGCTTGGCGGACCAGGTCATCACAGATTTCCTTCTTTTGAGAGGTTGGCCACAGCCTAAATCTTGTTAGTCATGAGAACAAATTCCAGGATTGCTGGCCTTCCCTGCCTGGAAAGTGTGGGGCACGAGAAACCTGCCATGGCGTCGACCACTATGCCCCTCAGTGGCGTTTAACTGTTGCAGGACGACCATCCGAAGACGGTTTTTTCCCGCAGTGCCGCTCGAAAAACCGAGCTAAACTCATTTTTGCCCCGTGCAGACTCGGCATCAAGGGGGCGTTAATGAAAATGCCAGCGTAGTGTCCACGGACGATTTTTCTGGCCATCACCAGCCAAATTCATCCGCATGTCCATGGAGCTATGCCATGTCTTATCTGAAAACTCGCGAAGGCAATGATCTTTATTACAAGGACTGGGGCAGCGGTCAGCCCGTTGTGTTCTGTCACGGGTGGCCACTGAGCAGCGACAGCTGGGAGTCGCAGATGCTGCATTTCGCCAATAACGGTTTTCGCGCCATTGCGCATGATCGCCGTGGGCATGGCCGTTCAAGCCAGCCCTGGGACGGCAACGACATGGACCATTACGCAGATGATTTGGCGGAGCTGATCGAACACCTGGATCTGACAGAGGTGATCCTTTTCGGATTTTCTACCGGCGGCGGCGAAGTCGCGCGGTATATCGCTCGCCATGGCACTGCGCGCGTGGCCAAGGCGGGTTTGATTTGCGCCGTTACGCCACTGATGCTCAAAACCGTCAGCAACCCCCAAGGGACACCCATTGAAGTTTTCGACGGCATGCGAGCCGACTCCATCGCCAACCGCTCGCAGCTCTACCTTGATCTGGCCAGCGGCCCATTTTTCGGATTCAACCGGGAGGGCGTCGAACCCTCTCAGGGCTTGATCAATTCATTCTGGATGCAGGGTGTCATGGGGGGGCATAAAAATACTTTTGATAGCATCAAAGCGTTTTCGGAAACCGACTTCCGAGAGGACTTGAAGCACTTCAATATGCCCACGCTCATCATCCACGGCAGCGACGATCAAATCGTGCCGATACAGGCTTCTGCGTTGCAGACTAACTTCTTGATCCCGCACTCCGAACTGCTGATCTACTCGCGCGCGCCTCATGGTTTGACGGACACTCACAAGCAGCGAGTCAACACAGATATGCTGGCCTTCGCCCTGCGTTAGGCGCCGTCAATACAAAAAAACCGCGCGGCCTTGTCGGCAGCGCGGTTTTTTTCAGCTTGCAGCGAATAGCTTTGGCACGGCTCAGAACGGGATATCGTCATCAAAGCTGTCGAAATCTGGAGCTGGCTGCGGCGCGGCCTGTTGTGGCGCTGGGCGCGACTCACGCTGTGGCTGCTGGCTTGGCTGTGGACGCGACTGCTGTGGGCGCGGTGCCGAGTTGGACATGCCACCCTGGCCTTGTTGGTCGCCCTGTGGACGGCCGCCCAGCAGTTGCATGGTGCCTTGCATGTCGACCACGATTTCAGTGGTGTAACGTTTGATGCCGTCTTTTTCCCACTCGCGGGTTTGCAGCTTGCCTTCGATGTAGACCTGCGAACCTTTGCGCAGGTACTCACCGGCGATCTCTGCCACCTTGCCGAACATCGACACACGGTGCCACTCGGTTTTCTCGACCTTCTGGCCGGTTTGCTTGTCGGTCCACTGTTCGCTGGTCGCCAGACTCAGGTTGGTCACGGCGTTACCGTTAGGCAAGTAGCGAACTTCGGGATCCTGGCCGCATGTACCGACCAATATGACTTTGTTAACCCCACGGGCCATAACGTTCTCCTATGCTGGGCGCGCTGTCGGCACTGGGTTGACCAGTTGCTCGAGCGTCGCGCGATCCAATAATTCGGTGTCCAATTTGATGTAAATGGCCGCCTCTTCCGCGACCACGACGGCATCCGTTACCCCTACGACGGCCTTCAGGCGCTCTACCAGGCCGCTTTCACGGATCGCCTCAGGCGATAGCGGCAAACGCAGACTTGTGACGTAGGGAGGTTCGCGCATGGTAACAGCAAAGGCCAACCAAAGTGCAGCCAGCCCGGCGCATCCGAGGAACACAACCGACAGACCGCCATGCTGGAACATCCAGCCGCCCATGATGCCGCCCAACGCCGAGCCCAGGAACTGGCTGGTGGAATACACCCCCATCGCCGTGCCTTTGCCACCGGCCGGTGAAACTTTACTGATCAGCGAAGGCAACGAAGCCTCCAGCAGGTTGAACGCGGTGAAGAACACCACCGTACCGATAACCAGCGCCCGTAGGCTGTCGCCGAACTGCCAGAAGAATAGTTCAGTGAGCATCAATGTCGCGACGGCGCCCAGCAAAACTCGTTTCATTTTGCGTTTCTTCTCGCCATAGATGATGAACGGGATCATGGCGAAGAACGAAATCAGCAGTGCGGTGAGGTAGACCCACCAGTGCTGTTCCTTGGGCAGCCCGGCTTTTTCCACAAGCGCCAGGGGCAAGGCGACGAAGCTGCACATCAGCATTGCGTGTAATACAAAGATACCTAAATCCAGGCGCAACAGATCCGGGTGCTTGAGCGTCGGCAACAGTGCCTTGCGTGCGACGCCCGACTCACGGTGCTGCAACGTACCAGTGGAGCGCGGCACCATAAAGGCCACGATCACGATCCCGAACAACGCCATGCCGCCGGTGGCAAGGAACAGGCCGTGCAAGCCAAAGGCACGCGTCAGCAACGGGCCCACGACCATGGCCACGGCGAACGACAGACCGATGGTCATGCCGATCATGGCCATGGCCTTGGTGCGGTGTTGCTCACGGGTCAGGTCGGACAGCAGCGCCATGACGGCAGCGGAAATCGCCCCGGCACCTTGCAGGATGCGTCCGGCGATCACGCCCCAGATCGAATCGGATTGTGCCGCGAGCACGCTGCCGAGGGCGAAGACAATCAGCCCGAGGTAAATCACCGGGCGCCGGCCAATGCGGTCGGAAATGATTCCGAACGGGATCTGAAAAATCGCCTGGGTCAGGCCATAGGCACCAATCGCCAGGCCGATCAGTGCGGGGGTCGCGCCTGCCAGATCCATTCCATAGGTCGCCAGTACCGGCAACACCATGAACATGCCAAGCATACGGAACGCGAACACCAGGGCCAGACCGCTTGCTGCTCGGGTCTCGCCGCTACTCATGCGTTCGCTGTGGGGATCGTGCATGGAAAAACCTCGTGTGAACCGGCGGCGATTCTACCAGTCCCATCGATTGAGAGGGTATATGCGGCGCTTTGCCGCGCAGCTTTCATGTAAGGCTGCACCCGGCACTTTGACAGTGTATATTCATCCAGTCTTTAGCCGTATACTCCTGCATTATTTACGCCCGCCGTGCGAGGCCATCTTGGACAAGATCCTGATTCGTGGGGCTAGAACCCACAACCTGAAGAACATCGACCTGACCCTGCCCCGGGACAAACTGATCGTCATCACCGGCTTGTCCGGCTCCGGCAAATCGTCCCTGGCGTTCGACACGCTGTATGCCGAAGGTCAGCGTCGCTATGTGGAATCGCTGTCGGCCTATGCCCGGCAGTTCCTGTCGATGATGGAAAAGCCCGACGTCGACACCATTGAAGGCCTGTCGCCGGCGATTTCCATCGAGCAGAAGTCGACCTCCCATAACCCACGCTCCACCGTGGGCACCATCACCGAAATCTACGACTACCTGCGCCTGCTCTACGCGCGGGTGGGTATCCCCCGCTGCCCGGACCACGACATTCCGCTGGAAGCCCAGACCGTCAGCCAGATGGTCGACCTGGTGCTGGCCCAACCGGAAGGTGCCAAGCTGATGCTGCTGGCGCCGGTGATTCGCGAGCGCAAGGGCGAACATCTCTCTGTATTCGAAGAGCTGCGTGCTCAAGGTTTCGTACGTGCGCGTATCAACGGCAAGCTGTATGAGCTGGACGAAGCGCCGAAACTCGACAAGCAGAAGAAGCACTCTATTGATGTAGTGGTCGATCGCTTCAAGGTGCGGTCCGACCTGCAGCAGCGTCTGGCGGAATCGTTCGAGACCGCGTTGAAGCTGGCGGATGGCATTGCCCTGGTGGCGCCGATGGATGACGAGCCGGGTGAAGAGATCATCTTCTCCGCGCGCTTTGCCTGCCCGATCTGTGGCCACGCCATCAGCGAGCTGGAGCCCAAGCTGTTCTCCTTCAACAACCCGGCCGGTGCCTGCCCGACCTGCGATGGCCTGGGCGTGAAGCAATTCTTCGACATCAAGCGCCTGGTCAACGGCGACCTGACATTGGCGGAGGGCGCGATACGCGGCTGGGACAGGCGTAACGTCTACTACTTCCAGATGCTCGGGTCGTTGGCGTCCCATTACAAGTTCAGCCTTGAAGTACCTTTCAACCAACTGCCGGCAGACCAGCAGAAAGTCATCCTCAATGGCAGCGGCTCGCAGAACGTCGACTTCAAGTACCTGAATGACCGTGGCGACATCGTCAAGCGCTCCCACCCGTTCGAAGGCATCGTGCCGAACCTGGAGCGGCGCTACCGCGAGACTGAATCGGCGAGTGTGCGCGAGGAACTGGCGAAATTCCTCAGCACCCAACCTTGCCCGGATTGCCGGGGCACTCGCCTGCGTCGTGAGGCGCGGCATGTATGGGTGGGTGAGAAGACGCTGCCGGCGGTGACCAACCTGCCGATCGGCGATGCCTGTGAATACTTTGGTGTACTGAAGCTCACCGGGCGCCGTGGGGAAATTGCCGACAAGATCCTCAAGGAGATCCGCGAGCGCCTGCAGTTCCTGGTTAACGTTGGCCTGGACTATCTGTCGCTGGATCGCAGCGCGGACACGTTGTCCGGTGGTGAGGCGCAGCGAATTCGCCTGGCCAGCCAGATTGGTGCCGGCCTGGTGGGAGTGTTGTATATCCTCGATGAACCGTCGATTGGCTTGCACCAGCGGGATAACGATCGTCTGCTGGGCACGCTGAAACATCTGCGGGATATCGGCAATACGGTGATCGTGGTCGAGCACGATGAAGATGCGATTCGCCTGGCGGACTATGTGGTCGATATTGGCCCAGGCGCCGGCGTGCATGGAGGACATATTGTCGCCGAGGGCACGCCTGCCGAGGTAATGGCACATCCCGACTCGTTGACCGGCAAGTACCTGTCCGGTCGCGTGAAGATCGCAGTGCCAACCAAGCGTACACCGCGCAACAAGAAGATGGCGTTGCACCTCAAGGGCGCGCGCGGCAACAATTTGCGCAATGTTGACCTGGAAATCCCACTGGGCCTGCTGACCTGCGTGACCGGTGTTTCCGGCTCAGGCAAGTCGACGCTGATCAACAACACGCTGTTCCCCTTGAGTGCCACCGCCTTGAACGGCGCCACCACCCTGGAAGCCGCCGCGCACGACAGCATCAAGGGCCTGGAACACCTGGACAAGGTGGTCGATATCGACCAAAGCCCGATTGGCCGCACACCGCGCTCCAACCCCGCGACCTACACCGGGCTGTTCACGCCTATTCGTGAGCTGTTTGCTGGCGTGCCGGAATCCCGTTCACGGGGCTACGGGCCAGGCCGCTTCTCGTTCAACGTCAAGGGCGGTCGCTGTGAAGCGTGCCAGGGCGATGGCCTGATCAAGGTGGAGATGCACTTCCTGCCGGACATCTACGTGCCGTGCGATGTATGCAAGAGCAAGCGCTACAACCGTGAAACCCTGGAAATCAAGTACAAGGGCAAGAACATCCACGAGACCCTGGAGATGACCATCGAGGAAGCGCGGGTGTTCTTTGATGCGGTTCCGGCGCTTGCGCGCAAGCTGCAGACGCTGATGGATGTGGGTCTGTCGTATATCAAGCTGGGGCAGTCGGCGACCACGCTGTCCGGTGGTGAGGCGCAGCGGGTTAAGCTGTCTCGCGAGCTGTCCAAACGCGATACGGGCAAGACCTTGTATATCCTGGACGAACCGACAACTGGCTTGCACTTTGCGGATATTCAGCAATTGCTGGATGTGTTGCACCGCTTGCGTGATCACGGCAACACCGTGGTGGTGATCGAGCACAACCTGGATGTGATCAAGACGGCCGACTGGCTGGTGGATTTAGGGCCGGAAGGCGGATCCAAGGGCGGCCAGATCATTGCGGTGGGTACGCCGGAGCAGGTCTCCGAGATGCCGCAATCGCATACGGGTTACTACTTGAAACCATTGCTGGCGCGCGATCGGGCCTGATTTATCAGGCTCAATAAAAAGCCCCTGTCACTGCTGAAGTGACAGGGGCTTTTTTGTAGGAAATCAGAACTGCGATTGCAGGTAGTTTTCCAGGCCAATCAGCTTGATCAAGCCCAACTGCTTTTCCAGCCAGTAGGTGTGATCTTCTTCGGTATCGTTCAACTGCACACGCAGGATTTCCCGCGTGACGAAGTCGCTGTGCTGTTCACAGAGCTCGATGCCCTTGCAGAGAGCGGCACGCACCTTGTATTCAAGACGAAGATCGGCTGCAAGCATGTCAGGTACGCTGGTGCCCACATCCAGATCGTCGGGACGCATACGTGGCGTGCCTTCGAGCATCAGGATACGGCGCATCAGTGCATCGGCGTGCTGCGCCTCTTCTTCCATTTCGTGGTTGATACGCTCGTAGAGCTCGGTAAAACCCCAGTCTTCGTACATGCGCGAGTGGATGAAATATTGATCACGAGCTGCCAGTTCGCCCGTCAGCAACGTGTTGAGGTAATCGATTACGTCGGGGTGACCTTGCATCGCCCTACATCTCCCTGCTTGAAAGTCTGTAGTTTGAACCATGCTGACTCGGAGGTCACGGGACTAACGGCAGAAAAGTGAAGATTTCCGCAGAAAAGTAGCTGAAATAACGCAAAAACCGCCCAAATGAGGGCGGTTCTGCTTATCGTTTAGAGTCAGTTCAGCGATACACCCAGTGCCTTTGCGATTGCGTCTCCATAAGCAGGATCTGCCTTATAGAAGTGCTGCAGTTGACGCTGGACCACATCACTGGAGACACCGCTCATTGCGCCGGCGATGTTATTGGTGAGCAGTGCTTTCTGCTCATCATTCATCAGGCGGAACAGCGCACCTGCGTGGCTGTAGTAGTCGGTATCTTCACGGTGATCGTAACGATCAGCCGCACCGCTCAAGGGCAATGCAGGCTCGGCGTACTGTGGCGCTTGCTTCGGAGCTTCGGCGTAGCTGTTCGGTTCGTAGTTCGGTGTCGCCCCACCATTGCTGCCAAACGCCATCGAGCCATCACGCTGGTAGCTGTTGACCGGACTGCGCGGAGCATTCACCGGCAATTGCTGGTGGTTGGTACCCACACGGTAGCGGTGAGCATCTGCGTAAGCGAAAACACGACCTTGGAGCATACGGTCTGGCGACAGGCCAACGCCTGGAACCATGTTGCTTGGGCCAAATGCAGCCTGCTCTACTTCAGCGAAGTAGTTCTGCGGGTTGCGGTTAAGTTCCAGCTCACCCACTTCAATCAACGGGAATTCTTTCTGCGACCAGGTTTTCGTCACATCAAACGGATTCTCGTAATGGGCGTTCGCCTGGGACTCGGTCATGATCTGGATGCAGACCCGCCATTTCGGGAAGTCACCACGCTCAATTGCACCAAACAGATCACGCTGGGCGTAATCAGGATCACTACCGGCCAGGCGGGCCGCTTCAGCCGGTGCCAGGTTCTTGATACCTTGCTTGGTTTTGTAGTGCCACTTCACCCAATGACGCTCGCCCTTGGCGTTGATCAGACTATAGGTGTGGCTGCCGAAGCCGTGCATGTGGCGATAGCCGTCAGGAATACCACGATCCGAAAACAGAATCGTAACTTGGTGCAGCGCTTCTGGGGAGTGGGACCAGAAGTCCCACATCATCTGCGCGCTTTTCAGATTGCTTTGCGGCAGGCGTTTCTGGGTGTGGATAAAGTCCGGGAATTTCAGGGGGTCACGGATGAAGAATACCGGCGTGTTGTTACCCACAATGTCCCAGTTGCCTTCTTCGGTGTAGAACTTCAAGGCGAAACCACGAGGATCACGCTCTGTGTCCGCTGACCCGCGCTCACCACCCACGGTTGAGAAACGCAGGAATGTAGGGGTTTGCTTACCAACAGACTCGAACAATTTGGCGCTGGTGTACTGCGTGATGTCCCGGGTAACCGTGAAAGTACCGTAAGCACCTGACCCCTTGGCGTGCACGCGACGCTCAGGGATATTTTCACGGTTAAAATGGGCAAGCTTCTCGATCAGGTGAAAATCGTCGAGCAGCAACGGACCACGGGGGCCGGCGGAACGGGAATTTTGATTGTCGGCAACGGGGGCACCGCTGGCGGTGGTAAGGATTTTATTCTGGCTCATGCTCAATTTTCCTCAGGTCAGACTTGGAACTGCCGGCTAATCGGCCTGGAGGAAGTATTGCCGATCAAGATGACACCATCAAATTCATTAAATCATGGCCTTTGATAGAGAATAACTAATCAACCACCAGCACAAATAATTGGGAGCTTAGGAAAGTCGGCAGCGACCTGAAAAATATAGATCGCTTTTGCTACGCCCACAAAAAACCGGGCACTGGGCCCGGTTCTTCGTTACAGCTTGTCGTCTTACTCGGCGCTTACAGCTTCGCCGGCAGTAGCACGATCAACCAACTCGACGTACGCCATAGGCGCGTTGTCGCCAGCGCGGAAACCGCACTTGAGGATGCGCAGGTAGCCACCCTCACGGGTAGCGTAACGCTTGCCCAGGTCGTTGAAGAGCTTACCAACGATAGCTTTCGAACGAGTACGGTCGAAAGCCAGACGGCGGTTAGCCAGGCTGTCTGTCTTGGCCAAAGTGATCAGCGGCTCAGCAACGCGACGCAGTTCTTTAGCTTTCGGCAGTGTAGTTTTGATCAGCTCGTGCTCGAACAGCGACACCGCCATGTTTTGAAACATGGCCTTGCGGTGCGAGCTGGTACGGCTCAGGTGACGACCACTTTTACGATGACGCATGGTTCATTCCTTACCAAACTCACGTTCGGTGATTACGACGATCAGGCAGTCGCCTTGTCGTCCTTCTTAAGACTTGCAGGCGGCCAGTTGTCGAGGCGCATGCCGAGGGACAGACCGCGGGAGGCCAGAACGTCCTTGATTTCAGTCAAGGATTTCTTGCCCAGGTTCGGAGTCTTCAACAGTTCTACTTCGGTACGCTGAATCAGGTCGCCGATGTAGTAAATGTTTTCCGCCTTAAGGCAGTTAGCCGAACGTACAGTCAGTTCCAGATCGTCAACCGGGCGAAGCAGGATCGGATCGATCTCGTCTTCCTGCTCGATTACCACTGGTTCACTGTCACCTTTGAGGTCGACGAACGCAGCCAACTGCTGTTGCAGAATGGTTGCAGCGCGGCGGATAGCCTCTTCAGGATCCAGAGTACCGTTGGTTTCCAGATCAATAACCAGCTTGTCCAGGTTAGTACGCTGCTCGACACGGGCGTTTTCCACCACGTATGCGATACGGCGAACCGGGCTGAACGAAGAGTCAAGCTGCAAGCGACCAATGCTGCGGCTTTCGTCTTCATCGCTCTGACGCGAGTCGGCCGGTTCATAACCACGACCACGAGCTACGGTGAGCTTCATGTTCAGGGCGCCGTTAGACGCCAGGTTAGCGATTACGTGATCGGGGTTAACGATCTCGACATCATGATCCAGCTGAATATCGGCAGCGGTAACCACCCCCGAACCCTTCTTCGACAAGGTCAGCGTAACTTCGTCACGGCCGTGCAGCTTGATAGCCAGACCTTTAAGGTTCAACAGGATTTCAATTACGTCTTCCTGTACACCTTCGATGGCGCTGTACTCGTGGAGCACACCGTCAATCTCGGCCTCGACTACTGCACAGCCGGGCATTGAGGACAACAGGATGCGGCGCAGCGCGTTGCCCAGGGTGTGGCCAAAACCACGCTCGAGAGGCTCGAGAGTGATCTTGGCGCGGGTTGGACTGACAACCTGCACATCAATGTGGCGGGGTGTCAGGAACTCATTTACCGAAATCTGCATGGATGCACCTATTTTCTAGCCCTTACTTGGAGTAGAGCTCGACAATCAGGCTTTCGTTGATGTCGGCGGACAGATCACTGCGAGCAGGAACGTTCTTGAAAACGCCCGACTTCTTCTCAGTGTCTACTTCTACCCATTCTACGCGGCCACGTTGGGCACACAGATCGAGAGCTTGGACAATGCGAAGTTGGTTTTTTGCTTTCTCGCGAACTGCGACCACGTCACCAGCACGAACCTGGTAGGACGGAACGTTTACGGTCTGACCGTTAACGCTGATCGACTTGTGCGATACCAGCTGACGGGATTCGGCACGAGTCGAACCAAAGCCCATACGGTATACAACGTTGTCCAGACGGCATTCGAGCAGTTGCAGCAGGTTTTCACCGGTTGCACCTTTCTTGCCAGCAGCTTCTTTGTAGTAGCCGCTGAACTGACGCTCGAGAACGCCGTAGATACGACGGACCTTCTGCTTTTCACGCAGTTGGGTGCCGTAATCGGACTGGCGACCGCGGCGTTGGCCGTGGATACCAGGTGCTGCTTCAATGTTGCACTTCGATTCGATCGCGCGCACGCCGCTCTTCAGGAAGAGATCGGTGCCTTCGCGACGAGCGAGTTTGCATTTTGGACCAATGTAACGAGCCATTCTTTACAATCTCCTGGATTACACGCGGCGCTTCTTCGGCGGACGGCACCCGTTGTGCGGGATTGGCGTCACGTCGGTGATGCTGGCGATCTTATAGCCACAGCCGTTCAAAGCACGGACAGCAGACTCACGACCTGGACCTGGACCTTTGACGTTAACGTCGAGGTTTTTCAGGCCATATTCCAGCGCAGCTTGACCAGCACGTTCAGCAGCTACTTGAGCAGCAAACGGCGTGGACTTGCGGGAACCGCGGAAACCCGAACCACCGGAGGTAGCCCAAGAAAGCGCGTTACCTTGACGGTCGGTGATGGTCACGATGGTGTTGTTAAAAGATGCATGGATGTGGGCGATGCCATCAACCACTGTCTTTTTAACTTTTTTACGAGGACGAGCAGCAGGTTTTGCCATGATAATTTTCCTGTCGATTCGCTGGGGCGATTACTTGCGGATCGGCTTACGCGGACCTTTACGGGTACGCGCGTTAGTCTTGGTACGCTGACCGCGCACTGGAAGACCACGACGATGACGCAGACCGCGATAGCAACCGAGGTCCATCAAACGCTTGATTTTCATGTTGATTTCGCGACGCAGGTCACCTTCAGTGGTGAACTTCGCCACTTCGCCACGCAGCAATTCAATCTGCTCGTCGCTCAGATCCTTGATCTTAGCGGCTGGGTTTACCCCAGCAACTGCGCAAATTTTCTGCGCAGTAGTGCGACCAACACCATAGATGTAGGTCAGCGAGATAACAGTGTGCTTGTTATCTGGAATGTTAACGCCTGCAATACGGGCCATTCAGTGGGACTCCAATTGACAGCTACCTACGCCCCGGAAGCCAAGAAATAGGGCGCGAGATAATATCGCTGTAATAACAAATAATCAACCCGGCAGCGCACTAGCTGCCGGGCTTCAAGCGGATCACACTCAGCCTTGGCGCTGTTTGTGACGCGGTTCCGCGCTGCAAATTACTCGAACAACACCTTCGCGGCGAATAATCTTGCAGTTACGGCACAGCTTTTTCACCGATGCACGAACTTTCATCACCAACTCCTCGAACCTTATGGGTACTCAGCGCAACATGCCGCTGCCGTAACCCTTCAGGTTGGCTTTCTTCATCAGGGATTCGTACTGGTGCGAAACGAGGTGCGATTGTACTTGGGACATGAAGTCCATCACAACCACGACCACGATCAGCAACGAGGTCCCGCCAAGGTAGAACGGAACGTTTGCTGCAACCACCAGGAACTGGGGCAACAAGCACACGGCCGTCATATATAGAGCACCGAACAGGGTCAAACGAGTCAGAACGCCATCAATGTAGCGTGCCGACTGCTCACCTGGACGAATACCCGGAATAAAGGCACCGGACTTCTTCAGGTTTTCCGCTACGTCTTTCGGATTGAACATCAACGCCGTATAGAAGAAGCAGAAGAAAATAATCCCTGCACTAAACAGCAGAATATTCAACGGCTGACCAGGAGCGATCGACTGAGAGAGGTCCTGCAGCCAGCCCATATTTTCAGACTGACCAAACCAGGTACCCAACGAAGCCGGAAACAGCAAAATGCTGCTCGCGAAAATTGCCGGAATAACACCGGCCATATTCACTTTCAGCGGCAAGTGGCTGGTCTGCGCAGCAAAAACCTTACGGCCCTGCTGACGCTTGGCGTAGTGAACAGCAATACGACGCTGGCCACGCTCAATGAACACCACAAAACCGATAATCGCTACTGCCAGCAAACCGATGGCAACCAGGGCGAAAATATTGATATCACCCTGACGTGCAGACTCGAAAGACTGCCCGATTGCTCTCGGAAGACCGGCGACGATACCTGCGAAAATCAACATCGAGATACCGTTACCAACACCACGCTCAGTAATCTGCTCACCCAGCCACATCATGAACATCGCACCAGCCACAAACGTGGATACCGCGACGAAATGGAAGCCAAAGTCACCAGTGAACGCAACGCCCTGCCCTGCCAGGCCAACGGACATGCCGATAGCCTGGACCAGGGCGAGGACGACAGTGCCGTAGCGGGTGTACTGGCTAATCTTGCGACGGCCAGCTTCACCTTCCTTCTTCAACTGCTCCAACTGCGGGCTGACGGCGGTCATCAGTTGCATGATGATCGATGCCGAGATGTACGGCATGATCCCCAGTGCAAAAATGCTCATCCGTTCCAGCGCGCCGCCGGAAAACATGTTGAACAAGCTAAGAATGGTCCCCTCATTCTGTCGAAACAGGTCTGCGAGTCGGTCCGGGTTGATACCTGGAACCGGGATGTGTGCGCCTATTCGGTAGACGATAATCGCCAGGAACAGAAAACGCAGACGAGCCCAAAGTTCAGACATACCGCCTTTGCCGAGCGCTGAGAGAGCACCTTGCTTAGCCATTTATTCCTCGAACTTGCCGCCAGCTGCTTCGATAGCCGAACGCGCACCTTTGGTGGCGCCGATTCCCTTGCCGATAGTGACAGCGCGAGTCACTTCACCGGACAGCATGATTTTCACACGCTGTACGTTGACGTTGATCACGTTGGCATCTTTCAGGGTCTGCACAGTAACGATGTCGCCTTCCACTTTAGCCAGTTCGGACAGACGCACTTCTGCGCGGTCCATGGCCTTCAGGGAAACGAAGCCGAACTTAGGCAGGCGACGATGCAGCGGCTGTTGACCGCCTTCAAAGCCTGGAGCAATGGTGCCACCGGAGCGGGAGGTTTGACCTTTGTGGCCACGGCCACCAGTCTTACCCAAACCGCTACCGATACCACGGCCCGGACGATGCTTTTCGCGACGGGAACCCGGCGCTGGACTCAGATCATTGAGTTTCATCGATTAACCCTCGACACGCAGCATGTAGTAAGCCTTGTTGATCATCCCGCGATTCTCGGGAGTATCCTGGACTTCTACAGTGTGACCGATGCGACGCAGACCCAAACCCTTAACGCACAATTTGTGGTTAGGGATGCGGCCGGTCATGCTTTTGATCAGCGTTACTTTAACGGTAGCCATGATCAGAAGATCTCCTTGACGCTTTTGCCACGCTTGGCGGCAATGGATTCAGGAGATTGCATAGCTTTCAAACCCTTGAAAGTGGCGTGAACCACGTTTACCGGGTTAGTCGAGCCATAGCACTTGGCCAGAACGTTCTGAACGCCAGCAACCTCGAGGACAGCACGCATAGCGCCGCCAGCGATGATACCGGTACCTTCAGAAGCAGGCTGCATGTACACCTTCGAAGCACCGTGAGCGGACTTCATTGCGTACTGCAGCGTGGTGCCGTTCAGATCAACTTGGATCATGTTGCGACGAGCAGCTTCCATTGCCTTCTGGATCGCAGCAGGCACTTCACGTGACTTGCCACGGCCGAAGCCAACGCGCCCTTTACCATCACCCACCACGGTCAACGCGGTGAAAGTGAAGATACGGCCGCCTTTAACGGTTTTGGCTACGCGGTTAACTTGAACCAGCTTCTCAATGTAGCCTTCGTCGCGCTTTTGGTCGTTATTTGACATAACTTAGAACTCCAGCCCAGCTTCACGAGCAGCATCAGCCAGCGCTTTAACGCGGCCGTGGTACTTGAAGCCAGAGCGGTCGAAAGCCACTTGCGAGACGCCAGCGGCCTTAGCACGCGTAGCGACCAGCTGGCCAACCTTTGTGGCCGCGTCGATGTTGCCAGTGGCACCATCACGCAGTTCTTTATCCAAAGTCGAGGCGCTGGCCAGGACTTTGTTGCCGTCGGCCGAGATGACCTGGGCGTAGATGTGCTGCGACGAGCGGAACACGCAGAGACGCACGACTTCGAGTTCGTGCATTTTCAGGCGTGCTTTGCGAGCGCGACGCAGTCGAGTAACTTTTTTGTCGGTCATTTGCTATGCCCTACTTCTTCTTGGCTTCTTTACGACGGACGACTTCGTCCGCGTAGCGCACACCTTTGC
This sequence comes from Pseudomonas sp. S3E17, assembly GCF_024168685.1. Lineage (NCBI taxonomy): Bacteria > Pseudomonadati > Pseudomonadota > Gammaproteobacteria > Pseudomonadales > Pseudomonadaceae > Pseudomonas > Pseudomonas sp. S3E17. The sequence goes on from NZ_JALJWE010000001.1 coordinate 4,022,963, forward strand.
CTTTGTACGGCTCTGGTGGACGGAAGTCGCGGATCTCAGCAGCCACTTGACCTACCAGTTGCTTATCGATGCCCTTGATCAGGATATCGGTCTGGCTAGGAGTCTCAGCGGTGATGCCTTCCGGCAGTTCGTAATCCACTGGGTGCGAGAAGCCAAGGGCCAGGTTCAAAACCGTGCCTTTTGCTTGCGCTTTGTAACCAACACCGACCAGCTGGAGCTTACGCTCGAAGCCTTGGCTTACGCCTTGGACCATGTTGTTTACCAACGCACGCGTGGTACCAGCCATTGCGCGAGTTTGTTGATCGCCATTGCGAGCAGCGAAACGCAGCTCACCAGCTTCTTCAACGATCTCAACGGACGAATGGATATTCAGTTCAAGAGTGCCCTTGGCACCCTTCACCGAAAGCTGTTGGCCTGCGAATTTGACTTCGACACCGGCTGGCAGCTTAACGGGGTTCTTAGCGACGCGAGACATGCTTATCCCCCCTTAGAACACAGTGCAAAGAACTTCGCCGCCGACACCGGCAGCGCGCGCAGCACGATCCGTCATCACACCTTTGTTGGTGGAGACGATAGACACGCCCAGACCGCCACGAACTTTCGGCAGATCTTCAGCGGACTTGTACTGACGCAGGCCTGGACGGCTAACGCGCTTCACTTCCTCGATGACCGAACGGCCTTCGAAGTACTTCAGCTCGATGGACAGCAGTGGTTTGATTTCGCTGCTGATCTGATAACCCGCAATGTAGCCTTCGTCTTTCAGGACTTTGGCAACAGCAACCTTCAACTTGGAAGATGGCATGCTTACGACGGACTTTTCAGCCATCTGGGCATTACGGATACGAGTTAGCATGTCCGCTAACGGGTCCTGCATACTCATGGGCTAGACGCTCCTAATACAAAAAAATTAGCCTTGCGGCTACATATGTCGCTGAGAACTTCCGGGTAAAAAACACGGGCTCAGGCGAGCCGCGTATTTTAGACACACTCCGGAAATGAAACAAGCCCCAAAAGGGGCTTGTTCCAGATTCAAGGTCACCGGCGGTCCGTATCTTTCGATTCAGACCACCTGGACGCTGAAAGTACTTACCAGCTGGCTTTAACCAGACCTGGTACGTCACCACGCATTGCCGCTTCACGCAGTTTGTTACGGCCGAGGCCGAACTTGCGGTAAACGCCGTGTGGACGACCGGTCAGGCGGCAGCGGTTACGCATGCGCGAAGCGCTTGCGTCACGTGGCTGCTTCTGCAGGGCAACTGTAGCTTCCCAACGCGCTTCTGGACTTGCGTTCAGATCAACGATGATTGCTTTCAGTGCTGCACGCTTCTTGGCGTACTTGGCAACCGTGAGCTGACGCTTCAGCTCGCGGTTTTTCATGCTCATCTTGGCCATGGTCCTACTCCAATCAGTTGCGGAACGGGAATTTGAAAGCACGCAACAGGGCGCGACCTTCATCATCGTTCTTGGCAGTGGTGGTCAGGGTGATGTCCAGACCGCGGAGAGCATCGATCTTGTCGTAGTCGATTTCCGGGAAGATGATCTGCTCTTTCACGCCCATGCTGTAGTTACCACGACCATCGAAGGACTTGGCATTCAGGCCGCGGAAGTCGCGAACCCGAGGCAGGGAGATCGACAGCAGACGATCAAGGAATTCGTACATACGCTCACGGCGCAGAGTCACTTTGACGCCGATCGGCCAACCTTCACGGACTTTAAAGCCAGCGATGGATTTGCGAGCGTAGGTCACAACGACTTTCTGGCCGGTGATCTTTTCCAGGTCAGCAACAGCGTGCTCGATGACTTTTTTGTCACCGATCGCTTCGCCCAGACCCATGTTCAGGGTGATTTTGGTAACGCGCGGAACTTCCATCACATTCCCAAGCTTAAGTTCTTCCTTAAGCTTAGGGGCGATTTCCTTCCGGTAAATCTCTTGTAGTCGTGCCATGGTCTAATCTACCTAGCAGTGTTCAAGCATCAACCGCTTTTTGGGTCGACTTGAAGACACGAATTTTCTTACCGTCTTCTACTTTGAAACCAACGCGGTCAGCCTTGTTGGTTTCGCCGTTGAAGATGGCGACGTTAGAAGCGTCCAGCGGAGCTTCTTTCTCGACGATACCGCCCTGCACGCCCGACATCGGGTTAGGCTTGGTATGACGCTTGACCAGGTTCAGACCACCGATAACCAGACGGTTATTAGCGAGAACCTTAAGCACCTTACCGCGCTTACCTTTGTCTTTGCCGGCGATCACGATGATCTCGTCGTCACGACGAATCTTTTGCATGTCGGATCTCCTTACAGCACTTCTGGGGCGAGCGAGACGATCTTCATGAACTTCTCAGTACGAAGTTCACGGGTCACTGGCCCAAAGATACGGGTGCCGATCGGCTCTTGCTTGTTGTTCAGAAGAACAGCAGCGTTGCCATCAAAGCGGATAATGGAGCCATCTGCACGACGTACGCCGTGACGAGTGCGGACTACAACAGCAGTCATCACTTGGCCTTTTTTCACTTTACCGCGAGGAATTGCTTCCTTGACGGTAACCTTGATGATGTCACCGATACCAGCGTAACGACGATGGGAGCCACCCAGCACCTTGATGCACATAACACGGCGAGCGCCGCTGTTATCGGCCACATCGAGCATGGATTGAGTCTGAATCATATAATTTCTCCGACCCCTAGTCCTTAGACTTCCACAGCGCGTTCGAGAACATCAACCAATGCCCAAGACTTGGTCTTGGCCAGCGGACGAGTTTCACGAATAGTGACTTTGTCGCCGATGTGGCACTGGTTGGTTTCGTCGTGCGCGTGCAGCTTAGTCGAACGCTTAACATATTTACCGTAGATCGGGTGCTTAACACGACGCTCGATCAAAACGGTGATGGTTTTGTCCATCTTGTCGCTGACAACACGGCCAGTCAGCGTACGGACAGTCTTTTCGGCTTCAGCCATGATCACTTACCTGCCTGCTGGTTGAGCACAGTCTTCACGCGAGCGATGTCACGCTTAACTTGCGAGAGCAGATGAGACTGCCCCAACTGGCCAGTTGCTTTCTGCATACGCAGATTGAACTGGTCGCGCAGCAGGCCGAGCAGTTGCTCGTTCAGCTGCTGTGCGGATTTTTCACGAAGTTCATTCGCTTTCATCACATCACCGTCCGTTTAACAAAGGCGGTGGCGAGCGGCAGCTTTGCAGCAGCCAGGGCAAAAGCCTCACGCGCCAGCTCTTCAGTTACACCCTCGATTTCATACAGGACCTTGCCTGGCTGAATCTGGGCTACCCAGTATTCCACGTTACCCTTACCTTTACCCATCCGAACCTCGAGAGGCTTTTTGGAGATCGGCTTGTCCGGGAATACACGGATCCAGATCTTGCCGCCACGTTTAACGTGACGGGTCAGTGCACGACGCGCTGACTCGATCTGACGAGCGGTGAGACGACCACGAGCTACAGACTTCAGCGCGAACTCGCCGAAGCTGACTTTGCTACCGCGCTGAGCCAGACCACGGTTGTGGCCTGTCATCTGCTTGCGGAACTTCGTACGCTTAGGTTGCAACATTTGGCGTACCCCTTACTTAGCAGCTTTTTTACGAGGCGCTGGTGCTTGTGGTTTCAGTTCTTCTTGGCGACCACCAATTACTTCGCCTTTGAAGATCCAAACCTTTACACCGATCACACCGTAAGTGGTGTGAGCTTCGTAGTTGGCATAGTCGATGTCGGCACGCAGGGTGTGCAGTGGCACACGACCTTCGCGATACCATTCAGTACGTGCGATTTCAGCACCGCCGAGACGACCGCTCACTTGGATTTTGATGCCTTTGGCACCAATGCGCATGGCGTTCTGTACGGCGCGCTTCATAGCGCGACGGAACATTACGCGACGCTCCAGCTGCTGAGCTACGCTCTGCGCAACCAGCATACCGTCGAGCTCCGGCTTGCGGATCTCTTCGATATTGATGTGCACAGGCACACCCATTTGCTTGGTCAGGTCCTGACGCAGTTTCTCAACATCTTCACCTTTCTTCCCGATAACGATACCTGGACGAGCGGTGTGGATGGTGATACGTGCAGTTTGCGCCGGACGATGGATATCGATACGGCTTACGGACGCGCTTTTTAGTTTGTCTTGGAGATACTCACGCACCTTCAGATCAGCGAACAAATAGTCCGCATAAGTCCGACCGTCTGCGTACCAGACGGAGGTGTGCTCCTTGACGATTCCCAGGCGAATGCCAATGGGATGTACTTTCTGACCCATCTCTTCGACTCCGTTACTTGTCAGCAACCTTGACAGTGATATGGCAAGACCGCTTGACGATGCGATCAGCACGGCCTTTGGCACGTGGCATGATGCGCTTCAGCGAACGCCCTTCGTTGACGAAAACGGTGCTGACCTTCAGGTCATCAACGTCTGCGCCTTCGTTATGCTCGGCGTTGGCTACGGCCGACTCCAGCACTTTCTTCATGATCTCGGCGGCTTTCTTACTGCTGAAAGCCAACAGGTTGAGCGCTTCGCCCACCTTCTTCCCGCGGATCTGGTCGGCGACCAAGCGGGCTTTCTGGGCGGAGATTCGAGCGCCCGACAACTTAGCGGCTACTTCCATTTCCTTACCCCTTAACGCTTGGCTTTCTTGTCTGCCACGTGCCCACGATAAGTGCGGGTACCGGCAAACTCGCCTAGTTTGTGGCCGACCATGTCTTCGTTAACGAGAACTGGGACGTGCAGACGACCGTTGTGTACAGCGATGGTCAGACCGACCATTTGTGGCAGGATCATCGAACGACGCGACCAGGTCTTAACTGGTTTGCGATCGTTCTTTTCCGCCGCCACTTCGATCTTCTTCAGTAGGTGAAGATCAATAAAAGGACCTTTTTTCAGAGAACGTGGCACTGTCGTATCCCTCTATTTACTTGCGACGACGGACGATCATTTTGTCGGTACGCTTATTACCACGAGTCTTCGCGCCCTTAGTCGGGAAGCCCCATGGCGATACCGGATGACGACCACCAGAGGTACGACCTTCACCACCACCGTGTGGGTGGTCAACCGGGTTCATGGCAACACCACGAACGGTTGGGCGAACGCCACGCCAGCGTTTGGCACCAGCTTTACCCAGCGAACGCAGGCTGTGCTCGGAGTTCGAGACTTCACCCAGGGTCGCGCGGCATTCAGCCAGCACTTTACGCATCTCACCAGAACGCAGACGCAGGGTCACGTAGACACCTTCACGAGCGATCAGCTGAGCCGAAGCACCAGCGGAACGAGCGATTTGCGCGCCTTTACCTGGCTTCAATTCGATGCCGTGTACGGTGCTACCAACTGGAATGTTACGCAGCTGCAGAGCGTTGCCCGGCTTGATCGGCGCCAAGGCACCTGCGATCAGCTGGTCGCCAGCACTCACGCCTTTAGGCGCGATGATGTAGCGACGCTCGCCATCTGCGTACAGCAGCAGAGCGATGTGAGCAGTACGGTTTGGATCGTATTCGATACGCTCGACAGTGGCAGCGATGCCATCTTTGTCGTTGCGACGGAAGTCGACCAGACGATAATGCTGCTTATGGCCACCACCAATGTGACGAGTGGTAATACGACCATTGTTGTTACGACCACCAGTCTTCGATTTCTTCTCGAGCAGCGGTGCGTGAGGAGCGCCTTTATGCAGCTCCTGGTTGACCACCTTGACCACAAAACGGCGGCCAGGGGAAGTCGGTTTGCATTTAACGATTGCCATGATGCACCCCTTCCTTACTCAGCACTGCTGCTGAAATCGAGATCTTGGCCTGGCTGAAGGGAGATAACTGCCTTCTTCCAGTCATTACGCTTGCCCAGACCGCGAGCAGTGCGCTTGCTCTTACCCAGAACATTCAGGGTAGTAACACGCTCAACTTTCACGCTGAACAGGCTTTCGACGGCCTTCTTGATTTCCAGCTTGGTTGCGTCAGTTGCAACCTTGAAAACGAACTGGCCTTTCTTGTCAGCCAGAACCGTAGCCTTTTCGGAAACGTGCGGGCCAAGCAGAACTTTAAATACGCGTTCCTGGTTCATCCCAGCAGCTCCTCGAATTTCTTCACGGCCGACACGGTGATCAACACCTTGTCGTATGCGATCAGACTAACTGGATCGGAACCTTGCACGTCACGTACATCAACGTGTGGCAGGTTACGAGCAGCCAGGTACAGGTTCTGATCAACAGCTTCAGACACGATCAAAACGTCGGTCAGGCTCATGTTGTTCAGTTTGCCCAGCAGATCTTTGGTTTTTGGACTTTCAACAGCGAAGTCCTGAACCACGACCAGGCGATCAGTACGCACGAGTTCAGCAAGGATGGAGCGCAGTGCTGCGCGATACATCTTCTTGTTGAGCTTCTGAGAGTGATCCTGCGGACGAGCTGCGAAAGTGGTACCGCCGCCGCGCCAGATTGGGCTACGGATAGTACCGGCACGAGCACGGCCAGTACCTTTCTGACGCCAAGGGCGCTTACCGCCACCACGAACGTCGGAACGGGTCTTTTGCTGCTTGCTACCTTGACGGCCGCCGGCCATGTAGGCCACGACTGCTTGGTGAACCAGCGTCTCGTTGAATTCGCCGCCAAATGTCAGTTCGGAAACTTCGATCGCTTGAGCGTCATTTACATTTAATTGCATGTCAGCTTCCCCTTAACCGCGAGCCTTGGCCGCTGGACGTACAACCAGGTTGCCGCCAGTAGCGCCAGGAACAGCACCCTTGACCAACAACAGATTGCGTTCAGCGTCGACGCGCACTACTTCGAGGGACTGCACGGTCACGCGCTCAGCGCCCATATGACCGGACATTTTTTTGCCCTTGAATACACGACCAGGAGTCTGGCACTGGCCAATAGAGCCCGGGACGCGGTGGGAAACGGAGTTACCGTGAGTGTTGTCTTGACCACGGAAATTCCAACGCTTGATCGTACCCTGGAAGCCTTTACCTTTGGACTGACCGGTTACATCAACCAGTTGACCAGCAGCGAAGATTTCAGCGTTGATCAGATCGCCAGCCTGGTAGTCGCCTTCTTCAAGACGGAACTCCATGACAGTACGACCAGCTGCAACGTTTGCTTTAGCGAAGTGACCTGCTTGAGCAGCAGTCACACGCGAAGCGCGACGCTCGCCGACAGTGACTTGCACTGCACGATAGCCATCGGTTTCTTCAGTTTTGAACTGGGTGACGCGATTCGGCTCGATCTCAATGACCGTAACCGGAATGGAGACACCTTCTTCGGTGAAAATACGGGTCATACCGCATTTACGACCGACTACACCAATAGTCATGTTGTAAACCTCATGAGTGTACGGGGCTTTCACCCGCTATGGCCGCCCATTTCAGAGCGTTACACGACTAAGACCCAAGTCTTAGCCGAGGCTGATCTGTACTTCCACACCGGCCGCCAGATCGAGCTTCATAAGAGCATCAACGGTTTTATCCGTTGGCTGGACGATGTCCAGTACGCGCTTATGAGTACGGATCTCGTACTGGTCACGCGCGTCTTTGTTGACGTGCGGGGAGACCAGAACGGTGAACCGCTCTTTACGGGTAGGCAGTGGAATTGGACCACGCACTTGAGCACCAGTACGTTTCGCGGTTTCCACGATTTCCTGGGTGGATTGGTCGATCAGGCGATGGTCAAAAGCCTTCAACCTGATACGGATTTGCTGATTTTGCATTGGATTTCAGACTCCGGCTGCTATTCCCAGCGAGCGCAATACGCCCGTTAAAAGGAGGCGCAATTCTATAGACGCCCTAGATAGGTGTCAACCCAATAAAAAAGCCCCCGCTGAGCGGGGGCTTTTCAAAGCATCAAAGCTATCTCAGAAGAGACGCTTACTCGATGATTTTAGCTACAACACCAGCACCAACGGTACGGCCGCCTTCACGGATAGCGAAGCGCAGACCGTCTTCCATTGCGATGGTCTTGATCAGGGTAACTTCCATTTGGATGTTATCGCCTGGCATTACCATTTCAACGCCTTCTGGCAGCTGGCAGTTACCAGTCACGTCAGTAGTACGGAAGTAGAACTGTGGACGGTAGCCTTTGAAGAACGGAGTGTGACGACCGCCTTCTTCCTTGCTCAGAACGTAAACTTCTGCGGTGAACTTGGTGTGCGGCTTAACCGAACCTGGCTTAACCAGAACCTGACCACGCTCAACGTCGTCACGCTTGGTACCACGCAGCAGAACGCCGCAGTTCTCGCCAGCACGACCTTCGTCGAGCAGCTTGCGGAACATTTCAACACCAGTGCAGACAGTGTTGGTAGTGTCACGCAGACCAACGATTTCCAGCGCATCTTGAACGCGAACGATACCGCGCTCGATACGACCAGTCACAACAGTACCACGACCGGAGATCGAGAATACGTCTTCGATTGGCATCAGGAATGGCTTGTCGGTCAGACGAACTGGTTCTGGGATGTAGCTGTCCAGGGTTTCAACCAGTTTACGAACGGCAGTGGTGCCCATTTCGTTATCGTCTTTGCCTTCCAGCGCCATACGAGCAGAACCGATGATGATCGGAGTGTCGTCGCCTGGGAAGTCGTAAGTGCTCAGCAGATCGCGCACTTCCATCTCAACCAGTTCCAGCAGCTCAGCGTCGTCTACCAGGTCAGCCTTGTTCAGGAAAACCACGATGTACGGAACGCCTACTTGACGGGACAGCAGGATGTGCTCACGGGTTTGTGGCATCGGACCATCAGCGGCCGAGCAAACCAGGATCGCGCCGTCCATCTGGGCAGCACCAGTGATCATGTTCTTCACATAGTCAGCGTGACCTGGGCAGTCAACGTGAGCGTAGTGACGGATCTTCGAGTTGTACTCGACGTGCGCGGTGTTGATGGTGATACCACGAGCTTTTTCTTCTGGAGCGCTGTCGATCTTATCGAAATCAACGACTGCCGAACCGAAAACCTCGGAGCAGACGCGAGTCAGAGCTGCGGTCAGAGTGGTTTTACCGTGGTCAACGTGACCGATAGTGCCAACGTTGACGTGCGGTAGGGAACGATCAAATTTTTCTTTAGCCACGACAATTAACTCCTTGCCTAAAGGACTGAATCAGCCTTGTTTTTTGGATACAGTTTCAGCGATGTGCGCCGGAGCTGTGTTGTATTTTTTGAATTCCATAGAGTAGCTTGCGCGACCCTGGGACATGGAGCGAACGTCGGTCGCATAACCGAACATCTCACCCAACGGAACCTCGGCGCGAATCACTTTGCCGGAAACCGTGTCTTCCATACCCAAGATCATGCCGCGACGACGGTTAAGGTCGCCCATGACATCACCCATATAGTCTTCAGGTGTAACAACTTCTACCGCCATGATTGGCTCAAGCAACTCACCACCGCCCTTCTGGGCCAGTTGCTTGGTTGCCATGGAAGCAGCCACCTTAAACGCCATCTCGTTGGAGTCGACGTCGTGGTAAGAACCGTCAAAAACGGTTGCTTTCAGGCCGATCAGCGGATAGCCGGCAACAACACCGTTCTTCATCTGCTCTTCGATACCCTTCTGGATAGCAGGGATGTATTCCTTAGGAACAACACCACCCACTACTTCGTTCACGAATTGCAGACCTTCCTGACCTTCGTCAGCAGGAGCAAAACGGATCCAGCAGTGACCGAACTGACCACGACCGCCGGATTGACGAACGAACTTGCCTTCGATTTCGCAGTTCTTCGTGATGCGCTCACGATAGGAAACCTGAGGCTTACCGATGTTGGCTTCAACGTTGAACTCACGGCGCATCCGGTCAACCAGGATGTCCAGGTGCAACTCGCCCATGCCAGAGATGATCGTTTGACCAGTCTCTTCATCAGTTTTGACGCGGAAAGATGGATCTTCCTGAGCAAGCTTGCCCAGAGCGATACCCATTTTTTCCTGGTCATCCTTGGTCTTAGGCTCTACGGCAACCGAAATAACCGGCTCCGGGAAGTCCATGCGAACCAGGATGATTGGCTTGGCAGCGTCGCACAAAGTCTCACCAGTGGTGACGTCCTTCATGCCGATCAAGGCCGCGATGTCACCAGCGCGCACTTCCTTGATCTCTTCACGGGCGTTTGCGTGCATTTGCACCATACGACCCACACGCTCTTTCTTGCCTTTGACCGAGTTGATCACGCCGTCGCCGGAGGCCAACACGCCCGAATAAACGCGGACGAAGGTCAGAGTACCCACGAATGGGTCGGTAGCGATCTTGAACGCCAGAGCCGAGAACGGCTCGCTGTCGTCAGCATGACGCTCCATCTCTTCTTCCTCGTTATCAGGGTTGGTACCCTTGATAGCAGGAATGTCGGTAGGAGCAGGCAGGTAGTCGATCACGGCGTCGAGAACGAGGGGAACACCCTTGTTCTTGAAGGAAGAACCGCAAACAGCCAAGACGATCTCACCAGCGATAGTACGCTGACGCAGAGCAGCCTTGATTTCCACGTTGGTGAGTTCTTCACCTTCGAGGTACTTGTTCATCAGCTCTTCGCTGGCTTCGGCGGCAGCCTCAACCATGTTGTTGCGCCACTCGTCAGCCAGTTCCTGCAATTCTGCAGGGATAGGCTTGCGAACAGGAACCATACCTTTGTCAGCGTCATTCCAGTAGACCGCTTCCATGTTGATCAGATCGATCTGACCCTGGAAGTTGTCTTCGGAACCGATAGCCAATTGGATTGGCACCGGAGTATGACCCAGACGCTGCTTGATCTGACCGATCACGCGCAGGAAGTTGGCACCAGCACGGTCCATCTTGTTTACGTAAACAAGACGTGGAACGCCGTATTTGTTGGCTTGACGCCATACGGTTTCCGACTGAGGCTCGACACCCGAGGTACCGCAGAACACAACGACAGCGCCGTCGAGTACGCGCAGGGAACGCTCAACTTCAATAGTGAAGTCTACGTGGCCTGGGGTATCGATAACGTTGAAGCGGTGCTCATCTTTGTACTGCTTCTCGGAACCCTTCCAGAAGGCGGTAATAGCAGCAGAAGTAATGGTAATACCACGCTCCTGCTCCTGAACCATCCAGTCTGTGGTCGCGGCGCCATCATGCACCTCGCCCATTTTGTGACTTTTGCCGGTGTAAAACAGTACGCGCTCGGTGGTGGTGGTTTTACCAGCATCCACGTGAGCAACGATACCGATGTTACGGTAGCGGCTAATCGGAGTAGTACGAGCCATAAAGCCCTCGCAAAATTAGTGAAGCTAAGATTAGAAGCGGTAGTGCGAGAAAGCTTTGTTAGCTTCAGCCATACGGTGCACGTCTTCACGCTTCTTAACAGCAGCACCTTTACCTTCAGCAGCGTCCAACAGTTCGCCGGCCAAACGCAGAGCCATAGACTTCTCGCCGCGCTTACGGGCGAAGTCTACCAACCAGCGCATTGCCAGAGCGTTACGACGGGACGGACGAACTTCGACCGGAACCTGGTAAGTAGCACCGCCTACACGGCGCGACTTCACTTCGACCAGCGGAGCGATGGCGTCGAGAGCTTTCTCGAAGATTTCCAGGGGGTCGCTGTTCTTGCGTTCTTTAACCTTCTCCAGCGCGCCATAAACGATACGCTCGGCAACGGCTTTCTTGCCGCTTTCCATCACGTGGTTCATGAACTTGGCCAGAATTTGGCTTCCGTATTTTGGATCGTCAAGCACTTCGCGCTTGGCTGCTACGCGTCTTCTTGGCATGGATAAGCCCTCAAACGGTCTTCAGGTTCGCTCGGAATCGGTGCCCTTTCGGGACGCCTCCGACCTTACTCTTATCGACTCAGAAAATAAGATGATTCAGTTTTACAAAAAGCCGCTACTACTTAGGCTTCTTGGTACCGTACTTCGAACGACCCTGGTTACGACCTTTAACGCCGGAAGTATCCAAGGAGCCGCGTACGGTGTGATAACGAACACCTGGCAAGTCTTTTACACGACCGCCGCGGATCAGTACCACGCTGTGCTCTTGCAGGTTGTGGCCTTCACCGCCGATGTACGAGGAAACCTCGAAACCGTTGGTCAGGCGCACACGGCATACTTTACGCAGTGCCGAGTTAGGTTTTTTCGGCGTGGTGGTATACACACGGGTGCATACGCCACGACGTTGCGGGCAGTTCTGCAGCGCAGGCACGTCGGATTTCTCGACGATACGCTTACGCGGCTGACGTACCAGCTGGTTGATAGTTGCCATCTACTAGCTCCACTGTTGTCTTGCGACGCTATTGTCTTGCAAGAAAAGCAAAATGGCAGGAACGAATTCCCGCCAAATTTAGGGGTACAAGAGTCTAAAGAGGATCTTGCCCCCAGTCAAGGCAAGGCCCCGACCTCCCCTCCCGTCGAACCCGGGCAAAACTGCCTTGATCCGACGAATGGGACTGCCAGGGCCCAGACTTATTTACCGCAGAACTCAGTTACCGCTTGAGTTCAGTGCTTCGGTCAGTGCAGCTTCCACTTCACTGGCGCTTACGCGCAACGGCTTGTCAGCATCACGGCGACGCTTACGCTCGCTGTGATAGGCCAAACCGGTACCAGCCGGGATCAGACGACCCACGACCACGTTCTCTTTCAGGCCGCGCAGGTAATCGCGCTTGCCGGTTACCGCTGCTTCGGTCAGTACGCGAGTGGTCTCCTGGAAGGAGGCCGCCGAGATGAACGACTCAGTGGACAACGACGCCTTGGTGATACCCAGCAATACACGAGTGAACTTGGAAACGAATTTCTCTTCGCCAGCCAGACGCTCGTTTTCCACCAGCACGTGAGTCAGTTCCATCTGGTCGCCCTTGATGAAACTGGAATCGCCGGATTCAGCGATCTCAACTTTACGCAGCATCTGACGCAGGATGGTCTCGATGTGCTTATCGTTGATCTTCACGCCTTGCAGGCGGTAAACGTCCTGGATCTCGTTGACGATGTACTTGGCCAGCGCACTCACACCCAGCAGACGCAGGATGTCGTGTGGATCGCTCGGGCCGTCGGAGATCACTTCGCCGCGGTTTACCTGTTCGCCTTCAAACACGTTCAGGTGACGCCACTTTGGAATCAGCTCTTCGTACGGATCGGTACCGTCGTTCGGGGTAATGACCAGACGGCGCTTGCCCTTGGTTTCTTTACCGAACGCGATGGTGCCGCTGACTTCTGCCAGAATCGACGCTTCTTTCGGACGACGAGCTTCGAACAAGTCGGCAACACGCGGCAAACCACCGGTGATGTCGCGGGTCTTCGAAGTTTCTTGCGGGATACGCGCGATAACATCACCGATCGCGATCTTCGCACCATCCGCTACACCGACCAGGGCGTTGGCTGGCAGGAAGTACTGAGCGATTACGTCAGTGCCTGGCAGCAACAGATCCTTGCCGTTGTCGTCGACCATCTTCACAGCAGGACGGATGTCCTTACCGGCAGCAGGACGATCTTTCGCGTCGAGTACTTCAATGTTGGTCATACCGGTCAATTCGTCAGTCTGACGCTTGATCGTGATGCCTTCTTCCATGCCCACGTAGGTCACGGTACCTTTCATTTCGGTAACGATTGGGTGAGTGTGCGGATCCCACTTGGCCACGATTGCGCCAGCGTCGACCTTGTCACCCTCTTTAACCGAAATCACAGCACCGTACGGCAGCTTGTAGCGCTCACGCTCACGACCGTAGTCATCAGCGATTGCCAGCTCACCGGAACGGGACACAGCAACCAGGTGACCATCCACTCGCTCAACGTGCTTCAGGTTGTGCAGGCGGACAGTACCGCCATTCTTCACCTGAACGCTGTCGGCTGCGGAGGTCCGGCTTGCCGCACCACCAATGTGGAACGTACGCATGGTCAGCTGGGTACCCGGCTCACCGATGGACTGGGCGGCAATAACGCCGACCGCTTCACCGATGTTCACCTGGTGGCCACGAGCCAAGTCACGACCGTAGCACTTGGCGCAAATGCCGTAGCGGGTTTCGCAGCTGATCGGCGAGCGAACGATCACTTCATCGATGCTGTTGAGTTCGATGAACTCGACCCACTTCTCATCAACCAGAGTGCCGGCAGGAACAATAACTTCCTCGGTACCTGGCTTGAATACGTCACGGGCAATAACACGACCCAATACGCGCTCACCCAGCGGCTCTACAACGTCACCGCCTTCAATGTGCGGAGTCATCAGCAGGCCGTGCTCGGTGCCGCAGTCGATCTCGGTGACAACCAGATCTTGCGCAACGTCTACCAGACGACGCGTCAGGTAACCGGAGTTAGCCGTTTTCAACGCGGTATCCGCCAGACCTTTACGAGCACCGTGAGTGGAGATGAAGTACTGGAGTACGCTCAAACCTTCACGGAAGTTCGCAGTAATCGGCGTTTCGATGATGGAGCCGTCCGGCTTGGCCATCAGGCCACGCATACCGGCGAGCTGACGGATCTGCGCAGCAGAACCCCGTGCGCCCGAGTCAGCCATCATGTACATCGAGTTGAAGGACTCTTGGTCAACTTCGTCGCCGTGACGGTCGATGACTTTCTCTTTCGAGAGGTTGGCCATCATCGCCTTGGACACTTCGTCGTTGGCCTTGGACCAAAGGTCGATCACTTTGTTGTACTTCTCGCCCTGTGTTACCAGGCCCGAGGCGTACTGGCTTTCGATCTCTTTCACTTCATCAGTAGCAGCACTGATGATGCGGGCTTTTTCATCAGGGATAACGAAGTCGTTAACACCGATGGAAACGCCGGAAATGGTCGAATAGGCAAAACCGGTGTACATCAACTGGTCAGCGAAGATCACGGTCTCTTTCAGGCCAACCACGCGATAGCATTGGTTGATCAGCTTGGAGATCGCCTTTTTCTTCATCGGCAGGTTGACGACGTCGTACGACAGGCCTTTTGGCACAACCTGGTACAACAGCGCACGACCAACGGTGGTGTCGACAATACGGGTGCCGCTCACGCTGCCGCCATCACGGTCGTTGACAGTTTCGTTGATACGCACTTTGACCTTGGCGTGCAGTGCGGCTTCGCCGGCACGGAACACACGGTCAACTTCCTGCAGGTCAGCGAACACACGACCTTCGCCTTTGGCGTTGATCGCCTCACGGGTCATGTAGTACAGACCCAATACAACGTCCTGCGACGGAACGATGATTGGCTCACCGTTGGCTGGCGACAGAATGTTGTTGGTCGACATCATCAACGCACGCGCTTCCAACTGGGCTTCCAGTGTCAGCGGTACGTGCACGGCCATTTGGTCGCCGTCGAAGTCGGCGTTGTACGCAGCACAGACCAGAGGGTGCAGCTGGATAGCCTTACCTTCGATCAGTACCGGTTCAAACGCCTGGATACCCAGACGGTGAAGGGTCGGTGCACGGTTGAGGAGAACCGGGTGTTCGCGAATCACTTCAGCGAGAACGTCCCAAACCTCTGGCAGCTCGCGCTCGACCATTTTCTTGGCCGCTTTGATGGTGGTCGCGAGACCGCGCATTTCCAGCTTGCCGAAGATGAATGGCTTGAACAGCTCAAGTGCCATCTTCTTAGGCAGACCGCACTGGTGCAGACGCAGGGTCGGGCCTACGGTAATTACCGAACGACCAGAGTAGTCAACACGCTTACCGAGCAAGTTCTGACGGAAACGACCTTGCTTACCCTTGATCATGTCAGCCAAGGATTTCAGAGGACGCTTGTTGGAACCGGTGATAGCGCGGCCACGACGACCGTTGTCGAGCAGTGCATCGACAGCTTCCTGCAACATACGCTTTTCGTTGCGCACGATGATGTCCGGAGCGGACAGATCGAGCAGGCGCTTCAAGCGGTTGTTACGGTTGATCACACGGCGGTACAGGTCGTTGAGGTCGGAAGTCGCGAAGCGACCGCCATCCAACGGTACCAGCGGACGCAGATCCGGCGGCAGAACCGGCAGAACAGTCAGCACCATCCACTCTGGCAGGTTGCCGGAACCCTGGAAGGCTTCCATCAACTTCAGACGCTTGGACAGTTTCTTGATCTTGGTTTCGGAGTTGGTTTGCGGAATTTCTTCGCGCAGACGACCAATCTCGTGCTCCAGGTCGATAGCGTGCAGCAGTTCGCGGACAGCTTCGGCACCCATGCGGGCATCGAAATCATCACCGAACTCTTCCAACGCCTCGAAGTACTGCTCGTCGTTCAGCAGCTGACCTTTTTCAAGGGTAGTCATGCCTGGATCGATAACGACATAGCTCTCGAAGTAGAGAACGCGTTCGATATCACGCAGGGTCATGTCCATCAGCAAGCCGATACGGGACGGCAGCGATTTCAGGAACCAGATGTGGGCAACCGGCGAAGCCAGCTCGATGTGCGCCATGCGCTCACGACGAACCTTGGCCAGTGCAACTTCAACGCCACACTTTTCGCAGATCACACCACGGTGCTTCAAGCGCTTGTACTTACCGCACAGGCACTCGTAATCCTTTACCGGGCCAAAGATCTTGGCGCAGAACAGGCCGTCACGCTCAGGTTTGAACGTACGGTAGTTGATGGTTTCCGGCTTTTTAACTTCACCGAACGACCACGAACGGATCATCTCAGGCGATGCCAATCCAATACGGATGGCGTCGAACTCTTCGACTTGACCCTGGTTTTTCAGCAAATTCAGTAGGTCTTTCAAGGCCTTTCCTCCTGGCGGAGCAGAGAGCGGGCTAAACAGCCCCGCTCTCGATTCGCGTCACGTGTTATTCGGTTTCCAGATCGATATCGATGCCGAGGGAACGAATTTCTTTGATCAACACGTTGAAGGACTCGGGCATGCCCGGCTCCATACGGTGATCGCCATCCACGATGTTTTTGTACATCTTGGTACGACCGTTCACATCGTCCGACTTCACTGTGAGCATTTCTTGCAGAGTGTAAGCAGCACCGTATGCTTCCAGTGCCCAGACCTCCATCTCCCCGAAACGCTGACCACCGAACTGAGCCTTACCACCCAGCGGCTGCTGGGTAACCAGGCTGTACGAACCGGTAGAACGAGCGTGCATCTTGTCGTCTACCAAGTGGTTCAGCTTCAGCATGTACATGTAGCCAACAGTAACCGGGCGCTCGAACTTGTTGCCGGTACGGCCGTCGAACAGCTGCATCTGGCCGCTTTCTGGCAGGTCTGCCAGTTTCAGCATGGCCTTGATTTCGCTTTCCTTGGCACCGTCGAACACCGGGGTAGCCATTGGAACGCCACCGCGCAGGTTCTTCGCCAGATCCAGGATTTCCTGGTCGGAGAAGGTATCCAGCTCTTCCTTACGACCGCCGATCTCGTTGTAGATCTCGTGCAGGAACTTACGCAGGTCAGCAACCTTGCGCTGCTCTTCGATCATACGATTGATCTTCTCGCCCAGACCTTTAGCCGCTAGGCCAAGGTGGGTTTCAAGGATCTGACCAACGTTCATACGCGAAGGTACGCCCAATGGGTTGAGGACGACGTCGACCGGGGTGCCATTGGCATCGTGCGGCATGTCTTCAACCGGCATGATCACGGAGACCACACCTTTGTTACCGTGACGACCGGCCATCTTGTCGCCCGGCTGGATGCGGCGACGGATTGCCAGGTAAACCTTGACGATTTTCAGCACGCCTGGAGCCAGGTCATCGCCCTGCTGCAGTTTGCGCTTCTTGTCTTCGAACTTGTCGTCCAGCAGACGGCGACGATCCACGATATAGGCCTGAGCCTTCTCGAGCTGCTCATTAAGAGCATCTTCAGCCATGCGCAGTTTGAACCACTGGCCGTGCTCAAGACCGTCGAGGATTTCGTCGGTGATGTCCTGACCTTTCTTCAGGCCTGCGCCGCCTTCAGCCTTGTGGCCTACCAGGGCGGAACGCAGACGTTCGAAGGTCGCGCCTTCAACGATACGGAACTCTTCGTTGAGGTCCTTGCGGATCTCGTCGAGCTGGGTCTTCTCGATGGACAGCGCACGCGCATCACGCTCGACGCCGTCACGGGTGAAGACCTGTACGTCGATGACAGTACCCTTGGTACCGGTAGGTACACGCAGGGAGGTGTCTTTAACGTCGCTGGCTTTTTCACCGAAGATGGCACGCAGCAGCTTCTCTTCCGGAGTCAGTTGGGTCTCGCCTTTCGGAGTGACCTTACCAACCAGGATGTCGCCCGCACCCACTTCAGCGCCTACATAAACGATACCGGCTTCGTCCAGCTTGTTCAGTGCAGCTTCGCCCACGTTCGGGATGTCTGCAGTGATTTCCTCTGGCCCAAGCTTGGTGTCACGCGCCACACAGGTCAGTTCCTGAATGTGGATCGTGGTGAAGCGATCTTCTTGAACCACACGCTCGGACAGGCAGATGGAGTCTTCGAAGTTGAAGCCGTTCCATGCCATGAACGCGATGCGCATGTTCTGACCCAGAGCCAGCTCACCCATGTCGGTGGACGGACCGTCAGCCATGATGTCGCTACGCTGAACGCGATCACCCTTGCGCACCAGCGGACGCTGGTTGATGCAAGTGTTCTGGTTCGAGCGGGTGTATTTGGTCAGGTTGTAGATGTCGACACCGGCTTCACCGGTTTCAACTTCGTCATCAGCAACACGAACCACGATACGGCTGGCATCAACGGAGTCGATCACGCCGCCACGACGAGCCACGACGCAAACGCCGGAGTCACGGGCTACGTTACGCTCCATGCCGGTACCTACCAGCGGCTTGTCGGCACGCAGGGTCGGTACAGCTTGACGCTGCATGTTGGAACCCATCAACGCACGGTTGGCGTCATCGTGTTCCAGGAACGGGATCAGCGACGCGGCGACCGAAACTACCTGCTTCGGCGATACGTCCATCAAGGTGACGTCTTCCGGCGCCTTGACGGTGAACTCGTTCAGGTGACGAACAGCTACCAGCTCGTCGATCAGGACTTTCTTGTCGTTCATCGTGGCCGAAGCCTGAGCGATCACGTGATCAGCTTCTTCGATGGCAGACAGGAACACGATCTCGTCGGTGACCAGAGCGTCTTTCACCACACGGTACGGGCTCTCAAGGAAGCCGTACTGGTTAGTGCGCGCATAGGCGGCCAGGGAGTTGATCAGACCGATGTTCGGGCCTTCCGGCGTTTCGATTGGGCATACACGACCGTAGTGAGTCGGGTGTACGTCACGCACTTCAAAGCCAGCACGCTCACGGGTCAGACCGCCCGGGCCCAGTGCGGAAACACGGCGCTTGTGGGTGATCTCGGAAAGCGGGTTGTTCTGGTCCATGAACTGCGAGAGCTGGCTGGAACCGAAGAACTCTTTCACCGCCGCAGCCACTGGCTTGGCGTTGATCAGGTCTTGCGGCATCAGGCCTTCGCTTTCAGCCATCGACAGACGTTCTTTGACCGCACGCTCAACACGCACCAGGCCAACGCGGAACTGGTTCTCGGCCATTTCGCCTACGCAGCGAACACGACGGTTACCCAGGTGGTCGATGTCATCGACGATGCCTTTGCCGTTACGGATGTCGACCAGAGTCTTCAAGACCGCAACGATGTCTTCCTTGCACAGCACACCCGAACCTTCGATCTCGGTGCGACCGATACGACGGTTGAACTTCATCCGGCCGACCGCAGACAGGTCGTAGCGCTCAGGACTGAAGAACAGGTTGTTGAACAGGGTTTCTGCGGCGTCTTTGGTTGGTGGCTCGCCAGGACGCATCATGCGATAGATTTCTACCAGCGCTTCCAATTGGTTGCTGGTGGAGTCGATCTTCAGGGTGTCGGAGACGAACGGACCGCAGTCGATATCGTTGGTGTACAGGGTCTCGATGCGAACAACCTGCGCCTTGGCGATTTTCGCCAGGATCTCGGTGTTCAGCTCGGTGTTGCACTCAGCCAGGATTTCGCCTGTAGCCGGGTGAACGATGACCTTCGCGGTAGTACGGCCCAGGACATAGTCCAGGGGAACTTCCAGCTCTTTGATACCCGCTTTTTCGATCTGGTTGATGTGGCGCGCAGTGATACGACGGCCAGCCTCAACGATGACCTTGCCCTTTTCATCCTGAATGTCCAGGACAGCAATTTCACCACGCAGACGCGAAGCGATCAGCTCCAGCTTGAGGGTTTCATCCTTCAGGCTGAATACGTTGGTGGTGTAGAACGCATCCAGGACTTGCTCAGTGGTGTAGCCGAGCGCGCGCAGCAGTACCGAGGCCGGCAGCTTGCGACGACGGTCGATACGCACGAACACGCAGTCTTTCGGATCGAACTCGAAGTCCAACCACGAACCGCGGTACGGAATGATCCGCGCGGAGTACAGGAGCTTGCCGGAGCTGTGCGTCTTGCCGCGGTCGTGGTCGAAGAACACGCCCGGGGAACGGTGCAGCTGGGAAACGATAACGCGCTCGGTACCGTTGATAACGAAGGTACCGTTCTCAGTCATCAATGGGATTTCGCCCATGTAGACTTCTTGCTCTTTGATGTCCTTGATCGCTTTGTTCGACGACTCTTTGTCGAAAATGATCAGACGGACTTTTACCCGCAAAGGTACGGCGTACGTAACACCGCGCAACACGCATTCTTTGACATCAAATGCCGGTTCGCCCAGGCGATAACCGACGTACTCCAGCGCAGCATTGCCGGAGTAGCTGATGATCGGGAAAACGGATTTGAAGGCCGCATGCAGGCCCACGTCGCGGAACTGATCTTTGGTCGCTCCCGCCTGCAAGAATTCACGATACGAATCCAGCTGGATAGCCAGAAGGTACGGGACATCCATGACGTCCGGCAACTTGCTAAAGTCCTTGCGGATACGTTTTTTCTCAGTATATGAGTAAGCCATCAGCGTTCCCCAGCTTGGTCACCTGCTTGTTTGGCCCTCCCGACGGGAGCAGCCAGAAAATCTTGCAAACCCCATGGTTTGCACCACCGCATCGGGTGGCTACAGCGCGTTAATGGCGGCGACCGAGTCGACAGCCAAGAACGGAAAAAGGCCGGTGGCAAGAGCCACCAGCCATCAGCCTTCAGCTTAACGCTTGGGCTGGAGACGCAAGGTCGATGCTTACTTCAGCTCGACTTTAGCGCCTGCTTCTTCCAGAGTAGCTTTGGCTTTGTCAGCTGCTTCTTTGGCAACAGCTTCCAGAACCATGGCAGGAGCGCCGTCAACTACAGCCTTGGCTTCTTTCAGGCCCAGACCGGTCAGTTCACGTACTGCCTTGATCACGTTTACTTTCTTCTCGCCAGCTTCGGTCAGCATGACGTTGAATTCGGTTTGCTCTTCAACAACGGCAGCAGCAGCAGCTGGGCCAGCGGAAGCAGCGGCAGCGGAAACGCCGAATTTTTCTTCGAAAGCTTTGATCAGCTCAACAACCTGCAGAACCGACATTTCAGCTACGGCGTTGAGGATATCGTCTTGGGAGATAGACATTGCTGTATTTCCTGAATTGGGGGACGGCCTACGCGGCCATCGAAATAAACAAAAATACGCGAGAGAAGTTGCTCAGCCTTAGGCCGCGGCAGCTTCTTTTTGCTCGCGAACTGCAGCCAGAGTACGAGCCAGCTTGCTGGTAGCGCCTTGAATCACGCTCATCAGCTGCGAAATGGCTTCGTTGCGGGTCGGCAGTGTTGCCAGTACGTCGATTTGGTTAGCTGCGAGGAACTTGCCCTCGAACGCAGCTGCCTTGATCTCGAACTTATCCTGACTCTTAGCGAACTCTTTGAACAAACGGGCAGCAGCGCCTGGATGATCCTTGGAGAAGGCAATCAGAGTCGGGCCAGTGAACACGTCGTTGAGGACACTGTATTCAGTGTCAGCAACGGCGCGCTTGAGCAGGGTGTTACGTACAACACGTACGTATACGCCAGCTTCACGAGCCTCTTTACGGAGTCCGGTCATAGCGCCTACTGTCACACCACGGGCATCAGCCACGACAGCGGACAGAGCAGCTTTGGCAGCCTCGTTGACTTCAGCGACGATGGCCTTCTTGTCTTCGAGATTAATTGCCACGGGTTTAACTCCTGCTTGTTACCGTTTCATCTGGCCGGAGCCGGATGTCGTTTTGGTGTCTGATTCGGTAAGGAACCGGGAGCACCATCTGCGTAGGCTTGTTGGTTTAAGACTTGCGTCGCCTACGGTCTTGGATAGCCCCCGCCAGGCAGGGACCCCAATCTTTCAATTGGCGCAATCGCTTACGCCAATTTGTGTCTTATACGTCCAGCGAGCCTTGGTCGATGACCAGGCCTGGGCCCATGGTGGTGCTCAGGGTAACGCGCTTGACGTAGATACCTTTCGAGGAAGCTGGCTTGATACGCTTCAGATCGGCGATCAGGGCTTCAACGTTTTCCTTCAGCTTGACGGCGTCGAAGCCGACCTTGCCAACGGAGGTGTGAATGATGCCGTTTTTGTCGGTGCGATAACGAACCTGACCAGCCTTGGCGTTTTTAACCGCGGTAGCTACGTCTGGCGTTACGGTGCCGACCTTAGGGTTAGGCATCAGGCCACGTGGACCCAGGATCTGACCCAATTGACCCACAACACGCATTGCATCCGGGGAAGCAATAACTACGTCGTAGTTCAGGTCCCCGCCTTTCATTTCGGCAGCCAGGTCGTCCATACCAACGCGGTCAGCGCCGGCGGCCAGAGCAGCTTCAGCTGCAGGGCCTTGGGTGAAGACAGCTACACGAACAGTCTTACCAGTACCGTGTGGCAGCACAGTAGCGCTACGAACGACCTGGTCAGATTTACGTGGGTCAACACCCAGGTTTACAGCAACGTCAACGGACTCGCTGAACTTGACAGTCGACAGCTCGGTCAGCAGAGCAGCAGCGTCTACAAAATTGTAGGACTTGCCCGCTTCGATTTTGCCGGCGATAGCCTTTTGGCGCTTGGTCAGCTTAGCCATTACACACCCTCCACGTTAAGGCCCATGCTACGAGCAGAACCGGCGATGGTACGCACGGCTGCATCCATATCAGCTGCAGTCAGATCCGCGTTTTTGGTTTTCGCGATTTCTTCCAGCTGAGCACGAG
This sequence comes from Pseudomonas sp. S3E17, assembly GCF_024168685.1. NCBI lineage: Bacteria > Pseudomonadati > Pseudomonadota > Gammaproteobacteria > Pseudomonadales > Pseudomonadaceae > Pseudomonas > Pseudomonas sp. S3E17. The sequence continues at coordinate 4,045,867 of NZ_JALJWE010000001.1, forward strand.
TTACGGTGCCAACCTTAACGGTGTTAGGACGAGCGGAACCGCTAGTCAGACCAGCAGCCTTCTTCAGCAGAACCGAAGCCGGGGTCGACTTGGTTTCGAAAGTGAAGCTACGGTCGCTGTATACAGTGATGATCACTGGAGTCGGCAGACCTGGCTCAAGACCCTGAGTACGGGCGTTGAAAGCCTTGCAGAATTCCATGATGTTCACGCCGTGCTGACCCAGGGCTGGACCAACAGGTGGGCTTGGGTTGGCCTGAGCGGCCTTCACTTGCAGCTTGATGTAAGCGGTAATCTTCTTGGCCATGAGGCACTCCAATTACGGGTTCAAGCGCCTCGAAAGGCTCCCCGGTTACTTGCGCGTTTATCCCAGTGACGACAAAACCCCACAGCCTAAGGCTGCGGGGTTGGGATGCTTACTCAGCTAGACCTTCTCGACCTGGCTGAATTCCAACTCTACCGGAGTAGAGCGACCGAAAATGAGCACCGCGACCTGGATCCGGCTCTTTTCGTAGTTAACCTCTTCGACGGTCCCGTTGAAATCAGCAAACGGACCATCTGTGACACGAACAACCTCACCCGGCTCGAACAACGTCTTCGGCTTGGGCTTGTCGCTACCGTCGGCGACACGACGCAGAATTGCTTCTGCCTCTTTGTCAGTGATCGGAGCAGGCTTATCAGCAGTACCGCCGATAAAACCCATAACACGAGGAGTGTCCTTGACCAAGTGCCAAGTACCTTCGTTCATGTCCATCTGTACCAGCACGTAGCCAGGAAAGAACTTGCGCTCACTCTTGCGCTTCTGACCATTCCGCATTTCAACCACTTCTTCAGTGGGAACCAGAATTTCGCCGAAGCCATCTTCCATGCCTGCCAGCTTTACGCGCTCCAGCAAAGAGCGCATAACATGCTTCTCGTAACCCGAGTAAGCATGCACAACGTACCAACGCTTAGCCACGGGACACCCTTAGCCAACAATCAAGGAAACAAGCCAGCCGAGCAGGGAATCAAGCCCCCACAACAGCAACGCCATAACCAGAACAACAGCCACAACAATCAACGTGGTCTGCGTGGTTTCTTGGCGAGTTGGCCAAACGACTTTACGAATCTCGGTGCGAGCTTCCTTCACCAGGACCGCGAAAGACTTGCCTTTGGCAGTCTGCAGGCCTACAAAGGCAGCTACAGCAGCAAGGGCGAGCAAAACGAGAACGCGGTACAGGATCGGCGAAGCAGAATAGTACTGGTTGCCAACAACGCCCACGACCACCAAAGCGACCACAGCGAGCCACTTGACGAGATCGAAACGAGAGCTTTGAGCTTCAGCCTTAGGAGTCATCTATGAAGATCCTGTGAAAAGAAAGCCAGACACACCACGTGAATCTGGCAGGTCAGGAGGGAATCGAACCCCCAACCTACGGTTTTGGAGACCGTCGCTCTGCCAATTGAGCTACTGACCTAAAACAAAATCAGGCCGACCACTATGCAGACCCGAAAAAGACTTTACAACAACCAACCCCCAAAGACTTGAAATCACTCAACAACAAGCGATCTGAACACCATCAAGCCGAGCCAGCCGTTAAAACAAAGGCAGATATTTTCATATCTGCCTTGTTATATGGAGCTCTTGAGCGGATTTGAACCGCTGACCTCACCCTTACCAAGGGTGTGCTCTACCAACTGAGCTACAAGAGCGAAACACAATGCACAACCTGCAAACTTGGAGCGGGTAGCGGGAATCGAACCCGCATCATCAGCTTGGAAGGCTGAGGTTCTACCACTAAACTATACCCGCGGAGCTTGCAGCTCACGCTAAAATGGTGGAGGGGGAAGGATTCGAACCTTCGAAGTCGTAGACGTCAGATTTACAGTCTGATCCCTTTGGCCGCTCGGGAACCCCTCCTAAGCGAGCCGGCATTCTACATCACGCCGGCCTTCTGTCAAGCATTTTCTCATTAAAAATATGAGGTTAGCTGCATTGACCTTCGCTTCGCGCCTTAGACCTTAAAGGTCTTCACTGCGGAGCGGGCGCCATTCTATGCAAACTATTCGAGAGTTGCAATGCCTTCGCACAGCATTATTTTGTGTTTTAACTCATTGAATTCCTTAGCAAGGTTTTCAAAGGGTAGGTCGTCAGCCAGGCGTCGGCTTTCCGGGGCAACTCGAAGCCAGTAACCTTGCGCATCAGGAGCACTCAGCAGCTGCACCTTAACCTTTATATCCAGGCTAGTGAGGCGCTGCTCAAGGAATTGCGCCTGTCGCTGGTCGGCAAAGCCACCAATGTATAAGCAAGTATTTTGCGCATCAGATGCCTTAGCCCGATCCTTGCGCACTACAGCGTCGGAAGACTCGCTCAGCAGGCGAATATCCTGCTGCGTATTCCGATAGAGGCTCAGAGGGGTCACGTCTTTAGCACGCAACGGCGTCTCTTGCTGATGCCATATGTAGTAGAAGGCGTTCAGGATCAATAAAAGCAAAAACAGCCAACGCATAAACACCTCAAGATAAAGGGCACGCCATTGCCAGACCTACGAAAATCAAATCAGGAACGAGTCGAGCCTGAGGCACCGCATCCCTCACCAAATCAGCATCGCCCCCCGTCAGGAATACAGTGAAGTTATCCCCCCAATAACTTCGGGCCAGCTCAAGCTGGGTCAGCACAAACCCTCTGAGCATCAACGTACAGCCACGCTCTACAGCCTCTACGGTCGTATGCCCTGGCGATAGGCGCTCCAAGGCTCTTTCAGCAGCTGCATCGTCGTAACGTATCTTGCGCGTATGCGTGCGCAGCTGATTGCGCATGAGGGGCATACCAGGACAGATGAAGCCACCTAAATGCTCACCATCACCGGCAACAAAATCTGCAGTAGCAGCCGTGCCGAAATCAAGCACCAGGCATGCGCCCGAGGCCAATTTGAAGCCGCCCAGCATTGCTAACCAGCGATCAAGACCAAGACGCTCGAAATCTTCGTAACCGTTGCGCACCCCAGCCATTTCTCGCGCAGAAACAGCACAGGAAACCGCAACGCCAAAGGCCTCCACCAGCGCATCAACCAGATTTTTTGTTTCGTCCAGAGCACGAACACTCACCAACCGGCAATGTGTCAGTAACACACCAGGCAGCACTGACAGGCTTTCAATCAATGCAACATCCGAACTAGCGACACCTTCTGCAGATGCCGTCGCCCGATCCAAATCAAGTACGCGCCACTTGATGAAGCTATTCCCACAGTCGAGCTCAAGAATCATCACGCAACCTCAGGCTTAACTCACCACCACTGTATGTTTTCTCAACACCACCGACACTTAAACGTAGTGCCCCCTGACCGTCGATACCCAGCACCACCCCATCGATACGGTTGGCACCCGCTATGAGTGACACCGCCTTTCCCTGCCAGGCATGACCTTTTTCCCACTCATCCCGAAGCGATGAAAAACCTAGCGCCCTGTGTCGATCCAAGTAGCTTTGCAACTGCAAGCACAGGCGTGCCACCAGAGAGTTACGATCAACTGGAGACCCCGTCTCCAACTGCACTGACGTCCATTGCTGATCAACCTCTTCAGACTTCTGCATATTCACGTTAATACCGATGCCGAGGACAACGTGGCAAATATCCGCAGGATCCCCTACGAGCTCCAGTAAAATCCCGGCAATCTTCTTCTGCCCCACCAGGACGTCGTTTGGCCACTTCAAAGCCGCACCCCGCACTCCAGACTCTCGCAGTGCCTGCATGACCGCTAAGCCAACCACGAGGCTCAGGCCTTCCAGCTGTCGAGGACCATTCTCGATACGCAATAAGAGGCTGTAATACACATTCTGAGCAAATGGGCTGACCCACTTTCGACCACGTCGCCCTCTTCCCGCCGTTTGCTGCTCCGCAAGCACCAGGTACGGCGTCGCACGCTCAACCTCAACAAGGCGCAGAGCCTCGGCATTTGTCGAGTCGATGGAGTCGTAGATATGGATAGGCCACGCGAGGGAAGACGTATGCAGTGCAATCTGCTCGGAACTCAAGAAAACCAGCGGCGAAGCTAATTGATATCCCCTCCCACGAACCTTGTGGACCGGCAGATTCAATTCGGCCTCAAGATGCTGGAGCTGCTTCCAGACTGCACTGCGACTAACGCCCAGGGCTGCGCCAAGTGCTTCTCCGGAATGGAATCGGCCATCTTTTAGAAGTTCTAACAACGTCAGCATGCAAGTATCGCCTCACAATGAGGCACGCATGATAGCCATGCGCAGGGTCATTGCATAGAAAGGCCGGACTTTAGCATTGAAGCCCCTCCCGAGGCGCCTCTTCGCACTTTTCGACCGCCCAAAACAAAACCCCATCTGCTCTCGCAAATGGGGTTTCGGAATTTAATCTTGACGATGACCTACTCTCACATGGGGAAACCCCACACTACCATCGGCGATGCATCGTTTCACTGCTGAGTTCGGGATGGGATCAGGTGGTTCCAATGCTCTATGGTCGTCAAGAAATTCGGGTACTGAGTCGTGGCCAGCGGGCCTCGCTTCAGCAAATTGGGTATGTGACAGCTGTCGGTGTTTTGTGAAATCTCGAACTTTCGGTTCATTGCGTCTTCACACACCGCAATCTGGCCTTTCGACGCAAATTGCTTGGGTGTTATATGGTCAAGCCTCACGGGCAATTAGTATTGGTTAGCTCAACGCCTCACAGCGCTTACACACCCAACCTATCAACGTCGTAGTCTTCGACGGCCCTTCAGGGGACTCAAGGTCCCAGTGAGATCTCATCTTGAGGCTAGTTTCCCGCTTAGATGCTTTCAGCGGTTATCTATTCCGAACATAGCTACCCGGCAATGCCACTGGCGTGACAACCGGAACACCAGAGGTTCGTCCACTCCGGTCCTCTCGTACTAGGAGCAGCCCCTCTCAAATCTCAAACGTCCACGGCAGATAGGGACCGAACTGTCTCACGACGTTCTAAACCCAGCTCGCGTACCACTTTAAATGGCGAACAGCCATACCCTTGGGACCGGCTTCAGCCCCAGGATGTGATGAGCCGACATCGAGGTGCCAAACACCGCCGTCGATATGAACTCTTGGGCGGTATCAGCCTGTTATCCCCGGAGTACCTTTTATCCGTTGAGCGATGGCCCTTCCATACAGAACCACCGGATCACTAAGACCTACTTTCGTACCTGCTCGACGTGTCTGTCTCGCAGTCAAGCGCGCTTTTGCCTTTATACTCTACGACCGATTTCCGACCGGTCTGAGCGCACCTTCGTACTCCTCCGTTACTCTTTAGGAGGAGACCGCCCCAGTCAAACTACCCACCATACACTGTCCTCGATCCGGATAACGGACCTGAGTTAGAACCTCAAAGTTGCCAGGGTGGTATTTCAAGGTTGGCTCCACGCAGACTGGCGTCCACGCTTCAAAGCCTCCCACCTATCCTACACAAGCAAATTCAAAGTCCAGTGCAAAGCTATAGTAAAGGTTCACGGGGTCTTTCCGTCTAGCCGCGGATACACTGCATCTTCACAGCGATTTCAATTTCACTGAGTCTCGGGTGGAGACAGCGCCGCCATCGTTACGCCATTCGTGCAGGTCGGAACTTACCCGACAAGGAATTTCGCTACCTTAGGACCGTTATAGTTACGGCCGCCGTTTACCGGGGCTTCGATCAAGAGCTTCGCGTTAGCTAACCCCATCAATTAACCTTCCGGCACCGGGCAGGCGTCACACCCTATACGTCCACTTTCGTGTTTGCAGAGTGCTGTGTTTTTAATAAACAGTCGCAGCGGCCTGGTATCTTCGACCGGCATGAGCTTACGGAGCAAGTCCTTCACCCTCACCGGCGCACCTTCTCCCGAAGTTACGGTGCCATTTTGCCTAGTTCCTTCACCCGAGTTCTCTCAAGCGCCTTGGTATTCTCTACCCAACCACCTGTGTCGGTTTGGGGTACGGTTCCTGGTTACCTGAAGCTTAGAAGCTTTTCTTGGAAGCATGGCATCAACCACTTCGTTACCTAAAAGGTAACTCGTCATCAGCTCTCGGCCTTAAGATCCCGGATTTACCTAAGATCTCAGCCTACCACCTTAAACTTGGACAACCAACGCCAAGCTGGCCTAGCCTTCTCCGTCCCTCCATCGCAATAACCAGAAGTACAGGAATATTAACCTGTTTTCCATCGACTACGCTTTTCAGCCTCGCCTTAGGGACCGACTAACCCTGCGTCGATTAACGTTGCGCAGGAAACCTTGGTCTTTCGGCGTGGGTGTTTTTCACACCCATTATCGTTACTCATGTCAGCATTCGCACTTCTGATACCTCCAGCAAGCTTCTCAACTCACCTTCACAGGCTTACAGAACGCTCCTCTACCGCATCACTTACGTGATACCCGTAGCTTCGGTGTATGGTTTGAGCCCCGTTACATCTTCCGCGCAGGCCGACTCGACTAGTGAGCTATTACGCTTTCTTTAAAGGGTGGCTGCTTCTAAGCCAACCTCCTAGCTGTCTAAGCCTTCCCACATCGTTTCCCACTTAACCATAACTTTGGGACCTTAGCTGACGGTCTGGGTTGTTTCCCTTTTCACGACGGACGTTAGCACCCGCCGTGTGTCTCCCATGCTCGGCACTTGTAGGTATTCGGAGTTTGCATCGGTTTGGTAAGTCGGGATGACCCCCTAGCCGAAACAGTGCTCTACCCCCTACAGTGATACATGAGGCGCTACCTAAATAGCTTTCGAGGAGAACCAGCTATCTCCGAGCTTGATTAGCCTTTCACTCCGATCCACAGGTCATCCGCTAACTTTTCAACGGTAGTCGGTTCGGTCCTCCAGTTAGTGTTACCCAACCTTCAACCTGCCCATGGATAGATCGCCCGGTTTCGGGTCTATTCCCAGCGACTAGACGCCCTATTAAGACTCGCTTTCGCTACGCCTCCCCTATTCGGTTAAGCTCGCCACTGAAAATAAGTCGCTGACCCATTATACAAAAGGTACGCAGTCACCCAACAAAGTGGGCTCCCACTGCTTGTACGCATACGGTTTCAGGATCTATTTCACTCCCCTCTCCGGGGTTCTTTTCGCCTTTCCCTCACGGTACTAGTTCACTATCGGTCAGTCAGTAGTATTTAGCCTTGGAGGATGGTCCCCCCATATTCAGACAAAGTTTCTCGTGCTCCGTCCTACTCGATTTCATGACTAAGAGATTTTCGCGTACAGGGCTATCACCCACTATGGCCGCACTTTCCAGAGCGTTCCGCTAATCTCAAAGCCACTTAAGGGCTAGTCCCCGTTCGCTCGCCACTACTAAGGGAATCTCGGTTGATTTCTTTTCCTCAGGGTACTTAGATGTTTCAGTTCCCCTGGTTCGCCTCTTGCACCTATGTATTCAGTACAAGATAACCATCTTATGATGGCTGGGTTCCCCCATTCAGACATCTCCGGATCAAAGTCTGTTTGCCGACTCCCCGAAGCTTTTCGCAGGCTACCACGTCTTTCATCGCCTCTGACTGCCAAGGCATCCACCGTATGCGCTTCTTCACTTGACCATATAACCCCAAGCAATCTGGTTATACTGTGAAGACGACATTCGCCGAAAATTCGATCATACTCAATTAAGAGCCACTCACAAATTTTACCTTAGCCTGATCCGTTACCAGTGAAAGTAACGTTCAGTCTATCTTTCTATCACATACCCAAATTTTTAAAGAACGATCTAATCAAAGACTAGAAATCAACATTCACCATCATACTGATGGAATGCTCATTTCTAAGCTTTCATAACGCAGAAGCAGTAGTGGTGGAGCCAAACGGGATCGAACCGTTGACCTCCTGCGTGCAAGGCAGGCGCTCTCCCAGCTGAGCTATGGCCCCGTATTTCTACAGGCGTTTCCCACACAAAATTGGTGGGTCTGGGCAGATTCGAACTGCCGACCTCACCCTTATCAGGGGTGCGCTCTAACCAACTGAGCTACAGACCCAATTTCGGGCTGCTTCTTATCGTCTTCTTCAATGAATCAAGCAATTCGTGTGGGAACTTATGGAGCAGCTGATGTCGTCGATTAAGGAGGTGATCCAGCCGCAGGTTCCCCTACGGCTACCTTGTTACGACTTCACCCCAGTCATGAATCACACCGTGGTAACCGTCCTCCCGAAGGTTAGACTAGCTACTTCTGGTGCAACCCACTCCCATGGTGTGACGGGCGGTGTGTACAAGGCCCGGGAACGTATTCACCGCGACATTCTGATTCGCGATTACTAGCGATTCCGACTTCACGCAGTCGAGTTGCAGACTGCGATCCGGACTACGATCGGTTTTCTGGGATTAGCTCCACCTCGCGGCTTGGCAACCCTCTGTACCGACCATTGTAGCACGTGTGTAGCCCAGGCCGTAAGGGCCATGATGACTTGACGTCATCCCCACCTTCCTCCGGTTTGTCACCGGCAGTCTCCTTAGAGTGCCCACCATGACGTGCTGGTAACTAAGGACAAGGGTTGCGCTCGTTACGGGACTTAACCCAACATCTCACGACACGAGCTGACGACAGCCATGCAGCACCTGTCTCAATGTTCCCGAAGGCACCAATCCATCTCTGGAAAGTTCATTGGATGTCAAGGCCTGGTAAGGTTCTTCGCGTTGCTTCGAATTAAACCACATGCTCCACCGCTTGTGCGGGCCCCCGTCAATTCATTTGAGTTTTAACCTTGCGGCCGTACTCCCCAGGCGGTCAACTTAATGCGTTAGCTGCGCCACTAAGAGCTCAAGGCTCCCAACGGCTAGTTGACATCGTTTACGGCGTGGACTACCAGGGTATCTAATCCTGTTTGCTCCCCACGCTTTCGCACCTCAGTGTCAGTATCAGTCCAGGTGGTCGCCTTCGCCACTGGTGTTCCTTCCTATATCTACGCATTTCACCGCTACACAGGAAATTCCACCACCCTCTACCATACTCTAGTCAGTCAGTTTTGAATGCAGTTCCCAGGTTGAGCCCGGGGATTTCACATCCAACTTAACAAACCACCTACGCGCGCTTTACGCCCAGTAATTCCGATTAACGCTTGCACCCTCTGTATTACCGCGGCTGCTGGCACAGAGTTAGCCGGTGCTTATTCTGTCGGTAACGTCAAAACCACCACGTATTAGGTAATGGCCCTTCCTCCCAACTTAAAGTGCTTTACAATCCGAAGACCTTCTTCACACACGCGGCATGGCTGGATCAGGCTTTCGCCCATTGTCCAATATTCCCCACTGCTGCCTCCCGTAGGAGTCTGGACCGTGTCTCAGTTCCAGTGTGACTGATCATCCTCTCAGACCAGTTACGGATCGTCGCCTTGGTGAGCCATTACCCCACCAACTAGCTAATCCGACCTAGGCTCATCTGATAGCGCAAGGCCCGAAGGTCCCCTGCTTTCTCCCGTAGGACGTATGCGGTATTAGCGTCCGTTTCCGAACGTTATCCCCCACTACCAGGCAGATTCCTAGGCATTACTCACCCGTCCGCCGCTCTCAAGAGAAGCAAGCTTCTCTCTACCGCTCGACTTGCATGTGTTAGGCCTGCCGCCAGCGTTCAATCTGAGCCATGATCAAACTCTTCAGTTCAAACATCTTTGGGTTTTTAAGAAACCCTAAACTTGGCTCAGCAATCGTTGGTTATTCTTTGATTTCTCGCGGAGTAACTTGTGATGCTGATAATCTTGTTGACTATCAGTCTGACTCCACAAGCACCCACACGAATTGCTTGATTCAGTTGTTAAAGAGCGGTTGGTTAAGAGCTTTCGTCTCAACCGAGGCGCGCATTCTACAGCAGCCTCATTTGCTGTCAAGTGATTATTTTCAGAAGCTTTCGAAGATTTCTTCAACAACTTCAACCACTTGCGCTTGCGATCTCTCGTCAGCGGGAGGCGAATTCTACAGCGTTACACGCTGCTGTCAACACCTCTTTTTCTCCACTTTCGACCGAGAAGATCGAATCGTTAATAGCGTCAAACAACACGACTCTACCAACTCCTTCTGGGCTTCGATGAACTGAAGCAAACCGCTGCCTTATCCTGCATAACTCATTGTTTACCAAGGAGTTTTACGTTTCGACTGCGCCGGAAGTGGGGCGAATTATAGACAGATACAATTCGCCGTCAACACTTAATTTCAGGTTTATTCGGATTTGAGCGTAATACGCGCAAATGCCTTCTTCCCCGCCTGACAAACGTGGGTAGCACCCAGCTCATATATAAAGGTGCGATCCACCACCTCACCATCTATACGCACACCGCCAGACCCCAGAAGGTCACGCGCGACCGCCGAGTTTTTCACCAGGCCCGCCTTATTAAGGACTGCCGCAATCGGCATGGCCTCAGTAGCCGTCAATTCAATCTCAGGTAGATCATCCGGCAGCTCGCCGTCCCTCATGCGATTACCTGCCGCACGGTGAGCACTGGCCGCTGCCTCTTCACCATGGAAACGCGCAACGATCTCTTCCGCCAGCTTGATCTTCACGTCACGCGGATTGGCGCCCGCCTCTACATCCGCACGCAGCGCATCGATCTCATCCATCGAGCGGAAACTCAACAGTTCGAAGTAGCGCCACATCAAGGCATCCGGGATAGAGACCAGCTTGCCGTACATCACACCCGGAGCTTCCTGGATGCCGACATAGTTGCCCAGAGACTTGGACATTTTCTTGACGCCATCCAATCCTTCCAACAACGGCATGGTCAGGATGCACTGAGCTTCCTGACCATAAGCACGCTGCAACTCACGCCCCATCAGCAGGTTGAATTTCTGGTCGGTACCACCCAACTCAACATCCGCGCGCAGCGCTACCGAGTCATAACCCTGAACCAGCGGATACAGGAACTCATGAATCGCGATCGGCTGATTGGTTGAATAGCGCTTATCGAAGTCATCACGCTCAAGCATGCGCGCCACGGTGTATTGGGAAGTAAGGCGAATGAAGTCCGCCGGCCCCATCTGATCCATCCAGGTAGAGTTAAACGCCACCTCGGTCTTGGCCGGATCAAGAATCTTGAATACCTGGGTCTTATAGGTCTCGGCATTATCGAGAACCTGCTCACGGGTCAGTGGCGGGCGCGTCGCACTTTTACCGCTCGGATCGCCGATCATCCCGGTGAAATCACCTATAAGGAAGATCACCTGATGCCCCAACTCCTGGAACTGACGCAGCTTATTAATAAGCACGGTATGACCCAGGTGCAGGTCCGGCGCCGTTGGATCGAAGCCAGCCTTAATACGCAGGGGTTGGCCACGCTTGAGCTTTTCGATCAGCTCGGCCTCGACCAACAGTTCTTCCGCACCACGTTTTATCAGCGCTAGCTGCTCTTCAACCGACTTCATAACAGACCCGCAAGGCTCAGATTCAAAAGGGAACCAACCATACAAGATCAGGGACTAATTACAAGTTTTGCCCTGCGCACGGACACCGTTCAGCAAGCCCAGCGTTCGCGAGCTTGCGCCACAGATGATTTGGTTATATTTTATACAGTTATTTCATCTTCATCATGTCATTCATCTTTTCCATTTCATCTTCAAAGTCAAATTACCTATGACCACTGAACCGTCTAAAGCGCCGCCGCTTTACCCGAAGACCCACCTGCTCGCAGCAAGTGGTATCGCCGCCCTTCTCAGCCTGGCACTCCTGGTATTCCCTTCCAGTGACGTAGAAGCCAAACGAACATCTCTGAGCCTTGACTTGGAGAGTCCAGTTGAACAACTGACACAAGATCAAGACGCTTCCGACGCCCAACAAGCCACAAATGCTCCCACTGAATCGCCGTTTGCCCAGATCGAAAACACGCCGGAAGATACCCAGCAAGCCGTTCAAGAACAGAAAAAGCCCGTAGTAGACGCTGCCAAGAACCCTCAACACCGCGAAGTGATCGTGGCGAAAGGCGATACGCTTTCGACCTTGTTCGAGAAGGTAGGCCTTCCCGCAGCCACCGTTAACGATGTACTGGCCAGCGATAAACAAGCCAAGCAATTCACCCAGCTCAAACACGGCCAGAAACTGGAATTCGAACTGACACCAGACGGTCAGCTGAACAACCTGCACACCAGCGTCAGTGACCTCGAGAGCATCTCCCTGACCAAGGGCGCCAAAGGCTTTGCCTTCAACCGCATCACCACCAAGCCAGTCATGCGCTCTGCCTACGTGCACGGCGTGATCAACAGCTCACTGTCGCAATCTGCCGCACGCGCCGGCTTGTCCCATAGCATGACCATGGACATGGCCAGCGTGTTTGGCTACGACATCGACTTCGCCCAGGACATCCGCCAGGGTGATGAATTCGACGTGATCTACGAGCAGAAAGTTGCCAACGGCAAAGTGGTCGGCACCGGCAACATTCTCTCCGCACGCTTCACCAACCGTGGCAAGACCTACACCGCCGTGCGTTACACCAACAAGCAAGGCAACAGCAGCTACTACACCGCCGACGGCAACAGCATGCGCAAGGCCTTTATCCGCACCCCGGTGGATTTCGCTCGTATTAGCTCGCGTTTCTCCATGGGTCGCAAGCATCCAATTCTGAACAAAATCCGCGCCCACAAAGGCGTCGACTATGCCGCACCACGCGGTACGCCTATCAAGGCGGCCGGCGATGGCAAAGTTCTGCTCGCAGGGCGCCGCGGTGGCTACGGCAACACGGTGATCATCCAGCACGGCAACACCTACCGCACCCTGTATGGCCATATGCAAGGTTTCGCCAAGGGTGTGAAAACCGGCGGCAACGTGAAGCAAGGCCAAGTAATCGGTTATATCGGCACCACTGGCCTGTCCACCGGCCCGCACTTGCACTATGAGTTCCAGGTCAATGGTGTGCACGTCGACCCATTGGGACAGAAGCTGCCGATGGCCGACCCGATCGCCAAGGCCGAGCGCGCACGCTTTATGCAACAAAGCCAGCCGTTGATGGCGCGCATGGACCAGGAGCGCTCCACCCTGCTTGCTTCGGCGAAGCGTTAAGGTATGCCGTTCTATATAGGTGTAATGTCCGGGACCAGCCTCGATGGCCTGGACATCGCTCTGATCGAACAAGATTCGGCGGTCAATCTGATCGCCACCCACTACACACCGATGCCGGACACCCTGCGCGCAGAGCTGTTAAGCCTGTGCGCCAGCGGCCCGGATGAGATTGCCCGCTCAGCGATAGCCCAGCAGCATTGGGTCACACTCGCCGCCCACGGCATTCACACATTGCTCGATCAGTACAACCTCAAGCCTCAAGACATACGTGCGATCGGCAGCCATGGCCAGACCATCCGTCATGAACCCGCCCGAGGCTTTACCGTGCAGATCGGCAACCCGGCATTGCTTGCGGAGCTGACGGGCATCAGCGTAGTCAGCGACTTCCGCAGCCGCGACGTTGCCGCTGGCGGCCAGGGCGCGCCTCTGGTGCCCGCCTTTCATGAGGCGTTGTTTGGCGAAAGCACCGGCAACCGTGCAGTATTGAATATTGGGGGCTTCAGCAATCTCAGCCTGATCGAAACCGGCAAGCCCGTAGCCGGCTTCGACTGCGGCCCAGGCAATGTGCTGCTGGACGCCTGGATTCAACAGCAGCGCGGCGAACACTTTGACCGTGATGGGCAGTGGGCGGGTAGTGGCAAGGTCGAGCCTCAACTACTCACGGCCATACTCAGCGATCCATTCTTCCTGACCAAAGGCCCGAAAAGCACCGGCCGTGAAGTGTTCAACCTCGAGTGGCTGCACCGGCATCTTGGCCGCCTGCCCGCCTTTGAACCCCAGGACGTACAGGCCAGCCTGCTGGAACTGACCGTCCTGACCATCGTCGAGGCCCTGCAAACCGCGCAGCCCGAGACAGAAACGTTACTCGTTTGTGGCGGCGGCGCCCATAACACCACAATGATGAATCGTCTGGCCGCGTTGTTGCCATCCACTCAAGTCAGCAGCACCGCCACCCACGGCGTAGACCCGGACTGGGTCGAAGCCATGGCCTTCGCCTGGCTGGCTCACTGCTGCCTGGAAGGCATTGCCGCCAACCGACCCAGTGTCACCGGCGCACGCGGGCTAAGGGTACTTGGCGCGATCTACCCCGCCTGACGAACACCTCGCCAGAATCGCAGACAGCAAAACGCCGCTTGGCCGATCAAAGCCAAGCGGCGTTTTTATTCGTTGTAGATCAGGCTGTCGATCAGATCGAGAACGAAGAGCCGCAACCACAGGTGGTGGTCGCGTTAGGGTTCTTGATCACGAAACGCGAACCCTCCAGACCCTCCTGGTAATCCACCTCGGCGCCTGCCAAGTATTGGAAACTCATCGGGTCCACGACCAGGCTCACGCCCTCGCGCTCAACAATGGTGTCATCGTCCGCCACATCTTCATCGAAGGTGAAACCGTACTGAAACCCTGAACAACCGCCGCCCGTAACGAATACGCGCAGCTTCAAGCGATCATTACCCTCTTCATCGACCAGGCTCTTCACCTTGTGCGCAGCACCGTGGGTAAATTGCAAAGCCGTGGGGGTGAAGGATTCAACGCTCATGCTGATAATCTCCCGGCGTAGCGCCGCCATATGCGTAATGGCAGGCATTATCCGCTTCTCCTAGAAAAGCGGTCAACTATTGTTACGGTATATCAATCTGCATCGCCGCCATTAGAAACACAAAAGGCCCGATCAACGGGCCTTTTGCACACTCTGCCAATCGTCTTAAGGCAGCATGCCGGCGTGGGACAGACCCAGCTTTTCATCCAGGCCAAACAGGATGTTCATGTTCTGCACCGCCTGGCCCGACGCACCCTTGACGAGGTTATCGATCACCGACAACACCACCACCAGGTCACCATCCTGCGGACGATGCACTGCAATCCGGCACACGTTGGCGCCTCGCACGCTGCGGGTTTCCGGATGGCTGCCAGCAGGCATTACATCGACGAACGGCTCGTTGGCATAACGCTTTTCAAACAACGCCTGCAGGTCTACCGAACGATCGACCACGGTGGCGTACAACGTGGAATGAATGCCACGAATCATCGGCGTCAGGTGTGGCACAAAGGTCAGGCCTACGTCTTGGCCGGCAGCGCGCCGCAGCCCCTGACGAATCTCCGGCAGATGGCGATGCCCTTTTACTGCGTAAGCCTTCATGCTTTCCGAAGTCTCGGAGTACAGGGAACCTACCGCTGCTCCACGACCGGCGCCGCTGACACCCGACTTACAGTCTGCGATCAGGCGCGAAGCATCCGCCAGCCCGGCCTCGAGCAACGGCAGAAAGCCCAGTTGCGTCGCCGTCGGATAGCAACCCGGCACGGCGATCAGGCGCGCCTGCTTGATCTGCTCACGATTGACTTCCGGCAGGCCGTACACGGCCTCCTCCAACAGTTCCGGTGCACCGTGAGGCTGGCCGTACCACTTGGCCCATTCGTCGGCGTCTTGCAGGCGGAAGTCCGCCGACAGGTCGATGACCTTGGTGCCAGCGGCCAGCAGTTCGCCAGCCAACGCATGGGCAACGCCATGGGGAGTGGCAAAGAACACCACATCGCAGGCGCCAAGGGTGTTGATGTCCGGAATGCTGAACGCCAGGCCATCGTAGTGGCCTCGCAGGTTCGGGTACATATCGGCCACGGCCAGGCCGGCCTCGGATCGAGAGGTAATGACCACTACCTCAGCTTGCGGATGCTGAGCCAACAGACGCAGCAATTCGACACCGGTGTAACCCGTGCCGCCGACGATACCGACCTTGACCATAAACCTGCCCTCAACGAACCCACTGGAAAGCCGTCGATAATAGGGGCCGTATCGTCCTGCGACAACCGTCAACGTGACGTATGGGCGCATGAGCCACTACTATCTGCGCTACCGTGAACCTGGGAATAACTAAAAATGCTTTATCTATGGGTCAAAGCCTTCCATATCGTCAGCATCGTCTGCTGGTTTGCCGGGCTGTTCTACCTGCCGCGCCTGTTCGTCTACCACGCTCAAAGCGAGGACACTGTCAGCAAGGAACGCTTCAGCGTCATGGAGCGCAAGCTCTACCGCGGCATCATGGGCCCGGCGATGCTGGCCAGCCTGGTGTTCGGTATCTGGCTGATAGCCCTTAACCCCGGCATCTTTCAATCGGGCGCCTGGATCCATGCCAAGTTGACCCTGGTAGTGTTCCTGATTGGCTACCACCATATGTGCGGCGCGCAGGTAAAACGTTTCGCCCGTGGCGAAAACACCCGCAGCCATGTCTTTTATCGCTGGTTCAATGAAGTCCCGGTTCTGATATTGCTGGCTATCGTAATTTTGGTCGTGGTCAAACCGTTCTAACGTCATTACTCGGGGTACCTCCAATGTCGCTGCCCGCTCTGCTTGAACAACGTCTGCACCTGCCCGTGGTGGTAGCGCCGATGTTCCTGATTTCCAATCCGCAATTGGTGCTGGCCTGCTGCCGCAACGGCGTGGTCGGCAGTTTCCCGGCGCTCAACCAGCGCGAGAGCAGTGGCTTCAAGGCCTGGCTGGAGGAAATCGAAGCGGGCCTGGCGCAGCTGGACAATCCTGCGCCCTACGCCGTCAACCTGATCGTGCACAACAGCAACCCTCGCCTTGAGGCTGACCTGGCGATCTGTGTTGAGCAAAAGGTCCCCATCGTCATCACCAGCCTGGGTGCGGTGAAAGAACTGGTAGATGCGGTGCACAGCTATGGCGGCCTGGTGTTTCACGATGTCACTACCCGGCGCCATGCCGAAAAAGCCGCTGAAGCCGGTGTCGACGGCCTGATCGCTGTGGCCGCAGGCGCCGGTGGCCATGCCGGTACCTGGAGCCCGTTTTCGCTGATCGCAGAAATTCGCCAATTCTTCGACAAGACCCTGCTGCTGGCCGGCTGCCTGAACCACGGCCATGAGATACTCGCCGCCCAGTTACTGGGGGCAGACCTGGCGTATTTCGGCACACGCTTTATCGGTACCACCGAAAGCCACGCCCCGGATGCGTATAAAGAGATGCTGCTCACATCACGCGCCGCCGACATCGTGCACACTCCCGCTGTCTCCGGCGTGCCCGCAAGCTTTATGCGCCAGAGCCTGGAAAATGCCGGTTTCGACCTCGCTGCCCTGCAGGGCAAAGGCGAAGTAAACTTCGGCTCCAAGCTCAAACCGCTGAGCGACGAAGCCAAGGCCTGGAAGACCGTATGGTCTGCAGGCCAAGGTGTCGGTGAGATTAATGATTTACCCGGCGTCGATGAACTCGTTGCCCGCCTGGATGCCGAATACCGCAAGGCGCGCGAGCAGGCGACACAGTTGCGCTGGCCACGCTGACCCAACCGCAAGGCCTGCCGATCGAGCAGGCCTGCACTACCCCACTGATTCAGTGACAAGGATGCCCGCATGAGCGACAACCGTTTCAAGATTGTGTTTGATGGGGCCCTGCTCCCGGGTGTCGAAAGCACCACAGCCAAGCTGAACCTGGCTGAACTGTTCAAGAGCACGGTCGAGGACATCGAGAAACTCTTCACCGGCCGCGTTGTTGCACTGAAACGCGACCTGTCCCGCCCCGACGCCGAAACCTACCTCACCGCGCTGAAAAACGCCGGGGTGGACGCACGTATCGAGGCCGAACAGCCCGTAGCCTTCAGCCTTGCCGAAACCCACGAAACAGATTCCAGCGCTGCAGACTTCTCCCGTCCTGCGGCTTCGCCGTACGCACCACCGCGTGCCGCCGTAGGTGAAAGCCTGCCGGAGTACGCCACCCTCAAGGTCTTCACCATCAATGGCCGTATTGGTCGTCTGCGGTACCTGGCATGGACGCTGGTACTGACCGTCGCCATGCTCGTCGCAGCCGGCATCCTCAGTACTGTGGGCTTTGCCATCGCGACCGCGTCACCGACCATAGCCATTATCCTCGGCTCGCTGCTGGGCTTCGCGCTGTTCGTCGCGGTTGTGGTCGTGAGCGTGCAGATCGGCGTGCAGCGCCTGCACGACCTGGGCTGGTCCGGCTGGTTGTACCTGCTGAACCTGGTACCGCTGGTGAACAGTATTTTCCCGCTGCTGCTGTTGGTCATGCCAGGTAACACCGGCGCCAACCAGTACGGCGCACCGCCACCGCGCAACTCCACCGCGGTGAAGGTCCTGGCCTCGCTGTGGCTGGCATTCATTCCGCTGATGCTCATCATCGTGGTGTCGCTGGGCATGAACGGCTACCTGGATCAACTCGAAACCAACGTGGACAGCAGCTACGAGAGCAGCTCCATCACCTCCGATGAAGACGCCGACCAAAGCGTGATCGTCGATGAAGAAGACGCGCAAAGTGCTGACGACGCAGCCGAACCTGTAGACTCTCCAGAACAGTAAAGAAACGTGCCGCGCCTGCGATGCCTCCATCCCAGGTGCGGCGCGTTGCGATGGAGAAAGGCATGACCCGTTACGCTCTGATCACCGGTGCCTCCAGCGGCATCGGCCTGGCTTTGGCCGAAGCCCTGGCCCGTCGCGGCCGCAGCTTGATTCTGGTGGCCCGCCAGCGTGATCAGTTGGAAAGCATTGCAATCGAATTGACCCAACGCTTCGGCGTCGAGGTGCTGTTTCGGGCATGCGACCTGGGCGAGCCATTGCGCTTGTCCGGGTTCCTGCTGGAGCTGGAAGAAGGCGAGCGGCAGATCGATTTGCTGGTGAACTGCGCCGGCATTGGCACCAGCGGGCCATTCCTGGCCCAGGACTGGATGACCGAACAAGACCTCATCGAAGTCAACATTCTCGCCCTTACCCGCATGTGTCACGCCCTGGGCAATACCATGGCGCTGCACGGTGGCGGGCAGATTCTCAACGTCGCCTCGGTCGCCGCGTTCCAACCCGGCCCGTGGATGAGCAGCTACTACGCCAGCAAGGCCTATGTGCTGCATTTCTCCGAAGGCTTGCGCGAAGAACTGAAGACCTGTGGCATCAAGGTCTCGGTGCTTTGCCCCGGTCCTACGCGCACCGCCTTCTTCGGTACGGCGCAGATGGACACCGCCAGACTCGAGCGCAGCGAGCAATTGATGAGCCCGGAAGAAGTGGCGCTCTATACCGTGCGCGCACTGGAAAAGAACAAAGCCATCATTATTCCTGGACGACGTAATCGCTGGCTGGCCTTCAGCCCGCGAGTTAGCCCGCGCTGGCTGACTCGCAAGATCGCCGGTGCGATCAACAAGGCCTATTGCCCGCGCTGATCGCCTGGGTACACTCACCTTGCACTTTCATAATGGAGAAACAGCTGTGGATACTCTGTTCACCAAGATCATCAACAGAGAAATACCCGCGAAGATTATCTACGAAGATGATCAAGTCCTCGCCTTTCACGATATTGCCCCACAGGCGCCGGTACATTTTCTGGTTATCCCGAAGAAACCTATCCGTACATTGAATGACTTGACCGAAGAAGATAAGGCCCTGGCCGGCCATATTCTGTTCACCGCCCAGCGCTTGGCGGTGGAGCAAGGCTGCGAGAAAGGTTTCCGGGTAGTGATGAACTGCAACGAAGAAGGCGGGCAGACTGTTTACCACATCCATATGCATGTGCTGGGTCAGCGCCAGATGAACTGGCCGCCGGGCTGAAATAGCCCGCTACAAGGGTCGCAGCCCAAGGCTGCGACTCCATGCCCTTGACTCAGGGCAAACGCGTTCCTCTCTCTTGCGGTAAACTGGCCGCCGAGATTCTTCCCGGAGGTCAGCATGACTACCCAACGTCACTACTCGCCCATTGACCGTCTGTTGCTGCAAGCCGACATGGCCATGCGCACACTGCTGCCCTTCAGCGGCCAACCGTACCGCCCGTCACCCGCCATCGTGCAGCCTGACGCGCAGATGAGCGAGACCGAGACCCGCCATGTCGCAGGCCTGATGCGTATCAACCACACCGGTGAAGTCTGTGCCCAGGCGCTGTACCAGGGCCAGGCCCTGACCGCCAAGCTGCCGCAGGTGCGCGCAGCCATGGAGCATGCGGCCGAGGAAGAAATTGATCACCTGGCCTGGTGCGAGCAACGTATTCGCCAGTTGGGGAGCCATCCCAGCGTGCTCAACCCGCTGTTCTACGGCTTGTCATTCGGCATCGGCGCGGCTGCCGGCCTGATCAGCGACAAGGTCAGCCTCGGCTTTGTCGCCGCGACGGAACATCAAGTGTGCAAGCACCTGGATGAACATCTGGAGCAACTGCCGGCCGATGACGAAAAGTCCCGGGCGATTCTTGAGCAGATGCGTATCGATGAGGAGCACCACGCCGAAAGTGCATTGGATGCCGGCGGTTTCCGCTTCCCGGCGCCAGTGCGATTCGGCATGAGCCTGCTGGCCAAGGTCATGACCAAAAGCACCTACCGCATCTGACTAAACCTGCGGCTGCAAAAAAGGGCGCTCTCGAAGCGCCCTTTTCTTTTGCCTATTGGCGATCAACCCAATTCGATGATCTCGTAGCCATGGGTGATGGCCACACCGGCCGCGCCGAGCATGATCGACGCCGAGCAGTACTTCTCCGCCGACAGCTCGATGGCGCGCTTGACCTGGGCTTCTTTCAACGCCCGGCCCTTCACCACGAAATGCATGTGGATCTTGGTAAACACCTTGGGATCTTCAGTGGCGCGCTCGGCTTCCAGGAAGGCTTCACAGCTTTCCACGGCCTGGCGGGACTTCTTCAGGATGCTGACCACGTCGAAATTGCTGCAACCGCCCACACCAAGCAGGAGCATTTCCATCGGGCGTACGCCCAGGTTACGGCCACCGGCTTCCGGCGGGCCATCCATGACCACCACATGGCCACTGCCCGACTCACCGAGGAACATGGCTTCGCCCGCCCATTGGATGCGTGCCTTCATCGCCCAGACTCCACTGCTAAAAAAGGGTCGCCAGCTTAGCACAGGGCCCGGGCGCAACCGCGCTTCCCATCAAAGCGATCAATAACGGCGCTGACTCGGAAAATTCGCTAATCGAGTCAGAATGTGTCTGTTAAGCTGGCGCCAAAGGAGTGGCGTATTGCCACCCTTATACAACGTGTATCAATGCCGATACCGCTGAGTACAACAACTCCAACCACCTCGCGCTGCCTTTCGGGATACAACCATGGTTGCTCTTACGCCCATACCCAAGATCAAGAATCTCGACAAGTTGCTGATGCACTGCCAGCGCCGGCGCCACCCCGCCAAGCACAACATCATCTGCGCCGGTGAGCGCTCCGAAACACTGTTTTTCATTATCAAGGGCTCAGTCACCATCCTGATCGAGGATGAAGACGGCCGCGAAATGATCATCGCCTACCTGAACACCGGGGATTTTTTCGGCGAGCTGGGGCTGTTTGAACAAGCAGGCAAGGAGCAGGAGCGCAGCGCCTGGGTGCGGACCAAGGTCGAGTGCGAAGTGGCCGAGATCAGTTACGCAAAGTTTCGCGAACTCGCCCAGCAGGACCCCGACATTCTCTACGCCCTCAGCGGTCAAATCGCCCAGCGCCTGCGAGACACTACGCGCAAGGTTGGCGACCTGGCGTTCTTCGACGTCACCGGTCGTGTGGCCCGTTGTCTGCTGGAGCTGTGCAAGCAGCCCGATGCAATGACTCACCCCGACGGCATGCAGATCAAGATCACACGCCAGGAAATCGGGCGCATTGTCGGTTGTTCACGGGAAATGGTCGGCCGCGTGCTCAAGGATCTTGAAGAGCGCAACCTGGTGCACGTCAAAGGCAAGACGATGGTGGTGTTCGGTACCCGTTAAGCCGGCAGGAAGCTGGCCAGCATCTGACGGTACAAGGTGTCCAGCCGGCTGATTGCGTCCGGCGCGGGGAAGGCTTCGTGCAGGGCAATATGGCTGTCGGCGCGAACCCGTTGCTCCAGGCCGCAGGCTTGGTTGAAGCGGTTGACCGCCGCGATCAGTTCTTCACGATCGTTATCCAGCAACAACGCACCGTGCACCAACCCCACCGGGCGGCCCCCGCTTTGCCGCCAGCGCTGGGCAGTACCGACCATTTTGCGCCCGTTGAGGTTGACGTTGTAACGACCGTCGCAGAATGCACCGTCGATTTCCCCGACGGAGGCATCGCCGCCCAACTCGATAAGTAAATCGCAGATTGGCTGGCATAGACGCTGGTAGCCGGTTTCGATGCGACCTTGATCACCCTCACTGCGCGGCGGAGCGTAGACCAAGGCGATATTGACCGTGGCGCTGGACTGCGGCACCGGTTCGCCGCCCGTTTCGCGCAAGAGCACCGGCCAACCGGCATCCGCAGACACGCGGCTGGCGACATCGAAAGCAGGCAATCGGCTCAAGCGGCGTGGCATCACCAGTGCCTGATCGCTGGGCTGCCAGAACAACAACCCAAACGCCTGCTCACCCGCGCAAACGGCGGCCAACAAGGCTTGCTCGGCGGCAAGGCCTGCTTCAACACGCATCGACGCTGGCTGGATCAATGGGCACCTACCTATCTGAATAAACACAAACCCAAATGTGGGAGGGGGCTTGCCCCCGATAGCGGTGTGTCAGTCAAGGATGCTCCAACTGAATCGCCGCCATCGGGGGCAAGCCCCCTCTCACACGTTGATCGCATTTCAAATCAATCGAGAGTGGAACCACTGACCGCCACGCCACGCTCCGGGAAGAACAGACGCTGCAGTTCCGCCCCCGGGTTCTCGGCACGCATGAAGGTCTCACCCACCAGGAACGAATAAACATCACTGATTTCCATCAGCTCCACATCGGCACGGTTGACGATGCCACTCTCGGTAATCACCAGGCGGTCGCGCGGAATACGCGGCAGCAGGTCGAGGGTGTTTTCCAGGCTGACTTCGAAGGTGTGCAGGTTACGGTTGTTGACCCCCACCAGCGGGGTGTCGAGGGTTTTCAGCGCGCGCTCCAGCTCATCGCCGTCGTGCACTTCCACCAACACATCCAGGCCAACGCTTTTGGCCACGGCCGCCAGCTCGGCCATCTTCACGTCATCCAATGCGGAGACGATCAACAACACACAGTCGGCGCCCAAGGCACGGGCTTCGACGATCTGGTACGGATCGACCATGAAATCCTTGCGGATCACCGGCAACTTGCAGGCCGCGCGGGCCTGCTGCAGGAACAGGTCGGAACCCTGGAAAAAATCGATGTCAGTGAGTACCGACAGGCAAGTCGCCCCACCCTTCTCGTAGCTGACCGCGATTTCCGCCGGTACAAAGTTTTCGCGAATCACGCCTTTGCTCGGCGATGCTTTCTTGATCTCGGCGATCACGGCCGGCTGCTTGAGCTTGGCCTGGGCAATCAGTGCCTTGGCAAATCCACGCGGTGCGTCCGCGGCTTTCGCTTGGGCTTCCAACTCGGCCAGGCTCACACGGGCACGGCGTTCGGCGACTTCTTCAGCCTTGCGGGCCAGGATTTTTTCCAGAACGGTCGGCACACTCATCCTTCATTCTCCATCTTGAATACAGCGGTGAATGCTCCCAGCTCTTCGAGCTTTTCACGAGCCAGACCGGTGTGCAGCGCATCGTGGGCCAATTCGACACCTTCCTTAAGACTATAGGCATGATCGGCTGCGTAAAGTGCCGCGCCAGCATTCAGAACAATCATTTCCGCAGCTTTTTGACCGTTCTCGGTCTTACGACGCCCCAGGGCATCGCGAATCAGCTCCAGGGACGCCGCCGGGCTTTCCACCGCCAGGCCGTGCAGGCTCTGGCTCTTCATGCCCAAGTCTTCAGGTTCGACCCAGTATTCGGTGATCTGGTCATTCTTCAGCTCCGCCACAAACGTTGGCGCCGCCAGGCTGAACTCGTCCAGGCCGTCTTTGGAATGCACCACCAGCACATGCTTGCTACCCATGCGTTGGAGTACTTCAGCCAATGGCCGGCACAGCGCCTGGCTGAACACGCCCACCACCTGGTGCTTCACACCGGCCGGATTCGTAAGCGGGCCGAGCATGTTGAACAGGGTACGCAGGCCAAGGTCCTTGCGCGGGCCGGCAGCGTGCTTCATTGCACCATGATGGGACTGGGCAAACATAAAGCCGATGCCGACGTTGTCGATGCAGCGCGCCACTTGTATCGGCGTGAGGTTCAGGTAGATCCCGGCCGCTTCCAGCAGGTCGGCACTGCCGCTCTTGCCGGACACCGCGCGGTTACCGTGCTTGGCCACGGTGCAGCCCGCCGCCGCCACCACAAAGGAAGAGGCCGTCGAGACGTTGAAGATGTTCGCACCGTCACCGCCGGTGCCGACCACGTCGACCACGCCGTCGAGGGTCTTGAGCTCGACCTTGTCCGCCAGCTCACGCATCACCGATACGGCACCGACGATCTCGTCGATGCTTTCACTCTTCATGCGCATCGCCATCATGAAGGCGCCAATCTGCGCGTCGGTGCATTGACCGGTCATGATTTCGCGCATCACATCGCTCATTTCAGCGGTGCTCAGGTCCAGATGGCCGACGATACGGCTCAGGGCTGTCTTGATATCCATGGAAAGTCCTTAGCGCGTGCCGCCGCTCTGCTTGAGAAAGTTGGCGAACAGCTCGTAACCCTGCTCGGTCAGGATCGATTCAGGGTGAAACTGCACCCCTTCGATATTCAGTGTCTTGTGACGCAGGCCCATGATCTCGTCGACGGTGCCATCTTCCAGTTGGGTCCAGGCGGTCAGCTCCAGGCATTCCGGCAGGGTTTCGCGCTTGACCACCAGCGAGTGGTAGCGAGTCACGGTCACCGGGTTGTTGAGTGCCTGGAATACGCCCAGGTCTTTATGGAATACCGGGCTGGTCTTGCCGTGCATCACCTGGCGCGCGCGCACCACATCACCGCCAAAGGCCTGGCCGATGGATTGATGGCCCAGGCAGACGCCCAGGATCGGCAGCTTGCCGGCGAAGTACTTGATGGCCTCGAGAGAGACACCCGCCTCGGTCGGCGTGCAGGGGCCCGGCGAAACAACGATGCGCTCCGGGTTCAGGGCGGCGATTTCGGCCACGGTCAGTTCGTCGTTGCGAACCACCTTGACCTCGGCGCCCAGCTCCCCCAGGTACTGCACAACGTTGTAGGTAAAGGAGTCGTAGTTATCAATCATCAGCAACATGGGGGAAACCTCAAGAATTAGGGGTCTGTTCAGCCAGCGCTACGGCGCGGAACATCGCGCGGCGCTTGTTCAGGGTTTCTTCCCATTCGAGGGCCGGCACCGAGTCGGCGACAATCCCGCCACCGGCCTGCACGTGCAGCTCCCCGTCCTTGATCACCGCCGTGCGAATCGCAATGGCGGTGTCCATGTTGCCGTTCCAGGCGAAATACCCCACGGCGCCGCCATAGACACCGCGTTTGACCGGCTCCAGTTCGTCGATGATTTCCATCGCACGGATCTTCGGCGCCCCCGACAAAGTGCCCGCCGGCAGAATCGCCCGCAAGGCGTCCATTGCGGTCAGCCCGGCTTTTAACTCGCCGGTGACGTTGGACACGATGTGCATCACATTGGAATAGCGCTCAATGACCATCTTCTCGGTCAACTTCACCGAGCCGATTTCCGAGACACGCCCGGTGTCATTGCGGCCCAGGTCGATCAGCATCAGGTGTTCGGCGATTTCCTTGTCGTCGCTGAGCAGGTCTTCTTCGAGCGCCAGATCCGCTTCTTCGGTCGCGCCACGCGGGCGTGTGCCGGCAATCGGGCGCACGGTGATCAGGTTGTCCTCGACACGCACCAGCACTTCCGGCGAGCTGCCCACTACGTGGAAGTCGCCAAAGTTGAAGAAGTACATGTACGGCGTCGGGTTGAAGCAGCGCAGCGCCCGGTACAGGTCAATGGGCGCAGCCTTGAAATCGATGGACATGCGTTGCGACGGCACCACCTGCATGCAGTCACCGGCGAGGATGTATTCCTTGATGGTGTCGACCGCACGCTCGTAGTCATCCTGGGTAAAGCTGGAGCGGAACACCGGATCAGCCGCCGGCGGACGACTGAGGTCCAGGCCACGACGCGGGGTGATCGGCTGGCGCAGCTTTTCCAGCAGCGCTTCGAGGCTGGCCAGGCCCTGCTCGAAGGCGTCGGCCTGGGACGGGTCGGCGAGCACGATCGCATGCATCTTGCCGGCGAGGTTGTCGAACACCACCACCGCATCGGAGACCATCAGCAGAATGTCCGGCACGCCCAGGGGGTCCGGGTTCGGGCATTTGCCCAGGCGTTTTTCCACATAGCGCACGCAGTCATAGCCGAAGTACCCCACCAGGCCGCCGTTGAAGCGCGGCAGGCCAGGGATGGTCGGCACGTTGTAGCGCGCCTTGAAGGCTTCGACGAAGGCCAGCGGGTCTTCGACGTCATGACTTTCGATCTCGACGCCATCATGGGTGATGCTCACATGATGGTCGTGCACCCGCAACACAGTGCGGCATGGCAGGCCGATGATCGAGTAACGGCCCCATTTCTCGCCGCCCTGTACCGATTCCAGCAGGTAGGAGTTGGGCTGGTCGGCCAGCTTCAGGTAGATCGACAGCGGCGTGTCGAAGTCGGCCAGGGTTTCGCAGGCCAGGGGGATACGGTTATAGCCGGCAGCGGCCAAACGCAGGAATTCTTCGCGGATCATGAGGTGCCTCGTGGCGTGAGGGTCTAACAGTCAGGTATGCAAACGTGCCGCAGGGTGCGGCCAGGATCAGTCAGGCGCGCCAACGCCAGCGGGCCAGGGCCTTGATGACTTTCATCCAGAGTTTGCGAGTGACCACCACGATGGAATTTCCAGAAGGGGACGGATCGATGTCGGGCAACGTTATCTCAGCGCCAGCTCCCAAGCAACCGGGGATTAGCAGTCGCAGGTCATCAATCACCAGCGACGGCGACTCTTCGGCGATCGGACGGCCATGGTTGTAGCCGTAACTCAGGGCCACGCACTGCACGCCAGCCGCTTTCGCCGCCAGCACGTCACTGCGTGAATCGCCGACAAACAGCGACTGGGACGCCGGAATATTGGCCATTTTCATCACGAAAAACAGTGCTGCCGGGTCGGGTTTCTTCTGCGGCAAGGTATCGCCACCAATGATCCAGCGGAAATAACGGCCGATTTTCATCTGGTCCAACAGCGGCGCGACAAAGCGCTCCGGCTTGTTGGTGATCAGGGCCATTTCCACGCCCTGCTTGCTCAGCCATTTGAGGGTGTCGCGTACGCCGGGGTAGACCACGGTCAGTTCGTGGCTGCGCTCATAGGCTGCGTTGAACAGCTCCAGGGCGTGCTCGGCCTCAACCTCATCGACACCGTCGGCATCGATGTGATTGGCCAGGGCCCGGCGCACCAGCATCGGCGCGCCATTGCCGACCCATTCGCGTACCGACGCAAGCCCCGCCGGCTTGCGTCCCAGCTTGAGCAGCATCTCGTCCACCGCCGCCGCCAGGTCTGGCACCGAGTCGATCAAGGTACCGTCCAGATCGAACATCACCAGCCGTGGCAGTTTGCCGGGGAACAGCTGCTCAAAGCCGCTCATGGACGCGCCAGCGCCAATTCGGCGCGCATCCTGGCGATGACTTCCTGATAGTCCGGGGCGTTGAAGATCGCCGAGCCGGCCACGAAGGTGTCGGCGCCGGCAGCCGCGATTTCACGGATATTGTTGACGTTGACCCCACCGTCGATTTCCAGGCGGATGTCACGGCCCGACGCATCGATCAGCGCACGGGCTTCACGCAGCTTGTCGAGGGTACCGGGGATGAACTTCTGCCCGCCGAAGCCCGGGTTGACGCTCATCAGCAGCACCATGTCGACCTTGTCCATCACGTACTTGAGCACGTCCAGCGGGGTGGCCGGGTTGAACACCAGGCCGGCCTTGCAACCGCCCTCGCGGATCAGTTGCAAGGTGCGGTCGACGTGCAGCGAGGCTTCCGGGTGGAAGGTGATATAGGTCGCGCCGGCGTCAACGAAGTCACCGATGATGCGATCCACCGGGCTGACCATCAGGTGCGCATCAATCGGCGCGGTGATGCCGTACTTGCGCAGCGCCGCGCAGACCATCGGACCGATGGTCAGGTTGGGCACGTAGTGGTTGTCCATGACATCGAAGTGCACGAAGTCGGCACCGGCGGCCAACACCTTGTCCACTTCTTCACCCAGGCGGGCGAAATCGGCGGAGAGAATCGATGGAGCAATAACGAAGGGCTGCATGACGCACCTTTTTTGAGCTAAATCACGATGGCGCGCATTGTATACCTCATGCTTTGCCCTGCGCACCGTGACCTAACTCAACGGCTAGTACGCCGCCCGATAGATTTTCTCGATATCGGCCGCGCTGAGCTTGCGCGGGTTGTTACGCATCAGGCGCTCGATACCCGCCGCTTCCGTGGCCATGGCCGGGATGGCGTCCTCGGGAACCCCGAAACTGCGCAGGCCGGAAGGAATCTCCACGGCGGCACACAATCGCGTCATCGCCTCGACCGCCTGGTCGGCGGCATCGTTGACACTCAGGCCGCTGACATTCACGCCCATGGCCTGGGCAATGTCCTGCATGCGCTCGACACAGGCCAGTTTGTTCCAGTGCATCACGTAGGGCAGCAACAACGCATTGCTGACGCCATGGGCGATATTGAACCGCCCACCCAACGGGTAGGCCAACGCATGTACGGCGCCCACCCCGGCATTGCCGAAGGCCATGCCGGCCATCAGGCTGGCGGTGGCCATATCGTCGCGGGCCTGCAGGTTGGCCGGGTTGGCGTAGGCCTTGGGCAGCGCCTTGGCGATCAGCTTGATCGCTCCAATGGCCAGGGCATCCGTGATCGGCGAGGCGTTCAGGGAAAGGTAGGACTCAATGGCATGCACCAGCGCATCCACGCCACTGGCGGCGGTGACACTGCGCGGGCAGGTCAGGGTCATTTGCGGGCTGATCAGCGCGACGTCCGGCAGCAGGTAGTCGCTGACGATGCCTTTCTTCAACTGCGCGACCTTGTCGGAGAGGATCGCCACATTGGTCACTTCCGAGCCGGTGCCGGCCGTGGTCGGGATGGCGATCAGCGGCGGGCCCTTGCGCGGCACCTGGTCGACGCCAAATAAGTCCGCCAGGGCGCCGTGGTAACCGGCATAGGCGGCAACGCTTTTGGCAATATCGATGGCACTGCCGCCCCCCAGGCCGATCAGGCCGTCGTGGCCGCCGTCTCGATAGGCCTGCATGCAGTCTTCGACGATGGAGATTTCCGGGTCGGGCAGCACGCGGTCGAAAATCTCGTAAGGGCGCTCACCCAGGTGTTCGAGTGCCAGCGCCACCGTGCCGGACTTGACCAGCGCCGCATCGGTGACAATCAACGGGTTATCCACATCCAGGCGCGTCAGCTCGGCGGCAAGTTGCTCAATGGCGCCAGCGCCGGTCAGCAGTTTGTGGGCGATCTTGAATGAGGAAGTACTCATGTGCGCGGCCTCTTATCGGTGATGGGCTGGCACAAGAGTAGCTGACTGGATCGGGTTGTCTTCCATTCAGGCGCTGAATGGTCAAAGCCCCCCTGTGGGAGGGGGGCTGTACTGGTCTTTAGACCTGGGCCGTGCGCAGTTTCTCGCTACGCCCACGCAGCCACTCCAGGGTCAGCAACAGCAACACCGAGAAGGCGATCAGCAAGGTCGCTGCCGCCGCAATCGTCGGGCTGAGGTTTTCGCGGATGCCGCTGAACATCTGGCGCGGCAGGGTCGCTTGCTCGGGGCCGGCGAGAAACAGCGTCACCACCACCTCATCGAACGACGTCGCGAAGGCAAACAGCGCGCCGGAGATCACCCCCGGTGCAATCAACGGCAAGGTTACCCGGCGAAACGCCGTCAAGGGCGAGGCACCCAGGCTGGCCGCGGCCCGTACCAGGTTATGGTTGAAACCCTGCAAGGTCGCCGACACGGTGATGATCACAAACGGCACCCCAAGCACCGCATGCACCACGATCAGCGAGAAGAAACTGTTGCCCAGGCCCAGTGGCGCAAAAAACAGGTAGCTGGCCACACCGATAATCACCACCGGCACCACCATCGGCGAAATCACCAGGGCCATCACCAACGCCTTGCCGGGGAAATTCCCACGGGTCAGGCCGATCGCCGCCAGTGTGCCGAACACCATGGCCAATACCGTGGCGGCCGGGGCGACGATGATGCTGTTCTTCAACGCACGCATCCATTCCGCCGAGGCGAAGAAATCCTGGTACCAGTGCAGCGAGAAGCCTTGCAACGGGTACACCAGGAAACTGCCGCTGTTGAACGACAGCGGGATGATCACCAGCACAGGCAAGATCAGGAACAACAGGATCAAGCCGCAGAGGATCCGCAAGCTGTAGAACCACACCCGTTCCACCGGTGACATATAAGGGCTCAACATCGCAAGGTCTCCTCAGCTCAGGCGCAGGCGGCTGGCGCCCACCAGCCGGTTATAGATCAGGTACAGCACCACGGTCGCCAGCAGCAGCAAGCCGCCCAACGCCGTCGCCATGCCCCAGTTGATGCTGGTGTTGGTGTAGAAGGCCACGAAGTAGCTGACCATCTGGTCGTTCGGGCTGCCCAGCAGTGCCGGGGTGATGTAGTAACCAATCGCCAGGATGAACACCAGCAGGCAGCCGGCGCCGACACCGGCATACGTCTGTGGGAAGTACACGCGCCAGAAACTGGCGAACGGGTGACAGCCCAGGGAGATCGCCGCACGCATGTAGGTGGGCGAAATGCCTTTCATCACGCTGTAGATCGGCAAAATCATGAACGGCAGCAGGATATGCACCATGGAGATGTAGACCCCGGTACGGTTGAACACCAGCTCCAGGGGTTTGTCGATCAGGCCCATGCCCATCAGCGCACTGTTGATCAGCCCGCCGGATTGCAGCAGCACGATCCACGCCGCCACCCGCACCAGGATCGAGGTCCAGAACGGCAGCAACACCAGAATCATCAGCAGGTTGCTTTTGCGCGCCGGCAGGTTGGCCAGCAAATACGCCAGCGGATAAGCCAGCAGCAGGCAGATGGCGGTGATCACCAGGCCCATCCAGAAGGTGCGGGCGAAGATGTCCAGGTAGATCGCCTGGTCCGGGGTGGCCGGCGCCACTTCGCCGAGGTCGTCGATGCGGTGATCGACGGCCGCCAGCAGGTAGAACGGTGTCAGGCTGCTGGTATTGCGCCGGATCGCTTGCCAGTACGCCGGGTCGCCCCAGCGTTCGTCGAGGTTTTCCAGCGCTTCTTTATAAGAGCCAGGCGCTTCGGTAAACGGCAGCGCCCGCGCGGTTTTGGTCAGCAGGCTGCGATAGCCGGCCAGTTCCATGTTCAAGCGTTTGGACAGATCGCCCAGGGTCTGGTTTTTGCGCGCCTCGCCCAGGTCTTCACTGAGGGCCTGGTACACCGGCTCACCCGGCAGACCACGACCGTCCCAGGCCGTCACCGCCACCACGGTACGCGGCAAGCCGCCTACCACTTCCGGGTTGCCGACGCTTTTAAACAGCAGCGCAACAATCGGCACCAGGAACACCAGCAGCAAAAACAGCACCAGCGGCGCAATCAAGGCCTGGGCCTTCCAGCGATTGAGCCGCTCGGCACGCGCCAGGCGCTGCTTGAGGGTGGGGCTGTTGACCTCGTTCGAGGGAACGGCGATGGCCATGGCTGACTCCGAATCTTGAAAATGAATGCAATCTTTCACACACAAGAAATCCCTTGTGGGAGGGGGCAAGCCCCTCCCACAGGGATATGCAGTGTTACTTGGCAGCCCAGGAGTTGAAGCGCTGCTCCAGCTGCTCGCCGTTATCCGCCCAGAAGCTCACGTCGATCTGCACCTGGTTGGCGATGTTTTCCGGCGTAGTCGGCATATCCTTGAGGATGTCCTTGGCCAGCAACGGTACGGCTTGGGTGTTGGCCGGGCCGTAGGCGATGTTTTCCGAGTAGGTCTTCTGCTGCTGCGGCTGCACCGAGAAGGCGATGAATTTCTTCGCCGCTTCGGCACGTTCCTTGGACAGGCCTTTAGGGATGGCCCACGCGTCGAAGTCGTAGATGCCGCCGTTCCACACCACTTTCAGGTTGCTTTCTTTTTGCACCGCGGCGATGCGGCCGTTGTAGGCCGAACTCATCACTACGTCACCCGAGGCAAGGTATTGCGGCGGTTGTGCGCCGGCTTCCCACCATTGGATCGAGGGCTTGAGTTCGTCGAGTTTCTTGAACGCACGGTCCTGGCCATCTTTGCCGGCCAGCACTTTGTACACGTCCTTCGGTGCAACACCGTCGGCCATCAAGGCGAATTCCAGGGTGTACTTGGCGCCCTTGCGCAGGCCGCGCTTGCCCGGGAATTTCTTGGTGTCCCAGAAATCCGCCCAACTGGTTGGCGCAGACGCCAGTTTGTCCGCGTTGTAGGCCAGAACGGTCGACCATACGAAGAAGCCCACGCCGCACGGCTGGATCGCGCCCTTCACGTAGTCGGCGCTGTTGCCAAACAGTTTCGGGTCCAGCGGCTCGAACATGTCTTCGTCACAGCCACGGGACAGTTCCGGCGACTCCACCTCCACCAGGTCCCAGGACACGCTCTTGGTGTCGACCATGGCTTTGACCTTGGCCATCTCACCGTTGTACTCGCCGGCGACGATCTTGCCGTTGCCCGCGCTTTCCCACGGTGCATAAAAAGCCTTGACCTGTGCAGCCTTGTTTGCACCGCCAAAGGACACGACGGTCAGGTCCGGGCCAGCCATGGCCTGTGTCGCGCCCATCAAGCTCAGGGCCAGGACGGAATATTTCAGGGATCTCAACATTGTTGTTCTCTCCACGTGCAGGGTTGGTGAAGCCATGGGGCGATCAATTCGCCTCTAGAAGTGGGTCGAGTGCGCGAACGTGCTCGACTTGCCAGCCAATCGGTACCACGTCGCCGACCGCCAGGGCCGGGTCCAGCTCGGCGATCGGTTGTTTCACAAAAAAATCGGCCTTGCCGCAGACTTCCAGGCGCACACGCACGTGGTCGCCCAGGTAGATGAATTCCGCCACCCGCCCGGAGAAACGGTTGACGCAGCTTTCACTGGAGCCATTGAGGCTGACACGCTCAGGGCGCACCGACAGGGTCACCGGGCCGCCGACCTGGCCGACGTTCACCGCCAGCGCCTCGACCTTCTCGCCGCGCGCCAGCTCCACCACGCAGCGCTCGCCGGTGTGGCTGTGCAGGCGGCCATTGAGGCGGTTGTTTTCACCGATGAAGTTGGCGACGAAGGTGTTCTTCGGCTCCTCATACAAGGTACGTGGCGCGGCGATCTGCTGGATCTCGCCCTGGTGGAACACCGCCACGCGGTCGGACATGGTCAAGGCTTCGCCCTGGTCATGGGTCACGTACACCACGGTCACGCCGAGTCGCTGGTGCAGGTGCTTGATCTCCATCTGCATGTGTTCGCGCAGTTGCTTGTCGAGGGCACCGAGGGGTTCGTCCATCAGCACCAGTTGCGGCTCGAACACCAGCGCCCGGGCCAAGGCCACACGCTGTTGCTGGCCGCCGGACAGTTGCGCCGGGTAGCGCTGGGCGAAGGCATCGAGCTGGACCATGCTCAGCACGCGTTTGACCCGCTCGCTGATATCGGTCTTGCTCAAGCCCCGCACCGACAGCGGGAACGCGAGGTTCTCCGCAACCGTCATGTGCGGGAACAGCGCGTAGTTCTGGAACACCATGCCGATGTCGCGCTTGTGCGGCGGCACGTTGTTGATCGAGCGTCCGGCCAGCTGGATTTCACCGGCGGTCGGCGTTTCGAAGCCGGCCAGCATCATCAGGCTGGTGGTCTTGCCCGAACCGGAAGGCCCGAGCAGGGTGAGGAACTCGCCCTTGCGAATCTCCAGGTTGAGGTCTTTGACGATCAGGTTCTCGCCGTCGTAGCTCTTCTGCACGCCACGAAAGCTGACCAGCACATCATTTGAATCCACCTCGCTCATACCCGCACCTTTGTATTTTGGACTGCTGTGGCACAAGCGTAGTCCAGGCGCGAGACCCCGGAAATCGGGGGCCAGGAGAGAATGGCATCAGCCGGATGGAAGGTTTGGGGTAGGGATCGCCCTACACGGATGGCGGGGATGGGACAGGGCAGCTGCAAGAGGCGAGCTGCACGCGGCAAGAATGGGTTCGGCGGTGTTTTGGGGGTGTCGTTATTGGGTATGTGGTTAGAGGAGCTTGTGCTCCATGGCGTACTTCACCAGCTCGGCCAGGGAGGTGATATTGAGCTTTTGCATCAGCCGCGCCTTGTGGGTGCTGATGGTCTTGCTGCTCAACGCCAGTTGCTGGGCGATGTCATTGACGTTGGCGCCCTGGGCCAGGCGCTCGAACACTGAGAACTCCCGCTCAGACAGCAGCGAATGCAAGGGCCTTGAATCCGTCAGCCCGACCTCGAAGACCATGCGATCCGCCAGGTCCGGGTCGATGTAGCGCCCGCCGGCCGCGACCTTGCGAATCGCCATCAGCAGCAGCGCGGGATCGCTGTCCTTGGTGGCGTAGCCCGCCGCGCCCACCTTCAAGGCGCGGGCGGCCATTTGCGCCTCATCGTGCATCGACAGCACCAGGATCGCCGGCGGATTGCTCAGCGCCCGAATGCGCGCGATTGCTTCCAGGCCATTGACGCCAGGCATCGAGATGTCCAGCAACACCACCTCGCAAGGCACATGGCGCAAGGTCTCGAGCAACTGCTCGCCATTACTCGCCTCCCCCACCACCAGCAGGTCCTTGGCCAGGCCGATCAATTGCTTGATGCCTTCACGAACGATGGTGTGGTCTTCGGCTACCAGTACACGGATCACAAGGGCTTCCTCTTATCGTCATGCATCCAACGGCACCGTGACACTCAGGGTGGTGCCCTCGCCCAATTGACTGTCCAGGCTCAGTTGCCCGCCCATGATCAGCACGCGCTCGCGCATCCCCACCAGGCCAAACGATACCGGGCGCCCCTGGGCCTGGACGAAACCGACGCCATCGTCGCTGATGGTCAGGCGCAGGTCGGTGCCTTCCACCGCCAGGGTCAGTTCGACAGTATGCGCCTGGGCATGGCGCATCACATTGGTCAGTGCCTCTTGCAGGATACGGAACAGGCCGATGGCCTTGGCATCGCTCAAGGCCGGCAGGTTATCCGGCACTTGCACCAGGCAGGGAATCTGCGTGCGCGCTTCGAAACGCCGCGCCTGCCATTCGATGGCCGAGGCAATCCCGGCGTCGAGAATCGGCGGGCGCAGCGCCGTCGCCACGTCCCGCACCAACTGGAACAGTTGGGCGATCAGGCGCTTCATGCTGTTCAAGCGCTCGTGCAGGCCAGGATCCAGTTGCGCATAGGACAGCTCGCACATGGAGGTTTCCAGCTTGAGCACCGTGAGCATTTGCCCGAGTTCGTCGTGCACTTCCCGGGCGATGCGGGCTTTTTCTTCTTCGCGCACGGTTTCCAGGTGGGCGGACAACTCGCGCAGTTGCGCCTCACTTTGCATCAGGGCGGCCAGGGTGCGACGCAGTTCGGTGACATCGTTCAAGTAGACAACCAGGTATTCGGCCTCGGCAAATCGCACAAAGCTCAAGGACACGTTGGCCGGCAGGATGCTGCCATCGGCGCGCAAACAATCGGTGGCGAAATTCTGCGGCCCCTCCTCGCTGGCCCGTGCGCGCTTCCACAGGTTGAGCCAGCGGTCCATATCCAGGGTCGGGTCGAGGTCGACCAGCGGCCGTTCGATCAGAGCACCGGGCTCGTAACCCAGCATGCTCTCGGCCGCACGATTGGCGTAGCGCACGTGGCTGTCCCAGTTGACCCACAGGATGCCGACGGTGCTCTGGTCGATGGAAAACTGCGTCAAGCGCAGCGCTTCGGCACCGGCGGCACGGGCGGCGCTTTCTTCGCGGGCAGCCAGCAGGTCGTGCTCCAGCACACGTTGCTGGCGGCGCTGCCAGAACACCACGGCCAGGCTGGCGAGCAGCAACAGGCCGAGCAGCAGGCTGAGGTTCTGCCAGAGGCCTTTGGATTCGGATAAACGTGGGTATTTGGGTTGCAGCCAGCGACTGTGCAGTTGATCCAGGTCGCGGGCCGGGATCGCGCTCAGGGCACTTTCCATGATGCCGGCCAGTTCCGGCCAGTCCCGGCGCGTGGCAACCCGCAGCAATTGCGGC
The DNA here is from genome assembly GCF_024168685.1 of Pseudomonas sp. S3E17. Classification (NCBI taxonomy): domain Bacteria; kingdom Pseudomonadati; phylum Pseudomonadota; class Gammaproteobacteria; order Pseudomonadales; family Pseudomonadaceae; genus Pseudomonas; species Pseudomonas sp. S3E17. The sequence goes on from NZ_JALJWE010000001.1 coordinate 4,081,809, forward strand.
AGGCCGATGTCCCCGACCACCGCCAGCCCGCTGAACTCGGCCTCTGCGGACAAGCGGCTTAATTGCGCTTCATCCACCACGGCATAACGCGCCTGCTGGCTGACCAACAGCTGCAAGGCCTGGCGCTCCATGGGCACGCCTTGCAGGTTGAGGCCGGGATAGGTACTGCGCAGGTAATCGGCCACGGCGCTGGGCATGCGCACGGCAACCCGGGATTGATCGTCGAGCTTCTCCAGCTCCACGGCACCACCGCCCTCGCGGATGCCGACAATGTGTTGAGGCACACGCATATACGGGTCGGTGAACTGCCACAGGCGCAAACCGGCTGGGGTTTGCTGCAGGCCAGGGGCAATGTCCACCTCGTCATCGCGTACGGCCGCCTCCAACTGCTCCTGATCAGGGAAGTTGCGCCAGGTCAGCTCGATGTTCAGCGCCTTGGCCAGCCACTGCATCAACTCGACATTCGCCCCGGACAAGCGCTGCAGGCGTCGGTCGTATTGCGCGTAAGGCGCCTGCAACACCACGCCCACCCGCAGCTCCGGGTGCCGGGCCAGCCATTCGCGCTGCGGCGCATTCAGCTGCGCCTGCGGTGTGGCGGGCGCGGGGGAAGCGTTTGCCATCAAGGCAAGGCACAAACAGCCGATAACCAGCAGACAGCGAAAACCCATGATCCACGTCTCACATCACTGACAAATACTGACCAACCCATTAGGCTGCTGGAATCACTTCTGGCCGGAAATCAACGATGTCCTATCGAAACCGTTCGGCACTGCCTGCATTGTGCCTGTCACTGCTGTTTACCAGTGCCTTTTCTGTGCAGGCTGAAGACGCACCGGCACCGGCGGCCGAAAAACCCGTCGAACGCCAACCCCTGCCCGAGCGTAGCCAGGAAGAGGCCGCCGCCCTGGAACGCAAAATCCCGCAGCAAGAGCAGCAACAGTTGCAGGCCGGCAGCGATTCCTTCCTTGCCCTGTGGAAACCCGCCAACAGCGCCGAACCCGAAGGCGTGGTGATTATCGTACCCGGCGCCGGCGAAAATGCTGACTGGCCGCAAGCAATCGGCCCGTTACGACGTAAATTGCCGGATGCCAATTGGGGCAGCCTCAGCCTGTCGTTACCGGACGTGAGCATGGACACCCTGCCGCCGCGCGTCATGGAAGCGCCCAACGCCACCGTCGACACCAGCAGTAAAGACGCGAGCACCGCCGACAAGCCGATCGAACAAGCCGCCAGCGCCGAGGCGGAAGGCACCGACCCGGCGGTGGTCCCGGGCGCCGACGAGCAGGACAAGACCGACGCCTCGCGCATCTTTGCGCGTATCGATGCCGCCGTGGCTTTTGCCCAGACCCAGAGCGCACGCACGGTGGTGCTGGTGGGCCATGGCACCGGCGCCTGGTGGGCGGCGCGTTACCTGACTGAAAAACAACCCTCCCAGGTGCAGAAGCTCGTGATGGTTGCCGCCCAGACGCCTGCCGGGCGTCATCCGGATGTGCAGCAACTGGCGCCGGCGCTGAAGCTGCCGACGGCGGACGTCTTCTATCAAGACACCGCTCAAGCACGCAACAACGCCCTGGAACGCGCCCAGGCCGCGAAGCGCTTGAAGAATGACGGCTATAAGCAGGTGTCATTGAAGACCCTGCCCGGCAACAGCGCCGCCGAGCAGGAACAGTTGTATCGCCGGATTCGCGGCTGGTTGAGCCCGCAGGCCAGCGCCGATCGAGGATAAGCACCGAACCAATGTGGGAGGGGGCTTGCTCCCGATAGGGGTGTGTCAGTCGACAGATAGGTAGCTGACCCACCCTAATCGTGGGCAAGCCCCCTCCCACATTGGAATGTGTTTATCCGTGAAAATAGTGACCTCTAACGAAAATCCCGGCGCTCGCGAATCAATGAATAGGCATTGTGCAATTCACGGGTGCGCTCGGTCGCCTCACGCACTTGCGCGGGGCTGGCACCACTGCCGGCCACCTTGTCCGGGTGATGACGGCTCAGCAGGCGGCGATAGGCACGCTTGATGACCGACGGCTCGGTGGTAGCGGTCACGCCGAGCAAGCGCAGCGCTTCCTGGTAGGTCGTGCCACGATTGACCAGCGGCTTGCGCTCAGGTGTGTAATCGGCCGCCAACGCCTGGAGCTGTTGCGGCGTCCAGCCCAACCACTTCCCCCACAGGTCGATCAAATCACGCTCGGCGGCGTCCGCCTTGCCGTCCGCCCAGACCATCCGCCAGCACGCCCGCAACACCCCTTCCGCCGCATGGGGCTGGGCCTTGAGCACACGCAGGTAGCGGCGTACACGGTCGGAACCGGATTTGCCGCGGTTGAACGCCGCAATCGCGCGGCGCTGGGCCGACTCGGTCATGTCCAGTGAGCGCATTTCCTGCCGCGCCTGCTGAATATGCCCGTCCACCACACGCCCGTTGCTTTTGGCCAGGCGCCCGAGCAACACAAACAATAACTCGTCATTGCGTAAAGCCGGACGCCCGCCCAAGCGCTCGCGCAACTGTGCCCAACTGTGCAGTTGCAGGCGGCGATCCAGCGCCTGCCCCAACAGCGCCCCCAACAAGGCCCCCGGAATACTGGCAATGGCAAAGCCAGCCCCGGCGCCGATCAGCGTCCCTGGCCACAACATGCTACTGCCCCGCTGTCAGCAGGGTTTCGACGTGCGCCAGGCGCTCCAGCGTGCCGACATCAATCCAGCGTCCCGCCATGTGTTCCCCCGTTACCAAACCTTTCGCCATGGCCGCACGCAGCAGCGGCGCCAGCTTGAAGGCACCGGCGCTGCAACCCTCGAACAGCCGGGGGTCGAGCACTGAAATGCCACTGAAGGTCAGGTTATCGGCACCGGGCGCCGCATCATGAAGCAAGCCCTGATCAAGGTAGAAATCACCGCCCGAGGGGTGATGTGCCGGGTTGTCGACCATCACCAGATGAGCCAGGCCCTTGAGCGGCTGCTTGAGGCGGGTGAAGTCGTAGTCGGTCCAGATATCGCCATTGACCACCAGGAACGGCTCATCCCCCAGCAACGGCAGCGCCTGGAAAATCCCGCCGCCGGTTTCCAGCGGTTCGCCCTCCGGGGAGTAGCGGATACGCAAGCCGAACTGCGCGCCATCCCCCAGGTAGCGCTCGATCTGCTGGCCGAGCCAGGCATGGTTGATCACCACATCGGTAAAGCCGGCCTTGGCCAGCGCCTCCAGGTGGTACTCGATCAGGCGCTTGCCGCCGGCCTGCACCAGCGGCTTGGGGGTGTGCAAGGTGAGCGGACGCATCCGCTCGCCTTTACCGGCGGCCAGGATCATGGCCTTCATAGGCTGACCTCTGCAGGTTGGCGCAGGCTGGTCAGTAACTCAGCCAGCTCGCTCAACTCCGGACGATCGGCCAGCACCGCTTCTATATAAGCAAAGAAGCGCGGTACATCGGCCAGGTAGCGTGGCTTGCCGTCGCGATGGCAAATGCGCGCAAAGATGCCGATGACCTTGAGATGGCGCTGCACGCCCATGAGATCGCTGGCGCGCAGGAAGTCTTCGAAATCCGGCTGTACCGGAATGCCGACCTGGGCCGCACGCTCCCAATAGCCGCGTTGCCATTCGCGCACGCGGGCCTGGGGCCAACTGAGGAAGGCATCCTTGAACAGGCAGGTGATGTCGTAGGTGACCGGACCATACACCGCATCCTGGAAATCCAGCACGCCAGGGTTCGGCTCGCTGATCATCAGGTTGCGTGGCATATAGTCGCGGTGCACCAGCACTTTGGGTTGCGCCAGGGCACTGTCGATCAGGTGATCGCTGACACGCTGCCAAAGTGCCTGCTGCCGAGTATCCAACTCGATACCCAAGTGTCGGCGCACGTACCATTCGGGAAACAATTCGAGTTCACGGCGCAGCAAGGCGACGTCATAGCTGGGCAGTGGTGCGTCCATCGGCAACTGCTGAAAAGCCAGCAAGGCGTCGATGGCATCGGCAAACAATTGATCGGCGTTTTCGTCGGTTATCACGTCCAGGTAGGTTTTTCTGCCCAGGTCATTGAGCAAAAGAAAGCCTCGCGGCAAGTCCTGTGCATAAATTTTCGGAACATTTATTCCCGAAGTGGAGAGCAAATACGCGATATCGACGAAAGGTTTGCAGTTTTCCTGGGGAGGCGGAGCGTCCATTACCACGAACGTACGACCGCCGCCGTCCCAGCGGAAATAGCGCCTGAAACTCGCGTCGCTGCTGGCCGCGGTCAATGTGGCCGGGGGTACGGCACCCCAGCCTTGAGCGTTGAAAAGGATCGGCAACTGCTCATCCAGCCAGACTTCCAGCTGTTGTAAACGTAGATCTTGCTCGGGCATTACAAGGGTCTCCGACGGCGCTAGCCGTCAAGCGGGGCATGCTTTATTATCACGCATCTTTTTCAGACCATCGAGAGGCGTGCGGCCCAAACCGCGGGCAGATGGCACGCAGGAAGCCCGGACTAATAAGATGGCATTGAAATCCCCCGCGTTTCGTAGAAAATTTCCGTTGCTGGTAACCGGCAGTCTGCTGGTCATGCAACCCTTCGCCACCTCATTCGTGGTCGCCGCGGAACAGTATGACTGCTCAGTCTCTGCTTCGGGTGCCTGGGACTGCGCGCCCAAGACCGCCGCAGCCCCCTTGCCACCGCGCCCAGTGCATGACGGTGCAGCCGTCAGCTCGGCCAACAGCACGGCGCAGGCCGACGCTGGCGGCAGTGCCGAAGCCGAGCCGAAGACCGCACTGGTCACCGAGTCCAAGGGCCGTGGCCTGCGTTCGCGCAGCGCCGACTACAGCCACTTGGACTGGGTGCCTCGTGAAAAGTTGACCGCAGCCCAGCTGGCGGAAACCGGTCCTTACTGCGGCGGTGCGTACATCGAGCCAACGCGTCCTGGCATGAACGACAAGACGAACAAGAGCGATGCGCCCACTTTCATCGGTGCCAAGGCCTCTCGTTACGAGCAGGAACAACAAGTCGCAACCCTGGCCGGTGACGTCGTCATGCGCCAGGGCAGCATGCAGCTGGAGTCGGAAGAAGCCAGCCTGTACCAGGCCGAGAACCGTGGTGAGCTGAACGGTAACGTGCGACTGCGCGACAACGGTGCATTGATCGTCGGCGACCATGCCCAGGTTCAACTGGACACCGGCGCGGCGCAGATCGACAACGCCGAATACGTGCTGCACAAGTCGCGTATCCGCGGTAACGCGCTGTACGCCAAGCGCGCCGAAAACGCGATCATCCGTCTCAAGGACGGTACGTACACCACGTGCGAGCCGGACAGCAACGCCTGGCAGCTCAGGGGCAACAACATCACGTTGAACCCGGCCACCGGTTTCGGTACGGCCACCAACGCGACGTTGCGGATCAAGAACATTCCGATCCTGTACACCCCTTACATCTACTTCCCGATCGACGACCGTCGTCAGTCCGGCTTCCTGCCACCGAGCTTCAGCACCGGCGGCGAAACCGGCTTCACCCTGGTCACGCCGTACTACTTCAACCTGGCACCAAACTACGATGCCACGTTGTACCCGCAATACATGACCAAGCGCGGCATGATGATGGAAGGCGAATTCCGCTACCTCACCAAGTCCAGCGAAGGCCAGTTCGGCGGCGCGTACCTGAACGACGACAACGACGAACGCAAGAAGCAGACCGACTACGAAAAAACCCGCTACATGCTCAATTGGCAGCACAAGGGCGGGCTGGATTCGCGTGTACTGACCCAGGTCGACTACACCAAGATCAGCGACCCCTACTACTTCCAGGACCTCAAGTCCTATCAGGAAGGTGTCGAGAGTCGGGACTTCGTCAACCAGCAGGGCTCGGTGGCCTATCGCGGCGACTCGTTCCAGGCGCGCTTGAATGTCCAGGCTTATCAGCTGGCGACGATTTCCCAAACCACACCTTATGACCGCCTGCCGCAGATCACTTTAAATGGGCAGTTGCCGTTCCGCCCAGGTGGATTGAAGTTTACCTACGATACCGAAGCAGTTCGGTTTGAACGAAGCCTGGAAACCGGCAACTTCATCAATGAAGATGGTGGTACCGAGCGCCGCCTGGACACCTACGTAACCGGCCTGACCCGTGCAAACGGTACTCGCCTGAACGTAGCACCCGCCGTCGAATACCCGATGAACTGGACCTACGGTTTTGTGACGCCGAAGCTCAAGTACGTCTACACCAAGTACGATCTCGACCTGGACAACAAGGGCAAGAACGACATCATCGCTGCACAGACAGCAGCAGCGAATGCCGGCACCCAGTACGCAGGCGGCTCCTTCAAGAGCTCCCAGGACCGCGCGATTCCGGTGGCCAGCCTCGACAGCGGCCTGTATTTCGACCGCGATACCAACTGGTTTGGCACAAACTATCGCCAGACCCTTGAGCCGCGCGCGTTCTACCTGTACGTGCCGAACAAGGACCAGTCCGATATCCCGATCTTCGACAGCAGCGAGTATGCGTTCAGCTACGCGTCCTTGTTCCGCGACAACCGCTTCAGCGGTACGGACCGTATCGGCGACGAAAACAAGCTGTCCCTTGGCTTGACCAGCCGCTGGATCGAAGAAAACGGCTTCGAGCGTCAGCGCGTATCCGTGGGCCAGGCGCTGTACTTCAAGGATCGTGAAGTTCAATTGCCGGGCATCCTCGCCGCCGACCGTGCCGATTCGCAGTCCGACGTATCCCCGGTTGCCCTGGACTACGAGTTCCGCTTCAACCGTGACTGGCGCGCCACTGCCGGTTACAACTGGGACACCGAGGAGCACAGCCCTCGCTCCGGCAGTGCGATGCTTCACTACCAGCCGGAGAACGACCCGAACAAGATCATCAACGTCGGTTATCGCTATCGTAACGACCAGGTCGTCTACAACCAGCTGACCGGCAAATGGCAGTTCGGTGGCGACTACGGCACCCCGGGTTCGGCGAACTACGTGAAGGATTACTACAAAATCCAACAACACGATTTCTCGATGATGTGGCCGATCATTCCCCAGTGGAACCTGATCACCCGCTGGCAGTATGACTACGCTCGCAACCGTACCCTGGAAGCCTTCGGTGGTTTCGAGTACGACAACTGCTGCTGGAAACTGCGCGTCATCAACCGTTACTGGGTTTCCAACGACGAATACAGCCAGATCGCCCCGCTTAACGAAAAGGGTGACCACGGGCTCTTCCTGCAGATCGTCCTCAAAGGACTCGGCGGCCTGACCGGCGCCAAGGTAGAGAGCTTCCTCGACAAAGGCATTGAAGGTTATCGTGAACGTGAAGACCAAGCTTTCTGATTGTCTGCGCCCGCTAGTGCTGGGCGCGCTGTTCCTGGGCACCGTATCGGCTCACGCTGCGGTTCAGCAACTGGATAAAGTAGTGGCCATCGTCGATAACGACGTGATCATGCAAAGCCAACTGGACCAGCGCGTCAAGGAAGTGCAGCAAACCATCGCCAAGCGTGGCGGTGGCGTGCCACCTACCAGCGTGCTGGACCAGCAGGTACTGGAACGCCTGATCGTCGAAAACCTGCAACTGCAGATCGGCGAGCGTTCCGGCATCCGTATCTCGGACGAAGAACTGAACCAGGCGGTCGGCACCATCGCTCAGCGCAACAACATGAGCATTGATCAATTCCGCGCGGCCCTGGCCCACGACGGTCTTTCGTATGAAGACGCCCGTGACCAGATCCGCCGCGAAATGATCATCAGCCGTGTGCGCCAGCGTCGCGTTGCCGAGCGGGTCCAGGTATCCGAGCAGGAAGTGAAGAACTTCCTGGCCTCGGACCTGGGCAAGATGCAGCTTTCCGAAGAACTGCACCTGGCTAATATCCTGATCCCGACCCCGGACAGTGCCAACTCCGAGCAACTGAATGCGGCAGCGGCGAAAACCCAGGCTATCTATGATCGCCTGAAAGCCGGTGCTGACTTTGCCCAGATGGCCATTGCCCAGTCCGGCAGCGACAACGCCCTTGAAGGTGGTGATATGGGCTGGCGTAAAGCGGCTCAACTGCCACCTCCGTTCGACCGTGAACTGAGCGCCATGGAAGTGGGTGGCATCACCCAGCCAGCCCGTACCCCAGGCGGCTTCATTATCCTGAAGTTGCTGGAACGTCGCGGTGGCGAGACCTCGCTGAAAGACGAAGTGCATGTTCGTCATATTCTGGTCAAACCAAGTGAAATCCGCACCGAAGCCCAAACCAAGGAACTGGCCCAGAAGATCTATGACCGCATCGAAAGCGGTGAAGACTTCGCCACCCTGGCCAAGAGCTTCTCGGAAGACCCGGGCTCCGCCCTCAACGGCGGCGATCTGAACTGGATCGACCCCAAAGCCCTGGTGCCCGAGTTCCAGCAGGTAATGGCCGATACTCCGCAAGGCGTACTGTCCAAGCCGTTCAAGACCCAATATGGCTGGCATGTACTGGAAGTCCTTGGTCGTCGCGCCACCGACAACACCAGCCAGGCCCGCGAGCAGCAGGCGCTGAACGTACTGCGTAACCGCAAATACGACGAAGAGCTGCAAACCTGGCTGCGTCAGATCCGTGACGAAGCCTACGTGGAAAACAAGCTGCCAGGCGCCGAGCAAACAGGCACCGACCAGGCAGCTCCGTGAAACCCCAGCGTTTCGCCGTGACACCCGGCGAGCCGGCCGGCATTGGTCCAGACCTGTGCCTGCTGCTCGCCTCGCACCCCCAGCCGCACCCCCTGATTGCCATTACCAGCCGCGACCTGCTCCTTGAGCGGGCCGCGCAGCTGGGTGTGGTCGTCAATCTGCTGGACGTGGCACCGGGCAACTGGCCCGACCTGCCGGCGCCCGCCGGCAGCTTGTATGTGTGGAACACCCCGCTGCAAGCCAGGGTCGTTGCCGGGCAACTCGACAAGGCCAACGCGGCGTTCGTCCTGGAAACCCTGACCCGCGCGGGGCAAGGCTGCATCGACGGCGACTTCGCCGGCATGATCACCGCACCGGTCCACAAGGGCGTGATCAACGAATCGGGGATTGCGTTTTCCGGCCACACCGAGTTCCTGGCCGAGCTGACCAACACCGCTCAAGTCGTCATGATGCTGGCCACACGCGGCCTGCGGGTCGCCCTGGTGACCACGCACCTGCCATTGCGCGACATTGCCGACGCCATCACCGCCGAGCGTGTGGAACGCGTTACGCGCATCCTGCATGCCGACCTGCAACAGAAATTCGGCATCGCCCAACCGCGCATCCTGGTCTGCGGGCTCAACCCCCACGCCGGCGAAGGCGGCCACTTGGGCCATGAAGAAATCGACATCATCGAACCAACCCTGGAGCGTCTGCGCCAAGAAGGCATGGACCTGCGTGGCCCATTGCCAGCAGACACTCTGTTTACCCCCAAATATCTGGAGCACTGCGACGCAGTGCTGGCGATGTACCATGACCAGGGGCTGCCCGTGCTGAAGTACAAAGGCTTCGGCGCCGCAGTCAACGTGACACTGGGCCTGCCGATCATCCGCACCTCCGTCGACCATGGCACCGCCCTGGACCTGGCAGGCAGCGGAAAGATCGATACCGGCAGCCTGCACGTGGCCCTGGAAACCGCCTATCAGATGGCCGAGACCCGTATATGACCGAGCATTACCAACACCGGGCGCGCAAGCGCTTCGGGCAAAACTTCCTGCACGACGCTGGCGTGATCGACCGTATCCTGCGCTCCATCCATGCCAAGCCAGAAGACCGCCTGCTGGAAATCGGCCCGGGCCAGGGCGCACTGACCCAAGGCTTGCTCGCCAGTGGCGGCCAACTGGACGTGGTGGAACTGGACAAGGACCTGATCCCGATCCTCAACCAGCAGTTCGCCGGCAAGCCCAACTTCAACCTGCATCAGGGCGATGCATTGAAGTTCGACTTCAATACCCTCAACGCCGCGCCTAATAGCCTGCGTGTGGTGGGTAACCTGCCGTACAACATCTCCACACCGCTGATTTTCCACCTGCTGAACAACGCCGGGATCATCCGCGACATGCACTTCATGCTGCAAAAAGAAGTGGTGGAACGCCTGGCTGCCGGCCCTGGTGGTGGTGATTGGGGCCGATTGTCGATCATGGTTCAGTACCACTGCCGCGTCGAACACCTGTTCAATGTCGGCCCGGGTGCGTTCAACCCACCACCGAAGGTCGACTCGGCCATCGTGCGCCTGGTGCCTCACGCCGTGCTGCCACACCCGGCCAAGGATCACAAATTGCTGGAACGCGTGGTGCGTGAGGCGTTCAACCAGCGCCGCAAGACCCTGCGCAACACACTCAAGGCCCTGCTGAGCAACGCCGAGATCGAAGCAGCCGGCGTCGACGGCAGCCTGCGCCCCGAGCAACTGGACCTGGCCGCGTTCGTGCGCCTGGCCGACCAGCTTGCCATCCAGCCTGCGCCAGTCGCCGACTGAAACACCCAGGCATGGCCAGACACATGTCTGGCCTAGTGCCCACCTCTTGGCCTAGACTGATCCGCATCTGCTGTCCTCCGCTTTTGCTTTTAAGGCCTCTTGCATGTCCGATCCTCGCTACCAGATCGACGTCAGCGTCGTCACCCGCTTCCTCGCGGACCAATCGCAACCTGAACAGAACCGCTTCGCCTTTGCCTACACCATCACGGTGAAAAACAACGGCCAGGTGCCGGCCAAGCTGCTGTCACGCCACTGGGTGATCACCGACGGTGACGGTCAGGTCGAGGAAGTTCGCGGCGCAGGCGTTGTCGGCCAACAACCGTTGATCGACATTGGCGCCAGCCACACTTATAGCAGCGGCACGGTAATGACTTCCAAGGTCGGCACCATGCAAGGCTCGTATCAGATGAAAGCCACTGATGGCAAACTGTTCGACGCCATCATCAAGCCTTTCCGCCTCGCCGTACCAGGCGCCCTGCACTGATGGCAACGTACGCGGTCGGCGACCTGCAAGGCTGTCTGGAGCCCCTCAAGTGCCTGCTTGAACGGGTGGCCTTCGATCCGGCGAACGATCGCCTGTGGCTGGTCGGCGACCTGGTCAATCGCGGCCCCGAGTCCCTGGAGACGCTCCGTTACCTGTATAGCCTGAGGGACTCCCTGGTGTGCGTACTGGGCAACCATGACCTGCACCTGCTGGCCGCCGGCAATAACATCGAGCGTCTGAAAAAGGGCGATACCCTGCGCGAAATCCTCGAAGCGCCAGATCGCGCGCCACTGCTTGACTGGCTGCGTCGGCAAAAGATCATGCATTACGACGAAAGCCGCAATATGGCCTTGGTCCATGCCGGTATCCCGCCGCAGTGGACGCTGAAAAAAGCCCTCAAGTGCGCCGCCGAAGTCGAAAACGCCCTGGCCGATGACAGCCTGTACACCGCCTACCTCGACGGCATGTATGGCAACGAGCCAGTGAAGTGGGACAACGACCTCACTGGCGTCGCCCGCCTGCGGGTGATTACCAACTATTTCACACGCATGCGCTTCTGCACCGCCGAGGGCAAGCTGGACCTCAAGAGCAAGGAAGGCGCCGACACGGCACTGCCCGGCTACAAACCATGGTTTGCCCACAAGGAACGCAAGACCCGCGACACCAGGATCATCTTTGGTCACTGGGCAGCCCTTGAAGGCAAGTGCGAGGAACCTGGCGTGTTTGCCCTCGACACCGGCTGCGTATGGGGCGGCGCCATGACCCTGATGAACATCGACACCGGCGAGCGTCACGGCTGCCAGTGCCCACCCACTCTTCCCGTTACCCTGCCGGCTGCAGCCAGGCCATAGGAGCCCGCCATGAGCGAATTCAAACGTATCCCTCCCGAACAAGCCCAGGCCCTGCGCGAGCAAGGTGCAGTGGTGGTCGATATCCGCGACCAGCCTACTTACGCCGCCGCCCATATCGCTGGCGCCCAGCATCTGGACAACGTCAACATCGCCGATTTCATCCGTGCCGCCGACCTTGATGCACCGCTGATCGTGGCCTGCTACCACGGCAATTCCAGCCAGAGCGCAGCCGCCTACCTGGTCAGCCAGGGCTTCTCCGACGTCTACAGCCTGGACGGCGGCTTTGAGCTGTGGCGTACGACGTATCCTGCAGAAATTGCCTCCGGCGATTCGCAATAATTTTTTTCACACCCCGCTACCCCGCGTGACGCTTGGGCTCGCGCCGTTTCTGACGAACGGCGCAGCCAAACTAATTGCGCATCGCGCCTTGCCCTCTCAGATTCCGAACTATCCTTAAGCGCAGGCCATCCGAATCAGGGGAGAGCCGGTACACCGGCGTACGGGTCATCGGTAGCGTTTCAGGGTGTTCTGGGGGGAAAACAGCCATTGGCGTTCGTCAATGACTGCCAGCATCGACTGATAGATCCGGCGTCGGCTCCACGTATCGAGCGAGGTGACGACGTCATGAGTATTTTCAGCCACTTCCAACAACGCTTCGCGTCCACACAGCAGGAAGAACTCACGCTGCAAGAGTATCTCGAGCTGTGCAAGCAGGACCGCAGCACCTACGCATCTGCCGCCGAACGCCTGTTGTTGGCGATTGGCGAGCCGGAGCTGGTGGAAACCGCCAATAATTCGCGCCTGTCGCGAATATTTTCCAACAAGGTGATCCGCCGCTATCCGGCCTTTGAAGACTTCCATGGGATGGAAGAATGCATCGACCAGATCGTCTCCTACTTCCGCCACGCCGCCCAAGGCCTGGAAGAGAAGAAACAGATCCTCTACCTGCTCGGCCCCGTGGGCGGTGGTAAATCGTCCCTGGCCGAAAAACTCAAGCAACTGATCGAGAAGGTGCCCTTCTACGCCATCAAGGGCTCACCGGTCTTCGAGTCGCCCCTGGGCCTGTTCAACGCCACGGAAGATGGCGCGATCCTCGAAGAAGACTTCGGCATCCCACGACGCTACCTCAACACCATCATGTCGCCCTGGGCCACCAAGCGCCTGGCCGAGTTCGGCGGCGATATCAGCCAGTTCCGCGTGGTAAAACTCTACCCGTCGATCCTCAACCAGATCGGCGTGGCCAAGACCGAACCGGGCGATGAGAACAACCAGGACATTTCGGCGCTGGTGGGCAAGGTCGATATCCGCAAACTGGAGGAATTCCCGCAGAACGACGCCGACGCCTACAGCTACTCGGGCGCCCTGTGCCGGGCCAACCAGGGCCTGATGGAATTCGTGGAAATGTTCAAGGCGCCGATCAAGGTGCTGCACCCACTCCTCACCGCCACCCAGGAAGGCAACTACAACAGTACCGAAGGCCTGGGCGCGATTCCGTTCACTGGGATCCTGCTGGCCCACTCCAACGAATCGGAATGGCACACCTTCCGCAACAACAAGAACAATGAAGCCTTCATCGACCGGATCTACATCGTCAAAGTGCCGTACTGCCTGCGGGTCAGCGATGAAATCAAGATCTACGACAAGCTGCTGTTCAACAGCTCGCTGGCCAAAGCCCACTGCGCACCCGACACCCTGAAAATGCTCGCCCAGTTCACTGTGCTGTCGCGTCTGAAGGAGCCGGAAAACTCGAATATCTATTCGAAGATGCGCGTGTACGACGGCGAGAATCTCAAGGACACCGATCCCAAGGCCAAGTCGATCCAGGAATATCGCGACACAGCGGGCGTGGATGAAGGCATGAACGGCCTGTCGACGCGCTTTGCGTTCAAGATCCTGTCCAAGGTCTTCAACTTCGACCCCCATGAGATCGCGGCCAACCCGGTGCACCTGCTGTATGTGCTGGAGCAGCAGATCGAACAGGAACAATTCCAGGCCGAAACCCGCGAACGCTACCTGCGCTTCCTCAAGGAATACCTCGCGCCGCGCTACATCGAGTTTATCGGCAAGGAAATCCAGACCGCGTACCTGGAGTCCTACAGCGAGTATGGCCAGAACATCTTCGACCGTTACGTGCTGTATGCGGACTTCTGGATCCAGGACCAGGAATACCGCGACCCGGAAACCGGCGAAATCCTCAACCGCGTAGCCCTCAACGAAGAATTGGAGAAGATCGAAAAACCCGCCGGGATCAGCAATCCGAAGGATTTCCGCAACGAAATCGTCAACTTCGTACTGCGTGCCCGCGCCAACAACAACGGCAAGAACCCTACCTGGCTCAGCTACGAAAAGCTGCGGGTGGTCATCGAGAAGAAAATGTTCTCCAACACCGAGGATCTGCTGCCAGTCATCAGCTTCAATGCCAAGGCCAGCAAGGAGGACCAGCAAAAACACAACGACTTCGTCACACGAATGGTCGAGCGCGGCTACACCGACAAACAGGTACGACTGCTCTCCGAGTGGTACCTGCGGGTACGCAAATCGCAGTAAGGCAGCGATGGGCGTCCACTGCCAGGTCATGGGCCTGGCAGTGGACCGCTTGTCTCTAAGCTTCCAGCTCGCCGCTTGAAGCTTGTAACGTGAAGCTGCCCGGAGGGCTCCTCATGAGCTATGTGATCGACCGACGCCTTAATGGCAAGAACAAGAGCACGGTAAACCGCCAGCGTTTCCTGCGGCGTTACCGTGACCACATCAAAAAGGCCGTTGAAGAGGCCGTCAGCCGCCGTTCCATTACAGACATGGAGCATGGCGAACAAATCAGCATTCCCGGACGCGACATCGACGAACCGGTGCTGCATCACGGCCGGGGCGGCAAGCAGACCGTCGTGCACCCCGGCAATAAAGAGTTCACCACCGGCGAGCATATCCAGCGCCCGCAGGGCGGTGGCGGTGGCAAAGGCCCGGGCAAGGCCGGTAACTCCGGCGAAGGCATGGACGAGTTCGTGTTCCAGATCACCCAGGAAGAATTCCTCGAGTTCATGTTCGAAGACCTGGAACTGCCCAATCTGGTGAAGCGTAACCTGACCGGCACCGATACCTTCAAGACCGTACGCGCCGGGATCAGCAACGAAGGCAACCCCTCTCGAATCAACATCATCCGCACGCTGCGCTCAGCCCATGCGAGGCGTATCGCCCTCTCGGGCAGCAGTCGTGCCAAATTGAGGACGGCAAAGGAAGAGTTGGCGCGTTTAAAGCGCGAAGAGCCAGACAACTTCGGCGATATCCAGGAAATCGAGGCGGAAATAGAGAAACTCAGCGCGCGTATCCACCGCGTGCCGTTCCTCGATACCTTTGACCTCAAGTACAACCTGCTGGTCAAGCAGCCCAATCCCAGCTCAAAAGCCGTGATGTTTTGCCTAATGGACGTGTCAGGCTCGATGACCCAGGCGACCAAGGACATCGCCAAGCGTTTCTTTATCCTGCTGTACCTGTTCCTGAAGCGGAACTACGACAAGATCGACGTGGTGTTCATCCGCCATCACACCAGCGCACGGGAAGTGGATGAGGAGGAGTTCTTCTACTCGAGGGAAACCGGCGGCACCATCGTGTCCAGCGCCTTGAAGCTGATGCAGGAGATCATGGCCGAGCGCTACCCGGCCAACGAGTGGAATATCTACGCGGCCCAGGCCTCCGACGGCGACAACTGGAACGACGATTCGCCGATCTGCCGCGACATCCTGATCAACCACATCATGCCGTTTGTGCAGTACTACACTTATGTCGAAATCACCCCCCGTGAGCACCAGGCCCTGTGGTTTGAATACGAGCGCATCGGCGAAGCCTTTGCCGACACGTTCGCACAACAGCAACTGGTCTCGGCCGGCGATATCTATCCGGTCTTCCGTGAACTCTTCCAGCGCAGGTTAGTGACATGACCGCCAAAAAAGAGACTAAGCGCCAACCCATTTCCACCGGCTCCGAGTGGACCTTTGAACTGATCCAGGCCTATGACCGGGAAATCAGCCGCATCGCGGCGGGTTATGCCCTGGACACCTACCCCAACCAGATCGAAGTGATCACGGCCGAGCAGATGAT
This sequence comes from Pseudomonas sp. S3E17, assembly GCF_024168685.1. Taxonomy (NCBI): domain Bacteria; kingdom Pseudomonadati; phylum Pseudomonadota; class Gammaproteobacteria; order Pseudomonadales; family Pseudomonadaceae; genus Pseudomonas; species Pseudomonas sp. S3E17. The sequence goes on from NZ_JALJWE010000001.1 coordinate 4,097,616, forward strand.
GGACGCCTATGCTTCCGTCGGCATGCCCCTGGGTTACCACCACTGGTCTTACGGCAAACATTTCCTCAGTACCGAAAAGTCGTACACCCGGGGCCAGATGGGCCTGGCCTACGAAATCGTGATCAACTCCGACCCATGCATCGCCTACCTGATGGAAGAAAACACCATCTGCATGCAGGCGCTGGTGGTGGCCCATGCCTGCTATGGGCACAACAGCTTCTTCAAGGGCAACTACCTGTTCCGCACCTGGACCGACGCCAGCTCGATCATCGATTACCTGGTGTTCGCCAAGCAGTACATCATGCAGTGCGAGGAGCGCCACGGTATCGACGCCGTGGAAGACTTGCTCGACTCCTGCCATGCCCTGATGAACTATGGCGTCGACCGCTACAAGCGCCCATACCCTATTTCTGCCGAGGAAGAGCGCCTGCGCCAGAAGGAGCGCGAGGAGCACCTGCAGAAGCAGATCAACGACCTGTGGCGCACCATTCCCAAACGCGCCGGCAAGAACAGCGACAAGGACAATGCGCGCTTCCCCGCCGAACCCCAGGAAAACATTCTTTACTTCCTGGAAAAGCACGCACCGCTGCTGGAACCGTGGCAACGGGAAATCGTGCGTATCGTACGCAAGATCGCCCAGTACTTTTACCCACAGCGCCAGACCCAGGTGATGAACGAAGGTTGGGCGACGTTCTGGCACTACACGCTCATGAACGACCTGTACGACGAAGGCCTGGTCACCGACGGCTTCATGATGGAGTTCCTGACGTCCCACACCAGCGTGGTGTTCCAACCCGGCTTCGACAGCCCGTATTACAGCGGGATCAACCCTTACGCGCTGGGTTTTGCCATGTACCGCGATATTCGGCGCATGTGCGAACACCCCACCGATGAAGACCGCCGCTGGTTCCCGGAAATCGCCGGCAGTGACTGGCTGTCGACGATCAAGTTCGCCATGAGCAGCTTCAAGGATGAGAGCTTTATCCTGCAGTACCTGTCACCCCAGGTGATCCGCGACCTCAAACTGTTCAGCATCCTGGATGATGACCTCAAGGACGACCTGGTGGTGCCGGCCATCCACGATGAGCCCGGCTACCGCACCATCCGTGAAACCCTGGCGGCGCAATACAACCTGGGCAACCGTGAACCCAACGTGCAGATCTACAGTATCGATGTGCGCGGCGACCGCTCGCTGACCCTGCGCCACCAGCAGCACGACCGCAAACCCCTGGGCGAATCCACCGAGGAAGTGCTCAAGCACCTGCATCGGCTTTGGGGCTTCGACATCCACCTGGAAACCCTGCAAGGCGACCAAGTGATGAAGACCCACCATGTACCACCGCGCAACGATCACAATGACAACGACTACGGCCGCCTGGACCTGGCCGTCGTTCATCTCTGAAACAGCAAAGCCTCCATTGGCCAGGCACAGGCGGTATCCTGTGCCGCTAATGGAGGCTTTTTCATGAAAATCTACAAAGTCGGCGGCGCCGTGCGTGACCGCCTGCTGGGCATCAAGGTCACCGATGTCGACCGCGTGGTCGTCGGCGCGAGCACCGAAGAAATGCTCACCAAGGGTTTCAAGCCAGTGGGTTCGGACTTCCCGGTGTTCCTGGACCCGAAAAACGGCGATGAGTACGCCCTGGCCCGCACTGAGCGCAAGAGTGGTCGGGGTTACGGTGGTTTTGTGTTTCACGCCAGCCCCGAGGTGACGCTGGAAGAAGACCTGATCCGTCGCGACCTGACCATCAACGCCATGGCCGAAGACGACGACGGTAACCTGACTGATCCGTATCACGGCCAGCGCGACCTTGAGTCCCGCATACTTCGTCACGTTTCCCCTGCATTCGCCGAAGATCCCCTCCGAGTTCTTCGTGTCGCCCGTTTTGCCGCGCGCTATGCACACCTGGGTTTTACGGTAGCACCGGAGACGCTGGAGCTGATGCGTCAACTCAGCGAGTCCGGCGAATTGGAAGCCCTGACGCCGGAGCGCAGTTGGAAAGAAATCTCTCGGGCGTTGATGGAAGATCAGCCCCAGGTGTTTATCCAGGTACTTCGGGACTGTAATGCGCTGAAGATCTTGATGCCGGAAGTGGATGCACTCTTTGGCGTGCCACAACCCGAAGCCCATCACCCCGAGATAGATACTGGCGTGCACACCTTGAGCGTGCTGGAACAAGCTGCGTTGCACAAACAGCCCCTGACCGTACGCTGGGCCTGCCTGCTGCATGACCTGGGCAAGGGCCTGACGCCTGTGGATAAGTTACCGCAGCACATTGCTCATGAGCATCGAGGCTTGAAGCTCATCACGCTCGTCAATGAACGCTTCAAAGTGCCGAGGGACTGCCAGGAATTGGCGCTGCTGGTGGGCCAATATCACACCCATGGTCATCGTGCGCAGGAGCTGAAAGCCTCGACGCTGCTGGAGTTGCTGCAAAGTTTTGACGTATACCGCAGGCCACAGCGCTTTGAGGAGTTTGTGGTCGCCTGCGAAATGGATGCCCGAGGCCGCAAGGGACTGGAGCAAAGAAGTTATCCACAGGCGGATTACTTACGCGGCGCGGCGAAAGCAGCGCGCGAGGTTGCCGTGGCGCCACTGCTTGAGCAGGGATTCAAGGGGCCGGAGTTGGGCGAGGCGCTCAAGCGTGAACGACTCAGGGCACTCAAAGCCTACAAGGAACTACACAAACCCTTGTAGGAGCGAGTCCGGGGTGAGTTGCTGGCCCTGCCATTCAAACCCGACAGGCGCCAGCACCTGATCAATCTGAGCGTCACGCCACAACGCAGCCATCGTCTTGCCCGCTTCAGGGTGCACCCGGTCCGGCGCCATCATCGACAACGGCCACAGCACAAAGGCATTTTTCAGGATCTCCGCCCGCGGCAGGATCAAACCATCGAAGTCACCCACCAACTCGCCGTACAGCAGCACGTCGATATCCAGCGGCAGGCCTTTGCGATCCGGCGCATAGCGGCCATTGTCAGCCTCGATGGATTTCAACCGACGATCCAACTCCATCAATGACAGGTCGGTATAGGCCGACACCACCAGATTGAAGAATGGCCCGCTTTTGATGCCCACCGGCTGGCTCTCGAACACCGCCGAGCAGCGCATATCCGTCAGGAAACTCGCCAACGCGTCGAGCCCGGCGCGCAGGTGGGGCTCGCGCTCGATATTACTACCGAGGCCAAGGTAAACCTGAGTCAGCGACATCCGCGCTCAATCTCCACGCCTACACCCTTGGCAGCCGGCACTGCGCCGGGTTTGGTCAGCTTGAGGTGCAGCCAGGGAATCTGGAACTCGCTCATCAGCACTTCGGCCAGGCGTTCGGCAAAGGTCTCGACCAGCTGGTACTGGGACTGCTCGGCAAAGGCCTGGATCCGCGCGGACACGCTGGCGTAATCCAGCGCCAGGGCCAGGTCGTCGCCAGCCGCAGCCGGGCGGTTATCCCAAGCGAAGCTCAGGTCCAGGCGCAGACATTGACGGATCCCGCGCTCCCAGTCGTAGGCCCCGATCACGGTGTCGACTTCCAGGCCTTCGATAAACACTCTGTCCAAGCTCTTCTCCGCAGCACGACAAGGGCGCGATGCCCCGTTAGAATCAGGGCGTCCTCGCCCGGAATAGTTAGCATGTTTTGGTCACTGGCGATTCTCGCCTACCTGCTCGGCTCGCTCTCCTTCGCCATTTTGCTCAGCCGCCTGACGGGAAATCCCGACCCGCGAATGAGTGGTTCAGGCAATGCCGGCGCCACCAATATGTTGCGCCTGGCCGGCAAGAAGCTCGCCGTACTGACGCTGCTGGGCGACGTATGCAAGGGCCTGTTGCCCGTACTGATCGCCAGCCTCGCCGGCCTGACCCTGCAGCAGCAGGCCTGGGTGGGCGTGTGCGCCGTCCTCGGCCATCTGTTTCCCCTGTACTTCCGTTTTCGCGGCGGTAAAGGTGTCGCCACGGCAGCCGGCATGCTGCTGGGGATCTACCCGCCGGCGGCGTTGCTGGCCGTGCTCGCCTGGCTGCTGACGTTCTACCTGACCCGCACCAGCTCGCTGGCGGCGCTGATCGCCACACCGCTCACCCTGCCGTTGCTGGCCTGGCAGGAACCGGCGGCGCTGCTGCCGATGAGTGTGCTGACACTGCTGATCGTCTGGCGACACCGGGGCAATCTACGCGACCTGTTTGCCGGGCGCGAACGGCATTTTTAAATACCGCCAATGAGCCCGACTCACGTTGCACACTTACAAGGGCGGCAGTTGCTCCATCGGCCAGCGCGCCTGCACGCTGATCGCCAGGCTTTCGTGCTGCCCCGCCTGCAGGCGCTGACAACCGGCATAGGCGATCATCGCGCCGTTGTCAGTGCAGAACTCAGGGCGGGCGTAGAACACATCCCCCTTCATATCACCGAGCATCTTTTCCAATGAGCTGCGCAACGCCTTGTTGGCGCTGACGCCACCGGCGATCACCAGGCGCTTCATGCCGGCCTGTTTCAGGGCGCGCTTGCACTTGATGGTCAAAGTCTCCACCACGGCCTGCTGGAACGCCAGCGCGATGTCGCAACGGGCTTGCTCACTGTCGTCCCCGGCGCTGACACTGTGCTGCCAGGTATTCAACGCGGAGGTTTTCAAGCCGCTGAAGCTGAACATCAGGCCAGGGCGATCGCACATCGGGCGCGGGAACGTATAGCGGCCGGCAACGCCTTTTTCGGCCAGGCGGGCGATTTCCGGCCCACCCGGGTAATTGAGGCCCATCATCTTCGCGGTCTTGTCGAAAGCTTCGCCGGCGGCGTCGTCCAAGGACTCGCCCAACAGCGTGTATTGACCGATTCCGTCGACCTGGACCAGCTGCGTATGCCCGCCCGAAACCAACAAAGCGACGAACGGGAACTGCGGCGGGTTTTCTTCCAGCATCGGCGCCAGTAAATGGCCTTCCATATGGTGCACGCCGAGGGCCGGAATGCCCCAGGCAAAAGCCAGCGCCTGGGCACAAGAGGCGCCAACCAGAAGGGCTCCGACCAATCCGGGGCCCGCCGTATAGGCAATCGCATCGATCTCGGTCGGCACGCAACCGGCCTCGTCCAACACCTGGCGAATCAACGGCAGCATACGTTTGACGTGATCACGACTGGCCAGCTCCGGCACAACGCCGCCATAGGCCCGATGCAAGTCGATCTGACTGAACAGCGCATCGGCCAAAAGCCCGCGTTCATTGTCGTAAAGTGCGACACCGGTTTCGTCGCAGGAGGTTTCAAGTCCCAGTACTAGCATGGGTTTGCGCCTTGTAGAGGCTGAATTCGAAGGCGCGCATAATAGTCGCCACTCCCCCTCCCGACTAGCGGTTTTCGATCAGAGGCTTTGCATTCCTGCCAATGAGGGGTTAACATCCGCAACCCTTAAAAACCGACGACCTCAGCCGCGAATTTTTTGCGACGAGAACGTTGATTCCCGGTAATGAAAGAAGGTAGCTCTGGATGCCAGCCGTCAAAGTAAAAGAGAACGAACCCTTCGACGTAGCTCTGCGTCGTTTCAAGCGCTCCTGCGAAAAAGCCGGTGTTCTGGCTGAAGTTCGTAGCCGCGAATTTTATGAGAAGCCAACTTCTGAGCGTAAGCGTAAAGCAGCAGCCGCTGTTAAGCGTCACGCCAAGAAAGTTCAGCGCGAACAGCGCCGCGCCGTTCGTCTGTACTAATACACAGACGTTCGTAGCAAGCTTCTGCCAAGCCCGGCCCTCAGCCGGGCTGTTGGCATTTGCGGATATCGCTTGATGCTTCATCGTTGACGCCGCACACGCGACTGATACACCTGCTTCAAACGTCAGGACTGGCTCTTTTGCCAGCGGTGCACGTCTCTTCTGACGAGCCTAACAAGGCTACTGACGAGCACACTCATTTTGTAAGCAGACGATCAACTGTATCGGCTGTGCCCAGCGACGAGCATCCGAGGCCACGATTGGCCAGCGCCGGACTCGAGGGCAACATTTCCAGGCCGACACACTGATTGAAACTAACGTCAGTGAATGTTCGGCAGATACACTTCCTGACAGCCCAAGCAGACGATTGATGGTCAAGCCATTCGATACGTGCGCTTGAGCACTTCACGGGCACTCATTTACACGCAGTGATGACGAGAACGCCATGGCAGGGCTGATTCCCCAGAGCTTTATTGACGACCTTCTGAACCGCACCGACATTGTCGATGTTGTCAGCTCGCGCCTGCAATTGAAGAAAGCTGGCAAAAACTACACAGCCTGCTGCCCGTTCCACAAGGAAAAAACCCCGTCATTCAGCGTCAGCCCCGACAAGCAGTTCTACTACTGCTTCGGCTGCGGCGCAGGCGGTAACGCCCTCGGCTTCCTGATGGACCACGACAACCTGGACTTTCCCCAGGCGATCGAGGACCTGGCGAAAGCCGCCGGCATGGAAGTCCCCCGCGAAGAAAGTGGCCGCCCGCATAAACCACGGCAACCCACCGACTCGCCGCTGTACCCGCTGCTGACTGCCGCTGCCGACTTCTACCGTCAGGCCCTTAAAAGCCATCCGCAGCGCAAGGCCGCCGTCGACTACCTGAAAGGGCGCGGCCTGACCGGCGAAATCGCCCGCGACTTCGGCCTCGGCTTTGCCCCACCTGGCTGGGACAACCTCTACAAACACCTGAGCAGCGATACCCTGCAGCAAAAAGCCATGATCGACGCCGGCCTCCTGGTTGAGAACGCCGAGACCGGCAAGCGCTACGACCGCTTCCGCGACCGCGTGATGTTCCCGATCCGCGACAGCCGTGGTCGCATCATCGCCTTCGGCGGCCGAGTGCTGGGGGATGACAAGCCCAAGTACCTGAACTCCCCGGAAACCCCGGTATTCCACAAGGGCCAGGAACTCTATGGCCTGTTCGAGGCGCGCAAGAACAATCGAAACCTCGATGAAATCATCGTGGTCGAAGGCTATATGGACGTGATCGCCCTGGCTCAGCAAGGTTTGCGCAACGCCGTGGCCACCCTCGGCACCGCCACCAGCGAAGAACACTTGAAGCGCCTGTTTCGCGTCGTGCCAAGCGTGCTGTTCTGCTTCGACGGTGACCAGGCCGGCCGCAACGCCGCCTGGCGCGCGCTCGAAGCCACCTTGTCGAGCCTGCAGGATGGGCGCCGCGCGCGCTTCCTGTTCCTGCCCGAAGGGGAAGACCCGGATACCCTGGTGCGCTCCGAAGGCACCGACGCATTCCGCGCCCGCATCAATCAACATGCGCAGCCGTTGGCGGATTATTTCTTCCAGCAACTGACCGAAGAAGCCGACCCACGCTCCCTCGAAGGCAAGGCCCACATGGCCACCCTCGCGGCACCATTGATCGACAAGGTTCCAGGCGCGAACCTGCGCACCCTGATGCGCCAACGCCTGCTGGAAATTACAGGACTGAGTGGCGAGGCCGTCAGCCAGCTGGTGCACAGCGCACCGCAGGACGCGCCGCCCGCCTACGACCCAGGCATGGATTATGACGCCATGCCGGACTATGCCGACTTCCATCAACCCCAGGAGGCGTATGCCCCCCAGCAGGAATGGACGCCGAAGAAGCCCGGTGCCGGCGGCAAGAAATGGGACAAGAAACCCTGGAGCAAAAACGGCAAGCGCGGTGATCGCGATGAGGCCTACGCGCCTCGCACACCGGTCGCCGTAGAAGCTCCCACGCTGATTGCCCTGCGCACGCTTATCCACCACCCGCAATTAGCGAGCAAGGTTGAAAGCGCCGACCATTTTGCCAACGCGAGCAATACCTACGCTCAGGTGCTGATCGCACTGATCGAGGCCGTGCAGAAAAATCCTAAGCTAAACTCCATTCAGCTGATGGCTCGCTGGCATGGCACAGAACAGGGTCGTTTGTTGAAGGCGCTCGCGGAAAAGGAGTGGCTAATTGACGGCGATAACCTTGAACAACAGTTTTTAGACACCATTACTAGGTTATCCGCGGGCCAGCACACGCAGACCCTCGATGAACTCATCAAGAGAGCAAGACAGCCGGGATTATCGGCTGAAGAGCAAATTCAGATAGCAAAACAGATGCGCGACCTCTTAAAACAGAATGTTTCCGCATCAAACCCGACCTCAGCTGGCGTGTGAGGTCATAGCTCGGGTATAATCCTCGGCTTGTTTTTTGCCCGCCAAGACCTTCAGTGGATAGGGTGTTATGTCCGGAAAAGCGCAACAGCAGTCTCGTATCAAAGAGTTGATCACCCTTGGTCGTGAGCAGAAGTATCTGACTTACGCAGAGGTCAACGATCACCTGCCTGAGGATATTTCAGATCCAGAGCAGGTGGAAGACATCATCCGCATGATTAATGACATGGGGATCCCCGTACACGAGAGTGCTCCGGATGCGGACGCCCTTATGTTGGCCGACGCCGATACCGACGAGGCAGCCGCTGAAGAAGCCGCTGCCGCGTTGGCCGCGGTGGAGACCGACATCGGTCGCACGACTGACCCTGTGCGCATGTATATGCGTGAAATGGGTACCGTCGAGTTGCTGACACGCGAAGGCGAGATCGAAATCGCCAAGCGTATCGAAGAGGGTATCCGTGAAGTGATGGGCGCAATCGCGCACTTCCCTGGCACGGTTGACCACATTCTCTCCGAGTACACTCGCGTCACCACCGAAGGTGGCCGCCTGTCCGACGTCCTGAGCGGTTATATCGACCCGGACGACGGCATCGCGCCGCCTGCCGCCGAAGTACCGCCGCCTGTCGATGCCAAAGCCGCGAAAGCGGACGATGACACCGAAGACGACGATGCCGAAGCCAGCACCGACGACGAAGACGAAGTCGAAAGCGGCCCAGACCCGATCATTGCTGCCCAGCGTTTCGGCGCGGTTTCCGATCAAATGGAAATCACCCGCAAGGCCCTGAAAAAGCACGGTCGCTCCAACAAGCTGGCAATTGCCGAGCTGCTGGCGCTGGCTGAGCTGTTCATGCCGATCAAGCTGGTACCGAAGCAATTCGAAGGCCTGGTTGAACGGGTTCGTAGCGCCCTTGAGCGTCTGCGTGCACAAGAGCGTGCGATCATGCAGCTCTGTGTCCGTGATGCGCGCATGCCGCGTACCGACTTCCTGCGCCAGTTCCCGGGCCACGAAGTGGACGAAAGCTGGAGCGACGCCCTGGCCAAAGGCAAGGCGAAGTACGCTGAAGCCATTGGTCGCCTGCAGCCGGACATCATCCGTTGCCAGCAGAAGCTGACCGCACTCGAGACCGAAACCGGTCTGACGATTGCCGAGATCAAGGACATCAACCGTCGCATGTCGATCGGTGAGGCCAAGGCCCGCCGCGCGAAGAAAGAGATGGTTGAAGCGAACTTGCGTCTGGTGATCTCCATCGCCAAGAAGTACACCAACCGTGGCCTGCAATTCCTCGATCTGATCCAGGAAGGCAACATCGGCTTGATGAAGGCTGTGGACAAGTTCGAATACCGTCGCGGCTACAAGTTCTCGACTTATGCCACCTGGTGGATCCGTCAGGCGATCACTCGCTCGATCGCCGACCAGGCCCGCACCATCCGTATTCCGGTGCACATGATCGAGACGATCAACAAGCTCAACCGCATTTCCCGGCAGATGCTGCAGGAAATGGGTCGCGAACCGACCCCGGAAGAGCTGGGCGAACGCATGGAAATGCCTGAGGATAAAATCCGCAAGGTATTGAAGATCGCTAAAGAGCCGATCTCCATGGAAACCCCGATCGGTGATGACGAAGACTCCCACCTGGGTGACTTCATCGAAGACTCGACCATGCAGTCGCCAATCGATGTCGCCACTGTTGAGAGCCTTAAAGAAGCGACCCGCGACGTACTGTCCGGCCTCACTGCCCGTGAAGCCAAGGTACTGCGCATGCGTTTCGGCATCGACATGAATACCGACCACACCCTTGAGGAAGTCGGTAAGCAGTTTGACGTGACCCGCGAGCGGATCCGTCAGATCGAAGCCAAGGCGTTGCGCAAGTTGCGCCACCCGACGCGAAGCGAGCATCTGCGCTCCTTCCTCGACGAGTGACACCAGAACCCCCGGCCCAGGCCGGGGGTTTTGCTTTGTACAGATAAAATCCCGCGCAAATCCCCTCCCCCGCAATGCCCGTCTACACTCGAAACATTCCCCGTGCCATAACGAGACCGTTATGCCCAGATTGCCGACTGTGTTACTGCTGTCGCTGCTGACCTGGACCGCAACGGCTGGCGCGTTGACTCTTAGCGATGATGAGCGTGGCTGGCTGGCGGACCATCAGGAGTTGCGCGTGGGGGTGGACGCCTCCTGGCCACCCTTCGAATACCGTGATGAAGAGGGCCGCTACCAAGGCTTGGCGGCGGACTACGTACGCCTGATCCAGGAACGCCTGGGGGTCAGGATCAAACTGATTGAGCCGGTCAATTGGAGTGCCTTGCTGGAGCAGGCACGCCACAACCAACTCGACCTGCTGCCGGGCATCATGTCTACCCCCGAACGCCAGGACTTCATGGCATTCACCCGCCCTTACCTGGACTTTCCCATTGTCATCCTCGCCCATGAAGGCGGCGCCCGACCACGCAACCTCAAAGACCTTTATGGGTTGAAGATTGCCGTGGTGGAAAATTATGCTCCCCATGAACTGCTACGCACCCATCATCCAGACCTCAACCTGGTGGCCCTGCCCAATGTCAGTTCGACGCTGCAGGCCTTGGCCACCGACGAAGTCGACGCCGTGGTGGGCGACCTCGCGTCAAGCGTCTGGAGTCTGCGCCAGCTCAAGCTCGATGGCCTGTACGTAAGTGGCGAAACGCCGTACCGCTATCAATTGGCGATGGGTGTACCACGGGACAACAAAATACTGGTGAGCATCCTGGACAAGGTTCTCGCCGACCTCAGCCCGGCCGAAACCGAAGCCATCCAGCAACGCTGGGTGGGCAGCCTCACCGATCACCGTACGTTCTGGACCGACCTACTGATGTACGGCCTGCCCGCCGTGCTGTTGTTGAGCACCGTTTTGGCCATCGTCATTCGGATCAATCGCCGGCTGAGTTCGGAAATTTCCCGCCGCGTCGCCCTCGAACAGGAACTGCGCAGCAGCGAATACCATTATCGCGGCCTGGTGGAGAGCCTGTCCGCCATCGCCTGGGAAGCCAGCGTTACCGATTTCACCTACAGCTATGTGTCACCCCACGCCGAAGATCTGCTCGGTTACCCGCGCGCCCATTGGCTGATTCCGGGCTTCTGGCGCAACATCATTCACCCCGCCGACCTCATCCGCGCCGAAGCCTATTGCTACCGGGAAACCCGCGCCAACCGCGACCACAGCATCGACTATCGGGTGATCACGGCGGACGGCCGCTGCCTTTGGGTGCGCGACATTGTCAGCCTGATCGAACATGGCCATGAGCCAGTGTTACGGGGCTTGATGATCGACATCAGCGAAACCAAACGCACTGAAGAGGCGCTGCAGCTTTCCGAGCAAAAGTTTGCTTCCGTGTTTCAGCAATGCCCGGACATCCTGGTGATCGCGCGACTGTCCGATGGCTGCCTGCTTGAGGTCAACAAAGCATTTGAGGACCAAGTGGGTCTGAAAGCCGCGCAGGTGATCGGAAAAACCGCGACCGCCCTGAATATCTGGGGCATCCCCGGTATCGGCACCGATCTGTTGAAACGCGTGCAAACCACCAGCATTCGCAACCTGGAAATGCCCTTTCTGCGCAGCAATGGCCAGGCCTTTATCGGGCTGATTTCCGCCGAACCGTTTCAACTCGACACCACTGAAGCCATTGTGGTGGTGGTCCGCGATATCACCCAGCTCAAGGAAACCCAGCAACAACTGCAAATCTCCGAAGAGAAATTCGCCAAGGCCTTCCACGCCTCTCCCGATGGCTTGCTGCTGAGCCGCCAGCGAGATGGCCTGCTGATTGAAGTGAACGATGGTTTCAGTCGCATCACCGGCTTCAACAGCACGACATCCCTCGACCAATCGACCCTTGACCTGGGCATCTGGGTCGATCTTAACGAACGCAAGCACATGCTGGAGTTGATGCATCGAGATGGATACGTGCGTGACTTCATCTGCCATATACGCCGCAGCGACGGGCAGATCCGGCTGTGCGAAGTCTCCAGCCGCCCACTGCCGATCGCCGGTGAAGACTGCATGCTCACCATCGCCCGGGACATCACCGAGCGCCAGCTGATGCAGGAAAAACTGCAACAGGCCGCCACGGTATTCGAGAGTACCGCCGAGGGCGTATTGATCACCGACACGCGCCAGAACATCAGCGCCGTCAACCGCGCCTTCAGCGAGATCACCGGCTACAGTGAAGCCGAAGCCCTGGGCCAGACACCGCGCCTGCTCGCCTCCGGCCTGCATGACAGCGCCTTCTATGCCGCCATGTGGCACCAGTTGACGGCCCAGGGTCATTGGCAGGGCGAAATCTCCAACCGCCGCAAGAACGGCGAGTTGTACCCCAGTTGGCTGACCATCAGCGCCGTGCGCAACCGCGATCAATTGATCACGCATTTTGTCGCGGTGTTTGCCGACATCTCCAGCCTCAAGCTGGCCCAGGCGCGCCTCGACTATCAGGCGCACCACGACCCACTGACCGGCCTGCCGAACCGCATGCTGTTTGAAAGTCGGCTGCAGGCGGCCCTCAACGGCCATCAGGAAACCGGCAAACAAGGCGCGGTGCTGTTTCTCGACCTGGATCGTTTCAAACACATCAATGACAGCCTCGGCCACCCGATCGGCGACCTGCTACTCAAAGACATCGCCGTACGCCTCAAGGAGCAACTGCGTGACATCGACACCGTCGCGCGCCTGGGCGGCGATGAATTCATCATCCTGCTGCCCGGCCTGCAACACGCCAGCGACGCCGAGCAACTGGCCAACAAGCTGCTGGCCTGCTTCACCCCACCGTTCCAGGCCGGCGAACACGAGTTCTTCATCAGCGCCAGCATCGGCACCAGCCTGTACCCCCAGGACGGTACCGACGTGGCCACCCTGGTCAAGAACGCCGACGCCGCGATGTACCGCTCCAAGGCCAAGGGGCGTAACCGAGTCGAAAGCTATACCCGTGATCTGACTGTACAGGCCAATGAGCGCGTAGCGTTGGAGCACGAATTGCGCCGCGCCATTGAGCGTGATGAATTGAGCCTGTATTACCAACCAAAACTGAGCCTGGCGACCCAGGAACTGATCGGCGCCGAAGCGCTGATTCGCTGGCGGCACCCCATGTTTGGCGAGGTCCCGCCCGAACACTTCATCGCCCTCGCCGAAGAGAACGGCACTATCCTGCAGATTGGAGATTGGGTCCTGGAACAGGCCTGCCTGCAAATGCACACCTGGCAAACCACTTTCGATGACTTTGGCCCACTATCGGTCAACCTCGCCGGCGCGCAATTGCGCCACCCTGGTTTACTGGCTCGTATCGAACAGTTACTGCGCGACTACAGCCTCGAGCCGGGCTGCCTGCAATTGGAGATCACTGAAAACTTCATCATGAGCCAGGCCGAAGAAGCGCTGGCAGTCCTGCACCAACTCAAGCGCCTGGGCGTACAGCTGGCGATCGACGATTTCGGCACCGGCTATTCGTCCCTCAGCTATCTCAAGCGCCTGCCCCTGGATTTCCTGAAGATCGACCAGTCCTTCGTCCGCGGCCTACCTGACGACCCCCACGACGCCGCCATCGTGCGCGCCATCATCGCCCTGGGCCACAGCATGCAATTCACCATCATCGCAGAAGGCGTGGAGAACCCCGCGCAGCAAGCCTTCCTGGCCGCTGAAGGCTGCGAACAGATGCAGGGTTACATTGTCAGCCTGCCGCTACCGCCCGAGCTTTTTGCGGCGACCTTCCTTCGCAGGAGCATTGAGGATTTTTCGGATAGCACAGTAGAGAAACCATCGTTATAATCCGCGACCTACTGAGGGCCTATAGCTCAGTTGGTCAGAGCAGAGGACTCATAATCCTTTGGTCCACGGTTCGAGTCCGTGTGGGCCCACCAACTTCAAAGCCGCGCATTGCGCGGCTTTCGTGTTTCTGGGTGGTTCTCCACAAATACAGTCCTATGGTCCGAAGGTACAAAATCGGTACAGTGCTGGTGCGCCAGTACACCTTTGGAGTCCTTTCAGATGGCAACACTAGTCAAAACCCCTTCCGGCACCTGGAAGGCTTTGATCCGCAAAACCGGCTGGCCGACAGTAGCCAAAACCTTCCGCACCAAGCGCGATGCGGAGGATTGGTCACGACGTACCGAAGACGAAATGGTACGTGGCGTATACATCCAGCGCAGCGGCTCTGAGCGCATGACGCTAGAAGTAGCTCTCAAGCGCTACCTCAACGACATTACCCCTACCAAGAAGCCCACCACCCAACGCGGCGAGATTTCGAAAGCCAAGAAGCTTACAGAGCATCTGGGCAAGTATTCGCTTGCGGCCCTCTCTGCTGAAATCATTGCTAATTACCGCGACAAGCGTCTAAACGAGAAAGGGCGCGCTGGAACCACAAGCAACAATACGGTGCGCCTGGAGCTTGCTTTGCTGAGCCACCTGTTCACCGTAGCTATCCAGGAGTGGGGTTTGGGCCTTACCTTCAACCCAGTCCTGAACATTCGGAAACCAAGCCCCGGCGAAGGCCGCAATCGTCGACTATCTGCCGATGAGGAAAGGCGGTTGATAACCGCAGTGAACAAACACAGCAATCCGATGCTGGGCTGGATCGTGGGTATCGCCTTGGAGACGGGCATGCGCTCCGCTGAGATCAGCACACTCCGCAAGTCTATGCTCGATCTAGAACGACGCATTGTAAAACTCGTCGATACAAAGAACGATGGCCAGCGAACGGTCCCCCTGAGCAGACGCGCTACAGAGCTGTTCAAGGCCGCTGTGGCTAACCCAGCCAGGCCAAGCGATTGCCATCTGGTGTTCTTTGGCGAGCCAGGCAAGGACGGAAAACGTCGGCCTTATGCTTTTACCAAGATATGGGGACTGCTGGTTAAAGAGCTCAAGTTGTCAGACTTTAGATTTCACGACTTGAGGCATGAGGCGGTGAGCCGGTTAGTTGAGGGCGGCTTATCCGATCAAGAAGTATCTGCAATAAGCGGACATAAATCCATGCAAATGCTAAAGCGATACACGCACCTCCGATCCGAAGACCTAGTAAAGAAAATCGATAAAATTAAAAAACGCCCAACGCTGAAAGTTTAGCTAAACCAATTCTAAACACAGCTCACCGCAAGCCTAAACTTTCGATATATCGAACACAAACATCGATAATTTTAGCAGCTAAAATCCACAGCCAACCGGCAAATTACAAAGGCACATCTAATTCACCACTCAAAAAACAATAAAGCCGCAGCAAAACACAACCGATATATCGAAACACCAATTATTAACACCTTGAAATTAAAGAGATTTTATTTTTTATGTCAGCAACTAACCAAAACCTCTTCCAAGCTCTTCGAAACTTCTTTAGGATTATTTTAAATCTATGAACCTGGAGCACTCTTATGAGCACCGAACAAGACATTAAAGATAAGTACCATGGTGCACCTCTGCTCTCCATTGAGCAGCTAGCCGAAATTCTGCTGAGAAGCAAAGATGGTTTGCGCCTTAGCCTTTGCGGAGACAATGAGGTTTCTCGCAAGTTTTTACCTTGCAAGGTAAAGATAGGAAGAAGGGTTTACTTCCGAACCTCGGAAGTAGCAAAAGCCTTAGACCAGGATTGATGTCATGGGCATCACGCTGAAAGTGGACAGATCAAAGCCTGAAAAAGGCTACACCATAATTCCAAACCATATTCTTAAGGAAAAGAGCATCACGTTTAAAGCGAAAGGGATTTTGTCGCTATTGCTCTCGCTACCGCCCAACCCAAGGTATCTCAGCATCGAATTCCTGGCCAAGCATTGCAAAGACGGCATCACGGCTGTTCGCTCGGGAATAGATGAATTGAAAGCCGCTGGGTATCTAGATATCCAGCAAGCATACAATGCGCTTGGGCAGTATGACGGGGTTGAATGGAACCTCAGGGACACGCCCTGTGGATTTGAGAAACTGGAAAAGTCGGACGAAATACCGGATGTGGAAAACCCGAACTCGGATCAGCCGCCTTCGGGAAAGCATGGCCTTATAAATACATACAAAACAAAAAACTCAAAAAGCAAAAAAACTACTACTGCCACGATTCAGAAAAGCGACGAAGTCCTTGAGGACCTGAGGTTTTCGGCCACGATGCTCGCTGAGACACAGATTCAGGTCCGCAAGGCCCTGGCGCAGGTAGCACCGTGCGACCGCCAGAGAATGCTCGACGATTTTTGCGCTGCTGTCAGGTCTGGAGTCATAAATAAATCCCAACTCGGCTGGCTTCACGGGGTGATAAAACGCTACCAAAACGGCGAGTACAATTTTAAACCGTTGCCTCCAGTACCAGTTTCGACATCACACGCAGCCCGCTCACTGGATACCGACTCACCCGCTCCATCTGTCGACACCTCAACTGTCAAGTCAGCAGAGCGGTCGAGTGTAGCGTTAGAAAGTTTGAAGAAATTAAAGGAACAGATCTGTAGGCCTAATTGACGACTTCACCACCGTGCGACACCGACAGGTCCTTCAAATCAAGTTAATAATCTCGGGAGACAACAATGAAAACTCTAAGCCTTCGAATCGCCGAGCGGGTAATCAAAAGTGCCGACCCAAGTAGCCCCTCTGCGCATCGAGCAGTGGTCGTAATACATACACAGGAAATCCTAGAAGCTATTCAGAATGGTTACTCGCTGCTGAGTATCTGGACAACGCTACGGAACGAGGGCGTGGTCAACTTCGGCTATCAAGCATTTAGTCGCCATACTCGAATAATCGTATTTCCTCTAGCGGACCACTCAGGCACAGACAATTAAACGTTGCGCCAGCAAACATAAGTACTGCTGAGGCAAACAATAGTGGCGATTTCTGATGCGGGACCGACCAAGGCCGTTGTTCCAGTGAACAATTTTTAATTATTCGCTTCCAGCACTGCCTTTTGTTGAGCTGAGCAACCTTAGCCAACCGAAAGAACAACGGAAATTTATGGGGCAAGATAGGTGAAGTTAGCCAACCGACAGGTCGGTTTGCCAATTTCACTCTCGCGTATTCGCGCCTGCGGCACTCAATGCTGTCTTGCTCTGCGAGGCGAGCCGCTACCGCGACGTTATGGACACCAGAAGGAGGTTAGATAATGAGTTCTGACAGTCGGCAGGAATACACCCGAAAACACGGAAAGCATCTTCGGGTGCCGGTACTACCTGGAGAGGAGCAAATCATTAAAGAGAACGCAGCGAATGTCAGTCTGACGGTTGCGGAATATCTAAGGCGACTGAGCCTCGGTTACGAGATCAAGAGCACGCTCGACTCTGAATACGTCCTGCAGCTCGTAAAGGTAAACGCCGACCAAGGCAGACTTGGTGGATTACTGAAGCTGTGGCTAACCGATGACCCCAAGCTAGCCACCTGCGGCGTTGCTTGGACGCCCGGTGTCGTGCGAGCTCTTCTAAAGCGAATAGAGGCCAACCAAGACGAAATGCTCCGGTTGGTTCAGGCACTGAAATTTTAGCGGCTAAAAAATCCGTACTTCACTTTTCCTTTTGGAGTCCACATGAGCACGCCAAGAGCCATACGAAAAACCAGTTGGCTGATTGTTGCCCTGCCCTTCCACGTCGCCCTCGCTGGCATCCCGGTGATTGACGCTGCTAATACAAGCCAAGCGACCATTAGCGCTATCCAAAACGTCGCAGCGGTGACCAAGCAGATTGAGCAATACACGACCCAATTACAGCAGTATGAAAACATGCTGCAAAACACCGTGGCGCCTGCGGCCTATATCTGGAGCGAAGCGGACCAGACGATTTCCAAGCTGCTCGCAGCGCAGGACACACTCAGCTATTACAAAACGCAAGCAGGGAGCCTTGAACAATACCTTTCGCGCTACCAGGACACAGCTCATTACGACGAAGCACCCTGCATAGGTGCGGATACTTGTACGACTCAAGACCAGGAGGCTATCGCCAATGCACAGAGCCAAGCCACCACAGCCCGTAAAAAGGCAAACGACGCCCTTTTAACCAGCGTCTCGAACCAACAGGGAACCCTGCAAGCAGATGCAGACACCCTTGCACGCCTACAGCGTTCGGCGACCAATGCCACAGGCCAAATGCAGGCGATTCAATCCGCCAATCAGCTGGCCAGCGCTCAAACGAACCAGCTTCTACAAATTCGCAGCCTGCTAATCGCTCAGCAAAATGCTCTCGCAACCAGCGCACAGATTGAAGCTGATCGTGATGCTAAAAGGCTTGCGGCTAGTAACAAAGCGCTTGCGGGTCGCAATAGCAAAAGCAGCGACAAGGAGTGGTGAGGAAATGAGCCTACCTATTCGACTTATCTTCGGTATAGCCCTCGCAGTACTGCTCATGAGCGGTTGCGATGCACAGAACGACGCCAAGCCCGCCGAATGCCATGGGTCAGATGGGCGGCAGTTACAGCGGAACGGCCCCGCCGCAGATGCAGGTTGCGTCCTAGGGCATGGAAACACCCAAAGCACAGACAGGAAATGGTGACTCATGAAGAAGCTATCCGCCATCTACCTATTGCTCATCACACTGGTATTCAGTCATACCGCTCAGGCAGCCAGCCTAGACAGCGGTAACATGCTCAACAAAATCCTCGATAGCTTTTCGACGGTTGCGGTCAGTTGGCGATCCGAGATCACAGATAAAGCATCATGGCTGTTTTGGGGATTAGCATTAATCAGCATGGCTTGGACCTATGGTCTGATGGTACTCAGGAGCGCTGATATACAAGCTTTCTTTGCCGAGACCATCCGCTTCTTCGGTACGTTGGGATTCTTCTGGTGGCTACTTGTCAATGGCCCAGCTATATCTCTAGCCATCATCGATACCATGCGCGCCATCAGTGCAAACGCTTCTGGGCTAGGTAGCGGTTTGTCGCCATCGAGCATCATAGACATTGGTTTCAATATCCTCACGAGGGTCGGGGAATCCTCGTCGGTGATGTATCCGGTAGTTACAGCGCTGATGCTTGCCGCCGCTATCGTGGTGCTGGTGATACTGGCGCTGATCGCGGTCAATATGCTCCTGTTGCTCGTATCGGCATGGTTGCTCGCTTACGCAGGTATCTTCCTCTTAGGATTTGGCGGCAGCCGCTGGACCTCGGATATAGCCATCAACTTCTATAAAACCGTGCTTGGCGTGGGCATCCAGCTTTTCACCATGACGTTTCTGATAGGCGTAGGTAAGTCATTCCTGGACCAGTACTACAAGGCATTTGAGGTTGGAACGCCCGACCTGAATAGCCTCTGTGTACTGCTTGTGGCTTCCGTGATATTGCTCACGCTGGTCAACAAGCTTCCACCCATGCTGGCTGGCATCGTCGGTGCTGGCGGGCAAGCCTCAGGGATCGGCAGCTTCGGTGCTGGAGCCGCGCTGGGGGCAGCCACAATGGCGGCATCAGCAGTAGCGTCAGCAGGAAGTGCCGCACTGGCGGGAGCTAATGAGTTAGCAGGAGGCGCTTCGGCACTCAGCGCAGCTTTCAAATCGGCTCAGGCAAGTATGGAAAGCACTTCAAACGACAGCGGTAGCTTCATGGGGGATTCCGGCGACGAGCCGACGTCTAGCGGCGTAGGATCTTCGGCTTTCGCACGGGCTATGGGCTCAGGCAGTGGGCAGGAATCGGGCTACGCATCGAGAGTGGCGACCGCCGGAAGGCTGGCGGCTCAAGCAGGATCGGTTATTGCCGATCATGTGGGTCACAGCTTGAGCAGCCAGGCAAGTGCCGCGATAGCAGGCACTGCGGGGGGAAGGCTAGCAACGGCAATTGATGAAAGCAGCAAAAAGTCGCAAGCTGGCGACAGCCCTTTGTTTGAGGGTGATAGTTTGAGCGCTCGTTCTGATGAAATTTCGGACTTCGTTAACAAAAGTCCACCGCGGGATTAGGCTTTACTGGCACCGTCGCAGTTTGACTGCGGCGGTCTTTCCCACCACAGGTACATGAGCAGAAGAATGAAGCCCACCTCTCCAGTAGAACCGCACTTCATTGACGAACAGGACGATGTCACCCTTTCCTTACCCGCATTCGTGACACGCACGACGCTTCAATCAGTTTTGCAGGCAAATGGGGTAAATACTTTGACGGAGCTTGGGGTACGTAGACCTACTCCAGCAGCGGCTGAACCTGCGCCTTTTGAGACTCATAAGCCCGAGTAGCGACTATCTGAATTCAAAACCCTCAAGCTGGAGACATTAGAGAATACGTACAAAATCGTACGTTAATCATGCAACCTGTCAGGTTGAGGAAAGAGAGGTTGCTGGCGAAGCATCAGAAGCGCCGGGAGCGGCCCTATCCTGACTTTACGCAGAGTGCGGGCCTAGCACCTACATAGGGTTTACTTCAATCGGGCTTGTTCCTATTGCGCATGCGGCCGGGCGGTCAAATCAACTCCGAGCGCTCGCATCACTACAAGCATGGTTTTCAGTGTAGGATTCCCGTGCTCGCTGAACGACTTGTAAAGTTGCTCTCTGGCCAGCCCTGTTTCCTTGGCCAGCTCTGTCATCCCCTTGGCGCGCGCAACCACTCCCATAGCCTTAGCGATATAGGCGGCGTCCCAAGTGTCCAGGGCGTCGGCGATGAACACCGCTATCGCCTCCGGGCAGTCCAGCGCTTGCGCGGGGCCGTAGGCGTAAATTGGCTCGGTCATTGCGGCCTCCATTCATCTGCTAGGTGTTTCGCCGTTTCTATGTCCCTCGACTGGCTGCTCTTGTCTCCACCACATAGCAGGATGACGATTTCCGTCCCGCGCTGCTGGAAGTACACCCGATAGCCAGGGCCATAGTGAATCCTAAACTCGCTTACTCCCTGACCGACTGGTGACACGTCGCCAAGTAGCCCTTCGCCAAGCGGAAGATGCGGGCGGCAGTTGCGGCCTTTGCCCGCTGATCCTTTAGCTTGCTTTCCGAAGTCATGAAAGTAGCAGTTTGTTTGATTTCGACCATCGACCGGATGTATTTTATAAATCACATAAAATCAATAAGACAGGGCTTAACGTACGATTTCCCCGAATTCTGTGGACCCCCTAGCTCAGCGAGAGGCTGCCAAACCAGGTCCAGACTCATTAGGCAATAGGGATTTTTTTGCTGAGCGTTCGAGATGCCGGCGATGGAGCAGCAACCAGAAGAGCCTGGCGGCCATCCCCGCCGACGCGCTGTACGCTATCAACCACTTCGGCAGTTTTTGCTTTGCGCAAAATCCTAGAGCTGTTGTTTTCTTCAATGGCTTGCAACACGGCATCGCCCATCAGTTTGAGGGCGCATTCACGGCCGATGGAATCAATTAGTGATTGACGCATGTCTGATACCCCCTAAGGACAAAAACCGTCCAGGCCATGAGCTAACGATACAGCTCGTCGAAAGGCAGCGTAGCGCGGGCGCTCTCAAGAAACCTATGCTCGTGATCAAACTTTTCACGCACGTACTCACCTTCACGATTTCGATAGCCTAGAGCAAGGTCTGTCAGATGCTCTCGATGGATCATGTATGCCGCTGTAGCCCTGGCTTCGCTAGCGTACTCCGAGCCCTGAAAAAGCCTCAACCCTCCCATGGCCAAATCGCTGATTTCGTTTTGCTTTCGCAAGAAGTCGATGAAAAGCTGCTGCCGTTCAGCCAGCTCCGCTTTGACGCCGCGTGGTCGGCCATCCTTGTGCTCGATCCCGAAAATGAAGGCGGCCCCGTTGGACTCAACAAACATTACATCCTTGAACACCTGACACTTGCCGCCAGGCGAACATGCCTTGATATCAGCCACCCATAGCTCGTCGGAACTGCTATCAGGAAATTCGCCAGCAGAGCGTGGGCTAGACGCCGCATAGATTGATGCGGCCTGCATAGATTCAGCCATATGCAATTCTCCTCTTGAGCGGTTCACTGCCCCACAATTGTAGTCTCAACTCAGGCATGTGCGGACATTGCTAATGCATGTGCCCTAACCGCTTCAAAGGTGGGATCCATACCTTGCTCTACCAGGGAGTGGCCAACTTATGAAGCCACTACAAAACATCATCTGGGCGAGCTCCCTGGAATAAACCGCATGCAACGTCATTCTGCCTGCGGGCGCAGTATCCATCTCTGACGCAACACTGAGATGCTTGTGTCAAAAAATGGACGTGAGAAGGGGCGCATGGCTCCGTAAAGGCGCGCACGGCTAACTTGCTCAAACTGCGATCAATTGCACCCAGTTACGTTAGAATCAGCAGCTAGCTGCAGCAGGGTAGGCTCGGTCGTTCTGTATGGGCAGAGGTATCCATGACCTAGATGAACACCCAAATCCGAACAGACCAGCTCCAGCTGCCCATGCGCAAATCTGTAGCTCTGGGCGGTGCATCCGCCGACGGCTTGATCTCACAGTCGCTAAATTGGAAGAGGCGATAAAGAATGTTTCAATCGGAAGCGCAAACAAGATCAGAGCTTGTAGACCAGCAGCTTGCGCAATCTGGCTGGAACGTCAAAGACCCCACACAGGTGGTTGAAGAGTTCAACATCGGCGTGACTCAACCACGCACGACTTACGAAGGTCATCAATTCAGTGACTACGTTTTGCTGGGCAAGGATCGCAAGCCGCTGGCCGTCATTGAGGCCAAGAAGACCAGCCGAGACGCCGCCACAGGCCGCGAGCAGGCCAAGCAGTACTGCTACAACATTCAAAAGCAGTTGGGCGGCGAACTGCCGTTCTGCTTCTACACCAACGGTCACAATATCTACTTTTGGGATCTGGAAAACGCTCCGCCGCGCAAGGTCATCGGCTTCCCCACGCGCGACGATCTGGAGCGCTTCGCCTATATTCGCCGCAATCGCAAGCCGCTGACGCAAGAGTTCATCAACACTTCGATTGCAGGTCGTGATTATCAGATCCGCGCCATCCGTTCCGTACTCGAAGGCATCGAGCAGAAAAAGCGCGATTTTCTGCTGGTGATGGCTACTGGCACCGGAAAAACCCGCACCTGCATCGCCATGGTCGATGCTCTGATGCGCGCGGACCACGCCGAGAAGGTGTTGTTTCTAGTCGACCGTATTGCCCTGCGCGAGCAGGCACTGGCGGCCTTCAAGGAGCACATGCCCAACGAGCCGCGCTGGCCCAATATGGGCGAAAAGCTGATTGCCACGGACCGACGCATCTACGTTGCTACCTATCCCACGATGCTCAACATCATTCGGGATGAGACGCAGCACCTGTCGCCACACTTCTTCGATTTCATCGTCGTCGATGAAAGCCATCGCTCCATTTACAACACCTTCGGCGAAGTACTCGACTATTTCAAAACCATCACCTTGGGTTTGACGGCTACGCCAACCGACATCATCGATCACAACACATTTCAGCTTTTTCATTGTGACGACGGCCTGCCGACCTTTGCCTACACCTTCGAAGAAGCCGTGAACAACGTACCGCCTTACCTCTCCAACTTCCAGGTAATGAAGATCCAGACCAAGTTCCAGATGGAGGGCATTAGCAAACGCACCATTTCGTTGGAAGACCAGAAAAAGCTGATCCTGCAGGGCAAAGAGGTTGAAGACATCAATTTCGAAGGCACCCAGCTCGAAAAGCAGGTCATCAACAAGGGCACCAACACCCTGATCGTCCGCGAGTTCATGGAAGAAGCCATCAAGGACGCCAACGGCGTGCTGCCAGGCAAGACCATTTTCTTTTGCGCCACCAAGGCGCACGCCCGGCGCATGGAAGAAATCTTTGACAAGCTCTACCCACAGCACAATGGCGAGCTGGCCAAGGTGCTGGTGTCGGACGATCCGCGCGTCTACGGCAAAGGCGGTCTGCTCGACCAGTTCACCAACAACGACATGCCGCGCATCGCCATCAGCGTGGACATGCTCGACACGGGCATCGACGTGCGCGAAATCGTCAACCTAGTGTTCGCCAAACCAGTCTATTCCTACACCAAGTTCTGGCAGATGGTCGGGCGCGGCACGCGCTTGTTGGAAACCAGCAAGCCCAAGCCCTGGTGCCTGGAGAAAGATGTGTTTTTGATCCTCGACTGCTGGGACAACTTCGAATACTTCAAGCTCAACCCCAAAGGCAAAGAACTCAAGCCGCAATTGTCGCTGCCGGTGCGACTGGTGGCTCTGCGACTCGACAAGATCGAGAAGGCCAACGACAGCGGCCATGCAGACATTGCCAGTCGTGAAATCACCAAGCTCCGCCTGCAGATTACTGCGCTGCCCAAGGAATCCGTGGTGATCAAGGAGGCCGCCGCTGCCCTAGCAAGGTTGGACGACGACAACTTCTGGATCAGCCTCAGCCACGACCAACTGGAATTCCTGCGCGCGGAAATCAAGCCGCTGTTCCGCACCGTCTCCGAGGCCGACTTCAAGGCCATGCGTTTCGAGCGCGACCTGCTCGAATATTCGCTGGCCATACTGAACGAAGACAAGGGACAAGCGGAAACTATCAAGGAGGGCATCGTCGAACAGATCAGCGAGCTGCCGCTCTCGGTCAGTTTCGTGAAGCAGGAAGAAACCATGATCCGCGCCGCGCAAACCAGCCACTACTGGGCCAAGGCCGATGAAGACGTCTTAGACAATATGGTCGCCAAACTCGGCCCGCTGATGAAATTTCGAGAGCAGAGCACTGGCCAGGAGCAAACCCACCTTGATCTGGCCGATGAACTGCACAAGAAGGAGTGGGTGGAATTCGGCCCGCAGCACGAGGCCGTTAGCATCACCCGCTACCGTGAAATGGTAGAAAGCCTGATTGCGGAACTGACCGAGCGCAACCCAGTGCTGCAAAAGATCAAGAACGGTGAAGCAGTGAGTGCAGATGAGTCCTATGAGCTAGCCCACATACTCCACGAAGAGCATCCGCATATCACCGAAAACTTACTGCGCCAGGTCTATAGAAACCGTAAGGCGAGCTTTATCCAGTTCATCCGCCATATCCTGGGCATAGAAGTGCTCAAGAGCTTCCCGGACGAGGTCAGCGCGGCCTTCGCCCAATTCATCCGCGCCCACACCACGCTCAGCAGCCGGCAGATGGCGTTCCTCAACCTGCTGAAGAACTTCATCATCGAGCGCGAAAAGGTGGAGAAAAAAGACCTCATCAACACCCCCTTCACGGTCATTCACCCACAGGGCATCCGTGGCGTGTTCAGCCCGGCCGAAATCAACGAAATCCTGCAGCTGACCGAACGGTTGTCTGCCTAAATAACAGGGCAACTCATGCTACAGAACAACCGCGACCTCAAAGGCAAGATCGATCTGCTCTGGGACAAATTCTGGAGCGGAGGGATCAGCAACCCGCTCACCGCCATCGAGCAGATCACCTACTTGCTTTTCATGAAGCGGCTAGACGAACTCGATCTCAAGCGCCAATCCGATGCAGAATGGACAGATGAAAAGTATACATCCAAATTTGAGGGTGTATGGGTTCCACCGGAACATAGAACCAAGCGCAGTGGTCGTGAGAGCGCGACGGAGTTAGTCGAAATCCTTGCACATGACCGACACCAGCACGGCATTGATAAACGTACTCTGCGCTGGAGCGAGTTCAAGCGCATGCAGGCCGAAGAAATGCTGCAGCATGTGCAGGGCAAAGTATTTCCCTTTCTCAAAGACCTGAACGGCGCGGAATCCAACTTCACCCATCACATGAAAAACGCGGTATTCATCATCCCCAAGCCCGCTTTGCTGGTGGAAGCGGTGAAGACTATCGACGACATCTTCGCGGTGATGGAGCGCGACTCGCGCGAGAACGGCCAGGCCTTTCAAGACATACAGGGCGATGTCTATGAAATGCTGCTGTCAGAGATCGCTACCGCCGGTAAAAATGGCCAGTTTCGCACCCCACGTCACATAATCAAATTGATGGCCGATTTGGTGCAGCCTCAACTGGGTCACAAAATCGCCGACCCGGCCTGTGGTTCCGGTGGCTTTTTGCTTGGTGCTTACCAGTACATCGTCACGCAGTTAGCCATCAATGCCGGCGCCAAAAACCTCGCGCCTGATGAAGACGGTTTCGTCCGTACCTCAGTAGCCTCAGCCCTCACCGAGAACGCTCAGGCCATTCTGGCCAGCTCACTGTGGGGATACGACATAGACGCCACCATGGTGCGCTTGGGACTGATGAACCTGATGATGCACGGCATCGAAGAACCACACATCGACTATAAGGACACACTCAGCAAGAGCTACACTGAGGAATCCGAATACGACATCGTACTGGCCAACCCACCTTTCACCGGCAGCATCGACAAGGGCGACATCAACGAACATCTTAAACTGGGCACAACCAAGACCGAGCTGCTGTTTGTCGAGAACATCTACCGCCTGCTAAAAAAAGGCGGCTCCGCTTGCGTGATCGTGCCACAGGGTGTGTTGTTCGGCTCCGCAAGTGCGTTTAAAGCCTTGCGTCAGTTGCTGGTCGAGCGTTGCGATCTCAAAGCTGTTATCAGTATGCCCAGCGGCGTGTTCAAACCCTATGCCGGTGTCAGCACCGCCATTCTGCTGTTTACCAAAGTATGGGGGCGGGAAGAAAAGGTTACTCAGCCTGCCACCGGAAATGTCTGGTTTTACGAAATGACTGCAGACGGCTATTCGCTGGACGACAGACGCAGCAAGCAGAAAACACCTGATGGCGACGACAGTTGGGGCGACCTGCAAGACATTATCACCCAATACCATGCTCGCAACTTGGACGCTGTCTCTGATGACAAGAGTGACCGCACTGCTAAGTGCTTCATGGTGCCGCGCACCGAGATCGCTGACGACAAGAATAATTACGACCTCTCGCTCTCACGCTACAAAACGGACGTATTCGTGGAAGTGCAATACGACGCGCCGAGCATGATTCTGGATCGGCTGATTCAGGCTGAGGTGGGCGATATGGACGAGGCAGAGCTCACCAGGTTGCAAAGCGGTATCGTGCGAGAGTTATTGCAGCTTCGGGAGTTGGTAGGATGAAGATGATCCCCCTATCTCAGGCTGTACAAATTAATCCTCGATTGCCAAAGGGCTTCGAGGATTCGAGAGAAATTTCGTTCATCCCAATGGCATCCGTCTCTGAAAACGGAGGAATAACGCATCAGGAAACGCGTAACTTCGGTGAAGTCAAAAAGGGATTTACATATTTTCAGCGGGGCGACGTCTTGCTGGCAAAAATTACTCCATGCTTTGAAAATGGAAAGTCCGCACTTACCGATAATCTTGAGCGTCCAATCGGCTTCGGCTCGACCGAATTTCATGTAATACGCTCTATCCCGGGAAAGTCAGACTCGCGCTTTCTTTATCACCTAGTGCGTAGCAATAAGCTCATGTTCCTCGGTCAAAAATCGATGAAAGGCGCCGCAGGTCACAAGCGCGTGCCGGCTGATTTTTTAGAAGACTTTGAATTTCCAGATTGGTCCACTGACGAACAAATTCGAATTGCCCATTTGCTCAGTAAAGTGGAAGGGCTAGTTGCCCAACGTAGACAACACCTACAACAACTCGACGAGCTGCTCAAGAGCGTGTTTCTGGAATTTTTCGGGGATCCAGTTCTGAATCCCCATCAGTTCCCTATAAAACGGCTTTCGAAGTTTTATGTAGACTCTAAGGATGGCACCAAATGCGGCCCATTCGGAAGCGCTCTGAAGAAAGAAGAACTGGTCGATTCTGGCGTGCCCGTCTGGAACATGGACAACATCACCGCTGACGGTCAAATGTTGCTACCTTTCCGCATGTGGATCACGGAGGAGAAGTACAAAGACCTCTCCGCGTATTCCGTACGGGATGGCGATATCATCATTTCACGAGCCGGTACGGTAGGAAAAATGTGTGTGGCTCGCATGAACGGCCAGCCTGCGGTCATTAGCACTAATCTCATTCGCCTTCGCCTAGGCGCTGAGCTACGGCCCCATTACTTCGTTTCACTGATGCTGTACTGCAAAGGTCGAGTGGGTCGCTTAAAGACCGGCGCTGACGGCGCGTTTACGCACATGAACACAGGAGTTCTGGATTCACTGGAATTCCCGTATCCATCCGTCGAGCTTCAAGACCAATTCGGGAAAATTGCCAGCAAGGTAGAGGGTGTCATATCCCGCTATCAACAAAGTCTCTGCGATCTGGAATGCCTTTACGGTGCTCTGAGCCAGCAGGCATTCAATGGCGAGCTGGATCTGTCACGCATGCCCATGCCGGACAGCCAACTAGAGGAAGAGATAGCCGTGGTAGCAGAAACTTCACACCCTCGCGCCGGCCAAGACCTAGGCATCAACTTGCCCGCCCCCACTAACTTGCTCGATGCGCTGGAAAACTCAGAGCGACGAACGGCATTAATCTCGCAGTGGCTGGAGGCCTACCGTGGCCAGCTGGGGGAGACGCCGTTTTCGGCGCAGCACTTCATGGCGGCGGCGCAAAACCGCTTGGAGGAACTGGACCCGGACAACGACGTCAAGCTGGGCATTAATGACTTCGAGCACATCAAGACGTGGGTGTTCGAGGCACTGGCAGCTGGCAAGCTGATGCAGGCTCTCAACGACGCACGTAACCGTATCGAACTCAAGGCTGTGCATGTATGAAACTGCTGCGCATCAAGATCACCGACCTGGCAGGTTTTCGCAGTTTACCCTGTGGCTTTGAACACCACTTTCGCACTAACCGGACACTCCAGGACGAGCTGGCCGAGCCTGAAGACTTTGCACCTTTCGTCTGTGCAGGTCGCAATGGCAGCGGCAAATCAAACTTGCTTGAAGCGCTGGCAGCGGTCTTTTTCCAGCTTGAAATTTTGCGTGTACGCCGTAGCTTTCTACCAGAGATACTCCAGAACGCAGGTGAAGATTTCTCGCCTGTGGCGTTTGAGTTGGACTACCTGATCCGCGTGCCCGCAGAATACATCCAGCCCGATGGCCCCGTGTGGGCCCAGGTAGGTGTCTGGAAAAATCCCGGCGAATCCGTACGTTTCCAATGGCATAACCAAGGCAACTTCAACACAAGCGTTTACGAAGCATTTGATGGCGACCACGCCGACATTCTGATGCCGCAATACGTGCTTGGCTACTCGTCAGGCGAGAACGAGATTCTCAGTCTGCCGTTCTTTAAGCTGCGCTTCGTGCAGTTCGACGAGTATTGGAATTCGCTGACTCAACAGCTGAGCTATCCTGGACACCCGGAAACACGGCTGGCTTATCTGGACAACGGATTTAGTCAGGCAATTCTGCTCTGCAATCTGCTTTTCCAAGACGATACAAACCTGCAACCATTCCGCGAAGATGTAGGAATCGAGGCGCTTAGGCAGTTTCGCATCATCCTCAAGTTGAGCATTGAGGTGCCTGCTAACCACGCAGCAGAATTGACTTCCGGTGACTACTTTTCCCCTGGATATTCAGAGGATCGCTACTCCACAGACAACCCCGCAATATCACTTGATGCACAAACGGGAGCCTACACAGTCAACCTAATGAGTCTTCTAGAAGGTGATGAACGATCATCAATAATAGAGAAGCTCAAACGTTGCGCCACTTTGAGCCATCAAGATGAAGCATCAGACACACTGTTTCTCGATTACTGGGTAAACGAGGCTACCAGAGAGGCATTTCGCGATAACTTCGACGGAGACCCTCTGAACTTATTTCAAGCTTTTCAAGTGCTACTAGTATTAAACCTTCACTCTGTGAGTAATAGCCTCAAGACCGACATCTATCAATCCAAAAGTTACTACGTGAGTGAAACGGTACCTACGCTGGCTTCAGACGAACGCGCTATGCGTTTCAAAGAAGTTTACCTAAAAAAGCAGAACGTGGTCAAACCAATGCTTCTCAAAGAGCTGTCGGATGGCGAGCACCAATTATTGCACAGCCTTGGGCTGTGCCTACTATTTCGGAATACCAATAGCCTGTTCCTGTTGGATGAACCCGAGACGCATTTTAATCCAGCGTGGCGAGCGAGTTTCATCAGCCGCCTACGTAAATGCTTACAAGGACAAGCCGAAAGTAGTCAGGAAATGCTGATTACCACTCACTCGCCTTTCCTGATATCAGACAGTAAGCCCGGCAAAGTAATGATTTTCGACAAAGACTTGGATAGTGGTGCCGTCAACATTTCTCATCCCGAGTACAACACACTGGGCGCATCGATCAACAAGATTACCATGACAACTTTCGGCAAGCGCGAAACCATCGGTGGACATGCTCAGTCAATCCTCACTGGATTACGGGAACGCTTCGAACGTGGAGAGGAGGTGTCAACTCTAATTACCGAGCTAGATAGAGAACTTGGCGACTCGTTAGAAAAAGTATTGCTTGTCAACACCATGCTCGGCCATGCTCCGCAGGACCGAGAGAAGGGGCAAAACTGATGTTGTTCCCTTATACCTATGTGCCACATCAAATGGAGAAGATGCAAGAGTTCATCGACTACATATTCTTTGGCGTCTGGTGCAAAGCGCCATCTGAAGGTCCGTTCGGTCTGCACCTGTTCGATGGCAACGTTGAACTGCGTGAGGTGATGGAGGCATTTTACTATTCAGATAAAAAAAACGCAGACTTTTTTTATGGTCACGTCGAGAAGATCTTCAAAGGTTTTAGTAATCTAAATCAAAAACAGATTCGGCGGCTGAAATGGTGGTACTGCAGCAATAACAACATCGAACAGCTATGCACCAACCACTCTGGAAGTCATGCCACTCGACATTCTGACATTGAGAGTAAGTTTCCCGTTATCGCTGGCGACATACGCGCGTTCTTTGTCGGCCTCTATGACTTCGATGCTGCGGCCATGACAAAAAAAACTGGCGATATCAATGATCATTATAGGCAATTCGTAAGTACCAATAGCAATGATAAATGTCCCTTTTGCGGCATTAGCGATCTCTTGGGGAAAGACCATACCAAGCGCGAAGCATACGACCACTACATGCCGAAGTCGATCTACCCATTCAACTCTATAAACTTCAAAAATTTGGTCCCAGCCTGCCAACATTGCAACAGTAGCTATAAGAGCAGTAAAGACACGGCGTTTACCGCCAAAGACCCCTGCGGCCTGCAGGAGCGCCGCAAGGTGTTTTACCCATTTTCGACCATACCTTACACAATTAGTTTGCATGTGCTCATCCGGCACGCTGACCACGACAAGCTGACTACTGCCGACATAGGCCTGAACTTCGGCCCAGCGGAGCTGAACGAGCAAATCGAAACTTGGAAAGAAATCTATAGCATTGAAGAGCGCTATCGCGCGAAGCTATGCAGCTTAGATGCAAAGGCATGGGTCGTGGAAGTTATGGATGAATGGCGTTGGCACCAGGAATCAGCAGGCGCGGAAGGTAGAGGCCCTGAAGCGTACCTGCGAGCTGTAGCCCGCCACACAGCCAAATCACCATATACCAATGAGAACTTTTTGAAGTATGGATTTCTGCAAGCCTGTAAAGCAGCTGGAGCTTTTGGTTAAAAAATTAACGCGTATCGCTATCTGCGATAGCTCCAGCCTTGGTCTATGGTAAAAACGGCTGTACCCCGAGGTACGCCAGCGGTACAGTACAGACCTTCGGTTTCTTTCACCAGATTACGCTCAACACCTTTACCTATGATGTTTTCAGCTTTTTGTACCTGCGCTAACCTAAGGCAGGTTTATCTAGATATATCGGGTCGCCCAGCAACTCATAATCCTTTGGTCCACGGTTCAAGTCCGTGTGGGCCCACCAACTCCAAAGCCGCGCATTGCGCGGCTTTTGTGTGTCTGGCCTAGACGTTTTGCGTGGGTGGGTTGCCCACAACCTTACTTCGCAAACAACTGCCCAATATCCCTGAATGCCTTGAACTCCAACGCATTGCCGCACGGGTCGAACAGGAACAAGGTCGCCTGCTCCCCCACCTGTCCCTTGAACCGAATATGCGGTTCCAACACAAACGTCGTCTGCCGCGCCTGTAAACGGTCTGCCAGGGCGTGCCAATCTTCCCAGCCCAGCACCACGCCAAAATGCGGCACGGGTACGTCGTGGCCGTCGACGGCGTTGGTGTGGGCGGCTTCCTGGGAGGCGGTTTTCGGGTGTTCGTGGATCACCAGTTGATGGCCGAAGAAGTTGAAGTCGACCCAGTGTTCGCTGGAGCGGCCCTCCTCCAACCCAAAGACGTCGCCGTAGAAGTGCCGTGCAGCGGCGAGATCGAATACCGGAATTGCCAGGTGAAAGGGCGCGAGTGTCATCAGTTCAAACCTCTATGGGCGTTAGTAAGCCGAGTTTAGCCTTGCTCCCAACGATGAAAAGACGATAGTTTTTGCGTCGAGCTCAAAAAAATTTGATGAATCGGGACATCCATGCTGCGTGAATTGAAGACCTTTATTGCGGTAACGCGCCACGGGACGTTTGCGGCAGCGGGCATGCATATCGGGCTGACGCAGTCAGCGGTGAGTGCCCAGATTCGTCAGTTGGAGCAAGCGCTGGGCGTGCAGCTGTTCGACCGCACCGGCCGCCAGGCCACCCTGAATGCCGCCGGTTTGCGCGCATTACCCTTGGCCAAGGAGATTCTGGAAACCTTCAACCGCATGGCGGTGCCGGTGAATACCAATGAATACCGGGGTGAGTTGAAAGTCGGTGCTATCACTACGGCTCAAACCGGTTTGCTGCCCCAGGCGTTGGTGCGCTTGCGCCAGGCCGCGCCAACGGTTGAGTGCAAGTTGGTGCCTGGTGTCTCCCTGGAACTGTTGAACCAGGTCGACGCTGGAGAGTTGGATTCGGCAATCATCATTCGACCGCCCTTCGACCTGCCCAAGGAGTTGTATGTGCAGGTGCTGCGCAAGGAGCCGTTCGTGTTGGTCGTGCCGAACACATTGGTGGGCGACGACCCTTTGCACCTACTCAACACCCAGCCCCATGTGCGCTATGACCGTGCTTCGTTTGGCGGCCGACTCGTGAGCCGGTTTCTGCGCGAGCAGAAGCTTGAGGTGCAAGTGGCGCTGGAGCTGGATGAACTCGAAGCCATCGTCAGGATGGTGGAGTGTGGCCTGGGCGTAACGTTGATTCCAAAGGCAGGCTTGTGGCTGGAGCGCTCGCCCCAAGTAAGAATAATCCCGCTGGGCAAGCTGACTTTTTTCCGCGAGATCATCCTGCTGGGCCGCTACAGCCAACGTCACCTGCCGGTACCACAACTGTTTGCCCGCTGCCTGCTGGCCGATCCAAGCCTGTAACATGCGTTCCCATTGCCGCCCGTCACGGAGCCCCACGTGCCTGTTCTAGATGAAATCGATCGCCAGTTGATCGCCGCCTTGCAGATCAATGCACGCGAAAGCGTGGCCATGCTAGCCCGGCAGTTGGGCATTGCGCGCACCACGGTGACGTCGCGCCTTGCGCGCCTGGAGAAAACCCAGGTGATCACCGGTTATGGTGTGCGCCTGGGTCAACGCGTGGCAGATGGCGGCTTGCAGGCCTATGTGGGGATCACCGTGCAACCGCGGTCGGGCAAAGAAGTGCTGCGCAGGCTGAGCGCCATGGCCCAGGTTCAACAATTGTGCGCGGTCAGCGGCGAGTTCGATTACGTGGCCTGGTTGCGCACCGATTCGCCGGAACAGCTCGATCAATTACTGGACCAGATCGGCAGTGTCGATGGCGTGGAGAAAACCACCACATCGATCATCCTCAGTAACAAATTGGATCGCGGCCAACCAATCTGACCACCTAATTCGTCACTATGACTAAAAACAATTCATTCCGACGACACTTTGCGTCTTATTAACGAACGCAACGCTCCCTAAACTGGCTGCCATCTTTTCCTATACTCAGCGGGTTACTTCCCGCCGAGTCGTCAGCAAGGGCCCGCCATGAGCATTCCGTCCAGCACTATCAGCAAGACCAATCGCCACCCTGCCGACGGTAAAAAACCCATCACCATCTTTGGCCCGGATTTCCCGTTCGCCTTCGATGACTGGATCGAACACCCCGCCGGACTCGGCAGTATCCCCGCCGCCAATCATGGTGCAGAAGTGGCCATCGTCGGCGCCGGTATCGCCGGGCTGGTCGCCGCCTACGAGTTGATGAAGCTGGGCCTCAAGCCCGTGGTGTATGAGGCCTCGAAGATGGGCGGCCGTTTGCGTTCCCAGGCCTTCGAAGGCGCCGAAGGCATCATCGCCGAGTTGGGTGGGATGCGTTTTCCGGTGTCATCTACCGCGTTCTATCACTACGTCGACAAGCTGGGCCTGGAAACCAAACCCTTCCCCAACCCGCTGACGCCGGCTTCCGGCAGTACGGTGATCGATCTCGAAGGCCAGACCCACTACGCACAAAAGCTGTCCGATCTGCCTGCGCTGTTCCAGGAAGTGGCTGACGCCTGGGCCAACGCCCTGGAAGCCGGCTCGCAGTTCGGCGATATCCAGCAAGCCATCCGCGACCGTGATGTGCCGCGCCTCAAAGCGCTGTGGAACAAGCTGGTGCCCTTGTGGGACGACCGCACCTTCTACGACTTCGTCGCGACCTCCAAGGCTTTCGCACAGTTATCGTTCCACCACCGCGAGGTGTTTGGCCAGGTAGGTTTCGGCACCGGTGGCTGGGACTCGGATTTCCCCAACTCCATGCTGGAAATATTCCGCGTGGTCATGACCAACTGTGACGATCACCAGCACCTGGTGGTCGGCGGCGTAGCCCAGGTGCCGATGGGCATCTGGCGCCATGTGCCGGAACGATGCGCCCACTGGCCCGCCGGTACCAGCCTGAGCTCGCTGCACCGCGGTGCACCACGGGCCGGGGTAAAACGCATCGCCCATGCTGCCGAGGGCCGTTTCGCGGTGACCGACAACTACGGCGATACCCGCGAATACGCGGCCGTGCTCACCACCTGCCAAAGCTGGCTGCTGACCACCCAGATCGAGTGCGATGAAACCCTGTTCTCGCAAAAGATGTGGATGGCCCTGGACCGTACGCGCTACATGCAATCGTCAAAGACCTTCGTGATGGTCGACCGCCCATTCTGGAAAGACAAAGACCCGGAGACCGGCCGCGACCTGATGAGCATGACCCTCACCGATCGCCTCACGCGCGGCACTTACCTTTTCGACAACGGCGACGACAAACCAGGGGTGATCTGCCTGTCGTACTCGTGGATGAGCGACGCGCTGAAAATGCTCCCGCAGCCCATCGACAAACGGGTGAAACTGGCGCTGGACGCCTTGAACAAGATCTACCCGAAAGTCGACATCAAGGCGCGCATCATCGGCGACCCGATCACCGTGTCCTGGGAAGCCGACCCGCATTTCCTCGGGGCCTTCAAAGGCGCGTTGCCAGGTCACTACCGCTACAACCAGCGCATGTATGCGCACTTCATGCAGAAGGACATGCCCGCTGAACAACGCGGGATTTTTATCGCCGGTGACGACGTGTCCTGGACTCCAGCATGGGTGGAGGGCGCGGTACAAACCTCACTGAACGCGGTATGGGGCATCATGACCCACTTTGGTGGCAGCACTCACCCCGAGAACCCGGGGCCGGGTGATGTGTTCGATGAGATCGGGCCGATTGCCCTGGCTGACTAAGGAGTTGAACATGCGCGTCGCCCTGTACCAATGCCCACCGCTGCCGCTGGATGTCGCAGGCAACCTCAAGCGTCTGCACCAACTGGCGCATGAAGCGTCCGGCGCCGACGTGCTGGTGCTGCCGGAGATGTTCCTCACCGGGTACAACATCGGTGCCGAAGCCGTGGGGGCCTTGGCCGAAGCTCAGGACGGGGAGTCTGCACAGGCGATTGCCGAACTGGCGCAAAGCGCCGGCCTGGCGATTCTGTACGGCTACCCGGAGCGGACCGAAGACGGGCAGATATACAACGCCGTGCAGTTGATCGACGCCCACGGCCAGCGCCTGTGCAACTACCGCAAGACCCATCTGTTCGGGGATCTGGATCACTCGATGTTCAGTGCCGGCGACGATGATTTCCCGCTGGTGGAACTCAACGGATGGAAGTTGGGGTTCCTGATTTGCTATGACCTGGAGTTCCCGGAAAACACCCGACGCCTGGCCCTGGCCGGTGCCGAGCTGATCCTGGTGCCCACCGCCAATATGGTGCCGTTCGACTTTGTCGCCGATGTCACCGTGCGGGCGCGGGCCTTCGAGAACCAGTGCTACGTGGCCTACGCCAATTACTGCGGGCACGAAGGCGATATCCAGTATTGCGGGCAAAGCAGCATTGCCGCACCGGATGGCCAGCGAATCGCCCTAGCGGGCCTGGATGAAGCCTTGATTGTCGGGACAGTGGATCGACAATCGATCCTCGACGCCCGCGCCGCCAACCATTACCTGCAAGACCGGCGTCCCGAGCTTTACGGCCCGCTGCACAAGCCCTGATTGAATGGGTTTGTTAGCATAGGCACTTGCCCCGTTCTGGAAGTGCCCATGCCCGCCCCGGCCCACCTTTATCCCGTTCATCTAACCCTGGCCAATGGCTTGCGGGTTTCCCTGCGCCATGCACCGCGCTTAAAACGTTGCGCGGCGGCGCTGCGGGTGGCTGCCGGTAGCCACGACGTGCCGTTGGCCTGGCCGGGGCTGGCGCATTTTCTTGAGCATTTGGTGTTTCTGGGAACCGAGCGATTTCCTGCAGGCGAAGGGCTGATGGCCTACGTGCAGCGCCACGGCGGCCAAGTGAATGCAAGCACCCGCGAACGCACCACGGACTTCTTCTTTGAACTACCGGTTTCAGTCTTTACGCACGGGCTGGAGCGGCTGGCGGACATGCTGACCCATCCGCGCCTGACCCCGGAAGATCAACGGCGCGAGCGCGAAGTGCTGCACGCTGAGTACGTCGCCTGGTCCCAGGATGCCAAGGCACAGCAGCAGGTGGCACTGCTCGAAGGCTTGGCAGCGGATCATCCGCTGCGCGGTTTTCACGCGGGCAACCGTGACAGCCTGCCGGTGGAGCGCGAGGCGTTTCAGCAAGCACTGCGGAAATTCCACACGCATTTCTATCAAAGCGGGCAGATGACACTGAGCCTCGCCGGCCCGCAACCGCTGCAAGAACTGGAAGCCCTGGCGCAGCGGTTCAGCGCGCAACTGGTCGCTGGCCCCTTGCATCCGCAGGCCTCACCACCGGCCTTGATGCAAGGCCAGGCTCGGCGCTATCAACACATCGACAACAACCACCTGCACCACATCATCACCTGTGACGCGCCCCGTGAAGCCCTGGATTTCCTCTGCACCTGGCTCAATGCCTCTGCGCCGGGCGGGCTGCTCGCCGAGTTAAAAACCCGACACTTGGCCAGCGCCCTGCAGGCATCGGTGCTGTACCACTTCGCCGGACAAGCCGTGCTGGACATCGACTTTACACTCGACAGCAAGGACGAACCGACCACACCCATTGAGGCGCTGCTGCACGACTGGCTGAGCTTTTTCGCACACAGCGATTGGACGCCACTGCGCGAAGAGTTCGCCCTGCTGAACGCTCGCCAACAACAGGTC
Organism: Pseudomonas sp. S3E17; assembly: GCF_024168685.1. Lineage (NCBI taxonomy): Bacteria > Pseudomonadati > Pseudomonadota > Gammaproteobacteria > Pseudomonadales > Pseudomonadaceae > Pseudomonas > Pseudomonas sp. S3E17. The sequence goes on from NZ_JALJWE010000001.1 coordinate 4,135,022, forward strand.
CAGGGCGCCCTGGCATTGGCTCGAAACAACAGCGAAGACCTCAGTGAACTGGGCGTCGCCGCGCTCAAGGCCCTGCTTGATTCACTGCACTTGCCGCCCGCCGAACACCGTTGGCAACTGCCCCCGAACAACCCGTTCCTGCGCCCACCGGTCAAAGAAGAACGCGCCGGCCTGATCCGTGGCCAAACCAGCGCTCACCGAGGCTTGCGCACGTTTGCCCAGGATCGTTCACGGGGGCGAAGGGACGTATCGGCGCTGACCTTCAGCCAGGCCTTGGCGGATGACGGCGATGAAGGTGCGCTGTATGTGCAGTGGCGCTTCGACGCGCCAGCGCCTGCCGGGCTGGAAAACACCTTGCAGCCATTGCGTGAATATGCGCGCCAGGCGGGCGTCGAATTATCTCTCGAAGCCACCGGCCATGATTGGCTGGTGAAGATGACCGGGCTGCACGAGCCGATGCCGGCCGTGCTGGAGGCGTTGGCGCAGCGCCTGAACCTGCCGCAGGAAACTGCCCCGGCACCTGCGCCCATGATCGCTATCCGGGAACTGCTCCAGGCCCTGCCCGCGTGCTGCGCCACCGGCCGTGCCGACGCCAGCGAACAGCCTGGATCCTGGGCCACTGCCCGCTGGCACGGCCTGGGGCTGAGTCTGCCCGCCGCATGTGAAACGTTGATAAAGGCAGCCGCCGCCCGTCTGCCTGGGCAACCTGCACACTTCGAACCTTCTCTGCAACACCTCGGTGGTCAACGTGTGTGGCATACGGTTAAAACTGACTCAACCGAAGCCGCCGTGCTGCTGTTTTGCCCGGCACCCAGCCAATCCCTGGCCGATGAAGCCTCATGGCGGCTGCTTGGGCACCTGCTCCAAGAGCCGTTTTACCAACGCCTGAGGGTCGAGTTGCAGTTGGGCTACGCCGTATTCAGCGGTGTCCGACAGATCAACGGGCAAACCGGCCTGCTGTTGGGTGTGCAATCACCCAGCGTTTCACTGGCAGGTATCGTCGATCACCTGCAAGCCTTCCTGAAACACCTACCGTTGTTGATCGACAGCAGCGATGACTCGGGCAATCACGCCTTGGCGCAGCAGTTCTGCGCCGCGACGTTACCGATCACCCAAAGCGCCGAACTGCTTTGGCATGCGCGCCTGGCGGGCCATCCGTCGGATTATCTGTACCAGCTTCAACAGCTGATCCAGGCCCGCACACGGGAGGACCTGCAACACGCGGCCCAACAGCTGCAGGACGCGACCGGCGGCTGGCGCTGCATCGCCAACGGCCCACCTGTCGACGAGAGCTGGCAACCAGCGAGCTGATCATTGCCAACCCTGCAACAGGCTTTTTCCACCAAGACAGCGCTAACTTGAGAAGAATTGCGTAACATTCCCACGCACACATCTGAACATCTCCGACTGGAGGTGGACTATATGTATTACTTGGTAGTAAACGTCCCATCCCTTCGTAGGAGTAAGAATATGACCTGGTCCAAACCTGCTTACACTGATCTGCGCATCGGCTTCGAAGTCACCATGTACTTCGCCAGCCGCTAAGCCGCTGGGTAATACAACGCCTCGGTTCGCCCGGGGCGTTTTTGTTTTGAGCTTTGCTTGATGGAGCGGCCATGTTTGTCCAGATTCTAGGTTCCGCCGCTGGCGGCGGCTTCCCGCAGTGGAACTGCAACTGCGTGAACTGCGCAGGTTTTCGTGACGGCAGCCTGCGGGCGCAGGCGCGGACCCAGTCGTCCATCGCCATTTCCGACGATGGCGTGAACTGGGTACTGTGCAATGCCTCGCCGGATATCCGCGCGCAACTCCAGGGTTTTGCGCCGATGCAGCCCGGCCGCGCACTGCGCGACACCGGCATCAGTGCCATCATCCTGATGGACAGCCAGATCGACCACACCACCGGCCTGTTGAGCCTGCGCGAAGGTTGCCCGCACCAGGTGTGGTGCACCGACATGGTCCACGAAGACCTGAGCACCGGCTTCCCGCTGTTCACCATGCTCACCCACTGGAACGGCGGCCTGGCCTGGAACCGCATCGAGCTGGATGCCAGCTTCACCATCCCGGCCTGCCCCAACCTGCGCTTCACCCCGCTGCCACTGCGCAGCGCCGCGCCGCCCTACTCACCGCACCGCTTCGACCCGCACCCTGGCGATAACATCGGCCTGATCGTCGAAGACCTGCGCACCGGCGGCAAACTGTTCTACGCCCCGGGCCTGGGCAAGGTCGACGCGCCGTTGCTGGAGATCATGGCCGGCAGCGATTGCCTGCTGGTGGACGGTACGATGTGGGACGACGATGAAATGCAGCGCCGTGGCGTCGGCACCCGCACCGGCCGCGAGATGGGCCACCTGGCGCAGAATGGCCCCGGCGGCATGCTCGAAGTGCTGGAGCAGTTGCCCAAGCAGCGCAAGGTGCTTATCCACATCAACAACACCAACCCGATCCTCGATGAAGACTCTCCCGAGCGCGCAGAACTGGTGCGGCGCAATGTCGAAGTCGCTTACGACGGCATGAGCATTGAATTGTAGGAGCAGACGACATGACTGACACACCATTGAGCACCGCCGAGTTCGAAGCCGCCTTGCGGGCCAAAGGCGCCTTCTACCATATTCATCACCCGTACCATGTGGCGATGTATGAAGGCCGTGCCACCCGCGAGCAGATCCAGGGCTGGGTCGCCAACCGTTTCTATTACCAGGTGAACATCCCGCTGAAAGATGCGGCGATCCTGGCCAACTGCCCGGACCGCGAGATCCGTCGCGAGTGGATTCAGCGCCTGCTCGACCACGATGGCGCACCGGGTGAGGATGGCGGCATCGAAGCCTGGTTGCGCTTGGGCCAGGCGGTCGGCCTCGACCCCGACCAGCTGCGCTCCCAGGAACTGGTGCTGCCCGGCGTACGCTTTGCGGTAGACGCCTACGTCAACTTTGCGCGCCGCGCCAGCTGGCAGGAAGCCGCCAGCAGCTCGCTCACCGAGCTGTTCGCGCCGCAGATCCACCAGTCGCGCCTCGACAGCTGGCCGCAGCACTACCCGTGGATCGACCCCACCGGCTACGAGTATTTCCGCACCCGCCTGGGCCAGGCGCGGCGCGATGTTGAGCATGGGCTGGCAATCACCTTGCAGCACTACACCACCCGTGAAGGCCAGGAGCGCATGCTGGAAATCCTCCAGTTCAAACTCGACATCCTGTGGAGCATGCTGGATGCCATGAGCATGGCCTACGAACTGAAACGCCCGCCGTATCACAGCGTGACCGAGCAGCGGGTGTGGCATAAAGGGATCACCCTATGAGCTTCGATCGCAGCAGAAAACCAACCTGGCGCCAGGGCTACCGCTACCAGTACGAACCCGCGCAAAAAGGCCATGTCTTGCTCTACCCCGAAGGCATGATCAAGCTCAACGACAGCGCCGCGCTGATTGGTGGCCTGATTGACGGTGAGCGCGACGTGGCGGCGATCATTGCCGCGCTCGAAGAACAGTTCCCCGGCGTACCTGAGCTGGGTGACGACATCGAGCAATTCATGGAGGTCGCCCGTGCTGAGCACTGGATCACCCTTGCCTGAAAAACCCGCCATCGGCCTGCCGCTGTGGTTGCTCGCCGAGCTGACCTACCGCTGCCCGTTGCAATGCCCGTATTGCTCCAACCCGCTGGACTTTGCCGAGCAGGGCAAGGAACTGAGCACCGAGCAGTGGATCAAGGTATTTCGCGAGGCCCGCGAGATGGGCGCGGCGCAACTGGGGTTTTCCGGCGGTGAGCCGCTGGTGCGCCAGGACCTGGCCGAGTTGATCGCTGAGGCGCGCAAGCTGGGGTTCTATACCAACCTGATCACCTCGGGCATCGGCCTGACCGAGCAGAAGATCAGCGACTTCAAGAAAGCCGGCCTGGACCATATCCAGATCAGCTTCCAGGCCAGCGACGAACAGGTGAACAACCTGCTGGCCGGTTCGAAAAAAGCCTTCGCGCAAAAGCTGGAAATGGCCCGCGCAGTGAAGGCGCATGGCTACCCGATGGTGCTGAACTTCGTCACCCATCGGCACAATATCGACAAGATCGACCGCATCATCGAGCTGTGTATTGCGCTGGAAGCGGATTTTGTCGAGCTTGCCACCTGCCAGTTCTATGGCTGGGCGCAACTCAATCGCGTGGGTTTATTGCCGACGAAGGAACAACTGGTGCGCGCCGAACGCATCACCAACGAATACCGCGCCAAGCTCGAAGTCGAAGGCCATCCGTGCAAGCTGATCTTCGTGACACCGGACTACTACGAGGAGCGCCCGAAGGCCTGCATGAACGGCTGGGGCAGTATCTTTCTGACCGTGACGCCGGACGGCACCGCCCTGCCCTGCCACGGCGCCCGACAGATGCCGGTGCAGTTTCCCAATGTGCGCGACCACAGCATGCAGCACATCTGGTACGACTCTTTCGGGTTCAACCGCTTTCGCGGCTACGACTGGATGCCCGAGCCGTGTCGTTCGTGCGATGAAAAGGAAAAGGATTTCGGTGGCTGCCGTTGCCAGGCTTTCATGCTCACGGGGGATGCGAGCAACGCCGACCCAGTGTGCAGCAAGTCCGAGCAGCACGGCATCATCCTCAAGGCGCGGGAAGAAGCCGAGCACGCTACCCAGACCATCGAGCAACTGGCCTTTCGCAATGAGCGCAATTCACGGCTCATTGCAAAAGGCTGACGGGCTCAGCGCTTGGCGATGATGTACACAGCGTGAATGATGCCTGGGAAGTAACCGCACAAGGTCAGCAGAATATTCAGCCAGAACGCGCCAGCGAAACCCACTTGCAGGAACACACCCAGTGGCGGCAGCAGAATGGCGATGATGATACGAATGAAGTCCATGGGTCAGCTCCAGAAAATCGGCTCGTGTGAGCCGTGTAGCTAATCGACCTTGGGCGTTCGTGAGGGTTCAGTGGGATCTGGCACCGGGCCATCCTTCAGGCCAGAATTTCTAACCCATGCTTTTGCACGATGCTAAGAAGTTTGAGCGCCATGCCGCTGGGTTGCTTCTCGCCAGATTCCCATTTCTTCACCGTGGAGGCGCTGGTATTCAGGTAACGAGCAAACACCGGTTGGCTGACATGGCTACTTTCACGTAGCTGCTTGATCTGTTCGGCAGGTATTTGTTCCGGGACGGCAGAGAAGCACGCTTCGTCGTATTCACGAAGGGTAGTTTTACTAATAGCACCGATGGCATAAAGCGCTTTGGCGGATTGGTGAATGGACTCCAGCGCTTCACTTTCATATTTTTTGGTCATGATGTATCTCCACAAACTCCCTGAGATCCAAGAGCTGCTGGATCTGCGTTTCGTTTAAGCCTTCATAAACTTTTGCCATCGCCCGAAACCAAGCCAAATCTTTCTGACTGATATTGCTTTGGTCTTGCTTGGCGAACAGCAACTGATAAACCCAGTATTGCCTGCCCTTGGCCAACACTATGGAGCGATGCCTATTCTGGTTGAGGCGCTTTTTCCAAACACCGCCTCCCAGATTATCTGCCTGCCCCCTCAGTAATTGGCCAAATGCCTCCCTCAACTCCGAATCGTAGATCCAGGACTTGCTGGCCGCATCAGCAAACTGCCGTGTTTTAAATAACCTAAGCCTCATGGATATCCCTTCCCACAAACATACCACCCAGTGGTATAGATTAGAAGTGGAGCAACCCGTGCTCCGTCGACAGTCCTTACCGACGCACGCTAAAAAGCCATTGTTTTCACAGGCGATCAATCAACGCTTTCAATCCAAAAATTTCACACGCAAAAAAACGCCCCCAGCCGAAAAAATCAGGCTGGAGGCGCCGCGTATACCGCGAGACGGTTCAGGAATGTGGGTTAAACGGCGATGCCCTTGCGGCATTGCAACTGGGCGGTGCGCACCCGGGAAAAAGCGCGGGCCAGGCGCAGGAGCATTTCGTCGATGTTGCTTTTGCTCACCGTAAGCGCCGGGGTGAAGCGCAGGCAGTCAGGTTGCGGGGCGTTGAGGATCAGGCCTTCGTGCAGGGCGGCTTTTACCACTGCATCTGCAGAATCATCCGACAACGTCAGGCCCCACATCAGGCCGTGGCCGCGCAATGGGCCCTGATCGTAGCGGTAGGCCAGCCGGGCAAGGCCTTCGCCCAGGTAAAGGCCGGATTCACGTACGTGTTCCAGGAAGCCGTGCTCCAGCACCGTATCGAGTACCGCCAGCCCGGCCGATGCCATCAATGCGTTGCCATGATGGGTACCTTCCAGCTCACCCACATCGAAGCAACAGGCGTTGCCGCGCGCCAGCAGCGCAGCCAACGGGACGCCGCCGCCCAGGCCTTTGCCGAGGGTGATGATGTCGGCTCGCACGCCGTATTGCTGTTCGGCAAGCAAGGTGCCGCAACGGCCGAGGCCGGTTTGTACTTCGTCGAGGATCAGCAGGATCCCCAGTTCGCGGCACAGCCGTTCAACCCCCTTGAGGTAATGTTCCGTCGCGGGGATCACACCGGCCTCGCTCTGGACCGGCTCCAGCAGGATGGCGACTGTCTGTGCATCGACCGCTGCATGCAGGGCCGGCAGATCGTTGAACGGCACATGGCTGAAGCCGGGCAATTGCGGTTCAAAGCGGTTTTCCAGATTGCCGGCCGACGCCGCCAGTGCGGCGAAACTGCGCCCATGGCAACCATTGCTCGCGCTGATAATGCGGTAGGCCCCGCCGCGATGCAGTTGGCCCCACTTGCGCGCCAGCTTGATCGCCGCTTCGCAGGCCTCGGCGCCACTGTTGAGCAGGTAGGCCTGGTCGCTGCCGGTTCGATGGCACAGGCGGTCGACAAGATTGAGTTGAGCGCGGTTATGCAGCCCCATGCCTGGATTGATCAAGGCCTGGGTCTGGTCGGCAAGGGCTTTGATCAAGACCTGCGGGCTGTGGCCGAGGCTGTTGGCAGCGTTGCCCTGGCTGAAATCCAGGTAGGCACGCTCGTCGCTGTCCCACAGCCAGGAGCCCTGGCCACGTACGAATACCTGAGGCGGCCTCGCCACGGTGGGCATCAGCGCCTCGCTGGACAGCGTATCGGGTGAAGCCTCCAGCACCAGGTCGTCCAGGCTGGGCACGGGGCGACGCATATTGAAGAGATTCACAGCTTGCCCCCAGTGGCAACCGGGCCTTGGTCGGTTTTCCCTGCAATCACTGTCTGCGGGTGTGTTGCCTTGCCTATGTAAACGCCATCAACATAAACGCTGTTCATTGCCCGATCCGGCCCTGTAAGCCCTGCGAATAGGCGCTAGACTAGGCGCCTCGGGGGCCACCGGCCATTTCGATTTTCCAGCTTTTTCGATAAGTAAACCTTATGGATTTTAAGCAACTGCGTTATTTCGTCGCGGTGTATGAAGAAGGCCATGTGGGCCGTGCCGCTGAACGCCTGTCGATCTCCCAGCCGGCGCTTTCACAACAGATCCGTCAGTTGGAGCGCAACCTCGATGTGAGCCTGTTCGAACGCAGCAGCAAACGCCTGCTGCCCACCCTGGCCGCCCATACCCTGTACAACCATGCCTTGCCGCTGATCGATGGCATGCAGCAAGCCGTCGAAGCCTTGCGTAACTTCAAGGGCCAGGCCATGCGCACCCTGGCCATCGGCGTGCTGCAAACCGTGCACACCAGCCTGGTCCCGCAAATGCTCGAGCGCGTGCGCAAGGCCCAGCCGCACCTGGTGGTGCAGATCTACGAATTGACCGGGATCGAGATTGAACGGCGGTTGCTTAACGGCTCGCTGGACATCGGCATCAGCTATCTGCCGCCACGCCAGCCGGGGCTGCACGGCGTGTTGTTGTATGAGGATGAGCTGAAGGTGGTCATCCCCGAGGACCATCCCCTGCGCGAATTCAAGAAAGTCTCGCTGAAACAGGCCGCCGAACTGCCGATGTTGTTGCTGGGGGAAGAGTTCCAGGTTCGACAGATCTGGCAGGGTCAGTTATCCAACCTCGGACGCCGGCCGCAGGTACAGGCGGAGTTGAATACCATGGTGGGGATTCTCGACAGCTTGCCTAACACCAAATTGGCCACGGTGCTGCCGGGACGCTCCCAGGACGAACACAACAGCCAGTCGCTGCTCTGGAAGCCCTTGAGTGAACCCAGGGTGCCGTTAAAGGTAGGTTTGGTGTGTCGCGATGTACAACGCCAGCAGGCAACCATGGCGCTGCTGCGCACCTTGCTGGAAGACGTGATGAATGCGCCGCAGGCCCTGCCCTGAAATTCGGCGCCTGACTTTTTCGCAGGCAAAAGAAAACCCCGCCGAAGCGGGGCTTTGCAGACTGTTTCCCTGACATCCATTTCACTCCGCCATCCTGGCAGAATCCTACGTGTCCGTGTTGTTGCTTTGCGCTTCCTGCGCGACGTCCATGTGAAGTAGATTATCCGTGGATCCAATTTGGCGATAGAGGACGATTAGCAGTACGTCATGTAAGAGAATGCTTACACGCCCTCCGAGCCCTTAGAACAGTGCCTCATCCAGCAAAAACAAGGATTCGCTACCGGCTTTTACCGACGCACTCAGCGAGTGAATACGTGGCAACAGACGCGCAAAGTAGAAGCGCGCGGTGCCCAGTTTGCTGGCGTAGAAGTCTTCCTCAGCCTCCTTGCCCAACGCGGCCTTGGCCATGCGTGCCCACATATAGGCGTAGGCCATGTAACCAAATGCATGCAAATACTCCACCGAGGCTGCGCCGATCTCGTTCGGGTTGGTCCTGGCGCGATCGAGCACCCAGGCGGTCAACTCGTCCAGGTTGTCCACCGCCGCGCTCAGCGGTTGGCTGAACTCAGCCAGTTCGGGCCCCGCCGAGGCGATGAACTGGCGGATCTCGTCGGCGAACAAGGTGTAGAACGCACCGCCGCTGCCGACGATCTTGCGTCCCATCAAATCCAGTGCCTGGATGCCGTTGGTGCCTTCGTAGATCTGGGTGATGCGTACATCACGCACCAGTTGCTCCTGGCCCCATTCGCGAATATAACCGTGGCCACCAAACACTTGCTGGCCGAGCACGGTGGTTTCCAGGCCCAGGTCGCTGAGGAACGCCTTGGCGACCGGCGTCAACAAGGCCACCAGGTTATCGGCCCGCTCACGGGCAGCGGCATCGTCACTGAACTTGGCGATGTCCAACTGCGTCGCCACATAGGTGGAGAACGCGCGACCGCCTTCGTTGGCGGCTTTCATGGTCAACAACATACGGCGCACGTCGGGGTGGACGATGATCGGGTCGGCCACTTTGTCTTTGGCCTGGGCACCGGTCGGCGCACGGCTTTGCAGGCGGTCCCGCGCATATTCAATCGCGTTCTGGTAGGAGCGCTCGCCGGACGCCAGGCCCTGGATACCCACGCCAAGGCGCTCGTAGTTCATCATGGTGAACATCGCCGCCAACCCACGGTTGGGTTCGCCCACCAGGTAACCCACGGCTTCGTCGAAGTTCATCACGCAGGTGGCGGATGCCTGGATACCCATCTTGTGTTCGATGGAGCCACAGCTCACCGGGTTGCGCGCGCCCAGGCTGCCGTCGGCGTTGACCATGAACTTCGGCACCAGGAACAGCGAAATCCCCTTGGGGCCGGCCGGTGCGTCCGGCAGCTTGGCCAGTACCAGATGAATGATGTTCTCGGTGAGGTCGTGTTCACCGCCAGTGATAAAGATCTTTGTCCCGCTGATCGTGTAGGAACCGTCTGCCTGCGGCTCGGCCTTGGTGCGGATAATCCCCAGGTCGGTACCGGCGTGCGCTTCCGTCAGGCACATGGAGCCTGCCCACTCGCCGGAATACATCTTCGGCAGGTAGATGGCCTTGAGTTCCTCGCTGGCGTGGGTGTTGATCGACACGCAGGCGCCGGAGGTCAGCATCGGGTACAGGCCGAACGCCAGGCTTGACGAGTTGATCATCTCCTCGACTTGGGCCGATACCGCCTTGGGCATGCCCATGCCGCCAAACACGGGGTCGCCGCCTACGCCGACCCAGCCACCTTCAGCGTAGGTCTTGTAGGCCTGTGGATAACCCTCCGGAGTAAACACCGCGGTGTTATCCCAACGGCAGCCCTGTTCATCGCCGCCGCGGCTGAGCGGGGCGATGGATTTGGCGGTGACCTTGCCGGCTTCTTCGAGGATGGCCTCTACGGTCTCGGCGTCAACGCTGTCTGCCAATGCCGGCAATTGGGCCCAAGTGGTGGCGACCTCAAAGACTTCGTTGAGGACGAAGCGCATATCACGCAGCGGCGCTTTGTAATCAGCCATGGCAAACCTCGTGAGAACGTGAAAAGTGATTCGATAGGATCGGTTTTACAGGCTCCGAGTGTACCCGAACAACTTTTCAGACACATAGGGTCCACTTGTGACTGATTGGTATTTTTAAGTCATTACAACGCAAACGACTCCGCAGGCAGACTCATCAGGCATTCGCTGCCCGCTTCCACGGCGGCGCGATGGGTTGCGGTACGTGGCAGCAGACGCTTGAAGTAAAAGTCGCAAGTGGCCAGCTTGGCTTTGGCAAACTCAGTGTCATCCTGCGCCAGCGCGGCAATGGCCATCCGCAGCCACAGGTAGGCGAGGATGATGTAACCGCTATACATCAAGTAATCCACCGCCGCTGCGCCCACCTCATCCGGGTTTTTCATCGCGGCCATACCGACCTGGGTGGTCAGCGCGCCCCATTCCTGATTCAGTTGATTGAGCTGCGCCACATAGTCCTTGAGCTGCGCATGTTCGGCATTCGCCGCGCAAAACTTATGCACGATTTTGGTAAAGCCGCGCAGCAGCCTGCCCTGGCTGCCCAGCACCTTGCGCCCCAGCAGGTCGAGGGCCTGGATGCCGTTGGTGCCTTCGTAGATCGGCGCAATCCGCGCATCGCGCGCCAGTTGTTCCATGCCCCACTCACGAATGTAGCCATGGCCGCCGAATATCTGCATGCCGTGGTTGGTCACCTCCAGCCCGGTGTCGGTCATAAAGGCTTTGCAGATGGGGGTGAGGAACGCCAACAGGTCTTCGGCTTCCTGACGCTGGCCAGCGTCGCTGCTCAGGTGCGCGGTATCGAGCAACTGCGCAGTGAAATAGGTGAGTGCGCGGTTACCTTCGTTGAAGGCTTTCATGGTCAGCAGCATACGGCGCACATCCGGATGCACGATGATCGGGTCGGCGGCTTTCTCCGGGGCCTTGGCGCCGGTCAGCGCGCGCATTTGCAGGCGGTCGTTGGCGTACTTGATCGCGCCCTGGAAGCTCGCCTCGCCGTTGCACAGGCCCTGCATGCCGGTGCCCAGGCGGGCGTGGTTCATCATGGTGAACATGCAGTTGAGGCCCTTGTTTGCCTCGCCAATCAAAAAGCCCTTGGCGCCGTCGAAGTTGAGCACGCAGGTGGCCGAGGCCTTGATGCCCATCTTGTGCTCGATAGAGCCGCAGTGCACCGCATTGCGCTCAGCCGAATCCACATGGAACTTGGGCACGATAAACAACGAGATACCCTTGGTGCCCGCCGGCGCATCCGGCAGCTTGGCCAGCACCAGGTGGATGATATTGGCGCTCATGTCGTGCTCACCGGCCGAGATGAAGATCTTGCTGCCGGTGATCGCGTAGCTGCCATCCGCCTGGGGCACGGCACGGGTCTTGATCAGGCCCAGGTCGGTGCCGCAATGGGCTTCGGTCAGGCACATGGTGCCGGTCCATTCGCCTGCGGTGAGTTTGCTCAGGAACGTGGCCTTCTGCTCTTCGGTGCCGTGGGCGTGGATCGCCGACATCGCGCCGTGGGTCAGGCCCGGATACATGCCCCACGAGGTGTTGCTGGAGCCGATCATCTCGCTGAGCACCAGGCCCAACGATTGCGGCAGGCCCTGGCCGCCGTAGGCCGGGTCTGCCGCCACACCGTGCCAGCCGCCCTCGACGTACTGGGCGAAGGCTTCCTTGAAGCCCTTGGGCGTGATCACCACGCCATTGTCGAAATGGCAGCCCTCTTCATCCCCACTGCGGTTGAGTGGCGAAAGCACGTTCTCGCAGAATTTGGCGCCTTCTTCGAGGATTGCACTGACCATGTCCGGGCTGGCGTCCGTGGCGCCCAGGGCAGCGTAGTGGCCGTGGAAATCAAACACGTGGTCGATCAGAAAGCGCATGTCGCGCAGGGGAGCTTTGTACTCAGGCATGGCGATGTCTCCGGCAGCAGATCCTTTCAACCTACTGCCGGCCAGCGCCTCGGACAATCATTGTAGAACCGCTGAATACAGCGCCATCACTCAACCGGCAGCGCTCTGCATGCGCACCGCGCCACGGCGGGTCTGCCCGGCCGCAACCACACAGTTACGCCCCGCGCCCTTGGCGGCGTACAGCGCCTGGTCGGCGGACTTGAGCACTTCTTCCGCCGTGCGCTGGTCGATCTGGCGTTCGGCCACGCCGATGCTGACCGTCACCGACACACTCGACGCGCCGCTGCCCGCCCGGCGTTGACGGCCTTGTTGATCATCCTGGGGCCGGTCCGAGTTGCGCAACTTGATGTCGTAGTTGGCGACGATCTCGCGGATTTCCTCCAGGTGCGGCATGCACTCATCCAGGGTCTTGCCGGCAAACACCACGGCGAATTCTTCACCGCCATAGCGGTAGGCACGCCCACCCCCATTGACCTTGGACAGCTTGCTCGCCACCAGGCGCAGCACCTGGTCGCCCACATCGTGGCCATGGGTGTCATTGAAACGCTTGAAGTGATCGACGTCGGTCATCGCCAGCACATAGTTGCGCCCCAGCCGCTGCATGCGTTCGTTCAGGGCACGGCGCCCCGGCAGGCCGGTCAGTTCGTCGCGGAACGCCATTTGATAAGCCTCGTGGGCCACGCCGGCGGCGATCATCAGCATGACCTGGCTGCACATGATGTTCAGGGTGAACGGCAGGATGAAGGTCTGCGGCAACATCCAGAACATCCCCAGCAACCCGACCAGTTGCGCCGCATGCAGCGGGCGCGGCTGGTACCAGTATTGCGCCGCCAGAGTGAGGAAGCCGATCAGGAACATCGGGTATGACAGCTGGATCAGGCTCATCCAGGTCCCATGCAGGGCGGGCCAGCGTATCTCCGCCAGCCAGTTCAGCAGTGCCTGGGGATAACTTTGCTCCAGGGCCAGCGCGACGCTGCCGATTGCCAGCAGCACCGCACAACGGGCAACGAAATCGCGGAACAGATGGGTCTTCTCCTGCCACAGCGCGTAGATGCTGAACAGCAACGGCAATAACAGGCAACACAGGTGAAACACCACGGCCGCGTCTTCGCGCACGCGGCCATTGTCGCGATAGAAATCGGTCTGGGTATCGAGCAGGAAGTAGGCGATGTACACCGTGATCATCAGGAACAATTCACGCTGGCGGCGATAAACCGCGCAGTACGAACCGCCCAGCAACAGCACCAGGGTCGGCAACACATTGAACAGCGAGGTGAAAAAGACGCTGAGGTCCTTGACGTACGCAGCCGAGAGCCCGGCCAGCAACAGCAGCAACGAAGGAAGAAAGTGACTGAAACGTAAAGCAGACACGCGTGACAAGGGTAAAACTCCGACCCGCAAAAAGTAGTGGCACTGTGCCTTGATGCGAACAGTTAAGCACACCTTGCCCGTCATGTATCACATTGCCATCACTGTAACGGCAGCCGGAGAAAATCCCTGAGCGCTGCACTGTGTTTTTTATCCCCCAATGAAAAAACCGCCGCTCCCAAGGGAAGCGACGGTTTCAGATGAACCCGGTAAGGCTTAGTAAGCCAGGCCGAAGTCTTCTTCTTTCATGTCCATCAGGTTACTGGCGCCCGACAGCATGGTGGCCACGTGGGTACGGGTCCGCGGCAAGATGCGCTGGAAGTAGAAGCGCGCGGTTTGCAGCTTGGCGGTGTAGAACGCTTCTTCGCTGGTACCGGCGGCGAGTTTTTCGGCAGCCAGGCGCGCCATGTCGGCCCAGAAGTAAGCCAGGCAGGCGTAACCGGAGTACATCAGGTAATCCACCGAAGCGGCACCCACTTCTTCGCGGTCTTTCATCGCGGCCATGCCGACCTTCATGGTCAACTCGCCCCACTCTTTGTTCAGCGCAGCCAGCGGTGCCACAAATTCCTTGACCGCGTCGTTGCCTTCGTTGGCCTGGCAGAACTTGTGCACGATCTTGGTGAAGCCCTTGAGCGCTTCGCCCTGGGTCATCAGCACTTTGCGGCCGAGCAGGTCCAGTGCCTGGATGCCGGTGGTGCCTTCGTACAGCATGGAGATACGGCTGTCGCGAACGTTCTGCTCCATGCCCCACTCGGCGATAAAGCCGTGGCCGCCATAGATCTGCACGCCGTGGTTGGCGGATTCAAAACCGACTTCGGTCATGAACGCCTTGGCAATCGGGGTCATGAATGCCAGCAGGCCGTCGGCCTGTTTCTTGGCCTCGTCGTCGGTGCCGTACTTGACGATGTCCACTTGCTTGGCGGTGAAGTACACCATCGCACGGTTACCTTCGGCGAAGGCTTTCATGGTCAGCAGCATGCGGCGCACGTCGGGGTGCACGATGATCGGGTCGGCGGCCTTTTCCGGCGCTTTCGGGCCAGTCAGGGAACGCATCTGCAGGCGATCGCGGGCGTATTTCAGGCCGCCCTGGAAGCCGATCTCGGCGTGGGCCAGGCCTTGCAGCGCGGTGCCCAGGCGAGCGGTGTTCATAAAGGTGAACATGCAGTTCAGGCCTTTGTTCGCCGGGCCGATCAGGAAACCGGTGGCCGCGTCGAAGTTCATCACACAAGTGGCGTTACCGTGGATACCCATCTTGTGTTCCAGGGAACCACAGCTCACGGCGTTGCGCGCACCGATCGAGCCGTCGGCGTTGGGCAGGAACTTGGGCACGATGAACAGCGAGATGCCTTTGGTACCGGCCGGTGCGTCCGGCAGGCGGGCCAGCACGATGTGGACGATGTTGTCGGCCATGTCGTGCTCACCGGCCGAGATGAAGATCTTGGTACCGGAGACTTTGTAGGAACCGTCAGCCTGAGGCTCGGCCTTGGTGCGCAGCATGCCCAGGTCGGTACCACAGTGTGGTTCGGTCAGGCACATGGTGCCGGTCCACTCGCCCGATACCAGCTTGGTCAGGTAAGCCTCTTGCTGCTCGGGGGTGCCATGCTCGGAAATGGTGTTCATCGCGCCATGGGACAGGCCCGGGTACATGCCCCACGACCAGTTGGCTTCGCCGACCATTTCGCTCACGGCCAGGCCCAGGGATTCCGGCAGGCCTTGGCCACCGTGCTCCACGTCGTGGGCCAGGCTTGGCCAGCCGCCTTCGACGAATTGCTTGTAGGCTTCTTTGAAACCAGCAGGGGTTTTTACGCCAGACTCACTCCAGGTGCACCCTTCGATGTCACCCACGCGGTTCAACGGTGCCAGCACTTGCTCACAAAACTTGGCGCCTTCTTCGAGAATGGCGTCAACCATGTCCGGGGTAGCGTCCTGGCAAGCCGGCAGGCTCTGATAGTGCGCTTCATAGCCGAGCAGTTCGTCACGAACGAAGCGAATATCACGCAAGGGGGCCTTGTAGTCAGGCATAGCGATAAACCTCTGCTGATGTATCTGGAATGAACAACCGCGTGGATTTGTTATGGCGGTCAAACAGGTGTTTGAAACATACGTTTACGACCTGGGGATGTCAAGCGTCGTCCAGACACCGTTTGTCATGACGCGGGTCAATGGCAGGCATGGCGAGGCCTGCGGCGGGATGCCACAAGGGGTTCAGAAGACAATGGAGAATTGCGCAAGCACGACCAGCCTCAGGAAGAAGCCGGTCGTGAGCAAGGAGGGGGTTAAGCGAAGGTGTCGATCAGGGTACCGAGCATTTCGTCTGAAGCCTTGGCGACCTTGGCGCCCAACTCCACTTGAAACTTGCCTTGGGCCATTTCAACCATATTGCTCGCCGAATTCGTCGGCTGGGCGCGGTCATTGGCTTGCAACCGGTCGCTCTGTGCGTCCGACGGCTGGGTGGTCGCGGCGCTGGCAATCCTGCCGGCGGCCTGGTCGACACGGCTCTGCCCGGCCTGAATGGTGCTCAGCCCCGAGTAAAACGCGCTGCTGCCAGAGATTTCCATGGCTTGAACCTGCCTTTAGAGAATCGTGAAGTTGAATTGAAGCAGACATACTGGCAAAAAGCCCGTTAAAAACACTAATGGCATAATGCCGTGCCGATAGCCAGAATCAGTCAAGCAGGTCCAGTTGCAGGTACTCAGCTACCGCCTCGGCGCCGGCGTGCTTGAGCTTGGGCACTCGGCCCAGGCATGGTGCGGGCAAACGCTCGGCCAGGGTCGCGAGGTTTTCTTCCAGACGAGAGGTCTTGGGGTCGATGATATTCGCCACCCAACCGGCCAAGGGCAAACCGTCCCGGGCGATGGCTTCGGCGGTGAGCAAGGCATGGCTGATGCAACCCAGGCGCACGCCCACCACCAGGATCACCGGCAGTTGCAGCGCCATGGCCAGGTCCGACAGGTTGTCCTGGTCAGCCAACGGCACCCGCCAACCGCCTGCGCCTTCGATGAGGGTGAAATCCGCCTGACGCGCCAGAATCTGCTGCATGGGTTTCAACAACGACTGCACCGTCAGCGCGACGCCGGCCTCCCGCGCGGCCAGATGGGGCGCGATGGCGGGTTCGAATGCCACCGGGTTGACCTCGGCATAACTCAACGGCAATGAACACTCGGCCAGCAGTGCCAGGGCATCGGCGTTGCGCAAGCCCTTGGCCGTGACCTGGCAGCCGGAAGCCACGGGTTTTCCCGCCGCAGTACTTTTGCCGGCTAGCCGAGCGGCGTGCAGCAGGCCGGCGGCGATAGTGGTCTTGCCGACATCCGTATCGGTGCCAGTGATGAAATAAGCGGCGCTCATAGGGGCTTCTCCAGGACGGCGTACACCACTTGATACGTGGCCGGCAGTCCCTCGGCCTGACGGAACTGCTCGTAGGCGTCTACCAGTGCAACAATCCGCGCACGGCCCGTCAACCCTCCCGGGCGGCCCGGATTGAGATTATGCGCCCCCAGCGCCTTGAGCTCATGGGTCAGGCTGCGCACATCCGGGTAATGCAGCACATGGGGACGTCGGTCCAGGCTGACCACGCGCAAACCACTGGCCGCGCACAACTGCTGGTACGCCTCGAAAGTGCGGAAGCGATTGACGTGCACCAGGCCATCCGCCGCCCGCCAACTTTCGCGCAACTCATCCAGCGTCCCGACGCACAAACTGGCGAACGCCAGCACGCCACCCGGTTGCAGCACGCGATAGGCCTCGCTGAGCACCGCCTCGAAGTTCGCACACCACTGCACCGCCAGGCTGGAAAAGATCAGCCCGCAGTTGCCATCCTTCAAAGGCAGACGCTCGGCATCACCCGCGATGAAATACTCAGCACCGCCCAAAGGCCGGGCGTGATCGAGCATCCCCTCGGCAATATCCAACGCCACACCTTGGCTGGCGGGCAACAACTCGCCCAACACGCGGCTGAAATAACCGGTACCGCAGCCCATATCCAGCCAGCGCCGTGGCGCACACGCTGATGGCAGGCGGGCCAGCAGCCCATGCCCCACCGCTCGCTGCAACTCGGCGACGCTGTCGTAACTGGCCGCCGCACGGGAAAACGACGCCGCCACCTGGCGTTTGTCCGGCAAGGCGCCCGGCAGGGAGGGATGGGATAAATCAGTCATCGACGCACTCATGCAAAAAAGCCTGGATGGCCCCCGCCACACCGTGGGGGTCTTCCAGAAGAAAAGCGTGACCAGCCTGTTCAATCAGGCCGATTTCCACATCCGGCAGCAGCCTCAGCAGGTCGCTGGCGGCTTCGGCGGGCACCAATCCGTCCATGCCGGCGAACAGGTGCAACTGTGGGCCGCGATAAGTCAGCAAGGCTTCGCGGGTATCCAGTTGGGCCAGCAGTTCCAGGCCGGGCATCAACACGCTGGACGCTGAATGCGGCGCGCCACTGACCAGCAGGCGCGACAGCCCGCGCGGGTCTTCGGCGCCCTTGGCGCACAACAGGCCGAAACGCTTGAGAGTGACTTGGGAGTCGGCATGGCAGCCGGCCAGGAACGCATCGAAGGTCTCGGCGGGCATCCCATGGGGCCAGCCGTCGTGGGCAACGAAACACGGGTTGCTCGCCAGGGTCAGCAAGCCGCAGCAACGCTCGCCGCGCCGCGCCGCCAGTTCGGCAGCGAGCATGCCGCCCAGGGACCAACCGCCCAGCCAGGCGTTGTCGGGCAGGGTAGCGTCGAGTTCGTCGAGCCATTCATCGAGGTCGCTGGAAGCAAGCGCCGGCAATGGCTCGACCTGCACCTGCAGGTGTGCGTCCAGGCCACGCAAGGCGGCGGCCAAAGGCTCCAGCGGCGATACGCCGAGCCCCCAGCCGGGCAGCAGGATCAGTCGATCACGCATGGTCGGGCTCCGTGGCGCCAAGCAAGCGGAAACACTCTTCCAATGCGTTTAACAATAGCTGCACCTGCGCTTCGCTGTGGGCTGCGGTCAAGGTCACGCGCAAACGCGCGCTGCCGGCAGGTACGGTGGGCGGGCGGATCGCCGTGACCATCAGGCCGCGCTCACGCAGCATCCGCGACAGGCGCACGGCCTTGGCACTGTCGCCAATCAGGATCGGCTGGATCGGTGTAAAGCTGTCCATCAAGTCCAGGCCAAGTTGTTCAGCGCCCTGGCGAAACTGACGAATCAGCCGGTCGAGGTGCTCACGCCGCCAATGTTCGGTGCGTAGCAGCTCCAGGCTTTTCAGGGTGGCGCAGGCCAGCGCCGGCGGTTGGCTGGTGGTGTAGATATACGGCCGGGCAAACTGGATCAGGCTTTCGATCAGGTCCTCACTGCCCGTGACAAACGCGCCCGCCGTGCCGAACGCTTTGCCCAGGGTGCCGACCAATACCGGCACGTCGTCCTGGCTCAAGCCGAAATGCTCGACGATCCCGCCGCCGTTAGCACCGAGCGGACCAAAGCCATGGGCATCATCCACCATCAACCAGGCGCCTTTGGCCCTGGCTGCACGGGCCAATGCCGGCAGGTCGGCCAGGTCGCCGTCCATGCTGAACACACCATCGGTGACCACCAGCGTATTACCGGTGGCTTTCTCCAGGCGCTTGGCCAGGCTGATCGCGTCGTTGTGCAGGTAGCGATTGAAGCGCGCACCGGACAGCAAGCCGGCATCCAGCAGCGAGGCATGGTTGAGACGGTCTTCCAGCACCGTATCGCCCTGCCCCACCAACGCTGTGACCGCACCGAGGTTGGCCATGTAGCCGGTGGTAAACAGCAACGCTCGCGGGCGGCCGGTAAAATCGGCCAGCGCCTCCTCCAGTTCATGGTGCGGCGTGGCGTGACCCACCACCAAGTGCGAGGCACCGCCGCCCACGCCCCAACGGGACGCCCCGGCGCGCCAGGCCTCGATCACTTGCGGGTGATTGGCCAGGCCCAGGTAATCGTTATTGCAGAATGCCAGGAGGGGTTGACCGTCAACCACCACCTCCGGGCCTTGGGGGCTCTGGAGCAGCGGGCGTTGACGGTAAAGGTGTTCGGCACGGCGGGCGGCGAGGCGCGCGGAGAGATCAAAAGACATGCAGGCCTCGGGGTGGCAGGTGCAACTTCGGTCAAAACAGGTGGGGATCAAACAACGGCGTTATAGAACTGCTCGCTGCTCTTCTGCTCCACCAACGCCTGTTCGATGGCCGCCTGGTGCACTTCATCCGCATGCTCTTCACGGGCTTCCGGCAGGATGCCCAGGCGCGAGAACAGTTGCATGTCCTTGTCGGCCTGAGGGTTGGCGGTGGTCAGCAGTTTGTCGCCGTAGAAGATCGAGTTGGCACCGGCAAAGAACGCCAGGGCCTGCATCTGCTCGTTCATGGCTTCGCGCCCCGCCGACAGGCGCACATGGGATTGCGGCATCAGGATGCGCGCCACGGCCAGCATGCGGATGAAATCGAACGGGTCGATGTCCTCGGCATTTTCCAACGGTGTGCCGGCGACTTTCACCAGCATGTTGATCGGCACCGACTCCGGATGCTCCGGCAGGTTGGCCAACTGGATCAGCAGGTTGGCGCGGTCGTCGAGGGTCTCGCCCATGCCGAGGATGCCGCCGGAGCAGATCTTCATCCCCGACTCACGCACATAGGCCAGGGTTTGCAGGCGCTCGCTGTAGGTACGGGTGGTGATGATACTGCCGTAGAACTCCGGCGACGTATCCAGGTTGTGGTTGTAGTAATCCAGGCCGGCCTGGGCCAGGGCTTCGGTCTGGTCCTGGTCGAGACGGCCGAGGGTCATGCAGGTTTCCAGGCCCATGGCCTTCACGCCTTTGACCATCTGCAGCACATAGGGCATGTCTTTGGCCGACGGGTGTTTCCAGGCGGCGCCCATGCAGAAACGGGTCGAACCGATGGCCTTGGCGCGGGCGGCCTCTTCGAGGACCTTCTGCACCTCCATCAGCTTTTCTTTTTCCAGGCCCGTGTTGTAGTGGCCCGACTGCGGACAATATTTGCAATCTTCCGGGCAGGCACCGGTCTTGATCGACAGCAGTGTCGACACCTGTACACGGTTGGCATCGAAATGCGCGCGGTGCACGGTCTGCGCCTGGAACAACAGGTCATTGAACGGCTGCACGAACAACGCTTTGACTTCGGCTAAAGACCAATCGTGACGCAAGGTGGCGGTGGTGCTGGCGCTCATGGGCGATTCCTTGATTATGCTTTGGCAAGCGCTGCGGGAAGGGCAATACCCACAGGCACGACACGGATGCTCGGCATATTTAAGGAAGATTCATGCACTGTCAACCAAGCAACAAACACGAAGTTTACATCTGGTCAAAAAACATACAGAAATGTTTAATCTGCGACGAGACGACTGAAACCGCCGACTGTGTGTGCAACGTCTGCGAAACCGAGCTGCCCTGGCTGATGGAACATTGCGAAATCTGCGCCTTGCCTTTGGCGATGGACGGCCTGGTCTGCGGCCAGTGCCTGAGACAACCGCCCGCCTTTAAACACGTGATCGCCCCCTGGACCTACAGCTTTCCGGTGGACACCCTGATCAGTCGCTTCAAGCACCAGGCACGCTGGCCCCTCGGGCATATGCTGGGGCGTTTGCTGGGGCACTACTTGCAACATCGCTTCGACAACCACTCACTCACCCGCCCGGACATGCTGCTGCCGGTGCCCATGGCCCGCAGGCGCCTGCGTGAACGGGGCTATAACCAGGCGCTGATGCTGGCGCGCTGGCTCAGCGCCGACCTCGACCTTCCCCACGATGAACACCTATTGCAACGCCCTTATGAAACCGTCGCGCAGCAAGCCCTCGACGCCAAGACGCGCAAACGCAACCTGCTCAACGCCTTCGCCCTGGCCCCCGGTGCCGAGGTGCGCGGCCGCCATCTGGCGCTGGTGGACGACGTGCTCACCACCGGCGCCACCGCCCACAGCCTGGCGCGGTTGTTGATCAACGCCGGAGCGCGACAGGTAGACGTGTACTGCCTGGCCCGCACGCCAAAGCCTGGCACTTGACTCTCATGCCTCGCGGCTGCAACGTCCGCTCATCCCACCACAGCGAATGCCCATGTCCCTACCGACTCTGCTCAGCCAACATATTGTCCGCCGCCCCCAGCGTATCGCCCTGCTGGGGCATATCGCCGAGCAGGGCTCCATCACCCGCGCCGCCAAAAGTGCGGGCTTGAGCTACAAGGCCGCCTGGGACGCCATCGACGAACTGAACAACCTGGCGCAAAAACCCTTGGTCGAACGCAGTGTCGGCGGCAAGGGCGGCGGCGGTGCCAAACTCACGGCCGAGGGTGAACGGGTGTTGCGCCTCTACCAGCGCCTGCAAGTGTTGCAGGCCGAAGTGCTCGGTTCGGACGAAGCCGCCAGTGACTTCAACCTGCTCGGCCGCTTGATGCTGCGCACCAGCGCCCGTAACCAGTTGCATGGTCAGGTCATTGCGATTGAACAGCATGGCCGCAACGACTTGATTCACTTGCAGCTCGCCGGTGGGCTGACCCTGGCGGCACAAATCACCCATGACAGTACGCAACGGCTGGAGCTGGAGGTCGGCGTGGAAGTTGTCGCGCTGATCAAGGCCGGCTGGCTGGAATTGCTGGCGCCCGACAAACCTGCAACACCTGGACACAATTGCATGAGCGGAACCGTCGACGCGATTCTTGCCGCCGAGGACGGCCCCAGCGAAGTGCGCATCGCCCTGCCCAATGGCCAGGTTTTATGCGCCTTGGCGCAGCCCGCCGCGCTCGAGGCCCTGGGCGCCGCCGCTGGCAGGACGCTCCAAGTGCAATTTGCCGCCAGCAATGTGCTGCTCGGCACGCCGGTCTGAGCCGAGTAGCTCTTCAAACTGCAACAATTTCGTCACGCCCGCTCCTTATGGTGTCTGCAAAAACCGCAGGGAGCCTGACATGAACCTATTAGAAGAAAACCAAGCCACCGACCTCGAACAGATGGTCGGCCTCACCCGCCGCCGCTTCATCGGTGCCGGCGCCCTGTGCGGTGCCGCGATGTTCCTCGGCGGCAACCTGCTGAGCCGCAGCGCCCTGGCCGTCAACGCCGCCTCCGCCAGCCCGCTGCTGGGCTTTACCAGCATCGCCGCGGCCACCAGCGACACCATCACCCTGCCGCCGGGCTACAGCGCTTCGGTACTGATCAGTTGGGGCCAGCCGCTGCACAAGAGCGCGCCGGCCTTCGACCCGTCCGGCAACGGCACCGCCAAGGCCCAGGAACAACAGTTCGGCGACAACAACGACGGCATGAGCCTGTTCGCCTTCCCCGGCGACGACAACCGCGCGCTGATGGCGATCAACAACGAATACACCAACTACCGCTACCTCTACGCCCACGGCGGCGCGCCGCAATCGGCCGAAGACGTGCACAAGGCCCAGGCCAGCGAAGGCGTGTCGGTGATCGAAGTACGGCGCAAGGGCGATACCTGGCAGTTTGTCCAGGACTCGCGCTACAACCGCCGCATCCACGGCAACTCGCCGATCCGCCTGAGCGGCCCCGCCGCCGGCCACGAATGGTTGAAAACCAGCGCCGACAAGTCGGGCAAAAAAGTCCTCGGCACCTTCCAGAACTGCGCCAACGGCAAGACCCCATGGGGCACTTACCTGACCTGTGAAGAGAACTTCACCGACTGCTTCGGCAGCAGCAACCCACAACAAACCTTCGATGCCGGGCAGAAACGCTACGGCGTGGTGGCCGCCAGCAAAGAGATCAACTGGCACCTGCACGACCCGCGCTTCGACCTGGCCAAGAACCCCAATGAACTCAACCGCCACGGCTGGGTCGTGGAAATCGACCCGTTCGACCCGCAATCCACCCCGGCCAAACGCACCGCCCTGGGCCGCTTCAAGCACGAGAACGCCGCCCTGGCGCAGACCCGTGACGGCCGCGCCGTGGTGTACATGGGCGACGACGAGCGCGGCGAGTTCATCTACAAGTTCGTCAGCCGCGACAAGATCAACCACAAGAGCCCCAAGGCCAACAAGGACCTGCTCGACCACGGCACCTTGTACGTGGCTATCTTCGATGCGGGCGATGGCAACGCCGATCATCCGAAGGGCAAAGGGCAATGGGTCGAGCTGACCCATGGCAAAAACGGCATCGACGCCAGCACTGGCTTCGCCAGCCAGGCCGAAGTGCTGATCCACGCGCGCCTGGCCGCCAGTGTGGTCAAAGCCACGCGCATGGACCGCCCGGAATGGATCGTGGTCAGCCCCACCGACGGCCAGGTCTACTGCACCCTGACCAACAACGCCAAGCGCGGCGAAGACGGCCAACCGGTGGGCGGACCCAACCCGCGTGAGAAAAACGTCTACGGCCAGATCCTGCGCTGGAAGGCCAACGTCGATGACCATGGCGCCGCGGACTTCAGCTGGGACCTGTTTGTAGTAGCCGGCAACCCGGGCGTGCATGCCGGCACGCCAAAAGGCGGCTCGTCCAACATCAACCCGCAGAACATGTTCAACAGCCCCGACGGCCTGGGGTTCGACAAGGCCGGGCGCCTGTGGATCCTCACCGATGGCGACTACAGCAACGCCGGCGACTTCGCGGGCATGGGCAATAACCAGATGCTCTGCGCCGACCCGAGCACCGGTGAAATCCGTCGTTTCATGGTCGGGCCGGTGGCCTGTGAGGTGACGGGCATCAGCTTCTCGCCGGATCAGAAAACCCTGTTTGTGGGGATTCAGCATCCGGGTGAAACCGGGGGATCGACGTGGCCGGAGCATCTGCCGAATGGCAAGCCGCGTTCGTCGGTGATGGCGATTCGGCGGGATGATGGCGGGATAGTCGGTGCCTGATAGACCGCCCCACTGTAGGAGCGGGCTTGCCCGCGAAGATCGTCAACGATAACGCAGCGGAACCTGACACCCCACTGCGCGCTCAGGTTTTTCGCGAGCAAGCTCGCTCCTACAGCGTTACCATACCCGGCCGGACGCGGCGCCCTGCTGCGCGCAGGAGTTCGCATGGCCCATCCGTTTGAAACCCTCACCCCCGACCTGGTACTCGACGCTGTCGAAAGCATCGGTTTTCTCAGCGATGCCCGCGTTCTGGCGCTCAACAGCTACGAAAACCGCGTGTATCAGGTGGGCATCGAAGACTCCGAACCGCTGATCGCCAAGTTCTACCGCCCCCAGCGCTGGACCAACGAAGCGATCCTCGAAGAGCACCGTTTCACCTTCGAGTTGGCCGAGTGCGACGTGCCGGTGGTCGCGCCGATGATTCATAACGGCGAAAGCCTGTTCGAACACGCCGGTTTCCGCTTCACCCTGTTCCCCCGCCGTGGCGGCCGCGCACCGGAGCCGGGCAACCTTGACCAGCTTTATCGCCTTGGGCAACTGCTCGGCCGCTTGCACGCCGTGGGTTCCACCCGCCCGTTCGAACACCGCGAAGCCTTGGGTGTGAAGAACTTCGGTCACGACTCGCTCAATACGTTGCTCGAAGGCAATTTCATTCCCAAGAGCCTGCTGCCAGCCTACGAGTCCGTGGCCCGCGACCTGCTCAAGCGCGTGGAAGAGGTCTACAAAGCCACGCCGCACAAGAACATCCGCATGCACGGCGATTGCCACCCCGGCAACATGATGTGCCGTGATGAGATGTTCCACATCGTCGACCTCGACGATTGCCGCATGGGCCCGGCGGTGCAGGACTTATGGATGATGCTCGCCGGTGATCGCCAGGAATGCCTGGGCCAGCTGTCGGAACTGATGGACGGCTACCAGGAATTCCACGACTTCGACCCGCGTGAACTGGCGCTGATCGAGCCGCTGCGCGCGTTGCGCCTGATGCACTACAGCGCGTGGCTGGCACGGCGCTGGGATGATCCGGCTTTCCCCCACAGCTTCCCGTGGTTCGGCAGCGAGCGGTATTGGGGCGACCAGGTGCTGGCGCTGCGCGAGCAACTCTCAGCGCTCAACGAAGAACCCCTCAAACTCTTCTGAAATCGCCGCTCGCTCCTGTAGGAGCGAGCTTGCTCGCGAAAAACCTGAGGGCGCCGCGTGCAGTCAGGATGCCCGCGTTATCGTTAACGATCTTCGCGAGCAAGCTCGCTCCTACAGAAGGGTAATCCCATTGGTTGACAAATATCCTTACAATCGCCCTTTGTTAGCTGCCTAAGCAAGGATTCCGCATGCAAGCCGCCAACCCCCGCAAGGGGTACATCCTGGGCCTGAGCGCCTATGTCATCTGGGGTCTGTTCCCGCTCTACTTCAAAGCCATCGCCAGTGTGCCCGCCGCCGAAATCATCGTGCACCGGGTGCTGTGGTCAGCGCTGTTCGGTGGTTTGCTGCTGATGGTGTGGAAGCACCCGGGCTGGTTCCGCGAACTGCGCGACAACCCCAGGCGCCTGGCAATCCTGGCACTCAGCGGTTCGTTGATCGCCGGTAACTGGCTGACCTATGTGTGGTCGGTGAACAGCGGGCGCATGCTTGAAGCCAGCCTGGGCTACTACATCAACCCACTGGTGAATGTGCTGCTGGGCATGCTGTTGCTCGGCGAGCGCCTGCGTCGCCTGCAATGGGTGGCCGTGGGGCTGGCCGCAGTGGGTGTGGCGCAACAGGTCTGGCAGGTGGGCAGCTTGCCGTGGGTATCGTTGGTACTGGCACTGACCTTCGGTTTCTACGGCCTGATCCGCAAGCAGGCGCCGGTCAAGGCGCTGCCAGGGCTGGTGGTGGAGACCTGGATGCTGGTGCCGATTGCGGTGGCCTGGTTGTTGTTCAACCCGTCGGCCCACAGTGCGCAACTGGCGTTCTGGAGCACATCCGAAGCCTGGTGGCTGGTGGCGGCCGGACCGGTGACGTTGATCCCGCTGGTGTGCTTCAACGCCGCCGCACGGCATTTGCCCTACACCGCCTTGGGCTTTTTGCAGTATGTGGCACCGACCCTGGTGTTGCTGGAAGCGGTGCTGCTGTTCGGTGAGCACCTGGCGTCAAGCACGCTGATCGCGTTTGCCTTTATCTGGGCCGGGCTGGTGGTCTACAGCGTCGATGCCTGGTTGAGCGTGCGCAAACGCTGATCAAATAACGTACAAACCTCTGCAAGCCCCAGCCGGCCAGGCTTGCAGAGATCAACCCCAAGGTTATCCACAACCTGGTCCCCGCCATTTGTGCACAAGCCCTTGAAACTGCTCGTTTTTTGCTCAGTTGGCGCAGAAGCCCGGTAGACGTGGCCTGGCGCCGGGTCTCTACAGGTTATCCACAGGCCCATGCAAGATTTCCATGCATAACCTTGGGGGTGGTTATTCCTCGCTGTGCAGTTCCACCATCAGATCATCCGCCAGGGTTTCCAGGGATTCCTGCAACGCCTCCAAGGACAAGCTCGACGGCACCTGCAACAGCGCCTCGGCGCTGAACAGCGGGTCACCGCTCATCGGTGCCGGGCGTACATCGGTGCTCAAGCGCTCCAGGTTGACGCCCTGCTTGCTCAACAGCGCCGTGATCTCGCGCACGATGCCCGAGCGGTCGTTGCCCAGCAGCGTCATCACGATCGACTTGGACGCCGATGCCTGGCCACTGCTGCCCTCGCCCACCAGCACGCGAATACCGTGTGTGGATAAATCCTCCAAAGCCCCCACCAAGGCCTGACGACTCTCGGCAGGCACGCTGACCCGCAGGATCCCGGCAAACTGCCCGGCCATATGCGCCATTCGGCTTTCCAACCAGTTGCCGCCGTGGGCCGCGATATTCTGCGCGATGCGTTCCACCAGGCCGGGTTTGTCGGCGGCGATAATAGTGAGTACAAGATGGTCCATGGCGAAGCCCTCTGAATTCAATCTACAAGGTGGACCCGGGGGCCCGCGAAAACAAATCGTGTACCATTTTTATATTTATCTGGAACAATCCAATAGTTTTTTGAGAACATCCGGTTCTCCGCTGTGACCGTACGACCAAAGTGGGTCGCTAAACGACGTATTTAGTCTAATTTTCACAACCGCAAGTCATCATGTAGTATGCCCTCCCGTGCACTACATAATGAAAATCCGAAACAGCGCATTAGCTCCGCAGAGTGAGGCAAGCAATGACTGAACACGTTCAAGTCGGTGGCCTGCAGGTCGCCAAAGTCCTGTTCGACTTCGTGAACAACGAAGCCATTCCCGGTACCGGCATCACTGCCGACCAGTTCTGGGCCGGTGCCGACAAGGTCATCCACGACCTGGCACCGAAGAACAAAGCCCTGCTCGCCAAACGCGACGATTTCCAGGCGCGGATCGATACCTGGCACCAGACCCACGCCGGCCAGGCACATGACCCGGTGGCCTACAAAGCCTTCCTGCAAGACATCGGATACCTGCTGCCAGAAGCCGCAGACTTCCAGGCCTCGACCCAAAACGTCGATGACGAGATCGCCCGCATGGCCGGCCCGCAGCTGGTGGTGCCGGTGATGAACGCCCGCTTCGCCCTCAACGCGTCCAATGCGCGCTGGGGCTCGCTGTACGACGCCCTGTATGGCACCGACGCCATCAGCGAAGCCGACGGCGCCGAAAGGGGCAAGGGCTACAACAAAGTGCGTGGCGACAAGGTGATCGCCTTCGCCCGTGCCTTCCTCGACGAAGCCGCGCCGCTGAGCGCCGGCAGCCATGTCGACTCCACCGGCTACAAGGTCGTCGACGGCAAGCTGATCGTCAGCCTCAAGGGCGGCAGCAACAGCGGCCTGCGTGACGACGCCCAGTTGATTGGTTTCCAGGGCCCTGCGGCCGAGCCGATCGCGATCCTGCTGAAACACAACGGCCTGCACTTCGAAATCCAGATCGACGCCAGCACCCCGGTTGGCCAGACCGATGCCGCCGGTGTCAAAGACGTGCTGATGGAAGCCGCACTCACCACCATCATGGACTGCGAAGACTCCGTCGCCGCCGTCGATGCCGATGACAAGGTGGTGATCTACCGCAACTGGCTCGGCCTGATGAAGGGCGACCTCGCCGAAGAAGTGGCCAAAGGCGGCAAGACCTTCACCCGCACCATGAACGCCGACCGCGTCTACACCGGCGTCGACGGCCAGGACGTGACGCTGCACGGCCGTTCGCTGCTGTTCGTGCGTAACGTTGGCCACTTGATGACCATCGACGCGATCCTCGACAAAGACGGCAACGAAGTACCGGAAGGCATCCTCGACGGCCTGCTCACCAGCCTGGCGGCGATCCACAGCCTCAACGGCAACAACACGCGCAAGAACAGCCGCACCGGTTCGGTCTATATCGTGAAACCGAAGATGCACGGCCCGGAAGAAGCCGCGTTCACCAACGAGCTGTTCGGCCGCATCGAAGACGTGCTGAACCTGCCGCGCAACACCCTCAAGGTCGGGATCATGGACGAGGAGCGCCGCACCACGGTCAACCTCAAGGCCTGCATCAAGGCCGCCAGCGAGCGCGTGGTGTTTATCAACACCGGCTTCCTCGACCGCACCGGCGACGAGATCCACACTTCCATGGAAGCCGGCGCGATGGTGCGCAAGGCGGCGATGAAGGCAGAAAAATGGATCGGCGCCTACGAGAACTGGAACGTCGATATCGGTTTGAGCACCGGCCTGCAAGGCCGTGCGCAGATCGGTAAAGGCATGTGGGCGATGCCCGACCTGATGGCGGCGATGCTCGAACAAAAAATCGCCCACCCACTGGCCGGCGCCAACACCGCCTGGGTGCCATCGCCGACGGCCGCCGCACTGCACGCGCTGCACTACCACAAGGTCGACGTGTTCGCGCGCCAGGCCGAACTGGCCAAGCGCGAACGCGCGTCGGTGGACGACATCCTCACCATTCCCCTGGCCAGCAACACCGACTGGTCCGAGGAAGAAATCCGCAACGAACTGGACAACAACGCTCAGGGCATCCTCGGCTATGTGGTCCGCTGGATCGACCAGGGTGTGGGCTGCTCGAAAGTGCCGGACATCAACGACGTCGGCCTGATGGAAGACCGCGCGACGCTGCGTATCTCCAGCCAGCACATTGCCAACTGGCTGCGCCACGGCATCGTCAACGAAACCCAGGTCATGGAAAGCCTCAAGCGCATGGCGCCGGTGGTGGATCGTCAGAATGCCGGGGATGCGCTGTACCGTCCGCTGGCGCCGGATTTCGACAGCAACATTGCGTTCCAGGCAGCGGTGGAGTTGGTGATTGAAGGGACTAAACAGCCGAATGGCTATACCGAGCCGGTGTTGCACCGTCGGCGCAGGGAGTTCAAGGCCAGGAATGGCTTGTAATTAACTGGAATTAAAAAGCCCTGGTCGAAAGATCAGGGCTTTTTCAATGCGCTCCGAGCAGCAGGACTGTCACGTATAGGAGTTTCTGAAAGTGCCATTGAGCACAACAAAAGACCCGTCTCCCTTCCCATAGCGTACGTTCAGCAGTACGCCAGTGTGTTCAAAGGCCGTACCGAATTGAGGCCGTTCGACCGAGAGCCAAATCGTCCCTTCTATCGCTGAATAATACAGTTCGCCATCCGGTGCCCGGTACCACGGTCTAAGATCCTTCGCGTCGAAGGTGTGAAGGCCATTCGGTACGTCGTGGCCATACCGCAGGTCGATGCGTTCTGAATCAGCGCCTAATATTGCAGTCCACGATAGGGCTCCAATCACTTCTTTAGCCTGAAAAAAGCGAGCAGCTTGATTCTCAAGAACCAGAATATGGGCACTACCCTCTTGAGCATTGGTTCGGGCTTTTTGTAATTCCGTATCGTCGATAGGT
Source organism: Pseudomonas sp. S3E17 (assembly GCF_024168685.1). Classification (NCBI taxonomy): domain Bacteria; kingdom Pseudomonadati; phylum Pseudomonadota; class Gammaproteobacteria; order Pseudomonadales; family Pseudomonadaceae; genus Pseudomonas; species Pseudomonas sp. S3E17. Next base: position 4,165,175 of record NZ_JALJWE010000001.1, read on the forward strand.
GTTTTTTCAGTACTCATAATGAGTTCCTTTTCAGTGGTTATGAAGATGGATCAATACTCCATGCAAGCTGAACCACTAAACACCCAATGCTTCATGAGCTCTACTGTCAGAATTGACAGTTTCGACAAACGGAAACTACTGCGCCATCCCCAGCTCCCGCTTCACCAGCTTCGCCAACTTCACGCTGTCGATCGGCTTCAACAGAAAATCCACCACGCTCAAATGCATCGCATCAATCACATCCGGCGCTTCGGCATCCCCCGACATGATGATGATCGGCAGCGCCGCGCGGGTGGATTCGCGCACTTGCTTGATCAACTCCAGACCATTGCTGGGTTTCATGCGCAGATCGGTGATCAACAAACCGATGGAACTGCTGGACTTCAATAAATCCCACGCGGCCTCGCCACTGTCAGCCGTCATGCAGCGAATACCGTCCAAGCCCAGGATCTCCGCCAGCAGTTCACGCGCGTCCTTGTCGTCGTCAACAATCAATACGCGTTGTGGCGGTAGATCAGGCTCCAGCATCACGGCGCTCAGCGCCTCGCGCTCGGCATCACTTAAAATATCGTGGTCGGACATACGTTTCTCAGCGGTTTTCGACAATCTTCCAGCACACTCGTCAGACATCTGCGGAAGGGCGTTCAATGTGCACTTCGTCGGAAAGTTTGCCTAGTGGGTGTTCTACGGGGTTTGGACGATAGTCGTGTAAGGTTTTTCCCTAGTTCTGCGGCGTTTTCATCGACCTAGACTTACGTCCAATGGGCACCCGCCGCTCAGGAGTCGACCATGGAGGACGATAACGACAAAAAAATTGCGGTCATGGTTATGAGTAAAGCTGATGCCTTCGCCCAGGCGGGAAAAACTGCTGTATTGCAGAACATCCACGGCACCCTGCAGTTCCTGCAACGCTTCCCACCGTTCAACCAGATGGAAAACGCGCACCTTGCGTTTCTGGTGGAACAGTGCCAACTGCGCTTCTTCGGCCCCGGCGAGAGCATCCTCAAGCCGTCGGGCGGGCCGGTGGAACACTTCTACATCGTCAAGCAGGGCCGCGTCGTGGGTGAACGGCCGGACGCCACGCAAGCCACCTTCGAAATCACCACCGGTGAGTGTTTCCCCCTCGCGGCGCTGCTAGGTGAGCGCGCCACCCGCACCGAACACAAGGCCGCTGAAGACACCTTCTGCCTGCAACTGAACAAGCCGGCCTTTATCAAGCTGTTCGCGCTGTCCAGCCCGTTCCGCGACTTCGCCCTGCGCGGTGTCAGCAGCCTGCTCGACCAGGTCAACCAACAAGTGCAGCAAAAAGCCGTGGAAACCCTCGGCACCCAATATTCCTTGAATACCCGCCTGGGCGAATTGGCCATGCGCCATCCGGTCACCTGCAGCCCGCAGACACCGTTGCGCGAAGCGGTAACGCTGATGCATGAGCAGCAGGTGGGCAGCATTGTGATCGTCGATGAACACAAGGCGCCCCTGGGCATTTTCACCCTGCGCGACCTGCGCCAGGTGGTGGCCGACGGCACCGGCGACTTCAGCCAGGGCATTGAAGGCCATATGACCCAGGCGCCGTTCTTTTTAACGCCGGATCACAGCGCCTTCGACGCGGCCATCGCCATGACCGAGCGGCATATCGCCCACGTCTGCCTGGTCAAGGACCAGCGCCTGTGCGGCGTGGTGTCCGAGCGCGACCTGTTTTCCCTGCAACGGGTCGACCTGGTGCACCTGGCCCGCACCATCCGCAATGCGCCACGGGTAGAGAACCTGGTAGCGCTGCGCGGCGAGATCGGCCAACTGGTGGAGCGCATGCTCGCCCATGGCGCGTCGTCTACCCAGATCACCCACATCATTACCCTGCTCAACGATCACACCGTGTGCCGGGTGATCGAGTTGACCCTGGCCGAAAAAGGCGACCCGGGCGTGCCGTTCAGTTGGCTGTGTTTCGGCAGCGAAGGCCGGCGCGAGCAGACGCTGTACACCGACCAGGACAACGGCATCCTGTTCGAAGCCAGGGACGCGGTGGAAGCCGCCGAGATTCGCGAGCGGTTGCTGCCCCTGGCACAGCAGATCAACCAGAGCCTGGCGCTGTGCGGGTTCAGCCTGTGCAAGGGCAACATCATGGCCGGCAACCCCGAGTTGTGCCTGTCGCGGGCGGAATGGGCGCGACGGTTTGCGGCGTTTATTCGCGAGGCGACGCCGGAGAACCTGCTGGGCTCGAGTATCTATTTCGACCTGCGCGTGGTGTGGGGCGATGAACGCGGCTGCGAGCAACTGCGCCAGGGCATTCTCGACCAGGTCGGGGATAACCGGCTGTTCCAACGCATGCTGGCCGAGAATGCCTTGCGCCAGCGCCCGCCCGTAGGGCGTTTCCGCGATTTTGTGCTGACCCGCAAAGGCGCGGAAAAGGCCACCCTCGACCTCAAGGTGCAGGGCCTGACCCCCTTTGTCGACGGCGCACGCCTGCTGGCCCTGGCCAACGGCATCCACGCCAATAACACCCTGGAGCGCCTGCGCCAGCTGGTGGTCAAGGAAGTGATCGAGCCCCTGGACGGCGCCGCCTATGAAGAGGCCTATCACTTTATCCAGCAAACCCGCATGCAGCAGCATCAGTTGCAGACCCGCGAGAACCAGCCGTACTCCAACCGAGTCGACCCCGACAGCCTCAACCACCTGGACCGCCGCATCCTGCGTGAATCCCTGCGCCAGGCCCAGCGCCTGCAAAGCAGCCTGACCTTGCGGTATCAGCTGTGAGCTTGTTTGACTGGCTGCGCACGGCCAAGCCCAGACTCGATACCGCGCAACAACGGCGCCTGGAACAACTCCCCAGGCCCGTAGTGTTGGGCGACAGCACGTTGCGCAGCCAACGCTGGGTAGTGGTGGACCTGGAGACCAGCGGCCTGAATCTCAACCGTGACCAGGTGCTGTCCATCGGCGCGGTGGTAATCGAGGACGGCGCGGTGGATTTTTCCCAACTGTTCGAGCGCACCCTGCACCGCGCCGGCACCAAACTCAGCCCCAGTGTGCTGATCCACGGCCTCGGCCCCAGCGCCATCGCGGCGGGCAGCGACCCGGCCGAGGCCCTGCTGGACTTCATGGAGTTCGTCGGCGACAGCCCGCTGCTCGCCTTCCACGCGCCATTCGATCAACACATGCTGGGCCGCGCCCTCAAGGACAGCCTGGGTTACCGTCTGGCCCATACGTTTCTCGATGTAGCCGACATCGCCCCGCTGTTGTGCCCCGAGGCGCATATCCGCGAGGCCGGCCTGGACGACTGGATCAACCACTTCAACCTGCACGTGGGCGAACGCCATCACGCCAGCGCCGATGCCCTGGCCACGGCGGAGCTGATGCTGATCCTGTTCAGCCGCGCGCGTCAGCAGCAGATCGACACGCCTCAGGCGCTGCAAGAGCGCTTGAGCCAATGGAAACGGCGCAGGCACGCGCCATCATTTTAATGTCATCTCCCGACGGACGCCAATTGCACCCGCCCCACGCCTCTGACACAATCGCGAATAATTCTCGTTAGTTTAAAACTTTTATTTATTCGGTGATGCCTTGTCGTCGGTCCAGAACCCACACAGTGAGCTTGTTGGTGCGTTGTATCGCGACCATCGTGGCTGGCTGTTGGCCTGGCTGCGGCGCAATGTGGCCTGCCCGAGCCGTGCCGAAGACCTGAGCCAGGACACCTTCATGCGCCTGCTCGGCCGTGACGAGTTGCGCGAGCCCCGCGAACCACGGGCGTTTCTGGTGGCCATCGCCAAGGGCTTGCTGTTCGACTACTTCCGCCGCGCGGCCCTCGAACAGGCCTACCTCAGCGAACTGATGCTGATCCCGGAAAGCGAACACCCGTCGCCGGAAGAACAGCAACTGATCCTCGAAGACCTCAAGGCCATCGACCGCCTGCTCGGCAAACTGTCGAGCAAGGCCCGCGCCGCCTTCCTCTATAACCGCCTCGACGGCCTGGGCCATGCCGAAATCGCCCAGCGCCTCGGGGTGTCGGTGCCGCGTGTGCGTCAGTACCTGGCCCAGGGCATTCGCCAGTGCTACATCGCCCTGTATGGCGAGCCGCTGTGAACGTGATCAGTTCCAAGCCCGTGTCGGCCCGTGTCCTGGATGCGGCGATTGCCTGGCAGTTGTCCCTCGATTCAGGTGATGACAGCGCGGTGGAGCGCGAAGAATTCAGCAAATGGCTGGCCAGCGATGAGGAGCACGCCCGTGCCTGGCGCCAACTGGGCATGCTCGACCAGCGTTTCAGCGTGGCGTCGGGCCCGGCGCGGGCGGCGTTGTTACAGTCGCGCGAGGGCATTCGCCAGCGCGTGCGCAAGCTCGGCAGCGGCCTGGCGAGCATTGCCCTGGTGTGCGGCCTGGCATTGTTTGCCGGCGAGCGCTACGTGCCGATCCATTATTGGCTGGCCGACCAGCGCACCGCCACCGGGGAGCAGCGCACGCTGAAACTGGCGGACGGTACGTTGATCAACCTCAACACCCACAGCGCCATCGACGTGCGCTTCGATGAGAAGCGCCGACTGATCGTGCTGCAGGAAGGCGAAATCCTCGTCGAAACCGGCCACAACGATGCGCGCCCGTTTTATGTGCAAACCCGCGACGGCAGCCTGCGCGCGCTGGGCACGCGGTTTATCGTCAAACGCGAAGACGACGCTACGCGCCTGAGCGTGCTGCAATCAGCGGTGGGCGCCCAGCCTGAGGCGCTGCAGCACGAACAGGTGTTCAAGGCAGGCCAGCAGGTGCTGATGCGCAGTGACGGCCTCGGCCCTGCACTGGCCGTCACCCCCGCCAGCGATGCCTGGACCCGCGGCATGCTGGTGGTCGACAACGCCCGCCTGGGCGATGTGGTGCAGGAACTCAGTCGCTACCGCACCGGCCATCTGGGTGTGGATAAAACCGTGGCGGACCTGCGCATCACCGGCAGCTTCCCGCTGCACGACACCACCCTGGCGCTCAACGCGCTGCTGCCCACCCTGCCGGTGCAGATCGAACAGCACACGCCGTGGTGGGTGACAGTGGTCGCCAAGACACCTGAGGCCAAATAAAAAATATTTTCCACCGGCCCTATCACTTTTTAAATCTCGCTCGGCACATAGGCAATTGCGAATTACTTCCATTCAGGAGCCGCCCTATGTCCCGCACGCTAGACACCTTGTTGCGCCCCAGCCTGTTAGCCGTGGCCATTGCCCTCAGCGCCCCGCTGGCCAGCACTGCGCTGATTGCCGCCGAACAAGCCTCCAGCGTGCGCGCCTACAACCTGCCGGCCGCTTCATTGGCCAGCACCCTGAACCAGATCGCCAGCCAGGCCGGCCTGGCACTGACCCTCAACCCAGCGTTGGCCTCGGGCAAGACCTCGGCCCCGGTCCAGGGCCAGTTCGATGCACCGGGCGCACTGCGTGAAGCCTTGCGTGGCACCGGCTTGCAGCTGGAGCAGAGCAGCGCCGGGACGTATACGCTGGTGGCGGTTCCGGAGGGGGTGATGGCGCTGCCAGTGACCAATATCACAGGGCAAGGCGGCTATGAAAGCGCATGGGGTCCGGTGGACGGTTATGTCGCAACACGCACCGCAGCCGGCACCAAAACCGATACACCGATTGCCGAGCTGCCGCGCTCAGTCACAGTAATCACTCGCCAGCAGATGGAAGACCGCTCGGTTCTCAACCTCAACGACGCATTGCGCTACACCGCAGGTGTGCAAAGCAGCGGCTACGGCTCCGACTCGCGCAGTGACTGGCTGCTGGTACGCAGTTTTGTCCCGACCCAATTCCTTGACGGCCTGCCGTTACCCAAAGGCAACTACGCCACACCGAAGATCGACACGTGGAACCTGGAACGCATTGCCGTCCTGCGCGGACCTGCATCCTCGGTTTACGGCCAAACCCCACCCGGCGGTCTGCTGGACATGGTCAGCCGCCGCCCCCAGGCCGAAAGCTCGAATGAAATCGAAGTGCAGGCCGGCAGCAACAACCACAAACAGATCAACTTCGACAGCACCGGCAAGATCGACGACGAGGGTCAGTTCCTCTATCGCGTCAGCGGCGTGGTGCGCGACAGCAACACTGCCGTGGATCACATCCCGGACAAACGCTACAACATCGCCCCGAGCCTGACCTGGAATATCAACGACGACACCAAGCTGACGTTGCTCACCCAGTTCACCCGTGACGATACCGGTATCACCGGGCAGTTCCTGCCATTGCAAGGCACCAAACTGAGTTCACCGGCCGGCAAGATTTCCCATCACAAGAACCTGGGTGATCCGGACTGGGAATTCTACGACCGCACCTACTACGCCCTCGGCTACGCCTTCGAAACGCGCCTGAACGATACCTGGCAGTTCCATCAGAACCTGCGCTATACCAAGAACGATCTGTCGTTCCAGGGCATCACTGCCGGTGGCGCATTCTTTCCGAATGGTCCTGAAGTGGCGGTCGACGCCGACGGCAACGTGAGTCGCTCCGCCGGCAAGGTCGATGAAAATATCGGTCAGTTCGCCGTCGACAACAACTTCCAGGCCGACTTCCAAACCGGTGTGGTCAACCACACGCTGTTGCTGGGCCTCGACCATCAGCGCTCCACCAGCGATGCCCGCTGGCTGTGGGGCTCTGCAGGAGTGCCGACGATCAATTTCAACCGTCCGGTGTACGGGCAGGACTTCTCCAAGGTCCAGTACTTCACCATGTACGACTACACCCAGAAGACCCAGCAGACCGGCCTGTACGTCCAGGACCAGATGGCACTCGACAACTGGCGCCTGACCCTCGGCGGCCGTGAAGACTGGGTGCATACCGGCACCACTTTCCACAACCTGAATGACGCAACCAACACTCAGCGTGACAAGCACTTCAGCGGCAACGCAGCACTGAGCTACGTCTTCGACAACGGCATCACCCCGTACCTGTCCTACGCCGAATCATTCCAGGCCGGCTCAGGCACCCAAGTGGGCAGCACCGGGGCATTCAAACCCACCGAAGGTAAACAGTACGAAGCCGGTATCAAGTACCAGCCTCCAGGCACCAAGGCACTGTTTACCGCTGCCGTGTTCGACCTGACCCAGCAAAACACCTCAGTCACCGAGGGCAGCATCACTCGCCAGGTGGGTGAAGTGCAGGTGCGCGGCCTGGAATTGGAAGCCAGTGCCGACGTCACCGAAAGCCTTAAGCTGGTGGGTTCCTACACCTATAACGACAGCGAAATCACTCAAGGCGTAGCCGCTGAAAAAGGCAACCGCCTCAACCAATTACCTCGCAACCAGGCCACAGGCTGGGCTGACTACACATGGCGCAGCGGGCCACTCGACGGTTTTGGTGTGGGTGCGGGCGTACGTTACGTCGGCGACACCTACGGCAACGCTGCCAACACCGACTTGGGCCATGTAGGCTCCTACACCGTTTATGACGCCTCGGTGCATTACGATCTCGGCCGCTTGAACAGCACCATGAAGGGTGTGACCGTGGCCGTTGATGCCAAGAACATCTTCAACAAGGACTACCTGTCCACCTGTGATGGTTTCTACTGCTACTACGGCGACCAACGTAACGTGGTCGCCAGCGTGAACTACAAATTCTAAGACGGTGATAAACCGCTGATGAAGGGCCGCCTGAACTGCGGCCCTTTTGCCTTTGGAGCCGTGATGAAAAGCAAAACCATCCGCCGCTGGTCCTTCATCCACACCTGGACCAGCCTGATCTGCACGGTGTTCCTGCTGCTGCTCGCCCTCACCGGCCTGCCGCTGGTGTTTCACCACGAGATCGACCACCTGTTGGGCAACGAGCCCGAGCTGGCGCAGATGCCTGCCGATACGCCACAGCTCAACCTCGAGCAACTGGTGAGCAAGGCCCAGGCCCATCGCCCGGGCGAGGCCATGCAATACCTGGCGTGGGATGAAGACGACAAGAACGGTGTGATCGCGATCATGGCCGCCACAGCGGGGGCCGAGCCCAACTCGTCCCACACTTTCATGCTCGACGCGCGCACCGGTGAGGCGGTCGAGATGCCGTCGGCCAATGGCGGGTTCACCCTGTTCCTGCTGCGCCTGCATGTGGATATGTTCGCCGGCCTGCCGGGCAAGCTGCTGCTGGCGTTCATGGGCATTCTGTTTGTGCTCGCGATTGTCTCGGGCACGGTGCTGTACCTGCCGTTCATGCGCCGCTTGAAGTTCGCCACCGTGCGCAAGGACAAGTCCAGGCGCCTGCGCTGGCTCGACCTGCATAACCTGATCGGCGTGGTCACCCTGACCTGGGCGCTGGTGGTGGGCGTGACCGGCGTGATCAGCGCCTGTGCCGATTTGATCATCGCCGCCTGGCGCACCGACAGCCTCAGCGCGATGATCGAACCCTACAAAAACGCCCCGCCCCTGACCCAACGCGCCCCCGCGAGCGAGCTGCTGAGCATCGCCGCCAAGGCCGCGCCCGGCATGCAGCCGGACTTTATCGCCTTCCCCGGCACACGCTTTTCCAGCGAGCACCATTACGCGGTGTTCATGAAGGGCAGTACGCACCTGACCTCGCACCTGCTCACGCCGGTCCTGATCGACGCCAGCACCCTGGCCGTCACCGCCATCGCCGAACGGCCGTGGTACATGGACGCCATGGGCATGTCGCAGCCACTGCACTTCGGCGACTACGGCGGCATGCCGATGAAGATCCTCTGGGCAGCGCTGGATGTGCTCACCATCATCGTGCTGGTGAGTGGGATTTACTTATGGATCGTGCGGCGCAAGGCGGGCAAGGCATGAAGCCAAGGCAATCGAGTTTCTGGAAGGTATTTGGCATTCCCCTGGGGATTGGCCTGCTCAGCGCCGCCGGGTTGTTTGCGGCGTTGCTGGGGGATGGGCTGTGGGATTCGTTGAGTTGGGTGGGGTTGGGCATCCCCGCGCTGATCGGCGTATGGGCCCTCCTGTAGGAGCCGGCTTGCCGGCGAAAAACCAGAGAACACCGCGTCAAAGCAGACGCGCTGCGTTATCGTTAACGTTCTTCGCGAGCAAGCTCGCTCCTACAGAGGAAAGCCCATGTCTGTGCCTAGCATGACCTTGTTCCACAACCCCGCGTCACCGTTCGTGCGTAAAGTCCGCGTGCTGCTGGCCGAGACCGGCCAGCAGGACCGCGTCGCCCTGCACGGTTGCATGCCGACCCCGGTCAACCCGGATGCGCAGCTGGTGCAAGGCAACCCCGTGGGCAAGATCCCGGCCCTGCGCCTGGCCGACGGCAGCGTGCTGCACGACAGCCGGGTGATCCTCGATTACTTCGACCACCAGCACGTCGGCAACCCGCTGATCCCCCGCGATGGCTCGGCCCGCTGGCGGCGCCTGACCCTGGCTTCGATGGCCGACGGCATCATGGATGCCGCCGTGCTGGTGCGCTACGAGACCGCCCTGCGCCCGGTGGAAAAACACTGGGCGCCGTGGCTCGACGAACAGCGCAACAAGATCCACCGCGCCCTCGCCGAGCTGGAACAGGACGCCATCGCCGAGCTGACCAGCCACTTCGATATCGCCTCGATCAGCGTAGCCTGCGCCCTGGGTTACCTCGACTTCCGCCATCCGGACATGCATTGGCGCTCGGACAATCCCAAGCTGGCCGCCTGGTACGCCGAGGTCAGCCAGCGGCCTTCGATGCTGGAGACCCAGCAGCCCGTGTGACGTTCACACCGACCCAATGTGGGAGCGGGCTTGCCCGCCATCGCGGTATGTCATTCAGCACAGCTGTTTCTGAACCACCGCTATCGCGGGCGAGCCCACTCCCACATTGGACGGTGATGGTATTGAGGAATGTGGCGATCCTTGCGGCTAACTGCGCCCCCACTTGCTGATCCTCCCGCAACCCGATCATTGCACCGCCTCCAGGTCGAACTGCAGGGGCTCGGCCGCCTTGCGCTTGCCCACGCCGTACCAATCCAGCTTACGCGTCAGCACCATCACCGTCCCCAGCAGCCCGAACAGCAGCAGCGAGCCCATCAGCAGTGCGTAGTCCTCGGCACTCAACAGCCCGTACAGCAAGCCATACAGCGCCGCCAGCCCCGCCGAAAACCCCAGGCCATGGGCAACGCTGCGCAGCACGTGGCACACGTAGAACCCGATCAACAGCACACAGGCACTCGCCGAAATCAGGTAAGCCAAGGCAAAACCCAGGTGCTCGGACAACGACAACAACAGCAGGTAGAAGAACGCCAAGGCAACACCCACCAATGCGTACTGGACGGGGTGCACCGCCAGGCTCTTGAGCACTTCGAAGAGGAAGAAACCGGCAAAAGTCAGGGCGATAAACAACAGCGCGTATTTGATCGCGCGGTCGCTCTTGAGGTACTGGTCCACCGGATCGATGAAGTTCACGCCGAAGCTGCGGTTGTTGAAGTCGTTGCAGCCCTGGCCGTCCAGGCAGGTTTGCAGGGCCTGTTCGAGGTTGGTGGAAAAGAATGAGGTCTGCCAGTTGGCCGTGAAGCCGTTGTCAGTCACTTCGCGCTGGGCCGGCAGGAAGTTGCCGATAAAACTCGGATGCGGCCAGTTGGAGGCCAGGGACACCTGACTGGTCTTGCCCACCGGCACCACCTGCAGTTGCTCGGTGCCTTGCAGGCGCAGGTCGAAGGCGAAGTCCACTACAGCCGGTTTCCTGCTGTCCTGCTCCGGCAATGCCACATGCACGCCCTCCCCCAGCCAGTCCACTTGGGAGCCCGGTTCGAACTCCAGGCGCTGGCTGCCCAGCTCCAGCTTCAACGCATTTTCGATGCCGCGAATATCGCTGATCCCCACCGCCAGAAACGCCGGTTCAAAGCGGTAATCGGCAAAGTTTTCGGTGATGCCCAACTGCGCAGGCAGCTCGAAACGCCCACTGATACGGTTGTCGGCATGGAACAGCCGCGCCTGGTAAATCCCCCGTGCGCGCAGTTCGGTCTGCACCTTGCCGTCCAGCTCAAAACGGTCCGGCAGGAAATACAGGCGACCCCGCTCTTCACGGGTGACCTCGTAGCGCTTGTTGAGTTTTTCATTGAGCTTCCACTCGCGCACGGTCTTGCGATACGGCACCACCATCACCGGCCCGGTGAGGCGCTGGGCGTAGCTGGAACTGCGCGCGATGTCCATCAGGACGCCGTCGCGCAGTTGCTGGCGGTCACTGATGATGCCGTTGATCATCAGCAATGGAATCAGCAACAGCAGGATCAGCAGCGCAATCGCGCCAAGTTTGAAAAGCAGGCTGCGGTTCATGGGTCTCTCCCTGTTTTGATGAGGAGAGTCTGGGCAGCCTGTGTGGGGGATTTATGTGGGCAATGTGGAGACTGTGTGGAGATGCAGCACCACGTGCACGCCGCCCGGCACATTGCCGATCTGCAAGGCGCCGCCGTGCAGCTTCATGACTTCCTCGACAAAGTTGAGGCCCAGGCCGGTGCTCTTGCGCCCGCTGCCGGGACGCGGCAGGGAATAGAAGCGCTCGCTGAGACGCGGCAAGGCATAGTCGGGGATCGGTGCGGCCTGATTGAACAGGCTCACCTGCACGTCGTTGTGCAGTGTCTGTGCGCTGAATCTCAACACGCCACCGGGCGGTGTGAAGTCCAGCGCGTTGTCCAGCAAGTTGCCCAGTGCCTGGCGCAACAGGAAGGGCTCGCCAAACACCTTCACATCCGCCGCAATCCCTTGCTCGACGTGCAGCCCGGCGCTTTCGATTCGCGCACACTGGGCGTTGAGTACATCGTCGACCAAGGCCGCCAGCGGGATACTCGCCTGCTCCTCCAAACCCTGGCGTTGCTCTACCTGCGCCAGGTTCAGCAGGCGTTCGATCAACTGCTGCAGGCGCGCGCTTTCGCTGTCGATATTGCCGACGAAGCGCTGCTGCTGTTCGCGGCTCATATCGCCCTGCAGCAACTCTGCCGCACCGCGAATCGCGGCCAGCGGGCTTTTCAATTCATGGGTCAGGGTGTGCACGTAATGCTCGACGTAGGCCTTGCCCTCCAGTTGCGTACGCATGTGCTCGACGGCGGTAGACAGCTGCTTCAGCTCGCCGCCGCGATAATGCGGCAGCTCCGCCCTTCGACCTTCACTGACGGCTTCGGCGTAGGCGGTCAGGCGACGCAGTGCAACGCTCAGCCACCACGACAGCAACGCACCGAGCAACAGGCCGAGGATGACCAGGCCCGCGCCGTACCACAGCAGGCGGCGCTCAGTGCGGTCGACATACGGCTGCAATGAGCTGTTGGGCTTGGCCACGGTGACCACGCCGATGATCTGCCCGTTATCGCGGATCGGCGCGCCGACGTGCATCACCGATGAGGTGGGGTCATCCGCTGCGCTGCGGGTGGAGCGCGCGCCGTATTCGCCGCGCAGGGTCAGGTAGACGTCGTTCCACTTCGAGTAGTCCTGCCCCACCGCTTCGCCCGTGGAGTCGAGCAATACGGTGCCCTTGGCGTCGGTCACGTAGATACGGTGGTTGACCTGGTTTTTCGCCAGGCCCCAGATGGTCGCGCCCGGCTGGCGGTTGCCGTAGGCCTTGAGCAATTCGGGCCAGTGGCTCTGGCCGAGGGTGCCGTTCTTCACGTCTTCGCGCAGGATTTCGGCCAGCAGGTTGGCGGTGTCCACCAGGGTTTCTTCGGTGGACTGGCGCACGCCGGGGCGGATTTCCTTCATCACCGTACTGAGCACGAAGTAACCGGTGAGGCCGATAAACAGCGCATACACCAGGAAAATCCGCAGCCCCAGGCGCATCAGCTGTTGCTCGGGCTGTAGCTGTAGCCGAGGCCGCGATGGGTCTGGATCGGCTCGGCATCGGCGGCCACGCTGCGTAACTTGCTGCGCAGGCTCTTGATGTGGCTGTCGATATTGCGCTCGTAACCGGCGTCGGCCGCCACGCCCACCGCGTCCAGCAACTGCTCGCGGCTGAACACCCGCTCGGGTTGCTCCAGCAGGCTTTGCAGCAGGCGGAATTCATGCCGGGTCAGGCTCAGGGGTTGGCCGCGATAGCTGATCTGCATGCGCTCCAGATCGACCTGGAACAGCGCCGGCGCCACACCGGGGCCGACGCGCTTGAGGATCGCCCGTACCCGCGCCGCCACTTCCCGTGGGCTGAACGGCTTGACCACGTAATCGTCGGCGCCGATCTCCAGCCCGACCACGCGGTCGATCTCACCATCCCGCGCGCTGAGGAACATCACCGGCACTTCGCTGAAACGGCGCAATTGCTTGCAGGTTTCAAAACCGCTGATGTCCGGCAGGCCGATGTCGAGGATGATCAGGTCGGCGGGGGTCTGGCGCTGATGGGCCAATGCCTCCTGGCCGAGGCTCAGCCAGGTGGTGGTAAAGCCCTCGCCTTGCAGGGCGAATATCAGCGTGTCGGCTATCGCCGCTTCGTCTTCGACAATCAGGATGTGGGGCATGGGTTCAAATCAGCAGTCCGGTTTGTCGGCAGTGTAGCGACGGGCCGGGTTTACTGCTGCGCCAAATTCACGCAAGGCCTTGGCGCCGATCAGCAACGGGTAATTGAAGCTGCTGCGGTCGGTGAGGTTGACCTCGACGGTACGCTTGACGTTGCCCAGGCACATTTCCAGGTCGATCACCGGGCGCTTGGCCACGGTGGCTTCGTCCTTGTCGTCGTCTTCATCGGCGCGGCTCTTGATCTTGCTGATGCGCGAGACCTTGTGTTCGTAGACCTTGTTGGTAGCGTCCTTGCCGCCGAGGCGGAAGCGCACCCAGTCGTCACCGTCACGGGTGAAGGTCTCGATGTCACGGGCCGACAGCGAGGCGGTCAGCGCGCCGGTGTCCATCTTGGCCTTGAAGGTTTCGCCGATCTCCGGCAACTGGATGTATTCGTAGCGACCGTAAAGGGTCGGCTCGGCGGCCATGACAGGCAGGGCAACCAACGCGAGGGAGGCAAGAAGCAGTTTCACGAAGTGATTTCCTCGGAAAGAAGTAGGCGGATTCTAGACCGCAAAGACGGCACTTAGTTAGTCACGCCCACCATAACCGGCACATTGTGAAACATTCGTACGGCCATTTGCGATTTGGCCTCTAGACTCAGCTTGCTTATGATGGCCCGCCCACACGATTCCAAGAGTTACTTATGCGCCGCCTGCTCACCGGCTGTTTGGTTTCACTGCTGCTGTTGCTCAACACCCTGGTCCTGATCGGGCCGCTGCTGGTGTTTGCCCTGCTCAAACTGGTGGCGCCCGGTCGTTATCGGGACTACGCCTCATGGGCGGTGATGTGGATCGCCGAGACCTGGGCCGAGATCGACAAGCTTATTTTCGCCTTGTGCATCCCCACCCAATGGGACATTCGCGGCGGCGACGAGCTGCGCGGCGACACCAGCTACCTGGTGATCAGCAACCATCAATCCTGGGTGGACATCCCGGCGCTGATCCAGGCCCTCAACCGCCGCACACCGTTCTTCAAATTCTTCCTGAAAAAAGAACTGATCTGGGTGCCCTTCCTGGGCCTGGCCTGGTGGGCACTGGATTACCCGTTCATGAAGCGCTACACCAAGGCGTTCCTGGCCAAACACCCGGAGCTGGCAGGGCAGGACTTGAAGATCACCAAGGAGGCGTGCGAGCTGTTCAAGCGCCAGCCGGTGACCGTGGTCAATTACCTCGAAGGCACGCGGTTCAGCGAGGCCAAGCGCAAGCAGCAGGCTTCGCCGTTCACACGTCTGCTCAAGCCCAAGGCGGGCGGCGTGGCGTTTGTGCTGGCGGCAATGGGCGAACAGCTGGACGCAGTGCTCGATGTGACCGTGGTCTATCCGCAGCAAAAGATTCCGGGGTTCTGGGAGTTGATCAGCGGTGCGGTGCCCAAGGTGATCATCGACATCCAGACCCGTGAGCTGGACCCGGCGTTGTGGCAGGGGGATTACGAGAATGATCCGGCGTTTCGCCAGACCGTCCAGAACTGGGTCAACCAGCTCTGGACGCAGAAGGATGCGCGCATCGAACAACTGCGCGCGGAGCGTATTTAGCTACCGGTGCCCCAGGCCTGGGCCAACTTACCCAGCAGCGAGCTGTTGGCACCCTGCCCGCCCAGGTATTGCAGGATCACCGGGGCAAACTGGCCGACCATGCCACTGTCCATCCCCAGCGCGCTGAACGCGGTGTTCAGGTCATTGGTGTTCTTCACGTTCCCCAGCAAGCCGTCCAGGCCGCTGGTCTTGCTGCCGCCGGCCTGGCCGAGCATCCCGCTCAAGGCCCCGAGGCTGCCCAATGCATTGTTACCCGAGAGTTGGTCGAGGCCGGACACGCTGTTGCCCAGTTGCGAATAGTCGTTGCCACTCAGTTTGTTCTTGGCCAGGCCCAGCATGGCACCGGTACCGCCAACAGCCTGCTCGGGGGTGATGTTCAGTTGTGAGGTCAGGGCGCTGAGCAGGCCAGCGGTTTCGGACGACGGTGCTGCAGCTGCGGCCTTGTTGTTGCCCCCTTGCATGCCGGAAATGGCATTGGCCGCATCGCCAAGGCTGAACCCTGCGGCAAACACCGGAGTGGCGGCCAGGCTCATCAGGCAGGAAAGGGCGAAACCGCGTGAAATCTTCATTGGAGCAACCTCTGGATGTAGGGGTGAACGCAGGCGTTGGACTGGGTATCCCGTCGGTTGTTCCAGGCACCTCTGCAACCCCATCGGAATAAGCCGGCCTGAATCCGCGTCAGCAGCAATCGATCAGCAACCCCGGGGAACTGATAGTGAGCTCGGAAAGCAAAGGAGGATCAGTGAGTAAGCGGCCAACGGGCCCGACCGCATACCAAGTGCGTTGGCCAATCGTAGATATCCCAAACACGAAAACCCAAATGTGGGAGGGAGCAAGCCCCTTCCCACATTTGGGTTTCGTGTAACCGGGATTTATGCCGCGCTGAACAACTTATGCGGATCAATCACAAACTTCTTCGGCACGCCCGCATCGAACTCGCCATACCCACGTGGTGCGTCATCCAGGCTGATCACCTGCACACCGACGATCTCGGCAATGTTGATACGGTCCCACATGATCGCCTGCATCAGTTGGCGGTTGTACTTCATCACCGGCGTTTGCCCAGTGTGGAAGCTGTGGGATTTGGCCCAGCCCAGGCCGAAGCGGATGCTCAGGCTGCCCATTTTCGCGGCGGCATCCACGGCACCCGGATCTTCGGTGACGTACAGGCCAGGGATACCGATCTTGCCCGCCACGCGCACCACGCCCATCAGTGAGTTGAGCACTGTGGCCGGGGCTTCGGCCTTGACGCCGTCGTGGCCATGACCGCGTGCTTCAAAGCCCACGCAGTCGACGGCGCAGTCCACTTCCGGCTCGCCGAGCAGCGCGGCGATCTGTTCATGCAACGGCGTATCGGTGGACAGGTCGACGATTTCAAAACCCTGGGCCTTGGCGTGGGCCAGGCGGATGGAGTTGACGTCGCCGATGATCACCACCGCGGCACCCAGCAGGCGTGCAGACGCGGCAGCCGCCAGGCCGACCGGACCGGCACCGGCGATGTACACGGTGCTGCCAGGGCCAACGCCGGCAGTGACGGCGCCGTGGTAGCCGGTGGGGAGAATGTCGGAGAGGCAGGTCAGGTCACGGATTTTCTCCATGGCCTTGTCACGGTCCGGCAGTTTCAGCAGGTTGAAGTCGGCGTACGGCACCAGCACGTACTCGGCCTGGCCGCCGGTCCAATCGCCCATGTCGACGTAGCCGTAGGCACCACCGGCACGCGCCGGGTTGACGGTCAGGCACACGCCGGTGTGTTGCTCTTTGCACGAGCGGCAGCGCCCGCAGGCGACGTTGAAGGGTACGGAAACCAGGTCGCCGATCTTCAGGTTTTCGACGTCGCTGCCCTTCTCGATCACTTCACCGGTGATCTCGTGACCGAGCACCAGGCCGGTCTGGGCGGTGGTACGGCCGCGCACCATGTGTTGATCGGAGCCGCAGATGTTGGTGGAGACCACGCGCAGGATGACGCCGTGCTCAATCTTCCTGCCACGGGGGTCCTGCATTTTGGGATAGTCGATTTTCTGTACTTCGACTTTACCGTTGCCGAGATACACGACACCACGATTACCAGACATGCTTTCACCTCGCTGTTGTTTTTATGGAACTGCGTTGCCCTTTTGGGTGGGCAGCGCGTTGAGTGCTCGGGTACAGATGCTGTTTCTTGTGTTGTTTGTGAGGGCCTCATCGGGGGCAAGTCGAATCGTCGCACCGCCCCTCCCACACTTGATTGGGTTCACACAGTCAAAATGTGGGAGGGGGCTTGCTCCCGATGGCGGCAGTCAGAGCACCACAGTCCTATTGGCATTCAAGAACACCCGCCGCTCAATGTGATACCCCACCGCCCGGGCCAGTGTCAGCCCTTCGATGTCCCGCCCCTTGGCAATCAAATCCTCGGGATAGTGACTGTGATCCACCACCTCCACACCCTGGGCGATGATCGGACCTTCATCCAGGTCGTTGTTGATGTAATGCGCCGTGGCGCCGACCAACTTCACCCCCTTGTTGTACGCCTGGTGATACGGCTTGGCGCCCTTGAACCCCGGCAGCAACGAGTGGTGGATATTGATGGCCTTGCCGTCCAGCTTGCGGCACAGCTCCGGCGACAGCACTTGCATGTAGCGCGCAAGGATCACCAGTTCGGCGCCGGTCTCTTCCACCACTTGCCACACCTGACGCTCCTGGGACGGTTTGTCGTTAGGGTCGAGGGGGAAATGGTAGTAGGGAATTTGATGCCAGTCGGCCAAAGGTTTGAGATCGGGATGGTTGGACACCACCGCGACCACGTCCATCGACAGTTGCCCGATACGCTGGCGGTACAGCAGGTCGTTGAGGCAGTGATCGGCCTTGGAGACCATGATCACCACTTTTGGCCGGTAGTTCGGCGCCGTCAGCTCGAAGATCATGCCAAAGGCTTCACCCCGCGAGGCCAGGCCATCGCGGAACGCCTGCTCATCGAAGCCATCCGGCTGACGGAATTCCACGCGAATAAAAAACCGGCCCGAGAGGCGGTCATCGAACGAATGGTGCTCGGTGACGTAACAGCCCTGCTCGAACAGATAGCGGGTGACCGCGTCCACCGTGCCGAGCACGCTGGGGCAGTCGGCGGTCAAAATCCATGTATCGGGTGCGCGGCTCATTACAGTTAACTCCTCATACAGCGCTGCTTACTGTAGGAGCGAGCTTGCTCGCGAAAAATCCAAGGGCGCCGCGCTCATTCAGGATGCGCGCGTTATCGTTGACGTTTTTCGCGAGCCAGCTCGCGCCTACAGGGTCATATCAGGCTTGAACGCTCAGGCCAAATTCGGCCGAGGCATCCTGCAACCACAACCACCAGTAATCCGAGAAGCTGCGACGAATCACCAGCTCCCAGGTGTCTTCAGCGGTATGGCGGATCACCAGCTGCGACTTGGCGAACACCGTGCCCACCGCCTTGCCCACCGGGAAGTTGTTGGGGTGCACGTCGTAGCTGGTGGACTTCATCAGCACATCACGCACATTCGGGCCGCTGAGTTCGAGGATCTGCTGGCCGCCGCTGACGTTGACGACCTGGATATGCAGGTCACCCAGGGCGGCGCGCAGGTTTTGTTCGGCGGCGAATTCCTCACCGCCTGGCACGATCAGCAACCACTCATCCGGGCCGAGCCATTGCAGGCTGGTTTCGCCTTTGACGATGACCTGCAGGGCGCCGGGCAGTTCGATGCCCAGGGCCTTGTGCACACCGGCGGCGAAGGCCGCGTCATGGCCGTCGCCACGGATCGTGAGATGACCAAGCAATTTCTTTTCGCGCACGGTCACGCCGGCGTTCTTGCGGCCCTTGCCGACCAGGCTGGCGAGGTCGGCATGGTGCAGCGACGACTCGGCCTTGGCACCGGAGGTGGGGCGTTGTTGGTAAACATTGGCTGCTGTCATAAAGCACCTGTCTTGAATTCTGGGGTGACTGTTCTGGCCTCATCGGGGGCTAGCCCCCGATGCAGGCGACTGGGTCTATCAGATGTTCTGCCGATCACCCTTAGGATCAAAGAACACCGAAGACACAATCTCCGCCTCGATCACGCTGCCATCCGCCTGAGGCGAGAACACCCGCTCACCGATGCGCTTCAAGCCGCCCTTGACCACGCCCATGGCAAACGAATAACCCAGGGAGTTATGCGCGTAGCTGGAGGTGACATGCCCCACCATCTTCATCGGGATCGTCTGCTTCGGATCGAACACCAGTTGCGCGCCTTCCGGCAGCCACACGTTCGGGTCGATCGGCTTCAAGCCCACCAGTTGCTTGCGCTCTTCACGTACACAGTCTTCCCGGTTCATGCCGCGCCAGCCGATCCACGAGAACGGCTTGGTGCGACCGACACACCAGCCCATGTTCAGGTCGTCCGGGGTCATCGAGCCGTCAGTGTCCTGGCCGACGATGATGAAGCCCTTCTCGGCCCGCAGTACGTGCATGGTCTCAGTGCCGTACGGGGTCAGGTTGTACTTCTTGCCGGCTGCGACGATCTGTTCCAGCACGCCCATGGCGTAGTCGGCCTGCACGTTGACTTCGTACGACAGCTCACCGGTAAACGAGATACGAAACACCCGCGCCGGAACACCGCCCACCAAACCTTCCTTCCAGGTCATGAACGGGAAGCCGTCCTTGTCCAGGTCGATGTCGGTGACTTCCGCCAGCAGCTTGCGGCTGTTGGGGCCGGACAGGGTCATGGTCGCCCAATGGTCGGTGACCGAGGTGAAGTACACCTTGAGGTCCGGCCATTCGGTCTGTTGGTAGATTTCCAGCCACTGCAGCACACGGGCGGCGCCGCCGGTGGTGGTGGTCATCAGGAAGTGGTTGTCGGCGAGGCAGGCGGTAACGCCGTCGTCGAAGACCATGCCGTCTTCCTTGCACATCAGGCCGTAGCGCGCCTTGCCCACGTCGAGCTTGGTCCAGGCGTTGGTGTAGATGCGGTTGAGGAACTCACGGGCATCCGGGCCCTGGATATCGATCTTGCCGAGGGTGGACGCATCCAGCAGGCCGACGCTGTCGCGCACGGCCAGGCATTCGCGTTTCACCGCGGCGTGCAGGTCTTCACCGTTGCGCGGGAAGTACCACGGGCGTTTCCATTGGCCGACGTCTTCGAACTCGGCGCCGTTTTTCACGTGCCAGGCTTGCAGGGCGGTGTAGCGCACCGGCTCGAAGATGTGCCCACAGTGCCGGCCCGCTACCGCGCCGAAGGTCACCGGCGTGTAGTTGGGGCGGAACATGGTGGTGCCCATCTGCGGGATGGTCACGTTCAGCGAGCGCGCGGCAATCGCCAGGCCGTTGACGTTACCGAGTTTGCCCTGGTCGGTGCCGAAGCCCAGCGCGGTGTAGCGCTTGACGTGTTCCACCGACTCGAAACCCTCGCGGGTGGCCAGTTCGATGGCAGCGGCGGTGACGTCGTTTTGCAGGTCGACAAATTGCTTCGGCGCCCGTGCGGTCGCTTTCTCGTGAGGCACCTGGAACAGCGCCAGGGTCGGCTCTTCCAGACGGCTCAAGGCTTTTGGCAGCGTACCTTCCACCGGGGCAAAACCGGCGTCGCTGGCGGCGCGCACGCCGCCTTCAAAACCATCGGCCAGGGAATCGCCAAGGCCGTAGACACCGTTGATACCACCGACGCACACGCGTTTCTGCGGGGCTTCACCCGGTACAAAGCCGAGGATGTCTTCGCGCCAGGTCGGCTTGCCGCCCAGGTGCGAGGCCAGGTGGACCACCGGGCTGTAGCCGCCGGAGCTGGCCACCAGGTCGCAGTCCAGCCATTCGCCGGGGCTGGTGACTTTATGCGCCTTGACGTCAATCGCGGCGATACGCGCAGCGGTCACGCGCTTGGTGCCACGGGCCTCGATCACGGCGCTGCCGGTGAGGATACGAATACCTTTGGCGCGGGCTTCTTCAACCAGTGCACCGCGTGGGTTGTGGCGCACATCGGCCACTGCCACCACTTGCAGGCCCGCGTCCAGCCAGTCCAATGCAACGCGGTAGGCGTGGTCGTTGTTGGTCGACAGCACCAGTTTCTTGCCCGGTGCCACGCCGTAGCGGCGCACGTAAGTGGAGACCGCACCGGCCAGCATGTTGCCCGGCACGTCGTTGTTGCCGTACACCAGCGGACGCTCGCACGCACCGGTGGCCAGGACCACACGCTTGGCACGTACACGATGAATACGCTGGCGCACCACGCCAATCGGCGCACGGTCACCGAGGTGATCGGTGAGGCGCTCGTGGATGGTCAGGAAGTTATGGTCGTGGTAGCCGTTGACCGTGGCGCGGGGCAGCAGCACCACGTCCGGCAGGGCTTTCAATTCGGCGATAACGCTGGCAACCCATTCGGTGGCCGGCTTGCCGTCGAGGCTTTCGCGGGAATCGAGCAGCGAACCACCGAACTCTTCCTGCTCATCGGCGATGATCACGCGCGCGCCGCTGCGGGCGGCGGCCAACGCGGCAGCCAGGCCGGCAGGGCCGGCGCCGACCACCAGCACGTCGCAGTGACGGTTGAAGTTGTCGTAGGTGTCCGGGTCGTTCTCGGTCGGCGAGCGACCCAGGCCGGCGGCCTTGCGGATGTACTTCTCGTAGGTCATCCAGAACGATTGCGGGTACATGAAGGTTTTGTAGTAGAACCCCGGCGGCATCAGCTTGCCGCCGACCTTGCCGAGGATGCCCATCATGTCGTTGTTGACGCTCGGCCAGCCGTTGGTGCTGGTGGCGACCAGGCCCTGGTACAGCGCCTGTTGCGTGGCGCGCACGTTAGGAATTTGCGTGGCTTCGGTAGCGCCGATCTGCAGCACGGCGTTC
Organism: Pseudomonas sp. S3E17; assembly: GCF_024168685.1. NCBI lineage: Bacteria > Pseudomonadati > Pseudomonadota > Gammaproteobacteria > Pseudomonadales > Pseudomonadaceae > Pseudomonas > Pseudomonas sp. S3E17. The sequence goes on from NZ_JALJWE010000001.1 coordinate 4,186,910, forward strand.
GGCTCTTCGGCACCGGCGGCAAAGATGCCCCGTGGGCGCGAGTACTTGAAGCTGCGGCCGATAATGTCGACGCCGTTGGCCAGCAAAGCAGCGGCCAGGGTGTCGCCCTCGAAGCCTTTGTAGCTCTGGCCGTTGAAGCTGAAGGTCAGGACTTTGTTACGGTCGATCCGGCCACCGTTGGACAGGCGATTGATCTGGCTCATACCTTCTCTCCAGAGGCCTTGGCGGTGAACTGAGGCTTCTCACCGATCTTGTAGGTTTCAAGAATTTCGTAGGTCACGGTGTCGCGGGTCGCGTTGAAGTACTGGCGGCAACCGGCAGCGTGAATCCACAGTTCGTGGTGCAGGCCACGGGGGTTGTCGCGGAAGAACATGTAGTCGCCCCACTCTTCATCGGTGCAGGCATTCGGGTCCAGCGGGCGCGGGATGTGCGCTTGGCCGGACGCGTGGAATTCCTCTTCGGAGCGCAGTTCGCCACAGTGAGGACAGAAGATATGCAACATAGGGAATTTCTCCTGTTAGTGGGCGACGGCCGCAGCGCCGTGTTCGTCGATCAACGCACCGTTGTGGAAACGGTCGATGGAAAAAGGCGCCGCCAATGGGTGCATTTCACCCTTCGCGAGGCTGGCGGCAAATACGTTGCCTGAGCCCGGCGTGGCCTTGAAGCCACCGGTGCCCCAACCGCAGTTGAAGAACATGTTCGGCACCGGGGTCTTGGAGATGATCGGGCACGCATCCGGCGTGGTGTCGACGATGCCGCCCCACTGGCGGTTCATGCGCACCCGCGACAGCACCGGGAACATCTCGACGATGGCCTGGATAGTGTGTTCGATCACCGGGTACGAGCCGCGCTGGCCGTAGCCGTTGTAGCCGTCGATACCGGCGCCGATCACCAGGTCGCCCTTGTCGGACTGGCTGATGTAACCGTGCACGGCGTTGGACATGATCACGCTGTCGATAATCGGCTTGATCGGCTCCGACACCAACGCTTGCAGCGGGTGGGATTCGATCGGCAGGCGGAAGCCCGCCAGCGAAGCCATGTGCCCGGAGTTACCGGCGGTCACAACACCGACGCGCTTGGCGCCGATAAAGCCCTTGTTGGTTTCCACACCGATGCACACGCCGTTTTCCTTGCGGAAGCCGATCACTTCGGTCTGCTGGATCAGGTCCACGCCGAGTGCGTCGGCGGCGCGGGCGAAGCCCCAGGCCACGGCATCGTGACGGGCCACGCCGCCGCGACGTTGCACGGTGGCACCGAGTACCGGGTAGCGGGTGTTTTTCGAGCAATCCAGGTACGGAATCTCGTCGGCTACTTGCTTGGCATTCAGCAGCTCGCCATCCACGCCATTCAGGCGGTTGGCGCTGACACGACGCTCGGAATCACGGATGTCCTGCAGGGTGTGGCACAGGTTGTAGACGCCACGCTGGGAGAACATCACGTTGTAGTTCAGGTCCTGGGACAGGCCTTCCCATAGTTTCATCGCGTGTTCGTACAGGTGCGCCGACTCGTCCCACAGGTAGTTGGAACGCACGATAGTGGTGTTGCGCGCGGTGTTACCGCCGCCCAGCCAGCCTTTCTCGACCACGGCCACGTTGGTGATGCCGTGCTCTTTCGCCAGGTAGTAGGCGGTCGCCAGACCATGCCCGCCGCCGCCGACGATGACCACGTCGTAGACCTTCTTGGGGGTCGGCGTGCGCCACATCTTCTGCCAGTTTTCGTGGTGGCTGAGGGAGTGCTTGAAGAGGCCGAAGCCCGAGTAGCGTTGCATAGTCATTACTCCAAAACCGCGCTCAGCGATAAACCGGGAAATCAGCGCACAGGGCAGACACGTGCTTGGCCACGTTGGCCTCGACGTCGGCGTCGCCGAGGTTGTCGAGGATGTCGCAGATCCAACCGGCCAGCTCGATGCACTGCGGCACCTTGAATCCACGCGTGGTCACCGCCGGGGTGCCGATGCGCAGGCCCGAGGTCACGAACGGCGACTGCGGGTCGTTCGGCACGGCGTTCTTGTTGACGGTGATGTGGGCGCGACCGAGGGCGGCATCCGCCTCTTTGCCGGTGAGGCCCTGACGGATCAGGCTGACCAGAAACAGGTGGTTATCGGTGCCGCCGGACACTACATCGTAGCCGCGTTTGATAAACACGCTGGCCATGGCCTGGGCGTTATCGATCACTTGCTGCTGGTACGCCTTAAAGCCAGGCTCCAGCGCTTCCTTGAAGCACACCGCCTTGCCGGCGATCACATGCATCAGCGGGCCGCCCTGGGCGCCGGGGAAGACGGCGGCGTTGAGTTTCTTTTCAATTTCTTCGTTGGCCTTGGCCAGGATCAGACCGCCACGGGGACCGCGCAGGGTCTTGTGGGTGGTGGTGGTGACCACATCGGCGTACGGCAGCGGGTTCGGGTACAGACCGGCGGCGACCAGGCCGGCGACGTGGGCCATGTCGACGAACAGCAGCGCGCCTACTTTGTCAGCGATGGCGCGAAAGCGTGGGAAATCCAGGGTCTTGGAGTAGGCGGAGAAACCGGCCACGACCATTTTCGGCTTGTGCTCCACCGCCAGGCGCTCGACTTCGTCGTAGTCGATCAGGCCGGTGTCGGTGTTGATGCCGTATTGCACCGCGTTGTACAGCTTGCCCGAGGACGACACCTTGGCGCCGTGGGTCAAGTGACCGCCGTGGGCCAGGCTCATGCCCAGGATGGTGTCGCCCGCATTGATCAGCGCCAGGTACACGGCGCTGTTGGCGGACGAACCGGAGTGTGGCTGTACGTTGGCGTAATCGGCGCCGAACAGCTGCTTGGCGCGTTCGATGGCCAGGGCTTCGACCTTGTCCACGTGCTCGCAGCCACCGTAGTAGCGCTTGCCCGGGTAGCCTTCGGCGTATTTGTTGGTGAGGCCGCTGCCCTGGGCTTCCATCACACGCTTGCTGGTGTAGTTCTCCGACGCGATCAGCTCGATATGATCTTCCTGACGCTGCTCCTCGGCATTCATGGCCGCCAGCAGTGCGTCGTCATACCCTTGGATCTGGTCTTGTTTGCTGAACATCGCGTCTCTCCCAGCCTTTCGTATTGTTGAGGCCCGTGCAGGGCCCTTTGATGCGATGGTAGGGCTGGCGCAGACAGGTCAAATGCCTGCGCACGCCACGCAAAGGTGCGTTTACGACATTGCCGGAACAACACGAAACAAATGTGGGAGGGGGCTTGCTCCCGACAGTGGTGGGTCAGGCGATGATGTGGCGCAGAAGCAGCAGCAGGAGGAAGTGCAGCGGATAAAGGGCGTAGGCCCAGCGGCGCATTGCTGGCGGTGAGGTGCGATGGGCATGTCGCAATAAGACCAGGCCCGCCAATGGCGCAATCAGGCAGGTCGCCAACCCCAACAGCGCCACCGGCGTACCGCTATTGAGCAGGATCTGCCATTGGTTAGCGGCCACGCAGACACATCCTGGCAACACACTGAAATACCAAGGCCGGCGAAACACCAGCAACATCGCCAGTGGCAGCAACACACCAAAGAAACCGAACATTAAGTGCGACGAAAATACCGCCGCTATCGTGACGGCGATCAACGCCAATCCTCGATCAAAAAACGCCTTCTGCTGCCATCCTCGGGCAACCAGCAGCCCCAACGCCAGGGTGGGCAGCACGTTCAACGTATCGGCATCCTCGATAAACAGCCGATACGGCACTTCGCTGATCACGCTGAACAGCAGCAGCCAGCCCAGGTAGCGCCACTGGCCGGTCACCGGTGCGTTGCGGGCCCGGTGCAGGTTCGCCGCAATCGCCAGGCAAAACCACGGAAACGCCAGGCGCCCCGGCACATACAGGCCATCGAGGCTCAGACCGACATAACGCAGGTGGTCCAGCACCATGCTCAGCAGCGCCAGCCACTTGAGCAAATCCAAAGCGCCATCACGGACGCGTCCGACAGGCATCGTTTCAGAACCGTGCATAATTCCCCAGTGACTTTGCATTTACAGTGCGTGCGCAGCGTCAACAATCTTGGTTACAGTGCGCACCAACATCGACCACAGGAATGGGCCATGACCGACAAGAGCCAACAATTCGCCAGTGACAACTATTCGGGCATTTGCCCCGAAGCCTGGGCCGCCATGGAACAAGCCAACCAGGGTCATCAACGTGCCTACGGTGATGATGAATGGACCCACCGCGCCGCCGACGGTTTCCGCAACCTGTTCGAAACCGACTGCGAAGTGTTCTTCGCCTTCAACGGTACGGCCGCCAACTCCCTCGCGCTGTCCTCCTTGTGCCAGAGCTACCATAGCGTGATTTGCTCGGAAACCGCCCACGTCGAAACCGACGAATGCGGCGCGCCGGAGTTTTTCTCCAACGGCTCCAAGCTGCTCACCGCCCGCACCGAAAACGGCAAGCTGACCCCGGAATCGATCCGCGAGATCGCCCTCAAGCGCCAGGACATCCACTACCCCAAACCCCGCGTAGTGACCCTGACCCAAGCCACCGAAGTCGGCAGCGTCTACACCCCGGAAGAAATCCGCGCCATCAGTGCTACCTGCAAGGAACTGGGGCTGAACCTGCACATGGACGGCGCACGCTTTTCCAACGCCTGTGCGTTCCTCGGCTGCTCACCCGCCGACCTGACCTGGAAAGCCGGAGTGGACGTGTTGTGCTTTGGCGGCACCAAGAACGGCATGGCCGTGGGTGAAGCCATCCTGTTCTTCAACCACAAACTGGCGGAAGACTTCGACTACCGCTGCAAACAGGCCGGCCAACTGGCCTCGAAAATGCGCTTCCTCTCCGCCCCTTGGGTGGGACTGCTGGAAAACGACGCCTGGCTCAAACATGCGCGCCACGCCAACCACTGCGCGCAATTGCTCAGTAGCCTGGTGGCGGATATTCCCGGTGTGGAGCTGATGTTCCCGGTGCAGGCCAACGGCGTGTTCCTGCAACTGTCGGAACCGGCGATTGCCGCGCTGACGGCCAAGGGCTGGCGCTTCTATACCTTCATCGGCAAAGGCGGGGCGCGGTTCATGTGCGCGTGGGATACCGACGAAGAGCGCGTACGAGAATTGGCGGCGGATATTCGGACAGTGATGGGCGCCTGACCGCAGCAGATGCTGGCGCAATGCCGAGTCTGTCAATTGATATTTCTGACAGCTGCGCACTGGCTTTTCATTGGCTAGCCTCTTGGAACCCGAAAGGAAAACGTCGCTGCAGAGACGCCCTTTCGGGCTAACTGCCTGCCGACCATTCGGCTGGAAACGGAAATCCAGAAGAGAGCCAAACCCATGGAATATCAAAGCAACGGCAACACCCTGCAAGGCGACGGCACCGTCAACACCACCGTGATTGATTGGGATGAGTTCAGGAAGTACGCAAAAGTCGGCGACACTATCCGAGAGTCATCGCGGACGCTGCGGATCTACGACAAAGTCTATGAACTGACAGCATCAGGCCAGCACTTTGTGGTCCACATCTACGCCCAGTAACCGTTAACCCCCACGTCGGAGATTCATGACCTCCGACGTCCCCTTGATCGTTCCCACGCTCGCGTGGGAACGAGCTGAGTGGATCAGAACTCGATGCGCACATCCCCCTTCGGCACGCTGCAGCACGACAGGATGTAACCCTCAGCTTCGTCTTCCTCGGTGATCCCGCCGTTGTGGTCCATCTCCACCTCACCGCCCAGCTTCATCACCTTGCACGTCCCGCAAATCCCCATGCCGCAGGCCTTTGGAATCAACAGCCCAAGCTTGGCCGCCGCCGCGTGGACGGTCTCGCCAGGGGCGACGCGAATGCTCTTGCCCGAGGCGATGAACTCCACTTGATGCAGATCCGCCAGATCGATTTCCGGGGCATCCGCCGCTTGCTCGGCCTGCTCCACCGCGTCGGCGCGGGCTTCCGGCGGCGTGGCGCCGAAGGATTCCTCGTGGTAGCGCGCCATGTCGAAACCGGCGACTTCCAACAGGCGTTTCACCGCATTCATGTAGGGCGTCGGGCCGCAGCAGAACACTTCGCGCTCAAGGAAGTCGGGCACCATCAGTTCGAGCATCTTGTGGTTCAGGTAACCGCGATAACCGGCCCAGGGCTCGCCCAGGCCGTGTTTTTCGCAGATCAGGTGCAGGCTGAAGTTGTCGATCCGCGACGCCATATGCTCCAGCTCGCGGTGGTAGATGATGTCTTTGGGCGAACGGGCACTGTGGATAAACGTCATGTCGACGTTGGCGTTGGTGTCGTAGAACCAGCGGGCCATGGACATCACCGGCGTGATCCCCACGCCGCCACTGAGGTACAGCACTTTCGGGCTGGGGAAGTCGATGGCATTGAACAGCCCGACCGGCCCGTGCACCGCCAATTCCTGGCCTTCATGCAGGGTGTCGTGCAGCCAGTTGGACACCTTGCCGCCCGGTACGCGCTTGATGGTCACCGAGAAGCTGTAGGGCACCGACGGCGAACTGGAAATAGTGTACGAGCGCATGATCGGCTGGCCCTCGATTTCCAGCTCCAGGGTGACGAACTGCCCCGGCTTGAAAAAGAACAGGATCGGCTGGTCAGCCATAAAGCAGAAGGTGCGCACATCCCAGGTTTCCTGGATGACTTTGACGCAACGGACGATGTGCCGACCATTGGCCCAGGTCTGGGTGGTTACCGGATTCAGGAAATTATTGGACATGTTGTTCTCCACCGCCGACGTCGGCCTTATGGTGGCGATTCTGCGTAACGCGGGAACCGCCCATTTACCTATCTGCGACATTCACATACTTATCGCGACCAGCCCCCATACCACGGGGGTTGCGCGTCGGGAACAGAGTGGGCCATGTCGCTCATGGATAAGGTTCGGCGCATCAGCAGCCCCACACTCGCTCCCAACAACGACGCTTTCTTTACGCCTTGCTGCAAACCTGATCAGCCACTATTCGTCGGCCACACAGAATGGCCTTGAGGACACACACGATGGACGTCACCGCAACCTTAAGCTTGGGCGATCCGCTGGAACCCGCACGCAAGGCCACCGCGCAAATGCTGCAAGAGCGCGAGCGCACCTTTTCGCTGCCGCAGCCGTTCTACTCTGATGAGCGGTTGTTTGATATCGACATGCAGGAGATCTTCCAGAAAGAGTGGTTGATCGCCGGCATGACCTGCGAGATCCCCACCAAGGGCAACTACCTGACCCTGCAAGTGGGCAAGAACCCGATCATCGTGATCCGTGGCGCCGAAGGCGTGGTGCATGCGTTCCATAACGTGTGCCGCCACCGTGGCTCGCGCCTGTGCACCAGCGACAAGGGCAAGGTTGCCAAGCTGGTGTGCCACTACCACCAATGGACCTACGAGCTGGACGGGCGCCTGCTGTTCGCCGGCACCGAGATGGGCGCCGATTTCGACATGAAGCAATATGGCCTCAAGCCGGTGAATGTGAAGACCGCCGGCGGCTACATCTTCATCAGCCTGGCCGAGAACCCGCCGGCCATCGATGACTTCCTGTCGACGCTGAACCACTACATGGAACCCTACGACATGGAAAACACCAAGGTGGCGGTGCAAACCACCTTGATGGAAAAAGCCAACTGGAAGCTGGTGCTGGAAAACAACCGCGAGTGCTACCACTGCAACGCGTCGCACCCCGAGCTGTTGAAAACCCTGCTGGAATGGGACGACGTCACCGACCCGCGCGCCGATCAGGCCTTTAAAGACCACGTGGCAGCCTCCGCCGCCGCTTGGGATGCCGAGAAGATCCCTTACGCCCACGCCAGCTTCGGCCTGCGCAACCGTATCGTGCGCATGCCGCTGCTCAAGGGCACCGTGTCGATGACCCTGGACGGCAAGCAGGGCTGTGCCAAGCTGATGGGCCGTATCAAGAACCCCGACCTCGGCTCGATGCGCATCCTGCACCTGCCGCACTCCTGGAACCACTGCATGGGCGACCACATCATCGTGTTCACGGTGTGGCCGATCAGCGCCCAGGAAACCATGGTCACCACCAAGTGGCTGGTGCACAAGGACGCCGTGGAAGGCGTGGACTACGACGTGGAGCGCATGCGCCAGGTGTGGGACGCCACCAACGACCAGGACCGTCGCCTGGCCGAGGAGAACCAGCGCGGGATCAACTCCACCGCCTACCAGCCCGGCCCGTACTCCAAGACCTATGAGTTCGGCGTGGTGAACTTCGTGGACTGGTACAGCGAGCGCATGTTGAACAACCTCGGCGCAGCGCCGGCGCCTTACCTGAAAGGCGTGGCTGCACACGAATAACCGATACCCACAGCTCAAAACTGTGAGAGGGGGCTTAAGGCTTTTTGTAGGAGCGAGCTTGCTCGCGAAAAACTCACAAGCGCCGCGTTCATTCAGGAAGCACGCGTTATCGTTGACGTTTTTCGCGAGCAAGCTCGCTCCTACAGGAGGCGATGTACGCTTAACTGACTGGCATTAGGGCTTGCCCCCTCTCCCACTTGAACCTCACACTGCTTAATATTTGATCAACTCTTTCGCAGACCACTGCCAGCCTGCCCTCCAGCCTTTACCCAACAACTTATCCACAAAGCCACCCACAGCAATTGTGGGCAACTGCGCTATCCAACCAAAATTAATTGAAGAAAATCCGTGACTTATTCAAGTTGACGGTTCCAGCGACACATTGATCATTTATTGATCAAAACCCTAAAAGCCACGTAGAACGTGACCTGTAGCGGTACGCAAACACCTTATCCACAGAACCGCCAACAGACTTTGGGGGCAACTTCGGCAGCGCTGTGGAAAACCGCGTCAAACCTTCATATACCAAGGGTTCCAGCTATATTCCTGGGGTTTAGCGGCAATTTGATCAATAAACAACCAGACGAAGGAAAGCCTCTATTCATAAGGCCTGTAGCGGATAGCAAACATCTTATCCACAGAAGCGCCAACAGACTTTGGGGGAAAGTCCGAACACCACTTCAACCTTATCCACACAAAAAAACACCTAAAAACCGTGACTTAGCTTGGTTGTTTTTCGTACAACGGCTTGCAGGCGTTGATTTACGGGGGTTGTGGAGACCCACGAACATCTTATCCACAGCTACGCTCACAGCGTTTGTGGGTAAACCCATAACCTGTACAAAAAACACCCAGCATCTACACTCACTCTTGCAGTCAATTCCATGGCCTGGGTTAACGCGGAAGTCCTTGGCAGCCTGATCGGGAGGGAGAACGGTGATGTGGCAGGGCAAGCCCAGCCATCACTGCGCCAAAGGTTTTACGCTGATTGAATTACTACTGACGCTGGCCCTGCTGGCCACGCTTGCGACAGTGGCTTATCCGCTGACAGCATTGATGGGTAAACGTGATCGAGAACTGGACCTGCAACGCTCGCTGCGGGAAATCCGGCGTGCGATCGATGCCTACAAAGACGCCAGTGACGATGGCCGCATTGAAAAGAGCATCACCGACAGCGGTTATCCACCTTCCCTGCAGGTATTGGTCGAAGGCGTAACGGACAAAACCCATCTGCAAGGCAACAAACTCTATTTCCTGCGACGTATTCCCCGGGACCCATTCTGCGAATGTCCCGAGCTGGCGGCTGACAAAACCTGGCAATTGCGCAGTTACAAGAGCAGCGCCGACAACCCACAAGAGGGAGAAGATGTATTCGACGTTTCATCCCGAAGCACCCGGGAGAGCTTGAATGGAACGTCATACAGCCAATGGTGATCGAGGGTTTACCCTGATTGAGTTGCTGGTGGTCATGGCGATCATCGCCACCCTCATGACCCTGGTCACCCCGCAGTACTTCCGCCAGCACACCAAGGCCCAGGAAACCGTGCTGCGCCACAACCTGTCTTCCATTCGCCAGGCCCTTGACCAATACCGCGAGGACCACGGCGCCAATCCCGAGTCACTGCAAGCCCTGGTGGACCGTCGCTACCTGCGCGAGATCCCCATGGACCCGCTGACCGGCAGGCGTGACACCTGGCAACTGCAACCTTCGGACGAACAAGGCCTGGGCGATGTACGCAGCGGTGCCACGGGGACCGACACGAACGGGAACGCTTATGCCGACTGGTAAGCACAGCCAGCAGGGCTCGGTGTTCATGGGCATGTTGGTGACAGTGGCGGTGGTGGCCGTGATGCTGATGGAAGTCGGCACCCTGTGGTCCAGCGTGCTGCAGCGCGAACGCGAGCTGGAACTGCTGGCGCGGGGCAATGAAATCCGCCGGGCGATCGGGTTGTACTACGCGGCCGGCAATACCTTTCCCAAGTCACTCGAAGACCTGGTCCTCGACCGTCGCCAACCCACCACCAAGCGCTACCTGCGCCGGATCTACAGCGACCCGCTGACCGGCACCACCGATTGGGGCGTCGTGCCAGGGCCGGGCGAAACCGTCATGGGCGTGTTCAGCCAGGCCAAGGGTACGCCGTTCAAGCAAGGCAACTTTGCGGTTATCAATCAGAGTTTTACAGGGCAAGGCAGTTATCAAGGGTGGGTGTTTCTGTATGGCTCTGTACAGAGTAACCCTGCAACCCGCGTCACTCCTCTGGGAGATCAGCTGACTCAATGATTTCAACGATATGAACACACTGATCGTTCCAGCAGTTCGGAACTTGTTTATCTGGATTGAAGGTGGACTTGAGCATGAATCACTTAAAGAGATATATGAGCGTTTTATTCAAGTGCGTGCTAGCAGGGGTGTTATTGGCACCCGCCGCGGGATGGGGGCATGGGGCTGTCGAAACACCCCCATCCCGCGCGATGAACTGTTACGCAACAGGAGGGCAGTGGGGCTCTGCCAATGGCTCTTCTATTAGAGATGAAGGCTGTCGGGAGGCTTTTACAAAAACCTTCAGTTCACCTAGTGAATGGGCTACTGCCGCCGATCAATGGCATGAGGTTGCGAAGATTCCTCACATCAATCATCCGACCATGGATCAGATCAAGGCCACTATCCCGGACGGCCACATATGCGCAGCAAATGATCCTAAAAAGGCCAGTCTGGATTACCCCACTCCGTTATGGACCAAGACAGATATCGTCCCAGGTCAATCACTGACGATTCGCCTTGTTGGCACGATTCTTCATGTGCCCAGCACGTTTTATGCGTTTGTAACCAGGCCGGATTTTAACAGTGCAACTGACGTATTGAAGTGGAGCGATTTGATCGCTTTGGGGGCATCCGAAAGACTCGAAAAAGCCTACACCAATTGGAACCCTCTCCCCTTGCTCAAGGGGCTTTCAGGCTTTTACCTCATAAATCGCCCCATCCCCAGCAACGCATCAGGTAATGGGTTAGTGGTAGGGGTATGGGTCAGGGATGATCCGAACGGCGAGTTCTTCATTTCTTGTTCAGATGTAAGGTTCCAAGCGGGCGGTGTTCCAGACCCTCTGACGAACATTGGCCCGTACATTGGTCCTGATATGCAATCGCTCAACGTCGGCGACGACGTACACTTCCGGATCTTTGGGGCCGATGTCAAAGGAACAGAATTGGTCGATATTACCCATAAAATCCGAACCGATAATTTGGCTCCAGGCAAATGGGGACAAGAGATAGCCAACCAAGTCCCACCGGCCATTGCCAGAATCGGCGTGAAGACCAATGGTACGGTTACGTTCGACTCGGCGAACCCATTGGCCAACTCAACCTATTCCACCCACCCGGATTACAAACAAGTGATGTCGATCATCGCCGGCGGCGGTGAAACCCCTATCGATCAACGCCCACCGGTAGCGGTCATCAAACCCCATGCAAACGTTAAATCAGGTGAGCGTTTCACCATGGATGGCACCGGTTCTACGGTATACAACCCAGGTGCTGCAGGATGGATGTGGACCAACCACTTCCAGGGCGGCAGCTTCCACGAGTCGACAGCCACGTTCACTGCTCCCTCGGTAAATCAGGACACGGAACTCAAGATTGAACTACGGGTGTATGACAATAAGAACAAAAAAAGTACAGCCGCGCCCCCCGTCATCGTTATCGTTAAACCAGCAGGTGGTGGCGAAGAGTACCCGGCCTACAAAGAAGGCACTGCGTACAAGGCCGGCGACATCGTGACCAACAACGGCAAAAACTATAAATGCAAACCTCAGCCCTTCACCCCATGGTGTGCAGGCGCCGCATGGGCGTATGCCCCCGGCACGGGCACAGCGTGGGGCCAGGCCTGGGACGACGTTAAATGACCCGCTCGAACGCATATTCAGTTACTGGATAAGCATAAGAGCCAAACGTTATAGGGCGCCTCACGGCGCCTTATATCGAGCAACGCTACAGTTGAAGATGTACTTGAATTGAAAAGGTTCTAACGCAGTCCTACCGGCGGTGCCCGCTTCACAGCGGGCCGGGAGAGTTATACACAACCGCCGTACCTTGGCACTCCCAACAGGGTATTTCCATGCGTATTCACTCATTTATCCACAGCCCCCAGCGTGCCTTCACCTTGCTGGAGCTGCTGGTCGTCCTGCTGATCATCGCCCTGCTCGCCGGCTACGTCGGCCCGAAGATGTTCGACCGTCTGGAACTGGCCAAGGTACAAACCGCCCAGGGCCAGATGAAAGCCCTTGCCGATGCCTTGAACCAGTACCGCCTGGACAACGGCAACTACCCCGACGAAACCCTCGGCCTCGACGCCCTCACCACCCGGCCCGCCACCGCCAGCCATTGGCAGGGCCCCTATGTGAAGACGCTGCCGCCAGACCCTTGGGGTAACCCGTATCTCTACAAGAACCCCGGCACACCGCCCAACGATGCGGAGATCATCTGCCTGGGCCGTGACGGCAAGGCCGGCGGGGTGAACACCTACGCCGACATTGTGTACGGCCTGTGACATGTACACGCTGCGGCGGGTCCTGATACTGCTGTGCCTCACGGCTACCGCACAGGCCAACTGCTGGCAACTGGCAGCCAGCCGCTACCACGTCGACCCGCTGTTGCTGTACGCCATCGCCAAGGTCGAATCCGGCCTCAACCCCAGCGCGCGCAACCTCAACAGCGATGGCAGCCAGGACATCGGCCTGATGCAAATCAACAGCCGTCACTTGCCCGCACTGGCCCGGTTCGGCATCACCGAGCAGCACTTGATCACCCAGCCCTGCACCAGCGTCATGGTGGGCGCGTGGATTCTTGCCGGGTTTATCCGCGAGCAGGGTTATGGCTGGCAGGCCGTGGGTGCCTATAACGCCGGGGTCAAGCCGGACCGGGAAGCACGGCGCTCACGCTACGCCCTGGCGGTGTGGCGTTACTACGCGGTGTTGTTGCAACAGCGCCAACAACGGGCGGGGCAAATGCCATGATCGACGTTGACGTGCGCATCATCCGTGACGGCCATGTGCAGACCCTGCGCCTGCAAGCCGTTGACGTCGCCCAGGCGCGCCAGCAACTGCAGGCCGACGGCGCCCAGGTCATCTCGCTGAAAGCCCGCCGCCCACTCAAATTGCCCAGCCGTCGCAGTACGTTCGCCCTGGGCCTGTTTATCCAGGAGCTGGTAGTCCTGCTCGATGCCGGCCTGGTGCTGGTGGAAGCCGTGGAGACCCTGCGCGACAAGGCGCCCGCCGGCATCAACCGGCAGGTCATGAGCGAGCTGCTCGCCTCGATGTATGAGGGCAACTCGCTGTCCAGGGCAATGCAGCTCAAGCCGCAGACCTTCCCGCCGCTGTTGATTGCCACGGTGGCGTCCTCGGAACACAGCGGCCAATTGGCCGTGGCCCTGCGCCGTTACCATCATTTTGAAGCCCACCTGGCAACCGTGAAGAAGCGCGTCAGCGGCGCCCTGATGTACCCCTTGGTGGTGCTCAGCGTGGGCGCGTTGATCCTGCTGTTCCTGCTGTTCTTCGTGATCCCGCGCTTTGCCTCGGTGTTCGACGCGGTGGCCGACCTGCCGGCCACCGCACGCTTTATGGTGTGGTGGGGCGCACTGGTAGACGCGCGCGGCATGGAGTTGCTGCTTGGCCTGGTGCTGGCGATTGCCGCGCTGGTGCTGTTGTTGCGCAGCGCCGGGTTCAAGCGCCGCGTCGCCCAGCTGTTCTGGAAGATCCCCAGCCTGGGCGCCCAGCGCACGCTGTTTATCCTCGCGCGCTTTTATCGCACCGCCGGCATGTTGCTGATGGGCGGCATGCCAGTGGTCACTGCGGTGGAGCTGTCCGGTGCGCTGCTGCCCGTGGAACGCCAGGCGGACCTGCACCAGGCCATGACCGACATCCAGGCCGGCCAGCCACTGTCCACTGCCCTCGCCCGCCATCGATTGACCACCGCCGTCGCCGAACGTCTGCTACGCGTGGGTGAACAAAGCGGCGAGCTGGCGGCGATGTGCGAGCGCATCGCACAGTTCCACGATGAAGCGCTGGAGCGTGCCATCGAGCTGTTCAGCAAGGTCTTCGAGCCCATGTTGATGCTGGTGGTGGGCGGGCTGATCGGCCTGATCGTATTCATGTTGTACATGCCGATTTTCGAACTGGCAGGCTCCATCCAGGGGTAGTGCGATGAGCGAACAGACACGGCAATGGCAGGCCCTTGCAGAGCAACGCGGGCTGAGCTTGTCCAATTACCTGCTGGAGGTACTGGAGAAGGCGCCCGACCAATTAAGCACCATCGCCCAGCCCCTGGGCCTGCTTGCCATCGCCCCGGAAAACCTCAGTGAACACTGGCGCTTCGACCTGCTGGCACTGCCCCAGGCGCTGATCCATAACGTGCTGCCGGTGGATAACCACGGCCAGCCGTGCCTGGTACTGGGAGACCCTTTCACCCTGGCCAGCCGGCACTGGCTGCAATCCTCGAAAACCTTGCGTCAACTGCCCCTGGCCATGAGCCTGCCCGGCGCGGTCAAGGCCCAGTTGAGCCTGGCCGAAGCCAGCCAACGGGTGATGCAACCCTTCGGCGAGGACGACGAGAATGCCCGCGTCGGCCAGGCCGCCCAGGAAATTTCCCTGAGCAGCATCGCCCGCGACGACAACCCGGTGGTGCGCCTGGTCAACTCCATGCTGTTCGACGCCCTGCAAAGCCGTGCCAGCGACGTCCATGTGGAAACCACCCCCCAGGGCCTGGTAATCAAGTACCGCATCGACGGCGTGTTGCAGCAGATGGGCCAGGCCAGCGGCATGGACATGGCTGAGCAGGCACTGTCGCGGATCAAGGTGTTGTCGGAGCTGGATATCGGCGAGCGGCGGGTGCCCCAGGACGGGCGTTTCAAGATGAAGATCCAGGGTCGCGAAGTGGACTTTCGCGTGTCGATCATGCCCAGCATCCACGGTGAAGATGCGGTGCTGCGGATTCTCGACAAGTCCCAGCGCGGCGAGTCCCTGAGCCTGGAAACCCTGGGGTTGAACGCCGAGACCATCGCACGCATCCGTGTGTTGGCCGGCGAACCCTACGGCATGTTGCTGGTGACCGGCCCCACCGGCAGCGGCAAATCCACCACGCTGTATGCCGCCCTGTCGGAGACCAATACCGGCGAGAAAAAGATCATCACCATCGAAGACCCGGTGGAATACGAACTGCCCGGGGTCCTGCAAATCCCGGTGAACGACAAGAAGGGCCTGACCTTCGCCCGTGGTCTGCGCTCGATCCTGCGTCACGACCCGGACACCATCCTGGTGGGGGAAATACGCGACGGTGAAACGGCGGGCATTGCGGTGCAAGCGGCGTTGACCGGGCACCTGGTGCTGTCGTCGGTGCACGCCAACAGCGCGTTCAGTGTGCTGGAGCGCTTTACCTACATGGACGTGGACCCGGCCAGCGTTGTCGAAGCCCTTAACGGCGTGGTCGCCCAGCGCCTGGTGCGGCGCATCTGCCCGGATTGCGGTACGGATGCCGACCCCGACCCTGACATCACCCACCTCGCCCAACTCGCCGAGGCTCAACTCCAACAGGGTCACTACCGCGTGGGCAAAGGCTGCGAGGCCTGCCGTCACACCGGCTATCGCGGCCGACTCGCCCTGGCCGAAGTGCTGACACTGACCGACAGCATCAAGGAGGGCCTGCTCAACCGCAGTTCGGCCGCCACCCTGCGCGAACTGGCCCGTGAAGCCGGCCACGTGTTTATCCGCGACATCGCCCTGGCCCACGCCGCCCAGGGCGACACCACGCTCAAGGAGATCCACCGTGTCATTT
This sequence comes from Pseudomonas sp. S3E17, assembly GCF_024168685.1. Classification (NCBI taxonomy): domain Bacteria; kingdom Pseudomonadati; phylum Pseudomonadota; class Gammaproteobacteria; order Pseudomonadales; family Pseudomonadaceae; genus Pseudomonas; species Pseudomonas sp. S3E17. The sequence goes on from NZ_JALJWE010000001.1 coordinate 4,202,957, forward strand.
CCCTTTATTGAGCATGTGGTGTGGCTGCACAGCGACGGCGCCGAATGGGCCGCACGACCGCGCTGGCGCGGTGCGGCAGTATGGCGTGCGCAACAGGCTGGCGAGCCATTGGCCGCCTGTGCCGAACTGCTGGAACAGGCGCCGCGCGGCCGCGTCGGGTTTCTGGACCGGGCCACGGTGCTGCTGGGCTTCCCCCATGTGCACTACCTGATGCTGGCGTGGCAAACCGGCGTGTACAGCCAGGCCGACTGGCAAGGCTTGGCCGAAGTGACCTTCAACCAACAGGCCGGCACCGACCCCGGACAGTGGCAAGTGCAAGTCGCCAACAGCACCTTTGGAGATGAACGCCTGGCGGTCGCGACGCCACGGAATTTGCTGCAAGACCTGCGGGAGTTGTTCAAGCAACAGCACCTGCCGCTGGTGACATGCGCGCCATTGTTGACGGCCGTGGCCCAACGGTACTGGCAGCAATTGCCTGACGATTGCGTGCTGGCGGTACCTGAGGCGCGAGGTCTCAGTTGCCTTTACCGGCAACAGGGTGTGGCTCAACAAGTCTGCGTGCTGCAAACCCCACCCGGCAGCCCCTTGAGCGACAACCTGTTCACCGCCGACCTGCTGGCGCAACGGCACGCGGCGGCCACATGGGTCGTCGCCAATCACCCCACTGAACATTGGCTGGGGCCACTGCATCCCTGGCTGGGGGAGCCGCTGGCATGATCGCTCAGCTGAAATCACAACTCGCCGGTGCCTGGCGACAGCGGCAGGCGCCGGACGTCGACTTCCTGCACCCCAATGCCGTCTATCGGCCGCTGGTGAGTGTGTTGTGGCTGGTAGCCGCCGGGCTTGTCTTCGTGACCTGGCAACACTGGCAGCGCATGGAGCATCAGCAACGACAGACCGACGCACTGGAGCAGCGCTTTATCGAATTGACACGCCGCCAGGAGCAACTGATCCAGGCCGCCATTCGCTTGTCACCCCAGCAGAAACAACAACTGGCCGCCTTTTCCCGACAGCAGGACACGCCCTTCGCGCTGATGGACGCCGTGGCCCGGGCCTGGTCCGCGGAAGTCGCGCTGACGCGCGTGGAGGTCGACACCCAGGCCCGACTGATTCACTTGGAGTTGGAAGCCAAGGTGCTGGGCGATGCCTTTCGCTTTGTCGAACGGCTCAAGGCCCAGCCAGGGGTGCACGTGAACCTGCAACAAAGCGCACGCAAGGCCAATGACCCGCAACACCCGGTGCAGGTCAAACTTGCGGTTGGTGCAGGGTAGTCGCCCATGGACGCACTGACTCGCCACCTCCCGCGCGTGCGCTGGCACCTGATGCAATGGCAGCAGCGCCTGGGCTTTTGGGGGCTGCTGGCGCTGGGGCTGATGGCGGCAACGTTGCTGATCGAAGTCACAGTGATTCATCCGGCAGGCATTGCCGACAGCCTGCGGCGCCAGGAACTGGAGGCCGGTATCGCCGAGCAGCCCCAGGATGTGCAGGTGACCGAACCGGCCGTGGTCGAACGCCTGCCCAGTGCACAGGACTTCGCCCCACGCCTGGAAAAGCTGCTGGACGTCCTCACCCGGCGCGGTTTTCTCATCGAACAAACCACCCTGGCCTACTCCGCGCCCGGCAACACCGGGCTGCAACGGCTGGACGTGGACATTCCCCTCGTCGGCCCCTACGCCTTGCTGCGCGATGCCCTGGACGACGTCGCCAACGAGCCGGCCGTGCGCATCGAACGCCTGGCCCTGGAGCGCAAGGAAATCACCAGCGGCATGTTGAACATCAGCCTCAAGGTGAGTGTGCTGGGGGTGGTGGAATGACGCTGCCGCTGTATCTGCGCGTGCTGTTGTTGCTGACCTTGATCGGCTGCGGCTGGCTGTTCTGGCAGGACACTGCGGACAACCCCGCACCCTCGCCGGTGCCAGTGATCGCCCGCCCTGTAGAGGTGCCCTCGGCACCGGTTGCCGCACCGGCACCGGCGGTGGCCGAAGCCATCGACCTGTTTCCCGCCCAGACCTGGACACCTGCACCGCCGCCCATACCGGTCGACACCTCAACGCCCAAGCCACCGCCCCTGCCCTTCACCGTGAGCGCGCAATGGCGCTACGAGAACCAGGCGAAAATCGTCGTGCTCAGCGACAATGGCAGCCAGTACACCCTGTGCAACCGTTGCTCGGTACCCGGGCGCATCGTGCCCGGCAGGATGCTCGACGCGCACTACCGGCTGGACAAACTCACCGACACCGCCGTGGTGCTGACCTACATGCCCCTCAAGCATGTCAGCACCTTGCGGCTGGACACTCACTGACCGGCGCAGGACACGATCATGGCCATACGCACGTGGATACCCTTGAGCCTCGCCGTGGCCCTGCTCAGCGCCTGCCAGACCCAGCGGGCGATCAAGGAGAGCGACGAGTTGCGCCAGAAGGGCGACATCATCCGCTCGGTCGAAGTGCTGCAAGCCGAAGCCAGACAGGCCCCCGACGATGTGCAACTGCGCACCGCCAACTTCAGCAAGCTGGAACTGCTGGTAGCTCAATACAGCCGCGAAGCCAGCACCGCGCTGATGCGTGGCGACGATGCCGCTGCCATCCGCGCCCTGGAAACCATCCTCAAATACGACCCCAGCAACCTCGGCGCGCGCCAGGAAATCCAGAGCATCCAGGCGATGAAACAGCTGCGCCCGCAACTGGCCCAGGCCTACGAAATGAAGCGTTCCAACCCGGTGGAAGCCCTCAACCTGGTGCGCCGGATCATCGCGCAAAAGCCCAACTACCGAGAGGCCCTGGACTTTCGCAATGCCCTGACCCGTGAACTGGTGAGCGCCGATTACCTCAGCGCCGACCTCTCCGAGGCCATGCGCAAACCCCTGAGCCTGGAGTTCAGCGCCCAAAGCCTGACCACGATTTTCGAGACCATTGCGCGCCTGTCGGGGGTCAACTTCGTCATCGACAAGGACGTCAATCCCAGCGCCTCGGCAAGCATGACCGCAAGCCGAACCACCGCTGAAGACGCGCTGAACCTGCTGCTGACCACCCAGGGGCTGGACAAGAAGGTCCTCAACGCCAACACCCTCCTGGTTTACCCCCGCCGCCCGGACAAGGAACGGGAATACCGCGAGTTGGCCGTGCGCACCTTCTACCTCAGCCATGGCGACCCCAAGGTCATCGCCGCCGAGATCAAACAGGTGCTCAAGCCCAAGGAGGTGCTGGTGGACGAACGCCTGAACGCAGTGATCGTGCGCGATGGCCTGGACACCCTGAGCGCCGTGGAAAAACTGGTGGAAGCCATTGATATCGCACAATCGGAAGTGACCATCGACATCCAGGTGCTGGAGGTCAGCCTGACCGACGAGTTGAACCTGGGCATCCAGTACCCGGAGAGCATCGGCCTGTCCGTGGGCAACCTGGCCAACGTGCCTGCCGGACTGGCAGGCATCCCGCTCAGCGCATTGCACGGGATCAATGGCGACAACATCCTGCTCGACGCGGGCAGTACTTCGGCGCGCATCAATATGCTGCAACGCAGCGGCAACACCGTGACCCTGGCCAACCCCAGGGTGCGGGTGCGCAACCGCGAAGAAGCCCAGGTAAACATCGGCGATAAGATCCCCGTGGTGACCACCACCACCGCCAACCAGATCACCACCTCGTCGGTGTCTTACCAGGACGTGGGGTTGCAGATCACGGTCAAGCCGAATATCAGCCTGAGCGATGAGGTGAACCTGGAGCTGAACGTGGAAATGAGCCATATCACCAAGCGTATTCCCGGCTCGGAAAACGTACCGGCCACCTTCGAACTCGGCTCACGGGCCACCAAGACCCTGCTGACCGCGCGCAACAATGAAACCCAGATCGTCTCGGGGCTGATCCGCACGGCGGACGTCGACGAGGGCTCGGGTTTGCCGTGGTTGAGCCAGATCCCGTGGATCGGCAAGAAGCTGTTCGGCACCAACCAGAATACCCAGCAGAAAACCGAGATCATCCTGCTGCTGACCCCGAGGATCGAACGCAACCTGGACCTGCCGATTGCCCAGATCAGCACCTTCCACAGCGGCACCGAGGCGCGCAGTTCGACCCAGGGCATGATCCTGCGCGACACCACCGACAAAATGATCCTCAAGCCGATTGGCGGCGACCCCACGCCGGCGCTGCCACCGCCGATGCAACAGCCGGATGCCACCTGGCAACCCCTGCCGCCACCGCTGCCGGACCTGGTGCCCAAGCCTGCGCCCGAACCTGCGCCCCAATGAAGATCCAATGTGGGAGGGGGCTTGCCCCCGATTGCAGTGTGTCAGTCTCAGTATCCTTGACTGGTCCACCGCTATCGGGGGCAAGCCCCCTCCCACATTTGTTTTGCAGTGTTGGTGGGTTAGCGCACCACACCTTCTTCGATCAGCAACTTGAGAATGGCTTGGGCGCCTTCCTCGGCGCTCACACCCTTGAGCACCTGCCCACCGCCGCCACTGGCCTTGGCCGTAGCCGCCTTCATACGGTCGGCGCCGCTCTTGGCCTTGATCACCTTGAGGCGCTTGGGCCGGGGCTTGGCCGGTTGCAGCACGGCGCCTGTGAATAACGCGTCCTGCTCGACTTCCACTTCGTGGGCCGCCAATTCACCGCGTTGTGCCGGACCGTAGGCGCTTTGCCTAGGTTTTGGCGCGGCGTTATCCACCGTCGCCAGAAACGGCAGGCGCACCTTCAAGCGCCTGCGCTGCCCACGGGGCAAGGCTTGCAGCACATGGGCTACGCCGCCGTCGATAGACTCCACCTCGGCCAGCCCGACAATCAGCGGCCAGCCCAATTGCTCGGCCAACAGGAACGGCAACATGCCCGAGCCTTCACCGGTTTCGGCCTGGCTGCCGGCAAGCACCACCTGGGCACCGGCGTCCCGCAGGTACTCGCCGAGCACCGGCAACGCATCGCTGCCCTCCGATTGTTCCAGCACGTGCAACTGTGGCAGGCCCATGCCCAGGTAGCTGCGCAAGGTCGGTTCGGCGATGTTGCCGGCGTGCAGCACCTGCAACTTATCCCCAGCCATCTGCAGACCCAGTTCGACGGCGCGCGCATCCTGTTCGGCGCGGCGTGGCCGGCCAGAGGTGGGGTGGGCGCCGATGGACACCAGGCTGATTACATTCGTGGTCATGGTCATGTCCTCAAGCCGCATCGCGCTTGGCGCCATTGCGGTAGGCCTCGACCGCAGCGATCAAGGCTTGCAGAATCGCGGCGCTTTCGCCGATCACCGACAGGTCGGCACGCTTGATCATGTCGCAGCCCGGGTCGAGGTTGATCGCCACCACCTTGTCGCAGGCGCCAATGCCTTGCAGGTGCTGGATCGCCCCGGAAATCCCCACGGCCACATACACCCGCGCCGTCACCCAGGTACCGCTGGCGCCGACCTGGCGATCACGGGCCATGAACCCATCGTCCACCGCCACCCGCGAGGCGCCTTCGGTGGCCCCCAAAGCCGCGGCGGTCTGGTGGAACAGCGCCCAGTCCTTCACGCCGTTGCCGCCGGAGAAAATAAACTCGGCCTCGGCCATGGGAATCGCCGCCGGGTCCACCGCCACCGCACCGAGATCCTCGATACGCGGCAGGCTGCGTGCCAGGCTTGTGGATAACTCCACGGGCAGCACTTCATGGCGTGTGTCGCTGACCGGATCGGCGCATTCGGCGGCGGCCAGAATCAGGCGTGGCAGCGGCCGCGCCAAGTCTTCCCGGCCCGCACCGGCGCGGCCGATGCACTCGTCGCCCTTGATCTGCCAGACGCGAGTGGCCGGGCGCTCCTTGAGACTGGCGGCAAAGCGCCGACCCAACTCGCCGCCACCACTGCGGCTGTCGGGCAGCAACCAATGGCGCGGGTTGAATTGGTTATCCACAGCGCGCAAACCCTGCACGCGTTGCTCCGGTGAATAACCGTCGAATTCGCGGCCGTCGAGCACCAGCAGGCGATCGACACCGGCCATGGCAAACGCGCTTTCCTTGTGTTCGCCAAACACCACCGCCAGCACCGCGCCGTCGCTGCCGGCGAGTTGCCGCGCCAGGCCGAGCAGGTCGCGGTCGTGGCTGCTCAAGCGGCCACCGACCATGTCCGGCACTACGTTGATGTAGAACGCAGGCGCAGGCACCTGATGCAGCGGCAACTGCACTTCAATCGCCGCCGTACGCTTGGCCGCACCGCCCTGCTGGGCACCGCTGCGGTCGATGCGCTTGATGCCGTTGGGGCCGATAAAACCGACGCCATGCACGTTCTTGCGGATGACGCCGTTAGGCCCCATCCAGCTGTGTTGCACCGGCTGCATCGCCGCATGCAGCGGGTGCAGACGGTTGCGGGCAATCCATTCGGCCCGTGGGTCGCGGCGGATAATGTCGCTCATCAGTGCACCTCCGCAGGTTCACGCTTGTTGGGAGCTTTGGCCGGTGCGACGTCTTCCAGCAATGCATCGGCCACCAGCTCGGCGATGTCCTTGATCAACGGGCGCGGCTCAACCACACCTTCGAGCATCGCCGTGCATTGCGGGCAACCCACCGCCACCAGCTCGGCACCGGTCTCGCGGATGTCTTCCATGCGCATATCGGGGATACGTTGCTTGCCGGGAATATCGGTGATCGGCGCGCCGCCGCCACCGCCGCAGCAGCGCGAGCGGAAACCCGAGCGTTGCATCTCCTTGACCTCGATGCCCAGCGCCCGCAGCACCTGGCGCGGCGCCTCGTATTCGCCGTTGTAGCGGCCCAGGTAGCACGGGTCGTGGTAGGTCACGCTATTGCCTTTGTGCTGGCCCAGGTTCAGCGCGCCCTCGCCGATCAGCTCGGCCATGAAGGTGCTGTGGTGCTGCACGCGGTAGTTGCCGTTGAAGGCGCCGTACTCGTTTTTCAGCACATGGAAGCTGTGGGGGTCGCAGGTGACGATGCGCTTGAAGCTGTACTTGGCCAACGTCTGGATATTGCGCGTGGCGAGCATCTGAAAGGTCGCTTCATCGCCCAGGCGCCGCGCGACGTCGCCGCTGTCGCGCTCTTCCAGGCCGAGTACGGCGAAGTCGACCTTGGCCGCCTTGAGCACTTTGACGAACGCCCGCAGGGTGCGCTGATTGCGCATGTCGAAGGCGCCGTCGCCGACCCAGAACACCACGTCGACGCTGCCTTTGTCGCTGAGCAACGGCAGGTTCAAGTCCGCCGCCCAGTTCAGGCGACCGCCCGGCGCAAAGCCGCCGGGGTTGTCGGTGGCGATCAGGTTTTCCAGGACTTCGGCGCCCTTGTTCGGGGTCGCGCCTTTTTCCAGGGTGAGGTAGCGGCGCATGTCGACGATGGCGTCGACGTGCTCGATCATCATCGGGCACTCTTCCACGCAGGCGCGGCAGGTGGTGCACGACCACAGGGTCTCGGCGTCCACCAGGCCGTTGACGATCGGCTGATGCGGATTGCCGCCGTGTTCGCCAATGGCTTTGCCCGGATACGGGCTACCGGCGAACTTGGCATCGGTGCCGCCCGCCAGGCCGACCACCATGTCCTGAATGAGTTTTTTCGGGTTCAACGGCTGGCCGGCGGCGAAAGCCGGGCACGCCGCTTCGCACTTGCCGCACTGCACGCAGGCATCGAAGCCAAGCAGTTGGTTCCAGGTGAAATCCTTGGGTTTTTCCACGCCCAGGGGCGCGCTCTTGTCGCTCAGGTCCAGGGGTTTCAAACCGGTGGAACGACCACCGCCAAAGCGCTCGGCACGGCGGTGCCAGGCCAGGTGCAGGGCACCGGCAAAGGCGTGCTTCATCGGGCCGCCCCAGGTCATGCCGAAGAACATCTCGGACACGCCCCACAGCACACCCACACTCAGCAGCGCGGCCAGCAGCCAGCCACCGAAGTCGGCGGGCAGGATCCCCGCCACCGGCAGCGTCACCAGGAAGAAACTCACCGAGAACGCCATCAGGCTTTTCGGCAGGCGCATCCACGGGCCCTTGGACAGGCGCGACGGCGGATTGCGCCGTCGCAGGTAAACGAACGTGGCGCCGACAAACATCAACACCGACGCCAGCAGCAAGGCGTAGCCGAGGATACGGTTATGCAGGCCGAAGCCGTGCACCAGGATCGCCAGCAGCGCCGACAGCACAAAGCCCAGGGCAGTGGCGACGTGGGTGTTGGCGATGTATTTGTCGCGGGCGACCACGTGGTGCAGGTCGACCATGTAGCGCTTGGGCATGGCCAGCAGGCCGCCCAGCAGGTCGACCTTGGAGGCACGGCCACGGCGCCACATGTTCACGCGGCGCAGGGCGCCGAGGACGGCAAGGCCCAGGGCGGCGAATAAGAGAATAGGCAGCAAGGTGTTCAACATGGTGAAGCTCCCACAGACCGCACAGGTCTACTGTGAAACTGGCCCGAATGTGGGAGGGGGCTTGCTCCCGATGGCGGACTGTCAGTTGGTACAGTTGTCGCTGAACCACCGCTATCGGGGGCAAGCCCCCTCCCACATTTGACCGCGTTCACCTCATCAAAAGTCTTTGCACAGGCGCAGGGCGTCATAGATGGCAGCGTGGGTATTACGCTGGGCCACACAGTCACCGATACGGAACAGCAAGTACCCCTCGCCCGCCTCGCTCAAGCATGGCTGCGGCTTGATCGCGAACAGGGCTTCGACGTCGACCTGGCCCTTGTTGCGCGAACCTTCCTTGAGCCCGTAGTAAATGGCTTCGTCCGGGCGCACGCCGTTCTCGACCACCACCTGATCGACCACCCGTTCCTCTTTGGCGCCGGTGTATTCGTTCTCCAGCACCGCCACCAGCTTGTCGCCCTCGCGGTAGACCTTTTCCAGCATCATGTCGCCGGTCATGATCACTTCCTTGGGGTACATGCTGCGGTAGTAGGTCGGGAACGACGTACCGCCGATGGCTACGCCCGGCTTGATGTCATCGGTGACGATTTCCACCTGGCAGCCTTTGTCGGCCAGGAAGTCCGCCACCGACATGCCGGTGAATTCGCAAATAGTGTCGTACACCAGCACGTTCTTGCCCGGTGCGACCTTGCCGTCGAGTACGTCCCAGCTGCTCACCACCAGGCCTTCGGCAGCGCCCCAGTGTTCGTTCTGCTCGATAAACGGATGCCCGCCGACCGCCAGCACTACCACGTCCGGACGCAGGTCCAGGATGGTCTCGGCATCGGCCGCCACGCCCAGGCGCAGGTCGACTTTCAAACGCGCCAGCTCCAGCTGGAACCAGCGAGTGATACCGGCGATCTGGTCGCGTTGCGGCGCCTTGGAGGCGGTGGTGATTTGCCCGCCGATAAATTCTTTCTTCTCGAACAGGGTCACGTCGTGGCCACGTTCGGCGGCCACCCGCGCGGCTTCCATCCCGGCAGGGCCGGCACCGACCACCACGACTTTGCGTTTCGGCCCGGTGGACTTCTCGATGATATGCGGCACGCCCATGTACTCACGGGAGGTCGCGGCGTTCTGGATGCACAGCACGTCCAGGCCCTGGTACTGGCGGTCGATGCAATAGTTGGCGCCGACGCACTGTTTGATCTGGTCGATCTGGCCCATCTTGATCTTGGCGATCAGGTGCGGGTCGGCGATGTGCGCACGGGTCATGCCGACCATGTCCACATAGCCGCCTTCCAGGATACGCGTGGCCTGGTTCGGGTCCTTGATGTTCTGTGCGTGCAGCACCGGGACCTTGACCACTTCCTTGATACCGGCCGCCAGGTGCAGGAACGGCTCCGGCGGATAACTCATGTTGGGGATCACGTTGGCCAGGGTGTTGTGGGTGTCGCAACCCGAGCCCACCACGCCGATGAAATCGAGCATGCCGGTGTCGTCGTAGTACTTGGCGATCTGTTTCATGTCCTCGTGGGACAGGCCGTCCGGGTGGAACTCGTCACCGCACAGGCGCATGCCCACGCAGAAGTCTTCACCGACTTCGGCACGCACGGCTTTCAACACTTCCAGGCCGAACTTCATGCGGCCTTCGAAGGTGCCGCCCCACTCGTCGGTACGCTTGTTGACCCGTGGGCTCCAGAACTGGTCGATCATGTGCTGGTGCACGGCGGACAGTTCCACACCGTCCAGGCCACCGGCCTTGGCACGCCGCGCGGCCTGGGCATAGTTGCCGATCACGCGCCAGATTTCTTCCGGCTCGATGGTCTTGCAGGTGGCACGGTGCACCGGCTCACGCACGCCGGACGGCGACATCAGGGTCGGCCAGTTAAAGCCATCCCAACGCGAGCGACGGCCCATGTGGGTAATCTGGATCATGATCTTGGCGCCATGCTTGTGCATGGCATCCGCCAGGTTCTGGAAGTGCGGGATGATGCGGTCGGTGGACAGGTTCACCGAGCTCCACCATTCCTGGGGGCTGTCGATGGCAACCACCGAGGAACCGCCGCAGATCGCCAGGCCGATACCGCCCTTGGCTTTTTCTTCGTAGTACTTCACATAGCGGTCGGTGGTCATGCCGCCGTCGGTGGCATACACCTCGGCGTGGGCGGTACTGAGCACGCGGTTGCGGATGGTCAGTTTGCCGATCTGGATCGGCTGGAACATTGCTTCGAAAGCCATGGCACGGTCCTCGGCTTACAACGGCTTGACGGTGAACAAGCCGTCATCGTGGCCCTCTTCGGAGCCTCCGTAGACTTGTTCGGCCACGGTGCGGATCTGGCTGCCACGGGCTTGCAGAATCTGGTCCATGGCACCGGCAAACCAGCCGGTAAACATGTAGTCGACCTTGCGCCCGACCTTGCCGTACACATAGACGAAGGCCGAGTGTTCGAGCTTGACGCTTGCGGTACCTTTATCCAGGTCGATGTCCTGGATCTTGAACAGGCCCCAGCCGCGTTGCGACAGGCGCTTCATGTAGTGTTCGAACACCGCGACGCCTTCCAGGCCATGGCATTCAGCTTCTTTCTCGCACCAGTGCCAGGCGGATTTGTAGCCGGCCTTGTAGAGGATTTCGGCGTAGGCCTCGGCGCCCAGCACTTCTTCGATGCCCATGTGGTTGTTGACGAAGAAATGACGCGGCACGTACAGCATCGGCAGGGCGTCGGACGTCCAGACACCGGTTTCGCTGTCGACTTCAATAGGCAATTGCGGGGCGATCTTGGCCATGGAAACTTAACTCCAGAAAAATTCGTTGTGGTGTAGCCCGTGGATAGTTGGCTTATTCGCCCCAAACGTCCTTCAAGACGTTGACCCAGTTCTCGCCCATGATCTTGCGCACCACACGCTCGGGGTGGCCGCGCTTGAGCAGGGTCTCTGTCAGGTTGGGGAACTCGCCGACGGTGCGGATGCCCAGCGGGTTGATGATCTTGCCGAAGCTGGTCAGGCGGCGGGCGTAGCCCTTGTCATGGGTCAGCATTTCAAAGAAATCCTGGCCATGGCCCTGGGTAAAGTCGGTGCCGATACCGATGGCGTCTTCGCCGACGATGTTCATGGTGTATTCGATGGCTTCGGCGTAGTCGTCGATGGTCGAATCGATGCCCTTGGCCAGGAACGGCGCGAACATGGTCACGCCGACAAAGCCGCCGTGGTCGGCGATGAACTTCAGCTCTTCATCGGACTTGTTGCGCGGGTGCTCTTTAAGGCCGGACGGCAGGCAGTGGGAGTAGCACACCGGTTTTTTCGATTCGAGGATGACTTCTTCACTGGTCTTGGAGCCGACGTGGGACAGGTCGCACATGATGCCGACGCGGTTCATCTCGGCGACGATCTCGCGCCCGAAGCCCGACAGGCCGCCGTCGCGTTCGTAGCAACCGGTGCCGACCAGGTTCTGGGTGTTGTAGCACATCTGCACCACACCGACGCCGAGCTGCTTGAAGATCTCCACATACCCGAGCTGGTCTTCAAATGCATGGGCGTTCTGGAAGCCGAAGATGATGCCGGTCTTGCCCTGTTCCTTGGCCTTGCGGATGTCGGCGGTGGTTTTCACCGGGATCACCAGGTCGCTGTTCTCGCGGATCAGGGTCTGGCTGGCGACGATGTTGTTGATCGTGGCCTGGAACCCTTCCCACACCGACACGGTGCAATTCGCGGCGGTGAGGCCACCTTTGCGCATGTCCTCGAACAGGTCGCGATTCCACTTGGCAATGATCAGCCCGTCGATAACGATGCTGTCGGCGTGCAATTCGGCTGGGCTCATCAGGCGTCCCCTTATTTTGGCGATTCATGCGCCGAATCGTCTGCCGGCGCTTTGGGGCCAGCATATGCCCAGGGGACGACCGAGCCGGGTGCAAAAACGACAGGGGAATTGCCGAAAGCGTCAATCCACGACAAAGGCTGTTAAGAGGTGTCTGACTGGCGGCTGTTATTTGTCTTACGCTTGAGCCAGAATTCCCGCATCACCTGATATGAGACGGCGCAATGAAATCGATTTTCCTGGCTTTGGCACTCATCGCAACCGGCGTCCACGCAGCCGAAGACACCGACAGCACGCCGTGCGATGGCATCGAAAACGACAAGCAAACCCTGGAATGCGCCACCTACAACAAAACCACTGCCGAGCAATTGCTCAAGGATAATTATCAGGGCCTGCTGGAACGCATGCATTCCACCTATGGCAGCGACAAGACCAAACTCGCCGACATTACCGCTCGTCTGAAGGATGCCCAGCAGAAATGGGAAAAACTGCGTGACGCCGATTGTGCGGTGGACACCTTTCCAGCGGTGACGGGCACCAAGGCCTATGCGATTGCACAGAATGACTGTTTGGCGCGGATGAGTGATGAGCGGTCGGAGTTTTTGGAGTCGATTGGGCAGGAGTAAGTGCCACTCCCGCAGCCGGAGCGCGGGAGCGACAGGCAGTCATCACTCCATGAACGGCGATTTGAAAGGGCTTTTCGTCAATGGTCGACTTGGCGCATAGCTGTAGCCTAACTTAGCAATATCCATCACTTCGCTGATGCGCCGACTCCAGGGCTTGAGCACATCCTCATAGTTGTGCCCGGGCGGGCCTTGCTCCATAGGGCAGTAATGCGGGGCAAGATCCGGCTCATCCAGCATTTTCTGCGCCTGCCAATCCGCCCAGATTTTGTCGACGAAGCAGTGATGCAGGAAAAATACCGGATCATCCGGTGACGTCATGGGCAACATATTCCCCCCCACCCAAAGATGTACGCGGTTATGCAATTGCGAGCCAAGCGTAACGACGTTTGGATCTCCACGCCGGACGATCCAGCCTTCCAGGCGGTTTCTGAACCCCCGGGTGAACGGGCTCGAGTTATAGTTCGGTTCGTCATACAACGCCTCGCCCATAGCTATTCTCAAATCGTCTTCGGTGGGTAATGAGCCGATCACTGTTCCGAACTGACGCTTTAACCCAGGCCCAGGCAAGCCTTCGTTCGGGTAGGACGGCACGTTCCAGTTCCCGAATTTATGGGCGAAGACCCCATCCTGCACCCGAAACTCATCAGTAGCATCGCCATCGCCACCCAGGAAGCTCTGGTCCCACACGGGTGAGCGCTCAGGAGCGGCCGCGTCCAGGGTCCAGTTCCAATAGGGCAGCGTAATACCTGGCTTGATGGATTGAAGTTCCGCCTCAAACTGCATCAGCATTTCACGATGCCACGGCAAGAATGCCGGTCCCCGGTGAGCACCATTACGGTAGTTAGGATCTCGAGGTTCATTCGGATAGACCGTGGGCACCATGACTTCATGATGCCAATGAACATATTTGTCATAAGCACCGCTTTTTTTCATCGCCAGTAACGTCATTGTGAATTCGAGCTTCTCCGCCACCGTCAGTGATCGGATTTCCTTGCGAATGTTCATTACATAACTCCCTTATCGGAAAGCCATCGAACAACCTGAGAGCCAACGATTGGCTCACGCAGGAAAATCTACGAGCATCATGGCAACGCGGTCTACTGTCAGAAATAACAGGTCAGACCTACTTTACGACCGGTGGTCTCGCGCCCGCGCCAACCCTGGTAACCTTTCGTCCCCCCCACATTTACCAAGGCAACGTTATGACTCTCTGCGGCATCGAAATCAAAGGCAGCGAAGCCATCATCGCCGTCGCGTCCCTCGGCGATCAGGCGCTGACCCACGTCGCCCTGGCCACCAAGAAAATCGCCCTCGAAGACGACGATGAAGCGGCCAACGTCAAAGCGTTCGCCGCCCAGGTGAAAGCGTTCGTGCAGGAAAATGCGATCGAACGCATCGTCATCAAGAAGCGCAGCAAGAAAGGTGAATTCGCCGGGGGCCCGACCACCTTCAAGATTGAAGGGGTGTTTCAGTTGCTCGATGGGGTTGAAGTGACGTTACTGTCGCCGCAGACCATCAACGCCCAGAACAAGAAGCACAACTTCGAACTGCCAGCGACGCTGAACAAATATCAGCATGAAGCGTTCAAGGCGGCCTGCTCAAGCCTGATGAAAAAGTAATCCGCATCAACTTCTGACGCACTGTTCCAACCCATGACCGCCGCCTTCGTATTCGGGGCCGTAATAATATTTGGTGAAAGCGAGTTTACCTTCCGGTGTTGGAACAACTTGAGCAACACCGACCCCATAATCTTTCAGTGCCGGGTCGGTATGCGCAAAGTAAACCGCCAGCGTATCCGAGGTGCCAGCGGCAAAACCGTTGTAGCGAGAGTTGTCCTCCAACGTCAGGGTGAAGGTGTAGGCACCGTACTTGCCGGTACTTTGCCTGGCGTTTAGCTGCATATCGACAACCCCCTTGAAGGCGCCGATATGGCTATCACGACCCGTACACTCATAACGCCCGCTGTAATCGGCTCCAGTGAACGGCGCGGGTGCGGAGGCGGGGGCTTTGGCAGCCCAGGCGGGGGCAGATGCAAAAGCGATGAAGGCAAGCATTTTCCTAAGCATACGGACCTCTTGTCGTTTAACTTAAGTAGTTAAGTACGAACTTTAAATATCAGTTGATTAATGGTTAGTTTGACTAACTGGCGTCAGCCGCAACGGTTTTTACATTAGCAGCCCCCTCTACCGGCGACATAGCCGACACCACGGAAAAGGATAACTCCTACATTAGATCCAACCCTGTCAAACACTCGACACCACAATGGAAGTTGCTCAGGGCCATCCGCTGGTCTGAAGCGAACCTTGAGTTTCACGCACTCACCTAGGCTGAAATCACTGCTCATCCGAGCAGTGACAAGCAACGTATTGCGAGCAATTCAAGGAGATGATCATGGCATGGTTCCCATCCCTGGCTGCCCTGGGAGGCAGCAGTGGCACACGTACAATGGCCGGTCCGCAAACGATAGGCCAACTCAAGTCAGGTACTTCACGCCTGGTGGACGCTTACCCTTATGACTACGCAAGTATCCTCCGTGCCTCCAGCCCCGAATCAGGCTGGCTGACCCAGCCTCTGGAGGGTGTAGAGAAAGACGCGCGTGTCGTCATCATTGGCGCAGGCATGTCCGGGCTGCTGACGGCAAGAGAGCTGCTGCGCGCAGGCTTGAATGTGGTGTTGTACGAACGCAACCAGCTGGAACAGGTCGATGACGACTGGCACCGCTATATCCATGGCCGCACATGCAGTTTCGTGCGCAAGCTGGAAGCCGACACAGTGTGTGAACTGGGAGCCATGAGGTTCCCCGCGAAGGCCAAGGTCACCTGGGAAGTATTCGGGGACATCCTGGGAGATGACACATTACTCCAACTGTTCCCCAACCCAGGCCTGGTACCCACTGTCCTGTGCCAGGACGGTATCGCCCATCGGTGGCTGGCAGGCAGCATACAAGCGCCCGACCTGCCCCCACAGTTCGTCAAAGTCTCCACCGATGTGCGCAATGCGATCAACGACATACAAGGCGGCGGCTCCAGCATTCTCCAGATTCTGCGGTTGCTTGAACAACCCCGGCTGTCCGCTGAAGAAGAAAACCGCATCCAGGCGTTCTGGACGGCGATGATCGAGCGCTTCGACAAACTGGACCTGGGCACCTGGCTGCTTGGCAACGTAGCGGAGCCCAAGGGGTGGACGCCAGAGCAGTTGGCAATTTTCGTCAACGTAGGCTTCGGCACGGGCGGCATGGGCAGCATGTTTTCCATGGGGTTCCTGGAGATGCTGCGAATCTGGCTGTGGGATTACCTGGATGAATATGCTCTGCCGGCAGGCATTGGCTCGGGCATGATCGCGCATGCCATCCTGAAAAAGCTCAGGGACGAATTCGGCCCAGCCGGCAAGAACACCTTTACCGTGCATGAACGCCATGAGGTACAGGAAATGGGAGTCTTCGTATCGGCCGACGGAGGGTCAGCCCAAGCCGGCCTGCTGGTACGCAACCTCAACAAAGAAGGGGTAGAAGGCGTCGCATTGGTACCGGTGAACACCGACCATATCGTTGCTGCCATACCTCATACGGCCCTGCTGACGATGATGTCGCTGGCCAGTGAACTGAGCTATCCGCGTAACGGCTTACGGGTAGAAATCCCGATCAATGGCGTACCTCACGCCTTTCATAGCTACTTCGACAAAGCCTGGCCTTCGGCAATCTATAAAAGCCATATAGCGCCACTGAAAAACGCCTTGGCGCGGCTCAATATGATGAACGCCAGCAAGTCGTTTTATGTCGTTCCCCAAGCGCCATGGGCACAGGGCTCAACACTGGCCAGCAGTTGGGCGCGCATCGACGGCAGGCCCATACGCTGCCTCATGAGCGAAGGCTGGACCCGCTCCAGCTACTTCATCCCGGCAATCGCGGAGGATCGGCCCGGCCCTGTTGCCGTATTGCTTTCGTACACGTGGAACCTGGACTCGATCATGGCGCGCAGCGTGCTGGATATCGCACCATCCCGGGAAAATGGCACGCTGGGCATTGCTGATTTCACCGAAAGCCCGGCCTGGTTCGGGCCTGGATTTCCCCAGCAATGGTGGCGAAGCTACAGGGCGTGGGCCAGCGTGCTGCCCTATGTGCAGAACCCGACCCGCCAGGTTCGTACGACGGTGTACTTCCACTCTTTGTTGGGTAACAGGCAGGACGACCCAAATGCCATTGGCGTCGACTGGCAGGATCAGATCGGTACAGCAGGTGGGTTCAAACTCGACGCACCTGGAGACTTCGCGACTTCGAATACGTTGTGCAACCTGTACCTGTTCACCCAGGACCCCGCATTCAACTCACAGGCAAGGGACCGAGTCTATCGGCAAATATTCCTGTCCTCGGACAGTGCCAGCAACTACCCAGGCTGGTGTGAAGGGGCCTTTATGTCCGGAATGAATGCCGCCATCGGTGTATTGGCGAGTATCAATCAGGACAAACTCAAACCAGAGCCTGCACAGTTGCTGCTGGGCAATCCACTGGCGGCCATCAATCGACTGATCCCCCTCAAGCCTTACGTCAGACAGCCGTAACACACTCTTCGAATGGGATTAACGTCATGAAGGTCGTCGCTGAAGTGAGTGGTAGCACCCGCCACGCTAGTCTTTCCCTACGCCGTATCGAATAGGCCAAACCAGTCTTTGGACTGGTTTGGCCTTCCTGCCCTCCTACTTCCTGGCCGCAATACCGGCCGCCTTGCTTCGTTTGACATGGCGCAGCCACTCGCCGAACGATTTGTCTTCGAGCGCATACCCGCCGCGACTCGACTTCCACACCAACTCCTTGTCGCGCAAGGCATCGATGCAGGCCTGGACGGTCTGCGTGCCCGGCACCACGTCACTGCCCATGGCTTCCAGCGCCTTGCTGACAGCCGTGAGGGTGCTGTCGGTGAAGGGGGCGAAGGGTTCGTTGTTCTGGGAACGCTCCACCATCACCTCCAGCACGGCGCGCTGCGGGATGGTCAGGGCGTTCCAGGCACTTTCGAACTCGGTCCATACACCCGCGCGCAGCAGTTCGGCGCGACTGTGCAGCAATTGGCCCAGATTGCTCGCCTCGCCCAGTTCCAACGCGACTTCACCGATGATCGTGCGCAACATCTCGGGACGCCGGCCTACCAGCTCAAACGCCTCATCAATATCAGCCGCGTTGAACTGGTTGGTCTCGGCCAGGTGCGCGTTGAGGTGCACGGTGTAGGCCTGGGTGAACTCTTTACCCAGCAGCGGAAACGGCGTGATGCTGGAACCGAAGAACGGCTGGCTTTTACCCAATACCAAATGGGCGAGTTTGTCGCGATTGGAGCCGGTAAACACCAGGCGCAAGCCGCTGCCCTCTTCGTCACGGCCCTGGTTGAGCTGATCCCGGGCAGCCTTCAGCGCGAACATCGCATTGATACCCGACTCGGTGGTCAAGGCGTGCTGCGCTTCGTCAATCACCAGCACAACGGGTTTTTCTGCAGCACTGTGGAGCAATTCCAGGGCTTGGGTCAGCGTCGCACCGACAGGCAATTGTGGCTTGGTAAAGTCCCAGGAGAGCGTTCGCAGAAAGCTCAGTTTCTCGATGCCAATGTTCTTGGCCAGTTTGCGGATGCCCTTTTCATAGGGAACCAGGGCAGCCGCAATAGCACTGGCAATCAACTCGGCAGGATCTTTCTCTTTGTCAGCCCAGAGATCCACATACACCGTCAGCCAGCCCCGGAGCTGACATTCCGGAATCAAGTCTTCGCGCAGGAAAGTGCTTTTGCCGGTGCGACGGGGGGCCGCGAGAAACAGGCCAGAGGTGAAATCCTGAATACCGGCGCCCACCAGGCCATCGGCAATACTGCTTGCCAGGGCGGGGCGACGGAACACGAAGCCGCTGTGCTTGGACATGGATTTATACTCAATTATGAAAACAACTATAAATTATAGTTATGAGTATAATTCACTATAATTGCCCGTCAAACCACCTCCCGTCGCCGATCCTCCCTCGGACACTTGGCAAACCTCGCCCGATAACTCCGGGTGAAATACGACGGCGACTCGAACCCGCAGGCAATGCTCACCTCCAGCACGCTCATATCGCTCTGGCGCAGCAGCTGCCGGGCTTTTTCCAGGCGCAGGCCAAGGTAGAAGTTGCTCGGGGTATCGTTCAAATGCAGGCGAAACAGACGCTCCAACTGGCGCCGGGTAACTTTGATCGCGTCGGCCAACGCCAAGGTGCTCAGGGGCGGTTCGGTGTGCTGCTCCATCTCTCCGATCACTTGCACCAGCTTCTTGTTGTTGATGCCGTAGCGTGTGGCGATCTGCATGCGCTGGTGGTCCTTGCGCGGGCGGATGCGGCCGAGTACGAACTGTTCGGAGACCTGGATCGCCAGGTCGGCGCCGTGGGCCTGGGCGATCAGGTCGAGCATCAGGTCGATGGAGGCGGTACCGCCGGCGCAGGTGATGCGGCGGCGGTCGATTTCGAACAGTTCCTGGGTCACGCTCAGGTGCGGGTACGACTCCTTGAAGGCATCGATGGCTTCCCAGTGCAGGGTCAGGCGATGACCGTCGAGCAGGCCCGCTTCGGCGAGCACGCAGGCGCCGGTGTCGATGGCGCCGAGGGTCACGCCGTCATGGTCCAGGCGGCGCAGCCAGTGTTCCAGCGCCGGCGTGGCGAACTGCAGCGGTTCGAAGCCGGCCACCACCAACAGCGTCGCGCCCTTTTTCAGCGGTTCCAGCGCGGCGTCGGCGTTGACCGACATGCCATTGCTCGCCAGCACCGCGCCGCCATCGGCGCTCAGCACATGCCAGCGGTACAACTCGCCACGAAAGCGGTTGGCCACGCGCAAAGGTTCCAGTGCAGAAATAAAACCGATGGCCGAGAACCCCGGCATCAGCAGAAAGTAGAAATCCTGGGACATGGTGGCGCTCTCGTAGGACGGGCAGCGTGGCACTGTGATACTCCCGTTCTCGGGTGGATTCAAGGGGGCAGGTCGCTGCAGTGCAAGAGCTGGTCGCCGCCGTGCGTTTTGTCGCCTCCAAAGCTACGTAACTTGGCCTCACGGCGCACAAAGACGCCGGCCCCCACAATAACGACCTGCCGAGGGATCCACCATGAACCGACTGATTCGCCGCTGCGTGCTTGCACTCAGCGCCAGCGCCATCTTGAGCACGAACGTATGGGCTGCCGACGCGGCATCCTGCCAGAACGTGCGCATGGGCGTGGTGAACTGGACCGACGTCATCGCCACCAGCGCCATGACCCAAGTGTTGCTCGACGGCCTCGGCTACAAGACCAAACAAACCAGCGCCTCCCAGCAAATCATCTTCGCCGGTATCCGTGACCAGCGCCTGGACCTGTTCCTCGGCTACTGGAACCCGCTGATGACCCAGACCATCACGCCGTTCGTCGACGCCAAGCAGGTCAAAGTCCTCGACAAACCCAGCCTGGAAGACGCCCGCGCGACCCTCGCGGTGCCGACTTACCTGGCGGACAAAGGCCTGAAGACCTTTGCCGACATCGCCAAATTCGAGAAGGAGCTGGGCGGCAAGATCTACGGCATCGAGCCGGGCTCGGGGGCCAACACCCAGATCAAGGCGATGATCGCCAAGAACCAGTTCGGCCTGGGCAAGTTCCAACTGGTGGAATCCAGCGAGGCCGGCATGCTTGCCGCCGTGGACCGTGCGGTACGCCGCAAGGAAGCCGTGGTGTTCTTCGGCTGGGCGCCGCACCCGATGAACGTCAATATCGCGATGACCTACCTCACCGGCAGCGATGACGCCCTGGGCCCGAACGAAGGCATGGCCAGCGTGTGGACGGTCACCGCGCCGGCCTACGCCGAACAGTGCCCCAACGTGCACAAGCTGCTGACCAACCTGACCTTCACCGCCGCCGACGAGAGCCGGATGATGCAGCCGTTGCTGGATCACAAGGACGCCCTCGAGTCCGCCAGGCAGTGGCTCAAGGATCACCCCCAGGACCAGGCGCGCTGGCTCGAAGGCGTGACCACCTTCGACGGCAAACCGGCTGCAGCCAACCTGCAACTCACCAGCAAATAACCTGATTTGAACCACCGTGTCGCAGCCGCTCCTGGCTGCGAACGGCACCACTACGCCCGTAAGGAACCGCCCCATGAACCACGACGTCATCATCACCTGCGCACTCACCGGTGCTGGCGACACGACCGCCAGAAGCCCACACGTGCCGGTCACCCCCAAGCAAATCGCCGCCGCCGCGGTGGAAGCCGCCAAGGCGGGCGCCACCGTGGTGCACTGCCATGTGCGCGACCCCGAGACCGGCAAGTTCAGCCGCGACGTCGCCCTGTACCGCGAGGTGATGGAGCGCATCCGTGAGGCCGACATCGACATCATCGTCAACCTCACCGCCGGCATGGGCGGCGACCTCGAGATCGGCGGCGGCGAGCACCCGATGGAATTCGGTCCCAATACCGACCTGGTCGGCCCGCTGACCCGCCTGGCCCATGTGGAAGAACTGCTGCCGGAAATCTGCACCCTGGACTGCGGCACCCTGAACTTCGGCGATGGCGACACGATTTACGTCTCCACACCGGCGCAGTTGCGTGCGGGCGCCAAGCGCATCCAGGAACTGGGCGTGAAGGCCGAGCTGGAAATCTTCGACACCGGCCACCTGTGGTTCGCCAAGCAGATGATCAAGGAAGGCCTGCTCGACAACCCGCTGTTTCAACTGTGCCTGGGCATCCCATGGGGCGCGCCGGCCGACACCACCACCATGAAGGCCATGGTCGACAACCTGCCGGCCGACGCGGTGTGGGCCGGGTTCGGAATCGGCCGCATGCAAATGCCCATGGCCGCGCAGGCGGTGCTGCTGGGCGGCAACGTACGGGTCGGCCTGGAGGACAACCTGTGGCTGGACAAGGGCGTACTCGCCACCAACGGTCAACTGGTGGAACGCGCCGGCGAAATCCTCAGCCGCCTGGGCGCGCGGGTCATGACCCCGGCGGAGGGTCGCATCAAGATGGGCCTTACCAAACGCGGCTAACCGAATCAAAAAATGTGGGAGGGGCTTGCCCCCTCCCACAGGGAATCACCGAACGTTTTAGGAATTTGCCATGCGCTTTATCACTGAGATCAAAACCTTCGCCGCCCTGGGCAGCGGTGTTATCGGCAGCGGCTGGGTGTCCCGCGCGCTGGCCCACGGCCTGGATGTGGTGGCCTGGGACCCGGCGCCGGGTGCCGAAGCGGCGCTGCGCAAGCGCGTCGCCAATGCCTGGGGCGCCCTGGAAAAACAGGGCCTGGCACCCGGCGCAGCGCAAGACCGCCTGCGCTTTGTGGCCACCATCGAAGAATGCGTGAAAGACGCCGACTTCATCCAGGAAAGCGCCCCGGAACGCCTGGAACTGAAGCTGGAATTGCACAGCAAGATCAGCGCCGCGGCCAAGCCCGATGCACTGATCGGTTCGAGTACCTCAGGGCTGTTGCCAAGTGAGTTCTACGAGGGCTCGACCCGCCCGGAACGCTGTGTGGTCGGCCATCCGTTCAACCCGGTCTATCTGCTGCCGCTGGTGGAAGTGGTCGGCGGCAAGCACACCGCGCCGCAAGCGATCCAGGCCGCGATCAAGGTGTATGAATCCCTCGGCATGCGCCCGCTGCATGTGCGCAAGGAAGTCCCCGGGTTTATCGCCGACCGCTTGCTCGAAGCCCTGTGGCGCGAGGCGTTGCACCTGGTCAATGACGGCGTGGCCACCACCGGCGAGATCGACGATGCCATCCGCTTTGGCGCCGGCCTGCGCTGGTCGTTCATGGGCACCTTCCTCACCTACACCCTGGCGGGCGGCGATGCGGGCATGCGCCACTTCATGGCGCAGTTCGGCCCGGCGTTGCAGTTGCCGTGGACCTACCTGCCGGCACCGGAGTTGACCGATAAGTTGATCGACGACGTGGTCGATGGCACCAGCGACCAGCTGGGCAAACACAGCATTTCGGCGCTGGAACGCTATCGTGATGATTGCCTGCTGGCGGTGCTGGAAGCGGTGAAAACCACCAAAGCCAAGCACGGCATGACCTTCGCCGAATAACGGAACCCTCACCATGCCTGCACTGACCACCTACACCACCCCAGTCCTTGCCGACTGGGTGGACTACAACGGCCACCTGCGCGACGCGTTCTACCTGCTGATCTTCAGCTACGCCACCGACGCGCTGATGGACACCCTCGGCCTGGACAGCGAAAACCGCGAAGCCAGCGGCCATTCGCTGTTCACCCTGGAACTGCACCTGAACTACCTGCACGAGGTGAAACTGGGCGCCGAAGTGGAGGTGCGCACGCAACTGATCGCCCACGACGCCAAGCGCCTGCACCTTTATCACAGCCTGCATTTAGTGGGTGATGAGAAAGAACTGGCCGGCAACGAACAGATGCTGCTGCACGTCGACCTGGCGGGTCCGCATTCGGCCCCGTTTGCCGAGGCGACATTGGAAAAACTCATTGCAATCAGCGCTGAGCAAGCCGACCTGCCAAGGCCCGCGCTCCTCGGCCGAGTGATTGGACTGCCCCCGAAAAAATAAGGAGCCATCATGCAAACCGCCGCCGCTGTTGCCGATTTTCGTACTTACCCGAAGCTCTGCGACCTCGCCGATGCACAGGTGCTGGACGATCAGATTCGCGTGACATGGGCCGATGGCCGGGTGAGCCCGTTTCACCATCAGTGGCTGCGGGACAACTGCCCGTGCACGCAATGCGTGTACAGCGTGACCCGCGAGCAAGTGCTGGAAATTGTCGATGTGGATGAAAACCTCGGCGCCATCAGCGTGCGTATCGACCAGGGCTTCCTCAGCGTGGAATGGCACGGCGGTCATCGCAGCCAGTACGATCCCGGCTGGCTGCGGGCCCATGCCTACGACGATGAATCCCGCGCCGAACGCCGGGCGGCGAAACCAAAGTCGCGGCTCTGGGACAACACCTTCGAACTGCCTATATTCGACTACGCGGCGGTCATGCAAGACCCTGCGGCGCTGCTGCAATGGCTGCTGGCCTTGCGTGACGCGGGCCTGACGCAAATGCGCGGCGTACCCACCGAACCCGACTCCCTGGCGCGTGTTGCCCAGCGTATTTCATTTATCCGCGAGAGCA
Source organism: Pseudomonas sp. S3E17 (assembly GCF_024168685.1). Taxonomy (NCBI): domain Bacteria; kingdom Pseudomonadati; phylum Pseudomonadota; class Gammaproteobacteria; order Pseudomonadales; family Pseudomonadaceae; genus Pseudomonas; species Pseudomonas sp. S3E17. The sequence goes on from NZ_JALJWE010000001.1 coordinate 4,226,778, forward strand.
ATTTCGGCGTGCTGTTCAACGTGCAATCCAAGGCCGATGCCGACAGCAATGCCTACACCGCTTTCAACCTGCCCTTGCACAGTGATTTGCCGACCCGGGAGCTGCAACCAGGGCTGCAATTCCTGCATTGCCTGGTCAACGATGCCGACGGGGGCGAAAGTATTTTTGTCGATGGGTTTGCCATCGCCAATGCCCTGCGCGAGGAAGATCCCGAAGCGTTTCGTGCCTTGTGTGAAATACCCGTGGAGTTTCGCAACAAAGACCGCCACAGCGACTATCGTCGCCTCGCGCCGATCATCGCATTGGACGCCTTGGGGGATGTGGCAGAGATTCGCATGGCCAACTTCTTGCGTGGGCCGTTCGAGACGTCGGTGGCGCAGATGCCGTTGCTGTATCGGGCTTATCGACGCTTTATCGCGATGACGCGCGAGGCGCGCTTTCGGCTGGTCAAGCGCCTGAACCCGGGCGAGCTGTGGTGCTTCGATAACCGCCGCACGTTGCATGCGCGCAATGCGTTTGATCCCACCTCCGGGGCGCGGCACTTTCAGGGTTGCTATATCGACCGGGATGAACTGCTTTCACGAATCCTGGTGCTGCAGCGCTAAAAAAGCCCCGGTCCAGCCGTGACTGGATCGGGGCAGAGTGCCTTGTGTGAGCCGTGCATCCCGAGGGTGACCAAACCTTCAAGCTGCTTGCTGATGGACAGTGTGCCTATTACTTCAGTGGGTAAATGGCCCGAAAACGACACGCTCATAGCCATCTGAGCCATTCGTGCATTCTGCCCTTGCCGACCGGCCGGGGGCCTACCAGAATCCAAGTCGATCCCCGCTCCCTTCACCAGGATAAACGTCATGATGCATGCGGATTTGATTGACCAGGATGACCTGCTGAGCCAACTGCGCTCCCTGGGTTTCGAGGTGTCCAGCGGCGCCAGCGCCGAACAGGCCTGCGAGTGCGCGGTACGCGGTTTGAGCGAAGCGCGGGCCAAGGCGCTCAAGGGTATGGTTGAGCAGATGTACACCGGCAGTGCGACGATTTTGCCGGCGGTGCGTCAGGCGATCGATAAACAGTTGTTACCGGCACTGATGCAGTTCAAACAGAACTCCGGCGCCTGACAGACCGCTATCGGGGGCAAGCCCCCTCCCACATCAGGCCAGGTTCGTCATGACAACTCGGTCACGTGTGGGAGGGGGCTTGCCCCCGATGCAGTCAACTCGGTTTAAAGCCGTACACTCGCGAAAGTCGACTCATTGCGCGCCTGGCTCAACGCCGACATCGGCCCCGACAACGGTGACAACACCAGCGCCTGCGGAATCGGCATCATCGCCACCTGCTGGGTGGTGTTGGAGCCTACGCGCTCATCCCGTGGCGGAATGCCGAAGTATTCGCGGTAGCACTTGGAGAAGTGCGGCGTGGAGACAAACCCGCACACCGAGGCCACTTCGATGATCGACATCGGCGTTTGCTTGAGCAACTGCCGCGCGCGAATCAGGCGCAGCTTGAGGTAGTAGCGCGACGGCGAGCAGTGCAGGTATTTCTGGAACAGCCGCTCCAGCTGGCGACGCGACACGGCGACGTACACCGCCAGTTCGTCGAGGTCGATCGGCTCTTCGAGGTTGGCCTCCATCAGCGCGACGATTTCCTGCAGCTTCGGCTGGTTGGTGCCCAGCATGTGCTTGAGCGGCACACGCTGGTGATCCTGTTCGTTGCGGATGCGCTCGTACACGAACATCTCGGAGATCGCCGCCGACAGTTCGCGGCCGTGGTCGCGGCTGATCAGATGCAGCATCATGTCCAGCGGCGCGGTGCCGCCCGAACTGGTGAAGCGGTTGCGGTCGAGGGTGAACAAACGGGTGCTCATCGACACGCGTGGGAAGGCTTCCTGCATCGACGCCAGGCATTCCCAGTGCACGCTGCAATCGAAGCCGTCGAGCAGACCGGCACAGGCCAGGGCCCAACTGCCGGTGCACACCGCGCCAAGGCGACGGGACTGGCGCGCCTGGCTTTGCAGCCACGACACATGCTCACGGGTCACGGTGCGCTGGATACCCACGCCGCCGCACACAATCACAGTGTCCAGGGCCGGGGCTTTGTGCATGGAGGCATCGGGGGTGATTTGCAGACCGTCGCTGGCCCATACCTGATTGCCGTCGACACTCAGGGTTGTCCAGCGATACAGCTCGCGGCCGGACAGCTGGTTGGCCATGCGCAGCGGTTCCACGGCCGACGCCAGGGAAATCAGCGTGAAATTGTCCAGCAGCAAAAAGCCGATGGATTGAGGCGCACGGTTCTGGGGTTGGGCCCCGGAGTTGAACGACGTCATGGCGGTATCTCCTCACACAAAGCAGGTGATGGCCTCAGGCGAGGCTCTTGTTATTGCGCTCTTCATCCAGCAAGGCGAGAGGCTTTGAATTCATAGAGCAAATGCCATGCCTAAATTTGAATGGCCATTCAACAAATCCTGAAAACGACCTGATGACGCGTCTAAATAAGCCCGCGCGGTAAGTGCGGGATATGGCCGAAAATGGAGTGACAGCCGCCCTGCTCAAGGGGTGTGAGCAGTTCGGTATCACTTGTGGGAAGGCGCTTTCAGCGCGTAGGAAAAGTCTGTCACCGCACGCACAGGTGACGGGTGGTCGAGGGGAAAATCGTTTGGAAGCTACTTATCTGTTTGCGACGCGCTAAAAGGTGGCGATTTTGGTTGGAGTGTTCACTTGTAGTGAGCGGGCTCGCCCCGCGCTGGGTGGCGAAGCCGCCCCAAAATCAGGCGACCGGGTTTTATCTGAAACTATGTGGTGCCTTTACCCAGCGCGGGGCAAGCCCGCTCACCACAAAGGCCCTGTTCATCACAACAAGCTAATCAGCACTCCACCGCACTGACCGCCAACCCGCCCCGGGACGTCTCCTTGTACTTGTCATGCATATCCGCCCCGGTATCGCGCATGGTGCGGATCACGCGGTCCAGGGAGATAAAGTGCTGGCCATCACCGCGCAGGGCCATCTGCGCCGCGTTGATCGCCTTCACCGCGGCAATCGCATTGCGCTCGATGCATGGCACTTGCACCAGCCCGCCCACCGGGTCGCAGGTCAGGCCGAGGTTGTGCTCCAGGCCGATTTCGGCGGCGTTGCACAGTTGCTCCGGGGTTGCGCCGAGGATCTCTGCCAGCCCGGCAGCGGCCATGGCGCAGGCCGAACCCACTTCGCCCTGGCAACCGACTTCGGCCCCGGAGATCGAGGCGTTCTTCTTGCACAGGATCCCCACCGCCGCCGCACTGAGCAGGTAGTCGACCACGTTGGCTTCGGTGACTTCGTCGCTGAACTTCATGAAGTAGTGCAGCACCGCCGGAATGATCCCCGCCGCACCGTTGGTGGGCGCCGTGACCATGCGTCCACCGGCGGCGTTTTCTTCGTTCACCGCCAGGGCGAACAGGTTGACCCACTCCATCGCACTCAAGGTCGAGCCGATCACATTGGGCTTGTTCAACTCCTGCAGGCTGCGGTGCAACTTGGCGGCACGACGGCGCACATTGAGGCCGCCGGGCAAGATGCCTTCGTGCTTGAGGCCCTCCTCCACGCACGCCTGCATGGCGCGCCAGAGTTTCATCAGGCCACTGCGGATTTCGTCTTCGGAGCGCCAGACTTTTTCATTGGCCAGCATCAACTCGGCAACGCGCAGGTTGTGGGTCTTGCACAGCTGCAACAACTCCACCGCGCTGGAGAAATCATAGGGCAACTCGGTGCGGTCCATGTCCGCCACACCGCTCTGCGCCTGGGCTTCATCCACCACGAAACCACCGCCCACTGAGTAGTAGGTGTCGCGGTGCAGCTCGCCGTCATCACCAAACACCACCAGGGTCATGGCGTTGGGGTGGAACGGCAGGTTTTCGTCGAGCAGGCGCATGTCCCGGGCCCACACGAACGGCACGGGCAAACGCCCGTCGAGCAGCAATGTGTCGGTTTCGCGCAGGGTGTGGATGCGCACGCCGATCTGCGACGGATCGATCGCATCCGGCCACTCGCCCATCAGCCCCATGATGGTAGCGGTGTCGCTGCCGTGGCCGATGCCGGTGGCGGACAGCGAACCGTACAGCTGAACTTCGACACGCCTGACTTGTTCCAACAGTTCACGTTCACGTAACCCCTGGACGAACAACGCTGCGGCGCGCATGGGGCCGACGGTGTGAGAACTGGAAGGCCCGATGCCGATCTTGAACAGGTCGAAAACACTGATAGCCATTGCGGTAGAACTCCTCGATAAGCACGGCCAGGCTTGAACGAGGTGCTACGCTCAGATCGCCCAGATGGCGGCATCATCAAGCTTTTGCTGTCGCTCACGGCGTCTCACACCGACGCACCCATGCTCACCAGCGTCGCTCCCGTGCGATCGCCCGTTTCAGCCGTTTTTAGCGGTGCAGATGGGCAAAAACAGCGGTTTTACCTTGGGAAAAACCTGTAAGCGACGTCACCGACACTGGATACGACCCTCCCTGTACTGGATACGACGCCCCCTGTAGGCGTCAGATTTTCACTGGTACATGATCAGTCTCGACTCGTTTGCAAGGCACCGTGGCAGAGCTGTCGCCGCACGCTCCAACCGCAACACTTATAAAGCGCGGCGAATGCCGCCAGAAAAAACACAGGAGTCTACCCAGATGAAAGGTTCACCCTCGTTGTTGTTGGCCGCCATGCTGAGTCTGCCAGTCATGGCGCACGCCGCAGAACCGGAACAGTGCAAGACCGTCAACTTCTCCGATGTCGGCTGGACCGACATCACCGTCACGACCGCGACCACCAGCGAAATCCTCAAGGGCCTGGGCTACAAGACCAAGACCACGATGATTTCCGTTCCTGTGACCTACAAGTCCCTGGCCGACGGCAAGAACATGGACGTGTTCCTCGGCAACTGGATGCCGACCATGGAAAACGACATCAAGCAGTACCGTGATGCCGGCACCGTGGAAACCGTGCGCGCCAACCTGGAAAACGCCAAGTACACCCTGGCGGTACCCGAGGCGCTGTACAACAAGGGCCTGAAAGACTTCGCCGATATCGCCAAATTCAAGGATGAGCTGGGCGGCAAGATCTACGGCATCGAGCCGGGCAACGACGGCAACCGCACCATCCAGACGCTGATCGACAAAGACGCCTTCGGCCTCAAGACCGCCGGTTTCAAAGTGGTCGAATCCAGCGAAGCCGGGATGCTTTCCCAGGTGGAGCGCGCCACCAAGCGTGACCAGGCCATCGTGTTCCTCGGCTGGGAACCGCACCCGATGAACACCCGCTTCAAGATGAAGTACCTGACCGGGGGTGACGATTCGTTCGGCCCCAACTACGGCCAGGCCACCATCTACACCAACACCCGCAAGGGCTATACCGAGGAATGCAGCAACGTGGGTCAGTTGCTGAAGAACCTGGTGTTCACCTTGAACATGGAAAGCACCCTGATGGGCAACGTCCTGGACGACAAGATGAAGCCCGATGCCGCCGCCAAGGCCTGGCTGAAAAAGAACCCGCAAGTCCTCGACACCTGGCTCGCCGGGGTCACCACCGTCGATGGCAAACCAGGCCTGGAGGCCGTCAAAGCGTATCTCGCCAAGTAATCCCGCTGACCCCGGGGCGGTGCGCTGCCCCGGGATGTTTTCCCTCTTCGCATGTGGACATTCACTACCATGCTGACTGAACAGAAAATCCCACTAGGCCAGTACATCGCTGCCTTCGTCGAATGGTTGACCCAACACGGCGCCAACTACTTCGACGCAATCGCATCGACACTGGAAACGATGATCCACGGCGTGACGTTCGCGCTGACCTGGTTCAATCCGCTGGCATTGATCGGTCTGATTGCGCTGCTGGCTCACTTTATTCAACGTAAATGGGGACTGACTGTTTTTGTCATCGCCTCCTTCCTGCTGATCCTCAACCTGGGGTACTGGCAGGAAACCATGGAGACCCTCGCGCAGGTGCTGTTCGCCACCCTGGTCTGCGTGGTCATCGGTGTGCCGCTGGGCATTGTTGCCGCGCACAAACCGCTGTTCTACACCATGATGCGGCCGGTGCTCGATCTGATGCAGACCGTACCGACCTTCGTCTACCTCATCCCTACCCTGACCCTCTTCGGGCTGGGTGTGGTGCCTGGGTTGATTTCCACGGTGGTGTTCGCGATTGCCGCGCCGATCCGCCTGACCTACCTGGGTATCCGTGATGTACCGCAAGAGTTGATGGACGCCGGCAAGGCCTTTGGCTGCTCGCGCCGTCAGTTGCTCTCGCGCATTGAACTGCCCCACGCCATGCCGAGCATCGCTGCCGGTATTACCCAATGCATCATGCTGTCGTTGTCGATGGTGGTGATCGCCGCCCTGGTGGGCGCCGACGGCCTCGGCAAGCCAGTGGTCAACGCGCTGAACACCGCCGATATCGCCCTGGGCTTCGAAGCCGGCCTGGCGATTGTGCTGCTGGCCATCATGCTCGACCGCATCTGCAAACAACCCGACGCCAAAGTAGGGGGTGATGCATGAGCATTATCCGATTCGACAATGTCGACGTGATCTTCTCCAAAGACCCACGCGAAGCGCTCAAGCTGCTGGACCAGGGCATGAGCCGTAACGAAATCCTGAAAAAGACCGGGCAGATTGTCGGCGTTGAAAAGGCCAGCCTGGATGTGGAAAAAGGCGAGATCTGCGTGCTGATGGGCCTGTCGGGCTCCGGCAAGTCGAGCCTGCTGCGCTGCATCAACGGCCTCAACACCGTCAGCCGTGGCCAGCTGTTCGTCGAGCATGAAGGTCGCCAGATCGACATCGCCTCCTGCAGCCCCGCCGAGCTGAAAATGATGCGCACCAAGCGCATCGCCATGGTGTTCCAGAAGTTCGCCCTGATGCCTTGGCTGACGGTGCGCGAGAACATCAGCTTTGGTCTGGAAATGCAGGGCCGCCCGGAAAAAGAACGGCGCAAGCTGGTGGACGACAAACTCGAGCTGGTGGGCCTGACCCAATGGCGCAACAAGAAGCCCGATGAGCTGTCCGGCGGCATGCAACAACGCGTCGGCCTGGCGCGCGCGTTGGCGATGGACGCCGACATCCTGCTGATGGACGAGCCCTTCTCCGCCCTCGACCCGCTGATCCGCCAGGGCCTGCAGGACGAGTTGCTGGAACTGCAAAGCAAGCTGAGCAAGACCATCGTGTTCGTCAGCCACGACCTCGACGAGGCGCTCAAGCTGGGCAGCCGCATCGCGATCATGAAAGACGGCAAGATCATCCAGTACAGCGTGCCGGAAGAGATCGTGCTGAACCCGGCGGACGACTATGTGCGCACCTTCGTCGCCCATACCAACCCGCTGAACGTACTGTGCGGCCGCAGCCTGATGCGCACACTGGACAACTGCAAACGCGTCAACGGCTCGGTGTGCCTCGACCCGGGCGGCGATTCGTGGCTGGACCTGGCCGAAGGCAACACCATCCAGGGCGCCCGCCAGAATGGCGTGGTGATGAACCTGCAGAACTGGGCACCGGGGCAACCGGTGGAAGGCCTGGGTCGAGTCCCGACACTGGTGGATTCGAATATCGGCATGCGTGATGCGCTGCAGATTCGCTACCAGACGGGGAACAAGCTGGTGTTGCATGACAACAACCAGGTGGTGGGGATCCTCGGCGACAGTGAGCTCTACCACGCCCTGCTGGGCAAAAACCTGGGCTAGCAAACACCGCAAACGCCATTGGAGAAACTGGGTCAAACATGTGGGAGGGGGCTTGCCCCCGATAGCGGTAGATCAGTAACAGATGGACTGACTGACACACTGCAATCGGGGGCAAGCCCCCTCCCACATTTAAAGCACCACCAGGCTCAACTATCAGCTATAGACACGGCCAAGGAGCTGCCGATGGCTTTCAAACTGATCGAGCACGTCCCGGGTGATCTGTTCCTGGGCGAAGCCCATCAGGTCGTATTCCTGAGGCCCGTTGTGCAGGTACACCTCGGCCCGGTAATAGCGGGTGCGTTCTTCTTCGGGCAGGTCGTTCGGTGCCGACGAGTAAGCATCCAGGCTCACTTCATAAACGAAGGGGTTGCCCTCTTCCATCTCGATGCGCACACCGATGCAGCGCTTGGATTTACCCAGCAGCGTCTGCACTTCCAAACCTTGTTCACGCAACGCAGTCGCCGCTTCTTCCAGCGCCGGCGTGACGTGCTTGTCCATAAAGCGCTGCACAGTGCCCTGGCTCGGTTGCAGGTCGAGTGCCGTCAAACGCTCGCTGAAGCCACGACGCCCGCGTTCAGCCAGTTGCGCCTGCTCCTGTTCGATCGCCACGTCCTGGCGCATCGCCTTGTGCAAACCGAACATAAAGAAAATCAGCACCACCGAGAACGGCAGCCCCGCCAGCACCACCATGGTTTGCATGGCTTCGAAGTTGCCGGCAAACAGCAGGCCGATGGTCACCAGGGTGATCACCGCCGACCAGAAGATGCGCAGCCAGTGCGGTGCGTCTTCATCCACATTGCCGCCTTTGCAGGAAAGGTTGGCCATCATCACCGCACCGGAATCCGCCGGGGTCAGGAACAGCACAAAGCCCACGAAGATCGACACGCCGATGACGATTTTCGACGCCGGGTAATGCTCCAGCAACTGGTAGATAGCCATGGACGGTTGTTCCAGCGCCGTCTTGCCCAACTCCACCGCACCATGGTTGAGCACCAGGTCCAGCGCCGAGTTACCGAAGATCGACAGCCACGCCAGGGTAAAGCCCAGGGGAATCAGCAACACGCCGGCCACCAGTTCACGCACCGTGCGGCCACGGGAAATCCGCGCGATGAACATGCCCACGAACGGTGCCCAGGAAATCCACCAGGCCCAGTAGAACAGGGTCCACAGGCCCATCCAGCGTTCGGTCTTGTCACCATCGCCTTCGTACACATAGAGGTCGAAGGTTTTCAGCACGATGCCGTTGAGGTAGTCGCCGGTGTTCTGCACCAGGCCGTTGAGCAGGTGCAGGGTCGGGCCGAACAGCAGCACGAAGATCAGCAAGCCGCTGAACAGCACGATATTGAGGTTGGACAGGCGGCGAATGCCGTTCTCCACGCCCGACACGGCGGCGATGGTCGCCACGGTGCTCATCACAATGATCACGATCAGCAGGTTGGTGTTGCTGTGCGCCATGCCGAACAGGTTTTCCAGGCCGGACGACACCTGCATCGAACCGATGCCCAGGTTGGTCACCAGGCCCAGCAGGGTCACGAACATGCCGAAACCGTCCACCGCGTGACCGGCCGCGCCCTTCACCCAACGCTCACCCACCAGCGGGTACAACGCCGAACGCAAGGCCAGCGGCTGGTTATGCCGGTAGGCGAAGTACGCCACCGCCAGGCCGACCAGCGCATAGATCGCCCAGCCATGCAGGCCCCAGTGCAAAAAGGTCAACTGCAACGCCTGGCGTGCCGCGCTGTTGCTGGCGGCCGCGCCTTCGGGCGGGTTGAAGTAGTGATCCAGCGGCTCGGAGGCACCGAAGTACAGCAGCGAGATGCCGATACCCGACGAGAACAGCATGCCGGCCCAGGCGCCGTAGCTGAAGTCCGGGGTGTCGTCCTTGCTGCCCAGTTTCAACTTGCCATAGGACGAAAACGCCAGGCCGACCACAAACACCAGGTAAGCGGCGATGACCACCATGTAGTACCAGCCGAAGCTTTTGGAAAGCCAGGCCTGGGCTACGCCGAGCATGCGCCCGGCCTCCTGCGGGGCGATGATCAGAATGGCGGTCAACAACAGAATCAGCGCGGTGGAGGTGTAGAACACCCAACCGTTGACCCGTACCTTTTCCGGCGGGGTCTTTATAAGAGAGGCAGAACTCATGGCGCAGATGCTCCGGGCAGTGCGAGAGAGAAACACAAGGCAGCGGTTATCCCGACCTATCGATTTTTCGGCAGTCGACGGACGGGTGTTATAAAGACACCCCGAAAATCCTTGAGCCCCACGAGGCAGTGGGCAGGCCTTGATACCGCCTGTTTCAAAGGTTTTTGCAGGTGCCGGATGTCGCGGCCCTCACGTAGGAAATACCTGTAGGCAGCGACCATTTGTCGCAGAGCTTATTCTTTGTTGATTGAACGTTCAATCAAAACAAAATAGACTGGCCTTCAAGTCGACGAACGTTCATCGCCCGTCGGCAGGCCTAAGGAGAGGTGCTACATGCCCAAGGTCGGTATGCAACCCATACGCCGCCAACAGTTGATCGAAGCCACGTTGACGGCCATCGACCAGGTCGGAATGGGAGATGCCAGCATTGCGCTGATCGCCCGTTTGGCCGGGGTCTCGAACGGCATCATCAGTCACTACTTTCAGGACAAGAACGGCCTGATCGCCGCGACGATGCGCTACCTGATGAACGTGCTGATCGAGAACGTCCACGAACGCAGGCTTGCGCTGAAGGACGACAGCCCACGGGCGCACCTTCGGGTGATCATCGAGGGCAACTTCGACGCCAGCCAGGTCAATGGCCCGGCAATGAAAACCTGGCTGGCCTTCTGGGCCACCAGCATGCATCACCCGTCATTGCACAGGTTGCAGCGGATCAACGATCAACGTCTGTATTCCAACCTGTGCTGCCAGTTCCGCCGAGTGCTGCCGCTGCCGCACGCACGCAAAGCAGCCAGAGGCCTGGCGGCCCTGATCGACGGTTTGTGGTTGCGCGGCGCCCTGTCGGGAGACGCTTTCGACACGGCGCAGGCGCAACGGATCGCTTACGAATACATGGATTTCCAATTGGCCAAGCAGGTGAGTTAGAGCCCTTATAAACGCTCAACCCCTGAACGTCCGCCACCCAGTGCTGCCACACCCTCATGGCCCACTGTGCGGCGGGTAACGCCAACCACTTATGCACTTGCGAGGACTTTATGGCCCGTTTCGACCTGCAAAAACTCTACATTGACGGCGGCTACAGCGACGCTGGCAGCGATGCCACCTTCGAAGCCATCAACCCGGCTAACGGTGAAGTTCTCGCCCAAGTGCAACGCGCCACGTTCGACGACGTTGAACGTGCCGTGGTCAGCGCGGAAAAAGGCCAGAAAATCTGGGCCGCCATGACCGCCATGGAGCGTTCGCGCATCCTGCGTCGTGCCGTCGACATCCTGCGCGAGCGCAACGACGAACTGGCCGCCCTGGAAACCCTGGACACCGGTAAAGCCTTCTCCGAAACCCAGTACGTCGACATCGTCACCGGCGCCGACGTGCTGGAATACTACGCCGGCCTGGTACCGGCCATCGAGGGCGAGCAGATCCCACTGCGCGACACCTCGTTCGTCTACACCCGCCGCGAGCCCCTGGGCGTGGTCGCCGGTATCGGCGCGTGGAACTACCCGATCCAGATCGCCCTGTGGAAATCCGCACCGGCCCTGGCCGCCGGCAACGCGATGATCTTCAAACCAAGCGAAGTCACCTCGCTGACCACCCTGAAACTGGCCGAGATCTACACCGAAGCCGGCGTTCCAGCCGGCGTGTTCAACGTCTTGACCGGCAGCGGCCGTGAAGTCGGCACCTGGCTGACCGAGCACCCGCGCATCGAGAAAGTCTCGTTCACCGGCGGCACCGACACCGGCAAGAAAGTCATGGCCAGCGCTTCGAGCTCGTCGCTCAAGGAAGTGACTATGGAACTGGGCGGCAAGTCGCCGCTGATCGTGTTCGAAGACGCCGACCTGGATCGTGCGGCCGACATCGCGATGATGGCCAACTTCTACAGCTCCGGCCAGGTCTGCACCAACGGCACCCGCGTGTTCGTGCCCAAGCACCTGCAAGCGGCATTCGAAGCCAAGATCGTTGAGCGTGTTGCGCGCATCCGCGTTGGCGACCCGCAGGACGCCAACACCAACTTCGGTCCGCTGGTCAGCTTCGCCCACATGGAAAGCGTGCTGGGCTACATCGCGAAAGGCAAGGAAGAAGGCGCCCGCGTGCTGTGCGGCGGCGACCGCCTGACCGACGGCGACCTGGCCAAAGGCGCCTTTGTGGCCCCGACCGTGTTCACCGACTGCACCGACGAGATGACCATCGTCCGTGAAGAAATCTTCGGCCCGGTGATGAGCATCCTCACCTATGAAACCGAAGAAGAAGTGATCCGCCGCGCCAACGACACCGACTTCGGCCTGGCTGCGGGCCTTGTGACCAAGGACCTGAACCGCGCCCACCGCGTGATTCACCAGCTGGAAGCGGGCATCTGCTGGATCAACGCCTGGGGCGAATCCGACGCGAAGATGCCGGTGGGTGGCTACAAGCAATCCGGTGTGGGCCGTGAAAACGGCATCAGCTCGCTGAACAACTTCACCCGCATCAAATCGGTACAGGTTGAGCTGGGCGACTACGCCTCGGTGTTCTAAGACCCGGGTTCTGTAGTGCCTTTGAGGCCGCCATCGGGGCTTGTCGCACCGCCCCGATGAGGTCCGACCTGACCACACTTCAAAGAGGGTGCATTTATGTCCCAAGAATACGACTACATCATTGTGGGTGCCGGCTCCGCCGGTAACACCCTGGCGACCCGTCTGACCGAAGACGAAGGCGTCACCGTCCTGCTGCTGGAAGCCGGCGGCCCCGACTACCGCCTCGACTTCCGTACCCAGATGCCCGCCGCCCTGGCCTTCCCACTGCAAGGCCGGCGCTACAACTGGGCCTACGAAACCGATCCGGAGCCGCACATGGACGGCCGCCGGATGGAATGCGGGCGTGGCAAGGGCCTGGGTGGCTCTTCGCTGATCAACGGCATGTGCTACATCCGTGGCAACGCCATGGACTACGACAACTGGTCGAAGCTGCCAGGCCTGGAAGACTGGAGCTACCTCGACTGCCTGCCGTATTTCCGCAAGGCCGAAACCCGCGACATCGGCCCGAACGACTGGCACGGCGGCGATGGCCCGGTCAGCGTGACCACGCCTAAAGCCGGCAACAACCCGCTGTTCCACGCCATGGTTGAAGCGGGCGTGCAGGCCGGTTACCCGCGCACCGAAGACTTGAACGGCTACCAGCAGGAAGGCTTCGGCCCGATGGACCGCACCGTCACGCCTAACGGCCGTCGCGCCAGCACCGCACGCGGTTACCTGGACATAGCCAAGAAGCGCTCCACACTGACCATCGTCACCCACGCCCTCACCGACAAGGTGTTGTTCGAAGGCAAGCGTGCCGTGGGTGTGCGTTACCTGATCGGTGCCGCCGAAGAGCGCGTGGAAGCCCGTGCGCGTAAAGAAGTACTGGTGTGCAGCGGCGCAATCGCTTCGCCGCAGCTGCTGCAACGCTCCGGCGTGGGCCCGGCCAAGCTGCTGGAAAGCCTCGACATCCCGGTGGTCCACGATCTGCCCGGCGTCGGCGAAAACCTGCAGGACCACCTTGAGTTGTACCTGCAATATGCGTGCACCCAGCCGGTGTCGCTGTACCCGTCGCTGCTCTGGTACAACCAGCCGGCCATCGGTGCCGAGTGGCTGTTCAACGGCACCGGCATCGGCGCCAGCAACCAGTTCGAAGCGGGCGGTTTTATCCGTACCCGTGAAGAATTCGAATGGCCGAACATCCAGTACCACTTCCTGCCGGTCGCGATTAACTACAACGGCAGCAACGGTGTCAAAGAGCACGGCTTCCAGGCGCACATGGGCTCCATGCGCTCGCCGAGCCGTGGCCGCGTGCAACTGAAGTCGAAGAACCCACGGGACTACCCGAGCATCCTCTTCAACTACATGGCCACCGAGCAGGACTGGCAGGAATTCCGCGACGGCATCCGCCTGACCCGTGAAATCATGCAGCAGCCGGCACTGGACCCGTACCGTGGCCGCGAAATCAGCCCGGGCATCGAGGTGCAAACCGATGAGCAGTTGGACAAGTTCATCCGCGAGCACGCCGAGACCGCGTTCCACCCGTCCTGCTCATGCAAGATGGGCGACGACGAGATGGCCGTGGTCGATGGCGAAGGCCGCGTGCATGGCATGCAGGGCCTGCGCGTAGTCGATGCGTCGATCATGCCGATCATCACCACCGGCAACCTGAACGCGCCGACGATCATGATCGCCGAGAAAATCGCCGACAAGATCCGTGGCCGCCAGCCGCTGCCGCGCAGCACTGCCGACTACTACGTGGCCGGCGACGCGCCGGTGCGTGGCAAGCCGTTGCGTGAAGTGGGGCCATTGGCGCAATAACGCCAAACCCTGTGGTGAGCGGGCTTGCCCCGCGCTGGAGTGCGCAGCGCTCCCAAGATTTTGGGGGCCGCTGCGCAGCCCAACACGGGGCAAGCCCGCTCGCCACAGGGGCACTCGCTACAAAGAATCACCTCTCCTTGATCGCTCCCCAGCCCAGGCCTACTCTGTGTGCCTGCCCGCGCTGAGCCGCCCACAAGGAAGGCCCCATGTTCGACCACCACACCACACTCAAAAAGCATTTCAGTGCCCTGCGCACCACCGCCGAATTTTTCTCCCTGCGTTACGTGCGCGAGTCCGGCCAGTACCTGTCGGTGCGCAAGAACGTCGCCGAACCGCCGCACCTGAACCACGACGAAGGCGCCATGCTCACCGTGCGTTTGAACGGTGTGGAAACCTACGCCGCGACCCACGATATTTCCCTGCCTGGCCTGCAAGCCGCCCTCGAGCGCGCCGAACAGCAAGCCCGCCTGATAAAACCTCACGCCCTGCTCGACCTGCGCGACCAACCGGTGTCCAGCGATGTCGCCGACTACCTGTCGCCGCACCTCGAGCACGCCTTCCCGTCCTTGAGCGACTGCTACCAACTGCTCGGCGATGAGTCCTCTGCGGTGCCCCAGGACGAGCGCCTGGTGAACTGGGAAGTCAGCCTCGGCCTGACCCATGTCGAGCAGATCTACCTCAACAGTGCCGGCGCCGAACTGCGCCAGGCCCAGCGGTTTGTGTTCCCCGGCGTCAACGTCACCGCCTACGACGGCAACGACAGCCAGTCGCGCACCCTCGGCGGCAGCAACTTCGGCCAGCAAGGCGGGTTTGACGTGATCAGCCGCTTCGGCCTGGTGGGCGCCGCGCCGCGCATTGCCGACGAAGCCCTGCAACTGCTGCTGGCGCCCAACACGCCCCAGGGCCCGCGCGACCTGCTGCTGATGCCCGACCAGATGATCCTGCAGATCCACGAGTCCATCGGCCACCCCCTGGAACTCGACCGTATCCTCGGCGACGAGCGCAATTACGCCGGCACCAGTTTTGTGAAGGCCAGTGACTTCGGCCAGCTGCAATACGGCTCCAAGCTGTTGAACGTGACGTTCGACCCGGACATTCCCGAGCAACTGGCCAGCTACGGCCATGACGACGACGGCACCGCGGCCAGCAAGCAATTCCTGATCCGCGAAGGGCTGCTGCTCAAGCCCCTGGGTGGGGCGTTGTCGCAGTTCCGCTCGGGCATGGGCGGCGTGGCCAACAGCCGCGCCAGCAGCTGGAACCGCGCGCCGATCGACCGCATGGCGAACCTGAATATCGAAGCCGGCGATAAGAGCCTGGCGCAACTGATTGGCGGCATCGAAAACGGCATCCTGATGTCGACCAACCGTTCGTGGTCCATCGACGATGCACGCAACAAGTTCCAGTTCGGCTGCGAGTGGGGCCAGTTGATTGAAAACGGCGAGCTCAAGGGCGTGGTAAAGAACCCCAACTACCGGGCGATTTCCGCGCAGTTCTGGCGCAACCTCAGCGCCGTGGGCGACGCCAGTACCTTCAAGGTGCTGGGCACGCCGAACTGCGGCAAGGGCGAGCCTAACCAGGTGATCCGCGTCGGCCATGCGTCGCCGGCCTGTGTGTTCAGCAACGTTGACGTATTTGGGGGAGATGCCTGATGAACACCTTCAAGGCATTGGTGCAGTGGCTCAAGCAGGCCATCACCGACAAGGAACAATTCCACCTGGGCTATGCGGCAGAATCGTCGGAGTTCGTGCGCTTCAACCACGCCAAGGTGCGTCAGGCCGGGCACGTGCAGCAGGCCAGCCTCAACCTCAAGCTGATCAGCGATGGCCGCCATGCCGACCTCGGCATCACCCTGGCCGGCGAGCCCGAGCTGGATCGCCAGCGCCTCGCCGACGGCCTGCGCCAATTGCGCGAAACCCTGCCGCTGCTGCCCCATGACCCGTACCTGTTGCTCAACCACAACGCCTGGCAAAGCCACAACGAACAGGCCCGCCCCCTGCCCGACCTGGCCCAG
Source organism: Pseudomonas sp. S3E17 (assembly GCF_024168685.1). Taxonomy (NCBI): domain Bacteria; kingdom Pseudomonadati; phylum Pseudomonadota; class Gammaproteobacteria; order Pseudomonadales; family Pseudomonadaceae; genus Pseudomonas; species Pseudomonas sp. S3E17. The sequence goes on from NZ_JALJWE010000001.1 coordinate 4,242,934, forward strand.
GTGCTGGAAGAAATCAGCCAGGCCGCCGATGGCGTCGACCTGGTCGGCTTCTATGCCGCCGGCCCGATCAGCCGGGGCTTCGCGAGTTCGGACGGCGCGTTTGGCTGGCATCAGGCCAATAGCTTCAACTTCGATTTCAGCCTGTTCCATGCCAATGGCGAGGCGGTAAAAGCCAGCTACGCCGGCGACGCCTGGGACAGCGCCGAGTTCGCCCGGCGCTTCCAGTTGGCGCGTGAACAGCTGGAATTCCTTGGCCGCCCGCTGCACCCGTTGGCGCCCGGACAATACCGCGCCTACCTCGCGCCGGCGGCGCTGGAAGAAATCATCAGCATCATCACCTGGGGTGGTTTTTCCGCCCAGGCCATCGCCAGCAAAGGCAGCTCGTTGCAACGGCTGTATGCCGGCGAGCAGTCCTTGAGCCCGCTGGTGACGGTGAAAGAACACATCACCGAGTCCCTGAGCCAGGCGTTCTCCAGCGAAGGCTACCCGCGCAGTGACGTCACGCTGATCAACGCCGGCAAGGCCGACGGCCAGCTGGTGAACTCGCGCAGCGCTGCCGAATATGGCCTCAGCGCCAACGGCGCCAGCGGCGATGAGTCACCGAGCGCCTTGCAGATTGCGGCGGGCACCCTGGCCCAGGCCGATATCCTCAAGCAACTGGGCACCGGGCTCTACATCAGCAACCTGTGGTACCTGAATTACTCCGACCTGCCCGCCGCACGCCTGACCGGCATGACGCGCTTCGCCACGTTCTGGGTGGAAGACGGCAAGATCAAGGCGCCGGTCAGCACCATGCGTTTTGATGACAGTGTCTACCAGTTGCTCGGTTCGCAACTGGAAGCGCTGACCGCCGAGCGGGAACTGCTGCTGTCGGCCAGCACCTACGGCCAGCGCAATACCGCGTCCAACCTGCTACCGGGTGCCCTGGTTAAACGCCTGACCCTGACCCTGTAGATACACCCCCCCTGTGGGAGCGGGCTTGCCCTCTCCCACCTTGTCCTGTGCTGATTTCAGACATCCCGGTTTCAGCCCTTCCTACTGTAAATTCTCTTCCTCCCAGTCTGCACGGGCAGCCTGTTGTCGCCTGCGAAAAACCTCGTTATAACGGTTAGTGGCACCCCGCCACCTCACCCACGAGAGCACGACCTTGCCCGGGAAGGGCAAGCTGGAGCGTTGACATGAACCATGGAAGTTTTGTCATAGAAAAGCTGTTCAAGCACTACAACGTTCATGTTGAGCAGTTGGGAAACGATTCGGAAAAGAAGACCATCCTGATGGTCAATGGCGCACTGTCCACCACACGCTCATTCGCCCGTACCAGTAAATGCCTGGCCGAGCATTTCAATGTGTTGTTGTTCGACCTGCCCTTCTCGGGCTATTCCCGCGAACACAACACCGACCTGGATCTGGTGACCAAGGATGACGAGGTACAAATCCTGCGCGCCCTGGTCGAGCGCTTCCAGGTCAACCACCTGGTCTCGGCCTCCTGGGGCGGTATCTCCACGCTGCTGACCCTGGCGCACAACCCGCCGTCGATCGAAAGCTCGGTGGTGATGGCCCTGGCGCCCAACCTCAACCAGGCCATGCTCGACTATGTGGAGCGCGTGCGGGTGCTGATCGAGGCCGATGACAAATCCGCCGTCGGCCACCTGCTGAACGAGACCGTCGGCAAATACCTGTCGCCACGCCTCAAGCGCAACAACCATCGGCACCTGTCGAACATGGCCACCACCGAGTACCGCCAGGCGCGCTTTCATATCCACCAGGTCCTGGCCCTGGGTGATGGCAACTACTTGCCGGCACTGCGCCAGATCGAAACCCCGGTGCACTTTCTCAACGGCACGCTGGACGAATACACCCCCGCCGCGGATGCCCAACTGTTCAAGCACTACGTCGGCCGCAGCAGCTTTGCCGTGGCCGAACACACCGGGCATTTACTCGACCTGGAGTCCCGCGAGGCGGCTTTGGCGGTGCACCGTGCGCTGTTGGATTTCCTGGTGGGCGAGCACGCGGCGCTGTCGGATTTAGACGAACCGCCAGTGGGAAAAGGAGCGACGAATGGCGCATAATCGCCGACACATAGCCGGCTAACAAACAGGTACCCCATGCCAGATCGTGCCCCTCTCGATGCCAAGACCGCCCGCTGGCTCCCCTGGGTGGTCGCGATTGCCTTCTTCATGCAATCGCTGGATGGGACGATTCTCAACACGGCACTGCCGGCCATGGCCCGGGACCTGGCGGAAAACCCGCTGCGCATGCAAGGGGTGGTGATCGCCTACATGCTCACCGTCGCCCTGCTGATCCCGGCCTCGGGCTGGATCGCCGACCGCTTCGGTACCAAGAAAATCTTCTTCGGCGCGATCATGCTGTTCAGCATCGGCTCCTTGCTGTGCGCCCTGTCCAGCAGCCTGACCATGCTGGTGGGCGCGCGGGTCATCCAGGGCCTCGGCGGTGCGCTGATGCTGCCGGTCGGTCGGCTCGTGGTGCTACGTGCCTACCCCCGCTCCGAACTGGTGCGGATCATGGGCTTCATCACCATCCCCGGCCTGCTCGGGCCCTTGCTCGGCCCGACCATGGGCGGCTGGATGGTGCAATACCTGACCTGGCACTGGATTTTCCTGATCAACCTGCCGGTGGGCATGATCGGTTGCTACGCCGTGTGGAAATTCATCCCCGACCTGCGCGGCAGCGAGCGCACACGCTTCGATGGCCTCGGTTTTCTATTGTTCGGCGCAGCGATGGTGCTGATCACCATTGCCATGGAAGGCCTGGGCGAGCTGCACCTGCCGCACCTGCGGGTGATGCTGCTGCTGTTCGGCGGGTTGGCGTGCCTGGCGGCGTACTGGCTGCGCGCCGGGCATATCGATAACCCGCTGTTTTCACCGGCGCTGTTCAAGACCCGCACGTTTGCGGTGGGCATCCTCGGCAACCTGTTCGCGCGCCTGGGCAGCGGTGCCTTGCCGTTCCTGGTGCCGTTGCTGCTGCAAGTGGCCCTGGGGTACTCGCCGTCCCAGGCCGGCATGAGCATGCTGCCCCTCGCGGCAGCGGCGATGTTCGCCAAGTCGGTGGCGCGTCCGTTGATCGAGCGTCTGGGTTATCGCGTGGTGCTGACCGGCAATACCCTGGCCCTGGGCATCATGCTGGCGAGCATGGGCCTGGTCAGCGAGCAGACGCCCTACCCGCTGCTGCTGGCCATGCTGGCGGTGCTGGGGGCGATCAACTCGCTGCAATTTACCGCGATGAACACCGTCACCCTGATCGACCTCGATGACGCCCAGGCCAGCAGCGGCAACAGTCTGCTGTCGGTGGTGGCGCAACTGTCCCTGAGCCTGGGGGTGGCCTGTGCCGGTGCGTTGCTCGGCGGGTTTACCGCCGAGTCGGGCAACGATGGCGTGAGCACGGTGCTCGGCGCGTTCCAGCTGACCTTCCTCACCGTAGGCATCATGGCGATGCTGGCGGCGGCGATCTTCCTGCAACTGTCGCCCCAAGACGGCAAACGGGCGGCCAGCCCGGAACAGCATATCGAGCATTAACGGGCGTCTCGTCTAGAACTTGCGGGGAAATTCCTACAGGGCTGGTACACTGCGCGACATTTTGTTTTGCAGAGCCAGTCCCGTGACTACCATCGCCACCGCTTTTAATACTTTGCCCCTGTCCGCCGCCATGCTGGCTAACCTCGACTCGCTGGGTTATGTCGAGATGACGCAGATCCAGGCGCAAAGCTTGCCGGTGATCCTCAAGGGGCTGGACCTGATTGCCCAGGCCAAGACCGGCAGCGGCAAGACCGCGGCGTTCGGCATTGGCCTGCTGAACCCGATCAACCCGCGCTACTTCGGCTGCCAGGCCCTGGTGATGTGCCCGACCCGTGAGCTGGCCGACCAGGTCGCCAAGGAAATCCGCCGCCTGGCCCGCGCCGAAGACAACATCAAGGTCCTGACCCTGTGCGGCGGCGTGTCCCTCGGCCCGCAGATCGCTTCCCTGGAGCACGGCGCCCACGTGATCGTCGGCACCCCGGGCCGTATCCAGCAACACCTGCGCAAGGGTTCGCTGGTGCTGGACGGCTTGAACACCCTGATCCTCGACGAAGCCGACCGCATGCTCGACATGGGCTTCTACGACGCCATCGAAGACATCATCAGCAAGACCCCGCCGCGCCGCCAGACCCTGCTGTTCTCGGCCACCTACCCGGTGAGCATCAAGCAACTGGCCTCGAAATTCATGCGCGCGCCGCAGCAAGTGAAAGCCGAAGCGTTCCACTCCGACGACCAGATCGAGCAGCGTTTCTACGAGATCTCCCCGGAAGAACGCATGGACGCCGTGACCAAGGTGCTGGCGCATTTCCGCCCGGCCTCCTGCGTGGCGTTCTGCTTCACCAAGCAGCAAGTGCAGGAAACCGTCGACCACCTGACGGCCAAGGGCATTTCCGCCGTCGGCCTGCATGGCGACCTGGAACAGCGCGACCGTGACCAGGTATTGGCGATGTTCGCCAACCGCAGTACCTCGGTGCTGGTGGCCACCGACGTCGCCGCCCGCGGCCTGGACATCGACGCGCTGGACATGGTCATCAACGTCGAACTGGCCCGCGACTCGGAAATCCACATCCACCGCGTGGGCCGTACCGGTCGTGCCGGTGAGACCGGCATCGCCATCAGCCTGGTGGCGCCGTCCGAAGCGCACCGCGCCCAGGCCATCGAGCAACTGCAGAAGTCGCCGCTGAACTGGGACCAACTGGACAACCTCAAGCCGCAAAGCGGTGGTCCGCTGCTGCCGGTGATGAGCACCCTGTGCATCGCCGCCGGGCGCAAAGACAAGGTGCGCCCAGGCGACATCCTCGGCGCATTGACCGGCGAAGCCGGCATCCCGGGTGCCCAGGTCGGCAAGATCGCGATCTTCGACTTCCAGGCCTTCGTGGCCGTGGAACGCGGCATCGCCAAGCAGGCGTTGCAGCGCTTGAACGACGGCAAGATCAAAGGCCGTTCGTTGCGTGTGCGGATCCTGTAACACGATCTCCGCACCAATGGAGATCCAATGTGGGAGGGGGCTTGCCCCCGATAGCGGAGTGTCAGTCAATATAGATGTGACTGAACCGCCGCTATCGGGGGCAAGCCCCCTCCCACATTAACTGCATTCCAAATCAGAATTTGTATGAGGACACCGTTTTGCGCTCGACCGAAGTTGTGATCATTGGCGCCGGCGCCGCAGGCTTGATGTGCGCACTGACCGCCGCCGGGCGTGGGCGCAAGGTGATGCTGCTCGACCATGCGAACAAGGCCGGCAAGAAGATCCTGATGTCGGGCGGTGGCCGCTGCAATTTCACCAATATGTACACCGAGCCGGCCAACTTCCTCTCGCACAACGCGCACTTCTGCAAGTCGGCCCTGGCCCGTTACACCCAGTGGGATTTCATCGGCCTGGTGGCCAAGCACGGCGTGCCGTACCACGAGAAGAAACTCGGCCAGCTGTTCTGCGATAACAAATCCAGTGACATCCTCGGCATGCTGCTGGACGAGTGCATCCAGACCGGCGTGAGCCTGCACCTGGACACCTCGATTGAAGAAATCGCCAAGGTCGACAGCGGCTACCAGTTGCAAACCACCTTGGGTGAACTGCGCTGCGAATCCCTGGTGATCGCCACCGGCGGCCTGTCGATCCCGACCCTGGGCGCCAGCGGCTTTGGCTATCAAGTCGCCAGGCAGTTCGGCCATGAGCTGTTGCCGACCCGCGCCGGGCTGGTGCCGTTCACCATCACCGACCAGCTCAAGGACTTGTGTGGCGAGCTGTCCGGGACCTCGGTGGATTGCCTGGTCAGCTGCAACGGCCAGAGCTTTCGCGAGAACCTCCTGTTTACCCATCGCGGCCTCAGCGGCCCGGCGATTCTGCAGATTTCCTCCTACTGGGAGTCCGGCGACACGCTGGAGATCAACCTGCTGCCCGACCACGACGCCCACACCTGGCTGCAACAGCAGCAGGTCGAGCGCCCCAACAGCGAGCTGAAAACCCTGCTGGGTGAAATCTTCACCAAGAAGATGGCCAATCTGCTGGCGGATACCTGGTTCGCGTCCAAGCCGATGAAGCAGTACACCCACGCTGAAGTGGCCGATATCGCGCAAAAACTCTCGAGCTGGCAACTGGTGCCGGCGGGCACCGAGGGCTACCGCACGGCCGAGGTGACCTTGGGTGGGGTGGATACGCGGGAAGTCTCGTCCAAGACCATGGAATCACTGAAAAGCCCGGGCTTGTACTTTATTGGGGAAGTGCTGGATGTGACCGGGCATCTGGGCGGGTTTAACTTCCAGTGGGCCTGGGCTTCCGGTTACGCGGCCGCGCAGTTTGTTTGACACGACGCAGTAAAAAATGTGGGAGGGGGCTTGCTCCCGATAGCGGTGTACCAGTGATAGATGTTCTGACTGACACACTGCAATCGGGAGCAAGCCCCCTCCCACATTTTGATTTGCGGTATGCCTGGGAATAATTTGCTGCCAGATGTGATCACCACCCTTGCCGTGGCGTCACTGATGGCTCAATTTAGCGGCATCGTCCCGGAAGACTCCAGACTTCATGTCATCGACCTCGTTCAAGCAGTCCATGCGGCGCCTGTGGGCGCTGGATAAATTCAGCTACAGCATCCGGGTGTTTATCGCCCTCACCGGCAGCATGGCGCTGTGCTGGTATCAGGATGAAATGACCCTGCTGATCCCGCTGTTCCTGGGGATTATCGCCAGCGCCCTGGCCGAGACCGACGACAGCTGGCAAGGCCGCCTCAACGCCCTGGCAGTGACGCTGGTGTGTTTCAGCATTGCCGCGCTGTCGGTGGAGCTGCTGTTCCCCTACCCCTGGATTTTCGCCATCTCCCTGGCCCTGGCCACGTTCTGCCTGACCATGCTCGGCGCCTTGGGCGAACGCTATGGTGCGATTGCTTCGGCCACCTTGATTCTGTCGGTCTACACCATGATCGGTGTGGACCAGCGCGGCGGCGCCGTCAGTGATTTCTGGCATGAGCCGTTGCTGCTGGTGGCCGGCGCCGCCTGGTACGGCGCGTTGTCGGTGCTGTGGCAGGCGCTGTTTTCCAACCAGCCGGTGCAGCAGAGCCTGGCGCGGTTGTTCCGCGAATTGGGGCGCTACCTCAAGCTCAAATCATCGTTGTTCGAACCGATTCGCCAACTGGACGTGGAAGCCCGCCGCCTGGAACTGGCCCAGCAAAACGGCCGGGTGGTGGCGGCGCTGAATGCGGCGAAGGAAATCATCCTGCACCGCGTCGGCAATGGCCGACCCGGCTCGAAGGTCAGTCGCTACCTCAAGCTGTACTTCCTGGCCCAGGACATCCACGAACGCGCCAGCTCCTCCCACTATCCTTACAACGCCCTGGCCGATGCGTTTTTCCACAGCGATGTGCTGTTCCGCTGCCAACGCCTGCTGCGCCAGCAAGGCAAGGCCTGCCAGTCCCTGGCCGAGTCGATCCAGTTGCGTCAGCCGTTCATCTATGACGACAGCTTCGCCGAAGCCCTCGGCGACCTGAACGCCTCCCTGGAACACCTGCGCATCCAGAGCAACCCGGCCTGGCGCGGCCTGCTGCGCTCCTTGCGCGCCCTGGCGGCCAACCTGTCCACCCTCGACCGCCTGCTCGGCGACGCCAGCAACCCCGACGCCCTGGCCGACGCCACCGACAGCAACCTGCTGGACCGCGCCCCGCGTAACCTGAAAGAAATGTGGACGCGCCTGCGTACCCAACTCACGCCGACGTCGCTGCTGTTCCGCCATGCGCTGCGCCTGTCCCTGGCACTGACCGTCGGCTACGGCATGCTGCATGCGATCCACGCCTCCCAGGGTTACTGGATCATCCTCACCACGCTGTTTGTTTGCCAACCGAACTACGGTGCCACGCGGCGCAAGCTCGGCCAGCGGATCATCGGCACCGCCATCGGCCTCACCGTGGCGTGGGCGCTGTTCGACCTGTTCCCAAGCCCGCTGGTGCAATCGATGTTCGCCATCGCCGCCGGCCTGGTGTTCTTTATCAACCGCACCACCCGCTACACCCTGGCCACGGCGGCGATCACCCTGATGGTGCTGTTCTGCTTCAACCAGGTGGGCGATGGCTACGGACTGTTCCTGCCACGCCTGTTCGATACCCTGCTCGGCAGCCTGATCGCGGGCCTGGCGGTGTTCCTGTTCCTCCCGGACTGGCAAGGCCGGCGCCTGAACAAAGTGCTGGCCAACACCCTGACCTGCAACAGCATCTACCTGCGCCAGATCATGCAGCAATACGCCGCTGGCAAGAGCGACGACCTGGCCTACCGCCTGGCCCGGCGCAATGCCCACAACGCCGATGCGGCGCTGTCCACCACCTTGGCCAATATGCTGATGGAGCCGGGGCATTTCCGTAAGGAAGCGGACGTGGGCTTCCGCTTCCTGGTGCTGTCGCACACCTTGCTCAGCTACCTGTCGGGGCTCGGAGCACACCGCGAAACCCAACTGCCGGCCGAGGTGCGCGCGCACTTGATCGATGGCGCCGGCAATAGCCTGGCGGCGAGCATTGACGAAATCGCCACCGGGCTGGCGAACAAGCAGCCGATTGCGATTCAGAGCGATGCCGAGGAGGCCCTGGCGGCGGACCTGGAGCAGATGCCGGATGAGATTGATGAAGGGCAGCGGTTGGTGCAGACGCAGTTGGCGTTGATATGCCGGCAATTGGGGCCGTTGCGCACCTTGGCGGCGCATTTGATCAAAGATACCAGCGCGGCTTAGGTCGCTATCGGAGGCAAGCCCCCGATGAGGCCCGCACAGGCCCTACATGCCATGGGCCTTCATCAGCCGCTCATAACTGCCATCCGCCTTCATCCTGGCAATCTCGCGGTCAAAACCGGCAACGATCTGCGCATGCTCAGGGTTCTTCAGGCTGACCAGGATATGCAGGCTGTTTTCGCTCAGCGGCGTGGGCAGAAACTCCACCGCATTGCGCACCCGCACCGACTCGCGCGACAGGTAATAGCGCGCCACATACTCATCCTCCACGGTCAACCGCACCCGCTGCGCCGCCAGCATGCGCACCGCCATGGCGAAGTTATGCACCGGCACTTTCTGCAACTGCCCATCCCCATCGAACGCCGCCGAATAGGCATAACCGCGCACCACGGCAATGGGATAGTCATGCAACTGCTCCAGGTTCTGAAACTCGATGGGATCGTCACGGCGCTTGATGAAACGTACGCGATTGAGCAGGTATTCGCCGGAAAACTGCCCCAATTGTGTACGGGCCTCGTCGTACCAGGCGTTGACCAGCACGTCATAGCGCCCGTCGCCCACCCCCATCAGCGCCCGCGCCCAGGGCACTTGTTCGAAGTCACTGGCATAGCCCGCACGGGCCAAGGCCGTGGTGACTATATCGGTGGCCAGGCCACCGTTGATCAAGGTGGCATCGGTAAACGGTGGCCAGGCATCCGCGACCAGGCGCAGACGCTGTGCGAACACAGGTGTCGCCAGCAACAACACTCCAATCAAAGCAACGGCACGAGACAATCGCGGCATGCTCAAAATCCTTGGCGGCGGGCGGTGGCCTTGGCTCAGGCAGGGCCTGAGGTTCTAACATTAGCTCAGATTACACAAAGAAACGGACGTCGAGAGCACTCAATGATGGCAAATTGATTTCATTCACAAAAATAGTCGATTTAGACAGAGTCGTCCGCCGCGCTTACTATCCAGAACAGACATTCAAGTGAGAACACACCATGACAGTCGATTGGGTCTGTAAACATCACACCGACCTGGGCAAGGAGCAGCTCTACGCCATTTTGCGTTTGCGCGGCGAGGTCTTCGTTGTCGAGCAGAAGTGCGTCTACCAGGATATCGACGGGCAAGACCTGGCGGGCGATACCCATCACCTGATGGCGTGGAAAGACGACGAGCTGGTGGCCTACCTGCGCCTGCTGGACCCGGAGTCCCAGGGCGGCGACGTGGTGATCGGCCGCGTGATCGTGGCGCCGGTTGCACGGGGCTCCGGGCTGGGGCACCAGATGATGGAAGAAACCCTCAGGCAGATTGACGAGATCTGGCCTGAGACGCCGATCTTCCTGTCAGCCCAGGCCCATCTGCAGGGGTATTACGGGCGATATGGGTTTGTGGTGGCGGGTGAGGAATACCTGGAGGATGATATTCCACATATCGGGATGCGGCGCGCTTGAGGCCGCCATCGGGAGCAAGTCGAATCGTCGCACCGCCCCTCCCACATTTGAATGTATTCACCGTTCAAACTGTGGGAGGGGGCTTGCTCTCGATAGCGCCGGCCCAGCCACCGCTGAACTCAGGGATAATCCAGAACCCGCTTGATCTGGCTGAGATTCACCTCGATCCACCCCCGATCAATCGCGCCCCAATCGCGAATCCGATAATGCCCGGCATGGTTGCGGGCCCCATCCTCCTGCTCGAACTCACACACAATATCCAGGTCCGCCAGCGCCGCAATCGTGTCCTGCGCAGTGCGCCGGGGCATGCCGGTGACGTCGGTCAGCGCCGGGACGCTGCTGGCCAGCCCACTGTCGATCAGGTACGCCACGTACAGCCGGCGGTAGAAGCTGCTTTTGGTCTTGCTCACATCCATGGTTGGTCGCCTTGTGCGGTCAGGGCTTGCCCTGCAGGTCGCGATACGTGAGGTACACCCGCAGGTCGAATTCCACCTGGTGGTAGCCGGGCATCATGTAGTCGCAGAGTTTGTAGAACGCTTTGTTGTGGTCCGATTCCTTGAAGTGCGCCAGCTCGTGAACCACGATCATGCGCAGGAACTGCGGCGCGGCCTCTTTGAACAGCGAGGCAATGCGGATCTCTTTCTTGGATTTGAGGTTGCCGCCCTGCACCCGTGAAATCGTGGTGTGCAGGCCCAGGGCGCGGTGGGTCAGGTCCAGGCGGTTATCGAACAGCACTTTGTCGATGGCCGGCGCGTTGCGCAGGTGTTCCTGCTTCAAGGCCTGGGCATAGGCGTACAGGGCTTTGTCGCTCTGCACCCCATGGCGATCGGGGTAACGCTGCTCCAGGTAGGCGCCCAACTGGTCCTTGGCGATCAGTTGGCGCACTTGCTCCTGGAGGGCAGCGGGGTAGGCCTGGAGGTATTTCAGCGCGGTCATTGGGGTCTGCAACAGGATTCGGATGGGCGCCAGTGTAGCGAATTCAGTGCGTGCGGGCGCGTGACCAGTCGACCACTTCTTCAGCCATCAAGGGCTGCGCCGCCCACGGCCCCTGGATAAACGGGCAACCCTGGGCCTTGAGCCACTGGGCCTGCTCCTGGGTTTCCACGCCCTCGGCCACCACGACCACCTCAAAATGCCTGCACAGCTCGATAATGCTGCGCGCCATCGCCGCGTCCCGCACCGAGCCCGGTAGCCGCGCAACCAATTGCGGATCAAGCTTGAGCGTATCGAAGGCCAGGTCACGCAAATGCGCCAGGGAACACTGTCCCGAACCGAAGTCATCCAGCGCGATACGCACCCCGATACGGCGCAGCAACTTGAGCTGCTTGGCGCCCTCTTCCAGGTTACTCATCAGGCAGTCCTCGCCGATTTCCACCTCCAACTGGTACCCCTCCAGCCCATAGCGATCCAGCATCTGCTGCAGTTGATTCACCAGGTTGGGCATATTGAACTGGCTGCTGCTCAGGCTCACGCTCAGCACCAATTCATCGTCGAACGCGGCCTGCCACGCCTGGCGCTGGGCGGCGATCTGCTGGTAAATCCATGCGCTCAGTTGGCTGATCAGCCGTGCTTCTTCCAGCAACGGTAAAAACAGCCCCGGCGGCACATCGCCGACGCTGGGGTGCTGCCAGCGCAACAACACCTCAACGCCGCGCAAACGCCCATCCACCAGCGAAACCTGGGGCTGATAGACCAGGGTGAAATCCTTGTTTTGAATCGCTGTACGCACGCTGTCTTCGAGCATCAACCGCGAGCGGGCGCGGCCGTTCATTTCCTGGTCGTAATAGCGATATTGCTGACGGCCGGCGCGCTTGGCTTCATACATGGCGATGTCGGCCGCACGTAGCAAACCACTCAAATCCGCGCCGCAATCCGGGAAGGTAGCAATGCCGATGCTGACGCCGAGCATGACATCCAAACCGTCGACCTGCTGGCACACCGACACTCGTTCGATCAGTTTTTCCGAGATCTTTGCCGCCTGCTCCGGAAACTCCAGCTCCAGCAACGCCGTGAACTCATCGCCGCCCATGCGGCCGATAATGTCGTAGGAACGCAGGCAGCCCTGCAATTGCTCCGAGACCCAGCGCAATACACGGTCGCCGGCATCATGGCCCAGAGAATCGTTGACCCGCTTGAAACCGTCGAGGTCCAGGTACAGCAACACCAGGGACTGCTCTGTCCGCTCACTGCGCGATAAGGTGTTTTCCACCGCCTGGTAAAAACCGCGCCGGTTCAGCAGACCGGTCAGCGGGTCGGTCACGGCCTGGAACTCCAGCTGCTGGTGCAAGTGACGCACTTCGGACATATCCAGCACCGTCACCACCATGGCCTTCTGTTCAGCGGGCAGCGGCGCAGAGGACAACGCCACCGGCACCTGCTGGCCGCGGCCGGTGCGCAGGAGCGCATCATGCAGGCGCCAGGTCTCACCGCGGCGGTAGCCGGCGTACATCTGCGATTCCAGCCAGACGGGCACGTGGGGCTTTTGCAGGAAACTCAGGAACTCCTGGCCTTGCAGCTCCTGGATCGTGGCATTGAGCAGGCGCGAAATCGCCGGGTTGGCGTATTCGATCATGCCCTCTTCACTCACCACCAGGATGCCCTCGGCGGCGTTATCCAACACCGACGCATTGAACGCCCGGGCGGACTCCAGGTCATGGCTCAGGCGCTGCAAGGCCCGGCGGTTGCGCTGGTGCTCCAGCAACGCCTGGACCTTGGGCTTGAGGACGTGCGGGTCGAAGGGCTTGAACAGGTAGTCGATGGCGCCGCTGGCGTAGCCTTCCAGCACGGCGGCGGGGGATTGAGCGTTGGCGCTCAGAAAGATGATCGGGGTCATGCGCGTGCGCTGGCTGCCGCGCATCAAGCGGGCGACTTCGAAACCGTCCATGCCGGGCATCATCACATCCAGCAGCACCAGGTCGACCTCATGCTGCAACAGCAACTCCAGGGCTTCCACGCCGGACGCGGCCGTTACCACCACCCAATCATCACGTTGCAGAAGTGCACGCATGCTGATCAGATTTTCCGGGTAGTCATCGACCACCAGAAGAACCGAACTGCCATCGCCATGAGGTGGAACGCATTCCATGCTAGGTCTCTTCCTTGGGTCTACTCCGGTCACTTCTGAGAGAAAACCCGGACAAACATTGAGGCCTCACTCTAGCCCCGGATCCTGAAAATCAGAAGTGACGTGGATGCCATCATTGCGCCAAAGTTCAGTCAGCCGACTAACGGTCAACCTCTACAGCCCACGGTTCATGGGAAACATGGCTTTTTGGCATTCCCTTGGCGCCAATAAATTGCCAGCAAGTGTTTAACAACTGGCCGACCACCGCCTATAAAGAACCTGTCAGGCCCCCGGGCCAAAGCCTTCACCCCCTGTAAAAGGCCAACGCCATGATCGACCTCTCCACTTGGAACCTGAGCATTCCGGTCGGCTCTCCCCCCGCGACCATCGACACACCCAGGCTGCTCAGCGGCTTCAACGACCAATACTTCCAGGCCGAAGGCAGCAACGTGCAATTCTGGACACCCGTCACCGGCACCCGCACCGAAAACGCCGTGTACCCGCGCAGCGAACTGCGCGAAACCTACGCCGACGGCCGCCTGCGCAACTGGACCTACCCCGAAGCCGACAACTTCCTGCGCGCCACCCTCGCGGTCAACCAGGTGCCCTCCAGCGGCAAGATCGTCATCGGCCAGATCCACGCCTACGACAGCCAGAAACCGCTGATCAAGCTCGAATACCAGTTCAAGGAAAAGACCCAGACCGGCAACATCGTCGCCAAGGTGCGCATGCGCCCGGATGAAGATGAAAGCCGCGTGATCATCGTCGCGTCCAATGTGCCGCTGGAGAAAAGCTTTACCTACGTGATCAACCTCAACAAAGCCGGGCTGCTCAGCGTGTACGCCGCCGACAGCGAATGGAACGAGCGCATTGGTGCGGCGTGGGCCGCCAAGCCGCTGTACTTCAAGGCGGGCGCTTATGTGCAGGACAACAGCGGGGACAGCAAGGAAGGCGCGAAGGTGACGTTTGCGAAGTTGGATATTGATCACGAGTGAACGGATCGGCCTAAATTCGAGCAGGCATTGTCCGATGGCGTCAGAGACTATTCCCACCTCTTGAACAGCCACGAGCCCTGTAGGAGCCGGGCTTGCCCGCGATGGCGGAGTGTCAGCCACTACCTCCCGCGACTGACACTCCGCCATCCCGCTATCAGCTACAAAGGCCCGCTTTATTGCGGGCTTCTCATGCAGTCGGCTGGGTAAGCATAAAAAACCTCACCGATTATAAGCTGTTGACGCTCCATGAAATGAAGGCAGTGAGATAAGCACACCTCAACCCCAAGAAGTCACTTCAACACCTAATCGCGACTACAAAATTTAAATCCGCCATAACTTCAATTCCAAAAAAATATACCCCCCTGTCATTTATAACAGGTTACAAACTCAAACTCCCCACTTAACCTTTAGCAGACAAGCCACTCAACTTCTAACTTTTAGTATCTGGAGTAAGCATCTCATGGCCACCGCACAAAAAACTCCAAACAATAGCTATCTTGGGGTGATCGATATTTCAAATCCCGCCAACCTCACCATTATCAGCTCCGACCTGGACAGGCATGTAATATCCAAAGGTTACTTCTACTACGGCGGAGTTTTTTTCAATGTTACTGGCACTTTCTCCTATGTCGATCCAACCAAGCCCGATAGCGCTGTAACTTTTGACTTATCCATGACCCCAACAATCCCCTCAAATCCCCCTAACGGCCTCGACCCGGCATATCGGGTCATTCTCGTATCGGACAACAGAGATTACACACTATTAAAAGGTCGACTTGAAGTGACTGCCGGCCCCTTTAAAGGATTGACCCGCGTTCTCGATGTTGTCCAAGTTGCCACACCTAATGGCGTTTACCAAGGACCGTTGGCAGGCTATCCTTCAACACTGACAATCATAGAAAGCCACACGAATACCGGCACCATAAACCTGGCGACATTTGAATATGGTGGAAAAACGTATGACACCACCGGGACTTTTGTCTATGCAAATCCAACCAACAATACAGGCTGGGTAACTATAGACCTAACCATGACCCCACAAACCGACAGAGAACCTATATACACAGCGCGACTGTACTCACCCGACAGAAGTTATGCTTCCTTAACCGGCGGCCTAACTATAGTTGTCGGTCCCGGCGCAAGTATCAGCCCTTATGAGATGACGCTTACCAAGAACTAGCCACCTCAAGCAAAACAGTTAATTCAGAGATACTTCAAATACCGACCACAAAAAACCCGCATCACTGCGGGTTCTTTGTGGATGTAATTGCTTAGTTCACCTTAGCGTTCAACTCACCTTTCAGGTAACGCTGGTACATCGCTTCCAACGAGATCGGCTTGATCTTCGAAGCGTTGCCCGCAGTGCCGAAGGCTTCGTAACGAGCGATACACACATCACGCATCGCGGTCACGGTCGCGCCGAAGAACTTGCGCGGGTCGAACTCACTCGGGTTGGTGGCCATCAGGCGACGCATTGCGCCGGTGGACGCCAGGCGCAGGTCGGTGTCGATATTGACCTTGCGCACGCCGTACTTGATGCCTTCGACGATTTCTTCAACCGGCACGCCGTAGGTTTCTTTGATGTCGCCGCCGTACTGGTTGATGATCGCCAGCCATTCCTGCGGGACCGAGGAAGAACCGTGCATCACCAGGTGGGTGTTAGGGATGCGCTTGTGGATTTCCTTGATGCGGTCGATGGCCAGCACGTCGCCGGTCGGCGGCTTGGTGAACTTGTAGGCGCCGTGGCTGGTGCCGATGGCGATGGCCAGGGCGTCGACCTGGGTCTTCTTGACGAAGTCGGCGGCTTCTTCCGGGTCGGTCAGCATCTGGCTGTGATCCAGCACGCCTTCGGCGCCGATGCCGTCTTCTTCACCGGCCATGCCGGTTTCCAGGGAGCCCAGGCAACCCAGTTCACCTTCAACCGAAACGCCGCAGGCGTGGGCCATGGCCACGGTTTGTTGGGTTACGCGTACGTTGTACTCGTAGTCGGTCGGGGTCTTGCCGTCTTCGCCGAGGGAGCCGTCCATCATCACCGAGCTGAAGCCCAGTTGGATGGAACGCTGGCACACGTCAGGGCTGGTGCCGTGGTCCTGGTGCATGCACACCGGGATGTGCGGGAATTCTTCGATCGCGGCGAGGATCAGGTGACGCAGGAACGGGGCACCGGCGTATTTGCGCGCACCGGCCGAAGCCTGGACGATCACTGGGGAGTCGGTCTTGTCAGCGGCTTCCATGATGGCGCGCATCTGCTCAAGGTTGTTGACGTTAAAGGCTGGGACGCCGTAGCCGAACTCGGCTGCGTGGTCCAGCATTTGACGCATGCTGATAAGTGCCATTGTGTTGTCTCTCCCGGTCGAGGGTCGTTAATCGTGCAAGCCTGCCGTAGCGGCGGCTGCTATTCAAGTTATTGCAGGTCAGGCTTTGCATGCCTGGCGTGCTGAATCGTTATTGCTGATGTGGGAGGGAGTTTGCCCCCGATGACAGTGGCTCAGTCAGCACATGGGGGGGCTGACAAACCGCTATCGGGGGCAAGCCCCCTCCCACATTTGGATCTCATCAAATTTGAAATCTTATTGGGCCTTGCAGCCCCGCCCGATCAAATCGTCAGTGGCGACCCAGTAAACCAGGCCTTCCTCACCTTTTGTGTGAAACGCCAGCTGGTCGTTGCTGTACAGCACGCCCGAGGCGGCAACGTCCTGTTTGAGGCGATAAACCTGGTCGGAACCGCCGAGGCGTACATCCACCTCACTGCGGGCCTGGTTGGCGAAGCGCCAGTTGACCTCGGCCTTGCTGTCGCAGGTCCAGGTGGTCCACTGACCTTCCGGCTCTGCCTTGTTGAACATGTTCATGCTGCTGCAACCGGCCAGTAGGGCCAGGGCTGCCAGGGCGAAAACGCCTTTCATTGCCAATCCTCGCAGCGGGGCCAAAGGCCGCCGATGCCGTCGGTTAGTTGATGAGACCCGTCAAGGGCAACCCTGTTCCTGACCGTTGGGCGCGGAGTCGTATTTCTCCAGCCGTTCGTTGCCGATGCGCTTGTTGATCACCGGCATGGTCTCGGCTTGCCAGTCAGCCTGGTAGCAGCTTTTTTTCTGCTCCGTGGCAGGTTTGCCTGCCGCCGGCGCTGCGCTTGGCGTGCTGCCGCAGCCGGCCAACAGGCCCGCAGCGATCAGCATTGCCAACGACTTGATCATGGGAATACTCCTTTTCCGGATCACGAGCCTTAGCCTTTGGCCCGGGTTTCCAGCACTTCAACGGCGGGCAGGACTTTGCCTTCGACGAATTCGAGGAACGCACCGCCACCGGTAGAAATGTAGGAGATCTGGTCGGTAACGCCATATTTATCGATGGCCGCCAGGGTGTCGCCGCCGCCGGCGATGGAGAATGCCGAGCTGTCTGCGATGGCCTTGGCCAGCACTTTGGTGCCGTTGCCGAACTGATCGAACTCGAACACGCCGACCGGACCGTTCCACAGGATGGTCTGGGAGGCTTTCAGCAGTTCTGCAAAATTGGCTGCAGTTTGCGGGCCGATGTCCAGGATCATGTCGTCGGCGGCTACGTCGGCGATGAGCTTGACCGTGGCTTCGGCGGTTTCAGCGAACTCCTTGGCAACCACCACGTCCACCGGCAACGGCACGCTGACCTTGGCGGCAATGGCACGGGCGGTGTCGAGCAGGTCCGGCTCGTAAAGGGACTTGCCCACCGGGTGGCCTGCTGCCGCCAGGAAGGTATTGGCAATGCCGCCGCCAACGATCAACTGGTTGCAGATCTGGCTCAGGCTATTGAGCACGTCCAACTTGGTGGACACCTTGGAGCCGGCAACTATGGCCGCCATCGGTTGGGCCGGAGCGCCCAGGGCCTTGCCCAGTGCCTCCAGTTCAGCCGCCAGCAATGGGCCGGCAGCCGCCACCTTGGCGAACTTGGCCACGCCGTGGGTCGAACCCTCGGCACGGTGGGCGGTGCCGAACGCGTCCATCACGAACACGTCGCACAGGGCGGCGTATTGCTGGGCCAGTTCGTCGCTGTTCTTTTTCTCGCCTTTGTTGAAGCGCACGTTTTCGAACAGCACGATGTCGCCAGGCTTAACGTCGACGCCGCCCAGGTAGTCAGCCACCAACGGCACGTCACGGCCCAGGGCCTTGCTCAGGTAGTCGGCTACCGGCTTGAGGCTGTTTTCGGCGGAGAACTCACCTTCGGTCGGGCGACCCAGGTGGGAGCAGACCATCACGGCCGCGCCTTTTTCCAGGGCCAGCTTGATGGTCGGCAGCGAGGCCAGGATTCGCGCATCGCTGGTGACAACACCGTCCTTGACGGGGACGTTGAGGTCTTCGCGAATCAGTACGCGCTTACCTTGCAGATCGAGGTCGGTCATCTTCAACACGGTCATGGGTGGCAGTTCCTGAATTACTGTTGAGGTTGTTTAGAGGCGATATGCAGATAATGTTCCGCAACATCCAGCATTCGATTGGCAAAGCCCCATTCGTTGTCGAACCAGGCCAGGATGTTCACCAGCCTCGGGCCGGAAACGCGGGTCTGGCTGGCATCGACAATCGCCGAATGCGGGTCATGGTTGAAATCACAACTGGCGTGGGGCAACTCGGTGTAGGCCAGCAAGCCTTTGAGCGGGCCGCGGGTGGCGGCGTCGCGCAGGATCCGGTTGACCTCCGTCGCATCCGTGTCGCTGACGGTTTGCATGGTGATGTCCAGGCAGGACACGTTCACCGTCGGCACCCGTACGGCTTTGGCCTGGATTCGCCCGGCAAGTTCCGGCAGCAGGCGTTCGATGCCGCGCGCCAGACCGGTGGATACCGGAATCACCGACTGGAACGCCGAGCGCGTGCGGCGCAGGTCTTCATGGTGATAGGCGTCGATCACCGGCTGGTCGTTCATCGCCGAGTGGATGGTGGTGATCGACACGTAGTCCAGGCCGATCGCCTGATCCAGCAGGCGCAACAGCGGCACGCTGCAGTTGGTGGTGCAGGAGGCGTTGGACACCAGCAGCTCACTGCCGGTCAGGCAATCCTGGTTGATGCCGTAGACGATGGTGGCGTCGACATCCGCCTCGCTGGCCATCGGCTGGGAAAACAGCACACGCGGTGCGCCGGCGTCGAGGAAACGCTGGCCATCGGCACGGGTGTGATAGGCACCGGAGCATTCCAACACCAGGTCGACGCCCAGCGCCGCCCAGTCGATGCCCTCGGGGGTGGCACTGCGCAACACTTTCACGCAGTCGCCGTTGATATGCAGACAATCGCCTTCGACCCGCACTTCGCCGGGAAAGCGGCCGTGGGTGGAGTCAAAGCGTGTCAGGTATTCGATGCTGGCCATGTCGGCCAGGTCGTTGATCGCGACAATTTCAAACCCGGCTGCCGCCCCTCGCTCGAACAGAGCACGCAAGACGCAACGACCAATGCGGCCGTAGCCGTTGAGTGCAACTTTGTAAGGACGCGGTTGGGGCATGGGGTTCTCGATCAAGGTTAGTTCGGTGTTGAATGTTCTGACGCTATCGCGGGCAAGCCCGCTCCCACATCAGACCGCGATCCAAATGTGGGAGCGGGCTTGCCCGCGATAGCGCCAGTACAGACAACGCAGACTGACTTAGTCTTCCAGCAGCTCTTCAGCCTGACCCAGGATGTTTTCCAGGGTGAAACCGAACTCTTCGAACAACGCTGGCGCCGGCGCCGACTCACCGTAGGTGGTCATGCCGATCACGCGGCCTTCCAGGCCCACGTACTTGTACCAGTAGTCGGCGTGCGCCGCTTCGATGGCGATACGCGCGCTGACCTGCAACGGCAGCACCGATTGCTTGTAGCCGGCGTCCTGGGCTTCGAACACGCTGGTGCACGGCATGGACACAACGCGCACGTTACGGCCTTGGGCAGTCAGCTTGTCGTACGCCTGAACGGTCAGGCCCACTTCGGAACCGGTGGAGATCAAAATCAGCTCCGGCTCGCCGATGCAGTCCTTGAGCACGTAGCCGCCACGGCTGATGTCGGCGATCTGCGCCTCGGTGCGCACCTGGTGTTGCAGGTTCTGACGGGAGAAGATCAGCGCCGAAGGGCCGTCCTTGCGCTCGATCGCGTGCTTCCAGGCCACCGCGGATTCCACCGCGTCGGCTGGGCGCCAGCAATCCAGGTTCGGCGTGGTGCGCAGGCTGGTCAGTTGCTCGACCGGCTGGTGCGTCGGGCCGTCTTCGCCGAGGCCGATGGAGTCGTGGGTGTACACATGGATCACACGCTTCTTCATCAGCGCGGCCATACGGACGGCGTTGCGCGCGTACTCCATGAACATCAGGAAGGTCGCCCCATAAGGCACCAGGCCGCCGTGCAGGGACACGCCGTTCATGATGGCGCTCATGCCGAATTCGCGCACACCGTAGTACATGTAGTTGCCGCTGGCGTCTTCGGCCGAAACACCTTTGCAGCCCTTCCACAGGGTCAGGTTGGAACCGGCCAGGTCGGCCGAACCGCCGAGGAACTCAGGCAGCAGCGGGCCAAAGGCGTTCAGGGTGTTCTGGCTGGCTTTACGGCTGGCGATGGTTTCGCCCTTGGCCGCGACTTCGGCGATGTAGGCCGAGGCTTTTTCCGAGAAATCGGCAGGCAGGTCACCGGCCAGGCGGCGTACCAGCTCATTGGCCAGCTCAGGGAATTCGGCGGAGTAGGCAGCGAAACGCTGGTCCCACTCGGCTTCGGTGGCCAGGCCTTTTTCCTTGGCATCCCATTCGGCGTAGATGTCGGCCGGGATTTCGAACGGGCCGTGGTTCCACTTCAGCGCTTCGCGGGTCAGGGCGATTTCCGCGTCACCCAGTGGGGCGCCGTGGCAGTCTTCTTTACCTTGCTTGTTCGGCGAGCCGAAACCAATGGTGGTCTTGCAGCAGATCAGGGTCGGCTGCGCGCTCTTGCGGGCGGTGTCGATGGCGGTCTTGATCTCTTCCGGATCGTGGCCGTCGACATTGCGGATTACCTGCCAGTTGTAGGCTTCGAAACGCTTGGGGGTGTCGTCGGTGAACCAGCCTTCGACTTCGCCGTCGATGGAGATACCGTTGTCATCGTAGAAGGCGATCAGCTTGCCCAGGCCCAGGGTGCCGGCCAGGGACGCGACTTCGTGGGAAATGCCTTCCATCATGCAGCCATCACCCAGGAACACGTAGGTGTGGTGATCGACGATGTCGTGGCCAGGGCGGTTGAACTGCGCGCCCAGGACTTTTTCAGCCAGCGCGAAGCCCACGGCATTGGCCAGGCCTTGGCCCAGGGGACCGGTGGTGGTCTCGACGCCTGGGGTGTAGCCGAATTCCGGGTGCCCCGGGGTGCGGCTGTGCAACTGGCGGAAGCTCTTGAGGTCATCGATGGTGACGTCGTAGCCGGTCAGGTGCAGCAGCGAGTAGATCAGCATCGAGCCGTGGCCGTTGGACAGCACGAAGCGGTCACGGTCGGCGAACGACGGGTTGCTCGGGTTGTGCTTCAGGTAATCACGCCAAAGTACCTCGGCGATATCCGCCATGCCCATCGGGGCACCGGGATGGCCGCTGTTGGCTTTTTGCACGGCATCCATGCTGAGGGCACGAATGGCGTTGGCACGCTCACGACGGCTGGGCATCGCTGTTCTCCTGAGGATTTTGAAGAGTGAATGATTAAAAGAAACGGAAAAAAGGATCGGCATTTTCCCTCAGCCACCGCCTGCGGGCAATGACAGATAGTCACTTGCAGGTGTTTTTCCTGTGCTTTGGGCGGCAATCGCTTGCAGAAACCTTTAACCGCTTCGTCCAAAGGTTATAGCGGCGGCTTATAACCGCCACTTATCGATCAATATCAAAACTTTTTGATATTGACCTTGCGGGGATACTCACCCGTCACTAGACTGCTGGCCTTATGAACCTACCCGTGCCCACCCTGCGTCCTGACGACGGCGAAGAGCTGGCAGCCTTGTGCAAGGCCGCTGGCGACCCATTGCGTCTGAACGTATTGCGCGCACTGACCAACGACTCATTCGGCGTACTGGAACTGGCACAGATCTTCGCCATCGGCCAGTCGGGCATGAGCCACCATCTGAAGGTGCTGGCCCAGGCCGACCTGGTCGCCACCCGTCGCGAAGGCAATGCGATTTTCTACCGCCGCGCCCTGCCCCATACCGACCTGCTCGGCGGCAAGTTGCACGCTGCCTTGCTTGAAGAAGTGGACAGCCTGAGCCTGCCCCATGACGTGCAGTCACGCATCGGCCAGGTCCACGGGCAACGTGCTGCCGCGAGCCAGGACTTTTTCGCACGAGTTGCCGAGAAATTTCGCGCCCAGCAGGACTTGATCGCAGGTCTGGCCCAATACCGCGACAGCGTACTGGCGCTACTGGATAAGCTGAGCTTCAGTGAAGAAGCGACGGCGCTGGAAGTCGGGCCTGGAGATGGCGGCTTCCTGCCGGAACTGGCACGCCGCTTTCGGCAGGTCACTGCGCTGGACAACAGCCCGGCGATGCTCGAACTGGCACGCCAGCTCTGTGAGCGCGAGGCATTGGGCAATGTCAGCCTGCAGTTGGCTGACGCCCTGAGCAGCACAACGATCAAGGCCGATTGCGTGGTGCTGAACATGGTCTTGCACCATTTCGCCGCCCCCGCCGACGCTTTAAAGCAAATGGCCGGGTTGCTGCACCCCGGCGGTAGCCTGTTGGTTACGGATTTATGCAGCCACAACCAGAATTGGGCCAGGGAGGCCTGCGGTGATCTCTGGTTGGGTTTTGAACAGGACGATCTGGCCCGTTGGGCCACCGCTGCGGGACTCGTTCCCGGGGAAAGCCTCTATGTAGGTTTACGTAATGGTTTCCAGATCCAGGTCCGCCACTTTCAGCGACCGACTGGCGACACTCACCATCGGTAAATATCAGGAAAACATCGAGATGAGCGAATACTCCCTTTTCACCTCCGAGTCCGTGTCTGAAGGGCATCCGGACAAAATCGCCGACCAGATTTCTGATGCGGTGCTGGACGCCATCATCGCTGAAGACAAGTTCGCCCGTGTGGCGTGCGAGACCCTGGTGAAAACCGGTGTAGCGATCATCGCCGGCGAAGTGACCACTACCGCCTGGGTTGACCTGGAGCAGATCGTTCGTGACGTGATCACCAACATCGGCTACAACAGCTCCGACGTCGGTTTCGACGGCGCGACCTGTGGCGTGATGAACATCATCGGCAAGCAGTCGCCCGACATCAACCAGGGCGTCGACCGTGCCAAGCCGGAAGACCAGGGCGCCGGCGACCAGGGCCTGATGTTCGGCTACGCCAGCAACGAAACCGAGGTGCTGATGCCGGCACCGATCACCTTCTCGCACCAGCTCGTGCAGCGTCAGGCTGAAGCGCGTAAATCCGGCGTGCTGCCTTGGCTGCGCCCGGACGCCAAGTCCCAGGTGACCTGCCGCTACGAAGGCGGCAAGGTGGTCGGCATTGACGCCGTCGTACTGTCGACCCAGCACAACCCGGACGTTTCCTACGCTGACCTGCGCGAAGGCGTGATGGAGCTGATCGTCAAGCACGTGCTGCCGGCCGAACTGCTGAGCAAGGACACCCAGTTCCACATCAACCCGACCGGCCAGTTCATCATTGGCGGCCCGGTCGGTGACTGCGGCCTGACCGGTCGCAAGATCATCGTCGACAGCTACGGCGGCATGGCCCGTCACGGCGGTGGCGCGTTTTCCGGCAAAGACCCATCCAAGGTTGACCGCTCGGCCGCCTACGCCGGTCGTTACGTGGCCAAGAACATCGTTGCTGCCGGCCTCGCCGAGCGTTGCGAGATTCAGGTGTCCTACGCCATCGGCGTGGCCCAACCTACGTCGATCTCGCTAAATACCTTCGGTACCGGCAAGATCAGCGATGACAAGATCATCAAGCTGGTGCGCGAGATCTTCGACCTGCGCCCGTACGCGATCACCACCATGCTCGACCTGCTGCACCCGATGTACCAGGAAACCGCAGCCTACGGCCACTTCGGTCGTACCCCTGCGCAGAAGACCGTCGGCGACGACACCTTCACCACCTTCACCTGGGAAAAAACCGACCGCGCCAACGACCTGCGCACTGCCGCCGGCCTGTAATCGCCCACGGTACATAAAGCCTCGCCGGGTTTGCCCGGCGGGGCTTTTTATTGCCTGCGGGACCGCCTTCACATTTTTTGGATCCAAAGCTTGCAGGCACAATAATGGCCCTCTAGAATCCGCGCCCTCTCGGGCCTTCACCTTATTTGGATATTGCCCTGCGCCAGCCCGGGACTCATAAGTGCGCAGGCAATCGAACATTGAGGTTTTTCATGCGCATCTCCACGCTCGCCCCTGCCGCCCTTCTGCTCAGCCTGTTCGCCCTGCCGGCCCACGCCGCCGACCTGAGCGCATTGAGTGGCGCCCTGGGCTCCCAGCTGGGTGTCGGCAATTCCGGCGACTGCCAAAAGCAATCCGCAGACCTGCAAACCAAGATCGATGCGGCCGAAGCCAGCAAAGACAGCTTGAAAGTGAAGGCCTTCAAAGCGGCGCAAGACCAGATCAACAAAGGTTGTGACAAACTCGCCCAAGCCCAGGCCAAAGCCGACGCCAAGCAGGAAGCCAAGGCTGATAAGCCTGATGCCGTGAAAGCGCTGGGCGGCCTGTTCAAGTAAGCCGAAACACCCGGTAAAAAGCCCCGCAGCGTCGGGGCTTTTTTGTGGGTGAAGGGATCATTTAGGCTGGGCGCCCCTTCCGAGCAAGGATGCTCATGATGCGTTTACTGATTGTTCTGCTACTCAGCGCTCTACCCTTTTCGGCCTGGGCTGAAAACTGCCCCGATGAGGCCCGTGCCCAGGTCGACACCCTGGCCGAACAAATCCGCCTGTGGGACGACAGTTACCACCGCCTCGGCCAATCCCCCGTCAGTGATGAACTCTACGATCAGGCCCGCCAGCGTCTGGCCCACTGGCGCCAGTGCATGCCCACCCCCACGGCGCCTGATAACCCGCTGGCCAGTTCACGGGGCACCTTGCCTCACCCGATCGCCCATACCGGCCTCGAAAAGCGCCTGGATGAGCAAGCCGTGGGCGCCTGGCTGGGCACGCGCCGGGATGTATGGATCCAACCCAAGGTGGACGGCGTTGCGGTGACCCTGGTGTACCGCCAGGGTCGCTTGAAACAGCTGATCAGCCGTGGCGATGGCAAGCTGGGCCAGGACTGGTCGACCTCCGCGCGCAAGATCCCCGGCATTGTCCAGCAACTGCCGGAACCCATTGACCTGGTGCTGCAAGGCGAACTTTATTGGCGCCTCGACGAGCATGTGCAATCGACAACCGGTGGGCTCAACGCGCGCAGCAGGGTGGCCGGGCTGATGAATCGCCGACAGCTGAGCGACACCGACGCTGCCGGTATCGGCCTGTTTATCTGGGCCTGGCCCGAAGGCCCTGCGGCGTTTCCCGAGCGCCTGGCCACCCTGGCACGCTGGGGATTCACCGACAGCCAGCGCTATAGCCAGCCCGTCCAGGACATCATCGAAGCAGCACATTGGCGCACCTATTGGTACAACCACCCCCTGCCCTTTGCCAGTGACGGCGTGGTGCTGCACCAGGCGCAGCGCGCACCCGCTGAACGCTGGCAGCCCAGTGCGCCTTACTGGGCTGTCGCCTGGAAGTACCCCGCCTCCCAGGCCCTGGCCCTGGTACGCCAGGTGCAGTTCAAGATCGGCCGCACCGGACGCATCACCCCGATTCTGGAACTGGAGCCGGTGCGCCTGGACGACCGCCTGATCAGCCGGGTCAGCGCCGGCTCGTTGAAGCGCTGGCAGGCCCTGGATATTCGCCCGGGCGACCAGGTGTCCGTCAGCCTGGCGGGCCAAGTGATCCCTCGACTGGACCAGGTGATCCTGCGCAATACCACCAGGGTCGAACTGCCAGTGCCCGACCCTCGGGACTTTCACGCCTTGAGTTGCTGGCAGCTGGAGCCCGGCTGCGAAGAACAGCTCCTCGCACGCCTTACCTGGCTGAGCGGCAACCAGGGCCTGGCATTACCGCACATAGGCCGCGAGACGTGGAACATATTGATCCAGGCCGGTCTAATCGCAGGCTTTCTCGATTGGTTAACCCTGGATACGGCAGAGCTTGCTAACATTGATGGCTTTGGTGAGCGCAGCCGCGCACGACTGCTCGAAGGCCTCCACAGCGCTCGGCAACGCCCCTTCGCACAATGGCTCAAGGCCTTGGGTGTGCCGCCTGCGGCACGTAACAACCTGGAAGGTGACTGGCAGACGCTGGTCGCCAGAGACACCCAGGCCTGGCTGGCCATCGATGGCATCGGCCCGGGCCGCGCGGCGCAACTGAGCGCTTTTTTTCGCGACCCACACGTACAGACATTGGCTGAAACATTACGCGTGGCCGGAATAGACGGGTTTTGAACCCGTCCCAGCCACCTTTGAATCACAGCAGAATTCACCCTGCTATTTGCACACCTGGAGCTCCACATGAAATTCCTCGCCCCTTTTGCCCTGCTGACCGTCGCAAGCTTCATGGCCACGCCACTGCTGGCCGCCGAAGAAGCCACCCCACTCACCGGCTGTGCCGCCAAACGCCAGGCCATCAGCACCCAGCTCGAACAGGCCAAGGCCCACGGCAACAGCGACCAGCAAGCCGGCCTGGAAAAAGCCCTGAGCGAAGTCACCGCCAACTGCACGGATGCCGCCTTGAGGAAGGAGCGCGAAAACAAGGTACTCGACGCCAAGCACGAGGTCAGCCGCCGTCAGGCCGACCTCGACAAGGCGATGAAAAAAGGCGACGCGGACAAGATCAACAAGCGTAAGGACAAACTCGCCGAGTCACGCAAGGAACTGCAGGACGCCGTGGAAGAACTCGACCAGTAAAACCGGTCAGTGGTCGCGAAATTGTTTATGGCAGGCACTGCAGGCATCTTCGACTTTCTGTACGGCAGGCGTAAGGTTGCTGGCCTTGTAGGGCTGCACCTGGCTGGCGATCACCAGCTCACCGGTGGCCGCTTCCAGGTCGCGTGCCAGTTGCTGGAACTGCGCCTGTTTTTGCCACACGTCGTCCTTGGCGCTGGTGTGATCCTCTTCGCGTACGCTCGGAAAATGTTTCCACGGTTCATGGGACAGCGCATCGAGCTTGACCGCGCCTTCGGCGAATTTCGCGCCATCGAAGGCAATGCGCCCGCGCAGCATGCCGCCCAGGTCTTCAGAGGTCTTGAGCATCTGCTTGAAGATCGCCTTGCGCTGGCCCAGGGGCGAATTCGGATCGACGCCGCCGCAGGCGGACAGTGTCAGGCAGGCCAACAGCACAAGCGTCATTTTTTTAAAAGTCATGGCGGCTCAGGGTCACGGGAAACGGCGGCCAGTATCCTCGCCCTGCTCGTAAAGACCAATAGCCCTATTAATAATAAGGGTTGTCCACAGGCGCTGCGGCGCGGGCAATCGCTTCAGGAACTGTTTGTATGAATCTCACACTGAAACACTGGAGCCGCCGGCTGGCATGGGCTCTGCCGATGTTTGCGCTGCTGGCAGGCTGCGACGCGGGCAAAGACGCCGGCAAAGATGAAACAATTAAACCCCACGCCGTGGCCACCTACGTGAATGCCCCTTGGGAGGCCTTGCCGAGCGTGTCCGACGCCGACCTACTGGCCGGTTTTGAATCCTGGCGCAGCGCCTGCCAGCGCCTCAAGGCAGACCCGGTATGGGGCGCGACCTGTGCCGCAGCAGCCAGCGTGCCCGGCAATGCCGTGGCGGTGCGCGGTTTTCTCAAGGAGCGCCTGGATGTGTTCGGCCTGCGTTCGGCTGACAACACCCCCAACGGCTTGATCACCGGCTACTACGAACCGGTCTACCCCGGCAGCCTGACCAAGACCGCCGCCGCTCACGTACCCGTGTATGGCGTACCGGATGACCTGATCATCGTCAATCTGGAAAGCATCTACCCGGAGCTCAAGGGCAAGCGCCTGCGCGGCCGCCTCGAAGGCCGCGTACTCAAGCCCTATGACGATGCCAGCGCCATCAACGGCCAAGGCTCCACCGCCAAGCCAATTGCCTGGCTGACCAATCCAATGGACCTGCAATTCCTGCAGATCCAGGGCTCGGGGCGCATTCAACTCAAGGACGGACGCCAACTGCGCGTCGGTTACGGCGACCAGAACGGCTACCCGTATCGCCCTATCGGCCGTTGGCTGGTGGAGCAAGGCGAGCTGAAGAAAGAAGACGTGACCATGGGTGCCATCAGCGCTTGGGCCAAGGCGCACCCGGAGCGCATCCCGGAACTGCTGGCCAGCAACCCCAGCTACGTATTCTTCAGCGCTCGCCCCGACAGTAATGAAGGCCCGCGCGGTTCGCTGAATGTGCCGTTGACCGCTGGCTACAGCGTAGCAGTGGATCGCAAGGTAATTCCGTTGGGCAGCCTGTTGTGGCTGTCGACTACCAAGCCCGACGGCTCGCCATTGGCACGCCCGGTCGCCGCGCAGGACACCGGCGGTGCAATCACCGGAGAAGTGCGCGCGGATTTGTTCTGGGGCACGGGTGATGCTGCCGGAGAGCTGGCGGGAAATATGAAGCAGCAAGGACAGATCTGGATGCTGTGGCCCAAGGGCGCGGCGTTGCCGCAGGTGCCGGATGCACCCACCGGAACCTGACACTCGCGAAAAACGTCAACGATAATGCAGCACTTTCTGGCAGCCCGCGTCGTCTGTTCGTTCTTCGCGAGCAAGCTCGCTCCTACAGAAACCGGTTCAGATCGACACGAAGAAGAAGCTCGCAATCAATGCCATGCCCACCGCCCACACCAGTGAGCGCAATATCGCCCAGTCGGCCAGGTAGCAAATGATGTACAGCAGGCGGCTGGTGATAAACAGCACAGCCAGCACATTGATGGTCACCAGTTCGGCCGTGCCGGCCAGGTGGGCGATAATCACCGCGGCGGCAAAGGCGGGGGTGACTTCAAAGCTGTTGAGCTGCGCACTGTGGGCGCGCTTGGCAAACCCTTCAAGGGTATCCAGGAAAGCACGCGGGTCGTGGTTCTGCCGCGGCCCGAACTTGCCGCCACTGAACTTGGCCACGCCCGTGCACAGGTAAGGCAGGAAAATCGCGATCAACACACACCAGAAAGCAGCCGTCATCACTCAGTCCTTTTGTCGTTTTATGCAGCGATTAGAGTTCTAGCACTAAAAACCCAATGTCGCACCTAACCGCTATGAGCCGCGCGACACCGAAAGGTTCTACCGCACTTTCACCCAAGACCTTGCAACCTCATGCCGCCACTGCGGTCCATCCCCCATCAACAACCCACCCCCACCTTCCAAGGACCCCGGATGCTTGAACTTGTCGCCGCCTTTATTTGCCTCACAACCCTGCTCACCTATGTGAACTTCCGCTTTATCGGCCTGCCGCCCACCATCGGCGTGATGGTCACGGCCCTGCTGTTCTCCCTGATCCTGCAAGGCCTGAGCGTGCTCGGCTACCCAGGCCTGGAGGAACGCATCCAGCAACTGATCGGCCAGATCGACTTCGGCGACCTGCTGATGAACTGGATGTTGTCGTTCCTGCTGTTCGCCGGCGCCTTGCACGTCAACTTGAACGACCTGCGCAGCTACCGCTGGCCCATCGGCCTGCTGGCCACCTTCGGCGTATTGATCGCCACTGTGGTGATCGGCAGCCTGGCGTATTACATCTTCGCCCTGTTTGGCTGGCACGTGAGCTTCCTTTACTGCCTGTTGTTCGGAGCACTGATCTCGCCCACCGACCCCATTGCGGTACTGGGCGTGCTGCGAACCGCCAATGCGTCGAAACCGCTGAAGACCACGATTGTGGGTGAAAGCCTGTTCAACGACGGCACGGCGGTGGTGGTGTTTACCGTATTGCTGGGCATCGCGCAGCTGGGCGAGACGCCAACCGTGGGCGCCACGGCCATGCTGTTCGCCCATGAGGCAGTGGGTGGCGTGGTCTTCGGCGGGCTGATCGGCTACCTGGTGTACCTGATGATCAAGAGCATCGAACAGCACCAGATCGAAGTGATGCTGACCCTCGCCCTGGTCATCGGCGGCTCGGCGATGGCCACCGAACTGCACGTCTCCGCACCGATCGCGATGGTGGTGGCCGGGCTGATCATCGGCAACCTGGGACGCAAGCTGGCGATGAACGACATGACCCGGCGCTACCTGGACGGCTTCTGGGAATTGCTGGACGACATGCTCAACGCGCTGCTGTTTGCGCTGATCGGCATGGAGCTGCTGCTGTTGCCGTTCAACTGGCTGCACGTGTTCGCAGCCAGTTTGCTGGCGGTGGCGATCCTGCTGTCGCGCCTGCTGACCGTAGCCCCGGCGATCCTGTTGCTGCGGCGCTGGCGCACGGTGCCACGCGGCACCATCCGTATCCTGACCTGGGGCGGCCTGCGCGGCGGGGTTTCGGTGGCACTGGCGCTGGCCCTGCCACTGGGCCCGGAGCGCGATCTGCTGCTGAGCATCACCTACATCGTGGTGTTGTCGTCGATCCTGTTGCAGGGGCTGAGCATCGGCAAGCTGGTCAAGCGCGTGACCCAGGGCGAACCCCAGGCCACACCTGACGTTCACTGATCCTTGTTGATCCGCTGCGGATGCCTCGGGTCCGCAGCGTGCTTGCCCGGCAAGCTACTCTCGCTGCGAATCTGCGCATGGCTGATCAACGCAAAGATAAAGCTGCCACCGATGATATTGCCGGCCAGGGTTGGGCCGGCAAACACCAGCCAGAAATCCTTCCAGGGCAACTCACCGGCAAACACCAGGTATGAGACTTCCGCCGACCCCACCACGATATGGGTGAAATCCCCCAGGGCCATCAGGTAGGTGATCAGAATGATGATCCACATCTTGGCGCTTTCCATCGAAGGGATCATCCACACCATGGTGGCGATCATCCAGCCGGAGACGATGCCCTTGGCGAACATCTGGCCGGCGTCGTTTTCCATGATCTTGCGCCCGATTTCCAGGAAGGCCATGTCGGTCTTGGTGTCGAAGATCGGCAGGTGCAGCATCACATAGGCCACCAACAGCGTGCCGCACAGGTTGCCCACCAGTACCACGCTCCAGAGCCTGATCAGCCGCCCAGCATTGGCCAGTGTAGGTTTGCTCATCACCGGCAACACGGCGGTCAGGGTGTTTTCGGTGAACAGTTGCTGGCGCGCCAGGATCACCGCCAGGAAGCCTGCGCAGTAGCCGAAGCTGGCGATCACCTTGAACGCTTCGCCGTCCGGCAGGCGTGAATTGAGCAGCCCCATGGCCATCAGCGACAGGCCCATGGTCAAGCCTGCGGCCAGGGCCGACCACCACAAGGCGGCGACACTGCGCTCCAACTCCTGGTCGCCCTGGGTACGGATGATTTCGTGGAGCACCGCAGCACGGGGTGGCTGGTTCTTGTCCACGTCCTGTTGCTCTTCCTGCGACAGGTTGGGGGTCTTGCCGTCTTCGTTGGTGGCCATGATGTTCCAGAGTCCGAGGGGTGCCTGTAGCTACGACAGGCTGGCGCGGTAGCTGTTCAGTGGCCAGACAACTAAACCGGCATGCGCCAAGCCTTGGCCATCTCCACAGTGGTGGAACTGGAAGGCGTGCCCCAGGGTTTGTTGCGCGCCCGGTAATTTTCGCTGAGGTCATCAAGCACACGGTTGAACGCGAGTGGCGTAGTGGCCTTGGCCAAGTCTCGGGCTGCGCGCTGTAACAGTTCAACATTGGACGCCGGCTGGCCTGGTCGGAACAACGAGGGGTAGATGACCTCCCGCGTAAAGCTCTCGGCACGTACCGCAATATCGCGCCGTTTCATTTCGGCAACGGCGCAGGTCATGACTTTGGAAGAGGTGTCGCCCTGCTTGGCAGCCATTTGCAGCAACGCCTGGAAATTGTGTTGGCCAGTATCATTCAAGCGCCGTCCCAACCATTCGGTTTTCTCGGGACTGCGGGCAAGTGCATCCAGATTACGAACTGCCGACGACAACTTCGGTGTGAACAGCAAGCTATCATGGGAGTTATCGACCTCAGTAATCGCACGGTCCAGGGCGTGCAGCACCTGCTTCGCTTCTTCTCGAAACATCAGCACGCTGGCTGCGGCCGTGTCTTTCTGCAACGCCGGCTGCACACTGGCCAGTGTTTTATCATCCATCGCAAGCACCGCTTCATCCAGCGTACCGAACGAGTGAGACTCACGCGTCGCGGCACGACGCTGCAGATGCCCCTCCACCGCCTCACGCGCCTTTTCCTGCAGGTGCTGCTTGTACTCATCCTTCATGGTGAAGTTGACCGTACCGCTGAGCAGGCCGCGAAAATCGCCTTTTTCGGTATTCAGTGGCAACGCCAGCGTCTGCTCGGCAAATGCTTCGAGCCTTTTATCCTGGTAAGCCTCGGCGGCCGAGTGGGGTGTTCCTGTGATGCAGTCGGCCAGGCTGCTGATAAAACCGCCACTTTGGGCTGGTGCCCCGACGGCGTCCGACTCGAACTTGATGATCAGCGACTCAGACTTGCTCAGGGGGCTCTCGGGAAACAATCGGTCCACCACGCCTGGCGCTGGTGTATTGAGCAACAGGCCACCGTCCTGAAAGGCCGTGGTTTCAGATGCCATCTGGAAGGCATGCCCTTGTTCCACAGGGCTTTTGAACAGGACGGGCAACGAACCCGAAATACGCGCGGCGCGGGCGATATCCATGTCCGGAGTCAAACTGCTGTTGAACACTACCAACTGTGGGCGCCCACCAAACATGCCAGTCCCCGTGATATTGAGTTGCTTGACCGCTGGAATAGTGCGGCTTAACACCTCAAGGTCGGCAAACGTGGGCGCGCCACCGGCACTGAGCTTGTCAGCAATGCGCATGACTTCGGCGGGCCGGGTTTCTCTGGGAGAGTCGGCAATATGACCAAGAAGCGCCTTGCGCGACTCGTCGCGGATCATGTCCTCCAGCGGAACGGCAGCGGTTTTCAGACGCGGCAGCAGGGTCACCAGCAACTGGGAAATGTTGCCGACCAGGCCCGGCAAGCGCCCCACATGCTTGCCAAGCGTCGAACTGGCTTCCTGCAACCAGGCCGTCACAGAGTCTTTGCTGTTCAGCAGACTGGGCAGATTGATGGTGTCCGACAGCCCATCGAATGCTGCCGCCCCCATGCCACTGGCAATCAAGGCTGCAGAAATCGCGCCGGCAGAGGAACCGGAGATCTCTCGAATGCCTTCCAATTGCCGTGCGTCTTCCAGTGCCTGCACACCTCCCGAGAAGGCGACGCCCTTGGCGCCACCACCACTGAGCACCAAATGCGTGATGGGCGGCGGCGATAACACCACCTCCACCCGCCCTTGAGGATCGCGAAGGAGGGTCAGATTGCGATCGCCGCCACTGTCCACCAACAACGTCTTCGCCGTGTGATCGGCGCTGGCGTTGTCATCTCCATGCAAAGGCGTCTGAACAGGGGTGACCGGATTGAGCACTTTCATGAGCCGACTCTCTCTGCAGGGGTGTAATCCTGAGTGATGAGAGAGCCTGGGAAAGATCCAGCCGGAACAACCCGGCAACAGAAATCAAACGGGTGACATGTAGTTACTCGCGGATGCCATCGTCCTGGAACTGGTCCTTGACGTACTTGATCTCGGTGCGTCCATGAGGGGCGGGCAAACCGTCCTCGCCCAGGTTGACGAAGACCATTTTTTCCACGGTGAGAATGCTTTTGCGGGTGATCTTGTTGCGCACTTCACAGGTGAGGGTGATGGAGGTGCGGCCAAACTCGGTGGCAGTGATCCCGAGTTCGATGATGTCGCCCTGGCGCGAGGCGCTGACAAAGTTGATTTCGGAGATGTACTTGGTCACCACGCGCTGATTGCCCAATTGGACGATGGCGTAGATGGCCGCTTCTTCGTCTATCCAGCGCAGCAGGCTGCCGCCGAACAGGGTGCCGTTGGGGTTGAGGTCTTCGGGTTTTACCCATTTGCGGGTGTGGAAGTTCATGGTCACTCCAAAGCGTCTTGCCGAATGATGGGCAACATCATGGCAGAGCCTGCCCCCAAGCTCTATGCGCCATTGCCTATCAACCTCATGTGCGATCTTCATATGACCGACAGAAAGGCTTGGGAAGTGCCGCGTACGCGGCTATAATCGCACCGCTTCAAAACGGTCATCTTCAGTTGATACCGTTTCTCCCGCCACCTGTCCGAGGGGCGCTGCAGCAGGTTCAACCTGTCAGGCTCGGATGGGGCGTTGTCCGGCCTGGTTGCCCTGGCCTGATACTAAACGCACAACGGCGCCCATTCGCACACTACGAATGGAGGCTCTTCATGAGCGCTGTAATTACGCCTGCAGATTTCAACGACTACAAAGTCGCCGACATGTCCCTCGCCGCCTGGGGCCGTCGCGAAACCTTTATCGCCGAATCCGAAATGCCAGCCCTGATGGGCCTGCGTCGCAAGTATGCCGCCGAGCAACCGCTCAAGGGCGCGAAGATCCTCGGCTGCATCCACATGACCATCCAGACCGCCGTGCTGATCGAAACCCTGGTTGCCCTGGGTGCCGAAGTGCGTTGGTCGTCCTGCAACATCTTCTCGACGCAAGACCAGGCCGCTGCCGCCATCGCCGCCGCCGGTATCCCGGTATTCGCCTGGAAAGGCGAGACCGAAGAAGAGTACGAGTGGTGCCTGGAGCAAACCATCCTGAAGGATGGCGCGCCTTGGGATGCCAACATGATCCTCGACGACGGCGGCGACCTGACCGAGCTGCTGCACAAGAAGTACCCGCAGATCCTCGACCGCGTCCACGGCGTGACCGAAGAAACCACCACCGGCGTGCACCGCCTGCTGGACATGCTGGCCAAGGGCGAGCTGAAAATCCCGGCCATCAACGTCAACGACTCGGTGACCAAGAGCAAGAACGACAACAAGTACGGCTGCCGTCACAGCCTGAACGATGCCATCAAGCGCGGCACCGACCACCTGCTGTCGGGCAAGCAAGCCCTGGTGATCGGCTACGGTGACGTGGGCAAGGGTTCGTCCCAATCCCTGCGCCAGGAAGGCATGATCGTTAAAGTCTCCGAAGTCGACCCGATCTGCGCCATGCAAGCCTGCATGGACGGTTTCGAAGTGGTGTCGCCGTTCCTCGACGGCGTCAATGACGGCACCGAAGCCAGTATCGACAAGGCCCTGCTGGGCAAGATCGACCTGATCGTGACCACCACCGGTAACGTCAACGTCTGCGATGCCAACATGCTCAAGGCCCTGAAGAAGCGCGCCGTGGTGTGCAACATCGGTCACTTCGACAACGAGATCGACACCGCTTTCATGCGCAAGAACTGGGCATGGGAAGAAGTGAAGCCGCAGGTACACAAGGTTCACCGTACCGGCGCTGGCGATTTCGACCCACAGAACGACGACTACCTGATCCTGCTGGCTGAAGGCCGCCTGGTTAACCTGGGCAACGCCACCGGCCACCCAAGCCGCATCATGGACGGCTCGTTCGCCAACCAGGTACTGGCCCAGATCTTCCTGTTCGGCCAGAAATACGCCGACCTGTCGCCAGCCCAGAAAGCCGAGCGCCTGACCGTGGAAGTACTGCCGAAGAAACTCGACGAAGAAGTGGCCCTGGAAATGGTCCGCGGCTTCGGCGGCGTGGTGACTCAGCTGACCAAGACCCAGGCCGACTACATCGGCGTGACCGTCGAAGGTCCGTTCAAGCCGCACGCTTATCGCTACTAAGTAATCAGCCCAACCTGCTCTACCTGTAGGAGCGAGCTTGCTCGCGAAAAACTCAAGGACACCGCGTACATCCTGTTTCTACGCGTTATCGTTGACGTTCTTCGCGAGCAAGCTCGCTCCTACAGTGCAGATGGGTTGCACAGTCGGCTTCTGAGTTTCAAAGGGTATGACCATGTCCCAAGACCGTCGCTACAGCTTCGAGTTCTTCCCCACCAAGACCGATGCTGGACATGAAAAACTAATGGCGACTGCCAAGCAGTTGGCCACTTACCACCCCGACTTCTTCTCCTGCACCTACGGCGCCGGCGGCTCGACCCGCGATCGTACGATCAACACCGTCTTGCAGCTTGAAAGCGAAGTCAACATTCCCGCCGCTCCGCATTTGTCCTGCGTGGGCGACAGCAAGGCCGACCTGCGCGGCCTGCTCACTCAATACAAGGCCGCCGGCATCAAGCGCATCGTTGCCCTGCGTGGCGACTTGCCGTCCGGCATGGGCATGGCCAGCGGTGAGCTGCGCTACGCCAATGACCTGGTGAGCTTCATTCGTGAAGAAAGCGGCGATCACTTCCATATCGAAGTGGCCGCTTACCCGGAGATGCACCCCCAGGCGCGCAATTTCGAAGACGATCTGCAGAATTTCGTACGCAAGGCCAACGCCGGCGCCGACAGCGCGATCACTCAGTACTTCTTCAACGCCGACAGCTACTTCTACTTCGTCGAGCGTGTACGCGCCATGGGCGTGAACATCCCGATCGTGCCGGGCATCATGCCAATCACCAACTACAGCAAGCTGGCGCGCTTCTCCGACGCCTGCGGTGCTGAGATCCCACGTTGGGTGCGCAAGCAACTGGAAGCCTATGGCGACGACGTCAAGAGCATCCAGGCGTTCGGCGAACAGGTGATCAGCAATATGTGTGAAGAATTGTTGCAAGGTGGCGCACCAGGCCTGCATTTCTATACCCTGAACCAGGCTGAACCAAGCCTCGCGATCTGGAACAACCTTAAACTGCCACGTTAGGCCGGTTTAATCGCTGTACCCGGCCCTCGTTATTACGGGGGTTTTTTTCGTCTATATATCCCCGGAAAGGAAGCCTGCAGTACATGAATACAGCGTCCCCGACTCCCCGCCCGCAACTGGTGTACCTGGTATTCGGCGCCGAGACCTATCATCAGGAAGCCGTATTCAGCATCGCCAGCGCCCTGGCCCACCTGGGCGGTCCCCAGGACATGCCATTGGACATCCAGGTGTTCAGCGACAATCCGGCCCCCTATCGCGGCTTGCCGGTACAGGTTCACACGCTGGACGACGCCACGCGCAGACGCTGGAGCGAGCCCCACGGCTACCATTTCCGCACCAAGCACGTGCTGTTGCGCCAGGTGTTGGAAACAGCGGAACGGGCGCTGTTGATCGACACCGACACCTTTTTCCACGACTCACCCATGGCGCTGTTCGAACGCGTCGCGCCCGGTACCGTGCTGTGCAATGCCTTCCACGCCAAGTACGGCGACAACCGCGAAAGCGTGCTGTATGAAGCCCTGGCCAGGCACCTTGAAGACAAAGGCCTGGCCGACGATGACATGTGGCTGCTCAACTCCGGCGTCATGGGCCTGACCCGGCAAGACGCGCACATCCTTGATCGCTCGATCGAGTTGATGGACGAGCTGTTCCCGATGGCCCACGGTGCCTACACCTTGGAAGAGTTCTGCCTGTCGGTGGCCGCGTACCGTACGCTCAACGTGCGCCAGTGCCCCGACCTGATCCACCACTACTGGAGCCGCAAGCAGTTGTTCCGGGCCAAGGTCAAGGCGTGGGTCACCAAGCACGCCGCGAACCCCATCTGCGCCCAGGCCCTGGCCGACACCCGCAATGTGTCTGCCCACCTGCCCCGCCCGCCACGGTTGCAGCGCTTGATGTACAAGCTAATCACCCTGGCCTTGCCCAAACGCAAGCAGCAGTTCATCCGCGAAATTCTCTACGGCTGCTACGAGCACGAGAATGAATTCGACCAGGCCTGTGGCCCGGTTTGGTGGGACAAGGCCCGGCAGAATCAGGAAGAGCGGCAAAAAGGCCCGGTCGATGCGCATCAGCTCGAACATTGGTTCGCCAACCCAGTGGTGCGCCTGATTCTGGGCGAGCGACGTGCAGCCATCTATGAACACCTGATGACCTCACCCCCAAAATAGCGTCGCCCGCAGATGCGTGTGCCAGCGCTTCTCTTTAGCGCACGAGCATCGTAACCTCGGGGCATGCCCGTCATTCTGAAGCTGTTGACCGTTACGCTTTTTACTTGCTTGAGCCTCGCCGCTTATGGCGAGAAATTGCGCATTGTCACCGAGCCCTGGGCGCCTTATGTGTACGAAGAGCACGGCACCATGCACGGGCTGGACTACGAAACCACGGTGATCGTGTTCCAGCGCCTGGGGGTCGAGGTGCAATGGCAGTTCCTGCCCTGGAAGCGCTGTCTGGCCATGCTCGATCAGGGTCATGCCGATGGCGCACTGGATATTTTCCACAGCCACGAACGCGACGCCCTGCTGCTGTACCCGAGTGAACCGTTGTCGGAAGTGGAGTTCGTGATGTTCTACGCCAACGAACGCCCTCACCCGGTCCAAGGCCTCGACGAGCTGGACGGCCTCACTGTCGGCACGTCGCCAGGCTATCTGTATGGCGCGCCATTCAGCGACTCCACCCGGTTCAGCCGCGAGCCGGCCCCCAGCCACGAGGCCAACTTCGGTAAATTGCTGCTGGGACGCATCGACCTGCTGATCACCGACCGCCGGGTTGGCCAGCATGTGATCAAGGCCCTGGGCCTGGAAGGCAAGGTCAGCCAGGCGCCCATCGTGGTCAGCCGCCAGCAGCAATACCTCGCCGTACGCCGTGGCGCGGGGATGGACCTGCTGGTGCAACGCTTTGCCGCCGAGCTCAAGCGCTTCAAACAGGAACCGGCCTACGCCGCTTTAAGCGCCAAATATGGTGGAATCCACGCCATAACCGCGTCCGGACACACCGTTGAGCAGCAGGAAAGCGGCGCACAGTGATTGCTCTGTTATACTCCGGCCTTTCCGCCAGGCTTACGCCCGGCCGCTGAGGTCCTGAAAAAGGCACCCAACCCCGCTACTGCGCAGCTTTCAGCCCGCGCGAGCCGGTGGAGTGCCCGCCAGACGCAGCAGGACCGGACGGGATTGCGCTCCCCTAAGCGCCATTCACGCCCGGCAAGATTATCCCTCTGGGCCAAGCCCTAACTAAAACAGGATTACTCATGTCCTTTGCTTCCCTCGGTCTCTCCGAGGCTTTAGTCCGCGCCATCGAGGCAGCGGGCTATACCGAGCCTACTCCGGTGCAACAGCGGGCTATTCCCGCCGTGTTGCAAGGTCGCGACCTGATGGTTGCGGCTCAGACAGGTACGGGTAAAACCGGCGGCTTCGCCCTCCCGATTCTGGAGCGGTTGTTCCCCAACGGTCATCCGGACAAATCCCAGCGTCACGGCCCGCGCCAACCGCGCGTACTGGTCCTGACCCCTACCCGCGAACTCGCCGCGCAGGTGCACGACAGCTTCAAGCTGTATGCCCGCGACCTGAAGTTCGTCAGCGCCTGTATCTTCGGCGGCGTCGGCATGAACCCACAGGTTCAGGCCATGTCCCGTGGTGTTGACGTGCTGGTGGCGTGCCCCGGTCGTTTGCTCGACCTGTGCGGCCAAGGCAGTGTCGATTTGTCCCACGTGGAAATCCTCGTGCTGGACGAAGCCGACCGCATGCTCGACATGGGCTTTGTCCATGACGTGAAGAAGGTCCTCGCCCGCCTGCCGGCCAAACGTCAGAACCTGCTGTTCTCGGCAACGTTCTCCAACGACATCACCGCCCTCGCCGGCAAGCTGCTGCACAACCCGGAGCGCATCGAAGTCACGCCGCCGAACACCACGGTCGAGCGTATCGAGCAACGCGTATTCCGCCTGGCCGCCAGCCACAAGCGTTCATTGCTGGCGCACCTGATCACCGCCGGCGCCTGGGAACAGGTACTGGTGTTCACCCGCACCAAGCACGGCGCGAACCGCCTGGCCGAGTACCTGGACAAGCACGGCCTCACCGCCGTCGCCATCCACGGCAACAAGAGCCAGAACGCACGCACCAAGGCCCTGGCCGACTTCAAGGCCGGTGAAGTGCGCATCCTGGTGGCCACCGATATCGCCGCCCGCGGCCTGGACATCGACCAGTTGCCACACGTGGTCAACTTCGAGCTGCCAAACGTCGACGAAGACTATGTGCACCGTATCGGCCGTACCGGCCGTGCCGGGCGTTCGGGTGAAGCCATTTCCCTGGTTGCCCCGGACGAAGAGAAACTGCTGAAAAGCATCGAACGCATGACCAAGCAGAAAATCGCCGATGGCGACCTGATGGGCTTCGATGCCAGCGCCGTTGAGGCCGAGAAGCCTGAAGTGCGCGAGCGTCCGGACGTGCGCAACCCACGTAACCCACGCGGTCCGAAGGGCGATGGCCCGAACGGCGGCGGTGGTGGCGGTGGTCGTCGCGACAAGGGCAAGGACAAAGGCGGCAAGGACAAGGCGCCAACCAACGGCCGTGGCGAACGCCCGGCCCGTGAGCAGAAGCCCCGTGAAGGCACCCCGGCCCGCGAACAGCGCCAGCCGAGCCAGCCCCCACGTGCCGCAGCCGACCGCGCCCCGGACGAATTCCTCGACGACGACGTGGACAACTTCGGTAACCGCGTGGACTACGTGCCCCAGGCCAAACCGGCCCAGGGCCGCGGCCGTCGTCCAGGTGCTCCGGCACAGGGCGCAGGCGCCGGCGCTCCACGTGGCGGCCAGCCTCAGGGCGGTCGTCAGAACGGCCCGCGCAACAGCAGCGGCGGCACGACCGGCACCCCGCCGGCCAAGCGCAGCGGCCCACGTAATGGTGCACCACGTGACGGCCAGGCGCGTCGCGAAGATTCGCGCAGCAACAACCGCCGCCCGGCCCGTGACGACCAGCCGCGTTTGTCCGAGCCGGCCGTGCAGAACCCGCGCGGTGGCCCGGCGCCGAAGATCATCCACAAGGAGTCGAAAGCCGACCGCTTCCCGACACCCGAGCAGCTGGATCAACTGCCAGGCCGTCCGCGTGGTGAAAAACCGGCATTGCTGACCCGCAACCGCTGAGTTTCAAAGCGCCATGAAAAATGCCCCGCATCGAAAGATGCGGGGCATTTTTTATCTCCTCCCGACACGTTCCCTGAGATGAGCGAACTGGTTGTGGTGAGCGAGCTTGCTCGCGCTGGGCTGCGCAGCAGCCCCAACACCTGTCACCGTGTTCTGCCAGAAGAATCATGGTGTATCTGATTAGGGCCGCTTCGCGCCCCAGCGCGAGCAAGCTCGCTCACTACAGGAAATACAGGCCAAAAAAAACCGGATCCTGAGATCCGGTTTTTTGTGTGCGGGCAGAAATTACTTCTGCTTGACGCCTTCCAGCGAGATGTCCAAATCGACGGTCTGGGAAGTCGGGCCTGGGCCCTTGATGCCGAAGTCGTTCAGGTTCAGCGTGGTCTTGGCGTTGAAGCCGGCACGTTCGCCGCCCCATGGATCCTTGCCTTCACCGTTGAACGTGGCCTTGAAGGTCACAGGCTTGGTCACGCCGTGGAAGGTCAGGTCGCCGGTCACATCAGCGGTTTTCTCACCGGTGGATTTAACCGCAGTGGAGACGAACTTGGCATCGGCGAACTTGCCGACATCCAGGAAGTCCTTGCTGGCGATGTGCTTGTCACGTTCGGCGTGGTTGGACCACAGGCTGGCGGTTTTCACGTCGACCGAGATTTTGCTGGCTTCAGGCTTGGCGGCATCCCAGCTGAACGTACCATCCCAGTCCTTGAAGGTACCGTGGATGTAGCTGTAGCCCAGGTGGCTGATTTTCCAGTCGATGAAGGCGTGCTGGCCTTCCTTGTCGATCTTGTAGTCGGCAGCCATCACCTGACCTGCAGACAGCAGCGCTGTACCGATTGCCAGAGCGGCGAGGGTCTTTTTCAACATGCTTTCTATTCCTTGTGAGTCGAGGTTGAACATCAGGCTTTGCGCCCCAGCATTCGCGTGAGGGTCGCATCACGGTCGATAAAGTGGTGTTTCAACGCAGCCACGCCGTGCAGGCCGGCGAAGACCACCAACACCCAGGCGAGGTACAGGTGCACCACGCCGGCTGTGTCTGCCTGGTCCGGTAGACCGGAAACCACGGCAGGAATTTCGAACAGGCCAAACACCGGGATACCGACACCGTCTGCGGTGGAAATCAGGTAACCGGCGATCATCACGGCAAACAGCCCGAGATAAAGGAACGCGTGGCCAAACGCGGCACCGATACGGGTCAAGCGGCTGTAACTGGCCAGCGGCGGAGGCGGCGGGCTGATCAGGCGCCAGACAATACGCACCAGCATGATGGCAAACAGCGTGATGCCGATGCTCTTGTGCAGGTCCGGTGCGTCCTTGCGCCAGGCGCTGTAATAGTCCAAACCCACCATCCACAAGCCCAGGGCGAACAGGCCGAACACCACCAGGGCCACGCCCCAGTGCAAAACCATACTGACCCAGCCGTAACGGGCCGGTGAGTTACGTAGCTGCATGTACTTAATCCCGTAAGAGCTGCGCCCAAGACTAGCGATTTACCTATCGAATTAAAGCGGAAAATTTCGCTTTGAAATATCGAGAAATACGATCTGGAGCCTATGCACAATAAGTTAACCAAGGATTAAGGACTAT
Source organism: Pseudomonas sp. S3E17 (assembly GCF_024168685.1). Classification (NCBI taxonomy): domain Bacteria; kingdom Pseudomonadati; phylum Pseudomonadota; class Gammaproteobacteria; order Pseudomonadales; family Pseudomonadaceae; genus Pseudomonas; species Pseudomonas sp. S3E17. The sequence continues at coordinate 4,285,563 of NZ_JALJWE010000001.1, forward strand.
TCCTAAGAAACGTGACAGTCCGTCCTACGTTTACTCCGAATTCCCCACAATGGCTTGTGACCCGGGCCACCATTGCATAGGCTTGCGCGATTGTTTCACCTGCGCCGTTCGCAGGACCGCTTCGAGGAGATCACCGATGGGCTTGAACAACCAGTGGATGCAACGCGACCTCGCGGTGCTGTGGCATCCCTGCACCCAGATGAAAGACCACCAGCAACTGCCTCTGATCCCGATCAAACGCGGTGAAGGCGTCTGGCTGGAAGACTTCGAAGGCAAGCGCTACCTCGACGCCGTCAGCTCCTGGTGGGTCAACGTGTTCGGCCACGCCAACCCGCGCATCAACCAGCGCATCAAGGACCAGGTCGACCAGCTGGAACACGTGATCCTCGCCGGTTTCAGCCACCAACCGGTGATCGAGCTGTCCGAGCGCCTGGTCAAGATGACCCCCGAAGGCCTGACCCGCTGCTTCTATGCCGATAACGGTTCGTCGTGCATCGAAGTCGCGCTGAAGATGAGTTTTCACTATTGGCTCAACCGTGGCCTGCCGAATAAAAAGCGCTTCGTGACCCTGACCAACAGCTACCACGGCGAAACCATCGCCGCGATGTCGGTGGGCGACGTGCCGCTGTTTACCGAGACCTACAAGGCGCTGCTGCTGGACACCATCAAGGTGCCGAGCCCGGATTGCTACCTGCGCCCCGAGGGCATGAGCTGGGAAGAACACTCGCGCACGATGTTCCTGGCCATGGAACAGACCCTGGCCGAGCACCACGACAGCGTCGCCGCCGTGATCGTCGAGCCGCTGATCCAGGGCGCCGGCGGCATGCGCATGTACCACCCGGTGTACCTCAAGCTGCTGCGCGAGGCCTGCGACCGCTATGGCGTGCACCTGATCCACGATGAAATCGCCGTGGGCTTCGGCCGCACCGGGACCCTGTTCGCCTGTGAACAGGCCGGCATCCGCCCGGACTTCCTGTGTTTGTCCAAGGCCCTGACCGGCGGCTACCTGCCGTTGGCCGCCGTGGTCACCACCGATGACGTCTACGACGCGTTCTACGACGACTACCCGACCCTGCGCGCCTTCCTGCACTCCCACAGCTACACCGGCAACCCGCTGGCGTGCGCGGCGGCCCTGGCGACCCTGGATATTTTCGAAGAAGACAACGTCATCGAAAACAACAAGGCCCTGGCCCGGCGCATGGCCACGGCAACGGCCCATCTGGTCGACCATCCGCACGTCTCGGAAGTACGCCAGACCGGCATGGTGCTGGCCATCGAGATGGTCCAGGACAAGGCCACCAAGACCCCTTACCCGTGGCAGGAACGCCGTGGCCTCAAGGTGTTCGAACATGCCCTGGAACGCGGCGCGCTGTTACGGCCGTTGGGCAGCGTGGTGTATTTCCTGCCGCCCTATGTGATTACACCGGAGCAGATCGACTTCCTCGCCGAAGTCGCCAGCGAAGGCATCGATATCGCCACCAACAGTAAAGTCAGCGTGGCGGTGCCGAAGGATTTCCACCCTGGTTTCCGCGATCCGGGTTGATTGTCGGCATACCTACACCTTTTTCCAGAGAACCGACATGAGACTGTCCCGCTTTTTCACCGACACCCCGCTGAGCCTCGGCGATCACGAACTGCCCGAAGCCCAGGCGCACTACATCAGCCGCGTGCTGCGCATGGGCGAAGGTGACGCCGTGCAATTGTTCGACGGCTCCGGCCAGGAATTCCTGGGCAGCCTGCTGGAAGTCGGGAAGAAACGCGTCACCGTGCAACTGACCGAAAGCTTCGCCGGCCAGGCCGAATCGCCGCTGCACACCCACCTCGGCCAGGGCCTGTCCCGGGGCGAGCGCATGGATTGGGCGATTCAGAAAGCCACCGAACTGGGCGTCAACGCCATCACGCCGATCTTCAGCGACCGCTGCGAAGTGCGCCTGAAGGACGAACGCGCCGACAAACGCCTGCTGCACTGGCGCCAGGTGGCGATCAGCGCGTGCGAGCAGTGCGGGCGTTCGACGGTGCCGGTGATTCACCCGCCGTTGCTGCTGGCGGACTGGTTGAAGCAGGTCGAGGCGGACCTGAAACTGGTGCTGCACCCGGTGGCCGAGCCGATGGTCAGCCATGCCAAGCCTGCGAGCCTGGCGTTCCTGATCGGGCCCGAGGGTGGATTGACGGATGGGGAAGTCGAAGCGGCCCAAGGCGCCGGCTTCCACGCCGCCCGCCTCGGCCCGCGTGTGTTGCGCACCGAGACTGCGCCCGTCGTCGCGTTGGCGGTTGCCCAACAACTCTGGGGCGACTTCTAAATGTGGGAGGGGTGATCAGTCCACCGGATCGCTGATCGGCTTGGCAATGATCGCCTTCAACTCACTGGTCATCGGGAATTCCAGGTTCAAGCCCTTGGGTGGAATCGGCTGTTCAAACCAGCGCTGGTAAATCCCGTTGATCTCCCCCGAGCGGTACAGGTCGCCGAGGGTCTCGTTGACCACCGCAAGAAACTGCGGATCATCCTTGCGCACCATGCAGCTGTAGATCTCCCGCGACTGCTCCTCGCCCACCACCACCCAGTTGTGTGGGTCCTTGGCCTTGGCGCGTTCGCCGTAGAGCAATGCATCGTCCATATAGAACGCGGCCGCGCGGCCTGTCTCGAGCATCTTGAACGCCTCGCCGTGGTCCTTGGCGCTGATCACGAACATATTGCTCTTGTGCTCAGCGTTGTAGCTCTTTAGAAAACGCTCGTTGGTGGTGCCGGCGGTAGTCACCACGTTCTTGCCCGCCAGGTCGGCGAAGCCCTTGATGCCGCTGTTCTTAGCCGTCAGCAACTGGCCTTTCACGTAAATAAACCCGTAGGAAAATGCCACCTGTTTCTGCCGCTCGGCCGTGACGCCAGTGGAGCCGCACTCCAGGTCGACGGTGCCGTTCTGCACCAGCGGAATCCGCGTTTGCGAGGTCACCAGGTTGTACTTCACCTTCAGGTCAGCCACCCCGGTTTTCTGCTGGATACGCTCGACGATCTTGCTGGCCAGGTCCACCGAATAGCCCATCGGCTTACCGGTGTGATCCCCCACGTAGGAAAACGGCACCGACGCATCGCGATAGCCCAGGGTGATGGACTGGGTGCTGGCGATCTTGCCCAGCGTACCGTCCAGCGGCGCCTGGTTGGCATGGGCGTGTACTCCCAGCAAAAGGCCCAGGGTGCAGCCGGTCAACAGGATTTTTTTCATTGTTATTCTCCGTTGGTCTTTGACGTTATTTTCGTACCGCAATCACGCTGATTTCCACCAGCACGCTCGGCCTAGCCAGCTCCGCCTGCAGGGTGGTGCGCGTCGGCGCCATCCCGGGCGATAGCCAGGCGGCCCACACCTCATTCATCGGCGCAAAACCGCTGCCGATGTCTTTCAAGTAAATGGTCGCATTGAGCAAATGATCCTTGTCACTGCCGGCCTGGGCCAGCAGCGCATCGATCCTGGCCAGCACTTCGCGGGTCTGCGTCGCCACATCCTGGCCTTCGCCGGGCACCTGGCCCGAAAGGAATACCAGATCCTTGAACGTGACGGCGCCGGACAGCCGGTCGTTGCTGCTGATTCGGTTGATGGTCATGGTTCAATCCTCACGCGGCGCGGGGCGCCAGGCCCTGCATATCAATGGAAGGTAGGTGATGGCCGATCAACTCGGCCAGCAATTGGCCGCTGCCGCACGCCAGGGTAAAGCCGAGGGCGCCGTGGCCCAGGTTCAACCACAGGTTGCGATAGACACTGGCACCAATCAACGGCACTCCGGTCGGGGTGGCGGGACGCATACCCGCCCATTCCACAGCATGGGCATAGTCACCAGCTGTAGGAAATGTCTCGACCGCCTGGCGTTTCATCAGCGCCAGGCGCTTGGGCTCAAGGCTGGCGTCAAAGCCGACGATATCCACCATGGCCGCCACCCGCAGCTGTTCGCCGATACGCGCGTAGACCATCTTGCGGTCGTAGTCGGTGATGCTCACATTCGGCGCCTGATGCTGTGCGCCAATCGGTACGCTGAGGCTATAGCCCTTGAGTGGATACAGTGGCAGTGACACGCCGGGCAATGCCAACTCGGCGCTGCGATGGCCCGCCGCGAGCACCAGTTGCTCCACCGGCATCACCTCGCCCCCCAATTCGATGGCCTGTACCACACCGTCGGCGTGGCGAATCCCGGTGACCTTGCGCCCCAGCAGAAAGGTGCAGCGCCCCGACGCTTCGAGCCTTTGCGCCAGGCGTTGGCAAAAGGCATGGCAGTCCGCCACTTCCTCGTTGGGCGTGTAGATACCGCCCACAAACTGATCAGCCACCTGTGCCAGCGCCGGTTCCAGGCGCGCACAATCCAGGGCCGACAGCACCTGTTGTTGCAGGATGTCGGTGACCTTGCTGCGCGCACGCTCAAAGGTATCGGCATTGCGAAAGGTCACCAGCTTGCCGTTACGCCGCCAATTGAACGTGTCCAGGCGATCGTCGACGCGCCATTGCTGCAAGGTGTTTTGGCTCAGGCTCGCCAGGCGCAGCAAGTGCGCGGCGTTGCGCTTATTCACCGAGCCACGGCAGGCGCCGATGAAGGCGGCCATCCAGCGCCATTGCTGAGGGTCCAGACGTGGGCGCAGCTTCAGCGGCGAGTCACCGCGCAGCAGCCAGCCAATGGCCTGTAACGGCACCCCTGCATCCGCCAGCGGTGCAACGTAGCGGTAGGACAATTGCCCGCCATTGGCGAAACTGGTTTCGCTGCCCACGGTGTCACGCGCGTCGATCACCGTCACTTCATGACCTGCACGTACCAACGCGTAGGCACTCGCCAGGCCGATAACGCCACCGCCAATGATGCAAACCTGCCTGGCCATTCAACACCCCCAGCCCTTGATCCAAGAAAGCCCCAGCGTAGGTGCAGGTGACAGGCCGCCGACAATGAATAAAGATGGGGCACCTATAAACAAAGGTTATGGACCTGCCATGCGCTTGCGTCATATCGAAATCTTCCAGGCCATCCGCCAGACCGGCTCTATCAGCGCCGCCGCGCAGTTGCTGCATGTCTCCCAACCGGCGGTGACCAAGGTGTTGCAACATGCCGAGTTACAATTGGGTTTCCCGCTGTTTTTGCGGGTACGCGGCAAATTGCAGCCCACGCCCGAAGCCCTGGCGCTGGAAAGCGAAGTCGAAAAAGTCACCGCGAGCCTGCAAGGCGTGCGGCGCCTGGCCAAGAGCCTGCGCCGCGCCCCGGGGCAAAGTGTACGGATTGGTGCAATCCCGGCATTGGCGCTGTCGCTGCTGCCCCCGGCGATTCTGGAATGGAAGCGTGACTACCCGGACATCGCCTGCGAACTGTCCAGCGACCATAGCCGCGAGCTGGTGCAAAAACTGTTGATGCGCGAAATCGACCTGGCACTGACCCTCAGCTTCTCCGGCCATCCCGGGTTGACCACACAAGTGCTGGCCAACGGTGTGTTGGTGGCCCTGGCGTCGAAAAACTACTGGCCGGACGCTGAGCTGCATCAAGCCCTGCCCCTGGCAGACCTGGCGGGGGCACCGTTGATTGGCCTGTCCAGCGCCGACCCGCTGGCGGCGAAGCTCGACAACTACCTGGAGAGCGTCGACCCGCCGCCTCGGGTGACGATCTCGGTGCAAACCTATTCCCTGGCACGGGCAATGGTGGAGTCCGGCGCCGGCTTGACGGTCATCGACCCTTTTACCGCCCTCGGCGCATCGACGGCGACCACCTGCATCCGCACGCTTACACCGCCGCTGCCGATCACCCTCTACGCCCTGACCCGTGCCGATGAACCGCCGCCGCATATGCTGGCCAATCTGCTACAGATCTTCGGCAACCGGGCTCGGGAGCAGCTGGAGCGCCTATAACACGTAGTGCATGATCGCCACGAAATGCAGCAGGCTGCCGCCGATCACAAACAAATGCCAGATCCCGTGGGAATGCCGCAGGCGATGCTCCAGGGCAAAGAAGATGATACCGACGGTGTACAGCACCCCGCCCGCCGCCAGCCAGATAAACCCGGCGGTGCCCAGCGCGGCGATCAGCGGCTTGACCGCCACCAGCACGATCCAGCCCATCACCGCGTAGATCACGATGGACAGGATGCGCGCCTCGGAGCGCGGCTTGATCTCTTGCAGGATGCCGATCACCGCCAGCCCCCACACGATGCCGAACAGCGTCCAGCCCCAAGGGCCTCTCAACGTCACCAGGCAAAACGGCGTGTAGCTGCCGGCGATCAGCAGGTAGATCGAAAAGTGATCGACCTTCTGCATGATCTCTTTTCGCCGCCCCTGCACGCTGTGGTACACGGTCGACGCGCTGTACAGCACCATCAGCGTAAAGCCATAAATCGCCACGCTGACGATTTTCCAGGGGCTGCCGTCCAGGCTCGCCACCACCAACATCCACACGGCGCCAATACACGCCGCGACTGCACCGAGCAAATGGCTCCAGGCGTTGAATCGTTCCCCGTGATACATCTGTCACTGACCTCCTGTAGCCGCTGGAACTGGCTGGCAAGCGTCCAGCCTTGCGCATAAGAGTGCAAGCGACTTGTGACGTTCCGAGGACGCCGCCGGGTTTTGCGGGCACAATCGGACGCATTCGAACAAGAGCCCACGGCCATGCTGATCGACGAAGAATTCACCCTCAAGAAGCTGGAAATCTTCCTGGCATTCATGCGCACCGGCAACCTGGCCCGCGCCGCCGCCGAGCTGCAAACCAGCAATGTCAGCGTGCACCGCGCCATCCACTCGCTGGAAAATGCCTTGCGCTGCCCGCTGTTCAAACACGAGGGCCGCAACCTCACCCCGCTGGAAAGCGCCTACGTGCTGGAAGAACGCGCACAGAAACTCATCGCCGATGTGGTCGACAGTGTGCGCCTGACCCGCGAAGCCGCCGGTTTCTCCGCCGAACGCTTCAAGCTCGGCTCGCTGTATTCGCTGACGGTCAAGACCGTGCCGCAATTGATCATGGGCCTGAAAATCAGGCGCAGCGAACTCAATATCGACCTGATCCTCGGCTCCAATTTCGACCTGCTGTACAAGCTCAAGAACATGGAAGTCGACGCGATCCTCATCTCCCTCGACGAACACGCCAACGACCCCGACTGCGAACAGATCGAGCTGTTCTGCGACGACATCTTCCTCGCCACCCCCGCCGACTCGCCCTTCGACCGCACCCAGGAAATCGACCTGGCCGACGTGCGCGACGCCACCTTCATCACCCTCACCCAAGGCTTCGCCACCCACCAGGATGGCAACCGGGTGTTCAAGCAGGCGGGGTTCGAGCCGAAGGTGGCGATGCAGGTCAATGACATCTTCACACTGCTGAGCATGGTCAGTTCGGGGGTGGGTTATGCGTTGCTGCCGGGAAGGATTGCGGCGGTGTACGAGAACCGCGTGAAGCTGATACCGCTGCAACCCAGGTATCGGTTGCAGCAGCATATCGGCGTGGTGTTCCTGAAGGCCAAGGAGCGTGATCCGAATTTACTGGCGTTGCTGGCGGAGTGTCGAATGTATGCCAATCGGCAGGCCTGAGACCGCTATCGGGGGCAAGTCGAATCGTCGCGCCGCCCCTCCCACACTTGACCGAGTTCCAACATGAGAATGCGGTCAAAATGTGGGAGGGGGCTTGCTCCCGATAGCGCCAGACCAGTCACCGCAACCCCCAAGGTCAGCCCACCAACCCACGCACAATGAAGTACAGCAACGAAGGCCCCAGCAAACACCCAAGCCCGGTATGGAACGTCGCCGTCAACGCGCCATACGGCACCAAGCGCCGATCCGTCGCCGCCAGCCCTGCCGTCACGCCGCTCACGGTGCCGGCCAAGCCCCCAAACACCATCGCCGAACGCGGGTTGTCCAAGCCCATCCAACGCGCCGCCACCGGGGTGCCGACCATCACCAGGATCGCCTTGATCAACCCGGTTGCGATGGACAGCGCCATCACATCCGAAGTCGCGCCAATCGCCGCACCGGTCACCGGGCCGACGATGTAGGTCACGGCACCCGCGCCGATGGTGGTCATGCTGATAGCGTCGCGATAGCCAAACACCCAGGCCATGCTGGCGCCGACGATAAACGGCAGGATCGTGCCCAGCAGCAGCGCAATCACACCGATCATCCCGGCCTTGCGCGCTTCGGTGGCCTGTACCTCGAACGCCGTGGCAACAATGGCGAAGTCGCGCAGCATCGCGCCGCCCATCAGGCCGATGCCGGAGAACAGTGCCAGGTCGGCCAGGCCTTTTTGCCCGCCGGTAAGGGTGCCGCCGACCCAGGCCAGGACCAGGCCGATGACGATGGCAATCGCCGAGCCGTGGATGCGCCCGAACGTCAGGCGCTTGGACAGCACCACGGAAATCCACATCACCACGCCAACAAACGCAAACGCGGTGATCAGGCCGTTATGTTCCAGGCCTTTTTCGATGAGATCCCACATATCAGCGACCTCCCGCAGGCACGATCAACGGCTCTTCGGCGGGCAGGGGCTCGCCTTTGTGCGTACGGCTGATCAAGGCGATGGTGCAACCACAGACCACCACCGAACCAATCGCCGCCAGCACCGCGACCGGGCCGCCGTGCAGGGCGGTCACGACGTTCTGCTGCGCGGCCATCGCCACCACCACGGGAATGTACATGGCGCCCCAAAAGCCCACGCCCATCTCGCACTCCTTGGTCATGCCGCCGCGTTTTTGCATCCACAGGCGAGCGCAGATCAGCAGGATCATGGCGATGCCCACCCCGCCCACGTTGGATTTGACGCCCAGCAACACGCCGAGCATGTCACCCATGATCACGCCTGCCAGCGTGCAGATCGCCAGCAATGCCACACCGTAAATAATCATTGTTGTTGTCCTCGAAGTGCTCGATCGAAATTGTTGTTTTTGTGCTTCGACAGCCTTGGGTGGTGCTTTATCGGTGGCGGCGCTCCTCCTCTTCCAGCAGGGCCTGCAAGGTATCCAGGCGTGCACCTTCGCAGGCGATCACGGTGCCTTGTTCGAACACGCGGCGTGACAGGCCGGTGAGCACGGCGCCCGGGGGCAGTTCGATTTGCAGGCGCACACCGCGCTCGTAGGCGCCTTGTACGGTGCCGCGCCAGTCAACGACGCGGCACATGTTGAAGGCCAGGTCGTCGCGCAGATGTTCAGGGTGGTGGATCGGCCGCGCGCGGGTGCTGCTCAGGTAGGTGATGCGCGGCGCCTTGAGCGGGACAAATGCCTGGGCCAGGGCCTGGGCCGGTTGCGCCAGCAGCGCGCAATGGGACGGCACACTGACGGCCAGGCGTTTGGCAATGCCGTTGCCCTTGATGCGCGCGGCGACACGCTTCATGGCCTCGTCGCTGCCGGCGATCACAGTCTGGTTATCGGCGTTGATATTGGCCAGGTACACCGGGGTTTCGGGGCTGTGGATGTCGGCGAGGAGTGTTTCGACGGTGGATAACTCCACGCCGATGATCGCGGTCATGCCGTAGCCGTGTGGATAAGCGCTTTGCATCAGTTGGCCGCGCAGGCTGACCAGCTTTACCGCATCGGCAAAATCCAGGGCCCCGGCGATGACCGCCGCCGGGTAGGCGCCGATGGACAGGCCCGCCACGTAATCCGGGGTGCGCTCCAACAGGCGGGCGTGGGCGACGCCGGCGATCAACAGGCACAGTTGCACGGCGCGGGTACTGGCCAGGGCTTGCGCTGAATCGAGCCGGCGCACGTCTTCGCCCAGGGCATCGCTGGCTTCTTCCAGCACAGGTTCGGGCAGCGACTGGAGCATGCCTGGTCGCTGGGCACCCTGCCCCGGAAACACCAGGAGGCTGCTCATGCCACGGCCTGCCAGGGATCGTCGACCAGGTGCGCGCCGCTGATGGTTTTCAACAGCACGCGACGTGATCCGCCAGCCCATTCGCGCAAGGCCACGGCGCCGAACGGGGTTTGCAGTTGCAGGTCCACGGGGCACACCGCCGCGTCCAGGCTCGCCAGCAGGTCCTCGGCATCGCTGCGTTCAAGGCGCTTGGGCGTACGCAGGATCAAATCCAGATCACTCTGGGCATGCAGCGCTTCGATGCCGGTGGCCAATTCAAAGCCTGCGCTACCGCTGACGCCCCATGCCTCGTGCACCAGCACCGAACGCAATTGAGCAAGCGCTTGCAGCGCGGGTAAATCCCGTGACGAAACCACGTCGCGCAGGGCTTCCGGTGCAACACGCCGCTGCACCGCCGCCAGCGGCATCTCGGCGGCGAACCGCTGCTCACGCAAACGCCCGCGCACGCCGACCGCCACATGCCCCGGCGCGGCAATGGCGCGGCGCACCACCACGGGATGGCCGGCGCCGAGCGCTTCGAGCACCCAGGCCGGTACATCGGCGGGCGCATGCGCCGGGGTCATGCCCCAGAGCAAGTCGTGGGCGTTCACCATTGTTCCCGCAGCAGTTGGCGAACCTGGCTGGAGGCGGCGCGATTAGTCGCGCCGAGGCGTCCGCGCAGATCGGCGCTGCCGATGTCCTTGATCGCATTCACCAGGCAATCGCTGACCCGCGCTATATCGTCCGCCGTGGGCTGTTCAATCTGGCTGACCGACAAGGTCTCCCACAGCAAGCCAAGGCTGGCATAGCTGTCGATGTCATAGGCCATGGGCGGCACACTGGCGGCCAGGGCTTCCAGCTCTTCAACGCTGCGCAAGGTCACCCGCGCGGCCGAGGCCTTGCCCATGGCGTGCACCATCACGCCGGGGTCGCGCAGGGCGATCAGGCGGTTGGCCTGGTAACCGTGGGCCAGGAACGCACCGGACATGGCCTTGCCCACCAGCAGCGCAATCACTGGGTGGCCGGCGAGGCGCGCGCGGGCATAGCTGTCGGCCGCAGCGGCCAGGGCCTGGTGGATGCCGAGGGCTTCTTCGCGGCGGCCGTAGGCTTGGCTGGGCACATCGACGATGGCGATGATGGGGCACTTGTTGCCGCGGGCGATGGCCTCATCGACGGCCCTGGCCAGGCCCCAGCCTTCGAGCAGGCCGACTTCGCCATTGCGCGCCCGAGGGAAGCGGTTTTGCGCGTCGGTGACCACGGCGACAAAGCGCACCTGTTGCTCACCCAATACACCGTCGGCAACCCTCAGCGACGCTGGCAAACCTTCTACGGGTGGAGCGCCGGCGCTCAATGCGTTGAACCACTGCAAGCCTCTCATGAGCGTTCTCCCTGATACAGCTCGCGCACCGTCGCCGGGTCGATTTGCGCTACGGCGTCCAACTCAGCCAAACGTGCGAGGTAATCATCGGCCTGGCGACTGCGCTGTTGTGCGGGCAGGCCCTGCTGCAACAACGCGCTGACCGTCTGCTGGATCTGCGCCACATCGTCGGCCACGTAACGGTCCGCCAGGCCACTGTTAAAACGCTGTTCGCCGCCCGTGAGGCTCCAGATAAAGGGACGGTCGCGGGAGTCGTACTCTTCCAGCCCGGCCTCCTGCTCGATCACCTGCGGACCGTTCAGCCCCAGGCGCGCTTCGCGGGTGACGACAAGGTAACTGCACAGCCCGGCCGCGATGGACATGCCGCCGAAACAGCCAACGCTGCCCGCCACTACGCCGATCACCGGCTGGTACTGGCGCAGGTCGACAATCGCCGCGTGTATATCGGCAATCGCGGCCAGGCCGAGGTTGGCTTCCTGCAAGCGCACGCCGCCGGTTTCCAGCAGCAGCACGGCGCGGGTCGGGATGCCCTTGCGGTTGTCTTCGGCCGCCAGCTCCAGGGCGCCGGCGATTTTCGCGCCGCCCACTTCACCGAGGCTGCCGCCCTGGAAGTTGCCTTCAATGGCTGCAATCACCACAGGCAAGTCGCCGATGCTGCCCTTGGCGATCACCACGCCGTCATCGGCCTGGGGCACCACCCCTTGGCGGCTGAGCCAGGGCGACATGACGCGCTGGAACGGGTCGATCAGTTCGCGAAAGGTGCCGGCATCCAACAAGGCCTTGGCCCGCTGCCGCGCCCCCAATTCCACGAAGCTGTGTTTAGCCAGCAAGTCAGTCATGGCCGATCTCCTCGAAACCCTGTTCCAGGCGCAAACGCACCACGCCGGGGGTGGCACCGAAATCGTGGATATCAATGTTCAGGGCCGGAGGCGTCTGCTCCTGGAAGATGCGTTCGAACAGGTGCTGCCAGCGTTGTTCGGCGCCATTCACCGAGGTCTGGACCTGGATGGTCAGCGTGCCGGCCGTGCCCGGTTCCAGCAGCACTTCCAGGTCGCCCGAGCCAACGCAGCCCACCAGCGCACGGCCTGTTGGCGGCTGCCCGGCGGGGAATTCAAAGGATAAGGTTTCCATCACAACGCTCCGTCGAGGCGGTCGATAAACAGGCAGGCGGCCAACAGGTCGGCGGCGCCACCGGGGGAGGCATTCAGGGCCAAGAGCTGGTTGTCCAGTTCGTGCAGGCTGCGGCGCCCGGCCAGGGTGGCGCTGCCGCCAGCGTCGAGCACCGCTTGGGCGCCGTGTTGCATTGCCTGCAGGCCTGCGGTGCCGGCGCGGTAGAGCACGCAGGTGTCGGCAAGCTCGGTCATGATCGCGAGCAAGGCGTCAAGACGCGCGTTCTGTTCACCGACGTTCTGGCGGCGGCTCTGGCGCAGTTGCGGCAGACCACGTTGGGTCACGGCGGGGAAGCCCAGTTGCGCTTCTTCACGGGCACCGCGTGCGCCATAACGCTGGGCGACCTGGGCGCCGTGGCTCGGGGTTTGCGGCGCGTAACGGTCGTTGAGCAGGGCCAGTCTGGCGGCGTTCAGCGTTATGGCTCGCGGTTCCAGGGCAGCCGCTGCGGTCAGCAGGCCAAGGGCCCAGATCGCACCGCGATGGGTGTTCACGCCGTGGGTGGTGACGAGCATCGCCTGTTCGCCTTCGCGCCCGATACGGCCGAGGGCTTCGCGCAGGGGCAAACCGACTTCACCGAATTCAAGCGCGGCCTCGGCCATTGCCTTGAACATCGGCCACAGCGACAGCGCCGAAGCGTGCATCAGCCCCAGGTGCAAATCGCTGTGAGCGCCGTTGCCGCGACGGTCCACCAGGGCGGGCTTGGGCGACAGGTCGGCTTCATCGATCAGCGCATCGACGGCCATATCCGCCAGGCGATCCGCGAGGCTGAGTTCGTGCAGTTTAAGTGCGCGCATTTACCAGCTCCTGAATTTGGCGGGCGGGTTGTACAGGCCACCGGACCACTCCACCAGGTCCGCCACACTCTTGGCGGCCAACAACTCGCGGGTGGCGTCGGTGCGGCGGATGCCCAAATCTTCGGGCAAGGCGATCAGGCCTTCGCGGCGCATGCGCGCGGTGTCCTTGGGGTTGTGGCGCATGCCGATGGCGGTCACCCCGGCGACGGCGGCGATCATCGCCTGGCGTTCCTCCAGGGACCGCGCCTTGTACAGGTAGGCGATGCCTTCTTCGGTGAGCAGGTGGGTGACGTCGTCACCGTAGATCATGATCGGCGCCAGGGGCATGCCGCTTTTGCGCGCCACTTCCACGGCGTCGAGGGTGTCGACGAAGGTGGGCTTGCCGCCTTCCTGGAAGGTCTCGACCATCTGCACCACGAGCTTTTTGCCGCGCTCCAGCAGCGCTTCCGGCGCGTCGCCGTGGCGCATGTCCAGCCATGCCGGCGTGCCGTGACGACGACCGCGCGGGTCGTGGCCCATGTTCGGCGCCCCACCGAAACCGGCGAGGCGGCCACGGGTCACGGTGCTGGAATGGCCGTCGCCGTCGACTTGCAGGGTAGCGCCGATAAACAGGTCCACCGCGTATTGCCCGGCCAGCTGGCAGAACATCCGGTTGGAACGCATCGAACCGTCGCGGCCGGTGAAGAACACATCCGGGCGCGCGGCGATGTAGTTCTCCATGCCCAGTTCGGTGCCAAAGCAATGCACGCTTTCCACCCAGCCGCTTTCGATGGCCGGGATCAGCGTCGGGTGCGGGTTGAGGGTCCAGTTGCGGCAGATCTTGCCCTTCAGGCCGAGGGATTCACCGTAGGTGGGCAGGATCAATTCGATGGCAGCGGTGTTGAACCCGATGCCATGGTTGAGGGACTGCACATTGTGTTTTTCGTAGATGCCGCGGATCGCCATCATCGCCATCAGCACATGCACCGGCTTGATATGGCGCGGGTCGCGGGTGAACAGCGGCTCGATGTAGAACGGCTTGTCGGCCACCACCACGAAATCCACCCAACTGGCGGGGATGTCGACGCGGGGCAAGTCGCTGACGTCATCCACCAACTGGTTGACCTGCACGATCACGATGCCATCGCTGAACGCGGCGGGTTCGATCAGCGCCGGAGTATCTTCGGTGCTGGCGCCGGTGTAGATATTGCCGGCACGGTCAGCCATGAAACCGGCGGACAGTACGACGTTGGGGATCAGGTCCACCACCAGCCGTGCATAGAGTTCGATGTAAGTGTGGATCGCACCGATTTCCAGCAGGCCGTCTTCGAGCAATTGGCTGATGCGCAGGGATTGGGTGCCGGCGAAGGAAAAGTCCAGCTTGCGCGCGATGCCCTTTTCAAACAGGTCCAGGTGCTCGGACCGCCCGACGCTGGGCATGATCATGTGCAAATCGTGGAGCTTGGCCGGGTCGGCCTTGGCCAGAGAGCGCGAGAGGAAGTCGGCCTGCTTCTGGTTGTTGCCTTCCAGCACCACTCGGTCGCCGGGGAGGATCAGCGCCTCAAGCGCCTCGACGATCCTGTCGCTGGGCAAAACCGCCCCGTCTGCATACTGCAAAACCCGCCCGAGCCGCCGCTGCTTCTCGTCACGCCGCCGCGTCCAGCGCGAGTCGGGGGTAGTTATTGTTGTCATGGTCGCTCCACGGGTTTGCTGTCGTGGGCTGTACCTTAGGAGTGATTCGGGGGGCCATCAATCAAGCTTAGCGGTGGATCGTTACGGTTGGAGTAATGGAGAATCAGCAAACACTGATCCGAGCCAAAAGATGATCTAAATGTGGGAGGGGCGGTGCGACGATTCGACTTGCCCCCGATAGCGGAGGGTCAGCTAAGTGATGTATCAACTGACACTCAGCCATCGGGGGCAAGTCGAATCGTCGCACCGCCCCTCCCACATTTGTTCAGTGATGCCTGTTAGATAGCGGTCCCAAACAGGGGCTGATCAGTCCCTGTTTGGGACCTTTTCCAGCGAAGGGCTGACCTGCTCCAGCGCCCGATCCACCAACAACTGCCCCAACTCGGCCATTTGCTGGATCCCGAGCATGATGGCGCGCTGGGAAGTGTCCAGGTCGAAGGCCAGGTTGCAGGTGAGTGCATTGAGGGAGGACAGGGTTTCGCTGGCGTTGACCAGCAGGGTTTCGGTGTTTTGGTGGGGGTTTACGGTGAAGAGGTTGGTAGAGGATGAGTTCGACATGATGTGCAGTTCCTGAATGAATAATTAAGGAACGCCTTTGGATCTAGGCGTTTTGAGCGCCTAAACAGGTTTCTCGGACTTGCACGTCCGTGTCACCGTTTTTTGCGATGACGGGAGGAAGACTAGGCGCGCGGGCTGCAGGCGACAAGTTCATGCACAACCAAAAATCTTGCAGGAAAAATCCGAAGCCCCAGTCGCAGCCGCCAGCCAGCGCAAGGCCAAAGCCTTGCAATAGGGTGACGCGGAGCGTGGGAACGATCATCGACACTCAGAAGAGAATTATCTGACAGACTTTTCAGGTTGTTGCTCGGAACCGTTGTCCCTAGCCTTTTCGCTCCGAATAGCTACGGGCAGGCATCATGAACCCGATCGTTAATCCCGATGCAAGGCCATTGCAGAGCGTGATGTATCACATCACAATCGCGCCATGATCGTCAGCTGGAAACATAAAGGACTCAGGGCGTTCTATGAGACCGGTTCAACCAGAGGCATCAACGCAAATCATGCAAAGCGCTTGCGCCGCGTGCTGCTCATTCTGGACAAGGCCGAGCACCCAGATGCACTGGACCTGCCCGGCTGGCGCTTCCACCGTTTGAAGGGCGACCTGATCGACTACTGGTCCGTCAGCATAAGTGGTAACTGGCGCATCATTTTTCGAATGTTCGACGATCAGGTCGAACTGGTTGATTATCTTGATTACCACTGAGTGGAGGTATCGATATGGGTATGCACAACCCACCTCACCCAGGTGAAATTCTGCTTGAGGACGTGGTCCCAGCCTTGGGCATCACCATCACCGAAATGGCTAAACGTCTTGGCTTTGCCCGCGAAACTTTTTCAAGGATCTTGCATGGCCACGCTCCCGTCAGCCCGGACCTTGCCGTCCGGTTGGAGCGAGCCGGCGTAAGTACTGCGCAACTATGGCTATCGATGCAAAGTGCCTACGACTTGTGGCAGGCCGAGCATCGGGAGCAGCCGTTGATTGAGCGGTTTGCGCGGATTGATTGAGGGCTTGAGCAGGTCTCCCTGCGTAGCAGCTGTCGAGCCCTGGCGAGGCTGCGTCAGCGGTGTGTCAGACGGGCCGCAAACGCAGCCTCGCCGGGGCTCGACAGCTGCTACGCAATATCACATTCAGATGCCCCTCCCACAGGGGATCCTCACATGACTTAGATTCAGGCCAGTCCGGACTCGACCAATAAGGCTTCAAGCCCCATCAAATCCGGCACCTTCGCCACCTGTTCCCCCACCTGCACCGCCGCCAGTTCCAGCGGGCACAGTGGCACGTCCACGTAGCTCAATTCGCTATCGAGCTTGTACGACCGTGGAATCCCCTGGATCACCAGCGCAATGAACTTCAACGTCGGGCGCCCGCCCAGTGCATTCAACACCACGATCCGCGAGCGTTCGCCGGTCACGCTGGCCTCGCCGCATGCCGCTTCAAAGCTGATCAACGGGATTTGCCGATCCCGCCACGTCACTTGCCGCAAATACCACGGCGGTGCATCGCTGGCCGGTTCGCCGCGTTGGAAGTCGATCAACTCGGCGATGGCGACGTTGGGCAGTATCAGGTGGCGGTCGGCCAGGGGCAGGAGCAGGCCGGTGAGTTGGCTGGTGCGGTGGTCAAGCACGGGATTTGCTCCAGTAGGCGATGCTTTCGAGCAGCACCGATTCCTGGTACGGCTTGCCCAGGTAGTCGTTGACACCGATGGCCATGGCGCGGTCGCGGTGTTTCTGGCCGGTGCGGGAGGTGATCATGATGATCGGCAGGCGCATCAGCCGGGGGTCGTTGCGCACCTGGATGGCCACTTCGAAGCCGTCCATGCGCGGCATTTCGATGTCGAGCAGCATCAGGTCGGGGGTATGTTCCTCGAGCACGGCAAGGGCGTCGATGCCGTCCTTGGCGGTGAGTACGTTCATGCCGTTGCGCTCCAACAGGCGGCTCGTGACTTTGCGCACGGTGACCGAGTCGTCCACCACCAGCACCAGCAGCGGGCGCTTTTTCAGCGGGTCGTTGAGGATCAACGGAGCATCCACCGGCTGGGCCGGCAAGGCCGGTTGCCGGGCGCGGATGTGCGCGAGCAGGTCGATGATCAACACCACGCGCCCATCCCCCAGGATGGTCGCGCCGGATAACCCCTGCACCCCGGAAAACTGCGGGCCCAGGCCCTTGACCACAATCTCCCGGGTGCCGGCCATGGCGTCCACATGCACCGCCACACGGCGCTCGTTGCACTGCACCAGCAATACCGGCACGGGTTGATACTGGCCCAGTAATTTCGGGCGACCGACGGTGTGCAGCAGGTCACCCAGGTAAAACAGCTCGTAGCGTTGGCCGGCATATTCATAACACGGCGGATCCTGCTGGTAGTGCCCCGCCAGCTCATGGGGCAGCACCCGCACCAGCCCTTCGATGGTGTTGAGCGGGATCGCGTATTGATCGTCCGCGCAGTGCACCATCAACGCTCGGTTGACCGACACGGTAAACGGCAGGCGGATGCGAAAGTGCACGCCCTCCCCCGGTGTCGAGTCAATGAACATCGAGCCGCCGAGCTGGCGCACTTCTTCGTGCACCACGTCCATGCCCACGCCACGCCCGGAAATCTGCGTGATCTTTTCCGCCGTGGAGAACCCCGGCTGCAGGATGAACTGCAACACATCACGGTCGCTCATCTCTTGATGAGGGGCGAGCAAACCGCGCTTGATCGCCTTGCGCCGCACCGCGTCCAGAGGCACGCCGGCACCGTCGTCGCGCATGTCGAAAACGATATCGCCGCCTTCGTGGGTCAGGTCCAGGGTGATGCGGCCCTTCTCCGGTTTTCCGGCCAGCAACCGCGCATCGCGGGACTCCAGGCCATGGTCGACGGCGTTGCGCAGCATGTGTTCCAGCGGTGCCGCCATGCGCTCCAGCACATTGCGGTCCATCTCACCCTCGGCATTGCCGACGATGAATTCCACGTCCTTGCCCAACTCGCCCGCCACCTGGCGCACGATGCGTTTGAGGCGCGGCAGCATGCGTTCGAAGGGCACCATGCGCGTGCGCATCAGGCCTTCCTGCAACTCGGTGTTGATGCGCGCCTGTTGCTGCAACAGGCCATGGGCGTCCTCGTTGCGGCGGTCGAGGGTGTCCTTGAGGTCGAGCAGGTCGGAGGCCGATTCCGACAGCGCCCGGGACAGTTGCTGCAACTGCGAATGACGGTCCATTTCCAGCGGGTCGAATTCTTCATAGCCCAGGCGCTCGGCCTCGGCCTGTTGACGACTGAGGATGCGCCCCTGGGTTTCAGTGTCGAGGCGGCGCAGTTGGTCGCGCATGCGTTCGATAGTGGTTTCCACCTCATGCAGGGCAATGCGCGCGTCGTTGACTTGCTGCTCGATACGACCACGGAAGATCGAGGTCTCGCCGGCCAGGTTGACCAGGTCGTCCAGCAGTTCAGCGGAAATCTTCACCATGTCGGCGCCGGGATCAACCACCGCTTCGGCCTTGCCTGCGGGCAGCGCCACGGGCGTCACGGGCTCATCGCTGGGGTGCACCAGGCTCTTGATACGTTCGATGAGCTTGTCCACCGAACCCACCGGCAGCCCATCCGCCACGGCGTCGATCATCTGCGCCAGGCGGTCGTGGCAGCCCTGCAGCAACGCGAACAGTTCGGCGGACGGCGCGAGCAAACCGGCGGACAGCCCTTCGTAGAGAAATTCCAGCTCATGGGCCAGGTCACCGATCGGCCCGATCTCGACCATGCGCGCGCCGCCCTTGAGGGTGTGCAGGTCGCGCAGCAGGGTTTCGACTTCCTGGCGATTGTTCGGCTCGGCCTGCCAGCGCAGCAAGGCGCTGCCGGAGCTGTCGAGAATGTCGACGGCTTCTTCGAGGAAGATGTCCAGCAACTCGGGGTCGGTGCCCGGCGTTTCCGCAGGTGGAGCGGCCTGTGCAGCCGGCATGCCGCCCTGGCGTAGCGCGCGCAACCTGGCGACCAGTTCGGCGCTGTCGCTCAAGGGTTGATGGTGCTGCAGTTCCTCCAGTTGCAGGGCCAACCGCTCATGGCTGGCCATCAGCACCTGCGACAGCTCGCTGGAGTAGCTGTAGCGCCGATCCACCAGGCCTTCGTACACGCACTCCAATTCATGGGCAAGGTCGGCCACCGGTCCGATGTCGGCCATGCGCGCGCCGCCCTTGAGGGTGTGCAGGTCGCGCTGCAGGGACGACAACGGCGCGGCACTGTCCGGCTCCAGCAGCCAGCGTTTCAGGGACTGCCCCGCACTGTCGAGGATATCCACGGCTTCTTCGAGGAAGATCTCCACGAGTTCATCGTCGATCCACGTTTCATCCCGCAGTTGCGCGGTGGCGGCGCCCAGTTCGGAGATGCTCAGGGCGCGGCTGCCGTCGCTTTTGATCAGGCCGGTGGCAGAAGGGTCCAGTGCATCGTCCAACAGTTCGCGCAGGGCGTGTACACGTGCCGGTGCCGGGATGATTTCCTGGCCGGCGGCCAATTGATCGAGCATGTTGATCAGCGCTTCATGGGCCTGTTCGGCCTCATGGAAAAACCGCTCGCTGACCGCCAGGCTGCTTTCTTCCACGGCGCCGTAGAGGTCGAGCAAGGCTTCGCAGAGTTCATCGATGGCGTGCAGGTCGGCGACATGGGCGCCCTCCCCCAGCGTGGTCAATTCATCCAGCAGCGCGGTGAGTTCCTGGCGTTCGCCGGGGTGTTGCTGCCAGCGGCGCAGCAGGCTTTCGGCGTCGAGCAGAATGTCCATGCCCTGGGCCAGGAAGTTGGCGATCAGTTGCGGGTCGCGCTTGATCCGCAACCCCGTGTTGGGGGCGTCGAGCAGCGCGGCCAGTTGATGGTCGAGCAGGGCCTGGGTACGGCGGATCAAGTCATCCGCGCCCTTGATCGGCACCAGGGGATCGCGGTCCAGTTGACGCAACCCGCGCTGGAACAGGCCTTCGGCTTCCAGCAGCAACTCGACTTCGTCCAGGTCCAGCGGCAGGCGATGGGCCTTGTATTCGCGGGTCAGGTGATCCAGTGGGCGCACCAGCTCGGCGATGGGCAACACGCCAGCCATGTAGGCGCTGCCCTTGAGGGTGTGCAGGGCGCGTTGCAGTTCATCGCTGACTTGCAGCGGCACATGCTCGGCGGCCTGTTGCAGGAAGTGGTTGAGGCTGTCCAGATGGCTCTGAGCTTCGTTGCGGAAGATCTCCAGCAACATCGGATCGTGGGGTTCTGCGGCCGCCCCTGCGGCGCCGTTGGCCCAGGCGTGGGCGCGGGCGGCCAGGGCGTCGACCTCATCGCGCTGGTGTTGCTCGCCCGTCGCGAAGTCGGCGATCAATGCTGGCAGCAGGGCCACGGCGTCATCCAGCACCTGTTGGATCTCGGGGCCGAGGGCCACACTGCGCTCGAGCACACGGTTCAGCAGGTTTTCCACGGCCCAGGCCAATTCTGCCAGCACCAGGGCGCGCACCATGCGGCCGCTGCCTTTCAGGGTGTGGAAGGCGCGGCGCATTTCGCCCTGGGCGGTTTTGTCCGCGCTGTTGGGCAGGTGGCGGTGCAGCACCTCAAGGACTTCCTCGGTTTCTTCGAGGAAGACGTCGCGCAGTTCATCGTCGATGGGCGCTTCATCGGCCGGCGGCGGCAGCAGGCTACCGGGGCGTTGCAAGGCCGGTGGATTGAGGCCCGAAGTGGGGTTGGCCAGTGCGTCGAACTGGGACTGGCTGGGCGCAACCTCGCTCGACAGCGCGCCATCGGGTGCTGCCAGCGCCTGGCGCCAGGGTTTTTCGGCGGGCAGGTAGCCCAGCGCAGCCAGGCTTTGGGTGGCCAGTTCCAACACCCGCTCACCGGCGGCGTCCGGGTCCTGGAGCATGCGTTCGAGGTAATACTCCAGGCTGCTGATCACATCGGCGAAATGCCCCAGTTGCAGCTCCGACGGCGGGCTGTCGTTGACCATCAACTGTTCGTCGACGTAATCGGTGCAACCGCGCATCAGGCTGGCCGCGCGGGGCAAGGGAATCATCGCCAGCGCGCCGCGCACCTGGCTCAGCAGTTCCGGCAGGGATTCCAGGCGCTGGCGGTCCCAATCGGCTTCGATACAGTCGATCACCAGCTCCTTGGCTTGCTGCAGGCACTGGCAGGATTCGCGGATGACCAACTGGTGGATCTGGGTCAGGTCGGTGGTGGGCAGGCGGCTTTCTTCGTGGCCTTCCGGCTCGACGGTGCCGACCATTCCCGCCAGCGTGGCTTCCACATAGAGCAGCGCGCCGGCGACGTCCATCAACACCGCATCGTTGGGCTCGCGATGCCCCTGGGCCAGGCTCAATACCACCGCCAGCTGGTCGATGATGACTTTGCGCGGCTGGCCAAACCCCAGCACCGCGAGGGTATCGGCAATCTGTCGCAGGGGCGCCAGCAGCGCGTCGAGGTCGCTCGTGTGCTGGCGGTCGCTGCGCACGAACAGGTCGAGGCGCTCTTTGACCCGCACCAACTCTTCACACAACGCACCGAGCACCGAGCCCATGGCGTTGCGATCCGGCCCGGCAAGGCGCGCGCGTTCGGCGTCCACCACTGCGCTGTCGGGCAAGGCCTCATCCAGGCTGTAGCGCTCTTTCAGACTCTGCATGCGCGGGGTCGGTCGAGTGACTTTGGCGACGTAAAACAACAGGCTCTTGAGCAGTTCATCCGGTGCGGGTTGGTTGATCCCGCCGATGCCCTGCGCCAGCAGGCGCTTGAGTTGTTTGTCACTGGCCTTGAGCAGGCTGCGCAGTGCCGGGCTGTTGGCGACCACGCCGGTGAGCATGCCCTCGACCAGCGCCGACGTAACTTGCCACAGCGGTAACAGCGGCGCGCCCTGGCACAGCGCCTCGAGGCGCGCGAACACCCGCGCCATGTCTTCCAGGTTGCTCGGCCCGTGGTCTTCACGCAGCAGCCCGGCGAGGGCTTGCTGCAACAGTTGATGCCACTGGCGCAGTTGCGCCTGAAAGTCGGCCGGCGCGCGTTGGGCCAGGGTGTCCTCGGCAAGCGGCGCAATCGACAGCAGCGGCGGGCTGAACAAGCTGGTTTCCGACAGCAGGCTTTCGCCGTGGGCGCTGCGCAGGTCGTTGAGCAGCGGCAGCACCACCAGCGGTAAATCACGGCGGGCGCTGTGCACCCGGTCAAGGTACAACGGCAGTTGGCCCAGGGCCTGTTGCAGCAGGCGGATACTTTCCTCGCGCTGGCCGACATGCCCGGCCTGGAGCGCCAGGGCCAGCTCCTCGATCTCCTCGGCCAGCAGCGCCGCGCCGTAGAACTCGACCATTTGCAGCGCGCCATGCACCTGGTGGATAGCGTCCAGGCACTGGCTGATCACGCCATCGTCGTGGGTCTCGACAAATGCATCCAGCGCCGAACGGGCCTGTTTCAGGGTTTCGGCAATGTCGCCCTTGACCCATTCGAGGGCCACGTAGTCGTGCCGATCAACCATAACTGCTCCGCTTAGAATTCGTGGGTTGCCTGGATCTCAAAGCCAATAGAGATCTAGTGTGGGAGGGGGCAAGCCCCTCCCACATTTGGATCGCATTTCAATCATCAACCTGTTTGGCCGCAGGCAGGGTGAAACCCGACACCGACCTGCGCAACTGGCTGGCCATCTTCGCCAAGTTGCCGATGCTTTCGGCGGTAGCGGTGGAGCCCGATGACGTCTGCGTGGTGATCTGTTGGATCACGTTCATGGTCAGGGAGATCTGCCCCGCCGATGAGGTCTGTTGCTGCGCCGCGTTGGAGATGCTCTGGATCAGCGCGGCCAGGGTTTTCGATACGCCTTCGATCTCTTCCAGCGCCACCCCGGCGTCCTGGGCCAGCCGTGCACCGCGCACCACTTCGGTGGTGGTCTGTTCCATGGAGATGACGGCTTCGTTGGTGTCGGCCTGGATCGCGCGCACCAGGGTTTCAATCTGCCGGGTGGCCGCCGACGAACGCTCGGCCAGCCGTTGCACTTCATCGGCCACCACCGCAAAGCCGCGCCCGGCATCCCCGGCCATGCTCGCCTGGATCGCGGCGTTGAGGGCGAGGATGTTGGTCTGGTCGGCAATGTCGTCGATCAGGCTGACGATGTCGCCAATCTCCTGGGACGACTCGCCCAGGCGCTTTATGCGCTTGGCGGTGTCCTGGATCTGTTCGCGAATGTTGTCCATGCCGTGGATGGTGTTGTGCACCACCTCGTTGCCTTTGTTGGCGATTTCCACCGAACGTTCCGCCACCGCCGAGGATTCGGCCGCGTTGGCCGACACCTGGTCGATGGACTGGGCCATCTGGTTGATCGCGGTGGACGCTTCGGCGATCTGCTGGGCCTGATGCTCGGAGGCCTGGGCCAGGTGCATGGCGGTGGCCTGGGTCTCTTGCACGGCGCCCGCCACTTGCCCGGCGGTGAGGTTGATGGTGGCCACCAGGTCGCGCAGCTGGTCCACGGAATAGTTGATGGAGTCGGCGATGGTGCCGGTGAAGTCTTCAGTCACCGAGGCGGTCACGGTGAGGTCGCCGTCGGCCAGGTCTTCGATTTCATCGAGCAGGCGCATGATCGCGTTCTGGTTGCGCTCGTTCTTCTCGGCGGTCTCGTGCAGTTGGCGGTTGGTTTCGCGCACCATCACCAGGCCGATCAGGATGATCGAGGCCAGCGCCAACAGGCCCAGCACATAGCCGCCGATGGTGTCGAAGCTGCGTCCGCTGGCGAGGTTTTCAAAACCGGTGGCCAGGTGCGAGGCTTCATCGAGCAGGGTTTGCGACAGGTTGAAAATATTGCTCGCCGAGGCGCGGACCTGGAACAACTGCGGTGAGGTTTCGAGAATTTCATCCACGGAGCCGGAGACAAACTCGAACAGCTCGGCGATTTCCGCCAGCCGCGCGCGGGCATCGCGGTCTTCGACCTGGGTGATGCGCAGCCCGGGGTTGCCGTTGAGCATGCCATTGAGCACCTGCCCGAAGCGATTGGCATCGCGGCCAAAGGTGTCGGCGGCCTGGACGGCGGTTTCGTCACCGGCCAGCACCGTGTTGACCGCGCCCAGGATACGCTCGGCCAGCAGCGACTGGCGCTGGGCCAAGGCCACCTGGCTGGCCGGCGCGCCGCGTTGCAGCAGGATGTCGACGACCTTTTCCGACTCCATCTGCAATTGCGGTACGGTTTCGGCGAGGGTCGCGGCCACTTGGTGCAGGGACAGCACGGTCTGTTCGCTGGCGAGGATCGCGTCGGTGTTTTTCAGCAGCGCCTCCCAGTCAGTCTGCACCGCGCGCATTTCGGCACGGACCGCACTGGGCGCAGCGGGCAGGCCGGTTTCCGGGTCGCCTTTTTTCAGGTAGCCCCAGCGTCGGGCAAAGTCGTTGCGCGCATCGCCCAACAGCTTGAATGCGGCGGCCTTGCCGGCGGCGGCCTCGGTAGCATTCTTGGCAATGCGTTGGGACAGCACGCGCAGTTCACCGGCGTGGCCGATGTACTGTTTGTCGTAGGTGGACTGGGTGTTGAGGTAAGCGAAGTTGGCGAACAGCAGCATGATGAACACGATCAGCGCGATAAACAGCACGATGATCTGTGAACGGCTACGTGAGCCGGCCTGGGGTTTGGGCGTAGTAGCGGTGGTCATGCGGCGACATCCATGAAGCCAGGGGCCTGGGCCAGGGCGAAGGGGCTGAAGACCTGCCACAGCGGCTCGCCGTCGAACTGGCCCTGGATAAATGGCGCGCCGGGGCTGGGGCTCGCCAGCAAGGCGTCTTGCGCAAAATGCTGCATCCCCACCACCTCGTCTACCAGCAGCCCGACAAACAGATCGTTGTATTCCACCACCAGCACCCGCCGTTGCTTGCGCGCCTTGGACAGCTCAAGGCCAAGGAAGCCGCCGAGGTCCATCACCGGCAGCAAACGCCCGCGCAGGTTAGCAACACCCTTGACCCAGGCCTTGACCCCAGGCATTAAAGTGCAGCGCGGCTCATGCAGGACTTCGGCGACTTCGCCCATGGGCGCGACATACCAATGCTGCCCCAGGCGAAAGCCAATCCCGCTCCAGCGTTGCAGGCGGGTTTCCTGGGATGGCAGGTCGGCGGCCAGCAGGCGGCAGCGGCGGTCGATGTCCAGCAGCAACTCGAAGGCGGTTTGCGACTCGGTCATGATGGCGTGCCGTCAGCCGGCCAGCACCTTGTTCAGGGTGGCGATCAGGGTTTCCTCGTCCACAGGCTTGGTCAGGTAATCCTTGGCACCCTGGCGTGCGCCCCAGATCTTGTCGGTCTCCTGATCCTTGGTGGTGATGATGATGATCGGGATGCCGTTGGTTTCCGGCTCCTTGGACAGCTGTCGGGTGGCCTGGAAGCCATTGAGGCCCGGCATCACGATGTCCATCAGCACGGCGTCAGGCTTTTCCTGGCGAGCCAGGGCCACGCCGTCGGCGCCGTTCTCGGCCTTGAGGACCTGATGGCCGTGCTTTTCCAGCATGCCGGTCAGTTTGTACATTTCGGTCGGCGAATCGTCGACGATCAGAACACGTGCCATGGTTTTCCCCACTACATTGGTCGGCACCGGCCCTTGTGAGGCGGCGTCAGTGTGCTTGTTCCACTGCGGCGAACCCGGGCACATAGGCCTTGATCGCACTCAGCAGTTCTTCCTTGCTGAAAGGCTTGGTCAAAAACTGATCGACACCCACGATGCGCCCCTTGGCCTTGTCGAACAGGCCGTCCTTGGAGGACAGCATGATTACCGGGATCGACTTGAACACCGGGTTGTTCTTCACCAGGGCGCAGGTCTGATAGCCATCCAGGCGCGGCATCATGATGTCGACAAAGATAATGTGTGGGTGATGATCCACAATCCGGGCCAGGGCATCGAAACCGTCGATGGCCGTGATGACATCGCAGCCCACGTTCTTCAACAGCGTCTCGGCGGTGCGGCGGATCGTCTTCGAGTCGTCGATCACCATCACTCTCAAGGCGTTGGAATGCTGTTCCATATCTGCTCTACCATCGCCACAGCGAATCGGTTTTCGGTGTGTACTGCCTGATGTTGCACAGGATGAGCGCCGCAGGCCTTGGAATTCAAGGGCTGCTGCGCCGTGGCAGTCTTTTTAGCACAGTCTCGGGGAGCAATCTATCGAGGCACCCGCCCGGTGGTTTTTCCTTGACCCACAACAGCCGCAGCGCCACTCTGACGCCACTTTTATGCGCCCCAATTTTGCTAGAGGAAATCCCCCATGAGCGTTCGCGTCGGCATTGTCATGGACCCTATCGCCAGCATTTCCTATAAAAAGGACAGCTCGCTGGCCATGCTCCTGGCCGCCCAGGCCCGCGGCTGGAGCCTGTTCTATATGGAACAGCGCGACCTTTACCAGGGCGACGGCGAGGCCCGTGCACGCATGCGCCCGCTGCAGGTGTTTGCCAACCCCGAGAAGTGGTTCGAACTGCAGGACGAAATCGACAGCCCCCTGAGCGACCTCGACGTGATCCTGATGCGCAAGGACCCGCCGTTCGACATGGAGTTCGTCTACTCCACCTACCTGTTGGAGCAGGCCGAGCGTGCCGGCGTGCTGATCGTCAACAAGCCGCAAAGCCTGCGCGACTGCAATGAAAAGCTGTTCGCCACGTTGTTCCCGCAGTGCACACCGCCCACCGTGGTCAGCCGTCGTGCCGACGTGCTGCGTGAATTTGCCGCCAAACACGGTGATGTGATCCTCAAGCCGCTGGACGGCATGGGTGGCACCTCGATCTTCCGTCACCGCGCCGGCGACCCGAACCTGTCGGTGATCCTCGAAACCCTGACCGCCCTGGGCACCCAGCAGATCATGGGCCAGGCCTACCTGCCGGCGATCAAGGACGGCGACAAACGCATCCTGATGATCGACGGCGAGCCGGTGGATTACTGCCTGGCGCGTATTCCGGCGGCGGGCGAGACCCGTGGCAACCTGGCAGCCGGTGGTCGTGGCGAAGCGCGGCCGTTGTCCGACAAGGACCGCTGGATCGCCAGCCAAGTTGGCCCGACCCTGCGGGAAAAGGGTTTGCTGTTTGTTGGCCTTGACGTGATTGGTGAAAACCTCACCGAAATCAACGTCACCAGCCCGACCTGCATTCGCGAGATCGACAACGCATTTGGCACGAACATCGGCGAAATGTTGATGGCCGCCATCGAACGCAAGCTGCAGGCCAAGTGATATAGAACAGCCGGACACACACCAACATTGCGCTATCATGCCCGACCTGTGAAACGCGCGATGTTGGTTTTCCTGTCATGACACTCCCGTCCGATCTGCCCTCCGAACTCTCCCACAGCGGCGTGCGCCCGGCTGATCGGCTCGGATTTACCCTGTTTCTCGCGGCATTGATTCACCTGGCCTTGATCCTCGGCGTGGGTTTCACCATGGTCGAGCCCAAGCAGATCACCAAGACCCTGGAAATCACGCTCGCCACGTTCAAGAGCGAAAAGAAGCCCGAGAAGGCCGACTTTCTCGCCCAGGACAACCAGCAGGGCAGTGGCACCCTGGACAAGAAAGCGATCCCCAAGACCACCGAAGTGGCGCCCTTCCAGGACAACAAGGTCAATAAGGTCACACCGCCGCCGGCGCCCAAGCCTGAAGTCAAACAGGCCACGCCCAAGCCCACGGTGACCACCGTCGCACCCAAGCCACAAAAAGCCCCCATCCAGCGCGAGAAAACCAAGACCGAGCCGCAACCCGAGCCCGTGAAGCCGGCACCGACGTTCGACAGTTCGACACTGTCCGACGAAATCTCCAGCCTGGAAGCCGAACTGGCCCAGGAACAACAGCTGTACGCCAAGCGCCCACGCATTTACCGCCTGAACGCCGCCTCGACCATGCGCGACAAGGGCGCCTGGTATAAGGACGAGTGGCGTAAGAAGGTCGAGCGCATCGGTAACCTCAACTACCCGGAAGAGGCACGGCGCCAGCAGATCTACGGCAATTTGCGTCTTTTGGTGTCGATCAACCGCGACGGCACCTTATATGAAGTGCAGGTGCTGGAGTCGTCCGGTCAGCCGCTGCTGGACCAGGCGGCCCAACGCATCGTGCGCCTGGCCGCGCCCTTTGCCCCGTTTACCGGGGACTTGAACGATGTGGACCGCCTGGAAATCATCCGCACCTGGAAGTTTGCCAAGGGTGATCGCCTTTCCAGCAACTGAACGCGCCGTCCTACAGAAAAGCCGACAGCACTGTATTCGGGTCACGTCCAGCTTGTCAGTTCGCCCCTCCAACGCCACACTAGCGGACATGAAAAATGTCAGCCCGACCTACCTCAAGCACCAATTCCTGATCGCCATGCCCCATATGGCCGACCCGAACTTTGCGCAGACCTTGACCTACATCGTCGAGCACACGGCCAATGGTGCCATGGGGTTGGTGGTGAACCGCCCGCAGGCGCTGAACCTGGCCGATATCCTTGAACAACTGCGCCCGGAGGTCGACCCGCCGGCCCG
This sequence comes from Pseudomonas sp. S3E17, assembly GCF_024168685.1. Lineage (NCBI taxonomy): Bacteria > Pseudomonadati > Pseudomonadota > Gammaproteobacteria > Pseudomonadales > Pseudomonadaceae > Pseudomonas > Pseudomonas sp. S3E17. Next base: position 4,314,338 of record NZ_JALJWE010000001.1, read on the forward strand.
TTGCCAGGGCGTGCCGATCTACATCGGCGGGCCGGTGCAGACCGATCGTGGCTTTGTGCTGCACCCCACCGGGCCGAAGTTCCAGGCCACGGTGGACCTGGACGGAGTCTCGCTGTCCACCTCCCAGGACGTGTTGTTCGCCATCGCCGACGGCGTGGGCCCTGAGCAAAGTGTGATCACCCTGGGTTACGCCGGCTGGGAAGCCGGGCAGCTGGAAGCCGAACTGGCCAGCAATGCCTGGCTGACCTGCCCGTTCGATGCCGACATCCTGTTCAACACCGCAAGCGAACTGCGCCTGGAAGCCGCCGCGGCCAAGCTGCGGGTCAACCTCAGCCTGCTGACCAGCCAGGCGGGGCACGCCTGATGGCCTTGCGTTTGATCCTCGGCTTTGACTACGGCACCAAGCAGATCGGCGTAGCGGTCGGCCAGGTCATCACCGGCCAGGCCCGCGAGCTGTGCACCCTCAAGGCCCAGAACGGCATACCGGACTGGAACCAGGTCGAAGCCCTGATCAAAGAGTGGAAGCCCGATGCCGTAGTGGTCGGCCTGCCCCTGAACATGGACGGCACCCCCAGCGACATGTGCCTGCGCGCCGAAAAGTTCGCCCGCCGTCTTAACGGCCGCTACAACCTGCCCTTCTATACCCACGATGAACGCCTGACCACCTTTGAAGCCAAGGGCGAACGCCGCGACCGTGGCGGCCAGAAAGGCAGCTACCGCGACAACCCGGTGGACGCCATCGCCGCCGCCTTGCTGTTGCAGGGCTGGCTGGACGAAAACACTGCTTTATTTGAATCCTGACTGACGCGGCTTGCCTGTCGCTTTTTGTAGGAGCGAGCTTGCTCGCGAAAAACGTAAACGATAACGCATGAAACCTGGATGAACACGGTGCCTGTGAGTTCTTCGCGAGCAAGCTCGCTCCTACACACTATCGCCTGCCTTGAAGGAGCCACCATGAGTCTGCCAAACCCCGCCGAACTGATCCGCCAGATGGCGGTTAGCCTCAAGACGCACCTGGAACACCGTGGCATCAGCGAACCGCGCTTTATCGGCATTCGCACCGGTGGTGTGTGGGTCGCCCAAGCGTTGCTGGACGAACTCGGCAGCGACTCACCCTTGGGTACCCTGGACGTGTCCTTCTACCGCGACGACTTCAGCCAGAACGGCCTGCACCCACAAGTGCGCCCGTCCGCCCTGCCGTTCGAGATTGAAGGCCAGCACCTGGTGCTGATCGACGACGTGCTGATGAGCGGCCGTACCATCCGCGCCGCCATGAATGAATTGTTCGATTACGGGCGCCCGGCCAGCATCACCCTGGTCTGCCTGCTGGACCTGGACGCAGGCGAACTGCCCATCAGCCCGGACGTGGTTGGCGCCACGCTGTCCCTTGAGGCCAGCCAGCGAGTAAAATTGTCCGGTCCCACGCCGCTCGAACTCGAACTGCAAGACCTTGCCCTTTAAACCGCCTTGTAAAGAGTCCCCGCGATGACGCCTCTAGATGCCAAGCGCCCGCTGCAGCTCAATGCTCAGGGCCAGTTGCAACACTTCTTGTCCCTCGACGGTTTGCCCCGCGAACTGCTCACCGAAATCCTCGACACCGCCGACTCGTTCCTCGAGGTTGGCGGCCGGGCGGTGAAGAAAGTCCCGTTGCTGCGCGGCAAGACCATCTGCAACGTGTTCTTCGAGAACTCCACCCGTACACGGACCACCTTTGAACTGGCGGCCCAACGGCTGTCGGCCGACGTGATCACGCTGAACGTGTCCACCTCGTCGGCGAGCAAGGGCGAGACCCTGCTCGACACCCTGCGTAACCTGGAAGCGATGGCCGCCGATATGTTCGTGGTGCGCCACGGCGACTCCGGTGCCGCCCACTTCATTGCCGAGCACGTGTGCCCGCAGGTGGCGATCATCAACGGCGGCGACGGCCGTCACGCCCACCCGACCCAGGGCATGCTCGACATGCTCACCATTCGTCGGCACAAGGGCAGCTTTGAAAACCTCTCGGTGGCCATCGTCGGCGACATCCTGCACTCGCGGGTGGCACGCTCGAACATGCTGGCCCTGAAAACCCTGGGTTGCCCGGACATCCGCGTAATCGCACCGAAAACCCTCTTGCCCATCGGCATCGAGCAATACGGCGTGAAGGTCTACACCGACATGACCGAAGGCCTCAAGGATGTGGACGTGGTGATCATGCTGCGCCTGCAACGCGAACGCATGTCGGGTGGCCTGCTGCCGAGCGAAGGCGAGTTCTACCGCCTGTTCGGCCTGACCACCGCACGCCTGGCCGGCGCCAAGCCCGACGCCATCGTAATGCACCCGGGGCCGATCAACCGAGGCGTGGAGATTGAGTCGGCGGTGGCCGACGGCAGCCAGTCGGTGATTCTCAACCAGGTCACGTATGGCATCGCCGTGCGCATGGCGGTGTTGTCCATGGCCATGAGCGGGCAAACCGCGCAACGTCAATTCGAGCAGGAGAAGGCCCAGTGAAGCTCAGCATTCTCGGCGCCCGAGTCATCGATCCGGCCAGCGGCCTGGATCAGGTTACCGATCTGCACCTGGAGGCCGGCCGGATCATCGCCATCGGCGCCGCGCCCGGTGCTTTCAGCCCCAGCGAGACCATCGATGCCAAAGGCCTGGTGGCCGCACCTGGCCTGGTGGACCTGAACGTCGCCCTGCGCGAGCCGGGCTACAGCCGCAAAGGCAATATCAACAGCGAAACCCGCGCGGCCGCAGCCGGTGGCGTCACCAGCCTGTGCTGCCCACCGCACACCAAGCCGGTGCTCGACACGTCGGCCGTGGCCGAGCTGATCCTCGACCGCGCCCGTGAAGCCGGCAATTGCAAAGTGTTCCCCATCGGCGCCCTGAGCAAAGGCCTGGAGGGCGAACAACTTGCCGAACTGATCGCCCTGCGCGACGCCGGTTGCGTGGCGTTCGGCAACGGCCTGGAGAGTTTCCGCAGCACTCGCACCCTGTGTCGCGCCTTGGAATATGCGGCCACCTTCGACTTGACGGTGATCTTCCACTCCCAGGACCGCGACCTGGCCGAAGGCGGCTTGGCCCATGAAGGTGCGGTCGCCAGCTTCCTCGGCTTGCCGGGCATTCCGGAAACCGCTGAAACCGTAGCCCTGGCCCGTGACCTGCTGCTGGTGGAACAAAGCGGCGTGCGTGCGCACTTCAGCCAGCTGACCAGCGCCCGGGGCGTAGCCCTGATCGCCCAGGCCCAGGCCCGCGGCCTGCCGGTGACGGCAGACGTGGCGTTGTATCAGCTGCTGCTGACGGATGAGGCGCTGATCGACTTCTCCAGCCTTTACCACGTGCAACCGCCGCTGCGCACATTGGCCGATCGTGACGGTTTGCGTGCGGCAGTCAAATCCGGTGTGGTCTCGGCGATTTCCAGCCACCACCAGCCCCATGAGCGCGATGCCAAGCTGGCGCCGTTCGGCGCGACAGAGCCGGGCATCAGCAGCGTGGAGCTGTTGCTGCCGCTGGCGATGACGCTGGTGGAAGACGGTTTGCTGGACCTGCCGACACTGCTGGCGCGCCTGAGCGCAGGCCCGGCCGAGGCCTTGCGCCTGCCGGCGGGCAAGCTGGCGGTGGGGTCGGCGGCGGATCTGGTGCTGTTTGACCCGGCCGGCTCCACAGTTGCGGGCGAGCACTGGCTGTCCAAGGGTGAGAACTGCCCGTTCATCGGCCATAGCCTGCCGGCGAGCGTGCGCTACACCTTGGTGGATGGGCGCATCAGCTATCAGGCTTGAGCCATTAAAAACTGTAGGAGCGAGCTTGCTCGCGAAGAACGTTAACGATAACGCAGCGCTATCAGGTAGCCCGCATTGTCTATTCGTTCTTCGCGAGCAAGCTCGCCCCTACAGGTTATTTATGATCTACCGGCCGCCATTGCGCTCGGCATTGCGGATCGAAATCTGCGTATTCAAGGTCCAGAAGTCATACAGCACCCCCACCAGGAACAAGCCGCCGGTCAGCAGGTAGATCAGGCCAGTGATCCATTTGCCCTGGTACATGCGGTGCACGCCGAACACCCCCAGAAACGCCAACAGAATCCACGCCACGTTGTATTCGATAGGCCCAGCGGTAAAACGCAGGTCCGCTTCACGGTCCATGGCCGGAATCAGGAACAGGTCGATCAGCCAGCCGATCCCCAGCAAGCCGAGGGTGAAAAACCAGATCGTTCCAGTGACCGGTTTGCCGTAATAGAAACGATGGGCACCGGTAAACCCGAAAATCCAGAGCAGGTAACCGATCACCTTGCTGTGAGTGTCTTGCTGCGGACCAACCTGTTGATAGGTGTTCATGGAGTACCTCTTTTGCTTCGATAGATAAATTTTTTCACTTTCTTTGTGACTTTTTTACAGGCGCCCGACGTACGGCAAATGGTATCTTCCCTCCCCTGAAAGCCTTATGCCACCTGACTTGTGTAGGACAATCGCGGCGAATCGTCGCGTTTTTCCTGAGTTTGACCCCAAGGTTCAGTCGACAAACGGCCTGAGAACGACACAAAAAGCTGTTATAAAGTTGCGCGCAAACCCATAAGAGCCACGCCTAATGCGACCATTTTTAAAGACATGGCTAACCATTTGCCTATTAATGCCACTGGCCGCCCACGCCACCAATCGTGAGCAACGACTTCCGAACGTCAACGGTTTCACCCCTAAAGTCCACAGCGCGCCCAGCACTGCCAAATCGGCAAAGCCGACCGTCAGCCGCCCGACTCAACTGAGCAAGGCCCACGGTAAAGCAGTTCCAGGCCTGATGGCAGTCAACACCAAGCAAAGCAGCACCGTCCTCAGCCGCGCCGTAAACGTGCTCGGCACTCCTTATCGTTGGGGCGGCAGCAGCCCAAGTAAAGGGTTCGACTGCAGCGGCCTGGTGAAATATGCGTTTAACGACGTAGCGGCCGTGGATCTGCCGCGCACCTCCAACGCCATGGCCGCCGGTCACGGGCAGAAGGTTGAGCGCAAGGACCTGAAACCGGGTGACCTGTTGTTCTTCAAACTGAAGAGCCGCCAGGTGAACCACGTAGCCATCTACCTGGGCAACGACCGCTTCATCCACGCACCGCGTCGTGGCAAGTCGGTCAGCATCGACACGCTGAAAAAGCCGTTCTGGGACAAGAACTACGTGATTGCCAAGCGGGTTCTGCCGAAAGAACAGAACACCTTGCGGGTAGTACAACGCTGATCTGAAGCTGGAATGCAGTAGTACATGTGGGAGGGGTGTAGCCCCCTCCCACATTTAGACCTGCCTATATCTCCCGATCTTATATATCCCCAGGCACCCTCGCCTTCTCCCGCGCCTCTTCCCGGCTGATCACGCCTTCCGTGACCAACACCTTCAAGCTCATATCCAGCGTTTTCATACCCAACGCACCGCCGGTCTGAATCGCCGAGACGATCTGCGCCACTTTGTCCTCGCGGATCAAATTTCGAATGGCCGGCGTGCCCAGCATGATTTCATGGGCCGCCACCCGCCCGCCGCCAACCTTCTTGACCAGCACCTGGGACACCACCGCCTGCAGCGACTCCGACAGCATCGAGCGGACCATGGCCTTTTCCCCCGCCGGGAACACGTCCACTAGCCTGTCCACGGTCTTCGCCGCCGAGGTGGTGTGCAGGGTGCCAAATACCAGATGCCCGGTCTCAGCCGCCGTCAGGGCCAGGCGGATGGTTTCCAGGTCGCGCAGTTCGCCCACCAGGATCACGTCGGGGTCTTCGCGCAGCGCCGAACGCAAGGCCAGCGAGAAACTGTGGGTGTCGCGATGCACCTGGCGCTGGTTGATCAGGGCGGTTTTCGGCGTGTGGATAAACTCGATGGGGTCTTCCAGCGTGAGGATGTGCTGGCGCCGATGCTGATTGAGGTAATCGATCATCGCCGCCAGGGTAGTGGACTTGCCGGAGCCCGTGGGGCCCGTCACCAGCACCAGGCCACGCGGCAACTGGGCAATACGCCGGAACACCTCCCCCAGGCCGAGGTTTTCCAGGCTCTGGACCTCGGCCGGGATGGTGCGAAACACCGCGCCCATGCCGCGATCCTGCTGGAATACGTTCGCCCGGAACCGCGCCACGCCCGGCAACTCGAAGGCAAAATCCGTTTCAAGAGATGTTTCGAAATCCTTTTGTTGGTAGCGGTTGAGCAACGGGCTCAATAAATCTGCCACTTGCGGGGGTGAAAGCACTGGCCAATCCAACGGCCAGACTTCGCCATCAATGCGCAGCATGGGTGCCACACCGGCCGACAAATGCAGGTCGGAAGCGCCGCGACGCACGCCCGCCTCCAGTAATTCAGTGATATCCATAGGGCTTTCCATTTCCAGTAGAATGCCGCGGACTCCATATCCACGGGCGCATCTTGAATGTCGACGATAGCAGACAACATCGGCCAGGTTAGCCAGCGCATCCGCGCCGCAGCCGACGCCGTGCAACGTGACGCAAACAGCATCCACCTGCTGGCCGTGAGCAAGACCAAACCCGCCCAAGCCGTGCGTGAAGCCTATGCCGCCGGGATGCGTGATTTTGGCGAAAACTATCTGCAGGAAGCCCTGGGCAAGCAGGCCGAATTAACCGACCTGCCCTTGAGTTGGCACTTCATCGGCCCCATTCAATCGAACAAGACTCGCGCCATCGCCGAGAATTTCGCTTGGGTGCATTCCGTGGACCGTCTCAAAATTGCACAACGCCTGTCCGAGCAACGCCCGGCCGACCTGCCACCGCTGAATATCTGCATCCAGGTCAATGTCAGTGGCGAGGCCAGCAAGTCCGGCTGCACCCCCGCCGACCTGCCGGCCCTGGCCAACGCCATCAGCGCCCTGCCGCGCTTGAAGCTACGGGGCCTGATGGCGATTCCCGAGCCGACGGACGATCGTGCCGAACAAGACGCCGCGTTTTCCAGCGTGCGCGACCTGCAAAACAGCCTGAACCTGCCTCTCGACACACTTTCCATGGGCATGAGTCACGACCTTGAGTCGGCCATCGCCCAGGGCGCCACTTGGGTGCGGATCGGTACCGCCCTGTTTGGCGCCCGCGACTACGGCCAGCCATGAAATGGCTGACATCCATCTAAGTAAGGACCTGTCATGAGCAACACGCGTATTGCCTTTATCGGCGCCGGCAACATGGCGGCCAGCCTGATCGGCGGCCTGCGGGCCAAGGGCCTGGAAGCGGCGCAGATCCGCGCCAGCGACCCGGGCGCCGAGACCCGTGCCCGCGTCAGCGCCGAGCACGGTATCGAAACCTTCGCCGATAACGCCGAAGCCATCCAAGGTGTCGATGTGATCGTGCTGGCGGTCAAGCCACAGGCCATGAAGGCCGTGTGCGAAAGCCTGCGCCCAAGCCTGCAGCCGCACCAACTGGTGGTGTCGATCGCCGCCGGCATCACCTGCGCCAGCATGAACAACTGGCTCGGCGCGCAACCGATCGTACGTTGCATGCCCAACACCCCGGCGCTGCTGCGCCAGGGCGTGAGCGGTTTGTACGCCACCCACGAGGTGACCGCCGAGCAACGTGACCAGGCCCAGGAACTGCTGTCCGCCGTGGGCATCGCCCTGTGGCTGGAACAGGAGCAGCAACTGGACGCGGTCACCGCCGTGTCGGGCAGCGGCCCGGCTTACTTCTTCCTACTGATCGAGGCCATGACCGCCGCCGGCGTGAAACTGGGCCTGCCACAGCAAGTCGCCGAGCAACTGGCCGAGCAAACCGCCCTGGGCGCCGCGAAAATGGCTGTCTCCAGTGAAGTGGACGCTGCCGAGTTGCGCCGCCGCGTCACCTCCCCCGGCGGCACCACGCAGGCTGCCATCGAATCGTTCCAGGCCGGGGGCTTTGAAGCCCTGGTGGAAAAAGCACTGGGTGCCGCAGCACATCGTTCGGCTGAAATGGCCGAGCAGCTGGGCAAATAGTCGTACCCCTACGAAGGAATAAATGATGCTTGGACTCAATGACGCCGTCATCTTCATCATCCAGACCTTGGGCAGCCTGTACCTGCTGATCGTGCTGATGCGTTTTATCCTGCAACTGGTGCGGGCGAACTTCTACAACCCGCTGTGCCAATTCGTGGTGAAGGCCACCCAACCGCTGCTCAAGCCCCTGCGTCGAGTGGTCCCGAGCATGTTCGGCCTGGACATGTCGTCGCTGGTGCTGGCATTGCTGCTGCAGATCCTGCTGTTCGCGCTGGTCCTGATGCTCAAGGGCTACCTGCCTTACACCGTGCTGCTGTTGCCATGGGCACTGATCGGGATCTTCTCGTTGTTTTTGAAGATCATCTTCTGGTCGATGATCATCAGCGTGATCCTGTCCTGGGTCGCACCGGGTAGCCGCAGCCCAGGTGCCGAGCTGGTGTCTCAGATCACCGAGCCGGTGCTCGCGCCGTTCCGTCGCTGGGTGCCCAACCTCGGCGGCCTGGATATTTCGCCGATCTTCGCGTTTATCGCGATCCAGCTGATACAAGGCTGGGGCATCCCGTACCTGGCTGACTTCGCGAACATGCCCAAGTTACTGTTCGGGCTGATCTGACAGGCGAAGCAAATGCAGGAGGGGCGGTGCGACGATTCGACCGGCCCCCTCCCACATTTGGCCTTTGCTTGCCGCTGGGTGCATCGGTCTTTAGACTTACGCCTCATTTAAACGAGAGCAGGGTCGATGCCAGCTGCCTTCCCCCCCGATTCTGTTGGACTGGTCGTGCCCCAAGTGGCGCACTTCAGCGAACCGCTGGCCTTGGCCTGCGGCCGTTCGTTGCCCGCCTACGACCTGATCTATGAAACCTACGGCCAACTGAACGCCACGGCGAGCAACGCCGTGCTGATCTGCCACGCCCTCTCCGGCCATCATCACGCCGCTGGTTTCCACAGCGTTGACGAGCGCAAGCCTGGCTGGTGGGACAGTTGCATCGGCCCCGGCAAGCCCATCGACACCAACAAGTTCTTTGTCGTCAGCCTGAACAACCTCGGCGGCTGCAATGGCTCCACCGGCCCCAGCAGCCTCAACCCGGAAACCGGCAAACCGTTCGGCGCCGACTTCCCCGTACTCACCGTGGAAGACTGGGTGCACAGCCAGGCTCGCCTCGCCGACCTGTTGGGCATCCGGCAATGGGCCGCGGTGATCGGCGGCAGCCTGGGCGGCATGCAGGCCCTGCAATGGACCATCACGTATCCGGATCGCGTGCGCCATTGCCTGGCCATCGCCTCGGCGCCCAAATTGTCGGCGCAGAACATCGCCTTCAACGAAGTGGCGCGCCAGGCCATCCTCACCGACCCCGAATTCCACGGCGGTTCGTTCCAGGAAGCCGGTGTGATCCCCAAGCGCGGCTTGATGCTGGCGCGAATGGTCGGGCACATCACCTACCTGTCCGATGACTCCATGGGCGAGAAATTCGGCCGTGGCCTCAAGAGCGAAAAGCTCAACTACGACTTCCACAGCGTCGAGTTCCAAGTGGAAAGCTACCTGCGTTATCAGGGCGAGGAGTTCTCCGGGCGTTTCGACGCCAACACCTACCTGCTGATGACCAAGGCCCTGGACTACTTCGACCCGGCAGCCAACCACGACGACGACCTGGCGAAAACCTTCGAGGGCGCCACGGCCAAGTTTTGCGTCATGTCGTTTACCACCGACTGGCGCTTCTCGCCGGCCCGCTCCCGAGAGCTGGTAGATGCGCTGATGGCGGCCAAGAAAGACGTCTGCTACCTGGAGATCGATGCACCGCAAGGCCATGACGCCTTCCTGATTCCGATCCCGCGCTACCTCCAGGCTTTCAGCAACTACATGAACCGCATTACTTTGTGAGAACGCCATGAGAGCCGACCTGGACATCATCCAAGACTGGATCCCCGCCGGCAGCCGCGTGCTCGACCTGGGCTGCGGCGATGGCGAACTGCTGAGCTGGCTGCGCGACAACAAGCAAGTCACCGGCTACGGCCTGGAAAACGACCCGGACAACATCGCCCAGTGCGTGGCCAAGGGCATCAACGTGATCGAGCAGGACCTGGACAAGGGCCTGGGCAACTTCGCCAGCAACAGCTTCGATATCGTGGTGATGACCCAGGCCCTGCAAGCGGTGCACTACCCGGACCGCATCCTCGACGAAATGCTGCGCGTGGGTCGCCAGTGCATCATCACCTTCCCCAACTTCGGGCACTGGCGCTGCCGCTGGTACCTGGCGACCAAGGGCCGCATGCCGGTCTCGGACTTCCTGCCATACACCTGGTACAACACGCCGAACATCCACTTCTGCACCTTCGAAGACTTCGAAGCCCTGTGTGGCGAGCGTGAAGCCAAGGTGATCAACCGCCTGGCCGTCGATCAACAGCATCGTCACGGCTGGGCAAGCAAGCTATGGCCCAATCTGTTGGGCGAAATTGGTATCTATCGGGTCAGCAGCCCTGGCCTGACGGATCACAAGATTGCCGTCTAATCATTTTCAAGAGGGACGATCATGAGTCGCTTGGCTATTTTTCTACTGACTGCATGCCTGGGCGCCAGCGCCATGGCGGCGGACACTATCGACGCTAATCGCAAGAAAGACTTCGGTGATATCACCGTTCATTACAACACCTTCACCTCCAGCTTCCTGCAGCCGGAAACCGCCCAGAAAGTCGGCGTGGTGCGCAGCAAGGAGAAGGGTTTGATCAATGTGACCGTGATCAAGGGCGTAACCCCGGTGGCAGCGCAGGTGACAGGCACCATCAAGGACCTGGGCGGCAAGAGCGAGATCCTGACGTTCAAGCAAATCGACGAGAAAGGCGGAATCAATTACCTCGCGCCGTACTCCGTGACACAGCGGGAGTACAAGACGTTTACCATCAATGTTGAAACCGGCGGCAAAGCCCATAGCTTCCAATTCAACCAGGAACTGTTTCCGGCGGAATGATGAACCTTACTCAACTCGTATTGGCCAGCCATAACGCCGGCAAGCTCAAAGAACTCCAGGCCATGCTCGGCGAATCCGTGCAGTTGCGCTCGATCGGCGAGTTCAGCCAGGTGGAGCCGGAAGAGACCGGCCTGTCGTTCGTCGAGAACGCCATCCTCAAGGCGCGCAATGCCGCACGCATCTCGGGCCTGCCGGCGCTGGCGGATGACTCGGGGCTGGCAGTGGACTTTCTTGGCGGCGCCCCTGGCATCTATTCGGCGCGTTATGCCGACGGCAAGGGCGACGCGGCCAACAACGCCAAGTTGCTGGACGCCCTCAAAGGCGTACCGGATAACGAACGCGGTGCACAATTCGTCTGCGTGCTGGCCTTGGTGCGGCATGCCGATGACCCGCTGCCGATCCTCTGCGAAGGCCTGTGGCACGGGCGCATCCTGCACGCTGCCAGCGGTGAGCACGGTTTTGGCTATGACCCGCTGTTCTGGGTGCCGGAGCGCAATGTCTCCAGTGCCGAATTGAGCCCGGCCGACAAGAACCAGATCAGCCACCGCGCCCGCGCAATGGATTTGCTGCGCCAGCGCCTGGGCTTGAAATGACCCGGAACACCTCCGCGCAGCCGCTGATCCACGGTGGCGCGCAAACACCTCGGGCGGCGCTGCCGGTGCTGCCGCCCCTGGCGCTGTACATCCACATCCCGTGGTGCGTGCGCAAATGCCCTTACTGCGACTTCAACTCCCACACCGCCAGCAAGGTGCTGCCGGAAGAAGAGTATGTGGACGCCTTGCTGGCCGACCTCGATCAGGACCTGCACGCGGTGTATGGGCGCGAACTGAGTTCGATCTTCTTCGGCGGCGGCACGCCAAGCCTGTTCAGCGCTGCGGCGCTGGGCCGATTGCTCAAAGGCGTGGAAGCACGCATCCCGTTTGCCGGCGACATCGAGATCACCCTGGAAGCCAACCCCGGCACGTTCGAGCAAGAGAAGTTCGTCGCCTACCGCACGCTGGGGATCAACCGGCTGTCCATCGGCATCCAGAGCTTCCAGCAGGAAAAGCTTGAGGCCCTGGGCCGTATCCACAACGGCGACGAGGCAGTACGCGCCGCCGGAATGGCGCGCCAGGCCGGGTTCGACAACTTCAACCTGGACCTGATGCACGGCTTGCCCGATCAGTCCCTGGACGATGCGTTGAGCGACCTGCGCCAGGCTATCGCGCTCAAACCCACACACCTGTCCTGGTACCAGTTGACCCTGGAACCCAACACCGTGTTCTGGAACCAGCCGCCCGCGCTGCCGGAAGACGACACCCTGTGGGACATCCAGGAAGCCGGCCAGGCGCTGCTGGCCGAGCACGGTTACGCACAATACGAAGTGTCGGCCTACGCCCAGCCAGGGCGCCCGGCGCGACATAACCTCAACTACTGGAGCTTCGGCGACTTTATCGGCATCGGCGCCGGGGCCCACGGCAAGCTCAGCCATCCGGACGGACGCATTGTGCGCACCTGGAAGACCCGCGCGCCGAAGGACTACCTCAACCCGGCCAAAAGCTTCCAGGCCGGGGCGAAGGAGCTGACCAACGAAGAGTTGCCGTTCGAGTTCCTGATGAACGCCCTGCGCCTCACCGAGGGCGTCGACGCCACGCTCTATGCCGAGCGCACCGGCCTCGACCTGGCGAGCCTCGACGAGGCGCGGCGCGAGGCAGAACAAAGTGGCTTAATGCAGGTCGAACCGTCACGCCTGGCGGCCACCGATCGCGGGCAACTCTTTCTCAATGACCTGTTGCAGAAGTTTTTGAGCTGATCGCTCTAAGGAAATCGAATGGATCTGGTACTCGACCTGCTCGCCACCGTATCCCGCTGGAGCCGCAGCAACCTGTCGGAAATCTCCCTGGCCCTTGTGGGCTGTTTGCTGGTGCTGTTTGGCGCCGACATCAAGGGCTGGGTCGAAGCACGCCTGGGCAGCGTTGCCGGCGCGTTGCGCGTACCGTTGATGGCCCTGCTGTGCATGATCGGCAGCGGTGCGGCGCTGATCTACGCCACGCCGTGGATTGTGCGGGGATTGAGCCAGTTCAATAACTACAGCCTGGCGCCGGTGTTGGTGGTGGTGCTGGTGCTGATTGGCGTCGTCGCCGATCGCCGCTGATTCCAACCAGGCCAAGACAGGGACGCTCATGAGCAAAAAGCTACTGGACGACACCAGCAAATTCCTAAGCTATGTATTACGCCACGAGCCTCAGGCTATTGGCCTGACGCTGAACACACAGGGCTGGGCAAGCATTGCCGAACTGATCGCCGGCGCCGCCCGAGACGGACGCAGCCTCACCCACGAACTGATCGGGCAGGTGGTGGGTACCAACGAGAAGAAACGCTTTGCACTGTCCGAGGACGGCCAACGTATCCGTGCGATACAAGGCCACTCCAACACAGGAGTGCAACTGCAACTGGATGAGAAACAACCACCGGCCATTCTTTATCACGGCACCGCGACCCGCTTTTTGGAGTCGATTAACGACAAAGGACTGATCCCTGGCTCGCGCCATCATGTCCATTTGTCCGAGCGCGTCGAGACGGCCACTGAGGTGGGGCAACGTTACGGAAAGGTGGTGGTCCTGAAAGTTGATACGCCGAAGATGCTGGCGGAGGGCTTCAAGTTTTATCAGGCGGAGAATGGCGTTTGGCTGACGGACCAGGTTCCTGCTCAATTCCTCGAAACCCTGTAAAGACAAGTTATCTGCCTATACCTCCAGTAGCACACAAACAAATGTGGGAGCGGGCTTGCTCGCGAATGCGGTGTGTCAGCCAGCGTAAATGTCGACTGATCTACCGCATTCGCGAGCAAGCCCGCTCCCACATTTTTTACTGCATTCCAAGCCAGGGACTTGTCAGTCGACTTTCTCGAACTTCAAATCCCAAACCCCATGCCCCAACCGCTCGCCACGACGCTCGAACTTGGTGATCGGGCGTTCGGCCGGGCGTGGTACGCATTTGCCGTCTTGCGCCAGGTTGCGGTAGCCAGGGGCAACGTCCATCACTTCCAGCATGTATTCGGCATAGGGTTCCCAGTCGGTAGCCATATGCAGGATACCGCCGACTTTCAGCTTGCTGCGCACCAGTTCCGCGAAAGAAGCCTGGACGATGCGGCGCTTGTGGTGACGGCTCTTGTGCCATGGATCGGGGAAGAACAGCATCAGGCGGTCGAGGCTGTTGTCGGCGATGCAGCGGTTGAGCACTTCGATCGCGTCGCAGTCATAGACCCGCAGGTTGGTCAGGCCTTGAGTCAACACGCCATTAAGCAGCGCACCGACACCTGGGCGGTGGACTTCCACGCCGATGAAATCCTGTTCCGGCGAGGCTGCGGCCATTTCCAGCAGGGAGTGGCCCATGCCGAAACCGATTTCCAGGGAACGCGGGGCCGAACGGCCGAACACCTGGTCATAGTCCACCGGCGCATCGGCCAGGGGCAGGACGAACAGCGGCGTACCTTGCTCCAGGCCCTTTTGCTGGCCCTCGGTCATGCGGCCGGCGCGCATCACAAAACTCTTGATGCGGCGGTGCTTGGACTCGTCGCCTTCTTCCACGGTGTTCGGCGTTTCGTTTGATTCAGTCATCAATGGCTCTTACTTGATCAGACCATCCAGCGGCGAAGAGGCGCTGGCGTAGAGTTTTTTTGGCATGCGCCCGGCGAGGTAGGCCAGGCGGCCGGCGACGATGGCGTGTTTCATGGCTTCGGCCATCAGCACCGGTTGCTGGGCGTGGGCGATGGCCGAGTTCATCAGCACCGCTTCACAGCCCAGCTCCATGGCGATGGTGGCGTCGGAGGCGGTACCGACACCGGCGTCCACCAAGACCGGGATCTTGGCTTCTTCGAGGATGATCTGCAGGTTGTACGGATTGCAGATACCCAGCCCGGAACCGATCAGGCCGGCCAGCGGCATCACGGCGATACAGCCGATTTCGGCCAGTTGGCGGGCGATGATCGGGTCATCGCTGGTGTAGACCATCACGTCAAAACCTTCCTTGACCAGGGTTTCTGCGGCCTTGAGGGTTTCGATCACGTTGGGGAACAGGGTTTTCTGGTCGGCCAGCACTTCCAGCTTGACCAGGTTGTGGCCGTCGAGCAGTTCACGGGCCAGGCGGCAGGTGCGCACGGCTTCGATGGCGTCGTAGCACCCGGCGGTGT
The DNA here is from genome assembly GCF_024168685.1 of Pseudomonas sp. S3E17. Classification (NCBI taxonomy): domain Bacteria; kingdom Pseudomonadati; phylum Pseudomonadota; class Gammaproteobacteria; order Pseudomonadales; family Pseudomonadaceae; genus Pseudomonas; species Pseudomonas sp. S3E17. The sequence continues at coordinate 4,329,381 of NZ_JALJWE010000001.1, forward strand.
TCGGCAGGAAGGTGTAGCGATCCGGCGACAGCACGTCGAGCAGGTTCGGCTCGCCTTCGATCTGGCCGAGGTTGGTGCGGCGCACGGCGAAGGTCACGATCTCGGCGCCCGAGGCTTCGATGGCCTGGCGGGTTTCTTCCATGTCGCGGTACTTGCCGGTGCCGACCAGCAGACGGGACTGGTAGGTACGACCGGCCAGGACGAAGGGCTTGTCGCTACGAACGATGCTCATGGGAAATCCTCGAAATGGGGTGAGGTTCTGCAGAATCCGGGGCTACATACACGCGTAGGACTAGCCGCCGCCGATGGCGTGGACCACCTCGACCTGGTCACCCTCGGTGAGCGTGGTCTCGGCGTGCTGGCTACGCGGGACGATATCCAGGTTGAGTTCCACTGCGACGCGACGCCCGGTCAGGTCCAGGCGGGTCAGCAGGGCCGCAACGGTTTCACCGTCGGGCAGTTCAAGGGATTCGCCGTTCAACTGAATGCGCATGCCACAGGCCGCCATCGATTTTAGGGGCCAGCATTCTAGCTCGATTGGCACCTGCAGGTCAGCTCCAAGCGTCAAGCGGTCAGTTGCATGCGCCAGGCAGCCAGGCCCAGGAAGAACCAACCCAGCAGGAACGCCAACCCGCCGAAGGGCGTAATGATGCCGAGTTTGCTGATCCCCGTGGTGGTCAGCACGTACAGGCTGCCGGAGAACAGCAGGATACCGACGACAAAGGACACGCCCGCCCACGTCACCAGGCGCCCCGGAATATGCGCCAGCAGCAGCGCCACGCCGAACAGCGCCAAGGTGTGCACCAACTGATAGGTCACGCCGGTGTGAAAGATCGCCAGGTACTCGGCGCTCAGACGGCTTTTCAGGCCATGGGCGGCGAACGCACCGAGGGCGACACCGGTGAAGCCGAAAAAGGCAGCCAGCATCAGAAAGCTACGCAGCATGAGGAACTCCAGTCAGACTCATTGGACAGGGTCTGTATAATGGCCCGCTCAACGGGTTCGGCCAAGCCATCTCTATGCTGCGTGTCCTCTTCAAACGCTTTCTCACCGTCGTGAAATGGTTTGCCATTGGCAGTGTTCTGCTGGTGCTACTGTTCCGTGTCGTCCCGCCGCCCTTTACCGCGCTGATGGTGGAACGCAAGGTCGAATCCTGGTTCGACGGCGAACCCATTGACCTGCAACGCACCTGGGTGCCGTGGGACGAGATCTCCGACGACCTGAAAGTGGCGGTGATGGCCGGTGAAGACCAGCGTTTCCCGCAGCACTGGGGCTTTGATTTCGGCGCGATCCAGGCGGCGCTCCTGCACAACGAGCGCGGCGGTTCGATCCGGGGCGCGAGCACGCTGAGCCAGCAGGTGTCGAAAAACCTGTTCCTGTGGGCGGGTCGCAGTTATTTGCGCAAAGGCCTGGAAGCCTGGTTTACCGGGCTGATCGAGGTGTTGTGGCCCAAGCAGCGGATTCTTGAGGTGTACCTCAACAGCGTGGAATGGGATGAAGGCGTGTTTGGCGCAGAAGCGGCGGCGCGACATCACTTTGGCGTGAGTGCCAAGGGGTTGTCCCGGCAGCAGGCCAGCTACCTGGCGGCGGTGTTGCCTAATCCACGGGTGTGGAGTGCCAGCCATCCGACCGCGTATGTGGCGCGAAGGGCGGCATGGATTCGCCAGCAGATGAGCCAGCTGGGCGGAGAGGGTTACCTGGTGGAACTGAACAATTCCCGCAAAGCACCTTGGTCCGACTGATACAAACAAATGTGGGAGGGGCTTACCCCCTCCCACATGTTCAGGCGGCGATCGACAACTTCAGCTTGTTCATTGCGCTTTTCTCAAGCTGACGAATGCGCTCGGCCGACACGTTGTACTTCTGCGCCAGGTCGTGCAGCGTGGCTTTTTCTTCCGCCAGCCAGCGCTGGTAGAGGATGTCACGGCTACGGTCGTCCAGCACTTCCAGCGCTTCGTGCAGGTTGTGGTTGGAGTTGTCGCTCCAGTCGGCGTCTTCCAGTTGACGCGCCGGGTCGTACCGGTGGTCTTCCAGGTAGTTGGCCGGCGATTGGAAAGCACTGTCGTCGTCCGCTTCGGCGGCCGGGTCGAAGGCCATGTCATGGCCGGTCAGGCGGCTTTCCATCTCGCGCACTTCACGGGGCTCCACGCCGAGGCTTTCGGCCACGCGGTGGACTTCCTCGTTGTTCAGCCACGCCAGGCGTTTTTTCTGGCTGCGCAGGTTGAAGAACAGCTTGCGTTGGGCCTTGGTGGTCGCGACTTTCACGATGCGCCAGTTGCGCAGGATGAACTCGTGGATTTCCGCCTTGATCCAGTGCACGGCAAACGACACCAGGCGCACGCCCATCTCAGGGTTGAAGCGCTTTACAGCCTTCATCAGGCCGACGTTGCCTTCCTGGATCAGGTCAGCCTGGGCCAGGCCGTAGCCGCTATAGCTACGGGCGATATGTACGACAAAACGCAGGTGGGCGAGCACCATCTGCCGAGCCGCCCCCAAATCCTGCTCATAGTAGAGACTCTCGGCCAGTTCACGCTCCTGCTCGGGCGTCAGCAATGGAATGCTGTTGACCGTGTGCACATAGGCTTCCAGGTTCGCACCCGGGACCAAGGCATAAGCAGGTTGCAAAGAAGTGGTCATACGAAAAAACCTCCGACTCACATAACTCGTGCAGTTCAGCACTGCGAAAATTGACCGGGAACCGTAGGACAAGTTCCCTAAACCACTGATACGGTCAATACAAACGAAACCACATTACCCTGACATTAACTACTTCGGTGCCAGCTCGCGTAAATGCCGTGCGACCGCAATCCAGGCACCGATATAACCCAACAATACCGCGCCAAGCAAGAGCGACAGACCATCGGCAACCGGCACCCCGGCCAGGGCAAAATCGCTGCCGTACAAGCCGGCAAGCCCGACAACCGCGTCGTTCAGCCAGTTAAGGCCGAACGCCAGCACGCCCCAGGACAAAATCCCCGCACCCAGGCCATAAAGCGCGCCCATGTACAGAAAAGGCCGACGCACATAGCTGTCCGTGCCGCCGACCAGTTTAATCACTTCTATCTCGGTGCGACGGTTTTCAATATGAAGACGAATGGTATTACCTATCACCAAAAGTAATGCAGACACCAACAGCACTGTCAGGCCGAACACAAACCGATCGCCCAGCTTGAGGATCGCCGCCAGGCGCTCCACCCAGACTAGATCAAGTTGCGCCTGTTGCACCTTCGGCATCTCTGCGAGTTTTTGTCGCAGGGCTTCAAGGCCCGCCTTGTCGACTTCATTCGGCGTCACCAGCACCACGCCCGGCAACGGGTTCTGCGGCAGCTCCTTGAGCGCTTCGCCCAGGCCGGACTGCTGCTGGAACTCCTCAAGTGCCTGATCGCGACTGACGTACTCGGCGTCCGCGACGCCCGGCATGTTCTTGATATCGTCCCGTAGCGCTTCGCCTTCCTTGGTGCTGGCATCCAGGTTCAGGTACAGGGAAATCTGTGCCGCACGCTGCCACGAACCGCCCAGGCGCTCGACATTATTAAGCAGCAGCGACAAGCCCATCGGCAGGCTCAGGGCCACGGCCATCACCAGGCAGGTAAAAAAGCTGCCGATCGGCTGCTTGCCCAGGCGACGCAGGCTGTCCAGCAGGCTGGCGCGATGGCTTTCGATCCAGGCGCGCAGCAGGGTGCTGAAGTCCGGGCCATCGTCATCGTCATGTTTTTTCTTTTTCGGTTGCGGGTCGGCCGGTTTCGGCGCCACACGCTCGGAAACCTTGGGGCTACGTGTTGCACTCATACGCCAGCCTCCCCGTCACCGATCAGGCGACCGCGTTGCAGGGTCAGCATGCGATGGCGCATGCGGGCGATCAGCGCCAGGTCATGGCTGGCGATCAGTACGCTGGTGCCCAGACGGTTGATGTCTTCGAATACGCCCATGATCTCGGCCGCCAGGCGCGGGTCGAGGTTACCGGTGGGTTCGTCCGCCAGCAGCAAGGCCGGGCGATGGACGATGGCGCGGGCAATGCCGACGCGCTGTTGCTGGCCGGTGGACAGGTCGCCGGGGTAGAGGTCGGTCTTGTCCGACAGCGCCACGCGCTCCAGGGCCGAATCCACGCGCTTGACGATTTCGGCCTTGGACAACCCAAGAATCTGCAACGGCAAGGCAATGTTGTTGAACACCGTGCGATCGAACAGCAACTGGTGGTTCTGGAACACCACGCCGATCTGGCGGCGCAGGAACGGGATCTGCGCATTGCTGATGGTGGCCAGGTCCTGGCCCGCCAGCAGCAACTTGCCCGTGGTCGGGCGTTCCATGGCCAGCAGCAGGCGCAACAGCGTACTCTTGCCGGCCCCCGAGTGACCGGTGACAAACAAGAACTCGCCGCGACGCACTCGAAAGCTCAGCTCATGCAAGCCCACATGCCCGTTGGCATAGCGTTTACCGACCTGTTCGAATCGAATCATGAACGCTCCCGCTCGGCAAACAGTGCCTGGACAAAGGGTTCGGCTTCAAAGGTGCGCAGGTCGTCGATGCCTTCACCGACGCCGATATAACGAATCGGCAACCCAAACTGCTTGGCCAGGGCGAAGATCACGCCACCTTTTGCCGTGCCGTCGAGCTTAGTCAAGGCCAGACCGGTCAGCTGAACCGTCTGGTTGAATTGCTTGGCCTGGCTGATGGCGTTCTGGCCGGTACCGGCGTCCAGCACCAGCAGCACTTCGTGCGGGGCGTCTGCGTCGAGCTTGCCGATCACGCGGCGGACTTTCTTCAGCTCTTCCATCAGGTTGTCTTTGGTGTGCAGGCGACCGGCGGTATCCGCGATCAGCACGTCGATGTTACGAGCCTTGGCGGCTTGCACGGCGTCGAAGATCACCGAGGCGGAATCGGCACCGGTGTGCTGGGCGATGACCGGGATCTTGTTGCGCTCCCCCCAGACCTGCAATTGCTCGACGGCAGCGGCGCGGAAGGTGTCGCCGGCGGCGAGCATGACTTTCTTGCCTTCCGACTGCAGCTTCTTGGCCAGTTTTCCGATGGTGGTGGTCTTGCCGGCGCCGTTGACACCCACGACCAGGATCACGAACGGCTTGTTCGGGGTGATCACCAACGGTGCTTCCACGGGCTTGAGCATCGCAGCCAGCTCGGCCTGCAAGGATTTGTAGAGGGCGTCGGCATCGGTCAACTGCTTGCGCGCGACCTTCTGGGTCAGGCTCTGGATGATCACGGCGGTGGCTTCGACGCCCACGTCGGCGGTCAGCAGGCGGGTTTCGATGTCTTCCAGCAGCTCATCGTCGATGACTTTCTTGCCGAGGAACAGGCTGGCCATGCCTTCGCCGATGCTGGCGCTGGTCTTGCTCAGGCCTTGCTTGAGGCGGGCGAAGAAGCCGGTCTTGCTGGTTTCGGTGGGGGCGACGGGCGCTTCGACGACGGCGGGAGCGGCAACCACCGGCTCCACTAGCGCAGGCACGGGGGCGGGAGATTCGACAACGACCGGCTGCGGCTCAACGGTCACCGGAATCGGCGGCACCACATGCTCGGCCTGCACATCTTCAACCAGCGCCACAGGCTCTTCGGGCACCGGCAGCTCAGGCCACGGCTTGTGTTCGGGCTCAGGCTCCACCTCGGCCACCGGCTGCAACACCGGCTCAGCCATCGGCAACACCACCGGCGCCGGCGCTTCGGCAACGGGCTCGGCTTCTACTATAGGCTCGGGGATCGGCTCAGCTTGAACCTGTGGCTGTTCAGCGACGGTTTCCTGCGGCTTTTTGCGCAGCCATCCGAACAGGCCTTTCTTCTCGCCAGCCGCAGCTGGGGTCTTCTTGTCGTCGTTGGAACCAAACATGGAGACGGCTATCTCAAGGTAGCGACGCGCCAAGGGGCACATCGGTAAATAAAATTCGATGCGTAACAGACTGTTTTTTAGCCAGCTCGTTCATGCGCAACATTTTGTAAGGCCTAAATAGGGCCTTAACAAGACAGCCATAGTGGCCGTCCCTAGGTCGGATCAGTATCCTAGCACCTCCTCGCCCGCCGACGCTAAGACCAAGCGAGCAGCCCAACAGGTTTAAAAACGAATGAATGCTCTAGCCCGCCACGCCGCAGGCCTGCTGTTCAGTACAGTTTGTCTGCCCCTTTCAGCCTTGGCTGCCGACCCACAACCCACCCATGAATTCACCCTGGATAACGGCCTCAAGGTGGTCGTGCGCGAAGACCATCGCGCGCCGGTGGTGGTTTCCCAGGTCTGGTACAAGGTCGGTTCGAGCTATGAAACCCCGGGCCAGACCGGTTTATCCCACGCCCTGGAGCACATGATGTTCAAGGGCAGCGCCAAGGTCGGCCCCGGCGAAGCCTCGCTGATCCTGCGTGACCTGGGCGCCGAAGAAAACGCCTTCACCAGCGATGACTACACCGCCTACTACCAGGTGCTGGCCCGTGACCGCCTGGGCGTTGCCTTTGAGCTGGAAGCCGACCGCATGGCCAGCCTGCGCCTGCCGGCCGACGAGTTCAGCCGCGAAATCGAGGTGATCAAGGAAGAACGCCGCCTGCGCACCGACGACAATCCCATGTCCAAGGCCTTCGAGCGCTTCAAGGCGATGGCCTTCCCGGCCAGCGGCTATCACACCCCGACCATCGGCTGGATGGCCGACCTCGACCGCATGAAGGTCGAGGAACTGCGCCACTGGTACCAGTCCTGGTATGTACCGAACAACGCCACGTTGGTGGTGGTCGGCGACGTCACCCCGGACGAGGTAAAAAACCTGGCCCAGCGCTACTTCGGCCCGATCCCCAAGCGTGACGTACCGCCCGCCAAGGTTCCGATGGAGCTGGCCGAGCCCGGCGAGCGCCTGCTGACGATGCATGTGCAGACCCAATTGCCGAGCGTGATCCTGGGCTTCAACGTACCTGGCCTGGCCACCGCCGAAGACAAGCGTTCGGTCCAGGCCCTGCGCCTGATCTCGGCCCTGCTGGACGGCGGCTACAGTGCACGGATCTCCGAACAACTGGAGCGTGGCGAAGAACTGGTCTCCGCCGCGTCCACCAACTACGACGCCTACACCCGGGGCGACAGCCTGTTCACCCTCTCGGCCACCCCGAACCAGCAAAAGAAGAAAACCGTTGCCCAAGCCGAAGCCGGCCTGTGGCGCCTGCTGGAAGAGCTGAAGGCCAAGCCACCGACCGCCGAAGAACTGGAACGCATCCGTGCCCAGGTCATCGCCGGCCTGGTGTACCAACGCGATTCCATCACCAGCCAGGCCACGGCCATTGGCTCCCTGGAAACCGTGGGCCTGTCCTGGAAACTCATGGACACCGAACTGGCCGACCTGCAAAGCGTGACCCCGGAAGATATCCAGAAGGCCGCGCGCACCTATTTCACCCGCGAACGTCTGAGCGTCGCCCATGTTTTGCCTGAGGAGACCGCTCATGAGTGATCGCAAAAGCAGCCGCCTGATCCTGCCGGGCCTGATCGTCGTCACCCTGATCGCGGCGAGCGCCGTGTACTTCCTGCGCCCGAGTGACTCCGTCGCCAGCCAGGCATTGGACAAGGCTCAATCGACCAACAAACTGCAATCCCTGGCGGAGCTGGACGGCAAGGCGCCGACCAACCGCAAGCTCGACGTGCAAACCTGGACCACCGCCGAAGGCGCCAAGGTGCTGTTCGTCGAAGCCCATGAGTTGCCGATGTTCGACATGCGCATCCTGTTCGCCGCCGGCAGCAGCCAGGACGGCAACGTGCCGGGCCTGGCGCTGATGACCAACGCCATGCTCAACGAAGGTGTACCGGGCAAGGATGTGAGCCAGATTGCCAGTGGTTTTGAAGGCCTGGGCGCCGACTTTGGCAATGGCGCTTATCGCGATATGGCGTTGGTGTCCCTGCGCAGCCTCAGCGACAGCGCTAAACGCGAGGCCGCCCTGGCGCTGTTTGACGAGGTGATCGGCAAGCCGACCTTCCCCGCCGACTCCCTGGCGCGGATCAAGAACCAGATCCTCGCCGGCTTTGAATACCAGAAGCAGAACCCCGGCAAACTGGCGAGCCTGGAGTTGTTCAAGCGCCTGTACGGCGATCACCCCTACGCTCACCCTAGTGAAGGCACGCCGCAAAGCGTTCCGAAGATTACCCTCGCGCAGCTGCAGGCGTTCCACGCCAAGGCTTATGCGGCGGGTAATGCGGTGATTGCCGTGGTCGGCGACTTGACCCGCGCCGAAGCCGAAGCAATGACGGCCAAGGTGTCGGCCGCGCTGCCCAAGGGCCCGGCCATGGCGAAGATCGCCCAGCCAACCGAGCCCAAGGCCGGCCTGAGCCATATCGAGTTCCCGTCCAAACAGACTCACCTGCTGTTCGCCCAATTGGGCATCGACCGCGCCGACCCGGACTACGCAGCCCTGTCCCTGGGCAACCAGATCCTCGGCGGCGGTGGCTTCGGCACCCGCTTGATGAGCGAAGTGCGCGAGAAACGCGGCCTGACCTACGGTGTTTACTCGGGCTTCTCGCCGATGCAAGTGCGTGGCCCGTTCATGATCAACCTGCAGACCCGCGCCGAAATGAGCGGCGGCACCCTGCGCCTGGTCGAAGACGTGCTGGCCGACTATCTCAAGACCGGCCCGACGCAAAAGGAGCTGGATGACGCCAAACGCGAGCTGGCCGGCAGCTTCCCGCTGTCCACCGCCAGCAACGCCGACATCGTTGGGCAGCTGGGCGCCATGGGTTTCTACAACCTGCCGCTGAGCTATCTGGAAGATTTCATGAAACAATCCCAGGCCCTGACCGTAGAGCAGGTCAAGGCTGCCTTGAACAAACACTTGAGCGCCGACAAGATGGTCATCGTGACCGCCGGCCCAACGACTGCGCAAAAGCCACTACCGCCCCCCACTGATAAACCTGCCGAGCAGCCGCTCGGGGTTCCGGAGCATTAATGGCCAGTTCATCTCGCCCGAAAAAACCTGTCCACAACGTGCATAACGGTGTGGGCCAACTGCGCATCATTGGCGGCGAATGGGGCAGCCGCAAGCTGAGCTTCCCCGACGTCGTGGGCCTGCGCCCGACGCCGGACCGCGTGCGTGAAACCCTGTTCAACTGGCTGGCGCCGTACATTGCCGGCGCCAAGGTGCTGGACCCGTTCGCCGGCAGTGGCGCGCTGTTCCTGGAGGCGCTGTCCCGTGGCGCGGCCCAGGCCCAGGCGCTGGATGCGAGCAATGTCGCGGTGTCCAGCCTCAAGGAACACCTGGGCACCCTGCGCTGCACCAATGGCCAGGTGCAGACCGCCGACGCCCTGCGCTACCTGGAAACCCAGGCGCCCAGCGCCTACGACGTGGTGTTCCTCGACCCACCGTTCAACCAGAACCTGTTGCCGACCGTGTGCGCCTTGCTCGAAGAGCGCCAATGGCTGGCGCCGGATGCGTGGATCTACACTGAAAGCGAGACCGCGCCGTCTACCCTGGGTTTGCCGGGCGCCTGGCGCCTGCACCGGGAGCAGAAATCCGGTCGTGTGTATTACGCGTTGTGGCATCGATTGGTCGAAAGCGTCGCTTAAAATCTGTGGTGAGCAAGCCCGCTCACCACAGACAGTGCAGCTCAAAACTGAGAGTGTCATGACACCGTCCTCCGACCAGTTCACCCCCGCCTTCGGCCTCGGCAACCCTCACCTGCAAACGCTGTGGGGGCCGCTGTGGCGGCCGACTACCCATATCGAGCGCCAACGCGAACGCCTGTGGCTGGAAGACGGCGACTTTCTCGACCTCGACTGGCATGGCCCCCATGACGCGCAGGCGCCGTTGGTGCTGGTGCTGCACGGGCTGACCGGCTCATCCAATTCCCCCTATGTGGCCGGCCTGCAAAAAGTCCTCGGCGCCCAAGGCTGGGCCAGTGCGGCCTTGAACTGGCGCGGCTGTTCGGGCGAGCCCAACCTGTTGGCACGCAGCTATCACTCAGGCGCCAGCGAAGACCTCGCCGCCGCGATTGCGCACCTGCGCGCCAAGCGGCCGTTGGCGCCGCTGTATGCGGTGGGTTATTCGCTGGGGGGCAATGTGCTGCTCAAGCACCTGGGGGAAACCGGCGAGGCGTCCGGGCTGCAAGGCGCAGCGGCGGTATCGGTGCCATTTCGCCTGGACCAGTGTGCAGACCGCATCGGGCTGGGCTTCTCGCGGGTTTATCAAAAGCACTTCATGGGTGAAATGCTCGCGTATATCCGCGTCAAACAACGCCGTTTTTTACAGGATGGCCGTGCGGACGGGCTGAAAACCCTGGAAGCGCTTGGCTCGCTGGAGAAGATGCGCACCTTCTGGGACTTCGACGGCCGGGTTACCGCGCCGCTGCATGGGTTCTTGAGTGCCGAGGACTATTACCGTCGCGCGTCGAGTCGCTACTACCTGGGCGCGATCCGCACACCGACGCTGATTATCCAGGCGGCCGACGACCCGTTCGTATTCGCCCACAGCTTGCCCGAGGCCAGCGAGCTGTCGGCGTGCACCGAGTTTGAGCTGACGGCCAAGGGCGGGCACGTGGGCTTCGTCGATGGCTCGCTGAAACGCCCAGGCTACTACCTGGAGCGGCGCATCCCACAATGGTTATTGGCACGACACGGTTAAACACCTGGGAGGGGCAAGCCCCTCCCACATTTGGACTGGGCTTACCGGGCCGGGAACTCAGTCACCCGTAGCTATTGCCCGTGTCGGATCGGTAATCCACTCGCTCCACGACCCCGCATACAACTTGCCCAACGGGTAACCCGCCAGGCTCAGGGCGAACAGGTTGTGGCAGGCCGTCACGCCCGAGCCGCAATACGCCACCAGTTCCTCCGGCGAGCGCCCCTGCAACTGCGCGGCGAAGCGCTGCTTGAGTTGCTCGGCCGGCAGGAAACGCCCGTCACTGCCCAGGTTTTCGTTGAACGCCGCACATTGCGCACCGGGGATATGCCCGGCAATCGGATCAATGGGCTCAACTTCACCGCGAAAACGCGCCTGGGCGCGGGCATCGATCAGGGTCAGGCCGGGTTGGCCCAGGCGTTTTTGCAGATGTTCGGCATCCAGCAGCAGGTGATTGTCCGGCGCGCCATCGAAAGTCCCACGCTCGGTTACCGGCGCGTCCAGGCTCAACGGGAAACCCGCGGCATGCCAGGCCTTGAGGCCGCCGTCCAGGATAAACACACCGTCACGCTTGCCCAGCCAGGCCAGCAGCCACCAGGCACGAGCTGCATAGGCGCCAGGGCCGTCGTCATACAGCACGATATCGGTGTCAGCATGGATACCCCAGGCTCGCAATTGCTCGGCGAAGGTGCCCGCCGCCGGCAACGGGTGACGCCCGGTCACACCTTTGATCACTGGCCCGCTGAGATGGCGCTCCAGGTCGGCATATTGCGCACCCTCGATATGCCCTTCGGCGTAGCTGCAACGCCCGTAATCCGGGTCTTCCAGGGCAAAACGGCAATCCAGGATCACCAGCCCCGCCGACGTCTGGCGCTCGGCCAATTGCTGGGGGCTGATCAGTTGGGCAAGCGGCATGACGGACTCCTGTGAACAGATTCGGGAAAGGTCCTACTTCACTTCTTCCAGTGCCTGGTTCAACGGCACGTAAAACTCTTTGAACAGTGCATCCACCGCTTCTTTTGCCTGGGGCGTGACAAAGCCCGCCTCCAGCACCAGCACCTGATACACCCCGCGCTTGATGGCTTCGGCACTCAGGTGGGTGGAATTTTCATTGGTGGTGCACAGGAAACGCACCCAGGAGGTGAGGATGATCCAGGCATTGAGGGTCAGGGCTTCGGTTTGCACCGGGTCCATATTCAGGATGCCCGCATCGACAAACCCCTGGTAGATGGCGCCGCCCTGGATCAGGCAACGCTGGGAAAAACGCCGATAGCCGGTGGCCAGCTCCGGGTCGCTCTCCAGCAGGTGTTCAAGGTCGCGGTGCAGAAAACGGTAGCGCCACATACCGGCCAGTACGGCCTGGAGATAAAAGCGCTTGTCTTCCACCACCATGGCCCGCCCCTGGGGCGGACGCAGGAAACTGTCCACCAACGCTTCATATTCGCGAAACAGCACGGAGATGATCGCTTGCTTGTTGGGGAAGTGGTAGTACAGGTTGCCCGGCGAAATTTCCATATGGGCGGCGATATGGTTGGTGCTGATACTACGCTCGCCCTGCTGGTTAAAAAGCTCCAGGCTGGTTTGCACAATACGCTCGCTGGTCTTTACTCGTGGTGCCATAGGGGAATCAGCTTCTGTACACGTGATAGGGCATCTTACGGCCTATCCTTGCCAGGATAAATCTGCATGTTGCTGCAATGTTATTTGACAATTTAGAGTAATGACTCTAAAAATCCACGCAGACCAATAACAATCGGTGCTGCGCCATGTCTGCCAACGTTGCCTACCTGCAAGATGCCCAGGTGCTGGATCAACTCCAGGACCTGTTCGACGCCCAACGCCGCGCCTACGCCGCCAACCCGATGCCGCCAGCCGCACAGCGCCAGCAATGGCTCAAGGCCTTGCGGGATGTGCTCAGTGACGAGCGCCAGGCACTGATCCATGCCATCAGCCAGGATTTCAGCCAGCGCAGCGCCGACGAAACCCTGTTCGCCGAACTGATGCCCAGCCTGCATGGCATTCACTACGCCAGTAAACACCTCAAGGGCTGGATGAAACCTTCCCGCCGCGCTGTAGGCCTGGCCTTCCAACCCGCGTCAGCCAAAGTCATTTACCAACCCCTGGGCGTGGTCGGCGTGATCGTGCCGTGGAACTACCCGCTGTACCTGGCCATCGGCCCACTGGTCGGTGCGTTGGCGGCAGGCAACCGGGTGATGCTCAAGCTCAGCGAATCCACGCCCGCTACCGGCGAACTGCTCAAGGCGTTACTGGCGAGGATTTTCCCCGAGGACCTGGTGTGCGTGGTGCTCGGCGAGGCCGAGGTGGGCATGGCGTTTTCCAAGCTGCGCTTCGATCACCTGCTGTTTACCGGCGCGACCAGTATCGGCAAGCACGTAATGCGCGCCGCTGCCGAACACCTCACGCCGGTCACCCTGGAACTGGGCGGCAAGTCGCCGGCCATTGTCTCCGCCGACGTACCGCTCAAGGACGCCGCCGAACGCATCGCCTTCGGTAAAGCCTTGAACGCCGGGCAAACCTGCGTGGCACCGGACTACGTGCTGGTGCCGGAGGACCGCGTGGAGGGTTTCGTCGAGGCCTACAGCAAGGCGGTTCGCGGGTTTTATCCGACGCTGGCCGACAACCCGGACTACACCGCCATCATCAATGAGCGTCAATTGGCCCGGCTCAATGCCTACGTCAAGGACGCCACCGACAAGGGCGCCACCCTGATCCCGCTGTACGACCAGGGCCAGGCACGGCGCATGGCCCATAGCCTGCTGCTGAATGTCAGCGATGACATGACCGTGATGCAGGACGAAATATTCGGCCCGGTGCTGCCGATCGTGCCTTATCGCGGCATCGACCAAGCCTTTGCCTACATCAACCAGCGCCCTCGCCCGCTGGCCCTGTATTACTTCGGCTACAACAAGCGCGAGCAGGACCGGGTCCTCCACGAGACCCATTCCGGCGGTGTCTGCCTGAACGACACCCTCCTGCACGTGGCCCAGGACGACATGCCCTTTGGCGGCATCGGCCCCTCGGGCATGGGCCACTACCACGGCCATGAAGGGTTCCTGACGTTCAGCAAAGCCAAGGGTGTGCTGGTGAAACAGCGCCTGAACGCGGCGAAATTGATCTACCCGCCCTACGGCAAATCGATCCAGAAACTGATCCAGAAGCTGTTTGTCCGCTGACACCGCCACCCACGGGATAACAATAACAATGAACCCTAGCCTCACGGATTCACCCGCGCTGTCGCGGCGCGGCGTCTTGAAAATCGGCCTGTGTGCCAGCGCTTTCCTGGCCACGGCCGGGCTGGGCGCCAGCCTCAGCGGCTGTTCCAGCAGCACCCCGGCCAGCGGCTTTGCCATGTTGCGCAGCAGCGACCTGCCGTTTCTGCGCGCGGTGATCCCGGTGCTGCTCGAAGGCGTGGCCAGCGCCCAGGATGTGGTCGCCGGGATTGAAGACACGTTGAAAAAACTCGACTACAGCCTGCAGCACCTGTCGCCGGAGATGTTCAAGCTCACCCAGCAGCTGTTCGATGTGCTCGGCATGGGCATTACGCGCGGACCGTTGACCGGCATCTGGGGCAGCTGGGAAAACGCCAGCGCGGAGCAGATCCGCAACTTCCTGCACCGCTGGGAAAACAGCTACCTGAACCTGCTGCGCATGGGCCAGGGCTCGCTGCTCAAGCTGGTGATCATGGCCTGGTACTTCCGGCCCGAATCCTGGGCGCATTGCGGCTACCCCGGCCCGCCGAAGATCTGATTTGCATCCCTCACAATAAAAACAAGAGACGACCCTGATGCCCGTACCCGATCTGTTCCGCGACGGCCTGGCCCGCGGCTGGAAAACCCACAATGGCGCCGCCCTCGACAGCGACCTGACCCTGGAAGCCGACGTGGCCATCATCGGCAGCGGTGCCGGTGGCGGCACCACTGCCGAGATCCTCAGCGCCGCCGGCTACAAAGTGCTGCTGATCGAAGAAGGCCCGCTCAAGACCAGCAGCGACTTCAAGCTGCTGGAGGACGAGGCCTATGCCAGCCTGTATCAGGAAGGCATCGGCCGCATGAGCAAGGACGGCGCGATCACCATCCTGCAGGGCCGCGCGGTGGGCGGTACCACGCTGATCAACTGGACCTCCAGCTTCCGCACCCCGGACGCCACCCTCAGCCATTGGGCCAGCGAGTACGCGGTAAAAGGCCACAGCAGTGCAGAGATGGCACCGTGGTTCGAAAAGATGGAGCAGCGCCTGGGCATCGCACCGTGGGCCATCCCCCCGAATGCCAACAATGATGTGATCCGCAAAGGCTGCGAAAAGCTCGGCTACAGCTGGCATGTGATCCCACGCAACGTCCGTGGCTGCTTCAACCTGGGTTATTGCGGCATGGGCTGCCCGGTCAATGCCAAGCAGTCGATGCTGGTGACCACCATCCCGTCCACCCTGGAAAAAGGCGGCGAGCTGCTGTACCTGGCCCGCGCCGAGCAGCTCAAATACAGCGGCGACACCATCAGCAGCCTGGAATGCGTAGCGATGGACGCGCGCTGCGTGGCGCCTACCGGGCGCAAGATCACAGTGAAGGCCAAGCATTACGTGCTGTCGGGCGGCGGCATCAATAGCCCGGCGCTACTGATGCGCTCGGATGCGCCCGACCCGCATTCGCGGCTGGGCAAGCGGACCTTTTTGCACTTGGTGAACTTCTCCGCCGCATTGTTCGACGAGGTGATCAACCCGTTCTACGGCGCGCCGCAGTCGATCTACTCCGACCATTTCCAGTGGCAGGACGGCACCACCGGCAAAATGTCCTACAAGCTTGAGGCGCCGCCCTTGCATCCAGCATTGGCCAGCACCTTGTTCGGCGGCTATGGCACGCAGAACGCCCTGGACATGGGCCAATTGCCGCATACCCACGCCATGCTCGCACTGTTGCGTGACGGCTTTCACCCCGACAGCCAGGGCGGCAGCGTGGACTTACGCGGTGACGGTACGCCGGTGCTCGACTATCAGGTTTCGCCCTACGCCTGGGATGGCCTGCGCCGGGCCTTCCACAGCATGGCCGAAATCCAGTTCGCGGCGGGCGCCAAGTCGGTCAAGCCCATGCACCATGACGCACGGTTCGTGAACACCTTGGCCGAGGCACGCAGCGTCATTGAGGGTTTGAATCTGGAATTGCACCGGACAACCCTGGGCAGCGCCCATGTGATGGGCGGCTGTGCCATGGGCGAAGATCCCAAAAATGCGGTAGCTGACAGCCTTGGCCGGCATCACCAATTGCGCAACCTGTCGATCCACGACGGTTCGTTATTCCCCACCAGTATTGGGGCCAATCCGCAATTATCGGTGTACGGATTAACCGCTCAACTGGCGACAGCCTTGGCCGAACGTCTGAAAACAGCGTGAAAAAACACGCTATTCACGGTGTCTATACGGCTTTCTTATGCATAAGTTGACTTGGCCGACCGGGATGGCTGCGATACCATCCGGTTCCCCAACGGACTCCGCCAGGACGACGCGATGAACCGAGTGTTGTACCCAGGTACCTTCGACCCGATTACCAAAGGCCATGGCGATCTGGTCGAACGCGCCTCTCGTTTGTTCGACCATGTGATCATCGCAGTCGCGGCCAGCCCCAAGAAAAACCCGCTGTTTCCCCTGGAACAGCGCGTGGAGCTGGCGCGTGAGGTCACCAAGCACCTGCCTAACGTGGAAGTGGTGGGCTTTTCCACGTTGCTCGCGCATTTCGCCAAAGAGCAGAACGCCAATGTATTCCTGCGTGGCCTGCGCGCGGTGTCGGACTTCGAATACGAATTCCAGCTGGCCAACATGAACCGCCAACTGGCGCCGGACGTGGAAAGCCTGTTCCTCACGCCGTCGGAACGTTATTCGTTCATTTCCTCGACGTTGGTCCGTGAAATTGCCGCTTTGGGCGGGGATATCACCAAGTTCGTGCATCCGGCCGTGGCTGATGCGCTGACGCTGCGCTTCAAGAAGTAATGTGGTGAGCGGGCTTGCCCCGCGTTGGGCTGCGTAGCAGCCCTAATAAAGACTTGCGTCGCCTCAGGTGAATAACCGGTCGTCTGGTTTTGGGGCCGCTTCGCTGCCCAACGCGGGGCAAGCCCGCTCACCACAGCTCGCACTGCGGGCGCCAATGCGGCACAATTGCGCGCATTAGTTTTCAGATGCCTTGGCTGACAGCCCTGGCAGGAGTTTCCATGTCCCTGATCATCACCGACGATTGCATCAATTGCGACGTCTGCGAACCCGAGTGCCCGAACGCCGCCATCTCCCAGGGCGAAGAGATCTACGTGATCGACCCCAACCTGTGCACCCAGTGCGTCGGTCACTACGACGAGCCGCAGTGCCAGCAGGTGTGCCCGGTGGATTGCATTCCGCTGGATGAAGCCCATCCGGAGACGGAAGAGCAGTTGATGGAGAAGTACCGGAAAATTACCGGCAAGGCTTGAGCTTCTTTAGTGCCTGGAAAGACCTCATCGGGGGCTTGCCCCCGATAGCGATATTAGCCACTACACAGCAATCAGCTCTGGCACCTGGGGCAAAACACACTCGCCCGCTGCCCCAGCACCACATTGCGCAGCTCAGTCCCACAGACCTTGCACGCCTCGCCACCCCGGCCGTAGACGAACAATTCCTGCTGGAAATACCCCGGCAGCCCATCGCCACCGATAAAGTCCCGCAACGTGGTGCCGCCACGCTCGATTGCCGCCGCCAGAATGCGCTTGATCTCGATCGCCAGCTTCAAATAACGCCCGCGTGAAATGCCGCCGGCCGCGCGACGCGGATCAATCCCCGCCGCAAACAACGCCTCAGTCGCGTAGATGTTGCCTACGCCCACCACCACCGCGTTGTCCATGATGAACGGTTTCACCGCCATCGACTTGCCGCGGGACAGCTGGAACAACCGCTCACCGTCAAACAGCTCGGTCAACGGCTCCGGCCCCAGGCGAATCAGCAGTTCATGGTTGTGCGGGTCCTGGCTCCAGAGCATCGCGCCGAAACGCCGAGGGTCGGTGTAGCGCAGGGCCAGGCCGGACTCCAACTCGATATCCACATGTTCATGCTTGGCCGCCGGCATGCCGACTTCGACCAGGCGCAAGTTGCCCGACATGCCCAGGTGGCTGATCAAGGTGCCCACTTCGGCATTGATCAACAGGTACTTGGCGCGCCGCTCCACCAGCACGATGCGCTGGCCGGACAGGCGCACATCCAGGTCTTCCGGGATCGGCCAGCGCAGGCGCCGCTCACGCACCACCACGCGGCTGACCCGCTGGCCTTCCAGGTGCGGCGCAATCCCACGCCGGGTGGTTTCGACTTCTGGTAACTCGGGCATGTGTACCTCGTGAAGGGGGAATCAGTGCGCGCCCAGTTCGCGGATCGACAACTTCAGGCTTTCGAAGTCGTAGTCCGACAGGCCCACGTAGTCCAGCACCAAGTGGCCGATGGCATTCCACTCATGGTCCACCGACTGGTTGCCCAGGACGCGATAGGACGAGCAGATGTGCTCGGCCATCTTCAGGATCGCCAGCAGGTTTTTCAGCTGCGGATTGCGCGACGTCTCATCGCTGAAGATCGCCAGGGCATTGTGGTGGTTGGCGATGGCGTCGGTCACATGCTCCGGCAGGCGCCAGGACTTGGCGGTGTAGTAGCCAACCACCGCATGGTTGGTGTTGAACGCATTGTTTTCGGTGTCGACCACGCGGCAGTCGGGGCCGGCGTTGGCGTAGGCCTCTTCGAGCACCGTCATGTAGTTGGGGAAACGCTTGAGCATCAGCGGCACGCCGCAGTCGTGGAACAGCCCCAGGGCATAGGCCTCGTCCACCGCCTGGGCGCCGGTGCGCTTGGCCAGGGTGAGGCAGGTCATGGCCACGTCCTGGGCGGTGTCCCAGAAGCGGTTGAGGGTGACGATGGTGTCGTCGCTCATCTCGCCCCTGATCGACAGGGCGTTGATCAGGTTGATGATCGAGCGGCTGCCCAGCAGGTTCACCGCGCGCTGGATCGAGGCGATCTTGTTGCTCAGGCCGTAATAGGACGAGTTGACGATCTTCAGCAGCGCACCGGACAGGCCCGGGTCCTGGGAGATCAACCGCGCGATCACTTCCAGGTCCGGGTCGGGCATGTACTGCTCCATCTGCAAATCCACCATGATTTGCGGCTGGGGCGGCACGCTGATGCCTTGGAGGGCCTGTTGGATCTGTTCGGCGGAAAGCTCTTGGGACATAAGTACATACTCTGGGCTAGGTGGGGATTCTAACCCTTATCAACCCTCGGCTGACACCTCCCCGCACATCCGGCAGCCCGGCCATTTCCTACATAACAAGGTATACTCCCGCTCTTTTTTCCGGAGCGACGTCATGTCCCTGCCAAGCCTGCGTCTCAAAGCCAACGCCGATCGTCGTTTGCGCAACGGCCACCTGTGGGTCTACAGCAACGAAATCGACGTGGCCGCCACCCCTCTGCACGGCTTCCAGGCGGGCGACCAGGCTATCCTGGAAGCGGCCGGCGGCAAGACCCTCGGCATCGTGGCCATGAGCCCGAACAACCTGATCTGCGCACGCCTGCTGTCGCGCGATATCAAGTTGCCGCTGGACAAGTCGCTGCTGGTGCACCGCATCAACGTCGCGCTGTCCCTGCGTGATCGCCTGTTCGACAATCCGTTCTACCGCCTGGTCTACGGCGATTCCGACCTGCTGCCGGGCCTGGTGGTCGACCGTTTCGGCGACATCCTGGTGGTGCAGATCGCCTCGGCGACCATGGAAGCCCATAAAGACGACGTGATCGCCGCCCTGACCCAAGTGCTCAAGCCGAGCGGCATCCTGTTCAAGAACGACTCCGCCGCGCGCGACGCCGAAGGCCTCAACCGCTACGTCGAAACCGTGTTCGGCCTGGTGCCGGAGTGGGTCGCGCTGGAAGAAAACGGCGTGAAATTCGAAGCCCCGGTGATCCAGGGCCAGAAAACCGGTTGGTTCTACGACCACCGCATGAACCGCGCGCGCCTGGCCCCGTATGCCAAAGGCAAACGCGTACTCGACCTGTACAGCTACGTCGGCGGCTGGGGCGTGCAGGCCGCGGCCTTCGGCGCCAGTGAAGTGTTCTGCGTCGATGCCTCGGCCTTCGCCCTCGATGGCGTGGAGCGCAACGCCGCGCTGAACGGCGTTGCCGAGAAGATGACCTGCATCGAAGGCGACGTCTTCGAAGCCCTCAAGGAGCTGAAAGCCAGCGAAGAGCGCTTCGACGTGATCGTCGCCGACCCACCGGCCTTCATCAAACGCAAGAAAGACATGAAAAATGGCGAAGGCGCCTACCGCCGCCTGAACGAGCAAGCCATGCGCCTGCTCAGCAAGGACGGCATCCTGGTCAGCGCCTCGTGCTCCATGCACCTGCCGGAAGACGACCTGCAGAACATCCTGCTGACCAGCGCCCGCCACCTGGACCGCAATATCCAGATGCTGGAACGTGGCGGCCAGGGCCCGGATCATCCGGTGCATCCGGCG
Organism: Pseudomonas sp. S3E17; assembly: GCF_024168685.1. Lineage (NCBI taxonomy): Bacteria > Pseudomonadati > Pseudomonadota > Gammaproteobacteria > Pseudomonadales > Pseudomonadaceae > Pseudomonas > Pseudomonas sp. S3E17. Next base: position 4,349,463 of record NZ_JALJWE010000001.1, read on the forward strand.
ATTGTCGAGACGCGGTATATCAAGAGCATTACGTGCCGGTTGTTGCCCAATAGCTAAGACGTGAACCCTCTGTAGGAGCGAGCTTGCTCGCGAAAAACGCATATACAACGCGGGCTACCTGATAGCGCTGCGTTATCGTTGACGTTCTTCGCGAGCAAGCTCGCTCCTACATTGCTACGGGAAGCCTCCCACAATAGTTTTGATTGAATTCCACTTTTCGCAGACTAGTATCGTTTTCTGGTTTTACTCCGGAAAACAAAAACAATGTCTGGGCCCACCCTCTCCCGCTTCATCCTCATCACCTGCATTTCACTGATCAGCTTTTTCCCGATCAATATCCTGCTCCCGTCGTTCCCCGCCCTGTCCGCCCGGTTCGACACGCCCAGCGCAGACATCGCACTGTCCATCAGCCTGTTCACCCTGGTCTTTTCCATCTCCCAACTGCTCGCCGGTCCGCTTTCGGATAAATGGGGGCGCAAGGAAGTCCTGCTCGGCTGTATCACGCTGTCGATCCTCGGGGCGATAGGTTGCGCCATGGCGCCGGATTACCTGACCTTCCTGCTGTTCCGCACGGTCCAGGCCATGGGCTGCGGCTTCTTCGTACTGGGCCATGCACTGGTGGAAGACCTGTTCGACGAGCAGGACCGAGCCCGGGTGCGCCTCTATTACATGACCCTGAGCGGCTCGTTTGTCGCGCTGTCGCCGCTGATCGGCTCCTGGCTGCAAACCACCTTCGACTGGCAAGGGAGCTTCTATGGGTTTGCGCTGATGGCATCGGGCATGTTGATCCATGCGCTCTGTATCCTGCCGTCGAAGTCCTCCAGCCCGCACCGCGAACCGGTATCCATCATCGGCACACTCAAGGCCGTGGCGCGCAATCGGGACTTCCTGCGCTATTGGTGGATCGCCGCCCTGGTATTTGCCTGCTACTTCGCCCTGATCAGCGTGACGCCGCTGATTTTCATGGATGCGCTGAAGCTGTCCGAATACCAATATGCGCTGGTGCTGATGGTGTACGGCCTGGCCTACCTGCTCGGCGGCGTTGCTGCCTCGTACCTGCAAAAACGCATGGCGCTGTCCCGGCAAATCAATATCGGTCTTGGCTTGCTGCTCGTCGCAGGCGCGCTGTTAACGCTGATCGTCAGCATTGAAGCCCTGACCACCGTGACCTTGTTGATCCCAATGCTGATCAGCGCCCTGGCCGTCACCCTGGTCAGGCCAGCCGCGATTTCCGCAGCAATGCTGTTGTTCTCCAGCAGCGCGGGCACGGCGGCGTCGGCGGGCAATAGCATCATGTTTCTCACTGCCGCTGTCGTCAGCGCGGCACTGGCCCAGGCCGGCGATCATCTATTGATGAGCATCGCCCTCGGTTTTATCGGATTCAGCCTCTGGGGGCTGGTGACCAATCGGCGGACTACGGCTCACGAACCACCGGCGTGAGCAACATGTCACTGGACTGCAACTGCCGGTAACGAGGCTTGACCAACGAGATCTTGCCCTCACGGATATCGTGGATCAGGGTCTCGGTGTCCACATAGCCGTCGGGCAGTTGCGTCCATACGAGAGGGCCGCGATCGTCCCATTCGCCCTTATCGTCCAGGACAAAAATGCGCGGCGGCTTGAAGTCATGGCGATAACTGGTGCGCGGTATCGCAAGCACTTCGGGCTGCCCGTCCTGATCGAAGTCCACCGCCCACAACACACAGCCGGGCTCGCACCCAGAGTCAGTGTTCAGGCTGAGCTCGGCAAACTGCTCGCTGCCCTTGGGCTCAGGGCCGATCCATTCCAGCTCGGGCTTGGGCCGGCGGGCACGCTCTTTTTCATACTGTTCACTGAAACTTAGCGAGGTGTCTTCCATCCGCTCACGCAAGGCACGGCGCGATTCCGGGTCCAGAATGCGCTCCTGGTCCAGGTCGACCTGCAACTTGGCATACGCCGCCTCCCCAGCCTTCTCCAGGCCAAAACGCAGGTAGTGCGCGTCAAACGCTTCAGCCTTGGTACGCCCGTCGAGCAAACGCCGGACCTGATCGTCGACGCTCAGGCGCACCGGATCGAGGATCGGCGTGTTGACCAACACCACCAGCCCACAAAACAGCAGCGCCAAGGCCGGGTTGGTAACACGCAGGTTGGCCAGCCAGACCGGCGAACGCAACACCACCGCCCACACGGCCGCCAGGCCATACAAACCACAGAGTAACGCCGCCGCCAATGCAATGAAGCGCTGTGGCGATAAGGCATATTGCTCGACCCGCAACCAGCTCGAATAAAACGCCAGGGCGGCGAGAATCGGCAGGCACAGCAGGCTCAATTCGATAAACCGCGTTAACCATTTGGGGTACGGTGGAGGTTGAACGCCCTCCTGAAAAACACCATTGAGCAAGAACAGCTGCGCCCCCGCCAGCACCAGCAGAATCGGCGTGGAATAACCCGTCGCCCAAATCCGACCGAGCCCGGTGAACGGCAAGGTCAGGGTAAACAGCAGGCTGATCAGGGCGATCAACGGCAACAACAAGCCACAGGCGCTGAACAGCATGCCGCGCATCTGGCCGATGACTTTCTCGCTGCGCGCCGCCAGGTACATGCCCAAGGCGAACACCAACGGCAAGCTGATGCACAGGAATAGCTGGCTCCAGAAGTGGCGCTCAAAAAATTCGATGCCCAGCATCAGGAACAGTCGGCCCCATAGCTTGAGCAGCAACATGAACACCCCCACCAGGATCAGGGCATACAGCACGATGAATACGCTGTTCCAGGCCTGCTGGAACAGGTCTTCATAACGCCAGCGTTGCCCTTTTTCGGCGGGCCAGGCGAACAGAAACGTGGCACAGACATAGCTCAACACCACCACGCTGATAAACCAGGAATTGATCGCCCAGCGGTTATTGCCGACATGGTCGAGGCCGTAGCAGACCCACAGCGTCATGCCACCCATCAACAGGGTGAATGCCAGCGTAGGCAGCAACGACCGCCACTGTCGGGCTTTTTCCCCCAGCAGTTGCAAGGTGGTACCGCCCACCAACACCACGGTGTAGGTGACAAAAAACACGGTTTCGCTCAAGCGATAGAGCTGATCGGAGTAATAGAAGACGATTCCCTGGATCAGACCGATCAGCAGGTAGAACCCAAGAAAACGATGGATACCGGGCATTCCAATTCCTTTGGAGAGGGGTCGGGGCAAAGGGCCGCCAGTCTAAACAAAGCCAGCGGCCCTGAGTATCCCGTTCCCTCCAGCCGCCAGCGGTGTAGAATCGGCCCTATTCATCGCCAGTCATCCCCCGGCGGGTTTATGAGCTCAAGGCCACTGCGCGCGGCGATCCCGCAGCGTTTGAGGCAACCTCCGGACACACGGCTATTTCTGAGTGCTCCAGACGTCAATAGAAGCTCACTCCCCTGTTTAGTACCTGATTAGCCGCCCGGAGTGCTCCATGCCAGATTACCGCTCGAAAACATCCACCCACGGCCGCAACATGGCCGGCGCCCGCGCACTGTGGCGTGCCACGGGGATGAAAGATGACGACTTCAAGAAGCCGATCATCGCCATTGCCAACTCCTTTACCCAGTTCGTACCCGGCCACGTGCACCTCAAGGACCTGGGCCAACTGGTCGCCCGCGAGATCGAACGCGCTGGCGGCGTGGCAAAAGAATTCAACACCATCGCCGTGGACGACGGCATCGCCATGGGCCATGACGGCATGCTGTATTCCCTGCCGAGCCGCGAGATCATCGCCGACTCCGTGGAGTACATGGTCAACGCCCACTGCGCCGACGCCATCGTGTGCATCTCGAACTGCGACAAGATCACCCCCGGCATGCTGATGGCCGCCCTGCGCCTGAACATCCCGGTGATCTTCGTCTCCGGCGGCCCGATGGAAGCCGGCAAGACCAAACTCGCCTCCCATGGCCTGGACCTGGTCGACGCCATGGTCATCGCCGCCGATTCCAGCGCTTCTGACGAGAAGGTCGCGGAATACGAGCGCAGTGCCTGCCCGACCTGCGGGTCGTGCTCCGGCATGTTCACCGCCAACTCGATGAACTGCCTGGTCGAAGCCCTCGGCCTGGCATTACCGGGCAACGGTTCGACCCTGGCCACCCACAGCGACCGTGAGCAGCTGTTCCTGCAGGCCGGCCGCACCATCGTCGAGCTGTGCAAGCGCTACTACGGCGAGAACGATGAGTCGGTGTTGCCGCGCAATATCGCCAACTTCAAGGCGTTCGAAAACGCCATGACCCTGGACATCGCCATGGGCGGTTCCACCAACACCATCCTGCACTTGCTGGCCGCGGCCCAGGAAGCCGAGATCGATTTCGACCTGCGCGACATCGACCGTCTGTCCCGCCATGTGCCGCAACTGTGCAAGGTCGCGCCGAACATCCAGAAGTACCACATGGAAGACGTGCACCGCGCCGGCGGGATCTTCTCGATCTTAGGCTCCCTGGCCCGTGGCGGCCTGCTGCACACCGACCTGCCGACCGTGCACAGCAAATCCCTGGCCGAAGGCATCGCCAAGTGGGACATCACCCTGACTGACGACGAAGCCGTGCACACCTTCTTCAAGGCTGGCCCGGCCGGTATCCCGACCCAGACCGCGTTCAGCCAGTCGACCCGTTGGGACACCCTGGACGCCGACCGTGAAAACGGCTGCATCCGCAGTGTCGAGCACGCCTACTCCAAGGAAGGCGGCCTGGCCGTGCTGTACGGCAACATCGCCCTTGACGGCTGCGTGGTGAAAACCGCCGGCGTGGATGAATCCATCCACGTCTTCGAAGGCCGCGCCAAGATCTACGAAAGCCAGGACAGCTCGGTACGCGGCATCCTCGCCGACGAAGTCAAAGAAGGCGACATCGTGATCATCCGCTACGAAGGCCCGAAAGGCGGCCCGGGTATGCAAGAGATGCTCTACCCGACGTCGTACCTGAAGTCCAAGGGCCTGGGCAAAGCCTGCGCCCTGCTCACCGACGGCCGTTTCTCCGGCGGCACCTCGGGCCTGTCCATCGGCCACGCGTCACCTGAAGCCGCTGCCGGCGGTGCGATTGGCCTGGTGCAGGACGGCGACAAGGTCCTGATCGACATTCCGAACCGCTCGATCAACCTGTTGATCAGCGATGAAGAGCTGGCAGCGCGCCGGGTCGAGCAGGACAAGAAGGGCTGGAAGCCGGTTGAAAAACGTCCACGTAAAGTGACCACCGCACTGAAGGCTTATGCCCTGCTGGCCACCAGCGCCGATAAGGGTGCTGTGCGTAACAAGGCGATGCTCGACGGCCTGTAAGCCTCGCGCATAAAAAAGCCCCGCCTGGTGCGGGGCTTTTTTTGCCTGTCCGTTCAACCGGTTTTTGCCTTTTACCCTGGGCGCGATAAAGTGCGCGCCAGAATTCTCATGGATGGCTCCCGCATGGACGCACGTTTGACCTTTCTATACCCGACCGCAGGGTGTGCTTCGTTACTGACCCTCATCCTGACCGGTTGCAGTACCCCTCCGACCTCTCAAGCACCTCAAGTGCATCCGGCCTTGGCACTGTTTAATGAGGCACTGGCGCTACCGGCGATGGACCACTCCATCGTGCGCGAAGGTGATCGGATCACCTACATGGTCGAGTTGAAACAAAGCCCGGCAATTGTTCGGTTCGACGCATCGTGCACCCAAGGTCCAGGAAGAATGTCCTACCCGACTCGGACCAGTTTCAGACCATTTGCCAACTTGGATGGAACGGGCACCGATTTACCTGCCCCGCAAGCTCAGCAATTGCAGCACAGCGCGCAACTGCAGAACGTCTGCAAAGCACGGCCCGCACCCGATTGGCGAGCGTTGACGGCAGCGGTTGATCAGGATTGGTTGCTTCTGGACCGCAATAGCCTGGAACAAAACGGTGGGCTCTTGTACGTATGGGCCGCGCACCGTTATCAGCACTACCAGATCATCAAGAACTCGTTGTTGGTGGCGCAAAACCAAGAGCGACTGTCCCTTGATTGCACAAAGCAAACGATCACACGCCTGAGCCAATTCAATCTCGACGACGCTCGGCAGGTCGCCAACGGCAGTGTCCAGGTCCAGCTCGATCCAACGCCGCTGAAGCAGGCTTCTGCCGACCACCAAGAGGTATTCAAGGCTGCTTGCCAATCGCCCGCAGCGCTGGGCCGGCTGCCTGAGGCCAAGCCGCGCCAGCCACTGGCGCCGGCCATCAGCACACCGGTTGCCAATCCGGCAGTGTTAGCGGCCATCCGAGCCCTGGAACTGCCGGTGCCTCCAAGCGCCCTGGGCCGATTGGACTACGACTATGAGGCCGTGCTCTTCAACGGCGCGCGCATCGGTGATCAGACAAAACAGACACTCATCAGCACTGATGCCGCGTCCGCTCAGACCCTCGTGCAAACCGAGGACTCCGCACTTGGGTTTTCTCTAGACCTGACGTTCAGAGGCCTGTTTGAGTTGGCAAGCCACAAGATCGACCGCAAAAGCGCTGAGAAAAAGACAGAATCACGTGCCTTGGTGGCGTTGAGCTTTCAAGGCGACTGGCGCAACTTACCCCTCGACAGCCACGTCAGTTACACACGAACCTGGTCAAAATCCGTCAACCCGGATGGCAGCCCTTCGCTCGAAACCAGCGAGCCAAGGACGGTGACCTGCCGCGTTGTCCGTGAGCAACCCGCAAGCAGCTTGAATCCAGCCTTACACGGTTCGGCCAGAATGCTGGAGTGCATCACAATGAAAATGCCCAAGCAGGATTGGACCTTCAAATCATGGTACCTGGCCGACTATGGGCTGTTCGCTCAGGTGCAGGAGAACACAATGCTTGGCGTGTGGAACTGGGATCTGAAATCGGCGCAATGATTGCGAGGGGTTAAATACCCACAATCCTGGAAGCACTGAGTATCCAATGTGGGGGCAGGTTTGCCCGCTCCCACAGGGACCGGTGCAGCGCTTTAGAACTGCGGTGTGTAGGTCATCGTAAACATCACATTACGCGGATCGCCGTAGTAGTTGCTGCCCCAGTTCGCGTTGTAGGCAGGGATGTAATACTTCTTGTCGAACATGTTGTACAGGTTCGCCGCGACGGTGAACTCCTGGTTGATCTTGTAGGCCACCCGCGAATCCCACAGTGCATTGCCCGGCACACTGAAGGTGCGGTCGTAGGCCACGGTACTGCTTTGCGCGGTCACCCCGGCGCCGACGCTGACTTTATTCCAGTCCCCCGGCAATTGGTAATCGCCCCAGACCTTGAGCAAGTGCTTGGGCGTCCAGGTACTGAAGACCTTGCCTTCGTAGGTGTCGTCCTTGAGGAATTTGGTCGTGTTGTAGGTATAACTGGAGACCAGTTGCAAACCCGGCAGCACTTCGCCGCTCAATGTGGCTTCCAAGCCTTGGCTTCGGACCTTGCCCGAGGCGACCGAGCAGTACCAGCCATCGCAGTTCATCGGCCCTTGAAGGTCTTGGACGCCGCGATTTTCCTGATCATAACGGAAGATCGCGAACGAGGTATTGAGACGACCATCCGCCAACTCACCCTTGAGACCCAGCTCGTAGTTCTTGCCCTCGATAGGCTTGAGCAAGGAGCCGGAAGTTGTCCGGTTGGTTTGTGGTTCGAACGCATCGGCGTAACTGGCATAGGCAGACCATTGGTCATTGAGGGCATATACCAGGCCCGCATACGGCGTGACCTTGCCATTCGTCTGAGTGGCGCTTCCGGACGGGCTGCCGTACACCCCCCTGGAACCACTCTGGTCGATGTAGGAATAGTCATACCAACTGGTACGTGCACCAACGATCAAGGTCAGCGGATCGAGCACTTTCACGCGCCAGGTGCCGTAGATGCCTTTCTGACGAATGTCGTACCAGCTCCTCGACGCATTTCCTGCCTGAAACAGCTGGTACTTATCGCGCTGCGGACGGTTGTGGTCGATGTTGAAAATATCGGCGCCAGCCGTCGCCGCACGGGCCCATTGGTCGTCTGTGGTGAGCTTGGAATAGTTGGCGCCCAACACCATCTCCTGTTGGAAACCCAGGCCTTCAAACTCGCCGTTGACATACACATCTGCACCGCGACTTTTGGTATTGAAGTCGGTAACCCAGTCCACATAACGCACGTTACCGGTGTCGCCGGGGTTGGGGATGGCGTCCCACGTCGCTTGGTATGTCGCGTCGTTATGCTCGTCCATCGCCACGAGGGCGGCTTTCACTTTCCAGTCGTCATTGAAGCGATGCTCGATGTCGGCGAACACCTGGGTCTGGTTGTTGACGGCGCGGTTCCAGCTGGCACCGACGAAGGTGGAGCGTGACAGGCCAATATCGTTGCCGTTGGCGTAACGGGGCAGCGACATGAAGTTGGGGCGTGAATGGCCTTTCTGGTTGCTGATACCAACACCCACGGTGGTGTCAGGCGTGAAGTCGTAGTCCACCGCCCCGTAGACCGTCTGATTCCAGCCGCCGGCATAGTCGACAAAGGAATCGGTGGTGTCGTAATCCGCCACAAAGCGGCCGCGCAACGTGCCTTCGGCGTTCAGCGGACCACCCGCATCCACCTGGGTGCCATAGTGATCCCACGAACCGGCCTTGGCGGTGACGGCCACCGTGGGCGCCTGCTGGCCGCGCTTGCGCACCAGGTTCATGGTGCCACCGGGGCTGTTGGCGCCTTGCAGCAAGGCGGCCGGGCCACGCAGGGTTTCGACGCGGTCGTAGATCGCCATGTTTTCGGTAAGGTAGCTGCCCAGCGCGTAGGTGTTACGCGGGATGCCGACGCCGTCGTATTGCAGGGTGCCGATCTCGAAGCCACGGGAGAAGATGAACATGCCGGGGCCCGGGGATTTGGTCGCTGTCAGACCGGGCGTGCGCTTGACCACTTCGGAGAGCTTGGTGGTGTTCTGGTCGTCCATCTGCTTGCGGGTCATGACGCTGACCGATTGCGGGATGTCCTTGAGTTTCTGTTCGCCCTTGCCCAGGGTCACTGCGCCGGTGGTGTAGGATCCGCTGCCTTCGGTGGTGGCGCCCAGGTGTTCGGCGCTGATGGTGGTGGCGCCGACTTCGATGGCGGAGCCTGTGTCCATGCGCTTTTCCAGGGTCACGGTGTCCGCGTTGATAAACGCCGCACTCAGCCCGGTACCGCCGAGCAGTTGCCCCAAGGCTTCGCGCTGGCCGAGGTTGCCTTTGACACCCGGCGACAGCACGCCCTGGGTCAACTCACCCGACACCAGCACCTGAACTCGCGTCACCGCCGAAAACGCCGCCAGCGCACCGTCCAGGCTTTGCCCTGCAATATCGAAACGGTAGGTCTGGGCCTGGGTGGTTTCGGCGGCCTGCAAATACAGCGGCGCAGTGCCACAGGCCATGGAAATGGCCAGTGCCAACAAGGACCGTGCGGCGAATCGATGTGCCATGGATGGTGCTCCCCGGTGCAAAAAGTCTGTGATCGGCGCCGCACTACTTGAGAGTGCTTACTATTTACGCCTCAGTGATCAAGGACGAGTGCCTGGGGAGAAACCCTGAAAGTTTTTTCAAAAAGTTGCGATTACGATGCCTTGCCTTCGCGCAACACCAGTAAATATGGGGTGTAGTGCTCGGCACGCAGGTTAAGGGTGTACTCCAGCGCTTTGATCACGGCTTCGGGTTTGTCGATTTCAAACACACCCGACACCACGCGATTGCGCAGCGCATCACCGAGCACCAGGGTCTTGCCGGGCCAATAGCGATTCAACTCGCTGACCACTTCCGACAGCGGCTGCTGGCGGAACACCAGTTGCCGTTGGCGCCAGGCAAAGCCGCTGGCCGGGTCGAAAGCATGCACCTCGGCCAGGCGCTGGCCTTGATATTCCACGGCCCGCCCTGGCTCCAGGTACACCGGTTCACCGCTGCCGGCACTGACCTGCACCTTGCCCTGCGCCACCTGCACCCGCGTCTGCGCATCGCGCCGCGCAACGCTGAACTGCGTCCCGACCACCTTCACCCAGCCGTCGCCGGACTGCACCACGAACGGCCGTGTCGGATCCTTGGTGACGTCGAAAAAGCCTTCGCCACGCAGCAAACGGATTTGCCGTTCGCCCCCGCTCAAGCGGATCTGCACCGCGCTGTCGGTGTTGAGTTGCAGGTGCGAGCCGTCGGCCAGTTCGATGTTGCGCGACTCGCCGGTGCCGGTGGCGTAGTCCGCGCGCAGGCGATCGAGCCATGGCGTGTTCTGCACGGTAAGCCCCACGGCCAGCAACACCGCCGCAGCACACGCCCAACGCTGCCAGGCTCGCGCCGGTTTGCGCCAGGCGGCCTGTTCGGCGCGGCGAATCACCCGCGCCGGTTCGCGCAGGCCGCCGAGCATCGCCTGCACTTCCCGCCAGGCGTCATCCTGGGCCGGGCCTTGCCCCAGCCAGGCGGCAAAAGCGTCCATGTCAGCCGGCGTTACGTCCTCGGCCTGCAGGCGGAAGTACCAGCCAGACGCTTCGTCGAACAACACGTCGGCAGTGGAGGTGGCGGTCATGAGCGACGTCCTTGTTCATCGCAGGCAAGCCGCGTCTTGATGTACGCGCGGCATTCAATCAAGGCGCGACGCAGTTGGTATTCCACACTGCGTGCCGTGATCGACAGACGTTCGCCAATCTCGCGGTAGGAAAGTTCGTCGACATGATAAAGCAGGAAGATCTGCCGAGTCGCTGGGGGCAACGCCAGGATCGCATCCTGCATCAGTTGTTCCTGTTGGTAGGCGGCTAATTGCTCGTCGGCCCCCGGATTGCTGCACGGCAGCTCTTCGCTGGGCTCACCCGCGTCCAGGCGCTCACGGCGGATGGCCTGGCGCTGGTGATCGCGCACCAGGTTGCTGGCGATGGTGAAGAGGAAGGCTGGGAGGTTGTCGATCTTTTCGCCGCAGTCCATGCGAGCCAGGCGCAGGAACGACTCCTGAGTCAGGTCGGCGGCCACCTGGGGGCTGCCGGTGCGGCGAGTGACGAAGGCTTCGAGGGCTTTCTTCTGCTCCGCGAACAGGCGCGCGATCTGCGAATTCCAGGAGGGCACAGCACTACCTTGAGAAGAACGAAGGGTTCAGGAAGTGCGCACGCTAGCAGAGGATGAGATTGGTTCGCAATTGATATCTATTTTAGGCTGGGTTTTGTAGTGCTATTCAGACAGCCATCGGGGGCAAGCCCCCTGCCACCTTTTGATGTGTGAACACCTTAAAAATGTGGGAGCTGGCTTGCCTGGGATGCAGGCGACTCGGTGTTACTGAATCTCGTCAGGCTTGACGATCACCCAGTTCTTGTCCGCCGTCACCGGCAACCCTTCCTTGGCTTGCGCCGCTGCATGCTTGGCGATCATGCCGTTGAGTTGGGTCATGTATTTGTCCTTGCGGTTGATCCACAGGTGGATACCGCCCTTGGCCACGTCCACATCGTGGAACAGCATGTAGCCATCGCTGGTCGGCGTATCGCCGCCGACGATCACCGGTTTTTTCCATTCATCGATGTAGGTCAGGATCGCCGCGTGCTTGCCGGCCATCCAAGTTGCGGGAGTCCACAGGTAGGGGGTCAGTTCCAGGCCGAGGTTGGCTTTTTCGTCGTATTTGCCGGCGGCGATCTGTTTACGTGCGGTGGTCAGTTCGCCCGTGTTGCGGTCCTTGAGCAAGGTCGTTACGCCAATGACATTCTCGGGTTTGACGTTGTAGCCGTACTTCGGATCGGCGGCGACCATGCGCACCAGTTCTTCCGACGCGGCGGTCATCACGTACACCTCGATGCCGTTTTCCATAAGCTTGTTGTACAGCTCGGCCTGGCCGGTGAAGACCTTCGGCGGCTGTACCTCGGACTGCTTGACCACGTCGCCTTCGAAATAGCTGACCGGCACGGGCTTGCCGGAGGCCATCAGTTCATCCACCTGGACCTTGAGTTCCTTGAGGGTAAAGCCGGAAAACACCTGCGCAACCCACGGGTAGCACACCATGTCGTCGACTTCGCAAAGGCGGTAGTAGTAGCTGAACAGACTTTCCTTATGGTTGGCGGTGTCTTTGAACGGCATAAGCTTGAGCGACGGGTCGAGGCTGTCGCGGGTGATCAGGCCCTTGTTTTCCATGTAGGGCAGCAGGGATTCTTCGAGGTCGTAGCGGTAGCTGGTGTTGTCCATGTCGAACACCGCGAAGTTACCCTTGTTGGCGTTGGCGGCGATCATCTCGTTCAGTTGTTTGGCGGCGGGTGCCGGCCAGTGTTTCAACTCGGTGGCGGCGAACGCCTGGCTGGCGAGTCCGAGGCAGAATGCGGCGGCTAGTAATTTCGGCGCGAGCTTCATAGGCGTTGTCTCCCTGAGTGAAAGACATGGACGCTAACAAATCCCTGTGACAGTTCCCAACGCGAGCACGACGGTGTGCGTCCTGATTCCGTCACGGGCATACGCCGGAGCGTCAGCAGCTTATTCCAAAAACGACAGTCGCCATTCCATATTGGTATTAAATCAATATATTTCAAGCTGTTAGCATTTCCGGTTCGCAATCGCAGGCTCACGCGATTGGCTGCCTTCTCAACGGAGCTTCAATGAATCTGCCCCTGATTCTCAACTTGCTGGTGTTCGTGGCCCTGTTGCTGGGCCTGGCACAAACCCGTCGCACCCACTGGAGCCTCGCCAAGAAGGTTCTGTTCGCCCTGGTCCTCGGCGTAGCGTTCGGTACGGCCTTGCACGCCATTTACGGCGACGGCAACCCCGTGCTCAGAGCCTCCATTGGCTGGTTCGACCTGGTCGGCAACGGTTACGTGCAACTGCTGCAAATGATCGTGATCCCGCTGGTATTCGCTTCCATCCTCAGTGCCGTGGCGCGCCTGCATAACGCCTCGTCCCTGGGCAAGATCAGCTTCCTGACCATTGGTACGCTGCTGTTCACTACCGCGATTGCAGCGCTGATCGGTATCGGCCTGACCAACCTGTTCGGCCTCACCGCCGAAGGCCTGGTGGCCGGCACCCAGGAAATGGCACGCCTGCAAGTGATCCAGAGCGATTACGCCGGCAAGGTCGCCGACCTGAATATCCCGCAGTTGCTGCTCTCGTTCGTGCCGGCCAACCCATTCGCCGACCTGGCCCGGGCCAAGCCGACGTCGATCATCAGCGTGGTGATTTTCGCCGCCTTCCTTGGGGTTGCCGCGCTGCAACTGCTCAAGGATGACGTGGAAAAAGGCCAGAAGGTGCTCAACGCCATCGACACCCTGCAAGCCTGGGTGATGCGCCTGGTGCGCCTGGTGATGAAGCTGACGCCGTACGGTGTGCTGGCGCTGATGACCAAGGTGGTCGCCGGTTCCAACCTGCAGGACATCATCAAGCTCGGCAGTTTTGTGGTGGTGTCGTACCTGGCCTTGGGCCTGATGTTCGTGGTGCATGGCCTGCTGCTGTCCCTGGCCGGGATCAACCCGCTGCGTTTCTTCCGCAAAGTCTGGCCGGTACTGACCTTTGCCTTCACCAGCCGCTCCAGCGCGGCGGCCATCCCGCTGAGCATTGAAGCGCAGACCCGCCGCCTGGGCATCCCGCACTCCATCGCAGGCTTCGCCGCCTCGTTTGGCGCGACCATCGGCCAGAACGGTTGCGCCGGCCTCTACCCTGCCATGTTGGCGGTGATGGTCGCGCCGACCGTGGGCATCAACCCGCTGGACCCGCTGTGGATCGCGACCCTGGTAGCGATTGTGACCCTGAGTTCGGCCGGTGTGGCGGGCGTGGGCGGCGGCGCGACTTTTGCCGCGTTGATCGTGCTCCCGGCCATGGGCTTGCCGGTGTCACTGGTGGCGCTGCTGATTTCCGTGGAGCCGCTGATCGACATGGGCCGTACGGCGCTGAACGTGAATGGTTCGATGACGGCGGGGGCCATTACCAGCCAGATCATGGGGCAGACGGATAAAGCGTTGTTGGATGCGGATGAGCATGGGGAGTTGGCGCAGGCCTGACGGAATAAGCTAGCAGGGACCTCACTCCCTGCTAGCTCAAACGATCAGCAGCCTTTCGGTAAACCTCATCACGCTCACGCTTATCGACAGCCACGACAAACACCGTGATCTCCTGATCAATGACTTGATACACCAACCGATAACCGGTGCTGCGTAGCTTGATTTTGTAGCAATCGGGCAAGCCATGCAGACGGCTGGCTTCAATACGTGGATTGTTCAGGATCTCGACCAGCTTCTTTTTAAACTGTTGACGAACGGTATCGCCCAGTTTGTGCCATTCCTTCAAAGCCCGTGCATCGAAACCCAGTTCATAGGTCATCCAGTGAGACCTTCACCCGCTGGGGCGCAGCCAGCCGCTCCCGAACTGTTGCCAACAATGCCTCATCATCTTCAGTCATGAGGACAGGCTTGAAAGGTAACTGGCCGCGGTCTGCCACGTACTGCAAGGCTTGACGCATTAATTCCGATGGGGTGACGCCGAGCTTTTCCAACTCGTGATAAGCACGAGCCTTAAGGTCGTCGTCGATACGTACGTTGATAGAGGCCATGGGGCAGCCCTCACTGTAAAGACATTGGTCATTACAGTGGCGCATCGAGGCTTCTTTTGCAAGTCTGACTAATCTGGTGCCTGTCAGGCCTTTTCCCAAACCTCAAAACTGTACGCCGGCTTGTCCCCTTCCGGCGGATTCTCGACATTCGACACCAACTTCCACTGGCTCGCATCAAACGCCGGAAACCACGCATCCCCTTCCGGGCTCAGCGCCACGCGCGTCAGGTACAGGCGATCCGCCTGTTCCAGCCCCTGCGCATATAACTGCGCGCCGCCGATGAGCATCAGCTCATCCACGCCCTGCTCCAGCGCCCAGGCTTCAGCCCGCGCCACGGCGGCATTGAGTGACGGAAAAACTTCCGCACCTTCCAGCGCCAGGTCGGTCTGACGGCTGACCACAATGTTCAAGCGCCCCGGCAGCGGTCGGCCTAGGGAATCCCAGGTCTTGCGCCCCATGATGATCGGCTTGCCGAGCGTGGTGGCCTTGAAATATTTGAAATCCCCCGGCAAATGCCAGGGCATGCTGTTGTCGACGCCGATCACGCGGTTTTCACCGAGGGCTGCGATCAGGCTTAAAGGGAGAGTTTTTTTCATGGCGACGAGAATACCAGAGCCACGAACCAGCGGTTATGCTCCAAGCTCACTTGCACGACAGGAAGACGCGTGACCGCACTGACCCCCCTGCAAAAACTCTGGCTGACGGAAACCGTGCGCCTGCGTGAAGAACACGCCGGCCCCCTGGAAGACCAGGAAGCCAATCGCCTCGCGCGCACGGCGGGCAGCGATCTGCCGACGCGCATCCAGCAGCGCGCCCTGCACCTGGCCGAGCGCGATGGCCTGACCGCCGCCCTCACGCGCTGGCTGCAAGGCGCACGCCTGGCCCTGGTGCTGCTGGCGGTGGTGGCTGTCATCAGCGGCGCGGGCCTGGCCTTTGCTGCGCTGGGCAACGGCTTGACCCCGGTGAATGTGTTCTGGGCCCTGGGCAGCCTGCTCGGCCTGAACCTGATCCTGCTGTTGAGCTGGGCGTTGGGGCTGCTGTTTGCCGGCGAGCACGGCGCCAGTCTCGGGCGGCTGTGGCTGTGGCTCAGTGAAAAGCTTGCGCGCGATGCCAAGGCCGCCCAGTTGGCCCCGGCGTTGCTGCTGTTGCTGCAACGGCAGAAACTCAATCGCTGGGCGGTCGGGGTGCTGGTCAACAGCCTGTGGTTGCTGGCGCTGCTCAGCGCGCTGGTGATTCTGCTGACGCTGCTCGCCACCCGCCGTTACGGCTTTGTGTGGGAAACCACTATCCTCGGCGCCGACACCTTCGTCGCCGTGACCCAGGCCCTCGGCACCCTGCCCGCCCTGCTGGGCTTCAACGTACCGACCGTCGAGATGATCCGCGCCAGCGGCGACTCCGCACTGAATATCGAAAGCGCCCGCCAGGCGTGGGCCGCCTGGCTGGTCGGGGTATTGCTGGTCTACGGCCTGCTGCCCCGCTTGATCCTCGCCCTGCTGTGCCTGTGGCGCTGGAAACGCGGGCGCGCCGCCCTGCACCTGGACCTCAACCTGCCCGGCTACAGCCCACTGCGCGAACGCCTGATGCCCAGCAGCGAGCGCCTTGGCGTCAACGACGCCGCGCCGGAACAACTGCACCCCGTCACCGGCGGCGTCAGTGCGCTGGAAAGCGACGGCGCCTTGCTCGTCGCCATCGAACTGGACGATCAACATCCCTGGCCGCCCAAGTTGCCGGCGAAGGTTAAGAACGCCGGCATCCTCGACAGCCGCGAATCGCGCAACAAGCTCCTGGAGCAACTCAGCCGCTTCCCGCCCGCGCGCCTGGCCATCGCCTGCGACCCGCGCCGCTCGCCGGACCGCGGCAGCCTGGCGCTGATCGCCGAACTCGCACGCAGCGCCGCCGCCACTCGCGTATGGCTGTTGCAAGCCCCGCCCGGCCAGGCGCTGGATGCCGAGCGCCTGGGCGACTGGCACAGCGCGCTGCAACAACTGGAGCTGCCGTTCGCCGATTGCGCGCCGTTGAACTGGCTGGAGACCGGTCATGACTAAGCCACTGAAACTCGCCGTGGTCGGCCACACCAACGTCGGCAAGACCTCGTTGCTGCGTACCCTCACCCGTGACGTCGGGTTCGGCGAAGTCTCCCATCGCCCCAGCACCACGCGGCATGTCGAAGGTGCGCGCTTGTCGGTCGACGGCGAAGCCTTGCTGGAGCTGTACGACACGCCCGGCCTGGAAGATGCTATCGCCCTGCTCGACTACCTGGAACGCCTGGATCGCCCCGGCGAACGCTTGGACGGCCCGGCCCGCCTGGCGCGGTTCCTGGAAGGCAGCGAAGCCCGCCAGCGTTTCGAACAGGAAGCCAAGGTGCTGCGCCAACTGCTGGCCTCGGACGCCGGCCTGTATGTGATCGACGCTCGCGAGCCGGTGCTGGCCAAGTACCGTGATGAGCTGCAAGTGCTGGCCAGTTGCGGTAAACCGTTGCTGCCGGTGCTTAACTTCGTCAGCAGCAGCGACCACCGCGAGCCGGACTGGCGTGAAGCCCTGGCACGCCTGGGCCTGCATGCGCTGGTGCGTTTCGACAGCGTCGCGCCGCCGGAAGACGGCGAACGCCGCCTGTATGAAAGCCTCGCCCTGCTGCTGGAAAACGCCCGGCCGCAGTTGCAGCGCCTGATCCTCGACCAGGAAGCCCAACGCCAGGCCCGTCAACAGAGTGCCGCGCGGTTGATTGCCGAATTGCTGATCGACTGCGCCGCGTGCCGACGCAGCGTGGTGACTGAAGATGAGCAACAAGCCATCAGCGATTTGCGCAAGGCGGTGCGTCAGCGCGAACAAAAATGCGTGGAGGCCTTGCTCAAGCTGTTCGGCTTCCGCCCCCAGGACGCCGCCGCCAGCGACTTGCCGTTGCTCGACGGCCGCTGGGGGGATGACCTGTTCAACCCGGAAACCCTCAAGCAACTCGGCGTGCGCCTCGGCGGTGGCATCGCTGCAGGCGCAGCGGCCGGAGCCGGTGTGGACCTGCTGGTCGGCGGGCTGACCCTCGGCGCCGCCGCCCTGGCGGGCGCCATCGCCGGTGGCGCATTGCAGACCGCGCGCAGCTACGGCAGCCGCCTGCTGGGCAAGATCAAGGGCCAGCGCGAGCTGACCGTGGATGACAGCGTGCTGCGCCTGCTCGCCCTGCGCCAGCGCCAGTTGCTCAAGGCCCTGAACCTGCGCGGCCATGCGGCGATGCACAGCATCAAGGTCGATACGCCCCAGGACAAGACCTGGCGCGAAGGCAAATTGCCGGACGCGTTGCACAAGGCCCGCGCCCACCCGCAATGGTCGTCCCTCAACCCCCAGGCCAGACTGAGCCAGGCCGAACGCCAGGAACAGGTCGAAGCCCTGGCCCAGCGCCTCGACGAGGCTTAAGCCGCCAGCAGCTGCCGGGCCTTGGCCTTGAGCACTTGCAGGTCGAGCACCGGCACGTGCATTTGCTTGGCCTGTTCGTCCCAGTGGCGCAGGCGCAGGCTGATCTGGCACAGCGGGTCTTGTTCAAAGGCGCGGGCCTCCTCGGCCGTCATCACGCCGCCCTGGTAACCCAGGGTGCGGCGGCTCGCCTCGCTCAAGCATGCGTAGTAGTCCGGCCGGCTGAACGTCAGGTAGCGCTTGGCCTGGACGTGGTACTCCACCAGCCTGGCCAGGCGCTCACTGAAGCCTGCGCGGCGCAAATAATCCGCGCCCAACCGTTCATGGCTGACCACGCCATAACCGCCCATGTTCTCGCCACCCTGGCCACACAGATGGCCGATATCGTGGAAAAACGCCGCCAGCACCACTTCATCATCGAAGCCTTCGGCCATGGCCAACTGCGCGGCCTGGGACATGTGCTCGATCTGCGACACCGGCTCGCCGATGTAATCCGCCGCGCCGTGCTGCTCGTACAAAGCGAAGATTGTGGCAATCGCCTGTTCCGGGCTCATCACGCCGGCCCCCACAGGGTTGTGATATTGCGCTCGGCCATCGCCGGCCCCACGCTCATGCCCACACCGGTGTGCATCAAGGCGGCGCTCACACCAGGTGCGGCCTGCACAAATGAAAATGGCGCCGGGCCCCTGGCGCCGTAGACGCCCTGCCAGCGTTCCATTACCTGGATCTTGCAACCCAAGGTCTGTTCGGCCAACTCGATCATCCAGTCATCCACCTGCTCGGCATTGAACGGCGAGGCATCGCTGCCGTAGTCGTGGGAGTCGCCGATGATCAGTTCGCCATGGGGTGTCGGGCTGATCAGCAGGTGAATCCCGTGTGCATGCAGGTGCGGCGCCTCGCGCAGGATTTGTGCCTGTACCGGCGCGGCTTCAGGCAGGTCGGCAAAAGCGCCGTAGTGCACGCAACTGAGGCCGGTGAGCAAGGCGTGTTGCAGGTTGAGGTTGAGTGCCGGCCGGGCGCGCAGCATTTGCAGGCGGCAGATCTGCGGGTTGAGTTCGGCGATCGCCTCGGCCAACAGGGTTTGATAATCGTGGCCGGAACAGACGATAACCTGCTCGCCACGAAAGCTGCCCGCCGTGCTGTGCACCTGGCCCGGTTCGACATCGCGCACCAGGGTGGAGAAGTGAAACTCCACACCCAGTTGCTGGCTCAGGTAGTGGATCAGCGCCGGTATCGCCTCGCGCGAATACAGTTGCTGGTCGTCCTTGCCATGCAGCGCGGCGCGGTGATGGCGGAACTGGCCGCCATACAGATCCTTCAACGCCGCGCCTTGCAACAGGTCGACGTTATAGCCGTGTTCACGCGCGCGGCCGGCGCAGAAGGCTTCCAGCAGATGCTCTTCGGCTTCGGTGCGGGCGAACAGGTACGAGCCGTTGCGCTTGAGCTGCAGGCCGGCAACCCGAGCCCATTGCCCCCAGATATCACGGCTTTGCCGTGCCAGGTCGAGCATCGGCCCCGGCGGCTGCCCGGTGACCAGGGCCTGGCCGAAGTTGCGTACCGAGGCGCCCAGGGGTGTGGCGCTGCGCTCGAACACCTTGACCTTGAGCCCGCGCCTGGCGGCGGCGTAGGCGTGGGACAGGCCGAGGATGCCGGCGCCGATGATGAGCAGGTCGCTGTGGTGTGTCATTTAGTGATGTCCTGTTTTCAAGACCGCTATCGGGGGCAAGCCCCCTCCCACATTTCGATTTGTGAATGCAGTCAAGTGTGGGAGGGGGCTTGCTCCCGATGAGGCCAGTAGCCCTAACGAAAACCTTACTGCCCCGCCACCTTCTCCGACTTCCCGTCATAGCGCTTGCGCCACTCAGCCAGGATGCTGTCGCGGTTTTTCGAGGCCCAGCCGAAGTCGTTCTTGATCAAACGCTGCTCATAGTCAGCCGGCAATTCGGTCTGCGGCTTGGCGATCCCCGGCTGGGCGAGCACGGCGAAGTTGTCCTTGTACAGGTCCATTGCCGCTGTACTGGCGGAGAAATCCGCGAGCTTTCTGGCGGCGTCCGCATGGGCGGTGCCCTTGATCACGGCGGTGGCTTCGATATCCCAGCCCAGGCCTTCCTTCGGCAGGATGATGTCCAGCGGCGCGCCCTGGCGCTTCAGCTGCACGGCCGGATACTCAAAGGAAATACCAATCGGGAACTCACCGGAAGCCGCCAACTTGCACGGTTTGGAACCGGAGTGAACGTACTGGCCGATGTTCTGGTGCAAGTCGTCCATGTACTGCCAGCCCTGCTTCTCGCCGAAGGTTTGCAGCCAGGCGCTCACATCCAGGAAGCCGGTGCCGGACGAGGCCGGGTTGGGCATCACGATCTTGCCCTTGTACTCGGGCTTGGTCAGGTCTTGCCAGCTCACCGGCTTGGTCAGGCCCTGCTTTTCGGCTTCGACCGTGTTGAAGCAAATGGTTGCCGCCCACACATCCATGCCGACCCAGGCCGGTGGGTTGGCGGCGTCACGGTAATTCTTGCCGATCTTGTCCAGGTCCTTGGGGGCGTAATTGTCCAGCATGCCCTGCTGATCGAGGATCGCCAGGCTCGATGCGGCCAGGCCCCAGACCACATCGGCCTGCGGGCGGTCTTTTTCGGCCAGCAGCTTGGCGGTGATGATGCCGGTAGAGTCGCGCACCCATTTGATCTCGACGTCAGGGTTGGCCTGTTCGAAGGCTTTTTTGTAGGTCTTCAACTGCTCGGCTTCAAGGGCCGTGTACACGGTCAACTCGGTCTTGGCGAAGGCATTCAGGCTGAATGCAGTGAGTACGGCAGCGACCAGCGCCAGGGGCTTGAACATGGAGCACCTCCTTCAGGGATGGTTATTGGCCGGGCGCGGTCTGGCGCCAGGCTTGGGAGCGGCGCAAGGCGCCACGTGAAGCCCACGCCAGCAGCAGCGAAACGCTGCCTGAGGTGAACAGGATCAGGGTCGACATGGCGGCCGCGCCGCCCACATTGCCGGCGTCGTCCATGTTCAACACGGCGACGGCGGCGAGGATGGTGTCGGGGCTGTAGAGGAAGATCGCGGCGGACACGGTGGTCATCGCCGACACAAACAGGTAGCGCACGATGTCCAGCAGCGCCGGCAGGCAGATCGGCACCGTGACTTTCAAGTAATGGCGATACAGCGGCGCCTTGAGCGACAGCGCCGCCGCTTCGAACTCGGCGTCCAGCTGGCGCAGCGCGGTGGTGGCGGTCATCTGTGCGGTGGTCAAATAGTGAGCAATGGTGCACACCACCAGCAGGGTCATGGTGCCGTAGAACACATGCAGCGGGTTGCCGCTCAGGTTGAAAAAGAACACGTAGCCCAGGCCCAGCACCAACCCCGGCACGGCCATCGGCACAAAGCTGAGCATGCGCAGCGCCAGGTTCAGGCCCTTCTGGCCCTTGGTCTTTTCCATCAGGTAGGCGCCGGTGAAGATCAATACGCTGCCGATCAATGCCGTGCACAACGCCAGGGTCAAGCTGTTGCGATAGGCCAGCCAACCGCCGCCGGCCGTGTCTTCGAACTGGTAGTGGCTGAACGACAGCGACAGGTTGTACGGCCAGAATTTCACCAGCGAGGAGTACACCGCCATGCCGAACACCACCAGCAACACGGCACTGATGAGCAGCACGATAAGCAGATAGGCGCTATCCCTCAGGCGCGACGGCGCCGGCTGGAAGACCTGGGCGCGGCCACTCATGGCATCGCCGTGGCGACGGCGCAACCAGGCGTCGACGCCAAAGCTGAACAGCGCCGGCAGCAGCAACACCATGCCGATCAACGCACCGCGACCGAACTGTTGCTGGCCGACCACCGCCTTGTAGGCTTCCAGCGCCAGCACCTGGTAATCCCCGCCCACCACCACGGGCACGCCGAAATCCGTAATGGTCAAGGTGAACACCAGGCAGAACGCGGCAAATACCGCCTGGCGCGTGGCCGGCCAGGTGATGCTGCGAAACGCCCGGGCAGGACTGGCGCCCATGCTTGAGGCCGCATCGAACAAGCGCGCATCGGCCAACGACAGCGCCGACAGCAAAATCATCAGGGCATGTGGGAAGGTGTAGATCACCTCACCGAGGACAATGCCCCAGAAGCCGTAGATGTTGTCCGAGAACAGCCCGCGCAACAGGCCCTGGTTACCGAACAGGTAGACCAGTGCAATCCCCGGCAGCATCGACGGCGCCATCAACGGCAGCAGCGACATACCGCGCCAGAGGGACTTGCCGGGTATCAACGTACGTTGCAGGGCGTAGGCAAACAGGTAGGCCAGCGGTACGACAATGGCCGCTACGCTGAGGGAGACTTTCAGGCTATTGCCCAGCAGCCAGTGGAAGTTGGCGCTGGTGACCAACGCCCGTGCGGCCACCAGGCCACCGCCCTGCCCGGCCTCGCTGCTGAAACCGCGCCAGAAGATCGCCAGCAGTGGCAGCAATACGGCGATGCCCAGCAGCACCAGCCAGAGCAGTTTGCCGCCAACCACGAAAATACGGTCGCCGATTTCGGCACGTGACGCTTGACGCGCCAGAGTCATGACCGCGGCCATCTCAGGCAAACACCTGCAGGCTGCGCGGCGGCAAGGCTACCCAGATGTCCTGGGCGCCCAGGCGCGGCATGGCTTCCGGGGCCAGCTCGGCAAGCAGCGGATGGCCGGGCAGCTGCTCCAGCTCAAAGCTCATGCGGCAGCGGTTGCCCAGGAAAGTGATCTCGCGGACCTTGGCCGGGAACAGGTTCTCCTCATGCACCGCCGGGTTGACGCTGATCGCTTCCGGGCGGCAGAACAGCCGGCCGGACCTGGCCACGCCGGCATCCTCGGCCAGGCGCATGTTCATCCCGCCGACTTGGGCATGGCTGGCACTGTTGCGGCTGAACGGCAGCCAATTGCCCTGGCCGACAAACTCTGCCACAAACGGCGTGGCCGGGCGGTCGTAGATTTCCTGGGGCGTGGCGTATTGCTCGACCTTGCCGTTGTTCATCACGGCGATGCGGTCGGCCATCAACATGGCTTCGTCCTGGTTGTGGGTGACCATCAGGGTGGTGATACCCAGGCGCCGTTGCAGCTGGCGCAGCTCAGTGCACAGATGCTCGCGCACGCGGGCGTCGAGGGCCGACATCGGCTCATCCAGCAACAGCAATGACGGCGCCGGTGCCAGGGCACGGGCCAGGGCAACCCGCTGCTGTTGGCCGCCGGAGAGTTGGCCGGGGTACTTCTTTTCACTGCCAAGCAGCCCCACCAGTTCAAGCATCTGTCCGACGCGCTGGCGCACTTCATCGCGACCGCTGCCGGTGAGGCCGTAGCCGATGTTCGCTTCGACGGTGAGATTGGGAAACAGCGCGTAGGACTGGAACAGAATGCCGTAGTCCCGCGCCTGGGGCGGCAGCAGGGAAACATCTCGATCACCCAGGTAAAGTTCGCCGCTGTCCTGGCGTTCCAGGCCGGCGATGCAGCGCAGCAACGTGGTCTTGCCGCAGCCGGAAGGGCCGAGCAGGCACACCAGCTCGCCGGCAGCCACGTCCAGGGACACATTGTCCAACGCTGTAAAGGCGCCGAAGCGTTTCTGGATACCGCGCACGTTCATCGGCGCGCCGGGTTGGGTCAGGGCTGTGTTCATGGTGGCACCTCATCAAACTGATGAAGGCCATGCTAGGCAGGCAATGCGTCCCTCTTGTGGCAGAAAGGCAAAAGGCGGCGATAGTGGTATTCGCAGATTTGTGTAGGACGCTTAGCGGTGAGCTGCCTGGTCTACCGCAATCGGGAGCAAGCCCCCTCCCACACTTGACCGAGTTCCAACATGGAAATGCGGTCACCTGTGGGAGGGGGCTTGCTCCCGATTGGTCCCCAAAGCCACTACAAGGCTTTAGATCGGCGACATTTCCTGCGCCAACCCCAGAAACGCCGCCGGCAGACGAGCGCCTTTTCTTTCCTTGAGGCAGTACAGGTACTCCGGGATCTGCGGCGCATGCTCGAGGGTCAGCACCTTCAGCTGCGGGTCATGGGGCACTTCCTGGCGGGCGATGATGCTGATGCCGATATTGCGCAGCACCGCTTCGCGGATCGACTCACGGCTGCCGATTTCCAGCAGCGGCCCGTAGCTCACGCCGGCGCCTTGCAGCATCTCTTCCGTGAGCCGCCGCGTGGTGGAGCCGGCTTCACGCATCAACAACGTATGCCCGGCCAACGCACTCAGCGGCACATGGTCGAGCTTGGCCAGTGGGTGGTTGCGGTGTACCGCCAGCACCAACGGGTCGGTGCCCAGTACACGACGGATCAGGCGCGGGTCTTCGAGCAACTGTGAGGACGCTGCGACATCGACGCGGTAGTCATCCAAGGCTTCAAGCACCTGCTGGGAGTTGCCGATTTCCACCGACACCTCCACCTGCGGCAGGCGTTCGCGAAAGGCTTTGACCAGGTCGAGGATGTAGTACGGCGCCGTGGCGGCAATCCTCAGCGCACCCTGGACCTGGCCGCTGTTGCGCAGGAAAAACTCGATGTCCGCTTCCTGCTGCAGCAGCGTCTTGACCATCGGCAGCAGGCGCGCGCCCTCGTCGCTGACGGTGAGGCGGCGCCCGCCACGGTAGAACAACTCAACGCCGTACTGGCTTTCCAGGTTGCGAATCTGGGTGGTAACGGTGGGCTGGCTCAGGCCGAGTTTTTTCGCCGCCTGGGTAATACTGCCCAGGCGGGCGACCATAAAAAACGCCTTCAACTCGGCACTCAGCACACCACCCTCTCATCCTCTATTTGCGCAACAGGCGCAGGCCATTGAACACCACCAGCAGGGCCACGCCCATGTCGGCGAACACCGCCATCCACATGGTCGCCATGCCCAGGAACGTGACCACCAGGAAGATCGCCTTGATCACCAGGGCCAGGGTGATGTTCTGCTTGAGGATACTCGACGTTTGCCGCGACAAACGAATGAATGCCGGAATCTTGCGCAAATCATCGTCCATCAAGGCCACGTCGGCCGTCTCGATAGCGGTGTCGGTGCCTGCCGCGGCCATGGCAAAGCCAATCTCGGCGCGCGCCAGGGCCGGGGCGTCGTTGATGCCGTCGCCGACCATGCCCACCCGGTGGCCTTGGCCGTAGAGGGTTTCGATGGCGTGCAGCTTGTCGGTGGGCAACAGGTCGCCCTGGGCCTGATCGATGCCGACCTGGGCCGCAATCGCCTGGGCGGTGTGGGTGTTGTCGCCGGTGAGCATCAAGGTCTTGATGCCCAGCTCATGCAGTTGCTGGATGGCTTCGCGGCTGCTGTCCTTGACCGTGTCGGCCACGGCGAACAGCGCCAGCGGGCCGGACTTGTCGAGCAACAGCACCACGGACTTGCCCTGTTTTTCCAGGGCGAACAGTTTTTCCTCCAGCTCCGGCGAACACAGGCCAAGGTCTTCCACCAGGCGGTGGTTGCCCAAGTGGTAGGTCTGGCCATTGATGTCGCCGCGCACACCGCGACCGGCCAGGGCTTCGAAGTTATCCACAACGTGCACCGGCAGGTTTTTATCCACAGCCGCATTGGCAATCGCCAGGGACACCGGATGATCGGAGCGCCCGGCCAAACTGGCGGCCAGGGCCGGGGCGCTGTCTTCGACAGTGGGGAACAGTGCCAGGTAATCGGTTTGCACCGGCTTGCCGTGGGTAATCGTGCCGGTCTTGTCGAGGGCCAGGTAGTCAAGCTTGTAACCGCCCTCCAGGTACACACCGCCCTTGATCAGGATGCCTTTGCGCGCCGCAGCCGCCAGGCCGCTGACAATGGTCACCGGGGTGGAGATCACCAGCGCGCACGGGCACGCCACTACCAGCAGCACCAGGGCGCGGTAGATCCAGTCGAACCAGGCGCCGGCCATGAACAGCGGCGGGATCAGCGCCACACCCAGGGCGAACAGGAATACGGCCGGGGTGTAGATTTTCGAGAAGCTGTCGACGAACCGCTGGGTCGGTGCCCGTGCGCCCTGGGCCTGCTCCACCGCATGGATGATGCGGGCCAGGGTGGAGTTGTTGGCAGCCGCCGTGACCTTGTACTCCAGGGAACCGGCCTGGTTGATGGTGCCGGCGAAGACCTTATCGCCGACGGTCTTTTCAATCGGCAGGCTTTCACCGGTGATCGGCGCCTGGTCGATGGTGGACTGGCCGGCGATGACTTCACCGTCAAGGCCGATACGCTCGCCGGGTTTTACCCGCACGATTGCGTCCAGCTCAATGCTTTTGACCTCCATTTCGACCCAGCTTCCATCAGCCTGCCGAACCGTGGCCTGTTCCGGTGTCATCTGCATCAAGCCACTGATGGCATTGCGCGCACGGTCCAGGGACTTGGCTTCGATCAGCTCGGCCACGGTAAACAGGAACATCACCATGGCCGCTTCCGGCCACTGGCCGATCAGGACCGCGCCAGTGACCGCGATGCTCATCAAGGCGTTGATGTTCAGGTTGAGGTTTTTCAGGGCGATCCAGCCCTTCTTGTAAGTGGTGAGGCCGCCGCTGAGGATCGATACCAGCGCTACCAGCGCAATCACCCAAGTGGGCGCGGCATTGGTGAAGTGCAGTACTTCGGCGCCCAACGCCCCCACACCGGACAACGCCAGCGGCCACCAATGCTTCTTGGCGGGCGGCTCGGCGGCCGGGGTGCCCTCCACGATCGGATCGGCCTGCATACCCAGGGATTTGATCGCATCGATGATCGGCGCGGTACTCGGCAGGTCATGGGTAACGCCGAGGATGCGGTTGATCAGGTTGAATTCCAGCTGCTGCACACCGGCCAGCTTGCCCAGTTTGTTCTGGATCAGCGTCTGCTCGGTGGGGCAGTCCATGGCTTCGATGCGGAAGGTACTCAGGCGCGAGCCGGCGGTGGGCGCCTCGCTCAACTGCACCAGCACAGGCGCGGGCGTGCCGGAACAGCAGGAACCGCCATGGCCGTGATCGTGCACGGGGGTGAGTTTCTTCGGCCCATGATCATGATCATGGTCGTGTTTATGCGGGGTGTGAATGGAGTCGCTCATCAGGTCGCGTCCGTAAGGTGCCTGTTGCCAAGTAAAGACCCTGTAGCCACTATAGGGTCAAGCACCCATTTGGAGATTGCTGCAATGAAGATCGGCGAACTGGCCAAACTGACCGATTGTCCGGTGGAAACCATCCGTTATTACGAGAAGGAAGGCCTGCTGCCACCCCCGGCACGCACCGAGGCCAACTACCGCGTGTACACCCAGGCGCACACCGAGCGGCTGATCTTCATCCGCAACTGCCGCAGCCTCGACATGACCCTGGAAGAGATCCGCAGCCTGCTCGGGCTACGGGACAGCCCCCAGGACCAGTGTGAAAACGTGAATGCGTTGATCGACGAGCATATCCACCATGTGAAAGCGCGGATTGACGGGCTGCTGGCGTTGCAGGAGCAGTTGCTGGACCTGCGCCAACGCTGTGGCGGCGGGGACCACTGCGGGATTTTGCAACGGCTGGAAGTCAACGGCGGTGTAGCCGCCAGCGAGGCCGAGCCCTCACACGTAGGCAGAAGCCACGGGCATTAATTCAGCCTGGTAACCGAATCAAAATGTGGGAGGGGGCTTGCCCCCGATGGCGGTGTGTCAGTCATTCTTCACTTAACTGATCCACCGCTATCGGGGCAAGCCCCCTCCCACATTGGACAGCGTCAGGCTCTAGATGGCGACATCGGCCTTGATGCTTGGATCGGCGTCATAACCCACGATTTCAAAGTCTTCGAACTTGTAATCGTAGATCGACGCCGGCTTACGCTTTATCACCAGTTCCGGCAGCTTCTTCGGCGTACGCGCCAGCTGGGTGCGGATCTGCTCCATGTGGTTGCTGTAGGCGTGGGTGTCGCCGGTGGTGACGATGATCTCGTGGGGGATCAGGTCGCATTGCTGGGCCAGCATATGGGTCAGCAGCGCCAGGGCGGCGGTGTTGTACGGCAGGCCGAGGAATACGTCGGAGCTGCGGATGTACAACTGCATCGACAGATGGCCGTCATGCACGAACGCCTGGTACAGCAGGTGGCAAGGTGGCAGGGCTTGCTTGCCGTTGCGCGCGTTTTCCTGGGGGCTTTTGGTTTCGTCCGGCAGGTATTCGACGTTCCAGCCGTGGAACAGGATGCGACGGCTGTTGGGGTTGGTCTTGAGTGTGTGCACCATGTAGTCGATCTGGTTGATCGTGCCGCCATCCTTGGTCGGCCAGGCAGTCCACTGCTCGCCATACACCGGGCCCAGGTCACCGTCTTCGGTGGCCCACTCGTCCCAGATTTTCACACCGTTTTCGTTCAGCCACTTGATGTTGGTGTTACCGCTCAACATCCAGATCAGTTCGTTGGCGATGCTTTTGAAGTGAAGCTTCTTGGTGGTCAGCAGCGGGAAGCCGTCGGCCAAGTTATGCCGATACTGACGGGCGAACACGGCCTTGGTGCCGGTGCCGGTACGGTCGCCTTTGGTCAGGCCATTGGTCACGACGTCGTTCAGTAGTTCGAGATATTGCTTCATGTCATTACCCGTATCGTTGAAGCCGAGACCTCGCGGGCCTCGGCATTCGAATTTAAAGCGCGGTGTGCTTCAGCGGTTGCGGGCGATTGTACGCCCACCACAGCAGGCCCAGGCCGACCAGGATCATCGGAAGGCTGAGCACTTGTCCCATGGTCAGCCAGCCCCACGCCAGGTACCCCAGCTGGGCATCCGGCACGCGCACGAACTCGACGATGAAACGGAAGATCCCGTAGAACAGCGCGAACATGCCGGAAACGGCCATGGTCGGGCGCGGTTTGCGCGAAAAGAGGTACAGGATAAGGAACAGTGCCACGCCTTCCAACGCGAACTGGTACAGCTGCGACGGATGGCGCGGCAGTTGCGCCGGGTCGCTGAACGGCGGAAACACCATGGCCCACGGCACGTCGGTCGGCTTGCCCCACAACTCGGCGTTGATGAAGTTGCCGATACGCCCGGCGCCCAGGCCAATCGGTACCAGCGGCGCGACAAAGTCCATCAGTTGGAAGAACGACTTGCCGTTGCGCCGGCCAAACCACCAGGCCGCGATCATTACGCCGATAAAGCCACCGTGGAATGCCATGCCGCCTTTCCACACTTCGAAGATCAGCGTCGGGTTGGCGATGTAGGCCGAGAGATCGTAAAACAGCACATACCCCAGGCGCCCGCCGACGATCACCCCCATCGACAACCAGAACACCATGTCGGAGAGCTTCTCCTTGGTCCAGGTCGGGTCGAAACGGTTCAGGCGCCGGGAGGCCAGCAGCCATGCACCGCCGATGCCGATCAGGTACATCAACCCGTACCAGTGGATTTTCAGCGGACCGATGGCCAGGGCCACCGGGTCGATCTGCGGGTAAGGCAGCATTGCGACTCCTCGTTCAATCATTCGTTATGGCGACCGGACCATGCCCGGGCGCGATTAAGCCTGCGTTACAGCAAAAAATTCAAACCGACACAAAACAGCAAGCCGGCGAACAACCGCTTGAGCAAGCGCGGCGACAACCGGTGCGCCAGGCGTGCGCCGAAACGGGCAAACACCATGCTGGTCAGGGCAATGCCCAGCAGTGCCGGCAAATACACGAACCCTAGACTATGAGCGGGCAACAGCGGGTCATGCCAGCCCAGAATCATGAAACTTAACGCACTAGCCAGGGCAATCGGCAAGCCGCAGGCGGACGAGGTGGCCACCGCCTGTTGCATCGGCACGCTGCGCCAGGTCAAAAACGGCACGGTCAGCGAGCCGCCGCCGATGCCGAAAATCGCCGAAGCCCAGCCGATCACGGTACCGGCCAACGTCAGGCCGAGCTTGCCCGGCACCGTGCGACTGGCCTTGGGCTTGACCTCCAGGGCCAGTTGCACGGCGATGATCAGGGCGAATACGCCGATGATCTTCTGCAAGTGGGGGCCGGAAATCGCCTCGGCGGTCAGTGCACCAAAGCCGGCGCCGAGCAGGATGCCCACGGTCATCCAGACAAAGATCGGCCAACGCACCGCGCCACGTCGGTGGTGCTCACGCACGGCATTGACCGAGGTAAAGATGATCGTCGCCAGGGAGGTGCCCACGGCCAGGTGAGTCAGCACCTGCGGGTCGAAGCCCTGCAAGGTGAAGCTGAACACCAGCACCGGCACGATGATGATCCCGCCGCCCACGCCAAACAGCCCGGCGAGCACGCCCGCGCACGCGCCCAGCAGCAAATACAGCAGAAATTCCATGGAAGCCCCCAAACCAGGTCCGGCATGTTAACGGATGGAAGGCATGCGACCCAACTGGATACGATGGAACGCCGCTGCCGGTGTGGGTAGAGTGGCAAAAAACACAAACGGGAATCGCCTGATGTGCCTGATTGTTTTTGCCTGGCGGCCGGGCCATGCCCAGCCGCTGATCGTCGCGGCCAACCGTGATGAGTTCTACGCCCGCCCCAGCCTGCCGCTGGCCCAGTGGCCGGATGCGCCCGAAGTCTACGCCGGCCGCGATCAGGAAGCGGGCGGCACCTGGCTGGGCGTGAATGCCAATGGGCGGTTTGCGGCCCTGACCAATATCCGTGATCCGCACCAGCCGCCGGCACGCAAGTCCCGCGGGGAACTGGTGGCGCGGTTTCTCAGTGGTTCGCTGCCGGTTGACGAGTATTTGGCCGACGTTAACGGCCGATCGATTGAATATGCCGGGTTTAACCTGCTGGTGGGGACGCGGGAAGAGTTGTGGCATTACAACGCCAATCACACCGAGCCGACGCAGTTGAAAGCGGGCGTGTATGGGTTATCCAATGCAGGGCTGGATACACCTTGGCCGAAACTGCTTAAGGCCAAAGCCGCGCTGAGTGAGTTGCTGAACGATCCCCAGCCCGAAGCGCTACTGGAGATTCTGAGCGATCCGCAGACGGCGCCGTTTGCTGACTTGCCCGATACCGGCGTGGGGTTAGCGACCGAGAGTTTGCTGTCGAGTGTGTTTATCGCCAGCCCCAGTTATGGGACACGGGCGAGCACGGCGTTGATTGTGAACGCCGATGGCACGCGGCGGATGGTGGAGCGCAGCTTTGGACCACATGGTGGACGGTTAGGCGAGGTGGACATCAACCTGTAGGAACTAGGCGTCCCCCTCGCTCCTACAAGGTTTTGGCAGACGCCGGGTTGATCATCCGCGTCAGCCCCAGGTTCTTCAGCGCCAATTGCAGCGAGCTGTGGATAACCTGCGGGTTGTCGATGGTCATCAACTCCGCCAGCAGGTCCTTGGCCATGCTCAGTTCAATCTGGCGCAGCATCCACTTCACCTTCGGCAGGTTGGTGGCGTTCATCGACAGGCTGTCAAAGCCCATCGCCATCAACAGCACCGCCGCCGCGGGGTCACCGGCCATTTCACCGCAGATGCTCACCGGCTTGCCTTCGGCATGGGCGTCGCGCACCACGTGTTGCAGGGCTTGCAGCACCGCCGGGTGGAGGTAGTCGTAGAGGTCGGCCACCCGCGGGTTGTTGCGGTCCACGGCCAGCAGGTACTGGGTCAGGTCGTTGGAGCCCACGGACAGGAAGTCCACCTGCCGCGCCAGTTCCTTGGCCTGGTAAACCGCCGCCGGGATTTCGATCATCACGCCAATCGGCGGCATCGGTACGTCGGCGCCTTCGTCGCGCACTTCGCCCCAGGCGCGGTGGATCAGGTGCAAGGCTTCTTCCAGCTCATGGGTGCCGGAGATCATCGGCAGCAGGATGCGCAGGTTGTTCAGGCCTTCGCTGGCCTTGAGCATGGCACGGGTCTGTACGAGGAAGATTTCAGGGTGGTCGAGGGTGACGCGAATACCGCGCCAGCCGAGGAAGGGGTTGTCTTCCTTGATCGGGAAATACGACAGGGACTTGTCGCCGCCGATGTCCAGGCTGCGCATGGTCACCGGCAACGGGTGGAAGGCGGACAGTTGCTCGCGATAAATCGCCAGCTGCTCCTTCTCACTCGGGAAACGCTGGTTGATCATGAACGGCACTTCGGTGCGGTACAGCCCCACCCCTTCGGCGCCGCGCTGTTGCGCGCGGGCCACATCGGCCAGCAGGCCGGTGTTGACCAGCAGCGGTACACGGTGACCGTCGAGGGTCACGCACGGCAGTTCGCGCAAGGAATCGAGCCCGAGCGCCAGTTGCTTCTCTTCTTCCACCACCTCGGCGTATTGCTTGCGCAGGACTTCGCTGGGGTTGGTAAACACCTCGCCGCGATGCCCATCGACGATCATGTCGATACCGTCGACCTTGGAGTACGGCAGGTCCACCAGGCCCATCACCGTCGGAATGCCCATGGCCCGGGCCAGGATCGCGACGTGGGAGTTACCCGAACCGAGGACCGAGACCAGGCCCACCAGCTTGCCTTCGGGCACTTCGCCGAGCATGGTGGCGGTCAGTTCTTCACTGATCAGGATGGTGTTGTCGGGGTAGACCAGATTGGTGGTGCGGTCTTCCTGCAGATAGGCCAGCAGACGGCGACCGAGGTCACGCACATCCGAGGCCCGCTCGCGCAGGTAGGCGTCATCCATCAATTCGAAACGGTTGACGTGATCGGTGACCACCTGGCGCAGCGCGCCCTGGGCCCACTGGCCGGTCTTGATCACGGTCTTGACTTCATTACCCAGGGACGCGTCGTCGAGCATCATCTGGTACACGTCGAACAACGCGCGCTCTTCGGGGCGCAGCTGGGTGGCCAGCTTGGTCGAC
Organism: Pseudomonas sp. S3E17; assembly: GCF_024168685.1. Lineage (NCBI taxonomy): Bacteria > Pseudomonadati > Pseudomonadota > Gammaproteobacteria > Pseudomonadales > Pseudomonadaceae > Pseudomonas > Pseudomonas sp. S3E17. The sequence continues at coordinate 4,381,977 of NZ_JALJWE010000001.1, forward strand.
AGGTTGCGCATGTCGGCGCGCACGCCTTCCAGGGCCGTCTTGAACAGTTTGATTTCAGCGTCGATGTCGTCGACGTGCTTGTCCGGCACCACATCGAGGTCGGCCGGCGGCAACATGACCACGGCAGTACCGACCGCCGCCCCCGGTGAACCCGGTACGCCGACGAACTTGGCTTCCTGGATCCCCTTGCCCTGGCGCCCCAGGCCGCGAATCGAGCCGGTGGCTTCGGCGTGGGCGATAACCCCGGCGAGCTGCGCGCTCATGGTCACGAGGAAGGCTTCTTCGCCCTCGTCGAACTGGCGACGTTCTTTTTGCTGGATGACCAATACGCCGACGACGCGGCGGTGGTGAATGATCGGTGCGCCGAGGAACGAGGCATAACGCTCTTCGCCGGTTTCGGCAAAGTAGCGATAACGCGGGTGATCGGCCGCGTTTTCAAGGTTCAGGGGTTCTTCACGCGTCCCCACCAAGCCCACCAGACCTTCATTGGGCGCCATGCTGACCTTGCCGATGGAGCGCTTGTTCAAGCCCTCGGTGGCCATCAGCACAAAACGGTTGGTCTCTGGGTCCAGCAGGTAAACCGAGCAGACCTGGCTGCCCATGGCTTCCTTGACGCGCAACACAATAATCCCCAACGCCGCCTTGAGATCCTTGGCGGAGTTAACTTCCTGGACGATCTTGCGCAGCGTATTGAGCATGGCTCGGGGTCGAACTCCGTCGTCAGTCGCGCGCTAAAAGGCGCGGGGCAAGCTCTTTGAGAGCGCGACGATAAACCTCGCGCTTGAATGTCACCACCTGGCCCAACGGGTACCAATAACTGACCCAACGCCAGCCATCGAACTCCGGTTTACCGGTCAAATCCATCCGCACCCGCTGCTCGTTGGAGATCAGGCGCAGGAGAAACCATTTCTGCTTCTGGCCGATGCACAGCGGTTGGCTGTGGGTACGCACCAGGCGTTGCGGCAAACGATAGCGCAACCAGCCCCGGGTACAGGCCAAAATCTGCACATCTTCACGCTCAAGGCCGACTTCTTCATTCAACTCACGGTACAAGGCGTCTTCAGGGGTTTCGTCGGGGTTGATTCCGCCTTGAGGAAACTGCCAGGCATCTTGGTTGATTCGGCGAGCCCATAGCACCTGTCCGGCATCATTCGTAAGAATAATCCCGACATTAGGACGGAAACCATCGGGGTCGATCACGGCAACAACCTCGCAAACGCATGTCGCCGCATTGTTCCACAAAGGTTGTTCCAGCGGCAACGAGGCTTCTTACCTTATGTGCACTCTTGTGAAAAGACCGTATTCTGGACGCCTTTTTACAGACTTTTCAGCGAGTAACTGCAATGCGCCTGGCTTTATTCGACTTGGACAACACCCTTCTCGGCGGTGACAGTGACCACGCCTGGGGCGATTACCTCTGCGAGCGGGGGATTCTCGACGCGGTCGCCTACAAAGCCCGCAACGACGAGTTCTACCAGGACTACCTGGCCGGCAAGCTGGACAACGCCGCCTACCTGAACTTCTGCCTGGAAATCCTCGGCCGCACCGAGATGGCCCAGTTGGACGAATGGCATAACGACTATATGCGCGACTGCATCGAGCCGATCATGCTGCCCCTGGCCGCTGAGCTGCTGGCCAAGCACCGCGCCGCTGGCGACAAGCTGGTGATCATCACCGCCACCAACCGTTTCGTCACCGCGCCAATTGCCGCACGCCTGGGCGTCGATACGCTGATCGCCACCGAGTGCGAGATGGAAAATGGCCGCTACACCGGGCGCAGCACGGATGTGCCGTGCTTTCGTGAAGGCAAGGTGACGCGCTTGAATCGGTGGTTGGAAGAGACGGGGTACAGCCTGGAAGACAGTTACTTCTACAGCGACTCGATGAATGACCTGCCGCTGTTGGAGCAGGTGACGCACCCGGTGGCGGTGGATCCGGATCCGAATCTGCGTGCTGAAGCCGAGAAGCGGGGTTGGCCGGTGATTACCCTGCGTAGCGAGTAACGGTGGTGAGCGGGCTTGCCCCGCGCTGGGCTGCGAAGCAGCCCCAAAACCTGCCAACCGGTCTCATCAGGAAAAATGCGGGCCTTTGTCAGGGCTGCTTCGCAGCCCAGCGCGGGGCAAGCCCGCTCACCACAGAAGCCCTCACCGCGTTACACCGGCTTGGCGCCCATGAGCCCGGCAATCGCCACAAACCCCACCAGGCTTACCACCGCCAGCACCAGGGTGAAATTCAGGCTGCCGCCCTCGCCTTTGCGCAGCCGGTTAAGCCGTGCCACCAGCCAGAACCAGGCCAGCGCGGCCACGGTATAGAGGATGCTGGAACCGAGGATCCAGGTCTGCCCCAGCGGCCAGCCGACCAGGTGCACCAGCCACCAGCCGGTAAACGGTATGCTGACCATGCAAACGCCCATCAGCAACCACACGAACGCCCACGGGCGCTGCACCGTCACGGCCGGGCCGGCGCTGCGCTTGCGCCAGGCCAGCAGCGCCAGGCCGAGGCCGCTGAGCAGCAGCAACACCGTGGCGGCGATGTGGATAACTTTGAGGGTGGTCAGGGTTTCCATATGTCGTTTTCCTTAAAGGCCGCCCCAATCAGCGTAGTCGCTCAACCGAGAAACAGTTTGTAGGCCGGGTTATCGCTTTCATCCCAATACGGGTAGCCAATGGCCTCCAGGGCTGCCGGGACCAGGTGACGCTCGCTCGCCGGCACTTGCAGGCCAGCAACCACACGGCCGTCAGCGGCACCGTGGTTGCGATAGTGGAACATCGAGATGTTCCAGCGCCCGCCCAATTTGTTAAGAAAGTTGAACAGCGCCCCCGGACGCTCCGGGAATTCGAAACGGAACACCACTTCATCACTGACCTGGGCCGCATGCCCGCCGACCATATGGCGGATGTGCAACTTGGCCAGTTCGTTCTCGGTCAGGTCCAGCACCGGGAAACCCTGGCCGGTGAGGCTGGCGATCAGCGCACTGCGCGGGTCGTTTTCCGGATGGGTCTGCACGCCGACAAAGATGTGCGCTTCGCTGCCGGAGTGGTAGCGGTAGTTGAATTCGGTGATCTGGCGCTTGCCCACCGCCTCGCAGAACGCCTTGAAGCTGCCCGGCTTCTCGGGGATGGTCACGGCGATGATGGCTTCGCGGCCTTCACCCAGCTCGGCGCGCTCGGCCACATGGCGCAGGCGGTCGAAGTTGACGTTGGCGCCGGAGTCGATGGCCACCAGGGTTTGCCCGCTGATGCCACGGGTCTCCACGTATTTCTTGATCCCCGCCACACCCAGCGCGCCGGCCGGCTCGGTGATGGAGCGGGTGTCGTCGTAGATGTCCTTGATCGCCGCGCAGATCTCATCGGTGCTGACGGTGATCACTTCATCCACATAGTCCTTGCAGATGTCGAAGGTGTGCTGGCCGATCTGCGCCACCGCCACGCCATCGGCAAAAATGCCCACGGCGGGCAGCACCACACGCTCGCCGGCAGCCATGGCAGCTTGCAGGCAGTTGGAGTCGTCCGGTTCGACGCCGATGATTTTGATCTCCGGGCGCAGGTATTTCACGTACGCCGCGATGCCGGCGATCAGCCCGCCGCCGCCCACCGGTACGAAAATCGCGTCCAGGGGCCCCGGGTGCTGGCGCAGGATCTCCATCGCCACGGTGCCCTGCCCGGCAATGGTGTGCGGATCGTCGTAGGGGTGAATGTAGACGTAGCCTTTTTCGTCGACCAGCTTGAGCGAGTAGGCCAGGGCTTCCGGGAAGGAATCGCCATGCAGCACCACTTTGCCGCCACGGGAGCGCACGCCTTCGACCTTGATCTCCGGGGTGGTCTTGGGCATCACGATCGTGGCCTTGACCCCCAGCACCTTGGCCGCCAGGGCCAGGCCCTGGGCATGGTTGCCCGCCGAGGCCGTGACCACGCCGCGTGCACGCTCTTCAGTGGTCAATTGAGTCAGCTTGTTATACGCGCCGCGAATCTTGAACGAGAACACCGGCTGCAAGTCTTCACGCTTGAGCCAGACCTTGTTGCCCAGCCGCTCGGAGAGCTGGCGGGCGGTCTGCAGCGGGGTTTCTACGGCAACGTCATAGACGCGCGAGGTGAGGATCTTTTTGACGTACTGTTCAAGCATCGGCGGAAATCACTGGGCGGGTTGGGCAGGGCCAAGGAGTCTAACCCAGCGTTTGGCCGGGCGACCACACGAATCCGGAGGTTTTGTTGGGTTATACTCGCGCCCCTCTTTACTCCCCGCCCGTTCCGGAGCCCGCATGACCCAGGATCAACTCAAACAGGCAGTGGCCCAGGCCGCCGTCGATTTAATCCTTCCTAAACTCGACGACAAGAGCATCGTCGGTGTCGGCACCGGCTCCACCGCCAACTGCTTTATCGATGCGCTGGCCCAGCACAAAGGCGCGTTCGACGGCGCCGTGGCCAGTTCCGAAGCCACCGCCGCGCGCCTCAAGGGCCATGGCATTCCGGTGTACGAGCTCAACACCGTGAGCGACCTGGAGTTCTACGTCGACGGCGCCGATGAAAGCGACGAACACCTGAACCTGATCAAGGGCGGCGGTGCAGCCCTGACCCGCGAGAAGATCGTCGCGGCCGTGGCCAAGACCTTTATCTGCATCGCCGACGCCAGCAAGCTGGTACCGGTGCTCGGCGCGTTCCCGCTGCCGGTGGAAGTCATCCCGATGGCCCGCAGCCACGTGGCTCGTGAGCTGGTGAAGCTGGGTGGCGATCCGGTGTACCGCGAAGGCGTGTTGACCGACAACGGCAACATCATCCTCGACGTGTTCAATATGCAGATCACCAACCCAGTGGAGCTTGAGACCCAGATCAACGCCATCGTCGGCGTGGTCACCAACGGCCTGTTCGCGGCGCGTCCGGCGGATGTGCTGCTGCTGGGCACTTCCGAAGGCGTGAAAACCCTTAAAGCCTGATGCAAAACCCAATGTGTCTCAGGGATTGGGTTTCTTGAACACGTAGAACAGGTTCGGCTCGCTGACCAGGTACAACGTACCCTCGTCATCCATGGCGATTCCTTCGGCCTGGGGCACCCGTTTTTTCAGGCCATGGCGCCCATTGAGCAGAGACAGGCTGCTCAATGGGCGACCGTCGATGTCCAGCTCCAACACCAGGAACGACTCATCCGACAGCGCCAGCAGATGGCCGCTGCGCTCGTCGTATTGCAGGCTCGACAGGTCGCGTACAAACAACCCGGCATCGCGCTTGGGGTTGTTGATCACGTGCACCGAGTAGGTTTTTTCCGGTTTGAAATGGGGAAAACCGTGGACCTCGTAGATCAGCATCGGGTCGCGTTCCTTGGCCACGAACAGGCGCTTGCCCACCGAGTCATAGGCCAACCCCTCAAACCCCTTGTTGCCCCCGACATGCAGGCCCAGGGTCATCTGTTCCGCATCGGCGGCGTCGAGGAATTGGGTATCGTCGTCCACATGCACCTTGATCAGCCGCTGCTGGCGCTCGTCGGTGATGACATAGATGTTGTCGCTGATAAATTCCACCGCCTCGGCATCACCAAACCCCACCAACGGGATGCGTCGCAGGATCTTGCCCTCAAGGGACAGCTCGATCAGCTCGGCGTTTTTATTGGTGACGGTAAACAGGCTCTTGCGTACCGGATCGTAGGTGAGGGCCGAGACATCGTCGTCGAGACCCTCGATAACCTGGGCCTCAAGGGTCACTCGGTAATCCGCCAGGCCGATGGAGCGCTCGTCCGCCGGCTGACGCCAGGCCTGCCAGTTGAACCAGGCGCGCTCGAACAGGCGAAAGTGCTGCGCAACAGCCCCGGCGCTGACCAGGGCGATCAACGCGAGCATCAAGAGAATGGGTTTGGGGCGGGCAAATCGACGCATCGGGCGGTGCTCAAAGTCAAAAGTGGCGAATGAATATCACGCCTGTCTGAATTTAAACTTAAACGCACCCTGGTGTCTGGCGAATGCCGCTAATAGAGAAATATCCGACGTGATTCGTGTGTTATTTCTGCGTTTCGAAACGATAGAACAGGTTTGGCTCACTGACCATATAGAGCGTGCCGTCCTCATCCATGGTGACCCCTTCTGCGCGGGGGATGGTGTTCTTGAGGCCGTTGAAGCCACCAAGCAGGGTCATGAAGCTGACTTGTTCACCCTTCTCATCCAACTCCAGCAACAAATGGGAGTCGGCCGATAACACCAGCAGATGGCCGGTGCGCGGATCGATGGCCAGGGCCGAAAGGTTGCGCATGTCCAGCTCTTTGCTGGCCAGTTTCTGTTTATCGCCGACCAGGGTCTGGCTGCCGTCGCTTTTCCAGGTGAACAACGCTGGCGGCCGCTCTTCACCCAGCACAAATTGCTGATTGCGCTTGTCCCAGGTAAGCCCCTCGAACGCTTTGTTCTGGTCCTTGGACGGGCCCAGGTCATAGCTCGGGAAGTCGGCCTTGTTCAATTGCTGGGTGGCAGCGTCGATCTTGACGATGGTCAGGTTGTGCTGGCGTTCGTCGACCACGGCCATCAGGCCATTTTCCATCACGGTCACGCCTTCCGGGTTGTCCCAGCCATTGAGCGGCATCTTGCGCAATACATCGCCTTGCAGGCTCAGCTCGACAAGGAACGGGTTTTTACCCATGACGGAAAACAGGGTTTTGGTCTGCGGGTTATAGGAGACGTCCGAGGCTTCGTCTTTCTCCATGCCCGGCAAAACCTTGGCGTCGATGACAACGTGATAGTCAGGCAACCACACACTTTCGCTGCGCTCGGCGGGCGTTTCAAAGCCCTCCAACAGCCACAGCACGCCGCGATCGTCCCAATGCATGGCCCAGGAAATGCCATACACGATGGCACCCGCCAGAAATAGCCAGGAATACCAGCGCAAGGCAAAGCGAGAGCGCGGTTTGGGTGTGGCGGAAGGCAGGGACACGGCCATTGGGTGCTTTTCCGGAAAGTCAGCGGTAGGTGATAGCACAGGATCAATGGACCCGCGCGCAGGAGGCTGAGGATTATCCGGATGGGGTGTGAAAAAAATGCAAAAGCCCATGCATTAAATGGACTCGGACCCAATGTGGAAGGGGGCAAGCCCCCTCCCACATCAGGTGCTTATCGAACGCTGCTTTCGAAACGATTCACGCCGGTCAATTCCAACACCAGGTCATCACCCACATTCAACGGGCCCACGCCGGCTGGGGTGCCGGTGAGGATCACATCGCCAGCCTGCAGCGAGAAGCAGCCGGCCATGTACTGGATCATCGGCACGATCGGGTTGAGCATGCTCGCGCTGTTGCCGTCCTGGCGCACTTCGCCATTGATGGTCAGGCGAATGCCAATATCGGTCACGTCCGCGAAGGTGCTGCCGACCACGAACGGCGCAATCACCGCCGCGCCGTCGAAGGACTTGGCGATTTCCCACGGCAGGCCCTTGGCCTTCAGCTCGGATTGCTTGTCGCGCAGGGTCAGATCCAGGGCCGGGGCGAAGCCGGAGATGGCGTCCAGCACTTCTTCACGGCTGGGCTTGTTCGACAGCGGCTTGCCGATCAGCACCGCGATTTCCGCCTCGTAGTGCACCGAACCGCGCTCGGTCGGAATGCTGAAACCGCCTTCCAGCGGGACGACGCAACTGCCCGGCTTGATGAACAGCAACGGCTCGGTCGGCACCGGGTTGTCCAGTTCCTTGGCATGTTCGGCGTAGTTACGCCCAATACACACCACTTTACCGACAGGAAAGTGAATATTGGTGCCGTCGACATACTTGTGCTGGTAGCTCATGAAACGACTCCTTCGGGGGCGGTTAAACAGCGAAGATCTTGCCAGGGTTCATGATCCCGTTCGGGTCGAACACCGCCTTCACTGCTTTCATGTATTCGATCTCAACCGGCGAGCGGCTGTAGGTCAGGTAATCGCGCTTGGTCATGCCCACGCCGTGTTCGGCGGAGATCGAACCGTTGTACTTCTGAACGGTTTCGAACACCCACTTGTTCACCGTGGCGCACTTGGCGAAGAACTCATCCTTGCTCAGGCTTTCCGGCTTGAGGATGTTCAGGTGCAGGTTGCCGTCGCCGATATGGCCAAACCAGACGATTTCGAAGTCCGGGTAGTGTTCGCCGACGATCGCATCAATTTCCTTCAAGAACCCTGGCACTTTGGAGACGGTGACCGATATGTCGTTCTTGTAAGGCGTCCAGTGGGAAATGGTCTCGGAGATGTACTCGCGCAGTTTCCACAGGTTGTGCAACTGGGTTTCGCTCTGGCTCATCACGCCGTCCAGCACCCAGCCCTGCTCGACGCAGTGCTCGAAGGTCTCCAGCGCGTGGTTGGCAACTTCTTCGGTGGTGGCTTCGAATTCCAGCAGCGCGTAGAACGGGCACTCGGTTTCGAACGGCGCCGGCACATCGCCACGGCCGAGGACTTTGGCCAAGGCCTTGTCGGAGAAGAACTCGAAGGCGGTCAGGTCCAGCTTGCCCTGGAAGGCGTGCAGCACTGGCATGATCGAGTCGAAATCGGTGGTGCCGAGCACCATCGCGGTGAGGTTTTTCGGCGCACGGTCCAGGCGCATGGTGGCTTCGACCACAAAGCCCAGGGTGCCTTCGGCGCCGATAAACAGTTGGCGCATGTCGTAGCCGGTGGCGTTCTTGATCAGGTCGCGGTTCAGCTCCAGCACATCGCCCTTGCCGGTGACGACTTTCATGCCGGCCACCCAGTTGCGAGTCATACCGTAGCGAATGACCTTGATCCCGCCGGCATTGGTGCCGATATTGCCGCCGATCTGGCTGGAACCGGACGATGCGAAGTCCACCGGGTAGTACAGGCCATTTTCTTCGGCGACGTTCTGCAATTGCTTGGTCACCACGCCCGGCTGGCACACCGCGGTACGGTCGGTGAGGTTCACGTCGAGGATCTGGTTCATATAGTCGAACGAGACGACCACTTCGCCATTGGCCGCCACGGCAGCAGCCGAGAGGCCGGTGCGACCACCGGATGGCACCAGCGCCACCTTGTGCGCATTGGCCCAACGGACAATGGCCTGCACCTGCTCGGTGGTCTTGGGGAACACGATGGCGGTCGGCGCGGGCGCGAAGTGCTTGGTCCAATCCTTGCCGTAAGCCTCCAGGGAGTCGGCGTCGGTCAGCACTTTGCCGGGCTCAACCAGGGTCTTTAGCTCATCAATCAGGGCAGGATGGGTCATCGACAGAACTCTCGAACAATTCATGGTCATCCTGAGAACGCTTCACGTCGCAGGAATAGGTGTTTAGCGGGGCGCGTATGCTAGCATACCGCCCCCGCAGGACAGAGCCCAAGGGCGTTTCTGCGGTGACGGCTTTCCTGCCGTCCGGGTCAGCTTAAGCGATCCGATTCCCTGCCATTTTTCTCCGGGATACAGGTTTACGCAGATGAGCAAGACTTCTCTCGATAAGAGCAAGATCAAGTTCCTTCTTCTGGAAGGCGTCCACCCATCGGCCGTCGACGTACTGAAGGCCGCCGGGTACTCCAGCATTGAGTACATCACCAGTTCTCTGCCGGAAGCCCAGCTCAAGGAAAAGATCGCCGACGCGCACTTTATCGGCATTCGCTCCCGTACTCAGCTGACCGAAGAGATCTTCGATCACGCCAAGAAACTCGTGGCGGTCGGCTGTTTCTGCATCGGCACCAACCAGGTCGACCTCGACGCAGCGCGCGAGCGCGGCATTGCAGTGTTCAACGCCCCGTACTCCAACACCCGTTCCGTGGCGGAGCTGGTGCTGGCCGAGGCCATCCTGCTGCTGCGCGGTATCCCTGAGAAGAACGCTTCCTGCCACCGTGGCGGCTGGATCAAGAGCGCGGCCAACTCCTTCGAAATCCGGGGCAAGAAGCTGGGTATCGTCGGTTACGGCTCGATCGGCACGCAACTGTCGGTACTGGCCGAAGGCCTCGGCATGCAGGTGTTCTTCTACGACACCCTGACCAAACTGCCATTGGGCAACGCCACCCAGGTGTCGAGCCTGACCGAGCTGCTGGGCATGTCCGACATCGTCACCCTGCACGTTCCGGAAACCGCCGAGACCCAGTGGATGATCGGCGAGAAGGAAATCCGCGCCATCAAGAAAGGCGGCATCCTGATCAACGCTGCACGGGGCACCGTGGTCGAGCTGGACGCCCTGGCCGACGCGATCAAGGACAAGCACCTGATCGGCGCCGCAATCGACGTGTTCCCGGTGGAGCCACGCTCCAACGACGACATCTTCGAAAGCCCGCTGCGTGGCCTGGACAACGTGATCCTGACCCCGCACATCGGCGGCTCCACCGCTGAAGCCCAGGCCAACATCGGCCTGGAAGTGTCGGAGAAGCTGGTCAAGTACAGCGACAACGGCACCTCGGTCTCGTCCGTCAACTTCCCGGAAGTGGCCCTGCCGGCTCACCCTGGCAAGCACCGTCTGCTGCACATCCACCAGAACATCCCGGGCGTGATGATGGAGATCAACAAGGTCTTCGCGGAAAACGGCATCAACATCTCCGGTCAGTTCCTGCAGACCAACGAGAAGGTCGGCTACGTGGTGATCGACGTCGACGCCGAGTACTCGGACCTGGCGCAAGAGAAGCTGCAGCACATCAACGGCACTATCCGTAGCCGCGTGTTGTTCTAAAACGGCGGGAATGGTCAGCGGCAAGCTAAAAGCGTCTACTTGCAGCTTTTAGCTTGCCGATAAAAAACGGGGGCCCCATCAGGGGCTCCCGTTTTTTATTTCACATTAACCGTGATGACTTTCGAGGCTACAGTCGGGTCGAACTGCATGTGCAGCTTGTCGCCGGCCACCAGTTGCAGGGTGTGTTTGCCTGGGGTGAGGGTCAGCTCGGTCTCGGTCTGGGCCTTGCCGTAGTGAATCACGGTGTCGGTGGCCGGGATCGGTACACTGGCGTCAGGCAGCGCTTTCTGATCGACCAGCAGGTGGTGGTGGCCGGTGCCTGCGGTTTGGTCAGTGGCCGGGGCCAGCTTCAGGCCTTCCATGCCGAATTTGACTGTGAAGGTTTTATCGACGGTGGCACCGTCTTTTGGCGAGACGATAAACACTTTGGCGCCTTCGGGTGGAGCACTGCGCGGGATGCCGTCGGCGGCATTCGCCAACATCGAGGCGCCCAGCAGCAGGCTGGCAATGGTTGCACGGGACAATAGGGCTTTCATTCGCTTCTCCAGTTTTTCCATGAATTCTGTAGGGTTCTGACAACTTCGCGACAAATTGCTGTCCAAGGCACTCACCACCATAGCAAAGCGATGCTGAACGGCGCCTCGCACATTCGAATTCTTTAGGAGTGACCATGCGCTTTTCGCCTGGCCTGTTACTGTTGCTGCCCCTGCTGAGCCCCCTGGCTCATGCCGAACTGATCGACGATGTAAACGATCGCGGCGAACTCCGCATCGCCCTTGAAGCCAACACACCACCGTACAATTTCAAGGAAGGCGACAAACTCACCGGCTTTGAAGTCGAGTTGGGTGAATTGCTGGCCAAGGAAATGGACGTGCGCCCTTCGTTTATCACCACCGATGACGCCGACATGCTGCCGGGGGTCTCAACCGGCAAATACGATGTGGCCATCAACCATGTCGCTATGACTGCCGAGCTTAAGGATCAGTTCGATTTCAGCGAGGCTTATCACGACAAGCCTGAGCTGGCGATCCCGTTCCAGAAGGGCAACCCGGCCTTCAAGACCAGCCTGGACGGGGCGCTGAAGCGGGTGAAGGACGATGGCCGTTTAAAGGCGCTGTCCCATAAGTGGTTAGAGGACCAGGCCCCTACAGACGCGCCAACGCCTGTGCCGCCGCAGGCAACTCCAGCTCACTGAACACCTGCACGCCATGGCGCTTGAGAAGCGCCGCCGTTACGCCTTCGCCACTGACCTTGACACCGGTGAAAGTGCCGTCATAGGTCAGCAGGTTGCCGCAGGACGGGCTATTGGCCTTGAGAATGGCGATGCGGATGTGATGGCGCTGCACCAACGCCAAGGCTTGCCGGGCGCCGTCGAGGAAGGCGGCGCTGAAGTCTTCGCCCTCGGCCGTCAGCACCTGGGCGCGGCCTTCCCAGACATCGATGCCCTGCCCACCTGGAATCTCGGCGGAGGGCCTGGGCGTCGGCAGACCGCCCGACACTTCCGGGCAGATCGCAACCACGCGCCCTTCAGCCTGCCACGCCGCCAGTTGATCGAACGGCCCGCTGGCCCCACCGTCGTAGCGCACCTTGTGGCCAAGCAGGCAGCGGCTGATCAGAATCTTTTGCATGGTTAGAACGGCTCGTTACCGCGCCGACGAAACCAGCCGGTGAGGGACAGGCGCTCGCGCGTAGCCGGCATGACTTCGTGGGGCACCTCGCCCGACAGGAACACCACCAGGCATCCACCGCTGGGCACCACGTCGTATTCGACGCCGTCCTTGAGGTACATGCGCAACTGGCCACCGTGCTCGGGCAACCAGGCGTCGTTCAAGTAGATCACCGCCGAGACCATGCGCCGATCATCGTCACGGAACCGGTCCAGGTGCCTGAGGTAAAACGCGCCAGGGGGATACATCGCGAAGTGGCTTTCGAAATCCTCAAGGCCGAGGAACAAACCACGGTTCATCGCCAGGCGCAGCGTGTCCATCAACGCCATATAACTGTCGCAGACCGCCGCGTCGCCCTCCTCCAGCCACTGGATATGGTCGCCGCGAATACCCTCGCGAATCTCCTGGGCCGGCCCGCGCCCCACTGCCGCCGGGGCCAGTTCACCCTCGGCCGCACGTTTACGGCACTCAGCCGCCAGTTCCAGGGTCAGAGCCTGGGGCAGGAAGCCGTTCTGCTGCGACCAGCCTTTTTCGGCCAGGTCATCGACGATGCGTTGCAGCAGGGGGTGATCAAGGGGTATTTGCATGGCGCGCATAGTATCCATACGCCTGTGAATCCGACAGAGCCGCCGAGCGTCTGAATACACTTTAGTCAGCTGACTGATAGGACTTCTCGACAAATCCTACGCCCGACACGGACAATAGTGGCCGACTGACAGGAGTCCATATGCGTCGTTTGTTTTTTTCCTTGCTGATGTTCTGCGTTTTGCCCGCTTGGGCAGACGGCCATGACCAGTTGTACAAGGTCGCCGGCTGGGCCGAACAACGTGCGCATTTCAATGACGCCCTCAGTGCTGCCCAGCAACGCTACCGTAACAGCCTGCCGCCGGCGGTGTACCAGGCGCTGGTGGACAACAGCAACAAGCGCTTTGCCGCCCAGGCCATGGACCAGCGCGCCGAAGCCCAGTTACGCAAGCACCTGGCGGACCCTGCGCCGGCCCTGGCGTTTTTCCAATCGCCCCTGGGCCGCAAGGTCGTTGCAGCCGAGTTACTGGCCACGCGCCGCGACCAGTTGGCAAAAAACGCCCAAGGCCTGCCGCACATCGAGGCTGACGCCACTCGCAGCCTGATCATCGGCCACCTGGCCCAGGCCCTGCCCGCCCGCGAAGCCGGGGCGGAGGTGAGCCTGGCGATCGCCGGCGTGGCCGCCGACAGCTTGAGCCAGATGATCCCCGGCCTGCTGGGTGGCGGCCAGGCCCAAGGCATGTTGAATGGCCAGCGTGAGCGGCTGATGCAACAGATTGGCAATGACCTGAACAACACTCTGCTGTACGTCTATCGGGATTTGTCCGACCCGGAGCTGGAAGAATTCGCGACGTTTGCGGAGTCGCCAGAGGGTAAGGCGTATTACCAGGCGGCGCTGGCGGCGATTCGCGCAGGTCTGGCAGTCGGCCAGAGCACTTCAAGCCTGGCGCAGTAATAAAATGTGGGAGGAGGCTTGCCCCCTCCCACATTTGGACTGTGTTATTTCAGATGGTCCGTCAAATACCGGAAGTACTCTTCGCGAATCTGCGGAATCTCATTCGCCAGGTGATGTCGGCCGCGCGGCAGCATCAACACTTCGGGCTGGTCGAACTTGCCCCGCAGCACCTGCAAGTTGTGCTGCCAATCCACCGTCATGTCTTCCTCACCCTGCACAATCACCGGCCGCCGAGGGCTGCGTGGCGCGGCTTCGATGCGTTTGATCCAGCGCGCCAGGGCGCCTACCCAGGCGGTGGGCAGTTGCCGGGGTTGCAGCGGGTCGGCTTCCAGGAACGGCTTGAACGCCGGGTCGTGAGTGTTCTCGCTGAAGCGCCGGGCGATGCCTTTGACGAACGGGCGCAGCAGGTAATAGCTGACCTGTGACCATCCCCACGCACGCGGCCGCACCAGCGGTGAGAGCAGGAGGGTCTTGCCTTGCGCCGGGCTGGTAGCGCCATGGTTGAGCAGGTGATCCACCACCACCGCGCCGCCGGTGCTTTGCCCGAACAAGTGCCACGGCTGCGGCAATTGCAGCGCTTGGGCCTGGGCGAACAGTGCCTGCACCACATCCTGGTACACGGCAAAATCATCGATGCTGGCGCGCGCGCCGCTGGACAAGCCATGGCCCGGCAAATCGCAGGCGATTACCACAAAGCCCTGGTCCAGGGCCCAGTCCACCACGTGGCGATACAGGCCCATATGGTCGTAGAAGCCGTGGAACATAAACATCGTCGCCACCGGCACGGGCGGCCACCACACCTGGGCGACCACCTCGAACCCAGCCACCTCGAAACGCCCCAGCCGACTCACCGTCGGCACGTTGCGTGCACTCAGGTCCAGTCCGTAGAAACGCTGGTAGACCCGCGCTTCGGCTGAAAGCGGTTGCGCATCCACCAGGGGCCGCAGGCTTTCGCGAAGGTGATCAGGGTCAAAGGTCACAGGCATAAAGGGTTCCAGACTTGCGGCGAAGATGAATATCGAGCTGCGATATTCATCTGTCAGGACAAGCATGGCAAGCTACGCGACCTGCGAGGATAGATCCGAATGCGACAGCCTTACCGTAACGCCCTGTTCGCCAGCCTGATCCTGATCATCTGCGGCGGCGTGCTGTGGGCGGCGTATGACTGGTTCCAGGGCCGCTACCTGCGCGCCTTCAGCGAACACACGGCGGTATTCTCCGGCGACCCTCTGCGCCTGCCCGCCGAACTCAGCGGCCCCGGGCCGATCCGCCTGGTGCATTTCTGGGATCCGGCGTGCCCGTGCAACGTCGGCAACCAGCAGCACCTGGGCGAGTTGATCGAGCAATACGCGCCCCAGGGCGTCGAGTTCTATGCCCTGCAAAAAGCCGGCAGCCACGGCCAGTTGCCCGATAACCTGCGCAAGATGAAAACCCTCAACGCCCTGCCCGGCGCCGACCAGGTGCCGGCCAGCCCCGCCGTGGGCATCTGGGACCGCACCGGCAAGCTCGCGTATTTCGGGCCCTACAGCGAAGGGCTGACGTGCAACGCCAGTAACAGTTTTATCGAGCCGATCCTGAAAGCCCTTGAAGCCGGCCGAGACGTGAACGCCACGCACACCCTGGCGGTGGGCTGCTATTGTTCGTGGTCGAAAGATGAGTAGCCCGCCACCCCACTCTTGGTAAGGAATGTTCATGAAGCGCGTCCTGCAGGTTATTGCGGTTCTGCTGGTACTGATCGGCCTCGGTGCGGGCTGGTACGTCTACAGCAAGCAACCCACCCGCCAGGGCACGGTTGAACTGGCCAACCTGCAAGGCTCGGTCACCGTGCGCTACGACGACCGTGGCGTGCCGCATATTCGCGCCGAGAACGAGACCGACCTGTATCGCGCCCTGGGCTACGTGCATGCCCAGGACCGCCTGTTCCAGATGGAGATCATGCGCCGCCTGGCCCGTGGCGAGTTGGCCGAGGTACTCGGGCCGAAGCTGCTGGAGACCGACAAGTTGTTCCGCAGCCTGCGCATTCGCGACCGCGCCGCCACCTACGTGGCGCAGCAGGACCATGAGTCGGCGCACTGGAAGGCCCTGCAAGCCTATCTGGACGGGATCAACCAGTATCAGGACAGCCACGCCCGCCCGATGGAGTTCGACGTGCTGGGCATCCCCAGGCGCGCGTTTACCGCCGAGGACACCATCAGCGTCGCCGGGTACATGGCCTACAGCTTTGCCGCTGCGTTTCGTACCGAGCCCTTGCTGACTTACGTCCGCGACCAACTGGGCAGCGACTACCTGAACGTCTTCGACCTCGACTGGCAACCCAAGGGCGCCCTCAACCTCGCCGACAGTGACTGGAAAACCCTCGGCGCCCTCGCCGCGCTGAGTGAGCAGGCCCTGGCCGACAACGGCTTGCCGCAGTTCGAGGGCAGCAACGCCTGGGCCATCAGTGGCAGTCGCACCAAGAGCGGCAAACCGCTGCTGGCGGGTGACCCGCATATTCGCTTCTCGGTGCCGTCGGTGTGGTACGAGGCGCAGTTGTCGGCGCCGGGCTTCGAGCTGTATGGCTATCACAACGCGCTGGTACCCGTGGCGTTCCTGGGGCACAACCTGGATTTCGGCTGGAGCCTGACCATGTTCCAGAACGACGACCTCGACCTGATCGCCGAGAAGGTCAACCCGGACAACCCCAACCAGGTCTGGTACCACGGCCAGTGGGTCGACATGACCCGCAGCGAGCAACAGATCGCCGTCAAAGGCCAGGCACCGGTCAGCCTCACCCTGCGCCAATCGCCCCACGGCCCGATCGTCAATGACGTGCTCGGCGACAACGGCGGCAAAACGCCGATTGCCATGTGGTGGGCGTTCCTCGACACCCAGAACCCGATCCTCGAAGGCTTCTACCAGCTCAACCGCGCCGACACGTTGGCCAAGGCCCGTACGGCGGCGTCAAAGGTGTCCGCACCGGGGCTGAATATCGTGTGGGCCAATGCCAGGGGCGATATCGGCTGGTGGGCGGCGGCCCAGTTGCCGATTCGCCCGGCAGGTGCCAACCCAGGGTTTATCCTCGACGGCAGCACCGCCCAGGCCGACAAGCTGGGCTTCTACCCCTTCAGCGCCAACCCCCAGGAAGAAAACCCGGCGCGGGGCTATGTGGTCTCGGCCAATGCCCAGCCGGCGTCGCCCACCGGCATGGAAATCCCCGGTTATTACAACCTCGCCGACCGGGGCCAGCAATTGAACGCGCAGTTGAGCGACAAGAGCGTGAAGTGGGATGTGACCAACAGCCAGGCCCTGCAACTGGGCACCACCACCGCCTTCGGCCCGCGCCTGCTGGCGCCGCTGTTGCCGGTGCTGCGCGAGGTGGTCACGGACCCGGCGCAGTTGAAGCTGGTGGAACAACTTGCCAGCTGGAAGGGTGACTACCCGCTGGATTCCACCAGCGCCACGCTGTTCAACCAGTTCCTGTTCAACCTCGCCGACGCGGCCTTCCACCCGAAGCTGGGTGACGGCATGTTCAAGACCCTGCTCACCACCCGCGTGATCGACGCAGCCCTGCCCCGCCTGGCTGCCGACCCGGCCTCGCCCTGGTGGGACGGCAAGCGCACCGACAGCGTCAAGCGGGCCTGGGACAACAGCCTCGCGCACCTCAAGGCCACCTTCGGCGATGACCCGACGCAATGGCAGTGGGGCAAGGCCCATACCCTGACCCACGGCCATCCGCTGGGCTCGCAGAAACCCTTGGACCTGATCGTCAACGTCGGCCCGTTCCCGGCCCCCGGCACCCATGAAGTGCCGAACAACCAGTCGGCCGTCATCGGCACCGCGCCCTGGCCGGTGACCTATGGCCCGTCCACCCGGCGCCTGATCGACTTTGCCGACGTGGCCCACGCCCTCACCATCAATCCGGTGGGGCAAAGCGGCGTGCCGTTCGACAAGCACTATGGCGACCAGGCCGAGACCTATATCGAAGGGGGTTACGAGCAGGCGCATTTCACCGATGAGGAGGTCACCGCGAACACCCGCGGCACGCTGAAGCTGTTGCCAGCACGTACTCTGCGCTAACCCTTTCTGTAGGAGCGAGCTTGCTCGCGAAGGTCGTTAACGATAACGCGTAAAGCCAGAATGAAAGCGGTGCCCATGGGTTTCTCGCGAGCAAGCTCGCTCCTACAGTGTGCTCGTTGCGCGAGCCTGCACCGGCACCGCAAAGTTTAGCCGGAACTGTTGCGGCGTCACGCCCAGCCGGCGGTTGAACACGCTGCGCATGTGCTGGGCATCGCGAAACCCGCATTGATAGGCCACGGTCTTCAGCGGCGCATGTGTGCTTTCGAGCATCACCCGCGCCGCATCCACCCGCGCCCGTTCGACAAACTCCGCTGGCGTAATCCGCGCCTCACGGGCAAACACCCGGGAGAAGTTGCGCGCGCTCATGTTGGCGGCCTTGGCCAGGTCGGCGATGGTCAGGTCGCCAGTGAGGTTCGCCAATACGTATAACTGCACCAACGCCACCGCCGAGGTGGTTTCGGCATGGGGCGTGAGGAACGGGCTGAACTGCGACTGCCCACCCGAGCGCTGGGTGAACACCACCAGGCGCTTGGCCACGCTCAACGCCACTTCCGGGCCGTGGTCCTGGGCCAGCAGGTACAGCGACAGGTCGATGCCTGCGGTGACGCCCGCCGAGGTGTAGAGATTGCCATCCTGTACGTAGAGGCGGTCGGCTTCGATCTGGGCCGAGGGGCACAGACGCGCCAGGTCGGCGGCGTCGTTCCAATGGGTGGTGACGGTTTTTCCGTCCAGCAATCCAGCGCGCGCCAGCATGAAGGCCCCGTTGCAGATTGAGCCAAACCGTCGCGCCCGGGCGGTGGCGCCACGCAGCCAATCATCGAACGGAGCGCCGAAGTCCTCGAAGGGTAACTGCGGGCCGCCCGCGACCAGCAGCAGGTCATAGGCCTGCAAGGCTTCGCTGTAATGCTTATGGGCCTGGAGTGACAGGCCATTGGAAGCTGCCATCGTGCCGTGGCCTAAACCTATCACTTCCAACTGGTAATGATCTTCGGGCACCAGAAAGCGGTTGGCCTCGCAGAACACATCCATGGGACCGGTCACATCCAGTGACTGGACGCCGGGGAAGATCAGGATCGCGACGGTCTTGTGCATGCTCACAGACACCTTTTTCTAGCGGAATAAAATGCAAGCCCCCTCCCACACTGGGATTTTCGCAGGCTTCCAGAGTGATATCGCCCGCTACACCCTAGTCGATTTCTGCTTGGCACGATGTGTCGGCACATTGGCCGGGATCGCGCCCTCACCGCGATGGTCGCTGCACCGACCAGCGACCAAACTGACTGCTTTCCAGAGGAGAACCACCATGACCACCACCATCGCCGGTATCAAGATCCCGGACAGCGCCCTGGCCAGGGCCACCACCGAATACATCCGCGACATTGAGTCCGACCTGCTCTACCACCACTCCCGCCGGGTGTTCCTGTTCGGCGCATTGAGCGGTGAGCGCAAGCAACTGGCCTACAACCCGGAGCTGCTCTACGTCGGCGCCATGTTCCATGACCTGGGCCTGGTGGCAGGCCATCGCAGTGATGACCAGCGCTTCGAAGTGGACGGCGCCAACGCCGCCGCGGCCTTCCTCAAGCCTTACGGGCTGAGCGACGACGATATCGAACAGGTGTGGCTGTCTATCGCCCTGCACACCACGCCGGGCGTGCCGCAGCACCTGCGCCCGACCGTGGCACTGGTGACCGCCGGTGTGGAAATGGACGTGCTGGGCATGGACTACGCCGCGTTCAGCAGCGTGCAGCGCGAAGCCGTGGTGCATGCGCATCCACGCGGGGAAGGGTTCAAGGAGTGCATCATCTGCGCGTTTGCCGACGGCTTGCGCCATCGCCCACAGACCACGTTCGGCAACGTGAAGACCGATGTGCTGGTGGATCAGGAACCGGGGTTCAAGCCGATGAATTTTGTCGAGGTGATTCGCAAGTCGCCGTGGGCTGCATAGCCAATCTGGAATGCGGTCAAAACTGTGGGAGTGGGCTTGCCCCCGATTGCTGAGTGTCAGTCACTGCATTTATTGACTGACCCACCGCCATCGGGAGCAAGCCCCCTCCCACATTTGGACCGCGCAGGCCTTTAGACCGGCGCTGGAGCCCGACGCTTGTCCGGCTGCTGCCAGCCATCGGCGGCGGCTTCTTCAATCGCCTGCTGGATCGCTTTCTTGCGCATCTCTTCGGCACGTCGGCTGAAGAACCACACCAGGAAGGTCACCAGCGACACCGCCAGCAGAATCAGGCTGGCCACGGCGTTGATCTCGGGTTTAACCCCAAGGCGCACGGCCGAGAACACTTCCATCGGCAACGTCGTCGAACCCGGCCCCGAGACGAAGCTGGCCAGTACCAGGTCATCCAGGGACAGTGCGAACGACATCATGCCGCCCGCCGCCAGCGACGGCGCGATCATCGGGATGGTGATCAGGAAGAACACCTTCCACGGCCGCGCCCCCAGGTCCATCGCCGCTTCTTCGATCGACAGGTCCAGCTCACGCAGGCGCGCCGATACCACCACCGCCACATAAGCGGCGCAGAACGTGGTGTGGGCGATCCAGATGGTGACGATGCCACGCTCCTGGGGCCAGCCGATCATCTGCGCCATGGCCACGAACAGCAGCAGCAGCGACAGACCGGTGATCACTTCCGGCATCACCAACGGCGCGGTCACCAGGCCGCCGAACAGCGTGCGGCCCTTGAACTGGCTGATGCGCGTCAGCACAAACGCCGCCAACGTACCCAACGCCACGGCGGCCACCGCCGTGTAGCAGGCGATTTCCAGGGAACGTGCCACCGAGCCCATCAACTGGGTGTTGTCCAACAGGCCCACGTACCACTTGATCGACCAACCGCCCCACACCGTCACCAGCTTGGATTCGTTGAACGAGTAGATCACCAGGATCAGCATCGGCAGGTAGATGAACAACAACCCCGCCACCAGCATGAAGCTTGAGAAACTGACGCGCTTCATATCTTGCCCTCCATCTCTTTGGCTTGGCTGCGGTTAAACAGAATGATGGGCACGATCAGGATCGCCAGCATCACTACCGCCAGGGCAGACGCCACCGGCCAGTCACGGTTGTTGAAGAATTCTTGCCACAACACTTTACCGATCATCAGGGTTTCCGGGCCGCCGAGCAGTTCCGGGATCACGAACTCGCCCACCACCGGGATAAACACCAGCATGCAGCCGGCGATGATGCCGTTCTTGGACAGCGGCACGGTGATTTTCCAGAAGCTGTTGAAGGTGCTCGAACCCAGGTCCGATGCGGCTTCCAGCAGGCTCTGGTCATGCTTCACCAGGTTGGCGTACAGCGGCAGGATCATGAACGGCAGGTACGAATAGACCACGCCGATATACACCGCGATGTTGGTGTTGAGGATCTGCAGCGGTTCGTTGATCAACCCCATGGACATCAGGAAGCCATTGAGCAGGCCGTTGTTGCTGAGGATGCCCATCCACGCATACACGCGGATCAGGATCGCGGTCCAGGTCGGCATCATGATCAGCAGCACCAGCACGGTCTGCATCTCTTTGCGTGCGGTGGCAATGGCATAAGCCATCGGGTAGCCGATCAGCAGGCACAGCAGCGTGCTGAAGAACGCCATCTTCAGCGAGCCCAGGTACGCCGCGATGTACAGCTCATCACCTGCCAGCAAACTGTAGTTGGCCAGGTTCAGCACCACCTGCAGCTTCTGCTCGACGTAGGTGTAGATCTCGGTGTACGGCGGAATCGCCACGTCGGCTTCGGCGAAGCTGATTTTCAGGACGATGAAAAACGGCAAGGCGAAAAACAGGAACAGCCACAGGAACGGAATCCCGATGACCACCTGCTTGCCGCTGGGGACGATGCGGTGCAAGCGCCGCTTGAGCTTCTTCATGTTCATGTGCGCAGTACCACGCCGCTATCGTCTTCCCACCACACGTAGACCTGGTCACCCCAGGTTGGACGCTGGCCACGGCGTTCGGCGTTGGCGACGAAGGACTGCACCAGCTTGCCGCTTGGCAGCTCGACGTAGAACACCGAGTGGCCGCCCAGGTAGGCGATGTCGTGTACCTTGCCGCTGGACCAGTTGTGCTCGCAGGTCGGCATTTCGGTGGTGACCAACAGTTTTTCCGGGCGGATGGCATAGGTCACCGACTTGTCTTCCACCGAGGTGGCGATGCCGTAGCCCACGTAGATGTCGCGGTCCAGGTCCGGGCACTTGAGCACCGCGTGGCCTTCGGCGTCATCCACCACCTGGGTGTCGAAGATGTTGACGTTACCGATGAATTCGCACACCAGGCGGCTGGTCGGCGTCTCGTAGATGTCGATCGGGCTGCCGATCTGGGCGATCCAGCCCAGGTGCATGATCGCGATGCGCTCGGCCATGGTCATGGCCTCTTCCTGGTCGTGCGTCACCATCACGCAGGTCACGCCGACGCGCTCGATGATCTCCACCAGTTCCAGCTGCATCTGCGAGCGCAGCTTCTTGTCGAGGGCGCCCATGGGCTCATCGAGCAGCAGCAGTTTCGGGCGCTTGGCCAGTGAGCGGGCCAACGCCACCCGCTGACGCTGGCCACCGGACAACTGGTGCGGCTTGCGTTTGGCGTACTGGCTCATCTGGACCAGCTTGAGCATTTCAGCCACGCGGGCATCGACCTCGGCCTTGGGGATCTTGTCCTGTTGCAGGCCGAACGCGATGTTCTGCGCCACGGTCATGTGGGGGAACAAGGCGTAGGACTGGAACATCATGTTGATCGGCCGCTCGTAGGGCGGCATGTCGGTGATGTCCACGCCGTCGAGGTAAATCCGACCTTCTGTCGGGCGTTCGAAGCCTGCGAGCATGCGCAGCAGGGTGGACTTGCCCGAACCCGAACCACCGAGCAAGGCGAATATCTCGCCTTTCTTGATTTCCAGGGACACATCGTCCACGGCAATCGTCTCGTCGAACTTCTTCGTGACCCGGTCGATTTTGACCAGCACCTTTTTCGGTGTCTGGTCGCCCTCGAGGGCTTTCTTATAGGCGCCGGAGGCAACTGCCATTTACGAAACTCCCAAAAAAAAGAGTGCAGTTCGCCCGAGGCGGGCGAACCTTGGATAGTTTGAGCCTTACTTGCCCGTCTTGACCTTGGTCCAGCTACGGGTCATTAAACGTTGCACTTTCGGGGGTAGCTCGAAGTTGACGAATGTCCGGTCGAGAACCGCCTGCGGTGGGTAAACCGCTTCGTCGGTGCGTATCGATTGCTCCATCAGTTTGTCCGCCCCTGGGTTAGGGTTGGCGTAACCGACGGTGTCACTGACCTGGGCGATCACCTCAGATTGCAGTAAATAGTTGATGAAGGCGTGGGCTTCCTTGATGTTGGTGGCGTCCTTGGGGATGGCCAGCACGTCAAACCACAGGTTGCCGCCTTCCTTCGGAATTGCGTAGGCGATGTTCACGCCTTTGCCCGCTTCGCTTGCGCGAGCCTTGGCCTGGAACACATCGCCGGAGAACCCGGCGGCCACGCAGATGTTGCCGTTGGCCAGGTCGGAGATGTATTTGGAAGAATGGAAGTAGGTCACGTAGGGCCGCACTTTGAGCAGCTTTTCCTCGGCCTTCTTGTAGTCTTCAGGGTTGGTGCTGTTAGGGTCCAGGCCCATGTAGTTGAGCACCGCCGGCAGCATTTCATCCGCCGAGTCCATGAACGACACACCACAGGTGGCCAGCTTCTTCATGTTTTCCGGTTCGAACAGCACGGCCCAGGAGTCGATCTTGTCGACACCCAGCACTTCCTTCACTTTGTCGACGTTATAACCGATGCCGTTGGTACCCCACAGGTACGGCACGGCGTACTGGTTGCCCGGGTCGTTCTTCTCCAGGCGCTTGAGCAGCACAGGGTCCAGGTTGGCGTAATGAGTCAGCAGCGACTTATCGAGTTTCTGGAACGCCCCGGCCTTGATCTGCTTGCCAAGGAAGTGGTTGGACGGCACTACCACGTCATAGCCGGTACGCCCGGCCAGTAACTTACCTTCCAGGGTTTCGTTGGAATCAAACACGTCATACACGGGTTTGATGCCGGTGGCCTTTTCGAAGTTGGCCAGGGTGTCGGGACCGATGTAATCCGACCAGTTATAAATATGCACAGTCGGTGCGGCCTGCACGCTGACAGCCAGCGTGAGACCTGCACCTACCAGCAAGGCTTGGCGAAACAAAGAAATTGGCAAGTGGAGGTCCTCTTAAATAGTTGGGCCCAAAGTTGTTGCCCGGCAACAAAACCGGCGCGCAACTTACCCTCGATAAACCGATCCGGCAAAACTTTCTGTCATTTATTTGTTTCATTAACCACCGCGGGGCGCGCGGTGGTTAACGAAGGCCGGTTTATTTACCGGATTTGATCTTGGTCCAGCTGCGTGTCATTTCACGCTGGGTCGCAGCCGGCAAGTCCGCAATGGCGTAGAGCTTGGCTTGCACATCCGCTGGTGGGTAGATGCCCGGGTCGCTGGTGATGTCTTTGTCGACCAGTGCGGTGGCCTTCTCGTTACCGTTCGGGAAACGCACGCTGTTGGTGATCGAAGCCATGACTTCCGGCTTGAGCAGGTAGTTCATGAACTTATAGGCGGCGTCGACGTTTTCGGCATCTTTAGGGATGGCGACCATGTCGAAGAAGCTACCGGCACCTTCTTTCGGAATGTCGTAGGCCACCTTGACCTTGCCACCGGCTTCAGCCGCACGGGACTTGGCCTGCTGGATGTCCCCCGAGTAACCCACGGCTACGCAGATGTTGCCGTTGGCCAGGTCGGAGATGTACTTGGACGAGTGGAAGTAGCCAATCGAAGGACGGATTTTCAGGAACAGGTCTTCGGCTTGCTTGAGGTCGGCCTTCTTCTGGCTGTCGGTTGGCAGGCCCAGGTAATGCAGCGCGACCGGCAGCATTTCGGTCGGCGAGTCGAGGAAGCTCACGCCGCAGCTTTTGAGCTTGGCGATGTTTTCCGGCTTGAGCAGCACGTCCCACGAATCGATCTTGTCCACGCCCAGCGCGGCCTTGACCTTGTCCGGGTTGTAGCCGATGCCGATCGAACCCCACATGTACGGGAAAGCGTGCTTGTTGTCCGGGTCGCTGACCGACACGGCTTTAAGCAGGGAGGTGTTCAGGTTGCCGTAGTTGGGCAGCTTGGACTTGTCCAGTTCCTGGTAGACACCGGCCTTGATCTGCTTGGCGAGGAAGTTGTTCGACGGTACGACGATGTCGTAGCCGGACTTGCCTGCCAGCAACTTGGCTTCGAGTGTCTCGTTGCTGTCAAAAACGTCGTACACCACTTTAATGCCCGACTCTTTTTCAAAGTTGGCGATGGTGTCCGGTGCAATGTAGTCGGACCAGTTGTAGACGTGCAGCACTTTATCGTCGGCCTGGACCGCGCCCGCCATTGCGCCCATCAGGGACAAGGCGAGGAGGGTCTTGCCAGCGTTCTTCAAACCTAATGCCTTCATTTGGTGATGCTCCAATTTTTCTTTTTTGGGCCACGTTCTTTTATGTTCAGCGACCCTTCCAGAGGGCAGCAAAACAGGGCGACAGTCTGGCAAGTTCAGGGGCCGGCTTTCAACCAAAGCCCCCTGCATTTATAACTGCCCGGTGCGCTGCGCACTGAGCCTAGCACTTAGCCCTGCAATGCCGCCAAAGTCAGGTCCAGGCACTGACGAGCCTTGGTCACCAGCTCGTCGATTTCAGCCTTGCTGATCACCAGAGGCGGCGAAATGATCATGGTGTCGCCCACGGCGCGCATGATCAGGCCATTCTCGAAGCAGAAGGTTCGGCAGATCATGCCTACGCCCCGGCCCTCGTAACGCTTGCGCGTCGCCTTGTCCTGAACCAGCTCAATTGCACCAAGCATGCCGACACCGCGCACTTCACCCACCAACGGGTGATCCGCCAGCTCCCGCAGACGTTTCTGCAAATACGGTGCCGTTTCGTCGTGGACGCGGTTAACGATTGTTTCATCGCGCATGATGCGGATGTTTTCCAGGGCCACGGCCGCCGCCACCGGGTGACCGGAGTAGGTGAAACCATGGTTGAAATCACCGCCTTCGTTGAGCACGGCCACCACGTCGTCGCGCACGATCAGGCCGCCCATGGGGATGTAGCCCGAGGTCAGGCCCTTGGCGATGGTCATCATGTGGGGCTTGAGGTCGTAGAAATCGCTACCGAACCACTCACCGGTACGGCCGAAACCGCAAATCACTTCGTCGGCAACAAACAGGATGTCGTACTTGGCGAGGATTTCCTTGATGCGCGGCCAGTAGCTGTCCGGCGGCACGATCACGCCACCGGCGCCCTGGATCGGCTCGGCAATAAAAGCGCCGACATTGTCCACGCCCAGCTCGAGGATCTTCTCTTCCAGTTGGTTGGCGGCCCAGACCCCGAACTCTTCGGGGCTCATGTCGCCGCCTTCGCCGAACCAGTACGGCTGGGCGATATGGACGATGCCCGGGATCGGCAAGTCGCCCTGTTCATGCATATAGGTCATGCCGCCCAGGCTGGCGCCAGCCACGGTGGAGCCGTGGTAGCCATTC
Organism: Pseudomonas sp. S3E17; assembly: GCF_024168685.1. Lineage (NCBI taxonomy): Bacteria > Pseudomonadati > Pseudomonadota > Gammaproteobacteria > Pseudomonadales > Pseudomonadaceae > Pseudomonas > Pseudomonas sp. S3E17. Next base: position 4,408,301 of record NZ_JALJWE010000001.1, read on the forward strand.
TTGCGGCTGATGATGGTTTTCTTGTTCGGCTGGCCTTTGATCGCCCAGTAGTGGCGGACCATGCGCAACATGGTGTCGTTGCCTTCGGAGCCGGAGCCGGTGAAGAACACGTGGTTCATGCCGGCAGGTGCGATGTCGGAAATCGCCTTGGCCAGCTCCAGCACCGGCGGGTGAGCGGTCTGGAAGAACAGGTTGTAGTACGGCAGTTCTTTCATCTGCCTGGCGGCGGCGTCGGCCAGTTCATCGCGACCGTAACCGATCGCCACGCACCACAGGCCGGCCATGCCGTCGAGGATCTTGTTGCCTTCGCTGTCCCACAGGTACACGCCGTGGGCTTTGGTGATGATCCGTGGGCCTTTCTCTTTCAATTGCTTGAAGTCGCTGAACGGCGCCAGGTGGTGATCACTGCTCAAGGCTTGCCATTCGCGGGTTTGCGGGTTGTTGCTGGACATACCAATCTCCTAGACTTTTCAGTGAGGGGCGCACCGTGTGACGGGCGCGCCCGGCGCATCAGACGGCGAAGAGCAGGAATTCCCGCTCCCACGAACTGATCACGCGCTTGAAGTTTTCATGCTCGGCCCGCTTGACCGCGACGTAGCCTGTGATGAATTTCTGACCCAGGTATTTCTCGATGGTCTTGCTGTTTTCCATGCGTTCCAGGGCGTCTTCGATGGTCAACGGCAGGCGCAGATTGCGGCGCTCGTAACCACGCCCCACCACCGGGGCGCTGGGGTTATGGCCTTCGACCATGCCGATGTAGCCACACAGCAGGCTGGCGGCAATCGCCAGGTACGGGTTGGCGTCGGCGCCCGGCAGGCGGTTTTCGACGCGACGGTTCTGCGGGCCGGCATCCGGCACGCGCAGGCCGACGGTGCGGTTTTCTTCGCCCCACTCCACGTTCACCGGCGCCGAGGTGTCGGGCAGGAAGCGGCGGAACGAGTTCACGTTGGGGGCAAACAGCGGCAGCAACTCAGGGATGAACTTCTGCAGGCCGCCAATGTGGTTGAGGAACAGTTGGCTCATGGTCCCGTCTTCATTGGAGAAGACGTTCTTGCCGGTGGCGATGTCGATGATGCTCTGGTGCAGGTGCATGGCGCTGCCGGGCTCGCCGGTCATCGGCTTGGCCATGAAGGTGGCCGCCACGTCGTGCTTGAGCGCGGCTTCACGCATGGTGCGCTTGAACACCAGGATCTGGTCCGCCAGGGACAGGGCATCGCCGTGACGGAAGTTGATTTCCATCTGGGCCGTGCCGTCTTCATGGATCAGGGTGTCGAGGTCCAGCTCCTGCAACTCGCACCAGTCGTAGACGTCTTCGAACAGCGGGTCGAATTCGTTGGCGGCTTCTATAGAGAAGGATTGGCGGCCGGTCTCCGGGCGCCCGGACCGACCGATCGGCGGTTGCAGCGGGAAGTCCGGGTCTTCGCAGCGTTTGGTCAGGTAGAACTCCATCTCCGGTGCCACGATGGGCTGCCAGCCTTTGTCGGCGTAGAGCTTGAGGACTTTCTTGAGTACGTTGCGCGGCGACAGCTCGATCGGGTTGCCTTGCTTGTCGTAGGTGTCGTGGATCACCTGGGCGGTCGGCTCGATGGCCCAGGGCACCAGGAACACCGCGTTCTGGTCGGGGCGGCAGATCATGTCGATGTCTGCCGGGTCGAGCAATTCGTAATAGATGTCGTCTTCGACATAGTCGCCGGTCACGGTCTGCAACAGAACGCTCTCGGGCAGGCGCATGCCTTTTTCGGCGATGAACTTGTTGGTCGGCGAGATCTTGCCCCGGGTGATACCGGTCAGGTCGCCAATCATGCATTCGACTTCTGTGATCTTGTGGTCTTTCAACCAATCGGTGAGCTGGTCGAGGTTGTTACTCATAAATGCCTCTGGGCTGGGTTTCCTGGCATCCATTAAAGGCCAGGCGTTGGTTGACGCAGCATCCGCGTCGTTTTTTCGTTCAGGGTAGGAGCTTACCTGCCATTTGCTGCAGCGTTGCATTCCTCAAGCCAAAGTCGTGCAGAATCATGAGCGGCCGCGCGGATGGCAGCCGGTCAGTGACAGTCGAGGAGGCAAAAAAGAGAGCGGATGGGCCGTCAAGAATATTGGCCGGTGCGTGGGCATTCACGCGGGACGAACGGACTGCGGACAAAGCCTGGCTGAAGCAGGCTGAGACGCCGATTGGCGGCAGGCGAGACATGAAGCACCCCGGTATTATTGCTGTTATGGGTTTGAATCGAGCTTAGCCTTGTTCATTTTTTTACACAACACCCCCGTAAAAAATACAACACGGCCCGCTCAAGCCTGCGAGTCCCAAGCCGGTCAAACCGAAAAAACCGCCCCAAAAAGCCCCAAAAGTGCGGTCACGGCGCTTTTTTAGGGCAAAAAAGGCCTCGCTTGACTTCGGCATGCCGTTCGGGTTGACTGAAACCAGAAAAGATCAATGATTGATATTTTTAACAACAAAGGTGTTGCATCATGTCGGTACCCCCGCGTGCCGTTCAGCTTAACGAAGCGAACGCGTTCCTTAAGGATCATCCTGAGGTTCTGTACGTAGACCTTCTAATTGCGGATATGAATGGTGTGGTGCGCGGTAAGCGCATCGAACGCACCAGCCTCCACAAGGTTTACGAGAAGGGCATTAACCTGCCTGCCTCTTTATTTGCCCTGGATATCAATGGCTCGACGGTGGAAAGCACCGGCCTGGGCCTGGACATCGGTGATGCTGACCGAATCTGTTATCCGATCCCTGACACCCTGTGCAATGAACCCTGGCAAAAGCGCCCTACCGCGCAATTGCTGATGACCATGCACGAACTTGAAGGTGAACCTTTCTTCGCCGATCCGCGCGAAGTGCTCCGCCAAGTTGTAAGCAAGTTCGACGACCTCGGTCTGACCATCTGCGCCGCCTTCGAGCTTGAGTTCTACCTGATCGACCAGGAGAACGTGAACGGCCGCCCACAACCGCCCCGCTCGCCGATCTCCGGCAAACGCCCGCACTCGACACAGGTCTACCTGATCGACGACCTCGACGAATACGTCGATTGCCTCCAGGACATCCTGGAAGGTGCCAAAGAGCAAGGCATCCCGGCCGACGCCATCGTCAAGGAAAGTGCCCCGGCGCAGTTCGAAGTGAACCTGCACCACGTGGCCGACCCGATCAAGGCCTGCGACTACGCAGTGCTGCTCAAGCGCCTGATCAAGAACATCGCCTACGACCATGAGATGGACACCACCTTCATGGCCAAGCCTTACCCAGGCCAGGCAGGCAACGGTTTGCACGTACACATCTCGATCCTGGACAAGGACGGCAAGAACATCTTTGCCAGCGAGGATCCCGAGCAGAACGCCGCATTGCGTCACGCGATCGGCGGTGTGCTCGAGACCCTACCCGCCCAAATGGCGTTCCTGTGCCCTAACGTCAACTCCTACCGTCGTTTCGGCGCACAGTTCTACGTGCCGAACTCGCCGTGCTGGGGCCTGGACAACCGCACCGTGGCGATTCGCGTACCGACCGGCTCGTCCGACGCCGTACGTATCGAACACCGTGTGGCCGGTGCCGACGCCAACCCTTACCTGCTGATGGCTTCGGTCCTGGCAGGCGTGCACCACGGCCTGACCAACAAGATCGAGCCGGGCGCACCCGTGGAAGGCAACAGCTACGAGCAGAACGAACAGAGCCTGCCGAACAACCTGCGCGATGCCCTGCGCGAGTTGGACGACAGCGAGGTGATGGCCAAGTACATCGATCCTAAATACATCGATATCTTCGTGGCCTGTAAGGAAAGTGAGCTGGAAGAGTTCGAACACTCCATCTCCGACCTTGAGTACAACTGGTACCTGCATACCGTCTAAACGACGGCTGCATTGACTGTGGTGAGCGGGCTTGCCCCGCGCTGGGCTGCGTAGCAGCCCCAAACACAGACGCCGAGTTCTTTCTGAAGGAACTCGGCGTTTTTTATGGGGGCCGCTTCGCAGCCCAGCGCGGGGCAAGCCCGCTCACCACAACAAGCGGTATGGATCATCCTCAGGCTCTGCGTACAATGCCCGCTGCCTTGTAGGAGACTTCCATGCCCACCCGCCCCGCCGCCCCTCGCAAACCCCGCGCCCGCAGCCAGGCACGGATCGACGCGATTCTCGATGCCGCCCGCACCTTGCTGGCCGCCGAAGGCGTGGCGAGTTTGTCGATCTACAGCGTGGCCGAGCGCGCGCAGATTCCGCCGTCGTCGGTGTATCACTTTTTCGCCAGTGTGCCGGCGCTGCTGGAGGCACTGACCGCCGATATACATGCAGCCTTCCGCTGCGCCATCCAGGCCCCCATCGAGCATGATTCACTCAAGCATTGGCGCGACCTGTCCTACATCGTCGAACAGCGCATGCTGACCATCTACAGCAACGACGCCGCCGCGCGCCAGTTGATCCTGGCCCAGCACGGGCTGACCGAAGTGACCCAGGCGGACCGTCAGCATGATCTGGAGCTGGGGGATTTGATGCTGGAAGTGTTCGACCGCCACTTTGAAGTGCCGAGCTTGCCAACCGATGTGGATGTGTTTGCGCTGGCGTTGGAATTGAGTGATCGCGTGTATGCGCGTTCGGTGCATCAGCATGGGCTGATTACGCCGCGTATGGCGGAGGAAGGGATGCGGGTGTTTGATGCGTATGTGGGGCTGTATTTGCCGGCGTATCTGCCTAAGCGCTGAGTTTTGTGCTGGCCGGACTGGCCTCATCGGGGGCAAGCCCCCGATGACGGCCTCAAGAACGACGCAAATCACAACTTGGCGATCGACACCTCAGTCGACTTCACAAAGGCAATCACTTCGCTGCCAATCACCAGCTCCAGCTCTTTGACCGAGCGGGTGGTGATCACGGAAGTGACGATACCGGACGCGGTCTGCACGTCGATTTCCGACAGCACGTCGCCGACGACGATTTCCTTGATGGTGCCTTTGAACTGGTTACGCACGTTGATGGCTTTAATAGTCATGGTGTACTTCCTTCGTAGGACAAGTGAGTTATTGAGCCCAACGCAATTGCGTAGGCAGCGGTGAAACAGGTTCGGGTTCCGGCGGTGTGCCGGGCAACGACAGCACACGGTTAAGTACTTGCGCTTCCAGTGCGGCCAGGCGATGTGAGCCTCGGGCCCGTGGGCGCGGCAGATCGACGATCAGGTCGAGGCCGATTTCGCCGTCTTCGATCAGGATCACCCGGTCGGCAATGGCCACGGCTTCGCTGACGTCATGGGTTACCAGCAACACGGTGAAGCCGTGTTTTTGCCAGAGGTTTTCGATCAGTTGCTGCATCTCGATACGGGTCAGGGCGTCCAGGGCGCCCAGCGGTTCGTCGAGCAGCAGCAAACGCGGCTGGTGGATCAAGGCGCGAGCCAAGGCCACACGCTGCTTCTGGCCACCGGACAAGGCCGCCGGCCACTCATTGGCGCGCTCGGCCAGGCCTACCGCTTCCAGGGCTTCCAAGGCTTTAGGGCGCCAGTTGCCTTTGAGGCCCAAACCGACGTTGTCGATGATCTTTTTCCACGGCAGCAGGCGCGCTTCCTGGAACATCAAGCGCGTGTCTTCAATCGCCTCGCTCAGCGGCGCCGAACCGGCCAGCAGCTCGCCGCCGCTGGCTTTATCGAGGCCGGCCAACAGGCGCAGCAAGGTACTTTTGCCGCAGCCACTGCGACCGACCACGGCCACGAACTGTCCCGCCGGAATGTGCAGGTCGATTTCCTTGAGCACTTCCCGCGCGCCGAAGGCCTTGCGCAATTTGCGCACCGCCAGGGGAATCCCCTTCAGCAGGCGCGGAGGTTGTTGAGCCGTCATGCCGCACCTCCTTTATTCACTTGGTAAGCCGGGTGCCAGCGCAGCCATAGACGCTCCAGACCGCGAGCGGCCAGGTCGGCCAGCTTGCCGAGGATGGCGTACATCACGATGGCCAACACCACCACGTCGGTTTGCAGGAATTCGCGGGCGTTCATCGCCAGATAACCAATGCCGGAGCTGGCAGAGATGGTTTCCGCCACGATCAGCGTCAGCCACATAAAGCCCAGGGCAAAGCGCACGCCCACCAGGATCGACGGCAGCGCGCCCGGGAGGATCACTTGCCAGAACAGGCTGAAACCGGACAAGCCGTAGCTGCGCGACATTTCCACCAGCGCCGGGTCGACGTTGCGGATGCCGTGGTAAGTGTTGAGGTAGATCGGGAACAGCGTGCCGAGAGCCACGAGGAAAATCTTCGCGGTCTCGTCGATGCCGAACCACAGGATCACCAGCGGAATCAGCGCCAGGTGCGGCACGTTGCGGATCATCTGCACCGAGCTGTCCAGCAGGCGTTCGCCCCACGTCGACAGGCCGGTGATAAACCCCAGCGCCAGGCCGATGCTGCCACCGATCACAAAGCCCAGGCCGGCACGCCAGCCACTGATGGCCAGGTGCGTCCAGATTTCGCCGCTGCGCACCAGGTTGACCCCAGCCTCAATCACCGCGCTGGGCGCCGGCAGGATGCGTGTCGACAACCAACCCGCCGACACTGACAACTGCCACACCGCCAGCAATAGAATCGGCAGCACCCAGGGCGCCACGCGATGGCTCAATTTTTCCAGGTTCATGGCGCCGCCTCAGCTCTGTGACGCAGCTTTGGGAAGGATGTCGTTGGCGACCATTTCGCCGAACGGGCTTACGTAACCGGCGCTTTTCGGCAGCTCGGGACGTTCGATATCCAGGTGCGGGAACAGCAGCTCGGCGACCCGATACGATTCTTCCAGGTGTGGATAACCGGAGAAGATAAAGGTGTCGATGCCCAGCGCTGCGTACTCCTTGACCCGCTCCGCAACCGTCGGGCCATCGCCCACCAGCGCGGTGCCCGCACCGCCACGCACCAGGCCGACGCCGGCCCACAGGTTGGGGCTGACTTCCAGGTTGTCGCGGTTGCCGCCATGCAAGGCCGCCATGCGCTGCTGGCCGACAGAATCGAAGCGCGCCAGGGAAGCCTGGGCACGGGCGATGGTGTCGTCGTCCAGATGGGAGATCAGTTTGTCGGCGGCTTTCCAGGCCTCCTCGTTGGTTTCGCGCACGATCACATGCAGACGAATGCCGAAGCGCACGGTGCGCCCGAGTTTCGCCGCCTTGGCCCGCACCTGTTCGATCTTCTCGGCGACGGCGGCCGGTGGCTCGCCCCAGGTCAGCACCATCTCCACTTGTTCGGCGGCGAGGTCCTGGGCCGCTTCGGAGGATCCGCCGAAGTACAGCGGCGGGCGCGGTTGCTGGATCGGCGGGTAGAGCAACTTGGCGCCTTTGACGCTGATGTGCTCGCCGTCGTAATCCACGGTTTCGCCTTCCAGCACGCGGCGCCAGATGCGGGTGAACTCCACCGAAGCCTGGTAGCGCTCTTCGTGACTGAGGAACAAGCCATCGCCGGCCAGCTCTTCCGGGTCACCACCGGTTACCAGGTTGAACAACGCACGGCCGCCGGACAGGCGGTCCAGGGTCGCGGCCTGGCGCGCCGCCACCGTCGGGGAAATGATCCCGGGACGCAGCGCGACAAGGAATTTCAAACGCTGGGTCACCGGGATCAGCGAGGCGGCCACCAGCCACGAGTCTTCGCAGGAGCGACCGGTGGGGATCAGCACCCCGCCGAATCCCAGGCGGTCAGCGGCCTGGGCCACTTGCTGCAGATAACCGTGGTCGACGGCGCGAGCGCCTTCGGCGGTGCCAAGGTAATGGCCGTCGCCGTGGGTAGGCAGGAACCAGAAAATAGTGAGGCTCATGGAGTTGTCTCCTGAAGAAATCGGATTACGGCGCTTTAGCCACGGCAGCCGGTGGCGTCCAGATCACGTCCTTGATGCTCAAGGGCTTGGGAATCAATTTGAGTTGATAGAAGCTGTCGGCGATTTTCTGCTGGGCCGCCACCACTTCCGGGGTCAGGAACAGCGCGCCGTAGCCCTGGCGTTTTACCGAGGTCAGGGTGATATCTGCCGGCAGGCCCAGCAGCGGCGCGACTTGTTCGGTCACTTCCTGGGGGTTGGCCTTGGACCACTCGCCCACCGCGCGCACTTCTTCGATCAGCGCCTTGACCACTTCCGGATGCTTTTCGGCGTACGGCTTGGTGGCCAGGTAGAACTGGTGGTTGTCGGCGATGCCGGTGCCGTCACGCAGGGTGCGCGCTTGCAGTTGCTTCTCGGCGGCGGCCTGGTACGGGTCCCAGATCACCCACGCATCCACGCTGCCACGCTCGAAGGCGGCACGGGCATCGGCGGGCGGCAGGAACACGGTCTGCACGTCGGTGTATTTCAGGCCGGCGTCTTCCAGGGCACGCACCAGCAGGTAGTGCACGTTGGAGCCTTTGTTGAGCACGACTTTCTTGCCCTTGAGCTCGGCCACCGATTTGATCGTCGAGTCTTTCGGCACCAGGATCGCTTCACTGGTGGGCGCTGGCGGCTCGTAGGCCACGTAGAGCAGGTCGGCACCGGCGGCCTGGGCGAAGACCGGCGGGGTTTCGCCGGTGACACCGAAGTCGATGGAGCCCACGTTCAGGCCTTCGAGCAGTTGCGGACCGCCGGGAAACTCGGTCCATTGGACGTTGACGCCTTGGGCCGCCAGGCGTTTTTCCAGGGTGCCCTTGGCCTTGAGCAGCACCAGGGTGCCGTATTTCTGGTAACCGATCCGCAGGGTCTCGGCAGCTTGAGCCTGAACAATGGCGCCGAAGGACACAGCCGCAGCAAACAGTGCGACCAGACCACGACGCAAGATGACAGTGCGCATGGCGCTCTCTCCAAATAATGCGATGAGGGGGTTGGCTGCACCTGCTTGGCCGTTGGCGGCTGAGTAAGGTGAGTACATCTCTATAACGGTGAGGCTGACTTAAATGCTCCAGCGAGCACTCAACAAACGTTCATTCAACACATGCGGGTCCAGCGGTTTCGGACGACGGGCCATGGCGCCGTAAAGCGTCTCCAGGGCCTCGTGCAAACGGTGTTCGAGGACCGGTACCAGTTGTGCCTGGGCACTGCCTTCGCCGTAGGCGATCTGGCTGTCTTCGGCAAAAATGCCGTGGAGCAGCTCCTGGGCTTTGAGGGCCGACAATACCGGCTTCAGGGCGTAATCCACCGCCAGCATGTGGGCGATGCTGCCGCCGGTCGCCATCGGCAACACAACCTTGTGGGCCAGGGCGCGCTCGGGCAGCAGGTCGAGCACGGTTTTCAACGCCCCGGAGAACGACGCCTTGTACACGGGCGTGGCGATCACCAGGCCATCCGCGTTAGCCACCTGTTGCAGCAGGTCAATGACCTTGGGGCTGTCGAAGCGTGCATGCAGCAAGTCTTCAGCCGGGAAGTCCCGTATCTGGTAACTCACCACTTCGACGCCTTTGTCTTGCAACCACTGACGGGTTTTTTCCAGCAAGACCCCGGAGCGGGAACGCTGGCTGGGACTGCCTCCAAGTGTTACGACCAACATGCAGGAATTCCTTGAGCAAGTGCCGGCGGTTCGCTGTGTGGCGATGGCGCCAAGATGGAACAGACCTTATCAGCAGATTCATATATCTATAAATCTTATTTTTTCATTTGTTTATTCTTTAAATGCATATGAGGTTTGTAGGTCGCCAGGCGAAAAAAAGGCCGTAGAAACGGCCTGAAAACCCCTGCTGTGATTCAGTTTCAACGATTGGGTTGTGGAGTAAGCCGCAAATACGGCTTCACCGCCCGATAGCCCTTCGGAAAGCGCTTCTTGATCTCTTCCTCATCTTTGAGCGACGGCACGATCACCACTTCATCACCGTCCTGCCAGTTGGCGGGGGTGGCGACTTTGTAGTTGTCGGTCAGTTGCAGCGAGTCGATGACCCGCAGGATTTCGTGGAAGTTACGGCCGGTACTGGCCGGGTAGGTGATGGTCAGGCGGATCTTCTTGTTCGGGTCGATCACGAACAAGGAACGCACGGTGAGGGTGTCACTGGCGTTCGGGTGGATCAGGTCGTAGAGGTCCGAAACCTTGCGGTCGGCGTCAGCCAGGATCGGGAAGTTGACGACGGTGGCCTGGGTTTCGTTGATGTCTTCGATCCACTTGTGGTGCGAGTCCACCGGGTCCACCGACAGGGCAATGGCCTTGACGCCACGCTTGGCGAACTCGTCCTTGAGCTTGGCGGTGAAGCCCAGCTCCGTGGTGCACACCGGGGTGAAGTCCGCCGGGTGGGAAAACAACACACCCCAGCTGTCGCCCAGCCATTCGTGGAAACGAATCTTGCCGGCGCTGGAATCCTGTTCGAAGTCGGGGGCGATATCGCCCAGTCTTAGGCTCATGGTGTGGCTCCTGGTGAGTGCTTATGGAGCCCACTGTGCATGGATTACGGATTATTTAAAAAGAATAAATATCGATTTATCTAGACGATAAAGGAATATTAAAAATCTGTTCATTGGACGCGGGAAAGGGCGAAGCGCAACATCGTTTCCAAGGTTCGAGAAGGCCTTGAGACGCTGTACAAAGAGGGGTTCAGGAAGGGCTTGCGGGGGTTTAGCCCGACTTGAAAGGCAAGACACCTTGCCCGGCGTGCGCCGGGCAAGGTTTTACGGTCTTACAACAGCTTCACGCGACTAGAACAGTGGCAGCGAGTAGCTGACGATCAGGCGGTTTTCGTCCTGGGAACGGGTGTTCGCCAGGTCGGTGCGCCACATAGCGTTTTTCCAGGCAACGCCAAGGTTTTTCAGCGGGCCTTCTGGAATCACGTAAGCAACGGTGATGTCACGTTCCCACTCGGATTGACCGGTGATTTCAGTACGACCAGCGTTGGTGCCAACGGTGTCGATGTCGCTACCCTTGAGGTAAACGACACCAGCAGTCAGGCCAGGTACGCCGACTTTAGCGAAGTCGTAAGCGTAGCGAGCTTGCCAGGTACGCTCGCCGGCGCGGGCAAACTTCTGGATCTGCATGTCAGTCGTCAGGTAAGCCGACGAACCGTCGCCCTGGTTCAACCAAGGGAAGTCGCTGCTGCCGTTGCTGACCTGGTAACCACCACCGAAGGTGTGGCCGGCAACGGTGTACAGGAACAGGCCGCTGTACAGGTTGTTATCAACCTTACCCTTGCCGCCGCTGAAACCGTTGTAGTTACCGCTGCTGTAGTAAGCAGGGGTGTTGCCGTTTTTACCATCGTCAGAGCTGTTGAAATAACGCAGGTCAGACTTCAAAACGCCCGGGCCGATTGCCCAGTTGTGAGTCAGGCCCAGGAAGTGCTGCTTGTAGAAGTCTTCCAGGTTGCCGTAGTAGTACTGGGCGGTCAGGTCTTTGGTGAGTTTGTAGTCACCACCCGCATAGTAGAACTTGTTAACGAAAGTGCCTGTGTTGTAGTTGGAGCTACCGTTGGCACCACCAATCGACAGGTTTTCGTTGTTGCTGGAGTTACGACCCTTGGCCTTTTCCACCTGACCAGCAACCAAGGTCAAATCCTTGATGTCGTTGGTAGTGATCTGGCCACCTTGGAAGGTCTGCGGCAACAGACGGCCATCGTTGGTCACGATAACCGGCAACTTAGGCTGCAGGGTGCCCAGCTTCAGTTCGGTTTGGGAGATTTTGACCTTGCCGGTCACGCCCAGGCTGGCGAAATCGTTAACAGCCGTGTTGCCATCGCTCGGGAACACAGTACCGCCAGATGCGGTGCCGTTGTAGTTACCGTGTTCAGCACGGCTCGAATCCAGGCGCACGCCGTACAGGCCGATCGCATCAACGCCGAACTGAACGGTACCTTGGGTGTAACCCGAGATGAAACGCAGGTCGAAGCCTTGGCCCCATTCAGCGTTCTTGCTGCGGGTGTTCGAGGTCGACGATGGGTGGCCATCACGGTTATCGGTGTTGATGTAAAAGTTACGCGCACTCAGTGTGGCGTGGCTGTCTTCGATGAAACCGGCAGCGCCTGCTTGCTGAGCGATTACGCCCAAAGCTACAGACAGTGCCAAGGTGGACTTCTTCATGTACCGCTCCTCTCGTTTCTAATTTTTGTATTTCTTTGGTCTCGGGTCTGACGCCCTCGATCCACAGATGCGCGATTAGCACCGGATAGTGACTGACAAGTCAATCGTAACCTTGTGTGTCTACTACCTTCGTCTAACCACCGTTGATTTGGTCCCTGCAGGGTAATGAGTTTTTCATACACCCAAAAAGAATTATTTCATTCTTTTTCATACGATTCAGGAATAAGCCTTTCCGTGATGCGAACAGGCCAGCGTAGACCATCCGCTCAGCAAGCTAATTCCTAAAGGGTATTTATTAGCGCTTTTTTAGATCGATTAGCGTGGCCGCTCTGCCGCATACGTCACCCACGATCAAAAAGGCGACGCCATGATGGCCAAAGGCACATCCTCCCGTCAATTTGTTACAGTTTTTGTGTCACTAATAGTTTCTTTTGGTGTCAAAGCCGCCCATTCGACGATTCAAGTGTTTGTGGGCTCCCACAATCTATCCGTATCCGCCATCCTGTTATCGGCGTCAGATCAAGAATTCTTAAACTTTAGTCGTGCGTGACGGCACGCCAGATTGGCCTGCGACGCGGGCAGGCTCTTACACGAGCCTGCCCAGTGACTTGGGGGATAGGGCTTTACAAGGCCTTCTCGAAAATCTTCGAGTTACGCTGGTAGTTGTAGAGCGACGCCCGCGCCGATGGCAGACGGTCTACGCTGCTCGGCACAAAGCCGCGCTCACGGAACCAGTGGGCAGTGCGTGTAGTGAGCACGAACAAGGTCTTCAACCCCTGGGCACGGGCACGCGTCTCGATGCGCTCAAGCAGCTCATCACCGCGCCCGCCATGGCGATACTCCGGGTTCACCGCCAGGCACGCCAGTTCACCCGCGTCCGAATCGGCGATCTGATACAACGCCGCACAAGCGATGATCATGCCTTCGCGCTCCACCACGCTGAACTGCTCGATCTCACGCTCCAGCACTTCCCGCGAGCGGCGTACCAGGATGCCCTGCTCTTCCAAGGGGCTGATCAGGTCGAGCAGGCCGCCAACGTCTTCAATCGCCGCCTCGCGCACCAGTTCGAATTGCTCCTGGGCCACCAGCGTACCGCCGCCATCGCGGGTAAACAGCTCGGTGAGCAACGCGCCGTCTTCGGCGTAGCTGACGATATGGCTGCGCCCTACCCCGCCCCGGCAAGCCTCGGCCGCCGCATCGAGCAATTCGGACTGGTAGTTACTGCTGCCCAGGCGTTGCAGGTGCGCCGGTACTTGCTGCGGACGCAACTCACGCACCAGGCGGCCATTTTCATCGATCAGGCCGAGATCGGCACCGAACAGCAGCAGCTTATCGGCCCCCAGGTCAATGGCGGCGCGGGTGGCGACGTCTTCGCAGGCCAAGTTGAAGATCTCACCCGTAGGCGAATAGCCCAGGGGCGACAGCAGCACAATCGAGCGCTCGTCCAGCAGGCGATTGATGCCTTTGCGGTCGACCCGGCGCACTTCGCCGGTGTGGTGATAGTCCACGCCTTCCAGCACGCCGATAGGACGTGCCGTCACCAGGTTGCCGCTGGCCACCCGCAGGCGCGAGCCCTGCATCGGCGACGAGGCCATGTCCATCGACAGGCGCGCTTCGATGGCGATACGCAGGTGGCCGACCGCGTCGATCACACACTCCAGCGTCGCGGCATCGGTGATGCGCATGCCTTCATGGTAAGTCGGGACCAGGCCGCGCGCTTCAAGGCGCGCTTCGATCTGTGGGCGCGAACCGTGCACCAGCACCAGACGCACGCCCAGGCTGTGAAGCAGCACCAGGTCGTGGACGATATTGCCGAAGTTCGGATGATCCACACCGTCGCCGGGCAACATGACCACAAAGGTGCAGTCGCGGTGGGCATTGATGTAGGGCGAAGCGTGACGAAGCCAATTAACGTAGTCGGGCATGGAACCTGGGCCTGTAATAAGAAGCAGCCGAAAAAGGATGAGTCGTGAAAACGCACAGCGGGCTGATGGTTATCGTCGGAACAGGCTTGGCGACACGCTCGCTCTCCTTATGTACGAATGGACAGGGGTTAATTTACGCAGGTTTCAGGCAGTAATGTTCGATCAGTTCCCGCAATAGACGCACTGTAGGCGTCAAGCGTGACATTTCGAGGTACTCGCCCGGTTGATGGGCACAGGCGATGTCGCCAGGGCCAAGCACCAGGGTTTCACAACCAAGGCGCTGAAGATAAGGCGCTTCGGTGCCGAACGCTACTGCTTCAGCACGATGCCCGGTCAATCGTTCCGCGACCCGCACCAACTCGGCGTCTTCGGCCTGTTCGAACGGCGGCACTGCGGGGAATAACGGCGCGTAGTCGATCTTGACTTTATGGCGCTCGGCCAGGGGGTCGAGCTTTTGCCGGATAGCCGCACGCAGCACTTCGGGATCCATGCCCGGCAAGGGCCGCAGGTCGAATTCCAGGGAGCACTGGCCACAGATGCGGTTGGGGTTGTCGCCACCATGGATACAGCCGAAGTTCATGGTCGGTTGCGGCACGCTGAATTGCGGGTTTCGGTACTCGCGCTGCCAGGCAAGGCGCAGGCCGCGCAGCTCGCCGATGGCGTCATGCATGGCTTCCAGGGCGCTGTGGCCCAGGCTTGGGTCCGACGAATGGCCGCTTTGGCCGAGAATGTCGATGCGCTCCATCATCACGCCTTTGTGCAGGCGGATCGGCTTGAGGCCGGTCGGTTCACCGATTACCGCCGCCCGGCCCAGCGGGCGCCCGGCTTCGGCCAATGCCCGGGCACCGGACATGGAGCTTTCTTCATCGCAGGTGGCGAGGATCAGCAACGGTTGCTTGAACGGTTGGTCCAGCAGCGGCAACACCGCTTCAATCGCCAGCGCGAAAAAACCCTTCATGTCGCAACTGCCCAATCCTACCCAGCGGCCGTCGACTTCCGTCAGCTTGAGCGGATCGGTCCTCCACAACGCAGCGTCATAAGGAACGGTGTCGCTATGGCCGGCCAATACCAGGCCACCGGGGCCGGTGCCAAAGCTGGCCAGCAGGTTGAATTTGCCGGGGCTGACCGGCTGGATGTCGATGGAGAACCCCAGGTCACCCAACCAACCGGCGAGCAAATCGATCACCGGGCGGTTGGTCTGGTCGAGAGACGCCTGGGTGCAACTCACCGAAGGCGCGGCAATCAGCGCGGCGAACTGCTCTTTCATGGACGGTAACGGCATACGCGGTCTCCCTACTTCCCGGATGAGCCCCACTATAGAGGCATCTGCACGAGACAATAAACCGTTGCGGCGCGTTGCCGGGCTCAGTCCTGTACACTGCACGACCTTGGCAGCCACTCTTTTCCCCGGCTGCGCTCCCGATCCTGGATTTTCCGGCCATGCAGAAAGAAACCGAAATCAAGCTCCGCGTCAGCCGCGAAACACTCGCCGCGCTGCGTGAGCACCCGCTACTGAAAAAACGCAACAAAAGTGGCTGGGAACGCCGTGAGTTGATGAACCAGTACTTCGACACCCCCGAGCGTGACCTGGCCCAGGCCAAAGTCGCCCTGCGCCTGCGCAAGGACGGTGACGAGATTATCCAGACCCTCAAGACCCGTGGCCAAAGCGTCGCCGGCCTGTCGGAACGCAATGAGTACAACTGGGACCTGCCCAAGGCCAAGCTCGACGTGAAGAAACTCGACGGCGACTGCTGGCCCGAGCAACTGGCCGAGCTGGACAAAAAGACCCTCAAGCCGATCTTCACCACCGACTTCGTGCGCGAACGCGCCGAAATCGCCTGGGGCCGTGGCAAGGCCAAGGTGGTGATCGAAGCCGCCCTGGACCTGGGCCATGTGGTCGTGGGTAAGCAGAAAGAAGAAATCTGCGAGCTGGAACTCGAACTGCGCGAAGGCGAACCGGCTGCCCTGCTGGAGTTGGCCGCCGAACTGGCCGCCACCCTCGCGCTGATGCCGTGTGACATCAGCAAGGCCGAGCGCGGCTACCGCCTGCACGACGCCAGCAGCTACTCCCTGAGCCTGCCGGCGCCGCAGATCCACGCCGAAATGCCGCTGGACGACGCCTTCGCCGCAATCATGTGGCACCTGCTCGGCAGCAGCCAGCGCCTGGCCGAGCAATACCGCTTCAATGGCCACTGGCGTCTGCTGCAGGACTGGGTCGACAACCTCGGCGAACTGCGCGCCCTGATCGGTAGCCTCGGCCAGGCAGCACCGCGTCAATCCACCAGCGAACTGCGCAGCGCACTCGATGCACTGCTGGAAGACTGGCGCCCGCTGGTCCAGGCCGGTGACGACGACGAAGACATCCGCAAAGCCGCACCCGAGCAGTTTGCCGAAGAATTGGACGACGTGCGCTGGGGCTTGTTCTCGCTGAGCATGTCACGCTGGCTGATGGCCCGCACCTGGACTGCCGACCGCAACGTGCGCGGCAACCGCCAGGGCGCCGCGCAAATCACCAACTGGCTGCCGCGCCTGCTGGCCGACGATGCCGTCGCCCTGCAACTGCCGCGCTACCAGCAGCAACCGGAAGACCTGGCCGAGCAACTGCCGCGCATCGAACGCATCCAGGCCTGGCTGCACCACGGGCGTAACGTGGTGGACATTGCGGAACTGGATCGCTTGTACGGCGAGTTGAACAAGCTGGCGCAACTGGCCAACCAGCCGATCACCGACGAGTCGCTGGATGCGCGCATGCATCAGGCGATTGCGGTGTATCAGAACCGTGCCTGGAAGACCCTGCTGCGCCTGTAATATCGCCATCGGGGGCCTAGCCCCCGATGAGGCCGATCCTGTCAGCGCAATACTGGCAGGCTGGTGGTCGACTTGATCTCGGACAGCGCCACGATCGAGTTGACCTCCTGAATCCCTGGCACCATCGATAACTTCTCGAAGAAAAACCGCTCGTACGCCTCAATGTCCGACGTCACGATGCGCAGCAGAAAATCCACCGCCCCCATCAGCACATAGCACTCCAGCACTTCCGGAAACCCACGAATCGCGTCGGTGAACTCGGTGAAGTTGGATCGGCCGTGGGCGTTGAGTTTGACCTCGGCAAAGATCTGCGTATTCAGGCCGATCTTCTTGCGATCCAGCAGAGTGACCTGGCCGCGAATCACTCCTTCCTCCTTGAGCCGCTGGATGCGTCGCCAGCACGGCGACTGAGACAGGCCGACCTGTTCGGCGATCTGCGCGCTGGACAGCGAGGCGTCCTCTTGCAGCAGGGCCAGGATGCGGCGGTCGTAGGCGTCCAATTCACTGTGCATAAAAATACCTTGAAGGCTGTCTTTTCTGAATTGACCGATTCAATTAATCGCATATCAGGCTCATCTTAGATAAGAAATCTCCCGAAGCGAATGTAAAAATTTCTCCAGTCGAATCTGGAGAGTCAGCATGCATGCCGTCGAAACCACCCACCCCATGACCCGCGTCGATGCGTGGGCTGCCAGCAGCGCCCATTGCCAGGCGCATTACCGGATCGTCGCCGAGGCGGAGCCCGATGTGTTGTGTCGGGTACTCAACTATTTTGCGTTGCAGTTCCTGACACCGAGCCAGGTCAACGTGAGCCGCCAGGAAGACCTGCTGAACATCGATATCGTGATGGATAGCCTGAGCTGGCATCGCGCCCAAGTGATCGCCGAAAAGATTCGAAACCTGATCAGCGTGTGCACGCTGCACGTGTGGCGCGCTGATTCCGTGGGGCCTGCGGCCGTGGCGGCAGCAGCTTGGTAAAGGCCTGCAACATACGTTGGGAGGAAGATATTCGGCGGCTGGCTAGCCTGAAATTTCTTCCGAGGCTACCCAGGAACACCTTCATGCCTGCTGATCACCGATTGGAACTGCATCAGTTGCTCCCGGCGCTGGTCGAGGGAGGGCTGATTGCTCCCGACATCGCGCAGCGCTTATCGGCGCTGCCCGCCGGCAACGCCCAGCACCCGTTGGAGTGCATCGCCGCCCTTGGGCCTTCCCTGGAAACCCTGACCCAGTGGCTTGCCCAACATGTGGGGCAACCTTATTGGCGTATCGACCCGCTGAAGATCGATGTCGCAACGGTGGTGCCGCTGATGTCCCACGCGTTTGCCCAACGCCACGCCATCCTCGCGGTAGCCGTAGACGCGCAGACCGTCACCGTTGCCAGCGCCCAGCCCCATGTCACCAGTTGGGAATCGGGACTGGCACAAGTGCTCCAGCGCTCGATCAGGCGCGTGGTTGCCAACCCCCAGGACATTCAGCGTTGTATCAGCGAATTCTACCGGCTGGCGAAGTCCGTCAGCGGTGCGGATCAAAAGGTGGCGGGGCCTGGCAACGTCGAGTTGCTCAACCTCGGCGCCAGCGACCAGGAGCCGGACGCCAACGACGCGCATATCGTCAATATCGTCGACTGGCTGTTGCAATACGCGTTCGCCCAGCGGGCCAGTGATATTCATATCGAGCCGTGCCGTGAGCAAGGCCGCGTGCGCTTTCGCATTGATGGGCTGTTGCACGACGTCTATCAATTTCCCCCCCAGGTGACGATGGCGGTGGTCAGCCGCCTGAAAAGCCTCGGGCGGATGAACGTGGCGGAAAAACGCAAACCCCAGGACGGTCGGGTCAAGACCAAAAGCCCTGCAGGCACAGAAGTCGAGTTGCGGCTGTCGACCTTGCCCACCGCCTTTGGCGAAAAACTGGTGATGCGGATTTTCGATCCGCAGGTGCTGCTCAAGGACTTTGACGAGCTGGGCTTGTCGGCCGAGGACCAGCAGCGATGGCACGACATGACGCGCCACACCAACGGCATCATCCTGGTCACGGGACCTACCGGTTCAGGCAAGACCAGCACCCTCTACACCACGCTCAAACACTTGGCGACCCGGGAGGTCAATCTTTGCACCGTGGAAGACCCTATCGAGATGGTCGAGCCGGCGTTTAACCAAATGCAGGTACAGCCCAATATCGACCTGACCTTCGCCAGCGGCATCCGAGCCCTGCTCCGCCAGGACCCGGACATCATCATGATCGGCGAGATCCGCGACCGGGAAACCGCCGAGATGGCGATCCAGGCCGCATTGACCGGGCACTTGGTGCTCTCGACGCTGCACACCAATGATGCGCCCAGCGCCATCAGCCGCTTGCAGGAACTGGGCATTGCTCATTATTTGATCAAGGCCACGTTATTGGGCGTAATGGCGCAGCGCTTGGTGCGCTTGCTGTGCCCTCATTGCAAGCGGGTGGCGGGCGATGCTCACGAAGCGGTAGGGTGTGCGGAATGTCGAAACAGCGGGTTTCGCGGGCGCGCCGGGGTCTACGAGATCATGGTGCTGAATGACTCGCTCAAGGCGCTGATCACGCCAGGCGCCGACGTGCAGTCCCTGCGCAGGGAGGCGGTGGCGCAAGGCATGTGCGGCCTGCGCATGGCCGGCGTGGGTAAAGTCAAGGCGGGGCTGACCACGATGGCCGAGGTGTTGCGAGTGACTCCTGGGGATTCGGTAACAAATGCTTTGATTACCGCGTGCTGAAACCGTTCTTATCGGTGACAGGACCGTTACAATCGGCCGAACGTCGTTTAACTGACACCACCAGATAGGGAATCGCTATGCAGATCGGAACCGTGCTGCTTCTTTTCGTGGGCTTGGCCATCGCCATCCTGTTCATGGGCTTCAAGGTGGTACCCCAGGGCTATCAGTGGACCGTCGAGCGCTTCGGCCGGTACACCAACACCCTCAAGCCGGGCCTGAACATCATCATCCCGGTCATGGACCGCATCGGCCGCAAGATCAACGTGATGGAAAGCGTGCTGGATATCCCGCCCCAGGAAGTCATCACCGCCGACAACGCCACCGTGCAGATCGACGCCGTGTGCTTCTTCCAGGTGGTCAATACCGCCCAGGCCGCCTACGAGGTCAACAACCTCGAACACGCTATCCGCAACCTGCTGCAAACCAATATCCGTACCGTGCTCGGCTCCATGGAGCTGGATGCCATGCTCAGCCAGCGCGACGGCATCAACGAAAAACTGCTGCGCACCGTCGATGAAGCCACGGCGCCGTGGGGCATCAAGATCACCCGGATCGAAATCAAGGACATCAGCCCGCCCGCCGACCTGATGGCCGCCATGTCCGGCCAGATGAAAGCCGAGCGGATCAAGCGCGCACAGATCCTGGAAGCCGAAGGCCTGCGGGCATCGGCGATCCTGACGGCCGAAGGCAAGAAGCAGGCACAGATTCTTGAAGCCGAAGGTGGACGCCAGGCCGCGTTCCTGGAGTCTGAAGCCCGTGAGCGTCAGGCAGAGGCAGAGGCCCGCGCGACCCAGGTCGTGTCCGAAGCAATCGCCACCGGTAACGTGCAGGCCATCAACTACTTCGTCGCGCAGAAATACATCGATGCCCTTGGCAAATTGGCGTCAGCCAATAACAGCAAAGTGATCCTGATGCCACTGGAAGCCAGCCAGGTGATCGGCGCTGTCGGCGGCATCGGCGAAATCGTCAAGGCAACCTTCGATAACAAGAAAGCCTGAGGCGATCGCCATGTGGGATTTCCTGCAGCATCTTTCGTTCTGGGATTGGCTCGCACTGGGTACGGTGCTATTGATTCTTGAGGTCTTCGGCGCCGGTGGCTACCTGCTGTGGATGGGCATAGCTGCGGCAGCCGTGGGCGTGATCAAGTTTCTGGTGCCGCCGCTCGGGCTGGAGTGGCAACTGTTGCTGTTCGCTGTGCTGTCGATATTGACTGCGGTGTACTGGTGGAAACGCCAGCGCAGCAGCGCCAAAGCCAGTGACCAGCCGGGCCTCAACGAGCGTGGCTCGGAGCTGGTCGGTCGCGTGTTCGTGGTGCATCAGGCGATTGTGGAGGGTCGAGGCAAGGTAAAAGTCGGTGATGGCGTCTGGATGGTGTCCGGGCCTGACAGCCCTGTAGGCGCTCAAGTGCGTGTGGTGGGCCTGGATGGCGTGATCTTGAAGGTAGAAACTGTTTAGTCAGTGATGGAACTCGGTTGGGCTAACTACAATCAAACGGTACAGATCACCCACCCGGAGTCACCCATCATGCGTCTTAAATATGCTGTCGCTACCCTCGCTGTGCTTTCCCTCCCTGTCGGTTCAGCCATGGCCGACAGTTTCTGGCGCAATGTCATCTCGTCGGGCGCCACTACCGGCTCGACCTACCTGACCTTCAAGGACCACAAGCTGGTGGTTGCCGCACAAGACGACGCAGGCAGCTTCGTTGCCAGCGACGGCGGTATCCGCGGCCCGTACCTGGAAGCCGCCATGCAGAAAGTCCGCGCCGACAACCCTGGCCTGCAGGCCACGGATATGGAGCTGGCCAACGCTATCCTGGCGAAAAACGCTATCGCCGCCGAGTAAAACCGCCGGTTAAAACAGCCGCTCCCTGGGAGCGGCTTTTTTGTGCCACTTTTCTTCCTACAGCAAAGACTGTTGAGTTGACGATTGAACAGGAGAAATCCTCTACTTCACTGCTCTCCACCGACGACAAGCTATCGATTCCAACCTTCCCTCAGTGAATGAATCGATAACCATGCGAAAACTCTCTTCCTTTGTGTTCCTCACCGCTATTGCAACGCCTTATGCACAGGCAGATGCCTGGTACGGCTCGGCAAAGTTCAACAGTGCACGCCAGAATCTATCCAGCGCACTGTTGACCAGCCCGCGCGTCACCGAACGAGTGGAGGCGCCTGATAGCACTAAAACATTCACCGGATCCTACTCGGTAGGTTATGCCTTCACCGATGGCTGGCGCGCAGAAGGGGAATACACCCGCTCCGGCAACTCGACCTTCGACTCCTTCTGGTCGCCTTTCAATGCCAACGTCAACCGTCTTGAAGTGGACAGCCAGCGCTTGATGGTCAACGGCTATAAAAACATACCGCTCACCCATTGGCTGTCGTTCTACGGCATGGCGGGGGTGGGCGTCGCGCAAATTGATGCCGAGGGTTTTCAGAGCAATGACACCCGTCGCTTTGCCAGCCACCGCCAATATAATTTTGCCTATAGCGTAGGCTTGGGCCTGGATGCCAAGGTCAACGACCGCATTTCCTTTGGCACAGGTTGGCGCTACGTGGACATGG
This sequence comes from Pseudomonas sp. S3E17, assembly GCF_024168685.1. NCBI lineage: Bacteria > Pseudomonadati > Pseudomonadota > Gammaproteobacteria > Pseudomonadales > Pseudomonadaceae > Pseudomonas > Pseudomonas sp. S3E17. Next base: position 4,430,277 of record NZ_JALJWE010000001.1, read on the forward strand.
GCCGTATCGAGACCGGCTACAACACCTTCACCAACCGGATAAACGCTCGCGATGAACAGCTCAAGGGCAAGCTCAAGGAGCAGAGTGTGTTCTTTGAAACCCGTGTGTACTTCTGACCGGCACCAGGACATGCCGCCGTTCAAGCGGCACTTCCGTGTCCGTGGCATAACGATTCATTCACAGGCGACAGGCTATATTCAGTCTAACCGTGCCACCATGCCGGGACTGAACCCTCGCTCACTCATCGCCAATCTGAAACGGATGCCTTCGTCGTCATGAGCCAACAGCCCTTTCTGCCGTTCTCCAAACCTACCATCGATGAAGCCACCATCTCGGCGGTCGGCGATGTACTGCGCTCGGGCTGGATCACCAGTGGGCCGAAAGTGCAGGCGTTCGAAGCACAGCTGTCGGAATACTTTGGCGGCCGGCCGGTGCGCACCTTCAACTCGGGCACTTGCACCATGGAGATCGCCTTGCGTATCGCCGGTATCGGGCCCGGCGATGAAGTCATCACCACACCGATCTCCTGGGTCGCAACAGCCAACGTGATCCTGGAAGTAGGCGCCACGCCGGTATTCGCCGACATCGACCCGGTCACCCGCAATATCGACCTGGCCCAGGTGGAAGCCGCAATCACCCCGCGCACCAAGGCGATCATCCCGGTGTACCTGGCCGGCCTGCCCCTGGACATGCCGATGCTGTACGCACTGGCCAACAAGTACAACCTGCGCATCGTCGAAGACGCCGCCCAGGCCCTGGGCTCCAGTTGGGATGGCGAACGCATCGGTTCCACCGGGGACTTTGTATCGTTCAGCTTCCAGGCCAACAAGAACATCACCTCTTCCGAGGGCGGTTGCCTGGTGTTGAACAATGCCGAAGAAGCCCGCCTGGCGGAAAAATACCGCCTGCAGGGCGTCACCCGCACCGGCTTCGACGGCCTGGACGTGGATGTACTGGGCGGCAAGTTCAACATGACCGACATCGCTGCAGCCATCGGCCTGGGGCAGTTTGCCCACATCGAGAAGATCACCGCCCATCGCCAGCACCTGGCCCGGCACTACTTCAAATGTTTCGGCAGTGATTTCGAAGAAAAGTACGGCGCGCAACTGCCGCCGGCCGACTTCGAAAACAGCAACTGGCACCTGTTCCAGTTGGTGCTGCCGGAGCGCCAAGACAGCCTGCCCGCCCGCGCGACCTTCATGGAAAAAATGCAGGCACAGGGTGTTGGCATTGGCTATCACTACCCGCCGATTCACCTGCTGAGCCTTTATCGGGCACAGGGGTTCAAGGAAGGTATGTTCCCGGTAGCGGAAAAGGTTGGACGTTTGATCGTGTCGTTGCCGATGTTCACGGCGATGACAGAGGCAGATGTGGAGCGGTCGGTGGCGGCGGTAAAGGCAGTCTTGAAGGCGGACTGAGCACTCACGGCTCACGACGATTGAATGTGGGAGGGAGCTTGCTCCCTCCCACATGGGTCTTGCGGTTATTCGCCGATGGCGGCTTTGTAGCCAGCAGCATCCAGCAGTTTTTCCAGATCAGCCGGGTTGCTTGGCTTGAGCTTGAAGATCCACGCGCCGTAAGGGTCGGAGTTCAGCAGCTCAGGGCTAGCACTCAGCTCCTCGTTGACGGCAATCACTTCACCGGCAACCGGGGCATAGATATCCGAAGCAGCCTTCACCGACTCAACCACACCCGCCTGGCCTTCGGCTTCAAACGTAGCGCCGACTTCGGCCAACTCAACAAACACCACATCACCCAAAGCTTCCTGAGCATGGTCGGAGATCCCGACGGTCACCGTACCGTCAGCTTCCAGACGGGCCCATTCGTGACTTTCGGCAAAACGCAGGTCGGCAGGGATATCGCTCATAGTCTGTGTCCTCAAGAAGAAATGTCAGCAGCCATTGGCCTGCCGGAAATAGTTAGATCAAGGTTTTGCCATGGCGTACGAAGGTCGGTTTGACCACTCGAACCGGGTACCACTTGCCGCGGATTTCCACTTCGGCCCGATCGGCAGTCGCCATCGGTACACGCGCCAGGGCAATGGATTTGCTCAGCGTAGGTGAGAAACTACCACTGGTGATCTCCCCTTCGCCAACATTGGCGATGCGAACCACCTGGTGAGCGCGTAAAACCCCACGCTCTTCCAGTACCAGCCCGACCAGTTTGAACTGCACACCGGCGGCCAACTCTGCTTCCAGCGCCGCTCGCCCGATGAAATTGCGCTCGGCAGGTTCCCAGGCAATGCTCCAGGCCATGTTGGCCGCCAGGGGCGAAACGTTCTGATGGATGTCCTGGCCGTACAGGTTCATGCCGGCTTCCAGCCGCAGGGTGTCCCGCGCGCCGAGGCCTATGGGTGAAATACCCGCACCGACCAGATCGTTGAAAAACCCCGGCGCCTGATCGGCAGGCAGGACAATTTCCAGGCCGTCTTCGCCGGTGTAACCCGTGCGGGCGATAAACCAATCGCCGTCGGCATGCCCTTCAAAGGGCTTGAGCTGGTGGATCAGGGTGCCGCGAGACTGGGTGACCAGCTCGGCAATCTTCTGCCGGGCATGGGGGCCTTGAATGGCGAGCATGGCCAACTCGGGCCGCTCATGCAGGTGCACCTGATAGCTGCCAAGTTGCGCCTGGATCCAGGCCATGTCCTGGTCTCGGGTGGCGGCGTTGACCACCAGCCGGTATCCGGTCTCGGTGCGGTAGACGATCATGTCGTCCACCACGCCACCCTGCTCATTGAGCATGGCGCTGTACAACGCACGGCCACAGCCATGCAAACGCTCGACATCATTGGCCAGCAGGTGCTGGAGCCATTCCTTGGCCTGGGGGCCGGTGATATCGATCACGGTCATATGAGATACATCGAACACCCCGCAGTCGCGCCGCACCTGATGGTGCTCCTCAACTTGCGAGCCGTAGTGCAAAGGCATATCCCAACCGCCAAAATCGACCATTTTCGCGCCGAGGGCGAGATGCAGGTCATACAAAGGCGTACGCTGTCCCATGGGTTTCTCCTTCCGGGCTTGGCGAAGGTGCGCAGGCCGTTGCCCGTGCCGGACACCTTGAATGACAAGGCCTGCAGCCACGTACAGCGACTCGATCCGAAGGACGGACCGCACCGAATGCCGCGCATTGTAGCCGCAAGCCGTAGGACTGGCACCTAACCGATTGGTCGGGCGGAGCGTCGGATCAGCCCGATGACCGGCAGCAGACCCACCAGCACCAGCGTCAACGCTGGCAGAGAAGCCCGCGCCCACTCGCCTTCGCTGGTCATTTCAAAGATCCGCACCGCCAGGGTGTCCCAGCCGAACGGGCGCATCAGCAGGGTTGCGGGCATTTCCTTGAGCACGTCTACGAACACCAGCAGTGCTGCACTCAGGGTGCCGGGCAGCAACAGCGGCAGATACACTTTGCAAAACAGTCGCGGCCCACTCACGCCCAAACTGCGTGCTGCTTCCGGCAACGAAGGCCGGATGCGCGCCAGGCTGTTTTCCAGCGGCCCGTAGGCCACGGCCAGAAAGCGCACCAGATACGCCAGCACCAGCGCCGACAGACTGCCCAGCAACAATGGCTTGCCCGCCCCGCCAAGCCAGCCGGACAGCGGCACCACCAGCTCACGGTCCAGGTAACTGAACGCCAGCATGATCGACACCGCCAGCACCGAGCCCGGCAAGGCATAGCCGACATTGGCCAGGCTGATACCGGAGCGAATCGCCCGGGTCGGCGCCAGGCGGTTGGCGAAGGCCAGTACCAGCGCCACGCTGACCGTGATCAGCGCCGCGATACCACCCAGGTAGAGGGTATGGACGATCAGGCCCGAATAGCGCTCATCCAGGTCGAAACGGCCCCGCTGCCAGAACCAGGCGACCAATTGCAGCATCGGGATGACAAAAGCACAGGCAAACACCAATCCACACCAGGCACTGGCCGCCGCCGCCTTGAACCCGCGCAAGTGGTACAGCGCCTTGCCCCGTGGCCGTTCATTGCTGGATCGACTGGCGCCCCGGGCACGCCGTTCGCCATACAGCACCAGCATCACCACCAACAGCAACAGGCTGGCCAGTTGGGCCGCGCTGGACAGGCTGAAAAAGCCGTACCAGGTCTTGTAGATCGCGGTCGTGAACGTATCGAAGTTGAACACCGACACCGCACCGAAATCCGCCAGGGTCTCCATCAGTGCCAACGCCACCCCGGCCCCTATTGCCGGCCGCGCCATAGGCAGGGCCACATGCCAGAATGCCCGCAAGGGCGACTGTCCCAGCACCCGCGCCGCCTCCATCAGGCCCTTGCCCTGGGCGAGGAATGCGCTGCGCGCCAACAGGTACACGTAGGGATAGAACACCAGCACCAGCACAATGATCACGCCGCTGGTGGAGCGCACCCGTGGCAGGCGCAAGCCGGTGCCGAACCATTCGCGCAGCAGGGTCTGCACGGGGCCTGAAAAATCCAGCAAGCCGACAAACACGAAGGCCAGCACATAGGCGGGAATGGCAAAGGGCAGCATCAACGCCCAGTCGAGCCAACGCCGGCCGGGGAATTCGCAGAGGCTGGTGAGCCAGGCGAGGCTGACGCCCAACAGGGTTACGCCGACGCCGACCCCCAGCACCAGGGTCAGGGTGTTGCCCAGCAGCCGCGGCATCTGGGTTTCCCACAGGTGGGACCAGATTTGTGCGTCGATACTTTGCCAGGACAGTACCAGCACGCTCAGCGGCAGCAGCACCAGGGCGGCGACGCTGAAGACCGGCAGGTACCAGCGGCGTTGGGCGGGGTGGGCCAAAGGTGGGTTCTCAATAATGAATATCTTCAAATCACCACAATCCAATGTGGGAGGGGCTTGCCCCCGATGGCAGTGGATCAGTCAACGATGAGTAGACTGACACTCCGACATCGGGGGCAAGCCCCCCTCCACATTTGGATCTGCGGCGTCCTACAAATTTTACTTAGTTCCAGCCCGCCCGATCCATCAGGCGAATGGCTTCAGCCTGGCGCTTGCCCGCCACTTCCACCGGCAATGTATCCGCCACGAACTTGCCCCAGGTCGCCACTTCAGCCGACGGCGGTACCGCCGGGTTGGCCGGGAATTCCTGATTCACGTCGGCAAAGATCTTCTGCGCCTCAGGCGTGGTCATCCACTCCACCAATGCCTTGGCGGCTTCCGGGTGTGGCGCGTGTTTGGTCAAGCCGATGCCCGACAGGTTCACATGCACGCCACGGTCGCCCTGGTTCGGCCAGAACAGCTTCACCGCCAGGTCAGGCTTCTGCTTGTGCAGACGGCCGTAGTAGTAGGTATTGACGATACCCACGTCGCATTGCCCGGCGTTGATCGCCTCCAGCACGGCAATGTCATCCGAGAACACGTCGGTGGACAGGTTATTCACCCAGCCCTTGACGATTTCTTCGGTCTTGGCCGCACCGTGGGTTTCGATCAGGGTGGCCGTCAGTGATTGGTTGTAGACCTTTTTCGCCGTGCGCAGGCACAGGCGGCCTTCCCACTGTTTGTCGGCCAGGGCTTCGTAGGTGGTCAGGTCACCCGGTTTGACCCGGTCGGTGGAGTACGCGATGGTCCGCGCGCGCAGGCTCAAACCGGTCCAGGCATGCGCCGAAGAGCGGTATTGCAGGGGAATGTTCTTATCGATTACCGGCGAGGTGAACGGTTGCAGAATGCCCATTTGCTCGGCCTGCCAGAGGTTGCCGGCATCCACGGTGAGCAGCAGGTCGGCGGTGGCGTTTTCGCCCTCGGCCTTGATGCGCTGCATCAGCGGCGCTTCCTTGTCGGTGATGAACTTCACCTGTACACCGGTCTTTTGGGTGTAGGCGTCGAACACCGGTTTGATCAGTTCGTCGATACGCGAGGAGTAGACCACCACTTCGTCGGCTGCCTGCACGGTGGTGCTGCCGATCAGGGTGAGTGCCAGGGCAGTCAGGAGGCGCTTGGGTGCCAACATGGGTGCGGTCTCTCATTTGCAAAATAAGCGCAAATGATAGGGACTCACATTTGGTAACGCTCGGCGGAGCCGTTACCAAATGTTGCACAAACCTGTCAGGGCTTGGCCAGGTCCGGCAGATCCCCGCTCAACCCGAGGGCCTGGCGCACAAACACGGCTTTGGCTTCGGGCATCTGGTCGACCATCTTCAACCCGGCATTACGCAACCAGCGTAGCGGCAGTTGATCGGCCTGGAACAGGCGCTCAAAGCCTTCCATCGCAGCCATCAGGGCCAGGTTATGGGGCATGCGTCGGCGCTCGTAACGGCTGAGCACCTTCACATCGGCCAGACGTTCACCGCGTTCGGTGGCCGACAACAACACTTCGGCCAGCACCGCCGCATCGAGGAAACCCAGGTTGACGCCCTGCCCGGCCAATGGATGGATGACATGGGCGGCGTCGCCGATCAATGCCAGGCCCTCGGCCACATAGCGTTTGGCGTGGCGCTGGCGCAAGGGTACGCACACACGCGGATCGGCGCTGACCACGCTACCGAGGCGCCCTTCAAAGGCGCGCTCCAGTTCACGGCAGAAGCTTTCATCATCCAGCGCCATCAGGCGTTCGGATTCAACCGGCGTAGTCGACCAGACGATCGAGCACCAATCTTGCTGCCCGTCCCGCTCCAGCGGCAAAAACGCCAGCGGGCCGGTGTCGGTAAAGCGTTGCCAGGCCGTGCGCTGGTGCGGCTGGCTGCTGCGCACGCTGGTAACGATGGCGTTATGAAGGTAGTCCCATTCACGGGTCGCGGTGCCGGTCAGGCGGCGCACGGCGGAGTTGGCGCCATCGGCGGCCACCACCAGCGGCGCGCGCAATTTTCGGCCATCGGCCAGGGTCAGCAACCAGTCATCGCCGGAACGGCGCATCTGCTCCAGGCGCGCATTCGCCAGCAGGCCCAGGTCGCAGTCGTGCAGACGTTCGAGCAAGGCATCCTGGACCACGCGGTTCTCGACGATATGCCCGAGCACTTCGGCATGCACGCTGGCCGCCGAAAAGTGGATCTGCCCGGTGCCGCTGCCGTCCCACACCTGCATCTCGCCGTACGGGCTGGCGCGTCGTTCAACGATGCCATCCCACACACCGAGGCGCTCGAGGATGCGCTGGCTGGCCGCCGACAAGGCACTCACACGGGGTTCGAAGGCCGCCGCGCGGTCGAACGGCTTGACGCTCAGCGGGCTGCCGTCGAGCAGCAGCACTTGCAGGCCGCTGCCTTGCAATGCCAGCGCCAGGGCGCTTCCGACCATTCCGGCCCCGACAATCAGCACATCTGCGCGCATGTCCATGCTTTAAGCCTGTCTCGCTGGCGGCTTGCACCGCACGTAAAAGGATTGATGAGTCTCACGCATCGGGACGCGTCCCCAGGCCCATGGCCTGACGGGCGAACCAACGCTTGGCCGGCGGCAACAGGTCCAGGCCCAGCAGGCCCATATTGCGGCCCAGGGCGACCAGCGGTTGCGCGCTGCCAAACAGCCGCGTGACCTGGTCGGAGAAACCCACGGTCAACTTCTGATCCATGCGCTGACGCTCGCGATAAGCCTGCAACGTTGCCAGGTCGCCCGGCACCGCCGGCCCGGCCAGCAAGGCCTCGGCCAAGGCGTGGGCATCACGCAGGGACAGGTTGAACCCCTGCCCGGCAATCGGGTGCAGGCTGTGGGCGGCATTGCCGAGGATCGCCAGGTGCGAGCGCACTTGCTCTTCGGCTTCCACCAGGGTCAACGGATACAGATGACGGGCGCCGACTTGCTTGAGGGTGCCCAGGCGGTAGCCGAACACGCCCTGCAACTCGCTCAGGAAGCTGCGTTCATCGAGATTGGCCAGGCGCTGTGCGTCCATGCCAATACGGGTCCATACCAGTGCGCAACGGTTGTCCGGTAGCGGCAGCAGGGCCATCGGGCCTTCATCGGTGAAACGCTCGAACGCTTCGCCGTTGTGGGCTTCGCTCGGGGTGATGTTGGCGATCAGCGCGCTCTGGTTGTATGGGCGGGTTTTCACGCCAATGCCCAGTTGCTCGCGCAGGCCGGAGCGGCCGCCGTCGGCGAGCACCGCGAGGTCGCATTCCAGCACGGTTTCATCGTTGAGGGTCAGGCGGTAGCCATCGGGCAGCGGCTCCATGCGTGTGACTTCCGCCGGGCAGCGCCAACTCACCACGTCCTTGTCCAGGCCTTGCCACAGGCATTGGCCGAGCCAGGCGTTTTCCACCACATAACCAAGGGCCGGCACGCCCTCCTCCATGGCGGACAGTCGCGCGGTGGAGAAGCGTCCACGGTCCGACACATGGATCTGCTTGATCGGCTCGGCGCGGCGCGAGATCTGCTGCCACAGGCCCAGGCGCTGATAAATCTGCCGGGCGCCGTAGGACAGCGCCGAAGACCGCGCGTCGTAGCTCGGCTGGTAGCTGTCGCCGGGCGCGAAGGGTTCGATCAGCACGATCTTCCAGCCACGCGCCTTGGCCCCGGCCTGCAACGCCAGCGCCAGGCTCGCGCCCACCAGGCCGCCACCGATAATCGCCAGGTTGACCCGGCTCATCGGGCGGCCGCCATCAGGGCTTCGATTTCAACGACGCTCTTGGGGGCGCCGCCGGTCAGGATTTCACAGCCTTGCTTGGTCACCACCACGTCGTCCTCGATACGTACACCAATGCCACGCCATTTTTTCGCGACGGTCTGGTTATCCGGCGAGATATAAATGCCCGGTTCCACCGTCAGCGCCATGCCAACTTCCAGCACACGCCATTCGCCGCCCACCTTGTACTCGCCCACGTCATGCACATCCATCCCCAGCCAATGGCCGGCGCGATGCATATAGAAGGGTTTGTAGGCTTCACTGGCGATCAGCTCGTCGACGTCGCCCTTCAGCAACCCCAGCTTCACCAGCCCGGCAGTGATGACCTGCACCGTCGCCTCGTGGGCTTGGTTCCAATGCTTGTTCGGCGCGATCTCGGCAAAGGCGGCTTCCTGGGAAGCCAGCACGATTTCATAGATCGCCTTCTGTTCCGGCGAAAATTTGCCATTGACCGGCCAGGTGCGCGTGATGTCGCTGGCGTAACAGTCGATTTCGCAACCGGCATCGATCAGCACCAGGTCACCGTCCTTGAGCACGGCGTCATTCTGCTGGTAATGCAGGATGCAGCTGTTGCGCCCGGTGGCGACGATGGAGCCATAGGCCGGCATCTTCGCGCCGCCCTTGCGGAATTCGTAATCCAGTTCGGCTTCCAGGCTGAACTCATGCAAGCCGGCGCGGCTGGCCTGCATGGCCTTCACATGGGCCGCGCAGGAAATTCGCGCTGCCTCGCGCATCACCTTCACTTCCGCCGCCGATTTATACAGGCGCATGTCGTGGAGCAGATGATCCAGGGCAACAAACTCGTTCGGTGGCTGGGCGCCAAGGTGCGCTTTGGAACGGATGACGTTGATCCACTCCATCAGGTGCCGATCGAATTCGGCGTTGCTGCCCATGGCCGAATACACCCGGTCGCGGCCTTCGATCAGGCCGGGCAGGATGTCGTCGATATCGGTGATGGGGAAGGCATCGTCGGCGCCAAAGTCACGGATGGCACCTTCGGTACCGGCACGCAGGCCGTCCCACAATTCGCGCTCGGCATTGCGTTCGCGGCAGAACAGCACGTACTCGCCATGCTGGCGACCGGGCATCAGCACGATCACCGCTTCTGGTTCGGGGAAACCGCTCAGGTACTGGAAGTCACTGTCCTGGCGATAGACGTGCTCCACATCGCGATTGCGGATCGCCACGGCGGCAGCCGGCAGGATCGCGATGCTGTTGGGTTCCATCTGCGCCATGAGCGCCTTGCGACGCCGGGTGTATTCCGCTTTGGGGATATGGATCATGGGCAGATGGGCTTCCTTTCTCTTTTAGTGCAGCGAAGGCTTGGGTGCAGCAGGCTCAGCGGACTTCCTGGTCTCGGTGAACAGCAGCAATGGCGCGACGCGCAGGTATTCCATGACTTCCATGTAGTCGCCTTCGCCGTCTTCAGATTCTTCCAGGGCATCTTGCACCTGGGAGATGGCAGCCAGGTCCTGCAGCACTTCCTTGGCGTCGGTGCTCAGTTCCAGGCCGCCGGCGTTCACGCCGAAACCGTGGAGGAAGCCCTGGCACCATTGGCCCAGTGCGGCGGCGCGTTCGGGGAGCGGTGCATCGTCGGTCGGGAGCAGCAGGACCACGGTGACGTCATCACCGGTCAGTTCGCCCTTGACCATCTCTTGCAGGCCGATCAGCGCGTTACGCACGTTGTCGGTCGGTTCGGTTTCCAGCAGCTCGGCCACATCGGCCAGCCAGTTGTCGGCATCAAAGCCAACACCGGTGCAACTGCGGCCGAGCAGCACGCCATGCAGCTCGGCGGGCGAGCAAGGATGGCCGCTGGTGCTCAGCAGTTTGGAAAAAGCATCGTACGGGGAGTTCTGAATGGGCATGGTGAGCTAGGCGCCAGACGGCGCAATGTCTAGAATGGAGCGCTGTATCCTAGCACCGGCAGACGTACCAAGACTATCGAGGGCGTCAGATCGTTTATCCTGCAGTTGCCATTCATCAGACAAATCCAGTGGAACCCAATGGAAGACACCGACCTGCAAGCGCTGATGGCCAGACTCGAATTGCTAATTACTCGGGTCGAGCAACTTAAGAGTCAAAACGGACTCCTATTAGCTCAGGAAAAGACCTGGCGCGAGGAACGCGCTCACCTCATTGAAAAAAACGAAATCGCCCGGCGTAAGGTCGAATCGATGATTTCGCGCCTGAAGGCCCTGGAGCAAGACTCATGAGTTCAAGCAATAGCGTCACCGTGCAGATCCTCGACAAAGAATATTCGATCATCTGCCCCCAGGAAGAGCGCAACAACCTGGTGAGCGCCGCCCGCTACCTGGACGGCAAGATGCGTGAAATCCGCAGCAGCGGCAAAGTCATCGGCGCCGACCGCATCGCCGTGATGGCCGCACTGAACATTACCCACGACCTGCTGCATAAGCAGGAACGCCCTGACGTACAGGCCAGCGGCTCGACGCGCGAGCAGGTGCGCGACCTGCTCGAACGCGTCGACCTGGTGCTTTCCAGCGACACAGAGCAACCCAAGGGCTGATTGCCGCGACTGTTTAAGGTATACTCGCCCCACTCCCTGGCGTGCTTGCCAGTCGGCGATGTCCCGGAGCCGATTCGCACTACCCTGGAAGTTGCACGTTGGGCTGGTGTGCATGTCCGCTAGACGGAAAGCCTTAAAGCCTACTGCTTCTTCCACCTTGAACTTTCGGGTTCAAGGGCTGAGTCGACAGCGGCTCTGTCGGGGAGCCTGAATTCCAGAACTCAATGCCAGTCCCCGGACTGGCATTGTTTTATGAGCCGAAAAACCATGAACGAACCTGCGCCGCTTTCCCGTCCGCACCTTCGACGCATGTTGCGCAAAGCCCGCCGCGCCCTCACGCCCAGCGAGCAGCGCCAGGCCGCCCATGGCCTGTATCGGCAACTGGCACAGCACCCGCTGTTTCGCCGGGCCAAACATATTTCCCTGTATCTACCGACGGACGGTGAAATCGATCCGCGCCTGCTGCTGCGTGCGGCACAGCGCCGGGGCAAGGCCACTTACCTGCCGGTGCTCAGCGCCTGGCCACGGACCAAGATGGTGTTCCAGCGCGTGAAGCCTGGGGAAACGTTGCTGCCCAATCGCTTTCGCATTTTGGAGCCACGGGTCAACGCCAGGCGCCAGCGCAAGGTATGGGCGCTGGATCTGGTGTTGCTGCCGTTGGTGGGGTTCGATGATGCCGGTGGCCGCCTGGGCATGGGCGGCGGTTTCTACGACCGCAGCCTCGCCTATCTGGCACGCCGCAAAAGCTGGCGCAAGCCGGCGCTGCTGGGCCTGGCCCATGAATGTCAGAAGGTCGATCGATTGGCACAGGCCAGCTGGGATGTGCCGTTGGCTGGCACCGTTACCGACAGGCAGTGGTATGTCGCAGAAACGCCGCAGGAAGCTACGGCGTCTTGAAGAAGGGTCAGCGCTTGAAGGGTTGCGGCTGCTGCTGAACCAGTTCGACTGGCGCATCGGTCTTGTTCGACCACAAGCTTTGCGCATACCCGGTGGTCACGACGCCCAGACCAAACAAAATCACCAATATCCATAGTAAATCCGGTTTACGTTGCATCGATTGCCCCCCTTCAGGCATCTCGTACACGATGACAACAACGTTCCAAAGTAGTCCGTTGCAGCTGCGTCAAGCTTAAAATCCCGGCATTCTGCGATAACGTGAACCAACACGCAAACCTTGACGCCAACCGACTGTCGGTTTGTCATCAAATTGCCTGACAACTTGCCCACCGCCTTTTTCAGGAGCGCAAAAATGGCCTACTGGCTGATGAAATCCGAGCCCGACGAACTCTCCATCAACGGCCTGGAAACGCTGGGCGAAGCGCGCTGGGACGGGGTCCGCAACTACCAGGCACGCAACTTCCTGCGCGCCATGGCGGTGGGTGACCAATTTTTCTTCTACCACTCCAGTTGCCCCGAGCCCGGCATTGCCGGCATCGGCAAGATCATCGCGGCCGCCTATCCGGACCCTACCGCGCTGGAGCCGGACAGCCATTACTTCGACGCCAAGGCCACCCCGGAGAAAAACCCGTGGAGTGCGATCAATGTCGCGCACGTCCAGACCTTTCCCAAGGTGCTGGGCCTGGGCTATCTGAAACAGCAAACCGCCCTCGCCGAATTGCCCCTGGTACAAAAGGGCAGTCGCTTGTCCGTGATGCCGGTCACGGCAGAACAATGGGCGGCGGTGCTGGCACTGCGCTGACCAGAACCCTGCGGTCACGCTCCCGGCGCATGCATCTGCACCTGAACCGGGTTAGGCTTGCGCTTCATTTGACCGGCATCAACGCCCCTCGGGCTGCCTCGGTCAAACTAGGACGCTAACGCCGCAGGATGCACCCATGTCGATCACGCCCCGCTCCTCCCACCTGTTTGCCGCTTTGTTGATTGCCTTGTTGCTCGCCGCCGGCGGCTTCGGTTACTGGAAGTCCACCCAGGATCGCCTGCCCGAAGGCTTGGGCATGGGCAACGGCCGCCTGGAATCCACCGAAGTGCAGATCGCCGCCAAGATCCCCGGTCGCCTGGCGGAGGTGCGGGTGGATGAAGGTGACAAGGTGCTCAAGGGCCAGTTGCTGGCGCGCATGGACACCCGCACCCTGGAAGCCCAGCGCGCCCAGGCCGAAGCCGAAGTGCTGCGCGCCAGGGAAAACTTCGCCGCCGCCGAGGCCAATGTGCAACTGCGCCAAAGCGAGCAACTGCTGGCCAACCAGGAACTCAAGCGTACCCAGGAACTGTACAAGCGCGGCTTTGCCAGCAGCCAGTTGATCGACCAGCAGCAGGCCCGCCAGAACACCGGCAACGCCGCCGTGATCGCCGCGCAAGCCCAGGTCAATTCGGTCAAGGCCGCCATCGGTGCCGCCCAGGCCCAGGTCGCCCAGTTGACCAGCGAAATCGATGACAGCAGCCTGCGCGCGCCCATCGACGGCATTATCCAACTGCGCCTGGCCGAGCCCGGCGAGGTCCTCGGTGCCGGCGGGCGCGTGCTGTTGTTGATCGACCCCGAGGATCAGTACATGAACCTCTACCTGCCCGCCTCCGTCACCGGGCGCCTGACGGTGGGCAGTGACGCACGCATCCTGCTCGATGCCCTGCCCCAGCAACCGCTGCCGGCGAAAATCAGTTTTGTTGCCGCCAAGTCGCAGTTCACCCCCAAGGAAGTGGAAACCCGCGATGAACGCCAGAAACTGGTGTTTCGCGTCAAGCTGCGCCTGACCCAACCCAGCGCCGTGCCCCAGGCCAAACCGGGCATGCCCGGCGCCGGCTACGTGCGCATGGCTGACATCGACTGGCCGGCCAACCTGCAATGACCGGCCTGGCGCTGCACGCCACCGCCATCAACCACCGTTACGGCAAGCAGCAGGCCTTGATCGACATCGCCTTCAGCCTGCCCACCGGCACGCGCTGCGGACTGATCGGCCCGGATGGTGCAGGCAAGTCGAGCCTGTTGGGGTTGATCGCCGGGGTTAAAAAGCTCCAGGACGGCCAACTGGAGGTGCTCGGCGGCTCCATCCAGGACCGCCGCCACCGCAACAGCCTGTACCCGCGCATCGCCTTCATGCCCCAGGGCCTGGGCGGCAACCTGTACCCCGAACTGTCCATCAGCGAAAACATCCGCTTCTTCGCCACGCTGTTCGGCCTGTCCAAAGCCGACTGCGACCAGCGCATGCACAACCTGCTGTTGGCCACCGACCTCGCGCGCTTCGCCGAGCGGCCGGCCGGCAAGCTCTCCGGTGGCATGAAGCAGAAGCTCGGCCTGTGCTGCGCGCTGATCCACGACCCGGACCTGTTGATCCTCGACGAACCCACCACCGGCGTCGACCCGCTGTCGCGGCGGCGCTTCTGGGAACTGGTCGAGACCGTACGCAGCGAGCGCCCGCAACTGACGCTGCTGGTAGCCACCGCCTACATGGAAGAAGCCGAGCAATTCGAACATTGCCTGATGCTCGACCGTGGCAAGCTGATCGCCGACGGGCTCAGCAGCGAACTGGCGGCAGCGACCCCCAGCGGCAAACTGGATGAGGCCTTCACCCACTTCCAGGGCGACAGCGCCCACGACAACCAACCACTGGCGATCCCGCCAAGGGAAAACGCCAACACCGATATCGCCATCGAAGCCCACGACCTGACCCTGCGCTTCGGCGACTTCACGGCGGTGAACAAGGTCAGCTTTGCCATCGGCCGTGGCGAGATCTTCGGCTTCCTCGGCTCCAACGGCTGTGGCAAGACCACCACGATGAAAGTCCTCACCGGGCTGATGCCGGCCACCGAAGGCAGCGCCACGCTGCTGGGCAACCCGGTGAACGCCAAGGACCTGGCCACCCGCAAGCGCGTAGGGTTCATGTCGCAAAGCTTCTCGCTGTATGGCGAGCTGAGCGTGCGCCAGAACCTGGTGCTGCATGCACAACTGTTCGATTTGCCCAAGGCCGACAGCGGCCCGCGCATCGATGAGCTGATCCAGCGCTTCGACCTCGGTGAAGTGGCCGAGCAGCCGTCCGGGGAGCTGCCCCTCGGCCTGCGCCAACGCTTGTCATTGGCCGTGGCGGTGCTGCATCGCCCGGAAGTATTGATCCTCGAT
Organism: Pseudomonas sp. S3E17; assembly: GCF_024168685.1. Classification (NCBI taxonomy): domain Bacteria; kingdom Pseudomonadati; phylum Pseudomonadota; class Gammaproteobacteria; order Pseudomonadales; family Pseudomonadaceae; genus Pseudomonas; species Pseudomonas sp. S3E17. Next base: position 4,445,413 of record NZ_JALJWE010000001.1, read on the forward strand.
GAGCCCACCTCGGGCGTCGACCCGGCAGCCCGGGATGATTTCTGGCGGCTGTTGATCGAGTTGTCCCGCGAACAAGGGGTGACGATTTTCCTGTCTACCCACTTCATGAATGAAGCCCAGCGCTGCGACCGCATCTCCTTGATGCATGCCGGCAAGGTACTGGCCTGCGACACACCGGACGCACTGCAACGGCAATTCAACGGCGACACCCTGGAAGCCGCGTTCGTCACCTGCCTTGAGCAAGCCCAAGGCGATGCCGAACCCGCCACGTCGGCCAAAACCGTCAGCGAAACCCATGCGCCGCCCCTCAGCAAGCGTGGTTTCAGCCTGTCTCGCCTGCTGGCCGTGGCCAGCCGCGAAGGCAAGGAATTGCTGCGCGACAAAGTGCGCATGGCCTTCGCCCTGCTCGGTGCGATGTTCATGATGGTGATCTTCGGCTACGGCATTTCCCTGGACGTGGAAAACCTCGCCTTCGCCGTCTACGACCAGGACCAGACGCCACAAAGCCGCGCCTATCTGGAAGCCTTCCGCAGCTCGCGCTACTTCGCCGAGCAGGCGCCGATCCATAACGCCCCTGAATTGCACCGACGCCTGCAACGCTCGGAAATCAAACTGGCCCTGGAGATCCCGCCCGGCTTTGGTCGCGATCTCTATGCCGGGCGCCAACCCACCGTGGCCGCGTGGCTCGATGGCGGCATGCCGTTTCGTGCGGAAACCAGCCGCAACTATGTAGAGGCGGTGCACCAGGGCAACCTGCAGCAACTGGCCGAACTGAGCAGCCTGCCGCGCAGTACCCAGGCAGCCGCCAAACTGGAAACCCGTTTTCGCTATAATCAGGACGTGGTCAGCGTGAATGCCATCGGCCCGGGCGTGATGGCACTGATCCTGGCGTTTATCCCGGCGATGCTCACCGCCCTGGGCATCGTGCGCGAGAAAGAACTGGGTTCGATCACCAACTTCTACGCCACACCCCTGACGCGTCTGGAATTCCTGCTCGGTAAACAGGCGCCTTACCTGGCCGTGAGCCTGGTCAACCTGGCGCTGCTGGTGGCGATGAATCGCTGGCTGTTCGGCGTGCCGTTCAAGGGCAGCGGCCTGACGCTGGCGTTTGGCGGGCTGCTGTATGTGCTGGCCACCACCAGCATGGGCCTGCTGATTTCCGCGTTCACCCGCACCCAGATCGCGGCGATCCTCGGCACCATGATCATCACCAGCCTGCCAACCATCCAGTTTTCCGGGCTGATCGTGCCGCGCTCGTCCCTGGAGGGCGCCGCCGCCTTGATGGGCGCACTGTTTCCGGCCGGGCACTTTCTGGATATTGCCGTGGGCACCTTCACCAAGGCCCTGGATCTGCGCCAGTTGTGGCCGCAATGCCTGGCGCTGTTCGGCTTCTTTATCGGGTTCACCGGGTTGAGCCTGGTCATGCTCAAGAAGCAGGAAGCCTGATGCACAAGCTCGCACACATCTTCCGGCTGGGCATCAAGGAACTCACCAGCCTGCGTCACGACAGCGTCTTGCTGCTGTTTCTGTTCTACGCCTTCACCGTCGCCATCTACATGCCCGCCGCCGGCTCGGTGATCGGCGTGCACAACGCCAGCGTGGCGTTTGTCGATGAAGACCACAGCGCGCTCTCCCGGCAGATGGCCGAGGCGCTGCAACCGCCCGAGTTCCAAGCACCGGCACCGTTGGCCTATGACCAGTTGGACAAGGTGATGGACAGCGGCCAGTACACCTTCGTGATCAACGTACCGGCCAACTTCCAGGCCGACCTGTTGGCCGGTCGCCAGCCTGGCGTGCAGGTGAACGTCGACGCCACGGCGATGAGCCAGGCGTTCATGGGCGCGGGATATATCGGGCGGATCTTCCAACGCGAATTGCTCAGCTACAGCGGGCAAACCGACGCCACCCGCCAGGCGCCCGCGCTGCTCACGACCCGAGCACTGTTCAACACCAACCTGGAGGGCGGCTGGTTCCTGGCCGTGATCCAGATCGTCAACAACATCACCATCCTGGCCATCGTGCTCACCGGCACCGCGCTGTTGCGCGAGCGCGAGCACGGCACCCTCGACCACCTGCTGGTACTGCCGCTGACCGCACTGGAAATCATGCTGGCGAAAATCTGGAGCAATATGCTGGTGGTGGTGCTGTGCACCTGGCTATCGCTGGAGGTGGTGGTCAAAGGGCTGCTCGGCGTACCGCTGGCCGGGTCGCTGGGGTTGTTCCTGTTTGTGACTGCCCTGTATCTGTTTGCCAGTACGGCACTGGGGATCTTCCTCGCCACCCTCGCCCGCTCGACGCCACAGTTCGGCTTGCTGGCGATCCCGGTGATTATCCCGATGCTGTTGTTATCAGGCGGCAGCACGCCGCTGGACAGCATGCCCGAGTGGTTGCAGTGGGTGATGCAGGGCTCGCCGTCGACGCACTTTGTGAGCCTGAGCGCAGCGATTTTGTTTCGCGATGCGGGGGTGAGTGTGGTGTGGCCGGACTTGCTGGCGCTGGCGGGGATCGGGCTGTTGTTTTTTGCGGTGGCGTTGGCGCGGTTCAGGAAGAGCCTGGCTTCCTGAACCGCAAGCCAGGCTGATTACTGAATGATCAGGTTATTGAACAGCAGGTCTTCCACCATAGGCTTGCCTGTCTCGTCGTTCATCACTTGCTGGGTTTGCTTGAGGGCTTCCTGGCGCAGCTTCTCCTTGCCGTCGACCGTGCTCATGGCCTCGTTGGTCTGCTGGGTGAACAACGCGACCAACTGGTTACGGATCAATGCGTCGTTGGCCTTGACCGCTTTGGCGGCTTCTTCGCCGGTCACGCGCAGGGCGATGTCGGCCTTGAACACTTTGAGCTTGGCTGTGCCATCCAGGCCGTAGTTACCCACGAACGGCGGGCTCAGGCTGATATAGCTGACCTTCGGCGCCTCGCCTTCTTTGGCTTCTTCGGCCTGGGCTGCCATCGGCAAGGTCAGGGCCAGCATCAATAGGATCCACGCTTTCACAGTTCATTCCTCACATTCGGTTGCCGGGTAGCATAACGCTAGCAAGGCAGAGCACAAGCTTATGGCGACTTATCAGGGCCGAGCATGCTCGTTGACCCACAGGCCTACCCTCCTACACTTATCGGCCACGACACCAAAAGGAATAGCCCGATGAAAGCTGTGCTGTGCAAAGCCTTCGGCCCCGCCGAAACCCTGGTGCTGGAAGACGTCGCAAGCCCCACGATCAAGAAGAACGAAATCCTGCTGGACGTGCATGCCGCCGGGGTCAACTTCCCCGACACCCTGATCATCGAGGGTAAATACCAGTTCAAGCCGCCCTTCCCGTTCTCGCCGGGTGGCGAGGCATCGGGGGTGGTCAGCGAAGTCGGGGAAAAGGTCAGCCACCTGAAAGTCGGCGACCGGGTCATGGCACTGACCGGCTGGGGCAGCTTTGCCGAGCAGGTCGCGGTGCCAGGCTACAACGTGCTGCCGATCCCGCCGAGCATGGACTTCAACACCGCCGCTGCCTTCAGCATGACCTACGGCACCTCCATGCACGCGCTGAAACAACGCGCCAACCTGCAACCTGGCGAAACCCTGCTGGTGCTCGGCGCGTCCGGTGGCGTGGGCCTGGCCGCCGTGGAAATCGGCAAGGCCATGGGCGCGCGGGTGATCGCCGCCGCGAGCAGTGCCGACAAACTCGCCGTGGCCAAGGCCGCCGGCGCCGATGAACTGATCAACTACAGCGAAGCCAGCCTCAAGGACGAGATCAAGCGCCTGACCGACGGTAACGGCGCCGATGTGATCTACGACCCGGTGGGCGGCGACCTGTTTGACCAGGCCATTCGCGCGATTGCCTGGAACGGCCGCCTGCTGGTGGTGGGTTTTGCCAGCGGGCGCATCCCGGAGCTGCCGGTGAACCTGGCGTTGCTCAAGGGTGCGGCGGTGGTCGGGGTGTTCTGGGGTTCGTTTGCCCAGCGCCAGCCCCAGGACAATGCGGCGAACTTCCAGCAACTGTTCACTTGGTACGGTGAGGGCAAGCTCAAGCCGTTGGTGTCGCAGGTGTATCCGCTGGAGCAGGCCGCTCAGGCGATTAATGACCTCGGGCAGCGCCGGGCGGTAGGCAAGGTCGTCGTCCAGACCCGCTGACCGATCTGAAATGCAATCAAATGTGGGAGGGGGTTTGCCCCCTCCCACATTGGTTCTCCTGCGGTCTTAAAATCGATAACGACCCACACGTATCCATTTACGACATGTTCATAAGAGAACATGCAATTGCTCTCATTTCCTGTGTTTGCGCATAAGAGGCAATGCTATTTTCGGTAACGAAACTGTAACATTCGCATCCGCAGTCAAAACAAGAAATTTGGAGCTCTTGAATGTTTGCTTTCTTTCGTCCTGCCGCACACCAGGCGCCTCTGCCTGAAGAAAAAATCGACAGTACCTACCGACGGCTGCGCTGGCAGATCTTCGCCGGTATTTTCTTCGGTTATGCCGGGTATTACCTGCTGCGCAAAAACTTCTCCCTGGCCATGCCCTACCTGATCGACGAGGGTTACACCCGGGGTGAGCTGGGCCTGGCGATGTCGGCGATCGCGATCGCCTATGGCCTGTCCAAGTTCCTCATGGGCCTGGTGTCCGACCGCTCCAACCCGCGTTACTTCCTGCCCTTCGGCCTGCTGGTTTCAGCCGGGGTGATGTTCATTTTCGGTTTCGCGCCTTGGGCGACGTCCAGCGTGACCATGATGTTCATTTTGCTGTTCATCAACGGCTGGGCCCAGGGCATGGGCTGGCCGCCCAGTGGCCGGACCATGGTGCACTGGTGGTCGCAGAAAGAACGCGGCGGCGTGGTGTCGGTGTGGAACGTGGCGCACAACGTCGGCGGCGGCCTGATCGGCCCGCTGTTCCTGCTGGGCATGGCCTGGTTCAACGACTGGCATGCGGCGTTCTACGTACCGGCCACGGTGGCCTTGGCGGTGGCGGCATTTGCCTTCATCACCATGCGCGACACCCCGCAATCGGTCGGTCTGCCACCGATTGAGAAATACAAGAACGACTACCCGGAAGGCTACGACGCCAGCCACGAAGACGAATTCAGCGCCAAGGAAATCTTCGTCAAGTACGTGCTGCGCAACAAAATGCTCTGGTACATCGCCTTCGCCAACGTGTTCGTCTACCTGCTGCGCTACGGCGTACTGGACTGGGCGCCGACCTACCTCAAGGAAGCCAAGCACTTCACGGTGGATAAATCGTCCTGGGCGTACTTCTTCTACGAGTGGGCAGGTATTCCGGGCACGCTGCTGTGCGGCTGGATGTCGGACAAGATCTTCCGTGGCAACCGTGGCCTGACCGGCATCGTGTTCATGGCGCTGGTGACCGTGGCGACCCTGGTGTACTGGCTCAACCCGCCGGGCAACCCGATGGTCGACATGATCGCGCTGATCTCGATCGGCTTTTTGATCTACGGCCCGGTGATGCTGATCGGCCTGCAGGCGCTGGAACTGGCACCGAAGAAAGCCGCCGGTACGGCTGCGGGCTTCACCGGTCTGTTCGGCTACCTGGGCGGTTCGGTGGCAGCCAGTGCGGCCATGGGCTACACCGTGGACCATTTTGGCTGGGACGGCGGTTTCGTGCTGCTGATCGGCGCGTGCGTGCTGGCCATCGCGTTCCTGATCCCAACGCTGTGGCACACCAACAGCGTCAGCTCGGCGCGTTAATCGCCTGAGCAATCCTTGGCACAACGCTTGAGCCGCGCCTCCAGGTTTTTATCTGGCATGGCGTGGCTACGCAGGGCGTTGACGGTCTGCTCGACATAATCGCGAGTAGTGCCGTAACGCCCGCAAGCGCTTTGCAGCACGTGGTTCAGCACGATATCGGGCAGGTTGCCGGCGTAGCTGGGCAAGTGCCGCTCCAACACAAACCCCAACGCCTGCACCTGGCTGCCATCTTCAAGGCGGCAACTGAGCCAGTGCGGCCGGTAGGACGGGTAAGGCATCTCGCGCTGCCACAAGGCGTAAAGCGAAGCCTCCAGTTGATCTTCCGGCAAGCGGTAGGCAAAGCCGCTGCACGAGCCTCCGCGATCCAGGCCAAAGACCAGGCCCGGCAACTCCGGCGTGCCCCGATGCTCGTGGGACCACAGGTACAAACCCCGGTGATAACCGTGGACCCGTGCCCGCACCCGCTCAGTCGACGAACATTCCGGGCGCCAGATCAGCGAACCATATGCAAATAGCCAGACCGGCCCACCCTTGTGCCGGCCCATGGTGGCCTGCATCGAGCTCATTAACTGTTCGTGAGTGAGTTGCGGCCCCAGATCGAGCCGCGGAGGGTAAGCCAATTGCAAAAGATCGGATTCAATGGCGGTCATGGCGAAAAGCGGTGCGCCTCCTGTGTGTTACCAGTTGTAAGCAACTTTACCGTAATAAAACGCGCCGCTGTAACCGTACGGCGAAAAAGTGCTATAGGCCAGATTGCCCCCACTGCTGGCGAAGGCGTTGACCTTCTCCGGGTATTTATCGGTGACGTTGTCGCCGCCCAGGGTGAAGGTCCAATTCTTCAGCCTGTAGTCCGCCGACAGGTCCAGCACCCAGGCGGCCTTGAAGGTCTGATCGTTGACCTTGTCCGCCTGGTAACTGGTGAATTCACCATAGCGCACCAGGTTGCTGTGCAGGGCCCAATGGCCGTAAGTGAAGTCGTTACCCAGGCTCAGCTTGTGCTGCGGCGTGGTATCCCCCAGCAAACCGATGCGTTCGCGGCGGTCCACTCGCACCAGGTTCGCGCCCAGGCTGTCGAGAATGGCCGGGTTGGCCTTCACATCCGTCACCTTGGTGTGGTTGTAGTTGTAGCCCACGGTGCTGTTCCAGCGGATGCCGCTGTCGAACTGATAGCGATAGTTGGCGACCAGGTCGACGCCGTCGGTGCTGGTGTCGGTGGCGTTGGTGAAGTAGCGGGCGGTGGTGTAGTCGATATTGCCAACACCGTTGGCCTGCAAATAGGCGCGCGTCGCCGCGTTTATGCCGAGGTTGGACGACAGGCTGATACGGTCACGGATGTCGATGCGGTACACATCCACCGTCACCGTCAGGTCATCGGCCGGCTCCAGCACCAGCCCAAGGCTGTAGTTGCGCGACTTCTCGGCCTTGAGGTCTTCGGCGCCGAGCAAACGCGCGACCTGGCTGTTGGCCGGGAACGTGCCGGCTTCCTGGATGGTGCTTCCGATCAGCTGCGATGAGGTGTAGGCAAAGTTCTGCTGGGCCAGGGACGGCGCGCGGAAACCGTTGGAAACACTGCCGCGCACGGCCACCTGAGGGGTGAAGTCATAACGGGCCGACAGCGAGCCACTGACATTCGAGCCGAAATCGCTGTAGTCCTCGTGGCGTACCGCCGCCGAGGCACTGAGTTTTTCGGTGAAGTTGGTTTCCAGGTCCAGGTACTGGGCCCAGTTGTGGCGCGTGCTGGTGCCCGCGTCGGCGTCACGGAAACCACCCAGTCCGGAACTGCCGGTCTGGTAGTAGGAGGCCGGCTCGCCCGCCTCGATTTCATAACCCTGGTGCAGGTATTCACCGCCAAACGCCACGGACACCGGGTAAGGCAGCCAGCCCACGTCGAACTCGCGGGACAGGTCCAGGCTGACTTGCTTCTGGTCGTTGCTCAGGGTGCCGTTGTCGAACTTGCGCGGCGTGGCCAGGCCCAGGGAGGTGTTGATGGTTTCGGTGCTGAGTGCGTACTGGTTCTTGCCATAGTTGGCCGACAGGTCGTAATGCCAGTCGTAGGCCAGCAAACCGCGCAGGCCCACCACCAACGAGGTGTCTTCAAGGTTGCCCTTGATCAGCGGCAGGTAACCGTTGGGGTTGAGCGCCGGGATGTTGTTGGACGCATTGCTCGCGCGGTAGAACGCCGCCGTCTCGCCGCGCCGCTTGCTATAGCCGCCGAAGGTGTAGAACTCGGCCGCATCGTTGAAGGAATATTCGGAGTTGAACTGGAACTTGCCTTCATTGGTGGCCGGCTCACCCTGGCGGAACACCTGCTGGCCGTAAGTGGTAGAGCCAACGCTGCCAGGCCGGAAGTCTTTACCGGCACGGTTGGTGTAATCGTTATCGGCCCCTTCGGCCGACAGGTTGATAAAACCGTTGTCGCCCAGTGCCAGGCCGGTGTTGCCGCTGACATTGCGCTGGATACCATCGCCCTTCTTGTATTCGCCGAACTTGGTGGAGATCGAACCGCCATGGTCGGCATGCTTGAGGATCACGTTGATCACCCCGGCAATCGCATCCGAGCCGTAGCGCGCGGAAGCACCGTCACGCAGCACTTCGATATGGTCCACCGCCGACAGCGGGATCGCGTTCAGGTCCGCCGGTGCCGACCCACGGCCCACCGCGCCGCCCAGGTTGACAAAGGCACTGGTGTGGCGGCGCTTGCCGTTGACCAGCACCAGCACCTGATCGGGTGACAGGCCGCGCAACTGCGCGGGGCGCACCAGCTCGGCGCCATCCACCAGGCTTGGGCGCGGGAAGTTGATCGACGGAATCAGGCGCGCCAGCACCGCCCCCAACTCATCAGAGCCCGTGCTGCGCAGGCTATCGCCGGAAATCACATCGATCGGAGACAGCGAAGCACTGGCGGTACGCTCCTGGGCGCGGGTGCCGGTGACGATCACGGTGTCGAGTTTGGGTGCATCGGTGGCGGGCGCTTCGGCCGCCAGGACAGGATTGAAGCCCACAGCGGCCAGCAAATTAGCCGACAAAATCGCCGTGTACAGCGCGTGTTGCGTGTAGCTCCCCATACCGCTCCCCTTTGAATCAAGAATCAGAACGTCAGTGTTCTGAGTTCGCAAGATCGATCCGGCTGGCGGGCGGTGGCGGTCAGTTAATGGTTATTGGAAGAAAATCGGTAGTCCGTTGAGATATAGCTTAAAGATATTTATTTAACAAATTAAATACCTTTAAAGCATAAGCGAATGCATAAGCCCGATGCCCCTTTCGTCAGGATTACACAGGGCAATCCCGCTACTTTCAGGCCCGGTTCAGCCTGGGAGCACGCCAAACCGTCAAACTGGCGCGCACATCACGACCCACCTAGCCGCCCATCAAACCGCCTATCGAGGTCGCACCCATGAAGAAATTTCGACTGCCTGGCCTGCTGTTCCTGGCCCAGGCCACCACCGCACTGGCTGGCGAAACACCGCCTGCCGAGGATGACAAAGGCTTCTGGTACGCGCAGACCAGCGTCTATACCCGGCACTTCGTGCCGGACAAAGACCACAACAACAACCAGGACCTGATCGGCCTGGAGCGCAATGAGGCATCAGGATTGGTGTATGGCGGGGCGACGTTTCGCAACTCGTTCAGCCAGCGCTCTTACTACGCCTATGCAGGCAAGCGCTATGACATGGGCGACTCTGCGGTGTACCTGAAGGTCACAGGCGGGGCGATCCAGGGCTATCGCGGCAAATACCGCGACAAGATCCCCCTCAATCGTTTCGGTGTGGCGCCGGTGATCATCCCGTCGGTAGGCACCCATTACGGGCCGGTGGCAGCGGAGCTGGTGCTGCTGGGGTTCAATGCCGCGATGGTGACGACCGGAGTACGTTTCTGAGCGTGCGCATGCCCCGTTCCACCGTTCCGTTGCGTCATGGCCGCGGGGCGTAGGCGAATACGTCGGCGCGCATCTGGTGCGCATCCATGCCGGCATCGACCAGAGCATCCAGCGTGCCGTAGATCATCGCCGGTGAACCGCTGGCGTAGACATGCACCGCCTTGAGGTCGGCAATGTCTTCGCACACCGCTTCATGCAGCAGGCCGCAGCGCCCCTCCCAACCACACAGGTCGCTGACCACCTTGTGCAGGAACAGGTTGGGCAGTTGCAACCATTGGTCCCAGTGCTCGATCTCGTAGAAATCTTCCGGGCGACGCACGCCCCAGTACAGGTGCACCGGGTGCTTGAAGCCGGACGCGCGGCAATGCTCGATCAGGCTGTGCATCTGCGCCATGCCGGTACCGGCGGCGATCAGCACCAATGGCCCGTCCGGCAGCTCGGCCAGGTGGGTGTCGCCAAAGGGCAGCTCGATGCGCGCCATCTGGTTGCGCTGCAATTGTTCCAGCAAGTTGCGCGCGCTGTCCTCGCGGGCCAGTACATGCAGTTCCAGCTCGCGACCGGCGTGGGGCGCCGACGCCAAGGAAAATGCCGACTTCTCGCCATTCTCCCGCTCAATCATCAGGTATTGCCCGGCGTGGTAACGCACCGTCTTGCCGGCCGGGGCCCGCAGGCGCACGCGCCACACATCGCCGCCCACTTCCACGCACTCGCTCAATTGGCACGACAATTTGCGCAACGGCAACTCTCCCGGCGCCAGCACGCCATCCCACAACACAATGCAATCTTCCAGCGGCTCGGCGATGCAGGTGTAGAACTCACCATGGTCGCGCACCTCACCGGCTTGCTGCACCCGGCCCTCCACCAGCAGTGCGGCGCACACGTGGCACACGCCATTGCGACACGCCTGGGGGCATTCGTAGCCCAGGCGGCGCGCGCCTTCGAGGATTCGCTCGCCGGGGACCAGCTCCAGCACGGCGCCGGAAGGTTGCAGGGTTACACGCATCAATCTATTCCCAATTCTTTCCAAATCGCATCGACACGTGCCGTGACGGCCTCATCCTTGACGATCACCCGGCCCCACTCGCGGGTCGTTTCACCCGGCCATTTGTGGGTAGCGTCCAGGCCCATCTTCGAGCCCAGCCCCGACACCGGCGACGCGAAGTCGAGGTAGTCGATCGGCGTGTTGTCGATCATCACCGTGTCGCGCTTGGGGTCCATGCGCGTGGTGATGGCCCAGATCACATCGTTCCAGTCCCGGGCATTGATGTCGTCGTCGGTGACGATAACGAACTTGGTGTACATGAACTGTCGCAAAAACGACCACACACCCAGCATGACCCGCTTGGCATGGCCGGGATACGACTTCTTCATGGTCACGATGGCCATGCGATACGAGCAGCCTTCCGGCGGCAGGTAGAAGTCGGTGATTTCCGGAAATTGCTTTTGCAGGATCGGCACGAACACTTCGTTCAGCGCCACACCCAGAATCGCCGGCTCATCTGGCGGACGGCCGGTGTAGGTGCTGTGGTAGATCGGCTTGATCCGATGGGTGATGCGCTCCACGGTGAACACCGGGAAGCTGTCGACTTCGTTGTAATAGCCGGTGTGGTCGCCGTAAGGGCCTTCATCGGCCATCTCGCCGGGGTGAATCACGCCTTCCAGGATGATTTCGGCGGTGGCCGGTACCTGCAGGTCGTTGCCACGGCACTTCACCAGTTCGGTACGGTTGCCACGCAACAACCCGGCGAAGGCGTATTCGGACAGGCTGTCGGGCACCGGGGTCACGGCGCCGAGGATGGTCGCAGGGTCGGCGCCCAGGGCCACGGAGACCGGGAACGGCTTGCCGGGGTGCTTCTCGCACCATTCACGGAAGTCCAAGGCACCGCCACGATGGCTCAGCCAACGCATGATCACCTTGTTGCGGCCGATCACTTGCTGGCGGTAAATACCCAGGTTCTGGCGGTCCTTGTTCGGACCCTTGGTGACGGTCAGGCCCCAGGTGATCAGCGGGCCGACGTCGCCGGGCCAGCAGGTTTGCACCGGCAGCATGGCCAGATCGACATCATCGCCTTCGATGACCACTTCCTGGCATACCGCGTCCTTGACCACCTTGGGTGCCATGGCAATGATCTTGCGGAAGATCGGCAGCTTCGACCAGGCATCCTTCAAGCCCTTGGGCGGCTCGGGTTCCTTGAGGAACGCCAGCAGCTTGCCGATCTCGCGCAATTCGCTGACCGCCTCGGCGCCCATGCCAAAGGCCACACGCTCGGGGGTACCGAACAGGTTGCCGAGCACCGGTATGTCAAAGCCGGTCGGGTTCTCGAACAGCAGCGCCGGGCCCTTGTTACGCAAGGTGCGGTCGCAAATCTCAGTCATTTCCAGCACCGGTGAAATCGGCATCTGGATACGTTTCAACTCTCCGCGCTGCTCAAGTTGCTGCACGAAATCCCGAAGATCCTTGAATTTCATTAACCATGCCACCCGTAAAATAGGCGTACATCCTACCTGCTCTGAGGGCTGCTGGCAGCTTATCGAGGTGCTTTTGGATCAGGAACATGCTTAAAAAACGTGCAAAAAGAATGGCGCCCCTGGGGGCGCCATTCTTTTGGACCTGAAACGTCGTGATTACTTACGTTTCATCGACAGGAAGAACTCGTCGTTGGTCTTGGTGGTTTTCAGCTTGTCGATCAGGAACTCGATGGCCGCTACTTCGTCCATCGGGTGCAGCAGCTTGCGCAGGATCCACATGCGCTGCAGTTCGTCGTCGGCGGTCAGCAACTCTTCGCGGCGGGTGCCGGAGCGGTTGATGTTGATCGCCGGGAACACGCGTTTTTCCGCAATGCGACGGTCCAGGGGCAGTTCCATGTTGCCGGTACCCTTGAACTCTTCGTAGATCACTTCGTCCATCTTCGAACCGGTTTCAACCAGTGCGGTGGCGATAATGGTCAGCGAACCGCCTTCTTCGATATTCCGCGCAGCGCCGAAGAAACGCTTCGGTTTCTCCAGGGCGTGGGCATCGACACCACCGGTGAGCACCTTGCCGGAGCTCGGGATCACGGTGTTGTAGGCACGGGCCAGACGGGTGATGGAGTCGAGCAGGATCACCACGTCCTTCTTGTGTTCGACCAGGCGCTTGGCCTTCTCGATCACCATTTCGGCAACCTGCACGTGGCGGGTCGGCGGCTCATCGAACGTCGAGGCAACCACTTCGCCGCGCACGGTGCGCTGCATTTCAGTGACTTCTTCCGGACGCTCATCGATCAGCAATACGATCAGGTGAACTTCAGGATTGTTACGTGCGATATTCGCTGCAATGTTCTGCAGCATGATGGTCTTACCGGCTTTCGGCGGTGCGACGATCAGGCCACGCTGGCCTTTACCGATCGGGGCGCACAGGTCGATCACGCGACCTGTCAGGTCTTCGGTGGAACCGTTACCGGCTTCCATCTTCATGCGCACGGTCGGGAACAGCGGCGTCAGGTTCTCGAAGAGAATCTTGTTTTTCGCGTTCTCGGGACGATCGAAGTTGATCGTGTCGACCTTGAGCAGGGCGAAGTAACGCTCGCCTTCCTTCGGTGGGCGGATCTTGCCAACGATGGTGTCACCGGTGCGCAAGTTGAAGCGACGGATCTGGCTCGGCGAGACATAGATGTCGTCTGGGCCGGCGAGATAGGAGGCGTCTGCAGAGCGGAGGAAGCCGAAGCCGTCCTGGAGAATCTCCAGCACGCCATCACCGGAGATTTCCTCGCCGCTTTTCGCGTGCTTTTTCAGCAGGGAGAAAATCACGTCCTGCTTGCGCGAACGGGCCATATTTTCTATGCCCATTTCTTCGGCCAGTTGGAGCAGGTCGGTAATCGGCTTTTGCTTGAGTTCAGTCAGATTCATATAGGAATGACGTAATCATTTATGGAGGGGGGGAAATTAAGCTTTTGGCTTAATGAGGCCGCGCCGCGGAGAAGGCGACAGGATCGCGTACTAATCGAAAAGGAATGCGTCGGCGACGGCTTGCAGGGGGCAGTGGAGAAACCAGTGCGGGGCCGAATGTACCACCTGAGTTTCGGAGCGTCTAGCCCTGTTTCACGAAAAAGCCCCGCTATTTGCGGGGCTTTTTGACGACGCTTAGATGTTGGCGTCGAGGAAAGCTTCCAACTGAGACTTCGACAGCGCACCCACCTTGGTGGCTTCGACGTTGCCGTTCTTGAACAGCATCAGCGTAGGAATACCGCGCACGCCATGCTTGGCCGGGGTTTCCTGGTTGTCGTCGATGTTCAGCTTGGCAATGGTCAGCTTGCCTTCGTAGGTGGTTGCAATGTCGTCCAGGACCGGAGCGATCATTTTGCAAGGGCCGCACCATTCAGCCCAGTAGTCAACCAGCACCGGGCCAGCAGCCTTGAGTACTTCGGCCTCAAAGGTCGCGTCGGTGACGTGCTTGATAAGATCGTTGCTCATGGATGTCTCCGGATTGTAAGCAAAAAAAACGTTGCCCATCATAGCCGCCCTTCCCCCGTTCAGGAAGCCGCCTCTGATTGAGTCTTCCTATGATGGCCCATGAGTTTGGATATAGCCCAACTCAGGGCGCAACAGGAGTCACGAAGGCAATCCCCGTGCGCAACGCCGCGTTGCGTACGTGCTCCTGCATGGTTTTCTGCGCCGACGCACTGGCTCGCCGGGCCAGGGCACGCAGGATCTTGCGATGTTCCTGCCAGGTTTCCATGGCCCGCTCCGGCCGGATGAACGGTAGTTTCTGGCTTTCCAGAAACACCTCGGCACGGACACTCAGGATGCTCACCATTGCCTGGTTGCCACTGGCCAACAGGATGCGCTGGTGGAACTCGAAGTCCAGCCGCGCGGCTGCTTCGAAGTCACCGGCCTTGAGCACCTTGCGCATGGCCTCGACGTTGTCTTCCAGGCTGTCCAGCTCATCGATCGTCAGCGTGACCGCCGCCAAACCCGCCGCAAACCCTTCCAGCGCATAGCGCAACTGGAAGATATCGAGCGGCGTGGCCTGGGCTGCAAAAGGCCAGGCAAAGCCCGGCGCATCCTCAACCGCCTGTACGAACACACCTTTGCCCGGCTGCACACTGACCACGCCCAAGGCGCTCAAGGACGACAGCGCCTCGCGCAGCGACGCCCGGCTGACGCCCAATTGCACCGCCAGGTCGCGCTGGGACGGCAGTGCATCGCCCGGCCCGAAGCCCTGCTCCTTGATCAGTTTGCGGATGGCCTGCAGGGCCGCTTCCGGTACGGCTTGGGCGATGGAATTCATAAAAAACTCAAGGTTTGCGTCAACAGAGCGGCTAGTTGTAAAGCTATTCAGGAGCCACGGCAAGCCACGCCCCAAAGGGGCTCGCGCAGTTTTACCGACGCTCGAAAAGGGTGCGAAAACCCGCACAACTGTTCAGACCAGTAAGACCACCAAAGCTCAACAAACTCGCGCCTCGCAGACGATCCGCGCAGTACTGGCATGGGCTGTGCACTGAGCAAATCCAGAAAATTCCTTCGCCCTTCTCGGAGAGTTGCCATGACCAAGCGCTGCAGCGCCCTGCTCACTGCCCTGTTTGCCAGCCTGATGCTGAGCCAGGCACCCGCCCAGGCCAACGGTCTGGACGATATCGTCGCCCGTGGCACCCTCAAAGTCGCCGTGCCCCAGGACTTCCCACCGTTCGGCTCGGTCGGCCCCGACATGAAACCCCGCGGCCTGGACATCGACACCGCCAAACTGCTGGCCGACCAACTCAAGGTCAAGCTGGAGCTGACCCCGGTCAACAGCACCAACCGCATCCCGTTTCTCACCACCGGCAAGGTCGACCTGGTGATCTCCAGCCTGGGCAAGAACCCCGAGCGCGAAAAGGTCATCGACTTCTCCAAGGCCTACGCACCGTTCTACCTGGCCGTGTTCGGCCCGCCTGACGCCGCCATCAGCAGCACCGACGACCTCAAGGGCAAGACCATCAGCGTGACCCGTGGCGCCATCGAAGACATCGAGCTGACCGCCGTAGCGCCGAAGGAAGCCACCATCAAGCGCTTCGAAGACAACAACTCCACCATCGCAGCCTACCTGGCCGGGCAGGTCGACCTGATCGCCAGCGGCAACGTGGTCATGGTGGCGATCAGCGAGCGCAGCCCGAAACGCGTGCCGGCGCTGAAAGTGAAGCTCAAGGACTCGCCGGTGTACGTGGGCGTGAACAAGAACGAGCCGGCGCTTCTGGAGAAGGTCAACCAGATCCTGGTCGCGGCCAAGGCCGATGGCAGCCTGGAAAAGAATGCGATGCAATGGCTGAAAGAGCCGCTGCCCGCCGATCTTTGATACGACGGAGCTGACTCATGGCCTATCAATTCGACTTTGTGCCGGTGCTGGCCAATACCGATCTGCTGTTGCGCGGCGCGCTGTTCACCCTTGAGCTGACGGCTATCGGCGCAATCCTGGGCGTCGCCCTGGGCACTGTCGGCGCCGTGGTGCGGGCGTGGAAGATCCAGCCCTTTGCCTGGTTCTTCGGTGTGTATGTCGAGTTGATCCGCAACACGCCGTTCCTGGTGCAGTTGTTCTTCATCTTCTTCGGCCTGCCCTCCCTGGGATTGAAAATCACCGAGTGGCAAGCAGCCGTATTGGCGATGGTGATCAACCTGGGGGCCTACTCCACGGAGATCATCCGCGCCGGCATCCAGGCCATCCCGCGCGGGCAACTGGAAGCCGCCGCCGCGCTGGCGATGACGCGTTTCGAAGCGTTTCGCCATGTGGTGCTGCTGCCGGCGCTGGGCAAGGTGTGGCCTGCCTTGAGCAGCCAGATCATCATCGTGATGCTCGGTTCGGCGGTGTGTTCGCAGATCGCCACCGAGGAGCTGAGTTTTGCCGCCAACTTTATCCAGTCACGCAACTTCCGCGCCTTCGAAACCTATGCCCTGACCACCCTGGTGTACCTGTGCATGGCATTGATGATTCGCCAGTTGCTCAACTGGATCGGCCGCCGTTTTGTGATGAGGAATAGCCGATGAGTGATTTTTCCTTCTGGGACATCGTGCGCAACCTGCTTACGGGCCTGCAGTGGACGCTGTTGCTGTCGATCGTGGCGTTTATCGGCGGCGGCCTGATCGGCTTGCTGGTGATGACCATGCGCATCAGCCGCAAGGCATTCGCGCGCAATGTTGCGCGCACCTATATCGAACTGTTCCAAGGCACCCCGTTGTTGATGCAGCTGTTCCTGGTGTTTTTCGGCATTGCCCTGCTCGGCGTGGATATTTCGCCCTGGCTGGCGGCCGCGATCGCCTTGACGCTGTTCACCAGCGCCTACCTCGCCGAAATCTGGCGCGGCTGCGTCGACTCCATCGCCCATGGCCAGTGGGAAGCATCGGCCAGCCTGGCGTTGAACCCGCTTGAACAACTGCGCTACGTGATCCTGCCTCAGGCCCTGCGGATCGCCGTGGCGCCTACCGTGGGCTTCTCGGTGCAGGTGGTCAAAGGCACCGCCGTCACTTCAATCATCGGCTTTACCGAACTGACCAAGACCGGCGGCATGCTCGCCAACGCCACCTTCGAGCCCTTCATGGTCTACGGCCTGGTGGCCCTCGGTTACTTCCTGCTCTGCTACCCCTTGTCCCTCAGTGCGCGCTACCTGGAAAGGAGACTGCATGCCTCTGCTTAGAATTTCCGCCCTGCATAAGTATTACGGCGATCACCACGTCCTCAAGGGCATCGACCTGACCGTTGAAGAAGGCCAGGTGGTGGCAATCATCGGCCGCAGCGGCTCGGGCAAGTCCACCCTGCTGCGCACCCTCAACGGCCTGGAATCGATCAACGACGGCGTGATCGAGGTGGATGGCGAATACCTCGACGCCGCCCGGGCCGACCTGCGCAGCCTGCGGCAGAAAGTCGGCATGGTGTTCCAACAGTTCAACCTGTTCCCGCACCTGACAGTGGGTGAGAACGTCATGCTTGCACCGCAAGTGGTGCAGAAAGTGCCCAAGGCCAAGGCCGCCCAATTGGCCAGGCAAATGCTGGAACGCGTGGGCCTGGGTGAAAAATTCGACGCGTTCCCCGATCGCCTGTCCGGCGGCCAGCAGCAACGCGTTGCCATCGCCCGCGCCCTGGCCATGTCGCCCAAGGTGCTGCTGTGCGATGAAATTACCTCGGCCCTGGACCCGGAACTGGTCAATGAAGTACTCAGCGTGGTGCGCCAACTGGCCAAGGACGGCATGACCTTGATCATGGTGACGCACGAAATGCGCTTCGCCCGGGAAGTGGGCGACAAGCTGGTGTTTATGCACCAAGGCAAGGTGCACGAAGTCGGCGATCCCAAGGTACTGTTCGCCAACCCGCAAACCCCTGAGTTCGCCAACTTCATCGGCTCGGTGGAACAGCCGGACTGACCAGTTCGAAACTGCCACGGCCCTCCAGCACCACTTGATTGGTGACTTGCAGGGCGTTGGCGGGCAGGTCGGTGTCGACTTCAACCTGGGCAGTCAATCGCTTTCCCACCGCCCGAGCGACCAGGACCTGGCCCGGCAACAACTGCCCGTCGAAGGCCTTACCCGGAAGGTGGGCCTGCGCCCATTCGACGGCACGCCCATCCACCTGGGCGTGCTTGAGAGTCAGGCTGAACCGCCCATGATGCCCAAACCGAAAACCTTGCCCGTCGGCCACGCCGGTAAATCGCAATGCGACGGCTGCCGGCTCTGCGCACAGTACGTTCAGGTGCACCCTGCGCGTACCCAGTGCGATTGAACGGCTCTCGACAAGCGCCTCCCGGCGAATGACGCCATAGTCGATATACGGCTGGCTGACGGACAGTTGGCAGTTTTCGGCACGTACTCCACCGGCCATCGACAGCGTGCAGAGCAATGCGAAAAAACCCGCGATTTTCAGTTTAACGACCATGGCACACCGCCGATGTAGTCTCATAGAACTTGTCATGGTCGGCCTCGGTCTCGGGAGCAAGGTTGAGCAGGCAAGAGGAAGCGTCCGGCAACGCAACGCGCAGGTGCTGCGAATCATTGAGGTCGTTCAGAAAGATCATGCCGTCACCCACCACGCTGGTCAGGAAGCGATTGTTTTTATCGAACACCGAAGCGCCCTGAGGCAGTGTTCGCCCTTGTTGATCAGTGGCCGTGACTAACACACGACGCACTGTCACCACATCGAATGCGACGGTATTGACGGACCCTCGCCCCGGGGCAAGCATTCGGGTGCCGTTCTTCAGGTCAACGCGCTTGGGCAAGGACTGGGTCTGCACTTCGATGCGACTGTTCGTGTAGGCGGGCAAGCCTGGGATCACGGCCTGCCCGCTGAAGTCGGTCCACACCGGACCGTAGGGCGTGTCGAGTTTTGCAGAGCCGATATTCCCTACCGAGGCGATGCCAAAGGTGTCCTGGATGGCATACGGCGAGAAGGTCACGCCACCCGTGTGGGCCACTACGCCACCTTGCAGTTGCCCCGTGTAACTGGTGCCCGATGGGTCGCGACTGACCCCCAGGCCCACGCGGGTGTAGCGTGGCACCAGGTCCACCTGGCCGCGTATCGACTGCTCCCGAGCGCTGAGGTCGCGCTCGACACCGACCTCGTAATTCACATATTCATTGACCCGCTCACTGAGCGCCGTACCGGCTCGGGATTGATTGCCACGCCGGCTGACGTAGCTGTTCACCCGCCGATCGCTGCCCAGGGGTACGCTGACCTGCAGCCGCACGGACAGATCGCTGTCATCGACCGTATCGCGCCGACGGCCCTCATACAGGGCGTCGCGGCGTGCCGAAGTACCGCCTACCTGAGAGTCAGCGACCAATGCGACGTCCGCATAGCGGAACGACTTGTTCCATGCCGCAAAGACATGGTCGGCCGATTGCCCATCAAACTGGGAACTGCGGGTATACCCCACGGAAAATGCACCCAGCGTGTTGTCGACCCAGCTCACACCCGCCGTGTACTGACTCTTGAAGCGTGCGTCCAACTCGTCGGCCCTGGTCGATCGGCCCGCTTCAAGGACCTCGCGATAACCACGGCTTTGCGTAGTGGCACTGAGGTTAAGATCGATATTGGCGTACACCGGGCTGCTTGCGGACACGCTGCTGCGTGATCCGGACACCGCATTACGGCTGTCCCGGGACACGTTGTGACGTGCGCCAACAGACACCCGTTGGAAAAACACGCTGCCCAGGGTGCCTCCTGCCGCCCCATACTCATCGGCGCTCAACAAGCCGAAGCCTGCCGAGGAGTCTCGTCCCAAGCCCCAGGTGCCGCTGCCCATGGCAACGACCGGACTCGGGCCTTCCTCATGCGCATTTCTACGCACCTTGCCCAGGGAGAAATAGTAGCCAGGCTCCGCCGGCGCGCTCCCGGCAAATGAAGCCGCAGGTACCACGAAGCTGCGCTTGGCACCTCGCACATCGATGACGCTGACCTCCAGGTCGCTGGTGCCGTTGAGCAATGGCAGGCCCGTCAGCCGGAACGGTCCCTCGGGCACCAGTGTGCTGTGGATCAACACTCCCGATTGACGGACTTCAATCCGCGACTGGCTCTGCGCCAGCCCCTCCACCACAGCATTGTTACTGCCCGCCGGCGTGCGCGACTGACCGTCAGGAAAAAACTGCACACCGGACAGCTGAACACCGCCAAACAGTGGGTTGTTGCTGGAGAGCTGGCCTACCTGAAAAGTCGATTGCAACGCGGCAATATCCCGCTGCGCATAAGCATAAAGATGCTCGTTGCGGGTCACGCCGTTGTCGGACACATAAAATTGGCGGCTGCGGACAACCCAATCGCCCAGGTTGAAACCCGCCTCGGTGTAGGCCGAAACAAAACGATTGCTTCCACTGTTCGAATAACTGTCGAATCCTTGCACGTCATAGTTGAACAACGCCGCCGCCCCGCCCCGGGCAAACTGGCCAGCCTCCCACTGCGGTTCACGCAGTGATCCGGTCGGCACTACCAGCGCCACTTCGTCATTTCCTGGGCGCAGCCGCACCATCGTGGCCGGGAAAGCACCCAGGAAGTCATGGCAGGCCTGGTCTGCAGTAGCCCCCTTGCGGATAATGCCTTCGGGCTTTACCAATCCGGCTTTATCAAGCAGCCCCGGGGTGAAACACAGCTGCCCTTGTGAGTCGAACCGGGCATCGACCAACCCCAGCGGGTTACCATTGACCCGCAACCCCACCACATGGACACCTTCGCGAAAGCGCGCCGCACTGCGAAAGTAATCGGAGACCTTCGGATCAATGCCGTGGGTAGTCAGGGCCGCCAGGTCGAAACCCTCCCCCAGCTCAATCGCGGGGGCAAGGCAAGGCAAGCCCCACAGTGTCGCCACCCCCATCAGTAGAGTGGGCCGACACGGCCACAAAGGGGCCACTCGTTTGTTATTCGACAGGTTGGCCATGGGTCGATCACCCCCTGTCGGCATTGATCGGGGCCCGGAAGCTGTCCGCCGAAAAGCCGTAGAGCGTAGCCGGCTGGATCTCGACGCCTGTTACCCCTTCCATCACGCCATCCACCTTCAGCGTCAGCGTTTCCCCCGGCAACACGTAAGTGCGCGGCAAGGTTGCCAGGGCGCCTTGTGGCAACAGCCGCACCTCCGGAATCAGGCGCACTACATAGGCACTGTCGTTGTGAACCGTCAGCCCCGCCCCTGCGCGCGTCCACTTCAGCAGCTCCCAGGGCGTGTGATGAACCGGCAGATCTTTCGGGTGAAGAATCAACGGCAAATTCTGTCGCAGCGTGATGCCGATAGTCGCACCGCCTGCGGCGCGCGCCTGGGGGATGCCTTCGAAAGACACGCGTTTCAACCGCTGGGTCTTCAGTGGCTCCTTCAAGGTGCTGATGAAACGCACCAATTGGGTTTCCCCCGCCTCCACGCGGGTAATGGGTGGCGTCACAATTAACAGCGACTCCACATCCTCGGGCACATTCTCTACGACCGAGTGAAGCAGCGCTGGCGCCGCGTCGGTATTCTTGATGTTCAGCGTGGCTTCGCCCTGGGCTTCATAAAGCACAACTACCGTAGTTTCGGGCAACATACCGTCGGCGAATGCAATACCGGTAAAACACAGACACGCGCCCACACAAAACAACCGTGCATTATTTATTAATGAAAGACTAAGCACTCAGTGTTCCCCACGACCTTTAAGTTGTTTTTATCCAGACATCCACATAAAAACAGCCGACAAGAAGCACACAGCTTCTTTATCGGCTGTAGTTCGAGCGCTTAGATGTAACTCAACTCAAGTGTCGCGCGCCCATCCAGGGTAATGTCACGACTCAGGTCCAGATCCTGCCCCCTGTTGATCACCGCCCGCACCGCGATGGTTCCGGTCAATTGAGCGATTGAGGCCGGGGTGATAGTTGTGCCGCTGCGCCATGAATACTGAGTGGGCGATTGGGCGACCTTGCCGTCGCTGTTCTGCCAGGCACCGCTACCGATACGCATGATGGGAGACAGTACCGTACTCGACGACCTGAGGTCCCTGAGGGTGACCGCAAAGCCGCCGGTTCGCCGGCCGTTCGCAGTACCCAGGCCATAGTTGTGCACCTCGGTATAGCCTGCGCCGAGCACATTGAGGATGCCCGGGACCTTGCTGGCCGCCTGCAGGTCGACGAATTTCAGTCCGAACGTGGCAGGCGTGGTGCCGCAAGTGACGGTCAACGGGGCGGTTCTTTCCGCCAGTGGGTTGAACGCGGTTGGCAGCAGTTGGCCAGAAGGAATGTCGCCGTAGTTGATGATGCCACCACCGGTCATGCTGAGGTTGCAGGCGGCTGGTTTGATCGTCCCCCTGACGATCAGCTCGGCACTGGTGGATGCATGGACGTTGAGGGCGGCGGCCAGCCAAGCAATACCGAGAGTCAATCCAACAATTTTTTTCATAGTCGACCTGTCACTTAAAGTTGTCAGGCGTACTTATTTTTGCCTTGAAGACACAAGCCACAAATAAATAACACCACGGCACGATTGCCGAATGACAGTCTGTCGCCTCAAGGCCCGAATAAAGAATAAGGCAATACCGTGTTTAGTGTGGGAGCGATAAAAACAAATTGTCGGCACAACCCACCACGGCAGTAGTCCTGAACATAAAAACCAATAGCGCTCCGTCTCAAAAGTTGTAGGCGAAATCAAATATCGCCTTATAAAAATCCGAAGTTAAATTCCCCTACAGAACTACGCGTATGCGCCAACAGAACCATGGAAAGACACCCTACACTTTCCATAAAAATCCCCTACAGACGAGCGCAGAGAAATTCACGGAGCACTACGCGTTGGCGTCAGCGGTCGATCGTGGCACGATGGTAAGGTTATCGACCGAGACCCCCTAACCATGCCGCAATCCCAAGCCAAGAATCTGTCCCTGATCGCCGCCATCGACCTGGGCTCCAACAGCTTTCACATGGTCGTGGCCAAGGCCCAGAACGGCGAAATCCGCATCCTTGAGCGGCTCGGCGAAAAAGTGCAGCTGGCTGCCGGGATCGACGACGAGCGCCAGCTCAATGAAGAATCCATGCAACGCGGCCTCGACTGCCTCAAGCGTTTTGCACAGCTGATCAACGGCATGCCCCTCGGCGCCGTGCGAATCGTCGGCACCAACGCCCTGCGCGAAGCCCGTAACCGGGGCGAATTCATCCGTCGCGCCGAGGAGATCCTCGGTCACCCGGTGGAAGTCATTTCCGGCCGTGAAGAAGCACGCCTTATCTACCTCGGCGTGTCGCATACCCTGGCCGATACCCCTGGCAAGCGCCTGGTGGCGGACATCGGCGGTGGCAGTACCGAGTTCATCATCGGCCAGCGCTTCGAACCGCTGCTGCGCGAAAGCCTGCAGATGGGCTGTGTCAGTTATACCCAACGCTATTTCAAGGACGGCAAGATCACCCCGGCGCGCTACGCCCAGGCCTACACGGCAGCGCGACTGGAGATCATGAGCATCGAGCACGCCCTGCACCGCCTGACCTGGGATGAAGCCATCGGCTCGTCCGGCACCATCCGTGCCATCGGCCTGGCGCTCAAGGCCGGCGGCCATGGCACCGGTGAAGTCAACGCCGAAGGTTTGGCCTGGCTCAAGCGCAAGCTGTTCAAGCTGGGGGATGCCGAGAAGATCGACTTCGACGGCATCAAGCCCGACCGTCGCACCATCTTCCCGGCCGGCCTGGCGATTCTCGAGGCGATCTTCGACGCCCTCGAACTGCAACGCATGGACCACTGTGACGGCGCCCTGCGCGAAGGCGTGCTGTATGACCTGCTGGGCCGCCATCATCATGAAGACGTACGAGAGCGCACGCTCACCTCGCTGATGGAGCGCTATCACGTCGATCAGGAGCAGGCAGCCCGCGTGGAGCGTAAAGCCCTGCATGCGTTCGACCAGGTCGCCGAAGACTGGGACCTGGAAGACGGCGTATGGCGCGAACTGCTCGGCTGGGCGGCCAAGGTGCATGAAGTGGGCCTGGATATCGCCCATTACCACTACCACAAGCACGGCGCCTACCTGATCGAGCACTCCGACCTGGCGGGTTTCTCCAGGGAAGACCAGCAGATGCTCGCACTGCTGGTGCGCGGCCATCGTCGCAATATTCCCAAGGACAAGTTTGCCGAGTTCGGCGATGAAGGCATCAAGCTGATCCGCCTGTGCGTGCTGCTGCGCTTCGCGATCCTGTTCCACCACATTCGTGGCACCCAACAGATGCCCCAGGTGACCCTGCGCGCCAATGGCGACAGCCTGGATGTCGTATTCCCCAAAGGCTGGCTGGATGAGAACCAGCTGACCCAGGCGGACTTCGCCCAGGAAGCGGAGTGGCTGACGCGGGTGGGGTTCAGCCTGAACCTGCGCTAACCCGATCTCATGAACACTGCGAAAACAAATGTGGGAGGGGGCTTGCCCCCGATTACGGTGTGTCAGTCGCGAATACTTTGACTGAACCACCGCAATCGGGAGCAAGCCCCCTCCCACATTTTCAGAGCGTGTTGTCTGTTAGTTCACCGACAGAATCGGGCTACCCAACTTTTCCAGCAAGGTCGCCTGGGCGCTGCGCGGGTTCTGGTTGCCGGTCGGCGTGTTACGCACATAACGGCCATCCGACTGCAGGCTCCAGCTGTGGGTGTTATCGGTGAGGTAGCTTTCCAGCTCCTTCTTGACCCGCATGATCAGCTTCTTGCCCTCGACCGGGAAGCAGGTCTCCACACGCTTGTCGAGGTTGCGCTCCATCCAGTCGGCACTGGAGAGGAACATCTGCTCCTCGCCGCCGTTGAGGAAGTAGAACACCCGCGTGTGTTCCAGGAAGCGGCCGATGATCGAGCGCACATGGATGTTATGCGACACGCCGACAATGCCCGGACGCAGGCAGCACATGCCGCGCACCACCAGGTCGATACGCACGCCGGACTGGCTGGCCTTGTACAGCGCGCGGATGATCTTCGGGTCGGTCAGCGAGTTGAACTTGGCGATGATGTGCGCCGGTTTGCCCTCGAGGGCGAACTGGGTCTCGCGGGCAATCATGTCGAGCATGCCCTTCTTGAGGGTGAACGGCGCGTGCAGCAGCTTCTTCATGCGCAACGTCTTGCCCATGCCGATCAACTGGCTGAACAACTTGCCGACGTCTTCACACAAGGCGTCGTCGGAAGTCAGCAGGCTGTAATCGGTATAGAGCTTGGCGTTGCCGGCGTGGTAGTTGCCGGTACCCAGGTGAGCGTAACGCACGATCTCACCGGCTTCGCGGCGCAGGATCAGCATCATCTTGGCGTGGGTCTTGAAGCCCACCACGCCGTAGATCACTACCGCGCCGGCCGCTTGCAGGCGGCTGGCCAGTTGCAGGTTCGACTCTTCGTCAAAGCGTGCGCGCAACTCGATCACCGCAGTGACTTCCTTGCCGTTGCGCGCGGCGTCTACCAGCGCGTCGACGATTTCCGAGTTGGCACCGGAACGGTACAGGGTCTGGCGCACGGCCAATACGTGCGGGTCCTTGGCGGCCTGGCGCAGCAGGTCGACCACCGGGGTGAAGGACTCGAACGGGTGCAGCAGCAGGATGTCCTGCTTGCTCACGACGCTGAAGATGTTCTCGCTGTTTTGCAGCAGTTTCGGGATCTGCGGGGTGAACGGGGTGTATTGCAGCTCCGGATGGCTGTCCAGGCCGGTGATGCTGAACAGGCGCGTGAGGTTCACCGGGCCATTGACCTGGTACAGCTCGGTCTCGCCCAGGTTGAACTGCTTGAGCAGGTAGTCCGACAGATGTTTCGGGCAGGTGTCGGCCACTTCCAGGCGCACCGCATCCCCGTAGCGCCGCGAGAACAGCTCGCCGCGCAGGGCGCGGGCCAAGTCTTCGACGTCTTCGGAATCCAGCGCCAGGTCGGCGTTACGGGTCAGGCGGAACTGGTAGCAGCCCTTGACCTTCATGCCTTGGAACAGGTCATCGGCGTGGGCGTGGATCATCGACGACAGGAATACATAGTTGTCGCCAGCGCCCCCCACCTCTTCGGGTACCTTGATGATCCGTGGCAGCAAGCGCGGCGCCGGGATGATCGCCAGGCCCGAATCGCGACCGAAGGCGTCGATCCCTTCCAGCTCGACGATGAAGTTCAGGCTCTTGTTCACCAGCAGCGGGAACGGGTGTGTAGGGTCCAGGCCGATCGGCGTGATGATCGGCGCGATTTCGTCGCGGAAGTAGCGACGCACCCAGGTCTTGATCTTGGTGGTCCAGTGGCGGCGACGGATGAAGCGAACCTGATGCTTTTCCAGTTCCGGCAGCAGGATGTCATTGAGGATCGCGTACTGGCGATCCACATGACCGTGCACCAGCTCGCTGATGCGCGCCAGCGCCTGGTGCGGCTGCAGGCCGTCCGCGCCAGCTTGTTCACGGGCGAAGGTGATCTGTTTCTTGAGGCCGGCGACGCGGATCTCGAAGAACTCATCCAGGTTGCTGGAGAAAATCAGCAGGAATTTCAGGCGTTCCAGCAACGGGTAGGACTCATCCAGTGCCTGTTCAAGCACGCGGATGTTGAATTGCAGTTGTGACAGCTCGCGGTGGATGTACAGGCTGCTGTCATCCAGGTTGGTCACCACGGCGGCCACCGGGGCCGGGGCTGGCGCTTCGGCGACCACCACAGGCGCGGCCGGCTCGTGCTCCGGCGGGGTCTCGGTGACTTGTTCCACCACCGGGTGAGCGTCTTTTACGGCAACTTCGGAGAGTCCTTCGGTATTCATCGAATGTTCCTGTGAGGGCTATTGTTGCTCTCTAAGCAATTGGGCGGCGCGGGCGGCGAAATAGGTCAGGATGCCATCAGCCCCGGCACGTTTAAAGGCCGTCAAGGATTCTAGGATTACCCCTTCACTCAACCAGCCATTTTGGATTGCAGCCATGTGCATGGCGTATTCGCCACTGACCTGATACACAAAGGTCGGCACTTTGAATTCCTCTTTGACCCGGTAAAGGATGTCCAGGTACGGCATCCCCGGCTTGACCATCACCATGTCGGCGCCTTCGGCCAAATCGGCCGCCACTTCGTGCAAGGCTTCATGGCTGTTAGCCGGGTCCATCTGGTACGAAGCCTTGTTGGCCTTGCCCAGGTTCAGCGCCGAGCCCACCGCATCGCGAAACGGGCCGTAGTAGGCGCTGGCGTACTTGGCCGAGTAGGCCATGATCCGCACATTGACGTGGCCGGCCAGTTCCAGGGCTTCGCGAATCGCCTGGATGCGGCCGTCCATCATGTCCGACGGCGCAACCACCTGGGCGCCTGCTGCCGCATGGGACAAGGCCTGCTTGACCAGCGCATCGACGGTAATGTCGTTCTGAACATAGCCGTCTTCGTCAAGAATGCCATCCTGCCCGTGGGTAGTGAACGGGTCCAACGCCACGTCGGTGATCACCCCCAGCTCCGGGAAACGCTCGCGCAGGGCGCGGGTGGCGCGCTGGGCAATACCGTCCGGGTTCCAGGCTTCGGCAGCATCAAGGGACTTGAGTTCAGATGGCGTGACCGGAAACAACGCCAACGCCGGAATCCCCAGTTCGACCCAACCCGTCGCCTCTTCAAGCAGCAGATCAATGGTCAGACGCTCTACACCCGGCATCGACGCCACCGCTTCCCGGCGATTTTCGCCGTCGAGCACAAACACCGGCAGGATCAGATCATCCGTGGTCAGTACGTTTTCACGAACCAGGCGGCGAGAAAAATCATCACGACGATTACGGCGCAGGCGGGTAGCAGGGAACAGGCGATTGGCAGGGGTAAAGCTCACGACAGACTCCTGAGCCCGGGTTCACGGGCGAGCGTTGCAGTTATAAGCGGGCATTATGACGAAGGTATGACAGTTGTGCTTAACGATGCGACCTGTAGTCGCATTCGTCGCCCAATGTAGGAATTGTTCACTTCGTGACACATCTCGATACTTTCATGAATGTTCACGAAGGCGTAGGCTGCGCGTTCATTTCGCCAGCACCCAGACCATGCTTCAACAATTTCTGCATGACTTCGGCTACTTTGCCCTCTTCCTAGGCACGTTCTTCGAAGGCGAAACCATCCTGGTTCTCGCAGGCTTCCTGGCGTTCCGTGGGTACATGGATATCAACCTGGTGGTGGTCGTTGCCTTCTTCGGCAGCTACGCCGGCGACCAGCTTTGGTATTACATGGGGCGCAAGCACGGCCGCAAACTGTTGGCGCGCAAGCCGCGCTGGCAATTGATGGGCGACAAGGCCCTGGAACATATCCGCAGGCACCCGGATATCTGGGTGCTGAGCTTCCGCTTTGTCTATGGATTGCGCACGGTGATGCCGGTGGCCATTGGTCTTTCCGGTTACCCACCGATGCGCTATCTGATCCTCAACGGTATCGGCGCCGCGATCTGGGCTGCCGCGTTGGGGGCTGCGGCTTATCACTTTGGCGCGGTGCTGGAAGGCATGCTTGGCAGCGTCAAGAAATACGAGTTGTGGGTACTGGGCGCCTTGCTGTTGCTGGGCTTTGGCCTGTGGCTGCGCCGCCGCTTAAAGAACGCACGCATCGCCCGCCAGGCCTGTGCCGATGCCAAGGCACGGCTCGCCGCCGCCGAGCCCGTCCCGGTAGAAGCGCCTAAGACACCAGTCGAGTAAGCCGGCCCCTGCAACAGTAGAGGCCAATCACGCTGAGCAGGCTGTAGCTCACCAGGCCCAGCCAGCCCAGGTTGCTGGCCGGCCACAGCCCGACCACCGGCGCCAGCCACACCAACGGCACATTCAGCGCCAGCCGTATCAGCTCGGCCTTTAAGGCCCATGAGCGATTCTCCAGGGCCACGCCGAGGGTAAACAACCCAAGCGCCATCGCACTCCAGCCGACGATCAGCGCTGCACTGGGCAGCCCCTCGCCGAAATTCATCAAGTAGCTGCCAAACCCCACATACGCCGCGAACTGCAGGGCGATATAGACCTGTTGGCGCGTGTCCAGCGGCACCTCGAATTTGCGGAACTGGCTCAAGTCGGGCTTGGCCGATGGATACTTGGCCTTCACGTCCGCCGGGCGCCAACCGGTGCGCATAAACCAGATGCGCAGCTTGTCCCACCGACTCTCGGTACGCCGTGCATCACTCCAGAGCTGTGCATAAAACTGCAGGTTGGCCCACAGCGGGTTCCAGCTGGCCAAGGGTGTGGTCACGCCGAAAATCACCGGTTCGTTGTCGTCTTCTTCCTGGAAGGTGCCGAACAGCCGGTCCCAAAGAATGAACACACCGCCGTAGTTGCGATCCATGTAGAGAGCATTCTGTGCATGGTGGGCCCGATGATTGGAGGGCGTGACGAAAAACCATTCGAACCAGCCAAGCTTGGGCACGTGCCGGGTATGCACCCAGAATTGATACAGCAGGTTGAGGGACGCCACGCTGATAAACACCACCAGCGGCACGCCAAGCACGGCCAGGGGCAGGTAGAAGATCCAGCTCAGCAGGAAGCCGGTGCTGGTCTGGCGCAGGGCGGTGCTGAGGTTGTAGTCCTCGCTCTGGTGATGCACCGAGTGCGCAGCCCACAGGATGTTGCGCTCGTGCCCCATCCGGTGCAGCCAGTAATAACAGAAGTCGTAGAACACAAACGCGAACACCCAGGTCCAGACACTCTGGGCAGGCAGCTCGATCAACGCCAGGTGCTTGAGGGCGAACGCGTAGGTCAGCAGCCCCACCCCCTTGGTCAACAGCCCGGTGGTGGTGGACAGCACGCCGGTGCTGAGGCTGTTGATGGCGTCCGCCACCCGGTAGTTGCGCTGGCCACGCCAGCGGTCGGCGAGCAGCTCCACCACAATCAAGGCAATGAAAAACGGTACCGCGTAAGGCACGAAGTCCATGGTCTGGTCCGGTCTATTTTTGTTACATCAAGATTAGGTGCAGCGGCGCGAGATCCCATTGGCAACAGGTGACAAATTAGTAGACATTTAACGCCAAGACTCCAGGAGAAATGCCCATGAGCAAAAAGATTGCAGTGATCCTTTCCGGCTGCGGCGTGTACGACGGCGCAGAGATCCACGAAAGCGTGATCACCCTGCTGCGCCTGGATCAGCGCGGCGCTCAGGTCCAATGTTTTGCACCCGATATTGCCCAGTTGCACGTGATCAACCACCTGACGGGCGAAGAAATGCCCGAGTCGCGCAACGTGCTGGTGGAGTCGGCCCGCATTGCCCGTGGCAAGGTCAAGGATATTCGAGACGCCAACGCCGACGAGTTCGATGCGCTGATCGTACCCGGTGGGTTTGGTGCGGCGAAGAACCTGTCGAACTTTGCCGTCGAGGGCGCCGGTTGCAGCGTCAACCCGCAAGTGCTGGAACTGGCCGAAGCCTTTGCCGAAGCGGGCAAGCCGGTGGGGCTGATCTGCATCTCCCCGGCACTGGCCGCGAAGATCTACGGCCCGGGCGTGACCTGCACCATCGGCAACGACACCAACACTGCCGCAGCCCTGGACAAGATGGGCGCCACCCACCAGGAATGCAGCGTGGAAGACATTGTCGAGGACACCGCACGCAAATTGGTCAGTACGCCCGCCTATATGCTCGGCAAGAACATCAGTGAAGTGGCTTCAGGCATCAACAAGCTGGTGGACCGGGTGCTGGAGCTTACCCACGAGAACGATTAGCGGGGATGCCGGGCTCCCTCTCCAACGGATCAGGACTGGCGCATTAACCGCGTCAGTATCCTGTCGAGCGAGTTGGCAAACGCCTGCTTGTCCTTCTCCCCATGGGGCGGTGGTCCACCGCCCATCTGGCCCTGCTCGCGCAGGTCGGTAAACAGATTGCGCACCGCCAACCGCTCACTCATGTTTGCCGGGCTGAACTCCTTGCCCCGAGGGTCGAGGGCCGTGACGCCCTTCTTCACCAGGCGGTCGGCCAGGGGCACATCGCTGCAGATCACCAGTTCGCCGGGCACTGCGTGCTCCACCAGGTAGTCATCTGCTGCGTCCGGGCCGCTGGGCACCACGATCAACTTCACGCACGAGAAGCTCGGCTTGATCTGGCTCTGCCCGGCCACCAATACAACTTCGAACTGGCGCTTGAGGGCGAACTTCACCACCTGGTCCTTGGCGGCCCTGGGGCAGGCGTCCGCATCGATCCATACGCGCATGTTATGCCGCCACTCGCTGCTTTTCTGCCAGCCGGCTGCGACCGTAGAGCACCACAATGGCCAGGATCGCCACGGCCTGTGCGCTCAACGAGTATGCATCGGCGTGGATGCCCAGCCAGTCGAAATCAAAGAACGCCACCGGCCGCGTGCCGAAGATGCCGGCTTCCTGCAACGCCTTGACGCCATGCCCGGCGAACACCACCGACAACGCGCACAGCAGCCCCGCATTGATGCCAAAAAACAGCGCCAGCGGCAGTTTCGCCGAACCGCGCAGGATCACCCAGGCCAGGCCCACCAGCAGCACCAACGCCGTGGCGCCACCCGCCAGCACCGCGTTGTGCCCGGCCGGGCCCGCTTGCAGCCACAGGGTTTCGTAGAACAGGATCACTTCGAACAGCTCGCGGTAGACCGAGAAGAACGCCAATATCGCAAAACCGAAACGCCCACCGCCGCCCACCAGGCTGCTCTTGATGTAGTCCTGCCACGCCGCAGCATGGCGGCGGTCGTGCATCCATACGCCAAGCCACAGCACCATTACGCTGGCGAACAGCGCCGTGCAGCCTTCGAGCAATTCGCGCTGGGCGCCGCTGACATCAATCACATACGCCGCCAGCGCCCAGGTGGCCAAGCCGGCCAAGAGCGCCAGGCCCCAGCCGACGTTGACGCTGCGCACCGCCGATTGCTGGCCGGTGTTGCGCAGAAACGCGAGGATCGCCGCCAGCACCAGGATCGCTTCCAGGCCTTCGCGCAGTAGGATCAGCAAGCCCGAGATGTAGCTCAACGACCAGCTCAGGCCATCGCTGCCCAGCAAGCCTGCGGATTCGGTGAGCTTGCCCTTGGCCACGTCCAGGCGTTGCTGCACCTGCTCGATCGGCAGACCGTCCTGTAACGACTGCCGGTAAGCCATCAGGGCCTTCTCGGTGTCCTTGCGCACGTTGGCATCGACGTTATCCAGTGAGCTTTCCACCAGCTCAAAGCCTTCCAGGTAGGCCGCTACCGACAAGTCATAGGCTTGTTCGTGGTCTCCGTTACGGAACGCCGCGAGGCTTTTGTCCAGGGTGGTCGCGGTGTAATCGAGCAACTGCGCCGGGCCACGCTTGACCTGCGGCGGTTGCGCACGCTGGGCGCGGAAGGTTGCGGCAGCTGCCGGGCCGTTTGCGGCCAGTACTTCATTGGGCGTCTGGCGGGCCAGGTCGGCGAGGTTGAAGGGCTGCTCGCTTTTCGCCGCAGCCGGGTCGGCGGTGAAGCCGGCAATGTAGGTGGCCAGGTCCCAACGCTGGCGGTCGTCCAGTTGGTCGGCGAAGGACGGCATGTCAGTGCCTTCGACACCCAGACCCAGGGTGTTGTAGATCGCGTAGAGGCTCAGGCGATCCAGGCGCGCAGCATCCGTCAAATTGGCCGGAGGCGGCGTCATCCCCACTCCGGCCGGACCATCGCCGGCACCGGCAGTGCCGTGGCACACCGAACAGTGCTGGGCGTAGAGCGGTGCGCCGCGCGTCGGGTCGGGCGTGATGGCCGGGGCTTGGCTGACTTCATACGCGACTGCCAGCTTGGCGCCCAACTGGCGCGCCTGGCGAGCGACGGTCGCGCCGTCTGCATGAGCGGTGACAGCCGCCAGCAGGTCCTCGACCCCCTTTACCAGCTCCGCGCGCTCGGGCTTTTGCGGCAAATCCGCCACCAACCCCTGCAATACCCCGAGAAACTCTACCTGCTCACGGTATTCCGAATCATCCACCACCTTGCCCGCCGCCACCGTCGGTGGGTAGTCGGCACCAATGTAGTCCAGCAGATGCAGGGCTTGTGGCGCGCCCTCGGCAGTCGCGGCCAGCAGGTTGAAGCTGCACGACATCAATGCCGGCAACAGCAGCCAGGCGAGAAAACGGAAGGGCGCAATCATGAATGAATCTCAAGTGGAAATACGAAGTAACACATTGTTAAGCGTTAAAGGGTTTGACTCAAGGCGTTAGTGATTTGTCGTTTGGGAGAACGGGCATTTGAGAGATGCGTTAGTGGCATCTTGGCCAGCTCAAACGAGGCAAAAAGCCATTGTTTTGCCAGTAACGATGCTTATAATGCCGGCCCTGTTAGTGCGAAAGGGAATTTCATTCCTCGGTTTTATGAGGAATAACCATATTGGTTGACTACTTTCAGGGAAGAAGTGACATGGTTTTTCGCGCCTTACCTCCGCTCGCGCTCGCGGCAGTCACTTTGCTCAGCGGCTGTTCAATGTTCCGCAGCTACGACGCCGAGCTGCAAGCCACCAACCAGCAACTCGCCACCGGCAATGTCGACGCCGCCCTGACCCTGCTGGAAAAGAACAACACCGGCGAAGACAAAGACCTGCTGTATTTCTTCGAAAAGGGCGAGTTGCTGCGGGCCAAGGGCGACCTGACCGGCAGCCAGACCGCCTGGCGCAATGCCGACCTGCAAGTCTACAAGTGGGAAGAGTCGGTCAAGTTCGACAGCGCAAAATACCTGTCCCAGTTCGGCAGCTTCCTGGCCAATGACAAGGTGCGTCGCTACGAAGGCTATGACTACGAAAAAGTCATGCTGACCACGCAGATGGCCCTGAACCTGCTGGCCTTGAACGACTTCGACGGCGCACGCACCGAAATCAAGAAGACCCACGAACGCGAAGCGGTGATCGCCGACCTGCGCGACAAGGAATACCTCAACCGCGAAGACGAAGCCGAGCGCCAGGGCGTGACTACCCAGATCAAGGACCTGCACGGCTACCCGGTGCAAGCCCTCGACGCGCCGGAAGTGGTCGGCCTGAAGAACAGTTACCAAAGTGCGTTCAGCCATTACCTGGCCGGCTTCGTCTACGAAGCCCTGGGCGAAAAAGACCTGGCCGCCCCCGGTTATCGCAAGGCCATCGAGCTGCGCCCTAACACGCCACTGCTGGAAAAAGCGCTGCTCGACCTGGACAAATCCAAGGTCGGCAGCGATGAAACCGACGTGCTGATCGTGGTGCAGAGCGGCCTCGCACCCGCCCGCGACTCGATCCGCCTGCCGCTGCCGATCCCGATCAATGGCAACCTGGTGATCACCCCGCTGTCGTTCCCGGTGATCAAGGCCGATACCTCCACGGCGACCCTCGCCCAGATCGGTGTCGACGGCCAGCAACAGAACCTCACGGCGCTCAACAGCACCACAGCCATGTCCCGCCGCGCCCTGCGTGACGACATGCCGGGGATCATTCTGCGCACCACCGTGCGTGCGGTAAGCCGTGGTGTGGCGCAGAACAACCTGAACAAGACCAACCCCATGGCAGGCCTGGTACTGGGTATCGCCTCGGCCGTGACCGAAGGCGCCGACACCCGCACCTGGCGCACCCTGCCGGACATGACCCAAGTCACGCGCCTGCGCCTCAAGCGCGGTGAACACCAGGTCAGCCTGCCCAACGCCCTCGGTGGCACGCTGGTAACGATCAAGGCCGACCAGCGCTACCAGGTGATCACCCTGCGCATGGTCGGCAACCAAGTGTTCGCCGGTGGCCTCGCCGCCCATGTGCTGCCCGGTTCGACAACCCAGGCCATCGCCCTCAAACAACCTTAAGGAGCACCCTATGCGTCACTTTATCCTCGGCGCACTGGCGCTGGTCCTGCTTGCCGGCTGCGCCACCCCGCCACCACTGGAACCTGGCAGCGCCGCGAGCAAGATCGTGGTGATGGGCAAGTTCAAGGGCATCGCGGTCGGCGCCATTCGTGTAGCCCGCGAGAACGGCTTCCTCACCGCCAAGGTGCAACTGAGCAACATCACCAGCAGTAACCAGATGATGTATTACCGCTTCGCCTGGCTGGGCGCCGATGGTTTCCCGGTGGGCGATGAAGAGACCTGGAAGGTGCTGAACCTGTACGCCAACCAGGCGACCTTCCTGCCCGCCATTGCCAATGTGCCCCAGGCCGCGGACTTCCGCCTTGAAGTCAAAACCCCTTGAGCCGTTCATTCTTTTTGCTGCTGAGAGATTTCCCCATGCTTGCACGTTTCTCGATCCTCGCCGTGGTTGCCGTCCTGGCCAGCGGCTGCGCGAATACCTCCCCGGTACTGGGGGGTAAAAACATCAGCTACGGCGACACCAAGGCGGTGGAACTGGTGACCAACGAGTTCGGCTCCACCGACCTGCAGATGATCGCCGAAAGCATGACCCGCTCCCTGGCCCAGTCCGGCATCCTGCAAGGCCGCCCGGTGGTGCAGGTGTATGACGTGAAGAACAAGACCAGCGAGTACATCGACACCCGTGAGATCACCACGTCGATCAAGACCCAGTTGATGAAGACGGGCACCGCACGCTTCGCCAGTGACAACACCGACATGCAGAGCCAGGTCGACCAGCTCAAGCTGCAGAACCAGAGCGGCTTGTACAAGAAGTCCAGCGTCAGCAAGACCGGCAACATGGTCGCGGCCAAGTACCGCCTGGAAGGCTCCATCAGTTCCATCGTCAAGCGCAGCTCGGACTACAAGGACGTGTTCTACAAGTTCAGCCTGCAGCTGATCGACGTCGAGAGCGGCCTGGCCGAATGGATGGACGAAAAAGAAATCCGCAAGACCACGGAGCGCTAGGCAATGCGTGCATGGATTGGTTTGATCGGCCTGTTGTGCGCCTTTGGCGCCTCGGCCGCACCGAAGATCGCGGTGACCGACCTGGCCTACCAGGCGCAGGTCGAGGAATACATCCACCAGGTTTCGGCCAGCAACAACTTCCAGGCAAGCAGCTATCACGCCAGCGGCGCGGCGAACTACAGCGAGTACGAGAGCCGTAGCAGCTACATCGAACAAACCGAGCTGCGGAAGTTCAGCGGTGATATCAAGGGCGAGATTCTCAAGTCCCGCCAGTTCCAGCTGGTGCAGGGCACGCCCTACACCGCCGATGCCAAGGGTGACGTCTATGACGTGATCAAGCGCATCAAGGCCGGTCACTTCAAGGGCGCGGACTATGTGCTGTTCGGTACGCTGTCGGACATCGACTTCACCCAGGACATCAACGCCCTGGACCACACCAACAGCTACTCGGCAGTGCTGGGCCTGACGCTGGTGGCGGATTTCAGCCTGATCAATACGCGCACCTACGAAATCACCTCGGCGTTTACCGCCATGGGCGAAGGCCAGGACACCAAGCTGGTGAACAGCCGCGACGTACGCGTAAGCCTGAACCGGCCGCGGGTGGTGAAGGAGGTGTCGAAGGCGCTGGGTGAGGACGTCGCCAGGCAGTTGGCGGAGCAGTTGGGCGGTGGATATCAGGAGCCTGGCCAGCCGGCGTTGCGTAATAACCTGCCCAGGGATGAAGCGCCGAAGATCCTGCGCTGAAGGGTAATTCTTTGGAAACACACAACCAATGTGGGAGGGGGCTTGCCCCCTCCCACACGTTCAAGTACCGAGGTTTACGCCGTTGCGCGATGCAAGCTGGCCAGGAAACCCGCGGCCCCTACGAACAATCCGGCAAACGTCCGGTTCACGCGCTTCTGCTGCTTGGGCGTGCGCAACAGGCGCAGGACTTTGGACGCCAACCCCGTATACCCCGCCATCACGATCATATCGACGCTGATCATCGTCGCACCGATGATCAGGTACTGCACCAGCAACGGCGCCTGGGGATTCACGAACTGCGGCAGCACCGCCAGCATGAACACCAGGGCCTTGGGGTTGCTGGCGTTGACCAGGAAACCACGGAACATCATCGCCATCGGCTTGCCGAGCGGGCGTATCGCCGCGTCATCGGCCATGTCCATGGGCAAGGCACGCCATTGCTTGACGGCCAGGTACACCAGGTACGCCACGCCAAACCATTTGATCGCATAGAACGCGGTCGACGACGCCGCCAGAATGGCACCCAAGCCGCCCGCTACCACGGCAATCTGCATGGCCAGGCCCAGTTGCAGGCCAATGGCGTTCCAGTAACCGCGCAGGAAGCCGTATTGCAGGCCGCTGGACATCGAAGCGATGGCGCCGGCGCCAGGGGAAAGGGAGATGATCCAACTGGCCAGGAAAAAGGCCAGCCACGTGTCGAGTGCCATAGCACACCTCGGGGAAGAGTCAGCGATTGTCGGGCCTTAAGCTAACTCCGCCGAGCAGAGGCTGGCTATAGATTTTTACAGGATGTAAACGCTAGCGGTCACCCGGGAACACATGGGTACCAGGCCAACGTCGCACCGAGCGTTGGAAGAACAGACTGTTAGGCACCTGTACGATGGCGCTGTCGGTGCCTGCGGCTTCCACTTCGATCAGTGTGGTGTAGAGCAAGTTGATTGCCACTAC
This sequence comes from Pseudomonas sp. S3E17, assembly GCF_024168685.1. Classification (NCBI taxonomy): domain Bacteria; kingdom Pseudomonadati; phylum Pseudomonadota; class Gammaproteobacteria; order Pseudomonadales; family Pseudomonadaceae; genus Pseudomonas; species Pseudomonas sp. S3E17. Next base: position 4,482,752 of record NZ_JALJWE010000001.1, read on the forward strand.
CCTGCCCTTCACGCCGGGCTTGTCGACGGTATCCACCAACTCGACGATGTCACCGAGGCGAAACGGTCCGACGGTAAAGATCAGGATCGCGCACAGCAGGTTGGACAACACCGACCACATGGCGAAGAACGCCACTGCCGCCACTGCGACAAACCCCGACAGCGCGGTCCACAACACCGTGGCGGACACACCCAGCCGGCCCAGCACAAAGATCAACGCACTGCCCATGATCAGCCAACGCAATCCGCCACGCAGGGGCATCAGCAGTTGCGGCGGAAACGGGTAGCGCTCACCCAGGCGCGTCAGGCCCTTGGCGACAAACCGCTGGGCGAGGTAGCCGGCCAGCAGGATCAGCAGGATTTGCACGCCGATCCATACAGGCTCGATCCATTGCGCAGGCAACGGCAGTTGCAAGGCCTCCATCAGGACAGCGCCTCCAGCTCCGCTTGTAGGGTTTCCAGCAGTTCGAGGGCTTCCATCCAGGTTTCCTCCAATTGCCCTTCGCGCACCTTGAGCCTGGCCTGCTCGGCCAACAGGTCGCGCAGCTCATCCTTGCGCGCAGCCTCGTACACGGCGCTGTCGCCCAGGCTGGCTTCGATCTTGGCCAGGCGCTCGTGGACCTTGCCCAACTCGGCCTCAAGCTTGTCGGCTTCGCGCTTGTGCGGCGCCAACTGCTGGCGCAGTGCGGCAGCGGCCTGGCGCTGGGCTTTCTTGTCGGTCTTGTCCGGGTTGACCGGGGTGTTGCTGACCGGCGCATTGCGCAGGCGGTAGTCCGTGAGCCAGCGTGCGTAGTCGTCCAGGTCACCGTCGAACTCTTCGACCTTGCCATCCGCTACCAGCAGGAAGTTGTCGGTGGTGCTCTTGAGCAAGTGGCGATCGTGAGACACCACCAGGACCGCACCGCTGAATTCCTGCAGGGCCATGGTCAGCGCCAGGCGCATTTCCAGGTCGAGGTGGTTGGTCGGTTCGTCGAGCAGCAGCAGGTTCGGGCGGTCCCAGGCGATCAACGCCAGGGCCAGGCGGGCTTTTTCGCCACCGGAGAAGTTCAGCACCGGCTCATCGATGCGCGCGCCACGGAAGTCAAAGCCACCGAGGAAGTCGCGCAGGGTTTGCTCGCGCTCGGTCGGCGCCAGGCGTTGCAGGTGCAGCAGCGGGCTGGCCTTGGCGTCGAGGGAGTCCAACTGATGCTGGGCGAAGTAGCCCACCACCAGGTTCTCGCCACGGGTCAAACGACCGGCCAGGGGTTGCAGCTCGCCCGATAGGTTCTTGATCAGCGTCGACTTGCCCGCGCCGTTCGGACCGAGCAAACCGATGCGCGCACCCGGGGTGAGCTGCAGCTTGACCTTCTCCAGGATGGTTTTCTCGCCATACCCCAGGCGTGCATCGGAGAGGTCCAGCAACGGGCTGGAGATTTTCACCGATTCGCGGAACACAAAGTCGAACGGCGAATCGACGTGGGCCGCCGACAGTTCTTCCATGCGCTCCAGGGCCTTGATCCGGCTCTGGGCCTGGCGGGCCTTGGTGGCCTGGGCCTTGAACCGGGCGATGTAGCTTTCCATGTGCGCGCGCTGCGCCTGCTGCTTCTCGAACGCCTGCTGCTGTTGGGCCAGGCGCTCGGCACGCGCCCGTTCGAACGCGGTGTAGCCGCCACGGTAGAGGGTGATCTTCTTCTGTTCGACGTGGGCAATGTTGTCGACCACGGCGTCGAGGAAATCCCGGTCGTGGGAAATCAGCAGCAAGGTGCCCTGATAGCTCTTGAGGAAGTCCTCCAGCCACAGGATCGCATCGAGGTCCAAGTGGTTGGTCGGTTCGTCGAGCAGCAGCAGGTCCGAGGGGCACATCAGCGCCTGGGCCAGATTAAGGCGCATGCGCCAGCCACCGGAGAAGTCGGCGACTGGACGATCCATCTGTTCGTTGGTGAAGCCAAGGCCAGCGAGCATCTTGCGGGCGCGGGCGTCGGCGGTGTAGCCGTCGGCGCTATCGAGTTCCGCGTGCAGGCGGGCCTGGGCGCCGCCGTCCTGGGCTTTCTCGGCCTCGGCCAGGTCGTGTTGCACCTGGCGCAGGCGCAGGTCGCCATCGAGCACGTAGTCGATCGCGATGCGGTCCAGGGTGTCGATTTCCTGGCGCATATGGGCGATGCGCCAGTCGGCCGGCAGCAAGCAGTCCCCGGAATCCGGGGTCAGCTCACCCAGCAACAGGGCGAACAACGTGGATTTGCCGGCGCCGTTGGCACCGATCAGGCCGGCTTTGTGACCGGCGTGCAGGGTCAGCTCGGCGTCTTCGAGAAGACGTTGCGGGCCACGCTGTAATGTTAGGCTTTGAAGTCGGATCATAATGGCGGCGGAGTCTACCAGCTTCGTTGGCCGCTGGCTTGGGTGTGAATATGAACGCTGACCTATGGAGCTTTGCTCTCTCGACTTACGCCCGCCCGGGCGTCGAAGCCGCCTGCCTGCGCTTGCAGGAGCAAGGGGCGGACGTGTGCCTGTTGCTCTGCGGCGCATGGCTGGAACAGCGGGGTGTGGCACTCGAGCCGGAGCGTATGCGCACCCTGCAACAACTGGCGCGACCGTGGCAGGCGCAGGTGATCGAACCCTTGCGGCAGTTGCGGGTGCAATGGCGTGCCATGGTGCAGCAGGATGAGCAACTGGCGGCGCTGCGCGAACGGGTCAAAGCCCTGGAACTGGATGCCGAACGGCAATTGCTGACGCGCCTGGAAGCGTTGACGCAGGCATGGCCGAAAGGGGAGATGACTCAACCGCGGTGGCTGGAAGGACTGGCGGCTGAGGATGCCGCCGACCTTGACCATGACGCGCTGCAGCAGCTGCGCGTCATGGTCACCGGCACTTAGGAAGCGCTGGTTGGGGTGGTGCTTGGCGCTACCGGTGCAGGGGTGCTGCTGGCCGATGCGGTTGGAGCGGTGGTCGCTGCCGGAGTAGCAGCAGGTGCTGCTGGCTTGGCCGGTGCTGGTTTCGCAGCAGCTGGCTTGGCGGCCGGTTTTGCAACTGCAGGTTTGGCAGCCGGCTTGGCGGCTGGTTTTGCAACTGCGGTTTTGGCAGCTGGCTTGGCGGCTGGTTTTGCAGCGGCGGTTTTGGCAACTGGCTTGGCGGCTGGTTTTGCTGCAGCGGTCTTGGCAACTGGCTTCGCAGCTGGTTTTGCTGCAGCGGTCTTGGCAACTGGCTTCGCAGCTGGTTTTGCAGCAGCAGTTTTGGCAGCTGGCTTGGTAGCTGGTTTTGCAGCGGCGGTTTTAGCAGCTGGCTTGGCAGCCGGTTTTGCAGCAGCGGTTTTGGCAACTGGCTTGGCGGCTGGTTTTGCAGCAGCGGTTTTGGCAGCTGGCTTGGCGGCTGGTTTTGCAGCAGCAGTTTTGGCAACCGGCTTGGCGGCTGGTTTTGCAGCAGCAGTTTTGGCAACTGGCTTGGCGGCTGGTTTTGCAGCAGCGGTTTTAGCAGCTGGCTTGGCAGCCGGTTTTGCAGCAGCAGTTTTGGCAACTGGCTTGGCGGCTGGTTTTGCAGCAGCAGTTTTGGCAACTGGCTTCACAGCGGGTTTTGCAACAGTGGCTTTAGCCGCTGGCTTGGCTGGCGCTTTAGCCGGTGCACGGGCACCCAGCACTTTAGCTACGGCTTCCTTCACACGACCAACGCCCTGGGCCAGTTTCAGGCTTTCTTGAGCATCTTTTTTGAGTTGGGAAATGTAGGTGCGGGTTTCAGCTTGACGATCCTTGAGAGCGTCCAGCAGGTCTTCGAGTTCTTTTACCGCGTCTTTGGCTTTGGCTTGTGCCTTGGCCTTGCCGGCAGTGGCGGCGTCTTGAAGTTTGGTGCGGGATTTATGCAGTTTTTCTTGCGCTTTACCGCGTTGTTTTTCCAGCTTGGCGAGCAGTTTTTCTGCATCGGCCAACGCTTGGGAACATGCGCTTTCCAGATGTTCGAGCAAGCTGCCCGACAATTGTTGGAGTAAATGCAACGGGGTATTTACAGGCTTCTGTTTGGCCGACATGGTTTACCTCCTGGCTGACGTGGGTGCGGCTCATACTAGCCCTCTGCTCTTACCGCCGCTAGGGCATGTTGACAGTATCGTTTGCGTTGCGTTGCAACGTGCGAAAATTCTTATCGATATAACGAAAACACACGGCACTTTTTACGTACACGCACTGGCATAATCCGTCGCACTTTCGGCAGGAGAATGCCCATGTCGCGTTACCTTTTCCTTGTGCTGGGCCTGGCGATTTCCGCGGCCAATGCAAGCGAGCAATCACCGTCAAAAACTACGCCCCAAGATCAGCACGATCTCGCCTACAGCCTGGGCGCCAGCCTCGGTGAGCGCCTGCGCCAGGAAGTCCCGAACCTGCAGATCCAGGCCTTGATCGACGGCCTCAAACAAGCCTATCAAGGCAAGCCGCTGGCGTTGGATAACGCGCGCATCGAACAGATTCTTGCCGAGCACGAAGCGCAGACCGAAGCCGATGCCCAAGCGCCTGAAAGTGAAAAGGCACTTGCCGCCGAGCAACAGTTTTTAGCCAAGGAAAAAGCCGCGAAAGGAGTGCGTGGGTTGGCCGATGGCATCCTGCTCACGGAACTGACACCCGGCACGGGTAACAAGCCTGGCGCAAATGATCAGGTCCAGGTGAACTACGTTGGACGATTGCCCGATGGCACGGTTTTCGATCAGAGCACACAACCCCAGTGGTTTCGCCTGGACAGTGTGATCAGCGGCTGGAGCAGCGCATTGCAGCAAATGCCGGTAGGTGCGAAGTGGCGCCTGGTGATTCCATCGGCGCAGGCCTATGGCGCCGACGGTGCTGGAGAGTTGATCCCGCCTAATACGCCATTGGTTTTTGAGATCGAATTGCTAGATACCCGTTCTTAACCCAATAAAAAACGGTGCAACCTGTGCACCGTTCTTTATCGCATCCCCCTCGGTCAGGCCTGGGCGACAGTGTGTTCCTTGTGAGCGTTGTGCAGCACTTCAATCAGGCAGTCTTCCAGCTCGAAACGCTCGTGAAGCAGCACGCCCAACTCTTTGAATTTCTCGGCGACACACTTGCCTTGATCGCACAGGTCGGTAAACGCTAGCAACTTCTCAGTGATCACATCGATACGTGGGTAAAGGGTCTTGGCGAAATCCAGACCGCGCTGGTCTTTGAAGGCTTCCGCCTCCTTGGTTAGCTGGGTGTAAATGCTCAAGTGCCCTGCGGATACGTAATCCACCAACACAACACAGAAATCTTGCAGCGGTTCACGCTTCTGGCTCAATGCTTCGGGCTCGGCACCCAGGTCATCAAAGGCCAGCACCAATTTGCGTCGTGCATCCAGCCATTTGTCGATCAGGGTATGCACCCCACCCCAGCGTTCCCGAGCATTCTTGCAACGTTCCAACATGATGATCTCTCTTCCCTATAGGGGCGCTGCCGCCTGATGCCCGCGCAACACTTCAAGGATAAAACAGCAGCGGGACAAGGCCGCGTCTGACAAACGGTTTCAATAACGCGTGCGGGCCAGATTATGCCCCCATGACTATGGCTTCAAGGTACGCAGGAGAGAAAGTTCATACAAGTGTTTAATCCCGGCCTACAAACTGCGGCCTCCGATCAGCGCCTCGCTGAGCGCAATGGACGGCTCAAAAACAGTCGGAAAAATTGCATGACACCGAGGATCAACATGCTCAGGAAGAACAACAGGCTCCACTCGGGAAGGCTCAGGTCAAATAGCGTCCAGCTTATTTCCATACAATCGACCGTGCCTTTGACCGTCAATTGCAACGCCTGCCACAGCGACAGGTTCTCGAGCATGTGACTGAGACTGGGCCAGCATTCGGCGGCCTGATCGGCTGCGGCATTTTGCAGCAGCACTTGGCGTACTGCGGTGATGGCACCCAGCAACGCACAGACCATGCTCGTAACCCCATATAGGTAAAAAGTGGAACGCCTGGGGTTGTGGATGGCGGCGACCAGATTGATCAGCGTGAAGGCAGCCAAAAAGGCCCTTTGCATCTGGCACAGGAAACAAGGGCGTAACGAGGCACCGAACTCAAGATAGAAGGACGCACCCAACGTCAGCGCACCCGCCATGAACGCAAGGAAAAACAAGGAGCGTGAAGGGGCCAAAGACATGCTTTATCCGCATCGCGAGAGATAGGTCGTTACGTTAGAGGAAAGGCCTGACCCCTTTCAATACGCGCCAGAGCAGACGATTCCGTGAGAACGTAGGGACATCCCGTCAGAGAATGGAAGACTTGAAGCGCATGAACGTAGGAGTTTGCTTCAAAGCCCCTCAGGGCCGGCATACGCTCAGCATTGAAGGGCTGGCCATCAGAAATATCTGAGCCAACCCTAGACTTCTTCCTGCATCAAACTCGGGCAGGAGCTGGCAGCGGAGACGCCAGCAAGCGGTTATCCAATAAGCCCAGGCCTTCCTGGAACAGCTGGTTGCTGCGCTCAGTGTCACCCAACTGGGCCAACAGCCGCGCCAGTTCGGCACAGGCCTCGGGATTACGCTGCACCTGCAGGCTGCTTTCCAGGTAATCCCGCGCCTTGCCCCACAGGCTGTTTTGCAGGCACAGACGACCCAATGTCAACAACAGGCTGGCATCGCCCGGGTGATCCTTGAGCCAGCCTTCGGCAAACTTCAATTGCCGGGCAGGGTCACTGCCGCGCAGCAGGCCGTAGAGACGAATCAGGTGGCTGTCGTAGCCGCGCTTGATGGCACCGCGCAATGCTTCCTCCGCGTTGGCATCGGCGCCCAGTTGACGCAGTTGCTCGGCATAGGCCAGGACCAGTTGCGGCTCCTGGCGCTGGGCGGAAGTCAGTTGTTGCCAGGCCCGCTCAAGAGACTGCAAGCCGGCTTCGCCCTGCTCTTCGCGCTGGGCCGCCAGGCTCAGGTTCTCCCCCCAGGCACGTCGCTCCAGTTCGGCCAATTCGCCGGCGGGCAGTACCTTGTCCTTGCGCAGCTCCGGCAACAGGCGGATCACCGACGACCAGTCGCCACGCTGCTGGTGCAGACGCTGCAATTGGCGCAGCACCTGGCCGTTGTGAGGATGGCGCTCGTGCATGGCCTGCAAGGTGGTAAGGGCGCCATCAGTGTCGCCACGGTCCAATTGCAACTGCGCATGGCTCAAGGCAACCGCCAGCTCGGCCTGGGGCTGACGCTCCAGGGCGCGCTCGAGCAAGCCGTCCGATTCTTCATAACGGCCCTGCTCATTCGCCGCCCGGGCCGCGCCCAGGTAGTACAGCAATGGCTGGCGCTCCGCCTCGGCGGCACGGTGCAGGTGACGTTCGGCACTGGCCCAACGGCCTTCGGCGAGGTCCATCTGGCCCTGTTCGATGGCGATCTGCACACGGCGACTGCGGTTACGTCGCGACCACGGGTTGACCACGCCACCCGAGGTGGTGACCAGGCTCAGCAATACGCGGATCAAGTAGATGGCCAGGCCGAAGACAAACACCGCCACCACGGTAGCCCATAGACTCGACTCGTAGTGCAGCACATGAGGATAGGTAATCAACACATAGCCGGTGTGTTTCGAAATGCCCACAGCCAGTGCCAGGGCGATTGCAATCGCCAGCACCAGGATCACATAGAAACGCTTCATCGGCTCTACTCCTGCTTCGCCGACGTGGCCGCCGGCGTGGCAGCCGCCTTGGCTTCGTCGGCAGATAGATGACGACGTTCGAGGTACGCCTGTACCGCAGCCAGGCTCGCCGCCAGGTCCGGTGTCACCACCGAGACAGCCTTGGGCTCAAGCTCGGCGATACGCGCCAGCATCGCCTTGCTCTGCGGGTTGTCCTGGTTGAAGTTGTCCTGCAACACGCTGCGTGCCTCACCCAGGGAGCGGCTGTACACCGCCGATTCACCATTGAGCGCCGCCCATTGTGCTTGCTCCAAGGCCAGGCTTAGGGCCAGGCGTACCTGGTTCAGGCCTTGACCGGCGAGCAGTGGACGAATGTTGTCGTCGGGGTTGAAGTCGATGCGGAAGTACCGGGAAATCTGCTCCCACCACTGGCTCCAGCGATTGTCCGTATCGGTGCTTGGACGCCCCTGGGATGCGGGTTCAGTCAGTTGGTACTCAGGGGCGATGGCCGCCAGTTGCACGACCTGATCACGCAAGGCTGCCAATTGCAGATACAGCCCGGTGCGATCCGGCTGCTCAGTACTGCGCAACGCAGCAAGGCTCTTGGCCAACTGCTCGCGCGCGGCGTAGGAGCCCGGATCGCTTTGCTCGCGAAGAATCTCATCGGCGCCCTGGACCAACGCCTGGGCGCTGTTGATGTCCTGCAAGGCAGACAAGCGCAAACTCGCCAGGCGAATCAGGTGCTCGGCCTCAGCCAGGCGCCAATCCTTGCGGCTGGCACCCAGCACGGTTTCCAGGCGCTGGCTCAAGCGCTGCTGGTCACCCTGCAACTGGGCCACCAGGCGACGGCGCTCCTCGAGCTCATCCGCACCCGGCAGTTGCGCCAGGCGTGCAGCCAGTTGTTGCTGGCTTTGCTTGAGGGCCTGGGATTGGTCATCCAGGGTCTGCACTTGGCCCAGCTGGTGCTGGCTGCTGGCTTGCAGGGCACGAACCTGCCAGAGACCCCAACCGCCGGCCGCAACACCCGCAGCGCCAAGCAGCAGGGCGACAACTGCCAGGCCATTGCCGCGGCGCGGCGCGGTGACCGGTGACTCAACCGGCGCATCAAGTGCGGGTTGGGTTTCATCTTTAGGCAAGGCTGTTTCGCTCACGTATCCGTCCTTTGCGTATCAGAGAGTGGGAACGGCATGACTCCGTAACGCCACTAACAAAGCCGCGGCACTCGCGCCGCGACAATCCACAACTTTTTCTGCGCCAGCGGCCCGCGCCATCTCGGCGACTCGCGGGCTGGGCACGAACAACGGCAGCTGCGCCACCTGTGGCCAATCGGGTCCGGCCAGGGCCTGCAGGTGCAAAAAACCCTGCCCACTGCTGACCACCAGGCCGTTCAAGCGTTCCAACTGGATGCGCTGGGTCAGTACGCCCGTGTCGTAAGCCGGTAGGAAACGGCGATACAACTCCAGGTAGTCGACACTAGCACCTTGCTCGCGCAAACGCTCAGCCAGCAGCTCCCGCCCCCCCTCGCCGCGCAGGATCAACACCCGCGCACCGGGCCGTGCGATAGCCTCGCGCAACGCAGGCAATTGAAGCAAGGCCTCGCTGTCGTCGCCGGTTTGGGGATAGTGAACGCAAAGGCCGTGATCAGCCAGGACCTGCGCGGTGGCCGCACCGACGCTGAACCACGGCAGTTGCGGCCAGGCTTGATCCAACTGCTGCACGGCAAGCCGCGCGGCCGGCTTGCTCACCACGATCACCGCACAGTAGCGGCCAAGATTACCGAAGACAGCCTGTTGTTCGGGGGTAACGGGTAACGGTTCGGTGTCCAGCAAAGGCAAGCTGCTGCTGAAGATACCGGCTTCGGACAACGCCGCCGCCAGGGCCGCCGATTCCTCGGCAGGCCGTGTCAGCAGCACGCGCCAATCGGTCACTGCGGGCCGGCCTCGCCGTAGACTTTTTGCAGAATGGCGCCAGCGCCCTTGTCCAGCAGCTCTTCAGCCACCTGGACACCCAGGGCGATGGCGTCACGCTGCGGACCACGGATTTCGGCAGTCAGCAGAGTGCCCCCATCCGGATCCCCAACCAGGCCACGCAGCCACAGGTTTTCACCTTCGAGCACGGCGTAGCAGGCGATCGGCACCTGGCAGCCACCGTTGAGGTGCTTGTTCAGGGCGCGCTCGGCCGTGACACGCACTTCGGTCTCATGGTGATCCAGGGGTTTGAGCAGCGCGTGGATTTCACTATCGGCGGTACGGCATTCAATGCCCACGGCGCCTTGCCCGCCAGCAGGCAGGCTGTCTTCGACGCTGATGGCCGAGGTGATACGGTCTTCGAAGCCCAAACGGATCAGGCCGGCGGCGGCGAGGATGATCGCGTCATACTCACCGGCATCCAGCTTGGCCAGGCGGGTGTTGACGTTGCCACGCAGGAAGCGAATCTGCAGGTCCGGACGACGGGTCAACAGTTGTGCCTGGCGACGCAGGCTGGAGGTGCCGACAATGCTGCCCAGAGGCAAATCATCCAAAGACGCAAAGGTATTGGAAACGAAGGCGTCACGCGGGTCTTCACGTTCACAGATGCAAAACAGGCCCAGGCCTTCGGGGAAATCCATGGGCACGTCTTTCATGGAATGCACGGCGATGTCGGCTTCGTTTTCCAGCAGCGCGGTTTCCAGCTCCTTGACGAACAGGCCCTTGCCGCCGATCTTCGACAGCGGCGAGTCGAGCAGCTTGTCGCCGCGACTGACCATGGGCACCAGGGTCACCTTGAGGCCGGGATGGGCCTGCTCAAGGCGTGCTTTGACGTATTCGGCCTGCCACAAGGCCAGGGCGCTTTTACGGGTGGCGATGCGGATTTCGCGAGAGGACATGGATCAATCCGTACTGAATAGATACGGCAGATAATAACAGCTCAGGCAAATACGCTTTGATTTGAATCAGCAAGTGCGGGGCCTCCCTGGCCACGTCGCACCGGGATAATGAATGCAGGCTTGCCAAAACCCTCGGGCTAAAGCTGCTGCATCATCTTGCGCACGCCGGCGACATGGCGACGGCTGACGATCAACGCATCCCCGTTAAGCCCTTTGAGGAATAACTGAAAGTGCCCGAGGGGCGTGCGCTGCAGGCGCTCGATTCGCTCACGGGCCACCAGCGCGTTCCGGTGGATTCGCACGAAGCGGTCACCGAATTCATCCTCAAGGGCCTTGAGCGGCTCATCGAGCAACACTTCGCCAGCCTCATGCCGCAGGGTCACGTACTTGTGATCGGCAATGAAGTAGACCACCTGGTCCAAGGGGATCAACTCGATGCCTTTGCGTGTGCGGGCGCTGATATGGCTGCGCGGCCCGTTGCCGCTTTGGGCGGCCGGCTGGGTCAGGGCAGCGAGTTGGGCGCGATTGGGACGTTCGGCTTTCTTCAGGGCCCTGAGCAAGGCCTCGGCAGTCACTGGCTTGACTACGAAGCTGACACCACTGGCTTCCAGTGTCTGCGCGGCAAACTCTTCTTGAGCGGCGCACAGCACCACGGCAGGTGGCGATTCGCGCTCACTCAGGCGGGCAGCAACTTGCAGGCCATCGAGGCCCGGCATCCGGATATCGAGCAACACCACGTCCGGCTTGAGGCTGTCGATCAACGTCAACGCCTCCTCGCCGCTGGTGGCACTCGGTTCAAGGACTGTATAACCCTCGAGTTCACTGACCAAACGGCTCAGTCGCTCGCGGGCTTGGGGTTCGTCATCAACGATCAGGACATTCATATAGCGCTGGATTCCTGCGTGAGTCTCGCACAAGGATAGCGTAGACAGGTGCGGTGACTTGCGTCACAGCGATCCACGCTAAGACTAGCGCGAGCGGCAAAAAGTGCCCTGACAGCGGCACCCATATTTACCCGGACCTGTTCAATAGCGCCCAAGACCTGCTGCCTTCGGGCATCGTCGTAGGGTTTGCTGATACACAATCCGAATACCCCCCTTTTAAATGGATAGTCAGGCTCTGACCGCATTACCCGACTTTGGTGCATTCACACACTATCAGTCCAACTGTAGACGCTCGCCGAGACGATATTGCTCAATCGTCAAATATCGTATCAATAAGCAGCTGCCTCCAGTCTCGTCCCGGACGCGGTCGGCGGCAAGGCACTTAGCCATCCTTTGCACAAATAAAAATGCCGACGACCCGCAGCACCGCCTCCAAGGGCAACCCTGTTATTATCGCCGCCACACTTTCATGCCTCTTAATAAGCAGACCACGAGCGAACCCATGAGCACCGACAAGACCAACCAGTCCTGGGGCGGCCGCTTCAGTGAACCCGTCGACGCCTTCGTCGCCCGCTTCACCGCCTCCGTCACCTTTGACCAGCGCCTGTACCGCCACGACATCATGGGCTCCATCGCCCACGCGACGATGCTGGCCAAGGTCGGCGTGCTGACCGACGCCGAGCGCGACAGCATCATCGATGGCCTGACCACCATCCGCGGTGAGATCGAAGCCGGTACGTTCGACTGGCGTGTCGACCTGGAAGACGTGCACATGAACATCGAGGCGCGCCTCACCGACCGTATCGGTGTGACCGGCAAGAAACTGCACACCGGTCGCAGCCGTAACGACCAGGTGGCCACCGACATCCGCCTGTGGCTGCGCGATGAAATCGACCTGATCCTGGCCGAAATCACCCGCTTGCAGAAAGGCTTGCTGGAGCAGGCCGAGCGTGAGGCGGACACCATCATGCCTGGCTTCACCCACCTGCAAACCGCACAACCCGTGACCTTCGGCCACCACCTGCTGGCCTGGTTCGAAATGCTCAGCCGCGACTACGAGCGCCTGGTGGATTGCCGCAAGCGCGCCAATCGCATGCCGCTCGGCAGCGCTGCCCTGGCCGGCACCACTTACCCGATCGACCGCGAATACACCGCGCAGCTGCTGGGCTTCGATGCCGTCGGCGGCAACTCCCTGGACGGCGTGTCGGACCGCGACTTCGCCATCGAATTCTGCGCCGCCGCCAGCATCGCGATGATGCACCTGTCGCGTTTCTCCGAAGAGCTGGTGCTGTGGACCAGTGCGCAATTCCAGTTCATCGACCTGCCGGACCGCTTCTGCACCGGCAGCTCGATCATGCCGCAAAAGAAAAACCCCGACGTGCCCGAACTGGTGCGGGGCAAGAGCGGCCGTGTATTCGGCGCACTGATGGGCCTGCTGACCCTGATGAAAGGCCAGCCTTTGGCCTACAACAAGGACAACCAGGAAGACAAGGAACCGCTGTTCGACGCCGCCGACACCCTGCGCGACTCGCTGCGCGCGTTTGCCGACATGATCCCGGCGATCAAGCCCAAGCACGCGATCATGCGTGAAGCGGCCCTGCGCGGTTTCTCCACGGCGACTGACCTGGCGGACTACCTGGTACGCCGTGGCCTGCCGTTCCGCGACTGCCACGAGATCGTTGGCCATGCGGTGAAATACGGCGTCGACACCGGCAAGGACCTGGCGGAAATGAGCCTGGAAGAGCTGCGCCAGTTCAGTGACCAGATCGAACAGGACGTGTTTGCCGTGTTGACCCTGGAAGGCTCGGTGAATGCCCGTAACCACGTGGGCGGTACCGCGCCGGCACAGGTGAAGGCTGCGGTCGCTCGCGGCCAGGCCCTGCTCGCCAGCCGCTGAAAGAGGTGGGAGGGGGGCAACCCTCTCCCACATTTGATCACTTTTTGGCCGCAACCATCGCCATGAACGCCGGCATCGCGGCCTCCCTGTCCGCCGCCACCTTCTGCGCATTAGGCATGGCATGCAGTCGCTCCAGCAACACTCTGGCCGCCGGCAATTCAGCCAACAGGTCCAGGCCAAACAGCTTCTCGCCCACCGCACAGGCGAGGTTCACGCTGTACATGAAATACAGATCCGCAATCGTAAAGCCCTCCCCCGCCACATAAGGCGCGAACTTGCCGTGACGGCCTAAAGAGCCGATCCCCAGCAGCAACTCAGCCCTGGATTTCTCCTTGATCGCCTCCGGCACCGGCATACCGAAAAACGCCTCGGCAAAACACGCGCGGGCGGGCAATTCGATGTACAGCTCGATTTCCCTGCACAATGCCAGCACTTGGGCACGCTGGAACGGGTCGGCCGGCAACAGCGACGGGCCTTCCTGGGAGTGCTCGATGTATTCGAGGATCACACTGGTTTCGTTGATAAACCCCTGCTTCACGCCCAGCACCGGCACCTTGCCACGCGGGCTGACCGCCAGGGCCTCAGGGGTTTGCCCGGCATAAAAGGGCACCTCCTCAAAAGCCAGGCCTTTCTCCAGCAGTGCCAGTTTCACCATGTTGTAGTAGTTGCTGACCGAGAATCCGTAAAGCTTGAGCATCGCAAAGCCTCCAGGCCGTGTGCGGGGTTGGCTGCAGGAGTTATAGATCCCCGGGGCCAGCCTGACCAGCAGCATCACCTGCCTGAATGGGGGTAGACTGGCGCCCTTTCCTTGAGGAGCCTGCCATGAGCGAGCCGACCGATATCGACAGCGACGAAGAAGCGTTCACCGAAAACACCTTGATCGAAGCGATCGAAAACCAGATCGAAAGCGACAATCCGCCTGCCGCCAAGGCCACGTTCAATAAGCTGACCCTGGTGGGCTATGAGCGTGAAGAGATCCTGAATCTCATGGCTCACGTGTTGGCTTTCGAAATCGACGCGATGCTGGATGAGGACCGCGCCTTCAATACCGAATGGTATGAAACAGCGCTGCGGGCACTGCCTGAGCTGCCGCCCGAAAAGGAATAATCCCGGCACACCGCAACACGCTGGACAGTTCGGCAAAGTGCGTTCACCTTATGGCCTGCTAGCCTCTAATAAATTTTAGAAAGTCTGGAGTCCTTATGTCGTATACCCCTGAGTTGGTTGCCGAACTGGAAATCCTTGTACTCTTCCCCTTGGACAGCACCAAGGAAGGTCTGAAAGTCCATCAGACCGCTGCTCCCTCTGCCATCGCCGCTGCCAAGCGTCTCCATGCGAAAGGGCTTATCGACCAACCGGACGGAGGCTACCTGACCAGCCTTGGCCGGGACGCTGCAGAGCAGGCCCAAACCCTGCTGACCATCCTGAGCACCGCCAACACCAAAGAAGCCGCCTGATACCGTATACCGCCCATGGAGTCCGCCTCTCGCGGATTCCGAGGGCGCTGCTGTGGAATGGCCCGATTATTGACGTCAAAAACCATTTCCCTCTAAACCTCCTACGCGACTGGCTGTAAACTCCCACATGGCCGCCCGCGTCGGGCCCTGCGAGCCACCGAGTTCGACATGACCCGCACCCATGAAATCCGCCCTGACCTGGACGAAGGCATCGACCGCAAGGTGCTGGCCCAATTGCGCGCGCGCTTCATGGCTCTCAATGAAGGTCGCATGGCTCGTGCCATCGAAGGGCTGACGCCGCGCCAGCAAAGCGTACTGACCCTGCTGCCGCTGTTTTTTCACGTCAATCATCCACTGTTGCCGGGTTATGTATCGGGCAGTACACCGGCCGGGCTGTCGAATTTCGAGCCCGACGCCCAGGCACTCACGGAAGCCCAGCGCCTGACCCGCTCGTTCTCCTACAAGCCGCGCCCGGTCAATCAACCCAAGCCGATCCACGGCCTGTTCCTGATGGGCAGCCTCGGCACCCTCGCCCAGGCCGACCAGAGCGACATGGATGTGTGGGTGTGCCACGCCCCCGACCTGGGCGAAAACGAGCTCGCCGAGCTGCGCAAAAAATGCCAACTGCTGGAAGCCTGGGCCCTGGGCATGGGCGCAGAAGCGCACTTCTTCCTGATCGAGCCGACTCGCTTTGTGCTTGGCGAGCGCGATACCCAACTCAGCTCCGACGACTGCGGCACGACCCAGCACTACCTGTTGTTGGACGAGTTCTACCGCACAGCGATCTGGCTGGCCGGGCGTACGCCGATCTGGTGGCTGGTGCCGGTGTATGAAGAGACCCGCTATGCGGAGTTCACCCACACGCTGCTCTCCAAGCGTTTTATCCGCGCCGATGAAACCCTCGACCTCGGCCACCTGGCGCGTATCCCTCCCGGTGAATTCATCGGTGCCGGCCTGTGGCAACTGTTCAAGGGCATCGAGTCGCCCTACAAGTCGGTACTCAAGCTGTTATTGACCGAGGTCTACGCCAGCGAACACCCGAACGTGCACTGCCTGAGCCTGCGCTTCAAGCGCGCGGTGTTCGCCAACCACATGGACCTGGATGAGCTGGACCCGTACATCGTGGTGTACCGCCGTATCGAGGAATACCTCAAGGCACGCAACGAACCGGAGCGCCTGGAGCTGGTGCGTCGTGCCCTGTACCTGAAGGTCAACCGCAAGCTCAGCACGGGCCAGCGCGCCACCGGCTGGCAACGCCTGCTGCTGGAGCGCCTGGCCCACGAGTGGGGCTGGGACCAACGCCAACTGGCGCTGCTGGACAGCCGCAGCCAGTGGAAAGTGCGGCAGGTGGCCTCCGAGCGCCGCGCCCTGGTCAGCGAGCTGAACTACAGCTATCGCTTCCTGACCCAGTTCGCCCGGACCGAACAGACGGTCAGCCTGATCAACAAGCGCGACCTCAATGTGCTGGGGCGGCGCCTCTATGCCGCCTTTGAACGCAAGGCCGGCAAGGTTGAATTCATCAACCCCGGCATCGCCCCGGACCTGGCCGAAGACACCCTGACCCTGGTGCAATCGCCCAACCGCAAGGAGCCCGGCCAGCACCACTGGGGCCTGTACAACGGTAACCTCACGGCCCTGGAATGGGAGCACTTCGCGCCGATCAAGCGCAGCCGCGACCTGTTGGAAATGCTCACCTGGTGCCACCGCAACGGCGTCATCGACAGCAGCACGCGCCTGGCGCTGCACCCCGGCACCAGCGACATGACCGAGTTCGAGCTGTTCAACCTGCTGGGCAGCCTGCAGCAGGCTATCGCCCTGCCCCTGGCCAGCGTTGATGAAGCGCGCCTGCTGCGCTCGGCGGTGCCCGAGGAAGTGTTGCTGCTGATCAACGTCGGCGTCGACCCACTCAAGCATCATCGCGACCTGAATATCCTGATGACCACCGAGCGCACCGACTCCCTGAGTTATGCCGGTGTGCGCGACAACCTGGTACTGACCCTGGACCAGGTCACGCTCAACAGTTGGAACGAGGTGATGGTGAGCCGCTACGACGGCCCCCATGCGCTGCTCGACTGCCTGCGCGACTACCTCAACCAATTGCCGCCGGATCATCTGCCTCGGCTGCGGGTGCGCTGCTTCTGCCACAACCGTGCGCAGTTCATTGCCCAGCGCGTGGAAGAAATCTTCAATACCGCGCAGCACCTGTTGCTGGGACAGGGCAATCACCGCTACGTGCTCCAGGTGCAGCAGCACTATCACGTGATGGAGTTGATGCCGGGCCAGGCCACCCACGTCTCACTGGCGACCCAGGATGCGCTGGTGGCCTACCTCAGCGAAGAACTGGCCAGCTACAGCCCGCTGCATCTGGACGCCATGGCCCTGGAAGACCACGACCTGGCGCTGTTGCTGCCCATGGGCATGGCCGATTGCGTACAGGTGTTCTACCGGGTCAACGAAGGCTTCGCCGAGCTGTATGTGCTGGATGAATTCAACGCGCTCTGGCAGCAACGCTTGCCGTTTCATGATGAGCAGAGCCTGTTGGCGCCGTTGCAGCGCTTTTTGCAGTCGATCATCTATCGCCGGGAAGCACTGTCGCCCCTGGACACGCAACAACCGTTGGGTGAGGTGCAAATCTTGTACTACCAACTGCTGCCGTCAGGCAGCACGCGCGCGCGCGGGGTGGAGTCGCGGCCGGCCCCGCAGAACCCTGCCGACAAACCGTTTTATGACGTGCAGGCGATTATCGGCAAGGCGGCACCGGGCCAGGTGGGCATTACCTTGTACTGCAATCAGCGGGAGTTTTCCGAATTGGAATTCGGCGACCAGTTATTTGCCGTGGTCGCCCAGGAGATCGTCGGTCAACGCCGGGAAACCGAACGCTATCGCTGCTACATCACCGACCTCGACCTGTCGGGCCTGCTCGGTGATGTGCAAAGCCCGAGCAACCTGTACCTGCGCTACAAGGCCGAGCTGGAACAGGCACTCAATGCGGCGTTGAATCAGGTTTAGAGCGGGAAGGCACCGCCGTCTTTGGGCTGGCCTTCAACACTGAGCAGTTCAAGCTTGAGGGTCTTGCCGCCGGGTGCTGGCCAATCAATGTGTTGACCCACCTGCAAGCCGAGCAAGGCACTGCCCACCGGGGCCAGGATCGAGATCTTGCCTGCATCGGCATTTGCATCCTTCGGATAGACCAGGGTCAGGTGGTAGTCCTTGCCGCTGCCTTGCTCACGGCAATGCACGCTGGAGTTCATGGTCACGACACCCGCAGGTACTTCATCGTGACCAACCACGTCGTCGGCGCGGTCGAGTTCGGCTTGCAACGCTTCGACGCCGGGAGACTCGTCGCCCAAGCGGTCGATCAGTTGCTCCAGACGCTGCACGTCAAGACGGGTAAGAATGATGGAAGGTGCGGTGGTCATGATTCAGGCAGACTCCTTTTTTCTGCACAAAAAAGCAAAACCCCGCCAGGAAAAGGCGGGGTTCTCACGGGCCTCGATGAGTTGAGGCGTATCCGGACACTACCACAGCACCGTAAATAAACAAGACGAGCTCAAAGCGCGGCCTTGCGTTGCTCGGCCTGGGCCACGATCACTCGACGCCGCTGATCATCGGCGGAGCGCCATTCACGGATGTCTTCCACATGACGGAAGCAGCCGAGGCAGACTTTTTGCTCGTCCAGGCGACACAAACTGATACAAGGTGACGGCACCGCCGGGCTGACATTACTGAACAGCGGCTTGGGGGGGCGTGCGGGTGCAGGCTGGGTCACGGTCAAATCTCGTCGAAATCCAGCTCGGCGCCGGTATATTCGTGGACCAGGAGCGCGAGCATCTCGCCCAGCAACTCCTCACTTTTGTCGCACTGCCATTTGCCGCTTTCTTCGTCGTAGTCGAAGTGAACGCCCCCGGAGCGCGCCGCCAGCCACAGCTGACGCAGCGGTTCCTGACGGCTGAAGATCAGTTGCTGGCCGCTCTCGAACTTGACGGTCAACACCCCGGCCGAGTTTTCCAGATCCACATCCAGGTCGCTGTCGTCGAAAATATCTTCCAGCTTCTCTTGGGTGGCATCCACCAGGTCGTGAAAACGGGCTTCGGTCAAACTCATTGTGGCAACCTCGAAAGTGTCTGGTTTTGCCCAAGCGCCGCACGATACGGACGAGCCCCGCCGATTGCAAAGGATACCGATTTCAACACGATTGACGGCGTGAAATATCCTCAACCAGCGTAGTCCGCTTCCCGACCATCTCGGCAAACCCCCGCCGGACGGGTATTTCAGCGCATAGGCAAGCTGGCGGGTGGTCGGTATACTCGGGCGCAATTAATGCATATTCAAGGATTTCGCCATGAAGCGCCTGATCTCTTCCCTTGCTGCGCTCGTCGCGGTCGCTTGCCTCGTTAGTGCCTGTGGTCAAAAAGGCCCGCTGTACCTGCCCGATGACAGCAAAGACCCGAATGAACAGGCGCAATCGTCGCAAAAGCCCTCCAAAGCGCATAAGCACGACACCTACGAATAAGGGAGCTCCATGGACGCTTTTAACTACCGGGACGGCGAGCTGTTCGCGGAAGGCGTGGCGTTGTCCGCGATTGCCCAGCGCTTTGGGACCCCGACCTACGTGTACTCCCGTGCGCATATCGAAGCCCAATACCGCTCGTTCACCGACCCGCTCGATGGCGTACCGCACCTGGTGTGCTACGCAGTCAAGGCCAACTCCAACCTGGGTGTACTGAATGTCCTGGCGCGTCTGGGCGCCGGTTTCGACATTGTCTCCCGTGGCGAGCTGGAACGGGTCCTGGCCGCCGGCGGCCAGGCCGACAAGATCGTGTTCTCCGGCGTCGGCAAGAGCCGCGAGGACATGCGCCGGGCCCTGGAAGTCGGCGTACATTGCTTCAACGTCGAATCCACCGACGAGCTGGAACGCCTGCAAGTCGTCGCGGCCGAGATGGGTGTTCGTGCGCCGATCTCACTGCGCGTCAACCCGGACGTCGATGCCGGCACCCACCCGTACATTTCCACCGGTCTCAAAGAGAACAAGTTCGGCATCGCCATTGCCGACGCCGAAGACGTGTACATCCGCGCCGCCCAGTTGCCGAACCTGGAAGTGCTGGGTGTCGACTGCCATATCGGCTCGCAACTGACCACACTGCCGCCGTTCCTGGATGCCCTCGACCGCCTGCTGGCATTGATCGACCGCCTGGGCGAATGCGGCATCTACCTGCACCACATCGATCTCGGTGGTGGCGTGGGCGTGCGTTATCGCGATGAAGAGCCACCGGCGATCGCCGACTATATCCAGGCCGTGCGCGAGCGTATCGAAGGCCGCGACCTGACGCTGATGTTCGAGCCGGGGCGCTATATCGTCGCCAACGCCGGCGTGCTGCTGACCCAGGTCGAGTACCTCAAGCACACCGAGCACAAGGATTTCGCCATCGTCGATGCGGCGATGAACGACCTGATCCGCCCGGCGCTGTATCAGGCCTGGATGAATGTCACCGCCGTGACGCCTCGTGACACCCAAGCCCGCGCGTACGACATTGTCGGCCCTATCTGTGAGACCGGCGACTTCCTGGCCAAGGATCGTCAACTGGCCCTGGAAGAAGGCGACCTGCTGGCCGTGCATTCGGCCGGTGCCTACGGGTTTGTCATGAGTTCCAACTACAACACCCGCGGACGTACCGCCGAGGTGTTGGTGGACGGTGATCAAGCGTTTGAAGTGCGTCGCCGCGAGACGGTAGCCGAGTTGTATGCTGGCGAAAGCCTGCTGCCGGAGTAAGCCATGCTGCTGCGTTTTACCAAGATGCACGGGCTGGGCAATGATTTCATGGTCCTCGACCTGGTCAGCCAGCACGCACACATCCTGCCCAAGCACGCTAAACAGTGGGGCGACCGGCATACCGGGATTGGCTTCGACCAATTGCTGATCGTCGAGGCGCCAAGCAACCCGGAGGTGGATTTCCGTTACCGGATCTTCAACTCCGACGGTTCCGAAGTGGAACAGTGCGGCAACGGTGCGCGCTGCTTTGCACGCTTTGTGCTCGACAAGCGCCTGACCGCCAAGCGGCAGATTCGCGTCGAGACCAAGAGCGGCGTGATCGAGCTGGATATCCGCAGCGACGGCCAGATCAGCGTCAACATGGGTGCGCCGCGCCTGGTGCCGGCGGATATTCCGTTCCAGGCGACCGAGCAGGCCACCAGCTACCCGCTGGACGTTGACGGCCAGACCGTCGACATCGCTGCCGTGTCCATGGGCAACCCCCATGCGGTGCTACGGGTCAACGACATCAACACTGCCCCCGTGCATGAACTGGGGCCGAAAATCGAACACCACCCGCGTTTTCCGGCGCGGGTCAATGTGGGTTTCCTGCAGGTGATCGACCGTTCCCGCGCGCAATTGCGCGTGTGGGAACGCGGCGCCGGCGAAACCCAGGCCTGCGGTACCGGTGCTTGCGCCGCTGCCGTGGCCGCGATCAGCCAGGGGTGGATGGATTCGCCCCTGTTGATCGACCTGCCCGGTGGACGCCTGTCCATCGAGTGGGCAGGCCCTGGCCACCCGGTGATGATGACCGGGCCGGCCTCGCGCGTATACGAAGGACAGGTCCGTCTATGAGTGAGCCAAGCCAATGACCGATAAGCCTCAAGTACCCGCACAAGCAACAACCCCGAGCGAAAGTCTGGAGGCCGCTGCCGTCGCGGCGTACCTTGAGGCTAATCCGGACTTCTTCGTCGAACACGAAGAACTGCTCCCGGCCCTGCGCATCCCCCACCAGCGCGGCGACACCGTGTCGTTGGTGGAGCGACAGATGAAGATCCTGCGCGAGCGCAATATCGAAATGCGCCACAAGCTCTCGCACCTGATGGATGTCGCCCGCGACAACGACCGTCTGTTCGAGAAAACCCGCCGCCTGATTCTTACCCTGATGGACGCCACCAGCCTGGAAGAAACGGTCATCGCCGTGGAAGACAGCCTGCGCCAGGACTTCCAGGTGCCGTTTGTCAGCCTGATCCTGTTCAGCGACAACCCGATGCCGGTGGGTCGCTGGGTCAGTGGCGGCGACGCGCAAACCGCGATCGGCGGCCTGCTTTCCGAAGGCAAGACCATCAGCGGCACCCTGCGCGAGCACGAACTGGACTTCCTGTTCGGCGCCGAACAGCGCAAGCAGATCGGCTCTACCGCCGTCGTCGCCCTCAGCCATCAAGGCCTGCACGGCGTACTGGCCATCGCCAGCCGCGATCCCGCGCACTACAAGAGCTCGGTGGGCACTTTGTTCCTCACCTATATCGCCGAAGTACTGGGCCGCGTCCTTCCGCGCCACACCACCGCCCTGCGCGCGGTGCGCTAGCCATGGAACGGCAACTGGACGCTTACTGCGCTCACCTGCGTAACGAGCGCCAGGTGTCACCCCATACCCTGGAGGCTTACCGACGGGACTTGAACAAGGTCCTGGCGTATTGCGAAAAGCAGCAGGTCACCAGCTGGAAGGCCTTGGATATCCAGGGCCTGCGCAGCCTGATCGCACGGCTGCACCAGGCGGGCCAGTCCTCGCGCAGCCTGTCGCGACTGCTGTCGGCGGTGCGCGGTCTCTATCACTACCTCAATCGCGAAGGCCTCTGCGACCACGACCCGGCCAATGGCCTGGCCCCGCCGAAAGGCGAACGACGCCTGCCCAAGACCCTGGACACCGACCGTGCCCTGCAATTACTCGATGGCGCCGTGGAGGACGATTTCCTCGCCCATCGCGACCAGGCGATCCTCGAACTGTTCTACTCTTCAGGCCTGCGCCTGTCGGAGCTGACAGGCCTGAACCTCGATCAACTGGACCTGGCCGACGGCCTGGTGCAAGTACTCGGCAAAGGCAGCAAGACTCGGGTGCTGCCGGTAGGCAGGAAAGCCCGCGAAGCCCTGCAACTGTGGCTGCCGCTGCGCGCCCTGGCCAACCCGGTGGACGACGCGGTGTTTATCAGCCAGCAAGGGCGGCGCCTGGGGCCGCGCGCCATCCAGGTACGGGTCAAGGCTGCCGGCGCACGCGAGCTGGGGCAGAACCTGCATCCACACATGCTGCGGCACTCCTTTGCCAGCCATATGCTGGAATCGTCCCAGGACCTGCGCGCCGTGCAGGAACTGCTTGGCCATTCCGACATCAAGACCACACAGATCTATACCCATCTGGACTTCCAGCACCTGGCAACGGTCTACGACAGCGCCCATCCACGGGCCAAACGCATCAAGGACGGCGACTCATGAGCATCAAGCTGATCACCTTCGACCTGGACGACACGCTCTGGGACAACGTACCCGTCATCATCAGCGCCGAAGCGTCGATGCGCGAATGGCTGGCCACCCATGCCGCCAAGGTGGGCGACCTGCCCCTGGAGCATTTCGCCAGCCTGCGCCAACAGGTGCTGCAACGGCATCCCGAACTCAAACACCGCATCAGTATCCTGCGCCATCGGGTGTTGATACATGCGTTTGAAGAGGCCGGTTATCCACAGCCTGAGGCCACGGAAATGGCCGATGTGTGTTTCGAAGCGTTCATTCACGCCCGCCATCAGCTCACGCCTTTCCCTGAGGCCGAGCCGATGCTGCAAGCGCTGCGCCAGCACTTTCTGCTGGGTGTGATCACCAATGGTAATGCCGATGTGCAGCGTGTTGGCCTGGCGGACTACTTTCACTTTGCGCTACGCGCTGAAGATATCGGCATCGCCAAGCCGGATGCGAGGCTGTTCCACGAAGCGCTGCAGCGCGGCGGTGTGGATGCCAGTGCGGCGGTGCATGTTGGCGACCACCCCGGGGACGACATTGCCGGAGCCCAGCAGGCGGGGCTGCGGGCGGTGTGGTTCAACCCGTCGGGCAAGGTGTGGGAAGGAGATAAACTCCCGGATGCACAGATTCGCAGCCTGACGGAGTTGCCGGCGCTACTTCGTAGCTGGCAGTAATACGGGTGAGAAAAATGTGGGAGGGAGCTTGCTCCCGATAGCGGTGTATCAGTCTCCAGATGTATTGCCTGACCTACTGTAATCGGGAGCAAGCCCCCTCCCACACTTGATTGGGGGTGACTTGTAGCCGGTTATTACAGGCATGAAAAAACCCGCAGCGACGGCGGGCTTTTTCTTACAAGCAGGAGGCTGACCTTAGATAGGTCGGCTGCCGTACTTGTTATCCGGCTTCTTGGGCGGGTCTGCAACCACATTGGGCTCGACTTCGACCACTTTGCCGCCTTTGGCAAGAAACTCTTCCATCGCACGGGCCAGGGCATCGCGCTCTTTGTTCTTGGCCTCAACGCTCGGCAATTCGTCTACCGAAACAGCAGCCTTGGCTTTGCCTTTGGCAGCTGGAACAGGAGCGTCATCACCACCGTCGTCCTCAGCAACGTCTTCCGCCGCCGCTTCAAGACCTTCTTCGGTGTCGTCTTCGTCACCTACTTCGAGTTCGTCGTTTTCCAGATCATCGTCGCTCATGTTCTACCTCATGACTTGCGAAAAGCAGATTAGTTATAGCCCAGCTTCATCCTCTGTCGAGGTCACCGGGAAAAAATCAACATCCACCGGATAACCAGTGGCTTATGCCCCATCACCGTGCAGGGTGGCGAGGACTTTACGAGCACCGCCATGATCACGGTGCTCGCCCAGATAAACACCTTGCCAGGTCCCTATCGCCAAGCGGCCGGCCTTGACCGGCAAACTCAGCTGGCAGCCCAGGAGACTGGCCTTGAAGTGCGCCGGCAGATCATCCGGACCTTCGTCGTTGTGTTCGAACCCGGCGCGGCCTTGTGGCACCAGCGAGTTGAAAAAACGCTCGAAGTCACGACGAACCGCCGGATCGGCATTCTCGTTGACGGTCAACGAGGCCGAGGTGTGCTGCAGCCACAGGTGCAACAGGCCCACGCGGCAGGCCTTCAGCTCAGGCAAGCCGGCAAGCAACTCGTCAGTCACCAGGTGAAAGCCCCGGGGCTTGGCCCGCAGGGTAATCAGGGTCTGTTGCCACATACAGTTCTCCGCCCATCGGCGCGCATTCTAGCGCGCTCTGGGAAAAAACAAAGTGCCGAATACGCCTACATGCCTGTAAGACATTCGCACGCCGGAAAGTGCATGACAAACTCTGCGCAAAAACCGGCACAGCTTGTTATGACTGACAAACGCCAGGCAAAAAAATGCCCGGCAAGCCGGGCATCTTTTTTTAGCGTACTTACAGGTTGTAGCCGCGTTCGTTGTGTTGCGCCAGGTCGAGGCCGACAGCCTCTTCCTCTTCGGTAACCCGCAGGCCCATGACCGCGTCCAGCACCTTGAGGATGATGAAGGTGACGATGGCGGTATAGATCACGGTGAAGCCGACACCTTTGCACTGGATCCAGACTTGAGCTGCGATGTCAGTCACGGTGCCGAAGCCGCCCAATGCAGGGGCTGCAAACACACCGGTGAGGATCGCACCGACGATACCGCCGATACCGTGCACGCCGAATGCGTCCAGGGAATCGTCGTAGCCCAGCTTGCGCTTGAGGCTGGTGGCGCAGAAGAAGCAGATCACACCGGCCACCAGGCCAATCACCAGGGCGCCCATCGGGCCAACAGTGCCGGCAGCCGGTGTAACGGCGACCAGGCCAGCCACTACACCCGAGGCGATGCCCAGTGCGCTTGGCTTACCGTGAGTGATCCACTCGGCGAACATCCAGCCCAGGGCTGCAGCAGCGGTAGCAATCTGAGTCACCAGCATCGCCATGCCGGCGGTGCCGTTGGCCGCAGCCGCAGAGCCGGCGTTGAAGCCGAACCAGCCGACCCACAGCATGGCCGCACCCACCAGGGTGTAACCCAGGTTGTGAGGCGCCATTGGAGTGGTCGGGAAGCCTTTACGCTTGCCGAGCACGATGCACGCCACCAGGCCAGCGACACCGGCATTGATGTGCACCACGGTGCCGCCGGCGAAGTCCAGCACGCCCCAGTCCCACAGCAGGCCACCGTTGCCGCTCCACACCATGTGGGCGATTGGCGCATAGACCAGAGTGAACCAGATAGCCATGAAGATCAGCATGGCGGAGAACTTCATGCGTTCGGCGAACGCACCGACGATCAGCGCCGGGGTGATGATGGCGAAGGTCATCTGGAAGGTGATGAACACGGCTTCCGGGAACAGCGCAGCCGGCCCGGTGATGCTGGCCGGGGTCACACCCGCCAGGAACGCCTTGCCCATGCCGCCGAAGAAGGAGTTGAAGTTGACCACCCCCTGTTCCATACCGGTGGTATCGAACGCGATGCTATAGCCGTAGACAACCCACAGGATGCTGATCAGGCCGGTGATGGCGAAGCACTGCATCATCACCGACAGAATATTTTTGGAGCGCACCATGCCGCCGTAGAACAGCGCCAGGCCTGGAATGGTCATGAACAGCACCAGCGCGGTGGATGTGAGCATCCAGGCGGTGTCACCGGAGTTGAGGACTGGAGCAGCCACTTCGTCTGCCGCCATGGCCAGGCTTGGCATTACGATGGACAACAGGGCTCCGAGCCCTGCGAATTTACGCAGAGTCATATTGTTTTCTCCTGGGGCGTTGGGGTTTGGCGGCTTAGATTGCGTCGGTATCGGTTTCGCCGGTACGGATGCGAATAGCCTGTTCCAGATTGACCACGAAGATCTTGCCGTCACCGATCTTGCCGGTGTTGGCGGCCTTGGTTATCGCCTCGATAACCCGGTCAAGATCCTTGTCGTCAATGGCGACATCAATCTTCACCTTCGGCAGGAAATCCACTACATATTCCGCGCCGCGATACAGCTCGGTGTGACCCTTCTGCCGACCGAAGCCCTTGACCTCAGTAACGGTAATGCCCTGCACGCCGATCTCGGACAACGACTCGCGTACATCGTCCAACTTGAACGGCTTGATGATGGCAGTGACTAGCTTCATGAAAACTCTCTCCCGAATTGGTGGACTTGCCCCAGGAAAACAAACCCGTCTCAAGTCTAAGCGCAGTGCCTGGCTTTGTAACGCATCGTCGCAAGGGCAGTTGCCATTGCGACGCCAGCGAACCACTGGTGACGAAACCTGTACCCCTGATCCGTCGGCGCACTGCATTCGTCACAGCGACTGCATCAGTGCATGGGTCATGATCGTCTAAGCAGAAACCTTGCCAGCTCCGTAAAAATCACTGAAATCAGTCCTTTGCTCACCTAGGCCCACCATCGGGGCCATCCGGCGCCTGCAATGCGCACGAAAACGGTGCATCACCGCCCGGCCCGATGCGCGAAAAGCGTGCGACCCAGGCCGTGAAAAAGACTATAGACGCTGCGTGATACACTGCCCGCCAACAGTTTTCCGGAATATTTCCCATGCTCGCGCCCAAAGACCTCCTCGACGCCCTGAGCGGCCACGCCTCTCGCCTGTTCAGCGGCGACACCCTGCTGCCCCGCAATGAAATCGAAAGCCAGTTCAAGGCCTTGCTGCAAAGTGGTTTCAGCAAGCTCGACCTGGTGAGCCGGGAAGAGTTTGATAGCCAGATGGTGGTTCTCGCCCGCACCCGTGCGCGGCTGGAGAGCCTGGAAGCGAAAGTGGCAGAACTGGAAGCGCGGTTGACCCCTCCTGCCGAATAAATGCGCTCAGTGTGGTAGGGGGCTTGCTCCCGATGGCGGTGTATCAGCCGGTATCAATGCTGACTGCCCCCCCGCTATCGGGAGCAAGCCCCCTCCCACATTCGCTCTACCTTTTGCTCTGGATACGTTCTGTAAAACCTCCCCGCCTCGCTCTTCCCTACCTCGTCTACCCTTGAAAAACCGCAGGAAGCGGCCTCCCCTTTCAAGGAACGAGCATGTCCCTCGCCATCGTCCACAGCCGCGCCCAGATCGGCGTCGAAGCCCCTGCCGTCACCGTTGAAGTGCATATGGCCAATGGTCTGCCGTCCCTGACGCTGGTTGGCCTGCCCGAAACCGCGGTCAAGGAAAGCAAGGACCGGGTGCGCAGTGCCATTCTCAACTCTGCGCTGCAATACCCCGCTCGCCGGATCACCCTCAATCTCGCGCCCGCCGACCTGCCCAAGGACGGCGGGCGTTTTGACCTGGCGATTGCCCTGGGGATCCTGGCGGCCAGTGTGCAGGTGCCGGCGTTGACGCTCGATGACGTGGAATGCCTGGGGGAGTTGGCGCTGTCCGGCGAGGTGCGGGCGGTAAAAGGCGTGTTGCCGGCCGCGCTGGCGGCGCGCAAGGCCGGGCGCACCGTGATAGTGCCGCGAGCGAATGCCGAAGAGGCGTGCCTGGCGTCGGGGTTGAAGGTGATCGCGGTGGACCACCTGCTGCAAGTGGTGGCGCACCTGAATGGACATGTGCCGATCGAGCCTTACACGTCCGATGGCCTGCTGTACTTGAACAAGCCCTATCCAGACCTGAGTGAAGTCCAGGGCCAGCTCGCGGCCAAACGAGCGTTGCTGATCGCGGCAGCGGGCGCGCATAACCTTTTGTTCAGCGGGCCGCCCGGCACCGGCAAGACCTTGCTCGCCAGCCGCCTGCCCGGTTTATTACCGCCGTTGAGCGAACAGGAGGCGCTGGAGGTTGCCGCGATTCAATCGGTTGTAAGTCTGGCGCCGCTGAGCCATTGGCCCCATCGACCGTTTCGTCAACCGCATCACTCGGCATCCGGCCCGGCACTGGTGGGCGGCGGCTCGAAACCACAGCCGGGAGAAATCACCCTGGCTCATCATGGGGTGCTGTTCCTGGATGAGCTGCCGGAATTTGATCGCAAGGTGTTGGAAGTGCTGCGTGAACCGCTGGAGTCGGGGCATATCGTGATTTCCCGCGCTCGCGACCGAGTGAGCTTCCCGGCGCGCTTCCAACTGGTCGCGGCGATGAACCCCTGCCCTTGCGGTTATATGGGCGAACCCAGCGGGCGCTGTCGCTGTACGCCGGAGCAGATTCAGCGGTATCGCAACAAGCTCTCGGGGCCGCTGCTGGACCGGATTGACTTGCACCTGACCGTTGCGAGGGAAACGACAGCGCTGAACCCGATCCAACAGGCGGGCGAGGATACCGCCCATGCCTCAGCGCGGGTCGCCCAGGCTCGCGAGCATCAGCAAAAGCGCCAGGGCTGTGCGAATGCCTTTCTTGATCTGCCGGGGCTGCGCGAGCACTGCAAGCTCGCGAAGGTGGATGAAAGCTGGCTGGAAACGGCCTGTGAACGACTGACCCTATCGCTGCGCGCGGCCCATCGACTGCTCAAGGTGGCACGCACCCTGGCGGATCTGGACCAGGTAGAGACCATCACCCGCGACCACCTGAAAGAGGCCCTGCAATACCGCCCGGCGGCGATCACTTAAGCTTGGCGCAGCACCAAATGTGGGAGGGGGCAGGCCTCCCACATCTTGGAAAACGGTGGCTCAGCGAAAGCGATCCACCTCATGGCGCAGGCTCGCCGCCAACGTCTCCAGTTCCCTGGCGGTAATCGCCAGGTTGGACACCACTTCACGCTGCTCGCTGTTGGCCAGTGCAATGCTCTGCAGGTTGCTGCTGAGCAGGGTCGCGGTGCTGCTCTGCTCCTGGGTGGCCGTGGTGATTGCCGCGAACTGCTGACCGGCCGAGCGGCTTTGCTCGTCGATACGCGCCAGGGCCGAGGCCACGTCGGCGTTGCGCGACAGGCCTTCCTGCATCAGCGCGTTGCCTTGCTCCATGGTGCTGATGGCGTTGCCGGTTTCCTTCTGGATGCTCTGGATCATGCCGGAAATTTCATCGGTGGCTTCACGGGTACGCGACGCCAGGTTACGTACTTCGTCGGCCACCACGGCAAACCCACGGCCTTGCTCCCCTGCACGGGCGGCTTCAATGGCGGCGTTGAGCGCCAGCAAGTTGGTCTGTTCGGCAATCGAGGTGATCACGCCGACGATCCCGCCGATTTCCTGGGAGCGCTGGCCGAGGGTGTTGATCACCGTAGCCGTGCTGTTCAGGGCGGTGGCAATGTGTTCCAGGGATGACGACGCTTCCTGCATCGAAGTGCGGCCAATGCGGGTCTGCTGGGCGTTTTCCTGGGCCAGGCGTTCGGTATTGCCCATGTTGTCGGCGATATTCAACGACGTCGCGCTGAACTCCTCTACCGCGCCGGCCATGCTGGTGATCTCGCCGGACTGCTGCTCCATGCCCTCATAGGCACCGCCGGACAAACCGGACAAGACCTGGGCGCGGCTGTTGACCTCTTCGGCAGCGTTACGGATATGGGAGACCATGGTCGACAACGCTTCGCCCATCTGGTTGAAGCTGCGTGCCAGTTGGCCGATTTCGTCATGGCTGGACACGTTCAAGCGTGCGCTCAGATCGCCCGCACCCAGGGCCTCGGCTTGACTCACCAGGTCACTCAGGGGCTGCAACTTGCTGCGCAGCAGCCAGACCGTGGCGCCCACCGCCAGCAACATCGCCAGCACGCTGCCGATCACCAGGCGAATACCCACGGCCCAGGTCACCGCGCGGATTTCGGCTTTCGGCATACTTGCAACCACGGCCCACGGGCCGCCTTCGAACGGTACCGAAACGCTATAGAAATCTTCGTTCTTGTCGCTCCAGAAGCGACCTTTGCCCGGGGTCTTGGCCAGGTCCAGCATCACCGGCACCGATTGATCCAACGCCTGCACGCCGGCGGGTGGCACCAGCCAGTGCTTTTGCTCATCCAGCAGCGCAAGGGAGCCGGTCTGGCCAATTCGGAAGCGCTTGAGGTTTTCGAATTGGGCATTCTGCGCATCGGTGTAGTCAAAACCGATGAACAGCACGGCGATAACCTTACCGCCGCTGTCACGCACCGGGCTGTACTGGGTCATGTAGGAACGATCGAACAACACCGCCCTGCCGATGTAGGTCTGCCCACCCACAACGCGCTGGTAGGCCGGGCCCTGACGGTCGAGGACGGTGCCGATGGCGCGGTTGCCATCTTGCTTGGTCAGGGACGTGCTGATACGGATGAAGTCGTCGCCACTGCGCACAAATACGGTGGCCACGCCGCCGGACATTTGCTTGAACTCGTCCACCTCATCAAAGTTGTTGTTCAACACCTCGTTGCCCAGGTACAGGCTGGGCGTCTGAACACCGGCCACGCTCACGGGTTGGTCCACATGCACGCTCAACCCGGCGCCGAAGCGTTTTTCAAACAGTCCGCTCAAACGCTGGGTGCTCTCGCGCAAGGTGCTGTGGAAGGTATTGAGTTGGTCGGCGAGCAGGCGCGCCTCGCTGGCCAGGTGCTCCTCGCGGGTGTCGAGGTTGGCGGCGTCAAGGGAACGCAAGGCAAACACCGTACTGCCGCTGATAACGACAGCCAGAATCACGGCTAACGCGAGGCCTAACTGGGAGGCAATCCGGGCGCGAGGTTGAGACATGACAGCTCCTGGCCGAGGCCAGGATCATCCTGATCTCATAGCGCTGCTCGGCAAATTATCTGATGGGAAACGTTGGTGCACGATAGTTCCAACACACCTACTTCGGCTGGCCGCAGCAATACTTGAGCGCTTCACAGGGGTATCACGCAAACGGTTGCGAACCAACGCCGCCAAGCATTCAGTCGAGGCGTTCGACCGCAGGCAACACCATCGCCTGCACCTCGCCTTGCAGAAATTCCGCCAGCCGTCGCAAGCGCTCGCCGCCAGGGCGGGTTTTGGGCCAGACCAGGTAGTAATTTTCCCCACTGGCCACCGCCGTCGGCCACGGCAGGCTCAATCGTCCTTGGGCGACGTCCTCAGCCACCATCAGCAAATCGCCCATGGACACGCCGTAGCCCCGCGCAGCGGCGATCATGCCCAGCTCCAGGGTGTCGAACACCTGCCCTCCCTTGAGCGAGACCTGGGACGACAGCTGCATGCGCGCCAGCCAATTGCGCCAGTCGCGCCGGTCGGGCGTGGGGTGCAGCAATTCGGCGGTGGCCAGGCGCGCGGCGTCCCAAGGCCCATCCTCCAGCAGGTTCGGCGCACCGACAGGAATCAACAGCTCCGGAAACAGGTAACTGGCCTCCCAATCCACTGGAAAACGCCCATCGCTCAGCAGCACCGCACAGTCGAAAGGCTCCTGATTGAAGTCCACCTCGTCCACGCTCATCCAGGCGCTGGTCAGTTGCACCTCATTGCCAGGCTGCAGCGCCCGGAAGCGGCTGAGTCGCGCCAGCAGCCAGCGCATGGTCAATGTGGAGGGGGCCTTCATGCGCAGGATGTCATCTTCGGCATTCAAGGTATGGCAGGCGCGTTCCAGCGCCGCGAACCCTTCGCGCACACCGGGCAACAACAGACGCGCCGCCTCAGTGAGCTGCAAGGTGCGGCCGTTGCGCTGGAACAGGCGGCAGGCGAAATGCTCTTCAAGCGTGCGGATATGTCGGCTCACCGCACTTTGGGTGATGGACAATTCCTCGGCGGCACGGGTGAAAGAGCTGTGTCGGGAGGCCGCTTCAAACGCGCGCAAGGCATAAAGAGGAGGAAGACGACGAGACATGAGGAAAGCTCCGACAGCGCAATACTGAAACCCTACCAGAATCAACCAGGCATGAGTTTTAATCATGCAAACGATCGCATTTATCCCTTTGTGCAATGGGGCTGAGAGCGCCGAGAATCAACCCTTCCCCAACCCTCTGACTTTTTGAGCGTGATGATCATGCAGCATCCGGCACGTACCGAACTCTGGGCCATTCTGCGGCTGTCAGGGCCGTTGATTGCCTCACAGTTGGCGCACATGCTGATGGTGTTGACTGACACCCTGATGATGGCGCGCCTGAGCCCCGAAGCCCTGGCCGGTGGCGGCCTGGGTGCGGCGAGCTATTCGTTCGTCGCGATTTTCTGCATCGGCGTGATTGCCGCCGTGGGCACCTTGGTTGCGATCCGCCACGGCGCGGGCGATATCGAAGGCGCCACCCGCCTGACCCAGGCCGGGCTGTGGCTGGCCTGGCTGATGGCCCTGGCGGCGGCCCTGCTGCTGTGGAACCTCAAGCCGGTGCTGCTGATGTTCGGCCAGACCGAGACCAACGTACATTCGGCCGGGCAGTTTCTGACCATGCTGCCGTTTGCACTGCCCGGCTACCTGAGCTTCATGGCCCTGCGCGGTTTTACCAGCGCCATCGGCAAAGCCACTCCGGTGATGGTGATCAGCGTCGGTGGCACGGTGGTCAACTACCTGCTCAACCACGCGCTGATCGAAGGCATGTTCGGCCTGCCCAAGCTCGGCTTGATGGGCATCGGTCTGGTCACGGCGATTGTCGCCAACAGCATGGCGCTGGCGTTGATGTGGTACATCCGCAGCAACCGGGCCTACGTCGCCTACCCGCTGAGTACCGGGCTGCTGCGCCTCAACACCCAATATCTGCGCGAGTTGTGGCGCCTGGGCCTGCCGATTGGCGGCACCTATGCGGTGGAGGTCGGGCTGTTTGCCTTTGCAGCCCTGTGCATGGGCACCATGGGCAGCACGCAGTTGGCGGCGCATCAGATCGCCCTGCAAATCGTGTCGGTGGCCTTTATGGTGCCGGCGGGGATGTCCTACGCGGTGACCATGCGCATCGGCCAGCATTATGGCGCCGGGCAGTTGCTGCAGGCACGCATGGCCGGGCGTGTCGGCATAGGCTTTGGCGCGGCGATAATGCTGGGATTCGCGGCTGTGCTGTGGTTGTTTTCCGAACCGCTCATAGGACTGCTGATCGACCACGACAACCCGGCGTTCCACGACGTGATCGTCCTGGCCGTGAGCCTGCTGGCCGTCGCCGCGTGGTTTGAGTTGTTCGACGGCGTGCAAACCATCGCCATGGGTTGCATTCGCGGGCTCAAGGACGCCAAGACCACGTTCCTGATCGGTGCAGGCTGCTACTGGTTGATTGGCGCACCCTCGGCCTGGCTGATGGCTTTCACCTTGGGCTGGGGGCCAACCGGCGTGTGGTGGGGCCTGGCACTGGGACTGGCCTGCGCCGCGATAAGCCTGACCTGGGCGTTTGAAGCGAAGATGAAGCGGATGATTCGCCGGGAAGGCCCGGAGCCTGAAGCCGACACCGGCTTTCAGGCCGCACAGGCCGACTAGAGCCCCTCGCTTACGCGGGTGTGCTTGCCGTCGCCGAAGGTCAGGTATTCCACCAGCTCCGGCAACGGCAGCGGCTTGCTGATCAGGTAACCCTGGGCCTGGTCGCAGCCGAACAGCCGCAACAGCGCCAGTTGCTCGGGGGTTTCCACACCTTCGGCCACCACTTCCAGATTGAGGTTGTGCGCCAGGTTGATCATGGCGTGCACCAGCTTGCGGTTTTCCTCGCGCTCTTCCATCCCGCCGACAAAGCTTTTGTCGATTTTCAGCAACGCAATCGGCAAGCTGTTGAGGTGCACGAACGAAGAGAAACCGGTGCCGAAGTCATCCAGGGAAAACCGCACACCCAGGCGACCAAGGGCGTCCATGGTCTGCTTGACCAGGTCACTGCGGCGCATCACGGCGGTTTCGGTCAGTTCGAATTCCAACCATTGCGCTTCCACGCCGCGCTCGCTGATCAGCCGGCTCAGCGTAGAAAGCAGCTGGCTGTCCTGGAACTGGCGAAATGACAGGTTGACCGCCATGTGCAGCGGCGGCAGGCCGCGTTCGCGCAGGTCTTGCATGTCACGCAGGGCCCGGGAAATCACCCAGTAACCCAACGGTACAATCAGGCCACTCTGTTCGGCCAGGGGCACGAATTCACTCGGCGGCAACAGGCCGCGCTCGCCGTGGCGCCAGCGCACCAGGGCTTCCAGGCCAACGATATGCCCGTCGTCCAGGTCGAGGCGCGGCTGGTAATGCAGCTCCAGCTCATCGCGGCGCAAGGCACGGCGCAGCTCGCTTTCCAGGTCGGCTAGGCTGCGCGCGTTACGGTTGATGCGTTCGTTGAAGATATGAAAGGTACAGCCCTGGGTGCTCTTGGCCTGCTGCATGGCGATATGGGCGTGCCACATCAGCGGGTCGGCGCCGGCACGGGCGCGGGCATGGGCCACGCCCAGGCTGCAGCCGATCAGCAGGCTTTCGCCATCCACCCAATACGGCTCGGCCATGGCTTCGGTGATGCGCTCGGCCATCCACTCCGCACGCTGGGGCGCGCGGCGCGTATCGATCAGCAGGGCGAATTCGTCGCTGCCCAGGCGCGCCAGTTGATCGCCGGCTTCCAGCTGGCTCTTGAGCCGCGAGACCACTTGCAGGATCAGGCGGTCGCCGGCCTGGTGGCCGAGGGCATCGTTGGCATGGCGGAAATTATCGAGGTCCAGGTGACCGAGGGCCAGGCCGCGACCTTCGTTCTCGGCCAACCGTGCAGCCAGCAGGGTCTGGAAGCCCTGGCGGTTGGCGATGCCGGTGAGCGGGTCCTGCTCGGCCAGGCGTTGCAGGGTGTTTTCCAGCACACCCCGCTCACGCACATGGCGCAGGCAACGACGCAGTGTGTCGGCGTCCAGCGCATTGCGGATCAGCCAGTCACTGACGCCCAGTGGCGAAACCAGCGGTTCCTGCTCCAACAACAACACGCACGGCAAGCTGCAACGGCCAGGACCGGGTTGCAGGCTGGGCATGGTCAACAGCACGGCACTGTCGTCGTCATCGAACAGACGACTCACCGAGTCCCAGTTTGGCGCGCTGATCAGCACAGCCCCATCGCCCATCGGCGCCAGGCACTCGCGCAACAACGCTGCCCACTCAGGCGTATCGGCCAGTAGCAGCAAACGCAAGGGTTCGACAGGCGTAGACAAGCTAGCTCCCTAGACTCTGCAAAAATTCGTTGGCGGCGGGCATTATGACGTGCGGCCTGATAATCACCAATGATAGGGGTTATCAAATACGCAGGTGTAAGCAATTGTCGCTGCTTTAACCACAAGAAGCCCCGACATCCTGCGGCAAAGTAGCAAAAGCGGCAAATTTAGATCGAGTGGTACGTCACACCGTCGATCCAGGGCAGCAGAATCTTGCCAGCCTGTTAAAATGCCCGCCCTTTTGAATAACGACTCCCTGAATTCCGTATGTCCCGACTCAATCCCCGGCAGCAAGAAGCCGTGAACTACGTCGGCGGCCCTCTATTGGTGCTCGCCGGTGCAGGTTCCGGCAAGACCAGTGTGATCACCCGCAAGATCGCGCACCTGATCCAGAACTGTGGCATCCGCGCCCAGTACATCGTCGCCATGACCTTTACCAACAAGGCCGCGCGGGAAATGAAAGAGCGTGTCGGCACCCTGCTCAAGGGTGGCGAAGGCCGTGGCCTCACGGTGTGTACCTTCCATAACCTGGGCCTGAACATCATCCGCAAGGAGCATGTGCGGCTGGGCTACAAGCCGGGCTTCTCGATCTTCGACGAGACCGACGTCAAGGCCCTGATGACCGACATCATGCAGAAGGAATACGCAGGCGACGACGGCGTCGACGAGATCAAGAACATGATCGGCGCCTGGAAAAACGACCTGATCCTGCCGCCCGAAGCCCTGGAAAACGCGCGCAACCCCAAGGAACAGACCGCCGCCATCGTCTACACCCACTACCAGCGCACGCTCAAGGCGTTCAACGCGGTGGACTTCGACGACCTGATCCTGCTGCCGGTGAAGCTGTTCCAGGAACACGCCGACATCCTCGAAAAGTGGCAGAACAAGGTGCGCTACCTGCTGGTGGACGAATACCAGGACACCAACGCCAGCCAATACCTGCTGGTGAAGTTGCTGATCGGTACGCGCAACCAGTTCACCGTGGTGGGCGACGACGACCAGTCGATCTACGCCTGGCGCGGCGCCCGCCCGGAAAACCTGATGCTGCTCAAGGACGATTACCCGTCCCTGAAAGTGGTGATGCTGGAGCAGAACTACCGCTCCACCAGCCGCATCCTGCGATGCGCCAACGTGCTGATCTCGAACAACCCCCACGAGTTTGAAAAACAACTGTGGAGCGAGATGGGCCACGGCGATGAGATCCGCGTGATCCGCTGCCGCAACGAAGACGCCGAAGCCGAGCGCGTGGCGGTGGAAATCCTCAGCCTGCACCTGCGCACCGACCGCCCCTACAGCGACTTCGCGATCCTGTATCGCGGCAACTACCAGGCCAAGCTGATCGAGCTGAAATTGCAGCACCACCAGGTCCCGTATCGGCTGTCAGGTGGCAACAGCTTTTTCGGACGCCAGGAAGTGAAGGACCTGATGGCCTACTTCCGCCTGATCGTGAACCCGGACGACGACAACGCCTTCCTGCGCGTGATCAACGTGCCGCGCCGCGAGATTGGTTCCACCACCTTGGAAAAGCTCGGCAACTACGCCACTGAACGCAAGATCTCGATGTACGCCGCCACCGACGAAATCGGCCTGGGCGAACACCTGGACACGCGTTTCACCGATCGCCTGTCGCGCTTCAAGCGCTTCATGGACAAGGTACGTGAACAGTGCGCCGGCGAAGACCCGATCAGCGCCCTGCGCAGCATGGTCATGGACA
The DNA here is from genome assembly GCF_024168685.1 of Pseudomonas sp. S3E17. Taxonomy (NCBI): domain Bacteria; kingdom Pseudomonadati; phylum Pseudomonadota; class Gammaproteobacteria; order Pseudomonadales; family Pseudomonadaceae; genus Pseudomonas; species Pseudomonas sp. S3E17. The sequence continues at coordinate 4,519,788 of NZ_JALJWE010000001.1, forward strand.
TCGACTATGAAAACTGGCTGCGCACCAACAGTTCCAGCGACAAGGCCGCGGATTACCGCATGGGCAACGTCTGGTTCCTGATCGAAGCGTTGAAGAACACCCTGGAAAAAGACGAAGACGGCGAAATGACTGTCGAGGACGCCATCGGCAAGCTGGTGCTGCGCGACATGCTCGAGCGCCAGCAGGAAGAGGAAGACGGCGCCGAAGGTGTACAGATGATGACCTTGCATGCGTCCAAGGGCCTGGAATTTCCCTACGTGTTCATCATGGGCATGGAAGAGGAAATCCTCCCGCACCGCTCCAGCATCGAGGCCGACACCATTGAGGAAGAACGGCGCCTGGCCTACGTGGGCATTACCCGCGCACGTCAGACACTGGCCTTCACCTTTGCCGCCAAGCGCAAGCAATACGGCGAAATCATCGATTGTGCCCCCAGCCGTTTCCTGGACGAGCTGCCGCCGGATGACCTGGCCTGGGAAGGCAACGACGACACCCCGACCGAGGTGAAAGCCGTTCGCGGCAACACCGCCCTGGCGGATATACGCGCGATGTTAAAGCGCTAGAATCGACTACTTTTTAATCTACTTTCGGCGCACAACCCGCCATTAGAGGAAGCTTTCCGTGGAAGCACTGCACAAGAAAATTCGCGAAGAAGGCATCGTGCTTTCCGATCAGGTACTCAAGGTCGACGCCTTTCTGAATCACCAGATCGACCCGGCGCTGATGAAACTGATCGGCGACGAATTCGCCGCACGGTTCAAGGATTCGGGCATCACCAAGATCGTCACCATCGAAGCGTCGGGCATCGCACCGGCGATCATGACCGGCCTGAACCTCGGCGTGCCGGTGATTTTCGCCCGCAAGCAGCAGTCCCTGACCCTGACCGAAAACCTGCTGTCGGCGACGGTGTATTCCTTCACCAAGAAAGTCGAAAGCACCGTCGCGATCTCGCCGCGTCACCTGACCAGCAGCGATCGCGTACTGGTGATTGATGACTTCCTGGCCAACGGCAAGGCATCCCAAGCGCTGATTTCGATCATCAAACAGGCCGGTGCGACCGTTGCGGGCTTGGGGATTGTGATCGAGAAGTCGTTCCAGGGTGGTCGTGCGGAGTTGGATGCGCAGGGTTATCGGGTCGAGTCGCTGGCGCGGGTGAAGTCGCTGGAAGGTGGCGTGGTTACCTTCATCGAGTAATCGTTGCCTGCACGCGGTTAAACAGGTGGGAGAGGGCTTGCCCCTCCCACATGTTGACCTGTGTTGATTTTAGTGTGCGGTTGCTTGTAAGCCAGCGAGCAATAGGCGCTGATAGAGATCCTCCTTCAACCCCTCCGGCGAATCCAACCCCATCCGCTTCAGATGCTCGGGAAACGCCTGCGGCTCCGGTGCATCCAGCGCTGCCTTGCCCAACTCCAGAATCTCCGTCAGCTTGAATTTGCTCTTGAGCCAGTTCAAGGCGCGCAACAGATCCCGCTCTTCGTCAGTGAAGTCGCTGCCCAGCGGATATTCCGGGAACAAACGCCGATGCCGCGCCTGGATACCTTGGAGCCGCTCCGGCGTGTTGTCGCCAAAGCGCGGATCCAGCTGGAAATCCTTGGGCAACTTGCCGGCCTTTTGCGCCTGTTCGATCAAGTCGGCTTGAAAGCGTGAGTCGGTGATGTTGAGCAACGCCTCGATCACCTTGGCATCCGTCTGCCCACGCAGGTCGGCAATACCGTACTCCGTGATGACGATGTCCCTCAGGTGCCGGGGAATGGTGCAATGCCCATACTCCCAGACGATATTGGAACTGACCTCCCCCGCCGACTCACGCCAACTGCGCAGGATCAGGATCGAGCGCGCGCCCTCCAGCGCATGACCCTGAGCCACAAAGTTGTATTGCCCGCCTACGCCGCTGAGCACGCGACCATCCTCCAACTGGTCGGCCACGCCTGCGCCCAGCAACGTCACCGTGATCGCGCTGTTGATAAACCGTGCATCCTGGCGCTGCAGGCGCTTGAGTTCTTCCTGGCCGTACAGCTCGTTGATGTAACTGATGCGGGTCATGTTGAATTCCAGGCGCTTGGCGTGGGTCATCTCCTGCAAACGCTGGTAAAAACTGCGCGGCCCGAGGAAGAACCCGCCGTGGATCGAAACGCCGTCGGGTTGTGCCGCATCGTCCAGCAAACCGGCGTTGGCTTGTTCCTGAGTCGCCACATCCGGGTAGACCTTGCGCCGGACAATCCCCGCATCCGCCAGCACCAGCAGGCCGTTGACGAACATTTCGCTGCAACCGTAGAGGCCACGGGCGAAGGGGTCGACACCGCCTTCACGGCTGATCAGCGGGGCCCACTGGTATACATCGATGTCCGTCAGCAGCAGTCGATAGGCTTCGTTGTCCGCCTGGCGCGCCAGCAACGCGGCGGTCAGCGCATCGCCCATGGAGCCGATGCCGATCTGCAAGGTGCCGCCGTCGCGCACCAGGGTGCTGGCATGCAAGCCGATGAAATGGTCCTGGAACCCCACCGGCATGTTCGGCGTGGAGAACAACGTGCTGCTGTCCTTTGCATCGATCAGGTAGTCGAACGCATCCATGCCCAACTCCGAGTCCCCCGGCATGTAGGGCAAGTCGGTGTGAACCTGGCCGACAATCAAGACAGTTTCCCCCGCTTCACGGCGCTTGGCGATCATCGGCAACAGATCGAGGGTGATATCGGGGTTGCAGCTTAGGCTCAGGCGGTCCGGGTGTTCAGCGCTGCTCGCGACCAACTGCGCCACCAGGTTCAGGCCGGCGGCGTTGATGTCGCGGGCGGCGTGGCTGTAGTTGCTGCTGACGTAGTCCTGCTGGGCCGACGTGCTGTGGAGCAGGCTGCCGGGCTGCATGAAGAACTGCTGCACATGGATATTCTTCGGCAGGCTGTCTGAGTGCAGCGCGGCGAGAAACTCCAACTCTGGGTAATCACCAAACACCCGCTCGATAAAGGGTTCGAGAAAGCGCTTCTGCAAGCCATCGCCCAAGGTGGGGCGGCCCAGGCTCAACGCGGTGTAGATCGTCAGCGCCCGCTCCGGCAGCTTGGCGATACGCCGGTACAGTGCATTGGCAAACAGGTTGGGCTTGCCCAGCCCCAGGGGCATGCCCATGTGGATATGCGCCGGTAGCCGCGCGAGTACATCGTCAACTGCTTGCTCGATTGAACACAACTGCACCATCCGACCCTCCTGAACATTCCATGATTAGGGGTTGGACAGAGAGTGGCGGGTCTTTGCTGCAAAGAACAGCCTCGAAACACAAATTACATCCACAAAAAAGCCGCTCGTAAGCGGCATTTTTGACGAAGATCGACGGTTACAGGCCGGACATCTTCTTGATCGCGCCCTTCAGGTCATCATCCGAGCAATCCGCACAGGTGCCTTTTGGCGGCATGGCGTTGATACCGGTGATTGCCTTGGCCAGGATGCCATCAAGGCCGCCCTGGTGGTCGGCGCGTTCTTTCCAGGCGGCGGTGTCGCCGATTTTCGGCGCGCCCAGCAGCCCGGTGCCGTGGCATGTGTTGCAGTGCTTGGCGATGATGTCGTCGGGCGTCTTCGCAGCGCCCCCGCCCGCAACTACCGCCACTTCCATGCCCTTGCACTCCTGGCCCTGGACGCAGACTTGGCCCACAGGCTCCAGGCGCTTGGCAATGTCATCATTGGTCGCAGCTTGAGCGCTGACAGCCCATAGGGCCAGTACGGTTGCTGGTGCAGCCAGCATTTTCATAATTAGATTCACGCGTTCACCCTCAATGGTGGCTATTCACGCCTGCGGCCACGGTTTCGCAGGCGGCGAAAGTATAACGGTTAGCCCGTCCGGCCGAAACAACCCTATTAAATAAAGGGAGATTAGACCTCGCGGAATACAGCTGCGGGAGCCTCTGCAACGCTGGCAGGACGCCTCTTTTGTTAAAAGTTCGCGGGTGTGGCTGCGCTGATTAGTCGCGCCGGCACATCGAACGGATTACGGAAACGATGGGGCTTGGTGCTTTCAAAGTAGTAGCTATCGCCGGCTTCGAGCACAAAAGTTTCAAGACCGACCACCAACTCCAAACGGCCTTCCACCAGAATCCCGGTTTCCTCGCCCTCGTGGGTGAGCATTTCTTCGCCTGTATCGGCGCCAGGCGGGTAGATTTCATTGAGAAACGCAATTGCCCGGCTCGGGTGCGCACGGCCCACCAGCTTCATGGTGACGGCGCCGTCAGAGATGTCGATCAGCTCATTGGCTTTATAGACGATCTGCGTCGGTATTTCCTGGAGGATCTCCTCGGAAAAGAACTCGACCATGGACATGGGGATGCCGCCCAGCACCTTGCGCAAGGAACTGATCGAGGGGCTGACGCTGTTTTTTTCGATCATCGAAATGGTGCTGTTGGTGACACCCGCGCGCTTGGCGAGCTCACGCTGGGAAAGACCCTTCAGCTTACGGATGGATTGCAGTCGTTCGCCGACGTCCAATGCGGGAGCCTCCTAGGATTCAGGCGTTGTTGTAATTGAGCGTTATCATGGCGACAGCGTTCAGTATTTACAACACTTGGGCCTAAATCCCAGGGAGCTGTGTTCGTCCCTGTCGCTCAAGCGCCGGAATAGAGCCTTGGCACACGACGCAGGTTGCAGAAGATCTGGTACGGGATGGTCTCGGCAGCGGCGGCGACGTCACTGGCAAGGATATTTTTGCCCCACAGCTCCACCGTAGAACCAAGACCCGCCTCGGGGACGTCCGTCAGGTCGATGCACAGCATGTCCATGGACACGCGACCCAGCAATTGGCTGCGCTGCCCCGCCACCAGCACCGGCGTGCCGGTGGGCGCATGGCGCGGGTAGCCGTCGGCATAGCCCATGGCAACCACGCCGATACGCATCGGTTTGGGCGTGATGAACCGGGCACCGTAGCCTACCGGCTCGCCGGCTGGCAGTTCACGCACACAGATCACTTTCGATTCCAGGGTCATCACCGGCTGCAAACGCGCGGCCAAGGCCTGATCCTCACCAAACGGTGTGGCGCCATACAGCATGATGCCCGGGCGTACCCAGTCGCTGGATACGCTCGGCCAGCCCAGCACCGACGGCGAGTTGCGCAGGCTGACCTCCGCCACCAGTCCCTGGCGCGCCGCATCGAACACCGCCACTTGCTCGTTGCTGCTGACGCAATCCAGTTCATCGGCGCGGGCAAAATGGCTCATCAACACAATCTTTGCGACTTTGCCGCTGGCCAGCAGGCGCTGGTAAGCCTCGTGGTAATCCTTGGGGTGCAGGCCAACGCGGTGCATCCCCGAATCGAGCTTGAGCCAGATGGTCAGCGGCGCGCTCAACCGGGCCTGTTCGATGGCCTCCAGTTGCCACAGCGAATGCACCACGCACCAGAAATCATGCTCGACGATCAGCGGCAACTCGTCGGCTTCGAAAAAACCTTCCAGCAGCAGTACTGGCGCGCGAATACCCGCGACGCGCAACTCCAGCGCCTCCTCGATGCACGCCACGGCAAACCCGTCGGCCTCGGCTTCCAGCGCCTGGGCAACGCGTACGGCACCATGGCCGTAGGCGTCGGCCTTGACCACGGCGAGGGCCTTGGCCCCCGTGACTTCACGGGCCAGTTGGTAGTTGTGGCGCAGGGCTTGGAGGTCGATCAGGGCACGGGCAGGACGCATGGCGGCAGGCTTCTAGGCGGCAAAGTGAAGAAAAACCGGCGCCGACCAACAGCGTCAGCACCGGGAGAGGGAGCGTTGTTTAAGGCAGCGCGGCCACGACGGACAGCTCTACCAGGATTTCCGGTTCGCACAGCTTGGCCTCAACCGTGGCGCGGGCCGGGGCGACGCCTTTGGGCAGCCACTTGTCCCACACCGCGTTCATGCCGGCGAAATCGGCGTCGATGTCTTTCAGGTAGACCGTCACCGACAACAGCTTGGTTTTGTCGGTGCCGGCCAGGTCCAGCAAACGCTCGATATTGGCCAGGGTTTCACGGGTCTGCTGTTCGATCCCGGCGTTCATGTCGTCACCGACTTGCCCGGCCAGATACACGGTACCGCTGTGAACGACGATCTGGCTCATGCGCTCATTGGTGAGCTGGCGCTGGATTGACATGTTTTGCGGACTCCTGGTGGTTGCCATAACGGGAAATATCGAGGCCTTCGGCGCTGATCTGCGGCGTTTTCTTCGCCATCAGGTCGGCCAGCAAGCGACCGGAGCCGCACGCCATGGTCCAACCGAGGGTGCCATGGCCGGTGTTGAGGAATAGGTTCTTGAACGGCGTGGCACCGACAATCGGCGTGCCGTCGGGTGTGGTCGGGCGCAGGCCGGTCCAGAACGTGGCTTCGGCCAGATCGCCGCCCTGAGGATAAAGGTCGTTGACGATCATCTCCAGGGTTTCACGCCGACGCGGGTTAAGCGACAGGTCAAAACCGGCTATTTCAGCCATGCCGCCGACACGGATGCGGTTGTCGAAACGGGTGATGGCGACCTTGTAGGTCTCGTCGAGAATGGTCGACGTCGGCGCCATCGCTGAGTTGGTAATCGGCACGGTCAGCGAGTAGCCCTTGAGCGGGTACACCGGCGCCTTGATCCCCAGCGGCTTGAGCAGCTTCGGCGAGTAGCTGCCGAGGGCCAGCACGTAGCGGTCGGCGGTTTCCAGCTTGCCGTCGATCCACACGCCGTTGACGCGCTCGCCGGCGTAGTCGAGACGCTGGATGTCCTGTTCGAAGCGAAACTCCACACCCAACTGCTTGCACATCTCGGCCAGGCGGGTGGTGAACATCTGGCAGTCGCCGGTCTGGTCGTTGGGCAGGCGCAGGGCACCGGCGAGGATATCGGTGACGCTGGCCAGGGCCGGTTCAACACGGGCAATACCGGCGCGGTCGAGCAGCTCGAACGGCACACCGGACTCTTTCAACACGGCGATGTCCTTGGCGGCACCATCCAACTGAGCCTGGGTACGGAACAACTGGGTAGTCCCGAGGCTGCGGCCTTCGTAGGCGATACCAGTTTCCGCACGTAATTCGTCGAGGCAGTCACGGCTGTACTCGGACAGGCGCACCATGCGCTCCTTGTTCACCGCATAACGGCTGGCGGTGCAGTTGCGCAGCATCTGCGCCATCCACAGGTACTGGTCAATATCCGCCGTGGCCTTGATCGCCAACGGCGCGTGGCGTTGCAGCAACCACTTGATGGCCTTGAGCGGCACGCCCGGCGCGGCCCATGGCGAAGCGTAGCCAGGGGACACCTGGCCGGCATTGGCGAAACTGGTTTCCATGGCAGCAGCCGGCTGACGGTCGACCACGACGACTTCAAAGCCGGCCCGCGCCAAATAGTAGGCACTGGTCACACCAATGACGCCGCTACCTAAGACCAGAACGCGCATTTTTATACCCTCATCGCGGGCTTGGCCGCTGACGTGTGTTATTCAAGCAATGATGGGCGCAGTATAAAAAGCAATCGCCAGTGCATTTCACTATATAAATGCCTATATTTGGCGACAATTCTCGGCAAAAACCCTTTTTACAGAGGCGTATCCCCTATGCGTACCAACACCCAGACCAAGCGGGAGCTGGACAAGATCGACCGCAACATCCTGCGCATCCTGCAAACCGATGGGCGAATTTCGTTCACCGAGCTGGGGGAAAAGGTCGGGCTGTCCACCACGCCGTGTACCGAGCGGGTGCGGCGGCTGGAGCGCGAGGGGATCATCATGGGCTACAACGCACGGCTCAACCCACAGCACTTGAAGGGAAGTTTGCTGGTATTTGTCGAGATCAGCCTCGATTACAAATCCGGCGACACCTTTGAAGAGTTCCGCCGCGCCGTGCTCAAACTGCCCCATGTGCTGGAGTGCCACCTGGTGTCGGGGGACTTCGACTACCTGGTGAAAGCGCGAATTTCCGAGATGGCCTCGTACCGCAAATTGCTCGGCGACATCCTGCTCAAGTTGCCCCATGTGCGGGAATCGAAGAGCTATATCGTGATGGAAGAGGTCAAGGAGAGCCTCAACTTGCCTATTCCCGATTAAACCAGCACCTGCCGGGTGCTCGCCATGTATTCATGGATCTGCTTTTCCACCCGTGGATGAATCAGCTCCACCGGCCCCCGCCCATTGGGGCATGGCAAGGTCTTCGTGGTACCGAACAGCCGACAGATCAGCGGCCGCTCGTCATACACGGTGCAGCCGTGGGGGCCCAGGTGCACACAGTTCAGCTCGTCCATTGCGGCGTCCTGCTCGGCAGCGGTCTTGCGTGGCAGGCGCGACATCTCTTCGGGCGAAGTGGTGACCGGCCCACAGCAGTCGTGGCAGCCGGGGACGCACTCGAACGAAGGAATCTGACGGCGCAGCGCGCTGATTTTCTGACTGTTGCAACTCATCGAAACAGGTACCGAACGGCGAATAGACCTGGATTCTGACGCAAAACGCCCTGCGCAGACAGCTTCGTCCGACCGCTGTATCCTGCGTCAAATTTTCCAAACAGGGATGCTCCCCATGACCGCCAGCGCCCGGCACACCGCTTCCTACTACGCCGCCAGCAGAGTACCGCAACCCGATTACCCAGCGCTGACGGGCGAAGTGAGCACCGAGGTGTGCGTGATCGGCGGCGGTTTCTCCGGGCTCAACACGGCCCTGGAGCTGGCGGAGCGCGGCTTCAGCGTGGTGCTGCTGGAGGCGCGCAAGATCGCCTGGGGCGCCAGCGGGCGCAATGGCGGTCAGTTGATTCGCGGCGTCGGTCATGGCCTGGAGCAGTTCACCAACGTAATCGGCACCGATGGCGTGCGCCAAATGAAGCTGATGGGCCTGGAAGCCGTGGAAATCGTGCGTGACCGCGTCGAACGCTACCAAATCCCCTGCGACCTGACCTGGGGCTACTGCGACCTGGCCAACAAGCCTCGCGACCTGCAAGGTCTGGCAGGAGATGCCGAAGAACTGCGCAGCCTGGGCTATCGCCACGAAGTGCGCCTGCTGCAAGCGAGCGACATGGGCAGCGTCATCGGCTCCGACCGCTATGTGGGCGGCATGATCGACATGGGTTCCGGCCACCTGCATCCATTGAACCTGGCTCTCGGCGAAGCCGCCGCCGCGCAGCAATGGGGTGTGCAGTTGTTCGAACAGTCGCAAGTTACGCGCATCGACTACGGCCCCGAGGTCAAGGTGCACACCGCCCAAGGCACTGTGCGCGCCAAGACCCTGGTACTGGCTTGCAATGCCTACCTCAATGGACTGAATCCGCAATTGAGCGGCAAGGTGCTGCCCGCCGGCAGCTACATCATCGCCACCGAGCCCTTGAGCCAGGCGCAAGCCGCCAACCTGCTACCGCAGAACATGGCGGTGTGTGACCAGCGCGTGACGGTGGATTACTTCCGGCTGTCCGCCGACCGCCGCCTCCTGTTTGGCGGCGCCTGCCACTACTCCGGACGCGACCCCAAGGACATCGGCGCCTACATGCGGCCAAAGATGCTGCAGGTGTTCCCCCAGCTGGCCGACGTGAAGATCGATTACCAATGGGGCGGCATGATCGGCATCGGCGCCAACCGCCTGCCGCAGATCGGCCGCCTGGCGGACCAGCCCAATGTGTATTACGCCCAGGCCTACGCAGGCCACGGCCTCAACGCCACGCACCTGGCGGGCAAGCTGCTGGCCGAAGCCATCAGTGGCCAGCAGCAGGGACGTTTTGACCTGTTCTCCCAGGTGCCGCACATCACCTTCCCCGGCGGCAAGCACCTGCGCTCGCCGCTGCTGGCCTTGGGAATGCTCTGGCACCGCCTCAAAGAGCTGGTCTGATCAATCGCGCCAGAAGGGTTTCAAGCCTTCCTGGCGGGCCTGCTCTGCGCTCAACCCCACGTCGCGCAATTGCTCGCCGGTCAAGTGCAGCAAGGCCTTGCGCGTATGGCGGCGGTGCCAGAACAGGCTCCAGCGGCTGATCTCGCGCGGCGACGTCGCCCGCTCCTGCCCAGCCTGCAATTCCTGACTGTGTAACGTCAGCCGCACATCACTCATGCCGTTCATTTTGCTGCCCCTCATTTGCTTGTTGCCATGAGTGACCAGAATGGGCGAGCTGGCAAAACCATTACAGATTCAACCAACCTTTATTAAATCCATACAGACACTGCCTTTAGGCCGCTGAATCCTGTATTTTCCCCTTATCTGTACTGGTCACCTGGAGCGACCGACATGACGCTTTACGTCAACCTCGCCGAATTGCTGGGCACGCGCATCGAACAGGGGTTCTATCGCCCTGGCGATCGACTCCCCTCCGTACGCGCCTTGAGCGTGGAGCACGGGGTCAGCCTGAGCACCGTGCAGCAGGCGTATCGATTGCTGGAAGACAACGGCCTGGCGATGCCCAAGCCCAAGTCCGGCTACTTTGTACCGGTAGGTCGGGAGTTGCCGGCACTGCCGGAGGTCGGCCGCCCGGCCCAGCGTCCGGTGGAAATCTCGCAGTGGGACCAGGTGCTGGAATTGATTCGCGCAGTCCCGCGCAAAGACGTCATACAGATGGGTCGCGGCATGCCGGATGTATTGTCGCCCACCCTCAAGCCCCTGCTGCGCAGCCTGGCTCGCGTCAGCCGGCGCCAGGATCGGCCCGGACTGTATTACGACAGTATCCTCGGCTGTATGGAACTGCGCGAGCAAATCGCCCGGCTGTCATTGGATTCCGGCTGCCAACTGACGGCCGAGGACATCGTGATTACCACCGGCTGCCACGAGGCGCTGTCCGCCAGCATCCACGCCATCTGCGAGCCGGGCGATATCGTCGCGGTGGACTCGCCCAGCTTCCACGGGGCCATGCAGACCCTCAAGGGCCTGGGCATGAAAGCCCTGGAAATCCCCACCGACCCGATCACCGGCATCAGCCTCGAAGCCCTGGAACTGGCACTGGAACAGTGGCCGATCAAGGTCATCCAGCTGACCCCCAACTGCAATAACCCCCTGGGCTACATCATGCCGGAAGCGCGCAAACGCGCATTGCTGACCCTGGCCCAGCGCTTTGACGTGGCGATCATCGAAGACGATGTGTATGGCGAACTGGCCTACAGCTACCCACGCCCGCGCACCATCAAATCCTTCGACGAAGACGGCCGGGTGCTGCTGTGCAGTTCGTTCTCCAAGACCCTGGCGCCAGGCCTGCGCATTGGCTGGGTGGCTCCGGGCCGGTACCTGGAGCGGGTGCTGCACATGAAGTACATCAGCACCGGCTCCACCGCCACGCAGCCGCAGATCGCAATTGCCGAGTTTCTCAAAGGGGGTCATTTCGAACCGCATTTGCGACGGATGCGCACACAATATCAGCGTAATCGCGACCTGATGCTCGACTGGGTCAGCCGCTACTTCCCGGCCGGCACCCGTGCCAGCCGCCCACAAGGCAGCTTCATGCTGTGGATAGAACTGCCGGAAGGTTTCGACACCCTCAAGCTCAACCGCGCACTGGTTGAACAAGGCGTACAGGTGGCTGTGGGAAGCATCTTTTCCGCGTCGGGCAAGTACCGTAACTGCCTGCGCATGAACTACGCTGCCAAGCCCACCCCACAGATTGAAGAGGCCGTGCGCAAAGTCGGCGCTGCCGCGATCAAGATGCTGGCCGAAACGGTGGACTGACCTTTCGCGAGAAATCGCCGTCATATGTCGACAACCGCCCTGACCTGGACACGACTCCCTTGATGATTCGACGGCTTTTACCGTTTTTCCTGCTGGGAGCCCTGGCCCTGAGCGGCTGCGCCACGGTGAGTACCCCGCGCATACCCAGCGACGCCCTGCCGGCCGCCCAATCGTCGTTCGGCCGCTCGATCCAGGCCCAGGCCGCGCCTTACCAGGGCCGTTCAGGTTTTCGCCTGCTGCCCAACAGCAGCGAAGCCTTCATGGCCCGCGCCGAGCTGATCCGCAATGCCCAGACCAGCCTTGACCTGCAGTACTACATCGTCCACGACGGCATCAGCACGCGGATGCTGGTGGATGAACTGCTCAAGGCCGCCGACCGTGGCGTGCGCGTGCGCATCCTGCTGGATGACACCACCAGCGACGGCCTCGACCAGATCATCGCCACCCTCGCCGCCCACCCCAAGATCGAGATTCGCCTGTTCAACCCCCTGCACCTGGGACGCAGCACCGGTGTGACGCGAGCCATGGGCCGCCTGTTCAACCTGTCCCTGCAACACCGGCGCATGCACAACAAGCTGTGGCTGGCGGACAACAGCGTGGCCATCGTCGGTGGGCGCAACCTGGGGGATGAGTATTTCGACGCCGAGCCCAACCTGAACTTCACCGATATCGACATGCTCAGCGTCGGGCCGGTGGCCGAGCAACTCGGGCACAGTTTCGATCAGTACTGGAACAGCGCCCTGAGCAAACCCATTGATGATTTTGTCTCCAATATGCCCTCCAAAGGTGACTTGGCCGCCGCGCGCCTGGGCCTGGAGGCGTCGCTGGCCGAGTCGCGCCAGCAGAAGCACGCGTTGTATGCACGCCTGCGCACCTATCAGACCCAGCCGCGCATGGACATCTGGCGCCGCGAACTGATCTGGGCCTGGAACCAGGCGCTGTGGGACGCACCCAGCAAGGTGCTGTCCAAGGCCGACCCGGACCCGCACCTGCTGCTGACCACGCAACTGGCCCCGGAACTGGAAGGCGTCAACCATGAACTGATGATGATCTCGGCGTACTTCGTGCCGGGACAGCCCGGCCTGGTGTACCTGACGGGGCGCGCCGACGCGGGCGTATCGGTGAGCTTGTTGACCAACTCCCTTGAAGCCACCGACGTGCCTGCCGTACATGGCGGCTACGCACCGTACCGCAAGGCGTTGCTGGAGCACGGGGTAAAACTCTACGAGCTGCGCCGCCAACCGGGTGACGACGGCGGCAGCGGCCCGCACCTGTTTCGTCGAGGCACGTTCCGCGGCTCGGACTCGAGCCTGCACAGTAAGGCGATGATCTTTGATCGGCAAAAATCGTTTGTCGGCTCTTTCAATTTCGACCCGCGCTCCGTGCTGTGGAACACCGAGGTCGGCGTGCTGGTGGACAGCCCCGAACTGGCGGAACACGTGCGCAATCTCGCCCTGCAAGGCATGGCGCCGGCCCTGAGCTACGAGGCGAAACTGCAGGACGGCAACGTGGTATGGGTGACCGAGGACAACGGCCAACTGCACACCCTGACCCGTGAGCCGGGCAGTTGGTGGCGACGGTTCAATGCCTGGTTCGCCACCTCGGTCGGCCTGGAGCGCATGCTCTAGGAACAGCGCGGATCAAGCGGGCTGAGCAGCACCGAATGCGCCTTGGCGCAGCAACAGCACCACCAAACCCAAGGCCCCGGCCGCCATCAGCCACGGCAGCGCGTGCCCGCTGATCCATTGGCTGCCGGCGCCGGCCACAAGCGGGCCGATCAGGCAACCGATGCCCCATAACTGCGCGATGTGGGCATTGGCACGCACCAGCGCATCGTCACGATAACGCTCGCCGATCAGAATCAGCGACAACGTGAACAACCCGCCGGCACTGGCGCCGAACAGCACCCATATTGGCCAGATCAGCAGCGTGTGCATCAGCAACGGAATCGCCAGGCTCGATGCCAGCAACAGCAGTGCGCAACTCAAAAACAGCGTGCGTCGTGGCAGATAATCCGCCAGCGCACCGATGGGCAGTTGCAGCAGCGCGTCACCGACCACCACCGTGCTGACCATCGCCAGGGCAATTTCGGCAGTGAATCCCTGTTGCAGGCAATACACCGGCAGCAGCGTCAGGATCATCGCCTCAAACGCGGCGAACAGCGCCACCGCCCAGGCAATCGCCGGCAGGCTCAGGCAGAAGCGCCACAGGTCTGCGAAGGTCACGCTGAACGATTCGGCACTGGGCGCACCAGAGCGACCCAGCAATGCCAGCGGAGCCACCACCAGCAGGCCAACGCCAACCCAGAAACCATAGTCATGGTCGGTACCGATCAGGCCCAGCAGCAACGGGCCCGAGAGCTGGCTCAAGGCATAACTGCAGCCATACAGCGCCACCAGCCGGCCACGCCACTGCTCCACCACCAACTGGTTGATCCAGCTTTCACCGAGGATAAACACGATGGTCAGGATCACCCCGATCATCAGGCGCAACGCCAGCCATATCGGGTAGCTGGGCAGAATGGCCAGCAAACCGATGGATACCGCGCCAGCCCACAGGCACAGACGCATGAGATTCGCGGTGCCGAGCCAGGCGGCCAGGCGGCTGGAGACCTTGGCGCCAAGCAATACGCCAAAGGCCGGCATGGCGGCCATTACGCCAATCGCGAAACTGCCGTAGCCCCAGCCCTCCAGGCGCAGGGAGACCAGCGGCATGCTGACGCCGAGGGCCAGGCCGACACTGAGCACCGAGGCCAGGACGGCGAAATAGGTCGCCCAACGCATTGCCACGCTCCTGTGGATAATCATGGGTTCACACAAAACAGTGTGGGAGGGGGCTTGCTCCCGATTGCGGTGGATCATTGAGCACTGTTAGTGCCTGACACACTGCTATCGGGGGCAAGCCCCCTCCCACATTTGCCTGCGGTGTTGCTTAGAGCTTGATCCAGGTCGCCTTCAGCTCGGTGTACTTGTCGAACGCATGCAGCGACTTGTCGCGACCATTACCCGACTGCTTGAAGCCGCCAAACGGTGCGGTCATGTCGCCGCCGTCGTATTGGTTGACCCACACGCTGCCGGCACGCAGGGCCTTGGCGGTGAGGTGCGCCTTGGAAATGTCCGATGTCCACACCGCAGCGGCGAGGCCGTATTGGGTGTCGTTGGCGATCTTGATCGCTTCTTCGGCGCCGTCAAAGGTAATCACCGACAGCACCGGGCCGAAGATCTCTTCCTGGGCGATTCTCATGGCGTTGGTTACACCGTCGAAAATCGTCGGCTCGACGTAGGTGCCGCCCGTCTCTTCCAGGATGCGCTTGCCACCCGCCACCAACTTGGCGCCGTCAGTGTGGCCGGCTTCGATGTACGACAGCACGGTGTTCATCTGCTGGGTGTCCACCAGGGCTCCGACGTTGGTCGCCGGATCCAGCGGGTTGCCGGGCTTCCAGCCCTTGAGGGCCTCGATCACCAGCGGCAGGAAGGTGTCCTTGATCGAACGTTCCACCAGCAGGCGCGAACCGGCAGTGCAGACTTCACCCTGGTTGAAGGCGATGGCGCTGGCAGCGGATTCGGCGGCGGCTTGCAGGTTCGGAGCATCGGCAAAAACGATGTTCGGGCTCTTGCCGCCGGCCTCCAGCCAGACGCGCTTCATGTTCGACTCACCGGAGCGAATCAACAGTTGCTTGGCGATCTTGGTCGAACCGGTGAACACCAGTGTGTCGACGTCCATGTGCAGCGCCAGCGCATTGCCGACGGTGTGGCCGTAGCCCGGCAGCACGTTGAACACGCCTTTCGGAATACCGGCTTCAACGGCCAGGGCCGCGATGCGGATGGCGGTGAGTGGGGATTTTTCGGACGGCTTGAGGATAACCGAGTTACCGGTGGACAGCGCCGGGCCGAGTTTCCAGCAGGCCATCATCAGCGGGAAGTTCCACGGCACGATGGCACCCACCACGCCGACCGGCTCGCGGGTCACCAGACCCAACTGATCGTGGGGGGTGGCAGCGACTTCGTCGTAGATCTTGTCGATTGCCTCGCCGCTCCAGCTCAGGGCATTTGCCGCGCCGGGTACGTCAATGTTCAGGGAGTCACTGATCGGCTTGCCCATATCCAGGGTTTCGAGCAGCGCCAGTTCTTCGGCATTGGCCTTGAGCAGCGCGGCGAAACGGATCATGGTGGCTTTGCGTTTGGCCGGCGCCAGGCGCGACCAGACACCGGAATTGAAGGTGGCGCGGGCATTTTCTACGGCGCGCTGGGCGTCGGCGGCGTCACAACTGGCTACGCTGGTGAGCAGGCGGCCATCGACCGGGCTGATGCATTCGAAGGTGTCGCCGGAAACAGCAGCGGTGTATTCGCCATTGATGTAGGCGCGGCCTTCGATCTTCAGGTCCTTGGCGCGTTGTTCCCAGTCGGCACGGGTCAGGGTGGTCATGCGAGTGTCCTCCTCTTATTGAATACAAGGGCCAGGCGATGTCCCCCGGCAGCCTCAAAGAATGCTTGCCCGCCAGCCAGCTGTTCGGCTCAAAGGCAGCTGCCACCCTAAACCAGCGGCCAGGGATGTTTCAATATATTTGACATAACCGCGGTAAACGCCCTTGCGATGTTCATTTTAATAAACATAGACTTTGGGCTCTCCAACCGCAGGCCAGACGGGACACGCACATGAGCATCCAGGACATCGTCGACTTCAGCCAGGCCAACACCGCCCCAGACCGCTACCGCCCTGCCGCGGAAAAAATCCTCAAGGGCGATCCCGAACAAACGGTGTACAACCATTACAACAGCCCGTGCGGCCAGATGAACGCCGGGGTCTGGGAAGGTGAGGTCGGGCAGTGGCAGGTCAACTACAGCGAGCATGAGTATTGCGAGATCGTGCAAGGCGTCTCTGTATTGCGCGACGCCGAGGGCAATGCGAAGACCTTGCGTGCCGGCGACCGCTTCGTGATCCCCGCCGGCTTCAGCGGCACCTGGGAAGTGCTGGAGCCGTGCCGCAAGATCTATGTGGTGTTCGAGCAGAAGGCCTGATCAACAAACGCCAGGCAAAAAAAAGCCCGTATCGTGAGATACGGGCTTTTTCACAAGGAGGAAAATCAATTACTTGATTTTGCCTTCTTTGTAGATCACGTGCTTGCGAACGCGCGGGTCGAACATTTTCTTTTCGAGCTTGTCCGGGGTAGTACGCTTGTTCTTGTCGGTAGTGTAGAAGTGACCAGTACCGGCGCTAGAGATCATTCGAATCAATTCACGCATGATAGAGCTCCTTAGATCTTGCCAGCGGCGCGGATTTCGGCCAGCACGACAGTGATGCCACGCTTGTCGATAATACGCATGCCTTTGGCAGATACACGCAGGCGAACAAAACGTTTCTCTTCTTCAACCCAGAAGCGGTGATGCTGCAGGTTCGGCAGGAAACGACGACGGGTTTTGTTATTTGCGTGGGAAATGTTATTCCCAGTCACCGGACCCTTACCGGTAACTTGACAGACTCTCGACATGCCTCAGCCCTCTAAAACCACATGCCCAACCCGGCATGGGTTGGCCGCTTAATCTCTCAGTCATTTGGCGCCAGGCGCCGCGTTTCTTTAGGGTCTTACCGGCTACACCTACAAGCGAAGGAACCGGGCCCCTAGAAAAGAGCGCTGCTTTATACCAGAAAGACCCATGTGCAACAACAGCCCGTGTATTTTTACCGGCGTAAATCTTGGCGACAGACGCCCGAACCGTTGCCAGGAGGGGCCGCTGTAACAGCCGACCGCTCGTCGCACAGAATGATTTACAGCGCTCGCGTGCGCAGTAAAGCGCACAGCGAAACGCGCTGGGGTGCCATCAAAACAGCATTTGAGGCAAAAGCACAGGCAAAAATGGGCTAGTCATTTATCAACCAGACCACTACGGTAGGGCTTTTCCAGACTGCACTCGCAGATGGGCCTTCGATCTGCAAAGGAAACCGAACATGCGCCTCGCTGCCCTACCGCTATTGCTAGCCCCTCTATTTATCGCGCCGCTGGCCTCTGCCGCCAGCAACTTGAGCGTCTGCACCGAGGCCAGCCCCGAAGGGTTCGATGTGGTGCAATACAACTCGCTGACCACCACCAACGCCTCGGCCGATGTGCTGATGAACCGCCTGGTGGACTACGACGCGGCCAGCGGCAAACTGGTGCCCAGCCTGGCGGACAGCTGGGACGTCTCGCCGGATGGCCTGACCTATACCTTCAAGCTGCACCCGGACGTGAAATTCCATCGCACCGAGTATTTCACCCCAAGCCGCACCCTGACCGCCGAAGACGTGCGCTTCAGCTTCGAACGCATGCTCGACCCGGCCAATCCGTGGCACAAGATCGCCCAGAGCGGCTTCCCCCACGCCCAGTCCCTGCAATTGCCAACGCTGGTCAAGAAGATCGATGCCCTCGACCCGCTGACCGTGCGCTTTACCCTGGATCACGCCGACTCCACCTTCCTCGCGGCCCTGAGCATGGGCTTTGCCTCGATCTACCCGGCGGAATACGCCGACAAACTGCTCAAGGCCGGCACGCCGGAGAAGCTCAACAGCCAGCCGATCGGCACCGGGCCGTTCATCTTCAGCCGTTTCCAGAAAGATGCCGTGGTGCGCTACAAGGCCAACCCGGACTATTTCGCCGGCAAACCGGCTGTGGATAACTTGATCTTCGCCATTACCCCGGACGCCAACGTGCGCCTGCAGAAACTGCACCGCAACGAATGCCAGATCGCCCTGTCGCCCAAGCCCCTGGATGTGGGCGAGGCCGAAAAGGACCCCGCACTCAAGGTAGAAAAAACCGCAGCGTTCATGACCGCGTTCGTGGCCATCAACAGCCAGCACCCGCCGCTGGACAAGCCCGAGGTGCGCCAGGCCATCAACCTGGCCTTCGATAAGGGCAGCTACCTCAAGGCGGTGTTTGAAGGCACCGCCGAAGCCGCCAACGGCCCGTATCCGCCCAATACCTGGAGCTACGCCAAAGACTTGCCGGGTTATCCACAGGACCTCGCCAAGGCCAAGGCCTTGCTGGACCGTGCCGGCCTTAAGGACGGCTTCAAGACCACCCTCTGGACGCGCCCCACCGGCAGCCTGCTGAACCCTAACCCGAACCTCGGCGCGCAACTGCTGCAGGCGGACCTGGCCAAGGTGGGCATCCAGGCTGAGATCCGCGTGATCGAATGGGGCGAGCTGATTCGCCGCGCCAAAGCGGGTGAACACGACCTGCTGTTCATGGGCTGGGCCGGCGACAACGGCGACCCGGATAACTTCCTGACCCCACAGTTTTCCTGTGCAGCGGTTAAATCCGGCACCAACTTCGCCCGCTATTGCGATCCGGCGCTGGACAAGCTGATCAGCGCCGGCAAGACCACCAGCGAACAAGGTGTACGCAGCAAGCTGTACCAGCAGGCCCAGGCGCAGATCCAACAACAGGCGCTGTGGTTGCCGCTGGCGCACCCGACGGCGTTCGCCCTGGCGCGCAAGAACGTCGAGGGCTACCAGGTGAGCCCGTTCGGGCGCCAGGATTTCTCGAAGGTCAGCGTCAGGCCCTAAGCTGCAAGCTGCAAGCCTGCTTGAGACTTGCAGCTGTTCCGTCCTACATCCACCCATATTCCGCCATCGACAACGGATCACCGTCCCCCACGATGATGTGATCCAGTACCCGCACATCCACCACTTCCAGGGCCTTTTGCAGCAGCTTGGTCAATTTTCGATCAGCCGCGCTGGGCTCCGCGATCCCGGAAGGATGGTTGTGACACAAAATCAACGCCGCCGCGTTATAGGCCAGGGCGCGCTTGACCACTTGCCGCGGGTAGACCACGGCAGCGTCGATGGTCCCCTCGGACAACACTTCGAACCCCAGCACCCGATGCTTTGAATCGAGAAACAGGCAGCCGAAAACTTCATGGGGCTCATGGCGCAACAGCGACTTGAGGTAATTGCGCACGGCCACCGGGCTTTCCAGCACCGAATCGCTGCGCAGGCGCTCGGCCAGGTGGCGTCGGGACATTTCCAGCACCGCCTGCAACTGAGCAAACTTCGCCGGTCCCAAGCCCAATTGCTGGCTGAACACCGCCTGGCTGGCTTCCAGCAGCGGGCGCAAACCGCCAAATTGCGCCAGCAGATGGCGCGCCAGGTCCACCGCGCTCCTGCCGGTTACGCCGGTGCGCAGGAAGATCGCCAGCAATTCAGCATCGGACAGACTCGACGCCCCCCACTCCAAAAGCTTCTCTCGCGGCCGCTCTGCCGCCGGCCAATCACGAATACTCATTCCACCTCCCTGTGCATGTGCGCCGCTGTTGCGGGGCGGGCGCTGTGTTATCGTAGGCCCTCTTTTTTGCGTGCGATTTCACCTGGGGAGGGGGCATCGCAGGCGTCACTGAACTGGCTTCACTGAACTGGAAAGGCAAACCAATGCAGCGTCTGTATCGGAAACGCATCGTTCTCGGCGTCGGCGGCGGCATTGCCGCCTACAAGAGCGCAGAGCTGGTCCGCAGGCTTCTCGACCAGGGCGCTGAAGTGCGCGTGGTCATGACCCGCGGCGGCAGTGAGTTCATTACTCCGCTGACCATGCAGGCCTTGTCCGGACACCCGGTTCACCTGGACCTGCTGGACCCGGCAGCCGAAGCCGCCATGGGTCATATCGAACTGGCCAAGTGGGCCGACCTGGTACTGATCGCCCCTGCCACCGCCGACCTGATCGCGCGCCTGGCGCAAGGCATTGCCGATGACCTGCTGACCACCCTGGTACTGGCCACCGATGCCACCGTCGCCATCGCCCCGGCCATGAACCAGGCCATGTGGCGCGACCCGGCGACCCAGGCCAACACCCAGCTCCTGCAAAGTCGTGGCCTCAAGGTGTTCGGCCCGGCCTCCGGCAGCCAGGCCTGCGGCGATGTCGGCATGGGCCGCATGCTCGAAGCCACCGACCTGGCATTGTGCGCCGCCGAATGCTTCCAGCACCTGGCTCTGACCGGCCGGCACGTGCTGATTACGGCAGGCCCGACCCAGGAAAACATCGACCCGGTACGCTACATCACCAACCATAGCTCAGGAAAAATGGGCTTTGCCTTGGCGGAAGCCGCGGTCGAGGCAGGTGCACGCGTTACCCTGATCACCGGTCCGGTGCACTTGCCGACCCCCGATCGCGTCACGCGAATCGACGTAGTCAGCGCCCGGGACATGCTGGCCGCCTGTGAGGCCGCCATTCCCTGTGACCTGTTTATCGCTTCGGCAGCGGTTGCAGACTACCGCCCGGAAGTCGTCGCCCCGCAAAAGCTCAAGAAAGACCCTACGAGCGGCGACGGCCTGCTCCTGCAAATGGTGCGCAACCCGGACATCCTGGCCACCATTGCCACGCGTCCGGACCGCCCGTTCAGTGTCGGCTTTGCCGCCGAGACCGAGCACCTGCTCGACTACGCCGCACGCAAACTGAAAGACAAAAACCTCGACCTGATCGTTGCCAATGATGTCGCCAACCCGAGCATCGGCTTCAACAGCGAGGAAAACGCCTGCAGCGTGATCGACCGCGAGCTGCACGCCACTCTTTTCGCCCAGACCAGCAAAGGCAAGATTGCCCGCCAACTGATCTCTTTTATCGCCCAACGGCTGAACCAGGTTTAATTTCCATGCACGCTTTGCAAGCCAAGATCCTCGACCCCCGCATCGGCACCGAATTCCCGCTGCCGGCCTACGCCACCCCAGGTTCCGCCGGCCTGGACCTGCGCGCCATGCTCAAGCAAGACACCGTCCTTGAGCCGGGTCAGACCGTCCTGATTCCCACCGGCCTGTCGATCTACGTCGGCGACCCGGGCCTGGCCGCGCTGATCCTGCCGCGCTCCGGCCTGGGCCACAAACACGGTATCGTGCTGGGTAACCTGGTAGGCCTGATCGACTCGGACTACCAAGGCGAGTTGATGGTGTCGTGCTGGAATCGTGGCCAGACGGCGTTCAACATCGCTGTCGGCGAGCGCATTGCCCAGCTTGTACTGGTGCCGGTGGTGCAGGCGCACTTCGAACTGGTGCAGGATTTTGACGAAACCCAACGCGGCGCAGGCGGTTTTGGGCATTCCGGTAGTCACTGACTACGCTGAACCTGGCCGGGCGCCTTTGCCCGGCTCGATGCCCCCGCAAGGCTTTTCAGGATGAAGAATGCGCGGACTTTATCAGCGAGATTTCCCATTTTAAATCAATGCATTACGCAGAAATAAAGACAGGGGCCAAGCTCCGATGGCACTTTTGCACCACGAACTCTCTGCCGAAAACACCGTCATACCCTTCAGTTTGAGCCTGCCGGTCAGCCACATTAAGGCCAGCCTTGCCCCCTTGAGATGGAGTTTCCCCCCGCGATGAGTACCGCAGCCCGAGTAGCCCCGACATTCCCCGACAGCATCTTTCGCGCCTATGACATTCGTGGCGTAGTCCCCAAGACCCTGACCGCCGAAACCGCCTACTGGATTGGCCGCGCCATTGGCTCCCAGAGCCTGGCCCAGGACGAGCCGAACGTCTCGGTCGGTCGTGACGGTCGCCTGTCCGGCCCGGAACTGGTGGAACAACTGATCCAGGGCCTGGCCGACAGTGGCTGCCATGTCAGCGATGTGGGCCTGGTGCCCACTCCCGCGCTGTACTACGCCGCCAATGTACTGGCGGGCAAATCCGGGGTAATGCTGACCGGCAGCCATAACCCGTCGGACTACAACGGTTTCAAGATCGTCATCGCCGGCGACACCCTGGCCAACGAACAGATCCAGGCCCTGCACACCCGCCTGAAGACCAACGACCTGACCAGCGGCAAAGGCAGCATCACCAAAGTTGACATCCTGCAGCGCTACTCTGATGAAATCATCGGCGACGTCAAACTCGCACGCCGCCTCAAAGTGGTGGTGGACTGCGGCAACGGCGCGGCCGGCGTAATCGCCCCGCAGCTGCTCGAAGCCCTGAACTGCGAAGTGATCCCGCTGTTCTGCGAGGTCGATGGCAACTTCCCCAACCACCACCCGGACCCAGGCAAACCGGAAAACCTGGTGGACCTGATCGCCAAGGTCAAGGAAACCGGTGCTGACGTCGGGCTGGCCTTTGACGGCGACGGCGACCGTGTAGGCGTGGTGACCGAAACCGGCGAGATCGTATTCCCGGACCGCCTGCTGATGCTGTTCGCCCGCGATGTGGTGGCACGCAACCCGGGTGCCGAGATCATTTTCGACGTGAAGTGCACCCGCCGCCTCACCCCGCTGATCAAGGAATATGGCGGCCGTCCGCTAATGTGGAAGACCGGTCACTCGTTGATCAAAAAGAAAATGAAGGAAACCGGCGCGCTGTTGGCCGGTGAAATGAGCGGCCACGTGTTCTTCAAGGAGCGCTGGTTCGGGTTTGACGACGGCATTTACAGCGCCGCCCGTCTGCTGGAGATCCTCAGCAAGGAAAAATCCACCGCCGAAGAGCTGTTTCAGACCTTCCCGAATGATATTTCTACGCCAGAGATCAATATCCATGTGACCGAGGAGAGCAAATTCAGCATCATTGACGCACTGCACGATGCGCAATGGGGTGAAGGCGCCCACCTGACCACCATTGATGGTGTGCGAGTCGATTACGCCAAGGGCTGGGGCCTGGTTCGCGCGTCCAACACCACACCGGTGCTGGTGCTGCGTTTCGAGGCGGATACCGAGGCTGAGTTGCAGCGCATCAAGGACGTGTTCCACGCCCAGTTGAAACGTGTTGCCCCTGATCTCCAATTACCGTTCTGATTTTTACCGGAGCCCTGAATGACCCTCGAACGCGAAGCCGCTGCCAACACCGCCAAGGTCCTGTCCGAAGCGTTGCCTTACATTCGACGCTACGTCGGCAAGACGCTGGTGATCAAGTACGGCGGCAATGCCATGGAAAGCGACGAGCTGAAAACCGGCTTTGCCCGCGACATCGTGTTAATGAAGGCCGTGGGGATCAACCCCGTGGTGGTCCACGGCGGCGGCCCGCAAATCGGCGACCTGCTCAAGCGCTTGTCGATCGAGAGTCACTTCATCGATGGCATGCGCGTCACTGACGCGCAGACCATGGACGTGGTGGAGATGGTCCTCGGCGGCCAGGTGAACAAAGACATCGTCAACCTGATCAACCGCCACGGCGGCAGCGCCATTGGCCTGACCGGCAAGGACGCCGAGCTGATCCGTGCGAAAAAACTGACCGTTACCCGTCAGACGCCGGAAATGACCCAGCCGGAAATCATCGACATCGGCCAGGTGGGCGAAGTGATCGGCATCAACACCGACCTGCTGAACCTGCTGGTCAAGGGTGACTTCATCCCGGTAATCGCGCCGATCGGCGTGGGTGCCAACGGTGAGTCCTATAACATCAACGCCGACTTGGTTGCGGGCAAGGTGGCCGAAGCATTGAAGGCTGAAAAGCTGATGCTGCTGACCAACATCGCCGGCCTTATGGACAAGGAAGGCAAGGTACTGACCGGCCTGACCACCCAGCAAGTGGACGAGCTGATTGCCGACGGCACCATCTACGGCGGCATGTTGCCGAAGATCCGTTGCGCACTGGAGGCGGTGCAAGGCGGCGTCGGCAGCTCGCTGATCCTGGATGGCCGTGTACCGAATGCAATCCTGCTGGAAATCTTCACCGATACGGGTGTGGGCACGCTGATCAGTAACCGCAAGCGCCCTTAAAACGCTGAAAACAAAAAGCCCCGCTCAACCTGGTTGAGCGGGGCTTTTTTATGGTTCAGCGATTACTGAACGCCGAACTGCTCGCGATACGCCTTAACTGCCGGCAAGTGCTGCTTGAGTTGCGGGTCGTCTTCCAGGAACTGCAGCACCTGGTTCAACGACACGATACTGACCACTGGAATACCGAAATCACGCTCCACTTCCTGGATGGCCGACAACTCACCGTTGCCACGCTCCTGGCGGTTCAGCGCGATCAGCACACCGGCGGCCTTGGCGCCGTCCTGGGAAGCGATGATCTGCATCACTTCACGGATAGCCGTACCGGCCGTGATCACGTCATCGATGATCAATACATCGCCTGTAAGCGGCGCGCCCACCAGGCTGCCGCCTTCGCCATGGGCCTTGGCTTCCTTGCGATTGAAGCACCATGGCAGGTCGCGCCCATGATGTTCCGCCAGGGCCACGGCCGTTGCAGCCGCCAGTGGGATGCCCTTGTAGGCCGGGCCAAACAGCACGTCGAAGGAAATACCGCTTTCAACGATGGCTGCCGCGTAGAAACGACCCAGCTGAGCCAGGGCCGAACCCGAGTTGAACAAGCCTGCATTGAAGAAATACGGGCTGGTGCGCCCGGACTTGAGGGTGAACTCACCGAAGCGCAAAACCCCGCGATCGATGGCAAAACGAATGAAATCGCGTTGATACGCCTGCATGAAAAAAGCCTCAGATACCACGGATTTAGCTAATTAGGTAGACGGCGTGTATCATACACGCACGCGATTTTTGGGGCCATTTATGCGGATCATCAGTGTGAACGTTAATGGTATTCAGGCTGCAGTCGAGCGTGGTTTGCTCAGTTGGCTGCAAGCTCAGAATGCCGACGTCATCTGCCTGCAGGACACCCGCGCCTCCGCCTTTGAACTGGACGACCCAGCCTTCCAACTGGATGGCTACTTCCTTTATGCCTGCGATGCCGAAGTGCCCACCCAAGGTGGCGTGGCTTTGTACTCGCGGTTGCAACCCAAGGCGGTCATCAGCGGCCTCGGCTTCGAGACAGCCGACCGCTACGGGCGCTACCTGCAAGCCGATTTCGACAAGGTCAGCATCGCGACCTTGCTGCTTCCTTCGGGGCAGAACGGCGATGAAGACTTGAACCAGAAGTTCAAGCTAATGGACGATTTCGCCCGTTACCTGGATAAACAGCGACGCAAACGTCGCGAGTACATTTACTGTGGCTCGCTGTACGTGGCGCAACAGAAGCTGGATATCAAAAACTGGCGTGACAGCCAGCAATCCCCGGGCTTCCTGGCGCCGGAACGGGCCTGGATGGACGAGATTGTCGGCAACATGGGCTATGTGGATGCGCTGCGCGAAGTCAGCCGCGAAGGCGACCAGTACAGCTGGTGGCCAGACAATGAACAGGCTGAGATGCTCAACCTGGGCTGGCGCTTCGACTACCAGTTGCTGACCCCGGGTCTGCGCCGGTTCGTTCGCAGTGCACGCCTGCCACGCCAGCCGCGCTTCTCGCAGCACGCGCCGCTGATCGTGGACTACGACTGGACACTGACCATCTAGGGTCTTTATCCAGGCACAAAAAAACCGACATCGCTGTCGGTTTTTTTGTGGGTGTCGATTATTTGACCAGGCGCCAGGTCAAGGGGTAGCGATAGGCGATCCCTTTGTTGGCTTTGATTGCGCCGATGATCGTCAGCACCACGCTTGCGATAACCAAGGCCGTCATCAGGAAAAACCCAATGACCGCGAAGGCCAGCACGATGCAAATGACCCAGGCGATGGCTACGGTGATCTGGAAATTCAGTGCCTCCTTGCCCTGGTCATCAATGAACGGATCCACTTCTTTTTTCATCTGCCACAGGATCAGCGGCCCCACGACGCTGCCGAAGGGGAATACAAACCCCAGGAACGCCGCAAGATGGCATAACATTGCGCCCTGACGCACCTCGTAGGAAGGCGTAGGCACCGGCATTTGGCTGTCATTCATGGCGCTTCTCCTTGAGGCGTACTCAGTCAGCCAGTGCGGCGTTCTGCAGTTCGAAGATCTCAGTCATGCCCTTCTGGGCCAGGGCCAGCATGGCGTTCAGCTCGGCCGGCTGGAATGGCGCACCTTCGGCGGTGCCCTGCACTTCGATGAAACCACCGGTGCTGGTCATCACTACGTTCAGGTCGGTCTCGGC
Source organism: Pseudomonas sp. S3E17 (assembly GCF_024168685.1). Lineage (NCBI taxonomy): Bacteria > Pseudomonadati > Pseudomonadota > Gammaproteobacteria > Pseudomonadales > Pseudomonadaceae > Pseudomonas > Pseudomonas sp. S3E17. Next base: position 4,546,214 of record NZ_JALJWE010000001.1, read on the forward strand.
AGCCGAGTCTTCCAGGTAATCCAGGTCCAGCACCGGCTCGCCCTGGTACATGCCCACCGATACGGCGGCGATCATCTGCTTCAGTGGGTCGCCGCCTTTCAGGCCGCCACGCTTCTTGATGACTTTAAGCGCGTCGACCAGCGCCACCATGGCGCCAGTGATGGACGCGGTGCGCGTACCGCCATCGGCCTGGATCACGTCGCAGTCGACGTAGAGGGTAACGTCGCCCAGCTTGGACATATCCAGGGCCGCACGCAGGGAGCGCCCGATCAGGCGCTGGATTTCCAGGGTGCGGCCGCCTTGCTTGCCACGGCTGGCTTCACGCTGGTTACGCTCGCCGGTAGCGCGCGGCAGCATGCCGTATTCGGCGGTCAACCAACCCTGGCCCTGGCCCTTGAGGAAGCGCGGCACGCCATTTTCAACGCTGACGGTGCAGATAACCTTGGTATCGCCAAACTCGACCAGTACGGATCCCTCGGCGTGTTTGGTGTAGTTGCGGGTGATGCGGATCGAGCGGAGCTGATCGGCAACGCGACCACTTGGACGTTTCATAGGGGATACCTGTACTGAGGACGAAAAACTGCCGGCCATTATAGAGCCGCGAGCCGATTCGGGGCACTGCTAAAAATCTGGTTACGAATGCTCAGGGTTTGGGCGCGCCCGCCCCACTGCGCTACAATCCCGCGCCTTCGCAGCCTGTCGGCTTCAATTTACCCATCAGCCCGCTTTCGCGGGACTGCATCGCGAGGTACCTCCATGGTGCACAGCATGACCGCCTTCGCCCGCGTCGAAAAAGCCGGCGCCCAAGGTACCCTGAGCTGGGAACTGCGCTCGGTCAACAGCCGCTACCTGGAGCCGCACCTGCGCCTGCCGGAATCCTTCCGCGACCTTGAAGGCGCCGTGCGTGAGGCACTGCGCCAGGGCATCTCCCGCGGCAAGCTGGAATGCACCCTGCGTTTTACCGAAGAAACCACCGGCAAGCCGCTGCAGGTAGACCGCGAGCGCGCTGCGCAACTGGTCGCGGCGGCCGAAACCGTCGCCGGCCTGATCAAGCAGCCCGCCGCACTGAACCCTCTGGAAGTGTTGGCCTGGCCCGGCGTGCTGGTGGCCGACGCCTCCGATCCGCAAGCCCTCAATGCCGAAGCCCTCGCCCTGTTCACTCAGGGATTGAAGGAACTCAAGGCTGGCCGCGAGCGCGAAGGCGCCGAACTGGCCCGACTGATCAACGAGCGCCTGACGTCAATCGAAGCAGACGTGGTCACCTTGCGCGAGCTGGTACCGCAGATGCTCGCCACCCAACGCCAGAAGGTCCTCGACCGCTTCACCGACATGAAGGCCGACCTCGACCCCGTGCGCCTGGAGCAGGAAATGGTGCTGCTCGCGCAGAAGAGCGACGTCGCCGAAGAACTGGATCGCCTGAGCACCCACATCCTCGAAGTGCGCCGCGTGCTCAAGTCCGGCGGCGCCGCTGGTCGGCGCCTGGACTTCCTGATGCAGGAACTCAACCGCGAAGCCAATACACTGGGCTCCAAGGCTTTCGATCCGCGCAGCACCACAGCGGCGGTCAACCTCAAGGTGTTGATCGAGCAGATGCGCGAACAAGTACAGAATATTGAGTAAGGCACCCTCCATGACCCATAGCACCGGCACCCTTTACATCATTTCCGCGCCTTCGGGCGCGGGCAAGAGCAGCCTGGTCAAGGCCCTGACCGACGCTGACGAGCAGATTCGCATCTCGGTCTCCCACACCACCCGTGCCATGCGCCCGGGCGAGGTGAACGGCGTGCACTATCACTTCGTCGAGCGCACCGAGTTCGTCAAGATGATCGAGCATGGCGACTTCCTGGAGCGCGCCGAGGTGTTCGGCAACCTCTACGGCACCTCGCAGAGCCACCTGCAGCAGACCCTGGACGAAGGCCACGACCTGATCCTGGAAATCGACTGGCAGGGCGCCGAGCAAGTGCGCCAGCTGATGCCCAAGGCACGCTCGATCTTCATCCTGCCGCCGTCGCTCGAAGCCTTGCACCAGCGCCTGACGAACCGCGGCCAGGACAGCGACGAAATCATCGAAAGCCGCATGCGTGAAGCCGTCAGCGAAATGAGCCACTATGTCGACTACGACTACCTGATCATCAACGACGATTTTTCCCACGCCCTGGATGACCTGAAGGCGATTTTCCGCACCAATCAGCTCCAGCAAAAGCGTCAACAGCAGCGTTTCGGCAAATTACTCGCCGAACTGCTCGGCTGATTGGCTCTTCCCAAAACCGCTGCAAGGGCTTTACATTGGCGCTTGCAGCGGTTTTGCGAGGACCTGCGAAAAATCAGCGCTTCCCTAAACGCTGGTGATTTTTTAAACTGCTCAGTCCGCTCGCCCAACCGGGCAGCGCGCATCTTGCATTCGCTCCGAGGAATACCATGGCCCGCGTAACCGTTGAAGACTGCCTAGAACACGTGGATAACCGCTTTGAGCTGGTCATGCTCTCTACCAAGCGTGCCCGTCAACTGGCCACTGGCGGCAAAGAGCCTCTGGTCCAGTGGGAAAACGACAAGCCTACCGTTGTAGCCCTGCGTGAAATCGCTGAAGGCCTGATGAGCTACGAGTTCATCGCCAACGCTGAAATCGTTGAAGACGAACCGCTGTTTGCAGCGTTCGAGGACGAGTCCAACGAGGCCGTCTAAGCCTATGCCTGGTCGACGTAGCACGGCGCGGGGTCACAGCCTTCGGCAGGAGTTCACACTTTGCCGAGCATAGACGCCCTCGCCGATCGCTTATCGGCCTACCTCGGCCCAGACCAGGTCAACCTGGTCCGCCGAGCGTATTTCTACGCCGAACAAGCCCACGACGGCCAACGCCGCCGAAGCGGTGAGGCGTATGTCACCCACCCCCTTGCGGTGGCAAATATCCTGGCCGACATGCACATGGACCATCAGAGCCTGATGGCCGCTATGCTGCATGACGTGATCGAAGACACCGGCATTGCCAAGGAAGCGCTCAGTGCGCAATTTGGCGAAACCGTGGCCGAACTGGTCGACGGGGTCAGCAAACTGACCCAGATGAACTTCGAGACCAAGGCCGAAGCCCAGGCGGAAAACTTCCAGAAAATGGCCATGGCCATGGCCCGGGACATCCGGGTGATCCTGGTCAAGCTGGCCGACCGGCTGCACAACATGCGCACGCTGGAAGTGCTGTCCGGCGAAAAACGCCGGCGCATCGCCAAGGAAACCCTGGAAATCTACGCGCCCATCGCCAACCGGCTGGGCATGCACGCCATTCGTATCGAGTTCGAAGACCTCGGCTTCAAGGCCATGCACCCGATGCGTTCGGCGCGCATCTACCAGGCCGTCAAGCGCGCCCGGGGCAATCGCAAGGAAATCGTCAACAAGATCGAAGAATCCCTGAGCCATTGCCTGGCGATCGACGAGATCGAGGGCGAGGTCAGCGGCCGGCAGAAGCACATCTACGGCATCTACAAGAAGATGCGCGGCAAGCGCCGGGCCTTCAACGAGATCATGGACGTGTACGCGTTCCGCATCATCGTGGACAAGGTCGATACCTGCTACCGCGTGCTGGGCGCTGTACATAATCTGTACAAACCCCTGCCGGGGCGCTTCAAGGACTACATTGCCATTCCCAAGGCCAACGGCTATCAATCGCTGCATACCACGCTGTTCGGTATGCACGGGGTGCCGATCGAGATCCAGATCCGCACCCGGGAAATGGAAGAGATGGCCAACAACGGCATCGCCGCCCATTGGCTGTACAAATCCAGCGGCGACGAGCAGCCCAAAGGCACCCATGCCCGTGCCCGCCAGTGGGTCAAGGGCGTGCTGGAAATGCAGCAACGTGCCGGCAACTCCCTGGAATTTATCGAAAGCGTGAAGATCGACCTGTTCCCGGACGAGGTCTACGTGTTCACGCCCAAAGGCCGGATCATGGAGCTGCCCAAAGGCTCCACTGCGGTCGACTTTGCCTACGCGGTGCACACCGATGTCGGCAACAGCTGCATTGCCTGCCGGATCAACCGGCGCCTGGCTCCGCTGTCGGAACCGCTGCAAAGCGGCTCCACTGTGGAGATCGTCAGCGCACCGGGCGCGCGCCCGAACCCGGCGTGGCTGAACTTTGTGGTCACCGGCAAGGCGCGCACGCACATCCGCCACGCGCTGAAACTGCAGCGCCGCTCCGAATCCATCAGCCTGGGCGAGCGCCTGCTGAACAAAGTGCTCAACGGCTTCGACAGCGCCTTGGACAAGATTGCGCAGGAGCGCGTGCAAGCGATGCTCCACGAGTATCGCCAGGAAACCATCGAGGACCTGCTGGAAGATATCGGCCTGGGCAACCGCATGGCCTACGTGGTCGCCCGCCGCCTGCTGGGTGAAGGCGAACAACTGCCAAGCCCGGAAGGCCCGCTGGCGATTCGCGGCACCGAGGGCCTGGTGCTCAGCTATGCCAAATGCTGCACGCCGATCCCTGGCGACCCGATTGTCGGCCACCTGTCGGCCGGCAAGGGCATGGTCGTTCACCTCGACAACTGCCGCAACATCACCGAGATCCGCCACAACCCGGAGAAGTGCATCCAGCTCTCGTGGGCCAAGGATGTCACCGGCGAATTCAACGTCGAGCTGCGCGTGGAGCTGGAACACCAGCGCGGCCTGATCGCCCTGCTGGCCAGCAGCGTCAACGCGGCCGACGGCAATATCGAGAAAATCAGCATGGACGAGCGCGATGGTCGCATCAGCGTGGTCCAGCTGGTGGTCAGCGTGCATGACCGCGTGCACCTGGCCCGCGTGATCAAGAAACTGCGCGCCTTGACCGGTGTGATCCGCATCACCCGCATGCGTGCGTAGCCCATCCATTACAAGGAGTCATTCATGACCAAGACCGTAATCACCAGCGATAAAGCCCCAGCCGCCATCGGCACTTACTCCCAGGCCATCAAGGCGGGCAACACCGTCTACATGTCCGGCCAGATCCCGCTGGACCCAAAGACCATGGAACTGGTGGAAGGCTTCGAAGCCCAGACCGTACAGGTCTTCGAAAACCTCAAGTCCGTGGCCGAAGCTGCCGGCGGCTCGTTCAAGGACATCGTCAAGCTGAACATCTTCCTCACCGACCTGAGCCACTTCGCCAAGGTCAACGAGATCATGGGCAAGTACTTCGAACAACCTTACCCAGCCCGTGCCGCCATTGGTGTGGCCGCCCTGCCAAAGGGCGCGCAGGTTGAGATGGACGCAATTCTGGTCATCGAGTAAAACACCCGGCGCAGCCTCCACAGGCTGCGCCGACTTCGTTTTAAAAGGATTTCATGATGCGCAAAGCGCTTGTAGCCTCTTCGTTGCTCGCCCTGTTGCTCGGCGGCTGCGCCAGCAACCCTGCCAACCAGGATGTGAGCGGCACCTGGATCAACCAGGTCGCCATCGATGCGGCAGCCAAGGGCGGCCCTTTGCGTGAAGCGCTGCAAAGCTATGGCCCGAACCTCGAATGGGAGGTTAACCCCAAGGCTTCGCAGGCACGTTACTACAACGGTTTTGAAGTCGCCGAAGGCAAGTTGCTCGGCGAACAGTCCGGCGCCTGGAGCGTCGACTTCTACGGCAGCTCCGCCACTGAACTCAAGCGCAAAGGCAAGCAACTGCTGCAAGTGGCCAACGATAACGAGCCCGAGCAGCTCTTCGCCCGCGCCAAGGAACCTGCACCGGAAGGTGCGCCGCTGGGCGCCAACTTCGAACGCGCCCTGTATGGAGCCTATATGGGCGGCGACTGGAAGATCACCGACGGCTTCGGCAGCGGCGCCACTGTCCAGTTCCAGCCTGACGGCAAGGTCGCCGGTTTGCCCAATGTTGATCGGTACTCGCTGTGCCTGGCCGGTGACTGTGCCTCCATGAGCGGCGGCTACGACAGCATGTGGCTGCAACTCAACGGCGTGGGCAACCCGTGGATCTTCACGCGCAAGGGCAAGCAGCTGGAAATCTTCCAGGCGGTCAACACCGCTCAAACGGATGAAGTGCCTCAGTTCACTCCCGGGCCGCGCCAATGGCTGCTTGAAAAACAATAGCAGTCATCACCCAGCTCCAAATGTGGGAGAGGGGCTTAACCCCTCCCACATCTTTAACCGCATTTCAGCCTTTAAGAATGGCTGCGTACCCTTCGCGGTAGCTCGCATACGTGGGCGTCCACCCCAGCGCCTTTATCCGGGCATTGCTGCATTGCTTGCTGCCCGCACGCCGCACACTCGCGTCCTCGGACCACTCAGTGACGCCCAGGTAGTCACGCAGCCAGGCCACCACCTCGGCCAAGGGCGCCGGTGCGTCGTCGACGCCGATATAGACCTTATCCAGCGAACCGCCCTGCTCCACGTGGCGTAGCAAAAATGCCAGCAAGCCCGCCGCATCATCGGCGTGTATACGGTTGCCATATAAAGGTGGATCAAGCGCTACACGGTACCCCTGGCGCACCTGGGTCAGCAGCCATTCGCGACCAGGCCCGTAAATGCCGGTCAACCGCACGACGCTCGCAGGAATGCCACTGTTAAGTGCCACCTGCTCGGCCTCCAGCATGACTTGCCCGGAATAACCCTTGGCCTGGGTTTCGGAGGTTTCGTCGACCCACTCGCCATTCTGCTGCCCGTATACGCTGCTGCTGGACACAAACAGCAGGTGCTTGGGCTCCTGGCCATAATCCTTCAGCCACTCCAGCACATGCTGCAACCCTTGCACGTAAGCGGCGCGATAACCGGCCTCATCGTGGTCGGTGGCGGCGGCGCAGTACACCAGGTAATCCACCCCGCCGATCGGCCAGGTGTCAGGGCAATCCTTGTTGAACAGGTCGCCGGCAATGCCGATCACCCCGTCGGGCAGGCGCGAAATATCGCGCCGCAGGCCATGAACCTCCCATTCCGAGGCCAGCAATTGGCTAGCCAGCCGACTACCCACATCGCCACATCCGGCAATCACAACAGAAGGCACAGACATCATAAAACTCCGTTCTTAAAGGTCTAGATTAGCCCTCGCAGCAGACCGGCGGCCAGAAAAAGGGCAAATAAAGTTACTGTATTACTTCTGTTAACAAGAATTACTTGCAATAATAACCGCCCATTTGTCCTCGACCCCTTTGGGTCTGGAAGGACGATCACTCATTTTCTTCTCTCAGGTCCGGCCAGCATGACACGTAATACAACCCCCGCTTCGCCAACCAAGCTTCACAGCCCATCCCGCGCCTGGCGTGCGATTGCTGCGATGCTGTTCAGCGTACTGCTGGCGCCGACCGCCGCATTCGCTGATGCCACCGCCCCGGCTACCCCGGCCGCCGCCGAGCACAATGCTGCGGCTCCAACCGCACCCGCCGCGGCCACCGCGGCCACCGACCCGGCCCAGGCTGCAACCCCAGCCGTCGCCGACGAAACCGGTGTCGTGCTGGAAGAAGACAACACCCTGGGCATGGCCCACGACCTGTCGCCATGGGGCATGTACCAGAATGCTGACGTGGTGGTGAAAGCCGTGATGATCGGCCTGGCCATCGCGTCGATCATTACCTGGACCATCTGGATCGCCAAAGGCTTCGAGCTGCTGGGTGCCAAGCGCCGTCTGCGCACTGAAATCGTCCACCTGAAGAAAGCCACCACCCTCAAGGAAGCCAGCGAAAGCGCGACCAAGAAAGGCACCCTGGCAAACACCCTGGTGCACGACGCACTGGAAGAAATGCGCCTGTCGGCCAATACCCGTGAAAAAGAAGGCATCAAGGAGCGCGTGGCGTTCCGCCTGGAACGCCTGGTTGCAGCCTGCGGCCGTAACATGAGCAGCGGCACCGGCGTGCTGGCGACCATCGGCTCCACCGCGCCGTTCGTCGGCCTGTTCGGTACCGTCTGGGGCATCATGAACAGCTTCATCGGCATCGCCAAAACCCAGACCACCAACCTCGCCGTCGTCGCCCCCGGCATCGCCGAAGCCCTGCTGGCAACCGCCTTGGGCCTGGTCGCCGCGATTCCTGCGGTAGTGATCTACAACGTCTTCGCCCGTTCGATTGCCGGCTACAAGGCCCAGGTATCGGACGCGTCGGCAGAAGTCCTGCTGCTGGTCAGCCGCGACCTCGATCACCTGCCTACCGAGCGCAGCTCGCAACCGCACATGGTGAAAGTGGGGTAATCGGCCATGGGCCTGCATTTGAATCAAGGCGACGACGAACTCGTCGAGAACCACGAAATCAACGTCACGCCGTTTATCGACGTGATGCTCGTGCTGCTGATCATCTTCATGGTGGCCGCTCCATTGGCCACCGTGGACATCAAGGTTGACCTGCCCGCCTCCAGCGCCAAGCCGGCGCCGCGGCCGGAGAAACCGATCTTCCTCAGCGTCAAGGCGGACCAACGCCTGTTCCTGGGCGAAGAAGAAGTCAAGGCCGAAACCCTGGGGCCGGTGCTCGATGCCAAGACCCAAGGCAAGAAGGACACGACGATCTTCTTCCAGGCCGACAAGGGCGTGGACTACGGTGACCTGATGAGCGTGATGGATGCCCTGCGGGCAGCCGGCTACCTCAAGGTAGGCCTGGTCGGACTTGAGACGGCAGCCAAGAAATGATCACGACGCGCCACAAACTGACGCGTTATGGCACCAGCCTCGCCGTCGTGCTGGGCGTGCATGCCGTCGCGATTGCCATCGCGCTCCACTGGTCAGCGCCGCGCACGGTGCAGTTGCCGCCGGCAGCCATGGTCATCGACCTGGCTCCGATGCCTGCACCGCCGCCGCCGGCGCCGCCGAAAGTGGTAACGCCGCCGCAACCGCCTGCACCGGTGGAAGAGCTGCCCCTGCCGAAACTGGCCGAGGCGCCCAAGCCAACGATCCAGGTGCCCAAGCCGGTCAAGCCCAAGCCTAAACCGCAGCCGCCCAAGCCGGTGGAGAAAAAGATCGAGCCGCCCAAGGAGAAACCCTCCGAGGACCCGCCGAGCGACGCTCCGCCCACCAAGGCACCGGCTGAAAAATCGGCCCAGCCCGTACCTGGCCCGTCGCCGCAACAGATCGCCGCCAAAGCGTCCTGGGAAGGCACCCTGCTGGCACACTTGCAGAAGTACAAGAAGTACCCGCCAGGTGCCCAGGCCCGTGGCAAGGAAGGCCTGAACCGCCTGAAGTTCGTGGTGGATGGCGACGGTAACGTGCTGTCCTACGAGTTGGTGGGGCGTTCCGGCAACGCCGACCTGGACCGCGCCACCCTGGACATGATCCGTCGTGCCCAGCCGCTGCCCAAGCCGCCGGCCGACATGCTCAAGGGCGGCAGCATCGAGATCGTTGCACCGTTCGTGTACAACATCGAGAAACGTCGTCGCTGAAAATGATGGTGGTGAGGGACACCCCTCGCCACTCTCAGCAAAATCCCGCGCATTCCCCCCTCAATCCCCAGCAAAGTTCTGATAACGTGCGTCTATCGATTGCAGCCGGTATGCTTGGCCCGCAACCTCATGGACGCCCGCTATGACTCTTACAGAATTACGCTACATCGTTACCCTCGCCCAAGAGCAACACTTTGGCCACGCGGCCGAGCGTTGCCACGTCAGCCAGCCGACGCTGTCGGTGGGCGTGAAAAAGCTTGAAGACGAACTCGGTGTGCTGATTTTCGAGCGCAGCAAAAGCGCCGTGCGCCTCACCCCAGTGGGCGAAGGCATCGTGGCCCAGGCCCAGAAGGTGCTGGAACAGGCGCAAAGCATTCGCGAACTGGCCCAGGCCGGCAAGAACCAGCTGACCGCACCGCTGAAAGTCGGCGCCATCTATACCGTCGGCCCGTACCTGTTCCCGCACCTGATCCCGCAACTGCACCGCGTCGCGCCGCAGATGCCGCTGTATATCGAAGAAAACTTCACCCACGTGCTGCGCGACAAACTGCGCAACGGCGAGCTGGACGCGATCATCATCGCTTTGCCGTTCAACGAAGCGGATGTGTTGACCCTGCCGCTCTACGACGAGCCGTTCTACGTGCTGATGCCCGCCTCCCATCCGTGGACGCAAAAAGACACCATCGACGCCGGCCTGCTCAACGACAAGAGCCTGCTGTTGCTCGGCGAAGGCCACTGCTTCCGCGACCAGGTGCTGGAAGCCTGCCCGACCCTGACCAAAGGCAACGACGGCGCCAAGCACACCACCGTGGAATCCAGCTCCCTGGAAACCATCCGGCATATGGTCGCTTCCGGCCTGGGTATCTCGATCCTGCCGCTGTCGGCAGTGGACAGCCATCACTACGCCCCCGGCGTGATCGAAGTGCGTCCACTCACGCCACCGGTGCCGTTCCGTACCGTGGCGATTGCCTGGCGCGCCAGCTTCCCCCGGCCCAAAGCCATTGAGATCCTCGCCGACTCGATCCGCCTGTGTTCGGTGGCCAAGCCGCCTGCTGCGAGCTAAGTAAACGTATGACCGAGCTGTCGCAGGTGTCGGTGACGGCACTCAAGGGTGTCGGCGAGGCCATGGCCGAGAAGCTGGCCAAGGTCGGCCTGGAAAACCTTCAGGACGTGCTGTTCCACCTGCCCCTGCGCTATCAGGACCGCACTCGCGTGGTACCCATCGGCCAACTGCGTCCTGGGCAGGATGCCGTGGTCGAAGGCACCGTCAGCGGCGCCGATGTGGTGATGGGCAAGCGCCGCAGTCTGGTGGTGCGCCTGCAGGACGGCACCGGCGGCCTGAGCCTGCGTTTCTACCATTTCAGTAACGCACAGAAGGAAGGCCTCAAGCGCGGCACCCGCGTGCGCTGCTACGGCGAAGCGCGCCCCGGTGCCTCGGGCCTGGAGATCTACCACCCGGAATACCGCGCCATTACCGGTGACGAACCGCCGCCGGTGGACACCACCCTCACGCCGATCTACCCGCTCACCGAAGGCCTGACCCAACAGCGCCTGCGCCAATTGTGCATGCAGACCCTGGGCATGCTTGGCCCGCAGAGCCTGCCCGACTGGCTGCCCCTGGAACTGGCCCGCGACTACCAACTGGCGCCGCTGGCCGATGCGATCCGCTACCTGCATCACCCCCCTGCGGACGCCGATGTCGACGAACTGGCCCTCGGTCATCACTGGGCCCAGCACCGCCTGGCCTTTGAAGAGCTGCTGACTCACCAACTGTCCCAGCAACGCCTGCGCGAAAGCATGCGCTCCCTGCGTGCGCCGGCCATGCCCAAGGCCACGCGCCTGCCTGCGCAATACCTGGCCAACCTCGGCTTTGCGCCGACCGGTGCCCAGCAGCGCGTGGGCAATGAAATCGCCTACGACCTCAGCCAGCACGAGCCGATGCTGCGCCTGATCCAGGGCGACGTGGGCGCAGGCAAGACCGTGGTCGCCGCCCTCGCCGCCCTGCAAGCCCTGGAAGCCGGTTACCAGGTGGCGCTGATGGCACCCACCGAGATCCTCGCCGAGCAGCACTTCATCACGTTCAAGCGCTGGCTCGAGCCCCTGGGCCTGGAAGTCGCATGGCTGGCCGGCAAGCTCAAGGGCAAGACGCGCGCGGCTGCGCTGGAACAGATCGCAGCCGGCGCCCCGATGGTGGTGGGCACCCATGCGCTGTTCCAGGACGAAGTGCAGTTCAAGAACCTGGCCCTGGTGATCATCGACGAACAGCACCGCTTCGGCGTGCAACAGCGCCTGGCCCTGCGCCAGAAAGGCGTGGGCGGGCGCATGAACCCGCACCAGTTGATCATGACCGCCACCCCGATCCCGCGCACCCTGGCCATGAGCGCCTACGCCGACCTCGACACTTCGATCCTCGACGAACTGCCCCCCGGCCGCACACCGGTCAACACCGTGCTGGTCACCGACACCCGGCGCGTCGAAGTGATCGAACGTGTGCGCGGCGCCTGTGCCGAAGGCCGCCAGGCGTACTGGGTATGCACACTGATCGAAGAGTCCGAGGAGCTGACCTGCCAGGCCGCCGAGACCACCTATGAAGACCTCACCAGCGCCCTGGGGGAACTCAAGGTCGGGCTGATCCATGGGCGCATGAAGCCCGCGGAAAAGGCCGCGGTGATGGCTGAATTCAAGGCCGGTAACCTGCAGCTGCTGGTCGCTACCACCGTGATTGAAGTGGGCGTGGACGTGCCCAACGCCAGCCTGATGATCATCGAAAACCCCGAGCGCCTGGGCCTGGCGCAATTGCACCAATTGCGCGGCCGCGTGGGCCGAGGCAGCGCCGCCAGCCACTGCGTGCTGCTCTACCACCCGCCGTTGTCGCAGATCGGCCGTCAGCGCCTGGGCATCATGCGCGAGACCAACGACGGTTTTGTCATCGCCGAAAAAGACCTTGAACTGCGCGGCCCCGGCGAAATGCTCGGTACCCGCCAGACCGGCCTGCTGCAGTTCAAGGTCGCCGACCTGATGCGCGACGCCGACCTGTTGCCCGCCGTGCGCGATGCAGCGCAGGCGTTGCTGGAACGCTGGCCGGATCACGTCAGCCCGCTGCTGGATCGCTGGCTGCGCCATGGGCAGCAATACGGCCAAGTGTGACGCGTGACGCACTTATCCGACCTACAGGTGTATCAAGCTGGTTATACTTCGGTGACTGTAAGAAATTGGATCAGGCCATGTCAGAAGTTGCCCACGCCACAGCCCCACTGACCGCCCCACCGGTCATTCGGGCTTTGCTCGCAAAACTCGCCATCAGCTACACGGAAGTCACCGAACATCCGGGCCTGAATCCTGCGCAAAAAGTCCAGGCCGTCTTGCTGGAAGACGCGGTGGGCGCCCTGATGGTGCTGTTCCCGCAGAACCAGCTGCTGGACCTCAACCGCCTCACCGAACTCACGGGGCGCCGCCTTACGGCCGTGTCACCGGATCGCGTCGCGCGCATGCTGGGCAAGCACGACCTGAGCCTGCTGCCGGGCCTGCCGGCACTCACCAGTTCGCCGTGCCTGTACGAAGGCAGCCTGCTCAACGAGCCGAGCCTGCTGGTGCATTCGGGCGAAGCCGGGCTGCTGCTGGAAATCGCCAGCGACGCCTTCAAGACCATGCTCACCAAGGCCAGCGCCGCCCAGTTCGGTGAACCGCTGAGCAACATCCGCCCGAACCTCGACCGCCCGAATGATGACCGTGAGGAAATCACCCAGGCGATGCAGGCGTTTACCGCCCGCCGCATCCAGCAACGCCTGGAAGCGACCATCGAGATTCCACCGCTGGCCGACACCGCCCAGAAGATCATCAAGCTGCGCGTCGACCCCAATGCCACCATCGACGACATCACCGGCGTGGTCGAAACCGACCCGGCCCTCGCCGCCCAGGTGGTGAGCTGGGCCGCATCGCCGTACTACGCATCGCCGGGCAAGATCCGCTCGGTGGAAGACGCCATCGTGCGCGTGCTGGGTTTTGACCTGGTGATCAACCTCGCATTGGGCCTGGCCCTGGGCAAGACCTTGAGCCTGCCCAAGGACCACCCGCACCAGGCCACACCGTACTGGCACCAGTCCATCTACACCGCCGCCGTGATCGAAGGCCTGACCCGCGCCATGCCCCGCGCCCAGCGCCCGGAAGCCGGCCTGACCTACCTCGCCGGCCTGCTGCACAACTTCGGTTATCTGTTGCTGGCCCATGTGTTCCCACCGCACTTCTCGCTGATCTGCCGCCACCTGGAGGTCAACCCGCACCTGTGCCACAGCTATGTGGAGCAACACTTGCTGGGCATCAGCCGCGAGCAGATCGGCGCCTGGCTGATGCGCTACTGGGACATGCCGGACGAGCTGTCCACTGCCCTGCGCTTCCAGCACGACCCGACCTACGATGGGCAATACGCCGAGTACCCGAACCTGGTGTGCCTGGCCGTGCGCCTGCTGCGCAGCCGGGGGATTGGGTCCGGGCCGGACGAGACCATCCCGGACGAACTGCTCGAGCGTTTGGGTTTAAGCCGTGACAAGGCTGATGAAGTCGTGGCCAAGGTGCTGGATGCCGAGGTGCTGCTGCGCGAATTGGCCTCGCAGTTCAGCCAGGGCTGAATCTGGCGCCTGTCAGATAGCTATCCAACTCGGTAGACCTGAAAGCCTACTTCTTTTTCTTCGGCTTCAAATACTTGGTCAACCCCTGGAACCAGATCACCAGCGCCGGGTTGCCCTTGATCTGGATCGACTTGTCCTGAATCCCCGTCATGAACGCCAGTTGCTTGTTCTTCGCCTGCATTGTGGCGAAGCCATAGGCCGCATCCTTGAACGCAATGGCAAACGCCGGCCCCGGGTGGACACCCGAGCGACTGGTGATGCGCTGGTCCTTGACGATGAAGTGACGGGCAACCTTGCCGTCGAGGGTCTGCAACTGGAACGCGAGGTCTTTATCACCCAGCTGTTGCTGGAAGGCAGGATTGGTGCGGCTGGCTTTGCCCATCATCAGGCCCAGCACCCACAGGAGAAGACGAAATTTCATGCACACGGCCTCGGTGTAATTATTGAGTGGCCGCAGCAGTTTAACCAATTGCAAAAAGAACGCTACCGATCTTGCGCATTAGCGGAAGATCGGCTGGCGTTTGACGCTTATAGCAGCATGTTACTTAAACGTTAGGGCAAGGCACCGGAGCCCAGTCGACCAGGTTCGGATCGCGGCAAGTGCCTTCGATCTGCGCTTTACCGGCGCTGGCGACCTTCTTGCTTTCATCCTGCTTGGTCTGGGCGGTCTGGAAGGTTTTCTCGGTGCTCACTGCTTCTGTTGGTACGGTTGGAAGCGGTGGCTTTTTCGGTGGCTTGGTGCCGGTGCCTTTCTTCTTGCCCGGCGTCACAACGGGCGTCACATCGGCCTTGGCCACGGTGACCACGTCGGCACGCTGTACGCCAACCTGCTGCAGGTCTTTCTCGTAGGCCTGGGTGTAGTTGTTCAGGTCTTCGGCGGCTTTGCCGTTGACCGCCACGATCAGGTCATTGGATTCCTTCAGGCCCGAGACGATTTCCGCCAGGCGCTTGCGGCCTTCGGTGTCGTTGACGGTCTTGGCTTTGCGATCAGCCACCAACTTGGTGAATGCGCTCTGGTAGCACTGCTGGGACGCCCTGGCGTACGCGGTGCTGCGGTCGATGTCGGAGGCGCTTTTGTTCACGTCAGCCGCATACGAGGCAATGCGCTGGTTGTCGTCGGCGATCTGCTTCTGACGCTCGGTGTAGTAACCCGCTGCGCCGCCGGCCAGGGCCCCGCCCGCTGCGCCGATGGCGGCGTTACGGCCACGTTTTTCCTTGTCGCCGGTCAGGGCGCCGAGCAGGGCACCGCCGGCCGCGCCGATGGCCGCACCGGTCACCACCGACTTGGTCATGTTCGAATCGGTGGCGCGCAAGTGCTGCACCGGCTCGTAGCAGTTGGGGTAGTACTCGACCTTGGTGCTCGACGCGACCTTGGAGGCCGGCGACGTGGCGCAGCCGGTCAGCACAGTGCTGAAGCCGGCCGCGATCAGCAGCAAGTGACGCTTGGAAACCGCCTTACGGGAAAAAAGCATAGGTTGTGTTCTCTTCTAAGTTTGACTTGCCCAGCACGGCCACTGCCGCCTGAGTCCCTTCCAAGCTCGCCATACAGCCAGCGATCAGCGCTGACCGCTCGCTGCGAGCAATTCCTTCAAGATCGTCGCCGGGTCGGCCCGCTGTTGCTTGCGGTAGTTGCCGACATGGCGAACGAACAGTGTTGCGCGCGTCACCAGGCTCTTGCCGAGCACAGGCTTGCGATCCAACTCTTCCTTGATCCGTTGAAACTGCGCCTGGATCACCGCATCGGTGTAACGCGTGCCGGTGGCCAGGTTGTCGATATAGATCGCCACCGCGCCATCGAGGGCGCTGCGTCCGTTCTCGATGGCCGTGGCAAACAGTGCCGCGCTGGCCTCTTCCTTGTTGTCCAGGGCCTGCTGGCGACTCTTCTGCAGGTTGGCCAGGCGGATGTTGTAGTTGCTGATGGTCTCGGCCACCAGTGCGGCCGACTGAATCAGGTTGCCCGCCGCTTCTTCGCGTTGCTGGGCGATCAGCGAGACATTGCGCTTGAGTTCTTCATTGACCAGCCCCAACTCAGCCTGCAGCTTGGGGTCGACGCTGGCGGCGATGATGCTGTCCAGGCGCTTGGTCGGGTCCTGGGCGTCGTCGATGGCGTCGGTCAGCGAGGCCAGGCGGCCTTCTTTCTGCCACTGCGCAAACAACTCCTTGTAACGCGAGCGCGGCGCCGATAACGCACCAATCGCCACACGAAAACCCGTGGTCTCGTTGCTCTGCTCGGTGCCGTCGGCGGCGAACAGCGGGTATTCGCGGCGCATGCCGGTAAACAGCGTGCCCTCGCCTTCGAGGTAGTTGCCGCCCTTGACCACAAAGCCGCCGTAGGTGCCCTGGCGACGACCGGCGTGCACCAGCTGGAAGGATTCCTGGACCATTTCCGCGGCGTTGCCGATCACGTCGAACATGCCGATGGGGTTGGGCAGCTTGGTACCGATAGGCATCAAGCGCGCGGCCTGGCCAGTACCGCCGGCGACCTGGTTGAACACCGCGTAATCACCCAGCGGGCCATCGCTGTCGCTGCCTTCAACGCGGCGTGGAAACAGGCGCCCTTCCAAGTCCTGGCGGCTCACCGCCTGGCCACCGCGTGCGGCGAACTCCCACTCCACTTCAGTGGGCAGGCGCACAAAACCCAGGCCGCCGTCATCCGCCGACGACCCACGACCGCTCACCGGCAGCAAATCGCGGTGGTATTTCATCAGCCAGGCGCTGTACACCGCCGAAAAGCGCTCGGCCTCAAAGCGCGACAGCTTCACCTTGGGCAAACGCCCGGCCATGCCGGTGGGCGCATCGCACGCCGGTGCCGGTTCGCCACTGGCCAGGGATTGCGCCTGGGCCATCACCTGGGCGTACTGGCGGGCGGTCACTTCGTACTTGCCGATGAAGTACAGCATGGGCTTGAGCGGAGTCTTGGCGTCGGTCTTCGGCATCAACGGCGCGATGACTTTGCTCCAGTCTTTCGGCAAGTCCTTGAGGGTGAACTGGCCGTTGATAAAGTCGCGGCGGTAGCCGGAGATAAATGACTGCTGGTAACCCGCCTCGCCTTCGGCGAAGGGGTAGCCGAGGCTGATCTCGCGGTCATCCAAGGTCCCTTGGGCCAGCACATAGGCGTAGCGGAACACCATAGTGCCTTCGCACGGCAGCGGCAGGCTGACGTCGTCGGGCAACGGCTTGGGGTTGTCGAGCTTGTCGCTCGCTTCATCGGCCATGGCCAGCGAGGCCAGGCTCAGCGCCACAACGGCGCCCAGTAACTTATACATCTCTGATTCCTTCAGAAGCCTGGATACGCGCCACTCGCCAACCGCCACAGGCTGCCGCCACGGCGCTGACGCCAAGGACTGCAACCAGGGCCAGGCCATAGTGACGCGCCAGCAGGTGGCTGGCGTGTTCGCCCGGCACCTGCACGAATAACTTGTTCAACGCGGCCTCGGCCAGGCCATACAGCCCAACGCTGAGTAAAGCGGCAAACCCTGCGCTGTAAAGCGCCTGCAGCACCACAAACAACAACAGCGCGCCGGTGGAAAACCCCAACAGGCGCAACACCGACAATTCCCGGCGCTTACGCGCCACAGCGGCCAACGCCCCGGCGAAGATCGCCGCAAACGCGCCCGCCAAGGCCAACCCGGCGATGATCCAGAAGACGATCGACAGGTTGCGGCTCAGCGACTGCACCTGGGCGATCGTCTGTGCCTGGGTCGATACCAACAGATTCTGCCCGGCGAAAAATACCCGCAGCGGCTCCACATCGGCCAGGCTGCGCGCATACAAGCGAAACGCCGGATACACCCGCTGCTCGCTCACACCCACCTCGTCACCGGCCCAACCCAACGCCGGTACCGCACGGCCATCGCGGTAATCTTCCGCCGCTTCCAGCAATCTCAAATCGGCAAACAACCCATCCCGGGCGAAGGCTTCCAGCGGCAGCACCGCCAGTACCTGCAAGCGCGTGCGCTGGGCTTCTACACGCCCCGCCACTTGCCGCGCAAAGCTGGTCTCCAGCCAATCCCCAGGCCGCGCCGCAAGCTTCTCGGCAGCGGTGTGGCTCAGCACGATCCGGTCCAGGCCCCTGGGCATCGGCAGGCCGCTGAGCAGCGGATCACCCGCAGCGGTCGGCAGCATTTCCAGGGTCAGCGTGCCCACCTGCGCCGTCGCCGCAATCTGCCGCGTGCGCGGTAAGGCGAATGCCACATCGCTGCGCTGGCCGAGCTGTTCGACAAATGCGCTGCTGAATCGACCACCGCCCAACGGAATAATTTCACGGGTGGCCGGATCGGTCTCCAAACGTTCGGTCAAACTGCTAACCAGTCCAAATTTCAGGCCGAACAACACCAGCAACGGCGCGATCACCGCCACCAGCGCCAACACCGAACAGGCCGACAGCCAGGCATCGTTGCGATAATCCTGCCAGGCCAGGGACGCCACCAGAGGGATGCGCATCAGCACGCCTCCCCAAGGGTCGCGGTAACGCCGCCATCGGTATCGCGACGGCAACTGATGCGCCGCACCTGCAAGCCACTGGCACGGGCCAAGGGTTCGTCATGGGTGGCGATCACACAGGCGGCGCGGTGCTCGCGGGCCTGGGCCAGCAGGGCCTGCATCACGCGCTCGGCGTTCAGCGGGTCAAGGGACGCCGTCGGCTCATCGGCCAGCACCAGTTGCGGTGCATGGGCCAGGGCGCGGGCGCAGCTCACACGTTGGCGCTGGCCCACCGACAACGCGGCCGGCTTCTTGGCCAACTGGTCGCTGATCTCCAGCTGTTCCGCCAGGCGCGTCACGCTGCCGTCGTCTTTCAACCCCAGCAGTTGCCGGGACAGCGCGATATTGCTGCGCACATCCAGAAAGCCCAACAGCCCGCCGGTTTGCAGCACATAGCCCAAGTGCTGGCTGCGCAGCGCGGCCAGGGTGGATTGCTGATCGGCGCGCCACAGTCCACCAATGTCCTGCCGGTTGAATTCGAACCGGCCCACCTGATCCGGCGCCAGTACCAGCGCCAACAGATCCAGCAAGGTGCTCTTGCCGCACCCGCTCGGCCCGACAATCGCCAATTGCTCGCCGGCACGCAGGTGCAGAGCCGGGATCACCAGGCTGTACCGCTGGCTGCCGACACCCCGGCTCTTGTGCACCGCGCTCAGGTTCAGCATTACGGCAGCGTCGACAACGGCACGCGGTACAACGCATCGCCCGGCTCGGCATCGCCGAAACGGACCCAGTTGGCCACGTCATTGTGGAAGGTTTCGTAGAGGCGGATTTTCGAATCCAGCTCGTCGATAAAGTCTTCCTGCTCGGCCACGCTCAACGACAACCACAGGTCCTGGGTCATGTTCAGCGACTTGCTGCGGTACGGCAGGCCCTCCAGGTATTCGCCGAGAATGCCGCCGTCGGCCAGGTTGCCGCCCTTGCGCAGGGCTTGGGGGTCGCGGCTCATATAGGCCGAGGCGCTGGCGATTTCCTGGAAGAAATCCTTAGGCGAGGTCTGGGTCTTGCGCGCCGCATCGACGATCAGTTTCAGCGACTGTTGCAGGTCATTGAGCTGCAATTTGGTCAGCATCACGCACACCTGGAACGCCGGCAGCGCGGGGTTGGTCAGGTCGCGGTCGGCGGTCCAGGCACTCACCAGCTGCGGCGCCTGGCTGGCGTTCCGGCGCCCGAGGAAGTCCATGTGCATCGCATAACCGACCGCTGCGGATTTGTCCGCCAGGCTCGGCGCGGCACTCAGCAGCGGCACCGCTTGCGGCGTATTGCTGCGCACCTGGTGCACGAGGTTGGCGAACACACTGCCGATCTCGTCGACACGCTCGCCCAGCTTGCGCACATCGCCACCCGGCACCGGCGTGTATAAGTCGCCGATCTGCGGGTTGGCGTCGGCGGTGAGGATGCGATATTGGCTCTCGGCGCCGGCGTGGGTTTTCTTGCCCGCGTCGGTGCGCAGGTGCAGCGCGTAGATCTTGATCTGCTTGCCCAGTGCGGCCTGGCGCACTTCGGCTTCGTTCATCTGGGTGGCGGCAAACGGGTCGTTCTTGCGCAGCGCGCCCGCGTCGGTGACCAGCAGGATGATACGACCGCCGTAGCCGGACCAGTCCATGCCGTCCACGGCCTGCATCACCCCGGCAAACGCGTCCTCGTTGAAGGAGTGGCTGGACACGGTAGACGCCTTGACCTGCCGCGCCATGTCGAGGAAGCGTTGCGGGTCGCGGCCCTGGTCGAGGCTGATCAGGGTCTTGGCCACGTATTCCAGGCCTGGGGTTTTCTTGATGCTGCTCCGGAAACCGACCATGCCGAAGCTGACACTGTCCAGCTCGCCACGCTCGGCGATACGGGTTTGCAGCTCGTGCACCACATCGCGGATCTGGTCGATGTAGGGCTGCATGGAGACCGTGGTGTCCACCACCAGCACCACGGCAGTGCGGAAGGCGTCGGCATTGGCGTTGATCACCGGGGTCGATGGTTTGGCCGCAGCGTTGCTGCCCGGGTCGATGGAGGCGACGTTAAGCAACTGCACCGGCTGGCCGTTTTCGTCGAAGCTCTCCTTGGCGTCGAAGATCGGCAACAGGTAGAACTGGTTCTGCGGCACCGCGCTGGCGGCCGGCTCCAGGGCCAGGACCTGGCCGTTGTCGTCGCTGTTCTTCTGCGCCTTGGCCAGCACGCCTTTGGCGGCGGCTGGATCGGCGAGCAACTTTTCCACTTCGCCGGATTGGCGCAGGAACATCACCGGCGCCCGGCCGGAGCGTTCGGTGAACTTGAGCACGAGGCTTTGCTTCCAGTCGCTGACCTGGGCGGCCGGCAACCAGCCGTCGCTGCGGCCATCGGTGGCGGCGCCGACGCGCACCCACGGGCTGCCGTCGACGTCTTTGCGCTGGTACACGTACAGCACGGAGAACGCCGGCAGGGCCTTGCCCGGCGCGCTGCCGGCGTCACTCGACAGTTTGGCGCCGGGCTTGCTGAGCACGCGCTGGAACAAAGTCTTCTTACCGGCCATCAACAACGGCCGTTGGCCGCCGTCCACTTCGGCGGCCGCAGTGGGCGTTGCCGGGGGCACGACGGCGACCGCCGTTGGAGGCTTGGCCTGAGGCACGACGGCAGCCGGCGGCTTGGCCGGCTCATCACTGCCGCTCAACCACCAGTAACTGCCGCCACCAATGGCCAATGCGACGGCCACCGCCACGGCGGCCAGTGCCAGTACCGGCCCACGGCGCTGCTCGGACACGGCCTTATGCTGGGTCGGCGTCACCACCGGCTGGCGCACCGGTTGCGGCTGGGGTCTGTCGGTCGGGATGTCGATGGTGACCGGGGTCATGCCCGCCAGATCAAAACTCAGCGGGATCGGCAACGGCCGCACCAGCGTGGCCTCCGGCGACTCCGCAGGCAGGTTATCCAGCGCCTGCAGCAACGCCGCCGCATCCGGGAAACGCTCCGCCGGGTCCTTGGCCAACAACTTGCGCAGCACGCCCTGATAACGGCCGTGGTGCACCGGCAATTCCGGCAAGGGTTCGGTCAGGTGCGCCAGCGCGGTGGACAGCGCATCGTTGCCGTTGTACGGCAGCTTGCCGACGAGGATTTCATACAGCACCACGCCCAGCGCGTAGAGGTCGGCACGGCCATCGATCTCCTGGCCCCGCGCCTGCTCCGGGCTCATGTAGCTCGGCGTGCCCACGGCAAAGCCGGCCTGGGTGAATTGGGTGCGGTCGTCCAGGGACTTGGCGATACCGAAGTCCGACAGCACCGCCGTGCCATCGGCGCGGAACAGGATGTTTGCCGGCTTGACGTCGCGGTGCACCAGCCCCTGGGCATGGGCATAGCCCAGCGCCGAGGCGATCTGGCGGATCAGCGTAATGCCCTGCTCCGGCGTCAGGCCCGCGGCGATGCGCTCCTTGAGCGTGCCATTGGGCAGGTATTCCATGGCCATGTAATACAGCTCACCGACATTGCCGATGTCATGGATGGTCACCGTGTGCGGGTGGGACAGCCGCGCGAGGGTCTTGCCCTCGCGCAGGAAACGTTCGCAGAAACTCGGGTCGGCCGCCAGCGCCGCCGCCATCACCTTCAACGCCACCTTGCGCTCCAGGGAGCGCTGGGTCGCCAGGTACACACTGGCCATGGCGCCTTCGCCGATCTCGCCGTCGATGTCATAGCCCGGAATCACAATGTTCATGCCGATACCTTCACGACGATGGCGGTGATGTTGTCCGGCGCGCCACGGTTGAGCCCCAGGTGCACCAGGCTGCGCACGATTTCATCCGGCGCGTCGTGGCTGAGCACTTCGCGGATCTCATGGTCTTCGACGGTCTTGTTCAAGCCATCGCTGCACAGCAGGTAGCTGTCGCCGGGGGCGATCAGCAGGTCGACCACCGCCAGCTCCAGCTGGGCTTCCACGCCAATGGCGCGGGTGACGATGTTGGCGCGCGGGTGCACGCGGGCATCGGCTTCGCTGAGCAGGCCGCTGTCCTGCAGGTCCTGGACGTAGCTGTGGTCGCGGGAGATGCCTTCGAGCACGCCGTCGCGCAGGCGGTACAGGCGGCTGTCGCCGGCCCACAGGCACACACCGCGCAAGCCGCGCGCGGCGAGCACCACCACCGTGCTGCCCATCATGGTCACGCCACGGTTGGCGGTTTCTTCACGCACGGCGGCGTTGATGCGGGTCAGGTCATTGCGCAGGGCTGCCGAGTACTCGTCGAGGGAACGGCCCATCGGCACGCTGCGCAGGCTGTCGACGATCAGGCTGCTGACATAATCCCCCGCCGCGTGCCCGCCCATGCCGTCGGCCACCACCCACAGGCGGTTTTCCGGCAGGTCCAGGCACGCGTCTTCGTTGACCTGGCGAACCATGCCTACATGGCTTTTGCTCGCGGATTTGTACGTCGACCCCATCTACACCACACCTTCTTGTCCGAGCAAAAACTGCGCAAAATCGCCGGCGGCAGGCAGGCCCTGACACCGCAATAAACCAGGGGAAATCGTCTGCGAACCACGCCCCCACCACAGGCTCGCCCCGTCGCAGGCCTGTTCGGCGAGCGCGGTCATGCGCTGATGGGGCACGCTGGCCGCCACGCGCTGCAGGCCGGCGAAACGGCTGTCCACCGCACGCGGCTCGGTCGCCGGTAAGCCCAGGTCATCGAGACCAGCGTTGAAGCGTTCAAACGTGGCGCCGGCATCCAGGGTGCTGAGCAACAGCTCTTCGGCCTGCTCAAACCAGCTGTCCGGCCCGCCCACCAGGGACGCCGGGTTGATGTCGTGATCGAGCAAGGTGACCACCGCCAGCGGGAAATAGCGCCCGACCCGGTCAATGCTCGGCATCACCACGCCCGCCGCCGCGTCCGGCCCGCACACGCCGGGCGCCAGCACAAAGCGCCACAGAGGGCTGACCAGGTACGCATTGAGCCAGTCGGCGCCGAGGCTGTTCTGGCTGGCGAGCAACCCCGCCGCCAGCCAGCTGTCCCACGGGCCGATAAAGCTCTGGGGCAAGGCACGGCTGACGAAGTCTCCGCGACTGGCCAGCTTGCCGTAGAAACCCAGCGTCGTCATAGCCGCTCCGGCAGGCTGAAGCCACTGAGCACGCGGCTCTTGAACGGGTTGAAGGCGCTGTTGGCGCGCAACTCGTAGGCGATGCTCGCACCGTCGACCCGCAGGCGCAGGTTGAAGCGGTCCGGCGAGTTGCCGGCGGTGAGGTCCGACTGTTCCAGCAGGCGGAACCAGGCCCACGGTCCATCGAGGGTCACGCCCGAGCGACCACTGGCCGACGGCGGCATGATCGAGATACGCACCACGCCAATGCTGCCGGGGTTCGGCCATTGCATCGCCACCGGGCGGCTGGGGCCGTGGTCGTAGCTCAATTGCTGGCCGTCGAGGTCGAGCAGGAACTGGGTGATGGTCGGGTCCATCGACACCGGCTTGAGTTCGAAACGTACGATCGGTTGGGTGCCACCGGAGCGGAAAAACGCATCGCGGATCGTCGCCGCGCGCTGGAAGGTTTGCAGCACGCCCGGCGCAATCCCGAGTTTCTGTGCCGCGCCCGGCTGCCAGCGCCAGGTCTGTGCCGAGGTGTCCACGTACGGCTGCAGGTATTTGCGGAAGTAGTTGTCCATCACCCCGCCCACACCGAAGAACTGGCCGAAGTCATCCAGGGTCGCATCCCGCGCGCTGCCCGGCGACATCGGGTAACGACCGGCCAGGGACTGGCGGTACACATTGACCACTTCGCTGACCCATGCCGTGTTCAGTTGGTTACGCACCCCGCCCATCATGCTGTTGGTGGTGGAGTTGACCACCGACTTGACCATGCCTTGCACCAGCGGCGGTTGGCGCTCGGCGTTCAGGCTGACCCGCGTGGCCGCAGCCGCCGCCTGGTTCTTCGCCTCGCCAAGCAAGGCATCGCCGCTGGCCCCGACCATGGCGCTGACCTGCACATACAGGGCGTTCATGTCCGACAACAGGCCGTCGATGGCCGCCGGTTCACCTTCGTTCTTGCTGACGATACTGTTGAGTTCGGCAAAGTGCGCGGTCACCGGATCATCCGCCGCCGCTGGCGCATTGGCCGTCGGTTGCTCCTGGCCGAGCAGGCTGCCGAGGCGCTCCTTGAGCTTGTCGACGCCACCTTCCACCGGCACGCCTTTGGCGGCCAATTGGCGCTCTTCGGCTTGCAGATCGGTTTCCTTGGCTACGGCCACCAGCAGTTTTTTCAGCGGCGAACTCGGCCCGGAAATCACCCGCAGCACATCGGCTGCCTGGGCCACGCTGGTGATCGGCACAAAGTCGATATCGGCGAGCAACGCATCCCACTGGCGCTGATAATCCTGGAAATACAGGCGACGCACATCGGCGGCCAGGCTGACCACGTTCTGCTGATCGGCCTGCTCATGGCCCAGCACCCATTGCTCTTCGGCCAGGGTGCCGGTCTGGTTCAGGCTGCTGAGCAAAAACGCCTGGCGATAACCCTTGGCGGTGAAAAAGCCACTCAACGGCTCGCCCAACGGCTTGCCGCTTTTACGGCTGAACACCAGCGCGGCATCGCGACCAGCGGCTTCGTTGAGACGGAAGTCCGGGATGCCCTCGGGCAGTTTCTGGCGCTTGACCCGGTCGTAGACACGCTGGGCCACCGGCAGTTGTTGCAACTGGCGACGCAGATCGTCGATCAAGCGTGGGTCAAGGCGCGCATTCGGCGGATGGCGCTCGAACAGCGCCTGCAAGTGCCCGCTCAACGCCTGGCGCTGATCAGCCGGCAGGTCGCGCGGCAGGTTGCGGTCCCAGTCGAGGGCGATCCAGGCCTTGATGAAGTCCGGGTCGTAATGCTCGCTGTCGGCGAGCATCAGGTAGGCCTTGAGGCCTTCGTAGAGGAAGTCCGAGTTGCCGCCGCCGTGCAGTTGCTCCTCGATGCGCGTCACCAGGCGCGGCGCGAACACGGCGATCAACAGCTTGCGATAGACGCTGGCGGACTCGGCTTCGAGCATATCGCCCTGATACAGCCCCAGGCCTTCGGACCAGCTCGGCGAATCCCCCGCGAGGTTCTTCACCGCATTGAGCAGCGGCAGCACCGCGAGCACTTCACGCTGCGCCGGGCTGAGGTTCTGGACGGTCTGGCCCAGCGGCGCGACCTTCTGGTCGACCTGGGCGATATACGCCTGGTTGGCGCGATAACTCACCCACCACAGGCTGCTGACCACGATCACCAAGGCCACGGTGGCCGCGAGTACACCGCGTGCGATCCACGTGCGCCGACGCTCGACTTTCGGGTTAACGCCTACCAGGCCACGTTCGGCAAAGGCCACGGCGGTGAAGAGTTTTTCGATGAAGTAACTGCGCCCGGTGCCGCTCTGGCGCGCCAGGTGCTGACGGTCCAGGTTCATGCTCTGGGCCATGGCGCCGATCAGGCGATCGATCGGGCTGCCTTCCTGGGTGCCGCTGGTGAAGTACACGCCGCGCAGCAACACGCGCTCTTCAAAGGCATTGGGCTTGAACACGCCTTCGAGGAAGCTTTGCAGGCAGTCCTTCAATGCGCCGAACTGCTGCGGGAAACCGTAGATCAGGTCGCGCCGCGCCGGGTCGCGCTCCTGTTGCAGGCGCTCCACCAGGCGTTCGTTGAGGCGCTGCTCGAGGCCGGCGAATTCGCTTTGCAGGTGCGCCAGGGGGCTGTCGCTGTTCTTGCCGTCGTCCAGGGCAAAGGTCATGCCCCAGACCTGGGCGCGCTCTTCCTTGCTCAGGTTGTCGAAGAACTCCATGAAGCCCGGCACCAGGTCGAGCTTGGTCAGCATCAGGTAGATCGGGAAACGCACGCCCAATTGGGTGTACAGCTCCTGGATACGCAGGCGGATCGCCGCCGCATGGGCCGCGCGCTCGGCATCGGTGCCCAGCAGCAGGTCCGACAGGCTGATGGCGATAAAGGCGCCATCGATGGGCCGGCGCGAGCGCTGCTTTTTCAGCAGGTCGAGAAAGCCCAGCCAGGCGGCTTTGTCCACCGTCGAATTGCTGTCCTGGGTGGTGTAGCGGCCGGCGGTGTCGAGCAGTACGGCCTGGTCGGTAAACCACCAGTCGCAGTTACGCGTACCGCCAACACCGCGCACCGCCCCGGCGCCCAACTGGGCCGCCAACGGAAAGTGCAGCCCGGAGTTGACCAGCGCCGTGGTCTTGCCCGAACCCGGCGGGCCGATGATCACGTACCACGGCAGCTCGTAGAGGTTGCGGCGTTCGTCGCCACCGAGCTTGGCCTTTTTCAGCAGCGCCAGGGCTTCGTCCATGCGCTGGCGCAGGGTGGTGAGCTCTTCGGCGGTGGCCACGCTGTTGGGGTCGGCCGGGGTTTCGGCCGCCAGGCTGCGCATCACTTCGGCCGCTTGGCGCCGCGCCTGGATGATGCGGAACACGCGGTAGGCGATCCACACCGCAAACACCAGGATGATCAGCGCCCAACGGCGCCCTTCCGGCACCAGCACGTCGAGCAACGGCCCCACAAACCAGATGATCAGGCTCAGGGCGATCAGGCCCAGCACGGGGATCACCCAGCGAATCATGAAACTGAAAAACGCCTTCACTCGACGCCCTCCGCCAATACGGTGATTTCAACCCGACGATTGCGGGCACGGCCTTCGGCAGTTGTGTTGGTCGCCAACGGCTCGGTGTCGCTGCGGCCCTCGGCACTGAAGCGATCGGCCTGGCCGGTCTTGGCCGCGAGGATCTCCAATACCGACTTGGCCCGCGCCTCGGACAAGGCCCAGTTGGACGGGAAACGCAGCGTGGCAATCGGACGGTTGTCGCTGTGCCCGGTGACGCGCACCTGGCCCTTGACCTTGCGGATGGCGTCGGCGATGCGCAGCATCAGCGGCTGGTAGTCATCGACGATGCTGGAGCTGGCGGACGCAAACAGCTCATCGCCTCGAATGGTGACGACAGAACGGTCGACCTTGTCTTCCACCGCGACGCGACCGGCCTTGATGTCTTCCGCCAGGAAGCCGGCCAGACGCGGACGCTCGATCACTTTGGGTTGCGCCACCGGACGGTCGATGGCCTGCACCGGGATCTCGCCCAGGGCATGGATATTCTTGAACACCGGCTCGGCCTGCGCCGCGAGCAGCAGGCGCAAGGTGAACAGCAAGGCCAGCAACAACGCCAGGCCGATCGCCACGGCGATCCACGGCGGCATGAACTGCGCCAGCCGATCACGCGCCACGGTGACGCCACGCCAATGGGGCGACAGCTCGCGCTCGTGGTCACCGCGAGCACTGCGAATCGCCGCCGCCGTACGCTCACGCAAGGCTTCCAACTGGCTGCGACCGTCGTTCATCACGCGGTAACGGCCTTCGAACCCCAGGCACATGCACAGGTACAACAGCTCCAGCAGGTAGAGGCGCTCCCGTGGACTTTGCAGGCAGTGGTCGAGCAACTGGAAGACTTTTTCGCCCCCCCAGGCTTCGTTGTGCACCGTGATCAACAGGCTCTGCTTGCCCCAATCGCTGGTGCTGCCCCACGGCGTGCTCAACACCGCCTCATCGAGGGCGGTGCACAGCGCGTAGCGCGCCAGCAGCACCTCGTTGCGGGCCACGCCAGCGGCTTCGGCGCGCTCTTCGAACTGGCGCAGGTAGGCCAGCAACTGCGCGCGCAGGCTGGCCGGCGCCGGGTGCGCGATGGTGTTGCGCAGGCGCGTCAACAGCGCCAACAACGGGCCGGCGGCGCTTTCCAGCGGGTTCAGGCCCTGGCTTTTGCCGGTGAGGATCGGCGCGGCCGGCATCGACAGCGGGGCCGGCTCGGCACGCGCAGGCTCCGGCGCGCGGCCACCCGGGCGCGGCATGAACTGGGTGCGGTCGTCATCATTGGGATGCATCGCGGATTATCCTCGGATCGCCCAGAAGGCCAGGTTCAAGCCCGGGAACTGCCCGGCGATATGGAAGGCAAAACCACCGGAATTGCCCAGTTGCTGCCAATGCTCGCTGCCACGGTCCAGCTCGTAGTAGGTCGAGCCTGCGTGGTACGGCAGTTGGCGCGGCGCCACTGGCAACGGCAGCAAGGTGATGCCCGGCAGTTGCAGGTTGACCAGGTCGCGGATGTGCTCCACCGATCCGACCTTGCTCTGCTGGCCGAAGCGCGCACGCAGGGTTTCGCCGGGCACATCGGCACGGACCACGAGGATGAAGCTGGCGCTGTCGAGCAGGGTCTTGTCGGCCAGCATGGCCACGTGGACGCCGTAGGCTTTCTCGACAATCGGGATCGGCGTGGCCTTGCTGTCGATCAGCATCGACAGGGCTTCGCGCAGGGCCGCCATGACCGGGGCGAAGCTCAGGGCCAGGTCGTCGTGCTGGTATTGCGGGTATTCCTGGGGACGACGGCCCGAGGTGGAAAAGGTCGAGAACTCACCGGCCAGGCTGACCAGTTCGCTGAAAAAGCGCTCCGGGTGCAGCGGGCTCAACTGGCTGAAATGCTGGATCAGCGGCTGGGCGCGGTTGACCAGTTGCAGCAGCATGAAGTCGGCGATCTCCGACGCACCGCCTGCCCCCGAGGCAACCACGCGGCCCGCCAGGGCTTCGCCGCGCTGGTGCAAAAGACCCAGCAGTTCGCTGCGAAACGCGCTCAACGGCTTGCTCGCGGCCACATCGAGGACTGGCGGGATGTAGCTGTCGTCGAGAACCAGCGCACGGTCGGCGCGTTTTTCCTTGATGCGCACCAGGCCCACGGCGGCGTAGTCGCTGATGCCGTCCTGGGCGGTCAGCAAGCGCAGGGCCCGGGAACCCACGGCCACCGGCGCGCGGTTTTCGAACGGTGCGTTGTCATCGCGCACTTCGCGCACCTGGCTCACGTAGCGCGCGGCTTCCAGGGCTTCGCCTTCATCCACGGTGTCGCGGGCACCCGCACGCTTGAGGGGCAAGGCCAGGTAGACCAGGCCATCGCGCAGGTTGTCGTCGATATTCAGCGGGCTGGGCGCCAGGTCATCCTGGGGAATGTTGAACGGCGTGCCGTCGGGCAACAGGCCGCGCGCCGAGACGATGGCCAGCTTGCCCTGGGCCAGCAGGCCCTGGTCGATCAGCAATTCGGAAAACCCCCAGGCGCCGGCGGACAACGGGCGGCTGCGGGCGTCGATCAGGTTTTCCAGGTAACGGTCATGCTGCTGGAAGTGCTGCGTTCCGATGAACATGCCTTCCGACCAGACCACGCGATTGTTCCAGGACATGGGGAGCTCCGATTGCTTCTTATTGGGCAGGGCTGGATGGGGTGACCACGACGTCGGCGCGCACGGCACGCACATCGAGGCTGATCTGGTATTCGGTGTATTGGCGCGCCGGCACGTTGATCACCGTGCGCCATTGCGCGCGGTCCAACTCGCGATAACCCACCAACAAGCCGATCTGGCGCGTGGAGGGGTCGAGGTCGCGCTGGATGCTCAGTTGCTGGCCGGGTTGCACCATGACTTCGTCCTGGTCCAGCAGGTCCAGGCCGAGGGTCGATTGCGCACGGTCGGCCAGGGCGAAGTAATCGGAGCGGGCGAAGGTGGCGGCGTTCTTCAGTTCGAAAATACGCACCCGCACCGGCGCGGCCTGGCCGTTGGCGCCGGGGTTAAGCCCGGCAATGGCGTGGAAGTGCAGCTCGACGGCGGCGGTGTCCACTTCGGCCTCAGCAGCCGTTTCGGGTTTGACCGCGTCCTTGGCGCACGCGGTCAGCAGCAGCGCGGTGGCGACTGCGAGTAAAAACCTGGGAATCATCCTGCGTCCTCAATGACGTACTTAGCTATCCGTTAATCCGTAGGTTGCGGCGCGGTTTTACCGACGCTGTCGCGCGCTGTGTTCTTCGTAGGCCCGGCTGAATTCACGGCCGAACAGGTCCTGGAAATCTTCCTGGGCCTCGCGGGAAATATTGCTGTAGAGCTCGGTGAACTGCTGCCAGTACTGGGCCTGACGCGAGCCGGCGAACAGGTTCGACAGCCCGCCGGGCTTGCCCATGCGCTCTTCCAGTTGCGCCGGTTCAAAGCGCGTGAGCAGGTGCTTGATCGCTGCTTCCACCCCGGCCATCACCGCCAGTTGGTGAGCGCGCAGGTCATCAAAACTGTCGCGCACGGCAATGTCCGGCGCCATAAACGCCTGGTTACCGTGGCGAAGCAAAAGCAGTAATGCTTCGTCGGCATTCGGTGCGAATTTCAACGGATTGTTTTCGGCAGGCTGGATCATGGTCTGCTGCATGCGGAACTCACCCTTGAGGCTGGCGCGGGCACGCAATACGTCGATCAGGCCTTCGACCATCAGGCGGTAGCTGCGGCCGATGTTTTCCATCTGCGCCTCTGCCTGGGCCTTGTCCAGGCGCAACTGGTCAAGGCCGGCACCGCGCAGGAAGGCTTGCAAGAGATCGGGCTGCCGCGTGTCGGCTACAGGGGGCGCTGGCTCGACCACGGGTGGCGGCTGGATGATCGGTGCGGGTGGCGGTGGCGGAGGTGGCGGCGCACTGGCCAACGGCGCCGGCGTGTCGCCAAACAGGTCCCAGTCTTCGGGAATCACCGAGCCCGAGACCACGGGCGTCTCGACCACGGGTACCGCCACCGGGGTCGGCGGGCGGAAGTCGTGTTGTTCGCTGGGAACATGGTCGGCCACGGTGGGCGGCGGCACGGCGGTAGGGCTGAGGAAGTCGAACAGGTCCGGCAGCGTGTCCATCGACGAAGCGCCCTGGAATTGCGGGGCAATCACCGGCGTCGGCGCGGGCTTGTTCGCCACGGCGCCCATCAGGGCCTCAAAGCTGTTCGGCGAATCACCGGCGAATGGCTGGCTGTCGATGGCCTGCACGTTGAAGTCGATCCGCGCCTGGATCTCGTAATCGCCGATGCGGATCAGCTCGCCATCCTGCAACAGCTCGCTGTTACCCCTGCGCAAACGGATGCCGGCGTTAACCAACTCCACACCGTTTGTACTGTTATCGGTTAAATAATAACGGCCATCTTTGTATTGAATAACGCAGTGCTGCGAAGACACCAGGCGCTCGGGGTCAGGCAATACCCAGTCATTATCCGAGCTGCGGCCGATAGCCATCGAGCCCTGGTTCATGGACTTTTCCGAGCATTGCCCGGGGGTAATCTTGTGATAACTAGTGATAGTCAAACACAGCGACATCTTGCCTCCTTGCTGATACTTCGCGCGCAGTCGACCCCAGGGACAGCGACGCCCGGGAGATCCCCATCAGGTCGTGCAATCGACCGTTCAAAACCTGCTGATGCCAGCATGATCGCTGATCTTAACTGGGCTCCATGACAAAAATCCTATGCCGGTGCGTCGTTCGACCCACCAGTCGCGCAGGTTGTTAAGCACCGCACATCTGTCACAGAGGGCGAATAGCTTACCTTGACAAGGCATAAGTACTACACCAAAAATGCACAACTTCTTGAATACCAGTGATGGCACATTAGTGGCATCTTCTTATATGACCAAGAAAACATGCAAAGTTCCTTGCGCAACTAATGCATGCATTGCCCGCCATGTAACGGGCTGATAGGGAGATCAATTTCAGTGGATGTGCCGTTGCTGCTCACCGCCGTTTCCGCGAGTTCGCCCTGTGGCGAAGACATGGAATATGACGCGGATTTTCTCCAGCTGGAGCGTGATGCCAAGGGCCAACCCGAGCGCAGCATGGGCGATTCGATCCTGCCCGCCGAGCCGCCGGAATGGCGCAGCATCCAGCAGCAGAGCCTCGACTTGCTGCAGCGCAGCAAAGACCTGCGCATCACCCATTTCCTGTTGCAAAGCTCCCTAGCCCTCCAGGGTGCGGCCGGGCTGGCTGAAGTCCTCACGTTGATCAATGCGCTGCTGCGCGAATACTGGGCCGACCTGCACCCGCGCCTGGATGCCGACGACGATAACGACCCCACCGTACGCATCAACGCCCTCTCCGGCCTGACCAGCGATGCGACCATTCGTCTGCTGCGCGAAAGCATCCTCACGCGCTCGCGCACCTTCGGCCCTGTGAGCCTGCGCGCCGCGCTGAACGCCAGCGGCCTGATGAGTTTCCCCGACGAACAGCTCGGCGCCCAGCAGCTCAACGCCGCGTTCCTCGACAGCGACCCCGAACACCTGCAAGCCACCCGCGACGCCTTGAGCGCCGCACGCGCCGCCTGCGAAGCCATCGAGCAGCAGGTCAGCGACCAGGTGGGTTCCGCCCAAGGCGTGGACCTCAGCCTGTTGAAGCAACCGCTCAAGCAGGCGCTGCAGGTGCTTAATCAGTTTGTTCCGAACAGCGCTGCCAGCAGCGAGCCCGAGGCCGTCAGTGACGACAATGCCCCCTCGGTGGACTTCGCCGCTGCCCCCGCCGCACCTCGCCCCAGCGGCGACATCAGCAACCGTGATGACGTGCTGCGCAGCCTCGACAAGATCCTTGCGTATTACACCCGGCACGAGCCTTCGAGCCCGTTGCCGGTGTTGCTGAACCGGGCCAAGCATCTTGTGCACGCCGACTTCGCGGCCATCGTGCGCAATCTGATTCCCGATGGGATGTCCCAATTTGAAAACCTGCGCGGCCCGGACGGCGAGTAAGCCGCTCGACTGCGCAGTAACAACACCGTCGCTCAAGCGACCAGGAGCAGCAACGTGGCGAAGCAAAGTTCTCAGAAATTCATCGCGCGCAACCGCGCGCCTCGAGTGCAGATCGAGTACGACGTCGAGCTCTACGGCGCCGAGAAAAAGGTCCAGCTGCCCTTCGTGATGGGTGTGATGGCCGACCTCGCCGGCAAGCCTGCCGAGCCTCTTCTGCCTGTGGCCGACCGCAAGTTCCTTGAAGTGGACGTCGACAACTTCGACTCGCGCCTCAAGGCCATGCAGCCGCGCGTGGCGTTCCACGTACCCAACGAGCTGACCGGCGAAGGCAACCTGAGCCTGGACATCACCTTCGAAAGCATGGACGACTTCAGCCCGGCCGCCGTGGCCCGCAAGGTCGACTCGCTCAAGCAGCTGCTCGAAGCCCGCACCCAGCTGGCCAACCTGCTGACCTACATGGACGGCAAGACTGGCGCTGAAGAAATCATCATGAAGGCGATCAAGGACCCGGCACTGCTCCAGGCACTTGCCAGTGCGCCTAAGCCTGCAGGGGACCAGTAATCATGACTGACAATACCGCCCGCGAAGGCGCCCAGAGCCTGGGTGCAACCGAGGAAACCAGCGAGTTCGCATCCTTGTTGATGCAGGAATTCAAGCCCAAGACCGAGCGTGCCCGCGAAGCTGTGGAAACCGCCGTGCGCACCCTGGCCGAACAGGCCCTGGCGCAAACCGACCTGGTGTCCAACGACGCGATCAAATCGATCGAATCGATCATCGCCGCCATCGACGCCAAGCTCACCGCCCAGGTCAACCAGATCATCCACCACCAGGATTTCCAGCAGTTGGAAAGCGCCTGGCGTGGCCTGCACTACCTGGTCAATAACACCGAGAGCGATGAGCAGCTGAAGATTCGCGTGCTCAACATCTCCAAGCCGGACCTGCACAAGACCCTGAAGAAATTCAAGGGCACCGCGTGGGACCAGAGCCCGCTCTTCAAGAAGATGTACGAAGAAGAATACGGCCAGTTCGGCGGCGAACCCTATGGTTGCCTGGTGGGCGACTACTACTTCGACCAGTCGCCACCGGACGTGGAACTGCTGGGCGAGCTGTCGAAAGTCTGCGCCGCCATGCACGCCCCGTTCATTGCTGCGGCATCGCCGACCGTGATGGGCATGGGCTCGTGGCAGGAACTGTCGAACCCGCGCGACCTGACCAAGATCTTCACCACCCCGGAATACGCCGGCTGGCGCTCGCTGCGTGAATCGGAAGACTCGCGCTACATCGGCCTGACCATGCCGCGCTTCCTGGCGCGCCTGCCCTATGGCGCCAAGACCGACCCGGTGGAAGCCTTCGCCTTCGAAGAAAACACCGACGGCGCCGACAGCTCCAAGTACACCTGGGCCAACGCCGCCTACGCGATGGCGGTGAACATCAACCGTTCGTTCAAGCACTACGGCTGGTGCTCGCGCATCCGTGGCGTGGAGTCCGGCGGTGAAGTGGAAAACCTGCCGGCCCACACGTTCCCTACCGATGACGGTGGCGTGGACATGAAGTGCCCGACCGAAATCGCCATCAGCGACCGCCGTGAAGCGGAACTGGCGAAGAACGGTTTCATGCCGCTGCTGCACAAGAAAAACACTGACTTCGCCGCGTTCATCGGCGCCCAGTCGTTGCAGAAGCCGGCCGAATACGACGACCCGGACGCCACCGCCAACGCCAACCTGGCCGCGCGCCTGCCGTACCTGTTCGCTACTTGCCGTTTCGCGCACTACTTGAAGTGCATCGTGCGCGACAAGATCGGTTCCTTCAAAGAGAAGGACGAGATGCAGCGCTGGTTGCAGGACTGGATCCTCAACTACGTCGACGGTGACCCGGCGCACTCCACCGAAACCACCAAGGCCCAGCACCCGTTGGCCGCCGCCGAGGTGATCGTGGAAGACGTCGAGGGCAACCCGGGGTACTACAACTCCAAGTTCTACCTGCGCCCGCACTACCAGCTCGAAGGGCTGACCGTATCGTTGCGTCTGGTATCGAAGCTGCCTTCGGCGAAAAGCGCGTAAAAAATCGGGACTGGCTCGCTCCCTGTAGGAGCGAGCTTGCTCGCGAAAAACTTGAAGGCGCTGCGTTCATCCAGGATGCCCGCGTCACCGTTGACGACCTTCGCGAGCAAGCTCGCTCCTACAGGGGTCGGCGGCGTTAACAAATACAGTGGCTGAGACCACACAGGGAGAAAACATGGCTGTTGATATTTTCATCAAGATCGGCGACATCAAGGGCGAGTCCATGGACAAGGCCCACAAGGACGAAATCGACGTGCTGAACTGGAGCTGGGGCATGGCCCAGTCCGGCAACATGCACGTTGGCGGTGGCGGCGGCGCGGGCAAGGTGAACATCCAGGACCTGTCGCTGACCAAGTACGTCGACAAGGCCTCGCCGAACCTGATGATGCACTGCGCCAGCGGCAAGCACATCGACAAGGTCAAGCTGACCGTGCGCAAGGCCGGTGGCGAAAGCCAGGTCGAGTACATGGTGATCAACCTGGAAGAAGTGCTGGTAACGTCCCTGAGCACCGGCGGTTCGGGCGGCGATGACCGCCTGACTGAAAACGTCACCCTGAACTTCGCCCAAGTGATGGTCGACTACCAGCCGCAGAAAGCCGACGGCACCAAAGACGGCGGCGCGATCAAGTTTGGCTGGAACATCCGTTCCAACACCAAGCGCTGATAGCACTGATAGCGCTTGTGGCCGTGGCTTTACGCCACGGCCACAAGCCTTTTGTCCCTCTCGCAACCCGTCCGTGGAGCTGCTTTGGTGGTAACTGAAATCGCTTCCCGCGACCGTCTGCAACCGTCCCTGCTGGACCGGTTGACCGACGATGACCCAACCAATCCCAAGGAAAGCGCCGATAAACGCGTGCTGTCCCTGACCCAATTGAAAGCCTCGGTGCTGCGCGACCTGGCGTGGCTGCTCAATACCACGTCGTTGCTCGATGCCGATGCCACGCTGCACACACAGGCCGGTACCTCGGTGGTCAATTACGGCCTGCCGGCGCTGGCCGGCAACAGCGTTTCCAGCGTCGACATCAAGGCCCTGGAAGCCCTGATCTACCAGGCGATTGCCACCTTTGAACCGCGCATCCTGCGCCATACCCTGCGGGTGAAGGCCCACGTCGGCCATGGCGAGATGAATCACAACGCCCTGACTTTCGAGATCGAAGGCGACCTGTGGGCACAGCCGGTGCCCTTGCGCCTGTTGCTGCAAACCGACCTCGACCTGGAATCCGGCCATGTGCGCGTGGTGAATGCCGACCAGCGGAGGCGCCCATGAACCCGCGCCTGCTGGAGCTGTACAACCAGGAACTGCACCACGTGCGCGAAAGCGCGGCGGAGTTCGCCAAGGAATACCCGAAGATCGCCAGTCGGCTGACCCTGTCCGGTATGGACTGCGCCGACCCGTACGTCGAACGCCTGCTTGAGGGCTTTGCCTACCTCACTGCCCGCGTACAGCTCAAACTCGACGCCGAGTACCCGACCTTCACCCACAACCTGCTGGAAATCGCCTACCCGCACTACCTGGCGCCGACGCCATCGATGACCGTGGTGCAATTGCACACCGACCCCGACGAAGGCTCCCTGGCCAGCGGCTTCCCGCTGCCGCGCGACACCGTGTTGCGCGCCGCCCTGGGCCGCGAAACCCAGACCTGCTGCGAGTACCGCACCGCGCATCCGGTGACGTTGTGGCCGTTGCAGGTGAGCAACGCCGAGTACTTCGGCAACCCTGCCGCCGTGCTCGGGCGCCTGGCCGCCAGCGAGCCGAAAGCCAAGGCCGGCTTGCGCCTGACCCTGCGCACCGGCGCCGAATTGCCGTTCAACAGCCTCGACTTGGACAACCTGCCCCTGTACCTCAGCGGTGCCGACGAGCAGCCGTTCCGCCTTTACGAACAACTGCTGGGCAACGCCTGCGCGGTGTTTGCGCGCAAGCCCGGTGGCGATTGGGTCGAACGCCTGCCCCAGGACGCGCTGCGTTCGCGGGGTTTCGATGATGCCGATGCGGCCATGCCGGTGGTCGCGCGGGCCTTCCAGGGCTATCGCCTGTTGCAGGAATACTTCGCCCTGCCCCACCGCTTCCTGTTCGTCGAATTCGCCGAGCTGAGCCGCGCGGTCAAGCGTTGCGACGGCCAGGAGCTGGAGCTGATCGTGCTGTTCGACCGTCACGAGCCAAGCCTGGAAGGCAGCGTCGGCGCGGCGCAGTTCCTGCCGTTCTGCACCCCGGCGATCAACCTGTTCCCCAAGCGCGTGGACCGCATCCACTTGTCCGACCGGGTCAACGAGCACCACGTGATTGCCGACCGCACGCGGCCGATGGATTTCGAAATTCATTCGTTGAGCGGCATCACCGGCCATGGCACCGGGCCAGAGCAGCCCTTTTTGCCGTTCTATGCGGTCCGCGATCCATCCCGTTATGGCCGCGACCAGGCGTACTACACCGTGCGCCGCGAGCCGCGGGTGCTGTCCAGCGACCAGCGCCGCAACGGCCCGCGCTCCACCTATGTGGGCAGCGAAACCTTTGTCAGCCTGGTCGACAGCCGCCAGGCGCCGTATCGCCACGACCTGCGCCAACTCGGCGTGACCGCGCTGTGCACCAACCGCGACCTGCCGTTGTTCATGAGCGTGGGCAACGGCAAGACCGACTTCACCCTGGCCGACAGCGCGCCGGTGTTATCCGTGCGTTGCGTCGCCGGGCCAAGCCGCCCACGCGCCAGCCATGCCCATGACGCCAAGGCCTGGCGCCTGATCAGCCAGCTGTCGCTCAACTATTTGTCCCTGAGCGAGCAAGGCCAGGGCGCGGCGGCATTGCGCGAACTGCTGCGCCTGTATGGCGACAGCAACGACGCGGCCCTGCAATTGCAGATCGAAGGCTTGCGCGATGTCAGCAGCAAGGCCGTTACCCGGCGCCTGCCGATGCCCGGCCCGATTGTGTTTGGCCGCGGCCTGGAAATTACCTTGGAGTTCGATGAAAACGCGTTTCGCGGCACCGGCGTGTTCCTGCTCGGTGCGGTGCTGGAGCGCTTCCTGGCACGCTACGTGTCGATCAACAGTTTTACCGAGACGGTGATCCGTACCACCGAACGCGGCGAGATCATGCGATGGAAAGCCAAGCCCGGGCGTCGTCCGACCCTGTGAGTACGTTGGATGCGATGCATCAGGAGCCCTGGGAATACGATTTCTTCCAGGCGTTGCGGCGTATCGAGTGCGAATCGCCCGAACTGCCGCGCCTGGGCCACTCCCTGCGCCTGGCGGATGACCCGTTGCGCCTGGGGCAACAGGCCGATTGCACCTTCGCCCCGGCCACCCTGGCCTCGGTCGATCCCGGCGGCGACGGCAAACCGGCGCGGCTGGAACAGTTCTTCTTCGGCCTGGGTGGCCCCAACGGTCCGTTGCCGCTGCATATCACCGAGTACGTACGCGAGCGCCAGCGCAACAACGCCGACAGCACCAGCAAGCAGTTCCTGGACGTGTTCCACCACCGCCTGCTGAGCCTGTTTTACCGGGCCTGGGCCGAGGCGCGGCCGACGGTCAGCCACGATCGCCCGGACGATGACTACTGGTCCGCACGCCTCGCGGCCTTGAGTGGCCGGGGCATGCCGAGCCTGCTTAACCAGGGGCTGATTCCGGACACGGCGAAGCTGCATTACAGCGGCCACCTGTCGGCACAAACCCGCTACCCGGACGGTTTGAAGGCGATCCTCGGCGAGTATTTCGGCCTGCCGGTGGAGATCGAAGAATACGTCGGCCAATGGCTGGAACTGCCCGAGCGCAGCCGCGTAGGCGTGAGCGCCCACCAGTTGGGGGTGGACTTCTGCCTGGGCAGCCACGTGTGGGACCGCCAGCATAAATTCCGCATCCGCCTGGGCCCGCTCAAGTTGGACGACTACATGGGCATGCTGCCCGGCAGCCAGCCGTTCAACGAGCTGGTGGCGTGGGTGGCCGAGTACCTGGGCCATGAATTGGACTGGGACTTGAACCTGGTTCTGCAACAACCCGAAGTACCGGCGCTGCAACTCAATGGCCAGTTCCGTCTGGGCTTCAACACCTGGCTCGGCTGCCCTGCGGTTGATGCCAACGACCTAATCCTGGCCCGGCATTACGCCGATCAAGCCACCACCTCAAGGAATCCAGAGCATGGGTGAAATCAGTCGCGCCGCACTGTTCGGCAAACTCAACAGCGTGGCCTACAAGGCCATCGAAGCCGCCACCGTGTTCTGCAAGCTGCGGGGCAACCCGTACGTGGAACTGGCCCACTGGTTCCACCAGTTGCTGCAACTGCAGGACTCGGACCTGCACCGCATCATCCGCCAGTTCAACGTCGAGCCGGCGCGCCTGGCCCGAGACCTCACCGAAGCCCTGGACCGCCTGCCGCGTGGCTCGACGTCGATCACCGACTTGTCGTCCCACGTGGAAGAGGCGGTAGAGCGCGGCTGGGTGTACGGCAGCCTGATGTTCGGCGAAAGCCAGGTGCGCACCGGCTACCTGGTGCTGGGCATCCTCAAGACGCCAAGCCTGCGCCATGCGCTGCTGGGCTTGTCCTCGGAGTTCGACAAGATCAAGGCCGAAGCCCTGAGCGAGCGGTTTGACGAATACGTCGGTGATTCGCCGGAAAACGCCCTGACTGCCAGCGACGGTTTCAATGCCGGCGCCGTGCCGGGCGAGGCCAGCGGCGCCATGGCACCGAGTGCGATGGGCAAACAGGAAGCCCTCAAGCGCTTCACCGTCGACCTCACCGAACAAGCGCGCAGCGGCAAGCTCGACCCAATCGTGGGCCGTGACGAAGAGATCCGCCAATTGGTGGACATCCTCATGCGCCGCCGCCAGAACAACCCGATCCTCACCGGTGAGGCAGGTGTGGGCAAGACCGCCGTGGTCGAAGGTTTTGCCCTGCGCATCGTCGCCGGTGACGTGCCGCCCGCACTCAAGGATGTTGAACTGCGCAGCCTCGACGTGGGCCTGCTGCAAGCCGGCGCAAGCATGAAAGGCGAGTTCGAACAGCGCCTGCGCCAGGTCATCGAAGACGTCCAGGCCTCGCCCAAGCCGATCATCCTGTTTATCGACGAAGCCCACACCCTGGTGGGTGCCGGTGGCGCTGCCGGTACCGGTGATGCGGCCAACCTGCTCAAGCCGGCCCTGGCCCGTGGCACCCTGCGTACCGTGGCCGCGACGACCTGGGCCGAGTACAAGAAGCACATCGAGAAAGACCCGGCCCTGACCCGCCGCTTCCAGGTGGTACAAGTGGCCGAGCCGTCGGAAGACAAGGCGCTGCTGATGATGCGCGGCGTGGCCTCGACCATGGAGAAGCACCACCAGGTACAGATCCTCGACGAAGCCCTGGAAGCCTCGGTGAAGCTGTCCCACCGCTATATCCCGGCGCGTCAGTTGCCGGATAAATCCGTGAGCCTGCTGGACACCGCCTGTGCCCGCGTCGCCATCAGCCTGCACGCGGTGCCGGCCGAAGTGGACGACAGCCGCCGCCGCATCGAAGCCCTGGAAACCGAGCTGCAAATCATCGCCCGCGAGCATGCCATCGGCATTGCCATTGGTGCGCGCCAGAGCAACAGCGAAGCCCTGTTAAGCGCCGAGCGTGAGCGCCTGGCGACCCTGGAAAGCCGCTGGGCCGAAGAGAAAGCCCTGGTGGATGAGCTGCTCGCCACCCGTGCAACCCTGCGCGAAAAGGCCGGCGTCGTGGACAGCGGCAACGATGAATTGCGCGCACAACTGGTCGACCTGCAACAGCGCCTCACCGCGCTGCAAGGCGAAACCCCGTTGATCCTGCCGACCGTGGATTACCAGGCCGTGGCCTCGGTGGTCGCCGACTGGACCGGTATCCCGGTGGGCCGCATGGCCCGCAACGAACTGGAAACCGTGCTCAACCTCGACCAGCACCTGAAAAAACGCATCATCGGCCAGGACCACGCCCTGCAGATGATCGCCAAGCGCATCCAGACCTCCCGCGCCGGCCTCGACAACCCGAGCAAGCCGATTGGCGTGTTCATGCTGGCCGGCACCTCCGGCGTGGGCAAGACCGAAACCGCCCTGGCCCTGGCCGAAGCCATGTACGGCGGCGAGCAGAACGTGATCACCATCAACATGAGCGAGTTCCAGGAAGCCCACACGGTGTCCACCCTCAAGGGCGCGCCACCGGGCTATATCGGCTACGGCGAAGGCGGCGTGCTGACTGAAGCGGTGCGGCGCAAGCCCTACAGCGTGGTGCTGCTGGACGAGGTGGAAAAAGCCCACCCGGACGTGCATGAAATCTTCTTCCAGGTGTTCGACAAGGGCGTGATGGAAGACGGTGAAGGCCGGGTGATCGACTTCAAGAACACCCTGATCCTGTTGACCACCAACGCCGGTACCGAGCTGATTTCCCAGGTCTGCAAGGACCCGGCGAACATCCCCGAGCCGGAAGAAATCGCCAAGGCCCTGCGCCAGCCGCTGCTGGAGATCTTCCCGCCCGCCTTGCTCGGCCGCCTGGTGACGATCCCGTACTACCCGCTGAGCGACGAGATGCTCAAGGCGATCACCCGCCTGCAACTCAACCGCATCAAAAAGCGCGTGGAGAATACGCACAAGGTTGCTTTCGACTACGACGACGCGGTGGTCGACCTGATCGTCTCGCGCTGCACCGAGACCGAAAGCGGCGGGCGCATGATCGACACCATCCTGACCAATAGCCTGCTGCCGGACATGAGCCGTGAATTCCTCACGCGCATGCTCGAAGGCAAGGCATTGGCCGGTGTGCGCATCAGCAGCCGGGATAACGAGCTGCATTACGACTTCAGCGACGCCGAATAACGACTGTTGGAATGCGGTTTAAATGTGGGAGGGGGCTTGCCCCCTCCCACATTTCGAACCGGTTCCGTCAGTTATTTAGTCATTTACAGGTTAACCGATGCTATTCAACCAAGCCTCACGCCTGGCCAAGATCACCAGCCCCCTCGGGCCGGATGTGCTGCTGCTCAATGAAATGGGCGGCGGCGAAGAGCTGGGCCGCCTGTTCAACTATGAACTGCAACTGACGTCCCTGGACGCCAACATCGACCTCAACCAGTTGCTCGGCAAGCCCATGAGCGTGGGCGTGCAACTGGCGGACGGCGGTGAGCGTCACTTCCACGGCATCGTCGCGCGCTGCAGCCAGAACATCGACCAGGGCCAGTTCGCCAGTTACCAGGTGACGCTGCGCCCGTGGTTCTGGCTGCTGACTCGCACCTCGGACTGCCGGATTTTCCAGAACCTGAGCATCCCGCAGATCATCAAGCAGGTGTTCCGCGACCTGGGGTTTTCCGACTTCGAAGACGCCCTGAGCCGGCCGTACCGCGAGTGGGAATACTGCGTGCAGTACCGCGAGACCAGCTTCGATTTCGTCAGCCGCCTGATGGAACAGGAAGGCATCTACTACTTCTTCCGCCATGAACAGGACCGCCATGTGCTGGTGCTGGCCGACGCCTATGGCGCCCACACCACGGTGCCGGGCTATGCGTCGATCCCGTATTACCCCAAGGACGAGCAGCAGCGCGAACGCGACCACATGCACAACTGGCACCTGGCGCAGGAGGTTCAGCCGGGCTCGCTGGAGCTCAACGACTACGACTTCCAGCGCCCCAGCGCCAGCATCGACGTGCGCTCGGCCATGCCGCGCCCGCATACCGCCGGCGACTACCCGCTGTACGACTACCCCGGCACCTACGTGCAAAGCGCCGACGGCGAACACTACGCGCGCACCCGCATCGAAGCCCTGCAAACCCTGCATGAACAGGTCGAGTTCGCCGGCAATGCCCGTGGCCTGGGTTCCGGACACCTGTTCAGCCTCACCGGCTTCAGCCGCCAGGACCAGAACCGCGAATACCTGATCGTCGGCTGCCGCTACTACATCGTCCAGGAAAGCCTGGAAAGCGGCGGCGGTTCGGGTTCGGCGCAGTTCGAAAGCAGCCTGACCTGCATCGACGCCCAGCAAAGCTTCCGCCCGCTGGCTACCACCCACCGCCCCATCGTCAAAGGCCCGCAGACGGCATTGGTGGTTGGCCCCAAAGGCGAGGAAATCTGGACCGACCAGTACGGCCGCGTAAAGGTGCACTTCTACTGGGACCGCCACGACCAATCCAACGAAAACAGCTCGTGCTGGATCCGCGTGTCGCAATCCTGGGCCGGCAAGAACTGGGGCTCGATGCAGATTCCACGGATCGGCCAGGAAGTGATTGTCAGCTTTCTCGAAGGTGATCCGGACCGCCCGATCATTACGGGGCGGGTGTACAACGCCGAGCAGACGGTGCCCTACGACCTGCCGGAAAATGCGACCCAGAGCGGCATGAAGAGTCGCTCCAGCAAGGGCGGCACGCCGGCCAACTTCAATGAAATCCGCATGGAGGACAAGAAGGGGTTGGAGCAGTTGTATATCCATGCCGAGCGTAACCAGGACATTGTTGTCGAGGTGGACGAAAGTCATTCCGTCGGGCACGACCGCAATAAAAGTATCGGCCATAACGAGACGGTGACCATCGGCAACAACCGCCTGCGCATCGTCAAGCAGGAAGACATCCTCTCGGTGGGCCAGAGAAAGACCGACAGCATCAGCCAGAGCTACGTCATCGAAGTGGGCGAAAATCTGCGCCTGGTCTGCGGTGAAAGCATCCTCGAGCTCAACGCCAGTGGGCAGATCAACCTGACCGGCGTGAACATCAGCTTCTATGCCAGCGGCGATGCCGAGTTCAATACCGGCGGCGTGCTGCACCTGAACAACGGCGGCGGCCCTGGTGCCACGCCCGACGGCCAAGGCCAGAAAGGCGCCATCGACGCCAATATCAAAGCCGCCTTCCCCGCACCTAAAAGCT
Source organism: Pseudomonas sp. S3E17 (assembly GCF_024168685.1). NCBI lineage: Bacteria > Pseudomonadati > Pseudomonadota > Gammaproteobacteria > Pseudomonadales > Pseudomonadaceae > Pseudomonas > Pseudomonas sp. S3E17. The sequence continues at coordinate 4,590,018 of NZ_JALJWE010000001.1, forward strand.
CCTGACGAGACCCGTTTGCCATGACGTACCGAATCAACGAATTCCAGTTTCAACTGCCCGCCAGTGAGTTGCAGGACGCGACGATCAATATCCTCAAGTTCCCGGAGTTGGGCACATCCCTGATCGTCAGCCGCAGCCTGTTGGCCGACGGCGAAACCCTGCACAGCAACTTCAACGACCAGCTCCAGCGCCTGGAAAAACAGGTGCAGGATTTACGCTATCAACCGGGTGTGGACGTGCGTTTGGGCGCCGCGCAGGAGGTGGAAGGCATCGAGCTGCGCAGCCAATTCAACAAGGGCAATGACAAGGTATTCCAGTATCAGTTGGCGCTGGTGATACCGGGCACGCGCAAGATGCTCGCCTTGAGTTATGTGAAGGCGGACACGCTGGGGGATGCCGAGGCGGCGCACTGGGCCCTGATCAAAAACTCGCTGTCGTTCGACGCTGTTTCCTGATGAGCTGCCTGCATGTCTGACGCGTTATGGGCGGCCCGGATGGGCGATGCGCTCTCCCACACTTCGATGATGGCCGACATCCTCGGCGGTGTGCTGGAGGTGGCGGCCAACGTGGCGATCACTGCTCTGGCGACTGCTGCGGTGGCGGCGGCGATTGGTGTGACGGTCGCTACTGCCGGCATTGGTGGCTGCATCCTCGGCGCGGTAGTCGGCATTGTCGTCGGCATGGCCATGAGCAAGACGGGGGCCGACAAGGGCCTCAGTAAAATGTGCGAGAGTTTCGCCAACGCGCTGTTTCCACCGGTGGTGGAAGCCACGATTGCGGTAGGCTCGACCGACACTTTCGTCAATAGCATCCCCGCTGCGCGTGCGGCAGGCTCCATTCCCTCGCATGTGGCGCCCGCAGGCACGGAGCTTGAAATCCCGCCGCCGGAACCCGACATCGCGCCACAAGCCGAACCTGGCTTCCTGGATATGGCCGAGGGCTTCTTCTCGCAGCTATGGCGGCCGACCGTCGCCACGCCCGCGCCTGGTGTCGTTCCAGCCCTCACCGATATGGTCCTGTGCGCCCGTCATCCGCCGATGCCCCCGCAACTTCTGGCGGAGGGTTCCGACAAAGTCACCATCAACGGCCAGCCCGCCGTGCGCAGTGGTGACCGCAGCATGTGCGACGCGACGGTAGTGTCCTCGGGCCTGATCTCGCCGAATGTCACGATTGGCGGCGGTACGGTGGTGGTACAGGAGATTCGCAGCGGGAAAACCCCAGGCGTTGGGTTGGCGATTGAAGCGTTGATGATGCTCAAAGGCGCCAGAGGCAAAACACTGAGTAATTTGCCGTGCATGTTGCTCAGCGGGGTGACGTCGTATGCGGTCAGCCAGGCTATGGGCGCTGCGGCCAATGCGACGATGGGCTCTCCCAACCCGGTACATGCAGCGACGGGGGCGAAGGTGTTGGGTGGCGATACGGAACTGGACTTCGTATTGCCGGGCGTGTTGCCGATTGATTGGCAACGATTCTACAACAGTCGGGATGAGCGCCGAGACGGGATGTTTGGCGCAGGCTGGAGTGTGCCTTATGAAATCCGCGTCGAAATCTTGTCGCACCCGGAGGGTGGCGAGGAGCTGATTTACACCGACGAACAGGGCCGGCGCATCAACCTCGGTTCTATCCCTCCAGGTTACGCGATGTTCAGTCCGGGTGAGGGCTTAAACATCCGAAGGCACCGTAACGGGCAATTGTTGATCGAAAGCAACAACGGGCTGTATCGCCTCTTTGACACCACCGCCGACGAGGCCCATGTATTGCGGTTAAGTCAATTCGGCGACCGGAACGACAACCGTATCTACCTCGACTATGACCAAGCAGGGCAACTGATACGACTGCGCGATACCTTTGATCAAGTACAGGTAGAGCTGATCCAGGAGCAGGGCCGCGTCATCCGGATAGAGCGGCTCTATCCCGATCAACATCGAGAGACGCTAGCGAGCTATGGATACGACGCTGTCGGCGACTTGACAGAGGTCCGCGACGCTTCGGGACACACCAGTCGGCGCTTCGCGTACGACGTCAGTCGGCGGATGGTCGAACACCAACTACCCACCGGCCTATGCTGTTTCTACGAATGGGGATTAGTCGGAGGTGTTGAATGGCGTGTCGTTCGTCACTGGACAGATGAGGGAGATGAATACCATTTCACCTATGATTTGGATGCTGGCGTTACATGCATCACCGACAGCTCGGCGCGCACCAGCATAAGAGTGTGGAACGCTCAGCACCAGATCATTTCGTATACCGACAACCTCGAACAGACCTGGCTGTTCGAGTGGAACGACGAACGCCAATTACTGAGTGCAACCGACCCTGAAGGGGGGCGGTATACCTGCAGCTACGATGATTCCGGCAATTTGATTGGCGAAGTCGACCCGCTTGGTCGCAGACCGTCATCAATATGGCTTGAGCATTGGGCATTGCCGGTGGTGGAGACTGATGCAGGAGGACACAGCTGGAGATACCAGTACGACCAGCGCGGTAACTGCACTCGCGAAACCGATCCACTCGGCAACATTACCCAGTATCGCTATGACAACCGTGGTCAAGTCGTAGAAATCATCGATGCAATCGGTAAAAGCAAAAAACTCCGGTGGAGTGCCTTGGGGCAACTCATAGAGCGTGTCGATTGTTCTGGCTACTCGACCCGATACAGCTACGATGAACGAGGTTTCCTCCAAACCATCATTGATGCGCTCGGGGAGCGTACCCAATTCAACTATGACATACAGGGTCGCTTGCTCAGCAGCCAGTTACCGGACGGGCGTCGCGCCCATTATCATCGTGACGCCAGTGGTCAGTTACAGGGCTTCACGGATCCCGATGGGCACACCACGTATTACCGGCACAATCGTCGCGGACAAGTCCGTCAACGTACGGATGCACATGGGCGACAGGTGTTTTTCAGCTACGACATCTACGGTCGACTAACAGCACTGACCAATGAAAACGCCGAAAGCTATCGATTCATATGGGACGCTGGCGACAGATTGACTGAACAGCACAACCTTGATGGCAGCATACGCCGCTACCACTATGGGGCGTTGGACAAGGTCTCTGCGGTTGAAGCCATTCCCGCGCCCCACGGCAGCGGTCTTGCGCTGGTATTAAACCAGCCGGTCCTGCCCATTGTTCATAATCTGGAGCGCGATGCCGTTGGGAGACTCATTACCAAAACGACAGACGATGCTCGCACGGAATATCAGTATGACGCAGTCAACCGATTGACTACGGTCACCATGACTGATAACGCCGAAAATGTGCAGACACTGAATTTTGTCTACGACGCATTGGGCCAACTGAAAGAAGAACACAACACCGCAGGGACGTTGCGCCATAGCTATGACGAGTTGGGCAATCTGATCCAAACGCAGTTGCCTGACGGCGCCTGGGTCAATCGTCTGTATTACGGCAGCGGGCATCTACACCAGATCAATCTAGATGGCCGAGTTATCAGCGACTTTGAACGTGACCGTCTGCATCGCGAAATATCGCGCACTCAGGGCAGTCTCATCACCCGTAGCGAGTACGATCGCAGTGGTCGACTTCGCTCACGTAAACGCAGCCTTGCCGAGCAACTGTCACCGCTCAGGGCAGGTGACGGGCGACACTTTGAGTACGACCCAGGGGACAATTTGATTGGCCGCACGGATCAGCACGCCAGTGGCCATCACCGCAAGTTGTTGCACTATGACGCCACCCAACGAATCATTGCTAGCCAGGACAACCTCTACGGGCAAAACGAAACCTTTGCCTATGACGCCGCCGCAAACCTTCTCGATAGCCCCATCGCTGGTGCCGGCCTGGTGGTGCATAACCAACTGCTGACTTATCAGGACAAGCGATATCGTTACGATGGTTTTGGCAGAGTGATTGAAAAACGCAGTGCCGCCCGAGGCATTCAGCGCCTGAGCTACGACGCCGAGCATCGCCTGATTGAAGTCAGAAATCAGGGCAGTACCGGTGAGACTGTCGTACGCATGCGCTATGACCCAGTGGGTCGCAGGATCAGCAAGAGCGAGCACGACAGCAATGGCTACCTGCTCGGGGAGACACGATTCACGTGGGGCTGCCTGCAATTGCTGCAGGAACACCGTAACAATCAGTCCAGCCTTTATCTCTATGAGGGCGACGACTATCAGCCACTAGCCAGGGTAGACGGCGTCGGTGCGTTGGCCAAAGTCCGCTATTACCACAACGACTTGAATGGACTGCCTGAGGTGTTGACTGAGACAGACGGGCATATCGTCTGGGAAGCGCAATACCGAGTCTGGGGTAATGCCGTTAAAGAGGTTCGAGAGCCCTATTACATTGAAGACCAGAATCTCAGATTCCAGGGTCAATATCTGGACAGAGAAACTGGGTTGCACTACAACACTTTCCGCTTTTACGACCCTGACATCGGCCGATTTACCACTCCGGACCCCATTGGCCTGAAAGGGGGACTCAATCTCTACACCTATGCCAGGAACCCGATCAGCTATGTAGACCCGCTTGGACTCACACCTGCCAATGCCCCGGGCTACCACGTGTACGGTCTATACGACCTGGATATCCATGGAAATACGGTGGGTGATCCTTACTACGTCGGGATAACCAACGACATTGCGCGCAGAACGAGTGAACATGAGGCCTCAGGCCGATTGACGAAAGACGACAGCACCACAGGTCTGCGGCGCATTGAGAAAAATGTCACATACGGCGAAGCCAGGGGTTATGAGCAGGCATACATAGAACGCTACGGGACAAGGACAGGTGAAATAGGCGCCGCAACCTCCCAAAGCAACAGGGGAAATAAATACAATTCCTTCGATCACGACAATACAACTCGCGCTCGGGACAGGCATCAGTACTTCCAAGACGCCTATAACCGAAAAAAATCCAGCCTCATTGGCAAGGGAGGAAAGTGCTCATGAATGCCCTAACGTTTTTTGGCTGGGATAAAAAGCCCCGGACGATGCTTCGCGCTATCAAGCCTGGCGATATTTTTTGCTTCAAGTTCACGGAAGATACCTTCGGTTTTGGACGAGTACTGTCCACCATGGACGAAGGTCACTGCGCCGAGATTCTGGACTTCTTTTCCGCCGAACCTATTATCTCAGAGCAACAATTGACGGATGCCAAACGCGTATCACACCCGATACTACTGAACAGCTACGGGCTGTTTGATAAAAAAAACTCGGGGGAGTGGAGAATCATCGCCTCAGAGCCTGGCTACAAAGCCCAGAATATCGAAGGTTTCTACTTCATCTACGGGGTTCCCGGGGACCTGAAGAAAATCGATATCCTAGGTAATGACAGCCCCGTGTCTGATGTCCAAGCAAAAGCTTATCCAAGCTGCGTACCGAAAAGTGACGCGCATGTGAAGTCCTTTATCTCGCTGCACAAGACATCAGCCCCTCCAGCTAAAAGCTGACATCATCAACAAAAAAAGGGCACCCGACCCAGTCGGCGTGCCCATTTTCCTACCACCCCGCCCCCTGTCGAGACGGCACTGCTTACGCGTTAACGGTGTCTTTAAGCGACTTGCCCGGCTTGAACGCAACGGTGTTGCTCGCCTTGATCTTCACAGGCTCACCGGTTTGCGGGTTTTTGCCGGTGCGGGCGCCACGGTGGCGTTGCAGGAAGGTGCCGAAGCCCACCAGGGTCACGCTGTCCTTGCGGTGCAGGGCGCCGGTGATTTCTTCGAGAACGGCGTTGAGGACGCGGTTGGCCTGTTCTTTGGTGAGATCCGCTTTTTCAGCGATGGCGGCTGCGAGTTCTGGTTTACGCATATGTGAAGCCTCTTTGACGGTTTTTTGTTGTTATGTCCGTGCTGCTCGTCTGTGGAGCAGCGCCCAAAGCGCCGCAGGCTCTACTCTGCGGCAGACGGGAGTGAGGATGGCATGCCCTCGCACGCTCCGCCAGTCTCGCGGCGACCTTTCTCGGGGGAAAAACGTGCTTATTCCGACAGAACGACCGGTATTTACGCCAGCAACGGCGGAAGTTCTTTGTTGAGGGCAAGTTTTTCCATCACGGCGCTGCCGGTCAGCGCATAACCCAGCAGGCGGCCGCTGGCGTCGCGGCACAGGGCCTTGATGTCGGCGCCCTGGCCTTCGACGCTCCACACCCCTTCGGTGCCCCGTGGCGGTGGCGAAACCACCAGCGGGCAGACCGGGGTTTTCACGGTGACCGGCATCGGGCCATAGCTGACAGCTGTGGCATTGCCGGCCAGGGTCTGGGCCAGGGCACGGGCGCAGCTCATCAGCGGCATGACGTACAGCAGGTTGAGGCCATCGACCTCGGCGCAGTCGCCCAGGGCGTAGATATTGGCGTGGGAGGTCTTGAGGTGGCGGTCCACCATGATCCCGCGGTTGGTCTGCAGGCCGGCGGCGGCGGCCAGGTCGACACGCGGGCGCAGGCCGATGGCCGAGACCACCAGGTCGCAGTGCACCACTTCACCGTCCGACAAATGCGCTTCCAGGCCGTCAGCGCTGCGTTGCAGGCGGTTGAGCACAGGGCCCAGGTGGAAACGCGCCCCCAGCCCTTCCAGGCCGGCCTGTACCGCTGCGGCCGCCGCCGGGTGCAGCAGGGTCGGCATGACTTGCTCGCACGGCGCCACCAGGTCGATTTCATAACCGCCGAGGATCAGGTCGTTGGCGAATTCACAGCCGATCAGGCCGGCGCCGAGCAGCAGCACGCGGCGCTTGCCGGCCGCAGCAGCGCGAAAGCGGGCGTAATCTTCGAGGTCATTGATCGGAAAAACCAGCTCAGCCGCATCGCCTTCGACGGGGACACGCACGGTTTCTGCGCCCCAGGCCAGGACCAGATCACGATAGGCCACCGCTTCTTCACCGATCCACAGGCGCTTGTGGCCGGGGTCGATGCCGCTGACACGGGTGTGGGTGCGCACTTCGGCCTTGAGTTGCTCGGCCATGGCGCCGGGTTCGGCCATGCTCAGGCCATCGGCTTCCTTGTTCTTGCCAAAGCCGGTGGAGAGCATGGGCTTGGAGTAGGAGCGCCCGTCATCCGCGGTGATCAGCAGCAATGGGGTCTCGCTGTCGAGCTTGCGAAACTCCCGGGCCACGTTGTAACCGGCCAATCCTGTGCCGATGATCACGACAGGTGCGTTCATTCCGTTCTCCTTGTAGTACGTCTCTGAAACTGAAAATTAGCCGATTTCGATCATTTCGAAATCCATTTTGCCGACGCCGCAGTCCGGGCACAGCCAGTCTTCCGGTACGTCCTGCCACAGGGTGCCCGGAGCGATACCATCATCCGGCCAGCCGTCTTTTTCGTCATAGATCAGGCCGCAGACTACACATTGCCACTTCTTCATTTACTTGCTTCCTCAGGGTCCAGGCAGGTTGGCCGGCGGTCGATGGATCCAGCGTTGCCGCGCGGCTCAGGGCGTTTTGTACTGATCGGGGCCGACAGATGCAAGCTCGATCGACGCAAGGCGCCGGGCCGGCCCGGCAAAAGATCAGGACGCCATGGTAAGCTCGCCGCCTCTTTTGCTGCCAATACTGACGCACCGTGCCGCACTCAATCGCCCTTCCCGATGCTTGCCAATGGTTGACCCAGAGCCTCCTGAGCCCTGCGCCCGCGCCCTTGACCCTGAACTGGCTGTTCGACGAAGGCTCGCTGACCCGCCGGCTGACGTGGCTGTCCCACGATGGCTTCAGCGTGACACCGCTGTTCGAAGGCTGGCAGCCGCTGCGCGATGATGAATGCGCGGCGCTGCGCATGCCACCGGCCAGTATCGGTTGGGTGCGCGAGGTGTATTTGCGCGGGCATGGCCAACCCTGGGTGTTCGCCCGCAGTGTGGCGGCGCGCAGTGCGTTGCAGGGCGACGGCTTGCAGATGGACGAATTGGGCAGCCGCTCCCTCGGCGAATTGCTGTTTTGCGACCGCGCGTTCACCCGCCAGGCCATCGAGGTGTGCCATTACCCTCGCCAATGGTTGCCCACCACGGACCAGGCAGACGGGCTGTGGGCGCGCCGCTCACGCTTCGATCGCGGGCCGCTGAGCGTGCTGGTAGCGGAAGTCTTCCTGCCGGCTTTCTGGCACGCGCTACATGACCATCCGGAGAACTGCTGATGTATCAACGTCTGCTCAAATCCTTGAACCGCCTGCACCCCAGGGCCTGGGATTTCATTCAGTTGACCCGCATGGACAAGCCCATCGGCATCTACCTGCTGCTGTGGCCGACGCTGTGGGCGCTGTGGATCGCCGGCAAGGGCTCGCCGTCCCTGGCCAACATCGTGATTTTTGTGCTGGGCGTGACGCTGACTCGCGCTGCCGGTTGTGTCATCAATGACTGGGCGGACCGCAAGGTCGATGGCCACGTGAAACGCACCGCGCAACGCCCGCTGGCTAGCGGCAGGATCAGTTCGAAAGAGGCCCTGGTGTTCTTTGCGGTACTGATGCTGATCAGCTTCCTGCTGGTGCTGCTGACCAACGCCACCACCATCTGGTTATCGCTGGGCGGCCTGGCACTGGCGGTCAGCTACCCGTTCATGAAGCGCTACACCTATTACCCCCAGGTGGTGTTGGGCGCGGCGTTTTCCTGGGGTATGCCAATGGCATTCACCGCCGAAACCGGCCACCTGCCCGCTACCGCCTGGCTGCTCTATATAGCCAATCTGCTGTGGACAGTGGCCTATGACACCTATTACGCGATGACCGACCGCGACGACGACTTGAAGATCGGCGTCAAGTCCACCGCCATTCTGTTCGGCGATGCCGACCGCGTGATCATCCTGACCCTGCAAGGCCTGGCGCTGCTGTGCCTGTTGCTGGCCGGCGCACGGTTTGAGCTGGGGGGATGGTTCCACCTGGGGCTGCTGGCGGCGGCAGGCTGCTTTGCCTGGGAGTTCTGGTACACCCGCGACAGGGACCGGATGAAATGCTTCAAGGCGTTTTTGCACAACCACTGGGCCGGGTTGGCGATTTTTGTCGGGATTGTGGCGGATTACGCGTTTCGCTAAGGTTTTTGCAGTGTCTAGCCGGGCCTCATCGGGGGCAAGCCCCCGATGGTTTCAGCAGCGCCGCGAAATCAGGGCTTGATCACATGCCATGCCCCACCCTTGCCATCACCGCTCTTGTCGCCGGCCTTGTGGTCATCCTTGTAGGTGTAGACAGGTTTGCCTTTGTAGGCCCATTGACTGGTCTGGTCATCACGGGTGATCACGGTCCAATCGCCCATTGATTTGTCGGTAGACTCCGCTTTCAGCGGCGGCCAGTTGGTCGCGCACTGGTCCTTGCACACTGACTTGCCATCGGCGTCCTTGTCGAAGGTGTAAAGGGTCTTCCCGCTGTGATCCACTAACAGGCCGTTCTGGGTCATCGCCGGCTCCGCCGCGAATGCCAGTGTCGGCAGCGTCAACGCCGCCGTGACCAGCAGGGCCTTCCAGGAAAAAGTACTGTGAGTCATCGGAACCTTCCTTTTGTGGTTGTCAGGATTCGGACCCAAAGCGTAGTCCAGAGTGCCCCGAATTGCCCGAGCGACTAAATTACTGTCACACGACTGCAATAATTCCGTTATCTAATGCGGCGCAAGACAGTTAAATGACAAGAGGATTTTCGAGCATGGTTGGCAGGAGCATTCTGATTGTTGACGACGAAGCGCCCATCCGCGAGATGATCGCCGTTGCGTTGGAAATGGCCGGCTATGACTGCCTGGAGGCGGAGAACTCCCAGCAGGCCCATGCCATTATCGTCGACCGCAAGCCGGACCTGATCCTGCTGGACTGGATGCTGCCCGGCACCTCCGGCATCGAACTGGCCCGCCGCCTCAAGCGCGATGAGCTGACCGGGGATATCCCGATCATCATGCTCACCGCCAAGGGCGAAGAGGACAACAAGATCCAGGGCCTGGAAGTCGGCGCCGATGACTACATCACCAAGCCGTTTTCCCCACGAGAACTGGTAGCGCGCCTGAAAGCCGTGCTGCGCCGTGCCGGCCCGACCGATGGCGAAGCACCTATCGAAGTCGGTGGCCTGCTGCTGGACCCGATCAGCCACCGCGTGACCATCGACGGCAAGCCGGCCGAGATGGGCCCGACCGAATACCGCCTGCTGCAGTTCTTCATGACCCACCAGGAGCGTGCCTATACCCGTGGCCAGTTGCTGGACCAGGTGTGGGGCGGCAACGTGTATGTCGAGGAACGCACCGTCGACGTGCATATCCGTCGCCTGCGCAAAGCCTTGGGCGATGCCTACGAGAATCTGGTACAAACCGTGCGCGGCACCGGCTACCGGTTCTCCACCAAGGGCTGAGCCAGTCACTTTCCTTCCTTAACAGCTGACAAGGACGCATGTTTAAGTGAACCAGAACTGGCATGGCACCCTGATCCGCCACATGCTCCTGTTGATCACCGCCTGCCTGTTGGTGGGCCTGGTCAGCGGCTATTACGGCTGGAGCCTGGCCATCGGTATCGGCCTGTACCTGGGCTGGACCCTCAAGCAATTGCTGCGCCTGCATGAATGGCTGCGCCAGCACAAACCCGATGAAGCACCGCCCGATGGCTACGGCCTGTGGGGTGAGGTGTTCGACAGCATCTACCACCTGCAACGCCGCGACCAACGGGTACGCGGGCGCCTGCAAGCCGTGATCGACCGAGTGCAGGAGTCCACCGCTGCGCTCAAGGACGCGGTGATCATGCTCGACAGCGACGGCAACCTGGAGTGGTGGAACCGCGCCGCCGAGACCCTGCTGGGCCTCAAGACGCCCCAGGACAGCGGCCAGCCGGTAACCAACCTGGTGCGTCACCCGCGCTTCAAGGAATACTTCGAGCAGGACAACTACGAAGAAGCGCTGGAAATCCCCTCGCCCACCAACGACCGCGTGCGCATCCAGCTGTACCTGACCCGCTACGGCAACAACGAACACCTGATGCTGGTGCGCGACGTAACCCGCATCCATCAGCTGGAGCAGATGCGCAAAGACTTCGTTGCCAACGTCTCCCACGAACTGCGCACGCCCTTGACGGTGATCTGCGGCTACCTGGAGACGCTGCTGGACAACGTCGAGGAGATCAACCCACGCTGGAGCCGTGCCCTGCAGCAAATGCAGCAGCAGGGTTCACGCATGCAGACCCTGCTCAACGACTTGCTGTTGCTGGCCAAGCTCGAGGCCACGGATTATCCATCGGACAACCAACCGGTAGCCGTCCAGAGCCTGTTGCAGACCATCAAGAATGACGCCAAGGCCCTGTCGGGCGAGCGCGGGCAGCAGATCAGCCTGGATGCCGACCCGCAGGTGTTGCTCAAAGGCAGCGAAGGCGAATTGCGCAGCGCGTTCTCCAACCTGGTGTTCAACGCGGTGAAGTACACCCAGGACAAGGGCACTATCCGCATCCGCTGGTGGGCCGACGAGCAAGGCGCACACCTGAGCGTGCAGGACTCCGGCATCGGCATCGACGCCAAGCATCTGCCGCGCCTGACCGAGCGTTTCTACCGCGTCGATTCCAGCCGCAACTCCAACACCGGCGGCACCGGGCTGGGCCTGGCCATCGTCAAGCATGTGCTGCTGCGCCACCGCGCACGCCTGGAAATCAGCAGTGTGCTGGGGCATGGCAGTACGTTCACCTGCCACTTTCCGCAAGGGCAGATGACCCGTTCGCGGCTCGTCGGAAATGACGAATAACTCAAACACAGCACAAAACCAAATGTGGGGGGGGCTTGCTCCCGATAGCAGTGCATCAGTATCAGATATGCTGACTGACACACTGCTATCGGGAGCAAGCCCCCTCCCACAATTGGAATTGTGCTGTTTCGAATAAGGCATTCCACACCCCACCCGGCGGCAACCACTAGGCAAGCGCCCCGTCAGCCGCTACATTGGCCGACTTGTGCCTGCCTTTCAGGCCCTTCTGTCACCCCTTATTGAACACACGGAACCTGCAAAACCCAATCATGGACCCTTCCCCTGGTATCACCCTCGCCACACTCTTCGCCGATTTCGGCATGATTCTTTTTGCTCTGATCCTGGTACTGCTCAACGGTTTTTTCGTTGCGGCGGAATTTGCCATGGTCAAGCTGCGCTCGACCCGGGTCGAGGCCATCGCCCACACCAACGGCTGGCGTGGGCAGATCCTGCGTACCGTGCACAGCCAGCTCGACGCCTACCTGTCGGCCTGCCAGCTGGGTATCACCCTGGCCTCCCTGGGCCTGGGCTGGGTCGGTGAGCCGGCGTTCGCGCACATCCTCGAACCGCTGCTGGGCGCCGCAGGCGTCGAATCGCCGGAAGTGATCAAGGGCGTGTCGTTCTTTGCCGCGTTCTTCGTGATTTCCTACCTGCACATCGTGGTCGGTGAACTGGCGCCCAAGTCTTGGGCCATTCGCAAGCCCGAACTGCTGTCACTGTGGACGGCGGTGCCGCTGTACCTGTTCTACTGGGCCATGTACCCGGCGATCTACCTGCTCAACGCCAGCGCCAACGCGATCCTGCGCATCGCCGGCCAAGGCGAACCCGGCCCGCACCACGAACACCATTACAGCCGCGAAGAGCTCAAGCTGATCCTGCACTCCAGCCGTGGCCAGGACCCGAGCGACCAAGGCATGCGCGTACTGGCCTCGGCCGTGGAGATGGGCGAGCTGGAAGTGGTGGACTGGGCCAACTCCCGTGAAGACCTGGTGACCCTGGACTTCAACGCCCCGCTCAAGGAAATCCTCGCGCTGTTCCGCCGCCATAAATTCAGCCGCTATCCGGTGTATGACGCGGTGCGCAACGAGTTTGTCGGGCTTTTGCACATCAAGGACCTGCTGCTGGAACTGGCGGCCCTGGACCACATCCCCGAATCGTTCAACCTGGCCGAGCTGACCCGCCCGCTGGAACGTGTGTCGCGGCACATGCCGTTATCGCAGTTGCTGGAGCAGTTCCGCAAAGGCGGCGCGCACTTTGCCCTGGTGGAAGAAGCCGACGGCAAGATCATCGGCTACCTGACCATGGAAGACGTGCTGGAAGTGCTGGTGGGCGATATCCAGGACGAACACCGCAAGGCCGAGCGCGGCATCCTCGCCTACCAGCCCGGCAAACTGCTGGTACGGGGCGATACGCCGCTGTTCAAGGTGGAACGCCTGTTGGGCGTCGACCTGGACCACATCGAGGCCGAAACCCTCGCAGGGCTGATCTACGACACCCTCAAGCGCGTGCCGGAAGAGGAAGAAGTGCTGGAGGTTGAAGGCTTGCGGATCATCATCAAGAAGATGAAAGGGCCGAAGATCGTGCTGGCCAAGGTCCTGCTGCTGGATTGACCCTCAATTGCCCAATGCAAAATTGGGCAATGTCCCGACCGGCTGGTTGAATTCGTAAGGAATCGACACCAGCCCGGCCGCGGTACTCTGTTGCACCACAAAGTGCAGGTGCGGCCCGCTGCTGTTGCCGGTATTGCCCGACAACCCCAGTGCGCTGCCCACCGCCACACGCTGCCCCGGCCTGACACTGACCGAGCCTTGCTTGAGGTGCAGGTACACGCCCTGGGTGCCGTCATCGTGCTGCACGCGCACGAAATTGCCTGACGCATCGTTGCCGCGTCCGATCTGGCTATTCTCGATTTTCACCACCACACCGCTGCGTGCCGCGATGATCGGCGTGCCTTCGGGCATGGCGATGTCCATGGCGTAGCGGCTTTTGGCGTCGGTGTGACTGAAACTGCCGTTGGGGCCTTGGGTCAGGCGGAACGGACCGCCACGCCAGGGCAAGGGGTAACGGTAGGCTTGTTGCGGGTAAACGGGTTTTGGCCTGTAGAGTACCGGCGGCTGTACGCGCTCGACCCTACGTTCCTGGATCACGAACGCCTGGGCGCCGGGGGTTTGCCGATCGCTGAAAAACACCATGCCGTTGGCATCGGTGGATCTGTACAGGGTCATGGCCTGGGTCGAATTGGCGACCAAGGCCAACATGCAGGACAGCAAAAGGCGAAGGAGCATGGCGCGAACCTGCCGGAGTGAATGAACAGCAAGCTAGCAAGGGATCATGACAATCCCGGGGCACGCCCCTTCGGACTGAAGGTCAGGCCCCCGGCACAAAATGCTTCTGCGCCGTACCGCGCGCAATCAGGCGAGAGATATAGTCGAGCTTCTGCGCATCCTGGTCGATAAAGCGGAAGGTCAGTTGCAGCCAGTCACTGTCCGGCTTGGGTTCGAAGGCGACGATGGCGTGCAGGTAGCCGTTGAGACGCGCCACCTCGGCGTTGTCGCCCTGTTCCAGGTCGAGCACGGCACTTTCCAGTACCTGAGGCAGGACCTCACCTCGACGCACCACCAGCAGCGCTTCCTTGATGCTCAGTGCCTTGATCACGCATTGCTGGGTGCCGCTGGACAGGCGCAACTGGCCCTGGCCACGGCCGCCAGCGGGCGCAGCGCCTGGCGCTTGGACCGGCGGGGCGTTGTTAAGCAGGCCTTTGCTTGGCGCAGCCGCAGCCGCAGCAACGGGGGCTGCACGTACGGCTTCGGGCTTGCCACCGGTCAGGGCGCTCAGGGAATCATTGCCGAAGGCCGAGTTCATCTTGGTCGGCGCGCTGGCGACCAGGGCGTCGAGGCGACCGACCTTGTGGAGGGCCTGCTTGACCTTGTTCAGCAGTTGCTCGTTGGTAAACGGTTTGCTGACGTAACCGGATACCCCGGCCTGGATCGCCTGGACCACGTTCTCTTTGTCGCCACGGCTGGTCACCATCACAAACGGCATGGCCTTGAGGTGCGGTTGCTCACGGCACCAGGTCAACAGCTCCAGGCCGGACATCTCCGGCATTTCCCAGTCGCACAGCACCAGGTCGAAGCTCTCGCGCATCAGGATGGTCTGGGCCTTCTTGCCGTTTACCGCATCTTCAAGCTTGATCCCGGGGAAGTAGTTGCGCAGGCACTTCTTCACCAGGTCGCGGATAAACGAGGCGTCATCCACCACCAATACACTGACTTTACTCATCGACCCTTCATCCTATAAAAACTTCGGCACGCAAAACGCCTGACTAATGGCATTTTGCCAAAACTCTGTAGTCACGTTCGGACTTTCTTTTACCCGATTCGCAAAAAATTCAGGCGCCACAAACGAAAACGCCCGACCAGAGGCCGGGCGTTAATTTCTCGGGCAACCTTACTTATCGTCAGATTCGCCCGGAACATTAGGGATTTGATCGGCTGAACCCTCAACTTCGGCCTTCATGCGCTTGAGGCCCATGTGCCGTACGTCGGTACCGCGCACCAGGTAGATCACCAGTTCCGAGATATTGCGCGCGTGATCGCCGATCCGCTCCAGGGAGCGCAGCACCCAGATGATGCTCAAGACCCGCGAGATAGAGCGCGGGTCTTCCATCATGTAGGTGGCCAGCTCACGCAGGGCGGTCTTGTATTCACGGTCGATGACCTTGTCGTACTGCGCTACCGACAATGCCAGCTCGGCGTCAAAGCGCGCAAAGGCATCCAGGGCATCCCGGACCATGTTGCGCACCTGGTCGCCGATATGACGCACTTCGACATAACCGCGCGGCGCTTCACCCTCTTCGCATAGCTGGATCGCACGGCGGGCAATCTTGGTGGCTTCGTCGCCGATCCGCTCGAGGTCGATCACCGACTTGGAAATGCTGATGATCAAGCGCAGGTCGGAGGCTGCCGGCTGGCGACGGGCGAGAATGCGCAGGCATTCTTCGTCGATGTTGCGTTCCATCTGGTTGATCTGGTCGTCGATCTCGCGCACTTGCTGGGCCAGGCCCGAGTCGGCCTCGATCAGCGCAGTAACGGCATCGTTGACTTGCTTCTCCACCAGCCCGCCCATCGCCAGGAGGTGGCTGCGCACTTCCTCGAGCTCGGCGTTGAACTGCGCGGAGATATGGTGGGTAAGGCCTTCTTTGCTAATCATGTTGGCGTCCTTGGAGCGTCCGGTAAGGTGCGGAGAACCGCAGCGTCAGTGCAATCAGAACCACAGCTTCCTAGCCGTAGCGACCGGTGATGTAGTCTTCGGTCTGCTTCTTCGCCGGATTGGTGAACAGGGTGTCGGTATCGCCGAACTCCACCAGCTTGCCCATGTACATGAACGCGGTGTAGTCGGAAACCCGCGCCGCCTGTTGCATGTTGTGGGTCACGATAACGATGGTGAACTTGGACTTGAGCTCGTAGATCAGCTCTTCGACTTTCAGCGTCGAGATCGGGTCGAGTGCCGAGCACGGTTCGTCGAGCAGCAGCACTTCCGGTTCCACGGCGATGGTCCGCGCGATCACCAGGCGTTGCTGCTGGCCGCCGGACAGGCCGAGTGCCGACTCATGCAGGCGGTCCTTGACCTCGTCCCACAGCGCCGCGCCTTTAAGGGCCCACTCAACCGCTTCGTCGAGGATGCGTTTCTTGTTGATGCCCTGGATGCGCAGGCCGTAGACCACGTTTTCGTAGATGGTCTTGGGGAACGGGTTAGGCTTCTGGAACACCATGCCCACACGGCGACGCAGTTCGGCCACGTCTTCGCCCTTGCGGTAGATGTTGGTGCCGTAGAGGTTGATGGCCCCGTCCACGCGGCAACCGTCCACCAGGTCGTTCATGCGGTTGAAGGTACGCAGCAGCGTGGACTTGCCGCAGCCCGACGGGCCGATAAAGGCGGTCACGCGCTGCTTGGGGATGTTCATGCTGACGTCGAACAGTGCCTGCTTGTCACCGTAGTACAGGCTCAGGCCCGGTACTTCGATGGCCACGGTTTCCTGGGCCAGGCTCAGGCTCTGTTTGTCGCGACCCAGGGCAGACATGTTGATGCCGTGGGAATGGGTGTCGTGTTGCATGGGATGCTCCCTGTGCTGTTGTGTGGGAGGGGGCTTGCCCCCGATAGCGGTGCATCAGGAACATGTGTGCTGGCTGGCACACCGCAATCGGGAGCAAGCCCCCTCCCACAAATAAGTCCGCGTTCAATTCAGATCAGCTGTCCAGCGCCTTGTACTTCTCGCGCAGGTGGTTACGAATCCACACCGCCGACAGGTTGAGCGTGGCGATCACCAGCACCAGCAGCAAGGCAGTGGCGTATACCAGCGGCCGTGCGGCCTCGACGTTAGGGCTCTGGAAGCCGACGTCATAAATATGGAAGCCCAGGTGCATGATCTTCTGGTCCAGGTGCAGATACGGGTAGTTGCCGTCCAGCGGCAGCGACGGGGCGAGTTTCACCACGCCGACCAGCATCAGCGGCGCCACTTCACCGGCGGCGCGGGCCACGGCGAGGATCATGCCGGTCATCATCGCCGGGCTGGCCATCGGCAGCACGATCTTCCACAGCGTCTCCGCCTTGGTCGCGCCCAGCGCCAGGGAGCCTTCACGTACCGTACGAGGGATCCGTGCCAGGCCTTCTTCGGTGGCCACGATCACCACCGGTACCGCCAGCAGCGCCAGGGTCAGCGAGGCCCAGAGCAGGCCCGGTGTACCGAAGGTCGGTGCCGGCAGCGCTTCGGCGAAGAACAGACGGTCGACCGAGCCACCCAATACATACACGAAGAAACCCAGGCCGAACACGCCGTAGACGATGGCCGGTACACCCGCCAGATTGTTCACGGCGATGCGGATGATGCGCGTCAGGGTGTTCTGCTTGGCGTATTCACGCAGGTACACCGCCGCCAGCACGCCGAACGGGGTCACGATCATCGCCATGATCAGGGTCATCATCACGGTGCCGAAGATCGCCGGGAATATCCCGCCTTCGGTGTTGGCTTCCCGCGGGTCATCACTGAGGAATTCCCACACCTTGCTGACGTAGAAACCGATCTTGGTCACGGTCCCCATGGCGTTCGGCTGGTAGGCGTGCACCACCTTGCCGATGCCGATTTCAATTTCCTTGCCGTTGCCATCGCGAGCGGTCAAGGCGTCGCGGTTGAACTGGGCGTGCAGGTCGGCCAGGCGCGCTTCGATGTCCTGGTAGCGGGCGTTCAGCTCGGCGCGGTCGGCATCCATGTCGGCCTGGGCGGCCGCGTCGAGCTTGCCTTCCAGCTCCAGTTTGCGGCCATGCAGGCGGATGCGCTCGAGGCCGGCGTTGATCGCGCCGATGTCGGACTTCTCCAGGGTCTTGAGCTGGGCCGCCAGCTTGTTCACGCGGTCCACGCGGGCTTGCAGCTCCGGCCACGCGGCCTCGCCTTCAGCGATGACCTTGCCATCCTGCTTGACGTTGACCAGGGTGCCGTAGAAGTTGCCCCACTCACGACGTTCGATGGTCATCAGGTTCTTCGGCGTGCTCTGGTCCTTCAACCACTCGCCGACGATCCAGGTGAAGTCGTTGCCGTTCAGATCGCGGTTGCCGACCTTGATCAGCTCGCGGGTCATGAATTCAGGGCCCGCATCGGGCACCGGCAGGCCCGCGCTTTTCAGGCGCTCGCGCGGCACTTCTTCTTTCTGCACCACTTCGCCGATGACGATATGGTTTTCCTGGCCCGGCACGTTGTAGTTGGCCTGGATCAGGTCGGCCGGCCAGAAGTGGCCCAGGCCACGCACGGCAATCACGGCCAGCAAACCAATGGTCATGATGACCGCGATGGACACCGCGCCACCGCTGATCCAGACGCCGGGAGCGCCGCTCTTGAACCATCCATTCAGGGAGTTCTGTTTCACAGACTTCTACCTTTCTTAAAGCGACGAGTATTTCTTGCGCAGACGCTGACGAATCAGCTCGGCGAGGGTGTTCATGATGAAGGTGAATAGCAGCAGCACCAGCGCCGAGAGGAACAGCACGCGGTAGTGACTGCCGCCGACTTCCGACTCGGGCATTTCCACCGCGACGTTGGCCGCCAGGGTGCGCAGGCCTTCGAACAGGTTCATCTCCATCACCGGCGTGTTACCGGTGGCCATCAGCACGATCATGGTCTCGCCCACGGCGCGCCCCATGCCGATCATCAGCGCCGAGAAGATGCCCGGGCTGGCGGTCAGGATCACCACGCGGGTCATGGTCTGCCACGGTGTGGCGCCCAGGGCCAGGGAACCCAGGGTCAGGCCGCGCGGTACGCTGAACACGGCGTCTTCGGCGATGGAGTAGATGTTCGGGATCACCGCAAAGCCCATGGCCAGGCCGACCACCAGGGCGTTGCGCTGGTCGTAGGTAATGCCCAGGTCGTGGGAGATCCACATGCGCATGTCGCCGCCGAAGAACCAGGTTTCCAGGTACGGGCTCATGTACAGCGAGAGCCAACCCACGAACAGGATCACCGGGATCAGGATCGCGCTTTCCCAACCATCGGGAACCCGCAGGCGGATGGATTCAGGCAGGCGGCTGAAGACAAACCCGGCCACCAGGATGCCAATCGGCAGCAGCATCAGCAGGCTGAAGATCCCCGGCAGATGCCCTTCGACATACGGCGCCAGGAACAGGCCGGCGAAGAAGCCAAGGATCACCGTCGGCATGGCTTCCATCAGTTCGATCACCGGCTTGACCTTGCGGCGCAGGCTCGGGGCCATGAAGTAAGCGGTATAGATCGCCGCGGCAACCGCCAGTGGCGCCGCCAGCAGCATGGCGTAGAACGCCGCCTTCAGGGTACCGAAGGTCAATGGCGCCAGGCTCATCTTGGGTTCGAAGTCGGTGTTGGCAGCGGTCGATTGCCAGACGTACTTAGGCTCGTCGTAGTTTTCGTACCAGACCTTGCTCCACAACGCGCTCCAGGACACTTCCGGGTGCGGGTTGTCCAGCAGCAGCGGCTGCAGCTTGCCGCCGGCTTCGACGATCACGCGGTTGGCGCGCGGCGACATACCAAACACGCCCTGGCCGTCGACCACCGGATCCACCAGCAGGGTGCGGTGGGCGGTGCTGTGGAACACGCCGAACTTGCCGGAAGCGTCGAGGGCGGTGAAGCCTTTGCGCCGCTCTTCGGCGGTGATTTCCACGATGGGCGCGGTGCCCATCTGGAAGGTACGGATCTGCTTGAAGCGCTGCTCGCCATCCGGGTCTCGGGCCATGAACCACTGGGCCAGGCCGCCTTTGGAGTTACCGACGATCAGCGAGATGCCGCCCACCAACTGGGTGCTGGCGGTGACTTCGGCAGTGCCATCTTCCAGTAATTTGTAGCGACCGTTGAGGCTCCTGTCGCGCAGGCTGAACACATCCGCCAGGGCACGCCCGTTGATCACGTACAGCCACTGCTGGCGCGGATCGATGAAGATCGCCTTCACCGGCTCGGTCATTTGCGGCAGCTCGACACGCTTCTGCTCGCTGGTGACTTCACCGGTCATCATGTTTTCTTCGCGGCTCAGGGTCAGCACGTTCAAGTGCGAACCGGCCGAGCCTGCCACCACCAGCGACGTATCAGTGGCGTTGAGGGCAACATGCTCCAACGGGCGGCCGGCATCGTCGAGCACGATCGGCGTTTCACCGTAGGGGTATTCAATCGCAGGCGTGATGGTTTTCTTGCCGTCCGGGTACGACACCTTATAGGTGTGACGGAATACCAGGGACTGGCCATTGGACAAACCGAGGATCACCAGCGGGCTGCCCGGCTGGTCTTCACCGATGGAAGCCACGCTCACGCCGGGCGCAAGCGGCAGGTCGACACGCTTGAGTTCGGCACCGCTCGTGACGTCAAAGAACAGCGCCTGGCCCTTGTCGGAAACCCGCATGGCGACTTGGTTCTGCTCTTCCAGGGAGATCAACAACGGCTTGCCGGCGTCCTGCATCCAGGCGGGCGTCAGTGCGTCTTCCTTGGTCAGCGAGGCGCCTTGGAACAGTGGCGCGACCACGTAGGCGAGGAAAAAGAAGATCAGGGTGATCGCACCCAGAACGGCGAGGCCGCCCACCAGCACGTACCAACGGGTCAGGCGATCCTTGAGCGCGCGAATACGGCGCTTGCGTTGCAGCTCAGGCGTATTGAAATCAATGCGCTTGGGGGGAGAAGTTGTCGTCATGGTGGAATTGGCCAGATCATTCATGCGCACACCCTAGCGATCCTGTATGACAGAAAGATGACAGTGCAGTGACGCAACAAATCCGCCGCGAAGCAGGGCTGGCAGCGGACTAGAAAATTCGGATGCGGGGCCGGTATTCCGGCCCCGCAGAGGCAATCAGTTGCCTTCTTTCAGACCCAGGTCAGCCAAGGCCTTGGCGGCAACCTTGGCTGGCAGTGGGATGTAGCCGTCCTTGACCACAACTTCCTGGCCCTGTTTGGACAGAACCAGTTTCACGAACTCGGCTTCCAGCGGGGCCAGAGGCTTGTTCGGGGCTTTGTTGACGTAAACGTAGAGGAAACGCGACAGCGGGTATTTGCCGTTCAAGGCGTTTTCTTCGCTGTCTTCGATGAAGTCAGTGCTGCCTTTCTTGGCCAGGGCCACGGTCTTCACGCTGGCGGTCTTGTAGCCGATGCCCGAGTAACCGATGCCGTTCAGCGAAGAGCTGATCGACTGCACGACCGAAGCCGAGCCGGGTTGTTCGTTCACGTTAGGCTTGTAGTCGCCTTTGCACAGGGCTTCTTCCTTGAAGTAGCCGTAGGTGCCGGATACCGAGTTACGGCCGAACAGTTGCACTGGCTTGTTGGCCAGGTCGCCGGTCACACCCAGGTCACCCCAGGTTTTCACATCGGCTTTGCCACCGCACAGGCGAGTCGAGGAGAAGATCGCGTCGACTTGTTCCATGGTCAGGTGCTGGATCGGGTTGTCCTTGTGCACGAACACGGCCAGGGCATCCACGGCAACCGGGATCGCGGTTGGCTTGTAGCCGTACTTCTGCTCGAAGGCCGCCAGTTCGGTGTCCTTCATCTTGCGGCTCATCGGGCCCAGGTTGGAGGTGCCTTCAGTCAGCGCAGGTGGCGCGGTGGCGGAGCCGGCAGCTTGAATCTGGATGTTGACGTTCGGGTATTCCTTTTTGTAACCCTCGGCCCACAGGGTCATCAGGTTGGCAAGGGTATCGGAACCGACGCTGGACAAGTTGCCCGACACACCAGTGGTCTTGACGTAAGCCGGGATTGCCGGATCAACACCTGCGGCCACCGCGTTGGCGGTCGCAACGCCAGCAGCGACAAAAGTCATTGCCGCCATCAAACGTTTCAGTTTCATGCCTTGCTCCTAGCAGATAGGGATAGTTGGATCGGGGCCAAGTATCGAGAGGCCGTGTGAACACTCTATGTCTGAAATATGACAATTGGATGAAAGGCCAGCATTGGAGATCACACAACAAAAGGAGAGAAGGTCGGGACGTACGAGGAGGTTAGAGCGACTAAGTGACTTCTTGGAAACAAGCTGTAATTGTTATAAAACGCAAGACATGTGGCGAGGGAGCTTGCTCCCTCGCCACATGGTTACCGGTAAAAGCGCTAAACGGGGTTACCGCCCGCGCTTCCACAGATACCCACCCACCACCATCCCCATCACGCACAGGACAGCCACGTAGTAAGCCGGGCCCATCGGGCTTTCCTTCATCAGCAGCGACACCGCCAGCGGCGTCAGCCCGCCGAACACGGCGTAGGCCACGTTGTAGGAAAACGACAGGCCACTGAAGCGCACCACGGGCGGGAAGGCTTTCACCATCACGTAAGGCACCACGCCAATGGTGCCGACGAACAGGCCGGTCAAGGCGTACAGCGGGAACAGCCAGTCCGGGTGGGTCATGAGGCTGTGGTACAGCGTCCAGGAGGTCGCCAGCAGCAAGGCGCAACCGCTTACCAGTACACGCCCGGCACCAAAACGGTCAGCCAGGGCGCCGGAGGCAATGCAGCCAAGGCTCAACGTCACGATGGCCAGGCTATTGGCTTGCAGTGCAACGGTCGGGCTGAAGTGGTAGATGGTCTGCAGCACGGTCGGGGTCATCAGGATGACCACCACGACGCCGGCCGACAGTAGCCAGGTCAGCAGCATCGACAACACGATGGCGCCGCGGTGGTCACGTAATACGGCACGCAATGGCAGCTCGGCGGCCAGGGTCTTGCGTTGCTGCATCTCGGCGAAGATCGGCGTTTCATGCAGCCAGCGGCGCAGGTACACCGACAGCAGGCCGAACACGCCACCGAGCAGGAACGGAATGCGCCAGGCGTAATCCGAGACCTGCTCAGGGCTGTAAATAGTGTTGATCGCGGTAGCGACCAGCGAGCCCAGCAGGATCCCGGCGGTCAGGCCGCTGGTCAGGGTGCCGCAGGCGTAGCCGATATGGCGCGGCGGTACGTGCTCGGAGACGAACACCCAGGCGCCGGGGACTTCACCGCCAATCGCTGCGCCCTGGATGATGCGCATCAACAGCAACAGGACCGGTGCCCACAGGCCGATCTGCGCGTAGGTCGGCAGCAGGCCCATGATCAGGGTCGGCACGGCCATCATGAAGATGCTCAGGGTGAACATTTTCTTGCGGCCCAGCAGGTCACCGAAGTGCGCCATGATGATGCCACCCAGCGGGCGTGCCAGGTAACCGGCGGCGAAGATGCCGAAGGTCTGCATCATGCGCAGCCATTCGGGCATATCGACAGGGAAGAACAGTTTTCCGACCACGGTGGCGAAAAACACGAAAATGATGAAGTCATAAAACTCCAGCGCCCCGCCCAAGGCAGACAGCGACAGGGTTTTGTAGTCGTTGCGGGTCAGCGGGCGCGACGGTTGCGCACTGCTTGCAGGCACGGAGGACATGGCAAGGCTTCTCTTATAGTAGTCAGCTTGGTAAGGACGACACGCCCGGGACCGGCGGCGGTCTGGCAAGATAGCAAATCGCTTGTAAAAGCACAGCGCCAGGAGAACAGTTGCGCGCAAAAGCCGCGATACAGCAGCTATTTACCGACCAAATGAGCGCCGGGAGGTCGTCGTGGCGCCAGGGTCTCGATATACTCGGCCCTTGCAAGCGCAAGAACCCCAGGCTTGAGGGGCTGCTGCGCCAAAACGTCGTTGGGTGCCATCCAGCCGATTTGGCAGAGTTTCCCTTTAGTACGCCTTACGAGAAACGTATCGAACGGAGTATGTTTGTGCTGAAACGTTTTTCTAACAGTCGGCTATCCACCTTGCTCCACCTATAAAAGCGTCACGGGTCAGAGGCCCCCCGGCATGATCGAACTCGAACAAGAAGATCCTATCCCGCAAGGCGATCTCGCCCTGCAAATCACCGCGCTCCCGCGTGAAACCAACGGTTTTGGCGATATTTTCGGCGGCTGGCTGGTCGCGCAGATGGACCTCGCCGGTACCGCCATGGCCAGCAAGGTCGCAGGCGGGCGTGTGGCCACCGTGGCCATTGACCGCATGGCGTTCCTGGTGCCGGTGGCCGTGGGCGCGCAACTGTCCTTCTATACCCAGGCCCTGGAAATCGGCCGCAGCTCGATCCAGATGATGGTCGAAGTGTGGAGCGACGACCCGCTGTCCAGCGAATGGCGCAAGGTCACCGAGGCGGTGTTTGTATTTGTCGCTATCGATGGCAGCGGCCGCACACGCTCGGTGCCATCGCGCGCGCGTTAAACCTCGCGGGGTTTTGACGGTCAATTGCCCCATTGCCTGCCATTGAGAGTGCCTGCTATGCCTACGCCCCACGTTGAGACCGTGAAAGTCGACGAACTGGACTGCTGGCGCATCCGCCACAACGGCGCCGAACTGATGATTGCCCAGCAGGGCGCGCATCTCTTCAGTTACGGCCGCGAAGGCGAGCAGCCGCTGATCTGGCCGAATCCTGAAGCGGTGTTCAAGAAGGGCAAGGGCATTCGTACCGGCGTACCGGTGTGCTGGCCCTGGTTTGGGGTGTTCGACCGCAACCCGTCCAGCGTAAAGGCGATGCGCCGAAGTGATCAGCCTGCGGGCGCTCACGGTTTCGTGCGTACCGCGACCTGGGCATTGGCCGGCACCTCCCTTGAAGGTGAAACGCTACGGGTGGACCTGCAACTACCGGTTCCTGCAGGCGGCTTCCCCGGCTGGCCCCATCAGGTCGACCTGAGCCTGAGCCTGCTGCTGGACGATCAACTGCACATCCGCCTGACCAGCCACAACCGTGGCGACGGCACTGTCACGCTCAGCCAGGCGCTGCACACCTACTTCGCCGTGAGCGACGTACGCAACGTGCAGATCGAAGGCCTGGACGGCTCGGTATACATCGATACCGCCGATGGCTGGAGCGAGAAAACCCAGTCCGGCCTGCTGCACTTCACTGCCGAGACCGACCGCATCTACCTCGATACGCCCCCGTCGCTGAGCATCCTCGATCAGGACTGGCAGCGTCGCATCCAGCTCACCAGCCAAGGCTCGAAATCCACCGTGATCTGGAATCCCTGGACCGAACGCGCCAAGGCTTTCGACGACATGGCCGATGATGGCTGGCAGGGCATGCTGTGCATCGAGACGGCGAATGTGCTGGATGATGTGGTGACGCTGGCGCCGGGTGAAAGCCACACGCTGGGTGTGAGCATCACCGGCATCGCCTTGTAAACCCGGCGTAAGCTTATAGATCGGATTCCTTTACGACCCGCACCTTGCCCGCATCCAGCGCATAGGCGGCATCGGCCAAATCGTTGTTCACCGTCTCCACCTTCAACGTGCCGGTCACCCACAGCGGCGTGTAGATATCATCCAGCTTCAAACCCTTGGGATAACGCACCAGCACCAACTGGTTAGGCGGCGGTGGCGGCACGTGGATGCAGGCGCCCGGGTATGGCACCAGGAAGAACAGCGTGCTGCGCCCCTTGGCGTCGGTTTCCAACGGCACCGGGTAGCCGCCGATCCGGATGTTCTTGCCGTTCATGGCGGCCACGGTCTTGGTCGAATACATCACCGCCGGCAAGCCTTTGCTCTGCTTCAGGCCACCTTTGTCGGTGAACGTGCCTTGGGCTTCGGGGGAGTTGTGATCGATCTCGGGCATGGCCTCGAGGGCCTTCTGGTCCGACAGCGGCATCAGGTCGAGCCAGTCGGTTTCCGGCAGTTCGCCGGCGTGGGCCAGGCCAGAGCCCAGCAGAAGGAGAGTCAACAGGAGACGGCGCATGGAGAGGCTCGGCAAGTACAAGTGGCGAGCATTCTAGCCCTCTGCGCCTGCGCAGCGCAGAGGACTTTGTCGGCTGATTACTTCTTTTTGATCAGGCCGTAGATCACCAGCAACACAATGGCGCCGACCAGTGCGCCGATAAAGCCTGCGCCTTGGCCCGCCTGGTAGATGCCCAGCGCCTGGCCACCGTAGGTCGCGGCCAGGGAGCCAGCGATACCCAGCAGGATGGTCATGATCCAGCCCATGCTGTCGTCGCCGGGCTTGAGGAAACGCGCCAGCAGGCCGACGATCAAGCCGATAAAGATGGTTCCGATGATACCCATGGCATTTCCCTCTGAATGAAGTGAGCTATGCCAAAGCCTAGACAGGCTTTGGCATCCTGCAATCAGAGGACGGCGATAACCGAATGGTTCCCGTCGATCCCCGGGTTATTGCTCGGCGATCAGCGCTTCGACCTTGAGGATCTGCGCTTGCAGCGTTGCGCGGTCCTTGCAGCGCAGGTTGGCGTGGCCGACCTTGCGCCCGGCCTTGAAGGCCTTGCCGTAGTGATGCAGATGGCAGTCTTCGATGGCGATCACACGCTCCACCGGCGGTACCACGCCGATAAAGTTGAGCATCGCGCTCTCACCGACCTTGGCCGTGGAGCCCAATGGCAAGCCCGCGACAGCGCGCAGGTGGTTTTCGAACTGGCTGCACTCGGCGCCTTCGGTGGTCCAGTGCCCGGAGTTATGCACACGCGGGGCGATTTCGTTGGCCTTGAGGCCGCCGTCGACTTCAAAGAACTCGAACGCCATCACACCGACGTAATCCAGCTGCTTGAGCACGCGGCTGGAATAGTCTTCGGCCAGGGCCTGCAACGGGTGATCGGTGCTGGCCACGGACAGCTTGAGGATGCCGCTGTCGTGGGTGTTGTGCACCAACGGGTAGAAGCGGGTCTCACCATCCCGGGCACGCACGGCGATCAACGAGACTTCGCCGGTGAACGGCACGAAGCCTTCCAGTAGGCAGGCCACGCTGCCCAGTTCGGCGAAGGTGCCGACCACATCGGCGGCGGTGCGCAGGACTTTCTGGCCCTTGCCGTCGTAACCCAGGGTGCGGGTTTTCAGCACGGCCGGCAGGCCGATGCTGGCGACGGCGGCGTCCAGGTCCGCCTGGGACTGGATATCGGCGAAGGCTGGGGTCGGAATGCCCAGGTCCTTGAACATGCTTTTCTCGAACCAGCGGTCACGGGCAATGCGCAAGGCTTCGGCGCTCGGGTACACCGGTACGAACTGCGACAGGAAGGCCACGGTTTCGGCCGGTACGCTTTCAAACTCGAACGTCACCAAATCGACTTCGTCGGCCAGTTGGCGCAGGTGGTCCGGGTCGCTGTAGTCAGCGCGCAGGTGTTCACCCAAGGCTGCCGCACAGGCGTCCGGCGCCGGGTCCAGGAAAGCGAAGTTCATCCCCAGCGGGGTACCCGCCAAGGCCAGCATACGGCCCAGTTGGCCGCCACCGATTACACCGATTTTCATCGTCAACACCCTCAGGCGATACGTGGGTCTGGATTGTCCAGCACGCTGTCTGTCTGCTCGGCACGGAATTTCTTCAGCACCGCGTGGAACTGCGGGTGCTTGGCGCCCAGGATACTGGCGGACAGCAGGGCGGCGTTGATCGCACCGGCCTTGCCGATCGCCAGGGTGGCCACCGGGATACCGGCCGGCATCTGCACGATGGACAACAGCGAATCCACGCCCGAGAGCATTGCCGACTGCACCGGTACGCCAAGCACCGGCAGGTGGGTCTTGGCCGCACACATGCCCGGCAGGTGTGCGGCACCGCCGGCACCGGCGATGATCACCTCGATGCCACGGGATTCTGCTTCATCGGCATACTGGAACAGCAAATCCGGGGTGCGGTGGGCAGAGACCACTTTCACTTCATACGGAATGCCGAGTTTTTCCAGCATATCGGCGGTGTGGCTAAGGGTGGACCAATCGGACTTGGAGCCCATGATCACGCCAACCAATGCACTCATCGTCGTGCCTCTTCTCTCTGGGCGCCCGCAGGCGCGTCAAAAAACAACAAGCCACGCGGGAAATCCGGCGTGGCTTGTTGTACGAAATGTGGCCGGTTGGACCGGCCGAAGGCCGCGCAGTATACCGTAATAATCCAGATAAACAGCCCCTGGGATGACCATCTGTCTAGCGGGGCAAAGTGGCGGTTTTATTGACCCTGTAGGAGCGAGCTTGCTCGCGAAGATCGCCAACGATGACGCGGGCCTTCTGAATGGATACGGCGCTCTCAGGTTTTTCGCGAGCAAGCTCACTCCTACAGGGATCGCATTCAGGTACTTTGCGCCGCGCCACCTTCCAACTTGCGCCACAACAACCGCACATTCGCCTTGCGCACCAGCGCGCAGCGATACAGACGAATTTCCAGCGGCACATGCCATTGCGGCCCGCCGCAGACCACCAATTCACCGCGGGCCAGTTCGGCACGCACGCTCAGTTGCGGCACCCAGGCGATGCCCAGGCCTTCCAGGGCCATGCTTTTGAGGCTATCGGCCATGGCGGTTTCGTACACCGTGGTAAAGCGCAGTGCGCGCTGGCGCAGCAACAGGTGCACCGAACGGCCGAGGAACGCGCCGGCGCTGTATGCCAGCAACGGCACGCTGCCCTCGCCTTCGAGGTCGAACAGCGGTTTGCCGTCGGCGTCGGCCGCGCATACCGGGAGCATTTCGGTGTTGCCCAGGTGCAGTGAGGGGAAGATTTCGGCGTCCATTTGCATCGCCGCATCGGGGTCGTAGAACGCCAGCATCAGGTCGCAGCCGCCTTCACGCAGGGCATGCACCGCATCGCCGACGTTGGTGGCCACCAGCCGCGTGGCGATGTTCAAGCCTTCGTTGCGCAGTTGCGCGATCCAGCGCGGAAAGAAACCCAACGCCAGGGAGTGGGCAGCGGCCACTTGCATGACTTCGCCCTGCCCGCCTTCCAGGTGATGCAAATGGCGCAGCACTTCACCGAGCTGCTCGACCACGGTACGTGCGGTGACCAGGAACAACTGCCCCGCCGCCGTCAGCTCAACCGGCGTGCGCGAGCGGTTGACCAGGGTCAGGCCCAATGCGGCCTCAAGGCTGCGGATACGTCGGCTGAACGCCGGCTGGGTGACAAAGCGCCGCTCCGCCGCCTGGGAAAAGCTGCGAGTCGCCGCCAGGGCGCTGAAGTCTTCCAGCCATTTGCTCTCAAGGTTCATCACTGCCTCCCACGGGTACGCACCATTTTGGCACACACGCCCGCCATGATAGCCGGGTCACACTCACATTATGCCGTTTATGCATAGGCCAGTGTTTAACAGCATTGGCCCAAAATTTCCTACAGGCCTAGCATTCGCAGCGTTCCGGCCTGTTCCGGGTCCATATCGAGATGATTTCCGTCATGTCCTCCGCTGCATCATTCCGCACAGAAAAAGACCTGCTTGGCGTACTCGAAGTACCTGCCCAAGCGTATTACGGCATCCAGACCCTGCGAGCGGTGAATAACTTCCGCCTCTCGGGCGTTCCGATTTCGCATTACCCGAAATTGGTGGTCGGCCTGGCAATGGTCAAGCAAGCAGCGGCTGACGCCAACCGCGAGTTGGGCCAGCTCAGCGAAGCCAAGCACGCGGCCATCAGCGAAGCCTGTGCCCGCCTGATTCGCGGCGATTTCCACGAAGAGTTCGTGGTGGACATGATTCAAGGCGGCGCCGGCACTTCAACCAACATGAATGCCAACGAAGTCATCGCCAACATCGCGTTGGAGGCCATGGGCCACAACAAGGGCGAATACCAGTACCTGCACCCCAACAACGACGTGAACATGGCGCAGTCGACCAACGACGCCTACCCGACCGCGATCCGCCTGGGCCTGCTGTTGGGCCACGACGCGCTGCTGGCCAGTCTCGACAGCCTGATCCAGGCATTCGCCGCCAAGGGCGTCGAATTCAGCCACGTGCTGAAAATGGGCCGCACCCAATTGCAGGACGCCGTGCCGATGACCCTCGGCCAGGAATTCCGTGCCTTCGCCACCACCCTGGGTGAAGACCTGGCCCGCCTGAAAACCCTGGCGCCAGAGCTGCTGACCGAAGTGAACCTGGGCGGCACCGCCATCGGTACCGGCATCAACGCCGACCCACGCTACCAGGCCCTGGCCGTACAACGCCTGGCCGTTATCAGCGGCCAGCCAGTGGTCCCGGCTGCCGACCTGATCGAAGCCACCTCCGACATGGGCGCCTTCGTACTGTTCTCCGGGATGCTCAAGCGTACCGCGGTGAAACTGTCGAAGATCTGCAACGACCTGCGCCTGCTGTCCAGCGGCCCACGTACCGGCATCAACGAGATCAACCTGCCGGCGCGCCAGCCAGGCAGCTCGATCATGCCCGGCAAGGTCAACCCGGTGATCCCGGAAGCGGTCAACCAAGTCGCGTTCCAAGTCATCGGCAACGACCTGGCCCTGACCATGGCGGCCGAAGGCGGCCAGCTGCAACTGAACGTGATGGAGCCGCTGATCGCCTTCAAGATCTTCGACTCGATCCGCCTGCTGCAACGCGCCATGGACATGCTGCGCGAGCACTGCATCGTCGGCATCACCGCCAACGAAGCCCGCTGCCGCGAACTGGTGGAACACTCCATCGGCCTGGTCACCGCGCTGAACCCGTACATCGGCTATGAAAACGCCACCCGCATTGCGCGTATCGCCCTCGAAAGCGGCCGCGGCGTGCTGGAACTGGTGCGCGAAGAAGGCTTGCTCGACGACGCCATGCTCGACGACATCCTGCGCCCCGAAAACATGATTGCCCCACGCCTGGTCCCGTTGAAGGCCTAAGCGTTTGTTGCACCGCTCACCAGGTTGAGGGACTAGACACCTCTCACCTTTTGAGGGCCTGAAGGCTCGTTCTTCAGGCCCTTTTTTTTGCCTCAAGGTTGTGAAATGACGCCCATAAAAAATCCAATATCGCCCTGCAAACCCTCCTTGCCTGTAACAGCTTGGCTGAAACCTTTAATCAGCCCGAGCAGACGGATCACGTTCGCCTAGGTATAGTGCCGCCCCTCTTCGCGTCTGCGGCCGTCGGTAACGAGCCCGGATACACGCGATAGCGCATGAATAACAACACCCGCAAAAGGATTGGGGTCGAACCGTCGCGCACTGCCTGGTGCTATGCGAGGGGTAGGACCGTCCTGCGTTTGCCATTAGAAAAATCAGCGAGGAACACTCCATGCTCGAAGTCATCAACGACTTCCTCTCAGGGAAAGTACTGATCGTGCTCATTGTCGGGCTCGGCGGTTATTTCACGATCCGCTCGCGTTTCGTTCAATTGCGTCACTTTTTCCACATGTTTTCGGTGTTTCGCGACAGCCTGAAAAACAGCTCCGACCAACTCAGCTCGTTCCAGGCGCTGATGCTCAGCCTGGCCGGGCGTGTCGGTGCCGGTAACATCGCAGGTGTCGGCATTGCCGTGACCCTGGGCGGCCCGGGTGCCGTGTTCTGGATGTGGGTTACCGCGCTGGTGGGCATGTCTTCGAGCTTTATCGAGTGCTCCCTCGGCCAGTTGTACAAGCGCACTGACGCGGAAGGCACCTACCGTGGCGGCCCGGCCTATTACATCCAGCACGGCCTGCACAAGCGCTGGCTGGGGATGGTCATGGCGTTCCTGCTGCTGGTGACCTTCGGCTTTGCCTTCAACGGCCTGCAAGCCCACGCCGTGACCCACTCGCTGAACAACGCGTTTGGCCTGGACACCACCTACACCGGCCTGGCCCTGGCGGTATTACTGGGCCTGGTGTTCATCGGCGGGATCAAGCGCATCGCCTCGATCGCCGACCTGCTGGTACCGGTCAAGACCCTGGTCTACATCGCCGTGACCCTGTACGTGATCGTGCTGCAATTCGACCACGTACCGGCCATGCTCGCGACCATCGTCAAAAGCGCCTTCGGCCTCGACCAAGCCTTCGGCGGCCTGGTGGGCAGCGCAATCATCATGGGTGTGAAACGCGGCGTGTTCGCCAACGAAGCCGGTTTGGGCAGTGCGCCTAACGTGGCCGCGGTCGCTTCGGTAGAACACCCGATCGCCCAGGGCGTGGTGCAGGCGTTCAGCGTGTTCCTCGACACCTTCGTGATCTGCACCTGCACCGCGTTGCTGATCCTGCTCTCCGGTTTCTACACCCCGGGCTTCGAAGGCGACGGCATTGCCCTGACCCAGAACTCCCTGGCCGCTGTAGTGGGTGACTGGGGCCGCATGTTTATCTCGGTGGCCCTGGCGTTGTTCGTGTTTACCTCGATCATGTACAACTACTACCTGGGCGAGAGCAACCTGCGCTTCCTGGTGGGCAACAACCGCAAGGTGCTGATGGGGTATCGCGCGCTGGTGCTGGTGCTGATTTTCTGGGGTTCGATCGAGAACCTGAGCACCGTGTTCGCCTTCGCCGACATCACCATGACCATGCTGGCCTTCGTCAACCTGTTCGCCCTGGCGTTCCTGTTCAAGATCGCCATGCGCATCCTGAACGACTACGACAACCAGCGCGCGGCGGGCATCAAGACCCCGGTGTTCGACTCCAGCCAGTTCCCAGACCTGGACCTGGATCGCAAGGCCTGGCCGGCCAATCCGGTAAAACCGGACGTTGCCGCATCGGCAGAACTGAACGCTCAAGTGCAACGCTGAGCGTAGACAGATGACACGCCGCCCGGCCTTGGGCATGCTCGGGGCCCGGCGGCGTTTTTCGTTCAGGAGAATCTTCGATGTCCCCAGCCAATAACCTCATGGTGCTCTACACCGGTGGCACCATCGGCATGCAGGCCAGCGCCTATGGCCTGGCGCCCACATCCGGTTTTGAAGCGCGCATGCGC
The DNA here is from genome assembly GCF_024168685.1 of Pseudomonas sp. S3E17. Classification (NCBI taxonomy): domain Bacteria; kingdom Pseudomonadati; phylum Pseudomonadota; class Gammaproteobacteria; order Pseudomonadales; family Pseudomonadaceae; genus Pseudomonas; species Pseudomonas sp. S3E17. The sequence goes on from NZ_JALJWE010000001.1 coordinate 4,622,727, forward strand.
GAACAGCTCGCCAACGTGTCAGTACCCGCCTGGCGCTTCCGGGAAATGTCCCCGCTGATCGACAGCGCCAACATGAGCCCCGCCTACTGGCAGCGCCTGCGCACCGCCGTGGTCGAGGCCGTGGATGACGGTTGCGATGCCGTGCTGATCCTGCACGGTACCGACACCCTGGCCTACAGCGCGGCGGCGATGAGCTTCCAGCTGTTGGGCTTGCCGGCGCCGGTGGTGTTCACCGGCTCGATGTTGCCTGCCGGCGCACCCGACAGCGATGCCTGGGAAAACGTCAGCGGAGCCCTGCTGGCGTTGGGCGAGGGCCTGGCACCCGGCGTGCACCTGTACTTCCACGGCGCGCTGATGGCCCCGACCCGCTGCGCGAAGATCCGCAGCTTTGGTCGCCATCCGTTCGCCGCGCTGCAGCGCAACGGCGGTGTGGCCCAGGCCGAAACGCTGCCCGCCGCGCTGGATTACCGCCAACCGAAGGCCCTGGCCAATGTCGGCGTATTGCCGCTGGTACCGGGTATCGCCACAGCACAATTGGACGCATTGCTCGGCAGCGGCATCCAGGCACTGGTGCTGGAATGCTTCGGCAGCGGCACCGGGCCCAGCGATAACCCTGAGTTTCTTGCCAGCCTCCAGCGCGCCGAAGAAAACGGCATCGTGGTCGTGGCAATCACCCAATGCCATGAAGGCGGCGTGGAACTGGATGTGTACGAAGCCGGCAGCCGCCTGCGCAGCGTGGGCGTGTTGTCAGGTGGCGGCATGACCCGTGAAGCGGTATTCGGCAAGCTCAACGCGTTGCTCGGGGCCGGGCTGTCCATCGCCGAAGTCCGGCGACTGGTAGAGCTGGACCTGTGCGGCGAACTGAGCTGACCCCACCGCCGCACTGTAGATAGTCACCCCCTTCCCTGGCTGGCCGGCCCCTAGCATGGAACACCCGAGCGAACACCTCGGGCCGTTCCCATCAACCGGCAAGACAGGGATGCCCCATGACCACGCCCATCTCAATCGCTTCACAACAGCCACTGGAATTGCTCACCCAACTGTTAACAGGCCCGTCGTTCAGGGAAGTGGCGGCGGTGTTGTTGCGCCAGGCGCTGCAGGCCCGCTACCCCACACTGGCAATCGACCCCGATATCTGCCTGATCGGCACCCCTGGTTGGGAGATCATCGACGAACAGGCCTGCGCCACTACCACCGCTTACCGCACACTGAGCGACAGCCTGACCGATCAGGCCGTGCTCGGCGAACCGACCCTGTACATCGAAGGCGAACACTTCCTGACCCAGCAACCGCTCACCGAGCCGCCGACCCATTTGCCGGTGCGCATCGGTGACATCGCCCATCTGCTCAATACCCTGGCCCACGTCATGCTGGCGGCCTGGCAGGAGCAACAGCTGGCGTTCTGGAACAAAAGCAACGGCAGCGGCCCCCATTGGCATCAGCTGTCCAACTCATTGCGCGGGGTGTGGAATGTCCGGCAGGCACCGGGCTGGAACGAAAGCGACTGCGCCATGGCGCGCCAGTTGTTTCACGCGCCCACCTACGATGTGCGACGGCTCGACGACCCATACACCAGCCACGCCTACCTGCTCGACATCGATCAGGTCGACGGCGCGCAGGTGACCCACCTCAACCGGCTCGCGCTGTCGGTCCTGATCGGCAAGCAGGCCGGGCGAGACGTTATCCTCACCCACTCGCTGCTCAAGGGCTATGAGAAGTTCGCGTCCCTGGCACAGCTGGGCCAGAGCCTGCCCGCCCGCCTGGACACCTCGGCGCCCCGCACACAGTTGCAATGGCGCCTGTTCGAACCTGACGGCAATTTTTTCGATCACCAGGCCTGCAGCCTGATTGCCTTGCAGGTCGAGGCCATCGGCAGCCTGGACCTCTCCGACCTGCGCCACCCGGACACGGCTCCACCACCCGGTGCCACCGAGCTGACCACCGGTCCCGGCCGCGAGTGGTACCAGCAGGCGCTGCCGGGCTGGCTGCAGGAGGCGTCGACGTCCGACCTGAACTTCTATGCACGGCATCTCAAGGACCTCGCGTCCCTGAACAGCAGCACCGGCGGCAAGTCGTATCAGGACGATATCCCGCCCATCGAGCAGTACGCGCTCAATCGCCTCAAGGCGGAAATCCTCAAGGACCACCCGCAAGCCGGTGCCCTGGCCTTGGATACGCTCACCCTGAAAGTCCAGCAGCCGGTGGTCTGGGGAACTTTCACGGTGCCCGGCATGACCGAGACCACCACCTTCAACCTCGCCGAACTGGCGCTGCACAACCTGATCGCCCTCCCGGTCGGCAACAAGACCTTGCAGCTGCATAACGGCCAGAATCTGCCGGACTGGCTGACCGTCGAGTACATCGAGAGCCTCGTTTCCCGGGTGGACATCGGCCAGAACTACCCGACGCTGATCAAAAGCAAGCTGCTGGAAATCCCTCGCGAGGCCTCATCGCGAAAGAACCTCTACATCCAGCACCTGCGCATCCAGCTGCCGTTGCTGGCCCTGCAGGGCAAGATTCAGCAGCAGGATGGCATCGATGACCGCGGCTATCGATACGTTGCCGCCCTGATGCAAGCCGAGGCCTCGGATCACACAGTAGACGGGCAGACCATCGTCATGCGGCCTCTGGCGTTCATCCCGCAACGGCGGGACGACGCCACTGCCGATGAGGTCGAAAACATGTACGTCATCGGCCCGCAAGATCCCGCTGCCGGCCCCTGCCTGCTCTATCGACCGCTGTTCACGCCGGCCCTGGTGCAATATCCGTCCCCGACCAACCTGATGTACGCCATTGCCCAGTCCCCCGACCTGCGCCGTTCGGTGCTGGCTTGGTTGCCGGACAGCGCGCGCGATGCTTACGCCAACTATGTGTTCCCGGGAGAATTGCCTTCCCCCTGGGCCGTCGCCGATTTTCTGGTGGACGCCTCGACACTGGAAACCATGAGCGGGCCCATCGGCCTGGGCAAAGACCCACTCAAGGGTGACCTGCTCGCCGGCCTGTTTGAAGCCAACGCCCAGGCCCTGGTCAAGCTGGCCGACCGCCAGTCGACCTCCAATACCGAAAACCGCTGGGCGACCCTCAAGCAGACAGGCTGGACGCTCCTCAATGCCGCGCTGCCCTTTACCAGCCCCAGCGTGGCGACAGGCCTATGGATCTGGCAGGTCGTCGATCAGTTGCAACAGTTTGTCGGGGCCACGGAGCAGGACGACACCGCCGCCCAATGGACCACCGTCACCGACGTACTGCTGAACCTGTCGATGGCGATTACCCTGCATATCAGCACGCGTCTGCGTCCCCGCGGCGCTCGGCCCGAGCGGGAATCCAGGCCGACCGAGCCCTCGGCAGGGCAGCGGGTCGAGATCAAACAGCTGGGCGCCATCGCCGGCAATGAAAGCCCACCGGGTCACACTCCACTGCTGCATACCAGCGGCGCGCTCAATCGGTCGCCCGCCACCCTGGGGCGGGTGCTGGACCGTTTCAAAGTCAGCCAGCCTGGCGCAGCGAGCAGCGTCGACACCCGCCCGGGGCCCACCCGCCACCTTACCCGCGTCGCCGAGCGTCTCTACGCACAGGTCGGCGAGCGCTGGTTTGAAGTGAGCGCGGACGACGAGGGCAACGTGGTCATCATCGACCCTCGGCAGCCGGATCGAACCGGACCGCCGCTGATTCACAACGCCGCCGGCCAATGGTTCGTCGACACCCGCCTGCGCCTGCGCGGTGGCGGCCCCAAGCGCATGCTCAACAAAGCCGAAGCGGAAGCGACCCTCAAGGCCGCGGAAGTACGGGCCAAGCTCGAGGCCTTCGAAAACGCCAAGAAGACCGCACAAAGAGCGCTGCAACAGGCCCGCCAGGCCATGACCGACGTCTCCGGTAACGCTGCCGAAGTCAAACGCCAGCACTACATGGACACCCTCGACCAGCAGAGCGCGGATTACGAAGCGGCGCTGCAACACCTCAAGACCCTGAGTGTGTTCACCCCGGTCCCCGACTACCAGCAAAAAGCCCTGGGTTATATAAGGGCGCAACTGGAGCTTACCGAAGCCGCGATCAGGGAGGCCCAGACCACCTTCACCCCCCAGCTCAGGGTCGTGCTTGACCAGCTCGAACACCCCGACACCCATTACCCGGCGCGGTACGTCGAAGACGCGCGACAAATGACCGAGATGAGTGAAGACATGATCACACGCCTGGACTACACCCATGCGCGCTTCACTCAACTCAAGGCCCTGGCCAAGGAGGGCGTGCAGTTGATCCAGAGCGCCAGGAAAAAACTGCCGGCCTACACCAGCATCGACCTCAAGGCCCTGCAGATAACCCTGGCGCGCAGGTTGTGCCTGCCGGAGGACAGCGCGACCCGTGCACCCCAGGCCTGGGCCAACCTCAATGAGATTGTCGACAACGCCGATCTGTCGGTCCAGGCCCTGCGCGACACCCTCAACGAACGCAGCGAGGCGCGGCTGGACGAACGCATCGAATCCCTGAGCAGCCTGATCGAACAATTCAAGGTCCTTGACGAACGCCTGGAGGACTTCTCCCAGGAGTTTTCCAGCCTGACCCACCTCTCCCCGCTGGAACGCCTGCGCAAACAGGTCAAGGATTTCTCCAGGCAGGCCTTGACCCATCTGTCCCAGCTGCACGCTGAGCGGGACATCCTGCGCAATCGGCCCACCCCTCCACCGACGCCCCCCAAGCCCTTGAAGAAATTCATCCATACCCGTTACAACGGCGTGATGATCGGCGAGCCCCGCCTGACAGCGGTCGGCCTTGAAACCGATCTGGTGGATATCAAGTCACCGCTGACCCGGCAGGTCATTGCCACCTTCCATGAAAAAAGCCCCAACGTCTGGGTGCAACGGCTGAGCCCTGCACACACCGAGCAGGCGGTGCCCGAGCTTCAGTCCAGCCTCGGGCAGGGCCGCACGTTGCTGGACGGTTTGCCCGCGTTCAAGCAACGGGCCATCGAGCAAACCCGCCAAGCCGGGCGCACCGCCGTCGGCATCGAATACCTGTACCACCGTCACGCGTTGCTGCTGGAAGAGACCAGCCGGCACATCGAGCAGGCCCTGGCCGACAGCACCATCACAGCCGATCAAACCCAATCGGCAACCGCCCTTGGCAAGCAGCTCAACGACGCCGCGCAGGACCTGTACCTGCGCGCATCCGAAAGCATGACGCGCATGATCAAACAGCACCCCCCAACCACCAAAGGCGTCGAATGGCTGAGCGAGCGCGACGAGATCGTCATCAAGAAATCCGTGAGGCGTCGCCGGCTCAAAAGCAGCACACCGGACTACCTGGACGAATACATCATCACCGAGCGCGCGACTCATCAAGTGCTCTGGTACGCGCACTTTCATTATTCGACCGACTGGACGCCTGCCAAGGCCTACCTCAGCGCACGGTTGAAAACCACCCATGAATATCGCCAGGGCTCGGCGGCCGACTCGGTCAAAGGCCTGAACGAGCAGCAGCAAATCGACTATTACCGCAGCGAGATCAGCCTGGAGGCGGCCAAACGGCTATTTTTTGACCACAAGTAGACGGCACACTCCTTGCTGCCTCTGGGCAAACCCTGGCAGGACTCCCCCATGCTGCACTCGCACCTGACTACGCTCAACGCCGTCTCCCTGGTACTCGACACCTTCAGGGCCGAGGGCGTGAGCCGCGACGTGCTGCTGGCCGGCAGCGGTATCTGCGGCGCCGACCTGAACCGCGCCGACACGCGCATCACCACCAACCAGGAGATGCGCGTGTGTGCCAATGCCGTGGCCCTGCGCCGCGATATCGGCCTGGAGTTGGGCCGGCGCATGCACGTGTCATCCTACGGCATGCTCGGCTACGCGCTGCTGACCAGTGCCACCTTCGGTGACGCTTTGCGCCTGGCCCTGCGCTATCCGGCGCTGTTGGGAACACTTTTCGAGCTGAGCCTGGAAGACGACGGCCAGCGCATCTGGTTCACCGCCGACGGGTATCGGGAAAACCCGGCGCTGGCCACCTTCAATGTCGAGTTCTGCCTGGTGTCGTTGAAGGTCATCTGTGACGATCTGCTGGGCCATGCCCTGCCGTTGCTCGGTGCGCGTTTCGAACACCGCGCCCCCGACTATCGCGCACGCTATGCCGAGCACTTCGATTGCCCTCTTGCCTTCGCTGCCAGCGCCAATGCCTTCGCTTTCGACCGGCGCTGGCTCGACCAGCCGTTGCCGCTGGCCGACCCCATCACCCACCGCGCCATGGCCGAGCGCTGCCGCAAACAGAACACTGAATTCACCGGGCGCCAGGCCTGGCTCGGCCGGGTACGCCAATTGCTGGCCGCCCAATTGAACGCCGCCCCCGGCATCGATGGCCTGGCCGGGCAGATGAACTGTTCGCCGCGCACCTTGCGCCGGCATCTGCATGACCTGGGTTGCAGCTATCAGGAACTGCTGGACGAGTTACGCTTCGAGCGGGCCAAACAGTTGCTGGGCGAGGACCAACTGCCGATCTATCGCATCGCCGAGCAGTTGGGCTTCAGTGAAACCGCAAGTTTCAGGCACGCCTTCGTACGCTGGAGCGGCGTGGCACCGAGTCAGTTCCGCGCTTGAGTCGCATGCCCCCACATGGGGCGAATAACGGACACAGGCTTTGGCCATATTTATCCCCTTTTGGCCGCTCCTGCCGTTCTCCAAACCTGCCCACGCCGCAACACTGCAAGGCATCCCAAGCAGCCTGCGGAGAACAACAACAATGCTGACGATCTATTCGGACGATCATCATCTGCACCACGGCCGTTGTGAATTGATGGACGGGCAATTGATGCCCTGCTTCGAAATGCCCGCCCGCGCCGACCATGTGCTGCAGCGGGTCAAGGACCGCCAGCTCGGCCCGGTGCAAGCCCCGCAGGACTTTGGCCTGGCCCCCTTGCAACGCATCCACAGCCGCGAATACCTGGATTTTTTCAAAGGTGCCTGGGCCCGTTGGGTCGAGTTCGGCCAGGACGGCGACCTGCTGCCCTATACCTGGCCCGCCCGTACCTTGCGCGCCGTCATGCCCACCAGCCTCCACGGCCAGTTGGGTTACTACAGCTTCGACGGCGGCGCGCCGATTACCGCCGGCACCTGGCAGGCAGCCTACAGTGCGGCGCAGGTGGCGCTGACCGCGCAACGGGCGATCCAGCAAGGCGCCCACAGTGCCTTCGCGCTGTGCCGGCCACCGGGACACCACGCCGCCAGCGACTTGATGGGCGGTTACTGCTACCTCAATAACGCCGCCATCGCCGCCCAGGCATTTCTCGATCAGGGCCACAGGAAGGTTGCGATCCTCGATGTGGATTACCACCACGGTAACGGCACCCAATCGATTTTCTATGAGCGTAGCGATGTGCTGTTCACCTCGATCCACGGGCACCCGGAAGCCGAGTTTCCGTTTTTTCTCGGCTATGCCGATGAGCTCGGCGACGGGACAGGAGAGGGTTTCAACTTCAACTATCCGTTGCCGGCCGGTTCGGGCTGGAACACCTGGAGCGCCGCACTGGAACAGGCTTGCCAGGCGATTGAGGGCTACGGCGCCGACGTCATTGTGGTGTCCCTGGGCGTCGATACGTTCAAGGACGACCCCATCTCGCAGTTCAAGCTCGACAGCCCCGACTACCTGGTCATGGGCAAGCGTATCGCCCGCCTGGGCAAGCCGACGCTGTTCGTGATGGAAGGCGGCTACGCGGTAGAAGAAATCGGCATCAATGCCGTCAACGTTCTCGAAGGTTTTGAAGGGGCAGTCGAATGAATATGCTCAAGTCGCTAGTGCTCTGCGCCGCCGTATTAAGCACCGCCGCGCACGCTGAAGAAAAAACCCTGCGGGTCTATAACTGGTTCGACTACATCACCCCCAAGGCCCTGGACGACTTCAAGGCTCAAAACCCGTCGATCAAGTTGGTCTACGACATCTTCGACACCAACGAAGCCCTGGAAGCCAAGCTGCTCACCGGCAATTCCGGCTATGACGTGGTGGTGCCGTCCAATGTGTTCCTGGCCAAGCAGATCGAGGCAGGTGTGTTCCAGCCGCTGGATCGCAGCCAGCTGCCGAACTGGAACCACCTCGACCCCAAGTTGATGAAGCTGATCGAGGCCAACGACCCTGGCAATAAATTTGCCGTGCCCTACATGTACGGCACCATCCTGATCGGCTTCAACCCCGACAAGGTCAAGGCCGCACTGGGCGCCAATGCACCGGTGGACAGCTGGGACCTGATCTTCAAGGAGGAGAACATCAGCAAGCTCAAGCAATGCGGCGTGGCGCTGCTGGATTCACCCTCGGAGATCCTGCCCCTGGCCTTGCAGCACCTGGGCCTGGACCCCAACAGCAACAACCCCAAGGACTATGAAAAAGCCGAAGCCTTGCTGCTGAAGATCCGCCCGTACATCACCTACTTCCACTCCTCCAAGTACATGGCCGATATTGCCAACGGCGACATCTGCGTCGCCGTCGGCTACTCCGGCAGCTTCTCCCAGGCCGCCAATCGCGCCAAGGAGGCCAGGAACGGCGTGATCGTCGACATGCGCCTGCCCAAGGAGGGCGCGCCGATCTGGTTCGACATGCTCGCCATTCCCAAAGGCGCGAAGAACCCCCAGGACGCCTACACCTTCATCAACTACCTGCTGCAACCGCACGTCATTGCGCCGATCAGTGATTTTGTCGGCTACCCCAACCCGAACAAAGACGCTACCGGGCAGGTGGACCCGGCGATCCGCAACAACCCCAACCTGTACCCCACCGAAGCCGCGATGGCCACGCTCTATACCTTGAAACCCCTGGGACGCGACGCCGAACGCGCCAGGACCCGCGCCTGGTCCAAAATCAAGTCCGGGACCTGAGCAAATGTGGCCGGGAAGTGCGCTTCCCGGCCATGATGACTTATCTACCGACCGCCCGGCCGCAGCGCCAATTACCTTGCAGCTCTTCATGCCGACCCAGGCCAAGGAGCTGCAGATGCCCAACGATTCACTCCCTAGCAACAATCGCCCGCCCAGCAGCTATGAGCTGCTGACGCAACTGAGCGTCGGCCCGTCGATCCGCGACGTTGCCGCCAACCTGTTGCGTTCGTCCCTCATGGAGCAATACCCGACACTCGCTATCGACCCTGACCTGGCCATGGTCATCACGCCGCGCTGGCGCATCGTTGGCGATGTCATCCAATCCGCACCCGCCATCGCGCAATCGCTGACCTCGGTGCTGGCCAACCAGGCTCTGGCGCCCGAGCCGGTGATCTATATCGACGGCGAACACTTCCTCACCCTGGAACCCGAGGCCAAGCCCGCCGTGCACCTGCCGGTGCAGATCGATGCCATTGCGCGGCTGATCAATGAGCTGGCGGCGCTGATCTTTACCGCCTTCCAGGAGCAGCAACTTGATTACTGGAACGCTTCCAACGGCCTGGCGGGCCCACGCTGGCAAACGCTCTCCCATTCCCTGCGCAAAGTCTGGAACGTCACCGCGCAGGACGGCTGGGATGAACACGATTGCGCCATGGCCAGGACGTTGTTCCACTTTCCAGACCGGACCAAGCGTCGGAACTTCGTCACATTCCAGACACACGCTTACCTGATCGATATAGATGGCCTGAAAAACAACCGCTCCACTCACGTCGGCCTGTCGGATATCGCGGTGCTGATCGGGGTACATGAGCAACGCCAGCGGGTCCTGACGTATTCGCTGATCAACGGCTACGAGAAATTCGAGTCACTGCAAAAGCTCGGCGAAGCCTTGCCCGCGGCACTGACTCATGCTGACGGGGAGGTAACCGTGCAATGGCGATTGTACGAACCCGCCGGGGATTTTTTCGACAGCCTGGCGTGCAACCTGATCGCCCTGCAATTGCAGGCCATCGGATCAATTGGCTCCGCCGAACTTGAAGCCCCCGCCACGGCTGCCGTCACCGGCCAGGCCGTCGCGCGCATCCTGCCGGTGATTGAGGACTTGAGCGATCACTCATTGTCGAGCATCCACCAGATCCACGAGCAACTTCCCGACTGGCTTGCCAATGCCTCGGACCTGGACGTATCGACCTACAGCCGTTACGTGATCGAGCTGGCCGAACTGCATACCCACAACCACGGGCAGTCTTTCCAGGACGGTATCCCGCCGATCCGCGATTACGCCAGGCAGCAACTGCAAAACCGGATCAAGGCCCATGCAAATGGCGCGAGCCTGAACCTGGACAAGATAGAGATCAGCATCGAAAGCCCGGTGGTCTGGGGCACCTTCGTGCTGCCCGGAACCAGTGACATCACCCGGCGCAGCCTGATCGACCTGGCCCTGGAAAACCTCACCGGGCTGCCCACCGGTACGTCCAGCGTGCACTACAACGGCGGCGAGGGGCCGCAATGGCTGACGTACAACTACCTCAAGGACGTGATCGAAACCCTCGACATCGGTGAACGCTACCCGACGCTGATCAAACACACCCTGCTCGACGACCCCGTTCAATCGAGGCTTCGGCAAACCCTCTACACCTCGCACTTGCGGGTGCAACTGCCACTGCTGGCCTTGCAGTGGAAAATCCAGGGCCTGCACGGCATCGATGATCGCGGTTATCGCTATATCGCTGCCGCGGTGCAGGAACACGCCCATGAACGGCAGGTCGAGGGGCAAGAGATCGTCATCCGGCGCCTGGCGTTCATTCCCACCCTGCGCACCAGCCAGGCGCAGGATGGGGTGGCGAATATGTTTGTGATCGGCCCCCGCGACCACACCCAAGGCCCTTGCCTGTTGTACCGCCCACTGCTGGAGCCGGTGCTGATCCAGTACCCGTCACGGCAAAACCTGTTGTATGCCATCAAGCATCACCGCACCCTGCGCGACTCGGTGCTGGCCTGGCTGGCCGAAGATGTGCGCTTCAACTACGAGCAGTATGTCTTCCCTGCCGCATTACCTTCGCCGTGGACCGTGGTGCGCGGGTTGGTGGAGCCGCAAGTGGTGGTGCAAATGAGCGGCCCCCTGGCCTTGAGCGACGAAGTGGTGGGCAACGACAGCCTGGCGACGCTGTTCAGGGACAACGCCAACGCGATGGTTGAATTGGCGACGCGGCAATCGGTGTCCAACGCTCAGAAACGCTGGGCAAGCTATCGAGAAGCCGGCTGGCTGATTTTCAGCGCGGCGTTGCCATTCATGGGCCGCACCGTGGGCATCGCGGCCTGGATCTGGCAAATCATGGACGACCTGCAGGCGACCGCCCAGGCGGAGCCGGAGCCTGACGGGCAGGTGTCCTGGACAGCCCAGGTGGATCTGCTGCTCAACCTGGGCATGGCTCTGGTGCTGCACGTCGCCCTGCGCCATCCGCCGGTGCGAAAGACGCCCAAGGCCACGTTGCCGAAACAGGAAGCCACCCCGACTCAGGCGCCGGAAACCAGACTGCCGCCGGAGCACCGGATCCCCGTGATGCGCCGCCCCGACTTGCCCGACGCCGAACCGCCCGCTCGCCATCAAGGCCCGCTGTACAACAGCGGCGCACTCCAACGTTCTCCGACAAGCCTGGGGGCCACACTGGACCGCTTCAAAGTGGCCAGGCCCGACGGGCTGGGGGAAGCCGTCAAGGAAACAGGGCCGCACCTGCATCTCTATGCGCTTGCCGATAAATGGTACGCGCCGGTGGGCGCACGCTGGTTCGAGGTGGCGGTGGATGAGCACGACAATGTCATGATCGTCGATCCGGGCCGCCCCACTCACATCGGCCCGCTGCTGGTGAGCAACCTGGCCGGGCAATGGTTTGTCGACACTCGCCTGCGCCTGCGCGGTGCCGGTTTCAGGAATCGCCGGCAATCGGCTCGCGGCAAAGTACCTTCGCGGATCACCGACCTCCGGCAGAAACTCAACCAATTCGATGCTGACGAACGGCGCGGGCAAGCTGAAGTCGCCCAGGCCCACGCCGCGATAGACCCGCTGCCCGGGCCCTCCTCCGATCGCCAGCGCCAGGCGTTCCTCGACAAGGTCGACAGCCGCCTGGCCGACTATGACGTGCCCATTCGCCAGTTGCGCTCGCTGAATGTCATCGATTCGGTACCCAACTACCAGAGTTCGATGATCGACTACCTGAACAAACAACTGCTGCTGACCCGCTCGGCCATCTCGGAACGCTTGCCGGTCTTTCGCGACAAGTTGCTGGTGTCGGTGGAAGACATGGAAGCCGTCACCGCCCTGGACATCAAGCAGCGTAACGAGATCGCACAGACGATGGCGAAGCTGAACCTGGATATGATCAACCGCATGGAGTATGCGCAATCGCGCTATCGCCAATTGGAAAGCCTTGGCATAGAGGGTGCCAAGGTCATCCAGACCAGCGTGCAGGCCCTGCCCGACTTCAAGCTGCACGACCTGAAGGCCATGCAACTCACCCTCAGCCGCTACCTGTGTATTGGCGAAGGCAGCGGGGAGGCCTTCACCGACGCACGGGTACAACTCAATGACATCGTGGATAACGCCGATCTCACGGTGCAAACGTGGATCGAGACCCTGGTGGAAACCAGCATCAGCGACCTGCACGAGCGTATTGAAGTGCTCAACAGCCTGGTCGACCAGTTCGCAATTGTCGACCAACGCCTGCTGGACCTGCACGCCGAACACCCGGAACAGGTGCAGCGAGAACCCCTGGAACACCTGCGCCAACGCATCGATGAATTCAACCAACAGGCGGTGCATGAGCTGGCGCTGTTGATCAGGCAACGAAAAGCCCTGGAGCCCAAGCCTGGCCCATCAAAAGCCCCCCCGACACCCAAGCGCAAAGTCATCAAGACACGCTTCAACGGGGTGGTGGTGGGCGAGCCCCGTGAAGCCGAAAGCGGCCTGGTGGACGTCAAGGCCCCGGTAACGGGCAAGCTCATCGCGACCTTCCACGAAAAAACCCCTGGGGTCTGGGTCGAACGCCAGAGCACACCCTCAAGCCCCCGAGAGCCCCAGGTGATCGACCTGGGCACCAGCATCGACGCCGCCCAGAGCCTGCTGAATGAAGAGCCCGCCGCCACCCTGCGCACCCTGGACCACGCGAAGAAAGCCGGACGTATTCCGGTAGAAATCGAAGAGATGTTCCACCAGTACGCCGCACGCCTGGAACACGCAGTGGCCACGATCGAAGAGGCGCTGACCCGGCTCAACCTCACGGAAAGCGACCGCCCGCCCGCCGCCGCCCTCAACCGTCGCCTCAATGACGCCGCACAACGGCTATACGAACTGGGCACAAGCACTCGCATCAGCATGACCAAACAACAACCACCCACGGCGGCACGGGTGGAGTGGCTGCACAGCCAAGGCCTGGTGAAAATCGCCAAAGTGGTCACGCGGCGGCGGCTCAAGGGCCCCGGCAAAAACTACCTGGACGAATATGAGGTGCGTGATCACCAGACCCATGCGGTGCTCTGGTATGCGCACTTTCACTATGAGTCTCCCCAGGCGGCGCTGGAGCACTACACCGCCGGCCACCTCAAGACCCGCGACCAGCAGAAACTGGGGGGCGCTGTGCACCGCACGGGCTTGAGCGACCGTGACCAGATCGCGATTTATCGCAGTGAAATCAGCCCGATCCTGGCCCGTTCGTTGTTTTTCCAGGCCTGACCGTCAATCGTGCTGCCAGGCCCTGCGCAAGGTTGCCAGGGCCTCGGCAACGGCCGTCTCAGGTACGGCGGCAAACCCCAGCACCAGGCCGGCGCGCTGGTCTGCCGGAGTGGTGGAGTGCGCCAGCCAGTAACTGCTTAAACCATTGACTTCGACACCCACGGCACGGGCCTGCTCAAGCAGCTGTTGCTCGCGGGCCAGGCTGTCCACGCGCACGGTCATGTGCAGCCCTGCGGCGATAACGGGCAACTCGCCCACCCCCGGCAGACCGCGCGGCCACCCGGCGAGCAAGGCATTGCGCCGGCTCAATGCCGCGCGCCGCATCCGGCGGATATGCCGCTGGAAGTGCCCGGCCGCCATAAACTCGGCCATCACCGCCTGGGTACTGACTTCCGAGTGGCGCATATCCACCGCACGGCGCCGTGAGAAGGCATCGACCAGGCCTGGCGGCAACACCAGATAGCCCAGGCGCAAGGCCGGGAATGCGACCTTGCCGAAGGTGCCGACGTACAGCACGCGGCCGCTGCGGTCGAGCGCGGCCAGGGGCGCCAGGGGTGCGCCGCTGTAGCGGTATTCGCCGTCATAGTCGTCCTCCACGATCCAACCGCCGGTGCGCTCGGCCCAGGCCAGCAACTCCAGGCGCCGCGCCAGGCTCATCACCACGCCCAGCGGGTATTGGTGAGAGGGCGTGACATAGGCCAGACGGCAATCACCCAAGGTATTCAGGACCTGGCAATCGATGCCGTCGCTGTCCACCGGCACGCCCTGCAGATTGGCACCGGCCAGTGCGAACGCGTGCCCGGCGGCCCGATAGCCCGGGTTTTCCACCGCCACCCCGTCACCTGGCTCCACCAGCAGCTGTGCACAAAGACTGATTGCCTGTTGTGCACCGCTGGTGATCACTATTTGCTCAGCCGTACATTGCATGCCCCGTGAGCTGCGCAGGTAAGCGGCGATCAAGCCGCGCAGGCGGCTGTCACCCGCCGGGTCGCCATAGCACAGCTGCGCCAGGTCCGGCTTGCGCCAGAACGCCCCGTTGAGCTTGGCCCAGACCTCGAAAGGGAATAGATCGAAGGCTGGCACGCCCACGCGAAATGCCTTGGGCGGCCCCGCCGGCGGCTGTGGCAAATGGTGACTGTGCACGCGCCCCAAGGCCGGCCTGTGGATAACTTCGCCGTCGAGATCGTGCGGCAAATCCAGCCATTTTGTGGATAAGGCTGGGGATAAGCTTGTTGATAAGCCTGTGGATACTTTTGTGGATAGTTTTTTTGCCGTGGGCAACTGGGCGACATAGGTGCCATCACCCACACGGCCTTCGACAAACCCCTCGGCGTACAACTGATCGTAGGCACGCACGACGCTGTTGCGGGAAATCAACAACGCAGCGGCCAGGTCACGGCTGGCGGGAAGGCGCGTACCGCTGGCCAGGCGTCCATCCAGCACGCGCTGACGCAGGGCTTCATAAAGCTGGCGCGTCAGGCCTTGGCGTCGATCCAGCTCGATACCGGCAGGGTTGAAGGACAGCGGCGGCGAAATGGGCGACATCATATTGGACCTATGAAATTGGCCGAAGATGGCTCTTACAACGAACCATTAGCCTGCCTAGGATGCAGGCATTCGCCAAGGAAAATATTCATGTACACACCACGCGCCTTTGCCCTCGACGACTTGCCCGAAATACAGCAACTGATCCAGCACACACGCCTGGCGCAGTTGGTCACCTTTGGCGAGCAAGGCCTGCAGGCCAGCCACCTGCCGCTGCTGCTCAACCCGGATGAAGGCCCCAACGGCACGCTGTACGGGCACCTGGCCAAGGCCAATCGGCAGTGGCAGGACCTGCAAGACGGCAGCGAAGCCCTGGTGATCTTCGCCGGTGCCGAGGCCTATGTCAGCCCAGGGTTTTACCCGGCCAAGGCCGAGCACGGCAAAGTGGTGCCCACCTGGAATTACATCGCGGTGCATGCCTATGGCAAGGCCCAGGTGTTTACCGATGCCGAGCGCCTGCTCGGCGTGGTCAGCGCACTCACTGACCGCCACGAGGGCAATCGCGCCCAGCCGTGGAAGGTCAGCGATGCCCCGGCTGATTACATTGACGGCATGCTCAAGGCCATTGTCGGCTTCAGCCTGCCGATCGAGCGCCTGATCGGCAAACGCAAACTCAGCCAGAACCGCAGCGCGGCGGACATCGCCGGCGTGCGCGACGGCCTGGCCGCCAGCGCCGATATACGCGACCAGACCCTGGCGCGCTTTATTCCCTAAGGAGTTCCAGAATGAGCCAGATCGAGATCCGCCAGGTCACCGCAACCGACCACGCCGCCTGGCTGCCGCTGTGGCAGGCGTACTTGACGTTCTACAACACCGAACTGCCGGACGCCGTCAGCCAAAGCACCTGGCAGCGCCTGATCGATGCCCATGAGCCGACCCACTCCGCGCTGGCCTGGCAGGATGGCAAGGCGGTGGGCATGGTCAACTTCATCTACCATCGCTCCAACTGGAGCATCGAGAACTCCTGCTACCTGCAGGACCTGCTGGTGGACCCGGCCCAGCGCGGTACCGGTGTCGGCCGAAAACTGATCGAGTTCGTCTACGCCACTGCCAAGGCCGACGGCTGCTGCAAGGTGCACTGGCTGACCCACGAGACCAACGCCACCGCAATCCAGCTCTACGAGCGCATCGCCGAACGCCCTGGCTTCATTCAATTTCGCAAAGGTCTTTAAGGAGCGCAGCATGTCCACTTCCCTCGCCGACTGGAAAGGCGCCCCGGCGCCCACCGCGCAACTGCTCGAAGGGCGCTTTATCCGCCTGGAAAAACTCGACCCGGCCCGCCACGCCGATCAATTGTGGCAAGCCCTCGAAGGCCCCGATGCCGACCCCAAGTTGTGGGATTACCTGCCTTACGGCCCGTTTGCCGAGCGCGCCGCGTTTGATGCGTGGTTGAACAACCATGCGGCGAACAGCGACCCGTATTTCTTCAGCGTGGTCGACCGTGCGTCCGGCCAGGTGCAGGGCATCCTCAGCCTGATGTCCATCGTCCCGGCCCAGGGCCGTATCGAAATCGGGCATGTCACCTTCGGCGCGCCGATGCAGCGCTCACCCAAAAGCACCGAGGCGGTGTATCTCTTGGCCAAATACGCGTTCGAACAGGGCTACCGCCGCCTGGAATGGAAGTGCAACAACGGCAACGCCCGCTCCAAATATGCGGCGGAGCGGTTGGGGTTCAGCTTTGAAGGGGTGTTCCGCCAGCATATGGTGGTGAAGGGGCAGAACCGCGATACGGCGTGGTATTCGATTCTGGATTCGGAATGGCCGACGGTGGGTGCGGGGTTTGAGGCGTGGTTGTCGGAGGCGAACCAGGCAGGTTCCGGGCAGTTGAAGGGCCTGGCGGAGTGTCGCCGCCAGGCGCTTTAAGGCTTACCCCAGCTTCTGGGCCAGCACCGCAATGTGCTCCGGCCCGATCCCGCAGCACCCGCCCAAGTGGCTGGCACCCCGCGTTTGCCAGTCCGCAGCCCACTGCAGGTAGCCCGGTGGGTCGAGATCCTCGCGCAAGGGGTCCAGGCCATCATTGGCCGTGGCTTCCTTGGGCTGGGGCGGGAAGGCATTGGCATAGGCGCCGATCCGAATCGCCACGCCCAGCCGCTCGAAGGTTTGGCGTGCGGCATCGATCGCCGCGCCGATCACTTCCGGCTGGCTGCAATTGAACAGCAACACTTGGACGCCCAATTGCGCTGCCGCTTCGGCCGCGTCCGCCACCGGTTCGCCGGAGCGCAGGCGCGGTACTTCGTCGGTGTCTTCGTCTTTCAAGGTGAAGGACAGCCAGAACGGCTTGCCATCCTTCGGCAGGCCCGCATGAATCGCCCGCGCTTCAACGATTGAGCTCTGGGTCTCCGCCAGCCACAGGTCGACATGGGGTGCCAGGCCCTGCACCAGTGGCGTCAGCAACTCAGACACGCGCTGCGGCTCGAAAAGATCAGGCCGATACGAACCAAACAGCGGCGGCAACGAGCCGGCCACACGCACGGCCTTGCCCGAAGCCTGCACCGCCCGTCTGGCCAATTCACCCGCCAGCGCCGCCAGGGCCTGGCCTTCGGCAGCAAAGCGCGCCTCGCCGATATGGAACGGCACCACCGCATAGCTGTTGCTGGTGATCACATTGGCACCACTGTCGATATAGGCCGCATGCACGGCCTCCACCGCTTGCGGTGCTTCGCTCAATGCCAGCGCCGACCACTCCGGCTGCCGGAAAGGCGCACCGCGGCGTTGCAGTTCACGGCCCATGCCGCCGTCCAGAATTACTGTGTTCCCTGCGGCCATATGCTTTTTACTCATAAGCTTATGAAAATAACTCACTATGAGAGTCGTTCTTATAACTATTTAATACGTTCAATTCGGTTCATAACAACTCTTTTTTATTCAGGTGCCCATTTTGAAACTTAAACCGCTATTGGCCCTGGGCCTGACGATACTGGCTGCCTCCACCCAAGCCTTTGGCGGCGCGACCCTTGACCGGGTTGAGAAGAAAAAGGAACTGGTGGGCGTGCTGATGGAAAGCTACCCGCCGTTCTCGTTCCTCAACGACCAAAACCAGCTCGACGGCTTCGATGTCGATGTGGCCAAGGCTGTCGCGCAAAAGCTCGGTGTGAAACTGCGCCTGGAAACGCCGTCGTGGGACGTGATCGCCGCCGGCCGCTGGAGCGGGCGCTATGACATCTGCATTTGCTCCATGACCCCGAGCAAGGCCCGCGCCGAAGTCTTCGACTTCCCGGTGGAGTATTACGCCTCCCCTGCCGTGATCGTGGTCAATGCCAAGGATGACAGCATCCACGGCGCCAAGGACCTGAGCGGCAAGAAAGTCGGCCTCACCAGCGCCTCCAGCTACGAGAGCTACCTGAACAAGAACCTGGTGATCGAAGGCGCCGAGGACACCCAGTTGCAGTACCCGTTCGAGAACGTGCAGATCGCCCCGTACGACACCGATAACGTCGCCTTCCAGGACCTTGGCCTGGGCGCCGGTGTACGCCTGGATGCAATCCTCACCAACCTGGTCACCGCCCAGCCGCGCCTGGACCAGGACAAACGCTTCAAACTCGCCGGCGCAGCGCTGTACGCCGAACCCAACTCGGTGGCCATCGAAAAAGGTGACGCCCAGTGGGACGCCAAGGTGCGTGAGGTGTTTGCCCAGTTGAAACAGGACGGCACCCTGAGCAAACTGTCGCAAAAATGGATCGGTGCCGATATCAGCCAATGAGTGTTCCCCCAAAACCTGCGCGCGCCCTGCTGGGCTTTCGCACGCGGCTTTACCTGACCTGGGCGGCGCTGTTCGCCCTGTTTGCCAGTTTCTTCCTGAGCTTTGACCTGAAGTTCTCGATCATTCTCGACAAGCTGCCCAACCTGGTTGGCCTGCACCTGGCACCCAATGGCTTCCTGCAAGGCGCAGCGCTGACGCTGTTCCTGTGCCTGTGTGCGATTGCCGCCTCGTCGGTGCTGGGCTTTATCACCGCGCTCGGGCGCCTGTCCAAAAGTGCCGTGGCCTTTGGTATCGCCAGCTTCTACGCGTCGTTTTTCCGTGGCACGCCGTTGCTGATCCAGATCCTGCTGATCTATCTGGGCCTGCCACAGCTGGGCCTGGTGCCGGGCGCCATCGTCGCGGGGATCATCGCGCTGTCGCTGAACTACGGCGCGTACCTGAGCGAAATCTTCCGCGCCGGCATCCTGGGCGTCCCTCATGGGCAACGGGAAGCGGCATTGGCCCTGGGCATGCGCGACAGTTCGATCTTCTGGCACGTCACCCTGCCCCAGGCCATGCGCACCATCGTCCCGCCGGCGACCAACCAGTTCATCTCCATGCTCAAGGACTCGTCGCTGATCTCGGTGATGGGCGTGTGGGAAGTGATGTTCCTGGCGCAATCCTACGGGCGCTCCAGTTATCGCTACATCGAGATGCTGAGCACCGCGGCAATCATCTATTGGGTCATGTCCCTCGGGCTGGAACTGATCCAGGCACGGATGGAACGCCATTTTGGCAAGGGGTATGTAAGGCGAGGATGAGGTCAGTCAAGTAACAATCGACCGCCACCTTAGTGCGCCAATCCTGTGGCATTCTTTTCCGCATCAGGCTAGAGACATCTCCCGCAAACGAGCACTGCCTGGCCTGACAGTTATCCCCCGAGTGCCCCGCTAAATTCCCCGCCTCATACATCAAGAGGTGGGTTTACATGCCGCTCATTCAGAAACAACTCGTACTCGCCATCACCCTCGCGCTGGGGGCCACCTGCGCTCAATACGCACAGGCACGGGGCGACATGGAGCCAGACAGCGAATGGTTCGATCCGCTCGCGGAGCACAGCGAGAAAAGCCCTTATGAACCGGCCCTGCCCGCGCCCGATGACTTCTACTTCGCTGACCATGGCACCAGCCGCAATGGCCTGAGCGTCGCCCGTGTGCTCGACGCCGCGATGGATGACCTGCTGGCGTCGGACGAACTGAACGAGTGGGAAAAATACCGACTTGAGCAATACGGCGAGTACCTGGGCAGCCTGGAGCCAGGGCGATTGGGTGCGGTGCTGGAGCAATTGGCGGGTAGCCAGAACGCCAACCTGGGCAGCGCCACCCAAAACAGCATGAAACAATTGAACGCCAGCCTGCTGTCGGCAATACGTCAGCTGGATAACGACACCGATGAGGGCAGCCGTGTATGGCTCCAAGCCTTGGGCGGCGCCGGCACGCTGGATGCTCAACACGCAAGCGTTGGTTTGAAGCAACGCAGCCAAGGCTTGCTGCTGGGCGCCGACTGGTCGGCCGACAACGCGTGGCGGCTCGGCGTAGTGGGCGGAAAGTCGGGCAGTGACCTGAGCGCCAAACGTTTCAAAGGCGAACTGGACAGCTGGCATCTGGGCGCTTATGCGGTGCGCCAGGACGGGCCGCTGGCACTGCGTCTGGGTGCGCTCTACAGCAGGCATAGCGGGCAGAATCAACGCAATGTCGATTTCGACTTCATCAATTACCGCGAACATCTCACGGG
This sequence comes from Pseudomonas sp. S3E17, assembly GCF_024168685.1. NCBI lineage: Bacteria > Pseudomonadati > Pseudomonadota > Gammaproteobacteria > Pseudomonadales > Pseudomonadaceae > Pseudomonas > Pseudomonas sp. S3E17. The sequence goes on from NZ_JALJWE010000001.1 coordinate 4,643,323, forward strand.
CAAGTACAAAGCGCGCAGCCAAAATGCTTTCGCCGAGCTGGGCTATCAGTTCCACACCGGTGGCTTACGCGCCGAGCCCTTTGCCGCGCTGGGTTTCCAGCGTTATCAGCGCGACCGCTTTGTGGAGAAAGGTGGCTATAGCGCACTGGATGTCGGTGCACAGACCCAGCAAAACCTCAGCAGTACCTTCGGCCTGCGTTTGACCCGCGACTTTGCATTGGGCAACCAAATGACGCTCAAACCGCACCTGAGCACCAGCTGGAAACATCTGTATGGCGACATCGGCAGCCGGGTGCGCCAGTCCTTCGCCTGGGAAAAACGCGAGGACTTCGACAGCTCGTTCACCATCGGCGGCACCTCACTGGACCGTAACAGCCTGGCGCTGCGTACCGGCCTGGACATGGCGCTGTCGGACACACACAGCGTGGGCCTGACCTATTCCGCCGAGTTCGGTAGCCACAGCCGCAACCAAGGGGTGATGGGCCAGTGGGCGATAGCGTTCTGAGCCATGAGGTAGCCTGATCATCAGGCAAAAAAAAGGGGAGCACCTGCCCCCCCGAGGATTAAACGGTCGTGTCGAAGGCTGGATCAGCCTTCGATTTCAATCAGGATTTCGCCAGGGTTCACCCGGTCGCCCTTGGCCACATGAACGGCGGTCACCTTGCCGGCAATCGCAGCCTGCACTTCGGTTTCCATTTTCATCGCTTCGGTGATCAGCACGGCCTGGCCGGCCTTGACCACGTCGCCTTCCTTGACCAGCACATCGACGATATTGCCCGGCATCGCCGTGCTGACATGTCCCGGCTCGCTGGCCTGCTTGCGCTTGCTGCTGCCACCGCCGACGAATTCGTTGAGCGGTTCGAACACCACTTCTTCCGGCATGCCGTCGATGGACAGGTAGAAATGGCGCTTGCCTTCGGCTTTCACACCGACACCGGTGATGTCCACGCGGTAGCTTTCGCCGTGCACGTCAATGACGAACTCGGTCGGCACGCCTTCACCACCGGCACGGGCCACACCGCCGGCTTCAGGGATAGGCAGCAGTACCTCAGGTGTCAGGGTGCCGGCGTCGCGTTCTTCGAGGAACTTGCGCCCGATGTCCGGGAACATGGCGTAGGTCAGCACGTCTTCTTCGGACTTGGCCAAGGCGCCGATTTCGCCGCGCAGCTTGGTCATCTCCGGCTTGAGCAGGTCGGCTGGGCGCACGTCGATCACTTCTTCGCTGCCGATGGCCTGGCGACGCAACTTCTCGTTCACCGTGCCCGGCGCCTTGCCGTAGCCGCCTTGCAGGTACAACTTCACTTCGTTGGTGATGGTCTTGTAGCGCTCACCGGCCAGCACGTTGAAGAACGCCTGGGTGCCGACGATCTGCGACGTCGGGGTCACCAGCGGCGGGAAGCCGAGATCTTCGCGCACCCGTGGGATTTCAGCCAGCACTTCGCTCATGCGGTTCAGAGCGCCCTGCTCTTTCAACTGGTTGGCCAGGTTGGAAATCATGCCACCCGGCACCTGGTTGACTTGCACACGGGTGTCGACGGCGGTGAATTCGCTTTCGAACTGGTGGTACTTCTTGCGCACGGCATAGAAGTACAGGCCGATCTCTTGCAGCAGTTCCAGGTCGAGGCCGGTGTCGAATTCGCTGCCCTTGAGGGCGGCGACCATCGACTCGGTGCCCGGGTGGCTGGTGCCCCAGGCGAAGCTGGAGATTGCGGTGTCGATATGGTCGGCCCCGTTTTCGATCGCCTTGAGTTGGCACATCGCGGCCAAGCCGGCGGTGTCGTGGGAGTGGATAAAGATCGGCAGGCTCTGCTCGGCTTTCAGCGCCTTGACCAGTTCACCGGTGGCGTACGGGGTCAGCAGGCCGGCCATGTCCTTGATCGCGATCGAGTCGCACCCCATGGACTCCAGCTGCTTGGCCTGGGCCACGAAGGCCTCGACGGTGTGCACCGGGCTGGTGGTGTAGGCGATGGTGCCCTGGGCATGCTTGCCGGCGGCTTTGACCGCTTCGATGGCCACGCGCAGGTTACGCACGTCGTTCATGGCGTCGAAGATGCGGAATACGTCGATACCGTTGACGGCAGCCTTGGCCACGAAGGCCTTGACCACATCGTCGCTGTAATGGCGGTAGCCCAGCAGGTTCTGGCCGCGCAGGAGCATTTGCAGGCGCGTGTTAGGCAACGCGGCGCGCAGTTTGCGCAGGCGCTCCCACGGGTCTTCCTTGAGGAAGCGTACGCAGGCGTCGAAGGTCGCGCCGCCCCAGACTTCCAGGGACCAGTAGCCGACTTTGTCGAGCTTGTCGCAGATCGGCAGCATGTCGTCGGTGCGCATGCGGGTCGCCAGCAACGATTGGTGGGCGTCGCGCAGGATGGTGTCGGTTACGAAGATTTTTTTAGTCATTGGAATGTTCCTCACAGGCCTGCGTGGGCGGCGATGGCGGCGGCGATGGCCAGGGCCAGCTCTTCGGGTTTGCGCTTGATCGAGTAGTTGGTCAGCTCAGGGTGGCTTTCCACAAAACTGGTGTTGAACTGGCCGCTGCGGAATTCCGGGTTACGCAGGATTTCCTGGTAGTAGGCGGCGGTGGTCTTCACGCCTTGCAGGCGCATGTCGTCCAGGGCACGCAGGCCGCGGTCCATGGCTTCTTCCCAGGTCAACGCCCAGACCACCAGCTTCAGGCACATGGAGTCGTAGAACGGCGGGATGGTGTAGCCGGTGTAGATCGCCGTGTCGGTACGCACGCCGGGGCCGCCGGGCGCGTAGTAACGGGTGATCTTGCCGAAGCTTGGGAGGAAGTTGTTCTTCGGGTCTTCGGCGTTGATGCGGAACTGCAACGCAAAGCCACGGTGCTGGATGTCTTCCTGTTTCACCGACAACGGCAGGCCCGAGGCGATGCGGATCTGCTCGCGGACAATGTCGATCCCGGTGATTTCTTCGGTGATGGTGTGTTCCACCTGCACCCGGGTGTTCATCTCCATGAAGTACACCTCGCCCTCGGCGAGCAGGAACTCCACGGTGCCGGCGTTCTCGTAGCCCACGGCCTTGGCCGCACGCACCGAGAGGTCGCCGATGTAGGCGCGCTGTTCCGGGGTGAGCTGCGGGCTCGGGGCGATTTCGATGAGCTTCTGGTTACGGCGCTGGATCGAACAGTCGCGCTCGAACAGATGCACCACGTTGCCGAAGCTGTCACCGAGGATCTGCGCCTCGATATGCTTGGGATTGACGATGCATTTTTCCAGGAACACTTCCGCCGAACCGAACGCCTTGGTGGCTTCGGAGATCACGCGGGGGAAGGCTTGTTCGAGTTCTTCGCGGCTGTTGCAACGGCGGATACCGCGACCGCCACCACCGGAGGTGGCTTTGAGCATCACCGGGTAACCAATGCGGTCGCCTTCGGTGAGGGCCTCGGTGATGTCGGCGACGTTGCCTTCGGTGCCGGGCGTGACCGGCACACCGGCCTTGATCATGCTGCGGCGGGCTTCGGTCTTGTCGCCCATGCGGCGAATCACTTCAGCCGAAGGGCCGATGAATTTGATTCCACGTTCGGCGCAGATGTCTGCCAGCTCGGCGTTTTCCGACAGGAAGCCGTAGCCGGGGTGCAGCGCATCGCAACCGGTTTCCACCGCCAGGTTCACCAGCTTGCGCGGGTTCAGGTAGCCGGCCAGCGGCTCGGCACCAATGCTGTGGGCTTCGTCGGCACGCTTGACGTGCAACGCGTGGCGGTCGGCGTCCGAGTAAACCGCGACCGAGCGAATGCCCATCTCGGCGCAGGCACGCACGATTCGTACGGCAATTTCACCACGGTTGGCGATCAGGATCTTTTTTATCACTTGGAAATTCCCTTGAGCCGATTGCTGCGTTCTTCGACCCGCTGGAGCCGGGTCGGCGCGTGACTAAATGTTTCAAGCCAGTCGCAGCCACACACTAAGCCCGTGGAGGGATTAACAAAAATCAATAATTATTGGGTCGCTCATAAGTAAAGACTTATAGTTGGCCGGTCGACCTGGGGCGAGAGGATTTAAATAATGCGTAAGTCACTGATGCGTATGACATTGCGTCAATTGCAGATCTTCAATGAAGTGTGCGATTTGCGCTCCTACAGCCGCGCGGCCGAGGAAATGTCTCTCACCCAACCCGCCGTGAGCCTGCAAATTCGCCAGCTCGAAGAGCTGGTCGGCCAGCCGCTGTTCGATTATGTCGGCAAGAAGCTCTACATGACCGAGGCGGCCGAAGCCCTGCAACGGGCCAGCCGGGATATTTTCGGGCGCCTGGAAAACCTCGATATGCAGCTGTCGGACATGCAAGGCTCGTTGCAGGGCCAGCTGAAGCTCGCGATTGAATCCAGCGCCAAGTACTTCGTGCCGCACCTGTTTGCCGCGTTCAAACGCCAGCATCCCGAGGTGCAACTGCACCTGACCGTGGTCAACCGCGCCCAGGTGATCCGCCGCCTCTCCGACAACCGTGACGACCTGGTGATCATGTCCATGGTGCCCCAGGACATGGGCCTGGAATTCCTGCCATTCCTCAACAACCCGATCGTGGCCGTGGCGCCCCCCGATCATCCTTTGAGCCTGCAAGGGCCGCTGCGTTTGCAGGACCTGGAACCCTACACGCTGTTGCTGCGCGAACCAGGCTCCGGCACGCGACTGGCCTGCGAGGAGTATTTCAAGGAGAAACGCGTGCACTTCACCCAGACGGTGGAAGTGGCCTCTGCCGAAGCGCAACGTGAATGCGTGTGTGCCGGGCTGGGCGTGGCCTTGCTGACGCGCCATGCGGTCAATATGGAACTGGCCACCGGCGGGCTCAAGGAGCTGCCGGTGGAAGAACTGCCGCTGTACCGCAGTTGGTGCCTGGTGCAGGCCAAGGCCAAGCGCCTGTCACCGGTGGCCCATGCGTTCCTGGGCTTTATCCGCAGCGAACGGGTGCAGATCAGCGCGTTGGCTGAACGTTTCGCTGGGCAGCCGCGGGTGCCTGCCAGTGGAGTTCCGGGTAGTCACTGATGCTCTGCTGCAGCTGGCGCTGGTCGCAGCGGTCTTCGATTGCGCGACGGAACGCCATGCGGCGCTGGTCTTCCTGTTGACGACGGGTCTTGACGGAGCTGTTGCTGTCTTCGTAGGGCCGGGCCATTTGGAGTCTCCCAATGCGAGTACGGGGAGTACAGGATGGGTTGTAGCGATGACGGTTTAACGGCGCGGGGGTTACAGGACGATGAATCTTCCGGATAGGTAGACAAACCAAATGTGGGAGGAGGCTTGCTCCCGATTACGGTACATCAGCCGATTTCTCTTTGACTGACCCACCGCTATCGGGAGCAAGCCCCCTCCCACATTTGGAACCCCTGCAACCTTGGATCAGTCGTCGAGGGCTTTGACGGACTTGGGCGACAACCGCAGGCTGCGCAAGCTGCGCTTCACGCTCTTGAGGTGGTTGACCAGGCTCGGGCCCCGCGCCATGGCCACGCCCATGGCCAGCACGTCGATCACCACCAGGTGCGCGATACGCGACGTCAGCGGGGTGTAGATCTCGGTGTCTTCGTGCACATCGATCGCCAGGTTGACCGTGGACAGCTCCGCCAACGGCGTCTGGCTCGGGCACAAGGTAATCAATGTCGCGCCGCTTTCACGCACCAGGTTGGCCGTGATCAGCAGGTCTTTGGAGCGGCCCGACTGGGAAATGCAGATCGCCACGTCGGTCGGCTTCAAGGTCACCGCCGACATCGCCTGCATGTGCGGGTCGCTGTAGGCCGCGGCGGTGAGCAGCAGGCGGAAGAACTTGTGCTGGGCATCGGCCGCCACGGCACCGGAAGCACCGAACCCGTAGAACTCGACACGCTGGGCCTGGGACATGGCAGTCACGGCCTTTTGCAGCTCCACCGGGTCAAGCTTCTCGCGCACCTCCATGAGCGTGTGCAGGGTGGTGTCGAAGATTTTCAGGCTGTAGTCGGCGACGGAATCGTCTTCGTGGATCGCAAACTGGCCGAAGCTCGCGCCGGCGGCCAGGCTCTGGGCCAGCTTGAGCTTCAAGTCCTGGAACCCGGAGCAACCGATGGCGCGGCAGAAGCGCACGATGGTCGGCTCGCTGATGCCCACGCTGTGGGCAAGGTCGGCCATGGAACTGTGCATCACGGCCGCAGGGTCAAGCAGCACGTGATCGGCAACCTTGAGTTCCGATTTGCGTAACAGGTGGCGCGACTGGGCGATATGTTGCAACAGGTTCAAAGGGCAGGACTCTTGTTATTGGCAGGGCCAGGGATGTAGCAAGCTTGTAGTTATACTACAAGAATTGCCGTTTTGCCCGCCCGATGCATCACTAAATCGCCCTGATGCCCTTTGAATCAGCGGGCAGCTGCCTTGTAGCCATATGGGCGTGCGGACTGTCTTCAGGGAAAATCTGCATTGTTGCGTAACAAATCTGCCAGCCCTTCGGCCTCCATCGGCCGACTGATCAGGTAGCCCTGCACCTCATCGCATCGTTCTGTACGCAGGAAATCCAGCTGCTGCTGATCTTCCACACCTTCGGCCACCACCTTGAGCGCCAGACCGTGAGCCATCGCAATGATCGCTCGGGTAATGGCGGCGTCTTCCCGTCCCTGGCCGAGGCCGCGGATAAAGGTCTGGTCGATCTTCACGTAGTCCACAGGGATACGCTTGAGGTAACTGAGGGATGAATAGCCGGTGCCAAAGTCGTCGATCGCCAGCTTCACGCCCAGGTCACGCAGCTGCTGGAAGGTCGCAATGATGTGTTCAACACTGTCGAGCAACTGGCTCTCGGTCAGTTCCAGTTCGAGGTATTGCGGGTCCAGGCCGGTTTCTTCCAATACCTGGCGCACCAGGCTGACCAGCTTGCCCTGGCGCAACTGGTGCACCGAGAGGTTCACCGACACGCGGATCGGTGCCAGCCCCTGGCGCTGCCACTCACAGGCCTGCCAGCACGCCTGGCGCAGCACGAATTCGCCCAGCGGTACGATCAGGCCCGTTTCTTCGGCCAGGCCGATAAAGTCGCCTGGCGGCACCATGCCCCATTGTGGGTGCTCCCAGCGGATCAGCGCTTCGGCAGCGTTAAGCTTGCCGGTGGCCAGGCACAGTTTCGGCTGGTAGAACACCGTGAGCTGACGCTCATCGATGGCTTTGCGCAGATGGTTTTCCAGCTGCAAACGCTCCAGGGTGCTGGCTTGCAGGCTGTCGGTGTAGAACTGGAAGTTATTGCCACCCAGGTGCTTGGCGTGCTGCATGGCCATGTTCGATTGACTGACCAGCGCAGAAATTTCCCGCGCGTTATCCGGCAACAGGCTGATGCCCATCGACGCACTCACCACCAACTCATGCCCTTCTACCGTCACCGGAACCCGCAGCTTGGCCAGCAGCCGCGTGGCCACCCGTGCCAGGCTCGACAGGTTGCCGTAGGCGTCGAACAGCACGGCGAACTCATCGCCGGACAAACGCGCGATGGTGTCGGCCTCGGGCAAGGCATTGATCAACCGACGGGCCATCTTTTGCAGCAACTGGTCGGCCACTTCATGGCCCAGGCTGTCATTGAGCAACTTGAAGCGGTCGAGGTTGATATGCAGCAACGCCAGGCTGCGCCCGCCTTGGCGTACACGCTGATGGGCCTCGCGCAGCCGTTCGCGGAACAGCGAGCGGTTGGACAGGCCGGTCAACTCATCGTAGTGGGTGAGGTAGCGCATGCGCTCCTCGGATTCGCGCCGCGCTGACAGATCGGCGAAGAAGCCCACGATATGGCTGACCTTTCCCCGAACATCACGCACTACATTCAGTTGCAGCCACTGCGGGTACAACTCGCCGTTCTTGCGTGTTTCCACCAGCTCGCCCTGCCAGGTGCCATGGCTGAGCAAGGCTTGGCGGATGACCGGGAAGTGGCGCCGGGCATCGCGGCTGCTGGGCAGCTCGACGACATTGCGACCGAGCATATCGTCGATTTCAAACCCGGTGACACGGCTGAAAGCCTGGTTGACCGCGATCAGCGCGTAGTCCGGGTCAAGGATCACGATGCCTTCGCTGGCTGCCTCGAATACGGTCGAGGCCAACCGCTGCTGCTCTTCCAGGGCCTTGCCGGCACTGATGTCGCGGCGGGTGCCGAGCATTCGAATCACTCGCCCGCTGGGTGCACGCTCCACGGCGCGCCCGCGGTCTTCGATCCACACCCAGTGGCCATCGCCATGGCGCACGCGGTATTCCACCTGGTAATCCTCAGTGCGCCCCTTGAGGTGCTCCACCAGTGCCCGCTTGAGCAGCGGCAGGTCGTCGGGGTGCAGGCGCGGCTTGAGGTGGCCGAGCATGGCCGTGACGTACTCGGGCTCGAGGCCGAACAGCTCTTTGAGCTGGGTGTGGTGAACCTCATCGGTTTGCAGGTTCCAGTCCCACAGGCCCAGCTCACTGGCTTGCAGGGCCATGGCCAGGCGCGCCTCGCTTTTATTCAGGGCCAGGCTGGCGGCGTCCAGTTCCTGGCTGCGTTGCGCCACACGGTCCTGCAGGCCGATTTGCGCATCCCGCAACTCCTGCTCGACCTGACGCCGCTGCTCGACTTCGCGCACCAGATCCTGATTCAGTTGCTCGCTGCGTTGCTGCGCCTGCTGCAGATGCTCGATCAATGCCTGGTTCTGGAAGCGCCGCAACAGCCCACGCTGGATCAGGCGGTTGACCTGCCACGCCACCACGCTCAGGGAGGCCAGCAGGATCAGGCCGAGCACACCCCAGCCCTGTTGCTGCGGCGCCCCATTCCAGAACAGATAGGCAATGGCCGGCACCAGGCACGGCAAGGCAAAGGACAGGAACGCCGGCAGGCTCACGGCGTAGGCGACACTGGCTGACAGCGTCGCCGCCCCGATCAGGCCGAACACCCAGGCCTGTTGGATAAAGCTGTCCACCGGCACCAGGGCAATGGCCGCGGTGGCCAGGGTCAGGCCACTGACCGCCGAGCCGAGCATGAACATGCGCCGCCAGATCGGTTGGGCCTGGCGGCTGGGCATGGCCGAATCAAAGGCCGCCACCTGGATCACGCGCATGGCCACCAGGGCCAGCAGCCACACCAGCCAGATGCTGTCGAGCAGGTATTGCTTGGGGTTCCACAGCAGCCAGGCGCAGACCAGGCCGTTGACCAGCATTAATAAGGTGGGCAGCAACGAGCCCTGATAGAGCAGGCGTGTGCGCTCGACCGCCATCTCGGTGGCGTAATGTTTACGGATAACCTGCGCGGGCGCCGCCGAGGGGCCAAGCAGGTCGGTGCTGAGAGTCATAGGCAGTGTTCTTATAATGGTGAGCCCGAAACGTCGACGGAGCATACACAAGCAAGCGCTTCGGCCAAACTGCTCCAGATCATAAAAATCATCCTGTGATCAGCCGCAAACCTTGGTGCCAGACCCCTCGGGCGAGGCACTGCGCGGGCTGTGGCCCATGACTTACCGGTCATCAGCCTTGCCGGAATGTTTGCCCCTGCAGGATCACGCGGGAGGTTTTGCATCGACCACCCGGCATTGGGATTTGCCCGAGCCCCCTTAGGCCCATAGAATGCGTCGATGCGCGATGATCTCTCTCTTTTGCTGAACTCCCTCAACGATGCCCAACGCCAGGCCGTAGCGGCCCCCGTTGGCCGTCAGTTGGTCCTGGCCGGTGCTGGCTCCGGTAAAACCCGAGTGCTGGTGCACCGTATCGCCTGGTTGATCCAGGTCGAGAACGCGTCCCCGCATTCCATCCTGTCGGTGACTTTCACCAACAAGGCCGCTGCCGAAATGCGCCACCGCATCGAGCAGTTGATGGGCATCAGCCCGGCCGGCATGTGGGTGGGCACCTTCCACGGCCTGGCGCACCGTCTGTTGCGGGCACACTGGCAGGAAGCGGGCCTGGCCCAGACCTTCCAGATCCTCGACAGCGATGACCAGCAACGCCTGGTCAAGCGCGTGATCCGCGAACTGGGTCTCGACGAACAGCGCTGGCCGGCGCGCCAGGCCCAGTGGTTTATCAACGGCCAGAAAGACGAAGGCCTGCGCCCGCAGCATATCCAGGCCAGCGGCGATTTGTTCCTGGCCACCATGCGCAGCATTTATGAAGCCTACGAGGCCGCCTGCGCACGCGCCGGCGTCATCGACTTCTCCGAGCTGCTGCTGCGCGCCCTCGACCTGTGGCGCGACAATCCGGGTTTGCTGGCCCATTACCAGAAACGCTTCCGTCACATTCTGGTGGACGAGTTCCAGGACACCAACGCCGTGCAGTACGCCTGGTTGCGTCTGCTGGCCAAGGGCGGCGACAGCCTGATGGTGGTGGGCGACGACGACCAGTCGATCTACGGCTGGCGTGGCGCGAAAATCGAGAACATCTACCAGTATTCCGAGGATTTCCCGGACGCGGTCACCATCCGCCTGGAGCAGAACTACCGCTCCACCGCCGGCATCCTAAAGGCCGCCAACGCCTTGATCGCCAACAACACCGGGCGCCTGGGCAAAGAGCTGTGGACCGACGGCGGCGAAGGCGAGGCGATCAACCTGTATGCCGCGTTCAACGAGCACGATGAAGCGCGCTACGTGGTGGAAACCATCGAAAGCGCACTGAAAACCGGCCTTGCCCGTAGCGATATCGCGATTCTGTACCGTTCCAACGCCCAATCGCGGGTGCTGGAAGAAGCCTTGCTGCGCGAGCGCATCCCGTACCGCATTTATGGTGGCCAGCGCTTCTTCGAGCGTGCGGAAATCAAGAACGCCATGGCTTACCTGCGTTTGCTCGAAGGCCGTGGCAACGACGCGGCACTGGAGCGGGTGATCAATATCCCGGCCCGTGGCATCGGCGAGAAAACCGTCGAGGCGATTCGCGACCACGCGCGCCATGCCGATGTGTCGATGTGGGAGTCCATGCGCCTGCTGATCGCCAATAAAGGCCTGACCGGCCGTGCCGCCGGGGCGTTGGGGGTGTTTGTCGAGTTGATCGAGAACCTCGCGGCCAAGTGTTCGGAAATGCCCCTGCACCTGATGACCCAGACGGTGATCGAGCAATCCGGGCTGATTGCCTATCACGAAGCGGAAAAAGGCGAGAAAGGCCAGGCCCGGGTAGAAAACCTCGAGGAACTGGTCAGCGCCGCCCGCGCGTTCGAAAACACCGAGGAAGACGAAGAGCTGACCCCGCTCGCCGCCTTCCTCGGCCATGCATCCCTGGAAGCCGGCGACACCCAGGCCGATGAGCATGAAGACAGCATCCAGTTGATGACCTTGCACAGCGCCAAGGGCCTGGAGTTTCCGTATGTGTTCCTGGTGGGCATGGAAGAAGGCCTGTTCCCCCACAAGATGAGCCTGGAAGAGCCCGGCCGTCTTGAAGAGGAACGCCGCCTGGCCTATGTGGGCATCACCCGCGCAATGCAGAACCTGGTGATGACCTACGCCGAGACCCGACGCCTGTACGGTAGCGAGACCTACAACAAGGTGTCGCGCTTCGTACGTGAAGTGCCGAAGGGACTGATCCAGGAAGTGCGTCTGTCCAACAGCGTCAGCCGCCCGTTCGGCGGGGGCCAGCAGCAGAACTCCAGCAGCATGTTCGCCGGTTCCGAGATTCCGGAAACCCCATTCAGCCTGGGCCAGCAGGTCAGGCATGCGATCTTCGGCGAAGGCGTGATCCTCAACTTCGAAGGCGCCGGTGCCCAGGCACGGGTACAGGTGAACTTCGCCGAAGGCAGCAAATGGCTGATGATGGGCTACGCGAAGCTCGAAGCTGTCTGAAACATTTGCCTACATGAAGGTTATTGGCCCGCCCTTGTTTTTAACGAGCGCGGGCCAATATCTGTAATACGTCCTACAGACCATTCTGTTTCGGTCTTACGCAAAAGCCCGAAACATTATGTCGCTAGCCACTGTCACTACACCTGTGCAACATGGCGCGCGTGCAATCCACAAATGGGAATTCCCTTTATGAAACGTTTTCTTAGCATCGCCATGGCGTTGTGCATCGGCCTGACGATGAGCCTCGACGCCAACGCCAAACGCTTCGGTGGCGGCAAAAGCTCGGGCGCGGCGCCGACTCACCAGACCAGCCAAATGGCTCCATCCGCCGGTGCCGGCGGTGCTGCCGCTACCGCAGGCGCAGCCGGTGCTGCCGGCGCCGCAGCCAAGGCCGGCGGTGCTTCGCGCTGGTTGGGCCCTCTGGCCGGTATCGCGGCCGGTGGCCTGCTCGCTTCCATGTTCATGGGCGGCGGCTTCCAGGGCATGCAGATCTTCGACATCCTGATCATGGCGGTCATCGCCTTCCTGGTCTTCCGTTTCATCGCCGCCCGTCGCCGCAAGCAGCAGGAGCAGATGGCTCCGGCCGGCGCGCCGATGCAGCGTGAAGTGTTCGAGCAGAAGCCAGCCATGGGTTCGATCTTCGGTGGTTCGGCAGCGCCTGCCGCAGCCCGACCGGTGATAAACGCACCGGCGTGGTTCAACGAGGAACGTTTCGTCGAAGCGGCCCGCAGCCACTTCCAGTCCCTGCAGCAGCACTGGGACGCCAACGAAATGGACAAGATCTCCGAGTTCGTGACCCCGCAACTGCTGGAGTTCCTCAAGCGCGAACGCGCCGACCTGGGCGACGGCTTCCAGTCGACCTATATCGACGACCTGCACGTGCAACTGGAAGGTGTGGATGATCGCGCCGACAAGACCATCGCAACGTTGACCTTCAGTGGCGTGTCGAAGACTTCGCGTTTCGACCAGGGTGAAGCGTTCAGCGAAAGCTGGAACATGGAACGTGCCCAAGGCGACAACCAGCCATGGCTGGTCGCCGGTATCCGCCAGAACGGCTGATACCCACGCGCTTGAGCAAGTCGTAACAAAACCCCGGACCTGTCCGGGGTTTTCTATTTCACGGTTGCACTTATGGCGAGCTACTGTATAAAACGCCCCTATAAACCGCGCCATCAGCAAGAGGATCCCGGCCGTGGAAGAAATCATCGAACAATTGCGTGAAGCCAATGAACCGGTTCCGGTTCCTCTGGAGTTGCCTGACGAAGATCAACTGGTGGAAATCGAGGAACAGCTGTTCATCGACATCCCGTTTGTCTTTCGTGAATTCCTGCTGACCGTCAGCGATGTGGTGTACGGCAGCCTGGAGCCGGTGACCGTCACCGACCCGCAATCCCACACCTACCTGCCGGACGTGGCTGCCAACGCCTGGGATGCCGGTGTTGACCGCAGCATGATCCCGATCTGCCAGGACGGTGACGATTACTACTGCGTCGAAGAAGACGGCACCGTGGTGCTGTGGTCCGGCGAAGAAGAACTCGTCACCGAAGAGACCTGGGAATCGGTGTGGCACTGGGCGCGGGACGTCTGGCTGGAAAGCTGACACCTGACCCCCGTGGCGAACGGGCTTGCGGTGGTGAGCGGGCTTGTCCCGCGCCGGGCCGCGTAGCGGCCCCCACTAGTGCTCCGGCGTATCCTTATGGTTATCCAGCGTCTCCAGCAAGGCGACCTGCATCCGCGTATGCACACGGATGAACCATCGCCAGAGCACGGCCGCCACCGCCGCCGTGACCACGGCAATCAGCACCAGCAACTTGTTGGTCGGCAGAATACTGGCCGACAAGGCTGCCAATAGCACAAAGATCACCAGCAGCGACAAAATCGGGATCAGCTCCGCAATCACCCGTCGCACACGCTGGGTATGTCGCCCGGCCATTTCCGGCTTCACGCTCATCTCCGCCAGCAACATCGACAGCGCCTTGAGCTTGCGGTACGCCGCGATCAGGAACGGCAGCGACAACAGCAATGCCCCACCCCAGATCAACGCCTTCTGCCAGCTTGGATCACTGATCCAACCTTCCAGATACCCACCAATGCGCACCGCGAAAAAGCTTCCAGCGAAGAAAATCGCGATCACCAGCGCCAGGTTCACGCCCACCTGCAGGATGATCTTGCGGATCATCGACGCCAGCATGGCGCCCTCGCCTTGCGGCTGAATACTGCGTAACCATTCGCCGTACATGCCAAACACCCGGCTCATACGCTTGGGCATCACGGCGGCGATCTTCAATGACAAAGGGTCGGCGCCGCGAATCAGGTACGGCGTGAGCAGCGTAGTAATCGCCGAAACGGCCACCGCTACCGGATACAGGAAGTCGCTGGTCACCTGCAAGGTCATGCCCAGCGCGGCGATAATGAAGGAAAATTCGCCAATTTGTGACAGCCCCATGCCTACGCGCAGTGAGGTACGGCCGTCATTGCCGGCGATAAAGGCACCCAGGCCGCAGGACAGCATCTTGCCCAGCACCACGGCCACGGTGATCACCGCGATCGGCCAGGCGTATTGCAGGAGGATCTGCGGGTCGATCATCAAGCCGATCGCCACGAAGAAGATCGCGCTGAACATGTCGCGAACCGGCTCGATCAGGCGCTCGATCTTAACCAGTTGCCGGGATTCGGCCATGATCGCGCCGATCAGAAACGCCCCCAGCACCATGCTGTACTCCAGCTTGACCACCAGCAGGCAAAAACCGAAACACAGGCCCAGTACGGTGATCAGCAGCATTTCGTTGCTTTCGAATTTGGCCACGTAGGCCAACAGGCGCGGCACCAGCAAAATACCGATGACCAACGCGACAATCATGAACAGCGAGAGCTTGCCGACCGTGGAGAACACCTCGCCGGAACTCACCGTACCGCTGACGGCGATGCTCGAGAGCAAAGCGATGATGCCGATGCCGAGGATGTCTTCCACAATCAGCACGCCAAAAATAAGTTGGGCGAAGCGCTGGTTTTTCATCTTCAGGTCATTGAGTGCCTTCACGATGATGGTAGTGGAGGAAATCGCCAGGATCGCGCCGAGGAACAGCGAGTCCATGATGTTCCAGTCGAACCAGCGGCCAATCTCGTAGCCGATCCAGATCATCAGGATGATTTCCAGAAAGGCCGCGATAAACGCCGTGGCCCCCACCTTGAACAGCTTGCGCAGGCTGAACTCCAGGCCCAGACAGAACATCAGGAAGATCACCCCCAGCTCGGCGAGGGTCTTGATGGTGTCTTCGTCGTGGATCAGGCCGAACGGCGGGGTGTGCGGGCCAATGATGAAGCCGGCGACGATGTACCCCAGCACTACGGGTTGCTTGAGGCGGTGAAACAGGACGGTGACCACCCCTGCCACCAGCATGATCACGGCCAAGTCCTGGATAAAGCTGATGGCGTGCATGGCGAGGGGCTCCTTGAGGGTACTGGCGCTTTTCCCACTTCCGCACGCGCCTTTGAAAAATCGCAAAGTGCGGAAGGAAAAGTCTGCCTTGATCGTAAGAAATGCCCTGAGATGGGCTTTTGAAGGTTAACACCGCGACTTCCGCCGGAAAGCCGGTGCAATATATGGAAACAGATCGGTGAACGCGTGACGGCAAGCCGCCCACCGGCGTCCCGTAAGGGATGGCGCTGCAAAGATCCCAGCACCCGCAGAGGTGCCCCCCAATCAATGCCTACAACCCGTGAGTGTGCTATGGAACCCGGAAACGCCCAGCTGTCGATGACGGTATTGATGACCCCTGACATGGCCAACTTCTCAGGCAATGTCCACGGCGGCACCTTGCTCAAGTACCTCGACGAAGTGGCCTACGCCTGCGCGAGCCGTTATGCCGGTCGCTATGTGGTGACGCTGTCGGTGGATCAGGTGATTTTTCGCGAGCCGATCCATGTCGGCGAGCTGGTGACATTCCTTGCATCGGTCAACTACACCGGCAATACGTCGATGGAAGTGGGCATCAAGGTGGTGACCGAGAACATCCGCGAGCGCTCGGTACGTCATACCAACAGCTGCTTCTTCACCATGGTGGCCGTGGACGACCAGCGTAAACCCGCTGCCGTGCCACCGCTGCAACCCCATAACAGTGAAGACAAGCGCCGGTTCGTGCAGGCCCAGCAGCGCCGGCAGATCCGCCAGGAGCTTGAGAAGCGCTACCAGGAAATCAAGGCTGACGCGCTGTAAGTCCAACCAAAAAATGGGGGAGGTTTGCCCCCCTCTCACATTGGGTTCTGTGTACTTACAGGCTGATCGGCGTCGCCTCGAAACGTACGCGAGGATGGGCGATGCGGTCCTGGGCGCGGACCAGTTCCAGCTCGTAGCTGGCGCAGGCCTGGGTTTCCAGCAGCACTTCGTGCACCGCCGCGGCCGTGAACTCAAAAGCCGCCAACAGGCTGTCGCCCAACAACACCCGCGCCAGGAACAACCCCGACGTCAGGTCGCCCACGCCCACCGGCTGGCGCGGGAACGCCAGCAGCGGCCGACGCAGGTGCCAGCTGCCTTCGGCAGTTACCAGCAGCATCTCGAAACCATCCGGCAACTTGCCCGGGTAATCCAGGTGCTTGACCAGCACCGCCTTCGGGCCACGGGCCAGCAATGCCTTGGCCATGCCCAGGCAGTCGAACAGCGATTGCGGCTTGCGCCCGGCAAAGCTGTCCAGTTCCAGTTGGTTGGGGCACAGGAAGTCGGCCATGGCCGCCGCTTCATCCAGCAGGAAATCGCTGACGTCCTGCGGCACGATGCAGCCTTTTTCCGGGTGACCCATCACCGGGTCGCACAGGTACAGGGCCTTGGGGTTGATGGCCTTGATGCGCGCTACACCGGTAAGAATCGCGCGGCCCTGATCCGCACTGCCCAGGTAGCCAGACAGGATCGCATCGCAGTTGCCCAGCTCGCCGATGGCGGCAATGCCTTCCACCAGAGCAGGAATCTGCTGCGGCGCCAACACTTCGCCCGCCCACTGACCATACTGGGTATGGTTGGAGAACTGCACCGTGTTCAGCGGCCAGACGTTCACCCCGACCCGCTGCATGGGGAACACGGCGGCGCTGTTTCCGGCGTGGCCAAAGACCACATGAGACTGGATCGCAAGCAGATGAGGTGTGCGTTTCATGCAGGAGATTTCCGTAAAGCCATTGAAATTCTGGCCGCGCAGTATGCGACTAAACGCAGCCTGTACGACAGACCGACGACACAGTTAAGCTGCTCTCACTTTGTTGGAGTTTTTCGCATGCTGACCCTGGGAAACATCTTCGTGTTGATGCTGCTGGCGACCGGCGCCGCCTGGGTATGGCACAACCACGGCCTGCGAGAGCGGGCGTTGGCGCGGGTCAAGCAGCATTGCGCCAAGCTCGATATCGAATTGCTCGACGGCGCCGTGGCGTTGAAGCGCATCGGTTTTGTGAAGGATGCCAACGGTCGGCGGCGTCTGGCGCGTATCTACAATTTCGAGTTCACCGTCACGGGCGAGACCCGTCACAGCGGGACCATCACGCAATTCGGCGCCCACAGTGCGCAGATCGAACTGGCGCCCTACCCGTTCGAGGTCAAGGAAGCACTGCCCAGCGCCAATGTGATCGAGCTGAGCCAATGGCGCCAGGACCACGCCACCAAGAACCGTCAGTAACGGCAGGCGGCCAGTGCGATCTGCAACGCGGCCACGTCCTGTGGTGCGCTGAAGATCAGTTCGATACGTGAGTCGCGACGCCACTCGCTGGGTTGCCAGGCCAGCGGGCTGTTATCCACAGCATTGGCCGATATCCACCCATCACGGCTGTGGATAACCAGTTTGGCGCGGCGCCACTCAAGGGATGTCAGCCACAGGTGCAGACGCTCGGAATCGAATTGCTGGCTCGGGTGCCAACGCCAACCGATACTCCAACCGCCCTCCTGGACCTGGCTCAGGCAGATCGGCACTGCTGGATCGCTCCAGACAGCCGGCAATTGAGCCAGCCCCTTGGGCACCACGAAGTTATCCACAGCCGCTTCAGCCTGCGCATTCAAGCCTGGCAGGCTGCCGAGTGGCACGTATGCCTGCTGCGTCCAATAAATGTTGCGATCGGGTAGCTGTCCTTCGACGGCTTCCCGTTGCGCAGCATCCAGCCTCTCATCCTTGTTCAGCACCAACAGCCCGGCACTGGCCAACGCTTCCTGCTGCGCCGGCGGCAAGGGTTTGCCCGCCGCCAGCGCCTGGGCGTCCAGCACCAATACACAGGGCTGAACCGCCAGCACCTGCTGCCACGGCGCTTCGCGCAACTGCTTGAGCAACTGTGCAGGATGGCCCAGGCCCGAGGGTTCGATAAACAACCGATCCGGCTTGGCCTTACGCAGCAGCCGGCCCAGGCCTACCTGAAACGGTGCGCCATTCACACAACAGAGGCAGCCACCGGCAACTTCACCCAGGGCAATGCCATCGTCATCCAGGGTCAGCAGTGCAGCGTCCAGGCCGATCTGGCCGAACTCGTTGATCAACACCGCCCAGCGCTCGTTGGCCGGGCGTTGGGCAAGCAGGTGCTTGATCAGGCTGGTCTTGCCGGCGCCCAAAGGCCCGGCAATCACGTGGGTGGGAATGTTCTGCAGCATGGGTGCCATCGTTCGGACCGTGTAGAGGGTTTGATCCTACGCGGTTACGCGAGCCAATCCAGCGTCAGAATCAATCGGCGCTCATCCGCTTTCAGCGCCGGGGAGCGATGGATGAGGCCGTGGTTTTCGTTGCCGTGCCATTTGGTGCCTTTGAGCAGGGCCACTTCACCGCACTGGATCTGTTCGATGCGCTCGCTCGGTTCGGCGTCCGGTTGGCTGAGCTTGCGGCGGTCCATCACCCCTTCGCGCAACCACTGGCTACCGATGCCGGCATAGGTGGTGATCAGCCGCACCGGCACATGGTCAACGTGAAAACGCGGGCACATGGCTTTATCCAGCAGCCG
Organism: Pseudomonas sp. S3E17; assembly: GCF_024168685.1. Classification (NCBI taxonomy): domain Bacteria; kingdom Pseudomonadati; phylum Pseudomonadota; class Gammaproteobacteria; order Pseudomonadales; family Pseudomonadaceae; genus Pseudomonas; species Pseudomonas sp. S3E17. The sequence goes on from NZ_JALJWE010000001.1 coordinate 4,661,990, forward strand.
CAGGCGCACACCAATACGCTTGGCGCCGAGCAGGCACGCAAAGGCACTGACCAGCCACGACACATCGGCGATAAAACTTTCGTAGCCTTCAAGATCGCGGCAACTGGATGCCAGACCGCACAGGTTCGGCTCGGCGTCTTCGCTGTTGAGTTCGATCACCAAGGACTCGGCCAACGGCTCATTGAGCGCCACCAGCAAGGCGCCGAACTCGGCGATATGCAACGGCAATTGGCGCTGCCACAGCGCCAGGTTCACGCCGTCTTCGAGAATATCGGACAGCGCCAGCGGGGTTTCACCACGGGTCTGGCGCACCACCGGGCGCAAGGGGATAAGCGATGCCAGCATCAGGCGGCCTCTTCATACCAGGGACCAAATGGATCAGCCAGCAGGCGCCAACCCTCGACACCCAGGGCCAGTTCTTCATCGGTGAGCAAGCACGCGTCCAACTCGGCACGCATCCGCGCGAAGTCGATGTTCTGTCCGATAAACACCAGTTCCTGACGGCAGTCGCCAGTACTGAGCTGCCAGTTGCCCATGATGGCGGCGACGCTTTCTTCGTCCTGGGGCCATTGGCTTTTCGGCACAAAGCGCCACCAGCGTCCGGCAAACCCGTGGCGCATCAAGCCACCGGCCTGGGACCAACTGCCCGCATCCTGGTGCTTGCTGGCCAGCCAGAAAAAGCCCTTGGAACGCAGCAATTTGCCGTTGACCCACGGCCGGTCGATAAAGTCGAAGAAGCGTTGCGGGTGGAAGGGCCGACGTGCGCGGTAGGCCGTGGAGGCGATACCGTACTCTTCGGTTTCCGGTACATGTTCACCCCGCAACTCCTGCAACCAGCCCGGCGCCTGCGCGGCACGTTCGAAGTCGAAGCGGCCCGTGTTGAGGATCTTGTGCAGCGGCACCTCGCCCATGACCATCGGGATGATTTCCGCCTGGGCGTTGAGGCGTTCAAGGATCGCCATCAGTTCCTCGCGCTCATGGCTGCTGATCAGGTCGATCTTGCTGATCAGGATCACGTCGGCGAATTCGATCTGCTCGATCAACAGGTCGGTGATCGAGCGTTCGTCTTCCTCACCGAGGGTTTCGCCCCGTGAGGCGAGGCTTTCGGCGGCCTGGTAGTCGAGCAGGAAGTTCATGCCGTCGACCACGGTGACCATGGTGTCCAGGCGCGCGATATCGGCCAGGCTTTGTTCGTTTTCATCACGGAAGGTGAAGGTTTCAGCCACCGGCAACGGCTCGGAGATACCGGTGGATTCGATCAACAGGTAATCGAAGCGACCTTCCTTGGCGAGTTTTCCGACTTCTTCGAGCAAGTCTTCACGCAAGGTGCAGCAGATACAGCCGTTGCTCATCTCCACCAGTTTTTCTTCGGAACGGTTGAGGGTGACGTCACGCTGCACCTCGCTGCCGTCGATGTTGATTTCGCTCATGTCATTGACGATCACCGCCACACGCAGGTTTTCGCGGTTGCGCAGGACGTAGTTGAGCAGCGTGCTTTTACCGGCGCCGAGAAAGCCGGACAACACGGTAACGGGGAGACGATTGGGCATCAGGTAATCCTCATCAGGGTTGGCCGGTCAAATCGCCCGTTTATGGCGTTCGCGCAGCTCTTGACGTTCTTTGGCTTCGATACACAGGGTGGCGGTGGGACGCAGCAGCAGGCGTTGCAGGCCGATGGGCTCACCGGTTTCGCGGCACCAGCCGTATTCGCCGCGGGCCAGCAGTTCGAGGGCGTCGTCGATTTTGTCGAGCAGCTTCTTTTCCCGCTCCAGCAAGCGCAGTTGCCACTGGCGCTGTTCTTCGGCGCTGCCCACATCGGCCGGGTCGCTGTTGGGCTCCTGCTCGCGCAGCACCAGGAATTCGCCCTCGATGCGCGCTTGCAGTTCATGGCGCTGAGTCAGCAGCAGTTCGCGGAAAAAGCCCTGCTGGGCTTCATTCATGTAGTCGGCGGGCGGTTGGGCCAGCAGGTCTTGTTCGGTCATGGGGAGCGGTTCACGGGTCAGGCTGTACCTTTATGTTATAGTATAACAATACAAATAAGCCAATCCCCCTTGCTCGTTACGACGAAGGGCGCAATGCTTGAACACTTACCAGCCCCCGAGACCCCTTATGAAATACCTGGTGTGCGTCCTGTTACTGGCAGTCGCGGGGCCTGCCTGCGCCCAAGCGCCAAGCTTGCTGGCCAAGTGCACGCGCAGCGCCAACCTGTTGGCCTGTGTGGACCCCCTGGGCAATGCCTACAGCGTAGCGACGGTGGGCACCACCACGTATCTGCGCGGTTTCGAAGTGATCGGGAAACGTTATTGGGCACAAACCAACAGCCGCTACGGACAACTGACGTTCTTTACCGGTTTGGCGTCGGATGGAGAGGCATGGGTGGGCTACACGCGGCGCGTGGGCTGGACCACAATCAACCGGTTTTCCAGCTCCGGTGGCGCCACTGCCAAATTCACGTGCAGCCGAATTACCGGCTGTTAGGCCTGAGCATTCTTCTGTTCCTGGACCCAGGCCATGTAGCTGTTCATCGGCGGGTTCTTCTGGAAGTAATTTTTCAGGCCTTCGAACAAGCCATCCGCAACCGCCTGTTGATGGCGCGCCGTCACCAGGCGCTGGGCGTCCTGGGCATTGGAGATAAAACCAGTCTCCACCAGGATCGACGGCACGTCCGGTGACTTGAGCACTGCGAACCCTGCCTGTTCCACACGTTTCTGATGCAGGCTGGTGATGCTTTGCAGGCTCCCCAGTACCGAGCTGCCCAGTTGCAGGCTGGAGGCGATGGTGGCGTTCATCGACATATCAAGAATCACCCCGGCCAGCATCGGGTCCTTATCCTTGAGATTGAGCAACGTGGTGGCGCCCAGCAAATCCGCGCCGTTTTCACGCTGTGCCATAAAGCGCGCCGTGGCCGAGGTTGCGCCGCCCTCCGACAGCGCATACACCGAGGCGCCCGAGGCCGTGAGCCGTGGCGCGGCATCGGCATGCACCGAGATGAACATATCGGCCTTGTGCTGACGGGCGATGTCCACGCGCTTGCGCAGCGGCACAAAGAAGTCGTCGTTACGCACCAGTTTCACGTCAAAACCCTTTTCGCGTTTCAAGCGCTTGGCCAGCAGTTGGGCGATAGACAGCACCACGTCTTTTTCGCGCTGCCCCTTGGAGCCGACAGCACCGGGGTCTTTGCCGCCGTGGCCGGGGTCGACCACCACAATGATGTCGCGCCTGGGGTGCGCCTTGTTCACCGGGGCCACCAAGGGCACCGCCTCAGCCGCGATTTGACGCGGTGCACGGGTGGCGCTGGTCAGGTCCAGCACCAGGCGATGGCCCTGCCCGTCCTGAGGCGGCAATACAAAGCTGTTGAGCTGCATCGGCGCGGCCAGGTCGAGCACGATGCGCGTATCCGCCTTGCCGAAATGCCCCGAGCGAATCGAGGTGATCCCGCTGTTCTTCAGCTCAAGTTGAGAAAAGTCACCACTGAGGCCTGCGCCGCTCAGGTCGATGATCAGGCGTTCCGGAGCAGTCAGGGAGAAGGTCTTGTATTGCACTGGGCCGCTAAGGTCGAACACCAGGCGCAGCTTGTCGTCCGAGCGCCACAGGCGTGCATTGCGGATCTGGGTCGCGTGGGCGGCGAACGGCAAAGCAAACAAAGGGCTGGCCAGGAGCAGGTTGAGGAGCTGACGTCTGTGCATGACAAATACCGCAAATGGAGGAGCGTCCGTACTCCGCATGAGTGAAAAAAGGCCGGGGCAGAAAATTCATCGTCGACTCTATTGTTATACTATAACATGTCGAATTATTTCCAACGATGGACCTGCTTATGAATGCGCTGACTCTGCCGGATATTGCCGCGCAGGCTTCACGCCAAGCCTTGCCACTCGACTGGGTGGGCATGTGCGGCATCGCCCTGCCGATCCTCATTGACGGCCAACGCCTTAGCGCCAGCGCCGATGCTGGCGTCAGCCTGGACGATGGCACCGCCCGTGGCATTCATATGTCACGCCTGTACCTGGCACTGGAGATGCTCGAACAGCAGCCCGTTACGCCTGCACTTCTGCGCAATGTACTGCAGCAGTTTCTCGACAGTCATGAAGATTTATCTAAGAACGCCTACCTGCGTCTCCACACGAATTTGCTGCTGAAACGCCCAGCACTGGTCAGCCCACTGGCCGGCTGGAAGGCCTACCCGGTGAGCATCGAAGCGCGCCTGGAAAACCAGATGTTCCACGTGGAACTAAAAATTGACGTTACCTATTCTTCAACCTGCCCCTGTTCTGCCGCCCTCGCCAGGCAGTTGATTCAGCAGCAATTTCTCCAAGACTTCGGTAACACGCCGTTGCAGCATGAAGACGTGCTGTCCTGGCTCGGCAGCGCCAACGGTATCGTCGCCACGCCCCACAGCCAGCGCAGCAGCGCCCAGCTGCACGTGCACCTGCAAGGCGAACATCTGGCGCTGACCGAGCTGATCAACGCTGCCGAAGCTGCCCTCGGCACCGCCGTACAAACCGCCGTAAAACGCGCGGACGAACAAGCCTTTGCCCTGGCCAACGGGCAGAACCTGATGTTCTGCGAAGACGCCGCCCGCCGCCTTAACCTCGCCTTGAAACGCTCGGATGCGGTCAAAGCCTTCCACCTCAAAGTGATCCACGCCGAAAGCCTGCACGCGCACGATGCCGTGGCCGAAAGCCGCTGGACGAGAAACCCTGCATGATCACCTGCACCGCTTTACGCTGGGGCGCCCCTGGCCAACCGCTCACTCCCGCCGTGGATTTCACCCTGGAAAAAGGCAGCCTCACCGGCGTGATCGGCCCCAACGGCTGCGGCAAAAGCAGCCTGCTCAAAGTCATCGCCGGCCTGCAAAAACCGTTGGCGGGCAAAGTGACCGTGGATGTTCCACGCCGAGGTGGCCTGTCGTTCCTGCCCCAGCAACAGCACCTTGACCGTCAGTTCCCCATCAGCCTGCAAGAACTGGTCGCCGCCGGCTTCTGGGGCACGCGCCTCACCCCGCAGCAAAGAAGCGAGCACCTGCAAAAAGTGCTGGAAGACTGGTGCCTCAGTGGTCTGGAACAGCGCCCGCTGATGGCGTTGTCAGGCGGCCAACTACAACGCGCATTGCTCGCTCGCATGAGCCTTGCCGAGTCGCCAGTGTTACTGCTTGACGAGCCCCATGCCGCTCTGGACGAAGAAGGCCAGGCGCTGTGCTGGAGCCATATCCACGCCTGGCACGCAGAAGGCCGAACGTTGGTGGTGGTGTGCCATGACCTGGCCTCCGTACGCCAACACACCCAACAAGTGGTGCAAATCAAAAGCAGCGGCTGCGTGTTCGGTTCCAGCAAAGAGTTGATCCGCCCGCAGCCGCACATGCAGGTGGCCTGATGCACTTCGCCGCCCACCTGTGGATGCCCTTCCTCGACTTCGTCTTCATGCGTCGCGCCCTGATCGGCGGGCTGGTGCTCGCCTGCAGCACCGCTCCGCTCGGCGTATTTCTGATCCTGCGCCGCATGAGCCTGATCGGTGACGCCGTCGCCCACGGCATATTGCCCGGCGCCGCACTGGGCTTCTGGTTCGCGGGCTTGAGCTTGCCCGCGCTGACCATCGGCGGCCTGGGCGCTGGCCTGGGCATGGCCGGCCTGTCGGCGTGGATCACCCGCCGCACCGGCCTGCGCGAAGATGCCAGCCTGGCGGCCATCTACCCCATCTCCCTCGCCGCCGGCGTGTTGATCCTGGGCCTGGCCGGCAAGCGCCTGGACCTGCTGCACCTGCTGTTCGGCTCGGCCCTGGCCGTCGACGAAACCACCCTGACCGGCATGCTCTGGGTTTCCGGGTTCAGCCTGATCGCCATGGCGCTGATCTACAAACCGCTGCTACTGGACACCCTCGACCCGCTGTTCCTGCAAACCGTCAGCCGCCTTGGCCCCCTGGCCCACGGCTTGTTCCTGACCCTGGTGGTCCTGAACCTTGTGATTGGCTTCCAGGCCATCGGCGCCTTGATGGTGGTGGGTTTGATGATGCTGCCGGCCATCGCTTCACGCTTCTGGAGCCGTCGCCTGCCGGTGTTGATCGCGGTATCGGCGGTGCTGGGATGCCTGTCGGTGTGGTTGGGTTTGTTGCTGTCGTTCTACTTCTCGCTGCCCAGCGGCCCGGCGATTGTGCTGGTGGCTGGCGGTGGGTACCTGCTGTCCGTGGTCTTCGGTCCGGTGCACGGCTTGCTGCGCCGCCCGCCTTTGCTTACATCCCAATGAGGTGTTTCCCGATGCGCGCTCTACTCGTGCTGTTCAGTCTGCTGTTGCCGTTGTCGATGGCCCAGGCCGCCGACAAACTCCAGGTGGTTACCAGCTTCAGTATTCTCGATGACATCACCCACCAGATCGGTGGCGATCACATCCAGATCAGCAACATGGTCGGCCCCGACGCCGACGCTCATACCTACGAACCGACCCCGGACGACGCCAAGGCGCTGCTCAAGGCCAAGCTGATCATCAAGAACGGCCTGGGCTTCGAGCCGTGGCTGGACCGTCTGGTGACCAGCACCGAAACCAAGGCCACGGTGGTCACCGCCAGCAAAGGTGTGATTTCCCACACCATGGAGGAAGACGGCGAAACCATCCCCGACCCGCACGCCTGGCACAACCTGGCCAACGCCGAAATCTATGTGAACAACATCACCAAGGCGCTGGTGGCTGCCGACCCGGCCAACAAGGCCGACTACCTGCGCAACAGCCAGGCCTACCTGAAAGAAATCTACCGCCTGCTGGCCGAAGCCAAGACCAAGTTCGGCGCGCTGCCGCCGGGTAACCGTCGCATCGTTACCTCCCATGACGCCTTCGGCTACCTGGGCCAGGCCTATGGCATCCAGTTCCTCGCGCCCCAAGGCCTGTCCACCGAACGTGAACCGTCGGCCGCCGAAGTCGCCGCGCTCATCACCCAGATTCGCAAGGACAAGGTCAAGGCCGTATTCATGGAAAACATCAAGGACTCGCGCCTGCTCAAACAGATCGCCGATGAAAGCGGCGCGCAGATTGGCGGCACGCTGTACTCCGACGCCCTGGCCGCAGAAGGGCCGGCGAGCACCTTCACCGGGCTGTTCGAGTACAACCTCAACACCCTGTGCGCAGCGTTGAGCAAGCCGTGACCCTGAGCATGCTCGAACTGGAAGGGGCTGCCGTCGGCAGCCGCTTTCCACTCGCCGCCGTGCTCGACGCCCTGCCGTGGAACAGCGACGGCCTGATCGCCGCCATCGCCCAGCAACACGGCAGCGGCGAAGTGCTGATGCTGGCCTGGATGAATCGCCAGGCCCTCAACGAAACACTGGCTACCGGGCAGGTCTGCTATTGGTCGCGCTCGCGCCGACAGCTGTGGCGCAAAGGCGAAAGCTCCGGTCACTGGCAACAGTTGGTGGAAGCACGCCTGGATTGTGACGGCGACGCGGTACTGCTGATCGTCGACCAACAAGGCCCGGCCTGCCACACCGGCCGCCCCACCTGTTTCTACAACGCCATCGACGGCGCCTACGTTCACATCATGACGGAGCCAGTTGCATGATCCGCAAGAACCCTTCCGGCGATCTGCCGGTGATTGCCGAATCGGCCTACGTCGACAAGACCGCAATCATCTGCGGCAAAGTCATCATCGGCGAGAACGTGTTTGTCGGCCCCTACGCCGTGATCCGCGCCGACGAAGTCGACGCCGGCGGCACCATGGACCCCATCACCATCGGCGCCAATTCCAACATCCAGGACGGCGTGGTCATCCACTCCAAGTCCGGCGCCGCCGTGACCATCGGCGAATTCACGTCCATCGCCCACCGCTCCATCGTCCACGGCCCCTGCACCGTCGGCGACCGGGTGTTTATCGGTTTCAACAGCGTGCTGTTCAACTGCGCCGTCGGCGATGGCTGCGTGGTGCGCCACAACTCGGTGGTCGACGGCCGTGATTTGCCCGCCGCCTTCTACGTGCCCTCCACCACCCGCATCGGGCCGAATACCGACCTGTCGCAATTCCCGCCGGTGAGTGTCAGCGCCTCAGAGTTTTCCGAAGACGTGGCACGTACCAACGTCGACCTGGTGCGCGGTTACAAAGCCCTGCAAAACGAGTTCTAAGCCATGAGCCGCCTGCTGATCCGCAACGCCCGCCTGGTGAACGAAGGCGAGGAATTCGACGCCGACGTGCTGGTCGCCAATGGCCGTATCGAAAAGATCGCCAGCAGCATCGGCGGGAACGCCGCGCCCGTGTCCATCGACGCCCAAGGCCAGTGGTTGCTGCCGGGCATGATTGACGACCAGGTGCACTTTCGCGACCCCGGCGCGCCGGACAAGGGCAGCTTCTACAGCGAGTCCCGCGCAGCGGTAGCCGGCGGCATCACCAGCGTCATGGACATGCCCAATACCAACCCGGCCACGCTGAACCTGGAAGCCCTGGCCGATAAAAAGCGCCGCGCGGCCCTGCACTCGGTGGCCAACTACGGCTTTCACTTCGGGGTCAGCAACGACAACCTCGACACCGTCGCCGCCCTCGACCCGCGCGAAGTGGCCGGGGTCAAAGTATTCATGGGTGCCTCCACCGGCAATATGCTGGTGGACGACCCACGGGTCCTGGAACGGCTGTTTGCCGAAGTGCCGACCATTCTGCTGGCCCACTGCGAACACACGCCGAGCATCCAAGCCAACGAGCAGCGCATGCGTGAGCGCTTTGGTGACAGGATCCCCGCCGTCGCCCACCCGCTGATCCGCGATGCCGAAGCCTGCTATCGCTCATCCTCCTTCGCGGTGGAACTGGCCAAGCGTCACGGCACGCGCCTGCATGTACTGCACCTGACCAGCGCCCGCGAGTTGGCATTGTTCGAAGACAAACCCCTGGCGCAAAAACGCATTACCGCTGAAGTCTGCGTGCACCACCTGCTGTTCGATGACCGTGACTATCACCGCCTCGGCCACCAGATCAAATGCAACCCGGCGATCAAGACCCGCGCCGACCGCGACGCCCTGCGCCTGGCCTTGCTGAGTGATCGTCTGGATGTGATTGGCACTGACCATGCGCCGCATACCTGGGCGCAAAAACAGTTGGGGTATCGTGAAGCGCCTGCGGGTTTGCCCCTGGTGCAACACGCGCTGCCGGCGTTGTTGGAGTTGGTCGCCGATGGGCTGCTGCCCCTGACCACCCTGGTGGCCAAGACCAGCCACCGTGTCGCCGACCTGTTTGCCATCCCGGACCGGGGTTACCTGCGCGAAGGGTATTGGGCCGACCTGGTGCTGATCAAACCGGAGCCCGAAGGAAAACCGGTCAGGGACGAGCCGATTCTTGCCCGCTGCGGCTGGACGCCGTTCGCCGAACGCAGCTTTCGCCACAGCGTGAGCACCACCCTGGTCTCCGGCCACCTGGCCTGGCACAACGGCCAGGTGGTCGACAGCTGCCAGGGTTTACCGCTGCATTTTCTAAGGTAGGCGCGAGCTTGCTCGCGAAGAGCGTTAACGATAACGCGGGGGACCTGACACCCGATGGCGCTCTCCGGTTTTTCGCGAGCAAGCTCGCTCCTACAGGTTAAGCGCGAGGCTTGACCGTGCCGCAATCGGTGCCCAGCCATTGGGCGTGGGTATCCAGGCTGCCCTTCTGTTGAACGCCGGTGGCATTGAAGGTGCCGTTGACGGTGGTGGTGAATTCTTTCTGGCTCTGGAAGGTAGCGACGCCGGTGCCCTGGGCTTTCGGGCAACTGAAACGGAATTTCCACTGGTTGCCGGTCTTGTCGGTCACTTCCTGTTTGCAGCCCGATTGCGGGTCGGTCAGGGGGATCGAATCAGAGGCGACTTGTGCCGGGGTGAGGCACACCTGCACGCCTTTGCCGGCCATGGTGATGCCTTGTTTTTCCAGCATGGCGCGCTGTTCGGGGGTCATCTGCTGCTTGAGCTGACCGAGGATCAGCGACAGGTCCGGGAGGTCCTGGTTATCGACTTTCATGTTGCTGGTGGTCAATTCCCACAAGCCCGGCGCCAGCATCTGCGCCTGCGCTGCCACCGGCAACGACAAACCAACAACCATGGCCAAACCAAGCAGACGAGCATTCATCGGGTAACTCCTGGGCAATTGTGGACGTTAGACGCCGCAAAAGTGCCAGTGTTGCACGGCAAATAAAATAGCGACATTCGCAGCCGTTCATGGTCTGTTAGGCATTGGATTGTCTGGAGTACCGTCGTCCATGGATTTCTTTGGCCCGCACCTGCTCGCCTACTTCATCGCCACGCTGCACTTGCTCGGGACTCTCGCCGCGATCCACGCGGTGCTGACCGTCAGGACCGCCCAAGGCTCGATCGCCTGGGCCTTGTCACTGATGTTCATGCCCTATCTCACCCTGATCCCCTACCTGATCTTTGGCCGCAGCACCTTCGACGCGTATATCCAGGCGCGTCGCCAGGCCAACCAGGAAATGCACACCGCGATCACCGAGCTGAACTGGCGCCCGTGGGTCGAGGAGGCTCTCGCCGCGCGCAACTCCAGTGCCTACGCGTCGTTGCGCGCCATGCCCAAGCTGGGCCGCATGCCGTGCCTAGCCAACAATGAAGTGCGCTTATTGATCAACGGCGAGGCCACTTTCAGTGCAATCTTCGACGCCATTCGCAGTGCCAAAACCGCCGTGCTGTTTCAGTTCTTCATCATTCATGACGATGAACTCGGTCGTCAGTTACAGACGCTGTTGAAGGAAAAGGCCGCCCAAGGCGTGGGCATCTACGTCATGTACGACCGCATCGGCAGCCATGCCCTGCCCCATCAGTACGTGCAATCGCTGCGCGACGCCGGGGTGCAGGTCAAGGCGTTCGCCACCCGCAGCGGTTGGCTCAACCGTTTCCAGGTCAACTTCCGCAACCACCGCAAGATCGTGGTGGTGGACGGTGTCACCGGGTTTGTCGGTGGGCACAATGTGGGCGATGAATACCTGGGCAAAAAACCGCCATTGGCACCATGGCGCGATACCCATGTGCAAGTCACCGGCCCGGTGGTGGCGTGCCTGCAGGAGTCGTTTGCTGAGGACTGGTTCTGGGCCGCGCGCGAGCTGCCGCCGCTGATCCTGCCGGATGCCTACCCCGAAGACGGCGTGCTCTGCCAATTGCTCGCCAGCGGCCCGGCCGATCCCTATGAAACCTGCTCGCTGTTTTTCGTCGAGGCCATCCATGCGGCCACCGAGCGCGTGTGGATCACCAGCCCGTATTTCATCCCCGACGAAGCGGTGTTCGCCGCCCTGCGCCTGGCGGTCCTGCGGGGCGTGGACGTGCGCCTGCTGTTGCCATCGCGGCCCGACCACCGCATCGTGTACGCCGCGTCCAGCCTGTATGCGATCGAGGCGGTGCGCGCTGGTGTCCGGGTATTCCGCTACACACCGGGCTTTCTGCATCAGAAGGTGGTGCTGGTGGACAACGAGATCAGCGCCATCGGCAGTGCGAACATGGACAACCGTTCATTCCGGCTGAATTTCGAAGTGATGTTGCTGACGGTAGACGAAGCCTTCGCCAAGCAGGTGGAACAGATGCTGCTGGACGACTTCGCCCAGGCCCATGAAGTGAGCCAGGAAGAAAGCCGCGAGACCCGCCGCCTGCAGCAACTGGGCATGCGGGTGGCGCGCTTGATCTCACCGATTCTCTAATGGCCAATGCGGTAAAAAATGTGGGAGAGAGCAAGCCCCCTCCCACATTAGGATCTCCACCTTTCTGGAACATCAGCTCAGCGATAAATGTCTTCCCGCGTCCACGGCAGTTCATGGCTGCCATCCGCGTGAGGCTTCACCGCGAGGATCTGGTGCAGGTTGATCCAGCCCCGCGCAAACGCATAGGCACACCCGGCCAGGTACAGCCGCCAGATGCGCAACGCCTGCTCCGGCACCAGCTTCGCCGCCGCTTCCAGGTTGTCTTCCAGGCGCTCGCTCCAATGGTCCAGGGTCCGCGCGTAATGCAGGCGCAGGCTTTCGACGTCGACCACTTCCAGCCCGACTTCACTGATCTCGGCGGTCATCATCGCCAAATGGGGCAGTTCGCCGTTGGGGAACACATAACGCTCGATAAACTCCCCGGCGCCACGGCCCACGGGCCGGCCGTCGGTATGCTTGGCGGTAATGCCATGGTTCATCACCAGGCCGCCTTCGCGCACGGCACCAAACAGGGTCTTGCAGTATTGCGCCAGGTTGGCGTGGCCGACGTGCTCGAACATGCCCACGCTCACCACTTTGTCGAAACGACCATCCTGAGGCAGATCGCGGTAGTCGAGCAGTTGCAGGTCGATCTGGTCTTCCAGGCCCTCGGCTTTCACCCGCTCCTTGGCCAATGCCAGCTGTTCCTTGCTCAGGGTGATACCAAACACTTTCACCCCGAACTCCCGCGCCGCAAAACGCGCCAGCCCGCCCCAGCCACAGCCTACGTCGAGCAGGTACTCGCCGGGCTGCAAGCGCAGTTTGCGGCACAGGTGGCGGAATTTGTCTTGCTGGGCCTGGTCAATGGATTCGCTGCCGGTTTCGAAATACCCGCAGGAGTACGCCATGTCCTGGTCCAGCCAGAGCTGGTAGAACGCGTTGGACAGGTCGTAATGGTAGGAAATAGCCGCGGCGTCGGTGGCCTTGTCGTGGATCGAGCGCACCGGACGACTCCCCTCGTCGTCGTCGATCAGGGCATGACTCAGTTCGTCACACACCCGGATCACTTCAGTGATGGAGCCTTCCAGCTCCAGTTTGCCCTCGACGAAGGCTTCGCCCAACGAGTCGAGTGTGGGATGGGTCAGTTGGGGCACGACCGTGGGGTCCTTCACCACGATGGTCACACTGGGCTCGGGGCCCAAGTTGAATTCATGGCCATCCCAGAGTCGAAGACGCAGCGGCAGCTGAAGATTCTGTAAGGCCGGTGGAAGTTGCGCGAGCATGAGTAGTCCCCCCTTGTTTCAGACGTCTGGAATGAGGGTAGACCATCCCGAGAAAAAGTAGGAGGCTATCGATTTGATAGCGTTCTTCTATGGGGCCCGGCGCTGGAGCAAACCGTCCTGGATCCACTGTTTCAGCCATGTCACCGCTTGCAGTGGTGCACCCTCTCCATAAGTGACTGCCAACTCTGCACACAGTTCTGAAAAATCCCAGCCGGTGGTCACGATCCCCGCCAAGGCGCAGGCCTCGAAGGGTTCCAGGCTGCGGTAACGGCATACATTCTGGTGGCGCCACACCACGCAGATGTGTGCCGGATCAAGCACCTCGCTGCCTGGGAAACTGGATTTATCCTTGCTGGATCGCCAGATCGCCAACGTGTTGAAGCGGCAAAGTAACTGCTGCACTGAAGGCGCCAGGTTGACCTGTAGACCCGGCCACTCTTCGGCAGGCAACAACGCCATGTCATCCAGCGTCAGCAACCGCCCTTCCGGCGCGTCAAACGCCAGGGTGAACGCCCACTCCAACCGCGCCAGCTCGGCCAGCGGCGCGCTTTGTTCGGCCACCAGATGCTCAAGGATAAACGCCGCAAACCGCTCCCCCAGCCAGCGCAAACTGTAATGCGCAGAGGGATGGCGGCGCACATAGGCTTCACTCAGCAACGCAAACTCATCATCCCCGAGCCAATACCGGATGGCGCCGAAGTCATGTCGCAGCACGTCCTGCAAGCGCGAGAGGTAGGCATTGTGATAAATCGCCAGGCCCGTTTCCACCTCCAGTGTCGGCCCACCAAGCAACGTGGCGGCGAAATCACTGTTGGCAACCGGCGTCTCGGATAACAGATGCTGTTCAAAAGCCAACTGCCAATCGGTCAGGCGCATAACGCTCTCCTGGCCAGGGCGGTGGCCCCCAGTTCGCGGGCCTTGCTCAACTCGGTGAGCAGTTCTTCGAGCGGCGGGAAATGGTCATCGCGCTCCAACAATGTCGAGACCGGCCCCACGTGCTCCAGGGTCTGTTGATACAGCGCCCACACCGGATCGCACACCGGATGGTCGTGGGTATCGACCACGTAGTCGCCGTAATCCATATGCCCTGCAAGGTGCAGCTGGCGGATGCTGTCGGGCGGCAGGTTGCGGATAAAGGTCCAGGCATCGAAGCCATGGTTGCGCGCACTGACATACACGTTGTTTACGTCCAGCAGCAACTGGCAGCCCGACAGGTGGGCCAGGGCATTGAGGAATTCCCATTCGGTGAATTCATCCGCCTTGGCACGCACATAGCTGGAGACGTTTTCCAGCACCAGCGGGCGCTGCAACACATCCTGCACTTGGCGAACGCGAGCAGCCACGTGGTAGAGGCTTTCTTCGGTATAAGGCAGGGGCAGCAGGTCGTGCAACTGGTGCGCGCTGCCACGGCTCCAGCACAGGTGATCGGAAATCCACGCGGGCTGGATGCGCTCCGCGAGCTGCTTGAGGTGTTTCAGGTAGTCCATGTCGACGGGGTGGGGGCCGCCGATGGACAGGGACACACCGTGCATCACCAACGGGTAACGCTCGGCTATCGCATCCAGGTAGTACAAGGCTTTACCGCCCTGCACCAGATAGTTCTCGGAGATCACTTCGAACCAATCCACGGCCGGCGCTTGTTCAAGGATCTGCTGGTAGTACTCACTGCGTAAACCCAGGCCGTAACCCAGACTTGGAAGGGACGCGGACATGACTCGCTCCAGGGCAAAATGTCCGCAGCGGTGGGGGCTGCCGCTGCGGTTGCACTTGTTTGCCGGTTATTCGCCGACTTTGCCGCCCGCTGCGTCACAGGCGGCTTTGGTCATGGCCTTGAAGCCGTGGCCTTTGCACACCGCCTGGCCTTTGCAGGCGTTTTCAGCGGTTTTGCAGTCGTTCATGCCTTTGCAGGACGTCACGCCGTAGCAATGCACTTGCGCATCGGCGGCTTGTACCTGGGTAGCAACACCAGCAAACATGGTGGCGGCGGCCATCGCCAGGGCAGCACCAGCAGCAGCGGATTTAATCTTCATTCTCGTATTCCTCATGATCGGTAGTGGCGTCGGTCTGAACGGATTGCCCAGTCTCGACACAGCACTAGAGTGAGGCCCCTTATCGGCGTTACAGCCGTGTGCAAATATTTCTGAAATTAATCCTCAAGCTTCGACAGCGGCTCCTGAAACCGCAGCAAACGCCCGGCATTGCCCAGTACCAGCAAGGTGCTGAGGTTATGCAACACCGCCGCAATCATCGCCCCCGCAGCACCCAACCAGCCAAAGGCGGCAAACACCACGATGGCCAAGGTCCAGCCCAGGCCAATGACTACGTTGACCTGCAACGTACGCCGGCACTGGCGACTCAAGCGCACACAGGTGCCCAGGCGCCGCAGGTCGCTGCCGATCAACACCACATCCGCCGAGGCCAGCGCAATGTCCGCCCCGCCCGCGCCCATGGCCACCCCAACCACGCCAGCCTTGAGCGCCAGGGAATCGTTGATCCCATCACCGACCACCATGGGCCGGAAGCCGCTGCCGATTTCCCCAAGCACGCGGTTGAGCTTGTCTTCCGGCAACGCCTGGGCTTCGACATCGCTGATGCCCACGTCCAGCGCCAGGCTGTCGGCCACGCTTTGACGGTCGCCAGTGAGCAGCAGTTGACGACCCAGGCCCAAATCCCGCAACTCTTGCAGGGCCTGGCGCGCCTCCGGCTTGACACTGTCGGCCAGCAGCAGCCAGGCCAGAAACTGCCCGTTCAGGGCCAGCCCGGCAATCGGGCCGTCATGGTTCGGCACCGTCGTCGTGACAATACCCAATTGCTCGAACAACTCGGGACGGCCCAACGCCGCTTCGCCCTGCTCGGTCTGTGCCACAACGCCCAGGCCCTGGCGCTCGCGAATATCCGTGAGCGCCAGCAGTTGCGCCTGAGTCGCCAACCCCGCCAACGCACGGCTGACCGGGTGGCTACTGGCCGAACCGAGGCTGGCCGCAAGGTTGAGCAGCGCCTGGCGGTCGGTCGACGAGGTCTCGATGGACTGCAAACGCAGGGTGCCAAAAGTCAGGGTGCCGGTCTTGTCCACCACCAGCGAGGTCAGGTCCGCCAACTCTTCGAGGAACGCCGAGCTGCGAATCAGGATCCCATGCCGGGCCGCCACGGCGATCCCGGCAATCGCCGTTGCCGGTGCCGACAGCACCAGGGCGCAGGGGCACGCCGCCACCAGCACCGCGAGCATCGCCTGAGCGTCATTGGTCACAAACCAGGTCACTGCCGCCAGCAGCAACACCAACACCATATAGCTGCCCGCGTAACGCTCCAGCAGCCGCGTGATCGGCGGCTTGGAACGTTCGGCGTTCTGCATCAGCGCGATGACTTTGCCCAGGGTCGACTCGTTGCCGGTGCGCGTCACTTGCAGGCGCAACAGCCCATCAAGGTTGATCGCCCCGCCAAACACCTGCACACCCACACTGGCTTCCAACGGCACCGACTCACCGGTGATCGGCGCCGTGTCCAGGCTCGCCTGGCCCGACAGCACCACGCCATCGGCGGGCACCCGATCACCGGCGCGCACCTCGACGATATCGCCGGTGCTCAGGGTGCCGTTATCCACTTCGATGATGCTGCCGTCGGCTTGCACCCGCCGCGCATGGCTGCGGGTCAGTTTGCCCAGGGCATGAATCGCCTCCTGGGAGCCGATCACGCTGCGCTCTTCCAATACGTGGCCGAAGATCATGATGATCGGCAGCAGCGCGGCGGTCAGCAGATCGCCGGTGGCCCAGGCGCCGAGCATCGCCAGGGCGATCAGTTGATCGGTAATGCCATGCAGGCTGGGAAAACGCAGGCTGTACCAGGCCGAGCGCATCACCGGCACCGCCACCAGCAACGAGGCCACACCGAGCAGCAACTGGCTGACGCCCGTCTGGTCCGGCGCCAACCAGCGCCATACCAGCCCCAGCATCAGCAAGCCCAGGGCGAGCATGGCCAGGGTCAATTGCCGGGCAGCGCTGCGCTGCTCGGCGGAGGTCAGCATGGGTGCGCTCATTGTTCGGCTCCCTGGATGATCAAGCGGGAGTCGTCTTCAGGATCGACCGTGGTCACCGAACCGGCCTGGCCGAGAATCTTCGGCATACGCTCCCGGTACAGGCGCAACAGCAAGCCCGGGTCTTTGACCTGGGCCAGGCTGGCGACGGTGGCCGTTTGCGCCTGGGCATTGGCCAGGCGCTCGCTGGCCTGTGCGTGGGCAACCTGCACCAGGCGGTCGGCCTGCTGGTTGGCGGTCTGGGTGAGTTTTTCCGCTTCGGTCCGGGCGTTTGCCACGGCTTTGTCGGCTTGTTGACTGGCGGTGAGTACGGCGTTGAATGCGTTCACCGCCGTGCCCGGCAGGCTCGATTGCACATCGACCCGCGTCACCTCGATGCCCAGCCCCAGGCCGGTGGCGGCCAACTCGGCCAGGCGCTTGTTGATGCCTTGCACCAAGTCACCCCGCAGCCGCTCGCGACGCTCGGCGGCGCCGTTGTCGGTGCCGATCAATTCGGGGCGCGCCACCAGGATCGTGTCCAGATCGCGCGCCGCCGTCAGCGCCACGGCGCTGCGGGTCACCAGGCGATCCAGGGCCGGCAGCACATGCGTGCCCTGCAACACAAAGGCGTAGGGTTCGGTGACCTTGTAGAACACCCGCACATCCAGCTGCACCACTCCGGCATCGCCGGTCAGCAGGTAGCCGGAGCCGGCCAGGGCATCGCTCAAGGGCGTGGCGAAACTGGCCACGCGATCAGCCTGCACCGCCGCATCGGAACGCAACAGGTTCTCCACCCGACGCTCGATCACCCGGTCGGCCGCCGGCAATAACACCACCTGCTCGAACGGCTGCGGCCAGGCCAGCAGCAGCCCGGCATTCTGGATGCGGTCGAGGGCGCCGAAGTGCAGCACCACCGCACGGTTCTGCGGGTCGATCTGCCGCACGTTGGAAAACGCCCACGCCAACGCCGCCAACACCGTCACCGCGTACAACGCCAGGAACGTCAGGCGCCCGGCCTGGATCCAGGGGCTGTCCGGGCTGTCACGCTCGGTCATGGCTGAACGTCCTTGGGCCCGTCCACCAACGCGCGAAAGGGCGCGGCGTCGGTGCGCAGGATGATTTTGGTGCCGGGGGTCACGACCGTGCCCAGGGTATCCAGGGAGCGCAGCAGGTTATACAGCTGCGGATTGCCGGCGTAGGCACGCCCATAAATCTGCGCGGCTTCGACCCGTGACTGGGCTTCGATGTCGGCGGCTTTCACCGTGGCATCGGCCTGCACGATGCGCGCGTCACGCTCAGCCGCGGAACGAATCTGCGCGGCCTCACGCTTGCCCACGGCCGTGCGTTCGGTGGCGATGGTTTCGCGCTCGGCACGCATGCGGTCGACGGTGGCGGTGAGCGTGACCGACGGCAACGTCAGGCGCTCGATCCCCACCTGCGCCACGCGCACGCCATAGGTGGTGAGCAATTGTTGATCAATCTGCTGACGCAGCTGCGCCTCGAAATCAGCGATGCGCACCTGGCTGGCGTCGGTGTTGATCAAGCTGGACAAATCAAAACTGGCCGCCGTGGTTTCCAGCGCCGAGCCGACGAAGGTGCGGATCTGCCGCGCCGCCTCATCCGGCTGGTTCTGCACCGCGCGCATAAAGCGCTGCACATTGTCGGCATCGCCCTGCACCTGCCACGCCACATAGGCCTGCACGATAATCCGCAAGCCATCGCGCGTGCCCACATCCTGCAAGCCGCTGGAGGTGGTGCGCAGGCGCAAGTCCACCGGGATCGCCGCTTCGAACGGCGCCGGCCAGCGCCAGCCCAGGCCCGGTTCCAACAACACCCGCGACGGGTTGCCGAAGCGGGTAATCACCGTGGCCTCGCCGGAGCGCACCTGCACCAGGCTCGCCGCCGCCACCGCGAACAGCACCAGCAACACCGCCCAGGCCATACGCCGCCAAGGAAAAGGACCCGCCGCCTGTTCATCACCGTGATGAGGGTGATGGTGGCCGTGGTGGTGACCATGATCGTGAGAATGAGCGCTCAACAGACAGACTCCTTATTGAACGGCTTTACGCGGCAGCGAAGGGTCGGCCGGCAAAGTAAAAGAACGCAGATCAATCGTCGGCGCGCCATCGGCGCCCAGGCGGTGATCCAGAATAAGCAGCTTGGCGTGGGCCAGGCCCAGGCTGAGTTGGCCCAGATACTGTTCCAGCACAAAGGCCCGACCGGCCGCGGCGTAGGCCTTTTGTTCGGCGGTAAAGCGCAGGTCGGCCGCTTGGGCACCGGCATTCACTTCGCGGGCGGTGGCCAAGGCCTGGTCGCGGGCGGTGCTGGCTTGCAGCAAGGCCTGGTTGGTGTGTTCGCTGGCGGCGCCGCGCTCGCGGGAGATCAGGGCCTGGGCGCCGATCTGCGCGGCTTGCACGCCGTGGTAGGCATTGGCGGCGCCGGCCGGTGGGTGGATGGCTTCCACGACAGTGGCGAGGATTTCCACACCGCTGTCGAGTGCCTGCAAGTCTGCCTGCACGGCGCGGCCGATTTCGTCGGCCAGGCGCGTGCGTTGTTCGCCGAGCAATTCGTCGAGGGTACGCGAGGCAAAATCGTGCACCAGGATGCGGCTGGCGGTGCTGCGGATCAGGGTCGGCACATCCGCGCTGTTATAGGTGGCGGCGAGCGCGGCCTGGTCGGTGAGGCCAATGCGGTAAACGAAGCGCACATCCATGTTGACGATCTGGAAGCTCTGTTTATCGCCGCTGCTGCTGGCGATCACCTGGGATTTGTCATTCACATGGCTGGCGTCCCACAACCGATTGGCAATCAGCGGTGCCGGGCCTTCGGCAGGCGCCAACTCCGGTGCGGCGGCCTCGCTGACGCTGGTGGCCAACTCATGCACCACGCCGTTCTCCACGTTGATCACGCGGCCCAAGGGCCACGGCAAGCCGGCATGCAGGCCAGGGCCGAACACCTCGACGGGCTTGCCAAAACGCTCATAAATCCCACGGCCTTGCAAAGGCACTTCATGCACGCCGGTCAGCGCCCAGCCGACCGCCAGCACCACCAGCAACACCGGCAAAAACGCCCGGCGCATGTAGGTAAACGCCCAGATCTGGCGCAGGTCGATGCCGAAACGGTTGTGTAATTCGTGCTGCAACGCCAGCAACGGTTGTGGCGGCCAGCGCAGCAACCCGGCGATGAAACTCTGCGCCATCAGGCGTGGTTCGAGGCGCGGCTGGCGCGGGCTGAACAGCGACAGCAGGCCTCTTAATAGAAACTCCAGCGCTACCAGCGCCGGCAACAGCCCGACCAGCACCGCCAGGCGCAACGGCCAGACCGACTCGGCCCCGGCAAACAGCAGGCAAATGGCACTGACCACCAGGCAGGTAATCGCCACCCGGCTCAACTGCGCCAGTTGCGCGGCTTCCGGCCACTGGGCCGTGGTTTCCTGAGCCAGGCGCCGTTCGAACACCAGCAAGCCAAACGCCAGCGCCAACGCCAATGCCGCCCCCACGCTGGCCGCTTGGCCGACAGGCGCCGAGGGCAGGCCCAGGTTCCAGAATTCGATGATGCTGACCAGCGCCAGCAGCGACCAGCCGCCCAGCCACAACACTGGCGCACCGATCTGCCTGCCAAAGTGCCCCAGAAGGCGGGCGTAACGGCCCGTTTCTTCAACCGGTAACTCAACCGCGGGCTCTTCCAGCGCCTGGGCACGCCAATCGGCCACCCACCACGCCGACTGCAGCCCCGCCACCAGCACCAGCAGGGCCGATGCACAGTTGATCAACACCACCGGCCAGATCGACACAGGTGCAAACAGCGCGACAAACAACGCCAGCACCCAACCGACAACGGCCAGCACCGTCAGGCTGATACCGGCTTGCCGCAATCGGCGGGCATGGAACAGCCCTTGCTGAAAACGCGGCAGGCCTTCAACCGAAGCGCCGTCCGCCTCTAGATCCACTTGCATCCACTCACGCCCGCTTGTACACAATTCGTTACGATATAACACGCGGCGTGAAATTTTTGTTCGTTAAACAGCGTTTTTAAGCTGCACACAGATCTCCTGTGGGAGGGGGCTTGCTCCCGATGGCGGTTGATCAGCCAGCACCTGCATCGACTGACAGACCGCTATCGGGGCAAGCCCCCTCCCACATTTGTCCTTCAGTGCCTTCCAGATCGTGACTAAACCCCCATAAACACGCGCCATCACTGGTATAGGCCATGAATAATCGGCACACTCCAAACAGTTTTTCGCGGGCTCTCGGACAAGGAAGCGTCACCCCCCATGATTTCGATCTATCAGCTCAAACCGCGTTTTCAGAACCTGCTGCGCCCCCTCGTGCAGCGCCTCTATGACAATGGCACCACGGCCAACCAGATCACCGTGCTGGCCGGGGTCATTTCCCTGCTGGTCGGCCTGTTGATCGCCAGCTTCGCCCAGCACCTGTGGCTGTTTGCGCTGATCCCGCTGTGGATGATCCTGCGTATGGCCCTCAACGCCATCGACGGCATGCTCGCCCGGGAGTTCGGCCAGCAGTCGCGCCTGGGTGCCTACCTCAATGAATTGTGCGACGTGATTGCCGACAGTGCGTTGATCCTGCCCTTCGCGCTGATCCCCGGCGTGAGCCTGGTGCCGGTGCTGATGGTGGCGCTGCTGGCGGTGTTCAGCGAATACGCCGGGGTGCTGGGGCCGATGGTGGGTGCGTCACGGCGCTATGACGGACCGATGGGCAAGAGTGACCGCGCGTTTGTCCTCGGCGTGCTGGCCACCGGTGTGGCGCTCGGCTGGCTCGGCGCCGGCTGGGTCGACACGGTGATGTGGCTGGTCGCCGCCCTGCTCGCCTACACCCTGGTCAACCGGGTGCGCCAGGGTTTGAAAGAAGAACAACCTATCTCCCCTTCTGCATAAGGATTTTGCAATGCGCGAACAGCAAGAGCACACCTTCAGTACCCATGACGGCGTCGAGCTTTTCTACCGTCATTGGCCGGCCAGCGCGCCGGCGGGCGGCGAGCCGCGCAAGGCGATCCTGCTGTTCCATCGCGGCCATGAGCACTCGGGGCGTATCGCGCACCTGGTGGATGAACTGGACTTGCCGCAGTTCGACTTCTTCGCCTGGGACTCCCGCGGTCACGGCCAATCGCCCGGCGAACGCGGCGACAGCCCGAGCTTCGCCACCAGCGCCCGTGATGTGCAGACCTTCCGCGACCATATCGGCGCCACCTATGGCATCGAGGAAGAAGACTGTGCCGTGATTGCCCAAAGTGTCGGCGCGGTGATCGCAGCCACCTGGGTGCATGACTACGCGCCGAAAATCCGCGCCCTGGTGCTCGCGTCCCCAGCGTTCAAGGTCAAGCTGTACGTGCCCTTCGCCCGGCCGGGCCTGGCGCTCATGCGCAAATTTCGCGGCAACTTTTTCGTCAACAGCTACGTCAAGGCCAAGTTCCTCAGCCATGACCCGGAGCGCGTGGCGTCCTACGACAGCGACCCGCTGATCACCAAGGCCATCTCGGTGAACGTGCTGCTGGGCCTGTACGAAGCCGCCGACCGGGTTGTCGCCGATGCCCAGGCGATCCAGGTGCCGACCCAACTGCTGGTCTCGGGCGCCGACTTTGTGGTGCACCGCAAACCCCAGCAGCAATTTTTCGACCGCCTTGGCAGCCTGAAAAAAGAACTGCATATCCTCCCCGGTTTTTTCCACGACACCCTCGGCGAGCGTGACCGCGCGGTGGCCGTGAGCAGC
Organism: Pseudomonas sp. S3E17; assembly: GCF_024168685.1. Classification (NCBI taxonomy): domain Bacteria; kingdom Pseudomonadati; phylum Pseudomonadota; class Gammaproteobacteria; order Pseudomonadales; family Pseudomonadaceae; genus Pseudomonas; species Pseudomonas sp. S3E17. Next base: position 4,684,613 of record NZ_JALJWE010000001.1, read on the forward strand.
GCCAGGCGCTTTATCCTGCAGAACTTCGCACACCCCCTGGACCGTGCGTCCCTGCTGGACGCCGACAAACTGGGCGCCACCTGCGCCGAATCCGAATCCCTCGCAGCGCCCTTGCCGCGCAATTCCCTGCGCGACCTGTACTGGCGCCTGACCCGCGCCAGCATGGGCCTGGGCAAGAACCTGTCGGACGGCGTCAAGCTGGGCTTCGACACCGGCTTCGACTCCGGCAGCACCCTGGACTACGTGTACCGCAACACGCCCACCGGCAAAGGCGGGCTGGGCCGCATGATCGACACCAACTACCTCAACTCCATCGGCTGGCGTGGTATTCGCCAGCGCAAGCTGAACGTCGAGGAGCTGCTGCGCCTGGCCATGGCCAAGCTGAGGGATGAACAGCGCGAAGTACGCATCGTCGACATCGCCGCCGGCCACGGGCGCTACATTCTTGAAGCCTTGCAGGGCGTGTCGCCGCTGCCGGAATCGATCCTGCTGCGCGACTACAGCGATATCAACGTGCGCGACGGTGGCGCGCTGATTCGTGAGAAAGGCCTGGGAGACATCGCGCAGTTCGTCAAAGGCGATGCGTTTGACCGCTTGGATTTGGCGGCCCTGCAACCCAAGCCGACGCTGGCGGTGGTGTCCGGGCTGTATGAATTGTTTGCCGATAACGCCATGGTCGGCGGTTCGTTGGCCGGCCTGGCCGAAGCCGTGGAGCCCGGCGGTTACCTCGTATACACCGGCCAGCCATGGCACCCGCAACTGGAACTGATCGCCCGCGCACTGACCAGCCATCGCCAGGGCCAGGCCTGGGTGATGCGCCGTCGCAGCCAGGCGGAAATGGACCAGTTGGTAGAAGCCGCGGGCTTTCGCAAGATCACCCAGCGTGTGGATGAGTGGGGCATCTTTACCGTGTCCCTGGCCCAGAAGATCTGACCATGCGTGAACCCGGTCTATTGAAACCAGCGGTCCTGTGGCTGCTGCTGTTGGCGCCGCTGTTTTTCAGCACCTACGGCTTCGCCACGTGGGTTACCAGCCAGCGCAGCGATGTCGGCACCCTGGTGTTCGGCTGGGAAACCCATATGCCGTTCTGGGCCTGGACCATCGTGCCCTATTGGTCCATCGACCTGCTTTACGGGTTCTCCCTGCTGCTGCCCAACAGCCGCCATGAGCTGAAGCAACACGCGCTACGCCTGCTCAGCGCGCAGGTCATCGCCGTAAGTTGCTTCCTGATCTGGCCGCTGCGCTTCACCTTCGAGCGGCCGGAACTGGATGGCGTGTTCGGCTGGCTGTTTGCCGTGCTGGCGGGGTTCGACAAACCGTTCAACCAGGCGCCCTCGCTGCATATCGCGCTGCTGGTGATCCTGTGGGTCATGTATCAGCGCCACACCCAAGGGTTATGGCGCTGGCTGGTGCATGGCTGGTTCGCCTTGATCGGTATTTCGGTGCTGACCACTTATCAACATCACTTTATCGACTTACCCACAGGCGCCCTCGCCGGCTGGCTATGCGTGTGGCTGTGGCCGGTGGAACACCCAAGCCCCTTGCTGAATGCACGGCTGACCCGGGATTCGAAGCGCTGGCGCGTGGGCCTGCGCTACGGCCTGGGAGCCTTGGCACTGGCGATTCTGGCGTTTTCCCTGGGCGGCGGCTGGTTATGGCTGCTCTGGCCGGCGGTGTCCCTGGGCCTGATCAAGGCGAATTACCTGGTGCTCGGCGCGTCGGGATTTCAGAAACGCAGCGATGGCCGGCTTACACCTGCTGCGCGTTGGCTGTACGCCCCCTACCTGGCCGCGGCGTGGATAAATTCGCGCCTGTGGACACGCAAACATCCACAGCCGGACCCGATTGTGGATAACGTGTGGCTGGGGCGGATTCCCAGTGCGAAAGAGCAGGGTCCATTCAGCGCCATCGTCGACCTCTGCGCCGAATTGCCGATTAATCCACAGGGCCGTGCGTATCAAAGCATCCCGGTACTTGACCTGATCGCCCCGACACCCGCCGACTGCCAGCAAGCCGCCGAGGCCATCGAGCGCCTGCGTGCAAGCGGCCCGGTGCTGGTGTGCTGCGCCCTCGGCTACTCGCGCAGTGCCACCGCCGTCGCCGCCTGGCTGCTGCACAGTGGGCGCGCTGCCACGGTGGACCAGGCGCTGGCTATTATTCGTACAGCGCGGGCCCATGTGGTCCTGCATCCTGCTCATCGTCAAGCGTTGGAGGGTTTGCCCCATGCCCGCTGATATGGAACTCCAGGTGGTCGCCAGCCTGCTGCGCCGGGGCCGTTCGCTGGATCAGTTATCCACAGGCCTGACCGTGGCCGGGGTGTTATTCGGCCTGGCCCAGTTGCTGATGGCGAGTGTTTCAACCATCTGCCTGCTGCTCAGCCTGTGGATGATTATCCTCGGGCTGCTGCAAAAGTACTGGGCGCTGCGGGTGGCCTTTGACGCCGACCTGTTCGCCCTGCTGGCCCGCGACATCGAGCGCACGGCGGACCTCGATCAAGCCCTGCAAACCCTTGGCCTGCAATCGCCCAAGCGGGCCGGCCGGCCCTGGACCGAGCGCCGTCGCGGCGCCCTCAAATTGCTGCGCAAACAAGCCTGGCTGCTGGGCGCGCAAGCGCTGCTGACCCTCGCCGTGATCCTCGCCAGCCCCTGGCTGCCTTTCGCCGCATAAGGAACCCCCATGTTCGAACCCGTGGTCGCCACGCTGATTACCTCCATGGCCCGCACCGTCACCGGCGCCCGCAGCCTGTGGCTGGGTTGCGCGCCAGTGCCGGTGCAGCGTATCTATTTCGCCAACCACAGCAGCCACGGCGACTTCGTGCTGCTGTGGGCCTCACTGCCACAGAACCTGCGCAAATTCACGCGCCCGGTGGCCGGCAGCGATTACTGGAACAAAAGCGCCCTGCGCCGCTACATCATCAACCGCGTGTTCAATGGCGTGCTGATCGACCGCGAGCGCAAAGACCCTGTGGATAACCCCTTGCAGCCCATGCTCGCCGCGCTGGAAGGCGGCGACTCGCTGATCATCTTTCCCGAGGGCACGCGCAACCTGGAGGACGGCTTGCTGCCGTTCAAAAGCGGCATCTACCATCTGGCCAAAAGTTACCCACAGGCCGAATTGATCCCGGTGTGGATCGCCAACCTCAACCGGGTCATGCCCAAGGGCCGCGTGCTGCCGCTGCCTTTGCTGTGCACCACCAGCTTCGGCGCCCCCTTGCAATTGGAAGAAGGCGAAGACAAAGCCGCGTTCCTTGCCCGAACCCGCGACGCCCTGCTCGCCCTCGCCCCGGAGCATTCCTGAGATGGATAGCCAAACCCTGATGTTATTCGGCGGCATCGGCGCGATCCTGGTGCTCGCCTCGCTGATAGGCCTGATCCTCAAACTGCGCACCCGTGGCACGCCCAATGCCGTGATCGACAACCTCAACGCCCGCATCAACGCCTGGTGGGTGATGGTGGTGGTCATCGGTATCGCCTTCTGGCTCGGTACCGGTGCGGTGATCCTGCTGTTCTACGCGGTGTCGTTCTATGCCCTGCGCGAATTCCTCACCCTCACGCCGACCCGGCGCAGCGACTACCCGGCCCTGGTGGCCGCGTTCTACCTGGCATTGCCGTTGCAATACCTGCTGATCTACTCGGACTGGTACGGGCTGTTCTCGATCTTTATCCCGGTGTACGTGTTCCTGCTGCTGCCGATCCTCGCCTCCCTGGGCGGCGACACCACGCACTTCCTCGAACGCGCCTCCAAGGTGCAATGGGGCCTGATGATCGCGGTATTCTGCGTGTCGTTCGTGCCCGCCCTGCTGACCCTCGACATCCCCGGCTACGAAGGCCGCAACCTGCTGCTGATCGCCTACCTGGTGATCGTGGTGCAACTCTCTGACGTGCTGCAATACGTGTGCGGCAAGCTGTTCGGCAAACACAAGATCGCGCCCAACCTGTCGCCGTCGAAAACCGTGGAAGGCTTTGTCGGCGGGATTCTGTTGTCCTCTTTGATCGGTGCGGCGCTGTGGTGGACCACGCCGTTCAACCCGTGGCAGTCGTTCCTGATCGCCTTGCTGATCAACCTGCTCGGCTTCGCCGGCGGCATCGTCATGTCGGCAATCAAGCGCGACCGGGGGGTGAAGGATTGGGGGCATATGATCGAAGGGCACGGCGGGATGCTGGATCGTTTGGATTCGGTGTGTTTTGCGGCGCCGATTTTCTTCCACCTCGTGCGCTACTGGTGGACCTGAACTTCTTGAAAGCTAACAAATTGAGTTGCTTTGTAAGCCTATAGGCAAACAGAATCCTGTATTTTGTTAGCTTATAGGCTTATTTTTTGTGCTTACTGTATGCCTATAGGCTAATATTTATTTCAATATTGATAGCCTATAGGCTTACAAAGGTCTTTCACCATGGGTACTTCCAACCTCTACAAGCTGCGCCTTTCTCAAGTAGAACGCGCTATTGAACCCTTTAACACGGTTAAAGGCGCACCCGTTCCGCCAGGCGGATGGTTGCGTTCTATCAGAGAATCGTTGGGTCGCTCATTAAGAGCCCAGGCCGAAATGGCGGGCGTGTCTTCAGTGACCTTGACCAAGTCTGAGCGCTCCGAAGCTGAGGATCGCATTTCGCTTGCACAGCTAAGAAAGCTCGCGGCAGCACTGGACTGTGAACTCGTGTACGGCCTGGTCCCCAAAAAGCCCCTGCATGAAGTCATCCAAGACCGCGCCGAACTCATGGCCAAGCAAGAAATCCTAGGCGTAGCTCATTCCATGAGCCTCGAAGATCAACGTCCTTCTGATGCCTTCATCGAACGTCAGATTGATGAACGTCGCAAAGAATTGCTCGACGGTCCATGGACACGCCTATGGCAATAGAACTGGAACTTAAACCCGGTCAAACCCCGCTCGATCCGGACGAAGTCGCTGGGCTGAAACCGAGACACATCGCCACCCAAGGCGAATTGGATGAATGGGAGGCGCAAAACATCCTCAAAGCCTCGCGTTGGGTAGCTCGGCAAAAAAAGCTGGATGTGCTGAATGATCATTTCTGCCGCGAACTCCACGTGAAAATGTTCGACGACACTTGGAAGTGGGCCGGTACTTTCCGAAAATCAGATAAAAACATTGGCTGTGACTGGACACAGATTGCCGTCAACTTGCGTCAATTGCTCGACAACGTGGCTTACTGGCTGGAGCACAACGTATTCCCGCCAGAAGAGATTGCCGTGCGCTTTCATCATCGACTTGTGTGGCTACACGCTTTCCCCAATGGCAACGGTAGACATGCTCGCCTCATGACCGATTGCCTGCTGAGGCAATGTGGTCTTGCTCCCTTCTCCTGGGGGCGCGGTAACCTGGTGATCGTGAACGAAGTTCGCCAACGCTACATCCAGGCGCTTCGCGCTGCCGACGCCAATGATTACACGCTGCTGTTGGCATTCGTGCGCAGCTGACTCGGTAAACATCCCCGCCGTGCGGCGTATCGGCGTCATCTTTTGTATCAAAGACCCTGTAAGATACGCCGCACTTAGCCAGGGATGCTCACCATGTTCGATTCGCTCAAAGCCATCAGCCGTCGTGTTGTCGGTGTGTTTCTGACTGTGGTGGGGGCCGTTTTCGGCCAATGGCATCCGCCGCTATGGCTGCGCGCCATCGGCCGTGGCCTGGCGAACCTGGGCAACAAAGCCCGTGCGTATCCACGCCAGGCGGGTGCTGGCGTATTGGGCCTGGTGCTGTTGGCGGCCGCTGGCTTCTATGGCTGGCACTGGTACTCCAACCTGCCGCAGCCCCACACCGTGGGCTATTCGCTGCACAAACCCAACCTGACTGACTACACCCAGCAACCGCCGGTTGTGGATAACTTGCAAGTGCGTTTTGCCGAATCGGTGGCCCCGCTGGCCGCCATTGGCAAGCCGGTCACCGAAGGCATCACCCTCAAACCCAATGTGGCCGGGAGCTGGCGTTGGTCCGATGACCGCACGCTGCTGTTCGTACCGGAGAAAGACTGGCCCATCGAAGCGGGTTACACCCTTGATCTGGCCAGGAAAGGTTTGCTGGCCGATGGCGTACTGCTCAGCCAGTACAGCAGCCAGTTCTCCACCCAGCCGTTCCGCGCCACCCTGACACACAACGAGTTGTATCAAGACCCGTCGAACCCGACGCTGAAACAACTGGTGGCGACCTTCCATTTTTCCCACCCGGTCGATGAAGACAGCCTGCGCAAGCGCGTTTCGGTCACCCTCGGCAAAGGCCTGGCCTACCGCGACGCCCAGTTGCCCAACCGCCCGGACATCAGCTTCGACGAGACCAGGCTGAACGCCTACGTGCGCTCCGCCGCCCTGGCCACACCGCTGGAAAGCACGCCGGTCAGCGCCAAGTTGGATGAAGGCATCAAGGCCCGCGACGGCGGCAACGCCAGCACCGCGCCGCTGGTGGCGGAAGTCACCGTGCCCGGCCGCTATCGCCTGACCTTTACCGGCGCCGAAGTGAGCTTTGTGGATAACGAACGCGGCGAGCCTGAGCCGGTGTTGATGTTCAGCAGCTCCAGTGCCGTGGCCGATGAGACCATTGCCGGTAAGGTCCAGGCCTGGCTGTTGCCGGAAAAAGCCCAGGACGACACCCGTCCCTATAACAGCAACGACATCGACGATGCCCTGCTGGCCCGCAGTACCAAGGTCACGCTGACCCACGTGCCCAGCGTCGAACCGCTGAACACCCTGCACGCCTTCAAGTTCAAGGCCCCGGCCGGCCGTGCGCTGTATGTGCGCGTGCCCGCCAACCTGGAAGCCATCGGTGGCTACCTGGCGAAAAACCCTACGGCCTCGCTGATCAGCATGCCGGCTTATCCGCGCACCTTGCAGTTCCTCTCCGACGGCGCGTTGCTCAGCCTTAACGGCGAAAAACGCCTGGGTTTCATGGCCCGTGGTGTACCTGGCGCCCATGTGGAAATCGCGCGCTTGCTGCCCAACCAATTGCAGCACCTGGTGGACCAGAGCAGCGGCAGCTTTGCCCGGCCCAATTTCGGCAACGAGTATTTCGACCGCATGGTTGAACGCCAGTCCCTGGATATTGCGCTGTCGTCCTCGGAACCGGCGAAAACCGTGTATGACAACGTCGATCTGAGCCACTACCTCACCGCCAACGGTGGCCGTCGCGGCATTTTCGTGCTCAAGCTCAGCCCTCAGGATGAGCCGGCCGAACGCACCTTCGACTATTCGCGCAGCACCACCTCTGACCTGCGCTTTATCGTGGTCACCGACCTCGGCATCATCGCCAAGCGCTCCAGCGATGGCAGCCATGACGTGTATGTGCAATCCATCGGCAACGGTTCGCCGGTGTCCGACGCCCAGGTCGACATCATTGGCCGCAACGGTCTGCCCGTGAGCAGCGGCCACACCGACGGCGAAGGCCACGTGCATTTCGCCAAGCTGGATGAACTGCGCCGTGAGAAAACGCCGCTGATGTATGTGGTCACTCGCGGCAATGACCAGTCGTTCCTGCCGATCGCCCGTCAGTCCCAGCAGCTGGATTTGTCGCGCTTCGACGTAGGCGGTTTGGAAGAAGACGGCGCGATTGATCGCCTCAGTGCCTACCTGTTCACCGACCGTGGCCTCTACCGTCCTGGCGAGACCGCGCACCTGGGCATGATCGTGCGCAGCGGCAACTGGAAAGGTGCCCTGCAAGGCCTGCCCGTGGAGTTGCAGATCACCGACCCACGCGGTCTTGAAGTGATTCGCCAGCCGCTGAAGCTGTCTGCCAGCGGTTTTGAAACCTTTGATTTCCCCAGCAGCGAAGTCGCCCCCGCCGGTGACTACACCGCGACCTTGCAGTTGATTGGCCAGAAACAGACCCGCACCGACCTCGGCAGTGTCAGCTTCAAGGTCCGCGATTTCGAACCGGACCGCATGAAGGTCAGCCTGAGCCTGCACGACACCCCGGTACAGGGCTGGATTCCACCGGACCAGGTGGTGGCCAAGGTCACCGCGATGCACCTGTTCGGCGCCCCGGCGGCCGGCCGTCGCGTCACCGCGAAGATGTCCCTGAGCCCGACGCTCGCGGCATTCGAGCGTTACCCCGACTACCGTTTCCGCCTCAACGATTCCCTGGAAGAGGCCAGCACCGAAGACCTGGCCGAAACCACCGTCGACGACAATGGCCAGGCCGTACTCGACCTCAACCTGCAACGCTTCGCCAACAGCACCTATCGCTTGCAAGTGATGACCCAGGTGTTCGAGGCCGAAGGGGGTCGTAACGTGGCGGCGCAAAGTGCCTTGCTGGTGTCGTCCGCACCCTACCTTGTGGGTGTGAAAAGCCAGGACTCGCTGTCGTACGTCGCCAAGGACGCCCCGCGCCAGGTGCACTGGCTGGCCGTCACGCCAGACCTCACCCCGTTGGCGGTGGATGGCTTGACCAGCGAAGTGGTCGAACACCGCTACGTGTCGGTACTGGTGAAACAGTCCAACGGCACCTACAAGTACGAGTCGCGTATCAAGAACATCAGCCAGCCGGCCTCGCCGCTGGTGATGACCAAGGACGGCGCCAGGCAGGCCCTGAACACCGCCACTCCAGGGGATTTCACCCTGCAAGTGAAGGACGCCAACGGCAACCTGCTCAACCAGATCGACTACAGCGTGGCCGGACGCGGGAATACCTCGCGCTCCCTGGAACGCAACGCCGAGCTGCAACTGCGCCTGGATAAACGCAGCTACGCCACCGGCGATGAGATCGCGATCAGCATCCGCGCGCCTTACACCGGTGCGGGCCTGATCACCATCGAGCGGGACAAGGTCTACACCCAGCAGTGGTTCAAGGCCGACAGTACCAACAGCGTGCAACATATCCGCGTGCCTGCGGGGCTTGAGGGCAATGCCTACGTCAACGTGCAGTTTGTGCGCGACATCGGCTCGTCCGAGGTCTACATGAGCCCGCTGTCCTACGGGGTGGTGCCGTTCAGCATCAACCTCGATGCGCGGCGCATGGCGTTGAAGGTCGAGGGCCCGGCGAAAATCGAGCCGGGGCAGACGCTGGACATCAAGGTCAACGCCGATCGCCCGGGCCGCGCGGTGGTGTATGCAGTGGACGAAGGCATCCTGCAGGTAGCCCGCTACCAGACGCCGGACCCGCTGGGCTTCTTCTTCCAGAAACGTGCGCTGGAAGTCGGCACCAGTCAGATCCTTGACCTGATCCTGCCGGAATTCAGCCGCCTGCTCAGTGGGGCGGCGCCCGGTGGCGATACGGAAGGCGCCCTGGCCAACCACCTCAACCCGTTCAAGCGTAAACACCAGCCGCCAGTGGCCTGGTGGTCCGGGCTGGTGGACTTGCCCGCCGGTGAAACCGTGCTGCATTACCAGGTGCCGGACAGCTTCAACGGCAAGCTGCACCTGTTCGCGGTGGCTGTGGACGCCGACAGCGTGGGCGTCAGCGAGGCCAATACCGAGATCCGTGGCCCGATCGTCATCACGCCGAACGTGCCAGCCTTCGTGGCGCCGGGTGATGTGTTCAACGTCAGCGCCGGGGTATTCAGCAACCTCGAGGCGGCGGCGGACGTGAAGTTTGAAGTGCAGACCAGCACTGGCCTGGTGGTGCAGGGCGACAAAGCCAGCACCTTGTCCCTGCAACCGCGCAAGGAGGGCACCGCCGAGTTCAAGATCAAGGTCGGCGAAACCCTCGGTTCGGCGGACCTGCGCTTTGTCGCCGTGTTGCCGGATGGCAAGCGGATCCAGGTGGCGGAAACCACTTCGATTCGCCCTCTGAGCGAGCATCGCGTGGCCCTGAGCCTGGGTCGTTTCGACAGCGCCAGCAAAGAGCTCAAGCCCACCCGTGAACTGTTCAGCCAGTTGCGCGACGTACAACTGGGTGTGGCCGCCTCGCCGCTGGTATGGGCCAACGGCCTCAAGCATTACTTGGATGACTACGGTTATGCCTGCACCGAGCAACTGGTGTCCAAGGCCATGCCGGCGTTGATCTGGGGCGGCACCGCACCCGAGGCAGAACAGGCCTTCAGCGGAGCGGTGCGTATGTTGCGCCAGCGCCAGAACCAGGCCGGCGGCTTTGGTTTGTGGGCCGCCAACCCGGATGTGGCGCCCTACGCCAGCCTGTACGCCACCGATTTCCTGATCGAAGCCAAGGAGCGCGGGCTGCCGGTGCCGGAAGACCTGCTGGTGCGCGCCAACAGCTATCTGACGGACCTGGCCAACGGCCCGAGCGAAGGCCTGTCGGAATTGCGCAACCGCGCCTACGCCAGTTACCTGTTGAGTCGTCAGGGGATTCTGGTGAGCGGCGCCTTGAGCGATATCCGCGAACGCTACGAAAGCTACTTCAAGGACAGCTGGCAGAACGACTTGGGCGCCGCCTACCTGGCGGCCAGCTACAAACTGCTCAAGCAGGATCGCCAGGCCGACACCGTGTTCCGCAAGATCCCTTGGCGTTCGCTTGTGGATAAGTGGGACAGCGACGGCCTGTATTACGACCCGCTGGTCCACGATGCCGAGCACCTGCATCTGCTCGCTCGCCATTTCCCCGAGTTGCTGGACGATGTTCCTACCGCCCTGCTGGATAAACTCGGCAAGCGCCTCAACGAACAGCGCTACAACTCGCTGTCGGCGGCGCTGTTACTGCGGGCCTTGGACAACTACGGCCAGCGCGCGCAAAGCGATATGACCCTCAAGGCCACTGCCTGGCTGGGCGACAAGCAGCAACAATTGCTGGAAATGGCTGGCCAGCCACCCCGCGCGGCGGTACCGGGCGCCACGCAAAAACTGCTGATGGAAAAATCCGATGGCCCGGCGGCGTTCTACATGCTCAGCGAAGCCGGTTTCGACAAGGGTGCCAAGCTCAAGCCCATCAACAACGGGCTGGAGATCATCCACGAATACCTCGACCTCAAAGGCGAGCCGGTGAGCACAGTGGCGGTGGGCGATGAGTTCCTGGTGCGCTTGCGCCTGCGTGCCACCGACCGTGACCAGGTGCAGCAAGTGGCGGTGGTCGACTTGCTGCCCGGTGGCGTCGAGCCTGTGTATAACTTGCCGCCGGAGCCGGAAGCCGCCAGCAGCGAGGACAGTGAAGGCGAAGCGTCTGAATACGTAGAAGAAAGCGAACAAGAAGCCGATGCCTGGCAAGCGCCCATCGGCGAAACCGAGCTGAGCAACTGGCAGCCGGACTATGTGGATGTGCGTGATGATCGGGTGGTGTTGTACGGCACGGCACTGCGCGACGTAGGCACCTTCGTCTATCGCGTGCGCGCCACCAACGCCGGCACGTTCAATACACCACCGGCCTACGCCGAAGGCATGTACGAAACCACCCTGCAAGGACGCGGCAAAGTAGGCCAGCTTGAAATTACCAAGCCTTAAACGCCTGGCGCCGCTGCTGGCAGCGGCGCTGGTGCTGGCGGGGCTGCGGCTATGGCCCTACGCTCCGCTGGAACAGGCTGTGACGTCGTCACGGGTGGTGCTGGCCGATGACGGTTCGCTGCTGCGCATGACCCTGGCGGATGACGGCCAATACCGTTTATGGCTGCCGCTGGAGCGCATCTCGCCGTCACTGGTGGAGGCCTTGCTGCTCAAGGAAGACCGCAATTTCTATTGGCACCCGGGGATCAATCCCCCGGCGTTGCTGCGCGCGGCCCTGGCCACCTACAGCGGCGGCCAACGCCAGGGCGGCTCGACCTTGAGCATGCAACTGGCACGGCGCCTGTGGGATCTCAACACCCGCCAGGTACCCGGCAAATTGCAACAGATGGCGTTGGCCCTGTGGCTGGAGGCGCGCTACAGCAAGCACGACATCCTTGAGGCTTACCTGAACCTGGCGCCCATGGGCGGCAATATCGAAGGCGCCGAAGCGGCCAGTCGCATCTACTTCGGCAAGGCGGCGGCGCAGTTGTCGTTGTCCGAAGCCTTGGCGCTGGCGGTGATTCCCCAGCAGCCGGGGCGGCGCGCGCGCTTTGGGCCGTCGCTGCAAAACGCGCGACTGCGCTTGATGAATGACTGGCGCGAAACGTATCCACAAGACCCGCGTAACGCCAGTTTGCTCGAGCTGCCCCTGGAAGCCCGCAACCGCCAGCAGATCCCGTTTCTGGCGCCGCATCTGAGCGAGCAGCTGTTGGCCTCCCAGCCCGGCAACGAACTCAACAGCACCCTCAACCTGCCCCTGCAGCAACTGCTCGAACGCCTGATCAGCGGCTTTATCGCCGAGCGGCGCAGCACCGGTGTGGAAAATGCCACGGCCATCCTGATCGACAGCCGCGACCAGAGCGTCAAGGCGCTGGTGGGCTCGGCGGATTACTTATCCACAGGCATCCACGGCCAGGTCAACGGCGTATTGTCACGCCGGTCGCCAGGTTCGACCCTCAAGCCGTTTCTCTACGGGCTGGCACTGGATCAAGGGGTGATCCACCCCATGAGTATCCTCAAGGATTTGCCCAGTAACTTCGGCTACTTCCAGCCGGAAAATTTCGACGGCAGTTTTGTCGGGCCTCTGACCGCACGGGATGCATTGATCCGTAGCCGCAATATCCCGGCGGTGTGGCTGGCCAGCCAGGTGAAGTCGCCGTCGTTGTATGGGTTGCTGCAACGCGCCGGGATCAAGGGCCTGCGCGGTGAAAGCCATTACGGCCTGGCCCTGGCCCTCGGTGGCGGTGAGATGACCCCCGAGGAACTGGCGCGGCTGTATCTGATGCTGGCGGGCGACGGCCGTCTGCGGCCGTTGCGCTATCTGCAGGAGCAGCCCCAGGCCACCGGCCCGCAGCTCCTCACCCCGCAGGCGGCCTTTATGGTGCGCGATATGCTGCGCCGTAACCCACGCCCGGATGGCCTGCCCGCGCGGCACTGGCGCACCGCCTGGAAAACCGGCACGTCCTGGGGGTTCCATGATGCATGGAGCGCGGGTCTGGTCGGCCCCTACGTGCTGGTGGTGTGGGTGGGCAACTTCGATGGTCGCCCCAACCCGGCGTTTATCGGTGCCAAAACCGCCGCGCCGCTGTTCTTCCGTATCGCCGACGCCCTGCCCCTGGCCTTGCCCAACGTCGTGATCAAGGCCGACAAACCACCCGCCGGCCTGGTGCGCATCGACGTCTGCGCCGCCTCGGGCGAGTTGCCCAACCGCTGGTGCCCGCAAACCCGCAAGACCTGGTACATCCCCGGCGTGTCACCGATTCGCGTGTCCAACCTGCACCGCCCGGTACTGATCGACACCCGTACCGGCAAAGCCGCGTGCCCGCCGTTCGAGGCGCAATACACCCGCGAGGAAGTCTTCGAATTCTGGCCCAGCGACATCCAACGCCTGTACCGCGCCGCCGGCCTGCCCCGCCGCACACCACCCAACGTGATGAAAAACTGCCAGCCCAACCGCATCAGCGACCAGAGCGAAGCCCCGCAGATTCGCTCGCCGCTGACTCAAGTGAGCTATCAGTTGCGCCTGTCCCAACCCCAGGAAAGCATCCCGCTGAACGCGAATGCGGCCAGCGATGCGGCGACGCTGTACTGGTTTGCTGATCAAACCTTGATCGGCCAGGGCCCGCCGCAAGCCACATTGAACTGGCGGCCGGGCAAGTCGGGGGAGTATCGGCTGCGGGTCAGTGATGATCAGGGGCGCAGTGCGAGCCGGGGGTTGAGGGTGGAGTTTGTGCCGTGATAAGCCGCCTCTGACCCCTGGCTCAGTAAAAGCGCCGATGAAGATCAGGGAATATCATCTGCGCGAACCATACGGGTAGGCCGGGAAAAATCGAGCGTGACTTGGCAGACGGCGCTTCAACTACGCCCAAATCAATTAACTTTTTAAGCTGATCACTTGCTACGCGATCATGCAGCCCAGAAAAGATTTTGAAGTCCGCTCGGGCAATCTCACCTTGAGTTAGCAGGATATGGATGGCCTTGGCCATTTCCGGCTTCACTCCAGCCCCAATGAATCGCTCCTCAAGCCCAATCACTCTCTCAAGCCGCTGACGCAGACTTACCAGGCCCATCGCTTGTTCTACATACTCCATCTGATCAATGCAGACTTGCAGCATGAACTCTACAAATTCGAACAACCCACCTTGAGTCAGCTGACCACGACCGTCGAGATCACCGCGACGCGGCTGATCCGCTGCACGCAAGCGTCCATGGTACTCATCCTGTTTTCGTGCCAGCCCCCGAGAAAGTGACCACAGTGGGGACGCTAGCCCAAGGCGCATCAACTGCAAGTGCGTAATCATGCGCACGACTCGGCCATTGCCATCTTCAAATGGGTGAATAAACGCAAGACGATGGTGATAAGCAAGAGCGCTGAGAATTCGCGACGTCAGATCAGGTTGCCCCCCATATACCTGTTGAAGGCGGGTGAGCATGGGGGCGACGGATTCCCAGGCAGGCGCTGCATGATCACCCACCAAGACATTGCGTTGTGCACTATCACGCAATTGACCCGGCACCATTAGGCGCCCATCACTCAGCCGCAAGTCGTCGTCGCTGGCACCTGTAAAAAGGCGGCGATGAATGACAGAAATGAATTCAGGGGCAAAGAACACGCTCCAAGGCGCGTCAATTGATTTCGGCCGACGTACTGCTCGCTCCAGTAACGCCTGAACGCCGATGTGACTTTCGGCCAGCTCACGCAGTTCTTTGGAGTCGCGCCTGGGTACTCGTGTAGATAACGTAGCAGGCTCGGTGAATTGGCCTTCAATCAGGTTGCTGTAGTAACTATTGGTGATCCGCATCAGGCCGCCGATGCGAATAGCGGTGTTTTCGGGGAGCAAACCCGTGAGTTTTCCGGCACGAAACGATAGCGTCTCTGCCGTACGTAAAATCGACGCAGGGAAACCTGGCGATGGCCAGACAGGTTCCAACCAGTGATTCCCGAAGATGAACTTCTGCGTCATGTTCCTCACCATTTTTCCGATTTTTTTTCGAATCTGTTTTCCTTTAAGGTCCAATAGTAACGGGATAAATCCAAGATTTTATACAACTATCTGCTAAACATTTTTCTGATTTTTTTTCTGATTTTTTTTGGCCTATACAACCAGCTCCACGTAGTTCGACTCCCCGCCTCCCGTCGCCCCCGACAACCAACCCCACACGAAACTCAGCGTGGTACGCCCGGCGGCATCGACACCGATGATGCCCCGCGACCAGCCGGCCAGCAGCTCACCTTCCAGTGTCAGGCATTGATACAGCAGCTCGATAGAGTCTGGGCCTGTGACGCGGCCGACCTGCGTACCCAGGCGAATTCGGCCGCCTTGGTAGGTACCGGAAATGGCATCGCCCTCGACAAGGTAATGAAACACCGTGCCCGCGCCGGAGAGCCCGTGGGTGTTGGTGGCGACGGTGAATCGGCGGTTGTGCAAACGCTCGTGGATTTGCGAGGGGGTATTCATCGAAGGCGCGTCCTTTCGGGTACCTGGAGACCCGGGCGGGCCTCCAGGGTGGAGCGGGTTACTCCACCGTCACCGACTTCGCCAGGTTGCGCGGCTGGTCGACGTCGGTGCCTTTGAGCACGGCGACGTAGTACGACAGCAGTTGCAGCGGGATGGTGTAGAGGATCGGCGACAGGGTGTCGTGGATGTGCGGCATGTTGATGACGTGGGTGCCTTCACCGTTGGTCATGCCGGCTTTTTCGTCGGCGAACACGATCAGTTGGCCGCCACGAGCGCGGACTTCCTGCAGGTTGGACTTGAGCTTCTCCAGCAGTTCGTTGTTCGGCGCGACGGTGACCACCGGCATGTCGTCGTCCACCAGGGCCAACGGGCCGTGCTTGAGCTCACCGGCCGGGTAGGCTTCGGCGTGGATGTACGAAATTTCCTTGAGCTTCAGCGAGCCTTCCATCGCCACCGGGTACTGCGCGCCACGGCCGAGGAACAGGGTGTGGTTCTTGTCGGCGAACAGCTCGGCGACTTTTTCCACGGTACTGTCCATGGCCAAGGCTTCGCCCAGGCGAGTCGGCAGGCGGCGCAGTTCTTCCACCAGGGTGGCTTCGACGCCGGCTGCCAAGGTGCCGCGAACCTGGCCCAGGGACAGGGTCAGCAGCAACAGGCCGACCAACTGGGTAGTGAAGGCTTTGGTGGACGCCACGCCGATTTCGCGACCGGCCTGGGTCAGCAGGGTCAGGTCGGACTCACGCACCAGGGAGCTGATGCTGACGTTGCAGATCGCCAGGCTGGCGAGGAAGCCCAGCTCCTTGGCGTTGCGCAGCGCGGCCAGGGTGTCGGCGGTTTCGCCGGACTGGGAAATGGTCACGAACAGCGTGTCGGGCTGCACCACCACCTTGCGGTAGCGGAACTCACTGGCGACTTCGACCTGGCACGGGATGCCGGCCAGTTCTTCCAGCCAGTAACGAGCAACCATACCGGCGTGGTAGCTGGTGCCACAGGCCACGATCTGCACATTGCGCACTTTGGCGAACAGCTCGGCGGCCTGGGGGCCGAAGGCGTTGACCAGCACTTGCTTGTCGCCAAGGCGGCCTTCCAGGGTGCGCTGCACCACAGCCGGTTGTTCGTGGATTTCCTTGAGCATGAAGTGGCGGAACTCGCCTTTGTCGGCGGCCTCGGCACCGTCGCGGTATTGCACGGCTTCGCGTTCGACGGAATTACCGTTCACGTCCCAGATCGCCACGCTTTCACGGCGAATGTCGGCAATATCGCCCTCCTCCAGGTACATGAAGCGGTCGGTCACCTGGCGCAGGGCCAGTTGGTCGGAGGCGAGGAAGTTCTCGCCCAGGCCCAGGCCGATCACCAGCGGGCTGCCACTGCGGGCGGCAACCACGCGGTCCGGTTGGCTGGCGCTGACCACGGCCAGACCATAGGCGCCGTGCAGTTCCTTGACCGTGGCCTTGAGGGCGGCGGTCAGGTCACTGTGGTCCTTGAGCTTGTGGTTGAGCAGGTGGGCGATGACTTCGGTGTCGGTGTCCGAGGTGAACACGTAGCCCATGCTCTTGAGCTGTTCGCGCAGCACTTCGTGGTTTTCGATGATGCCGTTGTGCACCACGGCCAAGTCACCGGAGAAGTGCGGGTGGGCGTTGCGCTCGCACGGTGCGCCGTGGGTGGCCCAGCGGGTGTGGGCAATCCCCAGGCGACCTACCAGCGGCTCGCCGGCCAACGCCTGCTCCAACTCGCTGACCTTGCCTGGGCGGCGCATGCGCTCAAGCTTGCCGGCGTTGGTGAAGACGGCCACACCCGCGCTGTCGTAGCCGCGGTATTCCAGGCGCTTGAGGCCTTCGAGCAGGATGGCAGTAACGTTACGTTCGGCGACTGCGCCAACAATTCCACACATGGTGCTTCTCCTAGATGATTGCCGCGCATATCAGCGTAATGCCGCGGGCTTGGATCTGGTCGCGGGCCTCAAGCGGCAGGCGATCATCGGTAATAAGGGTATGGACGCTGCTCCAGGGCAGTTCCAGGTTGGGAATCTTGCGGCCGATCTTGTCGGATTCGACCATCACCACCACCTCGCGGGCGACCTCGGCCATCACACGGCTCAGGCCCAGCAATTCGTTAAAAGTGGTGGTACCACGCTGTAGATCGATGCCGTCGGCGCCGATGAACAGTTGATCAAAGTCGTAGGAACGCAACACCTGCTCGGCGACCTGGCCCTGGAACGAGTCCGAATGCGGGTCCCAGGTGCCGCCGGTCATCAACAGCACCGGTTCGTGTTCCAGTTCGCTCAAGGCACTGGCCACATGCAGGGAGTTGGTCATGACCACCAGGCCGGGCTGGTGGCCCAGTTCCGGGATCATGGCGGCGGTGGTGCTGCCGCTGTCGATGATGATGCGGGCGTGTTCACGCAAACGCATCACCGCAGCACGGGCGATCGCACGTTTGTAGGCCGAGACCGGTTGGGCGGGGTCGCCCACCAGTTCCTGAGGCATGGTGATCGCGCCACCGTAGCGACGCAGCAACAGGCCGTTACTTTCGAGCGCGGCCAAGTCCTTGCGGATAGTGACTTCCGAGGTTTCGAAACGCTTGGCCAATTCGTCCACGCTGACTTCGCCCTGTTCGTTGAGCAAGGTCAGGATGTTGTGGCGTCGTTGGGGTGTATTTCGTTTCGACATGGTGATGATAAGTTTCGTTTCGAAAGATAACGAAGGCAATCAAAACCTATTGGGAAGATATCGTCAAGCGTCGGAAACAGATTTTTCCAACGACGCAGTTCAAATGTGGAAGGGGCTTGCCCCCGATTGCAGTAGATCAGTCGACTAAAACATTGACTGAAAATCCGCCATCGGGGACAAGCCCCCTCCCACATTTGGATAGCATTGCTGATTAGGCTGTGGATAACTCAGCTTTTCTTGATTTTGACCGGGCGTTTCCAGCCGTCGATATTGCGTTGGCGGGCACGGGCTACGGCCAGTTGGGACTTATCCACATCCTGATTGATGGTTGAGCCTGCGGCAGTGTTCGAACCATCACCGATCGTCACAGGTGCAATCAGCGAGTTATTCGAGCCGATGAAGACGTCCTCACCAATAGTGGTCTGGTACTTGTTGGCACCGTCGTAGTTGCAGGTGATTGCGCCAGCGCCGATGTTGCTGCGCGCACCGATCACCGCATCCCCCAGGTAAGCCAGGTGGCCGGCCTTTGCATCGTCGCCCATGCGTGCATTTTTCAGTTCGACAAAATTGCCGACGTGCGCCCTGGCGCCCATCACAGTGCCCGGACGCAACCGCGCAAACGGACCGGCATCGCTGCCCTCGCCCATTACGGCGCCGTCGATATGGCTGTTGGCCTTGATCACCACGCCCTTGCGCAGGGTGCTGTCCTTGATCACGCAGTTCGGGCCAATGACCACGTCGTCTTCGATGATCACGCGGCCTTCGAGGATCACGTTGATGTCGATCAGCACATCGCGGCCCACGGTGACCTCACCGCGTACGTCAAAACGCGCAGGGTCGCGCAGGGTCACGCCCTGGGCCATCAGGCGGCGGCCTTCACGCAGTTGGTAGTGACGCTCGAGCTCTGCAAGCTGCTTGCGATCATTGGCGCCCTGCACTTCCATCGGGTCGTGGGGCTGTTCGGTGGCGACCAGCAGGCCATCACTCACGGCCATCTCGATCACGTCGGTGAGGTAGTACTCGCCCTGAGCGTTGTTGTTGGACAGGCGGCTCATCCAGTCGGCGAGCTTATTGGCAGGGACGGCGAGAATACCGGTGTTGCCTTCGGTGATAGCTCGCTGGACTTCACTGGCGTCCTTGTGCTCGACGATCGCCGCGACCTTGCCGTCGGCACCGCGCACGATGCGCCCGTAACCGGTGGGGTCATCCAGCTCAACGGTGAGCAGGCCCATCTGCCCCGGCACCACACGCTTGAGTAGACGCAGCAGGGTTTCCACTTCGATCAGCGGCACGTCGCCGTAGAGGATCAGCACGGTGTCGGCGGTAATGAACGGCACAGCTTGCGCGGTGGCGTGGCCAGTGCCCAGTTGTTTGTCCTGCAATACGAAATTCAGGTCATCCGCCGCCAGGCGCTCGCGCACCACATCAGCACCGTGGCCGATCACCACGTGGATACGTTGCGGGTCCAGTTGACGAGCGCTGTGGATAACATGTCCAAGCATGGAATTGCCCGCGACCGGGTGCAGCACCTTCGGCAGGGCCGAACGCATGCGGGTGCCCTGGCCTGCGGCGAGAATGACGATTTCAAGAGACATGAATGGCTACCAATCCTGGGCGGTCCGGCTTCAGACCAAAGATGTGTTTTGCTAAAAAAGAAAAAGGGTAGCCGAGGCTACCCTTTTTAATCAATCGCGCATAAGCATCACGGCGTCGCCGCTTACTTCTTGCGGATCTGCTGGAGCGTGCGCAGCTGGGCTGCAGCCTCGGCCAGACGTACAGCAGCAGCGCCGTAGTCGAAGTCCGCACCCTTTTCGTTCAGGGCCTTCTCGGCAGCCTTGACGGCTTCCTGAGCGGAGGCTTCATCCAGGTCGCCAGCACGTTGCACGGTGTCGGCAAGTACCTTGACCATGTTCGGCTGAACCTCCAGGAAACCACCGGAGATGTAGAACACCTCCTTTTCCCCGCCTTGCTTGGTCAGAGTGATCGGACCTGGCTTCAAGCTGGTGATCAATGGCGCGTGGCCCATGGCAATACCCAGGTCACCGAGTTCGCCGTGTGCAATCACCATTTCTACCAGACCGGAGAAGATTTCCCCTTCCGCGCTGACGATATCGCAATGGACTGTCATAGCCATCTGATTGCCTCAACCTGATGAGCGCCCGTTTCCGGGCGCCTGGATTACAGTTTCTTGGCTTTCTCGATCGCTTCTTCGATGCCGCCGACCATGTAGAACGCTTGTTCTGGCAGGTGGTCGTAGTCACCGTTGAGGATGCCTTTGAAGCCAGCAATGGTGTCTTTCAGGGAAACGTATTTACCCGAAGCACCGGTGAAGACTTCAGCCACGAAGAACGGCTGCGACAAGAAGCGCTGGATCTTACGAGCACGGTTTACCAACTGCTTGTCGGCTTCCGACAGCTCGTCCATACCCAGGATCGCAATGATGTCCTTCAGTTCTTTGTAACGCTGCAGCACGTACTGGACGCCGCGAGCGGTGTCGTAGTGCTCCTGGCCGATCACGTTCGGGTCCAGCTGGCGCGAAGTCGAGTCGAGTGGATCGACCGCTGGGTAGATACCCAGGGAAGCGATGTCACGGGACAGAACGACGGTGGCGTCCAAGTGGGCGAAGGTGGTCGCAGGCGATGGGTCGGTCAAGTCATCCGCAGGTACGTATACCGCTTGGATCGAAGTGATCGAACCTTCCTTGGTCGAAGTGATACGTTCCTGCAGAACGCCCATCTCTTCAGCCAGGGTCGGCTGGTAACCTACTGCGGAAGGCATACGGCCCAGCAGTGCGGATACTTCAGTACCGGCCAGGGTGTAACGGTAGATGTTGTCGACGAACAGCAGAACGTCGTTACCTTCGTCACGGAACTTCTCGGCCATGGTCAGGCCAGTCAGTGCTACGCGCAGACGGTTTCCCGGCGGCTCGTTCATCTGACCGTAGACCAGTGCCACTTTGTCCAGAACGTTGGAGTCCTTCATCTCGTGGTAGAAGTCGTTACCCTCACGAGTACGCTCACCCACACCGGCGAACACGGAATAACCGCTGTGCTCGATGGCGATGTTACGGATCAGTTCCATCATGTTTACGGTCTTGCCTACACCGGCACCACCGAACAGACCGACTTTACCGCCCTTGGCGAACGGGCAAACCAGGTCGATAACCTTGATGCCGGTTTCCAGCAGGTCGTTGCCGCCAGCTTGTTCCGCGAACGAAGGTGCTGGACGGTGAATGCCCCAGCGCTCTTCGGTGTCGATCGGGCCAGCTTCGTCAATCGGGTTGCCCAGTACGTCCATGATCCGGCCCAGGGTCGCTTTACCGACCGGTACGGAGATGGCAGCGCCGGAGTCGATAACGTCCAGACCGCGCTTCAAGCCTTCGGTGGAACCCATCGCAATGGTACGAACTACGCCGTCGCCCAGCTGCTGCTGAACTTCCAGAGTAGTTTCCGCGCCTTGTACTTTCAGCGCGTTGTAGATGCTCGGTACGCTGTCGCGTGGAAATTCCACGTCGATAACGGCGCCGATGATTTGAACGATACGTCCGCTACTCATAGCTGGATCCTCTGAATATTTGAACCGTTAAACCGCGGCAGCGCCGCCGACGATTTCCGAGATCTCTTGGGTGATCGCAGCCTGACGCGCCTTGTTGTAGATCAGCTGCAAATCGCTGATCAGATCACCGGCGTTATCGGTAGCGTTTTTCATCGCGATCATCCGCGCCGCTTGTTCAGCTGCGTTGTTCTCGACCACCGCCTGGTACACCTGCGACTCCACGTAGCGCACCATCAAGCCGTCAAGCAGCTCTTTGGCGTCTGGTTCGTAGAGGTAGTCCCAGTGGTGCTTGAGTTCCTGATCCGGAGTCGCCACCAGTGGAATCAATTGCTCCACGGTTGGCTGCTGGGTCATGGTGTTGATGAATTTGTTGGATACCACGGAGAGGCGGTCAATCCGGCCTTCCAGGTACGCATCCAGCATCACCTTCACACTGCCGATCAAATCATTGATCGACGGCTCTTCACCCAGGTGGCTGATAGCCGCAACGACGTTACCGCCGAAGTTGCGGAAAAAGGCCGCACCCTTGCTACCAACAACACACAGATCGATCTCGACGCCGTTTTCGCGGTTTACCGCCATGTCCTTGACCAGGGCCTTGAACAGGTTGGTATTCAAGCCACCGCACAAACCACGGTCACTGCTCACTACCACATAACCCACACGCTTGACGGCGCGTTCGATCATGAAGGGGTGGCGGTATTCCGGGTTGGCGTTGGCCAGATGCCCAATTACCTGGCGGATACGCTCCGCATAAGGACGGCTAGCAGCCATGCGCATTTGTGCCTTGCGCATTTTGCTGACCGCCACTTTTTCCATGGCGCTGGTAATTTTTTGCGTGCTTTTGATGCTCGCAATCTTACTGCGAATCTCTTTTGCGCCTGCCATGTAACACCTATCAGGTTAGCAAGCGGGAGCCTTGCGGCTCCCGCTGCGGCTTACCAGGTTTGGGTGGCCTTGAACTTCTCGATACCGGCTTTCATGCCAGCGTCGATATCGTCATTGAAGTCACCCTTCACGTTGATCTTCGCCATCAATTCGGCGTGATCGCGGTTGAAGTAAGCAATCAGCGCTTGTTCAAAGCTGCCGACCTTGGCGATTTCAACGTCGGTCAGGAACCCACGCTCAGCGGCATACAGCGACAACGCCATGTCAGCGATCGACATTGGGGCGTATTGCTTCTGCTTCATCAGCTCGGTAACGCGCTGACCATGCTCAAGTTGCTTACGGGTCGCTTCGTCCAGGTCAGAAGCGAACTGGGCGAATGCCGCCAGTTCACGGTACTGAGCCAGAGCGGTACGGATACCACCGGAGAGCTTCTTGATGATCTTGGTCTGAGCGGCACCACCCACACGGGATACCGAAACACCGGCGTTCACTGCAGGGCGGATGCCCGAGTTGAACATGGCCGATTCCAGGAAGATCTGACCGTCGGTGATGGAAATCACGTTGGTCGGAACGAACGCGGAAACGTCGCCAGCCTGGGTTTCGATGATCGGCAGTGCGGTCAGGGAACCGGTTTTGCCGGTCACTGCGCCGTTGGTGAACTTCTCTACGTACTCTTCCGAAACGCGGGATGCACGCTCCAGCAGACGGGAGTGGAGATAGAACACGTCGCCTGGGTAGGCTTCACGGCCTGGTGGACGGCGCAGCAGCAGGGAAATCTGGCGATAAGCCACTGCTTGCTTGGACAGATCGTCATAAACGATCAGCGCGTCTTCACCGCGGTCGCGGAAGAATTCACCCATGGTGCAACCGGAGTACGGTGCCAGGAATTGCAGCGCAGGAGATTCCGAAGCACTGGCAGCCACGATGATCGTGTTGGCCAGGGCGCCGTTTTCTTCCAGCTTGCGAACCACGTTGGCGATGGTCGATTGCTTCTGACCGATCGCTACGTAGACGCAGAAAATGCCGCTGTTCTTCTGGTTGATGATCGCGTCGATCGCCAGAGCGGTTTTACCGATCTGACGGTCACCGATGATCAGCTCACGCTGGCCACGGCCGACCGGGATCATGGCATCGACAGCCTTGTAGCCAGTCTGTACAGGCTGGTCTACCGACTTACGCCAGATCACGCCTGGAGCAACTTTCTCGACCGCGTCGGTCTCGGTGTTGCCCAGTGGACCTTTACCGTCAACAGGGTTACCCAGTGCGTCGACAACGCGACCCAGCAATTCCTTACCAACCGGAACCTCCAGGATACGGCCAGTGCACTTGGCGCTCATGCCTTCAGCCAGACTGGTGTACGCGCCCAATACAACGGCACCTACGGAGTCTTGCTCCAGGTTGAGGGCCATACCGTAGACGCCGCCCGGAAACTCGATCATCTCGCCGTACATAACGTCGGCCAGACCGTGAATCCGCACGATGCCGTCAGATACGCTGACGACAGTGCCTTCGTTACGGGCTTGGGAGGTCACATCGAGCTTGTCGATGCGGCCCTTGATAATTTCACTTATTTCGGAAGGATTGAGTTGCTGCATTGCTCTGCTGCCCCTTCAAACTCAAGATTTCAATGCTTCGGCAAGATTCGCGAGTTTGCCGCGAATCGAGCCATCGATAACCAGGTCGCCGGCGCGAATGACAACACCCCCAATAAGGGATGGGTCTTCCGCAACTTGCAGGCGCACTTCCCGGTCGAGTCGTGCACTGAGAACCTTGGCGAGTTTGTCTTGCTGTTCTTGGTTCAATGCAAAAGCACTGGTCACTTCAACGTCTACCGATTTCTCTTGCTCGGCCTTGTACAGGTCGAACAGAGCGGCAATCTCCGGCAAAAGCAGGAGACGGTCGTTTTCGGCGATGACATTGATGAAGTTCTGCACTTTCACATCAAACTTGTCGCCGCACACTTCAATAAAAGTGGCGGCCTTGTCTGCGCTCGTCAGTCGCGGGGCCTTGAGCACGCGCTGCATGGTGCCGTCTTGCGACACTGCTGCAGCCAGGCCGAGCATGGCTGACCAAGAGGCCAGCTGCTGGTGGGCCTGGGCGTGCTCGAAGGCTGCCTTAGCGTAAGGTCGGGCCAACGTGGTCAATTCTGCCATGATCGCCCTCGCTTAAATTTCAGCAGCCAGTTTGTTAACCAGCTCCGCGTGCGCGTTTTGATCAATTGTGGCACCCAGGATCTTCTCAGCACCGCCGACGGCCAGAGCACCCAGTTGGGCACGCAGCGCATCTTTGACACCGTTCAGTTCCTGCTCGATCTCGGCTTGAGCCTGAACCTTCACACGGTCAGCGTCGATACGGGCTTTTTCAACAGCCTCTTCAACAATCTGGTTACCGCGTTTCTTGGCTTGCTCAATGATTTCGGCTGCTTGAGCTTTCGCTTCGCGCAGTTGCTGACCCGCTTTATCTTGGGCCAACTCCAGGTCGCGAGCTGCTCGTGCGGCAGCGTCCAGTCCATCCGCGATCTTCTTTTGACGTTCGTGCAAAGCCGCGATGACCGGAGGCCATACGAACTTCATGCAGAAAACGACAAAAATCAAGAACGCTAAGGACTGACCAATAATGGTTGCATTAATGTTCACGCCAATACCTCGCTCATTCGTTGCACAACACACCAATCACTCGAAAAACGAGTGATTAACCGGCGAGTTGACCAACGAAGGGGTTCGCGAAGGTGAAGAACAGAGCGATACCAACGCCGATCATGGTCACGGCGTCGAGCAGGCCGGCAACGATGAACATTTTAACTTGCAGCATTGGAACCATTTCTGGCTGACGCGCTGCGCCTTCCAGGAACTTGCCGCCCAGCAGGCCGAAACCAATGGCAGTACCCAGGGCGCCCAGGCCGATCAACAGTGCAACAGCGATAGCGGTTAGACCAACTACAGTTTCCATCTTTCCTCCCGACTTTTACGTCGTATGGTTTAGGTTTTTTAGATTTTAAAGCGGTAAAACAAATCGTTTCATAGCCCTGGTGGGCCACCTTCCCGTTTCACCGGGAAGGACATCAGACTAGTCGAGACTGGCCTTAATGGTTCTCTTCGTGCGCCATCGACAGGTAGACGATGGTCAGCATCATGAAGATGAAGGCCTGCAGGGTGATGATCAGGATGTGGAACACAGCCCACGCCCACTGCAGAACAATGCCCAGGCCGCTAAGCCAGAGCAGGCCGCTGCCGAACATCACAGCGATCAGAATGAACACCAGCTCGCCGGCATACATGTTGCCGAACAGTCGCAGGGCCAGGGAGATCGGCTTGGCGATCAGGGTGACGAATTCCAGCAGGAAGTTCACCGGGATCAGCAGGGCTTGAACAAAAATGTTCTTGCTGCCGAACGGGTGCAGGGTCAGTTCGCCGATGAAGCCGCCGATGCCCTTGATCTTGATGCTGTAGAAAATGATCAACGCAAATACCGACAGGGCCATGCCCAGGGTAGCGTTCGGGTCAGTGGTCGATACGGCACGGAATGGAATGTGCGGGTCGCCGGAAATCGCCATGGCCAACTGAGGAATCCAGTCAACCGGGATCAGGTCGACGGCGTTCATCAGGAACACCCAGACGAAGATGGTCAGTGCCAGCGGTGCAATCACCGGGCTACGGCCATGGAAGCTGTCTTTCACGCTGCCATCGACGAATTCGACCAGTACTTCAACGAAGTTCTGCAAAGCACCTGGTTGACCGGAAGTCGCCTTCTTTGCCGCCATGCGGAAAATCAGGACGAAGATCAGACCCAAAGCGACCGACCAGCCCAGAGTATCCAGGTGGAAAGCCCAGAAGCCCATTTCTTTGGCTTCTGCTGCGGAGTGGGCAAAGCCCCAGCCGCCGTTGGGAAGCTGACCGAAGGTCAGGTTCTGCAAGTGGTGCTGGATATAGCCCGAAGCGGTTGTTTCTGCCATGGTTGCCTCAAACGCCCTAAGGTTTCGAAAGTCTTGTTTTCATCAGCAGGGGAGCGAACCAGCTGACCAGTTGGGTCAACACGAAGACGCCGAATACAGCCAGCGGCGCCAATGGCTTCACACCTGCAAAGGTCAGTGCAAACAGCACTGCCGTCAAAATCAGTTTCCCCGCCTCGCCGGCATAAAAAGACCGGACGATAGCCTGGGCTGCTCGGGCGCCGGAAAACCGAAAGGCCCTGTGAGCAAAATACATATTGGGCAGCAAGGCTATCAGGCCTCCGCAAAGTCCTGAATATCCGGCTACGACTCCATGCCAGTACCAAAGCGCCAATGCGGCGATCAGCAAAATGACAAATTGAGCCAATAAAACCGGAAAAACAGCCAAGCGATGGAAGGGCAACGTGTTTGGCGTGCGGGTTTCCATCACTCTTGCTCCTCAATAGTCGGCTGCCGGAAATCAATAACTTGGCATAATTTGTGCCGACAAAATGCGCGCAGAGTATAGGGGCGGTTCTGCCCCTATTCAACTGCCGGGTAGTGATTTCCGATCACGCGCTACATAAGCAAATGTTTCAGCGGATGTGGGCAAGGACGCCCTGAAGCTCATCAAGGGAGTTATATCCGATGACCAATTGCCCTTTGCCTTTCTTGCCGTGGCGAATTTGTACCGCAGAGCCCAGGCGTTCGGCCAGGCGCTGCTCGAGACGCGCGATATCCGGATCAGGTTTGGCCGTTTCGACCGGTGCAGGTTTGCCGCTGAGCCACTGGCGAACCAGGGCCTCGGTCTGACGAACGGTGAGCCCTCGTGCGACAACGTGTCGCGCCCCTTCAACCTGTTGATTTTCCGGCAAACCGAGCAAAGCACGGGCGTGGCCCATCTCGAGGTCGCCATGGGACAACATGGTCTTGATGACTTCCGGCAGCGCGATCAGGCGCAGCAAGTTGGACACGGTGACACGGGATTTACCCACGGCCTCGGCGACCTGTTGCTGGGTCAGCTGGAATTCCTGCTGCAAACGCTGCAAGGCGATCGCTTCCTCGATGGGATTGAGGTCTTCACGCTGGATATTCTCGATCAACGCCATGGCGATGGCGGTTTCATCCGGTACATCGCGCACCATCGCCGGGATGGTGTCCTTGCCCGCCTGCTGGCTGGCGCGCCAGCGGCGTTCACCGGCGATGATTTCAAAGCGGCCGCCGCCGATCGGGCGCACCACAATCGGCTGCATCACGCCCTGGGCCTTGATCGAATTGGCCAGTTCTTCCAGGGCCTGGGGGTCCATGTCCCGGCGTGGCTGGTATTTGCCGCGCTGGATCAGGTCCAGGGGCAAGTGCTGCAGCTCGCGTTCGTCAGCCTGCACCGCTTGTTCTTCAAGCGATGTGACGGTCGGACCACTCAGCAGTGCATCCAGTCCACGTCCGAGACCTCGTTTCTTGACGGCCATGGGGATTCCTTAAGTTGGCTGGGCTGCAGCGGTGCGTGAGTTGCGGCGTTGACGACGAACCATCTCGCCGGCCAATGCCAGGTAGGCAATGGCGCCACGGGATGATTTGTCGTACGCCAGCGCGGGCATGCCATAGCTTGGCGCTTCGGCCAGGCGGATGTTGCGTGGAATCACGGTGTCGTACAGCTGGTCGCCAAAGTGTTCCTTGAGCTGCGCCGACACATCGTTCATCAGGCTCAGGCGCGGATCGAACATGGTCCGAAGCAGGCCTTCGATCTGCAGGTTCGGGTTGAGCAGCTCGGCAATACGCTTGATGTTATCCACAAGGTCGCTCAACCCTTCCAGCGCGTAGTACTCGCACTGCATGGGGATAATCACCCCATCGGCAGCCACCAATGCGTTAAGCGTGAGCATCGACAGCGACGGTGGGCAGTCGATCAAAATGTAGTCGTAGTTCTCGCGGATCGGTGCCAACGCGCTGCGCAGACGGCTTTCCTTCATCTGCATTTCCAGCAGCACCACTTCCGCCGCAGTCAAATCGCGGTTGGCCGGCAGCAGTTGATAACCGCCATGCTCGGAGTAGTGCATGGCCTGGGCCAGGTCGCACTCGCCAATCAGCAAGTCGTAGACCGAGTTTTCCAAGCCGTGTTTATCCACACCGCTACCCATGGTGGCGTTGCCCTGTGGATCGAGATCGATCAACAGCACCCGACGCTTGGTGGCGACCAGGGATGCTGCGAGGTTGATGCAGGTGGTGGTTTTGCCCACGCCACCTTTCTGGTTCGCTATCGCGAATACCTTAGCCATTCTTGCTTGTGTTCCCAATCATGCCGTGCGGCGCAGTATCAGCAGATGGCGTTGGCCTTGGCAACCGGGTACGGCCAAGGCGTGTTCGCTATCGAGGTGGAAGTCTGCCGGCAATGCTAACAGCTCATCGCTTGGATGGACGCCCTTCATTGCCAGCCAGCGGGTGTCGCCGTCGCCCAGGTGACGAGTCCAGCTGCTGAAGTTCTCCATGCTGCTGAACGCCCGGGAAACAATTCCGTTGAAGGGCAACTCAGGCGTGAAGGCTTCGACGCGACTGTGGATAACGTGCAGGTTATCCAGCTTGAGTTCGAGTTTGACCTGGGTCAGGAAGCGGGTTTTCTTGCCGTTGCTGTCCAGGCAGGTCACTTGCGACTCGGGAAACAGGATAGCCAGCGGGATGCCAGGCATACCGCCACCACTGCCGACATCGAGCCAACGACCGTTTTCGATAAACGGCATTACGCTCAGACTGTCGAGCAAGTGACGGGAAACCATTTCGTCGGGATCACGCACGGCCGTCAGGTTGTAAGCCTTGTTCCATTTGATCAACAGGGCCAGATAACCCAGCAGCAAATCGTGCTGGGCCTGGGTCAAGTCCACGCCCAATTGGCGCGCACCTGTGGATAACTCTTCGGCGTGTTGCGAGGTGACCAACGAACTCAAGCGCTTTGCTCCAACTGACGGCCCGCGCCGCGTTTTTTCAAATGAATCATCAACAGCGAAATGGCTGCCGGGGTGACACCGGGGATACGTGAAGCCTGGCCGAGGGTCTCGGGGCGAGTTATCCCCAGCTTGCTTTGGATTTCTTTCGACAAGCCGGAAATACCGGTGTAGTCGATATCCACAGGCAGCCTGGTGTCTTCACTGGCGCGCAGACGAGCGATTTCGTCCTGCTGGCGGTCAATGTAACCGGCGTACTTGGTCTTGATTTCGACCTGCTCGGCAACCTGTGGATCATCGGCGCCGCCGCCGGTCACTTCGACCAGGCCAGCGTAGTCGATTTCCGGACGGGACAGCAGGTTCAGCAGGTTGTATTCATGAGTCAGCGGCGTGCCGAATTTTTCCGCAATCGCGTCGCCCTGCTCGGTCCCGGGGCGAACCCAGGTACTTTTCAGGCGCTGCTCTTCAAGCTCGATGCTTTCGCGTTTTTTGCAGAAAGCCGCCCAGCGCGCATCGTCGACCAAGCCCAGTTCACGGCCTTTTTCGGTCAGGCGCAGGTCGGCGTTGTCTTCGCGCAGGATCAGGCGGTATTCCGCTCGGGAAGTGAACATCCGATACGGTTCCTGGGTTCCCAGGGTAATCAGGTCGTCGACCAACACGCCGATATACGCTTCATCGCGACGCGGGCACCAGCTGTCTTTGCCTTGTGCACGCAATGCGGCGTTGGTCCCGGCCAGCAAGCCCTGGGCGCCGGCTTCTTCGTAGCCGGTGGTGCCGTTGATTTGCCCGGCGAAGAACAGGCCGCCGATAACCTTGGTTTCCAGGCTGTACTTCAGGTCACGCGGGTCGAAGTAGTCGTATTCGATGGCGTAGCCCGGACGCACGATGTGTGCGTTTTCCATGCCGCGAATCGATTGCACGATCTGGATTTGCACATCGAACGGCAGGGAAGTGGAAATCCCGTTCGGGTACAGCTCGTGGGTAGTCAGGCCTTCGGGCTCGATGAAGACCTGATGGCTTTCCTTGTCGGCAAAGCGGTGGATCTTGTCTTCGATCGACGGGCAGTAACGTGGGCCAATACCTTCGATTACCCCGGAGTACATCGGCGAACGGTCGAGGTTCGCGGCAATGATTTCGTGAGTGCGCGCATTGGTATGGGTAATCCAGCAGCTCACCTGTTTGGGGTGCTGCTCCTTGGAACCCATGAACGACATCACCGGGATCGGAGTATCGCCTGCTTGTTCGGTCATCACCGAGAAATCCACGGAACGCCCGTCGATACGCGGCGGGGTCCCGGTTTTCAGGCGACCCACGCGCAGCGGCAATTCGCGCAGGCGTTTTGCCAGGGCAATCGACGGAGGATCACCGGCGCGGCCACCCGAATAGTTCTGCATACCGATGTGGATAAGTCCGCCGAGGAACGTACCGGTGGTCAACACCACGGATTCTGCGAAGAAACGCAGGCCCATTTGGGTGACAACACCGCGAACCACGTCCTGTTCGACGATCAAGTCATCGGCGGCTTGTTGAAATATCCACAGGTTGGGCTGGTTTTCCAGGGTTTCGCGGACCGCGGCTTTGTACAGGATGCGGTCTGCCTGGGCCCGAGTGGCACGCACGGCCGGGCCTTTGCGGCTGTTGAGCACGCGAAATTGAATACCACCCTTGTCGGTAGCCTCGGCCATCACGCCACCAAGGGCGTCGATTTCCTTGACCAGATGGCTTTTGCCGATCCCACCAATGGCGGGGTTGCAACTCATGGCGCCGAGGGTTTCCACGTTATGCGTCAGCAACAGGGTTTTTACGCCCATGCGTGCTGACGCCAGTGCTGCCTCGGTACCGGCATGACCGCCGCCGATGACGATCACTTCAAAACGGGAAGGGAAATCCACCACGCACCTCGTGCCTGCTTATGTAGGTAATCAGGAATTGTTTGTTGAAAGGGTTTTGGAGCTTTGGCGGCAAGTATAGGGACTTCGCCCTTCCTAAAGAACCCTTTGCACAAAATTTAACCAGCTGTGGATGAATCACAGACAATAGAAATTAAAAGAGAGAAATTTATTAAATCTTTGTTTTTATGTTTATTTCTACTGGGCACCGTTTCTGTGGATAGATCTCTACAGACCTTTATTTACAATGTGTACAGCGATTCAAAAGTCTGTGGTCATGTGCCAATGAGGCCCTTGGATAAGTGCTTTAAGCCTGTGGATTAAACAGGTGGTTATCCACAGAGAGGTTTTTACTCAGGTTTCGAGCCCTGTTATCAACTGGGCACAGGGGCGGTTATTCACAGAGCTTAATCCACAGAAATCCGTGCAATGGTGTGAATTTCGCCCACGGCGAAGCCAACCGAATCTTTCTATTCGGGGGTGAGCACGTCAAAAAGAGATCTATTGTGAGAAAACAGCCAGGCAGTTAATAATAGCGATTATCATTAACCTGCCTTGTCATGCCCTATGTCTCCTTCTTCACACACGGCTGCGGTTCAGAACATCTACGAGCAGCACCATTCCTGGTTGCACGGGTGGCTCAAAGGTAAGTTGCATAACGCCTGCGATGCAGCGGACGTGGCGCACGATACGTTCGTGCGCATTCTGGTTGGGCGGCATGCGGCGCAGATCGTTGAACCGCGTGACTACCTGGCAACCATCGCCAGGGGCCTGGTGATTGATCGTTATCGCCGGCATGCCATCGAGCAGGCCTACAAGCAAACCTTGGCCGAACGGCCTGAAGCCACGGCCATCAGTGAAGAAGACAAAGCCATCATCATCGAGACGCTGGTGGCTGTGGATAAAGCCCTGTCCGGACTCGGTGAGCGAGCGCGACGGATCTTCCTGTTGTCGCAGATCGAGGGGCTGACTTATCAACAGATCGCCGATCAACTGCAGGTGTCGCTGACCACGGTGAAGAAGCACATGATCCGTGCATTGACTGAATGCTCGCTGATCATGGCCAGCCTGTAATGGCCGCCCCCGATCGCAAGACCTTCGAGGCCGCTGCTCACTGGTATGTACAGTTTCAATCCCAAACGCCTACGGCCGCTGAACGCCTTGCCTGGCAACAATGGCTCAACGGCGATCCGTCCCATCAGGCGGCGTGGAACCAGATGGAGCAATTGCAGCGCAGTCTCGGTGCCCTTCCCCAGGATTTCACCCGCCGGGCATTGTCGACCACGCAACAACGTCGTCAGGTATTGAAGTGGATGCTGGTAATGGGCGGTACCGGGTACCTGGGCTGGAATGTCCAGCAACACACCTCCCTGGGCAATGTATGGGCCGACTACCGGACGTCCGTGGGTGAACGCCAGCGTATCGCGTTGGCTGACGGCACCCGGATTGATCTTAATACCAGCACGGCGATTGACGTGATCTTCGACGGGCGCCAACGTTTGATCCGGCTGCGTGAAGGTGAAGTACTTATCCACACCGGCAAGTTGGGCGGGCACACGCCCTTTTATGTCGAAACCCGCCAAGGCCGAGTCCAGGCATTGGGTACTCGGTTTACAGTGCGCCAGTTGCCAGATTCCACGCGTGTCGGTGTTCTGGAGGATCGCGTAAGTGTGGCCCCTGGTGACCGGCCCAACCATGCGCGACTGCTCGGTGCCGGTGAAAGCGCTGACTTTGATCGTCAAAACATAGGGCTTGGCCACACGTATAGCGGGTCCCAGGCTGCCTGGGTCGATGGCCAACTGATCGTATTGGATGCTCGCCTCGGGGATGTGATCGAAGACCTTGCCCGCTACCGTCCCGGCGTCCTGAAATGCGACTTGGCTAGTGCACGCCTACGTGTTTCCGGGACTTTCCGCCTCGACTCCACCGATGCGGTACTGGCGAATCTGCAGGCAACCTTGCCCATTCAGGTGAAATACTTCACGCGCTATTGGGTTTCGGTGAAGCGAATCGCTTGATCGCAAAAAATATCCTCACAAGGGGTTATCTTTTTTTTACCTGGCACGGCCCTAAAGGTAATCACGACGCCACCTTCAGGGCTTACCCACCTATGCGCCTTCGCACCAAGCTCCGCCAGCGACTTTCCTACCACGGTATGACGTGCAGCCTGCTGCTCGGCACAGCAGCCACAGCCGGTGTTTTACTATCCAGTGACGCCATGGCCGCCAGCGCCGTGCAGCATTACGCCATTGCGGCCGGTCCCCTGGACAATGCCTTGAGCCAATTTGCCGCCAGGGCGAATGTGATTCTGTCTTTCTCGCCCCAACAAACCGCGCGCTTGAACACCACCGGGCTGGAAGGTGACTATTCGGTTGAGCAAGGCTTTGCACTGTTGCTGCAGAACTCGGGGTTACAAGCGGTAGTCCAGGCGCCAGGCAGCTATGTCCTGCAGGCCATTCCTACAGGGCAACTCACGCTCGCGCCCACCACGGTCAGCACTTATCAACAGGCTGGGTTCAATCAAGAGATTGCCGGGGATGTGGGCTACAAAGCGCAAAACAGCCGTATCGGCACCAAGACCAGCACACCTCTGTCGGAAACACCGCGTTCGGTATCGGTCGTCACCGGCCAGCGCATCAAGGACCAGAAGTCGCAGACCCTGACTGAAGTATTGGGCTACGTGCCAGGTATCTTCGCGCCGCCCTTTGCTGCTGGCGACGGTCTCGCGGGGGACTTGTTCTTCATCCGCGGTTTCAATGCCACGGATTACGGCTACGGCCTGCTGCGAGATGGCCTGCGCGTACAAGGCAATCGGTACGACACCACCAGTGAGCCCTATGGCCTGGAGCGGGTCGAAATCTTCCGTGGGCCCTCTTCCCTGCTGTACGGTGAAAACGCGCCTGGCGGTTTAGTGAACCTGGTGAGCAAACATCCGACTGCCACGCCGCAGGGTGAAGTACAGCTCGGTTATGGCTCGAATAATCGGCGTCAGTTGGGTGTGGATATCTCTGGTCCACTCAACGACAGCGGCAACATCCTTGGCCGGGTGGTGATGCTCGGCCGCAAGTCCGATACGCAGACTGACCATGTTCCTGATGATCGCCTGTATATAGCGCCTTCACTGACCCTGAATTTCGACGACTTCAACACGCTCACGCTGTTGGCCAATTACCAAAAGGACCACACCAATCTCGAACTCGGCCTACCCGCCGCGGGGACCTTGCTTACAAATCCGAACGGAAAGCTGTCCAAGCACACCATGCTCGGCGACCCGGACTGGAACACGTTCGAACGTGAAGCCTGGAGCAGCGGCTACGAATTCAGCCACAGCTTCAATGATGAGTGGCAGTTCCGCCAGAACTCGCGGTACATGCAATCGCGCATCAACCGTCACGAAACCTGGCCGGGCACATTGAACAATGGCGGTTTCGGCACCCAACTGAACATGACGGCCTACGACCGCTACAACAAGTCGATGGTCTACTCCCTGGATAACCAGTTGGAAGGCAAATTCCAGGTCGGTGACCTGGAAAATACGGTGCTGTTCGGCGCCAGTTATGACCGCACCTCGTTCAACCAGGATTGGGACGCAGGCTTCGCCGGCACCATCAATGTGTATAACCCCGTGTACCTGCGTGAGCCGCTTACCCCGGTGGCTGTGCAAAACACCTTGCTCGAGCAGCAAATGAAGGGTGTTTATGCACAAATCCAGAGCAAGTATGACCACTGGTTGTTCCTGCTGGGCGGCCGCCAGGACTGGGTCGACAGTGATTTCCGCGACAAGGTCAACAAGGCCAGCAACACCGGCTCCGAAGACCGCAAGTTTACCTACCAGGGCGGGGTGATGTACCAGTTCGACAACGGCCTGACACCGTACGTCAGCTACTCCACCGCATTTGTGCCTGTACAGCAGATCTCCAACGCCGGCTCACCGTTGAAGCCGATCACCAGTAGTCAGTACGAAGTGGGTGTGAAGTACGAACCGGTCGGCTGGGATACGGCGATGACCCTGTCGGTGTATGACTTGCGCAAGGAAGACGACACCTACCTCGACGCCACCACCAACAGCTACCGCCAGGTGGGCGAAAGCCGGGCCAAAGGGGCCGAGGTCGAGGTGAACAGCAACATCACCCCCAACCTGAATGTGACCGCAGCCTACACCTACACTGACGCTCGTATTACCAAGGACTCGGCGACCTCGCTGGTCGAGGGGCATCAGATGACGGGGGTTCCGCGCAACCAGGCCTCGGTGTGGGGCAAGTACCGCTTCCTCGATGGCCAACTCAAGGGCTTGTCCCTGGGCGGCGGTGTGCGCTATTTCGACAGTACGTTTTCTTACACCCAGCCAAGCCTCTACGGAAAGCTGGATGCTGGGAGCGTCACTCTGGTGGACGCAGCCGTCGGCTATCAGATCGACAGGCACTGGTCAGTGGACGTGAACGCCAAGAACCTGTTCGACAAGGAGTATGTTTCTGGCTGCAACGACGCGGGCCGCTGCTACTGGGGT
Source organism: Pseudomonas sp. S3E17 (assembly GCF_024168685.1). Taxonomy (NCBI): domain Bacteria; kingdom Pseudomonadati; phylum Pseudomonadota; class Gammaproteobacteria; order Pseudomonadales; family Pseudomonadaceae; genus Pseudomonas; species Pseudomonas sp. S3E17. Next base: position 4,720,317 of record NZ_JALJWE010000001.1, read on the forward strand.
GACAGTCGTACACTGCTTGGGACTGTTTCGTACAACTGGTGATGGATGATGGCCTGAAGAATCAAAATGCTCTTCAGGCCGCTATCGCTGGCAAGCCTGCTCCTACTTGCCGATACAGAAGCTGGAGAAGATCCGTCCCAACAAATCATCGGAGCTGAATGCCCCGGTGATTTCTCCCAACAGCTGCTGCGCCTGGCGAAGATCCTCAGCCAGCAGCTCCCCCGCCCCCGCCAAGGTCAACTGCGCCCGGCCGTGTTCCAATGCCGCGCTTGCATGGCGCAGCGCCTCCAGGTGCCTGCGGCGCGCACTGAAGCTGCTTTCCGACGTCTGCTCGTAACCCATGCAGGCCTTGAGATGCTCGCGCAGCAATTCCAGGCCCTCCCCCGCAGACTTGGCGCTCAGGCTGATAGTGACGTGGCCGTCAGCGCTGGTTTCCATCGCAATGGCTTCACCCGTCAGATCGGCTTTGTTACGAATCAAGGTGACTTTGGCCGGGTCCGGCCGTTGCTCGAGGAATTCCGGCCACAATGCAAAAGGATCCACAGCCTCCGGCGCGGTGGCGTCCACCACCAGCAATACCCGGTCCGCTTCGCCGATGGCCTTGAGCGCGCGTTCCACGCCGATCTTTTCAACCTGGTCATCGGTATCGCGTAAACCGGCGGTGTCGACGACGTGCAACGGCATGCCATCGATGTGGATATGTTCGCGCAGGATATCCCGGGTGGTGCCGGCGATCTCGGTGACAATGGCTGCTTCACGCCCCGCCAGCGCATTGAGCAGGCTGGATTTGCCGGCATTGGGACGCCCGGCGATCACGACGGTCATGCCGTCTCGCAGCAACGCGCCTTGCCCGGCTTCCCGAAGGACTGTGGATAACTCATCACGGACCTTATCCAGCATCGCCAATACATGGCCATCAGCAAGGAAGTCGATTTCCTCTTCAGGAAAATCAATCGCCGCCTCGACGTAGATGCGCAGGCTGATCAACTGTTCGGTCAAGTTATGCACACGCAGGGAAAAAGCGCCCTGCAGAGAGCGCAGCGCATTGCGTGCAGCTTGCGCAGAACTGGCCTCGATCAAATCGGCAATCGCCTCGGCCTGTGCCAGGTCGAGCTTGTCGTTGAGGAATGCCCGCTCACTGAACTCACCCGGGCGAGCCAGGCGGCAACCCAACTGCAGGCAGCGTTGCAGCAACATATCCAGAACGATCGGGCCGCCGTGCCCCTGCAATTCCAGTACGTCTTCACCCGTGAAGGAGTTGGGTCCCGGGAAATACAGGGCCAGGCCTTCGTCCAATACTTCCTCATCAGAGCCGAGGAACGGGCCGTAATGGGCGTAGCGCGGCTTCAACTCACGCCCGCTGATGGCCTTCGCGGCAATACCGGCGAGCGGTCCGGAAATACGAACGATACCGACACCGCCGCGACCCTGAGCGGTAGCGACAGCAGCGATGGTTTCACGAGGAGCGCTCATCAGCAGGTTCCAGAATAAAAGTGACGGAAAGCAAAACGCCCCACTAGGGGGCGTCTTGAGTGGTTATCCACAGAGTAAATTACGCCTCGGCTTTTTTGGTAGCCGCTTCGATTTTACGTGTGATGTACCACTGTTGAGAGATCGACAACACGTTGTTGACCACCCAGTACAGAACCAGGCCAGCAGGGAACCACAGGAAGAAGAAGGTGAAGATGATTGGCATCATTTTCATCACCTTGGCCTGCATCGGATCCGGCGGCGTCGGGTTCAGGCGCTGCTGGATAAACATGGTCGCGCCCATGATGATCGGCAGGATAAAGAACGGGTCTTTGATCGACAGGTCAGTTATCCACAGCATGAACGGTGCCTGGCGCATTTCCACGCTTTCCAGGAGTACCCAGTACAGCGACAGGAATACCGGCATCTGTACCAGAATCGGCAAGCATCCACCCAGCGGGTTGATCTTCTCTTTCTTGTACAGCTCCATCATGGCCTGCGACATTTTCTGCCGGTCATCGCCATGTTGTTCTTTCAGTGCGGCCAGTTTAGGGGCCACGGCACGCATGCGCGCCATCGACTTGTAGCTGGCGGCCGACAGTGGGAAGAAGATCCCCTTGATCAGCATGGTCAGGAAGATGATCGACCAGCCCCAGTTACCGACGATGCTGTGGATATGTTGCAGCAGCCAGAAGATCGGCTGGGCAATGAACCACAGGATGCCGTAGTCCACAGTCAGTTCCAGACCTGGGGACAACTCTTTCAGCACCGCCTGGCTTTTCGGGCCGGCGTACAGGGTAGCGCTGGTTTCAGCCTTGGCACCTGGCGCGACGGTCATCGCCGGGCCGGTGTAGCCGATGATGTAGTTGCCTTTGCTGTCCTTGCGCGCCAGTACGGAATTGTTCTGGCCAGGCTGAGGAATCCACGCGGTCACGAAGTAGTGCTGCAGCCAGGCTACCCAGCCACCGTTCACGTTATAGGTGATCGGCGCCTTGGTTTTGTCTTCGGCCACCTTATCCATGTCTTTCATGGATACTTTTTTGTACGGTTCCGAACTTGTCCACAGGGCAGCGCCCAGGTAAGTCGCGGTACCGGTCGCAGTGCTGGACGATGGATCGGAACTGGCGTCACGCTTGAGCTGCGCAAACATTGCGCCGGTCCAAGGCTGGGCGCTCTGGTTGTCGATCAAATAGGTGACAACGATGTCGTACAGGCCGCGCTTGAGTGTGAAGCGCTTGATGTAGTTGACGCCGTCCTTGCTGAACTTCAAGTCCACGACCAGTTGGTCTTGGCCATCTGCCAGTTGATAGCTCTTCTTCTCCGCAGAGAAAATCGGACGACCGGTTGCACTCGCATCAGGGCCGTTGGTGCCGATCAGGCCACTTTGTGCCTGGTAAACACGTTCACCACCGTTATCGAACAACTGGAATGGGATTTCCGGGTGATCCTGACGACGCGGATACAGCGGAAGTGTCAGCTTGGCAACATCGCCACCTTGCGGGTCGATGGCCAGGTCCAACACATCCGTCTTGATCTGGATGAGGTCGGTGCTTGCGGCAACTGCAACTTCGGCAGGTGCTTTTGTTTCGCCCGCTGCCCGTGGAATGTCATCACTGGCGGCAGTATTGGTGCCAGTTACTGTATCGGGAAGCCCCGCTGGAACAGCATTGGCAGCAACATTCTGAGTCGGCAGGGCAGCCTGGCCATAGTCCTGGTTCCACTTAAGGACCATGACGTAGGACACGATTGCCAGGGCGACGATCAGGATCGTGCGTTTAATATCCATGATTACTCGGCCATCGAAGAAGAACGGGAGGTAGGGATAGGTGGAACCGGGTCATAACCACCGGGATTCCACGGATGACAGCGACCTAAACGACGAAAGGTCAGCCAGCCACCGCGCAGAAGACCATGATTTTCTATGGCCTCTAACGCGTAGCAGGAACAACTGGGGTAGAAACGACAGTGGCTGGCCATCAGAGGACTAATGGCATAGCGATAAAACTGGATCGGAACGAGTGCCAGTTTACGCATCGGTGCTGTCTACCCCTACAGTTTCGGTGCTGACTACTGGTGCCGGTTTGTTGGTACGCGCCAGACGTTTCCAGAGCTTGCCGAAATGCTGAATCAATTCGGGGTTTTCTACATCCCCCAAGCCTTTGCGCGCGACGATAACAATATCCCAACCAACCAGAGTGTCCTGGTGGAGGCGAAACGATTCGCGCATCAGACGCTTGAGGCGATTGCGCTCAACGGAGAGCTTTACGCTCTTCTTGCCGATCACCAACCCGAGACGGGGGTGATCAAGATCGTTGTTACGCGCAAGGAGCAGGAGATTTTTCCCCGGAACCTTGCCGGTGGGGGAGTCAAAGACTGCCTTGAAGTGCCGGGGGGTTAGCAGACGCTTTTCCCGACTGAAGTCCTGACTCACCACCAGTACCGGATTATCAAACTGCCAGACGCGCACGACCTTTGGCGCGGCGACGCGACAGGACAGCACGGCCGTTCTTGGTAGCCATGCGAGCACGGAAGCCGTGGGTACGGGCGCGTTTGATGGTGCTTGGTTGGAAAGTACGTTTCATGGCGTTGTTACCTGGTTCGTCCACAACGGGCCGGAATGGCCCCCGTTTTAAGAGACCGGCGATTCTAGAGAAAGCAAGCCTCTAGGTCAATTTCCAACCAGCTTTTCCTTCAATTAGATCTTTACGGGCCTCCAGACCTTTTTCTTTCCGTTCTGCTTCCATGAGCAATGCCATAGATATAAAAATAAAGAAGGAAGTTATTTAAAGCTTTTCTGTAAAGCTTATAAAAGCTAGGCAGGCCATCCTCTGTGGATAACTGCCTTAAGGCCATATTCCACGTGCTGTACAGAGAATGACAACATGGGGGAGAAGCGGTGCTCTGCCTGTGCTGCGCTGTCGGATAAGCTGTGTGTGGAATGGCATGTTATCCACAGGCCAGTTACCCACAGACTTTCGACCCCACTTGTACAACGAGCTCAGGCGCGCTTATCCACAGAGCTTATGCACAGACCATCTGTCGCATTTTTTGCAGTTAAGGCATTGATTTTGGCTGGCCTGTGAGCAACCTACATGTGGATAAGTGGGCTGCTGGCCGCTACAATGGCGGCTGTTTTTGCCTCACCGGCTTTCAACTTAGGGGATATCCGTGTCAGTGGAACTTTGGCAGCAGTGCGTGGAGCTTTTGCGCGATGAGCTGCCTGCCCAGCAATTCAACACCTGGATCCGCCCGCTACAGGTCGAAGCCGAAGGCGACGAGTTGCGTGTCTATGCGCCCAATCGTTTTGTTCTCGACTGGGTCAACGAGAAGTACCTGAGCCGCGTTCTCGAATTGCTCGATGAACACGGCAATGGCCTTGCGCCCGTGCTCTCCTTATTAATAGGCAGCAAACGCAGCTCGGCACCTCGTGCTGCACCGAATGCTCCGCTCGCAGCGAGTGCCTCGCAGGCTCAAGCCCCTGTGCCGCCTGTTAATAATTCGCCAGCGCCGGTTGCCCAGACGGCTTCGAAAGCCTCGTCGCAGAACAACGCGACTATCAATGAAGAGCCGTCCCGCGACAGCTTCGATCCGATGGCGGGTGCCAGTTCCCAGCAGGCTCCGGTCCGCGCCGAGCAGCGCACGGTGCAGGTCGAAGGTGCGCTCAAGCACACCAGCTACCTGAACCGCACGTTCACCTTCGAGAACTTCGTCGAAGGTAAATCCAACCAGCTGGCCCGCGCGGCCGCCTGGCAGGTCGCCGATAACCCCAAGCATGGTTACAACCCGCTCTTCCTTTATGGCGGCGTTGGCTTGGGTAAGACCCATTTGATGCACGCTGTGGGTAACCACCTATTAAAGAAGAACCCGAATGCCAAGGTTGTGTACCTGCACTCGGAGCGCTTCGTCGCTGACATGGTCAAGGCCCTGCAGCTCAATGCGATCAACGAGTTCAAGCGGTTCTACCGCTCCGTTGATGCATTGCTGATCGATGACATTCAATTCTTCGCGCGCAAGGAGCGTTCCCAGGAAGAGTTTTTCCACACCTTCAACGCCCTGCTCGAAGGCGGCCAACAGGTCATCCTGACCAGTGACCGTTACCCGAAGGAAATCGAAGGCCTGGAAGAACGCTTGAAGTCGCGCTTTGGCTGGGGCCTTACCGTTGCGGTAGAGCCGCCGGAGCTGGAAACCCGCGTAGCGATCCTGATGAAAAAGGCCGACCAGGCGAAAGTCGATCTGCCCCACGACGCCGCGTTTTTCATCGCCCAACGCATCCGTTCCAACGTGCGTGAGCTGGAAGGTGCGCTCAAGCGTGTCATTGCGCATTCTCACTTCATGGGCCGCGACATCACCATCGAGCTGATTCGCGAATCCCTGAAAGACTTGCTGGCATTGCAGGACAAACTGGTGAGTGTGGATAACATCCAGCGCACCGTGGCCGAGTACTACAAGATCAAGATTTCCGACCTGCTGTCCAAGCGCCGTTCGCGCTCGGTGGCACGTCCGCGTCAGGTGGCCATGGCACTCTCAAAGGAGTTGACCAACCATAGCCTGCCGGAAATCGGGGATGTTTTTGGCGGCCGCGACCACACCACGGTCTTGCACGCATGCCGCAAGATCAACGAACTTAAGGAATCCGACGCGGATATTCGCGAGGACTACAAGAACCTGCTGCGTACACTGACTACTTGATGACACCAGCGCAGCTTATTAAGGCAAGGGACTAGACCATGCATTTCACCATTCAACGCGAAGCCCTGTTGAAACCCCTGCAACTGGTCGCAGGCGTCGTCGAGCGCCGACAGACCTTGCCGGTGCTCTCCAACGTATTGCTGGTGGTCGAAGGCCAGCAATTGTCCCTGACCGGTACCGACCTGGAAGTCGAGCTGGTCGGTCGCGTGCAACTGGAAGAGCCCGCTGAACCTGGCGAGATCACAGTACCCGCGCGCAAGCTGATGGACATCTGCAAAAGCCTGCCGAACGACGCGCTGATCGACATTAAGGTTGATGAGCAGAAGTTGGTAGTCAAGGCGGGTCGCAGTCGTTTCACGCTGTCTACGTTGCCGGCCAATGATTTCCCGACTGTGGAAGAAGGCCCTGGCTCACTGACCTGCAGCCTGGAGCAAAGCAAACTGCGTCGTCTGATTGAGCGCACCAGCTTCGCTATGGCCCAGCAGGACGTACGTTACTACCTCAACGGCATGCTGCTGGAGGTGTCGGAAGGCATCATTCGCGCCGTGGCCACTGACGGTCACCGTCTGGCGATGTGCTCGATGCGCGCCGATATCGGTCAACCTGACCGTCACCAAGTGATCGTGCCGCGTAAGGGTATTCTCGAACTGGCGCGCCTGCTCACCGAGCCGGATGGCAACGTCAGCATCGTGCTGGGTCAGCATCATATTCGCGCGACCACTGGCGAGTTCACCTTCACCTCCAAGCTGGTCGACGGCAAGTTCCCGGATTACGAGCGCGTTCTGCCTAAAGGCGGGGACAAGCTGGTGATCGGTGATCGCCAGGCCCTGCGTGAAGCGTTCAGCCGTACTGCGATCCTGTCCAACGAGAAGTACCGGGGCATTCGTCTGCAACTGGCCAATGGTCAGTTGAAAATCCAGGCCAATAACCCGGAGCAGGAAGAAGCGGAAGAGGAAGTGGGCGTCGACTACAACGGAGGCTCTTTGGAAATCGGCTTCAACGTGAGCTACTTGCTGGACGTGCTGGGTGTGATGACCACCGAACAGGTTCGCCTGATCCTGTCCGACTCCAACAGCAGCGCCCTGGTGCAGGAATCCGATAATGACGACTCGGCTTACGTTGTTATGCCGATGCGCCTGTAATCATGCCCAGCAGAAGCTAGATGTCCCTTAGTCGCGTCTCGGTCACCGCGGTGCGCAATTTGCACCCGGTGACCTTCTCCCCCTCTCCCCGCATCAATATCCTCCACGGCGCCAACGGTAGTGGCAAAACCAGCGTGCTGGAAGCCATCCACCTGCTAGGGCTTGCCCGTTCCTTTCGCAGTGCCCGCCTGTTGCCGGTGATTCAGTACGAACAACTGGCCTGCACGGTATTTGGCCAAGTCGAACTGGCAGAGGGTGGGCACAGCAGCCTGGGGATTTCTCGTGATCGCGGCGGTGAGTTCCAGATTCGCATCGACGGGCAAAATGCTCGCAGTGCCGCACAACTGGCAGAGATCCTGCCATTGCAACTGATCAACCCTGACAGCTTCCGCTTGTTGGAAGGCGCGCCAAAGATCCGCAGGCAGTTTCTCGACTGGGGAGTGTTCCACGTGGAACCGCGATTCATGGCCACGTGGCAGCGCCTGCAGAAGGCCCTGCGGCAGCGGAACTCATGGCTGCGGCATGGTACACTTGACGCCGCTTCGCAAGCGGCCTGGGACCGGGAATTGTGCCTGGCCAGCGATGAAATAGATGAATACCGCCGCGCCTATATCAAAGCCTTGAAACCAGTCTTTGAGCAGACCTTGAGTGAGTTGTTGGATCTCGAGGGGCTGACGCTGAGTTACTACCGTGGCTGGGACAAAGACCGTGAGCTGAGTGCAGTGCTCGCGACGTCCCTGCAGCGGGATCAGCAAATTGGCCATACCCAGGCCGGACCCCAACGGGCTGATTTGCGTCTTAGATTAGGCGCACACAATGCTGCGGATATCTTGTCCCGCGGCCAGCAGAAGTTGGTGGTGTGTGCACTTCGGATCGCCCAGGGGCATCTGGTTAGCCAAGCCCGACGTGGTCAGTGTATTTATCTGGTGGATGACTTGCCGTCTGAACTCGACGAGCAACACCGCCGTGCATTATGCCGCTTGTTGGAAGACTTACGCTGCCAGGTGTTTATCACCTGTGTAGACCACGAATTATTGAGGGAAGGCTGGCAGACGGAAACGCCAGTCGCTTTGTTCCACGTGGAACAAGGCCGTATCACCCAGACCCACGACCATCGGGAGTGAAGGCATGAGCGAAGAAAACACGTACGACTCGACCAGCATTAAAGTGCTGAAAGGTTTGGATGCCGTACGCAAACGTCCCGGTATGTACATTGGCGACACTGATGACGGTAGCGGTCTGCACCACATGGTGTTCGAGGTGGTCGACAACTCCATCGACGAAGCTTTGGCCGGTCACTGCGACGACATCAGCATCATCATCCATCCGGACGAATCCATTACCGTGCGCGACAACGGTCGCGGCATCCCGGTAGATGTGCACAAAGAAGAAGGTGTTTCGGCGGCAGAGGTCATCATGACCGTGCTCCACGCCGGCGGTAAGTTCGACGACAACTCCTACAAAGTCTCCGGTGGTTTGCACGGTGTGGGTGTGTCGGTGGTGAACGCTCTGTCCGAAGAGCTGATCCTGACCGTTCGCCGCAGTGGCAAGATCTGGGAGCAGACCTACGTCCACGGTGTGCCACAGGAGCCGATGAAAATCGTTGGTGACAGTGAAAGCACCGGTACCCAGATCCATTTCAAGCCATCGGCTGAAACTTTCAAGAACATCCACTTCAGCTGGGACATCCTGGCCAAGCGGATTCGTGAATTGTCCTTCCTCAACTCCGGTGTCGGCATCGTCCTCAAGGATGAGCGCAGCGGCAAGGAAGAGCTGTTCAAATACGAAGGCGGCTTGCGTGCGTTCGTTGAATACCTGAACACCAACAAGACTGCGGTCAACCAGGTGTTCCACTTCAACATCCAGCGTGAAGACGGCATCGGCGTGGAAATCGCCCTGCAATGGAACGACAGCTTCAACGAGAACCTGTTGTGCTTCACCAACAACATTCCACAGCGTGACGGTGGCACTCACTTGGTGGGTTTCCGTTCGGCGCTGACGCGTAACCTGAACACCTACATCGAAGCCGAAGGCCTGGCGAAGAAGCATAAGGTCGCCACCACTGGTGACGATGCCCGTGAAGGCCTGACCGCGATCATCTCGGTGAAAGTGCCTGACCCTAAATTCAGCTCCCAGACCAAAGACAAGCTGGTGTCTTCCGAAGTGAAAACTGCGGTTGAACAGGAGATGGGTAAGTACTTCTCGGACTTCCTGCTGGAAAACCCGAACGAAGCCAAGCTGGTTGTCGGCAAGATGATCGACGCCGCACGTGCCCGTGAAGCGGCGCGTAAAGCCCGTGAGATGACCCGCCGTAAAGGTGCGCTGGATATTGCCGGCTTGCCAGGCAAACTGGCTGACTGCCAGGAGAAGGACCCTGCCCTTTCCGAACTGTACCTGGTGGAAGGTGACTCTGCTGGCGGTTCCGCCAAGCAGGGTCGTAACCGTCGCACCCAGGCCATCCTGCCGTTGAAGGGTAAGATCCTCAACGTCGAGAAGGCTCGTTTCGACAAGATGATTTCCTCCCAGGAAGTCGGCACCTTGATCACGGCACTGGGCTGCGGTATTGGCCGAGACGAGTACAACATCGACAAGCTGCGCTATCACAACATCATCATCATGACCGATGCTGACGTCGACGGTTCGCACATCCGTACCCTGCTGCTGACCTTCTTCTTCCGTCAGTTGCCGGAGCTGATCGAGCGTGGCTATATCTATATCGCCCAGCCGCCGTTGTACAAAGTGAAGAAAGGCAAGCAAGAGCAATACATCAAAGACGACGACGCCATGGAAGAGTACATGACGCAGTCGGCCCTGGAAGACGCCAGCCTGCACTTGAACGACGAAGCCCCGGGGATCTCCGGCGAGGCGCTGGAGCGTCTGGTTAACGACTTCCGTATGGTGATGAAGACACTCAAGCGCCTGTCGCGCCTGTACCCACAGGAATTGACCGAGCACTTCATCTACCTGCCGTCCGTAAGCCTGGAGCAGTTGGGCGACCACGCACACATGCAGGAATGGCTGGCCCAGTACGAAGTACGCCTGCGTACTGTCGAAAAATCCGGCCTGGTGTACAAAGCCAGCCTGCGTGAAGACCGTGAACGTAACGTCTGGCTGCCAGAGGTCGAATTGATCTCCCACGGCCTGTCGAACTACGTCACCTTCAACCGCGACTTCTTCGGCAGCAACGACTACAAGACCGTTGTGACCCTCGGCGCGCAACTGAGCACCCTGCTGGACGATGGTGCTTATATTCAGCGTGGCGAGCGTAAGAAAGCGGTCAAGGAGTTCAAGGAAGCCCTGGACTGGTTGATGGCGGAAAGCACCAAGCGCCATACGATCCAGCGATACAAAGGTCTGGGCGAAATGAACCCGGATCAACTGTGGGAAACCACCATGGACCCAGCCCAGCGCCGTATGCTGCGTGTAACCATCGAGGACGCCATTGGCGCAGACCAGATCTTCAACACCCTGATGGGTGATGCGGTCGAACCTCGCCGTGACTTCATCGAGAGCAATGCCCTGGCAGTGTCTAACCTGGATTTCTGATCCAGGTACGACGCCTAAAATAAAAAAGGCCAACGCATAGCGTTGGCCTTTTTTATTGCGTGGAAATCATCTTCTGCAAAATGCTCCACGTGGAACATCGTGTTTTTTATCCATGAGAAGAAGCCGCCGCCACACTCTCCAATCGATACCCATACCCATAGATCGTCAACAATTGCCAACCCCTGTCAGCGGTAAGCCCGAGCTTGTTGCGTAGCCGATAGATATGCGTATCCAGCGGCCGCGAGGACACCATTTCTTCATGGGTCCAGAACCGCTCATAAAGGTACTCGCGCGACAGCGGCCGAGCCAGGTTGGCGAACAAGCAGCTCGCCAGGCGATATTCGCGCTCGGTGAGGTTGATCGGTTTGCCTGCGCGTGTGACGGTCAACTCTGCGTCGTCGAAGGTCAGGTCGTTGAAACTCTGCACTTCAGGGGTTGCCGATCTCTGCAGGCCATGCCGACGTAGAACGGCTGTCACTCGTGCCTTCAGTTCGTTAGGCCGAAAGGGTTTACTGACGTAATCGTCGGCGCCACTGTTCAATGCGCTGACGATATCGCTTTCGGCATCACGGCTGGTGAGCATGATGACTGCAGGTGGCGACTCCATGTGTTCACGGGTCCAGCGCAGTAAGGCAATACCGGTGATGTCGGGCAGTTGCCAGTCGAGTATCAGCAGGTCGAAGGTCTCCCGACGCAACTGACGCAGCAGGTCTTCGCCGCGTTCGAAGCAATGCAGGGACCAGGGTTGTTCGGCGGTGCTGGGGATTTGTCGCAGTGTCTGTTCCACCCGTCGCAATTCAGCGGGTTCGTCATCCAGTATTGCGACACGCATGGGTGGGTCCTTTCTTCTTGAAGAGTACGGCAGTCGTATTGAGGGGCACGTACTGCGCAGATGCCGGTCAATGAATCTGAAGAATTGTGCTCAGGTTCGTCGACCCCTTGGATCTCTCGGTACGCTGGGATCAATAAGCGAATACGCCATTGAAACTCCTCCATACCGATGTGGGAAAGATACCGGCTCCAGGCCTTAAGGAAAAGGATCAGCCGACGCGTGCGCTGTCGTAAACTCCTGTGCCCCGATAGTGGATGCCCTTTGGAATCCCCGCCGTTATGAACATCCAGCAGGAAATTTTTTCCACCGCGCCGAAAATGAGCTTCACTGGGCTCAACGCGTCGTTCTATCACGTACGTGTGTCGGCTTACGCCATGCAACGCCTGAGGAGGAATCGGGGGTCTATGCCATCTTCTATCGCACGCCAACAACTCAGGCGCGTTGATCCATGATGCTCTGGGGAAAGGCCGAAAAGCGCCAACCCACCCATGCCCAGCGCCTGTTCCACGGTCTGGTACGTGAGTGGTTATGGATCGGTTTGCTGCTGTTGCCAATCACTGCCTACCTCTCGATGAGTCCTGGCCTGGCCTTGAACAACCCGCTATACGACAGCCTTCGTCGTCTGGCACCGCTGCCGGTGGACCCGCGTATCCTGCTGGTGACCATCGATGACCCTAGCCTGAAGAAACTCGGCCAGTGGCCCTGGCCGCGCAGTGTGCACGCCGACCTGATCGATCGCCTGAGCGCGGCGCAACCGGCCGGTATCCTGTTTGATGTGGTCTTCAGCGAGCCCGGTAACCCGGTCAATGACAAGCGCCTGGCCGACGCGGTGTGCAACGCCGGCAACGTATTGTTGCCCTTGGCTCGTGACGATTCGGCCAGCTATAGCCAGCCTGGGGCACAAATGTTGTCACTGCTCAAATGTGCCAAGGGTGTCGGGCACATCAATGTGGAGGCGGATAGCGATGGCGTGGTCCGCAGGCTGTATATGCGCGAGGGACCAGCCGACGCCACGGCGCTTCAGTTAGCGTGGCTGGCTTTCGTGATGAGCGGGCAATCGGCCGAGATGCCCGGGGAACCTCTGCCATCGATCACCCAGGATTGGCACCGGGAGCATGCTGTCCGTATCCCGTTTATTGCTGCCGACACCCATTTCCCGAGTGTGTCTTATGCCAGCGTATTACACGGTGAGGTCCCTCCTGAGCGGTTACGGGGCCGTCTGATTCTGGTGGGGGCAACTGCGTCGGGCATGGGCGATCGCTTTGTCACCCCGCTCTCGCCTATGGCCGGTACGACTGCGGGTGTGGAGATCCAGGCCAATGTACTCAATGGCTTGCTGCAAGGTCGAAGTATCGTCGATATGCCCGGTTGGCTGGCCGCACTGATGGCAACGTCCCTGGTGGCGGTGCTGTTGGGCCTGCTGCTCTACCGCCCACACTATGCGCTGTGGATGACCCTGGGGTGCATGTGCATGGCCTTGCTCGGTTCAGCGGCCTTATTGCGCCTGGGCTACTGGTGGTCGCCCGCGGCCTGTTGGATCGGTTTGCTGCTCAGCTACCTGATCTGGAACTGGCGGCGTCTCAGCGTGATCCTGGCCTACTTTGGCTGGGAATTGGCGCGCCTGGATCACGAACCCAAAGTCTTGCCCGAACGCCGTCGTGCACCCGCCAGCAAAGGTGATGTATTACAGGGCCGTATCTTTGCCTTGGAGCAAGCGGTCAGTCGTACGCGGGACACCCGACGGTTTATGGCCGATGGGTTGGAATGCCTGCCGGTGGCAACACTGATCACAGACACCCAGGGTAATGTCCTGTTGGCCAACCGCATCGCCCGGGAAGTGTTCGGCAATGATCTGATCAACCATAACCTTCTGGAGCAACTGGCCGACCTGGGTTATCCGCCGCTGCACAATGGCGTACGCCCTACCCTCTCGACACTGGAACTCATCGAGTTTCGTGATATCCATCAACGCAGCCTGCGCATGGAGCTTGCCCCCTTGCTGCCGGCCGAAGGGGATGTCGCGCTTGGCTGGCTGTTGAGCCTCACCGACCTGAGCAAGGAACGCGAGGCCCAGCAGCATCGGGAAACCATGCTGCGCTTCCTCTCCCACGACTTGCGTGCACCCCATTCGGCGATCCTCGCCCTGTTGGATGTGCACGGCAGTGAGTCGCCGATATTCGCCCAGATAGAGCAACAAGTACGCCGCGCCTTGAGCCTGACCGAATCATTTGTGCAACTGGCGAGGGCTGAGGCCGATGGCTACCAGTTCGAGCCTACGCTGTTCGCCATGTTGGTAATGGATGCCTTTGATCAAGTGGCCGTGATCGCCCAGCTCAAGGGGATTCACCTGGTCCACGATCTGGATGAGGCCGATGAAGGGATGGTGTCAGCCGATCAATCGCTGCTCACCCGCGCATTGTTCAATGTGCTGGAGAACGCGATCAAATACTCTCCGTCCGGTACCACTGTCCGGCTGCGGCACAGCAGCGCGCAAGGCTGGTTGGAATGCCGCATCAGCGACCAGGGCCCAGGGATAGCCGCCGAGGATTTGCCGGAACTGTTCAGCCAGTACAAGCGCTTTGACTCGGCCCAAGGCAGCGAAGGGCTGGGGTTGGGACTGAGCATGGTCAAGGCGGTGGTGGAGCGTCATGGGGGCCGTATCGAGTGTGAAAGCACCGTGGGCAAAGGCACCACTTTCAGCCTGCAGCTGCCCTTGCTGGACGACGGCTAAAACGTACCTTTGCGCTGTGCATAAAAAACCGGTCTCAAGGACCGGTTTTTTAATGCGGAAAAAACTTATGCACGTTTTTTGCGATTTTAATGGATTTGGAAATATCTAACTAAATCAACTTATTAGGACCAAAAAAAGCCAATTCGCCAACAAAGCGTACACAGGTTATCCACAGATGCTCATACCACCGGCGTCTCCACCACAATCGGCTCCGGCGGCAGGGAACCCATGGCCCGCTGCTGCGCTTCATTCCATGCCTGGGCACGGTCATTCAGCGCGGCAATGGCGCGTGGGCCTTCCCCTTCTGCGTACATTGGCTCGCCTATCACCACAGTGATGGTGCCCGCGCGTTTTGCCCAACCCGCCTTCGGCCAGAACTTGCCGGCGTTATGCGCAATCGGCAGCACCGGCAGGTTGGCGTTGACTGCCAATGCGGTACCGCCGCGAGAGAACTTGCCGACTGTCCCAAAGGGTACCCGCGTACCTTCCGGGAAGATCAGCACCCACACGCCATCCTTGAGCAGTTCATCGCCCTTCTTGGCGACATGCTTGAGCGCCGCCTTGGGGTTGTCACGGTCGATGGCGATCGGGCGCAACATGGCCATGGCCCAGCCGAAGAACGGCACGTACAGCAACTCGCGCTTGAGCACCTGGCTCAACGGCGAGAAGTAAGCCGAGAGGAAGAAGGTCTCCCAGGTGCTCTGGTGGTTCGACAGAATCACGCACGGCTGGTCCGGTACGTTTTCAGCGCCCTTGATCTCGAAGCGAATGTTCAGGAACACCTTGGTCAGCCACAACGCGCAGCGGCACCAATAGACGTTGATAAAGCGATAGCGCGCCTTGAACGGCAGGAACGGCGCAATAAAAAAGCTCAGGGTGCACCAGAGAAACGAACTGGTGCCCAGCAGCAGGTAAAAGAAAAAGGTTCTGATGGCCTGCAAAATCGACATGGCGGCATTTACCGTTGCGGGACATGGCCCGCCTGTTAAAAGCGCACTCCCGAACAGTCCTTGGCCAGGAAGTCGAGGGCGGCTAGTTGTTGATAAGTTCTGCGGCAACCGCCGCCAGATCGTCAAAAATCAAGGTGCCTACCGGCAGGTTTTTCACCTGGGTCTTTTCGCCTTTCCCGGTCTTTACCAAAACTGGCTGAGAGTCGACGGCTTTGGCCGCCTCCAGGTCACCGAGGCTGTCCCCGACGAACCATATCCCAGCCAAGGGCACCTTGTAATGTTCTGCAATGATTTTCAACATGCCAGGCTTGGGTTTGCGGCAATCGCAGCCCTCATCCGGCCCGTGAGGGCAATACACCACCAGCCCCACCTCACCGCCCTGCTCCGCCACCAGCGTGCGCAAGCGCGCGTGCATGGCGTCCAGGGTGGCGATGTCGTAATAGCCGCGGGCGATGCCGGACTGGTTGGTAGCGATGGCCACCGTCCAGCCGGCTTTGCTCAACTGCGCGATGGCCTCGATCGAACCGGGCAGTGGAATCCATTCCGCCACCGACTTGATGTAAGCGTCGGAGTCGTAGTTGATCACCCCGTCCCGGTCGAGAATCAGCAGTTTCAACATGGTCAGCTCAGCGTCGAAATGTCAGCGATGTTGACGAACAGGCCACGCAGACGCGCCAGCATGGCGTAGCGGTTTTTCCGCACGCCGGCATCTTCGGCATTGATCATCACCGCTTCGAAGAACGCATCCACCGGCTCACGCAAGGTCGCCAGGCGCGCCAGGGCTTCGGCGTAATTGCGTTCGGCGATCAGCGGCTTCACCGCGTTCTCTGCCTTGGCAATGGCAGAATTCAGCGAGAACTCCTTAGCGTCGGCGAACAGGCCTGGGTCGACATCGGCGTTGCCCAGGCCTTCGGCCTTGCTCAGCAGGTTCGACACTCGCTTGTTCACAGCGGCCAGGGCGTCGGCTTCGGGCAGCTTACGGAACGCCTGTACGGCTTGTACGCGCTGATCGAAGTCCAGTGCCGAACCCGGTTGCAGGGCACGTACCGACAGGTAGACGGAAACGTCCACGCCTTCGTCTTCATAACGCGCACGCAGGCGGTCGAATACGAACTCCAGCACTTGCTCGGCCAGGCCGGCTTGCTTGACCTTGCCACCGAACTGGCCGACCGCGAACACCACGGCCTGGGTCAGGTCGAGGTCGAGCTTCTTGTCGATCAGGATACGCAGCACGCCAAGGGCTGCACGACGCAGGGCATACGGGTCTTTGCTACCGGTAGGCAGCATGCCGATACCGAAGATACCGACGAGGGTATCCAGCTTGTCGGCGATGGCCACGGCCGCACCGGTCAGGGTGGTCGGCAGCTCGGCGCCGGCGCCACGCGGCATGTACTGCTCGTTCAGCGCCAGCGCGACATCGTCCGCCTCGCCATCGTTGAGGGCGTAGTAGTAACCGGCAACGCCCTGCATCTCCGGGAACTCGCCGACCATCTCGGTGGCCAGGTCGCACTTGGACAGCAAGCCTGCGCGCGCAGCCCAGGCGGCATCACCGCCGATGCGTGGGGCAATGTAGGCCGCCAGCTTGGAAACGCGCACGGCCTTGTCGTAGACGCTGCCGAGTTTTTCCTGGAACACCACGTTCTGCAGGCGCAGGTTGAAGTCTTCGAGTTTCTGCTTCTTGTCTTGCTTGAAGAAGAACTCGGCGTCAGTCAGGCGTGGGCGAACGACTTTCTCGTTACCGGCGATGATCTGCTGCGGGTCCTTGCTTTCGATGTTGGCCACGGTGATAAAGCGCGGCAGCAACTTGCCCTCCACGTCCAGCAGGCAGAAATACTTCTGGTTGTCCTGCATGGTAGTGATCAGCGCTTCCTGCGGCACATCGAGGAAACGTTCTTCGAACGAGCACACCAGCGGCACCGGCCATTCAACCAGCGCGGTCACTTCGTCGAGCAGGCTTGGCGGCACGATGGCGGTGCCTTCCTGCAGGCGGGCGAGTTCTTCGGTGCGCTTGCTGATCAGCTCGCGACGCTCGTCGGCATCGGCCAGCACGTAGGCAGCACGCAGATCGGCGGCATAGTTAGCCGGCGAAGTGATGCGCACCGCTTGTGGATGGTGGAAGCGATGGCCACGGGAATCACGGCCAGCTTTCTGGGCGAGGAGGGTGCAATCGATGACCTGGTCACCGAGCAGCATCACCAGCCACTGGGTCGGGCGCACGAACTCTTCCTTGCGCGCGCCCCAGCGCATGCGCTTGGGAATCGGCAGGTCGTTCAGGGAGTCTTCGACGATGGTCGGCAACAGGCTGGCGGTCGGCTTGCCTGTGATGACCTGGCTGAAACGCAGTTTCGGGCCGCTCTGGTCGATCTCGCTCAGCTCGACGCCACATTTCTTGGCGAAGCCCAGTGCGGCTTGGGTCGGGTTGCCTTCGGCGTCGAAAGCCGCCTGGCGTGGCGGGCCGTCGAGGTTGATGCTGCGGTCCGGCTGCTGGGTTTCCAGCGCGGTCAGCAACACGGCCAGGCGGCGCGGTGCGGCGTAGACTTTTTTCGCTTCAAACTTCAGGCCGGCGCTCTGCAGGCCTTTTTCGATACCGGCCAGGAACGCATCGGCCAGGGTATTGAGTGCCTTGGGTGGCAGCTCTTCGGTGCCCAGTTCAACCAGGAAATCTTGAGCACTCATTGTGCAGCCTCCAGCTTAGCCAACACTTCATCACGCAGGTCCGGGGTGGCCATCGGGAAGCCCAGCTTGGCGCGAGCCAGCAGGTAGGCTTGGGCGACGGAACGCGCCAGGGTGCGTACACGCAGGATGTATTGCTGGCGCGCGGTTACCGAGATGGCACGGCGGGCGTCCAGCAGGTTGAAGGTATGGGAGGCCTTCAACACCATTTCGTAGCTCGGCAACGGCAGCGGCTGGTCGAGTTCGATCAGGCGCTTGGCTTCGCTTTCATAGAAGTCGAACAGTTCGAACAGCTTGTCGACGTTGGCGTGTTCGAAGTTGTAGGTCGATTGCTCCACTTCGTTCTGGTGGAACACATCGCCATAGGTCACTTTGCCGAACGGGCCGTCAGCCCACACCAGGTCGTAGACCGAATCCACGCCCTGCAGGTACATGGCCAGGCGCTCGAGGCCGTAGGTGATCTCGCCGGTCACCGGGTAGCACTCGATGCCACCGGCCTGCTGGAAGTAGGTGAACTGGGTGACTTCCATGCCATTGAGCCAGACTTCCCAGCCCAGGCCCCAGGCGCCGAGGGTGGGCGACTCCCAGTTGTCTTCGACGAAACGGATGTCGTGCACCAGCGGGTCGAGGCCCACGTGCTTGAGCGAGCCCAGGTACAGTTCCTGGAAGTTATCCGGGTTCGGCTTCAGGACTACCTGGAACTGATAGTAGTGCTGCAGACGGTTCGGGTTTTCGCCGTAGCGGCCGTCAGTCGGGCGACGACTGGGCTGCACATAAGCGGCGTTCCAGGTTTCCGGGCCGATGGCCCGCAGGAATGTAGCGGTGTGGAAAGTGCCGGCGCCTACTTCCATATCGTAGGGCTGAAGTACCACACAACCTTGCTCGGCCCAGTATTGCTGGAGGGCGAGGATCAAGTCTTGGAAGGTACGCACGGCTGGCGTAGGCTGGCTCACGAAATTCACCTGTTACTTGGGCTGCGATTTAAAGAGCGGGAGTATACCCGATTCGGCCGCGCCACCATCCCCTGGAGCCTTATGCCACGCTGCTTTTGGTGTTCTGAAGATCCGCTGTACATGGCTTATCACGATCAGGAGTGGGGAACGCCGCTGCGCGATGCGCAGGGTTTGTTCGAGTTGCTTTTGCTCGAAGGGTTCCAGGCGGGCCTGTCCTGGATCACCGTTTTACGCAAACGCGAGCATTATCGAAAGGTCTTGTTTGGTTTTGATGCCCGGCGTCTGGCACAGCTGACCGATGCCGAGATCGAAGCGCTGATGCTTGACCCTGGCATTGTGCGTAACCGCCTCAAGCTCAACGCCACCCGGCGCAACGCCGCAGCCTGGCTGGCGCTTGAAGATCCGGTGGGGTGGCTCTGGTCGTTTGTCGGCGGCGTGCCCAAGGTCAACCATTTCAAGGACCGCAGCGAAGTGCCGGCGATTACGCCGGAGGCTGAAGCCATGAGCAAAGCACTCAAGAAAGCCGGCTTCACCTTTGTCGGCCCGACCATCTGTTACGCGTTCATGCAGGCCTCGGGCATGGTCATGGACCACACCCAGGACTGCGACCGTTACGCGGACTTGGCCAACGCCGGTTAGAATGGCGGCTTTGCGCACCACACACGATCAGGAGTGACCTGTGGAAAAGTTTAAAGGCGCCTTGCTGGTAGGCGCTCTTCGGTTGTTTGCCCTATTGCCCTGGCGCGCGGTTCAAGCGGTCGGCACGGCCATCGGCTGGATCATGTGGAAAACCCCTAACCGCTCCCGTGACACGGTGCGGATCAACCTCTCTAAATGCTTCCCGGACATGGACCCCGCCGCGCGCGAGCGCCTGGTTGGCCAGAGCCTGAAGGACATCGGCAAGTCCCTGACCGAAAGTGCCTGCGCCTGGATCTGGCCGGCCCAGCGCTCCATCGACCTGGTGCGTGAAGTCGAAGGCCTGGAAGTGCTGCACGACGCCCTGGCCTCGGGCAAAGGTGTGGTCGGCATCACCAGCCACCTGGGTAATTGGGAGGTGTTGAACCACTTCTATTGCAGCCAGTGCAAACCGATCATTTTTTACCGCCCGCCCAAGCTCAAGGCGGTGGACGAGTTGCTGCGCAAGCAGCGCGTACAATTGGGTAACCGCGTGGCGGCGTCCACCAAGGAAGGCATCCTCAGTGTGATCAAGGAAGTGCGCAAAGGCGGCCAGGTGGGTATTCCGGCCGACCCGGAGCCGGCCGAGTCCGCAGGGATCTTCGTGCCGTTCTTCGCCACCCAGGCGCTCACCAGCAAGTTCGTGCCGAACATGCTCGCCGGCCACAAGGCCGTGGGGGTGTTCCTGCATGCGCTGCGGCTGCCGGACGGTTCGGGCTACAAAGTGATCCTGGAAGCGGCGCCGGAAGACATGTACAGCACCGACACCGCCACGTCCTGCGCGGCGATGAGCAAAGTGGTGGAGCGTTATGTCGGCGCCTACCCGAGCCAGTACATGTGGAGCATGAAGCGCTTCAAGAAACGCCCGCCGGGTGAGGCGCGGTGGTACTGACCCAGAGCCAATCCAAAACCAAATGTGGGAGGGGGCTTGCTCCCGATAGCAGTGTGTCAGCCAACGCATGTTTGACTGAAACACCACTATCGGGAGCAAGCCCCCTCCCACATTTTCGATCTGCTTAGCTTTGGCGGTCGAGTTTCTTCAGAAACACCGTCATCTCTTTCTCGGCCTGCTTGTCGCCATGGGCCTGGGCCGCTTCGATGCCCTTCTCCCACGCCTGTCGCGCCGCGGCGTTATCACCCTGCCCCAGCTGCGCCTTGCCCAACAACTTCCACGCCGCCGAATACTTCGGATCGAACTCGACGCATTTGTGCAAATGCTCCGCCGCCTTGGCATTGTCCTTCAGGTCCAGATAACCCTTGCCCAACCCAAAGCGCAGCAGGGAATTATCCACACCCTTGGCGAGCATTTTTTCCAGGGATTCGAGCATGTCAGTCACTCCGGTTGATCAGAAAAAGCTCAATCCCACGTGGAACAGCTTCTCCACATCGCGGATATGTTTTTTATCCACCAGGAACAGGATCACGTGGTCACCCGTGGCGATCACCGTGTCGTCGTGGGCGATGATCACTTCCTCATCACGAATGATTGCGCCAATGGTGGTGCCCGGCGGCAGGCCTATATCGCGGATGGCCTTGCCGATCACTTTGCTCGACTTCGAATCACCGTGGGCAATCGCCTCGATGGCCTCCGCCGCGCCCCGGCGCAGGGAGTGCACGCTGACGATATCGCCACGGCGCACGTGGGCAAGCAAGGTGCCGATGGTGGCCAGTTGCGGGCTGATGGCGATGTCGATATCGCCGCCCTGGATCAGGTCGACGTAGGCCGGGTTGTTGATGATGGTCATGACCTTCTTGGCCCCCAGCCGCTTGGCCAGCAAGGACGACATGATGTTGGCCTCGTCATCGTTGGTCAGGGCCAGGAAGATGTCGGCGTCGGCGATATTTTCTTCCATCAGCAGGTCGCGGTCCGAGGCACTGCCTTGCAGTACGACCGTGCTGTCCAGGGTGTCGGACAAATGCCGGCAGCGTGCCGGGCTCATCTCGATGATTTTCACCTGGTAGCGACTTTCGATCGCTTCGGCCAGGCGCTCGCCAATCTGCCCGCCGCCGGCGATGACGATGCGTTTGTAGCTCTCATCGAGCCGACGCATTTCACTCATGACGGCACGAATATTCGCTTTGGCAGCGATGAAGAATACTTCGTCATCGGCCTCGATCACCGTATCGCCCTGGGGCAGGATCGGCCGGTCACGTCGGAAAATCGCGGCTACGCGGGTTTCCACATTCGGCATGTGTTCACGCAGTTGACGCAACTGCTGACCCACCAGTGGCCCACCGTAGTAGGCCTTCACGGCCACCAATTGCGCCTTGCCGCCGGCGAAGTCGATCACCTGCAAGGCGCCGGGGATTTCGATCAGGCGCTTGATGTAGTGGGTGACTACCTGTTCCGGGCTGATCAGCACGTCCACGGGGATAGCGTCGTTATCAAACAGGCCGGCGCGGGTCAGGTAGGCGGCTTCACGCACCCGGGCGATCTTGGTCGGGGTGTGGAACAGGGTGTGGGCGACCTGGCAGGCGACCATATTGGTCTCGTCGCTGTTGGTGACCGCGACCAGCATGTCGGCATCGTCGGCACCCGCCTGACGCAGCACAGTAGGAAACGACGCCCGGCCTTGTACGGTGCGGATATCCAGGCGGTCGCCCAGGTTGCGCAGGCGCTCGGCATCGGTGTCGACCACGGTGATGTCATTGGCTTCACTGGCTAAATGTTCGGCCAGTGTGCCGCCAACCTGCCCTGCTCCAAGGATGATGATTTTCATCCGGTCACTCCCTTAAACCCGTTCAGCCGCGCGCGGCGGCGATCTTGATCAGTTTGGCGTAGTAGAAACCATCATGCCCGCCTTCCTGCGCGAGTAACTGGCGGCCATGGGGCTGCTTGATACCGGCGGCCGTGGCGAGGTCCAGTTCCCGCGCGCCGCTGGTGCGGGCGAGAAAGGCTTCGATCACCTCGGTGTTTTCGGTGGGCAAGGTGGAGCAGGTGGCGTAGAGCAGGATGCCGCCGACTTCGAGGGTCGGCCACAGTGCGTCGAGCAGTTCGCCTTGCAGCACCGCCAGGGCGGCGATGTCGTCGGGTTGGCGGGTGAGCTTGATGTCCGGATGACGGCGGATCACACCGGTGGCGGAACACGGCGCGTCGAGCAGGATGCGCTGGAACGGTTTGCCGTCCCACCAGGTGGCGGTGTCGCGGCCGTCGGCAGCGATCAGCTCGGCGCTGAGGCCCAGGCGTGCAAGGTTCTCCCGTACACGCACCAGACGCTTGGCTTCCAGATCGACCGCCACTACATCGGCCAGGTCCTTTTCAACTTCGAGGATGTGACAGGTCTTACCGCCTGGAGCACAGCAGGCGTCCAGTACACGCTGACCGGGAGCCAGGTCGAGCAGGTCGGCGGCCAGTTGCGCGGCCTCGTCCTGCACACTGATCCAGCCTTCGGCGAAGCCCGGCAGGCTGCGCACGTCGGTGGCCGCTTCCAGCACGATGCCGTCGCTGCTGTACACGCATGGCGTGGCGTTGATCCCTGCGTTCGTCAGCAAGTGCAGGTACGCATCACGGCTGTGATGACGACGATTGACCCGCAGGATCATCGGCGGGTGCGCGTTGTTGGCCGCGCAAATGGCTTCCCATTGCTCTGGCCAGAAGGCCTTCAGGGATTTTTGCAGCCAGCGCGGGTGAGCGGTGCGCACCACCGGGTCATGTTCCAACTCGGCCAGCAGTCCTTCGCTTTCGCGCTGGGCGCGGCGCAGTACCGCGTTGAGCAGGGCCTTGGCCCAGGGCTTTTTCAGCTTGTCGGCGCAACCGACGGTTTCACCGATGGCGGCGTGGGCCGGCACGCGGGTGTAGAGCAACTGATAGAGACCGACCAGCAGCAGCGCCTCGACATCAGCATCGGCCGCCTTGAACGGCTTTTGCAGCAGCTTGGCTGCCAGCGCCGATAACCGTGGTTGCCAGCGGGCGGTGCCGAAGGCCAGGTCCTGGGTGAAACCACGATCGCGGTCTTCAACCTTGTCCAACTGCGTGGGCAGCGAACTGTTCAGCGAAGCCTTGCCGTTGAGTACGGCGGCCAGGGCCTTGGCGGCGGCCAGACGCGGGTTCATTGGGCTGCCACCCCGAGGATCGTGCCCAGGGAAAATTTCTCACGGCGACTGTTGTACAAATCGCTGAAATTAAGCGCCTTGCCACCGGGCAATTGCAGACGGGTCAGGCATAGCGCCTGTTCGCCGCAAGCGACCAGCAGCCCCTCCTTGCTGGCGCCGATGATTTCACCGGGTGTGCCTTTGCCGTCGGCCAAGGTCGCGGCCAACACTTTCAAGGCTTCGCCATTGAGGGTGCTGTGGCAGATCGGCCACGGGTTGAAGGCACGCACCAGGCGTTCCAGCTCCACAGCCGGGCGGCTCCAGTCGATGCGGGCTTCGTCCTTGTTCAGCTTGTGGGCGTAGGTGGCCAGGCTGTCGTCCTGCACCTCACCTTGCAGGGTTCCGGCAGCGAGACCGGCAATAGCCTGGATCACGGCGGGCGGACCCATCTCGGCGAGGCGGTCGTGCAGGCTGCCACCGGTGTCTTGGGCCGTGATCGGAGTGGTGACCTTGAGCAGCATCGGGCCGGTGTCCAAACCCGCCTCCATGCGCATCACCGTCACGCCGCTTTCGCTGTCGCCTGCCTCCACGGCACGTTGGATCGGCGCCGCACCGCGCCAGCGTGGCAGCAGTGAGGCGTGGCTGTTGATACAGCCCAGGTGTGGAATATCCAGCACGACCTGGGGCAGGATCAAACCGTAGGCCACCACCACCAGCAAGTCCGGTTGCAGCGCCGCCAGTTCAGCCTGGGCCTCGGCGTTGCGCAGGGTCGGCGGTTGCAGCACGGGAATGTTGTGCTCAAGCGCCAACTGCTTGACCGGGCTCGGCATCAGTTTTTGCCCGCGACCGGCCGGGCGATCCGGCTGGGTGTACACCGCGACGATGTCATAAGGGCTGGCAAGCAGGGCCTTGAGGTGTTCGGCGGCAAATTCAGGCGTGCCGGCAAAAACAATGCGCAATGGCTCGGTCATGGGAGGTCTCGGTTAAAAGCAGTCACAAAAGAAAAAGGCTTGCCGCAGCAAGCCTTTGTAAGGAGGGCATCAAGCTTGCTGGCGATGCTTTTTTTCCAGCTTCTTCTTGATCCGGTCGCGTTTGAGCGTGGACAGGTAATCGACAAACAGCTTGCCGTTGAGGTGGTCGCATTCGTGCTGGATGCACACGGCCAGCAGGCCTTCGGCAATCAGTTCGAACGGTTTGCCGTCGCGGTCGAGGGCCTTGATCTTCACGCGCAGCGGGCGCTCGACGTTCTCGTAGAACTCCGGTACCGAGAGGCAGCCTTCCTGGTATTCGCCCATCTCGTCGGTCAACGGTTCGAACTCGGGGTTGATGTACACCCGCGGTTCGCTGCGATCTTCCGACAAGTCCATGACCACGACACGCAGATGCACGTTGACCTGGGTGGCGGCGAGGCCGATACCAGGCGCTTCATACATTGTTTCAAACATGTCATCGACCAGCTGACGAACCTTGTCGTCCACTACGGCCACCGGCTTGGCGATTGTGCGCAGGCGCGAGTCGGGGAATTCGAGGATGTTCAAAATAGCCATAAGCGTAATTGCTGCACATGTGAGGTAAAGGCAAATCGGCGGTGGGATGGACCCATACGGCCGGTGTGAAACGCCCGAAAGCCGCGAAGGCTGTGGCATTTCACGCGAACGCACATAATAAAGGAGATTCACCCCATGAGGAAATCGCTACTCGTCTTGCTGCTATGGGCCCCGTTCGCCATGGCCCTGCTTCCAGAGCCCGGCCCGCGGCTGGATCAAGCGACGCAACAGGCCATTCACTATTTCTTGTTACACAATCCCATTCTTAATACTACGACGTCCCAAGGGCTTTACCCCCCATTTCGAGACTGCCCCTCGACCGCAATAAATAGCCTGCTAAATAAGTTACCAACAGAGTTATCCACAGCTTGTTCCGGTCAAGGATGATCAGATGCTTTCGACAAACTGCAATGAAATTTCCCCTTCAGAACTGGAAGCCCGCCTACGCCTGCACAGGCTGCCGGAGGTAGGCCCGAAGCGTTTTCGGTTGTTGATCGAAGCGTTCGGCAGCGCTTCAAAGGCCATCAGTGCCCCGGCCAGCGCGTGGCGCTCCTTGGGGTTGTCACCCATCAGCGCCGATGCCCGCCGTAGCCATGAGATCCGCGACGGTGCCAGTGAGGCGTTGGCCTGGTTGGAACGTCCGGACCAGCATTTGCTGATGTGGGACCAACCTGAGTACCCGGCACTGCTCGCCCAGATAGATGACGCCCCGCCGCTTTTATTTGTCGCCGGCGACCCCGGGATCCTGGAAAAACCGCAACTGGCGATGGTCGGCAGCCGCCGTGCATCCCGTCCCGGCATGGACACGGCTGTTGCATTTTCCCGCAGCCTGGCGAGCGCCGGTTTTGTCATCACCAGTGGCCTTGCGCTGGGTATCGACGGTGCGGCCCATCAAGCCGCTTTGGATGTGGGGGGTCATACAATCGGTGTGCTCGGCACGGGTCTGGAAAATCTTTATCCACAGCGCCATCGACGGCTTGCGGCGGCGATGATTGCCCAAGGCAGCGCCGTGGTTTCCGAGTTTCCGCTGGACGCCGCCCCCCAGGCCGGTAACTTCCCCCGGCGCAACCGCATCATCAGCGGCCTGTCCCTGGGCGTGCTGGTGGTGGAGGCCAGCATGGCCAGCGGCTCGCTGATCACCGCCAAGCTCGCGGCCGAGCAAGGGCGCGAGGTGTATGCAATCCCGGGCTCCATCCATCATCCGGGGGCCAAGGGGTGTCACCAGTTGATCCGTGACGGTGCGATGCTGGTGGAAACCATTGAACACATCCTCGAAGGCTTGCGTGGCTGGCAGGCATTGTCGCGCCCGGCGCCGATGCCTGTGATACATCCGTTGGTGGCGCTGTTGCACGCGGCGCCCCATACCAGCGAAGCCCTCGCGCTGGCCAGTGGGCGGCCGTTGGCCCAGGTGTTGGCGACCCTCACGGAGTTGGAACTTGAAGGCCTGGTGATCTGCGAAAGCGGGCGCTGGCTTGCGCGTGGGCAGCTTTTGTAGCGGCCAGTTTTTTGGAACTAGGTTTTGTAAAGAAGATCGGTAAACTGCCCAGAGCTTTAGTCCGGAGAGTAAACAATGGTCAACAGGTGGCGTGTGCTGGAAGCCGCACGAGAAATTCGCGCAGGCGCGGTGATTGCCTATCCAACCGAAGCGGTCTGGGGCTTGGGTTGCGATCCCTGGAACGAAGAAGCGGTGGATCGGCTGCTGGCGATCAAGAACCGTTCGGTGGACAAGGGCCTGATCCTGGTGGCAGACAATATTCGCCAGTTCGACTTTCTGTTCGAAGACTTCCCGGATACCTGGATCGAACGTATGGCCAGCACCTGGCCCGGACCGAATACGTGGTTGGTGCCGCATCAGGATTTGTTGCCGGAGTGGGTCACCGGTGTGCACGACACGGTGGCGCTGCGGGTGAGCGATCATCCGCTGGTACGGGACTTGTGCGCGCTGGTGGGGCCGTTGATCTCCACCTCAGCCAACCCCCAGGGCCGCCCGGCAGCGCGCACGCGGATTCGCGTGGAGCAGTACTTTCGCGGGCAGGTGGATCTGGTGCTGGGTGGTGCCCTGGGT
This sequence comes from Pseudomonas sp. S3E17, assembly GCF_024168685.1. Classification (NCBI taxonomy): domain Bacteria; kingdom Pseudomonadati; phylum Pseudomonadota; class Gammaproteobacteria; order Pseudomonadales; family Pseudomonadaceae; genus Pseudomonas; species Pseudomonas sp. S3E17. The sequence goes on from NZ_JALJWE010000001.1 coordinate 4,747,622, forward strand.
GGGCGCAAGAACCCGAGCCTGATTCGCGATTTGGCAACGGGTGAGGTGGTGCGGCCTTCCTGAGACCGCGTCGCACCGCCCCTCCCACATTTGAACTGTGTCCGTCATGGCAACCCAGTCAAATGTGGGAGCAGCGGTTGCCCCTAAGAAACCCTCAAGGCAACAGAATGGTCGACCCAGTGGTACGTCGCCCCGACAACTCTGTCTGTGCCTTCGCCGCTTCCGCCAGCGAATACCGCTGGTTGATATCAATGCGCACCTTGCCGCTCTTGATCATCGAAAACAGATCATCCGCCATCACCTGCAGGTTCGCCGGATTGTTGGCGTAGGTCGCCAGGGTCGGCCGTGTCACGTACAGCGAGCCTTTGGCCGCGAGTATCCCCAGGTTCACCCCATCCACCGCGCCCGACGCATTGCCAAAGCTCACCACCAGGCCACGTGGCGCCACGCTGTCCAATGAGGTCAGCCAGGTGTCCTTGCCGACCCCGTCGTAGACCACGGGCACCTTTTTGCCGTCAGTCAACTCCAGCACGCGCTGTGCGACATTTTCCTTGCTGTAGTCGATGGTTTCCCATGCGCCGAGGGATTTGGCCAGGGCGGCTTTTTCTGGCGAGCTCACGGTACCGATCAGCTTCACGCCCAGTGCCTTGGCCCATTGGCAGGCCAGGGAGCCCACGCCACCGGCGGCGGCGTGGAACAGGATGGTCTCGCCACCTTTGAGCTCATAGGTCTGGCGCAGCAGGTATTGCACGGTCAGGCCCTTGAGCATGGCCCCGGCGGCTTGTTCGAAGCTGATGTCGTCCGGCAGGTGCACCAGGTTGGCGGCGGGCAGCACGTGCAACTCGCTGTAGGCCCCGAGTGGGCCGCTGCCGTAGGCCACGCGGTCACCGACTTTAAATTGCGTAACTTCGCTGCCCACCGCATCAACCACACCGGCGCCTTCTGCGCCCAGCCCCGATGGCAGGGCCGGCGGCGCGTAAAGGCCACTGCGGAAATAGGTATCGATGAAATTCAGGCCAATCGCCTCGTTACGCACTCGAACCTGCTGCGGGCCGGGCTCTGCCGGTGTGTAGTCCACATATTCAAGTACGTCGGGGCCGCCATGGGCGCTGAACTGGATACGTTTGGCCATCTGCACTTCTCCTGAGGTCGAATTCGCGTAGCCCCCTATCGGACTCCTAAGCTTGATCTTCGTCAACTGCGGCGCTCCTAAGTGCAGTGCTGTCCAAGTGCAGTGGTATCCTGTGCGCCCATTTGCCGCCGACGCCCCACGGCTTCGCGTAGCTTTGCCCGATTCAAGGTGATGTCATGACTACTCGCACCGAGGCTGTCAAAGCCTACCTGCTCGACCTGCAAGACCGCATTTGCAGCGCCCTGGAAACCTTCGAGACGGACACTCGCTTTATCGAAGATGCCTGGACCCGGCCTGCCGGCGGCGGCGGTCGCACCCGTGTGATCGAGAACGGCTCGGTCATCGAAAAGGGCGGCGTTAACTTTTCCCACGTGTTCGGCAGCGGCCTCCCACCGTCAGCCAGTGCGCATCGCCCCGAGCTGGCCGGTCGCGGCTTTGAAGCCCTGGGCGTGTCGCTGGTGATTCATCCGCACAACCCACACGTGCCGACATCCCACGCCAACGTGCGTTTTTTCATCGCTGAAAAAGAAGGCGAAGAGCCGGTGTGGTGGTTCGGTGGCGGCTTCGACCTCACGCCCTACTACGGCAACGAAGAAGACTGCATTCACTGGCACCGCGTGGCCGAGCAGGCCTGCGCGCCATTTGGCCCGGACGTTTACTCGCGCTACAAGGCCTGGTGCGATACCTACTTCCACATCAAGCACCGCAACGAGCCCCGTGGTATTGGCGGCCTGTTTTTCGATGACTTGAACGAGTGGGACTTCGACACCTGCTTCGCCTTCATTCGCGCCATCGGCGATGCCTACATCGACGCCTACCTGCCGATTGTGCAGCGCCGCAAAGCCAGCGCTTATACCGAACAGCAACGCCAGTTCCAGGAGTTCCGTCGCGGCCGCTACGTTGAGTTCAACCTGGTGTATGACCGTGGCACCCTCTTCGGCCTGCAGTCGGGCGGGCGTACCGAGTCGATCCTGATGTCGCTGCCGCCCCAAGTGCGCTGGAGCTACGACTGGAAAGCCGAGGCCGGCAGCGAAGAAGCACGCCTCACCGACTATTTCCTGCAAGACCGCGATTGGCTGGGCATCGCCGCGCCCAAGGCGGCTGTTTGATGGATCGTTATGTGGTGTTCGGCAACCCCATCGGCCACAGCAAGTCGCCGCTGATTCACCGTATGTTCGCCGAGCAGACCGGCGAGCAACTGGACTACAGCACCTTGCTCGCGCCCCTGGAGGATTTCACCGGCTGTGCCCGTGAGTTTTTCCAACAGGGCCGAGGTGCCAACGTCACCGTGCCGTTCAAGGAAGACGCCTACCGCCTGGCCAACAGCCTCACCGAACGGGCACAACGCGCCGGGGCGGTGAACACCTTGAGCAAACTGGCCGACGGTACGTTGCTCGGCGACAACACCGACGGCGCCGGCCTGGTGCGCGACCTGACGGTAAACGCCGGCTTGAATCTGCAAGGCAGACGCATCCTGTTGCTGGGCGCGGGTGGCGCGGTAAGGGGTGCGTTGGAGCCGTTGCTGGCTGAACGGCCCGCTTCGTTGATCATCGCCAACCGCACCGTGGAAAAAGCCGAATTGCTCGCCGAGCTGTTCGACGACCTGGGCCCGGTGTCCGCCAGTGGTTTCGACTGGCTGCGTGAGCCGGTGGACGTGATCATCAATGCCACGTCCGCCAGCCTGTCAGGCGATGTACCGCCGATTGCCGGCAGCCTGATCGAACCGGGCAAGACATTTTGCTACGACATGATGTACGCCAAGGAACCCACCGCGTTCTGCCGTTGGGCCAGTGAGCAAGGCGCAGCCGTGGCGATGGATGGCCTGGGCATGCTGGTGGAGCAGGCGGCCGAAGCGTTCTTCCTGTGGCGCGGTGTGCGCCCGGATTCGGCGCCGGTGTTGGCTGAACTGCGCCGACAGTTGGCGCAGTAATCAATCTTCAAACTGGATGGGGCATTTATCGGCCCCCTCCAGTTTTTTCAACTCTTCCACTACCTGCGGCCTGGCGCGGCGCAATGTCAGGCTACGGCCCAGCCCGCTTAAACGACGCGCCTCCTGGTGCAGCATCTCCACCCCGGAATAGTCGATAAAGTTGATCTGCTGCGCCTCGATCACCACCCGCTCACCCTGCAAGCTTTGCAGGCGCACTTGCAGGTAATGGCTGGCGCCAAAGAAGATCGACCCTCCGACGCGCAACACATCCTCTCCCCCATCACGCCATTGTTGAACCCGTGGCTGCGACGTGCGCTTAAGGTAGAAAAACAACGAGGCCAACACCCCCGCATAAATCGCCGTTTGCAACTCCAGCAACAAGGTGGCGACACAGGTCAGGCTCATCACTACGAACTCTGCGCGGCTCACGCGGAACAACGCACGAATACCCCGACGATCCACCAGGCCCCAGGAAATCAGCAAGATGCTGGCGGCCATGCTCGGGATCGGAATATGTGCGATCAATGCAGCGCCAAACAGCGCAAACAAGGCCACCCATACTGCGGAAAACACCCCGGCCAACGGCGAACAGGCACCCGCCTCATAGCTGAGGCCGGAGCGGGTGAACGACCCTGCCGACAGATACCCGGAGAAAAATCCGCCAACGATATTGGATAAACCCTGGGCGCGAACTTCCTGGTTGGCATCGAGCAATTGTTGCGAACGGGCCGACAGCGAACGGGCAATCGACAGGCTGGTCACCAGCCCCAGCATGCCCACCGCAACGGCGCTGGGCAGCAGGCGCAGGATCATGTCCGGATCCAGCGGCAACGGGCTGAACGGTGGCAGCTTGCCGATAAACGAACTGACCAGCGCCACATGTCCGAACATCGTCGGCCATAGCCACGTTGCCAGGCTACCCAGGGTCAGTGCGATCAGTAGCGTTGGCCAGCGAGGCACAAGGTATTTGAGCAACGCGCCCAACAGCAAAGTACCGAGCCCAAGGGCAAGGGAGGCGTGGTCCCACTCGCCAGCGTGGTCGATCAGCGCCAGCAGGCTATTTATCGCTGTGGCCTGGCTCGGTAAATCCAGGCCCAGCAGGTTGGGCAGCTGCCCAAGAGCAATCACCACGGCGGCACCGAGGGTAAAACCCAGCACCACCGAATGCGAGACGAAGTTCACCAGCGCGCCAAAGCGCAGCATGCCCAGCAGCCACTGGAATACCCCGGCGAGGAATGTCAGCAACAGGATCAGGGTGATGTAGTCCTGAGACCCCGGCACGGCCAGCGGACTGACGCTGGCGTACAGCACGATGGAAATCGCTGCCGTGGGGCCACAGATCAGGTGCCAGGATGAACCCCACAGGCAGGCGATCAGCACCGGGATGATGGCGGCATACAGACCGTACTCCGGTGGGAGACCGGCGATCAGCGCGTAGGCAATCGACTGGGGCAGCGCGAGCACGGCGCCGCTGAGGCCGACCAGCGCGTCACGGCTCACAGTGGCTCGGGTTTGACGCGGGAGCCAGCTGAGGAAGGGGAAGAGTGTATGGCGGTTGGGCCGGGGCATTTATAACTCGGCTGAAAAGGTTTGACTCAGGGTATCAGTACACACTGGTCCTTGTGGGAGGGGGCTTGCTCCCGATATAGGTGGACCCGTCTAAATCTCTCTGACTGGCACTCCGCTATCGGGAGCAAGCCCCCTCCCACATTGGAATAGCGCAAGGCCCTAGAGTTTGGCTTTTACTGCCGGCAACGCATCCTGGCCATCCACTGTTTTCACGCCGTCGAGCCATTTGTCCAATACAGCCGGGTTCGCCTTGATCCACGCCTTCGCCGCGTCGGCATTGCTGACCTTGTTGTTGGCCACCTCAGCCATGATGCTGTTCTCCATCTCCTGGGTGAAGCTCAGGTTGGTCAGCAGTTTGCCGACGTTAGGGCAGGCCTGCGCATACCCTTTGCGGGTCAAGGTATACACACTGCCGGTATCACCGAAGTATTTCTCGCCGCCTTTGAGATAGTGCATTTTCAGTTGCACGTTCATCGGGTGTGGCGTCCAGCCGAGGAAGGTGACGAAACGCTGTTTCTTCACCGCCCGTGAGACCTCGGCGAGCATCGCCTGTTCGCTGGACTCGATCAGCTTCCACTGGCCCAGGTCGAAGTCATTCTTCTTGATGATCTCCTGCAGCGAGATATTTGCCGGCGCGCCGGAACCGATGCCATAGATCTTCTTGTCGAACTTGTCGGCGAATTTGTTCAAGTCGGCAAAGTCATGCACCCCGGCATCCCACACATAATCCGGCACGGCGAGGGTGAACTCGGTGCCGTCGAGGTTCTTCGCCAACTGCACCACATCGCCGTTGGCCACGAATTTGTCGTAGAAGCCCTGCTGCGCCGGCATCCAGTTGCCCAGGAATACATCCACCTGGCCGTCCTTGAGCCCGCCGAAGGTGATCGGCACCGCCAGGGTGTCGACCTTGGCCTTGTAGCCCATGCCGTTCAGCAGGAAACCGGTAATGGCGTTGGTCGCGGCAATGTCGCTCCAGCCTGGATCGGCCATCTTCACGGTCTCACAGCGGGTGTCCGCATACGCATTGGCGCTACTTAGCACCAACATGCCCACTACTGCAGTTAACTTTTGCATGGCCTTCCCTCTGTACTTATTGGTTTTGGCAGGGTTGTGGATAACGTGCCTTGCGCTCCAGGTCGTCGAGGTCGATATGGTTGCGCATGTATTGCTGACTGGCGTCCACCAGTGGCTGGTGATCCCAGCTCTTCAGCTTGCCCTGGGTCAGCGCCTCGAACACCAGGCGACGACGGCGTTGGCTGGCGAGTACCTGCTGGTGGATCGCCGGGATGTCCCATTTGGCCCGCGCCTCATTCAAAAACGCCTCGAACAGTGGCCGGTGTTCCGGTGACTGGCTGAGGTCTTCCCGCTCGTGCGGGTCGTTGTGCACATCGAACAGTAGACAAGGGTCGTCTTCGCTGTAGATGAATTTGCAGGCACCACGGCGAATCATCATCAATGGGCTGATGGTGCCTTCGGCCATGTATTCGCCAAAGACTTCGTCATGCCCGCCCTGCCCCTGCAAGTGCGGGACCAGCGAGCGACCGTCCAGTGGCAGGCGCGGGTCCAGCTCGCCGCCGGCCAGCTCCACCAGGGTGGGCAGCAGGTCGGCGGTGGACACGGCCTGGGTCACCCGGCCCGGCGCAAATTGCCCCGGCGCACTGACCAGCAGCGGCACGCGGGCGGCCATTTCAAACCAGTGCATTTTGTACCAGAGGCCGCGCTCACCGAGCATGTCGCCGTGGTCGCCGGAGAAAACGATGATCGTGTCGTCGGCCAGGCCGGTGTCTTCCAGGGTCTGCAGCAGCTTGCCGACATTGCTGTCGATGTAGCTGCATGCGCCGAAGTAGGCGCGGCGGGCGTCGCGAATTTTATCCACAGGCAGCGGCTTGTCCCATAGGTCATAGACCTTGAGCAGACGCTGGGAATGCGGGTCGAGATCTTCCTGGTTCGGCGTTGCGGGCAAGGGGATGTCGTTGTCGTCGTACAGGTCCCAGAATGGCTTGGGAATGGTGTACGGGTCGTGGGGATGGGTCATCGACACGGTCAGGCAGAACGGCTGGTTACCGTCTTCGCGGATGTGGTCGAACAGGTACTGCTGGGCCTTGAACACCACCTCTTCGTCGAAGTCCAGTTGGTTGGTGCGCACGCACGGGCCGGCTTGCAGCACCGAGGACATGTTGTGGTACCAGGTGGGGCGTACGTCCGGCTCATCCCAGTTCACCGCCCAGCCATAGTCGGCGGGGTAGATGTCGCTGGTCAGGCGTTCTTCATAGCCGTGCAATTGGTCGGGGCCGCAGAAGTGCATCTTGCCCGACAGCGCGGTTCGATAACCCAGGCGCCGCAGGTAGTGGGCATAGGTCGGCACATCGGCGGGAAAATCCGCCGCGTTGTCGTAGGCGCCGATCTTGCTCGGCAATTGGCCGCTGACCAGGGTGAAGCGTGAGGGCGCGCACAGCGGGCTGTTGCAATAGGCCGCGTCGAACACCACGCCCTGTGCGGCGAGGCGGCTCAAATTCGGCAACTTGATCGGAGAAGGTCCGTAGAACGGAAGCAGCGGCGCGGCCATTTGATCGGCCATGATGAAAAGAATGTTCTTGCGCTTCATGGGTCTTCGGCATTCCATAGGCGGTGTTTATGCGAATGAGCATGCAGTCCATGAAAAATGGGGTAAAGCCCATGACGAGCAATGTCTAGGATAAGCACAGCTTATGTATGAAGCCCTTGGAGACCTGTCCCTCGACCTGCTACGCGCATTCGAGGCGGCCGCGCGCCATCGCAGCTTTACCGCCGCTGCGATGGAGCTGGGCACCACTCAGCCGGCGATCAGCCAGCAGATCAAGCGCCTTGAAGAACAACTGACGATCCGCCTGTTTGACCGCATCTATCGGGGCATCGAACTGACCGACGCCGGCGCCCTGCTGTTCGAGCATGTGCAAGGCGGTTTGCAGAGCATCAACCAGGGCCTCAGTGTGATCACCCAGCAGGACCAGCACGAAGTGCTGCAAGTGGCCACAGACTTCGCGTTCGCCGCCTACTGGCTGATGCCGCGCCTGCATCGCTTCCACGCCGCCAACCCCCAGGTGGACGTGAGCCTGGTAACCAGCGAGCGCAACCACGCGACACTGCGCAGCGACATCGACGTGGCGGTGCTGTTTGGCGATGGCCGTTTCAAGCAGGGCGACAGCCTGTGGTTGTTCAACGAGGAGGTATTCCCGGTGTGCAGCCCGCAATGGCTCAAGGAGCAGGCCAGGCCTTTGACTGTGCACACCTTGCCCGACTACCCGTTGCTGCACCTGCGCCAGGAAAACAACAGCCAGTGGTTCGACTGGAGTGGCGTATTCCGCGAGCTGGGCATCACCGCTACGCCCACGCCCGGCCAGCTGCGATTCGACAACTACACCTTATTGATCCAGGCAGCGATTGCCGGCCAAGGGGTGGCGATCGGCTGGCGCCATTTGGTGGATAACCTGCTGGAACAGAACTGGTTGTGCCGACCGATCAGCGACACGGTGATTTCGCGCTTTGGCTATTACGTGGTGCAGCCCCAGCGCAAGCGACGTGGACAGTTGGTCGAACGTTTCGTCGACTGGTTGCAGGCAGAACAGGCCAGCAGCGCGCAGTCCCTGACCGGACTGGCCCTGCCGTCGATTGCGGTCTAGGATTTGCCGCACATTGGATCCGGAGTCCGTCATGCAACGTATCAAGGGTTACCACGCCCATATCTACTTTGACGCCAGCACCATCGACCAGGCGCGCACCCTATGTGAAGACGGCGCGAAATTGTTCCCGCTGCGCATGGGCCGTGTGCATGAACGGCCCGTAGGCCCGCACCCGGACTGGAGCTGCCAGCTGGCGTTCGATGCCGAATACATTGGCGTGGTGCTGCCGTGGCTGGCGCTGCATCGCAATGGGCTGGTGGTGTTCCTGCACCCTGAAACCGGCGATGAGCTGAAGGATCACACCGATCACGCGATCTGGATGGGTGCGATGCGCGAGCTGGATCTATCGGTTTTTTAACCTCTCTTTATCAGATAAAACCTGCTTCTTCCCGCAGTAAAAGGCGAGGAAGTTGTAGGATTTATCTTGTTTCGTCTCACTATATGGGACTGTTATTTATATATTGAGATATTGCAGGCCATAGGTTTATATTCGCCCATCTGCTTTTTTCAGCACCCACTCATTTCAGGTGAAGCGATGCAGGCGCAATTGATCGCGCTCGATTGGGGGACCAGCTCCCTTCGTGCTTATAAACTCGGGCCCGCAGGCGTCGTGCTGGAACAGCGCTCGCTGGCGTCGGGCATCATGCATTTGCCCAGTGAGCCCCGGGACATCGGCGGTGTGCACTGCAGCGATGGCTTCGAGTTGGCGTTCGATGCGGCATGCGGCGACTGGCTCGACGCCCAACCCCATCTTCCGGTGATCGCCTGCGGCATGGTCGGCAGCGCCCAGGGCTGGAGCGAGGCGGCATATCGCAATACGCCGGTCGACGTCGCCAGCCTGGGCCAGGCGTTGCACACGGTGCGCAGCCTGCGCGGCGTCGATGTGCATATCGTGCCCGGCGTGATCGAGCAGGTCGGTTTGCCCAATGTGATGCGCGGTGAAGAAACCCAGGTGCTGGGTGTGCTGCAAAGCCTGTCGGCCAACGGTGAAATGTTGATCGGCCTACCCGGCAGCCATTCCAAATGGGTCGAGGTGGTGGAAGGTTGCATCACCCACTTCGACACTTTCATGACCGGTGAACTGTTCGCGGTGCTGAGCAAGCACAGCCTGCTGGGGCGTACGCAAAAGGTATCCGCGCAGTTCCAGGCCGAGGCTTTTGATCGCGGCGTTCAAGTGGCGCTGTCGAACGATGGCCAGCGCGGCGTGCTGTCGACCTTGTTCAGTGCGCGCACCCTTGGGCTGACTGCCGAACTTACCCCTGAGCAGCAGCCCGATTACCTGTCCGGCCTGCTGATCGGCCATGAACTGGCCGGTTTGCCAGCCAGTGCACGGCTCGTCCCCATCATCCTGGTGGGCGCTGGCCCGCTTTGCGTGCGCTACCAACGCGCCCTCGCCCTCTGCGGTTTCGCCCACGTCAGCCTGGCGCAGGAAGCGACCGAGCGCGGCCTGTGGCAACTGGCAGTGGCCGCCGGGCTCACTCAACCTGCAACGGAGGCCTGACATGCTCAAGCAAGCACTGGCACAAAACGGTTTGATCGCGATCCTGCGCGGTGTGCGCCCGGACGAAGCCCTGGCGGTCGGCCAGGTGCTGTACGACGCCGGTTTTCGCGTGATCGAAGTCCCGCTCAACTCGCCCGATCCTTACACCAGCATCCGCACCCTGCGCGACAGCCTGCCCGCCGATTGCCTGATCGGCGCCGGTACGGTGTTGACGCCTGCGCAGGTCGAGCAGGTGAAAGCTGCCGGTGGTCAAGTGATCGTCATGCCCCACAGCGATGCCAAGGTCCTGCGCGCCGCTAAAGCCGCTGGCCTGTACCTGTCGCCGGGGGTGGCCACGCCCACCGAAGCGTTCGCCGCGCTGGACGAAGGCGCCGACGTGTTGAAGCTGTTCCCGGCCGAGCAAATGGGCCCTTCTGTGATCAAGGCGTGGCTGGCGGTATTGCCGGCAGGCACGTTGCTGCTGCCGGTGGGCGGCATTACCCCGGACAACATGCAGGTGTTTATCGACGCCGGCGCCAAGGGGTTCGGGCTGGGTTCCGGGTTGTTCAAACCGGGTATGACAGTGGGTCAGGTAGCGAGCCGCGCCCAGGCTTATGTCGCCGCCTGGAAAGCCCTGAGCTGAGATCAAGTTCCGCGCCCCTGGCGCTGCATCTATAAGAGAGATAACAGATGAAAATCACCAAACTGACGACCTTTATCGTCCCGCCGCGCTGGTGCTTCCTCAAGGTCGAGACCGACCAGGGCGTGACCGGCTGGGGTGAGCCTGTAGTCGAAGGCCGCGCTCACACCGTGGCTGCGGCGGTCGAGGAACTGTCCGACTACCTGATCGGCAAGGACCCACGCAATATCGAAGATATCTGGACCGTGCTCTACCGCGGCGGCTTCTACCGTGGCGGCGCCGTGCACATGAGCGCCCTCGCCGGTATCGACCAGGCGCTGTGGGACATCAAGGGCAAGGCCCTGGGCGTATCGGTCAGCGACCTGTTGGGTGGCCAGGTACGCGACAAGATTCGCGTGTACTCGTGGATCGGTGGCGACCGCCCGGCCGACACTGCCCGCGCCGCCAAAGAGGCTGTAGCCCGTGGCTTTACCGCGGTGAAAATGAACGGCACCGAAGAGTTGCAGTTCGTCGACAGCTTCGAAAAAGTCGACCTGGCCCTGGCCAACGTCGCGGCCGTGCGCGATGCGGTCGGCCCTAACGTCGGCATCGGCGTCGACTTCCATGGCCGTGTGCACAAGCCCATGGCCAAGGTGCTGATGAAAGAACTCGACCCGTACAAACTGATGTTTATCGAAGAGCCGGTGCTCAGCGAAAACTACGAAGCCCTCAAGGAACTGGCGCCCCTGACCAGCACCCCGATTGCCCTGGGCGAGCGCCTGTTCTCGCGCTGGGACTTCAAGCGCGTGCTCAGCGAAGGCTACGTCGACATCATCCAGCCGGACGCTTCCCACGCGGGCGGTATCACCGAAACCCGCAAGATCGCCAACATGGCCGAAGCCTACGACGTGGCCCTGGCCCTGCACTGCCCGCTGGGCCCGATTGCCTTGGCGGCGTGCCTGCAACTGGATGCGGTTTGCTACAACGCGTTTATCCAGGAGCAAAGCCTGGGCATTCACTACAACGAGAGCAACGACCTGCTCGACTACGTGCGCGACCCGGGCGTGTTCGACTATGACCAGGGCTTTGTGAAGATCCCCAACGGGCCGGGCCTGGGGATCGAGATCAACGAGGAATACGTGATCGAACGCGCAGCCATCGGCCACCGCTGGCGCAACCCGATCTGGCGCCACGCCGACGGCAGCTTTGCCGAGTGGTGATGTCTGCCTGAAAGAACACGGTCAAACATGTGGGAGGGGGCTTGCCTCCTCCCACATGTTGATCCGGTTTCTGCAGAAGTCCCATCCTCAACAAACATAAGAATAGGCACCTACCATGCAACCTGAATCCTTGAGCGGGCAGGCTTCTTTAGTCACGCCTACCCGAAAGCGCTACTTCATCATGGTGCTGCTGTTTATCACCGTGGTGATCAACTACCTCGACCGCAGCAACCTGTCGATTGCCGCTCCAGCGCTGACCAGTGAGCTGGGCATCGACCCGGTACATGTCGGGCTGATTTTCTCCGCGTTCGGCTGGACGTACGCCGCCATGCAGATCCCCGGCGGCTGGCTGGTGGACCGGGTGCCGCCGCGTATCCTCTACACCGCCGCCCTGTTGCTGTGGTCCATCGCCACCGTGATGCTCGGTTTTGCCGCCAGCTTCATCGCGCTGTTTGTGCTGCGCATGGCGGTGGGTGCCCTGGAAGCACCGGCTTACCCCATCAACAGTCGCGTGGTCACCAGCTGGTTCCCCGAGCGTGAGCGCGCCACGGCCATTGGCTTCTACACCTCCGGGCAGTTTGTCGGGCTGGCGTTCCTGACGCCGGTCCTGGCCTGGTTGCAGCACCATTACGGCTGGCACATGGTATTTGTCGTGACCGGTGGCGTGGGCATTCTGTGGGCGGCGATCTGGTATGCCCTGTATCGCGAGCCTCGGGACTTCAAAGGCGTCAACGCCGCTGAAATCGAGTTGATCCGCGAAGGCGGCGGGCTGGTGGACTTGAGCGCCCAAGCGAGCAAGAGCAAGGCGCCCTTCAGTTGGGTCGACCTGGGCATTGTCCTGAGCAAGCGCAAGTTGTGGGGTATCTACCTGGGGCAGTTCTGCCTGAACTCCACGTTGTGGTTCTTCCTGACCTGGTTCCCGACCTACCTGGTGAAATACCGCGGCATGGACTTCATCAAGTCCGGCATGCTCGCGTCACTGCCCTTCCTCGCGGCTTTCGTCGGCGTGTTGTGTTCGGGGTTGTTTTCCGACTGGCTGATCCGCCGTGGCGCTTCGGTGGGGTTTGCCCGCAAGTTGCCGATCATCAGCGGCCTGTTGATCTCGACGGCGATCATCGGCGCCAACTTCGTCGAATCGACACCGTTGGTCATCGCTTTCCTGGCCTTGGCGTTCTTCGGTAATGGCCTGGCCTCGATCACCTGGTCGCTGGTCTCGACCCTTGCCCCGGCACGTCTGCTGGGACTGACCGGCGGGGTGTTCAACTTCATCGGCAACCTGGCGGCGATTGCCACGCCGATCGTCATCGGTTTCCTGGCCAGCGGCGATTCGTTTGCCCCGGCGATCACTTACATCGCCGTGCTGGCGCTGTTGGGCGCACTCTCCTATGTGCTGCTGGTGGGCAAGGTCGAGCGGATCGAGCTGTAAACAGTGGGCGGCCTGCGGGCCGCCCGTTGGCCGGGCTCAGGGCACCGACATTTCGTTACGGAACACATTCAACGGATCCCAGCGTTGCTTGGTTCGGCGCAGGCGGTTCTCGATGATCGTGTTGGGGAAGAAAATTCCATACCACAGAGGGTTCCTGGGGTTCGCGGGATTGCCACCGAGGTGGGTCATGTCCAGGTCGGGGTAGTTGATGTAGCAGCCCTCGAACTCCGGGTCATTGGGAACGCCGTTGGTGAATGCAGCGTAATAGAGGCCGCGGATCCAGTCGGCATGGGCGCGGTCGATGGCGTCATCGTCGGCGTGCCAGTAACACTGCGGTTGCCATTTGAGGTACGAGGAGCGTTGCGCGGCTGACGTCTGGGCCAGGATCGGGCCGTCCATCTGGTTGATGCGCCCGCCAAATGACTGGATCTGGATCAGGCTTTGGGTCAGGTATTGCTGATCGTCCGGCAAGTTCAGCGTCGTCCAGATCGCATCCAGCACGCGCTGTGTAAATCCGCCTTTCTGATACGCCGATTTATACCGGCCGCGCTGATTGTCGCCGGAGCCGTTGAGTGATTGGGTGGCGTACAACCAGTCCAGGCGCCTGGCGCTTTTGTGGGCGCTCCGCAGTGAATCGATCCGGCGACCCTTTTGCCGACCACGTGGCTGATGCACGACGTGGAACGGCAGGAGCGACTCTGTCGCACTGACGCCCACCGCGGCCTGCATGCTGCTGACAAAGTCGTTGAAAGGCGCCAGGTCATCGAGCTTCCCGTCCTTGTCGACGTAGTGGATGCCCAGGGTCACGTTGCCAGTGTTCAGATGACGCATTTCCAGTTTGGTGGCCAGGCCCCAGGTTGCCGGGTCGGCCTGATGGTCCACGAACCAGTTTTGATAGGCGTGCAGCAAACGTTCGAGGGCGGTGCGTGTGAGGTCTGACCAGTCCCATTCCAATGGCAGCCAGAGCACTTCCTCCGGGGCTGGCGGCAGCGTCTTGAAATAGTAACTGGTGATGATGCCGAACTGCCCGCCACCGGCGCCGCAACAGGCGGCGAACAGGTCCAGCTCATCGGTGTCGAGGCTGTTACGGGACACATGGACAGGTTCAAGACCTGAGCCGGAAGCATTGGCGACCAGCAGGTCGACGCCGTCCAGCCAGTCGCAGACCAGCCCGTATTTACGCGACAGCAGCCCATAGCCACCACCGCAGATATGCCCGCCCAGTCCCACCGAATAGCAGGATCCACTGGGCAGCGCCTTACCTGCCAATTTGTACAGCGCGACGCTGGTATCCCAGTTCTGGCAGCCGGGCTCCAGCCGGAATGCATAGCGATGGGGCGACGCGGGTACCAGCACGGAGCCGATTTGCCCGTTGGGGTCGTAGGCCAATTGGTTCATCTGGCCGATGTCCAGGATCGACAACACCTCGCCTGGCGCATCCGGCATCTTGTTAGAGACGAATCCTTCATAGCAATGCCCGCCGCTGCGCACCGTGATGCGGCCGTTGGGCATAGCCAGGGCCTGGGCGGCTGCGTCGAGGATGTCTTGTGGGTTGCGGCAGAGGTAGATGAGGTTGGCGCCGTTGGGTGAAGACTCGCCCTGGACGTTACCCAATGGCCAGCGCAGGTTGAAACCCTTTTGCAACGTGGAATGACGACGGTCCGAGGGGGTGATGAGATCAAATGCCATGATGGACTCCTGGGAGACGATAATGACTTCTGATGCAGCTAACTTAACGACCGGCAACGCAAGAAGGCGTGACTTGCAGAGGTGGTTAGACGGCAATAGGCACGAAGTGTGTTGAGGGAGTGTGTTCCCCCTCAAGCCTAGCCTATATGGAAAAAGCCCGGATCAGTTCAGCACGCCGTCCAGAATTTCATAGACGATACCGGTACCCACCGCGATCAACACCACATCCGGCCCCGAACGGCGCCACTCATAACCCGGGTAAACCGGCAGGCGCGCCAGCGCACGGTTGTCCAGGCGCTCGCCGTAGTAGCCGCGCGGCAGGGGTTGGCCGCGCACCAGGCGCACATTCGGCGGCGGCGGTGCGCCACGGGAGAACTGGCCGTGGTTGTCGTGAATGATCTGGCGTACCGGGCCGAAGTCCTGGGGCGGGCCTCCGCGACGGTTGTCCTGCGGGCCGCGATGGTCGTCGCCACGTTGCTCGTGCTGACCTTGCGGGCCGCCACGGTCGTCACCCCGCTGGTCAGGCGGCGCGGCTTGCACCAGGGCGCTGGCGCCAAGCACCAGCACACCAAGACCTGCAATCACGGATTTAGGCATTTTCATCGGGTATTCCTCAGGGCACGCATACAAAAAAGGGATCTCGAACGCGGTTCGAAATCCCTTGGTCTTGCTGTTTAGGCCGTGATTGCGCGCGTTGATTCCTCTGTATCAGGAACTTTACCTCTCGCTACATGGCGCTTACTTACGGGCGTTGCGCACACCTTCCGACAGCGCCGCGCACAGGCTCAATACGCCATCGATTGCTTGTTGATCGTTACTGGCATTGGCGATGTGATCGATCAGGGCCGAGCCCACCACCACACCATCGGCCAGGCGCGCGATGGCGGCCGCCTGTTCCGGTGTGCGGATACCAAAACCGATGCTGATCGGCAGGTCGGTATGCCGACGCAGGCGGGTCACGGCTTCCTCGACGTGTTCCAGGGTCGCAGCGCCAGCACCGGTCACACCGGCCACGGATACGTAGTACACGAACCCGGAACTGCCGTTGAGCACGGTCGGCAGGCGCACGTCATCGGTGGTCGGCGTGGTCAGGCGGATAAAGTCGATACCTGCGGCCTGGGCCGGGTCGCACAGCTCGCCGTTATGTTCTGGCGGCATGTCGACCACGATCAGGCCGTCGACGCCGGCCTCTTTGGCGTCAGCGATGAACTTAGGCACACCGTATTTGTGGATCGGGTTGAAGTAGCCCATCAACACCAGCGGGGTGTCGTTGTTGTCCTTGCGGAACTCACGCACCATCTGCAGGGTTTTCAGCAGGTTCTGTTTGGCTTCCAGCGCGCGGATGTTGGCCAGTTGGATGGCCGGGCCGTCGGCCATCGGGTCGGTGAAGGGCATGCCCAACTCGATCACATCGGCGCCCGCAGCGGGCAAGCCCTTGAGGATCGCGAGCGAGGTGTCATAACCCGGGTCGCCGGCCGTGACGAAGGTCACCAGGGCGGCGCGGTTTTGTTCCTTGAGTTGCGCAAAGCGGGTTTGCAGGCGGCTCATTTAGTGTTTCTCCTGCTGAGACTGTTCCATGTGGTGCATCACGGTCTGCATGTCTTTATCGCCACGGCCGGACAGGTTGACCACCATCAGGTGATCCTTCGGCAGGGTCGGTGCGCGCTTGAACACTTCGGCCAGGGCGTGGGCGCTTTCCAGGGCAGGAATGATCCCTTCCAGGCGGCAGCATTTGTGGAACGCGTCCAAGGCTTCATCGTCAGTCACCGAGGTGTACTGGACACGGCCGATATCGTGCAACCAGGCGTGTTCCGGGCCGATGCCTGGGTAGTCGAGGCCGGCGGAAATCGAGTGGGCGTCGATGATCTGGCCGTCTTCATCCTGAAGCAGGAAGGTACGGTTGCCGTGCAGCACGCCCGGTACGCCGCCGTTGAGGCTGGCGGCGTGCTTGCCGGTCTCGATGCCGTGGCCGGCCGCTTCAACGCCGATGATCTCGACGCTGGTGTCGTCCAGGAACGGGTGGAACAGGCCCATGGCGTTGGAGCCACCGCCGATGCATGCCACCAGGCTGTCCGGCAGGCGGCCTTCCTGGGCTTGCAGCTGGGTGCGGGTTTCCTTGCCGATCACGGCCTGGAAGTCGCGCACCATCGCCGGGTACGGGTGCGGGCCGGCCACGGTGCCGATCAGGTAGAAGGTGTCGTCGACGTTAGTCACCCAGTCGCGCAGGGCTTCGTTCATGGCGTCCTTGAGGGTGCCGGTGCCGGCGACCACCGGGATCACTTCAGCGCCCAAAAGCTTCATGCGGAACACGTTGGCCTGTTGGCGCTCGATGTCGGTGGTGCCCATGTAGATCACGCACTGCAGGCCGAAACGCGCGGCCACGGTGGCCGTGGCTACGCCGTGCATACCGGCGCCGGTCTCGGCGATGATGCGTTTCTTGCCCATGCGCCGCGCCAGCAGGATCTGGCCGATGCAGTTGTTGATCTTGTGCGCGCCGGTGTGGTTCAGCTCTTCGCGCTTGAGGTAGATCTTGGCGCCGCCGCAGAACTCGGTCAGGCGCTCGGCGAAATACAGCGGGCTGGGGCGGCCGACGTAGTCGCGCTGGAAGTAGGCCAATTCTTCGTTGAACGCCGGATCGATCTTGGCCGCTTCGTATTCGCGGGCCAGGTCGAGGATCAACGGCATCAGGGTTTCGGCGACGTAGCGGCCGCCAAACGCGCCAAACAGGCCGTTGGCGTCAGGGCCGTTGCGCAGATCGGTCTGGGACTGAGTCATGGGACGCTCCAGGTAGGAATTCTGTATGGGAAGCAATGACGGCCACTCTACCCCTCACATCCGGCGCTGAAAACCGATAAGATCGCTGCAACCTGTCAGGAAAACTCACAGATGAGCCGCGACCTCCCGCCCCTCAATGCCCTGCGCGCATTTGAAGCCACTGCCCGCCTCAACAGCGTCAGCCAGGCTGCCGAGCAATTGCACGTGACACACGGTGCGGTCAGCCGCCAGTTGAAAGTGCTGGAGGAGCATTTGGGTGTCAGCCTGTTCATCAAGGACGGGCGCGGCCTTAAACTCACAGATGCAGGTGTGCGGTTGCGAGATGCCAGCGCCGAGGCGTTCGAGCGCTTGCGGGACGTGTGCGCCGAACTCACCCAGGCCAGCGCCGACGCACCTTTCGTGCTCGGCTGCTCAGGCAGTCTTCTGGCGCGTTGGTTGATCCCGCGCCTGGGGCGCTTGAATGCCGACCTGCCGGACCTGCGCCTGCACCTGTCGGCGGGCGACGGCGACCTCGACCCTCGACGCCCCGGTCTCGATGCCCTGCTGGTCTTCGCCGAACCGCCGTGGCCGGCGGATATGCAGGTATATGAACTGGCGAGCGAGCGTATCGGCCCGGTGATGAGCCCGCGTTTTGCTGGCTACGAGCGCCTGCGCCAGGCGCCGCCGCACGCCTTGTGTGGCGAAGCTTTATTGCACACCACGTCCCGTCCGCAAGCCTGGCCCAGTTGGGCGCAACAGCACGGCATAGAGCCCGGCGCGCTGAAACACGGCCAGGGTTTTGAGCATTTGTATTATTTGCTGGAAGCGGCGGTTGCGGGGTTGGGCGTGGCGATTGCGCCAGAACCGCTGGTAGCAGAGGACCTGCGCGCGGGTCGCCTGGTGGCGCCGTGGGGTTTCAGTGAAACCCCGGCGCACCTGGCGTTGTGGCTACCCAAGCGTGCCGCAGACGGGCGTGCGGGTCAGTTGGCGCACTGGCTCAAGGCTGAGCTGGCGCGCCAGCCGGTGTAGCCGGTCAATCAGTCACCGCGTTTGCACAGCAGGTAAGCTGCCAGCAGGCCCAGTGCGCCAACGGCGACGCCGGCGGTGGTCCATGGGTGCTCTTGTGCGTAGTCTCGGGTAGCAACACCGGTTTCGCGGATTTTGACTTTGCTTTCTTCGTAGGCATCGCTGATCAGGTGACGGGAGTGCTTGAGGGCATTCTCGGCATTGCTTTTCAGGGCCTTCAGGGTTTTGCGCGACTCATCCGACGCATCGTCCTTGAGGCTCTCAAGGGACTTGAGCAGGCTCGAAATCTCGGCTTCCATGCTTTCCAGCGACGCTTTGCGTAAAGAAGTGTTGGCCATGTGAATTCTCCTGAAGTGATTGAGTGGCGTGTGTAGATACCGACTCCAGCGTTTTCAGAAAGTGCAGTAAATCTGAACTTTCGGGTAGGAACGGTCGCCAGAAGCAGTATGAACAATGACTGCTAGGCTTTATTGACGACCCTCAGGAGAAACACCATGTCTGATCATCACACCTACAAGAAAGTCGAATTGGTAGGTTCTTCCACCACCAGCATCGAAGACGCAATCAACAATGCCCTGGCCGAAGCCAACAAGAGCATCAAGCACTTGGAGTGGTTTGAGGTGACGGAGACCCGTGGTCATATCAAGGACGGCAAGGTCGCCCACTACCAGGTCACGCTCAAGGTGGGGTTTCGAATTGCCAGTAGTTGATCGCACTGGTTGAACTTGCCGGCTGGCCGATTGCCATAACCTGCGCTACAAACAATGGGTGCCGATGCCTGCAGCGTCGGCACGCTCGTTTCAATCAGCGCAAGGAAAGTGACGGATGAAGAAGTTCCTGTTAGCGGTAGGTTTGTTGAGCATTGCGGGCACGGCCCTGGCGGCGGGCAAGCCTTGTGAAGAGCTGAAAAGTGAAATTGCAGCGAAAATCGACGCCAAGGGCGCTTCGGGTTATTCGCTGGAAGTCGTGGATAAAGGCGCCTCGACTGACGCTAAAGTGGTTGGCACCTGTGAGGGTGGTACCAAGGAAATCGTCTACAAGCGCGGTTAATCCCGTGTGGCAGGCTTGAAGCCGACGCACCTGTGGTGAGGGAGCAAGCTCCCTCACCACAGGTGCGTCGGTTTTTTTTCGCCTGGGGGTTTAGCCCTTCATCAGCTGTGCCAGCAGCTCGTAGGAATGAATCCGATCGGCGTGCTCGTACAGGTCGCAGGTGAAGATCAATTCGTCGGCGCCGGTCTGTTCGATCAGCACTTCCAGCTTGGCGCGGATCTTAGCCGGGCTGCCCACCATTGCCAGTCCGAGGAAACTGCCGACTGCATCTTTTTCATGGGGCAGCCACAGGCCGTCCATGGTTTTCACCGGTGGGCGCTGCACCAGGCTTTGCCCACGCATCAAGGCAAGGATGCGCTGGTACACCGAGGTGGCCAGGTAGTCGGCCTGTTCATCGGTGTCGGCGGCAACCAAGGGAATGCCGAGCATCACGTAAGGCTTGTCCAGCACGGCCGAGGGCTTGAAGTGGTTGCGGTACACGCGAATCGCCTCGTGCATCAAACGCGGTGCGAAATGGGAGGCGAAGGCGTAGGGCAAACCGCGTTCGCCCGCCAGTTGCGCGCTGAACAGGCTGGAACCCAGCAACCATACCGGTACGTTGGTGCCGGTGCCGGGCACCGCAATCACCCGTTGGTCCGGTGTGCGTGGGCCGAGGTAGGCCATCAGCTCGGCCACGTCTTCCGGGAAGTCATCCGCGCTGCCGGAGCGTTCACGGCGCAGGGCGCGAGCGGTCATCTGGTCGGAGCCGGGTGCGCGGCCCAGGCCCAGGTCGATACGGCCGGGGTAGAGACTTTCCAGGGTGCCGAACTGCTCGGCGATCACCAGCGGTGCATGGTTGGGCAGCATCACGCCGCCGGAGCCGACACGAATCGTCGAGGTACCGCCGGCCAGGTAACCCAGCAATACCGAGGTGGCCGAGCTGGCGATGCCATCCATATTGTGGTGTTCCGCCACCCAGAAACGGTTGTAGCCGAACTTTTCCACATGCTGGGCCAAATCCAGGGAATTGCGCAGCGACTGCGCCGGGCTGCCGTTGGCGCGCACCGGCACCAGGTCGAGGGTCGAGAACTTTACGTCGGACAGCGATTTCATAAGCCTGCTTCTCCAATGGGGGCGCAGGCTTCTTAGACGAACCAGAACCTGCCGCTTCAATGTGCATATCCTATGCAATGAGGGCATATACCCGAGATTCAATAGGGAAGGTTAAATTTCCTACTTAATCGCTAGGTTTCTCTTACAAGTGAACTTTGCCGGCGCGTCTATCCTCAGAACCTTACCGACGCAAAACCACCGTTCGAGGAGAAAGCTATGAGTATCGTTAAAAAGGCATCCGCGCATTGGGAAGGTGATCTGAAGACTGGCCTGGGCTCCATTTCCACCGAAACCGGCGTGCTGCGCGAAGCGCCCTACGGCTTCAAGGCCCGTTTCGAAGGCGGCAAGGGTACCAATCCTGAAGAACTGATTGGCGCGGCCCACGCCGGCTGTTTCTCCATGGCCTTTTCCATGATTCTTGGCGACGCCGGGCTCAAGGCTGACAGCATCGACACCCAGGCCGAAGTGACCCTGGACCAGGTCGATGGCGGCTTCGCGATCACCGCCGTGCACTTGGTGCTCAAGGCCAAGATTCCAGGTGCCAGCCAGGCGCAGTTCGATGAATTGAGCAAGAAAGCCAAGGAAGGGTGCCCGGTGTCCAAGGTACTGAATGCGAAGATCAGCCTGGATGCCACGCTGGTCAGCTGATATTGCAGGCCCACTGTGGGAGGGGGCCAGCCTCCTCCCACATTTTGTTCTGCGTTAAATCAGAACTCGTGTTTCCCGAATGTGGTCCTATAGCCTATGCAGCCTTAGGCGCACACCCGTGCGCATGCATTCAGGGAGCTTCACACATGAAACGTTTTGCTTTGGCGATCATTTGCGGTGTGTTGGCCACATCGGCTGTGGCCGCACCAAAAGACTGCGAAGAGCTCAGGAAAGAGATTGAGGTCAAGATCCAGGCGAACGCGGTTCCGTCCTACACCTTGGAAATTGTCAGCAAGGAAGAGGCTGACAAGCACGACGTCGCCATGGTTGTCGGCAGCTGTGAGAACGGTACCAAAGCCATCATCTATCAGAAGAACAACGATTGATCAGAGACAGTTGACGCTGCGCTCTTCCGCCAGCAATTGGCGAGCGGCGTTATACAGCCGGATATTCGGCGTGAAGGCCAATGAGCGCCCTTCCAGGCGATAGCGTTGGCCAGCCTCGAAATGGTCGTACTGCAGCGTGATGAAACAGGTGCGGTCGGCCGTTTGCCCAAAGCCATTGAGGCTGCCGCCGGTCGGCACCTCGAAATCGAAGCGCACCATCAACTCGTGACTGCCCGGGGGCACCTGGAAGTAGCGTCCGTCCGGCAGGTTCTTACCATCCAGGCGTTGCGCCATCACCAGCTTGGCACCCGGCGTTGGCGTAGCGAAATCGACCCAGGCCTGATGCGGGTCGACCGGCGGCAGGGGGGTCGAAGCGCAGGCGCTGAGCAACAGGGCGACGATGGGAAGCAGGAGCTGGCGCATGGCAGGTACTCAACGCAAGGAGAGGTTTGAGTATAAACACGCCACGCCATGGAAAAATCCCCTTCAGGCGCGATAGTCTGGCGAACACATCACCCAGGAGCGGTCGGGGCATGGTCAGGCGTTTTCTTCCAGGGTTGATAGTCGTGCTGCTCAGTGGCTGTTCCAGCGTCAGTTACTACAGCCAATTGGCGGGCGGCCAGTGGCAGCTGTTGCGAGCCCGTGAACCGGTTGCCGAGGTCATCGCTGATCCGTCGCGGCCGCAGGGGCTGCGTGATCATCTGGCTCAAGCACAGAAAGCCCGAACCTTCGCCAGCGAACACCTGCATTTGCCGGACAACCAAAGTTACCGGTTGTATGCGGATATTGGTCGACCCTATGTGGTCTGGAATGTCTTCGCCACGCAGGAGTTTTCCTTGGCTCCTCAAACCCATTGCTTCCCCATTGCCGGTTGCGTGGCCTATCGCGGCTATTACCGCCAGGGCGCGGCGCGAGGTGAGGCGGCGTTGTTGCGCCAGCAAGGCATGGACGTATCGATGGGTGGCGTCGAAGCCTATTCCACCCTGGGTTGGTTCAACGACCCGATCATGAATTCGATGATGAACTGGGGCGACGAACGCTTGGCCACACTGATCTTCCATGAGCTGGCGCACCAGCGGTTCTACGTGAAGGATGACACCGAATTCAACGAGTCGTTTGCCAGCTTCGTCGAGCAGGAAGGTACCCGCCAGTGGCGCGCGGCCCAGGGCCTGGCGCCGCTTGGCAATTCGACGCAGCAGCGGGACCAATTTACCCAACTGATCCTCGATACCCGTAAGCGCCTGGAAAAACTCTACGTGCAACCGCTGTCCGTCGAGGCGATGCGCCAGGCCAAGGCGGCCGAATTCGAGGCGTTGCGCCGTGAGTACCGGCAGATGCGCGATAGCCAATGGGGCGGGGACAAGCGTTATGACGCCTGGATGAACCTGCCGATGAACAATGCGCGGTTGTTGCCGTTCGGGCTGTATGACCGGTGGGTGCCGGCGTTTGCGGCGTTGTTCAGGCAGGAAGGCGGGGATTGGCGCAAGTTTTACGCCGCAGTGGAGAAGATGGGCGAGTTGCCGGTGGCGCAGCGCAAGGCTGCGTTGAGGCGGTTGGAAGGTCCTGATCTGTAGAGCCTCATCGGGGGCAAGCCGCTCCCAATGTGGGAGGAGGCTTGCTCCCGATGGCGGCCTCAGGGCCGTTGCAAAAACGCCTGATGCATCTGCGCCAACGTCTCGAAATGCCAGGTCGGCGCCTCGGCGTTCAACTCTTCGAAACTGCCAAACCCATAACCGACGGCCGCCGAATCCACACCATTGCTGCGCGCCCCGATCAGGTCGTGCTTACGATCACCGATCATCAAGGTAGTGGCCGGATCCAGGCCTTCTTCGCGGAGCACATGCGCAATCAACTCGACCTTGTTGGTGCGTGTCCCGTCCAGTTCGCTGCCGTAGATCACCTTGAAGTGCCTGGCAAAATCGAAATGCCGCGCGATCTCGCGGGCAAACACCCAGGGCTTGGACGTGGCGACGTACAACTGGCGGCCCTGCTTGCCCAGGTCTTCGAGCAGCGGCATCACGCCGTCGAATACGCGGTTTTCATACAGCCCGGTGACCTTGAAGCGCTCGCGGTAGAAATTCACCGCCTCCCAGGCCTTGGCCTCATCGAAGTCGTAGAACTGCATGAAGGCTTGCAGCAACGGCGGGCCGATGAAGTGTTCGAGCTGGGTCAGGTCGGGTTCGTCGATGCCCAGTTTGCCAAGGGCGTACTGGATCGAGCGGGTGATGCCCTCCCGTGGGTCGGTGAGGGTGCCATCCAGGTCGAACAGGACGGTTTGGTAAGGGAGGGTCATTGGTCGAATCCTTCAGCCAGGTGCAGGTCTTTGAGCTTCACGTAGTTGGCGGCGCTGTAGGTGAAAAAGGCGCGTTCCTTGTCAGTCAGCGGGCGGATTTGTTTAACCGGGCTGCCCACATACAAAAAACCACTGTCGAGTTTCTTGCCCGGTGGCACCAGGCTGCCGGCGCCGATGATGACGTCGTCTTCCACCACGGCGCCGTCCATCACGATGCTGCCCATGCCGATCAAAATCCGGTTGCCCACCGTGCAGCCATGCAGCATGACCTTGTGGGCGATGGTCACGTCATCGCCGATCAGCAGCGGGAAACCGTCAGGATTGAACGGTCCGGCATGGGTAATGTGCAGCACGCAGCCGTCCTGCACGCTGGTGCGCGCGCCGATACGGATGCGGTGCATGTCGCCGCGAATCACGGTCAGCGGCCAGACCGAGCTGTCGGTGCCGATTTCGACATCGCCGATCACCACCGCCGAAATATCGACAAAAGCCCCGGCGCCCAGGGTTGGCGTGTGATTCTGATAGGTGCGAAGGGTCACGATAGCCTCTCTCTTATGTGCTGATAGCTGCGGTGGGCGTTGATTGTAATTAAGATGGCCCCATCTTTGTTCTTACATGTTTCTTCAGCCAAGGTGCCAACCGTGAGCGCGAACAACCCTCTTCTGCAGTCCTACGACCTGCCGCCGTTCTCGGCGATCCGTGCCGAGCACGTGCAACCGGCCATCGAACAGATCCTCGCCGATAACCGTGTTGCCATCGAAGGCATCCTGCAAAGCCAGGGTAAAAATCCGACATGGGCCGGCCTGGTGCTGGCCATGGACGAATTGAATGATCGCCTGGGCGCCGCCTGGAGCCCGGTCAGCCACCTCAACGCCGTGTGCAACAGCGCCGAGCTGCGCGAAGCCTACGAGGCGTGCCTGCCGGCATTGAGCGCCTACTCCACCGAGATGGGCCAGAACCGCGCGCTGTTCCAGGCCTTCGAAGCCCTGGCCAACAGCCCGGAAGCCGCCGGTTTCGATGTGGCGCAAAAAACCATCCTCGAACATTCCTTGCGCGACTTCCGCCTCTCGGGTATCGATTTGCCGCCTGAGCAGCAAAAACGTTATGCCGAGGTGCAGAGCAAGCTTTCCGAGCTGGGCAGCAAATTCTCCAACCAACTGCTGGACGCCACCCAGGCGTGGACCAAGCACGTCACCGAGGAAGCCACCCTTGCCGGCCTGACCGATTCGGCCAAGGCGCAGATGGCTGCTGCCGCGCAGGCCAAAGGCCTCGACGGTTGGCTGATCACTCTGGAGTTTCCAAGCTACTACGCGGTCATGACCTACGCCCAGGACCGCGCCCTGCGCGAAGAAATCTACGCGGCCTACTGCACCCGTGCGTCAGACCAAGGCCCGAATGCCGGTCAGAACGATAACGGCCCGGTGATGGAACAGATCCTCGACCTGCGTCAGGAACTGGCCAAGCTTTTGGGTTACGCCTCGTTCTCCGAGCTGAGCCTGGCTACCAAGATGGCCGAGTCCAGCGACCAGGTGCTGAGCTTTCTGCGGGACCTGGCCAAGCGCAGCAAGCCGTTCGCTGCCCAGGACCTGCAACAGCTCAAGGCCTACGCCGCCGAACAAGGCTGCGCCGACCTGCAAAGCTGGGACAGCGGTTTCTACGGCGAAAAGCTGCGTGAGCAGCGCTATAGCGTGTCCCAGGAAGCCCTGCGCGCCTACTTCCCGATCGACAAGGTGCTGGGCGGCCTGTTCGCCATTGTGCAGCGTTTGTACGGCATCGAGATTGCCGAGCAAAAAGGCTTCGACACCTGGCACCCGGATGTTCGCCTGTTTGAAATCAAGGAAAACGGCCAGCACGTCGGGCGCTTCTTCTTCGACCTCTACGCCCGCGCCAACAAGCGTGGCGGTGCCTGGATGGACGGCGCGCGCGACCGTCGTCGCACCATCGACGGTGTGCTGCAAAGCCCGGTGGCGAATCTGGTGTGCAACTTCACCCCGGCCGACAGCGGCAAACCTGCCCTGCTGACCCACGATGAAGTGACCACCCTGTTCCACGAATTCGGCCATGGCCTGCATCACCTGCTGACCCGCGTAGAGCATGCCGGCGTGTCCGGTATCAATGGCGTGGCGTGGGATGCGGTGGAGTTGCCGAGCCAGTTCATGGAGAACTGGTGCTGGGAGCCGGAAGGCCTGGCGCTGATCTCCGGCCACTATGAAAGCGGCGAGCCACTGCCCCAGGACCTGCTGGAAAAAATGCTCGCGGCGAAGAACTTCCAGTCCGGCCTGATGATGGTGCGCCAGTTGGAGTTCTCGCTGTTCGACTTCGAGTTGCATGCCACCCATGGCGATGGCCGCAGCGTGGCGCAGGTGCTCGAAGGCGTGCGCGATGAGGTGTCGGTGATGCGTCCTCCGGCCTACAACCGCTTCCCCAACAGCTTTGCGCACATCTTCGCCGGCGGTTATGCCGCGGGCTACTACAGCTACAAATGGGCCGAAGTGCTGTCGGCGGATGCCTTCTCCAAATTCGAAGAAGACGGTGTGCTCAATGCCGAGACCGGCCGTGCCTTCCGCGAGGCGATCCTGGCGCGCGGCGGTTCCCAGGCACCGATGGTGCTGTTCGTCGACTTCCGCGGACGTGCCCCGTCGATTGACGCACTCTTGCGCCACAGCGGCCTGAGTGAGGACGCAGCAGCATGAGTGAAGGGCCTGTGATTACCAAAAAGCAATTTATCGCCGGGGCGGTCTGCCCGGCGTGCAGCGAGCCGGACAAGTTGAAGATGTGGACCGAGGACAGCGTGCCGCATCGTGAGTGCGTGGCCTGCGGGTATACCGATACGCTGAATGATCAAGGCCTGTCGGTGCCCAAGGAATTGGGCACGCGGGTCAATACATCGGCGTTGAAAGCGCCGGATCCGAAGGTGCAGGCGGTGCAGTTTTTCCCTAACCCGAAGCTGAAGAAAGACTGACTCGTCTACCCCCTGGGAGTGCGTCTCAGGGGGTAACCAGCAGTGCGGTTTTTTCCTCGGCGGGGTCGTGATCCTTGCTCGCCGGGTTCAGCCAGCTGTTCATTGAGCACAAGGCAAACGCGCTGGTGCTGCAATCGCCATTCGCCAAGGCTGTGCGCAACTTGTCGATATCGGCCCTCATCATGTAGCGAACGCCGTCCTTGAAGCCGTTACTGGTGCCGAAACCGCCCAGGGTCATCTCGTTCAGCGCATCCTCCTTGCTCCATCCCTGGATCACCACGCGATACATCGCCGCCATCAGGCCGGTGCGGTCAGAGCCGTGCTTGCAGTGCATCAGCACCGGGCCGTCAGCTTCCGCTTCCTTGATCGCCCTGAGTGCTGCCAGCACGTCAGAGTCATCCACATGGTTGGTGCGATAACTCAACTGAACCTGACGGATGCCTGGCGCCTTCAGCCAGTTGCTATCGGGCTCGGGCAGGAAGTTGATCACGGTGCCGATCTTGAGCTGTTCCAGCAACGGTGCTGCCTTGCTATCCGGCAATGCGCTGCGATAGAGCGTGGGCGTCATTTGATGCAGGTTGTAGCGGTCGCCCACTGGCTGGGCCCATTCTGGAGAACGCAGGGACGTAGTGTCATCGGCCCGCGCAAAAGCTGTGGTGAACAGTGCCATGAACGCCAGGCCCAGGGCCGGCAACCAATGATGCTTGTACATGGGCGACGTCACCCTATAGGGAGTGGTTAATAGCGCCCAGAGTCGGTCACGGCGGGTCAAGGAGGTGTGAGGTGTGCGTCAAAGAATCGTGAATCCTCAATCTTTAGTCGCTGAAGCGATTCTCTCGATGCTTAGGCTGCTATCATTTGTAACTATTGTTTGCGCGCTGCGCTCTATCTCCCTGGATCGCCTGGATCCAGTTCGCCGCCCGACAACGCCAAGCCACTCCCTAGAAGCGGCTGATAACCCGTGACCACATGATGAGGTGCCACCATGTCTGATCAAGATCGAGACAACCCCCGGCGTGACTTTCTACGCAAATCCTTGACCTTGATCCCGGTGGTCACGGTTGCCAGCACCGGCCTTGGCGGTTCGATGCTGATGGCGACGCCTGCGCCGGTCGAGGCTGCGCCAGCCAAGCCTGCGGCCAGCGAAAAAGCCTACGAGCCAAGCTATTTCACTGCCGAGGAATGGGCGTTTATCAACGCTGCCGTCGAGCGTCTGATCCCGGCCGATGCCCAAGGCCCCGGCGCCCTGGAAGCTGGCGCGCCGGAGTACATCGACCGGCAGATGAACACGCCTTACGCCAGCGGTGCTCTGTGGTTCATGCAAGGCCCGTTTAATGCCGATGCGCCGCCGGAGATGGGCTGGCAGAGCAAATTGGTGCCCAAGGATATCTATCGCCTGGGTATTGCCGCGACGGATGCCTGGTCGAAGGCGTTCAACGGCAAAGTTTTTGCTGCGCAAGACAGCGCTACCCGAGACGATATGTTGCGGCGCCTGGAGGCGGGCGGCAGTGAGGTCACGGCACATTTTGACGCGGTGCCGCCGAAGATGTTCTTCAACCTGCTGCTGCAAAACACCAAGGAAGGCTTCTTCTGCGACCCGATCCATGGTGGCAACAAAGGCATGGTCGGCTGGACCATGATCGGCTTCCCCGGCGCCCGCGCCGATTTCATGGACTGGGTGGAACGCAACGAGCAGTACCCCTTCCCGGCAGTATCCATCCGCGGCGAGAGGGCATAAACGTGGCGACCATCATGAAGAAAGTGGATGCGGTGATTGTCGGCTTCGGCTGGACCGGCGCGATCATGGCCAAGGAGCTGACGGAAGCCGGACTGAACGTGCTGGCGCTGGAGCGCGGCCCGATGCAGGACACTTACCCGGACGGCAACTATCCCCAGGTCATCGACGAACTGACCTACAGCGTGCGTAAAAAACTCTTCCAGGACATCTCCAAGGAGACGGTGACGATTCGCCATAGTGTGAATGACGTTGCCTTGCCTAACCGTCAGCTCGGCGCGTTTTTGCCGGGTAACGGCGTGGGCGGTGCGGGCTTGCACTGGTCGGGCGTGCATTTCCGTGTCGATCCGATTGAACTGCGCATGCGCAGCCATTACGAAGAGCGCTACGGCAAGCATTTCATTCCCAAGGACATGACCATCCAGGACTTCGGCGTGAGCTACGAAGAGCTGGAGCCGTTTTTCGACTATGCGGAAAAAGTCTTCGGCACCTCAGGCCAGGCCTGGACCGTGAAAGGCCAGGTGGTGGGCGAAGGGCGTGGCGGCAACCCCTATGCGCCGGACCGTTCCAACCCGTTTCCGTTGGAGGCGCAAAAGAACACAGTCTCCGCACAGCTGTTTCAGAAAGCCGCCGCCAGCGTCGGGTACAAGCCCTACAGCCTGCCCTCAGCCAATACCTCGGGGCCTTACACCAACCCCTACGGCGCGCAGATGGGCCCGTGCAACTTCTGCGGTTTTTGCAGCGGCTACGTGTGCTACATGTACTCCAAGGCCTCGCCGAACGTGAACATCCTGCCGGCGCTGCGCCAGGTGCCGAATTTCGAGCTGCGGCCCAACTCCCACGTGCTCAAGGTCAATCTGGACAGCACCAAGAGCAAGGCCACCGGCGTGACCTACATCGACGCCCAGGGCCGAGAGTGCGAACAACCGGCAGACCTGGTGATCCTCGGCGCGTTCCAGTTCCACAACGTGCGGCTGATGCTGCTGTCGGGCATCGGCAAGCCTTACGACCCGATAACCAATGAGGGTGTGGTGGGCAGGAACTTTGCCTACCAGAACATGGCCACCATCAAGGCGTTCTTCGACAAGGACACCCATACCAACAACTTTATCGGTGCCGGCGGCAATGGCGTGGCCATCGATGACTTCAACGCCGACAACTTCGATCACGGGCCCCATGGCTTTGTGGGCGGTTCGCCGATGTGGGTCAACCAGGCCGGCAGCCGGCCGATTGCCGGTACGTCCAACCCGCCCGGCACGCCGGCCTGGGGCAGTGCCTGGAAGCGCGCCACCGCCGATTACTACACCCACCAGGTGTCGATGGATGCACACGGTGCCCATCAATCCTACCGGGGTAACTACCTGGATCTGGACCCGGTCTACCGCGATGCCTATGGCCTGCCGTTGCTGCGCATGACGTTCGACTGGCAGGAAAACGACATCAAGATGAACCGCTTCATGGTCGAGAAAATGGGCAAGGTCGCCGAAGCGATGAACCCCAAGGCGATAGCCGTGCTGGGCAAAAAAGTCGGTGAGCACTTCAACACCGCGTCCTACCAGACCACCCACCTCAACGGTGGCGCGATCATGGGGACCGACCCGAAGACCAGTGCGCTGAACCGCTACTTGCAGTGCTGGGATGTGCACAACGTGTTTGTCCCCGGCGCATCCGCTTTCCCACAGGGCTTGGGCTACAACCCTACCGGCCTGGTGGCGGCATTGACCTACTGGTCGGCCCGGGCGATCCGCGAGCAGTACCTGAAAAACCCCGGCCCGCTGGTTCAGGCATAAGGAGCGATGACCATGAAAGCATTTGTTATCGCGACGTTTGTCCTGCTCAGCAGCTGCTCGATCAGTGCCGCCGAAACCGACCTGATCAAGCAGGGCGAATACCTGGCCCGTGCCGGCGACTGCGTGGCCTGCCACACCGCCAAGGGCGGCAAACCGTTCGCCGGTGGCCTGCCGATGGAAACCCCCATCGGTGTGATCTATTCCACCAACATCACCCCGGACAAGTCCGGCCTGGGCGACTACAGCTTCGAGGACTTCGACAAGGCCGTGCGTCACGGTGTCGCCAAGAGTGGTAGTACGCTTTACCCGGCGATGCCCTACCCGTCCTATGCGCGCGTCAGCGAAAGCGACATGCAGGCGTTGTATGCGTACTTCATGAAGGGTGTGGAACCGGTCGCCCAGGCGAACAAGGACAGCGACATTCCGTGGCCGTTGAGCATGCGTTGGCCGTTGGCGGCGTGGCGCTGGATGTTTGCCCCTGAGGTGGTGGATAAGCCTGCCGTGGCTGACGCCGACCCGGTGATCAGCCGGGGCGCCTACCTGGTGGAAGGCCTTGGCCACTGTGGCGCGTGCCATACACCACGCGCCCTGACCATGCAGGAAAAAGCCCTGAGCGCGACTGACGGCAAGGCCTTCCTGTCCGGCAGCGCGCCACTGGAAGGCTGGATCGCCAAGAGCCTGCGCGGTGACCATAAGGACGGCCTCGGCAGTTGGAGCGAGGCGCAGCTGGTGCAATTCCTCAAGACCGGTCGCAGTGATCGCAGTGCGGTGTTTGGCGGTATGAGCGACGTGGTCGTGCATAGCATGCAGTACATGTCCCAGGACGACCTGACCGCTATCGCCCGTTACCTCAAGAGCCTGCCGGCGGTGGACCCGAAAGACCAGCCGCACCAGTATGACAAGCAGGTGGCCGAGGCGCTGTGGAAGGGCGATGACAGCAAGCCCGGCGCCTCGGTGTATATCGACAACTGCGCGGCCTGCCATCGTACCGATGGCCATGGTTACACGCGGGTGTTCCCGGCGTTGGCGGGCAACCCGGTGGTGCAGACGACGGACGCCACGTCGTTGATCAACATCGTGTTGAACGGCGGCACGTTGCCGGCCACTCACACGGCGCCGTCGACCTTTACCATGCCGGCGTTCGCCTGGCGCCTGTCGGACCAGGAAGTGGCGGATGTGGTCAGTTTCATCCGTGGCAGTTGGGGTAACCAGGGTGCCGTGGTGAAAGCCAGTGACGTGGCCGACCTGCGCAAGAGCGACATGCGCACCACCTCGGGCGATGACCTGGGGCAGGTCACCCAAAAGCACTGACCGCCAGACGGCACTGGTCAGGAACCTCGCGCCTCGATACTGTATATAAAAACAGTATCGAGGCGCTTTCATGTCTACTCCGCTGCCGCCCCGTGGACGGGGCACGGCCACCAACCTGCACAACCGCTTTGCGCCCACCGTCAGCGTGGCCGAGGACGACGGCTGGTACCAGGAAGTGCCGCCGACCGAGGGCACCGAAGTGCGCATCGAAACGGCCAAGACCATTATCACCCGCAACAACTCGCCTGACCTGCCGTTCGACCGCTCCATCAATCCCTATCGTGGCTGCGAACATGGCTGCATTTACTGTTATGCACGGCCCAGTCATGCCTATTGGGACATGTCACCGGGGCTGGATTTCGAAACCAAGCTGATCGCCAAGAGCAATGCGGCCGACGTGCTGGAACAGCAGTTGTCGAAGCCGGGCTATGTGTGCGCGCCGATCAACCTGGGCTCCAACACCGACCCGTACCAGCCTATCGAGCGTGAGTACAGGATCACCCGGCAAACCCTCGAGGTGCTGCTGCGTTATCGGCACCCGGTCACCATCATTACCAAGGGCTCGTTGATCCTGCGCGATCTGGACCTGCTGGCGGAGCTGGCCAGGCAACGCCTTGTGGCGGTGATGATCAGCCTCACCAGCCTGGATGATGAGCTCAAGCGCATCCTGGAGCCGCGCACCGCCGCGCCCAAGGCACGGTTGCGGGCCATACGGGTGATGCGCGAGGCGGGCATCCCGGTGGGCGTGCTGTGCTCGCCGATGATCCCGATGATCAACGACAGCGAGCTGGAAAGCCTGCTCACCGAAGCCCATGCCGCCGGTGCGCAGAGTGCGGCGTACATGATGTTGCGCCTGCCGCTGGAGGTGGCGCCGCTGTTCGAGGAGTGGCTGGCGG
This sequence comes from Pseudomonas sp. S3E17, assembly GCF_024168685.1. Lineage (NCBI taxonomy): Bacteria > Pseudomonadati > Pseudomonadota > Gammaproteobacteria > Pseudomonadales > Pseudomonadaceae > Pseudomonas > Pseudomonas sp. S3E17. Next base: position 4,780,289 of record NZ_JALJWE010000001.1, read on the forward strand.
CGCATTACCCGCAGCGTGCGGCCCATGTCATGAGCCTGGTACGCCAGGTGCGCGGTGGTGAGGTCTACGACAGCCGGTTCGGCGTCCGCATGCGGGGCGAGGGGCCGTTTGCCGACCTGCTGGCCCAGCGCTTCAGCAAGGCGATCAAACGCCTGGGGCTCGATCGCAGAGAAGGCTTCAATCTGGATTGCACAGCGTTCTGTCCACCGGGCAGACAGATGGCATTGTTGTAGACTGAAAAGGCAGAATGCACCGTTCCTGTAGGAATAGTCGCGTTTTGACATCACTGAAACCCGCGATCTAGAGCGGTTCATTCAGTTTGAGTTAAGTTTCGGTGGTTACCTTGTTCAGCGAGTGACTGATGAGTCGGCAGCCTGGTTTGTGGCTTTTACAACTATTTCACTGGCCTGGCGTCGAACTGACCTGAAAACTCCCCTGCATTAATCAAGAGGATGAATCATGAGTGACAAGGATAAACAGCCGTTGGCTGCGTCGGCTTCAGCCCCTCAGGTGGCAGAGTCTGCCGATGCAGCGCTAAAACATATCGTTGACGGCTTTTTGCATTTCCATCACGACGTCTTCCCCCAGCAGGAAGAACTCTTCAAGAAACTCGCCACGGCCCAGAGCCCACGGGCGATGTTCATTACCTGCGCCGACTCGCGTATCGTGCCTGAGCTGATTACCCAAAGCTCTCCCGGCGACCTGTTCGTGACCCGCAACGTCGGTAACGTCGTGCCGCCTTATGGGCAGATGAACGGCGGTGTTTCCACTGCCATCGAGTACGCGGTACTGGCCCTGGGCGTGCAGCACATCATCGTGTGCGGGCACTCCGATTGTGGCGCCATGCGGGCGGTCCTCAACCCCGCCAGCCTGGAGAAGATGCCAACGGTAAGGGCTTGGCTGCGGCATGCCGAAGTCGCCAAATCCATGGTCGAGGACAACTGCGACTGTGCCAACGAAGGCGAGAGCATGAAAGTGCTCACCGAAGAAAACGTCATCGCCCAACTGCAGCATTTGCGCACCCATCCTTCGGTGGCGTCGCGCATGGCCAATGGTCAGCTGTTTATTCACGGCTGGATCTACAACATCGAGACCAGTGAAATTCGAGCCTACGATGCTGATCAGTCGGCATTCCGACCGTTAAGCGGCGAAGGGCCGATTCCTTCCGCGACGCCTAAAGCGCGCTTCTAAACACTTCCCTGCCGGGTAAAGCGGTGGCTGCCATGGATGCAGCCAGGCTTTGCCGCGCCCGGCGAATACCTCGGGAGAGCCATCATGCGTGCTGCTCAATTGAAAACTGTATTGCCACGGGAGCTGCTCGCCTCCGTGGTTGTGTTTCTGGTCGCCCTGCCCCTGTGCATGGGGATCGCCATCGCGTCCGGCATGCCGCCGGCGAAGGGCCTGATCACCGGGATTATCGGTGGCCTGGTGGTGGGCTGGTTGGCGGGTTCGCCGCTGCAGGTCAGCGGCCCGGCAGCGGGTCTGGCGGTCTTGGTGTTCGAGCTGGTGCGCCAGCACGGGATGATGATGCTCGGGCCGATCCTGCTGCTGGCCGGTTTCCTGCAGTTGGTGGCCGGGCGTCTGCGCCTGGGTTGCTGGTTCCGCGTCACGGCGCCAGCAGTGGTGTACGGGATGCTGGCGGGGATCGGCGTATTGATTGTGCTATCGCAGATCCATGTGATGCTCGACGGTGCGCCCAAGCCCTCAGGGCTGGATAACCTGGCGGGCTTCCCCGCCGCGCTGGTGCAGGCGATTCCTACCTTGGGCGGCGGCCTGGGGTGGCAGGCCGGATTGCTCGGTTTGTCGACGATGCTGGTGATGTACCTGTGGGATAAATTCCGTCCGCAAACCCTGCGTTTCGTGCCCGGAGCCCTGTTGGGCGTGGGTCTGGCAACGGTGGCCAGCCTGGTGCTGGCGTTGCAGGTCAAGCGTGTGGAAGTCCCGGAGAACCTCGCCGACGCCATCGATTGGCTGCGTCCCAGCGACCTGTTGAACCTGGCTGACCCTCAGTTGTTGATCGCTGCGTTTGCGGTGGCGTTTATCGCCAGTGCCGAAACCCTGCTGTCGGCGGCGGCGGTCGACCGCATGCACAGCGGCCAGCGTTCCGATTTCGATAAGGAATTGTCCGCCCAAGGTGTGGGCAACATGCTGTGCGGCCTGGTCGGTGCCCTGCCGATGACCGGTGTGATCGTGCGCAGCTCGGCCAACGTGCAGGCCGGTGCCACCACGCGGTTGTCAGCGATGTTCCATGGTGTATGGCTGTTGGGGTTCGTACTGTTGCTGTCGAGCGTGCTGCAAAGCATTCCTGTGGCAAGCCTGGCGGGTGTGTTGGTGTACACCGGGATCAAGCTGGTGGACATCAAGGCCTTCAAGGCCCTCGGTCGTTATGGGCGTATGCCGATGTTTACCTACGCGGCCACGGCGTTGGCGATCATTTTCACCGACCTGCTGACCGGTGTGCTGGTGGGCTTCGGGCTCACACTGGTCAAGCTGGCGCTCAAGGCCTCACGCCTGAAAGTCAGTCTGATCGACCTGCCCCCGGAGGGGGAAATGGAGCTGCGTTTGACCGGTGCGGCGACTTTCCTGAAAGTGCCGGCGTTGACCCAGGTGCTGGCGACGGTGCCTCCGGGCACGACTGTGCACGTACCGCTGAGTAACCTGAGTTATATCGACCATTCCTGCCTGGAGTTGCTGGAGGAATGGGGGCGGGCGAATGCGGCCAAGGGCTCGAAGCTGGTGATCGAGGCGCGTGGGTTGAAGCGCAGGCTCGAAGGCCGGGTCAGGACGACGACAGGGATCGGCTCGGCGCCCTCAATCGGCTGACGGAACCGGATCAAAATGTGGGAGGGGCAAGCCCCCTCCCACATTCGTTCTGTGTCGAATTCAGAATTTAAGCCGGCTGGTCCAACGCCAACTCAACCCCCAGCTGGCGGGACAGGCACGGCCAGCGCTTCCACGCGGCTTCCGTTGCCGGGCTTTTCAGCTGTTCGCGATATGCTTCGACAGACTCCAGTGCAAAGCTGTCTTCGTTGAGCATTTCATCCACCGCATGATGAACGGCTTCATCCAGCTGGTTGGCGAATGCTTCGCCGATCAACTGATGGGCAATCACGTTGGCCACGGTGGTATCTGCCGGGATCAGTGGCTGGCCAAAGTGTTTGATATACAAATCGTTGACCTCTTCCACCAGGCGATGGGCCAGGTAAGCCTCGTCCAGCAGGCCGTCGAGCCCTTCATGGCCGGCCAGGATGGCGGGGGGCTGCAGGAAGAAATGCTCGGCGATTTTCAGCACTGGCTTGATCTGGCTTTCGATACCGGCCTCGCGGGCCACGTCGTTGGCGGCGTCCAGCAGGTCCGGTACTAGATCGATGTAGGCCGTGACGAAACGGGCCATGACAATGTTGCGATCACCATCAGCCAGGGAAATGGCCGAATGCAGGTGCGGCAATTGCTCTTCCAGCTGCTTGGCCAACTGGCCAGTGCTGGATTCGTGTTGATGGGCACGGGAAATCTGCTCGCGCAATGCGGCGGTGTTCATGAAGGCTCCAGTGAAGCAGGTGTAGGAATAGGGACAGCATAAGGTAGCTCGTTTATACGAGCGCCTAAGACGCATTTGTCATAATTATTTCATGGTTATGCAAAGGCGTTATATCGAATTGCCATCGTTGGTCGGATAAACGATTCCGCACCCGGTTTTATTGGGCCTGGCCACTCATTTTTGCTCATTTGCCCCTACACATTGCGGGGTTGCAGAGCGTGTCTATACTCGGGTTTGTACGCGATTAGCTGATGACGCCAGACTGCATAAGCAGGTAAGGCTAAGCGGTTGTAAGCAGTATGGAAGCCGCTCCCTTCGACGCAGGTGCAAACCGGCGGGATAACAAGAACGATAAGGGGAACCCGCAATGACGCGACATCCACATGTTTGGATGGGCCTCCTGTTGTGGTCGGTATTCGGCCAGGCGCATGCCGCCTGGACAACGAATATGGCGCCAGGGGCAACTGAAGTCAGTCACGCTGTGTTCGACCTGCACATGACCATTTTCTGGATCTGTGTAGTGATCGGCATTGTCGTTTTTGGCGCGATGTTCTGGTCGATGATCCTTCATCGCCGCTCTACGGGCCAGGTCGCGGCCAAATTCCACGAAAGCACCACCGTGGAAATCCTCTGGACCGTGGTGCCCTTGCTGATCCTGGTCGCGATGGCCATTCCGGCGACCAAGACCTTGATCAATATCTACGACAGTACCGAGTCGGATATCGATATCCAGGTCACCGGCTATCAGTGGAAGTGGCACTACAAATACCTGGGCCAGGACGTGGAGTTCTTCAGCAACCTGGCCACGCCCGCCGAGCAGATCCATAACCAGGCCACCAAGGGCGAACATTACCTGCTGGAAGTCGACCAGCCGCTGGTGCTGCCGGTGGGCGCCAAGGTGCGCTTCCTGGTGACCGCCGCCGACGTGATCCACTCCTGGTGGGTGCCGGCCTTTGCGGTCAAGCGTGACGCCATCCCGGGGTTCGTCAACGAGGCCTGGACCCGCGTCGAGAAGCCCGGCATCTACCGTGGCCAGTGCGCCGAACTGTGCGGCAAGGACCACGGTTTCATGCCCATCGTGGTCGAGGTCAAGTCCAAGGCCGACTACGACACCTGGCTCGGCGAGCGCAAGGCAGAGGCCGCCAAGCTCAAGGAACTGACCTCCAAGGAATGGACGCTGGAAGAGCTGGTGGCCCGCGGCGACAAGGTCTACCACACCACCTGCGTGGCCTGTCACCAGGCCGAAGGCCAGGGCCTGCCGCCGATGTTCCCGGCGCTCAAGGGTTCGAAGATTGCCACCGGGCCTAAGGAAGTCCACCTGAATCTTGTCTATCACGGCAAGGCCGGTACGGCGATGGCGGCTTTCGGCAAGCAGCTCTCGGAAGTGGATATCGCCGCCGTGGTGACCTACGAGCGCAACGCCTGGGGTAACAACAAAGGCGACATGGTCACGCCTAAAGACGTGCTGGCCATCAAGCAGGCGGAAAGCAAATGACTTCATTCATTGCGTATGCCCCGAACCGCCCCGCCCACTCGCTTGCAGGAGAACGGCCATGAGCGCTGTGATCGATGACCATGGCCACGCCGGTGACCATGCCCACGGCCCCGCCAAGGGTTTGATGCGCTGGGTGCTGACCACCAACCATAAGGACATCGGCACGATGTACCTGTGGTTCGCGTTCACCATGTTCCTGCTCGGCGGCTCGTTCGCCATGGTGATCCGTGCCGAGCTGTTCCAGCCTGGCCTGCAGATCGTCGAGCCGGCTTTTTTCAACCAGATGACCACCATGCACGGCCTGATCATGGTGTTTGGTGCGGTAATGCCGGCGTTTGTCGGCCTGGCCAACTGGATGATTCCGCTGATGATCGGCGCGCCGGACATGGCCTTGCCGCGCATGAACAACTTCAGCTTCTGGCTGCTGCCGGCGGCGTTCCTGCTGCTGGTTTCGACCCTGTTCACGCCCGGTGGCGGGCCGAATTTCGGCTGGACGTTCTACGCCCCGCTCTCCACCACCTACGCGCCGGAAAGCGTGACGTTCTTCATCTTCGCCATCCACTTGATGGGCATCAGCTCGATCATGGGTGCGATCAACGTGGTTGCCACCATCCTCAACCTGCGTGCGCCCGGCATGACCTTGATGAAAATGCCGCTGTTCGTCTGGACCTGGCTGATCACCGCCTTCCTGCTGATCGCGGTGATGCCGGTGCTGGCCGGCTGCGTGACCATGATGCTGATGGACATCCACTTCGGCACCAGCTTCTTCAGTGCGGCCGGTGGCGGTGATCCGGTGCTGTTCCAGCATGTGTTCTGGTTCTTCGGCCACCCCGAGGTGTACATCATGATCCTGCCGGCGTTTGGCGCCGTCAGTTCGATTATCCCGACCTTCTCGCGCAAGCCATTGTTCGGCTACACGTCGATGGTCTACGCCACGGCGAGCATCGCGTTCCTCTCGTTTATCGTGTGGGCGCACCATATGTTCGTGGTGGGCATTCCATTGGTCGGCGAGTTGTTCTTCATGTACGCCACGTTGCTGATTGCGGTGCCCACCGGTGTGAAGGTGTTCAACTGGGTCAGCACCATGTGGCAAGGCTCGCTGACCTTCGAGACGCCGATGCTGTTTGCCGTGGCGTTCGTGATCCTGTTCACCATCGGCGGCTTCTCCGGATTGATGCTGGCGATTGCCCCGGCGGACTTCCAGTACCACGACACCTATTTTGTGGTGGCGCACTTCCATTACGTACTGGTGCCTGGTGCGATCTTCGGCATCTTCGCCTCGGCCTACTACTGGCTGCCGAAATGGACCGGCCACATGTACGACGAAACCCTGGGCAAGCTGCATTTCTGGCTGTCTTTCGTGGGCATGAACATGGCGTTCTTCCCGATGCACTTCGTGGGACTGGCCGGCATGCCGCGTCGCGTGCCGGACTACAACCTGCAGTTCGCCGACTTCAATATGGTCTCGTCGATTGGCGCGTTCATGTTTGGCGCCACGCAGATCTTCTTCCTGTTTATCGTGATCAAGTGCATCCGTGGCGGCCCGCCCGCGCCGGCCAAGCCGTGGGATGGTGCCGAAGGCCTGGAGTGGAGCGTGCCCTCGCCCGCGCCGTACCACACCTTCACCACACCACCGGAGGTCAAATGAACAGGGTGAGCGGAGGTGGCCATGGCTGACTCCGTGCCCCTCAAGCGCCTGGTTACCCGTCTGCTGATCCTGGTGCTAGCGATGTTCGCCTTCGGCTTTGCCCTGGTGCCGATCTACGACGTGATGTGCAAGGCATTCGGCATCAACGGCAAGACGGCCGGGCAGTACGAAGGCGAACAGGTCGTCGACCTCACGCGCCAGGTACGGGTGCAGTTCCTGTCCACCAATGCCATCGACATGGTCTGGGAGTTTCATTCCAAGGCTGATGAGGTGGTGGTCAACCCCGGCGCAGTCACCGAGATGCTGTTCGTGGCCTACAACCCCACTGACAAGCCGATGACCGCCCAGGCGGTGCCGAGCATTTCCCCCGCCGAAGCGGCGATGTATTTCCACAAGACCGAATGCTTTTGCTTCACCCAGCAAGTGCTGCAGCCGGGCCAGCGCATCGAGATGCCGGTGCGTTTTATTGTCGACCGTGACATGCCCAAGGATGTGAAGCATTTGACCCTGGCGTACACGCTGTTTGATATCACTGCGCGCCAACCGCCCGTGGCTGTCCGTACCGGCGGCTAGCTACTGTTTGCCCGCTCAATCAGGAGAGCGAATACATGTCGACTCATGATACGTACTACGTACCAGCGCAAAGCAAATGGCCGATAATTGCCACGATTGGCATGCTGGTCACCGTGTATGGCCTGGCCGTGTGGTTCAACGACCTGAAGGCGGCACGCCCGGAATCCCACGGGCCGTGGATCTTTTTCGTCGGAGGGCTGTTGCTTGCCTACATGCTGTTTGGCTGGTTCGGTGCAGTGATCAAGGAAAGCCGCGCCGGTTTGTACAGCGCCCAGATGGACCGCTCGTTTCGCTGGGGCATGACCTGGTTCATTTTTTCCGAGGTGATGTTCTTTATCGCGTTCTTCGGTGCGCTGTTCTACGTGCGCCATTTGTCCGGTCCCGCGTTGGCCGGCGAAGGCCCCAAAGGTATTGCGCACATGCTGTGGCCGAACTTCGAGTTTGCCTGGCCGTTGCTCAACAACCCGGACCCGAAGCTCTATCCCGCGCCGGAGGGCACCATCAGCCCGTGGGGCTTGCCGTTGGTGAACACCATCCTGCTGGTGAGTTCCAGCGTGACCATCACCATTGCCCACCACGCCTTGCGCAAGGGACATCGCGGCGCGCTGAAGATCTGGCTGGCGATCACCGTCTTGCTGGGCCTGGCATTCCTCGGGTTCCAGGCCGAGGAATACATCCACGCCTATAAAGAGCTGGGCCTGACCTTGGGTTCGGGGGTGTACGGCGCGACGTTCTTTATGCTCACGGGCTTCCACGGTGCTCACGTGACCATCGGCACGATCATTTTGTTTGTGATGCTGATGCGCATCCTGCGCGGGCATTTCAATGCCGAGCATCAGTTCGGTTTCGAGGCGGCCAGTTGGTATTGGCATTTCGTGGATGTGGTGTGGATCGGGCTGTTTTTCTTCGTCTATGTGCTGTGAGGCGACTTACCAGGGCGCATGAGATACCAGCTGGCCGCTGAAAAATCCCCAGGCGATCAATGCCACGGTGATCACGGCCAGTACCACACGCACGGTCAAGGCCGTGACGAGGCGGTTGGAGTTGCCCTCGTCCTTGACCAGGAAGAACAGGCCACTGAACAGGCTCACGACGGTCGCGATCAGCATCAGGGCAATGGCTGCTTTGAGCATGGTCTGGTTCCTGGCGTTGATGGGCATCAAGGGGATGGGCGGGCAATGAAAACAAGTATAGCCAGCGCCATGAAACGCTTTCGTCCAGGTATCGCACCAACCGTGGTGGTGATGATTCTGCTGCCTTTGATGGTGGGCTTGGGCGTCTGGCAGCTGTCGCGCGGCCATGAGAAGCAGTTGCTGGTGGACAGCTATGCCGAACGCCGCGCCGCTGAGCCGATCAACAGTGTGCAACTCGAGGATATGGCGGACCCGGCCTTTCGCCGCGTGCATCTGCGCGGCCAGTTCGATGCCGAGCACAGCGTATTGCTGGATAACCGCATGCGCGACGGCAAGGCGGGTGTCGAGCTGCTGCAACCCTTTCATGACCAGGCCAGCGGCCTGTGGTTATTGCTCAATCGGGGCTGGTTGCCGTGGCCGGATCGGCGCACCCCGCCCGTCTTCACTACTCCGGCTCAGCCCTTGAATCTCGACGCCTGGGTGTATGTCGCGCCCGGCGAAACCTTCCAGCTGCATGCGGACCCCACGACCGTGCAATGGCCGCGCCTGTTGACCGCGCTGCACCCCGCCGCGTTGTGGGCTGAGCTGGGCCGCAACGGTTTTGCCTATGAGCTGCGCGCCGAAGCCGGCCCCGGCACGTACGAAACCACCTGGCCCATCGTTGCGATGGGTCCGGAAAAACACTTGGCCTACGCGGTGCAGTGGTTCGCCATGTCCCTGGCACTACTGGCTCTTTACCTCTACCTCGGATGGCACACCACAAAGGAGAAGCCCCATGGGAACGGCCACGAATCCACTCAACATGTCTGAGGTACCTGATCGGCGCAAAGGCCGCTGGCAGTTGATGCTGATCCTGCTGATGGTGATCGGTCCGATGGTGCTGGCCACCTTCATGTACAAACTGCAGTTCTGGGTGCCGGACAGTCGCAGCTACCACGGAGAAATGATCGGTAACGGTCAGACCCGCGCCGATATTGGCGTGCAGGCCGATGAACAGCGCTGGCAGTTGCTGGTCACCGCGCCTGCCGCCTGCGCCGCCGATTGCCGGCAACTGGTGTACCTCGCGCGCCAGTTGCAGATCGGCCTGGGGCGCGACGCTTCACGCGCTAGCCATGCCTTGGCCAGTGCACAACCGGTCGCTGCCGACTATGACGCCAAGCTCAAGGCCGAATACCCGCAATTGCAGCGCTACTCGCTGGACCTCTCGACCTTCACCAAAAACGCTGCCGCGCCGGGCGCTGCGCAACTGTGGATCGTCGACCCCCACGGCAACCTGGTGCTGCGCTACGACGCCAAGGTCAAGGGCAAGGACTTGCTCAATGACCTGCGCCACCTGTTGAAACTGTCGAACATCGGATAAGGGCATCGTCATGGCCAAACCTGGATTTCGCCTCGCGTTGTTTGCCACTCTGCTGGCGTTGATCGTCGTGCTGCTTGGCGCCTACACCCGCCTGACCCACGCCGGCCTCGGTTGCCCGGACTGGCCGGGCTGCTACGGCTTTATCAGCGTGCCGCAAAGCGAGGCCCAGCTGGCCCATGCCGAATTGCATTTTCCCGATACGCCCGTGGAGGCTGACAAGGGCTGGGCCGAGATGACCCATCGCTACTTCGCCGGCACCCTGGGCCTGTTGATTGTGCTGTTGGCGGCGCGTTCGTGGAGCCATCGGCGTGATCCGGGCCAGCCAGTGAAACTGCCGTTGTTTCTGTTGATGGTGGTGTTTGCCCAGGCGGCGTTTGGCATGTGGACGGTGACCTTGAAGCTGTGGCCCCAGGTGGTGACGGGGCATTTGTTGGGCGGCTTTGCGACCTTGAGCCTGCTGTTTCTGCTGACCCTGCGCTTGTCTGGGGTGTTGCCCGCCTTGATCGTGCCCAGGCGCCTGCAATATTGGGCCACGGCGGGTCTGGTGCTGGTGATCGGCCAGATCGCCTTGGGCGGCTGGGTCAGTTCCAACTACGCAGCGGTGGCCTGTATCGATTTGCCCACCTGCCATGGTCAGTGGTGGCCTGCGGCGGACTTCGCCAACGGCTTTCACCTGACCCAGCACATCGGGCCCAATTACCTTGGCGGCCAGCTCGACAGCGACGCGCGCACCGCCATCCACCTGACCCACCGCATCGGTGCGGTGCTGGTCACCCTGGTGCTTGCGGGGCTGGCCTGGCAGCTGCGTGCGGTGGGTATGACGCGGCTCGCGGGCCTGCTGTTGATTGCCCTGGCGGCACAAATCAGCCTGGGCCTGAGCAACGTGTATTTCCACCTGCCGCTGCCGGTTGCGGTCGGCCATAACGCCGGCGGTGCGGCGCTGTTATTGACCCTGGTGCTGGTCAATTACCACGCCCGCACCAGTCTGGTCCGGGTGCGTCACCAGTTGCCTTTCGGCTGGCGCTTCAGCCCGCGCAAACACGTATCGGGCCTCATCACCCTTAAAGGAGAGATGCCATGGCGACCTTGATCGGCGCGCGCCACAGCCAGGCGATCTGGCGCGATTACCTGGAGCTGACCAAGCCGAAAGTGGTGGTGCTGATGCTCATCACCTCCCTGGTCGGCATGTTCCTCGCGACCCGCGCCGGCGTGCCGTGGGCGGTGCTGATTTTCGGCAACCTGGGGATAGCCCTGTGTGCCGGTGGCGCGGCGGCGGTGAACCATGTGGTGGACCGGCGGATTGATGCAGTGATGGCTCGCACCCATAAGCGGCCGTTGGCGGAGGGGCGTGTGTCGCCGGTGGCGGCGCTGGCCTTTGCTTTGTTTCTAGCCGTTGCAGGATTGGCCTTGTTGCTGGCGTTTACCAACCCCCTGGCGGCATGGCTGACGCTGGCTTCGCTGCTCGGTTATGCGGTGGTCTACACCGGTTTTCTCAAACGTGCGACGCCACAAAATATTGTCATCGGAGGCCTGGCCGGTGCCGCGCCACCGCTGTTGGGCTGGGTCGCCGTTACCGGCCATGTCAGCGCCGAGCCCTTGTTGCTGGTGCTGATCATCTTCGCCTGGACGCCGCCGCACTTCTGGGCCCTGGCCATTCACCGCAAGGAGGAATACGCCAAGGCCGATATCCCGATGCTGCCTGTCACCCACGGCGAGCACTACACCAAGGTGCATATCCTGCTCTATACCTTCGCCCTGTTGGCGGTGAGCCTGATGCCCTATGTGATCCACATGAGCGGCCCGCTCTACCTGGCCTGTGCGCTGGTTTTGGGCGGACGCTTTCTGCAATGGGCCTGGGTGCTGTACCGTGGCGCTCAGCCGCACGCGGCGATCAACACCTTCAAGTACTCTATCTGGTACCTGTTCCTGCTGTTTATCGCCCTGCTCGTAGACCACTACTTACTGTTGAACCTATGACTCGAACTCAAAAAACCGTCTTTATCCTGGTGGCCATCGTCGCGTTGATCATGGGCCTGACCGTTAACAAAGTGCTCTCGGGCAAGGGCCAGGGCGACCCTACGGCATTGATTGATGCCGGTATCATCCTGCTGCCGCAAAGCCGCCAGCTGCCGCCGGTGAGCATGACCAACCAGGAAGGCCAGCCGGTGCTGGTCAACGAGTTGAAAGGCAAGTGGAGCCTGCTGTTCTTCGGCTACACCTTCTGCCCCGACATCTGCCCGACCACCCTCGCCCAACTGCGCCAGATCAAGAGCGAGTTGCCTAAGGAGGCTGTGGATAAGTTGCAGGTAATCCTGGTCAGCGTCGACCCGAACCGCGACACCCCGACCCAGCTCAAGCAGTACCTGGGCTACTTCGACCCACAATTTCAAGGCCTCACCGGCGCGAACGTGGAGGATGTGCAGAAGGTCTCGAATGCCGTGAGCATCCCGTTCATCCCGGCAGACACCAGCAAGCCCAACTACACCGTCGACCACAGCGGCAACCTCGCGCTGATCGGTCCGGATGGTACCCAGCGCGGCTTTATCCGTGCGCCGTTGAACAACCAGAAGCTGGTGGCGCAACTGCCGGGGCTGTTGCAGCGCAAGTAACAGGCAATGCACAACACATGTGGGAGGGGGCTTGCCCCGATGGCGGCAGATCAGTCAGCTCATGCAGCGACTGATACTCCGCAATCGGGGGCAAGCCCCCTCCCACATTTTTTGATCTCCAGCGTGTTGGAGACCGAGTCTGATCAGAACGCCGGCAGGATCGCGCCTTTGTACTTCTCTTGGATGAATTGCTTCACCTCAGGGGTGTGCAGGGCTGCAATCAGCTTCTTCATCGCGTCCGAATCCTGGTTGTCTTCGCGGCTCACGAGGATGTTCACGTAAGGCGAGTCATTGCCTTCGATCACCAGGGCGTCCTTGGACGGGTCCAGCTTGGCTTCCAGCGCATAGTTGGTGTTGATCAGCGCCAGGTCGACCTGGGTCAGCACGCGCGGCAGGGTGGCGGCTTCCAGTTCGCGGAATTTCAGGTTTTTCGGGTTTTCGGTGATGTCCTTGATGGTCGACAGGATGTTGGTCGAGTCCTTCAATTTGATCAAACCGGCTTTAGCCAGCAGCAACAGCGCACGGCCACCGTTGGTGGCGTCGTTCGGGATCACCACGTTGGCGCCGTCAGGCAGGTCTTCCAGTTTTTTGTACTTGCTGGAGTAAGCGCCCAGAGGCTCCAGGTGCACAGCGCCGACGCTCACCAGGTGAGTGCCTTTGGCTTTGTTGAATTCATCCAGGTACGGCTGGTGCTGGAAGAAGTTCGCGTCCAGGCGCTTTTCCGCTACCTGGACGTTGGGCTGTACGTAATCGGTGAAGACTTTGACTTGCAGGTCCACGCCTTCTTTGGCGAGGGCAGGCTTCACGAATTCCAGGATTTCCGCGTGGGGCACCGGCGAGGCAGCGACTTTCAGGGTCTCGGCGGCATGGGCGGAAAACGCGGCAACGGCGGCGAAAGCAACCAGTAGTTTTTTCATCCAACAAGCTCCTTGTTCGGGCATGTGCCGGCTTTTGACCGGCAATGGCCGTTATTTTCGAGAAAAGTGCACCACCAGCTTGTCGCCGACGGTTTGCAGAATTTGCACCAGGATCAACAGCATTACCACGGTGACCACCATCACATCGGTCTGGAAGCGCTGGTAACCGAAACGGATCGCCAGGTCACCCAGGCCGCCGGCGCCGACGACACCGGCCATGGCCGTGTAGGACACCAGGGTAATCGCCGTCACCGTTATCGCCGCGAAGATGCCGGGGCGTGCCTCAGGCAGCAGCGCGTTGATGATGATCTGGCGGGTGCTGGCGCCCATGGACTGGGTGGCCTCGATGATGCCGCGGTCCACTTCACGCAAGGCGGTTTCCACCAGGCGGGCGAAGAATGGCGTGGCCCCTACGACCAGCGGCGGGATCGCCCCCGCTACGCCCAGGGAAGTACCGGTGATCAGTACGGTGAACGGGATCATCACGATCAGCAGGATGATGAACGGCAGCGAGCGCAGGATGTTCACGATCAGCGACAGCAGTGCGTACAGGCCTTTTTGCTCGAACAGCTGGCGTGGGCTGGTCAGGAACAACAGCACGCCCAAAGGCAGGCCCAATACCACGGTGAAGAACAGCGAACCGAACAGCATGATCATGGTGTCGCCGGTGGCGAGCCAGATTTCGGACCAGTCGATATTGGCGAAGAAACTCAAGAAAACGTCCATCAGCGCAGCACCTCCATGTGGACGTCTGCGGCGGTAAAGCGGGCAAAGGCCGCTTCCATGTCACCGCCGGTGACTGCAAGGGTCAGTTGCCCGTAGGGGATGTCTTTGATGCGGTCGATGCGGCCGGCGAGGATGCTGTAGTCCACCCCCGTTTCCCGGGCGACGGTGCCCAGCAATGGCGCGTAGGTCGCTTCACCCTGGAATGTCAGCCGTACGATGCGACCCGGTACATGGGCGAAGTCATCGCGCTGCTCACCTTCATCGACCTGCTCGGCTTCCTGCACGAAGCGCTTGGTGGTCGGGTGCTTGGGGTGCAGGAACACGTCGGCCACCGAGCCTTGCTCGACGATCACGCCGGCGTCCATCACGGCTACCTGGTCACACACGCGGCGGATCACATCCATTTCATGGGTGATCAGCACGATGGTCAGTTTCAACTCGCGATTGATCTCGGCCAGCAGTTGCAGGACCGAGGCGGTGGTTTGCGGGTCGAGGGCACTGGTGGCCTCGTCGCACAGCAGGATTTTCGGCTTGGTCGCCAGGGCGCGGGCAATGCCGACGCGCTGCTTCTGGCCACCGGACAACTGCGCCGGGTACTTCCTGGCGTGGTCCGACAGGCCGACGCGGGCGAGTAGCTCGGCGACGCGTTGGTCGATGTCCTTGCGCGACAATTCGCCGGCCAGGGTCAGTGGCAGGGCCACGTTGTCGGCAACGGTCTTGGACGCCAGCAGGTTGAAGTGCTGGAAGATCATCCCGACCTGCTGGCGGAAACGGCGCAGGCCGTTGGCGTCCAGGGCGGTGACTTCTTCGCCGTCCACCGTGATCTGGCCGCCGCTGGGCTCTTCCAGGCGGTTGATCAGGCGCAGCAGCGTGCTTTTACCTGCACCCGAGTGGCCGATAAGGCCAAACACCTGGCCGTTTTCGACGCGCAGGCTGGTGGGGTACAGCGCGGGAATATCCTTACCGGCGACGCGGTAGGTTTTATGGACGTTTTGAAACTCGATCACGTAGCGAACCTTGTGGGGCGCATTGAAAAGGGATCAGCGGTTAGCCGGGCGCGCATTTTAGCCTGTCCGTATAGCGTTTCTTAGCATTTATTTCGCATTCAACCAGTGATTTGGCAATAACGCGATCAAAGGTCATAAAAAAGGAACGGCAGAAAACCGTGTCAGTCACTACTTAAGCAACTCGATTTCCCAGGTGCCGTGCCTGGGGTTTTGCTCAAACGAGCCGGGGACCGCTCTGGCCACTTTGAATAAGGAGTTTTGACTGATGAGTACCAAGAAGCCAGCCACCCCGTCGAAGAGTGAGCTCGCGGGCACCAATACCCTGGACCGTGGCAACACCAACGCCAAGCTGCAAGCCCTGGAGGAATTCCGTTCCGATGCGACCGGCCAGGCCCTGCGTACCAACCAAGGCGTGAAGATTTCCGACAACCAGAACACCTTGAAAGTCGGCGCCCGCGGCC
This sequence comes from Pseudomonas sp. S3E17, assembly GCF_024168685.1. Lineage (NCBI taxonomy): Bacteria > Pseudomonadati > Pseudomonadota > Gammaproteobacteria > Pseudomonadales > Pseudomonadaceae > Pseudomonas > Pseudomonas sp. S3E17. Next base: position 4,795,756 of record NZ_JALJWE010000001.1, read on the forward strand.
CCTCGCTGCTGGAAGACTTCATCATGCGTGAAAAAATCACGCACTTTGACCATGAGCGTATCCCCGAGCGCATCGTGCATGCCCGGGGCACCGGCGCCCATGGCTATTTCCAGACCTATGAAAACCATTCCGCGCTGAGCAAGGCGGGTTTCCTGCGTAACCCCGAGCATAAAACCCCGGTGTTCGTGCGTTTCTCCACCGTGCAGGGCCCGCGTGGCTCGGGCGATACGGTGCGTGACGTGCGCGGTTTCGCGGTGAAGTTCTTCACCGACGAGGGCAACTTCGACCTGGTCGGCAACAACATGCCGGTGTTTTTCATTCAGGATGCGATCAAGTTTCCCGACTTCGTGCATGCGGTAAAACCTGAGCCGCACAACGAAATTCCTACCGGCGGCTCGGCTCACGATACGTTCTGGGATTTTGTTTCGTTGCAGCCGGAATCGGCGCACATGGTGATCTGGGCGATGTCTGACCGCGCCATTCCAAAAAGCCTGCGTGCCATGCAGGGGTTTGGCATTCACACCTTCCGCTTGATCAATACCGAAGGTAAGTCGAGCTTTGTGAAGTTCCACTGGCACCCGAAGGTCGGCACCTGCTCCCTGGTGTGGGACGAAGCGCAAAAGCTTGCCGGTAAAGATACCGATTACCACCGTCGTGACCTGTGGGAGGCGATTGAAAGCGGCGACTACCCTGAGTGGGAGTTGGGTGTGCAGATCGTTGCGGAAGAAGACGAGCATAAGTTCGACTTTGACCTGCTCGATCCGACCAAGATCATCCCCGAGGAACTGGTGCCGATCACGCCGCTGGGCAAGATGGTGCTGAACCGTAACCCGGATAACTTCTTTGCCGAAGTCGAGCAGGTCGCGTTTTGCCCAGGCCACATCGTGCCGGGTATCGACTTCACCAACGACCCGTTGTTGCAAGGTCGTCTGTTTTCCTACACGGATACGCAGATCAGCCGTCTCGGTGGGCCGAACTTCCATGAGCTGCCGATCAACCGGCCGGTAGTACCTTTCCACAATGGCCAGCGCGACGCCCAGCATCGGACCGTGATCGACAAGGGCCGTGCTGCTTACGAGCCGAACTCGATCGATGGCGGCTGGCCGAAAGAAACGCCGCCGGCTGCCCAGGATGGTGGTTTCGAAACTTATTACGAGCGTGTAGACGCCAATAAGGTGCGTGAGCGCAGTGAGTCGTTTGGCGACCACTTCTCCCAGGCTGCGCTGTTTTTCCACAGCATGAGCCACCACGAGAAAGAGCACATCATCGCGGCCTACAGCTTCGAGTTGGGCAAGGTGGAGCGCGAGTTTATCCGCGCGCGTCAGGTCAACGAGATTCTGGCCAATATCGATCTGGAACTGGCCAAGCGCGTGGCGCAGAACCTTGGTCTGCCGGCGCCGACCAAAGGCACGGTAGCGCCGCGTGAGTCTTCGCTGAAAGAGTCGCCGGCATTGAGCCAGGTGAACCTGCTGTCCGGCGATATCAAGACGCGCAAAGTCGCGATTCTTGCGGCTGACGGTGTGGATGGCGCGGCAATCGATGCGCTTAAAAAAGCACTGGCGGCAGAAGGTGCCCATGCCAAGTTGCTGGGGCCGACCTCGGCGCCGGTGAAGACGGCCGATGGCAAGAGCCTGCCGGTGGATGCGTCGATGGAAGGCATGCCGTCGATTGCGTTTGACGCCGTGTTTATCCCGGGCGGAAAAGAGTCGGTGAAAGCACTGAGCGGTGATGGTGTGGCATTGCATTACGTTCTGGAAGCCTACAAACACCTGAAGGCGATTGCGGTTGCCAGTGACGTGAAGCCACTGCTGGATCTGCTGAAGCTGGAGACGGATGCGGGGTTGATCGTGGGTTCGGATGCTAAGGCGTTCAAGGCGTTTTTTGCCGCGATTGCACAGCATCGGGTTTGGGATCGTGAGCCGAAGGCTAAGGCGATTCCGGCTTAAGTTATTGGTTGCTTGTTAGATCGCTATCGGGGGCAAGCCCCTCTCACAATTGAATGTATTCACAATTCAAACGTGAGAGGGGCTTGCCCCCGATGCGTTATTCCGCCTTGCGCGGAGTCAGCACAACCTGCGCCGGAATATGCTTAAGAATCTGCCGGTGAATCTTCAGGTCATACCCTGAATCAATGCGCTTCACCCGTTTGGCCAGCAACGTGGCCAGCCACGGGTAGTCCTGGGTGCGCGGCGCCTGGATCGTCACATCGCACTGGTAATTCACCACGTCGGTGGCAATCGCATCCAGTTGATGGCGCAGCGCTTCAATATCAGTAAGGTTCAGCGCCACGGTGGTGCTTGGCGCGGCCGGGTCGATGACCTTGGCCGCGGGCTTGGCTTCGGCGGCCTTGAGGGCCTCTTCGGCTTTATCCAGCTCGACTTTACGGGCGTGGGTGATCGCGCTGTTGACGCCACCGGTCAGCGCCGGCGCCTTGGGCATCAGCGCGCGGGCACGGCTCAGGGCGGTGGCGGCGGCGTTTACGTCGCCTTTTTGCAGCACGATCTGGCTGCGCTGCAGGTAAGCCTCGGCCAATTGACGTTGGTAGGGTTCCAGCGCCGGGTCATTGGGCGACTGGGCCTGCAGTGCGGCCAGTTGGTCTTCGGCGGTGGCCAGCTCACTGCTGGCCAGGTTTTGCTCCAGCTGCGCGATGGCCGCAGCACGCGGATCCGGGGCCTCTGGGGCGGCGGGCGGTGTGCTTTGACAGGCGCCCAGCAGCAGGGAAAACGCGGCAAGGAGCAGATAACGGGAGGTGAACAGCTTCATTCCTGCGACTCTCTATTTGCGCAAAAAGCGAGCAAGTCTACACCCCTCGACGGGGCAGGACAAAACTCAGCAGAAACAGGGCGGCCGCCGTGACTACGATCGACGGTCCGGCCGGCGTGTCCTTGAACCATGACAACGCCAGGCCCCCGCACACTGCCAGCATCCCCAACAGGCTGGCACCGATCGCCATCTGCTCCGGCGAGCGGGCGTGGCGCTGGGCGGCGGCGGCCGGAATGATCAACAGCGATGTGATCAACAATACGCCGACAATCTTCATCGCGACAGCGATCACCACGGCAATCAGCAGCATCAGGGCCATGCGCAACGCGGATACGGGCAAGCCTTCGACCCTGGCCAGTTCTTCATGCACCGTGATGGCCAGCAGTGGGCGCCACAGAGTGACCAACAGCACCAATACTGCGGCGCTGCCGCCGAGAATCCAGGCAAGATCGGTGGGGCTGATCGCCAGCAGGTCGCCGAACAGATAGGCCATCAGGTCGATGCGCACTTCATGCATAAAGCTCAGCACCACCAGGCCCAGGGACAGCGTGCTCGGCGCCAGGATGCCCAGCAGGGTGTCCGAGGCCAGGGGCTGGCGCTGTTGCAGGGTCACCAGCAGCACCGCCAGCAGCAGGCAGCCCACGGTCACGGCGATGGTCGGGCTCACATCCAGCAGGAAGCCCATGGCCACGCCCAGCAGCGCGGCGTGGGACAAGGTGTCGCCAAAGTACGCCATGCGCCGCCAGACCACGAACGAGCCCAGCGGGCCCGCCACCAGCGCCAGAGCCAAGCCTGCCAGCAGGGCGTAAAGCAGAAAATCAGCCATGCTTGCAGCTATCTCCATGAACGTGGGTGTGGGGCGTCGCGGGATCGTCAACGACAGCGCCATGCAGGTCATGGGCGTGATCGTGATGGTGGTGATAGATCGCCAGGCTCTGGGCGTTTTTGCCGAACAGTTCGACGAACGCCGGGTCGCTGCTGACTTGTTCCGGATGGCCGGAGCAGCACACGTGGCGATTGAGGCATACCACCTGGTCGGTGGTGCTCATCACCAGATGCAAGTCATGGGAGACCATCAGCACGCCGCAGCCATGACGGTCGCGCAGGCGGGTAATCAGGCTGTACAGCTCGGCCTGGCCGGCGACGTCGACGCCCTGCACGGGTTCATCCAGCACCAGCAACTCGGGCTCGCGCAACAGGGCGCGGGCCAGCAGCACACGCTGCATTTCGCCGCCGGAGATGCTTTGCACCGGGCTGTCGATGACCTGCTCGGCGCCGACTTCCTTCAGGGCCGCCTGCGCGCGGGCGCGGTCCACACCGGGCACCAGGCGCAAAAACCGCAGTACGGACAAGGGCAAGGTTGGATCAACGTGCAGCTTTTGCGGCATGTAGCCCACGCGCAGCCTGGGCTTGCGCCACACGCTGCCGGTGTCGGGCTTGAGCAAGCCGAGTACGGCGCGCACCAGGGTGGTCTTGCCGGCGCCATTGGGGCCGATCAGGGTGACGATCTGCCCCGGTTCGACGCTCAACGCGATGTTATCCAGCACGTTTTGCCCGGCAAACGTGACGCCGACCTGCTCCAGGCGAATTAACGCATTGCTCATCAAGCCCCCTGGCAGCCCGAGCACAGGCCGACCACTTCGACCGTCTGCCCTTCGACCCGGAAACCTACGTCGGCGGAGCTCTTGATGATGGCGTCGCTGATGCTCTTTTGTTCAAGCTCGATGGCGGCGTGGCACTCGCGGCAGATCAGGAACTGGCCCTGATGCGCGTGTTCCGGGTGGTTGCAGCCGACAAAGGCGTTGAGCGAGGCAATGCGGTGCACCAGGCCGTTTTCCAGCAGGAAATCCAGCGCGCGGTACACGGTCGGTGGAGCGGCGCGGCGGCCGTCCTGCTCGCTGAGCACGCCCAGGATGTCGTAGGCACCCAGGGGCTTGTGGCTCTGCCAGACGAGTTCCAGCACCCGGCGACGCAGGGCGGTCAGGCGCAAGCCTTTCTGTGCGCACAGGGTGTCGGCCTCCGACAGCGCGGTATGCACGCAGTGAGAGTGGTCGTGTGGACGGCTGGCAAGCGGTGTTTTAGGCATGAGCGGCGACAGATATTTGATAGAGACGTTATTATGTTACCCGTTCCTACGTCATTGAGTGGTCATCGTGTCCCGACTTTTTCCCGTTTTTGTCGTATTTGTCACCAGTTTGTTCCTCGCTGGCGCCGCTCAGGCCGAGGTCAAGGTGCTCACGAGCATCAAGCCATTGCAGTTGATTGCCGCTGCCGTGCAGGACGGTGTGGCGGTTCCGGAGGTATTGCTGCCGCCGGGTGCATCGCCCCATAACTTTGCCTTGCGCCCATCCGACGTACGGCGTGTGCAGTCGGTCGATCTGCTGTATTGGATCGGGCCGGACATGGAGGGCTTCCTGCCTCGCGTGCTCAAGGGGCGTACCGCGCCGACCGTAGCGGTTCAAGACCTGCCGGGGATGAAATTGCGTAGGTTCGCCGAAGATAGCCATTCCCACGCCGACGATGCCGACGAACATGACCATGATCACCGCCCGGGGAGCCTGGATGCGCACCTGTGGCTGTCCACGGTGAACGCTCGGGTGATCGCAGCGCGTATGGCCGCTGACCTCAGTGCAGCCGACCCCGTGAACGCCGCGCGTTATCAGAGCAATGCCAAGGCTTTCGACGAGCGCCTTGATGCACTGGATGCGCGCCTGAAAAAACGCCTGGCGAGCATCGGTGACAAACCTTACTTCGTGTTCCACGAAGCCTTTGATTACTTCGAAGACGCCTACGGGCTCAAGCACACTGGCGTGTTCAGCGTTGCTGCCGAAGTGCAGCCTGGCGCCCAGCATGTGGCGGCGATGCGTACGCGTTTGCAGGAAGTGGGCAAGACCTGTGTGTTCAGTGAGCCGCCGTTGCGTCCACGTTTGGCCGAAACTTTGGTGGCAGGTTTGCCGGTGAAGTTGGCGGAATTGGATGCGCTGGGCGGCTACACCCCCGCCACGGCCCAGGGTTATGAGCAGGTGCTGGAAAAGTTGGGGAACGACTTGGCAGGGTGCCTGGAGTCGTTATAAGCCGCAGCGCAGATCAAATGTGGGAGGGGGCTTGCTCCCGATAGCAGAGTGTCAGTCAGTGCATAAGTTGACTGATCTACCGCTATCGGGAGCAAGCCCCCTCCCACATTTTTTTTGCCCGCCTGAACCGTTAAAGGGCGAACGGCAGGTGGACAGTGACGTCTTGGCGTTGCGCCAGCCGATGCTCGAACTCGGCGGGATCGTGGATCAACACATCCTGCCCGGCAAAGGACTCAGCGGCGATCAGGCGCGACAGCCAGAACCGCACGCACGCCACCCGCAGCATGGTCGGCCATAGCTCGGCCTCCTTGGCCGTGAACGGCCGCAGGCCGGCGTAGGCACCCAGCAGCGCTCGGGCGCGCGGGCCATCAATCACGCCATCGGCGTGTGAACACCAGTCATTCAGGGCGATCGCCACGTCGTACAGCATCGGCCCGGAGCAAGCGTTGTAGAAGTCGATCAAGCCCGTCAGGTGCGTGCCTTCGAACATTGCGTTGTCACGGAACAGATCGGCGTGCACATTGGCCCGCGGCAGGGCGAGGATCTCGGCCTTATGGGCTTCAATTTCAGTCAATGCTGCTTGCAGCAGGCTTTGCTGCGCATCGTCCAGGTGCGAAATCAGCTGCGCACCTTCGCTGAGCATCCAGTCCAGACCGCGATCGGTCTTGCGCTCCAGTACCTTCTCGCCTTGTGTCGCCAAGTGCAGATGGCCGAGCAGGTCGCCGACCTGGGCGCAATGCTGTGGGTTGGCGTCCTTGATGTGTTTGCCGGCCAGGCGTGGTTGCAGCAGGGCTGGTTTGCCGGCCAATTCGCGCAGGGCCACGCCATCGGTGGTGCGCAGGGCGTAGGGCACCGGCAGGTCGGCGTCGTGGAGTACGTCGAGCAGTTCGATGAAGAACGGCATTTCCTGCACGGGGCCGCGCTCAACCAGGGTCAGGACGTACTCGCCCTGTTCCAGGCTGATAAAGAAATTGGTGTTTTCGCTACCAGCGGCAATCCCCTGGAAGTCAAGCAGGCGGCCGAGCCCGTAGGGGGCGAGAAAGGTTTCCAGCTCGGGCCGAGCCAGGGGGGTGAACACAGACATGGTTAAAACTGCCAGTACGGGCGCCGCAGTGGGCGGCGCCAATTGAAGTTAAGAAATCATTTCCATTCGAAGATCTTCCATGACGGGATCAGCATATCCGGCTGGTCAGAGCGGATGAAGTTCGCGTCGGTTCCATCCGCGCGTACCAGGAAATACGGAGGCGCGCCTTTTACGGTCACCTTGATTGCATACAGGAAACCGTTCTGACGGTACTCCTGGATAGTCCGGTCGCCTTCCGTGCGAATGGTCACTTCCGGATCACCCGAAGGCGCGCTGTCTGCCGCCATGGCAGCCATCGGAGCGAGTGCAATCAGGCCGGTCAACAGCAGGCGATTGAATGTACGCATGATAACCTTGTCCCTTTGTTTTCATTGGTCCGGCTATTCTAGCGCCTGACCCGCCGAAAAGGTTGATCCTGCTCATGAGCCAAGCCCCCCTCGTCCTGGTGGACGGTTCGTCTTACCTGTACCGCGCGTTCCACGCGCTGCCACCGCTGACCACCTCCAAAGGCCTGCCGACCGGTGCGGTCAAGGGCGTGTTGAACATGCTCAAAAGCCTGCGCAAGCAGTACCCGGACAGCCCGTTCGCGGTAGTGTTCGACGCCAAGGGTGGGACGTTTCGCGATGACATGTACGCCGAATACAAGGCCAACCGCCCAAGCATGCCCGATGACATGCGCGTGCAAATCGAGCCCCTGCACCAGAGCGTGATCGCCCTGGGCTTCCCTTTGCTGTGCGTCGAAGGCGTCGAGGCCGATGACGTGATCGGCACCCTGGCCCGCAGCAGTGCCGCCGCTGACCGTCCGGTGGTGATTTCCACCGGCGATAAGGACATGGCGCAGTTGGTCGACGGGCACATTACCCTGGTCAACACCATGACCGGTAGCTCGATGGACATCGAGGGCGTAAAGGAGAAATTTGGCGTCGCTCCGGAGCAGATCATCGACTATCTGGCGTTGATGGGCGATTCGTCCGACAACATCCCGGGCGTTCCGGGCATTGGTCCGAAGACCGCTTCCGGCCTGCTGGTAGGCGTGAACGGCGGCCTCAAAGAGCTTTATGAACAGCTGGACATTGTGCCGAGCCTGCCGATCCGCGGTGCCAAGACGCTGCCGGCGAAGCTGGAAGAGCATAAGGAGATGGCATTCCTCTCCTATCAGTTGGCGACGATCAAGATCGATGTGCCGCTGGACGTGGGTCTGGACGATTTGCACCTGATTGAACCGGATCGCGAAAAGTTGCTGGAGCTTTACACCCTGCTGGAGTTCAAGAGCTGGTTCGATGAGATTCAGCGCGATGCCAAGCGAGTGGAGCTCAAGGCCGCGCCTGTTGCCGAAGAGGTTATTGAAGCTACGCCTGCGGCACCTGCAGAAACGACCTACACCACGATCCTCGACCAAGCCACATTCGATGCCTGGCTGAAGAAGCTCAACGGCGCGACGTTGTTCGCTTTCGACACCGAAACCACCGGGATCGACGCTCAACAGGCGCAACTGGTGGGGGTTTCCTTCGCCGTGCAGCCCCATGAAGCCGCCTACATCCCGCTGACCCATTCCTACATCGGTGCGCCGCAGCAGCTGGATCGCGACACCGTGCTGCTGGCCTTGAAGCCATTATTGGAAGACCCGAGCAAGCTCAAGGTCGGCCAGCACGCCAAGTTCGACATGAATATCCTGGCCAACTGTGCCATCGGCGGCGACCCGGCGAATGGCATCAGCGTGCGCGGTATCGCGTTCGACACCATGCTTGAATCCTACGTGTTGAATTCCACTGCGACCCGCCATGACATGGACAGCCTGGCCAAGAAGTACCTGGACTACCACACCGTCAGTTTCCAGGACATCGCCGGCAAAGGCGCCAAGCAGCTGACCTTCGACCAGATCCCGCTCGAGCAGGCTGGCCCTTATGCTGCCGAAGATGCGGACGTGACGCTGCGCCTGCATCAGGCATTGCACGCACAGCTCACCGCCATCCCGAGCCTGGCAAGTGTGCTGACGGACATCGAAATCCCCCTGGTACCGGTGCTGGCGCGTATCGAACGCCAGGGCGCCCTGGTGGATGCGCAGTTGCTCGGTGTCCAGAGCATCGAGTTGGGCAACAAGATGGTTGAGCTGGAGCGCCAGGCGTTCGAGATCGCCGGCGAAGAGTTCAACCTGGGTTCGCCCAAGCAGCTCGGCGCGATTCTCTACGAGAAACTCGGCCTGCCGGTGCTGAAAAAGACGGGCAAGGGCCAGGCATCCACGGCAGAGGAAGTGCTGGCCAAGCTGGCCGAAGATGACTATCCGCTGCCCAAGGTACTGATGCAGTACCGCAGCATGAGCAAGCTGAAAAGCACTTACACCGACCGCTTGCCGGAGCAGATCAACCCGCGGACCGGGCGTGTTCACACCTCTTACCATCAGGCGGTGGCGGCGACCGGGCGGCTGTCTTCCAGCGACCCGAACCTGCAGAACATCCCGGTGCGCACCGCCGAAGGGCGACGCATCCGCCAGGCATTTGTCGCGCCCAAGGGCTACAAACTGCTGGCGGCGGACTATTCGCAGATCGAGCTGCGGATCATGGCGCACCTGTCCAAGGACGAGGGGCTGATGAATGCGTTCCGCAACGACCTGGACGTGCATACCGCCACCGCGGCCGAGGTGTTCAAGGTCGAATTGGCTGAGGTCACCTCCAATCAGCGTCGCAGTGCCAAGGCGATCAACTTTGGCCTGATCTACGGCATGGGGGCACAGAAGCTCGGCAAGGACATCGGTGTCGATACCAAGACCGCAAAGGCTTACATCGATGTGTACTTCGCCCGCTACCCAGGGGTTCGCGAGTACATGGAGCGCACCCGCGCCCAGGCTGCCGATCAAGGCTACGTGGAAACCTTCTTCGGACGTCGGCTGTATTTGCCGGATATCAACTCCAACAAGCCCCAGGAGCGCGCGGCCGCAGAACGCACGGCGATCAACGCGCCCATGCAGGGCACGGCGGCGGATATCATCAAGAAAGCCATGGTGCTGGTGGATAACTGGCTGACCGCGTCGGGCCTGGATGCCAAGGTGATCCTGCAGGTACACGATGAACTGGTGCTGGAGGTGCGTGAGGATCTGGTGGCAGAGGTCAGCGAGAAGATTCGCGAGCACATGAGTGCGGCGGCGCAGTTGGATGTGCCGTTGGTGGTGGACGTTGGCGTTGGCGACAACTGGGACGAAGCGCACTGATTTGGCGGCGCCGCCACCACCGGGCGTGGTGGCGGAATGCTTTAGATCGGAAATCCGCTGCAGTTATTTCCAATAGTTTTTTGAACCTGCCGGAACTTAACCTGTGAACTGCTACTCAGAGTTACTGAATGGGTGGTGAAGCCCTTCAATGCTCCTATGTTGTGTTAAGTGTTGGCAGATATCCGGACCCCGCCCTAGCGGTCCGGTACTTGAACCCCGAACTTCCCCTCCCCATACGAAGTCCGGGGTTTTTTTTGCCCGCAGAAAAGTTACTCGGCGAGTTCCGCGCCTTTATCAGCCAACTCCATCCAGCCGGCCAGCACGGTATAGGCATCTTCCAGGCCCATGCGCTTGGGGGCCGAGAACAGCTGGATGGTGATTGTGTCACCCCAACCCTTGCGGATTTCGGACTGCACTTTAAGCAGGGTGTTCTTGGCGGCGCCGTAGGTGAGCTTGTCGGCCTTGGTCAGCAGGATATGCATCGGCATGCCGCTGGCGACCGCCCAATCAAGCATCAGCAGGTCGAAGTCGGTCATTGGATGACGGATATCCATCATCAGGATCAACCCCTTCAAACTCTCCCGGCCACCCAGGTAAGCCTCCAGGTGACGCTGCCAGTGCAGCTTCAGCGGGATAGGTACTTTTGCATAACCGTAGCCCGGCAGGTCGACCAGACGCCGATCATCGTCTAGCTTGAAGAAGTTGAGTAACTGCGTGCGGCCCGGGGTTTTCGAGGTGCGCGCGAGGCTGGCGTGGGTCAGGGTGTTCAGTGCGCTGGATTTACCGGCGTTGGAGCGACCGGCAAAGGCGACTTCAAAGCCTTCGTCATCGGGGCATTGGTCAACTTTGGCGGCGCTGAGCATGAAGGTGGACTGTTGGCACAGGCCGAGGATGGGGTTCTTGAGTTGCATGAGATTTCCGATGTGGGCGGTGCCGAAAAAGGGTGCGGCAAGCGGTGTCGTTTCCGTTTCAGTAGCGCCAGTATATAATGCCGCAGATTTTGTGTGTGCTTTGTCCCAGCGAAGGATGAAGTTCACGGGAGCGATAGACCTTTATTGCGCATTAGAACGCAAAACGCTCTCAAACCCTGAACAGGTCGATGTATGACCCGATGGTTGCTCGCTTTCGGTGCCCTGGTTCCGCTGTATGGCGCTCAGGCTACACAGGATCCGGAAGCGGTGTACAACCGAGTTTGCGTGGCTTGCCATGCCGGCCAACTGCCGAACGCCCCGAAACGGGGTGACCAGGCAGCCTGGGCGCCAAGACTGGCGCAGGGCATGGACACGCTGGTGCAACACGTGACCCAGGGTTTCAAGGCAATGCCGCCGCGTGGTTTGTGCATGGACTGCAGTACCGAGGATTACCAGGCCATCATTGAGTTGATGGTGAGTAAACCCGGTAGATAACTCTTAAACCCTTAGCCGTAGTTGGATTAGCTGATGAACAAACTGATCGTGAGTCTGCTGTTGACCTTGGGCATCACCGGTGTTGCCGTCGCCGCAGAGGGCCCCCTTAAAGGTGATGCCACTGCCGGTCAAGCGAAAGCCGCCGTATGTGGTGCCTGCCATGGGCCGGATGGTAACAGCCCGGCGCCGAACTTCCCCAAATTGGCCGGCCAGGGTGAGCGTTACCTGACCAAGCAGATGCACGACATCAAGGATGGCAAGCGCACGGTCCTGGAAATGACCGGCCTGCTGACCAACCTTAGTGACCAGGACCTGGCAGACATCGCGGCTTATTTTGCCAGCCAGAAAGGCAGTGTGGGAGCTGCTGATCCGAAACTGGTGGCCCGTGGTGAGAAACTGTTCCGCGGCGGTGACCTGGATAAAGGCCTGCCTGCCTGCACCGGTTGCCACTCGCCCAATGGCGCGGGCATAGCCGCCGCCGGCTTCCCGCACCTGAGCGGCCAGCACGCTACCTACATTGCCAAGCAGCTGACCGATTTCCGTAAGGAAGAGGCCGGGCGAGTTAATGATGGCGACGCGGCAATCATGCGCACCATCGCTCGCAAGCTGAGTGATGAAGACATTGCGGCGGTCTCCAGCTACATCCAGGGCCTGCACTAAGGTGCACGCAACGTTAACGCTCGATTAATCCATCGATGCAAGCATAAAAAGGGTGGCTTAGGCCGCCCTTTTTTGTGGCCGCTGCCGTTACACTAACGAACTCATGCCCGCGTAGACCTGTCACAACAAAGGTCGCGTGAGGCGACTTTATTTGTCCAGGAGTAAAGCATGCGTAATCTGATCCTCAGCGCCGCTCTCGTCACTGCCAGCCTCTTCGGCATGACCGCGCAAGCTGCCGATGTGCCGCTTGAAGCCGGTAAAACCTACGTTGAATTGGCCAACCCAGTGCCGGTTTCGGTACCGGGCAAGATCGAGGTGGTGGAGCTGTTCTGGTACGGCTGTCCGCATTGCTACGCTTTTGAGCCGGTCATCAACCCTTGGGTCGAGAAGCTGCCCAAGGACGTGAACTTCAAGCGCATCCCCGCCATGTTCGGCGGCCCATGGGATGCCCACGGCCAACTGTTCCTGACCCTGGAAGCCATGGGGGTGGAGCACAAGGTCCACAACGCGGTATTCGACGCCATCCAGAAACAAGGCAAGCGCCTGACCAAGCCGGACGAAATGGCTGACTTCATTGCCACCCAAGGCGTCGACAAGGACAAGTTCCTGGCCACCTTCAACTCCTTCGCCATCCAGGGCCAGATCAAGCAGGCCAAGGAGCTGGCGCAGAAGTACGGCGTGCAAGGCGTACCGACCATGATTGTCAACGGCAAGTACCGTTTCGACCTGGGCACCACCGGTGGTCCTGAAGCGACCCTCAACGTTGCCGACCAGTTGATCGCCAAAGAACGCGCAGCCAAGTAAGGGGCTCCTCATGCGCCGCTGGGGTACTGAACGTGTGGTTGGCCTGCGTGAACCGCAGGTCAACGAACATCACCTGGAGTCCACAGGTTTGCCGGCAGACAACCGCCTGCGCCTGCTCAGCTTCAATATCCAGGTGGGCAACAGCACCGAGAAGTACCGGCACTACCTCACCCGTGGCTGGCAGCATTTGCTGCCCCACAACGGCCGGGCCGGTAACCTGCAGAAGATCGGCGACCTCTTGAATGATTTCGACCTGGTCGCCCTGCAGGAAGCCGACGGCGGCAGCATGCGTTCCGGCTATATCAATCAGGTCGAACACCTGGCGCACCTCGGGGCCTTCCCCTACTGGTACCAGCAGCTCAATCGCAACCTCGGGCGCCTGGCGCAGCACAGTAATGGTGTGCTCAGCCGTTTGAAGCCCACCTCCATCGAAGATCACCCATTGCCGGGCCCCAAGGGGCGCGGGGCGATTCTCGTGCGGTTTGGCGAAGGCCCTGAGGCCTTGGTGGTGGTGATGATGCACCTGGCGCTCGGGGGGCGTACGCGCAACCTGCAGTTGGCCTACGTGCGCGACCTGATTGGCAACTACAAGCATCAGGTGTTGATGGGTGACATGAACACCCATGCGAACGACCTCCTGCTGAATTCCCCGTTGCGTGACCTCGGGCTACTGGCGCCGCAAGTCGAAGCCACGTTCCCCAGCTGGCGCCCGCAACGCTGTCTTGACCATATCCTGCTCAGCCCGACCCTCACACTCGAGAGTGTGCAGGTATTGGCGCAGCCCATCTCCGATCACCTGCCAGTCGCGGTAGAGATTCGTCTGCCGGGTTCGCTCACGGCTGATGCATTGCCCGCGTTGAGCCCCGGCCCTCGCGGACCCCTTGCATGAGCGACGACGCCCAGCGCTGGAAAGAAAAATACCTGTTAAGCATCGAGCAACAAGAAAAGCTTGAACGCCGTTGGGCTGCTCGCCTCGACCTGCTGCGTCGTGGGCTGGTGCGCAGCACACTGGCGGCGGAAGGCACCGACCGCGCGGTTGACCAATGCATGAAGGAAATGCGCGACGTCGTGCGTACCGACGACATGGATGCCGCCCTCGCCGCCTTGCTGCCGCGCCTGGAGAAGGCGGTACTGGATTCGGAGCAACGCCGCGAAACCCGGATCGAGCAGATGAGCACCGCACTGACCTCCCTGGTCACGCAGTTGCAAAAGCTGCCGCTGCCCCGTGAGGTCGCCCGTCCGCTGAAAACCTTTGCCAAGCAGTTGGATGGCCGCGTCAGCCAGGCGCGTGAGATTCCCTTGTTGCTCAGCGAGTTGAGCAGCCTGCAAGGGCAGGCGCTGGATAACCTGGAGCCGGACGGTGAAACCGTGCGTCCCGGGCCGGGTTTGTTGCAACGCCTGTTTGGTGCCAAGGACGCTTCGAGCGAGGCGCCGGCCAGCGAGCCCATCCCCAGTCCGCCGCCGGCCCCTGTTGCCCCCAAGCCCGCCGCCGAGCCCCAGGAGCCCGAACAGTCCGACGAATTGACGCAAGCGTTGCGAGCCTTTGCGCCGCAGCCTCAGGCGCCGGTTTCCGCGCAGCCCGAAGCCGCAGCGCCCGCCAAGGCTGCCGATGTCGCCAGTGAAAAGTTTGTGTACGAGGCGCCTGCCCAAAGGGCCGCAGTAGCTGCGCCTGCCGACCTATCTCCAGCACCTGTCGAGCCCTGGGAGCCTGAGCCGCAGGTGGAAGAGCCCGCCTCTGAAAACGCGCTCGCCGCCTTTATCGAAACGCCGCAGGTTGCCGTCGAGGCGCCGCAGGAGACGGTGATCGGCAGCCTCTCGTTCCCTCCGGTTCTTGACGTCGAAGAACCGGACCCCGACGAACTTCAATCGGATGGCCTCTACTCCCTGCCGGATTCACCAGAGCCATCGTACAGCTCCGTGGCCAAGCACATCGAAGACACCCTGATCGGTCTGCTTGAGGAGTTGGCCTTGCCCGAGCGCCATCGGCCCCAGGCCGAAGCCATGCGTGAGCGCTTGGCCCACGGCTTGAATTGGTACGAATTGCTGCCGATCCTCGATGACCTGGCGGTGCTGATGCTGGCGATCACCGACAGCGGCCAGCACGAGTTTGAGGCTTACCTCAAACAGCTCAACGAACGCCTTGAAGCCTTCCAGGGCCATCTGCAGGTGGCCAGCGACGGCCATGCCGACAGCCGCTCCGCGGCCAGGGAGCTGGACACACAGATTCGCGAACAGGTCGACGGCCTGCAAAGCAGTGTCCAGGAAGCGGCGGACCTGGACAGCCTCAAGCAGGTGCTCGAAAGCCATCTGGAGGGTTTGCTCGGGACCATGGACGAGCACCAGCAACAACGTGACCAGCGCGAGCAGGAAGTGGCGGCGCGTCTGAAAGGCCTGGCCGAGCGGGTCGCCAATATGGAGCAGGAAGCCCAGGGTTACCGTGAGCACCTGGAGGTGCAACGCCAGAAGGCCCTGGTCGATCCGCTCACCGGTTTGCCTAACCGTGCGGCCTGGAGCGAGCGTCTGGACCATGAGGTCAATGCCTGGCACCAGCGTGGCAATAGCCTGTCGCTGGCGATGTTGGACCTGGATCACTTCAAGCGCATCAACGATGGCTACGGCCATCTGGCGGGTGACAAGGTGCTGAAAATCATCGCCAACGTCCTGCGCAAGCGCCTGCGCCCCAATGACTTTATCGCGCGTTTTGGCGGTGAGGAGTTTGTGTTGCTGATGCCTGACTCGTCCCTCTCGGACGCCCTGGCAGTGGGTGAAGTACTGCGTGCTGCGATTGCCGCCTGCCCGTTCCACTTCAAGGGCGAGCCGGTGACGATTACCGTGTCCATGGGCGTGGCGCAACTGCAGCCGGGTGAGCGCAGTGAGCTGGCGCTCAAGCGGGCCGACGAAGCGTTGTATCGGGCCAAGGCGGCTGGGCGTAATCAGGTGCAGGCCGCGTAAAAGGCGTTCCATCGTGTAATTTGACCGCTGGCCACAAACGGTACGTTACACTGTTGCATTATCGTCTTCAGCGTACTGTCTTCCGCCATGAAATCCTTGTACTTCGCCTGTGTATTTCTTCTGCTCGCCGGCTGCGCCAGTGGTCCGCGCCTGGACACCCGCCACCCTTCGGCGAATCACGACAACCGCGTGCAGTTCGTGGTCGTGCACTACACCTCCACTAACCTTGAGCGTTCCCTCGCCCTGCTGACCCACGGCCAGGTCAGCGCTCACTACCTGATCGGTGACGATGCCGGCGCCACCATCTACAAGCTGGTGGATGAGAGCCAACGTGCCTGGCATGCGGGAGAAAGCGAGTGGATGGGGCGTACCTGGCTCAACTCCAGCTCCATCGGCATCGAGATCGTAAACCCTGGCTACAAGGACACCCCCACAGGCCGCTTGTGGTACCCGTACTCGGAGGCCCAAGTGAAATCATTGGTGGTGTTGCTCAAGGACATCAGCAAGCGCAATGGCATCGACCCCAGGAACATCATCGGCCATAGCGATATCGCACCCCTGCGCAAGCTCGACCCGGGGCCGCTGTTCCCCTGGAAGCGCCTGGCCGATGAAGGCCTGAGTGTGTGGCCGGATGCCCAGGCCGTCGCCCGTTTCCAGGTGCAGTACGCCGCTGAATTGCCGAGCATTACCTGGTTCCAGGAAGAATTGGCGCTCCTCGGTTACCCGACACCCCAGACGGGTGAGTTGGATGTCGCCACGCGCCATGTGATCGCGGCGTTCCAGATGCGCTTCCGGCCATCCCGGTTCGATGGCGTGCCGGATGCCGAAAGTGCTGCCATCCTGCGTGCCCTGAACCGGCGCTAAGCTGGCGCCTACAAGGGCAGCGCCATATAGAACTGGGTGCCCTGCCCCGGCCGCGAATACACCCCCATGCGGCCGCCGTGCAATTGCACGATCTCCTTGCACAGCGCCAGCCCCAGGCCGGCGCCGCCCTTCTTGCGCCCAACCTGGACAAAGGGTTCGAAGATACGCCCTTGCTGGCCATAAGCGATACCTTCGCCGTTGTCTTCGACGCTGATAATCACCCGCTCGCCATGACGTCGCGCTTGCAGGCGAATCTGCCCGCCGTCGGCGGTATGACGCAGGGCATTGCCCAACAGGTTGTCGAGCACCCGTTCCAATTGCGCCTGGTCGGCATACAGCCGTGGCAGGTCGGATTGCACTTCTACCAGCAGTTCGATGTGTTGCGCATTGGCGGGCTCCGCAAAGCGCGCGCGGGCGTGTTCGAGCAGATCGGTCACGTCGCAGGGGCCCAAGGTGAGTTTCTGCAGGCCATTCTGGTAGCGCGAGAAATTGAGCAGGTCGTTGATCAACTGCATCAGGCGCTGCATTTCTTCATTGACCGTATCCAGCAGGTCCGCTTCACGGGAGTCCGGCGGGAACTTCGCGCGTTCACGGAACAGGCCGAACGCCATATGCATGCCGGTCACCGGCGTGCGCAGTTCATGGGAGGCGCGCAAGACGAATTCGCTGCGTACCCGCTCGAAGGCGCGCTGTTCGGTGACGTCGTGCAGCACCATCACCGCCCCAAGGATATGTCCCTGGGTATGGCTGACGGGGGTGAGGCTGTAGGTCAGCAGACGCAGTTCGCCCTCGACTTCGACTTCCAGATCCTCCGGCGCGCGCTCCAAATTGCCGCCGCGCAACACCAGTTGCAGTTGTTCATCCAGCTCCGGGCGCACCAGGGCTTCGCCAAGGCCTTGGCCGAGGCGTTCCTCGTCCCAGCCCAATTGGCGCTGTGCAACGGGATTGAGATGCTCCAGGCGGCCTTGGCGGTCGATCATCAGCAGGCCGTCGTCGATGCTGTCGAGCACGGCTTGCAGGCGTTGCTGGCCGGCCAGCAGTTCGTCAACGTTAGTCGCCTGATGCTGGCGCACAGCCTCGGCCATAAGGCCGAAGCGGCGGGTCAACAGGTTCATTTCCGCTGCCGAAGAAAGCGGCAGCGTCACTTCAAAATCGCCCTGGCCGATCTTGTCCGCTGCTTTTGCCAGCGCTTCGATCGGGCCGCCAAATCGCCGGGCGATGCCATGGGCCGTGACAAATCCGATGATCAGCACTGCAAGGCCCACCAACCCCAGCAAACCGGCGATCAGCAAGGCGCGTGCGCGGGATTTGTGTTCGCTGGTGCTGATGTTTTCCAAGGCCTGCTTATGTTCGGCAATCAGCCCGTTACGCAGCACATTGAAGGTTTCGGTGAGTTTTTCCTTGCTGCCCGGTGGTGGCGAAGCCTGCTGGGATTGCTCGAAGGCGTCCAGCAGGTCCTGGTATTGGGCTCGCGCCTGGCTGAAGCCGTGGCTACGGCCGTCGCGTTGCTCATGGGCGATGCCTTGGTCCAGCAGGTCGAAGTAATGCTGCTTGGAGCTTTGCAATGCCTGCGGATCGGGGCGATGTTCCAGCATCATGATCAGCTGGTCGCCCAGGCTTTGGCGCAGTTTGAGCCCCAGGTCCAGCGTGACGAAGTTGCTGCGAATCAGAGACTCCTGGGTCTTGGCCATTTGCATGACGCTGACCAGACCCAGGATCAGACCCAGCAGGGCGACGGTGATCAGCGCTGAGATACTCAGGAACAATCGAGTGCGCAGTTTCATCGCGAGCTTCATAGGGTGCAGCTCACAGGTTGTACTGTTTGCGTTTGCGGTACAGGGTCGACGCGTCGATGCCGAGGGTGCGGGCGGCCTGGTCCAGGGTATCGCTGGTGGCCAGTACGGCGCCGATATGGGCTTTCTCCAGCTCGTCCAGGCTCAGCGCCGCGCCAATGCGCGGGGCGTTATTGGTCGGTTGTTCGGCCATGCCGAGGTGGATGATTTCGACCTTTTCCTGTGGGCAGATGATGCTGGCGCGTTCCACCACGTTGCGCAGTTCGCGGATATTGCCTGGCCAGCGATAGTTGAGCAGCGCTTCGCGCGCCTGATCACTGAAGCCTCGTGCCGGGCGGGCGTATTCCTTGACGAAGCGCGCCAGGAAACGGTCTGCCAGGGTGAGGATGTCTTCACTGCGCTCGCGCAGCGGGGGCAGGTGCAAGGTGATGACATTGAGTCGATACAGCAAGTCTTCACGGAAGCGGCCGTCGCGCACCATGTCTTCCAGGTTCAGGTTGGTGGCGGCCAGGATACGCACATCGGCGCGACGGGTGACCGGGTCGCCCACGCGCTCATACTCCTTGTCCTGGATAAATCGCAGCAACTTGGGTTGCAGAGTGAGGGGAAAGTCGCCGATCTCGTCGAGAAACAGCGTACCGCCGTCCGCCTGGTTGACTCGGCCCAACGTGCTCTCACTGGCGCCGGTAAAGGCACCACGGCTATGGCCAAACAGCTCGCTTTCCATCAGTTCTGCCGTCAGCGACGGACAGTTGATGGTCACGCAGGATTTCTTCGCGCGCTTGCTCCAGCCGTGAATGGCCCGGGCCAGTTCGCCTTTACCCGTGCCGGACTCGCCGAGGATCAGGATGTTGGCATCGGTGCCCGCCACCTGGCGTGCGGTTTCCAGCACAACCATCATTGACGGGCTGTGGGAGTCGAGGCCGTCTTTCTGCTGGCGTACCGCGCCTTCCAATGCTTCCAGGCGCGCAGAAAGTTGGCGTACTTCCAGCTGTTTGGCGGTGGCCAGGCGAAGTTGGTCAGGGCTGCAAGGCTTGACCAGGTAGTCGGCGGCACCGGCCTGGATCGCGTCCACGGCGGTATCCACGGCGGAATGGGCGGTCACGATCACCACGCGCATCCACGGCGCCTGGATACGCATCTGGGCCAATACCACCAGGCCATCGTCTTCACCCAGGCGCAGGTCCAGGAAGCACAGGTCGAACACCTGGCGTTGCATCAAGGCATCGGCTTGGGCGGCGCTGTTGGCGGTGGCGACGGTGTAGCCTTCATCTTCCAGGCAATAACGGAAGGTGCGGAGGATCGCGGACTCGTCATCCACTAAAAGAATGCGGCCTTGAAGTTCCTTGGCTGATTCCATCTGTCCCGCGCTCCTTAACTATATAAATGATGGTGTTTAGTCCCGGAATAATCGGGCAAGTTGCATGGTTTATTCTGATCGATAAAAGGCGATGTCGTGCAGCTATCTGCGCGGCTTCCTACGAAGTCCCGCCGGATAGCGTTTTGATGCTGCCTTCCCCTTCGGCACCACCCTCTGTGCTTTCTATCCCTTCATCCGACCACTGACCATCGTGCATTTCGCACGGCGTAGTGGGGGGCATCGTGCAGGATGCTGGGCGATTGACCTAACGCATATATTTAACGTCTTGATTTTATTGGTTTTTATTTTATAAAAAAGCTGGCATGCGCTCTGCAATAGCTATCCCAACGAATAATCAGAATGTGGGAGAAATGCAGCATGACTCGCCAAAGCCTCAGCCAACTGCGTGTATCGCCACTGCGCTTGCAACAAGGGCTGTTTGCCAGCTTGGCCCTGATGGTCACGCTGATTGCAGGCCAGCAGTTGCAGCAATGGCAGCAGAGTCAGCAGCAAGCCCCATCGTTCGACCGTCCGGTAACGACCCAGACCCATTTCAGTTCCATTGGCACCCGTAGCGCCGATGTAACCGCCCCGCAATTGCGTGTGGCCGACCAGGATTCCACCCTGGGCGAGCTGCCGACTCAAGAGCGTTGGGTGTTTTAAGCAAGAACGTCGGTCGCTTGATGTCGAGCGCCCGTCCGGCACTACCGCTGTTACCTCTTAAAAGAAGCGTAAGGAGAATCACCATGTTGAGTTGGGCAATCACATTTCTGATCATCGCCATTGTGGCTGCAGTCCTGGGCTTCGGTGGTATCGCGGGCACCGCCACGGGTATCGCCAAGATTCTCTTTGTCGTCTTCCTGGTGATGTTCATAGCTTCGTTCTTCTTTGGTCGTCGCGGCCGAGGCTGAATATGACCACTTTGTCCCTCAAAGCCATTGCTGCCGCCCTGCTCTTGGGCGGCAGCGGCTTGGCGATGGCCGCCAATGATGGCCAATCCCGAGCCAACGAATTGCTCAGTGCGGACCCGCAATACCGCGAGACCTGGCAAGGCGTGGTGAAGAAAGAAGAGCGCCTGCCGGAATGGGTGATGAACCTGTCGGGCACGGCCGAGCAAATGAATGCCGTGGAAGAAGATGGCGACAAGTACCTGGTGGGGCCGCTCTGCGAGACTGCGGATACATGCCTCCAAAAGCGCCTGATCGTCGCCTTCAGCCTCGACAAGGAAGATGCCTACGCCATGTTGGTGGAAGTCCCGGCCGGTTTGCCGGCGGACAAGTCTCCGACCCGGCACGCCGATTATCGGTTTATCGGTAAGCCGGACGAAGGCATGCAAAAGCTGCTCATGGAGCAGCTGAAGAAAGATCCGAATTGGTACTAGGTTGCGTCTGACGCGTCTGTCGTCTGCGCAATCAGCGTCCATGGAAAGAAGCCCCGCGCTTCTTTCTGTCTGCATTGCCCGCCAAGGGTGATGCATGACCAGGGGGCCGGGTTGCTCTGATCAATCGGGATCGGCGTGACCTACGGGCACAGGGAGTGCCTGCGCAAGGGCCGGGTCAGGCGAAAAGCTGCGACGCAGGTTCACAAGCCCACGGCTTGCTGAACTTGCGGCGGGCTTGTGACTCTTATTCCCGCTTCATATGCCGCCCATAGCCGCAAATCCTGATTTTGCTTTCGACCAACCATTTCTGGGTGTGTCGGGGCGACCATCTATCGAGAAAGTTTTGCCCGCGCCATAGGACGTTTCCGACGCTCGACCGCAGAGTTCTCGGGCATTTCTGCCAACCTTTCGAAGACGTGCTGAATCTCTGCGCGAGCCTGAATTGGCCGGTTCACGGCATATTCACCGGACAAAATGTCACATTTGAACTGACCGTTCGGACAGTTATTATGAAAAAAAGTCATGCCGATTTGGCATGGGGTAGGCGTTTACGGCATTAGACGTCGTCCCCTTGCATGGGAATAGTTGCGCCTTTTTTCGCCTGCCAGTAAGCCATTTCGGCCATGCTGCGGTGACCTTCCATGGAGGCAGATGCACACACTTTTTCGCTCTCGAGCGTTGCAGCTGGCGCATTTGCCTTAAGTTCACTTGAAGTAAGGGTAATGACATGAAGAAGGCAAAGCTAAGCCTCGCCTGGCAGATCCTCATCGGTTTGGTATTGGGGATCGCAATCGGCGCAGTGCTCAACCATTTCAGTGCTGAAAAGGCCTGGTGGATCAGCAATGTGTTGCAGCCAGCGGGCGATATCTTTATCCGCCTGATCAAGATGATCGTGATCCCGATTGTGATTTCCTCGTTGATCGTCGGCATTGCCGGTGTCGGTGACGCGAAAAAACTCGGGCGCATCGGCGTCAAAACCATCCTTTACTTCGAAGTGGTCACCACCATCGCCATCGTGGTCGGCCTGCTGCTGGCCAACCTGTTCCACCCGGGTGCAGGCATCGACATGAGTACCCTGGGTACCGTCGATATTTCCAAGTACCAGGCGACCGCCGCCGAGGTGCAGCATGAGCATGCGTTCATCCAGACCATCCTCAACCTGATCCCGTCTAACATCTTCGCCGCTGTAGCCCGTGGCGAGATGCTGCCGATCATCTTCTTCTCCGTGCTGTTCGGCCTGGGCCTGTCGAGCCTCAAGCCTGATCTGCGCGAGCCGCTGGTGACCATGTTCCAGGGCGTGTCCGAGAGCATGTTCAAAGTCACCCACATGATCATGAAGTACGCCCCCATCGGCGTATTCGCGCTGATCGCGGTGACGGTGGCGAACTTCGGCTTCGCTTCGTTGCTGCCATTGGCCAAGCTGGTGATCCTGGTTTACGTCGCCATCCTGTTCTTCGCCTTTGCAGTGCTGGGCCTGATCGCTCGCCTGTTCGGCTTCTCGATCCTCAAGCTGATCCGCATCTTCAAGGACGAGTTGGTGCTGGCCTACTCCACCGCCAGTTCCGAAACCGTGCTGCCGCGTGTGATCGAGAAAATGGAAGCCTACGGCGCGCCGAAGGCCATCTGCAGCTTCGTGGTACCGACCGGCTACTCGTTCAATCTCGACGGTTCGACCCTGTACCAGAGCATCGCGGCGATCTTTATCGCCCAGTTGTATGGCATCGACTTGTCGATCGGCCAGCAACTGATGCTGGTATTGACCCTGATGGTTACCTCCAAAGGCATCGCGGGTGTACCGGGCGTATCCTTCGTGGTGCTGCTGGCCACCCTGGGGAGCGTGGGCATCCCATTGGAAGGCCTGGCGTTCATCGCCGGTGTCGACCGCATCATGGACATGGCCCGCACCGCCCTGAACGTGATCGGCAACGCCCTGGCCGTGCTGGTCATCTCCCGTTGGGAAGGCATGTACGACGACGCCAAGGGCGAGCGCTACTGGAACTCCCTGCCGCACTGGCGCAGCAAGGAAGCGCTGCCGGCCGGCGAGATCACTCGCGGCTGATCGTACGATTGCGCTGACACAAGCCTCGGATAATTCCGGGGTTTGTCGTTTCTGCCAGCCCCGCTATCATTCGCCCCATCTTTCGGGGGATTCAACTGATGCTCAATGGCCTGTGGCTTGGCTTCTTTGTCGTGGCAATGGTGTCAGCACTGGCGCAATGGCTGGTGGGCGGTAACGCCGGGATTTTCGCGGCGATGGTCGAAAGCATTTTTGCCATGGCCAAATTGTCGGTGGAAGTGATGGTGCTGTTGTTCGGCACCCTGACGTTATGGCTGGGCTTCTTGCGCATCGCCGAAAAAGCCGGGATTGTCGAATGGCTGGCCAAGGCCCTGGGTCCGCTGTTTCTGCGCTTGATGCCGGAGGTGCCGGCCGGTCACCCGGCCATTGGCCTGATCACCCTCAACTTCGCCGCCAACGGCTTGGGCCTGGATAACGCAGCAACACCTATCGGCCTGAAGGCCATGAAGGCGCTGCAAGAGCTCAATCCCATCCCTAACACGGCGACTAACGCGCAGATCCTGTTCCTGGTGCTCAATGCATCCTCCCTGACCCTGTTGCCGGTGACGATCTTCATGTATCGCGCCCAGCAAGGTGCGCCCGATCCGACCCTGGTATTCCTGCCGATCCTGCTGGCCACCAGCGCTTCCACATTGGTGGGCCTGCTGTCGGTGGCGGTGATGCAGCGCCTGCGGCTGTGGGACCCGGTGGTGCTGGCCTACCTGGTTCCAGGCGCATTGGTACTGGGTGGGTTCATGGCCCTGCTGGCGACCCTCTCGGCCACCGCATTGGCCGGGTTGTCGTCAATCCTCGGCAACCTGACGTTGTTCGGCCTGATCATGCTGTTCCTGCTGATCGGCGCGCTGCGCAAGGTGAAGGTCTACGAAGCATTCGTCGAAGGCGCCAAGGAAGGCTTCGACGTCGCGAAGAACCTGCTGCCATACCTGGTGGCGATGCTCTGTGCAGTGGGCGTGTTGCGTGCCTCCGGCGCGCTGGACCTGGGCCTCGAAGGCATTCGCCATGTGGTGGCCTGGACGGGCATGGACACGCGCTTTGTCGACGCCTTGCCGACGGCGATGGTCAAGCCCTTCTCCGGCAGCGCGGCCCGGGCGATGTTGATCGAGACCATGCAGACCCAGGGGGTGGACAGCTTCCCGGCGTTGGTGGCGGCGACGATTCAGGGCAGCACGGAAACCACCTTTTATGTGTTGGCGGTGTACTTCGGTTCGGTGGGCATCCAGCGGGCGCGGCATGCCGTAGGGTGCGCGTTGCTGGCTGAGTTTGCTGGTGTGGTGGCGGCGATTGCGGTGTGCTACTGGTTCTTTGGCTGAGGCTTAAATAGCTATCGGGAGCAAGCCCCCTCCCACATTCTGAATGTGTTCACAGATCCACATGTGGGAGGGGGCCCCCGATGAGGCCCTCAGCGTTTCCCCGCACCATTGCCCTGCTGAACAACCCACTCCACCACCTGCCTGTTCAACTGATCTCCCGCCAACCCAAACCCGGCCACCACCGCCGGTACTTTGGTGTCAGTCACCGCCTGCTGCACTTCAAACCGCCGGCTGGCAATAATCCGCTGATCACTCCCACGCACCAGGCGTGCGTCGAGGCGGATCACCACCGCCACCGCACTGCCCCGGTACTCGCTCTGAAACGCCTGCAACTGCCCGCCCAACTCATAGTCGGCCTGCAGGTTGGTGTCGTCGGTGCTCAACAGCGTCACGCGTCCATCGCGCTGGAACCCGTCCATCAGGCGATTTCGCAGCAGCACCGGCACCGGGTCGCTCCAGCGTGAGTTCGCATAGCTGCTGATCAAATCGCCATTGGGCACCACGGCGATGCGTGGGCTGTCGAGGAACTCACTGGTCTGTGGCTTGGCCAGGCGCAGCGACCAATTGACTGGCGTGCCCTGGGTCGTGCCCTGGGCCGCAGGCAGTCGATAGACGTCCGATGGATCCGCCTTGGGCAGGATCGAACACGCACTGATCAGCGCCAAGGCCACAGGGGCGATCATTTGGTAAGCACGCTTCATGGCGTGAACTCCTTGTTCTTGTCACTGCCCAGCAGGTAACCGCTGGGGTTGGCTTCCAGGCGGCGGGAGATGGCGCGCAGTGAACCGAGGGTTTCGCGCAGTTCGCGCACGGCCGGCGCCAGTTCGTTGAGGCCCTGCATGCCGCTGTTCACCGAGTCCTTGTTGTTGGTCAGCAAGGTATTGATGGTGGCGGTGCTTTGTTCAAGGGATTTCATCGCCTGTTCGGCGCTGCCGAAGACCTGCTTGCCTTGATCACTGAGCAGGCCATTGGCGTTGCGCATCAGCGCCGTGGTTTGCTCCAGGGCGGCCCCGGCCTGCTTGCTTACCTGCATCAATTGCTGCATCACCACCTTGATATCCCCGCGCTGGTCGGCAATCGCGCCGGTGGTTTGTTCCAGATGGTCCAGGGTGTTGCTGAGGCGCTCGACATTCTGCGCGGAGAACATGTCGTTGGCGTTGTGCAGCAGCAGGTTGATGCTGGTCATCAGGTCGTTGCTGTTATTGAGTAGTCGCGCGATCGGCGATGGCGAGGCGATGATTTCCGGCAGGTTGCCGTCCTTGCCCTTGAGCTCCGGGCTTTGCGGCGTGCCGCCGCTGAGTTGGATGATCGAGGTGCCGGTGATGCCGGTCAGCGCGAGTTTGGCCTGGGTGTCTTCCTTGATCGGCGTCTGGCCGGCCAGGCGAATGCGCGCGAGTACGCGGCGCGGATCCTTGGGATCCAGGCGCAGGCTGATGACATCGCCCACCTTGATCCCGCTGTATTGCACCGAGCTGCCCTGGGACAGGCCGCTGACCGCTTCGTTGAAGATCACTTCGTAATCCTGGAAGGCGCTGTCGACGCTGGATTTGGCCAGCCACAGGCCAAACAGCATCGCGCCGACCACCACGATCACGCTGAACAGACCGATCATCACATGATGGGCTCGGGTTTCCATGTCATACCTCGTTGAGCGGTTGAGCGGCATCCAATGCCGCGCGGCCACGGGGGCCGTGGAAATATTCGTGAATCCAGGCGTCGTCCGTTTCCGAGACGATATCGATGGCATCGGCCACCAGCACCTTCTTCTGCGCCAGCACCGCCACACGGTCGGTGATGGTGTAGAGCGTGTCCAGGTCATGGGTGACCAGGAACACGCTCAGGCCCAGCGCATCACGCAGGGTCAGGATCAGTTGGTCGAATTGCGCCGCACCAATCGGGTCGAGGCCGGCGGTGGGTTCGTCGAGGAACAGGATGTCCGGGTCCAGTGCCAGGGCGCGTGCCAGGGCCGCGCGCTTGATCATGCCGCCGGACAGCGAGGCCGGGTATTTGTCGGCCGCCGACAGCGGCAGTCCGGCCAAGGCCAGCTTGACCGCAGCCAAGTGCTCGGCATCACGGCGGCTGAGCCCGGCATGTTCGATCAGCGGCAGCGCGACGTTCTCGGTCACCGTCAGCGAGGAGAACAGCGCGCCCTTCTGGAACAGTACGCCAAAGCGCCGTTCCACCAGCGAGCGTTCATGTTCCGGCAGGCTCGGCAGGTTCTTACCGAACACCCGCACTTCGCCTTCACTGGGCCGGCGCAGGCCGACGATGCTGCGCAGCAGCACCGACTTGCCGCTGCCGGATCCGCCGACCACCGCAAGGATTTCGCCTTTGTACAGATCCAGGTCGAGATGCTCGTGCACGCGTTGGCTGCCAAAGCGATTGCACAGGCCACGCACTTCAATCACCGCCTCGGTGGGCGCACGGTGCAGACGACTCACCAGCCCATCTCCATGAAGAACAACGCGGCCACCGCATCCAGCACGATCACCACAAAGATCGATTGCACCACGCTGGAGGTGGTGTGGGCGCCGACCGATTCGGCGCTGCCGCTGACCTTGAAGCCTTCCAGGCAGCCGATGGCGGCGATCAGGAAGGCGAAGAAAGGGGCTTTTACCATGCCCACCAGGAAGTGCTGCACGCCAATGTCCGATTGCAGCAGCGAAAGGAACATCGCCGGCGAGATGTCCAGGGCCACGGCGCACACCACGCCACCGCCGACGATCCCCGCCAGCATCGCCATGAACGTCAGCATCGGCAGTGCCACCAGCAACGCCAGCACGCGCGGCAATACCAGCAACTCCATCGGGTCCAGGCCCAGGGTGCGGATGGCGTCGATTTCTTCATTGGCCTTCATCGAGCCGATTTGCGCGGTAAAGGCGCTGGCGGTGCGACCGGCAATCAGGATGGCGGTGAGCAATACGCCGAATTCCCGTAGGAAAGAGAACGCCACCAGGTCCACGGTAAAGATCGTTGCGCCAAAGCTCTTGAGCACTGTAGCGCCGAGGAATGCCACGACGGCACCGACCAGAAAGGTCAGCAACGCGACGATGGGCGCGGCGTCGAGGCCGACCTGCTCAAGATGGGCGACCATCGGCGTCAGGCGCCAGCGCTTGGGCCGGAAAATGCCCCGGGCGAAGGTTTCGAGGATCAGGCCGATAAAGCCCAGCAGTTGCTTGCTGTCTTGCCAGACCTTGTCCACGGCCGCGCCGATACGCGCCAGCACCTGAATGCCAGTGGCTTCTTCCGGCGCTTTGTCCGGCACGCAAAAATCGTTGAGGGAGCGGTAGACGGTCTTGAGCAGCGCGCGGTCGGCGGCGGACAGGCTACAGTCGGTCTGCTCGGCGGTTTGCTCGATCCGGGCAGGCCCCAGCAGCTCCACCAGCAGCGAGGCGCCGGCGGTATCCAGGGCGCCGAGGCCATTGAGGTCGATGCGCGCGCCGGCGTCGTATTGGCCGTCGAGCTTGTCTGAAAGCTTCTTCAGGTTTGCGTAGTGGGCAAGCGTCCAATCCCCGGTAATCCGCAGTAACGGGGGAGCGGTGGACGTATCGAGGTGGGCTGTGCCGGCCGTGGTGCTACTGGTCATAAGCTCCGAGCTTGTTTGCTATCCACAATTCCTACGTAATAGCACGATCCTGCCTACTTTGGGTTGTCCGTTTGTGCTGCGTCAGTCACTTTGAAGCGCAGCACACCGATGACCTGCCCGTCTTCGGTCAGCACCCTCACCTGCCAGCGGCCGACCGCATCGGGCGGGAAGTTCTGCTTGTGGGTCCAGGCGCGATAGCCTTCCTTGCGCCCGCCGTGGATATCCAACGCGATGCGGTCCACCTCTTTGCCGTTGAGTTTCCACACGTGGTAGATCCGCTCATCCAGCCCGCGCGGCGCGTTGATTGCGGTGTAGGCATAGAGCCCGCCGCTGCGCAGTTGGGCGGCGCTGACTTCCTTGAGGTCGTCACCCGGCGTGCGGTCTTGCAGTTGGGTACTGATCGCCACTTCTGTCATCCACAACGTGGCCGGCGGCACCCAACTGCGCAGGAACCAGCCCGCGCAGCCAATGATGGCCGTTACCCCCAGCAGCATCGCCCAGCCCTTGAGGCTGCGCAGCGGCAGGCTCACCGCCAGGCTTGGAATCGACAAGGCCATGGCGACGCCGAGGGCGAGCTTGTAACTTTCGGCGGTGGTCAGGTGCAGGATGATCGGCAGCGCAGTGAGCAGCGCGGCGAACAGGGTCAGGGTGTGCAACGCGAGGAACAACGAACGCTTGGGCGCCAGCCATTTGTAGTACAGCGGGTCGATGATCGACACCAGCGCGGCCGCGCCGAGCAGGCCGGTGAACACCGATTGGCCGCTGTTCCAGGCGGTGGTGACGAAAAAGAACGGCAGCACGAAGAACAGACTTTCCTGGTGGATCATCTGGGTCGCGTAGCGCAGCAGGGGTTCGGGTATTTCGCGCTTGAAGACTTTGGTGAACAGCTGGGTAAAGCTGTTTTCCAGCATCAGCCACAGCCAGCTCACCAGCATGATCACCGCGATCCAACTGGCCATGCCCTGCTGGCGATCTACCAGGATGAAGCTGCATACACCCGAGATAAAACCGCCGAGTGCAATCACCCCTGGGTAGCGCTTCATCAGTTCGAGGACGCGGGTGATTAAGCGGGTCAGGTTTTGCATTCGGCGGTTCGCAGTCTTTGTAGGAAAAAATCCCAGACAGAATAACGTCTTAGGCCAGGGTTCGGTGCCTCATTACGCGATCCGTTTGCGATAACGGCGCACGCCGATCAACGCAATGGCGATCAGCCCGAGGACGCCGGCGCCGATCCAGTTGAGCATGTCGTAGCTCAGCAGTGGTTTCTCGATGCGCCAGTAACCCGGTTGCTTGAGCAACTCGCGCATGGCCTGGCTGGTCTGCTCCAGGCTCACGGCCTTGATGCGTTTGACCGGGTCGCTGAAGTGGCCGTTGTCGTAATCGCCCGAGGCGCTCCAATAATAGTCGGCCAGCGCGCTGTTGCCCTGCACGGCCCAGGCCTGGCGGGCGATGGCGGCCTGTTTGAGGCGCGCGAATACCGTTGGGTCCAGGCCGTCCTTGAGCAGTTGCGCCTTGAGGTCTTGCAGCACCTGCTCGGCTTCGGGGAGGTTGTCCCGCTCGAGGTCGGCATTCAGGCTGAGGAAGCCAACGCCACCCAACACCTCGCGCTCGCTCCAGGGGCCGTAGGACAACCCATGCTTGAGGCGCAGTTGGCGGTACAGCGCCCAGTCCAGGTAATCCTTGAGCAGGTCGTAGGTTTCATCATGCTGGTCGTCCAGCACCGGCTCGGGGAACAGCCAGTGCAGTTTGGCACTGTCACCCACCCAGCCGTGGATCAGGTCGCGGTGGCTGGCGGCGGCGTGCTGGATCTGCGGCAGCGCCGGGTGCTCGCTGGGTTCGATCGGGTCGAGTTGACCGTAGGTGCGCTCCAGGTAGGCCGGCAGCAGTTTGTCGAGGTCGCCGACGATGATCAGGGTCATGTTGTTGGGGGCGTACCAATTTTTGCGCAGCGTCTCCAGTTGGTCGCGGGTCAGGTGATCGACCTCGGCACGCTCGGCGCATTTGAGCCCCAGCTCGATGGCCAGTTGATTGCTGGCGGTGTGACCCAGGTCCTGGCGGTCGAGCAGGCGTTGCAGGTGGGAGTAATGACCGCCGTCTTCGCGCTCGACTACCTGTTTGGCCGCGTTGATATTGGCGTCGGTCAACTGGGTGCGGGTGATGATCGCCAGCAGCAGGTCGAGCACCTTGCGCTGGTTTTGCGCGGGTGCCTCGATCACAAAGGTCGTATCGGCGTTGCTGGTGTAGGCGTTCCACTCGCCACCCAGGGCTTGCATGCGGTCTTCCAGCTCGCCTTCGCCGCCGCCGTCGATACCGCTGAACAGCAAGTGCTCAAGGAGGTGCGGCAGTTCCTTGTCTTCGCAACTGAAGTCGTCCAGGCCGACGCCGACCACCAGGCGAATCGCCACATGGCCGCGCTCGGTGCCCGGTTTAAGCAGCAATTGCAGGCCGTTGGGCAAGGTGTAGCCCTCAACCTGCAAGCGGTCAAAGGCAAAGACGTGGGCAGAACCCATGAGCAGGCAAGCGAACAACAGGCGACGCATAACAAGCTTCCTGGCGAGTGAGGTCAGCTTTAACTGACTTCACGGGCCATCGTACGTTCAGGGTGAATGTGTGATGTCGGCAATATCTTCGGCGGAGAGTGCGCCGGTGTCGGACGTTTCCAAGACTACATAAGCACTGCTGCAAAACAACGAGTTCAAGCGTTTCATGTCGGCAATCAGCTCCAGGTGCAGGGAACTGGTCTCCAGGCTCTGCACGATCTTGCGTTGCAGGCGACTGACGTGGGCGTGGGCCAGGCGGCGTTCCTGGGCGCGAAAGCGGCGTTTTTCGCGCAGCAGTTGGCGCGCGCTTTCCGGGTCGGCACTGAGGAACACCGACAAGCCCAGGCGCAGGTTGGCGATCAATTGGCTGTGCAGGCCTGTGAGTTCTTCCAGGCCCACTTCGGAAAACTGGCGGCGTTGGGAGGTTTTCTGCTGCTGGACTTTACGCAGCATGCGTTCGATCAGGTCGCCGGCCAGTTTCAGGTTGATCGACAGCTCGATGATTTCGGCCCAGCGCCGACTGTCTTGCTCGCTGAGGTCTTCGCGGGGCATTTGCGCCAGGTAGAGTTTGATCGCGCTGTAGAGTGCCTCGACGTCGTCGCTGAGGCTGCGTATTTCCTGGGTAATGGCTGTCTGTTTGCCGCGCAGCACTTCCTGCATGGCGGTGAGCATGTTGTCGATCAGATCACCCAGGCGCAGGGTTTCGCGCGCGGCGTTGGCCAGGGCCAGGCTCGGTGTGGTCAGGGCCGTGGGGTCCAGGTGGCGCGGTTGAGCCTTGCCGTTGACCTCGTCCCGCTCCGGCAGCAACCAGGCGCACAGCCTGGCCATGGGGCCGATGGTGGGCAGCAGGATCAGGCAACGGCTCACGTTGTAGAGCAGGTGGAAGGTGATGACCATGCCTTGGGCGCTGTAGTCCAGCCCGTCCATCCACAGCACCAGCGGGTCGAGGACCGGAATAATCAGCAGCAGGCCGATCAGTTTGTACAGCAGGCTGCCCAAGGCGACCTGGCGACCGGCGGCGTTCTGCATGCTGGTGCTGAGAAAGGCCAGCACGCCGCTGCCGATGTTGGCGCCGATCACCAGACCGATGGCCACGTGCAAGCCGATCACCCCGGCGCCGGCCAGGGTGGCGGTCAGCAGGACAGCGGCGAGGCTGGAGTAGGAAATCATCGCGAACAGGGCGCCGACCAGGGCATCGAGCAAAATATCGCCGGTCAGCGAGGCGAACAGCACTTTCACGCCCTGGGCGTGGGTAATCGGCCCGGCGGCTTCGACGATCAATTGCAGCGCGAGGATGATCAGGCCGAGGCCGATCCCGACCCGGCCCAACTGCCCGGCCCGCGTCTGTTTGCGCGACAGGAAGAAAATCACCCCGAGAAAGATCAGCAGCGGCGACAGCCAGGACAGGTCGAAGGTCAGCACCCGCGCCATCAGCGCGGTGCCGACGTCGGCGCCGAGCATGGTCGCCAGGGCGGGCACCAGCCCCATCAGGCCCTGGCCGACAAAGGAGGTCACCAGCATCGCCGTGGCGTTGCTGCTCTGCACCATGGCGGTCACCAGGATGCCGGCGACAAATGCCAGCCAGCGCTTGGACATGTTCTGCCCGATGACTTGACGCAGGTTGGAACCGTAGACCCGCAGGATGCCGGTACGGACGATGTGCGTGCCCCAGATAAGCAGGGTCACGGCGGAAAGCAGATTGAGCAAGGTCAGCATGCTCGGCCCCCCGTGTGGGTGCGCTCCAAGAGGAGCGAAGGAAAGTTGCCGCGTGCCGTTCTACGTCTTGTAGTTAAGCTGTAGTTGGCGAATGGGCTCGGCGCCAGCATCGCATAGCTAAAGTGGGGATTGAAACAAAACTGTCATGAAATCAGCTTTTTATGCATGAAAAAAAGGGGCTTATAAAAGCCCCTTTTTTGTCTGGCTCGGGTTTATTGACCCGGAATGTCCTTGCGCAGTTTCACAGGGTCCTGCTGTTTCTTCTTTTTCGCGATGGCGGTGCGCATCTTGATGTTCACCGCTTCCACCGCCAGCGAGAACGCCATGGCGAAGTAGACGTAGCCTTTTGGCACGTGCACGTCGAAGGATTCGGCGATCAGTACGGTACCCACCACCAGCAGGAACGACAGTGCCAGCATTTTCAGCGACGGGTGCTTGTCGATGAAGTCGCTGATGGTGCCGGCGGCCAGCATCATCACCAATACGGCAACAATGATCGCGGCAACCATGACCGGCACATGGGAGACCATGCCCACGGCGGTGATCACCGAGTCCAGGGAGAACACGATGTCGATGATCGCGATCTGGATGATGGTGTAGATGAACTTGCCACCGGCGCCCTTGGGTTCGTCGTGGGTTTCGTCTTCACCTTCCAGGGCGTGGTACATCTCCTGGGAGCTTTTCCACAGCAGGAACAGGCCACCGAAGAACAGGATCAGGTCGCGGCCGGAAATGCCTTGGCCGAAGACCACGAACAGGTCGTCGGTCAGGCGCATGACCCAGGTGATCGACAGCAGCAACAGGATTCGCGTGACCATGGCCAATGCCAGGCCGAAGATCCGGGTGCGTGCCTGCATATGCTTGGGCATGCGGCTGACCAGGATCGAAATCATGATGATGTTATCGATGCCCAGGACGATCTCGAGGGCCGTCAGGGTGAAGAAGGCAATCCAGATTTCCGGATTGGTCAGCCATTCCATGTGTATTCCTTTGAGCAAGTGTTAAACCGCGCAAGCTGCAGCGCCGCGCGGTGAGTGAGTCGGTACGATTATAGAGTGCTGAACAGCGGAAAAATCCCCATCAGCAATGCGGCGAACATTATGCACAGGCATACCAGTACTGCCCACTTCAAGGTGAAGCGTTGGTGATCGCCAAATTCGATACCGGCCAGGGCCACCAACAGGTAGGTCGACGGTACCAGCGGGCTGAGCAAGTGCACGGGCTGGCCAACGATCGAGGCGCGAGCCATTTCCACCGCGGTGATGCCGTAGTGGCTGGCGGCTTCGGCGAGTACTGGCAGTACGCCGTAGTAGAACGCATCGTTGGACATGAAGAAGGTGAACGGCATGCTCACCAGTGCGGTGATCACCGCCAGGTAAGGGCCCATGGCTTCCGGAATGACGGCCAGCAGGCTCTTGGACATGGCATCGACCATGCCGGTGCCCGACAGGATGCCGGTGAAGATCCCTGCGGCGAAGATCAACCCTACCACCGCCAATACGCTGCCGGCGTGGGCGGCGACGCGGTCTTTCTGCTGTTGCAGGCACGGGTAGTTGACGATCATCGCGATACTGAATGCCACCATGAACAGCACCGGCAGCGGCAACAGGCCGGCGATCAGGGTGCACATCAGGGCCAGGGTCAGGGCACCGTTGAACCAGATCAGCTTCGGACGGCGGGCGTCCGGGTATTGCGACACGCTGATCTCGCTGTGGTCGATCTCGTCGCCTTGCAGGTGCAGTTCACCCAGGCGCGCCCGTTCGCGCTTGCCGTACATGTAGGCAATCACCAGGATCGCCACCACACCGGCGGCCATCGCCGGGATCATCGGGACGAAAATATCCGAGGGGTCCACGTGCAGCGCACTGGCGGCGCGGGCGGTCGGGCCGCCCCAGGGGGTCATGTTCATCACGCCACCGGCGAGGATGATCAGGCCGGCCATGATCCGCGGGCTCATGCCGATGCGCTGGTACAGCGGCAGCATGGCGGCCACGCAGATCATGTAGGTGGTGGCGCCGTCACCGTCGAGGGACACCACCAGGGCCAGCACGGCGGTGCCGACCGACACCTTCAGCGGGTCGCCCTTGACCATCTTGAGGATCTTGCGCACGGCCGGGTCGAACAGGCCGGAGTCGATCATCAGGGCAAAATAGAGGATGGCGAACATCAGCATCACGCCGGTGGGCGCGAGCTTGGTAATGCCTTCGAGCATCATCGGGCCGATCTTCGGTGCGAAACCGCCGAACAGCGCGAACAGGATAGGCACGATGATCAGGGCGATCAGCGCGGACAGGCGCTTGGTCATGATCAGGAACATGAACGTGATGACCATGGCAAAGCCAAGGAAAGTCAGCATAGGAATACTCCAGGCGTAGCGCGGCTAGGGAATGGCAAACCGGGGTGGGGTCAGCGCAGAACGAAAGGCACTAGGCGTACGGGTGGAGTTGGGGCGAACAGGCGGGTACGGACGGACATCGGGAATCACCATTGTTGTTGTGTACAGCCGGTCTGTTGCCGGCAGTTGGGGGCGATCCTAGACGCGTTAGCTTTCAGCCAGCTTTCGTTGGCAAAACAGTTGGTGGTGGGAAGATGTACGGTCTTCAGGTGTACACATTGCAAATGTGGGAGGGGGCTCGCTCCCACATTGGAATGTGTTTATCCCGTGTACTTCAGGGCAGCTCGAGACCGCCCGCTGCTTTGTGCAGTTTGCGCAGATGTTCACCCACCTGCTTTAGGTTGGCTTCACACGCGGCAATTTCGGCCGCGCGGGACGGATCCAGCAGCGCCCTCACCTCTTTATCCAGCTCGCCGGTGAGCGATTGCAGCTGCTTCTGGCGCTCGGCGCTTTCCGATTCCAGGCGCTTGGCTTCCGACGGTTGCGGCAGGCCATAGCCACCGCTGCCCAGCAGTTCTGCCGGACGGCTGAGGAAGCCACTGTTGGCGAGGATCTGCTGCAGTGTGGCGTTAGCTTTCTCCATGCCGCCGTTTTTCAGCTCGCGTGCACCGAGGTAGCGTTGCTTGACTTCGTCCTGGGCCAGCATCAGCTGTTTGCGAAAGCTCGCCTGTTCCAGCAGCAGCAGTGCGGCGCTGGTGCGCAGGTCGGCCTGGTCAAACCACTGGCGGCGCTCTTCGGCGCTGAGGGACAGCCAGTCTTCAACCTGGGTCTGTTTGATCGGCAGGTGTTTGCGCAGCACGTCGAACATGGCCTGGTAGCGTTCGCGGAAGGAGTCGAAGTGATACCCCAGGCGCATGGCCTCGCGTTTGTCGTTGAGTACGCTGGTATCCGCCAGGCCGCGGGCTTGCAGCACTTCCAGCAGGCCATTCGGCGTGATGTTGTCCAGGCCAGTCAGCTGCGGGTTGGCGCTGCCGCTGCGCAGCAGTTTCAGGCTTTCGACCGCGCAATTGTTGGACAGGAAGTAATAGTTGCCGTCATAGCTCCAATGCATTTCAGCGGCGTGCTCGACGGTGTCGTTGATCTCCTGGCGCGACAGTTTCAGCGGCACGGACGCCAGGCCGCGCAGTTCGGTCTTGGTGTATTCGTCAATCACTTGGGCCAGCGGCAACACGAACAGCCGTGACGGGTACTTGCCCACCAGGCCGTCCCAGCTGGACAGCTGTACATCGCCGACGAAGGCGCGATAGGAAAGCACCAGGTGCTGGTCCAGGTCGAGCCGGCAGTCCGGCCCACGGGGGCGGCCCGGCGCGCAGATCACCAGGCGCAACATACTGTGGCCCCAGCGGCTGACCAGGTTCTGGTTGGCTTCGGCCAGCAGGTAGTCGATTTCGTAGACCCGCTCGGGGTCGACGTGGCCCAGGGGTGTCTTGGCGAAATCGTTGCCGGCGTTGAGGAACGCGTAGGTCTTGGCGCAGGTGTCTTGTTCCGGAGGGGCCCAGCCGAAGTGTTCCTTGTAATAGCGGAACAGCGCGGGGCGCCGGCAGGCATAGCTTGGGTCGAGGAGGAAGTACTCCATATTGACGGCTACGAATTCCAGCGGGCTGGTGGTTTCGTAGATATCCGGGCTGCGCGCGACCTGACGGTTGTGTTGTTCGCGCTCACCGCGACGGCCGACATATTGCGGCCAACCCGCCAGGTCCAGCAGGCGCGGGTCATCGCTGAGGGTGAAGCGCCGGTCATTCTGGCCACGGCATTGATCGGGCAGGCCGATCAGGCCGGTGATGTTGTTCTGGCGGCTGCAACGCTGGATCAGCGCGCGTTCGTCCTTGGGCCACAGGCGCGCACGGTCATAGATGTGGGTCAGTTCATGCAGCACGGTCGCGAGCATTTCCCGTCGCACGGTGCCGTGGGGGCGATTGGTTTTCTGCGTGGCGGCGCTGCCGTCGGTCAGGCTGTCGAGCAGGTTGCGGTTGAGGTCCAGCTCGGCCACCAACGAAGCCTGGCCATAGGCATTTTCGGGCATCTTGTCGGTCCAGCCGACATCGATGCGCCGGTCCAACTGCTCGACGAAGCGCGGTGGCAGCGAGCGCATCGCCTCATCGAGCAATGCCTGGCTGGCCTGCTGTTCGGCCGGGCTCAAGCCATCTGTCTTGAGCCGCAGTTGCAGGCTGGCCTGGGCTGTACTGGCACACAGCAGCACAGTCCCGGCCAGGAGCCAGGCGACAAGGCGCCTCACAGAGCGAGGATAGCTTCGGCGAGGGTCTGATCGCTGGCATCGCGCGCTTCCGGCAGGCGGGTGCGCAGGGTGTCGAAGGCGGCTTCCAACTGTGCGCCGCGGATCTCGCCGTTGGTGGCGACGAAACTGGCCGCGTCATCGTGGGCTTCGCGCACGACTTTGGAGTCGCGGATGGAGGTGGTGGTGTCCGAAGTGAAATCAATGGTGCGGCCAGAGGCGCGAACAATGATGTTACTGGTGGCCACCAGGGTATGTGCCTGGGCAACGTCGGCCAACAACAGCAGGCCAAGGGTGGCGGCGATCAGCGGGCTACGCATGGAATGACTCCGAAATACAAAGATGATTATTGGACGAGAATTGCCTGCGCCAGTTCAAGGTCGCTGGCGTTAAGTTTTGGTTGGGTACGGCGCAGGTAATCCAGCGCGGATTCGAGCCGTGCGCCCCGCCATTGGCCGTCAGTGGCGATAAACGCAGCGGCATCATCCTGGGCCGCCACGACTACTTTCCGGTCGAAAGGCGCGGAGGTCACCTTGCTGGTGGCGTACGCACTCGCGACGGTACCTTGGATGGTCAGGTCGAAGGCCGAAGCCAATGGCGACCAACTGGCACACAAACACACAGGCACAATTAGCAGGCGGTATGAAAAAGCCATGGGACTCGACAACTGAAAACGAGCGCCAAGGCTAGCGTAATGCCCGGGCGAGAGCCAGTGCGGCGGCATCGGGGAGCGACGGGCGCTCCCTTTGTGTCAACTCATTCAAATAGCCAGGATGGCTTGGGCCAGCTGTGCGTCAGTCGCGGTGTTCAGTTGCGGCGCCTGTTGGCGGATCTGGGCCAGGGCGCTTTCCAGCTTCACACCACGAATGGCGCCTTCGCTTGCGACGAAGCTGGCTGCGTCGTCACGGGCGGCGCGCACGACCTTGTTATCCCGCAGTGACGAAGTGGCATCGGAGGTGGCGTCGGAAGTAGCCTTCAGTGCGCCGACGATGGAGTCGGTGGTCACGATGAAGCTGGATGCGCTGGCGTTGGTGGCCAGGGCCAGCAGGGCAGCAGCACTCAGCAGGCGAATACGGGACATGGGGTGACTCCTGTAGGTGAACGAATAAGGTGGCGCAGGGCGGCCATTGGGAATCAGACGCCTGTCCTAAACGGTTCGCCACGTTGTGCATGGATATTAAGCCGCTGTTTATCCGTTCGGAAAGCTTCTTGACTGCCTAGTCTCGCCAGAACGGCTTGGACAACTCGGCCATTCGGTCTCCCGGGCTGATGCCGACATCGGAGAGTTCTCGAAGATCGAGCTGCGCCAGTTGGCGGCGTTCGTAGGCGTGGCGGAGCCACTTGGCCAGCGTGGAAGCTGTCCTGTGTAACAGCCGTTTATAGAGAGAGGGTTGGGTGTCCATGGTGAGCGCCTTTCGTGAGGTCCTGGAACGCCATGGTGGGCGAGTGGCTCTGACCGTTACAGATACACCAATGTTTAATTGTACTGCTTAACTGTTATATTTTTTTAACTGTACTGGTTTGGATGAATGGCTTCTGTTTGGACGGAAAGAAGGCTCTCCCGGAAAACAACAAAGCCCGCCTCCGGTCTCCCGGGGCGGGCTTTGTTTTGACAAATCAGTGCTGGCAGTGGACCCGGTAGGTCAGGGCCAGCGGGCGTCAATTAACGCCAGAACGGCTTGCTCAGCTCTTCATAGCGTTGAGCTTCGCTGATACCGGCATCAGCCAGCAGACGCGAATCCAGACGAGCCAGTTGATGGCGGCTGGAGATGCGGCGCTGCCACAACATCAGGTTGGCGAGAACGCGCAAAGGCAGGGAAGCCTGGGTGTTTACAGCTTTTTCTTCGAAGAACAGTTCGGAACTGAGTGTACGTTCCATGATGACATCCTTCCGCTTGTGGCGGGATTAGGTAGTGGTTTAACTGATGCCAATGATCCTCCTCCGGCGCAAGACTCTCTAGATACAGTTCACCTGTATTGTGAGGGGCCAGTTAACTGTTTATAGGTGCTGTACTGTACGGAAATGGGGCAACTGTACCTGTCTGCACTGAAACAGTGCGAAATAAGCATTTTGTGAGGTGAGTGTGGGAATTTTCGGTAGGAAATGACCGGTACAGCAGTACAGTTTTTTCAAGAAGCGAGGGGTGTGGCATCGAGCTGACGAAACTGTGTTTGCGTCAGCTCGAATCTGTATCAATCAAGCCTTGAGCATATGCCCGGTTTCTTCCAGGTTAATGTGCCAACTCAGTGCTTCGCGCAGGATGTGTGGGGTGTGGCCACCGATGGCGCAGGCTGTGTTGAAGTAAGTGTTCAGCGCATCGCGGTATGCCGGATGCACACAGTTGTCGATGATCACCCGGGCCCGCTCCCGTGGCGCCAGGCCCCGCAGGTCCGCGAGGCCTACTTCGGTGACCAGGATGTCGACGTCGTGCTCGGTGTGGTCCACATGGCTGACCATCGGCACCACGCTGGAAATCGCGCCGCCCTTGGCAATCGACTTGGTGACGAAGATCGCCAGGTGCGCGTTGCGCGCAAAGTCGCCGGAACCGCCGATGCCGTTCATCATCCGCGTGCCGCAGATGTGGGTGGAGTTGACGTTGCCGTAGATGTCGAACTCCAGCGCCGTGTTGATGCCGATAATGCCCAGGCGCCGCACTACTTCAGGGTGATTGGAAATTTCCTGCGGGCGCAGCACCAGCTTGTCTTTGTAGTGCTCCAGGTTGCCGAACACGTCGGCATTGCGCCGCTCCGACAAGGTGATCGAGCTGCCTGAGGCA
Source organism: Pseudomonas sp. S3E17 (assembly GCF_024168685.1). NCBI lineage: Bacteria > Pseudomonadati > Pseudomonadota > Gammaproteobacteria > Pseudomonadales > Pseudomonadaceae > Pseudomonas > Pseudomonas sp. S3E17. The sequence continues at coordinate 4,835,736 of NZ_JALJWE010000001.1, forward strand.
AAGCTCAGTTTGCCGGCGTCGATCAGGTCGAACGTCGAGTCCTGCAACACTTCCGAATACATGGTCAGGTCTTCGAACGGCGAATCGATCAGGCCGCACATCACTGCGTTGGCAATGTTGCCGATCCCGGCCTGCAGCGGACCAAGCTTGTTGGTCATGCGCCCGGCGTCCACTTCCTGCTTGAGGAAGTTGATCAGGTGGTTGGCAATGCCCTGGGTGTCGCTGTCGGGTGGTGTCACGGTGGAGGCTGAGTCGGCCTGATTGGTGATCACGATGGCGACGATCTTCTCCGGCGGGATCGGGATCGCGGTGCTGCCGATGCGGTCGTCGACCTTTACCAGCGGGATCGGCGTACGGGTTGGCCGGTAGGTCGGGATATAGATGTCGTGCAGCCCTTCCAGATTCGGGTTGTGTGCCAGGTTGATCTCGACGATCACTTGCTTGGCGAAAATCGCGAAGCTGGCGGAGTTACCCACAGACGTGGTGGGCACGATATGGCCTTGTTCGGTGATCGCAACGGCCTCGATGACGGCTATGTCCGGCAGCTTGAGCTGGTTGTTGCGCAGTTGCTCGACGGTTTCCGACAGGTGCTGATCGATAAACATCACTTCGCCGGCGTTGATCGCCTTGCGCAACGTGCTATCGACCTGGAACGGCATGCGGCGGGACAGCACGCCGGCTTCGGTCAACTGCTTATCCAGGTCGTTACCCAGGCTGGCGCCGGTCATCAGGGTGATTTTCAGCGGGGACGTCTTGGCGCGTTCGGCCAGGGCGTGGGGCACGGCCTTGGCTTCACCGGCACGGGTGAAGCCGCTCATGCCGACGGTCATGCCGTCCTCGATCAGTGCGGCGGCGTCTGCCGCGCTCATGACCTTGTTCAACAACGAAGGCAAGCGGATACGATCACGGTACATGAATTGTTATCTCAGGCTACGGAAGCAAGGTGGGCAGTGTAGTGATTTCAAAAAAATTCGGCCCGCTACCATGGTCGAATGCGGGGCAGCGATTTAGAGCCTTTGGTCGGGTTTCATGGGGTAATAAAAAACCCCAGCCTACTGGAGGCCAGGGTTTCGGGTATTGCTCTGGCGCAGTGTTACTCGACGGCCTTGACCATGTCTTCGATGACCTTCTTGGCATCACCGAAGACCATCATGGTCTTGTCCAGGTAGAACAGTTCGTTATCCAGCCCGGCATAACCACTGGCCATCGAGCGCTTGTTGACGATGATGGTCTTGGCCTTGAACGCTTCCAGGATCGGCATGCCGGCAATCGGCGAGTTGGGGTCGTTCTTGGCGGCCGGGTTGACCACGTCGTTCGCGCCCAGCACCAGCACCACGTCAGCCTGGCCGAATTCGGAGTTGATATCCTCCATCTCGAACACCTGGTCGTAAGGCACTTCCGCCTCGGCCAGCAGGACGTTCATATGCCCAGGCATACGGCCGGCCACCGGGTGGATCGCGTATTTCACGGTCACGCCACGGTGGGTCAACTTCTCGGTCAGTTCCTTCAGGGCATGCTGTGCCCGTGCCACTGCCAGGCCATAGCCTGGAACGATGATCACGGTGTCGGCGTTGGTCAGCAGGAACGTGGCGTCGTCGGCCGAGCCGGATTTTACCGGGCGTGCTTCTTTAGAGCCGGCTGCGGCACCGGCATCCGGCGCATTGCCGAAACCGCCGAGCAGTACATTAAAGAAGGAGCGGTTCATCGCCTTGCACATGATGTACGACAGGATCGCACCGCTTGAACCCACCAGCGAACCGGCAATGATCAGCATCGAGTTGTTCAGCGAGAAGCCGATGCCCGCCGCGGCCCAGCCGGAGTAGCTGTTGAGCATCGACACAACAACCGGCATATCGGCGCCGCCGATTGGGATGATGATCAGCACGCCGAGCACGAACGCCAATGCCAGCATCAGCGCAAAGGCGGTGAGGTTGCCGGTGAACATGAACGCCAGCCCCAGGCCGAGTGTTGCAAGGCCGAGCACCAGGTTGATCTTGTGCTGGCCGCCAAACTGTACCGGTGCGCCTTGGAACAGGCGGAACTTGTACTTGCCCGACAGCTTGCCGAACGCGATCACCGAACCGGAGAAGGTAATCGCACCGATGGCCGCGCCGAGGAACAGCTCCAGGCGGTTGCCCGCCGGGATCGCATCGCCCAGGTGTTTGACGATGCCCAGGGACTGCGGCTCGACCACGGCGGCAATCGCGATAAACACCGCGGCCAGGCCGATCATGCTGTGCATGAAGGCGACCAGTTCGGGCATCTTGGTCATTTCTACGCGCTTGGCCATGACCGAGCCGGCGGTGCCGCCGACCAGCAGGCCGACGATCACGTAGCCGATACCGGCGGTGGCCAGCTCAGCGCCGAGCTTATAGATGAGGCCTACGGTCGTGAGTACCGCCAGCGCCATGCCGAGCATGCCGAACAGGTTGCCGCGTCGCGACGTAGTGGGATGCGACAGGCCTTTGAGGGCCTGGATAAAGCAGATCGACGCGATCAGGTACAGCGTCGTCACCAGATTCATGCTCATTACTTCGGCGCCTCTTCTTTTGCTTTCGGGGCTTTCTTCTTGAACATCTCCAGCATCCTGCGAGTTACCAGGAAACCGCCGAACACGTTTACGGCTGCGAGGGCCACAGCCAGGGTGCCCATGGTCTTGCCCAGCGGGGTCACGGTGAGGGCGGCAGCCAGCATGGCGCCTACGATCACGATCGCGGAAATCGCGTTGGTCACTGCCATCAGCGGCGTGTGCAGCGCGGGCGTCACGTTCCAGACCACGTGGTAACCGACATAAATCGCCAGCACAAAGATGATCAGGTTGTAGATACCGGGGGAGATAAGCTCTTCCATCGTCTGAATCCCTGCTTAGGCGTTTTTGCGGATGACTTGGCCGTCGCGGCACATGAGGCACGCGGCGACGATGTCGTCTTCGAGGTTGATTTCAAACTGCCCTTCCTTGTTGAAGACCAGCTTCAGGAAGTCCAGCAGGTTGCGCGCATATAAAGCTGAGGCGTCGGCGGCGACGGCACCGGCCAGGTTGGTTGGGCCGCAGATGATCACGCCGTTCTCCACCACCACCTGGTCGGCGACGGTCAGCGGGCAGTTGCCACCCTGGGCGGCGGCGAGGTCGATCACCACCGAGCCGGGCTTCATCTGCGCGACGGTGTCGGCGCTGAGCAGCGTCGGCGCCTTGCGGCCGGGGATCAGGGCGGTGGTGATGACAATGTCTGCCTGCTTGGCGCGCTCGTGCACGGCTTGGGCCTGGCGTTGCATCCAACTGCTGGGCATCGGGCGTGCGTAGCCGCCAACACCGACGGCGCATTCACGTTCTTCGTCGGTTTCGTAGGGGACATCGACGAACTTGGCGCCAAGGGATTCGATCTGCTCTTTTACCGCAGGGCGCACGTCGGATGCTTCGATCACGGCGCCCAGGCGTTTCGCCGTGGCGATCGCCTGCAGGCCCGCGACGCCGGCGCCGAGGATCAGCACGCGCGCGGCTTTGACCGTACCGGCGGCGGTCATCAGCATCGGCATGAAACGCGGGTAGTGATGGGCGGCCAGCAACACGGCTTTATAGCCGGCGATGTTGGCCTGGGAAGACAGCACGTCGAGGCTCTGGGCCCGCGAGGTACGTGGCGCAGCTTCCAGCGCAAAGGCAGTGATGCCCTGCTCGGCCAGCTTGGCAATGGTTTCGTTGCTGAACGGATTGAGCATGCCCACCAACACAGTGCCGCTTTTGATCAGCGCCAGTTCGCTGTCGCTGGGGGCGACCACCTTGAGAATCAGCTCGGCGCCAAACGCATCGCCGGCACTGCCAATGGTCGCGCCTGCTGCTTCATAGGCACTGTCGACGATGCTGGCCTTGAGGCCGGCGCCGCTTTGAACAGTGACCTTATGGCCCTGGCCGATCAGCTTCTTGATGGTTTCCGGGGTGGCAGCCACCCGCGTTTCACCGGTCTGGGTTTCGAGAGGAACACCAATGTGCACGTCAAATCTCCTGCATGATCTTTTTGCTTTTGATCTTTTTGTAAAAAGGCCAGTGCACCGCGAGTGGCGCAGCTGGGGCGGCCGATCAGCACGATCCCGCTGAAATGACAGCGGGGCGCGGCATTTTGCAGGCGAACTTTACGGCCTTCAAGGGATTATGACGGGTGACGAAAAATTAACTACAAGTCACCCTGTGACTGATTGTCGCAACGGTCTGAAATAACCTCTTTAAATACAGGTGCTTAAAGGGCTTCAGCTGGTTCGTGTGTTTTTTTCCATCGTTGATGTGAATAGTCGGGCATTGGCTGATAGGAGTCGCTACAAGCCACGAAAATCATGGCTTTAAGCCTTGTTTCAGGCTGACAGGTACAGTCTGCTTAAATGCGACATATACGTACATCTGTAGGCTTTAAATTTAGCTGACTACAAAGTCAGCATGTGAGGCTTGTCCTTTAAGTGCTGGGCTGTAGCGCTGCGATTGGTCTATCAACCAGTCTCTGAACGCGTGCAGTGAAGCTGATTCGACTTTTCTGTCAGGAATCATCAGGTAATAAGCCTTCGAACTGGTCAGTGCCTGCGGGCTTGCGATCACCAGTCGCTGCTCGTCCAGTTCTCGCTGGATAAGGAATGGCGGGATCAGTGCAATACCCATGTCATGCATGGCGGCTTGAGACAACATCGAGAATAGCTCGTAACGTGGGCCTGTCATGTCGCGGGGCACGTTCAGTTGCTGGGCGTTGAACCATTGGCGCCAGGCGTAAGGGCGGGTGGTCTGTTGAAGCAATGGCAGTTCTGCAATCTCCTGGGGGGTGAATCGCTCAAGTTCGCCCAATAGTCGCGGGCTGCACACGGGGACAGGATTTTCTCCCATTAGCCTGTGGGATTCGGTGCCGGACCAATCTGCGTCGCCGAAGTAGATTGCTGCGTCAAATTCTGTATCGGCAAAGAGGAAGGGGCGCGTGCGGTTAGTCAGGTTTACCGTCACCTCCGGATGCTCTCGTTGAAAGTCCTTGAGGCGAGGGATCAACCATTGCGTACCAAAAGTGGGTACCACGGCCAGTTCAATGGTGTTTGCGCCTTGCTGTCCCATGACGGACAGGGTATCGCGCTCCACAGCGTCCAGCTGGGTGGCCACGCGACGGCTGTATGAAAGTCCCGCCTCCGTCAGCTTTACCCCGCGCCGTGAGCGCCGAAACAGCTCGACACTTAAAAACTCCTCCAGGCTGGCGATCTGTCGGCAAATGGCGCCTTGGGTGATGGAAAGCTCATGCGCCGCCTTGGTAAAGCTCTCGTGGCGGGCTGCCGCTTCAAAACTGACAAGGGCGGTGGTGCTGGGAATTTTCCTGCGCATATACCTTGTCCTCACATAAAAAGTGCAGTTGCACCGCTTGTAGGCGTTACGAAGTGAGAAATTATCACAAGCCTATGCAAAAACCTCGTTTGCTCTCCCTGCCTGCCCGGCCTAGGCTCCATGCACGACTTCTGATTTTCTTTGCGAGGACTCATTCATGGCTGGCAAGGCAAGCTTCAACTGGATCGATCCACTGCTGCTGGATCAACAGCTCACCGAAGAGGAGCGCATGGTGCGCGACAGTGCTGAGCAATTCGCCCAGGACAAGCTGGCGCCGCGTGTGCTCGAAGCTTTTCGCCATGAAAAGACCGATCCGGCGATTTTCCGTGAAATGGGTGAGACCGGTTTGCTGGGGGCAATGATTCCTGAGCAGTACGGGGGCAGTGGTTTGAACTACGTCAGCTACGGCCTGATTGCGCGTGAGGTTGAGCGCGTCGACTCCGGTTATCGCTCGATGATGAGTGTGCAGTCGTCACTGGTGATGGTGCCTATCAATGAGTTTGGCACCGAAGCGCAAAAGCAGAAGTACTTGCCGAAATTGGCCTCGGGCGAATGGATTGGCTGCTTTGGTTTGACCGAGCCTGATCACGGTTCCGATCCCGGCGCGATGGTTACTCGTGCACGCAAAGTGGATGGCGGCTACAGCCTGAGCGGCGCAAAAATGTGGATCACCAATAGCCCGATTGCGGACGTGTTTGTGGTGTGGGCCAAGGACGACGCTGGGGATATTCGTGGGTTTGTCCTGGAGAAAGGCTGGAAGGGCCTGAGTGCGCCAGCGATTCACGGCAAGGTCGGCCTGCGCGCCTCCATCACCGGTGAGATCGTGATGGATAACGTGTTTGTGCCGGAAGAGAACATTTTCCCGGATGTGCGCGGCTTGAAGGGTCCTTTCACCTGCCTTAACTCGGCGCGTTATGGCATTTCCTGGGGGGCTTTGGGGGCCGCGGAGTTTTGCTGGCACACCGCTCGCCAGTACACCTTGGATCGTCAGCAGTTCGGCCGGCCATTGGCGGCAACTCAATTGATCCAGAAGAAGCTGGCCGATATGCAGACCGAGATCACCCTGGCGCTGCAAGGCTGCCTGCGTCTGGGGCGTATGAAGGATGAGGGAACGGCTGCGGTTGAAATCACATCGATCATGAAGCGCAACTCGTGCGGCAAGTCCTTGGACATCGCGCGTATGGCGCGGGACATGTTGGGGGGCAATGGCATCTCCGATGAGTTCGGGGTGGCGCGTCATCTGGTGAACCTGGAGGTGGTTAACACTTATGAGGGCACCCATGACGTGCATGCCCTGATTCTGGGGCGCGCGCAAACCGGTCTTCAGGCGTTCTATTAATAGGAGAACTGCATGGGCGCGCTTTCGCATCTGCGGGTATTGGATTTATCGCGAGTGTTGGCAGGCCCCTGGTCCGGGCAGATCCTTGCGGACCTTGGGGCTGAGGTGATCAAGGTTGAGCGACCTGGTAGCGGGGACGATACGCGCGCCTGGGGGCCGCCCTTCCTTAAGGACGTGGATGGCGAGAACACGAGTGAAGCGGCGTACTACTTGTCGGCTAATCGCAACAAAGAGTCGGTGACTATCGATTTTACGCGGCCGGAGGGGCAGCAACTTGTGAGAGATCTGGCGGCCAAGTCCGACATCTTGATCGAAAACTTCAAGGTGGGTGGACTGGCGGCGTATGGGTTGGACTACGAGTCGCTCAAGAAGGTGAATCCGGAGTTGATCTACTGCTCGATTACTGGCTTCGGGCAGACGGGGCCATATGCCGCTCGCGCGGGGTATGACTTCATGATCCAGGGGTTGGGTGGGCTGATGAGTCTTACCGGCCGGCCGGAAGGTGAGGAGGGCGCCGGACCGGTGAAGGTAGGGGTGGCGCTGACTGACATTCTCACTGGGCTCTACTCGACAGTGGCGATCCTGGCTGCGCTGGCGCATCGGGATCATGACGGTGGTGGGCAGCATATCGATATGGCGTTGCTTGATGTGCAGGTGGCTTGTCTGGCTAACCAGGCGATGAATTACCTGGCCACGGGAGCGGCGCCAAAACGACTGGGTAATGCTCATCCGAATATCGTGCCTTATCAGGATTTCCCTACGGCCGATGGCGATTTCATATTGACCGTGGGTAATGACGGGCAATTTCGCAAGTTCGCCGAAGTGGCTGGGCAGCCGCAGTGGGCGGATGACCCACGGTTCTCTACTAATAAGGTGCGGGTAGCCAACCGCGCTGAGCTGATTCCATTGATTCGCCAGGTTACGGTCTTCAAGACGACGGCTGAGTGGGTGTCACAACTGGAGCGGGTTGGTGTGCCTTGCGGGCCGATCAATGACCTGGCCCAGGTGTTTGCCGATCCTCAGGTGAAGGCACGAGGGTTGGCGATACAGCTGCCACATGCGTTGTCAGGGGTGGTGCCACTGGTGGCCAGTCCGATTCGGTTATCCAAGACGCCTGTGGAATACCGTACTGCGCCTCCTCTATTGGGGCAGCATACGGCCAAGGTGCTGCAGGATGTGTTGGGGTTGGGCTTGGCGAATGTGAAGGCTTTAAAAGAAGCGGGAGTCATCTAGGGGGAGCTCTTCTATATATAGAGGAGCATGTTTTATATAGAGGAGCATGTTTTGGTGGTTTTTTAATCAACTTCAGTAGATTGATAGGAAAACCAAATTAATGGTTGACGGCAGATTCTGGACGTCTATAATTCGCCCCACTTCCGGCGCAGTCGAAACGTAAAACTCCTTGGTAAACAATGAGTTATGCAGGATAAGGCAGCGGTTTGCTTCAGTTCATCGAAGCCCAGAAGGAGTTGGTAGAGTCGTGTTGTTTGACGCTATTAACGATTCGATCTTCTCGGTCGAAAGCGGAGAAAAAGAGGTGTTGACAGCAGCGTGTAACGCTGTAGAATTCGCCTCCCGCTAACGAGAGATCGCAAGCGCAAGTGGTTGAAGTTGTTGAAGAAATCTTCGAAAGCTTCTGAAAATAATCACTTGACAGCAAATGAGGCTGCTGTAGAATGCGCGCCTCGGTTGAGACGAAAGCTCTTAACCAACCGCTCTTTAACAACTGAATCAAGCAATTCGTGTGGGTGCTTGTGGAGTCAGACTGATAGTCAACAAGATTATCAGCATCACAAGTTACTCCGCGAGAAATCAAAGAATAACCAACGATTGCTGAGCCAAGTTTAGGGTTTCTTAAAAACCCAAAGATGTTTGAACTGAAGAGTTTGATCATGGCTCAGATTGAACGCTGGCGGCAGGCCTAACACATGCAAGTCGAGCGGTAGAGAGAAGCTTGCTTCTCTTGAGAGCGGCGGACGGGTGAGTAATGCCTAGGAATCTGCCTGGTAGTGGGGGATAACGTTCGGAAACGGACGCTAATACCGCATACGTCCTACGGGAGAAAGCAGGGGACCTTCGGGCCTTGCGCTATCAGATGAGCCTAGGTCGGATTAGCTAGTTGGTGGGGTAATGGCTCACCAAGGCGACGATCCGTAACTGGTCTGAGAGGATGATCAGTCACACTGGAACTGAGACACGGTCCAGACTCCTACGGGAGGCAGCAGTGGGGAATATTGGACAATGGGCGAAAGCCTGATCCAGCCATGCCGCGTGTGTGAAGAAGGTCTTCGGATTGTAAAGCACTTTAAGTTGGGAGGAAGGGCCATTACCTAATACGTGGTGGTTTTGACGTTACCGACAGAATAAGCACCGGCTAACTCTGTGCCAGCAGCCGCGGTAATACAGAGGGTGCAAGCGTTAATCGGAATTACTGGGCGTAAAGCGCGCGTAGGTGGTTTGTTAAGTTGGATGTGAAATCCCCGGGCTCAACCTGGGAACTGCATTCAAAACTGACTGACTAGAGTATGGTAGAGGGTGGTGGAATTTCCTGTGTAGCGGTGAAATGCGTAGATATAGGAAGGAACACC